>NZ_CP108580.1:0-687500 GCF_045039895.1 Streptomyces sp. NBC_01190
GCTGTGGGACCACCGCACCGACACCTGGGTCGAGGCGGAGTTCATCCACCAGCGCCTGATCGGGGACAACTGGTCGCAGTATCTGTGGGAGCAGGCCACCTCCGTGGTCATGGCCGCCGGCGGCTACGCCACCCAGCAGCGGGAGATCGCCCACGAGGTCTCCCGGCTGCGGGCCCGCGCCCGCCGCGGCCCCGACCCCACGGCCCCGCCCAAACCCGCCACAGTGTTCACCGGCCCCCACCTGGAACTGCGCACGGCCCCGCCCAACCCGTACGAAGGCATCCCCGCTCCCGACCCCGCCACCGTGGTCCGCGCGCCGTCCCTGAACGTCGCCGCCCACGACCTGCTGCCAGGCCAGCGCACCGACCAGCCGCCCACCAGCCCAGCCACCGACCCCGACGCAGTCGCGGTCCTCGTACCGGACTCCCCCGCCGAACTCGCCGACTCCCCCACCGCACCGCCCACGGCCGGCGCGTCCCTGCCCTCGTCAGACAGCCTGCGCGGCAGCGCCGCCGACCTGTTCGCCTCACCGGGCCCGAAGCGCCCCGCCCCGCCCCACACCGCCCAGCCCTCTCCCGAGAGCGGCAGCGACGAACCCGGAGAGAGCGCATGAGCCGAAACGACCTGATCCGCCCGCTGCCCGGCGCTCTGGCAGAGGCCCGGACAGCACAGGACCCGAACACCCTGCTGCTGTCCACCAGGGAGGGCTTCGACGCGTTCGTCCACCGCATCGTCGTCGCTCCCGACCTGCAGGACTGCGCCCCCATGGGCACCGTTCCCGCACCAGGCGACCCGCGGATGTCCTACCACGCGGAGATGCTGCCGGTCATGACCCCGGGACTGCGCCGGGGCCTGCTCGACGCCCGGCGGATGCTACGCGCAGGCCGGTCCCGCACCATCGGCCGGCCCCTCACCGCCGTGATCGACGGCGACCGCGGCGCGGGCAAATCCACCTTGCTGGCACTGATCGGCCGCGGTCACCAGGGCATGATCGAGAAGATGTCCGGTCCCGACCCCGACCGGATCCCCGTGATCTACATCAACGTCCCCGCCAACCGTGACAACACCCTGCACTGGTCCCTGCCCTTCGCCGAATTCCTCGGCCTGGACCACACCCGCCCCACGGGCCGGGGCCGGGAGGACTACCGCAGCACCGACATGACCATCGCCATCACTCATGTGATGCGGCACAGCAGCACGCGGCTGGTCCTCATCGACGGTGTCGAACGCATCCGGGAGACCGAACTGCGCACCGCCTTCGACTACTTCCAGGCACTGCAGGACCAGACACAGGCCACGTTCATCTACTGCGGCACCGGCGCCTGCGACATCGTCCAGGACGCCCGCAACGACTCCCGGCGCGCCGCCCTGCCCCTCAACGCCGCAGGCAGGCGACCGGGCTACGACAGCGAACTGCCCGTCCTGTGGGTCAACCGCATCCCCTACAGCCCAAAGGACCCCGCCGAATGGGAAAGCGTCGTCAGCGCCTTCGACGACGACCTGCGCCTGTTCAAGCACACCAAAGGCAGCCTGGTCACCCTCAGCGAGTACCTCCACCAGCGCACCGGCGGCTACATCGACAGCCTCAACCACCTCATCTGCCAAGCAGCCCAGGAAGCCATCGACAACGCCACCGAAACCATCACCCGCGACCTCCTCGACGACATCAACATCGGCCGCGACAACGCGCCGCCCCAATAGCCGGACTGGCCGCCTCATCCGGCGCGGTCTCCCCGACAACTACGGAGATGCATGAAGCACACCACTCTCAAGATCGACGCGGCGACCCGAGGCCGCCTCAAATCACCGGCCCAGGCACGCGGGCTGTCCGTGCATGCGTACCTCGCCAGCCTTGTGGACGCAGCGGAACACGCTGAACTGCTGGACACCGCTGCGACGACCTTCCGGTGCACCATCAGCGAGCCTGGCGTCGCCCAGGCATTCGATCGGGACTTCGGCGACCGGTAGCCACCACCCCTCCCGGACGGCGCGCCCCGGAACCTGCTGAGCGGCACCGCTTGTTCCCACGCCGTCGGGAAGAAGACTCCGAGGCAGGAACACGGTGTCCAACGGCCGTACTGGGGCAGCCCGCAGGACGACTTCAGTCCGTGAGGTCGATCAGCACAGCGCCGGCCGCGCGATCGTCGGGCGGCTCCGTGACATCGTTGCGGATCATGGCCAGCACCCGTTCGGGCAGGCGAACCTGATCGGGAGCGGGGACTTCACAGGTCACGGCGCCGGGGGCTGAAGGGGCGGCTTCCGGCGGGACCACCAACTCGGCGCAGGCAGGTTGCCGTTGACGACAATCACCGCCACCAGGGAGGGGGCTTCGGGGTTGTCCAGGCCATGGAGCGCTGGGGTGAGGGTGAACAGGTAGTTCTCGGGTGTGCCAATGGGGGATTTTTTGGGGCTAATGTCCAGGATGCACAAAATGGACAGCCGGGCGCCGTCGCCTGCTGCGTACTGCGTGGGTTGGCCCATGTACTTGGGCGCCCGCTCCTGCGTGACCTCGGTGGTGCGTTCCACTTTCAGTTCGGCGGTGATGGCGTCGTGACGGACGTCGAGGAAGCCCAGGGCCAGGGGGATCCGCGTTCCAAGCGGCCACCGAGCTCAGGTTCGGCCTGCAGAGCGGCGTAGAGGTCGTCGTGGAACTTGCGCTCGGTGATCCTGGCGCCGCGTTTGTACTGCTTGTTCCAGGTCATGGTCAGCCCAGTGCGGCAGATCGCGGTGAACAGGCGGCAGAAGGCCTGAAGGTGTTGTTCGTCGTAGCGGGCCGCGTGCAGCTTCTCGTACAGGGCCAGCAACCGTTCGTCGAAGACGGGGAAGCTGGTCAGGTAGTCGCGGGAAGCATCGAAGGGGCGCAGTCGGATCTCCCGGTGTCCCGCGACGTCCAGGATCTGGCTGGCCGGTTTGCCGTCTCGGGTTCCGCGCCAGCGCAGGGCGAGGCGGAAGGGCGGCGCAGGCATGCCTGCGGGCAGGGAGAACCGCAGGATCAGCGTGCCGGTGCCGGACAGTGTGGTGTCCTGTTGGGGGTCCGGCGGTCGCGGCCAGGAGTAGACGGGGGCTTCGACCTCGCCAGCGGTGAACTGGCTGAGGAGTTCGGCATCCAGTCGGTCCGCCCACTGCGGCCACGGTCCTGCCTGGACCTGCAGGCCCAGTTCGTAGACGGTCGCGGTCCGCAGAACCTGCGGGCCTGTGATCATCTGCCCGTCGACTGAGGCCAGGACGACCGCCGCCACCCGCAGACCGCTGGCATCACCGGCACCGCCGCGGTGGCGTGCCACGATCCGGTCTGTATGAGGCTCGGCAAGGTAGATCAGATGACGGACGACGCCTGCATCGAAGTCCTCAGCACGCGCCAGATCGGGCATGTCGGCCAGGCAGCGCCCCGCATCCACCACGGGGCGCTGTCTCAGTACGGTCAGCGCCGCATCGAGCACCGGCCGGGGCGAACTCGGCCCGGCGCCGGGCCAGATGCCGCAGTGGGGTCAGCACAGCAGTGACGTCACACGTCCCGGCAAGACTCAGGGCCACATCGACAACTTCACCGCTGAACATCTCCGGCGACCGCTGCGCCAACGCGTTCAGACGCTCCAGCGCCGCGCCGTACATTGTTTCGTCGCGATCCCGCCCCGGCTCGCCGTCCAACACGGCGATGTCATCGAGCGCACCGACCATCGCCGGGTCGGACGACGCGACGAGCCCGCGGCGATGCTCTGTGCGCTGCGCCCAGGCCTCACGCTGCGCTCGAGTCTGCGCCTGCCGCTCCTCGGCAGCACGCGCAGCCTCCGCGTCACGCTCCTCAACGAGCGTAGCCAGATTCGGGACCTCCCCCGTGGGCCGACGGTACTCGCATCCGATGCAATGGTCCCGGTAGAAATCTGTCGCGATCGACTCGAGGCCCGACGATGCATTCCCGTGGGCGACCAGACAGCCCACCTGCCGCATGTTGACCGGCAAGCCGGTCTGCGCCTCGACCAGGCCCCGCCCCCCGCACTGAGTGAAGGTCATGTTCAGGCAGTGGTGACGCGCCAACTCGATGGTGTCGCGGTTGCGGAGTCCGGACGCCACCGCGTCCTGGAAGAGTCGCTCAGTAGAACTGGACACCGCCTTATCATCCCAGAACAGTCTGACACTCCGCCCAAACCGCTCAAACCCAGCTCGACAGCCGTGACCGCCGCAGTCGTGGAGAGCACCGGTGACTTCATGGTGGGAGGCCGCACGCTCAGCGTGCGGCCTCCCACCTGGCCGGGCGCACCCCAAATGCGCGTCGGCCCGGGTTCCGTGCACAGCGTTGTCCGAGGTGCCGGGTCCTGTCCCACGATGGCGCACGCCGGGTGAGGGAAGCAACTCCCAGCCCGGACAAGAGCAGGACAACGGCGCTTGACTGCTGCTGCCCTTGCTCTGACAGACATCTGAGCAGGGAATACGTCTACGGGCCAAGGCTCGGACAAGGGTGGGACAATTCCCGGAACTTCGCCTTCCGGTTGGAGCAGACGGGCTTCGTTCCGGCAGTATCCGGAGGTGTGCAGCGGCGGGCTGGCCCCAAACCTCCCGCCCGTGATGGGCACGCATGTCCGAGGTCGTCCAAGGGAGTTCACGCATGAGTAAACCTGTGTTGTGCGTCGGGAACGGTACACCGGCACCGCGTCCGCGGTCTGGTGCTGTGGCGGTCGTCGCCGTGCTGATTGTGGTGCTGGGCATGATGGGCTCGGCTTCGGCTTGGCAGGGAGCGGTTGACTCGGTCCTGGCCGAGACGGCGGCTGCTTTGGCGGTGGCCGCAGTGATGCCGCCGGCACACGACCGCACCTGAGAGTCGGCCCGGGCCATGACGGGGCGACGTGAACAGCAACTTGTGGTCCGGGTCCCGGAGATGGTGGAGGTGGCGCGGTGGCTACGGCGATCGCGCCGCCTGTCCAGGCTCACCTACCGGCAGCTTGCCCAGGCCACAGGCCGCAGCAGGGGCTCGCTCCAGCGGGCGGCCAGCGGCTCGCGCTCGTCCTGGCCGGTGGTGGAGGCGTTCGCCCGCGCCTGCGGAGCGGACGTGGGCGAGGCCAGGCACCTGTGGCTGCAAGCCAAGGCGGCTCTGGAGGGGGCCGACCAGGACCCCGAGGTGGTCACCGTCCACCAGGTCGACACCTTCGAGGACTTGCGCAGCGCTATGACACGCCTGCGGGCCGTGGCGGGCGGGCCGACCCTGCGGGAGTTGGAAGCCCGGGCAGCGGGGAAGCTGGCACGTACCACCTTGTCCAGTGCCCTTCGCGGGGATTCGCCCCCACGCCGGGCACTGGTGGTGACGTTCGCCGAGGTCGTGGGCGTGGGAGCCGATCAGGCCGCTGCATGGGGTGCGGCCTGGGACCGGGCCGACGCTCTCTCCCGCAGCGCACGCGAGATCACGGCCCCGGCGCAGTCATTTTCAGTGACACCGGCTCCCGCCCTGCTGTTGGCACTGGCTGGCGCTTCGCTGCCCCCATGGCGCGCCGTGGCCGAACTCGTGGACGTCACCTTGAGCCACGGCGGCAACGCAACGGGCGAGGCCGCCCGCGTCACCGTCGACTTCCAGCACGATCCGGTCCGCGGACAGGACACCGTCACCATCTCCGGCCCCGCGCTGGGCGGGGGACACACAACGCTCCGCGATCTCCTGACGCTCTGGACGGACGAGCGCAAGGGCGTGCCCGGCCGAAACCTGCTCGTGTCCTGCGCGCGACTGGGCTCCCGTTTCACACTGCGCACCGCTGCGGCATCCGATGCGGCGTGGACCGTCGTCACCTGCGACCTCACCGCCCTCGCCACTGGCTCCTCCTGGTCAGTTCCGCTCACCACGGAGTCCAAGGCAGCGGCCGGCGAATACGGCACCCGCATCACCGTCGGAGCCCTGCGGCCGCGTCCATGGGCCCCGGACAAGCAGCGCGAACTGTGGCACCGTCTTGGGGACTTCTACAGCCAGCTGCTGCGCGAGGGCCAGGTAAGCCTGACGGTGTCCCGCAAACAGGTGGTTCCCCGCAAGCCCTGCGTGTGGGGCGAGAACCGCTCCGTGGAGCGGCAGGGCAGCGAGATCAGTGCGATACAGAAGGTCGACACGGTGCTGGCCACGCTGTACCAGTGCCGGGACTGCCATGCCACCGGCCCCTTCGGCTCGCCTTGCTGCCTGCAGTGCCAAGGAACGCGGCTCGACCGGATCGTCCACCGGGTGCGGGGGTGGCTCGGCGTTCAGCGCTACCTGCACCGGACCGACTTCGGTATCGACTTCTACTCCCACGGCCGGAAGATCCTCAGCAGGGACAAGCGCCTGTTCTCCTGGCGGGACGACTCCGGCCAGGAGATAGCCGAGTACCCGGTGGATCCGCCGCTGAAAGGCCGGCTGGTCGGTGAGATCCACTGCGACCACGTTCCCGTCACCGCCAGCGGCACGGCCTTCCACTACGACGGGCCTGAGTGGCGTGCGGTCGTCGACGTCATTCGCGGCCAGGGACCGCTGTCTGCCATGCGGGCCAAGCGGTTGGGGTACGCGCCCAACACCAGCCCCCTGGCCATGCTCTATGCCGGCTTCCGCAGGAACGACCCCGGCCTGCGGAGCCTGATTCCCGGAGACGGCTTCAAGGCCCTGCACGAGGCTGCCGCAGCCTGGGCGGACCGCTTCCACCAGGGAGACCCGGCTTACCAAAGCGACGACAAGTGGTACGCCGCCGCCCGCATGCACGACACGCTGAGCCCTGCCGGCGTCCCCGCCGACGACCGCATCGATCTCGCGCGCCTGACACCCGAGGAGTTGGAGGATCTCGTCCACCGTCTCTACATGGACCATCACGGTCATGGCACCGACGCACCAAAGGTGCTGATCGGGCCCGGACGAGGAACCGTGGTCTTCCGTGACAGACCCCATGCGACAGAGCGCTGGGCCCTCCAGGCCCGCTGCTACCGGCACCGTATGGCCCTTGAGGCCGTCCAAGCCCTCGCAGGGCACATGCTCGATGTCCAGGCTGACCGCGGCATCCTGGTCACCACCAGTTGGTTCGGAGCAGACAGCCATGCCTTCGCCCAGCGCTCCGGACGGATCAGCCTCGTGGACGGCCGGGCCCTGAGAACGCTGCTGCGCGACCACCTCGGCATCCACACGCGTCTGGGGCTCAGCCATCTCCCGCCCGGCTGGGAGGTCGACGACATCACCTGACCCGTCTGCCCCCGGGGGGTCTCGCGCCCGCCCGGGGGTACAGGAAGGTCTGCCACAGTGCCGGTGCCCGCGTCCGTTTCAGCGGGCTGCGGGACGCATGTACATCGGCAGGACGGAACGCATCGAGGTCAGTGCGAGTCATGGCGGCGAAGTTGGTCGGGTAGGTGGCGACGGCGCCGTGCGGGACGAGGTCACGGGGTGGCGCGGGCAGGCGGTCGTCCTTCATCCCGAGGTAGGCCAGGGCGAAGCCGTCGATGCGCCCACTGGCGGCCCATTCGTGCAGGCGGGCCCGGGCGGAGTCCTGCGCCTTGCGGTGCACGGTATCGAAGGAGCGGCGCAGGCGGCCGAGCATGAAGTGCGGTGCCTTCACCGTCAGTTCGCCCATGCCCGCGTCGCACGAGATGATGAAGGGCACGTCGTAGACATGCTGGGTGTGCTGCGGTGACCGGCCGGGCTCGAGGACCGACAGGCCGAGATTGTCGTACACGCCGCCGTCGGTGAGCAGCACGGTGTGCCGCTGGTGGTGCCCGTTGCGGTGCTGGAAGGTGAAGGTGCGCTCGAGCGCCGGCAGGAGGGCCGGGGTGGGCGGCCGAGGCGGCGACGGCAGTTGCGATGTGGATGGGTTCGGCGATGGTGCCGTAGCGCGAGCAGCCGCTGCGGACGCTGCCGAAGCGGACCGCGTTGGTGGTGGCCAGGTCGGTGGCGGTGAGGACGACGTCGAGGCCGGGGTGGGTGACGTCGTCCATGGTCCGGGCGCCGAAGACTTGGTGGGCCAGGACGGTAGCCAGAGCGTCGGTGCGGTTGACGGGGCGGGCGACGCTGATGGCGCCTCTGTCGGAGAACAGCCCGCGGGCGGCCGCGCGAGTGGCTGCGGTGAGGTTGCGCAGCACCGCGGAGGGCGTGAACGCCTGGCGCGCGATGGCCCGTTGCAGGCCGGAGCGCAGCAGGTCGGTGGTGCGGGCGTCAAAGTCGGCGAAGTCCGCGGGGCCGTAGGCCCACAGGGCGGCCAGGAGAGCGCCGCCGGTGGCCTTTCCGCGAAAAGGGCACACGCCAGACGCCCCTTGCCGACCCCGCGTGTGGTGTGGATCTCCCCTGGCCGTCACCGTCCTACGGTGATCACACTGCCCCGTCCGGCCGTGTCCGATGGATCGCGGTCCCCGCGACGATGGTGCCGCCGCGGGGATCCGTACGGACGCTGATCGCCCCGGGCGGGGTAGTCAGCGCCAGCCTATGACGAGGTGGTGGGGCAGGACCTCGCAGACCAGCCACACCACTACGCCGCCGTACACCGCGTAGAAGATCGCCCCCAGGCGGGTGCCGGGATCGGGCAGCCACCACGCGTCACGCGGTTTGCCCAGGGCGCTGTCGTCCGTAGTCTTGGCAGAGCTGTTCGGCTCTTCTTCGTCGTTCAGCTTCATCCTCCAGGGATCTGCTGCGGGCCCGGGGCGCTGCTTGACCGGCGGGTCGCCCCGGCGCCTGCACGTGGGAGCGGGCCACAGGCCCGCCCTGGCCCGGAGGAGTTCCGGGCCTTGGATCCATGGTGCGTTCGCCCCAAGTCCCCGTGCGGTACCCTCAGATACGGATTGATCCGTATGAGCTGAGTCATAGATCAATGAAGCGAGATAGATGAATCAGCCGCCATGAGGATCAATCCGTAGCGTTCTTTCGGGGGGCTGATGTGAAGCTCGTGCCCAAGCGGGATGCCTCGGTGGCCACCCGTCTGACGAACCTGCAGGTCATGCGGGAGGGCGAGTTCCGCGCCGTGACGCGTTCCGCCCAGGCGGTCTGGTCGCAGGGACTGCAGCCGGCACCTGTGAGGATCAGACGGCCGTACGTCGCCCGGGCGACCCGGATGGACGTGGAGGACGAGCGCACTCCCCTGCCGCTGCAGGACCGGCCACCCGCAGCAAGAATGCTCACGCCCAAGGGCGTCGCCCTGAAGCTCCACCTGGTCCTGCTCTTCGCAGCGCAGTGCGCAGCCAAGGCCGGCAAACCGTGGAACAGCCCCTTCCCCGTGGAACCCGCTTCGTCCGGACGGCCCGAACAGTCATGGATGGGGCTGGTCGGCACCGTGGCGCGGTACAACGGGGCAGGGATCCAGGGAGCGTCGGCCAAGACCAACAAGCGACGTCAGATCACCGAGGCACTGAACAAGTTGGAAGGGCTCAACCTGGTCCGGCCGCTGAAGGGGAAAGGGCGCTCGCGTCAGGGCTTCGTGATCCTGTCCGAACTCGGCCAGAGCGACGAGGCCGTCGACGTGGCGTACACCGTGCCGGCCGCGAACGAGGCGGTCTTCGAGATCCCGGTCGAGTTCTTCACACAAGGGTGGGTGCACGTACTCACCAACAGCGAGATAGCCGCGCTGCTGATGTGGTTCGACCGGACCAAAGTGGCCGGTCAGTCGGTCAACAACCTCAACATCACTCACGTGGCCAGCAAAGAGCGGCAAGGTATCTACGGGCTGGGCAGGGAGACCTACGAGACCCACCAGCAACTGGACGCTTTCGAGCTGCTCGATGTCATCCGCCCCGATCGGCGGCACCTCGACGGGAAGTGGCAAAACTACAGCGCCGATGAGAGCTCCGCACTGTGCCACCGGGTTGCTTTCGTAGACAACGGATTCGACCGGCCCGCCGACGAAGTGGTCCTGGAGGTCCTGGAGCGCCGCTACGCCACCGGCGACTGGTGGCGCCGCCCCAACGCCGCGCGGGGGCTGACCCCGTGATGCACCCCCTCGCCGACACCGGTGAGAGCATCGGCTTGTGCTGGCCTTCACGCTGGATACCAACTGCCTGATAGCACTGGAAGAAGACCGCCTGGACACCGCACCCGGGGTGCGGGCGCTACTGGCCCGCCACCACGCGGGCGAGCTCGTCGTCCGGATCGTCGCGACCACTGCCGCCGAACGGCAACTCGACGGCACCTACCTGCCGAATTTCGGGGCCTTCCTCAGCCGCCTGGCAGCAGTCGGCCTGGACCACCTGCCCATCCTGAAACCGCCAGCAGCCTTCGACCTCACCTACTCCGACTGGTGCGTGTTTGCCGGGGATGACGACGAAGAAGAGGGCCGCCGTATCCACCAAGCGCTGTTCGTATCCCCTTACGATTACGGGGAAGCAGTGCCTTCCGACCTTCAAGGCGAAGACCGCTCCAGAGCCGAACACAAGTGGCGCAACCGCCGCCTGGACGGCCTCGGCCTACAGACGCATATCCACGCCCGAGCCGACGTATTCGTGACCTCAGACAAGGCGTTCTTCAAAGACCGCACGCGCCAGGCGTTGTCCGCCCTCGGAGCCGGGACGATCCTCACCCCCGCCCAAGCTGGTCGCTACCAAGATCAGAACAGGTAGACCTAAACGCCCAAAACGCAAGAAGACCCCCATTCGCGGCGCACCAAGCCCCCCGACCCAGCCCTATAGACTCACCAACTCCCCCAAGAAGCGCCGACTTAGAGGTCCCCTCATCAAGATTGAGGCGGATTCTCAGCATCTGGGGCACCACAGGTCAGAGGACAGTGACCCACCAGATCTCCGACGAGCCGACCCACGCATCGCTGTTCACCGTGCCTACTCGAAATCACTCCCAGGATTCTCAGGATCTGGGGCATGCCAGGTCAGAGACTAGATTGATCATTCATCTGCCCCATTCTGAGTGAGCCGACATACCCGGGACCACACCAACTTCGACTGCGGCATGCACTACCTCGACTTCGACGCCGTGCGAGGCCTGCAGGTCTACCGCTGGCGCATCAACGAGGTCCTGCACGCCAGCGACCTGCACGTCACCCTGGGCGAAACCGGGCGGCTGGAGCAGTCGGCCCCCGCCGGCGTCGAGGCGCTGGCCCGCGCCGTCCAAACCGTACCCGCTGTCCACGCGGCCGACACCGACGAACTGCACCACGCGCTGCAGCAGTTCCGCGGCCGACACGCCACCGTCCTGGAACGGCGCCACGCGGTAATAGCCCTGGCCGGAATCCTGGAGCGCCGCCGCAGCCTGCTCAAGACCGAACTGCTCAGCAAAGACGAAGGCGCCCTGTTCACCATCGCCAACGGCTTCGCCATCCGCCACCAGAAAGCCGACCAGCGCCGCGACTACGACGCCGGCCTCTACCTCGAATGGATCTTCTACTGGTACCTCGCCACCATCCACCTCACCAACCGTCTCACCGCCCGGCAGCCAGCCGGACCCGCTGCCGGAGCAAGCAGCCGGCAGCCACCCCGAATACCGCCGCCCGACGCCGCACCGGCGCAGAACTGACCAGCCGCCGCAACGCCCGTTGCGCCCCGCCTCATCGGTCAGGCAACGGGCAGCACGTATGAGCCCCGGCAGAGCTGCGCCGGGCAGACCACGCCCACACGCAGGAGACACGCGACGAAAGCCGGCAAGGAGAGCGGACAAATGCCGCCACCAGGTGTGCTGCGGATCGCTCCGGTGACCTGCGAGACGACCTGGTCGTACCTGGGCCGGCTCGCCGGGCGCTACGGCATGGAACCCTCCGCGCTGCTGCCCTGGTGGGTTTGGACCGGGTCCCGGCCGCGGGACGAGGCCGGTCCGCGCGACGACGCCGAAGTGCTGCTGAGCCCGGCGGGCCGGCAGCTACTCGCCCAGCTGGGCGGAGTCGGCGAGCACGATCTGGCCCGGGCACTGACCGCGTTCAACGACGAGCCGCAATCAGGCACTCCGGACCAGACCGCCGGTTCCGGCAGACCGGCAGGCCGGTGGAAGGTCGCCTCGGCCGGCGAGCACGGGCCGGTGGCGTACGGATGTCGGCTGTGCACGGCGGCCCGCACCGGCAGGGAAGCCGTGGTGGTGCGGTACGTCGCACCGTGGCAGCGGGCCTGTGCCCGCCACCAGCGGTGGATGCTCACCGCCGGGGACGGCCACCGCCACCACCACCTCGACCTGCGGGCTGCCCCGGAGATTGCCGCGGCGCAGCGGGCCTGGCCGAAGGTCGCCCGGACCGCAGCCGCGGCCGGGGCCGATCCGGGCCGGGTGTTCGCCATGGCCCACGCGGTGCTGTGTGCGTGGTGGGAGCAGGCCCTGCAGTGGGAGCGGGAGCGGATCTGGCCGGCCCGCCTTCATGCGGTCGCCGGCGGGGACGCAGGGCCGCGGTTTTGGTGGTGGCGGATCATCGCCCGCGACACGGTCGTCTTCCCCGAGACAGTGGCGCTCGCGCACGTGCTGCTCGATCCCGGCATGCAGGAGCGGATCTGGGAGGACCACGGGGCGGGCGGGCCGGTGCGCCCGTTCCGGCCGGACGGGGCGTTCTTCCGCGAACTCGCAAGCCGGCTGGGGCGGCCCTGGGTTGCCGACACTGGCCAGGCCCCGCAGCGGGGGCTGGTGCTGGGCGGGCCGCTGCACGCCGGGCCGCTGCTGGACTGCATGGGTGCATTCACCCGCATCCGCCGCGGGCAGCAGGATCCCCGCGGGTACGGCCTGGACCCGTGGTGGCTGCGCGCCGACCACCGCCCCGCCTCAACCCGGGTCCAACTGCGCGCCCTGGCCGAACAGGCGGCAGCCGAACGCGGCCACGGCGGCACTGGCGGTGCCGGGACGGCCGCGGCTACCGCGCCCATGATCCGGCGGCTGTTCCGCGACCGGCACGGCCGCGCCGCCGCCGCATACACCGCCGCGCCCCCACCGCCGGGGTGAGTGCGGACGCGCCCGGGCGCCTCGGGGTGAGCGGTGTACGCCAGGGCAGGGGTCTGCACTGACACCGGCAGCCGCCCTACGCGATCATCGGCAGCCTTGGCGAACCGGTCGGTGTGCGGCGGAAGTTGGCCGGATTCGGCGGTCCGCGCGCACGGGCACGCTTGACTGGAGCACATGATCGACACGCACCACCCGCCGGCCTCTGGCAGCTCCGCCTTACCCGCACTGCTACAGCAAAAAGTGGGAGCTCAGGGCGGTGTGCAGGCCGCAGTGGAGGCCAGTCTTCGGGCCACGGGTCCGGCAGACGGAGGATGCGACCAGCCGCCACCGGCAGCAGGCCGCGAGCCGGCTCGCACACCCGGTCACCCCGCTGGGATGTCAGACGAGATACCGGAAGATGAAGAGGCGGCCGCGGAGTTATCGGTCGGGATCGACGACCGGCTGGAGGCCCGGTTCATCGACCATGCGGGAAACGAGCAGCGGACGTTGTGGCCGGACGCCGCGCGCGGTGTCTGCCTGGAGGACTGCGGCCCGGTGCGCCGGTTTCCGGTGCGGCACGGCAAGCGGATGGCGCCGGGGTGGTGGTGGTCGGCGACCGACGGCCGGCTGGTGCACTACGCGTCCGGAGTGATGCGGACCCAGGTAATGCTGCTGGACCATGATCCTCGCATGGTGGCCATTGCGTGCCGCCCGGTGGAACTCACCTGGCGTGAGCCTGACGGGGGCCGGGTGCGGCACGCACCGCATCTGATGGCCCGTCTCACGGACGGCAGGGGTCTACTGGCGGACTGCGCCGGGCACGGGGACATCTCGCCGCGCCTGGCCGCCCGGGCGGCGGTGATGGAGGCCGCGGCCGCGGCAGTGGGCTGGCAGTACCAGGTCCTGCGGCCCCCGGATCCGGTTCTGGCGGCCAATCTGCGCTGGCTGGCCGGGTACCGGCACCCCCACTACAGGGGCGGAGAATTGGCCAGGCGCGCGGCCGAGGCCTTCCGGCGGCCGCTACCGCTGATCGAGGGGGTGCGTGAACTCGGCGATCCGGTCCAGGTCTTCCCGGTGGTCTTCCACGCGCTGTGGCACGGGGAGTTGTCGGCTCCCCTGGAAGAGCCCCTGCACGAGCGGGTGACCGTGACGGCAGGCAGCCCCGGCCGGGAGCAGGGATGAGCGCCGTGGTGCTGGAGCCCGGAACACACGTGCGGTTCGCGAAGCGGACGTGGACGGTCGTCATGCTGGAAGGGCCGTGCGTAAAGCTGATCGACGCGGACAACTCCGTGGCCACGGTCCTGGCGAACTTCCTCTTCGCCGACCCCGACTTCGAAGTGGTGGGCGCCCCGCAGCGCAGTGTGCCGCCGTTCGGGCTCCTGGAGGAACTCCCGGAACAGGTGCGGGCGCGGGCGTATGCCTGGGAGCGGCATGTGCGTGAGGTCGAGACCGGGTGCCCCGTCCCGGGACAGGACCAGGTGCCGCGCCCCGAGTTCGATCCCGCGCGGCGCAGCATGGCGGAGCGGGAGGAGGCCAAGGCCGCCGAACTGACGGCGGCCGGGCAGCCGGCCAGTGCGGTGACGGTGCGGCGGATGCGGGCCCGCTACCGGGAGGACGGACTGTGGGGGCTGGTGGACGGCCGGGCCGCCCGCCCGCGCTCACCGGTGGGGCGGGCCGACGAGCGGGTGGTCGCCGCGATCGAGCAGGCGCTCCAGGCGCAGAAGGAGCGGTCGACCGGGACGCTGAGCCGGCTGCGGCGCACCGTCGGCTGGATCCTGGAGGACGCCCACGGGGTGGGGGCGGTGCAGGTGCCTCCGGCCTCGACGTTCAACCGGCTGGTGCACGCCCTCGCGGACCGTCAGGGGCTGCTGGGCACAGCGGCGCAGCGGCGAATGCATTCCTCACGGCCGGCTCCGCCGTTCACCCCGACAGTGGCGCTGCGGCCCGGTGAGCTGGTGATGCTGGACAGCACCCCGTTGGACGTGATGGTGGTCCTGGCCGACGGGGTCACGGGTAAGGCCGAGCTGACGATTGGCCTGGACGTGGCGACGCGCAGTATCTGCGCGACGGTGCTGCGGCCAATGGGCACCGGGTCGGTGGACGCGGCGATCCTGCTGGCGCAGATGGCGACACCCATGCGGATGCGCCCTGGATGGGAAGCCGCGCTGGCGATGTCGCGCTCGGTCATCCCCTACCAACGCCTGGTGTCATTGGACGCGCGGCTGGAGGGGGCGGCAGCCCGTCCGGTGATCATGCCGGAGACGGTGGTCGTCGACCAGGGTTCGGTGTTCATCTCCGCCTCGTTCACTGCGGCGTGCGACAGCCTGGGGTGTCGGTGCAGCCGGCGCCGCCGGCCAACGGCCCGGCCAAAGGGAATGTCGAGAGGATGTTCCGCACCATCGGCGCCCGGTTCTCGCAGTACGTGGCCGGCTACACCGGCTCGAACGTCACCGAGCGCGGCAAGGCCGTCGAGGACGAGGCGTGCTGGACCCTTCCCCAGTTGCAGGACCTGCTGGACGAGTGGCTGGTCACCGACTGGCAGCACCGCCAACACGCGTCACTGCGCCATCCGCTGGCGCCCAAGCTCCCGGTGTCACCGAACGAGATGTGGGCCGCGCTGGTCGGCGTGACCGGCTATGTCCCGGTGCTGCTGAGCGCGGAGAACTACATCGAGCTCATGCCGGTCAAGCGGCTGGGCATCAACGACTACGGCATCCGCTTCGACTACCGCACCTACGACCACAAGGTCCTCAACCCGCACCGCGGGTTCAAGTCGACAGCCTGGGACGGGATGTGGGAGATCCACCACAACCCCTACGACCCCCATCAGATCTGGGTACGGCTGCCCGACGGCTGGCAGGAGATCCCGTGGATCCACAAGGAGCGGGTCAGCCTGCCCTTCACCGACTTCACCTGGCGGCACATCCGCGCAACCGTCGAGCGCCGCAGCGACCGCGACGAGCACGAGCAGCAGCTCGCCCAGGCCCTGGACCGCCTCCTACGGCGGGCCGGCAACGGGGAAGGCACCCGCCGCGATCGGACCGTCGCAGCACGCGCCGGCGCCGCAGCATCGCTGGCCGGGCCCACTCCGCACCAGCCCGATCCACCCGGCCTACTCACGGCCCCGACCCTGTCCTACAGCCTGGTCGGCACCTTCACCCCACCTGGCCTCGACGAGCCCGACGGCGAGGAGGTGCCTGCGGGCGAGGAGTTCGAGGACGGTTGGGACGAGGACGACGACCCTTTCGGCTCACCGGATGATGCCGGCGGCGCTCCCGCCGGGCACGAACCACCACCCGGGCCGGCCGCGATCCCCCGCCCGTCCCGGATCTACGACGCCCGCCAGGAGGCAGCCCAGTGGTAACAGCAGTCGCCGAAGCCGGTCCCGTCCCGGACCAGGAGCAGCAGATGGCGGCGTATGCGCCGCCGACCACGCGGGAGGGCTGGCAGCAGTTCGTCGGCACTCCCCCGCTGCAGCCCCCGCACACCGGGGACGAAGACTGGTCGCTTGAGGAACGTCTGGACTACCACTCCCGGTTCGTCGTCCTGACCACCCCGGCGATGCAGCGCATCTCGCTGTCGGTGCGGCGGCTGATGCTCCTCAACCGCCGCCAGCAGGGCACCGCCCGCCGCGGGCTGATCGTGTCCGGGCCGCCCACCACCGGCAAGACCACCACCCTGCTGGAAATGGGCCGCACCTTCGAGCTCGCCGAACAGCGCCGCCACCCCGGCCGCACCGACCGGCTGCCCGTGGTGTTCCTGGCCGTGCCTCCCGCCTCCACCCCCAAGATGCTGGTATCGGAGTTCGCCCGGTTCCTCGGCATCCCCATCGCGGTCCGGATGAACCAGGCGCAGATCACCGACGCCGTCTGCCACCTGCTGTGCCAGCTGGGCACCGCGCTGGTCCTCGTCGACGACGTCCACCTGCTCGACACCCGCACCCGCGCCGGCGCGGAGACCTCCGACCAGATGAAGCACCTCGGCGAGAGGATTCCCGCAACTTTTGTCTACGCCGGCGTCGACGTCGAAGCCTCCCCCCTACTCAACGGGCCGCGCGGCGCCCAGCTCGCCGGCCGCTTCACCCTGGTCCGCAACACCGCCCTGTCCCGCGGCACCACCGAACAGCGCGCGACCTGGCTGGACCTGGTCACCGCCATGGAAAACGCCCTGCGCCTGCGCCACCACACCCACGGCACCCTGGCCCGGCACGCCGACTACCTCCACCAGCGCACCGGCGGAGTCATGGGAAGCCTGTCCCACCTCATCCGTGAAGCCGCCCTCACCGCTCTCCTCGACGACAGCGAGAAGATCACCAAACGACTCCTGGCCGGCATCCAGCTCGACATCCGCGCAGAACAGCAATCCCGCCCACCGCAGAAGCGCGCCGCGCGCCCCCGCGGCCTCGTGTCCTGAAGGCGGTGGAAGCGACAGTGAACAGGACCATGGCGACGCCGGGGAACCGTACGGCCAGGGATGAGGATGCGCGGCCGCCCGGTCAGGGACAGCCTGTCTCCTCGCCTCGCGGCCTGCCGTTGGGTGCGGTGCGGGTAGCGCCGTTGAACGGCGAGACGACGCTGTCGTTCATGACCCGGGTCGCGTCCCGCTACCGGCTCACGGCCAAAGAGCTCATCGGCGCGCTGGTGGACGTGGGGCGCCGCCCGAATCTGTTTACGGTGCGGCCGGACGGCGAAGTGGTCTTCAACGCCGAGGCCCGGGCGGTGGTCGCCGCGTTCTGCCGCATGCCCGAAGACCACCTGCGCCGCGCCCTGCCCGCCTGGGACGGAGACGTCTCTTCCGGCAGGCTCGGGAGCGGGCCGGCGGCCTGGGTCCGCACCGCTGGCACGATCGCGCCGACCGGCCCCGGATGCCGGGCCTGCACCGCGACCGCCACGCAAGGCTGGGAAAAAGCACGCCGCTACCTCCTGGCGCACAGGCGGGTCTGCACCACACACCAGTGCTGGATGCTGGAGACTCCCGTCGTTGACGGGGCGACAGCGGTGCCCGGACAGCTGGACCTGCGGAATGTGCCGCAGGTCGTGTCGTCCCAGCGCCGTCATCGACGGCTGGTTAGGCGCTACCCGCACGCTGCCGACGCGTTCGCCACGGCGCAAGCGGTCCTGGCCTCATGGTGGAACCAGCCGTGGCCGGACGAGACCACCTGGTCCGGGCGGCTGCGGCAGATGGCCCGCGGCAACGCTGCCGCGTGGCGTGATGCGGCGCGGGACGCGGTGACCTATCCCGAAGCCGTCACCCTGACCGCGTTCCTGGCCGACCCTGGCATGCAGGAGCAGCTGCTCGCCGACGCCGGACGGCACCAGCCGCACACCCTGGCCGATGTCCCCGGCTTCCTCGACGAGCTGGCCCGGCGCCTTGAGCGGCCGTGGATCGCCAATCGCCTCAGTGCCCTCACGACAGGACCGCTGAACGCCTGGGTGCGCGCCTGCGTACGCACCAAGGCCGGGCACAAGCCGAAAACACGCAGCATGTGGCACATCGCCCCGCCCCACCGACCCACACCGATCTCCCGGCTCCTGGCCGACAGCCGGCACGGGAACGAGCCGCCCCTGAACCCACAGCCGCTGTCGCTATCGGCGCCGGATACCCAGGCCGCCGCCGAGGGCTTCGCACGCGGCCTGCGCCACGCCCGTACCTACGCTGCCGAGCACGGCCACCTGTGCATTCCCTACCGGCACGAAAAGGACGGGTTCCTCCTTGGCCTGTGGTTGTCCAATCAGCGCGCCGCAGGCCCCCAGCTCTCCCCCGAGCGTAGCCAGGCCCTGTCCGATCTCGACCCGTGGTGGAATCCTCCGTGGAGCACGCTGTGGCAGCGCATCTACCTGCGCGCACAACGGCTGCTGGACTCGGGAACCGACATCAGCCCCGAGCAGGGCTTCCCCGGCACCAGCGAGAATCTCGGCACCTGGCTGTACCAGCAGTGCCAGATCTACGACAGCCTCCACCCCCAGCAGCGCAGACTGCTGGCTCAGATCGGCATCAGCACCGAAACCGCCCGCCACGCACTGCCGCGGCGCCGCAACCTCGCCGAGGCCCGTGACAAGGGCCTGAGCAGCGCACGCGCCTACTGGAAGCAGCACGGGCACCTGTGCGCCAGCGCTGCCGATAAGCACGCCGGCTTCCCGATCGGCAAACGGCTGACCAACCTCCGCGTACGCGCCCGACGCGGCACTCTCGATCCCGCTATCGCACAACAGCTGGACGCGATGGATCCATGGTGGGCACCACCCTGGCCCTCCGACTGGCAGCGAGCCTGCTACACGGTGCGCGATCTTGTCCGCTCCGGCCACCCCCTCGATCCCGAAAACGCCTTCACTTCCTTCGACGACGAGCTCGGCCAATGGCTGTACACCCAATGTGTGTCCCACTCCCGACTGGCACTGGAACAGCGCCGACAACTCGCGGCCGTCGGACTGACCGAGCAGACCGCCGCAACCGCCCGCCCCCACCCCGCCGCTCCCAGACCGTCCCCGGAGACCGGGCTCCACTACGCCCGCTCCTACGCGGCTCTGCACGGCGACCTGAACGCATCTCCCTCCGACCGGCACGAAGGCTTCCCCATCGGAGGCTGGCTGGCCCGCCAGCGGCACCAGGCCGACCTCTACACCGCCAAGTTCGCCGCGCCCTACCCGGCCGACCCGCTCCTGGCCGCCGTCGACCCGTGGTGGAATCCGCCGTGGAACGGCGACTGGCAGATCAACCACCGCGCCGCCCGCAAACTCGTCGAGAACGGGATCAAAATCCTCCCTGCACAAGGCTTCCCCGGCACCCCCGACTCGACTGGGCAATGGCTCTACACCCAGTGCGTCGCCTACCAGAACCTCCACCTGGGACAGCAGCACAGACTCACGCAACTCGGCATCACAGCCGCGAACTCCAGCACCGCACGGCCCCGTCGCGTCACTCAGCAAGCCTCATTCGATGCCGGCCTTGCGCATGCCCGCTCCTACGCCGCCCAGCACGGACACCTCGCCGTACCCAAGACCGAGAGCCACCACGGCTACCGGCTGGGGACATGGCTCGCCGACAAACGCCAACGAGCCGCCGGCGGCACACTCCCCCGCAGCCGCGCCGAAGCGCTCAACGCCGTTGACCCCTGCTGGAACCCTCCCTGGGGTCTGCCATGGCAGACCACCTACCACGCCGTCAGAGCCAAGACCCGCGGGCACGCTCTGAACGCGGAAGCAGGCTTCCCCGGACTCCCCCCAGACACCATCCGATGGCTGCTCACCCAGTGCATCAACTACGACGACCTCCACCAAGGCCAACAACAACTCCTCACCGACCTCGGCATCACCCCCCAGGACGCCCGCGCCGCACGACCACAAAGAGAAACGCGCGCCCGCCCCCGTACCGGCGCCAGCCGCCCACGCCCCACCACCGTCTCGTCATCCATCGACGGCGGCCTGTCCTACGCCCGCGCCTACGCACACGCCCGTGACGGTCTCGGCAGCGCCCACTACGACACCGAACACGACGGATTCCCCCTGGGCTGGTGGCTGTACGAGCAACGCAAACGCGCCAACGCCCACACCCACCGCACCGGCCAGCCCTGGCCCCACGAACACGCACTCGCAGCCCTCGACCCCTGGTGGAACCCACCCTGGAGAATCAGCTGGCAGCACACCTACACCAAGCTCCGCTCCACCCTCGCCGAACACCAGCGCCCGTCAGAAAGCCAACGCCGCTGGCTCACCACCCAGCACACGAACTGGCCCACGCTCCACCCCGACCAACGCACACTCCTGACCACCATCAGCCTCAACCCCACGAAAGCACCTACCAGCGACCCAATCAAAGTGACCAGCAACCAACGAACCTGATCGGCCAGCACGCGCGACAAAACCACCACGTCAGAGCCTCAGCCCCCCACCCACAACCACAACCGGCCACCGATGACGGACCCACCAGCACCAACCAGGAACCTGATCAACCCAGCTCAGAAGCCCATCAAACACACATGATCACTGGGCGGCGAAAGCCTGCCGTGAAGGCCCCGCAGCGCGACCCCGCCCGGAAGTCACACCAGTCACACTGGCCCCACTTTTGTTCATCCACGCCGGGAAGCGCCAGCAATTCTCACGGGCGGCCTATGGGCGGGGACGCAACCGGCCCCCGCTACCCGACCGAAGGAGACAGCCATGGGGCGCAGCCCCCGGACCAGCCACCGCATCGACCACCTGGCCCGCCTGGTGGACAACCTGCTCGACGGCCTGGCCGCGCACGGCCGCCCCGCGCCGACCGCACCCCAGATCCGCGCGGCACTGCGGGAGATCCAGCACGGCGGCCGCCGCGCCCGCCGACGGCCGGGTGCCCGCCGGTAACCGATACGCCGCGCTGTTCCTTCGCGCCGCGATTACACAATTCCCCGCCCATACCCACCGTTCCCCACCGTTCCCCACCGATTCGGGCGGTTCGAGTGCACGCAGGTGAGCACCTGGGGCGGTTGCCCACCTGCGTGCCCGGGTCACCGCTTTCCACCGTTCCACGGCTGTGACCTGCGGTAGTGATGTCCGTGGAACGCGACCCGGATGCAGAGGCGCGGGTTGTTCCACCATGGAATCGAACGGGGAATCGAATTAGGTTGGAGGGGTGAGCGACGACCAGGAGCACGGTGCGAGGCAGCCGGCTGCGCTGCCGAAGGCCGACGGGCCGCTGGTCGACGTGACCCTGCCGGACGGGCAGCACCTGTACGCCGTCGTGAAAGCCCGGGTCAGGGAGCCGGACGGCTGGTGGTACGACCTGCAGATCCACCTGCCCAGCCAGAGCAGCGACCGCGGCCGGCTCCTGGCCCTGCCCGCCGCCATCGACTTCCGCGCCCCGGCCGCCCTGTGCGAGCCGATCGACGGTCAGCCCTACGACCAGGTCCCCACCGAACGGCCCGGGGTCACCCCGGCCTGGAAGGTCGAAGAGAAGGTGTACTTCGGCCCCGAGCGCGGTCCGGCCCGCATCGTGCACCGCGGCGACTGCCGCGCCGCCCGCGACCTCGCCCGCCCGGCGAGCACCGAGCAGGCCCGAGACGTCCTCGAGCGGGACGACGCCGCACCATGCCCGCTGTGCCGGCCCGACCGGCCGCTGCGGAGTGCGGCGTAGGCCCGCCCGACGCCGTCACTCCGGGAAGTCGCCCTCTTCGACCATGCGGAGCATCTGTGCGCGGAGTTCCGCCAGCTTCACCGGGTCGCCAGCGACCTCCGCCGTCACCACCATGCAGCCCATGCTGGGGTCCCCCTCCACGACCTCCACGACCTGGTGGTCCGTGCGGCCGGTGGCCGCCATCGTCAGGACCGTCGCGAGCTCACGGCGCACGTCGTCGGTGAACAGCTCTTCGTTGAGGTCGAAGCCGCGCCCGTCGAAGCCGGCCTCCGACGCCTGCTTGAAGCCCTTCAGCGCATCGGCGAGGACACCGAACTTCTCATGCCCGCCACCGACGGGCGCACCGGCACCGGCACCCACGTCACCTTCCAGCCCGCAGGCGGCTGCGCGAGCGCCATCCGCACCGCCGCGGTCTTGCCCCGGCCCGGGTCGCCGAACACGCACACCGCGCCCTCGGCCGCCATCGCCTGCCCGACCGCCTCGGCCACCGCCCGCACCGGCGACGTCCGCACCAGCCGCGCCCCCGCCGGCAGCACCACCCCCGCCGCCACACCACCCTCCCCCGACACCCGTCCCGCGGCCGCCCGCGCAGACCCCGGCCGGCCGCGCGCAGATGCATCCGGCGCGGCGCGATCCCGCGGGAGGTCTACTCCAAGGACCGCGGAGGGATCGGCCGGCGATCGGCGGGGTCAGTTGACCGGGTGGGGGTGGGCGGCCGGCCGGAGTTGCAGCTCGCGGCGCCGGAACCGGTGGGCCGGACCGGAACATCTCATCAGCCCGGCGTCACAGCCCCAGTCCAAGAACCGCGCCGGCCGGAACGGAACCCGCCTCCGCGCGCACAGCAGGAACACCGTGGACCGCCATGAAGCACCGCTGGAATTCAGGTCCCACAACCCGGCCGACAGCACACCGGCCTCGCAGTCCTGCAGGCGGCAGCCCGCCGCGGCAACGCCACCCCGAGCAGCCACCGACCCGGCTCTTCCTTCGTGCGCGTGAGGAGGAATGACACCTGAGTCGTTGCGGATTTCGGCGCGCGCCGGTGAAGACCTTCCGTTCCGCGGCCGTAAGGGCCGCCAGGATCCTGCCGCGGCCTGGGGCCGGCTGCTGCTTGTGATCGCTCATGCCGACCATGACCCCACGATCTGCCTGTGGACAGACTCCGAAGTCCACGCCGGTGCAGCGGGGCCGACGGCTTCGCGGAGGGTACGGGCCGCGACAGCCGGCCGGGATACGGGTGAATCCGCGCTCACCACAGCCGCGGGCGTGCCCAACGCTGCGATGAGAGAGGGTGGTGGCGCGATAGCGCCCTGTTCGGCCGATGCCTCACAGGCTACGGTTGCGGACCTGTGTTCGGAGATCACCCGGTATCTCCGGATCCGAGTGGAGGAGTGAGCGGTGAAGCGATCCGGCTTACGCAAGCCCGTACGACGCCTGGCGCTGATCGCCGGTGCCCTGGTCTGCGCCGTCGGCCTGGCGGTGCCCGCCTCGGCCGACGCCGCACCACCTGTCGCGCCCGCCGCCAGCGCACGCCCAATGGTGCACCCCGGCTACCCCTGCACCCAGCAGTCGACGACCGCCGCATCGTTCATCAACTGGACTTTCTACACAGGCCAGTCGGTGTGCGTGAACGGCTACGACTACGTCATCCAGGCCGACGGCAACGTCGTGGTCTACGACGCCACGGACAAGGCACTGTGGTCCACCCGGACCGCCATCGGCAGGCCGACCAGGGTCATTATGCAGAACGACGGCAACTTCGTCGTCTACGACGGCACCACAGTCCTGTTCGCCACCGGCACCGACGGCCTCAGCAGCGCCTACATCTGCTTCCAGCCCGACGGAAAAATGGCCATCTACACCGCCAACACCGGCCGGACGACCTGCACCGGCAAAGTCAGGTGGTCCAGCAAGAATTGAGACTGCGCCCTCTGCGACCGTGAACCTCCCCGCCCGCCACTGCACATGCGTCTGCGAGCCCCGACCGACCGGTCCGGGCTTGCGGGCCACTCGGGAAGCCGCCCGCGGCGGCCGGGCCTCAGCCCGCGGCGCCGGCCGGCGCGGAGTGCTCGTCTCGCAGCCGTTCCAGGGTGGCGGTGACGTCGCCGCGGTCGTCCTGGTCGGCCAGGAGACGCGTGATGAAGCGCGGGAGGCTGCGGGCCAGGCCGTGCACACGGTGGTGGGGGAGCCGCGCTGCCAGTCCCGCAGTGCGGACAGCAGGACGTCCCCAACGTGCTTCAGGACGAAGGAGCCGGCGGCGGAGTCTTCGCTGTCGGGACACGGAGGTCACGGCCAGAACCCAGGTCCCCGGTCACTCGCAGCTTCGCATGCTTGTCTACACCCATGGGGCTCGGAAAATCATCGCTACAGGTGGCGACAGAGGGACAGGCTAGGGAGGCGCCGTTTCGCTGATGCGCAGGATGACCCGGCTAACGAGGTCGAGGTCGTGTGCCGGGACGGCTCGGCCACCTACGCCGAGGCCATCCGACGGGCCCTGCCCGACGCGGTGCAGGTCAGCGACCGCTGGCACCTGTGGAAAAACCTGTGCGACAAGGTCCTGGCCGAGGTCCGCGCCCACGCCCCCTGCTGGGCCACCATCAACCCGCCGCGGCCCGGGGGCGTTCGTGAGCAGACCACCCGCGAGCGCTGGCACAACGTCCACGCCCTCCTCGACTCCGGCGCCCCGGTCGGCTTCCGCATCGCCCTCGAACACGACGAGCGGGTCAAGGCGATCATCACGCAGAACGGCAACGCCTACACCGACGGGTTCGGCCCCGGCATCGCCGCCCTGGCCGACTGGTGGCAGGACAAGCAGGCCGGACAGCCTACGGTCGACGGCTTCTCAGCCTGGACGGCACCCGCATGCAGTGGCAGGCCGGCGCCCGAGACGTGGAGCACATCGACCCCGAGCAGGCCCTCGCCGATCAGGCGGTCATCGACCTGCCAGGCCGCACGGACTACATGAAGGACCTGCTCTGGGACTACCAGAACAACCCCCCGCTGTACCCCTCGTGGCAGGCGTGGCTGCGCGACCGCCAGCCCGCGCTGCTCGCCATCTGGGGCAGGAACGACCTGTTCTTCATCCCTGCCGGCGCCGAGGCGTACGCGCGGGACGTGGCCGACGCCGAGGTGGTCCTGCTGGACACCGGTCATTTCGCGTTGGAGGAGGAAGCCGACGAGATCGCCATCCGGACCGGCGAGCTGCTGCGCAGGGCCTTCGCCTGACAACCCCGCACGGCGGCCGTGAGCCGGCGAACCCGGATGCGGACCTGGTCAGCCTGCTGGACGACTTCTTCACCCGCGCCGTCGTCTTCCCCAGCCCGCACGGCGGCGGCGTGCACCCCCGGCACCACCAGGCTCTCTTCGGCTGGACCAGCCAGCCGCCCGGGACCGAGCACGCCAGCGACCCCGGCCGGCCCCTGGCCCTGTTCCCGCTGGCTTATCCGGACCACCACGGTCTGGTCCTGACGTAAGCCGCTGACGCCCAGCAGTCGGCCGGCACCGAGGCCGCCCCGGCCGCGAGTTCCGCTCCGGTTCTCCTTGCAGGCGATCAGGACCCGGGCGTGGCCAGCGCGCTGGAGGCGCTGGCCGGCCGGGCCTGGGAGGCGTACGGGATCGCGCTGCACGACGCCGGTGAGGCCGACGAGAGCGGGCCCGAGGCCACGCTGAAGGCGATGCGGCACGCCGTCCAGGCCGTCGCACCCGGCTTCGCCGCCGCCACCCTCGCCCGCGTCGCCGACGACCCCGCCCTGGACCTGACCCTGGACCAGCGCCACTACCTCGACACCCTGGCCGTCGACATCGACCTCGACACCATCGAGGCTTCCAGATCGACGTGCTGGAGATCCGCGATCCCTCGCCGATCCTCGGGCTGTCGGAGGAGTCGCTGCGCGGCCGGCGCCTGGCGCTGCTGCAGACCGCGCTGCTGGAGCACGCGGCCGCGCACAACCTGCGCACCGTCATGACGTTCCACCAGCGGGTGGAGGAAGCCGAGGCGTTCGCGGAGAAACTGCCGGAGACGGCCGCGGAGCTCTACGCCACCGAGATGACGGACGAAGAACTGACGGAGGCCGACAAGAAGGTGAAGGAACTGCCCGCGTCGTCGATCGGCGCGGAGCCCTACGACCTGGAAGCCGGCCGCCACGTACCCCCGGACCGGGTGTGGTCCGCCTGGCTGTGCGGCGACCACACCGTCGCCGAACGCCGCCAGGTCCTCCGGCAGTTCGCCAACGACATCGACCCCAACAACCGCCGTGTCCACGAAACAACCCGACCATGCCCCATGGTCACGCTGGCGCACCGGGAAACAGCAAGATCACCGACAGAGTCAAGCTTAGGCCGGCGCTTCGAGCTGGAGCAGGCCGGCTTCTTCCGCCAGGGCCGCTCTCCGTGCCGGCTTCTGAGCAGGGGGCGCGTCCTGGGTTCGCGGCCTGTGAAACCCCGCCCCCTGCCCGGTGCCGGCCGATAACGGCCGGGAACACAAGCCCAGGCCACGCCCCCGCGGCGTAGGAGCCCGGATATGGAACCGAGCCCCGGGAAGGCCCGCATCCCGGGGCTCGCCGTGTCCGGTCCCTCCTCCCGGCCCCGGCGTCCCACTACCCTCGTCCGCAGCGGCAACTCCCCCACAGAAGACGGGACATCCCCACATGAGCCGTTTACGCACCGCCCTGACCGCGCTCACTCTCACGGCCACGTCCGCGACGGCCGCGGCACTGGCCGTCCCGCAGGCGCAGGCCGCCACCGCCGTCTACGTCTCCACCAGCGGCAGCGACAGCAACGCCGGCACGTCCGCGGCGCCGTACCACAGCCTGGAAAAGGCGTTCTCGGTCGCCGCCCCGGGCACCACGATCTATGTACGCGGAGGCACGTACTACCCGGCGACCACCCTCAAGAGCCAGGTCAGTGGCACGTCGAGCAGCCGTATCACGCTCACCACCTATGGTTCGGAGAAGGTCAAGGTCGACGGCTCCCACCTGGCGCCGGGGTCGTGGCTGCTGGCGATCTACGCCAACTACTGGACCGTGTCGAACATGCAGTTCCAGAAGAGCCCCGCGCAGGGGGTCGTGTGCACGTCGTGCACCGGGGGCGTCTTCCAGAACCTGACGATCAACGACAACGGCGACTCCGGGTTCACGCTGCGCGGCGACAACACCGTCAACAACCTGGTCAAGAACCTCGACTCGTACAACAACTACGACCCGGCCGGCCACGGCCAGAACGCGGACGGCGTCGCCGTCAAGTTCGGCTCGGGCTCCGGCAACCTGATCACCGGCGCCCGGCTGTACAACAACTCCGACGACGGCATCGACCTGTGGTCGTTCGCCAGTCCGGTCACCATCGAACACACCTGGGCCTTCGGCAACGGCTATAACCGCTGGGGGGACACCGCGTTCCAGGGCAACGGCAACGGCTTCAAGCTCGGCGGCGGCAGCTCCGGCGCCATTCCGGCGGTCGCGCATGTGGTCAACAACTCGGCCGCGTGGAACGACAAGGGCAACGGCTTCACCGAGAACGGCAACAAGGGCGCCATCGCCGTCAACCGCACCACGGCGTACGCGAACGGCGAGTGGGGCTACTACTTCGCGACCGGCACCGCCCGCCTCGGCAAGAACCTGGCCGTCAACAACTCCAGCGGCAAGGCGACGAAGAGCTCGTCGGTCGTCTCACAGGGCAACAACTGGGACCCCGGCACCGCCACCCCGCCCTTCGTCTCCACCGACGCGACCACCACCTACGACGCCCGCAGGTCCGACGGCTCGCTGCCCGCGACCACCTTCCTCACCACGGGCAGCGACACCATCGGGTCCACGATGAACTAGTTGTTCTGTCCTGGGAGGTTGTGGACACTGGTGATGATCACGGTCGGGGGATCTTGAACGGGTGATGGCCTTCCGGGTTCGGTGTGGATTGCGACATCTCCACCGAACGTCACAAGGCCCTCATGCCCGACGGCAACATGGACAAGGGGTAGGCGGTCGCCCGGCCGGACCTGGTCAAGGGGCCGGCCGGGTGCGCATCCGGTGCGGTGCGGTGAATCGAGTGAGGTTCATCGGGGTGGGCACGGCCGTGCCACGCGTCGTCGGCCGGCGCACCACGATGACGTTCACCGGATGCGGTGCGCCCGGTTCACCGCACCGAGTGAAGTTCATCGGGTGCGGTTCGCTCGGGTGCGGTGGGCCGTCATCGCGTCCAGGCGGTGCTGTGCCGCATCCGGGACAGGGCGCGGGCGTTGCGCCGTGAGGCGGCGCTGCCGATGCGGCCCCGGCGAGGTCGGGACCGGCGAGGTCGGGACCGGCGGCGAAGCGCCGCTGTCCCGCCGCCTGGAAGCGCTCCCGCTGCTTGCGCAGTTCCTCCTTCTTCTCCTTGTCGGTCTTCGGCGTCGGCTGCGCCTTCGGCGGCCCGTATGCGGCGGCGCGCTCCTGGGCGGCCTGCCGGGTGCGGGCGCCGGCGGCCTCGATCCTGGGGTCCGCGGGCAGTGTGGTCATGTGATTCCTCCGGTGGGTGTGTTCGGTCCCGGCGTCTGGGTGCCGGGCTGCGATCGAGTCCCGGGCGCGGCGGCGGCCCGGCCGGAGTGACGGTGGGCGGCAGGGAGCGGGAGTTCAGGCGGCGCGAGCGGCGCTCGGCCTGGAGGCGGGCGGTCAGGGCTGCGGAGGCGAGGCGGGCGCGGTCGTAGCGGGGCCTGGAGCGGGCGCGGGTCAGCGGGCGCAGCACGGCCTGGTCCCCGCTCTCGCGGGGGTACAGCGCCCGTAGGTCCGCGGTCATCATCCGGCCGCGGCCGACGGGCCGGGTGTAGCCGCCGATCGCGGTCTGCACGATCGCTTCGTCCAGGCCGGGCTGGTGGGGTTGGCCGCGCAGGGTGTGGGTGAGGTGCCGGCGGGCTTCGGCGAGCAGGTGCCGGTAGGCGAACGCGCCGTGCATCACGTACACCACGGCGACGACGTCGACGGCGGCCAGGGCGACGTCGACGACGGGGCGCACCCGCGCCCACACCGCCGCGGCCGCAGCCCGCGCCCGCTCCGCGAGCCGGGAGACGACGTCGGCACCGAACGCGGCGACCGCCGACTCCCGCCAGGCCACGCGCAGCTGCGACAGCGACCTGGCCGCCTTGGGCTTGATCGGGCGCGTCCGGTCGGCGGCCTGCCGGTCCAGCGCGTACGTAGCCCGCTCCCCCGGCGCGTGCCCGTGCCGGGCTTCGTAGTCGGCCACCAGGAGAGGCATCGCGTCCGCGATCTGCTGGCGCCGGGTGGACTGCCAGCCGATCAGAGCCTGGTCGATGCCCGCGATCTCCATGACCGGTCGCCGGCCGGGCGTCACCTCGCGCGGCTCCCACGCCCACCCCAGCCGCGCGGACACCTCCTCCATGAAGGTGAGGGTGTAGAGGGTGCCGGCGGCGACGATGTTGTCCAGCATCGAGTCCGCCGACAGGTTCCCCACGCCCCGTCCGGCCGCCGGGCGTGGATCGACACCAGGGCGTGGTCATGCAGCAGGGGCTTGCCGGCCCTGGACTCGTAGTGCCGGAACACCGCAAAGATCAACCCGTCCCGAACGGGGGCACGGTGCTTGCCGCCGCTCCCCCACCGGATCTCCGCGACCGACCCCTCCAGCCAGCCCAGCGCCCTGTCCCGGGCGATGTCCTGGCACCACTCCAGCACCCCGCGGTGCTCGTCATCCATGAGCGCCCACAAGACCTGCGCGGTCGACAGCGCCCGGAACACCAGGTCCATCGCCAGCCATGGCGAGCGCTCCTTGGCGTCCTCGGTCTCCGGCGACTGGTTGTGCTCGATGGGCCTGCCCAGCACGGTCGCCCGCCGTGCCTCCGCCGGACTCACGCCCTGCGCCAGGAGCTCCGCCTCGATCCGGTCGGAGTCCGGGTGCCGGCCCTCCCCCAGCAGCAGCTCAGCCTGCCGCTCGGTCACCACGTCCCCGGCCGCCAGGCCGACCGCGGCAAGCCCCCGTCCTATCCAGATGCCGGGCGGAACCCCGGCTTCGTCCTGGCGGCGGCAGCGGCTTACCCGCCCGGCGGCGGCCGTCGCCGACCATCACGCCGCGGAAGTAGTACGGCCACCTACGCTGTCCGATCTTCTTCGCACTCAGCATCGGGCCATGAAACAGCGCCCATGACCTGCACGAACGCGTGAGTCGGGGCTCTTCCCGCCCGGCGGGAAACCCTCACCGGATTTCCACCGCGGGCGCCCGCCAGGCGGGACCGCCCACCAGCCGACGACAGCGTGCGAATGCTGCGCCGCAACCACCAGGGCAACACCAGAGGCCACACCAGCCCCGAATTCGCACTCTCCCGCCTACAGGCAACCAGCGCGTACCAACCAGCCATACCCCGCCAACCCACCACCGCCCAGGCACCACGTCACCCACCCGCCCTTCCACAGCAACGACCACCACCGCCCCCCGGTGCCCCGCCGGGGGGCTTCGTGCTTCCCGGAGGACCGACGTGCCGACCTACGAGACCACCGCCCGCTTCACACCGCGTTCACCCTGAACGGGCGCCCCTGCGCCGCCGGCTGACCCGCCGGCCCGCAAATACGCGGGTGCACGGGTACGCGCGCCGTCCGGTGGCCCGCCCGCCGGGCGGCGCGCGCATCCCTTGCCCGGCGCTTCCGGTCTGCTTCCCGGCTGTTCCGCGGGTGCTCGCCCGGCGGGGCCGGCGCCGGGCCGGGCCGGGACGGCAGGGGCGGGGACGGCCGGAACCGTCCCCGCCCCCGCCGCTAAGGGGTCGCCGATCCGGTGGCTCCGGCCGGCGTCACGCGCGACTCAGCCGTTGGTCCACTTCTGGCCGGCGCTCCCGTTGCAGGTCGCGAGTTGGAGCAGGGCGCCGTTGGCGGTGGAACCGCCGGTGGGGGCCAGGCACTTGCCCGAGCCGGTGCCGACGATCGTGCCGTCGGAGTTCAGCGTCCACTGCTGGTTGGTGCCGCCGTTGCAGTCGTAGATGTCGACCGCGGTGCCGTCGGCGGTGCCCTGTCCGAAAGCGTCAAGGCACTTGGTGCCGTAGACCGTGAGCTGCTTGCTGGAGGTGGCGGTCCAGATCTGGTTCGCGCCGCCGTTGCAGTCCCACAGCTCGGTGACGGTGCCGTTGGTCTGCGTGGCGTTGGGGACGTCGAGGCAGCGGCCGGAGGCCACGCCCTGGATCTCGCCGACGCTGCCGCCGTTCCCGCCGCTGGTCGGGGTGACCGAGAGGTTGTCGAACATGTCGGTCTGGTAGCCGACGACTCCCAGTCCGACCTGGCCGGCGGAGTAGGAGCTGTCCGAGACGGAGCCGAGGGCGGTGCCGTCGAGGGTGGCGCTGATCTGGCTGCCGGTGAAGCTCAGCGTGGCGGTGTGCCAGGTGTTGAGGCCCAGCGAGCCGCGGCTGCCCGACGCGAGGGTGGTCAGCGTGCCGGAGGTGGTGTTCTTGGCGATCGACCAGGACCCGGTGTTGCTCAGCCGCAGCTGGTACGCCGCCTGATGCGCCTGCCCGCCCTGCTGGGTGTTGGCCCGGCCGAGCAGGGTGACGGTGCCGGCCTGCTGGAAGTTCACGTCGGTACTGACCGTGTAGTTGCTCCAGGACAGATCGCCGAGCAGGCCGAAGGCGTCGCTGTCGGACCCCCACTCGATCGGCTTGCTGGGTGTGACCTGCTGGAGGCACTGCCCGGTCCGGCCCCCGGTGCAGGGGCGTACCTCGAAGGAGCCCTGCATGTCGGAGAAGTACTTCGCCTCGGTACGGGAGGCGTTGGACTCGAAGGTGTCGCTGTAGGGCAGCGCGAGCGGCGCGGCGGCCGGGCCGGCCGCTGTTCCCTTGCCCTGGCCGGTGGTGGTGGTCACCGAGTAGATCCGGTTGGGCTGGAGCGTCAGCGTGTAGCTGCCGCCAGTCGGTGTGATGTCGGACTGCTTGACGAACCAGTTGGCCGAGCTGGACGAGCCCAGGTCGGTGGACCAGACGTGGACGGTGCCGGTGTTCAGCCCGCCCGTCACGTTGACGTTCACCGTCTGCGCCGCGGAGGCGGTGGTCGTCTCGTAGATCGTCGAGTAGTCGGTGCCGTTGGTGGACTTCAGCGAGATGTAGCTGCCGTTGCCACGGTTGCCGCCGAGGTACCCGGAGGCCGAGCCGGTCAGGAACCGCCAGCCGGGCTGGGTGAACTGGGCGACCTGGGCGTTGGCCCACAGGCTCTTGCCGAGCGTGTACGCGCCCGACCACGGCGAGGAGGCCACCGCCAGCGCGTCGGTGGCGAAGGGCAGGTTCGGAGTCAGCGCGGCGATCAGCGGCCAGTTGATGAAGCCGGTCATCTGCCCGTCGAGGTATCCGCGGGTGATGCTGCGGATGTACGGAGCGGAGCCGGTCATGTAGTCCTGCGACCCGAACTCACTGGCCCACAGCGGCTTGCCGGACGCCACCGCGTTGGAACTCGACGAGCACGAAGTCGCGGCACCCAGGTAGCCGCACGGATAGTGCGCGCCGACCACGCCGACCGCCGCTTTGAACGCCGGGTCGCTCTGCGCGTCGTCCGCCGCACCCCAGCCGAAGCTGTCGTCGGCGACGATCTGCACCCCGCTGTAGCCGTGGGAGTCCAGGGCGGTGCGCAGGTTCTCGTACCAGGTCTTGTTGTGCCCGCGCTCGTTCCAGCCGCCGATGTAGCTGACCGGCAGGTTGTGCTGCTTGGCGCAGTCCAGCCACTGGAGGTCGTAGTTGATCATGTCCGTCGACCAGAAGTTGCCGCCGCCTATCCAGCCGGGCGCGGCCCAGGGCAGGGCGACGATCTTGATGTTCGGGTTGCGTGCCACCGCCTGCTCACCGAGCCAGAACTCGTAGCCCGCGTTGCAGTTCACGTCGCCGCGCGCGTGCTCGATGCTCGGCTCGGCGCCGTCGGTGGAGTTGGCGTCGCCGCCGATCTCCAGCTTCAGCAGTTGCACCGCGGCGCCGTAACCGGGCTTGAACAGGTAGTCCAGTATCTGCGAGCGCTGCGTGGCCGGATAGTCGATCAGCAGCCGGGAGTTGCCGCCGCCGCCGCTGATCGCCCCCACCCCGTCGAAGGCCCGCCCGGTGGAACCGCCGTTGATGGTGATCGCCGTGGCCGCCTGCGCCGCGGGGGCGGCGGCCACCAGGGCGCCGGTGCCGGCAGCACCGCTGAGGAGCAGCGCCAACCCCAGGCGCAGCCATCGCCTGCCGGAGGTCACTCGGCGCGGTCGCCATCGAAGTCTGTTCATGTGTCACCGGTCCCTTTTCTGAGGTGTGGCCCGGCACCGTCAGAGGTGCCGGCGCCTGCCGTGAGTCGGTGTCTGTCGGCGTGCCGGGCCGGCGGCCGCGCACCCATGTGAGCGCTCACATCAGTGCGTTGGCCGCCGGCCGCTGTGGAAGTGCGCCGAGAGGTGTCGGAAGTACGCGCCTCGGCGCGCCCGTCGGCAGGCGCCCCGGAGGCGGTCGGTGCGTCTGGGCTCCGTGTTGCCTCCGCGGTGACTGATCGTAGGAACGCACTGATCGAGGGTCAAGAGTTTTGTCCGAACTTGTTGTTCGATCATGTTGGATTCGGTGCGTTCCCGCAGGTCGTACCGTCGATGCGCGCTCCGCCCCGGCCGCTCTCCCGGCAACGCGGACACCACGCCCTCGGGTGCCGACCTGCTGCCGCTGGGTCCCGGCCGCCGTGGCTCCACGCGAACGGCCGTCCCCGTACTCCCCGCTTCTTGCCGCTTTCTGCCTCCTGACGCTCCCCGCTTCTCGTTGGCCCGCGCGTCGGGCCCGGGGGCGGTCGGCCCTGCCTCATGGCGCCACCCGAGGGCTCCGCCGCTCGCGCGAGGGCGCCGGGGCTAGTACTCCAGGAGGAGTTGCTCGAGGCCATCGCCCTCGACCACCACGCCGAACAGCAACGACGCCCTACCCGCTAACCCACCCCCACCACCCACCCTCAACCCACCGACCAGGCAAAACGCCATCCAGCAGCAAAAAACGCCCGGACCATTAGACCCAGACGCTCCCTACAACACCCACCGAACCCCTCACAAAAACTGGAACAACCCCAGACCAAACCCCCCAAACCCACCCCACCACCCGTTCCCACCCAACCATCAACACCCCAGACCACACCCCACCCACCACACCAACTACCCACCCGCTTAATGTCAGCCGACCTCGACGCGCTCAGCATGCGCTGGTGAACGCGGCCAGGGGCTGGGCCTGGGCCCCCAGCGGGGGTGCAGGCCCAGCCCTGGTACACCGCCATACGTGCCTCGCGACGCGCGACGACCCATCGGTTAAAGGAATCGGACAACCCTCCAACGGCTGAGCGTCAGCTCACGGGGCTATCCGAACCCACGTCAGACGTTGCACCGCGTTTCGATCGTGCTCTCCCCCGAGATGTTCGTCCCGTAGATCCAGCCGTACGGCGCCGCGCCTCCGGTACTGACGTAATACCACTTGTTTCCTGCCGTGTTTGTTGCCCAGCACCAGCCGCCGAGTCGTTGGCCCACGAGGAGCTTGGGGTAGATGTCGTCGCAGCCGACACCCGGACCGGTCCTGAGGTAGATGGAAGTCGTTACGGTGGCGCCCCCATAACCGTTCGTGGTAGGCGTGCTACCGCAGCCGACGAGGGCGCTGGCGGGGGCGTTGGACGGTGTCCAGTTCGGTGCATCGTTTGCTGCGCTCGCCGAGGCGCCCTGCTCCGCCGACGCGGCCTTGGCGGTCACCGGTGCGGCCTGAGTAGCGGTTGCCGCGAAAGACGGCGCCACAGTGAGGCCGCCCATCAGGGCTGTGCCGGACATAACTAGAGCCGCCTTGCGTATCAGATTCCCTGTCATTCGTCTCCCTTTCGTGATCTTGACATTGCCCAACACTTTGACGAAGCGCTGTTCTTACCTGGGGGCGCTGGTGTGTACGCGCCGTGGGTGCCCTGCATCACTGCACGCGCCCCAGTGGAGGGAGCGTTGCTCGTGGTGGACGGTGCCGACGCTGCCCGCGGCGTGCTTCGTCGGCAAGGGCGAACGTCGTTCGAGTGTGTTCGGAACGGTGCCTGTCGCGTTTCGAACGTGTTCGTACATGGGGGGTTTGCCACCTTTTGTGTGGTTGCCCGGTCACTGCTGGTGGGCCATGCTGCGGTCATGAGCCAGATGGGGGGCGGCTTGGCCGGGCCGTCAGCGCAAGCACCAGGGCCGGAGCAGGCCAACAGCCCAGCCGAGTTCAGCGCGGCTCTGCGTGCGTTACGGGGTTGGTCCGGACTGACGTACCGCCAGCTTGAGGGCAAGACGGCCGCATACAGTGATGCGCTCCCGGCAAGCACGATCGCGACCACCCTCGGTCGCGCCACCCTGCCTCGTGAACGGTTCGTCGACACCTTCACCCGGGCCTGTGGCCTAGGTGAGGAGGACGTACGCCGGTGGCTCGCGGTCCGCCAGCGCATCGCCGCCGGCGAGCAGCCACCTCCGGCAAGCGATATTGACGGCAGCGACAGCCAGGTTCCCGCTTCCGGCGAGCCTCACCCGGCGCGGCCCTCGCGGCGGCGCCGAGCAACCGCTCTGGTCGTCGCCGCCGGTCTCGGAGCTGTCTGCGCGGTCGGTCTCAGCAGCCTGTTCAGCGCCTCGAAGTCACCGGCCGGCCCATCCGCATTGCCGGTACCCGGGTTGCACATCCTGGCTGTGGGCAGTTGGGCTCGTATCCACCCCTTCAGAACGCCGGAGTTCTGTCTCACCGAGGGCAGGGATCGCACCGGCGGCTACAAAACCGCGGTCGCCGCCCAGCAACCGTGCGCGGAGGCCGTCCTGCCCCGTGTGTACCTCGAACCGCTGGGCAAGGACACCGTGCAGATCCAGTGGCACCACCCGAAGTACGGCATCGGCTGCCTTACCCTCCTGCCGACAGGCCCGGGCCGCGACCTGCTCGAACCACGCGACGACTGCGCCGACAACAACAAGGCGCAGCAGTTCCGCCTCGACCTCTTCGGCCCTCGCGCTGCTGGGCACTTCCGCCTTCACCCCGTCAGCACCGGCCAGTGCCTGAGCCTGCGCGACGAAGGCACGGAAGCCGGCGCGGAAATCGTCCAAGGCCGATGCTCCGGCGCCACCGACCAGGAATTCCTGATCGAACTGATTCCGCCCCCGTAGCCGCTCCGGACGCACCACTGAAGCGCGGAGCGGCGCGCGGAATTCGGCGCGCCGGGAATGCGCTGGCAGCAGCGGCCCCGGCCCTTGCGTGCCGCCCTGCCCGCCCCGCCGGCCCGCGATGACCAACTCCCCTAGCTGGCGCCACCAACCCCCCACGGGCGTACAGAGGCTCTGCCAGACCGCGCAGCGGCAGGTGGCCGCCGTCTCGGTACCAGACCAGGCCTTGGGGACCATGCTCGGTGAAGTCATCCAGCATGGCCAGCAGCAGCGGCACGCCGCCGTGCCCGAGGTCGAAGTCGTTGAAACCGTAGTGCCAGTGCTCCTGAGCCAGGTTGATGTCGCGGTTGATGCGGCTGGCCAGGGCGCTGCGGAACAGGCCGGTGAGGCCATAGCGACCGGTCGTGACCAGGGCACGACCCCGCAGACCTGCACCCAGGCCCACCTCGACACCTGGATCGCCACCGGAAACACCAGCCGACAAGGCAGCCGGGCCTTCATCGCCTGGGCCGGCAGAAACGGCGGCATGCCCTGCCCCCTGCGACTTCCCTACCACCAGCGGACACCACGCGACACGGTCACCCAGGGCCAGCGACTCCAGCTCTTGCGCACCCTGTTCGACCCCGACGCTAAGACCTTCCTCCGCGACCGCGCGGCGGCCCTGCTCCTGGCCCTGTTCGCCCAACCCCCGACACGCATAGCCTCCCTCACCATGAACGTCCTCGACATCACCGGCGAGGAAGTGCGCATCGCCCTCGGTCCACACGGACCTGTTCCGCTCACTGAGCCTTTCGGGAACGTCCTCCGCGAGCACGCCACGAACCGGGGGCCACGCAATGTCACGGCCAATCAGAGCAGTCCATGGCTCTTTCCCGGCAATCGACTAGTGCAGCACATCCACCCGACCTACCTGATGAACCAGCTGGCCAGCAATGGTACCCACCTGCTGGGCACCAGACTCGCCGCGATCCGCGCGCTCGTCCAGGAAAATGCCACCCGCCGTCGCGGCCCAAGCCCTGGGCTGCCTACGCCTCCCACAGAACTCAGCTCCACACACCCTGAACCCGATGCCGGAAAGGCCCACCCCATGCTCGACGAATCAGTCCGCCCGCTCAGCGACCTCCACCCCGGCGAACGAGTCCAAGCCACGATCACCGGCCACCATCTGTGGGGCATCACCGCGAAGATTCACGGATACGAACCGGTCGGTGCCTCATTGGACGTCATTCGCCGCCGCAGCGAACCCGGAGTACGTCAACTCGCCCAGGACCTGCCCCCGGTGGACAGCACCGTCGAACTGGTCGTCGGCGAAGTACGCTCCTGGCACCAAGCGCCATGGATCTGAGTCGACCTCACCGTCGCCCCGCAGTAACGAGGCGGGCATCAGGACTCGGCGGCACCCTCGCGTTCGGCGAGGAATTTGTCCAGTAGTTCGAAAAGCACCTTGAGGACACGTGCTTCCTGCTCCGGCGGGAGATCCCATCCGCCGACCCGGTCAGGTATTGCCACCCGACGGATCTGGGCTTCCCAGACGAAGTTACTGCCGACCTCGTAGTTTCTCATCAGCCAATCGCGCCAGCCGTCCAAGCCGGCCCCGCCGTGACGGCGCGCGGCCTGGTCATAACCCACTTTGAAAGCCGCCACGCCCGTCAGGGACGTGCGGCCGATGAACATGCGGGTCCGTTTGGCGAACTGGGCGAAGTGCTCGCGCTCGCTCATATCAATCACTGTCGTCGCCCCCGAATCCTGCCGCCGCCTCCGCCAGCTGTCGAGCAGCAGCCACCCACCAGGCCACGCACTGAGGCGCTCCCGTCGATTGCACGGGCAACTCACGACGATTCAAAGCGCGATGCCATCAGTAGGCGACCACGCGCCACACTCCGCCCGTATCCCGCAGGGTGGGGCGGCCCTCCCGGCTCGGTGTCCGGACGGCGCGCAACGTCGCAGGCCAACAGGCATGCCGTCCCATGTTGAGCTCACTTGCGACCGAAATATCGCGGGCAACGGGCTTGGCGCGATGGCATGTAGGCAGCCGGACGAACAGGGCGGCCGCCAACAGCCGCCTCCAAGAAAGGGAGAGAACGATGTTGTCCCGTTCACACTCAGCACTGGCGGTCGGATTGCGGTCGCGGACCACCACGCTTCTGGCAGCCGGTCTGCTGGCGGCGGGGGCCGTGGTCGCCGCCGGGGAACAGGCCAGTGCGGCTCCAACAACCGCCCAGTCATGCCTCGGCAGTGCTCATAGCTACACCACGGGCTATGACGACTGGCCCAGCCCGGGATACGCCACCACAACCTCCAACTGCTCCGACATCAACGTCAAACCCAACAAAACCGTTGCCGTACGGACCTGCTTCCGCAGCACCGGCGCCTGCAACGCCTGGCGCACCATTTCCGGCGGCACCTGGGGACTGGCCGCTACAGGAGTACTGAACGGCACATCCTTCTTCCTGTCATTCAACCAGGACAACAGCGGACACGTAGCCTACTGACCACCGCGACCACACCCGACAGTTGACCACTGACGGGTTGGTGGCGAGCCGTCCCGTTCCGACAGCTGTCCCTCGGAGGGCCACCGGGGCGGGACAGCAGCAGGCCTAGCACCCAGACCAGCCGCGGGTGTTGTCAGCGAGCAGGTCGACAACGGCCACCACTCGCAGACGCGGGCGGTGCCGATGGAGATACCAAAGCCGGCAGCGAGCGGGGCGAGAGGGTCGTGCCGACGCAGATACACCAGACCGACCAGCGCGCGTTTGATGCGGCCCAAGCTTGCAGCACCAGTCACCCGGCGGAAGAGCCGGCAGGTCCACCTCCGGCACCGTGGCCGGGGCAGGCGATCACGCTGCTGCGGGAACAGGGTTCGTGAGGAATCTTGTGAGCTATCACCGCATCTCAGAAGCCCTCCCGCGATGTTCTGCCGGCGGTGAACACCGGCCCGACCGGACTCGACGATCACTACGGTCCAGCCTCATGACGACGATTACAACGCGCACGGTCGCATACCCGGCCGACGGCCTGACGATGATCGGGCACCTCGCGCTCCCGGCCGGTGTCGACCGCCGACCCGCGGTGCTGCTCGGACCAGAAGGCCCAGGGCTCAGCGACGTCGAGCGTCGCCGCGCAGATACTCTCGCCGAACTGGGATACGTAGTGCTGGCCTTCGACCTCCACGGCGGGCGCTACTTGAGCGACCCCGAGGAGATGCTGGCCCGTTGCATGCCGCTGCTCGCCGACCCCGACCGGATGCGGGGAATCGGCCACGCGGCGCTCGACGTATTGCGCGCCGAAGCGCGGACCGACCCCGACCGGATCGCCGCTGTCGGCTACGGCACCGGAGGCGCCATCGGGCTGGAACTCGGGCGCGACCGCGTCAACCTACGCGCGATCGGCACAGTCAACGCACTGACCACAGGCCGACCGGGCGAGACGGCGCGCATCCGCTGCCCGGTATGGGCCGGGGTCGGGTCGGAAGACCCGATCATGCCGCCCGCGCAACGGAACGCGTTCACCGCCGAGATGCAGAGCGCAGGCGTCGACTGGCGCCTCGCGGTCTACGGCGGCGCCCTGCACGCCTTCCACCACCCGACGGTCGACCACCCCGTGGTGCCCGGCGTCGGCTACCACCCACAGCACGCAAAGCGAGCCTGGCGCGACATCGTCAGCCTGCTCGCCGAGTGCCTGCCGGTGACGGAGTGATCTGATCAGGAACCGCAAGACGATCGACCGACAACATCCGGTTCACAACTGTCCGGCGTGCGCGGAGCCGACCCCGTCGGCGACGCGAACACCTGTCTCCGGCCCGGCCCCTCCGACCGACCGCGCCACCCATCCTGTCCCCTTTCCTTTTCATCAGGCTGGGGGGTGTGCCCCGGGGGATTCGCTACCGGCACCCCGGCGAGCTCCGCGGCCGTGGCGGTGAGCGCGGCGAAGGCAGGAGCCTACGGGCGGGCGGACAGGTGCACGGTCCATGTTTCCAGGTCCTGCCCGGTCCGCAGTTTGACCACTGCATGACCTGGCGGCCCTGAACCCACGAAGGCCCCCTCACCCGGAGGGGACTCAAGGCTCACCAGAAGGCGAGGGGCCCCTACCCCCTACTGGCAAAGGGCTAGGCAACTTGACGTCGTAACTACAGGGAGGATCGGCAACCGGTCCCAGGCTCTGCGCGGGCGTAGTGGACCGCCGCACGTTCGGCGGCGACATTGGCGAAACCGGGATCAATCCTGGTCGGCGAACTTCTCCCAGGCAGACCGTCGCGTCACCCCAAGGGCTTCGCCGATCCTTGACCAGGACACGCCCCGGGCGCGCAGCCGATTGACCCAGGTCCGCAGACCGGCGTCGACCTGGCCGAAGCCGGAGTCCAACCCGGGGCTCATTGATTCGATGGTGGAAAGGGCCTGCGGATCAATTCTCGGCAGCCGAGAGTCGGTCGGGGCGACGGCTTGGGCCCCGGTTCTGCTGGAGCCCCAGTCACGGGACCCCACCATCAACTCAAGGACGGACATGATGCAGGTGAGCGTGAAACGAACGCGACGACGTGTTGCGGCCAGACTGGCCGCAACCGCCTTCATGCTGGCGGCTACAGCGACCGTCGCAGGTACTGGCAGCGCCACTGCCAATGCCTTCGCCAGTACATCGACGCCCCGCGCCGTCGCGAGCGGCCCTACGTTCCGCTGGCAGATCCTGACCACGGACCCCGGAACGAGGGGAGGGATCGGGCAGTACTTCTCGCAAGACACCTTCAAGGCGTGTGACGCCCAAGCCGACGGGCTCCGGGTATGGGCACAGGCGTCGTGGGGAGGCAGCGGCTTCCCTCTGCACGCGACCATCGAGGACGCGAACGGGGCGGGCACGTGCACGACGGGTCATACGAACTCTCTCCCGTCGGGTGTTCCTATCCGACTCGAGGTCTGCCTGCGTGACGGTTCCACGGGCCCGCTGAGGTACTGCACGACTAAAACCGCGACGGTGTGAGTGCGTTGGGCGGGCCGCCAGAAACGCTCTTCAGGGGACGACTCCGAGTGGCCCTCGGCAGCGGCCGGGCGGGCGGCTCGGCCGGTCGGCCCCGGCCGGGTGTCGGCCGGCGCGGCCGCGAGCTGCCGCTCCTGGCCCTCGATGGCCCCGGGCTACCGGCTCTGGTGACGTGCGGGACATCCGCCCGCGTACCTGTCCGGCCGCCGCTTCGGACACGGGCCCGGACATCCATCCGGCACACGATTCGGAACCTCTGTATTTCCCGTGGTCAGATGTCGTATCCGGCTTAAGTACAGGCTGACCCCCTCCGAACTCCGCACCCCCGACCCGGTGAAAAGGAGGAAGAGCACGGTGGGGTGGCGCGGTCGGCCGGAGGGGGTCGGGTCGGAGATGGGCGGGCGCGTCGCCCGGCGGGCCGGCTCCGCGCAGGAGAGTCCCTCCCTCGCTATGCTCGCCGGTCTCCTCCGGATCGAAGAGCCCGAGGCCTCGGCACGGTCGTGCCTCCCGTGCTCTGAGGAATCACGCGCGGGCCGCCCCCCTGTCCGCGGTCTGTGCCGACCGGGCAACCGCTCCGGTCCAGGAGAAACGCGGGTGCCGGCCGGCGGTGGCGCAAGTGGTCATGGGGTCGGCCAAGGGGTGGTTGTGCCGCGAAGGGCCGCAGCGCACCCCTCGCCCGGGTCACACCAGTCACGCCCGCCTCAGATTTGTACATTCGCGCCGGGAATCGCCAGCGGTTGTCACGTGCACGGCCGCCCGGCGCCGACCGCACCCCAGATCCGGGCGGCCCCGCGGGAACTCCGGCCCGGCCGCCGCGGCCGCCGTGCCCACCAGCGGCTCAACGCCCGCCGGTAGTCCGCACACCGCGCGATTCCACCGCGCCGCTACTGCCCTGTTCCCCGCCGTTACCTGATGGTTCTCAGCGCAAGTGGGTGAGCAACCGCCCCGGCTGCTCTTCTACTTGCACTGCCGTGCCTCTTACCGGCGTTTCACGGGCTGCGACCTTAGATCAACAGCAGCCTGACCCGTCAAACTTCTGTGGCAAACGGTCAAGGATCGATGGCACAGGCCAGAGGCTCGCGGAACGCGATCTGCGTGTCCGGTGCCACTGAGGGTTGACCGGATGCGGTTCCGGCGTCCAGTGCCTAGTTGCGACGGCATCGCACCTGTTCAGGGCGGGTATTAGGGCGATGGCTGCAATCGGGTGAGCCTGACACGGTGGGGTATGGAAACCGGCGGGCACACCCATGAGCACGGCCACGATCATGAGCACGGGCCGCATCACGAAGAATACGAGCACGGCGGTACGCGCTGGTCGCGGCTTCCTCGCCCACTCGTTCGGCGTCGCGCGCCTGGTGAAGGCTTTGCAGGAAGCGGGGGCGGACGAACGGGTCACCGCCCTGGCTTTACGCCTCCCCGCGGGGGGCTACTTCGGTCTATCCGTCGCGCATGTCGACCGCGAGGAACGCTTCCTATTCGGACGGGAACCTGACGGGAGCGTTGCTTCTTCTTGGGCGTGGCAGAACCTGGACTGACAGCCAGAGGTGGCGCGCTGCACAACGATCACGATCTTCCGGCGAGGATCCTGACACCATGCTGACGTCCAGGGGGGAGGGCGGCGGCCCGGGCGGGAGAGGACGCCATGCGGCTCTGCACGGCGCTGAAGTTGATGACGCCCCCGCTGTCATCGGTGGGAGATCCGCTGTCGCGAGGGTGCCCTGACGGTCAGACAGACGGCGGCCTCACGGGGAGCTGATGCGGGAGATCGTCAACGCGATCCTTTACCAGGGCCGGACCGGCTGCCAGTGGGCTACCTCCCGCACGACCTGCCGCCCAAGAGCGCGACGGTACTACTACTTCGCCGCCTGGCGGGACGACAGAACCGACCAGGTCATCCACGAACTCCTGCGCTGCCAGGTCCGCGAACACCACCGCCGATGAGAGGACCCGACCCTGGTGGTGCTGGACACCCAGAGCATCCACGCCGCCGCCGGGGTCCCGGCGGTCACGGCCGGTCGCGATCCGGCCAAGCGGGTGCCCGGCCGCAAGCGCGGACTGGCCGTGGACGTGCTCGGCCTGGTCATCGCCGTCATCGTCCTCGCCGCGAGCGCCCACGACAACACAGCGGGCATCGCTCTGCTGGACCAGGCCGCCGGGCACACCGGCGGAACCGTCCGCAAAGCCCTGGCCGACCAGGGCTTCAAGAAGCAGGTCATCGCGCACGGCGCCGGCCTGGGCATCGATGTCGAGATCGTCGAACGCAACCCGCAGGACAAGGGGTTCGTGCCGCAGCCGAAGCGGTGGAGGGTCGAGCAGACCTACGGGATCCTGAAACTGCACCGGCGCCTGGTCCGCGACTACGAGCACCGCCCGGCCTCGTCCGCGTCCCGCGTCTACTGGGCGATGACCCACGTCATGACCCGCCGGCTCACCGGCGCGAACACTCCCACCTGGCGTGATCCGCAGGCGGCGGCGTGAACGTCCAGCTCCTGCTCGACGCGCTCGGCATCCAGGAGGACGCCGCCCGGGCCATGACCGACGACATCCGCAGGCGGATCGATGAACTGCGGAGCCGGCTGCGGGAGGCCGAAACCCACCTCAAACACCTCGCGATCACCCGCAAGACGGTCACCGGCCTCGCGGACCGGATTCCCGCACATCCGGCCTCGCCCGACCTGCCCGAACACCCGGACTACCCCCGTATCCTCGCCGTCTTCAACGAGGCCACCGGCCCCCTCCCGGCCCGCGACATCTGCGAAGCCCTCGACCACGAACTGCTGCCGAAGAACATCGAGGGAACGCGCGCCAAGCTGAAACACCTGGTCAACCTCGAGGTCCTCACCGAGATCAGCACCGGCAGCTTCACCCGGAACCCATAGCCGACCGAGCACCACGACCAGCCGCCCTCCCGCAGCCTCACCCGGAAACGGACATCAACTCGCGAACCGCGCTCCCACACAAACAGGTCGGGGCGTACGGAACGTCCGTAGCCGGGCCCGCCAGTGGCGACGCCCTGCACGTTTACCGGCTTGTGCGGGCCACCCATAGTGTCCCCATGACCACCACCCCCTCCCCCGCCTCCGTCGGAGGTGACGGCTCACCGACTCCCGCCGTCGCCCTTCCGCAGGCCGCGCCCGACGAGATCGTCGCGTACGGCGACCATGTGCTGGCCGTGGAGCCCACCGGCGCCGAGCCGGTCCCGGACGACGGCCGGCACGGCCGGCCGCTCCAGCTGCTGTGGACCTGGACCAGCCCGAACATGGAGTTCGCCACCGTCTTCATCGGCGTGCTCGGCGTCGGCATCTTCGGCCTCGGTTTCTGGTCCGCGGTGCTGGCGATCCTGCTGGGCACCGGACTCGGCGCGCTCGCCCACGCCTTCCTCGGCCTGCGTGGGCCCCGGTTCGGCGTGCCGCAGATGGTGGCCGGCCGCAGCGCCTTCGGCTTCTTCGGCAACGCCCTGCCGGCCGGCCTCAACGCGCTGAGCGCGGGCATCGGCTGGTTCGCCGTCAACAGCGTCAGCGCCGCCTACGCGCTCAACACGCTGCTGCACTGGCGGCTGCTGCTGTGCCTGTTCATCGTGGCCATCGTGCAGATCGCGGTGGCCTTCCTCGGGCACAACTTCATCCACTTAGCCGAGCGGTACACCTTCCCGGTGCTGACGGTGATCTTCCTCATCACCTCGGTGGTCATGCTGACCAAGGCGCACCCGTCCGCCGCGGACGGTTCGCACGCCTTCACCGGCGCCTTCCTGCTGACGACGGGCGCGGCCTTCGGCTACACGGCCGGCTGGACCCCGTACGGCTCGGACTACACCCGCTACCTGCCGCGGGCGACCGCCCGGTGGAAGGTCGCGCTGTGGCCGGGGCTCGCGGTGTTCACCTCCTGCGTGCTGCTGGAGATCGTGGGCGCGGCGTCGGCGACCCTGGTCGCCCCCAAGGGCGCCACGCTCACCGACGCCTTCGTCCACCCGCTGCCGGAGTGGCTGGGCAAGCTGACCCTGCTGGCCATCGCGGTGGGCGGCATCGCCGCCAACGCCCTCAACATCTACTCGGGCGCGCTGTCCTTCGTGGCCATGGGCATCAAGCTGCCGCCGGCGGTGCGACGCGCGACGGTCGCCCTGGTCTTCGGCGTCGCCGGCACCATCGTGGCGTGGACGGGCCTGCACGACTCCGGCGAGCGGTACGAGAACTTCCTGCTGGTCATCACGTACTGGATCGGCCCTTGGCTGGCGATCGTCATCCTCGACATGTACCTGCGGCGCAACCGCCCCGACAGCGAGACCGCCGCGCTGCTGGAGGACCCGACCTACCGCAACTGGGCGGGCCCGATCGCCATGGCCATCGGCACCGCGGCGGGGGTGCTGCTGTTCTCGAACCAGACGGACTTCACCGGCCTGGTGCCCAGGCACTGGCCGCAGTTTGGTGACATCGCGTTCGCGGCGGGCTTCGTCGTCGCCGGGCTGCTGTACCTGGCGCTCCAGCGGGTGCCGGGCCTGGGTCCGGTCAGTTCGGCAGTGCCGACCGTCTCCGAGCCCGTCTGAGCGGGGCTCCCTCCGGTCCCGGGCCCAGCGGCCCGGGACCGGTTCCGCGGATGGGCCGGGAGCGGGCCGCGGCCCGACCGCGGCCGGTCCGCGGTCAGTCCGCGGCGCGCAGCAGCCGGTGCGCGCAGGCGGCGAGCAGCAGCTCACCGTGGCACTCCGGGTCGGCCACCGGCATGCCCAGCAGCGACTCGATACGGTCCAGTCGTTGGTAGAGGGACTGGCGTCCCACGTGCAGCAGGGCCGCGGTCCGCGTTGGGCTGCATCCGCTGCGCAGATGGACCTCCAGGGTGTGCACGAGATCGCTGGGGTGGGCGGCCTCCCACGCCAGCAGCGGGCCGAGCGCCCGCTCGACCAGGCCGGCCAGCCGCTCGCGGGTGCCGACGGTGAGGCCGTCCCCCGCGAGCTGGCGTTCCAGGGCCAGGGCCCGGTAGGTCGTCACCAGCGCCCCGCACCGCTCGGTGGCCCGGCCACCCTCCGGCAGCGGCACGGTCAGCGCCAGCTGCAGCGTGGCGCGGGCCTCGCGCAGCGTCTCCCCCCAGCGGCGCCAGCCGGCGTCCGCCCGTACAGCGGGCCCGAGCGCGAAGGTCAGTCCGTCGGCGTCGGATCCGGCCGCGGCGGCCCCGGCCACGGCGGCCCGCGCGGTGCGCACCGGATCGTCGGCGGGCGCGCCCGGCACGGCCAGCAGCGCGCCGCCGGCCGACCCCGAGTGGAGCAGCGGGGCACCCAGCAGGGCGGCGGCCCGCTCCAGCAGGGCCGCCGCGGTCGCGGGGCCCGCCGCGTGGGCGGCGACACCGATCAGCCGGTGGGTGCGCTCGGGACGAAAGCCCAGCGCGCGCAGCCGGACGGTCACCTCGTGCTGGCTGAGCGCGGTGCCGCCCTCCAGGTCGGCGAGCAGGGCCTCGGCGCCCGAGCGGTGCGGCTGTTCGGTGAGGGTCTGGGTGACGATCGCGGTGTTGACCGCCTCGGTGATCTGGATGAAGGGCACCACCTGCCGCAGTGCCACCAGCGGCAGACCCCGGCGACGGCTCTCGTCCACGATGGCCCAGGGCATGTCGGGCAGCGAGCGGCCCAGTTCGACCGCGACGCCGGCCACCCCCCGCTCGTCCAGTTCCCTGACGTAGTGCCGGCAGGCCCCGGCGTCGGCGCCCGCCAGGCCCAGGCCGGTGGTCAGCAGCAGTTCGCCGCCGGCCAGCAGCGGCCCGATCTCGTAGATCTCGCTGGAGTGCACCCACCGGACCCGGCGGTCCAGCGCGTCCCGGCCGGCCAGCACTTCGGCATGGGCCTTCCCGAGCACGTCGAACGTCAGGATCTCCCTCAGGGTGAGGACCATCGCACCTCCCGGACCGGTGGGCCGCGGCCGCCCCGGCGGGCGCGCCGCGGCGGCGCTGCGGAGCGTACGGTCCCCAGGTTGCGGCGGCGTTTCGCGTCCAGGTCACCGGGGTCGCGCCGGGCCGGGAGCGGCGACACCGTGTCCGTGCGGCGCACGCCAGATACGTGCTTTCCGTACATTGCGGCCGGGGGCCGCCGACCGGACAGTGGAGGCATGACTGACGCGGCGACCGCGGAGCCGGCGACCCTGCTGGCCGTGGCGGTGGAAGAGGCGCGCGCAGGGCTCGCCGAGGGCGGGATCCCGATCGGCGCGGCCCTGTTCGGACCGGACGGCGAGGTGCTCGGGCGGGGCAACAACCGCCGGGTGCAGGACGGCGATCCGTCCGCGCACGGTGAGACCTCGGCCTTCCGCGCCGCGGGGCGGATCCGGGGCTACGGCCGGACCACCATGGTGACCACGCTGTCGCCGTGCTGGTACTGCTCCGGACTGATCCGGCAGTTCGGCATCGGGCACGTGGTGATCGGCGAGGCGCGGACCTTCCAGGGCGGCCACACGTGGCTGGCCGACCTCGGGGTCCGGGTGACCCTGCTGGACGACCCCGGGTGTGTCGCGCTCATGCGGGACTTCATCGCACGGCGCCCTGACGTGTGGTTCGAGGACATCGGCGAGTAGGCGGGCAGCGGCCGTCGCCAGGCGAGCGGCGCCCGTCATCACACCTCCCGGTCCGGGCGCACCGCCAGGACCCCGGCAGCGCACCGCAGGACGAAAGGACTCCCGTGCCGGACGCGATCCGCATCCCCGTCATCGATCTCACTCCCTGGCTGTCCGGGGACGGTGACGCGCGGGCCGCGACAGCGGCCGCCGTGGACACCGCCCTGACCCATGCCGGTTTCCTGCTGATCACCGGGCACGGCGTGAGCCGGGAGAGCCGCGCGGAGGTACGGCGGGCCGCCCGGCTGTTCTTCGCCCTGCCCGACGCGGTCAAGCAGCGGTACGCCGTCCGGGTCGGCGGCCGGGGCTGGCTCGGGCGGGGCGCGGAGGCCAACGGCTACGCGGAGGGCACCCGCACGCCCCCGGATCTCAAGGAGTCCTGGACGGTCGGTGCGGACCGGCCGACGGGCGTCCCGGAGACCGACGCCTTCTGGTTCCAGCCGAACGTGTGGCCCGAGGACGAGGTCCCGGTGCTGCGCACCGTGGTCGAAGGCTACCTGACGGCCATGCGCTCGGTCGCCGACGAGGTGCTACGGCTGATGGCGGCCGCGCTGGGGCAGCCGGCGGACTTCTTCACCCGGCACACCGCGCACCCCACCTACACCCTCAACGTGAACTGGTACCCGGGCACCGGGGTGGTCGGCGAGCCCCTGCCCGGCCAGTACCGCATCGGCCCGCACACCGACTTCGGCACCGTGACCCTGCTGGACCGCCAGCAGGGCAGGGGCGGCCTGCAGGTGTACGTCGACCCGGCGGACGGCGGCACGGGCTGGGAGGACGCGCCGTACGACCCGGACGCGCTGACCGTCAACATCGGTGACCTGATGGCCCGCTGGACCGGTGACCGGTGGCGCTCCGGGCGGCACCGGGTGCTCCCTCCGCCGGCGGACGCCCCGTCGGAGGACCTGATGTCCCTGGTGTACTTCTACGAGTGCGACCCGCACACCACGGTGGCCCCGCTGCCGGCCCCGGTCGGCCGGGTCACCCACAACCCGGTGGACTCCTCCGCCTACCTCAGGGCCAAGCTCGACGCGATCAGCCTCGGCTGAGCGGGCCGCGGGGGACGGCGTCGCTGCCAGCGGTCGTCGGTGAACTTCGCACCGCCCGGCGGCACACCGCCCGCCGCCGGTCGATGAACATCCTCAAGCCGCTCATTTACGAGCAACGGGGCAACGTAGTGGCACCGGACAGCGGTGGTCGCGGACCTGAGACAGCATCACCTCCCATCAGATAACGCACCCACGACAGCACCCAACACCCGAACTCTCACCCCCAAAGACAGCAACCAGCAGCCCATAAAAAGCCGCTGAATCGAGCCTCCATCGAACCCGGAACGGTTCAGAGTCTCCACCGGACCCGGAGCGGTTCAAGCACGCCGCCCTGTGGCCAGCCCTCGGCGGCCGTACCTACGGTCAGATGATCCGAGCAGAACGGCCTACGTCCGAGGTTTTGGCACATGCACCGCCAGGGCCGCAGACGTCACTATGGCGACCGGACCGGCCAACCAGAAAAGCGGCAGCCAGGTCTGGATGGAGGCAATGGACAGGTGGAGCCGGACGACGGCCACCATGACCAGCGCCAGTGGCATGGTGGTGCTCAGGACACTGACGCGGGCGTAACCGAATCTGATCAGCAGGGGGAACTGGATCGCGATGTTGACGGCGAACAGTAACCAGGACAGCGCCAGCATCGTGACCAGCTCGCGGCCTTCGAGCGGCATGTCCTCGGCCCGCGCGAGGATAGCGGCCAGAGCCGTACCCACGGTGACGGTAGCGAGGAAGCTCGCCAGGGCCCAGGCGTAGTTCCCGAGAAGGACCGTACGGCGAGGCACGGGCAGAACCGCGTACAGCGTCTCCAGGCCCGCCTTGTCGGCGACTACGAACGGGTGGACGGCGATCAACGGAGCCAGCAGCACCGCGAGCGCCGGTACAACATGATCAGGGTTGCGGGCGAGCACCAGCATCAGCAGGCCGAACACCAGCAGGCCCTGAGTCCGGTACGGCGCGACGGTACGCATGTGCAGCACAGCCATGCGGGCAATGGCAGTCATGCGATCACCCCGCGTCGGCCATTCGGTTTTCCCGACTGATTCGTTGACGAGGATCCGATATGGATCGCGATCTCCTCAAGGGTGGGCGCCTCGATGAGGACGCCCCCGCCGAGGAGGTCGGCTTCCTCGGCGCGGACGAGAGCTTCCGTCCCGGTCGAGGTCCGCCTGGCGCCGATCAGTTCGACGCCGACAAGGCCGCTCAGATCGTCCGGGCCGCCCCGCACCGTCCGGTATGCCTCCAGGATCTCGTCTTTGGGGCCGGACCGGACGATGCGGCCTCGGTGGATCAGCGTCACGTAGTCGCCGATGCGGTCCAGATCGGCGGTGATGTGTGTGGAGAACAGGACGCTGTTCCCAGCCGGTGCCGGCCACCGACGACCCCCAGGACGCGCGCGCCTGGTACGAGACACTCCGCCAGCAGGGCGTCGAAGGGCTCATCGCGAAAACCGCCGCCGGCCCGTACCGGGCGGCCCGGATCTGGACATAATTGCGGACGCTGGTCGGACTACGTCGCCGACCGGTGACTGCTCAGCCTGCGGCGGGATCGTTGCCCGAACCGAACGATGGCACATCGCTCGGGGCCACATCGTTGCGCACGCGCAGCCACCGCACCGGATGACGCCACCGGCCCGCCGGGTCCAGGGATACGTCTGCGGCGACCTCCGCGACCAGCAGAGGCTCGGCCAGTTCCACTCGCAGCACGTCCTTGGTGCCCCACCCGGCTGAGAACGTCCACCCGGTCCACGGGTGCCCGGCCGGCGCAGCGGTCGGCTGGGCGGCGAGCGCCCGGCGGGCGTCACGGGCCAGGACGGAGGTCCGGCCGGTGTACTGCAGGGCGCCGGCCACGTCCATCCGGCCGAGCAGGATCGTCGTCGGAGAAGCGAGGGAGCCGCTGACCACGCCGACCACAGCCTCACAGCGCGAACTGCGACCCGAAGCTGTCTTCCGCGAAGAGGTGTTCGAGGGCAGTGCGGCGAGCGGCGTAGGACCGACCGGACAGATCTTCGTCCGCGCCACGGCGCAGCAGATCGAAGACCACGAAGTGGGCGGGCCGCTGCTCGGCCAGGCGAGCCGCTGCCGCAGTCCTACGGTTGAGCCGGCCCCGCAGGCGTTCGAAGGCCAGCCTGCTGCCGTCCCAGCTCCCCATCGAGGGCCACATCCTCGGGTAGCCGTGCGGCCGCCGCGGTGATCTCGGGGGACGCCGAGGCCATGTCCGTTCCGTGGAGGGACCGGATCAGCACCCGACCGTCGGCGTACTTCGCCAGCAGCGCCCGGTAGCCGTCCCACTTGGGCTCGGCGGCGTACCCGGCGGGCAGGTGCGGGCTGTCCACTGCTGCGGCGGGCATCGGTTCCGGAAGCGGCCAGACCATAGCGGGATAGATACCACACGATTCGCCGCATTTGAGACCTTGGGGCGGTGCCTGTGCTCAGGGGCGATCCTTGTCCTCGTCCGGCGCCGGCGGGAGGACGAAGATCTGGTCCAGGCCGAGCACCCGGATAATCCGCGCGGTGGCGGCCGGGACGGCGGTCAGGGTGATGTCCGCGCCCAGGCCGCGGGTGTGGTTGCGGGCGGCGATCAGTGCGGTGATGCCGCTGGAGTCACAGAAGGTCAGGGCTGCCAGGTCGACGGTCAGGGTGTGGCTCGGTCGAAGGGCTGCCGCATCGACCGCGGCACGGAACTGGTCGGTGCTTTCGTGGTCGAGGTCTCCTCCCACCACCAGGACTGGCCCCGTCGGGGTGTCGTAGGTGGTGAGAGTCAGTGCGGTCATCATGCGACGTCGCTGTCTGCGCCGGCGGCGGGGATGCCCAGGGCGAGCAGGGCGGTGTCGTCTTCCAGGCCGTCGCCGAAGCTTTCCAGCAGGGCGGTCAGGGCGGTGATGGTCTGCCCGGCGCCGGCCGGGGCCAGCGTCTGCGTGAAGATGTGCAGGTCGTCCTCGCTGTAGCGGGGACCTTGCCTGGTGCGGGCCTCGGTGAGGCCGTCGGTGTAGAGCAGCAGCGTGTCGCCGGCCGCGAGGGTGGTGGCGGCGGTGGTGAAGCGGGGAGTGGGCATGATGCCGACGAGCATGCCGCCGGGGGTGCGGACCTGTTCGGCGGTCCCGTTGGCGCGCAGCAGCATCGCCGGCGGGTGTCCGCCGGCCGCCACAGTGATGTCGAAGTCGCCGTCGCGGGGGGTGAGGGTGCCTGCGATGACGGTGCAGTAGCGGGGGTCGTCGCCGGTGTAGCGCTCGTGCAGCATCGTGTTGAGCAGGGTCAGTGCCGCGACCGGGTCGGGGGCGTGCAGGAGCGCGGCGTGCAGGGTGAAGCGGATCAGCGAGGTCACCGCCGCGGCCTCAGGGCCCTTTCCGCAGACGTCGCCGAGGAAGAACGCCCAGCGGTCGGCGCCGAGTGCGAACAGGTCGTAGAAGTCACCGCCGAGATCATCGACCGAGGCGGGGTGGTAGTACGCCGCAGCCTGGACGCCCGGCACCTGCGGCAGCGACGGCGGCAGCAGGCTGCTCTGCAGGACCGCGACGACCTGGCGCAGGCGGACTCGCTCCATTTCGGCGACCTGGCGAGCGGCTTCGGCCTCAGCGTGGGCCCGTTCGGCTTCCTTCCGGGCGCGCAGCAGCTCGTTCTCATACGCCCGGCGGTCGCGGGCGTCGAAGACCGTGGTGCGGATCAGCAGCGGCTGCCCGTCGCTGCCCGTCTTGACCTGCGAGGTGACCAGCACCGGCAGCCGCGCACCATCGGCGCCCTTGAGCTCCAACGCGATCCCGGAGACCTGCCCCCGCATCGCCAGCAGCGGCGCGAAGTGCGTCTCGTGATACAGCCTCCCGCCGACGGTGAGCAGGTCCGAGAAGCGCTTGCGGCCCACCAGCTCGGTGCGGGCGAACCCGAGCCAGTCCAGCAGGGTGGTGTTGACCTTGGCGATCCGGCCGTCCATCAGCGTCGACAGGTACCCGCACGGCGCGTTGTCGTACAGGTCCTCGGTGCTGTCCTCCAGCAGGGCCGAGAACTGCGCCAGTTCTGCTCCGTCCACGTCCTCACCCCCCGTGTCCGCGCCCGCTCCGGTGCCACCGGTGTCCGTGCTCTGGTCAGGCTCGCCGTCGGTGGTCTCGCACATCATGCGGCGGCGCCGGCGAACTCCACGATGGCCTGCGCGGTCGCCTCGGGTGCACTCAGCTGCGGGCAGTGCCCGGTGGCGTCCAGGGTGACCAGCCGGCTGCCGGGTATGGCGGCGTGCACGTACGCGCCGACCTCCCTCGGGGCGATCACGTCCTGCGCGCACTCCAGGACCAGCGTCGGCACCGCGACGGACGCCAACTCGCTGCGGGAATCGGACAGGAACGTGGTGCGGGCGAAGACCGCGGCCATGGCCGGGTCGGTGGCGCAGAAGCTGTTGGTCAGCTCCTCCCCCAGCTCGGGGCGGTCCGGGTTGCCCATGATCGCCGGGGCCATCGCCGCCGACCAGCCCAGGTAGTTGGAATCCAGCGACTCCAGCAGCTCATCGATGTCGCCGGCACTGAACCCGCCGGTGTAGCCGGCAGCCGGGTCGTCGATGTAACAGGGGGAGGGGGCGACCATCACCAGCCTGGCGAACCGGCTCGGCTGCCGGGCCGCGGCCAGCACCCCGACCATCGCGGACACCGAGTGCCCCACGAAGGTCACGTCGGTCAGATCAAGCTCCGCGCAGACGTCCAGGACGTCGTCGGCGTAGCCGTTCAGCGACGCGTACCGCTCCGGATCCCAGGCCGCGGCGTCAGCTCGTCCGGAGCCGACGTAGTCGAACAGCACCACCCGGAACCGCTCGGTCAGCGCCGGCAGCACCAGCCGCCACATGTTCTGGTCACAGCCGAAGCCGTGCGCCAGCACTACCACCGGACCGTCAGGCCGACCGGCGACCTGCACGTTGTTCCTGCTGACCGCATCCATTCGAACAGTGTCCCACCTGCCCCCTGGCGGCCGACGATCATCGGACGTGATCGCCCCGGGGGAACTCTTGAGAGCAGCACCAGGCATCCGACCCACGGCGTAACGCAAGGGTGTAGCGCACGCCCGGTTCCCGCCGGAAGGAGCGTTCTGGCAGGTCAGGGGTGGAACACAGAATCCGCGTTGCATCTTGCGTTGCGTCCCCCCGTTGACGGGTTGGTTGCCGGATTGGTCGCCGAACAGCACCGGGTAAAGACTCGGGAAGCTTCAGTGGGCCCGGGGATCCTGTCACGCCCCTCTGCCCGCGCGCTTGCGATTGCGGCGACGCCACAGCGCCAGGACGACTGTCAGTGCGGCCTTGAACCACATCGCGCTCTCCTCGCCTCGATCTGCCCCGGCCCATCAGCCTACGGTCCGGCCCCGGGAGCGCAGCCCGGCCGGCGTCGCCAGACAGCTCCGGCCGAGCCGTCGGCGTACGGGACCAGGGCCTGCTGCGGGACAGGCCGCCGCGACGCGAACCGGAGTGGTCACCGACCTCATCGTCAGCGCGGTCCGGAACGGCCGAGGCTCGGCACCATGTGACCGCTGCCCGTACCGTGCGGGCCGGCGAGTGGGCGCGGCGGCTGCCGTGCGCGCCGCGACCTCGCCCGTACGGTTCTGGAAGCGCGACTGCGCCTCACCTCGCCCGCCATGCCACGCCGTGCTGACGGGCCGTCAGCCCAGGAACGTGAGCAGGTGCCGGGTCAGCTCCTGGGGCTGCTCGTCGAACAGGTAGTGACCCGCGTCGTCGATCACGACGACGTGTACGTTCTCCGCGTACCGGGTGAGCTGCGCCCCGACCGAGTCGCCCAGGCTGTCCGAAGCGCCGATGGCCAGCACCGGCATCGGGATCCGGTTTTTCGCGTACTCGGCCATGTCCGCCATGTCGTGGACCAGGGCACGGAAGTAGCCGAAGCTCGCCTTGAGGTGCTCGTCGTCCGCCAGACAGCGGGCGTACTCCTCCAGGCTCCGCTCGTCGATCGCGTCGGGACGCCTGGCCTGCGGGAGGATATAGCCGCGCACCCATCCCAGCTCCCGGCCCTTCACCAGGGTTTCGGGGAAGTCGGGTACCTGGAACAGGCCGAAGTTCCAGTGGCCGGGGCCCTCGGGGGTCAGCACCGGCATCCGGTAGATGCCCTCGTCTGGGATCACCGCCTCGCAGAACACGAGCCGTTCCACACGGTCGGGCTGCTGCGCCGCGTACGTGTACCCCACCATCGCGCCGATGTCGTGTCCGACGACGCGGACGGACCGGTCGAGCCCGAGCTGTGCGAGCAGCCCGTGCACATCGCCCGCGAGGGTCTTCTTGTCGTACCCGCCGGCCGGGGCATCGCTGTCGCCGGCGCCGCGCATGTCCGGTGCCACCACCGTGTAACGCCGCGCGAGCTCGGGCATCACCTCGCGCCACGCGTACCACGTCTGGGGGTACCCGTGCAGCAGCACCACCGTGGGGCCCTCGCCACCGCGCACGTAGTTGATCGTCACGCCGTCGACGCTCGTCCGCTGCTCGGTGAACCCTTCCGGAGGACGACGCGCGCCCACCTCCGTACCGCCCACGGCCAGCTCCCTTCGAACACCTCATAAGACTCTATTCACGACATGAGCGACATTACTTTGAGTCGAGGAATTTGACCGGCGGCGTGCTGAGGCAGCGTCGGATTCGACGAGCGCCGCCGCGGTCGGCCGCAGTGACATGGACCGTGGGGGGCCCGACCTGTCCATCGGCACCCGCCCAGATGGAGCCCGACGCGGAGAAAGGACTTTGTGGCGGAGGGGTCAGTCGCGTACCAGTTCGTGCTGCCATTCGCTCTCCGGCTGGTGGTGGAGTTCGAGGTATGCCCGCGCGAGCACGGTCGGGTCGAAGCGCTCCTCGCCGGTGCCGATCGCCTGGCTGATTCTGACGCCGGCCGCGTGCACCCCCGTCCCGGCCAGCTCGTCGAACAGCGCGTGCACGTACATGCGCAGTGCGGCTTTACCCACCGACAGGGACGCGCGGCCCTCCGCGGGGGTCATCGCCTTGCCGCCTCCGGTGAACAGCAGACTGCCGCGACCGTCGCGCAGTTCGGGCAGGACCGCGTTGGCCGCGACCCTCGCGCCCAGGACGTTGATGGCTGTGACATGCGCCCAGTCCTGGTCGTCGCCGCCGATGGGTGAGTCCCTGCGGACTACCCCGGCGTTGTACACGAGGACGTCGGGAGCGCCCAACTCGCTGATCGCCGCACGGATGGCGGCGCGCAGACTCTCAGGATCCGCGGCATCCGCGGCGTAGCCCCGCACTTCCTGACCGGTGGAGGCGAGGTCGGCGGCATAGCCGTCCAGCTTCGCCTTGTCGCGGGCGAGCATCGCGACCGGGTGCCCGGCCTCGGCGAACGTGCGCGCGAGCGCGATACCCATGCCAGGGCCGACGCCGACGATCACCACGGTTCCCAGGGCCATGACGAACCTTTCATCGCCGGGACGAGAGATGCTGCAGGTGCTCATGTTGACTCATGCCGTCCCGGTCAAGTCGCGGGCGCGCCGAATGGGCCCACGACATCGCAGCAGCCTCTGACCGCTCCCCCGCACGACCGCACCCCGGCGCGATACGTCGACTCATCAGCGGATTAGCCGGTGGATCCCCGGTCGCCGGGCGAGGCGCGCGCATCGTGCTCCGGCCAGGCCCACTTCGGCTTGCCCCCGACCCGGGAGTGCGGTGTCGCGCGGGAATCGCCTTCAGCGGCGGGAGCGGCCGCGCGGCGCGTGCCCCCGAGGGTGAGCGGATGACGGAACCGGGCGCCGCTCCGACGGCGTCCACCGAACGACAGGACAGTTGCGATGAATTGCCGTTCGGCGGTCCACGGGGGTCGCCGCCGGAGGTACGGCATCGTCACGCCCCCGAGGTTCAGGAGGCTATCGTGAGCAGCGGTACCCCGTCGGAGGAGCACGCCGAAACCGTCAAGTCCGGCAGCCGGCTCGATGACGTCGCCCCGGTCGACCCGGACAACTTCCACACGGAGTCCGCCCCCGAGGCGGCCCCGGACAACTTCCACACGGAGTCCACCCCGAAGGTGAACCCGGACAACTTCAACGCCGAGTCCGCCCAGAAGGTGAGCCCCGACAACTTCCACGCCGAGTAGGTCGATGAAAGGTGGCCGATCGGCGGACAGACACAAGGACCTGGACAATCCTCATCCTTGCTGGTCAGAGGCACTTTCTGCTTTCCTGACCGCCTGCCGGGCAGCCCGCTTCATGAAAGCCCGGGGCTAAGTCGCTGTTGTCGTTCCGGTCATGAACGATGGACTTCGAACTGGGGTCTCGTTCGGGTGGTGGCGGCGGAGTCAGTGCATAAGGGCGGGGCCTTCTGACCAGTTCGATGGTGTCGAATCAGCGAACAACGTCAGGGGGCCCCGGTCTTGGAGTGTTCCGTTCCGGGTCTATGGGCGTGCGGTCCAGTTCGTTCACTCCGGAGTGCGATTGCGCCAAGGACTCGAACTCAAAGCGCCTCACCATCTAAATTGAGGCACCCTCTCAGAATTTGGGGTGTTCCTGGCCAGAGCCCCTACCATTCATCCAACTGCCCCATCTTGCCTGAGGCGACATACCCGACCGGGTCGCCCCTGCCGGTCCGGACCGGCGCGTCAGGACGGGTGGACCGGAAGCTCCTCCATGCCGCGCATCATGAGACTGGCGCGCCAGCGCGGTTGCTCGGGCGGTACCGCCAGGCGCAGCCCGGGGAGGCGCGAGAAGAGTCGGGACAGCACGATGCGCCCCTCCAGCCGGGCCAGCGGCGCGCCCAGGCAGTGGTGGATGCCGTGGCCGAAGGCGAGGCCCGCCGCGTTGTCCCGGTCGATGTCCAGCGCGTCCGGGTCTTGGTGCCGGCCGGGATCGCGGCCCGCCGCGCCGAGCGCGATCGTGACGAACTCGCCCTCCGGGATGGTCACGTCGCCCACCCGCACGGCTTCGGTGGTGAACCGCCAGGTCGCGTTGGGCCACCGGCCTGTCGTAGCGCAGGAACTCCTCGACGGCGGCCACAGCGTGTCGTCGGCGGCCAGCCGTTGCCGCACCTCGGGGTGGCGCAGCACCGTTGCCGATGAGGTTCACGGCGCTGCAGGACCTGGTGGAGGCCGGCATCCGCTGGCCCGAGCTGTCCCGGCTGCACGGCGAGCGGACGGCCGCCTACGAGGACTGCTTCACGGCCGAGCTGGCCAGGGGCCGACACCACGCGGTGGTCGAGGAGCTGCGGGCGGCCGTCGAGCGTGATCCGATGCGGGAGCGGATGTGCGCGCTGCTGATGCGGGCGCTCTATCGCTGCGGCCGCCAGGTGGAGGCGCTGTGGCTCTACGGCCGGCACCGCAGCGCCCTGCTGGACCGGCTCGGCCTCGAACCGGGCCGGGAACTGCGGGACCTGGAGCGGGCGATCCTCAACCACGACCCGGCGCTGGCCCGCTCGGCGGCGCCCTCGCCGAGCGCGCCGTCCCGGAGCGCGACGCGCCGGCCCCCGGCCGCTCCCGCTCCCCCACGCCCGCCCGGACAGGCCGCGCCGCCGCGTCCGACCCCGCACGACCCCGAACTGGCCGTGCTGCGCGGGGTGCTGGAGTACGCCCGGCGGCGGCGGCGCCCGCACCTGGTGCTGATCGTGGGCGGGCCGGGCACGGGCAAGTCCCGGCTGGTGGCCGGGCTGCGGAACGCGGTGCGCCAGGAGGAGGGCGCGGTCCGCTGCGTGGTCGGGCGGCCGGGCGCGGGCGCGCTGCCGGACTTCGCGGCGGCGCTGCGCCGGCCGGGCGCGGAGCCGACCCGCGACGAGGCCTTCGCCGCGTGGTGGAGCGTGCTGGAGCAGACCGCCGGCGTACGTCCGCTGGTGGCCGTGCTGGAGGACGTGCACGACGCCGACACGGAGGTGGTGCGGCGGCTCGGCGCGGCGGTGCGGGCGAGCGGGGCGGTGCCGCTGGTGGTGGTGGCCACCGCCCGGCCCGAGTTCCTGGACGCGCACCCGGACTGGGGACACGGCCTGCCGTCCACCACCTTGGAGCTGGAGGACGGCCGATGACCGGCGGACGGCTGTGGGCGGCCCGGGCGGTGCTCTGCGCGGGCCTGCGCTGGCTGTGCTCCATGCTGGCGAACTACGGCGCCCTGCACCTCGGACGGCCGGAGATCACCGAAGCGGTGGTGGCGCAGGGCAGGCCGCGCGTCCCCCGGCCGGGCAGCTCGCAGGCCCGCGGGGCCGCCTGGGCGGACGCGCCACGGCCCGGGCGGGGCGCGTACCGGCTCGACGGGCCGCCGGGTGGTCCGGAGCGGCTGCTGCCCGACCAGCCGGTCTCCGACCTGGAGCGGTTCGTGCTGCGCGAGCTGTCCCGGACCAGCGGGTTCGGGGCTGAACTTGATTCTGATAGTTCGTGCCCTAACAATGAGGGTATGAACTATTCGACCCGCGCGGGGACCACCCCTGTCGCGGAAACGACGGCATCGCTGCCGGACCAGGCATCCATCGGGCAGTTGTTCGCCCTCGCCGCCCGGCTCTCCGGCGGCACCTGGATGCGGCTGGTGAACGATCGCCTTGGCATCGGCTGGACCGCCCTCAACGTGCTGCGGGAACTCGGCGCGCGGGACGGCCGCACCTCCAAGGAGATCGCCCGCGCGGCCGGCGTGGCCGCGCCCACCCTGACCGGCGTGGTCGACACCATGGCCAGGGACGGGCTCATCGAACGCCGCCGCTCGGACACCGACCGGCGGGTGGTGCGGCTGCACCTCACCGACGCGGGGCGGGAGCGGCTCGCGGTCTCCGACGCGGAGCTCTCCGAGGAGTTCGACCAGCTCTTCAACCACGTGGACCCGGCCGACGCGCCGGCCGTCCGCCGTTTCCTCCGCTCCGTCGTCGACCGGCTCTCCGCCGGTTCCGAGCCGGGCGGGGCACCGACGGAAGGGCCCTCATGCTGATCCGGCTGCTGCGGAGCCACCTGTCCCCCTACCGCACGACCATCGGGATCATCCTGCTGCTGCAACTGGCCCAGTGCCTGGGCACGCTGTACCTCCCGACGCTCAACGCCGACGTCATCAACAGGGGCGTCATCACCGGCGACACCGGCTACATCACCCGGGTGGGCGGCCTGATGCTCGCGGTCTCGGTCGCGCAGCTGGTCTGCTCGGGGTTCGCCGTGTACCTGGGCGCGCGCACCGCGATGCGCCTCGGCCAGGACGTCCGGGAGGCCGTCTTCGACCGGGTGCAGACCTTCTCCGCCCGCGAGATGAACCGCATCGGCGCCTCCTCGCTGATCACCCGCAGCACCAATGACGTACAGCAGATCCAGACCCTGGTGCTGATGGCGCTGACCCTCATGGTCGTGGCCCCCTTCACCTGCCTGGGCGGCATCCTCCTGGCGCTGAACCAGGACGTCGGCAGCTCGCTGATCCTGGTGATCGCGGTCCCGCTGCTGGGCGCGGTGATCGCCGTGATCGTCAGCCGGCTCAGCCCGCAGTTCCGGCTGCTCCAGACCCGGATCGACCGGATCAACCGAGTGCTGCGCGAGCAGATCACCGGCGTCCAGGTGGTCCGGGCCTTCGCCCGCGACGACCACGAGAAGGCGCGGTTCGCGGCCGTCAACACCGAGGTCTCCACGATCAACCTGCGGGTCGGGCGGCTGATGGCGCTGATGTACCCGAGCGTGCTGGTGGTGATGAACGGCTCCTCGGTCGCCGTGCTGTGGTTCGGCGGCCACCGGATCGCCGACGGCTCGATGCAGGTCGGCTCGCTGACCTCCTTCCTCACCTACCTGGTGCTGATCCTGATGTCGGTGGTGACCGCCACCTTCATGCTGATGACGGTGCCGCGCGCCGCGGTCTGCGCCGAACGCGTCGTCGAGGTGCTGGACACCGAGACCAGCGTGGTGCCGCCGCAGACCGGCGCGGCCGCCGCCCCGCGACTGCGCGGCGAACTCGACCTGCGCAGCGTCGGGTTCCGCTACCCGGGCGCTGAGCAGCCGGTGCTCAGCGACATCGACCTGGTCGCCCGGCCCGGCGAGACCACCGTGATCGTCGGGCGCACCGGCAGCGGCAAGACCACGCTGCTCAACCTGATCCCGCGGCTGATGGACGCCACCACCGGGTCCGTCCTGGTCGACGGCCACGACGTGCGCTCCCTCACCGCGGAGACGGTGTCAGCGGCCATCGGCATGGTCCCGCAGCGGCCGTACCTGTTCTCCGGCACCATCGCCTCCAACCTGCGGTACGGCAACCCCGACGCGACCGACGAGGAGTTGTGGCACGCTCTGGAGATCGCGCAGGGCCGCGCGTTCGTGGAGCGGCTGCCGGACGGCCTGGAGACCGAGGTCGCCCAGGGGGGCACCAACGTCTCCGGCGGCCAGCGGCAGCGGCTGGCCATCGCCAGGACGCTGGTGCACCGGCCCCGGGTCTACCTCTTCGACGACTCCTTCTCCGCCCTCGACTACGCCACCGACGCGGCGCTGCGCGCGGCACTGGACCGGGAGATCGCCGACGCCGCGATCGTCATCGTGGCGCAGCGGATCAACACCATCCGCGGCACCGACCGCGTCGTGGTCCTCGACGAGGGGCACACCGTGGGCTCCGGGACCCACGCGGAACTCATGCGCTGCAACTCCGTCTACCAGGAGATCGTCCGCTCCCAGCTCACCGAGAGCGAGGCAGCCCGATGAACCGCCCCACGAGCCCGTCGGCAGCGGCGCCGGCGCCAGCCGCGCAGGGCCGGATCGGAGCGCCGCGCACCGCCGGCGCCGGACGCGGCGGGACGGGCGGCGACCCGGCCCGCGGCGGGCCCGGCGGCGGCCGCCCCGGTGGCCGCGGCGGCAAGGTCAAGAAGGCTGACGACTTCGCCGGCACCGGACGCCGGCTGCTGGGCGAACTCCGCCCGGAGCGCGGCCTGATGATCGTGGCGCTGCTGATCTGCGCGGGCGGCGTCACGCTGTCGGTGATCGGCCCGAAGATCCTCGGCCACGCCACCGACATCATCTTCGCCGGCGCGGTCGGCAGCCGCTTCCCGGCCGGCACGACCGCGGCCCAGGCCGCCGAGCGGCTGCGCGAACAGGGCCACCGAGCGCAGGCCGACGCGCTGCGGGGCATGCACGTGGTGCCCGGCCAGGGCATCGACTTCGACCGGGTCGGCCGGGTGCTGCTGCTGGCCTTCGCGGTCTACGCCGCGGGCGCGCTGCTGATCTGGCTGCAGGGCCGGCTGACCGCGGTGATCGTGCAACGCTCCACGTACCGGCTGCGCGAGCGGACCCAGGGCAAGCTCTCCCGGCTGCCGCTGGAGTACTTCGACCGGCAGCCGCACGGCGAGGTGCTCAGCCGGGTCTCCAACGACATCGACAACGTCAGCCAGACCCTCCAGCAGACCTTCAGCCAGATCGTGAACTCGATCCTGACCGTGGTCGGCGTGCTCGGGGTGATGTTCCTGGTGTCGCCGCTGCTCGCGCTGATCGCGCTGGCGACCGTACCGGTGTCGATCTATGTCGCGGCCTTCGTCGGGAAGCGGGCGCAGGGGCACTTCTCCGGGCAGTGGGCGGCCACCGGGCGGCTCAACGGCCACGTCGAGGAGATGTACACCGCGCACACCCTGGTGAAGCTCTTCGGCCGGCAGCGCGAGGCCGCGACCGTCTTCCGCAGGCATAACCGCGAGGTGTGCGAGGCCAGTTTCCGGGCCCAGTTCATCTCCGGCCTGATCCAGCCCGCGATGCTGTTCATCGGCAACCTCAACTACGTGCTGATGGCCGTCGTGGGCGGGCTGAGGGTGGCGTCCGGGGCACTGTCCATCGGGGACGTCCAGGCGTTCATGCAGTACTCCCGGCAGGTCAGCGCGCCGCTCACGCAGATGGCGAGCATGGCCAACGTGATCCAGTCCGGCGTCGCGTCGGCGGAACGCGTCTTCGCCTTCCTCGACGAGCCCGAACAGCGCCCCGACGACGCCGAGCCGCTGCATCCCGCCGAGGTGCGCGGCCGGGTCCGCTTCGAGCACGTCTCCTTCGGATACGCGCCCGACGTACCGCTGATCGAGGACCTGTCGCTGACGGTCGAGCCCGGCCGCACCGTCGCCATCGTGGGCCCCACCGGCGCGGGCAAGACCACCCTGGTCAACCTGCTCATGCGGTTCTACGAGGTGACCGGCGGCCGGATCACCCTGGACGGCGTCGACATCGCGCACATGCGCCGGGAGGACCTGCGCTCGCAGTTCGGCGTCGTGCTCCAGGACACCTGGCTGTTCGGCGGCAGCATCGCGGACAACATCGGCTACGGGGTGGTCTCGCCGCCCCGCGAGCGGATCGTCGAGGCCGCCCGCGCGACCTACGTGGACCACTTCGTGCGGACCCTGCCCGACGGCTACGAGACGCCGCTGGGCGGTGACGTGGCCACGGTCAGCGCGGGCGAGAAGCAACTGATCACCATCGCCCGGGCGTTCCTGTCCGACCCGGCCGTGCTGGTGCTGGACGAGGCGACCAGCTCGGTGGACACCCGCACCGAGGTGCAGATCCAGCAGGCCACGCGGTCGCTGCGGGAGGGCCGGACCAGCTTCGTGATCGCGCACCGGCTGTCCACCGTCCGCGACGCGGACACCATCCTGGTGATGGAGTCCGGACGGATCGTGGAGCAGGGCTCCCACGAGGAGCTGCTGGCCGCCGAGGGCGCGTACGCGCGGCTGTACGCCTCGCAGTTCGCTCAGGCGCTGACCGAGGTCGACTGACACCGACGGACAGGCCCGGCCGTCCGGCCGGCGGAGGGGGCGGGACACCTGCGTGGTGGACCGCCCCGCCGCTGTCGGCCGGACGGCCGCGCGTCGCTTTCCACATCGTCTTCCGCCCCGCCGCTGTCGGCGCCGGTCAGGCGGTGGGCAGCGGGCGCACCGGGATGCCGGCGTTCTGCAGTCCGGAGTAGTCCACGACCTCCCAGTGCTCCACGACCTTGCCGCCGGCGATCCGGAACTGGTCGGAGGTGCGCATCTCCAGCCGCTTCCCGGTGGGCCGGCGGCCACGCGAGACCCCGGTGAAGTGGCCGCGCCAGACCGCGAAGACCATCACCAGGTCCCCCGCGGCCACCAGGTGCTCCACGCTGACCGTGAGATCGGGGAACGCCGCGAAGTTCCCGGCGAAGTACTCCTTGAACGCCGCCACGCCGTTCGGGACGGCGGGCATCTGCGCGTTGTGGTTGAGGTAGTCGCGCGCGTAGTAGGCGTCGGCGCGCTCCAGCCGGTGGCCGCTCATCACCTCCCGGTACGCGCCGAGCACCACCTCGATGTTCGCCCGCTCGGTCCGGCCGTGCGGTCCGGCCAGGGTGGGGCCGGCCAGGGCGGCCGGCACGGCGGCGCCGCGCGGCAGGACGCCGAACTCGGACAGCACGGAGTAGTCCACGACTGCCCAGTGCTCGGCGATCCGGCCGTCGGCGCCCAGCCGGAAGAGTTCGCTCGTCCGCAGTTCGAGCCGCCGCCCGTCGCCGTCCACACCCCCGTACGGCCCGGCGCGGGTACCCCGCCAGGTCAGGAACGCCATCACCCGGTCCTGGTCGGTGAGCATCAGGTCCACCTGCAACGACAGGTCGGGGAATCCGCGCAGCAGATCCGTCCAGAACGCCCGCGCGCCCGCGCGCCCGCCCGGCCCGATCCGCGGGTCGTGCTCGCGGTACCGCTCCTCGTAGTGGGCGGCCAGCCGGTCCGGCCGGTGCCCTTTGCCCACCTCGTCCGCCATCGCCAGCAGCAACTCGCCCACCACAGCAATCCTCCGCCCTCGCGCCGGGCCACCCACCCTCGCACCGCCCGCTGAAACCCCGCTCGAAGCCTCCTGGGGCGGGGTGACGGCGCCCGGCGCCGACGGCAGTCAGCCCGCCGCGAACTCCCTCCAGGTGAGCTGGGATCCGCCGCTGGACGACGGCGGCCACACCATCACCGCCTACACCGTGGACGCGGCCGCACCCGGCCAGCCGCCGATCGTGGCGACCGTCCCGGCCACCACCAGCACGACACTGACCGGCCTGGCGGTGAAGAACATCATCGCCGTCGGCGGGAGCACCAATCCGCTGGCCCACTCCGGCCTGCTGCGCGTCGTGGACAAGATCAGCACCTCGGGCGGCACGATCCGCGGCATCGAGCGGGAGATCCACAACCTCCGCCACCCGGACCGAGGACCAGAAGTCGCCCAGCTCGGCGGTTTCACCCATCACCGAGAAGCAAGGCGAGCTTGCCCGGGCGCAGCCCGATACCAGCCTCCACGACGAAGCCCGCGCTCAGCTCACTGATAACGACTGGTAACGCCCGATCGATCACGCCGGCTCCGGCGCGACCAACGAGTGGGGTGGGACACCCCTTGCCAGCGCTGCGGGGGCGAGGTTGTTCAGTCGCCGGTGAAGATTCGGTAGGCCTCTTCGCCCTGGGTGACGACCGCAACTACTCCGGCGGATAGCGAGCACCGCGGCGACTGCCGCGGCCCGCGACCTCGTCCAGCCCACCGGCACCGAGCAGCCCGCGCCGTCCCGTCGCGCGACGACGCCCCCGCCCGACGTGCCGACCCGGCCCAGGGATCTGTCGTTCAGGCGGTCCGTCCGAGTTGATGCCAGTTCAGATGCGGTAAGAGCCGGTGGGGTTCGCGGTCAGGGGGCCGGAGCGGAGGCAGGCACGGCCGCCCGGCTTGCGGCGGTGCCCGACCCACGCCGGCCCAAGGGCCGCGCCGCCGCCGGACGTTCGTCCTCGCGCTGGCCGCATGCGCGGTACCGGCCGGCGCGAAGTCCCTTGCCGCGATCGCCGAGTGGGCCGCCTACGCACCAGCGGCCGTATCACCGCCCTCGGTGATCCGCGAAGCGAACCCACCGGTCCCACTGCTCGGCCACACCCGCGATCGACCCGGACGGATCCCCGGTACGACGCCGCCCTGCACACGGTGCGCCCGTCGGATATCAGCCCCACCGGCAATCGCCAGATGCCGTCATTACCGGCAATTCCCGCAGAGATGCCCCTACCGGCAGCACGCCGAGCGCCGCCGCGCCGACCTCGCTGGCCTCCGGCAACGTGTGCGTGAGTGCGGGAACCCCCCTTCTTCCGCGTGGTTGACGGCACGGGGACCAGCCGGAGATCGTGGCGACTTCTGAACGCGTGGCTGTTTTCAGGCATCGAAGGGCGCTCTTCCGATTCCGCGTTTTCCGTGCGGTTCTTCCGACGAACAGGGGGAATTGCGGTGACTCGAAACACGACGGCAGGGCCGGCCGGCAGACCGGCCGCCGGCGACCGGGACGTTGTGAACCCGTCCGCGGGCAGCGGCGGGCGCTCCTCGGCGGAGCAGGAACCGGAACGCCCGGCCCGAGCCGGCCATCCGTCCCGGCCCCACCCTCAGGACGGATCCGGAGCCGAGCGGGAACGCCAGGGGGCGGCGCCGCGCCGCGATGAGCCCGTCCGCCGGGTGCCCCTCGCCCCGCTCGGGCTCTTCCGGGCGCCGGAAAGCCGCCTGCGCCCGGCAGCCGGCCCTGCGGGGCCCCCGGCCGGGCGGGAAGCGGAAATGGCGGAGTTCGACGCGATGCTGCACGCCGCGGCCCCAAGAACGCGGCAGTTGGTCGAGATCTCCGGCGACCCGGGCATCGGCAAGAGCAGCCTGCTCCGGGCCCTCGCCGACCGCGCCGCCTCCTCGGGCATGACGGTGCTCACCGGCCGGGCGCACGCCTACGCAGGCGGCTCGCTCGGGCTGTTCGCCGAACCGCTCGCCACCGCACTGCGGCTCACCGGCGGCGAACAGTCACCCCTCGACGGCCCCGACCGCGCCCTGCTGACCGCCGTGACGAGCGGCAGTTGGGGCCTGGCCGGCCCGTCCGGTGCCCCGCCGGCCTCGGGCGCGGCTGACGGGTCCGACGCGGCCCCGCCCGTCCCGGGCGTGCCCGGACCCGGTACGGTGCGGGCCGCCCGCCCCGCACCGCACGGGATACCGGTCGGGGCCCGCACGTCAGTCGGCCGGACGGCGGCCGGCCCCGGCGGACACGGGGGCCGTGCCGGATCCGGGTCCGCACCCGCCACCCGCCCCGCGCCCGCCGTACCCGTGGAGCGGTCCGGCGACCTCGGACCGGGGGGCGTGCGCCACCTCCCCGGCGTTCTCCCACCGGACCGGCCGGGGGAAGTCCCCGGCGACGAGGTTCCCGGAGGCTGCCCCGCGGACCTGCTCGGCGCCGTCACGCGCGCCCTGGCGGCCGTGGCACGACAGACGGAGAGCGGAGCCGGGGGTGGTCTCGCGCTGTTCCTCGACGACCTGCACTGGGCCGACGCCCCGTCCGTACGCATGCTGTACCACGTGCTGCATCGCCCCTGGGCCGTGCCGTTCCTCCTCGTGTACACCGTCCGGCCGCGGCAGGCCGACGCCCAGGTACTCGCTTGTCCGGCCGCGGCCGCCGGCAGTTGGCACACCACCCAACTGGCGCTGGGACCCCTGCCGGAACGCGCCCTCGACCAGGTCGTCGGACTGCGGCTGCCGGCCGGCCGCCGCCGTCTGCTGTTCGAGGCCAGCGAGGGCAACCCCCTCTACGCGCAGGCCCTGGCATGGCTGAGCGACGAGGAACTGCGCTGCCTGGACCACGCCGAGCCCGCCCCGGACCGCCTGCCGGCCGCCGTCCGGTCGCGGCTGACCCACGAACTCGTCGGGCTCAGCCCGGTCCAGCTCGCCGTCGCCCAGGCCGCCGCGGTGCTGTCGTCCTCGTTCCGTGCGGAGACCGCCGGCCTGGTCGCCTCCCACGACCCCGCCGGCGTCCCGGCCGCGCTCGACAACCTCGTCGCGCGGGACCTGCTCCGCTGCGGCTGCGCCCGCCCGGACCACCTGCGCCTGCGCCACCCTGCCATGCCGTTGCTGCTGCGCTCCGTCACACCCCCGGGCCGGCTCACAGCGCTGCACCGCCGGGCCGCCGCCGCGCTGGCGGCGGCCGACCCCCGTGCGCGCGCGCCGCACCTGGCCCGGGTGGCCGAACCCGGCGATGTCGAGGCCGTACGCGTCCTGGTCCAGGCAGCCGAAGCCGTCTGCGATGCCACCCCCGCCGTCGCCGTCGACTGGCTGGAGTGCGCCCGGCGGGTGCTGCCCGGCACCGGGCACGCCGAACTCCGCCGGTCCGTCCGCACGGCACTGCTGCGAGCCCGCGCCCGTGCGGGACGGACCTTCGCCCCGGACGCCGGTGGCGCGTGGCCCGGTGACGCGTTGCCCCGTGACGAGTGGGCCGGCGCGTGGGAGCCCGTCGAGCCGTGCGCCGCATACGCGGACGCCTTCGACGGAGAAGTCCTTGGCGGAGAAGTCCTCGACGAACTCGCCGCCGACGCGGGAATCAGAGGCGGCGAGGCCGGCACGCGGGATGCCGGAACGGGGGCCGCGCCGGGCGGGGGCGCGTTGTCGCCGCACCCGCGGGCGCCCGTCGCGCAGACCCGGCCCGTACGAGCCGCACCGGGAACTTCACCGGCCGCGGTGCGGGCGGCCGGGCCCCGATCGGCCACCGGAGCGGGCGGCGCGCTGGCCCGGCGGCGCGCCGACGCCGTCGCGCTGCTTGCCGCGCACACACGCCGGGCGGGGGACCCGGCCGCGGCACGGGGCCTGCTGGAGGGCGAGTTACCGCGCCACGGCGACCCTTCGGCAACCGCCCCGCTGCTGCTCCAACTCGCCGCGGTCGCACTGAGCCAGGGCGACCGAGGCCGGGCCGCCGCTCTCGCGGACGGCGTCCTGGCCGCGGTCCGCGGCGACGGCGGCCGTGCCGCGGCCCTGCGCACGGGCGCCCACGCCACACTCGCCCTGACCGCCGTCGGTACGGGCGACCCGGTGGCCGCCTCATGGCACGCCGACGCGGCGTGCGCGGCGGCCGACGCGGCCGGCGACCAGGATGTCGAGGACCATCTGGACGCAGTCCAGCGGGCAGGCTGGGCGAACCTGCTCGGCGGGCGGCACTCCGCCGCCCGCCGTCTCTTCCGCCGTGCGGCGGACGCCGCCCGTCGCACCGGACAGGACCGGGAGCTGCCCGGTCCGGCCCTGGGCCGCGCGTGCGAGGCCGCGGTCGTCGGAGACCTGGACGAGGCCGTTGAACAGGCCGAGGAATGCGCCGTGTTGTGTACGGGTGAGGCCGGCGCCCCCGGCCTCACCATCCCTGGACACCGGAAGGCCCTGACCTCGGGACCGGGGCAGGCGCCGGCCTCCCTGACCGCGAGTGCCGCCGTCGTACGGGCGTGGGCCCTGCTGTGGCGCGACGGACCCGAGGCGGCGCTGTCGGTCGCCCACTCCGCCCTGGACGGGGAGGGGCCGGCCGGGCCGGCCGCCGCCGGCCTCGTCGCCGCCGTGGCCCTGACCGTCAGCGGGAGTTCCGGCCGCCGTGCTGATCCGCCCGCCGCGGGCGGCGACGTCCCGGGAACGCTTGTCGAGGCGGTCATCGCGGCCGCTTGCGCCGCGGTCGGCATGGCGCCGCCCTCCTCACCGCCCGACGGCAGCGGCCCCCGCCTCGTGGCACGGGCGGCACGGGCGGCCGGCGCCGAGGAGGCGACGGACCTGCTCGTCCGGGCCGCGGACGTGTTCGAACGCGCCGGTTCGGTGCCGACCGCCTGCTGGCTGCGGCTCGTCGCGGCCCGCGCCCTGGCCGTCCGCGGACGACCGGACGACGCGGCCTCGCTGGTCCGCCCGGCCAAGGCGGCGGCCGAGGCGATCGGCGCCGACCACCTGAGGCGGACCGCCGTCGACCTCCAGCGCGCTCTCGCCGCCCGCGGACCGCGCGGCGGCCCGCAGGAGGAACTCTCCCTGCGCGAGGCCGACATCGTCCACCTCGTCTGCGGCGGCCTGAGCAACCGCGACATCGCCGCCCGGCTCTTCATCTCCGCGAAGACCGTGGAGTGCCATCTGACCCGCATCTTCCGCAAGATGGAGGTCCGTTCACGTTCGGCGCTCGTGGCCAGGATGGCGGCACGGTCTCCGGCGGGCGGCTGACGCGGGCCGCTCACCGGGCGGGGTCGGCCGCCGCGCGGGCACGTTTCCGTCCCGCACGCCGCGTCGGAGCGCCACCCGCGCGCCGCGCTCGGCCCCGCCCGTGCGGCCGAACGGTCGGCCGGGCCGGGGGTGTTGGGGCACACGCGCACACAGGCGGTCGCCCGGCCCGCGGGTGTGCCTCGTACGCGGTGGGGGACGACGGGCCCGCGGGGGTCAGCCCGCCGCCGTCGTGCGGGTGTCGGGGGCCGGGTCGGACCAGTGGCCGAAGAGGTCGGCGTAGGCGGGGCTCGCGGTGAGGAGTTCGACGTGGGTGCCCAGGACCGGGTGGTCCCCGTCGAGGAGGAGGACCCGGCTGGCACGTACGGCGGACGACAGGCGGTGGGCGATCACGATCACGGTGCCCGGCCGCTCGGCGAACGCCCGCTCGGCCCGGGCCTCGGCGGCCATGTCGAGGTGGCAGGTCGCCTCGTCGAGGATGACGACGGGCGCTGGGGAGACGTACGCGCGGGCGAGGACGATCAGTTGGCGCTCCCCGTCCGACAACTGTCCCATCGGGTCGGGCAGCCGGGCGTCCCAGCCGCCCAGCCGGCGGACGACCGGGGTCAGCCCGACCGCGTCGGCCGCGCGGGCGAGGACATCGGTCCCGGCCTCCGGGGCCAGGTAGCGGACGTTCTCCGCGAGGGTACCCGCGAGGACGTACGGGTCCTGCGGTACGAGGGTGATCAGCGCGCAGCGGGCGCGGTCGCCGAGTGCCGCGACGGGCCGTCCGCCCACTGTCACCGAGCCGCCGCAGGGCGTCTCGACGCCCGCCAGCAGCCCGGCCAGCGTGGACTTGCCGACCCCGCTCGGCCCGACCACCGCCAGGTGGTCGCCGTAGGGGACGGTCAACTCCATTCCGTCCAGGACCGGTGCGGCCCGTGGGCCGTAAGCGAACGTCAGGCGTGCGGCGACCAGCGCGGGCAGCCGGACGTCGCCGGCCACGCCGGCGGCCGGGCGGGCCCGGTCCTGGCCGGGTTGGGCGCGCCTGTCGCGGATACCGTCCTTCGGCGCGCCGCGACCGGTCCGGACCGCCGCCGCCCCGTCCGCCGCCGGTGTGTCGGACGCCGGCCGTCGCGGCCCCCGCCCCTCGTCCCGCGCGACGGACTCGGCCAGCCGGTCGAGCATGATGCGCAGTTGCGTCCAGTAACCACTGAACATGCCGGTCACCATCTCCAGGGCGGGCACCAGGTTCGCGGTGACGTACGTGGCCGCCCCCACCAGCGCGCCGGTGCTCACCCGTCCGTGCTCCACCAGGTCCGGGCCGGCCCACAGCAGCCCGAGCAGAGGCAGGTAGCCGCCGACGAGGACCAGGGGGACCCGCCATGCCGTGGCCCGCGCCACCGAGAGCGTCGCGGCGGCCGACGCCTCCACGGTCCGGCGCATCCCGGCGGCCATCCGCGCCTGCGCGCCCAGCGCCGTGATGTCCCGCAGGCCGCCGACCACGGCGCCGCCGAGGACCGCGACCTCCTCCTCGGCGAGCACCTGGACCCGGCGCCGTGCGGTCAGCGCCCGCATCGACAGCCCGAACGCCGCCAGCGCCACCGAGAGAGGCGCCAGCGCCATCGCCGCCAGGACCGGGCTCAGCGCCGCCAGGCCGACCACAGTCGCGAGCAGCGTGACCGCCAGCGGGCGGGCCTGCCGCAGCAGCGCCGCCACCACTCCCCGGACGGCGTCCACCTGACCGCCCAGCCGCGCGACGTCGGCCGTGCCGATCGGCCGACCCGCCGCCACCGCGCGGCTCAGCGCCCCCCGGACCACGCCCGTGACGAGTGCGTCCCGCATGGGCTCCACCACCCGGGCCAGATCGCCGAACATCGCCCGCGTGGCCAGCGCCCGCACGACGTACAGGGCCCCGAGCAGGGCCAGCCACGCCAGGCCGCGGGCGGTGTCGCCCTTGAGGAAGCCCCGGTCGAGGGCGGCGGCGGTGACCCACCCGCACATGAGTGCCGGCATGGCCTCCAGGACGGACCAGCCCGCGATACGGGCCGCCGCCGGGCCGCTGCCGCGCAGCGCTCCGGCCAACAGCCGTCGGCCGGAGCGCCGGGGCGGGGCCGGGGTCAGGAACGGGCCGGGCATGGGTCCTCCCCGCAGCAGCAGCCGGTGGCCGAGGTGCCGGTGTGGGGCAGGCCGGTGGGTGTGGTCGCCGAGACGGAGGTGCGGGCGGAGGCGGAACGGGAGCCGGCGGCGGTCGGGGGGCCTGCGATGCAGGCGGATGGCGCGGGTGCGGATACGGGACGGACCTTTCCGGGCGGGTCCGCGCCCACCTCCGCGGTGCCGGCCGGGGCGGCGGGCGTTGCGCCGGGCTCCTCCTGCCCGGCGTCCGCCGCTCCGGTGCTGAACACGGCCCGGTAGTCGGGCCTCCGCCAGAGGTCGCGGTGTGTGCCCACCGCGCGGATCCGGCCGCCGTCCAGCCATGCCACGCTGTCGCAGCGCGCGGCCGTGGTCGGCCGGTGGGCGACCACCAGCCGCGTCCGTCCGCTGAGCAGCCGGGTGACCGCGCGGGTGACCTGGACCTCCGTCAGGGTGTCGAGGCCGGACGTCGCGTCATCCAGGACGAAGACCCGGGCGGGCTTGACCAGGGCGCGGGCGAGGCCGACCCGCTGCCGTTCGCCGCCGGACAGGGGGGCGGCGTCGAGGGCGGTGTCGTAGCCGGCCGGCAGCAGCCGGATGAAGCCGTCGGCCCGCGCCGCCCGTGCGGCCCGCACCACTTCCGCTCGGGAGAAGCCGGACTCCGCTCCCTCGGCGGCACCGGATCCGGCGTCGCGGGCGCTGTGCCCGGCGGTGGTCCGCACGCCGGCCGGGTTCGCGCCATCAGGGGCGCGGCCGAAAGCGATGGCGTCGTACACCGTGGCGCCGAGCAGTACGGGCCGTTCGAAGGCGTAGGAGACCAGACGTCGTACCTCGTCCAGGGCCAGATCACGTACCGGAACCCCGTCGATCAGGACGGTCCCCTCGTCGGGGTCGGTCAGGCGCCCGATCAGACCGGCCAGCACGCTCTTGCCCGATCCGCTCCTCCCCACCAGGGCGACCGACGCGCCCGTCGGCAGTTCGAGATCGAGTCCGTCCAGGACGGTGTCCTCGCCGCGCCGCACGGTGACGCCGCGCAGCGAGACCGCCCCGCCGCCCTCGGGTGCCCGCGCCGTTCCCGCCACGGGGGGCTCCTCGGCGAGGGTGGCCGCCAGACGGTCGGCGCCGGCCCGGGCCTGGGCGAGTCTGAAGAGGGTGTCGATCTGCTCCACCGCCTGCGAGGCGATGGCCAGATAGCCCGCCACGGCCAGGAGTTGCCCAGGGGCGAGGCGGCCGGAGGCGACCGCGGTGCCCGCCACGCCGAGTACGAGCACCTCCACGGCCGGCAGCAGCAGGCCGAAGCGCCACACCATCCCGCGCTGCAGCCGCCACAGATCGTGTCCCGCCGACGAGACGTCGGCGAGCGGCTCCAGGACCCGGTCGGTCTCCGCACGCAGGGTGCCCGAGGCGCGGATGGTCCTGGCGCCGTCGAGCGCGGCGATCAGACGGGTCGCGATGCCCGCCTGCGCGGCGAGGTAGCGGCCCTGCGCCTCGGCCGCGTCGCCGACGAAGCGCCGGGCCAGCACCACGGCCACCGGCACGCCCAGGGCGAAAGCCAGGCCCACCCGCCAGTCGGTGAACCACAGCAGGGCGAACGCCGCCGCCGAGCCGAGGGCGGATACGCCCCACTGGGCCATGGCCACGGGCAGTTCGGCCGCCTGCGACGCCGCCTGCGTGAGGCGGATCACCGTTTCTCCGTGCGGAGTCCGGCTGCGCGGGCCCAGCGCCAGTACGCGGTCGGTGAGCCGCATGCGCAGCCACACGCCGCCGCGCGCTGCCGCCGAGGCACCGAGCAGCCCCGCGGCGATTTCGCAGACGCCGCCCACGGCCAGCACCACGGCCAGTTCCGCCGCGGGGCGGCCGGTTCCGGAGTGCCGCAGCGCCGCATCCACCGAAGCGGCCAGCAGCGCCGGGACGGCGAGCCCGGTCAGCGCGCGGACCGCCATACAGGCCACGAGCAGGATGAGACGGCCGCGCACCCGGCGGGACACCGCGCGCAGCACGGGGCCGCCGGACCTTGGTGTCCGCACCTCGCTCTCCCTTCGACTGCCGGCGACCGCTCGGGACCGCCGGCACCCGCTCGGTGACGGCCGCTCCCCGGCGGTCGGGGCGGGACGCGGGTCCCGCGCGTCGTACCACGGATTCGCGACGGCCGGCGCCCCAGCAGGGACGCCGGCCGTCGCTCGGTACTAGTGCCGCGACCGGCAATGTCTGCCCGTGAAGGAGCGTCGTCCGGTGCTCCCCCACCTGCCTTCGCGTGGGGGCACCCCCAGATCGCAAGGCGGCCGGAAGTCCTTGTAGCGGAGCTACCAGGGCTTTCGGCCGACGCGGCGAGCGTGCGTGCCGGACGGCGCGACGGGGCAAGGCTTGCCGGGAGGGGCACTAGTTGGCCGCGCCGGTCCAGCTGCACGTCCAGGAACACGTGCTGGTGCAGGGCAGGGCCACCGCGCCGCCGGTCTGCTCCTCCTCACCGGGGAGCATCTCCAGCGCGTCGAAGTCGATCTCGGTCATCAGGTTCACCTCCTCCCCTGTGCTCGTAGGTACCCGCGCCGGAGACCCGGCGCGAGGTGCCCGGCGTCCGCACACCGATACAGCCGGTGCGACGGACAGCCGGAAGTCAGGGCGGACCGTCGTCCGCGCGAGCCGCGAAGGACGTGGCGGCGGTCGTGCGCGGGGCCGGTGCGGGCCCGGCGGCGGTCCGGTCGCGGCCACGGCGACCGCAATCGCCGTGGCCCGAGGCCAGCAGGAAGCGGACGACCTCCGCCGTCACCGGGTCCGCGGCGGACAGGCCCAACGGGTGGTGCCCGCGGTCGGAGAGTTCCAGGTACCTCACGTCCGTCCGGCCGGGGTCCACCGCTTCCAGCCGCGCCGCCAGAGCCCTTGAGTGGCCGACGGGCACGGTCTCGTCGTACACGCCGTGCACCAGCAGCAGCGGCAGGCGGATCCGCTCCGCGAGGCGCTCCAGGTCCCTCGGCGGTCGCGCCGCGGTCCCCGGCCCGTCGGCGGCCGCGTCGCCGCGGCGCTCCGGGCGGCCGCCGAGGCGTTGGACGAGCGCGCGCACACCCGCCCCGCCGTCCTCGTACAGCCGGGCACCGGACAGGAACGGGGCCACCGCCGCGCACGCCGACCACCGCGCGCCCTCGGCCGCGGCGGCGAGCAGGGCCAGGTGGGCGCCGTAGCTGATGCCGTACAGCGACGGCGCCGGCAGTGCTGGGCCGCGGCCGGCCCGCAGGTGCGCGGCGACGGCGGTGACGTCGTCGAGGTCGGCGCCGCCCCAGTCACCGACGATGGCCAGCGTGTGCCGGGCGCCGTAGCCGGTGCTGCCGCGCTGGTTGGGGGCGACCACCGACAGCCCGGCGCCGGCCAGCGCCTGGAAGAACGGGTCGTAGTCCAGGTCCCAGCGGTTGTTGGGGCCGCCGTGCAGTGCGAGCACCACACCGGGGGCCGTACGCCAGTCGGGCCCGTACAGCACGGCCTCGACCGGTCCGGCGGCTCCCGGGAGCGACTCCAGCCGGGCGGGTTGCGTGCGAGGCGGACGCGGTGGTGACGCGCCGGGCCGCACGGCGGCCGCGCCGGCCGGCAGCCAGTACGGTTCGGCGGGGTGACGCGCGGTGGACAGCGGCAGCCACAGCCCGCGGGCGGGCCAGGCCGCCACGGGCGTCGCCACTCCGTCAGGCGTGTCGACCTCCCGTACGCGCCCGGTGGTCCAGTCGTGCAGGACGAGCGCGGAGCGCGCGCCACGCACCGACACCACCGCGGCGGTGCGGCCGGCGGGGTCGAGAGCCACCGGATGCACGGTGCCGCCCGTCGCGGCGAGCGGGGAGTCGGGGGCGAGCAGCCGTACCTCGGCGGAACCGTCCAGGGCCGCGAGCGCGAGCCGGTGGCGGGGCGTTTCCGTGGCCCGGCCGCCGCCAGCGCCGCGGGGAGCGGGCGCGGCGGGCCCGCGGTGCGTGCCGGCACCGGCTCCCGCGGTCCCGTCGTGCGCGCCGGTGGCGGCGTCCCGGCCGCCGCCCGTGTCCGCCACGGCCAGCAGGGCCGACGGGCCGCCCGCCGCCAGCACGCGTACGTCCGTGCCCGCGGCGACACCCGGCAGGGGGAGGTCGCGGACCGTACCCGCGGCCGGATCGACCAGCGCGGGCGCGGTACGTCCGTCCAGCACCCGGGTGAACAGGAGCAGGCCCCCGCAGACCGCGCCCCCGCTCAGGCGGCCGGGCACCCGCACCAGCGGTACCGGGACCGGCGGCGCGCCGTTCGCGGCGACGCCCAGCACGGTGCACGTCAGGTCGCGTTCGGTCCGCAGCGCCAGCCCCAGCCATCTGTCCTCGTCGGGCGTGGCGAGCAGCCGCAGCGGTCGCCCGGGGCCGAGGAACGAGCAGGTGACTCGCCCGTCCGGCGCCAGCAGCTCCAGGGTCTGCCCGTCGCGGCCGTGCCGGGACCGCAGCAGCCGTCCGCCGCCGAGCGGGAGCGCGGACGAGAAGGCGGCGTCCCCTGGATGGTCGTGGCACAGGACGCGCCGCGGACCCGCGGCGCCCAGCTCCCACAGCTCGGTGGTCCAGCGGTGCCGCTCGTCGGCGGCCTGGCACGCGGCGGACGTGCCGCCGGCGGAGAATCGGAAGGCCGTCCGGACGACGGCCGACCCGCTCGGGGCCGTGCGCGTGACGGGCCGGGCGGACGGCCCCGGCGCGGTGCTCGCTCGAGCCGCGGCGGCTACCGGGACCGCGCCGTCGACCGGCGCGCTGGCGTGCGCCGCGGCGCCGTGCACGGGAGCCGTTCCGCGGTCGGTGCGGTCGGTGCGGTCGGTGGGGAAGCCGGTCATCGCGCGCTCACCCCCGGGCGCCGCCCGGGCGCCGTGCCCGCGACGGCCACCGCCGGTGCCCGGGTGGCGGCCGGGGCCCCCGCGCTCGTGAGCGGCTCCTCCGCCATCCAGGGCCGCGGACCGCCGTGGCCCAGCCGGAGCAGGAACCCGACGGCGCCGCTCAACCCCGTCTGGTAGTCGGCCCGCACGTCCGCGCCCGACTCGTCCGGCAGCACCATGCGGCCGTCCGCCAGAGTGTGCCGCGTGTACAGCGCGGCCGCCAGGTCGTCGGCCCACGCGTCGTACGGACCGCCGAACTCCGCCGCCAGGTCCAGCAGGAACTCGCCGTTGCCCGCCAGTCCGTGGCACGCGGCCGTGGGGGACAACAGCCGGCTGTGGCGTACCGCGGCACCCGCCTCCTCGGCCAGCCGCCGGTGCGCCTGGTCGCCGGTGACCCGCCACAGGCGCAGCAGGAAGGTGCCGACCCCGGACGAGCCGCTGCACCAGTGGTACAGCATCCCCTGGCCCGGCGCGCTGTCCCGGGCATCCCGCCAGCGCGCGCCCCACACACCCCGCTCGGCCTCCGCGACCAGGGTGTCACCGGCCTCGGCCGCCGCGTCCAGGTACGCCTGGCGGCCGGTCGCCCGCCCCGCGGCGAGCAGGAACGCGGCCACGCCGGCCACGCCGTGCGCGAAGCCGAAGTGCCGCATGCCCGCCATCACCGAGTCGGCGTCCTGCGGCACCGGCCAGAACACGCGTCCGCCGTCGCGTTCCGCGGCCTCGATCAGCCCGTCAGCACACATGCCGACGCGGGCGAGGAACTCCTCGCGGCCGGTGGCCCGCCACAGGTGCAGTTGGGCCAGCCCGGCCCCGGCGGCTCCGTGACAGATGTCGGGGTTGGGCCACCGTACGGGCAGCGACAGCGCCAACTGCGCGGCGTGCTCGGCCGTTTCGACATCGTTCAGACGGCGGGCGGCGTCGAACAGCGCCCATGCGGTGCCGGCCCGCCCGAAGTACAGCCCGGGCAGCAGTCGCGGCACGGTCGAGCGCCGGGCGTCGATCCAGGCCGCGGTACGCGCGGCGGCGGCGAGCAGCCGGGCCCGGTCGTCGTCGGTCCGGTCGGCGCTCCCGGCGTGCCCGACGCCGGCCAGGGCGCGGTCGGCGAGGACGAGGACGCTCAGTACCCCGGCGGCGCCGTGCTGCACGTTGCAGGGATCAGTCGTGCGGCCGAAGGCGCCGCTGGACCAGAGACGGTCGCCGTCGTTTCCCGGAGCGTTCATGGACGCGGTCAGGAACGCCAGCCCGTCGTCCACGAGCCTGCGCCGCGCGCCCTCGCCCCAGGGGCCGGTCACCGCGCCCCCGGCGGAACGGGTGCCCGCGGGCCGGCGCGGCTCGAGGCCGGCCCGTGGTCCCGCGACCGTCCCGGGGCCGCCCGGGGCCGTCCCGGGGGCGGCGGCTCCGCTCTCCAGGGGGGTTCCGGGCGCCCCCTTCGCCGCGGCCGCGGGCTGCGAGCCGGGCTCGGGCCCCGGCTCCGCGAGGAAGGTCAGCAACCGCTCCAGGGACCAGCGCTGTTCGGGCTCGTGCCGGGTCAGCCCGAGGATCGCCGGGGCGAGGGCCCGTACGGCCGGCGAATCACCGGCGGCCTCGTCGAGCAGCAGGGCGACGCGGTCGTGCACCCGGCGTTCGGCCGGTACGTCGGGAAGGAACGCGGGCGAGTAGCCGGTCGCGGCGTAGCACAGGACGGCGCCGAGGGCGTAGATGTCGGTGCTCGGGCCGAACGCCGGGCCGATCCGCGCCCCTTCGGCCTGCTCCGGAGGACCGTATCCGGGGGTGAAGGCCCGGACGGCCGTTGTGCCGGGGACGGCGCAGTGCTCCGCGTCGATCAGGGTGAGGCCGCCGTCGGGGCCGAGGATGATGTTGTTCGGGGTGAAGTCCTGATACACCAGGCCGCGTCGGTGCACCTGCGCGAGCAACTCGGCCAGCCGCCCGGCCAGCGCGCGCAGCCGGTCCGGCCCGACACCGTCCCGGCCGTCCGACCACTGCTCGTGCACCCAGCGGGCGAGGGGGATGCCGGGCACCATCGCCTCGACGAGGAAGGCGCGGCCGGAGCGTTCGAAGAAGGCGAGGGGCTCGGCGGCCAGCCCCTTCAAGGTCGTGAGGGCCTCGAACTCCCGGCGCAGGCAGTCGCGGGCGTCCTCGGCGGGCAGCCCGGTGCCGACGTGGGCCCGCGCCTGCTTCACGATGACCTGCGCTCCGCTTTCCTCGTCCACCGCGCGGAAGACCCCGCCCCTGGCGGTGTGGCGGATCGCCTCGCGGACGGTGTAGCGACCGTCGATACGCACCGGTCCGGGACGCGCGGGCAGCACGGAACCGGGTGCGGAAGGCGGGGCGGTGGCGGCCGTCGGCACGACAGCGGGCAGGGGGAGTTCCGCCCAGGCGGGCGGGCTGAACCACGGCTTGCGCGTGTCGCGGACGAGCGCGCCGTCGGGGTCCCGCAGCATCACCTCGAACGAGCCGTCGTCGGTGAGCACGCCGGTCCCGTCGAACACCCCGTACCGCAGGTGGACCAGGCTGCCGGGACGCACCGGCCGGTCGGAGAGGATCGCCGGCCCCGGCAGGCCGATCGTCGCCTCGTCCAACTCCACTGCCAGGGCGCGAAGTTCGGCGTCATCCCGCGGATAGACGGTGATCACCTTGCCACACTGGGCGCGTTCGTACCGGTGCGAGGTCATGTCCTCGACCAGACCGAGGGTCCGGGCGAACTTGAAGGCGCATCCGTGCCGGACGACGACCTCGGCGACGCGGTGCAGCACCTCGGGGGCGGACAGCCGGGTGGCGGACACGTGCAGCTTCCACCCCTGATGCCGGCGCGGCCTTCCGGCCGGCTCGGCGTGGCACCAGGTCTCGTCCTCGCGCAGCGTCCACGCCGCCCCGCCCGGAAGGTCCGCCCCGCCCGCGCCGGCAGGGCCCTCGCCCGCGTCCGGGTCGGCCGGGTCCGAGCCGGGAGCGCTGGCGGCCGCGGTGTCCGAACCGGTCGAGTCCGCGCGCCGCAGGTCGATGACGGCTCGTACCAGACTCGGAAGCGACAGCTCGGACATGTCACCGTCCTCGGGGAGTAGTGGCCGCGCCCGTCTGCTGGGCGCTCTCTCAATGTGCCAGCGCCCCCGTCCCGCAGCATCGGGGAAAACCCCGGTTCTCCGGCTACCCCTACCGCCCCGAAAGGGCTCCCTGTGATCAGGCCGGTACGACACCCGGCGGGATCGTCTTCCCTCTGATCAGCCTTGTCCGGGATGGTGCATCGGATCCCCCGGCGGCGCAGGTAGGCGCGGTTCTTGCGGGGCGTACGCCTTGTCCGCCCGCACTCGATCGGGGCGGACGGACGGCCGGCCCGGTCCGATGCGGGGCACGCGGACCTGCCCTCGCGGGCGACGATGAGCCTGGTTACCCACTCGACCAACGCGTGGGGACCCGACGCCTTGTGTCGGACCGGCGCCCTTGGTTGTCGGCGGGCGGCCTACCGGTCGTGCCGACGGCGCCGACCCGGTATCGGCCATTCCTGCACCCGGTATCGGATACTCCGCCCCGGCTCGGGAAAGCCCGGCCCAGTACGCGGTGACCATGGAGCTGTCATCGCGGGGCGGTCGGTACGTCGCACAGTTCGATGGGGCTCGATGCCGCAGGGGGAGGGAAGCCGAGGGCTTTGACGCGTCCGCGGTCCGGCGGCGGCCTGCCGCAGCAACAGACCAGACCTTCGGGTCCACTTCAGCGACAAGAACGGGGAGCATCATGAAGGCAGCTGTCCATATAGTCGGCGCTGTCGCGCTGGCTGGCGGCATCGTATTCGGCACCGTTTCGCCGGCGTCGGCCGACACCGCGAAATACCAGGTGCTTGAGGCGGTCAACGTCAGGGCGACGGCGACCAAGTCGTCCACCGCTCTGGGTGTCATACCGAAGGGCACGATCATCACCATCAACGACTCCGCGCCGGTTGCCGGCGGCACGTACACGGCCTGCGGGGTGACCGAGGCGATCTGGTACCGCACCACGTGGCACGGAGCCAGCGGGTACGTGGTCGCCTCCTGCCTTGAGTACGCGGGCTGACCCGCGTGGCAGAACCTGGCGACCGGCGGCTGAGCCCCGGGCGGACCACGGCAGTCGGACGCGGAGCCCCGCCGTGACCACCGGCTGTCGCCGGGAACGCCCGGTCCGCACCACGTAAGACAACGCATCCACGATGCGCCGTCGCGGATGCTTCCTCCGCAGGCCACCTTTCGGACCCACCCACGCCCTGTCGGGAACAGCGGCTCCACCAACGCCCATGAGCTCAACGTTCCGAGCACTGACACTCTGGAGTCGAAGGAGAGACTACGAAAAAGATCATCACCCTGGCCGGCACAGTTCTGCTGATCTTGGCGGGAATGTTCACTATGTCGCCTGCGGCTAGTGCAGCCACCGCCGGTGCATACGGCTGTGCCGGTTCGCAGATCAGCAGCTATCCGGAAACCCCGAACGGGGGAGCTTCGGGAACTATCTACGGCCATATTTACCTCTATCACGATTCATCCACAGGTCAGAACTGTGCTGTGAGTGTCGCAACAGCGACCGGTGGCTACGGGACGTTGACGACGAAGAAGGCGTACATCGCCCGGTGCGTGGCCGGAACGGCGCCTGGGTCGACTTGCACCAACATCGACGTATTCGCATACGACCCTCCGAGCGGCGGGAACACCCCCCTTTACTCGCAATACGCTGGCCCCGTCCGCGTATCGGCGCCGGACCGGTGCATTATTGTGTACGGGCGCTCCACCGCGACAAACGGAAGCTACGGGTATTACCAAAGCAAAGCCGTTCACTGCGTATAGCCGCATACAGGGAGGGCCACATGTCGGCCCAGCCGGCGGCGAAGGTCCGCTGGTTGAAAATTTCTGGTGCGCCGCGGCCGACGCCGGGCAGCAGATGGCCAGGACGGCGGGCGGCGCCGATCACCTCGTGCTGCCGGTGGGATCGCACCAGGCCGGTGCGGGCGCATCCCGCACACACCGGCACCGCGACGGTTCCGCCGTGACCGGAATACAGCAGTTCGTGAAGAATGCGGGCCAGGTCCGGCGGACTGTGCGGCGCCCAGAGCCACCTCCGCGTACCCAGGAAGTACGTCGAGCGGCTTGCCGAGCCGGACGGATCCGTGACCGAGGTACTGCTCGGCCTGTTCATCGACAACGCACGGCCCCGGGCCGACAAACTCACCCCCGAACGGCGCGAGGAGCTGACCGAACTCGGCATGCGCTGGTAACGGAGATCAGGTAAATGGCGTAGGCCCGGATTTCATCGAGAGGTCCGCGTCCCGCTGTGCACGCCTCGCTGATCTGCCCTGCAAGGCGCCGGAATCGTTACGGCCCTCAGGGACTCTGACGCAGTGGCGCAGGTGCCGCCGCCCGTACGCGGACGACAGTCGCAGTACGGTGCACGGATCGCGCCACATAGCAAGACGAATGGGCCAAAAATTCATAGTAGCGCTTCAGGTCCCTGGTCGATTTGGCATACTGAGAATTCCCGGTTGACCGACCGGGAAAGGGGAGGGAAAACCAGTGAAGGCTAAAAATCTGGTATCCAGCGCGGTGGCGATTTCGGTCGCCGTACTGTGGGGAGGCGCCACGGCGGCCGAGGCGTCTCCCGTCGTCGTGAAGCCGAATTCTGCGACGGTGTGCAATTCCACCCGCTCAATGTGTCAGTACCTGACCGGGACGGGCTTGACGGTCAAGTCATGGATTTCGAAGCTCGACCTCACCAACACCGAGCTCTGCGACATCCACGTCACATTCCGCTACAACGTCGGGTCGGGGAACAACGTGTGGCGAACGGTTACCCTGCCCGGGTGCTATTCGGATACGTTCGTAACGACGCCGAACGTCGGTCCCGTGACGTTCACCTCAAACACCAAGGTCAACGTGACGTGGGACGAGTACGGCAGCACTCCAACAGCCTCCGTTCATTCCTAGGACGAACCGGCACCGGCCTTCGCCACTGAGCAAGAAGCGACGTCCGGCCAGTGCAATGCGCGCATGATCCCTTATTGCCTGGGGATTTGCGTAGTCCCCGGATAATCCAGCCGAAAGGTGTGGCGGACCGGGAGCCAGGGCCGGGATGTCCCCCAAGCGGGGAGTCCCGGCCCTCGTGTGCCGCGGACCCACCCCGCCACGCCGAGCCCCCGCGATCCGGCGCACATGAAGCCGGCGCCCGGCTCTGTGGGTCCGTGTTGAGCTCTGCCAAGGGCCGGCCCATGTCCCGCGACCGGTGTCGGCGGGGATGCGGAACGCGGCAAGCCTGACCTTCCTCTGTGCAGGCAAGCGCTGTGGCCCCGAACGCCATCCCTGACTTCCAGGTCTTCATGTCCGTTCCTCCCGCCACCGCGGGACGCCGCAGTGGTGCGCTGGATGGTTGGGAGCGGAATGGAGCGGAGTGGACCGGGCAACATCACCTCCGGCCACCACCGGACGACCTTTCCGAGGCGCTAGTTGGAGCGCCATCAGGCGCTTGTCCGCGGTCGTAACGGCGTCATGCGGCTTCAGCCACCGATGCTCAGCCGCATCCGGTGCTCGTGGAAGTGCTCCCAGTCCACGACCAGGCGGAAGCGCCGGTGCGCCGCGAGGCGTTCCGCATCGGCCGGCTCCTGGCCGCGATACAGGTAGGCGTCACCGGACTCGACGAGCTCCGCGAGGGCGAGGCGGACGTCCTCTACGTCCTGGTCGGTGGCGGCCGCCAGGCGGTCCAGGGAGGTGAGGATCTGCTGCGGTTCGCCCAGCTCGTCGGCCATGTGGTGGACAAGGGTCTCGACGAGCGGACCGGTGCGCATCGTCCAGCGCATGCCATCGAGCCGCTTGGCGAGTTCGGCGTCCAGCGGCAGCAGGTCGCCGGGCAGCGGGAGCGCGGCGGGCATCGACCACCGGGTGCCCTCTGGTGTCTCCTCGCGACTTGCCAGACCCCATGTCAGGTAGAGCTCGGACAGGTCCCGCACCGTCCTGGGCAGCGGAAAGCCAGCGGCCGTCAGCATGTTGCCGAACTGCTCCCACCGGCTTGTCTCGCACGCCTCACGGCCCTCCGGCGCGGCCTCGTAGTCCCACTCTTCGTCGAGCCACGAGAACGTGAGCGCGCCATCGAGGTTTCCGCCGATCATGTCCCAGTGGCCGTCGAAGGCATCTCGCATCAGGTCGTCCAGCGAGCCGGTGAAGCCGGACTGGCTCGCGGTCCCGATCAGCATGGCGAGTGGGAACCCCTGGCGGGGCAGGATGTGGTCCCAGCCCGAGGCGAACCAGTCGTTGTGCATCGCCAGGTCCCGGCGGGGGCCGGGCACAGACGCATTCTCGGTCATCCGCTGCTCTTCCTCGAAACAGGCCGGACGCCCGCAGCGTACGCACAGAGGCGTGATGTGCTCTCACGGACGTCCGACCCGGGCTTGGTGATCCGGGGCGACGTGCAGTTTCTCGCATAGGCGGCCGCCTAGGACGCCGACGCGCCTGCGGCACTCCAGGACCTTCAATCCTCTGTCTGGCGGGACCAAGAGGCGACGGTCGATGAGCAGCGGCGGGCGGAGTGCTCGAAGTTCACGTAGCACTTCCTCATCCGGCGGCGGCCTCCCCCGAGACCGTCAGGGATGAAGGCGGCGTTGACGCTGAACCACGCGGTCGGCGGCTACCAGTGCAGCAGCTCGGTCACCTGTCGCTGCGGCCGCCCGGCTCACCATGAGGATGTCGGGGGGTGCCGGAGGAGGGTGTTCCTATTGCGACTGGAACGCCTTGACGCTCACCGCCGGGCCGCCGGAACTGCGTGCCACCGCGGCGGCGGCGCCGGTCACCTTGACGATGGCGGTTCCCTGCGCCGGCACGATTGTCAGACCCCCGACTGGCGTGGCCTCGACCGCTTGCTGCGTGTCGCCGTGCGCGGGCTGATCCCAGACGATGTAAACGACCCTGACAGCGGCCGGCATGTCGTTTGTGTTCGTCAGCCTGACCTGAGAGAAACGTGTGAACTTCGAGACGTCGTGGCCTTCGCCGTCCAGCGCCTGTGTCGTCACTTCCTCCGTTCCCGACGGCGGGCTGTCAGCGGGAAGCACCTGGTGCACGGTGACGTGGACATCCCTGACCTCGTGTTCGCCCGAGCCGGCGAAGCGCAGGATGTCGTAGCTGTACCCATGGGGTGCCACCAGATTGCCGTAGTCGCTGCCGAACACGGTGCTGACCTTCACCTTGGGAAGGAGGTGATGGTTCTTGTCCAGGGCGCTGAAGGACAGCCGGAGGACCACCGGGTCCCGATAGGAATTGGCGATGCTCAATATCTGGTTGATCGTCTCGTCTTCAGGGGAGTCGCCGACGTACCGGAACGACACTCCAGGAAAATGGCTGCTGGAGATGTCAGGCGCGCCATCGGCGCCCCCTGCCTTGCGGCACCCCGAGACCAACCCCGCCACCAACACCGCGGTCGCACCCGCGGCTATCAGTCTTCGTCTACCTATCCTCACGAGTTCTTCCCCTCCCATGATCGTCAACTGGAGCACGCTATACGACCGCGGTCGTGCTCCTCCACCGAGAAGGGGTGTCCGCAGCAGGTCACGGCAGGCCTGAACGGTCCAGCCGGACCCCGGGAAGGCCGCCGGCGCTCCGCTCGGGCCGACGCGTCCGCCGGAGCGCGCCCTCGGCGGGGCGGGCTGACATGGAGAGCAGCATTGCGTCCCCTTGGCCGTCGCATTTCGTCGGTTCCCCGGCACTACCCGTGGGGCCTGCTCCCTCCACAGATGAGCACGGCCGCATCCCCCTTCTGGCTCTGTCCGTCCAGCCGGTGACATCCATCAACTGGCCGTGCAGTGGACAACCGGCCGGTTCGACGTGGGCGCGCCCCTGCTCCGGCCCCGGGGCAGGATCGCGCGGCCGGGGCCGCGGTTGGACATGGGTGTGCCGGTGTGCGGGACGTGCCTGGCCCTGGGGCGGATCAGGAGGGCGGCCAGTTGGACCTCCCGCCCCGAGTCGCTGGTGGTCAGGGCGGCGGTGGGGATCGCGCGCGTCACCGAGGCGGCGCTTCCGCCGCTGCGCAAATCCTCGAACCCCACCGTGGTCACCGTTTCCAGCAGTGCCGGCGGTTTCTGGGCGGTGACCAATCCGGAGCGGCCGGAGTTCAACCTGCCGCTGCCGCTCTACTCCGCGTCCAAGGCCGCGGCCACCATGCTCACCGTCCAGTACGCCAAGTCCCAGCCGGGCATCAAGTTCAACGCGGTCGAGCCCGGCACCACCGCGACCGACCTGACCGCGGCCTTCGGAATCGGTAGGCCACCGCGGGAGAGCGCCGGGATCGTCGTGCGTCTGGCGACACTCGACGCCGACGGCCCCACCGGCACCTTCCAGGACGAGAACGGGGACATACCCTGGTAATCCCGCGGGAAGGACCAGGACCCGGCCGACCAGCACGCCGCCCGCGGCGGCGATGGGTCAATCGGTGATGAAGGCGCGGTAGACGGTGCTGACCGTCTGGTTGCCGCCGGTGTCGGTCACGCGGGCGCTGAGGGAGATCTCGGTGCCGGCCGCCTGGGCGGGCAGGGTGGTGGCCCAGGCGCCGGCCGTGCGGGTGACGGTCAGCGGGTGCCAGCTGCGCCCGCCGTCGGTGGAGGCGAATACCTCGACCTTCTGGACGGTGGCGGGCCACAGCGGCACGCCGGTGCGGGTGCTGGTCCGGTCGAGCGTCAGTGGGATGGGCGTGGCGTGGCCGGCCTGGGTGCGGTTGTACAGGTCGAGACCCGAGGGCAGGAAGCGGGTGAGGAAGGCGGGCGGCACCGCGTTCGAGGTGGGTCCGGCGTGGAAGGAGAACGCCGCGTCGGTGGCCGTGGACATCATGCCGGCCGGCTGCGACTCACCGTCGGCGTGCCGGAAGCCGTGCACCTTGAGGGTGTAGGCGGCCGAGGCGGTGATCGGCGCGGTGAAAGCCTTCGGGCCCTTGACGGACGGGGAGGTGCCCAGTCCGCTCTTCGTCGCCACCGCCTTGCCGTCGCGGTAGAGCGTCGCGGTCGCGTTGATGGTGTTGTCGCCGCCGGGGATCAGCGGGTCGGCGACCATCCCCGAGGTGTCGAAGCCGATCTGGCCGCCCTGCACCCACGGCAGATAGCGGGCCGGGCCCCACACGGCGCGGCCGAACTCCAGCGAGGTGGTGCTGCCCGCCGTGACGGTCACGGGGGCGCGCCAGTAGTCGTTCGGCGAGTCGTGGCTGAACTCCCATACGCCCGCGGTGGCGTGGGTGGTGCGCTGGTAGGGGATGTAGACGCCGATCGGCGGAGCGTGGAGGTTCAGCTCGCACCCCGAGCCCTGGGGTCGCGGCAGGACCACCGCGTACTCCTCGTCTTGCGCGGACGGCCCGCGCAGCACCTTGGCCACCACGGATCCGGTGGAGGCGATCGGCACCGTGATCGGGTCGCCGGTCAGCGGGACGGTCCCGGCGGCGGCGTACGCGTCCCCGCCGGTGTCGGTGCCGGGTGCCCAGTTGGAGACGTAGCCCAGTTGGGTGCGCGGGTCGGCGTTGGGAATGACGAACACCCGTCCCCGCTCGGCGTTGCTCATGGCGTGGTCGTCGGTGTTCCTGCCGTCGACGCAGACGCGGGCGGCGATCGCCTGCGCGTAGGTCGGGCCGGAGTCGCCTGCGCCGGAGTCGGTGGCGATCTTCAGCTCGCGGCCCTGGCGGGCGTCGATGGTGACCGCGGTGGTGGCCCCGCCGGTGACTGTGACGATGCGGCCCCCCAGGGTGACGAGGACGGGGTCACCGTCGTAGGAGGAGGTCAGCAGCGCGTACTGGCCGGGGGTGAGTGCGGCGACCGTCCCGCTCGTCAACTGCCGGGCGGCGGCTCCCGGGGTGTCCAGCGGAACGGCACTCACCGTATTGGTGACCGGTTGCCCATCCCGGTCCAGCATGGTGACCGCGAGCGATCCGGTGGCGGCCGCGGCCGGTCCCGCCGTGCCGGCGATCATCGCCGGCACGATCACCGCGAGCGCGGCGGCCAGCGCGCCCGCGCGGCCCGTTCCTCTTCTGCTGCTTGTGCTGCTTCCGCTGTCTGAAATGGGTCTCATCAGAACCCTCCCCCTCGACGTCTGGTGTCCGTTGAGACAGACGAGGGGCCCGGAGGGTTGCCCTGTGAAACGGAGCGAGTACCGTCCGGGGTCGCCGGCCGCGGCACGCCGAGCAACTTCCTCCAGGCGAAAGGGAGTTGACCCGAACCGACGCGGCGTGCCCGGGAGCGGCGCGCCCTGGCTATGGTGGTCCGATGCGTGAGACGCCCGAAGAACTCGACGAGCTCCAGGCCCTGCTCGGGGCCTCGCTGGCCCGCTCCACCGACCACCTCCGCTCGATCGTCGCCGAGCGCACCGTGACCGCGGAGCAGCTCACCCGGATCCTGACCGGCATGTGCACGCTCGCCCTGTCCACGGTGACGGCCAAGGGGGAGCCGCGGATCAGCGGTGTGGACGGGCATTTTCTGCACGGTACGTGGTACTTCGGCACGGCACGCGGTGCCGCCAAGGCCCGCCACCTCGCCAGTCGCCCCGCCGCCAGCGTCGCGCACATGCGCGGCGAGGACTTGGGAGTGTTCACGCACGGCGCGGTGGAGATCCTCAACCCCGAGGGGGGAGAGCCGGCCGCTGACTGGCCGGACCTGCTCGCCTATCTCAAGGGCTTCTACGGCGACGACGCCTTCGACTGGGACAACGAGGTGGTCTTCTACCGGTTGCGCCCGCACTGGATGACCGTCTACGCCCCCGACGCCGCGAAGCTCATCGCCGGGTGACGGCAGGCGGCCGCTCCGCGATCGATCGGACCGCCACGTCGAGCAACGCCGTATCCGATGGGCCCGGCGGGCCCGACGCGTTCGGCGAAGACGCACAGGTCGCGCAGGACCGTCAAAGCGGTGACGCTTACGTGGGGTTCGCCGTCCGCGACCGCGAGGTCGACCCTGCGCCTCGGCCGGCCCTGGGTCAGCTCGCGGTCCGGGCGGTACGTCCACGTCGTCCGGTTCCCCTCGACGTCGACGACGAGTATCTCGGCCGCAGGATCGGCGGGCGAACCGATCGCCGGGTCCAGGGGCACCCGGTGCAGGCCGCCCGCCGGGCAGTCGAGCCGCAGCCGCGTGCCCGCACGCTCACGGCCGTCGAACCCGATCCGCCGAGCCAGGACATCGGGCCGCCAGTCGGTGCCGGAATCGTTGACCAGGGCGAGGGTCAGCCCCTGGTGGCCGGTGGGGTCGTGGGTGGGGCCCGGCTGGAGCGGCTGGACGGTGGCCAGGCGGGGAGCGAACGCCCGGCGCAGCGCGAACCACAGCGGCTTCTCGATCCCCTGGCTGTCCACGGCCGACCAAATCACGGCGGGCCAGCAGTCGTTGAGCTGCCACACGACAACCCCCGAGCAGCGTTCCCGGGAGCGCAGCCATTCCGTGCCGGCGGCGACGGCGCGGGCCTGGCCACCTGGGTGGCGAAGTGCCAGTCGGAGCCGTCGGCCGGGGTGGGCACATGCGGTTGCAGCCCGCGGGTCAGTTTGTGGACGCCGTCGATCGCGCGCAGGTGGTGGACGGTGAGCGGTGAGCCGGGGCCGGGTGTCTCGCCGTCGAGGAGGCGTTCGAGGGTGGTCCAGGCGGCGGGGCCGCACCACCCCATCTCCGCCACGAACGCCGGGTCGTGGTCGCGGTAGTGCGCGTAGTCCCCGTCGTTCCAGGCGTCCCACAGGTGGCTCGGACCTTGGGTGTCCGCCAGCGGGTCCGGTGTGAAGTGGGTGATCTTCGGCGACGACGTCGTCGACGATCCGCTCAACTCCAACCCGCTGACGCTCGCCCAGATCGAGTCCTCCTTCTCGCAGTTGGGTGACCGCCGCCCACGCGAAGGGCGTGGGGTTCGTCTGCTCGACGCTCACCCCGTTCAAGGGCACCAGCGGGTGGACGCGGAGCCGGGAGGACACCCGGGAGGCGTACGACGCGTTCCTGCGTACGTCGTCGAGCGGCTGCGACGCGGTGAACGATGTGGACGCGGCCACTCACGACCCGTCCAACCCGCAGGCGTAGCTGCCCGCTTACGACTCCGGCGACCATCTGCACCCGAACGACGCGGGGATGCGGGCCATCGCGAACGGCGTGCCGCTGGGTGTCTTCGGCGCGGCCACCACCGCGCCGCGGGTGAACCTCGCGATCGGCCGGGCCGGTGCAGGCGTCCAGCGTGGAGTCGGGCAGCACGATGGCGGGGGCCGACGCGGTCGACGGCAACCGTGCCACCCGCTGGGCGAGTGGTTCCGGCGACCCGCAGTCCCCTGCCGTGAACCTCGGCCAGACGCGTACGCTGACGCAGGTCGAGTTGGACTGGGAGACCGCCTATGCCAGTTCCTGGCAGATCCAGGTCTCGCCCGACGGCTCGCGGTGGCAGACCATCGCCTCCTCCACCACCGGACGCGGCGGCGACGTCCAGGTCCCGCTCAGCGGCAGCGGCCGCTGGGTCCGCGTCCTCGGCACCGTTCGGGGCACCCAGTTCGGCTACTCCCTCTGGGAGTTCGGCGTCTACGGCCAGTAGGCCCAGTGTGTCCAGGGGATCCGGGACATCCAGGGCATCCAGGGTTCGCCGCAGGTGCGGATTCACCCCGTCAGGGCTATGCGGGCCCAGACCGTGCGGCCGCCGTCCACCTCCAGCTCCGTGCCCAGACCCTTCACCGAGCGGGCCACCAGCGCCAGACCCCGACCGTAATCATCCGGATCACCACCGCGGTGCGGATGCCGGAACGGCAACACCCCACCCTCGTCCAGGATGTGCACCAGCATCTGATCACTCGTCCGCCGCAACCGACCCGTCATCCCCGCACTGTTGGTATGCACCACCACATTGGTCATCAGCTCCGAGACCACCAACAGCGCCGAGAACCGCGCCCCCTCATCCCCGATCCCCTCCAGATCCAGCCACAACCGCGTCAGATGACGCCCCACCGCGACCGACCGCTCAACCGCCGGCAGATGAAAGAAAGCCGGCCTCCCCCGCACCCACATATCCGCCAGCCCATACGCCGCCGGAACATGCGGCCACTGCTCGACCTCACGCGCCGACAACGTGATCTGCGCCCCAGGACGCCCCGTCATCAACATCCCTCAACCCCTCCTCCAGAGCCGGCCGGCACCGGCGGAACGGGCGAGGGCCGCCGTCGCCCACGCAACAGAGCCGGATCGCGGGAGACATACACGTCGCACGGTGCCTCCCCCGCGGGCACCGGGACGGTCACGTCAGTCGGCGCCGAAGAACGGCGCCGACTGACGGATCCAAACCCCTCCCGCAGGGGTGCCCATTGTGGCGAACCCGCCCGACACATCCCGGGCATCGACACCCGGGACACCACGTCGAATGAACCCGCCACTCCCCCGGAGAGGGTGGGCGGCCCACCGGTTTGGATACGCACAGTTATTCACCGCACCCCGCCCACCCGCAACCCACCCGGAGGCGCGTCACCCTTTCGGCCCACTCGGCAGCGGGCAAAAGGCACCCATCACACCTCCACCCGCCACAACCAACACACGCACCACACCACAAACACATCGACCAACACGTCCGCACCCGCACCGTCCAACACATCGGCCACGCCAGACACAAACACAGCCGCCGGACCACCGACCGAGCGGCTTCTCCGGCCGGATCACACCGCGTAACGGCGCCACGACCGCTGCCACCAGGTCACGAGCCCGTCATCAGGGTGATATATGCCACGTGCGGTGAACGCGACAGCCGCGGAACGCGTTGTATCCCAGGGGCCGAATCGGCTCAACCGTTCATCAGCACGAAGGGCTGTCATGACCCAAAACCCGTTCCGCTTCGGCGTCAGTCTGTTCAACGTCGGTTCCCGGTCGGCCTGGCGCGCCCGCGTGCGTGAGGTCGAGGACCTCGGGTACGACGTGATCCAGGTGGCCGACCACCTGGGTTTGCCGGCGCCCTTCCCCGCGCTGGTGGCCGCGGCCGACGTGACCACCATCCGGCTGGGCACCTTCGTGCTCAATGCCGGCATCCTCAGCCCCGCGTACCTGGCCCGTGACGTCGCCGACGTGCACCGCCTCACCGAGGGCCGCCTGGAGCTGGGGCTGGGAGCGGGTTACGTGCCGGCCGAGTTCGAGGCCGTGGGTCTGCCGTTCGGCACCCCGGGAGAGCGCCTGCGCAAGCTGGAGGCGACGCTGACGGCGACGCGTGCGCTGCTCGCCGCCGAGCCGGACAAGCCGCGGCCGCCGATCATGCTGGGCGGCGCCGGCGACCGCATGCTGGCTCTCGCCGGCCGGGAGGCCGACATCTTCAGCTTCTCGATCATGGCCGGCGTGACACCGGGCCTCGCTCCGGAGGACGCGCTCGCCCGCCGCGTCCAGGTGCTGCGCGAGGCGGCCGGCGACCGCTTCGACGCCGTCGAGCTGAACCTGTTCGTCGCGGCGGCGGCCGAGAGCACGGAGAAGGTCGACCTCACGATCATCCGGCAGGCCAGCGGCCTCGACGACGACCACCTCACCCAGCTCCCCGGCGTCCTGGTCGGCCCCCCGCGGGAGGTCGCGGAGCGGCTGCTGCGCTACCGGGAGGAGTTCGGCATCACCTACGTCAGCGTCCTGGAGCCGCACATGGCCACCTTCGCCGAGGTCATCAAGCACCTGCGCTGACCCTCGCCCCCGCCTCAGGGCGCCACGCCGTGATCCGGCCGCACCATCCGCAGGACGCCCGCCCCGGCCATCGGTTCTTCCGGGAAGGGCGCCGCGGGTGGGTAGGTTGGTCGGGGCCGGGTGGCGTAGTGGGGTCTACGGAGGAGAGCGCGGGATGGCGGAGGTGCGGTTTGCCGGCGGGGTGCGTGCGGACGGTCTGCCGGCGGCGCTGTCGGATCCGCGGCGCCTGGCAGCCGTGGCGGCCACCGGGCTGCTCGACACCGGGCCTGAGGACGCCTTCGACGATCTGGCGCGGGTGGCGGCGACGGTGGCCGGGGTGGACCGGGCGTTCATCACGCTGGTGGACGCCGACCGGTCGTTCTGGAAGTCGTGTGTGGGCGTCGACGCCGAGGGGATCGAGGAGCGGCAGCGCCCGGTCGGGGAGAGCCTCTGCTCCTTCGTGGTCGGCCTCGGCGAACGCTTTGTGGTGGACGACGCCGTCAACGATCCACGGACCCGCGATCACCCCTCGGTGCGGCCGACGCGGATCGGCGCGTGGGCCGGGTACCCGGTGCGGGCCCCGGGCGGCGAGGTGCTGGGCACGCTGTGCGTCGTCGACCGGGCCGCGCACGCGTGGACGCGGGCCGAGCTGGCCACGCTGGACACCCTGGCCCGCTCGGTGGGCAACGAGATCCATCTGCGCCAGTCGCTGGCGACGTCCAGGACCGCGCTCCAGGAGTCGGACGCTCTGGCGCGCAGCCTGCAGGACAGCCTGCTGCCGCCGGTGCTCCGGCAGGTGCCGGGTCTCGACGCCGCGGCCTCCTACCTCCCGGCTTCGGGGTCGGCCGGCGTGGTCGGCGACTTCTACGACCTTTTCCGGGCTCAGGGCCCGTGGTGGGCGATGGTGATGGGCGATGTCTGCGGCAAGGGCGTGGAGGCGGCGAAGGTGACCGCGCTGGCCCGCTACACGCTGCGGGCCGACGCGGTCGATCATCTCTCCCCGGCCGAGATACTGCGGCGGCTGAACACCGCGATGCTCGCGCAGCGCAGTCCGCGTTTCCTGACCGCCACCTGCGCGACGTTCCGCGCGCTCCCGGACGGTGTGGAGGGCACGTTGTGCCTGGGCGGTCATCCCCGCGCCCTGGTACGGCGAGCGGACGGCGGCGTCGAGGAGCTCGGTGAGTTCGGCACGCTGCTCGGGGTGCTGCCGGAGGTGCGGCTCCAGGACACCGCTTTCCGGCTCGCCCCCGGCGATCTCCTGCTGCTCTACACCGACGGCGCCATCGAGTCCCGCGGGCGGAAGGCGACCGTGCCGAACCCGGGCCGGCCGATGTTCGGCGAGTCCGACCTGGCGGCGGCGCTGGCCGGATGCGGCGGGATGGACGCCGCCGCGACCATCGGACGGCTCGCCTCGGTCCTCGCCGCCCACAACGACGGCTGGGCCAGTGACGACACCGCGCTGCTGGCGCTGCGCGTTCCGATCACGTCGGGTCCGCCGACATGACCCGGTCGGGGCTCGGGGCACCGGCGTCCCGCGCCGGCCCGTTCGGGCGGATCCGGAATTCGATCCGGCCGGTGTGGGAGTGGTGTACGGCTTCGGGGGTACGAGGGCCTTGCCCCGGCAGACGATTTAAGGTGATGACGTGACGGTATCCACGCAGCCGACCGGAACCTCCGTCGAGCCCGGCACAGCGGGCTCCCTGACCTCCCCCGCCGACGTGGCCGGCGAACTGCCCTGGATCGAGGACGCGTCCAAGGTCGCTCCGAAGGACGCGCGGGTCATCTCGAAGCTGTTCTTCGACCGGTTGCAGAGCCTCGAAGAGGGCACCCGGGAGTACAGCTACGTCCGCGGCACGCTGATCGAGATGAACATGTCCCTGGTCCGCTTCAGCGCGCGGCGCTTCCGCGGCCGGGGCGCCGAGCAGATGGAGGACATCCTCCAGGTCGGCACGATCGGGCTGATCAAGGCGATCGACCGGTTCGAGCTGAGCCGTGAGGTGGAGTTCACCACCTTCGCCGTCCCGTACATCGTCGGCGAGATGAAGCGGTTCTTCCGCGACACCTCGTGGGCCGTGCACGTGCCCCGGCGGCTTCAGGAGCTGCGGGTCGAACTCGCCAAGGCACGTGACCACCTCACCGCCGTGCTGGACGCGCCGCCGACCGTCGCCGAACTCGCCGCGTACCTGGAGATCACCGAGGAGGAGGTCATCGAGGGGCTGGTGGCCTCCAACGGGTACACCGCCGGCTCGATCGACATCACCGCGGGTGAGGACGACAGCGACGCCGGCCGCTCGTACGCCGACACCATCGGGGGCTGGGATCCCGCGATGGAACTGGTCGAGGATCTCCAGACGCTCGCCCCGATGCTCGGCCGACTCGACGCTCGCGAGCGGCAGCTTCTCCAGATGCGCTTCGGCCAGGAGATGACGCAGTCGGAGATCGGTGAGGAACTGGGCTACTCCCAGATGCATGTGTCCCGGCTGCTCGCCCGCGTGCTGGGCAAGCTGCGCGAGGGCATGCTCGCCCAGCACTGACCTCCGCCGGGCGGGCCGGGGTCAGTCGGTCGCCACCTCGGCCCATACGGTCTTGCCGAGGCCGTTGGGCGAGCTTCCGAAGGCGGAGGCGAGGGCGTCCACGATGACGAGGCCGCGTCCGTGCTCGGACTCCCGGCTGTCCTCCTCGGAGGTGACCGTGAACGCGGGGACCGGGGGCGCCGCGTCGGAGTCGATGACTTCGAGACCGATGTGGTGGGCGAACTCGCGCAGCCGCAGTTGGACGTCGCTGTCGGCGTGGATCAGCGCGTTGGTCGACAGTTCGGACGCGATCATCTCCAGGGTGTCCGCCAGCCGTTCGCGGTCCCAGCTCTCCAGTTGCGACCGGACGAAGCCCCGGGCGTTGGCCACACCCTGGAGATCGCGGCGCTGAATGTCGAGCCGGCCGAACCGCCGCGATTCCTTGAGCCGGGGCCCTTCGTAGCGTGCCAGCAGCAGCACGGCGTCGTCCGTCCGCGATTGCGGCGCGGGGAGGGCCCCGACCAGTTTGTCGGCCCGTTCCTCCAGGTTCTGGGCGGGGAGCCAGCCGAGCCCGTCCAGCACCTGCCCGGCGTAGCTGACGCAGTCAGAACCGGCGCCGCGTGCGATGCCGTTGGTGTAGAGGAGCATCAGGGTTCCGGGGTCGAGACTGCACTCGAAGTCCTGGTACGGGATGTCGGGTTGGACGCCGAGCGGTGGTCCGGGAGGGCCGTCCAGGGGCTCTTGGAGTCCCTCGGAGCCGCGGGACACCGGCCGTGGGTGCCCGGCCAGACAGTACGTGACGACGCCGGTGGTCCCGTCGAGGAACACGACGCAGCAGGTGGCGAAGAGTTCGGTGTCCATGTCCGCGAGGAGCCGGCCGGCCCGTTCCAGCGTCACCGCGGGCGGGTGGCCTTCGCGGATGTAGGCGAGAACCGACGTGCGTACCTGGCCCATCACGGTCGCGCTGTCGACGCCGTGGCCCTCGACGTCCCCCACGATCAGGGCGATCCGGTCCTCGCCGAGCCTGACGACGTCGAACCAGTCGCCGCCCGAGGCGGTGGTGGCGCCGGCCGGCAGATAGCGGGCGGCCACCACGAGTTCCGGCAGCTCCGACAGGGTACGGGGAAGCAGCCGCTTCTGGAGGCTCTGGGCGAGTTCGTGCTCACTTTGCGCCAGGCACACCCGTTCCAGGGCGGCGCCGATCATCCCCGCCATCACCATCAGCACGGCCCGCTCCTCGGCCGCGAACGTGTGCGGGACACCGGTGGCGAGGTAGCAGACCCCGACCGGGGAGCGGCTTCCCTTGAGGGGGAGGTACGCGCAGGCCTCCGTGCCGTCCTCGGGTGTCTCGGGGAAGTCGGCGCTCTTCTCGGCCCGGTCGCTGTAGAAGAGGGGCTTTCCCTGGCTCACCACCTCGGCTGCGGGCGTCCGGCTCTCGGCGCCGGCGCCGTGCAGCTCCCGCCCGTCGGGCGACAGCCGGCCGCGGTGCCCGACGACCCACAGGCGTCCTTGGTCCAACCAGGCGAGCATCATCTCCTGGGCCTTGAAAGGCTCCATGAGATGCCGCTGCGCGGTCGCGGTGATGTCGTCGCGGCTCAGCGCCCGGTTCAGGGATCGGTCCAGCTTGAAGATCTGGTACATGAACGTGTGACCCGCTGAACCGGGTGCCTCCGGCAGGCCCCATCCGGGTACCTCCGGGGCGTACGGGTTCGGCTGTCGCCGATGCAGGGGGATCACGATGGGCCAGGGCGGCGGACCGAGGGGGATGCCCCGTTCGGCGAGGGGATTCAGGGCCAGCGCCAGGCCCCGGGCGCGGTCGCGCAGCGAGCTGAGCCGCGACTCGTAGGCCTGCGTGCCCTCCCCGAGCGGCCGGCTGACCGTCGTCAGGACGCCGAACGTGTGCCCGTCGCATGTGATGGGGGCCGCGACGACGGAGAAGGAGCTGAGGAAGGCGACCAGATCGTCCTCCTCGCGGCAGATGTCGGAGCCGTCCATGACAACCGGCTGGCCGGTGCGGTACGCCAGCCCGGACGCGTAGGGGTCGTCAACCGCTATGCGTTCCGGCATCGCGTGGGTGGCGGGCGAGGTGCCGCCGATCATCGCCGCGCACAGATACTCGGATCCTTCGTCCGCGAAGTAGACGGCGGCCATGACCGCGTCGAGCTCGTCGACCACTTCTCTGATGGCGGCGTTCAGCAGGGTGCGGACCACCTGCCCGCCGTAGGAGTCGGCAGCGGAGGGCTTCTCGTCCCGGGAGTTCGTCGATTCGGATGCGCTCATGCTCAGCCGCCCCATCTCGGGATGTCCGCCGGGTCCCGCGCGGTCCGTCCCGTGGACGCACGCAGCACGGTGTGGGTCCCCTCCACACGATGCGCCTGTCCTGTTTTACGGCGTTTATCCGCGATATCCCCCGCGGGTGGCCGGCCGGGTTCCGGGAGCGCCGGGACCGCCGGGAGCGCGCCGGCCGTGGCTCAGGACAGGATCGGGACGAGTCCGACGGCGAAGACGCCGTAGAAGCCGGCCGCGACGGTCAGCCGGCCCGGGGTGAGCCGGTGCGCGCGCATCGTCAGCAGCAGGTAGACGATCGCGGCGATGGTGATCAGGCCGGACCAGATCAGGGCGCCGTCGAACTTCCAGGCGGTGAAGAGCAGGCCCAGACCGCTGGGCACGGTGGCCTGGATCATCATCGACCCGGAGATGTTGGCCAGGGCCAGTTTGGTCTTGCCCTGGCGGACCCAGATGATGGCGTTCATCACCTCGGGGAGTTCGGTGGCGACCGGGGAGAGCAGCAGCGCGGTCACCTCGCTGGACAGTCCCAGTGTCGGGCCGATGGCGTCGAGCTGCTTCACGAAGAGCTGGGAGGCGAGGAAGATCACCGCCAGCGCGGCCACGGTCTGCCCGACGACCGCCCGGGTGGCGGGCGAGGCGGCCTTGCGCCGGACCTTGAGCGGTTCGAGCCGCTCCGGCTCGCCGCCGCCCTCGTCACCGCTGCGGATCTCATGCCAGAAGTACACGGCGTAGGCGGCGAAGAAGAGCAGGCCGAGGGCGGCCTTGTCGGCGAAGGCGACCAGGCCCAGGACGACCTTCACCACGAAGATCGGCAGAAACCACTTCTGGTCCTTCGCCAGCCGCCGCACGTCCCGCTCGTCGCCCAGCACCTGCGCGCCGGAGGTGGCGGGCGGGCGGCCGGTCTCCTCGCGTACGGCGGCGTCCTGGCGGCGGCGTCTGCGCAGCAGCACGAAGCCGGTCACGCCATAGGCGACGGTGGAGAGCGCCAGCGGCCCGCCGAGCGCCGCGCCGACGCCGATGTCCTTCGCCGAGGAGGTGCTTCCGGTGGTGACGGCCACCAGCGTCACCACCGACTCGGGCAGCGCGGTACCGAAGGCGGCCAGGATCGTGCCGACCGCCATCCTCCCGACCTTCAGCCGCCGGCCCAGCCATTCCACGGCGTTGACGAACCACTCGCACGAGAGGTAGATCGCCGCCGCGCACACGATGAGCAGTACGAAATGGATCACAAGGACCATCCAGCCCCGCGCCACGGCGGATGGCGGCGGCGACGCGCGGGAGAGCCCCGGCGTACGGGATCGGCGCGGCGCGGGGTCCTGGACGGGCGCGGGCGGCCATGGGGTCGGTCGTACCCTGCGCCGTTATCCGATCACACTGGGTCATCCGGGCTCGGCGGGCCGGCGCGCGAGCGGCCCGCGCTTCGGCGACCGACCGGACAGCGGGGGTGTACAGCGGGGGGTGTACGGATCCGCCGGGACGGGCGGCGCCTGGCGGCGGGTTGCCAAAGAAGATCCGTCCCTGTTGGCTCGACCAAGATGGTCCTCACCACCTGTCACCGGGCTGTGGGGCGGGGCATGGGCGAACACCGCGGATGCGGCGTTGAGCGGAGGCAGGTGTCGAGGTGGCTGGGACCCCGTACGACGACCGGGCGCGGCGGGTCCGCCCACGGTTCCCGCGGGAGCTGCTGGCGACGCACCCGGACAGCGCGGTCAGCCGGCTGATGGCGGAGACCGTGTGGCCGGCGACGGTACTCGGCCCGGTCGACGAGTGGTGCCCGGAGCTGCGCACCGCGGTGGGTCTGTGCCTGAACTCGCCGTTCCCGATGATGATCATGTGGGGCCCGGAGTTGGCGATGGTCTACAACGACGCCTTCGTGCCGATCCTGGGGCCCAAGCATCCCGCCCTCGGCCTGCCCTGCGCGGAGGTGTGGTCCGACGCGTGGCCGGTGGTCGGGGGCATGATCACCAACGTGATGCGGCGCGGCGAGTCGACGTATCACGAGGATCTCCGGCTGGCGCTGCGGCGGCACGCCCTCGACGAGGCGGTCTACTTCACCTTCGCCTACAGCGCGATCCCGGCCTCCGGCGGCGGCGTGGGCGGGGTGCTCACGGTGGTCACCGAGACCACCGGTCATGTGCTGGGCAGCCGCCGGCTACGCGCGCTGCGCGAACTCGGCGAGGTCAGGTCCGCCCAGGTCTCCGATGCCCGGCTGGCCTGCGCCGCGGCCACGCGGGTACTGGACGGGCACCGCGAGGACGTTCCTTTCGGCGCCGTGTACCTGCTGGACGAGGACGGTGGCCGGGCCCGGGCGGTGGCCGCGTTCGGGCTCGCTGAGCAGGGTTCCGGGGGCCAGGGACCGCTGCCGCGGGAGGTGTCCGCGCCGACACCGGCGGGGAGGGCGGCGGAGGGGGCCGGGCAGCGGGCGGACGGGACGGAGGGTCCTGGGCAGCGGGCGGCGGGTGACCGCTGCGGTGACGGCGACGGCGGCTGGATCTGGCGGGCCGTCACCGAGGGCGTCGCACAGACCCGTACCGGCCTCGCCCAGCAGCTCCAAGGCCGGGTGCTGCCCGGCGCGGATCCGGCCGGGCACGCCCCGGTCGACACCGCGGTGGCCATGCCGCTCGCCGCCACCGAGAGCGACCGGCCGCGCGGCGCGGTGGTCCTCGGCGTCAGCCCGCACCTGCCGCTCGACGACGCCTACCGGGGATTCCTCACGCTCGCCGCCAACCATCTGACGGCGGCGGTCACCGACGCCGAAGCCCAGGCGGCGCAGCTGCGCCGCGCCGAGGAGCTGGCCGAACTCGACCGCGCCAGAACGAAGTTCTTCACCGGCGTGAGCCACGAGCTGCGCACCCCGCTGACCTTGATCACCGGTCCGGCCCACGACGCGCTCGCCGACGAACGGCACCCGCTGGTGCCCGCCCAGCGCGAACGGATGGAGATCATCCACCGCAACGCGGGCCGGCTGCGGCGGCTGGTCGACACCCTGCTGGACTTCAGCCGTATCGAGGACGGCCGGCTGCGTCCGGAGCCGGTCGCGGTCGAACTCGGCGCGCTCACCCGGGGTATCGCCGAGTCCTTCGCACCGGCCGTGGCCCGGGCGCGGCTCCGGCTGATCATCGACTGCCCGGTCGACCCGCGACCGGTGCTGATCGATCCCGATCTGTGGGAACGGATCGTGCTCAACCTGCTCTCCAACGCGGTGAAGTTCACCCTGGAGGGAGAGATCCGGATCGGTCTGCGGATCACCGGCGACAGTGTGGCGCTGGAGGTGAGCGACACCGGTGTTGGTGTGCCGGCGGACGAACTGCCGCACATCTTCGAGCGCTTCCGCCAGGTTCGCGGGGTACGGGGCAGGTCCCACGAAGGCTCCGGCATCGGCCTGGCCCTGGTCAGGGAGCTGGCCGCGCTGCACGGCGGCGATGCCTCGGCGGTCAGCCGGCCCGGCCGGGGCACGACGCTGACCGTACGGGTCCCGGCCCGGGTGGCCGAGGTGCCCGCCCGGCGCACCCCGAACGGCAGCCGGGCCGCCGACTACGTGGCCGAGGCGCTCCAGTGGACTTCTCCCGCCCGATTCGGCGACAGCGGCGCGACGGCGCCGGTTCCGCCCGGTGGCGGCACCGTACTCGTCGCGGAGGACAACGCCGATCTGCGGACCTACCTGGTCGGGCTGCTGGAGCCCGGGTACACGGTGACGGTGGCGGCCGACGGCCACGAGGCGCTGCGCGCGGCCCGCCGGATCCGCCCCGACCTCGTCCTCACCGATGTGATGATGCCCGGTCTCGACGGTTTCGGGCTGCTGCGCGCGCTGCGGGCCGAGCCCGCCACCGCTCGCACCCCGGTGGTGTTCCTCTCCGCCCGCGCCGGTGAGGAGGCCGCTGTCGAGGGTCTGGCGGCCGGCGCCGACGACTACCTGGCCAAGCCGTTCTCCTCGACGGACCTGCTGGCCCGGGTCCGCTCCAATCTGGACCTGGCCCGGCTGCGCAACCACGAGTCCGCCTGGCGCACCGCGCTGGTCAACGCCATGCAGGACGGCTTCTTCGTGGCCGGACCCGACCTCAGCGTCATCGAGATCAACGACGCCTTCACCCAACTCCTCGGCTATGAGGCCCCGGAGCTGCCCTGGCCGGTCCCCCACCCGTGGTGGCCCAGGGCCGAGCAGGATCCTGAGGGGTTCGCGCTCGTCGAAGCCGGTCTGGCCACCGTACGCGCGCACGGCCGCGGCCGCTTCGTGCTGCCGCTGCGGCACCGGGACGGCCGCCGGCTGTGGGTCGACGTGTCCCTCGATTCGCTGCGCGACCAGGGCGGTCAGGGGCGGCCGGGCGGTGGAGGGCAGCTCCTGGTCGGTACGTTGCGCGATGTCACCGCCCAGCATCTGGTCGCCGAACGGGACGCCGCGGTGGCCCGGTTGGCCGGCCTGCTCACCGGAGTGGACGACGCGGCGCAGGTGTTGAGTGTCGGCCTAGCGGAGTTCCGCGACTGCTGGCAGGCCGAGCGGGTGTCCCTGCTGCGCTGGAACGAGTCGGGCGGCTGCGAGACCACCGCCACCACCGCGCCCGCTCCGCCGTCGGGTGCCGCTCTGCCGCCGGCCCGGATCGCCGCATACGCGAGCACCGGGCGCCTGTTCATCGCGGGGAAGGACGAACCGGCCGCAGGCCCGAGCGACGGCGCTGACGCGGTGACCGCGGGGGGCGCGGGGGGCGCGGTGGGCGCCCCCTTGTTCGACGGCGTCGAACAGGCCGTGCTCTGGCTTGAGTTCGGCCGCCCGCGCCCGTTCTCGATCGCGGACCGCACCTTGATGGTCCAGCTCACCGGCCATCTTCAGCGTGCGCTGGCCCGGGCCCGGGCCAGTGACGAGCAGCGCCAGGTGGCCCTGGCGCTGCAACGGGCGATCCTCGGCCCGGCCGACCTTCCCGCCGGGTTCGCCGTCCGCTACGAACCGGCGGGCTCCACGCTCGAAGTCGGGGGCGACTGGTACGACGTGGTGCGACTGCCCGGCGGCCGCTACGGGGTGGTCGTCGGCGACGTGGTCGGCCGCGGTCTGCCCGCCGCCACCACCATGGGCCAACTGCGCAGCGCCGCCCGGGCGCTGCTGCTGGAGAACATCGGGCCGGCCCGGGTGCTGGAGGCCCTGGACCGGTTCGGCGAGCTGCTGCCCGGCGCGTACTGCGGGACGGTGTTCTGCGCGGTGCTCGATCCCGCCACCGCGACCGTACGGTACAGCAGCGCGGGACACCTGCCGGCGCTCGTCGCCACACCCGGCGGAGGCGTCCAGCGGCTCGAACACGCGCAGTCCCTGCCGCTGGCGGTCCGCACCGGCGCCGACCGCCCGGAGACCACGACGACGATTCCGGCCGGCGCGCATCTGCTGCTCTACACGGACGGGCTGGTCGAACGTCGGCGCGAGATCCTCAGCATCGGCATCGACCGTGCGGCCGCCGCCCTGGCCGAGAGCCTCCGGCTCGCACCGGGCGCCGTTGTCGACCATCTCTGCGCCGCCCTGCTGGGCGAGGGCCATCACGACGACGACGTGGCTCTTCTCGTCTACCACCAGCCCACCCCCGACCTGACCTGACGTGACCGCCCGCCAGGCCGGCTACTTCGCCTTCAGGCGGCCCGCGAAGGACTTGCTGAGCGAGGAGGGCCCGATCAGGGGAAGCAGCGAGGCGAGCATCGTGCCCTTGAGTGTGCTGGGCTCCCGGGTCAGTTCGACGTCGCCCCGGGTGCCTTCCGCCTCGAGGTGAGCTGGAAGACCCACCCGCCGCCAGGTCCGAAGAGCTTCGAGTCGAGGGTGGTGATGGTGACCTTGCGCTGCTCGGTGTCCCATACCTAGCGGGCGCGCTCCCAGGCGGAGCTGGTTCCTTCGGTCACCTCGGCCCGGTTGTCGCCGAGTGCGTGGACCGTGAAGTGCTCGGTGTCGATCGAGGGCCACTCCTGGGCGCGGGCGGGACCGAAGTCGGTCAGTACGGCCATGACGTTGATGACCGGTTAAAGTGGTGACGTGGATCATGCCTTCCCCTGCGGGACACTCGCGCTCGACTTCCTGGGCACCCTGCGCGCGCGGCGCAACGAGGTGCCGCTGGAGAAGCTCGACTCGCCGGCGCTTCTCGACTCCTGGTTCGTGGAATCCCGGATGCTCGACGAGGAGCCGGGCTCCGACCTGTCCGACCTCGCGGCGGCGCTGGAGCTGCGGGAGTCGATCTACGCACTGGTCGAGGCGCGGCGGGCCGGCGAACGGCTCCCGGCCGAGGCGGTCGCCGTGGTGAACCGGCAGGCGATGAAGGCACCGGTACTGGTGCAGCTCGGTCCGGACGGCGCGCGCCGCTCCGGTTCCGCCGCGCAGGGCCTGGTGGCCATCGCCCGCGAGGCGGTCGAGATCGTCGGGGGCGATGACGCGGCGCTCCTGCGGGAATGCGGTCGCCCCGAGTGCACCCAGGTCTACCTCGACCGCTCGCGAGGCCACCGGCGCGAGTGGTGTGCCATGAGGACGTGCGGGAACCGGGTCAAGGCATCCGCCTATCGGGCCCGTCAGCGCGGCTCCGGCGACTGACCGTTCGACCCACGAACCGCATGGACATGTGTTGAGTGGGGCCGTCCGTGTGACCTCGGCGGGGACGCGCGGTTTCCCCTGCCGGGGGGACAGGTGTGCCCGACGCGAGGGACGCGATCCGCACGGCGTACGACTCCGGGGTGGGATTCGCCCGTGCTGGGGCCGTACTCCGGCTCAACCTGGAAAGGTGGGCACACCTGTACGCCAAGGGCGACGAGCGGCTGGGCGCTTTCCTCACCGCCCTGACCCTCTCCGGGTGGTGCCCGCTCTTCACAGTGTTCAGCGGAGGTCGTCAGCGTGGGTAGCATGCGCAGCGTCGTCCAATTGAGAGGGAGTGAACGGTTGTGCCCAGCCAATCAGCCCCCACGCTCCGATCGCGGTATGTGGAACAAGCCGCCTCGGATCTGCGGGAGAACCGCCGCTTGCAGCGGGAACTCACCGAGAAAGTCGAGATGTTGAAGCAGGAGGAGACTCTCCTGGTGGACATCCTGACACTCGCGGAGCGTTTCGAGGCCCCGCAGGACCCGCCGTCGGTGCCGGCGCAGGCCCAGGACGAGCCCGAGGCAGCCGCCATCGCGCCCGACTCCCCCGCCGCTTCCGCGGCCAAGGAAGAAACATCCCGCCCGCGGGCGCAGGTCACCGACGAGGGAGCCGGCACCGGCAAGCGCACCTCGAAGGCCGCCGCGAAGGCCAGATCGCGTCAGCCGCTGCTCGGGGACATCTTCATGGACCTGCTGCGGGAGCACGGCGAGCCGCGTCTCGCCAAGGAGCTGCGCGACGAACTGCTGCGGCTGTACCCGGACCGGACGCCGACACCGCAGGTCGTGCGGAACACGTTGGAGGCGCTCGTCGCCAAGAGCCGTATCCAGCGGCATCGGCAGGACCGGTCGGTCATGTATTCGGTGGCCAAGCCGGCCGCCTAGGAGAAACCGCCTCGGGGGAGCAACCCGTCAAGAGTGAAAGATCGTCCCTTGCTTCCCCCGGCGGATCCCCCGTCCGGGCGTTCCTTTCGCCGCCGGGCGACGCCGCGCCGCACGACTGATCTGCCGGCCGCGGCCGCCGGTCAGGCCGCCGTGGCGCGGTGCTCAGGGAGGTTCGTCCGTTCGGTCGTCCCGGCCAGGTGGTCCCGAAGAACCCGGCCGGCTTCGCGACGGCGGGGCCGACGGCTCACTCCGTCCAGTTCAGCACGTTCGGCGCGTACCCGGCGGGCTTGTCCCCCACCTTGGCCCCGGGGCTGATCAGCCAGTTCTGATAGGCCGGTGTGAACATCCCGTACACCGACATGGGCCGCAGCGGAACGGCACTCGCCTCGTCCAAGGAGGCGCGCAGCTCGGCGGGGATCTCGAAGTCGAGTGCGGCCAGGTTGGAGTCGAGCTGGTCGGCGCTGCTGGCACCGATGATCGCCGAGCCGATCCCGGGCTGGGTGGCGACCCAGTTGACGGCCACCTGGGCCATGGTCACGCCGAGGTGGTCCGCGACCTTCTCCAGGGCCTTCAGAACCCGCCAGTCCCGGTCGGTCCAGGTGAACCCCGACGCGCCCGCGTCGCCGAGCCTTCCCTTTCCGGTGACCCCCTCGTCGGACTGCCGGTACTTGCCGGTGAGGAAGCCGCCGGCGAGCGGGCTCCACGCGGTGATGCCGAGCCCGAGCGACTGGCCCATCGCGACGTGTTCCTGCTCGATGGTCCGTCCGACGAGGGAGTACGGGAGCTGGAGGCTGATCACCGGTACGAGGGAATTCGCCTCGGCATGTGTCTGGGCCCGCGCCGCGTACCAGGCGGGCACGTCCGACAGGCCCGCGTAGCGGATCTTTCCGGCCGTGGTGAGGTCGTCAAAGGTCCGCATGACCTCCTCGACCGGGGTGATCCGGTCCCAGGTGTGCAGCAGGAACAGGTCGATGTAGTCGGTACGCAGCCGGCGCAGTGACGCCTCGACCGCCCTGATCATGTGCTTGCGACCGTTGCCACCGGCGTTCGGGTCCCCGGGGTCGACGCTGTTGGTGTATTTGGTGGTCAGCACGACCCGCTCACGGACCTTGGCCTCAGCGATGAGGTTGCCGAGAATGGTCTCGCTCCGGCCCGCGGTGTAGAAATCCGCGGTGTCGATGAAGTTGCCGCCCGACTCGAGGTAGCGGCCGAAGATCGGGCGGGCCTCCTCCTCGGTCTTCCCGTACGCGGCGTGAAAACCCTCGACACCGAAATTCATCGTGCCCAGGGAGAGCCGGCTGACGCGCAAGCCGGAGCGTCCGAGCAGATAGTAGTGATCCATGGACATGGCGCTGTGTTCCCTTCGGGGCCGTCGTTACGGTCCTTTATGGATGGAGTTCGGTACGGTCGCCGTCCCCGCGGCTGTGGAACGAGCCGGGAAAGGCGCTCGGTCAGGTTGGCCACCGTAAAGGAGAATTTTTGGACCAACAAGTCCAGAAGGATGGGCGGGGCGAGGCCGTACGGGGGCCTGACGGCGCGCTTGACGGGGAGCTGGGAAACACGCCGTCCTGCCGGTGACGCTTCGCTTCACGTCGCCGGAGGAGGCGGATGGGTGTGTTCCGTTCATCCAACGTGACGCGCGCCCGGCGAGGTCGCAGTCCGGCGGGCCGGCCGCTCGACGAGCGGTGGCGTGATCGGCGACCGGTATGGATCAGCCGCGAAGGCGAAGCCCCGCCCGCTCCTCCAGCATCGCCACGGCGAGGAGTTCTCCGTCGGCCGGCCCGTAGTGCTCCAGGGCCTCCTGATAGGTGCGGCGAACGGCCTCGGCTATGTCGTGGGGGGTGGCGAGGGCGCGGGCCTGGTCGACCACGATGGTGAGTTGATCGTGGATGTGGTCGAGCCCGAAGGAGGTGAGGTAGTCGCCGGCGAAGAGGGAGGGAAGGTCGTGCCGGATGAACGCACTGCTCGCCGGACCGGCCGCCAGCACATCGTGGAGCACGGAGAGCTCGACACCTGCCCGGCGCCCGAGCAGCAATGCTTCGGCGGTGGCGACGGCTTGGCCGAACCACAGCATGTTGACGAGGAGCTTGACCGTGTAGCCGGTGCCGTGGCCGCCGATGTGGACGATACGGTCCGGATCCGCGAGGGTCTCCAGCAACGGCCGCTGCCGGGCGAGCTGTTCGCGGTCTCCCCCGACGAACAACCGCAGCTTGCCCGCCGCCGCGTCCGCCGGGTTGCCGCCGATCGGGGCTTCGAGCACGCTGATGCCGCGTGCCTGCGCCCGGTCGCGGATCGGCCCGGCGGCCTCGGCCGAGTTGCTGGTCATGTCGATCCAGGTGGCGCCCGGGCCGAGCGCTGCCAGCACGGTGTCGCTCATGAGGGCGGTGATCTCGGCAGGCCCCGGCAGCACGGTGATGAGGACGTCCACACCCGTACAGACTTCTTCGGCGGTCGAGCGCCAGTCGGCCCCGTGATCACGGGCGGCTTGTTCGCGCTCCGGCACCGCGTCGTGGGCGGTGACCCGGTGGCCGGCGGTGACGAGACGCGCACAGATCGGAGTCCCCATGCGCCCCAGGCCGATAAGTCCGATGTTCAACATCCCCGGATCGTAGCCCGGCTCCCGCGTACGGGAGGAAGCCCTGCCCGGTGGGGGAACCCCTGCCCGGTAGGCGGAGGCGGGGCAACGCGGTCGGGCGTCGCAGGGCGGTGCCGGACGGTGCCGGACGGTGCCGGACGGTGCCGGACGGTGCCGGGGTACGAACGGCTGGGATCCGACCGCGGGCCCCGCTGTGAAGCACGCTCTCGCCAAGCTCGCGACCGCGCTGCCCGAGTATCCGGGACTGCTGCACCGCGGAACGAGGCTCGGGTTTCCGGGGTGGGCGGCGGCACCGGTGGGTGGGGGTGTCCCGGTAAAATGGAGGGTGCCGGCTGGGTCGGGAGCGAGGTACGGCATGAATCGTGTGTTGACGCCGAAGGGCGAGGCCACGCGGGCTCGAATCGTCACCGGGGCCGCGCGGGTACTGCGGGAGAAAGGTGTCGCCACCGCGACGCTGGATGAGATCTGCTCGCGGACCGGGGTGAGCAAGGGCCAGCTCTTCCACTACTTTCCCGGTGGCCGGGAGGACCTGCTGCTCGCGGTCGCCCAGCACGAGGCGACCCGCGTCTTGGACGACCAGCAGCCCTATCTGGGCTCGCTCGACACGTGGGAGGCCTGGCAGCAGTGGCGTGACGTCGTTGTGGAGCGGTACACGGCGCAGGGTGACACCTGCCCCATGGGCTCGCTCTTCTCGGAGGTCGGGCGGTCCACACCCGGCGCCCGCGCGATCGTCATCGAGCTGATGCGGGAGTGGCAGGAATACCTCGCCAGCGGCATCCGCGCCCTGCGCCGTACGGGCCGGCTGCCCGCGTCGCTCGACATCGACGAGGCCGCGGCGGCGCTTCTGGCCGGCATCCAGGGCGGAGTCGCGATCATGCTCTCCACCGGGCAGCCGACCCACCTCGAAGCGGCCCTCGACTGGGGGATCAGCCGACTGCGGGCGGCCGGACAGCTCCAGCAGGTGTGAGCGGGCCCCCCGGGGTGCCCACGATCGCCACCGCCGCGTCGGGCGGTCAGGTCGCGCTCGCGCCACACCGCTTCGAGATGCTCGGGAACGCGCGCGGGCCCGGGACCGCCCGGCAGGGCTCCGTACTCCGTCAGTCGCCGTACCGCCCCGCTGAACTCCGCATCGTTCAGCGGGACATCGGCTGCGGCCAGCACCGAGCCGAGCCACTCCTGGACCGATTCGATCCGCAGCAGCGTGCCGGAGGAGTCGAACATCACCCCTTTGATCATGCGGCGATCGTAGAGCAGCCGTGTTCATCTGGTCAGGAGGGCGCCGCTGGTGAAGGAGTCGTGGTCCCGCCCTGGTCGGTGACGACGTCGGCGCCGCCGGCCCACGTGACCGGCGGGCTCGGCTGAGCCAGGCTCAGCACGGCGACCTGGCCCGTCGACGTCTCCACCCACGTCCCGCCGTCGAACGGCGAGGCGGCGGCCGGCCCGGTCAGGGCCATCGTGAGGGCACCGACTCCCGCGCAGATCAAGGCTATTCGGCGGTTGACCGTCATCGTGCGCTCTGCTGTCCCGGCTGAACCACCGGACGCCTCGTGAACGGGTGAACATGCCGACGCGGCCGACGCGGCGGGCGGCGACGCGGTCATTTGCCGTATCGCCGCTCACGGTTGGCGTACGAGCGGAGGGCGCGCAGGAAGTCCACGTGCCGGAAGGCCGGCCAGTAGCAGTCCACCCAGTGCATCTCGGCGTACGCGGACTGCCAGAGCAGGAAGCCGGAGAGCCGCTGTTCGCCCGAGGTACGGATGATGAAGTCGGTCTGGGAGGCGGTCGGCGAGTACAGGTGCCGCGAGATGTCCTCGATCTCGAACCGCTCGACCAGTTCGGCCGGGTCCCCGCCGGCCGCCATGTGTTTCTCGAAGGCGCTCTTCACCGCGTCGACGATCTCCCGCCGACCGCCGTAGCCGACCGCGACATCGACCTTGAGGCCGTGCCGTCCGGCGGTCGCGGCGGCGACCTCCTTGAGTACCTGGGCGCTGGCGCCGGGCAGGGTGTCGAGGGAGCCGATCACCTGGATCTCCCAGTCACGGCCTTCGGCCGCGATGTCCCGAACGGTCTCCTCGATGATCTCGATCAGCGGGCCGAGCTGCTCGGCGGGCCGCCCGAGGTTGTCGTCGGAGAGCATGAAGAGGGTCACGTGCTCGATCCCGGCGGCCGTGCACCAGCCGAGGAACTCGGTCACCTTGGCGCCGCCCGCCCGGTAGCCCTCACGGACGTCCGCGTGTCCCGCCTGCCGGGCCCAGCGCCGGTTGCCGTCGAGCATGATCCCGACGTTCTGCGGGCGCGGCAGCCCTGCCAGAGTGGCGGCCAGTCGGCGCTCGTACACCGCCTCGATCGGCCGGCGGAGGAACAGCGGGAGCAGCTTCACGAACCATCTCCATCGCGTGGTGGGTACCCTGCGCGGACCCTACCAGGGGATTCTCCACGGTCCGCATCGAACGTCCCCCAATGACGTTGGCTCACAGGCGAGTTGGCCGGGCGCGCGCCGCGGCCGCCCGCCCGGCCGTGTCAGGTTGTCGACATGTCGGCGGGGCAACCGCGGCTGAGAGTCCGTGACACCGCTCGGGGTGCGGGCCGTCTGCTCCCACGACCCGCACCCGCCGCCGCCCCGCATCCCCCGCTCCGGGCTCCCGCCGCCCCGCATCCCCGGCTCCCGGCTCCCGGCTCCCGGCTCCCGGCTCCCGGCTCAGCGTGGATCAAGGCCCGCCAGCATCACCGGCAACTCCCCGCTGTGGATGACCCCGAGGCTCTTCGTCGCGCGGGTGAGCGCGACGTAGAGGTCGTTCACGCCGTGGCGGTGCGCCGCGAGGATCGCCGCGGGCTCCAGCACGAGGACCGCGTCGAACTCGAGTCCCTTGGCCTGGGCGGTCGTCATCACGGCCGCCGGCGAATCCAGCGCCGATGGATCGTCGGCCACGGTCACGCCCGCCAACTCGGCCAGCGCGTCTACCAGTTCGGCGGACCATCCCGGCGCGTGGATGATCGCCATCCGGCCCCCGTCCAGCGCGGCGATCTCCTTCTCGACGGCCGCGCGCAGCGTCGCTCCTCGGTCGTCCGCGGGGACCCGCAGGCTCCACGGACGGATTCCGCCGCCGCGCACGGCGGTTGGCGCGGTGAGTGCCGGGTCCACCGCCCGCAGCACGTCCTCGGTGACCCGCATGATCTCGGCCGGGGTCCGGTAGTTGATGGTGAGTTCCACCGTGCGCCAGCGCCCCGCCGTGTACTCGTCGAGCGCCTCGCCCCAGGTGCTGAGCCCGGCCGGCGCGCCGGTCTGGGCCAGGTCGCCCACGATCGTCATGGAACGGCCGGGGCAGCGACGGGCCAGCAGCCGCCAGGCCATGGGGGACAGCTCCTGCGCCTCGTCCACGATCACATGCCCGAAACCCCAGGTCCGGTCCTCGATAGCCCGCTCGGCCAGCGGCCGGAGCGACTCTTCGCCCCGGTACTGGCTCGCCAGCAACTCCGCCTTGACCAGCCCCTCGCCGAAGTCTTCGAGGACGACCTTCGCGTATTCGAGCTCCTCTGCCTCGGCGGCGGCTTCGGCTCGCAGGGACGGGGTGCCGCCGGGAAGCGGACCGAGGATTTCGGCTGCCTCGTCCAGCAGCGGCACGTCGGCGGTGGTCCAGGCGGTGGCTTCCGGATCCCGGCCCGGGTGTGTGCGGAAGAGTGCCGCGCGTTCGGCCGGCGCGAAGTCCGGCATCGCGCGCGCCAGCAGGTCAGGCGAGCCGAACAGGGTGGTGAGCAATTGCTCCGGGCTCAGCGGCGGCCAGATCTTGTCGGCCAGGGCCTGGAGTTCGGGCTCGCCGACGAGCCGGTCGGCGAGGTCCGCCACGTCGTCGAGGTCCATCGCCCCGCCCCGGTCCCTGGCGATCCGCAGGGCCAGCTCGGCGGAGAGCCGCTCGACGAGGTCGGCTCGGGCCTGGTTGTGGGGTTCCCGGGTCTTGCGCGCGGCGGCATGGGCACGCTCGCACAGGGCCCGGCCGACCTCGAGCTCCATCTGATAGGGCGATCTTCTGCCCACGGTGATGGTCCACGAGGTCTCCGGCAGTTGCCGCAGCCCGTCCAGCGCGGCGGTGAGCACCCCGGCCATCCGGGCGTCGCCCTTGACGGCGGCCGCCTCGGGTGTCTCGGTGTCGGCCCCGGTCACGCCCGGGTAGAGCGCGCCGATGCTGCTCAGCACGACCTCGCTCTCGCCGAGGGCGGGCAGCACCTGGTCGATGTAGCGCAGGAACATCGTGTTCGGTCCGATGACCAGCACACCGCGCTTGGCCAGCCGGTCGCGGTGGGTGTAGAGCAGGTAGGCGGCGCGGTGCAGGGCGACCACGGTCTTGCCGGTGCCGGGACCGCCCTGCACGACCAGCACCCCGCCGAGTTCGGAGCGGATGACCCGGTCCTGCTCGGCCTGGATGGTGGAGACGATGTCGCCCATCCGCCCGGTCCTGGCCGCCGTCAGGGAGGCGAGCAGGGCGGTCTCCCCGCTGAGCTCGGAGCTGTCCCGCCCCTCCAGCGCGCCCACACCGAAGGCGTCGTCGTCGAAGTCGACGACGGTCCGGCCCTTGCTCCGCAGGTGGCGTCGCCCCACCACCCCGCCGGGCAGCGCGGGGGTCGCCCGGTAGAAGGGCTCGGCGGCCGAGGCCCGCCAGTCGGTGAGGAGCGGCTCGTGGTTCTCGTCGGCCAGGGCGATCCGGCCGATGTACCGCCGCTCGCCGTCGGCGTTCTCGATCCGGCCGAAGCACAGGCCGTTCTCGGCGGCGTGGAGTTCCGCCAGTCGGCGGGTGTGGTGGATCTCCAGCGTGTCGCGCTCCATACGGGACTGGAGCGTTCCCCCCTTGTCCTGGAGATGGACCTCGCGCAGTTGGGTCATCGCCAGCTCGCGACGGCTTTCCAGGCGGTCGTAGAGGGCGCCGACGTAGGCGTTCTCCGCCCGCAGCTCCGCGGTCCGCCAGTCGTCGGCGGCCGGAGCGCCCTCGGTGTCCGGCTTGGTCGCTTCTCCCGATGCTGCGCCGACATGTCGATGGGGTTCGGAAGAGGAGGATGACGAGGGGACCAAGACCGGCTCCATTGCTTCAGGGCTCTTTGATTGACCGAGGGGATCGGGGACCGGCTCAGGAAAGGCTCGCCGGTTGATCCGGGACTGATGGAGACAGATTCAAAGTGATTCAGAGTGATCGTGACTGATAGGGACTGCTTGGGACTATCGGGCAGGTGAGAGCGGCGCCCGAATGAGCGGGACACCGCCGAAGCCGGTGATTCTCCCGCACGAACCGGGTCTTGCCGCAAGCCCCCCACTGCGCTATACATTAGAAGTGGCCAGGAGTGGGTATTCTACTTTCTCCCCACCCCGGGAATGTCGGCGCTCAGCCCCTGTGTCCTCCCCGGCTCTCAGCTCGCCGGGATCGCCCGCACCCACGTCCGGTCATCCGTAAGATATGTGTCGACCTTCAGTCCCACCTCCGCGAGCGCCTGCTCGAACTGAGCCTTCGTCAGCGGCCGGGAGAGAAACGTCTGGGTCCACGCCGCGTCGGGGAACTCGTACTCCGCGTAGACCGAATTCACCCCGTCACCGACCGGATCGGCCGACACGATCCGCGCGGTGAAGCCGCTGGCGTCGGTACGCTCGCGGGGTACGTTCGTGTGCCAGTCCTCGCCCTCCCGCTGGATCAGCACACAGCCGCTCGCGGCGATATGGCGTCGACAGGTGCGCAAAAGGCCCTGCCGCGTCCCGATATCGGCGCTGTGCACGAGGAACGACGCCAGCATCACCACGTCGAACGTCTCCCCCAGGTCGAGTTCCTCGATCGGGCCGCATATCGTGCGCGTGCCGCGGACGCGGTCGAGCATCTCCTGGGACTCGTCCACCGCGGTCACCGTGAATCCCCGCTCCAGGAGCGGCCGGGTCACCCGCCCGACTCCGCAGCCCAGTTCCAGGATGTGCGCGCCCGCCGGGACGGCCGCGGCGACGATGTCCGGTTCGGCGCCGACCGGCAGCCGCGCGTAGAGCTCGACCGCGCAGCCGTCCGGAGTGATCGCGCCCGGTCCGGTCCCCTGATGTCCTGCTCGCGTCTTCAGCCCCATGCCGGTCCAACGGGCCGCGCCGGAAGCCGGTTCCCTCCGCCCGGCTCATGTCCCCCGGCCGAAACCCACCGGGAAGTGTGTCCCCGCATCCGCGACGAGGCGCGCGGATGGAGCACAATCAGGGCATGAGTGATGTGCCGCGTGACCGTGACGCCGACGGGAAGCCGCGCAACGCCCGGCCGCGGGACGGGCTCGGGCGCCCGCTGCCGTACGGCGCGCCGGCCGTGGAGCGCCAGCCGGAGGGAGTGCGCCGCTCGGCCCGGGAGACGCTGACCGAGGCGCAACGGCTCCTCGACGCGGGTATGCCCTTCCACGCCCATGAGGTCCTGGAGGACCGGTGGAAGAGCGGCCCCGCCGAGGAGCGTCCGCTCTGGCGCGCGCTCGCGCAACTCGCCGTCGGGCTGACCCACGCGGCACGCGGCAACGCCGCGGGGGCCACCGCGCTGCTGACCCGAGCCACGCGGGGCCTCGCTCCCTACGAGGGCCGGGCCCCCCATGGCATCGACATCGACGGCCTGTTGCGGTGGCTCACCGGGGGCAGCGGGTCCGACGAGGCGCCGCCCGCGCTGTGCACGCCCTCGTCCACGGCCTGACCGGACCGCGATCCGGAGCCGGTGTCGCCCGCCGCCCGCCGCCCGCCGTACGGCTACGGTCCGGACGGTCCCGCCCTGGCCTCGAAGCACTCCTTTTCGCCGCCCGCCTCGGGCAGGAAGCACGCCTGGACCATAGGCCCGGGGCGGGTCACGCTCATCGGCGTGTAGACGTAGGCGTCCGCGTCGGCCTGGTCCCCGATCCGGGCGCCGCGGATCGGGGTGCCCGGGCCGCCCGCCCTCATCTCGATCCGGTCGCCGATCCTGGCACCCCACATCCGGGCCCAACTGGTGCCGCACACCCTGCTGTACCGCACCTGGACCGAGGCTCCGGTGGTGGTGGTGGGGCGCTCGGTGAGGGTGTCGGGAGCCGCCGCGCACTTCATGTCCATCGGGTCCTTCCCCCGGCAGGCGGCTCCCCGGCAGAACGGACCGGCGGCGGACGGGGGCGCCGACATGTGTGCCGGGTCGGTCCGGTGCGGCAGAAGGATCAAAGTGAGAGCGACGGCCCCGAGCACCACGGCACACACCGATACGAGCGCCGCCACGGCCGTGGTCACCCGATGGCCGCCGGGCGCGCTTTTCTGGGGCGGCGGGGGTGCGGGCGAGGGTACGGGCGGGGCCGGGGCCCGGGTCTGGACGGCCGCGGGAGCCGGCGTAGCAGCGGGAGCCGCAGCCCGGACCTCGCCCGGTTCGGCACGGGGAAGCGCGGCCGCAACCAGGACCTCGGCCGAAACCGGCACCGGCACCGCTTTCACGGTGGCGGCCGACGGGCGCGGCGCCTCCCTCGCCCGGCCGCCCCACTCCGACTCCGCGATCTCCCAGAGCGCCAGGCAGTGCCTGTCCGGTGCGCCGGCCAGCCGGCACAGCTCCCGCACGGCCCCGTGCGGCGGCAGGCTCCTGCCGTTGAGATAGCGCTCCCAGGACGACTTGCTGAACGCGGTCGCCGCCGCGAGCCCTGGCCAGGCTCAGACCGGTCAGCTTCCTCAACTGCCTCAACTCGGCTGCCGGTCGGGCGCCCTCCGCCGAGGGCAGCGGTCGGGTCATCCGCGCAGCGCCTTCCAGGTGTGCGGTCCGATCATGCCGTCGATGACCAGGCCCGACCGCTCCTGAATGACCTTGACCGCGCGCTGTGTCAGCGGGCCGCACATCCCGTCGATGCCTCCCGGCGAGATGCCCGCCCGGCGCAGCAGGCACTGCGCCTCGGCCTGTCCGGCCCGGCGGCTCCGCAGGAGAGCTCGGCCTCACGGGTCGGGCTGATCCCGGCGTACCAGAGACTGTCGATCCGCCCGATCCGGCAGATGTACGACGGGAGCGGCGAGAACGGCGGCGCGGTGGACGCGGCGGCGGGAGCGGACGCCGGTTCGGTGCCGTCGCCGGCCTCGCCGCCGGAAGCCTGGCGACCGCGAGCACCAGTTTCGCGGCCTCCGCTCCCGCTTCGCACGCGGCGGCCAGTGTGCGGCCCGCCGCCGCGCTCACGACGCAGAACTTCGGCCTGACCACCGCCGAGGGCAAGAACGTCCAGGAGTTCCTGGCCGACTACTGGGGCTACACCGACACCATCGACGGGCAGTTGGGCACCAATAGCTGGAAGGCGTTCCAGCGCTGCCTCACCCAGTACTGGGGCTACACCGGCGCCATCGACGGCGTGGCCGGCTCGGGCACTCTGGCCGCGTTCAAGCGCTTCGCGAGCTGACACCTGTCCACACCAAAGCACCGCGGCCCGTCCTGCTCGGGGAGGACGGGCCGCACCGCGTCGCCCACGCCCGCCGGCGCGTATTGCGGCCAGCGCGTCGGAAACGGTTACCCACGGGTCGCCGAGTCTGGTCGACGGGGTCCGCGTTCGTGGCGCTCAGGCTTTCGGGGAGTGTGTCCACGAGCCACCCGATTTCCCGGCACGGGGGAATGTCGGCGGCGGGGTTGGGGGGGTGGGTGGCAGGATAGGGGGGTGGACACAGCGAAGCTCAGTTTGGCCGCGCAGCGGTACGAGGAAGCCGAGGGCGCGCTCGAAGCGGCGGCGGAGGATCTGAAGGCGGAGAGCGCCTCGGCGCTCGCCCAGGGCGCCGAGGAGCGGGAGATCGTGGAAGCGGTCGGGCGCACACCCGACGAGCTCCGGGATCTGTGACCCCTGGTTGACCGGGGTCCCGGTCCGCTGACGGCTCGGGGTCACTCTCCTGGCGGGAAGTCCGCTCCCCGCGAGGCCGGTTCGTGGGCGCGCAGTTCCGTCAGCATGCCTTGCAGCGTCCCGACCGCCGTGTCATAGCCCTGGCCGCCGAGGACCAGCCGGTGCGGCGGGTTCTCGGCGTCCATCGCGGCGACGACGGCGCGCACGCCCCGGTAGGGGTCGCCCTCCTGCCGGCCGTCCCGGCCGACGAAGAGGGCGCGGACCGATTCGATCAGCGGCAGATACGCGTCGACCGTCTCCACGATGGGTTCGTCGGCGAAGCCCGCGTAGGCGCTGGTGCGGAAGGCGCCCGGCTCGACCGCGAGCACCTTGATGCCCAGCGGTTCCACCTCCGATCGCAGCGCCCCGGTGAGGTTCTCGACCGCGGCCTTGGACGCGCCGTAGTACCCGAAGCCCGTGGGGCTCCCCAGCGCGGCGACCGAGGACATGGTGACGACCCATCCGCTGCGGCGGGCGCGCATGCCGGGCAGCACCGCCCGCAGCACCTCGACCACGGAGAAGAAGTTCAGCTCGAAGCTCTTCCTGACGTCGGCGTCGGGCGTCCCCTCGACCGAGCCGTACCAGCCGCACGCCCTGTCGCCGTGTTCGCGGGCCCACTCCTCCGGCAGGTGCGGCCGGCGGGCGGTGAGCACGGCGTTGTCGCCGTTGGCCAGGGCGGAAACCGCGCCCTGGCCGACCCGGACCGCACCGGCGGGTCGTATCGCCCCGAAGCGGGCGCCTAGTCGCGCACCGTGTCGGCGCGGGCGTCGCGCCGCCGGTCGAGTTCGGCGTACCGGGCGCGCATCCCGTCGCCTGCAGCCGGTCCCGCGGTGAAGACGAACGCCTCGCTGTCGTCCAGGTTCCGGCCGGTGCGGGCGTCCACCAGCACGGGCTCGACCTCCTCGCCGCTCTTGGCGTCGACGAGGATCATGGTGCGCCGGTCGGACGGCAGATGCCGGTTGCCCCAGGCCGCGAGCGCCACCACCACCGGCCGCAGCGAACGGCCGCGCTCGGTCAGTACGTACTCGTGGCGCACCGGATTGGCCTGGTACGGGCGCCGTTCCAGCAACCCCTCGGTCACCAGGCTCTTCAGCCGGGCGGTGAGCATGCTGGTGGAGATGTTCAGGCTCTGCTGGAACTGGTCGAAGCGCGTGTAGCCGTCGAAGGCGTCATGGAGGATCAGCAGCGTCCACCACTCCCCGACGTGCCGCACCGTCGTCGACAGCGGACATTCACGGTCCTCCAGCCTGATCCGACGAGCCATCGCCACACCCTCCCGAGTTACTGCTAAAATGAAAGTCACCTACTTCTATTTTAGCAGTGAAACCATCAGTGAGGCAGTCATGACCGACCACACCATGCCCGCCGATGCCGCCGACCTGCCCGAGGTCGTCCAGCGGTATCTGAAGGCGCACAACGAACGTGACACCGCCGGCGCCTCGGCCACCCTCACCGAGGGCGCGACGGTGGTGGACGACGGCCGTACGTACGAGGGGATCCCGGCCATCGAGCAGTGGCTCGACCGCGCCGCGTCCGAGTACACGTACACCACCACGTTCCTCGGGGCGGCCTGCGACGGCCCGGACCGCTGCACCGTCACCCAGCGGCTCGAAGGGGACTTCCCCGGCGGCGTCGTGGACCTCCACTACCGCTTCACCCTCGACCAGGGGCTGATCAGCCACCTCGTCATCGCGCCCTGACCCGTGAGAAGCGCCGACCTCCAGCCTCTGCGGACGGCCTGGCCGGAGGTCAGCCGCCCAGGCTCGGCCCGCGGGGACCGCTCGGCCCGCCAGGACCAGCGGGGCCCGAGAAGGCGATCGCCTGGGCCGCCTCCACCTCCTGCCACAAGGGTCCGAGTACCCCTTCCCCGCCGTCCGGCGCACGAGCCGGCGCCCCGTCGGCCGGCCGGGTCGATCTCACCTGGCCGGCCAACTGGCGCAGTTGCGACTCCAGTTCGGCGACCGACGCCGGAGCCGGCGCCGGCGCTCCGTAGTTGATACGGACCCGCGCGGCGGTCGTCGCGTCAATGATCCGCTCGACCGCGATCACCAGCGGCAGCCAGGACGCGGCCCGTCCACCGGCCGGCTGCGGCTCGGCGAGAGCGCGGGTGAACTCGGAGCGCACGACGGACAGGGCCCGGTAGACGCGCCGCCGCATCCGCGCCTGGGCGGCCTGGGTGCCGCCGGCCCCGGCGACCGCACCGGCACCGGCACCCGGACCGGCACCACTCGCACCCGCACCCGCACCGAAGGCGCTGGCCATGTATTCGGCGGCGTCGTCGACCGTGTCCGCCAACCGGTCCCCCACCCTGGTGTGCCAGCTCTCCGGCCACAGCAGATATCCCGCCACCAGGACGACGGCGCAGCCGATCAGGCTGTCGAGGAAGCGCGGGAGCACCAGGCCGATGCCCTGCCGGCTCAGGATGTCGGTGAGCAGGAGGATCACCGGTGTGGTGGACGCCGTCTGGAACCCGTACCCCATCGCCGACACGGCCGGGACGAGACCGGCGAGGACCGCCATCACCGGCACGTCCCACCAGCCCGGTTGGATGTTCGACACGACCGCGGCCGCCACCACCAGTCCCACCACCGTGCCGATCGCGCGGGTGACCGCCCGGGAGAAGACCGAGCCCAGGTCGGGTTTGAGGACGAAGGTGACGGTGACGGCGATCCAGTACGAACGGGGGACCGCCACGACCGACACGAGGATCTGGGCGATGCCCACGCACAGGGCGAGCCGCACTCCGTACCGCCAGGACGCTCCGGGCAGCAGCACGTCGAGGGCCGCCAGCCGGGCCCGGTCGCGCAGGGTGGTGGGCCGGCCGAGGAGGTCTGTGACGCTGTCGAGCACCGGCTCGCTCTCGCCCACCACCGATGCCGCGTGGCGCAGCGCCGCGTTGAGGGCCCGGTTGGCCGGGGCGCCGGCGAAGGGCAGCGCCGGCGGCCGGCCGCCGGTCCGGCCGGCGGCGACGGCGCCGGCCAGGTCCCGCACCATGTCGGGGACCGCGGGGTCCACCGTGTGGTCGGGCACGTGCATCGCCGCCGACGCCTCCAGCAGCGGGGTGACCGCGTTGAGCTGGGCCAGCAGCCGCACCCGCGGGCTGCGATGGCCGATGTCACGGGTGCGGCGGGACAGGATGCTGTCATAGGCGTGGTTCATGGCCGTGGTGACCGCCTGGCGCTGCAGGTCGTAGTCCTGCCGGTTCGCCGCCTCCAGCATGGCCGCCACGGCGCGATAGCTTCCGGCGACCGCGTCGCGCTCCGGCGCGGCCCGGCGCAGCGGCCAGCCGATCAGCGACAGGGCCAGGACGAGCAGGCCGCCGATGGGGAAGAGGAGCGGCGCCGTCCACCACGGCCGGGGGAAGTGCAGCCCCGCGCCCAGCACCGAGTTGAGGAGCAGCAGCAGCCCGCAGGAGGAGGCGACCTGGCCGATCGACGAGATCATGCCCGAGACCATGGCGACGAAGGTCAGCGCCACGACGGCCACCCAGCCGTGGCCGTGGACGAGGGTGCCGAGGGCGACGCCGGCCGCGCCGAACGGCTGCGGGACCGCGATCTTCAGCACCCGTAGCCGGTAGGCGTCCGCGCTGTCGAACAGCACACCGAAAACCGCGCCGATCGCCACGATGGCGCCGTACGAGGGCCGGTGCACCGCGAAACCCAGAGCCAGGGGCAGGGCCAGCGCGACGGACGCCCGTAGCACGGCGGCCCACGGGATGGGGGCCCGCCGCGGCCGCAGCGCCTCCAGCAGCCATATCGGCGGTGACAGCCGTGACGCCGCCCGGCTCCCGGCGGAGCGGCGGTCGGCCTTCGAGTCGGCGGGATTGGCCATGGCTCCCACCCTGTAGCACCGCGGGCGCCGAGGCTTACGTTCGGCGCCCTCGACGCATCCGGAAGGCGAAGCCGTCACCCGGGAGCACGCACGGACCGCCGGCCCGGACCGGGCCGACGCGCCGTCGACGAGGCAGGACCATGACGCGCGGGGGCCGTTCCCTCCTCTCGCCGCCGTCCCCTCGCCGTCCCCTCCCCTCGCCGCGCCCTTCGGCCGGGACGCGGCCGTGGGCCACTCCCCCGCCACGGAGCCGCCGGATAAATGACCGATGGGTAAGTCACCCGGTATACGGGGCTGCTCGCCTTCGCGGTCTCCTACGGGCTGTTCCCGCGTGTCGATCCGTCGATGAACTACGCCGACTTCCTGCTGCCGACCATCGTGCTGCTCGGCGTGGGCTTCGCGCTCTGCTTCCCGTCGGTCAACGTGCAGGCCACCACGGGGATCTCCGATCATGAGCAGGGGCTGGCGTCCGGGCTGCTGAACTCCGGTCTCCAGATCGGCGGCGCGATCATGCTCGCGGTCGTCACCTCGATTCTCGGCAGCGGGACGACCACGACGGCGCACCACCAGTTGTTCCCCCATATGAAGGCCGCGGTCACCGTCACGGTCTGCGTCACCGCGGTGGCGCTGTTGCTGACGGGGACTTACCACTACCGCGACCGGTCCGCGGTCACCGCGGCCGGTGACCGGCCGTTGCCGGCCGGCGCGTAAAGAGCCCGACCGGGAGGCCGATCGCCCCGGGGGGCAGCAGCTCACCGAGTCACCTTGCCGGTCGCGCCGATGGCCCCGCCGCACCCACCCGGGCGGCGGGGCCGCGTCGCGGCTGGAGGGAACGCTCCGGCGTGCAGGGGGCCGGCCTGAGTGGTATCGGTGGTACCGTCGGTATCATGAGTACGTCGCGAGAGTCGGAGCCGGGAAAGCCCACCGCCCTCAGCCTGCGGTTCTCCGATCCGCGCAAGCGGGCGGCGATCGCCGCGGCGGCTCGGGCGGCCGGGGTGAGTATGCAGGACTACATCCTGTCGGCCGCGTATGAGCGGGCCACCGCGGTGGAGGCGAAGTTCCTGGCGGCGTTCGACGCGGCGGTGGCGCGGACCAGTGAGGCGTTCGCCGCCGAGGCAGGCGGCTTCGATCCGAGCGCGGAGCAGCGCGCCGCCGAGCGTCAGGCCGAGGACCGCGCCGGGCGGAATCACGCCGCGTGAGCTTCTCCGATCCCCCGGCGCTCGACGTCTCCTTCCTGCTCCGTGCCGCCGAGCGGCTGCCCGGCGACCCCCAGGTGGACGACCTCGGTCCGCTGATCGCGGCGGTCGCCCGGGTCCAGGCGCATGCGATGGAACGGGACATCTACGGCTCCGTCCGCCTCAAGGCGGCGGCCCTGCTGCACACCCTGGTCCGGCTGCCCTCTCTTGAGCACTCCAACGGGCCCTTCGCCTGGGCCAGTTGCGAGGCCTACCTCGCCCTCCACGACATCTCCCTCGACTATCCGCCCAAGGCCGCCGTCGTCCTGGCCCGCGACGCGGCCACCGGCGCCCTCGGCATCCACCAGATCGCCCACCAGCTCCACCGCTGGACCCGGACCTGACAGCCGAGGCGGCGGCGCTTGGCCGGCCGACCCCGCCCGGGGCGGAGGATGAACTGACCGGCTTCTCGATCGAGGAGCACGCCGCCTTCTACGACCGCTACTACGCCGACGGTTCCTGAGAGGGCACGAGGTCGCCCCCCGCTGTCACGAAGCGGGTCACCGTCTCCGCGAAGAGGTCGGGCTCCTCGATGTGGCCGAAGTGGCCGCTGTGTTCGAGGATCAGGAGGTGGGAGCCGGGGATGAGCTGGTGGAGTTCCTCGGCCCAGCGGACGCCGCAGATGACGTCGTGGCGGCCGACGACGATCAGGGCCGGGATGGTGAGGGTGCCCAATTGCTCGCGGTCGTCGATGGTGTCGGGCACGAGGTTTTCGTCGAGCCCGGAGATGTGTGTGCCGCGGACGGAGGCGCGCAGGGGCGCGAACCGTTCCTCGTCGGACCAGTAGTCGGCGAAGTACGCCGGGATCAGGCCCCGTACCACCGTGTCGAGTTGCTCGTCGTCGGTGATGGTGGGGATGGCGCCGAACGCGTCGAGGACCGCCGGCAGCTCCGGCTGCCCCTCGTACCGGGCGGCGAACCGCTGGAGCTGCCGCATCGCCTCCGCGCCGTGCTCGGGCCCGGTCACCGGCGCGCTTTCGTACAGCACGATCCCGGCGACCCGGTCGGGGTGGTGCAGGGCGAAGTGCTGGACGACGAAACCGCCGTGCGAGTGGCCGAGCAGGTGGGCCGCGCCGACGCCGAGGTGGTCGAGCAGGGCGAGCAGGAAGCGGCTGTAGCGGGCCCGGGTGTAGCCGTTCGGGTGGGAGGGCAGCCGGCCGGAGCCGCCGGTGCCGATCGGCTCCGGGTACACCATGGTCAGGTGCCGCTCCAGCGCCGGCATCCGCAGGTACTCCCAGAAGATGCCGGGACCGCCGGAGTGCGCGACGCACACCGGTCCGGTGCCGTACACGTGATAACGCTGGACGACGCCTTCCACCTCGATGGTGTGCGTTCCCGGTGCGAGCGGCCGGCGGGCGGGGGTGTTCATAACAGACTCCGGATCCAGAGGGTGTGCGACAACACCGACAGGACGCACAGGCGGCGGGAAAGTTCGATCCCACGTGTGTGACAGCGGTCACACGACGGCGGGCGCGGGCACCGGGGTGCCGGGGGTGCCCGGCGGCCGGGGGTGGAAGAGCCGCAGCCGGTGCACCCGGCCCTGGTCGAGCGTCATCAGCCAGGCCACCGCCGAGGGGCAGTGCTCCGGGTCGTCGCCCAGGTTGATCATGTCCATCTCCCAGACGGCGAGCGAGCGCCCGGCGACCACACGGGCCAGCCGCTGGTGGACGCCCGCGGCGAGATCCGCCTCCATACCGCGGACGAGCAGCCCGCTGTCGCCCACCGGCTCGTTCCCGCTGAGCAGGGCCACCTCGGGGGACCAGCGCTCCATAACCAGCTTGCCGAACTCCCCGCGCTCGGCGGCGGCCAGCGTCTCGTGGGCCTGGGTCCTGCTGGCGGCGGTACGCCGCGCGTGGTCGTCGTGCGCGGTGGCCGCCACGGCGGTGAGCGCGTCCGCGAGGTTCGTACGGGCCTGGCTGAGCCGGCTGCGGACCGTGCCCACCGGGATCCCGCAGGCGGCGGCTATCTGCTCGTAGGAGGTGACCTGGCTGCTGAAGTGGCGGAGCACCAGCGGCATGCGGAGCGCCGGGGAGAGCTGCTCGATCGCCTCCCAGATCCAGTCGCGCAGCGCGTTCCGCTCGAGCCACTGTTCGGGAAGGCCGTCCGGGGACGGCAGCGAGAGGTCGTCGGCGGGCTCCGTCAGCGGCGTGCTCCGCAGCAGGGACCGGCAGGCGTTGCGGACGATCATCCGCAGCCATGGACCGACCGCCGCGGGGTCCCGCACGTCCCCGATCCGGCGGAGCGCGACCAGCGCCGCGTCCTGCACGACATCGTCCACGTCGGGTCCCGGGCCGAGGACGCTCAGGGCCACGGCGCGCATACCCGCGCGGTGGCTTTCCAGCAGCAGGCCCAGGGCCGTCACATCGCCCGCCTGGGCGGCGCGAGTGAGCCTGGTGTCCTCGGCCCGCGTCTCCCCCGCACCGTCCCGCCGCATAGCCCGCCCTTCCGCCTCAGGTCCTCCTGCCAACGGTACGGCTCCGCAGGTCACGACCGCGACCGGCCTCCCCCGCGCCGACCGACCCGCGGCCGCCGCCCCGGCCCGCCCGGAACACACCGAACCACCCCGCCCAGACGATCGCGCAAGTTTCGTGGACGCGTGATCATGGTCCGGGCCGCCGGACGGCCGTAGCGTGGCCAGCGGTGCCGCCGGCCGCGTCTGGTGGGCGTCCGGCCCTGTCTGGTGGGCGTACGGTCGGCGTCCTGTCGGCCCCCGGGCCCGTCACGGGCCCGGCCGGAAGCCACCGGGATCCGCACACCCCCTCCTCCGGCGGGCCACACCCCGCGCCCGGAGTGATCCGGCATGCCCGCCGGGCGGATCCGGACGCGGCTCGCGGCGCCGAGGACAGTGACGGACCAGCAGGAGAGAGACGAGATGTTTTCCGGTCGTGCATGGCGTCTGGTGAAGTTCGGCGATCCGCGGGAAGCGGTCGAACTCCAGGAGATGACCTGGGAGGAGCCGGCAGCCGGCCAGCTGCTGATCCGCGTGCGGACCGCGGGGGCCGGTCTGCCGGACGCGATGATGGCCGCGGGCCACTTCCCGCTGCTCGGGCAGCCCCCGTTCGGGCTCGGCGAGGAGGCCGCGGGCGAGGTCGTCGCCGTGCCGCCCGGCTCGCGGTTCGCGGTCGGTGACCAGGTGACCGGCATCACCGGCTTCCTGGAAGGGTGGGGCGGATACGCCGACTACACCTACCTGCGCGAGGGGTCGACCATCCGTATCCCCGCTGGGATGACCGACGAGGAGGCGGGCGGCTTCCCGATCGGTTTCCGTACCGCGTACGCGGCGCTCGTGGAGCGGGCCCCGCTACAGGCCGGACAGACCCTGCTGGTGCTGGGCGCCGCGGGAAGCAGCGGCGCCACCGCGACGCAGCTCGGCAAAGCGCTCGGCGCGAAGGTCATCGCGGTCGCCGGCAGCCAGGAGAAGCTGGAGTTCGCCGCGCGCCACGGCGCGGACGAGGTCGTCAACTACCGCACCGACGACCTGGCGGCCCGCATCGCCGACCTCACCGGCGGACAGGGCGTGGACCTCATCTTCGACCCGGTGGGCGGTGAAACGGCCGCCACCGCGCTCAAGGGCATCGCCCGGGGCGGGCGGATCGCCCTCGCCGGACTGGCCAGTGGCGCTCCCGTGGCGCTGGACAGCATGGACATGCTGCTGCGCAACTACACGGCCGTCGGGGTACTCGCCACTCCGCTCGCCCCGGACGCCGAGGCCGCCGCATGGGACCACCTGGCGGGGCTCGCGGAAAAGGGCGCCATCGCCGTGCCGCTGGGTCGTGTCCACGCCTTCGACGAGGTGCCGCGGATGATCGCCGAGCAGACCACTCCGGGCGCGGGCAAGTCCGTCGTCCGGGTGGCGGCGCGGTAGCCTCCGGGCCGCACTCCCCCGCCAGGCCCGCCCGCCCCAGGCCCGCCCGCCCCCTACCGGGGCGGGCGGTCCGCCGGTACGGAGGCGTCGGGGGCGGTGAGGCCGATGGCGGTGGCCTGGAGCAGGCGGGTGAGGCGCGCCTCGAAGTCGAGTGCCGCGTGGCCCCAGCGGGGGTGCTGGACGTAGAGCTCGGCAAGGGTGGCGGTGGGATGGGAGAGCTGCCACAGATTGGCGGTCATCCCCAGGGCCGCGGTGATGAGGTCCCGCACCCGCGCTTCGGTCATCGTGCCGGTGGCCGTCAGCGTGCCGACGATGACGTCGTGAGCGGCGAAGGAGTTGGTCTTGAAGCGGCGGGCGCGTTCGATACCGACCTCCCCTTCGAGGCTGAGCGGCACATGGGTGAGCAGGTCGCAGAAGAGCGGCTGTGCGGCGAGGGTGGTGGCCACCGCGGCGGCGGTTTGCGCGGGGGCGAGATCGCGGGCGCCGGCCAGGTGGGCGGTGAGGAGGTCCCGCCACTCGCCCCAGCCGCGTTCGGCGAGTTCGAGGAGGAGTTCCTCCTTGCTGTCGAAGTAGCGCCTGACGGCGGACGGGTGCAGACCCGCGGCCTCGGTGACGGCCGCGAGGGTGATGTGGCGGACCCCGCCACGGTCGGCGGCGAGCGCGCGGGCGGCGTCGAGGAGGTCCTCGGCGCGGCGGAGTTTGGCCGCCTGCGAGCGGGCACGCGTCTGCATGCCTCCAATATAACGCTAGCCGAGTGCGTTAGACCCTCTCGGGGTGTTAGCGTGGAGATAACGCAATCCGATTGCGTCAAGTCCGCGGCAGCGCCGCGGTGCGCCGCGCGACCGGGCCGCGAGCCCTTCGCAGCCACCACGCGGCCACTGCGCGAGCAGTCCGCGGCCAGTCCGCGGCCAGTCGATGAGAGGAGAGCGGCCATGCACGCCGCCGTTGTCACCGCTTTCGGGGAACCGCACGTGTTCGAGGTCACCGAGCTGCCTGACCCGGCGCCGGGGCCGGGTCAGGTGGCCATCGACGTCAGCCACGCCGCCGTCGGCCTGATCGACGTCTTCATCCGCCAGGGCCGCTACCAGGACCGGGCGGGCCTGCCGCGGCCCCCGTACGTGCCGGGGCTCGAAGTGGCCGGCATCATCCGGGCGCTGGGCGACGGGGTGACCGGCTTCCGCGTCGGCGAGCCGGTGGTGACCCTGTCCGGCACCGGCGCGGAGGGGGGCTACGCCTCCGTCGCCGTCGTGGACGCCTCGCTGACGGTGCCGCTGGACGGCACCGGCGTCGACCCGGCACTGGCGGTCGCGGCCGTGCCCAACGCCGCCACCGCGTACCTGGCCCTGACCGAGGTCGCGCATCTCAAGGCGGGCGAGCGGGTGCTGGTGCACGGCGCCCTGGGCGGGCTGGCCGCCGCGTTTCCCGGCGTCGCCCGCACCCTGGGCGCCGACAGCGTGGTGGGTACGGTGCGCCGCGCCTCACTGGACCAAGGGCGGGCCTCCACGCTGCCCTACGACGAGGTCGTCGCGGGCGAGGATCTGATCGAGAGCGTCGGTGAGCGGCGGTTCGACGTGGTGGTCGACCCGGTGGGCGGCCAGGTGCGCACCGACAGCCTGCGGGTGATGGCGCCGCTGGGCCGGATGCTGCTGGTGGGCAACGCCAGTGGTGACTGGGAGCACACGGTGCCCACCAACAGCCTGTGGTTCGGCAGCCAGGCCATGCTGGGCTTCTCGATCGGCTTCTACCTGCCCGCCCATCCCGAACAGGCGCGGCCCGCCGCCCAGGGCGCCCTCAAGGCCGTCGGCCAGGGCCTGGTCGACATCCGCACCCGGATCCTGCCGCTCGGCGAGGCGGCCGAGGCGCACCGCCTCGTCGAGAAGGGCTCGGTGGGCGGCCGGATCCTGCTCGCCCCCTGAGCTGGGGGCGGTCCCCGGCGAGGTCGGCGTGCCGCCGGGTCCGGACCTCAGTTCGGGGCAAGGGAGTTGACCACGTCAGGGGCGGTCAGCAGGCGCAGCCGGGACGGGTCGAGGTCGCCCGGGTGGAGCGCGTACACCGAACTGCCGGGCGCGGGCGTGAAGTCACCTCGGAAGAGGAAGGCCGCCCCGGTGCGTGCCGGGTCGAGGGGACGCGGCGGTTCGCTGTCCGGGCCCCCGATCCGCGCGGCGAAGTCCGCCACCGCCTCACCGGGCCTGCGGCCGTAGGTGGTCACCGTGCCGTCTCCGTCGCGGAGTTGGACGACGGACGCGCGGGCCGCCGCCTGCCAGACGGCGAGTTCGCCGAGGCCGACCCGGGCGCCGGAGGCGAAGAGCTCGGTGAGCGTGCGGCCGAGCAGCCCGAGGACATCGAGGTGGCGGTGCATCGCGTGGTCGGTCCCGGTCACGTCCTGCGTCACGTCGAGCCAGCGCAGGGTGCGGGTCCGCAGGTCAAGGATCATCGGTACGCAGACCAGCGCGCCACTGGTCAGATCGAAGCGCTGCTCGACCGCCCGGGGGTCGAACACCGGCCCCACCGGGCCGGGTTCGTCGCGCGCCATGATCCCGGCGAAGGCGTCGGCCAACCGGACGAAGGGCACGCTGTTGTAGGCGAGCACCACGGCGGCCGCGTACCGGACACCGGCCATCTCCAGCCGGGCCGGGTCCAGGTCGACGAACTCCGACGCGCCCTTCGGGGGCGGCGCGCTGGTGAGGTCCCCCGAATGGACGGCGGCCTCCCCCTGGAACCGCAGTGCGGTGTAGTCGCAGGTGCCCAGATGCGTCCAGGCGTGGTCGAAGAAGGCGACGGACAGGTCGAGGTCGGTCCGCCCGGACTCCTCGCTCTCCATCCAGTGCAGGAACAGCCGCAGCAGGCGGCCGTCGGCGAGCGGGAGTTCGCTGCCGCGCGGCAGCGTCACCAGGGCGCGTGACGCGGTGCGTTCGGCGAACGGCGCGATCAGCCCGCCGAGCCCGGTGTCGACGACCGCGGTGTCCACCGGGCCCTGGGCGGCCGCCCGTCGCAGCACCTCGGCGAGCAGGACCGCGACCGCGGCCTCCACCGAGGCCACCGGTGCGGGCGCCCGCAGATCGGCGGTGATGTGGGCCCGCGCGCTGCCGCCCTTGGGGAAGAACACGCGGTCCCGGGGCGCCCGCCGCCGGCCGCGCAGCGCGCCCAGAGCCGACAGCAGCACGGCGGGCGCGACCCGGCGCGCGGCGGGCCCGAGCGCCGCGAGCACGGTGTCCGGGTCGTCCCCGGCGATCCGCAGCAGATGGTCGAGCCGGCGCACCAGTTCTCCCGGGCGCTGCGCCAACAGGGCCGTCGCCGCAGGCAGTTCGCCCCGGGCGAGGGCGGTCTCCAGCCGTCCGGACCAGGAGTTCACCCGCACCCGTCCGCCGCCGTCCACCACGGCGCCGGTCCGCGGGCCGGGTCCGCCCCCGGCCGGGGCGCCGGCCGCCGCGCGCAGCCGCGCACCGAGCAGGTCGTCGCCGAGCGGCAGGGCGCGCAGCGACGCCACGGCGAGGGCCGCGCGGGGGAAGCGCCCGGCGAACTCGAAGGGATGCAGGGCGTGCGCCACGCGGGTCCACGCCGCCCGGTGCCGTCGCATGTCGGGTACGGCCGACGCCGGGTCCAGCCGGTCGAGCGCGGCGAGCAGGGTCCGGCGCAGCGGGCGCGGCAGCGGGGCGACGCGCGGGAAGTCGACCAGTCCGGCGTCGCCCCCGGCGCGTACCGCGAGCAGCCTGAGGATGTCCGTCGCGGTGTCCAGGCGCGCGCCGACCGCGGCCCGTACGTCGTCGCCGGTCAGCAGGGGCTCCGCGGTCGCCGGGTTCGCGGTCGCCGGGTCCTGCGGCCGGGCCGGGCCGCCGGTCCGCGCCGGGTTTCCGGCGGGCGGGTCGGCCGCCTGCTCCAGCAGCCAGGCCAGCACCCTGGCCTTGGTCTCGCGCCCCGGCAGGACCGCGGGCAGCCAGGCCAGATCGGTCGGCCCGTGGACGGCGAGCAGGCCGAGCAGGTCGTCGGTGTCGCGCGGGGAGAGCGCGGCGGGCCGCGTCAGCAGACCGAGCAGTTCGTCGCCGGCCGCCCGGCTCCGGGCGGCGAGGTCCCCGCCGTACGTCAGGACGCGCGGCCGGTCCGGCAGCGGGCGGTCCTCGGCGGCCCGCTGCCGGGGCCGGCCGGGGAGCAGAAAGGGGTCGTCGGGGTCGATCCGGCGATGGCAGACCGGGCAGGCGGCGAAGTCCGAGCCGTCGAAGCAGGTACGGCAGACCAGGTGGGCGCACGGCGCGACCGGCCGCACCCGCCCGTCCAGGCCGCAGAGCACGCACGGCTGGTCGGATCGCTGCGCGATCAGCGTCAGCACCCGGTCGACATAGAAACCGAGGGTGTCGCGGGGCGTGCTGTCAGGGAAGTCGCGGAAGAGCGGGGTGTGGTCCCGGTCGGCGCCGAGCGCCTCGTCGATGTCGGCGAGCAGCGTCCGCCCGGCGGCGGTCAGCGCGAGCACGCCACGCGCCGTCAGTTTCTCCCGCAGTCCGGGCGCCAGCAGGTAACCCCGGTCGAGCAGGTCCGCCTCAAGTAGCGCGATCCCGGCGGCCGCCGCGGGATCCGCCGGAGAAACCGGCTCTCCCGCACCGCCGGGCAGGAAGACGGCGCCGCGCCGGGCCAGCATCAGCGCCGAGATCCCCCGGGCCCCCTCCCGTCCCGCCGCCACGCGTGGCGTGGTCGTCATACCGCGGTCCCCCCTCGACCGGCGACCCCCCGCCGGAACAGCCGAGCGCGTCCGCCCGGTCGGCGGACGCGGCACGGCGCGTCGATGGCGGGCGGAAGTCGGGTGCGCTGGATTCTTTGCAGGAAGAGAGAAGGAAGCACACCGCGGAGCCGCCCGCCGCGTGGCAGAAGGTAGCGCACACCGCCACCGGCCCGCACGCGGGTTTACGCCGGACCGAGCGTCCGCCGAGCGGCATGGCCCCGGGCCAGCTCACGATGACGCCGCCCAGGTCCGGGTCCGCGGTCCAATGGACGGACCGGGCGCGCCGCGCCCGATGAACGGACGCGCCGATAAGGCCGATAAGGAAAGTGGTTCCGGATGCGCCTGCTGCTGACCACGGACACCCACGTGCCCAAGCGCGCGCGGGAACTGCCCGCCGAGCTGTTGGCGGCGGCCGACCGCGCGGATGTGGTGTTCCACGCCGGCGACTGGGTGGACGAGGGCACGCTCGACCTGCTGGAGGCGCGGGCGCGGCGCCTGGTCGGAGTCTTCGGCAACAACGACGGACCGGGGCTGCGGGCCAGGCTGCCCGAAACGGCGACGGTGGTACTGGAAGGGGTGCGCTTCGCGGTGGTCCACGAGACCGGCGCCGCCGCCGGCCGGGAGAAGCGCTGCGACGAGCGCTTCCCCGACGCGGACGTGCTGGTCTTCGGCCACAGCCACATCCCGTGGGACACCACCACACCGACGGGGCTGCGGCTGCTCAACCCCGGTTCGCCCACGGACCGGCGGCGGCAGCCCCACCGCACGTACATGACCGCCGAGGTCACCGGGGGCCGGCTGACGGCCGTACGCCTGCACCGCCTGCCGCCACCCGACGCCGGGTGAGCCGCGGCGGCGGCGGGCTCGGGCGATGGGCGCGCCGCCTCCTGGGCTCACGGCCGCCGGTCTCAGGACCGCGCGAGGATCCTCCCCTTGGCGTCGTAGACGGTGATCTGCGGGATGTCACCCGAGCCGGGCGGGTCCTCAGGGGCGCCCCAGGCGTACCCGGTGGCGTAGTTGGGGTGGCCGACAAGCCTGACCACCTGGGCGTCGTAGGTCACCCCGTCCGCCACCAGGGTGATCCGGGCGGCGGCCCCGCCGTTCCCGATGTAGAGCGGCGACCAGAAGGTCCCGGTGGCGTCACTCGCCGTTTGCAGACCGACCGTGCCGACGGGCTGGTTGCCGTCGACCACGCTCTTGCAGGTCCACCAGTCGTCCGGCGGGGTGCCTATGCACCGCTCCGTCCGGGTCAGCTTCAGGTCGTTGCCGTGCCCGGCGTCCACCAGTTGCCCGGGCCGCACCACCAGCACGTGGGCGGCGTGCGCGGTGGCGCCGGACTCGGCGACGGGCGCCGCGGCTTGGGCCGCGGCGCCGTTGAGGACCGCGACCGCGGCAAGGGCCCCGACGGAGACGGTCGTACGCAACTTCATCATGTTCCTCCACGTGCCGGACCATGGGCCGGCGTCGACCGGCAGGGCCATCTGACGGCCCTGCCACCCTTACTTACCCCCGGCACGGCCCACGGGTTGCACGGGCGTGCGGATCCGGGAGCCGGTCCGACCGCCCCGGCAGGGGTTCACCCGGGCGACACCGGGTGGTCGTCCGGCCGTCGGTCGGGGCTGCGACGGTCGGCAAAGTTGGCTGTACAACTTTGTCCCGAGGAGAGAACGTGCCGGCCCTGCCCAGCTTCCCGATCGACGACCTGCCGGCGATGTGGCTGCGCGACAACTGTCCGTGCCCGGACTGCCGCGACCCGCGGTCAGGACAGAAGCTGTTCCAGATCAGCTCACTGCCCGCGGGGCTGCGGCCCGGCACGGTGACCGGACCCGTAATCGGAGCGGTAAACGGACCGGTAGCCGGGCCCAGCAGCGACGGGGAGCCGTCGGTCGAGGTGGTCTGGTACCCCGACGGACACCGCTCGGTCTACCCGCTCTCCTGGCTGGCGGCCAACCGGCCCGGCGGCGTGGACCGCGGCGACCGGCGCACCGAGGACGGCAAGGAGCTCTGGACGGCCGCCGACCTCGCCGGGCGGCTGCCGCGGGCGAGCTGGCCGGCGTACCTGGACGAGCCCGGGGTGCGGGCCCGGATGCTGGAGTCGGTGCTGCGGCTGGGCTTCATGCTGCTGCACGACGTGCCCGGGTCCGAGGGCCAGGTGCTCGCGGTTGCCGAGAGCTTCGGCCATGTGCGGGAGACCAACTACGGCAGGCTCTTCGACGTACGGGTCGAGCCGGCGGCCAACAACCTCGCCTTCACCTCGGCCCGCATCACCCCGCACACCGACAACCCCTACCGCGACCCGGTGCCGACCATCCAGCTCCTGCACTGCCTGGTCAACGAGGCGGCGGGCGGCGAGTCCGGCCTCGTCGACGGCTTCGCCGCGGCCTCACTGCTGCGGGCGACCGACCCGGCGGCGTTCGGGACCCTCACCCGTACCCCGGTGCCGTTCGTCTTCCGCGACGCGGGCACCGAACTGCGCGCCGACCGCCCGCTGATCGACACCGACCCGCTCGGCCGGATCCGCGAGGTGCGCTTCAACAACCGTTCGATCGGCACGCTGCGGCTCCCCGCCGCCGAACTGGACGCGTTCTACGCCGCCTACCGGACCTTCGCGGAGCTGCTGCTCCGCCCGGAGCTGCGACTGGACCTGCGGCTGTCGCCCGGCGACTGCCTGGTCTTCGACAACACCCGGCTGCTGCACGCCCGTACCGCTTTCGCCCAGGACGGCTCGCGCCACCTCCAGGGCTGCTACGCCGACCTCGACGGGCTGGCGAGCCGCCTCACGGTGCTGCGGCGGGCGGACAGCCTGGAGCCGCTGGCCGCGCTCTTCGCCGGGGCGGGCGCGGCGGAGTACCTGGGCGAGCCGGTCTCCATGGCCGAGCACATGTGCCAGGCGGGCGCCCGGGCCGAGGCCGCCGGCGCCCCGCCGCATCTGGTGGCCGCCGCCCTGCTGCACGATGTGGGCCACTTCAACGAGAGCGCTGACAGCGGTGACGCCGGCGAGAGCGACCGGAGCGGCGACACCGCGGAAGGCGCGGGCGGCGCCGGCGCCACCGGCACCGTCAGCGGGCACGCCCTGATGGCCGGGACCGACAACCGGCACAGTCACACCGGCGCCGACCTGCTCGGCCGCTGGTTCGGACCGCGGGTCACCGAGCCGGTCCGGCTGCACGTGGCCGCCAAGCGCTATCTGTGCGCGGTGGATCCGGGTTACCACGAGCGGCTGTCGGAGGCGTCCAAGCACACGCTGCGGGTGCAGGGCGGGGTGATGACGGCGCGGGAAGCGGCGGAGTTCGCCGCGCTGCCGGGCGCGGCCGACGCGGTCGCCGTCCGCCGCTGGGACGAGGAGGCGAAGGAACCCGGCGCCGTCACCCCGCCGTTCGAGCACTTCCTGCCGCTGCTCACCGGCCTGCTGCGCGGTTAGCGGCGGCGCGGCCGAGGCGGGCCGCCGGTTGGGGACGGGTCGCGGGGGTCGGGCCGGGCGAGTCAGGTCAGGTCAGGTCAGGTCAGGATCCGCCCGGCGCCGGGCGCGGACTGTGGCGGCGTCCAAGCGTCGAGGCGGCCACCGAGTTGTGCACCGTGAAGGCCACCGTGCCCGGCAGATAGCGGTCCTCCGACCACTCCATCGGCACCCCGGTCGGATCGGTGGAGCGGCGCCGCTCGCGCAGCAGCACCTGCCCGGCGGGGCAGTCCAGCAGCCGGGTGTCGTCGGCGTCGGCCCAGGCCAGGTCGATGGTGTGCTCTGCGTCGGTGAACATCACGCCTTGTTCGAGCAGGGCCTCGGTGTGCGAGACCGCGTCGGGCGGCAGGGCGGCGACCAGTGCGCCCACCCGGGCCGGGTAGACCGTCCGTTCGACCATCACCGGCTCGTCGGAGAGCGTCCTGACCCGCAGGACCAGGCAGACCTCCGTGCCCGGTGCCAGACCGAGCCGCTCCGCCTCGGAGGCGTCGGCAGGCCGCCGTACGATGCGGTCCACCCGGCCGCCCGGCTTCTCACCGATGGACCGGGCCCAACTGGTGAAGCTCAGCAGTTCGGCGAAGCTCTGGGCCGGCGAGCCCCCGAGCACGGTGCGCCGGGCGCCGCGCCGCGAGGTGACCAGACCCTCCGAGCGCAGCACCGCGAGCGCGTGCCGGACGGTGCCCCGGGACACCGCGTGACGCTCGGCCAGCGCCCCCTCGGTGGGCAGCTTCGCACCGGAGGCGTACTCACCGGCGATGATCGCCTGGCGGAGCGCGGCCGCCACGGTCCGGTAGCGGAGATCGCCGACCGGGGCGCCCTGTTCCTCCGGCAATGTCACTCCTGGGCCGCTCCGCTGCTCTTCCGGACGGCTGCCCGGCGATCAGACCCTACCTGCCCGCACCTGGAGGTCCTGCCGGTCGGTACCCGAGCGGGCCGCCCTCGGACGGCGCGGAGACCGCGGAATCGCCCGGCGGCGGGGTCGAAGCGGATGTACTTATCATCTACTATTACTTGCGAAGGCCAAGTAAGTACATGGACACGAGTAAGTACATGGACGCGAGGTGGGCGATGGCGGCGCGAGGTGACGACGGGTCCCCGCGGGACAGCGCGGCCGAGGACAGCGCAGCGCTCGGCGACGAGATGCTCCGGATGGTGCGGCACGTCAGGGCCTGGAAGCAGCGGCTCCCGACGGACGAGTGGGGCGACCGGCTGCTACTCGGGCACCTGGCCGACTCCGGCCCCCGACGCGCGACGGATCTGGCCGCCGACACGCTGCTCGACCTCTCCACGGTGAGCCGGCAGATCCGTTCGCTGGTGGAACGCGGCCTGGTGGAGCGGCAGCCCGACCCCGTCGACCGGCGCGGGGCGCTGCTCTCCGCGACCGACGCCGGTCTCGACGCGGTACGCGCCCACCGCGCGCGGCGCGACGAGCAACTCGCCCACGTGCTGGGCGACTGGCCGGCCGAGGACCGGCAGACGTTCGTACGGCTGCTGCGCCGGTTCAACGACGACTTCGCGGCGCACCGTCTGCGGCCCGGACCCGCGGGACCGCAGGCCGGCGACGCCGCCTCGGGAGCGGCTCCCTGAGGCGTCCGGCGCACCGCGGCCGCAGCAACAGCCGCACTCGCACCCGTACTCGTGTCCGCATCCGCCCCCGTGCCCCCGCCGTACGTCCGCAGCGTCCGGCCGGAATCAGGAGACCCCCACGTGACGTCCACCCATCGGACCGGTCAGAGCGCCAACGGCGGCCCGGCCGGCCGGCCCGGCCCGGCCGCGGCCACCGCGTCGGACGCGGCGCCCGGCGGCCTGTCCCACCGTCAGATCCTGACCATCCTCAGCGGTCTGATGCTGGGCATGTTCCTCGCCTCGCTCGACCAGACCATCGTCAGCACCGCGATCCGGACCATAGCCGACGACCTGCACGGACTGAACGAGCAGGCGTGGACCACCACCGCCTATCTGATCACCTCCACCATCGCCACCCCGCTGTACGGCAAGCTCTCCGACATCTACGGGCGCAAGCCGTTCTTCCTGGCCGCGATCAGCATCTTCATCATCGGTTCGATCGCCTGCACCTTCTCCCACTCGATGGTGGAGCTGGCGGTCTTCCGCGCCTTCCAGGGGCTGGGCGCGGGCGGTCTGATGTCGCTGGCGCTGGCGATCATCGGTGACATCGTGCCGCCGCGTGAACGGGCCAGGTACCAGGGCTACATCCTCGCCGTGTTCGGTACGTCCAGCGTGGCCGGACCGCTGGTGGGCGGCTTCCTGGCCGGCCGGAGCAGCATTCTCGGCATCTCCGGCTGGCGCTGGGTGTTCCTGGTCAACGTACCCATCGGCATCCTCGCGCTGATCGTGGTGGCGAAGGTGCTCAACGTGCCGCACAAGCGGCGCGACCACCGGATCGACTGGTGGGGGGCGCTGACCATCGTGGTCGGTGTGGTGCCCCTGCTGCTCGTCTCGGAGCAGGGCCAGTCCTGGGGGTGGCTGTCAGTGCGGGCGGTCGCCTGCTTCGTGACGGGCGTCGTCGGGGTGGTGGCCTGGGTGCTCGTCGAGTTCGCGATGGGTGACGAGGCGCTGATCCCGATGCGGCTGTTCCGCAACAAGGTGTTCAGCCGGACCAGCCTGCTGAGCGTGCTCGTCGGCATGGCCATGTTCGGCGGGCTGCTGATGATCCCGCAGTACCTCCAGATCGTGAAGGGAGCCAGTCCGACCAGGTCCGGTCTGCTGATGCTGCCGCTGATGCTGGGCATGATGACGGCCTCGATCGCCACCGGCCAGACCACCGCGCGGACCGGCCGCTACAAGATCTTCCCGGTGATCGGCACCGCGCTGATGTGTGTCGCCATGCTGCTCTTCCACTTCGAGGTGCAGTGGGACACCCCGCTGCCCGAGACGATGGGCTTCATGGCGCTGATGGGCGTCGGGCTCGGCTTCACCATGCAGACGCTGACCCTGTCGGTGCAGAACGCGGTGCCGCCGCAGGACATGGGCACCGCGACCGCGTCGGCCACCTTCTTCCGCCAGCTCGGCGGCACGGCCGGGACCGCGGTCTTCCTGTCCATCCTGTTCAGCACCGTCACCGGGAACATCACCAAGGCCTTCCGGCACGCCGCGGGCAACCCCGACTTCCAGGCGGCGGTGCGCGCCCATCCCGGCGCGGTCTCGCCGGCCAGCGCCAAGGCGGTGCTCAGCGACTCCTCGTTCATCAGGCAGCTGGACCCGGCGCTCGCGGCGCCCTTCAAGCAGGGCTTCGCCGACTCCATGCACCTGGTCTTCCTCATCGTGGCGGGTGTGGCGGCGCTCTGCTTCCTGCTGATGCTGACCATCCGCGAGGTGCCGCTGCGCCGCCTGTCGGGCGCGCAGGCCAGGGCCGCCGCCGAGGCGGCGGAGGCCGATGTCGCCTCGGCCACGGCCGGCGGTCCCGCCGTGCCGGAGCCGGCGCGGCAGGCCCGGACGCCCGCGGCGGCGGACGACACCGAGCACTGACGCGCCCCGGCCGGGCCGCCGTCCGCGCGGGACGGCGCGGGCGCTCCGGTCAGTTGGCGAGCTCCCGGGTCAGCGGGACGGCCCGGGAGAGGTGGATGGTGCCGGTGACGATGAGCGCGATGGCCGCGAGCTCCGGCAGCAGCCACCAGCCGGTACGGACCTGCTCGCCGTAGACGGTGATGCCGAGGATCAGGCTGACCACCGCGTCACCGAGGGTCAGCGCGGGCTGGGAGGCGGCGATGGGGCCCGCCTGCAAGGCGTTCTCCAGCAGGAAGACGGCGACGATCCCGGTCACCGCGAAGGCGTAGGTCTGCCAGGTCGTCAGGAAGGCGTCGAGCCCGTCCGAGGAGAAGGTGTCGGCGGACGACTTCAGCAGCGCCGCGGTGAGCGCGTTCCCCACCGCGGAGCCGGTCGCCAGCAGGGCGGCGCGGGCCGGGCCCGCGCGCCGGTGCCGGGCCGCCGTCACGGTGAAGAGGATGACCCCGACGCACACCGCGACCGCGGGGAGCAGCTTGGCCAGCGGAGCCTGCGGATGGCCGCCGGAAGGGGCCGCGCACGCCAGGCCGAAGACCAGTCCGACCACCATGAAGCCGACCGCGATCCAGCCGGAGCGGGGCAGGGCGCGGTGCAGCACCGGCAGGCTGATCAGCAAGGCGAGCGGCAGCTCCAGGATGAACACCGGCTGGACGAGCGCGAGCGGTCCGGTGACCAGGGCGAGCGCCTGGAACAGGGCCGCGCCGGCCACGCCGCAGATGCCCAGCAGAAAGATCGGCTGGTGCACCAGGTCCGCCAGGATCCGCGGTTTGAGGGCGTCCTCCGACGGCACGGACAGGGCGGCTTTGCGTTGCAGCACGGTACCCGTGGCGTTGCTGGCCGCGCCGAGGAAGGCGAAGAAGACTGAGAGCACCAGCAGGGCCGGCCTCCCGCGGCGTAGAAGGGGTGGATCCGCGGTCACGGCCGAAGCGGTGCCCGTCGATCGCGGACTTGCGGGGTCCAGCATCCCAGCCGGCGCGCCCGGACCGGCCGACGCCCTGGACCGATCCGGCAGGTTTCACCCGTTCAACCCGTTCAACCCGTTCGGTGAGAGCGGCGAGAGCGGCGAGGGCGGCGAGGGCGGCGAGGGCGCCAGGGCGACCCAAGGGGCCGGCACCCCAGGGGCGGGCGGGCCGCCGGGTCAGCCCTCCAGCCGACCGGAGATGTCGGCCAGGTGCCGGCCCTGGTACTTGGCGGACTCAAGGGTGGCCTGGTCGGGGCCCTCACCGCCGCCGCTCGGCCAGCTCGTGCCGTACGGGTTGCCGCCCGAGGCGAAGATCAGCGGGTCGGTGTAGCCGACCGGCACGATCAGGCAGCCCCAGTGGTAGAAGACGTTGTTCAGCGACAGGATGGTGGACTCCTGCCCGCCGTGGCGGTTGATCGACGAGGTGAAGCTGGTGGCGGGCTTGTTGTGGAAGACACCGGCCTGCCACTGCGGGCCGGTCCGGTCGATGAACTGCTTGAGCTGGGCGGCGACGTTGCCGTAGCGCGTCGGTGAGCCGAAGGCGTAGGCGGTGGCCCACTCCAGGTCCTCCACGGTCGCCTCGGCGACCTGGTCCTTGGTGGCGTCGACGTGGGCGCGCCAGGCCGGGTTGCCGTCGATGGCGGAGTCCGGCGCGAGTTCCGCCGCCCGGCGCAGTCTGACCTCGGCGCCCCGGCTCGCGGCACCTTCGGCGACGGCCTGCGCCAAGGCGTGGACGTTGCCCGTGGCGCTGTAGTAGACGACTGCGACTCGAACACCCATGTGTGCTCTCCTGCCCGATCAGTGGTGGTACGCACGGCTATCCACGACTATGGACGGTTGCCGCGCCGGCCACGCTCACCGCTCGCGGCGATCGTCCGGTTCCACCCGGACAGAGGAATCCGACATCTTTTTGTCACAACCTGGCAACGACTGGACCGACTGGTTCGACTTGCTGAGATAGTCCCGGTCTCCGAGTAGAACCAAGCCTTGGGGGCGTTGTGCGGAACATGGAAGAGATAGGCGACAGATGGGCGCCGGACACCGAAAGACCGAAGAAGTCACGGCTTGTGCCCGCCTTGGTGTGCACGCTGTCCTTCGCGGCGGTGCTCGGCATCATCCTGGTCACCACCAACATCCGGTCCGGCGGACACGGTTCACCGGACGGGACGGGCGCCGGCAGTGGTGGGCGGGCGACGGCCGGTGTGTCGCCGGACACCGCCGCCTCCGTCCGGGAGTGGTACGCGAAGGGGGGCGAGGGCCTGCTGACCGCGGCGGCCCGCGATCTGACGAGCATTCAGGACGATCAGCGGGCCGCTGACCTGACCAGCATGCAGGGGGACTGCGCGACGCTGCTCAGCGATGTGCAGAAGGCCCAGGTGTATCCGGCCCTCACCGAACCGCGGACGCAGTCGCACTGGTCCAAGGCGCTGGACCAGCTCGGTCAGGCGGCGGCCGACTGCCGGGACGGCACGACCGAGCAGGACAAGAGCCTGATCGCCAAGAGCGGGCGGGAGCTGACCGCCGCGGGCACCGAGTTGGATCTGGTGACCAACCTGGTCAACTCCTTGTCGGACAGTTAGGCGCGGCAGGCTTCGCCCCCCGGGGTCGCTCGGACGAGGGTCCACGGGCGCATCGGGTAAATTCGCTGCCGTCAGGTGTGCGACCGCTCGATGGGAGTCAGGTGTGAGGACCGTGCGTGGGCTCGCCACGCTCGATCCCGTCGAGGTCGGCGACCATGTGTGCTGGCTGGTCGGTCCCGGGGAGGACTTCTCCGGCACCGCCAGGGCGTTCACCGCGCACGGCGCACTCGTCGGCGACAAGGTCCTGATCCTCGGTTCGGTCGGGGCGGACGAGCCGGGACCCGAGCCCGCCGTGCGGGACGTCTCGGGCCGCGGCGGCGCGGACCCCCTCTTCGACCTCGGCGCCGGCACCGCCCACGAGGACCCCCGGCAGAGCCTGCTGGGCCGGGTCCGCCGGGAGGCCGAGGCGGCCAGCCGCGAGGGGTTCAGGGCGCTGCGGGTGCTGGCCCGCTGGGACCGCCCGAGCTGGGGCGACGCCGGTCCGGGTGCGGCGGCCCGGCACGAACTCACGCTCGACGCGATGGTGGCCCTCGGCGGCACTATCGTGGTCTGCGCCTATCATCGGACCGGCTTCAGCGCCGCCACTTTGGACACGGTCGCCGGCGTGCACCCCCTCCATCTGGGCACGGGTGCGGTGGGGCCCTCGTTCCGGCTGTTCAGCGCGGGCACGACCGACTGCTGGAGCGTGAGCGGCTTGGTGGACACGGAAGGGGCGGCGGCCTTCGGTACCGCCCTGCGCGAGCTGCTGACCCAGTGCGGCACGGTGCGGCTGGACTGCGAGAAACTTGAGTGGATGGACGCCGCAGGAATGACCGCGCTGGCCCGGTCGGCACGGGATCTGCCCGGCCGCCGGGTGGTGCTCGACCGTGCCAACGAGACGGTCCGCCGGGTCTGGGACCTGCTCGGCTACGACAGCCCCCTTATCCGGGTGGAGCTGGGGCCATGACCGGGACCAGCGGCCAGGCCGGCCCCGGCTTCCGGCATGTGCTCTACCCGTACGACGGTCAGCACGCCTTCGTGGCCGGCGCGCTCGCCTACATCGAGGAGGCGCTGCGCGGCGGCGCGGTGGTGCTGCTCGCCGTCGACGAGCCGAAGGAGGAGCTGCTGCGCGCCGAGCTGCCCGGCAGCGGCGCGGCCGGGCGGGTGACGTTCCTGGACACGGCGACGGTGGGACGCAACCCCGGGCGGATGATCCCGGCCTGGCAGGCGTGGATCGCCGAGCGGTCGGCGGACGGCAGCCCGGTGCACGCGATCGGCGAGTCCCGGTGGAGCGGCCGCACCGAGGGCGAGACGGCGGAGCTGCGCTACCACGAGTGGCTGCTGAACATGGCGTTCGCCCGCTCCCCCATGTGGTGGCTGCTCTGTCCCTACGACACGACGACCTTCGGCGAGGAGGAGCTGGCCCTGGCCCGGCGCTGCCATCCGCTGGTGCTGCGGGACGGGCTCCCCGAGGAGGGCCCGGACTACGGCGAGGAGCCCTTCGCCTTCGACGCGCTGCCGGCGCCGCAGGACGGGGGCAACGAGCTCACCTTCGGTTTCGGCGACCTGCCGGCCGTGCGGGAGGCGGTGACCTCCTGCGCGGCCCGCCACGGGATGAAGGGCGCCCGCCTGCGGGAACTGCTGATCGTCTGTACCGAGGTGGCCTCCAACAGCCTGCGGTACGGGGGCGGCGGCGGGACGCTGCGGATGTGGGGCGAGGAGGCCGCCGGCGGGACGGTGATGATCTGCGAGTTCCATGACTCGGGCTATCTGTCCGATCCGCTGGTGGGCCGGATACGGCCGCGTCCGGACCAGCTCGGCGGGCGCGGTATGTGGCTGGTGCAGCAGCTCTGTGATCTGGTGCAGATCCGCTCCGACCCCGGGACGGGTACCACGGTCCGGCTGCACATGGCGGTCGACTGAGGCGGGCGGGACGGCGGGGGGCGGCGGCGGGGGCGGCAGTCGGCGTTAGCCAACCTCCGCTCCGGACAACCGGCTTGGCCGACTTTCCGCCTCCGGGGACGAGAGTGGTCCCGGCTGCTGACAGACTGGCCCCATGCAGGACGACTACTTCTCGCTCACCCGGGTCCGGCTCAGGCAGTACCGCAGCATCGCCGCCGCCGATGTGGAGCTCGGCGGACTGGTTTTTCTCGTCGGGCCGAACGGATCGGGCAAGAGCAATTTCCTCGACGCGCTGCGTCTGGTCTCGGAATCGCTGCGCACCTCGCTCGAGGACGCCCTGGAGGCGCGGGGCGGGTTGGCCGAGGTGCGGCGGAAATCCATCGGCCATCCGAGCAGATTCGGCATCGACCTGGAGTTCCGCGGCCCCGGTTTCGAGGGCGAGTACCGGCTTCAGGTGGCCGGCGCCAGATCGGGCGGCTTCCGGGTGGCGCGGGAGGAGTGCGGCGTACGGTTCCAGGGGCGCGGCGGCGCGGCCGGGAGCACCGCCGGTTTCCGGGTCGAGGCCGGGAAACCGGTGTCGGCCACCGAGCCGGGTATGCCCGCCGCCGACCCCCGGCGGCTGCTGCTGGCGGACGCGGCGCGGCTGAAGGCGTTCCGGCCGGTCTACGAGGGGCTGGCCGGTGTCAGCGTGCTCAACCTCGAACCGCAGGCGATGCGCGCGTCCGGCGCGCCCGACGCCGGCCGGTCGCTGCGGCGCGACGGCGCGAACGTCGCCGGGGTACTGCACCGGATGGGCCGGACCGGGCAGGGCCGGGAGGACCGGATCCGGATCGAGAGCTATCTGCGGCAGATGGTGCCGGGGGTGCGGGGCGTGTCCCGCCGGGTGCAGCGCGGCGCGGAGACGGTGGAGTTCACCCAGGACGTGCCGGGGGCCAAGAGCCCGTGGCGGTTCGCGGCGCAGTCGGTCTCCGACGGGACGCTGCGGGCACTCGGGGTGCTGGTGGGGCTGTTCTCGGCGCCGGGCGAGACGTACAGCACGGTGGCGATCGAGGAGCCGGAGACGGCGCTGCATCCCACGGCGACGGGGGCGCTGCTGGCGGCGCTGCGTGACGCGAGTCTGCGCCGGCAGGTGATCGCGACCAGCCACAGCGCGGATCTGCTGGAGAGCGAGGAGATCGATCCGGCCGAACTGCTGGCGGTGCGGTGCACCGACGGGCATACGGTGATCGGCGGGCTCGACGACCCGGGGATGTACGCGCTGCGGGCCCAACTGGCTCTGCCGGGCCAGTTGTTGCGGACCGACGAGCTGCTGCCGCGGCCGCAGGTGGCGGAGCTTGCGCCGGAGGCACGGTAGCGGGGGGGACAAAGGGAACGAGGAGGAGAAGAGAAGGTGTGCGCCGGCCGGAAGTTCACCAGTCCCCGTTGGCGCCGGCGCACCGTGCTTTCTCGTTCGGTTGATCGTCGCGACGTTCGACCTCGTCGCGCAGGCCGGCGGATTACTTGCCGGCGGTGCCACCGGCCTGAGTCGGCTTCGGGTCGCTGGTGCAGCCGCCGCGGCGGCAGTCCACGTTCGGGCAGGACATGGCTTACTCCTTTCGCATGAGCTTCCCCGCGTGCCACCGCCGGCTCGACAACCCAGGACCGCTGGCCGGCCTCACTCGACAGTCCGGTGACCATGTGCTCGTCTGCCCCAGGACTCCGGTGTAAACCACCCACTGGAACCCTTGTTCGCAGTCGACCCACGGCCTCCGTCGCTCACCGCGCACACTCGGGAAATGGCACCGCATCTCGTAACAAGGACGCAGCGGCGGCCAACGAGGTTCCCTGGCCATGGCTTTCCCGGTGAATGTCGGCTTCGTGACGGCTCCCCGCCGGGGGGTTACCCACGGTCCGTCACCAGCACCGGGCCGTACGTAATGTGACGAGGCGTGGCCGGCCGGTCGGCCGGGGAACGCCGGCCGCCGGGAGTGACGGCCGGTCAGCGACCGCCGCGGATACCGGGGCGGAGGTCCGCGGTGCTGTCGGGATAGAGCTCGCGGGCGGAGGCGAGGACGGAGCCGGGCGAGGTGCGGCCGAGGGCGCGCATCCGGGCCGCCGTCTGGCCGGGGAAGCCGCGCCCGCGGGTGGTCCGCTCGGCGTAGGCGATCTGGGCGGCGGCGACCGCCTCGGGCAGGCAGCCGCGGCGGCCGTCGTCGCGGGGCGGGTAGAGGTCGGTGAGGAGTTCGGCGAGGTCGGAGGCGAGTTGGACGGCGGACCAGTCGTGCAGCGGCTGGGTGCGCCGGCTGATGTGGCGGTAGCGGTAGGCCATCGCGTCCTGGATCTCGGCGGTGAGGGTGGCCTCGTCGGGCGCCGGGGAGAGGGCCGGGGCGGTCAGCAGCAGGGTCACCAGGTCGCGGTCGACCTTCAGGCCGCGGGCCCTGGCCGCGCGCAGCACATGTTCGTGTTCGCGTTCGAGCAGGAGCTGGCGGGGGTCGGCGCCGCCGCGGTGGCCGCTGAGGGTGAGCAGGTGGGCCAGGGCGGCGAGTTGGACGTCGCCGATGCTGAGCTGGTCCTGGGCCCCGCCGAGTCCGGTGGCGGCGGCGTGTTCGGCCGGGTCGGGGACCTCGTGCGGGGCGGCGGGCGGGCCGTCCAGGGCGGCGAGGCGGGGGGCGAGCGCGGCGAGGGCCGCGCGGTAGTGGTCGTCGGCGGCGACCATCGCGGGGACCGGTCCGCCGGGGCGGGCGTCCTTGGCGAGCCGTTCCGCCCAGGGTTCGGGCAGCCGGTTGAGCCAGGGGCCGCCGGCGCGGGCCAGCAGCAGTACGCGTACGGGTACCTCCCGGTCGTACCCGGCCAGCGCGGCGAGCAGCGGCGTGAGCTGGTCCGCGCGGGTCTCGGCCCGGTCGACCACCAGAAGTAACGGGCGGGTCAGGGCGCCGAGCAGGCGGTGCCAGTCGGGTCGCCTGACGGGTTCGGCGGTGAGCAGTCCCGCCGCCCACGTCATCGGTTCAGGACCGGTCCCGGGCGGCCGGGTGGGCCCGATACGGGCCAGGCGTCGCACGGCCTCGATGGCGGTGCGGGTCTTGCCCCAGCCGCTCGGCGCGGTCACCAGCCGGACCCGGACATCGGCGCGCCGGCCCCTGGACGCCCCGGGGTGGGTGGTCAGGCACCAGGTCAGCACCGCGTCGGGGGCGTCGCCCACCAGGGGGACGACGGCGGCTTCGGGGTCGAGCAGCGCGGCGGGGGTGCGCGGCGGCGGCGCCGGGGCGGTCAGATAGGGGCGCAGTTCGACCGGTTCCGCGACCGGGGCGGTGGCGGCGTCCTCGGCGAGCAGCCGGACCAGGCAGCGGTGTTGCAGCAGCCGGGCGGCGGGCACCACGTACAAGGTGCCGTCCTCGCGGACCCGGCGCTGTACGACGCCGATGAGCAGCCCATCGCAGAGCACGGCCGCGCCGGAGACACCGTGCCAGATCTGCTGGTGCGCAGCGGATCCCTCACCGCCCGGTTCACCGCCGCCCTCGCCGCCCGCCTCACCGTCGGGCGAAAGTTCATACCGCTCATCCGGCTCATACGTCTCATACGACGCGGCCGGCGCGTACGGTTCCCGGCGCCGGCCGGCGCGGGGGTCGACGGTGCCCGGCAGTCCGAGGTGGCCGCGCAGCCCGTCGCGCTGCCGGCCGCCGGGCGCCCCGGTGACCGTGACCCGCTGGGGCTCGCCGGTGACGAAGCGGCCCCAGCGCGCGGTGGGCGCGGGCTGCTCGGCGCGCGGCAGCCGGAGCAGCGCGAGGTCGAGCCCCCGGCCGCGGTCCTGGTCGGCGTCCGGGCACGGGCCGTCGTGCAGCGGGCAGCCGCCGGCGCTGTGCCAGACCAGTTCGGCGTCCCGGTCGGCTTCCGCCCGGCCGTCGAGGAAGCGGACCCGGTGGCGGGCGCCGGCGCCGCCGCGGTGCACCACATGGCCCGCGGTCAGCACCAGCGTCCCGGTGACCCGGTGTCCGGAGCCGAGGAGGTGCGGCGCGCCCTCGGCGGAGGAGCGGATCTCGACGGCCCCGCTCGCCCGCCAGGGCGCAGCCGAGCCCTCCGGCTCGTGGATGACGTCCAACTCCCCCGCCTCTCCCCCGCCTTGGTACGTCCCGCTGCCGGTCAGACGAGCGTACGTATTGAAGCGGCCTCATGGAAGCGGAAGCGGAGGGTTGGTGATCAGTCGCGCCGCGCCGAACCGAAGGTGCGCGACCGCGGCCGGCGGGCGGCGGCCAGCGCGCGGCGCAGCCGCCCCGAGGAGGTGGTGCGGCGGGGCCTGGTCAGGATGACGGTGCCGCGCGCCGGGACGGTCATGGTGCCGCCCGCCTTCACCTCGGCCTCGTCGGTGGCCTCCGCCTCGGCCGCGGTATCGACGACAACCAGCCAACTGTCGCCGTAGACACGGTCGGGCAGCACGAAGTCGACCGACTCGTAGTGGCTGTTGAGCAGGATCATGAACGAGTCGTCCACGATCTTTCCGCCGTGGGCGTCGGGTTCGGTGATCGCGTCGCCGTTGAGGAAGAGCGAGACCGCGTGGGCGTCGTCGCGGTGCCAGTTCTCCTCGCGCATCTCGTGGCCGTCCGGCCGGAACCAGACGGCGTCGCCGGTTCCGGTGCCGCCGGTGTCGCCGCGCAGGAAGCGACGGCGGCGGAAGACCGCGTGCTCGCGCCGGAGCGCTATCAACCGGCTGGTGAAGTCGATGAGTTCGCGCTGCTCGGCGCTGAGGTTCCAGTTGGTCCAGGAGGTCTCGTTGTCCTGGCAGTAGGCGTTGTTGTTGCCCTGCTGGCTGCGGCCGAACTCGTCGCCGTGCGAGATCATCGGCACGCCCTGCGAGATCAGCAGGGTGGTGAGCAGGTTGCGCTGCTGGCGGGCGCGCAGCGCGAGGACCGCCGCATCGTCGCTCTCGCCCTCGGCGCCGCAGTTCCAGGACCGGTTGTGGCTCTCGCCGTCCTGGTTGTCCTCGCCGTTGGCCTCGTTGTGCTTGTCGTTGTACGAGACCAGGTCGCGCAGCGTGAATCCGTCGTGGCAGGTGACGAAGTTGACCGAGGCGCGGGGCCGGCGGCGGTCGTCCTGGTAGAGGTCGGAGGAGCCGGTGAGCCGGGAGGCGAGGGCCGGGAGCGTCCCGTTCTCGCCGCGCCAGAAGTCCCGTACCGTGTCGCGGTACTTGCCGTTCCACTCGCTCCACAGCGGCGGGAAGTTGCCGACCTGGTAGCCGCCGTCGCCGACGTCCCACGGCTCGGCGATCAGCTTCACCCGGGAGACCACCGGGTCCTGCTGGACCAGGTCGAAGAAGGCCGAGAGCCGGTCCACCTCGTGGAACTGCCGGGCCAGGGTGGCCGCCAGGTCGAAGCGGAAACCGTCCACGTGCATCTCGGTCACCCAGTACCGCAGGCTGTCCATGATGAGCTGGAGCACGTGCGGATGGCGCATCAGCAGGCTGTTGCCGGTGCCGGTCGTGTCGAAGTAGTGCGCCTGGTCGTCGTCCACCAGCCGGTAGTACGAGGCGTTGTCGATGCCGCGGAAGGAGAGCGTCGGACCCATGTGGTTGCCCTCGGCGGTGTGGTTGTAGACCACGTCGAGGATCACCTCGATGCCCGCCGTGTGCAGCGCCTTCACCATCGACTTGAACTCGGCGACCTGGCCGCCCCGGCCGCCGGCCGACGCGTAGCCGTTGTGCGGCGCGAAGAAGCCGATGGTGTTGTAGCCCCAGTAGTTCGACAGGCCCCGGTCCAGCAGATGCCCGTCCTGCACGAACTGGTGCACCGGCATCAGTTCGACCGCCGTCACCCCGAGCCCGGCGAGGTGCTCGATCACCGACGGATGCGCCAGCCCGGCGTACGTCCCCCGCAGCCGCTCCGGCATGGCCGGGTGGAGCCGGGTCAGCCCCCGCACATGCGCCTCGTAGATGACCGAGTCGTGGTAAGAGTGCCCGGGCGACCGGTCGTCGCCCCAGTCGAAGGAGGGATCGATCACGACCGAGTACATGGCGTGCTTGAGGCTGTCCGCGGTGCTGATGCCCTGGGGGTCGGCGAACGGGTAGCCGAAGAGCGACTCGTGTCCGTCGCTCTGGCCCTCCACCGCCTTGGCGTAGGGGTCGAGAAGCAGCTTCGCCGGGTTGCAGCGGTGGCCACGCGCGGGGTCGCAGGGGCCGTGCACCCGGAACCCGTAACGCTGCCCGGGGCGTACGCCCGGCAGGTAGCCGTGCCAGATGAAGCCGTCGACCTCGGTGAGCGGCACGCGCTGTTCACGGCCCGCGTTGTCGATCAAGGCGAGTTCGACCCGCTCGGCCACCTCCGAGAAGAGCGCGAAGTTCGTGCCCGACCCGTCGTAGGTGGCCCCCAGCGGATAAGGGCGGCCGTTCCACTTCTGCATCCAGTGTTCCCCTCAGAACCCTCCGGCCAGGCAGTCCCGCCGGACGTCTCGGTTCGTCTGCCCGGTGAACGTGCCGGGCTAACGATCTCCTGGTCACGGGTCCGCACCAATGGGCCGCGATGTCAGCCAAGTGATCGGTTGTGGTCGGCTCAGGTTAGGGAGGTGATCGGATCGGAGGGTCCGAGCGCCAGCTACGGACGGTTGCGGTCGCCGTCCCCCTGGCGCGGCCGCTTGGGGCAGTCTCTGCGTCGTCACAGCGCCGTCGAACCGGGGTACCTGTGCTACGCAGACTTCTCAGCAGACCGGAGAACGACCAGCCGGAGCACGATGAACCCCCGCCGGACCCATCGGCCGGGCAACGGGCGGAGGTGTGGCGCCAGGCGGAGGAGTTCCTCCGGCTCCACCACCGAGAGGAACCGGTGGCCGTCTCCCTGGACGCCAGGCTCGCCTCCGTGCGGGCGGAGCTCGCCGAGACCGGGACGTACCGGCACACGGCCGAGGAGCTGGAGTTCGGTGCCCGGGTGGCCTGGCGGAACAGCAACCGCTGCATAGGGCGACTGTACTGGCGGTCGCTACGGGTCCGTGATCTGCGGCATCTGACCGTGGCGGCGGGCACCACGGGCGGGGACGGCGCCGCCGCGATCGCCGAGGAGTGCGCCAACCACCTGCGGATCGCCACCAACGGCGGCCGGATCCGTCCGCTCATATCCGTCTTCGCGCCGGACGCGCCGGGGCGGCCGGGGCCGCGGATCCACAGCGAGCAGCTCATCCGCTATGCCGGGCACCGCACCGCGGAGGGGCGGATCATCGGCGATCCGCGCAACGCCGACCTCACCGATCTGGCGATCCGGCTCGGCTGGCGGGGCGCCGGACGGACTCCCTTCGACGTACTGCCGCTGATCATCGAGGGGGCCGACGGGGAGCCGCTGATGTTCCCGCTGCCGTCCGACTGCGTGCTGGAGGTGCCGATCGACCATCCGGAGCGGACGTGGCACGCCCAGTGGGGGCTTCGCTGGCACGCGGTACCCGCGGTCTCCGACATGTGCCTGGAGATCGGCGGCATCCGGTATCCGGCGGCCCCCTTCAACGGCTGGTACATGGGGACGGAGATCGGGGCCCGTGATCTGGCCGACGCCGGCCGCTACGACCTGCTGCCGAGGGTGGCGGCGAGCCTGGGCCTGGACACCGGCGCCGAGCGCTCGCTGTGGAAGGACCGGGCGCTGGTGGAGCTGAACCGGGCGGTCCTGTACTCCTTCGACCGGGCCGGGGTGACCATCACCGATCACCACGCCGAGTCGCGGCGCTTCCTCCAGCACCTGGCCAGGGAGGACCGCAAGGGCCGGGAGGTCGGCGCCGACTGGTCGTGGATCGTGCCGCCCATGTCGGGCTCGACGACCCCGGTGTTCCACCGCAGCTACGACACCACCGAGCGTTCGCCGGCGTTCGTCCGGCGGGGCGGGGCGCCCGCTTGACGTGCGGGCGGGGGACGCGGCGCGCCGAGCGCCACCGGGCGGCGCCGTGGTCCCCCGACCGCCCCGCGGTCCTCGCGTTTCGGTGCCGGTGGGCCTGCCTGCCCCCGCTCCCGCTGCTCGCCCTACGCGGCGCCGTCGGGGTGGCGCAGGGCGATCCGCAGCGTGGAGGACGGCTCACCGGTCTGGTAGGTCCACAGGGCGTCCGCCACCACGTAGTCGGGGCCTTCCCGCAGCCAGTCGGCGGCGGCCTGGAACACCGCCGCGGGCTCGTTTCCGGCGAGCGCCAGTACGCCGCCGTCCTCGACCGCGACCCACAGGTCGACATGGCTGTTCACAAAGGATCCGGCGCGGTTGCGGAGCTCGTCCGACAGGGTCGGGCTCTCGTCGGCGATGGTCATCGTGGTGCACCCCTCGTTCGTCATCCGACTGCTGTTTACGGCCTTCCCCTATCTCCTGCCACCACGCCGCCCGAACGCGGCAGACGCGCCGATGGCCGCTCCAGTACGCCACCGGCGAACACGTCGCGCACCGGCGCCCTACCGCCGCGGGGCCTGGTAGGAGCGCAGGGGTCCGCGGGGCATCGGGACGCAGGGCCAGTGCGCGGTGAAGGTACGGTCCGGTAGCGAGAAGGTGAGCAGCAGATGATGCGGGGTCTCCAGGAACCTCACGGAGGCGACGAGGGTGCCGGCGTCCGTCCAGCCGGCGCTGACCGCCGTTGGGACGGGCGACTCGGCGACCGTCCAGGCGTCGTCGCCGAACCGGAGGTCGAGCGTGCTGTCGCCTTCGGCGAGGGAGAGGGTCCAGCCGGACGCGTCGGCGGTGAGGGTGGCGCCGGTGAGGGTCCGCTGGTCCGCACAGCGGCCGCCCTCGGGGGTGAACGTGCTCCCCGACCAGGCGTCGCGGTCCACGGAGGTGTCCGGGACGGTCGCGAGCGGCGGGATCCGGAGCCCGGCGAGCCGCTCGCGCAGCGCGGGGTCCGCCTGCCGCACGTCGTGCAGCGGCTCGGGGCCGAAGGCGGGGAGCAGGTGCTCCCACATCAGATTGAGCAGATCCTGCATCAGTTCGGTCTGCGCGGTCGTCGCGATCACCGCGTCGTGGTCGGGCAGCACCACGCAGAACTGCCCGTACGCGCCGTCGCCCCGGTAGCCGTGGCGGGACATCCAGAACTGGAAGCCGTAGCCCTGCTCCCAGTCGGAGGCCGCGCTTTCCGGTGTGCCGGCGGAGTTCGCCACCTGGGAGCGTGTCGCCTCGGCCACCCATGAGGTGGGCAGGAGCTGCCGGCCCTGCCACCTGCCGCCCTGGAGGTAGAGCTGGCCGAGCCTGGCGATCGCGTCGGTGGTGGCGTGCAGTCCGCTGAACGCCAGGTCCCGGCCGGCCGGGCGCTGCGTCCAGGCCACCTCGCCGATGCCGAGCGGGTCGAGCAGCCGGGGCCTGAGGTACTCGGTGAGGGTCTTTCCGGTGACCCGCTGGATGATGGCGCCGAGGGAGTACGTCGCGGGCTGGTTGTACGCGAAGACCGTGCCGGGGGTGCGGTCGGGCGGCAGCAGCAGGAAACCGCGCACGATCTCCCGCGGGTCGAGGGCGACCGCTCTGACGTGGGTTTCGGCGAGGTGCCCGGTGGCCATCGAGGCGACGTGCCGGACCAGGATCGCCCGGCTGCCCGGATCGGTGATCTCGGCGTCGAACTCGGGAAAGTACGAGACGACCGGCGCGTCCAGGTCGAGCAGCCCGTCGGCGACGGCGAGACCCGCCGCGGTGGAGGTGAGGCTCTTGCCCAGGGAGTACAGGAGCTGCTTGCGGTCGGGGGTGTGGGGCGCCCACCACCCTTCGGCGATCAGCCGCCCGTGCCGCATGATCATCAGACTGTGCGGCTCGATGCCGGGCGCGGCCTCCAGGGCGTCGAGGAAGTCCTCGACGCCCCGCGCGTCGACCCCCTGGGCCGCGGGCGTGCCGGTGGGCAGCGGGCGCGTGGTCATCGGACGTTCCCGGCGGGCGCGGTGGGGTCCGTCGGGAGGGTGATGGTGAAGTCGTCCTCCACCGGCGGGTCGAGTTCCTGCTCCCGCATACCGGTGGCGGCGAAGCAGCGGATCCGCAGGGCGCCGGGGGACACGTCGAGACGGAGGAAGCTCTTGAAGAAGGGCGGCGAGAAGGTGGCGGAGCCCGGTGAGAGGACCTTGGTGTAGGTCTTGCGCACCGGCAGCCGCAGCCGGGCCTTGTGGTGCGGGGTGCGGGCGACGCCGAGCACGGTGGCGACGAAGCGGGTGCGCGGGGTGACCGGAGCGTCGGTGGGGCGTGTCGGGTCGATGCCGAGCCGGCGGCCGATGACCGCGGCGGCCTGTTCCGGGGTGAGTTCGAAGAACTTGCGCAGTTTGAGCCGGTGGCCGTACAGGCGGCTGTAGAAGGCCAGCGAGTCGCCGCGCATCGGGTAGCAGCGGAACTCGTCCTCGGTCACCCCGCCGACGGCGACCTTGGGGATGATGTGGGTGGCGTGCATGAAGGCTCCGCCGCCGCCCGTGACGACGTATTCGATCCGGCGGCCGTCGACGTCGACCGGGTAGTGCTGGTAGTTGTGGATGTCGCCGCCGATGGCGGCGACGAAGTTGTTGGCGGGGTCGCGGACGATGTCGTCCACGGTGCCGCCTCCCTCGATCGCGCAGGGGTGGTGCTCGCCGTCCACGTAGATCGGTGACCCGGTGATCAGGATCTTGGGCCGGGAGCCCTGGGCGACCCGGCGCAGCCACGCGCCCTGCCGCTGGTCGATGTCCCCGAGCAGACCGGTGTCGATGCCGATGATCCGCAGCGGGCCGGTGTCCAACGCCCAGTAGGGGCCCGGCTGTTCGGCCGCCTGCGCCGGGTCCGAGCGCATCAGGCGCGCCTGGTCGAGGGCCGCGTCGTCGGGCGTGTCCGGGCTCTTCCACAGCAGGGTGCGCCACCACGCGCGGGAAAGCGCCGTGGGCCGGGGTGACTTGGCGAGTTCCGGGGCCCGGCAGAAGACCCGCATGAAACCGGTGAGGCCGTCGTACCAGTCGTGGTTGCCCGGGACCGCGTAGATCGGCGCCTGGTAATCCCGGTAGGGGCGGAAGAACTTGAGCCCGTACTCGTTGGCGCTGCCCACCGGGTAGAGGACGTCGCTGGACAGCAGCGCGAACCTGGTCCCCTCGCCGGCCTTCAACAGGCCGGGCACGACGGCGTACTGCGGGTCGTCGCCCTCGCCGGTGTCCGCCATCAGCAGGAAGGAGTACGCCGCCGGGTCGTCCCGGCGGATCACCAGATCCGGATCGGCGCCGCGGTCCAACTGCGCCCGCACCCACCGCTGCCGGTCGGCTCCCGTGGGGTCGCCGAAGAGCGAGGCGAGCGGCCCGTTGCGGGCCTTCCACAGGGTCGACGGGTTGAGCCAGAAGACCCGGGGGACGTCAGCGGGCATCAGCTCCCGGTAGGCGCCGGGCTGTTGACCGCGCCATCCGGCGCCGGCCGCGGAATCGCGTGAGGAATCGGGCACCGGCCGACTGTAACAAGCGGGCGGGGACCGTACGCGACGGGCCGAGCGGCGCCCCCTCCCCCGTGCCCGGCGGAAAGCGGGCGCCGGCCACAGGGGGAGCGGACGCCTCACATCTCCAGGTCCGCCGGCCCGGCGGTGACGAGAAAGTTACGCACCGTCGCACCGGCTCAGCGGACTTCTGTCATTTTCCCGCGGTACATGCGTGTGGCTGGCCTGGGATGTGCGCCCGCCGCTGGGGAAAGGACGGCGGAAGGCTCTACGATCCGCCCATGCGTGATGTCAGCAGGGGTGTGCGGCTGTTGTTCGAAGGACAGCGCTGGGCGGTACGGCACGGAAAGGACTGGCGCTTCGGGATGGTCCCGGCGCTGATCAGCTTGGTCGGTTACGCCGCCGCGCTGCTCGCGCTGGCGCTGTGGGCCGATGACCTGGCGAGTTGGGCCACACCCTTCGCGGACCACTGGGCGACGCCCTGGGCCGGCCTCTTCCGGGGGCTGTTGACCGCGGTGCTGATCGGCGGCGGCCTGCTGCTGGCGCTGATCTCGTTCACCGCGGTCACGCTGCTGGTCGGCCAGCCCTTCTACGAGACCATCGCCGAGCGGGTGGACCGCGCGCACGGCGGCCCGCCGGAGGGTCCGCGGCGGCCGTTGTGGCGCGAGTTGTGGATCTCGGCGCGGGACAGCCTGCGGGTGCTGGTACGGGTCACGGCCTTCGGGGTGCTGCTGTTCGCCGCGGGTTTCGTGCCGGTGGCGGGGCAGACGGTGGTCCCGGTGATCGGCGCCTGCGTCTCGGGGTTCTTCCTCACCCTGGAGCTGGCCGGGGTGGCGCTCCAGCGCCGTGAGGTGCCGCTGCGCGAGCAACTGCGCCTGTTGCGCGGCCGGTTGGGCATGGTGCTCGGCTTCGGGGTGCCGTTGGCGCTGGCGTTCCTGGTACCGGTGGTGGCGGTGCCGCTGATGCCGGGGGCGGTGGCCGGCGCCACGCTGCTGGCCAGGGAGTTGCTCCCGGACCCGCCGGACGCGCCGGACCGGCCGGCCCCGCCCGCGGGCCCCAGGTCCGCGCCGTACCGCAAGCAGCGGCGGTCGGGCGACACGGTGGCGTGAGCGCGGGCCGCGCGACGGCAGGGCGCCGCGCGGACTCGTACCGGGCCAGGACGCGCTGTGGGCTCCCCCGGTCGACCGGGGGAGATCGCTACCGGTCTCTACCGGATCAGCGTCCCTGACCGCTTTCCGCGTCCGCGCGGGCCCGCGCCGGGCTGTTCCGCCGGCAGGCCGCCCTCGCCAGCGCCCAGACCGCGGTGAACGCCACCGTCGCCACCCGCCGCGTCCAGCGGCCGGAGCTGCGCAGAGCCGGCCCCATCAGCACGGCCGACAGCGCGGTCAACACCCGCGCGACCGGCCCGGGGCCGCGCCGGGGGCGGCTGACCGCACAGCCCCCGACGCGCATGCGCCGGTCGAGCTCGCGATCCTGCCGCCGCAGGTTCTTCTCCAACTCCAGCAGCGCGCAGACTTCCCGCGCCGACAGGCTGACATCGTCCACGTCGAGCACCCCACTTCCAGGACCCCGCCGCTCACCCGCCGGTCCGTGTCCATACCGTAACCCTGGCGCCGCCCGAATGCGATGCCTGGCGCGCGGTCAGGGAGCGCGGTTTGCCGGCCGGCGTCCGCCGGAACAGGCGCGCGGCGGGCCTCAGTCCTGGGTCACCACGGTGAACCGCCCGCCGTCGGGGTCGCGCAGTTCGGCGAAGGCGCCCACCTCGGTCGTACCGCGCTGAATCAGCGTGCCGCCGTGGGAGCGGGCCGCGGCGACGCAGCCGGTCACGTCGGGGACGGTGAACTGCACCTCCCAGTGCGGCCGCAGCCGCGGGTCGGGGGCGGCCTCCACCGCGCCGGAGTTGAGCCGGGCCACGATCTCGTCCCGGTAGCGCACCACGACCTGGTCGTTCTCGTACGACACCGAGCAGCCGCCCGGCTCGTCGCCGGCCCATCCCAGCACTCCGCCGTAGAAGATGGCCGCCTCGAAGGCGTCCCGGGTGCGCAGCCGCACCACCACGGGGCCCTGGGCGTGCCAGGTCTCCCAGCCGTCGGGGAGCCGGCCGTCCCAGACGCCGAAGACCGCGCCCTCGCGGTCCGCGGCCACCAGCGCGCGGCCGGAGGCGAAGGCGAGCGGTCCGAGGGCGACCGTGGCGCTGCGCTCCCTGATCCGGGCGGCGGCCTCGTCGGCCTGGGGTACGGCGAAGAACGGCGTCCAGACCACCGCGACCTGGAGGTCCGTGGCGACGGCGCCGATGCCGGCCACCGGCTTGCCGTCACTGAGCGCAACCGCGAAGTCGTCACCGAGTGTGGTGGAGCGGAACTGCCAGCCGAGCACGCTGCCGTAGAACTTCTCCGCGGACTCCAGGTCCCGTGCGGAGAGGCTGACCCAGCACGGGGCGCCCCGGCCGGCGTTCGCGGTCGCGGTCCGCGAGGCCCCCGGATGGGCGGCTTCGCCGCGGTCGGCCGCGGTGTCGGTCGCCGGTTGCTGGTCGGTCATCACAGTCGCCGTCTCGTCTCGGGATACCCGGCCGCGGGTCCCGGCGGGTGCGCTGCTCGCATGCCCGGGGCGGGCGCGGTCATGCGCGCGGAGCCGGGCGATTCCTGTCCCATCGCCGTGCGCGAGTGATCTGATACACCACGTTACCCGGTCATTCCGGGTCATGGACCGCCGCCGACCCGCGCCGGGCACGTCGTCAGCGACCGAACGGGCGGCCGAGGGACGCGGGAAGGGGCCGGGCAGCCCTGGCGGCGGGCCCGGAGCCGACGGCCGGACGGCTGCGCACAGTGACGCGGCGGCGCGGGGAATCGCCTGCGGGTCCGGCGACCGGTCACCCTCCGTCGGCGGGGTCCGCCGCCTGCCCGGCCTGCCCCTCCCGCCCTGCCTGCCCCGCCTGTCCGGCGGGCGCCGCGGCCCCGGGACGGCGGACGGTCAGCCCTGTGCACTGCCAGCTCAGCTCGTCCACCCCGCGCTCGGGCGGCAGATGCCCGTACGCGCCGGCCGAGACGCTGACGCAGACGATGAGCCAGGCGCGCCAGCGCGGGCCCACGCCCAGGTGATCGGCGAAGACCGGGACACCGTCGACCGACCATTCCACGTTGTCCTGGCCGAGGAGGACGCTCAGCAGGAAGGGCCGGCCGGGGGTGATCGCGTCGTGCGCGTAGTCCCCGGCGCCCCGGACGTGGTTGGTGAGCTCCAGCAGCCGCGGATTGGTGGGGTGGTACTCGAACAGGTCGACCTCGCCGTGTCCCGGCTGCGGCCGGCCGCCGGCGCCGTCACGCCCCCAGGTCCACAGCGCCGGCCAGACGCCGCGCGTCGCGTACACCAGGCAGGTCGCGCTCACCTGATCGCCAGGCAGCAGTTCGAAGCCGCCCGGGGCGTACTCGGTCGACACCAGGTCGGTGTTCCACAGCGCGGTCCCGGCGCGGCGGGCGTGGAAGACCCCGTCCGGGGTGGGAGCGAAGCGCGGCCCGATCTGGTCGAGCTTGTTGTCCCCCGGGTTGCGGCCGTTCCGCGGGTAGGCGGAGGTACGACCGGCCGCCCAGGCGGTACGGTCCGAGAAAGGCGCGTCGAAGACCACCGCTGACGGCAGGTCGCTCATATCAGTTCTCCCCGTCGATGCCCGGACTTAAGTGAACGACAGTCCGGACATCAGGGACAGAAGCGTACGGAAGCATAACAAGGGCGCGAATCTTCCGCCGCACGCCCTCGGGTGGCCGTCGGATCACCCCACGGCGTGGCGGGATGTACCGGTCCCGTCGGCCTCGCGCCCTCCTCGGCCTCGCCCCTCTCGCCTTGCTGACATCGGAAGCGGGGGCGGACGCGGGGCGCGATGTCGCCGATCGGGATGTCCACCTGGCGTAGTGCCCGTACGAGTCGCGCCGACTCCCCCGGGCGCGGGCGTCGTGGGGGCGACCGGCCACCGGACCGCCGACAGCCGCCGCGGCCCGGCGGTCCGGTGGCCGGTGACCTGGGCCGGCCGACCGATCGGCGGGAGATTCCCGGGGCCGACCGACCGCGGCGTGCCACCGTCGACGGCGAGGGGGCCAAGCTGCTGCCGGAGAATCGGGTGGGTTCGCGCGTGGGAGGGTAAACCGCCGCTAAGCGCAGTTCGTCCGCCTCGTCCATACGGAACCGCCATGCCGCACTTCTTGGTTATCGCCGTGTTGGTTCTCGCCGCCTGGACTCTGCTGTCCGTCCCGCTCGGTCTCCTCATCGGGCGCCGGCTCCGTCAGGTCAACTCCGCCCCGCTGCCCTCGGGTTGCGCTTACGACGGCGGCCGGGCCCCGCTTCCGCCGCCCGCCGCCGGACCCGGCGCGCCGGTCCCCGGCTGCACCGCCCGCCCCTGCCGCGCGGTGTGGTCGCCGGCCGGCCGGGTCCGCCCCTGCCGGCAGCCGCGGGGCGCCGGCGGAGGCAAGGGGCACGGCGTCAGCCTGTGACGCCGGGCCTTCGGCCGGACCCGCGGACCGCCGGACCGGCACGTCCACGGGCGCACCGGGCCGTACGCCGATAGCCTGCCGGGACACGCCACCGTCTCGGTTCCAGGGAGTTCGGAAACATGTCGATTCGTCGGTTGGGGCTCGTCGTCCACGAGGGACGTCCGGCGGCGGTGACCGGCGCCCGGACGGTACGCGACTGGTGCGGCCGGCACGATATCGGCTGTGTGGACATCGACGTCTGGGGCGACCACGAGAACCGCCGCAGCGGACGCGACGAGATGGCCGCCGCGGGCAGCCTCGACCTCATCGTCACGCTCGGCGGCGACGGCACCTTTCTGCGCGGCGCGCGGGTCGCGGCCAAGAAGGACATCCAGGTGCTCGGGGTGGACCTCGGCCGGGTCGGCTTCCTCACCGAGATCGCGGTGGACGACGTGGAGTTGGCGCTTGAGGCGGTGCTCGCCGGTGAGTCCGGGTGCGAGGAGCGGATGACGCTGACGATGCGGGCCTCGCGCATGCTGGAGATGCCGAGCGGGGTGGACGCCCTGCTGAGCTACGGGCGCGGCGCGGCCCTGCCGCCGCCCAAGGTCCGGCCGGAGACCGACGAGGGCGAGGGCTGGGGGGTGGCGCTCGACGTCACCGCGCTCAACGACATCGTGCTGGAGAAGCTGGCCAGGGACCGGCAGGTCGCCCTCGGCGTCTACATCGCGGGCCGGCTGCTCGCCTCCTACTCCGCCGACGGCGTGATCGTCGCCACCCCGACCGGCTCCACGGCGTACAGCTTCGCCGCGGGCGGTCCGGTGCTGTCGCCGCGGATGCGGGCGGTGGTCTTCACCCCGGTCGCCCCGCACATGACCTTCGACCGGACGGTGGTGGCCAGCGCCGACGAGCCGGTGGCGCTCCGGGTGCTCCCGCATTCCGGGCAGGCCGCCGTCAGTGTGGACGGGCAGCTCCGCGGTGTCCTCGACCCGGGTGACTGGATCGGGGTGTTCGCCGCGCCCCGGCCGCTGCGCCTGGTCCGGCTGAGCCAGCCCGACTTCTACGGCCGGCTGCGCCAGCGCATGCGGCTCACCGACGCCCCAGCGACGGCCACGGACGGCGTGGCGCCGCAGCTCTTCCGCCCGTCGGCCCCCCTCCCCGACGACTTGGCCCATCTGCACATCGCCGCTCCGCCGGAGGAGGGCTGACGGCGCGCCACGAGCGGCGGGCGCGGCGGGATCGCCCGGGCCGGCCGGCACCACCGTCCCGGCGCGCCACGGCGGAAGCTGATCCGGGAACGGCGAGGGCCCGCCCGACGTGTCGCGTCGGACGGGCCCGTGACCCGTGATCCGGGAGACCCACGAGGCGCGCCGGCCGGCCGGTCAGCCGGTCAGCCGGTCAGCCGCCGTAGGGTCCCGGCTCGTACGGCGGCCGTTCCTCGACCCGGTCGCGGTAGGGCGCGCGGAGCCGGACCGGACCGCGGGCCAGCCGGTGTGCCGCGAGGGCCACCAGGACGGCGAGCAGGCCGCCGCCCCCGGTCCACAGCCAGCGCGGTGACCACCAGGTGCCGGCCCAGCCGTCGGCGGGCCGGACGTCGGGCGCGTTGGCGGAGACCACGGGCGCGACCGAGCCGTCCACCGCCTGCCGGCCGGCCGTTCCGGACGAGGTGGCCTCCACCGCGGCCTTCACCGGCAGGCCCAGGTCGGTCTGCGGCAGGTCGAGCACGGTGAGCCGCACGTAGTACGCCCCGCGCAGCGGGTCGTTGGACCACGGCTCGGCCCAGGACCGCACCGTACGCAGGTTGCAGACCAGCTCGACCGTGGCGGCGTCGGCCGCCGCGGACCTGGTCTGCGCGCCGTACCGGCACGGCTGGCGGCGGCGCAGCCCGTCGTAGACGTCGAGCTGCCAGGTGGAGGCGCCGTGCCGGGCGGTGGCGGACGGGAAGGTCACCGTGGCGGAGACCTTGACGTGCTGCCCGCTGTCCGCGGGGAACACCCAGTACATGTAGTCGCCGATCGAGGCGTCGGCGGTGGCCTGGACGCCCTGCTGGACGACCGTGGCGGTGCGGAAGTTGGTCCCCGCGACCGTGGGCGGCGCGTCGTCGGGGGTGGCCGTGCCGGACGGGGTCGCCCCGTCGGTGGCGGAGTCCACGGGGCTCGGGGTGTCGGCCACCGCCGGGCCGGCCAGGACGGCCAGGGCCGTGCCGGCGAGCAGTGCGGCGGCGCTGAGGAGCTTGGCGGCACGCATCAGTCGGTCCTCCCGGTGTTGAGGCGCCAGCGCGCGATCCAGCCGGTCAGCAGACCGCCGACGGCGCCCGTGGCGGCGAGCAGGCCGAGCAGCCACCAGCCGCTGCCGAGACCGTAGAAGGCCACGTCGGAGGAGTCGTCGGGGCCGTGGGTGAAGTCGATGGACAGCTCGACGGGGAGCCCCGGGATGGTCTTGACGCCGGCCGGCGCCGAGAAGGAGTTGCCGACCTGGAGGCAGACGGTCTCCGGCGGGGTGCCGGTGTCGGCGCTCGGCTTCGGATAGCGGATGCCGGCCGACACCGCGTCGGTGCGTCCGGTGCCGCCCTCGTCGTCGCGGACGATCTCGCGGCCGTGCTGGGTGACGCCCCGCAGCAGTACGCCGTAGCCGGCGTTCACCGCGCGGTCGGCGAAGACGCTGACGGCGGCGCGCAGTTCCTGTCCCGGCTTGACCTCGACCTTGTACCAGCGGTTCTGCGAGAAGACCTCGCGGTCGGTGTAGATGCCTTCCTTCAGCAGCGGCGCCGTCGCGCAGGTCCCGGCGCCCTGGGTGGCCACCGGGGTGACGCCGGTGTCGGTGCTGCGGTCGACCAGTTGCCGCACCTTGGTGGTGAGCTGCTCGCGGTGCTGCACCGTGGTGTACGTACCACCGGTCGCCTCGGCGATGCAGCTCAGCTGGTTGCGGGTGTGGGAGTCGGGTATCAGCCCGAGGGTGTCGATGACCAGGTGGATGCCCTCGGCGGCGATGTCACGGGCGACATCGCAGGGGTTGATCGAGCAGGTGTCCTCTCCGTCGGTGATCAGGACGAGCCGGCGGGTGCCGTTGCCGCCCTTCAGATCGTTGGCGGCGGCCGTCAGGGCGGGTCCGATGGGGGTCCAGCCGGTGGGTGCCAGGGTGGCGACCGCGGCCTTGGCCTCGTCCCGGTTGAGCGGGCCGACGGGATAGAGCTGCCGGGTGTCCTTGCAGCCGGTCTTGACGTTGTTGCCCGGGTAGTTCGCGCCGAGGGTGCGGATCCCGAGCTGTACGTCGTCCGGCACCGAGTCCAGGACATCGTCGAACGCCTGCTTGGCGGCGGACATCCGCGACTCGCCGTCGATGTCGCGGGCGCGCATGGAGCCGCTGACATCGAGCACCAGCTCGACCTTGGGGGGCGGACCGGCGGGGGGTTGGTCGGCGTCGTCCGCGGACGCGCTGGCGGGCAGCAGACCGCAGGACAGCGCGGCGAACAGGCCGCTGACCAGTCCGGCGGCCAGTACCTTTCTGGTGATCATCACAGGATCGTATTGAAGGCTTGGCAATTCCCGAAGTCGGCTGGTCAGCGCGGTGAGTTGATCCAAGCGGCCGAGCGGGGCCGGGCCGGACCGAGCGGGACATCCCACCCGTCGTCAGGAATGATCCGGAATGAGCGCACCCCGCCGCGCTCGCCGCCCCGGCGGCGGATGCGGCCGGGGCGGCGGGGTGCTGCGGGATGCCGCGGGGTGCTGCGGGGCAGCAGGCGGCGACGTCCGGTCAGCCCGTGGCGCGGACGACCACGGTGTGCGCCGCGTTGGTGGGCAACGAGGCGGTGCGCAGGGTGAGTTGCCGGGTGGTCGCGTTGTAGCTCCAGTCGGTGCCGGCGGTCAGCACACGGCCGTCGACGGTGACGGAGGAAGGAGCCGCGGCCCGGTTCCGGAGCCGGACGGTCCAGCTCCGGGCCGTGACCTGACCGGAGTAGCTCCCCTGGGCCGCGGCGATGTGCACGGTGGCGGCCGCGTTGTCGTAGGTGATGGCGGTCCGCGCCGACTGTCCGGCGGCGAAGGCGTTGGTGTCGCCGGCGTCCTCGTAGAGCGAGAAGGCGCCGTCGGCGCCGGCCCCGATGTCGAGCGTCACCTGGTCGAGCGGCCGCTGGGCGGCGTTGTCGACCTGGTCGGTCCGGGTGGCGAGGATGCCGCCGGAGCGGATCAGCACCGGCATGGTGGACAGGTCGTTGGTGATCTGGACGGTCGCGGGGCCGGTGTAGGTGGTGTTGGTGAAGTAGTCGGTCCAACTGCCCGGCGGTATCCAGACGCCGCTGGTGGCCGAGGTGCCGGCGGTGGTCACCGGGCGGACCAGCACATCGTCGCCGTAGAGGTACTCGCCGGGGTTGGTGTAGGCCGCGTCCGACGCGGGATAGTCGAGGTAGAGCGGGCGGACGATGGGCACACCGGTGTCGTACGCCTGGCGGGCCAGCGCGTAGGTGTACGGGACGAGGGCCTCACGCAGGCGCAGGAAGGAGGCGGCCGAGGCGTTCGCCGCGGCGCCGTAGTTCCACGGCAGCCGGTCGCCGTGGTCGGAGTGCAGCCGGTCGACGGGCTGGAAGGTGCCGAGCTGGACCCATCGGGCGTACAGGTCGTCGGGCAGGTGGCCGCCGTGGAAGCTGCCGATGTCGTCGCTGACGTTGGACAGGCCGATGGCGGCCTCGTCGGCGGTGAACCGCGCCTCGTAGACGAGCATGTCCCAGCTGGCCGGGGTGTCACCGGTGAACTGGAGGGTGTTGCGGCGCTCGGCCCACGGTCCTGCCGGGTAGCTGCCGCCGTAGTTCTGGTACGAGGCGCCCATCCGGGAGAAGGCGAAGCCGCGCACCCCGCGGGCGTCGTCGTGCTGCTTGTAGAGCTGGTTGATCCAGGCGTCGGGTGTCATGTTGGGCGCGCTGACCTGGCTGGCGTCGCAGCACCAGTCGAGCCACCACTCGCGGACGCCCTGCTGCTCGAAGGAGCTGTGCAGGTCGAAATAGGCCTTCGCCTGCTGCGGGTTGCTCCAGTCGAAGACGTAGTTGCCGCCGGACTGGGCCAGGCCGCCCGCGGTGGCGTTGGCGGCGGCGAACTTGGGATCGTTGCCGCCGATCGAGGCGTGGATGTTGAGGGCGACCTGGAGCCCCTGGGTCCTGGTCCAGTTCATGAAGCCGGTCGGGTCGGGGAAGAGGCCGGTGTTCCAGTTCCAGCCGTCCCAGGTGCTCGGCGACTTGTAGTCGGTGTCGATGACGAGGGCGTCGAGCGGGACGTTGTCGCTGCGGAAGGCGGGCAGCAGGGTGTTGCGGTAATCCGCGTCGGTGTAGGCGTAGTAGCGCGAGTACCAGACGCCGTAGGCCCATCTCGGCAGCAGCGCGGTCGGTCCGGTGGCGGCGGCGAGGTCGGTGAGGGCCTGCTTGTAGTCGTGGCCGTAGCCGAAGAAGTAGCCGTCCTGGTACGGCAGTCCGCCATGGGCGGGCCGCTGGGCGATGGTGCCGTCGGTGTTCTGGATCGGGGTCTTGGTGTCGTCGAGCAGGTACCAGCCGTCGCGGCTGAGCACCCCGGGGTGCAGCGGTACGGGCAGCGCCGCGGGGTTGTCCAGACCGCGGTACCAGCCGCCGAGCTGGGCCGTGCCGCCCGGCGGGGTCGCCGAGCCGCCGGGGTAGGTCGCGCCGGGGTTGAGCAGCGCGAAACTGTCGATGTTGACCCGGCCGTTGTCGGTCGCCGCCCGGCCGATCTGCACGGTGTCGCTGCCCGCCGTCAGCGGCACGGCGAGGGTGGCGGTCTTCCAGGTGTCCCAACCGCCGGTGGGCGGCAGCGTGAAGGTGCCCGCGGCGGCGCCGTTGACGGTCGCGGTCAGCGTCCGGTTGGTGGTCTGGCCGTCGCTGCCGGCGGCGTTGGCGTAGCGGACGGTGAGGGAGTACGTGCCCGCGGCCGGCACCCCGCCGACGGTCGCGGTGACGCTCGCGCCGGTCTGCTCGAAGCCGGCCGCGAATCCGGTCCCGGTGAATCCGGTGTGGTCGGTGGCCACCGTCACCCCCGTGGTGAGCTGCGCCGCCTCCCCCTCGCACAGGGCCCCGAAGGAGCAGCCACCGGCCGAGGCGCCGCCGTAGGGGTGGACCGTGACGCTCTGTCCCGCCACCGACAGTTGGGCGGTGGTGTTGTCCGCGGTGAAGGGGCCGGAGCCGCGCCGGTAGCGCAGCACGACGTCGGCGGTGCGGATCTCCCGGTAGCCGTCGGCGGTGACGGTCGTGGTGTACGCCACCTGGGGGTGCGCGCGGTTGACGGCGTTGAAGGTCGGGCGGTCCTCGAAGTGGCCGTCGCCCGCGTACTCCAGCCGGATCAGGGTGGGGCTGATCACCTCGAACCGCGCCGAGCCGTCCACGACCGCGTTGGTGCCGTCGTCGGCGGCGGCCGGTGCGGCGGGCAGCAGGGGCGAGAGGCAGGCGGACAGCAGGACGGCGGCGAGGGCCGCGCGCCACCAAGGACGCGATCTGGACGAGGACATGACATACCTCTGGATGCTCGGGGGTGCCGTGGCGGTGCGTCAGCCAATGAGTGTGACGCAAGCGACTGCTGATGTCCCCACGTCGGCGCCACAACTTTTCCGGCCCGTCCATGGCGGTGGCGCCGGCCCGGCCCCGCCGGGCGACGACGGCGGCCCGGATCTTTTTGACATCTCTTTACAACCGGACTCGGCGCCGTGTCGTCTCTGTTCGCGATTCCCGGCCCGGCCCGCCCGGGCTCGTACCGAGTCCGGTGGCCGCGGGAGAGACGAGGGAGCAGGACATGCGCAAGCGTTCAGTCGCCGTGGCGGCCGCGGCCGTCGCCGCCGCCGCTTACACCGCCGTCCCCGCGACGGCCTCGACCCCGGTCCTCGCCGGATCGGCCACCCCGATGTGCGCGACCTCGCAGTTGTCCGTCGCCCAGCGCGGCGGCGACGCGGGCGCCGGCAACCTCTACTTCTATCTGGTCTTCACCAACCACAGCGGTACGGCCTGCCACCTGACCGGCTACCCGGGCGTGTCCCTGCTGGACGCCGGCGGCCAGCCGATCGGGCAGCCCGCGACGCGCGAACACCCCGGCTACAGCCCGGTGGTGCTCAAGGCCGGCGCCTCCGCGAGCGACACCATCCACACCGTCAACCACCAGGGAACGTGCCTGCCCACCTCCACCAGCCTGCGCGTCTACCCGCCGGGGAACAAGGCCTCCGTCGTCGTGCCGGCCAAGATCACCGAGTGCTTCGACACCTTCGCGGTCACCCCGCTGGCCGCGGGCAGCACCGGCAACCCCGGCAACGGCGGTTCGGGCGACGGCGCCACCTCGGCTCCGGCCACCCCGTCGCCCACCGCCAGCAGCGCCGGGGCCGCGACGACCGGCGGGCAGCAGGTCACCGCCGTCCCCAAGGGCGCTCCGGACACCGGCCTGGCCGCGCACACCGCCGGCGGCGGTGACAGCACCGACGTGGCGGTGGCCGCCGGGGCCGGCGCGCTGGCCGTCGGCGCCCTCGGCGCGGCCGCGGTGCGCCGCCGCAGGTCCGGCACCCGGGGCTGAGCGTTGAGCCGCTCCCGTTTCACAGCCGCCGCGGGCGGACGGGCCACCGTCCGCCCGCGCCGCCGCGCCCGGGCGTTCCTCGCGCCGGCCGCCGCCGGACTCGCCGTGCTGTGCGGCTGCGCCCCGACCTCGCCCGCCCAAGTACCCGCCGACGGCGGGTCCGCGACGACCGCGACAAGCCCGGCGAGCACCGCGCCCGGGAGCACCGCGCCTGGAAGCGCTGTACGCCCCAGCTCGCCGGCCACCGGGGCGGCGCCGATGGCCCGCTCGGTCCCGGTCCGGCTGCGGATCCCGGCCATCGGCGTCGACACCGCCGTGACCGCGCTCGGCCTGAACGCCGACGGCACGGTGCGGGTACCGCCGATCGCCGCGCACGCGCCGGCCGGCTGGTACGACGGCTCCCCCACCCCGGGGCAGACCGGCCCCTCGGTGCTCCTCGGCCATGTGACGGTCGGCGCCTACGGCGACGGGGTCTTCCGCCATCTGGACCAGGTGCGTACGGGTGACCGGCTGACGGTGGCCCGCCAGGACGGGTCCACCGCGACCTTCGCCGTGGAATCGGTGCGGACCATGGCGAAATCCCGCTTTCCGACCGCCTCGGTGTACGGGAACGTGGACCATCCGGCGCTGCGTCTCATCACGTGTGGGGGGACGCGGGTGAGCGGCGCCGGCGGCTACCCGGACAATGTGATCGTCTATGCGTCGCTGGTCGCCGGTTCGTGAGCCGGGAACAGGCGGCCGTCCGGTGGGCCGGCGCACGGGGCGCGGCGGGCGGCCCGGTGGGCGGCGTCACCCCCGTGGGCGGCACGGCGGGCGGCGGCGCGGCGAGAACCGCGGCGAGAACGAAGGAGAAAGCGGCCATCCAGTCCCAGGAGCGCGCGGCTTCCGAGCTGTTCGAGGCGGTCTACCCCCGGCTGGCGGGCTGGTGCCGCCGGCTGGTGGACGACGACGAGACCGCGCACGAGATGGCCGCGGAGTCCTTCACCCGGCTGTGGGCCCGCTGGACGAAGGTCGAGGAGCCGACCGGCTTCCTTTATGTGACGGCGGCCAACCTGGTCCGCGACCACTGGCGCAAGATGGAGCGCGAGCGGCGGGCCATGCGCCGGGTCACGACGGAGGAAGCGGTGAAGCGGCAGCCGGACTCCGATCCGTCGGTACGGATGCTCGTCCAGTCGCTGCCCGAGCGGCTGCGCAACCCCGCCCTGCTCTACTACTACGCGGACCTGCCGGTGCACGAGGTCGCCGTGCTGCTGGGCCGCAAGGAGGGAACGATCAAGGCCGATCTGCACGCCGCCCGTGAACTGCTCCGCGCCAAGCTCGGGGGACACCATGACCGGATTTCCTGACGACCGCCCCGACGGCTCCGCCGCCGAGGACGGCGAGCGCGGCAAGCACGGCGAGTCCGGCCGCTCCGCCGACCGCCACGTGCCGGGCGACCGCGGCCCGTTCGGTGACAGCGGCGCGTTCGGTGACTGCGGCGGCCTCGGGGACCCGGAAGGTCCGGGCGCGCCCGGTTCACTCGACGGGACCTTCGCCGATCCGCTGGAGCCGCTGCTGCGCTCCCCCGCGCCCTTCCTGTCGGCGCCGCCCGGATCGTTCGAGCGGATCCGCCGCCGGGCCGCGCGGCGCCGCCGGGTCCGTGCCGCGCTCGGCGGCTCCGCCGCGGTCGCGGTGACGGCCTGCGCCTTCTACCTGGCCGGCTCGCTCCAGCCCGGCGGCGGCTCGCATGTGGTGGGTCCGCCCGCCAGCAGTCTCCGCGACCGGTCGCCGTCGGTCGCCACGCCCGCCCCGACGACGCCGCCACCCCCGGCGGGCGGCAGCGCGGGCTCCCCCGAGGTCCGGCCGACCCCGCCCCCCTCCCCGTCCGGGACGGCGACGAGCCCGGCGAGCCCGGTCCACTCCGGCGCGAGCCCGACGCCGACCGGCGGCGGGGCGTCCCCGGACGATACGCCGCCGGGCACCACCCCGATGTGCACGGCGGCGCAGCTCTCCGCGGCCCTCGGCGGCGGCGACGCGGGCGCCGGAAACCTCTACCGCTACCTGGTGCTCACCAACACGAGCACGACGACGTGCCATCTCACCGGCTTCCCCGGGCTCTCGATGCTGGACGCGTCCGGCCGGCAGATCGGTGCGCCCGCCTCCCGGGAGCACGACGGCTACACCCCCGTGGTGCTGAAGCCCGGAGACACGGCGAGCGACACCATCCACACCATCAACCAGCAGGGGACCTGCCTGCCGACCTCGGTCCGGCTGCGGATCTACCCGCCGGGCAGCAAGGCGTCGCTGGTCTTCCCCGGGGAGATCACCAACTGCGACGATCTCTTCGCGATCACCCCGCTCATCGCGGGCTCCACCGGCAACCCGCCTTCGTAGCCCCGGGGTTCCGGCTGCCGGGACCCCGCCCGGCGCCGCTTCCGGGTCCGCGGTGGACGCCGCGGCGAGAGCCGCCGGCGCGGCACCCGAATGGGCTCAGCCGGGTTGGGTGGCTCCGGCGGCGGCGAGGGCGGTCAGGGCCTTGCGGTCCGGTTTTCCGCCCGGCGCCATGGGTACGGCGTCCAGCGTCGTGATGGTGGCGGGCACCGCGGCGTCGCCGAGTTCCGCGCGCACGGCGGAGCGCAGCGCCTCCTTGCCGGACGCGTCGAGGTCGTGGCCGGCCGCCGGAACGACGAAGGCGTGGGCCGCCTCGCCGGTCCGCTCGTCGGGGGAAGCCACCACATAGGCCTGGTCGACGGTCGGCTGGGCGGTCAACGCGGCCTCGATCGCCCCCGTGTAGTACATGATCGCGTTGATGAAGACCACCTCGCGGGACCGGCCGAGCAGTCGCAGGAACCCGTCCGCGCCGAGGACGCCGAGATCCCGGGTCCGTATCCAGCCGTCGCGCACCACCTCACTGGTCTGTTCCGGGTCCCCCCAGTAGCCGGACATCGCGCCGCCGGCCCGGACCCAGATCTCCCCCGCCTTCGCCGGCGGCAACGGCCGGCCGGCCGGGTCCCGTACCTCGATGCCGACGTCGGGCAGCGGCCGGCCGACGCTGTCCAGCACCTGGTCCCGTCGCTCGGCGATGTCGTCCGGCGTGAGCAGGGCGAGCATCCCGGTCTCGGTCAGGCCGTACCCCTGGTGGACGACCGGGCCGAGCCGGTCCACCGCCTCGGCGAGCCGGTGCGGGGGCAGCGGCGACCCGGCGACGAGGAGCGCTCGCAGACTGCGGGGACCCTGGGCGCCATCGGCCCGCAGGGTGTCGAGCACCTGGTAGAGGCGGGGGACCGTGCACAGACAGGCGGTGACGGCGTAACGCTCCCAGACCTCCGGGAAGGCCAGCGGCGGTTCGGGGATGATCGCCGTACCGCCGCTGAACAGGCAGAGGGCGAGATGTTCCAGCATCACCGCGCTGGTGAGGGTGCCGAAGACCAGATAGCGCCGGTAGCGGTCGGCCAGTCGGGCGGTGACCTGGGTCCAGCCCGCGGGCTGCCACGACCAGTGCTCGCCGAGCGAACGATACGTCTGGGCGCAGCCCTTCGGGCGGCCGGTGCTGCCGCTGGTGAGGGTGATCAGCGCGATGTCGTCCGGGCGGCCGCGGGCGGTCAGTTCGTCGCCGCGCAGCGGGACGTCGGCGAGCAGGTCGCGGTCGGCGTCGAGGATCCGGGTGGCGCCGGCCGCCGCGGCGAGCGAGGGGTCTGTCGTGGTGGCGTCGGCGACGACCACGTCGATGTCCTCGGCGAGCACCTGGGCGAGCTGAGCGGGTGTCAGTCCCGGCCGCAGGCCCAGGACTCGGCAGCCGAGCAGGTGGGCGGCGATCTGCGCGGCGAACCCGGTGGGCGTGACGGCGGTGGTGAAGGCCACTCCGCTGCCCGGGCCGAGTCCCGCCGCGCGCAGGTTGGCCACGCAAGCCCTGACCAGGTCGAGCACCTCGCCGCGCCGGACCGGCCGGGACCGGAATTCGAAGGCGGGGGTGTCCGGCTGCCGGCCGAAGGCCTCCAGCAGCGGTCGCGGAAATACCGATTCGGCCGGATTGTTCATGCCTTCCTCCGATCCTGACGGACGATCGCGGGTTCGCGTTCCGGACGCCGGGAAACCCGGTGCGGCGCGTTCGTACACCGTTCGACTGCGAACGCCGAAGGACGGCGCTCGCCGCGCCGAAACTATCGGGATCGAGGAAATCAGCACACCCCCCGGCCCAGTGTGATATGTATCACATTTCGCGGTCTGGATACCTCTTTTAACTCTCAACTACGGTGGGCAGCATCACCTTTGGGAGCCGGGAGGGTCCATGTCCGGAGAAGTACGGGTCGATTACCTGATCGTGGGCGCGGGACCAGCCGGAATCCAGGCCGCTTATTTCCTGGAGAAGGCCGGCCGCGACTATCTGGTGGTCGAGGCGGGCGCAGCGCCAGGCACCTTTTTCACCACATTCCCCCGGCATCGCAAACTCATTTCCATCAACAAGGTGCACACCGGCTGGGACGACCCGGAGCTGAAACTCAGGACCGACTGGAACTCACTGCTCTCCGATGAGTCGGCCCCGCTCTTCACGGCGGTCACCCCGCGCTACTTCCCGGACGCCGACGACCTCGTCGGTTATCTGGCGGACTTCGCCGCCACCCACCGGCTGAACATCCGCCATGACACCCGCATCACCGGCATCAGCCGTCCCGCCGGGGGCGACTTCGAGGCCACCGCCGAGGACGGCACGGAGTTCCGGGCCAAGCGGCTGATCATGGCGACCGGTGTGACCCTGCCGTACGTTCCGCCCATCGAGGGCGTGGAACTGGCCGAAGGCTATGGCGAGGTCTCGGTCGACCCGGCCGACTTCACCGGCAAGCGGGTGCTGATCATCGGCCGGGGTAATTCGGCCTTCGAGACGGCGGACAATCTCGTGGAGACCGCCGCCGTGATTCATGTGGCCGGTCCTGGCTCACTGCGGCTGGCCTGGCAGACCCACTTCGTGGGGCACCTGCGGGCGGTGAACAACAACTTCCTCGACACCTACCAGCTGAAATCGCAGAACGCGCTCCTGGACGGTGAGATCCTCTCCATCGCCAAGGATTCCGACGACGGTTCCTATCGTGTCGCCGTCAAATTCTCGCGGGTGGCCGAGGTTGTCAAGGAAATTTTGTACGACCGGGTGATCCTGGCAACCGGATTCCGATTCGACGCCTCCGTCTTCGCCCCGGAATGCCGGCCGGAACTCACCATCAAGGACCGTTTTCCGGCCCAGACCGCCGCCTGGGAGTCCACCAACATTCCTGATCTCTACTTCGCCGGCACCATTACCCAGGTAAGGGACTTCAAGAGGTCGACCAGCGGATTCATCCACGGCTTCCGGTACGGGGTGAAGGCGTTGCACCGCATTCTGGAGCAGCGCTACCACGACGAACCCTGGCCGCACCGCGAACTGCCGGCCACGCCGGAGGGCGTCGCCGACGCGATCATCGACCGGATCAACCGCACCTCGGCGCTCTGGCAGCTCTTCGGCTTCCTCGCCGACGCGGTGACGGTCGCTCCCGACGGAACGGCCGCCTACTACGAGGAGGTGCCCGTCGACCTGCTGCACCAGGCCGTCGGGGAGGGCAGGTTCGGCGCCGTCGACCGCTATCTCACCGTCACCCTCGAATACGGCGCCGACCACGACAAGGTGAATCCGTTCGATATCACCGTCGATCGGATCGCCCAGACCGACACCGCCGGCCTCGACGGCCGCTATCTCCACCCGGTGACCCGGCTCTTCCGCGACGGTGAACTCCTGGCCGAACACCACCTCACGGAGAACCTGGAGAACGAGTGGGACCGGGAGGAAATCCACCATGTCCCGCTGCGCCGCTTCCTGACGGACCGATTGCTGCCGGCCGCCGCCGAGAACCCGTCGTGAGCGGCGGGGATCTGCTGGCGGAACTGCGGGCCAAGGCCCGGACCCGGCTCGATCCGGCGCACTGGGACTTCTACGAGGGGGGCGCCGGAGCCGAGCGGGCGCTGGCCGAGAACGAGCGGGCCTTCCGCCGGCTCGCCCTGCTTCCCCGGGTGCTGTGCGGTCGGGGCCCGGCCGACCCCGCGGTCACCCTGCTCGGCGACCGGCTGGAACTGCCCGTCGTGATCTCGCCCACCGCCTTCCACCGGCTGGCCCATCCGGACGGCGAACTGGCCACCGCCCGCGCCGCCGCGGCGGCCGGCACCGTCCTGATCACCTCGATGGCCGCCACCACGGCGGTTGCCGACGTGACGGCCGCGGCCCGCGCGGTGCGGCCCGGAGCGGCCGTCTGGTTCCAGCTCTACCTCCAGCCGGAGCGGGAGGTCACGCGGGCGCTGGTCCGGCGGGCCGAAGCCGCGGGCTGCACCGCGCTGGTGGTCACCGTGGACTCGCCGGTCTTCGGCCGCAGGACCCGCGACGACCGCAACGGCTTCCACGAGCTGCCGCCGGGTCTCGCCACCGAGAACATGCGCGATCTGCCCGGCGCGCCGCCCGGCCGCACCCGGGACATCGCGATGTCCCCCGCGCTGTCCTGGGACGATCTGCGGTGGCTGCGGGACGGCACCGAACTGCCGATCGTGGTCAAGGGCGTGCTGCATCCGCGCGACGCCCGGCGCGCGGTCGACGAGGGCGTGGTCGGCCTGTTCGTCTCCAACCACGGCGGGCGCCAGCTCGACGCGGCGCCGGCCTCCGTCGACGCGCTGCCCGCCGTCGTCGACGCCGTCGGCGGCCGGCTGCCGGTGCTGCTCGACGGCGGTGTACGTACCGGAGCCGACGTGGTGACCGCGCTCGCGCTCGGCGCCGCCGCCGTCGGTGTCGGACGGCCGGTGCTGTGGGGCCTGGCCGCCGAGGGCGAGGCCGGCGTGGCGCGGGTGCTGGCCGGCCTGCGGGCCGAGGTGGCCCACGTCATGGCGCTCTGCGGGGCGGGCGCCAGCGCGGATCTGACCGCCGATCAGGTGGTGGCGCGCGGAGCGCGGGTGGTGGCCGGATGCTGAAGCCTCTCGCCGCGGTGGCCGTCGCGCTGTCCACCCCGTACTGGCTGCCCAAGGCCGTGGTGGGACTGCGGGTGCGGGTCTTCGCCCGGATCAACGGCGCCGAGGGTGTCGTGGTGCCCAACAGCCAGGTGGACGCCGAGCGCTTCGCCGAGTTGTACGCCCACCCCGCGGCGGACGGCCGCAGCCGGGGCGCGGGCCTGTCCGACCTCTTCTGGTACTGGCTCGCGCCCGGCCCCGAGGTCCACCAGGAGCACCTCGAACCCGGTCCGCGCTACGACGCCGTGGCCCGTACCACCACGGCCATCCTCGCCGGTAGCAGCGCGGAGCTGTCCGCCCTGGCCACCCGCCGCGCCGCGGCCGTCCTGGACGAGCTGGTTCCCGGCGAGGTGACGCTGCTTCGGCTGCGGGACCTGATGATGCCGGTGTGGGCGGAGTTCTTCTACGAGCTGGTGTTCCGCGAGCCGTGCCCGCCGGACGCGCGGCGGCTCATCGTGGACAACGCCGAGGACGTGATCAACTCCCTGAAGAACACCCGGCTGCGGCACATGGGGCGGCGCACCCGCCTCACGGGCTACCTCCTGCGGCGACTGGCCGCGGGCGAGGTGCCGCACGAGCTGCCCGCCGAACTCGCGACCCCGCGCGACCGTGCCCACTATCTCCAGGGCACCTTCTTCAACACCGCCGTGGTGCAGATGTCCGAGGCGATGGCGCACCTGCTGCTGGTGCTGGCGACCCGGCCCGCGCTCCAGCGGCGGCTCGCGGAGCACCCGGAGGACGACCACGACCTCGGCAACGTCATGAACGAGACGCTGCGGCTGTATCCGCTCTTCGGTATAGCGCACCGCGTCACCAGCGCGGACATCGATCTGGGTGACGTCCACTACCCGGCGGGTACCGTGCTCTGCTTCGACTACCCGGCCTACCACGCCACCGGTTACACCGACCCCGAGCGGTTCGACCCCGACCGCTGGGACCGGCTGTCGGCCAAGGACGCCCACCACATCCCCTTCGGCGTCGCCGCCAACCGGCCGTGTCCCGCCTGGCGGCTGGCCCCCCTGGTGATGCGGGCGGTCACCCGCGAGGTACTCGGCCGTTTCACCCTGCACTCATCGGTCTCCCACACCCGGTCCATCCCGCATCGCGCGCCCTGTCTGCTGGTGGCCCGCGAGAGGCCGCTCCCCCGCCACCGGATCGCCGCCGTCCTGGCGCTGCTGCGGCTGCGCGACCGCTGGGAGGACGTCGGCCGCAGTCTCCTCCAGTTCGGTCTCGGCGGCTGGATGGTGCTGGACGCGCGGCGCTCGCGGCCGACCGAGCGGTGGTTCGCCCGGCACGACACCCAGGGTCGTCCGCTCCCCACCGCCGCTGCCCACCCCCGGCGGCGGGAGGCTCATCCCGACGGCGTGGACGATTCGGAGGGTCCGCCGTCCGGCTGTCCGCACCTGCGCTGACCCCCGTACCCCCCATACCAGCCGCACGCCTTCACGCATGCCCCGAACTGCCCCGAACTGCCCTGAACCGCCTGAACAGCCCTGACCACTCCGTCTCCTCTCGCCGAAGGGCAGCGCCATGACCGCTCCCGCGCTCGGTACCGCCTTCCTGCTCGCCGTCGTGGTCATCCTGATCACCTGCCGGCTCGTCACCTGGGCCGTACGTCCGCTGCTCCAGCCCCCCGTGGTCGCCGAGATGATCGCCGGGGTGCTGCTCGGTCCCTCGGTCCTCGGCCTGGTCGCCCCTTCCGTGGAGCACTCCGTCTTCCCGGCGGATCTGCGGCCCGTGCTGTACGTGGCCGGGCAACTCGGCCTGGTGCTCTTCATGTTCCAGGCCGGGTACGAGTTCCGGACCGACCGGATCCGTCCGGTCGCCCGCACCGCGGCGCTGATCTCGACGGCCGGGATCCTGGCACCGCTTTCCCTCGGCGCCGCTCTCACCTGGGCGGTCCACGACTCGGTGCACGCCTCGCCGCCCGGTGTGCCGCTGTACGTGTCGGCGCTGTTCGTCGGTGTGACGCTGTCCATCACCGCCTTTCCCATGCTGGCCCGCATCATCACCGAACGCGGCCTGACCGGGACGGTCTTCGGCACGGTCTCACTGGCCGCCGGCGCGCTGGACGACGTGGTGGCGTGGGTGCTGCTGGCCGGCGTGATCAGCCTGTCGCGGGCCAGCGCGGGGCCGCTGCTGCTGGCGACCTGCGGCGGGATGGGGCTGGTGGTCCTGCTGGCCGCGCTGGCCAAGTTCAGGGCGCCGCTGGGTCGGGCGGCCGACCGGCTGCCGCCCCAGCAGTTGCTGCTCGCCACCGTGCTGCTGCTGTGCCTGGCCTCCTGGTACACCGACCGGATGGGCCTCTACGCGGTGTTCGGGGCCTTCAGTCTAGGCGTCGCGATCCCCAGGACGCCCGGGATCGACCGGGTGATCGAGGCGATCAGGCCGCTGAGCGGGGTGCTGCTGCTGCCGTTGTTCTTCACCTACTCCGGCCTCAACACCGACACCGGGCTGCTCGGCGACGGGGCTCTGCTGCTGTTCGCCGCCGGCTGCACGCTCGCCGCGATCGCCGGCAAGTTCGGGGCGTGCTGGCTGGCCGCGCGGGTGGCGGGCCAGAGCAGCCCGGTGGCGCTGCGGATCGGCACGCTGATGAACGCCCGCGGGCTGATGCAGCTCATCGCGATCAACGTCGGCCTCGCCGAGGGGGTGGTCTCCCGGTCGATGTTCACCGTGCTGGTGCTGGTCGCGCTGATCACCACGGTGATGGCGACGCCGCTGCTGGCCCTGTGGGACCGGCTCGACGGCGGGGTCGGCCGGCCGCGGGTAGCGGAAGCGGCCGGACCGCCGCCGCTGGAGGAGGCCGGCGCGGCCGCCGCGGACCGGAGCGGTGCCTGACGGCCGGAGCGTTCCGAGTCTTTTTTGCCTCTGAGGCAAGTCTTTTGCCTCAGAGGCATGGTCCCTGCTTCCATGGACGCATGGACCCGAGCGAAGCCACCGGACCGGCCGGCGAGGAAACCCTCGTGCTGGCACCGCGCCTGCGGGAGAAGCGGCGCGACAGCGGCCTCACCCTGGAGGCCGCGGCCCACCGGGCGGGCCTGTCGGCGGCCCACCTGTCCCGGCTGGAGTCCGGGCAGCGGCAGCCGTCGCTTCCCGTACTCCTCGGACTCGCCCGGCTGTACGACAGCACCGTCTCCGAGCTGCTCGGTGAGACGCCGGCCGAACCCGATCCGATCGTACGCGGCGACCGGATGCCCCCGGTACCGTCCGGCGGCTGGACCTACTGGCGGGCCGGCGGGACCGGCCGGGCGATGCAGGCGCTGCGGGTGCACGTACCGGCCAGGGCCCAGGGGGCGCTGGTGCGGGTGCATCCGGGCGAGGAGTGGCTCTACGTCACCGCCGGCGAGCTGGAACTGACGCTCGGGGAGCGCACCCACACGCTGGCCGCCGGGGACTCGGCGCACTTCGACTCGCTGGTGCCGCACCGGCTGACCGCGCGCGGGTCCGGCGGGACCGATCTGCTCTTTCTGCACACCTTGATGCAGAGCCAGACCTCGGCCCTCTGTATCGGGCCGCGGGACACCACCGACACCGGAGGAGACCGGCGATGATCATCGAAGAGACCGAAGAGACCGAAGGGCCCACCGTTCAGCCCGCCGCACCCGCCGCCCCTCCCGCACCCGCCACCTCCGCCGGACCCGGTGCGCCGATCGCCGAGGGCAGCTCCCGGGGCACCGAGAAGCTCAAGCAGCGCGGTGTCGTCCTGCGGGTGCTCGTCTACGTGGTCGTCGCCCACCTGCTCGGCTTCTACCTGTGGCTGATGTTCGCGGTGCTCGGCAAGCACTGACCCGCTCGTCGGCCCGCCCTCCCTCGTCCGGGTGAACGCGACGACCGCGACGCCACAGTGTCCTCACTCCCGACTGCCAGACGCGGCACAGCCAACCGTGATCGAATAGGCGCACGCTTCGCGGGCCGCGCCCTTGCCGGACCGCGGCCGGCGATGACGTACGACCAGGCCGATGGCGGCGGGCCCTAGCCTGGAGGTGCCGAGGGGACCCTACGGGGAGGGAGAGGCGATCTTGCTGCGACGAGTCCCGGACGTCCGACGCCCCGCGCGACGCGTGGGGGCGCTGTTGGGGACGGCCGCGGGCACCGCGGGCCAGGACCGCCGCGACCGTCTCGTACCGCTGCCGCTGACCGTGCTGCCGTACGCGGTGATGGCCCTGGTCGCGGTGGTCGACGGGGTGGCCGGCGCGAGCGTCGGCCTGCTGCCCCTGGTCTCGCTCGGACCGGCGTTCGCCGGTCTGATCGGCACCTGGGTGCGTACCGCCGTGATCGGCGCGCTGGCGGTCGCGGTGGTCTGCGCGCTGGGCGTGGCCGACGGCCTCTTCGCCGAGCGGCGCGGATTCGCCGCGATCGGCGCGGTGGTCGGGGTGACCGTCGCCGGTGTGATCGCCGCGGTCACCCGGCAGCGGCGCGAGGCGGAACTGGCGAACGTGCGGTCGATCGCCGAGGTGGCACAGCGGGTGCTGCTGCGGCCGGTGCCGGCCTGCCCGGGCCCGCTGCGTGCCGCCGTGTCGTACACCTCCGCGGTGGCCGAGGCCCGGATCGGCGGTGATCTCTACGAGGTGGTGGCCTCGCCCGCCGGGGTCCGGGTGATCATCGGCGATGTCCAGGGCAAGGGCCTGGAGGCGGTCGAGACGGCCGCCGTGGTGCTGGGCGCGTTCCGGGAGGCGGCGTACGACGAGAAGACCCTGGAGGGCGTCGGGGACCGGGTGCAGCGGGCCGCGAACCGTACGGTCAGCGGGGAGAAGTTCGTGACCGCGCTGATGGCCGAGGTCGGCCGGGACGGCGCGACGACCCTGCTGAACTTCGGGCATCCGCCGCCGATGGTGGTCTCCCCCGACGGCACGGTGGCCTTTCCCGAGCCGCCGGTCTACGCACTGCCGCTCGGGCTCGGCGTGGACCGCGCGGAGGCCCCGGAGCCCTTCGAGATCTCCTTCCGCCCCGGCGACCAACTGCTCCTCTACACCGACGGCGTGACCGAGGCGCGGGACGCCGCCGGGAGGTTCTACCCGCTGGGCCGGCGGGCGGGGCTGCTCGCCGCGGACGATCCGGCCGCCGCCCTGGAGGCGCTGCGCACCGACCTGATCCGGCACACCAGGGGCCCGCTGCACGACGACGCGGCGATGCTGCTGCTGCGCTATCGCGAACCCGGCACGCGACCGGCCGACCGCGTCCACGGCGCCACGGAGGCCGCCTCCTGAACCCTCGCTTCGGGACGGCGGGCCTCGCTCGCCGAGACCCGGGGTGGGGGCCAAAGGATCAGCGGCAGTCGGGGTGGCCCCAGCCCTGGTCGTTCTTGGCGATCAGCTCGCCGGCCGGGTAGGAGCGCCCGCAATGGCACTTCCCCGGATACTTCGCCTTGAGCGTGCGGACCTGGCCGGGGGCCTTGGTCGCGGCGCCGGCCGCGCGGGTGGTCGTCACCGGTGCCGCCGCGGTCGCACCGGCCTTCCTGGACGGCCGTATCGCACTGGTGGGCGAGGCGGGCGGCGGCGGTGAGCCGAGGGCGCTGCCGGCCGGCTGCTGGACGACCGCCGTCTGGCTGGCGGCGCGATCGGCGAAGTCGTTGAGGGGATCGCCGCCCACCTGGTGCGCGGGCACATAGCGGAACTCGACCGGGCGGCCGGCGAGCAGCTCGTCGATCCGGACCACCAGATCCTGGTTGGCGACCGGCTTGCCGGCCGAGGTCTTCCAGCCCTTGCGCTTCCAGCCGGGCAGCCAGGTGGTGACGGCCTTCATCGCGTACTGCGAGTCCATCCGGATCTCGATCGGCGCCGCTGGGTCGACCGCGCTGAGCAGCCGCTCCAGGGCGGTCAGCTCGGCGACGTTGTTGGTGGCGACCCCCAGCGGGCCCGCTTCCCAGCGGACCGGTTCGCCCGAAGTGTCGCCGATGACCCATGCCCAGCCGGCCGGTCCCGGATTGCCCTTGGATGCCCCGTCACACGCGGCGATGATGCGCTCGACCACCCCCCGATCATGCCAGCTTCCGGCGGGCCGCCGGCACACCGCCCCGGACAGCTCCGCATTTCGGATCAGGATTCCGTATTTTCGGACGTGGCGAGGAATTCAACCGCGCTTCGGACTGCGCCGAGCCCGGCGGAGACGGAGCATGGGGGTACGGGCAACCGGACACCGGGCAGCCCATTGGACATGAGGAAGGGCGTCGGATGGGCGGTGGACAGCACGAGCCCACCCCGGACCAGGGCACACCAGGCCAGGAGAGCGAAGAAGGCGCACCGGAGCGGCGGCCGCAGGCGCCGGCTCCGGCCGGGGGGACGCCTGCCCCGGACCCCGGCCGCCCCCGGAGCGAGCAGGATCCGCCCGACGCCGCGTCCGAAGAACCCCGGGAGCCCGGGAGTCCCCGGAGCGCCGACGGCGGGGACGGCGGGGACGGCGGGGACGGCGAATCGTCGCATCCGGTCCCGCCGTCCGGTGACTCCTTCGAGCTGCGCCAGATCGAGGCGATGAACCGGGCGGGGCCCAGCCGCCCCGGCGAGCGCCACCCCGAGTCCGACGGCTGGGCCGAACCCGGATCCACCCCCTGGGTCCGGCGCCGTGACGCGGTGCTGATCGGCGCCGGGCACGCGCTGGCGGAGGCCGACTCGCTCACCGAGGTGCTGGACACGGTGACGCGGCTGCGGGCGCCCGACTTCGACCTGGACGAACTGGTCGTCTTCGGTGTGACCGAGAAGTTCCTGAACGCGATCGAGCAGGACAGCCTGCGCCGCGACGGCGCCGAGCGCTCGGTGCGGATACCGATGACTACGCACTATCCCGCCGTGGACGTGCTGCGCACCGGCCGGCCGGTCTATCTGGCGTCCCCCGCCGAGTACCAGGAGCTCTATCCGACGACCTGGCCGCTCTCGGCCGGCCAGGGCCGGGTGTCCTGGGCCTTCCTGCCGCTGGCGGCGGCCGGCCGGATCACCGGGGTGTGGCTGGTGAGCTTCCGCACCCCCATCGCGTTCACCCCGGAGGAGCGCGGTCTGCTGACGACGACCGCCCGGCTGGTGGCGCAGTCGCTGGAGCGGACCCGGACGGACGAGGCGGAGCTGGCCCTTTCCCGCGGGCTGCGGCGCAGCATGGGTCCCGAGGCCCCCGCGCATCCGGGGCTGGGCGTGGCCACCCGGTACGTACCGACCGGCGGCGGGCTGGTGGTGGGCGGCGACTGGTACGACAGCATCAACCTGCCCAACGGCAGACTGGCGCTGGTCATCGGCGATGTGCAGGGCCACGACGTGCACGCGGCCGGGCTGATGACCCAGCTCCGTACCGCCGTGCACGCCTACGCCGCCGAGGGGCACGGACCGGACGCGGTCCTCTCCCGGGCCTCCCGCTTCCTCGCCGATCTCGACCAGGACCGCTTCGCCACCTGTATATACATCGAGGCCGATCCGGCGACCGGGATGATGCAGATCGCCCGGGCCGGCCATCCGCACCCGGTGCTGCGCATGCCCGACGGCACCTGCATGATCAAACACATCCGGGGCGGTCTGCCGCTCGGACTGATGCCCGACCGGGATGTGGACGACTACCCGGTCAACACCCTCGAACTGCATCCGGACGAGGTGATGCTGCTGTGCACCGACGGCCTGATCGAGACCGGCGGGCACGACATGTACACCGGCTGGGTCCGGGTGCGCGACGCGATGTCCCCGGGGCCGCCGGCCGATCTGGAGGGCATGGCCGACCGGCTGATCCGGGCGGTCGGCAATCCGGTGGAGGGGGTGGAGGACGCCCGGCTCTCACCGCGCAACGAGGACGACATCGCGCTGCTGCTGGTGCGCCGGGCCAGCGGGGGCCCGCGGCCGGCGGTGCCGGAACGGCGGCTGGTGCTCACCATCGAGCAGGACCAGGCGGAGGGGCTCGCCGAGGCGCGGATGCAGCTCAAGGCGCTGCTGCACGACTGGGCGCGCGCCGATCAGGCGGACACCGCGGTGCTGCTCGTCTCCGAACTGCTGGGCAATGTGCTGGTGCACACCGAGCAGCCCGCCGCGCTCATCGCGACCGTCACCGGCCCGCCCGCCCGGCGGACCCTGCTGGTGGAGGTCACCGACCGGGGCGACGAGCTGCCGCACCAGCGGGCGCCGGGCGAGCTGGCCTCGTCGGGGCGCGGTCTGGTGCTGCTCGACATCCTCTCCGACCGGTGGAGCGTACGGCCGGAGGCGGAGGGCAAGACGGTGTGGTTCGAGCTCTTCGAAGCGGAAGCTCCCGGCGCACCCGACGGCGCCGCCGGTACGGATCGCACCGACGGCCCCGACGCCACCGGCAGCACGGACAGCGCGCCCGGCGGGGAGTAGCGCGCCGCCGGGCAGCGCCCACGTCATGGTCCGGCCCCCGCCCGTCCTGGGCGGGGGCCGGCCGGTCGGACGACGCGGACGCCGCTACCTGTCGAGCACGCCCTGGCCGGGCTCCTCGACATGTTCGCGGATCTCGTCGGGGGTGAGGTAGGAGTCGGTGAGTTCGAAGTCGCGCAGCGCCACCGGGGTGCGGGACAGGAAGCCGGTGCGGACGAAGTCGTCGCCGGCCGCCGCGTTGAGCACCCAGTTGGTGAGCACCCGGATCTTGGCCACGTTGGTCCGCAGCGCGGACCAGTGGTAGCCGCGGGCGACGGCCTGGGCGGGGATCCCGCGCAGCTCGATACCGAGCGGCTTGGAGACCGCGTCCCGGCCGCCGAGGTCGACGACCAGTCCGAGGTCCTTGTGGACGTAGGGGCGCAGCGGCTCCCCGCGCAGGCTGGCGATCACGTTGTCGGCCACCTTGCGCCCCTGGCGCTGGGCGTGCTGCGCGGTGGGCGGGCAGAACGCGCCGTCCTGGTCCTTGGCGAGGTCGGGCACGGCCGCCGCGTCACCGAGGGCGAACACCTCTTCGTCACCCGGCAGGTTCATCTCGGGCGTGACGGCGAGCCGGCCGCGGATGGTCTCGGCGCCCAGGGTGGCGATCAGCGGGCTCGCGACGACGCCCGCGGTCCAGATGAGGGTGCGGGAGGGCAGGACCCGGCCGTCGGTGAAGGTGATCTCCTCCGGGCTCACCTTCTGGACGGAGACACCGAGGGAGACGTCTATGCCCCGCCGGCTCAGGATCTTCATCGCGCTCGCGCCGAGCTTGTCGCCGAGTTCCGGCATCAGCTTCGGCGCGATGTCGATCAGGTGCCATTTGATGAGGTTCGCGTCCAGCCGCGGGTAGCGCTTGACGGCGGTGGTGGTCAGCCGCTGGAGGCAGGCGGCCGTCTCGGTGCCCGCGTAACCGCCGCCGACCACCACGAACTGGAGTCGGGAGGCGCGCTCGGCCTCGTCCTGGCTGGCGTCGGCGAGGTCGAGCTGGGCGATCACGTGGTCGCGGATGAAGACGGCCTCGGCGAGGGTCTTCATGCCGCGGGCGTTGTCGACCAGGCCCGGGATGTCGAAGGTACGGGTCACGCTGCCGGGCGCCAGCACGATCCGGTCGTACCGCTCGTTGACGATCTCACCGGTGATCTTGCGGATCACACAGACCTTCGCCTTGACGTCCACGCCGATGGCGCCACCGGGGATGATCCGGGTGCGGAACTTCCTGCTGCGGCGCAATGAGACGGCGATCGACTGCGGGGTCAGCACGCCCGACGCCACTTGGGGCAGCAGCGGCAGGTAGAGCTGGTAGGACGACGGCGTCACCAAAGAGAGTTCCGCTTCGTCCGGCCGGAGTCTTCGTTCCAGCCGGCGCACGCACTCCACCCCGGCGAATCCGGCTCCCACCACAAGAATTTTCGGTCGTGCCACGTTGTCCGTCCCTTCTTGGGCCCAGGCGGTCGTAGTACCCACACCTGCCCTCCTGAGGGCGGCCTCGTACCTCCTTTCGTATCCCCGCGGCGACGGGTTCGCCAATCGGGAGCGCCCCGGTGACGGGGTGGCAGGCTCAGGGGCAGGCCGGGGAGCCTTCCCCGCGCGTGGGCCGGGGAAACGCGGCGGCCGGGCGTACGGGGCTGTGATATTCGCCCGCGCGCCCGGCCGTCAACCGCCGGAATCCACCCGTTTTCCGATATATCCAGTGACGTGTCGGTCGGCTTTCCAGCGCTACTGGATGTCGATGGGGCCGTCCGTGCCGTCCTTGCCGTCGCGGCCCCGCTGCCCGCCGAGCCGGCCGCGCAGCGCCACCTCCCGGCCGGTGCCGTTGGACGCTTCGGCGCCGTCGTTCTCGCCGCCGAGGTTCTTGCGGACCGAGTCGAGGATGGTGAGGCCCTGGCTGACCAGTCCGGCGGCGATCTCGCTGAGGCCGTCCGCGCCGTTGAGGACGTTGACGTTGGCACCGGACAGACCGGACGCCGCTTCCTTGACGATCAGCGGGAGCTGGTCGATCAGCATCCGGTCGAGCGCCACCCGGTCGTGCGAGGCGGCCGCCTCGGCCTGGATGCGCATCCGTTCGGCGTCGGCGATCGCCAGCACCCGGATCCGCTCCGCCTCGGCCTCGGCGGGCTTGACGATCTCGGCGACGAGCTGCTGCTGGCGCAGTTCGGCGGCGCGCAGCGCCAGTTCGGTCTGGGCGGCCAGCACCTCCTGCTGGGCGTGCGCCTGGGCCAGCGGGCCGGCCTGCGCGGACCGGGCCTGGGCGCGGTCCACCTCGGCGCTGTACTCGGCCTGCACCACGGCGGTCTGCCGGGCGTACTCCGCCTGGTTCCTGGCGGCCACCTGCTGGGCCTCGACGGACGCCTGGGTCGCCTGGGCCTGGGCGATCTGCGCCTGCCGCTGGATCGCGGCCAGGTGCGGCGCGGACATCGCGTCGATGTAGCCGGTGGCGCCGTCGTCGATGGACTGGATCTGGAGCGAGTCGACGGTCAGGCCGATCTTGGCCATCTCCGACTTGGATGTCTCCAGCACCTCGGTGGCGAGCTTCTGCCGTTCGGTGACGATCTCCTCGACCGTCATCGAGCCGATGATGGAGCGCAGGTGCCCGGCGAAGATCCGGCCGGTGAGCACCGACATCTGGTCCTGGTCGGACAGGAAGCGCTGGCCCGCGTTGACTATGCTCTCGTTGTCGTTGCCGACCTTGAAGGCGATGACGGCCTTCACCGTCAGCGCGATGCCCTGCTTGGTGACGCAGGTCTCGGCCACCTCGGCCTCGCACATCGCGAGGGTGAGAAAGCGGGTCTTGCGGAACACCGGCAGCACGAACTGGCCGTGCCCGGTCACCACCCGGAACGGCGCACCCCCCAGCCCCCGCCGACCTCCCGAGATCAGCATCGCCTCATCGGGCGCGGGAACGCGATAACCGAACATCCTTTGTCTCCTTTTGTTGCGCGGCTCAGCCGGCCGGCCCGTCCAGCGGCTCGGCCCATGCGATGACATCCACCTGACGGGCGCCGCGGGAATCGATCACCAGCACCGTGGAGCCCCTCGGCAGCGGCTCTGCCGACCAGGCGAGGAAGGCCTCGGAGCCGCCTCTGATCCGGACCAGCACCTCGCCGGGCCCGGCTGTGCCGCGGGTACCGATCAGCAGTTCACCGGTGCGACCGATCACCGCGTCGTCCCGTGCCATCCGCCGACCCCCTCGTCGTCCCGCCGGACTTGTCCGACCAGGCCATCCTCCCACTCGGCGACCCGCCGCGGCGGGTCGTCGTCCTTACGGAATACGCATCCGGTACGCCGCCGGTTCCGGCCGCGGGAAACGGATCGGCCGGCTCCGGAGTGCGTGTCCGCCGCCGTGACGTGCCAGGGTGTGGGCAGACAGAAGCACTGGTGGGAGGCACGCATGTTCTCGGGCTTGTTGACGTCGTTCACGGGTCGCGGTGGTGACAACGACCGTACGACGGCCGCCACGGCGTGGGCGTACATCCGCACCGAGACCGGCAGCGCCGCGGTGCTGCTGGCCGCCACCGTGGCGGCGCTGATCTGGGTGAACGTCGCACCGGGCAGTTACGACACGGTGTGGCACACCCGGCTGGCGATCGAGTTGGGCCGCTGGGGCGTCGATCTGGACCTGCGGAACTGGGTCAACAGCGGCCTGATGACGCTCTTCTTCCTGGTGGTGGGTCTGGAGACCCGGCGCGAGCTGGACATGGGCGAGTTGCGCGACCGGCGCCGTATCCCGCTGCCGATGCTGGCCGGGATCAGCGGCATGGTCGTGCCGGTGGCGTTCTATCTGGCGGTGAACGCCGGGCACTCCTCGACCCACGGCTGGGGTGTCGCCATGTCCACCGACACGGCGTTCGCGCTGGGCATGCTGGCGCTGCTCGGGTCGCGCTTCCCACGCCGGCTGCACACCTTCATCCTCACCGTCGCGGTGGTGGACGACTTCGTGGCGCTGGTGGTGATCGCCGTCGCCTACAGCGATGACATCACGGTGACGCCGCTGCTGATCGGGATCGGCATGCTGCTGACCGCGCTGGTCGTCCGCGGCTTCGGGGTGCGGCGCGGCATCGTCTACGGGGTGTTGGGGATCGTGGCGTGGGTCGCGTTCCTGAACTCCGGGGTGGACCCGCTGGTGGTGGGCCTGATCACCGGCCTGATGTCCTACGCGTACCCCGCGTCGAGGGACGCGCTGGAGCGGGCCACCGGTCTGTTCCGGTCCTTCCGCGAGCAGCCGACCGCCGAACTCGAACGGGAGGCGCGGCTCGGCATCGCCGAGGCGCTGTCGCCCAACGACCGGTTGCAGCGGATGTGGCACCCGTGGAGCAGCTACGTCATCGTGCCGGTCTTCGCGCTGGCCAACGCGGGCATCCAGTTGAGCGGCGGGGAGCTGAAGGACGCCTTCACCTCCCGGATCACGCTGGGCGTCCTGCTCGGTTACGGCCTGGGCAAGCCGATCGCCATCTTCACCGCGTCGGCGGTCGCCACCAAGCTGAGCCGCGGCCGGATGCGGCCGCCGGTGGGGTGGGGCGCGGTGCTGGGCGGCGGCACCATCGCCGGCATCGGCTTCACCGTCTCGCTGCTGATCGCCACCCTCGCCTTCGACGGCGAGCAGCTCGAACAGGCGAAGATCGGGGTGCTGAGCGCGGTGGTCTTCGCCATGCTCGCCACGACCGCGGTGGGCCTGGTGATCGGCCGGCTGCCGGAGCAGCGCCGGGCGAAGGCGCTGCTCGGCGTCGCGCACTCGGTGGTGGACCTCACCGAGCCGGTGGACCCGGAGCGGGACCATCTGCGGGGGCCGCTGGAGGCCCCGGTCACCGTGGTGGAGTACGGGGACTTCGAGTGCCCCTTCTGCGGGCAGGCCGAGGACGTGGTGCGGGAGTTGCTCGCCGACTTCGGCGATGTGCGCTATGTGTGGCGGCATTTGCCGCTCACCGATGTGCATCCGCACGCCCAGCTCGCCGCCGAGGCGGCGGAGGCCGCCGCGGAGCAGGGGCGGTTCTGGGAGATGCACGATCTGCTGATGGACCATCAGGACGAGCTGCGGGTGAAGGATCTGCTGGTGTACGCCAGGGAACTCGGCCTCGACGAGGACGCGTTCCAGCAGGCGCTGCGGAACCACGTCGGCAGGCAGCGGGTTGACGAGGATCTCGAATCGGCGGACATGAGCGGTGTCTCCGGCACGCCGACCTTCTTCGTCAACGGCCGCCGCCATCACGGCGCTTACGACATCGCGAGCCTGTCCGCCTCGGTCGTGGCGGCCCGTGACCGGGTGCTGCTGGTGGAGGGCGGCGGACGGCGGCGCTGAGACGGCGGGCGACGGCGGGCGGGCCGGACGACGTCGTCCGGCCCGCCCGCCGCGAGCGCTCAGGCCTGTGGGATGCGAACGGCCCGGGGAACCGCGGGGGCCTGCTGACCGCCGCTGGCCACCATCCTTACCTCACCGTCCGCACTGATCTCGGCGCGGACGATGCCGGTCTCGTCCGCGTAGATCGGATAACCACCCGCTCCGGCCTGCTCCGTACGATGGACCGCCACGATGTCTTCCCCGCCTCCGGGGGTGGGGAAGACGAGTTCGTAGCTTTCCGGGTACTCCATTGCGTGCCTCCCGACCGGACGGCGTGGGTTTCGCGCCCCACCGCCCGTTCCGTGGGCTTTCGCCGGACCTCTACATGATGCCCCGGGTCCGCCGGCATCGCCCGTTCAGAGCATTGGTCACGTACCGTAAAGGTTAGTGGCCCCTCCGTGGTCAGTCCAGCGGTGCGCCGGGGGACGCGCGGGTGAAAGCCACCGCACTCCCCTCCGGTGTGCGGGGCCGTTTCCCGGGGCGCTGGCCGGAAACGGGGTTTACTCGGGCCAGGGCGATTCCAGGATGGTGGTCACGAAGTCGGCGCGCTCGAAACCGGCCACGTAGTGGGCGAGCACGTCGGCGTTGACGGTGCCGAAGGTGGTGTCCGGCTTGGGCTCGATGCCCTCGGTGAAGGCGGCGAGGACGCGCCGCTTGAAGTCGGGGCGGGGGTGCAGCGCGGTGATCGCGTCCCGGTCGACCGGCGGGATGTCGTGGTAGCCGATGCCCAGCACGTCGTACTCGACACCCGCGGTCACCAGGGCGATCTCCGGCTCCATGAACTCCGGTACGCCGGGGGTGGTGTGCAGCGCGATCGCCGTCCAGACCCGGCGGACGCTGTCCTCGGGCACGTCGTGGGACCGCAGGAAGCGGCGCGCCTCGTCGGCGCTGTCCACCTCGAAGCGGTGACCGCTGCGGTGGAAGCGCTCGGACAGGCCGAGGTCGTGGAACATGGCTCCGACGTAGAGCAGTTCGGGGTCGAAGCTCAGGTCCCGGCGCCGGCCCTGGAGACCGCCGAACCAGTAGACCCGCCGTGAGTGGTTGAAGATCAGCTCGTTCGTGGTGTCGCGCACCAGTTCGGTGGCCTCGCGGGCCAGCGCCGTGTCGGGTATGGCGATCCCGGCGACCTGGGCCGGTTCGGTCTGCTCGCTGCTCATCACTGCCACCTCCGCTGTTCCCCCGGTGGGCGGCCGTGGTCCGGGCGCCTGTCTCCAGCATCGGCGCGGAGCCGGCCGGCTGCCATGGCGGTACGGCCGGTTGTCCCACAGATCCGGCCGGGGCGGCCCGATCAGCGGCCCGGGATCAGGCCGGCCCGATGCGGGCGGCCAGCCAGGCCGCGGCCTCGGCCGGGGACGCGGCGGTGTCGACTCCGCCGGGCGGCGGCGGCCGGCGGATGATCAGCACGGGGATACCGGACGCGCGGGCCGCGGCGAGTTTGGGCGCGGTCGCCCCGCCGCCGCTGTCCTTGGTGACCAGCAGGTCGATGCGGTGCTCCCGCAGCAGCGCCGACTCGCCGGCGAGGGTGAAGGGGCCCCGGGCCAGCAGGACGCGGCAGTTCCGGGGCAGCGGCGGCGTGGGGTCCCGCACCATACGGGCCAGCAGGTGGAGGTCGAGTCCGGCGAAGACGGCCAGTTCCTGGCGGCCGATGGTGAGGAAGGCCCGGCTGCCCAGGGCCGGCGCCAGCGTGGCAGCGTGCCGGACGGTGTCCGCCCAGTGCCAGCGGTCGCCGGGACCCGGGGTCCAGCCGGGCCGGCGCAGCGCGAGCAGCGGGATGTCCGCCGCCGTGGCGGCCGCCGCGGCGTGCCGGCTGATCTCGGCGGCGAAGGGGTGGGTGGCGTCGATCATCGCGTGGATCCGTTCGGCGCGCAGCCAGGCGGTGAGACCGGCGGCTCCGCCGAAGCCGCCGCTGCGGCTCCGGCCGGCCGGCAGCCGCGGCTGGTCCGTGCGGCCGGCCAGCGAGCTGACGACGTCGAGCGCCGGGTCGCCGGCCAGCGCGTCGGCCAGTGCGCGGGCCTCCGCGGTGCCGCCGAGGATCAGGACCCGCCGCATCAGCGCGCGTCGGTCCTGCGCAGCAGATAGGTGTCCATGATCCAGCCCTTGCGGGTCCTGGCGTCGGCCCGGGCGGCGCGGATCCGGTCGGCCAGTGCCTCGTCCAGCGGGCCGGAGAGCAGGATCTCGTCCGGGGTGCCGAGGTACGCCCCCCAGTAGATGTGCAGATCCCGCCCGGTGAAGCGGCCGAAGGCCTGCTGCGCGTCGAGCATCACCACCACGTCGTCGGCGCCCTCGGGCAGGCCCTCGTCGGCGAGCCGGCGGCCGGTGGTGATCCGCACCGGCCGCCCGACCTGGTTGAGGCCGACGCGGTGCTTGGCGGCGAGCGTGGAGACGCTGCTGATGCCGGGTACGACGGTCCAGTCGAAGTCCTGGCCGCCGCGTGCGCGCACCTCGTCCAGGATGCCCAGCGTGCTGTCGTAGAGGGCCGGGTCACCCCAGACCAGGAAGGCGCCGTGGGCACCGTCGGGCAGTTCGTCGGCGATCAGCCGCTGGTAGACATCGGCCCGGCGCCGCCGCCAGTCGTCCACCGCGGGCGCGTACGACGCCGAAGGGGCGGTGCGGTCGCGTTCCGGGTCGCGGGCGACGACCACCCGGTGGTCCCGGCGGGCGTGCCGGTCGAGGATCAGCTCCCGCAGGCCCACCAGATCGGCCTTCTCCTCCCCCTTGTCGAGCAGGAAGAACACATCGGTACGGCCCAGGGCGCCCACCGCCTGAAGGGTGAGCTGCTCGGGGTCGCCGGCGCCGATACCTATGACGTAGATCCGCTTCACGAGGCGGAGTCTGGCACACCGCGCGCCGGGGACCGCGGGGCGAGGGCGCAGTCGCCGCAGAGCGGGCCGTCGCGGCCGGGGGCGGCGCGGTAGATCAGACAGCAGCTACGGCGGCGCAACGCGCCGCCCTCGGTGCTGCTCGCGCCGGCGAGCGGCGCGCGGCCCAGCAGCAGCCCGGCGAACGCCCGGGTGCTGGTCGCCCGTTCCGGCCGCCGCGCGGCGAGTGTCACCGCCGCGCCGCCCACCGCCGAGGCGGTGTTGCCGCGCAGGATGTGCCGGGAGACCCCGAACGGGCCGAACGCGGCGGCCAGTTCCGCCAGCGCTCCGGCCATCAGCCGGGCCGCGAGCAGTTCGGCGAGATCCTCGGCCGACCGGCACGCGGGACCGAGCGCGCCCACCGGCAGCGCCAGCGGTACGGGCCCGCCGAGCACCGGCCGCCAGCGGACCTCGCTCAGCGGGAAGACAAGCGGGCGGTGGGCGAGCACCGCGGCGGCCAGCGCGGGCGAGACCAGCCGGGCGGCCAGTCCCAGGTGCGCGACCGAGGCGGCGACGCGGGTCTCGACCGCCTCGGCCGGCTGCCCTCCCGCCGCGGCGAGCCACTCCCGTACGGCCTCGACCCGCGCGGCCAACAGCGGTGCGGACAGGGGCTGCCAGTCCAGGTCCCGCGCGTCGGACGGTGAGGGGGCCGGTTCCGTTCCCGGAGCCGGCCGGGCTTCCCAGGCGAAGAAGGCGCCGAGCGCGGCGATCTGCTCGATCACCGCGCTCGGCGGACCTGCGATGGGCTGCGGCCCGGCGGCGCTCACGCGGGGACCGGCGCCGGCTTCCGCGTGGCGGAGGTGTCCGGGCGCGGGTTCAGCAGCCGGTCGGCGAGGGGCGCGTAGACCAGTCCGATCACCGACCAGAGCAGCAGTTGGGCGAGGACCGAGTAAAAGCGGAAGGAGAAGAGCACGTCGGCGGGGAAGCCCGGATAGACGATGTCGCCCTTGGGGTCCTTCAGCGGCAGGGGTGTCTCGGTGCTGTGGTTGCCGAAGTTCTCCTTGTTGTAGGCGAGATGGCCGAGCGACGGCAGCAGCAGCATCACGACGCCGGTCGCGACGACGAAGGCGGCGCCCGCCAGCAGCACGGCGTTCCAGCTGCCGAACCGCGGCTGGAGGCGTTTGCCGAGCCAGGCGGCCCCGACGAGGAAGGCCACCGAGCACACCACCATGATCAGGTACAGGCCGCTGCGGGCCTTGATGGTCTCCTCGTGCCCGATCGCCGGCGGGTTGGCCGGGTACTTCAGGAAGGGCACCAGATAGATGCCGAGGAAGCCGCCGCCCGCGAGGAGCAGCGACAGCCCGCGCGGGCGGACTCCGCCGACCCGGCCGAGGCAGACGGCGTAGGCGACGGCGAAGAGCGCGCCCATCGCCATCCCGAAGACGATGAGGCCGACGCCGACACCGACGTCGGCCTGGATGGTGCGGCTGAAGATGTCGGGGCCCGCCGCCTCCGCGGGCACCCCGGCCGCCTTGTCGAGCGCGGCCTGCGCCGCGTCACGACCGCTCTCGTAGTCGATGGCCTTGCTGATCCAGGGCTCCGCGAAGATCCGGGCGAAGAGGAAGGTGAGCAGGCCACCGACTGCGCCGGCCAACAGACCGCGCAGTATCAGCTTCTTTTCCATTGTTCTTTCCGTGTCCGGTTGGCGCCGCGCGTCAGTGGCAGGGGAAGCCGAGGAAGTGGCGGGCGTCGTGCACGAACTCGTGGATGTGCGTGTCGTTGCCGAACACGGAGACGGCGCCTTGGTCCACGCCGATGAAGTAGTAGGCGGCGAGCGCTACGAGCGCGGTGCCGACGAGCCAGACCACGGCTTTGGAGACCGGCAGGACAACCGGTGTCGCGGCCGGACGGGGAGAGGAAACGCTGCTCACGGTGGGCCCTCCTTGGGGGATCGTGCGTCCCTGTTCATGGGCGTCGTGATGGGTGGGTGTCTGACTCCCCTGCCGTCTGTCGGCGGCGGGCTCACAGTGGCGCGACCGTGCTGGATTCCCACCAGCTTCCCCACATCATCACTACACCCAGAGGGTAGGCGCCCCTTCCACTGCGCGTCAATCGGATCGCCTTGGCGACAAGGGAAGATGTCCCTGGTCGCAGGGGTGGAGCCGGGTCCGCGGGGTCAGTTGAGCGGCCGGGTGCCGACCACCACGGTCGCGTACAGCTCCTCGTCGGTGGCGAGCCGCGGTTCGAGACCGCCCGCGCGGACGATCTCGACGGCTCGCGCGGCCTGGGCTTCGCCGGTCTCGAAGACCAGGGCGCCGCCGGGGGTGAGCCAGTCGCGGGCCTCGGCGGCGACCCGGCGCAGCACGTCAAGGCCGTCGGGACCCCCGTCGAGGGCCATGCGCGCCTCGTGGTCGCGTGCCTCCGGCGGCAGCAGGGCGACCGAATCGCTCGGCACGTAGGGGACGTTGGCGGCGAGTACGGCCACCCGGCCGCGCAGCCGGTCGGGCAGGGGGGTGAAGAGGTCACCGTGGTGGACCTGGCCGCCGATCGGCAGCACATTGCGGCGGGCGCAGACCACCGCGGCCGGGTCGAGGTCGGCGGCGTGCAACTCCACGCCGTCCACGGCCGCGGCCAGCGCGACACCGAGCGCGCCGGAGCCGCAGCACAGGTCGACCACCAGCGCGCCGGGCTCGGCGAGGGCGACGGCCACGCCGAGCAGGAACTCGCTGCGGCGGCGGGGGACGAAGACCCCGGGGTCGACCGCGATCCGCAGCGAGCCGAACTCGGCCCAGCCGAGGACGTGTTCGAGCGGCAGGCCGCCGGCCCGCCGTTCCACCATGTCCCGCAGCCGGTCGGGATCGGCGGCCTCGGCGAGCAGCAGCCGCGCCTCGTCCTCGGCGAAGACGCAGCCGGCCGCCCGCAGCCGGCCGACCACGGAAGCCAAAGTAGGAGGTGCAAGTGGTACAAGGGACGTGGGCGGCGCAACTGGCGCGGGCGACAGGGGCGGCGGGGGCACGGGGGCCGACGCCGCGGGCGCCGGAGCGTTGGCCGTAGAGGCGGTCGCTGTCACGGGGAGGTCCTGCATCGGAGCCTTTCGGGAAGCCTGCGGGCGTCTCCCGGTACCGCGTGGCGGCTGATCGTCAGGCCGCGCGGCCGTACGGCGGGAACACCCGTCCTGAACTGGCGGTAATCGGTCCCACCTCCTCAGCTCGTCTCCGCGCCCGGTTCGGCGCGAGCCACCAACCTACCCCACCCCGGTCAGCGGCCGGGATCAGGTTGGGCCGGCCGGACCGCCGAGTTGACGCAGAAGAGGGCCGCCACCGCGGCCGCCGCGGTCGGCCGCTCCCAGCCGCGTACCGTGATCGTCACGCTCTCCCCCGGCAGCAGCGTGGTCAGGCCCCGGTCCGCGGTGGCGGTCGGAGCGAGCCGGTCGGCTTGGAGCAGCAGGTCCCGCAGCAGGGTGCGGGCGGTGACGGTGACGGTGACCGCGGCGCCATCGGTGTCCCCGTCGTCGGCGGCCGCGGTGGCGGAGGCGGTGGTGTGGGCGGCGGCCACCGCGACGTCCCAGCGCGGCGCCGGATAGGCGAAGTCCTTGTCGCGGGCCGCGAACCACAGCGCGCGCAGCCCGTCCGCCTCGACGGTCAGCAGTTCCTTGTCGCTGCTGGGCGGCGGGCACAGCTCCCGCGGTACGGGGACGGTGGCGACGGCGCGGGCGGCCGCGGTGAACGGCAGCCGCGCCTCGGCGAGCACCGCCCCGTCCACCGCGACTCTGCGCAGGACGGCTGTGCCCGGCCAGTCCCGCGCGGTCTGGTTGATCAGCGCCACGGCGAGCCCGTCCGATCCCCCCGACCCCTCCCCTCCGTCTATTCCATCCGTTCTGTCGGGTCCTTCGCCATCAACGGCGTGCCGCCGCACCGTCACGAGCCGGTCGGCGTAGAGCCGCTTCAGCTCGTGGTAGAGCGGCTTCTCCCGCCCGTCGCCGTCGATCGCGGCCCAGGAGGTCACCGGCCAGCAGTCGTTGAGCTGCCAGACGACGGTGCCGGCGCAGGCCGGCCAGTGCGAGCGCCAGTGCTCGATGCCGGTGGCGATGGCGCGGGCCTGGTTGACCTGGGTGAGGTAGTGCCAGGTGTCGAAGTCCGCCGGGACCGGGAAGTGGCGGGCCAGGCCACGGGCGAGCTTGCCGTTGCCGTCCCCGGCCTTCTGGTGGTGGAGCATGCCTGGCGAGTCGGGGGCGAGCGGCTCGTCACTCAGCGCGCGGCGGGCCGTCGCGTATGCCGGTGGTGCCTGCCAGCCGAACTCGGCGACGAAGCGGGGCACGCTGTCCAGGTAGTCGGTGTAGTCGGTGCGGTTCCAGACGTCCCAGGAGTGGGCGGTGCCGTGGCCGGGGTCGTTGGGGTGGTGGTCCCAGGACCCGGACCAGGGGCTGCCGGCCCAGTAGGGCCGCGTCGGGTCGGTCTCGGCGACCACCCTGGGCAGCAGGCCGAGGTAGTAGCCCTCGCCCCAGGAGTCACCGGCCAGGTCCTGCTCCCACTCCCAGTCGCGGAAGCCCCAGAGGTTCTCGTTGTTGCCGTTCCAGAGGACGAGGCTGGGGTGCGGGGTGAGCCGGGCCACGTTCTCCCGTGCCTCGGCCTCGATCTCGCCGCGCAGCGGCTGCTCCTCCGGGTAGGCGGCGCAGGCGAACGGGAAGTCCTGCCAGACCAGCAGCCCGAGTTCGTCGCAGACGGCGTAGAAGGCGTCGCTCTCGTAGAGGCCGCCACCCCAGACCCTGATCAGGTCGACGCCGGCCGCGGCGGCCTGGGTGAGGCGGCGGCGGTAGCGGGCGGCGTCGACGCGGGTGGGCAGCACGTCGTCGGGGATCCAGTTGACGCCGCGGGCGAAGACGGGGGTGCCGTTGACAACGAGGGTGAAGGCGCTGCCCTGCTCGTCCGGGGACGTGTCGAGGACGACATCGCGGAAACCGACGCGGTGGTGATCGCGGTCGAGTTCGCCGGAGGCGTCGAGCAGGATGATCTCGCAGTCGTACAGCGGCTGTTCGCCGTAGCCGCGGGGCCACCACAGGGCGGGGTCGGGGACCTCGGCGGTCACGACGGCCCGGTCGGCGCCGGCCGGCACCTCGGCCTCCACGCGGGTCTCCCCCACCCGCAGCCGCACGGTCAGCGGGCGGTCGGCGCCGGCGGTGGTCCGCTCGATCGCCAGGCGGACCTCGACGCGGCCGATGCCGTCGGCCACGGTGACCAGCGGGGTGACCCGGGCCAGCCGGGCGGTGGACCAGTGCTCGATCCTGACCGGCTTCCAGATGCCGGCGGTGACCAGGGTCGGCCCCCAGTCCCAGCCGAAGGAACAGGCCATCTTGCGGATGTACTGGAAGGGCTCGGGATACGCGTTGGGCCGGTCGCCGACGAGCGCGCGGACCCGTTCCGCCTCGGTGTAGGCGGAGGTGAAGGCGACGGTGAGCGGCGTTTCCGCGCTGCCGTACCGCCCGGTGACGTCGAATCGGTAACCGCGGTGCATATTGCGGGTGGCACCGAGCCGGGTGTCGCCGAGCCGTATCTCGGCGACCGTGTCGAGCCCGTCGAAGACCAGGTGGGTGCGCTCATGGCGGGTGTCGCGGGGCGGGAGCAGGGTCTCGTACGTCCAGTCGGCGCGGCCGACCCAAGCGGCCTCGGTCTCGTTGCGGTCGAGGAACGGGTCGGCGAGCAGGCCGGCCGCCATCAGGTCGGTGTGCACACAACCGGGCACGACGGCGGGCACCTCGCCGGTCCCGGAAAGGCGCTCCGGAAGCCGGAGCCTCCAGCCGTCGGTGACCGGCGTGACGTCCTTCATTTCCGCTCCTCGGCTGCTGTCCCTTGCCGCGGCCCGGAACTCGGGGCGCGGTGGTGGTTAAACGGTAAAGCAGCCTGCGTGCGCTGTGGAAGGGGGATCTTGAGCCGTGGGCGCAGCCGCCACTGAACCGATACAGCGACCGGGCGTGGGGCGGGACGGAGGTGACGGAGCGGGACGGGCGGCGGGGCGGGGCCGGTGCGCCGAGCGGACGCCGCGAAGGCCGAAGGACGGCGCAGGAACCCGAAGGACGGGGAAGGAACCCGAAGAAACAACGATTGGGGAGGCGGATGCGGCCGACCGGGCCGTGTCACCTCGCCCTGCCGGCGACGCGACGCGGACCGCCCCCGTGACGGTCCCCCGTTTACGGTCTCCGCATCCGCCCCTACGATGATCGTCCCCCCGCCGGGTGCCGCGGCGGTGCCATCCCGGTGCCATGACCTGGTGACGGGCCGGTGGCTGAGGCTTGCGGAGGATTGGTGCGGATGCGGGTCTTCCGCCGACCGCTGACCTATGCTCGGCGGCGCGAGGTCCGCGCGAGGTCCGCGGGAGGTTTGCGGGAGGTTTGCGGGAGGTTTGCGGGAGGTCCGCGAGAGGTCGGGAAAAGCGGTCAGGAGAGATCTGGCGAGACAGGAGAGAGCGGTCCGATGGGGGAACGGTCGACGGGAACCGGGAAGCCCGGCGCGGTAGTTCCGGCGGCGCCGGTCAGCTACCGCCTGCTGGGCCCGGTCACCGCGTGGCGCGAGGGGCGCGAGGTCGATCTCGGGCCGCAGAAACAGCGCGCCGTGCTGGCCACCCTGCTGCTGCGGGCCGGTCAGGTCGTACCGGCCCGGGACATCCTCACCGCGGTGTGGGGCGACGCTCCGCCCTCCGACGGCCCCAATGTGGTGAGCAAGTACATCGGCCGGCTCCGCCGCCGGCTCGGCGGCGCCGAGGCGCTCCCCTGGGCGGGGTACGGCTACTGCGTCCCGGCGGGGCCGCACTGCCTCGATCTGGCCGCCTTCGAGCAGCATGCCGACCGGGCCCGCGCCCACCGGAAGGCCGGTGAACTGGAGTTCGCCGCCTCGGAGTTAAGGCAGGCCGCGGGTTTATGGACGGGCACCGCGCTGACCGGTCTCGACAGTCCCTTCTTCGATGCCGAGCGGGACCGGCTCTCCGAACTGCGGCTGGCCCTGGTCGAGGAGCACGCCGACATCGACCTGCGGCTCGGCCGGCACCGGGAGTGGGCGCCGGAACTCGCCGGCCGGGTCGCCGCCCATCCGCTGCGGGAACGTTTCGCCGAACAGCTCATGCTCGCCCTGTACCGCAGCGGCCGGCAGGCCGACGCGCTCGCCGTCTACCGCACGCTGCGCCGGCGTCTGTCGGAGGAGTTGGCGGTGGAGCCCGGGCCGCGGACGGCGCGGCTGCACCAGGCCATCCTGCGGGCCGAGCCGGACCTCGATCCGGCGCTGTACCTCGGCGCGGGCGCGGAGCCGGGCGCCGAGGCGCCGGAACCGGAAGCGGCCCGGCCCGCGTCGGCGCCCGCCGCGCCGGCCGAGCCCCCTGCCCCCAAGCCGCATCAACTTCCCGCCGCGATCGGCGACTTCACCGGCCGCGCCAGCGAACTCCAAGAGCTGCTGGACTGGTTGCACTGCGCGGACGACGAGGGCAGCCGGGCCCGGGTGGCGATCGTCACCGGTCCCGGCGGCGTCGGCAAGACCAGCCTGGCCCTCCAGGCCGCGCACCTCGGCCGGCGCGCCTATCCCGACGGCCAGCTCTATGTGGAGAGCGCCCGCGAGGCCACCGCCACCGACATCTGCGCGCGGCTGCTGCGAGCGCTCGGGGTGGGCGGCGCCGCCATTCCCGAACCGGCCGAACGCGCCGCCCTGTACCGGACGTTGACGGCCGGCAAGCGGCTGCTGCTGGTCTTCGACGACGTGGCGGCCGAGGAACAGGTCGCGTCCCTCATCCCGGCCGACGGCCGGTCCGCCGTGCTCATCACCGCACGCGGCACCCTGCCGGGGCTGCCCGCCGCGACCCGCCTGGAGCTCGGCATGATGCGCCCGGCGGAGGCGCATCTCCTGCTGGACACGGTGATCGGCGCGGACCGGCTGGCCAGGGAGCCGGCGATGGCCGAGGAGCTGGTCCGGCTCTGCGGGCGGCTGCCCCTGGCGCTGCGGATAGCCGCCGCCCGGGTGGCCGCCAACCCGCACTGGACCGTCGCCCGGCTGGTCGGCCGGCTGGGCGACGAAAGGCGGCGGCTCGACGAGCTGCGCCACCGCGATCTGGAGGTGCGGGCCAGCCTCAATCTCAGCTACCAGGTGCTCCCGTGCCGGGCGCGGCTGCTGCTGATGCGGGCCGGGCTGCCCGCGGCGCCGGACATCGCCGAGTGGGGAGCGGCGGTGCTGCTCGACTGCGACATCGCGGAGGCCGAGGACGTACTGGACCAACTGGTCGCCGCCCGCATGGTGGAGGTGGTCGGACCCGGCGCCGACGGCTCGGCCCGCTACCGGCTGCACGACCTGGTGCGGCTGTTCGCGCAGGAGCAGGCCGAGCGGGAACTCGACCGGGCCGAACGCGAGGCCGTCCTCGACCGGGCGCTGGGCGCGTGGCTGCGGCTCGCCGAACGGGCCGATATGGCGCTGCCGCACGGGTCGTTCAGCCGGCCGACCGGCCCGACCCCCCGGTACACGCTGGCGCCCGCCACCGAACAGGTGGTGCTCAGGGACCCGTTGGCGTGGTTCGACACCGAACACGGGGTGCTGGAGGCGCTGATCGGGCAGGCGGCGGCGACCGGCAGGGCCGCGGCCGCCTGGGAGCTGACCGGTTCGCTGACGTCGTACTACGAGGTGCGGGCGCACTGCACGGAGTGGACCGAGACCCATCGCCGTACGCTGGCCGCGGTACGGGCCGCCGACGACGCGCTGGGCACGGCGGTGGTGCTGCGCGGGCTGGGCGAACTCCACACGCTCCAGGACCGGTCGGCGCGGGCCGTGGAGTGTTTCGCCCAGGCGCGGGCCGTCTTCGCCGAGTTGGGCGAGAACCACGGTGTGGCGCTGTGCGACAGCGGGCTCGGCCACCAGTACCGGATCTGCGGACGGTACGAGGAGGCGCTCGACGCGTTCGCCGCCGCGGCCCGGGTCGCGGCCGACGGCGGCCATCCGCGGACCGAGGCGTACGCCCGGCACTGCTCCGGGGTGGCGCACCTGGAGCGGGGTGAACTCCCGGCGGCCGAGGCCGCGTTCCGGGCCGCCTTCGCGTTGGCCACCGCGTCCGGGTACCGGCGGGGCGAGGCGCAGACCGAGCGGGGACTCGGCTTGCTCGCCGCCACCCGGGGCGATCCGGCGACGGCGGAGGGGCACTTCCGGCGGGCGCTGGCGATCTCGGTGGAGCTGGGCGATCCGAGCGCCCAGGCGCACGCTCTCCAACTGCTGGCCGACGCCCGGCTCCGGCGGGGCCTGCCGGACTCGGTGCGGGAGCCGCTGCACCGGGCGCTGCGCATCTACCGGACCACCGGTGAGCCGTTCGGTCAGGCGCTGGTGCTCCAGACGCTCGCCGAGCACCAGCGGCGCGAGGGCCATCTGGCCGAGGCCCTGTCCTCGGCGACCACCTCGGTACGGCTCTGGTCCACCCAGCACGCCCCGCTGTGGCACGGCCGAGCCCTGCGGGTGCTGGGCGACGTCCATACGGCGCTGGGCGATCCGGCGGCCGCCCAGGAGGCGTGGGCGCAGGCGTTCGCGCTGTTCACCGCGTTGCGGGCGCCCGAGCGGGCGGAGATCGCCGAGCTGATGGCGAGGTCCGCGACCGAGCGCTGACCCGGCCGCGCCGCTCTTCGCCGTAGGACGCGGTCCCGGCGGTCCCGAGGGGGCCGGGCCCGAGCCGACCGGGGCCGACCGGAAGCGGCGGGCCGGCCGGGCCCGGTCAGCGCGCTCTCGACCGCCGTCGCAGGGCCAGGCCGAGGCAGACGGCGGTGGCGCCGAGGGCCAGGGCGGCCGGCAGCCGGGACCAGGAGGTGCCGGCGAGCGGGGCCTGGGCGACGAGGAAGACGACCGCGCAGGCCGCGGCGGCGCTCAGCGGCGGCCCGAGCGGCGGCCGGCCCAGCGCCGCCGTGACGCCTGCCGTCCACGCGTCGGTGACCAGCAGATAGGCGAGCAGCAGCGCGGTGACGCAGGCGGCCAGCCAGGTCGGCGGGTCGGTGAGCGCGGCCAGGACCACGGCGCCGGCCGCCAGCAGTGTGGAGCGGCGGCGCAGCGCGACGCGGTTCCAGCGCAGGTTGCTGGTGAGCGGCCGGTCGTCCGTCATCGGGGCCGCCCACCAGGCGGCAGCGGCCACCATCACCATGAGCACCGGCGCGGGACCGGAGGCGTGCAGGGCGGCGGGCGGGTCGCAGGCGGCGACGGCCAGCGCGGTCCCGAGGAAGCGGGGGGCCAGCCGGTCCAGGGCGGCGTTCATCGGCTGCCGCCGCGGATCCGGGCGCGCAGCAGCGGTGCGAGCGGCAGGTCGAGGGTTCCGCCCGGCCGGTGGGTGATGACCGCGATGCCCTGCTTGGTGAGGGCGAAGCGCATCGCGTCGCGGTCGGCGCGCCAGAGCCGCAGGGCGAGTTCGGCGCGGGGGTCGCCGGCGTCGATCCGCGGGGAGCCGGTGGCGATCTCGACCACGACCAGCGGATTGGCGCGGGCGCGGATCTGGTGCAGCACCTCGAGGATCCGCTGGTCGGTGAGGGGCGTGAAGACGTACACCAGCGCGCCTTCCGGCAGCGCCGGCGGCGGCAGCCGCTTGATGCCGGGGCTGCGGTGGGCGAGGTCCTTGCGGACTTCGAGGACGCTCTCCACGATGCGGTAGAAGTAGCCCTGTCCGCTGCCGGCCTGGAGCCAGCGGGTGGCGCCGCCCACCGAGACGACGCCGACCCGGTCGTGGGTGCGCAGGTAGGCGCGGACCAGTCCGGCGGCGGCGCGGAAGGTCTCGTCGAGGGAGGAGACGCCGGTGTCGGGGTCGCGTACGTCGGCGAGTACGTCGAGCAGGACCACCGTGTCGGCGGCGCGTTCCGCGGCGAACCGGTTCAGCTGGAGGGAGCCGCGCCGGGTGGTGGCCGGCCAGTTGACGCGCCGTTGCCGTTCCCCGCGCACATACGGCTGCACGCCGGTGACCTCCACGCCCTCGCCCCGCTGGGCGGAGGTGTGCTCGCCGAGGCGCTGCGGCAGCCGGACCTGGATCGGGGTGAGGCCGGCCGCGGACGGTACGGGGAAGACGGCGATCTCGCCGAGGTCCGCGCGGATCGTCCGGCGGCCCGTGCCGCCGAGGTCGTACAGGTCGATGTCGACGGTGCCGAGGTGCCACCGCCCCCAGCGGCGGACCGTGAGCCGCAGTTCGACGACCGAGCGGCCCACGGCGAGGTGGTCCAGGCGCACACCGGGGCCCAGCGCGACGCCGGGGTCGAGCCGGCCGTCGCCGCCGTCGTGCGTGACCGTGATCCGGGCCACGACCTGTTCCCCCTCGAAACAGCGTCGTGCGTCGATGTCGACCTCGGCGGCCAGCCGCGCCGCGCGGGGCTGCTGCGGCAGGGCGAGGGCGAGCAGGGTCAGCGGCCCGGCGGCCAGGGCGAGCAGCCAGGGGCGGCCGGTGACGAGCGCGGCGGCGACGGCCACCGCGGCCACCGTGCCGTAGCGCAGCGCCCGTTCACCGGCCCGCCAGCCGGCCGGGGGCGGCAGCGGCGGTTCGGCCATGCCGGTCGCCTCGGACTGCGGGCCGCCCAGGGCCCGTTCGACGGCGTCGAGCGGTCGGGTCCGGCTCATGAGGCCACCGAGGCGCGCGGCAGGGTCTGCGGCGCAGGCACCGAGCCCACCACCTCCCGGATCACGTCGTCCGCCTCGATCTGCCGCACCCACAGCTCGGGTTTGAGGGTGACGCGGTGCGCGAGCGCGGGCACCGCGACCGACTTGACATCCTCGGGGGTGGTGTAGTCGCGCAGTTCCATGACCGCGCGGGCGCGGGCGAGCTGGACCAGGGCGAGGCCGCCGCGGGGCGACGCGCCGACCTGGATGTGCGGGTGCGCGCGGGTGGCGCCGACGAGCGCGACGACGTAGTCGAGCAGGTCGTCCTCGACCTCGACCCGCTCGACGGCGTCCCGCATCGCCAGCACCTCGGCGGGGCCGCTCAGGGTGGCCAGCACGGCCTCGGGCGCGGCGCGGTCGACGCGGGCGCGGAGCATGCCGGTCTCCTGGGCGGGGGTCAGATAGCCCATCCGTACCCTGAGCAGGAAGCGGTCGAGCTGGGCCTCGGGCAGGGTGTAGGTGCCCTCGTACTCAATCGGGTTGGCCGTCGCTATGACCACGAACGGGTCGGGCAGCGGGCGGGTGCTGCCGTCGACGGACACCTGCGACTCGGCCATCGCCTCCAGCAGCGCCGCCTGGGTCTTGGGCGGGGTCCGGTTGATCTCGTCGGCGAGCAGCAGGTGGGTGAAGACGGGGCCGGGGCGGAAGACCATCTCGGCGGTGCGCTGGTCGTAGAAGGGCGCGCCGGTGACGTCGGAGGGCAGCAGGTCGGGGGTGAACTGGATGCGGCGGAAGTCGAGGCCGAGGGTGGTGGCGAAGGAGCGGGCCAGCAGGGTCTTGCCCAGCCCCGGCAGGTCCTCGATGAGTACGTGGCCGCCGGCCAGGATGCCGAGCATCACCAGCTCCAGGGGTTCCTGTTTGCCGACCACGGCGTTGCTGATCTCGGCGAGCACCCGGCCGGCCCGCTCACCCGCCTGCCGCGGGGTCAGGCCGTCGCGTTCGCCGGGGTACTGGGGGCTGCTCACTGGCGGATCCTCACTGTGCCTGGCCCCGGTCGCCGGTGGCCTTGTCGGGATACGGGACGGGCTGCTCCCGCGGCGCGGGGTGCGTGGGGCGCGCGTCCGGGTCGATGGCGTCAGGGGTGTCGAGTGCTTCGAGCCGGTCGATCAGCGCGCGCAGGACGGGTTCGGTCAGCGGCCCGGCGGGTGACGGGGCGGCGGGGTCGAGCCACGGCCACAGCTCCGGGCCGACGAGGGCGCGGGCGCGCTGGGGGGCGCGGTCCATCTCGACGCCGTGCCGTTCGGCGAGCCGGGCGGCGAACAGCCGCCGCACCTTCGGGAGCAGGGTCGCGGCGAAGTGCGCCTCGCCGTCGGGGCCGAGCCTTTTGACGAGGATCCATTCCCACTGCCCGATCCCCGGGGTGCTGCTGCCGAGCAGCCGTACGGATCGGCGGTAGCCGCTGTCCTGGGCGCCGCCGCCGATGGTGAAGCGGGCCACGAGCAGCCCCGCGGAGGTGAGGACGGCCGTCCCGACGGCGGCGGCCGGCAGCCCGTCGGTCAGCGCGAGCAGGGCGATCGCGGCGGCGCCGACGGTGAGCAGCAGGAGGATGGAGTGCCGGATGGAGCCGGGAGCGGCTTTGGGGGGCTTCATGGGGCGGCCTTCGCGGTGGCGCCGGTGGAGGTGCCGGCGGTGGCGCCGGTGGTGTCCGGCTCGGCGGCCCGGTGGGCGTCGAGTATGGCGGCGATGTCGCTGAGCGCGGCGGCGGCCCGTTCGCGGTGGCCGGCGTCCATCGGGTGGGTGGAGTAGCGGGCCTCGCGGAAGAGCGCGGTGAGGGTCGCCGCGCCGCTGCCGGTCAGCAGGCCGCTGCCCTCGGCCCGTCGCAACAGGTCCTGCGGACTGTCCGAAGCGTGCCGGGACACCCCGGAGGCGGCCAGGGATTCCTCCATGGCGGCGTAACAGGCGATCACGGCGGCCCGCGCGTCGTCCCCGTCGAGCAGGGCGCGCCGTCCGGAGTCCACGGCCGCGACGAGGCGCTGCCGCTCGTCGGGCACGCCCGCGGTCGCGCCTGTGGGCGGCGGCTCGGGCGGCTGGTAGAGCGCGCGCCACAGGAGGACCGCGGCGATCACGACCACGGCGGCGACGAGGGCGATGCAGAGGCCGGCCAGGATGTGCAGCAGCAGGCTGAGGTCCATCGTGTGGCCGGTGGTGGGGCGGTGCGGTGTCCGTACGGGGAGGGTGGGCGCGGTGGCCTGGACCGTCTCCGTGGCGGTCGGCTGCGCGTCGCCGCTGTCCGGGCCGCCGTTCGCGGGGGCGGACCGGTGCAGGGCCAGCATCAGCAGGGGCACGCCGAGGGCCAGCGCCACCAGGGCGATCCGCACGGCGTCCGCCAGCCGCTGCTCGGTGGGGCCGAGGGCATGATTGGGGCCGACCTCGCGGCGGTAACGGCTGGCGAGCACCAGTACGGCGGCCGCCCAGGCGAGAGCCAGCAGCACCACGACCACGGCATTGCCGCCGAGCGGCCCCCGGCCCTTCCCAAGACCGCCGCCGGGCCGCAGCAGCACCGCCCCGACCGACACGCCGGCCACCACAACCACGGCCAACGCCGCCGGCGCACCCCCACGCCCACCCGACTCCCGCCCCACCACCCCGCCCTTCCTCAGCGACCGGCAGCTTCCCACACCCCCCTCCCCCTGTCACCCGCCCCCTCCCCCCACCCAAACCCCCCGGGCCGCCAGGCCCGGAGAACCAGGCGCCGTGCCTCCGGGTGCCGGGTCGAGGCACCCGGAGACGGACCCCACGGCCCACACCCGGGCAAGCCCCGCAGAACACCGGCCACCCAACCCCCACCCCCCCCACACCCCAAGCCCCCGGGCCGCCAGGCCCGGAAAACCGCACGCCCTACCTATCGGTGCCGGGTCGGGGCACCCGGAGACGGACCCCGCGGCGCACACCCGGGCAAGCCCCGCAGGCTAGCGGCTGCGGGGGGCCGGACATTGAGCTATCCAGGAAGGGACTGCTTTTCTCGGGGGCGTCGCCGGAAAGGTCTGCCATGCCGTCCACGCACCAGCCGCTCACGCCTGCTGTGCTCGCCGAGCTGCGCCGGCCCCGTAAGTACCCCGCCGTGTCGGTGCTGCTCCCCACCCACCGGCGGGAGCCGGAGAGCGCGCAGGACCCGGTGCGGCTGCGCAATCTGCTGGAGGAGGCGAAGGAGGCCGTGCACAGCGATCCGGAGGTCTCCAGGGGCGACCGGATCGACGTCATCGGGCAGCTCGACCAGGCCCTGGCCGAGGTCGATCTGGTGCACGCCGACGACGGGCTGGCGATCTTCGCCGCTCCCGGCGAGCACCATGTGTGGTCGCTCGGCCGCCCGGTACCGGCCCGGGTGCTGCTCGCGCAGACCTTCCTGACCCGCAACCTGGTGGCCGCGCAGACCGCCAACCAGCCGTACTGGGTGCTCGCCCTGGACTCCCGGGCGGCCACCTTGTGGAGCGGCGGCCGGCACCATACGCCGGAGGCGGTGTCGGACAGCGTGTCGAGCGCGTTCCCGGTGCGCCGCGCACCGGTCGACTTCGACCCCGAGCGCGGGGAACGCGGCGGCGACCCGCCGAGCACCTTCCATGACGAGGGCACCCGCCGTTTCCTGCGCGAGGTCACCGAGGCGGTGGTCGCCGTACAGGCCGCCGCCCCGCGTCCGCTGTACGTCGTCGGTGACGCGGCGGTGCTGACCGCGCTGGAGGAGGCCGGATCCGTGGTGCGGGAGGCGGTGGCCCAGGTGGTGCGCGGCGGACTGGCCGAGGGCCCGGGTGAGGCCCTGGGGCAGGCGGTCCAGGAGGCCGACCGGGCCAGGGACGAGGAGGCCGTGGCGGCGGTGCTGGAGGATCTCGACCGGGCCAGGGGCCGCAAGACGTTCGCGGGCGGCCTCGACGAGGTCTGGCAGTCGGTGTCCGAGGGCCGGGCCGGCCTGGTCGCGATCGAGGACGGCTACCGTACGACGGTTCGCGACAACGGCGACCACCTGGTGCCGGCCGAGCCCCATGAGCGGGGCGCCCGGGACGACGTGGTGGACGAGATCACCGAGCAGGCCCTGGACACCGGCGCACGGGTACGGTTCGTGCCGGACGACGCGCTGGCCGACGTCGGCCGGATCGCCGCCGTGCTGCGCTACTGAAAGAGCGGGGACCGAGCCGGCCGAGCCGGCGGCTCCCCCGCCCCCGGCGCCACTCCCGCCCTCGACCGCGCCGCGGCCGACCGCGTGGTGCCCGCCGCCGCGGCGGACACCACGCGAGCTCAACCGCCGGCCGCCACCCGTACCACCGCCGGCGGCGAACCGGCCGCCGGCCGCACCCGGTGCCTGACGAACGCCCGGACATGCCGCAGCATCCGGTACTCGTAACGGAGCCCCCGCCGTACCTGGAGCAGCGAGGCGTCGGCCAGCTCGGCCAGCAGGCACACCGCTTCGGTGGAGGTGAACTCCGGCTCCAGAAATGGCGGTTCGATGCCGTCGCTGGCCACCGGCTCGGGCCGGTCGGCGAGCACGGACATGAACCGGCGCTGCCGCTCGCTGAGCATCCCCCAACTCCACTCCAGGCTGCCGCGCATCGACCGCTGGTGCGGCAGCGTGGAGACATCGGGGACGCCGAGCAGCTCCAGCACGTGCTCGGGCCTGAGCAGCGCCGAGACCGGCACGCTGCGCAGCCAGTACGCGGCGAACTCGATCAGCCGCGGTACGCAGTCCAGCTCGCCGCAGAGTTCGCGCATCCGGTCCGGCGATCCGGTGAGGTCATCGACGAGCGAAGTGGACGCCAGCCGCCGGGACATCAGCTCGACGGCGCTCTCCGGGGAGAGCGGGGCGGTCTCCCAGATCCGTGCCTCGGCCAGCACCGGGGGCCGCCGGGCGGTGATGACGATCCGCGCGTCGGGCCAGGCCCCGCGGAGCTGCTCCACCAGCAGGGCGGTGGTCTGCGGCAGGTGTTCCGCGGTGTCCAGCACCACCAGGGTGGGCCCGGTGCCGGCCGGCTGCCGTTCGTCGCCGAGCAGTTCGGTGACCGCCTTCCCGACGGCGGCCAGGGCGCCCGGACCGTCACCGCCCGGTATACCGAAGCCGCCGGGGGTGCCCGGTGCGCCGGGCGCCGCGATCCGGCCGAGCTGGGCCACCGCCACACCGCCGGGGAACCGCGCGGCCGTCCGCTCCGCGACGGCGAGTGCCAGCCGGGACTTGCCGATACCGCCGGGCCCGGTCAGCACCGTCACCGGATGGCCGGTGACGATCGCGCAGAGCCGGTCGAGTTCGGCCTCCCGGCCGACCAGTGCGGTCCTGGGCGGCCGGGGTCCGCGCCAGCGGATCCCCGCCGGACGGCCCGCCGTCGGGAAGCCGGGGCCGGACAGCGCCGGGGGGCCGGAGGCGCCCGGCGTCCCGCCCGGCCGGACCGGCTGGCCCTGCTCGGCGGCGGGCCTGGTCGTGGCCCCGCGCGGGCCGCGAGCCGCTGTCGTACCGCCGGCGCCGATCGCGCGCGTATCCGGATCGAGCACCGAGAACAGCAGGTCGAGGGAGCTGCGGCGCGGGCTCTGCACCCGCCCCCGCTCCAGGTTCCGGATGGTGCGCACACTGATCCCCGATCGCTCGGAGAGCTCCTCCTGGGTCCAGCCGCGCTGGGTTCTTAAGGCGAGCAATAAGTCATTTCTCATACCCGTCTTACCCGTCCCTCGTCGAGCCGGGCGACGGCGGCTGTCCCGTCCGCAGGTCTGAACCTCTGACAGGACCCGACTTCTTCTGACACCTTCTTTTGCCCCCTGGTCGCTCGCATGCCTGTCGGCACGTGCGCTCGTCGTCGGATGCGCGTCGAAGGCTGAAACCGCTCGGGTCCCCGTCCCTCGCATCGCCTGCTGCCGGCGCCTGCATCATGGCACGGCGGATCAAGCGCGGACGAGTGCCGATCCGCAACCGTGTCCTGCTCCGCACAGCGCTGCACCCGGGCCCGACTCGAACGTCTGACCTGTGCTGATTACAGAGGATCCACCCTCGTCAACAGTCAGTTCGATGCCTCCACTTGACCAATATTTTACTTTGTTGGGCACATCTGGATGCACGCCGCGACGCGTTTTGCCCGCCCGACGGTCAGCGGACTGCCGCGAGATCCACCATCCAGTCATTGGAGGTGATGAAGGTGCCCTTGGGGTATTCGAACGCGCACGCCCCCAGCAGGGTGAATCCGGCCTTTCGGCAGACCGCGTTGGACGCGGGGTGGTCGACCGAGGGGAAGGCGTGCAACTCGGTGCGGTCGCCAACGTGCCGGGCTTCCCGTATCACCGCCAGGGCGGCGGCCGGCGCGATGCCGCGGCGCTGGAATTCGGGCAGTACGCCCCAGCCGGTCTCGTAGATGTCCACGCCCCGCCAGGTGCGGCCCCAGAAGCCGATGGATCCGACCACTTCGCCGTCCGGGCCGGAGCGGACGGTGTACATACGGCCCCCGCCGCCGTCCATGCCCAGGTACCGCAGATGCCGGGAGGCGAGCTGCTGCTCGCTCTCCGGGCCGCCCAGGTGGTCGGTCATCTCGGGGGCGTTGATCCTGGTCAGCACCCAGTAGTCGCCCCGCGACCAGGGCCGCAGCTCCACCTCGGACGACGGGTCGGTGTTCGCGTTCGCCATGTTCGCCAACGTACGCCGGGACCCCGACAGACAACGACAGGCACCGACAGCGCCCCGGCACAAGAAGCGCCCCGGCCGGGACGGGGGGACCAGGCCGGGGCAGTCAGAAGACGAAGCGACACGCGGACCACGCGAACACCGCAATCCGGCGCCACAGACGAGACAGCGCCGTCAGCTCCGCAGTCATAGTTTAACAGTCAATGAGCATAGTCGAAGTCACCCGGCGCGGGGCTCGCCCGCATCGGCGCGTCCGTCGGCGGTGACGGCTTCACCGGCGTCCTGCCCGACGCCATCAGATCGCAGAACTTGCGGCCGTCGTTCGGCAGGTCCCGCCGCCAGGCCATGGCGATCAGCGGACCCAGCAGCAGCAGGGCGGCACTGAGCGAGCTGGTGACCGAAAGACGGACCAGGGTGCCGTCCGCGTGCGGGAGGAGGTCGAAGGCGTAGACCGGCACCTGGGTGCCCAGCGGGCTCCACATCCGCTGGCCGCGGAAGGCTATCCGCCGGCAGGGTTCGTAGTGGGCGCAGACCAGCCGGTGCGGCCGCCGCCGGCCGGGATAGCGGTAGCGGTACACCGCGTCGCTGCCGGGCGGGACGAACGCCGCGTCCACCGAGGTCACTCCGGAGCTCCACAGGGCGAGATTGCGCGCGTCGGCGAGAAAGTCGAAGACCTCGGTCGCGGGCCTCGGCACGAACACGTTCGTTGACACGTTCGGCATCGCAAACCTCCCCGGTAGCGGCGTGGGCGGCTGGGCACGCGAGGTGCGCTCCGGACCGAAGGTGCGGGCGCCGGGCGGGTGGGCCGCCTGTTTCACTCCTCTTCGAAAAGCGTGCCCCGCAAATGCGCGCATGTCGTGGCAATACGGCCATCGGAGTGAAATGGGCGGGCGAAACGCCCGGAAAGCCCAAGGCGAACGATGGTGCCCGGGCCGGAGTGGCGGCGGCCGGCTGTCGATAACCTTGCCGCGTGGAAGAGCAGCAGGTCCCCGCGTATTTCGAACGCGGTACGGACGGCCCCAAAGTCATCGTCGCCGGGCTCGACGGGTCGGAGTCGTCCTGGCGGGCGGCCGCCTACGCCTCGGGACTGGCGCGCCGCCAGAACGCGCTCCTCGCCCTGGTGTACGTGCAGCCGTACCTGCCGGGCGGTTCGTCGCTCGGCCCCCCGGTGTCGGGAGCCGACACCGGGGTCGCCGAGCAACTCCTGGCGGAGATAAACGAGGCGGTGGAGCGGGTCGGGGACACCTTCCGGGTGCGGTGGGAGTTCCACACCTTCCGCGGTGACCCCTACAGCGGACTGACGGCCGCCGCCGACCAGCTCACCGCCGACGCCGTGGTGGTGGGCGCCTCGGAGCGGGCCGGGCACCGGTTCGTCGGTTCGGTCGCCGTCCGGCTGGTGAAGGCCGGGCGGTGGCCGGTCACGGTTGTGCCGTGACCGGCGGGGCGTACTTGTAGCCGACGCGGCGGACGGTCACGATGCTGCCCCGGTGCTCCTTGCCGAGCTTGCGGCGCAGCCGGGCTATGTGCACGTCCACGGTGCGGCCGTCGCCGACGTGGCCGTACCCCCACACGGTGGTGACCAACTGGTCCCGCGAGTGCACCCGGTGGGGATGGGCCACGAGATGGGCCAGCAGCTCGAACTCCAGGTAGGTGAGGTCGAGCTGGCGACCGTCGACCACGGCGGTACGCCGTTCGCCGTCGATCCTGACCGGCACGCCGGGGGGCTGCGCCGGCAGGCCGGGGACGCCGGGCTGCTCCTGGCCGGGCCCGGCCGGGACCAGCACCAGGTAGCCGACCATGGGCGCGCCGCCGGCCACCGCGGGCAGCACGTGTCCGGGGGCGGGCATCCAGGTGGCGCCGGGCGGCAGGAAGTCGGGCACGGGTGCCTCGTCGGGGCGTACCGCGCGCAGCCGTTGCCGGCCGGTGGCGGCCACCGAGGACGCCGAGGACGGGGCGGCCGACGGGTGGGACGAGGACGGGTGGCCCGAGGGGACTGACGGGGAGGGGAACTGCGAGATGTACGACATGGTTCGGCTCTTTCGCGCGAGGGGTCATAGGACGCCGTATTGCGCGGGACCGGAAGCTGACGTGCGGCGGCGGGTGGGCCGGTGAGTGCGGGTCAGCGGGCGACGGGGGTCCGCGCGGGGATCGCGCGGCAACACCAGCGGTCGAAGTGGTACTCCTGCCGGGACGGCCAGAAGGGCTCAAGGTCGTACCGACCTGTCCCGGGGTGAGTAGTGCTGGCCATGTGCCTATTGAAGCAGACCGGGTGGGTGCGGCGGCAGAGGACGGTGGGGGCGGACCGGAGTCCGGGCCGATCCCGGGTCCGCCCCAGCGGCCGGTCCGGCTGCCGCGACTCACCCCGACCCGCCGCGCGGGGCCGACAGGAACCGGGTCTACGCTGATCCGGCCGGACCGGTTCGGACCCGTCCGGACCAGTGAGGAGTTCCCATGCACATGCACCACGCGCTGAACCTCGCGGTGAACGATTCGGCCGGCCCAGGGCCGGTGATGCGCAGCATCATCGTCATCGCGGTGGTCGGCGGCGCCCTGCTCGCGTGGTTCGTGCTGCGCGGCTACCGCGACAACGACTGAACCGGACTGGACCAGTACTCGACCGGCACTGAAACGGACCGGACCGGCACTCAACCGGCACTGAGCCGGCACCGAACCGGCGGGGTCAGCGGATCGGCAGCCCGGACAGGGTGCGGGCGATGACCAGCCGCTGGATCTCGCTGGTCCCCTCGAAGATGGTGTAGATCGCGCTGTCCCGGTGCATCCGCTCCACCGGGTATTCGCGGGTGAAGCCGTTGCCGCCGAGGATCTGGACCGCCTGGGCGGTGACCTTCTTGGCCGTCTCGCTGGCGAAGAGCTTGGACATCGAGCCCTCGGCCGAGGTGAAGGGCCGCCCCGCGGTGGCCATCCAGGAAGCGCGCCAGACCAGCAGCCGGGCGGCGTCGATCTGGGTCCGCATGTCCGCGAGCTGGAACGCGATGCCCTGGTTGTCGATGATCGGGCGGCCGAACTGCTCGCGGGTGACGGCGTACTCGAGGGCGTACTCGTAGGCGGCCCGCGCGGTGCCGACGGCCATGGCGCCGACCGCCGGCCGGGACGCTTCGAAAGTGGCCATGGCCGCGTTCTTCCCCTTCACCCCGTCGCCGGCCGCGCGGGCGCCGTCGGCCCTGGCCCGCTCCCGGGCCCGGGCGAGCCGCTCGTCCAGCTTGTCCTTGCCGCCGAGCAGGCAGTCGCCGGGGACGCGGACGTCCGCCAGCACCACTTCCGCGGTGTGCGAGGCGCGGATGCCGTGCTTCTTGAACTTCTGGCCCTGGGAGAGGCCCGGGGTGCCGGGCGGCACGATGAAGGACGCGTGGCCCCTGGAGCCGAGTTCCGGGTCCACCACCGCGACCACCACGTGCACGTTGGCGATGCCGCCGTTGGTGGCCCAGGTCTTGGTGCCGTTGAGGACCCACTCGTCCGTGGCCTCGTCGTAGACCGCCCGGGTGCGCATCGCGGCGACATCGGAGCCGGCGTCGGGTTCGGAGGAGCAGAAGGCGGCCACCTTGACATCGCCGGCGTCGCCGTACATCTGCGGGACCCAGGTGCCGATCTGTTCCTCGGTGCCGTTGGCGAGCACGCCGACGGCCGCGAGTCCGGTGCCGACGATGGACAGCGCGATGCCCGCGTCGCCCCAGAAGAGTTCCTCCATGGTCAGCGGGATGCCGAGGCCGGTGGGGTCGAAGAACTGCTGGGCGTAGAAGTCCAGTGAGTACAGGCCGATCTTGGCGGCTTCCTGGATGATCGGCCAGGGTGTCTCCTCGCGCTCGTCCCACTCGGCGGCGGCCGGACGCATCACGTCGGCGGCGAAGCCGTGGATCCAGCTGCGCACGGCCTGCTGATCGTCGTTGAGTTCGAGCGTGAAGTCGCCCATCGTCCCCTCCACGTGCTTGTTACTTGCGGTAACGGCAGTCTGTTACCCTGCGGTAAGGAATGTCAACTCCGGTCAACTCCGGTCTCGGCGAGCGAATCGGATCGCCGGGGGTGTTACGTTGCGTAGACCACCAGCAATCGAACAAGCGGGGAGGCGCGGGTGGAGACCGGTCAGCGGCAGGATCAGCGCACGGCCACCGAGCGACGGCGCCAGGAGTTGCTCGAAGCCGCCGACCGCGTGGTGCTGCGGGACGGCCCGGAGGCGTCGATGAACGCCATCGCCGCCGAGGCTGGCATCACCAAGCCGATCCTCTACCGCCACTTCGGCGACAAGAGCGGCCTGTACCGGGCGCTGGCCAAGCGGCACACCGACGCCCTGCTCGCCACGCTGCGGACCGCGCTCGACTCCCCCGGCGACCGCCGGGACCGGGTGGAGGCGACGCTGCACGCCTATCTGTCGGCCATCGAGACCCGGCCGCAGGTCTACCGCTTCCTGATGCACCCGGCCGAGACCCCGCCGAGCGACGGTGAGAAGGGCTTCGACGTCGGCCGCCACTCGGTGCCGCTGCTGCGCCGGATGGGCGAGGATCTGGCCGAGGTGATCGCCGAGCGGCTCGACCTCGGTCCGGACGGCCACCAGGTGGCCAGGGCCTGGGGCCACGGCATCGTCGGCATGATGTACGCGGCCGGCGACTGGTGGCTGAGCGAGCGTCAGATCTCCCGGGACCAGCTCGTCCGCAGCCTCGCGGACCTGCTCTGGGGCCGGCTGGCCGCGGCCGGCGACAAGGCGGGCAGCCCGGGGTTCTGAGCCTCGGCGCCGGCCCGGTCCGCGCGCCGGGCCGCCCACAGCGCGCGGGCCCGCCGCGGGCCGCGCAGCCGGTCGGTGAAGACCGTGCCGTCCAGGTGGTCGCACTCGTGCTGGAGGCAGCGGGCGAAGAACCCGGTCCCGGTGACCGTCACCGGCTCGCCGCGTACGTCGAAGCCGGCCACCACCGCCTCGTCGTACCGCCGGGTGCCCGACTCGACGCCGGGCAGCGACAGACACCCCTCGGCGCCGGTGACCCGGACGCCGCCCACCCGGACCGGCCGGGGGTTGACGAGATGCCCGAGGTGGCGGCGGTCCTCGTCGTCGGGGCAGTCGTAGACGAACACCCGCAGCGGGACCCCGATCTGGTTGGCGGCCAGGCCCACGCCGTTCGCCGCGTACATCGAGGCGAACATGGACTCCACCAGTCGGACCAGGTCCACGCCGAAGTCGGTCACCTCGGCGCACGGCGCGTGCAGCGCCGGGTCGCCGAACAGCCGGACCGGACGGACCGTGCCGGAGCTGCCGGGGATGCTGCCGTATCGCATCAGGACAGCCTAGGGGCGCCTGTCGGGGCGGCGCGGTGCGGGTCGCGGGCAAGGAGTCGATAGGCTGGGCGCCAACCGGAAGTTGTCGGCCGCCGAAGCGGCGAGCAGGGGCGCGGAACCGGCCGCCGCGAGGGCAGCGGCGCGGCCGGAGTCGAGGAGGAGCAAGGACGATGGCAGGCAACTCGGAGCCGCTGTCGCCGCGGGCCAAGCTGGCCGTGACGGCGGGCAAGGCCGCGGCGGCGGTGTCGCGTGCGGCGGGCAAGGGCAGCGGGTCGGTGATCGGCGGCAAGGTGGCGCTGAGGTTCGACCCCGATCTGCTGGCCAGGCTCGCCCGGCACCTGGACGTGGTGCTGGTCTCCGCCACCAACGGCAAGACCACCACCACCCGGCTGCTGGCCGAGGCCCTGCGCGCCAACGGCCAGGTGGTCTCCAACGCGCTGGGCGCCAACATGCCGGCCGGTATCACCTCCGCGCTGGCCGGCGGCTCCGATGCCCGCTACGGCGTGATCGAGGTGGACGAGAAGTACCTGGCGGGCGTGGCGAGGGATGTCGCCCCCAAGGCCATCGCGCTGCTCAACCTCTCCCGCGACCAGCTCGACCGGGCCGCCGAGACCCGGATGCTCGCCGAGAAGTGGCGGGAGGGACTGGCCGGCTCCGAGGCGATCATCATCGCCAACGCCGACGACCCGCTGATCACCTGGGCGGCCTCGTCCAGCCCCACCGTGGTGTGGGTGGCGGCCGGCCAGGAGTGGAAGGACGACGCCTGGTCCTGCCCGTCCTGCGGCGGCGTGCTCCAGCGCCCGTCCGAGGACTGGTTCTGCGCCGAGTGCGGCTTCCGCCGCCCGATGCCGACCTGGGCGCTGTCCGGCGACCACGTCATCGACCCGTACGGCGTCGCCTGGCCGATCCACCTCCAGCTCCCGGGCCGGGCCAACAAGTCCAACGCGGCCGTGTCGGCGGCGGCCGCCGCCGCCTTCGGGGTGGATCCCAAGATCGCCCTGGAGCGGATGTACAAGGTGCAGGCGGTCGCCGGGCGGTACGACGTGGTGACCTACCGCGAGCGGGAGCTGCGGCTGCTGCTGGCGAAGAACCCGGCCGGCTGGCTGGAGACCTTCTCACTGATCGACGGTCCGCCGACCCCGGTCCTGCTGTCGGTGAACGCGCGCGGCGCCGACGGCACCGACACCTCGTGGCTGTGGGACGTCGACTACACCCGGCTGGCCGGCCACCCGATCATGGTGATCGGCGACCGGAAGATGGACCTGGCGGTGCGGCTGGAGGTCGCCGGACTCCAGTTCCGGGTCTGCGAGGACCTGGACGAGGCGGTAACGGCCGCGCCACAGGGCCGGATCGAGACCATCGCCAACTACACCGCCTTCCAGGACCTGCGCCGCCGCGTCGGCAACTGAGCCCCCACCGACTGCCAAGGAGAAGCACAACCGATGAGTGAGTCCAGCCTGCGCGTGGTGTGGATCTACCCCGACCTGCTGAGCACCTACGGCGACCAGGGCAACGCACTGGTGGTGGAGCGCCGGGCGGTGCAGCGCCGGGTGCCGGTCACCCGGGTCGACGTCCGCTCCGACCAGGCGATCCCCACCTCGGGCGACATCTATCTGATCGGTGGCGGCGAGGACCGGCCGCAGCGGCTGGCGGCCGAGCGGCTGCGCCGGGACGGCGGGCTGAGCCGGGCGGTCGCCAACGGCGCGATCGTCTTCTCGGTCTGCGCGGGCTATCAGATCCTCGGCCATGAGTTCATCAACGACCTGGGCCGCCCGGAGCCGGGTCTCGGGCTGCTCGACGTGATGACGGTGCGCGGCGAGGGCGAGCGCTGCGTCGGCGATGTGCTGGCCGACATCGACCCGCGGCTGAACCTGCCGCCGCTGACCGGCTTCGAGAACCACCAGGGGGTCACCCACCTCGGCCCGACCGCCCGGCCGCTGGCCCGGCTGCGCGTCGGCAAGGGGAACGGCACCGGGGACGGCACCGAGGGCGCTTTCAACGACACGGTGTTCGGCACGTACATGCACGGCCCGGTGATGGCCCGCAACCCGCAGATCGCCGACCTGCTGATCAAGCTGGCCCTCGATGTCAACGCGCTGCCGCCGGTCGACGACCAGTGGTACGAGGCGCTGCGCACCGAACGCATCTCGGCGGCGGTCCAGCCGGCCTGACCGGAGGGCCGGGGTCGAGCAGGCCTTTCCCAAGCGATACCCAAGCGGTTCCGCGACCCCCGGTCCTACCATGCTGGTGAGGCCGCCCGAAGAGGCTGCCGTCACGCTGCGAAACGGTTCCCTGGAGTTTGAGTAAACGTCAGTTGGCCGCAGTTCGTACGGCGTGGAGGCGCGGCAGCCGGGCTCGCTAAACTTGCCGTGATCCATCCCGGACGACAGGGTCCGGCCGTCCGGTCGAGTTGCAGGAGTGGCGAGCGAAATGCGTATTGGTGTGCTGACCAGCGGCGGCGACTGCCCCGGGCTGAACGCCGTCATCCGGTCCGTGGTGCACCGCGCCGTGGTGGACCACAATGACGAGGTCATCGGCTTCCACGACGGATGGAAGGGCTTGCTCGAGTGCGACTACCGCAAGCTCGACCTGGACGCGGTGAGCGGGATCCTGGCCCGCGGAGGCACCATACTCGGTTCCTCCCGGGTCCAGCCGGCCCATTTGCGCGACGGTGTGGAGCGGGCCAAGGGCCATGTCCGGGACCTCGGACTGGACGCGATCATCCCCATCGGCGGTGAGGGCACCCTCAAGGCGGCCCGGCTGCTGTCCGACGCGGGCCTGCCCATATTGGGCGTGCCCAAGACGATCGACAACGACATCGCCTCCACCGATGTCACCTTCGGCTTCGACACCGCGGTGGGAGTGGCCACCGAGGCGCTCGACCGGCTGAAGACCACCGCGGAGTCGCACCAGCGGGTGCTGATCGTGGAGGTCATGGGCCGGCACACGGGCTGGATCGCCCTGCACTCGGGCATGGCGGCCGGCGCGCACGCCATTCTGGTGCCCGAGCGGCCCTTCGACGTGGCGGAACTGGCCCAGGTGGTGGGGGCCCGGTTCGAGGCGGGCAAGAAGTTCGCCATCGTGGTCGTCTCCGAGGGCGCCAAGCCGCGTCCCGGCACGATGGACTTCACCTCCGGCGCCACCGACATCTACGGTCATGAGCGTTTCACCGGTGTCGCCACCCAGCTCTCGGTCGAGCTGGAGGAGCGGCTCGGCAAGGAGGCCCGCCCGGTGATCCTGGGCCATGTGCAGCGCGGCGGCACCCCCACCGCGTACGACAGGGTGCTCGCCACCCGGTTCGGCTGGCACGCGGTGGAGGCGGTGCACCAGGGCCGGTTCGGCAGCATGACGGCGCTGCGCGGCACCGACATCGTCCTGGTGCCGCTCGCGGAGGCCGTCGAGCAGCTCAAGACGGTGCCCGCCGAGCGGTATGTCGAGGCCGAGTGCGTGCTGTGAGGTCGATGACACGTCCGACCTGAGCCGCCCCCGCCCGGTTTCCCGGGTGAGGGCGGCTCTAGTCTGTTCCGGGCACGAAGATCTGCGAAGTGTCCGGAATATCTGAAGTATCTGAAGTGCCTGGTGGTCGAGGGAGTGCGGATGGAACACGGCGGACACGGCATGCGGATGGATCTGCCGCCGTTCACCCTCGGCCGGGGTCTGGCCTTCAGCGGGGGCGATCCGTTCTTTTTCGCCGGCTGTCTGCTGCTGCTCGCGCTGTACGGCTGGGGTGTGCTGCGGCTGCGGCTGCGCGGCGACCGCTGGCCGGTGGGCCGCACCATCGCCTTCGTGCTCGGCGTGCTGACGGTCGGCGTGACGATGTGCACCCGGCTCAACGACTACGGCATGGTCATCTTCAGCGTGCACATGGTGCAGCACATGATCCTCAGCATGCTCTCCCCCATCCTGCTGCTGCTCGGCGCCCCGGTGACGCTGGCGCTGCGGGCGCTGCCGGCCGCCCGGCGGGGCCGCACCGGGCCGCGCGAGCTGCTGGTGAAGCTGCTGCACAGCCGCTATCTGCGGTATGTCACGCATCCCGCGTTCACCATCCCGGTCTTTGTCGCCAGCCTCTACGGGCTCTACTTCACCCCGTTGTTCGACACGCTGATGGGCAGCCGGGCCGGGCACGTCGCGATGATGGTGCACTTCCTCGCGGTGGGGCTGCTGTTCTTCTGGCCGATCATGGGCGTGGACCCGGGCCCGCACCGGCCGGGCTATGTGATGCGGATGCTGGAACTGTTCGCGGGGATGCCGTTCCACGCCTTCTTCGGGATCGCGCTGATGATGGCGAGCCAGCCGATGGTGCACACCTTCCTGCACCCGCCGGTGTCCCTGGGCGTCGATCCGCTGGACGACCAGACCTGGGCCGGCGGTATCGCCTGGGCGTTCAGCGAGGTCCCGTCGGTGATCGTGCTCGTGGTGCTGCTCTTCCAGTGGTACACCTCGGAGCAGCGGCAGGCGCGCCGCTCGGACCGGGCCGCGGACCGCGACGGTGACGCCGAACTGGTCGCGTACAACGCCTATCTGGCCTCCCTGGAGGCACGCGGTCACGGCTGAGCCGTCCGCTGGGCTGCCCACGGAGACGCCCGCTGAGACCGCCGCTGAGCGGTCCGCGACCCCTGCCGGACCGGGTGCGGCCGGGAGTGCGACGCGCCGTCAGCGCCCGACCCTGGCAGTGACGCGCGCGGGGGCACTACTCTGCCGGGGCACCGGAGCGAGCCGGGCGGCGCGGCCGGGCGTCACCCTGACCGGTCGGGAAGGCGGCAGCGGTGTTCTACCGGGTGTTGAAGTACGTGCTTCTGGGGCCGTTGCTGCGGCTGTTCTTCCGGCCGCGCATCGAGGGGGTCGAGAACATCCCGGAGAGCGGCGCGGCCATCGTCGCCGGCAACCACCTCTCCTTCTCCGACCACTTCGTGATGCCGGCGATCCTGCCGCGCCGGATCACCTTCCTGGCCAAGGCCGAGTACTTCACCGGGCGGGGCATCAGGGGCCGGCTGATCGCGGCCTTCTTCCGGGGCATCGGGCAGATCCCGGTCGACCGGTCCGGCGGCAAGGCCGAGGCGGCCATCGACGCGGCTCTCGGTGTGCTGGGGCGCGGCGAACTGCTCGGCATCTATCCGGAGGGGACCCGGTCGCACGACGGCAGGCTCTACCGGGGCCGTACGGGTGTCGCGGTGATGGCGCTGCGGGCCGGTGTGCCGGTGATCCCGTGCGCGATGCTCGGCACGTTCGAACTCCAGCCGCCGGGCCGCAGGTTTCCCCGCCACGGACGGGTGACGATCCGGTTCGGCCGCCCGCTGGACTTCAGCCGGTTCGCCGGTATGGAGGGCGAGCGGTACGCGGTGCGGTCGGTGACGGACGAGATCATGTACGAGATCCTCGGGCTGTCCGGGCAGGAGTACGTGGACCGGTACGCGGGCGACGTCAAGGCCGAGCAGGCGCAGAAGGGGCGGCCGCGGCTGCGCCGGAAGTCGGCCTCCTGAGCCGTGCGGGCGGGTCCGCCGTAGCGCGGCGCCCTGCCGGTGAGGGATCAGGTGGCGGGCACCGGCGCCGCGTGCGGGCCGCAGCCGACGTCCTGGGGGTCGAGCGCGCCCGTGAGCAGATAGCTGTCGACGCGGCTGTTGACGCACGGGTTGACGAGTCCGGTGACGCCGTGCGATCCGGCGTCCCGCTCGGTGATCAGCCGGGAGCCGTCGAGTCTGCGGTGGAGTTCGAGGGCGCCCGGGTAGGGGGTGGCGGCGTCACGGGCGCTCTGCACGATCAGGACGGGCGGCAGACCGCGCCCGGTCCGCACATCGACAGGGGTCCGCTGCCGCACCGGCCAGGTCGCGCACGGCAGATTGAGCCAGGCGTTGGACCAGGTGAGAAAGGGGTGGCCGATGTTGAGCGCGGTGTTGTCCCGGTCCCAGGTCCGCCAGTCGGTCGGCCACTCGGCGTCGGCGCACTCGACCGCGGTGTAGACGGCGGTGCCGTTCTCCGCGGTGGCGTTGCCCCGGGCGTCGGCGAGGTCCGGGCCCGCCGCGTCCAGCAGGGCCTGCGTGTCACCTGCCGCGTAACCGCTCCAGAGCTGGGCGGTGCCGGCCCAGGCGGAGTCGTAGTAGGGCGCGTTCTGGAAGAAGCCGAGCAGTTCCGCCGGGCCGACGACGCCGCCGATCGGGTGCGCCTCGGCGCCGGCCAGCAGCCGCTCCCACCGCGTCTGGACCTCGGCCCGGGTGCCGCCGAGGTGGTAGACGGAGTCGTAGGAGGCGACCCAGGTCTCCCAGTCCGCCCAGCGGCTCTCGAAGGCCACGTCCTGGTCGAGGTTGTTCCGGTACCAGATCTGGGCCGGGTCCGGGTTCACCACACTGTCGGCGATCATCCTGCGCAGGTGGGTCGGGAAGAGGTCGGCGTAGACCGCGCCGAGGTAGGTGCCGTAGGAGACGCCCAGGTAGTTGAGCCGGCGCTCGCCGAGCGCGGCCCGGATCACATCGAGGTCGCGGGCCATGGTGGGGGTGTTCATCGCGGCGAGCATCGGTCCGCCGGTACGGGCCAGGCAGCCCTGGGCGTAGGCGGCGGCGAGTCCGCGCGAGGCGAGCTTGTCCGCCGCGCCGTCGGGTACCGGGTCGGGCTTGGGCGCCCGGACGAATTCCTTCGGGTCCTGGCAGGAGATCGGCGCCGAGTGGCCGACGCCGCGTGGATCGAAGCCGACGAAGTCGTAGGCCTTGGCGGTCCTGGTCCACAGCGGGGCGGCGGTGGTGGAGCGGAGCGGGAAGCGCAGGCCCGAGCCGCCGGGGCCGCCCGGGTTGTACACCAGCGCGCCCTGGCGTTCCGCGGCGGTCCCGGTGCTGACCGCCCGGTCGACGGCGAGTTCGATGGTCGTCCCGAACGGCTGGGCGTAGTCGAGGGGTACGGTGACCCGGCCGCACTGGACGGGTGCGGGCAGGCCCCAGCCGGCCGGGCAGCCCGCCCAGTCGACACCTTGTCCGGCCGCCGCCTGTGCCGCGATCACCGCTCCGACCCGCTCGGGCACGGTGACGGCTCGCCCGCGGTCGGGCGGCCTGGCGCCCGCGGTGGCCGCCGGGGCGGCGGCGGTCGCGCCGACGAGCAGCAGACCGGTGGAGACGAGCACCAGCGTGCGCCGCACGGCGGACCTCCCCCTGAGGAAGCGTTCCCGATGACCCCCCGTGGTCACGGTGACGCACGGTGGTGAGGTGCGGATACGTTTCCCGGCGGCGCCGGCGCCGAACATGCCATGCGGGTGATTTCCCGTCACCCGGCCGCCGATGCGGGCGGTTGGGCGGTCCCGGGACGTACGGGGGCTCGGCCGTCAGGGTGATGGCGACCGGGCCGGCTCGGTTGAGGACCCGTCAGCGGGCTTGCGCCGAGGCGAGGGCCCGGTCCAGCAGCCGGCGCAGCCGCAGACCGTCGGTGGCCACCGCGGTGACGAGCACGGCGGGGCCGGCCAGCGGGGTGAGCACGGCCCTGCCGTCGGCCGGTGCGTCGGTGAAGAGCTGGGGCTTGGCCGGGTGGTCCGTCACGTCCGGTGCCACCAGCAGGATTTGGCCCACCGCGCGGTAGGGACCGAGCACGGCGGGTCCTGACCAGGCGGGCGCGCCGGGCCCGAAGGAGAGTTCCTGGTCGAGCAGCGGGCGGCCGGCCCACCGCACGCTCAGCCGGCTGGTCAGCGCGCCGGGAGGTTCGGCGTGCCGGCCGAGGATCTGCTCGTCGCGCAGCAACAGCCGTGCGGTGGGCGCGAGTTCGACCACGGTGGTCATCCGCAGCGAGCTGCCGCCGGCCGAGATCACCGGCTCCGGCAGCCAGTCGAGCCGGCCGCCGTCGCCGACGGTCAACCGTATGTCGTAGGAGGCCGGTTCACCGTCCCGGCCGGGCAGCGCGAGGGTCGCGGCGCAGGCCCCGACCACCAGTCGCGCCCCGGCGCCCACCTCGGCCTCGACCCGCAGCCGGTCGCCGCCCAGTGGCGCGCTCATCGCCCCGACCAGGGCGACCGCGCCGCCCCTGGTCCGCCGCACCGCCAGCGGCCCCTCCCCCGCGAGCAGCGGCAGCGCGGTCCCGCCGCGGCCGTCGGCGACGGCACGGATCCGCGCCACCGCCGTGACGCCACGACCGGTCATGTCGCCGCCGGCGGCGCCCAGGCGGCCAGCCGGTCGGCGATCCACGCCACGACCGGCGTGATGCCGTCCGGCGCCGCCACCGAGGTGAAGACCACCGGCAGTTCGCCGCGCTGGGCCGCCGCGTCCCGGGCCATCCGCCCCAGGTCGGCGCCGACATAGGGCGCCAGGTCGGTCTTGTTGACCACCAGCAGATCGGCCGTGGTCACCCCGGGACCGCCCTTGCGGGGGATGTCGTCGCCCCCGGCCACGTCGATGACGAAGATCTGGGCGTCCACCAGCCCTTTGGAGAAGGTCGCCGTGAGATTGTCGCCGCCGGACTCGACCAGCACCAGGTCGAGCGGTCCCACCGCCTCCTCCAGGTCCTCGACGGCTTCCAGGTTGGCCGAGATGTCGTCCCGGATGGCGGTGTGCGGGCAGGCCCCGGTCTCGACGGCGACGATCCGCTCGGCCGGCAGCACCGCGTTCCGCAGCAGGAAGTCGGCGTCCTCCCGGGTGTAGATGTCGTTGGTCACCACGCCGATGGCGAACTCGTCCCGCAGGGTCCGGCAGAGCGCCGCCACGGTGGCCGTCTTTCCCGAGCCCACCGGACCGCCGAGGCCCACCCGCAGGGCGCGCCGCCGCCCGTCCACCCCGGCCTCGGGCGCGGAGTGCGCGTACCGCTCGGGGAAGATCTCCGGATGATCGAGGTGCATGGCCGACTCCTTCGGGCTGAGCGGGTGGGTGGATTCATGAGGCGAACAGCCTGACCGGCCAGGTGGCGTGGTGCTCGGCGGCGATGTCGAGCAGCGGGGCGGAGGCGGCGGGCAGTGCCGAGGCGCCGTCGGTCAGCGCCCGGGCGGCGGCGTCCGCCGCGCGGGTCGCCACGGCGTCGATCTCGGGAGCCAGCCGGGCCAGCACCGCGGCGGAGTGGAAGGGGTCGAGGCTGAGCAGCCGGACGGCGGCGGTGGCCGGGCCGCTCGCCGATTCGTAGGCGGCGGCGTGCGCGGCGTCCAGGGGGGCGAGGCCGGCCGCGCGGGCGGTGAGGCCGAGGACGACGGGGTGGTGGGCGCCGCGGGGCCGGGCCGTGGCGAGCCGGTCGAGCGCGGGGGCGGGCCAGGCGGCGCGGGCGGCGCGCAGGAGCTGGCGGCCGAGCCGGCGGGAGACGGCCCGGAGCGCCGGGGACGGGGTGCGGGCGTCGGCCGCCTCGTCGAGGAGGAGCGGATCGAGCCCGGCGGTCGCCGCCGCGGCCAGTGCGGCGGCGACCAGTCCTGTGGTGTGCAGCCGGCCGCGGCAGAAGTCCGCGAGGGTGGCCGCGTCCCGCACCCGGCCGTCGGCGACCGCTGCCTCCGCCCCGCCCGAGTGCGCGTGGCCGCCGGCCGGGAAACGGCCGTCGGCGAGCAGCAGAAGGGCGGCGCGGGCGGTGGGCGACGACGTCGGCTCGGTCGGTTGCATCAGCCCTCAGAAGAGGAAGTACCGCTGGGCCATGGGGAGTTCGGCGGCCGGTGCGGGTTCCACCACGTCGCCGTCGATCCGTACGGTGAAGGTGTCGGGTTCGACGTCGACCACCGGCAGCGCGTCGTTCTCCCGCATGTCCGCCTTGGTCACGCCGCGGGTGCTCCGGGTGGCGGTGAACCTCTTTCCCAGCGCGAGCCGTTCGGGCAGGCCGTCGGCGAGCGCCTCCTCGGTGACGAAGTTGACCGAGTTCAGCGCCGGTGCGGCGCCGACGCCGCCGAACATCGGCCGGGGCAGTACGGGTTGAGGGGTCGGGATGGACGCGTTGGCGTCGCCCATCTGCGCGTACGCGATCTGGCCGCCCTTGATGACCAGTTGCGGCTTGACACCGAAGAACGCCGGTTCCCAGAGCACCAGATCGGCCAGTTTGCCCGCCTCGACCGAGCCGATCTCGGCGTCGAGCCCCTGGGCCACCGCCGGGTTGATGGTGTATTTGGCGACATAGCGACGGGCTCGGTGGTTGTCGGCGGGGCCGTCCCCGGGGAGGGCGCCGCGTCGCCGCTTCATGACGTGCGCGGTCTGCCAGGTGCGCAGCGTGATCTCGCCGATGCGGCCCATCGCCTGGGAGTCGGAGCTGATGATGCTGATGGCGCCGAGGTCGTGCAGCACGTCTTCCGCGGCGATGGTGGACGGCCGGATACGGGACTCGGCGAAGGCCAGATCCTCCGGCACGGCGGGGTTGAGGTGATGACAGACCATCAGCATGTCGAGGTGCTCCTCGACGGTGTTGACGGTGTGCGGCCGGGTCGGGTTGGTCGACGACGGCAGGACGTGCGGCTGGGAGACGACGGTGATGATGTCGGGTGCGTGCCCGCCGCCGGCTCCTTCGGTGTGGTAGGCGTGGATACCGCGTCCGGCGATGGCGGCGAGGGTGTCCTCCACGAAGCCGGCCTCGTTCAGGGTGTCGGTGTGGATGGCGAGTTGGGCGCCGGTCCGCTCGCACACCGTCAGGCAGGCGTCGATCGCGGCGGGGGTCGCCCCCCAGTCCTCGTGGATCTTGAAGCCGACCGCGCCGGCCCGCAACTGGTCGTGCATGGACCGCTGGTTGACGGTGTTTCCCTTGCCCAGCAGTCCGACGTTCACCGGGAAGCCCTCGAGGGCGGCGAACATCCGGGCGAGGTGCCAGCTTCCCGGGGTGATCGTGGTGGCCTTGGTGCCCTCGGCCGGTCCGGTGCCGCCGCCGATGACGGTGGTGACGCCGGAGGCGAGCGCCTGGGTCATCAGGGTGGGCGAGATGAAGTGCACGTGGGCGTCGATGGTGCCGGCGGTGAGGATCTTGCCGTTGCCCGCGATGATCTCGGTCTCCGGGCCGATGACGAGGTCCGGGTGGACTCCGTCCATCGTCTCGGGGTTGCCCGCCTTGCCGAGTGCGGTGATCCGGCCGTCGCGGATGCCGATGTCCGCCTTGACCACGCCCCAGTGGTCGAGGACGACGGCTCCGGTGATCACCGTGTCGGGGGCGCCTTCCGCGCGGGTGGCGCGGGCCTGGCCCATGGATTCCCTGATCACCTTGCCGCCGCCGAACACCGCCTCGTCCCCGGCCCGTTCGGGGCCGCCGGCCAGGTCGCGCTCGATCTCGACGAGCAGATCGGTGTCGGCGAGCCGGATCCGGTCGCCGGTGGTGGGGCCGAAGAGGTCTCCGTATACGGCCCTGGACAGCTCAGGCACGCTCGGCTCCGTCCTCGTCGAGGGCCGGTTCACGGGGCGGTTCGAGGGGCGGGCCGGCGGCCGGCGCGAGGGCCGGGCCGGTACCGCCGGCCGTGTCCAACAGCCCCGCGGTCTCCCCGCGCAGTCCCGCCACGATCCGCTGCCCGGCGATGGGCACCAGTTCGACCTCGGCGGGAATGCCGGGCTCGAACCGTACGGCGGTGCCGGCCGCGATGTTCAGCCGCAGCCCGTGGGCGGCGGCGCGGTCGAAGCGCAGCCCGGGGTTGGCCTCGGCGAAGTGGTAGTGGGAGCCGACCTGGATCGGCCGGTCGGCGGCGTTGAGCACCGTGAGCGAGGTCACCGGTCGGCCGGCGTTCAGCTCGACCGGCTCCTCGGCGTAGATGATCTCTCCGGGAATCACGCGGCCCGCCTCTCAGACGATCGGCTGGTGGACGGTGACGAGCTTGGTGCCGTCGGGGAAGGTCGCCTCGACCTGGACGTCGTGGATCATCTCCGGGATGCCGTCCATGACGTCCGCGCGGCTCAGCACGGTGCGTCCCGAGGCCATGAGTTCGGCCACGGTGCGACCGTCGCGGGCGCCTTCGAGGATGTGGGCGGTGATCAGGGCGACCGCCTCCGGGTGGTTGAGCCGCAGCCCGCGGGCGCGGCGGCGCTCGGCCACGTCGGCGGCCACATGGATGAGCAGCCGCTCCTGCTCATGGGGGGTCAACTGCACCACAGCACCTCACAGTCGTCCGGGTTCCGCGAGATTAGTTCGGCGGAGTTTCGACTGCGTTAACGGCTGTTACGGGCGACTGTCACGGGTGCCGGCCGACCGGTCGGCGGCGCGGCCGCGGGCGGTCCTACCCCGATCGGGCGGTCCGGCGCGGCGCGGCCGATGGGCGCGGCGTGGGGGGTGGCCGCCCGTTCGCTCACCGGGCCTCGGGTCCCCGGTGCTCGGCGGCGATGCCGAACCTCCGCCGTTCGCCCGTGGCGGACGCGCGGGAGCCGACGGAGGACACCGTACTGACCACGCGCTCCTCCGGCTCGGCGTCGAGGTCGCGCAGTCGTTGCAGGTCAGCGGCGGACACCAGGGCGACGAGCGGTTTTCCGTGGCGGGTGAGCACCACCTGTTCGCCGCCGTAGACCACGCGGTTGATCAGCTCGGCGAGTTCTGCCCGGGCTTGTGTCACCGGGACGTCGTGGGTCATGCTCCCCATCATAACGAGATGTACGTCCTGTACATTTTGACTCGTAGCACCGGATGAAGTGCCGGAGGCCGCCTGCCATGTTCCGTCCCACCGCCCGTTATGTACTGCCGGAGTTCACCGAGCGCGGCCGCGACGGCGTCCGCACGATGGACCCCTACTCCAAGCTCCTCCAGGAGCGGATCGTCTTTCTCGGCACCCCGATCGACGACACCTCGGCGAACGATGTGATGGCCCAGCTCATCCACTTGGAGAGCGCCGCCCCCGAACAGGACATCCACCTGTACATCAACTCCCCGGGCGGCTCCTTCTCCGCGATGACCGCGATCTACGACACGATGCAGTTCGTCACCTGCGACGTGGCCACGGTGTGCATCGGCCAGGCGGCCTCCGCCGCCGCGGTGCTGCTCGCGGCGGGCCGGCCCGGCAAGCGGATGATCACGCCGGGCGCGCGGGTCCTCATCCACCAGCCCTCACTCGGCGACGTGACGCAGGGCCCGATCTCCGACCTGGAGATCCAGGCCAATGAACTGCTGCGCGTCCGCGACCAGTTGGAGACGCTGCTGATCCGGCACACCGGCCAGGACGCGGCGCGCATCCAGGCCGACATCGAGCGGGACAAGGTCTTCGACGCCCCCGCCGCGGTGGCGTACGGCCTGGTGGACCAGTTGACCGTCGGCCGCGGGGCCGAACCCGCCGCGCCCAGCCGGAGGTGACCTGCCGTGGTGCCCGAACTGCCGCCGCTGCCCGCCCTCACCCGGTCGGAGGGCGAACTGGTGGACTGCTATCTCGCCCTGGTGGACCTGATGGGGCGGATCAACCCGTCGCGCACCACTGACACCTATACCGCCCTGCGCGCGGCCCAGGCGCTGGTGGGCCGGGCGGCGGCGCTCAAGGAGGCGCTGACCGTGATGCACATGCGCGGGGAGACCGAACTGCACCACGCCACCTTGGGCCGGGCGCTGCGCGTGCTGGACGGTGAGCGCCGCTCCGGACTCGTCGCCGTGCCACCGGAGCCGGCCGCCGGGGCATCGGCGGACTGACCGACCCCTGACGCCGCCCGGACCCGCCCCGGACCGGCGGGCGCGGTCGGAGCGGTCGGAGTGACCAGAGTGGTCGGGGGGTCGAGGGGGTCTAAGCGGTCGGAGCGGCTCACTCCGTCGGCCGAACCGCCGCGCCGCGCCGAACGGGCCCGCACTTGCGCGCGGCTGCCGCTCCGCGGGCAAGTGACGGCCCATCGGGCCAGGTCAGTGCCGGTCGGAAAGCGGCACCCGCGGGGACGGAGCGGGGCGTTTCACCCTTACGGCGCAAGGGTGATGAACATCACATTCCGCGTTTCTGTCGCTGCGCGGACACGCTGTGTGCGCAACCATCCGTGGTGACGACAAGCCCCCGCCACCGTGACGGGGCGGTCAGCGCGGACGCCCAATCCTGCCGCCGCGCGGATGCCAGGTCGACATGAGCGCAGCGGCAGGAGCGGAGGACCCAGCAGGACGGGTCGGCACGGAGGAGTTCCGGGCCGCCCCTTGGGGTGAAGCCGCTGCGAGCGGCCGGGCATCTTCGCCTGCTCGAACCCGACAGGTCATCCTTCGCAGGCTGACGACGAAGGGTCGCGCATGTCTGCGCTCCACTCCCCCGCCCCCGAGGATCCGGCCGCCGTGCGGACGGCCGGGCCGGCGCCGGGCGGCTCCCGCCGGGCGCCCGGGCGGTTCGCCCGGCTCGGCGCCGCCTCCGTGCTCACCGCGGCCGCGGTCACCCTGCCCTCGGTACTCCCGGCGGCCGTGCAGCGGGCCGACGCGGGGACTCCCGCCGCCATGGCCCTCAACGTGGCCGCGTCGAAGAAGGGGGCGCCCTACCAGTGGGGGGCCACCGGCCCCTACCGCTTCGACTGCTCGGGCCTTACGGTCTACTCGTTCAAGCGGGTCGGCAAGAAGATCCCGCGCACCGCCGCCGCCCAGTACAACAGCACGCGGCACATCAAGGCACCCGCACGGAAGGTCGGCGACCTGGTGTTCTTCCACACCGGCTCGTCGGGTTCCTCCGTCTACCACGTCGGTATCTACGCGGGCGGCGGGAACATCTGGCACGCGCCCAGGACCGGCGCGAGGGTTCGCCTGGAACGGATCTGGACCCGGTATGTCTGGTACGGCCGGGTTCGGTGATGATGACAGTGATGGTGCCGGTGACGGTGACGCCGGGCCGCGATGGCGTGGACGCGCCGCCGGCGGGCCGCGCGGCGGCTCACCGGACCGGAACCGCCCAGGGGATCATGACCCATACGGTCTTCCCGCCGTCGTCGGTCGGGGTGACCTGAAGCCGGCCGCCGAACTCCGCGGTGAGGTGACGGATGATCACCATGCCGCGGCCGTTGTCCTGCTGGCTGCCGGCCGGCAGCCGCCGCGGCCGGCGGGGGTGGCTGTCGGTGACGCCGATGTGGAGTTGCTCGCCCTGTTCGAGGCGGATGTCGACGGTGAACGTCGGCGACAGGCCCAGGGTGTGCAGCACCGCGTTGGTGGTGAGTTCGGAGACCATCAGCCGCACCGAGTCCGTCACCGGATCGCCGGGCGGCAGACCCCACTCCGCGAGCAGCGTGCACACGTAGCGCCGGGCCGTCGTCACCGAGGCCGGGTCGCTGGGCAGGGTGATCGTTGCTTCCTGTAGGTCCGCCATGACGACGCCGTTCCCTTTCCTCCCGTGACCGGGCTCCGGTACGCGGGCCGTGTGCTGACCGATCCGAAGCCGAGCCCGGACCGAGTCCGGAAGCCGCCGATTCGCGCCAGAGTCCACTCATGGTGCCGCCATTACGGACGTTCCACAGCACCCTGCATATATCTGTCGCTCAAATCGGTGAATTCTGCTACGTGAGAACGCATTTGATCGGCAGACTGTCGTAACGGACGCCGCTCGGTCGGCACCACATCCCATGAGGGGCGAGACAGCGTGGAACGAGTCCCTGCCGTACGACGGCGCAGGCTTGGCGAGGAGTTGCGCAGATTGCGCGACCTGGCCGGGCTCACCAGTGGTGAAGCGGCCAAACTGGCCGGATGGCACCAGTCGAAAGTCAGCCGGATCGAGACCGGTCGCAGCAGCGTCCGCGCGGAGGACGTGACCGTGCTGCTCGATGTGTACGCGGTACGCGATCAGGCCGTCCGCGACCTGCTCGGCACCCTCGCCGACCGGGCCTACCAGCGGGGCTGGTGGCATGACTTCCGTGATGTGCTGCCGGTGGAGTACCGCGATTTCATCAGCCTGGAAACCGGCGCCAGCCGGGCCCTGTCGATGGAGAACACCGTGGTCCCGGGCTTGCTCCAGACCCCGGAGTACGCCCGGGCGCTGACCGCGGACGTGATGCCGCAGCTCAGCGGAAAGGCGCTCGACGCCCTGGTGGACGTGCGGATCGCCCGGCAGGCGGTACTGCACCAGAATCCGCCACTCGAATTGTGGGCGGTACTCGACGAGGCGGTGCTGCGGCGTGGCGTCGGCGGACGCGAGGTGATGGTGGGACAGTTGCGCAAACTGGAGGAGGCGGCGGAACTTCCGCAGGTCCGGCTGCAAGTGCTGCCGTTCGCCGCCGGCGGACACATGGGTGTGACAAATTCTTTCGTCATCTTCTCATTTCCGCGCATTGCCGATCTGGACGTGGTTGTTGTCGACCATTTGACGAGTAGTCTCTACGTCGATCGGAAAGAGGACGTCGCGGCCTACACGGCCACGTTCGCCCGATTGCACGCCCGGGCTCTTCCCCGCGAGGAGTCGACCGCGATGATCGCCGGGATCCGGGACGAGCTGTCGGGGTAGACAGGCGAGTCAAGCAACCGCGCCGACCCGAAAAGGAGGCCTCATGACGACGCGGGCCCGTTATCTCACTTCCAGCTCCACCGTCGCCGGTGTGACCTGGCGGCGCAGCAGTCACAGCACGGCCGCGAACAATTGTGTGGAGGCGGCCGAGTTGGTGTCGGGGCAGTTGGCGGTACGTGACTCCAAGGACCGGCTCGGGCCGGCCCTGCTCTTCGCGCCGAACGCCTGGAGCGACTTCGTCCAGGCGTTGGCGGCCGACGGGCTTGCCCCGGTCCGACCCTGAACCAGGCCCGGCCGGACGGCCGGGCCGTCAGCCTTCCGGTGCGGTACGGACAATGATCTCGACGGCGTCGGCGATGTGACGGTCCGTCAGGTCGCAGCGCGCCGTCAGCCGCAGCCGGGACACCCCGTCCGGCACGGACGGCGGCCGGAAGCAGCCGACGGCCAGACCCGCCGCACGGCAGGCCGCCGCCCAGGCCAGCGCCCCTTCGGGTGAGGGGGCGCGGACCGACACCACACAGGCGTCCGGCGCGGTCGCGTCCAGCCCGGCCGCCGTCAGCCGCCGGTGGAAGTCCCGGGCGACCGCCCGGGATCTTCCGGCGCGTTCCGGTTCCCGGCGCAGCAGCCGCAGCGCGCCGAGCGCCGCGCCCGCGGCGGCCGGGGCGAGGCCGGTGTCGAAGATGAAGGTACGGGCCGCGTTGACCAGGTGCTCGATCACGGCCGCCGGGCCCAGCACCACCCCGCCCTGGGCGCCCAGTGACTTCGACAGGGTGGCGGTGCACACGACGTCCGGCGCCCCGGCGAGCCCCACCGTATGCGCCGCGCCGCGTCCTTCGTCGCCCAGCACCCCGAGACCGTGCGCGTCGTCGGCGAGCAGCGCGGCGCCGTACGCGCGGCAGACGGCGGCGAGCGCGGCCAGCGGCGCCGCGTCGCCGTCCACCGAGAACACCGTGTCGCTGACCACCACGGCGGGGCCCTGGTGGGCCTCCAGCGCCTTGCGCACCGCCTCGGGGTCGGCGTGCCGTACGACCTCGGTGGCGGCCCGGGAGAGCCGGCAACCGTCGATGAGGGAGGCGTGGTTGGCGGCGTCGGAGACCAGCAGGGTGCCGGGGCCGGTCAGGGCGGTGACCGCGGCGAGGTTGGCCGCGTACCCGGAGGCGAACACCAGGGCGGCCTCGAAGCCGGTGAAGTCGGCCAGCTCCGCCTCGAGTTCGGCGTGCAGCGCGGTGGTGCCGGTGACCAGCCGGGAGCCGGTGGCGCCCGCGCCCCAGCGCAGGCAGGCGTCCGCCCCCGCCCTGGTCACCTCCGGGTGCCGGGTCAGCCCGAGGTAGTCGTTGCCCGCCAGGTCGAGCAGCCCGGAGTCGGCCGGCCGGGGGCGCAGCTCCCGGCGCAGCCCGGCGGCCCGCCTGATCTGGTCCTGCGCCGCGATCCAGGCGAAGGGCCCGGCCGGGGCGGGCCGTCGGGAGTCCTCACCGGCGCGCTCGCCGGCGGCGCTGTCGGGGCTGTCGGCGCTCGTCACGGCGGTCTCCCTGGGGGACGGTACGGATGGCGGTCCACAGCAACGTACTTCGCCGGGGCCGCGCACAGCGTGTGGTGATGCACACACCCGCGGGCACTGATAGTTGTGCGGTCCGCCATTGGCCGCGGGCGCCCCGGTAAGCGAGGATCGCCCCTATGGATCTGCTGACCGCACTGGTGGACAAGGGGCTGCGACGCGAGCTGCCCACCCGGGAAGAGGCGCTTGCCGTGCTGGCGACCTCCGACGACGAACTGCTCGACGTGGTCGCGGCGGCGGGCCGGGTGCGCCGCCAGTGGTTCGGCCGCCGGGTCAAGCTGAACTACCTGGTCAACCTCAAGTCCGGGCTCTGCCCCGAGGACTGCTCGTACTGCTCACAGCGGCTCGGCTCCCAGGCCGACATCCTCAAGTACACCTGGCTGAAGCCGGACGAGGCGGCCGACGCGGCCCGCGCCGGGGTGGCCGGCGGCGCCAAGCGGGTCTGCCTGGTGGCGAGCGGACGCGGCCCGACCGACCGCGACGTGGACCGGGTGTCGAAGACCATCGAGGCGATCAAGGACCAGAACGAGGACGTCGAGGTGTGCGCCTGCCTCGGTCTGCTCTCGGCCGGCCAGGCGGAGCGGCTGCGGGCGGCCGGCGCGGACGCCTACAACCACAACCTCAACACCTCCGAGAACACGTACGGGGACATCACCACCACCCACACGTACGCCGATCGGGTGGACACCGTGCGGCAGGCGCAGACCGCGGGTCTGTCGGCGTGTTCCGGGCTGATCGCGGGCATGGGCGAGAGCGACGAGGACCTGGTCGACGTGGTGTTCGGGCTGCGCGGCCTGGACCCGGACTCGGTGCCGGTCAACTTCCTCATCCCCTTCGAGGGCACCCCGCTCGCCAAGGAGTGGAACCTCACCCCGCAGCGCTGCCTGCGCATCCTGGCGATGGTGCGGTTCGTCTGCCCGGACGTCGAGGTACGGCTGGCCGGCGGCCGCGAGGTGCACCTGCGGACGATGCAGCCGCTCGCGCTGCACCTGGTGAACTCGATCTTCCTGGGCGACTACCTGACCAGCGAGGGGCAGGCCGGGCAGGCCGACCTGGACATGATCGCCGACGCGGGCTTCGAGGTGGAGGGCTCCGGGACCCGGACGCTGCCGGGGCACCGCGGCGGCCTCTGCGGTTCCGACGGCGCCGCCGACGCCGCCTGCGCCTCCGGTGCGCAGGGCGCGGCCGGCTGTGGCTCGGCGTGCGACGGCCACGAGGCCGGGGCGTGCGGCGGGCACGAGCCGGCGGTGACCGTGCCGGCCGCCCAGCGGGCGCCGGCCGAGGAGACCGGCGTGCGGACGGATCTGGTGGCGGTGCGGCGCCGGGGCGCGGGGACGGACCTGCCGCCCAATGCCTGAACCGCTCCCCGCGGACGTACTGCTCGACCTCGACCGGGAGCACGTCTGGCATCCGTACGGTCCGATGCCCGGCCGTCAGGAACCGCTGGTGGTCTCCTCGGCGGCCGGGGTGCGGCTTCGGCTCGCGACGCCCGCGCAGGGCCGTACCGAGCTGGTCGACGGTATGTCCTCGTGGTGGTCGGCGATCCACGGGTACCGGCACCCCGTGCTGGACGAGGCGGTGCGGGACCAGCTCTCCCGGATGAGCCATGTGATGTTCGGCGGCCTCACCCATGAGCCGGCCGTCCGGCTGGCCGCCCGGTTGGTGGAGATCACCCCGGAGCCGCTGCGGCATGTCTTCCTCGCCGACTCCGGTTCAGTGTCGGTCGAGGTGGCGGTGAAGATGTGCCTCCAGTACTGGCGGTCGCTCGGCCGGCCGGAAAAACGGCGGCTGCTGACCTGGCGCGGCGGCTATCACGGCGACACCTGGCAGCCGATGTCGGTGTGCGACCCGGACGGCGGTATGCACCACCTGTGGTCCGGCGCACTGCCCGAGCAGGTCTTCGCGTCGGCGCCGCCGCCGGGGTTCGACGCCGCCGAGGATCCCGCGTACGCCGAGCACCTGCGGGAGCTGATCGGCCGGCACGCGCACGAACTGGCCGCGGTGGTCGTGGAGCCGGTGGTGCAGGGCGCGGGCGGGATGGTCTTCCACTCCCCCGGCTATCTGCGGGTGCTGCGGGAGGCCTGCGACGAGCACGGCGTCCTGCTGGTCTTCGACGAGATCGCCACCGGCTTCGGCCGCACCGGACGGCTCTTCGCCGCCGAGCACGCCGGTGTCGCGCCCGATGTGATGTGCGTCGGCAAGGCGCTCACCGGCGGTTACCTCACCATGGCCGCGGCGCTGTGCACCTCGCGGGTGGCCGAGGGCATCTCGCGGGGCGAGGTCCCGGTGCTGGCGCACGGCCCGACGTTCATGGGCAATCCGCTGGCCGCCGCCGTCGCCTGCGCGTCGATCGACCTGCTGCTGGCGCAGGACTGGGCGGGCGAGGTCAAGCGGGTCGAGAACGGGCTGCGCGAGGGGCTGGCCGAGGCCGGATCGCTGCCGGATGTGCGCGATGTGCGGGTGCTCGGCGCGATCGGGGTGATCCAGCTCGACCACGAGGTGGATGTCGCGGCGGCGACCCGGGCGGCGGTGCGGGCCGGCGTCTGGCTGCGGCCCTTCCGCGACCTCGTCTACGCGATGCCGCCGTACGTCAGCGGGGACGAGGACGTGGCACTGATCTGTGCGGGACTGCGGGACGCCGCCGCGGCGGGGTAGCCGGCGGGCGGCAGCCCCGGCGGAGGACCGTAGGGTCGGCGTCATCCGGCGTCACCGGACGTGGGCGCCCGGAAACATCGAGGAACGGAGCTGAGGTCATGGCCATCGTGGTCGTCACCGGAACGGGAACCGAGGTGGGGAAGACCGTGGCGACCGCCGCGGTGGCCGCCGCCTCGCTGGCGCAGGGGCTGAGTGTGGCGGTGCTGAAGCCCGCCCAGACGGGGGTGTCCGCCGCGGAGCCCGGGGACGCGGCCGAAGTGGCCCGGCTGGCGGGCGAGGTGACCGCCGCGGAACTGGCCCGCTATCCCGAACCGCTGGCACCCGCCACGGCGGCGCTGCGGGCCGGACTTGACCCGGTCGGTCCCGAGGACGTCGCCGAGGCGGCGGCCAAGCTGGCCGCCGTGCACGACGTGGTGCTGGTCGAGGGCGCCGGCGGCCTGCTGGTGCGCTACGACGCGCAGGGCTCGACCCTGGCCGACGCGGCGGCGCTGCTGCACGCCCGGGTACTGCTGGTGGTGACCGCCGGGCTCGGCACCCTCAACGCGACGGCGCTCACCGCCGAGGCGCTCAGGACCCGCAAGATCGGCTGTCTCGGGGTGATCATCGGAAGCTGGCCGGCCGATCCCGGCCTGGCCGAGCGCTGCAACATCGCCGATCTGCCGGCGGTCGCGGGCGCCCCGCTGCTCGGCGCCCTGCCCGCGGCGGCCGGCTCACTGACCCCGGCCGCCTTCCGCGCCGCCGCGCCCGACTGGCTCGCCCCCCAACTGGGCGGCACCTGGGACGCGGCCGGCTTCGCCGAGGCCTATGCGCCGCCGCGCCGTGTCCCGGCCGCCGGCGACGCGTAACCGCGAGCGCCGCGCGGAGCGGGCACTGTCGGACCCTCCCGTCATGCTGGGACGAGGACACCAGCCCATGGGAGGCACCCGATGGCGACCGGCACGCTCGACCCACGCTTCAGCGAACCCCAGGCGCGGCCGTCCAGCTGGCAGGAGGTGGACGCCGTGCTGGCGGCGGCCGGGACCTACTGGCTGACGACCGTACGGCGAGACGGCCGTCCGCATGTCACGCCGCTGATCGCGGTCTGGCACGACGAGTGCCTCTACTTCACCACCGGTGAGGGCGAGCAGAAGGCGCGCAACCTCACGGCCCGTCACCAGGTCGCGCTCACCACGGGGAGCAACGCCCTCAAGGAAGGGCTGGACGTGGTGGTGGAGGGCGAGGCCGTGCGCGTCCGCGAGCAGCGGCGGCTGGAGCTGCTGGCCGCCGCCTGGGTCGGGAAGTACGGCGAGGAGTGGCGGTTCGAGGTGCGGGACGGCGCTTTCCGGCACCAGGGCGGTGGCGCGGCGAGCGTCTTCGAGGTGGCGCCCACCAAGGTGCTGGCCTTCCGCAAGGGGGGGACGTACGCCCAGACGAGCTGGCGCCCCTGCCCCGGCGGGGGTCTGCGATGAAGGTGCGGACGGCGCCGCCCGGATCCGCCCGCGTCCCGGGTGAGCCGACGCTCAGGCCGTCCAGCCGCGCAGCTCGTCGGCGATGCGGTCCAGGTCCGCGTCGCCGTCCTTGATCAGCCGGGCCAGGTCCCGTACCTGCTCGGGGGTGGTGACGACCTTGAGGCCGCCGGCCACCAGATAGGCGTAGGCGACGGCGGTCGCGAAGAGCGCGTTGGAGCGTTCCAGGGCCGGCACGAGCAGCAGCAGTTGCAGCAGCGCGGCGGCGCGGGTGTGCTCGTCGGGATAGACGGGATGGCCGAAGATCTCGGCGCGGTGCCTGCTGACCGCGGCGACGAGCGCGCCCCAGTCGGTGACCTGCGGATCGCCGGGGGTGTTGTGCTCGGCGACCATGAGCAGCCAGGGAAGGTCGATCCTCAGGGTCAACGGGAGCCTTTGCCGCTGGGACCGAACTCTTCTTCGAAGACCTGTTCGTACCGCTGCATGAAGTCGGCCGCGGCCTGGACGAACGCCCGCCCGTTCTCCCCCTCGTCCTGCTGGACGAGCTCCTCGATGTAGCGGTTCACACTGATGCCGCGCTGTGAGGCGCGTTCCCGCGCCGTCTCGGCGGTGGCTTCGTCCACCCGAACATTCAACTGGGTTTTCGCCATACGACCACGCTAGCGCCGGGGTGCTAGTAGCGGCAAGGGCGCCATCTCGGATCCCGGAATGGGCGGAGCCCGCGCGCGCCGGCTGGTTGGCTGCCCTTATGAGTGATCTTCTTGTGCGCCCGGCGGCCCCCGGCGACGCGACGGCGGTGCTCGCCTTCTGGCGGCTCGCGGCCGAGGGCACCAGCATCAGCGACGACGAGGCGGGCGTCGCGCGCCTCGTCGAACGGGACCCGGAGGCGCTGCTGCTGGCCTACCGGGACGGCGACCTGGTGGGCTCGGTGATCGCGGGCTTCGACGGCTGGCGGTGCCATCTCTACCGGCTCGCCGTCCACCCCGACGACCGCCGTCAGGGCGTCGCCCGGACCCTGCTGGCGGCGGCCGAGCGGCGGTTCCTCGCCCTGGGCGGACGGCGCGGCGACGCGATGGTGCTGGAGCGCAACGAGTCGGCGCACCCTGCCTGGCGGGCGGCCGGCTACCGGCCGGAGGAGCAGTGGCGGCGCTGGACCAAGCCGCTCGCCACCCCCTGACCGGCACCGACCGGCACCGACCGGCACCGACCCAGCGGATCAGCGGATCAGCGGATCAGCCGGCACCGGCCGCATCCCGCCCCCGCGGGATTCCCGGACCGGCGGACCGTCGCACCGGCCGGCGGATGTCCGTACGCTGGCCGGGGCCGAAGATCGCGGATCGGGGGCACGCGGGCCGACGTCGTGCGTTCGCCCACGACCTGCCCGATCATGGGACCGAGGTGTCCGGATGACCGAAGTGCTGCTCCTGGTGGTGGCCCTGCTGCTCACCTTCGCCTGTGGCGTGTTCGTGGCCGCCGAGTTCTCGCTGACGACCGTCGAGCGCGGTGAGCTGGACCGGGCGGCGAAGGAGGGCGAGCGGGGCGCGGACGCCGCGCTGGCGGGGGTACGGACCCTGACCGTGCAGCTCTCCGGCGCCCAGCTCGGCATCACCGGCACCGGGCTGATCATCGGCATGCTGTCCGAGGCGTCCATCGGCAAACTGCTGCGCGGCCCGCTGCGGGGGGCCGGCCTGTCGCGATCCACCGCCTCCTCACTCGGCCTCGTGCTCGGCACCGCGGTGTCGACGGTGGCGCTGATGGTGATCGGCGAGCTGATCCCGAAGAACTGGGCGCTCGCCCGGCCGCTCACCGTGGTGAAGGCGGTCGCCGGGCCGCAGCGGGCCTTCACCACCGCCTTCATGCTGGTGATCCGCCATCTCAACAACGCCGCCAACCGGGTGCTGCGCCGGATGGGTCTGGAGCCGACCGAGGAGCTGGCCTCCACCCGGGGGCCGCGGGAACTGGTGGCGCTCGCCCAGCACTCCGCCAAGGAGGGCGCCCTGGAGCCCGACACGGCCGAGCTCTTCATCCGTACCCTCAACCTGGCCGACCTCACCGCGGAGAACGTGATGACGCCCCGGGTCCAGGTCACCGCGCTGGAGGCCCGGGCCACCGCCGAGGACGTGGCGAACGCCACCCGCGCCACCGGTCTGTCCCGCTTCCCGGTCTACCGGGACGCCCTCGACTCGGTGATCGGCACCGTCCACATCAAGGACGTACTGGCGGTTCCGGCCGACCGGAGGCTTCAACTGCCCGTGCTCGAACTGCTGCGTGAGCCGCTGCTGGTACCGGAGTCGCTGCCGGTGGACCGGCTGCTCGACCGGCTCTCCGGCCGGCAGACGATGGCGGTGGTGATCGACGAATACGGCGGTACGGCGGGTGTGGTGACGCTGGAGGACATCGTGGAGGAGGTGGTGGGCGAGGTACGGGACGAGCACGATCCGCAGGAGCAGCCGGTCCTGCTCCTGTTGCGCGAGGACGCCGACGGCCGCCGGATCTACGACGCCGACGGCGCCACCCGGACCGAGGACGAGCTGGAGCGGATCGGACTGCACGCGCCCGACGGCCCCTACGAGACGCTGGCCGGGCTGGTGGCCGCGCGGCTCGGCCGGATCCCGGCGGAGGGGGACACGGTGGAGCTGGCCGGCTGGCGGATCGAGGTCACCGAGGCGTCGGGGCGGCGCGCGGCCAGGGCCCGGCTGGTCTCGCCGCCCGCGGACGGCGGGCGACGAGGGTCCCGAGAGCCCCGCGAGCCGCGCCGATGACCGTTGTCCGGCTGATCATCGGTCTGCTCACCGTGGTGGTGAACGCCTTCTTCGTCGGGGCGGAGTTCGGCATGATCTCGGTGCGGCGCAGCCAGGTGGAGCCGCTCGCCGAGGGCGGCGACCGGCGGGCGCGCCGGGTGCTGTGGGGCCTTGAGCACCTCTCGCCGATGCTGGCCGCGGCGCAGCTCGGCGTCACCGCGTGCACGCTGGTGCTCGGCATCGTGGCCGAACCCGCGATCGAGCATCTGCTGGATCCGATCTTCCACGCCGCGAACGCCTCGCACGACGTGTCACGCCCGGTCTCGTATGTGATCTCGCTCCTCGTGGCCACCTATCTGCACATGCTCTTCGGCGAGATGGTGCCGAAGAACGTGGCGCTGGCCGAGCCGGTGCGGACCGCGCTGCTGCTCGGGCCGCCGCTGACCGGGCTGACCCGGGCGCTGCGACCGGTGATCTTCGGCGTCAACGCGCTCGCCAACGGCGGTCTGCGGCTGCTGCGGGTCGAGCCGAAGACCGAGGTGGACGCGGTGTTCTCGGACGACGAGCTGTCCCGGATGGTGGTCGACGCGGGCAAGGCCGGGCTGCTGGACGAGCGGGACGCCAAACGGTTGCGGGACGCGCTGGAGCTGGGGCGGCGGCCGGTCGGCGACGTCGTACTGCCGAGCGGCGAGGTGGTGCGGGCCCCGCTGGGCATCACCCCGGAGGGTCTTGAGGCCCTCGGCGCCAGGACCGGCTTCTCCCGCTTCCCGGTCCAGGACGCGGACGGGCGGGTGCTGGGCTATCTGCATGTGAAGGACGCGCTGGACGCGGAGCCGCGCGACGCGCCCTTCCCCCGCTCGGCCCTGCGCACCATCACCCGGGTGGGCGCCTCGACGCCGCTGGACGACGTCCTCACCGCGATGCGCGCGGGCCGCGCCCATCTGGCGGCGGTGGTGGACGACGAGGGCCGCGGGGTGGGCCTGGTGACGATGGAGGACGTACTGAAAGAGCTGGTCAGACGGGGGCGCCCGTAGGACGCCCGGCCCCCGATTCCCATGGCGACTAAGCGGTCGCATAGGATCCCCCGCCATGCACACGCCTGTCACTGGTCCCAGCCAGCCAAGCCGTTCCGGCCCTTCCGACCCTGCCGCCTACGCCAGCTTCGTCGCGGTCGGCGACTCCTTCACCGAGGGCATGTCGGATCTGCTGCCCGACGGCAGCTACCGGGGGTGGGCCGATCTGCTCGCCGCCCGGCTGGCGGCGCTCGACCCCGGCTTCCGGTACGCCAACCTGGCCGTGCGCGGCAAGCTGATCCGGCAGATCGCCGACGAGCAGGTGGACACCGCGGCGGCGCTGAGCCCGGACCTGATCACCCTGGTGGGCGGCCTCAACGACGTCATGCGGCCCAAGTGCGACGTGGACGAGGTGTGCGCCCTGCTCGAGGACTCGGCGGCGCGGCTGGCGCCGTCGTGCAAGCGATTGGTGCTGATGCGCACGCCGGTCCGCCGCGGTCCGGTCGCCGCCCGGGTGCTGCCCCGGATGGTGCGGCTCTTCGACTTCGTCGGCGAGCTGGCGGAGCGGCACGGCGCGCTGCTGGTGGACCTTTACAGCGCCGAGGTGCTGGGCGACGCGCGGATGTGGGCGGACGACCGCCTCCATCTCACCCCCGAGGGGCACGAACGGGTGGCCGAGGCGGTCTGGCAGGCGCTCGGCCTGCCCGCGGAGGCCGAGTGGACCCGGCCGCTGCCGCCGGCGATGCGCGCCGGCTGGACGGCCCGCCGCACCGCCGACCTCCGCTTCACCCGCGAGCATCTGCTGCCCTGGATCGGCCGCCGCCTCACCGGCCGCTCGACCGGCGACGGGCGCCCGCCCAAACGCCCGGACCTGACGCCCTGGCACGACCGGTAGCCGAACGGGCCGAACCACGCGACCGGTCGGTCGGATCCAGCGCCCGCACCCCGCTGAGCAGCGCGATCGGGGTCCTCGCGGGCGCGGATGGGCGTCCGGGAAAGCCGGTATGCTCTTCCCACGTGACTGCCAAGCCGCGTATCCCGAACGTCCTCGCCGGCCGCTACGCCTCGGCGGAGCTGGCCACCCTGTGGTCCCCGGAGCAGAAGGTGGTGCTGGAGCGCCGGCTGTGGCTGGCCGTGCTGCGGGCGCAGCAGGATCTCGGCATCGGGGTGCCCGAGCAGGCGATCGCGGACTACGAGCGGGTGCTGGAGCAGGTCGACCTCGCCTCGATCGCCGAGCGGGAGAAGGTCACCCGGCACGATGTGAAGGCCCGGATCGAGGAGTTCAACGCTCTGGCCGGGCACGAGCAGGTGCACAAGGGCATGACGTCCCGCGACCTGACCGAGAACGTGGAGCAGCTCCAGATCCGGCTGTCGCTCGAGCACGTCAGGGACCGTACGGTCGCGGTGCTCGCCCGGCTCGGCCAGTTGTCAGCCGAGTACGCGGAGCTGGTCATGGCCGGCCGCTCGCACAATGTGGCCGCGCAGGCGACCACGCTGGGCAAGCGCTTCGCGACCACCGCGGACGAGCTGCTGGTGGCCTTCGAACGGGTCGAGGACCTGATCGGGCGCTATCCGCTGCGCGGCATCAAGGGCCCGGTGGGCACCGCGCAGGACATGCTCGACCTGCTCGGCGGGGACACCGGCCGGCTCGCCGAGCTGGAGCACCGGATCGCCGACCACCTCGGCTTCTCCCGGGCGTTCACCTCGGTCGGCCAGGTCTATCCGCGCTCGCTCGACTACGACGCCGTGACCGCACTGGTGCAGCTCGCGGCGGCGCCCTCGTCGCTGGCCAAGACGATCCGGCTGATGGCGGGGCACGAGCTGGTCACCGAGGGGTTCAAGCCGGGCCAGGTCGGCTCCTCGGCGATGCCGCACAAGATGAACACCCGGTCCTGCGAGCGGGTGAACGGTCTGATGGTGGTGCTGCGCGGCTACGCCTCGATGACCGGCGAGCTGGCCGGCGACCAGTGGAACGAGGGCGACGTCTCCTGCTCGGTGGTCCGCCGGGTGGCGCTGCCGGACGCGTTCTTCGCCTTCGACGGCCTGCTGGAGACCTTCCTGACGGTGCTCGACGAGTTCGGCGCCTTCCCCGCGGTGGTCGCCCGCGAACTGGACCGCTATCTGCCGTTCCTGGCCACCACCAAGGTGCTGATGGGCGCGGTGCGGGCGGGTGTCGGCCGCGAGGTGGCGCACGAGGCGATCAAGGAGAACGCGGTGGCGTCCGCATTGGCGATGCGCGAACAGGGCACCGAGCGCAACGAGTTGCTCGACCGGCTGGCCGCCGACGAGCGGATCCCGCTGGACCGCGAACGGCTCGACGCGCTGATGGCCGACCGGCTGTCCTTCACCGGGGCCGCCGCCGGGCAGGTCGGCGAGGTGGTCCGCCGGATCGAAGAGGTCACCAAGGCGCACCCGCGGGCCGCCGCGTACCGCCCGGGGGCGATCCTCTGACCCCGGATCAGCTCGCGGCGGCCCGGGACCGTACCCTGCCCGACATCATAGGGACCGACCTGAAGGTGCTGTTCTGCGGCATCAACCCGGGGCTGATGTCGGCGTGGACCGGGCACCACTTCGCCCGGCCAGGCAACCGCTTCTGGCCGGCGCTGCACGCCTCCGGGTTCACCCCGCGCCGGTTCGCGCCCGCCGAGCAGCGGGACGTGCTCGCCCTCGGCTTCGGCATCACCAATGTGGCGGGCCGGGCCACCGCGCGGGCCGACGAACTGCGCCGGGACGAGTTGGTGGCCGGCGGCGAGCGGCTCACCGCCAAGGTCGCGGCGTACCGGCCCGGCTGGCTGGCCGTGCTCGGCGTGACCGCGTACCGGGTGGCGTTCGACGACCGGCTCGCCCGGGTGGGCCCGCAGCGGCGCACCCTCGGCGACACCCGGATATGGGTGCTGCCCAGCCCGAGCGGACTCAACGCCCACTGGTCGCCTGCCATGCTGGCCGCCGAGTTCGGCCGGCTGCGGACCGCCTCCCAGCTGCCGCCGCCGGACCGACCGGGCTGAGACAGCCGCGGGCAAACCAGCCGGTCGGCATGTCACGCAACCGGAACCTGACGGCACTCGCCGCGCGGCGCCGCGCCGAGTACGATCCGCCACACACAGGTACAGGCTGGGAGGACATACCTTGGGGCGACTCAGCGGCGGGGACCCGTCCCTGCTCCGGCGGATCAACTCCGCGGTCGTCCTCCACGCGCTCCGCGGAGCACAGACCCCGACCCTGACCGAGCTGGTGCACAGCACCGGTCTGTCACGGCCGACGGTCGAGGGCGTCATCGAGGGACTGACGGAGTCCGACCTGGTGGTCGAGGTCGCCCCGGAGCCGGGCGACGCCCGCAAGCAGGGCCGGCCGGCCCGCAGGTTCCGCTTCCACGCCGAGGCCGGCCACCTGCTGGGCATCGAGATCGGCGCGCATCAGTTGCGGGTGGTGCTCTCCGACCTCAGCGGCCAGGTCCTGGGGTCGCACGGGCGTGAGGTGGACGAGTCGGCCTCCGCCGACGACCGGGTGGAGCGGGTCCGGGTCACCGTCGCCGAGCTGCTCCGCAAGGCGGGCGTGGCCCGCAGCACTCTGTGGGCGGTCGGCGTGGGCAGCCCCGGCATCGTGGAGGCGCACGGCGAGGTCCGGCTGAGCACCGCGCTGCCCGGCTGGACGGGGCTGGCGCTCGGTGAGCGGTTGCAGCGCTCTTTCCGGTGTCCGGTGCTGGTGGAGAACGACGCCAACGTGGCCGCGGTCGCCGAGCACTGGAAGGGCGCCGCGGTCGGTACCGACGACGTGGTGTTCGTGCTGGCCGGGCTCAGCCCCGGCGCCGGCTCGCTGATCGGCGGCCGGCTGCACCGCGGTTTCGGCGGCGCGGCCGGAGAGATCGGGGCGCTGCATCTGCTGGGGCGCGAGCTGACCCCGGAGCATCTGCTGTCCACCACGGGGACGCCGCTGCACCCGCTGGACGAGCACGCCGTGGAGCGGGTGTTCGCGCTGGCCAAGGAGGGTGATGTGCAGGCGAAGGACGCGGTGGAGCGGTTCCTTCGGCGGCTGGTGCACGATGTGGCGGCGCTGGTACTGGCGATCGACCCGGAGCTGGTGGTGGTCGGCGGCTGGGCGGCCGGCCTGGACGGGGTGCTGGAGCCGCTCCGCTCCGAGCTGGCCCGCTACTGCCTGCGGACGCCGAACGTGGTGCTGTCCGCGCTGGGACAGGAGGCCATCGCCACCGGGGCGCTGCGGCTGGCGCTCGACCATGTGGAAGAGCAGTTGTTCGCCGTCGAGCAGACGTCGCTGGCGCGGCACTGAGACGGACCCGGCCCGCCCGCGGAGTGCGGACGGGCCGTGCCGGTCGAGCCCCGGTGACCGACCGGTCGAGGCGGTGGGGACCCGCGGCCGGCTTCAGGAGGCCTGGGCGTGTGTCTCCGGCTGGTGGTGGGTGACCTCGACCGCCCCGGAGTCACCGAAGGTGAGCCGGCAGGTGTCCGCGCGGTAGGTGGCGACCGAGGCCGCGGCGACCCGGCCGGCGTTGTAGTAGCGGGTGGTGAGGACGAGCACCGGCGCGCCCGGCAGCCGGTCGAGCTGCTTGGCGTCCTCGGCGCGCGCGGAGCCGAGTTCGACGGCGCGGTCCTCGGCGTCCAGCTCCAGTGCGTGCAGTTCGCGCAGCACGGCGGGGGCGTGGGTCGCGGGGGTGAGCAGACCGGAGAGGTTCGGCACCGAGGCCGGCGGCACATAGAGCAGCTCGGTGGCGACCGCCTGGCCCCGCATCACCCGCTCGCGCCGGATGGTGTGCACGGCTTCGTCCCGGGCGGTGCCGAGCAGCGCGGCGACCTGGGCCGGGGCGCCGGCCTCGACACAGCCGATGGTGTTCCACGCGTCGCGTCCGGCGCCCGGCCACACATTGGCCGAGGGGCCGACGGCGACACCCATCCGGGGCGGTGCCACGGTGGTGCCCACGCCGCGCCGCCGCTGGAGCCGGCCTTCCAGTTCGAGCTGTTCGAGCGCCTGGCGCAGGGTGGCCCGGGCGACACCGAAGCGGGCGGCCAGGTCACGTTCGTTGGGCAGGATCTCACCCACCTCGAACTCGGAGTCGAGGGCGTCGTTCAACACCGTCTTGAGGTGCCAGTACTTCGGCTCCTGCACCGCTTCGAGCTCCGTGGTCCCCACCCTGTCCTCGCATTCAACCGGAGCCGCGGCCGGCCGGTCGGGCCGGGTCGGCGGCTTGTTAAGCCTTGTTTCGGAACCTGTGTTTATTAAAGGTTCTTGCACTAACTACGAGGACGATAGAGCCGGTTCGCGAACTTGGTCAAGACCAATCCTCGAACCCGCCCATGCCCACCGGAACCGGATACATGAGACGTTCACGAAGTGTTGATCGTGCCCTGCGGTACCGTTCGTGATTTGCGCGCCGGGGCGGCGCGGCGGCGGGTGGTCGGAAGGGAGCGGCGATGGGCCAGGTCACGGTGGTCACCGGGGGCGGTCGTGGGATCGGGGCGGCGGTGGCGCGGCGGCTCGCCGCCGACGGGCACCGGATAGCGATCGGCTACGAACGGGCCAAGGACGCGGCGGACGAGGTGGCCCGCGAGGTCCGGTCGGCCGGGACCGCGTGCCTGGTGCACCAGGTCGACACCAGTGACGAGGAGGGGGTCGACGCGTTCTTCGACGCGGTGCGGGCCGGCCTGGGACCGGTCACCGGCCTGGTCAACAACGCCGGCGTCACCGGACCGCTGGGCCGCTTCACCGACACCCCGGTGGCCGTGATGCGCCGGGTGGTCGACGTCAATGTGCTGGGCGCGCTGATCTGCGCCCGGCGCGCGGTGCTGGAGATGTCGACCCGCCACGGGGGCGCCGGCGGCGCGATCGTGAACATCTCCTCCGGCGGCGCCACCTTGGGCAGTCCCGGCGAGTACGTGCACTACGCGGCGAGCAAGGCCGCCGTCGACGCCCTGACGCTGGGGCTGTCCAAGGAGCTCGCCGAAGAGGGCGTGCGGGTGAACTCCGTGCAGCCCGGCATGATCGTCACCGATATCCACGCGGCGATGGGGGACGCGGAGCGGCCGTGGCGGAAAGCCGACCGGATCCCGATGCGGCGTCCCGGACAGCCGGCGGAGGTCGCGGGCGCGGTGGCGTGGCTGCTGTCGCCGGAGGCGTCGTACACCACGGGAGCGGTGCTGCGGGTGGCCGGCGGGCTGTGAGGGGCGGGCCCGGGGCACGCCCGCCCGCACGCCCCTGCGCCCCTGCGCCCCTGCGGTGACAGGAGTTTTGACCCGAGCATGACCGAAACCCGACGGTGATACGGGGTAACGCAGGGGAAACCCGCGCCCGCCCCGGCAGGAGCACAATCCGTGTGCCCCGACCGCTCACACCGTTTACACCGTTGGTTGAAGTGCCTCTCCAGCAGGCGCGGTTCAGCGCTGGTTCGACCCCGAAGGAGCACCATGTCCGGACCCACCGTGACCGCCGAGAAGCCGACGTCCGCGCCCCCGCCGGCCGGCAACCCCGTGGACCGCTTCTTCCGGATCAGCGAACGCGGTTCGACCACGGGCCGGGAGATCCGGGGCGGTCTGGCCACGTTCTTTACGATGGCCTACATCCTCGTACTCAACCCGATCATCCTCGGCAGCGGGACGGACAAGTTCGGGCACCACCTGTCGACCGCCCAACTGCTCACCGCCACCGCCCTGGTGGCCGCCGTGATGTGCGCGATCATGGGCGTCGGCGGCAATCTGCCGCTGGCCATCGCCACCGGACTCGGCCTCAACGCGGTGGTGGCCTTCCAGTTGGCGCCGAAGATGAGCTGGCCGGACGCGATGGGCCTGGTGGTCCTGGAGGGGCTGCTGATCTGCGTACTGGTCGTCACCGGCCTGCGCGAGGCGATCATGAACGCGATACCCCAGCCCATCAAGCAGGCGATCAGCGTCGGGATCGGGATGTTCATCGCCTTCATCGGCCTGGTCGACGCCGGGTTCGCCAGCCGGATCCCGGACGCGGCCAAGACCACCACCCCCGTGCAGCTCGGCGGCTCCGGCACGCTCACCGGCTGGCCGGTGCTGGTGTTCTGTCTCGGCGTGCTGCTCACCGTGGCGCTGGTGGCGCGGAAGGTGAAGGGCGCGATCCTGATCAGCATCGTGGTGATGACGATCGTGGCGATCATCGTCAACGCGATCGCCGACATCCCGGACGGCGCCTGGGGCCTGACCGTGCCGAAGCTGCCCCATCACGTGGTCGCCAGCCCGGACTTCGGCCTGATCGGCCACTTCAGCCTCTTCGGCGGCTTCAAGGAGGCGGGCGTGGTCACCTCCCTGCTCTTCGTCTTCACCCTCGTCCTGTCGGACTTCTTCGACGCCATGGGCACGATCGTCGGCATCTCCAACGAGGCGGGGCTCCTCGACGAGCAGGGCCGGGTGCCGAACATCGGCCGGGTGCTGTTCATCGACGGCCTGGCCGCGGTGGCCGGCGGCGCCGCGTCGAGCTCGTCCAACACCGCGTACGTCGAGTCGGCCGCGGGTGTCGGCGAGGGCGCGCGCACCGGGTTGGCGAGTGTGGTGACGGGGGCGCTGTTCGCGGTCGCGCTCTTCCTGTCCCCCCTGGCCGGCGTGGTGCCGTCGCAGGCCGCGGCCCCGGCGCTGGTCGCGGTGGGCTTCCTGCTGATGGCGCAGGTGCGCAATATCGACTGGACCCAGTACGACATCGCGATCCCGGCGTTCCTCACCATCGCGGTCATGCCCTTCACGTACAGCATCACCAACGGGATCGGCGCGGGCTTCCTCTCGTATGTCGCGATCAAGGTCGCGCTGGGCAGGATCCGCGATGTGCATCCGCTGATGTGGGGCGTGTCGGTGTGCTTCCTGGCGTACTTCGCCATCGATCCGTTGCAGCAGGTGCTCGGGGCGAAGTAGCGGCGCGGGCCGCTGCCGGGGGCGCCCGTCGACGCGTACGGGCGGGCCCGGCGCCACGCGGATACGCCCCGGCCGGGACGGGGGTGCCCGGCCGGGGCTGCTGGCCGGACCGGCGCACGCACCGGCCCGTACTGGGAGAACTTCCCCCGTCACGGCGGAGTTCCCGGCCGCCCGGAGATTTTGCGCATCCGCCGCCTGACGCTGCTCCGGGCCGGCCCCGGAAGAACCCCGGCCCGATCCCGGCCGGACTCCGGCCCGCCACCCCGGCCGGGTCGCACCCGCCGTTCCGGCGCGGCGGCGCACCGGAGGTATCCGGCCGCAGTCGCTCGCGGGCGCGGCGGCCGGCCGGGGCCGGCGAGGGTGACGGGCTATCATCTCTTTTTCGCTGCCTGCTCCGTGGCCGTCCCCGCCCCCGTCGCGGGGCGACTTCGCCCGGGGCCCGGGCCGTCAGCCGATCGGCCCAACCGGCCCCGCCCCCGTCTGACCTGCCGAAACGGTGTGGATGGGCCAAACTGTTGAAAAGGTAGGTTAACCGGGAAGATCAGCTCTTTTACCGTCCGGTCATGGCGCGTTCGTGATCACGCAACAAGCATTCGGCATGGTGGCTGTATGCCTCACTTGACCCCTGCCCATACCAGAGCACGGCACCGTCACTGGGGCCGCGACCTCGCCGAAGTGGCCGCGCTCTTCACGGCCATGGCCGCCGCCGACTTCGTCGCCGATCTGGTGAACCACGGTCCGGACGGCCGCGTACTGCTCGCCACCTCGTCCGTGGGGCTGCTCGCCGCGGCGGGTTTCCACACCTGGTGGTCACGCCGCCACAGCCACGCTCCCCCGGCCCCGGCGCCGGCCGAACCCGTGGCGGGCGGGACCGAGACCGTGCTGTGGCGGCTGCGGACGACCGTGCGGGACACCCCCGGCAGCCTCGGCGCGGTGTGCACGGCACTGGCCCACAGCCGGATCGACATCATCACCCTTCAGACGCATCCGCTGGCCGAGGGCACCGTGGACGAGTTCCTGCTCCGGGCGCCCGCCGCGCTGCCGGCCGCCGCCCTGGTCCTCACCGTGGCCGACGCGGGCGGCACCGACACGTGGCTGGAGCGGGCCGACGCCCACGACCTGGTGGACGCGCCGACCCGGATGCTCACCCTGGCCACCCGCACCGCCCTCGACGCCGCCGAACTCCCGCTCGCCCTGCGCGAGTTGTTCGGCCGCTGCGCCATCACCTCGACCCCCGGGGCGTACTCGGGGAGCGACGCGGACACGCTGGAGCCCACCGTGATGCGGCTGTGCGACCCGTCCGGCGGCACCATCACCGTCCGGCGCGACCACCTCCCCTTCACCCCGACCGAGTTCGCCCGGGCGCGGGCGCTGGTGGAGCTCGACGCGCGGCTCGGCGTCCGGATGCCGGCCCGCCGGGACGTGCTGACCCTGCCCGAGGGCAACGAGATCACCATGCGCCGGGCGAGCCCCGAGGACCTGCCGGCGGCACTGGCGATGCACGCCCGCTGCTCCCCCGCCACGCTCACCGCCCGCTACCACGGTCCGGCCGGCGACACGGACCGCTATCTCGACCATCTGCTCAGCCCGCGCTTCGGCCGCTCGATCGCCGTGGAGACCGCGTCGGGCAAGCTGGTCGCGCTCGGCCATCTGCTCTGGGACGGCGACGAGAACGAGGTGGCGCTGATCGTCGAGGACGAGTGGCAGCGCCGGGGTATCGGCGCCGCCCTGCTCCGCCGGCTGGTCGAACTCGCCGCCGACGCGGGCCGGGCGGCCGTCTACGCGGTCACCCAGTCCGCCAACACCGGGATGGTGGCGACGATGCGCGAACTGGGTCTGCCGCTGGACTACCAGGTGGAGGACGGCACCCTGGTGATCACCGCCACACTCCCGTCGGCCACGGCGGCGGATTCGTCGTCCGCGCTGCTGCCCTGGGTCGCCGGTCGCCGCCCCTGACCTCCCATGTCGCGCTTGGGTGACCGACGCGCCCCGCATCCCGGCCACCGGCCCGGCGGCCGGCGGAGCGACCGGGCAGACGTAAGGTACGAAGATTTTTTTGCTAGTGACGCGGGCCGCTCCGGCGTACGAGGATGGCGGTATGTCCACTCTCAGCAGCGGCTCGCTGCCCCGCCGGGTCGCCGACGCCTATGTCGACGATCTGATCGCACTCGACCCCATTTTCGGCACCTATCTCGGAGCGCCCGGAAGCGCCCGCCGGCTGCCGGACTTCTCGCCGGCGGGCGCGGACGCTCAAGCCGACCTGGCGCGCACCACCCTGAAGCGGCTGACCGAGGCCGAGGCACAGCCCGGGGCGGACAGTGACGCGGAGCGACGCTGCGCCCGGCTGCTGCGCGAGCGGCTCGCCGCCCAGCTCGCCGTCCATCGGGCCGAGGAGCATCTGCGGGCGGTGAGCAACCTGGTGTCGCCGCCGCACGCCATCCGTGAGGCGTTCACCCTGATGCCGGCCGAGACCTCGGACGACTTCGCGGATCTCGCCGCCCGGCTGCGCGCCGTCCCGGCCGCCCTGGCCGGCTACCGGGCATCGCTCGCCGAGGGCCTGGCCCGCGGTCTGCACGCGGGACCGCGCCAGGTCGCCACTGTCATCGGGCAGTTCACCGAGTGGGTCGGGGAGGACGGCACCGGGAGCTGGTTCGCCGACCTGGTCGCGGCCGGCCCCGCGGAGCAGCGGGACGAGCTGGCCGCGGCCGCCGCCGAGGCGACCGCCGCGTACACCGGGCTGCGCGACTGGCTCCGGGACACCTACGGTCCCGCCATCGCCGCGGCCCCCGACGCGGTGGGCCGGGAGCGGTACGCCCGCTGGTCCCGGTACTGGAACGGCGCGGATCTCGACCTGGACGAGGCGTACGCCTACGGCTGGTCCGAATTCCACCGGCTGCGCGGCGAGATGGTCGCCGAGGCCGGCAAGATCCTGCCCGACGCCACCCCGTGGGAGGTGCTCAGGTACCTGGAGGCGCACGGTCAGGCGATCGAGGGGGTCGACGAGGTCCGTGACTGGCTCCAGGCCCTGATGGACGAGGCGATCGCGGCCCTGGACGGCACCCACTTCGAACTCGCCGAGCGGGTCCGCCGGGTGGAGTCCCGGATCGCGCCGCCCGGCGGCGCCGCCGCCCCGTACTACACCGGTCCTTCCGAGGACTTCAGCCGGCCGGGCCGGACCTGGCTGCCCACCATGGGCAAGACCCGCTTTCCGATCTTCGAGCTGGTGTCCACCTGGTATCACGAGGGGGTGCCCGGCCACCATCTCCAGTTGGCGCAGTGGGCGCACGTCGCGGAGGACCTGTCGCGTTACCAGGCCACGGCCGGCCTGATCAGCGCCAATGCCGAGGGCTGGGCGCTGTACGCGGAGCGGCTCATGGACGAGCTGGGCTTCCTCACCGACCCGGAGCGGCGGCTCGGCTATCTGGACGCGCAGATGATGCGCGCCAACCGCGTCATCGTCGACATCGGGATGCACCTGGAGCTGGAGATCCCGGCGGATTCGCCGTTCCACCCCGGTGAGCGCTGGACGCCTGAGCTGGCCCGTGAGTTCTTCGGCGTGCACAGCGGCAGGCCGGCCGACTTCGTGGACAGCGAACTGGTCCGCTATCTCGGCCTTCCGGGCCAGGCCATCGGCTACAAGATCGGCGAGCGCGCCTGGCTGACCGGCCGGGCCGCCGCCCGCGCGGCGCACGGCGACGACTTCGACGCGAAGGCGTGGCACATGGCCGCGCTGTCGCTGGGGTCGCTCGGCCTCGACGATCTGGTGGCGGAGATCTCGGCGCTGTAGCCGCGACGCTGGGCGTTCGCCGGGTTCCCGGTGTCCCTTGCGCGGCGTTCCGCGGGACCGGGCCCGGCCTCGCGGCGGGGGCGGGACCGGGTCCGGCGGGACCCGGGCACGGGCCGCCGCAAAGCCGAAGCCCTGGTCGCGCCGGGCCGTTACCCTGCTGCTCATCGGCCCGCTCGCCCGGGCGGTCGGGCCGGCCCTTCTTTCGACAAGGCGGTACCGCTGGATGACTCTGCACGCTTCCCATGACGAAGGACGGCTGGTGCTGACCCAGGGGAGGCTGACCCTGCGGGAGCAGCTTCCGGAGGACGCCGTCGAGTTGGCCGAGGGCAAGCCCGCCGGGCTGGTGTGGATCGACGGCGTGCCCGGCGAGGGCACGGTGGGCGCGGCCACCATGACGGTGGCGACCGCCGGGGCGGGGGTCTACCGGCCCGGTTGGGGGCTGTTCGCGATCATCAGATCCGAGGACGGGACCGCGGTCGGCGGGGCCGGCTTCCACGGTCCGCCCGACGAGGGCTCGGTGGAGATCGGCTACGACCTGTCGGAGTCGGCGCGCGGCGCGGGATGGGCGACCGACGCCGCCCGGGTCCTGTGCCAGTGGGCGCTGGCCCAGCCCTCGGTGATCATGGTGCTGGCCACCACGGAACCGACCAACCACGCCTCCCAGGCGGTCCTGGAGCGGGTCGGTTTCATACGGGTCGCCGACCGCGGCGAGCTCTGGGCGTACGAACTCACCTCCATCCCGGCCTGACCGCGGCAGGTCCCGGGCGGCGGCTCCCGGCCCGTGCGGCGGGGCCCCCGCGCGTCAGCCGCGGCTTCCCGCACCCGTGCGCGTCCGCACCGTGGAGCCGTCCCGGCCCTTGAGCACGCGGAGCTGGGCCGGAATCCGGTGCCGCAGATCCGCGACGTGGCTGACGATGCCGACCGCCCGGTCCCGTTCCCGCAGCCCGTCGAGGACGTCGAGGACTTCGTCGAGGGTCTGGTCGTCCAGCGAGCCGAACCCCTCGTCGATGAAGAGGGTGTCGAGCCGGGTGCCGCCCGATTCGTCGGTCACCACGTCGGCGAGGCCGAGGGCCAGGGCGAGCGAGGCGAAGAAGGTCTCGCCGCCGGAGAGCGTCGCGGTGTCGCGTTCGGTCCCGGTCCAGGCGTCCACCACCATCAGGCCGAGCCCGGACTTGCCGCGGCCGCTGCCGCGGGCGTCGCTGTGGACGAGGGTGTAGCGGCCTGCGGACATGCGCTGGAGGCGGACGCCCGCGGCGGCCGCGACCTGTTCGAGCCGGGCCGCCAGCACATAGGTCTCCAGCTCCATCCGGAACCGGTTCTCCACCGTGGTCGCCGAGGCCAGGTCGGAGAGCCGGGCGATCCGGGTGAACGCCGCCCGCTCCGGGGCGATCCGGCGCATCCGGGCGGTGGCGCTCGCCGAGAGCCGGTCGAGGTCGCGGCAACGGGTGGCGGCGGCGGACTCCTCGGCCGCCGCGGTCCGCAACCGGGCGGTGGCGGCGGCCAGCGCCGCCTGAGCGGCCACCGGGTCCGCCGGGGGCAGCTCGGCGGCCGCGGCGGGCTCGGGCGCGGCGAGGTCCGCTTCCAGAGCGGCTTCCTCCCTGGCCCATGCCTCCACCAGGGCTTCGGCCGCGCGGAGCCGCCCGGCGGGCAGCAGCGCGGCCTCGGCGTCGGCGGGCGAGCCGAACCCGGCGCGGGCGGCGGCTTCGGTCAGGGCCGATTCGGCGTCGGCGAGCCGTGCGGCGCTCTCGGCGCGGTCCCGGACGGCGTGCGCGGAACGTTCCAGCAGCGCCACCCGGGCGGTCAGCGCGGCCCGGCGGGCCGCGACACTGGCGTGGCCGGCCCGCGCCCGGTCGAGTTCGGCGCTCAGCCGTTCGTGCTGCTCGTCCAGTTCTTCCCGCCGGGAGGTGCGCGCGGCGGTCCTGTTGAGCGCGGCGTTGCGCTGCTCGGTGCGGCGCTCGCGCTCTTCCTCGGCGCGGGCCAGTGCCGCTCTGGCCTCGGGCATCCGGGCGGTCTCACGGGCGGCGGCGGAGTGCTCGGCCGTCAGGGCGGCGAGGGCGACGTCGAGCCGGGCCACCGGCTCCTGGCCGGCCGTGGCGCCGACGGCTTCGAGCGCGGCCGCCAGCCGGGCGGTTTCGGTCCGGGCCTTGTCATACGCGGTGGCCGCCCGCTGGTAGGCGGTGTCCGCGGCGTCCTCGTCGGCCCGGGTGACCTGGCGGGCGGCGGGCGTGGCGGGCGCGGGATGGTCGGGTGAGCCGCACACCCGGCAGGCCTCGCCGTCCGCCAACTGCGCGGCCAGCTCGGCGGCGATGCCCTCGATCCGGGCCTCCCGCAGGTCCTGCCAGGCCTCCCGGGCCTCGGCGGCCCGGTCCCGGGTGTCCCGCGCCGCCTGCTCGGCGTCGCGCAACCGCCCTGCCAGCCGGTCCCGTTCGGCGGCGGCCGTCCGCCGCCGCCGAACGGCCTCCAGCTCCACGCCCAGCCCGGCGGTCCGGGCGCCCGCCTCGACTCCGGCGTCCACCCGCGCCGTCAGGTCCGCCCGTTCCCGCTGCCAGCCCGCCAGCCATGCCTCGGCGTCGCGGACCACCCCTTCGTCGGCGCGTTCCTCACGCTCCAGCGCCTGCCGCCGGCCGGCGATCTCCCGGAGCCGCCCCTCGGTCTCTTCCGCCTGGGCGAGACCGCCCAGCTCCTCCCGCAACTCCCCCGCCCGCCGGGTCAGTGTCTCGCCGGGAAGGAGTTCGGCCGGGGCGGGCCCGGCGGTGCGGGCGCCGGCCCCGGCCGGCTCGCGCTCGCGCCCGCCTGGAGCCGCGTCGACGGGGGAATCCGGCGCGCCGCCCGGCTCGGGAGCCCCGGCCCGTCCCCCGGTGGTCCGGGCGGACCTGCCGCCGTGGGCCGCGGCGGTGGTGTCCTGCGCACCGCGGCGCGCGGCCGGGATCTCCGCCTCGCCAGGCGCCCTGGACCCGCGCGCCGGGGGAATCGCGCCCGCGGCCGGCGGTTCGCCCGCCGCGACCAGCTCTTCGACGGTCCGCTGCTCGACGGAGAGCGCCTCCCGGTGCTGGGTGGCGGCCTTTTCCCGGCGGGCCAGGGCGGGGTCGACCGTCAGGGCCCGGTGGGCCCGGGCCAGGCGGTCGCGGCCGGCTGCCCTGGCCGGGCGGTCGAGGGCGAGGGCCTCGGCGCGGGCGCGGGCGTCGGCGTGGCGGGCCTGGAGGGCGTGCAGGTCGCGAACCGCGTCGAAGGCGTCGGCCGCGGCCCGGTGCGCGTGCTCCGCCTGGCTCAGGGCCGAGCGGGTGATGGTGAGTGCCTCGCGCGCGTCGCACCGCAGCACCGCGGCCCACTCCAGCGGGTGCGCCGCACGGTCGGATTCGGTTGTGGGGTCGGATTCGGTTGCGGATTCGGTTGCGGATTCGGTCGCGGATGCGCCGCCGGCGGCCTGGCGCAACCGGGCGGTCAGGTCGCGCACGTCCGCGTTGCCCTGGCCGAGCCGCTGCGCCGCCTCCTGCTTGCGCTCGCGCAGCCACTTCTCCACGCCCTGGAAGCGCCGGGTGTCGAAGAGCTTGCCGAGCAGCGCGGCCCGCTCGGTGGCGGTCGCCCGCAGGAAGGTGGCGAACTCGCCCTGCGGCAACAGCACGACCTGGCAGAACTGTTCGCAGCTCATGCCGACCAGTTGCTTGATCTCCTCGCCGACTTCCTGGTGGGACGTGGACAGCCCCCGCCACTGGCCGCCGGTGTGCTCGCTGAGCAGCGTGACCGCCTTGTCCAGCGTGGTCCCGGTGCCCCGGCGCTTGGCCCGCGGTTGTTCGGGACGCCGGGTGATCTCCAGCCGCCGTCCGCCGACGGTCAGGTCGAGGATCACCTCGGTGGCGGTGCCGGCCGCGGCGTGGTCGCTGCGCAGCCGGGTGGCCGGCCGCGCGCCCGGCACCTGTCCGTAGAGCGCGTAGCAGACCGCGTCAAGGACGGAGGTCTTGCCCGCGCCGGTGGGGCCGTGCAGCAGGAACAGCCCGGCGGCGGAGAGTTCGTCGAAGTCGACGTGCTGGGTGCCGGCGAAGGGCCCGAAGGCGGTGAGTTCGAGTCGGTGCAGTCGCATCCCGGTCAGGCCCCGTCCGTTTCCTTGCCGGCCCCGCCGGCCCGCACCGCGTCGAACGCCTCATCGAGCACGGCGCGTTCGGCGGGGTCGGGTGCCAGGCCCCGTACGTGGGTGACGAAGTCCTCGGCGATCTGCCGGTCGGTCCGGCCGCGCAGCCGCTGGGCGTAGGACGCCGCCCGGTCCTCGTCGCCGCCGTCCGGCTCGAAGGCGAGGCTGAGGATGTGCGGAAAGCGCTTGGCCAGCGCGGCCATCGGCTCGGGCGGGCGGTAGGGATCGGTAAGGGTGGCCTCGACCCAGGCGTCGGTGTGCCGGTCGTGCACGGGGTCGCCGAGCAGGTCGTCGAATCGGCCGCGCAGCCGGGCGAGCCGCCGCGGTACCGGCGTGTCGATTCGTTCGGCGACCACGTCGCCCGCCGCGTCCAGGTCGACCAGCCACATGCTCTTGCGGTGGTGCTCCTCGGAGAAGGAGTAGGCGAGCGGTGAGCCGGAGTAGCGGATCCGCTCGCCCACCGTCTGGCAGCCGTGCAGATGGCCGAGCGCCACGTAGTGCACCCCGTCGAAGACTGCGGCGGGGACGGCCTGCACACCGCCCGCGGTGATGTCCCGTTCGCTGTCGCAGGGCGCGGCCCCGGTGACGAAGGCGTGCGCGAGCACCACGGCCCTGGTGCCCGGCGGACGACGGCCGAGGTCGGCCCGGATCCGCTCCATGGCGGCGCCGAGCACCGCCGTGTGGTCGGCCCGCTCGGCGCCGAACTCCTGCCGCACGAGGGCCGGTTCGAGGTACGGCAGCCCGTAGACGGCGATGTCCCCGTGGTCCCCCGGCCCCTCGTGGTCCCCCTGCCCGCCGGGCAGCAGCACCGGCTGATGGCAGGTGGCGGGGTCGGTGCGCAGGTGGATGCCGGCCCGGCCCATGATCCCGGCCCCGACGCCGAGCCGCCGGGCGGAGTCGTGGTTGCCGGAGATCATCACCGTGGGCACGCCCAGGTCGGCGAGGCGGTGCAGCGCGTCGTCGAAGAGTTCGACGGCGGACAGCGGCGGGACGGCCCGGTCGTAGACGTCGCCTGCGACGAGGACGGCGTCGACGCCTTCGGCGCGGACGGTCTCCACCAGGTGGTCGAGGAAGGCCCGCTGGGCGTCGAGCAGGCTGACCCGGTGGAAGGAACGTCCCAGGTGCCAGTCCGAGGTGTGCAGAAATCTCACGCGGCAACTCCGACCCGCACGTCTGTCCTCGCCGTTCCTCGAAGTCGTCGCGCGCCGCCGTGGGGCGCGCCGATCGGCCGCCGCCCGCTCCGCCGAACTCGGGGTCGGGCGGCCGCGTATGTCAGCGGTGATCTGGATTGTAGAGGGCCGGGGAGCGCGGCAGGCCGGAACGGGGTGGCGGCGGGCAGCCGACCGGGTGTGTCAGGCGGCCCACGTGGCCTTGCGCCGCAGTTGGGCCGCCTCCTGCCGTATCCAGGGCAGCGCGTCATAGAGCGCCTGGCCCGGGCAGTCGGTCTGGAAGACGTCCCGGTGGCCCGAGATGACGTTCAGATCCGCGGTCGTCCCCTTCCGGAAGCGGCTCGCGTTGTTGCTGGACACCAGCCGCACCCGGCCCCGCGGGTCGATGCCGGGGTCCAGCTTCCAGGCGGCTATGGCGGCGATCGCCCTCAGCATGGGCCGCGGCACCTTCACGCCCTCGCCGAAGTGGCCGAGCGCGGCTATCCCGACGCTGTGGGCGTTGAAACCCTCGGTGTGCGCGCCCATCACCGCCCGGTCGACACCGCCGGCCCGTCCCTCGTAGATGGTGCCGCACCGGTCGACGGCGAAGTTGTAGCCGATGTCGTCCCATCCCATGGCGTGGATGTGATGGTCCTCGATCGTCCGCAGGATGGCGGGGACATCGCGCGCGCAGTCGTAGTCGTTGGGACCGTCCGTGTGGTGCACGAACACGGCCATGATCTTCGTGTCGTAGACGGGCTTCCCGTGCACGGCCTTCTCGTCCGCGTGCCAGGACGAACGCGGGACGATGTCCGGCCGGAGCGACGCCTGGTGCAGGACGGCGGTGCTGTGCCGCGCCGGCCGGGGGTGGCTCGCCGGGGCCGAACAGGCCGCGACGAAGGACAGCGTCACGAACAGTGCCCCCAGTTTGACCCTCCAAGGCCGCATGCGCCTCAGCCTGGGCCAGGGGTGGGCACGGGTCATCCGCTCGCCGCCGATCGAGTGATACGGCGGCCCGCCGCGGCGCGTCGGCTGGTGGCCGACCTCCGGGTGTGGGAAAAGGCGGGCCGCCTTTTCCCACACCGAGGTCAGACGTCCACGTAGGCGCTGCCCTCGACCACGCAGCGGGCCGCCCCCGAGGTGGTGTCGGCGAGCCAGGAGCGGAAGGCGGGGACGTCGGCCTGCGGGATGCCCAGCCGGAAGGTGACCTCGGCGCCGTAGGAGACGTCGCGCAGGGCGTACGTCCCGGCGCGCAGGTCGTTCTCCAGCCGCCCGGCCCGCTGGTGGTCGGAGGTGACGGTGACGAGCACGAGGCGGCGCCGCTCGATGGTGCCGATCTCGTCGAGCGCGGCCGAGACGGCGCCGCCGTAGGCGCGGGCCAGGCCGCCGGCGCCGAGCTGGACGCCGCCGTAGTAGCGCGTGACGACGGCCACCGTGTCGCGCACCTGGCGGCCGAGCAGGACCTGGAGCATGGGTGTGCCGGCGGTTCCGCCGGGCTCGCCGTCGTCACTGGCCCGGTGCAGCCGTCCGTCCGGCCCGATGACGTAGGCGAAGCAGTTGTGGGACGCCGCGGGGTGCGCCGTGCGGACCCGGCGGACGACGTCCTGGGCCGCCGCCTCGCTGCCGGCCGGGGCGAGCGCGCACAGGAAGCGGGAGCGCTTGATCTCGCTCTCGTGGACGCCCGCGCGGGCCACCGTCAGATACCGGTCGATCATCCGTTCAGCCTAAGGGCGGGGGAATGGGGACGGTCGTTCGCGGGTTCGAGCTGAGAGAGGTCCCGCGGAACCGAAGAGATCCGCGGGACCTGAAGAGATGGCGGGACGCGGGGCCCGGGTCGGCGATCCGGGGTGACCCGCGCGGCAGCGGTTGGAGGACGGCGTGTACGGCGACGCGGCAACGGTTCGGCGGATTCTGACCGGGACGGGCGACACCTGGGCGGTGGTGGGCCTGTCGAACAACACCGCGCGGGCGGCGTACGGCGTCGCGGCGGTCCTCAAGCAGTTCGGCAAGCGGGTGGTGCCGGTCCATCCGAAGGCGGAGCCGGTGCACGGCGAGCAGGGGTACGCCTCGCTCGCAGAGATCCCTTTTCCGGTCGACGTGGTGGATGTCTTCGTCAACTCCGAGCTGGCCGGCGCGGTCGCCGACGAGGCGGTGGCGGCAGGGGCGAAGGCGGTCTGGTTCCAGCTCGCGGTGGTGGACGAGGCGGCGTACGAGCGGACCAGGGCGGCCGGTCTCGAGATGGTGATGGACCGGTGCCCGGCGATCGAGATTCCGCGGCTGGGCTGAACGACGCGGCCGCGAGCCCTGGTCGGGCGGTCGGGCAGCCCGGTGATCGGGTGGCCGGGCTGAGCGGGCTGAGTGCCGGGGTCGAGCCGTCGGACTGACCGGTGGAGGGCCCTCGCTCCCCGCGGCCCGGCGGGCGGCCGGTTCTCAGCCGCCCGGGCTCAGCCGCCCAGGTCGGCCAGCACGACCGCGCCGGGCAGGGCGGCGAGGCTCTTGCCCGGCACGATGAGCTTGCCGCGCCGGGCCCCGCTGCCGATCACCACGTACGGCGTGTCCACGACAGCCGCGTCGATCAGCAGCGGCCAGGCCGCCGGCAAACCGACCGGGGTGATGCCGCCGTACTCCATGCCGGTCTCGCCGACCGCCACGTCCATGGCCGCGAAGGACGCCTTGCGGACGCCCAGATGGCGCCGGACCACGCCGTTGACGTCGACCCGGGTGGTGGAGAGCACCACGCACGCGGCGAGGGTGACGTCCTGGCCGCGCTTGCCGGCCACGACGACACAGTTGGCCGAGAGCTCGACCAGCTCCGGGCCGTAGGCCGCCACGAAGTCGGCGGTGTCGGCCTTGCCGGGGTCGGTGTCGACGTGGATCATGTCGGCGGTCACCGCGGCGGCCACCGACGCAGGCAGCAACTCGCGACGGTCGGTGGCGGGTTGGGCGTCCTCGAAATTCCCGATCGGTGCGCGCATGGGGTGAACCTAACAAATCGCGGCGGTGGCGGAAGAACGGACCGCCGGGGCACCGCGGGCGGCGGCGCTCAGGCGCCCGGCTGGTCCTCCAACGCCTTGACGGCCAGGAGCTGTTCCGGGGTGACGCCCTGGGGGATCGGCACCGGGGGCGGGGTGCGCAGCGGCGGCTGCCAGCCCGCCGCGGGTTCCCAGCGGCGCACCACCCGGGCCGGCGCGCCGGCGACCACCGCGAAGTCGGGGACCTCGCCGCGGACCACCGAGCCGGCCGCCACCACGACATTACGGCCGAGCCGGGCACCGGGCAGGATCACCGAACCCGAGCCGAGCCAGCTCCCGGCGCCGATCTCGACCGGGGCGGACCGCGGCCACTGCTTGCCGACGGGCTGGGTGGTGTCGTCGTACGAGTGGTTGTCGCTGGTGACGTAGACGTAGGGGCCGCAGTAGACGTCGTCGCCGAAGACCACCGGGGCCGAGGCCACCACATGGCTGCCCCGGCCGAGGACGACACCGTTACCGAGCCGCAGCACCGGTTCCGGGCCGAGGTCGAGGCCGGGCATCATGCCCGCGGTCAGGGTGACCTGCTCGCCGATGACGCAGTGGTCGCCGAGGTGGATCCACCGCTCGCCGAAGACGGTGCCCTGCGGAAAGGCGAGCCGGGTGCCGTCGCCGATCCGGCCGAAGCGGAGGGGTCCGGGGCGGGCGGCGGTGACCGCGCCCGCGTTCTGCGCCCAGCGCCAGCTCCGGTGCACCAGACGTGAGACGGCACGGCGCCGCCAGGCCGCGGCGCCCGCGATCACGGAGCGGAACACGTTCTCATTCCTGGGCACCCAGCCACCGTATACGGTGCCGGCGCGGGCGGTCCGGCCCGGCGCCGGGCACGGTACGGCGTTTGCCCGGCCGCGCCGTCAGGCGCCGGAGGTACGGGTCTACTCGCCGGACCTGGCCGCCGCCGTCTGTCGTTCCTCGGCGGCGGCGAGTTCCATCTCGGCCTGTGTCTTGGCCGCCCGGCGCCTGACGTAGAGCATGGAAGCGAGTCCGAAGAGCACGGCTATGGCGAGACCGACGTAGCCGAAGCGCTTGAGCCAGGGCTCGGCGACCACGCCGACGTAGTAGATGACGGCGGTTATGCCGCCCGCCCAGACGACGCCGCCGAGCGCGTTGGCGATCAGGAACTTGTGGTACGGCATCTTCAGCACGCCGGCCAGCGGCCCCGCGAAGATCCGCAGCAGCGCGACAAAGCGCCCGAAGAAGACCGCCCACATGCCCCAGCGCTGGAAGGAGCGCTCGGCGGTGGCCACATGCCCCGGCGAGAAGTGGCGGGGAAATCTCTCGCCGAGCCGGTCGAGGAGCGGCTGGCCGCCCCGGTGCCCGATCGAGTAGCCGACCGAGTCGCCCGCGACCGCGCCGATGATGCCGCTGAGACCGACCAGCCAGGGATTGACGTTGCCCTGCGAGGAGAGCAGGGCGGCGGTCATCAGCACGATCTCGCCGGGGAGCGGGATGCCGAGGCTCTCCACCCCGACCACCAGGAAGACCATCAGATACACGGCGACCGGCGGGATGCCGTCTAGCCAATCCTGGACGTGCACAGCCGGTCCCCTCCCACGAAGACGGTCGGACGCACGTACCCGCGCGCATCATGGAAGCCTAACCGACCGGGGAGGCGAACACGGCCGGTCAGCGGCGCGGTTGCGGCCGTGGACGGCGGGGCGACCGTCTCCCGGCGGCTCCCGGCAGACCTCCCGGCACACCCCGGTAAGCCCCTGGCGGCTCCCCGGTCAGGCTCACCCGTTTGGCCGCAGCGTCCAGACAACGGTCATCCGGGCCGTCTCGGCGCCGTCCGCGCGGCGGACCGAGACCTCGACGGGGAACTCGGGGCGGGTCCCGGCGTCCAGCTCGGCGATCACGTCTGCGGCGGGCCGACCGAGCTCGGCGATGGCGGTCACCGGCCCCTTGGCCAGCTTGCTGTACGCGATCTCGGCGCGGACCGCGAGCGGCACCGCCCGGCTGAGCTGCTCCCCGAAGGCGGCGAGCACGATCGCGCCGGACGCGGACTCGCCGAGCGTGAACAGCGCCCCGGCGTGCGGGCCGCCCACGTGGTTGTGGAAGTCGGCCCGGTCGGGCAGCAGCACCACCGCGCGCTCGGCGCCGGTCTCGGTGAACTCCAGCCCGAGGGTGCGCGCCATGGGCACGGTGGCCGTGAGCAGTTCGCCTATGGAGGGGCCCGTGGAGGGCGGGGTCTCTGACATGAGCGGATGTTACCAACCGGTAGGAGATTGCGGCACCCACCGGCCGGGCCGCCACCCGGCCGAGCGCACCGGCCGGCGGGAAATGGTTTGCGGCGGACCGGGCACTCCTGGACAGTCCCGGGGGTGAAACGCGACATCCAGGCGCCCCGACCGCCCGCCCGGCGCGGCCTGCTGCCGAGTCCGCCGTCGTGGGCCGGCCGCACCTTCCAACTGCTGGTCACCGCGTCCTTCATCACCAGCATCGGCAACTCGGGCGCGGTCATCGCGGCCGCGTACGCCGTCATCGACCAGGGCGGCGACGCGACGGACGTCGGTCTGGTGGCGGCGCCCCGCACTCTGGCCATGGTGGTCTTCCTGCTCATCGGGGGCGCGGTGGCCGACCGGGTGGCCCGGCAGCGGGTCATGGTGGTGGCCAACAGCGCCAACGCCGCCTCGCAGGGGATCTTCGCGCTGCTGGTGCTCACCGGACACCCCGCCTTGTGGCAGATGGCGCTGCTGACCGCCGCCGGGGGCACCGCGCAGGCGTTCTTCTCGCCTGCCTCGGAAGGCATGGTGCTGTCCACCGTCGAGACCGCGCACGCGGGGAAGGCGTTCTCGGTCTTCCGCCTCTCGATGAACGGCGCGAGCATCGGCGGCGCGGCGCTGGGCGGCGCCCTGGTGGCGGGCGTCGGTCCCGGCTGGGTGCTCGCGGCCGACGCGGCCGGCTTCGCGGTGGCGGCGGGCCTGCGCGCGCGGCTCGACGTCGTCGCGGCCGAACGTGCGGAGCCGTCCGGCGGCATCCTGCGCGACCTGCGCGAGGGATGGCGGGAGTTCGCCTCCCGCTCCTGGCTGTGGGGCATCGTCGCGCAGTTCGCCGTCGTCAACAGCGTGGTGAGCGGCTGCGAGGCGGTCTACGGTCCGCTGGTCGCCCGCGAACACCTGGGCGGGGCCGGACCGTGGGGGCTCGCCCTGGCCGCCACCGGGATCGGTACGGTGGCCGGCGGGCTGCTGATGATGCGCTGGCGGCCGCGCCGGATGCTGCTGGTCGGCACCCTCGGTGTCTTCCCGCTGGCCCTGCCGCCCGCCGCCCTGGCGTTCGCGCCGCGGCTGTGGGTGCTGGTGCCGGTGATGTTCGCGGCGGGCGTCGCCATAGAGGTGTTCGCGGTCGGCTGGATGCTCGCGCTGCACCAGGAGATCCCGGCGGAGAAGATGTCCCGGGTGGCGGCGTACGACTGGTTCGGCTCGGTCGCCATGACCCCCCTGGCGCTGGCCGCGGCGGGTCCCGCGGCGGCCGTCTTCGGCCGCACGCAGGCGCTGTGGGGGTCGGCGGCGCTGGTCGTGCTGCTGACCGGGGCGGTGCTGGTGCTGCCGGAGGTGCGGCGGCTGGAGCGGCGGCCGGCCGCCCGGCCGGTGGTCCCGGCCCCGCCGGTGGCGGAACCTGCGGCGTGAGGCGGCGGATCCGGTACGGGGGCCGGGTCTGGTCGGGTGCCCGGGCGCTCCGGCGGTTCGGCCGCCCCGCTCATCCCACGGTGAAGGCGCCGTCCGGCGGTACGGGCGAGGCGGTCGCGGTCGCGTCGTGGACCGGTGCCCTCGTCAGGGCGGCGAGGGCGGTACCCGTCACCACCCGGGCCGGGAAGGCGTCACCCGCGCACGACCGGGCCAGCGCGTCCAGCGGCAGCGGGCGCCGGGCGGCGGCCAGCACGGCGTTGCCGAAACGGCGGCCCCGCAGCACTCCGGGCTCGGCCAGCAGACAGAGATCGGCGCTTTGACCGAACCCCGCCCGGACGGTGCCGAGTTGTGAGCCGAGGAAGGCGAAGGGCGCGCCGTCGGCGATGTTCGCCACGTAGACGCCGCCGGGGCGCAGCACCCGTACGGCCTCGCGCAGGAACTCCACCGAGGTGAGATGGGCGGGGACCCGCGAGCCGTGGAAGACGTCGGCGACGATCACGTCCGCGCTCGCGTCGGGCGCGGCCGCCAGCCACGCCCGGGCGTCCGTCGTGTGCACGGTGATGTCCGGGTCGGACAGCGGCAGGTGTTCCGCGACGAGCGCGGCCAGCCCGCGATCGGCCTCCACGACCCACTGGCGTGATCCCGGCCGGGTGAGCGCCAGCCGGCGCGGCAGCGTCAGCGCGCCGCCGCCCAGATGCACGGCGTGCACCGGCGTGTCGAAGGCCGACTCCAGTACGTGCGCGATGCGCCGGGTGTACTCGAACTCGAGGTGCTCGGGGTCGTCCAGATCCACGTACGACTGCGGGGCGTCGTCCACGGTGAGCAGCCAGGCCCGCGCCCGGTCCACGTCGGGCAGCAGCTTCGCGGTGCCGAAGTCGACGGCCCTGGTGACGGGTACGGGTTCCTCGGTCATCCGCCGATTCTCCCAGCAGCCGGCCGGTGCCTCCGACGTGCCTCCGCTCGCCGCTTCCGTGCGGCTCCGGGCACGCCGCCCGGGCGTGTCGCACCCGTGCGGCGCGGGGGTGCGACACGCCGAGGGTGTTCCGGACCGCTCGCACGGACCGTCGGCGCGACGTCACCCGCTGGTGACGTCCGGGAATCACGAGGGTGCGAGAATTTGTTCCGGCGATGAACTTAGCCATCCACCCAGACGCCCCGGGCGGCCCAGCTCAAAGATCAAGCCAGCCGCCCCGTACCGTGAAGGAACCCTCATGCCCCTGGCCATACTCGCCCTGGCGGTGAGCGCCTTCGGCATCGGCACCGCTGAATTCGTGATGATGGGCCTGCTGCCCAACGTCGCGGGCGACCTCGGCACCTCCGTCCCCACCGCCGGTTACCTCGTCTCCGCCTACGCCCTCGGTGTCGTCGTGGGCGCCCCGCTGCTCACCGCGCTCGGCTCCCGCATCCCCCGCAAGCGGATGCTCCTGCTGCTGATGGGCCTGTTCACCCTCGGCAACCTCGGCTCGGCCGTCGCCCCCGGCTACGCCACGCTGCTCGCCGGCCGCTTCCTGGCCGGGCTGCCGCACGGGGCGTTCTTCGGCGTCGGCGCCGTCGTGGCCTCCCGGCTGGTCACCGAGGACCGCAAGGCACGGGCGGTGGCCGCGATGTTCCTCGGCCTGACCGTCGCCAACATCGTCGGCGTCCCGGCGGCCACCGCGCTCGGCCAGCACCTCGGCTGGCGCGCCACCTTCGTCGTCGTCTCGGTGGTCGGGCTGATCGCCCTCGCCTCTCTCGCGCTGCTCGTTCCGCGGCTGCCGGAGGAGGAACACGGCGGGCTCGCCCAGGAGTTGGGGGCGCTGCGCGAGCCGCAGGTGCTGCTCGGGCTGCTCACCGCGGTGTTCGGCTTCGCCGGGGTGTTCGCCGTCTACAGCTATCTGGCCTCGATGATGACCGAGGTCACCGGCTTCGCCGACGGCACCGTCAGCGTGCTGCTGGCTCTCTTCGGCGTCGGGATGACCCTGGGCGTGCTGCTCGCGGGCCCGCTCACCGACCGGGCCCTGCGTCCCACCCTCTACGGTTCGCTGGCCGCGCTCGCCGTGGTCCTGGTCGGCTTCCACTTCGCGGCTCACTCCAAGGTGGCGGCGCCCATCGCCGTGGTGGTCCTCGGCGCGGTGGGCTTTCTCACCACCACCCCGGTGCAGATGCTCGTCATGAACAAGGCCCGTAGGGCTCCCACCCTGGCCTCCGCCTCCAACCACTCGGCCTTCAACCTGGCCAACGCGGGCGGTGCGTGGCTCGGCGGCGCGGCGATCGCGGCCGGCTGGGGCTGGACGTCTCCCGCCCTGGTCGGCGCGGTGCTCGCGGTGGTCGGGCTCGGCATCGCGATCACGGCGGGCGTCCTGGACCACCGGGCGCCGGGGGCGCTCTCGCCGGTGGTGACCGCCGGGGCTCAGCGGCAGCGGGAAGTCGCCGACGAGGTGGGGGCGTAGGGCTCGGGTCGCACCGGCCGGCCGCCGGCTCGGTTACGCTCGCCTGGTGGTCGACCAAGCCGTCCCCCTCCCCCACGACGCCCCCAGCCGCCGGTTCGCGGCGCGGTGCTCCCGGGTCCTGGTCTCGCCGTGGGCCAGGTTCACCCTGCTGGTGGCCGTCCTGGCCGGCGCGATCGCGGCCGCGATCGCGCTGGAGCCCCAGCGGTCGCTCAGCCACGGGTGGCCGCTCCACACCTCGTCAAGTCTCGGCGCCGCCGCGCTCTTCGCCCTCGCCTACGGGCTCGCCACCGTCGCCTTCGTACCGCGTCCGCTGCTCAACGCCGCCGCCGGGGCGCTCTACGGCATCCACGCCGGGCTTCCCGCGGCGATCGCCGGCACCGTACTCGGCGCGGGGCTGGCCTTCCTGCTCGGCCGTTTCCTCGGGCGGGACGCGGTACGGCCACTGCTGCGGGGGCGTCTGGTCCTGTCCCTCGACCGCCAGTTGAGCCGGCACGGCTTCCGCAGCACGCTTGCCCTGCGGCTCTTCCCCGGGGTGCCGTTCGCGGCGGCCAACTACGCAGCGGCTCTCTCCCGTATCCGGCTGCTGCCCTTCCTCACCGCGACCGCGGCGGGCAGCGCGGCCAACACGGCCGCCTATGTGGTCGCGGGCAGCCGCGCCGCCTCCCCCACCTCACCGGTCTTCCTGCTCTCGCTGGGCTTCCTGGGGGTGACCGGCGTGGCCGCGGCCGAGATCGCCCGCCGCGGCCGGGCCCGCCAGCAGGACCGGGCCCGCCCTCCGGTGGAAGAGCGCACAGCGGCGGCGGACCGGGCCCCGGATTCAACCGGTCGGCGCGACAGCGCTGACTGAGTACGGGTAAGACGTGGCACGGCAGGCGATCCGCCGCGGAGCCGCAGTGGCGACTCCGGTCCGGGGACCGGCCGACGTTCCGGACACCGCGGTTGCCGCTTCCACCTCGGCCGAGGAGACCGCTCGACCCCGCCTACTGCCGCTCCCATCGCTGATTGCCGCCGCCGTTGCAGGTCCAGAGGTCGACCAGTGTGCCGTTGGCGGTGGCGGCCGATGTGACGTCCAGGCACAGGCCCGACGCGGCGTTGGTGACGGAACCGTCGCTGTTGAGGTTCCACTGCTGGTTGGTTCCGCCGTGGCAGTCGTAGATGATGACGGCGGTGCCGGGGGCGGTGCCGCTGCCCGACGCGTCGAGGCACTTGCCGCCGTACACCACCAGTTCCTTGGCGGAGTTGAGGCTCCAGAGCTGGTTGGCGCCGGCGTTGCAGTCCCAGATCTCGGTCCGGGTGTTGTTGGCGGTGCTCCCGTTCGGTACGTCCAGGCAGCGGCCGGAGGCCGTCCCGCGCAACGGCCCGGTGGTGTCCCCGCTCCCGCCGGAGTCGCCGATGACGCCCGTTTGCGCGTCGATGCTCCAGGAGGCGCGGCAGGTGATCGAGGCGGTGGCGCCGTTGACGGTGAGCGGTTCCCATATGTACCGCGAATCGGTGAGGTTGCCGGAGTTCCACCGGTCGCCCATGAAGAGGTAACTGGTCGTGCTGGAGCCGGAGACCGGCTGGATCGACGTCGTCTGCGAGTTGCAGGTACTGGTGCCGGACGGAGCGAAACCGCGCCATGACGACCAGGTGCCGGTGATCGAGTTGGCGGTGGCGTACTGGTTGTCATTGGTCGACCAGCCGGTCAGGTGCGAGCCGAAGAGGTAGTAGGTACCGCCGATCTTGGCCATGGCGGGTGCCTCGTACTGAGGGAGGGTCGCTGCCAGGGAGGAGACGGTGAGGTAGTCCGACGAGAGCCGGTAGATCTGTAGTTTGGCGTTGGTCCGGTCCTCGCTCATGAAGTACCCGGTGCCGCCGTCGACGAAGAGGTTGTCGTCCAGGCTGTCGTGGCCGAGGGGCTTGAAGCTGCCGCGGTAGGTGTAGGCGCCGCAGACACTGCTGCTGGTGGCGACGCCGGCTTTCCGCTCTGTGTAGCCGGAGTTGTCGATGTGCATGTACATCACATATTGCGCCGTGGCGCTGTTGTAGACGACGTGCGGCCGCTCGACGATCCGATTGGGTCCGAGGTCACCGCTGGACTGCCGCGTCAGCACATTGCCGACGAACATCCAATGCGCGAGATCGGTCGAGGAATAGCAGGTGACGTTCTGGAAGGGCGACCCGCTGGTCTTGTCCTCGCCGAGCCAGTAGTAAGTGCCGCCGACCTTGATAAAGCCTCCGCCGTGTGCCTGGATGACATGCCCGGAGGTGTCGTTCCAGACGGTTCCGGGGTACTGCGTCACCGTCGCCGCCTCGGCCGGCTGGGATATCAGGAAGAATCCGAGGATGACCGCGAGAAGAGCGATCATGCGCTTCCCGGCGGGCCCCCTTCGAGGTCGGACTGCTGCGACGCTTGCGGCTTTGCTCCATGGCAGCCGATACAGCATGGCGTTCCTTTCGCCGGGGACGGGAGGACGTAAGGGACTGCGGCGCTCCTCAACGGTCGGACCGGCCGTGCGCATCCCTGGGCAGCCGCCGACACCCGGGCCAGGGGTCACCGGGGAAGGCGGCGCCACTGCCGGCCGGCCCGGGTGCTCCCGGGTCGGCCGCCGTTGGTGGTCGGGTGGGGTGTCAGAAGAGGCTGCAGGGGCCGCCGTTGAGGGTGAAGGTGGTGGGTGCGGTGGTGGTGGAGCCGGTTCCCTGGAAGCCGAAGCTGGTGGTGCCGCCGGATGGGATGGTCGCGTTGTAGCCGAGGTCGGTGGCGGTCACGGTCGCGCCGGACTGGGTGGCCTTGGCGTTCCAGGCGTTGGTGACCTTCTGGTCGGTGGGGAAGGTCCAGGTGAGTGACCAGCCGTTGACGGCGTTGCCGCCGGTGTTGCGCACGGTGACGTCGGAGGTGAAGCCGCCCGTCCAGGCGCTGGCGACGGTGTAGTGGACCGAGCAGGTCGGGCCACCCGTGGACGGCGGCGGGGTTGTGGGCGGGGTCGTCGTGGGCGGCGTCGTGGTGGGCGGCGGGGTCGTCGTGGGCGGGGTGGTGGTGGGCGGTGGGGTGGTGGGCGGTGGGGTGGTGGGATCCGACGCTCCGGCGGATGCCAGTGCGTAGGCGATGTCGGGCAGGAAGGTGCCCGCGGCGCCGGCGCAGCCGTCCGCCTCACCCGGCGGCTTCACCCAGAGGAAGGCGTCGATGGCCTGGTCCCCGGTGTTGGTGGTGGGGTAGGTGCCGATGGCGCGGCCGGAGGGGTCGCACCACGCGCCGCCGCCGGCCGGGCCGTTGCCGTTGCGGCTGGTGTCCACCACGGCGTGCAGGTTGGCCGGGTTGCCGAGGGCTGCCAGTACGTTCTTGGCGAAGGTGACCTCGTTGGCGGTGGCGTTGAAGTTGGAGACGTTGGTGAACAGGCCGTCGGCGTTGGTCAGGATGCCGGCCCCGCGCAGCCGGTTCGCCTGCTCGGAGGCGCTGTTCCAGGCCGAGTGGCCGCCGTCGAGGTAGACCTTGGCGTTGGGGGCGGCGGCGTGGATGGCGGCACCGGCCCGGGAGAGGGAGGCGAACCGGTCGGCCTGCTGCTGCGCGGACAGGCAGGTGGTCAGGGAGATGGAGTCGGGCTCCAGGATGATGACCGACCGGCCGCTGCCCAGCCCGGCGGCGAAGTCGCGCACCCAGGCGTCGTAGGAGGCCAGGTCCGGTGCGCCGCCGGCGGAGGCGCCGCCGCAGTCGCGGTTGGGGATCTCGTAGACGGCCATTACCGGCACCTGCCCGGCGGCGGCCGCTGCGGTGGTGACCGACCTGACATCGCTGGTGACCGTGCTGGGGCGGTAGTTGGAGAACCAGATCGCCTGCGGCTGCGACGCGATCCGCCGGGCGATGACCGGCTGGCGGGAGTCACCGGGATTGGCGGCGACCCACCGGACGACCTGCGAGTTCGGGTCCTTGTAGAACTGGGTACCGGCAGGCAGGGAGCCCTGCGCCGCGGCGCCCGCGCTGACCTGGGTGCCCAGCGCGATACCCGTCGCGGCGAGGCCGGCGGCCAGGCCGAGCGCCATGGCCTTGCGCGGGCGTAACCCCCGCGCGGGGGTCCCGGCCGCGCCGGCGGGGCGCGGTATACGGATGGGAGATGTCACAGGTAGTCCTCCGTGCTCTCGTGGGGGGAGAGGGCTCTCGGGGTGGCCAAGGCCGGAAGCGTCATGGGAGCGCTCCCAAGGCACGCAGCCGAGCGTAACCACCACGACGCCCGTACGTAATCCCCCGCACCGGACCGTTTTCAGCGCCACGGGAGCGCTTGCGTCCAGGCGCCGGCCCTCCCCAACCGACGCGGGCCGCCTTCGGGAACGCAGGTGCGCCGCCGCCCGCGCCCGACCCGTCCCACGTGACCGCCTGGTGAGCAGACCAGCACAGGGGACGTCGACCGGAAATCCACGCCATCGCTCCCCGGCGCGACCGGTGGGGCGGCCGAGCCGCCCACCACACATGTTCCGAACTGGCGCCCCTGTGTCGACTGTTGACAGAGCGCAGGGAGTGGGGCACGCTGCCGCCGTTGGTTCTTGAACCCCGTCAACCATCGCAGACCAGCGCACGGCCGTGGCGCAATTGTTAACGCTAACATTCCACTAGGAAGACCTTGCCCCCCACGCACCGCAAGGAGACCGCGTGAACCACACCATGCCAGCTTCACCTGGCTGCGAGAAGCACCAAGGCAACGGTCGGCACGGCGTCGCTTCGGCCGCTCGGAAGCGCCGGGCGGTGGAGGCCCTTTCGCCCGGCCGCCTCGTTCCGCGCCTGATCGCCGTGGCCGCGGCCATGGCGCTGATGCTGTTCGGGGCGCTGGCCTCCGGCGTGGCGCAGGCGGCCGCGATACAGGCGGCTTCGGCCGCGCCCGCCGTCACCAGCCAGTTCCACGGCGTCAACTGGGCCGATCCCAACGACAACTTCATCACCGGTCCGAACATCCCGGTCGGCCTGGCCACCTCGGACAGCTACGCGACCACGTACACGAAGTCCACCGCGATCCTCAAGGGCTTCCAGGGCCTCGGCGCCAACACGGTCCGCCTGGGGTTCAACGCGGCGACCACGTCGGGAACATGGTGGAACAGCTACACCGCGGCCCTGGACGCCGCCACCGCACTGGGCATGAACGTCATCGTCGCCCCGTGGCTGCAGGGCGGAAAGGTCAGTGACCTCACGTCGTTCAACCAGATGTGGGACACCATGATCAACAAGTACGGAGGGCACGCCAACTTCTACTTCGACATCATGAACGAGCCATACGGGTACAACGCCACCGACCTGACCAACTTCGAGGCCTCCTGGCTGGCACGCTACCCCAGTCTTCCCCGCAACCACGTGATCGTGCCCGGCCTGTACTCCGACGGGAACCTGTGCTCCGTCGGCGGCGACTCGCGGCTGTCGGGCACGCTGCTGTCGATCCACATCTACGGCATGTTCGGCGACTCGCACACCACCGAGGCGGCGTGGGTCAACGACTTCACCGGCAACCTGTGCGGCTACGCCGGCCGCGCGGTGCTGACCGAGTTCGGTGTTCCCATGAACACGGGTGTGAACTACAACGGTCCCAAGGACGGGGTCAACGACCTCTCCTACCTGTACGCGATCACCGACACCGTCCGCAACCTCGGCATGGGCTCCGTGCTGTGGACGGGTGTCAAGCAGAACACCCAGACACAGGGCCCGGGCCCCTGCGAGAACGCGTCCTGCGCGATCACCACGCTCAGCGGCACCGGCACCAACCTCTCGGTGGGTGTCACCAACCAGTCGGGCCTCGACCGGCTCCAGTGGGGCTGGGGCACCGGCACCAACCCCGGCGGCGGTGGCGGCGGTGGCAGCACCACCGTGCTGCGCGGCGCCGGCTCCAACCGGTGCCTCGACGTGCCGAACGCGAGCACCGCGAACAACACCCGCGCCGATATCTGGGACTGCAACGGCGGCGCCAACCAGTCCTGGGTCCTCAACTCCGCCAAAGAACTGGTCGTCTACGGCAGCAAGTGCCTTGACGCCTCCGGCTCCGGGACCACGGCCGGTACCGCCGTGATCATCTACGACTGCCACGGCGGCACCAACCAGCAGTGGACCCTCAACAGCAACGGCACAGTGGTCAACGTGCAGTCCGGGCTCTGCCTGGACGTCACAGGGGCCGCCACGGCCAACGGCTCACTGGTCGAGTTGTGGAACTGCACCGGCGCCGCCAACCAGAAGTGGACCCGCCAGTAGGACCCCGGGGTCCCTCAGACGCGCGCCGACGGCGGAGGCCGGGCGCGCTGATGTCCCGGCGGTCCGGACGCTCCCTGAGCTCCGGACCGCCGCAGGACGCGGGGACGGACGACCCGATATCCGTCCCGCGGCGAGTTCCCGCCACGGTGGCGCGGCTGGTGAGCGATACGGTCGTCCGATCGAAATATTTCGAATACCGAGCCGGAATCTTCGACAGCTTCCTGCGGGCCAACCCGGCCACCCCGGACGGCGCAGCGCGGGAATTCCCGCCTGCCCTGCTCGGGAAGCGCCGATGACCGCCCGCTGACGGCCGGGAACGACAACTCCGGCTGGCTTCCCGCCTTTTCGGCTCGGCTGATTCCATCATCATCGCCGAATGTTTCGTACCGTAGTCGTTGACGTTTCGGTCTCTCAGGGCAAGAATGACGTCCGTTTCACGGTAGCCACGCCGCGACAGCGGAGCACGTTCCGTGGCTGCCCCGATCCTCGCGAATGGTCCCCCACAGTGTCCGGTCCGGGCCTGCCCTTTCGGCATACCCGGACCGGAATGCCAGGAGATGAGGTTGAAGTGATCCCTGAGTTGTCCCACGCCCCGGTGCCACCCACCGGCGGGTCCCTCGCCAGGCGCCGCTCCCGAGTGCGGACCGCGGTGACCGCCCTCACCGCGACCGTGGCGGCCACGATCGGTCTCGTGTCGTTGGCCGGCACCGCCAACGCGGCGAACACACTGGGCGCCGCGGCGGCGAGCAGCGGCCGTTACTTCGGTGCGGCGGTCGCCGCAAACCACCTCGGTGAGTCCCAGTACGCCGCCACGTTCGACACGGAGTTCAACGCGGTCACGCCGGAGAACGAGATGAAGTGGGACGCCACCGAGCGGTCCCGCGGCTCGTTCAGCTTCGGCGCCGCGGACCAGATCGTCTCCAACGCCCAGGCCCACGGCATGAAGATCCGTGGGCACACGCTGGTGTGGCACAACCAGCTCCCCGGCTGGGTCTCGAACCTGTCCGCGTCGGATCTGCAATCGGCCATGGACAACCACATCACGCAGGTCATGACCCACTTCAAGGGCAAGATCTACGCCTGGGACGTGGTCAACGAGGCCTTCGCCGACGGCGGCAGCGGCCAGCACCGCAGCTCGCCCTTCCAGGACAAGCTCGGCAACGGCTTCATCGAGCACGCCTTCCGCACCGCGCACTCCGTCGACTCCAACGCCAAGCTCTGCTACAACGACTACAACATCGAGAACTGGACCGACGCCAAGACCCAGGGCGTCTACAACATGGTCAAGGACTTCAAGTCCCGCGGCGTCCCGATCGACTGCGTCGGCTTCCAGAGCCACTTCGGCTCCAGCGGGCCGCCGTCCAGCTTCCAGACGACGCTGTCCAACTTCGCCGCCCTGGGCGTCGATGTCCAGCTCACCGAACTCGACATCGCCCAGGCACCGGCGACCGCGTACACGAACACCGTCAAAGCCTGCCTGAGCGTCGCACGCTGCACCGGCATCACGGTGTGGGGCGTCACCGACAAGTACTCCTGGCGCAGCGGTGACAACCCCCTGCTCTTCGACGGCAGCTACAACAAGAAGGCCGCCTACACCGCCGTCCTGAACGCCCTCAACGCGGGAGGCGTCACCACACCGCCCACGACTCCCTCGACCTCACCGCCCACCACCCCGCCCACCACGCCACCGACCACACCGCCCACGAGCGGTCCGCTCTGCACGGCGTCGTACGCCGTGACCAACTCCTGGGCCGGCGGCTATCAGGTCGACGTCACCGTGAAGAGCACCGGCACCGCGGCCCTGAGCGCCTGGACGGTCTCCTGGAGCCAGCCGACGGGCCAGACCATCAGCCAGATGTGGAACGCCGTTCAGGGCACCAGCGGCGCCCTGACCACCGCCCACAACACCTCGTACAACGGCTCCGTCGCCCCGGGAGCGACCACCAGCTTCGGCTATCTGGTCGACACCGGCCAGACCCCGCCGAGTGCGCTCCAGCTGTCCTGCACGTTCACGTAACGATCATTCCCCCTGAGCGGCGCCGCGGCCCCAGTTCCGCGGCGCCGCCGTGGTCACCGACCTCGGCGTCAGTCCTTGACGGCGCCGGCGCTCACGCCGGCGGCGACATAGCGTTGGGCCACGACGAGCAGGACGGCCGCGGGGATGGAGGCGACCACCGCGGTGGCCATGATGGCGTTCCACTCCTGGTTGTTGTTGCCGATGTACTTGTAGATGCCGAGGGTGATGGGGCGCATGTCGCCGCCGCTGTCGAGGGTGTTGGCGAAGACGAAGTCCGACCAGGCCCACAGGAAGCTGAACAGCGACACGGTCACCACCGCGTTGCGCGAGACCGGCACGACGACAGAGGTGAAGGTGCGCCAGGTGGTGGCACCGTCGATCTTCGCCGCGGAGATGAGCTCGTCCGGGATGCCGGACATGAACGCGGTGAAGATCATCACGCCGAAGGGCACGGCGATGGTGGAGTCGGCCACGACCAGTCCCCACCAGGTGTTCATGATGCCGAGATTGAGGAAGATGCCGTAGAAGCCCATCGCCATCACGATGCCCGGGATCATCTGGGCGATCAGCAGCACCATGCCGACCAGGCCGCCGCCGCGTGGGCGGAGCTTGGCCAGCGCGTACCCGGCGGGCGCGGAGAGCAGCAAGGTCAGGGCGACGGTGCTCAGCCCGATCAGCAGGCTCACCCACAGGTAGGGCAACTGGTCGTCGAGGACGGCGCGGTAGCCGGTGAAGGTGGGGTGCAGGGGAAACAGGTCGGGCGGGCTTTTGCGCATGTCCTGCTGCGGGGTGAGCGAGACGTTGATCATCCAGTAGACCGGGAAGAGCATGACCGCGGTCAGCACGACGCCGATGACGGTGTTGCGCCGGGAGCGGACCGCACGGGACGCCGTCATGACGTCTGCCTCCTTTGGAGCCGGATGTAGCAGAGCCCGAAGACCAGGGCGATGATGATGAGGATGTTGCCGACCGCGGCCCCGGGCCCGAACTGGGGCAGCAGCGAACCGAAGCCCAGCCGGTACGACCAGGTGGACAGGGTGGTCGACGAGTCTCCCGGGCCGCCCTTGGTCATGATCCAGATCAGGTCGAACACCTTGAGGGTGTAGATCAGACCGAGCAGTACGGTGATCGCCGAGACCGGCCGCAGCAGGGGGAAGGTGATCCGCCGGAACTGCTGCCAGCTGCTCGCGCCGTCCAGCGAGGCGGCTTCGTACAGCTCACCGGGAATGTTCTGCAGACCGCTGTAGAGGATGACCAGGTTGAACGGGATGCCGATCCAGATGTTGGCGATGATCACCGAGACCAGCGCCCAGTGCGGGGACGTCAGCCAGTTGACCTCGCCGATGCCGGCCACGTGCAGGACGTAGTTGACGACGCCGGAGTCGCTGTTGAGCAGCCAGGACCAGGTGGAGGCCGACACGATCAGCGGCAGCAGCCACGGGATCAGGAACAGCGCCCGCAGGGTGGGTGCCAGGCGGAACCCGCGGTGGAAGAACACCGCGAGCGCCAGTCCGATGACGTACTGGAAGAGGATCGAGACCAGGGTGAAGACCATGGTGTTGCGCAGCGCCGTACTGAACGTCGGATCGTCGATGACCTGCCGGAAGTTGTCCCAGCCGGAGAAGGGCGCCCCGCCCTGCACGAACGACCGCACCGTGTAGTGCCGCAGGGACAGGTCCAGGTTGCGGTAGAGCGGATAGGCGTAGAAGACCCCCAGATACACGATCACCGGCGCCAGAAATCCCCATGCGGCGAGCTGGGCGGCCCGTCGGCTGTCGCGGCCGCGACGCCCGGGACCGGTGCGCCGTTGCGCGGGACGGATGTGCTCGCGACTCGTCCCGGACGCGGTCGGCGACCCGCGGCGTCGACCGTCGACGTGGGCGGTGGGCATAGGTGCTCCTCGTTCAGTGGGCCGCCTGGGCGGATACCGGTACCGCCCTGGGAGTACTGGCGCCGTCGCAGTACCCCGGGAGACGGGGTGCCGGACGGCGCCAGCCCGCCGTGCCACCGGGACGGGCGGCGACACGGCGGGGTCGGTGCGACCGACCGCCGGGGTCAGCGTGCCAGGCGGCTGATCGCGTGCCGGTAGGGAGGAGGCCGGTTCAGCCCTTGTGGCTGTCGGCCGCGGACTGTGCCGCCTTCAGCGCCGACGCCGGGCTCTTGCCCCCGGACAGCGCCGCCTGCACGGCGGTCCACAACTGCTCGGAGATCACCGGATAGCGCACGCCCAGGCCGTCGCTGGTCCGTCCGCGGGCGGCCGCCACCGCCGCCTTCCAGGGCTTCAGTTCCGGGTTCGCGGTGACCTGCTGGTCCTGCACCACGCTGGTGGGCGCGATGTAGGACAAGGTGGTGTCGGTCGCCAGCAGGTTCGCGTTGTCGGTCAGGCAGGAGACGATCTTCGCCGAGGTCTTGTACCGCGCGGTGTCCTTCTGCACCGGTACGGTGACGAACTCGCCGCCGGTCGGCGCCGGAGCGGGGCCCCCGGTGCGGGCCGGGATGCTGATCACGCCGTAGGGGAAGCCCGCCTTCTTGGCGTTCCCCAGTTGCCAGGTGCCGTTCTCACCGAACGCGAACTGGCCGGTGGCGAACTCCTGCCAGCTGGTGGTCTGCGTGTTGATCAGCACGTCGTTGGGCGCCAGCCCCTGGGAGAGCCAGTCCTTCCACAGCGACAGGGCGGCCTGCCCGTCGGCGTTGTCCAGATGGGTGAGGTCGCCCTTTGCGCCCCAGAACCAGGGCAGGAACTGGAAGCTGCCCTCCTCGGTACCGATGGCGGAGAAGGTGATGCCCTTCTTGCCGGCGGCCTTGACCGATTTCAGCGCCGTGGTCAGCGAGGCCCAGTCCTTGATCGACGCCGGGTCGACGTGGGCGGCGTCCAGTACGTTCTTGTTGTAATACAGCGCCAGGGTGTTGGCCCCGATGGGGACACCGTAGGACGATCCGTCCAGGGTGCCCGCGCCGATGATGTTGGCCTGGATCGACGTGGTGGATACGCCTATGTCGCTCATCTTGTTGAGGATCCCGGCCTGCTCCAGGGTGGACACCACGGGGTTGTCCACGAGCATCACATCGGGGGCGTTGCCCTGCTGGGCGGCCAGCAGGGCCTTGTTGCCCAGGTCGGTGGTGTCGTAGGCGGTGCGCTTGACGGTGACGCCGGCCTTGGTGCCGCAGGAAGCGACCAGCTTCGACCATGCCGAGGAACCGTCGAACTGCGGGTACGGGTCCCAGAAGGTGTAGGCCCCGGAAGCGGTGGACGAGGACGACCCGTTCCCGGAGCCGCCGCAGGCGGCGACTCCGGTCAATGCGGTACAGGCGGCGACGGCGGCGATGGCGAAGCGTGCGTGTCTCATGGTGGTCCTTGGCTTGTGCGTGATGGGTTGGTGACAAACGAGCGGCGGCGCGGGCGGAAGGCCGTGGGCTAGCTGGTGGGTATCCAGACCCGCATGGGGCCGTCCTGCCGGTTGGCCCACGCGTAGTAGGGGACGGCGGTCAGGGCCGCCGCGGTGTCCGCCGACCCGGCGCGCCGCACCGAGCCGCGGTCGGAGTCGGCCAGTTCGCGGTAGGGCCACCAGCCGCCGGCGGGGCGGGTGCGCCGAGAGCCGGAGGCCGTCACCGTGACCACACCGCCGAGCAGTTCGGAACGCGATTCCTCAACGAGCGGCCGGCCGGCGTCGATGACCACGTCGTCGAGTCCTCCGGGGTTGTCCACACCTTCCAGGCAGTAGACCAGCGGCCCGCGCTCGATGGCGACGCAGCCGCGGACGGCGTCGACACGCGCGTCGGCCGCCACCAGCCTCGGCGTGATGGCCAGTTCGAGCGTGATCTCGTCGCCCGGTGTCCACGGTCCCGCCAGGCGCAGCCAGCCGGCGTCGGCGGCGGTGGGCACAAGTTCCCGTCCCTTCACCTCGACCCGGTGATCGGTACTCCACTGAGGGATGCGCAGCGAGAGGGTCCACGGCCGGTCCGTGGGGCAGTCCTCCACGCTGAGCCGCACGGTCCCGGACCAGGGAAAGTCTGTGTGAACGCTAACAACGAGCGCGTCGCCCGCCAGGTCGCCGGTGTAGCGGCCGGTGGCGTACTGGTGGATCTGCAGCCCGTCCGTGCTGGTCGAGGCGATGTAGTGCTCAAGGCCGGCGAGCAGCCGCATCACGTTGGGCGGGCAGCAGGCGCAGCGGAACCACCGCGTCCGGCGGGCGGACTGGTCACCGCCGGTGTCGGTGTGGCCGTCGCGGACCTGCAGCGGGTTGACGTAGAGCCAGCGCTCGCCGTCCAGTGACACCCCGGCCAGGAAACCGTTGAACAGGGTGCGCTCGATCAGGTCGCTGTAGCGGGCGTCGCCGGTGAGCAGCGCCATCCGCCAGCTGAAGTGCACCGACGCGACAGCGGCGCAGGTCTCGCAGTAGGCCCGCTCGTTGGGGAGTTCATACGGGTCGCCGAAGTCCTCCTCGTCGTGGTGGGCCCCCAGCCCCCCGGTGATGTGGGTCTTGGTGGCCACCATGGCCGTCCACAGTCGCTCACACGCCGCGAGCAGTTCGGCGTCGCCGGTCTCGGCCGCCACGTCCGCGGCGCCGGCCAGCAGGTACAACTGGCGTACCGCGTGGCCCTCGACGTTGTCCTGGACGCGCAGCGGTGTCCGGTCCTGGCAGTACGCCTCACCGCCGAGCAGGCCATGGCCGTGGCGATCCACGAAGTAGGCCGCCAGATCCAGGTAGCGCCGTTCGCCGGTCTCGCGGTACAGCTCGACCAGCGCCGTCTCGACCTCCGGATGGCCGTCGAATCCGTCGATCCGCTTGTCGCGGCCGAAGACGGATTCGATGTGGTCGGCGAACCGGACCGCCACATCCAGCAGTTCCTTGCCGCCGGTCGCCCGGTGGTGGGCGACCGCGGCCTGGATGAGGTGGCCGGCGCAGTACAGCTCGTGTCCCCAGCGCAGGTCCTCGTAGCGGCGGCCGTCCTTGGTCACCTGGAACCAGGTGTTCAGATAGCCGTCCGGCTGCTGGGCGTCCGCCACCAGGGCGATGATCCGCTGCACGTCGGCGGTCAGCCCGGCGTCTTCCGCCGGGCCGGAACCGTCGGACGGGGCGGCCCGGCCGAGCTGCCAGGCCGCGGCCTCCAGCCATTTGTAGACGTCGGAGTCCACAAAGGGGAGATCGCCGCGGTATGTGCCCTCCACCGTATGGGCGGCGAGCCGCAGGTTGTGCAGGTTCCCGGCCGATTCGAGCAGTTGCGGGCCCTGGGGAATCCCGACGCGCCCGTTGATGTCGCGGCGGCGGTGCCAGAAGCCGCCACGGATGTCGGCCGCCAGCAGCGGACGCAGGGCTCCGCCGGGTCCCGGCCGAATGGGCCCGGCGGGGGCAGCTGATGTCGGTTCGCTCTGAGACAAGGATCTCCCTCGGAAGGACGGGCGGCGCCGGGCGCCCCGCCGGTTCACGGCGGCATCGCGGGGGCGAGCAGGGTGTGATCCACATCGGCCGGCGATGGGATCGACTCGCATGCGAAATGTGGGCAACGGTTTTCGTATACGCAACCTAGGAGTACCCGGCAGGGCCGTCAAGTCCTTGCACCGACCCCACCACACTGTCAGACAACTCTTGGGATACCGGCCGCCTGCTGGCAGGATGGACCGCGGACCATTAGGTGAGAAAAGGATTGTCCGTGGCAGAGACAGATCGACACCCGCCGGTCGGACGGGTGACGTTGACGGATGTGGCCGTCGCGGCGGGTGTGAGTGTGGGGACGGCGTCCAAGGCGCTGAGCGGGAACGGCCGCATGCGTCCCGAGACCCGCGAGCGGGTTCTCCAGGCGGCGCGCCGAATGGACTTCCAGCCCAATGTGCAGGCGCGCGGACTCCTGGCGGGCCGTACCTGGACGGTCGGGCTGATCACCACCGACGGCATCGGCCGCTTCAGCACCCCGGTGCTGCTCGGCGCCGAGGACGCGCTCGGGGCGGGCAAGATCTCCGTCCTGCTGTGCGACACCCGCGGCGACGCGATTCGTGAACGCCACTACGTCGAGACCCTGATGGCCCGCCGGGTGGACGGCATCATCGTCACCGGACGGCGTACGGACCCGCGGCCGCCGCTGCGAGGGCTGCGCGACGTGCCGACCGTCTACGCACTGGCCCCGTCGGAGGACCCCGCGGACATGTCGGTGGCCAGCGACGACGAGGGCGGGGCACGGCTGGCGGTGGAACACCTGATCAGCTCGGGGCGGCGGCGGATCGCCCACGTCTCCGGTCCCGCCCACCACGCGGCCGCCCGCCACCGGGCGCGGTTGACCGAGGAGTTGCTCGGACAGGCGCGACTGGAGTTCGCCGGCGGCCAGATGTACTTCGGCGACTGGAGCGAGGCGTGGGGACGCCGGGCCGCACGGAGCGTGCTCCGTGCGGCACCGGACACGGACGCCTTCTTCTGCGGGAACGACCAGATCGCCCGCGGCGTCACCGACACGCTGCGCGAGGAAGGGCACCGCGTTCCCGACGACATCGCCGTCATCGGCTACGACAATTGGGACGTCATGGCGCTGGCCGCCCGCCCGCCGCTGACGACCATCGACATGAACCTCAGTGAGATCGGCCGGATCGCCGCGCTGCGGCTGCTGGGCGCCATCGACGGCGCGGCCACCGACGGTGTGCAGACCGTCGACTGCCGGCTGATCCTGCGCGAATCGGCCTGACGGCCCGGCCGGCTGCCGCCCCGGAGTTCGGGCGCAACCGGCCGGGCCGGACGTGTGCGGTGCGGCCGCCGGACGGCGATCGCGTCTCAGCGCGCGGTGAGCTTCCACAGATGGTCGGCGGTTCCGTTGTCGTCCCATTGCAGGACCTGGGCGCCGCTGCTGGTGCTCATGTTCTGGACGCCGAGCAGCAGTCCGCTGTTGCTGTTGACGATCTTGTAGTAGCCGGTGCCGTCCGGCGTGAACCTCCACAGATGGTCCGCGGTTCCGTTGTCGCCCCAGATCAGCGCGGTGCCACCGTCCGCGGTGGAGGCGTTGGTGATGCCCAGCAGCAGACCGCTCGCCTGGTTACGGATCTTGTACAGGCCGGAACCGGCCGACACCAGGCTCCAGGTCTGGGTGGACGAGGAGCTGACGGTGGCCTGGTCGACCAGCGTGCCCTGCGCGCTGCCCCCGTTCTGGGTGTCCAGCGCCAGTCCGCTGTTCTTGTTCGTGATCCGGTAGTTGCCGTCGAGGGTGGTGGAGCCGCCGCCGCTTCCCGGCGTGATCACCACGTGGTACGCGTCGGTGGTGTTGGTGGTCACCGGGACGGTGATGGAGCCGTTGCTCACCGTCTGATTGGTTTCGGACAGCGTGATCGGCCCGGACACCGCGGTGGTGCGCCCCCGCGAGGGGGTGTACTCGACCTTGACGTGCACCGTCGAGCCGAGGGCCGACAGCGAGTTCAGACCGTTGACCTGCACGGCCGAGTCACCGGAACCGCCGCCGAAGATGACGTCGACCTCGTTGCCCGCGCTGTTGCGCGACGCCGCTCCGTCGATGCCGGTCTGCGCGGGGGCGGTGGTGGTGAGCATCGAGCCGCTCATGTCGGCGTACCACTTGTACAGCCAGTAGGCCCCGTTGGGGCTGCCGCCCCGGCCGGTCAGCAGGTCGCCGAGCGCGCCGGACTGGTTCCAGAAGGCCAGTTCGGCGTCATGGACGCCCAGCCGCTCGAACTTGGCGATGTAGCCGACCAGGGCGCCGGGAATGCCTACCTCGGACGGGGCCGCGTATTCCTCGATCGCGATGGGGCGGGGGCTGATGCCGTACTTCTTCTCCAGCCCGGTGACGGTGGTGATGTCCCCGGCGATCTTCGAAGAGCGGATCAGTTCGTGCCAGGCGATGATGTCGGGCACGGTGTTGGTGGCGACCGCGTTCTTCAGGAAGTTGTCCATGTCGCCGATGTTGTCCGAGAAGCTCGGCCCCTGGATCGGCGTCGTGGCGTCCTTGGCGCGGATCTCCCGGTAGGTCCTGGTCCAGAAGTCCTCGAAGGTGCCGTTCTGGGAGAGCCAGGTGTTGTCGGACTCGTTCCACGGCGCGTAGGCGGCGAGGTTGCTGATCCCGGACGCCTTGGTCTGCGCTATCTGGTCGTCGACCACGCTCAGCCAGTTGTTCCAGCTGAACTGGTAGGGCCAGCCCGCGTAGTAGTCCGACAGCCGGTTGACGACCTTGGCGCCGGCCCGGGCCGCTTTCGGCGCGACGGTCAGGACGTCCCCGGTGCCCTGCTGGTGACCGCCCTGCGGCTTCTGCACGAAGGTGTTCGGCTTGATCGCCTGCACCAGGGCGTCCGACGGGGTGTTGGCGTCGGCGAGGCCGTAGAGACTGCCGGAGGCCACATGGGTGACCGGCCGGAGGATCTGGCCGGCGTTGACCACGAGGGTCGTGGACGGAGTGGGTGCGGCCTGGGCGGACGTGCCGGTGAGCACGGCCGAGGCCGCGACCAGCGTTGCGGCTCCCAGTCCGACGGCACGGCCAAGTGGCCGGCCGGGGTGGAGATGCGCGAAACCACGCATGACGAGTTGCCCTCCTGACGAGCGGGGTGGAGTGATGCGTCAGCCGCAAGCACCACTGCCGACCGGGGCCGTCCGTCCTACGGCACCGCGTCGACCGGCGTGCGGCGGAAAGCTCTGCGCAACAGCGCAAACGATTTTCCGCGCACACCGTACGAGCGTCCCGGAACCGGGTCAAGAGATCGCACCGGGTCAATCCCCCGGTGCGGTCGGGGACAGCCGCCCGAGCAGCGGCTGTCCCCGGCGATCAGCGGGCATGGCGCGGCCCGGGCCCGCCCGCGCCCGGTAACGGGCCAGGGCGGGCAGGCCGCTTCCGCCGGCCCGGGCCGGCGGGCGCGGAGCCCAGCGCTCTCAGCTCACCGGAAGGTCCAGTGCTGGTTGCTTCCGCCGGTGGAGTCCCACACCTGGACCTGGGTGCCGTTGGCGGTCTGGCCGCCGGGAGTCTCCAGCGCCCGGCCGGATGCCACGTTCACCAGGGTGTACGAGCCGTCACTGTTCTGACTGGCCCGCCAGTGCTGGTTGGCACCGCCGTTGGAGTCCCAGACCTCTATCCGGGTGCCGTTGGCGGTCTGGCTGCCGGGCTCGTCCAGTGCCCGTCCGCTGGCGGTGTTGGTCAGGGTGTAGGTGCCGTCACCGTTGAGGCTCGCCCGCCACTGCTGGTTGGTGCCACCGTTGGAGTCCCAGACCTGGAGGAGGGTGCCATTGGCGGTCTGGCCGCCCGGCTCGTCCAGGGACCGGCCGCTGGCCGCGTTGGTCAGGCTGTAGACCGAGCCGGAGACGATGCCTCCCGAACCTCCCGACCCCGAGCCGCCGAGGGCGCTGACGGAGGCGTTGTAGGCGGCCTTGGGCTGGTAGTTGCGGTCATACATGGTCGCGGCGCCGTATCCGGGGAAGGTGCCGTCGATCCAGGAATGCCCGTCGTCCACACCCCACTGGGAGACGCCGACGCAGCGGGAGACGGCCAGGCAGGCCTTGACCACGTTGCCGTAGTCGGTGCCCTGCTGGTTCAGGTTCCCGCTGCTGGCGGGGAGCGGGATGCGGTCGTCGAGTTCGGTGACGGCCACGTCCAGGCCGAGGGCGGCGAAACGCTGCATGTTCGCCTGGAGGGAGCTGGGCACCTGGCCCACGATGAAGTGGCTCTCCAGGCCGATGCCGCTGAGCGGGACGCCCTGCGACAGCAGGGTCTGCGCGAGACTGTAGAGGGCGTTGCTCTTGGCGTTCTGCCCTTCGACGTTGTAGTCGTTCACGTAGAGCTTCGCGCTCGGGTCGGCCGCGTGGGCGGTACGGATGGCGTCGGCGATATAGGCCGCACCGCCGCCGAATGCCTTGTAGAAGGCGTCCTGCCGGTAGCTGCCGTCCTCGTTGAAGGGCTCGTTGACGACGTCCCAGGCGTAGATCTTGCCCTTGTAGTGATTGACCTCGGTGGTGATGTGGGCCTCCATGGCGGCCTTCACCTGGCTGACCGGCAGGCTGTTGACCCACGAGGGCAGCTGGCTGTGCCACACCAGGTTGTGTCCGCGCACCCGCATGCTGTGCGCGGTCGCGAAGTTGACGATCGCGTCACCCGGACCGAAGTTGTAGGACCCGTTGCCCGGCTCGGTGGTGTCCCACTTCATCTCGTTGCCGGGCGTCACCATGTCGAACTGGCTGCCGGCGATGCCGGTGAGGGAGCCGTTGGAGAGGTCTCCCTGGGTCAGTTCCGTACCGAAGTACCGGCCCTGGCCCTCGGCGAGGCCGCGGAGCGAGGTCGCCGCGCTCGCCGGCGTGGCCGCCAGCGGAATGAGTGCGGCGGTGACCGCGGCGAGCGCGGCGACGGTGAGTCTGCCGAGTGCGGGGCCGGATACGGGTTTGCGTGGTGGCACCATGATCATGACCACTCCTCTGGTGTCTGTGGGGGCAGGAGATGGGAGCGCTCCCATGCCGACGCGGCAGGCCGGCGCCCCACGGCGGGACGGCGGACAGCAGATGCGAGGCTCGGAGCGCCGAGATGGCCCGCTGCGCTCGACCGGCCGGCATCCGGGGCCTCGGGCGAGGGGCGAGAGTTACGTAACTCCCCCGCCGCCGTGGCCGTCAAGCCTTCGGCAGGGGAATTCCGCCGCCGCGACGTCCCGCCTCCCCCCGGGTTCCGGGTCGGGTGCGGCCCGCGGCGCGCGGGCACGGCTTCGTCGTCGCAGATGAGAGCGTGCGCACAGCCGCCGGTCCGTGCGGCCGGGCGGTCACGGCGCGAGGACGCGCGGGCGAGTCGTTCGGTCACCGGTCTTGACACCCACCGACAAGGCGAGCACGGTGAAATCCCGAATCCACTTCCGCCCGCGCGTCCCAGGTCCGGCAACCGATGGGTTAGCGCTAACAATAAGGACGACCCATCAGCATCTCGTACCATCCGCTCTCCTACCGGACCTGCCCCGGCAGCAGGAGGCGGGGTGACACGCACCCGCGGCCGGGGCACCGCTCAGCGAGCGGTGCCCCGGCCGACACGTGCCCCGGGACGGTGTGCTGACCGGGTGTCAGGACCAGGGACCGGCCGCGTTCCAGCTGGTGTCGTCGGGCCAGGAGGTGGCGCTGTCCCAGGCGTTCGAGCCTCCGTTGGAGGCGATGCGGAAGGACACACAGGAGCTGTCGGCCAGACCCGCCCGCACGATCCAGGTGGCGTCACCCTTGTCCATGGCCGAACTGGCGGCGGACATCGGCGAGATCACCACGTTGCTGTCGCTGTCGTCGCGCCGGAGCCGTTGCGGGTGCGGACATCGGTGTCTCCCTCGGTGTGTGTGGGAGGCCGAGCCCATGGGCCCGGACACAACTGTTCGGCCGAAGGCCCGGTTCGGGCCGTCGGCACGTGTGTGGGGGGCACCGGAAAGGGGTGGGGCGGCTCCATGCCAGGGAGGTGGAGCCGCCCCACCGTGCGAGGGCCGCGGACGGGGTCGCGCCGCCCGGTGCGGCGAGGGTTCAGCCGCGGCGCGCGACGCTTCTGGCCCGCAGCCGGTCGGCGGTGATGGCCAGGCCGAGGACGCAGCCGAGCACGATGTTGGTGTAGTTGGAGTTGATCTGCAGGGTGGTCAGACCGTTGTTGATGAGTTCCAGCAGCACGGTGCCGGCCACGATCCCGAGGATACGCCCCTGGCCGCCGACGAGGCTGACGCCGCCGATGACGGCGGCGGCGATCGCGGACAGTTCCCAGCCGACACCCACGCCGCTGGCCGAACCGACCCCCATGCGGCCGAGAACCATGATCCCGGCGAACGCCGACAGCAGCGAACTGGTCACGTACATGGAGACGATCCGCCGGTTGCCGCGGATACCGGCCAACCTGGCCGCCTCCGGGTTGCCGCCCACCGCGTACACCTGGCGGCCGGCATAGGTGCGTTCCAGGAAGAACCAGGCGGCGATCGCCACGACGGCGAAGAGGATGAGGGGCAGCGGGATCTGTGCGACGTACTGCTGTCCCAGGTCGCCGAAGAGTCCGGAGATCCCGGTGATGGAGGTGCCGGAGGTGATGGCCAGGGTGACGCCCTGGGCCACGGTGTAGGTGACCAGGGTGACGACGAACGGCGGCATCTTCAGCCGGGTGACCGCCAGTCCGTGGATCAGGCCCACGGTGCCGGCGATGACCAGCGTGACCAGGATCGCCAGCACCGGCGGCAGCCCGGCCCGGACGTTGAACCAGGACATCAGGATGACGCTGGTGCCCAGCAGCGCGCCCACCGACAGGTCGATGCCGCCGGTGAGGATCACCAGCGACTCGCCGATCGCGATCAGCCCGTACTGGGCCAGGTCGAACCCCATGCCTTGCAGGTTGACCGCGCTGGCGAACGTCGACTTGTCCAGCGCCAGTGCGGCGAAGACCACCACGCAGGCGGCGACCACACCGACTTCCGGCGTCTGCAGCAGCCGGCGGCCCAGCGGGTTTCGTGACCCGTCACCGGTGTCGTCTTCGGTCTTGGCCGGTGCGGTACCGGTGGTCATCCGCCCACCTTCCCGACGGTGGTGCCGCTTGCGGTGGCCGCAAGCCGGGAGCCTGTGATTGTCATGCGCTCGCCTTCCCTCGCGTGCCGGGCCCGGACTGCGTCCCGGCTGCCGCGGTCATGATCGCTTCCTTGCCGAATCCGTCCCGGGCGATGTCCGCCACCACCCGGCCGTGCGCCATCACCACGATGCGATGGCAGATCCACATCAGCTCCTCCAGTTCGGAGGAGGCGACCAGCACCGCCAGGCCTTTCTCGGCCGCCGCGTCGATGAGACCGTAGATCTCCGCCTTGGCGCCGACATCGACGCCGCGGGTGGGCTCGTCCAGCAGCAGCAGCTTGGGATCGGCGGCCAGCCAGCGGCCGAAGACGGCCTTCTGCTGATTGCCGCCGGACAGGTCGCTGATCAACTGCTCCTGGCTGTGCAGCCGGACCCCGAGATCCTTGACGATGCGGGCCGCGTGGTTCTTGTCGGCCCTGGGCCGGAGCACACCGCGGGTGCTGATCCGCCGCAGCGTGGTGAGGGTGACGTTCCAGCGTACGGAGTGCGCGGGCAGCAGCGACTGCACCTTGCGGTCCTCGGGCACCATCCCCACGCCCGCCTCGACGGCGTCGGCGGGATGGCGCGGACGGAAGTCGGCTCCCTCGAAGGTGACGCTGCCGCCGGTGCGGGGCTGCGCGCCCATGACCGTGTGGAGCAGCCGACTGCGCCCGGACCCCATCAGCCCGGCCACCCCGACGATCTCCCCCGCCTTGACGTCCAGATCGACCGGGCCGAGGCCGTCGGCGGTCAGGCCGCGGACCGACAGCGTCGTCGCGCGCTCCACCGACGGCGGGGGCGCGAGGTCGGCCCGGGCGAGGTCGGCCCCGACCATTTCGCGGATCATCCGCTCCTCGGTGGCCTCGGCGGGCCCGAGATCGGCCACCAGTCTGCCGCTGCGCAGCACGATCACCCGGTCGGCGACGGCCCGCACCTCGTCCAGACGATGCCCGATGAAGAGCACCGCTCCTCCGGCGGCGGCGTGCTGACGGGCCAGCTTCAGGACCCGTTCGGCCTCGACCGGCCCGAGCGAGGACGTCGGCTCGTCCAGGATCAGCACGACCGGACGGTGGCCCCACGCCTTGGCTATCTCGATCATCTGCCGCACCGGCACCGGGAAGCGTTCCACGGGGCGGTCGACGTCGACGCCCGTGACGCCGACCTCGGACAGCAGGCGCCGCGCCTCCGCCCGGATACCGCCCTTGTCGAAGACCACGCGTCGCAGCACGCTCGGGCCGGTTCCGGTGGGGCGCCGGCCCAGCAGGAGGTTCTCCGCCACGCTCAACTGCCCGACGAGCGGGAATTCCTGTGCCACGAGGGCGACGCCCAGGTGCCGGGCGTGATCCGGGCGTCCGGGCTGCAAGGCTTCGCCGGCGATCTCGATGGTTCCGGTCGTCGGGGTCACGGTGCCGGACAGCACACCCATCAGGGTGGACTTTCCGGCACCGTTCTCCCCCACCACGGCGGCGATCTGTCCGCGTGCCAGATCGAGCCGGGGGATGTCCAGCACCTTGACCGGCCCGTAGGACTTGCTGACGTCCAGCAGGGAGACCGCGTGGTCGCCGGGGATCGCGCCGGCGGCTGCGGGGCCGGTGTCGGTGGACGGATTCATCAGCCGATTCCCAGATCCTTGAGCTTGGCCTGGTAGTCGGTGAGGTTGCCGCCGGTCACCAGGCCGACGCCGGACGACAGCGTGGTGCCGTCGGACTCCAGGTAGGGCTGCACGATCTTCAACGTCGCCTCCTTGCCGAGCACCTTGAAGGCGGTGAGCAGGTACGCGCCGGTGTAGCCCTGCTGGTACGGCTGCTGGACGACGGTGGCCTGGATGACTCCCGACTGGATGAACTTCAGCGTCTGCGGGTCGCTGTCATCGGAGATGATCTTCACTCGGCCGGACTTGCCGGCCGCCTGCACCGCCTGGCCGGCCGACGGGCCGTCGTAGGAGTAGACCCCGTACAGGCCGTTGATGTTCGGGTTGGTCTGGATCGCGGTCTGCGCGTTGGTGAGCGCCTTGGAGGCGTCCATGCCGTCGCTGAGCTTCTGGACCACCTTGATGCCGGTGCCCTTCAGGGTGTCCTCGAAGCCCTGGATACGCTCCACCGCGTTGGAGGTGGTCAGCGACCCGACCAGCACCACCACCTGGCCCTTGTCGCCGAGCGCCTGCTTCATCGCCTCGCCGGCCTTCTGGCCCGCCTGGTAGTTGGGCGTGCCGAGGTAGAGCGCGGCGCCGTCCTCCTTGGGCAGCGGCGAGTCGATCGCCAGGACCGGGATGCCCGCGCCGTTGGCCGAGGCGATCGGCGCCTTGATCGCCGTCGGGTCGATCGCCGAGACGCTCAGGCCGGTGATCCCCTGGCCGCGCAGCGTCTGGATGATGGACAACTGCTGGTCCAGGCGCCCGTTGGCGGGGGCCTGGTAGGTGCCCTTGACGCCGAGGTCGGCCAGGCCCTTCTTGAAACCGATCTTGCCGGCGTTCCAGTAGTCGACCGCGACGTTGACCACCATGGCCTGGTCGAGCTTCGACAGATCCTTGCCGGCCAGCGCGGCCTTCAGCGCCGTGTCTATCTTCGCCAGGTTGGCGTCATTGAAGGCGATATCACCCTGGATCGCTGTCGCGGTCGTCGCGGTCGACGTGCCCCCGGTGTCGGACGACGAGCCGCTGCCCGCCCCGCTCTTGCTGCAGGCGCTCGCACCGACGATCAACACCACCAGCATCGCGGCGGCGCCGAGACGGCCTCTTCTGCTTCCGGACCGCGTATCACCCATGATCACTATCCCGTTCCGAGGACCCATGGCCTCTGTTAGCGCTCACACACATCAGATCGTCTCTGAGGCATCGAGTGCGCGTCCGACATGTGCGCACATACCGCAAGATCCACGGGGAAGATCAACGGACCCTCCCTCACCGACGGCCTCGAAGCCGGAACGACTCACGCCGATATCGCCGTCGCACAGATGGGAAGCCCCTCACCTGGCCTGCGGGCCGGAGCTTCTTCTCTGATGAAACGTCACAGACATCTTCGCCCGCGTCCCGCCTTGTCGCTTGGCAGAAATGTTAGCGTTCACTGCTCCGGCGTCAAGACGTTACACGGAAGAAAAGTCATCCGTGTCACGAACGCAACCACACCGGCCCCGGCCATGGAGCGGGTGACCGTGGCCGTCGCGCAGCCACCCGCAACTCCCCCCGCGGAGCGGCCGGTTACCCGCCCTGCGGCCCGCACCCGCCCGGCCGTGCGGCATCACCCCTCACGTCTCGGTGCTGAACCGGAAGACGGTTGTGGACCGGTAGCCGACGCCGGGCGGGAGCCACGTGGCCGGGTAGTCGGATCGCCGCGGCGAGTCGGGAAAGTGCTGCGTCTCGATCGCCACTCCGCCGTGCCGGACCGGTGAGAAGACCGAGGGATCGCTGTCACCGGAGAAGAGGTTGCCGGTGTAGATCTGCAGGCCGGGTTCGGTGGTGAGGCACTCCAGCCGGCGGCCGCTGCCGGAATGTCTCAGGACGGCCGCGAGTTCGGGAGCGTCGTGCCCGGACCGGCGCAGCACCCAGTTGTGGTCGTAGCCGCCGCCGGCCAGCCGTATCTGTTCGTCGGCGGTGTCCACTACGTCCCGGAGCCGGCGTGGCTCGGTCAGGTCGAACGCCGTGCCGCGGACCGGACGCGGTGGCCCGGGCAGCGGGATGAGCTCGGCGTCCACGGGCGTGTAGTGGTCAGCGGCCACCCGCAGATCGTGGTCGAGGACGGTGTCGTCGGCGCCGCCCGCGAGATTCCAGTAGGTGTGGTTGGTGAGATTCACCGCGGTCAGCCGGTCGCAGGTGGCGGCGTAGTCGATCCGCAGTTCACCGGCGTCGTCCACGGTATAGGTCACCGTGGTCCGCAAGGTACCGGGAAAACCCTGATCCCCGTCCGGGCTGATGAGCTCGAATTCCACGCCGGCCCGATGGCCGGCTCTGGTCGGCCGGGCGGACCACAGGCGCGCGTCGAAGCCTTCCGGCCCACCGTGCAGGGTGTTGCCTCGCTCGTTGGCGGTGAGGTGCACGGTGCCGTGCTCGGTGGGCAGCCGGCCGCGCGCTATGCGGTTGGCGTACCGGCCGATGGTGGCGCCGAAGTACCGCGCGCTGCCCAGCTTGTCGGCCAACTGGGGAGGGCTGAGCACCACATCGGCGAAGTGCCCTTCCGCGTCGGGGCACCGGACGGAGTGCAGGCTCGCGCCGAGGGTCAGCGTGTCGGCGATGATTCGCCCGGGCACGGCCATCCGCCATCGGTGTACCGTGCGGCCGTCGGGCAGGGTTCCCGCGACCGAGCGTGAAACGGTGGGCATCACGCTCCCCACGGCAGGGGTGGGAGGCCGGCCGCCGGACCGGGCCGGCCGGGGGGAGCCGGGTGCCCCTGATCCCGGTCCGCCGGGGGTCTGCGGGCTCTTCACAGGCCCGCTGCCAGGCGGTAGTACGCCTGATTCCAGCGGATCTCCTTGGTGAACTGCCGGACGGTGGTGCTGTCGTCGATGAGCAGCAGCTCGGTGCCCAGCATGTCGGCCAGGTCGGCGAGTTCTTCCGCGCCGATCGCGGAGGAGAGCACCGTGTGGTGGGGGCCGCCCGCGGTCAGCCATGCCTCGGTGGAGGTGCGCAGATCGGGAGCAGGGCGCCACACCGCTCGGGCCACGGGAAGCTTCGGCAGCGGTTCGACCGGCTCCACCACCTCGATCTGGTTGGCCACCAGGCGGAAGCGGTCGCCCATGTCGGCCAGCCCGACGACCACGGCCGGGCCCGGGCGGGCGTCGAAGACGAGGCGGACCGGGTCCTCGCGTCCGCCGATGCCCAGCGGGTGGATCTCGCAGGACGGTTGGTGTCCGGCGATGGAGGGGCACACCTCCAGCATGTGCGCGCCCAGGATCAGTTCGCTGCCGGGGACGAGGTTGTAGGTGTAGTCCTCCATGAAGGACGTGCCGCCCGGCAGGCCCGCGCTCATGGCCTTGAGAGTGTGGAGCAGCGCGGAGGTTTTCCAGTCACCCTCGCCGCCGAATCCGTAGCCGTCGGCCATCAGGCGCTGTACCGCCAGTCCGGGCAGTTGCCGCAGTCCGCCCAGATCCTCGAAGTTGGTGGTGAAGGCGCCGAATCCGCCCTCGGTCAGGAAGGCGCGCAGGCCCAGTTCGACACGGGCGGCATAGCGCAGGGACTCGTGCCGCTCGCCACCGGTGGTGAGTTCGGATACCAGCCGGTAGGCGTGCGCGTATTCATCGACGAGTTCGCCGACCGCCGTCTCATCGGCGGCGTTCACCGCCTCGACGAGTTCGTTGACCCCGTAGGTGTTGACCGAGACCCCGAAGCGCAGTTGTGCCTCGACCTTGTCCCCTTCGGTGACCGCCACGTCGCGCATGTTGTCGCCGAATCGGGCCAGCCGCAGTCGGCGCAGGGCGTTGTGGCCGAGCGCGGCGCGCATCCAGGCGTGGATCCGTGCCACGACGTCAGGATTCGAGACGTGCCCGGCCACCGTTTTGCGGCTCACCCGCAGCCGGGACTGGATGTACCCGAACTCGCGGTCGCCGTGCGCCGCCTGGTTGAGGTTCATGAAGTCCATGTCGATGGTGGACCACGGCAGTTCGACGTCCGCTTGAGTGTGCAGGTGCAACAGCGGCTTGCGCAGCAGGTCCAGCCCGGCGATCCACATCTTCGCCGGGGAGAAGGTGTGCATCCAGGCGATCAGGCCGATGCACGACGGATCGGCGTTCGCCGCCAGTACCGTGGCCATGATCGCGGCCGAGTCGGTGAGAACCGGCTTCCACACCAGATCCGCCGGCGCGCCGGGTGCCGCCCCGAGCCGCTCCTGGATCCGGCGGGACTGCCCGGCGACCTGCGCCAGCGTCTCCTCCCCGTACAGACCTTGGCTCCCGGTGAGGAACCACACCTCGGGACGATTTGAGGCGGTCATCGGCTGGCTCCCGGGTCGGTCGTGGCTACGGACTGGCCGTAGACGTTCTGGTAACGCTCGTACAGCCGGTCGATATCGGCCTGATCGATGGGCAGCGGATCACCGAGCTGCCGGGAGATGTGCACGGTACGGGCCACGTCCTCGCACATCACCGCGGCCTTCACCGCCGCGCGGGCATCCTTGCCGATGGTGAACACACCGTGGTTGCGCATCAGCACCGCCGGTGAGCGGTGATCTTTGAGTGTTTCCACGATGCCCCGGCCGATGGAGTCGTCACCGATCAGCGCGAACGGCCCGACCGGTATCTCCGCGCCGAACTCGTCGGCCATGGCGGTCAGCACGCACGGCACCGCCTCGCCGCGTACCGCCCACGCACTGGCATAGGTCGAGTGGGTGTGCACCACCCCGCCGACCTCGGGCAGGTGGCGGTAGACGTAGGCGTGCGCGGCGGTGTCGGACGACGGGGCCAGCTCGCCCTCCACCACCCGGCCGTCGAAGTCGCAGACGATCATGCTGCTGGGGGCCAGGCGCTCGTAGTCGACGCCGCTGGGCTTGATGACGAACAGGTCGCGGCCGGGGACCCGGCCGGACACGTTTCCGGCCGTCCAGACCACCAGTTGGTTCCGGACGAGCTCCTGGTGCAGACCGCTGACCTGCTGCCGCAGCGATGCCACCGCGGCAGAGGACGTCGGCGACGTGGGATTAGGACTCATGAAGGCGACCTCGGAGGGGGGTGAGGGCCAACGCTCGATAGTGAGCGCTAACAGTCTGAAGGTGACGTGCGGGACGCTCCGGACTACGACCGCAGAGTCCGAGTGGCTCGCAGGCGGTGCATCACGGAGTTGGTGCCGCGGCCGAAGTAGTCGTGCAGGGTGCGGTACTCGGCGTAGAGGCGCTCATAGGCGGCGGCACGGGCCGGGTCCGGAACGTAGGCATGGCGCTCCAGACGGCCCATCGCCGCGGAGGCGGCACGGATGTCGGCGTAGGCGCCGGCGGCGACCGCCGCGTGGATCGCGGCACCCAGCGCCGGGCCCTGCTCGGAGGCGAGCACATTGACCGGCCGGTTCAGCACATCGCTGTAGGTCTGCATCAGGAAACGGTTCTTCAGCAGGCCCCCGGCCGCCGTGAACTCGGTGACCGGCACTCCGGCCGCCGTGAACGCGTCGACGATCGTGCGCGTGCCGTAGGCGGTGGCCTCGATCAGCGCCCGGTAGACGTCCTCGGGCCGGGTGTCCAGGGTCAGGCCGACGAGCAGACCGGACAGGTGGCTGTCGACGAGCACCGAGCGGTTGCCGCTGTGCCAGTCCAGCGCCATCAGCCCGTGCCCCCCCACGGGCTGCGCGGCGGCCCGCTCGGTGAGCAGTTCGTGCGCGGAGATCCCGCGCCGCCGCGCCTCCGCCGCGTACTCGTAGGGGGTGGTCGTCCGTACCGCCCAGGCGAGGATGTCGCCGACGCCGCTCTGGCCGGCCTCGTAACCCCACAGTCCCGGCACGATGCCGTCCCGGACCACCCCGCACATGCCGGGCACATCCGCCAGGACGTCGGAGTTCATGATGTGGCAGGTGGAGGTGCCCATGATGGCCAGCATGTGGCCGGGGTCGAGCGCCCCGGCGGCGGCGCCGGTGACGTGGGCGTCGACGTTGCCGACCGCCACCACCGTGCCCTCGCGCAGGCCGGTCAGTTCGGCGGCCGCCGCGGTGAGCTTGCCGGCCACGGCGCCGAGCTGGGACAGCGGGTGGTCGAGCTTGGCGGTGAAACCGGCGAAGTCCGGGTGCAGCGAGGCCAGGTAGTCGGAGTCGGGGTAGCGGCCGTCCTGGTGAATGCCCTTGTACCCGGCCGTGCACAGGTTGCGGTTCTCCGCTCCCGTCAACTGCCACACGATCCAGTCGGCCGCCTCGATCCAGCGGTCGGCGGCGGCATACACCCCGGGGTCCTCACGGAGCACCTGCAGCGCCTTGGCGTACTGCCACTCACTGGAGATCCGGCCGCCGTAACGGCTCAGCCAGCTCTGGCCCGACTCCTCGGCCCGCTCGACGATCAGATCGGCCTCGGGCTGCGCGGCGTGGTGCCGCCACAGCTTGGGGTAAGCGTGCGGGCGGTCGGCGAACGCCGGAAGTTCGCTCAGCGGGGTGCCGTCCCAGGTGGTGGGCAGCACCGTGCAGGCGGTGAAGTCGGTGGCGACGCCGATCACCTGCGCGGGCCGCACCCCGGCCGCGGCCAGGGCCTGCGGTACGGCGAAGCGCAGCACGTCGCGCCAGTCCTGCGGGATCTGCAGCGCCCAGTCCGGCGCCAGCTCAACGCCGCCGGGCAGGGCGCGGTCCACTACGGCATGGCTGTACTCGTGCACCGCGCTGCCCAGTTCCCGGCCGTCCTCGACGGCGACGACGAGTGCACGGCCGGACAGGGTTCCGAAGTCGACCCCGACGGTGACGGCGGGGATATCGGTTGTCATGGGTGTCTCCAGATATGCCGGAAGGTCCCGGCCGGTCACCGGAACCTCCTCGCGCGCGGGTGCGTATCAGGTGGGAGTGGTACTGCTGCGGACAATCAGGCGGGGATCGATCACCACACGCTCGTCGTTGGGCAGTGTCCCGCCGGACTCCAGCCGGCTGACCAGCAGACGGATGCTCGCCTGCCCCACAGCGGTGAAGTCCTGCCGGACCGTGGTCAGCGGCGGCGCGAAGAACTCAGCTTCCGGGATGTCGTCGAATCCGGCGATGGCCACCTGCCCCGGCACCGTCAGACCGGCCTCCCGGAAGGCCCGCATGACACCGAGCGCCATCTGATCGTTGGCCACGAAAACCGCGGACACGTCCGGCGAACGGCGCCGGGCCCCGCTCGCCGCCACCCGGCCGGCCAGTTCCTGCCCGGCCCGGTAACCGGACAGCGGGGTCCAGTCCCCCACCAGCGGCGGCGGCACCTCCGCGCCGGCTTCCTCCAGCGTGGCCCGCCAGCCGCTCACCCGGGCTCCGGCCTCCAGCCAGTCCGGCGGTCCCGCCACGTGCCAGACCGTACGGTGCCCGGCGCCCAGCAGGTGCCCCGTGACCAGGCGGGCGCCCAGTTCCTGATCCACCGACACCCCGGGTATCGGCAGGGAGTGCCCGCCTTCGACCGTCACCACCGGGAAGGGCAGGCGCAATTCGGCCAGCGCGGCGACGGCGGCGCGCTGCGGGACCATCACCACGATCCCCTCCACCCCCCAGTCGCTGAGGTGGTCGATCGCGTCGGCGAGCGCCCTGGCGGTGTACCGGCGCAGCGTGACCGCGGAGACCATGTACCCCTCGTCGCGGGCCGCCTCCTCCAAGCCGAACAGCATGCTCGCCGGACCGAACAGGGTCGGATTGCACGCCACCACCCCAAGGGTGAGGGTGCGCCGGGTGACCAGTGCGCGGGCCGAGGAGTTGCGCCGGTAGCCCAGCTCCTCGATCGCCCGCTGCACCTCGGCCCGTGTCGTGTCGCGTACGTTCGGATGGTTGCTGAGCACCCGGGACACGGTCTGATGCGAGACCCCCGCGACCTGGGCTACATCGGCCATGGTGGGGGCCCGGCGAGGGCCGGCGCCCTCCGTGGTCTGCGACATGGTTCTCCGATCCGTGATGCAGCCCATTGTTAGCGTTCACAGGCATGCTCGTCAAGGCCGGGACACAAGCTCGGCCCGGGACACCGGAGGTCAGCGGCCGAGCCAGCCGCCGTCCACCGGAATCAGCGCCCCGTGCACGTAGTCGGACGCGGACGAGGCCAGGAAGACCGTGATCCCGCCGAAGTCCTCCGGTACGGCCCAGCGTCCGGCCGGGATGCGGTCCAGGATCGCGGAGTACCGGTCCGGGTCGTCGCGCAGCGCCTGGGTGTTGTCGGTCGCCACGTAACCGGGCACGATCGCGTTGACGTTGATCCCCCGTCCGGCCCATTCGTTGGCCAGTGCCCTGGTCAGGCCGGCGAGGCCGGACTTCGCGGCGGTGTAGCCGGGGACGTTGATACCGCCCTGGAAGCTGAGCAGGGACGCGGTGAAGATGATCTTGCCGTGGCCGCGTTCCAGCATGCCCCGGCCCACCTCACGGGTGAGGGTGAACTGGCTGCTGAGGTTCACCGACAGCACCTGGTCCCAGGCGTCGTCGGAGTGCTCGGCGGCCGGGGCGCGGGCGATGGTGCCGGCGTTGTTGACCAGGATGTCCACCGGGCGGTCCAGTGCGCCGAGTCGCGTGGCCAGGTCCGCGACGGCCGCGCGGTCGGCGAAGTCGGTCCGCATCGTCAGGCAGGTCCGGCCGAGCGCGGTCACCCGCTGCTCCACCTGGCTGCCGGACGCCTCCAGGTTCGCGCTGACCGCCACGATGTCCGCACCAGCCGCCGCCAGGGCCTCGGCCATGGCCAGACCGATCCCGCGGCGACCCCCTGTCACCACCGCGAGCTTTCCGCTCAGATCGAAGGCCGCTCGACGCGTCGTGCTCATCGGGCCTCCCCCTCTCCCACGGCGCCGCAGTCAATGAGCACCTTCATCACACCCGCGCCGGACTCCAGCGCCTCGAAGGCGGCAGCCGCCCGCTCGAGCGGTTCGATCCGCGAGATGAGCGCGGTGGCCGGGATGGCGCCTTCGGTGATCAGCCGCACCGCGGCCTCGAAGTCCGCACGGTCGTACAAGCGGGCGCCGATCAAGGTGAGTTCGCGCCAGAAGAACCGGTGCAGGTTGACCTCTCTGGGCGCCGGGTGGATCGCCACCTGGATCAGCCGCCCGCGCGTGGCCAGCGAGTCGACCGCCGTGGTCACCCCGGCGGCGGCGCCCGAGACCTCGAAGGCGACGGCCGCGCCGGCGTCGTCGGACCACCGCGCGACGGCTTCGCCGAATTCCCCGGCGTCCGGTGCGACGTGCGCCAGCCCCAGCTCTCCGGCGACCGACCGGCGGTAGGGATCGGGCTCCACCAGCAGCACATCGGCTTCCGCCCGGCTCGCGACGACGGCGATGAGCAGCCCGATCGGGCCGCCGCCCACTACGAGGACCTTCTCACCCGGGCGCAGTTCGGCCCGGCGCACATCGTGCACCGCCACCGCGGTGGGTTCGACCAGCGCGGCGTGATCGAGCCGCAGATCCGGCGGAAGCCGGACCAGGGTGTCGGCCGGAACCGTCCAGCTCGTCTGCAGGGAGCCGGGCGCGTCGAGCCCGAGGAAGACCAGATGGTGGCAGATGTGGGTGTGCCCGGCCCGGCAGGCCGGGCATGTGCCGCACCACGAAAGCGGCATGACGGTGACGTGGTCGCCGGGCCGCCATCCCGTCACGTCCGGCCCGATCTCGGCGATCCGGCCGGACATCTCGTGCCCGATGACGGCCCGGGGGCCGACCCGGGTGTCCATGGCACCGTGATAGACGTGCAGGTCGGTGCCGCAGATCCCGGTGTAGGCGACCTCCACGCGGACCTGGCCCGGTGCGGGCGGCGTTTTCTCGGCAGCGTCGACCACCAGGGTCCGGGCCTCGGTGTAGGTGACGCGTCGTGCGTTCACGGGTTCAGCTCCTCGGTCAGATGCCAGATTTCTGCCAGGTCGGACCAGCGGCCGCCGGTCCCGCTGTCGGGCCACGGTTCCTGGCACGGGTCGGTCAGCTCCCACCAGCGGCGCGTCGCCGGGTCCGCACCGATGGCGGCCATGTCGGTGGCGAAGTCCTCGCCGTGGTACTCGAAATAGCTGAAGAGCGTGTCTCCGCGAAGAAAAATGGTGTAGTTGCTAACATTCGCGGCGCGCAGGGTCGCCTCGACACCCGGCCAGACCGCGCGGTGCAACGCCAGATACTCCTCGCGGTGGTCGGGCCGCAGTCGGATGGTCTGGGCGATGCGTCTCATGCCGGTTCCTCTCGTGTTCGGTGCCGGCCCGGGGGAAGCGCCCGGTCCAGCCGGTAGGTACGGATCGCGGTGGCGCGCAGCACGGCGTCGGCCGCGTCGGCGGGAAAGCCGGCGAGCGCGGCGCGGACCAGTTCGAGCCAGGTCGCGTACCGCGTGGCCAGTGTCATCACCGGCCAGTCGCCGCCGTACAGGCAGCGGTCCGGGCCGAAGGTCTCCAGCGCCTCACGGAGCAGGGCGACGAGCACCGCGGGCTCGGTGCCGGGTGCGGCCTCGGTGGCGAGCCCCGACAGCTTGCAGACGACGTTCCCCGACCTCGCCAACCGCGCCACCGCCTGCCGCCACGAGCTGCCGGGGCGCCCCGGGACGGGCTTTCCCAGATGGTCCAGGACGATGACGGTCCGCGGACACGCCTCGGCCAACTCGGCGAGCTCGGGCAGCTGGTGCTCGCGCACACAGGCGTCGAAGGGCAGCCCCGCCTCGCCCAGCAGGCGCACGCCCGCACGCAGTTCGGGGCCGCTGACGTAACCGGGCGGCTCGTCCTGCGCGTTGCGCCGCACCCCGACCACGAAGGGGTCCCCGGCGTGGCGGGCGACGCGGGACGCGGCCGACCGGATGTCCGCCAGGGACACGTGGACCACGGCCCCGCGGATCCACGGCCGCGTCCGCGCCATCGCCCGGACCCACTCAAGCTCCTGCCCGGCCTGGTCGTCGGCGCGTCCCGCCTCGACGAAGACCGCTTCCACCGGCTCCGGGACAGCGGCCGCGAAGTCGTCGGCGGTGAACGGACGGTTCAGCGGCGGGGCTTCGGCGAGCCATGGGTAGACAAGACGGCGCGGATCCCAGAAATGGACGTGCGAGTCGATCACCGGCCCGCCTCCGTCGGCCGCGCCCGGTGGCGGCGCCCCGAGGGCTCTGTCGGTGGCCTCGACGCCGGTGTGGCCCGGCGCGTGCGGTCTCATGAGGCGTCCTCGTCCGGGGCCGCGTCGAACGGTGTCCGGTAGGAGGGGGTGCGTGAGCGCCGGTCGAGTCGGAGCGTCAGACGGATCCTGCTGGAGCGCGGCAGGTCCACCCGCAGCCAGGGCGCGTCGACCTGGCGTGCGGCGGAGGTGACGGTGGGCCGGCGGTGACCGTAGTCGTAGAGGTCGCCGACCCAGCCGGAGTCCTCGCACACGGTGTACTCCACCGTCAGGATGGTGTGCTCGGCGAACGCCCCGGCCTGCATGATCACCGAGCGCGCGGTGTCGGGGTCGAGGTTGACCAGGTCGACGACGGTGCCCTCGGGGTGGATGCCGGAGACCAGCGCCGCCACCGACGGAGGAAGGCCGGGCCGGCGGGCATCGGCGTCGTAGTAGCGGACGCGGGCCTGCTGCAGACCGCCGTTGTAGACGACTTGCGGGCCGCCCCAGGTCAGCCGCACCAGTGCTTCGGTGACGACCGGGTTGGACTGCTGCCACAGGTGGATGTCCGCCTCGGGCACGTCCGTGCCGCGGTAGAGCTCCATCCGGGTCAGGCGGTGGCGCACCTGGGCCTGCGCGGCGGCCAGGATCCGCTCGGGGTAGTCCGGGTCGTCGCCCGCGAGGAAGGCCAGCCACGGCGCTTCGTGGCCGGCTTCCTCCTTGCTGCGGAACGGGCGGACGGTGCGCCAGTCGTAGCCGCTGGCGGACCGCAGCCGCTCAAGCCGCTCACGGTCCGCGGTCGAGGCGGAGTGGTGCCACAGCGCGGTCGGGACGGCCATCAGCATCGGGTTGTAGTCGAACCAGCCCCGGTGCGTCTGCGGGCTTCCCGTGGTTGTCTCGTGCGGACCGCGCGGACCTTCGCTGTCATGTACGCCTCGCTACGTTGCTGTGCCCGTCGGGCTGTGGGCAATGGATACGGCTGCTGCCGCCGGGCCGCGGATCACGGCTCCGGCAGGGGTGACGAGAGGGCGCACCCCTTGCCGTCGACCAGGTGGGAGGGGCGCCGCGTCTTGGTCACACATAAGACGCGGCTGGACGGCGCGCAGTCAACGGATGTGCATGCTTATTTCCAAGATCTTTTGCCTCAGGCAGATGACAACTGTCACTATTTACCCGTACTTTCCATGATCTGCGCGACCATCCCGCCCACATAAGTAGTACTCATTCTGCTGTCATGGGAGATCGCTGTATGCTCTCCCCACAGCGAAGGTGGGGTCATCCGCTCGGTATGACCCGCGGACATGGGGAGGGCCGTTGGACGGCAAGCCCGCACTGGCGGTGGACGGCGTCCCTGCACAGCAGCAGACGCAGCCCGCGGGATCGTACCGGCCCGGCTATGAACTGATCGCCGAGCAGATCCTCCAGCTCATCGCGGAGTCCGGGCTGCGGCCGGGTGATCGCATGCCGACGGAGAACGAGCTGGCGTCCCGCCTGGGGACCAGCCGGACCGTGGTACGCGAGGCGGTCAAGATCCTCTCGGCCATCGGCCGGGTGCGCGCCCAGAAGGGCCGCGGTCTGTACGTCGCGGACGACGAGGGGATGCTGGGGTCGTTACGCTGGGGGAGCTTCTTCCTTCCGACCGACCTCGATCATGTCTATACGCTCTTCGAGTTCCGCAGGGTGCAGGAGACCGCCGCCAGCCGGCTGGCCGCCACCCGGGCGACCCCGGCCGAGCTGCGCGCCATCGAGGCCGCGGCCGATACGTGCCGGGAAGGGCATGTGACGGGGCAGCCCGACCTCTTCGACCGGGGCGACGACGACTTCCACCTGAGCATCGCGGCCGCTTCGCACAACCCGTTCCTCGTCGCCTCGGTCCGCGAGGCCCGCCGGCTGCAGCACCAGTCCAGCATCATCGGCCTGCACGGCACGGTCGGCGGTCACGCCGACGAGGCCGTGGCCGAGCACAGGGCGATCTTCGAAGCGATCCGCGGCGGTGACGCCGAGGCCGCGGCCGAGGCCGCCACCGTCCACCTGGACAAGACGCTGGAGGACTACCGGCGGGAGATTCAGCGCCGGGTCTTCGGCTGACCGACCGGCATGGCGCCAGGCTCCCGGCCCGCGGTGATCCACCGCGGGCCGACGGCATGCCGGTGAGCGCTGACATCGTCCGCCGCCCGCGGCCATGACGGCCGGCGGCGGCCCGGCCGACCGCCGAAGTGGCCGGCCGCATATGCCGACCCTGATTCCGTCGCGACTACCGTGCCCGGTTGCTTCGCAGGTGAGACGGCACCCCCGGTCGAACCCGGTCGGCCGCCGGGTCCGACACCCTTGACACGCCAGGCAGTTGGGAGGACTGTCTCCCACCGAAACCCCTCCGCAATCCCACCGCAACGCGGCGCCCGGTTCCCTCGTCCGTGTTAGCGCTAACACATCTGAACCGCCGTCGCGCCCCCAACTCAGGGAGACCAGATGCGAAGCAGAAGTGCACCGTCCAACCGGACACCGGGCGGCGGTCGCGCACAGCGGCTGCTGAACTGGATGAGGCGCCCGACCGCTTCGGACGTCGTGTCCGAGCACGCGCCCGCCGGTACGCCGGCGCGACCGTCCAGGGACCGGCTCAAGATGTTCGCCCGCGCCGGCGCGGCCGGCACGCTCCTGGTGGGCGCGCTCGTCGGTGCCACGGTCACGGCCGGCCCGGCCGGTGCCGCCGCTTCGGGACCGTGTGATATTTACGCGTCGGGTGGTACCCCGTGTGTGGCCGCGCACAGCACGACGCGGGCACTGTACGCCTCGTACAACGGCTCGCTGTACCAGGTACGCCGCGCCTCGGACAACGCCACCCAGAACATCGGCCTGCTCAGCGCCGGCGGCTACGCCAACGCCGCCGCCCAGGACTCCTTCTGCGCCGGCACATCCTGCGTCATCACCGTCATCTACGACCAGTCCGGCCGCGGCAACAACCTCACCCAGGCCCCCGCCGGCAGCGCCGCCGGCGGACCGGACAACCTCGCCAGCGCCACCGCCGCACCCACCACCGTCGCCGGCCACAAAGCCTACGGCGTCTTCGTCGCCCCCGGCACCGGCTACCGCAACAACCACACCAGCGGCATCGCCACCGGCGACAACCCCGAAGGCATGTACGCCGTCCTCGACGGAACCCACTACAACGGCGGCTGCTGCTTCGACTACGGCAACGCCGAAACCGACAGCCGCGACGACGGCAACGGCACCATGGAAGCCATCTACTTCGGCAACATCAAGGTCTGGGGCTACGGCTCCGGCAACGGCCCCTGGATCATGGCCGACCTTGAGAACGGCCTCTTCTCCGGCGTCAACCAGCACCTCAACTCCGGCGACCCCACCATCAACTACCGCTACACCACCGCCATCATCAAAGGCGGCCCCAACCACTGGGCCATCCGCGGCGGCAACGCCCAGTCCGGCAACCTCTCCACCTTCTACGACGGCGTACGGCCCAACGTCTCGGGCTACAACCCGATGAAGAAGCAGGGCGCCATCATCCTCGGCACCGGCGGCGACAACAGCAAGGGCGCCCAGGGCACCTTCTACGAAGGCGTCATGACCTCCGGCTACCCGACGGACGCCACCGAGAACACCGTCCAAGCCAACATCACCTCCATGAACTACGGAACCGGCGGCACCAGCACGGGAACCACCGGCGCCCTGCACGCCGTGGGCGCGGGCAGGTGCCTGGACGTGCCGAACTCCTCCACCACCTCCGGCACCCAGCTCCAGATCTGGGACTGCAGCGGCCAGGCCAACCAGACCTGGACCCGCACCTCCTCCGGGCAGCTCACCGTCTACTCCGGCAGCACCCAGCTGTGCCTGGACGCCTACAACAACCAGACCACCGCCGGCACCAAGGTGGTGACGTGGCCCTGCAACGGCGGCAGCAACCAGCAGTGGCAGTTCAACTCCAACGGCACCGTCAGCAGCACCTTGTCGGGCCTGTGCCTCGATGTCACCGGAGCCGCCACCGCCAACGGCACCCTGGCCGAGCTGTGGACCTGCAACGGGCAGTCCAACCAGCAGTGGAACCTGAGCTGATCTGACCGCTCCACCGCGCCCGGCCGGGTGCGGACCGCAACCGCGAGCCCGGGGGACGCCCCCGGGCACCGGGGCCGCGGGGCACTGGCTGCCCCGCGGCCCCGGTATCGGCCGCGAGCCGCAGAAGTGACGGGCGTGCGACCGGCTCCCTCATCCCCATTCACTGCCCCCCACCAGTGAGGACCCAACGATGAAGAAGTACCCGGCGCCGCTGCTCGCGGCGCTGACGGCCGGGCTGGTGGCGGCCGCGCTGCCGGCCACCGCGGCGGCCGCCGAAGTCCACGCCCCAGCCGAGCCGGCCGCCACGGCTCCCGCGACCCTGCGGCTGATGCCGCTGGGCGACTCGATCACCTGGGGCGTGGGCAGCTCCACCGGCAACGGTTACCGCAGTGCTCTGTGGAACCAACTGGCGGCCGAGGGACACTCCCAGGACTTCGTCGGGTCGGGCCGCAACGGCACCATGTCCGACCCGGACAACGAGGGTCACTCCGGCTGGCGCATCGACCAGCTCGCCGGGATCACCGACTCGGTCATGGCCCGCTACCAGCCCAACGTGGTCACCCTGGAGATCGGCACCAACGACCTGAACGGCAACTACCAGGTCTCCACCGCCACGGACCGGCTCAGCGCCCTCATCGACCAGATCACCAACGACGTTCCCAACGCGACCGTCCTGGTCGGCACCGTGATCATCTCCACCAGCGGCACCGAAGAGTCCTACCGGCCGGCCTTCAACGCCAAACTCCCCGGCATCGTCCAGGCCAAGCAGGCCGCCGGCAAGCACGTCCGCCTCGTCGACATGAGCGCCCTGACCTCCGCCGACCTGGCCGACACGCTGCACCCCAACGACAACGGTTACAGCAAGATGGCCGGCGCCTTCAACAGCGGCGTCCAGGCCGCGGACGCGGCAGGCTGGATCAAGGCGCCCGCCTCGACGAGCGGTCAGGTGCGGTCCGGGATCGCCGGCAAGTGCCTCAACGTCAACTCCGGCAGCAGCGCCGACGGCACGGCCGCGCAGATCTGGTCCTGCAACGGCACCAGCGCGCAAACCTGGTCGGCGTACTCCGACGGCACCCTGCGGGCGCTCGGCAAGTGCCTCGACGTCACCGGACGCGGAACCGCCAACAACACCGGCATCGAGATCTGGTCCTGCAACGGTGGCACCAACCAGCAGTGGCAGGCGTACAACGGCGGCTATCGCAACCCGGCTTCCGGACGCTGTCTCGACGACCCGAACTCATCGGCCACCGACGGCACCCAACTGGTGCTGTGGGACTGCAACGGCGGCGCCAACCAGCAGTGGACCGCCCTGCCGATCTCCTGAGCCGGCGCCGGCCGGCCCGCGCGGATGCGACCGGTCAGCCGACGCTTCCCCCCACCCCCCACAAGGAAAGAGCACAGGATGAGGTACAAATCCCTCTTGCTGCCGATCCTGGTCGCGATGGCACTGGTCGTCACCGCGGCCGGTGCCGTACTGAGCGCCAGTCGCAGCGCGAGCGCGTCCCCGGCAAACGCCGCCGCCGCGACCGCCGGATGCGGCAAGGCCCCCACGCTGGCCAGCGGTACGCACACCATCCAGAGCAGCGGCCAGAACCGCAGTTACATCCTTCGGGTCCCCGCCAACTACGACACCGGCCACCCCTACCGGCTGATCTTCGGATTCCACTGGGTGGGCGGCACCGCGAACGACGTCGACTCGGGCGGAACCGACGGGTACAACTGGTCGTACTACGGCCTCAGGCGACTTGCGGACAACCAGAACAACAGCACGATCTTCGTCGCGCCCCAGGGCATCAGCAACGGCTGGGCCAATTCCGGTGGCCAGGACGTGACCTTCGTCGACGACATGATCAAGCAGATCGAAGCAGGGCTGTGCGTCGACACCACACAGCTCTTCTCCGCGGGCTTCAGCTACGGCGGCGCGATGACGTACGCCCTCGCGTGTGCGCGGGCGACCGTCTTCCGCGCGGTCGCGGTCTACTCCGGCGCGAACCTCAGCGGATGCAGCGGCGGCACCCAGCCCATCGCCTACATGGGACTGCACGGCCTCAGGGACAACGTGCTGCCCATCGCCTCGGGACGGGCGCTGCGCGACACATTCGTCCGGAACAACGGGTGCACCCCGCAGAATCCGCCCGAGCCGGCCAACGGCAGCCTGACACACATCATCACCGCCTACTCGGGATGCAAGGCCGGGTACCCGGTCGTCTGGGCCGCGTTCGACGGAGCGGGCCACGACCCCGGTCCCATCGACGGATCGACCGGGGACGGCTGGCACACCTGGACCTCGGGAGCGGTGTGGAGCTTCTTCACCCAGTTCGGGTCCGGCACACCGCCCACCAGCACACCGCCCACCAGCACCCCGCCCACCAGCACCCCGCCCACCAACGGGCAGATCGTGGGGCAGTCGTCGGGCCGCTGCGTCGACATCAGCAACTCCGCCACGGCCAACGGTACCCAGGCGGAACTGTGGGACTGCAACGGCGGCACCAATCAGCGGTGGACCTACACGGCCGCCAAACAGCTCATGGTCTACGGCAACAAGTGCCTGGACGCCAGCGGTCAGGGAACCGCGAACGGCACCGCGGCGGTGATCTGGGACTGCAACGGGCAGCCGAACCAGCAGTGGAACGTCAACGCCAACGGTACGGTCACCGGCGCGCAGTCCGGACTGTGCCTCGACGCCAATGGCGCGGGCACCGCCAATGGCACAAAGATCCAGCTGTGGAACTGCACGGGTGGAGCGAACCAGCAGTGGACCCTGCGGAGCTGACACACGGCGCGCGGTCCTGATCCGGGCCATCCGCGGGCAGGCTGACGGCGCCCGCCGCGCGAGCGCCGTCACGACGGCGAAAGGCGGAACGGCACCGGGTCAGGGCCGCGTGGTGAACCCTCCGGCGGGCGGTGCGCCGCAGTCGGCGCACCGCCCGCCGGAGGCGCGGTGCGCCGGTGGTGGTCGTCGGCGAGCAGCAGATAGCTGCTGGCGGTCCAGGTGTAGGCGCGATCGCGCAGTCCCGCACCGGTGAGGGCGTCGAAGTTCTCGGCGAAGCCGGACTTCTCGCACAGGGCCCGGAATCGGTGGCTGATCCCGTCGGCGAGGTCGGTGTGACCGCTGCGGCGCAGGCCGTCCTCGATGAGGACGGTGGCCGGGGCCCAGATGGGGCCGCGCCAGTAGCCGTCGGAATCGTAGTGCGGCGACTCGACGTGTTCGGTCGCCAGGCCGTGCGGGGTCAGGTGCGAGGAGATCCGCTCGGCGAGGTGGTCGCTGACGTCACGCGGGAGCCGCTCGCCCAGCACGATCGGCATGAGGTCCAGCAGGCTGCGACTGGTGGACGCCTCAGCGGAACGGGGAGAGCGGCTGCGGAACCGGTCGCCGGACCACAGGTCGGCGAGCAGCGCGTCCTGGAGCGCGTCCGCGGTGCCCCGATGCCGGGCGGCGGCCTCCGCTTCGCCGAGATCCGCGGCCAGCGCGGCCAGTTCCACCAGTTGGAGGATGAGGAAGGCCGCCAGGTCGGGGGTGATCAGCACCCGCCGGCCGTCGAAGGTGGTGGCGTTGTCCCAGCCGCTGTCGTTTCCGTGCTGGTAATGCGGCAGGCTCTCCTCGGGCGCGGTGCGGGCCTGGAGCCAGAAGTCGGTCCACCGCACCAGGCACCGGTAGGTCCGCCTCAGCTCGCCGGGCTCCGGTGGACGGGGCAGCCGTTCGCGCAGCCTCCGCAGCGCCCAGCCGTGGATGGGCGGCTTGACGAAGTTGTACAGGATCTCCGAGTGGGTGATGGAGTCCGGCAGGGCTCCGGTCTCGTCCTGGTGGTCGAACGGGATCTGGAACTGGTCCCATGCGAGGTCCGGCCGGCCCGGCGCCAGTGCGAGGGCGTTGAAGCAGTGGTCCCAGCTCCAGACCTTGTCCATCCAGTGCTTGGACATCAGGACGGCGGGACGCCGCAGGAAGCCGGCCGGACGCACGGTCGCCGACCACAGGACGTAGGCGGCCAGTTCGGCGGCGGGCGCCGTGGCGGCCGGAAGGGGAGCGACGGCGTCGGCGAAGTCGCCGAACGCCCGCGCGTGCGAGACCGCCGCGGCGTCGAAGTCCCCCGGAGCGGTGTACGGCTGCCGCGCGCTGTCGATCTCCTCGATGACGGCTTCCCAGCCCGGCGAGCCGGACAGGACCAGCCGGCGCTCGGTCCCGGCGAGCCCTTCGAGCCCCGCCGCGGCGGCGATCACGCCCGACAGGAGGGTGATCCGGTAGCGGCGGCCTGTCTCGTACGAGGTGAACTGGTAGGACCCGTCGACAGGGTCGCGGTAAAGGTAGGTACCGGTGAACGACGTCAGTTCCCGGTCCGCGGGCGTGATGTCGAGGTCGAGCCGCTCACCGCGCAGCCGGATGGTGTCGGCGCTTTCGTAGACCAGCGAGATCCGGCCGCCGTCGGTTTCCCAGGCGAGCAGGGTGGGTGTCGCCTTCCAGCCGGTCTCCGCCCGGTCCCCGGTCCCCGGGTGGACGGGCACGAGGCGCAGCACGGCGTGCATCCCGTTCTGGTGGGAGACCAGATGCAGGTCCTGTGCCCGGCTGTGCTGAGCGGTGACCGGCGAGATGTTGAACCATGATCCCTGGCGGCTGAACGGTATCTCCTGAATGGCGAAGGCACGGCTGTCGGGGGTGACGGTCATCGGCGGGAGCTCGATCCTTCTCGGATGTCGGCGTTTCAGCCACGGGACGGCCTGGCAGGGCATGGTGCTCAGTCTTTTACGGCTCCGGCCGTGACGCCGGCGGCGACGTAGCGCTGGGCCAGGACCAAAATGACGGCGGCCGGCAGTGAGGCCACGACCGCGGTGGCCATGATGGCGTTCCACTCCTGGTTGTTGTTCCCGATGTAGTGGTAGATGCCCAGGGTGATGGGCTGGTGGGCGCCGCCGCTGTCCAGCGTGCTGGCGAAGACGAAGTCCGACCAGGACCACAGGAAGGCGAACAGCGACACGGTGATGATCGCGTTGCGGCTCATCGGGAGCACGATGGACCAGAAGACGCGTAGCGATCCGGCCCCGTCCACCCGTGCGGCCTGCAGGAGCTCAGCGGGGATGCCGGACATGAACGCGGTGAAGATGAGGACGGCGAAGGGGACGGCCAGGGTGGAGTCGGCGACGATCAGGCCGGGAACGGAGTGCAGGAAACCCAGGCTGAGGTAGATGGCGTAGAAGCCCATCGCCATGATGATCCCGGGGATCATCTGGGCCACCAGCATCAGGAAGCTGACGAGCCCTCCGCCGCGCGGCCGCAGTTTCGCCAGTGCGAATCCGGCGGGGGCGGCGAGGAGGACCGTGACCGCGATCGTCCCCAGCCCGATGGCCAGACTGGTGCCGAGGTACGGCAGTTGCTGGTCGAGCACCTCTCGGTAGCCCTTGAGTGTGATGTGCACCGGGAAGAGGTCCGGCGGGGATTTGCGCATGTCCTGGTCGCGGGTGAGGGAGACGTTCACCATCCAGTACACGGGGAAGAGCATCAGGGCGGTGAGCAGCAGACCCAGCGCCGTCTTCCACCGGGACGCCCACCTGCCCCGCCGGCCTCGGCGGTCCGGCACCGGGCGGTACGGCCGGACGGGCGCGATGGCCTGGGCGCTGGCGTGGGCGCTCACAGGTTGCCCTGCTTTCGCTGGGTGCGGATGTACACCAGGCCGAAGACGAGGGCGATCACCACGAGGAGATTGCCCACGGCGGCCCCGGGGCCGAATTCCGGCAGCAGGTTGCCGAAGCCGAGCCGGTAGGACCAGGTGGCGAAGGTCGTCGAGGAGTCACTGGGACCGCCCTTGGTCATGATCCAGATGATGTCGAAGACCTTCAGCGTGTAGACGAGGCCCAGCAGCAGGGTGATCGCGGAGACCGGGCGCAGCAGCGGGAAGGTCACCCGCCAGAAGCGCTGCCAGGCGGTTGCCCCGTCGATGGCCGCCGCCTCGTTCAGCGACGCGGGAATCGCCTGGAGGCCGCTGTAGAGCAGCACCAGGTTGAAGGGGATCCCGATCCAGATGTTCGCGATGGTCACCGAGACGAGCGACCACGACGGTGAGGTCAGCCAGTTCACCGGCCCGATCCCCACCCATCCGAGGGCCGTGTTGCTGATCCCGGAATCGCTGTTGAGCATCCACGACCAGGTCGAGGCCGACACGATCAGCGGCAGCAGCCAGGGAACCAGGAACAGGGCGCGCAGCGTGGCCGAGAGCCGGAAGTGCTGCGTGAAGAACACCGCAAGCGCCAGCCCGACGGCGTACTGGAAGAGGAGGGAGAGCCCCGTGAAGAGCACCGTGTGCGCGAGGGCGGGCATGAAGGTCGGGTCGTCGAAGACCTTCCGGTAGTTCTGCAAGCCGGTGAAGGGCGCGTTGCCCTGCACGAAGGAGCGCACGGTGTAGTCGCGCAGCGACAGGTCGAGGTTGCGGTACAGCGGGTAGGCGTAGAAGGCGCCGAGGTAGATCACCACGGGGGCCAGAAAGCCCCAAGCGGCCCACTGCCCCGAGCGCGGCCGGTAGCGGCGCCGGCCTGTCACCCCGGCCGGCGGGGAAGCCGCCTCGCCCGGTCCCGTTCCGCCGGGCGCGGCGGGGGCGTCCGGCATGGGTGCGGTGCTGTTCATCGATGGCGCGGTCCTTCGGTGGGTGGGCGCTACTGGGAGACGGAGGACTGCGCCGCGGACAGGGCGTCCTTCGGCGACTTGGACCCGGTCAGTGCCGCCTGCACCGCGCCCCACAACTGCTCGGATATCTTGGGGTACTTCGTGCCGAGGTCGTCGCTGGTGCGGCCCTTGGCCGCCTGTACCGCCCGCACCCACACCTTGAGCTCGGGGGTGGCGGCCGCCTGCTGGTCCTGGACCTGCCTGCTCGGCCCGACGTAGGACAGGGTCGTGTCGGTGGCCAGCAGGTTCTTCGCGTTGACCAGGCAGGTCACGATCGTGTCCGAGGCGGTGTAGCGGCCGGTGTCCTTCTGTACGGGCACGGTGACGAACTCACCGCCGGTCGGGGCGGGCGCGGTGCCGCCGGCGGCCGCGGGGATGGCGATGGTGCCGTAACCGAAGCCGGTCTTCTTGGCGTTGGCCATCTGCCAGGTACCGTTCTCGGCGAACGCGTACTGTCCGGTGGTGAATTCCTGCCAGCTCGTGGTCTGGGTGTTGTTGATGACGGAGTTGGGCGCGTAGCCCTTCTTCAGCCAGTCCTTCCAGAGCGTGACGGCGGAAACGGCCTGGTCCGACGCGAGGTCGGTCAGCTTCGCCCCCGCCCCCCAGAGCCAGGGCAGGAACTGGAAGCTGCCCTCTTCGGTGCCGATCGCGGAGAACGTGATGCCCTTCTTGCCCGCGGCCTTCACCTTGGCCAGTGCCGCGTTGAGCGTCGCCCAGTCCCTGACCGAGGCCGGATCCACGCCCGCGGCTTTCAGGACGTCCTTGTTGTAGTAGAGCGCGAGGGTGTTCGCCCCGATGGGCGTGCCGTAGGTCTTGCCGCCGCTCTGGCCGGCGGCCAGCAGGTTCGGCTCCGCCTGGGAGGTGTCGATCTTGTTCTCGTCCGTGGTGGTCAGGACGCCGGCGTCGGCGAGCGTGGAGACGACGGGGTTGTCGACGATCAGGACGTCGGGAGAATCGCCCTGCTGAGCGGCGAGCAGGGTCTTGTTGGTCAGATCCGTGGTGTCGAAGCTCGTTCGCTTCACCTTCACCCCGGCCTGGCTGCCGCAGTTCTCCAGCGTCTTCACCCAGTCGGAGGAGCCGTCGAACTGCGGGTACGGGTCCCAGACGGTGTAGGTGCCGCCGGCCGCGGCCGAGCCGGACGACCCGTGCGAGGACGACGACCCGCACGCGGTGCCCGTGGCCGCTATGACGACGGCGGCCAGCGGTGCGACAGCGAACCGCCACCGGGCGGAAGTGTTCATGGTGCTTTTCCCTCTCGCTTGGTTGCCCGCACCCGCCGTTGGGAACGGCGGCTCCGCTGGCGTCTGCCGGACGCGCGGATCGCTCAGTCAGCGAATCGGTTCGACTGAAGGTAGAACCCGCTCGCACCACCGTCAAGACTGCTGCGGCAACCTCTCTCAGCGCGCTGGCTTTCGAGGCCACTGCCGCCGCCATGACCACCGGGTACCGCAAGGCTCCTGTGTCCCGAATCGATTCGTGGATAGTACGATCGCTTATCGCGTAGGTGGGTGAGGAGCTGCATGAACATCGGAGAGATCGCGCGGCGAGCGGGCGTGTCGCGCAGCACGGTGTCGTACGCGCTCAGCGGCAAACGCCCCGTCGCCGCCGGTACCCGTAAACGTATCCAGCACGTCATCGACGAACTGGGCTACCGGCCCAACGCGACCGCGCGGGCCCTGAAAGAAGGCCGGACCCGGACGATCGGGCTGGTCATCCCGCCGGCCGGCAACAGGCTCACCCACATGCAACTGGACTTCGTCGCCAGCGTCGTCGACTCCGCGGCCGGCGCCGACCTGGACGTGCTGCTCTCCCCGTCCGGCGGCGACCACGACCGGTCCTTCGAAAGGCTCGTCTCGGAGAGCCGGGTCGACGGTGTCATCCTCATGGAGATCCGCCTGGAGGACGCCCGCGTGGGCCGCCTCCTGAAGGCAGGACTGCCCTTCGTCGGCATCGGGCACACGATGGACGACCAGGCGATGTGCTGGATCGACGTCGACTACGCCGGCCTGATCCGCCATACGGTCCTGCACCTGGCCGATCTCGGCCACCGGAAGGCGGCACTGATCAACCGCTCGCCCGAACTCGTCGCCGCGGGCTACGGCCCGGCGATCAGGGCCCGGGAGGGATTCACCGCCGCGATCGGCGAGCGGGGCCTGGCAGGCGTCGAAGTCGCCTGCGGGGACGACGCCCGCTCCGGCCAGCAGAGCATCGAGGGCCTGCTGCGGGAGCATCCGGACCTCACCGCCGTCACCACCGTCAACGAGGCCGCCCTACCCGGCATCCAGCGGGCGCTGGCCGACGCGGGACGCCATGTGCCGCGCGACTTCTCGGTCACCGGCGTCGCGGGCCAACTGTGGACCGAGGACTTCCGACCGCCCCTCACCGCGGCGCACGTGCCCGCCCTGGAGATGGGCGAGAAGGCGGTGGCCCTGCTCATCGAACGCATCGCGGCCCCGCGGACACCTCCCCGCCACATCCTGCTCGCCCCGCCCATCACCCTGCGTTCCAGCACCGGCGCCGCCCCCGCTCACCGCACCGGCGCCGCCGCTCCCCCGCAGGGCGACCCCGGCGGCGCGACCCGCGCCTGACCACGGCACGCCCACCGGTGGGCTGTTGGCATGTCACACCTCATTGACCGTGACGACCTCCAGCCGTAATATCCGTCGAACCGATTCCTACCAATCGGTTCGACACGTCACCCGATGCCTGTAGACGGCCAGTGGCGCCGGACACACGTTGTCAGGTGCGCTCCGCAGCCGTCCGGCACCGACGGTGTCCTCCGACCGAGCCGCCGCTGTCGGCCCTCGGTCCAGCCGGTCTCGCAGCAGGCCACGGGTACCGCGTGCGACGCACAGCCCCGGATCTCACCATCCCACCACGTCCCGTCACAACACCGTGACGCCCAGCCGTAGGAGGAAGTCGATGAGGAAGAGAGCAAAACCGGGCCGTCTGGCCGCAGCCGCAGCCGCGATGGCAGGGCTCGCCGCCTTGCTGGTGATGCCGGCCGCCGCTCACGCCGCCGCCGGAAAGTCGCTGACCGTGGATCTCAGCTCCACCCGAGGGCCGTCGACCGGAGTAGGGGAAGGCTTCCTCTACGGGATCACCCAGGACGGCACGCAGCCGGCCGACCAGTACCTGCAACCTCTGGGGATCAACGCCTTCCGCGGTGGCGGCTGGTTCTCCGGCGGCTGGATCAAGGACAACTACACGTACGGGTCGGCCACCAAGGCCGACATCACCTCGATCACCGCACAGGCCAGGCGGCTGACCCAGTCGCCGTACCACGCCCAGTACCAGGTCCTCATGAGCGACCTGTGGGGGAACAACGGTGGGCAGCCCTCGAACGAGGTGTACCCCTGTGACAACGGCAACTGCGCCAACTGGGTGAGCTTCATCGACACCACCGTGGGCGCGCTCCAGGCGTCGGGCCTGCCGTTCGCCTACGACATCTACAACGAGCCGGACATCTCAGTGTTCTGGACCCGGGGGATGAACAGCACCCAGTACTTCCAGATGTGGGACAGCGCTTACAAGGAGATCCGCCGCGTCGCACCGAACGCGAAGATCGTCGGCCCGTCCCTGGCGTTCACCCCGCAGAGCAACCCGGGTGAGTGGAACACCTGGCTGGCTCACGTCAAGGCAGCGGGAACCGTACCGGACATGATCACCAATCATGACGAGGGCGACGTGGACGACCCGGTCACCGTCTCGCAGTCCCTCAACAACGCGCTGTCGGCCAACGGCATCTCGGCGCGTCCGCTGTCGGCCAACGAGTACCAGCCCGCCGACCGGCAGACCGCGGGCGTCACCGCCTGGTACCTCGCCCGGTTCGCCCAGTCCGGATACACCAACGCGATGCGCGGCAACTGGGCCTGCTGCATGACCCCCAACCTGACCGGAGTCCTGACCCAGAGCAACGGGACCTGGCAGCCCAACGGCAACTGGTGGGCCATGCGCGCCTACGCCGACATGACCGGGACACTCGTCAACACCTCCGGCCTGACCGGCTCGACCGCGATCTCCGCCTCGGAGGACAGCACGGCCAAGCGGGCGGTGGCGGTGATCGGTGACAGCAACGGCTACACCGGTGCCGCCTCGGTGACCTTCAACGGCCTGGCTTCGGTGCCCTGGCTGGCCGGCAACGGGAGCGTCAACGTGACCGTCAAGCGGATTCCCGACCAGTATCCGCTCAGCGCGCCGCAGGTGGTCTACAACCAGAACGTGAGCACCTCGGCCGGATCGCTCACGGTGCCGGTCACGTTCCAGGCCTCGCACGACGCCTTCGCGGTGTACGTGACTCCGGCCGGTTCGACCGGCGGAGGCACCAGCGGCGAGCTGCACGCCGTCGGTGCGGGCAAGTGCCTCGACGTGCCGAACTCGTCCACCACGGCGGGCACCCAGACACAGATCTGGGACTGTTCGGGCGGGTCCAACCAGGTCTTCACCCGCACCTCCTCGAACCAGCTCACCGTCTACTCCGGCAGCAGCCAGATGTGCCTCGACGCGAACGGCCAGGGCACCAGTACCGGCACCAAGGTCATCGTCTGGTCCTGCAACGGCCAGCCGAATCAGCAGTGGAACGTCAATTCCAACGGCACGGTCACCAACGCCCAGTCGGGACTGTGCCTGGACGTGACCGGAGCGGGCACCGCCAACGGCACGCCGGTCGAACTGTGGACCTGCACCGGCGGTAGCAACCAGCACTGGACCCTCGGGTAGTCAGGGCCCGGCCCGCCGCCCCGGCGGCGCCGGTTTCGGCTCGGTGTCGCTGCGCGGAAGCCGGCACCGGGCCGGCCCCGCCGCACCCCTTGTCACTCGCGCCGAGCACCTCTATGGTCCGGAGCAGGGGTCTATGGGAGCGCTCCCATAGACCCCTGCGGAGCGTGTTTCTCCCCCCACCTGCGTGACTGTCGAAGGGACAGCATGAAGACACTCCGGCAAACCTCCCGATCGATCCGCCTGGCCTTGTCGGTGATCGCGACAGCGCTCGCACTCGCCGTCGGCTCCCTGATCGCCCTGACCGTCGCCCCGGCGGCCCACGCCGACACCCAGATCTGCGACCAGTACGGCTCGACCACCATCCAAGGGCGGTACGTGGTCCAGAACAACCGCTGGGGTACCACCGCGACCCAGTGCATCAACGTCACCAACAGCGGCTTCCAGATCACCCAGGCGGACGGCACCGCCACCGGCGGCGCCCCCAAGTCGTACCCGTCCGTCTTCAACGGCTGCCACTACACCAACTGCTCCCCCGGCACCAGCCTGCCCGCGCAGCTCAGCGCGATCGGCAGCGCGCCGACCAGCGTCTCGTTCAGCTACGTCGGAAACGCCGTCTACGACGCCTCCTACGACATCTGGCTCGACCCGACGCCCCGGAAGGACGGGGTCAACAAGACGGAGATCATGGTCTGGTACAACCACACCAACCCCGTCCAGCCGGTGGGCTCGCGCGTCGGCACCGCGAGCGTGGCCGGGCGTTCCTGGGACGTGTGGACCGGCAACAACGGCTCCAATGACGTGATCTCGTTCGTCGCGCCCTCGGCCATCGCCAGCTGGAGCTTCGACGTCAAGGCGTTCGCCAACGAGGCGATCAGCCGTGGTCTGGCCCAGAACTCCTGGTATCTCACCAGCGTCCAGGCCGGCTTCGAGCCCTGGCAGAACGGGGTCGGGCTGGCGGTCACGTCGTTCTCGTCCTCGGTCAACCTCGGCGGGAGCACCTCCGGCGGCTCGACCAGCGGCGGCGGCACCGGAGGCAGCGGCGGCACCGGCTCCGCCTCGTGCAAGGTCGCCTTCGCCCCGCAGACCTGGAGCGGCGGCTACACCGCCAACGTCACCGTGACCAACACCGGGTCCACCGCGCTCAACAACTGGAAGGCCGGCTTCACCCTCCACTCCGGCCAGACCATCACGAGCGCCTGGAACGCCACCATCAGCCCCTCCTCCGGATCGGTGACGGCGACCAACCTTTCCTTCAACGCCCAGATACCCGCCGGCGGCAGCCAGTCCTTCGGCTTCCAGGGCACCTATTCCGGCACCTACAGCCAGCCCACCGGCTTCACCCTCAACGGCGCATCCTGCTCCTGATCCCGTCGCGGCCGGTCGACAGCGCATACCAGCGGGGGCGGGGCCCGGTCCGGGCCCCGCCCCCGCCGGCGTTCAGGTGCGGGTCATCCCAGCGTCCAATGCTGGTTGCTCGCGCCGTTGCAGGTCCACAGCTCGACCAGGGCGCCGTTGCTCGTGGCGGCTCCGGTCACGTCGAGGCACAGTCCGGACTGGACCCCGCTCACGCTGCCGTTGGAGTTGAACGTCCACTGCTGGTTGCTCTGGCCGTTGCAGGTCCAGATGTCCACCTTGGTGCCGTTGGCGGTGCCCTGCCCACTCGCGTCCAGGCACAGCTGGCTGCCGCCGCTGTAGACCGTCAGCTGGCCGGAGGACGTCCGGGTGAAGGCCTGGTTGGCGCCCCCGTTGCAGTCCCAGATGTCGGTCTGGACGCCCGGGGTGGTGGAGGAGTTCGGTACGTCCAGGCACTTGCCCGCGCCGACCGCGTGCAGTGCGCCGCCGGTGGTGCCGGTCCCGCCGCTCGTCGGTCCGGCCTGGGCGATCACCTGCTGCGCGCCGGACGGCCAACTGGTGCCGCTGACCTGGACATTGCCGCTCAGCACGTTGTTGTGCGGGGAACCCGTCGCGACGTTGGTGGAGCCGCCGTTGTACCAGTTCGTCGAGAACGTGCTGTCGTTGGTGTTGTTGTTCCCGTTGGCGTTGGTGAAGGCCCACACGCCGGCGTCCTGGACGACGTTGTTGCTGAGGTTCAGATAGCGGGAGCCCTCATCGAGGTAGAGGCCGACCGTGTGCTGGTTGTCGTAGATGTAGTTGTGGTCGATGCTCGTGCCCGGGTTGGCCGACAGGTTGTAGATGCTGCCGCCGTCGTGGAAGACCTTCTTGGTGCCGTGGACGAGGTTGTAGCTGACCACGGTGTTCTTGAGGGTGGTCGGGGTGCTGTAGACCGGCTGGTAGTTGTACAGCCCGCGGTTGCGGTAGTCCTGGCTGCCGCCGGAGTCGTTGGCGCCCCAGCCCCAGCCGACGTCGATGCCGTCGTAGGCGAGGTTCGAGACCTCGTTGTGGGTGATGACGGCATGGGTGACATAGGTCGACAGGATCCCGGCCATGTCCCGGTAGTCCTCGGCGACACCGGTGATCCGGTTGTTCTGGATGGTGATGTCCTGGTTGGTCATCGCCGTGTTGGACGGGTGGTGCGCGTCCGGCTGCACACCGCCCACCACGATGCCCGAGCCGGAGTCGTCGGAGAAGGTGCTGCCGGTGACGGTGATGCTCGACGCGCCGAGGCCCACCCCGGAGGCGTGGGCGTCAGCGTCGTTGCCGATACCGAGGCCCACCTGACCGAGGTGGGTGAAGCTGTCGCCGGTGAAGGTGATACCGCGGGCCGCGGAGACCTGCACTGCCGCCGGCACCTGGCTCCAGCCGTTGCGAGCCGCTTCGAACAGCGCGCATCCCGACTGGCAGGAGGTCAGGAAATCCGACGGCTGCGTGAAGGCGTGGCCGAGGAACGCGCCGCTCTGCTGGTCGGCGTAGCCGCTGGAGCTGCTGGGCTGGAGCCAGGTGGTGTGCTGGAAGGCGATTCCCTGGACCGTGATGTCGTGGGCGGGGCTGGCGTAGGTGCCGCCGACCTGCAGCAGGGACGTCAGACGGGGCAGCTCGATGTCGTGGGACGTGGGCGACCAGCCGGCGGGCGCCTTGTAGTAGAGCTGTCCCGCCTGGGGGTCGAGGAACCACTGGCCGGTGCTCTTGAGGAAGCTGTAGGAGTTCTCCAGCCGCAGGCTGCCGCCGGCGAAGGGGCTGGCGAGGGTGTCGTAGCCCCAGTTGTTCATGTTCCAGGCCGGCTGCTGCATGGTGATCGTGGTACCGCTGATGCTCTGTACGGGCGCGTAGCGGTCGGTGAAGGAGTTCTGGCTCTCCAGCTCGATCCGGTTCTGCCCCGGCAGCGAGGCGAGGTAGTTCAGCGCCGAGTTGAGGATGGTCATCCCGCCGGCGGTGATCCTCACGTCGCTGCGGGCGATGGAGATCGACGCCCGCGGTGCCAGCGCGCCGTCCACGTAGAGCTGCCGCGAGTCGGCTCCGGTCGGGACCGACGCCGCGTAGATGTTGTTCGAGGAGTCCTTGAGGCTCCACCCCGTCACCTGCTGCCCGCCGGAGAGCACCGGGCTCTGGCCGGCAGCCGCCTGCCAGATGACGTGGTAGCCGTTGCTTCCGGAGTCCCTGGCGCCGAGCACGAGCGGGGCGGTCATGCGGTAGGTACCGCCGGCCAGTTGCACGACGATGTCGCCGCTCATGTTCCCGTCGATGGCCTCGACGGAGGACTTCGCCTGGGTCACGGAGCAGGGAGCGGCGGCGGAACAGGAGGTGCCGCTGCCCGTCGGAGAGACGTAGAGGGTGGTCATGGTGGCCGCGTGTGCCGTGACGGCCGGTGCGGCGACGACGGCGCCGGCGGCGAGGACCGCGACCAGGGCCGCTCTCGGTGGTCGGCGGTGACTCTTACGCGCGCGAAAAGGAAATATCACGGTCGGCTCTCTCTTTCTGCGGTGCGGATGATCGCGGTGCGGATCGTCGGGTTGCGAACGATTGCGGGCGGCGCCCCGGCTTTCGGGGCGCCGCCCGCATCGTCATGGCCCGCTACGCGCTTGAGGGGCGGAGATCTGCGCGCCTTCTTACCCGGCGTAGCACTGACGGCCCGTCAGCTGCGGGTCCATTTCTGGTTGGTGGCGCCGGTGCAGGTCCACAGCTGCACGAGCGTTCCGTTGGCGGTGCCGTAGGCACTGGCGTCCAGGCACAGGCCGGACTGGACGCTGGTGATGGTCCCGTCGGAGTTGACGTTCCATTTCTGGTTGTTCTGGCCGTTGCAGTCCCAGATGATCGCCCGGGTGCCGTTCGCCGTGCCGTTCGCCTCGTCGTCCAGGCACTTGCTCCCGTAGACGCGCAGTTCCTTGGCGGACGTGGTGTTCCACTGCTGGTTGGTGCCGCTGTTGCAGTCCCACAGCGCCACCTGGGTCCCGTTGGTCTGGGTGGAGTTGGGGACGTCCAGGCACCGGTTGGCGTTGGTGTTGCGCAGCGGCGTCGTGCTGCCGCTGCCCGAACCGCTCGTGCCGTAGCCGCTGGCCGTGACCGCGGCCTGTACCGCGTTCTCGGTGGCGTCGGAGGGGAAGCCGGCGGTGATGGCACCCTCGAAGAACTCACCCTGGCCGGACACGCTGTTGTCGCCGCCGGTGCCGAGCAGCAGGGAGCTGTCGGTCTTCATCGGTGAGTAGCCCTTCGGCAAAGCCCCGGAGTAGGTCGTGGTGAGCCCGCCGCTCGCGGCATTGCCGTATTTCAAGGTGAAGTTGCTGGTGCCGTTGTTCTTCTCCAAGGCGGTGACGAACGGGTAATGGACACCCTGGTTGTTGGAGTCCTTGTTCGAGCCGCTGCCGGTGTGGTACATGCCGTTCTCCAGGTCCGCCTCGACCCAGGGACCGGTGCCCGTGCAGCCGCCGAACCAGCAGGCGGTGCCCCAGTAGATGGCGTTCATGGTGGCGTTGCCCGTGTCCGTGTGGGAGTTCTCACCGCTGCCGTAGTCGAAGCAGCACCACTGGTTGACATAGTTGGACGACGTCACCATGTAGATGCCCTCGGGCTGCGAGCCGGTGGGCGCCCCGGAGGCGTGGTCGACGCGGTACCCCACACCCGGCGTCACCTTGACACCGAAGACCTGGTGGCCGCCCGCGGTCACGGGCAGCGCCATCGCGTCCGCCCCGACGTCAGCGCCGTTGGGCCCGGGGCCCTTCCAGTAACCGCCCGAGGAGATGGGCAGGTCGTTGTGGCGGGAGGTCTGGTCGTAGATCTTGGTGATCGTGCACGAGGTGTTGGCGCAGAACGAGATCTGCGAAGCCCCGTCGGCGTAGCCGCCGGTGGTCAGCAGGCCGATGTCACGGTAGCTGTGGTCCGAGGAGCGCTGGACCTGGTACAGCGGCCCGCTGTAGGCCGCGAACAGCGCGCGGGTGGTGGAATGCGCGCCGATACAGGGCGTCCCGCCCGCCGCGTAGAGGTCGCACGGCAGGGACGAGGCCGCCGCGGCCTGGGCCGCGGCCGGGTGCGCCGCCGGCCGGGCGCTGTCCGGCCCGCTCGCGACAGCCCGGCCGCCGAACACCACCGCGGCCATCGCGACGGCCAGCAGGAAAATCATGATCGGTCTCACACGGCGCAGACCTGGGGATCGGGACGACACAAAGACAGACACAAGTCTTCCTTCCGAGGGGGGCCGGCCGCGGCGTCCGGCGGTGCGGACGGCGGACGCGGTTGTGGCACGCTGAGGGACGCGCCCACCGGTGACAGAGAGCGGGGGGAGTCCGGCCAGAGTGGTGGCGCGCAGATGTGCCACATCTGCGTCACCTCTTTTTCCGAGATGGATCAGTCTTATTGAGGGCTGATCACCCCAGGGCACATCGGAGCGGGGGCAGCGCGGACGCGCTGTCTCACCTGGACAGCTCCGTCTTTTAAGCCATCGGATACTCCTGAGGGGGAAGAATGCGTCCGCTCCGCAGTTTGTGAGCGCTCACATTCGGGCGTGGGGGGAAGCAGGCGCACCTGCCGTACGGCTGTGCGCCTGGTTGAGGTGCGGTGATATGAGACTGACACATTCCCGGAGGGAACCTCAAGGGGTGTGACACATATAGCTGGATCAGACTCCCGTGATGGTCCATTGGTTGTTGGTGCTGGAGTTCGGCGCCCACAGAACCGCCGTCGAGCCGGCTGTCGTGCTGCCGCTCCCGTCGAGAGCGGTGCCGGTACCGCGGTTGATGATCTGGTAGCGGTTGCTGCCGACGCTTTTCAGCGACCACTGCTGGTTGTTGCCGCCGTTCCACGCCGACTCCCGGGCGGGGGCGCCGTTGGCGGTGTTGCCCCAGCTGTCGGCGGCCATCCCATTGGTGTTGTTCATGATGCGGTAGTAGCCGTTGCCGAGGTCGACGAGCTGCCACTGCAGGTTGGTGCTCCCGTCGTAGTTCCACTGCTTGAGGTTGGAGCCGGAGGCCACACTGCCGCCGCCGTCGAGCACCAGACCGGTGGTGGCGTTGGCGATCTTCATCCAGGTGGTGGAGCCGCCCGGTGCGTTCAGCACGGGGATCTGCCCGGAGAACGTGAGCTTGACCGTGTACGCGAGCGCGCTGAACGGCGCGTTGGACGACGGCATGGCGAAATGCAGGCCCGAGCTGTCCTGGGTCGGCGCCGGCAGGCTGACATACGTCCCGGCGGCGTTGTTCAGCAGCTGCGCTCCGGTCAGGCCGCTCAGGTTGATCCGGTTGGAGTTCAGCGTCGCGATGGTCATGGTGCCGCCCTGCCAGCCGAGGGCGGTGGCGTAGAGCACCTTGTTGTCCTGGCTGCGGGTGAACCGGATGTCCTTCGACGTACCCGCCAGCGGTCCGCTGAACGTGCCGCCGCCCATCGCGGTCGGGCCTTCGCCGTAGGCCGTCCAGCTTCGGGTGCCGTACACCGCCTCTCCGAAGCGGCCGAGCCAGTCGCCCATGGCGAGCAGGATGGTCTGCTGTCCCGAGGGAATGGTGCCGTCGGCCATCGGGGCGATGTTCAGCAGCATGCTGCCGCCCTTGCTGACCCGGTCGATCAGCGAGTGGAGCAGGGCCTGGGTCGTGTAGTAGCCGATGCCCGCCGTGTAGCACCAACTGGAGGAGGAGATGCTGTCGTCGGTCAGCCAGTAAGGCGTGAGGAGGCCCGAAGGACCGCCCCGCTCGAAGTCGTAGACCTCGCCCTTGGCGTCCAGGCCGTCCTTGTAGGTGGCCACGACGTCCTTGTTCGACGCGACGGCCTGGTTGTAGTAGTACGCGAGGAACTGGAGCCGGGCGGATTCCTGCACCAGGCCGAGGTCGAAGTCCTGCCAGATCAGGTCCGGCTGGTAGCCGTTGATGACTTCGACCAGCTTGTTGTACCAAAGCTGGTTCTCCGCGGTCGAGCCCTGCTGGCCGAACAGGATCCGCAGCGTCGCGTCCGACTGACTCGGCACATGGTCGTAGTAGCCGTTGAAGTGGTACGCGTGGTGCAGCGACGCCATGAACTTCAGCCCCTGGCCGCGGATGGCCTGGGCGTGCAGCCCCACGAGGTCGAGCTTGGGCCCGTGCTTGACCGAATTCCAGGGGTTGGCCTGGCTGTTCCACATCGAGAAGCCGTCGTGGTGCTCGGCGACCGGTCCGGCGAACTTCGCCCCCGCCGCCTTGAACAGTTGCGCCCAGGCGTTCGGGTCCCACTTGCCGCCCTGGGAGACCAGCTTGGGGGCGAACTGCACGAGGTTGCCCGCCTTGTCGCGGGCGCCGTCGATGAAGTTGTTGTACGGCCACACGGAGGGGTCGCCGTAGGTGTTGATGTGGTGCTGGTTCTCCGCCGATCCGCCGATGTACATATTGCGGGGATACCACTCGTTGCCGAAGGCGGGGACGCTGAAGACGCCCCAGTGGTAGTAGATGCCGAACTTCGCGTCCTGGAACCAGGCCGGGGCCGGGGGGTGCTGGTCGACGGAGGTCCAACTGGCGGTGTAGCTGCCCGGCCCGTCGGTGGCGGCCGCTTCGGGGGCGAATCGCAGCAGACCCGCGGCTGTGGTCGCGCCGGCGGCCGCGAGCAGCCGGCGTCGGCTGATCTGGAAGGGTGACGAGGACATGTGGGGGCCTCTCGTTTGTCGGAGGTACGCTCCGGGTGGGTGCACGGGCGCCGGGATCCGGGGCGCCGGTGGGGAACGTTCCCGGCGGGCGCCGACCGGATGGCTCGCGCACATCCGGTCGGCGCCGTGCCGTGGTTGAGGGGGGACGGTGCGGCTGCTCCGCGCCGGTCAGCCCATCAGTTGTGCGTCCACTTCTGGTTGCCGCTGCCGTTGCAGGTCCACAGCTCCAGCAGGGTGCCGTTCGCCGTCCCGGCGCCGGTGGCGTCCAGGCACAGGCCGGACTGGGTGCCGGTGATGGTGCCGTTGGCGTTGACCGACCACTTCTGGTTGGCACCACCGTCGCAGTTCCAGATGTCCACCTTGGTGCCGGGGCTTGTGCCCTGTCCCGCGGCGTCCAGGCAGTCCCCGCCGTAGATGCGCAGCTCGTTGGCCGAGGTCGTCGTCCATTGCTGGTTGGCCCCGCCGTTGCAGTCCCAGAGTTCCACCTGGGTGCCGGCCGTCTGCGCCTGGTTCGGCACGTCCACGCACCGGCCGGAGGCGGTCCCGACGATCGCCGCGACCGTGCCGCCACCGCTTCCCCCGCTGCCGGGCTTGATGGACAGGTTGTCGAACTGCGCCGTCTCACCCTGGCTGGTCCCGTAGCCGATCTGGCCGCCGGCGTAGGTGTAGTCGGTCACCGAACCGACCGGTGAACCGTCGATGACGGCGGCGACGGTGTTGCCGGCGAAGGACAGTGCCAGCGAGTGCCACCGGCCGGTGCCCAGCGCTGTGACCGTGCCGTGGGCGAGGGTCGTGACGCTGCCGTTGGTGCTCGAGCTGAGGATCGACCAGGCTCCGGTGTCGCTCACCCGCAGGCGGTAGGCGTTCAGCCCGCCGGTGCTGCTGTAGTCCTGGGAGTTGGCGCGGCCGATCAGGTCGGCGTATCCGGACTGTTCGAGCAGCACGTCCGAGGAGACGGTGTAGTTGCTCCAGCTCACGTCACCGAGGAGGGCGTGCGGATCGGACAGCGCGTCCCAGGTGATCGGCTTTTGCGGGCTCATCTGGCGTACGCAGGTGCCGGTACGGCCGCCGCCGCAGGAGACCGTCTCGAAGGCGCCTTGCCAGTCCATGAGGTATTTCGCCTCGGAACCGGTGGCGTAGCTGTCGAAGGAGTCGCTGTAGGGAAGGCCGAGGTTGCCTGAGGCGGGACTGGTGGCGGTGCCTTTGCCCTGGCCGGTGGTGGTGGTCAGGGTGTACACGTAACCGGGCTGGGCGGTCAGGCTGAAGCTGCCGCCCGACGGCGTGATGTCCGCGGCGTGGACGAAGTAGTCGGCCTGGTTGGAGGAGTTGACCTTCGTCGACCAGACGTGCACGGTCCCGGTGGACAGTCCGCCGGCCACGCTGAAGTTCAGCGTCTGAGCACTGCCGGCGTCCATCGTCTCGATGACCGTCGAATAGTCGGAGTTGTTCGTCGACTTGAGGGAGACATAGCTGCCGTTGTTCCGGCTGCCGCCGATGTATCCGCTCGAACTGTCGAGGTAGTGCCAGCCCGGGGCGGTGAACTGGGTGGTCTGCGCGGTGACCCAGGCGTTCTTGCCGATCGCGTAGGAGCCGGACCACGGCTGCGCGGCCAGCGCGACGCCCATCGTGGGATAGGGCAGGTTGGGGGTGATCGCGGCCACGACGGGCCAGTTCAGATAGGCGGTCATACGGCCGTCGATGTAGCCCCGGTTGATGCCCCGGGCCAGCGCCTGCGCTCCGCCGTTGTAGTCGTCGGAGCCGTTCTCGCTCGCCCAGAGCTGTTTGCCGGACGAGGTGGCGGCCGACGGGACCGCGCAGTTGGTCTGGGCGGAGCGGTATCCGCACGGATAGTGCGTGCCGAGGATGCCCACCGCGGCGGCGAACGCCGGATTGGAGTCGACGTCGTTGGCCACCGACCAGTCCGAGTCCGCCGCGACGATCTTGATGGCGCCGTAGCCGTTGCTGTTCAGCGCGGTGCGCAACTGCTCGTACCAGGCGATGTTGTAGCCGCGCTCGTTCCACCCGCCGAGATAGTCGATGCTCAGGTTGTGCTGCTTCGCGCAGCCGAGCCAGGACAGCAGGTAGTTGATGGTGTCCGTGGACCAGAAGTTCCCGCCGCCGATCCAGCCGGGCGCGCCCCAGGCGAGCCCGTAGAGCTTCACATTGGGATTGCGCGCCTTCGCCTGCCCCATCAGCCACCATTCGTAGCCGGCGTTGCAGTTCACGGTGCCGCGGGTGTGCTCGATGCTCGGCTCGGCCCCCGAGGTGGAGTTGGTGTCTCCGCCGATCTCGGCCTTGAGGATCTGCAGGGAGGCGCCGTAACCCGGCTTGAACAGATAGTCCAGGATCTGGCCGCGCTGGGGCTCGGGATAGTCGATCAGCAGCCGGCTGTTGCCACCGCCACCGCTGATCGCGCCGACCCCGTCGAACACCCGCCCCGACGACGTACCGTTGATCGTGATCGAGGTCGCGGCCTGGGCGGGCCCGGCGGCCGTGGCCACGACGCCGCCGGCGGCGGCCAGGACCAGACCGGTGAGTACGGCTGTCGAAAGCCGCAGGTGCCGCCGCAATCGACGGAAGACTGACATGAGGCATCCTCTCGCTGGCGGAGCAGAACTCGGTGCGGGATGACCGGCCGCGGCCCGGCGAGCGCGCGGCCGATCGCCGCGCCCGGCGGCGGGGAGTACGCCGGGCGCGGGATCGAGCGCCGCTCGGATCGGACGAGCGCCGCTGGCTCAGTTCAGCGACCACCGCTGGTTGGGCTGCCCGTTGCAGGTCCACAGTTCGGCCAGCGCGCCGTTGGCCGTCGAGCCGCCGGTGACGTCCAGGCACAGGCCGGACTGCGCGCTGGTGATCGCGCCGCTGGAATTGAGCGTCCACTGCTGGTTCAGCCCGCCGTTGCACGGCCAGGTCACCACCTTGGTTCCGGCGGTGGTCTGGTTGTTGTACGCGTCGAGGCAGAGCTGCGAGCCACCGGAGTAGACGGTGAGCTGATGGGCGGAGTTGCTGGTCCAGGTCTGGTTGGCCTGGCCGTTGCAGTCCCAGATCTGCGGCTGGGTGCCCGCGGTGGTGGACGAGTTCGGGACATCCAGGCACTTGCCCGCGCCCACCGCGTGCAGCGCGCCGGTCGCCGTGCCCGTACCGCCGCCGGTCGTACCGCCGGCCACCCGGTACATCACCGTGCCGTGCGCCGGCACCGATGCGCTGATCGCTCCCGAGGTGGCCGACACCGCCCCCGACCACAGATCGGTCAGGGTGTAACTGGACGCGCCGGACTTGCCGATAGCCGCGGCGTTCGTGGTGATGGTCGCGGTCGACCCGGTCTCGTTGAACAGCGCGACCGACACATCACCGCCCGCCAGCGGCTTGGCCAGCACGTCCAGACCGCCGGAGGAGGACACCATGGTGCCCTGCCGGCCCAGCGAGTCCTGGTCCACCGCGATCACCCGCGTGTTGGTCAGCGTGGCCAGCGTGGCGGCACTCGCCGACGCGATGTTGGTGCCCGCGATCAGCGGCGCCGCCATCTCCGACCACAGGCTGAACTCCGAACGGGCCTCCGTCACGGTCAGCGAACCGTTTCCGACCTCCAGCATGTCCGGATCGTTCCAGTGACCCGGACCGGCGTAGGAGGCCAGCCCCACGTTGCTGTGGAAGATCGAGAGCATGCTGGAGAAACTCGCGTTGATGTCACCCGTGGTGCGCCAGCTGTTCCCCACCCCCGCGCCCCAGCTCCACGGGTTGTCCTGGCCCCAGTTGCACAGGCTGAACAGGATCGGCCGACCCGTCGACGCCAGCGCGTCCCGCATCACGGTGTACCGCGTCTGGGCCGGCGTTTCGCTGCCGTTGGAGCAGCTGTTCAGCGCGCAGCCCGGGCCGGCGTAGCAGTTGTCGTACTTGAGGTAGTCCACGCCCCAGGACGCGAAGGACTGCGCGTCGGTGCTCTCATGGCCGAGGCTGCCGGGGTACCCGCCGCAGGTCTGGAGCCCCGCGTCCTCGTAGATGCCCAGCTTCAGGCCAAGCGAGTGTACGTAGTCGGCCGTGCCCTTGATCCCGTCGGGGAACTTCGACGGATCCGGTACCAGTCGGCCACTGCTGTCCCGGGAGTGGGTCATCCAGCAGTCGTCGATGTTGACATAGGTGTAGCCGGCCGCCTGCATGCCGTTGGAATGCATCGCCTGCGCCGTGGACTTGATCAACGACTCCGACACATTGCACCCGTAGGCGTTCCAGTCGTTGAAACCCATCTGCGGAGTCAGGGCGAGACCGTTGCCCAGCGCGGCGGCGGGGGCCGCCGCGCCGAGCGCGAGCAGGGGAACGGCGACAGCCGACAGGACCAGTGAGCAGACCAGTGCCAGCAGTCTGCGGAACGCCGTTCGCGGCGAGGGCGGAGACCACCGCCTGGCTGGAAAAAGGATCAGGGACATGACGCATCGACTCCTCGGCCGGATGGGGGGAAACGGACCGTCCCGGAACTCAGCGGTAGCCCGCCGCGGTGATGTTGGCCTGCACCGCGTTGTCCGTGGCGTCGGAGGGGTAGCCCGCGACGATGGCGCCCTCGTAGAAGGTGCCGGCGCTGAGGTTGGCGCCGCCTCCGGGCTTGCAGCAGTCACCGCCGCTGCCCAGGACGATGGCTCCCTGCTTCTTCATCGGGTTGTACCCGCTGGGCAGAGCGCCGTCCCAGAGCGTGCTGAGGCTGCCCGACTGTGCGTTCGCCCCCTTGAGGGCGAATCTGGACGTGCCGTTGTTCTTCAGCATCGCGGTGACGAACTTGCTGGTGAACGCGCGCTGGTTGGCGTTCCAGGACTGGCTGCCGCCGGGGTACAGGCCCCATTCGAGATCCGCCTGCACCCACGGGCCGGTGCCCGAGCAGCCGCCGAACCAGCACTGCTTGCCGAAGTTGATGGCGTCCATCGCGCCGGCGGCGTCCGCTTTCCGGTCCGTCTCGCTGTTGCCGTAGTCGAAGCAGCAACCGCTGTTGACGTGCGTGCCGCTGGTCACCATGTAGGCGCCCTCCGGAGCGGTCCCGGTCGGGACGCCGGTCAGATGGCCGTCCCGCCAGTAGCTGTTCCCGGGATTGATGTACAGCGAGTACGCCTTGGTGCCGCCGGCGGTCAGCGACTCGGTGGTCGCGGCGGCCGGGCTGCTCTGACTCGATCCCGGTACCTGGGACGATCCCTGATACCACAGGTCATTGCCATGGCCGGACTGATCGTAGACGGCCGTGATCACACAGGAGGTACCCGAGCAGAACGAGTCCTGCGCGGCGGCGTTCGCGTTGCCGCCGGCGGCGAGTACCGTGATGTCCCTGGTCGCGCTGTCGGACGAGCGCCTGACCTGGTACAGCCGGCCGGTGTAGGAGCTGAACAGCGCGCGCACCGTGCTGTGCGCGGCCACGCACGGCGTACCGCCGGCCGCGTAGATGTCGCACGGAGCGGAACCGCCCGTCGGCGGAGTCGTCGAAGAGCTCCACCGCTGGTTGCTCTGTCCGTTGCACGTCCACAGGATGACGGCGGTCCCGTTGGCGGTGCCCGCCCCGTTGGCGTCGAGGCACAGCCCTGACTGGACCCCGGTGATCGAGCCGTCGGAGTTCTGCCGCCAGGTCTGGTTGGACTGCCCGTTGCAGGTCCAAATGATCACTGCGGTTCCGGGCGCCGTCTGCCCGTTGGAGGCGTCCACGCACCGGGTGCCGCTCATCGTGCGCAGTTCCCCTGCGGAGGTGAACTCGAAAGCCTGGTTCGCCTGACCGTTGCAGTCCCAGATCTGCAGTGTGCTTCCCGGGGTGTCGGCGCCGCCCTTGACGTCCAGACACCTCCCGGACGCCGAGCCGACCAGCGGCGCGGTGACCGCCGAGGCCGGGGCCGACCAGGTGATCGCGGTCACCAGCAAGGTGGCCAGCAGGGCCATCACGCTGACGACGGCGGCCACCGGTGAGCGGGACCGGCGGGAGGCCCGGCTCCGAGCTGCGAGGGAGGAAGACTTCATTGGCTGTCCCTTGGAATGTGGGGGGAAGGGCGGCAGGGAGGGCTGTTCCCGTCCGCCGGGAAACGCCTGATCGCTGCCGTTCGCGGGGCGCCGGATCCGCTTATTGTTAGCGCTAACTTCGGACGGTCCAGATCTTTCCCCTCATTCGACCGATCGGAGGATCGCGAGAGCGCGACACGTCCGCTGCGAGGGCCGCGAAAAGCGACCGGCGGACATGGGATGAATCTATAGGCCCGGGACTGGTCGCTGTCCAGACCCGTGCGTCCCTTGTCTTTCCAACCGCGACCTCCGGCGCCCCCGGGTCACCCGGCGGCAGCGGCAGGTGTGATCACCCGGAAATTGGGGCAGAGATGGGCTCGCGGCGGCCGTCCTGCCACGGGTCGCCGGCAGACTCGTGGCGCTCCACATGCGAGCGCAGCCACTGCTCGGTGGTGTTCACGTGCAGGAGGGCGGCGGCCTCGGCCACGGCCGGGTCCCGGGCGGCCAGCGCCGCGTAGATCGCCTCGTGTTCGGCGATCGTGCGGTCGGCGGCGTTGCTCTCGACCAGGCCGCGCCAGACCCGCGCGCGCACCGTGCGGCTGGAGATGCCTTCCAGCAGGCTGGTCAGCGTGCTGTTCCCGGTGGCCGAGACCACGGCGCGGTGAAAGCGGCATCGTGCCGGTTGAGCGACTCCACGTCGTCGCGGGCGCCGGTCATCGCGTCCAGGTGTCCTCTGACCTCGGCCAGGGCCCCGTCCGAGATCCGGCGGGCGGCCAGTGCCGTCGCCGCGGGTTCGAACATCCGGCGGATCTCGGTCAGTTCCAGCAGGGTCTCGCCGCGCAGCAGTTCCACCGCCAGGCCCAGGCCCTCCAGCAGCAGCGCCGGCTCCAGGCTCGTCACATAGGTGCCGTCCCCGCGCCTGATCTCCAGCACGCGTGCCACCGCCAGCGCCTTGACCGCTTCCCGGGTCAGGTTGCGCGAGATACCGAGCGCGGAGGCCAGTTGCTGTTCCGGCGGCAGTTTGGCGCCGGGCGGGAGTTCACCCGACCGGATCAGCTCTCTGATGCGTCTGATGGCCCCGTCGGTCAATGACATCGATCGGCCCCCGCTTCCCGCTGCCGCGGCGGGAAGCCTAACAGGACATCCCATGTCAGCAGCAGAGCGCGGGGGGGCGACGTGGCAGACCGCCGGCCGCGGAGGCGGACGGGCCGCCCGGGCGGCGCGGTGGGCGACGGCGGTCACGCGGCGCCCGGATATCTCCGGGAGATGTACCGAAAGTTTCGAACTCCAACCGCGGCCTCACCTCACGCTTGCGTCGAGCGGGCACGATTTGGCGGCCGGACCGACCGACATGAGCTGCGAAAATTACCGCAAGCACCCCTGCATGAAGCGATCGAAGCTTTCGGTCGTCTTGCCGAAACTGTTGACAGTGCAGATAGCTGGTTCAACACTGTCGCCAGTTGAGAGAGCAGAGCATCTGTCGATCCGGGCCACCTCCGCGGCCGGGTCGACCGGCGGCCGGCCGCCCGGCCGCAGCGCACGACGCCGGCCCGCCGGCGCGCAGGTGGCGGCACAGCGGACGCTTCGCGGCGCCCCACGACAGCCTTCACAAGGAGGAAGCACGCTCATGACCCATCCCCCCACCCGGCCGATGAGCCGCACAGGCGGGCGCTTACGAGCGTTCAGCCGGCTCCGGCTGCTTCTCAGCGGTTTCTGCACCATCGCGTTGATCGGCGTGGCGGCCCTGATCCTCCCGGGCACCGCCCATGCCGATACGGTCGTCTCCTCGAACGGGACCGGTAACAACAACGGTTACTTCTACTCGTTCTGGAGCCAGAACAGCGGCCAGGCCTCGATGACCCTGGGATCCGGCGGCCAGTACAGCACCACGTTCAACAACGTGGCCAACTTCGTGGCGGGCAAGGGCTGGAGCAACGGCGGCCGGCAGACGGTCAACTACTCCGGCAGCTTCAACACCTCCGGCAACGCGTACCTGTCGCTCTACGGCTGGACGACGAACCCGCTGGTCGAGTACTACATCGTCGACAACTACGGCTCGTACCGGCCGACGGGCAGCTACAAGGGCACTGTCACCAGCGACGGCGGCACGTACGACATCTACGAGACCCAGCGCGTCAACGCCCCCTCGATCGAGGGCAACAGTTCGACTTTCAACCAGTACTGGAGCGTCCGGCAGTCGAGGCGGACCGGCGGCACCATCACCACCGGCAACCACTTTGACGCGTGGGCCAGCCACGGCATGAACCTGGGCAGCTACAACTACCAGATCCTCGCGACCGAGGGTTACCAGAGCAGCGGCAGCTCCAACATCACGATCGGTTCCGGCGGCGGCGGAACGGGCGGTACGACGACCGGCGGCGGAACAGGCGGTACGACGACCGGCGGCGGAACGGGCGGCGGATCCGGTGGTAGCTGCACGGCCAACGTGACGGCCGGCGACCAGTGGAGTGACCGTTACAACCTCAATGTCTCGGTCTCCGGCTCCAGTAGCTGGACGGTGACGGTGAACGTCCCCTCGCCCGAGAAGGTCATGGCGACCTGGAACATCAGCGCCAGCTACCCGACCGCCCAGCAGTTGGTCGCCAAATCCAACGGTAGCGGAAGCAACTGGGGGCTGACGATACAGAAGAACGGCTCGACGACCTGGCCGTCCTTCTCCTGCTCTCCGAGCTGATCCCCGGCACTCCCCCAACTGGATCCGCGCCACCGGCACAACGCCGACCGCGGAGGACAGGACCGCGCCCACCGTGCCCCCGGCACGGTGGGCGCGGCACGTCCACCGAGACCGGCCGCCGGGCCGAGTTGCGAGCGCCGCTCTTTACCACACATCCGCGGTTGACCAACTGGGGATTTTCCGCACCCCGGAAACCCGCCGACGTTCCACAGCCGCCGGTAGGCCTCCTTGCGCCCGCCCGGATTCCCGGCCGAAGCCGGCCGCGGGCCTCCCTTATCAAACACACGAAACACACGTCACGATAAACTCCCCCGTCCCATCCGCACCAGATCCGCGGGCCGCACTTTGCCGCCGCCATGGACCCCGCGTAAAGGGACCCATCGCCAAAAAAAACGACAACTCCGCTTGACCGGCCGCACGTTTGACAGCCCGGCAGCGCGAAGCAAGACTTTCTCCTGGTCGATAAACGGCTCACCGGTTCCGCGCTTTCGTCTTTGCAGACACAGTTCGCCAAACGCCAGAAGGCGCACAGGCCGCATTCCCTGCTGCCCTTGGACCGAACCAGGGAGAACCGGGGAACCGCTTTGTGGGCAGGGGCATACGTGCGCCTCAAACTGCCAGCGATCAATGGGGGTCATTACGTGTACGACGTTATCTGTGTGGGGTTCGGACCTGCGAACGTAGCCGTCGCCATAGCCTTTGAGGAGCTGTGGCCGAACGCGCGCGTCAAGTTCCTGGAGAAGGCGCCGGGCCCGTTCTGGCAGCGCACCATGCTGCTTGACGGATCCGACATCCAGAACAACCCGGTCCGAGATCTGGTGACACCGCGGAATCCGAGAAGCCGCTATACGTTCATCAACTACCTGCACGAGCAGGGCCGGCTCTTCAAACACCTCAACCTGCCCAGCCATTTCCCGCTCCGCAAGGAGTACGCCCGCTACATCCAGTGGGTCGCCGAGAACGTGTCGGTGGACGTCGACTACGACCGGGAAGTGACCCGGATCGCGCTGGTCGACAGTCCGGAACGCGTCGAGGGTGTCGGCGTCGAGCGGTCGGTCGAGGTCACCACCGCGGCCGGCGAGGTCTACCACGGTCGCTCCATCGTGGTGGCGCCCGGCCGTACCCCGAACATCCCGGCGGTCTTCGCGCCGGCGATGTCGCAGCGGGTGTTCCACACCTCGCAGTACCTGCCCGGCATCGCCGACCTGGACGCCGGCTACACCGGCACGCTCGCCGTGGTCGGCGCCAGTCAGAGCGCGGTCGAGGTGGTGCTCGACCTGGTCGGCCGGTTCCCCGCGGCGCGGATCGTGAACGTGATGTCGGGCTACGGCTACCGGCTCAAGGACACCAGCCCGTTCTCCGAGGAGGTCTACTTCCCGGAGTTCGTCGACTACTACTACCACGCGTCGGAGGAGGGCAAGCAGCGGCTGCGCTCGCAACTGCGTCCGACGAACTACTCCGCCGCCGACGCCGACGTCATCGACGCGCTCTACCTGCGGATGTACGAGGACGAGTTGGACGGCCGTCAGCGCGTGTCGCTGCGCACCAACCGGCTCATCACCGCGGCCCGGGCCGGCGCCGGGGGCGTCACCTTCGACCTGACCGAGCGCATCACCGGTGAGCGCGAGCGGCTGACCGCCGACCGCGCCGTCCTGGCCACCGGCTACCTCGATCTGGGGATCACCGGCCGCACCGAGCAGCTTCCGCCGCTGTTGTCGGATCTCAGCGAGGCGCTCGGGGTGACCGCGGACCGGCCGCTTTCGGTCGGTTACGACTACAGCGTGGTTCCCGACCCGGAGCTGCGGGGCGTACCGCCGATCTTCGTCAACGGGCTGTGCGAGTCGACCCACGGGCTCGGCGACGCGGGCTCGTTCAGCCTGCTGGCGCTGCGCTCGAAGGCGATCGTGGAGAGTCTGCGGGACCGTCTCGCGAAGACCGGGGACGACGACGCCGACCTGGTCGGTGCCGCGCGGCAGCCCGGCTTCGGAATCTGAGGGGGGACCGCCATGCAGACGCTCGGCACCATCGCACCCGAACCCGAGTCCGCGGCGGCGCCCGCTCCCGTACCGGTACCCGCCCCGGCGGCCGCCCCGGCCGATCTCACCGACCTGTCCGACTTATCCGTCCCCGGCCCCAACGGGCTGCTGCTGCTCGCCAGTCAGGCCGACACCGAGTCCAACGCCAGGACCTATCCGCGCCGCCTGCCGGTGGCGATCGCCGAGGCGGCCGGCTCGTACATCACCGATGTCGACGGCCGCCGCTACATCGACTTCCTCACCGGGGCGGGCGTGCTGGCCCTGGGCCACAACCACCCCGACCTGATCGCCGCGGTCAACGAGCAGTTGCCGAGGCTCACCCACGGGCTGGACTTCCCGACCCCGGTCCGCGAGGAGTTCAAGCGCCGCCAACTGGCCATGCTGCCGGAGCGCCTGCGCGACGACGTCAAGATCCACTTCTGCGGGCCGACCGGCTCCGACGGTGTGGAGGCGGCGATCAAGCTCTGCAAGAAGGCGACCGGCCGCGGCACCGTCGTGGCGTTCCAGGGCGCCTACCACGGCTCGACCCAGGGCGCGATGTCCCTGACCTCGGAACACCAGCCGAAGACCGGCCTGCACAATCTGCTGCCGGGGATCCACTTCGCCCCCTACTCGTACTGCCACCGCTGCCCGGTCAACCTCTCCCCCGCGAGTTGCTCGACCAACTGCGCCGAGGTGCTGGTCAACACGCTGACCGACACGCACGGAGGGGTGCAGTTGCCGGCCGCGGTGATCCTCGAACTGGTCCAGGGCGAGGGCGGGGCGATTCCGGCGCGGCCCGATTTCGTCCGGCGGATCGCGGAGGTGACCCGCGCACTGGACATCCCGCTGATCGTGGACGAGGTGCAGACCGGCTGCGGACGCACCGGCACCTGGTTCGCCTTCGAGCAGTACGGCATCACGCCCGATGTGGTCGTGGCGTCCAAGGGCCTGTCCGGGCTCGGCCTGCCGGTGTCGGTGATCATGTACCGCAAGCACCTGGACACCTGGGCGCCGGGCAGCCACATCGGCACCTTCCGCGGCAACAACCTCGCCTTCGCCAGCGCCAACGCCTACCTGGACGTGGTGGAGCGCGACGGTGTGCTGGCCAACGTGCGCGGCCAGGGCGAGTACCTGCTCACCGAACTGACCGCGATCCAGCGGAAGAGCCCGCTGGTGGACGATGTCCGCGGTCTCGGCCTGCTGATCGGCGTCGAGATGGCCGGCCACGGCGCGGTCGGCGCCACCGAGGTGGCCGCCCGGGTGCAGCGCGCCGCGCTCAAGGCGGGTCTGATCCTGGAACTCGGCGGTCGCGAGGACCGGGTGGTGCGGCTGCTGCCGCCGCTGAACGTCTCGCGGCGGACCGTGGACGACGCGCTGGTCGTCATCCGTGACGCGATCGCCGCGGTGGAGGCCGAACTGACCGGGGCGGTGGCGCTGTGACCCCGAGGCCGCGGTCGGTCGAAGCCGCCCCCGGCGCCCTGCCAAGGGTCGGCATCGTCAATCTGATGCCGCACGCCGAGCAGTACGAGAAGTGGCTGACGCCCCAGCTCGCCGCGGCCTGGCCCTTCGAGCCGCAGTGGCTGCGGATCTCCACCCGCCGCTACCACCTGGACGACCCGGAGCACATCGCCGCGAACTATCTCACCTACAAGGAGGCGACCGCGCAGGCACCGCTGGACGGCCTGATCGTCAGTGGCGCGGCGGTCGAGCACCTGCCGTTCGAGGAGGTCCGCTTCCTGGCCGAACTCGACGACATGGTGCAGGCGACCGCGGCGCAGGGCGCCCCGATCCTGGGTCTGTGCTGGGGCGCCCTCGGGGTGGGCCACCTGCTGTTCGGACTGCCGGCGCGGATCCATGCCACCAAGGTGTCCGGGATGTACCCGACCGAGCGGCTGGTGGACGACGGCCCGATCGCCGCCGCGGTGGACGACCGGTTCTGGACGACGCACAGCCGTTTCGCCGGCTTCGACGACGACGCGCTGGACGCCTCGGGGACGGTCCGCGCGGTGGCGCGCGCGGCCGGGCCGGCCGGCACGGTGATCGCCGAGTCCCGCGATCACCAGGTGGTCATGCACATCGGCCACCCCGAGTACACCGCCCACCGGCTGGTGGACGAGTACCGCCGCGACCGCGCGCGGGGCGTCGATGGTGTGCCGGCGCCGGCCCATGTGGATCTCGACCACCCGGTCAACCAGTGGCGCAGCCACAGCCTGGCGTTCTTCGCCAGTTGGATCCGGCTGGTGCACGACCGGGCGCCGGCCCGATGAACGGGCCGGGGACGCGTCGGCGATCGCGCCGGCCGCCGCCCTGGGGCGGGCGGAGTGCGACATCGACGTCCAGGTCCGGTCGTCGTTCACCACCGATCGCGGCACGTGGATCAGGTCGGCGACCGGGCCGTGATCACCTCCCGGATCCTCGACGCGCCGGCGGGCAGCGGGATCCGTCCGCTGCTGGTGACCAGCACGCCGAGCCGGGTCTCGTGCCACATCACCGCCGGTTCGGTCGAGGAGGCCGCGCGGGCGCCGCACGAGGCGTTCGACCTCCCCTTGGAGGCCCCGGAACCGGCGGCCTCGATTCCCGGTACAGCGAGCTGAGAGCAGGCAGGACGTGACGACGGTTCAGACGGGCCAGGACGCCAGGCGGGGCGGCGTCCTGGCCAACAGGGATTTCACCAAACTGTGGGGCGGGGAGACGGTCTCGCTGGTGGGTTCGCAGGTGACCGACATGGCCCTGCCGCTCACCGCGATCCTGACCCTGCACGCGACGGCTTTCGGGATCGGGCTGCTGAACATGGCCCGGTACGCGCCGTTCGTGCTCGTCTCGCTGTTCGCCGGGGTGTGGTTCGACCGGCGCCGGCGGCGGCCCACCCTCATCGTCAGCAATCTCGGCCGGGCGGTCCTCATCGGCCTGATCCCGCTGGCGCACGCGTTCGATCTGCTGTCGATGACGCTGCTCTACGCGGTCGGTTTCGCCGCGGGACTGCTCACCGTGCTCTTCGACATCGGGATCCTGTCCTATGTGCCCGGCCTGGTGGACAAGCGCCATCTCGCCGAGGCCAACAGCAAGATCACGGTCAGTTATTCGGTGGCCGGCATCGCCGGGCCCGGTCTGGCCGGGTTCCTGGTCGGGACGCTGTCCGCGCCGGTCGCGCTGACGGTGGACGCCGTGTCGTACCTGGTGTCGGCGACCGCGCTGTCACGCATCCGCAGGACCGAACCGGCGCCGGAACGGCCGGAGGTGCAGCCCTCGGTGTTCAGCTCGATCGCCGAGGGACTGCGGACCGTGATCGGTAGCCGCATCCTGCGGCACCTGGCCACCCAGTCCGCCACGTTCAACCTGTTCGAGAACGTGATGACCACCGTCTTCCTGGTCTACGCGGTCCGGGTGCTCGGCCTCAGTCCGACCCAGCTCGGTTTCGTGGTCGGCGCGGGTTCGGTGGGCGCGCTGCTGGGGGCGGTGCTGGCCGCCCGGATCGGCGACCGGCTCGGCTTCGGGCAGACGCTGCGGCTGTCCACGCTCATCGCGTGCGTGTCACCGCTGGCGCTGCTGGCGCCGCAGGGGGCGGACCCGCTGTCCCTGCTGGTGATCGGCGCCGCGCTGGCCGTGCACGGATTCAATCTGGCGATCTTCAACATCAACGCGCTGACGCTGCGTCAGACGGTCACGCCGACCCGGCTGCTCGGCCGGATGAACGCCAGTTACCGCCTGGTGCTGTTCGGGACGGTGCCGATCGGCGCGCTGCTCGGCGGCTCGCTGGCCGCGCTGTTCGGGCTGCGGGCGGCCCTGGTCGTCGGGGTGATCGGGATCGCGGCCCCGGTGGCCTGGCTGACGTTCTCCCCGGTCTTCCGGCTGCGCGAGATGCCGGACGGCCCGATCGAGCCCCCGCGCGAACCGGGGCGTGAACCCGGGCGTGAACCGGGTCTCGCGTCGGAGCCGGCGCCCGACTTCGAACCGGCGCTGTCGTCGGCGTCCTCAGCGTCCTCGGCGTCCTCGGCGTCCTCGGCGCTCTTGGCGGCATCCGAACCCGAACCCCAGACGAATGTGTCTGCGAACGATAGGAACGCGTAATTATGTTGTCCCATACCCAACGGGCGTTGCTGGCCGCCCAACTCCGCCGGCGGACCGCGAACACTCCGACGGCCGGGATTCCCCGGCGCCCGGCGGGGCTCGACGAGCTGCCGCTGTCCTTCGGCCAGGAACAGCTCTGGTTCATCGACCAGTTGGCCCCCGGGCTGCCGACGTACAACATCGCCGGCGCGGTCCGGATGGCCGGGCCGCTGGACCGCGCGGCGCTCGGCGCCGCGTTGGACGCGCTGGTGGTGCGGCACGAGGCGCTGCGGACCCGGCTGGTGACCATCGACAGCCGGCCCGGCCAGGTGGTCGACGCTGCGGCTCCGGTGCGGATCGCGAGCGTGGATCTGCGGGACGGACCGGACGAGACGCTTGAGGAGCGCTGGCGCGCTGCCGCGGTCGAGGAGGCGACCCGTCCGTTCGTGCTGGACCGCGGCCCGCTGCTGCGGGTGCTGCTGCTGCGGCTGGCCGAGGACACACACGTGCTGGTGGTCACCGTGCACCACACCGTCTTCGACGGCTGGTCCTTCCCGGTGCTGCTGGCCGAGCTGGCGGAGCTGTACGAGGCCGCCGCGGTCGGCCGGGATTCGACGCTGCCCGAACTCCCGGTGCAGTACGCCGACTTCGCGCTCTGGGAGCGGGGCAGGCTGCGGGGCGAGACGCTGGACGAGCTGGTCGCCTACTGGCGGGAGACGCTGTCGGGCGCTTCGGTGCTCCAACTGCCCACCGACCGGCCCCGCCCGCTGGTGCAGACCTACGACGGAGCCAATGAGGCGGCCGACTTCGGCGACACCCTGCTGGAGGCGCTCACCTCGCTCGGCCGCGCCGAGGGCGCGACGCTGTTCATGACGCTGATAGCCGCCTTCCATGTGCTGCTGCACCGCTACAGCGGTCAGGACGACATCGTCGTCGGCACCGTCAGCGCCAACCGGGGACGGCCCGAACTGGAGAACCTGATCGGCTACTTGATCAACACCCTGCCGATCCGGGTGGACCTGTCCGGCGACCCGGCCTTCCCCGAGGTGCTGGAGCGGGTACGGACCGCCACCGTCGGCGCGTACGCCCACCAGGACCTGCCGTTCGCCAAGATCGTCGAGGCCGCGCGGGCGCCGCGCGACCCCAGCCGCTCGCCGCTCTTCCAGGTCGGCTTCATGCTCGCCGACAACCAGCAGCGTGATCTGCCCGCCGCCGAACTGACCTGGTCGTCGGAGGAGTTGACGGGCGAGGCGGCCAAGTTCGACCTGCTGGTCTCGGCCGTCGAGACGGCCGGCCGGCTGGACGTCGCCATCACCTACGCGAGGGCGCTGTTCGACGCGGCGACCGTCCGCCGGCTGCTCGGCCACTTCCGGGTGCTGCTCGAAGGGATCGTGGCCGCTCCCGACACTCCCCTGTCCCGGCTGCCGATCCTGACCGAGGCGGAGCTGCGGCAGGAGATCGTCGAGTGGAACGACACCCGGGTGGAGTTCCCCGACGGGAATCTGCACCAGAGGTTCGAGGCGCGGGTCGCCGCCCACCCGGACGCGATCGCGGTGGAGTTGGACGGCGCCACGGTGACGTACGCCGAACTCAACGCGCAGGCCAACCGGATCGCCCGGCGGCTGCGCGAACTCGGGGTCGGCCCCGAGGTGCTGGTCGGGATCAGCACCCAGCGATCGCCCCGGCGGCTGGCCGGCCTGCTGGGCATCTTGAAGGCCGGCGGTGGCTATGTGCCGCTCGACCCGGACTACCCGGCCGACCGGCTGTCCTTCATGGTCGAGGACGCGCGGGTGCCGGTGGTCGTCACCGATGACGCCAGCGAGGCCGCGGTGCCGACCGGTTCGGTGGCGGTGCTGTCCCTGGACCGGGACTGGGCCGAGCTGTCCGCGCTGGACGGCTCGGACCTCGCCGCGGCGGCCGCCCCTTTCAACGTCGCGTACGTCATCTACACCTCGGGCTCGACCGGTCGGCCGAAGGGCGTGGTGGTCGAGCACCGCCAGGCCGTCAACTTCGCCACCGCCGAGATCGAGCACTGGCCGCTGGGCCCTGGCGACCGGGTGCTCCAGTTCGCCTCGCTGAACTTCGACGTGTCGGTGCTGGACATGTTCGGGGCGCTGCTGTCCGGCGCGACCCTGGTGCTCGGCGCCCCCGAGACGCTGCTGTCGCCGCCCCGGCTCGCCGAGCTGATCCGCGGCGAGGGCATCACCTTCATGTGCCTGCCGCCCGCGGTGCTCAACCTGCTCGCCGACGAGGAGTTCCCCAGTCTGCGGGTGGTCATCGCCGGCGGCGAGGCGTTCTCCTCCGAACTGGTCCGTAGCTGGGCCCGGCCCGGTATGCGCTTCATCAACGGCTACGGCCCCACCGAGACGACCGTCGGCTCCACCATGGCCGAGTGCCACGACAACGGCATCGACCCGCCGCCGATCGGGCTGCCGCTGACCAACTACACCGCCTACGTGCTGGACAAGCACCTCAACCCGGTGCCGGTCGGCGTCGCGGGCGAACTGCACATCGGCGGCGCGGGAGTCACCCGCGGCTACCTCAACCGGCCCGAGCTGACCGCGGAGCGCTTCGTGACCGACCCGTTCAGCGAGTTACCGGAAGCGAGGATGTACAAGACCGGCGACCTGGCGCGCCGGCTGCCCGACGGGAATCTCCAGTTCCTCGGCCGCTTCGACGACCAGGTGAAGATCCGCGGCCTGCGGGTCGAACTGGGCGAGATCGAGGCGGTGCTCGCCTCCCACCCGTCGGTGGCGCAGGCGGCCATCCTGGTCGTGGAGGACCGCGCGGGCCAGAAGAACCTGGTCGGCTACGCCCGGAGCGCCCCGGACGCCCCGGCCGTCACGCAGGCGGAGCTGCGGGTGCATCTGGCCGAGTCGCTGCCCGCCTTCATGGTCCCCACCCACCTGCTGATCCTGGAGAGGTTCCCGCTCAACGCCAACGGCAAGGTCGACCGCTCGGCGCTGCCGTCACCCGACAGCGTCGACCCCGGGGCCGACTACGTCCCGCCGCGGACGCTGGTGGAGACGGTGCTGGTCGACATGTACGCCAGCGTGCTGAACCTGGAGCGGGTCGGCATCGAGAACAACTTCTTCGACCTCGGCGGCAACTCCTTGCAGGCCATGCAGCTCATCACCCGGCTGCGCAAGGACCTGGCCGTCGACACCGACGTCACCGCGATCTTCCTGGCGCCCACCCCGGCCCAGCTCACCTCGGCGCTGACCAAGAAGTACGGGCTCGATGACACCGGCCTGGACGAGATCGACCTGGACGAGCTGGCGCAGCTCTCCGAGGAGGAGGCCGCGGCGCTGCTGGCGTCGGTGGAGACCGCCGGCGGGTCGCCGTCCGCCGCGGCCGGCGACTCCGGGCCGCTGGTGGCGCTGACCGACGGCCCCGGTGCGGAGCCGCTGTACCTGGTCCACGCGGTCGGCGGCACCGTCTTCCCGTATGTCGGCCTCGCCCAGGAGTTGGCCGACCGCTATCAGGTGTACGGCGTCGAGGCCGCCGGGGTGCGCCCCGGCGGCGTGCCCGCCGCGGACCTGGACGCCATGGTGACCAGCTACACCGACGCCATCCGCGCCGCGCAGCCCACCGGACCGTACCGGCTGGCGGGCTGGTCGATGGGCGGCCTGGTGGCGCTGGAGATCGCCCGCAGGTTCGAGGCGTCCGGCGAGGAGGTGGCGCTGGTCGGGCTGCTCGACACCCCGATCGAGCCGGCCGACGTCTCGGACGCCTCGCAGCAGGACATGGCGGCGCAGTTCGTGCTCGACGCGGCGCGGGTGCTGGGTCCGGACGCGGGCGATCCGCCGGACCGGCGGACCGCCACGGTGGCCGAGCAGTTGCGGTGGCTGGGCGACAAGCTCACCGCCGGCTCCGGCGATCCGGACGAGGTCCGCCGGGACATCGAGGCCCGCTTCGAGGTGTTCCGGGCCCACTTGACGCTGATCGGCGGCCACCGGCCGGTGGCTCCGAAGGCGCCGACCGTGGTGGTCGGCGCGGACGGCTCGCCGGACCTGTCCGCGCGCTGGCAGGCCGTCCTGGGCGCCGGCACGCGCACCCTGCGGGTGCCCGGTGACCACTACTCGTTCCTCCGCGCGCCGGGCGTGCGCGCGGCAGCGGAGGCGATCCGGTAGCGCGGGCCCTCCGACGGCGACGACGACGGAGACAGCGCCGACGGCGGCGGTCCCGGGAGGCGCGGGACCGCCGTCGTACGGAGCCCGGCGGCCCCGGGCGCGTGCCCTCAGAGCGCGACGATGCCTTCCCCGGCCACCGCGTCGGGCACGGTGACCGAAGCGATCTTCGCCAGCGACCCGTCGGGGTTGACGCGGAACCCGTCGACGCCGCCGGCCCCACCGGTCTGGGCGTAGAGGAACTTCCCGTCGGAGGTGACGGCCGCGTCGACCGTTCCCGCGGCCGTCGAGGTGGTGCCGAGCGCCCGCAGTGAGCCGTCGGCGCCGGCCCGCAGGCCGGAGAGCGTGCCGCTGCCCGCGTTGGAGGCGTAGAGCGTGGCACCGTCACGGACCACCCAGCAGGTCGCCGCCTGACCGGTCGCCACCTCGCTCACCTTGGCCAGCCGCCCGTCGCGGCCGACCGTGAAGGTGGCCACGGCGTTCGGTCCGGCCTCGGTGACGACCAGACGGCCCGCGGCGTCGAAGGTGAAGCCGAACGGCACGGCGTCCGGGGTGGCGGTCACCACCGGCTTCGCCGACAGGCCGAGCAGGCCCACGGAGAAGACGTCGATCGTATTGCCGCCCGCCTTCGTGGTGACCACCAGCTTGGACCCGTCCGGGGTGAACCCGACCTGTCCGGGGGTGTGGGTGAACTGGGGCGCCGCGTCCGGGTCCAGGCCGAGGTCCCGGTGCCAGGACGGCACCTTCACCAGGAACCCGCCGACGTTCAGATACCCCTGCACCGAGCCGCCGCCCAGCGCGTTCAGCACGTACACCTGGTCACCGTGCACGGCCACGCTCACCGGGAAATCGCCACCGGAGGCGATCACTTGGCGCCGTGCCAGCCGGTCGCCCCGGACGGAGAAGACGGTGACCGTGTCGCTGCCGGCGTTCACCGCGTACAGCAGGCTGTGTGCCCGGTCGTAGGTCAGCGAGCCCTCGGAGGCGAGGCTGTCCACCACCGCCCCGTCGAGTTTGCCGCCACGACCACCGGTCGCGTACACACCCTGCTGGGTCAGCGTCCCGTCCGCCGCGCCGCTGTACGCGACGATCGTGTTGCCCGCGACCCCGTCCGTCTGCACGAACACCGGGGCGCCGGAGTTCCCGGTGTGCGCCGACGCGGGACCGGCGAAGACCGCCAGTGACGCGGCGGCGGCGATCGCGGCGCCCGCGATCCGTACGGCGTTGTGCTTCGTTCCCATGATCTCTTACCTCATCCGCGAGCGGCGGCCGGCTCCGGCCGCCTGCACCCGACGCGAAGCCGGTCGGCTCCGTCACAAGGTGGGCGCCCGCACGCGGGACTTCCTTACCGGCGTCCCCAGGCCCGAAAGGGTCCGGTAAGAACTCGCCGACCGCCGCCGCTCCCCCGGGCCCGCCGCCTCGGCGCCGGCGGGTCCGACGGCGCCAGGATCCGAAAGGCTACTTCACCGCCAGTACGTCCAACTGCCGCATCTCCGGCGGCCGCGCCAGCAGGGTCTCCGCGACCTCGGCGAGCGCCGAGGCGATCGGACCGGCCAGATGGGCCTGTCGGCCCTCCTGCGACGCGAAGGTGTCGAAGATACCGAACCGGCCGTCGTCGGTCCGGAACGCGTACCACGTCACCGTCGCCTCCTCCCCGACCGCCAGTTCCCGCCCCTGCTCCAGAAAAGCGGCCAACTCCGCCTCCTTGCCCGGCCGCGCCTCCAGCAGTACCAGCAGCCCGTACTTGACAGTCATCAGCATGTCCTCTCGCTCAGCCGCACGGCGGCACTCTCGTCCAGGCGGCAAAGCATCGCCCGGTAGCCAGTGGTGAGCGTCGGCGCAGCACCCGGTCTTACCAAGTCCCCTCCAGCGCCACATCCGATGCACCCGGTCGGCCGAACGAGCATCGCTCGGTCCGCCGCCGGGCGGCGGAACCGGACCAAGGAAGGCGGCGGGCTCCGCTGATGAACGCTCCCGGGCCGGCGCGGTCCGGCGCCACACCGGCCCGCTCGGCCCCGCGAGCCGGTCCGCGCCGGTCGGTACTCTTCTTCGCGTTCGCGTTCGCGGTGATCGCCGATCCCGTCTCGTCCGTCGCCTACGCGATCGAGGCGGCGCTGCGGGCGCTGCACGGGGACCTCGCGCTGCTGCTGCCGACGATGGCCGTGGTGGTCGGGCTGGTCCTGCTGGTGACCGCGAACTACTGGCAACTGGTGCGCCGCTTTCCCAAAGGCGGTGGCGCCGCCGCCGCGGCGGGCCGGGCGTTCGGGCCCGGCTGGACGTTCCTGCCGATCGGCGCCCTGGTCGTGGACTTCGTGCTGACCATCGGCGTGTCCATCTCCGCGGCGAGCAGTGCCGCCATCGCCCTGGCCGGCGGCCTGGGTCCGCTGCGGATCCCGCTGGCCCTGGTGCTCGTGGTGGCGGTCGCGGGGCTGACCTGGTTCGGGCACGGCGGCCGGCTGCTGTTCGCCGGGATGACCTCGGTCTTCGTCCTGGCGGCGCTCGCCGTCCTCGGGGTCGGCTTCTCCTCCCCGCACGGCGGCGGCCACGCACCGGCGTCCACCGACCCCGGCCACTCCGGCACGCTCGCGGTCGTGCTCGCCTTCCCCGTGGCGATGGCGCTGGCCACCGGCATCGAGGCGCCGTCCACCGCGATCGCCCAGCTCGGCCAGCTCGACGACACCAGCCGGCGGCGCTTCGGCCGCGGCACGCTCGCCCTGCTGCTGGTGATCGTCGGCGGCCTCACGCTGGCGCTCACCGTCCTGTCCGTACAACTGCACGTCGGGCTGCCCCGCGCCGACTCGACCCAGATCGCCGACATCGCCCACGCGGCGGCGGGACCCGGCTGGCTGTACGGGACGTTCCAGGTGACCAGCGGCCTGCTGCTGCTCGCCGCCGCCAGCTCGTCCTTCCAGGCCGGACCCGGCCTGATGAAGGCCCTGGCCGGCACCCGCGCCCGGCCCGGTGTGCTGCCGCCCGTGCTGGGCCGGGTCAACCGGCACCACACCCCGTACTGGTCGGTGGTCCTCTATCTCGTCGCCGCGGCCGCCGTCATCCTGGCCGGCGGCGGGCACGAGCAGCGCCTCGTCCTCTTCTACGCGGTCGCCGTCTTCGTCAGCTTCCTCATCGGCCTGCTCGCCATGACGCGCTTCGCCCACGCCGAACGGAAACCCGCCCTGACGGTCAGCAACGCGGTCGCCGCCCTCGCGGTGGCGTTCACCCTGCTGGTCAACCTCCTGCGCGGCTGGCCCATCCTCTCCCTGGCCGCAACACTGCTCATCGCGGGCGCCCTCCACCTGCGGTGGACCCGGGCCGGACGCCCCAGCGGCATCGAGGACCTCGAATCCCGAGCCGAGGCCGAGCGGGGAGGCTGACGGCGGGCCGCCGGGGGGCCGGGCCGCCGGGGGGCCGGGCCGCCGGGTCGCCGACCAGCTCGGTCGGCTGCCGGCCGAGCCCGCCCCCGGTGCCCGGCCGTCCGGTGGCCGGCGCCGAGCACCTGGGGCGGCGCGGGAGGGTCACATCGTCGGGTAGCTCTGGTCCGCCTCGATGTCGAAGGGGAGGAACAGGTCCTGCCGGAGCCCGGCCGGGACGGTCCCGGCGGCGAGCGTCGACACCTGGGCGGCGCTCAACGCGGTGTGGAACAACCGGATGTCGTCCAGGGAGCCGGTGAGCCCCTGGGTTCCGTCGGGCTCCGAGCCGAACCGCAGTCCGTCGGCGGCGAAGTTGTCGGTCATGGTGAGCGCGCCGGGTGCCAGCGTCGTCGAGCCGACCTGGACGGCGTCCACGTACAGCAGCAGCGAGGTGCCCTGCCGGACCAGTGCCAGGTCGTGCCAGTGGCCGTCGCCGAAGGCCACGGACGCCGATGTGTCGGCGCCGGTGATACGTGCCTGCCCGGTGTCGGTCGCCATCGCGCCGGACAGGCCGTCGGCCGTCGGCGACAGGCGCAGCCAGAGCTGGCGCGCGTTGGGGCCGTTGCCGTATCCCCAGAAGAGCACCTGGTCGGGGCTTCCCGTCGTGGCGGTGTAGCGGAACGACGTCGAGAGGGTGAAGTCGGACTGGTCGGCCGGCACCGCGAGCGAGGCGTTGCGCGGGATGAGCAGCCCGCCGTTGCCGGTCAGGTTCAGCGATCCCGTACCGTCCGACGGGTCGGCGGCGACGGTCGCGCCGCCCAGCAGGAAGGCGTGGTTGCAGCGGCCCGAGACATCGGGGGTCGCCAGGGAGTTCTGCGCGGCCGGCCGGACGTCCTTCGCCTCGTACGCGAACTTGGTGTCGAAGCTGTAGCGCACCGCCAGGCCGGAGTTGGGCCCCAGGCCGCCGTTGTCGTGCACGGTGGCCAGCGCGGCGGAGGACAGCGCGGTCGGGTAGAGCCGGAACTCGTCCACCGCGCCGTTCAGTACCTTCCCGCCGTCGACGCGCGCGCCGATCCGCAGGCCGCTGGTCGGCTGGGTGGGGTGCGGGGTCACTGAGCCGGCCAGACCGGTGGCGATCCCGCTGGACGGCGGCGTCGCGTTGTCGACCATGAGCGTCACCTGGCCGCCGGAGCGGATGAGGACCATCTGGTGCCAGGTGTTCGCGCCGCTGAACGCGTGGCCGTCGGGGTCGGGGACGTTCACCTGGACGAGGCCCGCGTCGGTCTCGACCGTGGCCAGCAGCCTGTTGGCGCTCGGCTGCGCCTCCACCCACAGTTGAGGTGTGCCGCTGTTCATACCGTACGCCCAGATCAGGGCCTGGTCGGTGTTGTTGGCGGTGGGTGTGTAGGAGAACCAGAGCGACGCGGTGAAGTCCCCGGCGCCGAGTCGCAGCGCCGGGGTCATCGGCGCCTCGACTCCGGGGTGGTCGTCGTCGAAGACGAGCGCCTGTCCGCTGTGGTCCCTGGTCGTGGACGTCCCGCGGCCGCCGAGCATCCAGGCGTCGGTGCAGTTGCCGGACTCGTCGTAGACGCCGTCGACCTCGGTACGGGTCGGCAGGGTCGCGCCGTCGACCACCTGGAAGGGCAGCCGGGCGGTGAGCGCGCTGTCGGCGGCGCCGCCCAGCGGGTCGGCGGACGTGGCCCTGGTTCCCAGCTGGGTGACCTGGGCCGGGGTCAACGCGGTCCGGTAGAGCCGGAATTCGTCGATGTCGCCGGTGAAGGGCTGGCTGGCGCCCGTGTCGTTCTCGGCGCCGATCCTGATGCCCAGCGGGCCGAGGTTCGGTCCGACCGTGACCGTTCCGGACAGACCGGTCGCGGTGCCCGGCACGGTGTTGTCGACGCCGATACTGATCGTGCCGCCGGTCCGGGTGAGGGTCGCGTGGTGCCAGTCGCCGTCACTGTAGGCGGCGCCGTCGGGGTCGGGGGCGGAGGCGGCGAAGACGGTGCTCGGGGTGGCGCCGTCGGTGGCGGTCGCGGCGGCGAACAGGTCGTTGCTGCCGGGCCGCAGCCGCAGCCACACCTGTGGTTTGTCGGCGCCGACCCCGTAGGCCCAGAAGAGCACCTGGTCGGTGCTGCCGGCCGGGGCCTGGTGGCGGAACCACAGCGAGAAGGTGAAGTCGCCGTCGGCGGGCCGGACCGACCTGCTGTACGGCACGTCCGCGTAGCCGCCGCCGGTCAGCGACAGCGACCGGTCGAGGGTGCTCGACAGGTTCCCGGAGCCGAGGGTGGCGCCGCCGGTCAGATAGGCGTCGTTGGCCTCGCCGGACGTGTCGGGGCTGGTGGGGTGGGCGGCGGGCGGCTGCTGCACGGTGTTCGTGGTGCGCTCGGTGAGTGCGCAGGGGTTGTTGAGCGCCGTCTCGTCGATGTGCGCGAAGCGGATCTCGTCCGAGGTGTTGTCGGTGCCGCCCTCGTAGAGGAGGCCGATCTCGTTGCTCAGCAGCAGCGCGAGGTCGGAGTAGCCGGCCCGTCCCCCGCTGACCAGCAGCGGGTTGCCGCTCCAGGTCGCGGTGGATCCGGTGCCGCACCTGGACCAGATGCTCATGTTGGTACGGCCGGTCCCCGCCGGGGCGGCCAGCAGGAGTTGCTCCTTGCCGTCGGCCGCTTTGGCGTGCAGGCGCAGCAGCGAGCCCTCGACGTCGCCGAACGAGGGGATTCCGGCGCTCGTGAACGCGGGGACGGTGGGCGTGGCGGTGCCGGCGGGGGTGATGCCGAGGGCGCCGGTCCGGGTGGCGGGGGTGGTGTTCCGCGCGATGAGCTGGACGTTGCCGCCGTCCGCCTCCGCGACCGCGATCTCGGTCGGGCCACCGGTGGAGGTGCTCCCGGTCGTCGAATCGACGGCGGTGGCGACCTTCCAGGTGCCCGAGCCGTCGGCCGCCGGGTCGAGGTAGAGGTAGCCGCCGTAGACGTCGGAGCCCGCGATCTGGTTGGCGGTGACGATCAGCCGCCCGGCGTGCGCGCCCTCGGTGAGCTGGATGCCGTGCCCGGGCCCGGTGGTGAAGAAGTCGCTGCCGATGCCGGTGCCGCGCAGCGTGACGGGGAGTTTCTCCGGCTGGCTCCAGGTCTTCCCGTCGTCGGTGCTGTACTGGCTCCACGGCACCCGCGGCGTTGAGGCGTCGACCGCGTCGGAGGTGGACAGCAGGTAGATCCGGCCGCTGGCCAGGTCGACCACCGGCGACATGCTGCCCCGGGTCACCGGGGAGCCGTTCACGACGCCGGGCGGCACCGGGTTGCCGCCGTAGGAGTCCGGCGCGACCGTCCCGGCCGGTATCACCTGGATCGGTCCCCAGGTACGCCCGTCGTTGGTGGACCGGCGTACGACCAGGTCGTTGTCGCCGCGGTCCGGGCAGGAGGCGCCCTTACGGCCCTCGGCGAAGGCGAGCAGCGATCCGGCCCGGGTCCTGACCAGGGACGGGATACGGAAGCAGCCGTATCCCGAGGTGCCGGACCGGAAGAGGGCGAGCTGCCCGGCGACTCCGGAGGGAACGTCGTCGGCCGGTGGGACGCCGCTGGCGGCGGCCTGTCCGGCGCCCAGCAGTCCGGTGATGATCATCAGTGCGGCGACAAGTGCGTTGGACCAGCGCTTCATTGAGGTGACCGCGTCTCGTAGGCGGCCCGGCGTGCTGCCGACCCGCGCCAGTGGAGGGCTAGATGACCCTACATATATATGAACTCCAAAGAGATGACGACCGGTTATCGCTCTCCCGCCACCCGCGCTCGGGCGAGCTCGGGGTGGGGTTGACGGCTGAGGCTAAAGGCATTAGCTTTAAAGCTATAAGCATTAGCCGATGAGGAGGCAGTCATGACGGAGTTCCTGCGGACGGACGACGGGCAGCTCGCGTACGAGGTGACGGGGCAGGCGGGGCCGGGCCCGCTGGTCGTCCTCGCACACGGGATGGGCGACAACCGGGCGGCGTACCGGGAGCTGGCCGGGCGGCTCGCGGCGCAGGGGTATCGGGTCGCCGCCATGGACCAGCGCGGGCACGGTGAGTCGAGCACCGGCTGGCCGTCGTACACCCGCACCGATGCGGCGGCCGACCTCCTCGCGCTGGTCAGACACCTGGACCACGGGCCGGCCATCCTCGTCGGGCACTCCTTCGCCGGTGGCGCCGCCACGATCGCGGCGGCCGAGGCGCCCGAACTGGTCACCGCGGTGGTGGAGATCGCACCCTTCACCCGGGCGCAGAAAGTGGCTCCGGGGGCGTTGTTCACCAACGCCCGCTACCGCAAGGGCATGCTGCTGCTGACGGGCGCCGGCGTGTTCCGCGGCGTCGGGCTGTGGAAGCGCTACCTCGACCACGCCCATCCCGGAGTGAAGCCGGCCGGCTTCACCGAGCACCTCGCCGCGCTCGACACCGACCTGCGCCGACCCGACCGGATGGCCGTGTTGAGCCGGATGGCGATGTCGGCGCCGACGGACGCGGGCGCCCGGCTCGGCGACGTCACCTGCCCGGTGCTGGTCATCGAGGGCACCCTCGACCCCGACTGGGCCGATCCGCGCGCCGAGGGCGAGGCCATCGTGGCGGCGCTGCCCGCGGGGCTCGGCCGGCTGGAGCTGGTCGAGGGGGCGGGGCACTACCCGCACAGCCAGTTCCCCGACCAGGTCGCCGCCCTCATCCTGGACTTCCTCACGGCCGGCGCGCGTGCCTAGGGCGGCGCTGTCCGCGGCCGCGGTCACCGACATCGCCCTGCGGGTCGTCGACGAACTGGGCCCGGCGGCCCTGACCCTGTCGGCGGTGGCCGGGCGGGCCGGGGTCGCCACACCGTCGCTCTACAAGCACGTACGCGGCCTCACCGACCTGCGCACGCTGGTGTCGACCCGGGTCCTGAACGAACTCGCCGACCGGACCGAGCAGGCCGTGCTCGGGCTCGCGGCGGACGAGGCGATCCACGCGTTCATGACGGCCTGGCGCGGTTACGTGCTTGACCATCCGCACCGCTACGGAGCGCTCGTCCAGGCCCCGGAGCCCGGCACCGCCGACGCCGGCGGGCGGCTGCTCGGCATCCTGCTCAAATCGTTGCGCGCCTACGGCATGACGGACTCGGCGGCGATCCACGCCGCCCGCTGTCTGCGCTCGGCCGCGCACGGCTTCACGGTCCTGGAGTCCGAGGGAGGCTTCGGGCTGCCGGAGAAGCTCGACGAGAGCTACGACCTGCTGATCCGCATGATGGTCGGCGGGCTCCGCATGCCGACCGGGTAGGACCGCCGGCCGGCCGGCGGACGGGCGGGGCGCGGGCCGGGCGGGCGGGGGCCGGGCGGGGCGGGGGCCGGGCGGGGCGGGGCGGGGGAAAATGTGCGCGGGCGGAGCCTTTCCCGGTGTGTGAGGTTGACTTCAAGCGCTTGAAGTATCGGAGGCTTCCTTCATGGCACCGGCGACCGGCGAGCAGGCAGTGGATCTGACCATCCAGGAGATGGCCAGGCGATCGGGTTTCAGCGAACCCACCCTGCGCTACTACGAGAAGATCGGTTTGCTGGGAGCGGTGGGCCGGGACGAGTCCAGCGGTCATCGCCGGTACGAGCCGGCGACCGTGGCCCGCGTCGACGCGCTGTCCTGCCTGCGTTCGGCGGGGATGACGGTCGGCGGAATGCGCCGCTATCTGGAACTGCTCGCCCAAGGTGAGGCCGCGGCGGCCGACCAGCGTGATCTGTTCGCCGGCCAGGCGGAAAAGCTGGCCGCCGACATCGAGCGGCTTCACCTGCGCCTGACATATCTGCGCGGAAAAGCGGACCTGTTCGACGCGCGCGTCCGCGGTGACACCACCGCGGAACACCGCGCGGTCGAAGAGATCACCCGCGCGGTGGAACACTTCGCCCACTGAAGGACTGAGCACGATGACTACCGAAGATCTCACCCCCTCCACCCCTTCCACCCCTTCCACCCCTTCCACCCCCGGCAACGGAACGGTACTGGTCACGGGCGGTACCGGCTTCGTCGGCGGCCATTCGGTCGCCCGGCTGCTGCGTGCGGGCCATCGGACCCGCGTGACGCTCCGGGAGCCGGGACAGGAGGCGTACGTCCTGGCGGCGCTCCGTGATGCCGAGGTCGATCCGGCGGACCGGCTGGAATGCGTGGTCGCCGACCTCGGCGCCGATCACGGCTGGGCGGCGGCCATGGACGGCGTCGGTCACGTACTGCACCACGCGTCGCCGTTCCCGATCACCCCGCCGGAAACCGCGGAGGAGCTGATCCTTCCCGCCCGCGACGGTACGTTGCGGGTCCTCGCGGCAGCCAGAGCGGCCGGAGTCTCCCGGGTCGTGATGACCTCCTCCTTCGCCGCGGTCGGATACACGCCGAAGCCCGGCAACCACTTCTCGGAGACGGACTGGACCGACCCGGACACCGAGGGCCTGCCCGCCTACCACACGTCGAAGGTCTTGGCCGAGCGCGCCGCCTGGGACTATGTCCGCGCCCACGGAGACATCGAACTGACGGTGATCGTCCCCACCGGAATCTTCGGCCCCCAACTGGGCGACCGGATCTCCGGCTCGGCCGAACTGGTGCGGGACATGCTGACCGGAAAGATGCCCGCGGTGCCGGTGATGCACTTCGGCGTGGTCGACGTGCGGGACGTGGTCGACCTGCATCTGCGGGCCATGCTGGATCCGAAGGCGGCGGGCGAGCGTTTCATCGCCGTCAGCGGATCGTCGACCAGTTTCTTCGGCATGGCGCGGATCCTGCGCGAGCACTTCCCCGCCGCGGCCGACCTGCTGCCTTCCACCGAGCTGACCGTGGAGCAGGTGGTCGAGGCCGCGAAGACCGAGCCGGCCCTGCGGCAGGCCGCGACCCTGCGGGGGCGGATCCCGGTCATCAGCAATGAGAAGGCCCGGTCGGTGCTCGGCTGGGAGCCCCGCGACGCCCGCGAGACGATCGTGGCGACCGCCGACAGCCTGTTCCGGCACGGCGTCACCCTCCCCGAGACCACCGGCGACCGGTCGTGACCCCGGCCACCCCGGCCCGCCGCGGGACGAATACCTGCTCACCGCCGTCGGCGAGGAACTCGCCCCGGTGCTGACCGCGCTGCGCGTCTGGGGCGAGCGCCACGTCACTCCCGCGAGCGCGGCGCGGGCCGGCGGTGCGCGGACGGATCGCGATCAGGCGTTGCCGTAGACCCGGGCCGGCCGCACCAGGACGGCCGCACGGCGATCCGCGATCATCGTCCGGTCGTATTCGTCCCAGTCGTCGTGGCTGCCGCCCGCCGCGACGAAGATCTCGCGCAGCAGCAGTCGGATCCCGTCGGCGTCGTATCCCGGATGCGGATCGTCGGGTCCGATGATCTCGGCCGTCCCCTCCGCCGTCGCCCAGTTCCAGCCGGAGCGCACGGCGACGGAGAGCCGGGGGCGCACCCTGAGGTTGCCCAGCTTGACCTTGCCGTAGGTCACGAACGCCACGATGTCGTCACCGTCACCGTCGCCCTCGACCGGGTGAGGCATAACCGCGATATTGACGACGGACGACTGGATGCTCCGGTCGGCCCGCAGGGTCGACACCACGGCGAGGCCCTGCTCGGAGCGGGCGAGTTCGGCGAAGTCGTGCAGCGTTGTCATGGTGGGCTCCCGCCTGTCGTGCCGCGCTGTCAGCCAGTCGTCTCGGGTTCTTGTCTACCTTGTCCCGGCAGCCGGAGCGGCACCGCGAGGGTGAGTGCGCCGATCCCGATCGCGATCAGGGCGCCGCCGAGCAGGTCGGGAACGCCGGTCTCGGTGCTGTGTCGGGAGTCGGGGGCGAGCACGGCCGCGGCGACGAAGGCGGCGACGCCGATCGGATCGACCCAGGGCGGTCGATGGCCCTGAGGCGCGGCGGCGGCGCGGCGGCGCCACGACCTGGCCGCACGGCGGCGTGGCGGCCAACGGGTCCACGACCACCGGCGCTTCGCTGACCGCCGGGTCGGCCGGGCTGTCGTTCGAGGCAGCGCAAGCGAGACCTGGACGCCGTCCGCCGACGGACCATCGTGGGCGGCCCGTCGGGCAAGGGGACACGTGTCGGCGTCCTGGTCCAGGGCAGGAGTCGAGGTTTCGCACCCCGGCGCGGGGGCAGCCGACCGGTTGACTTTCGAGGTGATATCCGTGGAGCTGTTCGACGGCGAGGTCCCGAGCCCAGCCACAGGGGAACTTCCCATAGTTGACTACAAGCACCTTCCGAAGCTGGCGATCGAGGGACTCTCCCAGGACCTGGCCGAGGAAGACATCGAGCTTGTCCTTCGGTACGAGCGCGGGCACCGGGACCGGACACCGGTGATCCTGCTGCTGACCGCCCGGCTGAAGCGGCTGCGCGAGGGCCGGCGTCATCATCGGACCAAGGGGAAGGCAGGGGCGGTGCGGCGTCAGCCGCCCGAGTGAATCCGCCACCCTCCTCACCCGAAGAGCGCAGCCGCGCCTCGACCGTCGGGTGCTTCCGGCACCGCCCTCCCGATATCACCGCGCCCGGACGGGTAACCGAACGGGTATGAGCGCCAGGCCCTGGGGCCGTTCCGCCCGGCCGATCGTGAACGTCCCACGGAGACGCGGGTGTCCCGCGGCGACGACCGGGCAGGCTCGAGGTGGCACGGCAAGCCCGCGGACACATCGAGTCACCACGGAGAGGCAGACGAGACAGCATGGCCCAGACGATTCTCATCACCGGCGCGAGCGGCGGGATCGGCCGGTCGGCGGCCCGCGAGTTCGCCCGCAGGGGCGACCGGATCGGCCTGGTCGCCCGCGGGCAGGCGGGTTTGGAGGCCGCGGCACGCGAGGTGCGGGAACTCGGCGGTGAGGCACTCGTCGTACCGGCCGACGTGTCGGACCACAAGGCCGTGCACGCCGCCGCCGAAGAGGTCGAGCAGCGGCTCGGACCGATCGACGTCTGGGTGAACGTCGCGTTCACCTCGGTGTTCGCGCCCTTCACCGAGATCCGGCCCGAGGAATTCCAGCGGGTCACCGAGGTGAGCTATCTCGGATACGTCAACGGCACCCGTGAAGCGCTGGCCCGGATGCTCCCCCGCGACCGCGGCACCATCGTGCAGGTCGGCTCCGCGCTCGGGGAGCGCTCGATCCCCCTTCAGTCCGCGTACTGCGGCGCGAAACACGCCGTGAACGGCTTCACCTCCTCCATCCGGACCGAGCTGATGCACCAGAAGAGCAACGTGCGTGTCACCGTCGTGCAGATGCCCGCGGTCAACACGCCCCAGTTCTCCTGGGTGCTCTCCCGGCTGCCCAAGCACCCGCAGCCCGTCCCGCCGATCTACCAGCCAGAAGTGGCCGCCCGCGCCGTCGTGCACGCGGCCGATCACCCGGGCCGCAAGCAGTACTATGTCGGTGCCTCCACGGTCGGCACGATCCTCGGCAACCGGATCGCGGCGGGTCTGCTGGACCGCTACCTGGCCAGGACCGGCTACGAAGCGCAGCAGACGCAGGAGCCCGTCGCGCCCGACCGGCCGCACAACCTCTGGGAGCCCCTGGACGGCGAGGGGCCCGGCGCCCACGACTTCGGCGCGCACGGCACCTTCGACGAGACCTCGCACGACCGGTCGGCGCAGACCTGGTTGTCCCGGCACGCCGACCTCTCGTGGGCGTCCGCGGCCCTGCTCCTCGGCCTGGGCATCGCGGGCGGGGCGAGGGCACTGCGCAAATGAGGGCCCCGGCCGCACCTGGTCGGTGAGCCGGGGCAGGAATTCGGTCCCGTCGAATCCGGCGGGACCTTTTCCACGCCTTCCACGCTGTGGGACCTGGCGGACCTGGCGGACCTGGCGGGATGATCCGCCGTCAGGACCGGCGGGGCGCCGCGGCCAGCCAGGTCGCCTCGATGTCCTCCAGCAGCTCCGCAGGGGATGCGTAGACCGCCTCGGCCCCCGCGTCGAGGAGCTCCTGCCGGTTCCAGCCGCCGGTGAGCAGCCCCAGGCAGCGGACGCCGGCCTTCCCGGCGGCTTGGGCGTCCCAGGCCGCGTCGCCGATGAAGACCGCGCGCTCGGCCGGGACACCGGCCTTCTCCAGCGCCCGCTGGACGAGGTCGGGGGCGGGCTTGGTCGACGAGACGTCGTCGGAGGTGGTGACCGCGGCGATCGCCTCGCCGGCGTCGAGGGCCCGCATCATCACCTCGGCCTCCTTGCTCTTGGCGGACGAGGCGAGCACGACGCTCCAGCCGCGCTCGGCGCAGGCCCGCAGCAGGTCGGACGCCCCGGGCAGCGGGGCCAGCCGGGACCAGTACTGCGCGTAGACGGTGTCGTGGGCCGCGCTGAGGGCGTCGTCGCCGTCGCGGTCGCGTTCCTCGCCGAGCAGCGTGTCGAGCAGATGGTCGCTGCCCATGCCCACGCACCGGTGGATCCGCGCCATGGTGACCTGGTGCCCTTGCTGGCGCAGGGCTTCCCACCAGGCCACCGTGTGCAGATAGACGGTGTCCATCAAGGTGCCGTCGACATCGAAAAGCACTGCTCCGCGGCCATCATCGCCGGCTGACGCGGTGTCGGCCATGTCTGCTCCCTTCCGCATTGGGTCTTCGTCCCGGTGGTCAGGGCGGCTGCCGGGCGGACGGCGTGCGACGCGGCCCGGGCCGCCCCGATCGGCGTCACCCGGGCCATTTGCCGGTCAGTCGCTTGACGGCACCCGCCCCGGTCCGTTCGACAGTCGCCTTGACCACGGCGAAGATCGCTCCCTGGAGCGCCGAAGCTAGCAGGATCTCCTGCCAGCCACGGTCCTCGTCGGTGGCGTCCGGCGCGTCGTCATCGTGGGCCAGGAGCTTCCACGACTGCCTGAACAAAGCACCGGCGAGTGCTCCGCTGAGTGCGCCGAGCAGTAGGCCGACCGGTTTGTACGCGAGCGACACGGCTTTCATGTCTCCTCCGTGGGGGATGCGCGTCGGGGAACGCCGGGATGCTCCCGGAGGAGGTGGTTCCGCTGCGCGTTTCCGGAAGCACCCCGGCAGAAGGTGCCTGTCCACGATTCCAGGCGTCATTCCGCCACCGCGAACATTTCCCGCCACAAAGGCGGGCGCCGCCCACCTCTGAGGGTGCGCGGCGCCCGTTGTTCGAGCTTGTTCCGGCTGTCGCCGACTGTTCTCCGGCGGTCGCCGGTTCCTACCAGCGGTACCAGCGGCCCCGGCTGCCGCTGGAATGCGTGCCACGGACAAGGAAGCCCAGCACCCACACCACAAGGACGATGACGGCGATCCACCACAGAAGGTGGAGTGCGAATCCGGCGCCGAAGAGAAGCACCGCGAGCAGAAGAACGAGAAGCAACGGAATCATGGTTATCAACCTCCGAAGGGCCGTCTGCCCCGCCCTTGCACAACCATGCAGCCGATGGTGCGACGTTCACCCGGATGGCGGCCTCGCCGGTGTCGGCCGCTTCATCGACTTTCTGAACGGCGCTGCCTCCGGCGGCCTTTGGAACCGCGGTTGGTGCAGGCCGCCGGCTGGCGGCCCGCTCGGCGGAGTCGCCGACGGGCCGTACGCCGGCGGTCAGGAGTTGGTGATCGGCAGCCCGGGCGGGTTGATCTGCGAGGAGGCGACCGCCTCGTTGGAGAGGTTCCAGGCCTTCAGCCACTCGGCGTACTGGCCGTTCTTGATCAGGTAGTTGACCGCGTCGGCGACCGGCTTGGCCAGCCCGTTGCCCTTCTTGCTGGTGGCGGCGATGAGCCCTTGGAGCGACTCCCCCGCACCGGAGAACTTGCCTGCGTTACGGGTCGCGTTGGGGCTCTTCGCGTCCTGGGTTATGTGGTACGCGATGCTGGGGTTCGGCCCGAAGAAGGCGTCGATCTTCCCACCGTCGAGGGCCAGATAGGTGCTGTTGTTGTCGGGGAAGTACTTGATGGTCAGCTTCTTCCCCTCACCTTTCAGCTTCTGCTGCCATTCCAGCAGGATCTTCTCCTGATTGGTGCCCGCCCCGACGGAGACCGTCTTGCCGGCGAGGTTCCGGTAGTTTCCGGCGAAGTTCCACCCGTCGCTCTTGAGCACCTCGAAAGCGAGGTTGTCCTGCCGGTACGACGCGAAGTCGTACTTCTTCTTGCGCTCCTCGGTGTCGGTGATGTTGGAGAAACCGACATCCGTCTTGCCGCTGTCGATACCGACGAAGAGATTCTCCCAGGTCGAGTTGTGCAGTTCCGGCTGGAGGCCGAGCACCGCGGCGATCAGCCGGCCGAAGTCCGGCTCGACGCCGGTGAGGGTCTTCTGGTCGGAGCCGATGTAGTTCAGCGGCGCCGACCCGGCCGGGAGCGCGCCGACGCCGATGATCAGCTTGCCGCTCTTGGCGACCGCCGCGGGCAGTTCGGCGTGCAGCGAGGCCACTTCGGCGGCCTTGATGTCGGTCTGCTGGGCAGCGCCGTTGGACTCCTGTCCGATGGTCACCACGCCTGACGGCCGGCTGTCGGCCGCCGGGGAGGAGGAGTCGCTGTCGTCTCCGCAAGCGGCCAGACCTGCGGCGAGGGCGGTGAAGGCGGTGGCCGCGGTGAGGGTGCGCAGCAGTCTGCCGCGGAGCGGGGACGTCGGCAGAGGCGTGGAGGCAGACATGGGTGTCCTTCGTGTGTGGTGGTGTGCGGGCACGGGCCGCTGGCACGGGCGCATGCGCGGCTACGGGTTGCGGGCTACGGGTTACGGGTTACGGGTTACGGCAGCGAACGGGTGGACCGGGGAACGGCCGACGGAAACGGCAAAGGGGACGGGGGGACCGGAACGGAGATCAGAGCACCTTGCTCAGGAACTCCCTGGTCCGCGGATGCCGCGGGTTGTCCAGCACCTCGGCGGGTGAGCCCTGCTCGACGACCCGGCCGCCGTCCAGGAAGACGACCCGGTCGGCGACCTCGCGGGCGAAGCCGATCTCGTGCGTGACGATGACCAGCGTGGTGCCGCTGCCGGCCAGGTCCTTGATGACGGAGAGCACCTCGCCGACCAGCTCCGGATCGAGCGCGGAGGTGGGTTCGTCGAGCAGGATGACGCCGGGCCGCAGCGCCATCGCCCGCGCGATGGCAACCCGTTGCTGCTGGCCGCCGGAGAGCTGCCGCGGGTAGGCGCCGGTCCGGTCGCCGAGGCCCACCCGGGCGAGCAGGGTACGTGCCAGCTCCTCCGCCTCGGCCTTGCGCAGCGCCCCGGTGGCCACCGGGGCGGCGGCGACGTTGGCCAGCACGGTCAGGTGCGGGAAGAGGTTGAAGTTCTGGAAGACGAAGCCGATCCGGCCGCGTTGGGCGAGGATGGCGCGCTCGCTCAGCTCCCTGAGCCGGTCGCCCTGCCACCGGACGCCGATCAGCTCGCCGTTGAGGCTGACATAGCCGGCCTCGGGCTTCTCCAGGTGGTTGATCACGCGCAGCAGCGTGGACTTGCCGGATCCGGACGGGCCGAGGATCACCACCACCTCACGTGGCCGGACGGTCAGACTCACTCCGTCGAGGATGTGCTGGGTGCCGTACGACTTGTGCACCGAGTGGACTTCGATCGCGGCCGGTTCGACGCGTGTGGTCACAGTGCCGCCTCCCGCCGGACCCGGGCGCGCAGGTCACGCAGAGCGGCCCGCAGTTTCTGGAACGGTGTCGGCGGCACGGTCCGCAGCGCGCCGCGGGAGTAGTGCCGTTCGACGTAGAACTGGATCACGGACACCACGCTGGTGAGGATCACGTACCAGGCCGTCGCGACCAGCAGCAGGGGGACGATGTCGCCGGGAAAGGTGCTGCCCATGCTCTGCACCGTGCCGAAGAGGTCAAGCAGCGAGACGTAGAAGACCAGCGAACTGCCCTTCACCAGGCCGATGAGCTGGTTCACGTACGACGGGATGATCGCCCGCAGCGCCTGCGGAAACACGATCCGGGAGAACTGATAGCGCTTCGGCAGCCCCAGCGCCGCCGCGGCCTCGTGCTGTCCCTGGTCGACCGAGAGGATGCCGGCCCGCACCACCTCGGCCGCGTACGCCGCCTCGTTGAGGCTCAGTCCCACGACGGCCACCACCATGTCGGTGGCCAGCCGCGACTCGTCGAAGCGGGCGAACGCCGGGCCGAACGGGACCCCGACACTCAACGTGTGGTAGAGCGCGCTGAAGTTGTAGAGGAAGAGCAGCAGCACGATCAGCGGCACCGACCGGAACAGCCAGATGTAGACCCAACTCACCGCCCGGAGAACCGGGTTGCGGGAAAGCCGGCACAGCGCGAGCACAATGCCGCCCAGCAGCCCGAGCACCGCGCTGTAGGCGGTCACTTGGAGGGTGATGCCCAGGCCGTCCACGACCACCGGCCGCAGGAACCAGTAGCCGAACCGGTCCCACTGGTAGAAGCGGTTGGTGGTCAGCCCGTGCACGACCTGCGCGAGCAGGACGAGCACGACGGCCGTGGCAAGCCATCGGCCGGGATGGCGCAGCGGGAGCACCGGCTGCGCCGGGCTCGGTGACCGCGGTACCGCCGCGTCGGCCGGCGCGACGGCACCGAGGTTTTCACTCATGGGAGGGCTCCGGGAGTCTTCGCGCGCCGGTCGGCGACGGCGAGTCGGGGCGGTGGGGACGGTAGGGGGCGGTGGGGGCCGGTGGGGCTGGTGGGGGCTGGCTGCTCAGAACGTCGTGGGCGGGTTGACCACCGACGTGGTGACACCTGTGCCGGGCACGCCCCACTTGGCGAAGATCCTGGCGTAGTCACCGTCGGCGATGAGCTGGTTGACCGCGTCGCTGACGGCCTTGGCGATAGGCGAGTTCCTCGCGGTGACGAATCCGACCGGAGTGGTGCTGATCTGGCCGAGGTACTTGGTGTTCGGTACGTGCACGGCGTCGTATTTCAGGCCCAGCGTCGGGCCGAAGTAGATGTCGACCTTGCCGTTTTGCAGGCCGAGGATGATCGGCGCGGTGTCGGCGAAGTACTGCACCTTGTAGGGCTTCTTGCCGGCCGCGGCGCACTTGGCGGCGCCGTCGGTGAGGATCTGCTGGAAGGTCGAGCCGGGGCTGGTGGCCACGGTGTAGCCGCACAGGTCGGTGAGGCTGGTCACCGTGTCGACCGGGAGGTCCTTGGGGCCCAGGAAGGACTGGCCGTCGTTGAGGTAGGTCGCGAAGTCGACCACCTGCTCCCGGGCCTTGGTGGCACCGAAGTTGTCCTGTCCGACGTCGTACTTGCCGTTCTGCACGCCGGGGATGACGGTGGGGAAGGTGCCGTACTGCACGTCCCAGGTGACGCCGAGGACCTTGGCGACCGCGTCGCGCAGGTCGATGTCGAGACCGACGGTCTTGCCGCTCGGGTCCTGGCCGCCGTGGGGCAGTCCTGAGGTGCCCACGACGCGAGTGGTGCCCAGGATGAGCTTGCCCCGGGTCTGGACCGCCTTCGGCAGCTCGGCCTTCAGTGCCGGGTCCGACCGGATCGCCGAGACGACGTCCTGGGTCGGGAATTCCGCCGAACCGGCCCCGGACGAGGTGGACCTGGTGGTCGAAGCACCGTCCGCCGGGGCTGTCGAGGAGGTACCGGCGGCGCCGGCCGTACCGGATCCGTCCCCATTGTCGGAGCCGGAGCCGGAGCTGGCGCCGCAGGCGGTGAGCAGGGCGAGCACGGCGGCGGTGCCGGTCGCGATGAGGGCGGTACGGGAGACGTGGCGGGCGGGGCGTCCGTCGGTCGGCACGGTGGTTCCTTTCCAGGGGCACTGAAGCGGGTGGAGACATGGCGGTGGCGCCGAAGGGGCGCGAACCGCCCGAATACTCGCCAAAGGTCGAGAGGTAGAGAGGTAGAGAGGTTGAAGGGTCAGAGCACCGCGGCGAGGAAGGCGCGGGCCCGCTCGTGGCGTGGCCGGTCCAGGACGTCGGAGGGGACGCCGGACTCGATGATCCGGCCGCCGTCGAGGAAGACCACGGTGTCGGCGACCTCGCGGGCGAAGCCGATCTCATGGGTGACGACGATCATGGTCATCCCGCTGTCGGCGAGATCCTTGATGACGGCGAGGACTTCGCCGACCAGCTCCGGGTCGAGCGCGCTGGTGGGTTCGTCGAAGAGCAGCAGCTCCGGCTCCATCGCCAGCGCCCGGGCGATGGCGACACGCTGCTGCTGGCCGCCGGAGAGTTGCCTGGGGTACGCGCTCTCCCGCCCGGCCAGGCCGACCCGCTCCAGCAGTTCACGGGCTCTGGCCGCGGCCTGCTTCCTCGGTACGCCGTGCACGGCGATCGGGGCCTCGACGATGTTCTCCACCACCGTGAGGTGCGGGAAGAGGTTGAACTGCTGGAAGACCATGCCGACCCGGGCGCGCTGCCGGGTGATGGCCCGCGACCCCAGCTCGTGCAGCCGGCCTTCCCGGTAGCGGTAGCCGATGATCTCGCCGCCCACCTCGACGAATCCGGCGTCCGGGCGCTCCAGGTGGTTGATGCTCCGCAGCAGGGTGGACTTGCCGGACCCCGAGGGGCCGAGCAGCACGGTGACCTCGCCCCGGCGCACATCCAGGTCGACTCCGTCGAGCACCTGATGGGCGCCGAAGCTCTTGCGCAGTCCCCTGACCCGTACCAGGGACGCGGTGGTCCCGGTCGTCATGAGAGGCCCGCCAGTTCGTCGCCGGTCCGGCCGAGCAGCGGCACATTGCCCCGGAAGAGCTCCCGGAAGCTCCGCCGGCCCGGCCGGTTGCTGCCCCGGGCGTAGTAGCGCTCGACGAAGAACTGTCCGATGGACAGCAGCGTGGTGAGGATGATGTACCAGAGCGTCGCCACCAGCAGCAGCGGGATGATCAGGTAGTTCTGGTTGTAGATCAGTTGCGAGGAGTAGAGCAGGTCCTGCACCGCGATGACGCTGACGATGGACGTCGCCTTGAGCATGCCGATGAGCAGGTTGCCGGAGGCCGGCACGATGGCGGGCATCGCCTGCGGCAGCACGACGCGGCGGAAGATCCGCGCGTTCCCCAGGCCGAGCGCCTGGGCGGCCTCGGTCTGGCCGGGGTCGACCGAGAGGATGCCGCCCCGGACGATCTCCGAGGCGAAGGCCGCGACGTCCAGGCTGAGCCCCACGTACGCGGCGAGGATGCCGCTGAACAGATGCGCCGTCTTCACCGTGGCGAAGGCGCCGCCGAACGGGATGCCGAACGACAACCGCGGATAGAGCGAGGCGATTTCGTACCAGAAGAGGAGTTGCACCAGCGGTGGTACGGATCGGATCAGCCAGACGAAGGCGAAGCTCAGCGAGGTGAGGATCGGGTTGCGCGACAGGCGCATCGCGGCGACGCCGATGCCGAGCAGATAGCCGGTGGCCATCACCGCGGCGGTGAGCCAGAGCGTCAGCTCCAGCCCGTGCAGGATCGATCCTTCGAGGAAGTAGTGGCCGACGGTGCCCCATTGGAACCGTTTGTTGGTCAGCAGGGTGTTGACCAGCATCGCGAAGAGCACCAGCAGGACAAGGGCGGAGACCCACTGGCCGGGGCGGCGCAGCGGGACCAGCTTCGCGGCCAGCAGTTGCCTGTCGCTGGGGCGGCCGCCGGGCGGCGGCGGGTCCTGGACGGGTGTCGGGGGCGGCGGTTCCGGCGCCGCGGGTTCGCGCGCGGAGATGTCGGGGCTGCTCATGGTGGTGTGCTTTCCGTCCCATGCGGGCGCGCGGCACCGCGCCGTGGATCGGCGGAGTGGTGGCGTGCGGGGTGAGGGCGTGACCGGGCGACGGGAGGTGCGGGGTCTCAGCGCCGGGTCACGGCGCGAGCGCGGTCAACGGACCGGGGACGTCCCCGGACACAGTGCGCTGCTCACCCGGAGCAGGTCGACGTGGCGGCGCGCCACCATGAGCTGGGCGAACCCGTACGGACGCGTCGTGCCGCCGTTGTCGGCGCGTCGTGCCTGCATGCGGATCACCTCGCCATCCCCGGCCCGTGGGCCGCACGCGCTTGCCTGACCGATCCGTCCCGACGGGTCACCGCCGCGAGCGGCGCCGTGGACGGGGGTTGCGGGTCAGCGGGCCGACGCTGAAAAAGCCGGCCCCCATAACCAGGGGCACACCGTAACGGCTGGGGTCGGCTTTGGGCAATGCCTCAGAAGCCGACGGCCGGTCAGCGCGTTCCGCCCCGTCCCGTCGCCCCCGCCGCCCCCTGCCGGCCCCAGCTTCCCCGGCCGACCCCGACCATGAGCGGCCCCCGCGTGATCCGCAACCGGTCGACCGGTCATTGTGTTCGACGCCGGAACGGAGTTACGGTGAGGGTCGGTTATGAGCGTCAGCACCAAGCCCTGGCTGGCTGACCAGCAACCCTCCGGCGTGGCGGGGTGCTCCAGGTGATGACCCGGCGGCGCCGAGTCCGGTGTACGCAAGCGCGCGATGGAAAAGGGAGGGACTGAAGTGCGTCGAGCCGTCAGTACCTACTCGCGTCGCCACATCGACCTTCAGCGCATCTCCAGCGCGCTCTGTACGGCGTACTGAACCCGGCCCGGGGCGTCACCCGGTCGTAGCGGCGTCCTGAGCCCGCACCGCCCGGCGCACCGGTGTTCCACGGGCCCCTCGCACCTGCCGGCGAGGGCACACCCAGCCGAGATCCCGCCGAAATCCCGCCGGAAGCGTGCCGCCACCCGGCCCCGTATCTCCCTCCTCCCCGTTCCCTCGCCCCGCCGACACCACCCCGGACCACCGCCCGGCGCGGGTCCCGTCCGGCATGCCCGCGGCCCCGGTGGCGCCGCCCTCCGCCCGAGCAGGAAGCGATCCCGTCATGTCCCAGCGACACCCCGCTCTCCACCTCTCCGTCGCCCTCGACGGCGCCGGCTGGCACCCCGCCGCCTGGCGCGAAGCCGACGCCCGGCCCCATGAACTGTTCACGGCGGCGTACTGGGCCGACCTCGTCGCCGAGGCCGAGCGCGGGCTGCTGGACTTCGTCACGATCGAGGACTCACTCGGCCTCCAGTCCTCGGACTTCACCGAGCCCGACCACCGCACCGACCAGGTCCGCGGCCGACTGGACGCGGTCCAGATCGCCGCCCGGATCGCGCCGCTGACCAGCCACATCGGCCTGATCCCGAGCGCCGTGGTCACCCATACCGAGCCCTTCCACCTCTCCAAGGCGATCGCCACCCTCGACTACGTGAGCGGCGGCCGGGCCGGCCTCCGGGTGCAGGTCTCGGCCCGTCCGTACGAGGCGGAGCTCTTCGGCCGGCGGACCTTCCCGCCGTTCCACCTGGCCGACCTCGCCACACCGGAGGTCCAGGCGCTGATGGGCGAGAACTTCGCCGAGGCCGCGGACTACGTCGAGGTGGTGCGGCGGCTCTGGGACAGTTGGGAGGACGGCGCCGAGATCCGGGACGTGGCGACGGGCCGCTTCATCGACCGGGAAAAGCTGCACTACATCGACTTCGAGGGCCGGTGGTTCAGCGTCAAGGGCCCGTCGATCACCCCGCGCCCGCCGCAGGGCCAGCCGCTGATCGCCGCGCTCGCGCACCAGAGCATCCCCTACCGCCTGGTGGCCGGCTCCACCGACATCGGTTTCGTCACCCCCCGCGACGCCGGGGACGCCGGGGCGATCGCCGCCGAGATCCGGGGTTATCAGGACGAGGCGGGGCGCGCCGGGGAGACCGTGCACCTCTTCGCCGACCTGGTGGTACTGCTCGACGACACCGACGAGGCGGCCGCCGCCCGGCGCGGCCGGCTCGACGAGCGCGCGGGGGCCGCGTTCACCAGTGACGCCGTGGTCTTCGCCGGGACGCCGAGCGGGCTCGCGGACCTGCTGGAGCAGTGGCAGGCGGCCGGCCTCAGCGGCTTCCGGCTGCGGCCCGCGGCCATCCCGCACGACCTGGCGCGGATCACCCGTGAGCTGGTGCCGGAGCTTCAGCGCCGCGGCCTGTTCCGCACCGCCTACGAGGCCGACACCTTGCGCGGCCTGCTGGGGCTGCCCCGTCCGGCGAACCGTTACGCCACCGCGTCCGCCCCGCTCGGCCCGCGCCATCCCGACGCCGCCGCGGCGACGGAGAGGGCGGCGTCGTGAAGTTCATCAACATCACCCTGATCGTCCACGCCCCCGACCCGGTCACCGGCGCCCAGCCGTCGACCCACGAACGCTTCCGGCAGGTGATCGACAGCGCGCTGCTCGCCGAGGAGCTGGGCTTCGACGGGTTCGGTGTCGGCGAGCGGCACGAGCGCCCGTTCATCTCCTCCTCCCCCACCGTGGTGCTCAGCCATATCGCCGCCCGCACCCGCCGGATCCGGCTCTTCACCGCGGTCACCACGCTGAGCCTGCTCGACCCGGTCCGCGCCTACGAGGACTACGCGACGCTCGACCACCTCTCCGGCGGCCGGCTCGAACTGATCATCGGCAAGGGCAACGGCGCCGCGCAGCGCGAGCTGTTCCAGGTCACCCCCGAGGACCAGTGGGACCGCAACGCCGAGTCGTACGAGATCTTCCGGGAGATCTGGCGCAACGAGAAGGTCACCGCGCCGGCGAAGTTCCGGCCCGCGCTCACCGACGCGGAGGTCTGGCCCCGGCCGTACCAGCGGCCGATCCGGGTCTGGCACGGCAGCGCCACCAGCCGCGAGTCGGTCGACCTCGCCGCCCGCTACGGCGACCCGCTCTTCTCGGCGAACGTCACCAACCCCATCGAGCCCTACGCCGAGCTGATCCGCTACTACCGCGAGCGGTGGGAGCACTACGGCCACGACCCGGCGCTGGCCGCGGTCGGCGCGGGCTCGGCCGGCTTCTACGCGGCGCCCACCTCCCAGCAGGCCCTCGCCGACTACCGGCCGGTCTTCCAGGGCTACCTCGGCTTCCAGAAGCGGCTCGGCGTCGAACCGGTCTTCCCCACCCTGGAGGACTTCGCCGAGCGCAGCTCCGCCCTGATCGGCAGCCCCGAGCAGATCGTCGACAAGGTCCACCGCTACCACGAGCGGTTCGGCCACAGCGTGCTGCATCTGCACGCCGAGCCCGGCGGCCTGACCGGTGCCCAGCACCGCGCGTCGCTCGAACTCTTCCAGTCCGCGATCGCCCCGGCGCTGCGGAGCGCCATCCCCGACCCGCCGTGGCCGTGGGGCCCGGTGGACCCCGACGACGCCCCGTCCGAAGCAGCCGCCACCGCGCCCCGAGGAGCCTGACCATGGCCAACACCCCCCTGGCCGTACTGGACCTGGTCCCGATCAGCTCCGGTTCCTCGGCGCCCGAGGCGCTGCGCAACAGCATCGACCTGGCCCGGCAGACCGAGCGGTTGGGCTACCGGCGCTACTGGTTCGCCGAGCACCATCTCAACCCCGGCGTGGCCGGCACCTCCCCCGCCGTGGTGCTCGCACTGACCGCCGCCGCCACCTCGACGATCCGGCTCGGCGCCGGCGCGGTCCAGTTGGGGCACCGCACGGCGCTGTCCACGGTCGAGGAGTTCGGGCTGCTCGACGCGCTGCACCCGGGGCGCTTCGACCTCGGCCTCGGCCGCTCCGGCGGCGGGCCGGCCGCCAGGACCCGTGAGCCGGCGCTGATCGGCGGCGGCTCGACGGTCGAGGGGTACACACCCAACGGACTCCGTATACCGGCCCGGTTCGACTTCACCCGGCTGCTGAGCTCCCCGCGCCTGGCACTGCACCAGAAGCTGTTGCGGCAGCCGAACGCCGAGCCGCAGAACTACGCCGAGCAGATCGACGACATCCTCGCGCTGATCGCCGGCACCTACGCCACCGCGGACGGCGTCGAGGCGCATGTCGTACCCGGCGAGGGCGCCGACCTCCAGATCTGGATCCTCGGCAGCAGCGGCGGCGTCAGCGCCGAGGTGGCGGGGCGGAACGGTCTGCGGTTCGCGGCGAACTACCACGTCAGCCCGGCCACGGTGATCGAGGCCGCGGCAGGCTACCGGGCCGCTTTCGTCCCGTCCGCGGTGCTGGAGCGCCCGTACGTCAGCGTGTCCGCGGATGTCGTCGTGGCCGAGGACGAAGGCACCGCCCTGGAGCTGGCCACCGGATACGGACTGTGGGTACGCAGTATCCGCACCGGCGAGGGGGCGATCCGGTTCCCGACCCCGGACGAGGCCCGCGCGCACGTCTGGACGGAGGCGGACCGGGAGCTGGTGGCGGACCGGGTGGAGACCCAGTTCACCGGCACGCCCCGGCAGGTCGCCGACCAGCTGGAGACGCTCCGGGACGCCACCGGCGCCGACGAACTCGTCCTCACCACCATCACCCACGACCACGCCGACCGGGTGGCCTCCTACCGGCTGCTGGCCGAGGAGTGGTCACGACGGGCCTGACCACCGCCGTCGGTCGGCCAACCCGGCCCCCGGGGTCCCCGCGGCCCCCACGCCCCCCGTCCGCCCTCGCGAACACGCCGAACGTGCCGAACAGGTCCAGCAAGCCCAGCAGACCCAACAAGCGCCCAACAGGCCCAACAAGCAAGGAGAACCCCGCCGTGAGCGTCGTCGTCCTCGTCGGCAATCCCAGGCCCCGATCCCGAACCCATGACGCGGCCCGGCTGGTGGCCGAAAAGCTGACCGGCCGGGAGAGCGACCAGACCGTGGAACTCGCCGATCTCGGCGCCGCGCTGTTCGACCCGGGCCACCCCGAAGTGGCCGCGGCGGCCACCGCGGTCCAGGAGGCGAGCCTGCTGGTGGTCGCGAGCCCCACCTACAAGGCGTCGTACACCGGGCTGCTCAAGCTCTTCCTCGACGGACTCGGTTCCGGCTCGCTGGCCGGTGTGACCGCCGTACCGCTGCTCCTCGGCGCGCACCGGCGGCACTCGCTCGCCGCCGAACTGCTGCTCAAGCCCGTCCTGGTGGAGCTGGGCGCCACCGTTCCCACCCGGGGCCTGTTCCTGCTGGACTCGGAGTACACCGCTTCCGAGGAGTTGGAGAAGTGGCTGACGTCAGCGCGTCCCCAGGTCGCGGCGAGCCTGGGCGCCACCTCGGTCCCGGCCACCTCATGAGCGTCGACCAGGGCCTGCACCTGACCGAACTCCGCCGGGTCTTCGGCGCTTTCCCCACCGGGGTGACCGCGGTCGCCGCCCTGGTCGAGGGCGTACCGGTCGGGATCGCCGCGAGCTCCTTCACCTCGGTGTCACTGGATCCGCCGCTGGTCTCGGTGTGTGTCGCGCACACCTCGACCACCTGGCCCGCGCTGCGCGACAGCGGCACGCTGGGGATCAGCGTGCTGGGCGCGCACCAGGAGCGGATCGGGCGGCAGCTCGCCGAAAGCGGCGTCGACCGGTTCGCCGACCTCGGCTGGCAGGCCACCGAGGACGACGCGGTGCTGATCGAGGGCGCGAGCGCCTGGCTGAAGTGCGGCGTCGACCAGGTCGTCCGGGCCGGCGACCACGACATCGTGGTGCTCCGGGTCCATGAACTGGACGCCGATCCCGCGGTGCCGCCCCTGGTCTTCCACGCCAGCCGATTCCGCCGCCTCGAACGTCTCGAAGCTGCCTGAGCCGGGGCGCCGCTTCATCGTGGTCGACCCCCTGCCCGTCCACCCGACCCGTGTTCCGCACAACTGGTGATGAGGAAACGAGATGCCCAAGGCGTACATCTATTCCGGCTTCGGCGGCCCCGAGGTCGAGTCCCTGGCCGACCTGCCCCGGCCGGTGCCGGGCCCCGGTGAGCTGCTGGTGGCCGTGCGGGCCGCCGGGGTGAATCCGGTGGACTGGAAGCGCCGCGCCGGATTCCGCCCGCTCGGCGCCCCGCCCACCGAACTGCCGGCCGTCTTCGGCGGCGAGATCGCCGGGGTGGTGGAGCGACTGGGCCCGGACGTGGCCGGTTTCGCGGTCGGCGACGCGGTGTTCGGCAACACGGTCGGCGGTGGCTACGCCGAATACGCCCTGCTGCCGGCGCAGCTCACGGCGCACAAGCCGGCCTCGCTGTCCTGGGCGGACGCGGCCACCCTGCCGATCGCCGCGGCCACCGCCTACGACGGAGTGCTCCAACTCGACCTGCCACCGGGTGCGACGCTCCTGGTCACCGGAGCGGGCGGCGGTGTCGGTGTGGCCGCGGTGCAGATAGCGGTCTCCCGCGGCATCCACGTGGTGGGCACGGCGAGCGCGGCCAAGGAGGCGTTCGTCACCTCCCTCGGCGCGCGGCACGTCGCTTACGGGCCGGGCGCGGTCGACCGGATCCGCGCCGTCGCGCCGCAGGGGGTCGACGCGGTCTACGACCTGGTCGGCGGGGTGGCGCTGAAGGAGGCCGCGGAACTGGTGGCGGACCGCACCAAGCTGATCAGCGGCGGGGACCGGGGCACCGTCGCCGAGCTCGGCGGCTTCCCCGTGGCCCGGCAGCGTACCGCCGCGGTCCTGGACGCGTTGGCGGAGCTGGTGACGGACGGCGTCTTGAATCCCTTCGTGACCGCGACCTTCCCGCTGGAGCGGGCCGGCGCCGCGCTGCGGGCCGTGGAGGAGGGCCACGCGCGGGGCAAGGTCGTCATCGAGATCCCGCCCCGCCCGGCTCTTTCCTGACCCCGGGCCCCCATCACGCCCGCCGGCAACACCGGCCGGACACACCCGCGCTGCCGCCACTTCCGTATCGAAAGGCCGTGACATGCCCATCGAGTTCCTCGGTATCGCCGCCACCAACGACGGCTCGGAGACCAATCCGCGCAGCGGCGCGTCCTTCGACAAGGAGTACACACTCAAGCTCGCCCGCGCCCACGAGGACCACGGCTGGGACCGGGTGCTGTTCGCCTACGGCTCGGGCTCGCCCGAGCCGGGCACCGCCGCCGCGTACGTCGCCGCGCACACCAGCCGGCTGGACATCCTGCTGGCGCACCGGCCGAACGTCTCCTATCCGACCTTCGCCGCACGGGAGTTCGCCACCCTCGACCAGATCAGCGACGGGCGGCTCGCCGTCCACTTCATCACCGGCGGCAGCGACCAGGAGCAGCGGCGCGAGGGCGACTTCCTCAGCAAGGACGAGCGGTACGCCCGCACCCGCGAGTACATCGAGATCGTCAAGCGGGTGTGGACCGAGCACGAGGCCTTCGACCACGACGGCGAGCACTACCGGTTCAAGGACTTCGTCTCCGACGTCTTCCCGGTGCGGCAGCCCCGGCCGGACGTCTCCTTCGGCGGCTCCTCCCCCGCGGCCTACGCGGCGGGTGGCGCGGTGGCCGACATCTACGCGCTGTGGGGCGAGCCGCTGGCCGAGACCGCCAAGCAGATCGAGGCGGTACGGGCGGCCGCGCTCGCCGCCGGACGCGACACGCCGCCCCGCATCCAGGTGGCCTTCCGGCCGATCATCGCGCCCACCGAGGAACTCGCCTGGAAGAAGGCGCACCGCACCGTCGCCACCATCGGCGAGCGCCGCGCCTCCGGCGCCTGGCAGCGGCGCGGGGGCAGCGAGCCGCAGAACACCGGCTCACAGCGGCTGATCGCCATCGCCGAGCGGGGCGAGCGCTACGACCGGGCGCTGTGGACCCCCACCGCCGCCGCGACCGGCGGGGCGGGCAACTCCAACGCCCTGGTCGGCACCCCGGAGACGGTGGCGCAGGCGCTGCTCGACTACTACGACCTCGGCGTGGACATCATCTCCGCCCGTGGCTACGACCTGCTGGGCGACGCCATCGACTTCGGCCGCCATGTCATCCCGCTGGTCCGTGCGGAGGTCGCCAAGCGCGACGCGGAGGGGGCCCGCAGGTGACCACCACCCAGCCGTCGTACGAGGTGCGGACGGCGACGCTCACCGATCCGCTGACGCAGCCGCTGCTGCGCGAACTGGAGCACGAGTACAACACCCGCTATCCCGCGATCGCGGGCGCGGGCCGGGAGTTGGCCCGCTATCCGGCGCGGGAGTTCGAACCGGAGTCCGGCGGGCTGCTGCTCCTGCTGCTGCGGGAGGGCGAGCCGCTGGCCGGCGGTGCCTACCGGCGTTACGACGAGCGGACCGCCGAACTCAAGCGGATCTGGACGCACAGCGCGCACCGCCGCAGGGGGCTTGCCCGCCATGTCGTCGCCGAGTTGGAGCGGGCCGCGGCGGCGGCCGGCTACGAGCGGGTGTATCTCACCACCGGGCCGCGCCAGCCGGAGGCGAAGGGGCTCTATCTGACCACCGGGTACACGGCGCTCTTCGATGTCGGCGCCGACCCTGAGTCGTTGGGCGGACCCCTGCCCTTCGCCAAACGGCTGGTCGGCGAGGGGCCGTTGAGCGCGGGTGACTTCCGGCCGCCGCCGCGGGTGGACTTCGGCCGCAAGCCCTGAGGGGCGTGGGCTGTCCCTTGTGCCCGGGTGCGCGCCACGCGTACCCGGGCGCCGCCGCGCCGGTACGGGAAGGGGGCCGGGGCGGCGGTGGGTCGGGGCGGCGGTGGGTCGGGGCGGCGGTGGGTCGGGGCGGGGCGCGCCGCCGGCCGTCAGAGCCTGCCGGCCTCGGTGATCCGGCGCAGGAACTCCCGGGTGCGCTTCTCGACGGGCGCCCCGAACACCTCGGCGGGCGTGCCGCGTTCCAGGATCACCCCGGCCTCCAGGAAGCACACCTGGTCGGCGACCTCGCGGGCGAACGCCATCTCGTGGGTGGCGATCACCATCGTCATGCCCTGCTCCTTGAGATCCCGCACCACCGCGAGCACCTCGCCCACCAGCTCCGGGTCGAGCGCGGCGGTGATCTCGTCGAGCAGCAGCAGCCGCGGCCTGGTCGCCACCGCCCGCAGCAGCGCCACCCGCTGCTGCTGACCGCCGCTGAGCCGGTCCGGGTACTCGCCCGCCCGCCCGGCCAGCCCCAGCCGGGCCAGCAACTCCCGGGCCTGCTCCTCCGCCACCGCCCGCGGCACCCCGTGCACCCGGCGCGGCGCCAGGGTGATGTTGTCCAGCACCGTCATGTGCGGAAAGAGGTTGTACGCCTGGAAGACCACCCCGATCCGGCGGCGTACCGCGTCCTGGTCGGTCCGCGGGTCGGTGATCTCCGTGCCGTCGAGGAACACCGCGCCGTCGTCGATCTCCTCCAGCAGGTTCACACAGCGCAGCAGTGTCGACTTGCCGGAGCCGGAGGCGCCGATGAGAGCGGTCACGGTGTGCGGGGGCACGTCCAGGTCGATGTCGGCGAGCACCACGGAGGAGCCGTAGGTCTTGCGGACGGCGTCGAGACGCAGCACGGGGGTGGCGGCGTCCGGTGCCGGTGCCGCTGCTTGTGCTTGTGCCTGGGCCGGCCGCTCGGACTGCTCGGGCTGCTCGGGCTCGGGCTCGGGCTGTCCCGGGAGGCCCTTCGCCGACGGGTCCACGCTCACGCGACGCCTCCTTGCGACTGGCGCCGGTTCATTCGCGCGGCCACCCAGTCGGTGAACCGGGTCATGGGGACGGTGATCGCCACGAAGATCAGTCCGGCGACGACGTACGGCGTGTAGTCGAAGCTGCGGCTGGCGATGATCTGCGCCGCGTAGACCGCGTCGACCGCGCCGCCGATCGAGACCAGGCCGGTGTCCTTCTGCAACGACACCAGGTCGTTGAGCAGCGCGGGCACCACTCGCCGTACGGCCTGCGGCAGCACCACATGGCGCAGGGCCTGGGCACTGCTCAGACCGAGCGAACGGGCGGCGGCGCGCTGGCTGGGGTGGACGCTCTCGATGCCGGCCCGGAACACCTCGGCGACGTAGGCGGTGTAGGTCAGGCACAGCGCGAACCCGCCGAGCAGCACCGGGTCGTTGGTGACCCCGGTCAGCCGCAGCGCGGGGATCCCGAAGACGCTGATCAGAATGCAGATGATCAGCGGCAGCCCGCGGAAGAAGTCCACATAGGCCGTGGCCAGGGCGCGCAGCGGGAAGAAGACCGGGCCGCGCAGGGTGCGCAGCAGCGCGATCAGCAGTCCGGCGACGAGGACGACCGTTCCGCACACCGCGAGCAGCCGCAGGTTGAGCCACAGCCCGGTCATGACCTTCGGGAAGGCCAGCCGCGCGTAGTGGGCGCTGAAGAAGGTCTCGCGGGTGCGCTGCCAGCCGGGCGAGCGGACGATCAGCTCGTAGAGGGCGACCGCCGTGACCACGGTGCTGAGCGCGGCCACGCCGAAGGACCGCCGGGTGCGGGCCCTGCGGTAGCGCTCCCTTTCGATCCGCCGCGGCGAGGGCCGGTAGGTGTCGGCGGGCGCGGTCTCCTCCGGTACGGTCACCGATCGGCCCGCCGATACCGGCCGGCCCACCCGGCGTGCCCGGCCCGCCCCGCCCGTCCGGGCCGCCCGGTCACTTGAGCACCGGCGCGTCGACCGCGTCCGACAGCCACTGCTTCTCCAGTGCGGCGAGGGTGCCGTCGGAGCGGAGCGCGGTCACCGCCTGGGAGACGCACGGGGTCAGCTTGCTGCCCTTGTCGAGCACCAGCCCGAACTGCTCGGGCGTGCCCGCGGTGTTGTCGAACTGCCCGACCACCTTGGCGTCGGTGACCTCGGCGCCGGTGATGTAGAAGGCCGTGGGCAGGTCGACGACGATCCCGTCGACCTGGCCGTTCTTCAGCGCGGCCACCGCCAGGTCGTTGCGCTGGAAGACGGCCGGCTGGTGGGTGGGCTTCACCACGTCGGTGATGACGTCGAGGCTGGTGGTGCCCACCTGGGCGCCGAGCTTGGCGTTCCTCAGGTCGGCGATGGAGTGCGCGCCGAAGATCCTTGAGCCCTTGGGGGCGACGACGGCCTGCCGCACGTCGTAGTAACCGGGCGAGAAGTCCACGGACTTCTTCCGTTCGGGGTTGATCGAAACTTGATTGATGTCGACGTCGAAGTTCTTGGCGCCGGGGGCGAAGGCTCTGTTGAACGGGACGGTCTGCCAGACGACCTGCCCCGGGGCGTAGCCGAGCTGCTTGGCGACGGCGTAGGCGACCGCGGACTCGTACCCCTTGCCGTTGGACGGCTTGTCGTCGGAGAACCACGGGTCGTAGGCCGGGTTGTCGGTGCCGACGGTGAACTTTCCCGCGGTGTGGGTCGCCAGCGAGGCGGGGGCGCAGGCCGCGGCCGCGGGTGAGCCGGACGCGGGCGCCGGGGAGGCGCTCGGAGCGGAGTCGTCGTCCTGCGGTGCGCAGCCGGCCAGGGCGAGGGTGAGCAGGGCTGCCGCGGCCAGGGCCACGCGGCTCGGGGTCAGCGGGATCGCGGAATGCATGGCGGGACCATGGCACCGCCCGAGCACCGCTGTCCACGCCATGGCCCCGGATGTCCGGATGCCGGACTTATGTGTCCGCGATGTTGCGGCCCGCGGCCCCGCGCGCCCCGTGCGCCCCGCGCGGCGGGTGAACGAGCGCGCCGCGATCACCGACCGCCGGCGGAGCGGGCCTATGAGCGGGTGGCCGGCGGGACCGCCCGCCGGGCACGGGCCGCGGTGCGGCGGCGCGCGCCGAGTTCGAGCAGCAGGACATTGCCCAGCGCGGCGGCGATCAGGACCGTCACATTGAGGGCGGCGCTGCCGGCCGACAGCCACCCGGCATCGCCGCCGTCACCCGTGGTGGTGGACGCCCACAGCCCGCCCACCCCCTTCAGCGCGGCATAGCCGCCGTAGATGAGCACGGTCGCCACCACCCCGAGCGGCAGCGTCAGGAGGATCGAGATGACGTAGGCGGCGGCGCTCCCCCGGGCGGCCCCCACGACAGCCAGCCCCGCGACGACACACACATATCCCGCCTCAACCGCCCGAAGTCCCCGCACCCCGCCCACCGCCTTCCCCCGCTCCACCCCGCGCACGAACCCACTCCTCAACCCCAACCTACCCGGGCCGAAACCCCAACCGGCCGCGAGGCGAGGCTCGGACGCCCCCGCCTGACGTTCGGCGTGGCCGTACCAGGGGCCCCACGCCGAACTGCCCCGAGCGGCGCTCCCGTAGGCTGACCGCACCCCTCCTCCCCCCTGGAGATACGTATGGCAACACCCGCAGAACATGTCATATCCGCGCTGCGCACCGGCCACGACCGCCTGGCCGCGTTCGTCGCCACGCTGGAACCCGCCGATCTCACCCATGCGTCCGGCGCTTCGGCGTGGGACGTCTCCCAAGTGCTCAGCCACCTCGGCAGCGGCGCCGAGATCAACCTCGCGGCTCTCCGCGGCGCCCTGGAGGGCACCGGCAACCCCGGCGCCGACTTCAACAAGGCCACCTGGGCGCGCTGGGACGCGATGTCCCCGGCCGACCGCGCGAGCGGCTTCCTCGCCGCAGACGAAGCGCTGGTCGCCGCGTACGAGGAGCTGGACGCGTCGACCCGCGCCGAACTCCGCATCGACCTGGGCTTCACCCCGCAGCCGCTGGACGTCGCCACGGCGGGGACGCTGCGATTGAGCGAACTCGCCTTCCACGTATGGGACGTCGAGGTCGGCTTCGATGCGAAGGCGCAGGTCTTCCCCGAGGCGGTGCCACTGGTCCAGGGGCTGATGCCGATGTACGTCGGCTACAGCGCGGATCCGGCCGCCCTCGCGGGGCGCCAGGTGGCACTGGCGGTGGAGCTCGCCGATCCGGCCGGCTCGCTCGGGCTGGACCTCGGCGAGTCCGTGAGCATCGGCGGGACGCCGGACCAGGCCGACGGCGTCCTGACCGCGCCGGCCGAATGGTGGCTGCGCCTCGTGGCCGGCCGCCACGCGCCCGACCACACCCCGGCCTCGGTCTCCCTGACCGGTGACGCGATAACCCTCGACGACCTGCGCCGCGTCTTCCCCGGGTTCTGACACCGGGCCGCTTGACCGCGGGGCGGCCTGACGCCGTACGGGCGGACCGCGGCGTCCCCGCGGCCCGCCCGCGCCGCCGCGTGGCGAGCGGGTGCCGGGTCAGTGGCCGCCGGTGCCGGTGGACCGGATCGCGGCGCCGGCGGTGTTTTCCCAGCGGTGCGTCGGCGCCCGTTGCCCCCGTGCCGGGCGGCCACGGTAGAGGACCGGATCCTGCCCGGCCGTCCGCGCCGAACCGTCGAAGTCGGGCGGCCAGAAGTACGGCCGGCTGCCGGCCGGGCAGGAGACGACGGCCCGGTAGACGCAGGGCTGATCTCCGGGCGCGCCCGGAGTGGCGTAGAAGCTGCCGCTGGGAGCCGTCCACTCCTGCGCGAGTTTGACCCCGTACGCCCGCGCCAGGCTGCCGAAGGTCAGCGTCAGGCCCGGCGAGGAGCCGGTCAGCTCACCTCGGCGCCGTTGCCCGTCCCCCTGCGCAGGGCGGTCCAGCAGTACCAGGCCGCGATGCTCCGGTAGGGCCGGAAGGCTTCGCCCGCCTGTTCGAGTTGCTTGGGCGTGAGCACGTCGCCACCCCAGGCCAGTGCGTAGCCCTTGCGGACGCCGAGGTCTCCCGTGGGCCAGATGTCCAGCCGCCGGAGCTGGAACATCAAGAAGACCTCGGCCGACCACTTGCCGATGCCCCGCACCGACGACAGGCGCGCCACGATCTCCTCATCGCTCTGGTGCGACAGGGCGCGGCCGTCCAGCCGCAGCGTTCCGTCCACGATCTTCTCGGCCAGCTCCCGCAGCGACTCCGCCTTCCTGGCGGACAGGCCGCACGCCCGCAGAACCTTCTCCGGCACCGAAAGCAACCGCTCGGGTGTCACCTCGCCGCCGAGCGCGGCGACCAGCCGGCCGTGGATGGCCCGGGCGGCCGGGCCCGCCAACTGCTGCTGGGTGATCGAGTGGACCAGCACGGCGAAGTGGGCCTCGGTCGGTTTCGGAAAGGCCGGCGGTCCGAACTCCGCCATCAGCGAGGCGATGACGGGATCACGTTCGGCCAGCCATGCGGCGGCCTGCCGCGGTGTGCGACGGCCCGGTGCGCCCGATTCCGCGTTTCGCCCGCGAGCCGACGACCGGGAGGCCTTGCGTGCGCTGGGCTTGGTCATGGCGTGCTCCGTTCCCGCCCCGTCGCGGATGCCCCCGCGAACCACGCTACCCGCCGCGGCCCGGCCCCGCCCTCCCGTCCCGCCGAGGTGGACGGACGGCGGCAGCCGCCGGACCGGCGGGCCCGTCAGCGGGCGGCGGTCGTGGACGGGCCGGCCGGCGTACGGGCCCTGCGCAGGCGGACGGCGGAGGCGAGCAGGGAGAGGACGACTCCGCCGACGGCATAGGCGACGAGGACCAGCAGCGGCATGGTGGTCGCGTTGCCGGCGAAGTAGACGGTGTTGCGGATCGCGCTGGTGGCGGCGCCGGGCGGCAGCCAGGGGCCGATCGCACGCCAGAAGGGCGGCAGCAGCGCCGCCGGGTAAGGGCCGCCGGCACTGGGATTGCCGAGGACGACGAAGAGCAGGATCGTCAGTCCGATGCCCATGGGCCCCAGCAGGATCTGGAAGAACGCGGTGCTCGCGCCGGCCGCGAGCACCACAAGAGCGCCGATCCCCCACAGCGCGAAAAAGTGCCCGGGCAGTGCGCCGAGGGCCGGATCGACGATGACGGCACCGCCCAGACCGGAAAGGACGGCATAAGAAGTCAGCACACCCATCCGGATGAGCGTGCGATTGAAGGTGGCCGGACGGGCGCCGGCGGACATGCCGAGAATGGCGGCGGCGAGATATCCGCCGACCACCCAGCCGAGAGCCGTGTAGAAGGATGAGAGGCTGCGGCCGTCCTTTGCGGAGGGCGGGCGAATGTCCTCGATCCGCAGATTCCGGCGCTGGACGGTTTCCACTTTCCCGGCGATCTGTGCGGCGGTGGCGGAGACGGCCGGGCCGCCGGCCGAGGCCACCAGCAGCAGGTCGGTGGTGCCGCGCGGGTTGATGACGAGCGCCGAGTCCACGCTCCGGCGCAGGATCATCCGCCGCGCCTGGCTCTCGCCTGTCGCGACCCGGGCGTGCAGGGGATCTCCGGGCAGCGCGTTGAGGCGGTCGGCGAGCCGCTGCGGGCGCGGCGCCACCACCGCGACCGAGATACCGTGCGGGCGCGGCGAATGGAACGCCCCGACGTAGGAGAGGATGAATCCGAGCTGCACGGCGAGCACCGCGAGCACCATCAAGACGCCGCGCAGGCTGACGGCGTCGTTCAACTCCGCGCGGAATCCGGCCGGGGGCGTCGGTACGGGCGTCGGGGAACCGGAATTCACAGCGAGCGTCCCCTTCACTGCCCGTGCCCGGCACAGGAATCACCCGCGGATCGCCGCTGATCGGCGGCCCACCGGATGACAGGTCGATACGGATGACCCGGGTGTGGACAGTAATGGGATCGGCAGCGCCGTGCGAGTCACCGCGCCGATGGGCGGGATCAGGCTTCGCGGAACTTCTGGGCCCAGACCGTCTTGCCGTTCTCCGTGAACCGCGTGCCCCAGCGGTCCATGAGCTGCGCGACGAGGTACAGGCCGCGCCCGCCCTCGTCCATCGGGCCGGCCCGTCGGGGGTGCGGCGACGTGCTGCTGGTGTCGGAGACCTCGCAGATCAGCGAGTCGTCCCGGATCAGCCGCAGGCCGACCGGTCCTTCCGCGTGCTCGACGGCGTTGGTGACCAGTTCGCACACCACCATCTCCAGGGCGAACGCGTACTCCTCCAGTCCCCAGTCCGTGAGCTGGTCGCTCACCGCGTTCCGGGCCGCGGGCACTTCCTCGGCCCTCGCCGGGAACTCCCACTCCCGTACGTTCTCCTGGTCGAGCACCTTGGTCCTGGCGAGCAGCAGCGCGATGTCGTCCTCGTGCGTACCGGCGAGCCGGTCGAGCACCCGGTCGCAGATCTCCTGGAGCGGTCCGGCGCCGCTGCCGAGCACCGCCGCCAACTCCCGGACCCCCTCGTCCGCCTCACGGTGGCGCAGCGCCAGCAGGCCGTCGGTGTAGAGCGCGATCAGTGAGCCCTTGGGGAGGTCGAGCGAGGTGACGTCGAAGGGCACGTCGCCGAAACCGAGCGGCGGGTTGCTGGTGTTCCGCTGCACGGCCACCTCTCCGTCGGGTTGTACGAAGATCGGTGGCGTATGGCCGGCGCTGGCGAAGTCGCACCGCCGCGAGATCGGGTCGTACACCAGATAGAGGCAGCTCGCGACCAGTTCGGCCTGGGAGCGGTCATGGCTCATCCGCTGCACCAGCGCGTCCACCCTGGCCAGTACCTCGTCCGGCTCCCGGTCCAGATCGGCGAGGGCGAGCACGGCGGTACGCAGCCGGCCCATGGTCGCCGCCGCCTCCGGGCCGTGGCCGACCACATCGCCCATCACCAGCGCGATCCGGGCGCCGGAGAGCGGGATCACGTCGAACCAGTCACCGCCGAGGCCGGCCGCCGACTCCCCCGCCACATAGCGGTATCCCACCCCGACCGCGCTGTTGTCGGGGAAGTCCCGGGGCAACAGGCCCTCCTGGAGCCGCAGCGCGGTCTTCCGGACCCGGCGCAGCTCCTCTTCCCGGATCCGGACATGGCAGAGGACCAGGGCGAGCAGGCACACCGCGACGATAAGGACGAGCTTGAACACCCAGGTGGCGTCGCCGTCCTCCTCCAGCGGCAGGCGCAGCAGCGCGAACACGATCACGGTCAGCACGCCGGTCAGGGCCGTCGCCCGGACGCCGTACAGCGCGGCGGCCAGCAGTGGCGCCGTCGCCACCAGCATGTCGTAGTGCTCGCCCGGCTGGATCAGACCGACGGCCAGCGCCGACGCGGCCAGCAGGAGCAGCGCCCACGCCCGGTTCAGCATCCTGGGCGGGCTCATCGCCGACGGCTTCCGGGCACGCTCCCGGGATCTTCGACCGGTGCCAGACGCATGGCGATCCCGCTCCTGAGGTACGGGTGGGGACGAGGTGGGAGCCGGCGAAATCAGGCCCCTTGCCCCGTGGCTTTGTCACTGTTGTGTCGCTTTTGTGTGATTGTGATGTCCTTGTCCCGGAAGGTTACCCTCCCACTCACCGGTAGGACATGATCCGCCGGGGCGCGTCGGGGGCCCGGGGATCCGCGCGGGCAACCGGCGACCGGGCGGGCGGCCGGGCCGCCCGGTACCCCGATCTGTTTCCCGCCTCTGGATCATCTGCGTTACCTTTGCCGCGTGACGACCGAAGTGAAAGCTCCTGACCTGGTACGCGAGCGGATTCTGGAAGCCGCTTGCCAGCTCTTCGGCAGCAGGGGCATCAACGCCACCGGGGTGGATCTGGTGTCGGAAGTCGCCAAGGTGTCGAAGCGCAGCCTGTACCAGCGGTTCCCGAGCAAGGACCAGCTCATCGCGGCGTATCTGCCGCTGGCCACCGAGCGCTTCCTGGCGCCGCTGATCCCGCCGGCGGACAGCGGTCTGTCCCCCGCGGCGAAGATCCTCGCCGTCTTCGCCGCCACCCGGCGCGAGTCCGCCGACGCCGGCTTCCGCGGCTGCCCGGTGCTGAAGGCGGCGGCGGAGATCGCCGACATCCGGCACCCGGCCCGCGGTATCGCCCTGTCCTACAAACAGCTCATGGAAGGGTATTTCGCCGAGCAGGCCATGGCCGCGGGCGCCACGGACCCCGCCCTCCTCGCCGAACAACTGGTCATGCTCTTCGACGGCGCGCTGTCCTACGCCGCTGTCCGCAGCCGGCCCATCCCCGCCGGCATCCACATCACCGTCCGCACCCTCCTCGCCGCCCAATCCATCGACCCTCCGCCCAGCCCCTGATCAAACCGGCGCTGCCGGGACGCGCGCCGCAAGGGACGCGGCAGGCCGGGCGGCCCACGAGGCCATCGGCCTCCTATTGTCAGGGGCCCGTCAGAATCGTAAGGTGGCGCCCGCAGCTCCCGGCACCTCCCGCCCCCGCAGTCCCCCCACCCCCTGGACGCGACATGTCACCCCGCCGTCGTACGCTCCTCGCCGCCTGCGCACTGGCCGTCCCGGTCGCCAGCGCGCTGCTCCCCACCGCCGAAGCCGCGGTTCCGCCGGAGCACGCGATCGTGGTGTGCCAGAGCGCGAGCTTCTACGCCAACTACGACAGTTCCGGCGGGCCGACCGGGCTCAAACGCGTGCTCGGCTACGGCGACAAGATCGGCCACACCCCGGGGTCTCACCCCGTCTACAACGGCTGGGCAGCGAGCTTCGACTACGGGCCCAACGACTGGGGCTACCTGCGCATCGAGTGCATCGGCGGCTACGACTCCTGGTGACGGCGCCGACACCCGCCTCTCCGCCGCCGCGCCACGCTCACCACACCGTCCAACCGGCCGTCCCCGCTCAGGAGTTGCCCATGCCGCGTACCGCGTCACTCGGCGCCGCCGCCCTCGCCGCCGCCGCGGCCCTGCTGACCGTCGCCACTCCGGCCCACGCCGCCAACGGCACCGTCGGCGTCCGCGAGACCGTCTGCGCCCAGGATCTCTATGTCCGCACCGAACCGGTCGGCGCCTGGACCGGCACCCTCTTCCAGGGCCAGACCTTCCTGGTCGAGCAGGTGAACGGCTCCTGGGTGTACGGATTCGCCTACGGGGACATCAACCGGCACGGCTGGGTGCAAAACGGCTGGTTCTGCTGAGTTCCACCCGGTGAGCTGGGCCGCTGCGCGGACGGACCGGCTGTGACCCGCAAGGACAGGCGCGGAGGCAGTCAAAGGGAGCCGGAGCCAACCACTCTGTTTCGACCCGGATCCTCCCCCGAATTCGACCCGGATCCCCGGTGACGCGGTCAGAGGCAGCCAGCCCTGACCAGCCCCCGAGGGTCAGGGGGCACTTGAGAATGGTCCGCCTCTGAGACAGCCAAGGCCGACATCGACTCCACCGTCCTCAGCCGCCTCATGGCCCACCACCCGTTCGCCCGTCAGCGACTCGGCAGCAGCGCTCTGGTCATCCTCGCCGCCCTGCATGCCAACCCGCACCAGACCGTCGGAGACCCCGTCGCCACCTCAGCGGTCTCCCGCGCCACCACCTACCAGACCCTGCACCGCGTGGGCGGGTTTGGTACGCCCTGTCGACGTGGTAGCGGACGCGGTCAGGTGATGACCCCTTCTTGGCAGGGATCCGACAAAGATCCTTTCGTCGTCTACACCGCTTTCACCGTTTGATGTAGCTCATGCGTAGTCCATACCGATATCACAATGTTCGAATATCTTCGTCCGATTGGGCTGTTACGTTCCCCCGTGGTGGTCGGGGTTCTGCCGGTGTGCGCTGTGCGTTCGGGGCTGAGCCGGTCGGTTCCTCCCACCGTCGAGATGTCATCCGTTGAGCGAGCATGCGGGGTGGTGTGTGCCCGCGTGCGGAGGGGCGTTGTGTATGTGGCTTTCCAGGAGAACCCGCGGCAGGCGGGCGTGGGGCAGTACGGCCCTGGTCATGGTGGTGGCGCTGGGGTTAGGCGCCGGTTCGGTGAGCGCGGCCGTGGCCGCGCCGCAGCGGCCGAGCGTGGCGGCGCAGGCGCTGCAGGCGCCGCTGGTCGACTCGGTGCAGCCGTTCGCCTCCGGCACCGTGCATGTGACCGTGACCGCGGGCGACACCGCCCAGGAGGCGGTCTCCCGCGTCGACGTCCACGCCTATGCGCTGGACGACAACGGTGACCCCGCCGGGGCGCCGGTGGCCAGCGGGCACGTGCTCAACCCGGACCCGGCCAACCCGTCGGTGGTCAAGGTCGCGGGCCTGACCAACGATGTCAGCTACGCCTTCGAGGCCACCGAGACCACCGCTGGCGGCATCCTGTCCGGTGTCTCGACGCCCTTCGTCGGCGGTCCGCAGACGCCGCAGGCGCCGCTGGCCCCGACGCTGGCGACCGTCCTGGGGCGGGACACCAAGCTGCTGGTCGTGTGGAACCCGGCCAACCCCAACGGCTCGCCCGTGACGTCGTACACGGTCACCGCCACACCTAATGGCCCCGGTGCCAGCGTGACCGCGAGCGTGGCCGGCACCGCCATCCACACCACGCTCACCGGCCTGGTCAACGGCAAGTACTACTCGGTTGCGGTCACCGCGACCAATGCTGCCGGCACCTCACCGGTCGGCAAGTCCGACAGCCAGACCGTCGGCGCAGAGGCGAACGGTACCGTCGCCGCCCGCCCTGCGTACACCTCCAGCGCTCCGCAGGACGTCTCCGCCGGACCGCCGCCGCCCGCTGCGGACGGCAGTCAGCCCGCCCCGAACTCCCTCCAGGTGAGCTGGGATCCGCCGTTGGACGACGGCGGCCACACGATCACCGCTTACACCGTGGACGCGGTCGCGCCCGGCCAGCCGCCGATCGTGGCGACCGTGCCGGCCACCACCACCAGCACGACACTGACCGGCCTGGCCCCCGACGTCGAGTACAAGATCACCGTCACCGGCACCCAGCACAACGGGCAGCTCAGCGCCACCAGCACCGCGGTGACCGCGGCCCCCCACCCGATCCTGGCGCCGGGAACGGTGTTCCTGTCCGACGCGTCCGTCGCGGCCATCACCCAGGTGACCGACACCACCGTGGTCTTCACCAATCCGCCCGCCCAGGTCACCGGCCTGGCGGTGAAGAACATCATCGCCGTCGGCGGGAGCACCAACCCGCTGGCCCACTCCGGCCTGCTGCGCGTCGTGGACAAGATCAGTACCTCGGGCAGCACAGTCACCCTCACCACCAGTCAGGCCGCGCTGCAGCAAGCCTTCCGGTCCCTGGACCTCACCGCCCACGGCAATCAGGCGACCTCCGGCGCCCAGGGCTACCAGATCCAGATGCTCAACCCGAACTTCCAGGCGTCGGTGGCGCCGCAGGTGGCGATCCCCATCGCCAACAAGACCTTCACCCTGGACCTGGTCGAGAAGCTCGCGAACGACCCCAAGGCGAAAGATCGGCTGAGCAACCCCAAGGTCACCGCCAAACTGACCGCCGCGCTGAGTCTGACCACCAATTGGGAGGCCAACGCCAGCTTCCAGGACGACCCGAACGGTTCGTGGTACTCCACCAAGACCTTCACCTACGACTTCTCCGCCACCGCGACCGCGAAGGCGTCGGTCAAGGGCGAGCTGGGCATCGTCTACAAGCACGAGACGCAACGCGAGCCGCTGCTGACCCTCAAGCCGCCGGGTACCGGATGCGTGATCGTCTACGCGATCGCGTTCTGCCCCTCGCTGACGATCTACACCCAGACCTCGGTCGACGGCTCGATCAAGTTCACCTTCGACGCCACCTACGAGCGGACCATGGGCGGCAAGGTCCACCGCGACAGCAGCGGGAACACGCACAAGACCGACCTGACCAAGGACGCGGTCACCACGTTCAAGTACGACCTGAACGCCGCGGCGAAGGTCAGCTTCGCCTTCCCCGTGTCGCTCAAGATCCTCATCTACGAAGTCGCCGGGCCCGAGCTGGATGTCGCTCCCTCCATCGACATCGCCGCGGACACCGCCGCCAGCCCGTGGCTGAAGGTGACCGCGCCGCTGAAAGTGTCGGTGTTCTTCCTCCTGGACTTCAAACTCACCACATTCTCCTTCGGCGGCGTCGTCTACAACACAACGTTCCCGCTCTACCAGTCCGCCGGGGCCTTCCCGATCCCGTCCCTGTCCAGCGCGGCGCCAGCCGCCGCCGTGAGCCCGCGCACCGCGGCCAAGTCCGCCCGCTCAACGGTGGTCGCGGCCGCCGTGGCAGCGGCCAAGCAGTACGCCGTCACCTGGCCGGCCGCCTGCGACCCCGCGCAGGGCGTCGTCTGGTCGATGGCGGCCGGCTCGCTGGGCACGGTCAGCCAGAGCGGCCTGTACACCCCGCCGGCCCACCCCGGAGGCAACTTCACCGACCTGATCAACGCCACCACCGCCGGCTCGGCCGGCTGCCCCTCCGTCGTCACCCAGGCCGCGTACCACCACGGCGCGAGCCTGCCCGCCGCCCCGCACTCCGCGGCGATCAGCGCGGACGGCTCCACCGTGACCTGGACCGCGCCCGCCGACGGCGGCAGCCCCATCGAGGAGTACCTGGTCACCGTCGTGAACAACCCCGGGGACCCGGCCGGCACCGAAACCGTGCTGGGCACCGCACCCGGCACCGCCACCTCGCTGGCGATCCCCACCGACCGCATCCCGCAGATCGAGGCCGGCCACGCCAGCGTCCAGGTCACCGCGGTCAACAGCCGCGGACAGGGCCCCGCCTCCGCCCTGTCACCGCCGGCTCCCGCCACCAACCCGCTGCCCGTCCTGACCACCTCGACCGCGACCGCGGGCGGCGGCAGCATCACCGTGACACCCGACATCTACAACCTCGGTGGCAGCGACGCCACCAACGTCTCCTACCAGCTCACCTACCCGGCCGTCTTCACCAACCCCACCGCCCCCTCCGGGTGCACGGTCAACACCGCGAGCCGCACCCTCACCTGCGACACGGGCGCCATCCCCGCCGGAACCGACAAGATCACCCCACTCATCTCCTTCACGGTGGGCGCCATGACACCCGGCACGAGCCACCCCCTCACCCTCACCCGCACCGGCGCCAGCCCCTACCCCAGCGATCCCAACAACGGCATCGACAAGCTCACCTGCAAAGCCGACACCGCACTGAAGGTCACCTGCGCATGACCCTCCTCCCCGACCCTCACCCGAGCCGGCCGGAGACGGACCTGGACCAGCACTCCTAGAACGCTCCTCACCCTGGCCCCACCGCCGACCGGCGGTGGGGCCAGGCTTCGACCGGGCCCGGTACCGCAGGCAGAGTGGCAGTGTGGTCAAGCGGCGGGCTTTCGGAGGCGGTGGGCCGGGAAGCATCCGGACGTGGCCGGCTCCGAGGACAGACCGCTCGCAACCGATGACCGTGGCAACACCTTGCTCGCGGTCACGTGGGAAGACGAGGCAACGCCGCCGGGAGATGCGCCACTGCCGGCGGCGCTCGTCGCCCTCTGGTGCGCGGGCCGGGTCCTCATGGTCTTCGATCGGTACCGTCAGTCCTGGGAACTTCCTGGCGGGCGCATCGAGCAGGGTGAATCGCCTCGTCAGGCAGCCCTGCGTGAACTGTTGGAGGAGAGCGGGCAGGAGCCTGACGGACCGTTGCGGTTCGTCGGCTACGCGAAATTTGTACTGGCACCCGACCAGCGAGTCGAATACCTGGCCGTGTTCGCGGGTCACTGTGCCGGAGCCCGCGACTTTCAGGCCAACGAGGAGACCGCAGCCGTTCACTGGTGGGATCTTCTCGAAGCACTCCCAGGGCACGTTCAGCACCTGGACGTCTATCTCGCCGAGCTCACGCGCTTGCCCAGCAGATCGCCCCACCCGCGTACTTGAGTCCCACCCGCCGCAACGCCAGGTGCCGGGGTTCCGCCCACGTCTCGTCAAGACGGTCCAGGTGCGGGGTGTTGAGACCGCGGGCCGAGAGGGTCCGGCCCAGCCAAGTCAGGTTCTCGACGGTGGCCCGGCCACACACCCACGTACCCACGCACCGTCGCCGTCCACCGCGGGCTTCCCGCCGGGCGCCGGCGCCGGCCCCCGGGGCTCGGCGGACGGCCCCGGCCGTGTTCCGGGCGCTCCGGCCTTATTGACCCCTCCACCCGCCTCATCCACACTGATGGGCGACGGTCACAGCGGTCAGCGCCGGTCGGACGGTTCCCCGTCCCGCCGGTCCTCGGCACCGGCCCGTGCGGGGTGAGCGGTCCTTCGCCCGCCGCGGGCCGCCATCGCTGTCGACCGGGTTCCGCCGCCACAGCGGGGGACGAGCGGTCCCGCTCCGCGCGGGGCCGGAGGCGGGAGCGGTGGAGATGGCCAAGAGCGGCTGCGGGGCGGACGGGGCGTACCTCCCGTTCCCGGCGGCCCTCGCGTGGTGCCCCCGCCGGCTGACCAGGCGCCTGTACATCGATCTGCAGCGGGTCTGCAGCGCTTACCGTCCGGCCCACTGAGCCGGCCCCTTCCGCCGCCGCGCATCCCTCCTCGTCGTTTCCTCCCGGAACCGCGTGGCCCTACCCCGGCTGCCCGTTCCGTTCCCGCCCGGCGCCCCGAGCCGCCGGGTCCGCCACCGTCATGCGGAGACAGCCATGTCCACGAGCGCAGCCCACCGCCGTCCGGGTGCCGTCGTCGAGCCCTGTCCGGCGTCCCCCGTCCTCCCCCGCGCGTTTGCCGCCCGCCCCCGCGGCTGCCCCGTGCGAGGCCGCATCAGCACCGAGGCCGGCGGCGGTTTCTATCCGGCGCCGCAGCGCTACCGGCTCTACCTGTCACCCGGCTCGCCGCGCTCCATGCGCGTCTCCGCCACCCTCGGGCTGCTCGGGCTGACCGGCGTGGTCGTGACGACGTCCGTGCCCGCGCTCGCCGAACCGCCCGCCGGCCTGCGCGGCGCCTACGAGGCATCCCTGCACCGGTACTCCGGACCGCTCACCGTCCCCGCCCTGTGCGACGGTTGGAGCGGCCGGCTGGTCAGCAACCACACCCCCGACATCCTCCGTGACCTCGCCGAACGTTTCCGGGCCGCGACGCCGTCCGGCGCTCCCGACCTGCGCCCGCCCGCCCTCGTCGAGGAGATCGACGCCCTCTGCGAGCTGCTGGACCGGGACGTCGCCGAACCGCTGCGACAGGTCTGCGAGGGCGCGGCGCCGGCCTCCGCGCCGGGCGGCCGACCGGGAGCGGGTGACACGATGGCCGCCGCTCTGGAGGTCTTCGACCACCGGCTGGCCCGGCGGCCCTTCCTGCTGGGCGGCGAACCGACCGCGGCGGACGTCGACCTGTGGGCGGCCCTGGTGCACCTGGACGCGGTGCATCGTCCGCACCTGGACGCCGGCACGGTGCGCGCCCTGGCCGGCTACGAGCACCTGTGGGCCTACGGGCGCCGCCTGCACGCCCATCCGGCCTTCCACAACGCCTTCGACCGGGCGGAGACGGGCCGGCTGCACCGCCATACCTGCCGGGGCCCCGAGTCCTCGGGCGCGGCGGAGCCACTTCACGGCGTACTCACCCCGCGGGCGGCCTGAGCCACCGCCCGCCCGAAGGACCACCCGGGGAACATCCGGCGGCGCGGTCGGGAACGACGAGCGGCGGCATACCACCCTTGCGGACGGCGTTTCGCGGCCCTGCGCATCGGCCGCGCGAGGCCATGCTTGAGCGCATCGGACCACCACAGGGGAGCACGGATCCATGGGCACCTATGCCGACGTCAGCTTCAACTTCTCGGGGAAGGTCGTCCTGGTGACCGGCGGCGGCAGCGGAATCGGCCTCGCCACCGCGCGGGCGTTCGCCGAGGCCGGTGCCACCGTCGTGATCAGCGGACGCACCCAGAAGCGGCTGGACACCGCGCTCGGCGGCATCCCCGGCGACCGAACGAGCGCCGTCCGCGCCGACATCAGCGACCCGGCCGACATCGAACGCCTCGTCAGCACCGTGATCGAACGCCACGGACGGCTCGACGTGGTCATCAGCAACGCCGCCGGCTACGTCACCGGTGAGATCACCGACACGAGCACCGCCGACTGGGAAGCCCTCCGGCAGGCCAACATCGACGGCTTCTTCCACCTCGCCAAGGCCACCCTCCCGCTCCTGGCCGAGACCGGCGGCTCCTTCAACGCCACCAGCAGCGTCTCCGGACTGGCCGGCGACTGGAAACTGGCCGCGTACGACGCCACCAAGGGCGCGGTGTCACTGTTCGTCCGCGCCCTCGCCCTGGACTGGGGAGCGCGCGGGGTCCGCGTCAACGCCGTGGCCCCGGCGCTCACCAGGACCGACCCGGTCGCCGACGTCACCGGCAGCCCGGAACTCGCCGCGAAGTTCGAGGAACGCACCGCCCTCGGCCGCCTGGGCGAACCCGAGGACGTCGCCGGCGTCCACCTCTTCCTGGCCAGCGACGCCGCCCGCTACGTCACCGGCGTCATCCTGCCCGTCGACGGCGGCACCAGCGCCTCCAACGGCCAGGCCCGACCCTGACCGGCACGCGGACGCCCAACGACGGGGGGCATGTCCCCGGCCGGAGAGCCTGATCCGTCCGCCGCGAAACCGCTTGATGAATCCGGCACCCGCTGGAAGCATCGCCCCTCGTGCCCGAAACAGACGCGCCCGGACATGACCACCACCCCTCCCCTGACGACGATGCGATACCGGCGCCCCGCGCCCACCTCGCGCTCGCGTCCACGCGGCCGCTCCGCTCCCCCGCGTTCCGGTGGTTCTTCGCCGGCTGGTCGGTCACCAGGGCCGGCAGCGCCATGTCACCGGTGGCGCTGGCCTTCGGCGTCCTGGAGGTCACCGACAGCGCCACGTGGCTGTCCGCGGTCCTCACCTCGGCCATGATCCCGATGATCGCGACGACGATCCTGGGGGGTGGTATCGCCGACCGCTACCGCCGCGACACCGTATTGCGCCTCACCAGTCTCGGCTCGGGCGTCAGCCAGAGCGGCGTGGCCGTCGTCCTGCTCACCCACCAGCACCCGGCGCTCCTGCTGCCCCTGTCCGCCTGCAACGGCGTCTTCCAGGGACTGACCACCCCGACCCTGCGCGGCATCGTCCCGCAGCTCGCCGGCGGACGCGGCATCCAGCAGGCCAACTCCCTGCTGGCCACGGCCAGGAACGCCACCCGGCTGGTCGGCCCGAGCGCGGCCGGCCTGCTGACCGTGTCCGTCGGGGGCGGCTGGGCGATCGCCGCGGACGCCGCCTCCTTCTTCCTGGCGGCCCTCTGCTTCGCGCGGATGGCGCTGCCCGAGATGCCGGCCCGCGCCAAGGGCGGCCCGACGATGCTCGGCGAACTGCGGCAGGGCTGGCGCTACTTCAGCTCCAGGCCGTGGATCTGGTCGGTGACCCTGGCCTTCGCCGTCCTCAACGCCGTCACCATGGGCGTCTGGAACATCCTCGGCCCGGTGATCGCGGTCGACACCATCGGCCCCGGCGGCTGGGGCCTGGTGCTGAGCGTCCGGGGGGCCGGAGCGCTGCTCGCCGCCATGGCGATGGTGAAGCTGACGGTCCGGCGGCCCATGACGCCGGCCCTGCTGTCGATGACCCTGGCGGGCGTCCCGCTGATCCTGCTCGGCGTGCGGGCCGACACCCTCTGGCTGGCCTCCGCCGCCTTCGCCGCCGGAGTGGCCTCCGAGTTCTTCACCGTCGTGTGGTCGACGCTGTGGCACCTGCACATCCCGGAGCGCCTGAGTTCCCGTGTCGGTGCCTACGACGAGTTCGGGTCGTTCGTGTCGATCCCCGTCGGCCAGTTGTCCGTCCCGCCGCTCGCCGCGGCGTTCGGCACCGGGGTGGTGGCGGTCACCGGCGGCGTCGTCGTGGTGGCGGCGATGTTGCTGCCGCTGCTTCTGCCGTCCCTGCGGCGTATCGAGATCAGCACGTCCGAAGCGACTGACGGCCCGTCGTGACCGCAGGCCTCGGTGACGCTCTGCCTGCCGCCAGGCCCGCGGGGCGGCCGTCCGCGGATCCGCCGCCGCGGCCAACGGAACGTTCTTCTGCACCGACGGCGCCGGCCGGCACTCGCTCGGCAACCCGCGGTCACCGACCCGGGCGACTCTCAGCACCTTCGGCATCGAGTAAGGCGGCGTCCGTGTCGCCGTCGGCCGGACGGCGACACGGACGCGCCTCCCGGTCGCCGCGCGGGCGTACCCCCTCGGCGGGAGCGACCCGGCGTCGGCGCCTACTCGGCGGGCATCAGCACGGTCGGGTCCCCGGAGAACCAGGCACTGTCGATGGTGAGCCGGCGGATCCGCCACCGCTCGCCGTCCCGGACCAGGTCGGCGTCGTACCGGTTCATCATCAGCGCGTGCCGGGTCCGGTCGGGCCTGGGGCCGTCGCCCGGCGGGAAGTGCTGCGCCATCGCGTAGCACTTCAGGTGGGCGGTGTCGCCGGTCACGGTGGTGCGGACGTTGCTGATGACATGGCTGGTGTCGAGCGGGCCGACCGCCGGGATCAGGGCGCTCACCACCATGTCGCGCGGCGCCAGCACGGGGAAGTCCAGGCCGATCTTGGTGGTGGCCGGGGTGAGGTCCACCACGGCGTCCTCGGTGAGCGCGGAGGAGAACAGCTCCGCGTCACCGTGGTCGAGCCCGGCCGTGTAGCGGTGAAGGGTGTCGGTGATCGCGGCCTGGTCGAGCAGGTTCCGCAGCGTGTCGTCGGTCACGGGTGCCTCTTCGGGTTCTGGTCGGATGTTGTGATTGAGGCGGAACAGGTTGGTCGGGTCGTACCGCCTCTTGATCGACCGCAGCCGGCGAAAGTCCTTCTCGTCGTACGCGCCGCGCACATCCTCGGCCACGATGTCATGGGTGGCCATGAAATTGAGGTAGCGGCGCCCGGTCGTCCACGGCCGCAGACGCTCCAGGAGCGCGTCGGCGAAGTCGTTCTCCGGTACGAGGTCGGTCGGCATGCCGACGGCCACCACCCACAGGGCGAACTCGGCGTCACGGTTGCCGACCGCGTTGTCCGCGGGGTGGGCGAGCGCGCCGCCGAGGTGGCGCAGCTCCACGAACTGCACCGGGCAGTCGGCGTCCGGCCCCGCCATGGCGAGGATCTCGTCCACGGCGCCGGGGGCGAGCGAGCCGAGCATCGCGGTGCGCTCCAGGAAGGGCGCGGGCTCGACGGGGTCGGCGTGGATCCGGGCGAACGAGCCGTAGGGCATGTCGCCGAGAGTGTCGAGCAGCACAGGGGCGGCCGCGCGCAGCGGCGCGACGAGCCGGGCGCCCTCGTCCGCCGTGCCGAGGTGGGAGATGCGGATGTGCACGGCGAAGCGGCCGGCGAGGAAGTCCGGCACACCCGGCAGCGGCGGCAGCCGCAGCAGCGCGATCGACGAGGTGAGGGCGTCGGGGGCGGTCGCGGTGAAACGGCGGTAGGCGTGTGTCACGGCCGCCGCGTGTTCCCCGGCGAAGAACAGCCCGCCGGCCCAGAGCCGCGCCGCGGCGAACAGGCGGAACTCCAGGGCCGTGACCACGCCGAAGTTGCTCTTGCCACCGCGCAGCGCCCAGAACAGATCGGGCTCGGCGGTGTCGTCGACGCGGCGCAGCTCACCGTCGGCGGTGACCACCTCGATGGCGGTGACATGATCGGCCGCCCATCCGTGCGCACGGCCCATGGTCGGGCTCAGACCGCCGCCGAGGGTGTAGCCGACCACGCCCACCAGTGGCGAGGAGCCGTTGAGCGGGGCGAGCCCGAACGGCTCGGCCGCGTCGACGACCTGCTGCCAGCGCGCGCCGGCCGCCACCCGGGCGACGCGGGCCCGCGGGTCGACGGTGACCTCCGCCATCCGGCGGGTGGTGACGAGCACCGCCCCGTCGGCCGGGACGATCGCCTGGTGGCCGGTGGACATGACCGCCACCGGCAGTGCGTGCGCCGCCGCGAAGCGGACCGCGGCCTGGACGTCGGACGCCGTCGCCGCCGCGACCACGACGGCCGGCCGGTGGTCGACGGCGAGGTTGTAGGGCGCGCATTCGGCGGCGTACCCGGCGTCCTCCGGCAGGAGGACCGCCCCGGTCACCTCGGCCGTCAGAAGGGCGCGTATCGAAGAACTCTGCATGGTCCGAGTGGACCGGACCGGGGTCGACGCGGTGTCGACGGACGGTCGGTGGATTGTCGACGGACGGACTGTCGGCGGCCTGTCGACGGCCTGTCGTCGTCAGGGGACCTACGTCCGCCGCGCCGACGCCGTCAGCAGGTCGCCGTCCATGCGGGGCGGCTCGGCGATCTGGTCCACCAGTGCCCGGACGTCCTGGCCGGACCCGGCCGGGTCGCGGGTGAGGTAGTGGCGCAGCAACCGGTGCAGGGCCTCCTGGACCCGCGCCGCCCCCAGGTCGTTCCGTGCCTGCCGGCGGGCGAACGCCTTCACCAGGCCGTGGTAGTGGTAGCCGTCGGAGTCGGTCTCCACGACGTGCGCGTCGACCAGCGTCTCCATCACCGCCCTCGCCTGGTTCTCCGGCAGGTCCAGGAGCGCGGCCGCCGCGGCGGCCGAGAGCCGCGCGCAGTCGGGCACGGCGGCGAGATGGAAGGCGGTACGGTGCGGGCCGTCCAGGCGGGCCTGCGCGGCACGGAACGGCCTGTCGACGATTCCGCAGTCCTCGTGCATCACCACCGGCTGGCGCAGGTCGTCCGCCAACTGAGCGAGGATCTGCTCGATCGTCCACAGCGGGCGGGCCGCGAGCCGGGCGGCCGCGACGTGCACCGACAGCGGCTGATGCGAACAGGCGGCGACCAGGCGGACCGACGCCTCCCGTTCGCCGAGGACCCGCTCGGGGCCGGCGATGGCCGCGAGCAGCCGCAGCGCGTCCCGCGGCCGCAGCATGTCGAGCCGGTGCCAGTGCGCCTGGAGATCCACCATGCGGTGCCAACTGGTCAGCAGCACCGCGCACCCGGCGGCAGCCGGCATCAGGGGCCGCACCTGCTCGGCGTCGGCGGCGTCGTCCAGTACGACCAGCAGGCGCCGCCCGGCGCAGAGGGTCCGCCACAGCGCGGCCCTCTCATCGAGGGACCGCGGCGGATCGACCACGCCGAGCGCCCGCAGGAACCGGCCGAGCACCTCCAGCGGGGCGACCGGGGCGCCGGGGCCACCGAGATCCGCGAAGAGCAGGCCGTCGGGGAAACGGTCGCTCATGGCGTGGGCGACATGGACCGCGAGCGCGGTTTTCCCGGACCCGCCCAGTCCGGTGATCCCGGCCACGGCGGACCGTGAGCCGCTGTCCAGTACGGCCGTCAGCTCGGCGATCTCGGCCTGCCGGCCGGTGAACACGGGTGAGTCGGGCGGGAGTTGGGCCGGTACCGCGACCGAGCGCGGAGGCACCGACGAGGGAGCGAGCGCCGGATCCGCGGTGAGGATGCGCTCGTGCAGCCGGCGCAGTCCGGGGCCCGGGTCGACGCCGAGTTCGTCACGCAGGATCGAACGGCCCTGCTGGTAGACCGCCAGCGCCTCGGCCTGGCGGCCCGCCCGGTACAGCGACAGCATGAGCTGTTCGCGCAGCCCTTCGCGCAACGGCTGCTCGGCGACTGCCGCGGCCAGTTCCACCGCGAGTTCCGGCCGGCCGCCGAGGTCGAGTTCGGCGGCGAACCACTCCTCCAGTGTGACCAGGCGCACGTCCTCCAGCCGGCGGCGCTCCTCGTCGACGAAGGGACCCCGCACATCCGACAGCGGCCGGCCCCGCCAGTGGCCGAGCGCCTCGCGCAGACCGGCCGCGGCGCCGGTGCGGTCGCCCTGGTGGCGTGCCCGGCGGGCTCGGCGGACGAGGCGGTGGAACTCGCCGAGGTCCACGGTTCCGCCGTGCACGGTCAGCCGGTAGCCGCCGCCGGCCGACTCGATGGCGGCCACCTCGGCGAGCACCGCCCTCAGCCGGTAGACGTAGGTGCGGACGGTGCCACGGGCGCCTCGGGGCGCCTGGTCACCCCACAGGGCGTCGAGCATCTCGTCGGTCCCGACCGGCCGGCCCTCCCGCAGGAGCAGCAGCGCCAGCAGCGCCCGCTGCTGAGGCGACCCCAGGTCGAGCTCACCCGCTTGACCCCAGGCGCGGACGGGTCCGAGTATCGCGAAGCGGATCATCCACCCGATTATTCACTCTCACGCGAGCGATCGGCGTGACGGCGGACCGTGCGCGGGCGGGGGCGGGGAGGTGGCGGCCGCAAGCCCGCCGGGTGACGGAGCGGGGCCGGCCCGGATCCGGCCGGTCATCGGCGAGCGGGGCGGGGCCCGGGTACCGATGGTGCGTACCCGGGCCCCGCCCCTCCCTCCCCAACCTGGCCCCGACCTGGCCCCGACCTGGCCGGACGGCCCGCCCGGTCAGGTCACCGGCTCAGTTCACTGGCTGAGCAGCTTCGTCGCCAGCGTCGCGGCGTTGTACGAGCCCCACCCGGTGGTGAAGTCCCAGCCCGTCGCCGAGGAGTAGGCGCCGTTGCTGCCGCTGGTGATGTCGTGGAAGCCGGTGCCCTTCGCCGCGTAGAGGGCGGGGTTGGCGAAGCCGAGCCGGGGCTTGCCGGCGGCCGCGGCCTGCTGGTTGTAGATCGTGGCGAAGCCGGCCCACTCGGGCGCCGCCGCGCTGGTGCCGCCGACCTGGCCCCAGCGGCCCTGCGAGTAGATGGACACGCCGGGCGACGGGTTGGCCAGCGCCGCGACGTCCGGGACCTGGCGCTTGCCGCCGCCCTGGCTCTTCTGGACCGGGGTCTGCCAGCTCGGGATGGTGAAGACGCTGGACTTGCCGCCACCGCCGCCGGACCAGGCGGTCTCCCTGCTCCAGGCGTTGGCGGAGGTGACGGTCAGCGTGGTGCCGCCGACCCCGGTGACGTTCGGGTCGCTGGCCGGGTAGTCGACGGACGTGCCGCCGGTACCCGCGTCGTCGGAGCCGCTGTCGCCCGAGGCCGCGAAGAAGCTCAGGCCCTCGGCCGCGCCCTGGGCGAAGACCGCCGAGACCGCGCTGATGTTGGACGAGGTGCGCTGCGTCTCGGCGGCGCCCCAGCTTATGGAGGTCACCGGGATGCCGCTGTCCACGATGGCCTGGTAGGTGTCGACCTCGCCGGCGTCGGAGTTGGGACCCTCGAAGACGGTGATCCGCGCGGCCGGGGCGATGGCGTTGAGCACCTCGATGTCGAGTTCGACCTCGACCTGTCCGCCACCGAGCGAGCCGGAGCCGCCGTCCACCTTGTGCACGGTGGGGGCGGGCGAGCTCAGCGCGTAGTGGCTGTCGTAGCTGGTGATGTTGGACTGCTGGAAGCCGTCGAACTCCAGCAGGGCGATCTGCTGGCCGCTGCCGGTGTAGGTGCCGGAGACGTTGTAGCCGCCCTTGATCTGGGCCGGGGTGTAGCCGCCGCCGGGGCCGTTGTGCGGGGTGACGGCGGCGGGGGCCTGGTGCTTGAGCTGGCTGCGGTTGTTGAGGCCGGACACATCGCTGACGAGGGAGGCGACGTCGGTGGGCAGCAGCGGCGCGGTCTCGTTGGCGTAGAAGGAACGCCCTGACGCGCTGTCCCGGTACGAGGACAGCTTGGTGCCGAACGCCTTCTCAAGCTGGGCGGCGGTGCCGGTGGCGTCGATCACCAGGTTGCCGGAGTGCACGGCGCCGACGGTGAGCCCCTGCGAGCGCAGGTAGTCGGTGACCTTCTTGACGTCGGCGTCACTGCGGCCGAAGCGCGCGGCGAACTGGCTCTTCGTCAGGTAGTGCCCGTACCCGGCCGACGCGGGGTCGCTGACCTGCGCGACGAAGGCGTTCAGTGCCTTGTCGTCACGGGAGGTGAGGCTCACCGCGACCGATACCGTGTCGGTGGCGGCGAGGGCGCCGGTGCGTACGGCGTTCGACCCCAGCCCCGGCAGCACGTCGCCGGACAGTGCCGTGCGGGCGGTGGTGGAGTGGGCGGTGGCGGCGTAGGCGCCGGGCACGGCTGCGAGCAGCAGAACCGGGGCGGCGGCAGCGGCCAGCAGTTTCAGACGCGCGGTCACGAAGATCCTCCATGCGGGTGGCCGGTCCCCGGCTTCGGGGCCGTCACAAACGCTAGGGGCCGGTGTGACGCCGCATAAGCGTGGTAACCCTTGCGCCTGATGTTGCGTATGTGTTTCGTGTCAGCCCTGGGGTATGGAGGTCATCGCATAGGCCAGCGCCGTGCGCGAACGCACCCCGAATCTGCGGTACAGCCGGGAGAGCGTGCCCTCGACCGTCTTGACGCTGATGAAGAGCTGTGCGGCGACCTCACGGTTGGTCGCGCCGCCGCGCACCAGCTCGGCGATCCTGGCCTCGGCGGGCGTCAGCGCGGGGCTTCCGCCGCCGCCGGCCGTCGGGTCCACCCGGGCGAGTTCGGCCCTGGCCCGTTCCGCGAGCGGCGACGCGCCCGCCGCTTCGGCCAGTTGGAGCGCCTCGGTGAGCACCGCGGCTGCGGTCGTCCGGTGCCGGGCCCGGCGCTCGACGGTGCCGAGCGCGGTCAGGGTCCGCACCAGGTCCACCGGGATTCCCAGCGGGCGCAGTTGCTCGACCGAGGCGCGGAGCAGGACCGCGCCCTCCTTGAACCGGCCGTCGGCCGCCTCCCGCAGACCCTCGGCGCGTTCCAGCGCGGCCAGGACGCTGCCGGGCATCCGGCCGGCGTGCTGGAACGCCTGCCGCAGTACGTGGTTCGCGGCTCCGGTCTCCCCGAGCGCCACCAGTGCCTCGGCCAGATCGGCGCACCAGCCGATCAGCGGCGGATCGGCCGCGCCCATCGAGGCCCCGATCAGGGTCACTTGGCGCAGTGACTCGGCCGCCTCGGCCACCTGGGAGCGCTCGCCGGTGAAGAGGCCGGCCTGGCCGAGTACCGCCGTGGCCCGCAGCAGGAAGAGCTTGTCGCCGTCCTCCTCCGAGGCGCGCACGGCCCGGACGGCCAGCCGCCGCGCCTCGGCCGCCGTACCGCTGAACGTCTCCGCCAGGGCCGCCGCGTAGAGCGCGGGCGCGGACTCCCGGCCCGCCGCCGCGGCCAACCGGACACAGCGAGCGGCGGTGCGCGCGGCCTCGCGGCAGGCCCCGGCGCGTACTTGGGCGCGGGTGAGCGCCACCAGCGAGGCGACGGTCGACTCCACGCCGCCCGACTCCACCGTGGTCCGCAGCAGTTCGACCAGTTCGCGGCGGGCGTGGTCGACCCGGTCGGAGTCCAGGGCCAGCACCGCGCGCATCCGGATCAGGCCCCAGCTCTGCGGGCCGTCGTCCGCGAGTCCGACGGCCTGCGCCAACGCGGCCTCGGCCGCGCCGGTTTCACCGGCCAGCGACCGTACGCGGGCCAGCGTGGACAGGGCGGCGATCCGCGTTCCGTCGTCCCCGGCCCGCGCGGCACACCGTGCGGACTCCCCGGCGTACCGGGCGGCTTCGACCAGGGCGCCGGTCAACAGGCCGCGCACCGCCGCCCAGTGGTAAAGGGCCGCTTCCAGTTCCGGCGCGCCGGCCGCCTCGCGCAGTCCGTCCTGGATGAGCTGGGCGTGGTCGCGCAGCGCCTGGCCCGCGCTGCGCAGCAGGACGAGCCGGGCCGCCACCCGGGTACGGGCGGTGTCCGATCGTGCGAGCACCGCGCGGGCGGCCTGCTGGGACTCCGCCCACCGCCCGGCGTCACAGGCGAAACCGGCCGCCGCCAGCAGGCGTTGGTCGCGGTCGGCCGGGTGGCTCGCGGGGGTTCTGCGGACCGCGAGTTCGGCGAGTTCGGCGGCCGCCGCGGGTTCGCCGCGCTCCCGTGCGGTGTGTGCGGCGTCCATCAGCGCGGCCGCGGTGGCGGCGTCCTCCGCCGGGCGGGCCAGTGCCATGTGCCGGGCGGCCTCGACGGGCTCGGTCACGGCGGTGGCCAACCGCTGGTGGGCGGAGCGGCGTTGGGCCTCGCCGGCGGCGTCCCAGAGCGCCGCCCGCAGCAGCGGATGACGGAAGCGTACGGTCCGGTCCTGGTCGGTGCCGACCACGCCGGCCCGTTCCGCGTCGTCCAGCGCCGCGGCGGCGTCCGCCACGCCGGCGGAACGCAATAACGCCAGGGTGGGCCGAGTGGCGGCGCAGACGACCGGCAGCGCGGACCGGGCGCACGGGGAAAGGGCCTCGATCCGCTCCCGCACGAGGGCGCTCAGCGTGGCGGGCACCGGAAGCAGGCCGTTCTCCGGGGGCACGCCGTCCCGTGGCGCGTGCCGCCCCAACTCCAGCGCGTAGAAGGGATTTCCGGCGGCGGTGTGCAGCACCGCCCGCTGTACCGGTGGCGGCAGGAGGATCCCGGCGTCGAGCAGCAGCCGGACCATGGCGTCGTCGGGCAGCGGGGACACGGGCAGCTCCGCGCTGTACGGCGGGCACACGTGGCTGTGCTCGGGGCGCCGGCCCTCGGCCACCCGCTGGGCGGCGAGGATGCGGATGTCGGCGGCGTCGACGCGCCTGGCCACGAAGGCGAGCACCTCGGCGCTGGGTTCGTCGAGCCACTGAACGCCGTCGACGACCAGCAGTACCGGTGTCGTCGCCGCGAGCCGGCCCAGCGCGTCGAGTACGGCGACGCGCACCGCGAGTCCGTCGGTCCGGTGGTCCGGGCCGGGGCGGTGCAGCAGCGCGGTCAGCAGGTCCGCGCGCCGGGCGGGCGGCAGCGCGTCGATCACCTCCTCGGGCAGCCGGGCGAAGAGGTCGATCAGACCGAGGTAGGGCAGTTCGGCGTCGCCGGGCGCGGGCGAGCAGCGCAGCACGGCGACGCCGGCCGTGCGCCGCGCCGCTGCCACGGCCGCGAGCAGGGTCGACTTGCCGATGCCGGGCGGTCCGTAGACGAGCAGCCCCTTGTTCTCCCGCAGCCGCAGGAGTGCTTCCCGGGTCAGCTCGCGGCGCCCGTCCCCGGGACGCGGCGCCGGGCCGGCCCGCCCGGGGTCTGGGCGCCCCGGCACCTCCGGCCGTCCCGACCGAGGGGGCTGATCAGGCCGACCGGGCTGACCCGGGAGACCCGGAAAAGGGGCGACGACTCGGTCCGGCAGAACGGGGACGACTCGGTCCGGCACGGTGCGGCATCTCCTTCTGGTCCTTAACCGCGGCAATGACGGCTGACCACCGACCATTTCATGTGCTCATGACAACCACCGGAATGCCGTGTGTCAATGCCGCCCGCGCCGCCCCCGTCCCCGCCCCGCGCCGCTCCCGCCGGGTCAGGAGGGTGTCGTCGGGAGCCGTGGCACGCTGCTGATCAGCCGTCGCGTGTAGGGGTGGCCGGGCGCGCCCAGGACGGCCTCGGTGTCCCCCTGTTCCACGACCCGGCCGTTTTCCAGCACCGCCGTGTGTTCACACAGCGCGGCCACCACCGACAGGTCGTGCGAGACCATCGCGATGGTCAGCCCCCGGGACTCCTTGAGCTCTCCCAGCAGGTCGACGATGCGCACCCGGGTGGTGACGTCCAGCGCGCTGACCGGTTCGTCGGCGAGCAGCACCCGCGGATCGCAGACCGTCGCCCGCGCCAGGGCGATGCGCTGGCGCTGGCCGCCGGAGAACTCGTGCGGGTAGCGGTCCCCGGCGTCCGCCGGCAGCCCGACGCCCGCGAGCGCGGCGGCGACCTTGCCGCCCGGGTCGGCGCCCGCCAGTCCGAGCGAGCGCAGCGGCTCGGACACGATGCCGCGGACCCGCTGCCGGGGATCGAGCGAGGAGTAGGGGTCCTGGAAGACGCTCTGCACACTACGGCGGAAGCCGCGCATCCGGGCCCGGTCCCGGAGGTCGAGCGGCTCCCCGTCGAAGAGGATCTGTCCCCGGGTCGGCCGGTCGAGACCGAGCAGCAGCCGCAGCATGGTGGTCTTGCCCGCGCCCGACTCGCCCACGAGCGCGACACTGCGTCCTGCCGGGATGTCCAGGGTGATGTCGTGGAGTACGGGAGCGGCGCCGCGGTAGGCGAAGCCCGCCCGCCGTGCCGCCAGGATCGGTGAGCTCATCGCGTGATCCGTTCCAGGGCCTCCTGGAAGGCGCGGGCGCTCGCCACCAGGCTCTGTGTGTAGGGCTGTCGGGGGTGGTGCAGGATGTCCGCGGTGGAGCCGGACTCCACGGTCCGCCCGTCCTTGAGCACCACCAGACGGTCGGTGACGCCGGAGACCACGGCCAGGTCGTGGCTGACGAAGAGCAGGGCCATGTCCTCCTCCGCGATCAGCTCGTTGAGCAGCCGCAGCATGTCGGCCTGGACCGTCACATCGAGCGCGGTGGTCGGCTCGTCCGCGATCAGCAGCGCGGGTTCGCAGGCCAGCGCCATGGCGAGCGCGACCCGCTGCCGCTGGCCGCCGGATATCTCGTGCGGGAAGGCGCGGGCGATCCGGTCGGGTTCCGGCAGCCGGACCCGGTCGAGCGCCGCCGCGACCGCGCGGCGCAGTTCGGTGCCGCGCAGCCCGCGCCGTCTGCGCAGCGGTCCGGCGATCTGCCGCCCGACGCGCATCAGGGGATCGAGCGCGGTGAGCGGCTCCTGGAACACCACGCTGACGGCCCGCCCGCGCAGCGCCCGCATCCGGGACTCGCCCGCGCTCACCACGTCCGTGGGCGGAAGTCCGGGCACGTCGAGCACGGCCCGGCCGGACGCGGTGAGGCCGGGTGGCAGCAGCCCCATCAGCGCCAGCGTGGTCAGCGACTTGCCGGAACCGGACTCGCCGATCAGCCCGAGCCGGCCGCCGGGTTCGACCGCGAAGGAGAGATCCGAGACCAGGGCCCGGCCGGTGTCCGTCCGGATGGTGAGGCCGGAGACGTCGAGCAGGCTCATGAGGTCCTCCGCCGGGTGGGATCGAGCGTGTCGCGTATTCCGTCGGCAATCAGGTTGACGCCCACGACGAGGGCGACCAGCAGCACACCGGGCGCGATCGCGGCGTACGGAGCGGTCGACACCGTCGCCTGGGCCTCTTCCAGCATCCGCCCCCAGGAGGCGTTGGGCGGCGGCGCGCCCAGCCCCAGGAACGACAGGCTCGCCTCGGCGAGCACGGCGAGCCCGAACTGGAGGGCCAGGTTGACCACCAGCGTGGGCCAGATGTTCGGCAGCACATGGCCGCCGATGATCCGGATCCATGACGTCCCCGACGTCCGGGCGGCCGTGATGTAGTCCTCGGCCAGGACCCGCTTGACCAGGATGCGGGTCAGCCGCGCCACGATCGCCGTCATGGCGAGCCCGATCGCGACCACGGCCGAGCCGAGCGAGGCGGACCGGGCGGCCACCACCAGCATGGCGAGGAGCAGCGTGGGAAAGGCGATCAGCACGTCGAGGAAGGCGGTGAAGGTGTCGTCGAGCCAGCGGTTGGCGAAGCCGGCCGCGAGCCCGACGGCCAGCCCGAGCGCGCCGCCGATCGCCACCGCGCCGAGCCCGGATTCCAGGGCGATCCGGGCCCCGATCATCACCTGGGAGAGCAGGTCACGCCCGAGTTTGTCGGTGCCGAGAAGATGCGGAAGGCCGGGCGGGGACAGCCGGCCGCCCGAGGTGTCGTCCAGCGAGTACGGCAGCCAGAACCAGGAGACCACCGCCATCACCGCGATCGCCCCGACCAGTACGCAGCCGGTGATCAGCGTTGCCGAGCGCCGTCGCCGGCGGGGAGCGTCTTCGGTCACGGTTTGCCGCCGGAGAGGGTGCCGCGCAGCCGCGGGTCGATGAGCCGCTGGGTGAGGTCGGCGAGGAAGCCGATGATCAGCACGGCGAAGGTGGTGACGAACAGCACGCCCTGGACGGTGGGGTAGTCGTGCTGGGCCACGCCCTGGGACAGCAGGCTGCCGAGTCCCGGCAGCGCGAAGACCGTCTCGACGACCACCGCGCCGAGCAGGGTGGAGGCCAGCTCCATGCCGAGGACGGCGACCACCGGGACGGCGCCGTTGCGCAGCCCGTGCCGCCACAGCGCCTCGCCGAAGGAGGCGCCGAGCGCCCGCGCGGTCCGCAGGTAGTCGCTGCCGAGCACGTCCAGGGTCGCGGAGCGGACGTATCGGATCAGGGAGGCGGACATCACCACCGCGACCGTGACGACCGGCAGGATCAGCGAGTTCAGCGCCGCAGCCGGGTCGGCCCAGCCGTCCTGCGGGAAGCCGCCGGCCGGCAGGATCCGCAGGTGCAGGGAGAAGACGGTGACGAGGATCATGCCGACCCAGAACACCGGGACCGCGATGCCGAGTTGCGAGACGCCGTTGAGCAGCAGTCCGTACCAGGTGTTGGCCCGGTGGGCCGCGAGGAAGCCGACCGGCAGCGCGATGAGCAGGGCGAGTACGAACGCCATGGCGGTGAGCGGCACCGTCACCTGGGCCCGGCTGGAGATCTCCGGGCCGACCGGCAGCGAGCTGATGAAGGAGTCGCCGAGGTCGAAGGTGGCCAGGGAGTGCAGCCAGCCGGCGAACTGCTCGGGGAGCGGCCGGTCGGAGCCGATCTGGTGGCGGGCGGCCGCGAGCTGGTCCGGGCTCGCGCCCACGGATGTCAGGGCGTTGGCCGGGTCGCCGGGAAGCAGCCGGAGCAGCAGGAAGAGCACCACGCTGGCCAGCAGCAGCGAGGCGGCCAGGAAGGCGAGGCGCCGCAGCACGTACAAGGTCATGGGAGATCCGGGTTCGGGGGGAAGCGGTGACGCCCTCGCCGCGGCCGGTCCCGGCCACCCGTGCGGACGGCGCGGGGCCTGCCGCGGCGGGGAAGCGCCTCGGACAGCGCCGGTGGCGCTGCCGTCGGAGGCGGGTTCGTCAGCTCTTCTTGATGTCGTAGGCGTAGAACTGGGAGTTCAGACCGTTGAGGGGGTAGCCCGAGAGCTTCGAGGAGGCGACCACGATCTGCGGGTAGAGGTAGAGCCAGTCGCTCGCCGCGTCCTGGGCGATCCGCTCATTGACCTTCTTCAGCAGGTCGGTCTGCTGCGCGGTGGTGTCCGACTGCTCGGCCTGCGCGACCCACTGGGTGACCTGCTTGTTGTCGTAGCCCCAGTAGAAGTCGGGATTGCCGTACCAGACGATGTCGCGGTCGTTGACGTGCTCCTGGAGCGTCGCGCTGAAATCGTGGTTCTGGTAGACCTTCGTGTACCACTGGTCCGGCGTGATGATGTTGATCTTCACATTGATCCCGACCTTCGCGAGCTGCGACTTGATGAACGTCGCGGCGGTCGGGTGCGGGTCGTAGTTCGGGGTGTCGAGCGTGAAGCCGAACCCCTTGGCGTAGCCGGCCTGGGCCAGCTCGCTCTTGGCGAGGGCCGGGTCGTACGGGTTGACATGCGTCAGGTCCTCGTACCACGGGTCGGTGGGCGGGACCATCGAGCCGATCAGCTTGCCGTAGCCGCCCCAGATCGACTCCAGCAGCTTCTTGTTGTCGATGGCCGAGGTGATGGCCTTCCTGACCAGCGGGTTGTTGAACGGCTTGACCCGGTCGTTGAAGGCGAGGAGCAGCTTGGTCGTCGAGTTACCGCTGTTCACCTTGTACGAAGGGCTGTTCTTGAACTGGTCGAGCGCGTCGGGGCTCTGCTCGCTGGTCACCACGTCCACGGCGTTGGTGAGCAGCGCGTTGTTGAGCGCGGTCGCGTCCTTGAAGTAGTGGAAGACGACCTTCTTGTTGGTCGCGGGCGTGCCCCAGTAGCCGGCGAACCGGTCGAGGCTCAGCGCGGAGCCGCGGGTCCACCGGTCGAGCTGGTAGGGGCCCGTCCCGTCCTCGGACGTCTTGAGGTTCTTGGCCTGGGCGTCGATGATCCAGACGTAGCTGAGGTTGTAGATGAACGAGATGGACTTGCTCGACAGCGTCACCTTGACGGTCCGCGCGTCGGGGGTGGCCACGTTCTTGATCACCGTGAGGTTGCTCTTGCGGGCCGACTGCGAGTCCGGGCCGATCACCTTCTCGATGCTGTACTTCACATCGGAGGAGTCGAGGGCCTTGCCGGAGTGGAACTTCACACCGCTGCGCAGGGTGAAGGTGTAGGTGAGGCCGTCCGGGGAGACGGTGTAGTGCGTGGCGAGCTGGTTGTCGACCTTGCCGCTGTCGGTGAGCTTGAACAGCCCCTCGTAGACGTTGCCGTTGAGCGCCTCGGTCACTCCCTGCCCGCCGCCGCCGGTGTTGTCCAGGTTCTGCGGTTCGTACAGCGAGCCGATGGCGACGGTGGCGTCCTTGTCGTACGAACCCGGCGCCGCTCCGCTCTTCTGGCTCGACGAGGTGCCCGTGCTGCCGCCGCAGGCGGTGAGGGCGATGGAGATCGCGACCACCAGGGCGCCGCCGGCGAGGGGCGTGGTTATGCGTTTCACTTCGTTACTCCTGAGAGGGGGCCGCCGCTGAAGACGGGGCGCTTCTCGCCCGCCTCCACCGGCAGATGGAGGCGGTTCTGCGGGGGCGGCAGGGGGCAGTTGTACTCGGCGGAGAATCCGCAGGGCGGCACGAAGGCCCGGTTGAAGTCGAGCACGACGGTCTCGCGTTCCTGGCCGCTCTGGTCGCGTGGCACGTAGAGGAAGCGGCCGGAACCGTAGGTGCTGACCCCGTTGGTGGGGTCCCCGAAGACGAGAAGCAGAGTGCCGTCGTCGTCGAAGGCGGCCAGGGTGTAGTCGACGCCGTCCAGCGACAGGCTGATGTCGCCGGGGACGATCATGCCCCGGCTGCCGCCGTTGTCGCGGATGTGCTCGAAGGGGATCCTGCGGTCGTCGGCGACCGGGGTGAAGGTGGCCCGCGTCACCCAGCGCGGGTCGAAGGCGTACGTCTCGATGTGGGAGAAGTGCTGGATCGCCGGGGACTCGCTGTCCCAGAACCGCAGCCCGAACTCCGGCTCGCCGGTGAGGATGTCGGCCCGCTCCAGGCTGGTGACCCGGACGGTCGGCGGCAGCCCGTGCCGCTCGGCTTCGGGCTCGGCCGGCGTGCCCTTCGGCAGCCAGCGGGTCTCGACCAGCGCGAGGTTTCCGGTGGGCGCCGTGACCGAGGCGGCCCGCGCCGCCCGCCAGGCGTCCCAACTGTCCCGGGCGGCGTCCGCGGGGTCCACGGGGTCCGCGATCCGCGCGGAGGCGTCGGACGAGGAAGGCATGATGACTCGTTTCATCGATGATTCATCGACAAAGGCACGCGCTTTTGCGCGCTTTGTCCAGAAAAGCGAGAGGAAGAGAAGCGGAGAGAAGTACGGAGAGGGGAGCGGAGGCGACACGCCTCGATCGCGTCCGGGAACACGGCACGACCAGCCCCGGCCAGGAGCGGGATCAGACGGCCGTCACGGCGACCGTGGCCGGCGGAGCGAGGAACTGTACGCCCGGAAAACCCTGGAGGGACCGCTCAGACGGCGTCGCGGCGACAGAGCGCGCTGGCGACGCGGAGCAGGTCCACGTGGGCTCGGATGACGAGGTACAGAGTGCGGAACACCGGGTCAGAGTCGCACATGCTTTCCCATGGGTCAAATGGGCCAAATCCGATGGTTCATCAGATTTCGGTACGCGGTGACGGACGGGTGCGGGCGGACCTGTGATGCCGCCGGCGGCCGGGTCGCCACGGCCGGACCGGACCGCGCGGCCGCTCTGGCACGGCGCCGGGTCTCGGCGCAGGATGGAGGGAAGGGGAATCCCTGATCGCGTGCCGCGCGGCGGTGTTCCCGAGGCCTTCCGGTGGTGCGGACGAAGCGGCGAGGTGAGCGCGATGGCAGCCCAGCGACGGCCCCGGGGCCGATCGAACTCCGGCGGCTCGGGCACACCCGACCTGGCCCGGCGTATCGCCGCGTACTGCGAGCAGCGCGGGATGTCGGCGGACGAGCTGGCCACGCGGGCCGGGATGGCGCCGAACTATCTTCGGCAGATCGAACGGCTGGAGAGCGATTTCGACCCGGACGCCCTGCACCGGCTGGCGACGGCCCTGGGCATCTCGTCCAAGGAGCTCATGGAGGGGCGCGGTGACGCTCCCCCCGGGCAGAATCCGCCGGCGCCCGAGCCCCGGCTGGCGAGACTGACCACCGAGGAATGCCGGGACCGCCTCGGTCAGCACGGCGTCGGGCGGGTCGCCCTGCCCGGCGAGGACGGCACGCTCGTACTGCCGGTCAACTACCTCGTCGACGGCCCCGACGTCATCTACCGCACGGCCCTCGGTGGCGCGGCCGACCCGGTCGCCGGCTCGGACATCACCCTTGAGGCCGATCACCTGAGCGAGCGGCACGGCGACGGCTGGAGCGTCCTGGTGTTCGGCCGGGCCGAGATCCTCGCGGACGCCGGCGCCATCGAGCGCTACCGGCACCGCCCGGGCGCCCGGCCGTGGGCGGGCGGCGTACGGGACCGGTGGGTCCGTATCGTGCCGAGCCGGCTGACCGGCCGGCTCATCACCACGACGGGCTGAGCGGGAGGCGTTCCGGACCCGCACACGTGGGCCGTCCCGCTCGCCGGCCGCGATCCACCGCCGACCGGTGCTTCCTGGCTCGCACGCCCCCTGATCTCGACGCGTCGGCCCCGGTCGCGGCGGCGCCTGGTCACCCCCGGCTGTCCGTGCCCTTCAGCCCGAACTCCTCGGCCACCAGTTCGTAGGAGCGCTTGCGCGGCTCGAAGCCGTGGATCAGGGAGGTGAGCATGAACTCATCGGCCCGGGTGCGTTCCTGGAGTTCCGCCAGCCGGGCCCGTACGGTCTCCGGCGAGCCGTGGACGGTGTTGCCCAGCCAGCCCCGGACGAACTCCTCGTCTCGCGGGCGGTAGTCGTACGCCGCCGCGGTCCGCGGGGTGGGCACGGCCGTGGGTATGCCCTGCCGGGCGAGCGCCATCATCAGGGCGCCGGACCTGGCGAGCCCGAGGGCCTCCCCGTCGGTGTCGGCGCACACGACGTTGACGGACACCATGGTGTAGGGCGCGGCCAGGGCGTCGGAGGGCCGGAACGCGGCGCGGTACTTGTCGATGGCCGGCAGCGCGCGGGCCGCGTTGATGTGCTGCGCGGCGGCGAAGGGCAGGCCGAAGCGGGCCGCCACGTCGGCGCCGGAATCGCCGGAACCGAGCATCCAGACGGGTAGGCCCGTGGCGCGCGGCACCACATGGACGTCCTCGCGGGTGTACGGATGGTCGTCGGGAAAACCCTGGCCCAGGAACCCGCGAAGCTCCTCGACCTGGCGCGCGAAGGCGTCGGCGCCGGGATCCTCCTCGGTGCGGTGCAGGGCCTGGGCGATGCCGGGCAGCGCCCCGGGATTGCGTCCGACGCCCAGGTCGATCCGCCCCGGGTGCAGGGCGTTGAGGACGCCGAACTGCTCGGCGACCAGCAGCGGTACGTGGTTGGGCAGCATGACCCCGCCGGAGCCGAGCCGGATCGTGCTGGTGAGGCCGCCGAGATGGGCCAGCAGCACCGCCGGGGCGGGACTGGCGGAGGCGGGGAAGCTGTGGTGCTCGGGCACCCAGAAGCGGTGATACCCCAGCCGCTCCGCCGCCTGCGCCATGTCGGCGGTCTCGTGCAGGGCGGTCGCCGGGTCTGTTCCCTCGCCGACCACGGCGAGATCGAGGACGGACAACGGGGGGAAGATCATCGCGCGGCTCACTTCTCGGGGACCAAGGGCATAACCGGACCCGGAGGTCCGGTTACCTCGGCCACCGTAAACGGACCCAAGGGTCCGGTCAAGGCGGTCGGGTGCCGCTCGGCGGTGGGGTGCCGCTCGGCGGTGGGTCCGGCGAGCCGGTCAGGGCCGCAGTGAGTTGAGGACCAGCGTGCCGTAGCGGCGCCAGACCGCCGGATCCCGCTCGCCGAGGGCGATCAACTGGACGGCCGCGCCGCACAGCAGGACCTGGATGTCCATCGACGTCGCGTCCTGCCGGACGGAGCCCGAGGTCTTGGCGGCCGCCAGCAGTCCGGTCAGCAGCTCCGTGATCCGGACCGCGTCGGCGCCGACCGGGTCGGAGAGCACGTCCGCGAGGATCCGGTCCTCGGCCAGACAGGCGAACAGCTCGATGACATAGCCGCTCAGCGCCGGGTACGGATCCGGGAGCGCGAGGGCCGCCTCGGTGCGCCGCGCCAGCTTCTCGAACCCCTCGAGCGCGACGGCGGCGACCAGATCCTCCTTGGTGGGATAGCTGCGGTAGACGGTGGCCTTCCCCACCCCCGCCCGCTCGGCCACCTGCGGCACGGTCGCCTGCCGTCCGTGCTCGGCGAAGACCTCATGAGCGGCCATGATGATCCGCCGGTGGTTGCGGCGCGCGTCGGCGCGCCGGCGATCGGGCTGTCCCGCTCCGGTCGGCGACGGAACGGCGTTCGAGGAGCTCATGCGCCCAGTCTGCCCCACCACGCTTAACCCCCCACCACCATCGCGAAGGGAGCGCCCCGCCGGGTGCGCCGGCGAGTCCGCGCAGGTCAGAGGCTAGGCTTCGAGTGATCAGGGCCCATATGGGGACGAAGACACCCGGGCGCGGCGGAGGGAACGACGGTGACGGAAACCTCGACCAGGACGGGCAGTGCGGCCAGGACGGCCAGGACGGAGACGTCGGCGTCGGCGGACGCCGGGGATCTGGCCCGGGTGACCGCCAACTTCCGGCAGTACCTGGCGGGCTGGGGTGAGGAATGGCACGCCGAGGGTGACCTCGACCATTACCGCAGCGGGCTGGCCCAGCCGCAGTTCAACGGCGTGGTCCGGATCCGGTCCCTGGACGCGGTCGGACCGGCCGTGGCGGCGGCGCGAACGGACCTGGCGGGCGTGCCCTGGTGGTGGTGGGTGGGCCCGGACAGTCCCGAGGGCACCGCGGCCGCTCTCGTCGAGCACGGCGCGGTGGCGCTCGGCACGCTGCCGTTGATGATCCGGCCGCTCGACGGCGCCGCGGAGCCGGCCGGCCCGAGCGCCGACCCGAGCGCCGACCCGACGACCGACCCGACCGCCGGCCCGCGGATCGAGGTGGTCGAGGAACCGGGCCGGCTGACGGAGCTGGTCCGCACCTACAGCGCCTCCATGGGGGTCGCGCCCGGCTTGGCGGCCGATGTGGTGCGGATCGAGGCGGGGCGGGCGGACAACGCGGACATTGTCCGGCTCGCCGCGGTGCTGGACGGCCGGGTGGTCGGCACGACCGTGGTCATCGCCGCGCACGAGGTGGCCGGCGTCTTCCTCGTCCACGTCGCCGAGACCCACCGCCGGCGCGGCATCGGTGGAGCGCTCACCGCGGCCGCGCTGCGGGTCGGCCGGGAGCGCGGGATGCGGTCGGCCGCGCTGCTGGCGAGCCCGGCCGGCGAACCGCTGTATCGACGCTACGGATTCGCCGCCGTCTCCTCGTACCAGCTCTTCACCCTGCCGGTCTGAGCTGGGGCGACTGAAACATCCCTGGGATCGACTCACCCGTTCCGTATCGTTGCTAACAACTTGGCGTTAGCGTCATCAGCGATTCTGTGTTAACAATGCTAAGTGCGCTTTTCCCGCGCACGCCGCCCAGGCGCCGCCCCAGGCGGCGCCTACCCGCACCAGCCAAGGAGCACCAGCATGCGTGCTGCCATCGCCACCGCCGTCGACGCGCCCCTGACCCTCACCGACCGCGAGATCCCGGAGCCGGGCCCCGGCGAGGTGCTGGTCAAGATCAGCGCGTGCGGCGTCTGTTACTCCGACCTCAGCCTGGTCCGCGGCCACTACCCCTTCGCCCGCTTCCCGGTCATACCCGGCCACGAGATCACCGGCGTCGTCGCCTCGGTCGGCCCCGGCGTCTCCGCGCTGGAGCCGGGGCGGTCGGTCGGCGCCCAGTTCCTCTACGACTCCTGCGGCCACTGCGACTTCTGTGTGCGCGGTGAGCAGATCCTGTGCGTCAAGAAGCGCGTCACCGGAATCGTCACCGACGGCGGCTACGCCGAATACGCCCTGCTCAAGGCGGATTACGTCACCCCGCTCCCGGCGGGCATGGACCCGGTGTCCGCCGCCCCGCTGATGTGCGCGGGGATCACCGCGTTCAACGGCCTGCGCCAGGCCGGCGCCACGGCCGGCTCCCGGATCGCCGTGATCGGCTCCGGCGGGATCGGTTCGCTCGCGGTGCGCTACGCCCGTGCCATGGGCGCCCGGGTCGCGGTCGTCGGCCGGTCCGCGCGCGGCGAGGGGCGGGCGAAGGAGTTGGGCGCCGAACTCTTCATCTCCACCGCCGACGCCGATCCCGCGGCCGGGCTCAAGGCGTGGGACGGCGGGGCGAACGTCATCCTCAACGCCGCGCCCTCGAACGCCGCTGCCGCCGCGACCCTCGGGGGCCTGGCGCCCGACGGGACCCTGGTCCTCTGCGGCTACAGCGCGGAGCCCCTCTCCCTGCCCGTGCAGCCGATGGTCCTCAACCGTCTGCACGTCATGGGCTCGCCGTCCGGCTCCCCGCACGACCTGCGGGACACCCTCGCCTTCTCGGCCAGGCACGACATCTTCCCCGAGGTCCGTCCGATCGGCCTGGACGAAGCGCCGGCCGCGCTGGACACGTTGGGCGGCGGCGGCGCCGACGGGCGAGCGGTGATCACCTTCGACTGACCGGCACCGCGCCGGCCGCGCCATCCCGACCGGCCGGACCAGCCCGACCGGCCCGAGCGACACAGACCGACACGTAATGACACGGACCGAGCCAGGTCCGTATCCGAGAAGGGCAGCCGCTCATGACCACCCGTGACCGCATCCTCTCGGTGGCGATCGATCTTCTGGCGACCTCACCGGACGGCGACATCTCGACGCGGGCGGTGTGTGCGGCCGCGTCGATCAGCGCCCCCGTCCTGTACCGGCAGTTCGGCGACAAGGAAGGGCTGCTCGCGGCGGTGGTCGACCGCGGCTTCGACACGTATCTGGCGACCAAGCGGGAACGCCATCCGGGCGCCGACCCGGTCCAGGACATCCGGGACGGCTGGGACAGCCATGTCGCCTTCGCGCTGGCGAACCGCAATCTGTACCGGCTGATGAACTCCCCGGCCATGCGCACCCCGCCGGCGTCGGCGGCGGAGTCGCAGCAGATCCTCACCCGCGAACTCGAACTGGCGGCGCGGCAGGGGAAGTTGCGGGTCTCCCCGGCACTGGCCGCCGAGATGATCATGTCGGCGAACGTGGGGGTCGCGCTGATGCTCGTCTCCCGGCCCGCCATGTTCCGCGACCCGGACCTCTCACGGCGGGTGCGGGACGCCGTGCACACCTCGGTCTTCATCCCCGAGGTGATGCGCCCGCCGCACACCCACGGCACACCCGGAGACCGCCCGCCCGGGGCGTCCGCCGAGAGCGCGCCCACCGCCGCGGCCCGGCTCGGCGCCCTGCTCCGCCGGTCGCCGCCGACCACGCTGACCAGCGCGGAAACCGTACTGCTCGACGAATGGCTGGGACGGGTGGCGAACGCCCCCGACCCCGGCATCGACCCCGTCCCCGTCCCTGACCCGGCGCCCGGGGGCTGAGACCCGGCGCGCGGGAGGCAAAGAGCGGCGAAGGGCTGCTACCGCCGGCGCGCGATCGTGATGATCTCCGGGCTCGCCTCGGTGACGGGCGCCAGGTCCCACCCGCCGAACTGGGCCTCGATCCCGAAACCCGCCTCGGCGAGGAACGCGTTGACCGCTTCGGGGGCGAGGAAGCGCAGCACCTCGCTCAAGACGCGAAGCACCGTGCCGTCCGGGTCGGCCACGGTGCCGCGGATCGTGACCAGGTCACCGACGACGGAATCGACGTCGTGCCAGTAGCGCAGCGCACGTCCGGTCTCGTCCACGACGTCCACCCGGTCGTCCGGGTTCGCGGACGTCCACCGCTCCCAGGCCCTGGCCCGCGGATGCCGCGTGTCGAAGGCGAATCGGCCGCCCGGGCGCAGTGCTCCGCGGATCGCGGCGAGGGAAGCGCGTATCTCGTCGTCGGTGAGCAGGTTCTGGAAGGCGTGGCCGGTCATGGTCGCGAGGTCGAATCCCGCGCCGCGCTCGGCGTCCGCCGCCGTGCCCGCCACCCATTCGACGTCGGCCCCCCGCCGGGCCCGGTCCAGCGCGGCGCGGTCCGGGTCCAGGCCGGCCAGCCGGCCGCCGTGGCCACGCTCGCGCGCGAGCCGCAGCATGGCGCCGGTGCCGCACCCGACGTCGAGGACCGACTCCGCGCCCATGACCAGCGGGAAGTAGAAGCCGTCATCGGACCGCCGGTCGGGATCCCATGGGTTGAGCGTGTCGTAGAGCGCGGCGGTGTCGGCGTCGGAGAACATCACGACAGTTTCCGCTCGCTCCCGCTCCCCCGGCAATCGATTAACCACCGACCCCAGCCGTCCGACAACCGGACCGCGCGGCGGGGATTCGCGGCGATACCGTCGCTGCTGCTGGCCGACGAGGCGACCAGCGCGCTCGACCCGGAGACCACCGGCGAGGTGCTCGCCCTGCTGCGCCAGGTCAACCGGGACCTCGGTGTCACCATCGTGATCATCACCCATGAGCTGGACGTCATCCGCTCGGTCGCCGACCGGGTCGCGGTGCTGGACTCCGGCCGGGTGGTCGAGACCGGCACCGTCTACGGCGTCTTCGCGACGCCCGGCGCCGAGGCCGCCGCGCGCTTCGTCGGCTCGACGCTGCGCGACCGCCCGTCGCCGGAGACGCTGGCCCGGCTGCGGGCCAGGCACACCGGACGGCTGGTCACGGTCCGGGTCCGCGACCGGCCGGGGGTTCCAGACCGGGCTGGCCCGCGCCTTCCACGACCACGACGTGGCCGCCGACATCGTCTTCGGCGGTATCAGCGAACTCCAGGAACGGCCCGTCGGCAGCCTGACCTTCGAACTCACCGGCCCCGCGGGGGCCGTGGACGCCGCGCTCACGGCGCTGCGGACGGACGGCGTCGACCTCGTCGAGGAGAAGGAAGCCTGAGATGCGCGAGTTCACCTCCAATCTGCCGGTGTACCGGGAGGCGATCCGGCAGACCTTCTTCATCGTCATCGTCTCGCTCGTCGCGGGCGGTGTGCTGGGCCTCGCCCTCGGACTGGTGCTGTACGGGACCCGGCCGGGCAATCTGCTCACCCGCCGGCCGCTGTTCGTGGCGGTGAACATCCTGGTCAATGTGGTCAGGCCGGTGCCGTTCGTCATCTTCCTCACCGCGATCCAGCCGCTGATGCTGCACACACTCGGCACCACGATCGGGACCAACGCGGTCACCTTCGCGCTGTCGCTGTCGGCGGCCTTCGCCATCAGCCGGATCGTGGAGCAGAATCTGCTCACCGTCGATCCCGGCGTGGTGGAGGCGGCGCGGGCGGCCGGCGCCCGCCCGGTCGGCATCCTGCTGACGGTGCTGATCCCCGAGGCGCTCGGCCCGCTGATCCTCGGCTACACGTTCATCTTCGTGGCGGCGGTCGACATGTCCGCGCAGGCCGGGCTCTTCGGCGGCGGCGGCCTGGGCGACTTCGCGATCACCTACGGCTCGCAGCGCTACAACTGGCCGGTCGTGTACATCACGGTGGCGACGATCGTCGTCATCGTCCAGGCCGGCCAGTTCCTCGGCAACTGGCCGGCCCGCCGGGCGCTGCGCCGCTGAGCGCCGCCGCCGGACGACACGCTCGCCCGGCGGCCCGTCGGCCCCGGCACCCGGGGCCGACGGGCGGTCAAGCGGCGCGGGGCGGACCGAGGGCGAAGCGCGCGGGGCCCGGGACACCGTCGACGAGGTCGGCGGCGAGTTCGCCGATGGCGGGGGCGAATTTGAAGCCGTGCCCGGAGAAGCCGGCCAGTACGGTCAGCGGTCCCTGCCGGTCGATGACGAAGTCGTGGTCAGGGGTGGTCGTGTAGAGGCAGGTGACCGCGGCCGGCGCGGTGTGGTCGACGCCCGGCAGCCAGCGTTCGGCGTACGCCCGCAGTTCGCCGAGCGCCCGGGCGTCGACCGTACGGTCCCGGTGGTCCGGGTCGACGACGGGTCCGATGCCGTGGAAGCCGGCCTTGACCCCGTCGACGCTGCCCAGTCCGTAGACCCCGGAGCCGGGCGGCAGGCCGGCGCCGGCGTGGTGGATGAAGCTGGGCCAGTCGAGCGGGTTCGCCGCGGGGAAGTGCGCGGGCTGCTCCTGGGTGACGCGCAGGGCCGGCACCCCGGTGACGAGCCCGGACAGCCGGCCTGGAGCCCAGCCGCCCGCCGCGACCACGGCCGCGTCGGCGACGACCGTCTCCGCGCCCTCGGTCACCACCTCGACCCGCTCGCCGCGAACGGTCAGCCGGGTGACCTTGATGCCGTGCCGGACGCTCGCGCCGTGCTCGCGGGCCGCGGTCTGGAAGGCCGTGACGGCGTCATCGGCGTGCAGCCGCCCGGCTTCCGGATGGAAGAGCACGGTGGTGTCGGCGCGCAGTCCGGGCCACCGCTCGGCGACCTGACCGGGAGTGAGGGTCTCGACCGGGCGGCCGGCCGCGGTGAGCGCCTGGCGCAGGGCCTCGGTGGCCTCGGCGGGACCGTGGTCGACGGCGCCGGTGAGTTCCAGCAGCCGCCGCCCGGTCCGCTCCTCCAGCCGGCGCCACTGCGGCAGTGCCCTGACCGCCAGCGCCACGTAGAAGGGATCGGGGTAGGCCAGCCGGAAGATCCGGGAGCTGCCGTGCGAGCTGCCCCGGTCGTGCCCCGGCGGGAACTGTTCGTAAAGGGTGACCTGTCGGCCTCTGGCCGCGAGGTGCCAGGCGGCGGCGGAGCCCATGACTCCACCACCGACGACGACGATATGGGGCGGCATGCCGGATCGGCCCTCTCTGTCCTTGGCTGTTGCTGTTCTCTCCCCCGGCCGCGCGCCGCCGAGGGGTGCCGCCGGCCCGCTGACGTCGCCGTAAGCTAGGCGGCGGCCGCGAACGGTGTCAACGGCGTGCGGCCGGCGGGCCGACCAGCGGCGACGATGTTGACGGTGTTCACGCCCCGGCAACAGTCGGCGGGCCGCCGCCGTCCCGACGATCGATCACGGTTCGCCGTCAAGGGTGCTGAGCGAACGTCACAAACCGTGGTTACAGCGTGGTAAACAAACCGCTTATGCGGTCTGATTAGTCCTACGATCACTCTGGCGCCCTCGCGATCGACCGCCACGCGACCCCGGAGGCGGTCCCGGCCAGGCGGTGAACTCCTCGCCGGCACGTCGGCGCCGGCACGTCGGCGCGGGCACGCGTCAGAGCACCTGTCAGCACACCGGCAAGAGCACCTGTAAGAGACCGAGCGCAGTGAGCCGCCCCCTCCGCCGCCCTCTCACGACAGGACGTCAAGCATAGTGAACTACGTCAACCATTCGTCGGCAGGCCGTTCTCCCGGCACCTACGTCGTCATCGGCGAGACCCATCTGGCCAGCAGTGTCTGCGCCTCCCTGCGCTCGACCGACAACGAGGTCCTCCACCTGGCCCGCCCGGGTGACGAGGATCTGCGCGCCGCCATCGACCGGGAACCCGAGGGCGTGGCCGTCCTCTCGCACGACGACGTGGCCGCCCTGCGCTACGCCCTGGCGGTGGCTCACATCTCGCCCACCGTCCCGCTGATCGCCACCATCTTCGACCGCACGGTCGCCGACGAGCTCACCCGGCTGCTCCCCCAGTGCGACGTCACCTCACCGGCCGATCTCGTGGCACCGGCGCTGGTCGGCCCGTGTCTGGACCCCTCGGTGATCGCCGTACAACGGCACGGCGACCAGGTCCGCGCGGTGCGAAGACGCGCCGGCGAGCCGCGCGTCGAGGACTGGCATCCCCACCGGCAGGCCGGCTGGCGGGCGAGACTGAGCCGGATAACCAGCCAGATGCGCCCCCACGACAGCGGCACCCGCCTCCTGGTGCTCGGCATGATCGCGGTCTTCACGATGCTCCTCGGCGACTGGGCGTGGCTGGTCGGCCACGGCCGCCAGCCGGCCGAGGCGCTGTTCGACGCGGCGCGGGTCGTCGCGGGCGTCGGCCCGGCGACCGCCGCGCCCGGCGACCACGGCTACGAGGTGCTGGCCAGTGCCGCGATGCTCTGCACGATCGCCTTCACCGCCGTGTTCACCGCCGGCATCGTGGAGCGGATGCTCGGCCCGAAGTTCATCGGGCTGATCGGGCTGCGCACCCTGCCGCGGTCAGGTCATGTGATCGTCGTCGGCATGGGGCAGGTGGGGATGCGGCTGTGCATGGAGCTGCGGGCCCTGGGCATCCCGGTCGTCGGCGTCGAACGCGATCAGAACGCCGCCACCGCGCGGCTGGCGCGATCCCTGGGCATTCCCGTCATGATCGGCAACGGCGGGGACCGTTCGGTCCTCGAGCGGCTGCGGCTCGGCCACGCCCGGGCGCTGGCCGCCGTCGGCTCCGACGATCTCGACAACATCGCGGTGTCCATCGCCGCGCACGCCATCGCCCCCGACACCCGCGTCGTCATCCGGGCCGGGGAGCACGAGGCCATCGCGGAGACGCTGTCGCTCCTGCCGATGGGCACCGTCCGGGACGTCACCACCATGGCGGCCGCGTACGTGCTGGCCGGCTTTCTGCGGGCGCCCGCCAGCGCGGTCATCTCGGACCACCACGACATCTACGTCCAGCTCGCCGACGGCACCTTCGTCCGCACCTCGCTCACCGGCCGCGAACACTGCGGCCACGCCGCCAAGTCGACCGCCCAGAAGGACGACTGGGAGGCCAGACCCCGCGTCGCCAGGCTGGGGACCGGCTAAGGTCGGCGGGGACCCGGGCGGGCCGGACCGGGGCGAGCGGACGGGACCGGACCGAGGACCGCGTGCCGCCGCGTCGGCGCGGGTGGGCTCGGGGTCCCGGGCTCGGCGGGTGGCAGGATGCTTCCGGAAGAGATCACCGGGATCACGGGTGCGCGCGGCCTCCCGGTGCGATCGCGGGAGAGCCGAAGGAGCGCGATGAGCCAGCCGACCCCGACGCCTCAAACGCCTCCGGCGGCCCGGCGGAACCACCGGGTCGCCGTGCTGGTGCTGGAGGGCGCGAAGCCGCTCGATGTCGGCATCCCGGCCCAAGTGCTCTCGCACCGGCCGAGCATGCCGTACGAGGTGCGGGTCTGCGGCGCCGCGCCGGGACTGGTGACCGGCGGCGACGGCCTTTCCTATCACGTGGCCGAGGGACTCGACGCGTTCGAGCACGCCGACACCATCTTCGTCCCCGGCTACCGGGAGCCGGCCACGACCGAGCCGCCGGCCGCGGTCGTCGACGCGCTCACCGCGGCCCACCGCCGGGGAACCCGGCTCGCCGCCATCTCGACCGGCGCGTTCGCGCTGGCGGCGACCGGGCTGCTCGACGGCAAGCGGGCGACGACCCATTGGCACTACACCAGAGCGCTCGCCAAGAGGCATCCGCGGGTGCGGGTGGACGAGAACGTGCTCTTCGTGGACGAGGGCGACGTGCTCACCTCGGCCGGCGCGGCGTCCGGTATCGACCTGTGCCTGCACCTGGTGCGGCGCGACCACGGCGTGGGGCTCTCCAACCACGTGGCGCGCCGGCTGGTGGCGGCGCCGTACCGCAGCGGCGGGCAGGCGCAGTACGTTCCCCGGAGCGTGCCCGAGCCGCTCGGCGATCTCTTCGCCAGCACGCGTGAGTGGGCCCTGGCGCATCTCGCCGAACGGCTGACCCTCGGGTCCCTGGCCCGCCACGCGCGGGTGTCGGAGCGCACCTTCTCGCGGCGGTTCGTGGCGGACACCGGCTACACCCCGATGCAGTGGGTGCTGCGGGCGCGGGTGGACCTCGCCCGCGAGCTGCTCGAACGCACCGATCTGGGCGTGGAGCAGATCGCCGACCGGGTCGGGCTCGGCACCGGCGCCAATCTGCGGCTGCACTTCCAGCGCATTCTGGGTACTTCGCCGACGGAGTACCGCCACACGTTCTCGGCCTGACGGCGGCTTGACCCGCGCGAAGGCCGGCTGGCTCCGAGCGAACCGTGCCGCCGTGACGCTCGTGGCGGCGGTGGTGATGGCGGCAGTGCCACTGCCGGTGGCGAGATCCTTGCGGACGATGGCGAAATGTCTGGCGGCATCCTTGCGCACGCTGCCGTTCGAGCCACTGTCCGGGTGGCCGGCAGACGCCGACCATGGAGAACGAGACGAAAGGACCTCTCCATGACCCGCATAGCCGTCAACGGATTCGGCCGTATCGGACGCAACACGCTGCGCGCCCTGCTGGAGCGGGACAGCGACCTCGAAGTGGTCGCAGTCAACGACCTCACCGCCCCCGGATCCCTCGCCCATCTGCTCAAGTTCGACAGCTCGCTCGGCCGTCTCGGCCGCTCCGTAGAGGTCGACGGCGGCGACCTCGTGGTCGACGGCCGCCGTATCAAGGTGCTCGCGGAACGCGAACCCGCCAACCTGCCGTGGGCCGAACTCGGCGTCGAGATCGTGCTGGAGTCGACCGGCCGCTTCACCTCGGCGGAGGCCGCCCGCGCCCACATCCGGGCCGGCGCCAAGCGCGTACTGGTGAGCGCCCCGTCCGACGGCGCCGACGTGACGCTCGCCTACGGGGTGAACACCGAGGACTACGATCCCGCCGCGCACGTGATCATCTCCAACGCCTCGTGCACCACCAACGCGCTGGCTCCGCTGGCCTCCGTACTGGACGACCTGGCCGGCATCGAGCACGGCTTCATGACCACCGTGCACGCCTACACCCAGGAGCAGAACCTCCAGGACGGCCCGCACCGCGACCTGCGCCGTGCCCGCGCCGCCGGGGTGAACATCGTGCCCACCACCACCGGCGCCGCCAAGGCCATCGGCAGGGTGCTGCCCAACCTCGACGGCAAGCTGACCGGCGACTCGATCCGGGTGCCGGTGCCGGTGGGCTCCATCGTGGAGCTGAACACCACGGTGGCGCGCGAGGTCACCCGCGACGAGGTGATCGCGGCCTACCGGGCCGCCGCCGACGGCAAGCTCAAGGGCATCCTCGAATACGCCGAGGAGCCGCTGGTCTCCAGTGACATCACCGGCCTGCCGGCCTCCTCGGTCTTCGACGCCGCTCTCACCCGCGTCGACGGCAAGCACATCAAGGTGGTCGCCTGGTACGACAACGAGTGGGGCTTCTCCAACCGTGTCGTCGACACCCTCGAACTGCTCGCCCGCGCCTGAACGGACCCGAGCGGCCGTCCGCCCCGGCCCGCCCGTACGGTGCCGCACGCCTGCCTCGCCGCTCGGCCGCGGCGGCCGGCACTCCGCCCGCCGGGCGAGGCGCCCCGCCCGGCCGACCCGGCCGCACACACGACGGTCCATCCCCCTGCCGATCGCGGGGGTCGAGCGGATCCCGTCAGGTGGGGCCGGTCGGTCGGGAAACCGCCGGCTCAGGCGCCGCGCGGCGGCCGCGGGGGTGCGGGGTCGGGGGCGGTGTGCGGGAGGTTGACGCCAGGGATGTGCAGCGGTCCTGGGGAATCGATCTGCGGCAGGACCGGCGGGCCGTCGCTGCCGGCCGCTGAGGACGTTCCGGCGGGGGCGGCGGCCGGGTTGGACACCTTGATCGGGATGCCGCCCGGACCGCTGCTCCCGGCGGGACCGGCGGCCGGGGCGGCCGGGCCGGGCTGGCCGGCCGCCGGGTCGGAGACCTTGACCGGGATTCCGGGCCCGGTCCCGCTTCCCGTGCCGGACCCGGCCGGCTCATGGCCGCTCCCGGTGCCCGTACCGTGTCCGGCCGGGGCACCGTGCCCGGCCGCGGCGCCGGTGTCCGCGGGCTGCGTCCCGGCGGCCGGGTTGGCCCCGGGGCGGGGGACGTTGACGCTGGCGGCGGTCCGCGCCGCACCGGTCGCCGCGCTCTTGCCCCCCTTCTCCAGGATCTTGAGCGGATCGAGCGGCTCACCGTCGATCGCCTCGGCGGACGCCTCGTCGGTGGCACCGCCCACGCCGTGGATACCCGCGGACGCGCCGATCCGGGCGCCCTTACTTGTCCCGAACTTGCCGGCCGCGGCGACGACACCGCCGGCTCCGACGATCGCCCCGCCGATGGCGGCCCCGGCGATCTTACCGACGTCGAGACTGACCGGCTGCCCGTCGGCGACGTCTCCCACCGCCTCCTTGCCGGCTTCCTCGCCCGCGCCCTTGGCGGCGTGGGTGATGATGCCCTTGGCGACCCGGGTGACGGTGATCGGCTTGATCTCGTTGCTGCCGAGCACCTGGTCGACGAGGCCGTTGCCGATCTTGCCGCTCAGGCCGCCGGCCTTGCCCGCGGTCTCCCCCGCGTCACCGACGGCCCGGCTGCCGCCGGTCTTCACCAGCGGCCCGATGGACTTGGTGGAGCCGGCCGACGCCGCCACGCCTTCCTTGATGGAGCCGCCGCCGACCTTGGCGACGCCGCCCAGTTCCTTGGCGGCGACGGCCCCCTTGGCCGCGTCCCCGCCAAGCTTGCCGAGCAGCCCGGCGCCGGGCACCAGACCGATGAGTCCGGTCACGAAGTCGCCCAGGCTGAAGTTGCCGCTGGCGATGGCCGATATCTGGGTGATCGCGAACAGCGCGCCGCCGAGCAGCAGTCCGGCCACCGGGAAGAACACCGACACGGCGGCGATGAGCAGGCCGAGCAGGATCTGGACGAACGGGAAGTCCTTGAAGAAGTCGGAGATCTTCTGGAAGATGTTCCGCTCCGGGATCGCCTCGCCCGCCGCCCGGTCCAGCACGTCCGCGCAGGCGCGCTGCGCGGTCTCGCGCAGTGTCTTCGCCTGCTCGGCCAGGCTCTTGGCGGCGCTCAGTTCGCTCTTGCCCTGGTCGATCCGATCCTGGGCTGAACGCGCCGCCGAACGCTCCTCGTCGGTGGGGTCGTCCCCGAGGGCCGGCGGCGTCTGACCGGCTTTGGCCGAGGCGCTCTCGGCCTGGTCGACCGCCTTGTCGAAGGTGTCCTGGGCCTCTTGGAGCCGCGGGATGTAGTCGGTGTAGGCGCGGGCGGCGTCGTGGTAGGAGTTCATCGTCTTGGTCAGCTTGTCGGGGAGATCGTCGCCGATCTTCGCCTTGAGCTGGTCCATCGCCGAGCCGCGGCCCTGCGCGATGGTGCCGTCCTTCTTGATGATGTTGAGCGCCTTCTCCGCGGCGTCCCCGATGTCCTGGTAGCGCTGGAGGACGCCCCGGATGAGGTCAGGGTCGCCCGGTGTGGGGTCCTGGCCCATTCCCACCAGCGCGAAGTCCTGGCTGCTCGCGTGCCGCCTTGCCATGGTGTTCCCGACTCCCGCCGTGCGCCGCCGCCTGTCCTCTCCTACACGGACGGCGGCGGGCACCGGTTCAGATCAGTTCCGCGCCCGCCCGGGGGCGCGGACCCGACGCGGTCCGGAGAGACGGCGAGGCGCCAGGCAGGCCGGCGTTCCACCCGGCGCGTTCGACAAGGGGCCCGTGGGCTCGGGGTCAGGTGTGGAGCAACTCCACGGCGTCGCGCAGATGGCGCGCGCCCGCGCTCTCGAAGAGCGCCAGGGCCGGGGCGTTGTCCTCGTCGACCTCGGTGGAGAGTTCGGCGATCCCGGACCGGTGCAGTGAGCCGAGCACCTCGGTGAGCATCGCCCGGGCGATCCCCAGGCGCCGGTGGTCGGTCCGGACGGCCAGCAGACCGAGCCGCGGCCGCCGGGGCAGCGGGGCCACCCGGGCCAGGCCCACGTAGCGCCCGTCCCTGACCGCCACGGCGTACCGCGACGGGTCGAACACGCCGCCGCTCCCGTCCGGCCGGACCAGGACCTCCGCGGGCATCGACTGCCACCCGACGGGACCGACCTCGTCGCGCAGCGCCTGGTCCAGCGCGCGCAGCGGGGCTTCCGCGGCCTGTCCGACGGGCAGGACGGTCACACCGGGCGGCGGCGGCCGATCGAGTCCGGTGGTCGCCGGGTCGGTCGGGACGACGTACTCCCGTTCGCGCCGGTGGGGCACGAAGCCCACGCCCTGCCAGCGGGCCAGCACCTCGCGGTCGTCGTCGTCCACCACGGTGTAGACCGGTGCCGGGAGGTCGGCGAGCATCGCGTCCGCCAGCCGGTGGAAGACGTCGTCCTGCCACGAGTCGACGCTGAGGAACACCCGGCCGTCCGGCCGGTGCAGCGCGTATCCCCGCCCCACCACCTCGTCGTCGTCGAGAGCGTGCCAGTGCACTCCCTCCGCGACCCGGGCGATCACCATGCCGTCCCTCCGCATGAACATTTCCTCATGGTAGTTGCCGCCCGTCGCGGAAGGGGCTGCCCGGCGGCTCTTCTCCTCAGGCACCGACCACCCGGCGGTCAGGCACCGCCAGCCCGGCGGCCCAGCGGGAGGAGGTACTGGAGGGGGTTGTCGAAGTCGTCGAGGCCGAGCAGTTCATGGGCGAGGTCGTCGTGGAAACCGCCCAGCGTGGTGGTGGCCAGCCCCAGCGCGGTGGCGACGAGCACCAGCGTCTGGGCGAGATGGCCCGCCTCCAACAGCCCCAGGCGCAGGGCCCGCAGGCCGTAGCGCCGGCGCAGCAGCCCCAGGTCGAGGTGGAGGCCGAGCAGGGCCGGCGCGTGGTCGACGCCGATCCAGTCCGGGTCGTCGGCGGGCCGGGAGAAGTACGAGGAGAGCGGCTTGAGTTGTTCGACGGACGGCGCCGGGCCGACCGGCGCCAGGGTGCGCCGGCCCGGGACGCAGCGATAGGTACCGGCGGGCAGTCCCTCGACGTCGAGGGCGATCAGCGTCAACCGCACGGTGTAGAGCGCGCCCGCGCTCGGATAGGGCCGGTGGCTGAGCGCGCGCTCGGCGCCGTCGGCCGTCCGCTGCCGGGAGCGGTGGCTCTCGGCGTGCGCGTCCCAGAGCAGCGTGCCGAGTTGGGCGGCGGTCAGCGGACCGGTGAGGGGCCCTCGCGCGGAGGTACGGCCGGTCAGCGCGGCGTGCAGGGAGATGTCGGGGAGCGGTTCGGCCGGCAGCGGGATCTCCCCCGCCGGGCGCCCGGCGGGTCCGGTCGGCGGCAGGGACCGTACGGCGCTGTCGGCGTTGCGCCCGATCTGGAACTTGCTGCGCTCCAGATACTGCCGGTCGGGCGCGCGGTGCCCGGTGGGGAAGAACGACGGCGGTTCGCCCGCGTCCAGCAGGGTGCGCGAGACGAGCCGGCAGACGGCCCGCTCCTCGTCGGGGGTGACGCCAAGGCGGTTGAGCAGCATGTGCAGTTGGGAGCCCCAGATCCGCAGTGTCGAGGCGTCGGCCGGGCCGGCCACGGCGCCTGTCACGGCGCCGGTCTCACGCAACTGCCGGTCGGCGGACCGGACGTACTCGGCCCAGTCGCTCAGACAGGGGTCGGCGGTGCCCCGCTCCAGCGCCTCCTCCAGCGTCCGTGCCCGCCGGACCAGGCTCTCGTGCTGCCCCGCGTAGACGGAGTTGACCTTCGCGTGCACCATCTCGGCGGGCAGCAGGGCGACTTCGGTGGTCCAGCGCCAGCCGGCCGCGTGCCGTCGCAGCCACTGGGCGGCGGCCAGTCCGTCCAGGCCGAGGGCGCGGGCGGTGGTGTGCGCGAGGTCGGCGGCGACCGTCAACCGGGCCGCGCCGCCCGGTCTCCGGCGCAGGGCGTCGATCGCCACCCGGGAGGAGACCGCGAAGGTCCGTTCGGCGACCGGGAGGGCGAGCGGGCCGCCGTACCGCTCGATCTCCGGGACGTAGGGCACCGGGCGGACCTCGGCGTGCCGGGACGGCCAGGGACCGTCGACCGCGGCGCGGGCCTTGGCGAGGCGTTCCAGGGCGGAGGCGAGTTCGGCGGCGGCGGCCGTGGTGAGTCCGCGGACCCGGATCCGCAGGTGGGGACCGTCCTCGCCGTAGCGGATGAAGAACCAGTCCGCGGCCTCCCGGTCGGCCACCAGGGCGTCGAGCAGCGGCGCGAGGTCGTCGGTGAGGAAGGCGTCGGTCTCCTCGGTGCCGGTGTGCAGGAAGAGATGGAGGCCGCGCCAGCCGGCGGGGTCAGCGGGTGCGGGGCCGTCGGTCACGGGGTGTCCTCACGGAAACGGGTGCGGGTGGATGGCCAACTCGTCGTAGCTCAGGGGCCGGTCGGTGCGGCCCAGCCGGTAGGGGACCTCCAGCAGCCGGGGCAGCCCGCGGGTGCGGTGGTTGACGTGCCCGAAGGTCATCGGCAGCGAACCGGGCACCACCACCTTGGCGCAGTGCAGGCCGAGTCGCTCGCGTACGCCGGGCTCGTCCTGGGCGACGGCGATCACTTCGAGTCCCTGGGTCGACAGCCGCCGCACGGTCTCGGTCAGCAGCGCGGTCAGGTCCGTGACCGGGGCCGGCCCGCCCGGCCACACCTCGCGCCAGTCGGCCGCCGGGGCGTCGGAGACGAGGACGTCGAGCCGGGACTGGGTCTCCGGGAGGGTGCCGAGGCCGACATGGTCGTCGAGCGAGACCACGAGTTCGGGGGTGTCCACCATCGGGCGCAGGCGTTCGGGCCCGTGCGGGCGCTTGGGATCGAGCGCCCGCGCGGCGGCCTCGTGGACGTTGGTGACCACCTCGGCGACGGCGGAACGGATGGCGGCGCGCGGGTCGTGGTGGGCGCCCGCGGCGAGGAACGCCCGGGGGGCCGCCGGGTGGCCGCCCCGGTAGCGGCAGAGCGCGACGACCGCGGGAACACCGAAGTCGTTGGTGGCGTCCAGCAGGGTGAGCCGGTAGCCCGCCAGGGCCGCGCGGTCCGCGAGTGCGGCGACTTCGGGGTCGTCGGCGGGCACCGCGATCCGGCGCAGCGGGGTGGCGGCGTACCACGCCATCAGGAAGGCGTCGCGCTCGGCGACCTCGAACAGGCCGTAGAGAACGGCTTCTTGGCGGCTGTTGCCCAGGCCGCAGCCGTTGGAGGACTCGTAGACGACCCGGGGGCGGTCGGGCCCCGGCACGTCCCAGTAGGCGACGTGTTCCGGGACGGCGACGGGACGTCGGCGGGTGAGCGACCAGCCCTGTACCCAGTCGAGTTCGAGTCGCGGTGTGTACGGCACGGTGCGCGAGGCGGGGTGACCGTGGTGGGCGGGCTCCGGCAGGCCGAGCCGTTCCGGGTCGAGCGCCCGCTCGGCGCCCAGCGCGGCGAACGAGGCGCGCAGCACGGTGCGGTGCCCGGTCGGCCGCATCCCGGCGAGCCGTTCGACGCTCTCGAAGAGGGCCACCCGCTCGCCGCTCTCGAAGTCGGTGGACCGGCCGTAGCCGCCGTCGTCGAGCAGCCGCCCGTCGGTGACGAACGCGCTGCTCAGGCCGAAGACCGAGTGCTCGGACCTGATCAGCCGGCGGACCGGCCCGAAGCGCTCGTCGTACAGCGCGGCCCGCAGACTCGCGTTGCCGGTACGGGGGTTGGCGCCGCGCAGTACGGCCGGGTCGGGCAGCGGGCGCGGTACCTCGGGGATCACCGCGTCCTGTTCGGTGTCGGGCGGCAGCGGTCGGCACACCGCGCAGCCGCCGACGGGGCGGACCTGGTGGGTGGACCATGTGGCCCGGCCGTTGTGCACCACCTGGACGGTGGCGCCGGCCGCCGGTTCCGGCTCTTCGAGCAGCAGGTCAGCCGCCAGCGCCCCGATCGCCTCGGCCAGGGCGGGAGCGGGCAGCCCGGCCATGACCAGGCCGGGGCTCCGGTACGGCACACGGCCCCCGGCGGTGGCCAGCCGCTGGTACTCCGTACAGGCCAGGCAGGCCGCCGCCCCGGGCCGCAGCACCGGTCCGACCACCGTGAGCGCGCCGTCGAACCGCACCGGCAGCAGAACCACCGGGTGCTTGAGCGCGTGCCGGCTCAACTCAGCGCCGAGGGCGAGCGTCCACTCCGCCAGCACGACGACGGCGGCCCCCTCGGTGAGGGCGAGCGCGCGCTCCGCGTCCACCACCTGGACGCCGTCCGGCACCCTGATCGAGCCGGCGGCGGCGTCGCTGCCGTCGATGCCGCCGGGCACGAGGGTGATGGGCGCGGTCATCGCGGACCTCCGCAGGTGCTTGGCGTAGCCGCCACGAAAGCGGTGGGACCCGGGCGGGCGGGGCGGACGCCGTCCGGCCGGCGCGCACTCTGTTTGTGCCGCCCACCGGCGTTTCCCGCCCCGGTGGGGGTGCGGCGTCCCGCTCGGATCGGGCCACGGTGACCAGGCGGGCGGATCGGGCAGTTGCTGCCGCGCGCACCGGGCCAACTCCCCGGGCGGGGCGGGCCCTCGGCGGGGCCCGGCTCGGGAACACCGCTCGCTTCGGTCGGCGGATTCACTCGGCGCCGCCGGGCGTGGTCAGGATGGCGAAACCGCAGCCGTGCAGGGCGGCGGTGATGGCGCGGGCTTCGGGGTCGGGGTCGGGTCCCCGGGGGTTCTCTCGCTGGGGGCGGAGACCGGTGAGACGGCGGAGGGCCGACTGCAACGGGGCCTCGCGGGTGGCGAGTCCGGCCAGCCAGGCGGTGGTCCAGCCGTCGTCCTCCCAACCGGCGGATTCCGTACCGGCGGTGGCGATCGGGGTGACGGCGCCGCTGGGTGCGGTTTGCTGACGCACCGTCATTCCAGTGGCTACGGACTGCACATGGGCCGTCGCCGCCAGCGCCGCGAAAGCCGCCGCGTCACCCGGGGTCGCCTCCACCGCGACCCCGAGCAGCCGACCGGACGCGTCCCGGACGGTGGCGCGGCAGACGGCCTCCCCCGGCGCGAGCGGGACGACGCTCAGCGTCGCGGATGTGCAAAGCCGTACGGTGAGGGTGGTCCACCAGTGACGGGCCTGGGGGTGGGCGGCCCACTCCGCCGCCGGCAGCTCGGGCCCGGCCGGCCAGGGCAGGCGCGCGGCCTCTCGTCGCAGGGCACGTCCCCATGCGTGGTCGAGGTCCACGCCAACCGTGACCGTGGAGTCCGGTGCTGCCAGGCGCAGTTCGGCCGCCCGGCAGATCGCGTCGAGGCGGGCCAGGTCGACCCGAGCTGATCCGGCGCAGAGGGTGCCGCCCCGCACCGGGCAGGTCACCAGTGCCACCGGAAGCTGCGGCAACGCGCCCGGCGTCGGCGCCGGGAGCACCCCGACCAGCTCGTCACCGAGCGCCGCCACCCGCGCCAACGCCTCGGCAAGGGTGCCGGGGACGGCCGGCGGCGCCGAGCGATCCGCGTCCAGCAGGTCCGGCCCGAGCCAGGCGTGGTAGTCGGCCCGCAGCGGCCGGGCGCCGGCGACGAGGACCGCCGGCCGGTCAGCCAGAACCCGCTGGTCCTCGCCCTCCTCCGCCGGGTCCGGCAGCCCGGCAACCGCACAAACCAGCCGATGGGCTGCCGCCCCGGCAACCAGCGCGACCAGCGGCCCCTGCGGGTCTGGCAGAGCCCGCGCCTCCGGCAGGACAGACGGACCCTGCAAGTTGGACAGCTCCGGCACGGACGGGCCCTGCACGGCAGGCGGGACGGTTAGGGCGGACGCACCCGACACGACCGACGGGCTCTGCACGGCAGGCGCCGCCGGTAGGGCGGGCGGGCCCGACACAGCCGACGGGTCCAGCACGGCAGACGGCACCGGTAGGGCGGATCGGCCCGGCTCACCCCGGCCCGGCGCGGCAGGCGGCGCCGACACGCCAGGCGACGTCTGTAGGGCGGACGGTACCAACACGACCGACGGGCCCAGCACGGCAGACGGCACCGATAAGGCGGGCGGGCCCGGCTCGCCCCGGCCCGGCGCGACAGGCCGGACGGTTAGGGCGGACGCACCCGACACGGCCGACGGGCCCAGCGCGGCGGACGGCGCCGGCACGCCAGGCGACACCGGCAGGGCGGACGCGCCCGACACAGCCGACGGGCCCAGCACTCCGGACCGCACCGGCTCGCCCCGGTCGGGCGCGGAGTCCGAGCTCAGGCGCAGCCGGGCGGTGAGTGCCGTCGCGTCGGCCCGCGCCTGCGCCGGGCTGCCGGGGGCGGTGACGAATGCCGTGCCGCCCGACACGGCTGCGGCGACGGCGAGTTGGTGGCCCTCCCCCGGCCCGTCCGCGAGCAAGAGGATCTGGCCGGGCACGTCCCCTTCCTCACCGTACGAAGGCACTGCCCCGCTCGCCGTCAGCGCCCGCCCGGCGGCCTGCGCCAACGACCCTTCGGGGTCCGCCGCGAGTACGCGCACCCTGGCGGCCGCCAGCGCCGTCGCCGCCGCGCCCGGGTCCTCGGCGACCGCATGCAGCCACCGGGAGGCCACCCCCTCCGGTTCAGTGGTCTGGCGCACCAGCACGTCGTGCGCCCGTAGCTGCTCGATGACCGTGCCGAGCGCGGCCCGCACCGGGGAGCCGGCCGGGGCCTGGCGCGACAGTGCGGCCTGCTCGCCGGTGCGCAGCGCCTCCGCCAGGATCCGCCACAACGCCGGCAACGCCCGACTGCCTTCCAAAGTGACACTCGACCGCCACGCGCGCAGATGAACACCATCGCGCAGCGGCGTCACCCCGACCCCCGGCCGCAGCCGCCAACCCGCCAGCCCATCAACAGCGTCAAGCCCAGGACCCGCCTCCCCCGACCGCTCGCCCGCCCCGGTCACGACGCCCGCCCCAGGGAGGCGGCCCAGGCCGGGCGCCGCAACGCCGGCAACGCCCGGCTCCCCGCCGAAGTGGCACCCGACCACCACGCACGCAGCGGAGTGACCCCAACCCCAAGCCGCAACAACCAACCCGCCAGCCCATCGACCCCATCGGACCCGGGACCCGCCGCCCCCGTCACGACGCGCGCTCCACCGCGTCGACGACGGCGGTCACCTCGGTGCGCCACTCGTGGCCGGTGAGCGCGGGGACGGCCCGGATGACGAGGTAGGCGGCCAAGTAGCGCTCCAGGGGGGTGATGTCGCAGATGGCGAAGAGCCGGTACAGGCCGTTGGTACAGGCCCGGTAGACCAGGTAGGCGGGCCGGGTCCACATCGCCCCGGCCGGGTCGGAGCGGCGCAGCAACTGGTGGAACTCGCTGTAGCGCGTCCGCAGTTCGGGGTCCCAGCGTTCGGCCGCCGCCGGGTCACCGGTGGCGGCGGCCCGGGCCCGGTACTCGTGCGGATGGCCGGCGAGGTTCGCCCCGGTGGCCAGGCGCCCCTCGGCGAGCTGCCAGGCCGCCGCCGACCAGGCGGCCCACTCCCGTTCCCACCCGGCGGCGCCCCCCTCGGCGATCCGGCCGACGAGAGCGGTCACCGCTCCGCCCACGCTCTGCCACCGGCTGTCGAAGGCCCGCCGGAGCCGCCCGTCCTGGTCGTCGTGGACGAGGAAGTCCTCAAGATGGGAGATGTAGGAGTAGTGGCCGCCGACCAGCCCGCCGGGATGGCCCGCCGCGTGCGCCGCCAGCGCCGCGACGGCGACCTGGAGCCGGGCCGGCGCGCCGTCGCCCTGCTGTGCCAGGAATCCCGACGCGGCGCGCAGCGCGGGCAGCCCCAGGTGCAGCAGGTCGTTGCGCAGCGTCACCCCGTCCGCGCCGATCAGGGCCCGCAGTTGGGCGAGGTCGACGCGCTCGACCCGTACGGTGTTGTCGGGCAGTACGGGGCCGTAGGGCGGCGCGATCAGCTCGGCGCGGCCCGCCTCGGCCGCCTGGGCGAGCAGTTCCGCGGTGCTCAGGCCGGCGGCCGAGGGGTGGTCGTGGATCCAGCCTTGGACGGCCGCCGCGCCGTCCGCCGCGGCCCGCGCCACCTGGTCGGCCGGTCCGCGAAGCCGCAGCCGCAGGTGCGGGCCGTGCAGCCAGTGGCGCTCCACGTGCACGGTCAGGCCGCGCGCCGAGCAGCGGTCGGCGAGCGGCAGGAACGCCTCGCGCAGCAGCGGGCCCTTGACCGGTTGGTGGTAGTAGGCGACCACGTCGCGGGCGGCGGCGTCCCGCGGATCGGCTGCGGGCTCGGTCACGGTTGTCTCCTGGTCGGTCCGGTCGGGCGGGACCCGGGCGGTGCGGACGGCCGCCCGGCGCGGTAGGTCTCCAGTACGAGTTCGACGGCCCGCCCGGCCCGGTCCCGGCCGCCGGGGGCGGGGAGCGCCTCCTCCAGTACGGCGCCGTCGGGGTGGCGGGCGAGCCACTTGGCCAGCGAGCGCAGATGGAGCGCGTTGCCGAGGTCCACGAACTGCGGCTTGGGCCGCCCTACCTGGCTGAGGAAGTCCTCGGCGGGCCGGCCGGCGGCGACCGCGGGCGCCGGGTGCAGGAAGAGCTGTTCCGGCAGGCCCAGCAGGACGCGCCAGCGGGCGGTGACGGCGACCGGTACGCCCGGCTCGGCGGTGAGGTCGGCGCGCAGCGCGTGGACCACGCCCGCCGGGAGGTGCCAGCGGCGGCGATGGAGGACCACGTGGCGGTGGCGCAGCCGGGGTGTGCGGATCACCCGGCCGCCCGGCGCCCGCGTGGCCGACTTCGGCAGCAGTGCCCGGAAGTCGACCATGCCGCCCGGATGGTCGCAGAGCAGCGGCGCGATGCGCAAGGGGAGCAGGACGGGAGCGAGGAAGCCCTGGTACAGCACGTCGAGCAACTCCCCGGTGGCGCGCAGCCGCAGCCGCACCTGATCGCTCGCCTCGTCGTGGACGAGGTCCACTTCGGGCTCCCCGACGGAGGCCCAGGTGCGGTCGGGGCCGATCTCGTCGGGGACGAGCAGCGGATGGAGGTTGGCGTTGAAGCCCCCGACGGGGCGCACTTGGGCGGCCCTGGCTTCCGCGCCGAGTCCGCGGCGGATCTGCCGGGCCACCTCGGCGGTGGCCTGTGGCGGCAGCGCGTCGAGGAAGCGGCTGCTGAACCGGCCCCAGCCGCCGTAGACATGGTTGACGCAGAGCAGTCCGTCCGGGGTGCCGCGCTGGAGGAAGTAGGCGTAGCTTACCGGGCGTTGGAGCATCCAGTGCGGCAGCCGGTCGCCGAGGCCGCGGATCAGCCCGGTCGGCAGTACGACATCGGCATCCGCGGCCGGGCCGCCCTCCCCCGTGGCTTCCCTCGTGGCTTCCCCGGCGCCTTCCCCCGTGCCGTCCGGGCCGCCGCGCACCGCATCGGCCAACGCGGCCCGCAGCGGGATGAGTTCGGCGCCGCCGGTCGGAAAGCGGCCCTGGTCCGCTGGAGCGAGGGCGGCCAGTCGGCCGGCCTCCTCCCAGGCCGTGGCGACCTCGCCGCCGAATTCCCACGGATGGCGGCAGACGCCCCCGGTGCCGTAACGCGCCACGAAGCGGTCCCGGGCGCACCGCCGCATGAGGTGGCCCACGTCGAAGAGTTCGGCCAGCGCGGTCAGTTCGCCCAGCGCCTGGTGATCGGCGGCGCCGAGGCAGCCGTCGAGCGGGACCGGCTCCGGGGCCACCACGTCCTCGGAGAGCACGGTCAACGAAGCGGAGCCGGCCGGCACCGGGCTGCCCGCTTCGGCCAGCAGGGTGTGCCAGCGCGCCGAGACACCCGCCAGCAGCGCGGGGCGCAGCCCGGGCCGCGTCGCCGCCAACTCCCGTGTCGCACCGGCGATCGCGTCGATCCGGTCGGCCAGGGCCGCCTCCTCGGGCGAGGCGCTGTCCGACCCGGCGCGCAGCCACCGGGCGAGGCCGGCCAGCGGGTCCGGGTCCTGCGGGTCCACCGGGTCGGAGGGGACCAGCAGACCGGCCTCGGTGAGGCGGTGCAGGAACACCGACGCCGCCGTGCCGCCCGACGCGGTGTTCAGCGCGTCCGCCAACTCCTCCAGCGGAGAAGGCTTTTCGGTGCGCGAGACGATGAGGTCCAGGGCGGCGCTCGCGCCGAGCGCCACCTCGTCCTCGGTGGTGATCAGATAACGGCCGCCGGCGAACCGCACCCGGCCGGCGGCGAAGGCCGCGCGGCCGTCGGCGATCCGCGCGCTGCTGGCCATCCGGTGCGGAAGGGTGGCGCGGCGGCGCGGATCGGCGACCAGCGCCTCGGTCAGGGCGGTCACCAGCGTCCGGTTGGCGCTGACCACCGAGGTCAGCGCGGCGACCGGCAGTCCGTCCCCGTCCCAGACGCCACGCCCGCGTTCGGCGCCGGCACCGGCACCGGCACCGGCGGCAGCGGCAGCGGCAGCGGCAGCGGCAGCGGCACCAACGGGTAGGGCGCCCCAGCCGACGGCGGTGAACCACGACAGCGGGCTCGTCCTGGTGCCCGCCCGTACGACGTGCCGCAGCACGCCGGGCTCCTCCTTGCGCGCTTTGCGGTCGGCGGCGCCGGTGCCCGCGCGTTCGACGGCCCGCAGCAGATCGGCGCTGGTCAGCGCCACCGCGCGGCCAAGCGCGGGTTCCCGGCAGAGCGCCGCCAGGGCTTCGCGTTCGGCGGCGAGCGCGTCGTCCGCGACGGCGGGCAGCCGGGCCAGCAGGGCGGCCCGGCGACCGCGGAGGGTGAGCCACGTCGTGAGCTGCGGCACCCGTTCCGGCAGGTCACCGAGGCGGTCCAGCAGTGCGGGCCGCGGTTCGCGTCCGTTGTGGAGCGCGCGGCGCAGCGGCAGGACCACATCGCGGTGGAAGGTCTGGGGGTGCCCGCCTTGGGCGTCGTGGAGGCTGTCGCACAGCGCGGGCAGCAGCGCCGCCGTCTCGGCCTCCAGCGCGGCCAGTTCGGCCAGTTCGGCACGGAACACGGCGGCGGGCGGGCTCTGGGCGGGATACCGCAGCACGGTGGCGCGCAGCAGGGCGTAGGGCGCGGACCGGACCGTATAGCTGGTGCAGCCGCTGTGGCTGGTGCAGCCGCTAGGGCTGTCGCCGTTGCCGTCGGCGGTGGGGTGGTGGTCCGCGGTGCCGTGGCAGCCGTCCGCGGCGCCGGACCCTGCGGAGTGCGCCATGACAGTCGTCCCGTCTCCCGTCGAGGTGGCGGCTGCGGTGGGTGGAACGGGCCGGCGGGCCTCCTCGGCGAGCCGCCGCGCCCGGCGCGACGATCACGGGTCGCACGGAGCTCTCGTGCGACCGTGACCGTCAACAGCGCTCAGCGCGCCGTCCGGTACGTGGTCGGGTAGGGCCTCCCGCGGTCCCGGCGAGGACCGCGGCTGTGGTCACGGAGGCGTACCGTCCCGGTGGATCCGGCCGGCCTTACTCCGCGATGGGCTCGATCAGCCGTGCCTCAGCACACGAAGAGGAGCCCTGGCAGGAGCAGTTGCCCCACGAGGCGCCGTTCTCGGGGAGCGCGACCGTGTCGCGCATCGAGGTGACGGTGAGGTCGCTGAGGTCCAGATCCTGGAGGTCGAAGCTCACGTTCTCGGTGGTGTCTTTTTCGGACATTGCGTTCTCCCTGGTTGGTGGGCACGTTGGCCGAGGTGCACCGTCGGTGGAACCGGGCGGTCCGCGGGAACCGCTGGATCTGAACGCCGCTCGGGAACGATTCTGGACCGAACATGGCCGGATTGAGCGAGCATGGCGGGGAATTGCCGGTGGCCAGATCCGGTTGCGGCGATGAAATCACCGCAAAACGGAGGCATTGTCCGCTTTCGCGTGGGGGTGCGGAGCCGGGGCGGCCAGGTGCCGGAGGCAGAAGGCACCGGATCAGGTGTAGAAGTCCGTCCGGACGGGGAGGGCTCTGTCAACACGATGTGACGACATCGAGAAGCGACACCGGGAGCCGGCGCCCGGTTCTGACCGAGGACGGCCGGGGCGGCCGGCACGGCTGGGACCGCGGTGGGCGAAGACGCGCCGGCCGGCATGATGCTGCGGCGTGCGGCGGCGGAAGCGGCGCCTGGCCGCGGGGGTCGGGCGGTGTCCGCGCGTGCTCAGGCGTCAGGACGCTCGTAGAGCGCGTTCAGCAGTCGGTCGAGCTCGGCGAGATCCGGGTGGTGGGCCACCATCCGCAGGCCCCGGTCATGCTCGCGCAGGCCCGACCGCCCGCCGGCCGGTATGTCGTCGTGGCCGGCCTCCGCGACAGGCGTCGCGGTCGCGCAGGCCCGCCGCAGGGCCTCGCTGAAGGAGCGCTGGGCGGCCCTGATCGGCTCGGCGACCTCCTCGACCATCGCGGATACCTCGGCCCGGACCACCAGCAGATACTCCCCCCGCTGGACGAGCGCCTCGTCGACGGCGGCGCGTGCGGCATCGAGATCCAGGCCGGTCCGGGCGGCGACACGGACGGCCAGCCTGTCCAACAGAGCTTGCTGCGACTCAGCCATGCCTCCATCATCCCCCGTGCCGGGCCTCTCCACCCTCCGTACGGTGGCGATGCCATCCGTACGAAGGCGGAGAGGCGGGCAGGACGCGGCCGGCCCGGCGCCGGAAGCCGGGAAGCGCGCCGGATTCACGGCACAAGCCCGCTGAGCTCCTCCCGTCGGCGCAGCTCAAGCGCCTCGACCCGCCCGGCCTGCCCCTCGGTGAGCACGTCACAGAGCCAGTCCCAGTGCAGCGCCACCCGATCGCCCGGGCGTGGCGCGGCGATGAGCGAGCGGCCGCCGGTCGACCAGCGAACCACCTCGCGCCGGGGCGCCCCGGTGACCATGCCCGTCCCGTCCCAGCGGAGCGGGCGGGACTCCACGGTGGCCGCCTCGCCCTCGACGCCGAGGACCACGCCGCCCCGGATACGGCACTGGTCGAGTACGGACAGCGCCGTCGGGTTGCCGGTGCGCCGGAGCATCTCGGCCCACGGGTACACGTCGAACACCTGGAAGCTGTGGTGGGCGAGGGCGCGGTGGGCCGCCTGGCGCCAGGTGCCGCCGAGCTGGCCCCTGAACCGCTCGCGCAGCCGGTCGAGGAGGACCGCCGGGTCGACCCGGTCGAGCAGCTCGTTCCCGATCCAGTACGCCTCCACGACGCTCACGTCGAGCGGGTCGGCGAGCCCGGCGGCCTCGGCGAGGACTTCGAGGTAGCACCAGGCGCCCTCGAACCGCCGGGCCCGCTCCTCGATGCCGGCCGCCCCGTCGGGCCTGAGCAGCGCGGCGGCGTCCGGGGGGCCGCAGTACCCCAGCTCATTGGGCGGGTAGGCGTAGCGCGCGAACAGCAGCGCGCCCGGTGTGCTCATTCAGCAGATCCTCGGGAGCTGTTCGCCGATCGGGAGGCCCACCACCCGGGTGCCGCCGAGCCCGGTCCTGGCCACCACCATGCCGGGGTGCTCGGCCACGCAGGTGCCGATCCGGCGTGCCGACCGCCCCAGCGGGTGCGCCCGCAGGGCCGCCAGAGCCTGATCCGCTGCCGCGGCGGGCACGAAGGCGACGAGTTTGCCCTCGTTGGCGACCTGGAGGGGGTCGAGCCCGAGCAGGCTGCACGCGTCCGCCACCGCCGGCGGGATGGGCAGCTCGCGCTCGATCAGCTCGACCCCCACGGCCGAGGCGCGGGCGATCTCGTTGAGAGCGGCCGAGACACCGCCGCGGGTGGGGTCGCGCAGCACGTGCGGATCGGCGCCGGCGGCGATCAGCGCGGCGACCAGACCGTGCAGCGGGGCGGTGTCGCTCTCCACCGTGGTGCCGAACTCCAGGCCCTCCCGGCAGCTCATCACCGCCACCCCGTGCACGCCGATGTCGCCGCTGATGAGCACGGCGTCACCGGGCCGGGCGCGCCGCGGGTTGATGTCGACGCCGTCCGGGATCAGTCCGATGCCGGAGGTGTTGACGTAGACACCGTCGCCGCCGGCGTTGTCGACGACCTTGGTGTCCCCGGTGACCAGCCGCACCCCCGCCGCCCGCGCGGCGGCGCCCATCGCCTGGGCGATCCGGCCGAGTTCGGCCAGCTCGGTGCCCTCCTGGAGGATGAACGCGGTCGACATGAACAGCGGCGACGCCCCCGACATGGCCAGGTCGTTGACGGTGCCGTTCACCGCGAGGTCGCCGATCGACCCGCCGGGGAAGAACATCGGTTTGACCACGAACGAGTCGGTGGAGAAGGCGAGGCGGGTGCCGTCGCCGACCGAGAGGACGGCGGAGTCGCCGAGTTCGGCGGCGGCCGCGGCGCCGAAGGCGGGCAGGAAGAGGTGCTCGATCAGTTCCCCCGACATCGCCCCGCCGCCGCCGTGGCCCATGACGACCAGGGGCGTGTCGCGCAGCGGCACCGGGCAGACCCAGCTCTCGAAGTCGAGGCCGGCCGGGGCGTGGGGCGTCACTTCAGTCGCTTCGATCACTTCGTATCGACCAGTTCCAGTCGGCGGTAGGTGTAGTAGGCGGCGCACGCGCCCTCGGCGGAGACCATCGTGGCGCCGAGCGGGTTCCTCGGGGTGCACTGGGCGCCGAACGCCGCGCACTCATGCGGTTTGATCAGGCCCTGGAGCACTTCGCCGGACCGGCACAGGGCCGACTCCGCGGTGCGGATCGCGCTGACGTCGAAGCGCAGTTCGGCGTCGAACTCCTTGTATTTCGGGGCCAGTCGCCAGCCGCTGAGCGGGATCTCGCCGATCCCGCGCCAGGTGCGGTCGGTCACCTCGAAGACGTCCCGCAGCATAGCGATCGCCGGCAGGTTGCCCTCCTCGCGCACGGCGCGCGGATAGGCGTTGCTCACCTCGTGGCGGCCTGTTTCGAGCTGGACGATCGTCTGGCGGATGCCTTCGAGGATGTCGAGCGGCTCGAAACCGGTGACCACGATAGGGACTTCGTACCGCTCGGCGAGCGGCGGGTATTCCGCCGTGCCCATCACGCTGCACACGTGCCCGGCGGCCAGGAAGGCCTGGACCCGGCAGGTGGGGGATTCCATGATGGCGGCCATCGCCGGCGGCACCAGCACATGGGAGACCAGCAGCGAGAAGTTGCGCACCCCGAGGCGCCTGGCCTGGTGGACGGCCATCGCGTTGGCGGGCGCGGTGGTCTCGAACCCGATCCCGAAGAAGACGACCTCCCGGTCGGGGTTCTCCCTGGCCAGGCGCAGCGCGTCGAGCGGCGAGTACACCACCCGGACGTCACCGCCCGCGCTCTTGACGGCGAAGAGGTCCTGGCCGCTGCCCGGCACCCGCAGCATGTCGCCGAAGGAGCAGAAGATCACTCCGGGGCGGGCGGCGATCGCCAGGGCCCGGTCGATGATCTCCAGGGGTGTGACACAGACCGGGCAGCCCGGGCCGTGGATCATCTCCACACCCTCGGGGAGCAGTTGGTCGATGCCGTGCCGGATGATGGAGTGGGTCTGGCCGCCGCAGACCTCCATCATGGCCCATGGCCGGGTGGTGGCGGCGTGGATCTCGTCGAGCAGCTTGCCGGCCAGATCCGGGTCGCTGAACTCCTCCAGATACCTCAACGGCCCGCTCCTTCCGTCAACCGGTCCCGCCGCGGGCCGGGTTCGGCGCCGGGTTCGGCGCTGTCGCCGAACTCCTCGGCCAGCAGGCCGAGCCGGTCGAAGTCGGCCAGCGTCCGCCGGGCCGACCGCTCGTCGAGGCGCTGGATGGCGAACCCGACGTGCACGATGACGTATTCACCGATCGTCACGTCGGGGATGTACTGGAGGCAGACCTCCTTGCGCACGCCGCCGAAGTCGACCTCGGCCATCAAGGTGCCGTCGACCTCCGCTGTGCTGAGGACTCGCCCCGGAACTGCCAGACACATGGTCCCTCTTCTCGGTGGATCCGATCTCGCCGGTGCGGTCAGCCCGCCGCGGCGATCAGTAGCTGCCCCAGCGCGAGCCCGCCGTCGTTCGGCGGCAGCAGCCGGGGCCGCAGTACGGTGAACCCCCGCTCGGTGAGGGTGCGCTGGGCCTCGGTGAGCAGTACGGCGTTCTGGAAGACCCCGCCGCCCAGGGCCACCACGTCGAGGCCGGTCTGCACCCGGCAGATCTCGGCGAGGTCGGCGACCAGGGCCGCGACCGACGCGTGGAAGCGCGCGGCGATCAGCCCGGCCCGTACGCCGGCCCGTACGTCGGCCACCACGGCGCGGATCACCGGGCCGGCGTCGGCGACGGCGGGTTCGCCGACCTCCGCGAGCCCGATCCGGAACGCGTAGCCGCCGCCGGGACCGGTGGCGGCCGCTCCCCCGGACCTGGCCAGCCCCTCCAATTGGACCGCGGCCTCCGCCTCGTAGGTCACCTCGTGCCGGACACCGGCCAGTGAGGCGACCGCGTCGAAGAGGCGGCCCATGCTCGATGTGGGCACACAGCCGAAGCCGGTGCCGAACTGGTGGGCGAGTACGGCACGTTCCCTGACCGGGCAGGCGTCGACGGCGGGCATGCCGGGCTCCCAGTCCACACCGGCGGCGTGCAGGTGGGCCAGGGCCATCCGGTAGGGCCGCAGTACGCTCGCGTCGCCGCCCGCCAGCGGTACGTAGCCGAGGTGCGCCGCCCTGCGGAAGGACTTGTAGCCGGCCACCAGGACCTCGCCGCCCCACACCGCGCCGTCGGAGCCGTATCCGGTGCCGTCGAAGGCGATCCCGATCACCTTCTCGTCGGCGCCCAGGCCGTGCTCCCCCATCACCGAGGCGATGTGCGCGTGGTGGTGCTGCACGGTGCGCACCGGCCGGCCGGCCGCGTGCCCGCGGGCCCAGCGGGCGGAGCCGTAGTCGGGGTGCTGGTCGGCGACGAGCTGGCCGGGGCGCACACCGGTGAGGTGTTCCAGGTGCTCCTCGGTGCGGGTCAGCGCGTCGACGGTGGCGAGTCCCGCCATGTCGCCGATGTGCTGGCTGACCCATGCGTAGCGGCCTTCGCCCAGCGCGCAGGTGTTCTTCAGGTCGGCGCCGACGGCGAGCGTCGGCGGCACGTCGAAGGGCAGTACGAGGGGCAGCGGGGCGTAGCCGCGTGATCGGCGCAGCGGCAGTTCGGCGCCGGCCGCGTATCGGCTGACCGAGTCGTCGCAGGGCACATGGATGGTCCGGTCGTGCCGCAGCCAGGCGTCGGCCAGCGGCGCCAGTTCGGTCAGCGCCCGGGCGTCGTCGGTGACGATCGGTTCGCCGGCCGGATTGGCGGAGGTCATCACCAGCGCGTCGGGCCCCGGGTGGTCGTCCCCGATCCCGAAGAGCAGGACGTGCAGCGGGGTGTAGGGGAGCATCAGCCCGAGATCGGGATTGTCCGGCGCCACCGCGTGGCAGACCCCGGCGCCGCCGGGACGGCGCGGCAGCAGCACGATCGGCGCGCGGACCCCGGTGAGCAGCTCTTCTTCCGCCTCGGTCAAGGTGACGAGTTCGGCGGCCACGGCGAGGTCGCGGACCATCACGGCGAACGGCTTGCCGCCCCGCTCTTTGCGGCGGCGCAGTTCGCCCACCGCCCGGTCGTCGCCGGCGTCGCACGCCAGGTGATAGCCGCCGACGCCCTTGACCGCGACGATCCGTCCGGCGGCCAGCAGGTCCCGCGCCGCCCGCAGCGCGTCGGCGCCGGTCACCGCGGCTCCGCCGTCGCCGCGGACCAGTTCGAGCCGGGGGCCGCAGTTGTGGCAGGAGATCGGCTGGGCGTGGAAGCGGCGGTCGCCCGGATCCTCGTACTCCGCCTGGCAGTCCCCGCACATCGTGAAGGCGGCCATCGTGGTGGCCGACCGGTCGTACGGCGTGCCGGTGACGATGGTGAACCTGGGGCCGCAGTGGGTGCAGGTGATGAAGGGGTGGCGGTACCGCCGGTCGGCGGGATCGCTCATCTCCTGCCGGCAGTCCCGGCAGACGGCGACGTCGGGTGAGACCAGGGTGCGGGCCCGGTCCCCCTCGGTGGAGTCCTCGATGGTGAACTCCGTGCCGCCCCGCGTCGGCAGCTCGCACGAGTCCACCCGCTCCACCACCGCCAGGGGCGGTGGGTCCGCGCGCAGGATCCGGCCGAACTCCGCCACGGCCTCAGCGCCCCCCTCCACCTCGGCCACCAGGCCGGCGCTGGTGTTGGCGACCGAGCCGGCCAGCGCGAGGCGCGAGGCGGTGACGTAGACGAAGGGCCGGAAACCCACGCCCTGGACCACGCCGCGCACCTCGAACCGCCGGCGGATCCGCCGGTCCCTGGCCCGCCCCATCATCTCCAGCCCCGACAGGGCCTCTTCGGCCGTGGCCCGGTCGACGACCTCGACCGCGAAGCCCATGTGGAGCAGCACCCACGCGCCGGGGCCCGGGGGTTCGTCGAGCATCCCGATGTTGACGCGCCGCCGCGCCCCTTCCACATCGACCAGCGCGAGCTGGCCGGCGTATCCGTCCACGATCTCCACGACTCGGCCGGGGATGCCAAGACACATCTTCAAGAGCTCCTGGGTTCGGCGGGTTCGGCCGGCACCAGCCGCCGGACCAAGGTGCGTACCGCGTCGGCCGCCGCCGGGACCGCGGCGGCGACGGCCTCACTGAGGCCGATCCCCTCCTCGACCCCGGCGGGGGTGCATCCGACGATGTAGGTGAGCGGCAGGATACCGCCCATTGAGCCCAGATTTGCCAGTACTGCCACCGGATTCATACCGTGTGCGTCGAATGCACCATTGCCGAGGTCCGCCGGGCCGACCTCCAGCACGGTCAGGGCGCCGGGCGGACCGGCTCCCGGGTAGGCGTCGACGATGATCAGCGCCTCGTAGCCGTCGAGCAGGTCGTAGGCCAGGTGCATGCCCCGGATGCCGTAGTCGACCGTCCTGACGCGCGGCGGCAGGCCGTCGGACGCGGCCAGCCGTCGCACCACCTCGGGGCCGAAGCCGTCGTCGCCGAGGAAGAGGTTGCCGATGCCCGCCACGAGCACCCCGCCGGCCACCGGTCAGCCTCCGCCGGACTGGAGCGGGGGCGCGTCCGGGTCGATCGGGCCCTGGGGCCGCACCGAGGTGTCGGCCTTCTCATCGGGCCTGTCGGCCGCGCTCTCCGGCCGGTCGGCGGGGCCGGCGCCGGGCTTGTCGGAGCCGGTGTCGCGGGAGCCCTTCGGACCCCGCGCCTCCTGCGGCTCCTCGGTCAGCCAGTCGCCGGGCCTGCCCGGTTTCCCGGTTTTCTCGGTCATCGCATCCCCTTCCTCGGTCTCTTCCTCTTCCTCGGTGCGTGCGCGGGATCTCTCGGCGCCCGCCGCGCTCACATCGAACGCATGCGCAGATAGCGGCGGATGTCGGGGATCGACATCACGCCGACGACGAGGGCGGTGACCGCCCCTACGGCGGCCAGCGCGGTACTGATGATGCCCAGGACCTTCATGGTCGGCTCTCCTCTCGGGGGTCGGCGGGGGCGTCGACGGCCAGTGGTTCCAGCTCGTCGGGGGCGAAGTAGAAATAGCGGCCGTACCAGTCGTGCAGGTCGGCCGCCGGGTCGTCGACGAGGACGAGCGCGACGTGCACACCCCCGTCGACGTCGGAGATGACACCGGTCACCCGGGCCACCTGGCCGGCGAAGAAGAGGTCCTGCGCGTCGGCGCGGCGGGAGGGGTGGACCCGCACCAGGCCGCCTTTGCTGACGCGGACGCCGTCGATCACGACCGCGTCGGAGGCGGGATCGACCAGGGCGTCGGCCGCCGGGTCCCACCAGGGCGCGCCCCCGGTGTCGAAGGCGGGCGGCTCGGTGTCGCGCAGGTCGCCGCCGGCGCCCGTGCCCATACCCGCGCTCGTGCCCACGCCCACGCCCGCGCCCGCGCTCGCGACGGCGGGTGCCGGGTGTGGATCGCGCAGCAGACCGTGCAGCTGTTGCAGGTCCGCCGCCGACATGGCGTCGCAGCGGTCGATGATCTCCCGCGCCCGCGGATCGGTGGCGCGCGCCTCGGCCTTCTCCTCCTCGGTCATGGTCATCACCCGCAGCGTCAGGATCTCGTCGATCTCGGTGGAGTCGAAGAGCGCGCCCGGGCTCTGCTCGGCCACCTCGGGGTGGTCGTAGAGGATGATCGGCGCGCCGAGCACCACGTCGGTCGAGCCGTGCGGGCCGGCCAGTACGGGCCAGCAGCGGCGTTGCCGGCAGCGGGCCGCGGCGGCCACCGCCTGCTGCGGCGGTTCGAGCAGGGAGACGAACTCGGCGCCGTGTGCCTGGAGGATGAGATGCGAGCCGATGAGCGAGGTGCGGATCGCGGCGTCCTTGCCGGCCGCGGTCTCCGGGTGCTCGTTCGCCACCGCCACCGACAGCCGGACGAAGCCGTCGTCGGCCGTCGCCGAGGCGCGGATCCGGACCGTGAGCGGTTCACGGCGTCTGACGATCCGGCCGACCGGTGTGCCGTCCGCGGCCGCCAGCGGCTCGATGTCGGCGCCGCCCGGGACCGTGTGGCGCGCGTCGTACGGCTGCGTCAACGCCAGGGCGGGCAGCACGACTTCCCGCTCCACCGCCTCGTCCCAGCTCAGCACCGACCCGCCGTCGACCCGCAGTTCGCCGACCGGGATCCAGTCGCCGTCGGCGCCGGGCCGCTGCACCTCGCGGATCTGGAGCTGGAGAAAGCGGAGATGGACGGTGACGGCGGCCGACCCGGCAGGCCCGGTGGCCCCGGCCGGCCCGGCCGGCCCTTTGTCGGACCGCGCCAGCAGGACCTGCGTCGCCATGCCGGGATCCTCGGCGAAGCTCTCCGGGGACGCGGACGGCGGGCCGAGGACGCCGAACTGCCAGCGGGACCGGTTCTTGTGCGAGCTGGCGCGGTACGGGTAGAGCAGATATCCCTCGTAGAGCACCGCGTCGGCGATCGCACGGACCCGGTCGAGGCCGGCCGAACCAACGGGACCTGCCGGACCTGCCGGATCAAAGGCGGTCACACGACCACCTCGCCCGCGCCGGCCAGCAGGACCCGCACCGTCTCGTCCCAGCCGATCAGCCCGCGGCGCGCGCGGAAGTCGGCGATCTCGTCGATGACGTCCTGATCCAGCCTGATCCAGCCGGAGTTGGGGAAGTGGAACGACATCATCCGCCGCCACACCGCGACCGGCAGCGCGTGCCGGGCCTCGCACTCCCAGGGCACCTGCCGTACGCCGAAGCCCGCCCCGCCCCGGGTGAACACCGTGCCGGAGAAGAGCAGGGTGAGCGGCACCTCGCCGTCGCCGAGCGCGTGCAGATAGCGGGAGCCGATCACGTCGAAGTCGTAGGTGCAGGGCAGGGCGAGATCGACCTCGGTGGCGCCGGTGAAGCCCTGCACGGTGGTGTCGCAGCGCATCCACTGGAAGGGCTTGAGGGTGTCCGGCCACCGTTCCCGCCCGCCGAACAGGCCGCGCAGGCCGTCCCCTTCGGCGTCGTCGTAGCGGCGGCGCTGCGGTTCGATCCGGACCTGGCAGTGCAGCACGATCGCGTGGATCCGCTCCCCCGTCCCGTCCTCGATCCGCAGCCGCGCGGTCAACTGCGGTACGACGGTGTACGGCTCGGCGAACATGTCCAGCACCGAGAAGCCGAGGCCGCTCATGACGGACCCACCAGGTCTACGCCCGTGCTGCGTTCTCCGACCCGGGCGAAGAACGCGTCGATGGCGTCGTGCGCCTGCCGGCCGCCGTCGAAGCCGCGCCACAGAGTACGCAGCCGGCCGACCAGTTCGTAGCAGGCGTCGATGGGCACGAGATGGCAGGTCGAGGCGCCCGGCCGGTCCGAGCGGCGGATCAGCAGGGCCTCCACGTCGGCGTGCAGCGCGGCCAGTTCGGGGTTGGCCGCGACGAGGGTGTCCCAGGTGTCCAGGGGCAGTTCGGACTCGGTGGCGCCCGCGGGCCCCGGGTAGAAGGCGATCGCGCGGCCCAGCCGGGAGTTGCGGAAGATGAACGCGAGCCCGACCGGGATCTGGAGTTCGTCCCAGGTCCGCTGGTCGAGGATGAGATCGTCGAAGCGCAGATACCGCTCGGGTACGGCCCGGTAGCGCAACTCCGCGTCCTGGTCGCCGAAGAGCAGGTAGCAGGGCCGGCAACTGCACATCAGGGCCCGGGTGTCCAGGTTCACCACATGGGAGTGGTCCGGCCGGACCGGCTCGGCGCACATCTCGCAGCGCTCGGCGGTGACCGGGCGCGGGCGGTGCCGGATCCTCAGCAGTGCGGCGGCCGGTGAGGAGCGGCGGCCGTGGAGGATCATGTCGCCACCGGGGCCGGGACGGCGACCGAGACGGTGGCGCCGTCGGCGAGCAGCGGCAGCGGGTCCAGGTGCAGGTCGTCCGCGTCCAGGCAGGCGCCGGCCCGTCGTACGTCGTAGTGCGCCGCGCAGGCGGGGCAGCGCAGGACCGCGTCTGCCGGTCCGCCGCCCAGCCGCCGGGCCAGGACCGCGCCCGCCAGCGGCTGCTCGCAGCGGGCGCACCGGTCGCGGAAGGCGAAGAGGTCCGCGCCGATCCGGCAGGCCAGCACCGGGACCTGGTCGACCGTCAGCCGGGTGACCGCGCCCGAGTCCAGGCCGACCAGCTCCGGCACGGGCTGCCAGGTGGCACCGGCCTCGTCGGGCGCCGGGGCCGGCTCGTGCAGCCGGGCGAAGAGGGCGTCCACCGGGACCAGCGGTCCGGCGGCGGTCGACGCCGCGTCGGCGGCGGACTCGACCTCGATCGTACGGATTTCCGGGGCGGCCGACTCGACCGCTCCCCGTACGGCGAGCGTGAGCGTGGCCGAGGAGGACGGGCAGCCGTCACAACTGCCGAGCAGGCGCAGCCGGACGGCGCCGTCGTCGGTGATGCCGAGCAGTTCGACATCGCCGCCGTGGGAGCCCAGGTAGGGCCGTACGCTCGCCAGCGCGGCCTCCACCCGTGTCTCCACGCTGTACGGGTGCAGTCCGTGCACCAGCAGGATGCTCGCCACCAGGTCGTCCGCGGCCAGGGCGGCGAGCGTGTCGTCGTCGAGACGGCCCCGCTCATGGACGAGTTCGAGCAGCCTGGTCAGTCCGGCGCCGTAGAAATCGGTGACCAGCCGGACGAGTTCCTCGCTCCGTTCGCGGGCGATCGTCCCGCCCGCCGCCGCGGCGGCAAGCAGGGTGTCGATCCGGTCGCCGGTGGTGTGCCGGTCGGCGGCCGTCGGGGGAAGCTGTTCGGTCACGTCACGCACCCGCGGACTGGGTCGGGGAGTGGAGCAGTTCGAGCTTCTTGCCCTCGCCGAGATACATGTGCACACCGCAGGGCAGGCAGGGGTCGAAGCTCCGGACCGTGCGCATGATGTCGATGCCCTTGAAGTGCTCCCGGTCGTTCTCCTCGAAGATCGGCTGGCCCTGCACCGCGTCCTCGTAGGGGCCCGGCGTCCCGTAGCTGTCGCGGGGGCTCGCGTTCCACGGAGTGGGCGGATAGGGGTGGTAGTTGGCGATCTTGCCGTCCCGGATCACCATGTGGTGCGACAGGACGCCGCGCACCGCCTCGGTGAAGCCGCAGCCGACACCTTCCTCGGGGACCTCGAAGGTCTCCCAGGTCTTGGTCCGGCCGGCCCGGATCTCCACCAGTGCCTTCTCCGCGAAGTGCAGCGCGCAGGCCGCCGCGTACGCCTGGAAGTAGGTACGGGCCCGGTTGCGCTCGATGGTGTTGCTCCACTGCGGGATGCGCCACTCCAGCTCGACCGGGCCCTTGAGCGCGGTCTTGGGGAGGTTGATCTGGACGCTGTGTCCGGTGGCTTTGATGTAGCCGATGTCGACCAGGCCGGCCAGCGCGGTGGTCCACAGCCGGGCCAGCGGGCCGCCGCCGGTGTCGAGGGCGAGGTAGTCCTTGCCGTCGAACCACCGGGGCGACATGACCCAGCTGTATTTGCCGTCCATGTCGCGCTTCTGCGGGCGCGGGTTGGTGTGCTGGTTCCACGGGTGCCGCCGGTCGACCGGGTTGCCGAGCGGGTCGTGGGTCACGAACATCTCCTGGTCCTCCCAGTCGCCGTAGTACGACGAGCCGAGCAGGACGCGGATCCCCAGGTTGATCTTGACCAGGTCGGTGGTGACGAGTTTCCCGTCGACGACCACGCCGGGGGTCACATACATCTTCCGGCCCCAGTCGGTCATGTCCTTGTACTCGAAGTTGCAGTGCTCGGGGTCCTGGAAGGAGCCCCAGCAGCCGAGCAGGACCCGCCGGTTGCCGACCATCTCGTAGCCGGGCAGCGCCTCGTAGAAGAAGTCGAAGAGGTCGTCGTGCATCGGCACGACCTTCTTCATGAACTCGACATAGCGCTGGAGCCGGGTGATGTAGTCCGTCATGAGCTGGATGGTCGCGACCGTGCCCACACCGCCGGGGTAGAGCGTGGAGGGGTGCACGTGCCGGCCCTCCATCAGGCAGAACATCTCCCGGGTCAGCCGGCTCACCTGGAGCGCCTCGCGGTAGAACTCGCCGGTGAAGGGGTTCAGCGAGCGCATGATGTCGCCGATGGTCTTGTAGCCATGGTCGTCGCCGTGCGGGGAGGGGGTCCGGTTGGCCTTTTCGAGCACTCCGGGATTGGTCTCGGCGACCATCTTCTCGCAGTAGTCGACCCCGACCAGGTTCTCCTGGAAGATATTGTGATCGAACATGTACTCGGCGGCCTCGCCGAGGTTGACGATCCATTCGCCGAGGTGCGGCGGCTTGACCCCATAGGCCATGTTCTGCGCGTAACAGGAACAGGTGGCGTGGTTGTCACCGCAGATACCGCAGATCCGGCTGGTGATGAAGTGGGCGTCGCGCGGGTCCTTGCCCTTCATGAAGACCGAATAGCCGCGGAAGATCGAGCTGGTGCTGTGGCACTCGGCCACCACACGCTGCTTGAAGTCGATCTTCGTGTAGATGCCCAGGCTGCCGACGATACGGGTGATGGGGTCCCACGCCATCTCCACCAGTTCGTCTTTGCCCTGCGTGCGGCCGCCACCCCTGCTCCGCGTCGCCGTCATTGCGCCGCCTCATCTTTCCTTGTGTCGCGGTGGGTCACCAGGTGCGGGTGGCACCGGTCGTGAGGGTATTGCCCGGCCGGCGCCATTTCGGCTCCCGGTCGAGGGTGTGGGTGGTGATCTGCCGCAGCCGGCGCATGGTCGATCCGTACGCCTTGGCGGAGTTGGTGGAGAGCTTTCCGCCGGGCGGCTCGTCCATGAAGGGCATGAACTTGTCCGGGAATCCGGGCATGGTGCAGCCGATACAGATCCCGCCGACGTTGGGGCAGCCGCCGATTCCGTTCATCCAGCCGCGCTTGGGCACATTGCATTTGACGGCCGGGCCCCAGCAGCCCAGTTTGACGATGCACTTGGGCGAGCCGTATTCGGTGGCGAAGTCGGCCTGCTCGTAATAGCCGGCGCGGTCGCAGCCCTCGTGCACCGTCTGGCCGAAGAGCCAGCTCGGCCGCAGCGCCTCGTCCAGCGGGATCATGGGCGCCTGGTCGGTCGCCATGTAGAGCAGATAGGTGAGCGTCTCGGAGAGGTTGTCCGGCTGGATCGGGCAGCCCGGCACGTTGACGATGGGAATGCCCGCCTTGGACTTCCACTCCCAGCCCAGATAGTCGGGCACGCCCATGGCGCCGGTCGGATTGCCCGCCATGGCGTGGATACCGCCGTAGGTCGCGCAGGTGCCGGCGGCGACGATCGCGGTGGCCTTGGGCGCCAGCCGGTCCAGCCACTCGCTGGTGGTCATCGGCTGTCCGGTGGCCGGATCGTTGCCGAAGCCGCACCAGTAGCCGTCGCCGTGCAGCTTCTCGTTGGGGATCGATCCCTCGACCACCAGGACGAAGGGATCGAGCTCGCCCCGGTCCGCCTTGAAGAACCATTCGAGGAAGTCGTCGGCGCCGCCGTTGGGTCCGCATTCGAAATCGATGAGCGGCCAGTGCACGGCGATTTTCGGCAGGCCGGGCAGCGCGCCGAGCGCGATCTCCTCGATGCTCGGCTGAGTCGCGGCGGTCAGCGCCACCGAATCGCCGTCGCAGCTCAGGCCGGCATTGATCCACAGCACATGGATCAGGGTGTCTTCAGCTGTGACTGCTTGTTCTGTCGGCATAGCGGTGCCGCCTTCCGGGGCCGTTGACCGATCCCTTGCGTCGTAGCGAACGACTTTCGCCCCGCACCTGTGGTGTCGCTCACATTGCTACCATCTAGACTCCGCTCAAGATGCCTGTCAACACGGGAATCCGCACATCGTTCGCCATCGTTCGCCGTCTTCCGCCGGAACAGCCGGGTTTGCCGAAAGCGCGAAATGGCCCATTCAGGTGGCGGCCGGAGAAGGAGGCGGCGATGCACGAACTGTCGATCACCCAGAGCGTTGTCGACGCGGTGTGCGAACGCGCCGCGGGCCGCCCGGTACATTCGGTCAGACTGCGGGTCGGCGCGCTGACCGCGGTGGTGGCCGACTCCATGCGATTCTGCTTCGACCTGATCACCGACGGGACGGTCGCGCAGGGCGCCACGCTCGACATCGAGCAGCCGCCGGGCGGTGGACACTGCCGCTCGTGCGCCGCCGATTTCACCCTGAAGGACCTGGTGCTGCTCTGTCCCTGCGGCAGTGCGGACGTGGCCATCACCTCGGGGCGGGAACTCCAGATCATCTCCATGAAAGTGGGCTGAGGTATGTGCGGTAGCTGCGGTTGCGGCGGAGCGGACGACGGCGGACACGCGCATGAGCACCTCCACCCGGCGGAGCACGGCGGCACCGTCACGCTCGAACAGCGGGTGCTGGCCAAGAACGAGACGCTCGCGGAGCGCAATCGGGCCTGGCTCGCCGCCCGGTCCGTCACGGCGGTGAATCTGATGAGCTCGCCGGGTGCCGGCAAGACCACCCTGCTCGAACGCACCGTCGGCGAGCTTTCCGGCCGGCGACCGGTGGCGGTCGTCGAGGGCGACCAGGAGACGATGCTCGACGCCGACCGGATCAGACGGGCCGGCTGCGCGGTGGTCCAGGTGAACACCGGCGCCGGGTGCCATCTCGACGCGGAGATGATGCGCGGCGCGCTGACCGAGCTGTCCCCGGTGAGCGGCGCGCTGATCCTGGTGGAAAACGTCGGCAATCTGGTCTGCCCGGCGATGTTCGACCTCGGCGAGCACAGCAGGGTGGTGATCATCTCGGTCACCGAGGGCACCGACAAGCCCCTGAAATACCCGTATATGTTCGCCGCCGCCGACCTGATCGTCATCAACAAGGTCGATCTGCTGCCCTATGTCGATTTCGACGTCGACCTGTGCGAGAAGTACGCCCGCTCGGTCAACCCGGACGTCGGGGTTCTCACGGTGTCCGCGACCGCCGGCACCGGGATGGACCGCTGGTACGCGTGGGTGGCCGCACAGGACTGACTCGACCGGCGCCCGCAGTTCAGCCCGCGCCCACCGCTCACCCGGCGCCCCCGCTCACCCGGCGGCGGGCGCCGCCGCGCGCAGTGGTTCCAGGCGTACGGTGATCCCCTTCGAGGTCGGGGTGTTGCTGATCGCGGCCACGCTGTCCAGCGGCACCAGGACGTTGATCTCGGGGTAGTAGGCGGCGGCGCAGCCGAGGGCGGTGGGATAGGCGACCAGCCGGAAGTCCGCCGCGCGCCGCTCGGCGCCGTCGGACCAGACGCTCACCAGGTCGACCCGCTCGCCGTCGGAGCGGCCGAGCCGCTCGAGATCGGCGGCGTTGACCAGGACGACGCGGCGCGAACCGTGGATGCCGCGATAGCGGTCGTTGTTGGTGTACGGGACGGTGTTCCACTGGTCGTGCGAGCGGATCGACTGGAGGATGAGATGCCCGGCGGGGGCGCTCAGCATCGCGAAGTCGTTGCGGCTGAACTCGGCCTTGCCGCTGGGCGTCGCGAAGACTCCCTCGTTCACCGGGTTGGCGAGCGGGAAACCGCCCGGCTTCGCCGCCCTGACGTTGAAGTTCTCGAAGCCCGGCACGACCCGGGCGATCCGGTCGCGCAGCGAGCCGTAGTCCGCCTCGAACCGGTCCCAGGGCACCGGCACCCGGTCGCCGACCGTCCGGCGGGCCAGCCGGCAGAGGATCGCCACCTCGCTGAGCAACTGCTTGGAGACGGGCTCGACGCGGCCGTGGGAGGTGTGCACCATGCTCATCGAGTCCTCGACGGTGACGAACTGCTCGCCGCCGCTTTGGATGTCCCGTTCGCTGCGGCCGAGCGTCGGCAGGATCAGCGCCGTCCGGCCGCAGACCGTGTGCGAGCGGTTGAGCTTGGTGGAGATGTGCGCGGTGAGCCGGCAGCGCCGTACCGCTTCCTCGGTGACCCGGCTGTCGGGGGTGGCCCGGACGAAGTTGCCGGCCAGACCGAGGAAGACCTTGATCCGGCCGTCGCGCATCGCCCTGATCGAGTCCACGGTGTCCAGGCCGTGCGCCGCCGGCGGGGTGAAGGAGAACTCCCGGCCGAGATCGGCCATGAACCGCTGGGGCATCTGCTCCCAGATCCCCATCGTGCGGTCGCCCTGCACATTGCTGTGGCCGCGCACCGGGCAGACGCCCGAGCCGTGCTTGCCGATGTTTCCCCGCATCAGCAGGGTGTTCACCAGCTCGCGGATGGTCGGTACGGCGTGCTTGTGCTGGGTCAGTCCCATCGCCCAGCAGATGACGACCCGTTCGCTGCCGAGGATCAGATCGCGCAGCCGCTCGATCTGCCGCCGGGTCAGCCCGGTGGCGGCCAGCACGTCCGGCCAGCGGACCGTCGCCCTGATGTGGTCGGCGAAGTCGGCGAACCCATGGGTGTGGGAGTCGATGAAGGACCGGTCGAGGACGGCGCCCGGCGCGTTCTCCTCCGCCTCCAGGAGCAGCAGGTTCACCGCCTGGAAGAGGGCCAGGTCGCCGCCGAGCCGGATCTGCAGGAAGTCGTCGGCGATCGCGATGCCGCGGCCGATGACACCGCGCGGCTTCTGCGGGTTCCTGAACCGCAGCAGCCCGGCCTCCGGCAGCGGGTTGACCGCGACGATCCGGCCGCCCCGGCGTTTGTTCTCCTCAAGCGCCGAGAGCATCCGCGGATGGTTGCTGCCCGGATTCTGTCCCAGGGTGATGATCAGATCGGCGTCGTAGAGGTCGGTCAGGCTGACATTGCCCTTCCCGACGCCCAGCGTCTCGTGCAGCGCGGCGCCGCTCGACTCGTGGCACATGTTGGAGCAGTCGGGCAGGTTGTTGGTGCCGAAGACCCGGGCGAAGAGCTGGAGCACGAAGGCGGCCTCGTTGCTCGCCCGCCCCGAGGTGTAGAAGACGGCCTCGTCCGGCGAGTCCAGGTCCTTCAGCTCGTCCGCGATCAGCCCGAGCGCGTCGTGCCAGCTCACCGGTTCGTAGTGGTCGGAGCCGGGGCGCTTGACCATGGGTTCGGTGAGCCGGCCCTGCTGGTTGAGCCACTGGTCGGAGGCGCGGCCCAGTTCGGCGACCGAGTACGTACGGAAGAAGTCGGCGGTGATCAGCCGTGTGGTCGCCTCGTCGTTGACGTGTTTGGCGCCGTTCTCGCAGTACTCGTTCTTGTGCCGGTGGCCGGGCTCGGGGTCCGGCCAGGCGCAGCCGGGGCAGTCGATGCCGCTGGTCTGGTTGAGGCTGAGCAGCGTCCGCGCGGTCCGCACACCGGAGGTCTCGGTCAGCGAGTAGGTGAGCGCGTGGGCCACCGCGGGAACACCGGCCGCCCAGGTCTTGGGCGGGGTGATCTCGGCTTTGTCGCCGGTCGGTTCCCCAGCCTGGTCCGCGGTCGGTGGCTTCTTCATCCGCTCAGCCTCTCGCCGTCATCGCCTTCGTCGCCATGGTCATCGCCGTCATCACCGTCATCGCCGTCATCACCGTATGGGCGTACCCGAAATCAGGCGCTCGGGTGTCAGCCACTCGGCCAATCGGGGACATGCGGCGGATCCTGCCCCGAATCCGGCCGCACCCGGCTCTCGCTGATCACCCCGCGCCACGCGCCGGTCTCCCGGCCCTGCCCCTCGATGAACAGCTTGAAACACCGCAGGTTGCCGCGCACCCGCCGGCGGATCGCGCCGGTGAGGACCATGAGCCATCCCACGACGCCGCGCGGCGTGAAGTCGACCCGCAGCGTCACCCGCGTCCTTTCGTCGCCGAACGACTGGAAGGTGACCGTCCCCGAATGCCGGGCCGTCCCCAGGCCGCGCCAGGCGACCCGCTCGTCGGGGGTCTGCGCCACGATCTCCGCGTCGAACTCGCGGGTCACCCCGCAGTGCCGGGTCACCCAGTGGGTCAGCGTCGACTTCGGCCGGTCGACCCGCAGCACACCGTCCATGAACCGGGGGAAGCTCTCGAACTGCGTCCACTGGTTGTACGCCATCCGGACCGGAACCCGGACATCGACGGACTCCTCGATGATGGTCATGAATACGCAGCCTAGGGACGACCGCGGCGCGGCGCCCGGCCACCCGGCCAACCGGGTGGCGGCGGTTCCCGGGGCGCCGCCCCCGCCCGGTGGTCAGGGCAGGGCCGGCGCCGGGGAACGGCTCTGGCGGTGGGGCCTGCGGCCGGGTCAGGAGCCGGTCGGCCAGGTGATCTGCGTCGAGTGGAAGTAGCCGACGCCCATCGCCTTCCATCGCGGCCCCTGGGCGCCCACCCGCTGGTCGAAGGCGGAGACGCTGTGTGTGCTCTGCGGCGACCAGCCGAGTTCGGCGAGGGCCGGGAGCCTCGGGAAGGCCATGTAGTCGATATTGGCCGAGGTGACGATCGTCTCGGTCCACAGCGGGGCCTCCACCCCGAGTACCGACGACTCGCCGACGCCGCTCAGATACGCGCCCGGGTTCCAGTCGTACGCCTTGTTCACCTCGATGAGGCCCGCCCAGGTCTGCCCGAGCGGGGTCGAGTTGGTGTACTTCATGTCGAGGTACGCCCGGTTCGCGGGGGACATGATGACCTTGGTGCCGTTGGCGGCGGCGGCCGCCGTGGCGGAGTCCGTGGTGCCCGTGCCCCAGAACTGGGCGACGGTCGACGGCAACGGCGTGGCGTGGGTGATGTCGTGCCAGCCCACCACGGTCTTGCCGTGCGACGCGACGATCTGCTGGACATGGTTGACGAAGGTGGCGTAGTCGGCGGCCGGGGTCGAACTCGCCTCGTCGCCGCCGATGTTGAGATACGGGCCGGGGGTGAGCGCGGCCAGTTCGCCGACCACCTGGTCGATGAAGGTGTAGGTCACGGGCAGCGCCACGCACAGCGAGCTGAACCCGACGCTGGTGCCGGTGTAGAGGGCGGGCGCCACGCCGTTGCAGTTGAGCTGGGCGTAGGAGGAGAGCGCCGCGTTGGTGTGCCCCGGCATGTCCAACTCCGGGACGACCGTGATGTAGTGGGCCGTCGCGTAGGCCACGATCGCGCTGTAGTCGGCCTGGGTGTAGTAGCCGCCGGCGCCGCCGCCGACCTGCGTACTGCCGCCGTGCGTGGCCAGGTTGGGCCAACTGTTGATGGCGATCCGCCAGCCCTGGTCGTCCGACAGGTGCATATGCAGGTAGTTGACCTTGTACAGCGACAACTCGTCGATGTAGCGCTTGACCTGGGCCACGGTGAAGAAGTGGCGGGCGACGTCGAGCATGGCGCCGCGGTAGGCATAGCGGGGGTAGTCCAGCACGGTCCCGCCGGGGACGGTCCACGGACCGCTCTGCGCCGTGCTGCTCATCACCGCGGGCGGCAGGAGTTGCAGCAGCGTCTGGACTCCGTGGAAGAGTCCGGCGCTCTGGTTGGCGCGGATCACCACCCCACTGGTGGTCGTGGTGAGTTGGTAGCCCTCGGTCCCGGTGCCGGTCGGCGCGCCGGAGAGCTGGAGGGAGACGGTGCCGCCGCTGCCCGAGCCGACGGTCAGCGGCAGCGCGTATCCGGTGGAGGCGCGCAGCACACCGGCCAGATAGCCGCCGACGTTGGCGTCGGCGGAGCTGATGGTCGCCGAGGACGCCAGGGTGAAGGTCTGCCCGTTGGCGGTCTCGCTCACCGGCACGGGCACCACGGTGTTGGGGATGGTGGTGGCCGCCGCGGCCTGGCCGGTGACACCGAAGACGCCGGCCAGGCCGGCCGCGGTCACCAGCGTGAGCAGCACCCGCAGCCCGCGCGACGCGCGCGGTCCGCGCCGTCCGCGTGCCGCGCCCGGTCGACGCGCCGCACGCGGCCCGAACCGGGCGGGTGCAGCGGGTTCAGCGGCTTCAAGGGGTATGCCGCCGGTTCCGGATAATCGTCTCATGGTCACCTTGTCGCTCTGCCGATCTTGGGGTGCGCCGTCCCGAACCGCCGGCGCCGGGCCGGCGCCGCGGGATCGGGCGCCGGCTGACCGGTCAGGGCGGAGTCGGCCCGTGGGAAGAACCGACTGGGGCCGGGAGGAAGTGGTGCAGACACTAGCGGTCCCGGGCCGCCGGTGGGCCCGCTACAGCGCGGCTGCCGGTCGCGGCCCCTTCCGACCGCCCCCGGGGCGGCAGACCACCCGGCAGTCGGCGGGTCTGGAGACCGGCGCGTCAGGCCCACTGTCGTCGCCGACGTCGGCCACGCCTCCGTCATCGCGCGGGAGGAGAGCTTCGGTCCGGTGCTCGCCGTCAGGCGATCCAGCGCCGGCCGGGACGGCCGGGACTGCGACCATTCGGCCGTATTGCCGGGCCCCGGCCCGCACCGTCAGGTGCGTGTGGTAGCCGCCGGGCCCAGGGTGTGCTGTGGTGAGGAGGAGGACGAGCTGTGACGGCCGGGCTCCGCGGCCGAACCGGGTCCTGCTGATCCCGGAGGTGGGACATGGCCATGGCGAGCGATGCGACCGGTACGAAGAACGAGACCCCGCGGGGCGGCGCCGGCGGCACCGCCGACCTGATGGTGATCTTCGGCATCTCCGGGGATCTGGCCCGCAAGATGACCTTCAGCGCGCTCTACCGCCTGGAGCGCCGGAAGATGCTCGGCTGCCCGATCATCGGGATCGCCGGCGCCGACTGGTCCCGGCAGGACCTCGTGGACCGCGCCCGGCAGGCGATCACCGAGGGCGGCGAGGATCTCGACGAGCGGGTGTTCGACCGGTTCGCCCGGCGGCTGACGTATCTGCGGGGCGATGTCACCGGCGACGCGCTCTACGAGGAGCTCGGCCGGATGATCGACCGCGACAGCAGGCCGCTGTTCTACCTGGAGATGCCGCCCTTCCTCTTCGCGCCGATCGTCGAGCACCTCGCCGCCGCGGACCTGCTGCGCAACGCCCGGGTCGCCGTCGAGAAACCCTTCGGGCACGATCTGGCGTCCGCCCGCGAACTCAACGCCCGCTTGCGCAAGGTGCTCCGGGAGGACCAGATCCTCCGGGTCGACCACTTCCTCGGCAAGGAGCCGGTCATCCAGTTGGAGTATCTGCGGTTCGCCAACCTCGCGATGGCCGACGTGTGGGACCGCAGGAGCGTGTCCGCCATCCACATCACCATGGCGGAGAACTTCGGCGTGGCGGACCGCGGCTCCTTCTACGACGCCGTCGGCGCGCTGCGCGACGTGGTGCAGAACCATCTGCTCCAGGTGCTGGCGCTGGTCGCCATGGAGCCCCCGGTCGGCGCGGACGCCGACGACCTGCGTGACAAGAAGGCCGAGCTCTTCCGGTCCATCCCGCCGATCGACCCCAAGCGCTGCGTGCGCGGCCAGTACCAGGGGTATCTCGATGTGCCCGGCGTGGCCGGGGAGTCGGCCACCGAGACCTTCGTCGCCCTGCGGCTGGAGATCGACAACTGGCGGTGGTCCGGCGTCCCCGTCTTCCTGCGGGCGGGCAAGGCCATGCCGGAGACCGTCACCGAGGTCCGGCTGCTCCTGCACCGCACGCCCACCCTGTCCTTCCTGCACACCTCCCACCAGGTGGAGCGGAACCAGATCGTGGTGCGTATCGACAAGAAACCCGGTCTGCGGATGCAGCTCGCCGGACATGCCGGGGACACCTGGCACCCGGTCCATCTCGACACCCCCTTCGCCGAGGAGCTGGGCAAGCCGCGCGAGCCGTACGAGCGGCTGCTCTACGCCGCCATGATCGGCGATCCGCAGCTTTTCGCCCGGGAGGACAGCGTCGAGGAGACCTGGCGGATCGTCCAGCCGCTGCTCGACCACCCCACTCCGGTGCAGCCCTACGAGCAGGGCAGTTGGGGGCCGGCCGCGGCGCACTCCCTGGTGGCGGGGCATCCGCCGTGGCAGGACCCCTGGTTGCCGCCGCAGGAGGGGTGACCGGGCCGGGCCTGCCCGCGGGGTGACGGGCCGACCGGCCGGTGCGCCCGATCTCAGGCCAGCGCGGCGCCGTGCAGCACGAGCAGCGCCACCGCGGTCACGGCCATCGCCAGGGTCGCGAGGAACGGGCGCCGGCTGTGCGAGCCGGCCCGCGCCGGGAGGACGGTGGCCACGGCCAGTCCGCCGGTGACGGCCAGCGCGGTCCACCCGGCGGGCCCGGCCGGGCCGGGCGGACCGAAGACGAGGACCACCGAGGCGGCCACGAGCGGCACGGGGGCCAGGCTTCTGCTCCGGCGCCTGCCCAGCCGTTGTGGCAGGCCACGGATGCCGGCCGCGAGGTCGGAGTCGATGTCGGGCAGCACGTTGGTGACGTGCGCGCCCACGCCGAGCAGCGCGCCGGCGGCCATCGACCAGAGCGGCGGCAAGGGCCGGCCCGGCAGTCCCAGGGTGATGAAGGCCGGCAGCAGCCCGAAGGCCAGGGCGTAGGGCAGCCAGGACAGGACGGTCCCCTTGACGCCGAAGTTGTACGCCCACGCCGCGGCGACTCCGGTCAGGTGGGCGGCGCCGGCCGGCACGGAACCGGTGGCCAGCGACAGCGGTACGCACAGGAGCAGCGCGCAGCCGGCCGCGACCGACACGGTGACCGGCCGCAGCGCGCCGGACGGCAGCGGCTTGTCGTGGCGGCCCGCCGCCCGGTCCGACTGGAGGTCGATCCGGTCGTTGCTCCAGCCGACCGAGAGCTGGCCGGTGAACACCGCGGCGGCGATCAGCAGGCAGGCGAGCCGGCCGCGCCCCGAGGCCGCCGCCAGCGCGGTGATCAGCGCGGTGACCGCGACGGTGGGCTCCGGATGACAGGCCCGCAGCAGGCCGGCCACCGGGCGGGCCGGTCGGGGCGGCGTCAGCGCCTCCGGCGCCGGGGCGGGAGGGGCCGGGGTGCTGGACACGTCGTGATGCTAAGCGCTGCCGCGTCCCGGTCGGTGGATCAGCGCGCGGGAGCGGATACCCCGCGGCGCGGGGCGGTTGGGTCGCGGCCCGGGCCGCCGCCGGGTACCTCGGGCGGATCGGCACGACCGGTTGTGACACCGGGTGCTGACGCGCCCTCATCCGGAGGTTTCATACGGTTGCGGGCCTATGCTGGCGAAATGACCCGAATCGCCGCCGTTCACGGAGTGCTCCCGCCGTATCGGTACGAACAGCACGAGATCAGGGACGCGCTGGTGGCCATAGGGCTGGTGCGGGAGGAGGAGCGCGAGCTGCTCGACCGGCTGCACGCCGCCTCCACGGTCCGGTCCCGCCGGCTGGCGGTGCCGCTGGCGCGCTGCGTCGCGATGAGCGGCTTCGGGGAGGCCAACGACACCTTCATCGAGGTGGCCATGGAGCTCGGTGAGCGGGCGGTGACCGCCGCGCTCGACGAGGCGGGGGTGCGCCCGGCCGAGGTGGATCTGGTGATCTTCACCTCGGTGACGGGTATTGCCGCGCCCTCGATCGACGCCCGGTTGGCGACGCGGCTGGGCATGCGCCCGGATGTGCGGCGGGTACCGATGTTCGGGCTCGGCTGTGTGGCCGGGGCCGCCGGGATCGCCCGGCTGCACGACTTCCTGGCCGGCCGGCCGGACGGTGTGGCGGTGCTGCTGTCGGTGGAACTGTGCTCGCTGACCTTGCAGCCCGCCGACTCCTCGTTCGCCAACCTGGTGGCCGGCTCGCTGTTCGGGGACGGCGCGGCGGCGGTCGTCGCGGTGGGGCGGGACCACCCGGGCGGCCGCGGGGACGACGAAGAAGGCGACAGTGACAGCGACCGGAACGACAACGACGGCAGCGGCGCCGCCCGGAGAGGCAACCTCGGCGGCCCGACCGTGGTGGCCACCCGCAGCCACCTCTACCCGGACACCGAGCACCTGCTGGGCTGGAACATCGGCGACCGCGGCTTCCAGATCGTGCTCGACGGCGAACTGCCCGAGCTGGTACGGCGGCATCTGGGCACCGAGGTCCGCACGTTCCTCGCCGAACACGACCTCAAGCCGCAGGACGTGACGGCCTGGATCTGCCACCCCGGCGGCCCGAAGGTGCTCGAAGCGGTCCGGGACGCCCTCGATCTCCCGGCCCGCGCCCTGGAGCTGACCTGGCGTTCGCTCGCCGAGGTCGGCAACCTCTCCTCCGCCTCCGTCCTCCACATCCTGCGCGACACCCTGGCGCTGCGTCGCCCGCTGACCGGGACCTACGGGCTGCTGCTCGCGATGGGCCCGGGGTTCTGCTCCGAACTCGTCCTCCTCCGCTGGTAGGCCCGCTGATGTCCCCCTACACCCTGCTCATCGCGCTCGTGGCCGCCGAACGGCTCGCCGAACTCGCCACCGCCCGGCGCAACGCCCGCTGGAGCCTGCGGCAGGGCGGCACGGAGTCCGGCCGGGGCCACTACCCGGTGATGGTCCTGCTGCACACCGGGCTGCTGGCCGGCTGCCTCGCCGAGGCGCACTGGGCGCACCGGCCGTTCCTGCCCGCCCTGGGCTGGCCGATGCTCGCCCTCGCGCTGGCCGCCCAGGCCCTGCGCTGGTGGTGCGTCCGTACGCTCGGGCCGCGCTGGAACACCCGGGTCATCGTCGTGCCCGGACTGCCGCTGGTGGCGGCCGGGCCGTACCGTCTGCTGAGCCATCCCAACTACCTGGCGGTCGTCGTCGAAGGCGCCGCGCTTCCGCTGGTGCACGGCTGCTGGCTCACCGCGGTCTGCTTCACGCTCGCCGACCTGCCGCTGCTCGCGGTGCGGCTGCGCTGCGAGAACGCCGCGCTGGGCGAGGCGACGGCCGAGTGCCCCGGGGTGGCCGGCGGCGCGGCCCCGGGCGCGGCCGTCGCGGCCTCGTGATCGACCTGCTCATCGCGGGCGGCGGCCCGGCCGGGCTGGCCACCGCGATCCACGCGGCGCGGGCCGGCTTGCGGGTGGTGGTGGCGGAGCCGCGGCCGGGCCCGGTGGACAAGGCGTGCGGCGAGGGGCTGATGCCGGCCGCCGTCCGCGCGCTCACCGGACTCGGTGTCGCCGTCGAGGGCCATCCCTTCCGCGGCATCCGCTACCTGGACGACCGAGTGGAGGCCGAGGCACGCTTCCGCTCCTCGCCGGGGCGCGGTGTCCGCAGGACCGAGTTGCATGCCGCGCTGCTGCGCCGGACCGCCGAACTCGGCGTGCCCATCCTGCCGTTGCGGGTGGACCGGCTCCACCAGGACGCCGACCGCGTCACCGCGGCCGGCGTCACCGCCCGCTACCTGGTGGCGGCGGACGGTCTGCACTCGCCGATCCGGCGCGGTCTGCGGCTCGGCGTCCGCGGCGATCCGCGGCAGGCCCGCTACGGACTGCGCCGCCACTTCGCCGTGGCGCCGTGGAGCGACTGCGTCGAGGTGCACTGGTCGGCGCGGGCCGAGGCCTATGTCACCCCGGTGGGGCCCGGGTTGGTCGGGGTCGCGATCCTCACCGGCGACCGCGCCCCCTTCGAGGAACAGCTCGCCCGCTTTCCCCGGCTGGCCGCCCGGCTGCCGTCCGGCGCGGTGACCGCCACCCGCGGCGCGGGACCGCTGCGCCAGCGCGTACGGTCGCGGGTGGCCGGCCGGGTGCTGCTGGTCGGCGACGCGGCCGGCTACGTCGACGCGCTCACCGGCGAGGGCATCGCGATGGCGCTCGGCGCCGCCGCGCAACTCGTCCGCTGTGTGCGGGCCGACCGCCCGCAGGACTACGACCGGGCCTGGCGCCAGGTGTCACGGCGCTACCGGCTGCTGACCGGCTCACTGCTCGGGCTGCGCGCCCACCCCTGGTGCGCGGCCCGGATCGTGCCGACGGCCGCGCGCTTCCCGGCGCTCTTCGCGACGGTCGTCAACCAGCTCGCCTGACGCCCCCGCGCCCCGGCCGCGCCCCTCGCGGAAACGAGGGGCGGCCCGCCGGGAATCGGCGGGCCGCCACCTCGTGCGGTGCGGTTCAGTCGCTCACACGGTCAGCAGCCCCGGGTTGGCGGCCTTGTCGGTGGGCAGGAAGGTGTCCGGAACCGGGTACTGGCCCAGCACGAAGTGCAGGATCGACGCGTGCATCGCCTCCACCGGGGCGATGGTGGCCGCGGTCGCGATCCCGGCCTTGCCGGTGAGGCTGGAGAGCGCGGACAGATACGTCTGCGCGGCCTGGTTCTCCAGTTGCAGGGCGAGTTGGGCGACCGCGCCGACACTGGACGCGCTGTTGAGCGCGCTGGTGACACTGGCCTGGTTGGAGAGCGGGACGTTGCTGATCGCCGGCTTGCCCGCCGCGGTGAGCACCGCGTTCCAGGCCTTGGCGTGATCGGCGTGCTGAGCCATCGCGGTGGTCATGAAGGTGGAGACCGCCGGTGGCACCGAGCCGAGCTTGCCGGCCTTGCCCGCGGCCAGGGCCGCCTTGTAGGCACCGACGGCCTGGTTCTCCAAGGCGACCGCGAGGGCGACGACCTTCAGATCACCCGTGTACGTGCTGGAGTTGGTGCTCGCCGAACCGCTGCTGGACGGCGAGTTGGCGCCCGCGCCGGTGATCGGGGCGCTCGAGGTGTCGCTGCCGCCGCAGCCGGCCAGCGCGAAGGCGGCGGCGACTCCGCCCGCGCCGAGCAGGAAGCGGCGCCGGCCGGGGTCACGGGGGCCGTCACCGGGAGCGGCGTCGCCCGTGGTGCGGATCTCCTCGGCGAGGTCCACCGCACCGGCCCGCATGGCGGGCAGCGTCTCGAAGTGGGCGGTCTCCATGTCGCGGGTCAGGCCGGCGAGTTGTTCCTCGCTGATCGGCAGTTCCCAGCCGTCGTGCGTCGCGGTCACTTCACGGCCCCCTCAGTGATCGGCGAGGCGTTGACGGTCGGGTAGAAGGTGTCGGGGATGCCGACGGAGCCGATCTCGGCCGGCAGTTTGGCGACATCGGTCGGGATGGCGATGAGGTTGGCCATGTTGTCGGCGAGCAGCGCCTGCACCGTCAGCAGCGTGGCGCGGTGCTGTGCTTCCACCGGGGCGACCGAGCCGAAGAGCCTGCGTAGCGTCGAACTGCTCACCTGGCTCACGTTCTTGGTGTAGGTCTGGGCGGCCACGTCCTCCAGGGTGAGCGCCAGCTTCACCACGTCGGCCGGGGTCTTGATGGACGGCAGGGCCTGCTTGACGACCGCCGCGTACTTCGGGTCGGGTGCGTGCTGCGCCTTGCCGCCCGCCTGGGTCGCGGCCGCGTTGAACGCCAGGCCGTGCGCCTGGTGCTGGGCCATCGTCTTGCTGATGAAGGTCGCCACCGTCTTGTTGCCGTTCTTGATGAACGACAGCCCGGCGGCGGTCCGGTAGACGCTCACCGCCAGGTTCTCGATCGACGCCGCCGTCTGGAGCGCCATGATGTCGTTGTTGGTCGTCGCCGCGGCGGCCCGTCCGGAGGTCAGCAGCGCCCCGGCCCCCACCGCCCCGGCCATGACACCGCCGCGCCGCCACCATCGGCGCGACGGCGACGGCGGCGTCTCGGCGTAGTCCTTCAGCGCGTCCGCCGTGATCCGTACGGCATCGCTGTTCAAGTCCTGTGACTGCTCGGTCAGTTGTTCCAGCAGTCGGGTGTCGATGCGCTCTACGCCCATCACGCCCCATCTCTCCGCGCGCCCGCTCGGTTTGACGGACGCTCCGGAATACGTTCACCACTACGCAGTGCCCGGACGGGCCGCACGCGCTGGGTGACCGTCAGGTCCACCGGGACGGCCGAATACGCGGCCGCCGATCGGGGGGCGTCCGAACAGCGGTCGTACGGGCGGGCCGTGTTGGGCGCGCCGACGGCTCCGTGGGACGTCAGGAGGTTGTCGAGGCGAGTTCGGCTCGGATCTGGCGGGCGGCGGTGACGAGGTTGTGGAGGGATGCCGTGGTTTCCGGCCAGGTGCGGGTTTTGAGGCCGCAGTCGGGGTTGATCCAGAGGCGGTCGGCGGGGATGGCGTTTAGTGCTTGGCGGAGGAGGGTGGTGGTTTCGTTGGTGGTGGGGATGCGGGGGGAGTGGATGTCGTAGACGCCGGGGCCGGTCTGGCGGGGGTAGTGGTGGGCGGCGAGTTCGTGGGCGATCCGCATGCGCGAGCGAGCGGCTTCGAGGCTGATGACGTCGGCGTCGAGGTCGTCGATAGCCGAGACGATGTCGCCGAACTCGGCGTAGCACATGTGGGTGTGGATCTGGGTTTCGGCCCGGACGCCGCTGGTGGTGAGACGGAACGCCTCGGTGGCCCAGGCCAGATACGGGGGGCGGTCGGCGGCGCGCAGCGGGAGGGTTTCCCTGAGGGCGGGTTCGTCGACCTGGATGAGGGGGGTGCCGGCGGCTTCCAGGTCGGTGACCTCCTGGCGCAGGGCGAGGGCGACCTGGCGGGCGGTGTCGCCCAGGGGCTGGTCGTCCCGGACGAAGGACCAGGCGAGCATGGTGACCGGGCCGGTGAGCATGCCCTTGACCGGCCGGTCGGTCAGCGACTGGGCGTAGGTGGTCCAGCGCACGGTCATCGGCCCGGGGCGGGAGATGTCACCGGCCAGCACCGGGGGCCGCACGTAGCGGGTGCCGTAGGACTGGACCCAGCCGTGCCGGGTCGCCACATACCCGGTGAGCTGCTCGGCGAAATACTGCACCATGTCACCGCGCTCGGGCTCGCCGTGCACCAGCACATCCAGACCGGCCTCCTCCTGGAACGCGATCACCCCCGCGATCTCCGCCCTGATCCGTGCCTCGTAGCCGGCGGCGTCGATCCGCCCCGCCCGCAGATCAGCCCGCGCGGTCCGCAGTTCCGCGGTCTGCGGGAACGACCCGATCGTGGTGGTGGGCAGCAGCGGCAGGTTGAGGTGCTCGCGCTGGGCCGTGGTGCGTTCGGCGTAGGGCTGGGGGCGGCGGGTGTCGGCGTCGGTGACGGCGGCGGCCCGGGCCCGCACCACCGGATCATGCGTGATCGGCGAGTCCGCCCGGGAGGCGAGGGCGGCGCGGTTGGCGGCCAGTTCCGCCGCGATCACACCCGGGCCCTGAGCCAGGCCACGGGCGAGGGTGACGACCTCGGCGGTCTTCTGCCGGGCGAAGGCCAGCCATGACAGCACCGCCGGATCGATGTCCGTCTCCGGCGCGGTGTCCAGCGGGACGTGCAGCAGCGAGCAGGAAGCGGCCACATCCACCCGCCCGGCCAAACCCAGCAGGGTGTTCAGGGTGGCCAGGGACTCCTCGAAGTCGTTGAGCCAGATATTGCGGCCGTCGACCACACCCGCCACCAGCCGCCTGCCCGGCAGCCCCCCGGCAGCGGCCAGAGCCGCCAGGTTCCCGGCGGCGGGGCCGGTGAAATCCACCGCCAGCCCCTCGACCGGCGACCCGGCCAGCACCGGCAACGCCTCACCCAGCCGGCCGAAATACGAGGCCACCAGCAGCCGGGGCCGGTCACCCAGACCACCCAGAACCGCGTAAGCGCGCGCAGCCGCCTCCAGCTCCGCACCACTGCGGTCCTGCACCAGAGCCGGCTCGTCCAACTGCACCCACTCCGCCCCCGCCGCCCGCAGATCCGCCAGCACCCGCGCGTAGACGGGCAGCAGCCGCTCCAGCAGCGACAACGGCTCGAAACCCGCCGTCACGCCCGGCGCGGGCCTGGCCAGCAGCAGGAACGTCACCGGACCGACCAGCACCGGCCGCGCCGCATACCCCAGCGCCAGTGCCTCGGCCAGCTCACCCACCTGCCGCGTCGAATCCGCCGTGAACACCGTGCCCGGACCCACCTCCGGCACCAGATAGTGATAATTGGTGTCGAACCACTTGGTCATCTCCAGCGGCGCCGCATCCTGGGTACCGCGGGCCATCGCGAAATAACCGCCCAGCGCGGCACCGGCCACCGCCGCCCGGTGCCGCTCCGGAACAGCACCGACCATCACCACGGTGTCCAGCACATGGTCGTACAAGGAGAAATCACCGGTGGGCACCTCATCGATGCCCGCCTCGGCCAGCTGCCGCCAGTTCGCCCGGCGCAACCCCGCCGCCACCTCCCCCAACACCCCAGCCGTCACCCGGCCCCGCCAGTACCCCTCGACCGCCCTCTTCAACTCCCGGCTGCCACCCTGACGGGGATGGCCGTACACGGTGGCCCCGGCGGTGACGGGCGGCGGCGTGCTGGTCATGGCACTCTCCTTCGCGAGCAGGTCTCCGTGGCGATTCCGGTAAGGATCGAAAGCCGCGAACACGGAAAGGCCGACCATCGGCGACCGACCGGGACGGATGAGGGCGGCCCGGACGGACCGGTCGGGAAACACGCTACGGACCGCGCCCGCCGGACCGGCGCGCCGACCCGCCCGGGACACCCCGGAATCTCCGCACCCGGTTGCCGGGCGCCCGCCGCCGCCCCACCGGGACCGGGCGGGACGAGGACCGGACCCCACCGCTCACGGCCAGGTCGCCGCTGGGCCGCCACTGGGCCGGACAAACCCTAGTTCCAGGGCAGTTGGGATCGCTCGGCCCAGTAGGTGTCGCGGGGTTCGGCCAGTTCGGTGAGGGCGGCGAGCTGCTCCTCGGTGAGGTCGAGGCTTCGGGCCCGCAGGTTGGAGGTGAGCTGGGCGGTGGTGGCCGCACCTGACAGCACGGTGCCGGCCCAGGGCTGACGCAGGATCGCGGCGAGGGCGACGACGTCGTAGGAGACGCCGGCGGCCTCGGCGATCGGGCCGAGCACCCGGTCGGTCGCCTCTCCGCCCACCGCCAGCCGGCCGTTGGCGAGGCCCTCCTTGACGATGACGAAGCGGCCGCTCGCGTGGGCCTCGGCGAGCGCCGGGCCGACGGACGGCTCCAGGAGGTTCCAGGTGGCCTGGACACTGCGGAAGAGGGGTTCGCCGTCCACGGTGACGGCGAGCGCCGCGCGGACGGCGTCCGCCTGGCCGGGTCCGCTGGTGGACAGCCCGACGGTGACGCCCTCGGCCGCGAGCGCGGCGAGTCTGCGGTGCAGGACGGTGTCGGTCAGCGCGGTGCTGTCGGGGGTGATGGAGTGCACCTGGTAGATGTCGAGATGGTCGCCGAGCAGTCGGCGGGTCTCCACGACCTGCCGGTCGTACGCGGCGACGCTGTGGTCCTTGATCTCGGGGTGCTCGGCGTGGATCCGCCAGTCGGCGGTGTAGGTGTAGCCCCACTTGCTGGAGACGACCAGTCCCGGCCGCTCCTCGCCGCGGTTCAGCCATCCGGCGAGGAACTCCTCGGCCCGCCCGTAGGAGCGCGCGGTGTCGATGTGGCGGACCCCGTTGGCGTACGCCTGGTCCAGCAGGTCGTGGACCCGGTGGCGCATCGCCTCGACGTCGCGTTCCGGCGGCAGGTCGTGGTCGCGGCCGAGCGTGATGTAGCCGGGCCGGCCGACCGCGGCCAGGCCGAGCCCCATGTGTGCGGGCGAGTCGATCGGTGGTGCGGGCACGGTGGGCTCCCTGCGCTGCTCGACGGGACAGGTGACGGACTCACGCGCCCGCGCGATCACCGTAACCCGCCGGCCCGGTCGGCCACGGTCACCGGGGCCGCGTCACCGGCCCGGACCGCCTCGTAGGCCGGAGCGGTGGGGCCGCCTCATGGACCACACGCGCGCCGGCGGTCCATGAGGCGGCGATCGGGGGTCAGGCTCCGTAGACCTGGAGCCCGGAGAGCTGACCGGCCGGCCAGCCGGTGTTGGCGGTGAAGGTCAGCCGGAGGTAGCGGGTGGTGGCCGCGGTGGACAGGGTCAGCGTCACGGTGTTGCCTGAGGCCGGGTTGAAGGTGTAGCCGGCCGAGGCGAGGAGTTGGGAGAAGGTACTGGTGTCGGTGCCGCTCTGGACCGATCCCTGGACCGAGAGGGTCTGGGTACGGGTGGCCCAGGCGGTGGCCGGCGGCAGGGTCAGCACGATCCGCTTCACGCCGACGGCGGACCCCAGATCGACCTGGAGCCACTGCGGAAAGGCGCTGTTGACGGACTCCCAGTAGCTGTTGGGGTCGCCGTCGGTGGCGTTCGCCGAACCGTAGGACTGGGTGTGGCTGCTCTCGGAGGTGGCGCGGTTCAGCGCCAGGTCGGTGGTGGACGAGCCGCTGCCCGCGTCGGTGGTGGCGGCGGCCTGGTTGGAGGACCCGGAGACGTTGCCCGCCGCGTCGAGCGCCTGGACGTCGAAGGTGTACGCGGTGGCGGCGGCCAGCCCGGTGGCCGTGTAGGCGGTGGTGCCCGCGCCGACCGAGCCGAGGACGGTCGCGGTGGAGCCGGATATCCGGCGGATCCGGTAGCCGGTGACGCCCACGTTGTCGGTCGAGGCGGTCCAGGCGAGCGACACCGAGCCGCTGGTGTGGCCGGTGACGTGCAGACTGCCGGGGGCGGTGGGCGCGCTGGTGTCGCCGCCGCCGGAGACGACCGGCTGGGTGGGGCGGGTGGCGGTCAGCGCGATCTGGCCCTTGAGCATCCTGCCGCCGTCGCCGGTCAGCCGCAGGTAGTAGTCCGACGAGCAGGCGGTGCCGTCCTCGTCGAGGGCCAGGAAGCCGGAGTTGGTCGGCGTCCAGGCCTGCGATTCGGCGGTCTTGGCGATCTGGTTGCCCTCGTTGAACTCGTCGAACATCGAGATGTAGATGCCCTGGGCGCCGACCCGGACCATGTTGTAGAACTGCCGCCACATGAAGTCGCCGTGGACGCGCTGCCGGCCGGAGACGTCACCCGGCAGGACGCACGGCTGGTAGTCGACGCCGTGGGCGTTGCAGTCCGCCTGGTCGCCGACGTTGATGCTGTTGTAGATGCTGTCGGAGTCGCCCGCGTTGCCGATGGCGCCGACCATCCACGGCGAGAGCATGTTGAAGGCGTGGTAGACGTCGAGGTAGCCGGTGCGCGTGCCCGCGCCGCCGACCCGCCACTCGCGCGGTACTCCGCCGATGACGTAACAGCCTTGGGATTTCAACCAGTTGATGACGTCCAGGCACGCGTCCGTGGAGAACGGGTGGTTGTTGTCGTTGAAGCCGAAGCCCCAGATGCAGACGACCGGCTCGCCGTTCTGGGTGGCGTAGGCCGACGAGGCGGTGTGGGCCTTCATCTTGTTGGTCCAGTCGGCCTTGATCTCGGACTGCATGGTGGTCCAGCCGGACACGTCGTACATGATGTAGAACTTGACGCCGTGCGACTCGGCGGCGCTGCGCACCTTGGCGGCCATGGCGTCGCGCGTCGGGCCCTCCCCGCCGGTGGGGTTGAAGCGCTGGAGCGCCGCGGTGTCGATGCCGTACTGCTTCATCCACTGGAAGTGGGTGTCCACGGTCTGCTGGTCGTACGAGGAGAAGAGCGTGGCGGGCTGGCCGTTGCCGAGGTTGGCGTACGAGGTCTGGTAGCCGTGGGTGTAGTCCCGCATGTCGGGCCAGCACTTGATGCCGGTGTTCGACGGGGACGGCGGCTGGCCCCAGTTCTGGGTCCAGTGCCACCAGCCGTTGATGGGGGCGCCGTCACCGATACAGGCGAACCAGCCCTGGTAGCCGACGGTGATCTTGCCGACCACGTCGCCCACGGCGCTCGCGGCGCTCGCGCGGCCGGCGGTCGCGGTCTCGGCGACTCCGATCGATCCCGCGGCTCCCACCGCGATGGCGGCTTGCAGGAAGACCCGGCGTGTGACACCCATCTGGACTCTCCTCCGATCGGCTGTCAACTCCCGCCACCGCGCGACCTCGTGGGGTTCAGCCGCGGATGGGAAGTCTGGCGCGGGGGAGCGTAATGACCGGGTTACCTCGACGCAATAGTTGGCGCGTCAGGCGAAATAATTGACACTGATGCCGCAAGAAAGCGGGGCCAGTCCCTCGTAGGGCGGCCGGCGGACTGAGCGGCGGGGGCTGGCGCTGCGGCTCGACGACGCCGCCACGGGCAACGGGCTCGCGCTCGCCGAGCGGTGCCCGCCGGTGGGGTCCGGCGGGCACCGCGTCAGGTGTACCCGGTCGGTCGAGGTGCCGGTCCAGGTGAAGGAACGGCAGCTCGCGATCAACGGCCCTGCAACGCCTTGACGTTGGTGCCGAAGGTCCAGTTCTTCGAGCCGTCCCAGTTCAGCGACCAGGTCATCAGGCCCTTGAGGCTGCCGTGGAAGGCGTTCCACGCCTGGGCGACCAGACCGGTCGACATATAGCCGCCGCCGGCCCCCGACTGGGCGGGCAGACCCGGCACCTGCTTGTCGTAGGGGACCTTGACGGTGGTGCCCTGGACGACGAGGCCGTTGTTGAGGCACGTGGTCTGCGCGGTGAAACCGGCCACCGTGCCGGCCTGGTAGGAGTCGCCGGAGCAGCCGTACATGCTTCCGTTGTAGTACTGCATATTGAGCCACCAGAGCTTGCCGTTGTCCGCGTACTTCTTGACGATCGGCAGATAGGCGCCCCAGATGGAGCCGTAGGTGATGCTGCCCCCGGTGACGTAGGCGGTCTCGGGGGCCATGGTCAGACCGAAGCCGGCCGGCATCTGGGCGAGCACCCCCTCGATGATGCGGATGAGGTTGGCCTGTGAGGTGGAGAGCGTGCCGATGCTGCCGCTGCCCACGAGGCCGGTCTCGATGTCGATGTCGATGCCGTCGAAGTTGTACTTCTTCAGGATCGGCACGATCGTCGCCACGAAGCGGTCCGCGACAGCGCTGGAGCTGAGGTCGATCCCCGCGGCGGCGCCGCCGATGGACATCAGGATCGTCGATCCGGCCGCCTTGGCCTGGCACATCTCAGCGGGCGTGGCCACCTTGACGTTGGTGTCCATGCCGTCCTGCCACAGGGCGGTGCCGTCCGAGCGGATCACCGGGAAGGCCGCGTTGATCACGTTGTAGCCGTGCGCGGCGATCCGGCTGTCGGTGATGGGGATCCAGCCGAGTCCTGGATGCACCCCGTTGGCCGCGCCGTCCCAGTTCTCCCAGTACCCCTGGAGCACCTTGCCCGCGGGCCTGGATTTTGTGGCGCAGGTGTCGGCGCTCGGTGCGGCGTGCACCGCCGCCGCGACCGGAATCTGGGCGAGGAACGCCATGGCCAGGCCGACGCCCAGCAACCGTGTCCTCCGACCGATCATGCTGTGCTCCCTTCCCGTCGTGCGCCCTGAGGCCACGAGTTGGTAGAAGCCGCCGGACCGGAGCGTAGAAGTGGTCTCGACCACTCGTCAATAGGTCTGGACCAACCACCCCGGGGGCCGCCGGGACTGCGGAGCACGCCGCGGCGTGCCTACGATGGGAAGAGGCGTGCTTGGGACGGCACGGACACACCGCGCGAAATGGGGGTTTGCATGCCGGGGAGAGATCCCGGCGGCACGACACGGAATGTGATCGTGACCGTTGACGACGACGCTGCCGTTTCGCGGGCAGTCGCGCGTGACCTGCGCCGCAGATACGGCGGGGAGCACCGGATCGTACGGGCGGAGTCCGGCGAGTCGGCGCTCGGCGCGCTGCGCGAGATGCGGCTGCGCGGCGACCAGGTCTCGGTGATCATGGCCGACTTCCGGATGCCGGCGATGAACGGCATCGAATTCCTGGAACAGGCGATGGACATCTATCCCTGGGCCCGTCGGGTGCTGCTCACGGCCTACGCCGACACCACCGCCGCCATCGACGCGATCAACGTGGTCGATCTGGACCACTACCTGCTCAAGCCGTGGGACCCGCCGGAGGAGAAGCTCTACCCGGTGGTGGACGACCTGCTCCAGCTGTGGCTGACCAGCGACCGCCGTCCGGTGCCGGAGACCAAGGTCATCGGGCACCGCTGGTCGGCGCGTTCGTCGGAGGTCAGGGAGTTCCTGGCCCGCAACCAGGTGCCGTACCGGTGGTACGACAGCGACGAGGACGAGGGACGCGGGCTGCTCGCCGCGGCCGAGCAGGACGGACTGCGGCTGCCGCTGGTCATCACCCCGGACGGCTCGGTGCTCGTGCAGCCGTCCGACCAGGACCTGGCCGGTGGCGCGGGCCTGTCCACCACCCCCTCGGCGCGGTTCTACGACCTGGTGGTCATCGGGGGCGGTCCGGCCGGCCTCGGCGCGGCGGTCTACGGCGCCTCGGAAGGGCTGCGCACCGTGCTGGTGGAGCGGACGGCGACCGGCGGACAGGCCGGGCAGAGCTCCCGGATCGAGAACTACCTCGGCTTCCCTGACGGCGTCTCCGGCGTCCAGCTCACCGAAAGAGCGCACCGGCAGGCGACCAGGTTCGGCGCCGAGATGCTGACCGCCTGCGAGGTCACCGGTCTTGAGATCAACGGCTCCTCGCGGACCGTACGGTTCTCCGACGGCCTGGAGGTCTCCGCGCACACGGTGATCCTGGCCACCGGTGTGTCCTACCGGCAGCTCGACGCGCCCGGAGTGGCGGATCTGACCGGCCGCGGCGTCTTCTACGGTTCCGCGCTCACCGAGGCGGCCGGCTGCCAGGGCCAGGACGTCTACATCGTCGGCGGCGCCAACTCCGCCGGGCAGGCGGCGGTCTATCTGGCCAGGGGCGCCAAGTCGGTGACCATCCTGGTCCGCGGCAGCTCGCTGACCGACTCCATGTCCCACTATCTGATCGAGCAGATCTCGGCGACCCCCGGCGTGTCGGTCCGCACCTCCACCGAGGTGGTCGCGGCCCACGGCAGCGACCACCTGGAGCAGATCACCCTGCGCGACACCGCCAGCGGCGACACCGAACTGGTCGACGCGCAGTACCTGTTCGTGTTCATCGGCGCGGCGCCGCGCACCAACTGGCTGGACGGCGTGGTCAGGCGCGACGAACGGGGCTTCGTCATCGCGGGACCCGATCTGGCGCCTGCCGGGCAGCGCCCGGACGGCTGGCCGCTGGACCGGCCGCCCTACCACCTGGAAACCAGTGTCCCCGGAGTGTTCGTGGCCGGTGACGCCCGCGCGGAATCCGCCAAACGTGTCGCTTCGGCGGTGGGCGAGGGCGCGATGGCGGTCATGCTCGTCCACCGATATCTGGAGCGGCTGTGACTGTCGAACAGACCCCGTGCACCCCGGACGACCTGCGGTCGCTGTTCCTCTTCGAGAAGCTGTCCGAGGAGCAGTTGGCGTGGCTGTGCGAGGAGGGCCGGGTCGAGGCGGTCGGACCGGGTGAGCTCTATGTCGAGGGCGACGAGGCGACCTGCTTCTACGTACTCCTCGAAGGCACGGTGGTGATGCTGCGCCGGGTCGGCGCGGACGACGTCGAGGTGAGCCGTACGTCCCAACCGGGTGTCTACGCCGGGGCGTTCCAGTCGTATCTGGGCGACCGGGTGCCGCAGGTCTACAACAACACGCTGCGGACCACCGGGCCGTCGCGGTTCTACGTACTGCCCGCCGACAAGTTCGCCGGGATGATGCGGGACTGGTTCCCGATGGCCGTGCACATGCTGGAGGGGCTCTTCTTCGGCAGCCGGACGACCCGGCAGGTGGTGGACCAGCGGGAGCGGCTGCTGGCACTGGGCTCGCTCTCGGCCGGACTCACCCATGAGCTGAACAACCCGGCGGCCGCGGCCCAGCGGGCCACCGCCACCTTGCGGGAGCGGGTCGCGGGGATGCGGCACAAGCTGGGCGCCATCGCGGGCGACCCCAGCCGGCGGGCCGCCATCGCCGCACTGGTCGAACTCCAGGAGCGGGCGGTCGAGCAGGCCGCCAAGGCCACCCACGCGCCGCCGCTGAGCCCGGTGGAGACCTCGGACCGTGAGGACCTGATCGCCGACTGGCTCGACGACCACGGGGTGGCCGGCGGTTGGGACCTCGCCGCGACCTTTGTGCAGGCGAGCCTCGACGTCGACTGGCTCGACCGGGTGGCGGAGGCGACCGATCCCCAGACCCTGGACGGCGCGCTGCGGTGGCTCAACTACACCGTGGAGACCGAGCTGTTGATGAACGAGATCCAGGACTCCACCACCCGGATCTCGGCGCTGGTCGGCGCCGCCCGGCAGTACTCGCAGCTCGACCGGGCGCCCTTCCAGGTGGTCGACGTGCACGAACTGCTGGACAGCACCTTGCAGATGCTCTCCGGGAAGATCGGCGCGCGGATCGCCGTGGTGAAGGAGTACGACCGTACGCTGCCCCGGATCCCGGCCTACCCGGGCGAGTTGAACCAGGTCTGGACGAATCTGATCGACAACGCGGTGTCCGCCATGGCGGGCACCGGGACCCTCACCGTGCGCACCGCGCTCGACAACGACTATCTGCTGGTGGAGTTCCGGGACACCGGTGCCGGTGTGCCCGAGGAGATCAGGGAGCGGATCTTCGAGCCGTTCTTCACCACCAAGCCGGTGGGCGAGGGCACCGGTCTCGGCCTGGACATCTCCTGGCGGATCATCGTCAACAAGCACCACGGGGCGATCCGCTGCGATTCCACGCCGGGCGACACCCGGATGCGGGTACGTCTTCCGCTCAGCTCGCCCGCTCCCGCATCGGATTCCGAGCCCGATCCGGCGGCTGAATCCGACTCCCCGGTGCGGTCGGAACCGGCGGCACCGCCCAGCCAAGCAGTACAGGAGGAGCAGGCATGACCACAGCCCCAGGAATCGACCCGTCCGTCCCGCCGAGCGGGCCCGGCTGCGCCGACTGCGAGGCCGGTGACGGCTGGTGGCTCCATCTGCGCCGGTGCGCGGAGTGCGGGCACGTCGGCTGCTGCGACAGTTCGCCGTCCCAGCACGCGAGCGGACACGCGGCCGAGACCGGCCACCCGATCGTCCGCAGCTTCGAGCCGGGCGAGGCGTGGTACTGGAACTATGTCACCGAGAGCTACGTCGAGGACGGCCCCGAGCTGTCGCCGCCGATGAGCCACCCGGACGACCAGACGGTGCCGGGACCGGCCGACCGGGTGCCGCCGGACTGGGCCTCCCGGCTGAACTGACCTCGACCGCCCGGACCCTGACCCGGACAGCCGCCGAGGGCGCCGCGATCCCCCTGGGGTCGCGGCGCCCTCGGTGTCGCGGTGCCACCGCGCCGTCGTGCCGTGCGGGCGTCCCGCGAGCGCGAGAGACCCGCCGGCGGTCAACGGCCGATGGCGTCGCGGGCCTTGTCCATCATCGCCGCGAACGGTCCGGTCATCCGGACGGCGTTGGGCTTTCCCGCGACCTTGGGGTGCGGGTGGGTGGGCGCGAGGTGTTCTGCCTTGCGCAGCCGGTCGCCCATCGTGCGACGCTGCGTGACGGTGCACCGGGCGACGATCGCCGGGAACTCCTCCTGCTCCTCGTGTTCCGCGTGCGCGCTGACCGCCTGCTCGAACTCGGCGATCAGCAGGGCGAATTCGGTGCTGCCGGCGTCCATGTCCTCCAGCTTCTTGAGGATCTTGGTGGCTTCCGCCTCCTCCTCGTTGCGGGCGTCGGCCTCCCGCGTGCCGGCCGTCTTCTCGGCCACCGGCCGGAGGATCAGCTCCTCGGCGGCCTCGTGGACGGCCAGCAGGGCACGCAACTCGTCGAACGCCTGCTTCCGCTCCTCGCCCTGCGACTCGGCGATCTCCCCGAACAAGCCCCTGATCTGCGCGTGCTGCTCGAGCAGCAGTGCCACGACGTCACCGTCAGGCAGCATCGCCGCCGCGTCCCGCTCGGCCTGGGCTGAACTCATGATGGGCTCCTTCGTTCGGTTCGTTCGGTTCGTTCGGTTCGTTCGGTTCGTTCGGTTCTCTGGGCTCTTCGGGTTCTCTGGGTTCTTTCGGTTTCTCGGGCTCGCGGAGGTCTCTCCATCGGTTCGCGTGACCCGAGTCCGCGACGGGAAACCGGCGACCGGTGAATTGCCACCCGGATGGGTGCACCGGGCGTCGGCCGCCCTCCCCGCTCCCCCGGTGCGCGGTGAGGCGCGCGCACGCTTAGGATCGGGCGGATTCAGAGGAACCAGAGGAACCACAGAAAAGAAGGCAGGAGGAGGCGGCGCTCGTGTCCCGCGATGCCCGGTGGTCGGCGCTGCTCGATCTGCTCGCCGAACACGCCCGGCTCGACGTGGACGACGCGGCCGTCGCGCTGGGCGTCTCCGCGGCCACCATCCGCCGGGACCTCGACCAGTTGGCCGAGCGGCGGATGCTCACCAGGACCCGGGGCGGCGCGGTGGCCAACGGGGTGTCGTACGAACTGCCGATGCGTTACAAGACGGCTCGGTACGCGCCGCAGAAGCAGCGCATCGGGCAGGCGGTCGCCGCGCTGGTCGCGGTGGGCGACGTGGTGGGGCTGACCGGGGGTACCACGACGACCGAGGTGGCCAGGGCGCTGGCGCTGCGGGGGGACATCGGGGAGGGCGCCGCCGATCCGGCCGGAGCCGGGTCCCGGCAGCCGACCCTGACCGTGGTGACCAACGCGCTGAACATCGCCCATGAGCTGGTGATCAGGCCGCAGATCAAGATCGTGGTGACCGGTGGCGTCGCCCGGCCCCAGTCGTACGAGCTGACCGGTCCGCTGGCCCGCAAGGTGCTTGAGGAGATCACGCTCGACCTCGCGGTGCTGGGTGTGGGGGCCCTCGATCCGGTCAGGGGCGCCTTCGCGCACGACGAGGACGAGGCGAGCGTCAACCGGCTGCTGGCCGAGCAGGCCACCCGGGTGATCGTGGCCGCCGACTCGTCCAAGATCGGCAGGCGCGCCTTCGCCAAGGTGTGCGCGGTCGGCGCGATCGACACGCTCGTCACCGACCAGGACATCTCCGCGGCGGCGCTGGCCGGCTTCGAGCAGGCGGGCGTCACCGTCACGACGGTCTGACCGCTTCTCCCCCGGGGACGGGTGCCCGGCGGTCCGGCGCCGCCGCAACCACCCGGATGGCCCGGCGCGTGGGCCGCCGGTGACGATCCGGGGAATCGGACAGTGGGCGCATCTCCCCCCATCGCGCCCATCAGTACCTCATCCGCTGTCCCATCCGACGGAGGACCACATGCCCGACGCCCCCGTGTCCGAGGCTCCCGGCGACGACGAACTGCGGGCTCTGGACGCCCACTGGCGCGCCGCGAACTATCTCGCGGTCGGCCAGATCTATCTGCTGGCCAACCCGCTGCTGACCGAGCCGCTGCGCCCGGAGCACGTCAAACCGCGACTGCTCGGCCACTGGGGCACCTCACCGGGACTCAACCTGGTCCACACCCACCTCAACCGGGTGATCAAAGCCCGCGGCCTCGACGCCATCTGCGTCTGGGGCCCCGGCCACGGCGGCCCCGCGGTGGTCGCCAACTCCTGGCTCGACGGCAGCTACACCGAGACCTATCCGGACATCACCCAGGACACCGCGGGCATGGCCCGGCTCTTCAAGCAGTTCTCCTTCCCCGGCGGCATCCCCAGCCATGTCGCCCCGGAGACCCCCGGCTCCATCCACGAGGGCGGCGAACTCGGCTACAGCCTCTCCCACGCCTACGGCGCCGCCTTCGACAACCCCGACCTCCTGGTCACCTGCGTCATCGGCGACGGCGAAGCCGAGACCGGCCCGCTCGCCGCCTCCTGGCACTCCAACAAATTCCTCGACCCCGTCCACGACGGCGCCGTCCTCCCCATCCTGCACCTCAACGGCTACAAGATCGCCAACCCCACCGTGCTCGCCCGCATCCCCGACACCGAACTCGACGACCTGCTGCGCGGCTACGGCCACGACCCCATCCACGTCACCGGCGACGACCCCCTCACCGTCCACCGGGATCTCGCCGCCGCCATGGACACCGCCCTCGACCGCATCGCCGCCTTCCAGCACGCCGCCCGCGCCGAAGCGGCCACCGCACGACCCAACTGGCCGATGATCGTGCTGCGCACCCCCAAGGGCTGGACCGGCCCCGCCAAGGTCGACGGCCTCCCGGTCGAAGGCACCTGGCGCGCCCACCAGGTCCCGCTGGACAAGGTCCGGGACAACCCGCAGCACCTGCGGGAACTGGAGGAGTGGCTGCGCTCGTACCGGATCGACGAGCTCTTCGACGCCGACGGCCGCCCGCTGCCCCGCGTGCTGGAGTACGTACCGGCCGGCGACCGCCGGCTCGGCGCCAACCCGCACACCAACGGCGGCCTGCTGCTGCGCGACCTGCCCATCCCCGAGCTGGAGCGCTTCGCCGCGCCGGTGAACAAGCCCGGCACGACCCTGCACGAACCCACCCGGGTGCTGGGTGCGCTGCTGGCGCAGCTCATGACCGACACCGCGGGCCGCCGCGACTTCCGCCTGGTCGGCCCCGACGAGACCGCCTCCAACCGGCTCGACGAGGTCTACTCCGCCAGCGGCAAGGCGTGGCAGGCCCGCACCCTGGCGGTCGACGAGGATCTCGACCCGCACGGCCGGGTGATGGAGATCCTCTCGGAACACACCTGCCAGGGCTGGCTGGAGGGCTATCTGCTGACCGGCAGGCACGGCCTGTTCTCCTGCTACGAGGCCTTCGTGCACATCGTGGACTCGATGGTCAACCAGCACATCAAATGGCTGCGCACCACCAGCACCCTGCCGTGGCGCCGGCCCATCGGGTCACTGAACTACCTGCTCACCTCGCACGTCTGGCGCCAGGACCACAACGGCTTCTCGCACCAGGACCCCGGCTTCATCGACCACGTGCTCAACAAGGCCCCCGAGGTCGTCCGGGTCTATCTGCCGCCGGACACCAACACCCTGCTGGCGGTCGCCGAGCACATCCTGCTGTCCAAGGGTTATGTGAACGTGGTGGTGGCCGGAAAGCAGCCCGGCTTCGACTGGCTCGACCTGGAGTCGGCGCGCGCCCACTGTGCCCGGGGCGCAGGTATCTGGGAGTGGGCCGGCACCGAGAACGGCAGCCGCGAACCGGATGTGGTGCTGGCCTGCTCGGGTGATGTGCCGACCCTCGAGGTACTGGCGGCGGCCCAGCTGGTCCGGCAGTTCCTGCCCGAACTGACCGTGCGGGTGGTGAACGTCGTCGACCTGGCCCGGCTGATCCCGCAGGAGGAACACCCGCACGGGATGTCGGCCGCGGACTTCGACGCGCTCTTCACCGCCGACAAGCCGGTGATCTTCGCCTACCACGGCTATCCGTGGCTCATCCACCGGCTGGCCTACCGCCGCACCGGCCACCGGCACCTCCATGTGCGCGGCTACCGGGAGATCGGCACCACGACCACCCCCTTCGACATGGTGGTCCGCAACGACCTCGACCGCTATCGCCTGGTCATGGACGTGATCGACCGGGTGCCGGGGCTCGCGGTGCGCGCCGCGCCGGTACGGCAGTTCATGGCGGACATCCGGTTGCGGCACCACGCGTGGATCCGTGAGCACGGCACCGACCTGCCGGAGGTGGCGGACTGGAACTGGGAGGGCTGACCGGGGGCGGCGGCAGCGGCGGACGGGGGCGTGTCCGCTCAACCGATTCCGAAGGGTGTCGGACGAAGATCCGCCGTGTCCAAGGCTTGTGCGGCGGGTCCGGCTCCTCCAGTGTCGTCTGGGTGTGTCCTGCACGCTGCCCGCGCCCGGTTCTTTCTACCCATGGTCAGGTGAGAGGCATAACGATGTCAGATGCAGCTCCTCAGCAGGTAGGGGTCGCCGCCGAATCGACCCCCGGGGAAACCCGGGTGGCGGCCACCCCGGCGAGCGTCCGTCAGATCCTCGCCCTTGGCTACCACGTGGTCGTCGAATCGGGGGCCGGTACGGCCTCGGGCTTCTCCGACGACGCCTACGCGGAGGCCGGCGCGCGGATCGGGGAGGCGTGGCGGGCCGATGTCGTCCTCAAGGTGAACGCCCCCTCACGTGAGGAGATCGGCCGGCTGCGGGAGGGTGCGACCCTGGTGGGGCTGATCTCCCCCGGGCTCGACCCCGAACTCGTGGACGATCTGGCGCGGCGGCCGATCACCGTACTGGCCATGGACGCGGTGCCCCGGATCTCCCGGGCCCAGTCGCTGGACGTGCTCAGTTCGATGGCCAATATCGCCGGCTACCGGGCGGTGATCGAGGCCGCGCATGTCTTCGGGCGCTTCTTCACCGGCCAGGTCACCGCGGCCGGCAAGGTGCCGCCGGCGAAGGTCCTGGTGGCGGGCGCCGGTGTGGCGGGCCTGGCGGCGATCGGGGCGGCGAGCAGCCTGGGCGCGGTGGTGCGGGCCACCGACCCCCGCCCGGAGGTGGCCGAACAGGTACGTTCGCTGGGCGGTGAGTTCCTCGCCGTGGAGGTGGCGCAGGAGTCCGCCGGCGACGGATACGCCCGGGCCACCTCGGAGGCGTACGACCGGCGCGCCGCCGAGATCTACCGCGAGCAGGCCGCCGAGGTGGATGTCGTCATCACCACCGCGCTGATCCCGGGCCGGCCCGCGCCGCGGCTGCTCACCGCGGACGACGTGGCCAGTATGCGGCCCGGCAGCGTCATCGTGGACATGGCCGCGGCGCAGGGCGGCAACGTGGCCGGCACCGTCCCCGGCAAGGCGGTCGTCACCGACAACGGTGTGACGATCATCGGCTACACCGACCTGGCCGGGCGGCTGCCCGCGCAGGCCTCGCAGCTCTACGGCACCAACCTCGTCAATCTGCTGAAGCTGCTCACCCCGGAGAAGGACGGGCGGGTGCGGCTGGACTTCGAGGACGTGGTGCAGCGGTCGATGACGGTGGTGCGGGACGGCGCCAAGACCTGGCCCCCGCCGCCGGTGCGGGTGTCCGCCGCCCCGGCCGCCCCGGCGCCGCGGGTCCCGGTCGCCGCCGCGCCGGAGAAGCCCGGTCGGAACCGGGCGTCCCGGCTCGCCCTCGTCGGTCTCGGGATGGTCGCGCTGTTTCTGGTCATCGCCTACTCCCCCGCCCAACTCGCGGAGAACTTCACGGTGTTCGTGCTCGCCGTGGTCATCGGCTATTACGTCATCGGAAAGGTGCACCACGCCCTGCACACACCGCTGATGTCGGTGACCAACGCGATCTCCGGGATCGTCGTCATCGGGGCGCTGTTGCAGATCGGCCACGACCGGACGGCCGTCACCGTACTGGCGTTCGTGGCGATCCTGCTGACCAGCGTCAACATCTTCGGCGGATTCGCCGTCACCCGCCGCATGCTCGGCATGTTCTCCAAGGACTGAGGCCCCGTGATGACTGCCAGTACAGCAACACAGTCAGCGGACGTGGTTGCCGCGCTGCTCTTCATCCTGAGCCTGGCCGGACTCTCCCAGCACCGCACCTCACGCTCCGGGGTGGTGTTCGGCGCGTGCGGCATGGCGCTCGCGGTGATCGCCACCATCGTCTTCGCCTCCCGCGACATCTCCGGCACCGCGGTGGCGCTGATCGCGGTCGCCATGGCGATCGGCGCCGGGCTCGGCCTGTGGCGGGCCCGCGCGGTGGAGATGACCGGGATGCCGGAACTCATCGCGGTCCTGCACAGCTTCGTCGGCCTGGCCGCGGTGCTGGTCGGCTGGAACAGCTACTACGAGGTGGAGGCCCGGGGCTCGGCGCAGACCGCGGTCGCCGCCGATCTGCTCCGTATCCACCACGCCGAGGTGTTCATCGGCATCTTCATCGGCGCGGTCACCTTCACCGGTTCGCTGATCGCCTTCCTCAAACTGTCGGCCCGGATCAACTCTCGACCGCTGACGCTGCCGGGCAAGAACCTGCTCAATGTGGGCGCCCTGGTGGCGTTCGCGGCGCTGACGGTCTGGTTCGCGGTCAGCCCCGAGCTGGGTCTGATGATCGCGATCACCGCGCTGGCGCTGCTGCTCGGCCTGCATCTCGTCGCGTCCATCGGCGGCGGTGACATGCCGGTGGTGGTGTCGATGCTGAACAGCTACTCGGGCTGGGCGGCCGCGGCGGCCGGTTTCCTGCTCAACAACAATCTGCTCATCATCACCGGCGCGCTGGTCGGCTCCTCCGGTGCCTATCTCTCGTACATCATGTGCAAGGCGATGAACCGGTCGTTCCTCTCGGTCATCGCCGGCGGTTTCGGTATCGAGGCCCCGTCGGCCGGCGACGCGGAGCAGGGCGAGCACCAGGAGACCACCGCCGAGGAGACCGCGGCGCTGCTGGAGCGCGCCTCCTCGGTGATCATCACCCCGGGCTACGGCATGGCGGTGGCCCAGGCCCAGCATCCGGTCGCGGAGCTGACCCGGGCGCTGCGGGAGCGCGGCGTCGAGGTCCGCTTCGGGGTGCACCCGGTGGCCGGCCGACTGCCCGGCCATATGAACGTACTGCTGGCCGAGGCCCGAGTGCCGTACGACGTGGTGCTGGAGATGGACGAGATCAACGACGACTTCGCCCACACCTCGGTCGTCCTGGTCATCGGCGCCAACGACACGGTGAACCCGGCGGCGATGGAGGACCCGGCGAGCCCGATCGCCGGCATGCCGGTGCTGCGGGTGTGGGAGGCCGGGCAGGTGGTCGTCTTCAAGCGCTCGATGGCCTCCGGGTACGCGGGGGTGCAGAACCCGCTCTTCTTCCGGGAGAACACCGGGATGCTCTTCGGCGACGCCAAGCAGAGCGTGGAGAGCATCCTCCGCGCGCTGACCCCGCGGCCGTCCCGCACCGCCGAGCCGGACGCCCGCTCCCCTGCGGCGCAGGCGGCATCCGCCCATTGAGCGGCTGGGCACCGGGGCCTCGCCGATCTGCGGCGGGGCCCTCGGCGTTTCGGCGTTTCGGCGTATCGGCGTATCGGCGTATCGGCATTGGGGTGATGTCCCGTACCGGTGGGCCCGCAGCGGGTAGATCATCACCGTGCCCTTCCGGCACGCGTGCGCTCGGCAGGGAGACCCGGTGACCCGACTGGCCCTTTGGTGTTTCGATCACCGTCGCAGAGTGGTCGCGTTCTGGCTGCTGGCCCTGATCGTCACCTTCGGACTCAGCCGGGCGATCGGCAGCGACTACAACGAGAGCGTCAGCCTGCCGGGAACCGACTCGCAGGCGGCGGTGACGCTGCTCACCGACAATTTCCCCGCCGCCTCGGGCGAGCCCGACCAGGTGGTCTTCGAGGCCGAGCGGGGCGCCACCGTCCGCTCCCCCGCCGTCCGCCGGCCGGTGACCGCCGCCCTCGGCAAGGTGGCCGCGGTCCCGGGCGTCGCCTCCGTGGTGAGCCCGTACAGCAAGCCGGGCGCGGCGCAGATCAGCCGCGACGGCTCGGTGGCCTTCGCCCGGGTCACCTGGAAGAAGAAGGCCGCCGACGTCAGCAAGGCCGACGCGAGCCGGCTCATCGCGGCGGCGAAGACCGCGGACGGGCCCGACGTCCATGTCTCGCTCGGCGGCGCGTCGATCACCAACGAGGAGAGCAAGGGTCCCGGCACCTCGGTCGCCGTCGGCGTGGTCGCCGCCCTGATCATCCTGCTGATCGTCTTCGGCGGCGCCCTCTTCTCCTCCCTGATGCCCGTGCTCACCGCGGCGCTCGCCCTGGTCGTCGGCACCTCGGTGATCAGCCTGCTCTCCCGCGCCACGGACACCCCGAGCGTCTCCACCGACCTCGCGGTCCTGATCGGGCTCGGCGTCGGGGTCGACTACGGCCTGTTCATCATCAGCAGGCACCGCAGCGCGGTGCGGGCCGGCACGGCCTACCGGGCGGCCGCCGCCGAGGCGGCCAACACCTCAGGGCGCACCGTGCTCTTCGCCGGCATCACGGTGTGCATCGCGCTGCTCGGCCAGTACGCGCTCGGCGTCAACTTCCTGTACGGCCTCTCGGCGTCCTCCGCCCTCACCGTCGCCCTGACCATGGCCACCGCGCTGACCTTCCTGCCCGCCATGCTCGGCTTCCTCGGGCCCAAGGTGCTCTCCCGGCGGGAACGGGCCGCCCTCGCGGCCAAGGGGCCGATCTCCACCGACGCGGCCGGGTTCTGGCTGCGGTGGGCGAAGGCGATCGAGGCGCACAACGCGTTCGTCGCCGTGACCACGCTGGCGATCGTGGTGGTGATCGCGCTGCCCACCTTCAGCCTCCGGCTGGGCTCCGCGGGCGCCGCCAACGACCCGGCCACGTCCACCACCCGGCAGGCGTACGACGCCCTGGCCAGAGGCTTCGGCCCGGGGTTCAACGGCCCCTTCCAACTCGTCGGCCGGGTCTCCTCGCCCGCCGACGTGACGGCGTTCCGCGAACTGCTGGGCCGGGCCGCCCGCACACCGGGGGTGGCGTCGGTCACCGCCCCGGTGACGTCACCGAACCGCCAGGTCATGCTGGCGATCCTCTATCCGACGACCGCGCCGGGCGCCAAGCAGACCGTCACCCTGGTCTCCACCATCCGCCACGACCTGATCCCCCCGGTGGAAGCGGGCAACAGCCTCGTGGTGCACGTCGGCGGCGTCACCCCGAGCAATATCGACTTCTCCCGGGTGCTCACCGACAAGCTGCCGCTGTTCATCGCGGTGGTGGTGATCCTGGCGTTCCTGCTGCTGATGGCGGTCTTCCGCAGTCTGCTGATCCCCCTGGTGGCGGCGGTGATGAACCTGCTGTCCGTCGGCGCCGCCCTGGGGGCGCTCAACGCCGTGTTCACCTGGGGCTGGGCCAACTCGGCCTTCGGCCTGTCGGGCAAGGGTCCGGTCGACGCCTTCATCCCGGTACTGATCTTCTCGGTGCTCTTCGGACTCTCGATGGACTACGAGGTGTACCTGGTCAGCCGGATGCAGGAGGAGTGGCACCGGCGGCGGGACCACGGCCGGCCGGACGACCGGGCCGGCCGGCGAGCGGCGGCCGTGCGGCACAACCACCGGGCGGTGACCGTCGGCCAGGCCAAGAGCGGGCGGATCATCGCGGCTGCCGCCGGCATCATGATCCTGGTCTTCGGTTCCTTCCTCATCGGCGACCAGCGGGTGCTGAAGGAGTTCGGTTTCGGGCTGGCCTTCGCCGTTCTCGTCGACGCGCTGGTCATCCGGGGGCTGCTGGTGCCGGCGCTGATGCACGTCTTCGGGCCGGCCAACTGGGCGATGCCGCGCAAGCTGGAGCGGGTGGTGCCCAACTTGTCCTTCGAGGGGCCCTCGGACGGCGAGCGCTGAGGGCGGGCCGGATCGCGGTGGGCAAGCGGCCCGGTGCAGGTTAGCGGCGGGGCGGGCGGCCCGGTGCGGGCGGGCGCCCGGTGCCGGCGGCCCCGGCTCAGCGCCGCGCGGACTCCTCGGGGAGCGGGATCCAGCGGTGCGACCAGGCGATGACCGCGTCGAGAATCGGGCTCAACTCCCGCCCCTTGGCGGTGAGGTGGTACTCGGTCGTAGCCGGGCCGGCCGATTCGGGCGGGCCGGCCCGGCGTTCGAGGAGGCCGTTCGTCTCCAGGGTCCGCAGCCGCTGCGCCAGCATGGTGTCGCTGAGCCCGGGCACGGCCGCCCTGATCCGGGCGAACCGGTGGTGCCCGGTGAAGACGGCCTGCAGGATGGCGCCGGTCCACCGGCCGCCGATCAGCTCGATCGCGGCATGGAACCGTACGCACACCTGGTGTATTTCGACCGCGGACCCGTCGGACACGATGACCTCCGTTGGTTGCGCGCGTTCGTTACGCGCTCGGCGCGGGCTCGGCCGGGGCCCGCAGCGGCCGGAGCACCGCCTCGACCCGTACCAGCTCGTCGAGCATCGACTTGGCGGACGCGGTCAGCATCTCATTGGCGACCAGGCCCTCCTCCTCGTCGATGAACTGGTGCACGAAGGGGATGTTGACCGCTTCGTTGACCGGCGTCATCTTCACCGTGGTGACGACCTGCTTGACCATCTGAACGGCGCGGGTGCCGGCCGAGACTCCGCCGTAGCTGACGAAGCCGACCGGCTTGTAGCGCCACTCGTTGTGCAGGTAGTCGATGCAGTTCTTCAGCTCGGCGTTGAAGCCGTAGTTGTACTCCGGCATCACGAAGACGAAGGCGTCGACACCGGAGACGAGGGCGCTCCAGTCGCGGGTGTGCTGGTGGGTGTAGCTCTGGAGCCTGGGGTGGTTGGGCTCGTTCATGAACGGCAGCGCCACCTCGGCCAGGTCGATCAGCTCGACCTCGGCGAAACCGGCGTGCGCGCGCGCTTCCCCGTCGAACCACTGGGCGACGGGCAGCCCCACCCGCCCTGGCCTGGTGCTCGCCACAATGATCCCCAGCTTTGACATCGCTTGCTCCTCAAAAGGTTCCTGGACGGCGAAGACTCAACTAAAGATACCTTAGTCCCCAGGTCATCTCTGCCACGGTCGGCCGACAGCGCCGCCGCCCCGCCCGGACCCGTCCAGTGGCGGCGGGCCCTCGACGCCGATGCAACACGCCCAGCTCAGACGACGATCACACCCGTTACAGTCGACGGCCATGGTTGATTTCCACCCGCCGACCGATCCCTACGACGCCGGATTCCTCGACACCGGAGACGGCAACCACATCTACTACGAGCAGCTCGGCAACCCCGGCGGCAAGCCCGCGCTGGTCGTGCACGGCGGTCCGGGCTCGGGCGCGCCGCGGCGGCCGACGAGAGCCTGGGACCCCGAGGCGTACCGCGTCATCCGCTTCGACCAGCGCAACTGCGGTCGCAGCGCCCCGCATGCCAGCGACCCGGCGGCCGACATGCGCCTGAACACCACCCAGCACCTGATCGACGACATGGAACGGCTGCGCGAACACCTGGGCATCGACAGGTGGTTGCTGAACGGCGCCTCCTGGGGCGCGACGCTCGCCCTGGCCTACGCGCAACAGCATCCGGACCGCGTCACCGAGATGGTCATCCCGGCGGTGACGACCACCCGCCGCTCCGAGACCGACTGGCTCTACCGGGGCGCGGGGCGGTTCTGCCCCGAGGCGTGGGACCGGTTCCGCGACGGCGTTCCCCCGGACGAGCGGGACGGCGACCTGCTCGCCGCCTACGCGCGGCTGATGGAGAACCCCGACCGGGCGATCCGGGAGAAGGCCGCCGCCGACTGGCTCGCCTGGGAGGACGCGGTCATCTCGAACGAGCCCAACGGTGTGCCCGGCATGTACAGCGACCGGGAGGTCGACGCGCAGATCGCCTTCGTCCGGATCTGCGCCCACTTCTTCAGCAACGGAGCGTGGCTGACCGAAGACCAACTGCTGCGGAACGCCCACAAGCTGGCCGGTATCCCGGCGGTACTGGTGCACGGCCGGCACGACATGGGCAGCCCGGTGCAGACCGCGTGGGAGCTGGCGAAGGCCTGGCCCGACGCACGGCTCCACATCATCGAGGACTCAGGACACGCCGGCAGTGAGGCCTTCGGCGAGACGGTCCGCACGGCCATCGACGCATTCAAGCACCGGTAGTCCGCCGGGCACGGCGCGGCACCCGCGTCCGACCACCGGGTCCCGCGCCACCCGGCCACCACCCGGCCAACCTCCGCCGCGGCAAGGGCTTCTCGCCCGCCACCCCTGCCGGACGCCGTCCCAGGGCAGCGCGCCCAGCCGTGCGGCGATGGCGGCGCCGATCCGGGCCGCTCGCGCGGTGAAGCGGAATCGCCGGCGCCTCGAATATCGCACATGCGTTCGAACATGTGCCAGAATCCCCTCATGCCCCACCACGCCTTTCCCGACGAGCTCGTCCAGGCGCAGCGCGACTGGTACGCCACCTATCGCGAACTGGCCGGAACCGGAGCCCTCGGCACGCGAACCACCGTCCTGCGGCGCCGCCTCGTCCGGCTCTCCGTACGCATCACCGCCCACCCCTTCTGGGCGACGCTGCCCGGTACGGCGCCGGCCGCCCGGATGGCCCTCAAGGAGATGACGTGGACGGAGCCCTTCGACGCCCGCCCGCTCGCCCCACCCGCCGGGATCGAGAGGCCCGCCTAGCGACCGGCTCACGACCCGGCGGTCTCACGTCGCTCGAAGGACCGGCGGCGGCCGCCGGTCCTTCGAGCGACGATGACGACGAGGTCAGGCCGTCGGGGCCTTGGCCGCTTCGGCCTTGAGCACCGCGTCGCGCAGTCGGACCCGGCCCGGCAGCAGTTCGCCCGCGGTGCGCGCTTGTTCGAGAGCCCCCGACCACCACGCCAGATCATCAAGGAGGACGTCGAGGGCCGCGCTGGTGTCCGCGCTCGTGGGACGGCCGGTGTCGTCGAAGGCGCCGTTGGCGAACGGGATCACGACCGTGTTGCGCAGCGGCACGGCCTCTGCCTCCACCACGATCTGGGCGAGGTGCTCGATCGCCCGGATCGCACCGCTGATGCCGGCGCTGTAGCCGACGGCGGCGACCGGCTTGTTGCGGAAGGCGTTGGACGCCCAGACGGAGTCGATGGCGTTCTTCAGGACGCCCGGGATGCTGTGGTTGTACTCACTGGTCACCACGATGTACGCGTCCGCGTCCTTGATGACCTTGTTCCACGCCTTGACGAGCGGCTCGGAGTACGTGGGGTCGTTGATGTCGCCCAGGGTGCCGAAGTGCTCGGAGAAGAAGGGGAGCGGCCAGTCCCTCAGGTCCAGCACCTCCACCTCGAAGCCCCCGTGGGCGGCGGCCACGGACGCCACCCAGGGGGCCACCCGGTCCGCGGCCCTGGTCGGGCGGGTGGTGCCCACGATGATCTTCAGTTTGGACATGCGTACCTCCGCGTCGCGTTCAACAGATCATTACGGTAAGACCAATCGTTGGAGATTACCAATTATTGAGGAGCGGGGTACGGTGAGTGCATGGAGAGCACGCGGACGACCGTCGAGAGCCAGTCCATGCCGCTGGTCATCCATCTGGCGCGGCTGGGCCGCCGCGCAGCCGACGCCTCGACCGAGGCGGGCGGCCTGCGCCACCGGCACCTGATCGCACTGACCTTGCTGAGCGGTAACGGAGCGATGAGCCAGCAGGCGCTCGGGGAGGTGCTCTGCCTCGATCCGAGCAGCGCCGTCGGACTCCTCAACGATCTCGAAGAGCGCGGCCTGACCACCCGCCGCCGCGACCCGGCCGACCGCCGGCGCCACATCGTGGAGCTGTCCCCGGACGGCGACGCCGCCCTGGCGTCGGCCCAGGCGCGACTGGCGCGAGTCGAGGACGAACTCCTCCACGCACTCACCCCCGAGGAGCGCACAACGCTGCACGAACTGCTGGTCCGCGCGGTCGGGGCCGATCGTCCCGGGTGCACCGCGACCGAGTCGCAGCCGGCCCCGCACTGCGACTGAGGCCCGCGCGACGGCACCACACCGACAGCCACGACCACGGGCGCTACCGGTGCTCGGCCCCGGCGGCGCTGAGCCACCGGAACGTGCCGCGAAATCGCCCGCGGGACCACCCCACCCGCCCCAGCGCCACCTCACGCCCCCCATTGCGGCGCCTCATCGAGAGCGCTCTCTGAATTGCTTGACAGCCGCTCCCGCGCCCTCCAGGGTACGTCTGCGAGAGAGCGCTCTCAGAGATCGGGGGGCCGCTCCCGCAACGTCGTCGTGCCGCCGCGCCGTCCCGCGCCGGCCATCCGTAAAGGTGGGTCGTACCTCATGTCCTCGTTCCGGGCCGCAGACAGTGCCGCGATCACCGGCAGCGCCAGTGCCGGCGCCAGTGCCGCAGACAGCCGACCCCCGCGGCGGAACCGCGGATCCGGGACGAGACCGGCGGAGGGCGGCGGCCTGAGCCGCCGTTCGTTCGTCGCCGCGGCGGCCCTCGCGACCACGGTGCCCGTGGCGGGCGCCGCGACACCCGCGCTCGCGCAGAGCCCCGGCGCGAAAGGCCACCCGCACGCCCCCGCCGAGCCGGACTTCGGCCCGAACGTCACCGTCTTCTCCCCCGACACCCCGACCGCCGACATCCAGGCCGCGCTGGACGCCGCGGCGCTCGAGCAGGTCCCGGCGGAGTTCGGCACGAGCCGCTACGCCTTCTTCTTCAAGCCCGGCACGTACGACGTGGACGCGCAGCTCGGCTACTACACCTCGCTGGCCGGCCTCGGCCTGCTCCCGGACGATGTGACGATCAACGGCGCGGTCCGGGTCGAGGGCCAGCCGCAGCCGGGCGGCGGGGACAGCGCGCTGACCAACTTCTGGCGGTCGGCGGAGAACCTCGCCGTCGTACCCACCGGCGGTGTCAACTGGTGGGCCGTCTCCCAGGCCGCCCCGCTGCGCCGGGTGCACATCCGCGGCCAGCTCTTCCTCTTCCCCAAGATGGGCGGCTTCTCCAGCGGCGGCTACATCGCCGACTCGCTGGTGGACGAACAGGTGCTCAACGCCTCGCAGCAGCAGTGGCTGACCCGGGACAGCACGATCGGAAGCTGGTCCAACGGCGTGTGGAACCAGGTCTTCGCCGGCGTCCAGGGCGCGCCCGCCCAGTCCTTCCCCAGCCCGCCCTACACCACGCTGCCGACCAGCCCGCTGAGCCGCGAGAAGCCGTTCCTGTACGTGGACGACAACGGCGGCTACCGGGTGTTCCTGCCGGCGCTGCGCCAGAACGGTGTGGGCACGACCTGGAGCGGCGGTACGACGCCGGGCTCGTCCGTACCGATCGACCGGTTCTTCATCGCCAAGCCGGGTGACTCGGCGCGCACCATCAACAAGGCGCTCGCCCAGGGCAAGCACCTGCTGCTCACCCCCGGGATCTACCGGCTGACCGACACGATCCGGGTCAAGTGGGCGGGCACGGTGGTGCTCGGCCTCGGGTACGCGACGCTCACGCCGGTGGGCGGAGTCGTGCCGATGACGGTGGCCGACGGCCGGGGCGTACGGATCGCGGGCGTGCTCTTCGACGCCGGTCCGGTCAACTCCCGGGTGCTGCTGGAGATCGGCGGCCGGCGCGGCGGCCGCACCGACCCGCGCGACCCGGCGTCGGTGCAGGACGTGTTCTTCCGGATCGGCGGCGCCGGCCCGGGCAAAACCACCACCGCGCTGATCGTCAACAGCGACAACGTGCTGCTCGACCACATCTGGGCCTGGCGGGCCGACCACGGCAGGGGGGTCGGCTGGACGGCGAACACCGCCGAGACCGGGGTCGTCGTCAACGGCGACAACGTGCTGGCCACCGGCTTGTTCGTGGAGCACTTCCAGAAGTACAACGTGATCTGGAACGGCGACCGGGGCCGGACGATCATGTTCCAGAACGAGCTGCCCTACGACCCGCCGAACCAGGCCGCCTACCGGCACCACGGGGTGGACGGCTGGGCCGCCTACAAGGTGGCGGACTCGGTGAAGCACCACGAGGGGTGGGGCCTGGGCTCGTACTGCTTCTTCAACGTGGACCCGACGATCCACAACGCGCACAGCTTCGAGGCGCCGGTACGGCCCGGTGTGCGGTTCCACGATCTGCTGACGGTGTCGCTCAACGGGGACGGCGTGATCGACCATGTGATCAACGACTTCGGCGACGCGGCGCAGGGTACCGCCACCGTGCCGGTGAACGCGGTGGAGTACCCGGCGAGTTGACCCACCGTCCGCGACGCCGTGCCCGGGGTGCCGCCGCGGGAACAGACCGCGTGCCCCCGTTCGCGGAACCGTCTCGACCGGCGGATCACGGCTGCCTAGGATGAGGGCCAGCTTCTGCGATCGCAGGATTACTCAGAGTCGAGATGCCATGAGGGGCCCTATGGAGCACGGGGACGCACCGCTGACCGACAAGATCGACGTGACGGTGCCAAGTGTGGCTCGCATGTACGACTACCTTCTGGACGGAAAGGACAACTACCCGGCCGACCGGGAGGCCACCGAGCAATTGCTCCAGCAGGTCCCGAGCATGAAGGTGCTCGCGCTCAACAACCGCGACTTCCTGCGCCGCGTGGTGCGGGTGCTCGCCAAGGACTACGGCATCAAGCAGTTCGTGGACCACGGATCGGGTCTGCCCTCCGTGGACAACGTCCACGAGATTGCCCAGGCCATCCACCCGGACGCCCGCGTGGTCTACAGCGACATCGACCCGATCGTGCTGGCCCACGGACGGGCACTGCTCGAACAGAACGAGAACACCGCCGTCCTCCAGGCCGACTTCCGGGACATCGACTCCATCTGGGAGAGCGACGAGGTCAAGCGGCTGATCAAGCTGGACGAGCCGATCGCCGCGCTCTTCGTCTCGGTGCTGCACTGCATCAAGGACACCGACGACCCGGCCGGCGTGGTCCGCCGGGTCCGGGAGAAGCTGCCGCCCGGCAGCTATCTGGTGGTGTGCCAGCTCGTCAGCGACGACGCGGAGACCCGGCGCTCGGTCACCGAGTTCATGGCCGAGTCCACCGGTGACAGCTGGGGCGAGGTGCGCACCCCGAAGGATGTCGAGGGGTATCTGGCGGACCTGGAGATCCTGGAGCCGGGCCTGGTGGAGGTCTCCACCTGGCGCGCCGACAACGACCTCGCCCCCAAGCAGCCCAGCAGGGAGTGGATCGAGTTCGGCGGCGTCGCCCGCGTGGGCTGACGGCGGACCGGCCACGGCGGCCCGATCGCGGCACGCGGATCGGGCCCGGATCGGGCCCGGCCACCGGCGATGCCAGGGGCCCTGTCGCGCGACCCTCAGCGGTAGCGCTTCAGGGCCTCTTCCAGCATCACCCGGCTGGCGGCGGGCGTCGCGGCCAGGGCGCTCAGCCCGTCGAGCGCGGCACGGTAACGGTCCAGGTCCTCGAGCCGGTCCAGATACACCGCGCTCGTCATGTGCTCCAGATACACCACGTCCGGCAGAAAGCCCTGGGCGAAGCGGAGATAGGTGACGGCGGTGCCCGGCGTGGCCTCCGCGCTCGCGGCGTACGAGGCGATCTGGAGGCGTACGCCCGGCTGTCGCAGGACGTCGAGCAGATACGTCAACTGGTCGTACATCACCTTGGGTCCGCCGACCGGCCGGTGCAGTACGCCTTCGTCGATCAGCGCCCACAGCACGGGGGCGCCCGGCTCCCACATCCGGCGCTGCCGTTCGAGCCGGAGCGCGACCCGGCGCTCGACCTCGGCCGGGGCGGCGAACCGGTGACCGCTGGACACCACCGCGCGGGCGTAGGCGGGCGTCTGCAACAGGCCGGGCACGAACTGCGTCTCGTAGGTGCGGATCACATGGGCGTCCCGCTCCAGGCCGATGAGCTGCTGCAACCAGTCGGGGACGACCTCACCGTACGGCTGCCACCAGTCGGGCTGGGCGGAGCGCCGGACCAGGACCGCGATCTGGGCGATCTCCTGCTCGTCCACGCCGTAGAGCGCGAGCAATTCCTCGACGTCCCGGGCCTTCAGCGAGACATGGGCGGTCTCCATCCGGCTGATCTTGGAGGCGTGCGCCCGGATGTGCGCGCCGGCTCTCGCCGGGGTCAGCCCGGCCTGCTCCCGCGTGCCGCGCAGATATGTTCCCAGTACACGGGCCATGGCTCTGGTGCCCATGTCGGGTCGGCGTTCAAGGAGTTGTATCGGCGAAACGAGCTGCGGCGAGGCGGGCATGCGGGCTCCCCAAGGGTATCCGGACAGGCCAGTATTGCATTGGGGAGCCCGCGGCCACCGTCTAACGGAGGTGCTTGCCGACCGACTTGGGGCCGGGACCGGCTCTCTCAGCCGGTGAGGCCGTCGAAGTCGCCGTCCCTGGCGCCTTCGACGAACGCGGTGAGCTCCGCACGGGTGTAGACCAGGGCCGGCCCGTCCGGGAAGCGCGAGTTGCGCACCGCCACACTGCCGTCGGGCAGCGAGGCGACCTCGACGCAATTGCCGCTCTGGTTGCTGCGTCCGCTCTTGATCCACTGAACCCCGGTCAGAGAGCTGGCCTGCACGCCATTGTCGAACTGCTGCACCGAGCATCACTCCTTTGTCGGTTCGGCTGGTCCCTCATGTTTGATTTCGCCGCAGGGACCACCATAGAGACACCCGTACCCGTGGGACATGGCCAAATGCAATTCCCGATGCAATTGCACGAGCCCGGTCAAACCTTGCCCCCTACGGCTGCCGGTCCCCCGGTTCGGCGCGGCAGGTCGGGGCGGTTCCGGGTGGGGAACCGCCCCGGGTGGGGGTCAGTTGGCCGCGCGGATCTCGATCAGGAGGGCCTGGCCGGGGTTGAGGGTGGGCATCGGCACCCCCGCGACCGCCAGTACGGCGCCCGGCAGTGTCACCCAGCCGTCGAGCGCGGCGGTGAGCCAGGCCGGTCCGCTGGTCTGGTGAAAGGACGGCAGACCGATGTCGTGGCGGATCCGCACCTGGTAGCGGGTGTCCGCGGCGAGGCCGGGGAAGGCGACCCGGCCCCACTGGGCCTCGGGCGAGGTGGCGACCCGGGCCCAGCAGTAGAGGGCGCCGGCGCCGTCCTGGGCGACCACACCGTGCAGCAGTGCGGCTTCGGCGGCCGCGTCGCCGAGGTCCCCGAGGTCGGCGCGTACGATCCGGCCGCTGTGCAGCAGGGGCCGCATTTCCCGGTAGAGGGCGGTCCAGGCGGTGAGCCTGGCCACCTCCTCGGGGGTGCACAGGGTGATGTCCTGCTCGATGCCGGCGTGGCCGAAGAGCGCGGTCGCCATCCGGAAGGTGTCCGAGCTGATCCGGCCGGTGGTGTGGCTGGTCGCCGGGCCCACATGGCTGCCGAACAGCTCGGGGGGCAGCAGCTGGGCGGTCCAGCGCTGGATGGACTGCCGCTCCACCGGGTCGTTGCAGTCCGAGGCCCACACCCGGTCGGTCCTGGCCAGGATGCCCAGGTCGATCCGGCCGCCGCCGCTGGCGCAGCTCTCGATCTCCAGCCCCGGGTGGCGCTCCTTGAGCGCGTCGATCAGCCGGTACAGCGCCAGCACCTGGGCGTGGGCGGTGGGCCGGTCACCGGGGCCGTGCACGGCCTCGTGCACCTCCCGGTTATGGTCCCACTTGAGATACGCGATGGGGTACTTCTCGACCAGCGCGTCGAGCGAGCTCAGCAGGTAGTCCCACACATCGGGGTGGGCGAGGTCGAGTACGTGCTGATGGCGGGCGGCCGGCCCGACGCCCTGGGCCGGGCCGAGCACCCAGTCGGGGTGTTCGCGGGCCAGGTCGGAGTCGAGGTTGACCATCTCCGGCTCGACCCACAGGCCGAACTCCATGCCGAGCGAGCGCACATGGTCGACCAGCGGGGTCAGTCCGTCCGGCCAGACCCCCGGATCCACGGTCCAGTCGCCGAGCCCGGCGTTGTCCGAGCGGCGGCCGCGGAACCAGCCGTCGTCCAGCACGAAGCGCTCGACGCCGACGTCGGCGGCCCGCTCGGCCAGCCGCAGCAGCCGGTCCAGGTCGTGGTCGAAGTAGACCGCCTCCCAGCTGTTGAGGATCACCGGGCGCGGGCTGGTGGGGTGGTGCGGCCGGGAGCGCAGCAGGGTGTGGAAGCGCTCGGCGAGGCCGTCGAGGCCGTCGCCGGACCAGGCGTAGTGGCAGACCGGGGCCTGGTAGCTGTCGCCGGGGGCGAGCCGGATCTCGCCGGCCCGCAGGATTTCGCCGCCGCCGAGCACGGCGGCGTGGGTGCCGGCGCCCTCCGGGTGGCGTTCGACGAGGTAGCGCTGGTCGCCGCTCCAGGCGATGTGCAGGGCCCACACCTCGCCGTGGCGGAAGCCGAATCCGGGCACACCGACGGTGACCACGTAGGGCGAGTCGAGTCCTGGCTTGCCGCGGCGCAGTTCGCGGGCGTGCGTGCCGTATCCGATCGGGCGGCGCTGCGGGGAGCGTTCGCGGCTCCACTTGCCGGTGAAGTCGAGGATCTCGGTGGCCCGGCGGGGCAGCGGCAGCAGGGTGGTGACCTGCGCGAGGTCGTACGGCGCCGGGTCCGCGTCGGCCCGGCGGGTGATGTCCGTGGCGACCGCCAGCACGCCGGAGGGGTCGAGGGTGTAGCGGACGGTGGCGTCGAGTCCGGCCGCGTCGTCGGTCAGCTCGATGGTCAGCTCACCGCCGCCGTTCGGCTCCTGGCGGACCGCGGTGGCGCGGGTGCGCGGTCGCGGGGCGGCCGCGGCGCCGGCGATGTGGCCCTGCTGGGCCGGGGTGCCGGACCAGCCGTCGGCCTCGCCCGGCCAGATGGTGAAGCGGCGGGGGGTGTCGAGGGCGTTGTTGAGCACGGCCGCGTCGGCGGTCAGGCCGAGGGCGGCGGTGTCCGCGGCGGACAGCTCGCCGAGGTCCGCCCCCCAGTGCAGGACTCTGGGCACCGGCTCGGTGAGTTCCACGACCAAGCAGGTGCCGGCCGCGCGCAGGGAGACGATCCGCGCGGTGGTGTCGGGCATACAGAGTCCTTTCCGTGCGTCCACGGCTGTGGACGGTTCCGGCGAACCGGGCCCGGCCAGGCGCGTGGTGCGCGGCCGGGCCCGATTGTGATCGGCGGTCGTTCGTACCGGCGGCGGTGGGCCGTCGGCGGACCGGCTGGTGGCACCAGCCGTCAGGGATCATTCTCCCGCGATCGGCTCCCGCCGGCGTCCCGCACGGCGGCGCCGTTGCCGTAGACCGGGGATGCGGGGTTGGCCGGGGTGGGGAGGGGTGGGGAGGGGTCAGACGGTGATCCGGTCGATGTCGGAGGAGTAGTCGGTCGGGTTGCCGAAGGTGACCGTGTTGCGGCCGGCCTTCAACCGGACCGGCACGGTGACCGATTGGGCGGCGCCCCAGTTGTTGTCGTTGCTGCCGGCCAGCGGGAGCTGGAAGGAGACGCCGCCCGCGGTGACGACGACGGTCCGGCCGGAGGAGCCGTCCACGTAGTCGAGCTTGAGCAGGTAGGTGCCGTCCTTCGGGGCGGTGACGTCGTTGATGGCCACCGAGTTGCCGCCGCCGCCGAGGTTGCCGACCTTCTTCCCACCGGAGCAGCCGGCGCAGTCCGCGACACTCGCGCTGCCGCTGACGGTGTTGGCGGGCGCCTCGGCCTCGTAGGAGACGGGGCCGCCCGCCGCCGGTGTGGTGACCGGGACCGCCGGGCCGGCCGCGGACCGGTGGCCGGCGGCGTCCTTGGCGGTGACGGTGAAGGAGTAGTCGGTGGCCGGGGTCAGTCCGCTGACCGTGGCGGTCGTGCCGGTGGTCGAGGTGACTTTCTTGCCGTTGGCGTAAATGTCATAGCCGGTGACCGGGGAGCCGGTGGTCCGCACCGCCTCCCAGGCCAGGGAGACGGAGGTCGCGGTGGCGGCGGTGCCGTGCGCGGCGAGCGGTACGGCCGGGGTGCCGGCGTTCTTCGGCGTGATGGTCAGCAGCCGCGAGCCGTGCGGCGGGAGTTCGGTGGTGAAGGCGCCACCGGCGCTGCCGAGGTTCTGGTGGCTCCACAGGTCGCGGAGGTTCGCCTTGCCGCTGATCCCGAGGTCGGCGAAGTCCGCGGTGACGTTCTGGTAGCCGGCGCCGAGGTTGAACAGGGCCACGGTGTAGCTGCCGTCCGCGTTGCGGGCGTACCAGACCTGCTGGTCGGTGGCCTGGCTGACCGGCCTGGCGGGGTTGCCCGCCTGGTCGACGGCGATCACCTCGTCGTTGGTGAGCAGCGAGAGGCCGTAGTCGTCGAGCTTGGTGAGGTCGTCACCGGTGTAGAGCGGCGCCGCCTCGATCGCCCACAGGGTCATGTAGCTCTGCCGCTCGACGTCGGTGAGTCCGTCCATCGGGCCGACGCCGACATCGAGGGAGTCCAGGTTGTTCCAGTGGCCGGGCGCGGCGTCGTCTATCCATGGCACGACATCGTTCCAGCGTTCCTTGACCGAGCTGTTCCAGGTCACCAGGGTGTCGCAGTAGCACTCGACGTCGGTGTCCACCCGCCAGCCGTTGGAGTTCTGCTTCCATACGTCGGCCTGGTTGTGGCTGAGCGACCACGACAAGGTGAGCTGGATCGGCCGGCCGGTGGCCTGGAGGGCGCTGTGCCAGGCCCGGACGTCGGGGATGTTGTCGTGGGCCGCGTCGCCCTGGTTGGAGCCGGGGCCGACGCCGTCCACCTTGAGGAAGTCCACGCCCCAGCCGGCCAGTTCGTCGGCGATGGAGTCGATGTACTTGGTGGTGCAGGGGCTGTCGAAGTCGAGCTGGTAGGAGACGTTGTCCCAGCCGCTGGTCTTGCGCAGGTCGGGGTAGACGATGTCCTTGGTGGTGCAGCCGGGCGCGTCGTAGATGGGGGTCTTGCCGTCGTTGTACGCGTCGAAGTAGAGGCCGACCGCCAGGTAGGTGCCGAACTTCAGTCCCTTGCGGTGCAGTTGGTCCCCGAGGTAGCCGAAACCGTCGGGGAAGGCGGTCTTGTCCGGGACCGGGCGGCCGTACTGGTCGAAGCCGCCCACCCAGCCGGCGTCCACGTTGACGTAGGTGTAGCCGTGGCCCTTGAGCTTCTTGGCCAGCACGTCCGCCTGTTGCAGGATGTGCGCCTCGGTGAGGTACTTCTCATTGCCGTAGCCGGGGAAGTTGGTGGACTCAAGGCTCCAACTGCTCCAGCCCATGTACGGCTTGTCCGCGAGCACCGACTTGTCCGCGAGCACCGCGGTGCCGGGGTGCGGGGCGGACGACAGGGCGGCCGACGGAGCCGCCGACGTCGGGGCTGCGGCCGGGGCGGCGGGGGTCGTACTGGCGGACGCGGCCGCGGGCACCACGAAGGCCGCCGCGAGTGCGGCGACCGCGAGCAGCGGCAGGGGGAGGCCGCCCCGGCGACCTGCCCGGAGGCGGGGCGGCGGCGGCCGGCGTCGTCCGCGTCCGGCGGACGCGGAGGTCTCTGCTGGTGCTGCTGGACGGGCCATGGATCTACTCCATCTCGACGCTGAGGTGTGCGGCGGAGAGCGGAACGGTCCTGGCGCTCCGGGGTACTCGGGGTACTCCGGCCGCCGGGACGGCGCTCTGGACGTTGATGTGGGCAGGGGTCGCTCGTCCTCGGACCGTTCCCCCGGTGGCGGTCGTCCCGGAACACCATCGAGGGGGCGAGGAAGTGCGGCGAATGTAGCCACGGTTTCCTTCCACCGTCAACATACTCGCCAGGAAAAACCCGATGTCTGGCGCTCGCAGGAACCGCGCCGACGGGGAAAAACGGGCAGGTATGGACCGAAGACCGCCGCAAAGATGGGGCCGACCGGCCTCAGCTCCGAACTTCCTTACTTTCCCCAGGAAATGTAGGGTTCGCCGCATGACGCTCGCCGATCAGCCGCCCGCCGCCGCTCTGGTCTTCCAGACCTTGCTCGCCCACGGCCCGCTCACCCGCGCCGAGGCCGGGCGGCGCACCGGTCTTTCGCCGGGCGCGGTCACCAAGGTGGCCACTCCCCTGCTGGCCGACGGCTGGATCACCGAACTGGGCCGGCCGGCGGTCGGGCGGGCCAACGGCAGGCCGGCCACCCTGATCGCGGTCCGCGGCGAACGCGCCCGCTTCATCGGCGTCAAGGTCACCGCGGACGAACTGATCGGCGTCCTCGCGGACCTGACCGCGCAGCCGCTGGCGGCGCGCCGGGTGGGCCTGGACTCGCGCGATGTCGGCACCGTGGTGCTGGCCATCGCCCGGCTGGTCACCGGGTTGCGCCAGGCGGCCGGCGCCGAGCAGGAGGGCGGGGTGCACAGCATCGGTGTCACCATCTCCGGCGATGTCGACGGGCACACCGGCACCGTGCAGTACTCGCCGTTCCTCAACTGGCGGCGGGTGCCGCTGGCCCAACTGGTGGCCGCCGCCACCGGCACCCCGACGGTGATCGAGAACGACGTCCGGGCGCTGACCGTGGCCGAGCAGTGGTTCGGGGCGGGCGCCGGGCTCTCGTCGTTCGCCCTGGTGACGGTCGGCGCCGGGATCGGCTGCGGGCTGTCCATCGGCGGCCGGGTGGTGTCCGGGGCGCACGGGGTGTCAGGGGAGGTCGGGCATCTGCCGGTCGGCGGCGGCGACCGTACCTGCACCTGCGGCAACACCGGCTGTGTGGAGGCGGTCGCCTCGACGCACGCCATCACCGAGCAGGCGCGGCAGGCCACCGGCGACCCCGAGCTGACGATGGAACAGGCGATACGGCTCGCGCACGCCGGGGACAACGCCGTACGGGCGGTCTTCGCGCGGGCCGGGCACGCGCTGGGCCTCGCCATGGCGTCGGTGGCCAATCTGATCGGTCCCGAGCGGATCATCATCTCCGGGGAGGGACTCGCCTCCTACGACCTGTTCGCCGACCAGATCCGGCAGACCTTCGCCGACCACGCGTTCGGCGCCGCGGGCGACTGCGACCTCGTCGTCCGGCCGCTGCCGTTCGAGGCGTGGGCCCGCGGCGGCGCGGCGATCGCCGCCCAACGGGTCTTCGCCCCCGCGAGGTAGGCGTATCCACCGACCGGCCCGGCATCGACTTGGTGGCGTGCTTCCTGCCGGCGCCGCACGCCGCTCCGGGGTGTGCCGCGGGGCCCGGACTCTCGGCGAATCCGGGCCCCGCGTCTGTTCGAGCCGTGGTCAGGACAGCTTCGACAGATCCTTGTTGAGCTCCAGCACATTGACGTGGCTCTCGCCCAGGAAGCCGAGGCTGCGGCCGTCCACATGGCCGGCGACCAGCTTGTGCACCGCGTCCGCGGTCAGGCCGCGGGCCTTGGCGACCCGGTTGACCTGCTCATAGGCGTAGACCGACGAGATATCGGGGTCGAGGCCCGAGCCGGAGGCGGTCAGCGCGTCCGGCGGCACCTTGGCGGGGTCCACCCCGTCGAAGGCGGCGACGTCGTGACGGCGCTGCTGGATCGCCTTGACCAGGTCCGGGTCGTTGGGCCCGAGGTTGGAGGCACCGGACGCCAGCGGGTCGTAGGACCCGGCCGACGGCCGCGGCTGGAAGTACTTCGGGTCGGGTCTCGGCGTCTCGTCGGCGTTGCCGGGGTCCTTCTTCGGCAGGTCGAAGTTCTGGCCGAGGAGGCTGGAGCCGACGACCTTGCCGTTCTGCTTGACCAGAGAGCCGTCCGCCTTGTGCTGGAAGGCCGCCTGGGCGATGCCGGTCACCGCGAGCGGGTAGACCAGGCCGCAGACGATCGTCATCAGGAGGAGGATGCGCAGCGCCGACAGGTGCCGGCGGATCGCGGTCGGAATGTTGTTCATGTCATGCACCTACTTTCTGCTCGGTCCGCCGGTCAGTTCAGTCCGGGTATGAACTGGATGATCAGGTCGATGGCCTTGATGCCGGCGAACGGCAGCACCAGACCGCCGACGCCGTACACCCAGATGTTGCGGTTGAGCAGCGCCGCGGCCGACGACGGCCGGTAGCGGACGCCGCGCAGGGCGAGCGGGATCAGCACCACGATGATCAGCGCGTTGAAGATGATCGCGGACGTGATCGCCGACTGGGGGCTGTGCAGGCCCATGATGTTGAGCTTGTCCAGGCCCGGATAGGCGACGGTGAACATCGCGGGGATGATCGCGAAGTACTTGGCGACGTCGTTGGCGATGGAGAAGGTGGTCAGCGCGCCCCGGGTGATGAGGAGCTGCTTGCCGATCTCCACGATCTCGATCAGCTTGGTGGGGTTGGAGTCCAGGTCGACCATGTTCCCGGCCTCCTTGGCGGCCGAGGTGCCGGTGTTCATGGCCACGCCCACGTCCGCCTGGGCCAGCGCGGGCGCGTCGTTGGTGCCGTCGCCGGTCATCGCGACCAGCTTGCCGCCCGCCTGCTCCCGCTTGATGAGCGCCATCTTGTCCTCGGGCGTGGCCTCGGCGAGGAAGTCGTCCACGCCGGCCTCGTCCGCGATCGCCTTGGCGGTCATCGGGTTGTCGCCGGTGATCATCACGGTGCGGATGCCCATCCGGCGCAGCTCGTCGAAGCGTTCGCGCATACCGGCCTTGACCACGTCCTTGAGGTGGATGACGCCGAGGACGCTCGCGGTCGTCGTGCCGCCGCGCCGGACGACCTCACCGACGACCAGCGGGGTGCCGCCGCTGGAGGAGATGGCGTCGACCGCCTGGCCGATCTCCTCGGTGGGGTGGCCGCCGTTCTCCCGGATCCAGTGCATGACCGAGGTCGCGGCCCCCTTGCGCAGAGCGCGGTGGTCGCCGTCCTCGGTGAGGTCGACGCCGCTCATCCGGGTCTGCGCGGTGAAGGGTACGAACTCGGCGTGCCCGAGTTCGCCCTCGGCGCGGCCCCGCAGACCGTAGCGCTCCTTGGCGAGGACCACGATGGAGCGGCCCTCCGGGGTCTCGTCGGACAGGGAGGAGAGCTGGGCCGCGTCGGCCAGTTCCGCCATGCTCACCCCGGTGACCGGCAGGAACTCGGCGGCCTGCCGGTTGCCGAGGGTGATGGTGCCGGTCTTGTCCAGCAGCAGGGTGTTGACGTCGCCGGCCGCTTCCACGGCGCGGCCGGACATGGCCAGCACGTTGCGCTGCACCAGCCGGTCCATGCCGGCGATGCCGATCGCGGAGAGCAGCGCGCCGATGGTGGTCGGGATGAGCGCCACCATCAGGGCGACCAGGATCACGATGGACTGCTCGGCGTGGGCGTAGATCGCCATCGGCTGGAGGGTGACGACGGCCAGCAGGAAGACGATGGTCAGCGAGGCGAGCAGGATGTTCAGCGCGATCTCGTTGGGCGTCTTCTGCCGGGAGGCGCCCTCGACCAGGGCGATCATCCGGTCGATGAAGGTCTCACCGGGCTTGGAGGTGATCTTGACGACGATCCGGTCGGACAGCACCCGGGTGCCGCCGGTCACCGCCGAGCGGTCACCGCCGGACTCCCGGATGACCGGCGCGGACTCACCGGTGATGGCGGACTCGTCCACCGAGGCGATGCCTTCGACGACATCGCCGTCACCGGGGATGATCTGCCCGGCCTCGACCACCACATGGTCGCCGAGCCGCAGGTCGGCGGCGGGCGCCGACTCCTCACGCGGGCTGGTGGCGGCGGGCCGCCAGTCGGTCAGCCGGCGGGCCACCGTCTCGGTCTTGGTCCGGCGCAGCGTTTCCGCCTGCGCCTTGCCGCGGCCCTCGGCGACGGCCTCGGCCAGGTTGGCGAAGAGCACGGTGAGCCAGAGCCAGACGGTGATCACCCAGGCGAAGACGCTGGGGTCCTTGATCGCGGAGAGGGTGGTCAGCACGGAGCCGACCTCGACCACGAACATGACGGGGTTCTTCACCATGACGCGCGGGTGGAGCTTCCTGGCCGCGTCGGGCAGTGAGACGAGGAGCTGCTTGGGGTCGAGCAGGCCGCCCGATATGCGGTGGGGAGGCTGGGCTGGGGCGGTGCCGCCGCCGGCCGGGACCGGAGGCCGGTCAGTGGTCAGGGACATCAGTGCAGACCTTCCGCGAGCGGACCCAGCGAGAGTGCGGGGAAGTAGGTGAGGCCGACGACCACGATGATCACGGCCGTGACCAGGCCGACGAACTGTGGCCGGTGGGTGGGCAGCGTGCCCGCGGTCACCGGGACGGGCTGCTGCCGGGCGAGCGAGCCGGCCAGTGCCAGTACGAAGATCATCGGCAGGAAGCGGCCGAAGAGCATCGCAAGCCCCAGCGCCGTGTTGTACCAGTGGGTGTTGACGCCGATACCGGCGAAGGCGGAGCCGTTGTTATTGGCCGCCGAGGTGAAGGCGTAGAGCACTTCGGAGAAGCCGTGCGGACCCGAGTTGAGCATCGAGGCCCGCTCGCCGGGCAGCGCCATCGCGGCGCCGGTGCCGATCAGCACCACGGCCGGGGTGGCGAGGATGTAGAGCGAGGCGAACTTCATCTCCCGGGCGCCGAGCTTCTTGCCGAGGTACTCCGGGGTCCGGCCGACCATCAGACCGGCCACGAAGACCGCCACGATCGCCAGGATAAGAATCCCGTAGAGACCGGAGCCGGTGCCGCCGGGGGCGACCTCGCCGAGCATCATGTTGAAGATCGTCATCCCGCCGCCGCCCGGCGAGAAGGAATCGTGGAAGGAGTTGACCGCGCCGGTCGAGGTCAGGGTGGTGGACGCGGCGAAGAGCGCCGAGGCCCAGATCCCGAACCGCTGTTCCTTGCCCTCCAGCATGCCGCCGGCCGCGTGGCCGGCCGCGCTGCTGTAGCTGTGCAGTTCGTTGACGGTGATCAGCGCCACCGAGGCGGCCCAGATCAGGCCCATCACGGCGAGGATCGCGTATCCCTGGCGGTGGTCGCCGACCATCTTGCCGAAGGTGCGCGGCAGCGAGAAGGAGATCACCAGCATCAGGTAGATCTCCAGCAGGTTGCTGAAGCCGGTGGGGTTCTCGAAGGGGTGGGCGGAGTTGGCGTTGTAGAAGCCGCCGCCGTTGGTGCCCAGTTCCTTGATGGCCTCCTGCGAGGCGGCCGGACCACCGGTGATCGACTGCCGGTCGCCCACCAGCGTGGTGACCTCGTGAATGCCGTGGAAGTTCTGGATCACACCGGTCGCGACCAGCACGATCGCGAAGACGAACGACAGCGGGACCAGCAGCCGCAGCGTGATCCGGGTCAGGTCGACCCAGAAGTTGCCCACCCGGTCGGTACGCCTGCGGGTGAAGCCCCGGATCAGGGTGGCGACCACTGCGATGCCGACGGCCGCGGAGACGAAGTTCTGCACCGCCAGGCCCATCATCTGGACCAGGTGGCCCATGGTGACTTCGCCGGAGTACGACTGCCAGTTGGTGTTGGTGACGAAGGAGGCGGCGGTGTTGAACGCCTGGTCGGCCTTGACCGGCGGGAAGCCCAGGGACAGCAGCAGATGGTTCTGGAGCCGCTGGAAACCGTAGAGGAAGAGCACCGACACCACGGAGAAGGCCAGCACGCTGCGCAGATAGACCGGCCAGCGCTGGTCGGCGTCGCCGTCCACCCCGGCCAGCTTGTAGATGCACTTCTCGACCGCCAGGTGCTTGCCGGTGGTGAGGATGCGGGCCATGTAGTCGCCCAGCGGGCGGTAGGTCAGCGCCAGCGCCCCGACGAGGGCGAGAATCTGGAGCCAGCCCGCAAGAGTGTCGTTCACTAGAACTTCTCCGGGTGTATCAGGGCCAGTACGAGGTAGCCGAGCAGGCCGCAGGCCACGATGAGACCGACGATGTTCTCGGCGCTCACAGCTTCTCGACCCCCTTGGCCACAAGGGCGAGCACGGCGAACACCGCGATCGTCACGGCGATGAAAACGAGATCGGACATGGGCTGAACCCCGGATCGTCGGATGGGCAGGTCATCAAAAGCACGGAAGGCACGGAAAGCACACCGGGAAATCCGGCCTCTCCAAGAAACCGCCTGCCCGGTACCGCTTCGAGGTTTGTTGACGCTTCCCTTGCGCCCGCGCCGACGACGTTGACGTAGTCTTGACGATGGGCGCACGGGGCTCGACGCACGGCCTCGGCAGCGCCTTCAATGGGGGGATCACGGGTGCGGGGCGGTCCGGAGCTCCCGGGGGTCCCAGGTCGAACGACGAAGAAGTCGGGAAGACGATGGCGGAGCAGGCAGGGCTGCGGCGGCGGCGTACGGTACTGGAGCACGAATGGGCCCGGCGGGTACCGCAGTTGCGGACGGCCGGGTGGCGCTCGATCGCCGGACCGCCGTTACGGACCGAGGTCACCGAGTCCTGGGTGCGTTCGCTGCCCACCGTGGACCCGGCGCTGGAGAGCGCGCCGCCGGCCGCGGGAGACGCCCGCTGGGCGGCCTCACCCCTCCATGGACCGGTCACCGATCTGGCGGGTGAGCTGCGGTGTATCGCCGAGGATGCCGGTTTCGTGGCCGCTGTGACGGACGCTACGGGCACCATCTTGTGGACCTGCGGCGGCCGGCTGATGCGGCGCAAGGCCGAGCAGGTCAATTTCGCGCCCGGCGGTCGCTGGGACGAGCCCGCCATGGGCACCAACGCGCTGTCGCTCGCGCTGCGCACCGGCCGGCCGAGCACCGTCTTCTCCGCCGAGCACCTGGTGGCCGCGCTGCACGGCTGGGTCTGCTATTGCGCGCCGATCCGCGGCGCGGACGGCCGGGTGCTGGGCGTGCTCGACCTCTCCACCACCTGGGACCGCTCGCACCCCCTGGCGCTGCCGACGGTCCGCACCCTCGCCACCGCGATCGAGGCGCGGCTGCGCCGGGCGGAGCCGCGCGACGGGCGGCCGGGGGCCGTCCCCTGCGGCGTCGAGCTGAGCTGTCTCGGTGCGGTCCGGGTGACCAGTGGCGGAGCCCGACTGCACTTGCCGCCGCGCCAGTTGGAGATCCTCGCGCTGCTCGCGCTGGAGCCGGACGGTTTCTCGCCCGAGCGGCTGCGCGAGTCGCTCTACGGCGACCGCTCGGTGAGCGCCTCCACCTTCAAGGCCGAGGTCTCGCATCTGCGGCGGGCGCTGGCCGGGGGCGTCACCACCCGGCGCTACACGCTCACCGCCCCGATCGGGTGCGATGCCACCGAGGTCCTGCGGGCGCTGGAGCGGGGTGACACCGCCACCGCGGTCGAGCGCTACCGCGGCCCGCTGCTGCCGCTCTCGGAGGCCCCCAGGGTGCTGGCCTGGCGCCGGCATCTGGAGGTGGGGGTACGGGAGGCGGTGCTGGCCTCGGCCAGCGCGCAGGACGCGCTGCGCTATGGGGAGCGGGCACCGTATGACGCGGAGGTGCACGAGCACGCGCTGCTGCTGCTGGGGCCGGGTGACGTACGGCGGGGCATCGCCGCGGCGCGGCTGGGGGCGGCGCGGGGGGTGTGAGGTGGGGGGTGTGAGGCGGAGGCGGCGGGGCGCGCCAACCTTTCGCCAACCTCCGGCGGCCACAGTGAGGGCAACGTACCCTCGCGTCTCAGGAGCGCCGCCATGGTCTACGCGCAGCCCGGCACCGAAGGCAGCATCGTCAACTACGCCCGACGCTATGACAATTTCATCGGCGGTGACTGGGTCGCGCCCGCCGAGGGCCGGTACTTCGACAACCCGTCCCCGCTGACCGGGGAGACCTTCTGCGAGGTGGCCCGCTCCACCGCCCCCGACGTCGAACTCGCCCTGGACGCCGCCCACGCGGCCGCCGGTCCATGGGGCCGCACCTCGCCCGCCGAGCGGGCGCTGACCCTCCACCGGATCGCCGACCGGATCGAGGAGAACCTGGAACGGCTGGCGGTCGCCGAGACCTGGGAGAACGGCAAGCCGGTACGCGAGACGCTCGCCGCCGATCTGCCGCTGGCCGTCGACCACTTCCGCTACTTCGCCGGGGCGCTGCGGGCCCAGGAGGGCAGCATCTCGGAGCTCGACGCGGACACCGTGGCCTACCACTTCCACGAGCCGTTGGGCGTGGTCGGCCAGATCATTCCCTGGAACTTCCCCATCCTGATGGCCACATGGAAGCTGGCGCCGGCGCTCGCGGCCGGCAACTGCGTCGTCATCAAACCGGCCGAGCAGACCCCGGCGAGCCTGCTGCTGGTGATCGAGCTGATCGCCGATCTGCTGCCGCCCGGCGTGGTGAACGTCGTCAACGGCTTCGGCGTGGAGGCCGGCAAACCGCTGGCGTCCAGCGCGCGGGTGGCGAAGGTCGCGTTCACCGGGGAGACCACCACGGGCCGGCTCATCATGCAGTACGCCAGCGAGAACATCATCCCGGTGACACTGGAACTGGGCGGCAAGAGCCCCAACATCTTCCTCTCCGACGTCGCCGCCGCCGACGACGACTTCCTGGACAAGGCGGTCGAGGGCTTCGTGATGTTCGCCCTCAACCAGGGCGAGGTCTGCACCTGTCCGTCCCGGGCGCTGATCGCGGCTTCCATCTACGACGAGTTCATGGCCCGCTGTCTGGAGCGCACCAAGGCCATCAAGGGCGGCAACCCGCTCGACCCGGCGACCATGCTGGGCGCGCAGGCCAGCAACGACCAGTACGAGAAGATCCTTTCGTATATCGACATCGGCAAGCAGGAGGGCGCGGAGATCCTCACCGGCGGCGGCCGGCGCACCGTCGAGGGCCTGGAAGGCGGCTACTACATCGAGCCGACCGTCTTCCGCGGCACCAACGACATGCGGATCTTCCAGGAGGAGATCTTCGGCCCGGTGGTGTCGGTGACCACCTTCGACTCCGTCGACGAGGCGCTGAAGCTCGCCAACGACACGCTCTACGGCCTCGGCGCCGGCCTGTGGACCCGGGACGGCAGCACCGCGTACCGGATGGGCCGCGAGATCAAGGCCGGCCGCGTCTGGACCAACTGCTACCACGCCTACCCCGCCCACGCGGCCTTCGGCGGCTACAAGAACTCCGGGATCGGCCGGGAGAACCACAAGATGATGCTGGAGCACTACCAGCAGACGAAAAACCTGCTGGTCTCGTACTCCCCGAAGAAGCAGGGCTTCTTCTAAACCCCTCCCATCGTCGCCTGACCTGGGCGTATCCCACGTCAGGCGACCATGTGGAAGATCATCGCCGTCGCGGCAGATTACTACTGGTTCTCCCGATATCTCCCACCGGTATCCCACCTCTGACCATCTGTTCCGGACCATTCCCGGTCCAAACTGGCTTGGACTGAGGCGTCTCGGCTTCCAGCCGCGCGTCCCACCGACCCATGGAATCCTCGATCAGACTGTTGGCGTGATCTTGGGCCCCGGTGATGAACTTGGCGTAGTAGCGGAACATGACCTGGATTCCCTGTCCCGCCCGACGGGCGCATTCAGCAGGGTCCACACCGGAAGCCAGCCAGAACGAAATCCCGGCCGGCGGAGATCGTAGGGGCGCTTCGCCAGAAGGACGGCGTGCTCGTCAAGATCCAGGGCCGCCTCACGTGCTCTCGCCCACGTCAGGCCGTAGGCACGGGGATCGATGTAGCCTCCCGTCTCGTTCCGGAAGACACGCCCGTCTGATGCGACACCGAACTTCTCGATATGGACCCGAAGCATCTGCACCAGTGTGGGCGGTATCGGGACGGGTCGAGTAGCTCCGGCGGCGCGGCGTTTCAGCGGATGGACTTCATGGACAGCGCCGTTGTCGGTCCACCCCTTCCCGGTTGTGACGACGCCGCCCTTGAGGTGGAGCAATCCCCAGCCACTCAGCGGAAGTCGGCACTGCGACCGCTGGAGGTGGATCACCTCAGCCGGACGCATCGCCGCGTAGTACATACAGGCGAAGAATGCCTGCAAGTGTGGCCCCCTGCCCTTCTGGGAACCGACCGCGACCAGCAGGCGTGCGACCTGGTCCGGGTTGGGGACACCATCGGGGTCAATCTCGTCTACCGTTTCGGGTGCCCTCCAGTTCACGCCGCCCATCGGACTCTGCGCGAAGCAACCTCGCTGGACGGCCAGCCTGAAAACCTCGTTCACTGCAGCCTTTTTGCGCCTCACGGTCTTCGCCGCCGCAGGATGACCGTCCACCTTGCGCGTCAGGGCGTCGAGCCCCCTTCTCAGCACATCCGGGTCCTCAAGTTCGCTGAGCGGCAGTGAAGCACGCTCGATCCACGTCAGGGCTGCCTGCCACTCATCGGGAGGATCGACGGCCCAGGCATTTTTGTTGAACGCCCACGAGTACAGCGCGCGCCTCAGCACTCGAGCATCGGGGTAGGCTGGCTTCATCTGCACAAGTGCAGGGGTAATGGTGGCCAGTGCGTCGGCCAGAGTTCGTCTCGTATTGCCCGGAGTACGGTCCCACCGCTGGTCCATGTACGCGCGAGCAAAGATGTACCAGGTGGTTCGCTGCCTGACAGCACGGATCTCGGAGGCTGGCAAGCCCGTCTGCTGGTCGAATGGCTCACCGTCGCGCGCAGCCGTCATCAGCTTAGAACGCCGGCTCTCCGCAAGCCCCTTCGTGGCGAAGGATTCGGACTTCTCACGCCCGTCAACGGTCCAACGAACTTGGTAGGGCATGCGACGCTCAGGGCGTTCACGAATTTCCCAGAACCGTACATTGTAGCTCATCATCAACGCGAGGTAATCCGTTCACATTCCTGCCACCAGGCGTCCAGGTCGGACCGTCGACAACGGAGCTCACCATTCGGGAGTTTAATCATGCGCGGTGCCTGGTTGCGGGCACGCAGACGGTAGAAAGCGGATGGACTCATCCGAATCTCCGCCAGAACTTCGGCTAGTTTGAGCGCAGGAGGGCGTGGCATTTTTCCCTTCATGTTACGGGTAGTCAGCAATTAGCGAGGGCTTCGTTCCTCTTCGACCAGGGGCGAAGTACACCAGGGACGTCATCCATGATCCAGAAGAAACACGTTTTGCCTGACGGTATTTTTCGTGCTATCTAGCGCCGCTCAGCATGTGATAGCTCAGGTATCTGACCGAACGAACCCGGCGACTAGGGAGTGTCCGGCGGATCATGTGACCTTCTGACCGGTCGCTCGTTGGTTCGGGCATGGGTCGGGGGGATCTGACGAACCGCGAGTGGCCGTTACTGGAGCCGCATCTGCCACCTCTGGGTAGCCGGGGTGGCCGGTGGAACGATCACCGCATCGTGGTGAACGGGATCCTGTTCCAGGTCCGGACCGGTGTCCCGTGGCGCGACCTGCCGGAACGTTATGGCTCGTGGAAGACCGTCTATGAACGGCATCGCCGCTGGTCGGCGGACGGTACCTGGGACCGGATCCTGCAAGGGGTCCAGGCCGACGCCGACCTGGCAGGGCGGATCGACTGGTCGATGGTCGGCGTCGACTCGACATCCTGCCGGGCCCATCATCACGCGGCCGGCGCCCGCAAAGCCCGTCCGCGGATCCCGAAAAAAGGACGACGCCCCGGCACCACCGCCCCGACGAGGGACTCGGACGGTCACGGGGCGGCCTGACCTGCAAGATCCACCTCGCCGGCGAAGGCGGCTGCCGCCCCATGGCCCTCCTGCTCACGCCGGGGCAGTGGGGCGACGCCCCGCAGATGATCGAGGTCCTGGACCGGATCAGGGTTCCCCGGCCGCTGGGCGGAAGGCCCCGGACCCGGCCGGATCACGTCAGCGGCGACAAGGCTTACAGCTCCCGCCGAAACCGCCGCTACCTGCGAAGGCGCCACATCCGGCACACGATCCCGGAACCGAAGGACCAGCGGGCCAACCGCCGCCGCAAAGGCAGAGAAGGCGGTAGGCCGACGGGCTTCGAACGCGACCGCTACCGGCGCCGCAACGAGGTCGAACGGACCATCAACCGGCTCAAGAACTCCCGGGCGGTCGCGACCCGTTACGACAAGCGGGCCTACGTCTTCCACGGCACCGTCACCGCCGCAGCGATCCGACTCTGGCTCCGCCAGTGATCCGCCGGACACGGCCTAGGCCACCATCTCGATGGCAGACACGTCCACAACTTCGTCAGGTGATCAGCGCCAACCCCTCCTGCGCGTGGAGGACCCACTACTGAGTTCAGCCGCTCCCTCACGACCGGGCCTGACGCGCCGTCGAAATCCGAGGGGCGCTACGAGCCCGCCATCGATCGCCCCCCGCAAAAGGATCGGCACAGCAGGAGTTGTTGGGCCTCGACAGCGGCCGCCCCCAGCCACCTGCTCCAAGCCGTCCGCGACCGCCTGGACGCAACCGCCGAAGCCAGGCCCGGCAACAGCGGCCGAGGAGGACTTCGACGCTGTTGCCGGCCCGTTTGGCGGGGTCGGCGCCTGCTGCGAGCCAAGTGGACACGCGGAGTTGCCCAGGGGCGCAGGGGCGTTTGGCGAGCGCCCTGCGCTTCAGCCTGCCCCGGACAACAGTCACGTGACCGCCAGGAGGATGGCCGTGTACCGAGACCGCGGTGCGCGACTGGGTCAGGCAGGCTGCGGTCGATGCGGGCGAGCGCGACGGCCTGACCAGCAGCGAACGCGAGGAACTGGCCGCGCCGCGGCGGGAAAACCGCCGCCTGCGCGAGAACGTCGACATCCTCAAGCGGGCCGGGGCGGCTTCCCGGAGGATCTCGTTGTCCTCCTTCAGTCGGGTGTTCTCCCGCCGCAGGCTTGAGCTCTTCCTTCTCATCGGGGGTCATGTCGGCATCGCCCCCACCATCCGCCGCTCGGACCCGGACTTTGTCATCGTGGACCCACTCGCGCAGGGTCTCCAGATGGATACCCAAGCTGCGGGCGATGTCGGTGAGGGTCCGGTCCTTCGAGGAGCGCACCAGATCCACCACGTCCCGCTTGAACTCTTCGGGGTAGTTCTTCCGCTTTGCCGCCTTGGATCACTTCCCCTGGATGACCAATCATCCAGTGCCCAGGTGTCGGAATTTCGGGGCACTCCATCCACCGAGCGGTCCAGCAATGCGACCAGGACGGACACGGCCGACGCGCGGCCGATCGGGGAACGCAGTGCGGTCAGCGGAGGAGTACGTCTGGCCATGCCTGATCGTCCCACGCAGCCATGTCCGCCCTCACGAAAAAATGTCGGCGGTCTGCCGCTGACCGTCTGAGCTGCTTGATCACCACATCATGGCGTCGCGGTTACGGATACCTGGTGGTCGATGTCGAGATCGCCGGCGACGGCCGGTGCCGCTCGCCGGGCGTGCCCGGTCGACGGAATCCGCGACAGGCTGTGGGCCGGCGACGGCGGCGAGGGCGCCAAGCCTCGGACGCCTCGGCGCCCTGGTGATCACTCTTCCACCAGTGCCACGGCGCGGGCCCAGCCCGCGCCGGAACCCACGAGCTTCACCGGCAGACAGGACACCGTGTAACCGAAGTCCGCAGGCAGCGCGTCCAGATTGTGCAGGCGTTCGATCTGGCAGTACTCGCGCCGGCGGCCAGCGAAGTGCGCAGGCCACAATACCGAGCGGTCGCCGCTGCGTTGGAAGCGGCTGATCATGTCGCCGAAAGGCGCGTCGAGACTGAAGGCGTCTGTGCCGATGACCTTCACCCCCAGGTCGAGCAGGAAGTCGGTGGCTTCGCCGTCCAGGCCGGTGAAGTCGGTGAAGTACCGCTTGGTGCCGGCGTAGGCGGAGGCTCCGGTGTTCAGCAGCACGATGTCGTAGGGCCGCGGCTTCCGGCCGACCCGGGAGATCTCCTTATCGATGACGTCCGCTCCCACCGCGCCGGCCGGCTGGTCGCGCAGGTCGAGACGGATGGCGGGGCGGAGGAACCAGTCCAGCGGCATCTCGTGGATGTGGCGGGGTTCGCCGTACTCGGCCTCCGAGCCGTAGTGGGAGGGCGCGTCCACGTGGGTGCCGGTATGACTGGTGAGTGTGAAGGTGTCCAGGGAGAGCAGCTCTCCGCCGGGCAGGTCGCCCGGGTCAAAGTCGATGCCGAAGTGGGCCTTCATCTCCCGGCTCATGTGCCGGGCGCCCTCGGCGGCGGTGAGGACCTTGTGGACCACCGCGTCGGGTTCCCAGGCACTGGCGTCCACCGGACAGGACAGGTCGATGATGCGCATTCCGGTCATCCCTTCGGGTCCGCCGCATGGACGGCACAGTCGCTAAGGTTGGCGGGGTCGGCGGTCGTGGCCGTAGTCGGGGCCGCGGCCGTGGTGAACAGATCGGTGCGCACGTCAACCGGCGGATGGCCGAACGCCACCCGGTCGGTTATCTTCACCCCGAGCGGGCTGTGCCGGATCATCGCGGCGATCAGGGAGCGCAGCCGGTCCGCGACCGGGCCGCCGGCGCCGAACATGCCCTTGGCCTGCAGCTCCTGCATCTTCATGACGGCGTCAACCGCGGGGACGCGGGCGTCGAGGAACGGCGTGAATCGACCGTGGTCGGTGCTGCCGGCCTCAAGGGCCGTCAGCAGGACCGGATGCAGCGCGGCGGCGTCCTGCAGCGCGAGGTTGATGCCCTGCGCGCCCAACGGGCTGTGGGTGTGGGCGCTGTCGCCGATCAGGATCAGCCCGTCGCGGGTCCACCGGTCGGCCTTTCCGGCGAAGACGTCGAGCAGGCTGAGGTCGGACAGCTCGCCGATCGAGTCCCTGATGAGGTCCGCGTACTGCGGCAGCGCGGCGGTGAGGTCGCGCTTGACCGCCTCGACCCCGCGGGCGGAGACCTGCGGCCAACTTCCGTGCGGTAGCGTCCAGCCGATCTGTAGCCGGTCCGGATGGGAGTCGTGCACCAGGACGGGGCGGCCCGCGGTGCGGTGGATGCGCACCCGGCGCGTCTGCCGGCCCGGCGCTTCGACCGTGAACCACAGCACGTCGTGTGCGAATGCCTCGATGCGGCCCGCTCCGATCCCCGCCAGCGCACGGGTCTTGGAGAACCTGCCGTCCGCTCCTACCACCACCTCGGCGTGCACCGTCAGCCGGCCGCCGGGACCGCCGGCGACGGCGCCGGTGACCCGGCCGCCCTCCTCCAGCAGGGCGCTCACCCGGTGGCCGTCGAGGAAGCGGAAGCCCGACTGCGCCCGGCAGGCCGCCAGCAGAGCCCGCAGCAGGTGGAGTTGTGGCACGGCGAGGAGGTGGTCGTACGGGGCGGGCAGCCGGCGGTAGTCGATGTCGAGCAGTACCCGGCCGCCGTCGACGAGCTGGAAGCCGTCCAGCTCGCAGGAGCCCGCCGAGCGGGCCGCCGACAGGACTCCCAGCCTGTCCAGGATGCGCTGGCCGCCGGGCTGGAGGATCTCACCGCGGAACGCGCGGTCGAGCCCGGTGGACTTCTCCAGCACCGTCACGCGCACGCCGGAGCGCAGGAGCATCAGCGCTAGGGCGAGCCCGGCCGGCCCACCGCCCACCACGCAGACGTCAGTCCGTACGTCCTCGGCCGTCCCGCGGACGGCGGTCGCTGTCGAATCGGTGGTCATGGGTCCGTCCTCATCCCGCCATCAGGCCGAGGCCGCCGTCGGCGGTCACGACCTGGCCCTGGAGCCAGGCGGCCTCGTCGGTGCACAACAGGGACACGACGTCGGCGACGTCCTGAGGGGTGGTGAGCCGGCCGCCGGGCGTGCGGGCGGCGATCGCCTTGGCGACCGCGGGCGCGATGGCGCCGTCGCTCTTGTCCACCTTGGCCGCGGCGACCGCGTTGACAGCGATGCCCTGCCCGGCGAGTTCCGCCGCCAGGTAGCGGACGAGGGACTCCATGGCCGCTTTGGCGATCCCGGCGGCGGCGTAGCCGGGCACCACCCGGCGGGCGCCCGAACTGGACACCGCGATGATCCGGCCGCGGCGGCCGGCCATCAGTTCGGCCAGTTGGGGCGCGCCGACAAGCAGCGGACGCACCGCCACGGCCAGCGATCGGTCCAGCGTGCCGGGATCGGTGCCGAGCGCGGGCGCCGGACGTAAGGAGGAGGCGTTGTGCACGAAGATGTCCAGACCGCCGTAGCGGCGCCGCACCTCCTCGCACAGCGCGGTGACGCCCTCCGCGACGTCCGTCCGGAAGACGGCCGCCCGCCCCGGCAGGTCCGCCAGCGACGCCAGCGCCCGGTCGGCCGCGGCCTCGTCATGGGCGAAGTTGAGCAGCACGTCGGCGCCCGCGGCACCGAGTTTGTGGGCGATGGCGAGGCCGATCCCGCGGGTGGAACCTGTCACCACGGCCACGCGGCCGCTGAGGTCGGGGGCGGTGGAGCGGTATGCCGTCACCTGGGACCCCTGGCCGGAGCCGCTCATGAGACCTCCGGCTGTCCGGCCAGCGCGTCGTTCACCAGGGCGAGGTACTCGCGCGGCGTCGCCACGTCGAAGACGGCCTTCTCGTCGAGCATCACCTGGTAGTCGCGTTCGATGCGTCCGGTGGTCTGCAGGATGGCCAGCGAGTCGTAGCCCAGGACCGTGAAGGGGACGTCGAGGACACCTGAGGCCAGATCGGCGGACTCGTCCTCACCCGCGCACTCACGCAGTAGCGTGGTGAGTTCGTCCAGTTCCAACTGACGGGACATGCGGTTCTCCTTGTCGTGAACGTGCGTGCGGGGGAGCGCCGTCAGCTGCCGGCGCGGACGACCGCGGCGGCGTTGAACCCGCCGCGGCCCCTGGCCAGCACCAGCGCGGCGCGCAGCGGGGCCGGCCGCGGCCGGCCGACGACCAGGTCGACCGGGCAGTCGTCGGCGACCGCGGTCGCGAGCACCGTTGGCGGCACGAGTTGGTCACGCAGGGCCAGCAGGGCGGCTGCCAGGTCCAGGGACGCGCCGCCGGCGGCGAGGCGCCCTGTCATCGTCTTGGGCGCGGTGACCGGGACACCGCGCGGGCCGAACAGCTCCGCCAGCGCCCGGGCCTCGGCGCGGTCGGCGTCCCGGTCGCCGGCGGCGTCGGCGAACACGACGTCAATCTGGCCTGGTGTCAGTCCGGCATCGGCCAGCGCGAGTGCGGCCGCCCGGCCGAGTCCCGGGGCGCCCGGCGTTCCGGGGGCAGGGTCGAAGGTGGCCGCGTATCCGGCGAATGATCCGTAGATGCGGGCGCCGCGCTCGCGGGCCGCGGCGGCGTCCTCCAGGACGAGCAGGGCGCCGCCTTCCCCGACGACCTCGCCGTTCGCGTCATCCGAGAACGGCAGGTAGGCGCGGGCTGGGTCGTTCTCCGTGGAGAGCCGGCCGCCGGCCAGATGAGCGGACCAGCCCCACGGGCAGAGCGTCGAGTCGACACCTCCGGCGATCATCAGCCGTACCCCGCGGCGTAGTTGGCGGCGCGCCTGGGCGACGGCGTCCAGGCCGCCGGCCTGCTCGGTGACCAGCACACCGCTGGGACCGCGCAGCCCGTGCCTGATCGAGATCTGGCCGGTGTTGACGGCGTAGAACCAGGCGAAGGACTGGTAGGCGCTCACGTATCGGCCGCCCTTGCTCCATAGCGCCTGCAACTCGCGCTGCCCGAACTCGAAGCCGCCGGCCGAACTGGCGGTGACCACACCGGCCCGGTAGTCCCCGAGATCCGCGGGGTCGGCGCCCGCGTCGTCAAGTGCCTCCTGCGCGGCGGCCAACGCCAGCCGGGTCATCCGGTCGGTCTGCGGCAGCAGTCGGCCGGGGATGTGGTCGGCGTCCACGAAGCCGGGCACCTCACCTGCCAGCCGCGCCGGATAGCGGGCCGGGTCGAAGCGGCTGATCCGGCGGATCCCGCTTTCGCCGCGCAGCACGGCGTCCCACCAGGCCGGTGTGGACAGCCCGTTGGGGGCGGCGACCCCGATGCCGGTGACGGCCTGCCCGGCTCCGTCCGTGTCCCGAGCCGTGCGCTCGGCGGCTGCCGTGACGCTCACGCCGTCGCCCGGAGATCGGGGTTCGTCAGGACCATGGCGCTCTGGAACCCGCCGAATCCGCTGCCCACGCTCAGTACCGTGTCGATCTGCCGTTCCCGGGCGGTGAGAGGGGTGTAGTCCAAGTCGCACGCCGGGTCGGGGTCGTGCAGGTTGGCGGTCGGGGGGACGGTCCCGTGCTTGATGGCCAGGGCGCTCGCGGCGATCTCCAGCGAGCCGATCGCGCCCAGTGAGTGGCCGATCATCGACTTGATGGAGCTGACAGGGGTCCGGTAGGCGTGTTCGCCGAGACTGCGCTTGAACGCGGCGGTCTCATGCTGGTCGTTCTGCTTGGTGCCCGACCCGTGGGCGTTGATGTAGTCGACGGCCGTGCCGTCCAGCCGTGCCTCGTCCAGGGCCATCCGGATGGCCTCGGCCATCTCCTTGCCGTCAGGGCGCAGCCCGGTCATGTGGTGGGCGTTGCAGCGGCTGGCGAAACCGGAGACCTCTGCGTAGATGTGCGCGCCACGGCGGCGCGCGCGCTGGAGGTCCTCCAGGATCAGCATGGCGCTGCCCTCGCCCAGGACGAAGCCGTTGCGGCTGCGGTCGAACGGGCGTGACGCGGTGGCTGGGTCCTCGTTGCGCGGCGAGGTCGCTTTGATGGCGTCGAAGCAGGCCACGGTGATCGGCGAGATGGGTGCCTCGGTGGCCCCCGCCACCATCACGTCGGCGCTGCCCTCGCGGATCAGCTCGACCGCGTGGCCGATGGAGTCGAGGCCGGAGGTGCAGCCGGTGGAGATCACGGACACCGGTCCCTGGGCGCCGGCGCGCCAGGCCACTTCGGCGGCCATGGAGCTGGGTACGAAGTAGTCGAAGAGGTGGTCGACGGCGAGCGTGTGGTCCACGTGCCAACTGCTGCCGCCCTCGCTGACGACGTTGTACTGGGCGTCGAGTCCCATGGTGCAGCCGACGGCGCTGCCGAGGGCCACACCGGTGCGCTCTGGGTCGGTCCCGCCGTCAAGCCCGCTGTCGCCCATGGCCTCACGGGCGCTGACGATCGCGAACTGGACGGCCCGGTCGAGCCGTTCGCCGTCGGCGGCGGAGAATCCGTGCTCCGGCGGACGGAACTCCACCTCGGCGGCGATCCTGGAACGGAACGGGGAGGCATCGAAGAGGCTGATGGTCCTGGTGGCGGTGCGGCCTGCCGTGAGCTGCTCCCAGAACGCCTTGGCGCCCACCGCTCCCGGGGCCACGACCCCGATCCCTGTGATGACGACGCGACGGTTCATCGGTTCCCACCGCCAACTGTCCCGATGTTCATGAGTCCCTTCCTGCTGCTGGTCTTGGGGCGTGCGCCGGCACGCACCCGGCGCTGTCCGTGCGGGTCGGTGCCGGATCGGTCCGGTTCCCGGGCGGCGCGTCGCGCGGAACCCGCGGAAGTCCGGTGCACGGGGCCGGTCACCGGCCGCCGCCGGTCCATGGGCCGGAGGAACGGGCGGCCGGCCTGTCTGCAAGCCTGTGCGACGATCCTTGACACCGACTCGAAGTGCGCAGGAACGCGAACCGTTCCGACCGGTGGGGCCGTTGATCAGCGCGAATCGGGCGACGGCACGTTCCGGCGGGCGAGCAGGAAGACCGCGCCGTCGCGCACGCTGCCGGGGACGGCCGGGTCGATCAGGGGCGGCACCGGGCGGCCGTAGCGGAGGGCGCAGTCCGCGACCTCGTGGACGGTCGGCAGCCAGCCCGACCGCTCCAGCCAGGTCACCACGTGCTCGCCGGGGCCGCCCTTGACCAGTTGGTCGTACGCGAGGCCGGTGGAGTTGGCGGTCTCGGCGTTGTTGCCGCCCATCATGGCCGCCTCTATGTGGTCAACGGCCAGCAGGCTGCCGGGGGCGGACAGCCCGGCGACGCCGTCGAGCATGCTCTGGTTGACGGCGGGCGTGAGGTAGTGCAGCAGGCCCTCGGCGAGCCAGACCGCGGGCCGGCCCGGGTCGAAGCCCGCGTCACGCAGCGCGGCGGGCCAGTCGCCGCGCAGGTCGCAGGAGACAGTGACGCGGTCGCAGGTGGGCGGGGCACCGCCGTCGCGCAGCACGCGCTCCTTGAACGCGACCAGGCCGGGCAGGTCCAGTTCGAACAGGCGCAGCCCGGCCGGCCACGGCAGGCGCTGGGCACGGGTGTCCAGGCCCGCTGCCAGCAGGACGACCTGGCGGATGCCGTCGGCGGCGGCGGCGCGCAGCAGGTCGTCAAGCCAGCGGGTGCGGATGGCGACGTAATCGCCCATCGCGGTGAAGGGATTGGCCAGCACGTCGCCGCCGGCGTCCGCCAGTGCCTGCTCGCCGGCCGCGATGTAGGGGGCCTCACCGCCGACGGCGTCGACGAATTGCGCGGCGACGGGGTCGCTGAACAGCGCGTCGGGCCGCCGCCCTTCCTGCGCGCGCATCCACGCCGCGCCCAGCGCGGTCCAGCTCACTTCCGGCATGTCGATCCGGGTGGGGGTGTCAGTCATGGGGTATTCGCCTTTCACGGTTGGCGTCATGGACGAATGGGGGTGGGGCGCCGTGGCACGCGGCCGCTCAGCCGGCGGCTGCCAGTGCCTCTGCCTGGGTGACGACCTCGGCCGGGCTCGGCATGGCGGCGATTTCCTCCCGGATCTCGCCGGCCCGCCGGGCGTAGTGCTCCTGCCCGAGCAGGTCGTCGAGAGCCGCGGTCAGCGCGCCGGGGCGAGTGCGCTGACCGGCGCGCAGGTGGACGCCGGCGCCGCATTGCTCGACCTGGTCGCCGCACAGGCTCTGCGAGGTGTCGGTGCCCTCGGGGACGACGAGTTGCGGGATGCCGTGGGCCAGCGCCGTCATCAAGGTGCCCGCGCCGCCGTGCTGGACGAGCGCGTGGCAGGTGGGCAGCAGCGCGGTGAGCGGCACCCAGCCGGTGAGCCGCACGTTGGTCGGCAGCTTCTGTTGCCGGAACACTTCGGGCCGGGCCACCGCCAGCACGATATCGGCGTCGATCTCCGCGGCCTCCCGGAGCAATTGGGCACCGAACTCGTCGACGGTGGAGGTGGTGATGCCGCCAGTGACGCAGATCCGCCGACGATCGGGCTCTCGCCGCAGCCAGCGCGGCACCTCGCCCGCACCGTTGTACGGGACGTAGCGCATGGGGATGCGGGGAACCGGGTGCGCGGTGCGCAGGGCGGGCGGGGCGCAGTCGATCCAGGTATCGGTGCCGATCCGCGGTTGCGCGCCGAACCGCTCGAACAGGCGCAGGTAGGCGGGCGGCACCTCGTCCTCGTGCAGGAAGTACAGGCCGACGGGCTGGCACCAGGTGTGGGCGAGCGCGGGCACGCCGACGGCCGCCGCCGCCACCAGTCCGACCACCGATCCGACGTCGTAGACGACCAGGTCGGGCCGCCAGTAGCGGGCGAACTCCACCAGGTCGTCGGCGAGTGAGTCCGCCAGGGCCAGCACCTGATCGCTCCAGCGCAGTCGTCGTTCCTCGCTCCAGCCGAGCGGTCCGCTCGGCCAGTCCGGCGGCAGCCGGGCCGGCCGCTCCCCCGAGGCGGGGGCGGCCCGCCGGATGAAGGCGTCACCGGCCTCCGGGGTGCCGATCTGCACGGCGACCAGTCCTGCGGCCGTCACCTGCGGCACCGACTGGGGGCGGGCCGCGACACGTATGTCGTGCCCGGCGAGCTGGCCCGCCCAGGCGAGCGGCACGATCCACGGGACGTGGGCGGGTCCATGGGCCACGAAGAGGACACGCACGATTTCACCTGCCTGGAGGGGAGTGGGCGTACGGGTGTCGGGGCACGGGTGGTCAGGTGTGCTTCCGGCCGGCCAGCCGCAGGGCGGGCAGCACGGTCAGAGCGCTGATGCCGAACGCCCACCAGAAGGACACGCCGAAGGCGGAGGCCACCGGCCGGGTGGCCGTCTCGTGCTGGAGCACCATGGCGAGGACGGCCGTGCCGACCGATCCGCCGATGCGGTACAGCACGTTGGACAGTCCTGCCGCGCGCGGGATCTGCTCCGGCCTGACGCTCTTGAACACCGCGGCCATGGCGGGGGTCATGGTGGCGCCGATGCCCGCACCCCGGACGAACAGACCCATCGCCAGCAGTACTTCGCCGGGACGATCGCCGACCTGGGTGTAGGGCAGGGTGCCGAGCAGCGCGAGCGCGATGCCGGCCAGCACGATGGGACGGGGGCCGCCCATGCGGTCGGCGAGGCGGCCCGCGAACATCATGGATACCGCGACGCCGAGGTCCTGCGGGATCAGCAGCAGCCCGGCGTGCAGGGCATCCTGCCCGCGCGCCTGCTGGTAGTACAGCGGCAGCATGAACATGGAGCTGAACAGCGCGGCGCCCAGCAGGAACGAGGTGGACACCGCGACGGCGAACGCGCGGTCGCGGAACAGCCGCAGGTCCAGGAGCGGGTCGTGGGGGTAGCGCAGCGCGTGCACGACGTAGCAGACGAACAGCGTCGCGCCCGCGGCGACCGGGACCACGACGGTCGCGGCGGTGGCCGGGGTCCCACCGGCCGCCTCCGAGAGGCCGTAGATCAGCGCCGCCACACTCGGGCAGGCCAGGACGAGGCCGGTGACGTCGAGGCGGCGGCCGACCTGCGCCGGAGTGGGTGGCAGGATCCGCACGGCCAGGGCGAGGGTGAGCACGCCGATGGGGACGTTGATGTAGAAGATCCAGGGCCAGCTGAGGTGGCCCAGGACCAGCCCGCCGAGCAGCGGGCCGAGCAGCGGGGCGAAGGTGAGCGGGATGACCAGCATGCTCATCACCCGGCCGAGCCGTCGCGGCCCCGCCGCCCGGGCGATCATCGACTGCCCGAGCGGCTGGATGAGCCCGCCGCCGAGCCCCTGCAGAACCCGGAAGGCGATCAGTGAGCCGGCCGACCAGGCCAGGCCGCACAGCGCGGAACTGAACACGAAGAAGCCCAGGGATGTCATCCAGACCTGTTTGGCGCCGAAGCGCTCGGCGGCCCAGCCGCTGAGCGGCACGACGAGGGCGAAGGACAGCAGATAGCCGGTGGTGACCCACTGCACGGTGGACAGCGGGCTGCCCAGGTCCCGGCGGATGGAGTCGATGGCGACGCTGACGATGGTGGCGTCGAGAACGGCGACGATGGTTCCGAGGATGAGGACGATGCCGAGCCGGAGCAGGGCGGGATCGACGCGGTCGTCCCGGTCGAGGGCCGGGTCATCGCTCACGGAGGTCGTCATGGCCTGCCTCCTAGGGCCGACGGTGGGTCAGGGGACGAGTACGACGCGGCCGAGCTGCTTTCGCTCCTCCATCAGTTGGTGCGCCGCGACGGCGTCGGTAAGCGGCAGCCGGGTGTGCACGACCGGGCGGACCCGTCCGGAGCGCACCAGTTCGCTGAACGTGCGGGCGCTCTCCTCGATGGCCGCCAGGTTGCCGTCGAGGGCGGCCATGGTGAAGTGGGTGACGTAGCGCACTCCGGCGATCTCCTCCATGGAGACTGTCGGCAGTTGCCTGCCGCCGGATGCCGAGCCGTAGAAGACGAGCCGGCCGTAGGGCCGGAGCAGAGCGATGCTCCGGGTGGTGACGTCCGCGCCGACACTGTCCAGGACGACGTCGATGCCGCGGCCACCGGTCAGCTCGCGGACCCGGTCCGCCCAGTCCCCGCGGCTGTAGTCGACGGCCGCGTCGGCGCCGAGCTCCATGGCGAACTTCAGCTTGGCCGGTGAGTTGGCGGCTGCGACGACGGTGCCCGCGCCGAACTCCTTGGCGATCTGCACCACCAGGTGTCCGATGGCGCCGGCCGCGGCGTGCACCAGGACGGTGTCGCCGGGCTGGATCCGGGCCGCTTTGACGACCTCAAGGCCCACCTGGCCGGGAGAGGAGAGCATGGTGGCCTGCGCGGCGTCCATCCCGTCGGGCACCGCGACCAGGTCCCGGGCCCGGGCGAGGACGTAGTCGGCGTAGGAGTCCTTGAAGATGATGCTGGCCACCCGGGCGCCGAGCTCGACGCCGGTGACGTCGGGACCCAGCGCATCGACGAAGCCGGTGACGTCGCCGCCCGGCGAGGCGGGCGGCTCCGCGCGGTGGGCGTAGAAGACGCCCTGCCGCTCCTGGAGGCCGGCGAAGTTGACTCCGATGGCCTCGGCGCGCAGGCGCACCATGCCACGGCCGGGCTCGGGCAGGTCCGCCTCGTGCACTTGCAGGACGCCGGGCGGGCCGTACCGGTGATAGCGGACGATGCGCATGGGTCTCCCTTTCTCACGGACGCGCTACGGACGGTCGACCGTCCGGCCTGGCGCAGACCCCACGCTGGCCGGAACCGCCGGAGCGCAGGTGGAGCAGCACTCGACAGCGCCGCGGGCAGCGGGACGGGGCCTGGCCGTAGCGGGTCAGACGGCCGTCAGCGGCGCGGGCCGACCCGCGCGCAGTTCGAGTCGTCGCGCGCCCTGGAAGGACGCGCGCAGCCGTCGGTCGTGGCTGACCACGACCAGGGTGCCGGCGAAGTCGGCCAGGGCCCGCTCCAACTCCTCGACCAGCACCGGCGACAGATGGTTGGTCGGTTCGTCGAGCAGCAGCAGGTCCACTGGTCGCACCACCAGTCGGGCCAGCTCCAGCCGCCTGCGCTGCCCGACCGACAGCGCGCCCACCGGTGTGGCGAGCGCCTCCTGACGGAACAGGCCGAGTGCCAGCAGTTCCTGCTCGTACTCCTCGGGCAGTCCGGGCCGCCTGGCCGCGAACGCTTGCAGGAGGGTGTCGCGGGGGCGTGCGGGTGTCCCCTCCTGTCGCAGGTGGCCGACGCTTCCCCGGCGTACCACCGAGCCGGTGCCCGGGAGCAGTTCGCCGGCGGCGACCCGCAACAGTGTCGATTTGCCCGCGCCGTTCGGACCGGTGACGAGCAGGCGTTCGCCGGCCCTGAGTTCGAGGTGCTCCAGCAGCAGGCGGTCGCCGACCGCGACGCCGGACAGCACGAGAGCGGGGTCGTTCTCGGGGGCACCGCCCGAGGTGCGCGGGGTCCGGCTGAAGTGCAGCGGGTCCGGCGGACGGGCCACCGGGTCGGCGTGCAGGCGGCGCAGCCGCTCGTTGGCGTTGCGCACCTTGTGCGAGGTGCCGGTGGCCGTGGCACGGGACCGGGCGGCGCCCGCCCCGCCGTTGCTGTGCGCCACCCGCTTGCTGATCGTGGCGAGCTGGGCGCCCGCGATGCCCGACAGCCGCTGCTGCCGGCTGATCTCCTCCAACCACGCCTGGTAGCTCTCCTCCCAGCGGGCGCGGGCGGCGGCCTTCGCCTCCAGGTAGCCGGCGTATCCGTTGCCATACCGGTGCACGGTGTGAGTGTCGTCGTCGACTTCCAGGATGGTGCGGGTGACGTTCTCCAGCAGCAGCCGGTCGTGGGTCGCCACCAGCACCGTGCCCCAGTGGCCGCGCAGCCGCTCCTCCAGCCAGGCCAGGGCCCCGTCGTCGAGGTCGTTGGTGGGCTCGTCCAGCAGCAGCAGTTCCGCCGACGAGGCGAGCGTCGCGGCCAGGGCGAGCCGGGCCCTCTCGCCGCCGGACAGTTCACCGATGCGCCGGTCGCGGTCGAGGCGGGGCAGACCGAGGCCGTGTAGGGAGACGTCCACCCGTACATCCGCCTCGTAGCCGCCGCGCACCTCGAACTCGGCCTGTAGCTCGCCGTAGGCGGTCAGTTCCTCGGCCGAGGCGGTGGCCAGGGCGGCCTCGGCCCTGTGCATCTCGGCTTCCAGGGCGCGCAGGCCGGCCAGCGCGTGGTCGATGGCGTCGCGGACGGTGGCGCCCTCGGGCAGGTCGAGTGTCTGGGCCAGATGGGCCATACCGCCGGGGGCGACGACGGTCAACTCACCGTTGTCCGGCGGTTCGGCCCCGGCGATGAGTCGCAGCAGGGTGGACTTGCCTGATCCGTTGTCACCGACCACACCGATCTTCTCGCCGGGTAGGACGGTGAAGGACACGCCATCGAGGACGACGCGGTCGCCGTAGCACTTGGTGACGTCGCTGAGCGCCAGCTGCCCGACGGAGGACGGGCGATGATTACGCAGAGTAATGGGATTCTCCCGGATTCTCGGTAGCACGAAGAGGCCGATCGGCAACCGATCGGCATGCGGTGCTCGCCGGTGGCGCTCGGCGCCTCCGGCCCGGGAGCTAGCGGAGAAGTGAACCCATGCGACCAGCCTAGCCGGTGACCGGACGGCGGTGCCAACCGGTTGCCGGTGGACGCGGGCCCGGGGGCAGACGCGGGACGTGCGGCGCGCCGTGGGGGACGGTGCGCCGCACGCCGGTACGGACGGTCGCGTCGGGAAGGCGGGTCAGACCGCGACGGAGGTGGACGACGGTGTGTTCTCGGCGGCCAGCTCCTGCGCAAGCGAGCCCTTCTTGCGTCTGAGGAACGGCCGTTCGATCAGCCGGTAACTCACTTCGGCCACCAGGTAGGCGGCCGCAATGCCGATCGCGGCGACGGCCAGGTCCGCCCCGGTCCAGCCGTGCACGGTCGGCTGGTGCACATCGAAGATGCGGCCGAGTACCACCAGGTGTAGCAGGTAGATGCCGTACGAGATGATCCCGATGCGCACCAGCGGGCGCCAGGACAGCACCTGCTGGTGCCTGCCCTCCCTGGTCGTGTAGTAGATCACCGCGCCGAAGAAGAGGCCGGCCACCGAGTACTTCCACACCCAGTCGTCGTGCGTGGCCAGCAGCACGGGATAGCCGAGGTCGCTGCGGAAGCCCGTACCGTCCGCGAAGCCCTGGATGATCATGGTCGCGGTGACCACCGTGAACAGGGCGACCGCCGCCGCGGCGAACCCGCGCAGGTACCTGCGCGCCTCGGGCAGGGCGGTCAGCGCGCCGATGGCGAACACGTCGAGGTAGCACAGCGGGTTGCAATAAACGACCATCGCCTGCAACGGCTTGATCGGGAAGTTCGTGGCGTCCGCCAGCAGCCAGACGGCCCACCGCAGCAGCGGGCCCGCGAAGGCCAGGACGACCGAGGTCCCCACGAACCAGCGGCGCGGCAGCAGCAGGGCCAGCAGCGCCCAGATCACGTAGAGCTGGACCTCCACGCCCAGCGACCACACCTGGGCGTAGAGCACCAGGGACGTGGGGTGGAAGTCGTGCAGCAGGGCGGACAGGTTCCAGGTCCAGGTCCACAGGTAGGGCAGGTCGCGACTGAGCGTGCTGTCCCCCCCGCCCGCTATCGAGTACACGGTCAGCGCGGCGACGAACAGGAAGTACAACGGGGCCAGCCGCAGCAGGCGGTTGCGGAAGAAGTTCCTGGCCCGCTGCCCGCGGCTGAGTTCGGGGTGGGAGAGCAGCGTGCGCGTGATGAAGTGGCCGCTCAGGGCGAAGAACATGGGTACGCCCAGCCAGCCGCACCGCAGTTGACCGGTGTGGTAGAGAATCACCGCCAGTACGGCGAGGGCGCGCAGCGAGTCCAGCGCGGCCACATGGGCCTGTCTGGCGGGAGGTGAGGCGGGGGCGACGGCGGGCACCGGCGCGTCCTGCGGGTCGGAAAACGGGGCCGCTGCGGCCTCGCTCTCCCTGGTCGTGTCTGGCATCGGGCTGACTCCGAATCCGTCGCTCAGGATCGATGGCTGTGCGGACCGTCTTGCGGCCGGCGTCACAGGAGCAGGTAGCCGCCGCTGACCGGGAGGAAAGCCCCGGTCACGTGCGAGGTCTCGTCGCCGACAAGGAGGGCCACCGCGTTGGCGACGTCCCGGGGCTCGCCGATCTTGCGCAGCGGGGTGTTCTGAATGACCGGGTCCAGCGTGCCGTGGTGCTGGCCCTTGGCGGAGACGGCGAGATTGGCGCTGCGGGTCGCCCCCGGGATGACGGTGTTGACGCGCACTCCCTTCGGGCCGAGCTCCATCGCCAGGTGCTTCATGGCCGACTCCATCGGCGCCTTGGCCAGGCCGTGGCCAATGGTTCCCACCAGTTGGGTGCGGGCGAAGCTGTCGGAGATGAAAACGATCGCCCCGCTGCCGCGTTGCGCCATGCCGGGGGCGACGGCCGCGATCGGGCGCAGCGCGGCCCGCGCCTGAGCCGACATGTTGTCGACCAGTTCGTCCACCTCGAGGTCGAGGAACGCCCCACGCAGGTGGGTGGAGAATCCGGTGGTGTTGAGGACCAGGATGTCGATCGGGCCGAGCTGCTGCTCGGTGCGCGCGACGACCTCGGCGACCTGGCCGGCGTCGGTGACGTCGCCGCCAACGGCGACGGCTTGACCGCCGGCCGCCTCGATGGACGCCACGACCTCGGCGGCCGCGGCGGCCGAGCGATGGTAGTTGACGGCGACGGACGCGCCCCGGGCGGCGAGTTCGTGCGCGATGGCGCCGCCGATCTCCCGGCTCGCGCCGGTGACCAATGCGACCTTGCCCTTGAGCTGTTCGGTGTTGGACATGGCCGGGACGGTACGAGGGCGGTCCGGAGGGAATCTCGAGCCGGGCTCGATCCGCCGCCGCCAGGGCGGCGGCGGGCCGAGCACCGATGGACGGCACGTCAGCGCAGGTCGTCGCGGTCCACCCGACGGCTCCGGACCAGCAGCGACCCGCCCTCCCTCACCAGGACGTCGGTGCAGGTGCAGACGCGGTGCACGCGGGACTCGCCGCCCCGCACAGTGGCGAAGACGGTGGTGTACGAGTGGACGATCACTGAGCCGTCCTGCTGCGGCACGACGTCGAACACGCCGGGCCAATGACGGTGCTGCTCGCCGGCCTCGACGAGCGCCGCCGCGCTACGGCGCACCGCGGCGGACAGCCCCGCCCGGCCCACCACGGGCGCTGGCAGGGTCGGTACCGAGAAGGAGGCGTCCTGTGTGAAGGACTCCGCCCACAACTCCGCGGCACCCTCGTCCAGCAGGTGCATGTGGCGGGCGTAGAACTGCTGTACCTCCGCGTAGAGGCCGCCGGCCTCGGCGGCGGAGCGGGTCTGGCTTTCGGTCGGTGCGCTCACGGTGTCTCCGTTTCGTGGTGGGGTGCGCGGCCGGTGCGTGGTGTGCTCCCCGATGTGCCGCCCGCCGATCGTCGGCCGCCGTGATCGAGCCGCGTTCGAGTCCGGATGCAATGCCCGCCGGGCCCACCGCCGGTCCAGGCGGAATCCGACCCGCCTCAAGCACCGGCGAGCAGCGTTGCTCGGGACGCACCGCAGGTGATGTTTCGACCACCGGGAGGACACCGTGACGAACAGCCAGCAGTACCGCGTCCAGGACGAGGTGATCATCGCAGCCCCGGCCGAGACGGTCCGCTCGCTGGTGGACGACGTCGTTGGTTGGACGCAGCTGCACAAGCCCGCCGTGCACGCCGAGATACTCGAGGACCACGGTGGCGAGCAGCTGATCCAGCACTGGGCGGTCGCCGACCGGCACTCGGTGCGCACCTGGAAGGTGCGCCGCGCCAAGGCCGCCGACGGCAGCCGGGTCTCCTTCGAGCACCTGCCGGCCGAGGCGCCGTTCGCCCGCCTCGGCGGTGAGTGGACGTTCCAGGAGACCGGCGGCAAGACCCGGGTGACGCTGAGCCACGACTTCACGCCGGCCGAGGGCGAGGAGGCCAGCAGCGAGGAACTCGCCGCCCGGTTGCACGAGGGGAACCAGGACTATCTCCAGGTCCTCGGCCACTGCGCCGAGAACCGCGCGGTACTGGACCAGCTGATCATCTCCTTCACTGACCAGCTGTTCATCGCGGGCGACATCAAGGACGCCTACGACTACTTGTGGGAGGCGGACAAGTGGGAGGAGCGCATCCCGCACATCGCCAAGCTGGACCTTGAGCAGCCGGCGCCCGACGTCCAGTTCTTCGACATGGACACCTCGACGCCGGACGGCTCCTCGCACCGCACGCGCTCGGTGCGCATCACCCTGGAACCGCGTCTCATCGTCTACAAGCAGACCGAGCTCCCGGTGCTGCTCGACGGGCACACCGGGCACTGGAAGTTCATCCAGACCCCCGAGGGCATCATCGCCGAGGCCCGGCACACCGCGACGATCAAGCCGTCGGCGCTGGGCATCCTCGGCGAGGGCACCACCGTGCAGGACGCGCGCCGGTACCTGCGCCGGGTGCTCAGCGCCAACAGTGTCAGCAACCTGCGGCTTGCCAAGGCGTACGCTGAGGAACGCGCCGGTGTCTGACATGGCGTCCGTCCCCGCGATCCCGGTGGACGGTGTGCTGCGCCGAGCCGCCGAGCGGTTTCCCGACCGGGTGGCTGTCCGCGACGAGAACGGGGCGGTCAGCTTCGCCCAGCTTGACGCGGACGCTGACCGCTTCGCCCGCGCCCTGTTCCGGCTGGCCGGCGGCCGGGGAGCGGCCATCGGCGTGGCGAGCGTGCTCGACCCGGTCTTCGCCGCAGCCTTCCACGGCGTCAGCCGCAGCGACAACCGCATCGTGCTGATCAACCCACTGGTTCGCGAGGCGGCGCTGGAACACGTGCTGAGGACCGCGGACGTCGAGATCGCCCTGGTGTCCGCGGACACCGCCGGACGGATCACCGCGGTGCGGGCCGGCCTTCCCTCCCTGCGTGAGGTGTTCGTGGTCGATGCGGACCGGGCGGGCGCGCTGCCCGAGGGGTCCCGGCCGCTGGCCGAGCTCCTCGCGCACGCCGAGCCGTCCGTGACCGGCCCAGCCGGTCCCGGCGACCGGGCCGGCCTGCCCGACCCGGCCGGACGCGATCCGCGGTCGGTGGCCTGCGTGCAGTTCACCAGCGGGACCACGGGGCCGCCCAAGGGCGTCCAGCTCACCCACCACAACCTGGTGACCAACGCGGCGCAGGCGGCCCACGTGCTGGGCCTCGGCCTCGACTCGGTGTGTCTGAACCACCTGCCGCTCTACCACATGATGCACCTCAACGCGGCGTTGTACGCGGGCGCCACTCAGGTGCTGTGCCACCATCCGGACCCGGTGGACTCCCTTGCGGCGGCCACCGCCGCCGGGGCCACCCACTACTTCGGGCTGCCGGTGCGGCTGACGAGACTGGCGGCGGACGAGCGGTTCCACACGGTCACCGCGGGTCCGGATCTGGAACTGGTCGCCTCCGGCGGCTCGGCCCTGGCCCCGGCCGTCGCCGACGCCCTGCGCGGGCAGCTCGGCGTACCGGTCATCCAGGGGTACGGGCTGGCCGAGTTGTCCCCGCTCAGCCACAACGACCTGCCCGGCCGGAACAAGCCGGGCTCGGTCGGCCCGGTCGTCCCGGGTACGCAGTGCCGGATCGTGGGGATGGACACCGGCGCGGACCTCAAGCCCGGTGAGCGGGGCGAGGTCCTGCTGCGGGGCCCTCAGCTGATGGCCGGCTACCTGGGGCTGCCGGCGGCCCGGTCCGTCGACGCGGATGGCTGGTTCCACACCGGTGACGTCGGCTTCGAGGACGAGGACGGCTGGCTGTTTCTGGTCGACCGGATCAAGGACGTCTTCAAGGTCGACAACGAGCTGGTGTCACCGGGGGAGATCGAACGGATCCTGCTGCGCGACGCCGACGTCGCCGACTGCGTCGTGGTGGATCATCCCGACCGGTTCAGCGGCGCGGTGGTGTGGGCGGGCATCGTCCCGGCGGGCGACGGGCCGGTGGACATGGAAGCGGTCGTCGAACGGGCCAACAGCCAACTCGCCGACCACCAGCGGATCCGCCGCTTCGAGCGGTTCACGACCCTGCCCCGATCGCCGAACGGCAAGGTCGAGCGGCGTCCGTTGCGCGAGCGGCTGCGCGCCACCGGCTGAGACCGATCCGTAGCGAAACCGTCCCCCGCCGGCACTCCCGCCCCACCCCGCGCCACTCATCCGTCCCTGCCCGCATCCGCATCCGCATCCGCATCCGCATCCGCATCCGACCAGGAGGCCACCGTGGTGACGTTCGTCAACAAACTGACCGTCAACGGCGATGTCGAGGAGTTCTTCAAGATCAAGCAGTCGCTCACCGAGTTCATGTCCGTCCAGCCCGGCTACCGGAGTTCCTCGATGCTGCGGCACGTCGGCCAGCGCAACGTGTTCATCGAGCTGGCCGACTGGGACGACGCCGCCGCCCACCAGGCCGCGGTGCGCGACCCGGAGTTCCAGGCGCGGGTCAAGGGCCTGGGTTCGCTGGCCACCGTGGAGCCCGGCCTCTACGAGGAGGTCGCCGAGGACGGGACCGACGGTGTCTGACGGCCCCCAGGTGCTGGTGGCGGGGGCCGGTCCGGCCGGCCTCACCACCGCGCACGAACTGGCCCGGCGCGGACTGCGGGTGCGGCTCGTCGACGCCGCGCCCGGCCCGGCCGTGACCAGCCGCGCAGTGGCCACCCATCCGCGCACCCTGGAGACGTACGACCAGATGGGCGTGATCGGGGACATCCTCGAACAGGCGCAGCGGATCAGCGCGTTCACCATGTTCAGCGGTGGCCGCCGGCTGGTCCGGCTGGGCGCCGACTACTCCACCATGCCCACTCGCTACCCGTTCACCGCGATCGTCGAGCAGGTGGACACCGAGGCGGTGCTCCGCGCCGCCGTGGCCCGGCTCGGCACGAAGGTCGAATGGGGGGTCCGGCTGACCGGGTTCGAGCAGGACGCCGAGCGGGTGGTCGTCGGCCTGGAACACGCCGACGGAACCGCCGAGTCGCTGGCCGTCCGCTGGCTGGTCGGCTGCGACGGCGGGCACAGTACCGTGCGCAAGACGCTCGGACTGCCGCTGTTCGGCGAGACCAGCGAGACCTGGATGCTCGCCGACGCCACGGTCGAGGTGGACCTGCCGCGCGACAGCATCTACTGGATCCACACCGGTTCCCAGGCACTGATGATGGTGCCGTTCCGGCGCGGTGGCCGCTGGCGGCTGCTGGACACCACCACCGCGGCCCCCGGCACCCCGGCGCGGGAGATAGCCGCCCGGTTCGCGGACCGCCTGCGCCCCGGGCTCGGCCGGACAGTCGATGTCAGGACACCCACCTGGACGTCGGTCTTCACCTTCCAGCAGCGGATGGTGCCGCGGATGGGCGAGGGCCGGGTCTTCGTGGCGGGCGACGCCGCCCACGTGCACAGCCCCGCCTCCGGGCAGGGCATGAACACGGGCATCCAGGAGGCGTACAACCTGTCCTGGAAGCTGGCCATGGTCGAACAGGGCTTCGCCGGCCGTGGCCTGCTCGACAGCTACAGCGCCGAACGGGTGCCGGTCGGCAAGAAGCTGCTCGGTTCCACCAGGAAGGCCACCTTCCTGGTGCAGCTGAAGAACGCCTTCGCCCCGATCGCCCTGCCGGTCGTCTTCGGCGTCATCCGCAACGTCACCGCGCTGCGCAAGAAGGTGCAGCGGCAGGTGCTCGGCGGGATCTCCGGGCTCCAGCTCGGCTATCGCGACTCCCCGCTGACCACCCCGGCGGCCGGCGCCCCGGGACCGCGCCCCGGCACACGCGCCTCCGTGGGAGTGGGCGCGGACCCGGCTGACCCCGGCTGCCGGGCCTGGGCGGACGAGCTGCGCGACATCCGGTGGACGCTGGCGGTGGCGGCCGGCCGGCCGGCCGAGGTGCCGGCGGACAGCCCCTGGCTGTCGGTCCGCACCCTGGGCGCCGGCGCAGGGGTCCCCGGCCCGCTCGCCGACCCGAGCGGCCGACTGCGCTCGGCGCTGGGACTGGCGCCCGGTGGCTGGCTGCTGGTCCGTCCGGACGGCTACGTCGCCGCGCGCGGGCGGGAGCTGACCGCCACGGCGCTGCGGGCGGCGCTTGCCCCGTCGCAGCTGTCCGCTGAATGGGGTGTCGCAGCCGCACCGAGCCGCGCACCCGTAACGGGCCGCGCCCGGTGGACCGGCCGGTGAGCGCGAGGATGGGAGACACATGGACACCGGCCTGAGGGGCCGTACGGTTCTGGTCACCGGGGCGTCCACCGGAATAGGCGCGGCCATCGCACGCGCCTACTCGGCCGAGGGTGCCAGGGTCGCGCTGACCTACCGCGCCGACCGCGACGGCGGACAGCGGCTGGCCCGCGAACTCGGAGCCGGCCAGGACCTGGCGATGGCAGTGCGGTACTCGCTCGCCGAACCGGAGACCGTGGAGTCGGCGGTCGCCGAGGTCACCGATCGCTGGGGCGCGGTGGACGTGCTCGTCGCCAACGCGGTGCGCTGGGCGCCCCGGCGGGCGCCCAGCGAGCACATCGAGGACGTTGCGGCCGGCGACTGGCGGGCGTTCCTCGACGACAACCTCGCACCGACCCTGCGGACCGTGCAATTGGCCGTGGTCGGCATGCGCGAGCGGTCCTGGGGGCGGATCGTGCTCATGTCCTCGCACGTGGCTCTCGACGGCCACCGCGGCCAGGAGTTCTACGGCGCCGCGAAGTCGGCGCTGCACGGTTTCGCGCGCAGTCTGGCCTGGGACCTCGGTCCCGACGGTGTCCTGGTGAATGTCGTGTGCCCGGGGCTGACCACCACCGACCGGGTGCGGGACGGGCTCCCTGCCGGGATCAGACAGCGCGAGGCGGAGCTCACGCCCACCGGGCGGCTCAGCAGCCCCGAGGATATCGCCGCCGCCACGCTCTTCCTGGGCTCGGCGGCCAACGGCAACACCACCGGCCAGGTCGTGACCGTGGCCGGCGGCCGGTGATCCGAACCCGATGAAAGGCACAGCCATGACCGCCACCGAACCGATCGCTCCCGCCCACGAGGAAGTACTCGCTGGCGCCGCCCCGTACACAAGCCGCATCCTCTCGACCTACGACACATGGGTCCTGGGAGTCGTCTGCCCGATGGTGTGGGGCTGCCCGCGAGACGAGATGCTGCGCCAGTACGACCGCTCCGTCGGTGCCCGCCACCTGGACCTCGGCCCGGGCACCGGGTGGTTTCTCGAGCGTGCCGCGTTTCCCACCCTGACCCCTGAACTCGCCCTGGTCGACCTCAACGAGGGCGTGCTGCAGAAGGCGGGGGGCCGGGTGGCGCACCTGCGCCCCCGGCTGTTCCGGCGTGACGTGCTGGCCCCCCTCGACCTCGGTGAGAAGGTCCGCTTCGACTCCGTGGCGATGAACATGCTGATCCACTGCCTGCCAGGCACGATGGCGCACAAGGCCACCGTTTTCGACCACGTCACGCCGTACGTGGAGCCGGGCGGGCGGATCTTCGGGTCTACCGTGCTCGCCGAGGGCGTGCGGCACGGCCGGCTGGCGCCCAAGGCCCTCAAGAACCTCAACGACGCCAAGGGGCCGATGAACAACCTCGACGACTCACTCGCCGACCTGGAGGCAGAGATCGCCGGCCGCTTCGAGGACTTCCGGATCGCGGTCCGCGGCTCCATGGCGCTGTTCGACATCACCGTCCGCTGAGCCGGGCGCCTTTCCCGCAGACACCGTCCCCGCTAAGAAGAAGAGAGGAGCAGCCGTGCCCGCTGCCACGAACGACCTGACCGGTTTCCTGCTCACCCACGAGCTGATCCGCCGCACCGTGCCGGAGCTGTCGCGACGGCTGGCGGCCACCGAGCCTGTGGACGCGGACGCGGTGGCCCGGCTGGCACGCTGGTGGAAGCTGTTCACCACCGTCCTGGACCGCCACCACGAGGTCGAGGACCGGCTGGTGTGGCCGGTGGCGATCGTCGCCGAGCCCGGGCTCGGCGACGCCGTCGCCGAGATCGAGGCCCAGCACGCCGAGCTCGACACCCACCTGGCGCGGATCGGCGCCGGCCTGGCGGCGCTGGAGGCCGCCGACACCGGCCGGTGGCCCGCCGAGGCGGCGGGCCTGCGGCGGACCGTGGACGACTTCGCCGCGGCCCTCGAGGAGCACCTGCTACTGGAGGAGCGGGCGATGGTGCCGGCGCTGGAGAACGCGGTCACCGCGCACGCCTTCGCCGAACTGGGTGCCGCGCTGGCCCGCGACCACTCGCCGGAGAGCGTGGCTGCGGAGATGCCGATGGTCGTGGCGCACGCGGGCGCCGCACAGCGGGAGGTGATGCTGGGGCGGATGCCCGAACCGGTGCGGCGCAGGTTCGTCAGCGAGTGGGAACCGCGGTACCAGGAGCTGGTCGCCTCGCTGCCAGGGGGCGAGGTGGTCGGCACCCGGCCGGTGTGACGCGAGCACAAGCGGCCCATCGGAAGGCGCCCGCACCAGTTGTCCTGGTACGGGCGCCTTCCGATGCGGCGGCGCGTTCAGCGTGCCAGCACGCGGTCCAGGACATGCCGCAGGGCCTGTTCCGACGGTGCCTGGCCAGCCTCGGTGCGCCAGGCCACGAACCCGTCCGGCCGCACCAGGACCGCGCCGTCCGCGCGCACCCCGAACGCTTCCGGCCGGCCGGACCCCGACGGGCCGGCGTCCGCCCCCAGGGGCACCGTACGGATCCCCTCCCCGGGGCCCAGCGCCTCGGCGGCCCGCGCCCAGCCCGCGCCGGCCGGCCCGGTCAGCAGGACGAATCGGTCACGGAACAACTCGGTGCTCGACAGCTGCCGCCCGCCGTCGGTCACGGGGTAGTACGGGGCACGGGTTCCCGGTGCGCCGTCCAGCTCCTTGGGGTGCAGCGCGACCGGCTCCGGCGGGCCGGCCCCGAGGACGGCCTTCGACCGGTAGCGGTAGCCCATCATGACCGCCAGGATGTCCAGCTCGCCGAGACCGTCGCTGCGCCCGGCGGACCGGTCGTTCTGCCGCTCGGTCGCGAACCCCGCGGCCAGCAGGGCCACCGGCCGGCGCTCGCTTCCGTACGTGTCGATGAGCGCTTCGCCGGCCCGGCCCGCCAGGACCGCGGCAAGCTTCCAGGCCAGGTTGTGGGCGTCCTGGATACCGGTGTTGGCGCCCAGGCCGCCGGTCGGCGGCATGACGTGCACCGCGTCGCCGGCCAGCAGGACCCGCCCGTCGCGGTAGCGGTCCGCCACCCACGCGGTGATCTCCCACGGGTGGGCGAGCCGGCTGGAGCCGGGGATCGCCGGGATGGCCCGGGTTGGCAGGTCCGGCACGCCGACGGCGGCGCGCATCAGCCGCTCGCAGCGCTTGGGCGTGAAGTCGTCGGGGCCCTCGCCGCGTTCCGGGTGGTACGGGACGATGAGCAGCCAGCGCTCCAGCGTGTCCAGCGGGGTGAGCAGCGTCCCCGGCTCCGGATGGTCCAGATAGGCCAGGGCCACCCGGCGTCCCCGCAGCGGCCCGGTGAGGTCGGCCTCGAACACGATGCTGACCACCGGTGTGGCCTCCCTGATCAGCGAACGGCCGATGCCGAGGCCGTCGCGGACACCGGAGCGGTGGCCGTCGGCCGCGATCAGCCAGTCGGCGCGCACGGTGGTCCGCTCGCCGGTGGCGCGGTCGGCGATCACCGCGACAATCCCGTCGCCGGTGTCCTCATGACTGATCAGCTCGGTGAAGAACCGCACGTCAGCGCCGCGCCGCACCGCGTGCTCGCGCAGCACCGGCTCGACGGCGGACTGGTCCACCAGCGCCGCCTCGGTCGGGCTCAGGCCGCTCAGCGTCTCCGGTGCGGGGCGCACCTCGCGCAGGATCTCCTCGCCGGCCAGGGTCACCGCGCGGCAGCGTTCGTCGAACTCCACGAAGACCGACTGCGGAGCGGCGCGCAGGTCGGCCTCGACGCCGTGGGAGAGGTATACCTCCATGGTACGGGCGTTGAGGTTGCGGCCCTTGGGCAGTACCGACGTGTCCCGGTGCCGTTCGACCAGGACAACGTCCACACCGTGGTCCCGCAGGAACACGCCGGCGGACAGCCCGACGATCCCTCCTCCCACGACAAGGACCTGGGTGGTCGTCTCGGGCATCGTGTTCTCCTTTTCTGAGGTCGCTTCGCTGTCGCTTCGACTCTTCGGCGGTCTCAGCCATCGGTGCGCGCCGGCTGCCCCGGACCCGGCGCCCGTCCGGCCATCGCCGGATCGGTGACCGCGACCGGGGCCAGCACGGCGGTCACCCGGTTGACGAGTTCCTCGTCGAGCTCCACCTCCAAGGCCCGCAGGTTGCCGGTGAGCTGGTCGGGGCGCGAGGCGCCGGTGACGGCGCACGACACCGCCGGGTTGCGCAGCACCCAGGCCAGGGCGAGCTGCGGCAGGGTGAGCCCAGCCTCACCGGCGAGCGGACCCAGGGCCTCGACCGCCGTCAGCACCTCGTCGTCCAGGTGGTGCCAGCGCCTCATGGACCGGGCGCCGCCCTCGGTGCGTGCCGCCCTGCTGTCGCCGGGAACCTCCCGGCCCGGCCGGTACTTGCCGGTCAGCACGCCTCCGGCCAGCGGCGACCAGACCATCTGGCCGACACCGGCCTCGGTGCAGACGGGCACGACCTCGTCCTCGATGACTCGCCACAGCAGTGAGTACTGGGCCTGGTTGGAGACCAGCGGGACGCGCAGGCCGCACGCCAGCGCCGCCCCGGCCCGGATCTGCGGGGCCGTCCACTCCGAGACGCCGATGTAGAGAGCCTTGCCGGCGTGCACCAGGTCGGCGAACGCCGACATCGTCTCCTCTAGCGGCGTGCGGTCGTCCCAGCGGTGCGCCTGGTAGAGGTCCACGTAGTCGGTGCCGAGGCGGCGCAGCGACGCCTCGGCCGACTCGTGGATGTGCTTGCGCGACAGCCGTCCCTCGTTGGGACCCGGCCGCGGCGAGCGGCCGACCTTGGTACACAGCACCAGGTCGGCGCGGCGCATGCCGGCCAGCGCCGCGCCGAGCAGTTCCTCGGCGCGGCCGCCCGCGTACGCGTCGGCGGTGTCGAAGGTGGTGACTCCGGCGTCCAGCGCGGCGTGCAGGCAGTCCCTGGCCACGTCGTCGGAGACCTGGTTGCCGTGGGTCAGCGAGTTGCCGAACGCCACCCGGCTGACCATCAGGCCGCTGTCGCCCAGCGGTGCGTACTGCATGGTTCCCTCCTCCGTTGCTCCCGGATCAGGCCGGCGGCCGCCTCGGTGCGTGCTGCCCCGCCTCGGGTCCGTCCCGGTGCGGGCCGGCCTGGTGCGAGGTCAGCGCGCACCGGCGACGAATAGCCGGGAGGGCAGCCCCGGGGTGTCGTGCACCTCCGGCTCGGTGAATCCGGCATCGCGGAACATCCGCAGGTAGCCGGCAGTGGCCGGGACCTCACCCCCCCGGGTCCAGGCGAGCAGCAGCAGCGAGAGCATCCGGCCGCCGAACTCCGGAAGGGGGCCGAAGTCGCCGACCGTGAACCCGGCGGCGACCACGCGCCCGCCGGGCGCCAGCACGCCGCGCAGGCGCCGCAGGAGGCGGGTGCCCTCCTCCTCCGGGTACTGCGGCAGGAAGTTGGCGAGGACCACCAGATCGTAGGGGCCCTTGAGGTCCTCGGTGAAGACGTCGCCGGCGATCCAGGAGGCGCGGTCGGCCAGTCCCATCGCCTCGGCGTTCTCCCGGGCCCGCGGCAGGACGCTCCCCCAGTCGGCGCCGACGATGCGGGCCTGGTGGAACTCCTGGGCCAGCGCCAGGCCGAACAGGGCGTGTCCGCAGCCGACGTCGAGCAGCCGGATCTCATCGCGGTCCGCGGCCCACGGGCGGAGCGCCCCGGTGACGGCCCGGGTCACCGGACGCGTCGCGAAGGTGCCGTGGACGGCGAACGCGCGCCAGTAGGGGAAGTCGCGCGAGCCCGCGTCCGCGTCCTCGTCCAGCAGGGTCGCGCCGGCCAGTACGGTCTCGGTGAGGGCGCCCATCGACTCCCACTCCTGCTGCGAGGCCGCGACCTCGGCGGCGCCGCCCGCGTATTCGGGGCTGGTGGTCACCAGCAGCCGCTCGGCGCCCTCCACGAGCCCGAACTCCTCGTGCTCGGGCGCCCCTTGTTCGGTGACGAGACCGGCGGCGGCCAGCGCGGTGAGCAGCACGCGCACCGCGCGCGCGGGCGCGCCGACCGTCTCGGCCACCCTGGCGGCCCCGTACGGGCCGCCGGCGAGTGCGTCGAAGAGCCGGAGCTCGATGGCGGTGCGCAGCAGGCTGGTCCTTTTGAAGGCCAGCAGGGTCTCCAGGATGGTCTGCCGGGTGATCGCCCCCGGGGGCGGTGCGACTGCGGGCATGCCTGTCGTCGTTCCTCTCGTTCCCGAATGCCGGGTTGACCTGGCCAGAGTGTGGCCTGCCGCTCGAAGCCGCCTCGATCGGCCATCGAGGGCGGCCCGGCAGACTCGGCGGGAAGGGACAGACGAACGAGAGGAAAAGCTCATGTCAGTGCCCATGACCGACAAGCCGGAGGCAGCCCGCCAGGTCGTCGTGCACCGTTCCTCGGTGGCGGCGCCCGCAGACCTGTGTTTCGACCTCGTGGCGCAGGTGGAGCGCGCTCCGCAGTTCTTCGGATCCCATCTGCACGCCGAGGTGACCGTCGACGGTGGTCAGGAGACGGTGCAGCGCTGGGTGCTGGCGCCCGGCGACGGTATCCGCGCCTGGACGGCGCGGCGCACCGTGGACGCGGCGGCCCGCACCATAACCTTCGAACACATCGGCGACACGCCGCCAGTGTGCGCCCTACGCGGCGAGTGGTCGTTCACCGAGACCGGCCCAGGCACCACCGAGGTGCGTCTGGAGCACGCCCTCACCTTCACCGGGGGCGACGACGCCGGTGAGGGCGAGCGGCAAGCCGCGCTCGACCGCGTCGACCTCGGCGGCCAGGCCCAACTGGCCCAGCTGCGCGAGGTCGCCGAGTCCCATGCGCGGCTGACGGCCCGCACGGTGCGCGCACGGGCGAGCGTCCAGCTGACCGCCACCGACGCCGGATCCGCCTTCGAGCGCGCGCTGCACGCGGTCGAGCACGACGGCGCCGGCTGGGCGTGGGCACCGGCGGTGGGCCGGGCGATCGTCCTCAAGCGGGTCACCGCGCTCAGCGGCCGGCTGCACGCGGCCACCGCCCGGATCGATGTGGCCGGTACCCGAGACGGCGCCGAGGTGACGGTCTCGGCGGCCGTGACCGCAGCCGAGGACGGCCCGGCGCCGGCGGCGCTCGGACGCTGGCTGCCGGGAGCGGTGGCCCGCGTCCTGGTCGCGGTGGGTCAGCCCGCGCGCACCGCGTAATCGCCGAGAGCCGGCTCCAGCGCGCCGAACGCCTGCGCCGCCGCCACCGCCGCGCGCCGATCCGCCTCCTTTGGAGGGACGCCGCCCCGCAGCCAGGAGCGCATGAGGCGGACCAGCACCCGGTGGGCGGCGGCCAGCTGGGCGGCGGCGAGCCTGAAGGCGAGGTCGCCTGGCGCGGCCTCGGTCTCGGCGGCCAGCTGGGCGGCGAGCGCGGCCTCGCGCTGCTCGTCGATCTCGCGCTCGCGCGAGCGCAGCCTCGGGCTCTCGTGCACGAGCCGGGCGAAGCCGGGCGAGGCGTGCCCGGTCAGTACCGGATAGCCGCCGCCGAGCGCTTGGAGGTACGCCGCGCGCAGGCCGTGCAGCGCGGAGCTTCCGGCCGGCCGGCCGCGGACGGCCTCCGCCAGGGAGGCGACCACCAGCCCGTGCGCGTCGAAGACGAGGTCCTCCTTGAGGGGGAAGTAGTTGGTGACCGTCATCTTTGAGACGTCGGCGGCGGCGGCGACCTCCGCGATCGTCACGTTCTCGAATCCCCGCTCGATGAAGAGCAGGGTCGCGACATGCGCCAGGCGCTCCCGCGTCTGCTGCTTCTTGCGCTCCCGCAGCCCGGGAGCCGGTGTCCGCATGGCACTCATGGTACGCCGCTGGGCGGAACCCATTTTAGTATTTGACATAATTCCGCAGTCGACATAAATTCTGGCGTCTCCGGCCCCACTCACCCGCCAGGAGGCCCGTGTGAAACACACCGTTCCGCCGTCCGCCGTACCGCCCGACGAAGAGGACCGTCTCGACCCCCAGTTGGTGCGCATCGGCCTGGTTCTGGTGCTCGCCGCCGTGCTCGCCTCGCTCGACGGCACGATCGTCAACGTCGGCGTGGGGCCCATGGCCAGCGGGCTCAGCACCACGCTGTCCGTCATCCAGTGGGTGAGTACCGGCTACCTGCTCACCGTCGCGCTCGTCGCGCCGCTGGCCGGATGGCTGATCGAACGGTTCGGCGGCAAGCGGATGTGGCTTGCCTCGGTGGCGGTGTTCGTGGCCGCGTCCGCGCTCAGCGGGATGGCCTGGTCGCCCAGCGCGCTGATCGCCTTCCGGATGCTCCAGGGTGTCGGCGGCGGCCTGATGGAACCCATCGGGCAGGCCATCGTCGCCAAGATCGCGGGGCCACGGCGCATCGGCCGGCTGATCGGCGTCATCACCATGCCGGTCGCGCTCGCGCCGATCCTCGGCCCGGTCCTCGGCGGAATCCTGGTGCACGGGGCGGGCTGGCGCTGGCTGTTCTACCTCAACGTCCCGGTGGGGATCGCCGCCCTGGTCCTCGCGGTCCGGATCGTGCCCGACGACAGAGGCGAGCGGCAGACGACCCTCAAGCCCGACGTCCTCGGCCTCGTCCTGCTGCCACCGGGCCTGGCCGCGGTGGTCTACGCGCTTTCCCACGCCGGCGGCCACGGCCTGGACCTGCGCCACGCCCTCCTGCTGGCCGCCGGGTTCGCCCTGCTGGCCGGATACGTCGTCCACGCACTGCGCATCCGTACCGCCCCGCTGCTCGACCTGCGGTTATTCGCCGGCCGGGGGTTCACGCTGGCGAGCATCAACACCTTTCTGCTCGGCGCCACGCTCTACAGCTCCATGCTGCTGATCCCGCTCTACTTCCTCCAGGTGCGCGGCCTCAGCACCCTGCAGGCCGCGCTGATGCTCGCCCCGCAGGCGATCGGCACCGCGGTGGTCACCCCGCTGGCGGGCCGGTTCACCGACACCTACGGGCCGCGGGCCGTGGTGGTGGTGGGGATCGTGCTGACGCTGCTCGGAACCGTGCCGTTCGTCCTGCCCACCGCGCACGGCGGCTTCGCGGTACTCGTCGCGGCGCTGTTCGTGCGGGGCGTAGGGTTCGGCGCGATCACCCCGCCGAACGTCGCCGCCACCTACACCTCCGTACGGCGCAGCCAGGTGTCCGCCGCGACCAGCGCCCGTACCGTGCTCAACCGCATCGGCGGCTCGATCGGGACCGCCGTGCTCGCCGTCATCCTGCAGAGCGCCCTGGCCGACGGCGGCGGAAGCGTGGGGGACGCCTACGTCCACACGTTCTGGTGGTCGCTCGCCTTCGGCGCCCTGACCCTCGTGCCGGCCGCGATGTACCCTCGCCGCGCGCCCGGACAGGACTGACCCGGCACGTCCCGCCGCCTCCACCCCCTATGAAGGAGTCCCATCCATGCCCGCCTCCCCACGACCGCCCCGCGCCGGGCGGCGCCTGATGTCCGTGCACGCCCATCCGGACGACGAGTCGAGCAAGGGCGCCGCCACGCTCGTCAAGTACCTCAGGGAGGGCGCCGAGGTCCTGGTGTGCACGATGACCGGCGGCGAGCGCGGAGCCGTGCTCAACCCCCGGCTCGACCGGCCGGAGGTGTGGGCCGAGCTGCCCGAACGCCGCCGCAAGGAGATGGACAGGGCCCGGCAGATCCTCGGGATCGACCAGCGGTTCCTCGGCTTCGTCGACTCGGGGCTGCCCAAGGACGACGAGGAACTGCCGTCGGGCTGTTTCGCGCTCCAGCCGCTGGAGAAGGCGACGCGGCCGCTGGTCGCGGCGGTGCGCGCCTTCCGGCCGGAGGTGATCGTCACGTACGACGAGAACGGCGGCTACCCGCATCCCGACCACATCATGACCAACAGGGTCGCGGTGGAGGCGTTCCACGCCGCGGGCGACCCGGACCGCTTCCCTGGCACCGGCGATCCCTGGCAGCCGCTGAAGCTGTACTACACCTGTGCGTTCAACAAGGCGTACTTCCAGGCGATTGACGCCGCGATGCGGGGCGCCGGACTGCACTCACCCGCCGGCGAGGTGTTGGCCGACTGGCCCGAGAACTGGCCGACGTGGGAGGTCACCACCAGTGTCCGGTGCGCGGAGTACTTCCCCGTGCGGCGCGCGGCGCTGCTCAGCCACGAGACCCAGGTGAACCCGGACGGTCCCGAGCTGTCCTGCCCGATGGACCTGGAGGCCGCGGTCTGGCCCACCGAGGACTACCACCTAGTCTCGTCGCGGGTGCCGACCGGCCTGCCCGAGACCGACCTGTTCGCCGGGCTGGCGGCCGCCACCGGCTGAACCGGTCGCCCGGACCGGCTCGCCCGCGGGCCCGGCACCCTCGGGCGGGCTGCCGGGCCCGCCGCGGCGCCGCATCACACCATCGTCTCGCGGACCTCGATGCCCAGGCTCTCCTGGGCACTGGGCAGCAGGCCGCGCTCGACATCGTTGGCCGCGTGGCCGCGCGCCGTGTGGATGTCCCGCCAGGCCCGTTGCAGCGGACCGGACCCGGTCCGCATGGCGTTGCCCCCGGCGTGGGCCATCAGCAGGTCCACGGCCTCCATCGCCCGCACGGTGGCCAGCACCTGGTCGCGCCTGACGCGGGCCCGCGAGGCGAGCGAGGGCACCCCGCCCCGCACGACGCACCCGTACAGCTCCCCGATGTTCCCGACGAGCTGGCGCCAGGACGCGTCGATGTCGCTGGCGCCCCGGGCGATCCGCAGCTGCCCGGCGGTCTCCAGGTCGCCGCGGCGGGGCCGCCCGGCGGCGATACGGCCGCGCAGCGTGTCGCAGTGGTCCCGGTAGGCGGCCTCGGCGATGCCGACGGACGGCGCCGCGACCGCAGTGGTGAACATCGCCGGGAACGGCATCCGGTACAGCGGCTCCGGATTCGCCTCCCACCCCGGGAAGGAGCGCTCGCTCACCCCCACCTCGATGGTGCGGTGGGCCGGCACGAACACCTCCTCCACGACGATGTCGTTGCTGCCCGTGCCGCGCAGCCCCACGGTCTCCCAGTGCTCTTCCACCCGGACGTCGGACCGCGGCAGCAGTAGCGCTCGCATGCCGGGCGACGCCCCCTCACCGCCCGGCACGAGAGCGCCGAGCAGCACCCAGGAGGCGTGGCCGGAGCCAGAGGAGAAGCTCCACCGGCCGCTGAGGGTGTACCCGCCAGGCGCCTCGGCGGTGGTCGCCGCGGGAGCGTAAGACGAGCAGACCAGGGCCTCGGGGTCGTCTCCCCAGACCTCGCGCTGGGCGCGCGGGTCGAACAGCGCCACGTGCCACAGGTGTACGCCGAAGACCGACGCCACCCAGCCGGTGGAGCCGCACGCGGCGGCCAGCGACGTGACCGCGGTGAAGTGCGCACGGGGGTCGGCGGCGAGCCCGCCGTACGTGCGCGGCGTCAGCAGCCGGAAGAACCCGGTCTCCCGCAGCTCCTTCACCGACACCTTCGGCAGCCGGCACGTCCGCTCGCTCTCCTCGGCCCGTGCGCGCAGCCCGGGCGCCAGGTCACGCACGGCCTCCAGGACCGCCCGCTGCGGGCCCTGCTCGATCTCGTCACACTCCACGGCTCACTCCGTCCTCGACACCAGCCGTCGCGGGCGCCGGCCTGCGCGGCACCCGCCGCCATCGTGGCGCGGTCCGCTCGAATCGTGGTCAACCCTCCAGCGGTCCGGTCAGGTCCACCCGGCCGGCGGGCCACAGGTCGAGGGCGATGAGCTGCTCCGGCCTCGACAGCGGTACCTCCGGGCACAGGCGTTCGGGATGGCCGGCGGCCGGACCGCCGGCCCCGGGCACGGAGGGCCACCGGGCCGCCGGGCCGGGGCGGGCGGCCGGCGTGAGGGCCTCCGGCCAGGCCGAGAGCCGCGGGTCGCCGTCGATCAGGGGGCCGAGCTGGATCATGCCCAGCGTCATCAGGCTGTTCCAGACTGGCCGCAGGCAGCGGTCGATGACCAGCCGCCGGCCGTCGCGCCGCCACCGTCTCACGTCGTTCCTCCCCCTTTGGTCACGGATGACGGCAGAGGCTGCCGGAGCGTGCTCGCGCGCCGGTCGAGGGCCCGGGGGACCGCAGGCCGCCGCCCGGTCCACCGCTGCTCAAGCCCGGGTCACCACAATCAGGCGCCGAAGCAGGCAGGCCATCGATGGAGGTCAGATGAAGATCGACGTGTGCCGCATCTGCGGCAACCGCTCGCTGCAGCCCGTGCTGGACCTTGGGCAACAGAGGCTGACCAGCGTCTTCCCCAGGACCCGAGACGCGGAGGTGGTCAGCGTTCCGCTGGAACTCGTCAGGTGCTCTCCGGAGGGGTGCGGTCTGGTGCAGCTGCTGCACACGGCGGACTTCGACCTGATGTACGGGGAGCACTACGGCTACCGCTCCGGACTCGGCGAGTTCATGATCAACCATCTGCGCGGCATGGTCACCGACCTGGTCGCCCTGACCGGAGTGGGCGCGGGCGACCTGGTTGTCGATATCGGCAGCAACGACGCGACGCTGCTGCGCGGCTACCCCACCGGACCGGCCGGGCGCCCCGACCTGGTCGGCATCGATCCGAGCGGCGAGAAGTTCCGCGCCCTGTACCCGGACGGCGCGGCCCTGATCCCCGACTACTTCTCCCGGCGCCTGTTCACCGAGCACTACGGCGAGCGGCGCGCCAAAGTCGTCACCTCGGTCGCCGTCTTCTACGACCTGCCGCGGCCGATGGACTTCATGCAGGACGTCCACGATATCCTGACCAGGGACGGCGTGTGGCTGTTGGAGCAGAGCTACATGCCCGCCATGCTGGAGGCCACGGCGTACGACGTGGTGTGCCACGAGCACCTGGAATACTACGCGCTCCGGCAGATCGAGTGGATGGCCCAGCGGGTGGGCCTCAAGGTCGTCAGGGCCGAGCTGAACTCCGTGTACGGCGGCAGCCTGTGCGCCGTTTTGGCCCGGCAGGACTCCCCGTATCCGGTGGACGAGCCGGCGCTGGCCCGTCTGCGGGCCCGCGAGGCGGCGCTCGCCTTGGACACGCCCGCGCCGTACACGGCATTCGCCGGCCGGGTGGACGAGTATCGCGACCGGCTGCTCGACTTCCTCGCAGCCTCGCGCCGGGCCGGCCGGCGGACGATCGGCTACGGGGCCTCGACCAAGGGCAACGTGATCCTCCAGTTCTGCGGTCTCACTGAACGGGACCTGCCGTGCATCGGCGAGGTCAACAAGGAGAAGCACGGCGCGTTCACACCCGGCACGTCCATCCCGATCGTCTCCCAGGAGGAGGCGAAGGACAGCCGTCCCGACCAGATGCTGGTGCTGCCCTGGATCTACCGCGACGGCTTCGTGCAGCGCGAGCAGGACTTCCTGGCCAGCGGCGGCAAGCTGGTCTTTCCGCTGCCCGTCCTCGACGTCGTGGGGTGAGCGCCGTGACAACGGATTCCCCGCGCACGGCCGGCCCCGCGCTGGCCGGGACGCGCGAGCTGGCGGTCGCCGGCTGCCACCTGTTCACCCCCCCGGTCCACCGTGACGAGCGGGGGCTGTTCGTCTCGCCGCTCCGGCAGGAGGCCTTCATATCCGCCGTCGGCCACCCCTTCCCGGTGGCGCAGACCAACCACAGCCGTTCGGCCCGGGGGGTGCTGCGCGGGGTGCACTTCACCACCACGCCCCCAGGGCAGGCCAAGTACGTCCACTGCGCCCGGGGCAGGGCGCTGGACGTGGTGGTGGACATCCGGCTCGGCTCGCCCACCTTCGGCGCGTACGAGGCGGTCGAGCTGGACAGCGAGGACCTGCGCTCGGTGTACCTCGCCGAGGGCGTCGGCCACGCCTTCCTCGCGCTGGAGGAGGACACGGTGATGTCCTATCTGGTGTCCACCGAGTACGTGCCCGGCCTCGAACAGGCCATCGACCCGTTCGATCCGCAGCTCGGCCTGCCCTGGCCGCGGGACGTGGACTTCGTCCTCTCCGCCCGCGACACCGCGGCGATCGGCCTGGCCGAGGCCGAGGCACGCGGCATGCTGCCCCGCTACACCGAGTGCGCGGAGCCCGGCGGGCCCCGGTGAACGGGACGGCGCCGGCCAAGGTGGTGGTGCTCGGAGCCACCGGCTGTGTCGGCCGCCACGTGTGCGCGGCCCTTACCGCCGCGGGCAGCGACGTCCTGGCCGTCGCCCGCCGGCCAGCGCCGCACCTGGGGCCGCTGCCCTTCCTGGCCCTGGACGCGGCCGCCTGCTCCGCCCGGGACCTCGCGGACGTCCTGGCGCGGGAACGGGCCGACGCCGTGGTGAACGCGACGCTCGGCTGGGGCGCGGACGTCCGACCGGTGAACGTCGGGCTGGTCGAGCGGCTGCTGGCATCCGTGGCGCTGCTGCCCGCCGGGCGGCGACCGCGCCTGGTCCAGCTCGGCACCGTCCACGAATACGGTCCCACGCCGGCCGGCAGCTCGCTGACCGAGTGGACCGAGCCGGCCCCGGAGGCGGACTACCCGCGAGCCAAGCTTGTCGCCTCACGGCTCGTCCTGGACGCCGCCCGGTCGGGCACCCTGGACGCGGTGGTGCTGCGGATGGCCAACACGATCGGTCCGCACCCGGCCCTGGAGAGCTTCCTCGGCTCGCTGGCCGTCCGCCTGGCCGGGACCGCGCCCGGCGGAAGGTTCGAGCTGACCCTCGCTGACGCCTGGCGCGACTACGTCGACGTGCGTGACGCGGCGGACGCGGTCGTCCGGGCGGCGAGCCGCCGCTGGCAGGGCGACTTCGGCTCCCCCGGCCCGGTCGTCAACATCGGGCGCGGCCAGGCGCTGCCCATCGGCGACCTGGTGGACGGCCTGGTCGCGGCGGCGGGGCTGCCCCGTGACACCGTGCGGACCCGGCCGGGCAACGTCCACAGCCAGGGCGCCGACTGGATCAGGGTCGACCCCGCGCGGGCCGCGCGGCTGCTGGGGTGGCGGCCCCGCCTCGACACCGCTGCCTCCCTCCGAGCCATGTGGGACTCCGTCCGCTCGGGTGCCCCGGTGCCGGGCGCCTGACCCGCGCCCCGCCCGCCCGGCGCCGGGCGGACCGGTCCCCCCGCTCAGCCCCCGGAGGCCACGAGCCGTCCGGACGGCGGTGCGGGCACCTGGTCGTCGGGAAGGAAGCCGATCAGGGCCAGCAGACTGCGCGCCTCCACGTTGAGGTGGCTGCCGAAGCGGACGAAGTCGGTCAGCTGGCGCACCGTCACCCAGGCGAAATTCCGCGGCACCCGGAGCGGGGCGCTCTCGTCGACCTCGACCAGCGTGTAGCGGCTGCGCGCGTGGTGGAACCGGCCGCCCTCCTCGGAGAGCACCACATCGAAGCGGATCTGGTCGGGCCGCGCCGTGAGGACCTGATCGAGGAGCTCCGGCCGGCCCGGCTGCGACGCCGCGTAGTCCGCCGGCTGGCACTGCACGGTCGGCCCCATCTCGATCCGGTCGAGCGCGCCGGTCTCGGTCCGCGCCTGTACCAGCAGGTGCAGCACCCCGGCCACCCGCCGGGCCAGGAAGGCGATGACCCCCTGGCTCCGGGGCGCGAACATCGGCTGCGACCAGCCGGCGACCTCGCGGCCGGGGGCCTCGACCGACACCCCGAGCACGGTGAAGTGCCGTCCCTCGTCGTGGGCGATCACCCCGTCCCCGGCCGACCAGCCGGCCACCTCGGACAGCGGCATCAGACGGCGGGTGAGGGTGGCACCGGCCTTGATCTCGGTGAACCAGCTGAGCAACTCGGTGGTGCTGTGCAGCGGACGCCCCGACGGCTGCCAGGAGGCCGCGAGCGCTGCGGCGAAGCCGTCGTCCGACGCGGGCCCGGCCGGGGGCCGCAGCGCGACCGCTCCCGACAGCACCGTGCGGGTGTCCATGTTCACCAGGTCGTCGACCCGCAGCAGGTCGCCGATCTGCTGGAACGTCAGCCAGCAGAAGCCGTCCAGGACGGGGATGTCCTCGTCGGTCCGTATGATCATGTTGCGGTTGCGCTTAGCCAGGAACCAGGACGCCTGCTCCGACTGCAAGGCGTCGAAGAGTACCTGCCCGCGGCGCGGGGCGATGAAGTGCTCGAGGTACGGGACCGCCCGGCCGCCGTGCACCCGGGTGTAGTTGCTCTTCGTGGCCTGGACCGTCGGCGAGAGCTGCACCAGGTTGACGTTGCCCGGTTCCATCTTGGCCTGGAGCAGGCAGTGCGGTATCCCGTGGAACTCCTTCACCAGGATGCCGAGGATGCCGTGCTCGGGCTGTACGATGATGGGCTGCTGCCAGTTCTCGACCTGCCGTCCCGACTGCGTCACCGAAAGGCCCCGGACGGAGTAGAACCGTCCGCTGCGGTGGACCAGGTCTCCCGAGTCGGGCTCGGTGGACCAGCCCTCCAGCCGGTGGAGGGGGACGGTGGCGACCCGGTAGGCCTCGGCGTCGAGCCGCTGCGCGAACCACCTGTGGAATGCGGAAACATCGGGGAACATGCCGGTCTCCTCCGTCGGTTCTTCCTCCCCGTCGCCGGCCGGACACCGCGGGGAGAGGATCGCGCGGACGCCCGCCGGTCGAGGCGGCGGTCGGCACCACCGTCCCCCGGCGGGCTCGATCCCGCCTCGGCCCCGAATCGAGCGGCCACGGCCACAGTGGCGCACGCCGGCACCCGCCCCCGTCGGCGTCCTGCTCACCGCACAACGAGTGGAGGGATCCGGTGACACGTCCGCTGCGCTTCGGTGTCCTCGGCTGCGCCGACATCGCGCGCCGCCGCATGCTGCCGGCTATGGCGTCCGCCCGGGACATCGAACTGGCCGCCGTCGCAAGCCGTTCGGCGGCCACGGCGGCACGGATGGCGGCGCCCTACGGCTGCCGCGCCGTGACCGGTTACGAGGCGTTGCTCGCGGACGGCGCGGTGGACGCGGTCTACGTACCGCTGCCCGCGGCGCTGCACGCCACCTGGGTGGAGGCCGCACTCCTGGCGGGCAAGCACGTACTCGCCGAGAAGCCGCTGACCTGCGACCCCGGGCGGACCCGGGAGCTGCTGGCGCTGGCCGACCGCCGGGGCCTGGTGCTGCGCGAGAACGTGCTGTTCGTGCACCACAGACAGCACACGGTGGTCAGGAGGCTGGTGGCCTGGGGCGCGATCGGCCGGCTGCACTCCTGTCATGCGGAGTTCACCGTCCCCGCGCCCGCCGAGGGCGACATCCGCCACGACCCGGCGCTGGGCGGCGGGGCGCTGTGGGATGTCGGCCCCTATCCGGTGCGCGCGGCCGTGCACCTGCTCGGCCCCGGTCTGCGGGTGGCCGGCGCGGTGCTGTCCGCCGCGCCGGGGCGGGCCGTGGACGTCGCGGGCGCCGCGCTGCTGCGCCGCGACGACGGGGTGACGGCCAGCCTGCACTTCGGCATCGACCACGCCTACCGGAGCAGGTACGAGCTGTGCGGCAGCACCGGGCGGATCACCGTGGACCGGGCGTTCACCCCGGCCGCCGACCACCGCCCGCTCATCGCGATCGAGCGTGCCTCGGGAACGCGGACCCTACGGCTGGCCGCCGACGACCAGGTGGCCAATTGTCTCACCACCTTCGGCGCGGCGGTCCGCGCGCGGCGGGCGGGCCGGCCGCAGGACGCGGACCACCATCGGGACCTGCTCGCCCAGGCCGACCTGCTTAGCGCCGTGCGGCGGTCGACGCCGCCGCTTTGAGCGGCTCCCACCAAGAGCGGTTGTCGCGGTACCAGGCCACTGTCTGCGCCAGCGCGGCGCCGAAGTCCCGGACCGGCCGGTAGCCCAGCTCCTGCCTGATCTTCGTGCAGTCGACGGAGTACCGCCGGTCGTGACCCTTGCGGTCCGCGACGCGCTCCACGCTGTCCCATCCGGCGCCGCAGGCGGCCAGCAGAAGCCCGGTCAGCTCCCTGTTGGACACCTCCGTGCCGCCGCCGATGTTGTAGACCTCCCCCGGCCGGCCGGCGTTACGTACGAGTTCGATCGCCCGCACGTGGTCGTCCACGTGTAGCCAGTCGCGGATGTTCCCGCCATCGCCGTACAGCGGCACCCGCCCGCCGTCGAGCAGGCTGGTGACGAACAGCGGGATGACCTTCTCGGGGAACTGGTGCGGCCCGTAGTTGTTGGAGCAGCGGGTGACCCGGACGTCCAGGCCGTGGGTGCGATGGTAGGCCAGCGCGATGAGGTCCGCGGACGCCTTGGCGGCGGCGTACGGGGAGTTGGGGCTGACCGGCGACGACTCCGGCCAGGAGCCCTCGTCGATCGATCCGTACACCTCGTCGGTGGAGATGTGCACGAAGGTCCCGACGCCGTTTCTGAGCGCCGCCTCCAAGAGGGTCTGGGTGCCGGTCGCGGCAGTGCGCACGAAGTCGGCGGCGCCCGCGATGGAGCGGTCCACGTGCGACTCGGCGGCGAAGTGCACCACCTGGTCGTGTCCGGCCGTCAGCTCGTCCACGAGGGGGGCGTCGCAGATGTCGCCGCGGACGAAGACCAGCCGGTCGCTGTGCCGCACCGAGGCCAGGTTGCTGAGCCTGCCCGCGTAAGTCAGCTTGTCCAGGACGGTGATCCGCACGCCGTCGCCGCCGTCCGGGCCGAGCAGCGTGCGGACGTAGTGCGAGCCGATGAACCCGGCTCCGCCGGTCACCAGGATGGAGGTCGTCGTCATGACGAGATCTGTACCTCACTGTGGTCGCCGAGGACGAGCCGGTTGCTTGACGGTATCCGTGGCATGGAGGTCACCGTCGCGCTGCGGCCGATGAGCGAGTCCCTCACCCGGCGCAACCCGTACAGGTGCGCGTCGCGCAGCACGATGGAGAACTCGATCTCGGTGTCGTCGATCCGGCAGTTGTCCGAGATGGAGGTGTAGGGGCCGACGTAGGAGTCGCGGATAACCGCGCCGACGCCGATCACCGCCGGTCCGACGATGCGTGAGCCGTGGACCTCGGCATCGGCCTCGATCCTGACCCGGCCGATCACCTGGCTGTCCGCGTCCACGCTGCCCTCAGTGCGTGGCTCGATGCCCTCGAGGACGGACCGGTTCAACTCCAGCATGTCCGGCACGTTCCCGGTGTCCTTCCAGTAGCCGGTGATGACGGTGGAGCGCACGTCGTGCCCGCTGTCGATCAGCCACTGGATGGCGTGCGTGATCTCCAGCTCGCCGCGCCAGGACGGCTCGATGGCCCGGACCGCCTCGTGCACGGCCGGTGTGAACAGGTAGACGCCGACCAGTGCCATGTCGCTCCTCGGCTGCTTCGGCTTCTCCTCCAGACCCACCACCCGTCCGTGCCGGTCCAGTTCGGCCACGCCGAAGGCGGTCGGGTCGGGTACCCGGGTCAGCAGGATGTGCGCGTCGGGCCGGTCGGCCCGGAATCCGCGCACCGGCTCGGCGATCCCGCCGAGCACGAAGTTGTCGCCGAGGTACATGACGAAGTCGTCGTCGCCGAGGTAGTCGCGCGCGATCAGTACGGCGTGCGCCAGTCCGAGCGGCGCCATCTGCGGCAGGTAGGTCACCCGGAGGCCGAACGCGAAGCCGTCGCCGACCGCGTTCTGGATCTCGTCGGCGCTGTGGCCCACTCCCACCACGATCCCGACCTCGGTGATCCCCGACCGCGCGATGTCCTCCAGGACGTAGTACAGGACCGGTTTGTTCGCCACCGGCACCAGCTGCTTGGGTGAGGTGTGGGTGATGGGCCGCAGGCGCGTGCCCGAACCACCGGAAAGGACCAGAGCCTTCATGGCAGCGACGCTAGGGGGGCGCTCTCAAGCCGCACTGGGGAGCGGGTCGATCTGTCCGCGGTGCGGCCTCAGCCCACCTGCTCCCGGGCCGGCCGGCGCAGGGCGTGGCAGGCCCGTCCGAGCAGCCGGGGCAGTTCGGGCCCGCGGACGAAGAAGTGGCCGCCGGTGACGGTGCGCGACCTGGTGGGGCCCTCGCTCCAGCGGCGCCACTGCGCGGCCAGCGCGGGCGGGGCCAGCGGGTCGTCCTCCGCGGCGACGACGAGCAGCGGCGTGCTGATCCGGCCGGCTGGCGACGGCCGGCGCGCTGCGGCGCGCAGCGCGCCGGCCAGCGCCAGGTCGTCGCGGAGCACCGGCATCGCTGCGCGGTACCAGAAACTCCCCGGCCCGGTGTCGGGCGGCAGGGCGCCGATCCGGTCCATCAGGTTCAGCAGGTCGGCGTCCGGCATGTCCTGCGCGTCGGCTAGCGCCGAGGCGGCGTGCGGTGGCGGAGAGGCACCGACGGCCAGCAGCGCCGGCGTCGGCAGACCGGCCTCGTGCAGAGCACGGGTGACCGTGTAGGCGACCAGCGCGCCCAGGCTGTGCCCGTAGAGCACGTACGGGCCGGTCGGCGGCGCGGTGAACAGGGGCAGCACGTCGTCCAACAGCGCCTGACGGGTGGTCACCCGCGGTTCCCGGCGCCGCCGGTCACGGCCCGGCAGCAGGACGGGTACCGGCCGTACCCCGGGCCCGACGGCCGCCTCCCAGCCGCCGAACGCCGAGACACCCGCTCCGGCGTGCGCGAAACAGTAGAGCCGTACCGGCTGCTCGTCCGACATGGGATCCTCCTCGCCCCGCGCCGCGTCCGCAGGCGGTCCTCCAGCGTCGCCGCCCGTCCTGGAGGTGCGCTCAAGCACGGACCCCGGCCGGCCCGCCACGGGAGCACCGACCCCGCCGGCGCGGTGCGGGGAAGGAACGCCGCACCGCCAGAAGCCCTCGCCCCGGATCCGACCCGGCAGCCGTCGGCGACGGCCCGCTCAGCTCACCCGGGCCGTCCCGGGGCGTTCCGGCCGAACCGCTCCGGGGTCGTTCCGGGTCGCTGCCGAACCATCCCGGGCCGGTCCCGGGCCGCTCCTCAAGCCGCGTAACGGTCGAACGTCGAACCGCGCCGGGGCCCGGCTGCCACGTCGAGCGCCGGATCGACCTTGAGCATGGCCTGGTGGAGCCTCCGCAGCGGAGGGGAGGGCTCCACACCCAGTTCGTCTATCAGCCGCATGCGGAGTCTGCGGTAGAGGTCCAGGGCCGCTGCCTGCCGCCCGGACCGGTACAGCGCTAACATCGCCTGGGAGTGCAACCCTTCGTCCTGAGGGTGCCGGGCGATCAGGTCGGTCAGTTCCGGAAGCAACTCGATGTGCCGGCCAAGGCGCAGGTCCGCGTCGATCCGCCGTGCCACCGTCACCAGCCGGGACGCTTCCAGGCGCATGACCTCGATCTCCAAGATCGGGCCGACCCCCACGTCCACCAGCGCGGGCCCCTGCCACAACTCCAGGGCCTGCCGGAAACTGCACGCGGCCCGCTCGTCGTCGCCGTCGGCGAACGCCTTCTGGCCCTGCTCCACCCGTTGCTCGTAGGCGTGGACGTCCACGGACTCCGGCGGGATCTGCAGGACGTAGCCACCGTGGCGGGTGGCCAGGATGTTCTTCGCGGTGCCCGGGCTGTTCGGCCCCATCGCGGTGTCCAGGCGCCGCCGCAGTTGCAGGATGTACGTCTGGAGTGTGGTCATCGCGCTCTGCGGCGGCTCGGTGCCCCAGATCTCCTCCATCAGTGTCGGAACAGGAATCACCCGGCCCGGATAGAGTCCCAACAGGGCGAGAATCTGTCGCGGCTTCCCCGCTGTCGGAACGATCGACACCCCATTCACGGTGGAACAGAGCGGCCCTAGGACGAGCATATCCATGGTTTCCTCCGTTTGTCGTCGAGCATCCCCCGAGGGCGCAACCATCGGGGATTTTGCACGCTACACGGACGCACTGCAGATATGTCGTCCCCTACAGTGACGCTCTAGTGGTTCTCCACTGCGGCGCAGGAGGGCCGAAGTCGGTCCAGGGACGACCAATTAATGAGAAAAACGGCATCAAAGGGCGACCGATAAGAGGCGAGCCAGTGGACCTGGCGCATTCTGCCGCAGGCGCGGCACACCGGCTGGAAAACTCAGACAGCCGTAGTGGATTGCTGCTCGCGCGCCGTCTGATCACCCGTGGCCGCGCCTCCCACCAGGATTGACCGGCGCGGAACCGGGGCTGGGCGGAGCGGGCCGGCAACCGGACCACGGCGGCTTGGACCATACGTGGCATGTGCCCACGCGGGCAGCGCGCTCGTCAGCGTCCGGTGGCGTGTCTGCGGTCGGCGCACGCCGCGCCCAGAGGGCCGGACGTTTTCCGCGGTGGTCCGCCACGGCGGCACTGTTCAATGCGGCATGCCGCTGTCCGCGAAGGCCGCCAACACCGTCGGGTCCGTCGGGTCTGCCGGATTCGCCCGCGCACTGGGGGCGGGGCTCCGGCCCGCGGCCGGCACTGGATCGAATTGCGACGTCGCAGCCCGGGTGAATTCCGGAGCACAGGTCCCCCGATAAGCGGATCCCGCATTCGCGGCCAGCATTTCGACCGGCGACGCGACCGAACTCGCACAACTGTGGTTAAAAAGTGGACGCTCCGCACGATATCACCAATTCACTATCCGGAGGCAGCCCGAGGTCGGCCGTGTGGCCGGCCGAGGTTCAGTCGGGATTTTCGATCCCACTAGGCTCCCTCGATGGTTCAGTTTCTGTCAACTAGTGCGTGCTGATGACCGAGTGACTGGTGTGACTGAAGGAAATCTTTCAGCCACAACCGGGAAGTGACGCCGGAACGGACGGAATCCGCCGGCGGACGCATATGCCTCCTGCAGCCGCAGACAGGTCGCCGGAGCTCGCGACCGGTCGGCGGGAGCGGAATCCGCCCGGGATGTGGCCGCGGGTCCGGAGCGCCGAGTTCAGGCCATCCTCGCCATACAGGGCCGCCGGAGGCGGCGTGTAGCTGGCTCCTCGGTGATCTTGAATTCGAGATTATGCGGCGGTTCGGCGGGTAAGGCGGACCTGCTGGCTCCTGAGCTGTTCGGGAGCTTTGGGCTGTGATGAGCGGTTCGCGGCTCATGTGCCGGCGGACTTCGGTTTGTTCGGCGTTTCTCTCGGCCAGACCGGCGCCCCGGCTCGCGGTTGCGCCAAGCCCGACGCTTGCTCTCATATGTGGCGCACTCCGATCCCCTTGTAGGGGCGAGGGCGTACAAGCCCTTCGGTGGTGCGTGGGCATCGATGACCCCCGCGGGCCTGACCGACGACTTCGACCGCGTCCTGTCCTTGACCGCCTAGCACGCGCCCGCCGTGCGGACTACACGCGCTGAGCTGGTCCAGATGGCGACGCCGCCACCAGGCCACCGCGCGCCGCTGCCATGACCGCACCAGAGATCACGAACTCCCCACACCTGACGTCACATCAGCCCGGTACACTCAGAAAAGCACCCCTGACCAGCAGCAAGAGCGAGTCCGGGCGCAGCACCCCCGCTGTCCACGACGCCAGAGGCACTGGGGAGCCGGGGTGAGGCGGCCCGTACGCACGCTCAGCTCGTGCGGTAGGCCACGGCGTAGCCGTAGTTGTTGCTGAACGGGACGATGACGATCAGGCCGTTCGGTCCGCGGACGACGAACTGCCGGTATCCGCTGTCCGCGTTGGTGGAGGCGGAGATGGGGACCGTGAAGTGGCCGATGTCCTCGCCGGCGTCCGGATCCTGCGCCACGACCTCGACCAGAGCGCGGTGCCCGGCGGCGGCCCCGCTCAGTCGGCGGGGCTTCCGGAGCTGGGGAGTGTCGGGGTCGTGGAAGGCGGGTGCGCCACCGTCAGAGCCGGGCGGCGCGTCCCTGCCGTGCAGCGCGTTGAAGCCGAGATAGCCGTCGTCGTCCGACTGCTCCAGATGGAGGGTGCCGATACCTTCGGCGGAGATCTTTCCGGAGGCCGCGTTGACGTACTCCTCGGTGACGGACCGCGCCTGCTTGCCGTCTGACCAGTTGTAGGCGGTGAACCCCATGTCGGTCACCCTGCCCTTGCCTGAAACTTCATCCGTGCTGGTCACGCAACATGTTGGTACTCGTGGAGGATGCCGCCGAGCCGGTTGCGTTTTCGTATGTCGAGGCGGGCAATCTGCTCCGGGTCGGTGATCGGTGGCGGCAGCGGGTGTAGGGGGCGGGTGTTGGCGATGCCCTGGTGTGGCCGGTGCCCGTTGCAGAACTGCTCGAACTCCCGCAGGGCGTGGAGCAGGTGGCGGCTGTTCCATATGAAGGTGCGGTCGAGGAGTTCGCGCCGGCAGGTCTGCACCCGCCCCCAGCCTTCGGCCGGGAGACGAGATTTCTCGCGGTCTGCGTGACCCAGGTTGCGGTTGGATGGGGGGTGGCGCCGAGGATGCGGATCCGCCGGCTGGTGTGCTCGATCACCGCGAAGACATACAGCCGCGCCCCGGACAGGGTGGCGGTCTCCAGGAAGTCGCGGGCCAGCAGGGCATCGGCCTGGGACCGGAGGAAGTCCGCCCACGTGCTGGAGGCCCGCTCGGGCGCCGGATCGATGCCGGCGTCCTTCAGGATCTCCCACACGGTGGAGGCGGCCACTTTCATTCCCAGGACGAGGAGTTCACCGTGGATGCGGCGGTAGCCCCAGGCGGGGTTCTCCCGCGCGAGCCGCCGTACCAGCAGCCGGATGGAACGCACGGTCCGGGGGCGTCCCGATCGCTTCGGGCGGGAACGAGCCGCGTGGCGGCGCGTGAGCAGATCCCGGTGCCGGCGCAGTACGGTGTCCGGGCGTACCAGCAGTCGTACCCGGCGCAGCAGGTTCCGCGGCAGCCGGTGCAGCACGGCCGCGTGGAACGCGCGATCACTCGGGGTGAACCGCACTCTTTCCTGGCCGAGTTGGCGTTCCAGGACCATGATCTGATGGCGCAGCGCGAGGAGCTCCGCGTCCCGGTCCCGATCGGTCATCGGCAGCAGGCGCAGCATCGCGAAGGCGTTCGTCACGGTCAGGTAAGCCAGTCGCAGCAACACAATTGATCACCATGCCGGCCACTTACCAACCGTGCGAGAGCGCCAGCCGGACGCCTGCGAACACAGTCCATGGGCACCTCCTCCACCTGATCTCACCAGGGCGGACGAGGTTCTCGGCAGGGGCAGGGTTGACGGTGCCCCAGCAGGGGGCGTGGGCGCGGACCTCGGCCAGGACCCTGTCGCACAGGTTCCGCCACAGGTGCCATCGGTCGCTGACCTGCACCGCATGCGGAAGTGCCCGACGGATCGCCTCGGCGTAGGTGGCCGAGCCGTCCCGGCACACGGCCTCGACCTCGTTCTTCCCGCGGAGCCATGCCTCCAACGTGGCGGCCTCGCGGTCGGGCAGGACATCGACGCGCTCCCCGGTCTCGGCGTCGATGATGATCGTGGCATAGCGGTGGCGGCGGCGCAGGGCGAAGTCGTCGACCCCGATCACCCTCGGGATTCGCGCTGTCGGCGGCGGGATGCCTCGAAGCAGCCGCAAGGCGGTGGCACACCGGCGTGGCCAGGAACCGCGCCAGGCGCGAAGCCGCCCGGCCGCATAACTCCTCGACCACCTTCGAGACCTGGCCGGTCAGACGCGTGGTGCGGCGCTGAAGACGCTCCAGCAGCCCAGGCACCTGCTCGCGGAAGGTCTGCCGACGACAGCCAAGGACCGGGCAGACCATGCGTCGCACCTGGACATCGATGACGACCTGCCGGCCGTCGACCGGCACGTCTGCAACCGTCCGGCCGTGGTAGCCGTGCACCTTGTCCGTCGGGACCCCACACATCGGGCAGGGGAAGGGAACATTCGGGGTCCGAGCGGCTACCCGGATCACCTCGCCGTCATCCACCACATCGTCGATGACCAGCCCTGAAAGCCCTGAAAACACCGTCGCCACCAGGGCGTTGACATCTCGCATACAAGTTCAACGACACCTGTCGCCCACCGTCACCACCGACTACGGAACAGAGCCTCACCGGGCTCTGTCTCACATCCGGTGGTGACGGTAAGTCATTGAAGAATGAGCTGGTCAAGGCAGTGGATTTCCATCCGGGCCAGGCGTCTCTCCTCCCACAGACCCGGAGCATCAGGGTCCTGAGCGACGAGCCGAAGTGGGCTTATCGCTACGCGTCACTATCGTCGCGGTACGTCACCACCGGATGTGAGACGGGGCCGGTCACCGTACAGACCCGCTCATGGAGGAGTACATCAAGGGACCGTACGCCGATGGCTACTTTGCGACGAGCCGCACCGGCCCCCGCAACTCGGTGACAGGTCAGCCTCGTGGCCTCGCGGCTTCCAAGATCCGGACCAGAAGCGGGCCAACAGCGCCAACTGCCCCGGAAATACACGCGTTCCCACAGGTCACAGGCCGCTGCGGCCTGTACCACCAGCAGACGAAAAACCTGCTGGTCTCGTACTCCCCGAAGAAGCTCGGCTTCTTCTAGAGACCCGAAATGTGGTGCCCGACCTGGGCTTTCAGCACCTCGGGCACCACGTCGGACCGGTCAACGTCGGCGCGGCGCGGCTCCCAGGGGTCTGCGAGGTCCCATCGACAGCCTCATCGATGTTGATCAACTCCTTGAAGGCGAGGCCGAGTACCCCGCCGGGAGATCCATCGAAGGCAACGGCGAGCCGCTGAGCCACACCGGCCCTCCACCTCTGCCCGGCGCGGCGGCTGACGTCAACCCATGAGATCAACTGGTGGCGTCCGGTTGTCCCGAACCGGGAGCCACCGCGGCCCCTCACCTTTGAGCGCGTGCAAACTACTTATTCCTTCCAACGCCCCCACTCGTGGTTGGGGGCACTGTCCGAAAACTCCAGGGAATCTCACATCGGACGGCTGAGGCCTTGGCGGACAGGCGGCGCAGGGCCCGTTCGGACGGGGAGCCGGGTTCGGCGCTGAAGACCAGGATGGAGGGGCCGGGCTCGGGCGGCTGGAGATACTCGTAGGCGAGTTCCAGCGGGCCCGCCACGGAATGCAGGAACTGGCGGACGCCGAAAGGGCTTACCCGTGCCGCCGCCTGCCGCCACAGGCTGGCGAAGTGATCGTCGGATTCCCGGAGTTCGCCGATGAGCGCGGCCAGCGCGGCGTCTTCGGGGTTGCTTTCGCTGGCCTGCCGCAAAACCGCCGCCTCAAAGGCGGTTTCGTGCGCCCACTGCGGATACAGACACCTGGCCCTCGGGTCGAGGAATAGCATCCGGGCGCAGTCGGGCCGGCGCCCCGGCGCCCGACGGCGGGCCCCCGGCGGACGGGCATGGCGCCGGTTCCGCCAGACCGGTCAGATGCCAGGCGAGCAGGGCACATCCGAGGCGATTCCACAGGAGAACGTCGCGGCGGTGGCTCAGGACGACCGCGGGAGTGTCCTTCATGCCGTGCAGCAGAGAACGGTAACCATACCGCGGGACCTCACCGCAAGGGGTTTCTTCGTAGCGTGGGCTTTCGTTTGGGCCAGCCGTTCTCTCCATATGTCAAGTGCTCCTTACCGTGGCACCGGCATGACAAGTTTTTGCATATTTCTAGGAGTTCCGCCCCCGACGGGCCCGGAGTGCCGCACGACGCGCCAACCCCACGCGTCCCACTGATCCTCCGGAGATCCCCAGGACCCCACATCGCGAAATTTGATAATTCAACGAGCCCGGTATCGCGACCAAAGTTTCCCGTGTTTTAACGTCGGGCGACCCGGAAGAATGCCAGACTGTTAAAGCCAGGTGGCTGATTCCACGCAGGTCGGTACACTCAGTCGTCGCGGATATCGGGTTGCCCACCAGACCGCTCCCACCGCGACGGCGAGAGGGTCCGGCTGCTTCCAGCCAGACCCGGGAGGCGGCTCACCCCGCCGTATGGGGGCGCGTTACCGCTCCGATTCGCAGGCCGAGAGGAGAGCACATTGCAGAGGTTAACGGGGGAACGCACCGAATTGGGGAATTTTCTCCAGTCTGTCCGCAGTCGTCTCAGACCCGAAGAGGTCGGTCTCAAGTCCCACGGCAAACGGCGCCGGGTGGCCGGGCTCCGACGTGAGGAAGTCGCCCTGCTCGCGGGGGTGAGCGTGAACTACTACACCCGGCTTGAGCAGGGCCAGAACCGCAACGCCTCTCCCGAAGTGCTCGACGCCCTGGCCTCGGCCCTGCACCTGCGCCCGGACGAACGGGCGCATCTGCTCGACCTCGCCCGCTCGCCCCGGGTCGGCCGCATGGAACGTCCCAACGAACAGGTACGTCCCAGCCTCGCCCGGATGATCGGCTCGTTCGAGAGCGGACCGGCGGTACTGCTGGACCGGCAGACCAAGGTCCTGGCATGGAACCGGCTGGCCAGCATCCTGTTCACCGGCTACATCGACCTCACCGGTGACGACGGCCAGCCGCAGCCGCCGTGCCTGGCGAGGCTGCTGTTCTGCGCGCCCGGCGCCCGCCAGTTGTACTCGGAGTGGATGGAGGAGGCCACCGACCTGGTCGGCTACCTGCGGCTGATGGCCGGCCGCTATCCCACCGACGCCCAGCTCACCGGGCTGATCGCGGAGCTGAACGCGACGAACGCGCAGTTCCGTACCTTGTGGTCGGAGCACCGCATCTGGGACAAGTCGCACGGCATCCGCCACCTGAATCATCCCAAGGTCGGCGCCTTGGAGCTGTGGTATGAGACCTTCCGGCTGCCGGAAGCCCCTGACCAGGTCATCGTCCTTTACCAGGCGGAACTCGGCTCGCCGTCCAGCAGGGCGCTGAACAGCCTGCTGGCAGACGTCGCGTAGGGCGCGCGCCCCCGGGAACCGCGGTGACCGCTTGCGCGGACCGCGGGCAACACCGTGGGGACCGCGGTGCGGGGATGCGCAGTGAACGGCCCCGGCAGCCGTGACCGGAGAAGGCGGGGCCGGGGCCGTTCGGCCGGCCGCGGAAAGCCGGCACCGTGACAGGGGCCACTGGTTCGGTACCGGGGTTCAGGACCGGGGTCCGGGGTGCGCGGGCGACGGCTCGCGAACCTAGGCCGACAAGAACCGCTCCAGCGCCGTCGCGAGCGCGATCGGCGTTTCCACCATCGGATAGTGGCCGGAGTTGCCCAGCACGATCAGTTCGCTGCCCGGGTAGTGCTTCATCCAGGTCTCGTTCATCGCGTCGGCCGTCACCGCCGGGTCGTTCTCGCCGACCAGGACCAGGGCCGGCACCGTGGCGCCCTGGACACGGGCGGCGAAGTCGGTGGTGCGAAAGGAGTCGAGGTAGCCGCGGAAGGCCACCGCGCCGACCTCCCGCATGGACTGCTCCGCCCACTTGTCCACCCAGGCCGGCGAGAGCTGGTTGCCGGTGGTGAGGTCGATGATGATCCGCCGGTTGCCCATCTCGTGGGCGGCGTCGGCGAACAGCGGGAAGTCCTCGTCGGGGATGGGCATGCCGCTGGCCGGCACCGGGCTGAGCCCGATCAGCTTGCGGACCCGCTCGGGGGACTTGAGGTAGACCTGCTGGATGGGCTGTCCGCCCAGCGAGTGCCCGATCAGCGAGAATTCGTCCCAGCCCAGGCTGTCGGCGAGTGCCAGGGTGTCCGAGGCGATCTCGTCGGTGCTGTACGTGCCGGCCACGTCGCGGGCGTCACCGAAGCCGCGGGCGTCGGGGAAGGCGTACGTGAAGTTCTTGCCGTCCAGGTAGGGCGCCCAGGCGCCGAAGGACGACTTCCCGGCGAACAGGGAGTGCAGGACGATCACCTTGTGTGGGCCTTCGCCCACGATCTGGTGCGGCGGGATGAAACGGCTGGTGTCCGACATGATCTCCTCCGTGGCGGATGTCAGGGTGCCCGGCGTCTGTTCCCCGGGGTTCAGGGAGTCGTGGGCGGTGGTCGGTGGGTCGATCAGGATCCGGCGCAACTCGCCGTGCAGTGCGTCGAGTTCGGACCGGTGGCCGTGCAGGACTATGTGCCCGTCGGGGCGGATCAGGTGGAATCCGGCGCGCCGGCAGCGAAGTTGCCGGTGCACCTCGCGCACCAGCGCCGAGCCGCCTCCGGTGCCGACCCGGCGGCCGCCGACGTCCACCACCCGGGTCTGGCGGGACCAGGGGCGCACGAGGTTGCGGACCGCCTCGGCGAACCCGCCGTCGTCGCCGCCGGCGTCCGGCGTGACCAGCACGCTGTAGCGGACCGGGTCGGCGCCTGGACCGGCCAGGCCCAGGGAGATTGCCATCGGACGGGGCAGCGCCGCCCCCTGCTTGGCCTGTCGGCGCAGTACCGAGCGGACGTCGCACCAGTCGGCCAGCGCCGGACCGCGGCGCGCGGCGGTCGCCGAGGAGGGCGCGTACACCCAGCGGCGGCCGGCCGCCACGGGGGCGTAGAAGCGGTCCAGGGTCCGGGTCCGGTCCAGCAGCCGCATCACCGTGTCGCGCACGGCGACCTGCGAGGTCCCCGTCCACATGGCGGCGCGGGTCTGTAGGTCGGTGTCGCGGACCACCGCGTCGGCGACGGCGGCCCGCTCGGGGGTGTAGCTGGCCAGCAGTTCGGGGCGGGACTCGCCGCGGACGACGGATGCCAGCTTCCAGGCGAGGTTCTGCGCGTCCTGGATACCGGTGTTGAGGCCCTGGCCGCCCATGGGGCTGTGCGCGTGCGCGGCGTCGCCGGCGATGAACACCGGTCCGAGCTGGAAGGTGGCGGCCCGGCGGCGGTGCACCCGGAAGGTGGTGACCCAATCGGGCTCGATCAGACGCAGACCGCCGGGACCGCGCTGGTCGACCAGGCGCTGCATGTCGGCCAGGGTGCCGTCGTCCAGGCCAGCGGGCGCGTTGGTGAAGAACCGGTAGAGCCCGTCCGGCTGGGGCACCACGGCCAGCACGCCGTTGCGCGACTGGTAGTAGTGCACCTCGTCGGGGTCCAGCGGATTGTCGGCGATCCTGGCATCGGTGATCAGGAAGCGGTTCTCGTACGTGGCGCCCTCGTAGGCGATACCGAGCTGGTTGCGCACCACGCTGCCGGCACCGTCCGCGCCGATCACCCAGGGCACCTGGAAACGCTCCACACTGCCGTCGCGGTGTTCCAGTACCGCCGTGACCCGGTGTCCGGGGGTGATCGCGCCGCTGAAGTCGAGATTGTGCAGCCCAAGCAGCCGCACCCCGCGCTCTATACCGCCGCCGAGACCCTTGAGCCCGTCGTAGAGGATCTCCTCGGTGTGCCGCTGCGGCAGGCAGTACGGCGCGAGCTCGTCCGCCATGCGCATGCGGGTGACGGTGCGGCCCTCGGAGTAATACGTCATCTGCCGTAGTTTCACGGCGATGTCGCCGACCGGCCGGTCCAGGCCCAGGTCTTGCAGGATGTCCAGGGTGCGCGGCCAGACCAGCATGGCCTTGGAATGCGTGCTCGGGCCTGCGGCGGCGTCGACGAGCCGCACCCGTACACCGCGGCGAAGAAGTTCACAGGCCGAGGCCAGACCGGTGGGTCCGGCCCCGACGATGAGTACATCGCAGTCGTTCTCGGTGGGCATGAGGTCTCCTGTGAGAATGCGCGTGGCCCTGGCGCGTTCGCCGTCCCGTGGCTTCAGCCGGTGAATGCCAGGGCGATGGCGTAGCTGTCCTCGTGCATGTGGTAGCGGGTGATCAGGCCGTCGACCACGCGCAGTTCCAGGGCGAAGTCGGAGGCGAAACTCCGGCCGGTCGCGTCGATCCGGTACTGGAAGTGGCCGAGGGCCACGGCGAATTCGCCGTCGACCAGAATCCGATGGATTTCGAATTTTTCCGTCGTCATGTTCCCGGTGGCCTGACGGAAGAAATCGCGGACTTCCTCGTGCGTGGTCCGCCGACCCATCCAGGGAATCAGGTCGGTGCTGCCCGGGGTGAACCAGTCGAGCGGTTCCGCGAGTTCTTCGATGGCCTTCTCGATTTCGCCGGCGCCCAGCAGCCGGAAGAAATCCTCGATCACCGAACGGGTCGTACTGAGAGTGGAGTTCGACATGCCACGACGGTATTCCGCCGCCCGGGCCGGGAGACAGACCCTGCCAGGGGTATGAACCCGGGAGGCCACCCCTGGCAGAGGTCTGAAGCGGGGCCATATGAGAATGCGGGTACTGGCTCGGCCCATCGCCGCCTCCGGATGCTGGTCGCCGAAACCCTTGACCGGAGGCGAAAGGTATCCATCCCATGTCGACAATCGACGATTCCGACGAGGTCCGCCCGCAACCGGTGCCGTCCGGGCCGACCGGCACGGTCACCGGCACCACGGCGGAGCCGGCCTTCGCGGCGGACCCCGGGCTCGCGGCGCTGCCGCCGGACCCCTTGCAGGACCGGATGACGCGGCGCCAGACCTTGACCTTGGTGCTGCTGCTGGGCGCGCAGTTCACGCTGGCCGTGGACTTCTCGATCATGAACGTCGCGGTACCGGTAATCGGCCGCGACCTGCACTTCGCGACCGACAACCTGCAGTGGATCGCGACCTCGTTCGCGCTGGCGGCGGCTGGGCTGAGCCTGCTGTTCGGCCGCATCGCGGACATGGTGGGCGCCCGGCGGATCTTCATCGGCGGGCTCGTCCTGCTCACCGTGGCCTCGCTGTTCGGCGGCCTGACGGAGTCGCCGGGTCCGCTGATCGTCGCCCGCGTGGCCCAGGGCCTGGCCACCGCGATGGTGACCCCGGCCGGCCTGGCACTGCTGACCACCACCTTCCCCGAGGGCCCGCTGCGCGACCGGGCGCTCGGACTGAACGGCGCGATGCTCTCGGCCGGCTTCACCTGCGGCGCCATCATGGGCGGCCTGCTGACCGACAGCCTGAGCTGGCGCTGGGGCTTCTTCATCAACGTCCCCATCGGCGCGCTGCTGGTGGTGGCGGCTCCCCTGCTGCTGCGGGGCGGCGGCGCCCGGCGCGGCGCGAAGCTGGACATCCCCGGCGCGGTCACCGTCAGCCTGGGCCTCATCGCCTTCGTCTACGGAGTCTCCGAGGCGGGGCGCAAGGGCTGGGGCGACACCATGACGCTGGTCGGGCTCGCGGTCGGGATCGTGCTGCTGGCCCTGTTCGGCTGGGTCGAGCTGCGCGTCGCGGAGCCGCTGGCGCCGCTGCGGGTGCTGCGGCTCAGCTCGGTCAAGTGGGGCAACCTCGGCGGTCTGGCCACCTTCATCGGCTTCACCGCGATGATCTTCCTGCTCACGCTGTACCTCCAGGAAGTGCTCGGCTACTCGGCGATGACCACCGGCTTCACCTTCAGCGCGCTGGGCGTCGGCGCCTTCCTCGGCGGAGTGACCGCCCCGCGCTGGATCGGGTTGCTGCGTGGCAGCCGCCCGCTGCTGGTGTGCGCGCTGGTGGCGCAGGGCCTGACGGTCGGGATGCTGTTCTTCGCCGGCGGCGGCCGCGGCTGGCTGGTGCCGGTGCTGGCGCTGGCCTTCCTCAGCAGCTACGCGCACGTGGCGGCCATCGTCGGGTTCCTGGTGACGGCCACCTCCGGGCTGCCCAACGAGGAGCAGGGCCTGGCCACCGGCATCACCACGCTCACCCAGCAGGTCGCGATCGCGATCGGCATCCCGATCATGAGCGCGATCGCCACCGCCCGGACCCGGTCGCAGTCGCCGGGCCACTCGTTCAGGGATGCCACGCTCAGCGGCATCAACTCGGCGATCCTCGTCAACGGCCTCCTGGTGGCCGCGATCGGTCTCGTGGTCGCCTTGATGCTCGTACGCCGGCGCCGGGTGCCCGCGGCGGCCTGAGTCCACAGGCGCCGGCCGGGGTGACCTCGCGGGGCCACCCCCGGCCGGCGCCTCGGACCCACCGGCGCGGCCTGACCAGCGCCGTGGCTGACCACCCGGACCAACCCCGACGACCCGGGGACCTCCCCGACCACCGCGGCACGCGGACGCACCTGCCGCCAGAGCCGAGAGAAACAGATAACACAGATAACGCTCACAAGGGGGACAACATGCACGGATCAACGCGCGAAGACCCGGTCACGGAGGCGGAGGTGCTGGTCGTCGGCGCCGGGCCGGCCGGTCTGATGCTCGGCTGCGAACTGCGCGCCCGCGGTGTGGACTGCCTGCTGGTCGAACGCGAAACGGAGATCGACCCGCGGACCCGAGCGGTGATGGTCCACGCGGCCTCACTGGAGCGGTTCGAGGCGCTGGGCCTGCGGGAGGCGCTGGAGGCAAGGGGCGTCACCCAGCTGCGGATCGGCTTCCACACCCTGAGCCGCTCCTGGGCGCTGGACTTCACCGACCAGGACACGCCGTTCCCCTACTACCTGAACGTGCCGCAGCCCGAGGTCGAGGCGGTGCTCGCCGCCGCCTACCGCGACCTGGGGGGCCGCCTGCTGCGCGGCGCGCTGTACGAAGGCCACCACGAGGAGGACGGCCGGGTGGTCGTCCGATTGGGCACCGCGGCCGGCGACGTCCGTACGGCCGCCCGCTGGCTGGTGGGCGCGGACGGCAGTTCGTCGGCGGTCCGGACCGGTCTCGGGCTCGGCTTCGACGGCGTCACGTACCCCATGAGTTACCTGCTCGCCGAGGGAAACCCGCTGACCGAGCCGCCTCGCGACGAGTCGGCGATGTACATCGGCCCGCGCGGCGCGGTGTCGCTGCTGCCGATGCCGGACGGCACCGTGCGGGTGGCCGGACCGGTCGCTCGCGAGCTCATGGAACGCGACGCGACCCTGGAGTTCGCGGAGTTCCAGGAGACCGTGGACACCCTCGGCTTCGGCGACCGGCTGCGGCTGACGAAGGCCGACCGGCTGGCCCACTACCAGGTGCATGAACGGCTCGCCGACAGGTTCCGGGCCGGCCGCGCGCTGCTGGTCGGCGACGCGGCCCACCTGAACTCCCCCGCTGGCGGCCAGGCGATGAACACCGGCTTCGCCGACGCCACCGCCCTGGCCTGGCGGCTGGCCCGGCTGAGCGGCTCCGCGGGCGGCGACCCGGCCCTGCTGGACGACTACGCCCGCGAACGCCGGGCCGCCGCGGCGGAGGTGGCCCGCAGCACCGGTGTGCTGCCGCTGCTGGACGCGATGCGGGTGGCGTCGGCCGCGGGTGACGGACCGGACGGCACCTCCGGCGACATCCGGGCGCAGGCCGGTGCCGCCGAACACCAGGTCCGCGACGGCCTGGCCCGGCTCGCCGACACCTGGAGCCAGCTCTACGTGACCTACCCCCGGTCCGGCGCGGACGGTGGCGCGGAACAGCCCGCCTTCGGCAACCGCGACACCCACCGGCTGCGCGTCGGCGCCCGCGTACCCCTGCACACACCGGACCGGGACCGCTTCACCCTGCTCCTGCCGCCCGGGGACCCGGTCCGCCCGGACGGCGCGGACCCCGTGCACTCCGCCCGCCCGGGCGCCAGCGCGGTCCTGCCGCCCGGCACCCTGATCGCCCGCCAGTCCACGCGCCAGGCGGCCTTCCTCGACCGTCCCGCGGCCGTTCTGGTCCGCCCGGACGGCCACGTCGCCGCCGTGCTCGCCCCCGACGGCACCGAGCCCGGGGAAGGTGCCCGCGGCCTCGGCGCCGTGCCCGCGGGCGCCACCCGCTCCCACGCATCCGACGTCCGCGGAGGAGTCGCCGTATGAACACCCCCGTCCTCGACCGGCAGAACCCCGGCCCGTCCCCCCATCCGTCGGCCGGTCCGCTCGCCGCGCCGGTCCCCTTCTCCCCCGGCGGCCAGGTGCTGACCCTGGCCGGCACCGGCAGCTATCTGCCCGACACCCGGATCGACGTCACCGACGCCGCCGACCGGTACCCCACCGACCGGGACCGGATCCTGGCCACCGGCTACGCGACCGTGACCGCGGAGGAGACCCTCTACCCCGCCGACATGGCCCTGATCGCCGCCCAGCGCGCCCTGGCCGCTGCCGGCGTCAAGCCGGCCGATCTGCGGCTGCTGTTCGTGAGCGGTATCCACCGGCACGGCCACAAGCGGCTGTGGTCGCCGGCATCCTGGCTCCAGTCGCAGCTCGGCTGTCCGCAGGCGCTGCCGCTCACCGTCAACCAGGGCTGCAACGCCCAGATGCTGGGGCTGGACATCGCGGCCCGCTTCCTCGGCGGCGCCGGCGGCGGGCACGCGCTGGTGGTGGCCACCGACCGGTTCGCCGACTCCGGGTTCGACCGGTTCACCGCCGACTACGGCATCGTGTACGGCGACGGCGCCGCCGCGGCGGTGCTGACCACCGATCCCGGCGCGGCGGGCTGGCGGGTGCTGGCCACCCACACGGTGTCCGACCCCGGCCTCGAAGGGCTGCACCGGGCGGACCGGCCCGCCCCCGAGCGGCCCGAGCTGCTCGACGCCGAGCACGACGTACGCAGCGCCAAGCGCCGCTTCCTCGGTGAGCACGGCATGGACCGGCTGCGCGAGGCGACCAGGGCCGCGGTCGGCGAGATCAGCCGGACCCTGCTGCCGGCCGGCACCGGCCCGGCGCCGCGCCGCGTGATCTACCCCAACCTCGGCCTGAAGCTGCTGGAGGAGAACTACTTCCCCGAGTTCCCCGGCGGCGCCGACGCCTCGCTGTGGGACTTCGGCCGCACCGTGGGACACCTGGGCAGCGGCGACCAGATCGCGGGCCTGGACCACCTGGCCGACGGCGGGTTCGCCCCAAGCGACCGGCTCCTGCTGCTCGGGGCGGGCTCCGGGTTCAGCTGGACCGGAATGCTCTTGGCCCGCGTCTGAGGAACGGGAACAGGCCACCCCCGTTCCCCACCTCCAGTGTCCTGATCAACGCCGATCAGTGGCATCCGCCCGATCACAACCGGCCGGTGGCGATCTCACCGGACCGGCCAACCACCTCACGAAGGCAGGCTCCGATCATGACTACCGCGGCAGTCTCCCCGGACGGACTTCTTCCGGAGGACGACACCGAGCTGAGCTATGCGAGAACCGTCGACCGTGACCTGGTACACCGGGACTCGCTCGGCGAGGTCTTCCTCACCGATCTGAAAGCCACCGGTCCCACCGGACCGGCCGACCACCGCGAGGCGTACGCCGCGGCAGCCCAGCTGCCCCGCTCGCACGCCTACTACGGCGATCACCTGCTGCGCCCCGTCGCGTACGACCCGGTCCTGCTGCTGGAGACGTGCCGGCAGGCCACCCTCGCCGGCGCACACGAGTTCTACGGTGTGCCGCGCGACCACAGGTTCATCCTGACCCACCTGAGGATCAACCTCGTGCGCCCGGAGGGCGCGGTGGTCGGCGCCGCGCCCTGCCAGCTCTCACTGCGGGTCAGGGTGTCCGCGTACCGCCATCGCGAGGGCCGCACCACCGGCCTGGACCACGAGGTCGGGCTCTACGTGCGGGGCATGCGGATCGGCTCGGCCTTGGTGGGGCTGCGCTTCAAGTCGCCCGACGACTACCTGCGGCTGCGGCTCGGCAACCGCGACGGCAAGCCACTGCCGTCCTCCGCGGCCCTGGTGGACCGCTTCCAGGGCGCGACTGTCGACCCTTACCGGGTGGGCCGGGCCAACCAGGGCAACGTCGTGCTGGCCGACTGCGAGGTGACCAACGGTGTCGGGCGGGCCGCGTTGCTCACCCCCGCCGGGCACCCGAGCATGTTCGACCACCCTCAGGACCACCTGCCCGGCATGGTGATCGCCGAGGGTGCCCGGCAGCTCGCGCTGCTGACCGCACTGGAGACACTCGGCAGCTCGCCGTCCCGCACCCCGCTGACCGGGCTGTCCGTGGTCTTCAACAGGTTCGGGGAGTTGGACAAGCCCACCGAGCTGCGCTGCGACGTACCGCGGGACCCCCTGCCCGCCGGGGTGGCCTGGACCCAGGGCGGCCCGCTGGACCCGGACGACACCACCGAGGGCCAGCTGGTCCACGGCACCTGCGGGCAGGATGGTGACGACCTGTGCGTCTTCTCGCTGCGGCTCGGGCCCGCGGGAGCGCGGTCGTGACCGCCGCGGCCGCCGGGCCCGGGGGCTGCGGCGGACGGGCCGCCTTCTTCGACGTGGACGAGACCCTCATCGGTATCAAAAGCATGTTCGACTTCTTGGAGTTCTACCTGGAGCGCCGGGGTGAACCGCCGGCCACGTACCGCCGACTGGCCGCCGAACTGCACGCCATGGCCGCCGCCGGCCGGCCACGCCGGGAGGTCAACCGGCAGTACTACCGCTTCTATGCCGGGCACAGCGCGTCCGGGCTCGCCCGCCTGGGCCGCGAGTGGTTCGGGCGGCGGCTGGCTGCGGGCGGGCTGTTCACCGCGGAACCGGCCGCGCGGCTGGCCGCCCACGTCCGCGGCGGCGACTTCGTGATGCTGCTGTCGGGTTCCTTCTCGGCCTGCCTGGACCCGATCGCGGACCACCTGGGCGCGCACGCGGCGCTCGGCACCCGGCCACTGATCCGCGGCGGCGACCTCACCGGCGAGGTACTGACCCCGATGATCGGGCCGGTCAAGGGCCGGGCGGCCCGGGCCGCGATGGCGGTGGGCGGCCTCGACCCGGCCGTCTGCGCCGCCTACGGCGACCATTCCAGCGATCTGGACCTGCTGCGCAGCGTCGCGCGGCCGGTCGTGGTGGGCGACGACCCGGTGCTCGCAGAGTACGTGAACCGCGACGGCTGGGAGCGCATCAGCGCGGAACCGCTCACCGGGGAACTCCCCGCCGCGGCAGCAATCACCGCACGTTACGAGGCCGGGGCCGTGGCCGACGTGCCCGCCCAGGCCGCTCCCGTTTCCCTGGAGGCGTGATGGTTTCCCCGCAGCACCCCAACGACGACGGCGACCGGATCGGCATCGTGAGCACCGGCTCCTACCTGCCGGCCACGGTGGTGGAGAACGACGAGGTGGCGCGGGCCGCCGGTGTCACCGACGAGTGGATCGTGCGGAAAACCGGCATACGGCGCCGACGACGCGCCGCGCCGGAGGAGGCCACCTCCGACCTCGCCGCCGAGGCCGGCAGACGGGCCATGGAGCAGGCCGGGCTCACGCCCGCCGACCTGGCGTACATCGTGGTGGCCACGTCCACCCCGGACCACCCGCAGCCGGCCACCGCGGGCATCGTCCAGCACCTGCTCGGCGCGCGCAACGCGGCCTGTTTCGACCTCAACTCGGTGTGCAGCGGCTTCGTCTACGCGCTCGCGGTCACCCAGGGGCTGCTGCGCACCGCCGCCCGGTCCGGCTACGGCCTGGTGATCGGCGCCGACATCTACTCGCGGATACTCAACCACTCCGACCGGCGTACCGCCGTCCTGTTCGGCGACGGCGCCGGCGCCGCCGTGCTCGGCCCGGTGCCGTCCGGCCGGGGCATCCTCGGCACCCGGCTGCTGACCTGGGGTGACCGGCACGAAATGATCAAGGTCCCGGCGGGCGGCAGCAGGCTGCCCGCGTCCGCGGCCACCGTGCACGACGGCTCCCACTACTTCACGATGGACGGCGGCGGGGTCCGCGGCTTCGTCCAGGACGAACTGCCCGCGGCGATCGGCGGTCTGCTCACCGAGGCGGGGGTGGACTCCGCAAGCGTCCGGCACTTCGTCCCGCACCAGGCGAACGGTGTGATGCTGGCCGACGTCTGGCCCCGGCTCGGCCTCGGCTCGGCCGAACTGCACCTGACGGTCGACCAGTACGCCAACACCGGTTCCGCGTCGGTGGCCGTCACGCTGGACGAGGCACACCGGCTGGGCCGGTTCGCGGTCGGGGACCGCTTGCTGCTGGCCGGGTTCGGCGGCGGCATGTCGGTGGCCGCGCAACTCGCGGACTGGACGCACACCGCCCACGCGCGCACCCCGGGCGCCGCGATCCCGCACCAGGCACGCGGCCCGCGCGGCAGGTCCGCGCCGAACCCCGCGCCGGCGTCGCTGACTGTTCCGTCGGCTGGATAGGCGGCGGGAACTTCTGGTCCCGCTGACCGGACCGGCGCCGCCTCGCGGCGGCCGCCGCTCCGTTCACCCGGGCACTGCTCCCATGTTCCGCGGTGCCTCCCGCCCGGCCCTACGCTCCCTCGCAGCGATCGGCCGGGCGGCTCCTTTTGGCGCGGGCGCCCGGGTTCATCCGGACCGGGGCGGGGCACGCGCGCGGCCTGGGTACCTCCGAGGGCCGGGATACGTGCGCGGTTCGTGGTACGCCGTGAACTCGGCGCCGGTGCCTGGTGACGATCCGCCCAGTCATCACAGCCAGCCGTACGCCCGTGCGTGGTCGAGCGCGAGGGCGGCGAAGCGGGTTCCGGCCGCGCTGGTGCGGGGCTCCAAGGGGAGGACGAGCCGGGTGACCAGCGCGGGGAGGTCGGACGGCAGGGGCAGCCAGCGCAGCCAGTCCGCCAGGCCGTCGGCGGCGCCCTCGCCGACCAGCGCCACCGTACGGGCGTCGCGCAGCAACCGCTGTGTGGGGTCGAAGGACACCGACCGCTCGACCAGCGCGGGCGTCGCGCCGACCCGCCGGAACATGCCGGTGAGCTGGTCGTAGTGGCCCGGGTTGGCATCGCGCGGGTGCACCGCCAGCGGGTGGTCCGCGACGGCCGCCAGCGGTACCGGGCCCGGCGCGTGGGACACCAGCGGATGCGTGGCCGCCATCAGGACGCCGTATCGCTCGCTGCGCAGGGGGAGCATCCGGACGCCCGGCGCGGCCTCGGGGGCGCGGGCGATGCCCGCGTCGGCGCGGGCCTCGCGCACCGCGGCGGCGATCGCGGGCGTCGGAAGCAGGTCCGCCGCGATCCGCAGCCCGGGGTGGCCGGCCCTCGCGGCCTCGACGAGGCTCGGCACCGTGCCGTACCCCGTGCTCGCGCCGTACGCCAGCCGCAGGTCGCCCAGTTCGCCTCGGGCGGCCCGGCGGGCCGCCTCCCACACGTCGTCCAGCCCGGCCAGAGCCGCCGGGCCCCGCTCCTGTACGGCCCGCCCGGCCTCGGTCAGCCGGACGCTGCGGGTGGTGCGGTCCAGCAGTCGGACTCCCAACTGCCGTTCCAGCAGCTGGATCTGGGTGCTGAGGGCGGGCTGCGCGATGTGCAGCCGGACCGCCGCCCGGGTGAAGTTCGCTTCCTCGGCTACGATCAGGAAGGACCGCAGCAGCTTCACCTCGGGCGTCATTCGTCTCACGATAGGCGGGAAAAGCCGCAGGCGGGCCGCTATTGATAAGCACCCCGGCGGGTATCGAGAGCGAACCGGTCTTTCCCCCGCGCCGGCCGGCGCACCTAGCGTCGGGGCATGACCGTTTCCGCCCTGCCTTCGACCATGCGCGCCTACGTCGGCACCCCCAAGGGTCCAGATCTGCGCCACGTGCCCGTGCCCGAGCCCGGCCCCGGCGAGGTGCTGGTGCGGGTCGAGGCGTTCTCCGTCAACCGCGGCGAACTCGGCCTGTTCAGCCGCCGCGCGGAGGGCTGGCGCCCTGGCCAGGACCTGGCGGGGACCGTCGTGCGGACCGCCGCGGAGGGCGGCGGCCCGGCGGCCGGGACGCGGATCGCCGCGATGAACGACTACGGCGGCTGGGCCGAGTACGCGGTCGTGCCCGTCGACCGGCTCGCCACCGTACCGGAGGGGGTCCCCGCCGAGCGGGCGGCGACCCTGGGCGTGGCCGGACTGACGGCGCTGCGCGCCCTGCGCCGCGGCGGACCCCTGCTGGGCCGGCGGGTGCTGGTCACCGGGGCCAGCGGCGGCGTTGGCTCCTTCGCCGTCCAGCTCGCCGCGGCGGGCGGCGCCGAGGTGACCGCGCTCACCGGTTCCCACCGCACCCTGGACCTCGGTGCGCTGGGCGCGGCCTCGGTGATCACCGAACTCGACGCGCTCAGCGGCCCGTTCGACCTCGTCCTGGAGTCCGTGGGCGGTGCGGTGCTCACCCGTACGCTCAAGATGCTCTCCCCGCTGGGCCACTTCGTGCTGCTGGGCACCTCCTCGCGCGAGCCGGCCACGCTGACCCTCTCGTCCTTTGCGCCGCACGTCCGGCAGACCCTGCATCCCTTCTGGGTGTTCGGCTCGGGCGAACCCGTCGCGGATGACCTGGCCGAACTGCTGCGACTGATCGAGCGCGGCCGGATGACGCCGGTGGTGGGCTGGACCGGTTCGTGGGAGCGGCTGCCCGAGGCGATGGAGGCGCTGCGCGAGCGGCGGGTGCCGGGGAAGGCGGCGCTGGTGGTGCGGTCGGGCGCGGCGGAGACAGGCGCCGGCTCGGACTCCGGCACCGCGTCCGCGGGGGAAGGTGCGTGAGCCGTGGCGCGTCTGGTGGTCGCCGCCTCCGGCCTGCGCGGCTCGCTGGGTCTGCTGGTCGCCGCAAGGGCCCGCGAGCGCGGTCACGAGGTGGCCGAACTGACCGACCTACGGGACCGGGAGGGGGTCCTGGCCGCGCTGGCCGGCGCCGACGCGGTGGTCCTCGTTCCACGGCGCGGCAACGCCTGGCAGCACGCCCACGGCGCGGTGGTCACCCTGACCGCGGCCGCCGCCGCGGTCAGGGCCACCCCGCACCTGGTGCTGCTGAGTTCCTTCGCCACCGGGCACGGGCCGATGCACCCGCTGAACCGGACCGACCCGGCGCTGCTGCCCGGCCGGACCGCCGCTGAGCGGGAGGCGCGTTCGGGCCGACTGCCGTACACGATCGTGCGGCCGGTGTGGTTCAGCGACGACCCGGCGGGGTCGCACGCGCTGACATTCACTCAGGACCCGCGCACCGACGGCATGATCGCGCGGGCCGACCTCGCGGCCACGCTGGTCGCCGCGGCGGAGGAGCCGGCCGCCCGCGGGACCACGTTCGCCCTCTACAACGAGCCGGGGCCGCCGCTGACCGAGTGGGCCGCGGCGTTCGCGGCGCTACGGCGCGACGCGGACGACGCGGACGACGCAGACGACGCGGAGAGCCGGGAGGCAGGGCCCGAAGCGGGCCCTGCCGAGGGCTTCGCCGCGGACCCGGCCACCGCTCTTGTCAGTGAAGGCCGCCCCGCCGCCGGCCGCGGCCGGGACACCGCCCTGGACAGCGGCCCCCGCGACCAACCGCGGGTCGGCGGTGCACCCGGTCCCGTACCCCGCCCGGCCCCCACATCCCCCACCGGAGGCACCCTCGCATGACGGCCACGACCCGGCTGCCCATCGCCCAGCACGGCTGGGAGGGCACCTTCCGCTACGACCCCCAGGGGCGGCCGCTCGCGCCGCGCTTCCACCGGCTGCTGATGCTGGAAGTCACCGGCCGCCCCGGCCGGGCGGACGCGGAGTTCCTGGAGCGCGCGCTGCGGAACCTGGAGGAGCGCCTGCCCTACGGTCCCAGCGGACTGCTGACCTGTCTGGGGTGGGGCCCCGGGTGGTTCGAACGGCATACGGCGCTGCGCCGGTCGCCGGTCGCGCGCCCGCTGCCGATGGCCCGGTGGGAGAACCCCGTGCTGGAGGACATCGACGCCTGCCTGCACCTGGCGAGCGACGACGAGGCCCTTCTCGCCGAGGTCACCGACGAGTTGTTCGGCGCCGGACCGCTGGACCAACGCGAGCGACTGCGGCTGCGCGAGACCAGGACCGGCTTCGTCGGCCGGGGGCTGCCGGCCGAGCGGCTGCCTGGCGCCGGACTGCCCGAACGGGCCCCGCTGATGCTCGGGTTCCACTCGGGCCTGCGGGGCAACCAGGCCACCGAGGAGGCGGTGACGATCGCCTCCGGGCCGCTGGCCGGGGGGACCACCATGCACGTCAGTTACCTGCGGCTGGACGTGGACAGTTGGTACGAGCAGGACGCGGACCGCCGCAGCGCGCAGATGTTCGCGCCGACCGTGGACGCGCGGGCCGCCGAGTTGCTGGTCGACGACGCGCGCAGCGACGCCGACGCCCTGCCCGCGCTGGCCGCCGCCCACGGTCTCGTCGGGCACGCCCAGGCCACCGGCCGGGCCCGGCTGAACGGCGTGCCGCGGATCAACCGCCGCGACTTCGCGACCCTCGACGGGGGTTCGCCGGGCACCCACTTCGTCTCCCTCCAGCGGACCATGGAGGACTTCAACGTCACCCGGGCGGTGATGAACGCCGCCGACGCGCCCGGCCACCACCCGGCGGTGGGGGTGCGCCACCGCAACGGCATCAACGCCTTCATCGAAGTGCGCTCCCGGGCCACCTTCGGCGTACCGCCCCGGCAGCGGCGGGCCTATCCGCACCTGCCGGAATGACGGCTGCCGGGTGCTCGGCAGCGGCGACCCCGAAGACCGCGGCGCCGTTGATGACGACCTGGAAGAGGCGGCGAGCGTGGTCCGCACGGCGATGACGGCCGCGGCCGCCACAGCAGACGAAAAACCTGCTGGTCTCGTACTCCCCGAAGAAGCTCGGCTTCTTCTAGAGACCCGAGATGTGGTGCCCGACCTGGTCTTTCACCAACTCGGGCACCACCTCGGACCGGTCAACGTCGGCGCGGCGCGGCGCCCGGCATCCTCCCGATATCTCCCCCTGGTGTCCCACCTCTGACCAGGCGTTCCGGGGCATTTCCGGGCCGGATTCCCTGACGTTGGCCGTCGGCGGGGGCCACCTTGTCCGCCCAACGGCGCATGATTTCCTCGATCCGAACGTTGGCACAGTCCTGCGCTCCCGCGAGGAACCGGGCGTAGTAGTTGAACATGACTTGGCTGCCCGGCCCGGCTCGTCGCGTCCACCCGGCCGGGTCAACACCTGAGGCGAGCCAGCAGGAGATTCCCGCATGCCGCAGGTCACACCCGTCCCGCGGCACGGCTGGCGCTGTCCCCCGCACCACCCTCTACAACATCGTCAACCGCCGCAGGCTGTCCCGCGACCGGGGAACAACTCGACACGCGTTCCTCTTCGTCTGCCACGTACGGCGGAGCGACCGTATCCACATCCAGAGTGCATGGCGCGGGCCTGCGGCGCACGTGCACGAACCACCCGCCGGGCCTCGGAGCGCTCAGACACCGTCAACTGCTGTCCCTCCTGCCCGACGCGATCGCCGACGAGGTCGTCGAGGTCGGGCTTCGCCACGTTGCCGCCCTCTACGCCGTCCGCAACGGCACCACCACGGCGCCACGCGGTCACCAGCCGGCCGCACAACCGCGGGCTCAGATCCGTGAACGGGGCTATCCAGGACGGCTCCGACGCCGCGATCACACTAGCCACACCAAGATCATCCCAACCGCCAGCACTTACGTGACAACGCTCAGGTGGAGTTCTCAGTCAGTCGGCGTCCGAGTGCGAGAACCACCGCCTTGAGGGCTTCCGGCTGTTGGATGATGAAGGGCCGGTCCAGCATGGCCAGCGTGCCGGCGACCCACTCGAGGTGCTCAGCACGCAGAAACACCTCCAGCCAGTCCTGGCCCTCCGCGGAATCGGGAGCAGACGCCGGCGTCACCGATGCAAGCGTCTCCGGGATCCAGCGCCTTACATGGGCTGGGTCAGCGCGGATGAGGAATGAGACGTCGTGGCGTGAAGGTGCCGCGGACAGGGGCCCGAAAATCAGCGCTGCCGGGTCGATGTTCGTAGGCGCGGCGAAGGTGCCCGGCAGAGGCCGTAGATCGGCCATCCGATCCAGGCGGTAGGTACGCAGCGCCTGCCGGTCAACGTCGAAGCCGGTCAGGTAGAGCAGGTTTCGGTGTGCCACGACGCCGTGCGGCTGTACGTGCCGCGTCGCCGTATGTCCCTGGCGGGTCCGGTATTCGAAAGCGACCGGGTGCTGATCTCGTGCCGCCTCAGCCAGACCGAGCAGTGTCTGGGCACCTTTGTCATCGCCGTGGCGGGGTCCGGTGTCGTGGTCTTCCACGCCTGGGCGTTGCCCGCCGGTGAAGTCCACTGTCTGGAGCACCGCGTCGATGCGCCGTGCGAGCGTGGCGGGCAGCACTCGGCGCACCTTGGCCGTGGCCGTCTCCAGCGCGAGCGGGGTTGCCGGGCCACTGCGCGCGTGGTGGTTGACCAGCAGAGCCCATACCACGGCAAGGCCTTCCTCGTCGGTCAGCATCAGCGGCGGCATGCGGTAGTGGCGGGCGAGACGGTAGCCGCCGTAGCGGCCGCGGACCCCGTCCACCGGGATGTCCATTTCGCGTAGCTGCTCAACGTAACGACGCACGGTGCGCTGATCGACTCCGAGTCGCTCGGCGAGGTCGACGACGGTGCGGGTTCCTCCGGCCTGCAACAACTCCAGCAGGGCCAGTACGCGTGCGGTCGGTCGGGCCATACGTGTCATGGTCCAACATTTCCGGGCGGAAGGTGACCTGTATTGACTCTAGGGTCGCCCCATGACCAACGCAACCAGAGTTCAGCTCGCCTCCATTCGCGTCATCACCGAGGACATTCCACGGCTCGTCCACTTCTATGAGGTCCTCACCGGCGCGACCCCGCAGTACCTGACCGAGGACTTCGTCGAACTGGTGACACCCTCTGCCACCTTCGCGGTCAGCGGCTCCGCCCGCGTCGCTTTCATCACCACCGGCACGCCCCGCGGGGGCGCAAACAGCAGTGCGATCGTCGAGTTCCTCGTCGAGGACACCAGCGCTGTGTACGAGGGGCTTGTTGCCGAGTTCGGCGACCAGCTCGATGTCGTTCAGCCTCCGACCATGATGCCGTGGGGCAATGTGTCGGCTCTCATCCGCGACCCCGACGGATCTCTCGTCAACCTCTACACACCTGTCACGCCTGAGGCGTGGCAGCTTCAGCACAATCGGACACCGAAGCCATTGAACGCTCAAGAAGTCCTTTAACGGCAGGCGCCATCCTCGCCGGCGTCACCTGCCCAGGTCGCGGCTCGTGGCTGTCCAGCCCTGGCGAGCAGGCGGTGAGGGTGACGACGTTGCGGCGCCGATTGGCCGGGGCGTCGTTGCGGTCAAGGCCGAAAGGCCGGTCGTGAGAGCGAGTAGACGGCGCTGACCCGCTGTCGGAGGAATCGGTGGAGTCGAGCTGCCCCTCGTAGGCGACGCTGAACCCTGCCTTCTCCAGCGCCCGGCAGGATGCACGGTTGTCTCTCTCGGGCACGGAGACGATCACGGCGATGTCGCGGTAGGGGTCGAAGAGGACGGTGGCGAACGCGGTGATCGCTGCTGACCCGATGCTCGGTCCTGTCGACCCTGGGTCCGTATCTCTGCTCGATCTCTTGAAGGGTAGGCACTGGGCCGCCCCACCAGGCGCGAACGTGCGGGGCAGTCAGCCGGCCGTTCGAAGAGCCAGTCGCAGACTCGCCGCGCTGGAAAGGACCAACCGCGTCCAGGCCGCACTGCGGCCCGTGACGCGGCCCTGCCGTCCGGACCGACCCGCCGGGCGTCTGACGTGTGGTCCGCGCCGGATGCGGACCGGTCCGCGGGCGCGGCGGAACCGATCTCACCCGCCCGTATCTCCCGCGTGCGGGGGCCGTAACCGCGCCGCTGCCGTGATCGTGACCGTTGCGCAACACCCTCTTCCTAGCGTGCCCCTGGCGGGGAGATCCCGTCGGCGACGACGAAGGGGGCCCGCGTGCCGGAGTCGCAGGCGGCGACCGAGCAGGTCCGTACGGTGTGCTCTTACTGCGGCGTGGGCTGCGGCATCGTACTGGACGTCGAACGCGGGGCCGGGGGACGGCGCGGTGTCGTGCGGGTCTCCGGGGACCGAACGCATCCGGCGAACGCCGGTCGGCTCTGCACCAAGGGCGCGACCAGCGCCGACATGCTGGCGGCTCCCGGACGGCTGACCCGGGCACTGGTGCGCACCGAGCGGGGCGCCGAACCGGAGCCGGTGGCACTGGACGAGGCCGTCGCCGACGCCGGGCGGAGACTGCGGGCGGTGATGGACGAGCACGGCCCGGACGCGGTGGCCCTCTACGTCTCCGGGCAGCTGTCGCTCGAGGCGCAGTATCTGGCGAACAAGCTGGCCAAGGGGTTCATACGGACCAGCAGGATCGAGTCCAACTCCCGGCTGTGCATGGCCAGCGCGGGCAGTGGCTACAAGCTGTCGCTGGGCGCGGACGGGCCGCCCGGTTCGTACGAGGACCTCGACCGCGCGGATGTGTTCTTCGTCATCGGGGCCAATATGGCCGACTGCCACCCGATCCTCTTCCTGCGGCTGCTGGAGCGCCGGAAGGCCGGCGCCAAGCTGATCGTGGTGGACCCGCGGCGCAGCGCCACCGCCGACAAGGCGGACCTCTTCCTCCGGATCAGGCCGGGCACCGACCTGGCCCTGCTCAACGGGTTGTTGCACCTCCTGGTCGAGAACGGCGACATCGACGAGGAGTTCATCGCCGAGCACACCGACGGCTGGGCGGACCTGCCCGCCTTCCTGGCCGGCTATCCGCCGGCGAAGGTCGCGGAGATCACCGGCATCCCCGAGGCGGACATCCGCCGGGCGGCGAGCTGGATCGGTGCGGCCGGGGAGTGGGTGAGCTGCTGGACCATGGGCCTGAACCAGTCCACCCACGGCACCTGGAACACCAATGCGCTGGTCAACCTGCATCTGGCCACCGGGGCGATCTGCCGTCCCGGCAGCGGTCCCTTCTCGCTGACCGGCCAGCCCAACGCCATGGGCGGCCGGGAGATGGGCTACATGGGCCCCGGGCTGCCCGGCCAGCGGTCCGCGCTGGACGCCGAGGACCGCGCGTTCACCGAAGAGCTGTGGGGCTTGCCCGCCGGGACCCTGCGCGCGGAGGCCGGCCAGGGCACCGTGGAGCTGTTCGGGCGGATGGCCGCCGGGGAGGTCAAGGCCTGCTGGATCATCTGCACCAACCCAGTGGCCTCGGTCGCTCATCGCGGCACCGTCATCGAGGGGCTGGAAGCGGCGGAACTCGTCATCACCCAGGACGTCTTCGCCGACACCGAGACCAACGCCTACGCCGACATCACGCTGCCGGCCGCGCTGTGGGCCGAGAGCGAGGGCGTGATGGTCAATTCGGAGCGCGGTCTGACGCTGAGCCGGCAGGTGGTCGACCCGCCGGGTGAGGCACTCGCCGACTGGCGGATCATCGCACGGGTCGCCCGGGAGATGGGCTTCACCGAGGGCTTCGAGCACGGCAGCGCCGCGGAGGTCTTCGAGGAGCTCAAACGCGCCTGGAACCCCAGGACCGGCTGGGATCTGCGCGGAGTGAGCCACGAACGGCTGCGCCGGACACCCGTGCAGTGGCCCAGCTCCGACCCGGCAGGCCCCGAGCGCAACCCCATCCGCTACCTCAATGACGGCATCAGCCAGGCCCCGCTGGTCCATCCCGACGGCACCCGGCCCCGGCTGGCCTTCCCGACCCCGAGCGGCCGCGCGGTCTTCTTCGCCCGGCCGCACCTGCCGGCCGCCGAACTGCCCGACGACGACTACCCCTTCCTTCTCAACAGCGGCCGCGTACAGCACCAGTGGCACACGCTGACCAAGACCGGCAAGGTAGCCAAACTCAACAAGCTCAACCCCGGCCCCTTCCTCGAAGTGCATCCGCGAGACGCCGCCCGGCTCGGGGTCGGCGAGGGCGACCGGGTGGAGGTGGCCTCGCGGCGCGGGCGCGCCGTCCTGCCCGCGCGGATCAGTGACCGGGTCGGGCCGGGCGACTGCTTCGCGCCCTTCCACTGGAACGACCTGTTCGGCGAGTACCTCAGCGTGAACGCGGTGACCAGCGACGCCGTCGACCCGATCTCCTTGCAGCCCGGGTTCAAGGTGTGCGCCGTGCGCCTGACGAAGGTCGCCGCCACAGGCTCGGCTTCTCCCCGGAGCGGGATACCCGGGGCGGAGTCGCCCGGGCCCGAGCCCGACCCCGGGCCCGAGCCCGACCCCGGGCCCGAGCCCGACGCCGAGCCCGGGCCCCCTGCGCCCGCACTCGCGGCCGAGCCGCTGGCCGCACTGGCGCGGCTGTGGGGAGCCGGGACCGCGCCCCCGGCCCTGGCGGACGCGGAACGCCAGTACCTCGGCGGCTTCCTCGCCGGACTGGCGTCGTCGCCGCCCGCCGTCGGCACGCTCCCGGTGCTGCCGGCCGCGGCACCGCTGGAACGCCGTCACGCCGCGTGGGCCGACGGTGTGCTGGCCGGGATCTTCTCGCGCGTGCCGGCACCCGGCGTGGCTCCGCCCGCCTCGGAGCCCGCCTCTCAACCCGCCCTGGAGCCCGCGCCGGCCACCAATCGGGAGGTCGTCGTCCTGTGGGCCTCGCAGACCGGGAACGCCGAAGAAGTCGCCGCCAACGTCCACGACCGGCTGGCCCGGGCCGGCCGGGTGGTGTCGTCGCGGAGCATGGCCGACACCGCCCCGGAAGACCTGCCCAGCGGCGCCGATCTGCTGGTCGTCACCAGTACCTTCGGTGACGGCGACGCCCCCGACAACGGCGCCGAATTCTGGGAGCGGCTGACCGGGGACCAGCCCCCGAAGCTGCGGGGCGTGCGCTACGGAGTCCTGGCCCTCGGCGATTCCAGCTACGACGACTTCTGCGGCCACGGCCGACGCCTGGACGGGCGCCTGGCGGAACTCGGCGGGCGGCGGCTGCTGCCGCGCCTCGACTGCGAACCCGGCGCCTACCAGCGGGAGGCCGAGCGGTGGATCGAGCAGGTTCTCGGCCTGCTGTCGGGTCCCGCCGCCGACCGACCGACCGCCCCTGCCTCTGCTACCTCCGCTACCTCCGCCGCCGGACCCTCATCCGTACCGCTCCCGGCTCCGGCGACCGGGACCGCCGCCGCTCGGCCTCCCTCCGCCCAGGCCCCCATCCTCGCGAGGCTGACGGGCAATCGGCTGCTCAGCCTCCCGGGCGCCGCCAAGGAGGTCCGTATGTTCACCTTCGACACCGATGGCGCGCTGGCGTACGAGGCCGGTGACGCGCTCGGTGTCCGGCCGCTCAACTGCCCCGATCTGGTCGCCGAATGGCTGGAGGCGGCCGCGCTCGACCCCGCCGCCGAGGTGGTGCTCGCCGATCACGGGACGGTCCCGCTGGGCGAGGCCCTGCTGCGGCACCTGGACATCACCCGGATCACTCCCGCCCTGCTCCGCCGGGTGGCCGATCGCGGCGAGGACCGCGAGCTGCGGCGGCTGCTGCGGCCGGACAACAAGGGTGAGCTGGCGAAGTGGACCTGGGGCAGGCAGGCCGTCGATCTGATCGGCGCGCTGTCCCCGGACCTCACCGCCCAGGACTGCGCCGACCTGCTCAAGGGCCTCCAGCCGCGGCTGTACTCCATCTCCTCCAGTCCGCTGGCCCACCCGGGCGAACCCAGGATCACCGTCTCGGTGCTGCGCTACGACGGGGTGCACGGCCGGCCGCGCAAGGGAGTGGCTTCGACGTATCTCGCCGACCGCGCCTCCGGCGGCGAGGTGTCGGTCTTCGTCCGGCGCTCGCCGCACTTCCAGCCCCCCACCGACCCGGCCACCCCCATGGTGATGATCGGGGCCGGGACCGGGGTCGCACCCTTCCTCGGCTTCCTTGAGGAGCGTCGCGCGCTGGGTCACCACGGCCGCAACTGGCTCTTCTTCGGAGGCCAGCACCGGGCCGGGGACTTCTACTACCGCGAGGAACTGGCCGACTTCCAGCGGCACGGCACACTGGTCCGGCTCGATCCGGCCTTCTCCCGCGACCAGCGGACCAAGATCTACGTCCAGGACCGTATGCGCGAGCACGGCGCGAAGCTGTGGTCCTGGCTCCAGGACGGCGCCCACCTGTATGTGTGCGGCGACGCGAGCCGGATGGCCAGGGACGTGGACCGGACCCTGAGGGAGATCGTCGCCCTGCACGGCCGCCTGGCACCGGAGGCGGCGGCCGCGCACGTCCGGCAGCTCGCCGCCGACGGGCGCTACGCGCGCGACGTGTACTGAAGGCCGCGGCGGCCGGCCGTACGGGCGACCGCCTGGTCGTACCGGCGCAGGACGAGGCGGGCGACGGCGGGGTGGGTGCCGACCGGTCCGGTCACCAGGCCATCGGTACCGCGTTCCGAACTCATCGGCGCCGTAGGCCTCGCGGCGATCCCCCCGACGGCCGCGGCCCGGGCGGCGGCGCGGGCGAAGAAGCCCGGGGCCACCAGGTAGCTGGCGACCGCGACCTGGCGGCCCGCCGCCCGCAGCCGCGCCACCGCGTCGGCGGGGGTCGGCGAACTCGCGCTGAGATAGGCGGGGACCACATCGACGCCGAGCCGTTCCCGCAGCAGCTCCGCCGTCCGCGCCGTATCGGCGTTGGCGGCCGGGTCGCTCGACCCCGCCGCCGCCAGCACGACGGCCTGCCCGGCGGCTCCCCGGCGCCCGGGCGCGCGGTGCCAGCCGGCCTGCGTCAGCCGGTCGTGCAGGGCCTCGGCCAGCAGCGGGTCGGGGCCCAGCGCCGCCGCCACCCTGGCCCCCATCTGGGGTGCGGCGGCCAGTGCGGCCGGTATGTCGATACGCACGTGGTAGCCGGCGCTCAGCAGGAGCGGGACGACGACCGCCTCGCCGCGCAGCCCGGCCAGCGTCTCGTCCAAGGACGGGATGGCGATGTCGAGGAAGGCGAGCCGCACCGGCAGACCCGGCCGCATGGCGCGGACCCGGTCCAGGAGCGAGCTGTACGAGGCGACGCCCTCCCGGTCGCGGGTGCCGTGCGCGACCGCCAGCAGAGTCGTCGCGGCCGGTGCGGGAATCACACCGCGACCGCCAGTCGGTAGCCGCGCCTGGGTACGGTGCGGATCAGTCCGGCGTGGGCGCCCAGCGCGCCGCGCAGCCGGGCGACGGCCGCCTCGACGGCGTGCTCGTCGGCGCCGCCGCCGACCCATACCCGGCGCAGCAGTTCGCCTCGGCTGAGCACCCAGCCCGGGCGCTGGGCCAGCGCCCGCAGCAGCGCCGCCTGGATCGGGGACAGCCATACGCACTCGCCGGCGATCAGGACCGCGCTGCCCTGGAGCACCAACCGCTCCCCGCCGAAGAGCAGTTCGCGGTTCCCCTCCGGGAGCTTCTCGGTGATGGTGCGCACCAGCGAACCGAGTCTGCCGCGCTCGGGACAGACCGGATGCACCCCGGCTTCCTCCAGCGGGCGGGCGCACACCGGGCCGACGCAGACGGCCAGCACGCCGTGTCCGGCGCCCTGGCGCAGGGATTCCACCACCTCGCCCCGCAGCCCGAGGTTCTCGGCGGTGTCGAGGAGGCCGGTGATGGCGGGAGCGCTGGTGAAGGCAATGGCCTGGACCTCGCGCCGCACGGTCTGCTCGATCAGCCGGCGTACGGCGTCGGGGTTCTCGGGCGGACCCCAGCGGTAGACGGGGACCGCGATCACCTGGGCGCCGCGTTCGGACAGCGCGGCGATGAAGCCGGCGTCCAGCGGCGCCCCGTGCTCCTGGACCGCGATGCGGCGTCCGCGCAGGTCACGGGCGAGCAACCAGGTCAGCAGCTCATCGTTGGCCTCGGTGCGGGGCGAGAAGGACTCGTCGAGGCCGCTGGCCCGGACCGCGCCGGTCGCCTTGGGCCCGCGGCTGATGACCACGGCCTGGCCGCACACCTCGCTGAGCCGCCGGCCCAGGCCCCAGCCGTCGGCCGCGCTCATCCAGCCACGCCAGCCGACGCCGGTGGTGGCGACCACATAGTCCAGCGGCGCAGCCAGGCATCGCATGGTGGCCTGCCGCAGCGCGGTGTCGTCGCCGAGCGGCACGATCCGTACGGTCGGTGCCTCCACCACGCGGGCGCCCCGGCGCTTGAGCAGGGCGACGAGTTCGTCACGTCGCCGGGCCGCGGTGACCCCGACCGTGAATCCCAGCAGCGGGACTCGGGGCTGCGCCGGATCGTCCTCGGCCGCCGCGTCAAGGGGGACGGCCACGGGCGGGCCGGCGTCGGAAGCGGGTCCAGTCTCCATGCTCCGAAGGCTCCGGCAGCACGGTTTCGGCACTGTTGCGCGGCCGTCACACGGCAGTTAGCGCGGCGGCCCCGGTGTTACCCCACATGTCGGCGCGGTCACACTGGCGGTGGCGCCGCGTGAGCCACGTGTATCGCCGGGGCAACACAGGTGACCCCGTGCGGAAACCGGTCCCGTCGAGTCTCGGACCATGACCGCGACCCGAGGAGCCCGCCTGTGACATCCCCGCGTCTTGTCCTGGTCGGCCACGGCATGGTCGGCCACCGCTTCCTGGAGGCCCTGGGCGAACGGCCGCACGACTGGCAGGTGACCGTACTCGCCGAAGAACCCCGCCCCGCCTACGACCGGGTCCACCTGACCTCGTGGTTCTCCGGGGTGTCCGCGGCGGAACTGTCGCTGTGCCCGCCCGGTTTCGCCGACGACCACGGCATCGATCTGCGCCTGGGCGATCCCGCGGTGTCGATCGACCGCGCCGCCCGCACCGTCACCACGCGCGGCGGCGCGGTCCTGGGCTACGACGCCCTGGTGCTGGCCACCGGCTCGTACCCGTTCGTGCCACCCGTCCCCGGCGCCGACGCCACGGGCTGCCATGTCTACCGCACCATTGAGGACCTGGAGGCCATCAAGGCCGGCGCCGCCCGCGCGCGGGTCGGCGCGGTGGTCGGCGGCGGGCTGCTCGGCCTGGAGGCGGCCGGGGCGCTGCGCGCGATGGGCCTGGACACCCATGTGGTCGAGTTCGCGCCGCGGCTGATGGCCCTGCAGGTGGACGACGGCGGCGGCAGAGTGCTGCGCCGCGCGATCGAGGACCTGGGCGTGGTGGTGCACACCGGCGCCGGCACGTCGGGCATCGAGACCGGCGACGACGGCGCGGTACGGTCCATGGTGCTCTCCGACGGCACCACCCTGGACGTGGACCTGGTGGTGTTCTCCGCCGGGGTCCGCCCCCGCGACCGGCTCGCCCGCGACTGCGGGCTGCCCGTCGGCGAGCGCGGCGGGATCGTCGTGGACGAGCGGTGCCGCACCGCCGACCCACGGATCCGGGCGATCGGCGAATGCGCGCTGGCCGCCGACGGCCGGGTCTACGGACTGGTCGCCCCCGGCTACGCCATGGCCGAGGCGGCGGCCAGGGAACTGACCGGCGCCGAGGGCTCCTTCACCGGCGCGGACACCTCCACCAAGCTCAAGCTGCTGGGCGTGGACGTGGCCAGCTTCGGCGACGCGCTCGGCGCCACCCCCGGCGCGCTGGACGTGCTCTACAGCGACAGCCGGGCCGGGGTCTACAAGAAGCTGGTGATCCACCCGGACGGCCGGCTGCTCGGCGGGGTCCTCGTCGGCGACGCCGAGGCCTTCGCCACCCTGCGCCCGCTGGCCATCGGCGGCGCGCCACTGCCGGTAGCCGCCGAACAGCTCATCCTGCCCGCTGCCGAAGGCGGCCCGGCCGGCCCGCTGGTGCTGCCCGACGACGCGGTGGTGTGCTCCTGCCACAACGTCAGCAAGGGCCAGATCAGGGCGGCGGTCGCCGAGCAGGGCTGCGGAGGTCTGGCCGAGGTCAAGAAGTGCACCAAGGCCGGTACCGGCTGCGGTAGCTGCCTGAAGCTGGCGGGCGGCATCGTCAGCGAGGCGCTGGCCGCGGCCGGGGTGCAGGTCGCCCGCGGACTGTGCGAGCACTTCGCACACACCCGCGCCGAACTCTACGAGATAGTCCGCGTCAAGCGCATCACCGGCTTCTCCCCGCTGCTCGCCGAGCACGGCACCGGGGCCGGCCTCGGCTGCGAGATCTGCAAGCCGGCCGTCGCCTCCATCCTCGCCAGCCTGGGCAACGGCCACATCCTGGACGGCGAGCAGGGCGCCCTGCAGGACACCAACGACCACCACCTGGCCAATCTCCAGCGCAACGGCTCCTACTCGGTGGTCCCCCGGGTCCCCGGCGGTGAGATCACCCCCCAGGGCCTGATCACCATCGGCGAGATCGCCCGCGACTTCGGCCTCTACACCAAGATCACCGGTGGGCAGCGCATCGACCTGTTCGGCGCTCGTGTCGACCAACTGCCCGCCGTCTGGGCGCGCCTGGTCGCCGCCGGATTCGAGTCGGGACACGCCTACGGAAAGGCCCTGCGCACCGTCAAGTCCTGTGTGGGGCAGACCTGGTGCCGCTTCGGCGTCCAGGATTCGGTGGGCCTGGCGATCGAGCTGGAACTGCGCTACCGGGGTCTGCGCGCCCCGCACAAGCTCAAGTCGGCGGTGTCCGGCTGCGCCCGCGAGTGCGCCGAGGCGCAGAGCAAGGACTTCGGGGTGATCGCCACCGCCGAGGGCTGGAACCTCTACGTCGGCGGCAATGGCGGGATGACGCCCCGTCACGCGGACCTGCTCGCGGTGGACCTGGACCGGCCGGCGCTGATCCGCGCCATCGACCGCTTCCTGATGTTCTACATCCGCACCGCGGACCGGCTGGAGCGCACCGCGCCCTGGCTGGACCGGCTCGAAGGCGGCCTGGACCACCTGCGCGAGGTGGTCCTGGAGGACTCGCTGGGCATCGCCGGCGAACTGGACCGGATGATGGCCCGCCATGTCGAGGCCTACCAGGACGAATGGGCGGCCGTCCTGGCCGATCCGCAGCGCCTGCGACGCTTCGTCTCCTTCGTCAACGCCCCCGGCACGCCCGATCCCACCGTCCGCTTCGTCGCCGAACGCGACCAGATCCGCCCGGCCGGCCCCGACGAGGCAGGCCACGTCCTGATCGGCGGCTCCCGCCTGGAGGTGCGGACCCGATGACCGATCTGCTGACCGATCTGCTGACCGATCCGCCGACCGGCCGGGTGCCCCATGCGCCCGCCGAGAGCTCGGTGCCCGGGGCGTCCGGCCGCGCCGTGGTGGAGATCCACGACGGGGACGAGTGGATCCCCGTCTGCGAGTTGGACGACCTCCTGCCGGGGCGGGGCGTGGCCGTCCTGCTCGGCGCCGCCCAGGTGGCGCTCTTCCGCGACCCGGCGGACCGCCTGTACGCACTCGACAACCGGGACCCGTTCACCGGCGCCCATGTGCTCTCCCGTGGCCTGCTGGGCAGCCGCGGTCCGACCGGGGTACTGATCTCGCCCATGCTCAAACAGGCCTTCGCGCTGGACAGCGGCCGCTGCCTGGACGACGACACCGCGCCCGACGGGACCAGCACCACCCTGCGCCGCTGGCCGGTCCGCCGGCGGCCCGGCACCGTGCACGCCGGCACCTCGCACACCGAGAGCCCGCACCCCGAGACCCCGCACCCCGGCACCTCACAAGGCGGCGAAGGCGGCGTGCACAAGCCGTAGCGCACCGGTTCCGACACCGACAGCGCGCGGAAACCGCCGCTGGCCAGCATGGCGGCAGAAGGCCGACCCTCCACACGACAGGCTGGTCCATCATGAGCGCGACCGTACGCATACCCGAGGAAGCCGCCGCCCCGACCCGGTCCCGCGCCATCGGCGAATGGCGCCCCGAGGACCCCGAGTTCTGGCAGCGGACCGGAGCCAGGACCGCCCGGCGCAATCTGGTCTTCTCCATCCTGTCCGAGCACATCGGCTTCTCGGTATGGAGCCTGTGGTCGGTGCTGGTGCTCTTCCTCGGACCCGGCTACCACATCGACACCGCGGGCAAGTTCGTGCTCACCGCGGTCCCCACCGCCTGCGGGGCGCTGCTGCGACTGCCGTACACCTTCGCCGTGGCCCGCTTCGGCGGCCGCAACTGGACGGTCTTCAGCGCGCTTGTCCTGCTGGTCCCGACCGTGTTCGCCGGTGTGGTGCTGCACCCCGGTGTCCACTACTCGACGCTGCTGGTCGCGGCGTCGGTGGCCGGCGTCGGCGGCGGCAATTTCGCCTCCTCGATGGCCAACATCAACGCCTTCTACCCGCAGCGCCTCAAAGGCTGGGCCCTCGGCCTCAACGCGGGCGGCGGCAATCTGGGCGTGCCCGCCGTCCAGCTCCTCGCGCTGCTGGTCCTGGCCACCGCGGGGGCCGGCCACCCCCGGCTGCTGGTCCTGGTCTACATCCCGCTGATCGCGCTGGCGGCGCTGGGCGCGGCCCTGCGGATGGACAACCTCACCGTGCTCCGCAACGAGCGCCGGGCCATGCGCGACGCGGTCGCGGACCATCACACCTGGGTGATGTCCGCCCTCTACATCGGCACCTTCGGCTCGTTCATCGGCTTCGGCTTCGCCTTCGGACAGGTCCTGCAGGTGCAGTTCCACCAGCAGTTCGACACCCCGGTCAAGGCCGCGTACCTCACCTTCCTGGGACCACTGCTCGGCTCGCTGTCCCGGCCGCTCGGCGGCCTGCTGGCCGACCGCCTCAGCGGCGCCCGGGTGACCGCGTGGACATTCGCCGCCATGGCGGCGGCCGCCTCCCTGGTCCTGCTCGCCTCGCGGCAGCACTCACTGCCGCTCTTCCTCAGCGGCTTCATCACCCTTTTCCTCCTCAGCGGCCTCGGCAACGGCTCCACCTACAAGATGATCCCGGCGATCTTCGGCGACCAGGCCCGGGCGGCGATCGATTCGGGCGCCGACCCCCGCCGGGCGCAGCAAGCCGCCCGGCGCGGCTCGTCCGCGCTCATCGGCATCGCCGGCGCGGTCGGCGCCTTCGGCGGAGTCCTCGTCAACATCGCCTTCCGCCAGTCCTTCCTGGGCGCCCACAACGGCGACGCCGCCTATCTGGCCTTCCTCGCCTACTACGTGCTCTGCCTCGGCCTGACGTGGGCGTTCTACCGCGACCGGACCTGACCGGCCGGACCGCCGCGGGAGCGGACCCCCCCCTTGCGCACGGAGGCCGGCATCCGCTGATGAGCTGACGCGGAACTCTCCTGCTGCCGCTGCAGGTGCGAGGGTGCTCCGGCCAAGGTGACGTCCGCACCGACGGGCGGCACGGACCCGGGTGCCCCGCAGGCTCGGGCAGAATCCGATACGGACGACCGAGATCGCCCACCCGCTCGCCGCCAGGATCGCAGTCATGCCGTTGATCCACCTTGCGCCCTTGCGCGCGCGCAATCACCACTCACGCTCATGCATCCGGTGTGAACGCTCTTCCGTCCTGGCCGCCCGGTGTCCCAGCCCCTATACCTTGAAGTGGGCGCGCACGTCGCGACTGATCTCCGGCACGCAGCTACGCACGAGGCTTGCGTCGTTCTCGTGGCGCTGTTCGCTTTGATCACCTGGCGTCCGATCCGGACCAGGTTTCGGCGGGGCTGGGACGGCAGCTCGATGGCATGGGGATCCCCGTGCGGGAAGGGGCAGCGGGGCACCCTTGGTAGGGTGCGCCGATGTCAACGATCAAGCGGTTCCAAGTGACCTTCGACTGCGCGGAACCCGCGCGCCTCGCCGCTTTCTGGTGTGAGGTGCTGGGGTACGTCGTACCGGCGGTCCCGGAGGGCTTTGCCACGTGGGAGGAGTACCACCGCTCGCTGCCGCCCGCGGACCAGGTGATCTACTTCGCGTGCGCTGATCCCTCGGGAGTGGGTCCGCGCCTGCTCTTCCAGCGAGTTCCCGAAGGCAAGGTCGTCAAAAACCGGGTGCATCTCGATGTGCGGGCCGGTGTCGGGCTCGTGGGCGAGGAGCGCCTTGACACACTTGAGGCCGAGTGCGCGCGACTGGTCGCGCTCGGCGCGGTGCATGTGCGAACGATGCGTGCAGACGGCGAGAACGAGTCCTGCATTGTGATGCAGGACCTTGAGGGCAACGAGTTCTGCCTCGACTGAGCCTCCGCCGAGACTACGAGGCGGGGAGCCGTCTCCGGTGGGCATCGTAGATCCCGCGCGCGGCGCGGTCATCCCGTGAGAGCGAGGTTGTGCAGGCGGGCGGCGCCGAGCATCGCGTGGCGCACGCCGTCGCCTCTCAGACGGCAGTCGCGCAGGGTCTTCCAGGTTTTCATACGGGCGAAGGCCCGACTGCTTCAGGTCGGTTGCCTACCGAACCCGGGGCGCTTCAAGCCGGCCGCCCTCCGGAAACGGGACGTCGCCGTGGACAGGCAAGTCCGTCGGGGGTCTCGCTACTTCCGCACCTGTCCCGCGATGTAGTCGCCCATGGACAGTTCGAGCTCTCCACGCTGCTGGAGACCGTCGGCCGCCCACTGCCCCACACGCTGCTGGGTCTGCGCGAACTGGGTGGTGGCGAGGAAACGCGTCTGGCCCTCGCCGAGGTCGTGCGGGTCCGCGAGCCCCGCCTGTTCGTTGATGGTGCGCTTGGCCAGGGCGAGCACCGGCCGGTCGAAGCTCGCGACACGGCGCGCGAAGGTGTCGACGGTGGCCTCGAACTCGGCATCCGGGATCGAGCGGTTGACCAGGCCGTACAGCTCGGCCCGGTCGGCTCGGATCTCCTCGGCGCCCAGTACGACCTCCAGAGCGCGGCTCCGCCCGACCAGCCGCGGCAGGCGTTCCATCGCGCCGCCGCCGGGAACGAGACCCAGGGCAAGCTCCAACTGCTGCAGGACTGCTTTTTCCCGGCTGGCGAAACGGATGTCCAGGGACATCGCGAATTCGCATCCGACACCCCGGGCCCGGCCGCGGATGGCCGCAATGGTAAGGACCGGCAACTCCGCGATACGCGTGGTGAGATCCGGCCACGGGTACAGGCCGTTCGGTCGCTTGTCCGTGATCGCAGACGTGTCGCCGAGCAGGTCGAAGTGGGCGATGAAAAACTCGGGATCGGCACTGTCGAAGACGACGACCTTGATGTCGTCGCGGTTTTCGAGCATATCGATGAATGCTTCCAGCGCATCGAACATGCCCATATTGAAAACATTGATCGGCGGGTTGGCGATAGTTGCCCTGAGGTACCCGGGCGCGGGCTCACTCACGGTGAAGTACCCATTGCGGTCAGCCATAAAATAACCATAAATGTGTTATACCGGACTGGCAACTGGGCCATGCGCGCACCGAGGACACTCGCGCCTCACCTCGGAGAGGCGCAGGACAACGGCGGCCCGGCCCGGGAACGGCGGCGAGCCGAAAGACGCAGCCGGAGACCGGGCCAGGGTGGCGGCCGGCCCACCAAGGGACACCGGCAGTCACCACCGGATGTGGGACAGAGCCGTTCGGACATGGGAGGAGCTGGCCGCCGTCTGCATGAGCGCGCCGGACCAGCGTCCACGACGCGCGACCCCGCGTGGTTCGCCGCCCCGGCTTGGGCGTCCGTCCGAAGCCGGTGCTCGCGGCCGAGTTGGGTCCGGTGTGCGGCTGCGCGGCGCTGTCCCCCTACGGAATCCTCATCACTTGTGTTCCCTCAGGTCAGGGATGCCGATGTCCCACACATGTGTCATCGGGTCCGGGAGCAGCGCGGATTGCCGGCAGGGGGCGGAGCCTGGTGGCACCTGGATGGCGAGGCTCCTCCGTGAGGCTGGCCATCGCCGAACCGCTGAAGGGACCACAATGTTGAGGATGCGTTCTCGTGTGGCGCTGGTCTCGGGCTCCACGATGCTCGGTGCGAGTCTTGTTCTCGGGGGCGTGGTCACTGCGACTCCCGCGTCGGCAGCCAACTGCCTGAACTACTCAGGCAAGGAACCGACCATCGGCTACGGCAACGCCGGGCCTGCGGTCAAGCGCGCGCAGTGCGAGCTGAATTCGGGCCTGGCATACAGGGGCATCTACATCACCGTGGACGGCATCTTCGGTAACGACACTCTGAACGCCACCGCAGCGTTCCAGGCCTGCGCGGGCACCACGGCTGACGGCATCATCGGGCCGCAGACGTGGAGCTGGCTTGACGCGTACTACGTCGCGGGGCATGGCGCAGCCTGCTGAACCCGCGCAAGAGGGTCGGTGCCGGGCCTCGGGGAAACATCCGATCCTGTCCGCGTGACGTCGCCGCGGAGCACTGTGAAGCGCATGGCTGCGGAACGGCCCTGCCGCGCCGGGTGGCCTCCGCTGGTGCGTCGGCCGGTAGTTGGGCGTCCGTCGCCTGTCAGCGGCTCGGGCGACCATGGAGAGCCTCCACAGCGCGGGGTGCTGCTGGCGGCGGCGGCGGTCGAGGTGATCGCGCGGGCGAGGGCGGAGATCGTGCGGATTCGGGCGGCGGACAAGCGCGGCCAGGCGCAGGGGAGATGGACCGGAACCCGTTGCGGACGCGGAGTTGCCAGCCATCCGGGGCGCAATCAGGATGGGGCGACCCATCCACCTGCCGACCGCCCCGGTCGACGGCCAGCACGGAGGCGCCACGTGGCCAGGACCGCGAAGCCAGTTCCCCGAGGCTCCACGCCCGCACCCGGCCGCTCCAAACCCGTGAAGCTTACGAAGGCCGGCGGGTCCGCGAAGGCCGCACCGCGCCGTCGAGGCGGTGCGGCGCGCCCGCCGAGTCTGCGTCGCCTGGCGGGCAAGGCCGTGGTGATGGCCGTGCTGACGCTCCTGGGGCTGTGGCTGGTCGGCCTGGGGGCCCAGAAGTTGGCATACGCGGCGGGCTGGGCCGGAACCGCCGGAACGATCCGCGTCACCTCATGTCACGACGAAGGCGGTTCCGACTCTCCGTCATGGGTGTGCTCAGGCACCTACCGCTCCGGGGACGGGAGCGCCGTCGACCAGCATGCCCGGGTGAAGCCGTCCAGGAACGAGCAGGGGCACACGATCGACGTCCGCCACATGTCCGGCCACGACTACTCCGCCACCGATATTTTTGCGCTGGTGACGCCTCTGGTCCTGATCGTCTTCGGCGTCCTGGTGCTGACGGGCATTGTGTGGGGCGGCCCGGCCGCACTGCGGCGATGGGCGGCCGATGTGCGGGCGGCGCGCGACCGCGCACGTCGGGCGGCGCTTCGCCGCGAGGCCGGCGACCGCGCTTAGCTGTGGGCCGGCCCGGTGTGGCCGGCGAACTGCACCGGCGTTTCCACTGTCCCGGCGTTTCCACTGTCCAGGCCGGGGTGGCTCCGGGCCGCTCGGCGGACTCCTGGTCGTAGGGCTGTCCGTCGACCGGCCCGCACAGGGTGGCCGGGGCGCGGAAGCCGACTGCGGCGGGCAGTTCAGCCCAGATCGGGCAGTCCATGACGGTAGTGAAACAGTCGGGCTGAAAGCTCTGCGTCCGGCCCGGTCCGCCTGGGAGCTACGGGTGCCGGTCGATCGGGCACCAGCTGGCCCTTGCGCGCGGCGCGCGCGACCGGTCCCGGCCGTTGCCGGACCGCCGGCGGGCGGCCGTGGCTGCACTCACAGACCCGCCCGGGCAGCACGACCGCCGGAGCCGGTTGTCCGTGGGAAAATCAGAGCCTTCGCGGCGAGGGGGATGGTGGCTGTGGGCCGTTGGTGGTGGGTGGACACCCTGGGATCGGGTACGCCGCCCCGCGTGGTCGGGCGGCGGCGGGCCCGCCGGTTGCGGCCGATGCCGAAGGAGCAGCAGGAGCTGGTGTTACGGGAGTGGGCGGTGCTGCGGGAACGTCTGCGGCGCCATGCCTCGGCCCGGCTGGCCGACGCGGGCGACGCGCTCCGGGCCGGTGAACTCGACCTTCCCCAGGGCAACCCGGGGGCACGGGACTACTCCTGGGCGCTGGAGGCGTACCAGGCCGCCGGCAAGCTGCTGGACGAGGCGGTGGACCTGCCGGACCTGGCCGCGGTGGTGGTGCTCGCGGAGCGTGCGGTGGAGCGCCTCGCGGTGGCCCGGGCGCGCGGCGCGGGCCACCGGCCCGGGGCCGTACCGGAACGGTGCTTCTACAACCCGCTGCATCCGGCTGCCCGCCGCCCGCCCGAGCCCGGCGGCAGGCGCGCCCGTGGGCGGGTGTCCGCCCGCCGGGCCGCGGCCGACCGCCGCCCGGCCTGCGCATCGTGCTACCGGGCCCTGCTCGCCGGCCAGCAGCCCGACGTGCTACCGGCGTTGATCCGGGTGCGGGTTTCCTTCCGGCGGACCGTTCCCGTGCTGGTGCCGTACTACATGGTGCCGCAGCAGTTCTCGCCCTGGTCGGCAACGGCGTGCGGGGCGTACGACGACGACGCTCCCGGGCTCGTCATGAGCGGCGAGCACCGTACCCGCTCGGTGATGCGGCACTGACCGGAAGTACGCGGTTCACCGACCAGTCGGGCCTCGGAGGTCCTTCACCAACGCGACGAAGGGCAGGTGCGTCAAGCAACTGAACAACCAGCTCACCTCTGTGGAGTCCACCCGCGACGTCAGCGCCGACCACCTCGACGCCCACCCAACCTGGCCGGCCGCGGTCGCGGCCGGCCCGGGCCCAGTTCGTGACTGAGGGGGCGTTGTCCTGCCGTCGCTGCTGTCGCTTCGACACCTGCGACGACGAGAGGGCTGTGACCGAACCGTTCCTGCCGGTCCCGGCCCGCGGCATCATCTGCTGGAGGTGGCTCGTGTCCGTGCACGAGCCTCGCGCAGGTGGTTGTGGAGAGCCTTCCGCGCAGCCGGATCCGTGACACGTGTGAAGACATAGAAGGGCCACTTCCTCCGCCCGGTGAGAATCCGAGTCTCTCCGGTCCTCCACACGCCCACGCCGCCCTCCCACGCCGATCACATGATGCAGCATCAGACAGCTCGCGTGCGACGGTCTCCACGTCAATGCCCAGGCCGGCGCCGTGCCTCACGACCTGGTTCTTGAAGCCCTGGTCGACCAGGGCCTTGCGGACGCTTCCGCCGGCGTGCCCGGCGACCTGGTCCAGCAGGAAGGATGCCCGCGCCGTTGTCGTGGGTGTTCGCGGCGAGGACGACGACCACTGCTCGTCCGGTCAGTCGCTCGGGTACGGCTCGCGTTCACTCACCGAGACACATCACCAGATCAACAACCGCGGACCGGCAGATTCCACTCCACCGCCACACCATCACGCGACAGCAAACCGCCCAAAGCGGCCTCAGCATGCAAAGGGTGAGCCAATCGGCTCCTCGACAGCCGAAGACGCGACGGACTCGGAGGCATCCTCCAGGAGTACCGACATGACGCACGGCGTTGAGCGGGCCCCTGTCCCTCCTCGCACTCTCCGCCCGACGCGGTACCACCGTGACCGGCCACCGCCAAGCCTCGCGCACCCCCGTGGATGCGGCGCCCGGACCGACCCCGCCGGGCGTCTGACGTGCGGTCCGCACCGGATGCGGACCCGTCCGCCGCCTGCTCGCGCTCATGACCCGCGAGCGCGGGAACTCCACCGCCCGGTTCCGCGATCGCCGTCCCTGCGTGCCTGCCCCGCCGTACAACCCCGCGTCCGACAGGAAGGTCTAACGGTCTATCACCGGTGCGGGAGGAAGAGGCGGCGTCATGGCAGCCCTGACCAACAGGTACGGCAACGGACGCGCGGGGCTCGGCGCGAGGAGGCGGCGGGCCGCGGCGGCGACGGCGGCGCTGGCTGTCGTCGCGCTGGTGGCTCCCTGGGGTGTGACGGGCGCGGCGGCGCAGGCCGGGGCGGAAGCGGCCAAGGGGGGTCTGGTGGTCCACACGCTCGATCGCCACGGCAGGCCGAGGCCGACCCAGGTCGGCGTGATGACGCTGGGGTCGCCCGACGGCTGGTCCACGGCTGTGTGGAGCGACGGGACGTACTCGCTGCCTGCCGGGCACTACGCGATCGTGTCCACGATCATGGATGACGATGACCCGACGTCGGTCACGCTGGACGCCCGGCCGGTGGACCTCACCGCGGACACCACGACCGACGTGACCGTGGACGCGCGGCAGGGCCGGGCCCTGCGGATCGGCTGGGACAGCGGCGGCCCGGGCACGGAGTACCAGCAGTTCATGAGCGCGCGGTTGTGCGTGCGGGGAGGGGGCAGCGGCAGCAGCGGCCTGGGACCGGTCGAGTCGTCGGCCGAGCTGTTCGTCATCCCCCAGGGTGACCCGCGGATCTCGCTGGGATACGGCGCGCAATGGGAGTCCGCGACCTCAGGGAACGCCTACGCGGCTGCCGGGACCGTCCGGCCGACCGGCGACCCGGTCACCGTGCCCCTGGCCTCGACCGGCACGGTGCGGACCTCCATCCGGGTCGGACCGCTGTACGACACCGACGGCGAGGACGCACAGGACCTCGTCCCAACGGTGACGAGCCAGGGCTGTCAGCACGACCTGTACCTGGGATCGGACGTCCCGTCGGCAGCCGCGCCCTCCGAGCGCACGTTCCGCCTGACCCCGGGCGATTGGAGTTTCCGCCGCTACTCCTGGTACGGCAACGCGACCGTCACCGCCGGCAGCCTGGCCCGCGTGGACCTCGGCAGGGCGGTGTGGGGCCCGGCCCGCTACCTGCCCTGGGTCCACGACGGTGAACTGGGCTTCTACACCACAGGAATGGTCGCCGATCCCCTGCTCAGCGGCGTCGAGAGCACCATCGTCGCCGACGCGACGCTCTACCGCGACGGCACGAAGATCGTCACCCGGACCGGGCTGGGCGACTCCCCCTCCACGCCGGGCCCCAAAACGTTCTGGGCCCCCCTGACCGCACCCGGCGCCTACACGCTGAAGGTGCACGGCCACCGCTTCGTCAGCAATGCCTCCCCGCCCGCGGGCATGCTGTCGACCGCCACCGACGTCGCCTTCTCCTTCCACGCGGGCCCCAGCTCCGACGCGGTGCCGCCCACCTTCCTGACCCGCTTCCTGCCCACCGGCCTGGACGTGTACAACCGCCTATCCGCCGGGCACCCCGCCACGATCGCGCTGACCCTGGACCGCACGAGCACCCAGGCGGGCGTCCCCATGTGGCCTGCCACCGCGAAGGCCGTGGACGTCTTCGCCTCCACCGACGGCGGCCGCGGCTGGCACGCGCTGGCCGTCACCCACAGCGCGGCCGGCTGGCAGGCCGCGCTGCCCGCCCAGCGCGCCGGCGCCGAACTCTCGCTGAGCGCCCGGGTCACCGACTCCGGCGACGACCGAACCGTGACCACCGTCTACCGCGCCTTCACCACACACTGAGCCTTTTCCGACCTCGGTTTGAGCAGGTGAGGTGGAGGGTTCCGCCGGCCACGACCATGCCTGTCTGCCGGCCGGACAGGGCACCGGAGACGAGCTGACGTTGTCGCCCGCATGGCGCTTTACGTACTCCATTGCCGCAACGCCGCGCCGATCGGCGCCTTCGGGGTCGCCGGCGTCCAAGGGCGTGTCCGCAAAGTGGGTGTGGGCGTTGTTGGTGTGTGGTGCGTCGTCATGAGTTGACTGATCAGGCGTGGGAGCGGATCGAGCCGTTGCTGCCGGTGTCGCTGATAGGGCGTCCGGTGCGGGACCGGCGGGAGATCATCAACGCGATCTTGTGGAAGCTGTCCACGGGTGCGGCCTGGCGGGATCTGCCTGAACGGTACGGGCCGTGGAAGACCGCCTACGAACGGTTCCGCCGCTGGTCGGCGGACAGGACCTGGGACCGCTTGCCGGCCCGGGTGCAGCAGCGTTCGGACGCGGTCGGTGCCGTGGACTGGTCGGTGGCCTGTGTGGACTCCACCATCGTGCGGGCGCACCAGCACGCCGCGGGCGCCCGTAAAAAGGGGGTGCCCCACACGCCGGCCAGGCACTCGGCCGCTCCCGGGGCGGGCTGAGACCAAGATCCACCTGGTCGTCGACGGCCGCGGGGTGCCACTGGCGTTCACCGTCACCGGCGGCAACGTCAACGACTGCACCCAGCTCACGCAGGTCATGAACGCCGTCCGCATCCCGCGGCCGGGGCCGGGCCGGCCCCGCACCCGGCCCGACCGGTTCCTGGCCGACAAGGGCTACTCCTCCCGCAGCATCCGGGCCTACCCGCGCTCACGCGGCATCGCCCGCACCATCCCCGAACGCACCGACCAGATCGCCGGCCGCAAACGCCGCGGCGAGAAGCCCTGCACCTTCTCCCGGCACCTCTACCGCCGCCGCAACGTCGTCGAACGCTGCTTCAACCGCCTCAAGCAGAGCAAAGCCCTGGCCACCCGCTACGAACAAACTCGCCACCCACTACACAGCCATAGTCACCATCGCCTGAACCGGCCGGCTGATCGATAGCTACCGCCGCCACTTGGCGGAGGCTCGCCACAGCGCCGACCCCGTCCACTTCGTTCGACTCTTGGGCATCCTCCCGATCGATGCGAAGCACCTCCGCACAGCGCAGCACCCCGACAAGAGGCCGCCCTGCTTCAACGCGTCTGCTCCGCCGGCAGTCCGGCCCTCCAGCGCAGCCGCGCCACGGCAACTGGCATGCGGAGAGTAGCCGCACTTCCAGGAAACGTTTCCTCCTCACACTCAGCTCTGCAACGTCGCGGGATGGAAGATGCGCGACACCAGCTCTCATTGAGACGCGGAGGCGCCGCCTTAGGGAGGTGACGCGCCCTTGCTCCGGCAGCACCTCACTGTCGGGTGCCCAATCGTTTTGGCCCCAGGTATTGCCAGCGAATCTGCACCCGTCCGGCGGACCTGTCAATCCCCTCGGACATCCTTGTTGCGGGCGCGAGACGGGCGGCTTCGAACGCCGAGTCGGAACTGTTGACACGTCCCCCGGACGGCCCGATGCTGTCGGGCAGCCGCCGAGGATACGTTTCCTCAACGTCCCGGCAATCCCCCCGTCACCGCTTCGCGACCGGAAGGTGTCGCCACTCCGTAGCTGTCGTATGTCTTCCGCAACCGGAGGAATTGTGAACGTTCGACGCCCATCAGCCCTGTTCAGCCGCGTGATCGTGGCGCTCGCGCTGCTGATCGCGGCCGCCCAGGCGGCTCTGACCCCGCAGCACGCGCAGGCCGACCAAGCGCCCGTATACCGGGCGGCCTACCACTTCACCGTGCCCGACAACTGGATGAACGACCCGCAACGGCCGATCTTCATCGACGGCAAGTACCAGTACTACTACCTGTACAACGCCGACTACACGCACAGCGTGGGGACCGCGTGGCGCAGGAGCACCACCACGGACAACCTGGCGTTCCAGGACCAAGGCGTCGCGATCCCGAAGAACACCCAACCCAACGGCGACGTATGGTCAGGGTCCGCGGTCGTCGACGGCTCGAACACAGCCGGCTTCGGAGCGAATGCCGTTGTCTCCATCATGACCCAGCGTGACAGCAGCAGCGGAGCGCAGGCACAGTTCCTCTGGTACTCCACCGACGGGGGAAAGACGTTCTCGCACTACAGCGACACCCCCGTGCTCCCCAACCCAGGAAAAGCCGACTTCCGCGACCCGAAGATCGTCCGGGACGCCGCCCACAACCGCTGGGTGATGGCTCTCGCCGAGGGCAACAGCATCGGGTTCTATACCTCGTCCGACTTGAAGCACTGGCAGTTCCAGAGCAACTTCGGCACCAGCGGAATCGGTACCATCGAGTGCCCGGACCTGTTCTCCATCCAAGCCGACGACGGCACCACGAAGTGGGTCCTCGGCGCGGGGGCCAACGGCAAGGCGTCCGGGCTGCCCAACACCTACGCCTACTGGACCGGAACCTTCAGCGGGACAGGGTTCCAGGCGGACCAGGCCGCCCCGCAGTGGCTTGACTACGGCTGGGACTGGTACGGCGCGGTCACCTGGGACAAGATGGTCGGCGGCTCGCCCGACCCGGCCGTCCGGTACGCGATGGGCTGGATGAACAACTGGGACTATCCCGACACCACTCCGACCTGGTCCAACGACGGCTTCAACGGCACGGACTCGATCGTGAGAGAGATCCGTCTCAAGAAGCAAGACGGAGCCCTCTACAGCCTGGTCTCCCAGCCCAACAGCGCCCTGGACAGCATTGTCAACCGCACCGTCGACCTGGGCACGATCCCGGTCAACGGGCAGGTGCCGCTGTCGTACAGCGGCAGCACCTACGAGCTGAGCGCGGACGTGAGCTGGGACACCGCGACCAACATCGGACTCCAGTTGCGCAAGTCGGCCGACGGCACCCACCACGCCGATGTCGGCGTTTCCGGTGGCAACGTGTACGTCAACCGCTCTCAGACCGGCAACCCGGATGGGTCCGGCCGATATGTGGAGAGTCGGTCGCCGCTCAGCAAGAAGAACGTCCATCTGCGTATCCTGGTCGATCGCACCACTCTGGAGGTCTTCGTTGACGACGGTAAGTACGTCCACTCCAGCGAGATTTTTCCAGCCCCCGAGGACAAGGGGATCTCGCTGTACAGTGTCGGCGGACCGGCGCAGTTCTCCAATGTGGTGATCCGTGAATTCAAGGATATCTACAGCACGACGAAGGCCGATGACGGAAACAATCCCGGGAGTAATCTGACTGGTCCGTGGCGCGCGGCGGGTGGGTCATGGACGTCTCTCCCGGACGGGAAGACGGGGACTGCGCCGGGCGACGGGTTCTATATCTCGGCGCAGTCGGGTTCGGATTTCTCCTATGCGGCCGATTTGCGGCTCGATACCGCGAATGCCGCGGGGATCACGTTCCGGGCGTCGAATGACCTGGCCAAGCACTACACGGTCAACATCAATGCCGACGGCGGCGGCCAGGTCAAGCTCTGGCGGCCCGGGGCCACCGTGGGCACGTTCAATACCCCGATAGTTCGCGGACGCGACTACCACGTGAAGGTCGTGGCCGTCGGTCCCCGCATCCAGGTCCATCTCGACAACAGTGCCGCACCCGTCATCGATGCCACCGACAGCACCTACACCAGCGGCCTCTTCGGCATCAACGTCTACAACGGCGGCGGCACGATCCGTAACGCGGAGGTCGCGTCCCCCGACTCCGGCCCCGGCCCGAGTTCTGGGTTCAAGACGAACCTGTCGGGCCCATGGACGAGCGTGGCAGGCTCGTGGTCGGACACCACGGCCGGGGAGGCGGGCACGTTCGGCGGCGACGGCTACCTCCTGTCTTCGCAGACCGCGTCGGACTTCACCTACGACGCCGACCTCCGCCCCGACACCGCCGGCGCCGCCGCGGGCCTGACTTTCCGCTCCAACGATTCTGCGAACGGTCATTACACGGTCAACGTGAATACCGCCGGCCAGATCAAGCTGTGGCGTCCCTGGGTGACGCTCGGTGTCTACAACACATCGATCTCTCCCGGAACGGTCTATCATCTGAAGATCGTAGCGGCAGGATCCAGGATCAAGGTGTTCTTCAACAACGCCACCACCCCGGTCATCGACGTGACTGACACCACCTACAGCAGCGGCCGCCTCGGCCTCAACGTCTGGAACGGGTCGATGACCGCCCAGAACGCCACCATCAGCTAATTTCGAGATCGCCCGGTATCTCGCCGGAGCCGCGTGCGAGATACCGGGTGGGGAGAACGACATGGCGTGCTGGGCTTGAATCCCCGTCCAGCCGGGCCAGCAGCATCGTCGCCGCCGTTCTGCCTATTTCTGCTGGATCCTGTGCGACGACGGACAACGGCGGATCGAGCAGATCCGCCATCTCGAAGTCGTCGAACCCTACGTGCGCGACGGAGTGATGCAGCTGCAGCTTCTGCAGCACGCGTCGCGCACCGATCGTCAGCAGGTTCTGGGCGGTGATCAGTGCGGTCGGCGAGTTCCGGCCGGTGAAGATCTCGGTCGTGGCGCTTTCGGCCGCGGCGGCGTCGTGGATATCCCGGCGCGCCCAGGAGGTGCGCACCGCGCACCGGGCCTGGGTCATCGCCGCTACGAAACCATCCCAGCGCTGCTGCGCGGTCCACAGGGATGTTCGGTCTCCCAGGAAGGCGATCTTGCGATGTCCCAGCGAGGTGAGTCGCTGCACCGCCTCCGCGATGCCGCCGGCATTGTCGACGGTCACGGTGTCGACGCCGTCGAGCGCCAACATCCGGTCGACGCACACCACCGGAGTTCCGAACTGCCGCGCCGAGGCCAGCTCCGCGCCGACCTCGCCCGTGGGGAGGACCACCAGGCCGTCTACCCGACGGGTCAGGAGGGAGGTGAGCAGACTGCGTTCCCGAGCCGGATCCTCGTCGCTGCTGCCGGTAAGGAGGAGAAGGCCCCGTTCAGCGACGACATCCTCAACCGCCCGGTGCAGCGAAGAAGAGAACGGGTTGGCGACGTCTTCGAGGACGAGTCCGACGGTGTCCGTGCGGCGGTCGGTGCGGCGCAGATTGCTGGCGGTGGCGTCGTGACGATAGCCGAGCTGCTCGACCGCGTCGCGGACCTGGGCAGTCAGTACTGGATCGACCAGCACGCCGTTGACCACCCGGGAGACTGTGGTAAGGCCCACCCCGGCGAACGTCGCGACGTCGCGCATCGTCACGCGCTTGCGGCTCGGCCGCGCTCCACCTGCGGTCATCGCCGTCTCCTCCCGCGCAGACCTCACCGCCCTGGGCGTGGGTCCCGACCCATGGACAGTGCGCACCTCTTGACACATGCTAGCGGGCTCTTCAGGAAACGTTTCCTCGATCCTCCGCCTTCCTTTCGGAGAGAAGTCATGCGGATCCCTCATCGCGGCCATCCCTGGCTGCGCGTACTGCCCTGGCCTCGGCGACACCGGGATCAGCGGGTTCGCCCTCGCAGGGACGGCCCACGTCACACAACTGACCGCATGGAGGCTGGGCCTCTGAGGGTGTAAGGCGGGTCCGCAGCGCATCGCCGCTCGGATCCGCCGCCCGGCTTCCAACCAACCTGCCAGGTCCGCGGACGAATGGTGGCGGGCACCAGAACGGACGCCTGGGAGACCTCGCCGCTCCGGGACAACGACCAAACGACTAGGGCGGCAAAGCGGCCGTCCTCGGCGTTCACCCCATAGGTGTGGGTCTTGGCTGTCCGGCATCACGGCCGGGCGGCGGACCGACCGAGTCCCGCAAGATCAGCGGACAACGCAGGTATTCATGCACGGCTGCGGCCTCGGGAGCAGCGCCAGCCGCGGCGTCGATCGCCTGCTGGAGGTGCACGATCGCCCGCGCGCCCATCTCGTAGTGCGGAAGTGCCACAGTGGTCAGAGGTGGGAAGAGGTTCTCGCTGATCAGCTCCTGGTTGTCGAACCCGATCACCGAAAGGTCCGCCGGAATGGCGAGCCCGGCTTCCGCCGCCGCGCGGTAGGCACCCATCGCCATACGGTCGTTGAAGCAGAACAGCGCGGTCGGAGGGTCCTCCTGGCCGAGCAGGGTCCGGGCTCCCTGGTAGCCGCCCGCGCCAACCGCGTTGTGGGCGACCACCAAGTCAGGGTCGAAGGCGATCCCCGCTCCTGCCAGCTCCGCCTTGTAGCCCGCCAGCCGGCCCCGCGCAGCGGGGATGTCCTCGATGTGGTTGACGAAGCCGATCCGCCGGTGACCGCGGGCCACCAGCTCACGGGTCGCTGTCCGACCCCCCTGCTCCTCGTCCGGTACGACAGAGGCGATGCCGGGATCGTCACTGCGTGCGTCCAGAAGGACAGTGGGAACCGAACGCAGCAACGTGGGCACCTGTACCACCCGGTGGTACATCGCGGCGTAGAGCACGCCGTCCACGCGGTGCTGGAGCAGCAGCGTGATCTCCTTGTCCTCCAGCTCCTGGTCGCCACCGGTGTTCAGCATCAGCAGCATCAGACCGCGCTTGGCCGCAGCCTCCTGCGCACCCCGGATGATCTGACCCGCATGGGGCGTGGTGGCAATCTCGTCGGAGACGAAGCCCACCGTGTTCGACCGGCTCAGGCGCAGCCCGCGAGCCAGGCCGTTGGGCAGGTACCCCATTCGCTCGGCTGCATCCAGCACCGTCCGCCGGGTCGCGGCGTTGATGCGTTTGCCCTGCACGTCGTTCAGTACATGGGAAACCGTGGTGACCGAAACCCCGGCAGCAGCGGCCACATCCTTGAGCCCAATGCGTTTCATGAGAACCTGCCAGAAGGTTTGGGCTTGTCGGTTGCGATGAGGCTCATGCGCGTTGCCCTGCATGTCAACGGTTCGTCATGGCCTTCGTGTCCCGTGCGGAGGGAACGGAGGCTCCCGACTGGGGCCGCCCCGGGTGCAGACCCATGGCAAGTCCAGGCAGCGGCCCACGCTGGCCAGCGCCAGGCCGGGCCTCAGAGTACGGGTGTCGTCGCCAGGCCACCGAGCTGATGAGCCCACGGCGGGTTGGGCCCGGGAACTGAGCAGGTCAGGGCCGCCACCCGGGTGCCGAGCTCGGCTGCGGCCACGGCGTCGGCGAGCGTCAGATCAGTCAGTCGCCCCCCGAGCAGGCCGCGCGCCCCAAGGTGGTGGAGCAGGCCCGCGGTGAAGGCGTCGCCGGCGGCAACGGTGTCCGCCACTCGCACCGGCACGCCCGGCAGCTCCGCCCGTTCGCCGTCCAGTGACACCAGCGCGCCCCTTTCCCCTCGGGTGACGACCACCAGGCGGGCCCCGGCGGCGTGCCACTCGTCGCAGGCACGCTCCGGGGGCGTTCCTGGGCGCAGCACCTCCAGATCTTCCTCGCTGACCCGCAGGATGTCGGCGGCCTCGCACCAACGGGTCAGCCGTGCCCGGTAGTCGGCCGGCGGCACGAGTTGCGGGCGCACGTTCGGGTCCAGCGACACAGTGGCGCCGGTAGCCGCGCGCACCAGGAAGTCCTCGACCACTGCGGCGCCCGGCGCCCGTATCAGCGTGAGCGAGCCGGCGTGCAAGCAGGCGGTGCCGGCGAGGTCCACCGCGTCCAGTTCTGCGGCTGTCCACTGCCAGTCGGCCGCGCCCTCGGCGTGGAAAGACCAGGTGGCGGAGCCGCGCCCGTCCAGTTCGGCCACTGCCAGGGTGCTGGGCTCGGCCGCCAGGGGGCAGTCGCGCACATCCACCTGCGACTCCGTCAGCCGCGCCCGGAACAGGCGGCCGAAGGTGTCGTCGGACAGCCGGCCGAGGAAGCGGACCGCTGTGCCCAGCCGGCCCAGCGCGACGGCGGTGTTGGCCGGCCCGCCGCCGGGCAGGACGCGCAGCGCCAGTTCGCCCGTCGGGGCGGTGCTGCTCTCGAGGAGGGCGTCGGCGACGCACTCGCCGATCACGGTGATCTGGGGTCCCTGCATCGATGGTTCTCTTTTCGTGAGATGACGGCTGTGCCCGGAAGCCGCGCTGTGCGCCGGGAACTCGCTGCTCGGGCCGTGGCTTCGTTGGGTCGGCGCCAGGGGGTGACGGCGGTGTTGCTGACTTGTTATGGCCAAGGGGCATTGACGTTTCGACGATGCGGAGCCCATCATCCTCAGCAAGCCAATGTCAACGATGACAGTGTCAACGATGACATTTTGCGATCGCCGTCGGCGCCGCACTTCCGTACCGCCTAGGAGCTCACCATGTACCGTCTCACCCGCGCCGCCGCCCGAACTGCCGTCAGAGCCGCCGTCGGGCTCACGGTCGCGGCGCTCGCGCTGACCGCCTGCGGATCGGGCTCCAAGGGATCGTCGTCCACCGCAGGGTCCGGCTCGAACGACAAGATCAAGGTCGGTCTGATCACGAAGACCGACACCAATCCCTTCTTCGTGAAGATGAAGGACGGCGCGCAGAAGGCCGCCACGGCCAACAACGTCGACCTGGTGACGGCCGCCGGCAAGTTCGACGGCGACAACGCCAGTCAGATCACCGCGATCGAGAACATGACCGCCGCCGGTGTCAAGGGCATCCTGATCACCCCGAGCGACTCCAAGGCCATCGTGCCCGCGATCGCCAAGGCCCGCGCCAAGGGCGTCATGGTCATCGCTCTGGACAGCCCCACCGACCCCCAGTCCGCCACCGACGCCCTGTTCGCCACCGACAATCTCAAGGCCGGCGAACTGATCGGCGCCTACGCCAAGGCCGCGATGGCCGGGAAGCGGGCGAAGATCGCCACGCTGGACCTGGCGCCGGGCGTCGCGGTCGGGCAGCAGCGGCACGACGGCTTCCTCAAGGGCTTCGGTATCAGCGCCGGCGACAAGTCGATCGTCTGTTCCCAGGACACCGGCGGTGACCAGGCCAAGGGCCAGACCGCGATGGAGAACTGCCTGCAGAAGGCATCCGACCTCAATGTCGTCTACACCATCAACGAGCCCGCGGCGCTGGGCGCGTACACCGCGCTGAAGGCGAAGGGCCGCGAGAAGGACGTGCTGATCGTCTCGGTCGACGGCGGCTGCACCGGAACGCAGGCGGTCAAGGACGGCAAGATCGCCGCCACCTCCCAGCAGTACCCGCTGAAGATGGCCGAGGACGGCATCAAGGCGGTCGCCGACTACGCCAAGGGCGGTGCCAAGGCCGCCGGTTACACCGACACCGGGGTCACGCTGATCACAGACAAGCCACAGACCGGCGTCGACGCCAAGGACACCACCTACGGCCTGGCCAACTGCTGGGGATGATGCCTGACCTGCGCGCGGCCCCCACGATCGGGCGGCCCTCCGCCGCAGCCACAGAACGGCGGCCCGGCCCGTGACGCCCTGACCAGGGCCGGGCCGCTTTCGACTCTCACACCGCAAGGACCCCTATGACCACCGCAGCCCCCCCTTACTCCACATTGAAGGAGCCGACCCGGCTGCGCCGGCTGACCGCCGCGCCCACCACCGGCCCATTGGCAGCGCTCGCTCTGGCCTGTGCCTTCTTCTCGTTGACGACCGACCAATTCCTGTCAGGCGGCAACTTCTCCCTGATCATCCAGCAGGTCATGGTGGTGGGCGCGCTTGCCATCGGCCAGACCCTGATCATCCTGACAGCCGGAATCGACCTGTCCTGCGGGGCGGTGATGGCGTTCGGCTCCATCATGATCGCCAAGACCGCGGCAGCGGGCAGCGTCCCGCCGCTGGTGGCGATCGCACTGGGCCTGGGCGTGTGCGCCGGGTTCGGTCTGGTCAACGGCCTACTGGTGCGCCTGGTGCCGCTGCCGCCGTTCATCGTCACGCTCGGCATGCTGAACATCGCCTTTGCCCTGACCCACGTCTACTCCAACGAGCAGACCATCACCGGACTGCCGCGGACGCTGACCTTTCTCGGCGAGACCTTTCCCCTGGGGCACACCGACGTCACCTACGGCTCGGTGCTGACCATCGCGCTCTTCCTCGCCTTCGCCTACGCGCTGAGCAACACCTCCTGGGGACGGCACGTCTACGCGCTCGGCAACAGCCCCGAGGCCGCCCGGCTCAACGGCGTGCGCACCGGCCGGCTGACCATCGGTGTCTACGCCGTGGCCGGCCTGGTCTACGGCATCGCCGCACTGCTGCTGGTCTCCCGCACCGGCGTCGGCGACCCCCAGGCCGGGCAGACCGAGAATCTCGACAGCATCACCGCCGTCGTCCTCGGCGGCACCAGCCTCTTCGGCGGCCGCGGTACTGTCCTGGGCTCCCTGATCGGCGCGCTCATCGTCGGTGTATTCCGCAACGGCCTGCAGTTGATGGGTGTCGCCTCCATCTACCAGACGCTGATCACCGGCATCCTCGTCATCCTCGCGGTGACCGTCGACCAGCTCTCCCGAAAGAGGATCCGCTGATGACGCCGAAGACCCCCACATCCCCCGACGCGCCCGGTACGTCCTCGACGCCCGTGGCGAAGCCGACCCGCCCCACCCCCGTGCTCCAGGCTCGTGGGGTGGTCAAGCGCTACGGTCACGTCACCGCTATCGACGGCGCTGATTTCGACTTGATGCCCGGCGAGGTACTCGCCGTCATCGGCGACAACGGCGCCGGAAAGTCCAGCCTGATCAAGGCTCTCACCGGCGCCCTCGTTCCGGACAGCGGCGAGATCCGGCTGAACGGAGAGGTCATCCGCTTCAGTGGCCCCCAGCAGGCCAGGGAGCACGGAATCGAGACCGTCTATCAAGACCTTGCCGTCGCTGCGTCCATGGATATCGCCTCCAACATGTTCCTCGGCAGAGAACTGCGCCGGCCCGGCCTGTTCGGCAGCGCGCTACGCATGCTGGACAAGAAGCGGATGCGCCAGGAGGCCGCCGCCCACATGGCCGAGCTCAAGATCGGCCTGCGGTCGCTGACCCAGACTGTCGAAACCCTGTCGGGCGGACAGCGCCAGGCGGTTGCCGTGGCCCGCGCGGTCGCCTGGGCCAGTAGCGTCGTCGTCATGGACGAACCGACCGCGGCCCTGGGCGTCAAGGAGTCCGGCCAGGTGCTCGACCTGATACGCCGCGTGAAGGACAAGGGGCTGCCGGTCGTCCTCATCAGCCACAACATGCCGCACGTCTTCGAGATCGCCGACCGTATCCACGTCCATCGCATGGGGAAGCGGGAGGCGCTCATCAAGCCGTCCGACTACTCGATGGCCGAGGTCGTGGCGATCATGACCGGGGCGCTGACGGTGGGAAGTGACGGCGGGAAAACCACCGTCGCCGACGCGGATGCCGCCAGGGCCGCCGGGCTCCCCACCACGTGACCTATAGGATGCCCCGTCGGCCGGTGACCAGGGCCGGCCGGGCAGGGGCAACAGCGGAGAACGGTGGCATATGAGCGGGGATCGGCGGCCGACGCTCAGTGATGTGGCCCATGAGGTCGGCGTCAGCGCGAAGACGGTCTCCCGGGTTCTCAACGGTGACGGCCCGACCTCGGCCAAGACCCGCGAGAAGGTCATGGAAGTGGTCACCCGGCTCGGCTTCCAGCCCAATCTCATGGCCCGCAATATGCGGCGGGGCAGTCCCGACAGCACCATCGGCCTGGTCGTCCCGGACATGGGCAACCCCTTCTTCGGCACGGTGGCCGGGGGGATCGAGGACGCGGTCCGCGAGCGGGGCCTGACACTGCTGATGGGCTCATCGGCCGAGGACCCGGCCCAGGAACGCGCCCTCATCGAGACCTTCCTCAGCCGCCGGGTCAGCGCACTCGTCGTCGTTCCCTCGGTCGGCGCGCATCACGACTACCTCGGCGGGGGCTCCTCCGGGCCGCCCGTGGTCTTCCTGGACCGGCCCGGCATCGGGCTGGCCACCGACAGAGTAGTGAGTTCCAACCGGGCCGGCGCCCAGGAAGGCACGGCGCACCTGCTGGCGGTCGGGCACCGGCGGATCGGATTCATCGGAGACCTCCCGGCGGGCCTCTACACCCGCCGCGAGCGCCTGGCCGGCTACCGCGCCGCTTTGGTCATTGCCGGCGTCCCCTACGACAGGCACCTCGTCGCCAGCGGCCACGACCAGGACGCTTCGGCCGCCGCTACCGAACGCCTTCTGGACCTCGCCGAGCCGCCCACGGCGCTGCTCGCCGGGAACAACTTCACGGCCATGGGCGCGGTGACGGCCCTGGCCAGACGACGCCGCAAGGACATCGCTCTCGTTGCCTTCGACGACCTGCCACTCGCCGAGATCCTCGAACCACCCCTGACGGTCATCGCCCAGGACCCCGCCGCCCTGGGCGCCGCCGCGGCCCGGACGGTACTCGCCCGTCTCGACGGCGACCGCACTCGCCCTCGGGCCGAGGTCGTCCCTACCAGGCTTGTCCTGCGCGGTTCCGGCGAACTGCCTCCCCGATGAGTCGGGCCGGGGAAGGGTTATGTGCTCGGTCCCGCAACGCCTCCAGGAGTCCTCCATAGCCCCTCGGCGCAGGCGATGTCGCCCTGACCACCGATCACGGCCAAGTGCGGCGACCGCTCCACCAGCAGACTGGTCGCCGACCGGCTCCGGCACGCTCGTCCGGGATAGCAGCCGGAGTCGATGGTCAGAACGCGGTGCTCACTCTCCCAGGCGGTTCCCTGGCGCACCCTCAGGAGCCCTTCCGCAAAGGAAGAAAGGGCGTTCTCATGTGTGGCCGGGCTGATCACCGCCTTACGGCTTCGGCGCGGACCACGGGCGACGGGCCGGGGCGGTAGCCAAGGTGTTGCTGGGTGGAGGAAGGCAGGCTGCCCACCGCGCGTCGGTTGGACGTGCACGAGGCCGCGGTGGGGGTGGCCCGTCCGTCCGGCCAGGCGAGGTCGGCCTACCCCCTTGCCCGGCCGGACAGGCGCGCTCAGGCCAGAGAACCTTCCCGCGTTGCTGCCTCGGCGGCGGGCTCCCTGATGGTGAGCGGTCGAATCTGCCACGCATCGACTGAGTAGCGGAGCTGCGCATCCGAAGTGGCATGCGCCTGCAGGCGCCAGGGGCCATCGCCGACCGGGTAGAAACGCACGGTGAGTGCCTGCCCGGTGGACAGGAAGACCTCGGCGATGGAGTGGTCGACGATCAGCCGCAGATCGACAGGCTCGCCAACGGGGTACGGCATCGAAAACGTGCCGCGGCTCGCTTTCGGATCGAGTGAGGCATTCTCGCGATCGACCACCAACAAGCCACCGAACGGGTCGAGGCGTATGTCGAGGTACTCGGAGCCGTCCGCGGAGGTGACCAGGCGCAGGCCGGCTCCGCCGGAGGGATCCAGCCGGGCCGCGAGGTCGAAACTGCGGCCCGGTTCGCCCAGTTCCACCGGGTTGTCGCCTACGGCCGATCCCGCCGCGTGGACCACACGTTCCCCGCGGAGGGCGGCCAGTTCGGCGGCGGGTTGCTGATGCACCCGGCCGCCCTCGGTGAGCTTGATCTCACGAGGAACCGTGAGGGTCCCGGCCCAGCCGCCAGTTCGGGTCCACACCCGGTCGCGGGCTTCCCAGGCCCAGCCCCACAGCAGCCATCTGCCGCCAGGGGCACGCATCACGGCAGGAGCATAGAAGTCGGGCCCATGGTCGAGGAGTTGGGGTGGGTCCGCCTCGAAAACGTCGTTGCGGTCCTCGCCGGTCAGTGCCAGGACGCCGCCAGGTCCGTCCTCGGCGCTCCAAGCGCTGAGAATGAGGATGCCCCGCCCCACATCGTCGGCTGCCGGGAGGTACTGGGGGCACTCCCAGCCGTCACCGGTGGCTGCTCCGGCGTCACCGACGGGCTGCGGAGCGCCGGCGTGGAAGGGGCCCAGGTAGGTCCAGTCCTCCAGATCGGGAGAGTCGTAGAGCAGGACAGCGGCGCGGCCGTCGGCGAGGGCGGCGCCTACCAGCATCCGCCAGCCGCCGCCGTGCCGCCATACGTAGGGGTCGCGGTACATGGTGGTGCCGTCGGGCGGTTCCGGTATGAGAAGGTCGCCGCGTGGTCGGAACGTCAGGCCCCCGTCGTGGGAGATGGCGGTTGTGACCGGCTGGTGTTGGCGGTCGCGACGGTAGGCGGAGTAGAAGGCGACGATCCTGTCTCCGTCGGACACGGCGTTGCCGGAGTAGCAGCCGTCGGCGTCCTCACCGCCGGGAGTGGGGGTGAGGGCGACGGGCAGTATGTGCCAGTTCAGCAGGTCGGCGCTGCGGAAGTGGCCCCAGTGCATGTTCGCGTGATCGGTTCCGTACGGGTTGTACTGGTAGCAGACGTGGTACTGGCCGTCGTGGTGAACCAGGCCGTTGGGGTCGTTGATCCAGTTTCGGGGCGGTCGCAGGTGCGCGACGGGCCGATGCCGGTCAAAGGGCGCGTTGGACACACGCGTGCCTTTCGAGGTGTGGGCGAGCGCGAGGACGGGGGCGGCTCAGCGGAAGGAGCCGGCCACGATTCCCTCGACGAAGTACCGCTGGGCGGCGAGGAAGATGAGCAGGCTGGGGATGAGAGCGATGATCACGCCGGCCAGCACGATGGAGATGCTGCCGGTGCCCAGGGTTCCTTGCAGGGTCACCAGGCCCAGCGGCATGGTGAAGTTGTCGGTGGACTGCAGGAAGATCAGCGGCCGGAAGAACTCGTTCCAGTAGGCGGAGAAGGTGAGGACCGCCAGGGTCGCCATCGGGGCGCGCGCCATGGGGGCGTAGATGCGGGCGAAGACCTGGAAGTGCGAGGCGCCGTCGACCCGTGCGGCCTCGCCGAGCTCACGGGGCATCTGCAGAAAGTACTGCCGCATCAGGAAAGTGCCGAAGGCACCTCCGATGACAGGCAGGATCAGCGCCATGCGGCTGTCGGTCAGGCCGAGGTATTTGATGATCAGGAAGACGGGGATGATGGTGGTCTGGATGGGGACCATCATGGTGGCCAGGATGATGCCGAAGAGGGCTTTGTTGCCGCGGAAGCGGACCATGGCGAAGGCATAGCCGCTCATCGTGGAGGTGATGAGCTGGCCGATCACGATGAGTCCGGTGACGACGACGCTGTTGAGGAAGAACGACGTCAGCGGCACCTGGTCGAAGACTGCCCTGAAGTTCGACCAGATCGGGTGGGTGGGAATCCATTGCGGCGGTTGATCGAAGGACGTAGCCGGTGTGCGCAGCGAGGTGGCCACGGCCCACACGAGCGGGGCCACCACCAGGAGGGCTGTCACGGTCAGCACGGTGATCGACAGCAGACGTCCGACCTTGGGACGGTGACGGGGGCGGGACGTACGGGCAGTCGGCGAGGTCCGCTTGCCGAGGATGGCGGTCACGAGTAGAACACCCACTTTCGGCTCACCGTGAACTGCACGGCTGTGATGACCAGCAGGACGACGAACAGCACCACGGAGATCGCCGAGGCGTAGCCGAACTGGAGGTTTTGGAAGGCGGTCTGGTAGACGAGCAGCACCGTGGTGTACGTCGAGTCGCCTGGGCCGCCCTTGGTCATCACGTACGGCTGGTCGAACAGCTGCATCGTGTTGATCAGGCCCACGGTGGAGGCGAACAGCAGGGTCGGGCTGATCAGGGGAAGCTTGATCCGCCAGAACATGCGGGCGGAAGTGGCACCGTCCATCTGGGCGGCCTCCAGCACGTCGACTGGTAGCGAGCCGAGGGCGGCGACGAACAGGATGAACGTGAAGCCCAGTTGCTGCCATACCGCGACCAACACGATGGTGGCGGTTGCTCCCCCTGTGGAGCTCAGCCATGACACCTGTGGCAGATGCAGCAGGTCCAGGTAGTAGTTGATGACGCCGAACTGATCGTTGAACATGTACGACATCACGATGGAAATGGACGCCGCCGAGGCCAGCATGGGCAGGAAGTACGCAGCGCGGAAGAGGTTCTGCACGATCTTCGACGCCCGCTGCGCGACGAGCAGTGCCAGGCCCAGGCCGAGGGCGACCTGGAGGACGACGATCATCACAGCGAGGCCCGAGGTGACCAGCAGCGAGTGGGTGACCGCTTTGTCATGCAGGAGCGCGTCGAAATTGTCCAGGCCCACGAACTGAGGGCTGGAGATGGCGTCCCACTTGAACAGGCCTAGGACGAACGAGGCGAGGATCGGGGCGATGGTGAAGACGACGACCACGACCAGGGCTGGCGCCACCATGACGTAGCCGAAGAAGGTTTCGCGGCGTGCACGGCGGTTTTGCGAACGCCGTCGCAGGATGTCGGCGTCTGCCGGTGGCCGCGTGGGGCTGCTGGGCTGCTCGCCCGGCGGGGCGGAGGCACGGCTGACGATTCGGACAGGGTTCGACATCGGGGCGTCATCCCGTCTTCGCGGCGGTTTCGAGATCGCTCTGGAGACCGTCGAGGGCCGATTTGGCGTTGCCCGACGACATGGCCTCGGTGGTGCGCTTGTTCAACGCGATCGCCATCGCGTTGTAGTACGGCGGGGCAGGGATCGGGGCGGTGTTGTCGAACTGGGTGAGCGTGTCGTAGAAGACGTGCCAGTTCTTCGGTCCGTTGGCGGCATACCTCTCGGCCGTCATCATCGACCTGCGCGGGAACGTGGTGACGTTGCCGGGGAACAGCAGGTCGAGGTTCTTCGCGGACACCAGGGTCTTCACGAACTCCCAGGCAAGGTCCTTGTTCTTGGAGGACTTGAAGATGCCGTAACCACCCGCCCCGAACAGGTGTCGCTGAGTCCGCCACTTGGGGAAGTACTGGACGTCGAAGGAGCCCTGCGCCATGCCGGCGTTGTGGAGTCCGCCCGCCCAGAATCCGCCGCCGATGGCCGTGCCGATCTTGTTGCTGGCGAACAGCCCCTGGAGAGTGTTGCCGCCGCCGATGTCGGGCTTGGGCGACAGGCCTTCCTTTTGCAGCTGGATCATGTAGTCCAGGGACTCGATGACTGGAGCGGAGTTGGCAGTGGGGTCACCCCAGCGCCAGCCGCCCTTGCGGTGGGCCGCGGCGGGGTCGTTCGGGTAGAAGGTGTTCCACAGCCAGTCGCCGCCGTCCCACTTGCCCTCCGTGAGAAGGTTGCCGCCGTTGGCGTACATCCAGGACGTCCAACTGCCCCAGAGCCGGACGACCCAGTCGTAACCCACCGTGTTGCCGCCCCCGGCGGAAACCTTCTTGGCGATGTTGTAGAAGTCGTCCTTGTTCCAGTCGGCGGCAGGCTGGCCGACGCCGGCGCTTTCTAGCAGGGACGTGCTGTAGAACATGTTGCCCGCGTTGAAGTCCGTCGGCAGTTCGTACAGGTGGCCCTGGTACATCATCGCCTCGACCAGAGCCGGGTGGACGTCGGCGAAGTACGACTTGAGCTCGGAGGCGTCCCGCTTGACGTAGTCGTCCAGCGGTTCCGCCAGTCCCTTGGCCGCGAAGAGCTGGAGGCCCTCGGTCGCGACCGAGGCGATGTCGGGGGCGTTGCCTGCGGCGATCTGGGTGAGCAGCTTGCTGAAGAAGTCGTTCCAGTCGGTCCCCGAGGTGCCGGTGAACTTCACCTTCACGCCCGGGTGCGCCGCCTCGAACGTCGCGGCCGCCTTGCTCAGCTTGTCCGCGGACGACTGGTCCGCGAACACCGAGACCTTGAGTACCTTCGATCCGGAGGAGCTGGAAGACCCGGAAGAGCATGCGGACGCCAGACCGCCAACGCCCGCCACAGCGGCGGTCGCGGCTCCGGCTCTCAGCAGGCCACGACGGCTCATCGACGACCGGAAGAGTTCAGAGGACATGGTTGTGTACCCTCACTGTGTTCGAAGTACCGACAGGAGTGACGACCGATCGCAGCGGTCGCCTGTCATCGTGTGAAGTGCTTCGCCGTCCCGGGGTCAAGACCGGGGCGGCGAAGTGACCGATGCCCGCCCCACCAGCGGGCAATGCAGCATCTCTTGCATGACGGGGGCCGGTGGGCCGCCCGCCGTTCCGGTGAGCGCGAGCAGCTGGGTGACCGCTCGTTCCCCCATCTCGTAGTGGGGGAGCTGGACAGTGCTCAGCGCCGGGTAAAGCGCCTCAGCGACCAGTTCCTGGTTGTCGAACCCGATCACCGACAGATCCCCGGGAATGGAAAGCCCAAGCTCGGCGGCGGCCCGGTAGGCGCCGGCCGCCATGCGGTCGTTGAAACAGAACAGTGCCGTCGGGCGCTGCCCGGTTGTCAGCAGCCTTCGCGCGGCCCGGTATCCGGCGGCCACGTCGTCGGCTACCGAACCCAGGTGCGCCACTTCCTCGGAGGCGATCAGGGCGGGATCGTAGGGGGCACCGGCCTCGGCCAACGCCTTGCGATAACCCGCGATGCGACCGTGAAGGGCGGGGATGTCCGCGGTTCCCGTGGTCATGCCGATCCGGCGGTGTCCGTGATCGATCAGTTCGCGCACCGCTGTGTACCCGCCCTGCACCTCGTCCGGCACCACGAAACCGACCGCGGGATCGTCGCAGCTGGCGTCCAGGAGTACCGAAGGCGTGGAGCGCAGGCTCGCGGGAAGGCGTACGACCTGGTGGTACATGGTGGCGTACAGCACCCCGTCGACCTGGCGCTGAAGCAGCATCTCGATGCTGCGACGCTCCAGCCGCTCGTCGCCGCCGGTATTCACCAGAAGGAGGACCACTCCATGGGCGGCTGCGGTCTCCTGAGCGCCGAGAACCATCCGGCTCGCGTTCGGGGTGGTGGCGATCTCGTCGCTGATGAAGCCTATGGTGTGTGACCGCTGGGTCCTGAGCCCCCGGGCCAGACCGTTCGGGGCGTACCCGAGTTCCTCGGCCACCCGCAGGACACGCTCGCGGGTCTCCTGGCTGGCTCGCTTGCCCTCCACGCGGTTCAGGATGTTCGACACCGTCGCCACCGACACGCCGGCTGCAGCGGCCACGTCCTTGATCCCGATCCGTCGCGCCATGACCTACCCAAAATGGTGGAAACCAGGTTGGCTAATCGTTTAGCCACTTGCTTGCACAGAGACTGCCTCTGACCAAAGTTCCTGTCAATGGCTCGTTACGAACTCGTGGCGCCGGCATGACCCGTCACCTCCGGTCAGCCCCGACGATCAACGTGCCGCCACGGCCGCCGCGCCTCCCGTGCAGCCGCACACCAAGGAGTCCGCTAGAACGCGCATCCCGTCCTGACACAAAGTATGTTTGTCCCATCGGGGTGTGTTTGATGGCCGATGAGACACCGCGCGGTCGGGACGCCGTCCGCGGTCCACGGACTGGGGCCTGCACACGGCTTTGATCATTTCGGCTGGACGTCGAAGTTCTTGGGTGCTGCCACCGCGTCCGCAGGCTCGTCGAGGCGGGCTCGGCTCAGCAGCGAGGGCCCGTGCCAGGCTCATCCGTTCGAGAATCTTGGCCGCATGCCAGTGCGTCTGGACGCTCAGCGGTCGGGCCGCACCGCCCGCGCTCCCACGCGCCTTTGGCTTGCGGGCCTCGGGTCATTGCCCGGGAGCGGTCCGCCCTCTGTCCAGGGGCTGTGAGGCGTCGGTGAGGTCGGCGCCGGTGGCGGCGTCCCGCTGGGAGTGGCCGGTGCCGTGCCAGTCCAGACACATGACGGTCGCATCATCCTCCAGGTGGCCGCCGCTGGCGTTGACGATCGCCCCGATGAGGGCGCGGGCGGCTTCACGGGGGTGCAGCGCGCGGGTTTCGGCGATCAGCTCAGGCAGGCCAAGGTTCCTGGCGTTGCGTTCCAGCATGCCGTCCGTGAGCATGACCAGTCGGTCCCCCGGTCGCAGGTCCAGCGGCTGTACCCGGTAGGTATGCGGGGGCTGCACGCCGAAGGGCAGGTCGACCTCCGGGATGATCTGCCGCACCTGGCCGTCCCGGAGCAGCAGCGGCCAGGGGTGCCCGGCGTTGACGAACTCGGCTCTGCCGTCGAGGAGGCTGATGCGGAGCAGTTGCCCGGTGACGTAGCCTTCGCGGCCGTGGTCCCGCATCGCCTGGTCGGCTTCGCGGGCCTGCTCAAGAAGGCTTCCGCCCGCGCGCCGGGCCCGGCGCAACGCACCCACGACGAGGGTGGCCAGGAGCGATGCCTGGACGTCGTGGCCCATGGCGTCGGTGACGGACAGTTGGACGGCGTCGCGGTCGATGACGTAGTCGAAGGTGTCGCCCCCGACGAGTTCGGCGGGCTCCAGCGCCCCGGCGACCGCGAACTGCGCGGCCTCGCACGCCAGCGACGCCGGAAGCAGCCGGTGCTGGATCTCCGCGGCCAGGCTCAGTGGGCTGGTGCGCCGGCCCCACTGGTAGACGTCGGTGAAGGACCGGTTCGCGATGACGATGTAGGCCAGCGCGTGCGCGCTCACACCGATCTCCCGCATCACCTCCGCATCCGGCGCCGCGGGCAGGAACAGCTCCAGGAGCCCGATGGCGTCCCCGCGGTTGGTCACCGGGGCCACGACGCGTGTGTATGTCCCCCGGCTGCTGTCCTCGATGGCCGGTTTCTGGGTGCGGATCACGTCGTCGTACACGGTGCCCCGCAGCGTGATGCGCCGGGCCGGCTCACCTGTCTCGATAGTGCCCGCAGCCCCCAGCCGCACCACCGAACTCCCGGTGAAATCGGTGATCAGGAACGACACCGACGCCGCCCCGAGATGCTCCTTGAGTATCCGCGCGACCACGTCGAGGGACTCCACCGGCGCCGATGCCTCCGCCGCTCCCAGGACCCTCGCCAGCGACAACGCCGAGTCCAGGCGTATTCCGTGGCCGCCGGGACGGGTGGCCCCCGCGCCGTCCTCGTTCGGCACCTCTGCGGTCACGACGACTCCCCACTGCTCGTTGATGCTCAGGGCCCCGACACTGTGCCGGTCATGCTGCCGGACATCATGATGTACCGCAGGCGTCGGCCCGTATCCGGGCCCAGTGCTTGAGAAGGCCCGTGCTGGCGGCCGCTCAACAGCATTGTCGCCAGGAGCGTGTACGTGCCGGCGATGATCAGGAAGATGTCCGCATGGTCCAGGCGGCGCAGGACCGCCTCCCCCCGCGGGCCCCAGGTGCGGCGGTGGGACACCGCGCTCGTACCGAACAGCAGACAGGCCGAGGCCGCGTACACCGAACAGGCCGCGACCGCCGCCGCCGAACGCGAAAGCGCGATCAGGAGGAGGCCGCCGGCCAGCGCGAGGGGGAACATCCCGGCATGCAGCCAGCAGCGCAATCCTGGCTTCACCACGGCCACCGCCCGCGCCGCCCCGCTTTCCGGGCCGGTGGCGGCCTGGTCGGGGACCGGCTTACCGGTCGCGCCGGCCGGCGGATCACCAGCCGGGGCGCGGGAGGCGTCGGGCGCGGTGGCGGAGCGGTACTGGGGCGCCCGCCCCCGGACCGGCGGCTGGGCGTCTTCGGCGATCATGCGTACATAGTATGAAAAACTGCACATGCCCTAGCAACTGGACAGGGCAGAAGGGCCGGGATCAGGCGGTGGCGCGGTCGTGGGATGCGGAGCCGCGCAGTTCCTCATTGATGCGCTGGGCTTCCTCGAGCTGGTCTTCGAGGATGACGATGCGGCAGGCCGCCTCGATCGACGTGCCCCGGTCGACGAGTTCGCGGGCGCGGGCGGCTATGCGCAGCTGGTAGCGGGAGTAGCGGCGGTGTCCGCCGGCCGAGCGCAGCGGGGTGATCAGGCGGGCTTCGCCGATGGCGCGCAGGAAGTTCTGGGTGGTGCCGAGCAGTTCGGCGGCCCGGCCCATGGTGTAGGCGGGGTAGTCGTCGTCATCGATCCGGTTGTACGAGTCGTCTGCTGTCATCTCACCTCTCTGTGGAACACGCGTGTGAGGGGCCCTGGTGCCGTGTGGCACCAGGGCCCCGAAGGAACTGCTACACCATCTGCCGGCCCTGAGACTGCGCCGGCCTACTGTGTCCGCACCGCCGAAGGGGGTACCGGCGTGTGCGGGGATCGCGGTTGCTTGACCGGAGACCACCTCACTAACGATGTCCTGCGGTACCCGGGTCCAGTTCATTCCACCCGGGCGATCCCGATGGCGCTTGGGCTCCTCCGTTCTTCCCTCTGGATCAGCTACCTGCCGAACGTGAACTGCGTGCTGCTCGTGTTGCGTACTGCTGCTACTGCCGGTGACGCGAACTGCTGGTGGCCTGCGACAGCGCCACTCTTCGGCAGCCAGCCCCGTCGCCCGTCCTGCGTCCGCTCTGGCTTGGAACCCCACTGCCGAACCTCCCGGTACGCGCGCCCGCAGCCGACGCCTTTACCGAGGTACTGCTCACTGACTCCACTGCTGGGTACCGCGATTGCACTTACTGCTTACTGCCACCGCATCAACTGCGGTCCTGCTCCTGGCAGCCCCTGATCACTGCGGGCCACCCGGTCCGGTCGTCAGCCCCGTCGCCGTCAGGCAACCGCTCTGGCTTCGGAACTCCACCACCGCACCGTCCTGCGTACTGCAACCTGCGGGTACTGCTGCCCGGCAGTTCGTCTCTGCCGGGCCTCGCTGATCTCGGCTACAAGAGAAACCATAACCACACCGCGGCCCAATGTCTACTCTGGCCATCACAGATTTTTCAGCGCTCGGGGAAGAGGTAACCGTCGCCGGTCGCCGGAGGCACGCTCCCTCCGGCGTGCGATGACGGTTCCCGTCGGGGGCAGACTGCCGCCAGCAGCGCCGACGGGAGCTGCGCCGCCACAACGTTCCACCACGGGGGTTGCCATGGAAGGCAGCAGTACCGACGAACCGACCTGCGGTCCCGGCATGCGCCACCAGGCGCACGCCATGACCCCTGTGCTGCTGGAGAGCGAGGACGCGGCCTGCTTACGTGACCACCTCACCGGCGCCCGGCTGGCCGCCTCCCGACTGGCCGTGATCTGCCGGAATCCGTGGTGGCCGGACCACGCCCTGCCCGCAACCCGGGGCGCCGCAGTGGCCGTGGCCCGCATCGAACCCGACCAGCGGCGAGTGCTCCTGTGCGGGGCCGGCAACATCTCCGCAGCAGTCGTGACCCCGAACACCAAGAACAGCCTGCCGTGCATGCCCGGAACCGCCGGACACCAGATACGCACCCTGCGCACCTTCGCCGCCTTCGTCGAAGGTGCCGGGTCGTCGGCCATAGGGTGGGGGCGGCCGACGGAGGCCACGACCCGGGGAGTGGCGTATGGCGCGGTACCTGATCTCGTTCGACGACGGCGCGATGACCATCTCCGAGGAGGATTTGCCCGAGGTGGCCGAGGCCGCGCACCAGGTGGTGCGCGAGGCGCAGGACGCGGGTGCGTGGGTCTTCGGCGGCGGGCTGGAGAGCCAGCGGGCGAGCGTCGTGGCCGTCGACGGGACCGTCACCGACGGCCCGTACCCGGAGACCAAGGCGGTGCTCGGCGGGTTCTCGATCATCGATGCGCCCTCGCGGGCGGACGCGCTGGAGTGGGCCGCCAAGTTCGCCGCCGCGTGCCGCTGTGCGCAGGAGGTCCGAGAGATCATGCCCGATCCGGCCGTCTGAGAGCGCGCGGGCCGTTGGCCGGCTCCATCACCTGTCCGTTCTCGCAGCCGACTGACGAGCTGACGCGGTGCCCCAGTCGCTCGACGCGTGGGGCGGGTTCACCGACGCGGCCGTACGGGATATGCGGAGATCGGCCGCGGCGCTCGCGGTCCCGGTGGTAAAAACGCGTGGCGGCAGGTGAATCTGTGAAAAGGCGGGCCGGAGTGGACGCGAATCTCCGCCGGCAAAGATCGGAATGCCGATCGGGCCGGGCGGGTTCCGAGGAACCCGCCCGGCCCGATCGCGGTGCGAAGCGGAAATCAGCCGAAGCGATCAGACGGTGCCGGCGCCGTTGGCGTAGGACTTCATGTTGAAGGTGCCGAAGCCGTTCTGGACCGGGTCGCCGGTGTTGTTGATGCAGTGCAGGATGCCGCCGCCGCCCGCGCCGTTGAGGCAGACGGTCATCAGGTCGGTGAAGACCACGCCGGGGGTGTCGGGCACCTCGTAGGCACGGTCGGTGTAGATGTCCGCGTTGAGGTTGAAGAAGCAGTAGCTGCCCAGGCCCCAGGCATGGTGCTCGGTGACGCGGTCGGCGACCTTGTAGGCGGCGTAGCCCTTGGTGGCACCGTGCACCCAGGCGGACTGGGTGGGCACGTCATAGGGGTGCTCGTTCTGGAAGAAGTACGTGCTGCCGTGGTTGCCCTGCCACAGCACCTCGTACTTCTGGTAATGCTCGACGGCCAGCGCGTACGCGGTGACGTGGTCGCCGTTGACGAGGATGCCGGTGTCGGCCGGGTTGACCGACCAGCCGACGGTGTTGTCCAGGCCGTGGTCGGCGCGCCAGAGCCAGAGGTTGTCGAGGATCACGTCGTTGCTGTCGACCTGGACGCTGATGCCCGCGCCGCCGGCCAGCGCGCCGCCGATCCGGGCGTAGACGTCGAAGAGCGCGGTGGGGTCGGCCGAGTGCCGGCGCCGGCTGGTGCCGTGGCCGACGCGGAGCAGCACCGGGGTGTGGGCCGAGGCGGCCTCCAGGAGCACGCCGGCGATGGTGACGCCGTCGACGTCGGCGACCTCGATGACGGTGTTGCCGTGGGTGGACTGCAGTGTGGCCAGGCCGAGGCCGAGCACGACGGTGCCGGGGCGGTCGACCCGCAGCGGCGAGGAGATGGCGTAGATGCCGGGGGTGAACAGGAGGTGCTTGCCGCGGGCCAGGGCCTGGTTGAGGGTCGCGGCCGAGTCGCCGGGCCGGGCCACATGGAACGAGGTGAGCGGGATGCTCTGCCCCTTGGCCCGCCCGTGGGCCCAGGTGGTGCCGGTGCTGTTCCGGCGGACCGCGGGCACGAAGACATGCTGGGCGCCGTGCCGGTCCACGGTCAGGAACGGCTTCTCCCGCACCACCGGGGTCTGGTCGACCGTGGTGTACGGGGGCGTGGGGAAGGACTGGGCGGGGGCGCCCTGGACACCGAGGAAGACCATGTTCCAGTTGGCGCCGGTCCAACTGCCGAAGGTGTCGTTGCGCGACAGCCACTGCTGCTGCGAGCCGGACTCCACCTGGCCGTCCACCACACTGTCGGCCAGGAATCCGCCGCTGGACCACTGGTTGCCGGGCGGGCTCGGCCACAGGGTCATATTGCCCTTGACGTGCACGCGGCGCATCGGCCCGGCCTGGGCGACCGCCCAGCGCTCCAGGCCGTCCGGCGGGACGATGCTCAGGTTCTCGGCGGCCCGCCAGAAGTTCTGCGTGCCATTGCCTTCCAGCCACTGGGCGTCGACCGTGACATGACCGTTGATCACGACGTCGTCGGGGCTGTCGCCGAGGCCGAGGACGTGGGTGTAGAAGCCGACGTTGATGTCGACGGTGTAGGTGCCGGGCTTGAAGGCCAGCGCGAAGCGCTCGGTGCCGAACTGGTTGGACTGCTGGGTGGCGAAGACGGCGTCGACCTGGGCCTGGATCGCGGCGTCGGCCATGGACGGGTCGAAGACGAGGACGTTCGGACCGAGCCCGGCGGTGTCGTGGCAGTGGCCGGACGAGCCGAATGAACCGGACGAACCGAACGGACCTGTTGCGGCGTTCGGGGCCGACGACGCGGCGGCTGAACCTGCGGCGATGCCGCCGACCAGCGGCCCCGCGGCGGCGACGGCCGCCCCGCGGAGCATGGTGCGGCGAGTGGGAATCACGGACACGGCTCTCCCTGGACGTGGTGGATGTGGGGACCGCGGCTTGTCCTCGCCGCGAGAGAGCGCTCTCAGGCACGAAGTGAATCACTGCGGGTATACAGCGTCAATAAGAGTGCGGCGGCAACAACGGGGCATCCCACCCCCCGGGCGCACGCCTCCGTTGGAGGGCGCGGCGGGTGATCGGGGGGATCCTGGGCGGGTGGTGTTCACCGATGTGAGGAGCCCTTGATGTCCCACCCCCGGGTGCCCGTGCCGCGGTTCTCCCGCTCGGAGACGGCCCGCGCGGAGGCCTTCAGCGACGGCGTCTTCGCGATCGCGGTCACCATCCTGGTGCTCGGTCTCGCCACTCCCGCCCATCAGACGGGCGACCTCGGGCGCGCGCTCGCCCGGCAGTGGCCCTCCTACCTCGGCTACGTGGCCTCCTTCAGCTACATCGCGGTGATCTGGCTCAACCACCACCAGGCCTTCGTACGGATCCGGAGCATGGACCGGGGACTGCACGCGGCCAATCTCTTCCTGCTGTTCACCACGGCGGCGCTCCCGTTCCCCACCGCGGTGGTGGCCGAGGCGCTGAAGGCCGATGTCTTCGGCGGCGACGCCCGGATCGCCGTCGCCCTCTACTCGGGCATCGCGGCGGCGATGTGCCTGAGCTGGACCATGCTCTACCACCACCTCGGCCGGCACCCCGAACTCGTGGACGACTCCGTGGAGCCCGACTACGTACGGCACGGGCTGATCAGGTCCCGCGTCGGCATGCTGGTCTACGCCGTGCTCGGGGTGGTGGGCTACCTGGTCACCCCGCTGATCGCCCTGGTCGGCTTCCTCGTGCTGCCGGCCTTCTACTTCGTCACCAGCGAGGGGCTGCCCGGCGGGCGGGACGCCGCCGCCGGCTGAGCTCCCCGCCCCCATCCCGAGTGCCGCCTCAGTAGTCTGGTCGGGTGAGCATTCTCGATAGCGCCCGCGCGGGCATGAACCCCGGGATCCGACCGCAGGACGACCTGTTCGGCCACGTCAACGACGGATGGCTCCGTACCGCGGAGATCCCGGCCGACCGGTCGAGCTGGGGACACTTCGTCCAGCTCGTGGAGACCGCGGAGGAGCAGGTCAGGGCGATCATCCAGGACCTCGCGGCGGGTGTGCCCGCGGTGTCGGCAGACGGCGATCCCGCCACCACCGGCCTCGACGCCCCAGGCGACCGCACCGACCAGGCGGACGGCGCCGAGGACGCGCGAAAGGTCGCCGCGCTCTACGCCTCCTTCATGGACGAGTCCGCGGTGGCCGAACGCGGACTCGACCCCGTACGGGGGCAACTGCGCGCCGTCGCCGAGCTGCGGGACACCCGCGAACTGGCCGCGTTCCTCGGCGGGTTCGAACGCACCGGCGGCTCAGGGCTCTTCGGGCTCTACGTCAACACCGACGACCGCGACGCCGACCGCTATCTCGTCAACATCGTGCAGGGCGGGCTCGGGCTGCCGGACGAGTCGTACTACCGGGACGAGAAGTTCGCCGAGGTACGGACGAAGTACGTCGCGCACCTCACCGAGTTGTTCGGCCTCGCCGAGCACAAGGACCCGGCCGCCGCCGCCCGCACCGTGCTCGGCATCGAGACCGCGCTGGCCGCCGGCCACTGGGAGCGGGCCGAGACCCGCGATGTGCAGAAGACGTACAACCTCGTGCCCCGCGACGAACTCCGCACGCTCGCCCCGGAGTTCGACTGGGACGGCTATGTCGCCGCGCTGGGCGGCACGGACGCGACGATCGCGGAGACCCTCGTCCGGCAGCCGTCCTACCTGGCGCACCTGTCGACGCGGCTCGCCGAGGTGCCGATCGAGCAGTGGCGGGACTGGGCCGCGGCCCGGGTGCTGCGCGCGGCCACGCCGTACCTGCCGGAGGACTTCGTCCGTACCGGCTTCGAGTTCTACGACCGCACCCTCAACGGCACCCCGGAGCAGCGGGACCGCTGGAAGCGGGCCGTCGCCTTCGTGCAGGACGCGATGGGCGAGGCGATCGGCAGGGAGTACGTCGCGCGCCACTTCCCGCCGGCGTCCAAGGCGATGATGGACGAGCTGGTCGGCAACCTGCTGACCGCCTACCGCGAGTCGATCTCGCGGCTGGACTGGATGACGGACGCCACCAAGGAGCGGGCCTACGAGAAGCTCGCCACCTTCCGTACCAAGATCGGCTACCCGGACCGCTTCCGCGACTACTCGGCGCTGCGGGTGAGCCCCGACGACCTGCTCGGCAACGCCCGCGCGGCCGCCGCCTTCGTGACGGACCGGGAGCTGGGCAAGATCGGCTCCCCCGTCGACCGCGACGAGTGGTTCATGCTGCCGCAGACCGTGAACGCGTACTACAACCCGGGGACCAACGAGATCTGCTTCCCGGCCGGCATCCTCCAGGAGCCCCTCTTCTCCCCCGAGGGAAGCCTCGCGGAGAACTACGGCGGCATCGGCGCGGTGATCGGCCATGAGATCGGGCACGGCTTCGACGACCAGGGCTCGCAGTACGACGGCGCGGGCAACCTCAACGACTGGTGGGCGGCCGCCGACAAGGAGGCCTTCGAGGTCAAGGCGAAGGCGCTGGTCGCGCAGTACAACGCCTTCTCGCCGCGTGACCTGCCCGGCCAGTTCGTCAACGGGGCGCTGACGCTGGGCGAGAACATCGGCGACCTCGGCGGCCTGACCATCGCGTACAAGGCTTATCTCATCGCGATCGGCGGCGCGGACGCCCCGGCGGGCTCGGCGGCGGACGGCCCGAGCGGCGCGCGGACGCTCTTCATGAACTGGGCCCACTGCTGGCGGTCCAAGCGCCGCGTCGAGGAGCAGCAGCGTTTCCTCACCATCGACCCGCACTCGCCGGCCGAGTTCCGGGCGAACATCGTGCGCAATCTGGACGAGTTCCACGAGGCATTCGGCACGAGCAAGGACGACGGGCTGTGGCTCGACCCGGCGGAGCGGGTACGGATCTGGTGATCCGCCCGACCGGGCGCGCGGGGATCAGCTGACTGGCCCGTGCCTTCGGGCCGGTCACCTGATCCCGCTACTGCTGGTCCGGCGGCGGGTTCAGTACGGCCTTCACCGCGTCGGTGACCAGCTGCCGCCGGGCGGCCCTGCTGCTCTTGCGGGCCAGTGAGTGGTACTCGGGCGTCTGCGCGGTCCAGAGCCCGGCGAGGGTGAGCACCAGCGTCAGCAGATCGGTCGCCGAGAAGTGGTCGGGGACCGACCCGTCCCGCTGGGCCTGGTCGATCGCGGCGATCTTCTCGCGGCTGGAGTCGACGATCGACTGGATGGGATCGTGCCGCTCGGCCCGCTCCAGCCGGTACCAGGTGGCCAGCCGCGCCACCTCCGGGTGGTCCTCGTAGCCGTCGAAGAGGCGGCCCGCGTAGCCCGGCAGATCCAGCGGGTCCATCGCGATCTCGGTGGTGGTCCGGACGACGAGGCTGTCGATCAGCGCGTCGAAGAGGGCCTCCTTGCTACCGAAGTAGTGATAGATCTGCGCCTTGTTGGACCGGGCGGACCGGGCGATCCGGTCCACCCGGCCGCCGGCGATCCCGTACTCGGCGAACTCCTGCGCCGCGGCCTTCATCAGCCGGTCCCTGGTCGCCTGTGCGTCTCCTGCCATGCCGCCAGGGTATCAACCAACCGAAAAGTTGACGCATGGCGGGCACCTCATCGGGCTTTCGACTAACCGGATAGTCGCGATGAAACCGGCAGCTCACAGCTCTCGACTAACCAGACGGTTGACACTCGGCCCGAACTCGACTTCACTTTGACCAACCGGTTAGTCAGCGCATGTCCCAAGCCCCTCACCCAGGAGTTCCCATGAGCACGTGGACCACGGCCGACATCCCCTCCCAGCGCGGCAGGCTCGCCCTGGTCACCGGCGCCAACGCCGGTCTCGGCTACTGGACCGCGCTCGAACTGGCCCGGGCGGGCGCCACCGTGGCGCTGCTCGGCCGCTCGCCGGCCGCGCTCAAGGAGGCCGAGGCCGCCATCGGCCGCGAGGTGCCCGGCACCGACCTCGTACCGGTCCGGCTCGATCTGGCCGACCTGTCGTCGGTCGAGGAGGCCGCGGCCGCCGTGCTGGCCCTGGACCGCCCGCTGGACCTGCTGGTGAACAACGCCGGGGTCATGGCGGTCCCCGAGCGCCGCACCACGAAGGACGGCTTCGAGCTGACCTTCGGCACCAACCACCTCGGCCACTTCGCCCTCACCGGCCGTCTCCTCCCCGCGCTGCTGCGCGCCGACGCCCCCCGCGTCGTCGCGGTGAGCGCCCTGATCGCCCGGCGCCGCGGCCTGACCTTCGACGACATCGCCGGCGAGCGTCACTACACCCCCATGGGCGCCTACGCCCTCTCGAAGTACGCCAACATCGTCTTCACCCAGGAATTCGCCCGCCGGGCCGGCGACAAGGGCCCCACCGCCATAGCCGTCCACCCCGGGACCGCGAGCACCGGCATCCAGCGCCACCTGCCCGGGGCGCTCAGGGCCGTGGTCGGCGTGGCCATGGAACGCGTCATCGGGCAGCGCCCCGATCAGGCGGCCCTGCCGACGCTCTACGCCGCCACGAAGCCCGGTGTCCCGGCCGCCGCGTTCATCGCCCCCACCCGCCGGATGGAGACCCGCGGCACACCGGGCCCGGTGAAGCTGCCCCGCACGGCGGCGGACGAGAGCGTCGGCAGCGCCCTGTGGGAGCTGTCAGAACGTCTCACCCACGTCACCTACGCCTTCCGCTGAGCCCCCTGGCGGGACCGGTCGGACCGTGGCCACGCCGAGGAGGCGGGCCGCCCGTGGTCCACCACCCGAGACGCCTCGGCGCAGTGACCGACGGACCTGACTCAGGCCGCAGCGATCGTGAGAGGCTGACGTTACGAGAGAGCCGGTCCGGAGGAGGCGTGCTGAGGTCATGACCGTCAATGAGGTCGGAGACGTACCCGCGCCCGGCACGTCTTCGCCGATCGGACTGCCTGATCTGCTCGCGGCGGCGGTGTGCGTGGTCGATGAGCGGGGCGTCATCAGCGCGGTGAACGCGCAAGCCGAGCGGCTGTTCCGGCGGGCCGCCGCCGATCTCGTCGGCCGGGACCCGCATGACCTGCTGCACCGCGACCGGCACGGCCAGCCGCTGGCCAGGGCGCAGTCCCGACTGGTGGAGGCGTTCCTGGCCCGCCGCACGGGGGCCGGCAGCGGCTGGTTCGCCCGCGGCGACGGGTCGCTGGCCGAGCTCTGCTGGCTGGTCACGCCGTGCTCGGCGATGAGCGCCGGCGAGGACACCGCGGTGATCTTCTACGAGGGTGACCCGCTGGCCCGGACCGTCGATCCGCCGCCGCGCGGCGACAGGTCGACCCTGCCGGAGCTGGAGCGGCTGGCGCTGCTCGCCGAGACCACCACCCAGCTGACCTCGACCCTCGACAGCGACGAGGCGCTGCGCCGGCTGGTCCGCCTGGTGATACCCCGGCTCGCGGACTGGGCGGTGGTCGACCTGATCACCGAGGTCGACGAGGTGGAGCGGACCATCGTGGTGCACCACGAGGACGGCGTGTTCGTCCATCGGGAGGACCTCCAGGGGCCGATGCCGCCGGTGCCGGCCGAGTCGCCGATGCCGCTGTCGCGGGCGCTGCGCGGCGCGGCGTCCACCCTGGTGACGCCCATGACGTACCAGGGGCCGCCGGACTCCGGCATCGCCATCGAGCAGCGGCGCCTCTTCGAGGCGACGGGCATGCACTCGGCGGCGATCGCCCCGATCCGGGGGGTACGGGACGTGCTGGGCGCGCTGACGCTGGGCCGCTCCAAACACCCCGACCCGATGACCCCGGCGGACCTGTCGCTGCTGGAGGACATCACCCGCCGTACCGGGCTCGCCCTGGACAACGCCCGGCTCTACCAGCGGCAGCGCAAGGTGGCCGAGACGATGCAGCGCCATCTGCTGCCGCAGCTCCCGTCGGTGCCGGGGCTCCAGATGACCGCGCGGTACGTGCCCTCGCCGGACGATTCGCAGGTCGGCGGCGACTGGTACGACGCCTTCACCCTGGCCGACGGCACGACGGCACTGGTGATCGGCGACGTGGTCGGCCACGACCTGGACGCGGCGGCGGGGATGGCACAGGTCCGCAGCATGCTCCGCGCCTACGCCTGGGCGAACCGGGAGCCGCCCAGCGTGATCATGCGCCAGTTGGAGGAGTCGGTCACCCATGTCGCGGGGGTGCCCATGGCAACGCTGGTCTTCGGCGTCGTGGCCCGGGCTCCCGACCGCTCCTGGACGCTGACCTGGACCAACGCCGGCCATCCGCCGCCGCTGCTGGTCACCCACGACGGGCAGGCCCGCTATCTGATCGAGGGGCACGGAATCCTGCTGAGCACCGGCCTCACCTCCGTACGCGGCGACGCGTCCATCACCCTCCCGCCGCGCTCGACGCTGGTCCTCTACACCGACGGTCTGGTGGAGAGCCGCGACCACCCGATCGACGACGGTCTGGAGCGGCTGCGCAAGCACGCCGCCTCACTGGCCCACCGCCCGCTGACCGCCTTCACCGATCTGCTGCTGGAGCGCGCGCGGCCGACCGGCAACGACGACGACGTGGCGCTGCTCGCGCTGCGCACCCCGGCCGAGGACGGTCCGGCGGGCTGACCGGGTCGCGGGGAGCGGTCCCGGGGAATGGTCCCAGGAACGCTCCCGGAGGATGGTCCCGCGGCCGGATCGCCCCGGACGCTCCCCGAGCGTGGTGCTGGGACGTGTTTTAGAAGTAGCGTTGTCCGCCCGCAGGGCGGGGCTCACGGCGTCTGGTGCTCCCCCAGACTTCGTCCGGGGGTACCCCCAGATCGCAAGGGCGGTGGGGGCACCCCCAGCGGTAGCTGGGGGAGGTCGTCCTCGTAGTGGGCCTACTCGGACGAGCCCGACAACGCAGCTGGGGGTACCTCCCAGCGTTAGCTGGGGGAGTGCGTGCCAGGCGCCGTGAGACTGGGGGCACCTCCCAGCGGTAGCTGGGGGAGGGACTTCTAAAACACGCCCTAGGCGGCGCTGCTCAGGGGCCGGTCGGGCCGGCAGACCGGGCAGGGGGCGACCTCGGTCCGCTCCAGCGCCGCCCGCGCCTCCTCGCTGGTGACCGGGCGGGAGACATCGCGGACGGCGCGGCAGTCGCCGCGGTGGACGATACGGGCCGGGCCCTTCTCGGTCCGGAAGTAGACGGGTTCCTCGATCCGCCACCGCGCTTCGACGCCGTGCCGGACGGTCGGCACCGCGTCGTACTCCTGTCCGTCCACCGGTTCACAGACCTGGGCGGGTGCCCGGAAGTCGACGGCGGCGGGCAGGGCCAGGATCCGGCCGGGCTCGCTGCTCTGTCCCGGCAGATGGATCTGGAGGTCGTACCACCAGGTGCCGTCGGCCTCCTTGCGGCGCCCCTTGACCACGGCGTAGAGGCGCTGGCCGTCGGGCAGCCGTACGCGCACCAGGGGTCCGTCGGCCCGCGGCAGGTCAGGGACCCGGCGGCGGTCGTCGGCGTTGTCGTTCCCGGTCATACTTCGGATATTAGTTCGAATTTCCCCCGGGCGGCGACAGCGGACCTCACTTCAGCAGGGTCCCCGCGTCGATGGTGAGCGAGGAACCAGTGGTGTGCTTGTTACGCATGAGGTAGAGGAACGCCTCGGCGACATCGGCCGGCTCGCCGACCCGGTCGAGCAGGCCGCCCTTCGCCACCGACTCGTACAGGCTCTCCCTGGCGGCGTCCGCCAGCCCGCGCCACATCTCGGTGCGGATGATCGCCGGGACCACCGCGTTGACCCGGATGGGAGCGAGGTCGGCCGCGAGCGCGCGGGTCAGCCCCTCGATGGCGCTGAGCACACTGGAGACGACGACCGTACGGCCCTGCGGCCGGTTGGAGGCGATACCACTGGTCAGCACGATCGACCCGCCGGGCCGGATCCGCGGCGCGCCGTACTTGGCCGCCGCCAGGGCGCCGAAGTAGCGGATCTCGAAGAACCGGCGGGCCGCCGCGATGTCGGTGGCGGCCAGCGACCCGTTGATCAGTGGCTCGCCCGCAGTGTAGACGAGGTGGTCGAAGGCGCCGACCCGCTCGAAGAAGCCGCGCACGTCCGCCTCGTCGGCGACGTCCACCGACTCGCCGCCGGCGTCCGCGCCCAGTTCGGAGACCGCTTGCCGCACCCCGGCCGGGGTACGGGAGGCCACCACGACCGACGCCCCTTCGGCGGCCGCCGCCCGGGCCACGGCGAACCCAAGGCCCGAGGTTCCGCCGATGATGACAACGCGCTTGCTTTTCACGTCTGCTTCCCCGCTCCGCCAGTGCTCGAATCCGTCAGCCCATTTTCACCCACTTTGGGATGATGTGCCGCTACGGAGCGACTTTGGTCGGGTGGCGGGGTCGGCCCCCGACCGGCCGGATCATTACGGCGCCTCGGGCTCCTTCACCGGCTCCGGTCCCTTTCCCGGCTTCTGCTTCCTGCCCCGCTCGGTCGCCGGGGCGCCGCCGTGGACGTAGAGCTGGCGGCGGTCGCCGATGTCGATCTGGTGGGGCAGCGGCAGCTCGTACCGCACCGGCCGCTGATGGTCGGCGAGTTGGCGCGCCGGGTTGTAGACGCTGTTGAACTTCCAGAGCATCCTGGCGAAGTTGGTCTGGCCGCGGAGCAGGTTGCCGCTGAGCACCCGCATCGCGCCGAGCGCCGTCCGCAGTCCCAGGTGCTTGCGGTTGATCACCGCCTGGGTGCGCACCAGTTCCCGGTAGAAGACGTCGAGTGGCAGGGCCGTCGGTACGACCGCGTGCTGGATGTCGAACAACCGGTAGTCCCGGGTGGTGAGCCGCCGCGCCTCGGTGTGCCAGATCTCCGTTCCCGGGTAGGGCGTCATCACGGTGAGATGGACGATTTCCGGTACCGACAGGGCGAACTCGCGCACCACCCGGAAGCGCTCCTCGTCCCAGGCCGGGTCCACGATGAGGTTGATCGCCACCGTGATGCCGAGCTTCCGGGCGGCTTCGAGCGCGCGGAAGTTGTCGTCGGGGCTGACCCGCTTGCGGTAGAGGTCCAGGCCCTCGGCGTCGATGGCCTCCATGCCGAGGAACATGTAGCTCAGGCCCAGCTTCGCCCAGCGCTGGAAGACCTCCTCGTTGCGCAACAGCACATCGCTGCGGGTCTCCAGGTAGTAGCGCTTGCGGATCTTCCGGCGTTCCAGCTCGGCGGCGATGCCATGGCCGTGCTCGGGGCGGATGAAGGCCACGTCGTCCACGATGAAGACGTTGGGTTCCCTGATGCTCGCCATCTCCTCGCCCGCCGCCTGCGGGGACGCCTTGCGGTAGCTGCGGCCGTAGAAGGTCCAGGCGGAGCAGAAGGAGCAGTCCCAGGGGCAGCCGCGGGTGAACTCGATCGACGCGCACGGGTCGAGTTCACCGATGAAGTAGCGGCGCCGGTTGCGCATGAGATCGCGGGCCGGGAGCGGGGAGTCGATGCTGTGCAGCATGCGCGGCTCAGGGCCGCGGCCGGTCAGGGTCACCAGGCCGGGCACCCCGTCGATGCCGCCGTCACGTACCGCTTCCAGCAGCGGGGCGACGGCCGGTTCGCCCTCGCCGCGGACCACCGCGTCGACCGCTCCCTCCGCCTGCTCCAGGACGTCGTCGGCCACGAAGGAGACGCTGTGGCCGCCGAAGAAGACAAAGCAGCCGGGGACGGAGACCTTGGCCTCCCGGGCGATGTCGATGGCTTCCGGGATGTTGGCCAGGTAGTTCAGCGAGATGCCGAGAGCCTCGGGACGGAAGGAGGTCAGCTCCGCGTCGAGTGCGGCCCGCGGCGACACCTGGAGGTCCACCACCCGTACCTCGTGCCCGGCGTCGCGGGCCGCGCCGGCCACCCGTTCCAGACCGAGCGGCTCCAGCCGCAGGAAGATCTCCGAGTACATCAGGGCACTCGGGTGGACGAGCAGCAGACGCATGGTCACCTCGACGATCGGCGGAGCGGCCACCGTTGGGCACGCGCCCGAAACGGCCACAATGGGAGATAAATCCAGCTATTCCGTCATTGTGGCGTTTGTGCCGCGAAGCGCGGCGGGGCGCGCGGGCGCGACACGGGAACCGACTCGGCTGGGTGCGGTGGACGCGCCGATCGGGGCGGCGGCCTGATGGCGGGCCCCAGGGGTCGGCGCGGGCGTCCCGCCGCCGGGGTGTGCTCACCCGGCGGACGTGAGGGCGACGTGGTGAGGCGATGAGCGCGTTGCGGTGTGCGGGCCGGCGGGCCCAGCGGGTACGACGGGTCAGCGGCCCATCGGGTCAGCCGGTCGTCGGGCCCGAGAGCTGAGGGCAGCTCAGCGGGCGGCGTCTTCCCGAGCCTGCTGCTTCTCCTTGATGCGGGCCTCCTCCTTGCGCACGTCGGCCTGGGTGGCGCGTTCCTTCACCAGCCACTCCGGGAGATCACGCTTCAGCGCCTCGATCTGCTCGGTGGTGAGTGCCTCGGTGACGCCGCCACGGGCCAGCCCCGCGATGGAGACGCCCAGCTTCGCCGCGACCACCGGCCGGGGGTGCGGGCCGTTGCGCCGCAGCTCGGTCAGCCACTGCGGCGGGTCGGTCCGCAGCGCGGTCAGTTCGTCACGCGAGACCACGCCCTCCTGGAACTCGGCGGGGGTGGCCTGGAGGTATACGCCCAGCTTCTTCGCCGCCGTGGCGGGCTTCATCGTCTGGGCGGTCTGCGAGGGCGTCATGACGACCAGGGTATCGACCCTGTGCGATGCCGCCGACCACGACCGGTAATCTGCCGGAGTGACAGGCGCGGAAGTACCCCCTTCGTTCCGGCTCGCGTACGTCCCCGGCGTGACGCCGGCCAAGTGGGTGCGGATCTGGCAGGAGCGGTTGCCCGCGGTCCCGCTGACCCTTGTCGCCGTGCCCGCCGCCGAGGTGGCGCAGTCGCTGCGGGACGGCGACGCCGACGCGGCGCTGCTGCGGCTGCCGGTCGACCGGACGGAGTTCAGCGCGATCCCCCTCTACACCGAGACCACCGTGGTCGTGGTGCCGAAGGATCACGTGGTGGCGGCGGTCGAGGAGGTGGCCACCGAGGATCTCGCGGACGAGATCGTGCTGCGTCCCCTGGACGACACCCTTGAGTGGGTGCGGCCGCCGGGACAGCCCGCCAAGGAGCGGCCGGCTACGACGGCCGACGCATTCGAGCTGGTGGCGGCGGGGGTGGGGCTGCTCGTCGTCCCGCAGTCGCTCGCCCGGCTGCACCACCGCAGGGATCTCACCTATCGGCCGCTGGTCAAGTCCGCCGAGTCTCCCGAGTCGCACGTGGCCCTGTCCTGGCCGCAGGACGAAACCACCGACCTGGTCGAGCAGTTCATCGGCATCGTGCGCGGGCGGACGGTGAACAGCACCCGGGGCCGCCCGGCACCCGCCCAGCCGCCGGCCGAGGCTCCGGCGAAGGACAAGCGCGGCGGGTCCGGCGAGGCACGGCGCAAGCCGGCGCCGGGAAAGTCGGGCGGCGGCAAGAACGCGCGGAGCGCGGCCGGCTCCCCCAAGCCCGCCAAACGCGGCAAGCCCCGCCGCCGGTCCTGACGACCTTCTCCCCGACGCGTTTCCTCGCCCTCCCGGGCCCGCACCCGCCCCGTCAGCACCGCGACCACCCACCGGTCGCGCGGTGGCCGAGCGCGCAGTTCCCCGCGCCCCCTTGGTTGCCGCGCCGCGCCGCAGGCCCCGGGTGCCTGCCGAGCGGGGCACGCCGGCCCAAAGAGGCGCGTGCGGAACCCCAAGGGGCGCGGGGAACTGCGCGCGCAACCACACACCCACCCGTAGACAACCACCAGCCCCCGCCAGGCACGACCGGGCCCGCCGGCCAAGCAAACGCGCCAGAACCCCCAGGGGCGCGGGGAACTGCGCGCACAGCCACGCACGCACCGGCAGACAGTCACCGCACCCCCGGTGGGGAGGGGCGTTCCTCAAGACGGGCCGCGCTGCTATGTTCGGAGTTCGGAAGGTTAACAAACTCGGAGCGAGCCGAGCGGAACCAATGGAAGCGCGGGCCGGGCGCCCGCTCGGGGTCCGCCCCGCGCTCACACCGCATCGCCAGCCAGCCAGCCCACAACGGAGGCCCGTATGCCGACCCCATCCACGCCGTCCCCCTGGGACGGCGCGCTCTTCATCGGCGGAGAATTCGTCCCCGCCGAGGACGGCCGCACCTCGGCCGTCCTGGACAAGGCGCGGCAGGAACCGCTCGGCACGGCCGGCTGGGCCTCGCCCGGCGACCTCGACCGGGCGGCGCGGGAGGCCGCGGTCGCCGGAAGGGCCTGGGCCGGGACCGACTTCGGCACCCGGGCGGACCTGCTGCGTGACGTCGCCGAGCGACTCCGCGCCCGCTCCGCCGAGTTCGGCGACCTCATCGTGCGCGAGACCGGCTCGATCCCGGGCAAGGCCGCGTACGAGGTGGCCGGCGCCATCGACGAGCTCTATCAGGCCGCCGAGCTCGCGGGCTCGGTCCGCGCCGAGACGCTGCCCTCGCGCGCCCCCGGCCGGGAGAGCGTCGCCGAGCGGGTCCCGCTCGGCGTCATCGGGGTGATCACCCCGTGGAACTTCCCGCTGGTGCTGGCGATGCGCGTGCTGGCCCCGGCGCTCGCGGTGGGCAACGCCGTGGTGCTCAAGCCCTCGCCGCACACCCCGCTGAGCGGTGGGCTGCTGCTCGCCGACCTCTTCGCCGCCGCCGGGCTTCCGGCGGGCGTGCTCCAGGTGGTGCCGGGCGGGCAGGACACCGGCGAGGCGCTCACCGCCCACCCGGACATAGCGATGGTCCACTTCACCGGGTCGAGCGCGGTCGGTCGCACCATCGCCCGGGAGGCCGGCGGCCGGCTGAAGAAGGTCTCGCTCGAACTGGGCGGCAACAACGCCCTGATCGTGCTGGACGACGCCGACCTGGCGCAGGCCGGGCAGATCGGCGCCTGGTCCGCCTTCCACTACCAGGGCCAGACCTGCATCACCGCCGGGCGGCACATCGTGCTCCGCCCGGTCTTCGACCGCTATGTCGCCGACCTCGCCGAGCGGGCCGCCCGCATCACCGTCGGCGACCCGGCGCGGGACGCGGTCGGCCTCGGCCCGATGATCAGCACCGAGCAGCGCGAACGGGCCCGGGACCTGCTGGCGCGAGCGGTCGAGGCGGGTGCGACGGTCGTCGAGGGCGGCGACGGTGACGGCCTCTTCCACCGGCCGACCGTGGTCACCGGGGTCACCCGCGACATGGCCCTGTGGACCGAGGAGATCTTCGCCCCGATCGCGCCGGTGCTGGCGGTCGACAGCGAGGAGGAGGCGCTGGCCGTGGCCAACGAGACCTCGTACGGCCTGGTCGACGCCGTCCTGACCGGCGATCCGGAGCGGGGCCGCCGGCTGGCCCGGCGCCTGGGCTCGGCCATGGTGCACGTCAACGACACGACCTGCCTGGACGAGGCGCGGGCGCCGTTCGGCGGCCGGGGCGCGTCAGGTCTCGGCGGGCGCTCGGGCGGCGAGTCCAACCTGCACGAATTCACCGAGCTGCGGTGGCTGACGGTCCAGCACGAGCCGGTGGCGTACCCGTACTGAGGGCCGCGGCGCGGGCGGTCGAGCGGCCGGCGCGGTCCGGTGGGGCGGTGGTCCGGTGGCCCGAGCGGGCTCCGGGCCGCGCCCGACCGCCGTTCCCATCGCCCCCGTACGCGAGTGTCCCGCCCGCACCGGCGTCGTCGTCGGATGGAGGGCGTACGAACCCGCCGCTCACGCCATCGAGTCGAGCGCCCGGGTGACGGCGAGATGCACCGCGCCGAGCAGGGTGGCGCGGTCGCCGAGACCGCCGACGGTCACCTCGGTGTCCCAGGTCAGCGCCTGGACCGTACGGCGGACCTCGGGCAGTACGAGCTGGTTCTGGCCCACCCCGCCGCCCAGTACGACCAGGCCCGGGTCGACCAGGGCGACCACCGCGGCCACCAGCCGGCCGATGTCCGCCGCGTGCTGGTCCACCACCCGGCGGGCGACGGCGTGCCCGTCCGCCGCCGCCTCGAACAGGGCTTTGGCGTCGCGCGGCAGCGGCCCGGCCCCCGAGGCCGGCCAGGCGCCCGCGCAGCGTTCCATCAACGCGTCCGAGCCGAGGAACTGTTCGAGCCCGGCCCGGCTCGGCCGCTGGGCGGCCGACCACGGGAACGGCAGCATCGCCGCCTCCCCCGCCGCGCCACTGGCACCACGCATCAGCCGGCCGTCGAGCACGATGCCCACACCGATCTTCACGCCCACCTGGATGTACGCGAACATCTGCCGGTCGCGGGCCACGCCGAACCGGTGCTCGGCGACGGCCGCGCAGTTGACGTTGTTCTCCACGGTCACCGGCACACCGTCGGGCACCGGCAGGGTGTCGCCGATCCTGACCGTGCCGTCCGGCCGCAGACCGCCGCCGCGTTCGGTGCTGGGAAGGGTCGGGGCGGCCACCACCACCTCGCGCAGCGGGCCGTGGTGTCCCGCGACCTCGTCGCGCACCCTGCGGACCACGCCCGCGGCGGCGGTCGCGGCCTCGGGGGTGACGGTGGGGTGGCCGGCCGGCAGCCGCTCCTCGGCGGCGCCGATCTCCTGGCCGTCGAGGCTGAACGCGGCGGCCCGTACGCCGGTCGCGCCGATCTCCACGCCCAGGACGTGGCCGGCCGTGGGGGCGAGCGAATAGAGCACCGCGCTGCGTCCGGTGGCCCCCCGCGAACTGCCCCGGCCGGCCACCAGGCCAAGCCGGGAGAGTTCCGCCATGGCCACCGACATCGTGGGCCGGGAGAGCGCGAGCACCGTGCTGAGCTGCGGGCGGGTCGCCGGGCCGTCGACGGCCAGGGCGCGCAGCACGGATCGCGCGCTGGCGGGCAGCTCGAAGCGGTCGATGCCGACGGTCGTGTCCATCGTGTCCCTCGTGAGGCGGGCTCCGGCAGGGCGGGAGCGATCCGGCGGTTCCGGATCCCGCCGCGCCGGATGCGCGATGAGTAAAGTTACCGGATCTGCCCTTGGTGGGCCGCCGTGTGTTCGGTAGGTTGCCGAACATCGGCGTCTCCGGGGCCCGCGGGGTCCTGTCCGTGCCTCGTCTAAAGCGCCATCGTGGCTGAGCGCGCAGTTCCTCGCGCCCCTGACGGGGCACGATCCGCCCGACCCGCAGCGCTCCGCACCCCGAAGCCAAGCCCCTGCGGGATTCCCCCGCCGTATTCGGGCAAAATGGGGCTTGTGGCGAACAAACGCAGTGCGGGGATTCTTCTCTTCCGTCGCGGTCATGGGGTGGACGGAGCGCTCGAAGTGCTCCTCGGCCATATGGGTGGGCCGTTCTGGGCGCGACGGGACGCGGGGGCCTGGAGTGTCATCAAGGGGGAGTACGGACCCGACGAGCCGCCGCAAGACGCGGCCCGGCGGGAGTTCAGGGAGGAACTCGGCCTGCCGGTGCCGGGCGGCGAGCTGCTTCCGCTCGGTGAGACCCGGCTGTCCGGCGGCAAGGTGGTGACCGTGTGGGCGCTGCGGGGTGACCTCGATCCCGGTCAGGTCGTCCCCGGCACCTTCGAGATGGAGTGGCCGAAGGGGTCGGGGAAACTGGTGGAGTTCCCGGAGATCGACCAGGTGGCCTGGCTCGACCTCCGCCGGGCCCGGGAGAAGATCCTCACCGGCCAGCTTGTGTTCCTCGACCGGCTGGCCGAACTCGACGTCACCGCCTGAGGGATGCGGGCCGGCAGCCGGGGGTGGCCGGGGTACGCGCCCCGGCCACCCTCGGCTTCATCCGCCGCCTTGCCCCGCCCGGGGCAAGGCGGCCGACGGTGCGCCGGTCAGTAGGAGAACTGCTGGATCTGGCCGTCGTACGCCGCGTAGGTCCAGCCCGTGCGGGTCGACGGGTCGAGGTGGAGGGAGTTCATCAGTCCGCCGTGCACCAGCGGACCGCCGTGCGCGTCGATGGCGAATCCGTTCAGCGTGCGCACCACGGTGCCCGAGGTGAGGTCGATCAGCACCAGCTGCCCGGTCGCGTTGTTGTCGAGCACCACACCCTGCTGGGAGCCGAAGTAGGCGGTGCCGGCCGGGGAGGCGTACGCGACGACCGCGAGCTTGTGGGTGCCGTCGACCGCCAAGGCGCTCGGCACGCCCTGCCGGATGCCGATCGGGTCGCCCTGCTCGCCGGTCTTCTCGTCGAAGCCGGTCAGTACGCTGTTGGGCACGATCTTCGTGCTGATCGCGGTGGCCGACAGGTTGTAGAGCGTGCCGGCGCCGTCGGAGGCGAAGCCGTGGCTGCATCCGGAGGAGGAGCCGGCGCCGGTGACCGTGCGGGCGGCCAGGTCGACCCGTGCCACGGTGACCCCGCCGAGACAGATGAAGGCCGGAGCGCCCTTGGCCAGGTAGACGGCGCCGGTCGAGGTGTCGAAGTCCAGCAGGCTGTAGGTGCCGATCAGGAGACCAGGGTGCTGCTCACCCTCCTCACCTCGGGTCCGGCCCCGACCAGCGCCGACCAGCACTCTCCGGCCCCCACCAGCGCTGACCGGCTCCCACCAGCACTGACCGGACCTGGCGGTCAACCGACCGGCCCCGCCCGCCCCTGACCGGTCACACCAAACAGCGGGCTGCCCCGGAGCCGTGGCTCCGGAACAGCCCTCGTCGCGCGGCCGCGCCGCCGGCTCAGCCGCGCCGCTGGGCCCGCAGCCCCTCCAGCAGGCGCAGCCACACCTCACTGGCCGTGGGGTAGCTGGGCACCACGTGCCACAGCACGGAGAGCGGGATCCGGGCCACCACGGCGGTGGTCGCCGAGTGGACGAGTTCGGCGATGCCGAGGCCGACGAAGGTCGCCCCGACCACCGTGTCGCTGACCCGGTCGACCACCAGCTTCGCCCGGCCCACGTAGTCCTCGCGCAGGACATACGTGCCGGCGAGTCCCGCCATGTCGTACTCGACCGTCTCGACGTCGATCCCGGCTGCCCTGGCCTGCTGCTCGGTCATGCCGACGGAGCCGACCTCGGGGTCGGTGAAGGTCACCTGGGGGTTGCCGCGGTGCCCGTCGGCGGAGCTCAGCGCGCCGGACTGGACGCCGACCGGTGGCCGGCCGGTGGCCCGCGCGGCGATCACCTCGCCGGCCACCCGCGCCTGGTACTTGCCCATGTGGGTCAGGAGCGCGCGGCCGCAGACGTCCCCGACCGCGTAGAGCCAGTGGCCGCTCACCGCGCGTACGGCCTGCTCGTCGTCGACGTCCAGAAAACCGCCGGCGGGCAGGCCCACCGTCGGCAGCCCGATGTCCTCGGTGTTCGGGGTGCGGCCGGTGGCGACGACCAGCTCGTCCGCGGTGAGTTCGGTGCCGTCGTCCAGTCGGACGGTGACCTCGCCGCCGTGCGGGCGGCCGAAGCCGGTGTCGCGCGGGGCCTCACGCCGTACGGCGGTGATCGACCGGCCGGGGAGGAGCCGCACTCCGGCGTCGCGCAGCCGCTCCTCGATCATCGGCCCGACGAAGGGCTCGGCCCGCGGCAGCAGGTGCGCGTCGCGGTTGACGACGGTCAGTTCCGCCACGCCCAGTGCCTTCAGCCAGGTCATCGACTCGGCGGCGACCACGCCTCCGCCCAGGATGATGACCCGGCGCGGTACCTCCTGAAGATGGGTGACGTCTCTGGAGACCCACGGCAGGGCCTCGCTCATCCCCGGGATCGGCGGTACCGCCGGGCGGGAGCCGGTGTCGACCACCACCGCGTGCCGCGCGGTGAGCGTACGGGTGCCGCCGGCCGCCATCTCCACCCGCACCGTGCGTTCGCCGTCGAGCCGGCCGTACCCCCGGACGACATCGATGCCGGTGTCGAGCGCCCAGCGGACCTGGGAGGTGTCGTCCAGGTTGTTGATCACCACGTCGCGCCGGGCCAGCACCGCGGACACGTCCAGCTCCTTGCCGCTGACCAGGGAGGACATCCCCGGCAGGTGGCGAGCGGTGTCCATCACCTCGGCCGGGCGCAGCAGCGACTTGCTGGGCATGCAGGCCCAGTAGGAGCACTCGCCGCCGACCAGTTCGGCCTCGACCATCACGGCGTCCAGGCCGGAGAACTGCGTCGAGTACTGCGCCGCGTTCTCACCCGCCGCGGCGGCGCCCAGGACGATGACGTCCCAGGTGGAGCGGTCCGGGTCCACTGTCGCTGCCATCAGCCACGTCCTCGTCGTCGGATTGCGTCGGAAGACCACTCAAACATCGAAAGACCACGGGAACAGACCCAGGAGCCGCCCATACCAGCGCGGGCCCGCCTGATCCCGTCAAGGATCGGGTGGGTCCGCGGTGCCCCTCGCTCGGCAGCGGCGCGCGCCTACTCCTCGCGCTCGTACTCCGCCTGGGCTCGCTGGTCGTCGAGATCGTTCTGGGCGCACTCGTACAGGTCGCGCACGAACTCGGCGGCGCTCTTCTCGTCGGAGTCTCCGGTGAGGTCCTGTAGCTGCTTGGCCCATGTCTCAGCGGGTTCTGTCATAGCGGTCTCCAACCCGAAAGCGACGTCGTTATATGTCCATACAGACCATAATGCCCATATTTGGCAGGATACGCTCCCTTCCGCCGAGGTGACGAGTCCTTGAACCGGCGCCCGCGACGCCGGAGTCCCCGGCCCCGGCCCCGCCGCCGTGCCCGCACCGCCGCTTCTTTGCCGTCCGGAGCGTGGCGGAGCGGGGTCCGGGCGTGCTGCACTGAACGGGGGACTCCGGCGGTCGCGACGAGGGAGCCGCACGTGTACCGACATGACAGCCAGGCCGGGCAGGAGAGCGCGGTTCGCCCGCTGCGGCGGGTGGAGCTGACCCCGGCCGCCGAGGCGCTGCTCCGGCAACTCGCCGAGCGCAACGGCCCACTGATGTTCCACCAGTCCGGCGGCTGCTGCGACGGCAGCTCACCAATGTGCTATCCGCGCGGCGAGTTCCGGGTGGGCGGCGCGGATGTGCTGCTCGGCCGGGTCGCCGGCGACACCCCCTTCTGGATGAGTGCCAACCAGTACGTGCACTGGCGGCACACCCATCTGACGGTGGACGTGGTGAAGGGGCGGGGCAGCGGATTCTCGCTGGAGGCCCCGGAAGGGGTGCGCTTCCTGCTCAGGTCGCGGCTGCTCACCGATGAGGAGCTGATCCTTCTCGAAGCGGAGCCGGCCCCGCCGACCGGTGCGGACCACCAGGAGACGCGCTGACCCGAGCGGCGGCGTGCGCGCGGCCCCGGACCGGTGCGCCTCAGCCCGGCAGGGTCGCGGCCCGGTCGGGGTCGAGCAGGCCGGCCAGCAGATCGCCCCGCTCGGCGATGCGCGTCGGCACGTCCCGGATGGTGAACGCCAGCTCCGCCGGGTCCCGGGCGGCGGCCACCTCGTCCCAGGAGATCGGCGCCGACACCCCGGGCGCCGACTGGGCCCGTACGGTGTAGGGCGCGGCGGTCGTCTTGCGCTGCGCGTTCTGCGACCAGTCGATGAAGACGCGGCCCGCCCGGTGGGCCTTGGCCATGGTCGACACGACCTGGCCGGGGTGGCGCGCCTGGAGTTCCTGGGCCACCCGCTTGGCGTAGGCGCTGGTGGACTTCGGGGTCGCCCGGCGGACCGCGGCAAGCAGATGCAGGCCCTTGGCGCCGCTGGTCTTGGCCCAGACCTCGATGCCGTCCTCGGCCAGCCGCTCCCGCAGCCGGAGGGCGACCTCGCAGCAGTCGACCACGGTACGGCCCTCGCCCGGGTCGAGGTCGAGCACCAGCCGGTCGGCGCGCTCCGGGGCCCCGGCGGGCCACTGGTGGACATGGATCTCGACACAGGCGAGGTTGCCGGCCCAGATGAGCGTGGCCAGGTCGTTGACCTGCACCTGTTCCATCGGCTCACCGCTGTGCCGGAGCTCCTCGGCCACGGTCACCCAGTCGGGCGTACCGGCCGGCGGCCGTTTCTGGAAGAAGCGCTGGCCCTCGACGCCGTCTGGGGTACGCACGAAGCTGGCCGCCCGGCCCCGGACATACGGCAGCAGGACGTCGGCGACGGTCGCGTAGTAGTGCAGCAGCTCACCCTTGGTGGTGCCGGTCCGCGGCCAGAGCACCCGGTCGAGGTTGCTGAGCGTGAGACGGCGGCCCTCGACCTCGGTGATCGGCATACGATAAAGATTCCATATGCCGACAAAAAGGACAGGCTATGCGCAGCGTCTGGTCGGGGAACCTGGCCTTCGGCCTGGTGTCCATCCCGGTGAAACTCGGGTCAGCGGTGTCGAGCCACAAGATCGGTTTCCGGCAGATCCATCTCACCGACAGCGGCCGGGTCCGCTATCAGAAGACATGTGAACTGGACGGCCAGGTGCTCTCGACCTCCGACATCGGCCGCGCCTTCGAGACCCCCGACCAACTGGTCGAGGTCACCGACGCCGAACTCCAGTCACTGCCGCTGCCCACCGCGAAGACCATCGAGGTCAGCGGCTTCCTCGAACTGAGTTCGGTCGACACCATGCAGTTCGACGCGCCCTACTTCCTCGCACCGGCCTCGCCCGCCGCCAACAAGCCGTACGTGCTGATGCGCGACGCGCTGGCGCGGACCGGGAAGGCGGCCGTCGGCAAGTTCGCCATGCGCAACTCCGAGCATCTCGCGCTGGTCCTCGCCCGGGACGACGTCCTGCTGCTCCAGACGCTGCGCTGGCCGGACGAGCTGAACTCCCCCGCCGAGGCCGCGCCCCGGGGCAATGTGAAGATCACCGACTCCGAGCTGCGGCTGGCCGACACCTTGATCGAGGCGCTGGGCGAGGCGGATCTGGAGGAGTACCACGACGAGTACGCGCAGGCGGTGGAGGCGCTGGTCGCCGCGAAGCTGGAGGGCGCGGAACCGCCCACCGCGCGGCGCGAGGGCGGCGGCCAGGTCGTCGACCTGATGGCGGCGCTCCAGGCGTCGGTGGACCAGGCGCGCGGGGGTGAGCGCGGTGGCGGCAGGGGAAGGGGCGAAGGGGGCGATGGCGGCGAGGGAGACGAAGCGTACGGCGGAGACGCAGAGGAAGAGGAGTCCGCGGACGCGACCGTGCACGAGCTGAAGTCCTCCGGACGGAAGAAGGCCCCGGCCAAGAAGGCACCCGCGAAGAAGAGGGGCGGCGGCGCCTCGGAGGGTGCCAAGACGAGCGGCTCCAAGGCGGCGGCCTCGAAGAAGACGGCGGCCAAGAAGAGCGCCGCCAAAAAGGCGCCGGCCAAGAAGGCCGCGCCCCGCCGCCGTACGGGATAAGGCCAACGGGAGCCGGTCACCGGACCCCGGGCCACCCCCGCTGCCCACCGGGTGAAACGGGGTGGAATGATTCATACCGGGCAGGATGGAATGCTCCGTGCGGGGACCGGGTTGGGGATACGTGACCGGCGGCCTCCGCCGCACCCCACCGGAACGGAGAGAACGGCACCGATGTCAACCAGTCTTCAGCCGTCGCACGAGCAGGTGCCGCCGGACGGCTCCGGCTCCGAGTCCGGGTCCGGGTCCGATGCCACCGCGTCCGCCACACCGGCCGTAGCCGATGCGTCGGCCCCGCCCTTCGCGTCCCTCCTGGACAATCCCGTCTGGACCGCTTTGAGCGGACCGCACCGGCATCTCGCCGAGACCGAGGGTTCCGCCGCCCGCTACCCCGAGGCCGTGTCGCCCTTCGCCGCGCTCGCGGACTGCGACGACCCGCGCCAGTGGACCGACCTGGCCACCCTGATCGGTCCGGGGAACGCCTTCGCGCTGGCATCGGTGCCCAAGCTGCCGGAGGGCTGGGACATCGGGCAGTCAGGGACGGGTGTGCAGTTGGTGGCGGACTCGCTGCGCGGCGAGGCCGACGAGGAAGCGGTACGGCTCGGCGCCTCCGACGTGCCCGAGATGCTCGACCTGGTGGGCCGGACCAAGCCGGGGCCCTTCATGCCGCGCACCATCGAACTGGGCGCGTACTACGGCATCCGCCGGGAGGGCGTGCTGGCCGCGATGGCCGGCGAGCGGCTGCGGGTGCCCGGCGGGACCGAGATCAGCGCGGTCTGCACCGATGAGCGGTACCGCGGCCAGGGTCTGGCGAGCCGGCTGATCCGCCACACCGCGGCGGGCATCCAGGAGCGCGGCGAGACACCCTTCCTGCACGCGGCGGCGGTCAACACCGGTGCCATCCGGCTCTACGAGTCGCTGGGCTTCTCGCTCCGCCGCACCGTCGTCTTCCACTTCCTGCGGGTCCCGGAGCACGCGCTGACCGGCCGCTGAGGTGTGCTGCCGCCCTTCCCCGGCGAGATGTGAGCGGGACCTGAGCGGGACCTGAGCGGGGTCGGCACGGGACCTGAGCGGGGAGGTCGCGGGGACGGCGCGGGACCGGAGGGGATTGCGCGCGGGAGCGCGAGGGGGTTAGCGTCAATGGACCCCGGTCCTGGCAGGAGGTGACGGCAGTTGCGGACCCAGCCCCATCGGACCGTCCGCACCCCCCGCCACGCCCTGGCCGCCGGGTCCGACGCCTTTCCGCCCGCCGCCGTGCGCGTCCTGCTGCCCGGCGGGCCGGTGATCCGGCTCTACGGACGTCAGCACATCGATCTGCTGCGGGTGGCCGGCGCGCTCTGTCGCCGCTGATCCGTCAACTCCTCGACGCGATCGGCCCTTTCCGCCGCCCTCCGCGACGTACGTCTCCCCGCCCGCGGGCTCTCGGTCCACGAGCGACCCCACGGGGGCGGCGCCCGGCACGTACAGGGTCCTGGCCCGGTCGCGTCCGCCCGGCCGACGCCGAGCGGCCCCCTCGGGCCGCTCGGGCCGCCGAGGCCCGCCAACCGCCGTGCCACCACCCGTGCCTGAGCCGGAGGGACCGTTCACCGCCATGAGCACGCCCAAGCAGATCCATCTCGCCGCCCACTTCCCCGGCGTCAACAACACCACCGTCTGGAGCGACCCGGCCGCGGGCAGCCATATCGAGTTCAGCTCGTTCGCCCACTTCGCCCGCACCGCGGAACGCGCGAAGTTCGACTTCCTCTTCCTCGCCGAGGGCCTGCGGCTGCGTGAACAGGGCGGTCAAATCTACGACTTGGACGTGGTGGGCCGGCCGGACACCTTCACCGTGCTCGCCGCGCTCGCCGCGGTCACCGAACGGATCGGGCTGGCGGGCACCATCAACTCCACCTTCAACGAGCCCTACGAGGTGGCCCGGCAGTTCGCCTCCCTCGACCACCTGTCCGGCGGCCGGGCCGCCTGGAACGTCGTCACCTCCTGGGACGCCTTCACCGGCGAGAACTTCCGCCGCGGCGGCTTCCTGGCCAGTGAGGACCGCTACACGCGGGCCCAGCGGTTCCTGGAGACGGCGGGCGAACTCTTCGACTCCTGGCGCGGGGACGAGATCGTCGCGGACCAGGAGTCGGGCCGCTTCCTGGCCGATCCGGCGGCCGGCGCCTTCCGGCACAAGGACGAGCACTTCGACATCGCCGGCCGGTTCAATGTGCCGCGCTCGCCGCAGGGCCGCCCGGTGATCTTCCAGGCCGGCGACTCCGAGGAGGGCCGGGAGTTCGCCGCGTCCGCCGCCGACGCCATCTTCAGCCGGCACGCCGAACGGGAGGCGGGCCAGGCCTTCTACCGGGACGTCAAGGGCCGGCTGGCGAAGTACGGCCGGGCCCGCGACGACCTGCTGATCCTGCCCGCCGCCACCTTCGTCCTCGGCGACACCGACAAAGAGGCCCAGGAGAACGCCCACGAGGTACGGCGCGGCCAGGTCAGCGGGCAGACCGCGATCAAGCTGCTCGAACAGGTGTGGAACCGGGACCTGTCGGCGTACGACCCGGACGGTCCGCTGCCGGACATCGACCCCGATCCGGGCGAGCACACCCTGGCCCAGGGGCGGGCGAGCGTACGGATGTACCGCGATCCGGCGGCCACCGTACGGGAGTGGCGGGAGCTGGCCGAGGCCGAGGGGCTGTCGATCCGGGACCTGGCGATCAGGACCGGCGCCCCGCAGACCTTCGTCGGTTCACCGCGGACCGTCGCGGACACCATCGACTCCTTCGTGCAGAGCGAGGCGGCCGACGGGTTCATCCTGGTGCCGCACATCACCCCCGGCGGTCTCGACGCCTTCGCCGACACGGTGGTGCCGCTGCTCCAGGAGCGCGGCGTCTTCCGCGGTGAGTACGAGGGCACCACCCTCCGCGACCACCTCGGCCTGCGGACCCCGCGCCCGGCCGGCCCGGTCGGGCGGACACCGAGGCCCGAAGCCGTGACCGCGGACCCAACGCACCAGGAAGGCGGCGTCATATGAGCGCCCCAGCACCCTCGGGCTCCGCCGCCGTACCGCTGTCGATCCTCGACCTGTCGCCGATCTCCTCCGGTTCCACCCCGGCGCAGGCGCTGCGCAACACCGTGGACCTCGCCCAGCGGGCCGAGGCGGCCGGCTACAGCCGGTACTGGCTGGCCGAGCACCATCTCGCCACCGGTGTGGCGGGGGTCTCGCCCGCGCTGGTGATCCAGCTCGTGGCGGCGGCCACCGAACGGATCCGGGTGGGCGCGGGCGCGGTGCAGCTCGGACACCGCACGGCCCTGTCGGTGGTCGAGGAGTTCGGGCTGCTCGACGCGCTCTTTCCCGGCCGGATCGACCTGGGCCTCGGCCGGTCCGGCTTCCGGCTCCCGAAACCGCCGACCTGCGCGGGCCCGGCGGCTGACGGGCCGGCAGATGAGAAACCCGCGGGCGGGCAAACCCCGGCCGAGCGGCCCGCGGCCGGTGCGGAGGCCGCCGCCCCGAGCCGCCCGCCGGCCCCCAGGGGCGGCGAGCGCGTCACACCGGAAGGGCTGCTGATCCCCGCGCCCTTCGACCTCGGCGCGCTGGCCGGTTCACCGCTGCTGACCCGGTACGTCCGCCTGGTGCAGTTCCCGGGCGCGGACCTGCCGGACTACCGCGAGCAGGTGGCGCAGATCCAGGCGCTGATCCGCGGCGACCACCGGACCCCGGAGGGGCTGGCGGCCCGCGCGCTGCCCGGCGAGGGCGCCGACCTCCAGCTCTGGATCCTCGGCAGCAGCGGCGGGGTGAGCGCCGAGACGGCCGGCGCCCTGGGGCTGCCCTTCGGCGCGAACTACCACGTCAGCCCGGCCGCGATCCTGGAGGCGGTGGCGGCGTACCGGAAGGCGTTCGTTCCCTCACCGACGCTCAGCAAGCCCCATGTCCTGGTCTCCGCCGACGTGGTGGTGGCCGAGACCGACGCGGCCGCCCGGCACCTGGCCTCGCCCTACGGCCTGTGGGTGCACAGCATCCGCTCCGGGAACGGGGCGATCCCCTTCCCGTCGCCCGACGAGGCCGCCGCCCATGTCTGGACGCCGGAAGAGCGGGCGCTCGTCGACGACCGGGTACGCACCCAGTTCGCCGGCTCACCGCGGACCGTGGTGGAAAAACTCAGAGTGCTGCGCCAGGCCACCGGGGCCGACGAACTGCTCGTCACCACCATCACGCACGACCACCGGGACCGGGTGCGCTCCCTTGACCTCCTCGCGGAGGCGTGGTGGTCGTAGCCGGCCGGGCGGGGCGATGCGGACGGGTCAGCCCCGGTAGGTCTCCAGCAGGCGCAGCCAGATCTCGCTGATCGTGGGGTAGGAGGGCACCGCGTGCCACAGCCGCTCGATCGGGACCTCGCCCACGACCGCGACGGTCGCCGAGTGCAGCAGCTCGCTCACCCCGGGGCCCGCGAAGGTGACGCCGATCAGGTGGCCGCGGTCGAGGTCCACGACCATCCGGGCGGTGCCGCGGTACCCCTCCCGGTAGACGGCGGCGCCGGAGACGTTGCCGATCTCGTAGTCCACCACCTTGGTGCGGCGGCCCACGCGCTCGGCCTCCTTCGCGGTCAGGCCGACGGCGGCCACCTCGGGGTCGGTGAAGACGACCTGCGGGACGGCGGCCGCGTCGGCGGTCGCGACATGCGCGCCCCACGGCGTGTCGTCGACCGGTTCGCCCTTGGCGCGGGCGGCGATCGCGGCGCCGGACATCCGGGCCTGGTACTTGCCCTGATGGGTCAGCAGGGCGCGGTGGTTGACGTCCCCGACGGCGTAGAGCCAGCCGTCGGCGACATCGGCCACCCGGCAGGTGTCGTCGACCGTCAGCCAGTCGCCCGGGGTCAGGCCCACGGTGTCGAGGCCCAGGTCGTCGGTGTGCGGCCGGCGGCCGGTGGCGAAGAGGATCTCGTCCGCGGTGAGCTCACCGCCGTCGTCCAGGCCGACGCGCACCTGGTCGCCCTCGCGGATCGCCGACACCACGGACACGCCGAACCGCACCTCGGCCTCGGCCTCGCGCAGGGCGTCGGTGACCAGCTCGCCGGCGAACGGCTCCATGGTCGGCAACAGGCCGCTGCCGCGCACCAGGAGGGTGACCTGGGAGCCGAGTCCCTGCCAGGCGGTGGCCATCTCGGTCGCCACCACCCCGCCGCCGACCACGACGAGCCGCCCCGGGACCTCCTTGGCGCTGGTGGCCTCCCGGCTGGTCCACGGGTGGACGTCCTCAAGGCCCGGCAGCGGCGGGAGCGCCGCCGTGGTACCGGTGCAGACGGCGACGGCGTGCCGGGCGAGCAGGGTGACGGTGGAGCCGTCCGGGGTGGTCACCGTCACCTTGCGGGGGCCGTCGAGCCGGCCGTGGCCCCGCACCAGTTCCACGTTGACCGAGTCCAGCCAGCCGACCTGCCCGTCGTCCTTCCAGTGGGAGGTGAACTCGTCCCGGCGCGCCAGCACCAGGGGCGCGTCCAGAGGTCCGGCCACAGCGTCGCTCAGACCGGGCAGCGCCCGGGCGTCGGCCCGTGCCAGCACCGGACGCAGCAGGGTCTTGCTCGGCATGCACGCCCAGTAGGAGCACTCGCCGCCGACCAGCTCGCTCTCCACGATCACCGTACTGAGCCCGGCGGCCTGGGTGCGGTCGGCCACGTTCTCGCCGACCGGGCCCGCTCCGATGACCACCACGTCGTAGGTACGGGGCGCTTCGTTCATACCGGCTCCTGTATTGCTGCGTCGCTGTCGGGCGGGGTGGCGGGGCTTCTGGCAAGCTGGGTCCCGGGATACGGATCCGGGACGCACCCCGTGGCGGCCCGGTACGTGCCCACGATCGCACCGAGATCACGCCGATGCCGTAACCGGGGCCACCCCGCGCCATCGTAACGAGGCGCCCCGGCGGGAAGTCTTTCCCACGCCTTACCGTTCCCCTCGCGTAAGGGAGTTGACAGGCAGCGGCCACGCGCTCCGGGTGGTGTGCCGGAAAACGCGACGTATGATCAAGTGATCAAGATCGCGACGCCACGGGGCGTCACGGGAGGTGTGCTCGATGGGTGAACTTGTCCTGATCCGCCACGGTGAGACGGCGTGGACCGTGTCCGGGCAGCACACCAGCTACACCGACCTGCCCCTCACCGGAAACGGCGAGGAACAGGCCCGTTCGCTGACCCCGCTGCTGGCCGGCCGCGACATCACCTCGGTGATCACCAGTCCGCGGCAGCGGGCCCGGCAGACCGCCGAACTCGCCGGCCTGAAGCAGACCCGGATCGACCCGGACCTCCAGGAGTGGGACTACGGCGGCTACGAGGGGATCACCACCGAGGAGATCCACCGGATCCGTCCTGGCTGGAACCTGTGGACCGACGGGGTGATCCCCGGCCCCGAGGGGCATCCGGGTGAGACCGTCCAGCAGGTCGGCGAGCGGGCGGACCGGGCACTGGCCCGGGTGGACGCGGCTTTCGCCAGCGGCGCCGGGGGTGATGTGGTGCTGATCGCGCACGCGCATTTCCTGCGGATCCTCACCGCCCGCCGGCTGGGCCTGCCGGCCACCGACGGGGCGCTCTTCCTGCTGGAGACCGGGACGATCGGCGGGCTCGGCAAGGAACACGGACGGCACGTGCTGACCGCCTGGAACCGGATGCCCTGAGCCCGCGGGCTGCTGGGGCGTGATCCCGCGGCCGGCGGGGTGGCGGGCCCCGGGTCGGCGTGACTCGGCGGGCCGGAGCCGCGGGCCGTTCACCCGGTCGGCCGTCCAGGTCGGGCGAGCGGGGCCGGGAGGCTCTGAGACTGGCTGGACGGCCACGCCGTCGCCGTCCTCGCGGCCCCGCCCTCGTACCTCTGCGCCGCGGTCTCCACCATGGTCGTCCGCGGCCGAGACGCGGGCTCCGCACGACCGAGCCGACGGCCAAGAGCTGAGCCGGCGTCGGATCGCCGCATGTCGGCCCTGACGCCCGCTCACGCCCACCGACGCGAGGCGAATGCGCGGGGACTTCACGGGGACTGCGGGGACTGCTGTCCGCCACGATCGGGTGTGGCGGTACCGCCACGCGACACGCCGAGTGTGCCGCGCGCGGTGGCGGGTAGGCCGGAGCCAGGAAACTGGTCGCCCCGGGAGACACGCGGGGACTCTTGAGGGAGCGGCTTATGACGGTGACGGCCGAGAGGCACAGCACGGCACGGTTGTCGTCGCCCTGGTCGCGGGGCGCCCTGGTGGCCCTGGCCGGAGCCGTGCCCGCGCTGGCGTTCCCCGCGCCGTCCCTGTGGTGGCTCGCCTACGTCTCCCTCGTGCCGTGGATGCTGCTGGTGAGGTCGGCGCCCACCGGGCGGCGGGCCGCGGTCGACGGATGGCTCGGCGGCGCGGGCTTCATGCTGGCCGTCCACCACTGGCTGCTGCCGAGCCTGAGCGTGTTCATCGTGGCGATCGCGCTGCTGCTCGGCGCGCTGTGGGCGCCCTGGGGCTGGGCGGTACGCCGGCTGCTGGGTCCCGACGCCGGGCCCGGCCGGAGCGCGGTGGCGACCGTGCTGGTGCCGTCCGCCTGGCTGATGGTGGAGCTGGCGCGCTCCTGGCAGTATCTGGGCGGCCCCTGGGGGCTGCTCGGGGCCAGCCAGTGGCAGGTCCCGCCGGCCCTGCGGCTCGCCTCGATCGGCGGAGTGTGGCTGGTCAGCTTTCTGGTGGTGCTGGTCAACACCTGCCTGGTGGCGCTGATCACGGTGCCCGCGCTGCGCCGGCCCGCGATCAGCGCGCTGCTCGTCACCGGTGTGCTGACCACCGCCGTGTGGCTGTGGGCGCCGCGCGCCCAGCAGTCGGGCTCGGCGCGGATCGCCGTGGTGCAGTCCGGTGTGCTGCCGACCGGTGACAGCCGGTTCGCCCGTGAGGTGGCGCTCACCCGCACGCTCGTGGGCAGCCACCCCGACCTGGTGGTGTGGGGTGAGAGCAGCGTCAGCGTCGACCTGACCGACCATCCGAAGACCGCCGCGCGGCTGGCCGAACTCTCCCGTGAGGTCGGCGCCGATCTGCTGATCAATGTGGACGCCGAACGGGCCGACCACACCGGTATCTCCAAGACCTCGATGCTGATCGGCCCGGACGGCCCCACCGGGCCGACGTACGACAAGATGCGGCTGGTGCCCTTCGGCGAGTACATCCCGCTGCGCTCGGTGCTCGGCTGGGCCACCTCGGTCGGCCGGGCGGCCGGCGAGGACCGGATGCCGGGCACCCGGCAGGTGGTGATGGACACCGGCAAGGTGCGGTTCGGTCCGCTGGTCTGCTTCGAGTCCGCGTTTCCCGACATGAGCCGACATCTGGCGGGCGACGGAGCCCAGTTGCTGATCGCCCAGTCGTCCACCTCGACCTTCCAGCGGAGCTGGGCGCCGGCCCAGCACGCCTCGTTGGCGGCGCTGCGGGCCGCCGAGGACTGGCGGCCGATGGTGCACGCCACCCTCACCGGGATCAGCGCGGTCTACGACGCGGACGGCCGTCAGGTCGGCCACCGGATCGGCACCAGCGGCAGCACCACGGAGGTCTTCCAGGTGCCGCTGGCGAGCGGGGTCAGCCCCTATGTACGGTTCGGCGACTGGGTGCCCCGGCTGGCGCTGCTGCTGGTGCTGTCCGCGGTCGCGTACGAGGTCACCAGCCGGGTGCGGCGGCCCGCGCCCGCACTTCCCGGGAGTGTGGCGCAGGCGAAGTGAGGGTGGCTCAGCCGGTGATCTCCCGGACGATCCGCTCGCACAGTTCGTGGGTGCGCAACGCGTCCCGGGCGTCGAGCAGTTCGCCGCTCCGCACCGCGTCCAGGAACGCCAGGGTGATCTGCTCGATGCCGCGCTGCCGGGCCACCGGCACCCAGTCGCCGCGCCGCCGCACGCTCGGCTGGCCCTTGTGGTCCACGATCTCGGCGAGGTTGAGCACCTGGCGGCGGGTGTCGGCGCCGCTGACGTCCAGACTCTCCTCGGTCGAGCCGCTCATCCGGTTCATCGAGCCGATGGCGGTGAAACCGTCGCCGCCCAACTGGAGCACCACGTGTTCGAGCAGTCCGCCGCGCACCCGGGCCGACACCCGGACCGGTTCCACCGGGCCCGGGACCAGGAACCGCAGGGTGTCGACGACGTGGATGAAGTCGTCGAAGACCACCGCGCGCGGCTCGTCGGCGAGGCCGATCCGGTTCTTCTGCATCAGGATCAGATCGCGCGGGTGGTCCAGGCATTGGGCGTAGCCGGGCGCGTAGCGGCGGTTGAAGCCGGCCATCAGGGAGACCCGGCGCTCGGCGGCGAGTTCCACCAGCCGGCGGGCGGCGGCCAGGTCGTAGCCGAACGGCTTGTCGACATAGGCCGGGATGCCGGCCTCGATGAGGCGGGCGCCGATCTCCTCATGGTGCTCGGTGGGCGCGTGCACGAAGGCGGCGTCGAGGCCCTGGTCGAGCAGCGCGTCCAGCGAGGTGTGCCGGTGCGGCAGCCGGAAGGCGTCCCCGATCCGTTCCAGCGTCGCCGGCGTGCGGGTGTGCAGGTGCAGTTCGATACCGGGCTGAGCGGTGAGGACCGGGAGGTACGCCTTCCGCGCGATGTCACCGAGACCGATGACGCCGATCTTCAGGGGTGCGCTGCCCGGTGCCATGAGTGCTCCTCGTCGTCTCGACCCGGCGGCCTCGGATCCGCCCGGCGCCGCCGAGGTCCCGGTCCGGCCCGATGCTCCGGCGTGGTCCCGTTCCGTCCGGGGCCGGGATCGCCGCACGGTGTCACCGCAGCATACGGGCCTCCCCGGCCCGCACGGTCCTTGCCCTCGCACCGTGGCCACGGTCGCCGGTCGCCGGTCGCGCCGACGCTCCCCGTACGAGTGAGCCGTGATGGTTTGCGGAACGAGCGTTCACTCGTGCGGGGAGTTCCGGAGCGGCCGGTGCTGCGGCAAGATTGCGCAGGTGCCTCGTGCCTCAATCACCTTGCTCCTGCTGACGGCTTGCGCCGCGGCCGGGTGCACCACTGTGTCCGCTCCCCCGATGGCGCCCGTGTCGGTCCCGGGGCCGTCCGCCGCCGTGTCGGGTCACGGCCCCGAAGACGTCACGGTGCTGCCGCGGCCGGCCCACAGGTTGCTGGCGCCGGCCGGCACCGTGCCGCGGCCCACCCGGCACGCCGCACCCTCACCCCCGCCTCCGGCCGCGCTCCCACCTCCGGCCTCCCACGGCCCGGCCCGTCCCCAGTCCCCGCACGGCTCGGCCCGGGTCCCCCGCGTGCCCAACGGCTCCGTGCCCCTGGTTCCCCGCTTCCCCCGGCCCGGCGGCGGCTCGGTCTGCGAGCTGGGCAGGACCTTCGGCGGCTGGTCGACGGGCAGCAGCGCGGCCACCCTCTGCCACCGGGCCTACGGATAGCGCGTTTCCGGGCGCCCCGGCACCTCGGCAGCCCAGTACCTCGCCGCCCCGACACCCCGACACCCCGACACCCGCGACCCGACACCCCACCGACCCGGCCGCCGGCCGCTCCGCCGCGGCCCACGGTATATAACCGGCGGCATGGCACTGCACTGGAAGCTGGTCATCGACAGCAGGAACGCGGCCGCGCTCGCGGACTTCTGGGCCGCCGCGCTGGAGTACGAGGTGGAGGACGCGAGTGTCCTCGTCGGTCGGCTGCTGGCCGCCGGGCAGATCGGCGCGGACGCCGTGGTCGAGCACCGGGGGCGGCGGAATCTGCGCGGGTATGCCGCGGTCCGGCACCCGGACGATCCGTTCGACGAGGTCAGCGGGGTCGGCCGCGGCCGACGGCTGCTCTTCCAGGAGGTGCCGGAGGAAAAGACGGTCAAGAACCGTCTGCACCTGGACCTGCACAGCGAGCCGGGTGGCCGCGACGCGCTGGTGGACCGGCTGGAAGCCCTGGGTGCCACCCGGGTCCGCGAGGTGGACGAGGGCCCGGCCGGGCACTGGTGGCTGATGCGGGACCCGGAGGGCAACGAGTTCTGCGCGAACTGATCCGCGCGACGCCAGGCGTGTTCCGGACGGCGCGGACATCGCGTCGTCCGCCCGGACGGTGTCCCGCGAGCACCGTGGCCGGGTGGGGTGCCCGCGACGCGGCGCGGACGCCCCACTCCGTGCCAGGGGGCGGTCAGCCGAGGTCGGGGATGCGCCAGTCGATCGGGTCGTGGCCCTGGTGCTTGACCGCCTCGTCGATCTGGCCGAAGGGGCGGCTGCCGAGGAAGAGCTTCGCCGAGAGCGGCGAGGGGTGGGCGCCCTGGATGACGGTGTGCCGGGCGGTGTCGATCAGCGGCACCTTCTTCTTGGCGTAGTTCCCCCACAGGACGAACACCGCCGGGTCCGGGCGGTCGGAGACCGCCTTGATCACCGCGTCGGTGAACTTCTCCCAGCCCTTGCCCTTGTGCGAGTTGGCCTCGCCCTCGCGGACGGTGAGCACCGCGTTGAGCAGCAGCACGCCCTGCTCGGCCCACGGCATCAGATAGCCGTTGTCGGGGATCGGGTATCCCAGTTCGTCCCGCAGCTCCTTGAAGATGTTCCGCAGGCTCGGCGGGGTCTTCACCCCGGGCCGCACCGAGAAGCACAGGCCATGCCCCTGGCCCTCGCCGTGGTAAGGATCCTGGCCGAGGATCAGCACCTTCACCCGGTCGAACGGGGTCGCCGCCAGGGCGGCGAACACCTCGTCCCGCGGCGGGAAGACCCGGTGCTCCCGCCGCTCCTCCTCGACGAAGTCGGTGAGCTGCTTGAAGTAGGGCTTGTCCAACTCCTCACCGAGCGCGGTCTCCCAGGAGTCGGGCAGCATGCTGGGCACGTCAGGAACCTCCGGTAAGCGATCCGTTACTGCCCCAGAACGTACCGCGCCCCACTGACAACGCGGCCCGGACCCTCAGCCCCCCGCCTTCAGGAAGAGTCCCCCGTCGATGACCAGGTTCTGGCCGGTGATCCAGCCCGCCTGCTCGGACAACAGGAACGCGGCGGCGGCGCCGATGTCCTCGGGTATCCCCAGCCGGCCCATCGGATAGGCCGCGGCGGCCTCCTCCTCGCGCCCTTCGTAGAGCGCCGCGGCGAACTTCGTCTTGACCACGGCGGGGGCGATGGAGTTGACCCGTACCGAGGGCGCCATCTCGGCGGCGAGCTGCACGGTGAGGTTCACCATCGCGGCCTTGCTCATGCCGTAGGCGGCGATGAAGGGGGACGGGGCGAGCCCGGTGACGGAGGCGATATTGACGATCGCGCCGCCGTTCTCCTTCTGCCAGGCCTTCCAGGTCTGCTGGGCGAAGCCGAGCGCGGAGATCACATTGGTCTCGTAGACCTTGCGGACCACACCGAGGTCGATGTCGGCGAGCAGGCCGTAGACGGGGTTGGTGCCGGCGTTGTTGGCGAGGTAGTCGATCCGGCCGAACGCCTCCATGGCGCGCTCGACGGCGATCGCCTGGTGGGCCTCGTCGTGGGCCTTGCCGGCTACGCCGATCACCCGGTCGGCGCCGAGTTTCTCGACGGCCGCCTTCAGGGCCTCCTCGTTGCGTCCGGTGATGCAGACACGGTCGCCGCGGGCGACGAGCGCCTCCGCTATGCCGTAGCCGATGCCGCGGCTGGCGCCGGTGATGAGAGCCGCGCGGCCGCTTTCCTGGGGGAGCTGAGTCATGTCGGGATAGGCCTTCGCGCTTGTCAGTTGAGCGGGCCGCCGGCCACGTACATGACCTGGCCCGAGATGAATCCGGCGGCGTCGCCGGCGAAGAACGCGATGGCGTTGGCGACGTCCTCGGGCCTGCCGACCCGCTGGACCGGGATCTGGGTGGCGGCGGCGGCCTGGAAGTCCTCGAAGCCCATGCCGACCCGGGCCGCGGTGGCGGCGGTCATGTCGGTGACGATGAAGCCGGGCGCGACCGCGTTGGCGGTGACGCCGAACTTGCCGAGTTCGATGGCGAGGGTCTTGGTGAAGCCCTGCAGACCCGCCTTGGCGGCCGCGTAGTTGACCTGGCCCCGGTTGCCGAGCGCGGAGGACGAGGAGAGGTTGACGATCCGGCCGAACATCGCGTCCACCATGTGCTTCTGGGTGGCGCGGGTCATCAGGAAGGCACCGCGCAGGTGCACTCCGAGGACGGTGTCCCAGTCGGTCGTGCTCATCTTGAACAGCAGGTTGTCGCGGAGGACGCCGGCGTTGTTCACCAGCACGGTGGGGGCGCCGAGTTCCTCGGCGACCCTGGCGACGGCGGCCTCGACCTGCGCCTCGTCGGAGACGTCGGCGCCCACCGCGAGGGCCTTGCCGCCGACCGCGGTGATGGCCTCCACGGTGTCCTTGCAGGCGCCCTCGTCGAGGTCGAGTACGGCGACCGCGCGGCCCTCGGCGGCCAGCCGCACCGCCGTGGCGGCGCCGATTCCGCGGGCGGCGCCGGTGACGATCGCGACGCGCTGCTCGGTGGTGGACATCTTTGTCTCCTCAGCCCGGGGGTCGCCCGACACACGTCCTACGTATGAGCGACCGCTTAGTAGGTCCGTAGCCGAAACCGTAGGAGGGCCGTGACCCAGTGTCAACGCCAACCCCCGGTGATCCGGCCGGGGAGCGGACCCCGCCGCGGTCGCCGCCCGCCCCGAACCGGTCGCGGCCGGGCGGCGACCGGTGGACGCTCAGCGGACGAGCAGCCCCAGCAGCCGGTCCGCCTCCTTGTCCGCGTCGGCGGTGAGCCCGGTGTGGATCGGCCCCGGCTGCACGATGGTGCTGCGCGGCGCGGTGAGCCAGCGGAAGCGGCGGCCGGGGTCGTCCGGCGCGGCCTGGCCGGCCCCAGGACCGCCGTCGCAGACGGCCTGATAGCCGCGGAGCGCGGCCCGCACCCCGTCCACGTCCACCTCCGGATCGAGGCAGCGCAGCTTCTGCTCGTCCAGGTGCACCCGCGCGCCCACATAGCTCTGCGCCCGGCAGTAGACCAGCACACCCGCGTTGATCAGCTCGCCGCGCTCGATCCGCGGCACCACGCGCACCAGCGCGTACTCGAACACATCGCGCTCGCTCACGTGGCGTTCTTCCCCTCGACCCAGGGGCGCAGCCACTCCGGCGGCGCCTGCTTCTCCTGCCGCTGCCCGGTGGTGATCCGCTCATGGACGTCCAGCGCGCGGGCGCCCAGCAGTTCGCGATAGGCCCGGCGTACGTCGTCGGGCGTGTCGAAGCCGGGCTCGTCCACCAGCCACTCGTCCGGCACCAGTCCGGTCACCTCGGTGAGCAGTTCGTCGGTCACCTTCGCCGCCAACTCGGCCGCCACCGCGCCCGGTTCCGGGGAGAAACGGGTCAGCGCGTGATCGGACGCGTCGTAGGGCTTGGCCGAAGCGGCCTGCGCCGAGCGCCAGTTGTGGTGCCAGATCAGCGAGGCGCCGTGGTCGATCAGCCACACCTTCCGGTGCCAGACCAGCATGTTAGGGTTACGCCAGGACCGGTCGACGTTGCCGATCAACGCGTCGAACCAGACGACACGGCTCGCCTCTTCGGGGTCCATCGCGAAGACCAGGGGATCGAACCCCAGCGCGCCGGGCAGGAAGTCCATCCCCAGGTTGAGCCCGCCGCTCGCCTTGAGCAGGTCCTGGATCTCCTCGTCGGGCTCACCGAGCGCGATCACCGGATCGAAGTCGAAGCGCACCAGTTCGGGCACGCGCAAGTCCAGACGCCGGCCCAGCTCGCCCGCGATCACCTCGGCGATCAGCGCCTTGCGGCCCTGGGCCGCGCCGGCGAACTTCACGACGTAGGTTCCGAGGTCGTCCGCCTCGACCACACCGGGCACCGAGCCGCCCTCACGCAGCGGTGTCACGTAGCGGATGCCCGTCACTTCTCTCAACATCCCCCCAGGTTAGACGGGTGAGACTGCCGTTATGGACACGATCACTTTCCCCCGCCAACTCGCCCGCACCCAGCGCTTCACCCTCGGTCTCCCCCGCTCCTTCACGCTGCTGCCCGACGGGAGCGGCGCGCTCTTCCTGCGCACCCGGGGCCCGGAGGACCGCACCAGTTGCCTGTGGCTGCGGGACGCGGCCGGTGAGCGGCTGCTGGCCGACCCGGCGGATCTGGGCAGCTCCAGCGGCTCAGCCGGCTCCGCAGGCGCCTCCGGCCCCGTACCCGAGGCCGAACTCGTCCGCCGGGAGCGGGCCAGGGAACGCTCGGTCGGGGTCGTCGCCTACAGCACGGACGCCGCCGTACGGACCGTCGCCTTCGCGCTCGACGGCGCCCTGTGGGTGGTCGACGCGCACGACGGGCGCCCCGCCCGGCCCGTCCCCACCGCGGGACCGGTCGTCGACCCCCGGCTCGACCCCACCGGGCGCCGCGTCGCCTACGTCACCGGCGGCGCGCTGCACGTGGTGGCGCTGGACGGCGCCGACCTGTGCCTGGCCGCGCCGGAAAACGCCGAGATCGGCTACGGACTGGCCGAACACGTGGCGGCCGAGTCGATGCACCGCCACCGCGGGCACTGGTGGGCCCCCGACGGCGAGCGGCTGCTCGCCACCCGGGTGGACACCGCCGGGGTGCTCCGCTGGTGGATCGGCGACCCCGCCGACCCGGCCAGGGCGCCGCGCCCGATCCGCTATCCGGCCGCCGGCACCGCCAACGCCGACGTGTCGCTGTACGTCCTCGGCCTGGACGGGAGCCGGACCGAAGTGCGCTGGGACCGGGCCGCCTACGAGTATCTGGCCACCGTCGCCTGGGACCCGCACGGGCCGCTGCTGAGCGTGCAGAGCCGCGACCAGCGGACGCTGCGCGTGCTGGCCGCGGACCCGGAGTCGGGCGCCACCCGGCTGCTCCACGAGCAGCGCGACCCGGCCTGGGTCCAACTGATCCCGGGCGCGCCCGCCAGGACAGCGGCGGGCACGCTGGTGCACCTCACGGACGGCTCGGACGCCGACAGCGGCGGCCCCGACTCCCCCGGCACCACCCGCCGGCTGACGGTCGGCGGCGAACCGGTCACCCCCGAGGGTCTGCAACTGCGGGAAGTCGTGTCCGTCGACGGCGAGTCGGTGCTGTTCGTGGCGAGCGACGAGCCGACCGAGCCGCACCTCTGGTCGTACGATCCGCGCGGCGGTCTGCGGCGGCTCAGCTCGGGCGCCGGAGCGCACACCGGGCAGCGGGCCGGCGGCGCGCTGCTGCTCGCCTCCCACCGCGAGGGACGCCGGGAGTTCACGCTGCTCTCCGACCGGACCCCGCCCGGCACCACACCCGGCGCCCCGGCGAGCGCCGCGCCCACGTCCGGGCCCACGTCCGCGCCCACCTCCGGGCCCATCACCGCGCCCACCACCCTCCCCATCGCCTCGCTCGCCGCGGACCCGGTGACCCCGCCGCGGGTGACCTGGCTGCGGGCGGGCGCGCTGGAGATCCGTACCGCCCTGCTGCTGCCCTCCTGGTACGAGCCGGGCGGCGAACCGCTGCCGGTGCTGATGGCCCCGTACGGCGGCCCCGCCGCGCAGTTGGTGACCCGGGCGCACGGCTGGGCGATGGCCGAGGCGCAGTGGTTCGCCGACGAGGGCTTCGCGGTGGTGCTCGCCGACGGCCGCGGCACCCCCGGGCGCGGCCCCCGGTGGGAGAAGACGGTGCACGGGGACACGCTGAGCGCGCCGGTCGAGGACCAGGTGACCGCCCTGCACGCGGCGGCCGCGCACTGCCGGGACCTGGACCTCGGCCGGGTCGCCATCCGCGGCTGGTCCTTCGGCGGCGCCCTCGCCGTGGCCGCGGTGCTGCGCCGCCCCGATGTCTTCCACGCGGCGGTCTCGGGGGCCGGGCCGAGCGATCAGCGGCTGTACGACACCCACTGGCGCGAGCGTTTCCTCGGCCACCCGGACCTCGCGCCCGAGGCGTACGAGCGCTGCTCGCCGATCGGCCAGGCGGCGGCGCTGCGCCGGCCGCTGCTGCTGGTGCACGGGCTGGCCGACGACAACGTGGTGGCCGCCCACACCCTGCGGCTCTCGGCGGCGCTGCTCGCGGCCCAGCGCCCGCACGAGGTGCTCCCGCTGTCGAACACCACGCACGCGCCGACCGACGCGGCGGTGGTGGAGGGGCTGCTGCGCCACCAGGTGAACTTCCTGCGCAGGTCATTGAACGTTCCGCCGCGACCGCCCGTATAGACGGACACGCGTGAAAGCACGCTGCCGGGCGGCGATGTTGCCGCCGCCCGGCTTTCACGAGCGGACAGGATGCACCTTATGCCCGAAACCTCCGGATTCACCGTCTCCCCCACCCGTCGGGGTGTCGTCGCCGCGGCGGGCGGCGTCGGCCTGGCCGCCGTCCTGGCCGCCTGCGGTTCGGACTCGGACTCCGGCTCGGACAGCGCCGCCCCCTCGTCGGACGCCGCGACGCCCTCGGCGGCGCCGTCCTCCGGCGGCTCGGGCTCGGCCGGCGGCGGCACTCCGCTCGCCAAGACCTCGGACATCCCGGTCGGCGGCGGCAAGATCTTCGCCGACCAGAAGGTCGTCGTCACCCAGCCGGCCGCCGGGCAGTTCAAGTGCTTCTCCGCGGTCTGCACCCACATGGGCTGCACGGTCAGCAGCGTGTCCGACGGCACCATCAACTGCCCCTGTCACGGCAGCAAGTTCCACGTGGCGGACGGCAGCGTGGCCAACGGCCCGGCCACCCAGGCGCTGCCGGCCAAGCAGGTCACCGTCTCCGGCGACGAGGTCACCCTGGCCTGAACGCGCCCCGGGGCACGGCACACCCTCCGGCCCGGGACGGATGGATCCGGCGGTCCGGCCGGCCGGATACGCGGCCGACCGGATACGCCGCCGACCGGTCAGCCGCCCGTGTGGCCGGCCGACCGGCGCAGCGCCTCGACCGCGACGCGGATGGCCGGCCGGCGGTCGGCGTCCTCCCGCCAGACCGCGTACACATGCCGTCGCATGGTGTGCCGCACCGGGATGATGCGGACGCCCGGCGGCATCGGGTCGCGCCCGAGCCGGGGCATCACCGCCACCCCGAGTCCGGCGGCGACCAGGGCGAGCACGGTGGCGTGCTCCTCGACGTGGTGGGCGATCCGCGGCTCGATACCCTTGCCGCGCAGGGTGAAGAGCAGCCACTCGTGGCAGAAGCCGCCGTCCGGCCAGGCGATCCACGCGTCGTCCGCCAGCTCGTCCAGCTCGATCTCGGGCCGGTCCTCCAGCCGGTGCCCGGCGGGGAGGGCCACGTCGGCGATGTCGTCGATCAGCGGCGCCTTGGCGAGTCCGCCGGGCAGTGACAGCGGTTTGTTGTACCAGTCGAGGGCCACCGCCAGGTCGATGTCGCCGCGGGTGAGGCGGGCCAGCGACTCGCTCGGCTCCAGTTCGTGGACGACGGTCCGAAGCCCGGGGTGGTCGCGGCGCAGCGCGCCCAGCGCGGCCGGGAACAGGCCGCGGACCGCGGTGGGGAAGGCGGCCGCGCGCAACTCGCCGACGGCGGCGCCGCGGTGGGCCTCCAGATCGGCGTGCGCCAGCTCGACCAGGGAGAGTATCCGGCCGGCGTGCCCGCACAGCAGCCGCCCGGCGTCGGTGAGCCGCACCCCGCGCCCGCTCTTGGCCAGCAGTGTCTGGTTGGTCTCCCGCTCCAGCTTGGCCATCTGCTGCGACACGGCGGACGTGGTCACGCCCAGCACGTCGGCTGCGGCGCTCACCGAACCGTAGGCGTCGATCGCGTGCAGGACGCGGAGACGTTCGAGACTCAACATGTAAGCGATGCTACGTCGTCGCTGTACGAAATCTCGCTTGTTCTACGAAGTCCGGCGGGCCATCGTAGAGCCATGACCGCACCCGCCGAGAGCCGCCCGACGTCCGCCGTGACCATGGATCGCACCCGGCCGGCGCCGGCCGTGCGCCGGCTGCTCGACTGGCGGATCCGCTTCGCCGCGCTCGGCCTGGTCTGGGGCTTCAGCTTCATGTTCATGAAGGTCGGCAATGAGGCGTTCGCCCCGCTCCAAGTGACGCTCGGCCGGATGGTGTTCGGCACGGCGGTGCTCGCCGGGGCGCTGGCGGTCCGGCGCGAGCGGCTCCCCCGGGGCGGACGCACCTGGCTGCACCTCGGGGTCGCCGCCTTCCTGCTGAACGCGCTGCCGTTCTCGCTCTTCGCCACCGCCGAGCAGACGATCCCGTCGATGCTCGCCGGGATCTGCAACGCGGCGACACCGCTCTTCTCGATGCTGGTCTCGCTGGTCGCCCTCTCCGAGGACCGGCCGTCGCGGCAGCGGTTCGCCGGGGTCGGCCTCGGATTCGCGGGAGTCCTCACCGTGCTGGGCGCGTGGCAGGGCTTCTCCGGCCAGGATCCCAGGGGCACCCTGCTGGCGCTGACGGCCGCGTTCAGCTACGCGGCGGGCTGGGCGTACGTACGGCGGACGATGCCGCACCCGGAGGCCTCCCACCTGTCCATGTCGGCCGCCCAGTTGACGCTGGGCACCGGGCAACTCCTCCTGGTCACCCCGTTCTTCACCTCGATGCCGCAGGGGTATCCGGCGAGGTCGGTGCTCTCCGTGCTGGCGCTCGGCGCGCTGGGCACCGGGTTCGCCTTCCTGATCCAGTACGGTCTGGTGGCCGAGAAGGGTCCCACGATCGGGTCGATGGTCACCTATCTGATCCCCATCGTGGCCACCGCGGCCGGGGCGCTGCTGCTCGGTGAGTCGCTGAGCTGGAACGAACCGGTGGGCGCGGCGGTCATACTGGCCGGCGCCGCGCTGACGCAGCGGCGGCCCCGGCCGGCGGCGCCCGCGCCGGAGCGACCGGCGCGGTCCGCGGAGGCGACCGTCTGAGTGGCCGCCGGGGCGGCCTTCCGAGCGACTCCTGACTGACTCCCGAGCGACTTCGGGGTGATCGGCGCGGTCGGGGCCGTCAGCCGTAGCGGCCCGTTCCGGCGCCGTGGAGCACGGCCGCCACCGCGTCGGCGAGCGGTCCGATGTCGGCGAGGGTGAGCGGGGAGACGGTGAGCCGCACCCCGGAGGCCGATCGCACCCGGAAGCGGGCGCCCGGCGAGACCGCCCAGCCGCGGTGCAGCAGCCCGGTCACCGCGCCGGTCTCGTCGGGAACGGGGACCCAGACGTTCATACCGGTGCGCCCGTGGGCCGGCACGCCGCGCTCGGCGAGGGCCAGGAGCAGCGCGTCGCGCCGCTCACCGTAGGAGCGGGCGGTGGCCACCGGGTCCACCGCGTCGTGCTGCCAGAGGTGGACGACGGTCCGTTGCAGCAGGTGGCTCACCCAGCCGGCGCCGAGGCGGTGCCGGCCGCGCACCCGGTCGACGGTCACCGTGTCGCCGGTGCAGACGGCCAGCCGGAGGTCGGGGCCGTACGCCTTGGCGGTGGAGCGGACCAGCGCCCAGTGGTCGGTGACACCGGACAGGCAGTGCAGCGGCAGGTCGACCAGACCGTGCACATGGTCGTCGTCGATGACCAGCACCTGGCGGTGGGCGGCGAGCAGGTCCCGCAGTTGGCGGGCGCGGGCCGCCGAGAGGGCGGCGCCGGTGGGGTTCTGGCCGCGATCGGTCACGACGAGGGCCCGGGCACCGCCGCGGAGGGCGCGGGCCACCTCGGCGGCGACCGGCCCCTCGTCGTCCACCGCGACCGGCACCGGACGCAGGCCGAGCGCCGGGACGAGGTCGAGCAGGCTCCCCCAGCCCGGGTCCTCGACCGCGACCGCGTCGCCGGGGCGCAGATGGGCGGCGAGCACCCGCTCGATGGCGTCCAGCGACCCGGAGGTGACACCGATCGGGCCGCCGGGCACGCCGTCGGTGTCGAGTCCGGCGCGCGCCAGCCTCGCCAGGTCGGCGTCGACCGGCGGGCCGCCGTAGAGGGCGGGAGCACCGGCGTGGTGACGGGCGGCGGCGGCGAGGGCGGCGGTCAGCGAGGGGAGCAGCGCCGTGTCGGGGTTCCCGGTGGAGATGTCGCGTACGCCGTCCGGTACGTCGATCCGGATCTGGTCACGGGGGGCGGTCGCGGGGCGGGCGCGGATCCGGCTGCCGCGCCGGCCGCCGGTCTCGATCACGCCGCGGTCGCGCAGCAACCGGTAGGCGGCGGCGACCGTGTTGGGGTTGACGTCCAGTTCACGGGCGAGTTCGCGCAGCGGCGGCAGGCTGTCGCCGGGGTGGAGCGCCCCCGCGCCGACCGCCCCCTCGATGTCGGCGGCGATTCCCGATGCGCCCTTGCCGGTGATTCGATACTCTCCTAGCACAAACCCTAGTATGCACTAGTGCAAAGGATGCCGCGATGGATTCCGCACCGGCCGAGATCCCGGACCACCCGGACCACCCGCTCGCTGACGCCCAGCCGCTCGGGGCGGCCTACCCGGTCACCGAGCGCGCCACCCCGACCCGGCTGCGCGAACGGGCCTCCTACGACCGGGCCTTGGTGCACGCCATCCTCGACGAGGGTTACGTGTGCCATCTCGGATTCGTCCGGGACGGCGCCCCCGTGGTGCTGCCGACCCTCTACGCCCGGCACGGCGAGCGGTTGTACGTGCACGGCTCGACGGGTTCACGACCGCTGCGCGGCGCCGGCGCCGGGCTGCCGGTCTGTCTGACCGTCACCCATGTGGACGGTCTGGTGCTCGCCCGGTCCGCCTTCCACCACTCGATCAACTACCGCTCGGTGGTGGTGCACGGCGTCGCGCACCAGGTCACGGACGCCGCCGAGCGGGCCCTGGCGCTGGACACGATCGTGGACCAGGCGGTGCCCGGCCGGGCCGCCGACTCCCGCCCGGCCAACCCCAGGGAACTCGCCGCCACCGCGGTGATCCGGCTCGACCTCGACGAGGTCTCGGCCAAGGTCCGCGGCGGCGGCCCGAACGACGACCCCGAGGACCTCACGCTCCCCTACTGGACCGGCGTGGTCCCGGTGGCCAGGAGCTACGGGATCCCGGTCCCCGCCGGGGATCTCGATCCCTCGATAGCGCTGCCCGGCTATCTCTCAGCGTCCGGCCCGCGCGGCGCCGCCTGACCGGCCGGGCGCCGCTTCGCCGTCGGTGCTCCCGCCGTCCTTCATCCCGCCCGACGCCGGTCCGGCCGTCCCCGGGTCCGCAGCGGCATCCGCGTCCGCGGGGGTCAGCGGAGAAGCGCCGGCCGCGCCGGCCGCCGCGGTCTGCGCCACGAACGCCCCGACCAGCACCAGCGTGCCGCCCACGACCTGCGCGGCGCCGAGGTGTTCGTCGAGCAGGATCCACGCCAGTACGGTGCCGACGACCGCCTCGACGCAGGCCACCACGCCGGCCACCTGCGGGCTGAGCCGGCGGACCGCCAGCACCCCGGCCAGGTAGGCGACGACCGTGGCGACCAGCACGATCCAGCCGAGCAGCAGGATGGAGGGCACCTCGCGGTCACCGAGCGCGGCCTGGTGCGCGAGCGCGGTGAAGGTGATGTCCCAGGGCCGGGCGAAGACGGTCAGCACCAGGGTGCCGATCAGCAGGCCCCAGGCGATGACGGCGACCGGGTCGGGCGCGTCGTCCTGGTGGGCGCCCTGGTCGGCGAGCACGAAGTAGGCGACCTGGCAGCAGGCGGCGCCGAAGGCGCAGAGCAGGCCGAGCGCGTCGAAGGCGAGCCCGGACCAGACCTCCACCACGCACGTCATCCCGCCCACCGCGAGCACCACACCGGCCACGGCGGCCCGGCGGACCGGCCGCCGCTGCACGAACCGCACCCAGCAGAGCAGCATCGCCGGGCCGAGGTACTCGACCAGGATGGCGACGCCCACCGGGATCCGCGAGATGGCCAGGAAGTACAGCGCCTGGCAGCCCACGACGCCGAGCACGCCGAAGCCGAACAGCAGCCCGGGCCGCCGCCGCGGCAGCCCGCGGTGGCCGAGCGCGACCGGCAGCAGCACGAGCGCGGCGCCCGCGATCCGCATCCACACCACGTGCAGCGGGTCGAAGCCCGCCTCGATCAGCGGCTTGGCCGCCACCCCCGAGCCGCCGAACGCGACCGCGGACAGCAGGGCGAGCCCCAGTCCCCCGTTTCCGCGCCGAGTTGGGTGCATCCGGTCATGATGTCAGCTCACGACATGACCGTCACCCCGTTGACCACTGACGTCACGCCGGCCGGCCCCCGTCCCCGGCCGAACGCGCCGGGTGAGCGGGTCAGGGCCACAGCAGGCCCCGGGTCCAGCCGTCCCCGGTGCGGTCGTAGCGGAGCCGCAGATGGAAGCGGGCCGGGTCGGCCTGCCAGAACTCGGCCTCCATCGCCCGCAGTTGGTAGACGGTGTGGGTGGCGGGTACCCGGCCGGGTTCGGCGGCGACCAGCCGCCCGGCCGCCTCCCCGGCCTGTTCGTACTCCTCGGGGCCGGTCAGCGGCGCGCTCATCACCCCGGTGAATCCAGCGGCCCGCGCGGTCTTCCCGCGGCCGGTGAAGTCCTGCCGGGTCGCCTCTTCGCCGAGTACGGTCACCGGTCCCGCCATCCGGATCTGCCGGCCGTGCGTGGGCCAGTACCAGGTGAGGGCGGCCCGCGGATTGGCCGCGAGGTCGTGGCCCTTGGGGCTGCGGGAGTCCGACGCGAAGCGGAAGGCGCAGTCGGCGGTGTCCAGACCGCGCAGCACCAGCACCCGGGCGGCCGGCGCGCCGTCGGCGCCCGCCGTGCTGAGGGTCATGATCTGCGGTTCGGGTACGCCGTCGGTGAGCGCCAGGTCCAGCCACCGGGCGAAGAGCGGCCCCGGCGCTTCCGGTGCCTCGCCGGGGTCGAACCCCGGCAGTGGTCCGGCCAGTACGGGCGCGCCGCGCAGCCTGGCCAGCAGCGCCTCGTCGTCCGCCGGTGCCTCGTCGTCCGCCGCGCCCGCCCGCCCGGAATCCACCGCGCCCGCCCTTCGCGTACCGCTCCTCCCCGTACCGTCGCTTCCCATACCGCCGCCTGTGCCCGCGCCCATGTCGCCGCCCGTCTCCGTCCGATCGTGTCGGGGTCCATCAGAGCGCACCGGCCGGGGCGCGGACGGGAGGACCCGCCCACGCCCCGGTGGTGTACCGGGCGAACCGTACGGCCGGCCGCGGGCCGGCGCCGCGGCCGGTCCGGGGCGGTCAGGCTCAGCGCACGGTCACCGTCGCCGTCTGCGAGCCGGCGGTGAAGACGTGCTCCCCGCGCTCGACCTGCTGCTTGCCGGCGCCGTCGATGTCGCCCGGGGTCACCGCGAGGCGGCTCGGCGGCACATCGAGCGCCACCGTGCGGGACTGCCCGGCGCCGAGGTGCACCCGGGTGAAGGCGACCAGCTTCCTCGACGGCGACAGCACGTCGCTGCTGGGCTGCGACACGTAGACCGGCACCACCAGATCGCCCGCGCGGTCACCGGTGTTGGAGACGCCGACCTTCAGGTGGACGGTGTCCTTGGTGCGCGCGGTGGCCGAGCCGGCCTTGACCGAGTCGACGGAGTACGTGGTGTACGACAGGCCGGCCCCGAAGGGGTAGGCGGCGTCGTAGAAGGAGCCGGGGCCGGAGTTGGTGCCCGGCAACTGCTGGTAGTACAGCGGCTCGTTGCCGACGTCCTTGGGCCAGGAGGCGTTGAGCCGGCCGCTCGGGTTCACCTTGCCGAAGAGCACGTCGGCGACCGCGTTGCCGCCCTCGCCGCCGGGCAGCCAGGACATCAGCAGGCCCTGGGTGCCGTCGGCGTCGCCGAGCACCAGCGGACGGCCGGCGAGCACCACGGTGACCACCGGCTTGCCGGTCGCCTTCAGCGACTTGACCAAGGCCACCTGATCGGCGCTCAGTTGCGGCTGCGGACTGTCGGCCGCGCCCTCTGCCGCGGCCTTCTCCCCGACCACCACCACGGTCAGATCGGCGCTCTGGGCCTGGGCCACCGCGTCGTCCGGAGTCGTCGCCTGGACGACCTGGGTACCGGCGGGCGCCGCCTTCCGGATGCCCTGGAGGACCGTGGTGCCGGGCAGCGTCACCCCGGCGGGCACCCCCTGCCAGCCCACCGTCCAGCCGCCGACCTGGTCGTTGATGTCATCGGCGTAGGAGCCGGCCACGACGATCTTCTTGGCGGCGGCGGAGATCGGCAGCACACCGCCGTCGTTGCGCAGCAGCACCTGCGATTCGTCGGCCGCCCGGCGGGCGAGGTCGGTGTCGGCCCCGAGCACCCTGCTGTCGGCCTTCGACGCGTCCACATAGGGGTGTTCGAACAGGCCGAGTTCGAACTTCATCCGCAGGATGCGGGAGACCGACTGGTCGACGCGCTTCTCGGAGACCAGTCCGCGCTGGACCGCGGTCTTCAGTCCGTCGCTCCAGCCCTGGGCGTCGTAGGGCTCCATGGCCATGTCCAGGCCCGCGTTGACCGCCTTGGCGATGGCCTCGGGGTAGTCGGCGGCGATGTGGTACGAGGTCTGGAGCGCCCGTACGTCCTGCCAGTCGCTCACCTCGACGCCCTTGAAGCCCCACTGCTCGCGCAGCACATCGGTCAGCAGATAGTGCGAGGCGGTGGCCGGGATGCCGTTGATGGCACCGGAGTTGACCATCACCGACTGGGCTCCGGCGTCCACCGCCTGCTTGTACGAGGGCAGCAGGGTGTCCTGGAGGTAGCGGATCGAGACATCGCCGGGGACCCGGTCGTGGCCGTTGCCGGGTTCGCCGTAGCCGCCGAAGTGCTTGACGGTGGCGGCCACGTCCTTGGCGCCGCCGGCGTCCTGGATGCCCTTGACCGCGGAGGCGGCCAGCGTGCCGGCCAGCAGCGGGTCCTCGCCGAAGGTCTCGTAGTAGCGGCCCCAGCGCTGGTCGCGGGCGATGTCGGTGACCGGCGCGAAGTTCCAGTCGATGCCGGTGGCGGCGACCGCCTTGGCGGTGGCGGTCCCGGCGTCCTTGACCAGCGCCGGGTCCCAGGAGGAGCCCATCCCGATCTCCTGCGGGAAGATCGTGGCGCCCAGGACGTTGTTGTGGCCGTGCACGGCGTCGACACCGTAGATGACGGGGATGTGCAGCCGGGAGTGGTCGACCGCGTACTTCTGCACGGTGTTGACCATCTTCGCCCAGTTCTCGGGCGTGTTGACCGTCGGTCCCGCGCCGCCGCCGGAGAGCACAGAACCCGCGGCATTGTCGACGAGAACGTTCTTCAGACAGGATTCGGTGAATTCGCCACCGCTCCACTGGCAGTCGCCCTGCATGTTGACCACGGATATCTGGTCCATCTGGCCGATCTTCTCGGCGAGTGTCATCCTCTTGAGCAGATCGTTGACCCGCAGATCGATCGGAGCCCTCGGATTGGTGTACGTCGGATTGTCACCGGCCTGGGCCGGGACCGAGGCGACGGCCGCGACGCAGGCAGCGGCGGTGACCAGGGTGAGAACCCCTTTGCGGCTCAGGCGGGGCGCTGCGATCAGTGCGGCGATGGGCGGGCGCGCGAAGCGCCGTCGTCGTTCGTTTTCTGGCATCGTTCAGGAGTCCCGTTCCTGTTCGGGGTCCCGCCATCGGGACCGGGTGCCGTAAACGTTTTCGATCGGCGGGAGTCTGTCGTCCGGTCCAACGGATCGTCAAGACTGTACGCAGGAGGCGTTTTGCCGGACCCTGTTCACCAGGTGTCAACCCAAGTCGGCCATGTCCCCCGCGCAGATCGGGTACTTCGTGAACATCCGTGAACTGGCCCGCCGAAGCGGGGTTTCGACCGCCACCGTGTCACGGGCGCTCAACGACCGGGCCGAGGTGAGCGACGCCACCCGCGAGCGGATCAGGCGGCTGGCCAGCGAGTTGGGGTACGCGCCCAATGAGCCGGCCCGCACGCTCGTGCGGCGCCGCTCGGACACCATCGGGCTGATCTGGGACAGCGGGCAGGAGGCCAGGGGGTTGCACAACCCCTTTCTGCTCGGCCTGTTGAGCGCGGTCCGCACCGCGTTGTCGGAGGCCGAATACCACCTGATGCTGCTGACCACACCGGCCGCCGAGGATCCCGACGGCAGCTATCTCCAGGCGGTGCGGCGGCACAACCTGGAGGGCGTGATCGTACTGACCACGCCGCCGGACGACCGCTGTCTGCGGGTGCTGGCCGCGTCCGCCGTGCCGTGCGCCGGCATCGACACCGGCTTCACCGGTCCCCGTACGGTCAGGGTCAGTTCGGACAACGCGGCCGGCGCGGAGGCGGCGGTCGAGCACCTCTACGCGCTCGGACACCGCAGGATCGCCACCGTCACCGGGCCGCTGCACCTGCCGCCGGCCGCCGAGCGGCTGGCCGGCTACCGACGGGCCTGCGAGCGGCTGGGGCTCGCGGTGCCGCCGGAGTATGTGACCGAGGGTGACTTCTTCCTGGCCAGCGGGGAGGCGGCGGGGCGCAGGCTGCTGGGGCTCGCGGAGCCGCCGACCGCGATCTTCGCGGCGGGCGACCAGATGGCGATCGGCGCGATGCACGCGGCGGCGGACGCGGGGCTCACGGTGCCGCGCGACATGGCCGTGGTCGGCTTCGACGACATCGACGCGGCGGCGCTGGTGCGCCCGGCGCTGACCACGGTCGCCCAGGACCAGCGGGCGCTGGGCGAGGCGGCGGTGGCGGCGCTGCGCGACCTGCTGGACGCGGGCACCCCGAAGACCGCGCTGACCCCGATGCCCGCGCTGACCGGGGAGCCGCGGATCGTACCGACCCGGTTGCTGATACGCGGATCGAGCCGGCCCAGGACGTGATGTCCCGGACCGGCTCGTCCGGCCCGCGCGGTGCTGCTCAGCACGGTGCGGATGGGCTCAGTGCCAGTCAGTGCCGGTCAGTGCCGGTCAGTGCCGGTCAGTGCCGGTCAGTGCCGGTCAGTGCCGATATGTACCGGCCTGATCCCGTCAGTGCCCGATAGCTGACGTTCACTCCTCGTCGGAGTCCTCGTCGGCGAGGATCAGGTAGAGCTTCTTGCGGGCCTCGTTTATCACGACCAGCGCCTTGTCGCGCTGCTCGGGGGTGCCGGTGGCCCACACCTGGCGGAAGGCTTCGACGAGTCCGCCGCCCGCCTTCCTGATCTCGTTGAGGGAATCCCAGTCGACGCCGCGGCCGGCCTCCTCCCACGGGGCCTCGGGGCCCGCGTCGGCTTCGGCGCGGCCCGCGTCGGTCAGCGTGAACAGGTTCTTGCCGCCCTCGCTCGCGCTGGTGATCAGACCCTCGTCCTCCAGAAGCTGGAGCGTGGGGTAGACCGAGCCGGGGCTCGGGCGCCACGCGCCGCCGCTGCGGTCGGCGATCTCCTGGATCATTTCGTAGCCGTGCATCGGACGGTCCTTGAGCAGCGCCAGGATCGACGCGCGGACATCGCCGCGCCGCGCCCGGCCGCGCGGTCCACCGCGCCCGCGTCCGCCGCCGCCCCCGAAGGGTCCGCCGGGGCCGAAGGGGCCACTCGGTCCGAAAGGCCCGCCGGGCCCACCGAAGGGCGGGCCGAACTGCCCGAAGGCGGCCCGCAGGCTCTCCCGCTCGCCCCATCCGCGATGGCCGGGCCCGCAGTGCCCGTGGCCGTGTCCTTGTTCGTTTCCTTGGGAACGCATGATGTCGCTCCTTCCATCGTTGATCGTTCGCGACACTTCAACGATATATCGGAAGTAGTCGCAAAGCAAGGCCCTTCCTCCTGGCGCCCTCCTGACGCCCCCTGGCGCCGCGCTGACGGCTTGCCGCGGTTTCCGCAAGGCCGCTGCAAGGGCTCGTTAGGATCTCCGGAGCATGGACGTGATGACGGGGAACGAGATGGTCGCTGTCCCTCCCGGGCGGGTGACGCTGTCGGACCGGCGGACGCGGCGCAGGTGGTCGGTGGAGGTCGCGCCGTACGCGCTCGGGGCATTCCCGGTCACCCAGGCGTTGTACGCACAGCTCACCGGGCGGCGGCCGAGTACCGCCCTCGGTGACCGGTTGCCCGTCGAGTCCGTCTCCTGGTGGGACGCCGCGCGCTTCTGCAACGCCCTGTCCCGGCGCGACGGACTCAGCGCCGCGTACGACGTCAGTGCCGAAGGCGAGGGCGAGGGCGAGGGCGAGCGGATCGAGTGGGACGCGTCCGCCGACGGATACCGGCTGCCGACCGAAGCCGAATGGGAGCACGCCTGCCGTGCCGGTAGCGAGGGACCGCGGTACGGGGAACTGGACGAGATCGCCTGGTACCGCGGCAATTCGCACGAGCGCGTCCACGACGTCGGCGGCAAACGCCCGAACGCGTGGGGGCTCCACGACATGCTCGGCAATGTCTGGGACTGGTGCTGGGACGTCTACGACGCGGAGGTCTACGGCACCTACCGGGTGCTCCGTGGCGGCGGCTGGTTCGACGAGCACTGGAGCTGCCGGGCCTCCGCCCGGCGCCGCAGCCACCCGACCTTCCAGGTCGACGACGTAGGATTCCGCGTCGCGCGTTCTCTCCTGTGACGGCCGGCCGGACCCCCGTCGGTGGAGCCTGGGAGGCGGGCGTCCCCTAGTCTCACCGCATGCGCATCCGAATCGTCGACGCCTTCACCGACCGCCCGTTCGCCGGCAACCCCGCGGGGGTGGTGCTGCTGGGGTCGGACGGGTTTCCCGACGACGGCTGGATGCAGCGGGTGGCGGCGGAACTGAACCTCTCCGAGACCGCTTTCGCGCACCCGCTGGTGGGCGCCCCGGACGCCGACTGGGCGCTTCGCTGGTTCACCCCGGTCACCGAGGCGGCCCTGTGCGGCCACGCCACGCTGGCCACCGCCCATGTGATGCGGACCACCGGCGCGGCCCACGGCACGGTCTGGTTCCGGACCCGGGCCGGGGCGGTGTCGACCACCTCCCAGGGCGACGGGACGATCACCCTGGACTTCCCGGCGGCGCCGCTGACCCCGGTCGAGGCGCCCGCCGGCCTCGCCCGGGCGCTGGGCGCGCAGCCGCTGACCGTGCTGGACACCGGCCCGGACTGCGGGGATCTGCTGGTCGAGGTCGCCGACGAGGCGACCGTGCGCGCGCTGGTCCCCGACTTCGCCGCGCTGGCCCGGCTCGCGGACCGCGGGATCGTCGCCACCGCCCCGGCCGCCGATCCCGCGCAGGGCTACGACTTCGTCTCGCGCGGCTTCTTCCCCGCCGTGGGAATCGACGAGGACCCGGTGACGGGCAGCGCGCACACCGCGCTCGCCCCGTTCTGGTCGGCCCGGCTGGGCCGCGACCGGCTGACCGGGCTCCAGGCCTCGGCCCGTACCGGCCTGGTCGCCACCCGGCTGAGCGGCGACCGCGTGCTGCTCACCGGCGCCGCGGTCACCGTCATCGACGGCGAGCTGCACGCCGTCCCGTAACCGCTCAGCCGGTGGGCAGCCAGCCGACCTTGCCGGCCAGGATCGCGTAGCCGACGAAGGCCACGGTGTCGATGAGCGCGTGCGCCGCCACCAGCGGGCCCACCCGCCCCCAGCGGCGGTAGAGCAGTACGAAGACCACGCCCATCGCCATGTTGCCGACGAAACCGCCGACGCCCTGGTAGAGGTGGTAGGAGCCGCGCAGCAGCGCGCTGGCGGCCAGCGCGGCGTTCGGCGACCAGCCCAGCTGGCCGAGCCGGCGCAGCAGATAGCCGACCACGATCACCTCTTCCAGCACGGCGTTCTGCGCCGCGGCGGCGATCAGTACCGGGATCTTCCACCACACGTCGGGCAGCGACTCCGGCACCACCGTGAGGTTGAATCCGGCCGCCCGGACACCGAGGTAGAAGGCCAGCCCGGTGCCGCCGATGGCCGCGGCCACCAGGGCGCCCCAGGCCAGATCGCGGCGCGGCCGGGTGAGGTCGAAGCCGATGGCCGGCATGCCGACCCGCTCCCTGGCCAGCAGATGCGCCACCAGCGCCACCGGGGCGAGCGCGGTGGCGATGCCGAAGAGCTGCCAGGCCAGGTCGAGCCAGGGGCGGCCGGGAGCCTGCGAGCCGACCAGGGTGGCCGCCTGGTTCTTCAGCGCTCCCGGCCGGGTGACCGAGCCGATGAAGCTGATCAGCGCGGAGACTCCGCTGGCACCGAGCGAGAGGGCCAGTACGATCAGCGTCTCGCTGCGCAGCTCGCGGGGTTCCTGGCGCGCCTTCACCTCGTACGGCTGCTCGGTCGACTGTGTGTGCACGCGGCCCTCCCATATGGTCATCCCGCTCCGGCGCCGTCCGCGCGATCAGGGCCTCCCGGTACGTCCAGGACTCCCGTAAAAGCGTGTCTCCGGGAAAAGATACGGAGATCGGGCGCCGGACCGAGGAGCCACCCCCATATGACCGAGTATCCCGGCGGCCGTATCCCGGTGGCCGAGCCGCACCCGGAGCCGGAGCGGGGAGCGGGTGCCGCTCAGTCCACCGGCCAGGTGTGCGCCGGCTCGCCCTCCCCCATGTACTCGCGATACCGCTGGGTCATCGCGGCGAGCGCGGCGCGCCGGTCGAGACCGCGCTCCAGCATCCGGTGGAAGACCGCGACCTGCCATTCCGCGCCGTTGGTACGGCGTCGGCAGCGCGCTTCGATGATGCCGAGGTAGTGGTCGCGGTCGACCGGGTCGATGCCCCAGGCGTCGAGACCGGTGGCGGCGGCCGGCAGCAGCTCGTCCAGGATCAGCTCGGTCGCCGGGATCTCGACGAGCGTCCCGCCCCGGCCGCGCGGCCACCGCATGGTCGCGCCGATGCCGTACCGGCAGGACACGTCGAAGTTGGCGGCGGCGACCTCGAACGGCATCCGCTGCCACACCGGGTGCGGCGCGTCCGCCAGCCCCCGCACCAGGCCGTAGTAGAAGGCGGCGTTGGCCAGCACGTCTTCGACGGTGGGCCCGGCGGGCATCACCCGGTTCTCCACCCGCAGATGCGGTACGCCGTCCACCACCTCGTACACCGGCCGGTTCCAGCGGTAGATGGTGCCGTTGTGCAGCGTCAGCTCGCGCAGCCGCGGCACTCCCCCCTCGTCGAGCACCGCCAGCGGATCCTCGTCGTCGCAGATCGGCAGGAGCGGCGGGAAGTACCGCACGTTCTCCGCGAAGAGGTCGGTGACCGAGTCGATCCAGCGTTCGCCGAACCAGGTCAGCGGCCGCACCCCCTGGACCCGCAACTCCTGCGGCCGGGTGTCGGTGGCCTGCTGGAAGAGGATCGGCCGGGTCTCGCGCCACAGTTCACGGCCGAAGAGGAACGGCGCGTTGGCGCCGACGGCCACCTGCGCTCCCGAGATCGCCTGCGCCGCGTTCCAGACGTCGGCGAACCGGCCGGGGGTCACCTGCAGGTGCATCTGGGTGGACGTGCAGGCGGCCTCGGGCGCGATGGAGGCGGAGGTGTATACGAGATGCTCCGTCCCCTCGATGTCCAGGGTGATGTCCTCCCCGCGCATCGCCAGGATCCGATCGTTGAGGAGCTGGTAGCGATCGGCCCTGGACAGGTTGGCGGAGACCATGTCCTGCGCCTCCAGGGTGGGCAGAATTCCCACCATGATGATGCGGGCGCCGACTTCGGACGCCATCCGGTCGGCGTAGCCGAGGCCGCTGCGCAGTTCCTCGGACAGCTGGTCGAGCACCCGGCCGGAAAGCTGGTGCGGCGCGATGTTCACCTCGATATTGAACTGTGCGAGCTCCGTCTGGAAATCCCGGCTGGCGATCCGTTCGAGCACCTCTTCGTTCATCATGCGGGGCAGTCCGCCGGAATCCGCGAGATTCAATTCGATCTCCAGGCCCATGAGATTACGCGGCCGGTCGAATCGCTTCTCGTCCAGCAGCCGCTCGAGCCCCACCAGGCACTGCTGAAGTTTGCGCCGGTACAGCCGGCGGTCGGCCAGGTCGAACTCGCTGGCAACGACCTTCTCCCCCATGGAAGTATCCCTTCGTCCACACGGCACCGGCTCCGGCCCTCACCAGAGGATGCCCAGCCAAATGATCCATAACTCAGCACGCCACCCGTTCGGCACGCTAGGCTAGCGGTAGGGTGAAGGCCGCACGTTCCGGTGGCACATTCAAGTGCCGGGGATCGCGGGTATGATTCGGTTAAATCGTGTGAATGGGACCGGCGATTTCCGGCCGACCATGGCGGCCCTGAATAGCCGCCCAGCGCGCCGCACGCAGCGGGAATGAGGCGGCGGCCCCCCGCGGAACACGGCAAAATATGGACTTGCACGTAATACGGGCAGCGACTAGATGAAACACGGAGTGAACACGCGTCGTATAAACTTCGCTTCCAAGGCTTAGTCTGCCTTCCCCGGACGTCCCGAGCAGGAGCCTGCCCTGCATCGACTGCGCCGTCCGGACCCGCCCGCGCACCACTGTTTGTCTCCCAGTGAGAGGCGACACCATGCCGCTGCTTGTGCCCCCAGCACCCGCCCCCGCCCTGATGAGCGTGCTGGCCGCGCTCAGTTCGCCCACCGCGGTCCTGGAGACCAGGACTCCGGCACTGCGCAACGCCAAAGGGCCGCTGGACGCCGAACACCCGCTCCCTGTCCATGTGTTCGAGCCGGCGCCGGTGCCCGGCGGTCTCCCGCAGGCCCGGCTGATCGGCTGGCGGTTCCATATCCGGGCGGGCGCTGAGGTGGCCGCGGCCGGCGAGACCGTGGCGACACCGGACGGCTGGGTGTTCTCCCGCTTCTCCGAGGGCCCCTACCTGGTCTCCACGGAGCGGGCCCTGCGGCAGGCGGAGACGCTGCCGGCCACGTACCAGCCGCATCTGCTGTCGGTCCCCGGCCTGTACATGATGGCGCTGTGGCTGCACAGCGACCCGCGGGCGGACGCGGCCACCGCCCAGCCCGACCCGTCGGACCTGCTCATCCCGCTGGCGCCGGCCCCGCCCGGCATCACCTCGCACCGCGTCCACCGACTGGTGGACCTGGTGCCGGCGCTCCGCCGCCGACTGGCGCCGCCGCCGCTGCTCGGCACACCGGCCTGAACGCGGCCGGACACCCGCCCATGAGGTCCCCTCGCCCGCCGGGCGGGGGGACCTCATCCGCTTTCCGTCCGCACTGATGAACACGCCGTTACGGCAACCGCCCGGGAGAGTGACACGTCTCCCACATTGCGTACCGCCTGCCCCAAAGGGCTGCGGAACCGGGCCGGGGAGAGCAACACTGGGACGGCCCGCACCGTGAACGGGGGGACGACCGACATGCACGAGGCAGGAACCGCCACCAGCGCCGCCCACTTCTCGCAGCGAAAGACAGCAGCCACCATGTGCCAGCACCAGCCGCAATGCCCGACCGCAGAAGGTCCCGACCGTGACGCCGCCTATACCGTGGCCCACCACCCGGAGCAGGGCTGGAGCCTCCTGTGCAACGGGGTACTGCTCTTCGAGGACACCGGCGAGATCCTGCCCGACGGGCAGATCATCGCGCCGCACCGGCCGCTGGGGGCCGGGCAGATCACCACCGCGGCCTGACCGCCGCGGCACACCCGGCGGCTCGTCACGTCCCCTCCCGCCGCCCGCCGCCGTTCCGTACGACACTCCGTACCGGATTCCGGACGGGATTCCGTACACAGCCGGTCCCGCTGTCAGGAGCAGGACCGGCTTCGCCATGTCGGCGACCGTACGTCGGAGCACGTCGGAGCACGTCGGCAGGTCGGCACGTCGGCCCGAAGGCGTCAGGCCGGGCTCAGTGGTCGTACTCCGAGAGCGGCGGGCAGGAGCAGACCAGGTTGCGGTCGCCGAACGCGCCGTCGATCCGGCGCACCGGCGGCCAGTACTTGTCGGCGGCCGACACCCCGCTCGGGAAGACCGCCTCCGCACGGCTGTAGGCGTGCGTCCAGTCGCCGCCGAGCGCGGCCGCGGTGTGCGGGGCGCCGCGCAGCGGGTTGTCGTCGGCGGGCCACTCGCCGGCCGTCACCCGGTCGGCCTCGCCGCGGATCGCGATCATCGCGTCGCAGAAACGGTCGAGCTCCGCCAGGTCCTCGCTCTCGGTGGGCTCGATCATCAGCGTGCCGGCCACCGGGAAGGACATCGTCGGTGCGTGGAAGCCGTAGTCGATCAGCCGCTTGGCGATGTCGTCGACGCTGACGCCGGTCTCCTTGGTCAGCGGGCGCAGATCGATGATGCACTCGTGGGCGACCAGGCCGCCGGGCCCGGTGTAGAGCACCGGGTAGTGCGGTTCGAGCCGCTTGGCGACGTAGTTGGCGCTGAGTACGGCCATCTGGGTGGCGCGCTTGAGGCCCTCGGCGCCCATCAGCCGGACATAGGTCCAGGAGATCGGCAGGATGCCCGCCGAACCCCACGGCGCCGCCGACACCGGGCCCACCCCGGTCTCCGGGCCCGCGGCGGGCTGGAGCGGATGGTTGGGCAGATAGGGCGCGAGGTGCGCCCGGACCGCGACCGGGCCGATGCCCGGGCCGCCGCCGCCGTGCGGGATGCAGAAGGTCTTGTGCAGGTTGAGGTGCGACACGTCCGCGCCGAACCGGCCGGGCCTGGCCAGGCCCACCAGGGCGTTGAGGTTGGCGCCGTCCACGTAGACCTGGCCGCCGGCGTCGTGCACGGCCGCGCAGATGTCGGTGATGTTGTCCTCGAAGACGCCGTGCGTGGACGGGTAGGTGACCATCAGCACCGCGAGCTGGTCGCGGTGCTGCTCGATCTTGGCGTGCAGATCGGCGACGTCCACATCGCCGTTCTCCCCGGTCTTCACCACGACGACGCGCAGGCCGGCCATCACCGCGCTGGCCGCGTTGGTGCCGTGCGCGGAGGACGGGATCAGGCAGACGGTACGGCCGGTGTCGCCGTTGGCGCGGTGGTAGGCGCGCACCGCGAGCAGGCCCGCGAACTCGCCCTGCGACCCGGCGTTGGGCTGCAGGCTGACCTTGTCGTATCCGGTCACCTCGGCGAGCTGGTCCTCGAGACCGTGGATCAGCTCGAGGTAGCCCTCGGCCTGCTCGGCCGGCGCGAAGGGGTGCAGGGCGCCGAACTCCGGCCAGGTGACCGGCTCCATCTCGGTGGTGGCGTTGAGCTTCATGGTGCACGAGCCGAGCGGGATCATGCCGCGGTCCAGCGCGTAGTCGCGGTCGGCCAGGCGCCGCAGGTAGCGCAGCATGGCGGTCTCGCTGCGGTGCTGGTGGAAGACGGGATGGGTCAGATACGGCTCGGTGCGCAGCAGGGCCGCGGGCAGCGCGTCGTCGGTGGCGGCGTCCAGCGCGTCGAGGTCCCCGGCGTCCTCCCCGGTGCCGCCGCCGTTGCCGCCGTCGGCCCCGAAGGCGGCCAGTACGGCGGTCAGCCGGGCCCGGTCGGTGGTCTCGTCACAGGCGATGCCGACCCGGTCGGCGTCGGTGAGCCGCAGGTTGACCCCCGCGTCGCGGGCCGCGGCCACCACCTGGGCGGCCCGGCCGGGGACGTGCGCGGTCAGGGTGTCGAAGTAGCCGGCGTGCTCGACGGTGACACCGGCCGCGCGCAGACCGGCCGCCAGCACGGTCGCGTAGCGGTGGGTGCGGCGGGCGATCGCGGCGAGGCCCTCGGGGCCGTGGTAGACCGCGTACATGCCCGCCATCACGGCGAGCAGCACCTGGGCGGTGCAGATGTTGCTGGTGGCCTTCTCCCGGCGGATGTGCTGCTCGCGCGTCTGGAGGGCCAGCCGGTAGGCGGTGTCGCCGTCGGCGTCGACCGAGACGCCGACGAGCCGGCCCGGCAGGTTGCGGGCGTAGCTGTCGCGGACCGCTATGTAGCCGGCGTGCGGGCCGCCGAAGCCCATCGGCACACCGAACCGCTGGGTGGTGCCGACCGCGATGTCCGCGCCCAGCTCGCCGGGCGAGGTGAGCAGGGTGAGGGCCAGCAGGTCGGCGGCCACGGTGACGACCGCGCCCAGCTCGTGCGCCCGCTCGATCACCGGCCGCGGGTCCCGTACCGCGCCGGAGGCACCGGGGTACTGGAGCAGCACGCCGAACACACCGCGCTCGGCGATGTCCGCGGGTATCCCGCCGCTGAGGTCGGCGGTGACCACCTCGACACCGGTGGGTTCCGCGCGGGTCCTGATCACCGCGAGCGTCTGCGGAAAGGTGTCGGCGTCGACCAGGAAGACGCCCTGCTTCACCTTGCCGACCCGGCGGGACAGCGCCATCGCCTCGGCCGCGGCGGTGCTCTCGTCGAGCAGCGACGCGCCGGAGGTGGGCAGCCCGGTGAGGTCGGCGACGACGGTCTGGAAGTTGAGCAGCGCCTCGAGACGGCCCTGCGAGATCTCCGGCTGGTACGGGGTGTAGGCCGTGTACCAGGCGGGGTTTTCCATCACATTGCGCAGGATGACCGGCGGCGTGAAGGTGCCGTAGTAGCCGAGGCCGATCATCGGGGCCAGCACCTGGTTGCGGTCGGCCAGCGCGCGCAGTTCGGCGACGACCTCCGCCTCGGTGCGCGCGGGCGGCAGCCGGAGCGCCTCGGAGCTCTTGATGCTGTCCGGTACGGCGGCGTCGGTCAGCTCGTCGAGCGAGCCGTACCCCACCTGGGCGAGCATCTTGGCCTCGGCGCCGGCGTCGGGGCCGATGTGGCGCTGGGCGAAGGGGGTGCCGGCTTCCAACTCGGCGAGGGAGGCCCGGCCGGCGCGCGGGTCGCGCGGGCGGCGGGGATCGCCGGTTTCGCGGTGATCGCGATGAGTACGCTGATCGGTCATCTGCGGAGGCCCTCCTTGGTCACAACGACCTTCGGGGGTGCCGCGGCGCGGACACCCTTACGGCCTCCCCCTCTGTCATCGGAACCTGAGAGCTTCACCGCCGGGTCGAGAGCGGCTTGCACCGTCGGTGAGGACACGTTCCCGAGGTTCCGGGGGCGTACCTGCTTTCCAGAGTGACCTCGCCCACGCGGTACGGATGCCTGAGAGATTCCGGGGAGGATTTGCTCCTTCGGCGCCTCCGTCCCGTACATCACCGTACGGTCGGAAGACTCTCCCGCAGGGGGTCGGCAGTCGGTCTCCAGCCTACCAGCGAGCCTTTCCCGGCGTCCGTGCCCGCCGGCGCGACGCACATCACGCCGGCGCCCGAGTCGACACCGCCTCCGATGTGGCTTTTCGTGGTACCCAGCAACATGCGTCGTCAGCGGGTCACCGGTTGGCCGCTGTTTGGTTCTTGGGTTGGTTGTTGGTTGGAGGGACCGTGCAGACGGACATCGATCCGCGCAGCCTGATCGGCCGCCGTGCTTTGGACCGTGACGGTTCGAAGATCGGCACCGTGGACGAGGTGTATCTCGACGACGCGACGGGAGTGCCGGAGTGGGCGGCGGTGCGCACCGGGCTCTTCACCCGGGACGCCTTCGTGCCGCTGGAGCCGAGTGAGCTGGTGAACGAGGAACTGCGGGTGCCGTTCAAGAAGTCGCTGATCAGGGACGCACCGGACTTCGGCGTGGGCCGGCACCTGTCGCCCGAGCAGGAGTTGCAGCTCTACCACCACTACGGCATGGACGTGCCCCGGTCGGACGAGGAGCCGCAGCCGCCCCCGGAACGTGACTTCGGCGGCGGCCTGTCCGACGGCGAGGAGGGCTCCGGACCGGCGTCGGGCCGCAGTTGAGCGGCTCAGCGGCTACGGAGTGACGACCAGTGGAAGCGCCTCGCTGTGCGCGAGCGCCGGGTCGTCCACCGCGAAGGTGCGCACCCGGCCGGGCGCGGTGTCGGCGGGCACCTCGAAACGGACCGTCACCCGGCCGACCCCGCTGCCCTGCACCCACCCGGCGCCGTACTCCACATGGGTGACATCCTGACCGGGCAGCCAGCGGTTGGGCTGTTCGGGTGAGGGCGCCGGCCGTGCGGGTGTCGCCTCGGGCGTGTCGTCCTCGGTCGGCCGGCTCCCGGCGTGCTGCGCGAAGAGGTCCTCCTGGGTGAAGTCGGCGAGGCCGGCCACGCCGACCCCGAGCAGCCGTACGCCGCCGGTGGTGTCCACCGTCTCGATCAGCCGGCGCGCCGTCTCCCGTACGACCACCGGATCGTCGGTGGGGGCGCGCAGCGTCTCGGACCGGGTGAGGGTGGAGAAGTCGTACCGCCGGACCTTGACCACGACGGTCCGGCCGGAACGGCCGGCGCCGCGCAGCCGCTGGACGCAGCGGTCGGCGAGCCGGTCGATCTGCGACCGCACCTGGGCGCGGTCGGTGAGGTCGGTGTCGAAGGTGTCCTCGACGGAGATCGACTTCACATCCCGGTCGGCGACCACCGGCCGGTTGTCGAGGCCGGCCGCCATGGCGTAGAGCGAGGCGCCGTGTGCCTTGCCGAGCAGCCGGACCAGCTCCGCCTCACCCGACTGCGCGATCTCGGCGACGGTCGCGATGCCCGCCCTCCGCAGATGCTCGGCGGTGGCCGGTCCGACGCCCCACAGCGTACGGACCGGCAGCGGGTCGAGCAGGGCGCGCTCGGTGCCGGGCTCGACCACCAGCAGGCCGTCCGGCTTGGCCCGCTCCGAGGCGATCTTCGCCAGCAGCTTGGAGCCGGCCAGACCGACCGAGGCGGTCAGGCCGGTCGCCGCGTGGATCCGGGCCCGCAGCCGGACCGCGACCTCCCGCGGGTCGTCGTCCCGCTCGGCGGCGAGCAGGTCGAGAAACGCCTCGTCGAGACTGAGCGGCTCTATCAGCGGCGACTCCTCGGCGAGCAGCGCCATGACCGTCTCACTGATCCGCCGGTAGAGGGGGAAGCGGGGATAGAGATAGGCGGCGTTGGGGCTGAGCCGGCGGGCGTGGGCCATCGCCATCGCGGAGTGGACGCCGTGCACCCGTGCCTCGTAGGACGCGGTCGACACGACGCCGCGGGGTCCGAGACCGCCGACCACCACCGGCTTGCCCCGCAGGCTCGGCTTGGAGGCCTGCTCGACCGCGGCGAAGAACGCGTCCATGTCCAGATGCAGGATCGTCGGCGTACTTCTCACACCGTCGATCGTGCCGCACACCACCGACAGGCACCGTACACATGTACGGCGCGGCGCCGCTCAGACCGCCCGGTTGCGCCGCTTGGCGAGCTCGTCGGCGGGATTGTGGCCGACCAGGGTCTCGCCGGTGTCGACCCGCTCACCGTGCATGGTGGACAGCGCGCTCTCCACATCCCGCCAGACCACGCCCACCGCGATACCGAAGACGCCCTGGCCGCCCTGGAGAAGCTCCACCACCTCGTCGGGCGAGGTGCACTCGTAGACGGTGGCGCCATCGCTCATCAGGGTCATCCTGGCGAGTTCGGCCGGTCCGACCGACCGCAGGTGCTGCACGGCGGTGCGGATGTTCTGGAGCGAGACCCCCGTGTCCAGCAGTCTCTTGACGATCTTCAGCACCACCACGTCGCGGAAGCTGTAGAGCCGCTGCGTGCCCGACCCGTAGGCGGGCCGCACGCTCGGCTCGACCAGGCCGGTGCGCGCCCAGTAGTCGAGTTGCCGGTAGGTGATGCCGGTCGCCGCGCAGGCCGTCGGCCCGCGATAGCCGACCTGCTCCGCCTCTGTGTCCGGTGCGGGCCCGCCGTCCACCTCGGCCGCGGCGCGTGCCAATGCCCCCCTGGGCGGATATGGGCCGCCGGTCGCCAGACCGTCGCCGGTACTTCTCACGCCGCCCTCCGTCCCTTCACGTCCTGTGGCCGCGCGCACGTGCCACCGGACTTTCTCCACCGACGGTAGGGAGTCACCCGGGGTGCGTCAACGATCGCCACACTCGGCACGCCGAGTGATATTCGCCCCAGGAGTGGTTTGGCGTGATCGCGAACCGGGAACGGTCGCTCGAATGGCCCGCCGGCGGCAACCTTGCCGCCGGCCGTGCTGCGCCTGGTCACTGGTTGCTGGTACCGAAGTCCTCGGGAGAGATCTGGTCGAGGAACTCGCGGAACTTCTCCACCTCGTCCTCCTGCTCGTCCGGGATGGCGATACCGGCGTCGTCCAGCACCCCGTCGCTGCCGTAGATCGGCGTCCCGGTCCGCAGGGCGAGCGCTATGGCGTCGGACGGGCGGGCACTGACCTCGACCCCGCTGGCGAACACCAGCTCCGCGTAGAAGACACCCTCGCGCAGGTCGGTGATGCGCACCTCGGTGAGCGTCTGGCCGACCGCCTCCAGCACGTCCTTGAAGAGGTCATGGGTCAGCGGTCGCGCAGGCGTCATGCCCTGCTGCGCGAAAGCGATGGCCGTCGCCTCCCCCGGCCCGATCCAGATGGGCAGGTACCGGTCGCCTCCCACTTCACGCAGGAGCACGATCGGTTGGTTGGAGGGCATTTCGACCCGGACACCCACAACGTCGAGCTCGTTCACACAGCAACCCTAGGCCGTGCTCGCCGGGTTTGGGTAGTCGGGGACCCCGCCACGCCGCCGCCCGAACCCTTCCGGATGGTCCCGCGGCGGCCGGAAACACCCGGTCAGCGCGGAAGTACCCGAAGCGCGGAGCGCACCATCGCGGCATGCAGCCGTACGGAGAGCGCGGCCAGCTCCTGGGCGGTGGCCTCGGCGTGTGCCCTGGTCTGCGGATTCCGGTGCCGCCGCAGCGGCGCCACCAGCTGCTCCACCAGGCCCGCCTCCCGGTCCGCGGCGGCCTTCACGGCCCGCAGATGGCGCGGTTCCAGGCCGAATCGGCCCAGCTCCGCGATGAGCCGTCCCACCGTGACCGCCTCGGCGTCGTAGCCGCCGTCCCGGCCCGCCTCCACCAGCCCGAACGACTCCCACTGCGCCAGCTCGTCCGCACCCGCCCCGGTGGCGGCCAGCAGTTCCGCCCGGCCGATCCGCGGCGCCGGACGCCGCCCGGGCTCCTCAGCCCCCGCCAGGGGCTCTCCCGGCTCCCCCGGCCGGGGCGGGGCCGGCCGCTCACCCCGGTCCAGGGCGGCGAGCTGTTCCCTGATCACCCGCAGCGGCAGATAGTGATCACGCTGCGCCCGCAGCACGTAGGCGAGCCGCTCCACGTCCGCGGGCCCGAACTTCCGATAGCCGGCCGGGGTGCGCCGCGGCTCGACCAGCCCCTCCGCCTCCAGGAAGCGGATCTTGGAGATGGTCACCTCGGGAAACTCGTCCCGCAGCCGGCTGAGGACCGCGCCGATGCTCAGCGCGGCGGCGTCCGCGGTGGCGGTGCCGTCTCCGGCACCGCCCGACATCATCGGCATGCGCACCTTCCGTGGTGATCACCCCGGACGGAGTCTGGGGAAGAGTCAGACGCCCCGCTGGCTCGCGTAGAAGACCAGCCGGTACTTGCCGATCTGCACCTCGTCCCCGTTGGACAGCGGCACCGCGTCGATCCGCTCACGGTTGACGTAGGTGCCGTTGAGGCTGCCCACGTCGGAGACCGTGAACCCGCCGTCCTGGCCGCGCCGGAACTCCACATGGCGGCGGGAGACCGTGACGTCGTCCAGGAAGATGTCGCTCTGCGGGTGGCGGCCGGCCGTGGTCAGCTCGTTGTCCAGCAGGAAGCGGCTGCCCGAGTTGGGACCGCGGCGCACCACCAGCAGCGCCGAGCCGATCGGCAGGGCGTCGACGGCGGCCTGCGCCTCCTGGGACAGCGACGGCATGATCGTCTGCCCGGTGGCCTCCGCCTCGTACGCCTCGATACCGGAGATCGAGATGGTGGAGGTGGTCTCCGACTCCCGCTCGTAACCCGGACCAGCGCCCGCACCGCGCAGCGGCGCGCCGCAGTAGTTGCAGAAGCGGCTCGCCTCCGCGTTGGTGTGACCGCACCTACCGCATACCGGCAATCCGGAACCTCCACCCGGGGCTGAGGCCGATGGTTCCCCGAAACCTATGCGCGCGGCGGAAGCGGGGTCAACAGACGCCACGCCGGGAGCACCGGGCCCACCGGAATAGCCTCCCGCCGGGCCGTGCGGCTCATCCCTGAAGAGCTGGCGATCCTGGTCCTGGCCCTCCTCGGACAGGTGCCGTGGCGCACGGTGACGCGCCGTCGCCGGGTCACCCGACTGGCGCGCGCTCTTGCCGAACAACTTCCCAAACAACTTCACGGGCGATTCCCCTTGAAAGAAGCAGACCCGCCCGTGGGGCAGGACGAACCCTCGCTGCACACAGTTTCCCTTACACCGCACCCCACCGATGCCCCGACCCCCGGCCTCACTGGGATGACCGAGCGTAGTCAGGCTGCTTCGACGGCCGCAAGGCATTCACGACGATCTTCTGCGACCTGCCGACATCCGCTGTGGCCTGCTCCTTCTCCAGCGTCTGAACCACCCCACCGGGGATGTTCAGCGCCGGTTCCAGATCCTGCGGATTGCCGATGACCTTGAACTCGTACGGCTGCGACACCTTATGCCCGTCGATCTGTACTCCGTTCGTGCCGTCCGTGAAGTAAGTGTCGGCGACGACACGGACGTTGTTGATCTGGATCGCCTCGGCGCCCGCCGCCCGCAACTCCTGGAGCGTATCGAGCAGCGAGTCCGCCTCCACCCCGCCATGCGGGTCGGTGACGGTCAAGGTGATCCCCGGCCCCTGGGCCGGCACCGTACCGGCCAGCACGCCGAGCTGCTGTGCCTTCTGGCGCGTCTGCTTGAGCGCTTCCGCGGCCTGGTCGGAACTGGTCTCCAACTCACCGCGCTGGCTCTCCAGACCACGCTTCTCGTCCTGCAACCGCTGGCCGCGGTTGTCCAGTTCGGTGAGGATACGGACCAGGTCCTCCTGGCGCGCGCCGCGCAGCGCGCCACCGCTGTCACTGGTGGAGCGGACCTGGATGGCCAGACCGAGCCCCAGCACGAACAGCAGCAGCGCGACGATCAGTTGGGCCCGCGACAGCCGCGGCGGCCACAGCCCGGCCACCAGCCGCTGCCGGCCGGTGATCCCCGGCACGGTGTCCGCGGGCCGCTCCCCGGGCTCCGGCAGGTCCCTCTCCTCGCTCATACCCGCGTCACGCCCGGAAGACATGGCGGCGGATGGCGGCCGCGTTGGAGAAGATCCGGATGCCGAGAACCACCACGACACCGGTGGAAAGCTGCGAGCCCACGCCGAGTTTGTCGCCGAGGAAGACGATCAGGGCGGCCACGACCACGTTCGACAGGAAGGAAACGACGAAGACCTTGTCGTCGAAGATCCCGTCCAGCATGGCCCGCAGACCGCCGAAGACGGCGTCGAGCGCGGCCACCACGGCGATCGGCAGATAGGGCTCGACCCCGGAAGGCACCACGGGACGCAGCACCAGTCCGACCACGACCCCGGCTATGAGGCCCAGTACGGCGATCACTTCGAACCCTTTCCGCTCCCGGCCCCGCCCGCCTGACGCCCGCCGTCGGACACCGGCCGCGCGGGGACCGGCGAGGCGTACCGCACGATCAGGCTGGGCGCGGCCGCCAGTCGTACCTTGTCCTCGATGGAGACGCTGGTGCGGATACCGTAGTTGTCCCGCAGCGACCGCAGATACCGGCCGTCCGCGCTCCCCTGGAATGCCTGGCTCAACCGCTCCCCGTCCCCGATCGCCAGCACCGTGTACGGCGGTGCCAGCGGCTTGTTGTCGACCAGTATGGCCTCACCCGCGGCGCGGATCGCCGACAGGGCGGTGAGGCGCTGCCCGTTGACGGAGATCGCCTCGGCGCCGACCGCCCACAGACCGTTCACCACCCGCTGCAAGTCGCGGTCACGGACCCGGCCGGTGTCGGTGAAACCGCTGCTCAACCGCTGGCCGCCGCTGTCCGCCACCGACGCCTCCCTGGCGTCGTCGACGACCAGCCGCACCCCGGGACCCCGCGCGGGGGTCGCCGCGGCCACCAGCTCGAGGAGCGCGTTGCCGTCGCCGCCGTGCTGGTCGAGCGCGGCCCGCTGCTCGGCGGAGACACTGTCCCGCAGCGTGTCCACGTCCCGCTGAAGCCGGTCGGCGCTCGCGGTCTCGCTCTGGATCCGGTCGATGAGCTTCTGCCGCTCCTTGGCCTCGGTGGGCGCCGACACCTGCGCCTGGGCCGCCCCGAGGGTGACCACGATCGCCGCGAGCACCAGACCGCCGGCCAGCCACAGCCGGCCGCCGAGGGCCCCGGGCAGCCGGGACGAGCCGACCTCGCCGCGCCGGGCGGCCGCCTCCGCGTACCCGTCGTCCAGGCTGTGCTCCATGACGTTGGTGAGCAGCGACATGGAGGCGTCCGGACGCCGTGGAGCAGCCCCGGGCGCGGGGCTGCTCCGATCGGGTGGGTGCTGCGGCATGCCGGACATCGTCGCATGTCGGAGCGCCCACCCTCGAACGGCCCCGTCGGGGGCCTGCTTTGCGCGGTGTGCCGCATTGGTGCCGCGGCGGTCGCCGGGGCGCTTGACTAACGCCCGGCGCTCTCCACGACCTCCGACCACTCGTCGAGCAGGGCCTGCGCGGACGCGTCGTCCGGGCCTTCGGCCCACAGGTGGGTGACGGCCTCGGCGGGGTCGGGCAGCACCATCACCCAGCGGCCGTCGGACTCGACCACCCGTACGCCGTCGGTGGTGTCCACCGACCGGTCCCCGGCCTGCTCCACCACCCGGCGCATCACCGAGCCCTTGACCGCCCACGGGGTCGGCACGTCCCGCTTGAGGACATGGGCGCGCGGGATACGGGCGTCGATCTGGCTGAGGGTGAGCTGAGTACGCGCCACCAGCCCGATCAGCCGGACGAACGCGGCCGAACCGTCGAAGACGCTGCTGAACTCCGGCACGATGAAACCGCCACGGCCGTCGCCGCCGAAGATCGTGCCCTCCTCCCGGGTCACCCGGGTCAGGTCGTCGGGCGAGGTCATCGTCCAGGTGACCTGGGTGCCGTGATACGCCGCCACCTGCTCGCCGATCCTGGTGGTGGTCACCGGCAGCGCGACCCGGCCGCTGCGTCGCTCCGCGGCCACCAGGTCGAGCAGCACCAGCAGCGCCCGGTCGTCCTCGACGATCCGGCCCCGCTCGTCCACCAGCGACATCCGCTCGCCGACCGGGTCGAAGCGCACCCCGAAAGCGGCACGGGACGAGGAGACCATCTCGCCCAGCCGCACCAGTCCGGCCCTGCGGCTCTCCTCGGTCTCGGTCGGACGTGCCTCGTCCAGACCGGGGTTGACGGTGAGCGCGTCCACCCCGAGCCGGCCGAGCAGGCTCGGCAGCACCAGGCCGGCGCTGCCGTTGGCGGCGTCCACCACCACCTTGAGCCCGGACTCGGCGATGCCCGAGGTGTCCACGGCCCGCAGCAGGGCGCCGGTGTAGGAGTCGAAGACGGTGGCCGGGAAGTTCAGGTCGCCGATCTCGCCGGGGAACGCCCGGCGGTACTCCTGGCGGGCGAAGACCCGGTCCAGCTTGCGCTGACCGGCCGCCGACAGGTCGGCTCCCCGTTCGTCGAAGAACATGATGTCCAGCGAGTCCGGCCGCCCCGGCGTCGTCCGGATCATGATGCCGCCGGCGCTGCCGCGCGCGGTCTGCTGACGTGCCACCGGCATCGGCACGTTCTCCAGGTCGCGGACGTCGATGGCGCTGGCCTGGAGCGCGGAGATCACCGCCCGCTTGAGCGCACGCGCACCACGGGAGTGGTCGCGGGCCGTGGTGACGGTCGCGCCCTTCTTCAGCGTGGTCGCATACGCGCCGGCCAGGCGTACCGCGAGCTCCGGGGTGATCTCGACGTTCAGAATGCCGGAGACACCGCGGGCACCGAAGAGATGCGCCTGTCCGCGTGATTCCCAGATGACCGAGGTGTTGACGAAGGCACCGGCCTCAACGGTCTTGAACGGGTACACCCGCACATTTCCGGAGATGATGGATTCCTCGCCGATCAGGCACTCGTCACCGATGACAGCGCCCTCGTCGATCCGCGCCGCCCGCATGACATCGGTGTTCTTGCCGATGACGCAGCCGCGCAGATTGGTGTGCTGCCCGATGTACACATTGTCGGCGATGACCGCTCGGTGCAGGAACGCACCGGTCTTCACCACGACATTCGAGCCGATGACGCTGTGCTCGCGGATCTCGGCGCCGGCCTCGACCTTCGCGTAGTCACCGATGTAGAGCGGTCCGCGCAGTACGGCGTCCGGGTGTACTTCGGCGCCTTCCGCCACCCATACGCCGGGCGAGATCTCGAAACCGTCGATGTCGACGTCGACCTTGCCCTCCAGGACGTCCGCCTGGGCCTTGACGTAGCTCTCGTGGGTGCCGACATCCTCCCAGTAGCCTTCGGCGATGAAGCCGTAGATCGGCTTGCCTTCCTTCATCAGTTGCGGGAAGACATCGCCCGACCAGTCGACGGACACATCGGATTCGACGTAGTTGAACACCTCGGGTTCCATCACATAGATACCGGTGTTCACCGTGTCGGAGAACACCTGGCCCCAGGTGGGTTTCTCCAGGAAGCGCTCGACCCGACCCTCGTCGTCGACGATCGTGATACCGAATTCCAGCGGGTTCGGGACCCGGGTCAGGCACACCGTGACGAGGGCGCCCTTTTCCTTGTGAAACTCGATCAGCTCGGTCAGATCGAAATCTGTGAGGGCATCGCCGGAAATCACCAGGAAGGAATCGTCTTTCAGTGCCTCTTCGGCGTTCTTGACGCTTCCGGCCGTCCCCAGCGGCTTTTCCTCGTGGGCGTAGGTGAGTTCCATTCCAAGCTCTTCGCCGTCCCCGAAGTAGTTCTTCACCAGGGACGCCAGGAACTGGACTGTGACCACCGTCTCAGTGAGGCCATGGCGCTTGAGCAGCGTCAGAACGTGCTGCATGATCGGTCGATTCACCACAGGCAGCAGAGGTTTGGGCATGCTCGAGGTCATGGGGCGCAGGCGGGTACCTTCCCCGCCGGCCATTACAACCGCCTTCATGTCGGAAACATCCTCCTCGTGACTCAGTCAGCGATGGCGTCCGCCCGGACAAGTCCCCGGACCTGCACCACATAGAGGATCCCTGCCCACCAGTACAGGGTTGTACCCCAACCTGCGAACGCCCAGCCGAAAATAGCCGCCGCGGTCGCAAGCCATCCACTTCCGTCGCTGAGCAGCAGCAGCGGAAAGGCGTACATGAGGTTGAAGGTAGCCGCTTTCCCGATGAAGTTCACCTGGGGTGGGCCGTAGTGGTGCCTCCGCAGAATCAGCAGCATCACCGCCATCATCGCCTCACGGGCCAGCAGCAGCAGCGTCAGCCACAGCGGGATGATGTCCCGCCAGGTGAGCCCGACCAGCGTGGACAGGACAAACAGCCGGTCCGCGGCGGGGTCGAGGAGCCGGCCCAGACTGCTGATCTGATTCCAGCGCCGGGCCAGCTTGCCGTCGAGGTAGTCGCTGATGCCACTGAACGCCAGGACGAGCAGGGCCCAGCCGTCGACCTTGGGGCCGCCGAACTCCGGCCACAGAATCAGCCACAGGAACACGGGAACGCCGACCAGGCGCGCCATACTCAGGATGTTGGGGATCGTGAAGATCCGATCCGTTTGCACCCGTGTCTCCTGGACCTCCACCGGGTCCCCTCCTGCGGTATCTACGTGATCTACGTGCGGACGTTGCGCGCCGACTCTACAGCAGGCACAAAAAAGGCCCGGCGCCGGATCCGAGTTCGGATCCGAGGCCGGGCCTCTAATAATTGTTCGGCGGTGTCCTACTCTCCCACAGGGTCCCCCCTGCAGTACCATCGGCGCTGAAAGGCTTAGCTTCCGGGTTCGGAATGTAACCGGGCGTTTCCCTAACGCTATGACCACCGAAACACCATGAAACACACACCAACCCCGGAGAGAATCCCTCACAGGGGGGTGGTGGCTGATTGTTTCAGAACCACACAGTGGACGCGAGCAAACATGGACAAGCCCTCGGCCTATTAGTACCGGTCAGCTCCACCCATTACTGGGCTTCCACATCCGGCCTATCAACCCAGTCGTCTACTGGGAGCCTTACCCCATCAAGTGGGTGGGAGTCCTCATCTCGAAGCAGGCTTCCCGCTTAGATGCTTTCAGCGGTTATCCCTCCCGAACGTAGCCAACCAGCCATGCCCTTGGCAGAACAACTGGCACACCAGAGGTCCGTCCGTCCCGGTCCTCTCGTACTAGGGACAGCCCTTCTCAAGACTCCAACGCGCGCAGCGGATAGGGACCGAACTGTCTCACGACGTTCTAAACCCAGCTCGCGTACCGCTTTAATGGGCGAACAGCCCAACCCTTGGGACCGACTCCAGCCCCAGGATGCGACGAGCCGACATCGAGGTGCCAAACCATCCCGTCGATATGGACTCTTGGGGAAGATCAGCCTGTTATCCCCGGGGTACCTTTTATCCGTTGAGCGACGGCGCTTCCACAAGCCACCGCCGGATCACTAGTCCCTACTTTCGTACCTGCTCGACCCGTCAGTCTCACAGTCAAGCTCCCTTGTGCACTTACACTCAACACCTGATTGCCAACCAGGCTGAGGGAACCTTTGGGCGCCTCCGTTACCCTTTAGGAGGCAACCGCCCCAGTTAAACTACCCACCAGACACTGTCCCTGATCCGGATCACGGACCGAGGTTAGACATCCAGCACGACCAGA
>NZ_CP108580.1:692500-1577500 GCF_045039895.1 Streptomyces sp. NBC_01190
CGGGGCCAGCCGGTCGTGCGGTGGGATCCGGCGGCGATCGAGGCGGCCGGCAAGTCGCCGATCTGCCCGGTGATCGCGCTTGAGGCGACGGTGGACGCGCTGAGCGAGGTCGCCGACCGTGGCGATGTGGTGGCCGGGGACACTCTCTTCGACTGGAAGTAGTGAGTAGCCAGATGGGTGCAACACTGCGAGGCCTCGGGGTCAGCCACGGCGTGGCGATCGGCGGGGTACGGCACATGGGGACCGCTGTGCTGGAGCCGCCGGCCAGGCAGATCCGGCGGGAGGACGCTCCCGGTGAGCAGGACCGGGCCCGGCGGGCGGTCGAGGCGGTCGCGGCCGATCTGAACTCCCGCGGTCAACGGGCGGGCGGCGAGGCGCAGGCGGTGCTCGAGGCCCAGGCGCTGATGGCGCAGGACCCCGAGTTGCTGGCCGACGTCGAGCGGCGGATCGGCGTGGGCAGCACCGCCGAGCGGGGGGTGTACGACGCTTTCGCCTCCTACCGGGCGCTGCTCGCCGACGCGGGCGACTACATCGCCGGCCGGGTCGCGGACCTGGACGACGTACGGAACCGGATCGTGGCGCTGCTGTTGGGTGTCCCGATGCCCGGTGTGCCGGACAGTGACACGCCGTATGTGCTGATCGCCCGGGATCTCGCACCGGCCGACACGGCGCTGCTCGATCCGGCGCTTGTGCTGGGTTTTGTGACCGAGGAGGGCGGGCCGACCAGTCACAGCGCGATTCTGGCGCGGGCGCTCGGGGTGCCGGCCGTGGTCGCGCTTCCCGGCGCGGGTGAGCTGGCGGAGGGCACCGTCGTCGCGGTGGACGGCGGTTCCGGCGAGGTGTTCGTGGAGCCGAGCACGGCGCGGCGCACCGCGCTGACCGAGGCGGCGGCGAAGGACAAGGCGGCGCTCGCGGCCTCGTCGGGTCCGGGCACGACGTCCGACGGGCACCGAGTGCCGCTGCTCGCCAATGTCGGGGGTCCCGCGGATGTGGCGGCGGCGCTGGCGGCGGGAGCGGAGGGTGTGGGGCTCTACCGGACCGAGTTCCTCTTCCTCGACGACTCGGCGCGGGCACCGTCGGAGGAGAAGCAGGTCGAGGCGTATCGCCAGGTGCTCGCGGCCTTTCCCGAGGGCCGGGTCGTGGTGCGGGTGCTGGACGCGGGTGCGGACAAGCCGCTGGACTTCCTGACCCCGTCGGACGAGCCGAATCCGGCGCTGGGGGTGCGGGGGCTGCGGACCTTGCTCGATCATCCCGATGTGCTGCGGACGCAGCTCCGGGCGCTGGCGACCGCGGCGCGGGGGCTGCCGACGGGTCTGGAGGTCATGGCGCCGATGGTCGCGGACCGCCAGGACGCCAAGGGGTTCGCCGACGCCTGTCGCGACGCGGGGATCTCGGCGAAGGTCGGGGTCATGGTGGAGATTCCGTCGGCCGCGCTGCGGGCCAGATCGATTCTGCGGGAGGTGGAGTTCCTTTCGCTGGGCACCAATGACCTGGCGCAGTACACCTTCGCCGCGGACCGGCAGGTGGGGGCGGTGTCCCGGTATCAGGACCCGTGGCAGCCGGCGCTGCTCGACCTGGTGGCCTTCGCGGCCGGTGGGGCCGGCGCCGAGGGCAGGAGCTGTGGTGTGTGCGGGGAGGCGGCGGCGGATCCGCTGCTCGCGTGTGTGCTGGTCGGGCTCGGGGTCAGCAGCCTTTCGATGGGTGCGAGTTCGATTCCTTACGTGCGGGGGACGCTGGCGCGGCACACGCTGGCCGAGTGCGAGCGCGCGGCCGCCGCGGCCCGCGGGGCCGACAGCGCGGAGGAGGCCCGGCAGGCCGCGCGGGGTGTGCTCTCCGGCGAATAGCCCGCGGCGTGCCGGTCCGTCCCCCGGCCCGCCCTTTCTCGTCGGCTACGACACCGGCGGCGGAAGCGGCATTCCGGCGCGGTGGTTCACCCCCGGTTCGGGTGGCACCGGTTCGCCGGTGACGGGGTCGGTGCAGTAGGCGCTGAACACCTCGGCCTCGCTGAGGGGGCGGGGTTCGCCCGCCAGCAGTGACCAGCCCCGTACGGTCTCCGTGCCGTCGGGATCCGTGGTGCGGACGACCAGGCCGCCCGTGTGGGCGGAGACCGAGCTCACGGCCATGATCGTGCAGACCACCAGGGCGTCGGCTTCCGCGACACGCAGCTCGCCGTCCGGGTCGGCGTCGATCTCCGCGGCGGCGAGCAGCGGGGAGCCGTCGTCGGTGGGGAGGCTGCACACGAGGTGATGGCCGCCGGGTCCGACCGCTTCGACGATCCGCAGCAGGGTGTCCGAGGCGCGCTCGAAGAGGCAGTGGGCGAGATCGCGGCCGCAGTCGGGGCATGAGCCTTTGCCGACGAGGGCGTCGGTGGCGCGTTCCCAGGTGGCCCGGCGGTCGGCCTCGTGGGCGAGTTGGGAGCGGAGTTCCGGCATGGACTGCCGGGCGTAGCGGATGCTGGGGCCGGTCGTGGTGACCTCGGCGATGTAACGGGTGCGGGTCTCCGGTGCGTCCGGTGGCAGCCGGGTGCTCTCGCAGTAGTGGTGGTAGGCGTCGGGGTCGAAGAGGGTGACCGCGATGTGGGTCCCGCGGGCGTGCAGGCTGTGCAGCAGGCCGTCGAGGTGACGCAGATAGGTGGCGTATTCGGCGAAGTGGAAGCTCGGATAGCCGGTCATCAGGGCGAAGTCCTGGTCGTCCAGGAGCAGTCCGACGACGAGGGGCGCTTCTCGCCGCAGGGCCCTGCGGTAGCGGTCGCGCCCGGGTGGTCCGGTGCGGCGTTTGCCGCCGCGCCGCTCTCCCCGCCCGCCGCTTCTGGTGTCCCGCGCGACACCGCGCGGTTGGTCCTGCCGGCTGTCGCCACGGTGCTTCCTGATCTCGGACATGGGTCCCCCTCTCGTTCGGGACGCTGTGTCCCGTCGCTTGCCTGTACCGACCGTGCTTACTCACCGTAGTCGCGACCACTGACAGTAAGACCGGGTGGATCCGGACGACGGGGCGTCGGCCCTCTTGACGTGAGCACCACAGGTCACGTATTCAGATCCCGGGCGGCATTGGTACAGACCAAAGTTCCGACCACACGGGAGTCCGGCATGCGAAGATCCCTCACTCTCCTTCTCGCGCTCATAGGCACGCTCTTGCTGTTCTCGGCCCCGCCCGCCTCGGCGGCCGGCGGGGTCGGCGCGGCCTTCGCCAAGACCTCGGACTGGGGCAGCGGCTATCAGGCCCAGTACACGATCAGCAACGGATCGAGCGCCACGACCTCGTCATGGAAGGTGGAGTTCGACCTGCCGGCGGGCAGCAGCGTCGGCAGCTACTGGGACGCGCTGCTCACCCAGAGCGGCACGCATTACACCTTCACCAACCGGGACTACAACGGATCCCTCGCGCCCGGCGCCTCCGCCGTCTTCGGCTGGGTCAACTCCGGCGCCGGAACTCCCGCCAACTGCAAGCTGAACGGCGGTTCCTGCGACGCGGGCGGCAGCGGCGGGGGCGGCGGCGACACCACTCCCCCGTCGGTGCCGGGCGGCGTCGCCGTGGGTTCGCCGACCAGCTCGTCGCTGACCGTCCACTGGACCACCTCGACCGACAACTCCGGTTCGGTGGCGGGCTACGAGGTCTCCCGGAACGGCGCCGCCCCCGTCGCCGTGACCGGCACCTCCTACACCGCGACCGGTCTCGCCGCGGCCACCTCGTACGCGTTCCAGGTGCGGGCCAAGGACGCGGCCGGGAACACCTCCGCCTACAGCGCCGCCGTCTCCGGCACCACGAGCGCCGCCGGCGGAGGCGGCGGGGGCGGTGGCACCACGCCCGGCGTGATCCGCACCGCGCCCTACGTGGACATGGGTGCCTGGCCGACACCCAGCCTGACCGCGATGTCCCAGGCGAGCGGAGTGAAGAGCTTCACGCTGGCCTTCGTCAACTCAGCCGGCTGCAAGGCCTCGTGGTTCAACGCCTACGACCCGCGCCAGGCCTGGGCCAAGGACCAGATCGACGCCATCAGGGCGGCAGGCGGTGATGTGAAGATCTCCTTCGGCGGCGCCAGCGGCATCGAACTCGCCCAGGCCTGCTCTTCGGTGGACTCGCTCTACACCGAGTACGCGGCCGTGGTCGACGCGTACAACCTCACCTACGCCGACTTCGACATCGAGGGCGCGGCGGTCGCGGAACCCGCGTCGATCTCGCTCCGTTCGCAGGCCCTGGCCAGGCTCCAGCAGACCCACCCGAACCTGCGGATCTCGCTGACGCTGCCGGTGCTGCCGAGCGGACTGACCTCCGACGGGCTGAACGTCGTCACCTCGGCGAAGAACGCGGGCGTCAACCTGGACATGGTCAACGCGATGGCGATGGACTACTACCAGAGCGTCGACTACGGTGACGCGGCGGTCCAGGCGGCCAACAGCGTCTTCGCCCAGCTCAAGTCGCTCTACCCGAGCCGGACCGACGCGCAGGTGTGGGCGATGGTCGGGGTGACGCCGATGCTCGGCCAGAACGACGACGGGCACGTCTACGACCAGTCCGACGCCCGCCAGTTGGTCGCCTTCGCGCAGAGCAGGCACTTGGGCATGCTCTCGTTCTGGGAGGAGGGGCGCGACGCCAACGCGTGCAGTGGCGCCCTCTACAAGTGCACCAACATCTCCCAGGCGCCGTACGAGTTCTCGAAGATCTTCGCGGCGTACAACGGCTGATCCCGGTGCGGGCGAAGCCCGCCCCGGGACGCCTCTACGGGCGGCCGCCGGCGCGTTCCGCGGCGAGCCGCTCGTAGAAGCGGAGCACCGTCAGGTCGTCCACCGAGCCGGGATTGACGGCCCGGTCCAGGGGGGCGCCCTGCAACAGCTTCTTGACCGGGACCTCGATGCGCTTGCCGGTGAGGGTGTGCGGGACGCCGGGCGCCGCGATGATCTCGTCGGGTACGTGGCGCGGGGAGAGTCCGGCGCGGAGCGCGGCGCGGATGCGGTCCCGCAGCGCGTCGTCCAGCACGGCGCCGTCGGCGAGGTGCACGAAGAGCGGCATCCAGTAGCCGCCGTCCGGCTGTTCGATGCCGATGACGAGGGATTCGCGGATCTCCGGCAGCCGTTCGACGACCTCGTAGATGTCGGACGAGCCCATCCGGACGCCCTGCCGGTTGAGGGTGGAGTCGGAACGGCCGTGGATGACGACGGTGCCCCGCGAGGTGAGGGTGATCCAGTCGCCGTGCCGCCACACGCCGGGGAACATCTCGAAGTAGCTCTCCCGGTAGCGGACGTCGCCGGGGTCGTTCCAGAAGCGGATCGGCATGGAGGGCATCGGGTTGGTGACGACGAGCTCGCCGACCTGGTCGACGACCGGACGGCCGTCCGCGTCCCACGCCGCCATGTCGGTGCCCAGGCAGGGCGCTTGGAGTTCGCCGATGTGCACCGGAAGGGTGGGGACGCCGCCGGCGAAGCAACTGCACACGTCGGTCCCGCCGCTGACCGAGGCGATCCACAGATCCGCCTTCACCTCGTCGTGCAGCCAGCGGAAGCCGGCCGGCGGCAGCGGTGAGCCGGTGGTGGCGACGCAGCTCACCGCGGCCAGGTCGAACTCCTGCCCGGGCCGGACGCCGGCTTTGCGGCAGGCGATGACGTACGCGGCGGAGGTGCCGTAGACGGTGGTGCCGGTCTGTTCGACGACCCGCCACTGGGCGGCGGTGTCGGGGAATGCCGGGCTGCCGTCGTAGAGCACCACGGTGGCGCCGGCGAGGAGTCCGCCGACCAGGAAGTTCCACATCATCCAGCCGGTGGAGGTGTACCAGAAGAAGCGGTCGCCGGGGCCGAGGTCGAGGTGGAGGCCGGTCTGCTTGAGGTGCTCGAGCAGGATGCCGCCCTGGGACTGGACGATCGCCTTGGGCAGGCCGGTGGTGCCGGAGGAGTAGAGGACCCACAGCGGGTGGTCGAAGTCGACCTGCTCGTAGCTGGGTTCGGGGTCGCCGGTGATCAGGCCGGCCCAGTCGAGGGCGCCGTCGGGGGCCGGGGTGTCCAGCAGCGGGATGTGCACGGTGGCCCGCAGGGTGGGCAGCCCGGCGCGCAGTTCGGCGACGACGGCGGCGCGGTCGTGGGTCTTGCCGCCGTACCGGTAGCCGTCGACGGTGAAGAGCACCACCGGCTCGACCTGTTGGAAGCGGTCCAGCACACCGCGCGCGCCGAAGTCGGGGGCGCAGGAGGTCCATACGCCGCCGACGGCCGCGGTGGCGAGCAGGGCGACGACGGCCTGCGGGATGTTGGGCAGATAGCCGGCGACCCGGTCGCCGGGGGTGACGCCCAACTGCCGCAGTGCGGCGGCCGCGGCGGCGACCTGGCGGGCGAGTTCGGCCCAGCTCACCGTGCCGGCCGTCTGCCGCTCGTCCAGGTGCAGCAGCGCGGGGGCGGTGGCCCTGGCCGGGTCGAGTGCGGGACGCAGCGCGTGCTCGGCGTAGTTGAGCCGGCCGCCGGGGAACCAGCGGGCGCCCGGCATCGCGGGATCGGCGAGCACCGTCTCGTAGGGACGGCTGAACCGGACGTCGTACCACTCGGTGATCGCGCGCCAGAAAGCCGCGGGCTCGCGCACCGACCAGGAGTGGAGCGCGGTGTAGTCGTCCCCCGGACGGCCGGGGAGGGGTTCGGGGGCGCCGTGGCGGCCCGCGGCCCAGGCGTGGAAGCGGGTGAGCCGCGCGCCGGCGATCCGCTCCGAGGAGGGAGTCCACAGCGGCTCGGGCTCGGCCGTGGCTGCCGCGGCGGTGGGCTCGGGCGTGATGCTCATCAGGCGGCTCCCGGACGGTACGCGTCGTTGCGTGGCTTGCGCGGGGTCCCGGTGGGGCGTCTGCCGCCCCGGGGGACTGGGCAGGACGATGCCATGTGATCGTCTTGCGCGCCAGAGCGGGTCCCGTCGGGTCCCGCGCGCCATCCTGGGCGGCCGTGGGAGGGCCGCGCGGGGAGCCTGGACGGGCCTGCCGAGGCGGTACGGAGGCGTACGGCGGCCGGTTGACGCGCGTCGCTGATCCGGGCGGCCCCTTGCCGGTGAATCCTGGGTGAACGGGTGACGCCCAGGGCGATTTCGATGACAAGGTTAGGGGCATGGATGTTCGGGACCTGCTTCGATCGGTCCAATTGACGGGTTCCGCCCATGGCTGGCATGCCACCCGCTCGGCGTGGCGGCGGCAGCGGATCGACAAACGAGACCTTCCCCGGCGCGGCCCCGAGCGGGCCCGGGTGCCGGGGGCGGCGCTGGACGCCGAGCCGATGCCGGGCGGCGGCGTCGTCCGTTTCACCCGCTCGTCGCTGCGGGTGCGGGTGGCGGTCGGCGGCGCGGTCTTCTGCGGCTGGGACGGCGCGGGGCCGGCGCCGTCCTACGCGCTGGCCGGGGAGGGGCCGGGGGGCGGAAGCTGCCCGGCGGCCGACACCCGGGCGGTGCTGGAGCCGGACAAGGACGGCTGGCGGGTGGTCTCCGAGCGGCTCACCGTGCTCGTCTCCCGGCAGGGCGCGGTGGAGATGCGCACCCCCGGCGGGCTGCTGCTGCGCCGGGAGCTGCCGCCGCGCTGGTGGGACGAGACGGGGCAGCGGGAGGGGGACGGCGGGGCCCGCTGGGCGCAGCGCTCGGAGACGCCGGCCGACGCCCGGGTGTACGGGCTCGGTGGCCGGGCGGGCGGGCCGCGGCTGCCCGCCGGCGGCTACCGGTTGTGGAACAGCGACCCGGGCGGCTCCTTCGGCCCGGGCGACGACCCGCTGTACATCACCATGCCGGTGCAGATGGTGGTCGCCGACGCGGGCTGCCATCTGATCTTCCACGACTGCACCTGGGACGGCCGGATCACGCTGCGGGACGGCGCGGAGGGCGCGGGCTCCGGACACGACCGGCCGGGCGGCTGCGAGGTGCGGATGGACGGCGGGCCGCTGCGCTACTGGGTGATCGCCGGCACGCCGTCCCGGGTGCTGACCGGCTGGACGGCGCTGACCGGCCGGCCGGCGCTGCCGCCGCGCTGGGCGCTCGGCCACCACCACTCCCGCTGGGGCTTCGGCAGCGAGCGGGAGGTGCGGCGGGTGGTGGCCGGCTACCGCGAGCGTGATCTGCCGCTGTCCGCCGTCCACTTGGACATAGACCACCTCGACGGGCATCGCGTCTTCACCGTCGATGAGCGGCGTTTCCCCGATCTGCCCGGCATGGCACGGGAGTTCGCCGCGCAGGGGGTGCGGCTGGTGTCCATAGTGGACCCGGCGGTGAAGGCCGAGCCGGGCCTGGCCGTCTACGAGGAGGGCGCCGCGGTGGACGCCTTCGTCCGGGACGGGCGCGGCCGGCAGGTGCGGGGCGTGGTGTGGCCGGGTCAGTCGGTCTTCCCCGACTTCACCGATCCGCGGGCCCGCGCCTGGTGGGGCGGGCTCTACGCGGAGCGGCTCGCGCGGGGCTTCTCCGGGGTGTGGCACGACATGAACGAGCCGGTCTCCTTCGCCGCGTTCGGGGATCCGACGCTGCCGCGCTCGGCCCGGCACGTGCTGGAGGGCCGCGGCGGCGACCACCGCGAGGCGCACAACGTGTACGGGCTGGCGATGGCGCGGGCGGGTTATGAGGGCCTGCGCCGACTGCGGCCGGAGCAGCGGCCGTTCCTCTTCTCCCGCTCGGGCTGGGCCGGCATGCAGCGCTACGGCGGCACCTGGTCGGGCGATGTGGTGACCGGCTGGGAGGGGTTGCGGGCGTCGCTGGCGCTGGTGCTGGGGCTCGGACTGTGCGGGGTGCCGTTCTCGGGTCCCGACGTGGGCGGCTTCACCGGTACGCCGTCGCCCGAGCTGTATCTGCGCTGGTTCCAGCTGGGCGCCTATCTGCCGTTCTTCCGGACGCATTCGGCGATCGACGCGGGGCGGCGCGAGCCGTGGGAGTTCGGCGACGAGGTGCTGGCGCACGTTCGGGAGTCGCTGGCCGAGCGGGTACGGCTGCTGCCGTATCTGGAGACGCTCTCCCATATCGCGCGGAGCACCGGCGCCCCCTATGTGCGGCCGCTGTGGTGGAACGCGCCCGATGACCGGTCGCTGCGGGAGAACGGCGACGCGTTTCTGCTGGGCGACGCGCTGCTGGTGGCTCCGGTGCTCGAAGAGGGTGCGGTGAAGCGGTCGGTGCGGCTGCCGCGCGGACGCTGGTACGACACCGCGACCGGGACGAGGTACAAGGGGCGGACGCAGGTGCTGCTCGATGCCCCGCTGGGCCGGATACCGGTCTTGGCGAAGGCCGGCGCGGTGCTGCCGGTGGCCGGGGCGGACGGCGGGCTGGAGCTGGAGGCGTGGGCGCCGCGGCAGACCCGTACCGGGAGCGGGGTGGTCTTCACCGGCGACCCGGAGGGGTGGCAGGCGCCCCGGATGGAGCGGTTCGTGTCGCGGTGGGTGGACGGCGAGCTGGTCGTGGAGCGTGACGGCGGTGGCGCCCCCGGCTATCCGGTGCGGGTGCGCGGCGGGCCGGCGTAGTCGCCGGCGAACCAGCGGCGGACGGCCTCGGTGTGCAGCTCGAACCCCAATTCGGCCGGTGCGCGCAGCAGTTGGTAGCCGTCCGTTTCGTCGGTCGGCACGGAGGGCGGGAGTTCGGCCGCGTCGCGTACCGGCAGCAGGCCGAAGAGCAGCAGATAGCCGCCGGGTCGGTCGGTGAGGGCGTCGGCGAGGGTGACGTCGGCGGCGGACGCGGTGATGCCGGTCTCCTCCGCCAACTCGCGGACGACCGCGCCCTCCCAGCTCTCTCCGACGTCGATGAAGCCGCCGGGCAGGGCAAGTCGGCCGAGTCGGGGCTCGATGGTGCGCCGGATGACGACGAGCGCGGCGCCGTCCGCCGTCCGCACGGGCAGCAGGGCCACGGCGACCGGCAGCGGATTGCGGTAGTGGACCGTGCCGCAGCGGGCGCACGCGCGCGGCCAGCCGGCGTCGGCCGGAAACGGTGTTCCGCAGGCGGAGCAGTGGGTGTCCTCGCGCACGGCTGGACCCTATCCGACGCGGTGGGCGGCTGGGGGGCGGTTGGCACGGCTGCTGAGGGTTCGTGGGGATCTGGTGGATGAGAGGGTCTGGCGGGCCGGGCCCGACGACTCCACCAGCACCGGGGCGCCGAGCAGGTGGGCGATGGCGTCGCTCCAGCGTCGTGGGTCCGGTCCGGGGGTCTCCCACAGGGCCGGCCGCGCGGTGAGCAGCCGTCCGGTGAGTTCCGCCTGGCGCGCCAGGTCCTCCGGCGGGCCGGCGGGCAGGCTTTCGACCAGCCGCCCGCCGACGCCGTAGGCCCGGCAGATCCGCAGGCCCCGGCAGCGCCCCGGCGCGTCGAGATGGGTGACCGCCAAGGCGTCGACTCCCCCGCACACGTCGACGGCGTAGCGGTGGGCGACGGCGTCGAAGTGCCCGATCCGGAAGGCGCCTTGCCAGCGTCCGTGGCCGTTGTGCGGTTCGGGCAGCAGGGGCGGCAGTTCGGGGTCCTCGGTGACGAGCGGTCCTGGACCGTGCCGGGTGGTGTAGGTGCGGACGACGCCGAGCCGCAGCGCTCCATCGGTGGCGCCCGCCTCGGCGAGCAGTGTCTCGGCGTTGGCGAAGGTTGTGGTGGACCAGGTGGTGTACGGGTGGAAGCCGTGGTTCTCGTCGAGCAGTACGCCCTGGGCGCCTTCGAAGACCAGCGGTCCTTGCCGGACGAGGCGCCGCAGCGCCGTCTCGTCGGTGAGGGTGACGGCGCGGGCGAACGCCGCGTACACCTCGGCGCAGCTCTCGACGGAAGGCGCGGCGAGCGGGCCCAGTTCGTCGGTGAGCCGGTCCCGCAGCAGCCGCAGCCGGCGCAGCAGCCGGGGGCGGGCGGCGCAGTCGCCCACCGTGGGGGCGTCATCGGGGTGGGCGAGTGCGTAGCGGGCGGTCTCGCCCACCCCCATACCGCAGGAGCCGTGCCGGGCCGCGCCGCGCGCCCGTTCGCGCAGCCGGTTGGCCGCGGCGTGGTAGGGGGTGGTGAGCCGCGCCCGTCGGTCGACGCTCAGCAGGGCGTACGGGTCGGGGACGCCGATGGCCTTCAGATGGTCGGCCTCAGCCGACAGGGCGAGCGGGTCGACGGACATGAAGCGGGACAGGTGGGTGGGGACGCCGCGCAGGGTGCCGGCGCCGAACTGGGCGAAGGTGTGGTGGCGGCCGTCGGCGGTCACCACGTTGTGGGCCGCCTGGGCGCCGCCGTTGAAGCGGACCACGGCGGTGACCCCGCGCTGGTCACGGCACAGGCGGTCCACGACGGCGCCCTTGCCCGCGTCGCCGAAGCCGAGATCGACTACCAGGGTGTGCACGCGGGGTCTCCTGATCGCCGGGGGCTACGGATGGGGTCACCGCGAATCGTCACAGCGGCTGGGCCCGGTTACGGGACCCGGTTGCGGGGCGAGGGGTCAGCCGAGCGCTCTGGCGACGGAGTCGACCGCCGCCGAGCCGATGTCGCGGAGGTCGGCGAGGCCCTGGGCCAGGTCGATCGCCTCCTCGCCGAGGCCGACGGTGAGGGCGATCGTCTCGCAGACCGCGTCGAGGTCGTCCAGTTCGATGACGTTCTGGCCGAGGAGTTGCCGCCAGATGCCGAGGACTTCGCGGTTGCCGGCGTAGGAGGCGCCGGCCGGCAGGATGTAGTACACGTGGAAGCGGCGCCGGAGTTCGGCGAGGATGTCCTGTACCGGGATGTCACGGGGGATCGACTCGCCGAGCACCTTGCGTACTTCGCGCGCCTTGACCTTGCCGTAGGGCATCTCGTCGCCGATGAGGAAGAGATAGCCGCGCCGGCCGCGCCTCTCGTGGCAGTCGAGGGCGGTGTGCCGGGCCATGGCGTACAGGGCGAGTTCGTAGGACTCGGTCATCTGGCCGCCGCCGCCGCCCTCCAGCAGGATGTTGCCGAGCTGCTCGTCCATCCGGTTGTCGGACTCGAACTGACCGAGCTGGAGCGGGACCCGGTCGCAGGTGGCGTCGCCGACCGCGCCGAACAGGATCTGCGGGTGCTCGGCGTAGCCCTTGCGCAGCAGCAGGCCGAAGAGGTCCGGGAGTTTGGTCTGGAGGACCCGCGGCACACCGCCCATCGAACCGGTGACGTCGAAGAGTACGGAGATGGCGAGCGAGGTGGGGTGCTCGGCGGAGTCGCGGCTCTCCCGGACGGTCAGCCCGTACGGGTCGAGGGTCTGGTGGGCGCGCCAACTGCCGCGCGGCGCCGAGCGGGTGACCCGGTCGCTGTAGGCGAAGGCGTCGGTGCCGGCGGCGGCGCGGTAGCGCGCGGCGGCGTCGTAGACGTTGGTGGACCAGTTTCCGCTTCCCATGGTGGACTCCCCCTGATCGGTGATGACATGCGGGACGGTGGTGTGTGTGGCCGGGCGGCGCGCTCAGCCGGCGCGGGCGGCCGGCCTGGTGAACGGGCGGAAGGTACGCGGTCCGTAGAGCCGTTCGAGGACGTCGTCCAGTTCGGCGAGGAGCGCCCAGGCGTCGTGCGGACGGGCTTCGGGACTCGGCAGCAGGCAGCCGCGCAGGAACGCCCTCAGCGGTGGCGGTGCCTGATCGCCCATCAGGTCGCGTACGCAGGCCGAGGCGAGGTGGATGTCGGTGGCCGCGGTGGCCGGTCCGCGGTGGTGGACCTCGGGCGGGTAGCCGTCGTGGTGGCGGTCGGTATGGCGGTCGACGAGGACCGGGAGGTGGGTGCCGACGGCGGTCGCGTAGCACCAGTCCACCAGGACCAGGCCGTGCGCCTCCGGATGGATGAGCACGTGCTCGGGGAAGACCGCGCCGTGCACCAGCCGGGCGCGGTGGGCCCAGCCGAGCGCGACCAGCAGCCGGCGCCACATCCAGGCGGCGTCGCGCGGGTCGAGCCCGGCGGGGTGGGCGGCGGCCACCTCGGTGAGGGGCAGGAAGCCGGTGAGCGGCTCCAGGACGTTGATCACCCGTTCGGTGCCGTCGGCGGAGCGCTGCCGGAAGCTCTCGACGAGGGTCGGCGCGTAGGCCCGGTGACGGGGTTCGCCGACGGTGTCGAGCCGGGTGAGGACGGCCGCCTCATGGGTCATCAGATCGTTGTCCCGGGGCCGCCGCGGGATCTTGAGCACCACCGCGCGGCGATCGGCCGCCGTGTGCGCGGTGTGCAGGGTGGCGAGGTCGCCGGTGGCCAGGATGTCACCGAGGACGTAGGTGTGCCGCGGTGCGCCGATGAGCCGGTGTGAGCGGTGCTGCCAGGCCCGACCGAGCTCGGCGAAGGCCGCGTTGGCCTGTGCGGCGCGGTCGGGCGGCGCGGTGTCGGGGTGCAGCAGCCGGGCGAGGCGGCGGTGGTGCCGGGCGGCGGCGCCGGGGTCGGCGGGGAAGCCGGCGGCCAGGGCGGTCAGCGCGTCGTCGAAGGTGCGGAGCGGCTCGCGGTCGGCGGTCATCGTATGGTCGCCTCCCGGTCGGGGCGCAGCAGGGCCGGGTGCAGCAGGGTCGCGTCGCCGGCTTGGTAGAGCCGGGCCCGGGGGCCGCCGCGGCTGCCGGGGCGGCCGTCGGTCGCCCCGGTGGACTCCACGAAGCCGGGCACGGAGAGCACCTTGCGGTGGAAGTTGCCCGCGTGCAGCGGCGCGCCCCACACCGTTTCGTAGACCGCCCGCAGTTCGCTGATGGTGAAGGTCTCGCCGAGGAAGGCGGTGGCCAGCGGGGTGTACTCGATCTTGGCGCGGGCCCGCTCCAGACCGTCGGCGAGGATCTCCGGATGGTCGAAGGCGAGGTGGATGTCACCGGGCGGCGCGTGGCGTGCCGGGGGCTGCTGCGCGGGAAGGGGTCGGCGGCCGGGACCACCCCCGTGGGCCCCGGGCCGCCGGCCCTGCTCGAAGGGACGCGGCGCCACCGGATCCGGTTGCCCGCCGCGGGCAATCGCTTCCAGCGGGAGCCAGGCCGCTCCCGCCGCGTCACTGCCCGCCTGCGCGTCGGGCAGGCCTGGGGCGAAGGCGAGGTACGCGACCGAGACGACGTGCATGCGCGGGTCGCGGTCGGGACGGCCGTAGGAGCCGAGCTGTTCGAGGTGGACGCGGCCGAGGGCGGACGCCGCCAGGCCGGTCTCCTCGGCGAGTTCACGCGCGGCGGCCTCGTCGAGCGATTCCTGTCCGGCCCGCACGAAACCGCCGGGCAGGGCCCACTCCCCGTGGTATGGCGGTCCGCCGCGCCGCACGGCCAGCAGGTGCAGCCGGTCCGCGCGCAGCGTCAACGCGACCACGTCCACGGTGACGGCGATCGGCTCGAAGGCCCGCGGGTCGTACGCGGCGAGGAACTGCCGCTCGGCCTTGCTCCCGTCCATCCGTCCTCCCTGACCTGAAGGTGCCGTGCCCGCCGGACTCGTCGCCGACCGCGCCCATGTTGTTCTCACTGTGAGTCTTTCTCGACCTGAGAAGAACATAGCAGCCACTCCTGACAACGTCCAGAGGCGGCGCTACTGTGCGCTGATGACGCAGCAGACCTTCACCTCCTTCGAGGAGTTCTGGCCGTACTACGTGGCGATGCACTCCAAAGCGGCGACCCGCTGGGTGCACCTGGCCGGCACGCTCACCGGGCTCGCGGTCACCGGGTACGGCCTGGCCAAGGGCCGGCCGCGGTATGCCGCCGCGCTGCCGCTGATCGGCTACGGGACCGCCTGGCCGGCGCACTTCCTGATCGAGGGGAACAACCCGGCGACCTTCGGGCATCCGGCGTGGTCGCTGCGCGGCGATGTCAGGATGATCACGACGATGCTGGCCGGCCGGGACGCCGAACTCGCCGCGACGGCCGCCGGCTGGCTCGCCGGGCAGCGCGACAAGGCGGCCGGACCGGATGCCGCCGCCTGACGTCCTGCCGTACGTATGGGGTCAGCCGGTGACCGGCTCCCGGTGCGTCGCGGCCAGGTGCGCCGCGTGCTCCACCACGCTGATCAGTACGTTCTTCGCCGACTCGCGTTCGCGGGCGTCGCACATCACCACCGGCACCCCCTGGTCGAGGTCCAGCGCCTCGCGGACCTTGTCCGGGTCGTGGAGTTCGGCGCCCTCGAAGCAGTTCACCGCGACCGTGAAGGGGATGTGCCGCCGCTCGAAGTAGTCGACCGCGGCGAAGCAGTCCGCCAGCCTGCGGGTGTCGGCCAGCACCACCGCGCCCAGCGCGCCCTGCGCCAACTCGTCCCACAGAAACCAGAACCGGTCCTGGCCCGGGGTGCCGAAGAGATAGAGCACCAGGTTGTCGCGCAGCGTGATCCGGCCGAAGTCCATCGCGACCGTCGTGGTGTTCTTGGCCTCCACACCGTCGATGACGTCGACCGGGCGGCCCAGTTCGCTCAGCGACTCCTCGGTGCGCAGCGGCCGGATCTCGCTGACCGAGCCCACCAGGGTGGTCTTGCCGGCGCCGAAGCCGCCCGCCACCAGCAGCTTGAGCGCCACCGGCTCGGCGCCGGTCAACGGGGAGTGGCGTTCGGTCGGGGCGAAGGCCATGGTCTCTTCTCTACTTCCGTGGCAGATGGGCCGATGTGGGTCCGATGGGTGAGCCGAGGCTCACGAGGCGCTGGGCGGGGCTCTCAAGAGGCGTGCGCCCGGACGTGGCTGACGCCGCGGGCGGCGCGGGTGATGACAGATGACAGCGGTTCGCCGCTCACAGCGCCCGCAGGCCGTTGATCACCTCGCGCAGGATGCTCTCGTCCGGCAGTTCCGCCGGTGGCACCGGCTTGTGGATGTGCACGTGTTCGGCTTCGAGCAGGTCGCCGACGAGCACCCGCACCACCCCGACCGGCAGGTCGAGGTCGGCGGCGAGTTCGGCCACCGACGTGGCCTGCACCTGGCAGCGCACCACGATGTCCAGATGCTCGGGCGACAGGGTGTGGTCCTCGAGAGCGGCGTCGTCGCCGGCATCGCTCTCGCTCACCACCAGGGCGATCAAGTCGATCTTCGCCTCGGCCGCGTGGCTGGTCCGGCCGCGCGTCATCGCGTAGGGCCGCACCACCGGTCCAGCCGCGTCGTCGTACCAGCGGTCCGATTCAGAACTCATGACACCCCGTCACCCCGTATGCCAGCTCGACCGGTCAGCCGCTGAGCGCGGTGCCGCCGTCCTGCCGCGGCGCGGAGCCCAGATGGGCGCCGACCCGCTTGACCAGCAGAGCCATCTCGTACGCCACCTGGCCGACATCGGAGTCGGCGTCGGTGAGCACGGCCAGACAGCTCCCGTCACCGGCCGCGGTCACGAACAGGAAGGCCTCGTCGAGCTCCACCATGGTCTGGCGCACCCCGCCGGCCCCGAAGTGCCGTCCGACGCCCTTGGCCAGGCTGTGGAAACCGGAGGCCACGGCGGCCAGGTGTTCGGAGTCCTCACGGGTGAGTCCGTCCGAGGATCCGATGGCCAGGCCGTCGCCGGAGAGGATCATGGCCTTGCGGATGCTGGCCACGCGGGTGACCAGATCGTCAAGGAGCCAGCTCAGCTCGCGCGTCGGGCTTGATGGTGCGGTCATCGGCCGTCCCCCTCGGGTGTCGTTCTCGGAACTGATGTCGCGGTGTCGTCCGGGGCGTCGGCCTCCTGCCGGCCGCGCTGCCAGCCGCGCTGGAGCGCCGCCATCCGGTCGCGTACCTCGTCGGCTGAGCGTTCCCTGCCCTCGTCCGCCGATCGGGCGGTGGCGTTCTGCCCGGTGGTCTCCACCCGGAGCTGCGGGGCGAGATTGGCCTGCCGGACCCGGCGCGGCAGCACGGTACCGCCGCTGCCGGCGGCCGGTTCGGCGCCGCCGCGCGAGGCCGGGGCGGCGCGGGCGGGGCCGGCCGGCGGGACGGGGTCTTCCGGTGGCAGCGGCCGGGGTTCCGCGGCCGCGGACGACGGGGCCACTGCCGACGGGGCCGGGCGCGCCGGCTGGGTGGCGCCGACCGGCCGGCCGTGGTCGGAGATCAGCACCGGCGCGCTGCGGCGGCGCCGCGGCAGGGCGACCGGATCGTCCAACTCCGGTTCCTCGTCCAGCAGTACGGCCGAGTCGCCGGCCTGATGCGCGTGCTCGGGGCGCTCGGCGCGCTCTTTGTGGCGTTCGCCGCTCACTCCGTCAAGGCCCCACTGGCGGAAGGTGTGCTCGGTGTCGCCGGACGGCTTGGCGGCCGCCGCGGCGGTCATCTCGCTGATCCGGGTGGAGCCGGTGTCGTCACTGGTGTCGGTGAGCAGCGCGGACGGGATGAGCACCACCGCGGTGGTGCCGCCGTACGGTGACTGGCGCAGCGAGACCCGTACGCCGTGCCGCTGGGCGAGCCTGCTGACCACGAACAGGCCGAGCCGGTCGGTGTCGGAGAGCTCGAACTCGGGTGTCTCGGCGAGCCGGAGGTTGGCTTCGAGCAGCGCGTCCGGGGTCAGGCCGAGGCCGCGGTCGTCGATCTCCAGCACGAAGCCGTTGGCGACCGGCTCGCCGTGCAGCCGCACTTGGGTGTGCGGCGGGGAGAACACCGCGGCGTTCTCGATGAGTTCGGCGAGCAGGTGGGTGAGGTCGGCGACCGCGGCGCCGCTGACCGCGAGCCGGGGCAGTCGGCGGACCTCGATCCGCTCGTAGTCCTCGACCTCGGCCACGGCGGCGCGGACCACGTCCATCAACTGGACCGGCTTGCGCCACTGCCGGGAGGGCGCGGCGCCGGAGAGGATGACCAGGCCCTCGGCGTGCCGCCGCATACGGGTGGTCATGTGGTCCAGCCGGAAGAGGTCGGCGAGTTCCTCGGCGTTCTCGGTGCGGCGCTCCATCGCGTCGAGCAGGGTGAGCTGCCGGTGCAACAGCACCTGGCTGCGGCGGGCGAGGTTGACGAAGACGTCGGAGACGCCCCGGCGCATGTCGGACTGGCGGACGGCGGCTTCGACGGCGGCCCGCTGAAGGGTGTTGAGCGCCTTGCCGACCTGGCCGATCTCGTCGTCCGCGTACTGGAGCCTGGGCACCTCGGTCTCGACGTCGACCTGTTCACCGGCGGCGAGCCGGCGCATCACGCGCGGCAGCCGGGTGCCGGAGACCTCCTGGGCCTCACGGCGCAGTCCGGTCAGGTCACGGATGAGGCTGCGGCCGATGCGGACGGAGACGACGATCGAGGCGATCACCGCGACGAGGCCGAGACCGCCGGCGATCGCCGCCTCGATGATCACCGAGGTCGACAGCGGCCCGTTCTTCTGGGTGAACTCGGTCGACGTGGCCTCGTCCAGTTTGCCCAGGTCGTCGAAGACGTCACCGGTGAGCGTGGGCCACTGGAGGTGGGCGGCGACGACCGGGGCGTCCACGGCGCCGGCCGCGATCACCGCGTCCTGGGCCTTGCGCAGCTTCCGGCCGTTGGCGCTCTGCCAGTACCGGTCGTAGGGGGCGCGCAGCGCCGAGCCCAGGACCTGGAGATTGTCGCTGTAGTAATTGCGCTCATCGGCGACGGCGAAGGTGAAGTCGGTGAGTTCGGCGGTGTTCATGTGACCGCTGCTGATCGCGACGGTCATCAACGCGTCCTCGCGGCTGACCTGTTCGCGCGCCCGCATGAGGCCGACGCCGGCCCGCCGCCGGCTGTCCCGCGCGGTGTCGTTCAACGGATTGAGGCCGTCGAAGAGATCAAAGGCGGGGCTGATCAGCGCGTTGTAGGCGTCATAGGTGTCATTGCGGGTGATGTGCTGGTTGTCGACCCGCTGCCGCAAAGAAGTTACGCCTTCAACTGTATTGAGGAAGACATCGAGCTTGTCGCGCGAGGTGCGGTCGATTTCGGCGCGGACCCCTGAGGCGTTGATCTGCGTCCGCAGCCGGGCGATCGACGCGTCGGTGGCGTGTTCCTGCTTGTCGAATGCGAGCCGCGCCTGGGAGTCGCGGGGGTTGGCGATATAGATCAGCCCGACCTTGCGCTCCTGCTGGAGCCCGCTGACGACCGCCTCCGTCGGGTAGCCGATGTTCTCGGCGACCATCTTGATGTCGGGCCGGCCGAACACCGCGCGGCCGGTGATCGTCGCGGCGAAAGCCCAGATGGCGGCGAGGGACACCAGTGGGATCAGCAGCAGCGCCACGATCTTCCGGCGGATCGTCGTACCGCGAAAGCGCATGGCCTCCCCAACGTCTCCCCCACCGCGGGGGTCCTCTGTCGCGTTTAAACGGCGTGAGCCTACTACTCCGTCCGGGTTAACTCGAAAGTGAGTCCACCGGGTTGCGGCGGTCTGGCCGGAAACGTACCTCGGGAATGCATCCCGAATTTTCGGGGCAGGCACCTTTCATGGACTTCGAGGGCCAGGACAGCCAATCGGTGTGGGAGGACGAGGCCGTCGGCACCCCGCGACTGCCCGATCCGGTACGGGACGCGGCGGTGCGGGCGGCGCTGGTCGGGTCGTTCGCGCTGGTGGGGGCGGTGATCGAGGTGCTGCTGGCGGCCGGGCATTCCTGGCTCAGCGCGCCGATGATGCTGTTCACCGTGCTGGCGTGTGTGGTGGCGACCTGGGCGGTGCTCGATGTGTGGGTCACCCGGCAGGTGTGGAACCAGCGCAACGGCGTGGTGTCGAGCCCGAGCAGCGCGGCGCGCGCCCTGCGCCGGGAGCGGCGCAGGGCCCGGCGGTCGGCGCGGCTGGTGACGCGGCAGCGGGCGAGCCGCCGCCGGCCTCACCGGCTGCGGATACACGGCGCCTGACCGGCACCCCGGTTCGCCGGCCGGTCGGCGGAGCGCGGCCCCGAGGCCGTCACGGTTCGCCCGCCGGTCGGCGGAGCGCGGCCCCGGCCGGCTCGGCGGGGCGCCGGAACATCCGGGTGGCGGTGATCTCGCCGTGCACCTGCTCCCCGTGCGGGTCGGGTACCGGCAGGCCGGGCCGCAGGTGTTCCTCGACGCTGATGTACTTGAGCCCGGCCCGCAGGTCGGCGTCGTTGCGCAGCCGGACCACCAGCGGGAACTCGGCGAGCGCGGTGGTGTCGAAGAGACCGGTGGTGTAGATGAGTTGCACCCCGAGGGCGTCGGCGACGGCTCGCTGGAGCTCCAGCAGATAGGTGGCGTTGGCGCGCCCGATGGGGTTGTCGAGGAAGAGGGTCCCGGCGTGCCGCTGCCGGTCCCGGCCGCGGTCGTTGCTGCGCAGCGCGGCCATCGTGCAGTAGAGCGCGATGGCGGCGGTGAGCAACTGGCCGCCGGAGAAGACATCGCCCATCTGTCCGACCGGGACCCGCTCGGCGCGGAGCACGGCGTCGGGCTTGAGGATCTCCACCGCGATGCCGCGCGGTTCGAGTGCGGAGGCGACCGCGCGCAGCAGCAGCGTCATGCCGTCGCGGCGCAGATCGGAGTTCTTGCGGACGGCGGCCCGGGTCGCCTCGTCGATGACCTCGCCGAGCCGCTCGGCGAGCACGGTCTGGTCGGGGTCCTCGAAGCGGATCCGCAGGAACTCCTGGCCCGACCATTCGCCCAGGCCCTCCGGCAGCCGGGAGAGCCGCTGGGCCGAGCGCAGGGTGGCGAGCGATGACTCCACCAGACCGCGCAGCCGGTCCACGATGCTGTCCCGGTTGCGCTCCAACTGCTCCAGCTCGTCGGTGAGGACGCGCAGCCGGGGGGCGAAGGCCGCGGCCCAGGCCGCCGCGTGGTCGGGCAGCGCGGCGCCGGGCAGCTCCCTGATCTGCTGCCGGGCCGGGGTGCGCACCTGCTCGTAACGGACCGCGTTGGCGTGCCGGACCAGGATGTCCGCGGCCTCGCGCAGCTGGGCCTCGGCGGCGGACAGATCGGCGGCGCAGCCGCGCAGGCCGCGGCGGGCCTCGGCGGCGGCCTGCCGGGCCTCCTCGGTGCTGCCGGGGTACGGCTCGGGCTCGTCGTCCTCGGCGGCGCTCTGCGGTCCTTCGCGCAGCAGGTCGCGGAGCATCGCGGCGATCTCGTCGAAGCCGCCGGCCGCGTCCTCGGCGGCGCGGTGGTCGTGGACCACGTCCGCGTGCGCGATCCTGGCCTGCTCCAGCGCCTCGGTGCGGGCGGCGAGTTCGGCGTTGGCGGCGCGCAGCAGCTCCTGGGCGTGGTCGGCGTCGCGGGGCCGCAGCTCCTCGGGCAGGTCGGTGTGCGCGGCGCCGTCGGCGGGGGCGAGCCGCTCGGCGTCGCCGCGCAGCCGGCCGAGCCGTTCACTGGCGCCGGACTGGCGGGACTCCAAGGTCTGCACCAGGTGCTCCGCGCGGGCCGCGGCGGCCTGCCGGGCGGGGCCGTCGGCGCCGTCCGGGCCTTCGAGAAGCTGGGCGGCCCGGCCGCGGACCTTGTTGCTGAGCCGGTCGAGTTCGGTGAGCGCGGCGTTCTCGATGCTTTCCGCGCGGGCCTGTTCGGCCCGCAGATCGGCGCCGACGCCGACCTTCTCGTAGACCTGGGAGGCGGCGCGGTAGGCCTCGCGGAGGGCGGGCAGCGAGGCGGCGCCGGTCGGCGCTCCTGCCGGGCCGGACGACGGGTCGGCCTCGGCGCCCTCCTCGGGCGCCCCGGCGATCTCGGCGCGTTCGGCCCGGAGCACCCGCGCGGTACGGCGGGCGTCGTCGGAGGCGCGCTGGGCGGCCCTGCGGTCCTCGTCGGCGGCGCGGGCCCGCGCCAGGCACGCCTCGGCCCGTGCCTCCGCCTCCGCGGCGTCGGCCGCCAACTCCCGGCCCCGGCGTTGCCAGTTGGCCCTCTCGCGCAGCCGGTGGGCGAGTCCTGCCAGCGCGTCGGCGCGGCGGCGGGCCTGTTCCGCGGCGGAGCGGCGCAGGTCGCTGTCCGCGGCGGCCTGCGCGGCGGCGGCCTCGGCGTCGGCGCGCTCCTCGCGGATCGCGGCGAGTTCGGTACGGGCCCGGTCGACGGTCTCCTTCGCCGCCGAGACCGTCGCCGCCAGCTCGTCGAGGCGCCCCGGCGGGCAGGAGGAGCGCCAGGAGGACAGCCGGGCGGCGAGCGTCCTGTCGTGGGCGAGGCGGGCGGCGAGCGCCCGGATCTCCTCCTCCCGGGCGGTGGCCCGGGCCCGCAGCTCCTGCCGCTCGCCGTCGGCGGCCATCTCGTCGTGCATGGCCGGGTTCGGCGGTACCAGGAAGACGTCATGGACGTCCGACGGGCCTTCGCCGGCCGGGGGCGGCGCGAGCAGGGCGGCCGCGGTGCCGACGGCGACGGTCGAGCGCGGCAGCAGCGCGGCCTGCTCCAGCACCTCCTTGGCCCGCACATAGCTGCCGGGGTCGGTCACCACGACCCCGTCCACCAATTCGGGCCGGGCGGCGAGCACCGCGGCGTGGTCCACCGGGGCGACGGCCTGCGCGAGGTAGCGCCATCCGGGCAGCGCGGGGATGCCGTGCTCGCCGAGGTATTCGACGGTGGCCAGCACATCGGGTCCGGGCGGCAGGAGTCCGCCGTCGCCGAGCGCCCCGAGGATCCGGGTGTCGTCGGCCGCGGCGGTCCGCAGCTCGAAGAGGTGCCGCTCGGCGGCGGCGACCGAATCGTCGAGCAGGGTACGGAGCGGGTCGGTGAAACGGTCCAGCTCGGCGGCGGTGAGCGGGGTGCCGTCGTCCGGCCGGCGGACGGACCGGGCACGGGCAGGGCCATGGTCACCGCCGCCGGGCGCGGCCGGCTCTGACGCCCCTGGCACCGCACCAGTGGCGCCGTAGGTGGCCGGACCGGTGGAGCTGCGTCCTGGGGTCCTGGCACCGGGGGTCCTGGCGGCGTGTGTCCTGGCGGCGGGGACGGAAGCGATCGGGCCGGCGCCGGGGAGCCCGAGGAGTTCGGCCAGCCGGGGGTCGGCGGACAGGGCGGTGGCGGCGACGGTGGCCGCGGAGTGGGCGGCCTCCGCGGTGGCGAGGGCATCGGCGGCGCGGGCCGCGGCGAGTTCGGCCCTGGCCTCGGCGGAAGCGGCCTCCCGGGCCCTGGCGGTGGCCGCCGTGGCGGTCGTTGCGGAGCCGCGGGCCGCCACCTCGGCGGCCTTCTCGGCGTCGGCGGCGGCGAGGGCCGCCCTGGCCGGGTCGGCGTCCGGCGCGGAGTCGTCGAGCCAGCCGGCCCGTACCGCCTCGGCGGTCTCCTGTTCGACCTCGCCGAGCCGCTGGCCGAGGTGCTGGCTCTCGCTGCGGGCCCGCTGGGCCTCGGTGGCGGCGGCGGTCGCGTCGCGGTGCGCGGTCTCGGCGAGCCGCTGGAGTTCGGCCGAACGCTCCTCCTCGGCGTCCGCCTGCTCCTCGGCCCGGCCCGCGGCGGCGTGCAGGGCCCGGACGAGATCGCCGGCCGCCTTGGTCCTGGCGGCGAGCGCTGGCGCCGCGTCCCGTTCGGCGGCCCGGATGGCCGCGCTGACCCTGGCGAGCCGGTCGCCGGCCGCCCGGTGCCGCAGTACGGTCTCGGCGGTCTGCCAGGCGGCGTGCAGGGTGCGGGCGTCGCCGAGTTCGCGGCGCAGCGCGTTGGCGTCCTTGTCCGCGGCGGCCAGCGCCAACGAGGCGTGGCGGTAGGCGATCTCGGCGGCGATGAGGCCGCTGCCGCCGCGGGCCTGCTCGGCGTCGGTGACGGTGTGCGCCGCCCGCGCCATGTGCTCGGCCAACTCGGCGGCCCGGCCCCGCTCCTGCTGGGCGCGGGCCGTCAGCCGCCGGGCCAGCTCGCGGGTGCGGCGCTCGGACTGGGCGTGCACCCCGCGGGCCTGGTCCCGGGTGGCGGCGCCCGCCACGATCCGCTCCAGCAGGTCCAGCGAGCCGGCGGTGAAGTCGCGTTCGGCCATGAGTTCGGCGCGGCGGCCCAGCTTGGCGGCGAAGCCGTGCACCAGATCGGCGAGCCCGTCGGTGTCCCGGGTGTCGGTGACGGCGCGCAGCAGCAGATCGGTGAAGTCGGAGTCCTTCTTGACCGCGAAGAGGCCGGCCGCCTCGCCCTCGTCGGCGTTCATCTCCCGCTGGTAGCGGAAGAGTTCGGGGTCGAGGCCGAGGTCGCCGAGGTGTTCGTTCCAGCGGTCGTGGATCTCCTCCCAGACCACTTCCAGGTGCGGGTACGCCTTTCCCGCCTCGGTCACCGCGTCCCGGAAGCCCTTCATGGTGCGGCGCCGGCCGCGGGCGCCGGAGACGCCTTCGACGAGCGGCCGGACCGCGTTGGCCTCGGCGACCGGCAGCGCGTCCAGGCTCAGACCCGGCCCGGGACGGAAGGAGTACCAGGCCTCGGCGAACTTCCGCGGATCGGCGGAGACCTGCCGGCCGCGCCACTCGCTGACCTTGCCGACCACGACGAGTTCGCCGGTGAGGGTGTGCTGCCACTCCAGGGCGACATGGCCGCAGTCCTCGGCGAGCAGGAACTTGCGCAGCACGCCGGAGCTGGCGCCGCCGAGGGTGTTGCGGTGGCCCGGCAGCATCACCGAGAAGATCAGCTTGAGCAGGACGGACTTGCCGCCGCCGTTCTCCAGGAAGAGCACTCCCGCGGGGGCCGGGCGGCGCGGCGGCCCGGCGGGCTCGTCGGCGAAGAACTCGCCCTGGGTCGGGGCGGGTCGCGGCACCGGTTCGCCGACGCCCCGCAGATCGAGCACGGTGTCGGCGTAGCGCGCGCCGGCCGGCCCGATGGAGTAGAGGCGGATGCGGGAAAGCTCGTACATACGGCGGACTCTCGTAGGGTCGGTTGGGATCAGGGGATCGAGGATCAGGGGGTCGGAGGCCAGAGGTGCGGGGCCAGGTGTCAGAGGTGCGGGGCCAGGGGTGAGGCGTCGGGGGTGAGGTGTCGGGGCGGACCGACTCCGGCGCGGTCAGGGCGGTCGGGACGATCGGAAGGCTCTCAGGGGCGGGCGTGGAACGGCAGCCCGGCGTCGGCGGCCAGCTCCGACTCGTCGGTCGCGGCGGCCGGGACGAGGGTGGCGGTGCCGTCACCGACCGGGACCAGGCCGAGGTCGAGGAGTTCGGCCATCGCGGCGCTGCCCGCCATGTCGCGGACCTGCAACTGATAGCGGGCGGTGGTGCGGTAGGTGCCGCCGGATTCGTCGCCGGTGCGCTGGAGGAAGCCGGAGTCCACCAGGAAGGCGACGGCCTTGCCGATGATGCCGGTGGTGGAACTCGCCAGTCTTCTGGCGTCCTTGGTGGCGCCGGTGGCACTGCGGCGGACATAGACGCGCCAGGCCGCCTCCAGGCCGGGCGCGTCACTGGCCGGGTCGGTGTTCTCGCCCGACTCGTCGGCGTGCTCCTCCAGCCGGCGGCAGGCCTGCCGGACGAAGGCGTCCACGCCGTGCACGGTGATCCGGCCGATGTAGCCGTCGTCGGCGAGGTCCTCCGGCCGGGGGAAGGCGAGGGCCGCGGCGGCCAGGTGGGCGAGGCCGTGCAGGAACCGGTCGCCGGTGTCGGAGGCGGTCCGCCGGGCGTAGTCCCCCATCCGCACGGCGAAGACCGAGTCCTCGCCGGCCGCCACCGCCATGCCGGCGCGCGGCGACACTTCGAGGACGATCAGGCCCAGCCCGGCCGCCACCGCGTCGACCAGCCGGCCGAAGGGCGGATCCTCCTGGTGCCGCCGGATCAGCTCGGCGTACTCCGCGTCGCGGGCGGGCACCACCTTGGGCTGGAGGCCGAAGCCGACCAGCCGGGCGGCGTCCGCCACATCCCCGGCGGTCACCCCGGGCCCGGCCGCCGACCCGTCCTCCCTGATCTCACTCACGTCAGCCTCTCCTCAACCTTTCCGCGTCCGCACCGTCGCCGCCGTCTTCACCCGCGCACCGGCTCCACCGGCCTGGCTCTCTCCAGCGTCTGCCCAGCGTCTCCGCCGTCCCGTGCGGCCCGCCTCATCGCGCGCCGGGCGGGGTGAGACGGGCCGTGCCGAGGACGAGGTCGGCGCCGCCGAACTCGTGGTCGTCGAGGACCGTGCCGTCGTCGACCGCGAAGAGCACGTGCGGCTCACCCTGCCGATAGGCGGTGCCGACCGGCGGCGAGGCCGCGTGGACGGCGAGCAGGGCCACCAGATAGGGCAGGTCCGGATCGCGGCGCCGGGCCTCGGCGAGCAGGCCGGAGAGCCGGCGCGGCGCGTCGTGCGGCAGATCGAGGAGTTCCAGGGCGGATGCGAGCTGCTCCTCGGAGAAGCGGGAGTCGTCGGGTGTGGCCACCAGATCCGGCTCCGGCATCTCGACGCCGAGGTGCTCCCGCTCGACCGGGGGTGTCAGCAGCATCTCCACCAGATCGGTGACCCGGACCGCCGCCGGGGTGCGCGGCCCGGCACCGCGGGAGAAGAACGCGTCGGTGACCCGGGCCGCCTGCTCGACCGGCAGCGGCAGTACGGGGGCGAGGAGCTGCCCGTAGAGATCGAGACCGGCGCGGGCGGGGGGCGCGGCGAACGCCTGCCGGTCCTGCTCGGCCCGGAACAGCGGCCCCGCCTCCAGCAGCCGGGACTGCAACTGGGTGTGCCGGCGGATGCAGTCCTTGACGATGTCCACCAGTTCAGCGGCCCGCCGCTTGTGCTCGGGCTCCTCCGCCTCGTCGCGCGCCTTGCGGATGTTGGTGAGGATCGCGTTCTCGTGCCGGTACCGGTCGGCGACATGGTCGAGCGCCTCCTCGATCATGTCGGGCACCCGGCGCAGCCAGTCCACCGCCCGCACATCGCGCCGGGTGGCCTCCAGGGTGCGGCGGAGCGTCTCGGCGTACTGCACCGTGCGGTAACGGGCCTGCTCGGCGGCGAGTTGGGCGTCGGCCAGCCGGCCCCTGCTGATCAGCACCTCCAGCTTGACCTCGGCCGCTATCTGCGCGCTCGTGACGTCGGTGTCGAGCGCGCCCACCAGCACGTTGACCGCTTCGTCGGTGGTCCGCAGATAGACGGTGCCGCCCGGTCCCGGCACCTCCTCGACGAGCTTGAAGTCGTAGTCCCGCCGGACGTACACACCGTCGGGGCCGAACGTGCCGTAGACCGCGCGGAACCCGCGGTCGGCGCTGCCGACGTTGATCAGGTTCTCCAGCACCCAGCGGGCGACCCGTTCGTGCTCGGCGGGTGTCCGCGCGGGGGCCTGGGCGGCGACCCGGGGCAGCAGCCTGGTCACTATCTGGTCGTGGTCGGCGCCGGTGTCGAAGTCCATGGTGAGCGTGACGAGATCGATCGCGGCGAGCGCGACCTCCGCCATCGCGTACACCGAGTACTCACCGGCGAGATTCGCCTTGCGGGTGTCCAGGTCGTGCAACGGGGCGGTGCAGGCGAGCGCCTTGAGCCTGCGGGCGAGGCCCTCGTCGGCCGCCGGGCCCGGTGCGGGACGGCCGAGATGGACCCGGTCCGGCAGCGCGTACGGGACGGTGGTGGTCACGCCTCACACATTAGGCGCTGCCACCGACAACGAACGAAACGGCACGGACCCCCACGGGGCGGGCATGCCATGATCGTCCCGACGGCAACGCGCGTGCCGGCGGCGACATCAGCGAGCGCACACGACGACACCGGGCGGATCATCATGGCGGACGCGGTCATCGATCTCAACGCGGACCTCGGCGAGGGCTTCGGCCGCTGGGCGCTGACCGACGACGACGCGCTGCTCTCGGTGGTCACCAGCGCCAATGTCGCCTGCGGTTTCCACGCGGGCGACCCGGCCACGATGCGCCGGGTGTGCGAGCGGGCGGCCGAACGGGGGGTGCGGATCGGCGCCCAGGTGTCGTATCGCGACCTGGCCGGCTTCGGGCGGCGTGCGATGGATGTGCCGCCGGACGAGCTGGCCGCCGAGGTCGCCTACCAGATCGGGGCGTTGGAGGTGTTCGCGCGAGCGGCCGGCTCGGCGGTGTCGTACGTCAAACCGCACGGCGCGCTCTACAACCGGGCGGTGCACGACGCGGAGCAGGCCGAGGCGGTGGTGGCGGGCGTCCGGCTGGCGGGCTCGCTGCCGGTGTTGGGCCTGCCGGGTTCGCGGCTGCTCGACGCCGCCGCCGCGGCCGGTCTCGGCACGGTCGGCGAGGCGTTCGCGGACCGGGCCTACACGGCAGCCGGCACGCTGGTGCCGCGACGCGAGCCGGGATCGGTGATCGAGGACCCGGACGCGGTGGTGGCGAGGTCGGTGGAACTGGCGGGCGACGGCTGGGTCACCACCCGCACCGGGGAGCGGGTGGCCGTCACCGCTCGGTCGTTGTGCGTGCACGGCGACACGCCCGGGGCGGCGCGGCTGGCCGCCCGGGTCCGCGCGGCGCTGGAGGCCGCGGGGCTCCGGGTGGCCGCCTTCGTCTGACCGGCCGCCCCCACGGTCTCGCCGCGGCCATCGAGCGGGCACGGCCGGCCGCCGGATGCGTCCGAGCGGCCGATTCGTTCGTATGACCGGTCGGCGTGTCCGTATGACGGCGGGTCAGCGGGGGCATCGTGTCCGTACCGCGCCGGAGGACGGCCGGGTCGAGATCACCGCTGGGAAGGGGCACGGATGAGGCTGGATCTGCGGGTGCTCCCGGCGGGCGCGTCGTCGGTGCTGCTGGAGACCGCCGACGGCGAGCAGGCGGAGGCGCTGCACGCGGAGTTGCTGCGGCGGCGGGCGGCCGGGGAGCTGGCCGAGGTCGCCGAGATCGTGCCCGCGGCCCGTACCGTGCTGGTCAGCGGTCTGGCGGAGCCGCGGGCGTTCGCCTCGGACGTGGCGGGTTGGGACGTGCCGCCGGTGGTACGCGGCCGGGGCGAGGCGGTGGAGCTGCCGGTGCGCTTCGACGGGCCCGATCTGGCCGAGGTCATGGCGCGGTGGGGCGCCACCGCCGACGAGGTCGGGGCGGTCATCGAGGAGACGCCCTTCCGGGTGGCCTTCTGCGGGTTCGCCCCCGGCTTCGGGTACTTGACGGGGCTGCCCGAGCACCTCCGTCTGCCCCGCCGCGCCACTCCGCGCACCGCCGTCCCGGCGGGCTCGGTCGCGTTGGCCGGCCCGTACGCCGGGGTCTATCCGCGCTCCTCTCCCGGCGGCTGGCAGGTGATCGGCAGCACCGACGCCGTGTTGTGGGACGCGGCGCGGGAGCCCGCCGCGCTGCTCGCACCCGGCACGGCGGTACGGTTCCGCGCGGTGGCCCGGTGACCGCCGGGGGCCCGGTACCGGCCGGGGGGACGGCGAACGCCCGGCGGCGGGTGACCGCCGACGGGTCCGCCGCGCTGTGGGTGGTCCGGGCCGGCTCCCTCACCACCGTGCAGGATCTCGGCCGCTTCGGCCACGCCCATCTCGGCGTGCCGCGTTCGGGCGCGCTCGACCCGCCGGCGCACCGGCTGGCCAACCGGCTGGTGGGCAACGCGGAACGGGCCGCCACGCTGGAGACGACGGTGACCGGCTGTGCGCTGCGGCCGTCGCGGCCGGTGCTGGTGGCCGTGACCGGTGCGTCCTGCGCCGTACGGGTGGACGGGCGGCCCGTGGCGTGGGGTGCGCCGGTGTGGGTGCCGGCGGGCGCGCTGCTCGATGTGGGCGCGGCGGTACGGGGCCTGCGCGCCTATGTGGCGGTGGGCGGCGGGATCGCGGTGCCGGAGGTGCTGGGCAGCCGTTCGACGGATCTGCTGTCGGGGCTCGGACCGCCGCCGGTGGCCGACGGCGACGAACTGCCGCTGGGCCGGTCCGGGGGGTGCGGCGCGGCGGCCGATGTGCCGTTCCACGGCGGGTACGCGCGGGAGTTGGTGCTGCCGCTGGCGCCGGGGCCGCGGGACGACTGGTTCGCGCCGGGCGCGCTGAACACGCTGGCCGGGAGCGCTTACACGGTCTCCCCCGAGTCGAACCGGATCGGGCTGCGCACGCTGGGCCCGGCGCTCGACCGGGCCAGGGACGGCGAACTGCCCAGTGAGGGCATGGTGCTGGGCGCCGTCCAGGTTCCCCCCGACGGTCGCCCCGTCGTCTTCCTGTCCGATCATCCGACCACCGGCGGTTATCCGGTGATCGGAGTGGTGCCTGAGGAGTCGCTCCCGGCCGCGGCCCAGTCACCGCCGGGTACCAGGATCCGTTTTGTGCCGCTGCGCCCCACCCGCCTGGGGTAGCCGGCCGGCGCGCCGTGAACGCCCAGCCCCCGCAGGGCGCGGGCGGTGGCGTCGGCGGCGGCGAGGTCGAGCAGGGGGGCGGTGCCCCTTTTCTCGTGCCGGTACTCCTCCCGGGCCAGCCGCAGCAGATCGGGCAGCAGATCGGTGCAGCGGTCGGCGATCCACCGGGTGCCGCGGGTGGCCATCCACCAGAGCGACGCGGCGGTGCCGGGCGGCGCGCCGTCCGGTTCCGGCCGCGGCGCCGGTCCTGTGGCGATCCCGGCGGCGGTGAGCCGGGCGTGGAAGTCCCGTGCGAGCAGCCGGTGTCCGGTCTCGCTCGGGTGCAGGCGGTCGGCGCTCAGCGCGCCCGGGCTGGTGGTCCAGGGGTGGTCGGCGACGTGGACGTGCAGGGTGCCGTGGTGCGCCGACAGCGCGTGCACGGTGTCGTTGAGCGCCCGCATCCGCCGTTCCAGCGGCCTGGCGAGCGGCCAGGGCAGGTTGAGCACGCTGCCGGGATCGGGCAGGCAGGCGGTGAGCACCTCGGCGCCCACCGCCCGCAGCGTGCCGATCGCCCGGTGCAGGTCGCCGGCCATCGCCTCGATGTCGAAGCCGCCGCGCAGCGTGTCGTTGCCGCCTGCCACCACGGACGCCACCCGCGGGCGGTGCCGCAGCGCCGCGGCGAGCTGGTCGCCCGCCACGTCCCCGGTCCGGGCGCCGCCGCACGCGGCGTTGAGGACCAGGGTGTCCTCGGGCCGTTCGGTGAGGCCCTCGGCGAGCAGCGCGGCCCAGCCGCGCCATCCGCCGCCGGGCAGCGGATCGCCGACCCCCTCGCTGAGCGAGTCCCCCAGCACGGCGAACCGGACGGCCGGCCGGCCGGTCACGACGGCATCCGTTCCGCCACCCGGTCCGGGGCGAGGGCGGCGCCGTGCGCGGTGAGGAAGGCGTTGACCGCGGCCGGCCAGGTGTAGAGCTCGGCGCGGGTGCGGGCCAGGGCGCGGCGCTGCGCGACCGGGACGGTCAGCAGGCGGCGGACGGCGGCGGCGTACTCGGCGGGGGTGTCGGCCGCCGCGCCCGCCGGCCCGACCAGGATGGGCAGCGCCGAGCGGGAGCTGACCACGACCGGCGTACCGCAGCCGAGCGCCTCGAGTGCGGCGAGGCCGAAGGTCTCCACCGGCCCGGGGGCGAGCGCGATGTCCGCGCTGGCGAGTACGGCGGCCAGTTCGGCGCGGGAGCCGACGTGGCCGAGGAAGGTGACCGGCAGCCGGGCGGCGCGCGCGTGGTGGGTGAGCCGGGTCCGCAGCGGCCCTTCGCCGGCCACCACGAGCGCGGCGTCGACGCCGTCCGCGCGCAGCCGGGCGAGGGTGTGCAGGGCGGTGTCCGGCTTCTTCTCCGGGGAGAGCCGGGAGCACATCACCAGCAGCACCTGGGCGCCGAGGCTGTACCGGCGGTGCACCGCCGGGTCGTGGAAGGAGGGGTGCCAGCCCGCCAGGTCCACCCCGAGCGGGGCGCGCACCACGTTGCGGGCGCCGATCCGCTCGAACTCGGCGGCGGCCCAGGCCGTGGTGCACACCACCTTGGTGTACGTGTGGGCGGTACGGCGGTTGAGGGCGTCGGCGGTACGGCGGGCGGCGCCGGCCGGCAGGCCCCAGGTGCCGAGCACCCCGTCGGCGCTCTCGTGCGAGACCATCAGCGCGGGTACGCGGTGCTTCCTGGCCCACCCGCCGGTCCACCGCAGGGTGGTGCGGTCGGAGACCTCCAGCCGGTCGGGCGCGAGGGCCTCCAGGGCCGCTTCGACCCGGGCCCGGCGGGCCAGCACGCGGTAGCCGCCGGTGCCGGGGATCTCCAGTCCCGGCAGGGTGATCACCCGGCCCTGCGGGGTGAGTTCGTCGGTGGTGGTGACGCCGGGGATCACCAGCACCGGCTCGTGTCCCGCCGCCGCGTAGCCCTCGCCGAGGTGCCGCAGCGCGGTGCGGAGCCCGCCGGAGACAGGGGTGACGAAGTTGGCGACCCGGACGATGCGCAGCCGCTGCCCGGGTTCGCGGCCGGCCGGGAGAACCCGCGCGGGGTCGCCGGGCTCCAGGCGTCCGGTGCGGCCGTCGGGTTCACCGGGCGCGTTCTGCGCGGCGGGCGCGGGGTGCTCGGTGGGTTCGGTGTGCTCGGCTGGTGGGGTGTGCTCGGCGTGCTCGGAGGACCCGCTCATGCCGCCGCCACCTGCCGCTCGCTCAGCACCTGGGCGTAGTGGTCGAGCAGTTGGTCGCCGACGGCCTCCCAGGTGCGGTCGGCCACCGCCGTGCGGGCCGCGGCGGCGTAGCGGAGCCGCAGCCGCGGGTCGCCGTTCAGGAGCTGGACGGCGACCCGGATGGCGAGACTGTCCCCGGGCGGCACCAGCAGTCCGGTGCGGCCGTGGTCGACCAGGTCGAGCGGACCGCCGGCCGCCGGGGCGATCACCGGCACGCCGCTGGCCATCGCCTCCTGGACGGTCTGGCAGAAGGTCTCGAACGGGCCGGTGTGGCAGAAGACATCGAGCGAGGCGTAGATGCGGGCGAGGTCGCCCCCGGTTCTGCGGCCGAGGAAGACCGCGCCGGGCAGCGCCGCCTTCAGGTTCGGCACGCTGGGGCCGTCGCCGACGACGACCACCCGCACACCGGGCAACGCGCAGGTCTCGGCGAGCAGTTCGACGTGCTTCTCCTGGGCGAGCCGGCCGACGTAGCCGACGATCAGCTCGCCGCGCGGCGCGAGTTCGCGGCGCAGCGCCTCGTCCCGGTGGCCGGGGTGGAAGCGGACCGAGTCGACGCCGCGCTGCCAGAGGTGGACGCGCGGCACCCCCTGGCCCTCAAGAGCGGTCACCGAGGCGCTGGAGGGGGCGAGGGTGCGGGCGGCGGCGTTGTGCACCCCCCGGATGCGGCGCCAGGCGGCGGCCTCACCGGCGTTGAGATAGGTCTTGGCGTATCCGGCGAGGTCGGTCTGGTAGACGGCGACGGCCGGGATCCGCAGCCGGGTGGCGGCGGCCAGGCCGCGCACCCCCAGGACGAACGGGCTGGCCAGATGGACGATGTCGGTCCGGTGGGCGGCGATCGCGGCGGCGGTCCGGCGGCCGGGCAGAGCCACCCGCACCTGCGGGTAGCCGGGCAGCGGCAGGGAGGGGACGCGGACCACCTGGCAGGGATCCTGCCCCGCTGCTGGTTCCTGGGGTCCGGCCGGGGCTATGACCAGGGGGTCGTGGCCGCGTCGTGCCAGGTGTTCGGCCGTGCGCAGCGCGCAGTGGGCCACTCCGTTGACGTCGGGCGGGAAGGACTCGGTGACGATGGCGACTCGCATACCGTGGTTGTCGCCGTACTGGGAGTTGTCAGGGCCACGTGGATCTGTCGCTGAGTGAAACGCCCCATGAGCGTTGGGAGCGGGGGGTCATCTGGTGGAGCCGCCGGAACTCAGCCGTCCTCTGACCGCGGTCTGCACCTCGGCCTCCTCGGCCGGGTCGGCGGCCAGTCTGCGGAGCTGCGCCAGCACCTTGACGTCCCCCGACGCGGCGCGGTGCGCGGCCAGTTCCCTGGTGCTCTCCTCGCAGTCCCACAGGCACTCGACGGCGAAGCCGGCGCCGAATCCCGGGTCGGCGGCGGCGAGCGCGCGGGCGGCGAGGCCGCGCAGTTGCGACGAGGAGGTCTCGCGGTACAGATAGCGCAGCACGGGGGCGGCCCGGCAGGCGGTGATCTGTCCTTCGTCGCCCGGGGTGCCCGCGGCCAGCCGTCCGGCGCCTTCGACGAGGGCGTCGAGCCCGTCGGCGTCGGCGCCGCCGGTCTGCACGATCCGGCGCAGCGCGGCCAGCACGAGCCCGGCGTCCTGGGGCACGCCGTGCCGGGCCAGGGTGCGGGCGGCGGCGGCGCCCAGCGCGTCGGTACGGACCGCCCAGGCGCGGGCCCGGGTCAGCGCCTCGTCGTCCCGCAGCCGTTCGAAGGATTCCAGGGCGGCGCGTTCCACCCGTTCGTCACCGCTGGCGGCGGCGGCCTCGATGAGTTCGAGGCGCCGGGGGTCCCGGCGGTCGGTCAGGTGCCGCAGCGCGGCGGCGCGGGCGGCGGAGGGGCCGTGCAGCGCGGTGTCCAGCAGGACGGGGCGGTCCTCGCCGCCGGCCACGGCGGCCAGGCAGCGGGCGGCGGGCTGGTCGCGTTCCACAGCCGGGTGGCCGGCCAGGCCCTCCTGGGCCCAGTCGAGGACGGCCGCCACACTCCAGCCGGGGGTGGGGCCGCCGGGGCGCAACTGGCGTTGCCAGCGGTCGAAGGACACCTGTTCCTGGGCGCGGCGGACCCGCTGGGCGGTGTCGGGGTGGGCGCCGTCCTCGGCCCAGAGCTGCCAGGGCCGGGGCTCGTATGACTCACGCAGCGCCCGGGCCAGCTCGGCGTCTCCTTCCGCGGTCCGCGGGAAGCGGGCCACGACGGAGGGACCCAGGGCGCGCAGGGCGCCTTCGCCGTCGTGGACGGCGAGTTCGTCCAGCGCCCACTCCCAGGAGCCGCCGGTCGCGGCGTACCGGCGCAGCAGCCGCAGGGCGTCGCGGCGCCCGTAGCCGGCCAGGTGTCCGAGTACGGACAGGGCGAGAGCGCTGCGGTGCTCGTCGGGGACGAGGAGGTCGTCGGGGTGGAAGAGGTGCTGTTCGATCCCGTCGAGCGGGCCTTCCAGATCGGAGTACAGGCGCGCGTAGTAGAGCGAGCGCGATTCCACCCGCCAGTCGAGCCGGGGGTCGCTCAGCACGCACTGTTCCAGGGCGGCGAGTGCCTCCGCCCGCGGCGCCGCCAGGGCGTGCAGAGGCCCGTCTCCGCGTCCTCTCTGGAGGAGGCCGAGAAGGGTGCCGCTGGGCGCTATGTCTGGGTCGAACATGAGGTCAGCATCCGGTGCGGGGGGAATCATGGCAACGGGATTTCCGCTGCCCATGCCCGGCATCCTTACCTGCCGCCGGGCGTTCCATTCCTGGCGGTAGCGCGGATTCCGTTGGGGACGGGCGCCGGAAGCCTACCCAGTCGGGGGAAGGGGTGTCGCTTCCGGGCGACGGATACGGGCCGCCGGTGGCCGGAACACCGCTGGGCTTTTGACATATGCCGGGAGCACCACCAGATCGGGTATCGCGGAAACCCTTACGGCCCATCGCTCACTGTGCAACAGTCGTTACTGGATTCCTGGTCCTTGTCGGTCCTTCCCGGTTCCTTGTCGGTCCTTCCCGGTTCCTTGTCGGTTCCTTCCCGGTTCCTTGTCGATTCCTTGTCGGTTCCTTCCCGTCCGCCCCGGCTGCCAAAGCGCCTGCCAGCAGACCCGTTCGGAGTGCGTCATGCCGTCCCCCACGCACGCGGATCACACCGCAGCACGGCCACCGGAGCCCGGTGCGGTGGACGCGTTGATCTCGCAGACCCGCCGGCTCCGCAGCCGGGTGGACGCCGTGCTGCGGGACCGCGAGGCCGCTGACGGCGAAATCGCCCCCGAGGACGCGCGGCTGCGCTGGCAGCGGGCGCTGTGCGCGCTCGCCGTCCACCAGCTCGACGATCTGGGCACCCATCTGGGTCAGCTCAAGGACGGCTTCGAGGCCGGCGAGCCGGCCGCGGCGGCGCCGGACGGGCCGGTCCGGTTCGGGCCGGCCGATCGGGCCGCGGACTGCGCGCTGGGCCGGGCGGGCAGCGCCGAGTGGGATCTGCTCACCGACGCCGTGCAGTGGTCGGACGAGCTCTTCCGGATCTTCGGCCGCTCCCCCGAGGACGGCCCGCTGAGCCTCGACGAGCTGCCCTCCTGGCTCTTCTCCGAGGACCAGCACATCCTCACCCGGATGGTGACCGGCTGCCTGGTCGACGGCCGGCCGATCGACTGCGAGTTCCGTATCGTGCGCGCGGACGCCTCGGTGCGCACCGTGCACATGGTGGGCGAGCCGATGCTGGGCGGCGACGGCGGCACCGTGTCGATGTGGGCGGTGATCCGTGACGTCAGCGATCTGCGCCGCAGCCAGCGGACACTCCGCGAGTCCCGTGACTCGCTGGAGCGCCAGCGGCGGAGCGCGCAGACCGAGCGCCGCCTCGCGGTCGAGTTGCAGGAGGCGGTGCTGCCGCCGTGGCGGGGCACGCTGCGCTTCCCGCAGGACGGCGGACCCGTCACGATGGATCTCGCGGCGCATTACCTCCCGTCGTCCACCGGCGGCCTGATCGGCGGCGACTGGTACGACGCGATGCAGCTCCCCGACGGCTCCTCGTTGCTGACCGTGGGCGATCTGACCGGACACGGCGTGGCGGCCACCTCGGGCATGGCGATGCTGCTCGGGGCGCTGCGCGGAATGGCCGTCGCGGGGCTCGCGCCGGGCCCGCTGATGGGCTGGCTCAACGAACTGCTCGACACCTCGCCCCAGCCGGCCCTCGGCAGCGCCCTGTGCTGCCGCTTCGAGCCGGCCACCCGGACGCTGCGCTGGTCGCAGGCCGGGCACCCGGCCCCGGTGGTGTTCCGTGACGCGGTGGGGCGGGTGCTCGACCCGCCGGACGGGGTGCTGCTCGGCGCGACCTCGGGCGCGCAGTACGCCCAGGCCGAGGAGGAGTTGGCGCCCGGCGACCTGCTGGTGCTGCACACCGACGGCCTGGTCCCGCGGCGTGGTGAGGATGTCGCGGGGGGAACGCACAGCGGTGCCGACCGCCTGCTGGCGATGGCACCGCTGTTCGCCACCGCGAGATCGGCGCACGACTGTGTGCGCCTGGTGGCAGAGGAGTTCGGCGTCCCCGAGCGTGAGGACGACGCCTGCGTACTGGTGGCCAGGATCGGCTGAGCGACCCGGGCGCACGGGTTGACCAGCTATGGCGGATCGATCGGATCAATCGGGTCGATCGGATGATGGGATCAACTGCGGGAGTGTCGCGGCTCCGGCCCGTTCGGCGTCAGGCCGGCGCGACAGAGGGTCGCGGAGGGTCCCCGTGCCGCCCGGGAGGAGCCCGGGTACCGGCGGTGGGTACGGCGTGCTGCCTCACACGGACATCCGGCCCCCGCTTCCGCCGCTCTTGGTGCTCCTGGCGTTCTTGGGCTCGCCCCGGCCCGGGTTCCTGCTTCTTCCCGGCGGCATGACCGCCTCGATCTCCCGCCGCAGCTCCCGGATCCGCTGCTGGCCGGCGTACCGGCCGCTGAGCGTGTACATCTGGCGCAGCCGGTCCCAGGTACGGTGGGACGAGGTCTGGCCGATCCGCCGCAGGGCCTCCTGGGCCCAGGCGTCGGCCTGGTCCGGGTCCCCGGCGATGAAGCAGGCCGAGGCGAGCGACAGGTAGTCGAAGACCGTGGAGCGTTCATGGCCCTCGGTGCGCAGCGTGATCGCCTGCTTGGCGTGGACCTGCGCGTGCACGGCGGCCGACGGGTCGAAGTCGGCGAGCGTACGGTAGGCGAGCGCCTGCATGCCGTTGAGATCCGCCTCGTCGAAGTTCTGCATCCAGGTGGGATGCGCCAACTCGCCCTCGTCGGCGGCGAAGAGATCCTCGGCCTCGCCGAGGGAGCGCCGGGTGGCCTGGCCGCGGCCGAGCGCTGCCTGCGCCCAGGCCTCAATGGTTTGCAGCATCGCCAGGCCGCGCAGCGGAGTGCCGTCCCCCGCGGCGGACTTGGCGAGCCGCATCAGGTCCAGGGCCTCCTCGGGCCGCCCCAGGTGCACCATCTGACGGGCCGCCCGGGAGAGCGCCTCACCGGCCCGCGGCCGGTCGCCGCCCTCCCTGGCGGCGTTGGCGGCGAGCACGAAGTACTTCTGGGCGGTGGGTTCGAGACCCACGTCGTGGGACATCCACCCGGCCAGTACGGCGAGGTTGGCGGCCACGCCCCACAGCCGGCGCTGCAGGGTGGCCTGATGGGGGTAGGAGAGCATGGCTCCCACCTCGTTGAGCTGGCCCACCACCGCCTTGCGCTGGAGGCCGCCGCCCCGGGAGGCGTCCCAGGCCCGGAAGACGTCCACGGAGTGTTCCAGGGACTCGATCTCCTGGGCGCCGATCGGGGCCGCCTCGTAGCGGTCGTGGTCCGCGGGGTCGGCCGTCAGGGGGTCGTCGAAGACGGGCGCGTCGGCCGCCAGGGCCGGGTCGCTGTGCAGCCAGTCGTACATGGTGGTGGTGAAAACTGAGCCGGAGGCGAGCGCGGCGCCCGCGCTCACCAGACCGCGTCGGTTGAGCATGAGGTCCATTCCCGTGAATTCGGTGAGGACCTCGGCGGTTCGCTCCGGTTGGGCCAGATGTAAGGGGTCTTCCGTCGGTCTCTTCCCCGTCTGCCGGCGCCGGTCGAACCCGAGATCCTCGATGGTCACGACACGGCCGAGACGCTCGGTGAACAGCGCGGCCAACACCCTGGGCACCGGATCGCGCGGCGACTCACCGGTGTCGATCCAGCGGCGTACCCGCGAGGTGTCGGTCGCGAGCTGCGGATGCCCCATGGCCGCCGCCTGCCGGTTGACCAGCCGCGCGAGTTCGCCCTTGGACCAGCCGGTGAGGCCGAACAGGTCCGCGAGTCGGGTGTTGGCTTCGTTGCTCACGTCAAGCCCCCAGGTTCCTCGGCACAGTTGACAGTAATCCCGGTGACAGTCGCGGTGCGAGTATTCGCCAGGGTTCGCCAGGGTGCGCCAGATGGTCTGCCACCCGCGATGGGGTGTCAGGTAGGAAAGCGCCACCCCGCCCGGCAACAGCCGGGCCCCGTACGGTCCTTCGCCGGACCGTACGGGGGAAGGGTACGGCGCGAGGACAGGCCGGCTCCACCGGCCGGGCGGCGCATTCCCCAGGGTGCGCCGGTCCGGCCGGCCGGGCCGGGACCGGCCCCGCGCCGCGACCGCCGCTGTGGCGCCCCTGAACTCGTTGGCGCGCGAAGGGATCTGCTCTCCGTCATGTATCCGGCATCGTCCTCCGTGTCCGCTCCGCCCAGGCTCGCGTATCCGACGGTCACCGAGCCAGTGCTCAGGCCCCGCCAGGCCACCGCGGTTCGGCGCGGTCTGGCGACCGGCTCCCATCCGCTGAGCGGGAGACTCGACTTGACCGGCCCGCAGGGCGCCCAACTACGCACCGCGGTCGCCGCGGTGCAGCGGATCTGCCCGGAGTTCGCTCCGGTCCAGCTGCTGCGCCGCGGCGGCCGCACCGCTCTGCTGATCGGCAGTTCGGGGCGCGCTCCGGCGGTCGCCAAGTGTCTGCTCGATCACTCGACCGCCTGGGCGGAACGTTTCCGCCAGGAGATAGCGGCCTATCGCACCTTTGTCCGGCACCGGCCCCCGGTACGGGTGCCCCGGCTGATCGCCGCCGACCCGGAGAGCTGTGTGCTGGTCATGGAGCGGATGCCCGGCCGGGTGGTGTCGCCGCAGCGGCATCCCTCCCAGCCGCCGAACAGGGGCGATGTACGGGCCGCGGTCTCCGCGTACGCGCGGATCAACCTGTGGCGCCCGCCCGCCGGTTCCTTCGACGCGCCGATCGACTACCCGGCCCGGATCAACCGCTACTACGAGCTGGGCCTGCTCACCGACCGGGACATGGGTGATCTGCGCAAGCTGCTGCACGGACTGACCCACGCCCAGGGCCAGTTCTGCCACGGCGACGCGCTGCTCTCCAATGTGCTGCTCTCCCCGGCCGGCCCGTCGCTGGTCGACTGGGAGCATGCCGGCTGGTACCTGCCGGGATACGACCTGGCGACGCTCTGGTCGGTGCTCGGCGACGACCCGGCGGCCCGCCGGCAGATCAGCCAGCAGGCCCAGGCGCCGGGCCCGGCCGCCAGGGACGCCTTCCTGGTGAACCTGATGCTGGTACTGACCCGGGAGATCCGTACCTACGAGCTGGCCGTCCAGCGGACCATGCGGGCGCCGGGTCCGGTGCCGCCGGGCGCGGCGGAGGCGAGCGAGGAGCAGCGGCTGCTGCTGCGCCGGCTGCACGAGGACTGCTCGATGGCGCGTGGAGCGGTCAGGGCGGCGGTCGGCACCCGCTGAGCAGCGACCGGTCCCGGCCCCAGCCGACCCCAGCCGACCCCAGCCGAGCCGGAGCCGATCGGACCCGACGGGAGCCGACTTGGACCGGCCGGGACGACCCGGCCGGGACCCGGCCGGCCCGGAGCAACCGGGATCGGCAGCCGGTGAAACCATTCACCCCCGCATGCCGCCGCAAGCGGCCCGGCGGGGGACCACTCGGGATGTACGGCCGCGACCGCCGGTCCGCACCGGCGCTCGCCGGCATCCCGGCCCTTGAGCGTCCGTCGCCGGGGTCGCCCGGGCAGCCCGTTCCCCGGCGAAGCCCCGGCGGCGGGCACCCGATTTTCCGCGCCGTCCCACCCGCCTCGCTGGTCCACACCACTGACGCGGGGCAGGTGGGCGCGCCGGAGCCGGGAAATCTCCGCCGAAAACGGTGCTGACGTGCGAAGACGGCCTGATGCACGGGTAGTTGACGGGTCATTCGCCAGCCGATACCTCTGTGGTGCCTGATCGACCGGTATCTCATGGAGGAGGCCCTGTGCCAGGAACCGCTACTCCGCACCCCGGACGCCGCGGCCGGCGCCTGTCGCGAACGGTGACCGCCGTCGCCGCGACGGCGGCGCTGCTTTCGGTGTTCGGTACCGCACACGCGGCGCAGCCGTCGCGGGGCCCCGCGGTCGGCCCGCTCCAGCAGGCGTTCACCGACGCCGCACAGCGCTACCACGTCCCGCGGAGCGTGCTGCTCGGCGTCGGGTACCTGGAGTCCCGCTGGGACGGCCACCAAGGGGTGCCGAGCGTCAGCGGCGGCTACGGGCCGATGCACCTCACCGACGCCCGTACCGCGCTGACGGACTACCCGCCGACCGGCGCGGCCGACGGCGGCGGTGACGGCGGTGACGGGCGCGGCGACGACTCACGGCCGCGGGTCACCTCCGCGACCGTCGAGGCTCCGGACATCGCGGCGCTGCCCGCGAACCTCACCACCCTGGACCGGGCCGCGACCCTCACCGGGTTGCCGGCCGGCGCGCTGCGCACCGATCCGGCCGCCAACGTCGCCGGCGGCGCGGCCCTGCTGGCCGCCGCCCAGAAGTCGCTGCACGAGCCGCTCAGCGCGGACCCCGCCGACTGGTACGCGGCGGTCGCCCGCTACTCGGGCGCCGACGACCGGGCCACCGCCGACTCCTTCGCCGACAACGTGTTCGACGTCATCCGGGAGGGTGAGTCGCGGACCACCGACAGCGGCCAGCGGGTGGCGCTGCCCGCGCTGCCGTCCCTGCGGCCGGCCGCGGGACAGGCCGCCCGGGTCGGGCTCCGGCCGGTTTCGACGCCTCAGGACGCCGGGAACGACCCGGAGACCGAGTGTCCGCCCGGCCTCGGCTGCGCGTGGGTGCCGGCCCCGTACCAGGAGACCGGTGACGGCGACTACGGCAACCACGACCTCGCCGACCGCCCGGTCGACCAGAAGATCGACACCATCGTCATCCACGACACCGAGGGCTCCTGGGACACCGCGCTGCAACTCGTCCAGGACCCGACGTACCTGGGCTGGCACTACACCGTGCGGTCCGCGGACGGCCAGGTCGCCCAGCACCTCAGCACCAAGGACGTCGGCTGGCACGCGGGCAACTGGTACACCAACGCCCACTCCATCGGCATCGAGCACGAGGGCTTCCTGACCGACCCGGACGCCTGGTACACGGAGGCGATGTACCGCTCGTCGGCGAAGCTGGTGAAGTACCTGGCGGCCCGGTACGGCATCCCGCTGAACCGGCAGCACATCCTCGGCCACGACAATGTGCCGGGGCCGACCGCCTCCTACGTGCCGGGTATGCACACCGACCCCGGTCCGTACTGGGACTGGAGCCACTACATGGCGCTGCTCGGCGCCCCGATCCACGCCACCGCGGGGTCCTGGGGCGGCGTGGTGACCATCGACCCGGACTACGCCACCAACCAGCCGCTCTACACCGGGTGTGTGACCGTGGACGACACCTGCCCGGCGCACGGCTCGACGGCGGTACGGCTCTACACCGCGCCCAGTGCGGACGCGCCCCTGGTCCGGGACATCGGTCTGCACGGCGCCACCGGGGCGAGCACCACCGGCGTCAACGACATGGGCGCCAGGGCCTCGGCGGGCCAGCAGTTCGCGGTCGCCGGGCGGCAGGGCGACTGGACGGCGATCTGGTACCTCGGCCAGAAGGCGTGGTTCCACAACCCGGCGGCCGATCCGGCGGCGGTGAACTCGGTGGGCCTGGTGGTCACCCCGAAGAAGGGCCTCGCCACCATCCCCGTCTACGGCCGTGCCTACCCCGAGGCCGCCGCCTTCCCGGCGGGCGTGCCCGTCCAGGCGCTCTCCCCGATGACGTACCAGGTGCCCGCCGGGCAGCGGTACGTGGTCGGTAACCGGGTGCACGGCGAGTACTACTACTCGGTCAGCTTCGACACCACCGACCAGCAGGTGGTGCGGGGCCGGCAGGTCTACTACGAGATCCAGCTCGGCGCCCGGGTGGAGTACGTCAGGGCCGAGGACGTGACGGTGCTGCCGTCGGTGCTCGGCGCTCCGCGCTGACCCGGACGTCGCCGCCGGCCACCGGCCGGGCCCGGACGACCGGGCCCGGCGGGTGGCTCAGCCGCTCGGCCGGATCGGTGACTCGGCCGCTCGGCCCGGCCGGTGACTCGGCGGGTGGCTCAGCCGGCCTGGAACATCTTGGCCGGCAGCGGCTTGAGGAGCTGGTACAGGTCGTCGGTGATGGGCCGGTCCCAGGTGGCGATGGTGACCTGGACGCCGTCGCTGCGGTCGAACTGGGCGCAGGCGATCCGGGACTCGGAGATCTTGATCCGCCGGACGATCAGCAGGCTGTCGCCGTGCATCACCGGAGTGTCCTCGACCGAGGTGACCTCGGCGGGCTCGTCGTTGCCGAGCGCGGCCAGGAGCTGCGCCACCTCGAAGGGGACCTGGCCGTCCGCCAGTTCCCTGGCGGGTGAGCCGGGCGGCAGGTTGCCGATGAGCATCGCGGGCCCGCGGCCGCCGAACAGGTCGTAGCGCAGGTAGATGCCCTGGCAGCTCCCGTCGGGCCCCGGCAGCAGCCCGGCGCCCAGGTCGCCCGGCCAGTCGCCCGGCTCCATCGCGAGGACGTCGAAGTCCGGACCGGTGGGCGTGGCTGCGCTACGGCGGCGGAGGAAGGACATACGGCCATCGTACGGGGTGGGCGGCGGCCTCCGGGAGCTGGACGTCACGCCCCGCGGTGCCGCTGCGCCGATGAGCCGCCGGCCGCGTTCACCGGGGCGGAACGCGGCGCGGGCACGCCGGCCGGCCGCGCCGGGGCGACCAGCGCCAGCTCGCGCCCCGCGGTGTCCGCCAGGGCGTCCGCGCCGCAGCGCACGGCCGCCTCAAGGCCCCGGCGCAGCCGGTCGCCGGCTTCCGGGAGGGCGCCGGAGCGGCGCAGCGCCGAGCCGTGGGCGACCAGCGCCTGGGCGAGCTCGTGGACCGAGGGTGACGTCTCCAGGTGGCCGACGGCCTCGGCGAGCAGCGGAAGTCCGCGTTCGTCGCCGACCACCTCGGCGGCGACCCGCAGGCTCTGCCCGATCGTGGAGGCGGCGCCGAACTGGCGCGCCCTGGCGACCGCGTCCAGGGCGTTCAGCCCGGCGCGCTCCGGCGCGTCGCGGGACTCGGCGAGGGCCAGGTGCATCTGCCAGGGACACCAGGCCGGATTGCGCATCCCCCGGTGGTCCAACCGCCGCCCGACGGACGTCAGTTCGGCCGCGGCTTCGTTACGCAGGCCGCGGGCGAGCAGCAGCTCGCCGTGGACGGCCTGGGCGTCGGGGAAGGTGACGGTGGCCGGGAACGGCTCCTGGAAGGAGTAGTCGGCGGCGAGCCTGGTCGCCTCCTCCACGCGTCCCCCGGCGAGCAGGATCTGGATCAGCACCGCGACCGAATACCACTGCACGGGTGTGCCGTGGCCGACGCGCACGGCCAGGCGCAGCCCGTCGCGGGCGAGTTCCGCTGCCTCGGCGAGGCGGCCGCGGCGGTAGCGGATGTAGCCGAGCAGCAGGAGTCCGAAGGAGAGGTGGGCGCCGCGCCAGCCCTGCCGCTCGAAGTCGGCGATGCCGGTGGCGAAGTACTCCTCGGCGCGGTCGGGCTGGTCGGCGTACATATAGGTGATGGCCGCGAGCGCGGGCACCTCGAAGCCGCGGTTCTCGTCGGCCCACGGCAGTCCGGCTTCCAGGGCGCGGTCGGCGTGCCGCAGCGCCGTGGAGAAGTGCTCGCCGCGCAGGGTGGCGTCCCAGGCGCGGAGCGCGATGATGTAGCGCTCGGTGACGTCCCGGCCGGTGAGCCGGTCGGCGAGTCTGGCCAGCCGCCGGGAGCGGGACGGCGAGTCGGGTTCGTCGGCGCGGAACGCGTCCCACATGAACTGCTCGGACTGCATCCGCAGCTTGGTCCTGGCGTCGGTGGCGGTGCGGGCCGCCTCGCCGACCAGTTCGGCGGCCTCGGTCATCCGGTCGCTGTGCGCGAGGGACTGGGAGAGCCGGAAGAGGATGCCGTCGCGCAGGGCCGGGTCCGTGACGGGCTCTTCGAGCGCGGCGCGCAAGTGGTTGACGGTGGTGGCGGGTTCGAGGAGCTGCGACGAGCAGCCCAACTCGTAGAGCACCGCCGCGCGTTCCTCGGGCGGCGGGGGTTCGCGCAGCGCGCGGGCGAGCAGCGTGCGGGCGGCTTCTGGCGCGCCGGCCCGCAGCGTCTCCCGGGCGGCGGCGCGCAGTTGGTGGACCACCCAGGGATCGCCGTCGGGGTGGGTCTCCAGCAGGTGGCGGGCGGCGGCGGTCGGACCCTGTCCGTCGTCGATGACCGACCAGGCGGCCTGGCCGTGCAGCGCGACGCGTACGGCGTCGGGGATCGCCCGGTAGACGGCGGTGGCGATCAGCGGGTGGACGAAGCCGAGGGTCCGGCCGCCATTGAGGATGCGGGCCTCGCGCAGCCGGTCGGCGCAGTCGGCGGCCTCCTCCTGGCCGAGACCGGCGACGGTCGCGGCCAGCGCGGGCTCGACCTCGGTGCCCAGCACGGCGGCGGCCCAGGCGAGCCGGACCGTCGAGGGGCCGAGCCGTTCGATCTGGGTGATCAGGCCGTGGCCCTTCACCGCCGCCACCAGGTCGCGCAGCAGGTGCGCGCTGGCCTCGTCGGGGCGCAGCCCGCGATCCCTGACCTTGGCGGTGAGTTCGACCGCCTCGAACGGATTGCCCGCCGTGACCGCCCAGCACTCCCGGCAGAAGGCGTCGTCGGCGTGGTCGCCGACCGAGTCCCGTACCAGGGTGCCGATCGCGGCCGCGGTGAGCGGGTCGAGGTCGATGGGCCGGTGGCCGGCCCGGCCGGGCAGACCGCGGAACGCCTCGGCGCCGTCCGGGAGTTCGTCCGGCCGGTAGGCGACGACGATGAGCAGCGCGAGTTCGTCGGCGCGGGGCGCGAAGGCGGCCAGCCAGTTGAGCGACTGGGGATCGGCCCAGTGCGCGTCGTCCAGCACCAGGACGACCGGGGCGTTCTGCACGGCGACATGGGTGAGCACCCAGTCCAGGCCGTCACGCAGGCCCTGCGGGTCGGGGGCGGGGCCGTCCGCGGTGCACAGGCCGAGGGCCGGGCCGACGATGCCGTACCAACTGCCCAGCGAGGCGCGGATCTCCGGGTCGGGGCGGCCGGCCAGCCGGGGTTGGAGGAGTTGCCGGGCGACATGGAAGGCCACTTGCTGTTCCTGGTCGCCACCGCGCGCGGCGAGCACGGTGCAGCCTCGGGCGGCCGCCCGGGCCCGCACCTCGGCGAGCAGCGTCGTCTTGCCCAGGCCGGCCGGTCCCGCGAAGGCCAGCAGCCCGCCGCTCCGGTGTCCCCGCTCACCGCTCAGGTCCGCCAACGCCTCGTCGACGGCCGCGAGTTCGGCCTCACGTTCGAGCAGTGCGCGCCGACCGCGCGGATGGCGTTGCGCCATGAAGCATCTCCCTGCCCTACGGCGGGCGCGCGCCCGGCGCACGACGTCCCGTACGGCCACCGGTTCGATCGGGTCACAGCGTACGCCGCCCACTGCGGTGTGTGAGGACATAACGGCGGCGGAATGGGAACGGTGATTGGAGACCCCGACGACCCGGCCGACCCCGACGACCCTGACGACCCCGACGACGCCGCCCACCGCGCCGGGCCGGCCGGTCACTGGCAGGAGACACGGCCGGCCCGGCGGCGGCCCCGGAAGCACCGTCGCGGCCGCCTCGCCCCGGACACTGCCATGGCCGGGTGCCGCCGCACCAGGTGTCATCGGCCCGCCCCGGGACGGAAGCATCCGTGCGCCCCGTACGCGCCCCTCGTCCGCCGTTCGCGGGCCCCCTCGCCGGCCCGGCTCCCGTACGGCTCCGCGCTCGCGGTCAGTCGGTACCGGTGCCCGTTCCCGCGCGGCGGCGGGCGTGGTGGCGGGCGACGCGGGCGCGGTTGCCGCAGGAGGGTTTGCACCACTCCTGGCGGGCGTGTTCCTTGACGAAGTAGCGGACGCAGCGCGGCGCCGGGCAGGCGCGCAGCCGGTCGCGGTCGGGGCCGGTCAGGAAGGCGACGGCGGAGCGGGCGAGGGCGGCGGCGAGCCGGTCCGCCGCGGTGGCGGCGCCCGGAGCGGCGCAGCGGGCGGCGGGCGGCCCGGCCGGCGGCCAGTCGAGCAGGGGGGTGACCGGGACCCGCGCCGAGGCCGCGTTGAGCCGGGCGAGCGCCTGCGCGGCCGGCGGCAGCTTTCCGGCGTCGGCGGCGCTGGGCGGTCCGGGCAGCACCGCCCGGGCGAAGAGCGCGCGGACCGCGGTACGGACCTCGACGGCGCCGGCGAGCGCCTCCGCGTCGGCGCCGAACCCGTCGTCAGGCGGCGGGAAGCCGTGCGCCGCCAGTTCCTCCGCGTGCTCGCGCGCCCAACGGGTCAGCCCGGCCGGCTCCGCGAGGTCGTCGGCGACCCCGCCGTGGCCGTCGTGACGGATGGTGACCGCGAGATCGAGCGCGAGATGATCAACGTCCATAACGCTAATGCTATCGTCGCCGTGAACCATTAAGAGCGAGGGGGTATCTGTGTCCGATCTGCGTGAAGTGCTGCGCGGACTTGAGGTGTTCGCCGGCGAGCTGCCGGTCTTCGCCACCGGAGAGCTGCCGACCGACCCGCACGAACTGTTCACCGACTGGCTGCTCGAAGCGGTACGTCTCGGCGTCCGCGAACCGCACGCCATGACCGTGTCCACCACGGGCGCCGACGGCCACCCCGCCGCGCGCGTACTGATCTGCAAGAACGTCTCCACGGACGGCTGGCAGTTCGCCGCCGACGCCGGCAGCCGCAAGGGCCGGGAGCTCACCGCCCACCCGGCCGCGGCCCTGACCTTCTACTGGTCGTCGCTGGCCCGCCAGGTCCGGGTGCGCGGCACCGTGGCGCCGGCCACCGCGGCCGAGTCGGCCGCCGACTTCCTGGCCCGCTCCCCCGGCGGCCGCGCCGAGGCCCTGCTCGGCCGGCAGAGCACCCCGCTCGCCGACCCGGCGGAGCGTGACGCCGAGGTGCGTGCCGCGGCCCGGCGGATCGAGGACGACCCGGGACTGGTGGCACCGGCCTGGACCCTCTACACACTGCGCGCCGACAAGGTCGAGTTCTGGCAGGGCGACCGCGGGCGCCTGCACACGCGGGTCGAGTACCGCCGCAGCGACGCCGGCTGGGAGCGGGGACTGCTGTGGCCGTGACCGACGCGGTGGTGGCGCCGGCCGACCTGCTCGCCGCGCTGGACCGCGGGCACCGCCGGCTGCGCGATCTGCTCCCGGTGATCACCGAGGACACGGTCCGCGCCCCGAGCGCCCTGCCCGGCTGGACCCGCGGCCATGTGCTCTCCCATATCGAGGGCGTCGGCCTCGCGCTGGCCCGGCAGGCGCGCTACGCCCCGCGCGGCAGGCTCATCGAGGTCTACGACGGCGGCCGGCCGGCCCGCGACGCGGCGATCGAGGCGGGGAGCCGGCGCGGCGCGGCCGTGCTGCGGCCGGCCCTCGCCGACGCCCTGGACGAGATCGAGGCGTCCTGGTCCGCGGTCGGTCCGGCGGACTGGGCCCGTCCGGTGCGCTATCGCGACGGCGTGCTCCTGGACGCCGGACTCGCCTGGTGGCGGGAGCTGGAGATCCACACGGCCGACGCGCTGCTCGGCCCGGGCCCGGCGGACTGGGCACCGCCGTTCGCCGCGCATGTGGTGGAGTTCCTGGCGCGGCGGGTGGCGGGCGGCGTCCGGCTGACGCTCACCGCGAGCGACGGCCCCTGGTCCTGGACGCGGGGTACGGGGACTCCGGTCGCGGTCAGCGGCCGGCTCACCGATCTGGCGGCCTGGCTGGCCGGACGGCACCCGGCCGGGACGCTGACCGGCGATCCGCTGCCGGAGCTGGGGCCCTGGCCGTAACACCGGCGCACCGGGCCACCGGGCCGCCCGATGGCCCCGACGCTCAGGTGGGATGACGGTCGGCCGGTCACCGCCCGGCGGACCGTGGTCCGCCGGGCGGTGACCGGCCGGATGCCGTCAGGTGAGGTCGAACTCGCCGTCCCGCGCGCCAAGGACGAAGGCACGCCACTCGGCGGGGGTGAAGATCAGCGCCGGCCCCTCGGGATTACGGCCGTCACGCATGGCGATGTAGCCCTCCACGAAGGCGATCTGCACATCGCCGGTGCCCTGGCTGCTCGACAGCCACTCCGCCTCCGTCAGGTCGACCTGCGGTTTCTTCCCGCCCGCCAACGGCTGACCGGTGGTGCTCTCCGTCACGTCCGCGCTCCTCCCACATGCCACAACCTCGTACCCCGTTGTACCCGATCAGCGTATCCGCCGGGGCAGCCCTGGGAGCCAGAAGTGGGAAGCCGCCGCGAGCGTCACCCCCGGGTGTCCGACCGGCGTCCCATTCGGTCGCCAACTGGCCTGTTCTTCTTGCCTGTTGGACGACCGCGCACCGGCATGATCCGCCCGGTAAGGTCCGATCATGACCGCACATGATCACGGTCGCCGGGTCGGCCCGGCACCTGAATCCGACCCGCCCCCCGGCCTCGATCCCGCCCGTACCGCCCTGGTGCTGATCGATCTGATGGACCGCCTCGTCGCCCTGCCGCTGGCGCCGTACCCGGGCCCCCAGGTGCTGGACGCGGCGCTCGGCCTGATCCGCGCCTTCCGCGCGGCGGGCGCGCCCGTGGTCGCCGTCCGGGTCCGACGGGCGGGCGCGGTGGAACAGCCGCCGGGCAGCGATCTGGTGACGGAGGTCGCCGCCGCCGCGGACCTCGTGGTGGTCAAGCACACCATCGGCGCCTTCCAGGACACCGGCCTGCACCAGAAGCTCCAGGAACGGGGGGTGCGCACCCTCGTGCTGGGCGGGATCGCGACCAACCTCGGGGTGGAGTCCACCGCGCGGGCCGCCGCCGACCTCGGGTACGGCCTGGTCTTCGCCATGGACGCGATGTCCGGGCTCACCGCCGCCGAGCACGAGGCCTCGGTGACGCTGGACTTCCCGCGCCTCGGCACGGTCGCCAAGGCGTCCGAGGTGGTGTTCGCCCAGGGTTGATCCGACCGGAAACCGGGGGATCTCGGGAAATCGGCGAAACCGGGAGAGACTCAGGAAATTTGGGATACCGGGCAAACCCGCCGGGCTCGTCCCCGGTCCTTTCCGATGAGGGAGCAGCGCCTCGTGCACGCCATGAACTACCGGATCACCCTGCCCGCCGACTACGACATGGGCATCATCCACCGCCGGGTCGCGACGCGCGGCCACCTGCTCGACACCTTCCCCGGGCTCGGTCTGAAGGCGTATCTGGTGCGGGAGCGCGGCACCGACGGCTCGCCGGTCAACCAGTACGCGCCCTTCTATCTGTGGAACACCGCGCGGGGCATGAACAGCTTCCTGTGGGGCGCCGGATTCCGGGGCATCGTCAGCGACTTCGGCCGACCGGTGGTCGAGCACTGGAGCGGCCTCGGCTTCGAGCACGGCCCGGCGGTGGCCGGCGTCCCGTGCGCGGCGGACCGCCTGACCTGGTCGCCCGCGCCGGACGAGGACCCGGGTCCGGCGCTGGAGCGCGCGGTGCGGGAGCTGCCCGAGCGGGCCGCGCGGCCCGGGGTGCACTCGGTCGCCCTCGGGATCGATCCGCGGCGCTGGGAGCTGGTGCGCCTCACGCTCTGGCAGGACCAGGCTCCGGAGGAAGCGGGCAGCGAGCGCTATCGGGTGCTGCATCTGTCCCGGCCGGAACTGGACACGATCGAGCGGGGACGGCAGTGGTGAGCCCGCTGCCGCCCGGCCGCCGATCCCGGCGCCGCCGCGAGCGCTATCCGTCGACCGGCCCGGCGGGCAGGGCGAGTTCGGCGATTACGGCGGCGTGGTCCGACGGCCAAACGCCGTCCACCGGGTGGTGTCCGGCGCGGCGGGCCGAGCGGATGGCGCCGCGCCCGCCGGTCCGTGGCGGGCCGACCAGGATGTAGTCGACGCAACTGGGGCCCGGGCCGGGGGTGACGGCGTCCTCGTGGGCGATGTCCCAGGTGCCCTGCGGCAGTTCGGGGTCGGCGAGGCGCCAGGCGTCGAGCAGCACCAGGCCGCGGGCGGCCGGCGCGGTCTGGTAACCGCGGATGAGCCGCACCTCGTCGAAGTCGGGCTCGGCGTTGAAGTCGCCGGTCAGGACCGGCGGGTAGGGGCCGGCGCCGCGTTCGACGATGAAGGCGCCGACCTCCCTGAGCTGCGCGCAGCGCACAGCGGACTCGTCCAGGCCGGAGTTGAGGTGGGTGGTGAAGAACGGCAGCGGGCCGCCGGGGACGTCGATCGACGCGTACAGGGCGGTCTTGCCGTCGTCGGGGAAGTCGCCGGCGGGCAGCCGCCGTTCGGCCGTCTCCAGCAGGGGATAGCGGCTGAGCACCGCCACCCCCACGTCCACCGAGGTGTCACCGCCGTTGCGTCCGTGCCAGCGGTCCTGCACCGGCGAGCGGGACCATACCCAGTGCATACCGAGCCGTTCGGCCAGCCAGCCGGCCAGGTTCTCGGGCCGCCCGGCGCCCTCGGCGCTCCCCCACACCTCCTGAAGGCCCAGGATGTCGGGGCGTTCCTCCTCCAGCGTGCGCAGGATCGCCGCCCGGCGCGCTTCCCAGCGGCCGAACCGCCACCAGAGATTCCAGGTCATCACACGGATCGTGCCTTCGCCGCTGTCCACTTCGCCGCCGCTCCTCGTCGTGCCGACCGCCGTCGATCACCCCCGCCGCCGCGAACGGGCCCGCGGCGGAGCCGATCATCCCCCATGGGCTGCCCCGACGGAATCGTCCGACGCAGCCCGGGCCGATGACCAAGCAGCCGGCGACCAGGCGGCCGGTGATCGCGCCGCGGGGTCAGAGCCGTTCCGGCGCCTCTTCCCGGAGGGCGGCGACCTTCCGGTACAGCTCCTGGGCCTCGGCGGTACGCCCGAGTTGCGCCAGACAGCGGGCCTCGTCATTGCGGGTGCCCAGGGTGTCGGGGTGGGCGGGCCCGAGGACGCGCTCACGGGCCTCGGCGACCTCGTGATAGACGGCGAGTGCCCCGCTCCAGCGGCCGAGCCAGCCCAGGCCCACCGCGATCTCCCGCTTGCTGACCAGGGTCTCGGGGTGTCCCGCGCCGAGCACCCGTTCGCGGACCGCGGCCACGTCGCGTGCCTCGGCGAGCGCCCGGTCCCACTGGCCGAGCAGGCCGAGGCTGACCCCGAGGGCGTGCCGCGCCCGCAGGGTGTGCGTGTCGGCGGAGCCGACGGTACGGGTGAGGGCCGGGACGAGTTCCTCGAAGAGGGCGAGCGCTTCGGCACTCCGGCCCAGCCTGACCAGGCAGATGCCCACTTCGTAGCGGGCGGCGAGCGTGTCGGCGTGCTCCGGGCCGAACACCCGGGCCCTGGCCTCGGCGACCTCCCGGTAGATCCGCGCCGCCTCCGCCCAGCGGCCGGTGCGGCCGAGCGCGTGGCCGGCCTCGAAGCGGGTCAGCAGCGTCTCCGGGTCGTCGGCGCCGAGCACCCGTTCGCGGGACCGGGCGACCTCGGCGGCCGTCGCGTACGCCTCGTCGGCGCGGCCGAGCAGGCCCAGGTTGACGGCGACGTTGTGCTTGCTCTGGAGGGTCTCGGGGTCGTCGGGGCCGGCCGTGCGTTCGCGGGCGGCGAGGACCGCGGAGAACTCCTGGTGGGCCTCCAGGTGGCGGCCCAGCCGGCCGAGTTCGTAGGCCGCCTCGTGGCGGGCGGCCAGGGTGCCCGGGTCGTCGGGTCCGAGCACCCGGCGGCGGGCCTCGGCCACGTACTCGTACGTCCGCAGCGCCTCCTCGGTGCGGCCGAGCCGGCTGAGGCAGGAGGCGGCCTCGAAACTGCTGGTGAGCGTGTCGGGGTGGTCCGGCCCCTGCGCGCGGTCGCGGTCCGCGGCGACGGCGGTGTGCAGTTCGTACGCCTGCTCCCAGTTGCCGATCCGGCCGAGGTCGGTCGCCTCGGCGTGCCGGGCGGCCAGCGCGGCGAGCGTCTCGGGACCGGCCGCCACGGTCACCGGCCGGGTGGACCAGGCGGCGGTGAGATCGTGGTGCGGCGGGGCCGCGATGCGGTGCGCCCGGGTGGAGCGGGCCGGGCTGCCGTGGGTGAGGCTCTTCGCCCAACCGGGCAGCGGCGGCGGGGCGGCCTGTCCCGCGGCGACGCCGGCCGCGGCCCGCATCGCCTTGAGCCGGCCGCAGACGTCGGCGGCGTCCTGCGGCCGGTGTTCCGGGTCCTTGGCGAGCAGATCGAGGATGAGGCGGTCGAGTTCCGCGGGCAGTTCCGGGCGCACATCGCGGGGCGGCGCGGGCTGGGAGTCGCGGTGTCCGACCAGGATCGACCAGGTGTCGCCCAGGTCGAACGGCGGCGCGCCGGTGGCCAGTTCGTAGAGCACGCAGCCCAGCGAGTAGAGATCGCTGCGGTGGTCGACCTCGGCCGCGTCGATCTGCTCGGGCGACATGTAGTGCGGGGTGCCCATGGCGACGCCGCTGCCGGTCAGGCGGGAGGTGAAGCCGATGTCGTGGCCGAGCCGGGCGATGCCGAAGTCGCAGATCTTCACCGCGCCGTCGGTGAGCCGCATGATGTTGGCCGGTTTCAGGTCGCGGTGCACGACGCCGTGGGCGTGGGTGTACGCGAGCGCCGCGGCGACCTGCTCGGCGATGTCGGTGACGTCCGGTACGGGCAGCGGGTGACGGCGGGCGTCCTCCAGGATCTGGAGCAGGTTGCGGCCGTCGAGCAGCTCCATCACCAGGAAGAGCAGGCCGTCGTGTTCACCGAAGTCGTGGACGACGGTGATGCCGCGGTGCTGGAGCGCGGCGGCGACCCTGGCCTCCCGGCGGAAACGCTCCTGGAGGACCCGGGTGAAGCCGGCGTCACCGCTATGGCCGGCCGGCTTGAGGCACTTGACCGCGACCCGGCGGCCGAGCGATTCGTCCAGCGCCCGCCAGACCTCGCCCATCCCGCCGCGGCCGATCAGCTCGTGCAGCCGGTAACGGCTCTGGATCAGAGCGCCGTTGGTCCCGGCCCCGCCCGGCGTCCCGTAGTGCTGTTCGAGTTGTCCCTCATGATGTCCAGCCACCATCGCCCGCTGCCCCCGTACCCTTCGGTGCTTCCCCCGGTGCTTCCCCGGTCCCAGTATGGCCGCGGCGGGTCGGACGCGGGACAGCGCAGCAGGGCATTTCGGGAGCCGATACCGGGGTTCACCGGCCGGGCGGGGTTGTCGCCGTCGTTTCCGGTCCACCGGCCGGCGGTGGGTCGCCCGCGCCGTTCCTCGCGCCCCCTGGTCGGGAACTCCGGCTCCCCGACACCCCGCCGCCGGGGAGCCGGGATTCGCCGCCGCCGTGGGCGATACTGCGATTGCGCTGGTGGGCGGCCTGTCCACCGGCCCGCGGGACGGACGCGAGGACGTACACACGGATGGCCGACGGGCAGCACCATCACCACGGCGACGGTACGGCGGGCGGCGGGCGGGTCCCGCCGGGGGACGGCGAGGGGCCGGCGGCGGAGCCGGGCGTCCGGCGCTCCACCCGCTGGAAGGTGGCGCGCTGGGCGGCGCTGGGGCTCTCCGTGGTCGTGCTCCTGACCGCGGGCGCCGGCGCCTTCGTCTTCTTCCGGCTCAACGGCAATCTGCGGGACATGCCGCTGTTCGGCGGCGTCCGCGGCGACGCGGGCAGCGAACGCCCGGACGCCTTCGGCCGTACCCCGCTCAATGTGCTGGTGATCGGCTCCGACGCCCGTTCGGCCCCCGAGGACTGCCGGCTCGGCGGTGACTGCGGCCCGGGGCGGAACGCCGATGTGGAGATGGTGCTGCACATCGCCGCGGACCGTTCGCACGCCACCGTGCTGAGCATCCCCCGGGACACGGTGACCCGGCTGCCCGCCTGCCGGATCCCCACCGGCGGGATCGCGCCGGCCCGGCGCGGACCGGTCAACGCCACGCTCCAGTACGGCCCCGGTTGTACGGTCGCCGCCGTGCACGCGCTGACCGCCCTGCCCATCGACCACTTCGTGATGGTCGACTTCGCCGGGGTGGTCCGGATGTCGAACGCGGTCGGCGGGGTGCCGGTCTGCGTCGACCGCGATGTCTACGACCCCTACGCGCATCTGCGGCTCGCCGCCGGCCGGCACGAGCTGAAAGGTGAGGGGGCGCTGGCATTCCTGCGGTCGCGGCACGCCTTCGGCGACGGCAGCGATCTCGGCCGGACCGACGCGCAGCATCTCTTCCTCGGCGCGCTCGCCCACCGGATGCGGGTGGGCGGCGGGTTCTCCGACCCGTCGGCCATGCTGTCGCTGGCCGACGCGGCCACCAAGGCGCTGACCGTCGACACCGGACTGGCCTCCGTCCCCAAGCTGACCGGGCTCACCGCGGATGTGCGCAAGGTGCCGTCCGCCCGGTTCACCTTCACCACCATGCCCAGCCGGCCCGATCCGCGGGCGCCCGAGCGGCTGGTGCCGGCGCCGGCCGCCAAGGACCTCTTCGCCGCCATCGCCGCCGACCGCCCGGTCCGGGCCACCGGCTCCGGCGGGCCGCCCGCCGACCCCGGGCAGGCGCGGCCGGAAGCCGGCCCGGCGGCGGCCGGACCGCCGGCCGACGAGACCTTCGAGGACGAGACCACGGCGCCGCGGCCGCCCACACCGGCACCCGCGCCCTCGCCGGGCCGGCCGGCCACCGCTCCCGCCGCCCGGGTCCTCGACGCGGCCCACGGCGGCGCCTGCGCGAAGGTCGCCACCATCGCCTCGGTGACGGTGCGGGGTGCGGCGATGACCCCGACCGCGGCTTTCGCGGCGACCCCGCAGATCCCGGTGTCGGCCCGCTGAGGGGCGGTCCTTGGGCCACCGGAGGGTCCGGACGGCTCCCTCGCCTCCCGCCGGATCCCGGCGGCCGACAGTCGGCGTGGGCGCTGGGCCCACGGGGTGCGGGACGCCCCGGTCGGCAGGCCGGTGCGGCTCGCCGCCGTGACGTCCGTCCACCACCGGCTGATACTGGGGCTATGTGCCGGTCGAGAGCGGCCGTGACGACCTGCGGGCGACCTGGTTCCCCGTTGCGGCCGAGCAACCGGACGCACACGCTTCGACTTGGGCAGACGCAGGCTGTGCGGCTGGCTCCCGTCCCTTTCTGGAGGTATCGATGAAGATGCTGATCAACGTTCCCGAGACGGTGGTGGCCGACGCGCTGCGAGGAATCGCCGCCGCGCACCCGGAGCTGACGGTCGACGTCGAGCGGCGGGTGATCGTACGGAGAGGGGCTCCGTTCGAGGGCAAGGTCGGGCTGGTGTCGGGCGGTGGATCAGGGCACGAGCCGCTGCACGGCGGTTTTGTCGGGCGGGGCATGCTGACCGCGGCGTGTCCCGGCGAGGTCTTCACCTCGCCGGTGCCCGATCAGATGGTGCGGGCCGCCACGGCCGTGGACAGCGGCGCCGGCGTGCTCTTCATCGTCAAGAACTACACCGGTGACGTGCTGAACTTCGACATGGCGGCCGAACTGGCCGAGGACGAGGGGGTTCGCGTAGCGAAAGTCCTGGTCAACGACGATGTCGCGGTCATCGACAGCACCTACACGGCGGGCCGGCGCGGCACCAGCGGCACGCTGTTCGTGGAGAAGATCGCCGGCGCGCTGGCCGAGGAGGGCGCGCCGCTCGACCAGGTGGCCGACATCGCCCGCCGGGTCAACGAGTCGTCCCGCAGCTTCAGTGTCGCGCTGACCGCGTGCAGCACCCCGGCGAAGGGCGGCCCCACCTTCGACCTGCCCGACGGTGAGCTGGAGCTGGGCGTCGGCATCCACGGCGAGCCGGGCCGGGAACGGCGGGCCATGATGACCTCGGGCGAGATCGCCGACGCGTCGGTCGAGGCGGTGGTGGACGACCTGAAGCCGGACGCGCCACTGCTGCTGCTGGTCAACGGCATGGGCGGCACCCCGCTGCTGGAACTGTACGGATTCGCCGCCGAGGTGCACCGGGTGCTCGCCGAGCGCCGCATCCCGGTCGCCCGTACGCTCGTCGGCAACTACGTGACCTCGCTCGACATGTCGGGCGCCTCGGTGAGCATCTGCCAGGTCGACGAGGAGCTGCTGCGGCTGTGGGACGCGCCGGTCGCCACGCCCGGTCTGCGCTGGGGCTGCTGAGCGGCCCGGAGATCCTCCCGCCGACTCTCCCGGCGGGGCTCCGCGGTCGCCGGGTGCCACCCGGCCACCTCGTCCCGCCGGCCCCCTGGTCTTCGAGTCCTCCCGGTCTTTCTGGTCTTTCCGGTCTTTCTGACTCTTCCGGTCCTTCCGGTCCTTCTGGCGTCCGCCCCGGCGAAAGGCACCCCCGATGAACGCGCTCCCCTCGGACGGCCCCATAGACGCGGCCTTCCTCCGCCGCTGGCTCGAGGCGGCGACGACCGCCGTCGACCGTGAGGCCAAGCACCTCTCCGACCTCGATTCCCCCATCGGCGACGCCGACCACGGCACCAATCTGCGCCGCGGCTTCCTCGCCGCCCGGACCGCCGTGGAGCAGCAGGCGCCGGAGACCCCCGGCGCGGTGCTGGTCGCGGTGGGCCGGCACCTGATCAGTACGGTCGGCGGCGCCTCGGGGCCGCTCTACGGCTCGCTGCTGCGGCGGGCGGGCAAGGAGCTGGGCGAGGAGGACCAGGTGTCCGCGGCCCAGTTGCGGGACGGGCTGCGGGCGGGGGTGGACGCCGTGGCACAGCTCGGCGGCGCGGCGCCCGGCGACAAGACGATGCTGGACGCGCTCTACCCGGCGCTCGACGCGCTCACCGGGGCCCTCGACGCCGGCGGCTCGACCGCCGACGCGCTGGCCGCCGCGGCCTCGGCCGCCGACGAGGGCGCGCGGGCCACCATCCCGTTGCGCGCCCGCAAGGGCCGGGCCAGCTATCTGGGCGAGCGCAGCGTGGGCCACCAGGACCCCGGGGCCACCTCCTCGGCCCTGCTGCTCACCGCGCTGGCCGACACCGCGAAGGAGGCCGCGATATGACCGCCCCCACCGACCCTGCCGACGCCCCGCTCGTGGGTGTCGTCCTCGTCTCGCACAGCGCGGCCGTCGCGGAAGCGGTCGCCGAACTCGCCCTCGGACTCGCCGGCGGCGCCGTGCGGGCGCCGGTGGCACCCGCCGGCGGCGGCCCCGACGGAGGTCTCGGCACCAGCTCGGACCTGATCGTGGCGGCCGCCCGGTCGGTCGACCAGGGCGCCGGGGTGGCCGTGCTCGCCGACCTGGGCAGCGCGGTGCTCACGGTGAAGGCGCTTCTCGTGGACGAGGAGCTGCCCGACGGCGCCCGGCTGGTGGACGCCCCCTTCGTGGAGGGCGCGGTCGCCGCCGTCGTGACCGCTTCGGCCGGCGCGGACCTCGGCGCGGTGGAAGCGGCGGCGACGGAGGCGTACACCTACCGGAAGGGTTGAGGCCGGGCACGGCCCGGGGCCGGGGAGCGGGCGCGGACCGGGAGCGGGCGCGGACCGGGAGCGGGCGCGGACCGGCCCCCTTCACTGTGTCTTCCGCCGCGGTGCGAGGTGCGCGGAAGGACGGCGAAGGGGGCCGGTCCGAGCGGGAGTTCAGCGCCCGTAACCGAGCAGGGCGCGCACCATCCGGCAGGTGATGTCCGACGGCGGGTGGACACCGATGCGTGCCGCGGTGCTCCGGATCTCGCCGTTGCCGGCCTGCGCCGGCTCGTACACGCCCGCGTCGAGCAGGGCGATCGCCAGGCGCATGGTCTTCAGCCGGCGGTTGTGCGCGACGTACCACTCACGGGGCCGCCCGGCGGGCAGCGGCTTCTTGGGCGACGGGGCCGCGAAGAGCGGCACTTGGGTGGGTGCGGACTTCGGCAGGGGCAGTACGGCAGCGGCCATTCGACATCCTCCAGAGGCGTCGGCCAACCCTCTCCAACGCTTCCTATTTTACCGCCAGGTACTGACAAAGTCCGCTGGCCAGAGGGAGTTTGTAGGGGCTGCGGGGTGCTGTTCCGCCGGTGCTCCGGCGCGGGTCAGGTCGCGCCGGAGCAGGCAAGATCCCATCAGAGGGTGGCCGTAAATTCAATAGCTATTTACGCAAAAAATTGATCGAGAGGTGAAACAGCCGCGCAGAGGGGTCGTCGAGGGCCGGGTCACGGCTCCGGGTAGCCGCTGTCCGTGATCCCGGGGGCCGGGGCGGGGGCGAACCAGGTGGGGTCCTGGCGCAGCGCCAGCTCGATCCGGCCGCGGGCGATCGGCCCGAGCGGCGGCAGCTCGTCGAGGGCGAACCAGCGGACGTCGAGCGACTCGTCGTCGTTCACCCGCGCTTGGCCGCCGACCGCCCGGCAGCGCAGCACGATGTCGACGTACTGGGCCCGGTCGCCGTTGCCGTACACCACCGGCTCATTGGTGAAGACGCTGAGCACTCGCTCCACCACCGCCGAGACCCCGGTCTCCTCCATGATCTCGCGGACGGCGGCCTCGGCCGGCTGCTCGCCGGGATCGGGGATGCCGCTGATGAGTGCCCAGCGTCCGTTGTCGGCCCGTTTGTTGAGCAGGACGCGGCCTCTCGCGTCGAACACCACCATCACCACCCCGGGCAGGAACAGCAGGGTGTCCCCCGCTTTCTCGCGGATGTCCAGGATGAACCGGGGAGTCGCCATGCACCGAGCGTACGAGACAACGGGTGAACGCCACATCAGCACCAGGTTTCACCAATGGGGCAAGGTTCCCGCGCATGGTGTACACACACCGCTCCGCAGCGGTTACGGTGACCTCGAAGACAGCGCCCACGCGGGGAACGCGGGCGTGACGGCACCCGTCACGTCACGCGTGGCGGCAGGGGGTACCGGGGGATGGACATCACGGCCGGGGGATCACCGAAGGCTGCCCGCACGAGACCGCGGGATTCTTTGGCCTCTGTGAGCACGGCGGATTCTATCGACCCCGGGCCCTTCGCGGCCCCCGCGGGCCTCGGCGAAGGGTCGACCGGCCCACCCCGCCCGGCTGGGGCAGCGGGCGGGGATGCCGGGGATTTAGCCGGCCTCGTCGACCCTGCGCGTCCAGGACACTTCGCCGCAGGCGCCGAAAGGCCGGCGGGCTCGCCCGCCACGGGATTCGCTGATCCTGCGGGCTTTGGAGAGCCCGATCCCATCGCGGGCCCCGCGGGCCTCGGCGAAGGGCCGACGGGCCCACCCCGCCCGGCTGGGGCAGCGGGCGGGGATGCCGGGGATTTAGCCGGCCTCGTCGACCCTGCGCGTCCAGGACACTTCGCCGCAGGCGCCGAAAGGCCGGCGGGCGGGGGCGCTGGGGGGCCTGGGGAGAGGGCGCCGGGGTTCGCCGGGGTGGCGGGGCGGGGTGGCTCGGGTGGGGTGGGGTCGGTGGTGCGGCCGGATTACGGGGTCGTGGACGCGGTCGGCCTCGCGATCCTCGCCGGTTGGGCCGTCTGGGTGATGATCGCCGCCGCTGGACGGGCCGCCCGACCGGAGGGCGCGCTGCTCGCCCTGCTCGCCGTCACCGCGGGATACGCGGCCGGCCGTATTCTCGGCGCGCTGCTGCCCGTGCTGGCGCCCGCCGTCGCCGCCCTGGTCGTCCTGGGCCTGGTCGTGCTCCCGCCGTCGCGGCTGTCCGCCCACCCGGACGCGCCGCCTCTGGGGTACCCGAACGCGGACGCGGCGCTGCTGGTGCTGGCGATCGGAGCGGCGTGCTGCGCCGCCTGGGCGGCGCACGGCACCGCGCGCCGGGCCGGCCTGGCGCTGGTCGCCGCGGGCTCGGCCGTCGCCGCTCTCCTGCTCGGCTCGGCCGCCGGCTTCGCGGTGGGGCTCGCCGTCATGCTGTGCTCGCTGGCGGCCGCCAGGAAGACCCGGCACCACCGGCTGCTGGGGCTGGCCGGGCTCGGCCTGGCCGCCGCGCTGCTGGTCGGCGGGAGTTGCGCGGTGGTGTTCGGCACGCTGCCGGCCGGCCTGTCGACGGACCTCACCGGCCAGCTCACCCGGCCCCGCGTCGAACTCTGGCACCGGGCGGTCGGCCTCGCCGAGCGCCATCCGGTCCGCGGCGTCGGCCCGGAACGCTTCGCCGACGCGTCCGAGGCGCCGGACGCGCTGCCGTCCGACGCGCCGAGCCCGATCACCGGGACCCCGCGCTCGGCGCCCTTCCAACTCGCCGCGGAGCAGGGCCTGCCCGGGGTGGCGTTCCTGGCGGTCGCCTACGGTTGGCTGCTCTTCGCCCTGTGGCGCTCCTCCCGGCCGACACCCGTCGTGCTGTCGGCGGCGGCCGCGCTGACCGGACTGGCGCTGCTGGCGACCGTCGATCACGTGCTGAGCTACGCCGTGGTGACCGCCGGTGCCGGCTTCCTCGCCGGCGTCGCGACGGCCCGCCCGCTGGCGGACGACGAGTGCGGCGGCGCCGCGGACCCGGACGACTGAACGGGACGGGCCGGTGACCGCCGCTCGGCGGTCAGGCGCCGCCCGGACCGGGGGCGGCCGGGCGGGTGCCGCGCAGCCGCAGGCAGTCCCTGATCGCCTGCACGGCGCCTTCCGGGTCGTCCACGGTGACGGTGAAGTACCGGCCGCCGCCGAGGTCGATCACCACACCGGGGCCGCGCCGCACCACCACGGCGGTGCCCCGCTCCGGGCGCCACCGGTAGCCCCAGCCGCCCCAGGTGCGCGGGCTGATCAGGGCGTCCACCTGGGCCCCGGTCACCTCGTCGAGCGGGATACGGCGGCGCGGGAGCCCGATGTGGCCGCACCGTACGTGGACCGCTTCGTAGTCGATCCACACATGCACATGGGTGAAGCCGATCGTGCCGAAGAGCACCAGCAGACCCACGGCCAGGCAGCCCACCACCGACATCACCAGTGGGAGCAGGCCGGAGGTGCCGGGGCCGTCCACGGCGAGGTCGACACCGAGGGCCAGGCAGGCGGCGCCCACCGCGGCGAGCACCCACTGCATCCGGTTGCTCGCCCGGCCCGTCCACTCCTGGGACGTACTGGCCTCTGGCCGCGGGACGTGCGTCATGGCACGAAGCGTACTAAGACCGCGGGAATAGGGCAGCGTTCTACGTCACGTCGTGGCCGCGGAGGCCGGGGTCGCGGCGAGGGCGAGGCCCTCCGGGTAGGCCAGCGCGACGGCCGGGAGCCGGTCGGCGCGGCGGCCGTTCTGCAGGACGGTCACGCCGCCGGGGGACGCGGCCGCCGCGCCGGACGGGGCGCCGGCGCCGATCCTGCGCAGCGCCTGGCCGGCGACGGCCTGGGCGGAACCGTAGAGCTCGGCTCCCGGTACTGCGTCGGAGATCCGTTCCGCGACCAGTTCGTAGTGGGTGCAGCCCAGCACCACGGCGCCGACCCCGGGCGGGGTGAGGGCCGCGGCGGCGCGGACGGCGGCGGCCACCGCGTCGGTGTCGGCGGTCTCGACGGCCGCGGCGAGGCCGGGGCAGGGCACTTCGGTGATCCTGGCGCCGTTGCCGAAGTCGGCGATCAGCCCGCGCTGGTAGGCGCTGCCGGTGGTGGCGGGGGTGGCCCAGATCGCGACGGTCGTGTGCCGGGCCGCGGCGGGCTTGATCGCGGGGACCGTCCCGATCACCGGCAGCCGGGGTTCGAAGGCGGCCCGGAGCGCGGGCAGGGCGTGTACGGAGGCGGTGTTGCAGGCGACGATCAGGGCGTCCAGGCCCTCCTCGGCCGCGGCCCGCGCGCACTCCAGCGCCCGCCGCGTCACGTCCTCCGCCGACCTCGGCCCCCAGGGCATCCCCGCCGGGTCCGACGCGAGCACCAGCTCCGCGTCCGCCCGCAACCCCCGCACCGCCGCGGCCGCGGCCAGCAGCCCGATGCCCGAATCCAGCAGCCCGATCTTCACCCTCCCACCCTAAGCGCTTCCGGCTACCGCCGGTGGACCGCAAACCCCCTCCGGGCCGGTGAGGACCCACGGGCACGCCGTGCCCGAGCGCGCAGTTCCCCGCGCCCCTTTGGGGCGCCCCGTCAGGGGCACGAGGAACCCGCCACCGGCCGGTGGGCCGGAAACGACAGCAACAGCCCCTTTCGACCGGTGACAACCCGCAGGCGCGCCGTGGCTGAGCGCGCAGTTCCTCGCGCCCCTTGGCGGGGCGCCGCCCAACGTCAAGTCGACGCCACGCCCCAAAGGGGCGCGAGGAACGGCGCGAGCAACCCACCACTCGCCGGTGGGCCGGGGACGACCGCAACAGGGCCGCCCGGTCGGTGACGACCCGCAGGGGTGTCCCCGGGTGGGAGGTGGGTGGGGGGATGACAGACTGCGGGGGTGATGGTGATGGCGCTAACCGCTGGGATCTCACTCGCCGCCTGGATCTGGCTGGTGGTGGGGCAAGGGGGGTTCTGGCGGACGGATGTGCGGTTGCCGCGGGGTGGCGGCGAGCCGGCGGTTTGGCCGAAGGTCGCGGTGGTCGTGCCGGCCAGGGACGAGGCCGAGGTGCTGGGGACGAGCCTGCCGTCGCTGCTCGCCCAGGCGTACCCCGGAAGCGCCGAGGTGTTCCTGGTGGACGACGGAAGCACCGACGGCACCGGTGAGCTGGCGGAGAAGCTGGGCGCCGAGCACGGCGGGCTGCCGCTGACCGTGACCTCGCCGGGCGAACCCCCCGCCGGGTGGACCGGCAAGCTGTGGGCCGTGCGCCACGGCATCGCGCTGGCCCGGGAGCGGACCGGCGCCGAGTACCTGCTGCTCACCGACGCCGACATCGCCCACCGCCCGGACAGCCTGCGCGCGCTCACCGCCGCCGCGGTCCGCGCCGACCTGGACATGGTCTCCCTGATGGCGCGGCTGCGGGTGCAGACCGGCTGGGAGCGCCTCATCGTCCCGGCGTTCGTCTACTTCTTCGCCCAGCTCTACCCCTTCCGCTGGATCAACCGCCCCGGCTCCCGTACCGCCGCCGCGGCCGGCGGCTGCGTGCTGATCCGGACCACCGCGGTCACCGCGGCCGGCGTGCCGGACTCGATCCGCCAGTCGGTGATCGACGACGTCGCGCTGGCCCGGGCGGTCAAGCGGTCGGGCGGCCGGATCTGGCTGGGCCTGGCCGAACGGGTGGACAGCGTCCGCCCCTACCCCGGCCTCGGCGAGCTGTGGCGGATGGTCTCCCGCAGCGCCTACGCCCAGCTGCGGCACAATCCCGCGCTGCTGGCCGGTACGGTCCTCGGCCTGGCGCTGATCTACCTGGTGCCCCCGGCGGCCGCGGTCGGCGGCGCGCTGGCCGGCGCCTGGCCGCTGTGCGCGCTCGGCGCGGCGAGCTGGGCGGCGATGACCGGCAGCTATCTGCCGATGCTGCGGTATTACGGGCAGCCGCTCTGGCTCGCGCCCCTGCTCCCGTACACCGCGGCCCTCTACCTGCTGATGACCGTGCACTCCGCGGTCGAGCACTACCGGGGCAGGGGCGCGGCCTGGAAGGGCCGCACCTACGCCAGGCCCGACGCCACGGTCTGACGCCGCGCCCCGACGGCCCGCGACGACTCCCCACCACGACCCGGCCCCGCCGCGGGGCCACTTCGGCGGAAGGTAATCCCGAGGCGGTCCGCCGGGGCCGCTGTTACCGTTGATGCCATGGAGATCGCCCGGCACACCGACGCGACCGCGCGAGCGACCAGCTCGCCGGTAGCCGCCGCCTGACCTTCCCCAGCACAGACCGGCGACCGGAAACGGTTCGCCGGGTGCCTTCTCCCCCCTCTTCCTCGGTGTTCTCTCCTTGGTGGCGGCGGCACGAGCCGACGGCCTTTCCGGCGCCCTGACCGAGAGGCCCACCGTCGTGGAGACCACGCCGACCACCCGGCAGACCGCCGACACCTTCACCGCCTTCTTCCGTGACCGGGGCCACCGGCTGATGCCGTCCGCCTCGCTGGTCCGGCCACCGGGCGACCCGGTGCTCTTCACCGCCGCCGGGATGCATCCGCTGACCCCCTATCTGGAGGGGCGTCCCCATCCGCTCGGCCGCCGGCTGGCCGATGTCCAGCGCTGCCTGCGCACCACCGACCTGGAGGAGGTCGGCGACCCGACCCATCTCACCGTCTTCGAGATGCTGGGCTCGTGGTCGCTGGGCGACTACGGGTCCCGGCAGAGCCTGCGCTGGGGGTACGAGCTACTGGTCGACGGCTTCGGCATCGGCCCGGAGCGGCTCCACGCCACCGTCTTCGGCGGCGACGGGCAGACCGGCCCCGATGACGAATCGCTGCGCGCCTGGCAGGAGTTGGGCGTGCCGGTGGAGACGACCCGCGAGGACAACTGGTGGTCCAACGGCCCCACGGGACCCTGCGGCCCCGACTCGGAGATCTTCGTCTGGACCGGGGACGGCCCGCCGCTGGGCGCCCCCAGCGGCGACGACCGCTGGGTCGAGGTGTGGAACCACGTGATGATGCGTTACCGGCGGCTCGACGACCAGGGCCTCCAGCCGCTGTCGCGGCCCTCGGTGGACACCGGCATGGGTCTGGAACGCCTGGCGATGGTCCTACAAGGCCGGCGCTCGGTCTTCGACGGCGACCTCTTCGAGCCCTGGCTGCGGCTGCTGCCCCCGCTGTGGGGCATCGAGGGCACCGAGCTGCGGATCGTCGCGGACCATCTGCGGTCGGCCGCCGTGGTGATCGCCGACGGCGTGACGCCCGGCGCCAACGGCCACGGATACGTCCTGCGGCGACTGGTCCGCCGGGTGCTGACGCTCCTGTGGCGGCACGGCCGGGACCGTGACCCGAACACCCCGGCCACCCCGGCCACCTCGCGCACGCCGGCCACCCCGGCCACCCTCGCCGATCTGCCGGCGGAGCTGATCGCCGCCACCCTCGACCACTTCGGGCTGCCGTACCCGGTGGCGCGAGTCCGCGAGGTGCTGCTCGCCGAGGAGCGGCGGTTCGCCGGAATGCTGAGCCGCGGCCGCGGCGTGCTGGCCCGGCCGCGCTTCTCCGGTGTGCTGGACGCCGGGGACTACGCCTACCTGCACGACACCCACGGGCTGCCGCGGGAGCTGATCGACATCCTGCGCGCCGAGTGAGTCCGGGGCCGGCGCGGTCAGGAGGCGGCGGGCGGCAGGACCCCGGCCGGCTTCCAGCCGGGGGCCAGGGCGCAGGACATGTAGTGGGTGCGCGCCCAGCGGAGCCAGACCCTGGGCTGGATCGCGCCGCCGTCCGCCGCGTATCTGGCGCACTCCGCGCATCCCGCGCGGGGGCCCGGCCGGGCTCCGTGGTCATCCAGCTGGTGCGTCGCCCAGCCGTAGAGGAAGGCGCCCGGATTGGGCGTCACCGGATCCTTGAACCGGGCCTCTAACTCGGCGCAGCGCAGACACTCCTGACCCTCACCGACACCATTGCTCACTCTGCTGAGCCTACGTCGCCCGGTGCGGGGATGTGGCGCATTGGGCGTACCCCGTTCGGGCACGCGCGGGCCCCGCGGGCCGCCGACCGGAACCCGCCGGCTCCCCTCCGCCGCCGGCGGGTTCCGGCGCTGGGCGCGGCCGTCGTCAGGCGGGCAGGACGGCCAGCGAGCCGGAGAGCACCTGGAGGGAGAGCTTGTGGGGGGCGTCGTCCCGGCGGGGCACCTGGACCTGGACGTCGGCGGAGGTCGCCGCGGTGGTGACGGCGTAACCGCTGCCGTCCCCGGCTGGCAGCCGCAGCGTGGTCGAGGCGGAAGTGGTGTGCACCGCGAGCGAGTCGGGCGCGGCGGCGAAGCCCAGGTCGGCGCTGCCCGAGACGACCGTCACCGCGGCGCGGGCCGCCCGCAGGTCCTGGGCGGTGAAGCGGTCGGAGGCGACGCTGACCGTCAACTCGCCCCCGATTCCGCTCAGTTCGGTCTCCCCTGAAGTCTGGCGCAGTCGCAGTCCGGTGTGCTCGGGCACGGTGATCGCGAGGTTCCCCGCGCAGGGCATGGCGACGTCGTTGGCGTCCGCGCAGGCGATGGTGAGGGCGTGCGGGCCGTCCGCCCGGTCGGCGACCGCCCCGATCCGGGCGAGCTGCCCGTGGCCCGGATCGGTGGCGTCGAAGGTGCCGCTGACCGTGTGCGCGTCGGGGTCGGCGGAGACCTGGATCTTGCCGGAGACGCCGTCGAGGACGACGAGATCGGCGTCACCGGCCCGGAAATCGGTCCCGGTGCCGGTGTCGCCGGGCCACGTGCCCGGGGCGGCCTGGCCGAGCGCGTCGGGCTTCGGCGGACCGCTGTGGTGCTCGTTGCCGGTGATCACCAGGGTCAGGACCACGGCCACGGCGATCAGCACGGCCGCGACGACCACGGGCGACGGGACGGGACGCCGTACGGAACGGCCCACAGGTTCGGCGGTGTTCATGCCACCGCTTCTGCCCCCGGCCGCCGCGTCGAACCCGGCCGCCCCCGCGAACCGCTCTCCCCTGTCGTCCACCTCGCGGAGACGGCGAAGCCCCCGGCGCGGCGAGCGGCCGGGGGCGTTCCGGGGCGGAAAAGAACCCGGGGAATCAAATCAGACCGGATCAGACCGGATCAGGTCAGGTCAGGTCAGGTCAGGTCAGGTCAGGTCAGGTCAGGCGGGAATGGTGCCGGACTCGGTGATGACGACCTTGGACGTCGGCGTGCCGCTGCGGCTGCCCTTGCCCTCGATCTTCTTGACCAGGTCGGAACCCTCGACGACCTCGCCGAAGACGACGTGCTTGCCGTCGAGCCAGGAGGTCACCACGGTGGTGATGAAGAACTGCGAGCCGTTGGTGTTCGGGCCGGCGTTCGCCATCGACAGCAGGAACGGACGGTCGTGCGTGAGCTGGAAGTTCTCGTCGGCGAACTTGGCGCCGTAGATGCTCTTGCCGCCGCGGCCGTCACCGCTGGTGAAGTCACCGCCCTGGAGCATGAAGTCCGGGATGACCCGGTGGAAGGCGGAGCCCGCGTAGCCGAAGCCGTGCTGGCCGGTGGCGAGCTCACGGAAGTTCTGGGCCGTCTTGGGCACCACGTCGTCGAACAGGCGGAAGACGATCCGCCCTGCGGGCGCGCCGTCGATGGAGATGTCGAAATAAACGTTGTCCATGGACTCCATCCTGACATCCCGAGGCTCCCCGGCGGACCACCGCCCCGTCACGACACCCTCAGCACGATCTTTCCCCGCCGGTGCGGCCGGTCCAACCGGGCGTAGGCGTCGGCGGCCTGCTCCACCGGGAAGACCTGCGCCACCAGGGGGGTGAGCTGGCGGGCCCGGACCAGCCTGTTCAGCTCCTCCAGGCCGGCCCGGTCCGGCTCGACGACGAAGAACACCCCGCGGCGCCCGTCGGGGCCGGTCGCCGCGGGCGGCGCGACGATGCCGACGAGCACACCGCCCGGCCGCAGCACCTGCCAGGAGCGGGTCAGGGTGTCCCCGCCGACCGTGTCGAAGACCAGGTCGACATCGTCCACCTGATCCTCGAATCGGTCGCCCGCGTAGTCGATGACCCGCTCGGCGCCGAGTTCCCTGACGAAGTCGGCGTCCCGCGCGGCGGCGGTCGCCGTCACCGAGGCGCCGCGGGCCGCGGCGACCTGGACGGCGAGGGCGCCGACGCCGCCCGCCCCGCCGTGCACCAGGACCCGCTGCCCGTGCCGCAGGCCGCCGTGCCGCACCAGCCCCTGCCAGGCGGTGAGACCGGCGAGCGGGAGGGCCGCGGTGGCGTCGTGGTCGAGCTCGGCCGGTTTGCCGGCCACCACCACGCTGGGCACGACGGTGAACTCGGCGGCGGCGCCGTCCCGGGTGAAGGGGATCAGCCCGTACACCTCGTCGTCCACCGACCGGTCGGTGACCCCGGGGCCGAGCGCGGCGACCGTGCCGGAGAACTCCTTGGCCGGCGTGATCGGCAGCCGTGGGGTGCCGCTGCCGTCGAGGGCGTCGGTCCAGGTGGCGTCCCAGTCCAGCTCGCCCGGGGTGATCGACGCCGAGCGCACCCGGACCAGCAGTTCCCCCTCGGCGGGCACCGGCCGCGGCGCCTCCTCGTACCGCAGTTCCTCCGGGCCGCCGCGGTGATGGCCGCGTACCGCGTGCATGGTGTCCATTACTGCCTCCTGGGTGCCGTGCCGTCAGGAGGCATCAAACACGCCCCGGAGCCGTACCGGTGGCGAACCCGCCGAGGATCCGCCACCGGCGCGGGTGTCAGGAGCGCCTGTCAGCGACGCCTGTCAGGAGCAGTTGATCAGCAGCGAGGTGACGATGGTGCAGGTACGGGTGGCCCGGTCGTTGGCCGGGTTCGGGTCGGTGGGGCTGCTCGCGGTGCGGCCGGCGGTGACGGAGTACGGGAGGTTGAGGCTCAGCAGGCCGACGGGGACGCTGAAGTGACGGGTGGTCCGGGCGCCGGCGGCCTGCGACCCGGTGGTGCAGGTGACCTTGCCCGCCGACACGGCGCAGTCGCCGGAGGTGGCCCTGAGCGGGGAGGGGAGGTTGACGGTGACGGTCGCCGAGGAGACGGCGCCCGGGCCCTGGTCGGCGATGGTGAGCGTGTAGTCGATGTGCGCGCCGAGCAGGCCGGGCACCGGGCTGGCGGACAGGGCGACGGCCACATCGGCGCTCTGCGGTGCGACGGCGGTGTACGTGTAGTGGTCGGCGGCGCCGGCGCCGCTGGTGCCGGCCGGGCTGGTGACGGTCACGTCCACGGTGCCGGCCGCGCCGGGCGGCGCGGTGGCGACGCAGGCGGTGTCGGAGCACGCGACACCGGTGGCGGGGTGGCCCGGGCCGAAGGCGACGGCGCTCACGTCGGCGAGGTGACTGCCGCCGATGGTGACGACGGTGCCGCCGGTGACCGGTCCGGTGGCGGGGCTGACCGAGGTCACTTCGGGCGCGGGCGGCGGGGTGGCGGCGGTGAAGACGAGTGCCACTCCGCTCGGGCTGCGGCCGACATCGGTGGTGGCGACCACCGATTGCGTGGCGGTGTCGATGGCCGAGACGGTGTTGGAGCCCAGGTTGGTGGCGTAGACGCGGGAGCCGTCGGGTGTGATGGCCAGGCCCTGCGGGGCCGCGCCCACCGGGATGGTGGCGGTCACCGCGTGGGTCGCGGTGTCGAAGACGGAGACCGAACCGGCGGCGCCGTCGGCGACATAGACCTCTGACCCGTCGGGGGCGACGGCGAGGGCGTAGGGCGCCGCGTCGACGGCGTAGGTGGCGGTCGTGTCGTCGGCGGTGTCGATCACGGTGACGCTGTTGTCGTGGAGGTTGGCGACGTAGCCGTGCGCGCCGTCGGCGGAGAGGGCTATGGCGATCGGGAACGAGCCGACCGGGAGGGTGGTCCGCACGGTGGTGGTGGCGGTGTCCACCACGGAGACCGTGCCGCCGCTGCCCGCGACGTAGAGCGTCCGGCCGTCGGGCGAGACCGCGAGGGAGTCGGGTCCTGAGCCGACCGCGAGGCCCGCGACCACCGATTCCGTGGCGGTGTCGATGACGCTGACGGAGTTGGCGCCGAGGTCGGCGACGTAGACCCGGCTGCCGTCCGGGGAGACCGCGGCGGCGGTCGGGCTGGAGGCGACCGGGATGGTGGCGGTCACCGCGGCGCTCGCGGTGTCGATCACCGAGACGGCGTTGGAGCCGATGTCGGGTACGTAGACCCGGCTGCCGTCCGGGGTGGCCGCCGCGCCCTGCGGGATGGCGCCGACCGGGATGGTGGCGGTCACCGCGCCGGTGGCGGTGTCCACCACGGAGACGGTGTTGTCGCCCGCGTTGGCGACGTAGGCGGTGATGGTGCCGGCCGCGGCGTGGGCGGCGGGCGCCGCGAGCACGGCCAGCCCCGCGGCGGTCAGCGCGGTCGCGGCGGCCAGCGCGGTCAGCCTCGTCGCTCTGGTGCGGCCGGTGTGCCGCCGGCCGCGGATGGTCGGGTACGTCAAGGTGTTCCCCCCTCGTCCGGTGGCGCGGCCGACGGAGCGGCGCGGCACCGGAGTTCGTCAGTGGATCGGGCAGCCGCCAGGTTGTTGCCTCGACCGTGTCGCCGCAAGGGGGACCAGGGTGGCGGACCCTGGCGAATCATGAGTTATCGGTCGGATGCCGATAAAAACCCGCATGTCACTTGACCGCCCGGCGGTTCGGCCGGCCCGGATGGTTCACAGCGCCGCCGGCGAGGAGGCGTCGGGGATCAGCAGCCGCGGCGTGCCGCCGCCGTCGGCGGGCACGCTCCACAGGTCGGTGCTCTTGGTGTCGCCCTCCTTGGGGAGCGCGTAGGCGACCGTGTGGTCGTCGATCCAGTCCGCCTGGTCGTCCACGCTGTGGTGTTCCGCCAGCGGGGTCTCCTTCAGGGTGCGCAGATCGAGTACGTACTCGTGCCACAGCGAGGCACCGGCCAGGACCCGCTTCTTGAAGGCGATCCGGGTGCCGTCGGGGGACAGGGAGGGACACTCGACGTTCTGTACGCCGACCGACGCGATGGTACGAGCGGCGACGGAGCCCTTCATCAGATACGTCTTGCCGCCGGTACCGAGAGTGGCGTAGAAGGTGTCGTCGTCGGCGGCGAAGGTGACGCCCCAGAAGTTGTCGTCCACGTCGCGGTACGCGCGGCCGCCCAGGGTGATGGCGAAGTCCTCCAGGTTGGGCAGCAGTTTCCAGGTGCGGGTGTCCACGATGGAGGTACGGGTCGAGAAGAACGCGGCGCCGTAGGACTCGCCGCCCACGAAGACCGTCCAGGCGGCGAGCCGGCCGCTCGGCGAGATCCGGGCGCGGCTGGGCGTGCCGGCCAGCGGGAAGGTGCGCAGGGTGTGCAGGGCGCTGTCCACGATGACCGCCCGGTTGGTCTGCGCGACCACCCCGAGGCCGGACTGGAGGCAGACGCCGGTGCCCTTGGCGGCGTAGAACCGGGCGCACTTGAGGCCGGCGGTCGTACGGGGGCCGCCGGGCTGTCCGGCCGGGACGGTGGCGACCTCGGTGCGGTACGGACCGGGCGCCGAGTTGATGAAGGCCAGCCGCTGCTTCTGGGTGAGGGCGACCGGGCCGGCGCCGACCGCGGGACCGCCGGCCCGCGGCTTGTTCTTCTCGTCGGCCTGGGAGGCGGCGTGCAGCACGAAGCCGGCGCCGAGGCCGGCCAGCAGTACCACCGCCAGGACCAGGATGAGCAGGCGGCGTTTGGGCGTCATGGTGGTGTTCCTCGCGGTACTCGGGTGGGTCGGGTGTGCCGCGTTGTCGGACGGGGCGTCGGACGGGCCGGGGAAGGCGGGATGCCGCGGCGCGGCGCCGCGCGGCGCCCCGGGCCGCTCGCTCATCGCCGGCCGCCCGCGGGGCGCAGCACCAGGCCGGCCACCAGCGCGCACAGCAGCAGGCCGATCGCGGAGCCGAACAGCGCCCGGGTGTCGCCCCAGACGGTCCAGGCCGCGCCGAAGGCGAGCGAGCAGCAGAAGCGGGCGAGCGCCTGCCCGGTGCCCACCAACGCCAGTCCGCTGCCCCGCAGTTCCTCGGGTACGACATCGGAGACCGCGGCGGGCAGCACCCCGTCGGTGGCGGCGTAGAAGAGCCCGTGCAGTCCGAGCACCAGATAGGGCAGCGCGGGGGTGGCCGGCGCCCACAGCAGCAGCGCGTACCCGGCGAGCAGTCCGGCGTGCCCGGCGAGGAAGACCGCTCGCCGTCCCACCCGGTCGGCGAGCACTCCGGCGGGCACCGCGAGCAGCAGGAACACCGACGCGGTGCCCAGCGGCATCAGCGGGAACCACTCCTCGCCGATGTGCGCCCGGTGTTGGAGCAGCAGATAGACGAAGGCGTCGCTGACGGTGGTGAGGCCGAGCAGCACCGCGCAGCCGGTCAGCGCCCGCAGCCTGGGCAGCCGCAGCAGCGCGGCCGCCTCCCGGAGGTTCACCGGTCTGCTGCCGGGCGCGTCGGCCGCGCCGCCGATGCCCTCGGCCGCCAACTGCCGCTTCCCCGGGACGAACAGCACCAGCACCAGCACGCCGAGCACGGCGACGCAGGCGCTGACGCCGAACACCGCGTGGTAGCCGTCGGTGGCGGCGCGCAGGATCAGGAAGGCGGTGATCGGGCCGAGCACCGCCCCCGTGGTGTCCATCGCCCGGTGCACGCCGAAGGCCCGGCCGCGGTGCTCCGCGGGTGTGGACAGCGAGATCAGCGCGTCCCGCGGTGAGGTGCGCAGGCCCTTTCCGGTGCGCTCCAGCGCGAGCACCACGCCGAGCGGGCCGAGGCTCTGCACGAGGAGCAGCAGCGGCTTGCACAGCGCGGACAGTCCGTAGCCGAGCCCGGCGATCAGCTTGTGGTCGCGTACCCGGTCGGCGAGATGGCCGCCGGTGAGCTGGACGAGCGCGCTGACCCCGTTGTAGACGCCGTCCAGGGCGCCGAATCCCAGCGGGCTGAGCCCCAGGCTCACCACCAGGTAGAGCGGCAGCACCGCGGTGACCATCTCCGAGGAGACGTCGGTGATCAGGCTGACGGCCCCGAGCGCCAGCACCACCTGTGAGACTCGCCGGACCGGGCGGCGGACGCCGTCCGGGGCGGTGTTCGCGCGCGCGGGGGCGGCGCGGTCCGCAAGATACATGGTTGTTCCCCCCTGCTCTTCTCCCCCTGCCGAGATCAGCCCTGACGGCTGCTCTCGTCCCGCAGCCAGGTCCCGAAGTCCTGGTCGCGGATGGCGTGTGCGGCCTTGCGGCGGGCCGTGACGGCGGCGGCCAGGAACACCACGACCGACGGCAGCAGCAGCGGCTCCCGACGCAGCAGCGTACGCAGGTCCGCTGTGCTCGTCCGGGCCGAAGGCGGCGCGTCCCCGGCCGTGTCCGTGACCGACTGCCGCTGCCGGTGCTCCAGTTGGGCGGTGGAGACCGCGGCGCGGATCCGGCGCCTGATCAGATCCGCCCAGGTGCGCGGCGGGTGGACGACGACCCGGGCGCCGACCACCACCCGCCGCTCCCCCGGTCCGAACGCCAGCGACGCCGCGAGGTCGTCGGCCATCAGCGGCGGCAGCGCGGCGAGCCGGCCGTAGCCCTCCTCGGTCACCGCGATCACGCCGCGGCCGAAGAGCCCTTCGCGGACGGCGGGAAGGCGGGTCCACACCCGGTAGTAGGCGCGCACCCGCCAGTCGCAGCCGGCCGTCGGCAGTTCGCGTTCCGGTGCCACCGCGAGCAGTTGGGGCGTGCCGGCGAGCGCGGAGGTCAGCGCCGCCACGTCGCCGGCGCCGAGCACGACGTCCGCGTCCACGTACAACCGGGGGAAGCCGTGGGCGTGTTGGTCACCGGCCCGCAGGGCCGCGTGTTTGGAGGGGGTCGGCAGGTCGACCACCCGGACGCCGGGGCGGGTGGCGGCCTTCGCGGTCTCGTCCGTACAGCCGTTGCAGACCACCACGACATCCGGCCGGGGCGTGCCCGTACCGTCCCCGGCGGTGGCGCGGTCGCCGGCCAACAGGGCGTCAAGCAGGCGGCCGATGACCCGTTCCTCGTTGTGCGCGGGGATCACGATGCTCGTCACGGGGTGAGTATGCAGCCGAAAACCGGGTCGTTGCTGTGTGTTTCGCCCAAGTCTCCCCCAGTGCCGGAGCCCGTGGTCTAGATTGGGCGACGCGCGGCCGGTTTGCGCGACGTCCGAGTGTCCGGGAGTTTCCGGGGTAGCCGATGTCGCCGAAACGGCCATGATGACTGGGGACGGCGATTGCACGAGGGCATCGCAGCAGGTACGAGCCCGGACGCGGGGATGCGACCGGGTCGGTTCAGTTCGACGGGCCATTGACTCCGTGACGGCACAGGCGTGGGGACGCCGACGTGTCCGCGGGGATGCGGCACACCGGGGTGGGGGGACAGCATGACCATGGGCCGGGGAACTCCTCCGCGGCACGCGGCCGCGACCGCCTCCTTCCGCGCTGTGCGGGCATGGCGGGTATGCCAGCCGACGTGTACGAAGGGGAGACGCACACCGTGACGGACAGCACCCACGCGAAGAAAGCCGCCGGGGACGACGGCGGGGCACTCGGAGTCGCCGTGGTCGGGGCCGGCTACTGGGGCCCCAATCTGGTCCGCAACTTCCAGTCGAGCCCGGCCTTCCGGCTGCGCTGGCTGTGTGATCTCGACGTGGACCGGGCCCAGCGGGTGCTGGGCGGCTACTCCACGGTCCGGGCGACCGCCGACTACGCGGCCGTGCTGGCCGATCCGACGGTGGACGCGGTGGCGGTCGCCACCCCCGCGGGCACCCACCTCGACGTGGCGCTCGCCGCGGTCAGGGCCGGCAAACACGTGCTGGTGGAGAAGCCGCTGGCCGCCACGTACGCCGACGGCGCCCGGCTGGTCGCGGAGGCGGCGGACCGCGGGCTGACCCTGATGTGCGATCACACCTACTGCTACACCCCGGCGGTGGCCGGGATCAGGGACATGGTCCGCTCCGGCGAGCTGGGCGACATCCACTTCGTGGACTCGGTGCGGATCAATCTGGGCCTGGTGCAGAAGGACATCGACGTGATGTGGGACCTCGCGCCCCATGACCTGTCGATCCTCGACTTCATCCTGCCGGAGAACGTGGAACCGGTCGCGGTCGCCGCGCACGGCGCCGACCCGATCGGGGCCGGCCACGCCTGCGTCGCGTATCTGACCCTTCAGCTCAACACCGGTGCGATCGCCCATGTGCATGTGAACTGGCTGTCGCCCACCAAGGTCCGCACCACCATGGTCGGCGGTTCCAAGCGCACGCTGGTCTGGGACGACCTCAACCCGGCGCAGCGGCTGGCGGTCTTCGACCGCGGGGTCGATCTGTCGGCCCCGCAGGAGCTGGCGGCCAGTGAGCGCCGGGAGATGATGATCTCCTATCGCTCGGGCGACATGGTCGCGCCGGCGCTGAAGGAGAAGGAAGCGCTGCGCGCCATGGTCGACGAGTTCGCCGGGGCGATCAACGAGCGGCGGGCGCCGCTCACCGACGGCCGGGCCGGGCTGCGGGTGCTCGACATCCTCGAAGCGGCGTCGCGGAGCCTGGAGTTCCGCGGCGCGGTGGTCGGCCTGCGCGCCGGGCACTGAACCCGGCCGCAGCGCGCCGCCCCGGCCCGGCCTCCGGCACATCGTGCGGGCCCGGTCCGGGCCGCGCCCGGCCATGGCGAGCACGCCGCCAACGCAATCCCGTCGACCTAGCGATCGGGCGGATCACCATGACGAAGCAGTGGGGGGAACGGACTTGAGCACGGTAGAGGGCAAGAGGATCCTGGTCACCGGAGGAGCCGGCACCATCGGTTCCCATCTGGTCGACCAGTTGGTCGAGGGCGGCGCCCGGCACGTCGTGGTGCTCGACAACTTCGTCCGCGGCCGGATCGCCAATCTGGCCGGATCGATGGGCAGCGGCCTGGTCGAGGTGGTCGAGGGCGACATCCGCGACGCGGCCACCGTCCGCAAGGTCACCGCCGGCGCCGAGCTGGTGTTCCACCTGGCCGCGATCCGGATCACCCAGTGCGCCGAGGAACCCCGGCTGGCCAACGAGGTGATGGTCGACGGCACCTTCAACGTCCTGGAGGCCGCGGCGGCCGAGGGCGTCGGCAAGGTGATCGCCTCGTCGTCCGCCTCGGTGTACGGCCTGGCTGAGACCTTCCCGACCACCGAGCGCCACCACCCGTACAACAACGACACGTTCTACGGGGCGGCGAAGGCGTTCAACGAGGGGATGCTGCGCAGCTTCCACGCGATGTACGGCCTGGACTACGTGGCGCTGCGGTACTTCAACGTGTACGGGCCGCGGATGGACATCCACGGCCTCTACACCGAGGTGCTGATCCGCTGGATGGAGCGGATCGAGGCCGGTGAGCCGCCGCTGATCCTCGGTGACGGCACCCAGACCATGGACTTCGTGCATGTCAGGGACATCGCGCGGGCCAATGTGCTGGCCGCGGAATCCGACCTGACCGACGAGGTGTTCAACGTCGCGAGCGGCACCGAGACCAGCCTGAAGGACCTTTCGCTGGGGCTGCTGGCGGCGATGGGCGCCGATCTGGAGCCGGTGCACGGCCCGGCCCGCGCGGTCAACGGGGTGAGCCGGCGGCTGGCGGACACCTCGCAGTCGGCGCGGCGGCTCGGGTTCACCGCGCGGATCGACCTGCGGGCGGGCCTGCGGGACCTGGTGGACTGGTGGCGCGCCGAGCGCGAGACGGACGCCCTCACGGCGGCCGTCACGGCGCGGGACGGGCTCGCCGGCACGGGTCCGGCGTCGACCGTGGAGACCGCGGAGACCCTGGAGACCGGGGCGGCCCGATGAGCGCGCCGGCCGAGGCCGCCCCGGCCCGGATACCGGTGATGATCCCGTGGCTGGGCGAGGAGGAGGCGCAGGCCGCGGCGGCGGCCGTACGGTCCGGCTGGGTCGCCCAGGGGCCGCGGGTCGCCGAGTTCGAGGCGGCCTTCGCCGAGAAGGTGGGCGCCGAGCACGGCATCGCGGTCAGCTCCTGCACCGCCGCGCTCCATCTCGCCCTGGTGGCACTGGACTTGGGCCCGGGAGACGAGGTCGTCGTGCCCTCGCTCTCCTTCATCGCCACCGCCAACGCGGTCCGCTACGTCGGCGCGCACCCGGTGTTCGCCGATGTGGAGCCGGCCACCGGGAATCTGACGGCGGCGACCGTCGACGCGGTCCGTACCGAGCGGACCAGGGCGGTGCTCGCCGTCCACCAGGGCGGGGTCCCCGCCGACAGCCACGCACTCCGCGAGCGGTGCGCCGACTGGGACATCGCGCTGGTCGAGGACGCGGCCTGCGCGATCGGCTCGACCGTCGGCGGCAAGTCGGTCGGGCAGGGGGCGCTGCTGGCCGCCTGGTCCTTCCATCCGCGCAAGGTGGTCACCACCGGCGAGGGCGGCATGATCACCACCGACGACGCGGTGTGGGCGGCGCGCCTGCGCCGGCTGCGCGAGCACGGGATGAACGCCTCGGCGGCCGAGCGGCACGCCAGCAGCAAGCCGGTGCTGGAGCGTTACCTCGAAGTCGGCTTCAACTACCGGATGACCGACATCCAGGCCGCCGTCGGCCTGGTGCAACTCGGCAAGCTGGACGAGATGGTGGCCCGCCGCCGGTCGCTGGCGGCACGCTACGACACGCTGCTGCGGGAGGTGCCGGGGCTCGTCCCGGTCCGCGATCCGGCCTACGGCCAGGGCAACTTCCAGTCGTACTGGGTGCTGCTCGCCGAGGACTTCCCGCTGGGCCGCGACGAGGTGCTCGCGGCGCTCTCCGAGGCCGGCGTCTCGGCGCGGCGCGGCATCATGGCCGCCCACCTGGAGCCCGCCTACCAGGGGCATCCGCACGGCCCGCTGCCGGTCACCGAGCGGATCAGCCGCGATTCGCTGATCCTGCCGCTCTTCCACACCATGACCGGGGAGCAGCAGGACCGGGTGGTGGGCGCGCTCGCGGCGGCCGCCGGGTCCGGACCGGGCCGCGGGTGAGCGGCGCCCCGGCGGGCACCCCGCTGGTGCTGGTCGGCGCGGGCGGCTTCGCCCGGGAGACCGCGCAGGCGGTGCGGGACGTCGAGGCCGCGGACCGGGCGGCCGGCCGGGCCGCGCGCTGGCGGCTGCTCGGCCATCTGGACGACGACCCGGCGCTGCACGGCCGCCAGGTGGACGGCGTGCCGGTGCTCGGCGGCAGCGATCTGCTGGCGGACCTGCCGCGGGCGCGGGTGCTGGTGTGTGTCGGCAGCCCCCGGGACTACGCGGTACGGGCCAGGCTGGTGGCCCGGCTCGGGCTGCCGGAGCGGCGGTACGCGACACTGGTCCATCCCACCGCGGCGGTGTCGGGCTCCTCGTCCGTCGGCCCCGGGTCGGTGCTGCTCGCGCACTGCGTACTGACCGCGGCGGTTCGGGTCGGCGCGCATGTCGCGGTGATGCCGCACGCCGTCCTCACCCATGACGACGAGGTGGCGGACTTCGCCACCGTCGCGTCCGGGGTGCGGCTCGGCGGCGGGGTACGGCTGGAGCGCGGCGCCTATGTGGGCGCCGGCGCCCTGGTCCGCGAAGGCGCCACGGTCGGCGCCTGGTCGCTGATCGGTATGGGCAGCGCGGTGCTCGGCGACGTGCCGCCGGGCGAGGTGTGGGTGGGCGGCCCGGCCCGCCGGCTGCGGGCGGCCGGTCCGCGGGCGCTGGCGGAGCTGACCGGCGACCACCCACTGGCCCAGGCGCCGGCCCACCCGCCGGCCCCGGCCGGTGCCGCCCCAGGGGGCGCGCTCGACAGCAAGGAGACCGGCGACCGCGGAGTGCGGCCGGTGCTACGGAGGGGGACTCCCGTCATATGAACCACATTCCGCTGGTCGATCTGAAGGCGGCGCACGCCGAGGTCGCCCCGCAGGTGCAGGCAGGTTTCGAACGGGTGCTGGCGCGCACCGCCTTCATCGGCGGTGACGAGGTCCGCGATTTCGAGCGCGAGTACGCCGAGTTCGCCGGCGTCGCGCACTGCGTGGGTGTCGCCAACGGCACCGACGCCCTGGAGCTGGCGCTGCGGGTGAGCGGCGTCGGCGCCGGCGACGAGGTGGTGATCCCCGCCAACACCTTCATCGCCACGGCCGGCGCGGTGGCCAGGACCGGCGCCCGTCCGGTGCCGGCGGACTGCCTGCCGGACTCCTATCTGCTCGACCCGCGGGCCGCGCTGGCCGCGGTCGGCCCGGCCACCCGCGCGGTGGTGCCGGTGCACCTGTACGGACAGTGCGCCGAGGTGGCCGCCCTGATCGCGGCGCTGCCCGAGCGCGTCAAGGTGGTGGAGGACGCGGCGCAGTGCCAGGGCGCGACCCGCGAGGGCCGCTCCCCCGGCAGCGGCGGTATCGCCGCCACCAGCTTCTACCCGGGCAAGAACCTCGGCGCCTACGGTGACGCGGGCGCGGTGCTCACCGACGACGAGGACGCCGCCGCCCGGGTACGGGCCATCGCCAACCACGGCGGTGTCGCCAAGTACCGCCACGACGTGGCCGGTTTCAACAGCCGTCTGGACGGTCTCCAGGCGGTGGTGCTCCGGGCGAAGCTGGCCCGGCTCGCCGAGGGCAACCGGGCCCGCCGCGCCGCCGCGGCACGCTATGACGCGCTGCTCGCCGGTCTGGTGGCGGCCGGCCGGGTGGTGCCGCCGGTCACCGTGGCCGGCAACGAGCATGTGTGGCACCTGTATGTGCTGCGGGTCGTCGGCGCCGACCGCGACGACGTGGTGGGCAAGCTCAACGCCGAGGGCATCGGCGCGGGTGTGCACTACCCCGCGCCGGTCCACCTGACCCCCGCGTTCGCCCACCTCGGTCACCGCCGGGGGGACTTCCCGCACGCCGAGGAGGCAGCGGACCGGATTCTCTCGCTGCCGCTCTATCCGCAGATCACCGCCGATCAGCAGCAGCGAGTCGTGGACACGCTCGCCGCCGCTCTGCGCTGACGCCCCGGCCGCGGCGGTCCGCCGCGGCCCCCGGGGTGCTCAGACACCGCTTCGCCCCTCCCGCCTTTCCGAGCGGGCCCCGCACCTGAAACGCACAGAGGTACAGATGTACAGAAAGAGCAGACTCATCCGGGGCCTTCTCAGCGCCCTGGTCGCGGCGGTGGTCGCGGCAGCGCTGCCGCTGGTCGTGAGCTCCGGCGCGTCGGCCTCCGATCCCTGCGGGACCGGATCGAACCCGATCACCTGTGAGAACTCCAAAACGGGCACGCCGATGGAGGACTGGTACGCGCCCAGCGCCTACGGCAACGTCCAGGGCTTCACCACCAAGGTGAGCGTCCAGGCCGGCGACACCGTGCAGTTCAAGGTGCAGTCGCCGACCCCGTACCACGTCGAGGTCTACCGGCTCGGCTACTACGGCGGCGACGGCGCCCGCGAGATGTCGACGTCCACCCAGGCGGCGGCGACCTATCCGGCCAACTTCACCAAGAACGGCACCCCGGGCAGCCCGATCGACACCACCGTGGTGGACGACGTGCCCGACGGCAAGCCGCTCAACTGCGTCACCGACGGCACCGGCCTCCAGGACTGCGGCAACTGGCCGGTGACCGCCTCCTGGACGGTGCCGAGCGACGCCGTCTCGGGCATCTACCTCGCCAACTTCGACCAGACCGACGGCAACGGTGTGATGCCGTACCCGTTCGTGGTGCGCAACGACGCCAGCCACTCGGACATCGTCGTGCAGACCGACGACGAGACCTGGCAGGCGTACAACAAGTGGGGCGGACGCAACCTCTACGACGGCAACGGGCCGGCCCCGGACGGCCGCGCCTACCAGGTCAGTTACAACCGCCCGCTGGACATCGGCGGTGACAACGGCATCTACGGCTCCGAGTTCGAGATGCTCTACTGGCTGGAGGAGAACGGCTACGACGTCAGCTACATCTCCGGCGTCGACATGTCCACCAACGGTTCGCTGCTGCTGAACCACAAGATGTTCATGTCGTCGGGGCACGACGAGTACTGGACCCAGGACCAGTTCAGCAACGCGCTGGCCGCCCGGCACGCCGGTGTCGCGCAGACGTACTTCAGCGGCAACGAGGTGTCCTGGAAGACCCGGCTGGCGCCCAGTGCCGACGGGACGTCCACCGCCAACCGCACGCTGGTCTGCTACAAGGAGACCAAGCTGGAGTTCGCGGTCCCGGACGGCATCCCCGACCCCAATCCGAACGTCTGGACCGGCGCCTTCCTCGACCCCGGCAGCTCGGCCAAGGGTGAGCCGTTCCAGCCGCAGAACATCCTCACCGGCTCGCTCTTCACCGTCAACGGCTACCGCAGCGACGCGATCACCGTGCCGGGCGCCTACGCCAAGATGCGGCTGTGGCGCAACACCACCGTGGCCGGCCTGACGCCCACCCAGACCGCCACCTTCCCGGTCGGCACCCTCGGCTACGAGTGGGACAGCGATCTCAACAACGCCACCCGGCCGGCCGGTCAGATCGATCTCTCCTCCACCACGGTGGACATCGCCGACGGCAAGCTCCGGCAGGACTACGGCAATGTGTACGGCAACGGCACCGCGACCCACAATCTGGTCGAGTTCCGCGACCAGACCTCGGGCGCGCTGGTGTTCGGGGCCGGCACCGTGCAGTGGTCGTGGGGCCTGTCCAATGTGCCGGCCGGTGACCCGGACGACCAGGTGATCACCGCCGACAAGCGGATGCAGCAGGCCACCGTCAACCTCTTCGCGGACATGGGCCTCCAGCCCAAGACCCTGCAGAGCGGGCTGGTCGCGGCCACCGCGTCCGCCGACCACACCGGCCCCGCGGTCACCGTGACCAGTCCGGCCCTCGCCACCACCGTCCCGGCGCTGCGGCCGGTCGCGGTGACCGGTACCGCCAGTGACGTCGGCGGTGTGGTGGCCCGCGTCGAGGTCTCCACCGACGGCGGCGCCACCTGGAACGCGGCCAATGGCACCACGTCCTGGAGCTACTCCTGGACGCCCACCCAGACCGGCACCCCGCAGATCAAGGTCCGCGCGGTGGACGACAGCGTCAACACCGGCCCGACCAGCACCGTGCCGCTGACCGTCGGCCCGCAGCAGTGCCCCTGCACGGTGTGGCCGGCCACCGCGGTGCCGTCCGTCGTCAACAGCGGCGACGGCGGTTCGGTGGAGCTCGGGGTGAAGATCCGCACCAGCGGCCCCGGTTCCGTCACCGCCGTCCGGTTCTACAAGTCCCCGTACAACACCGGGACGCACACCGGCAGCCTGTGGACCGCGTCCGGTCAGCGGCTGGCCACCGGCACCTTCACCAACGAGACGGCGTCCGGCTGGCAGCAGCTCAACTTCGCCACCCCGGTGCCGGTCAAGTCCAACACCACGTACATCGTCTCGTACTTCGCCCCGAACGGCGGATACTCCTACGACGGCGGCTACTTCAACGGCAAGTCCGCGGGGCTGTCCCCGCTGACCGCCCTGCAGTCCGGCACCGACGGCGGCAACGGCCTCTACCACTACGGCTCGTCCGGCGGCTTCCCCGATCAGGCGGCCGGCGGCAGCAACTACTGGGTGGACGCGGTGCTCGACACCGCCACCGCCAGTACGGTGCCACCGGTGGTGACCGCCAAGTCGCCGACGTCCGGCGCGGTCAATGTGCCGATCACCGCCCCGGTGACCGCCACCTTCAGCGAGCCGGTCGACGCCGACACCCTGGTGATGACGGTGAAGGACCCCGACGGCGACAACGTGCCGGGGGCCAAGACGCTCGCCTCGGCGAACTCCGTGACCTTCACGCCGTCCACCCAGCTGGCGCTCAACACCACCTACACGGTCTCGGTCCAGGTCGACGACCTGTGGGGCAACCACATGGCCGATCCCACCACCTGGTCCTTCACCACCAGTCCGACCCCGCCCGCGGTCACCTGCCCGTGCGGGCTGTGGCCGACCACGGCGGTGCCGGCCACCACCGACATGACCGGCGACCCCAACTCGCTGGAGCTGGGCACCCGTTTCACGTCGGCGATCAGCGGCTACGTCACCGGCGTCACCTTCTACAAGGGCGCGGGCAACACCGGTACCCACACCGGCAGTCTGTGGTCCTCGGACGGTACGCAACTGGCGACCGGCGCCTTCTCCAGCGAGACCGCGACCGGCTGGCAGGTGATGCACTTCGCCGCGCCGGTACCGATCACCGCGGGCACCAGCTATGTGGTCTCCTATCACGCGCCGGCCGGCAACTACGCGGTCGACGGCGGGTACTTCGCCGGAGCGCATCAGTCCTATCCGCTGACCGCGACGGCCGACACCGTGTCGGCCCCCAACGGCCTCTACCACTACGGCGCGGATCCGGCCTTCCCGAACGGCAGCTACGGGTCGGCGAACTACTGGGTGGGGCCGATCTTCAGCACCGCCCTGCCGCCGCAGGGTCTGGACGGCACCACATCGGAAACCCAGTGACCCCGCCGGGGACCCGATAGCGACCCCCCCTGGATCACCGGTCCGCCGGACCGGTGATCCAGGGGAGCGACGAACCACTTCGACCATGTGCGGGAACGGAAGGTTGGGCTCACGTCGATGAGCAGTGTGAGCGTGGTGATCCCCTGCTACAAGTACGGCCATTTCCTGGCCGACTGCGTCAGCAGTGTCCTGGCGGAGCAGGAGGGCCTGGACGTCCGGGTGCTGATCATCGACGACGCGTCACCCGACGACTCGGCGCAGGTCGCGCGGAACCTCGCGGCCGGCGATCCGAGGATCGAGGTGCGGGTCCACGAGAAGAACAAGGGGCACATCGCCACGTACAACGAGGGCCTGCTGGAGTGGGCCGACGGTGACTACGTGGCGCTGCTCTCCGCCGACGACCGGCTCGTGCCGGGGGCGCTGGTGCGGGCCGCGGCCCTGCTCGACGCCCATCCGGAGGCGGGTTTCGCCTACGGCAGGCCGCTGCGCTTCCAGCACGGCGGCCCGCTGCCGAAGGCCCGCACCCGGAGCACCGGCCAGGTCGTCTACCCCGGACCGTGGTGGCTGGAGCGGCGGTTCGGCGAGGGCACCGGCTGCATCACCTCGCCGGAGGTGGTGGTCCGCACCAGCCTCCAGCGCCAGGTGGGCGGCTACGATCCCGAACTGCCGCACGCCGGTGACATCGAGATGTGGATGCGGCTGGCGGCCCACGCCGACGTCGGCTACGTCCGCGGCGCCGATCAGGCGTACTACCGCGTGCACGGCGGCAACATGTCCACCACCGACTTCGGCGGCCAGCTCGACGATCTGCGGCAGCGGCGTATCGCCTTCGAGTCGGTGCTCGTCAAGTGCGCGGAACGGCTGCCGCAGGCCGAGAAGCTGGCGCTGACCGTGCACACCCGGCTGGCCCGCTTCGCGCTGCGCCGGGCCTACCGCGCCTACGACCGGGGCCGCACCGATGTGGTGCCGGTCGAGGAGCTGGTGGAGTTCGCCAGGGACTGTCTGCCGGGCTTCGAGGCGCTGCCGGAATACCGGGCGCTACGGCTGCGGCGGCGGATCGGGGCGGGCGCCATGCCCTACCTCCAGCCGCTGGTGCTGTCGGCGGTCGCCGAGCGCGGCCGGGAGTGGCTGTGGTGGCAGTCGTGGAAGCGCCGGGGCCTGTGATGCGGGTTTTGACGCCGACCCGTGGGCGGGCTTCGGCACAGACGGCAACGGGCCGCCGACAGGGCTCAGTTGACGGCGGGCGCGGTGTGGGCGGGCCCCAACTGGGGCCGGTCGACCGGCTGATCGGCCGGCTGGTCACCTGGCCGGTCGCCCGGCCGGTCGGGACGCAGCCGGCGGTCGGTCCACAGCGCCAGCAGCACCCCGCAGAACAGACCGGTCAGCCCCACCCCGGCCAGCGCCCGGCTCTTGGTGCCGGTCTGCAGGACCGAGTTCGGCGGCACCAGCAGGTCCACGCTCATCCGCGAGTCCGCCGGGATGTGCTGGGCGCCCTGGAGGGTGTCCAGATGGCGGCGGTAGACCGAGATGATCAGGTAGACGTCGGTGTCGGCGAGCGCGGCGGCCGGCCGGACCGCCTGGATCTGGAGCGACGGGATCAGATACTGCGGGGTGACGCTGGTGCCGCTGTTGCGCGGGACCAGCGAGTACGTGCCCAGCACGCCCGCCGCCCGCAACTCGCTCTTCCCGGCCGGCGAGTCGAGCTGCTGGATGATCGCGTACGACACGGCGGCCAGCGGCGGTTGCAGGTTGGCGAGCTGGTTGGGCTGGTTGCCGGTCACCGGCGGTTTGAGCACGATCACCGACGAACTGGCCCAGCTCGCTTGCGGCCGCAGCACCTGGTGCGCGGCGAGCACGGTCAGCAGCGCCGCGATCAGCAGCACGTACCAGCGACGCAGCAGTGCGAGAACGACCTCGCCAGGGGACATCGGGGCTCCTCCCGTCGGCTCCGATACTGTCAGGGCGGCGACCGGGCTGCCACCGGATCGGGTATCTCGCCCCGGGTGGTGCCGGTTTGCCGTGTGACCGGTGACGGGGAGGGTCTGTGAGTCTCGGCGAACTGCTCGGCGTGCTGCGCCGCCGCTGGTATCTGATGGGGCCGCTGACCCTGCTGTCGCTGCTCGCCGGCGGGTATCTCTACACCTCGGTGCCGGTGGTGTACGCGTCGCAGAGTTCCATCTCGCTGCTGGACTCCTCCGCGGTCGCCAAGCTCGCGCCCACCTTCGGCAATCCGATCTCCAATGCCGGCGGTACGCTGGTGGGCACCGCCGACGTGCTGATCAAGACACTCCAATCGGCTGACTCCGCCCGCGACTTGGGCAACCGCGAGGTGACCGACCCGTACACCGTGGGCTTCGCGGCGAACGCGTCGGGGCCGCTGCTGACCCTCCAGGTCAGCGGCAAGGGACGCGACAAGGTGCTCAAGGAGACCGAGACGCTGACCGCCTTCGCCGGTGAGCAGCTCCGGGCGCTCCAGTCCGCCGCGCGGGTCTCGCCCCAGTACTACGTCACCGCCGCCCCGATCGTGCTGCCGCAGACGCCGGTCTCCCAGCTCAAGAGCCGCTATCAGTACGTGGCTTCGGTGGTCATCGCGGGCACCATGTCGGGGTTCCTGCTCAGCTTCGCGGCGGAGAGCTGGTCGCTGAGCCGGCACCGCCGGCACCGCGGACCGCTCCCGCCGTCCCGGGTACTGCCGGCCGTGCGGTGGACCCGGCAGCGCGGCCTGTTGCGCCGCCCGCTCGACGCCACCACCATCCTCACCGGCTATCTGCTGCTGGCCTTCTTCATCCCCTCCAACCTCACGCTGCCCGCGCTCGGCGGGGTCGGCACCCCGGCCAACGTCTTCGCGCTGCTCGGCCTCTTCTGGTACGTGGCGTCCTGGCTCACCGGGCGGATGATGCCGGCGCCGGGCACCCGGGTGCCGCGGCTGGCGATGAGCCTGCTCTCCGCCGCCGTCCTGCTGGCCTACGTGGCCGACGCGACCCGCAGCAGCTCGCACGAGGAGGTGCTCGGCGCCGACCGGGGCCTGATCGGGCTGCTGGTGTGGGTGGCGCTGGTGGTCCTCGCCTCGTCGGGCATCCCCGACCGCGACCGGCTGGACACGCTGATGCGCCGGGTGGTGGTGATGGGCACGGTGGTCGCGGCCATCGGTTACTACGACTTCTTCGCCAGGACCAACATCGCCGACTCGATCAGCGTCCCGGGGCTGCACGCCAGTGTCGCGCAGATCTCCGCGATGGCCAGGGGCTCCTTCACCCGGCCGCGCTCGACCACGGCGCATCCGCTGGAGTTCGGCGGGATGCTCGCCATCCTGCTGCCGTTCGCCATCCAGCAGGCGTTCGACCCGGTGCGGAGGAACGCGTCCTGGCTGCGGCGCTGGGGGCCGGTCGCCATCATGGGCGGCGCGCTGCCGCTGACCGTGTCGCGCACCTCGATCATCGGGGCCGCGCTCGTCGTCGCGGTGATGGTGCCGCGCTGGAAGCCGGCGCGGCGCTGGACCGCCATCGGCTTGCTGGTGGCCTCCGTCGGGGTCTTCAAGGTGCTGGTGCCCGGCTTGATCGGGACGATCACCGCGCTCTTCTCGACCTTCCTGTCGAACTCCGACAGCAGTACCCAGGCCCGCACCGTCAAGTACTCGGCGATCTTCCCGTATCTGCGGGAACGGCCGCTGTTCGGCCGGGGGTTCGGGACGTTCACCCCCGACCTCTACTTCTTCACCGACAACCAGTACATGCTGACGGCGGCCGAGATGGGCCTGCTCGGTGTGCTGGCGCTGCTGGTGCTCTTCGCCACCGGCATCCACCAGGGCGGCTCGATACGGCGGCTGGCCCGTACCGAGTCCGACCGGGAACTGGGCCAGGCGTTCTTCGCCTCGTCGGTGGTGGCCCTGGTGATCAGCGCGACCTTCGACGCGCTCAGCTTCCCGATGTACGCGGGGATGTTCTTCCTGGTCCTCGGCGCCGGCGGCAGCTACCTCGGCTTCCTCAGGCGCGACATCGCGGGCGGCCCGGCCACCGCCACCGAGGCCGACCGGCCCGCCGTACCCGCCGCCCGCGCGGCGCGACCCGAACTCGTGGAGTCCTGATGCCCGTCAAGACCTCGGCCACCGGTCCGGTCGCCGTCCTCGTCGTCACCTGGAACAGCGCCGCCGTGCTCCCGGAGTTCCTCGCCTCGCTGCCGGCGGGCATGGACGGGGTGGACTGGCGGCTGGTGGTCGCCGACAACGACTCGGCGGACGACACGGTCGCGGTGCTCCGCGCCCTGGCGCCGGACGCCACCGTGGTGCAGACCGGCCGCAACGCCGGCTACGCGGCCGGCATCAACGCCGCGCTCGACGCCACCGCCGGCTGGGAGACCGGCGTCCGGGCGGCGCTGATCAGCAACCCGGACGTCCGGATGCGGCGGGGCTGCGCCCAAACCCTGCTGGCGGCGCTGGGCACGCCGCTGCCCGGCGGCGACCGGGTCGGCATCAGCGTCCCGCTGCTCTACGAGGAGGACGGCGCCACCGTGGTCCACTCGCTGCGCCGGGCGCCGACCGTGGCCAGGGCGTTCGGCGAGGCGATGATCGGCAACCGGCGGGCGGGGCGCTTCCCGGCGCTGGGCGAGCTCGTCACCGATCCGGCCGCCTACACCGGCAGGACCAGGGCGGACTGGGCGGCGGGCGCGCTGATGATGCTCTCCGGCGAGCTGCTCGACGCCTGCGGGCCGTGGGACGAGTTCTACTTCCTGTACTCGGAGGAGACCGAGTACTGCCTGCGGGCCGGCGACCGCGGTTTCGCCACCCGGCTGGAGCCGGCCGCTGCCGCGGTGCACCTCGGCGGCGACTCCAAGGTCTCGTCGTTCCTGTGGACGCTGCTGGTGCTCAACCGGGTGCGGCTGCACCGCCGCCGCCACGGCCGGCTGCCGGCCGTCGCGTTCTGGGCGGCGGTGCTGCTGCGGGAGTCGTCGCGGGCGCTGATCGGCAAGGCGCCGAGCCGGGCCGCGGTCGGCGCGCTGCTCAGTCCGGCGAAGCTGCGCGAGCGGCCGGGTCCGGCCCCGGCCGCGCCGCGCTCGGCGACCGCCTGACGGCTGGCAGGACCGGGTTCAGCCGGCGTTCTTGGGCCGGCAGACCATCGCGACGAAGTCGTGGCCCACCTCGGGCAGCGCCTCGTCCTCGGCGGCGAAAGCGCGGTCGAGCAGCGCCAGGGTCTCGGCGTCCTGGCCCAGGAAGTTGTGCGCGATGCCCGAGAGGGCGATGTGCAGCACCGTGCCGCCGTAGGGGCGCTCCTCCACCACGTCGAAGGTGCGGCGCACCGCGGGGAGCAGCGCGGCGGCGTCGACGGCTTCTGACGGGTCGTCGAGCACCATGGCCATCCGGCTCGGCCGCACCACCCGGCGCTTGATCCGCCCATCGGCCAATCGGCGCCGCTCCTCCGGTAGGTGGGCGAGCAGCTCGTTGGCCGCCGCCAACTGGCGGTCGGTCCACTGGAAGCGGGTCGGGCCGACGAACTCGTCGATCACGAACACGCCGTCGGGCCTGAGGAGTTCGGCCAGCCGCGGCAGCGTCAGGGCGAGCTGGTCGAAGTGGTGCAGCGACTGGAGCCCGAGCAGGACGTCGAAGCGCTCACCGTCGGCGGTCATCCGCTCGACATCGGCGACCCGGAACCGCAGGACGTCGGCGAGTCCCTGCTCGGCCGCGGTCTTGGTGGCGAACTCGATCCGGGCCGCGGCCACATCGACGCCTTCGAGCAGCGCGAAGGCCCCGGTCCTGGCCCAGATCAGCTCATTGCCGCCGGTGCCGCAGCCCAGCGACAGCCCGTGCAGGTCGTCCCGGGGCGCGAAGTGCTTGCTCGCCACGTGGGCCGGGAAGGAGGTGTCCGCGTCACCGGTCATCAGCAGATTCCACCGCTTGACCACGGCGGGCACGGCCCACCACTCGGTCATCGACGGCTCGACCTCGGTCCAGTGCTCGACCACCCGGGCGCCACCGCGCACCCGCAACTTGGCGACCACCGGGTTGAGTTCGAGCCGCCGCACCTTGCGCAGCAGCCGATCGGCGTCATGCCGGTTGACCAGATTGTTCAGCACCGCGAGCCCCCTCGCCCTGTGGGCCCGCTCTGCCCGGCCCCCCGCACCACCTTAGGGTGCGCAGGGGTGATTTTCCGGGCAGACCGTGTAATCCGGGGCCCGGCCCGATCAGCCGTCCCAGGCGGTGTAGAAGCTGTCCTGGTTCACCAGATAGCGGACCGTGGGGCTCGGCAGATGCCGTATCCGATGGCTCCGGGCGTAGCGCCTGATGAGCTCCCAGTCCTCCCGCGGCAGCACGTCGGGCGTACGCCGCAGCCGGCTGAAGTGCAGCGCCCGGTTGCGGCGCGCGACGAAGGCGTTGGTGTCGAGGAAGGACTCGTGAGCGGCCCTGCGGCGGTCGAAGGGCACCGACAGGATGTCCATCTGGGTGCCGTCGGGCCGCAGCCGGCGCAGCGCGGTGTAGACGCCGTCGGGGGCGCCCGGGGCCTCCAGGACGGCGAGTGCCTGTGCCAGGTGGTCGGGCTCCCACAGATTGTCGTCGTCGAGGAAGGCGACATAGCGCGAGCTGGTGAGCCGGATGCCGACGTTGCGGACGACGCCCGCGACGCCGGTGTTCCGGGCCAGCGAGACGGCGAACAGCCGTGGGTCCGCGGGGAGTTCGGGCAGCCCGGCGCCGTCGTCCACCACCATGACGACATGGTCGGAGACACTCTGCGCGAGCGCGGCGCCGACCGCCCGCAGCAGCGCCTCGGGCCGCCGGTGGGTGGCGATCACGGTGGCCACCAGCGCCTCTGGCGGCTGCCGCGCCCCGGCCGCCAACCGCTTGACCTCAGCGTTCTCGGTGCGGCGCAGCCGGACCGCGGACGGGGCGAGCAGCACCTTGTTCCGCGCTTCGAAGAGCACCAGCCAGCCGAAGATCCGTTTGAGCAGCTCCCAGGGAGCACGTGCCGCAGTTCGCATGACGTCCTCGCTCCGCGGCCGGTCAGGCCGCGGGTTCGGGAAGGACCGGGGTGCCGTCGGACATCCGGTTGCCGCTCCACACATTGCCCTCACCGGCCGCGTTCCAGGCGGCGATGGGGCCGTAGGCACCGCACTTGGGGTGGTACTGGGTGGAGAAGACGTTGTCGGTGACCTGGATGTGGTTGGCGCCGTCGCCGCCCCCGTACAGCGCGTAGGCTCCGCCGGCCAGCCAGTTGCCGTCGACGGTGGTGTGGGTGACCGGGGCGGTGTCCGCGTAGAGGCCGACGCTGGCGGAGGCGCCCTTGTCGATGGGGGTGGCGTTGAGCAGGGTATTGTGGCGGATGATCAGTTCGCCGGTGCCGCCACCGTCACTGATCACGGCGTCGGTGTGCTGGTATTCACCGCCCTGGTTGATGAACGGGACGAAGTCGTGCACGTAGTTGTCGTGGATCGTGCCCTGGCCCATGGACAGCGCGTTGCCGAAGGCCGAGACGTCGTTCCAGCCGACCTCGATGGAGCTGCCGCCCATGTTGGAGACGGCGTAGTCCTCGCCGCCGTTGTCCTGCCCCTTGCCGGGCACACCGATGATCTCGTTGTGCAGCACGCGCAGCCCGTGGAAGCCGGGGCGGAGGTTGACGCCCCACCAGTTGGTGGAGGCGATCCGGCTGTCGATGACCGTCACGTTGTTGGCGTAGATGTCGAGCGAGCCGGTCAGGTCCCAGCCGCGGATCACCTGGTTGTCGGATCTGATCGTCATGTCGCCGGTCTTGTGGGCGCTTAACGCCAGCCGGGGACCGGTGACGCTCGCGTCGGGGAATCCGCAGGCGGCCGGCGCGGCGCAGGGTCCGCCGGGCCGGGGGGCGCCGGTGCGCGGCGGCGAGGTGGTGTGCCGCGTCCGGCTGGGCGTGGGGGTGGGCCGGTCGATACCCGGCGCCTTCGCGTCACCGCCGGCGTCGACGGTGGGCCCCGTGGCGCGACGGCTTGCCGACGGCGACGGTGACCGGGAGTCCGCCGGGTCGAACTGACCCGGCGAGCATCTCAGCGCCTGCACCGGGCAGTCGGAGCCGGTGGTCCGGGTCTCCCCGGAGCGGCTGGCCAGGGCGATGGAGACGACGACGGCCAACACGGCCGCCACGGCGGCCAGCACGATCAGCCGGCTCTTCTTGCGCGGGTTTCCGGCTCTACCGGACATGGATTACCTCGTGTCGTTGGGGGCGGCGATGACGCCGCGGAGAAAGGCCCGGCTCGGCAGGACGCACACCGCGTAGCCGGCCATCGCGATCACGCCGATGGCCAGCAGCGCGGGCAGGCCGTCGCCGAGCAGGCGGCGCAGGCCGACGGTCACCGCGGTCATCGCGACACCGCCGACGGCGGGCCAGAGGCAGGCCCGGGCGATCCAGCGCAGTCCGATGCCGCCGCGCCGCAGCGCGAACAGGAACACCGGGACAACGACCCCGGCGGCCACCAGGACATGGCCCTGGGCGACACCGACGATGCCGTGCCGGTTGGCGGCGACGAGCAGGACGGGGATGAGGGCGACGAGCCACAGGCCCTGGACGATGAGGAGCAGCCGGCGCCGCCCGATCGCCACCAGGCAGTCGTAGGCGAGTTCGCAGCCGATCCGCACCAGGCCGAGGACCATCAGCCAGGGCAGCGCCTTGGCGGCGGGGTGCCACTCGTCGCCGTAGATGAGGTCGATGACGGGTGCGGCCAGCACGGCGAGCAGGACGCAGAGCGGGACGGTCCCGGTGATGAGGATGCCCAGGCCCCGGCTGAACCCCCGGGCGAGGGCGACGGGGGCGTCGGCGAGCCGGGAGAAGCCGGCGAAGGACACCCGGCGGGCGGCCTCGGAGATGATCCGGACCGGCCAGCCGGAGACGTTGAACGCCAGTACGTAGAAGCCGAGTTCGACCTTGCCGAGGGTGGAGCCGACCACCAGCGTGTCGACGTTGACCACGGCGAGTGCGAGCAGGCTGGCCCCCGCCAGCGGCAGGCCGAACCTGAGCAGCGCCCGGGCCTGTTCGGCGTTCCAGCCGAACTTCAGGGTGCCGGGGGCGGCCAGGCAGCAGCCGATGAGGGCGGCCGCGTTGCCGACGACCGCGCCCCAGGCGAAGCTCATCGCGCCCATGCCCGCGAAGGCGAGCAGCAGCGTCACCCCGGTGCTGAGCACGAAGTTGACGGCGTCGATGGCCAGTCGCCTGACCTGCTGGAAGTTGCGGGTGAGGAACCCGCCGGGCACTTGGGCCAGCCCGTCGAGGAGGACGCACAGACACATCACCCGCAGCACGCCCGCCGCGTCCGGCGAGCCGAGTCCGCGGGCGACGGCCGGTGCGACGGCGAAGAGCACGGCGTAGAGCAGACCGCTGGAAACGGTGCTGAGGGTGAGCACCGTCGGCGCGAACCGGCGCGGGTCCTCCTGCCAGCGGACGATCGCCAGGCCGACCCCGAGTTCATTGGCGGACAGCAGCACCAGCAGCACCGTCTGGGCGATGCCGTACACTCCCCAGGCCGCGGGGCCGAGGGCGAAGCGGGCCAGCACCACACCGGTGGCGAAGTTGCCGAGCCGGATGGCGACGGTGTTGATCAGGCTCCACCGGGCGGCCGAGCGGACCCGGTTGCCCAACGACGCCTCGCCCGGCGGGGGTTGTTCGGGCGCCGGCGGCAAAGTGCGCGGCGCTTCCGGCGGCAGCGGTACGGCGAACGGGAGGGGCGCCTCCCGGTCGGTGATCGCCCACGAGGGGGTCCGGCGGATGCTGGGGCCGGTGCGGGTCAGGGGTGGGGGTACGAGGGGCGCGGCGGTGTACCGGTCCGCCGCGCTCTCCGATGGCTGCGCCCTTTTCATGGGCCGACTCCTTGCCGGGCGGCTCGGGGAACGGTGGGTCACACGTAGCGGGGAGTCGGTGACTCCTCGGCCAGGTCGTCCGCCGGCTCCGCCGGGTCGGCCGGCTCGGCGGCGTCGCTGTCCGGCGTCCCGGTGGCGGCCGACCAGCGGGGAGCCGGGCGTGCGGCCCGCTCGGCGGACTCGGCCGGTTCGCCGGGTGCGCCCCCCGATCCGGCGGCGGCCGACGGGGGTTCAGGCGCCGAGCCCCGAGCGCCGGCCCGGCGGCGGCCGCCGGTGCCCGCGCCCCGGAAACGGGCCTCCACGTAGAAGGTCGCGACGAGGCTGACCACCAGGCCGAGCAGGGCGCCCATCGCCAGGTATTCGGTACGGGTCTTGGTCTGGGCGATGGGGATCTGCGGCGGGACGATCGTGGTCATCCGGATCATCGCCGCCGGTTTGACGGCCTGTTGGTCCTGGAGCACCTGGAGCCGCTTCGCCGCGTACTGCGTCAGCACCCGGTCCGTCCTGAGCACGGCGGCCGGGTCGGTGCCGGTGGCGGTCAGCCACATCAGCGGGCCGAGCGCGTTGTCCGCGATCTTCGCCGCCGGGGTGCCGGTCGCGCCCTGCTTCCGCAGATCCGACACCGAGGTGTCCGAGTTGAGGTTGCGGGCCAGGCTGTCGGCCATGCCGGTGAGCGAGGTCTGCGTGCTCAGGAACGGGTTGCCGTCGAAGTCCCTGGTGGCCAGTTCCGAGTTGAGGAGCATCACGGTGCTCTGCGACTGGTACGTGACGGGCACCGCCGTGTAGACCCCGGCCACCAGGACCGCGGTGAGCAGCAGACCGGGCACCAGCACGTACCAGCGTCTGCCCATGACACGGCAGATCTCAGCGAGATCCATGGTTCGTCTTCCCCCTCGCGACCCCGTGGTCCTTGGTCGTGAGCATATCGGTGGGCCGGATCCTGGTCGCTGCGGTGCCTCCTTCCAGCAACACGTCCGCTATGCGCACGCTCGCTCTGCCGTCCCACAGTTCGGGACGGCGCGGCGCCGGCGGGTCGGCCAGCACCCGGGCGGTGGTGGCGACGATCCGGTCGGGGTCCCGGCCGGCCAGCACATTGGTGCCCTGCTCGACGGTGACGGGGCGTTCGGTGTTGTCCCGCAGCGTCACACAGGGCACGCCGAGCGCGGTGGTCTCCTCCTGCACTCCCCCGGAGTCGGTCAGCACCACCCGGGCGCCGTCCTGGAGCGCGATGAAGTCGAGATAGCCGGCCGGCGGCACCAGCCGGACGCCGCCGGGTACGCCGAGTTCGGCGAGCCGGCCGGCCGCTCTCGGGTGGACCGGGAGCAACAGCGGGCAGTCGGCGGCGATTTCGCCGAGCGCCTTGAGCAGGCCGGCGAGCACCCCGGGGTCGTCGACGTTGGCCGGCCGGTGCAGGGTGACCAGGCCGTACTCCTTGGGAGTGAGCCCGTAGCGGTCGAGCACGTCGGAGCGGCGGGCCCGTTCCAGGTTGGCGAGCAGGGTGTCGATCATGACGTTGCCGACCACATGGATCTGGTCGTCGCGATAGCCCTCGGCGCGCAGATTGTCGGCGGCGTCGGGCGAGGGGGCCAGCAGATAGTCGCTGACCCGGTCGGTGACGACCCGGTTGACCTCCTCCGGCATGCCCCAGTCGCGGCTGCGCAGGCCCGCCTCGACATGGGCGAGCAGCGGTCCCGCCTTGGCGGTGACAAGCGCGCAGGCCAGGGTGGAGTTGATGTCCCCGACGACGACCACGATGTCCGGGGCGACCTCGGCGAGCAGCGGCTCGAAGGCGGTCATCACCCGACCGGTCTGCTCGGCGTGGCTGCCGGAGCCGACGCCGAGGAAGCGGTCGGGTGGCCGGATGCCGAGGTCGCGGAAGAAGACGTCGTTCATGGCGTCGTCGTAGTGCTGTCCGGTGTGCACCAGGACCACTTCGGCGCCGCGGCGCTCCAGGGCGTCCATCACCGGTTTGATCTTCATGTAGTTGGGGCGGGCGCCGGCGACGCAGACGATCTTCATCACGGAGTTGGCACGTTTCTCTGGCGGTTCGGCACGGTGGGCGTGGTCGGGTCCCGCCGGTCGGCCGGCGTCGGGGGTGTTGGCGGCGCTCATCGGTTCAGAGCACCTCGACCGTGGGTCCGGACAGCCGGCGGCGGCAGTCGAGGACGTGCGAGGCGTGCTGCGTCACCAGGTCGTAGTCGAAGGCGTCGTGGTCGGTGAGCAGCACGACCACGTCGGCGGCGGCCAGTTCCTTGCGGGTCAGCTCGACCCGGACCAGCCGGGGGTCGACGGCCGCGGTCTCCACCACGTGCGGGTCGGCGGCCCGCACCTTGGCGCCCATGTCCAGCAGGAGCTGGGAGATCCGCAGGGAGGGCGACTCGCGGGCGTCGCCGGTGTTCTTCTTGTAGGCGAGACCGAGCAGCAGCACCCGGGAGCCGTTGACAGAGCGGCGCCGCTTGTTGAAGGCGTCCATGATCCGGCGGGTGACGTAGTCGGGCATGTGGCCGTTGATGTCGTTGGCGAGCTCCACGAAGCGGAAGCTCTGGCCGAGTTCGCGCTGGACCCGCCAGGACAGGTAGGAGGGGTCGATCGGCAGGCAGTGGCCGCCGACGCCCGGTCCCGGGGTGAACTTCATGAAGCCGAACGGCTTGCTGGCGGCCGCGTCGATGGCCTGCCACACATCGATGTCGAGGTGCCGGGCGAACATCGCGATCTCGTTGACCAGCGCGATGTTGACGTGCCGGAAGGTGTTCTCCAGCAGCTTGGCGAGTTCGGCCTCCTTCGGCGAGCCGACCGGCACCGTGGTGTCGACCAGACCGTCGTAGAAGGACTGGACGGCCTTCAGCGAGGCCGCGTTGACGCCGGAGACGACCTTCGGGGTCTCCTTGAAACCCCATACCGGGTTGCCCGGGTCGATGCGCTCGGGGCTGTAGCCGAGGTGGAAGTCGGCGCCGGCGGTGAGTCCTGAGCCGTCCTCGAGCAGCGGGGCGAACAGCTCCTGGGTGGTGCCGGGGTAGGTGGTCGACTCCAGAATCACGGTGGCACCCGGCCGCAGGTAGCGGGCCAGGGTGCGGGCGGACTCCTCGATGTACCGCAGGTCGGGCAGGCCGTCGGTGAGCGGGGTCGGCACGGTCACCACGGCGATGTCGAAGCCGCCGCAGTCCCGCGCCGAGTCGCTGGCCCGGTAGGCGCCGCGGTCGGTGGCGGCGACGATCCGCTCGGCGGAGACGTCCTCCACGAAGGACACCCCGGCGGTCAGGCTCTTGACCCGGGCGGCGTCGACGTCGTACCCGATCACCTCATGGCCGACCTCGGCGGCGCGGATCGCCAGCGGCAGCCCTACGTATCCCTGTCCTACGACGACGACGCGCATCAAAGACTCCTCTTCGCGGAACCGGTCGCGGGTGTGCGGCGGACGAGCTCTCGGGCCGTCATCAGCAGGAAGGCCGCGTTGGTGGTGAGGTAGCGCCGGGCGAGGCGGCGCGGTTCCTGGAGCAGGCGGTAGAGCCATTCGAGGCCGAGCGCCTGCCAGGCCCGGGGTGCCCGCTTGGTGACCCCGGCGAGGATGTCGAAGGAGCCGCCGACGCCGTGCACGACGTGGACGCCGGTGCGCTTGCCGTACGCGGCGGTGAAGATCTCCTTCTTGGGCGAGGTCATGCCCAGGAAGAGCAGGTGGGCGCCGCTGTCCTGGATGGCGTCGGCGATGGCCTCCTGCTCGGCGTCCGCGAAGTAGCCGTTGCGGTGGCCGGCGATCCGCAGCGCGGGAAAGCGGGTCCGGACCTCGTCGATCATCCGGGCCAGCACCTCCTCCTTGGCACCGAGGAAGTAGACCGGGATGCCGAGCGGCTCGGCCGCGGCGAGCAGCCGCATGAACAGGTCGATGCCGGCCACCCGTTCGGGCAGCGGCCGGCGCAGCACCCGGGCGGCCCAGACCACGGCCTGGCCGTCGGCCACCACGAGGTCGCAGCCGGCGACGGCTTCGGCGAGCCGGGGGTCGCGCCGCATGTTGACCAGCTTGGCCGCGTTGACCACGCCGACCTCCAACGGACGGTGGGCGGCGACCGCTTCCAGGCAGCGGCTGACGGTCTGGTCCATGGTCAGCGCGTCGATCTCGACACCGAAGAGGAGCCGGCGGCTCATCCCTGGCCCTCCGTCGGGTCGTGCGGGGCGTGCAGGTCGTGGGCGTGCGGATCGTGCGGGGCCCGCGGATGGTCCGGCCCCGGCGCGGCGCGGTCCGCGGCGAGCCACGCGTGCAGCAGCCAGCCGAACTCGTAGGGCCGGCACTCGCGGTCGATCGTGGTGGGCCGGTAGATACGGTCGATCGGGGCGAGCCGCAGCGCGGGGGCGGCGCGGGTGGTGAGGCCGCGGGCCGCGCGGACCGCCTTCTTGGGGTCGCCGCGGTGGACCTTGCGCCAGGTGACGCCGAGCCGGTCCTGGATGACCGGCTCGGGTTCGGCGCCGGGTCCGGCCCCGGCGGCGAGTTCGGCCGGGCCGGCCATCCAGCTCAGCCCCAGCCGGATCGCCGCCCGGAAGTCGGTGCCGCCGGCGTCGGCGAGGTCGAAGAGCGCGGTGGGCGCCATCGCGTGCTGGTGCACGCTGTAGACGGGGTAGCCCTCGATGACCCGGCCGTTCCTGGCGTCGTAGTGCCACCACCACTGGCCCGCCTCGCCCTGGAGCTCGCAGATGCGCGCGGCGCAGGCGTCGGCCGCGGCGAGCGCGACCGGGTCGCCGCCGGCGGCGTGGGTGCGGGCCAGCGCCTGGAGCGGGTAGGTCTGGTCGGCGAAGCAGCTCACATGGGCGCGGTACCAGGGCACCAGCCCGGGTGCGGTGGCGTGCGGGAAGAGCGGGCCGTCCCCGACCCGGGAGCGCAGCAGGCGGTCCCGGGCGGCGGTGAGCCGCTGCTCGACGTCGACGGTGTCGCGGGCCGCGGCCAGGGCGGAGAGCACCCAGGCCGCCTCGACGGTGTACCGGGGGCCGCCGTCGGCGTCGAGCGCGGCCACCCGGTCGAGGGCGTCGGCGAGCTTGGGGTGGCCGGTCTCGGCGGCGGCCCAGGCGATCAGCGCCGCGTCGCCGAGGTTGGTCACCTCCGGCAGCTTCTGGACGAGCAGCCCGGTGAACTCCTCGGCGGTGTGGCCGCCGAGCACCGCGCGCTGCCGGTCCTCGGGCAGCAGGCGGGCGCCGAGCACGGTGATGGCCGCGTAGCGGGTGCTGTCACCGCGGCTCTCCAGCGCCCAGCCGCCGCCCGGCGCGGGCCTGGCGGCGCGGGTGAACACGAAGGTGTCCCGGTCCGGCAGGTACATCGCGGGCAGCCCCGCCTCCGCGAGCCCGAGCAGCCTCTCGGCGAGCGCGTGCAGCGGTGGATCCTCGCCGCTCAGGGCCAGCAAACGTGTGGTGGTCATCGTCCCCTCACAATGATCATGGGCACGCCAATGCCCGCGGGCGTACTCAACTCGCGTGCGTACACCGGAGAAGCGGCACGTGTGCCCGGCACGGGACACCGGCCCGGCGGTGTACGGCACACCCGCCGGGCTCGCTGCGGTCCGGCACACCAGCCCCCCTGGTCCCTGCGTCGATCGGTCCCGCCGCGGCCCCGCACCGCTTCGGGAACACCGGCGTTTTCGCCGTCACCGATCGTCCAACCCCCCACCGGACGGCCACCGTCGGCTCTCGTGGTCGCACCGGTTCGCACCGTGGAACACGATATGCCGATGGATATCCGCTGATTGACGTTTTGCGGAAACCCGGCACATCCCGCCCTGCCGCGTTCATCCGCCGTTCCGGTCCGGCGCCGGCTCATCCGACGTTCCGGTCCGGCGGGTCGGCGCCGTCAGCGCCGCTCGGTGAGCACGCCGTCCCGCTCGTCGTGCAGCGCGCCCGTCCGCGGGCACTCCCACACACCCGGCTCGCCGTCCCGCTCCGCGAGCCGTTCCCCGGCCCGGCCGACCCAGCCGATCCGCCGGGCCGGCACCCCGGCGACCAGCGCGAAGTCCGGTACGTCCCGGGTGACGACCGCGCCCGCCGCGACCAGCGCCCAGCGGCCCACCGCGACCGGCGCCACGCACACCGAGCGGGCGCCCAGCGACGCCCCCTCGGCGACCGTCACCGCGACCGGCTCCCAGTCGCCGCCGCGCTTGAGCTTGCCGGCCGGGTCGACCGAGCGCGGGAAGTAGTCGTTGGTGAGCACCGCGGCCGGCCCGACGAACACCCCGTCGGCCAGCTCGGCCGGCTCGTAGACCAGTGCGTAGTTCTGCAGCTTGACGTTGGCACCGATCCGTACGCCCGGCCCGACGTACGCGCCGCGGCCGATCACGCAGCCGGCGCCGAGCACGGCCTTCTCCCGGATCTGCGCCAACTCCCAGATGGTGGTGTTCTCCCCGACCTGCGCGGTCTCGTCGACCTGCGCGGTGGGCTGTGTCCTGACCGTCATGGCCCGACCTTCCCCCTGCGGGCCCTTCCCCAAGAGCCCTTCCCCGGACGGCCCCTGTGTGAAGGACCTGTGCAGGGCGAGCATAGGCGCTGACCGGCACCCGCGGGGCCGACTGGCGGAAGCCGCCGCTCCGTCCCGCACACGGGGTCCACAATGGCAGCCGGTCCAGCGGGGTCGGCGGCCGGTCCAGCGGGGTCGGCGGCGGGATCAGCGGCGGGGCGGCGTCAGGTCGGCAGCGGCCCGTCCAGGGGACGGTCAGGGACGTTCAGGGTCAATCGAGGAACAGGACAGCGTATGAGGCAGCTCGGCATCCCCGGGGCCTGGGTGCACGAACCGAAGGTTTTCGCCGACCCCAGGGGCGGCTTCCACGAGTGGTTCCGGGAGCCGGACTTCGTCGCCGCGACCGGCCGGCGGCTGCGGCTGGCCCAGGCCAACTACTCGGTATCCGTACGGGGATCGCTGCGCGGCGTCCACTTCGCCGACATACCGCCGGGCCAGGCCAAGTACGTCAAATGTGTGAGCGGCGCGGTGCTCGACGTCACGGTCGACCTGCGGGTCGGCTCGCCGGCCTTCGGCACCTGGGAGGCGGTCCGGCTCGACGACCGCGACCACGCGTCGGTGTTCCTGTCCGAGGGGCTCGGGCACGCCTTCATGGCACTGACCGAGCAGGCGGTGGTGGTCTACCTGTGCTCCGAGGGGTACGCGCCGGCCCGGGAGCACGGGGTGCATCCGCTGGACCCGGCGCTGGGCATCGAGTGGCCGGCCGGGATCGAGCCGCTGCTGTCGGCGAAGGACGCGGCGGCCCCCACCCTCGCCGAGGCCCGGGCGCGCGGGCTGCTGCCGTCCTATGCCGACGCTCTCGCCTATGGTGACGCGCTCAGGCCGGACTCCACTGCCCGGTCCGGTGATTGAAGCCGGTGTCGTCACCGCGCTGCGCCAGGATCTCCATCAGGTACTCGCCGTAGCCGCTCTTGCGCAGCGGCTCGGCGAGTGCCAGCAGCCGGCTGTCGTCGATGAGTCCGGCCAGCCAGGCGGCCTCCTCGACACAGCCGATCTTGAAGCCCTGCCGCTCCTCGACCACCCGGACGTACTCCGACGCCTGCACCAGGGACTGGAAGGTCCCGGTGTCCAGCCAGACGGTGCCGCGGTCCAGTACGGACACGGTGAGCCGGCCGCGTTCCAGGTACTCCTGGTTGACGTGGGATATCTCCAGTTCGCCGCGGGCGCTCGGGGTCAGCTTCCTGGCCACCGCGACCACGTCGCTGTCGTAGAAGTACAGCCCCGGTACGGCGTAACGGGACCTGGGGCGGGCGGGCTTCTCCTCGATGGAGAGCACCCTGCCCTCGGTGTCGAACTCCACCACGCCGTAGTCGGCGGGGTTGGCGACCGCGTGCGCGAAGACCACCCCGCCGTCCGGCTCGCGGTAGCCGCGCAGTTGGCGGCTGAGGCCGGCGCCGTGGAAGATGTTGTCGCCGAGGATCAGTGCCACCGGCTCCCCGCCGATGAAGCGCTCGCCGATGAGGAACGCCTCGGCGATGCCGGCCGGCCGCTCCTGGGCCGCGAACGTGAAGTCGAGCCCCCACTGGGAGCCGTCGCCGAGCAGCCGCTCGAACTGCGGCCGGTCCTCGGGGGTGGTGATGATCAGGATGTCCTTGACGCCCGCCATGACCAGGGTCGTCAGCGGGTAATAGATCATTGGTTTGTCGAAGACCGGCATCAGTTGCTTCGACACGGCCTTGGTGATCGGCCACAGTCGAGACCCGGTGCCGCCCGCGAGCACAATCCCACGCATGCCGGTGATGATAGCCATCGGGTCCGTTTCCCACCGTTGGACCGCGAACTTCCTTGGAAGTCCACGAAGTTCCCCGTATTTCCGGGAAAGGGCACCGACCGCGCCGCCGGCGTGACCTAGCATGACGGTCCCATGCGCATTCTCGTCACCGGCGGCGCCGGCTTCATCGGATCACAGTTCGTTCGGGCGGCACTCCGCGGCGAGTTGCCCTCGGGGCCGGGCGCCCGGGTCACCGTGCTCGACAACCTGTCGTACTCGGGCAACGAGGCGAACCTCGCCGATGTGGCCGGGCACGCCGACTATTCCTTCGTCTGCGGCGACATCCGCGACCGCGAGGTGGTGGACGCGGTGATGGCCGGTCAGGACGCGGTGGTGCACTTCGCCGCCGAGTCGCACGTGGACCGCTCCATCGTGGACGCCTCGCCCTTCGTGACGACCAATGTGCTCGGCACCCAGGTGCTGCTGGACGCGGCACTGCGCCACCGGGTGGGGCGGTTCGCCCATGTGTCGACCGACGAGGTCTACGGCTCGATCGCCGAGGGCACCTGGACCGAGCGGTCGCCGCTGTCGCCCAACTCGCCCTACTCCGCCTCGAAGGCGTCCTCGGATCTGATGGTGCTCGCCTACCACCGCACCCACGGCATGGACGTCACGGTGACCCGCTGCTCCAACAACTACGGGCGCTACCACTTCCCGGAGAAGATGATCCCGCTGTTCATCACCCGGCTGCTGGACGGCGGCACGGTGCCGCTCTACGGGGACGGCCGCAACGTCCGGGACTGGCTGCACGTCTCGGACCACTGCCGGGGGATCGACCTGGTGCTGCGGCAGGGCCGGTCCGGCGAGGTCTACCACATCGGCGGCGGAACCGAGATCACCAACCGCGAACTGACCGAGAAGCTGCTGCGGGCCTGCGGCGCCGGCTGGGACCGGGTCACCTATGTGGCCGACCGCAAGGGCCACGATCTGCGCTATTCGCTGGGCATCGACAAGATCCGGTCCGAGCTGGGCTACGAGCCGCTGACCGGTTTCGAGGAGGGGCTGGCCGACACGGTGGCCTGGTACCGGGACAACCGGGCCTGGTGGGAGCCGCTGGTGGCGAAGGCGGGGCTGCCGGAATGAGCCGCTGGCTGATCACCGGGGCGGCCGGCATGCTCGGCCGGGACCTGGTGGCGGTACTGGGCGCCGCACCCGGGATCTCGGTCACGGGTCTGACCCGCGAGGAACTCGACATCACCGACGCCGCCGCGGTGGACGCCGCGGTGGCCGGCCACGACATCGTGGTCAACGCGGCGGCCTGGACCGACGTCGACGGCGCCGAGCGGGACGAGGCGGCGGCCACCCGGATCAACGGCGAGGGCGTACACCAGGTGGCCAGGGCGTGCGCCCGGCACGGCGCGGCGCTGCTCCAGATCTCCACCGACTACGTCTTCGCCGGCGACGCGGACCGCCCGTACCGCGAGGACTTCCCCACCGGGCCGCTCGGCGCCTACGGCCGCGGCAAACTCGCCGGCGAGCTGGCGGTTCGCCAACTCCTGCCCGAGCGGGGCTTCGTGGTGCGGACCGCGTGGCTCTACGGCGAGCACGGCCGCAACTTCGTCGCCACCATGCTGGAACTGGCGGCCCGGCGGGACACCTTGGACGTGGTGGACGACCAGCTGGGGCAGCCCACCTGGAGCCGTTCGCTGGCGGTGCGGCTGGCCGCCCTCGGCGAGGCGGCGCTGGCCGGCCGGGCCCCCGCCGGGACCTACCACGGCACGGCGAGCGGGCAGGTGACCTGGTTCGGGCTGGCCCGGGCGGTGTTCGAGCTGTCCGGTCTCGACCCGGAGCGGATCCGCCCGACCACCTCGGACCGCTTCCCCCGACCGGCCCGGCGCCCCGCCTACAGCGTGCTGGGGCACGACGGCTGGGCGAGTGCCGGGTTGCCGCCGATGGCACCGTGGTCGGCGGACCTCGCCACGGCGCTCCCCTCGCTGCGCGCGGCCCTCCAGATACGCGATTCCTGATCGGCCGTCAAATCCGGCATTGCTCGCCGGAGCGGGCAAGTCACCCCCCGTTCCACGGCACTTGGCACGACCTTTGCCGATCGTTGACGCGGCCCTGTGCCACTCTCTGGTCATTGTCTGCACACTGACAAGCACTGGCGTCACGAAAACCCCACGACTGTGCGTCAGTTACGTCTGTCCCGCGTGTACCGGGAGAAGGAGCAGCATGTCGGCAACCACTCGCCTCACCGCCGTTTCCGCTGTGGCCGCAGCAGTCCTGTCCGCCCTCGCGACCGCGCCCGGCGCGGCCGCCACGACCGGCCACCCGTTCCGCCTCACCCCGCTGAGCAGCCACCGGATCATCAGCCCGGACGGACGCATCGCCCAGAGCACCAGCGGCAACTGGTCCGGCTACGCCGCCACCGGCTCCACCTTCAGCAGCGTCTCGGCGAGCTGGGTGCAGCCGTCGGTGACCTGCGGCAGCGGGACCGCGTACTCCTCCTTCTGGATCGGTCTCGACGGCGACGGCAGCAACTCCGTGGAGCAGACGGGCAGCGAGGCCGACTGCTCGGGCGGCCGCGCGCAGTACTACTCCTGGTACGAGATGTACCCGGCCTACCCGGTGAACTACAGCAACGCGGTCAGCCCGGGCGACCACTTCACGTCGACCGTCAGCGTGAGCGGCACCACCTACACGCTCACCCTCTCGGACACCACCAAGGGCTGGACCAAGACCACCACCAAGAAGCAGAGCGGTCTGTCCAACGCCTCCGCCGAGATCATCGCCGAGGCCCCCTCCAGCTCCAGCGGGGTGCTGCCGCTGGCGCACTTCAGCACGGCGTCGTTCAGCAACGCCAGCGCCAACGGCCAGCCGATCGGCAACTACAACCCGGACCGGATCAACATGGTCTCGGGCAGCACCACCAAGGCGACCACCTCCGCACTCTCCGGCGGCAACGCCTTCAGCGTCACCTGGAACCACAGCTAGCGGTTCGGCCGGTATCGGCCCGGGTGCTCTGACGAGGCGCCGGCCGCCCCTTTCGGGCGGCCGGCGCCTCATCGTTCACTCCACCTCGATGCCGGTGATCACCGGTTCCCCGAGCGAGGTCGACTCCGGCGGGACCCCGGCGGTGAGCAGCGCCGAGGCGGCGAGATCACGGGCCGCGTCGGAGGCCACCGTCTTGGTGTCGGCCTCGACCTCCATCCGCAGGCTGAACGCGGGGGTGCCGCTGTAGACGGTGAGGATGTCCAGGTCCTCTTCCTCCCCCGAGTCGGTGTGCGGGTTGATCGGACGGAGCGCCCGGACCAGCGCTTCCTGGGTTCCCTCGGGCGGGGCGTCGAGGAAGGTGCCGGGTACGGTGACGATGTATGTGGTCATAGGAAAACACCTGCCCTGAGAACGGGATCGGACCCTCCGTCTTCGACCGTACGGCGGACGGGGCCCGACCGGCCCCACCGGCCGGGCGGCGCGCTCGGCGTGCCGCCGTCAGGGTGGCGGCACGCCGAGCGCGCGGTGGCCGCGGCGTCCGGGTGGAGCCGGTGGGCCGCCGGCACCGGGGGTCCGGCTGGGGGATCTGTGGGTCACGGGACCGCGGGACCTCAGAAACGGACCAGACCGGGGTCGGCGACCTTCTCCCAGACCGCGGGCAGCCGGTGGCGGGCCTCGCGTGCCAGTTCGTCCTGGCGGCCGTGGAGACGGCCGTAGCCATAGGTGTCGTCACCGACGGCGCGCGCCGCGGCGGCCAGCTCCGGGAGGGCCGCGCGGGCCATCACCGCGTCCTGATGGTCGCCGAGCACCTGCTGTACGGCCTTGGTGCGCTTACGGAGGCGGGCGGCTTTCTTCCCGCCGTACGGCAGCGCGGTCTCCGCGGTGTGCCGGGCCCGGCGGGCCGCCTTGCGCGCCTCGTGCAGCGCCCGGTCCCGGTCCTGGCCGTGCGGATGGCAGCCGGCCTGTTCGGCGGCGGCCATCCGGGCCGCCAGTCGGCGCTGGTCGCGCGCCGCGACCTTCCGCAGGTGCTTGGCGGCGGGCTGGTCGGCCCGGCCGGGAAGCAGCGGCGGGGTGGCCCGGAGCCGCTCCAGGGAGTCGAGCAGCCGGTGGTAGCGCGGCGAGTCGAGCGCCTTCAGTGTGGCGCGGTGCGCTGTCCGATGGCGCTCCTCCTCCTGGGCCGCGATCCGGCGGGCCAGCTCCTTGCCCTCGGGGCCGCCGAGGTCACGCGCCTGTTTGCGCAGCCGGGCGGCGAGCACCTCGGAGTCGCGGGAGCCGCCGAGCGCCCCGGTCAGCCAGCGCAGTTCACCGGCCACCGTGTCGGTGCGCTCGCGGTCCAGGACCCGCTTGCTGCCGCGCAACAGGCTGCGCAGCCGCCGACTGGTGGACCGCATCTCGTGCACCGCGTCGGGTTGGTCGGCCCGCGCCGCCGCGTCGTAGGTGAGCAGCAGGCCGAGCTGTTCGGCGAAGCGGTTCAGTACCGCCTCGCCCGCCGAGCCGGGTGCCGGGCGGCGGTCCGGGCCGGTGGCGCCGGCCCTCGGCATCGAGCGGCCGGCGAGCGCGTGGTCGAGCTGGTGGGCGTCGGGCGCGGCGTGCCAGCCGTCGGCTTCGAGCTGCCGGGCGGTCGCCGCCAGCAGCACCCGGTCGCCCTGATCCCGCTCGACCCGGATCTCCGACCACTGGGTGATCTCGGTGCTGTTGCCATCCGCCGGCGGCGGGGCGGCGGCCGGCTTCCCGCGGCCGGCCGGCTTGGTCCCGGCGCCGCCGCCGCGCTTGGCGCCGCCCGCGCGGCCCGCGGCACGGCCCGGTCCGCCGGGGCTCAGCCGTTCGGCGCCGAGCACCTGGGCGGCCACCCGGTCCTCCGCCAGTTCGACGAGGCGGTGGTCCTGCTCGTCGAGCAGCAGCAGGCGGCGGCGGTGCGTCCGCAGATGCGCCACCGGGATCAAGCCGCCACCGCGTGAGTACGCCTTCAGATAGCGGTTCAGCTCACCGGGTACGGCGCCGGCCTTTCCCGCCCGCAGCGGGGCGTGCACCTCGCGCGGGTCCTCCCGGACGCCGTCGCCGCCGCTCGCCCCGTCGTCCGGCGGGCTCTCCCGGGGCAGCTTCACGTGCCAGCCCTCGTCCGCGCCGCCGCGCCGCCGCCGCAGCGTGATGCCGTGGGCGAGCAGCCGCAGGTCGGCCGTGTCGTAGTAGACGGCGTCCAGATCCTCGGGACGCTCCTCGCGCACCCGGGAGACCCCCGGCAGCCGCCGTAGCCGATCGGGGTCGAGCACGCCTGGCCCCTCGAACCTCGTTTCCTCTTCGCTCCGCATGGACGTCATAAGGTGCGGCTGCCCGGCTCCCGGCGTCCCATTCGGCCGGGGCCGGTCACCTGTCGCGGGGCCGGCGGGCCGTCCGACGGATCAGACTTTGCTCCCCTTGGCCCGTTTTGTCACAAAAGGCGCGGGTAGCGTCTGTGAACGGACGACAAGGGAGGCTTCCGCCCATGATGGACCAGGGACAGAACAAGACCGGCTCCGTGCGGGACGACGAGCTCAAGAGGGAGATGCAGGGTGAGCTCAAGGCGAACCGCGCGGTGGGGGTCGAGGAGGTGTACGAGCCGCAGCCGTCCGGCGAGGACCAGCCGGAAGCCGAGTTCGGCGGTTCGGTGTCCCCGGGCGCCCCGGCTCCCTCCGGGATGACGCCCCGGGACGTGGCGATCCGCAGCGAGCTGGCCCGGCATGTGGACCGCAGCGTCTTCCCGGCGAAGCGGTCGGCCCTGCTGAGCGCCCTGCACCGGCACAACGCCCCGGACCGGCTGGTGGACCTCGTCGCGGCGCTCCCCGCCGACGAGCATTACCCGAACATCCAGACCGTGGTCCAGGCGCTGGGTTTCGGCGTCGAGGACCGCAGGGACTAGCGCCACCGGCCGGCGGCCGGCCGACGACCGGCGGTGACCGGCCGGGACCGGCGGTGACCGGCAGCGGCTGAGGAGCCGGTCGGGCGGGCCGTGGGGGCCGCGGCCTCAGCTCGGGCGCGGGCCGAGGACGCAGAACTCGTTGCCCTCCGGATCGACGAGGACCACCCAGGAGTGCTCGTCGCCCTGACCGATGTCGGTGCGGCGGGCGCCGAGGGCGAGGAAGCGGTCCACCTCGGCGTCACGGTCGTCGGGGCGGAAGTCGAAGTGCAGCCGGTTCTTCACCGTCCGGGGGTCGTGGACCTCGACGAACACCAGGCCGGGGAGGCGGTCGGGCGCGGGCCTGATCTCATACTCGTCGGGTGCGTCATTGACCACCACCCAGCCGAGCGCGTCCGCCCACCAGCGGCCGAGCGCCGTCGGGTCCTCGGCGTCCACCACGACTTGCTCCCACTCCAAGGTCATGCGCAGAGCTTAAGGCCCGGGCGACCGGGACAATGGACCCTGCGGCGCCGGACCCGGACTCTCGTCCGCCGGTTGACGCGGCCGCACGACAAGCCGCACGACAAGGGGCGGGCCGGGCGGCGGACGGACGGGAGGACAGGCGTGGACGTGGACCTGAGAAAGCTGCGCTATTTCGTCGCGGTCGCCGAGGAGTTGCACTTCGGCCGGGCCGCGGCCCGGCTGCACATCGCCCAGCCGGTGCTGTCCCGGCAGGTCCGGGCGCTGGAGGACGAACTGCGGGCGCGGCTCTTCGACCGCGACCGCCGGGCCACCACGCTCACCGCGGCCGGCGAGCAGTTGCTCAGGGACGCGCCGGGGCTGCTGGCCGAGGCCGAGGCGCTGCGCCGCCGGGTGCGGCGGGCGGCGGACGGCGCCGCCGGCTTCACCGTGGCGTTCATGCCCGGTATCACCGTCACCGGTCCGGTCAAGGCGTTGCTGGCCCGGCACCCGGGCCTTGAGGTGCGGGTGCTGCGGACGGGCTGGCACGACCAGGCGGTGGTGGTGCTGGACGGCCGGGCCGACGTCAGCCTCGTACGGCTGCCGGTCGACCGCCGGGGGCTCAGGCTGCTGCCGCTCTTCACCGAGCCGCGGGTGGCGGTCCTGCCCCGGGGCCACCGGCTGGCCGGCAAGACCGCGCTCGGCATCGCCGACCTGGCCGACGACGTGCTCCTCCAGGACCCGGACGCGGTGCCCGAGTGGCGCGACCTCCCGCACCGCCGCGGCTCCGGGACCGGCGCGGGGACGGTCTCGGCGTCGGGGCCGGAACCACCGCTCCGTACGGTCGAGGAGAAGCTGGAGTACGTGGCGGCGCTGCACGGCGTGATCGTGCTGCCGCTCTCGGCCGCCGCCTACTACACACGGTCCGATGTGTGCCATGTCCCGATCGAGGACATCGCGCCGAATCAGGTGTGCCTGGCCTGGGACGAGGCCCACCGGGCGCCGCTGACCTCGGAGTTCGCCGAACTGGCCGCCGCGCACTTCGGCGGCGGGCCGGGGCCGGGGCCGGACCGGCCCGGACGATAGGTGCCGCGCCGCGCCGCGCCGTCCGTCAGGTGGCCGGCTCCTCGGCCAGTTCGGTGAGCGCGTCGAGGTGGGCGGGGGCCCAGCCGAGCTCACGGCGGGCGCGGGCGCTGGTGAACCGCTGGTCGAGGGCGAAGGCCTCGGCGACCGGGCCCATCCGCTCGACCGCCTGGTCGACGGTGAGCTGTTCGATGCTGCCGGGGTGACCGGCCGCCACCGAGAGCGCCTGGACGATGTCGGCCAGCCGAAGGTTCTCGGCGACGCCCGCGTACCGCGAGCCGGGCGCGGCGCCGAGTGCCAGCACATAGAGCTCGGCGATGTCGTCCACGTGCACCACCGACCAGTGGTTGGCGCCGTCGCCGATGACCGGGACGGCCCCGGTGGATCGGCCGGGCTCGGTGAAGAAGCCGGTGGGCAGCCCGGCGCCGTGGCCGTAGACCACGCCCGGCATGACCAGCACCGGGCGCCCGCCCCGGTCGGCGGCCGCGAGCACGGTTCGTTCGTTGCCCTGGAGCCAGGCGGCGACCCGCGGCGGGCGCTGCGGCGCCTCCTCGTCCGCCACCCCGTCGGTGTCGCCGTACACCCACACGCCGCCGGTGTGCACATAGGTGCCGCGGTCACCCAGCCCCTCCTGCATCGCGCGGGCGGCGTCGAGGATGTGCCGCGGGGCGTCCGGGCCGGTGCCCGCGCCGAGGTGGATGGCTCCGTCGGCCTCCGCCGCGGCCCGGCGCAGCACGTCGACATCGGTCAGCTCGCCGCGCACGGCGGTCGCGCCGAGGCTTGTGACCACGGCGGCGGACGCGTCGCTGCGGGCCAGCGCGGCGGCCTCGATGCCGTGCCGGGCCAGGGCTGCCAGGACGGAGCGGCCGAGGTAGCCGGAGCCGCCGGTGAGGAAGACACGCATGTCGGGGCCTTTCCAGTCGTTCGGGGTGATCGGCCGCCCATCGGGTCGGCCGTTTCCCACTCTGGGGCCGCCCGGGGGCCCGCGTCCAAGACCTGATCGCGCGCCTGTGATACCCGGCGGGCATCCAGGACCGAATGGGCGCACCCTGGGCGCGGGCCGGTGTCGGCGAGTCAACCGGTCGGCGCAAGATCACGACGTTTGCCCGGCTGGGGCAGACTGTCCCGGTGACCCCGCTCCCGCGGGGCGGGGCGGCGGCGCCGGGAACAGCCGGGAACAGTCAGAACGGTCAGAACAGCCCGAGCAGCCGAAACAGCCGGTACAGCCGAAACAGCAAGAACAGCCAGCAAACGGGGAGGCCGCGGTGAAGGTGATCGTCTTCGGTGCGTCGGGCATGGTGGGCCAGGGGGTGCTGCGGGCGTGCCTGGACGACCCGGCCGTGACCGAGGTGGTCGCGGTGGTCAGAAAGCCGCTGAAACGTTCCGACCAGCGGCTTCGTGAGGTCGCGCACCAGGATTTCACCGACTTCTCCGCGGTCGCCGGTGAACTGGCGGGCGCCGACGCCTGCTTCTACTGCCTCGGGGTGTCGTCGGCGGGCCGCGGCGAGGCCGAGTACGAACGGGTGACGTACGAGTACGCGCTCGCCGCGGCCCGCGCCGTCACGGCCGGCAACCCCGAACTGACCTTCACCTACGTCTCCGGCGAGGGCACCGACAGCAGTGAGCGCGGCCGGTCGGCGTGGGCCAGGATCAAGGGCAGGACCGAGAACGCGCTGCTCTCCATGGACATGCGCGCGTACATGTTCCGGCCCGGCTGGATCCAGCCGGTGCACGGTGAGACGTCCCGCACCCGCTGGTACCGGGTGCTGTACTCGCTGACCGGCTGGCTCTACCCGGTGCTGCGCCGGGTGGCGGCGGGCCATGTCACCACCACCGAGTCGCTGGGCCGGGCGATGCTGGCCGTGGTCAGGCTCGACGGCGGCGGGCCGCACATCCTGCACAGCCCGGAGATCAACCGGCTGGGGGCGTGACCCGATGCGGCGCGGGGACCGCGCGGTGGCCGTGAAGTGACGATTCGGCGAGTCGGGCGGTCTTCGCCCCGGGTCCGCATGCGGACCCCCCGTCAGGGGCACAAGCAGCCACATGACGGAGATCGGCCTGCCCGAGCATGTGCGCGTCTGCCTTTTCGACCTCGACGGTGTGCTCACGCCCACCGCGCTGATCCACGCCGCGGCCTGGAAGGAGATGTTCGACGAGTTTCTGCGCCGCCGGGCCGCGGCCGATTCCCAGGAGTTCCGGCCGTTCGACGCCAAGAGCGACTACGACGCCTATGTCGACGGCCGGCCGCGGGCCGACGGGGTGCGGACCTTCCTGGCCTCGCGCGACATCGAACTGCCCGAGGGCGATGAGGACGACCCGCCGGAGCGGGAGACCGTGCACGGCCTCGGCAACCGGAAGAACGACCTGGTGGTGCGGAAGATCCGCGACGAGGGCGTCAAGCCCTACCCGGGCTCGGTGCGGTACGTGGAGGCGGTACGGGCGGCCGGGCTGCGCACCGCCGTGGTGTCGTCGAGCGCCAACTGCCGGGACGTGCTGGTCGCCGCCGGTATCGAGCACCTGATGGACGTCCGGGTGGACGGACTCACCGCCAAGGAGCTGGGGCTGCGGGGCAAGCCCAAGCCGGACACCTTCCTCGAGGCGGCCCGGCAGTTGGGTGTCGGGGCCGACCACGCGGCGGTCTTCGAGGACGCCCTGGTCGGCATGGACGCCGGCCGGGAGGGCCGGTTCGGTTACGTCGTCGGAGTGGACCGGGTGGGCCAGGCGGAGGAACTCCGCAAGCACGGCGCCGACACCGTGGTAACTGATCTGGCGGAGCTCCTCGGGAGGAGGGCGTGATCAGTCACCCCGCGTACGACGTCTCACCGTGGTCGCTGCGCGAGCGCGAGCTGAACCTCGACGTGCTGCCGCAGAGCGAGTCGGTGTTCGCCCTTTCCAACGGACACATCGGCTGGCGCGGCAATCTGGACGAGGGCGAGCCCAACGGGCTGCCCGGCACCTATCTCAACGGTCTGCACGAGCTGCACCCGCTGCCGTACGGCGAGGCGGGCTACGGCTATCCGGAGTCGGGCCAGACGGTCATCAACGTCACCAACGGCAAGCTGATCCGGCTGCTGGTCGACGACGAGCCCTTCGATCTGCGGTACGGCACGATCCGCTCCCATGAGCGGGTGCTCGACCTGCGGGCCGGGGTGCTGGTCCGGGTCTGCGAGTGGGTGTCGCCGGCCGGCCGGGCGATCCGGGTCCGCTCCACCCGGCTGGTCTCCTTCCAGCAGCGCGCGGTGGCGGCCGTCTCCTACGAGGTGGAGCCGGTGGACGAGCAGGTGCGGCTGGTGCTCCAGTCGGAGCTGATCGCCAACGAGGAGCTGCCACCGGTGGCCGGCGACCCCCGGGTGGCCGCCGCGCTGGAGTCGCCGCTGCGCTCGGAGGAGAACTCAGCGGTCGGCACCCGGCTGCGGCTGGTCCATTCCACCGTCCGCAGCCAGCTCCGGGTGGCGACCGCCGCCGACCATCTGGTGGACGGTCCCCAGGGGACGACGAAGATCTCCTCGGAGTCGGGCGACGACGTGAGCCGGCTGACCGTCACCACGGTGCTCGACCCGGGGCAGCGGCTGCGGCTGGAGAAGTTCGTCGCGTACGGCTGGTCGGCGACCCGGTCGCTGCCCGCGCTGCGCGACCAGGCGGACGCGGCGCTGGTCGGGGCGCTCGACACCGGCTGGCAGGGGCTGCTCGACCAGCAGCGGGCCTACCTGGACGACTTCTGGGAGGCCGCGGACGTCGAGGTGGACGGTGACACCGAGATCCAGCAGGCGGTCAGGTTCGGCCTCTTCCACATCCTCCAGACCGGCGCCCGGGCCGAGGAGCGGGCCCTTCCCGCCAAGGGGCTGACCGGTTCCGGCTACGACGGCCACACCTTCTGGGACGCCGAGACGTTCGTGCTGCCGGTGCTGACCTTCACCTCGCCGCGGGCCGCCTCCGAGGTGCTGCGCTGGCGGTACAACACGCTGCCGGTCGCGCAGGAACGGGCCCGTCAACTGGGCCTGGCCGGCGCCGCCTTCCCCTGGCGGACCATCAACGGCGACGAGGCGTCGAGCTACTGGCCGGCCGGCACCGCGGCCTTCCACGTCAACGCCGACATCGCCGACGCGGTGGTCCGCTATGTGGCCGCGACCGGGGACGACGCCTTCGAGCGGGACATCGGTCTGGAGATCCTGGTGGAGACCGCCCGGTTGTGGCGTTCGCTCGGCCATCACGACCACGCCGGGGCCTTCCACATCGACGGGGTGACCGGACCCGACGAGTACAGCGCGATCGCCGACGACAACACGTACACCAATCTGATGGCGCAGGGGAATCTGGTGGCCGCGGCCGACGCCGCGGAGCGCCATCCGCGGCACGCGGCCACGCTCGGGGTGACCGCCGAGGAGACGGCGGCCTGGCGGGACGCGGCGGCGGCGATGACCGTGCCGTTCAACAAGGAGCTGGGGGTGCACGAGCAGTCGGCGGGCTTCACCCGGCACCAGACGTGGGACTTCGACGGCATGGACGCCGACCACTACCCGCTGCTGCTGCACTTCCCCTACTTCGACCTGTACCGCAAGCAGGTGGTGAAGCAGGCGGATCTGGTGCTGGCGATGTATCTGCGCGGCGACGCCTTCACGATGGAGGAGAAGGCCCGCAACTTCGCCTACTACGAGCCGCTCACCGTACGGGACTCCTCGCTGTCCGCGTACTGCCAGTCGGTGATCGCCGCGGAGGTCGGCCATCTCCAGCTCGCGCACGACTACCTGGGCGAGTCGGCGCTGATGGATCTGGAGGACCTGGAGAACAACTCGCGCGACGGGCTGCACATCGCCGCGCTGGCCGGCACCTGGACGGCGCTGGTGGCCGGTCTCGGCGGGATGCGGCTCTTCGACCGGGACTCGATCCGTTTCGCGCCGCGGCTGCCGGACGCGCTCAGCCGGATCGCGTTCCGGCTGATCTTCCGCGGCCGGCGGCTGCGGGTCGAGGTCACCCGCACCGCCGCCACGTACACCCTGGCCGAGGGCGAACCGCTGGAGGTCCTGCACTACGAGGAAGCGCTGTCGCTGACCACCGAACGCCCGGTGGTCCGCGATCTGCCGCCGGCCAAGCACCGCCCCGAGCCCTCCCAGCCGCCCGGCCGGGCGCCGCGGCGGCGCCACCACCCGGGGTGAGCCGCACACCACCCCGCGCACCACACCGTGAGCCTCCGCACGCCACTGGCGCATCAGAGAACACAGTTCTTTGCGGTCGCGTACGGCTTCGGCATCGTCCGCTACACCTGCCAGGGCACCGCGCCGAACACGTTCCGCTTCGACGGGGACATCAGCCATCAGGTGACCTACATCCCGGGCACGCTGCCCTGCGGCTGACCGGCGCCCCCGCCGCGTGCCCCGCACGCGGCGGGACCGGGTCCGGGCCCCCGCGGCGTGCGAGGCCGCGCCTCAGAGCCAGCCGCGCCGCTTGAAGAGGAAGTAGAGATAGGTCACGGCCGTCACCATCAGGGCGAGCACCGCCGGGTAGCCCCAGATCTGGCGCAGCTCGGGCATGTGCACGAAGTTCATTCCGTAGATGCCGGCGATCAGCGTCGGCACCGCGGCCATGGCGGCCCATGCCGAGATCTTCCGCATGTCGTCGTTCTGCCGGACGCCGACCTGGGTGAGGTGGGCGGCGAGGATGTCGGAGAGCAGCCGGTCCAGGCCGTCCCCCGCCTCGTTGGCCCGGGCCAGGTGGTCGGCGACGACCCGGAAGAACGGCTTGGTCTCGTGGCTGAGATAGGGCACCGTGCCGGCCACCAGCCGGGCCAGGGGCTCGCTCAGCGGCCCGGTCGCCCGCCGGAACTCCAGCACCTGGCGCTTGAAGGAGTAGATGACGCCGGCCACGCCCGTCTCGGCGCCGCCCGTCGGGGCGAAGACCTTCTCCTCCAGCTCCTCCAGATCGACCTGGAGCTCGGAGGCGATGTCCAGATACGCGTCCACCACCGCGTCCAGCAACGCGTATAGCACCGCGACGGGGCCGCGCCCCAGCACCTTGGGGTCGTGCTCCAGCCGGCCGCGCACCTGCGCGGGGATCCGGGAGCTGCCGTGCCGGACGGTGACCACGAAGGACTCGCCGATGAAGACCATCAGCTCGCTCGCCTCGATCCGGGCCCGGGCGTCGTCGTAGGTCAACGGCCGGACGACGGTGAAGAGGCTGCCGGTGTAGACCTCCATCTTGGGCCGCTGATGCGCCTTCAGGGAGTCCTCGACCGCGAGCGGGTGCAGCCCGAACTCCGAGGTGACCTGGTCGAACTCCTCGGCCGTCGGCTCGCTCATGCCGACCCAGATGAACGCGTCGTCCGAGGAGGCCCGGCATTGCGCCAGCGCGTCGGAGAGGTCACCGGGGGTCTCCGCGCGCCGGCCCTTCCGATAGATGGCGCTGTCCACGATCACGTGCTGATCCTTTCCGCGTAGGCGCGCGGCCGTACCAGGTCGTACCGGAACGCCGGACCGGCGGTTCCGGGGGGCGGGGGGCTGGGGGCCGAGAGCAGGCGGCCGGGAATCAAAGGGGGGTCGGTCGGGGGGCCATCGGAGCCATGGGGAGCCAGGAGCGGTCCGAGGAGCCGGTGCGGGCCCGGCCGGTCAGCCGGCCGGTGGGCCGCCCGTCTCCTGACCGGGCAGGGCGGCGGCTTTCGGCTGCTGGGCGGTCTTGGCCAGAGCCGCCCGGGTCCTGGTGTGCTCGACGTTGAAATGGGCGCCGATCAGCAGCGCCAGGTTGGAGAACCACAGCCAGACCAGGAACACCACGGTCCCGGCGAGCGGCCCGTACAGCCGGTTGTACGTACCCAGGCGTGAAGTGTACTGGGCGAACCCGGCGGACGCGGCGAGCCACAGCACCACCGCGAGGGCGCCGCCCGGCGCGAGCGAGCGCAGTGTCCTGCTCCCCCGCGGGCCGGAGCGGAAGAGGACGAAGACCAGTACGGACGCGACCACCAGCAGCAGCGGCCAGCGCAGCCCGCGCCAGGCGGCGAGCGTCGCCCCGTCCATGTCCAGCAGCGCGCCGGTCCGCCGGGCCAGCGCGCCGGTCGCCACCAGGCACCCGGCACTGGCCACCAGCAGCACCAGCAGGGTCAGCGAGGTGATGAGGATGCGGGGCACGGTGCGCCAGGCCGGGCGCCGGTCGACGACGCCGTGCATGATGTGCAGCGAGCGCCGGAAGACGCTGGCGTAGGCGCACGCCGACCAGAGCGCGCCCGCGCCGCCGCCGACCGAGAGGGAGAGGCTGGCCGACTTGTCGTGGGCCATGTCCAGCAGCGCGGCGGCGACCACCGGACGTGACTCGGCGGGCAGCAGCGTGGTGATACCGGCCGACAGGCTGCTGTCCGAGGCGCCGCCCGCCAGCCCCACCAGCGAGACGGTCATCAGCAGCGCCGGGAAGATCGCGAGCACCGCGTAGTACGTCAGGGCGGCGGCGCGCTCGGTGGCGTCCTTGTCCCAGGCGGCGGCGACGGTACGGCCCAGGGTGCCGGCGAAGCGCCACAGGGCGGTGAGCGCCCGCACCCCGCGGCCGCGGCGCCGGCCGTGCTCGCCGCGCGCGCCGCGATCGGACGCGTGTCTGCGTCCCGTGCCGGACGCCGCGCTCTCCCCTGTCGCCACCCTCGATCCTCCCGCCGGTCCGGCCACCGCTCGTGGGGCTGTCGCCGCCCCGGCTCCTGCCGTCTCTATGCCCGCGCGCCGCGCTTTCATGGCACTTCACGGCACCTGTTCCCGTCGCCGCGGGGCCGGATTGCCCGGGTGCCGGGCGGGAAGGCGGTGCGTCAGAAACCGACCTCGTCCCGACTGAGGAGGACGCGCGATGTCCGAGAGAACCGATCCCTCACTACCCGTGCCCGAGCCGCGCTGGAACGAGGCGTCAGGCCCGCAGTGGGGCCAGTCCCCACAACCGGTCCAGCAGCCCGCCGCGGCCGAACTCCGTGGCGCCAGGACCGGAATGCTGCTGCTCCTCGGTGCCGTGGTGATCGTAGCCGTTGTCGTGCTGATCGCGGCCCTGATGCGGAGTTGAGCGGCGCCGGTCGAGCGGCCGATCGAGTGGCCGGTCGAGGAGGCGCCGAGCGGGTCTCAGCGCCCGCCCGGCCCGGGAGCCGTCCCCGGGCCATTTTCGGCCGGCATCCCTGAGCCCGTTCCGCCGGCGGCCGGCCCTGAGCCCGTTCCGGCGGGCGCCTTCGCGCCGGAGCGGCCCGCCGCCTCGGCGAGGATCGCCGCCAGGCGGTCCCGGGCGGCCGGCGCCAGATCGGCCTCGCCCAGCCGGGCCGCGCAGACCGCCGTCAGCCGGTCGATCCGCGCCTCGACGAAGGCCACCGCGCCGGTGGCGACGAGCGCCTCCCGGACCCGGTCGAGTCCGCCCGGGGACAGGTCGCGGTCGCCCACCGCGTCATCGAGGACGCGCCGGGCCGCCGGATCCCGTTCCGCGCGTCTTCGCGCGATGGTCACCAGATAGGTGACCTTCCCCTGGCGGATGTCGTCACCGGTCGGTTTGCCGGTGAGCCGCGGATCGCCGAAGACGCCGAGCAGGTCGTCGCGGAGCTGGAAGGCGAGGCCCGCGCAGCGCCCGGCGTCCCGCAGCCCTCGCCGGGTCGCCGGACCGGCTCCGGCGAGGGCGGCGCCGAGGCCGAGCGGGCGCTCCACCGAGTAGCGGGCGCTCTTGAGGCCCGCGGTGCGCATGGCCGTCGCCGGGGAGCGGGAGCCGGTGGCCTGGCCGTAGAGGTCGAGATACTGCCCTGCCACCATCTCGGTGCGCATCGCCCGCCACACCGGTCGCAGCCGGTCCCGCTCGGCGGGCGTCAGCTCCGCGTCGGCGATCAGGTCGTCGGCCCAGGCGAGAGCGAGATCACCGAGCAGCACCGCCGCGGACCAGCCGAAGGGGGCGGGTCCCGCGGCGCTCGGCGGTTCGGGCGCGTCGGCGAGTTCCGGCAGTCCTGCCAGGTCGATGTGGACGGCGGGCCGGCCGCGCCGGATCGGTGAGCCGTCCATCACGTCGTCGTGCGCGAGCGCGCAGCACTGCACGAGTTCGAGCGAGACGGCGACATCGAGCACGGCCCGCGCCGCCGCGGTGCCGCCGTGCCCGCCGCAGGCCCGCCACCCCCACCACACCAGCGCGGAGCGGCGGCGGGCGCCGCCGGCGAGGGCGAAGCCGGTGAGTCGGCGCACGATGTGCTCGGCGAAGACCGGGTCGATCGCGAACGCCGCCGCGCCGCGGTCCCGGAGAACCGCCCGCAGCGTCCGGTCCACCGCGGCCCGTACATCCGTGTCGGTCTCTTCGACCGTGTCGGTCTCTTCGACGGACGGGTCGGCGGCCGGACCGCGCCGGGTGGGCGGATCGGGCTGCTCGGCCGGCCCGGACCCGGCTGTCGCGTCGCGGGCCGGCGTCGCGTCACGACCGGGCGCCGCCGGGCCGCGGCCGGACGAAGGCGCGTCGCGGGACCGTTCGCCGCCGGCCCTGGGCCGGCCGTGCTCATGGTCTCCGGCGCTCACCTGTCTTCCTGGTGGGGCCGTACGGAGGCGATGACCCGGTCCGGGGTGAGCGGGAGCCGGTGGAAGCGGGTGCCGGTGGCGTGGTGGACCGCGTTGGCGATCGCCGCCGCCGAGCCGACGATGCCGATCTCGCCGATGCCCTTGCTCCCCATCGGGTTGAGGTGTCCGTCCGTCTCGTCGATCCAGTACGCCTGGAGGTCCGTCACATCGGCGCAGGCCGGCACATGGTAGGACGCCAGATCACGTTCGGCCCAGTCGCCGAAGGCCGGGTCCATGGTGCTGCCTTCGAGCAGCGCCATCCCCAGGCCCATCGTCATACCGCCGAGCAGTTGGGAGCGGCCGGTGCGCGGATTGAGCACGTGTCCGGCGGCGAACACCCCCAGCATCCGCCGGACCCGGACCTCGCCGGTGACCGTGTCGACCTGCACCTCGGCGAAGTGCGCGCCGAAGGCGTGCCGGGCGTACGGCGACTCGGCCGACGCCTCCCGCTCGGAGTCGGCGCTCGCGCTCACCGCGCCGGGCACCGGCCGGCCGCCGTGCTCGCGCAGCCGGGCGGCCAGCGCCGTACACGCCTTGTGCACCGCGGTGCCCCAGGAGGCGGTGCCGGAGGAGCCGCCGGCGACCGAGCCCGCGGGCAGCCGGCTGTCGCCGATGTCGAGCCGTACCCGGTCGAGCGGCGCGCCCAGCGCGGCGGCGGCGATCTGGGCGAGCACGGTCCGCGCGCCGGTGCCGATGTCGGTGGCGTTGACCCGGACGGTGTAGGTGCCGCCGGGTTCGGCCGCCGCGGTGGCGTACGAGGGGGACATCAGGACGGGGTAGGTGGCCGAGGCGACCCCGGTGCCGAGCAGCAGGTCGCCCTCGCGGCGGACGCCGGGCCGCGGATCGCGCGGCTGCCAGCCGAAGCGCTCGGCCCCTTCCCGCAGGCACTCGGCGAGATGGCGGCTGCTGAACGGCCGGCCGGTGTCCGGTTCGGTGGCGGGGTCGTTGCGCAGCCGCAGCTCGACGGGGTCGAGGCCGCCGGCGCAGGCGAGTTCGTCCATCGCGGACTCCAGCGCGTACATGCCGGACGCTTCGCCGGGGGCCCGCATCCAGGACGGGGTCGGCACGTCGAGGGCGGTGACCCGGTGCACGGTCCGGCTGTGCGGCGAGGTGTACATCACCCGGGCGGGGACGGCCGCCTGCTCCACGAACTCCTTGACGGTGGAGGTCTGGGTGACGATCTCGTGGGCGAGCGCGGTGATCCGGCCCTCGCGGTCGGCGCCGATCCGCACCCGCTGCACGGTGGGTGACCGGTGCCCGGTGATGGCGGGCAACTGGCGCCTGGGCAGGACGAGTTTGACCGGCCGGCCGGTGCGCAGGGCGGCCATGGTGGCCAGTACCGGGGTCGGCCGCGGGGTGCCCTTGGCGCCGAAGCCGCCGCCGACGTGCTCGGAGAGGACCGTGACGCGCTCCCGGTCCAGGCCGAAGAGCGTGGCGAGGGCGTTCCTGACGGCGGTGGAGCCCTGGCTGGAGTCGTGCACGGTGAGCCGGTCGCCGTCCCAGTGGGCGATGGCGGCGTGCGGCTCCATCGGATGGTTGTGCAGTCCGGTCAGGGTGTAGGTGGTGTCGAGCCGGACCTCGGCGGCGGCGAACCCGGCGTCGAAGTCGCCGCGTTCGCGGACCGCGGGGTGGCCGCCGTTGGCCAGCTCCGGGGTGTAGAGGCCCGGGTGGTCGGGGCGCAGCACCGCGTCGTGCGGTTCCACCGCGTAGTCCACCCGCACGGCCGCGGCGGCCTCGCGGGCGGCTTCGAACGAGTCGGCGACGACGAGGGCCACATACCAGCCGCGGTGGGGCACCCGGTCGTGCTGGAGCAGCAGATCGAGAGTGGGGTCGCCGGCCGGGTGCAGCCGGGGCGCGTCGTCGTGGGCGAGTACGGTCAGCGCGCCGGGGACGGCGAGGGCGTCGTCGCGGTGCACCGCGGTGACCCGGCCGCGGGCGATCGCGGCCGGTACCGCCCAGGCGTAGGCGCAGCCGTCCGGGGTGTACTCGGCGGCGTAACGGGCGGCGCCGGTGACCTTCTCCCGGCCTTCGCGGCGGGCGGCCGCGGCGCCCAGGGGGGAGCGCTGCGGGGGCCGGCCGGCGGCTCGCGGGCTGGCCTCTCGGGGATCGGCGCGGTGGCTCATGCCGGGCCGTCCGCTCCGGGCGCGCCGCGCTCCCCGGACTCAGACCCGGCCTCAGACTCGGCTTCGGCATCGGCATCGGCTTCGGCATCGGCATCGGCATCGGCATGGGCTTCGGCGAGTCCGGCCAACACGCTCACCGCCAGGCGCCGGGCGAGCGGCACCTTGAAGGCGTTGTCCCGCAACGGGCGGGCCTGGTCGAGTTCGGCGTCCGCGGCGCGCCGGAAGGTCTCCCGGGTGGCGGGCGCGCCCCGCAGCACCGCCTCGGCCGCGTAGGCCCGCCAGGGCCGGTGGGCGACCCCGCCGAAGGCGAGCGCCGCGTCCCGTACCCGGCCGTCGTGGAGGTCGAGCACCGCGGCGACGGAGACCAGCGCGAAGGCGTACGAGGCGCGGTCGCGGGCCTTGCGGTAGGTGGACCGGCCGACCGGTGGCGGGAGTTCGACGGCGGTGATCAGCTCGCCGGGGCGGAGCACCGTGTCCCGGTCGGGACGGGCGCCGGGCAGCCGGTGGAAGTCGGTGACGGCCACCCGCCGGCCGCCGTCGGGGCCGAGCAGGATCACGGTCGCGTCGAGCGCGGCGAGCGCCACCGCCATGTCGGAGGGGTGGGTCGCGACGCACCCCTCGGAGTGTCCGAGCACCGCAAGATCGCGGTGCACCCCGTCGCGGGCGGGGCAGCCGGAGCCGGGCAGCCGCTTGTTGCAGGGCTTGTCGGTGTCCTGGAAGTACAGGCAGCGGGTGCGCTGGAGGAGGTTGCCGCCGGTGGTCGCGACATTGCGGAGTTGCCCGGAGGCGCCGGCGAGCACCGCCCGGGAGAGCGCCGGGTAGCGGCCGCGCACGGCGGGGTGGGCGGCCAGGTCGCTGTTGCGCACGGCGGCGCCGACGCTCAGGCCGCCGTCCGGGGTCGGTTCGATCCGGTCGAGCGGCAGCCGGCTGACGTCGATCAGGGTGCCGGGGGTCTCCACGCCGAGCTTCATCAGGTCGACGAGGTTGGTGCCGCCGCCGAGATAGCGGGCGCGTTCGTGGGCCCCGAACGCCGAGACGGCCTCGGCGGGGGTGGCGGCCCGGACGTAGCCGAAGGGTTTCACGGCGTGCCGCCTTCCGTGGCGGCCGCGGCGTCGGTGACCGCCGCCACGATGTTGACGTAGGCGCCGCACCGGCAGAGGTTGCCGCTCATCCGTTCCCGGATCTCGGTGGGTCCCAGCTCGGGTCGTGCGCCGTCGGGGGTGACGTGGGACGGGTGGCCCGCGGCGGCCTCGCCGACCGCTCCGATCGCGGAGCAGAGCTGGCCCGCGGTGCAGTAGCCGCACTGGAAGGCGTCCCTGGCCAGGAAGGCCGTCTGCATCGGATGCAGGCCGGCGCCGTCGGCGAGGCCCTCCACGGTGGTGATCCGGGCGCCGTCGTGGGCGACGGCGAGCAGCAAGCAGCTATTGGCGCGCCGTCCGTCCACCAGCACCGTGCAGGCGCCGCACTGCCCGTGGTCGCACCCCTTCTTCGCGCCGGTGAGCCCCAGGTGCTCCCGCAGCGCGTCCAGCACGGTGGTCCGGTGATCCAGTGTGAGCGCCCGGTCGACCCCGTTGACCCGCAGCGTGAGGCTCGCCCGCGTCGCCCGATGCGTCGAGTCCACGCCGTCACACCCTTTCTCGCGTTCTCGCGTTCTCGCGTTCTCGCCGCTTGCCGACCCGCCCGCCACGCCCGCCACGCCGACCGCACCCCCTCCCAACACCCTCCCCCCCACCCTCCCCCGTCCCGCCACCCCCGGCCCCCTCACCACCTCCAACCGAGTGACCCACCCACCTGTTGAACTCTCCACCAACTCCACGAAGGGGCCGGCAGCCGGCCACTCGAGCTGGACCCCGTCAGGCGGTGGGGAAGGACTTGCGCCCTTGTGAAAAGGGAAAGCCCATGCGTGGGAACGTTCATGAGTTCGATCGAGTTGCCGCTCTTCAGGGTGAATCCGGACAAGTGGGTAGGCGTGAGCCATGACGGATTACAGAGCCCTGCACCTGATACGTGATCTGCCGCCTCTCGTGGAGGCTCCGGTCCTGCCCGGAGAGGGCGGCCCCCGGCCGCAGCGGCCTCCGGCGAAGTCCGCGGGGGCCGCGCGGCCCGCCCGGCGGACGGCCGAGGACCGGGTAGGAAAAGACCGCACCTGAACCGCCCGCCGGAACCGTGCCGACGGCGTACGCCTTGCGGTGACGCCCGGCCGCCGGAAGTCAGTCCGGCCGCGGCGCCGGCGGACGGCGGGTCGTGGTCCAGGTGGTCAACTGGTCCGCGGTCCAGGTGGTGATGATCCGCTCCGCCGGGATCGCGGCCTCCTCGGCGCGGGCGCAACCGTGGATCTGCCAGTCGAGCTGGCCCGGCGCGTGGGCGTCGCTGTCGACGCTGAAGAGCGCGCCGGCGTCCCGGGCCACGGCCAGCAGCCGCCTTGGCGGGTCGAGCCGCTCCGGGCGGCTGTTGATCTCGACGGCCGTGCCGCCCGCCACGCACGCCGCGAAGACCTCCGCCGCGTCGAACTCCGACTCCGGCCGCCGCTTGTCGCCGAGCAGCCGCCCGGTGCAGTGGCCGAGCACGTCCACCAGCGGATTGCCGGCCGCGGCGACCAGCCGCCGGGTGAACCGCGGCGCCGCCATCCGCAGTTCCGAGTGGACGGAGGCCACCACCAGGTCCAGCCGGTCGAGCAGCTCGTCCTCCTGGTCGAGCGAGCCGTCCGGCAGGATGTCGCACTCGATGCCGGTGAGCAGCCGGAACGGCGCAATCTCGGGCCGCAGTTCGTCGATCACGTCGAGCTGGCGGCGCAACCGGTCGGCGGTCAGCCCACGGGCGACCGTCAGCCGCGGGCTGTGGTCGGTGAGCACCGCCCACGCGTGGCCGAGATCGCGGGCCGCGCGCGCCATCACCGCGATGGGGCTGCCGCCGTCCGACCAGTCGGAGTGCAGATGGCAGTCGCCGCGCAGCGCGGCCCGCAGCGCCGTGCCGCCCTCGGTGAGCGGGGTACGGGCCCGCTCCTCCAGCGCGGCCAGATATTCGGGGGTACGGCCGGCGCCGGCCTGGGCGATCACCTGGCCGGTCCGCTCGCCGATCCCCTTGATGTCGGTGAAGCGACCGGCGGCGATACGCTGCCGCAGTTCCCCCGGGCTCAGCGCGGCCAGCGCCGCGGCCGCGTTGCGGAAGGCCCGGACCCGGTAGGTGGGGGCGGCGGCGCGTTCCAGCAGGAACGCGATCCGTTCCAGCGCCTCGATCGGTTCCATGGTGAGCGCCATTCCCGCCCACGGGCCGGGCTAACGGCCGATGAGCCCCTGTCACCCGTCTGTCAGCCGTCTGTCAGCCGTCGCGGCCGGCCGCGGCGGGGTCCGTCAGACCCGGGGGACCTTCAGCGCGTCCCAGGTCTCCTTGCCGGGCGGCCACTTCAGGGCGGCCCCGCTCCAGCCTTTGCCGTGGTCGGCGTTGTACTTGCGCTGCCACGCCTCGTACGACGCCACGTCCCCCGCGCCGATCACGTCCTTGTTGGCGGAGCTGGTGTAACGGTCGCAGCCGACGGCCACCAGCCGGTTGTGCAGGGCGGCGACGATCGGCGAACGGCGGCCGACGGTGAACCAGGCGGCGCCGGGGAACGGCTCATAGGAGGGGGCGGGCGGCTTCGGCGGGGTGCCCTTGGCCGCCCACGTCTGGAGCGCCGCCTTGCTCGCGAAGTTCGCCACGTCGCGGTCGATGCCGCCGCTGTCGCTGTACTGGTGGAAGAGCCAGGCGTGTTGGACCTGCGGGTGGCCGGCCGGGGAGCTCGGGTCGGCGATCCACAGCCCGTCACCGCAGAAGGAGGTCTTGTCGCGGTTGAGCCAGAAGTCGCGATTGCAGTAGAGCACCACCCGGTGGCTGGGGGCCGCCTGCTGCGCCCGCTTGATCCAGGTGTCCTTGTCCTCGTCGGGCACCCCGGTGTCCTCCCAGTCCAGCGCGAGTATGTCGCCGGCCGCCGGGGCGGCGTGCTGGAGGAAGTAGCTGACCTGGGCGCTCATCGAGCCGGGCTTGGCGTAGTGGTAGTGGCCCACGACCAGGCCGTGGGCCCGGCCGGTGGCGACCTGTCCGGTGTGTTTGGGGTTGATGTAGCCGGTGCCCTCGGTGGCCTTGACGATCACAAAACCTAAGCCGGAGGTGGCATACGCGGTGTCCTGGTACGAGGCGACGTCGATTCCGTTGACGGTCATGTGCGGTCCTTCGGTTGTGCGGGCGCGCGGCCGGCCGGTCGTGGATTCAGTGCACGGCGCTGACGTCGAAGGTGCCACCGCAGACGATGGGGCTGTGGGTGGCCAGCGTCATGGACTCGGTGGACCCGGGAGGATACACCTTCAAATAGGTGGGTTCGGTCCAGCAACTGTTCCCCTTTATTCCTTTGTTGAGGGTGTGCAGATCGGCCTGGACGGTCCGACCGGCCGGGATACGGAGGGCCTTGGCGGCCGTCCCCTGGCGGTTCGCGGGCTTGCCGATCACACTGCCGTCCCCCCGGATGAGTGAGACGCCGGGGAAACCGCCCAGGACGCAGGGCTTGCGCGTGGTGTTGGTGAACTCCAGCGGGAAATAGATGTTCCCCGCACCCGGGTCGCCCCGGCCCAGCCGCATCTTCAGACCGGTCACGGTGCACCGCGAGGTGGCGGGCGCGGCTGCCTCGCTGGTCTGCGCGCCGGGCGCGCCGGTGGTGGCCGGCGGCCCCGAAGTGGCGCTCGGCGCCGGGTTGCCCGCCGCCGGGGTCCCGGCGGAAGGGTTGGCCGGCGCGGTCGACGGCACGGCGGGTGCGCCCGGCGCGGTGGGGGTGGCGGAAGCGGTGGTTCCCGGTGCGGCCGGATCACTGGACGAGGCGTCGCCGCTTCCGCCCGTACCGCAGCCGGCCGCGCCGAGGGCCAGTACGGCCACCGCCGACGCGGCGAGCGAGAACGCCCGGCGGCGTACGAGGGTGGTGGGTGCGGATGACGTATTCCCGGTCAGGTGTTCTGGCGTAGTAGGCATACCCTCCAGGTGCTCCGTGGCGCGGTGTTCGAACCTCCGGGGTCACGATTGTTGCCGTATCGGCACATTCTCCGCACCCGGCCGGCCGCCCCGGACGGCGGGTCAGGCCGATGGGCCGGACCCCTGCACGCGGTCGAGCGGTCAGCCGACGGGCCGGCGGACGGGGTCGGCCCGGTGCGGCTCGGCGGGCTTCCACTCCAGCAGCAGGATGGTCGCGTCGTCCCGCAGCCTGCTGTCCTGGCCGCCGACGATCTCGTGGATGAGGCGGCGCAGCACCTCGGGGGCGAGTTCACCGATCGCGGCCCGCAGAATGGCGCCGGTGAAGCGCTCCATGCCGAACTGCGTGCCGTCGCGCATCCGGGCCTCGGGTACCCCGTCGGTGTGCAGCAGCACCCGGTCGCCGGGGCGCAGGACCGTCTCGTGCACCACCCGGGGTTCGGCCAGCAGCCGGGACGGTGAGCCGAGCGGTAGTTGGGCGACGCGTTCCAGCGCGCCCGGCACCAGCCGGCCGTCGCGGATCAGCAGCGGCGGCGGATGCCCGCAGTTGCACCAGCGCAGCCGGCCGGTGTCCAGATCCAGTTCGGCGAAGACCGCGGTGCAGAACTGATCCGGCAGCCATCGGTCGAGGGCCTCGTCGATGATGCCCATGATGTCCATCAGGTCGGCGCCGTTGCGGCGGGCGTTGCGGTCGCCGGCCAACGCGACCGCGGTGGTCAGCCCGGCGGCCAGATCGTGGCCCATGGCGTCGAAGATGGCGGCGTGCAGCCGGCCGCCCGCCAGCGAGTGGTCGAAGGCGTCGCCCCCGAGTTCGTAGGCCGGTTCGAGGACGGCGGTGGACACCACGTCGGCGTTGCCGATGGTGCGCGGCGGCAGGAAGGCGCGCAGCATCTCGGCGGGCAGTTCCATCGGCTGCGAACGGGTGAGCCGGGTGAGGCTGTCGCCGTGGGCCCGTTTGGAGGCGATCACCATGGAGAGCACCAGGGCGAAGGCGCGGAGCCGCCGCAGCAGCGCCGCGTCGAGGCCGGTGGTGCGCGCGCCCAGCACGCCGAGCCGGTCCGCGCCGTCCACCAACGGCAGCCACGCGGTCAGGGCGTCCTCCCCACCGGCCCCGGCGTCGGAAGGATTCCCGGCGTTCCCGGCGTTCAAGGGGTCCCCGGTCTCCTCCACATAGAGGGTCAGGGTGCGGTACGCCGACCCGGCGTAGGAGTCGTCGACGGTCAGCTCCGGGGTGTCGTCGTCCGACGGCACCATCGGCTGAAGGCGGCGCTGCTGAAGGTCGACCAGATAGACCACGATCCGGCCCAGGCCCAGTTCGGTGGCGCAGCGCTGCACCGCCGAGGGCAGTTCGCCCGGCGCGGCGGCGTGCGCCTGGGCCAGGAGGGACTCCAAGAGCCGCTCGTCGATCCGGTCGGGCATCCGCTCGGGCCGCTGTCCGGGCTGCACGGTGGTCCACCTCCTCACCCACGGTCAGTCAAACACCGGACCGGGCGGGCCGCGCGTTCAGCGGCGTGGCGCCCCGTCACCGCCGGGCTCGTCCGGATCCTCCGGCTCCCCCGGCCGGCCCGCCCGGCCGGGGCCGTCGCCCGCGCCCTTCCCGTCGTGCTCCCCGGCCCCGTCAGCACTGTCGGCCGTGTCGGCCCCGTCAGCCCTGTCGGCGGCACCGGCGTCGTCGTCGGTGTCGTCGGTGGCGCCCCGGTCGTGCCGCCTGCGCCGGATCTCCCACACAGCGAAGCCCACCACGGCCACCGCGGCGACCGCGATCGCCACCGCGGTGCCCGCGGTGCGCTCGACCCGCTCGTAGGCGGCGCCGGCGAAGTAGCCGAGCAGCACGAAGCCGACGCCCCAGACCACGCCGCCCAGCGCGTTGAAGGCGAGGAAGACGCGGTACGGCATCCGGCTGATGCCGGCCAGCGCCGGCATCAGGGCGCGGAAGAAGGCGATGAAACGGCCGAGGAAGACGGCGGTGGGACCGCGCCGTCTGATCAGCTCCTCGGCTTTCTCGATCCGCTGGTGATGGCCGCGCAGCGCCCTGGTGTCCAGGATCCGGCTGCCGTAGCGGCGGCCGATCTCGTATCCCACCGAGTCGCCGGCCACGGCGGCCAGCACGACGAGGGCGGCCAGCCAGTAGACGGAGACCTTGCCCTGCCCGGCCAGCACCCCGCCGAGGACCGCCGCCGTCTCGCCGGGCAGGAAGAACCCGAAGAAGAGCGCGTCCTCGCAGAAGACGATGGCGAAGATGACGGCGTAGATCGCGGGGCCGGAGGCCCGGGACAGCCAGTCGGTGATGGTATGCAGCACCGGCGGCTTATCGCACCGGGCGTGGCCTGCGGCGCAGCCGCCACCAGGCGAAGACGAGATCGGCGGCGAACACCGCGACCCCGATGACCAGGAGGTACCCCAGGCCGCCGGCGACCGCGCCGATCAGTCCGAGCACGACCGCGATGAGGACGAGGAACAGGAACAGGCTCATGATCCGATCTCCTTTCCGGCTCGGCGCCGGGGCACATCCTGCCCCCGCGCGCCGCGGGGTCTCCCCCGCGGCGCCTTGTTCAACGACGGGCGAGCTGACGTGCCCCGTCCGCCCCGGGCTTGTACGGCAGGCCGTAGTGCCGGAACACCGCCTCCTCGTCCTCGACCGGGAGGACATCGTCCGTTCCGATCGAAGGGGCCGACTTCACCAGCGTCCTGGCGTACGGCACGCGTACGTAGCCCGGTCCGGCGATCACCTCACCGACCGGTACGAACACCAGCCGGTGCCGGGTGGGCAGTCCGACCCGGACCGTGGCCATGGACGGCAGGTCCGAGACGGTGTCCACGTAGACCGCCTCCAGGGCACCGATCTTGTGGCCTTCCTCGTCCACCACATCGTGGTCGCGCCACTCGCGGAGATCAGCGGGTTCGATCATGGCCGGTCCTCTCGCCGTGACTCGGTCGGCGTCCTGTCAGAGGTCGCTTGCCCTCGGCCTGACGTCGTACGCACCTCATCCGGCGGTCGTCTCGGTGCGATCGCCGCCCCACAGCGTGTGGAAGGTGCCGGGGCGGTCGGTGCGCTGGTAGGTGTGGGCGCCGAAGAAGTCCCGCTGCGCCTGGGTCAGCGAGGCGGGCAGATGTTCGGCGCGCAGGGCGTCGTAGTAGGCGAGTGAGGCGGCGAAACCCGGTACCGGGACGCCGTTTTCGACCGCCGCGGCGACCACGGCCCGCCAGTCGTCCTGGGCGGCGCCGATCTCGTCGGCGAACCGCTGGTCCGACAGCAGGCTGGGCAGATCGGCCCGGTCGTCGTAGGCGGCGGTGATCCGGTCGAGGAACGCGGCCCGGATGATGCAGCCGCCCCGCCAGATCGACGCGATGGCGCCGAGGTCGATGTCCCAGCCGTACTCGTCACTGCCGGCCTTGATCTGGTGGAAGCCCTGGGTGTAAGAGACGATCTTCGAGGCGTAGAGCGCCTGCTCCACCCGGTCGGCGAAGACACCGGCCGCGTTCTTGTCCATGGTGGTGCCCTGAGGTCCCACCAGGTGGCGGGAGGCGGCCCGCAGTTCGGCGTGTCCGCTCAGCGCGCGGGCGAAGACCGCCTCGGCGATCCCGGAGACCGGGACGCCCAGGTCCAGGGCGACCTGTACGGTCCAGCGGCCGGTGCCCTTCTGCTCGGCCTGGTCGACGACGACGTCCACGAACGGCTTGCCGGTGTCCGGGTCGGTGTGGCCCAGCACCTCGGCGGTGATCTCGATCAGATACGAGTTCAGCCGGCCGGTGTTCCAGGTGCGGAAGATGTTGGCGATCTGCTGCGGGGTGTAGCCGGCGACGGCCCGCAGCAGGTGGTACGCCTCGGCGATGAGCTGCATGTCGGCGTACTCGATGCCGTTGTGCACCATCTTGACGAAGTGGCCGGCCCCGTCGGGGCCGACGTGGGTGGTGCAGGGCTTGCCGTCCTTGGCCTTGGCGGCGATCTGCTCCAGCATCGGGCCGAGCGAGACATAGGACTCGGCGGAGCCGCCGGGCATGATGGAGGGTCCGTTGAGCGCGCCCTCCTCACCGCCCGAGACACCGGCGCCGACGAAGTGGATGCCCTTGTCCCGCAGCGTCCGCTCGCGGCGGACGGTGTCCTCGAAGTGCGCGTTGCCGCCGTCGATGATGACGTCGCCCGGTTCGAGCAGCGGGGCGAACTCCTCGATCACCGCGTCGGTGGGCCGGCCGGCCTTCACCATGATCAGCAGCCGGCGGGGCGGCTCCAGCGCCGCCACGAACTCCTCGGCGGACGACGTGGGGACGAAGGCGCCCTCGTCGCCGAACTGCTTCATCAGAGCGTCGGTCTTCGCCTGGGTGCGGTTGTGCAGGGCCACGGTGAAACCGTGGCGAGCGAAGTTCCGGGCGAGGTTGCTGCCCATTACGGCCAGCCCGGTCACTCCGATGTCGGCCTTCTCGCTCATGCGCTGCTCCTGGTTGATCCCGCTTCGGCTCCAGTGGTCAGTCTGCGGCCGTCGGACGGGTCCGGCCCGTTCACGACGGCCGATCGGGGTGCGGAGCGCGCGAGAGCGGGGAGGGCGGACGGGTTGGTTGGCGTGCTGGTTGGCGCGGCGGCGGACACGGGCCGGGTCACCGCCTGGCGTCCCGTGAGTTGCCGAACAGGACGCGGTAGATGATCAGCAGCACCAGCGCGCCGCCGATCGCCGCCAGCCAGGTGGCACCGTCGAAGAAGTGGTGCTGCACCGGGCGGTCGAGGAACTTGGCCGACAGCCAGCCGCCGACGAACGCTCCCGCGACGCCGAAGAGCAGGGTGCCGACGACGCCGCCCGGGTCACGGCCGGGCAGCAGAATCTTCGCGATGCCACCGGCCAGTAGGCCGAGGATGATCCAGCTCAGGATTCCCATGACCGCCATATGCCCAGTGGCCACCGGCATAAGCGACCGCCGTGGTCACACGCGGCGCCAGCGGGCCGAGGCGAAGGAGAAGAGACCGAAGAGCACCAGGCCGATCGCCACCGCGACGAGCAGCCAGGGCCCGGCGGCGGTGTCCCGGAAGGAGCGGAGGGTGTCGTCCACCCCCTTGGCCTTCTGCGGGTCGAAGCGGATGGCCGCCACCAGCACGAAGACACCGGCGCCGGCGAAGACCACGCCGCGGGCGATACCGCCGCCCATCCCGGTCACGGTGACCGCTGATTGGGTCCGGCGTCCCATCCGGGCCGTCTCCAGCTTCTTCAGGAAGGTACGGCGGGCGGCGCGTATCGCGATCATCGCACCGGCGACGATGAGCCCGCAGCCCACCAGGCCCACCAGCCAGCGGCCGCCGGTCAGCTTGAGGGCGGACGCCGTCCAGTCCTTGGACTTGCTGTCGCTGCTGCCCGAACCCCCGGAGCCGGCCGCGAAGGACGCGGCGCCCCAGCAGACGAAGCCGTAGAAGACCGCCCGGCCGGCGTTCATCAGCCGCTTGCCCACGCCCTTGCTCTTCGACTGGCCGCCAGACGTACCGCTGCCCGATCCGCCGGAGCCGCCGCCCGGTTCCTCGGTGCCGATGACGGCCTGCGCGCCCCGCCACAGCGTCATGCAGGCGAAGCCCGCGACCACCAGCCAGAGCAGCACAGTGCCGAACGGCTTGTCCGCGATGGACTGCAACGCGCCCTGCCGGTCGGCCTGCCGGCCGCCGTCCCCGAAGGCGATCCGGATCGCCAGGATCCCGATGAGGACGTAGATCACCCCACGGGCGACGAAGCCCGCCCGGCCGGCGGAGGCCAGCACCTCACGCGGTGGGCGGTGGGACCGTCCGGAAAGCGTCCCGCCCCCGCGCCACCCCTTGGACTGTCCCCTCGACTCTGTCTGCGACGACATCGCGCCAGCCTCCCCTTGTTCTGCCCGGTGCCAGGTGGCACCCGGAAGGGGCGTGTGCCCTGCCGTCGCTGATTCACGCCGCCGTCAGCCGCTCGGCGGGCTCGCCGAAGGACGGCGCGTCTGCCGCTCCGAGGCGTCGCGCCGCTCGTCGGCCGCCTCGCCCCCACTGTCGGCGGCCGGGTCGGCGGTGAGGAACTCCAGCGTGCCGGTCAGATCGAGCAGCCGCTCAAGAGCCGGCGGCCGGTCGTCGAGGAACAGCCGGATGCCCGTCCGGACGGTGGCCCGGTGAACCCCGAGCAGCACCGACAGGCCCATGGAGTCGCAGTCCCCGAGCCCCGCGCAGTCCAGCCGGAGTTCCCGGATGCCGGGATACGCGACGAGCCCGGCGTCGATCGCCTCGGGCAACTCCCAAGCGCTGTCGTAGTCCAGGTCCCCGGCGATGGTGATCCGCAGGGTCCGCGCGTCCACCGCGACGGTGGCCAGGCTCAGCGGCACAGCGGCGGGCTGCGGCGCGGTCATCGGGACCCCCCGGCTCGGTGCGCGCGGCCGGCTGCCTCCGGCCCGCCGGAATCGGCGAGCACGCGGCGCGCCCTGGCGGGCGGGCCGGCCGTGCGCGCGATTCCCACCAGGACGACGGGCTGGAGAGTCATACGGGCCTCCCGGAATCGAAGGACGGAAGCGGCGGGGCGGCCGGCCACCAGGCCGGCAGGCCGCGCGAGGTGAGGATACCGGCGGTCCACGTCGTCACGCCGGTGAAGAGTTCGGGGTATGCCGCCGGTCCCGGCCGCCCGGCGCGGCCCGGCCGGCCGGCTCACCTCGTTCATCCGGTGAACCTGCCCGGCCCGTGCCCTCCCACCGCGCTGAGATGCGCGCCCCGCGGGGAGGCGATCGCCACCGCGGCCATGTCGTCGTGCCGTCCGTCGCCCACCCACCGCGCGGCCAGCGTCAGCACCCGCTGCACCACGGCTTCCGGCGGCATCCCGGCGCATGCGCCGAGCGCCCTGGCCAGCCGGGTCTCGCCGAAGAACTCCCCGCCGACCGGGCCGCCCTTGGCCTCGGTGATGCCGTCGGTGAAGAGCACACAGGTCTCCCCCGGCGCCAACGTGACGTGCTCGGTCCTGGCCACCACCGTCGGCATCACCCCGACCAGCGTGCCGCGGGTCGGCACCGTCTCCACCCGGCCGTCGGCCCTGACCAGCAGCGGCGACGGATGGCCCGCGCTGGTCAACCGCAGCCGTACGTCCGGGCCGTGGCGCACCGCGGAGGCCAGCAGCAGGGTGGCGAAGCGGGTGTGGTGGGAGCTGAGCAGCGCCCCGTTGAGCAGGCTCAGCACCTGCTGGTGGTCGCCGGCCATCGGCAGCAGCGCCTGGAGGGTGTTGCGGATCTTGCCGGTGAGCACCGCCGCGTCCAGGCCCTTGCCGCAGACGTCGCCGAGCACCACCAGGGACTCCCCGCCCGCTCCCTGGCCGGCGTGCAGATCGTAGAAGTCGCCGCCGATCCGTTCGCCGGGGCGGGCCGCCCGGTAGCCGGCCGCGTAGTCGACGCCGCCCATGTGCCGCATCGGCGGGGGCATCAGATCGCGCATCAGCGTCTCGGTGATCGAGGTCTGTTCCGCGAAGAGCCGGGCGGCGGACATCGCGGCTCCGGCGCGGCCGGCGAAGAGCCGGGCGACGGTCTCCTCGGCGACGCTGAAGGTCTCGCCGTCGGTCTTGCGCAGCAGGATAAGCGCGCCGGCCGGCACTCCCTGGCCGGGCAGCGGGGTGACGACCATCGAGCCCACCGCGCCGAACCCGGCCGGCACCACCCAGTCGGGGGCGTTCGCCGGGTCGATCCAGCGGGAGGGCAGCGGTGGAAAGCCGCGGAGCGCCTCGGCGAGGCCCGGCACGGCCGCCGGGTCGCCGTCGGCCTTGCCGTGGACCGGCACGCCGCCGCGCACGCAGGAGGTGACCGGCAGCAGGCGGCCCGCGCTGGGGGCGACCACCAGGGCCGCGTCGGCGAGATAGGTCGCGGCCAGTTGGGCGGCGACGTCCATACAGCGTTCCAGGTTCAGTGAGGAGAGCAGCAGATTGGAGGCCTCGGTCAGAAACGCGGTGCGTTCCCGTTCGACGGTCAGCGCGTCCGCGGTGCTGCGGTGTTCGGTGTCGTCCACCAGCCACCACGCCACCGCTCCGCTGGAGTCGGGGGCGGAGGGGTGGGCCGCGAAGCTGCGTTCGCCGACCGGGCCGTTGGCGGGCGCGGGACCGGTCTCGTCGGTGACGCCCGCCGTCGCCGCTGCCCCCGCCGTCCTGGACTCCGCCTCGTTGAGCCGCCGATGGGCGGCGGCGAGCCAGGGCGGCGCGGCCTCGGTCAGGTCCGCGCCGACCCTCGCGTCCGGCAGCAGGGAGGCCGCCTCGTCGTTGGTCCGCCGCACCACACCGTCGGAGTCCACCAGCAGCGCGGGAAACGCCGGAACGGGAAGGGTCGGCGCGGACCGCGGCGAGGTGCCCTTGGGCCGCGCGGCGCCCGCTACCGCGTCAGCGGCCGGTTGAATGCCTTGTTTCGCGACCATCGCCACCCTCACAGGACTCGTCAGCGAGCCCCTTCACCTCGTCAGCCCTCGGCATACGGATGTTGCCTGCCCGTTTCCCACCTTCCCGCACCGGACCCGGGGAGCGCAATCACCCCCCGATGCGTCGCACCGTCGCCGGCGGTTCAGTGCCGGCGGTCGGTGTGCCGGTAGCCGAAGGGACCCGGCAGATCCGCGGAGGTGGTGCGACGCCCCGTGGTGGACCAGGTGCGATGGGCTCCCTTGCGACCGAGCGTGAGCGAGAGGGACTTGCGGTTCACATTGACCCGAACGCCCGGCAGGATGTGGAAGGACTTGCGGAATGTCATCGGCATGGTGGCCTCCTTCATAGGTCTCTGCCGCCCTTCTGCCCCCGAGTCGGGCCTTCATACGGCCGCGGGCCCGGCCGAATCCGCCCGGCCCCGCGGCCACTTGGGCGGCGGCCGGCCGGTGACGCGGCGTCAACCCGCCGGCCGCCGGCCCCGGGAGGATCGGCCGCCGGGCCCGCGTGGATCGACCGCCGGCCGGCCGGCTCAGTGGAAGCCGGAGACCGCGTGCGGGACGTACGGCTCCTCGAGCCTCTCGATCTCGGCCGCTTCGAGTTCCACGTCGAGCGCGGCCACCGCGTCGGAGAGGTGCTCCGGCCTGGTGACGCCGACGATGGGCGCGGTGACCACGGGGTTGCGGCTGAGCCAGGCCAGGGCGACCTGGGCGGCCGGTATGCCGCGGCCCTTGGCGATCTCGGCGACGCGCTCGACGATCACCCGGTCGTCCTCGTGGTAGAGCTTGGCGCCGAACTCGTCGGTCTCGGTCCGCGCGGTGACCGCGTCCCAGGGGCGGGTCAGCCGGCCGCGGGCGAGCGGGCTCCAGGGGATGACGCCGAGGCCCTGGTCGGCGCAGAGCGGCAGCATCTCGCGCTCCTCCTCGCGGTAGAGGAGGTTGTAGTGGTTCTGCATGGACACGAACCGGGTCCAGCCGTGCAGATCGGCGGTCCACAGGGCCTTGGCCAGTTGCCAGGAGTGCATCGAGGAGGCGCCGATGTAGCGGACCTTCCCGGCCTTCACCACGTCGTGCAGGGCTTCCAGGGTCTCTTCGAGCGGGGTCGACGCGTCAAATCGGTGTATCTGGTAGAGATCGATGTAATCCACTCCGAGTCGGCGCAGACTGTGATCAACCTCACTGAGAATCGCCCGGCGGGAGAGCCCGGCGCCGTTCGGTCCTGGCCGCATCCGGCCGTGCACCTTGGTGGCGATCACCACCTCGTCCCTGGCGGCGAAGTCGCGCAGCGCCCGGCCGGTGATCTCCTCGCTGCTGCCGTCGGAGTACACATTGGCGGTGTCGAAGAAGTTCACCCCGGCCTCGAGTGCCTGGCGGATGATCGTACGGCTGCTCTCCTCGTCCAGTGACCAGCGGTGATTTCCCCGGCCCGACTCACCGAAGCTCATGCAGCCCAGGGTGAGGGCCGAGACCTCCAGACCGGTCGAACCGAGCCGTGTGTACCGCACGCGGATCCCTCCTCGAATGGAAAACCGGGCCGACCCTACGCAGGTCGCGGCCCGGTTGGGAATAGGGGCCGCCTCTTCGGCCTTCCCTCAGTGGTCTTGATGCAGCCATCCGACGAGGAGCAGTGACAATGGCCCCCACCCATCAACTGTCCGCCCAGCCCACCGCGCGGAACGACACGCCGCCCGGCACCCAGCCCGCGAAGGCGTCCGGCACCTTCTCCATCGGCGGCGACCTCCCGGTGACCCGGCTCGGCTTCGGCACCATGCGGCTCACCGGCCCCGGCGTCTGGGGCGATCCCGCGGACCCCGACGAGGCGGTCAGGGTGCTGCGCCGGGCCGTCGAACTGGGGGTGAACTTCATCGACACCGCGGACTCCTACGGACCGGTGGTGGCCGAACCGCTGATCAAGAAGGCGCTGCACCCGTACCAGGACGACCTGGTGATCGCCACCAAGGCCGGCTTCACCCGCTCAGGACCCGGCGGCTGGCAGCCGGTCGGCCGGCCGGAGTACCTGCGGCAGCAGGCCGAGCTGAGCCTGCGGTTCCTCGGTGTGGAGCGGATCGATCTCTTCCAGCTCCACCGGATCGACAGCGCGGTCCCGCTGGCCGATCAGATCGGCGAGCTGAAGCTGCTCCAGGAGGAGGGCAAGATCCGGCACATCGGGCTGTCGGAGGTGGACGTCGACCAGCTCGAGCAGTCCCGTGCCATCGCGGAGATCGCCTCCGTCCAGAACCGCTACAACGTTGCCGACCGGGCGGCGGAGAAGCTGCTGGAGCACAGCGAGGCCAACGGCATCGCCTTCATCCCCTGGGCCCCGCTGGCGACCGGCCGACTGGCCAAGACCGGCGGCCCGCTGGACGCGGCGGCCGAACGGCACGGAGTGTCGGCGTCCCAGTTGGGGCTCGCCTGGCTGCTGCGCCGCTCCCCGGTGATGCTGCCGATACCCGGTACGTCGTCGGTCGACCACGTCGAGGACAACATCGCGGCGGCCGGAGTCTCGCTCTCCGACGAGGAGTACGCGGAGCTGACGGCGGCGGTCTGACGCCACGCTGGGCCGGTCGGGGGCCGGCCGGAGCCGGTCGGCAGCCGGCCCCGACCGGGGCGGGCCACCGGTTCAGTCAGGGCACTTCTGACCCGCCGCGGGGCGCGTCTCGACCGGTGCGCCCGGCAACTCGAAGGAGAAGGCCGCGGTCACCGTCTTGCCGACCGGCCGGGTGTGGGTCTCCCAGTCGTCGGCGAGCGCCTCCACCAGGGCCATCCCGCGTCCGGAGGTGCGCTCCGCGTCGGGCTCCTTGGTGGTCGGCGTCTCCTGCGAGGAGTCGCCGACGCTGACCCGCAGACAGCGGCCGTCCCAGACCAGCACCACATGGGCGTCGCTGTGGGCGTGCACATGGGCGTTGGTGATCAGTTCGGAGACGGCGATCACGACGTCGTCCGCGGTGTCCGGCGCCCGCTCGGTCCAGCCGAGCAGCGCCAGGTGCTCGCGCGCCCAGTCGCGGCCCGCCTTCACTCCTTGGGAGACGGGGAACGATCGTGCCCAGCCGACAGCCTTCACTGGTGTGCCGCCTCCTGTAGTCGTTCTTGCCCGGTGTGGTTCCCGGGGGTTGTCCCACCTGTTTCCCGGGGATCCCCGCTCGAATCCCGCCCTGGACCGGCGGGGGCGGACGGCAGGCGCCCGGCCACCGTGCCGGGGGGGCGAGCCGGTGGCCGGGCGCGGCCCGGGGCGCCAGGGGGGGTGGGCGCCGCGGGCAGAGGTCCAGCCGCTTTGCCGGACAACCACCGGCTGGACCTGTCCCCTGCGAGTCCCTCGCGGGGGATGACTTCCGCCTGCCCGGGGCCCCGGCCCTCATGCACCCGGGCCGAACTGATTTTTTCCGCCGCCGCTCCGGCCGGCCCGCGCGGCCGTCGCCGGGCCGCCGACCAGCGGCCGGGCCGCCACCGACCGGGCCGCCGACCAGCCGCCGGCCAGACGCCGATCAGTAAGGGCTTCCGTTCAGACCAGCCGGACCCGGGCGTTGATGGTCTTGCCGCCCTCGGGATGCGGGGTCACCGTGACGTCCTCGGAGACCGAGCAGACCAGCGGCCAGCCGTAGCCACCGGGTTGGCCGGTCATGGCGACCGGGGACCGTACCGGGGGCTGGTCGCTGGCGTCACTGACGATGAGGTGGACGCAGCCGTCCTCGACGATGGCGGCGAAACCGGTGAGGCCGCCGCCGTGGCGGATGGCGTTGGTGACCAGCTCCGAGGTCACCAGCAGGACGTCGGTGAATATCCGCTCCATCCCGGCGGCCCCTTCGGCCGCCGCCGCCTCATGTGCCCCATTCGCCCCTTCCACCCCCTGCGGCGGGCCGACGAGCAGCGGAAGATGGCGGTCGAGCAGGGTCCGTACCCGGCCGCGCGCCGCCGCCGCGCCCGTCGGAAAGGTGAGCTCCGCGTCCGCGGAGTGTTCCGCCGCGGTCATGGCCGTACTTCGCAGTGGTGGTGCCGGCTCATCGGGTCATGCCTCCAACGCCTGGTCGAACGTGTCGGCCAGGGTGAACAGCGACGCGGTGCCGGTGACTTCGAAGAGCCGGCCCACGATGGGGCTGAACGGCCCGGCCACGACGAGCTTGCCGCCCAGGTCCTCGTGCCGTCGCTGGGCGGTCAGCAGCGCGTGCAGGATCGACGAGTCGGCGAACGGCACGGCCGACAGATCGACCACCGTGCGCGCCGGCGCGCGCAGCGCCGCCTGCTCCAGGGTCTCGGCGAGCAGTGGGGCGGAGTCCGCGTCGATCTCGTCGGTGATCCTGACCACAGCGGTGTTGCCGTCGGCCTGGATCTCGATGAGTCGGCCGGCGTCCGGCTCTCCTGGCATCGGGGCTCCCTTCACCGGGCCGGCCCGGACACCTGGGAGAGCGCGTCCGCGGCTTGGTCGGCCGTGTCGTACATGGCGACGATCTGATCGATACCGACGATCTGGAAGATCCTCGCCAGTTCCTGGCTGGTGCCGCTCAGCGCGAAGCCGATGTGTTCGGCCTGGGTGCGGCGATAGGCCCAGACCAGCGTGGTGAGCCCGGTGGAGTCGCAGTAGGTGACGCCGGAGAGATCGATCACCAGGCCGGCGTCGAGCGTCAACTCCTCCAGGGTGTGCTGAAGCCGGTGGGCCGTGTGCAGGTCCAGGTCACCGGACACGTCAAGGACACACTGGCCGGAGGGCCTGGCCTCCACAGTGAAGGTCAGATTGGTCACCCGTGCTCCTCGTGGTCGGCGAGCTGGGACGTTTCCGTGTTCCGGTGGACGGGGTCACGGAGCACTCATCGTGCTCGTACCCTGAACTCGCCGGTTGGTGCGTCCTACATACTACGGAGCCGGAAAACGATGAGCGGCAAGGACCAGTCCTCGACGGAACTCCTGTTCCCGGGTGACGGTGAGATGGCGGGGCGGATGCGGGCGTATCCGTGGCACACCTCACCCATGGGCGACCCGCGGTCCTGGCCGCTCGGCCTGCACAGCGCGACGCGGATCTGCCTGACGTCCCGGTTTCCCATGATCGTCTGGTGGGGCGAGGAGCTGCGCTTCCTCTACAACGACGCCTATCTGCCGCTGCTCGGCACCAACCATCCCGCACTGGCCAAGCCGGGCGACCAGGTCTGGCGGGAGATCTGGCACATCATCGGCCCGATGCTGCGGTCGGTGCTGGAGACCGGCCGGGCCACCTGGTCCGAGGACCTGCTGCTGCCGCTGGTCCGCCACGGCTATCTGGAAGAGACCTACTGGACCTACTCCTACAGTCCGCTGCACGACGACGACGGCGTGGTGCGCGGGGTGTTCACCGCGGTGAGCGACACCACGGAGCGGGTGATCGGCGAGCGGCGGCTGGCGGCGCTGCGCGACCTCGGCTCGCAGGCGGGCAACGCGCGCAGCGTGGCCGAGGCCTGCCAACTCGTCGCGGCCGCGCTGAGCCGGGCCGCCGCCGACGTGCCGTTCGCCGAGATCCATCTGCGCCGGCCGGGGGGCGGCGGCGAAACGGAGCCGGTGGCCAGCACCTCGGGCGTCTTCGCGCGGCCGGGCCGGGACGGCGGGGCCGGCTGGCCGCTCGCCGACGTACTCGCGGGCGGCGCGCCGGTGGTGCTGTCCGATGTGCGGGAGCGCTTCGGCGAACTGCCGCCGGGCGACTGGCAGGCGCCGCCGCGGCAGGCGGTGGTGCTGCCGCTGCCGGGCGAGACCGGGGCGCAGCACATCGGGGTGATCGTGCTGGCGGCCAGCGCCGGCCGGATGCTGGACGACGGCTATCTGTCCTTTCTCAATCTGGTCGCCCAGCAGACGGCCGCGCTGGTCAACGGCGCGGTCGCCTACCAGGTACAGCAGCGCAGGGCCGAGGAACTGGCCGAACTCGACCGGGCGAAGACCGCCTTCTTCTCCAACATCAGCCATGAGTTCCGCACCCCGCTGACCCTGATCATGGGGCCGGTGCGCGATCTGCTCGACCGTACGGACGACCTTGACAGCCGGGTGCGCGAGGAGCTGGAGGTGGTCAACCGCAACGGGCTGCGGCTCGGCCGGCTCGTCAACGCGCTGCTGGACTTCTCCCGGATCGAGGCGGGCCGGATGGAGGCCAGGTACGAACCGGTGGACCTGGCCAAACTGACCGCCGAACTCGCCGGGGTCTTCCGCTCGGCGGTGGAGAAGGCGGGTCTGCGCTTCAGCGTCGTCTGTCCGGCGCTGCCGGCCAGCGTGTACGTGGACCGGCAGATGTGGGAGAAGGTGATGCTCAACCTGCTCAGCAACGCGCTCAAGTTCACCTTCGACGGCGGCATCGGGGTCTCGGTCGGCGTCGAAGGCGACCGGGCCGTGGTGCGCGTGAGCGACACCGGGATCGGGGTGGCGGCCGACGAGATACCGCGGCTCTTCGAGCGCTTCCACCGGGTGCGCAGCGTCCGCGCCCGCTCCGACGAGGGCAGCGGTATCGGGCTGGCGCTCGTCCGCGAACTGGTCGATCTGCACGGCGGCACCATCACCGCGGACAGCACCGAGGGGGTCGGCACCGTCTTCACGGTGACCGTGCCGTTCGGGCACAGCCACCTGCCGGCGGCGAACATCGTCCCGGCGAGCGCCGGGCCGGCCACCGGGCAGGTGGGCCCGGCCGCACTCGCCACCGGGCCGGCCGGGCGCGCGGGGTCCGCGGCGCCCCTGGAGCCTCCGGCGGCCACTGTGTCCTCGACGGCCGAGCCGTTCGTCCAGGAGGCGCTGCGCTGGCTGCCGCCGGCCGCCTCACCGGTCCCGCAGCCGCGCGCACCGGGCGGATCTGGTGTATCCGACGTATCTGACGTGTCGGGCGGATCGGGCGAGGACCCCGGCCGGCCGGCGGCGGACGGTCAGGACGGCGCCGGCCCTGAGCCGCCCCGGGTGCTGATCGCCGACGACAACGCGGACATGCGCGACTACCTGCACCGGCTGCTGCACCCCCACTACCGGGTGGAGACGGCCGGCGACGGCCACGCCGCCCTGCACGCGGCACGCGCCCTGCCGCCCGACCTGATCGTCAGCGATGTGATGATGCCGGGGATGGACGGCCTGGAGCTGGTGGCCGAGCTGCGGGCGGATCCCCGCACCGCCGGCACACCCGTCCTGCTGCTGTCCGCGCGGGCCGGTCAGGAGGCCTCCGTCGAGGGCCTGGAGGCGGGCGCCGACGACTACCTGGTGAAGCCCTTCACGGCCGGCGAGCTGCTCGCCCGGGTCGAGGCCAACGTGCGGCTGGCCCGGCTGCGCAACCACCACGCCGACTGGCGCAGCGCGCTCATCGACTCGCTCCAGGAGGGCTTCTTCCTGTGCGCCGAGGACGGCACTGTACTGGAGATCAACACCTCCTTCGCCGAGACCCTCGGCTACGGTCCCGGGGGGCTGCCGTATCCGGCGCCGCATCCGTGGTGGCCGGCGGCCGGTGACCCGGCGGCGCGGGAGCAGACCGCGTCGGCCTTCACCCGGGCGCTGACCGGTTCCCACGGCAACTGTGTGGTGCCGGTCGAGCACCGTGACGGGCGCCGCCTGTGGGTGGCGGTCGCCTACAGCGAGGTGCACGACCCGGAGAGCGGCCGGCGGATGTTCGTCGGCACGCTGCGTGATGTGAGCGCCGAACGGCTCGCGGTGCGGCGCGAGGTCGCGCTGGGCTCGCTGAGCCGGCGGCTCGCCCCGGTGGGGAGCCAGGCCGAGGCCATCGGCGAGGCGCTGGACGAGTTCCGGTCGCTGTGGCGCTCGCCGCGGGCCCTGGCCGTGTCCTGGAGCCCGTCCGGCCAGCCGCAGGTGTCCGGGACCGCCGCGGTCTGGGCCGAGCTGCCGGAGCCGCTGCGGGCCACCCTGACGGCGCTGCGCGACCGGCCGCCGCTCACCCCGGTGCTCACCGACGACGGGGCCAGGGGCGCGGGCATCACCCTGGAGCACCCCGACGGGCGGCTGGCCCTCTGGCTCGAACTCCCGTCGCACCAGTCCTTCGGCACCGAGGACCGTACGCTGCTGACGCTGCTCTGCGGCACCCTGGCGCCGGCCCTGCACCGGGCGTACCTCTTCGACCAGCAGCGGGAGACCTCGGTGGCGCTCCAGCGGGCCATCCTCGGACCCGGTCTGCTGCCGCCCGGCTTCGCCGCCCGCTACGAACCGGCCGGCCGGCCGCTGGAGGTGGGCGGCGACTGGTACGACAGCGTCGAACTGCCCGACGGCCGGATAGCGATCGTGGTCGGCGACTGTGTCGGCCGCGGGCTGCACGCGGCGGCCGTGATGGGCCAGTTGCGCAGCGCCTGTCGGGCGCTGCTGATCCAGTCGGTGGGTCCGGCGATGGCGCTCGACGCGCTGGACCGGTTCGCCGCGCTGGTGCCGGGCGCCCATTGCGCGACCGTCTTCTGCGGCATCCTCGACCCGGCCAGCGGTGAGCTGACGTACAGCAGCGCGGGCCATCCGCCGGGCGTGCTGGTCACCGCCGACGGCGAGGTGGAACTGCTGGAGGGCGGCCGGTCGCTGCCGCTCGCGGTGCGGCCCGGCCGGCGGCGTCCCGAGGCCCGCTGCACGGTGCCGCCGCGGGCGACCCTGCTGCTCTACACCGACGGGCTGATCGAGCGGCGCCGCCTGCCGCTGGACGACGGGATCGCCAGGGCCGGCGAGGTGATCCGGGAGGGGCGGGCCTCGGCGGTCGAGGAACTGGCCTCCGAGGTGCTGTCCCTGCTCGCTCCGGCCGGTGGTTACGACGACGATGTGGCCCTGCTGGTGTACCGGCATCCGGGCCCGCTGGAGCTGGCGTTCCCGCCCGAATCCGGTCAGCTCTCCACGGTCCGCGGCGTGTTGCGCGGCTGGCTCGCCCTGTGCGGGCTCAACCCCCGGCAGGCGCAGGACGTGCTGGTCGCGGCGGGTGAGGCGTGTGCCAACGCGGTGGAGCACGGCGGGCGGGCGGGACCCGGCGGCCGGGTGCGGCTGCTGGCCAGCGCCACCGCGGACACGCTGCGGCTGACCGTGACCGACAACGGCCGCTGGAAACCCCCGGGGCCCACCCCCGGGGTGGACCGGGGACGGGGCATCGAGCTGATGCGGGCCCTGGTCCACCAGGTCGTCATCACCCCGGGTCCCGAGGGCACCACCGTCGACTTCCACACGAGGATCGCGCCATGACATCCAGCCTCAGATTCGACATCGCCCGCGGCGCCGACGGCGGCGCGGTGCTGGCCGCGCGCGGCGAGATCGACATGAGCAACGCCGACGCGTTCCGTACCGCGCTGGCCGGGGCGATCCAGCGCGGCGCCCCGCTGCGGGTGGATCTCACCGATGTCGGCTATCTGGACAGCGCCGGGCTCGCGGTGCTCTTCGAACACGCGCCCAGGATCAGCCTGGTGGCCGGGGCGCTGCTGCGGCCGGTGCTCACCATCTCGGGGCTGGCGGACATCGTCACGGTGGAGATTCGCTGAGCCGGACGGCGAGCAGCGCCACATCGTCGTTGCCGTCGGGCGGGAAGCGGGTGAGCAGGAAGTCGCAGACGGTCTCGGGGTCGCCGGGGGCCTGCGCCAGCGCCTCCTCAAGGCTGGCGAGGCTGTCGGCGATGTCCGTGCCTCGCCGTTCCAGCAGCCCGTCGGTGACCATCACGATGAGGGTGCCGGGCGGCGCCGTCACCCGGATCGACGGCGGGTGGGGCAGGCCGAGGCCGAGCATCGGGCCGTGCTCGCGGACGAAGCGGGTACTGCCGTCGGGGGCGCGCAGCACCGGCGGCAGGTGGCCGGCGTTGGCGATCTGCAGGCCGTCCCCTTCGGCCTCGATGAGGATGATGCACAGCGTCGCGCACACCTGCGGGTTCAGCGTGTGCAGCAGGTGTTCGAGGCGGACGGCGATGAGGTGCGGGGGGTGGCCCTCCAGGGCGTAGGCGCGCAGCGCGTGGCGGAGTTCGCCCATCACCACGGCGGCGTCCAGCGAGTGCCCGGCCACGTCGCCGACGGCGACGATCAGCCCCTCCTCGACGGCGAGCGCCTCGTAGAAGTCGCCGCCGATCTCGGTGGTCTCACTGGCCGGGAAGTAGCGGACGGCCAGCTCCGCGCGGTCGCCGGCCGGCAAGGACGCGGGCAGGAAGGTGCGTTGCAGGGTGAGCGCCAGGGTGTGCTCCTCGGCATAGGACCGCAGCGCCTCCAGCGACAGGGCGCAGGCGTGGGCGAGCTGGGTGAGCAGTTCCCGGTCGTCCTCGGTCAGCCCCGCGTCGGGGATCGCGATGAACAGCGGTGGCCGCTTCGCCTTGACCCTCGCCATCGCCGTCGCACGGGCGGGGCCACCGTCGGCGCCGGGCAGGGTGTGCACGCGGACACCGGTGTCGGAGCCCAGCGGATGGCGCTGGAGGAGCTCTTGCGCCTCGGCGGCGGGCGGCTCGGAGACGGTCACCGTGCCGTCGGCGGCGCCGGCCGCCCGGACCAGCCGTCCCTGCGGGGCGCGCAGTACCACGGTGGCCTCGGTGCCGAAGATCCCGACGGCGCCGAGCGCGGTGCCCCGGGCCAGGGCGGCGGCGTCGCTCGCCCCGTACAGCGCCAGGGTGGCCCGGTTGAGCCGGCCCAGGCGGTCGGCGAGGGTTTCCGCGCGGCGGCGGGCCCGGGCATAGCGCAGGGTGGCGGTCACGGTGGCGAGCAGCTCGTCGGGTGCGATGGGTTCGGTGAGATACGCGTCGGCGCCGCGGTTGAGGCCCTGGGCGCGGTCGGTGACGGTGATCGCGGAGGCGGAGATGTGGATCACCGGTACGGCGGCGGTGTACGGGTCGGCCTTGACCTTCTCGCAGACCTCGAAGCCGGTCATGTCCGGCAGCCGTACGTCGATGATGGCCGCGTCCGGCAGCGTCTCGGCGTCCCGCAGCAGGGTCAGCGCACTGGTGCCGTCCGAGGCCTCGATCACCTCGTGGCCGGCCCGGCGCAGACACGCGGTGAGGATGTAGCGGTTGGTGGGGTTGTCGTCCACCACGAGGACGAGGGCCGGGTCGGTGCCGACCGCTGTTCCGGTGATCATGAGCGTGCGTCATCCCCGAGGCGTCGACCGGTGGCCGGCCCACGGTGCAGGACTCCGGCCAGCCTGCCGGATGTGAGGTGCGTCTTGCCCAGGACCGCGCGGGCATGCTTCAGACGTGACCGGTCGATGCTGTCGTGGTCGGTGGCGGTGAGCACCACCACCGGGACCGCGGTCAGCGTCAGGTCCCGGGAGAAGTGCTCGAGCAACTGGTAGCCGTCCGGCGCCGGCATGGACAGGTCGAGCAGTACGGCGTCGGGCCGTTGCGCGCGGACCGTCGCCAGAGCCTGGGCGCTGTCGGTCACTTCGGTCACCGAACGCGCCAGCCGGGCCAGCACCGGCCGCAAGGTCAGCAGGAACGCGGGGTCGTCGTCGATCACCACCAGCGAGCCGAGGGGCGAGTCCAGCAGGTGGTCGGCGTCGCCCGGCGCCCCGGCCGCCACGAGGCCGTCACTCCCGCCGCCGGCAACGCCGTCACCACCGCCGTCAGCCGGAAAGCCGGCGCCGCCGTCGAGGCTCTCCGGTCCGTGCTCGGCGGCGGCCGGCCGGCCGGGCAGCGGCAGCCGCTGCTCGGCGGGCAGTTCGACGACGACGCGGGTGCCTTCGCCGGGCACGCTGGACAAGGAGAGCCGCCCGCCGAGCAGCTCGGTGAGTTTGCGGGCGTACGGCAGGCCGAGACCGGTGCCCGCGACGGACCGCTGGTGCGGACCGCGGACCTGGTAGAACTCCTCGAAGACCCGCTCCTGCTGGTCGAGCGGGATGCCGACGCCGGTGTCGGCGACGGTGAAGACGTACCAGGGGACGCCGCGGTGGTCCTCGACCTCGACGGCGAGCCGGACCTCGCCGGCCTCGGTGTACTTCAGGCTGTTGGAGAGCACGTTGCGCAGCACCCGGGTGAGCATCACCTCGTCGGTGACCAGCGGCTGCGGGTGGCTCTGGTCGGGGATGTCGAGCAGCACCCCCGGCCGTGCGGTGCTGCGCAGCGTGCCGCGCAACTGGTGCAGCAGTGAGCGCAGGTCGGTGGCGACCAGCTCGGGTTCGAGCCGTCCCGATTCGGCCTTGGCGACGTCGAGCAGCTCCTCGACCAGGGCCAGCAGGGTGCTCCCCGAGGCCGCGATCAGCGCCACCTGCTGCCGCTGCTCGGCGGTGAGCGGGTCGGCGTCCGGGGCCAGCAGCAGCCGGGTCAGGCCGATCACGGCGTTCACCGGCGAGCGCAGTTCATGGCTGACATTCGCCCAGAACCGGGTCTTGGAGTCGCTGACCAGGCTGAGCCTGCGGGTCTTCTCGTCCAGCTCGGCGTAGAGCGCCACCACGCCGGTGTTGGTCTCCTCCAACTCCTCGGAGAGTTCGGAGTACAGGGCGACGACACCCTGGTTGGTCTCCTCCAGCTCGGTGTTGAGCCGCTGGAGCTCCTCCTGGTGGGCACGGGCCTGCTGGAGCGCGGCCAGCAGGTCGTGGTTCTGGTTGCGCAACTCCTCGCTCATACTGACGCCGCTCAGTCCCACCAGTTCGTTTCGGGCGCGGGCGGCCAAGTCCGCCGGCGGCAGGGAAGTCGCGGGGAGGTGCTGCCCGAGCACGAGCACGGGGCGCTCTCCCGGGCTCCACGCGCAGTGGTCGAGCAGCCGCTCGGCCGCTTGAAGGATCTCCGCGGAGGGCACCCGGGCCCCGGTCCAGGCGAACCGCACCGTCACCCGCGGTGGATCGGCGTCCTCCAGACCGACCCGGCCGGTGAGGCCGGGGGCGCCGTGCAGGTCGCGGCCGACCTCGCTGAGCACGGTGGTGAGCCGCACCGTCTCGGCCTGCGGCAGCCCGAGCAGCCGGAAGGCCGCCTGCGCGTCCCGGCGCAGCGCGAACACCTCACGCTCGCCGCGCAGCGGCGAGGTGAGCACCACCAGGGAGTGGTCGCCGGTCATGCCGCCTTCACCACGACGATCCCCGCGTCGTCCGCGCGGGTGCCGGCCTGCCACAGCAGCTGCCCGGCGATCAGCACCGGGGACTGGGCCAGCAGGCCGGGGAAGTCCGCCGGGGCCCAGCGGTTGCTGAGTCCGTCGGAGTGCAGCACCAGCGCCGAGCCGGCCGGGAGTTCGGCCTCGAAGGTCTGCAGCCGGGCGATGTTGTGCCCGACGATGCCCGGGATGGACAGCAGGGTCTGGCGGGAGCGGTCGCCGAGGATGAAGCCGCTGATGTTGCCCGCCCCGGACAGCCGTACCCGGCGCCTCACGTGATCGACCCGGGCGACCGCTATGGCCGCGCCGCGCGAGCCCTTGAGCCCGGCGTGCAGTTCCCGCACGATCTGCGCGGGGTCGGCCGACCGGCTCTCCCGGAACGACAGCCGGGCCTGGTCGGCGACGCGGGCGGCGAGCGGGCCGTGGCCCAGCCCGTCGCACATCATGACGATCGTGTCGGGGAGTTCAGCGTATGCGGCCGCTTCGCCGGGTCCGGCCGGCTCATGCCGTTCTTCCGGTCGGTCCGGCTCGCCTGACGCGCCCGGCGCGCCTTCGGCCGGCGCGTCCCGGACCGCCCAGGTGTCGCCGCACAGCTCCTCGCCGTTGATCGGCCGGGTGAGTCCGCCGACGGCCGGCCGGCCGTCGGCGGCCGGTGGCGCGGCGCGGCGCGGGTAGAAGCGGGCGAGCAGCGCGGTGCCGCGGCCCGGCACCGAGTGGATGCCGAAGACGTCGGCGAGCCGGTTGATGGCGCCGAGCCCCACCCCCAGCGTGCCGGCGGTCGAGTTGCCGTCGATGAGCGCGGCCCGGATGTCGCTGATACCGGGGCCGCTGTCGAGGGCGAGGAACTCCACCCCGGCGTGCTTGCCCTGGCGCTCGATCCGCAGCGCCAGCGCCCCGTCGGCGCTGTGCCGTTGCAGATTGGTGGCCGCCTCGGTGACCGCGATCGCGAGGTCGTTGGCGCGGTCGGCCCCGAGGCCGATCCGCCCGGCGAGCAGCGCGGCCTCCCGGCGGGCGGCGGCGGGCATCGCCTCGCCGACCCGCAGCCACACCACGTCGCCCGCCTCCGTCGCGGCGCCCGGGCTCACCGGGCCCACTTGATGACCGTGATCACGGTGCCCTTGCCGACCTCGGAGTCCAGGTCGAACTCGTCGACCAGCCGCTTGGCGCCGCTCAGGCCGAGACCCATGCCCCTGCCGGACGACCAGCCGTCGGTCAGCGCGAGGTCCAGATCGGGGATGCCGGGCCCCTGGTCGCTGAACTGGACGCGCACCCCCTCCTTGACGTTGCGGCGCACCAGGCTGCCGCGCATGCTGCCGCCGCCGCCGTAGGTAAGGGTGTTGCGGGCCAGCTCGCTGGCCGCGGTGACGAGTTTCGTCTGGTCCACCAGGGAGAGCCGGGCCTGCTGGGCCAGCACCCGGACCGCCTGCCGGGCCTTGACCACGTCGCCGCTCGCGCCGATGGGCACTTCCTGTACCGAGGACTCCTCCACCTCGCCGGGTTCCGCCTTCACCACTGGACCGGGGGGAGGTCCCGGGCGATGCTGAGCTGCTCCAGCCCCTGCTCCAGGTTGAGCGCGGTACGGACCCCGCCCAGCGAGAGGCCGAGTTCGACCAGGGTCATGGCGACCGCGGGGCGCATGCCGACCACGACGGTCTCGGCGCCGAGCACCCGGGAGATCGCGGCTATGGTGGCCAGCATCCGGCCGACGAAGGAGTCCACGATCTCCAGCGCCGAGATGTCGATCACCACACCGTGGGCGCCGGTCCGCACGATCCGTTCCGACAGGTCCTCCTGGAGGTCGAGCACCATCTGGTCCTCCAGATCGATCTGGATGGAGACCAGGAGGACGTCGCCGATCTTCAGCACCGGCACGCGGTCGGTCATGCCAGCACCCCGGCCTTCGCCACGGCGGCCTTGCGCCGGTCGATCTGGGTGAGGGCGTGGCGCAGCGCGTCGGCGAGGGTCGCCTTGGTCGCGATGTCGCCGAACTCGATGCCGAGGGCCACGATGGTCTGCGCGATCTGCGGGCTGATCCCGGAGATGGTGCACTCCGCGCCCATCATCCGCGCCGCCACCACCGTCTTCAGCAGGTGCTGGGCGACCTGGGTGTCGACCGCGGGTACGCCGGTGATGTCGATGATGGCGTGCGTCGAGTTGAGGTCGATCAGCGACTGGAGCAGCTTCTCCATCACCACCTGGGTGCGCGCCGAGTCCAGCGTGCCGACCAGGGGGACGCCGACCACACCGTCCCAGAGCTTGACCACCGGGGTGGAGAGTTCGAGGAGCTGCTCGGCCTGGGCCGCGATGATCTCCTCCCGGGTCTTGGCGTGGGTCTCGACCGTGTAGAGCCCGAGGTCGTCGAGCGCGACGGTGAACCGGAGGTACGCCGCGAGGTCGGCGGCGTCCCCGGTGAGGTCCGGCCGCACGACCTCCTTGAGGGCGAAGACGCCGAAGGCGGTCTCGGTCGGGCTGAATCCCTGGCGGGCGCGGTTGCGGGAGAGTTCGGCGAGCAGGGCGCGGGTCGGCGCGAAGGGCTCGCCCCGGGTGGAGAGTCCGCCCTGGGCGACGGCCGCGGTGACCGCGTCGTACAGCTCGGTCAGTTCCCGCTCGACCTCGGCCGGCGCGAGCCGGCCGGCCAGTGTGCCGGTGACGTTCCTGGCCCAGTCCGCGATGAACTGTTCCCGCCGGTCGGTCAGAAGACCCGCCAGCCTCCGCGCCTGAGTTGATTCGTCTGCCATGTGGCGCACCTCTCCGTGATGATCGCGGCCTCGTTGCAGTCCCCGAGGCTACGGCACGGGTCCGGCCGGCTGGCAGGGCACGTGTTCGAAGAGGCGGGTGACGGCGCCGGTCACACGTCGAAGGGGCCGATGGGGCCGAGCGCCAGCGTCACGGTGATCCGCTTGCCGACCGGCTCGCGGCGTACGTCGAAGCCGTCGGCGACCGCGAAGACGATCTCCAGGCCGTGCTGGCCGATCCGGCCCGGCTCGGCGGCGCGGGCGATCGGCAGCGCGGTGTTGGTGTCCCAGACGGTGATCTCCAGCAGCGGGCCGCGGATCTCCAGGTTGAGCGCGCAGGGCCCGGGGGCGTACTTGAAGGCGTTGGTGATCAACTCGCTGACCACGAGCTGGGCGTCGGCGTCGGCCCGCTCGGGAACGTGGACGCCGTGCGCGGTACGGGCCCGCTCCAGGAATCCGGCGGCGAAGGAACGCGCCTCGGCGATGGCCCCCGTCTGCCCGTCGTACGCGGCTCCCGCCCAGATGCCCGCACCCGTCGGCCCACGTCGGTTACGGCCGGTCGCCATCGCTGTTTCCATCTCCGCAGCCCCTGTCCGGTCGCCAGGTACGACCGATCGACCGTGTACCCGCCCGTTCCACCTTTACACCACCCGCCGCGCCACCCGTTCAACCATCGCGTCCGGGCTCCGGGCGACCCGAACATTCGTGCATACTTCCGCCATGCCGACGCAAGATGAATCCCCCCAGGGCGGCCCGGCCGCCGGTTCCGTGCCCGTGGTGACGGCGCGGGGCGATCTTGACATCGATAACCTCGGGCCGCTGCGGCGGGCCCTGGAAACGGCGGCCCAAGGGCCCGTGGTGGTCCTCGACGCCTCCGATGTCAGCTTCGCCGACTCCAGCTTCCTGTCCGTGCTGCTCAGCGTGCGCCAGTTGACCGATCTGCGGGTCGCCGGCTCCTCCCCACAGGTGCTGCGGCTGCTGGGGATCACCGGCGCGGACCGGATCATCCCCCTGTACCCGACCGTCTCCGAGGCCACGCAGGCGGCCCCCGCCGGGCCGATCGGCTGACCGGGCCCGCACCGCCGGTGCGGCCGGTGCGGGCGCTCCACGGTCCGGCCGTGACGTCATCCGTCCCTGCGCCCGCTCGGGCCGGTGACGGAGCGCTTGCGGGCGGACCGGCGCCTGATGGCCCGCCGTTCGTCCTCCGTGGTACCTCCCCACACCCCGCTGGTGTCGCCGGCGGCGAGCGCGTCGCTCAGACACCGCTCCCGCACCGGGCACCTCGCGCAGACCCCCATGGCCTGTCGGGTCTGGAGTTTGGCCGGGCCGGACTGGCCCACGGGGAAGAAGAGTTCGGGGTCTTCGGTACGGCAGGCAGCCTTTTGTTGCCAGCTCACGGGGAACACCGCCTTATATCGGTGGTTACGGAGAAACGGGGCGCGGTCCTCGGCGCCGTATCGTGGCGCCTGCCCGCTCAGGCGCCCGGTCAACGTGGCGATCCGTGAAGAGGTTCGGCAAAGGATGGGGAGAACCGTGCGGAAGACACAGGACATCACGACGGGCCGGGAGTTGGACCGGCGGCGCGTCGGCCGCTCGGCCTGGGGCCTGTACCGGGAGACGCGCAGGCCGGGCGCGCCGGGGCTGCTGCGCCGGCTGCTGGCCACCCCGCGGCTGATCGGCTCGGTGCTGCGCCGGGACTACCCCGGGCTGTCCCGGGGCAAGCTGCTGCTCCTCGGGCTGCTCGCGGCGGTCTACATCGTGTCGCCGCTGGACGCGATCCCCGACTTCATCCCGGTACTCGGCTGGACCGACGACGGGGCGGTCGCGCTGTGGTTCCTGACCGGGATCGTCCGCGAGTCGGGCAGGTACGTGGAGTGGGAGTCCGGACAACGGCGTTGAGCCCCGGGGCGCACCGGCCGGCCGGTGCGCCCCGGCGCCTGTGTGCCGTCCGGTGGCGGCCGGTGGCTACCGCTGGTTGTTGTTGCCGCGGGGCAGCGGGGCCGAGGTGCCCAGGAAGAAGGCGTCGATGCGCTGCACCGCCTGGAGGAAGTCGTCCAGGTTGACCGGCTTGGTGACGTAGGCGTTGGCGTGCTTCTGGTAGGCGTCGGTGATGTCGTCCGGCGCCGCGGACGTGGTGAGCACGACCAGCGGGATGGAGCCCAGGTTCTCGTCGTCCCGCAGCACGGCGAGCAGCTCCCGGCCGTTCATCCGCGGCATGTTGAGGTCGAGCACGATCAGGTCGGGACGCTCGGACTCGGGGTCCCGCAGATGTTCCAGCGCCTCGAGACCGTCCGCCACATGAGTGAGTGACCTGGCCACCCCGCCCTCGCTCAACGCGTCCTCGATGAGCAGGGCGTCGGCCGGGTCGTCCTCCACCAGCAGGACGCGGTAGGAACGGGGCGGCTCGTTGAGGGCGTTCATGGGTGGCTCCTGGTCGCGGTGGACACGGTTCCCACGGCGTGCGGATCCGAGCGCGGCGTGGGGCGGGGTGCGCAGCGAATCCTAGGGAGGATTCGGCCCGGGCGACAACACGAGTTGTCACCCGGGCCTTGGCTCGCGCCGCGGTCAGAAGGCTCCGACGGCGAGCAGGACGCCGCACACGGTCAGCGCGCAGCCGAGCGCCGCGTTGAGGGCGGTCGTGGTCCGGTGCGGTCCGGCGCCCCCGGCGGGGGCGTCGGTCGCGGCCAGCCGGCCGCGCGGATACTGGCCGCGCGCCACCCGGCCGCTGAACAGCACGAAGAACACACCCCACAGCGCCAGCAGCACTCCCAGGGTCGTCCGCATGGGGCCTCCTTCTCAAGCTTCTCAAGCTTCTCAAGCTTCCCGAGCCTCTCAAGGCCCGCCCGCGCCCGGGGAAGGGGTTCGGCGCGGGCGAGCGGCAGTCATTCGCCTTGCCGCTCGCCGTACCGCCAAACCGGCCGCCCGCACCGCACGTCAGGACGCGTCGGTGCGCGGGAAGACGTACTCGTCGAGGACGATGCCGAGCGCCACCGCGGCCGGGATGGCGACCAGGCCGCCGATGATGCCGAGCAGTGACCCGCCCATCAGCACCGCGACCACCGTCACCACCGGGTGGACGTTCACCGCGAACTTCATCGCCCGCGGCATGATCAGATAGTCCTCGGCGATCCGGAAGCCGATGTAGAAGCCGGCCGTGGCGACCGCCACCGGCAGGGACACCGCGAGCGCCACCAGGCTGACCACCACTCCCCCGATGGTCGAGCCGATCACCGGCACCATGTCCATCAGCGCCACGAAGAAGCCGAGCGCGGCGGGGTAGGGCACACCGATCACCTCGCACCACACGAAGGTGGCCGCGCCGGCGATCGCCGAGGTCACGAGGTTGCCGAGCATGAAGCGGCCGACCCGGCTCAGGATCTCCTCGGTGACCATCTCCACTCTGGAGCGCCGGGTGCCGGGAACGAAGCGGTAGCCGAACCGTTTGATGGCGGGCAACGCGGCCATCACATAAAGAGTGACGGTGATGACGATGACGGTCGAGGTGACGGCGCTGATCACCACCTGCCCGGCGCCGAGCACCCCGCCGGCCACCGCCGAGGCTCCGCCGGAGCCGAGTTGCGCCTGCACCTTCTCGATGAGGTGGTAATGGTCCTCCAGCCGGCCCAGCGTGGAGCGGTGGTCGTGGAGTTGGTCGCGCCAGCGCGGCACCGCGTCGGTGAGCGCGTTGACCGCGGCGACGACCGGCGGGATGACCAGGGCGAGGAAGCCGGCGAGCAGGCCGGCGAACGCGACCAGCACCGCCGCGACCGACAGACCGCGCCGCAGGCCCAGCCGGCAGAGCAGCGCCACGACGGGCTCCAGGCTGACCGCGATGAAGAAGGCCAGCAGCAGCAGCGTCAGCAGCGCGCTGATCTGAAGCACGGTGTGCACCACCAGCCAGGCCAGGATCGCCCCGAGCCCGATGCCGAAGCCGACCCGGAACCACGAGGAGCGCTGCCCGCCGGGCGGCGCGGGCGGCCTGCGCGCCCAGCGTCCCGCCGGCCGCGCCGCGCCCCCGCCGGTCTCCCCCGGCTGCTGGGCGCTCTCGCCGGGGTGGGTCGTGGCGGCCGTCACGGTGGCGGCCGTGGCGGCCGGCGCGGCGGTCCGCCGGCCGGGGTCCGTGGCGGGCTCCGGTACGTCCTCGGCCGCGCTGGGGCGTGGTGCGGTGCCGGCCGGTGTGTCGGACATGGCGGTGTCTCCTCGCGACGGTGGTCCTGGTGGGCCGGTTCCGCGATGCGGGCCCCGAGGGTCCCGCGCCGCCGGCATGGTGTCGCATCGCGTGTACCCGCACCAACGGTGATGATTCGGTCCGCGTCACCGGGTACCGCCGGTCGGCCGATACCCTCTGCGTACATCCGCGCTTCCGCCGCCCGCAAAAGGTGTTGGCCGCCGGTTCGGGCCCGGAACAGCCGGATTTCTCCTTTCCTGGCATTCCCCGGGCGCGACCTGGACGAGCGATCGGTGGTCCAACAGATGTCAGGGGGAGGGGACCAGGTGTCACCCATCGCTTCGGCCGGGTGCCGGGCGGGGTCGGCCCGGCGCGCGTCCGTGGTCACGGCGGTCGCGCTGTCCGCGGCCGCGCTGTTCACGGTCGCGCTGAGTCCGGCCACGGCGTACGCCGAACCGCCGCGAGCCACGGCGTGGATCTACGCGTTCGCGCACTTCGCCGCCACGCCGGCGGCCACCGACTACGACCACCGCACGGTGACCCTGACCGGTCTGCTGCTGCGGCGCCCCGTCGAGGGCGGTCCCGACCGGCCCGCGCCCGCCGCGGCGGTGGAGCTCGTCGAGTCGGCGGGCGCCACGGCGCCGGACGGCGGCGGCACCTCGCTCGGCACGGTCACCACCGACGCGGACGGCCGGTTCCGGCTGGCGGGCGCCCGGGTGGATCCGGTGGCCGACGGGACGGCGGGTCCTGCCACGGTCGAGATCCGCGCCGTCCACCACGGCGACGACCCGACCCCGACGGACGGGGACGGGACCGGCGGGCAGGGCGGCACGGGCGGGCAGGCCACCGGAGGAGACGGCACCGGCGCGGGCGCGCCGGCAACCGACGCCGACGACCCCGACGACCCTGACGACCCTGACGACACGGTGCAGGCGCGGCTGACGGTGACCGCCACGCGGAGCAGGGCGCTGCTGGCCGTCGACTACCGACTGGGCGGCGTCTCGGCGGCGGGCCGGAAGGTGACCGCGACGGGCAGTCTCCACCGTGACAGCCCGCCGGGGCCGCGGCCCGTCGCCGGCGCCACGGTACGGATCGAGTACCGCGCCGCCGCCGCGCCGCCGCTGGTCGAGGAGGCCCACACGGGCGCCGACGGCCGCTTCTCGGTGGCGATCTCGGTGACCGCCGACGGCGTGATCAGTGCCGGGGTCGGCGGGACCGCCGACCCCTACCTCGACTATCCCGGCTCCCCTGGCTCCCCTGGCTCCCCCGGCTCCCCCCGCGACCCGGCCGGCCCCGGCACCGACCCCCTCAGCCGGCGGATCGAGGTGGCGCCGCCCCTCCCGTCGGCCACGGTGAGCCCGACCATGGCCGCCGCGGTGTCGGACGCCCCGCCCGCGCCCGCCACGGCGGCCACCCGCCCGCCGTCCGGGGCCCGTACCTGGTATCCGGCGGCAACGGCTCGACCGAAGCCCGTACGCTCGGCCGACATGCCCAATACCCTGGCCGTGACGGGCGACCGGACGCCTCGGCCGGCCTTCCTCATCGGCGGCAGTACCCTGCTCCTCGCGGGGTTGCTGCTGACCGTCGCGCGACGGCGGATGACCTCCCGATAGCCCCGGCGCCCCGTCGAACAGCCGGCTCGCCGGGGGGCGGACCCGAGGGTCCGCCGACCCGGCGACAGGAGTCGCCGCGCGGGGCGGTGACGGATGGGGGGCGACATGAAGCCGCTGGAGGCGGGCGATCCGACATCGGTCGGACAGGGCCGGTACCGGCTGGTCGGACGGCTCGGCCAGGGCGGCATGGGGGTGGTCTACTTCGGCCGTTCGCAGTCCGGACGGGCGGTGGCGGTCAAAGTGGTACGGCCCGAGCTGAGTACCGAACCGGGGTTCCGGCGCCGCTTCGCCGACGAGGTGGCCGCCGCCCGCCGGGTCGGCGGTTTCCACACCGCGCCGGTCGTCGACGCCGACCCGGACGGCGAACCGGCCTGGCTGGTCACCGCGTTCGTGCCCGGTCCCACCTTGCAGGCGGTGCTCCAGACGGTCGGGGCGCTGCCGCTCGACACCGTCTCGGTGCTCGCCGCCGGCCTCGCCGAGGCGCTGGAGGCGATCCACCGGGTCGGCGTGATGCACCGCGATCTGAAGCCGGCCAACATCATCGTGGCCGAGGACGGCCCCCGGGTGATCGACTTCGGGATCGCCCGGGCCCTGGACGGCACCGCGCTGACCCAGACGGGGTTGCAGATCGGTACCCCGGGCTATCTCGCGCCCGAGCAGCTCACCGGTGGCGCGGTGACCCCGGCGGTGGACATGTTCGCGCTGGGCGTGGTGCTGAGCCAGGCCACCGGCGCCTTTCCGTTCGGCGACGGTCCTTCGGCGGCCCGGCACTACCGGGTGGTCCACGAGGAGCCCGATCTCGCGGGCGTGCCCGAGCGCTTGCGCCCGCTCATCGGCGCCTGCCTGGCCAAGGACCCGGCCGACCGGCCGACCCCGGCGCGGTTCCTGGCCCGGCTGACCGTACGGGACCTGCCGGACGGCGCCTGGCTCCCGGAAGCGGCGACGGCGATGCTGCGACGGGTCGAGCCGCCGCCCGCGACGGCGGCGGGGGCCGAACCGGCCGCCGGGTGGGCCGAGTCGCCCTTCACTCCCCCGCCGGCCGCCGGACCCTCCGGCGCGGCCGCCGCGCCGCCCGCAACCGACCACCCCGACACGGTCAAGGCGGGTCCGCCGGGCCCGACCCACTCGCAAGCCCCGGACACACCGCCCGGTTCCGCCGACCCCCGGCCGCAGGCCGACCCCTTCACCGGCGACCACCCCCGGACGGTCAGGGCCGAGGCCCCGCTCCCCCCGGCGCCGTCAGCCGCGCCGCCCGCGTATCCGGCCACCCCCGCGACCGCTCCGGCGGGCGGCGGCTTCGGACCGCCCGCGGCGCCCTCCGGGGCCGCCGCCGGGCCGCGGCGGGCCGGCGGCCGGCGGCGTACCGCGCTGATCGCGGTGGCCGCGCTTGTGGTGGCCGGTTCGGCCGCCGGGCTGCTGGCCACCCAGCCCTGGTCGGGCGGTCACCACCACAACGGCACCAGCAGCGGTGGCAACGCGGCGCACAGCGCCTCCACCGGCGCGAGCGGCTCGGCGAAGGCCGCGGGACCGGCGCCGCTGTCGACCGGTCCTCTGCTGGTCCGGGAGACCATCGCCGGGAAGACGCCGGGCCACTGCGGCCAGGTGATCGGCGTCCGCGACCCGGACTCCGACGTCCTGCGCCAGTTGACGTCGGGCGACGACTGCGACCGGCTCCCCGCGTGGGCGCCCGACCACAAGTCCTTCGCCTTCGTCCGGGGCTCCGGCGCGGATCTGGCGGTGTGGATTGAGAAGACCGACGGCACCGGGCACGTCGACAACACCGGCGGCTCCGGACCGCGCAAGCTCGCCGCCATCTCCGGCGGCCGGGTCTCCTGGTCGCCGGACGGCAGCAGACTCGCGCTCCTGCGCAAAGCGGACAACGGGGTGCAGCAGTTGTACGTCCTGACGCTCGCCGACGGCTCGGCGCGCCAGATCACCTCGGGCGCCCGCCTGGTGGACGACCCGGCGTGGTCGCCGGACGGCTCGAAGATCGCGGTCTGCGTCGAGACGTCACCGGGCCTGTCGCAGATCCATCTGGTCGACCCGGACGATCCGGGCGCCGCGCCCCGGCAGATCACCCACCAGCGGCAGAAGGCGAAGGATCCGGCGTGGTCGCCGGACGGAAAACACTTCGCGTACACCTTCGCGGGGGGCAGTACGCAAGGAGATATTCACCTTATCGCCGTGGACGGTACCGGCGATCGCCCGCTGGCGGCCACCGGGGATCTGGAAATGGACCCGACGTGGTCCCCCGACGGCCAATGGGTGGCCTATGTGCGGGGGCCGGTCGACGCGCCCGCCGTGTGGGCGGTCCGGGCCGACGGCACCGGAGCCCGCAAGCTCACGACCGGCGACGTTCCCGAAGGCCATCCCTCGTGGCGGTGACCGGAACCGGCCGCGGAAACGGTCCGGAACCACCCGGCGCAGGCCCGGGACCGGCCACGTAACCTCATCCGCGATCATCGGCAATAAGGAATTCACACGGCAGCCAGTTTCGGCTGCTCCTATCGCGGCTAACCCGCTGGTCAAGGGGGTCCGTAAATTTCCCGCCAGCGCGGGACGGCGATAGGTGCGGGTTATGAGCGAACTGCGTGTGCTGTCGGTCTACGAAGGCTTCTTTTCCGGCGGGGCCCGAATTCTGCACAGCGACATGATCCTCGGTCTGCACGGCGGTGCGCAGGAGCACGCGGTGCTGAGCATTCACGGCGAGATGCACCGGGAGGCCACCCGGCAGCGGATGGAGGACGATGCCTGTTACCGCTCGCTGACCGGCGCGGGAATCCCGGTCACCGCGCTGCGCGGCGGCGCCGTCGCACCTGTCGGACCGGTCGGCGTCGGCGCTGCCGGTGCCATCGGCGCGGAAGAGCCCTTCGGCGGCGTGCCGCCGGAGCTGTTCAGCGCCACCGAACTGGCGGCCACCGCCCGCGCGACGGCCGCCGCCGACGTGGTGCTGTCCCTCAAGGAGCAGCCGCTGGCGCTGCTCAACCAGGCCGGTCTCCCGCTGCGCCCGGTCGTGGTCTGCCTGCACCGGTCCGACCCGGAGAACCAGGGGGCCGCCCTCGACGCCCTGCGGGCCGCGATCGAGGCGGGACGGGTGCGGGCGGGCGTGTGCTGCGCGGAGTCGACCCGCGCGGCGTACGCGGCGGCCGGCATCCCCGCGGAGCTGCTGCATGTCATCCCCAACGGGGTGGACCTGCTGCGCTTCCGCCCCGACCCGGCGCGGCGGGCCGCTCGGCGGGCGGCGCTCGGCGTGGCGGCGCAGGCCCCGGTGGTGGTCTTCGCCGCCCGGTACGCCGAGATGAAGAACGTACCGCTGTTCCTGCGGGCCGCCCGGCAGTTCCTGCGGCAGGAACCGCACGGCCATGTGCTGATGTGCGGCGCCGGCATGACCGGGGACAACCCCGGGCTGCGCGCCGACATCGAGGCGGCGCTCGGCGACGAGCCGTGGCTCGCCGAGCGGATGTCGCTGCTCGGGGTGCGGTACGACATGGAGGCGATCTACGCCGCCGCCGATGTGGTGTCGCTGACCTCGTCCTCGGGTGAGGCGGCGCCGCTCTGCCTGATCGAGGGCATGATGTGCGGCGCCGTGCCGGTGACCACGGATGTGGGCGACAGCGCGGCGCTGGTGGCCGGGCGCGGTCTGGTCACCCCGCCGGAGCCGGTGGCGATCGCGGCGGCCTGGAGCGAGGCGGCGGGCCGCGCGGCCGAGTTCGCCCCGGCTCTTGAGCTGAGCCGCGAGCGGTTCAGCCGCACCCGGATGATCGCCGCCTACGGCACGCTGATCGAGCAGGTGCACCACGGCCTGGTCCCGGCGCCGGCCCCGCTTCCCGAGCCGTTCTGATCCCGGCCGGACACCGCCCTTCCGGCCGCCGGAGGCTTCCGCGCCGCCCGTGCCGCCCGCGCCGTTCATCGACGGCCGGGCGGTACGGGGTGGGCGGCGCGGGTGGCCGGCGTGCGGCCTATCCGCCCCGGCGGTGGTGGCCGGCGGGGAGGTCGTACAGCTCCCGGTAGCAGGGGAAGTCACCGCCGGGGCCGGAGACGCTGTCCGCCGCGAGCACGGCGTGCAGGACGGCGCGGGTCAGGGTGTCGGCGCCGGCGGCGAGGATCTCGTCGACCGCGGCTGACTCCGTAGCGGGTGACTCCGTAGGTCCTGACCACCCGCCCCGCCGGTCCGGCGCGCCCGCGGGGAGGAGCGGGCGGCGCCCGGTGGCCAGGGCGAAGACGGTGTCACCGTCGGCGAGCAGATGCACCGGCCGTACCGCGCGGGCCAGCCCGTCGTGGGCCGATCCGGCCAGCCGCCGGGCGTGCGGACGGGCCAGCGCGGCGTCCGTCGCGACCACGGCGAGCGTGGTGTTGAGGGCGGGCGGCGGCGCGGCTGCGAGGCGGGTCCGGGCGCGCGCGGCGGTGGCGGGCGTCGGCGGGCCGCCGTCGAGCCCGAACTCGGCGGCCCAGCCGGGCCTGACGCCCCACAGCGTCCCGGTGTCGGGATCCACCACGGACCCGGCCGCGTTGACCACGGCGAGGGCGGCCACCGTGGCGCCCGACGACAGCACCCAACTGGCGGTCCCCACCCCGCCCTTCAGACCGCCGGCCACCGCTCCGGTGCCGGCGCCGACACAGCCCTGCGGGACGGCGGCGCCCTCCGCCGCGGCGACCGCGGCGGCGACCGCGGCGCGGCCCGTCTCCGGCCCCGGCCGGGCGTCCCACCGGCCGCCCCGGCCGAGATCGAAGAGGGCCGCCGCGGGCACCACCGGCACCACCCGGCCCGGTCCGCCGACCGGGAAGCCGCGGCCCCGCTCCTCGAGCCAGCCGACCACTCCGGAGGCCGCGTCGAGCCCGAAGGCGCTGCCGCCGGTGAGCACCACGGCCTCGATCCGCTCGACCAGATCGCCCGGGTCGAGCGCGTCGGTCTCCCGGGTGGCGGGGGCGCCGCCGCGTACGTCGACGGCGGCGACCACGCCGCCCTCGGGCGCCAGCACCACGGTGACCCCGGTCAGCCAGCCGTCACCGCGCCGCCCGGCGTGACCGACCCGCAGTCCGCCGACATCGGTCAGCGCGTTCGCCGCCCCCGGCCGTCCCGATCCGCTCACCTGTCCCCCTCCCGTCCCGCCGCGACAACCCCTCGATCGCCTCAGGGCCGTAGCTCCGAGCGGGCGGCGGCGTCCTCGCCCGCCTCCAGCAGGTTGGCGGCGGCGCCGACGATCCGCGGGTCGGGGGCGCCGACGACGTCCAGATCCTTGTCGTCGTAGTCGAAGCGGTCCAGCACGCTGCGCATCGCCTCCACCCTGGCCCGCTTCTTGTCGTTGCTCTTCACCACCGTCCACGGGGCGTACTCGGTGTCGGTCTCATGGAACATCGCCACCTTCGCCTCGGTGTAGCGGTCCCACAGATCGAGCGAGGCCAGGTCCATGGGGCTGAGCTTCCACTGCCGTACCGGGTCGACCTGGCGGATGGTGAACCGGGTGCGCTGCTCGTTGCGGGAGACCGAGAACCAGAACTTGACCAGGTGCACGCCGTCGTCCACCAGCATCCGCTCGAAGGCGGGCGCCTGCCGCATGAAGCGGTGGTACTCGTCGTCCGAGCAGAAGCCCATCACCCGCTCCACACCGGCCCGGTTGTACCAGGAGCGGTCGAAGAGCACGATCTCGCCGGCGGTCGGCAGATGCGCCACGTACCGCTGGAAGTACCACTGCCCGCTCTCCCGCTCGGTGGGCTTCTCCAGTGCGACGACCCGCGCGCCGCGCGGATTGAGGTGCTCGATGAACCGCTTGATGGTGCCGCCCTTGCCGGCCGCGTCCCGTCCCTCGAAGACGATGACCAGCCGCTGCCCGGTCTCCTTGACCCAGCTCTGCAGCTTGAGCAGCTCTATCTGCTGGAGCCGCTTGTGGTGTTCGTACTCCGGCCGCTCCATCCGCGCGTCGTACGGATAGTTCTCCCGCCAGGTGTCGATGACGCTGCCGTCCGGGCGGATCAGCACCGGGTCGTCCTGGTCGGTGTAGTCCACCTTCATTCCCTCCAGCAGGGGGTACCCCTGGGAGGTGGTGCTCGTCGTCATCGTTCGCCCGCCCGCCTTCCGTCGCCGCGTACTGCCTACGTGTGGCCTGGTGGGCCTAGTGGAACTGAGGGATGATCAGATACAGCCCGTAGAGCACCGCGGCGGCGCACACCAGAAAACACGCACCCGCACTGACCTGCTGAAACGTACCATTCCCGCCGTGCGCGCGAGCCGTGTCACGTTCGGCCAGCGTGCGCACCCCGAGAGCGAACATGGCCACCACGGCGATGGTGGCGCCGATACTCACCAGGGCGACATCCCCCAGTGACCCCCACGCGATGCTCATACGGATCCTCCTGCCCTCGTCACGGCTTGTCTCCCCTGACCTGGTCGACCTTGTCGGTATCGGCGGTATTAGTGGTATCGGTATCGGTATCGGCGGTGTCGGCGGTGTCGGCGGCGCCTGGCGGATCAGGTGCCCGCCCCGGCGCGTTCCGGCTCGGTGGGCGTGGCGTCCGGGGTGTTGTTGACGTTCTCGGCGTCCACCGGGTGGCGGCGGGACAGCACCACGATCACCAGCGCGACGGCGAGCGCCGCCAGGGCGATCAGTACGGTGCCGAGGGTGCCGCCGTGCACCACGCCGCCGGCCGCGAGCGCGCCGACCGCCGCGGCGGCGGGCAGCGTCACCAGCCAGGCGAGCGCCATCCGTCCCGCGGTGCCCCAGCGGACCTCGGCGAGCCTGCGGCCGACCCCCGCGCCGAGGATGCCGCCCGCGCAGACCTGGGTGGTGGAGAGCGGGAAGCCGAGCTTGGCCGAGGTCAGGATCACCGAGGTGGCCGCCGACTCGGCCGCGAAGCCCTGCGGCGACTGGATGTCCACGATGCCTTTGCCCATGGTGCGGATGATCCGCCAGCCGCCGAGATAGGTGCCGGTGGCGATGGCCAGTCCCGAGGTGAGGATCACCCACAGGGGCGGCCCGGCGTTCTTGCCGAGCGCGCCGCAGGAGATCAGCGCGAGGGTGATGATGCCCATGGTCTTCTGCGCGTCGTTGGTGCCGTGCGCCAGCGAGACCAGGGAGGCCGAGGCGAGCTGCCCGGACCTGAAGCCCTTGGTGACGGTGTCCTTGGGAGCCCGCTGGGTGAAACGGTAGGCGAGATAGGTGGCCCCTATCGCGGCCAGACCCGCGACGATCGGCGAGGCGACCGCGGGGATCAGGATCTTCTCCACGACCTTGTCGAAGTTGACGCCCTCGCGTCCCGCGCCGACCCACACCGCGCCGATCAGCCCGCCGAAGAGGGCATGGGTCGAACTGGACGGCAGTCCCACCAGCCAGGTGGCCAGGTTCCACAGGATGGCTCCCACCAGCCCGGCGAAGATCATGCCCGGGGTGACCACGGCGTCGTCGACGATGCCGCCCGAGATCGTCTTGGCCACCTCGGTGGAGAGGAACGCGCCGGCCAGGTTGAGCACCCCGCTGATCAGTACCGCGACCTTGGGTCTCAGGGCGCCGGTCGCGATCGACGTGGCCATCGCGTTGGCCGTGTCATGGAAACCGTTGGTGAAGTCGAAGGCCAGAGCCGTGACGATGACCAAAGCCACAATGAAGGTGATGTGGTCCATCGCACCAGGTAAGCAGTGGCAGGCGTCCTAACGGGGAAGGACACGTGAAGGTCGGGTACGCGCTGGCGAACCGCCGTCGGGCGACCCGCCGCCCGGCCCCGGCGGCGGATCGCCGGACGGGCCGAGCCGGCGCCACTGCGCCTCCGGCGCGGACAGCAGCCGGGCGATCCGGGCCGCGGACGGCAGCGGTCCGTGGTCGCCCGCGACGCGCAGCGCGGCGCCCGCGGTGAGATGGGCGAGCCGCAGCGCCCGGTCCGGCGGCTCCGCCCGGTACAGGCCGGCCAGGAACCCGGCGGCGAAGGCGTCGCCCGCGCCGACGGGTTCGACCACCCTCGTACGGAGGGCGGGCACGGTGTGCGGTGTCGGTCCGTCGTAGACGGTGGCCGCCGTCGCGCCGTCCTTGACCACGAGCAGTCGCGGTCCCGGCAGGAGCGTACGGATGTCGCCGGGTGCGGCGACCGCGGCGCCCCACAGGGCCTGGGCCTCGTCGAGGCCGACGAAGACCAGGTCGGCGCGGTCCGCGAGGTCGCGCAGCACCTCGGCCGCGCCGCCGTCGGACCAGAGGGCGGGCCGGTGGTTGACGTCGAAGCTCACCGGGTGCGGGCCGCGCAGCGCCGCTTCGACCAGGTCCCGGCAGGACGGGGAGAGCGCGGCGGTGATGCCGGTCAGGTGCAGCAGCGACGCGTCGCGCACGGCGGCGCCGGTCAGCGCCTCCGGGCCGAGGGCGGCGGCGGCCGAGCCCCGCCGGTAGTAGTGGACCCGGGTGGCGGCGGTCCCCGGGTCCTTGACGAGCAGTCCGGTCGGCCGGGACGGATCGGTACGGACGCCGCTCACGTCCACCCCCGGCGCGGCCACCTCGGCCAGCACCCGCCGCCCGAACGGATCGTCGCCGAGCGCGGACACCCAGCGCACCGGCACCCGGTGGTCGGCGAGGTACATCGCCACGTTCGACTCGGCCCCGGCCACCGCGATCGACAGTGCCTCGGCGGCGACGAGTGGTCCGACCGGCTCGGGCACGAGCGCGGCCATGGTCTCGCCGACGCAGACGACCGGCCCTTCGGCGAGCCGGATCACCGCTCGCTCCCGCCCGCGCCGACGTCCCGCACGGCGGCGAGGAAGGTCCGCGCCCTGGTCCGCAGCGCGGCCAGGTCACCGCCGTCCGCGGCGTCCCCGAGCAGCGGGGAGCCGACGCCGACGGCGGTGGCGCCCGCGGCGAGATAGGCCCGGGCGGCGTCCGCGTCCACACCGCCGACGGGGACGAAGGGGAGCGTGGGGAAGGGTCCGCGCAGGGCCCGCAGGTAGCCGGGGCCGCCGGCCTGCTCGGCGGGGAAGATCTTCAGCGCGGTCGCGCCCATCCGCCGGGCGGTCAGCACGTCCGTCGGCGTCATCACCCCGGCGAGTACCGGAAGGCCCAACGCACGGGCGGCGCCGACCCCTTCGCCGAGCGCGGGGGTGACCACGAAGTCCGCCCCGGCCAGGTGCGCGGCGCGCGCGTCGTCCGCGCTGAGCACGGTGCCCGCGCCGAGCGGGGCGCCGGCGCCCAGCGCGGTACGGGCCCGGGCTATCACGTCCAGCGCGCCGGCCCCGCTGAGCGAGACCTCGACCAGGGCGACGCCCTCGGCCACGAGGGCGAGCACCGCCCGGTAGGCGGCGTCCGGTTCGCTGCCGCGCACGATCGCGACGAGCCGGTGGGTACGCAGCGCGGCCAACAGGTCCATGTGCGGGCTCCTTTCCGATGAGCCGGGGCGGGCGGCTGGGCCCGGCCCCGGGAGGTGACGCGAGCGGTGACGGTGTGACGACGGGCTACACCGGACGGCGGGCGGGCGACCGGGGCCGGGGAGCCCGCGCCTCGTCCGTCGCGGGCGGGGTCGCGGGATCGTCGGTTGATATGGGGCAGTGGATACGGGCCCGGCCGGCCGTTTCGCCCGGCGGTCAGTCACGGCGACGCGGTGACGGTCAGGCGCCAGCGGACCTCGCCGCCGGCCGGCACCCGCGCGCAGTCCTCGTCGGTGGCCGCGCCCAGGTCGAAAGCGCGGCCGAGCATGGGTTCGACACCGATCGAGCGATAGGGGGCCGGTTCGGGGAAACCGCGGAGGTTGCGCCACAGGGCGACGGAGACGGGCTGGCCGGGGGCTTCGAGAGTGAACGCCAGCATGTCGGGGCCGTCGTGGACGGTCGCCGTCGAGGTCGCCATGATCGCGCCGAGCGCCGTGCCGTCGTCCGGGCCGAGCAGGTCGAAGCGGGTCACGGTTGCGGCGCCTCCACCCACCGGGCCGCCGCTCGTGGGCCCGCCACCCGCTGACCCGCCACCCACCGGGCCGCCGCCCGTGGGACCGCCGCCCAGCGGCCTCCCGCCCGCCGGCTCTTCTCCGGCGCGCGGCCAGGCGAACGGCGTCCACCGCGCGCCGCCGTCCGGGTAGCAGCGGCCCGGCGCGCCCTCGGCGATGGCGATCCGCCCCCGCGGGGAGACATCGAGCAGCGCGTGCGCCGCCCACAGGAAGCGGTAGCCGGGGTCGGCGGTCAGCCGGTAGTCGGCGACCGCCCGGCCGGGTTCCGTGGTGATGCGGCGGGTGAGGTGGAAGTCCGGGCAGCGCACGGAGGCGGTGTCGCCCCGCGCGGTCCACCGGCGGGACCAGGCGTCGCCGTGGTCCGGGATGCCCCGGACGGTGGGCACGCACTCCTCCAGGCCGCCCGCGTCGGCGAAGTCGTCACCCGGCCGCGCGCCCGCCCTGCGCGGCTCCTCGCGCCGCCACAGCCACTCCCGGGTCCCGGCCCGCAGCGAGGTCCAGCGGCCGCCGTGGGCGGGGTCGGTGGTGATCCGCACCTCCGGTGGACGGCTTTGCGCCCTCTCCGGCGTCCGGCTCACCATTCGGCGAAGGAGCCGTCGTCGTGCCGCCAGACCGGGTTGCGCCAGGCGTGCCCGGTGCGGTCGGCGGCCCGGACGGCGTTCTCGTCGACGGTGACACCGAGTCCCGGCAGCGCGGTGCGATGGGCGTGGCCGTCGGTGAAGCGGAAGGGCTCGGGGTCGAGGAGGTAGGAGAGCAGATCGGCGTCCTTGTTGTAGTGGATGCCGAGGCTCTGTTCCTGGATGAGGAAGTTGGGTGTGCAGAAGGCCACTTGGAGGCTGGCGGCGAGCGAGATGGGGCCGAGCGGGCAGTGCGGGGCGAGTTGGGCGCCGAAGGTGTCGGCGAGCGCCGCGATCCGGGTGACCTCGGTGATGCCGCCGGCGTGCGACAGATCGGGCTGGGCGACGGCGATGCCGGCGCTGAGCACCGGCAGGAACTCACCCCGCCCGTAGAGCCGTTCACCGGTGGCGAGCGGTACGGGGGTGTTGGCGGCGAGCGACGCGGTGAGGTGGCCGTGTTCGGGCAGCAGCGGCTCCTCGACGAAGAGCGGGTGCAGCGGGGCTATCGCGTGCAGGACCCGGCGGGCGCCGGCCGGGCTGAAGCGGCCGTGGAAGTCGACCGCGACATCGCGGTCGGGGCCGAGCACCTCCCGGGCGGCGGCCACCCGGGCCACCACGGCGGCGGTGCCGGCCGGCGTGGTGAGCGCGTCGGTGCGGCCCGCCGCGTTCATCTTGACCGCGGTGAAGCCGGCTTCGATCTGGGCGCCGATCTCCTCGGTCAGCCGGGCCGGTTCGTCGCCGCCGACCCAGGCGTAGACGCGTACGGTGTCGCGGACCGGGCCGCCGAGCAGCGCGTGCACGGGCGCGCCGTACGCCTTTCCCGCGATGTCCCACAGCGCGTGGTCGAGGCCGGCCACCGCGCTGGAGAGCACCGGGCCGCCCCGGTAGAAGCCGCCCTTGGTGAGCACCTGCCAGTGGTCCTGGATCCGCAACGGGTCCTGGCCGACGAGGTATTCGGCGAGCACCTCGACGGCGGCGCGCACCACTTCCGCGCGGCCCTCGACGACGGGTTCGCCCCAGCCGACCAGCCCCTCGTCGGTCTCGATCCGGCAGAAGAGCCAGCGGGGCGGTACCAGGAAGGTCTCGACGCGGACGATCTTCACCGGGCGTCCTCCGCCGGGGAGTCGGCGCCGTGCACCAGGTCCAGGTCGCGTACGGCCTGGTCGAGCAGGGCCCGCATGGCGCGCTCGGCCGCGTCCTGGTCCTGGTCGCGGACCGCGTCGAGGACGGCGCGGTGGCTGGGCACCGGGTCCTCGCCGTGCGGTGAGCTGTGCACGATCTGGTCGCGGTGGGCGAGTCCCGATTCGATGACCATCTCCATGCGTTCGAGCAGTTCGTTGTGGGTGGCGGCGAGCAGCGCGCGGTGGAAGGCGAGGTCGGCCTCGACGGCGTGCGCGGGGCCGCCGTCCTGCCGGCTCATCGCGGTGAGCGCCGCGTCGAGCGCGGTCAGGTCGTCCTCGGTGCGGCGGACGGCGGCGAGCCGGACCGCGGCGGGCTCGATGATGCCGCGCACCTCGCCGAGGTTGCGCAGCACCGCCAGGTCGGCGCCGGCCGCGGTGCCGCCGGCGAACTGCCAGCGCAGCACGTCCGCGTCGAGCAGGTTCCAGTCGGCGCGGGCCCGCACGAAGGTGCCGCGTTTCTGCCGGGCGTCGACCATGCCCTTGGCCGCGAGGACCTTCAGGGACTCCCGCAGGGCGGTCAGGCTGACGTCCAACTCGGCCTGGAGCGCCGGGAGATCGAGTGTGGCGCCCTCGGGGATCGCACCGCTCAGCACCCGGCGCGCGAGGGTCTCCACGGTCTGGCCGTGCACGCCGCGGCGCGCGTATGGCGTCATGTCGTTCTGCCTCTCTCGGGTCGGCCGGCATGTCGGTCGGCATGCCGGGTGGGGCGGGCGCCGATCACGCGGAGGCCTTGACGACGCTCCAGCCGCCGTCCACGAGCAGGCTCGCCCCGGTGATGTACGACGCCTCGGGCGCGGCCAGGAAGGCGATGGCGGCGGCGGCCTCCTCGGGTCTGCCGAAGCGGCGGGCGGCGGTCTCGGCGACGCTCTTGTCCCGGTCCGGCTGCGGCACGCGGTCCCAGGCGGCGGTGAGGATGGGTCCTGGCAGGACGGCGTTGACGCGGACCTCGGGGCCGTATTCGACGGCGAGTTGTCCGCACAGCGAGAGCAGCGCCCCTTTGGAGGCGGCGTAGGCCGGGTGGCCGGGGATGCCCTTGTGGGCGTGCACGGAGGAGGTGAGGACGATCGCGCCGCGGCGCTCGCGCAGGTCGGGCAGGAGCGCTTTGACGCCGAGGAAGCCGCCGGTGAGGTTGACCGCGAGCTGCCGTTCCCAGGAGGCGAGGGTCGTCTCGTGGGCCGGTCTGACATCGACGGTGTAGGCGTTGCTGATCAGCACGTCGACCGGTCCGAGGGTGTGGGCCCGCGCGACGATCCGGTCCCAGTCGCCGGCCGAGGAGACGTCGGCGGCGACGAACACGGCGTCGCCGCCCCGCTCGCGGATCCCCGCCGCGACGTCCTGCCCCGCGGCCTCGGCGATATCGGCGAGGACCACGCGGGCGCCCTCGTCGGCGAGGCGCCGCGCGGTGGCGGCGCCGATCCCGGAGGCGGCGCCGGTGACGACGGCCACCTGTCCGGCGAATCGGGCGGCGGTGACATTCATGGGGCGGGTCGACTCCTCGGGGTGCGGTGGTGTCGCGACTCTAGTGACGTGATGGGGGCGGGTTCGCCAATCGCCTTACTCCGTTGGCTCATTGCCGGAGCAGGGTGACCAACTCGGCGTCGTGGGCGGCGGTCCAGGTCAACGGCAGTCCGTAGTGCAGCAGATGGGCGCCGCTGTACTGGGTTCCGGTGCTGTCGTCCGTGTAGCGGGCGGCCGGGTCGAGGCCGCGCAGCCGCAGCCGGGCGGCGCGGCCGGGGACGAGCGGCGCGCCGTCGAGCCGGCCGGTGCTCCAGGCGGCGACCACGACCCGGTCACCGTCCGGCGCGTCGTACTGCACCCCGCAGGTGGGGTCGACGGGTGCGCCGAGCAGCCGGGCCTCGCCGTGGTGGACGACGTCCCGTACCTGCTTGTAGCGGGCCACCCAGCCAGCCGCTTCGGCGCGTTGGGCGGCGGTCCAGTGCCGCAGGTCGGCGCCGATGCCGAGGACACCGGCCGCGGCGAGCACGAAGCGGAAGGCGAGCGAGCGGGGCCGCGGGTCGAAGACGCCGGGGGCGTCGGTGACCCAGCTGCTCATGGTGTGCGCGGCGTGGGCGTGCAGATAGCCGTACTGGACGGCGAGCCGGTCGAGCGGCGCGGTGTTGTCGCTCGGCCACACCACGTCGGTACGGGCCAGGGTGGCGTGTTCGATCCGGCCGCCGCCGCCCGCGCAGCCCTCGACGGTGACGTGCGGGTGCCGGTTCCGCAGATGGTCGAGGACCCGCAGATAGCCGGCCACATGGTCGGCGTCGAGGTCCTGTTCCCCGGCCGGCGCGCCGCCGGGGCGGCCGCGTTCGGTGGGCGGGCGGTTCATGTCCCACTTGAGGTAGTCGACGGCGTGCTCGGTGAGCAGCCGGTCCAGGGTGCCGATGACGAAGTCCTGGACGTCCGCCCGGCCGAGGTCGAGCAGGAGCTGTTCGCGGACGAGGGTCGCCGGGCGGCCGTCGATCCGGTAGACCCAGTCGGGGTGTTCGGCGTGGAGCCGGGAGGCGGGGCTGATCGCCTCGGGCTCGACCCACAGGCCGAAGTCCATGCCCTTGGCCCGGATCTGGGCGATGAACTCGTCGAACCCGCCGGGTCCGCCCGTTCCGCCGGGGAAGGCGGCGGGGTCGGGGTGCCAGTCGCCGAGGCCGCCCTTCTCGTCGTGGCGGCCGGTGAACCAGCCGTCGTCCACGACGAAGAGCTCGGCGCCCAGGTCCGCGGCGATCGAGGCGAGTTCGAGCTGCGCGCCGGCCTCGACGCCGAAGCCGGTGGCCTCCCAGGAGTTGTAGAGGACCTTGCGGGTGCGGTGCAGCCGTTCGCCGGCGAGCGCGCGCTCGTAGCGGTGCCAGGCCCGGGACAGCCCGTCGAGTCCTTCGGTGCTCGACACGCAGGCGAGCCGCGGGGTGGTGAGGGCGGCTCCTGGCCGCAGCAGGGCGGCTCCCTCGTGCGGGACACGGCCGGCCCGGATCCGCACCGCGCCGCCGGGTTCCGCGTCGGCGGTGAGGTGCCAGTTGCCCGACCACTCGAGGGCGACGCCGTAGGCGGGCCCGTCGTGCTCGGCGGCGTCGGCGGCGTCCTGCACGGCGAGCCAGGGCGCGTAGGCGTGGCCGGGCACGCCCTGGGTCGAGGACATCTCGAACCGGCCGCGGGTGAGGTCGAGTTGGTGGCGCTGGAACTCCTGTGACCACTGTCCGGCCAGGTAGGTCAGCCGGGCGCCGCCGGTCACGGGCACGTTGACGGCGGCCGAGTCGAGGGTCTCCAGGCGCAGGTCCTCGGTGCCGGCGTTGCGGAGTTCGGTCCAGCGCAGTACGACGTCGGTGCCGGGCACGGTCCGATAGCACAGGGTGGTGCGCAGGCCGGTCGGCCCGTCGGTGAACTCCAGCCGCAGCGCGGTGTCCCCGTCGTGGTCGGCGCCGGTGAAGGTCCACCACAGGCCGCGTTCGCCGCCGGGGCGGCGGACGGTGAGGTCGGCGCCGGTGAACGGCCGCAGTCCGGTGGGGAGGTACTCGGCGGGGGCCGCGTCCGCGGGGGTGATGAAGTGGGTCCGGCGCGACGGGTCGAGCGGCGAGGGTCCGGTCTCGGCGCCGTGCGGGCCCCAGGCGGCGAGTTCCGCCCAGCGGCCGTCGCCGGCGAGCCGGACCGCGTACACCGTGTGCTCGGTGCGCAGCAGCCAGGGACCGGGCGCGGTCTCCTCGCGGGCGGGGGTCACTTGACGGCTCCGAGGTTGAGTCCGGCCACGAAGTGCCGCTGGAACCGGAGGAAGACGAGGACGGTCGGGGCGGCGGCGATCACCGAACCGGCGGCGATGACGTTCCACTGGGAGACGTACTGCCCCTGGAGTCCCAGCAGTGACGCGGTGATCGGCATCTTGGTGTCCGAGCGCAGTACGGTGATCGCCCACAGCAGGTCATTGAAGATCCAGGTGAAGGCGAGCGCGGTGAGGGCGGCGAGGGCGGGCCTGGCGAGCGGCAGGATGACGCGGGTGTAGATCTGCCAGGGCCCGGCGCCGTCGATGACGGCGGCCTGCTGGATCTCCGCCGGGATGGCCCGCATGAAGCCGTGCAGCACGAAGACGTAGAAGCCGACGCCGAAGCCGACCTGCACGCCGATCAGGGCGTACAGCGAGTCGTAGATGCCGAGTTGCTCGCTGAGCTTGGAGACCGGGATGAGCAGGATCTGCGGTGGCAGCAGGTTTCCGCTGAGCATCAGCAGCAGCAGCACCCGGCGGAAGGGCACGTCGTAGCGGCTGAGCGCGAAGGCGGCCATGGAGGCGAGCAGCAGCGAGATCAGCACGGTCGGCACCGAGACGATCAGGCTGTTGATCAGGGCCTGTCGCTGGCCGCCGGCCACCCACGCCTGGCGGAAGCCGCCGAGGGTGAAGGAGTGCGGGGCGCTGCCGAGACCGTGGCCGGCGATGTCGTCGAAGGAGCGGGTGGCGGTGATCAGGACGACGGCGATCGGCACCAGCCACAGCGCCGAGAGCAGCCCGGCGCCGGTGTGGAAGGCGACGGTGCCCCAGACCCGGCGCCGGACCCGCGGGGCGCGGGCCGGGGTCGGCGGCCGGGTGTCGGCTGCCGTGCCGGTCCGCTGGGTGGCGGTGTGGGTGACGCTCATCAGTCGGCCTCCTTGAACGCCCGGATCAGATAGGACGCGATGACACCGAAGGCCAGTACGAAGATGACGACGGCGAGCGCGGAGCCGTAGCCGAGCCGCAGCGACTGGAAGGCGGTGGAGTACATGTAGGTGCTGAGCAGCTCCGAGGAGTGGTAGGGGCCGCCGCGGGTGAGGGCCCAGACCACGTCGAAGGAGCGCAGGCTGTCGATGATGATCACCGACAGGACGACGGCGTTGACGCTGCGGAGCTGCGGCAGGGTGATGTGCCGGAACTGCTGCCACCGGCCGGCGCCGTCGACCCTCGCGGCCTCGTAGAGCGCCGGGTCGATGCCCTTGAGGCCGGCCAGGTAGAGCACCATCACGTAGCCGATCTGGCGCCACAGGGCGGGGACGATGACCGCGTAGAGCGCGGTGTCCTGGTCGGCGAGCCAGGGGTGGGTGAGGCTGCCGAGTCCCACACCGGACAAGGTCTTGTCGATCAGCCCGTCGGGCTGGTACATCGCCTGCCACACCAGGGCGGTGGCGGTGAGCGAGAAGACCACCGGCAGGAAGAGCGCGGCCCGGTAGAAGCCGACGCCGCGGCGCTCCTGCTGGAGCAGCAGCGCCGCCCCGAGGCCGAGGAGCGCCGAGAGGCCGCCGAACAGGGCCAGCCACAGCACGGTGTCGAGCATCGCGGTGTGGAAGACGCTGTCGTGGACCATCTCCCGGTAGTTGGCGAGGCCGATGAAGCGCGGCGGGGAGATGCCGTCCCATTTGGTGAGGGACAGATAGAAGCCCTGGAGGGCCGGCCAGAACACCCAGAAGCCCTCGGCGAGCAGGGGGATCAGGACGAAGGCGAGCACCACCGGCGGCATCCGGGTGGCCTGTTTGCCGCCCGCCGCCCCGGCATGTCCGCCGCGCCGGGCGCGCCGCCGGGCGGCGGTGAGTACCGCCATGTCACTGGCTCCAGACCTGCTGCGCGTCCCGCTGCCACGCGGTGAGGATCGAGCCGATCTCCTTGGGCTTGGCGAGGAACTTGGTGAGCGCGTTGTCCGCGGTGGGCTGGAGGGCGTCGCTGGAGTCGCGGTTGAAGAACTGGGTGACGTCGGGGGCGTTCTCGATCAGCGCCCGGCCCTTGACCACCAGCGGGGTACCGGAGTCCTTCGCCTTGGGGTTGACCGGTATGGAGATGCCGGACGAACCCTTGAGGTAGATCTCCTGGGCCTCGACGGTGCCCAGCCAGCTCATCAGCTCCTTCACCTCGTCCTTGTGCCGGGTGTGGGCGCTGGCGAAGTAGCCGTCGGTGGGGCCCTCTTCGGCGAGCGGCACCTTGGGGTCGATCACCGGGAAGCGGAAGAAGTCGAGGTCGCCGACCTGGTCCTTGGGGGCGGCGTCGGCGAAGAAGGTGCCGATCAGCATCATGCCGGTGCGGTTGTTGAGCAGGGCGGTGGTGGCGTCCTGGAAGGCCAGCGCGGTGCCGTTGGGGTCGAAGTAGGGCAGTGCCTGCGCCCACTGGTCGAAGACCTTGTGCACCTCGGGGTCGTCGAAGCGGTGCTTCCCCGCGAGCAGGTCGCGGTGGTACTGGGCGCCGTTGATCCGGATGTCGAGGTAGTCGAACCAGGCGGAGGCGACCCACGCGGTGCCGGCGCCGGCGCCGAGGCCGATCGGCGTCACGCCCTTGGACTTGAGGGTCTCGCACAGCGCCATGAACTCGTCCCAGGTGGCGGGTTCCTGGACGCCCCACTTGGCGAAGTTGGACTTCTTGTAGAAGACGCCCCACCAGTTGTAGCTGGCGGGCACGAAGACCTTGGCGCCGGCCGAGTCGGTGCACAGCTTCTTCTGCGCGTCGGAGTAGCCCGCGAGTTCACCGGTGGCCCAGATGTCGCTCACGTCGAGCAGCAGGTTCTTCTTGGCGTAGGTGTCGGCGACCGAGCCGGGGTACCAGGTGAGCAGGTCCGGCGGGTTGGCGGACGTGAGGTACGTGGGCAGCTGGGTGCGGAAGGTCTCCGAGGCGACCGTGTTGAGCTTCGCCTTGGCGCCGCCCCGCTTGTCGAACGCGTCCATCAGGTTCTGCATCGCGGACTTGGCCTGCGGCGAGGAGAGGTTGGACTGCACGCTCAGCGTGCCGCCCGCGGACTGGCCGCCGTCGCCGCCGTCGGACGAACCGGCGGTGACACAGCCGCTCATCAGGGCGGCGGCTCCGATGGCGCCGGCGCCCGCCAGGAACTGGCGGCGGCTGCTCGGTGAGATCTGCGCGGTGTTCATGTGACTCCCTTGTCGGCTGCTACAGACTGGCGCGACGCCGCGATGACGTCAAGATTAATTGGTAATTTATTGAGTAACGAATCGCGCGATGGGCGGGATTGAGCCCGGGATGCCCGTTTTCGGGCATCCCGGGCGGCGGTCAGAAGGAGCTCTGCCGGATCACGCCGGCCACCCCGCGGGCGACCGCGAGCACCTGGCCCGCCGGGCCCGCGGTGGCGCCCATCGCCCCGTCGAAGGCGTTGCTGACGAAGGCGGTCTGCGGGAACCAGCCACCCCAACTGTCGGCGGTGGCGTCATACGCGCGCTCCCACAGCGTGTAGTCCGAGGCGCGGGCGAGCAGGCGCACCGTGGTGCCGGTGGCGACCAGCGTCGGGCTGGCGCTGATGGTGCCGCCGAGCGAGGTCCAGTCCGACCAGGCGCCGGAGGCGTCCCGCACCCGGGACCAGACCGCGTCGTCGGCGGCGCGCACCGCGACATGGATCCGGCCGGCCGCGTCGGTCACCGCGGACGGGCGGCCGTAGAGGGCCGGTCCGGTGGGGGCGCCGATCGAGGTCCAGCCGGTGCCGGCGCCGCGGCTGGTCACCGTGCCGTCGGCGCCGGTGGCCAGCAGCGTCCAGTCGCCCGGGCCCTGGTAGGCGGCGGTGGGCGCGTCGGCGAGCTCGCCGCCGAGGTTCTGCCAGCTTCCCCAGTGGCCGCCGCTGAGGGTGCGCAGATAGGCGTGGTCGTCGGCGCCACGGACGAAGACGTCGATCCGGCCGCCGGCCGAGGCGTAAGCGGCGGGCTGGCCGAGGAACCGGCCGCCGGTCGGGCCGCCGAGGTCGGTGCCGGACCCGGACCACTTCCCGTCGCGTCCGGTCAGCGCGCGCAGCGAGCCGTCGGTGTCCCGGGTGAAGGCGGTCAACTGGTCGCCGTCGCGCACCAGCGCCGGATCGGCGGAGGCGGCGGGGCCGCCGAGCCGCACACCGGGCGCGTCGTCGGTACCGGTCAGAGCGAGCATCGCGGTTCCGTGCGCCGGCACGGTGACCGTGTACGTGCCGCTGTACGTGCCCCGGTCGGCGCGCGCCCGCAGATCGCGGACGGCCACCGGGCCGGTCAGCCCGGCCTGCGCGAAGGTCAGCGTCCGCTGGGCCGGCTGGTCCGAGCGGTTGAGCAGCACCACCGCGCGCCGGCCGGCGCCCTGGAGGACCTTGCTGTACGTGTCGCCGGTCGCGTCGGTGGCCACCCGGACGCCCTGGATGCCAAGCGGGTCCTGGTCGACGGCGAGGATCTCGGGGTTGCGCAGGGTGTCGATCATCGCCTGCGGGAGGGTGCGCGGGTCGGAGCCGATGACCAGCGGTGAGGCCATCTCGGCCCACATCACCAACTGGGTGGTGGACTCCTCCTGGGTCAACTCGTAGCTGCCGTCCGACAGTTGGCGCATCGGCAGCAGATAGTCGGGGTCGTTCCAGTGGCCTGGTCCCTGGGCCTCGGGGTGCCAGGCGTTGGCGTCCATGTTGCGCAGCACGTTGGGGAACTCGCCCGGGGTGGGCGTCCCGTAGGCCATGTCGGTGCCGGTGCGCCAGGAATCGGCGATGGCCGGGCCGTAGACATACGTGTTGTGCGCGTCCTGCGCCGGGGTGTGCGGCAGACCCCAGTCGTCGGTGAGCGGGTTGCAGAGATTGAGCAGCATCGGACGGCCGGAGTGGGCGACCGCGTCGCTGAACTCCTTGAAGGCGGGTCCGGGATCGAGCTTCTCGCCGATGCCGCAGAGGAAGTCGACCTTGATCGCGTCGATCTTCCAGCTCGCGAACCGGTCGGCGTCCTGCTGGTCGTGGCCGCGGCTGCCGAGTCCGCAGTTGGCCGGGTCGTAGTCCCCGGCGTCGGTGTAGATACCGGCCTTCAGACCGCGCTGGTGCAGGTAGGTCACCAGGGCGGGGATGCCGGAGGGGAACCGGCCGGGATCGGCCGTCAGCCGGCCCTGGGCGTCGCGCGGGGTGGCGGCCTGCCAACCGCCGTCGAGCCAGACGATGTTGTAGCCACTGCTCCGCAGACCGCTGCTGACCAGGAAGTCGGCCACGCTCTTCACCTGGGTCTCGGTCGGCGCGCCGAGACCGTAGTAGGTGTTCCAGCCCATGTAGGGCGTCGGCGAGAGGCCGCTGTCGTAGAAGGCGGGCGCCCCGGCGGCGGGGTGCCCCGCGGCGGTGTGGTGCCGGCCGGCCGCCTGGGCCGTGCCGGGCACGGCCAGCGCGAAGAGCGCCGCGGCGCCCACCGCGGCGACCGCCCGCGAGGCGCGCGGCCGCCCCGAACGCTGCGATTTCACCGAACTCATCAAGCTCTCCCGGAAGTTGGGGATATCGGGGCAGAGCGCCCACAAGGGTCGGGGGCGTCCGCCACGACGAGAACTGTGCGGGCGGCGATCAAGGGTGTCAACGATTATTACTAATAAACTAAATTTTTACGTCGGCCACTTCGTACAACCTTTGACCCGGCTTGACAGCGTTACCGCGCCACCGTGAGCATGCGTAGCGATCCCGACTCCGGAGCGGCCCGCACACCGCCTCCCCCGCGCCCGGCACCCGCTCTTGGACGGTGCGGCGCGATGAGGAGCCGGTCCCCCTGGCCGCGGGTACCGGAGTCTTCGCGTCTTCAGGGAGGGGTGCCGTTTTCATGTCTCGTCGCACCATCACATTGCAGGTGGCGGCTGTCGTCACGGCAGTCGCGGCCGCCACGGCGGTGGGCGCGGGTTCGGCCGCCGCGCAGAGCGGCGGCAAGGGCTGGGGCAGCAGGAGCGCCCACGGCTACTCGACACAGCAGAACCCCGAGCACCGGACCTCGGGCAGCGCCTGCGACTACTCGGTCGGCGGCAGCGCCTGGCAGCCCGGCCAGGGGCTGAGTGCCATCAAGCCCTCGGCCGACGGCAAGATCAGCATCGACGTGCTGGGCGGCCGCGGCGGCTGCACCGTCTCGCTCGCGTCCTACCTGGCGCACGGGCCGGACTTCAAGACCTCCGGTGTGCAGGTGCTCAAGGACTTCGCGACGGTCAGCGTGGCGAAGGGCGAGACCGGCACGCTCACCGTCGCGGTGCCGGACGCGGGCTGCTTCGCGCAGATCGACCTCTACAAGGGCAGCACCAAGTACGCGGGCGACAACGCGCCGGCCGGCCCGGACCACGCGGTCATCGGCGCGAACCTGATCGCCTCCTGGAACGGTCCGACGGGCGGCAAGGACTGCCTGGACGTCCCGCCGACCACCGCGCCGGCCTCGCCGACGACCACCTCCCCGGCGCCCTCGGACACCGCGACGACGGGCACTCCGTCGGCGTCGGCCACCGAGACCACCGGCGCCCCGTCGGCGTCCGGGAGCACCACCGCCGCGCCGGTCGGCGACACCACGTCGCCCGCCGCGGTCGACGACACGTCGTCCCCGTCGCCCTCGGCGAGCGGCGGCGCCCTGGCGTCCACCGGTGGCGGCGGCAACTCCGGCCTGCTGGCCGGTCTCGCCGTGCTGCTCGTGGTGCTCGGTGGCGGTGTGACCTTCGTACTGCGTCGCCGCGGCGCCGGCCGGGCGCACTGACGCGGATCAGTCGCGGGTGAGCTGAACAAGCGCGCCACAAGGCCGCGCCGGCCCGGGTGTCCGCTGGGGACACCCGGGCCGGCGCGGTTTTCCGCGTGGGCTCGCGCAGTGAGTGGATGGGGGTGGATAGGTGGGTGGATGGGCGGGGTGCGCCCCGCTTGCTCCCGCCGAGCGGGCGCGTCCGGCGTGGGGGCCGGGAGTACCGCGCTGTCACCCTGCGGGCCCGTCGAATCATCCGATCTCACAGACGTCAAAATCGCCAACTGGGCGTAAATGGCGGGCGAATGCCTCCAGTCATCGGAACTCTAGGCGCTTTCCCGGTGATTGGCGGGGAGAATCGGGGGCACGACAAGACCTGGCCGTCCGCTGCCGTCACTGGCAGAACACGTCCCACACTCCTCTCCCCCACATCAGGAGTCTGAGTTGCCACACCGCAGGTTCTCCCTTTCCGGCCGCCGGGTGATCGGCGTGGCCGGCGCGGCGCTCGCCGCGGGGCTCTTCGCACCGCTCTCAGTACCCGCCGCCCCCGCTACGACAGCCGCCGCGGGCGCCAACGCCACGAAAGCCACCCCGAGCGCCGCCGCGACGGCCGCCGCCGACGGCTGGACCGGCACCTGGTCGGTGTCACCGCAGAGCGGCGGACCCTCGTACGCCAACCAGACGCTGCGGCAGATCGTGCGCACCAGCATCGGCGGCAGCTCCGCGCGGCTGCGGATCTCCAACGCCTTCGGGTCCACGCCGCTGACCGTCCGCGACGCGCACGTCGCCCAGCGCACCTCCGGCTCGTCGGTGTCGACGGGGACCGACCGCGCCGTCACCTTCGGCGGCCAGTCCTCGGTCACCGTCGCACCGGGCGCCTTCGCGGTCAGCGACACCGTGTCCTTCACCGTGGCCGCGCAGTCCGACGTGGCCGTCAGCTTCTATCTGCCGAACGCCACCGGGTCGGCCACCTACCACCAGCAGGGCACCCAGACCAACTACGCCGCCGCCGGGGACGTCAGCGCCAACGGCTCCCTCACCGGCGCGTCGACCAGCGGCAGTTACGCCTTCCTCACCAACCTGGACGTGACCAACCCGGCGGCCCAGGGGTCGGTGGTCACCCTCGGCGCGTCCATCACCGACGGTGTCGCCTCCGCCCAGGACTCCAACCGGCGCTGGCCCAACGACCTGGCGCAGCGGCTGGCGGCGAGCGGCCGTACGATCGGTGTGCTCAACCAGGGCATCAGCGGCAACAGGCTGCTCAGCGACGGAGCCGGGCAGAGCGCCCTCAACCGCTTCGACCGGGACGTGACCGGCCAGCCCGGGGTGCGCTGGGTGATCTTCTCCGACGACCCGGTCAACGACCTCGCCTCGGGCAACCCGCCCACCGGTGCCCAACTGATCTCCGCCCTCCAGCAGTTGATCTCCCGGGCCCACCAGGCCGGACTGTCCTTCCTGTGCTCGACGCTCACCCCGTTCCAGGGCTCCGGCGGCTGGACCCAGGCGGGCGAGACCGCCCGCGCGTCGATCGACTCCTTCATCCGCGGCTCGGGCAGCGGCTGTGACGGCGTGGTGGACCAGGACGCCGCGACCCACGACCCGGCCAACCCGACCCGCTACCTGCCGGCTTACGACGCCGGTGACCATCTGCACCCGAACGAGGCCGGGTTGCAGGCCATCGCCAACGCGGTGAACCTCAGTCTCTTCGGCGCCGCCACCCAGCCGGCCGGCGCCATCTCCCTGCGCGCCCACGCCAACGGCAAGTTCGTCAGCGCGCCGGGCGGCGGCGCCTCCCCGCTGATCGCCGACAGCGACTCGGCCGGCCCGGCCCAGCAGTTCGACGAGCTCGACCAGGGCAACGGCCTGATCGCGCTGCGGTCGCACGCCGACAACCAGATCGTCACGGCCGAGAACGCCGGCGCCGCGCCGCTGATCGCCAACCGGACGGCCGTCGGTTCCTGGGAGACCTTCCAGCTCCTGCACAACGGTGACGGCAGCATGAGTCTGAAAGCCCAGGCCAACGGCGACTATGTGACGGCGGACGACGCCGGCGCGGCGGCGCTGATCGCCAACCGCACCACGATCGGGCCGTGGGAGGAGTTCGACCTCGTCACCTCGTGACACCGGCGGGCGGCATCAGGCGATGGTTGCCGTGGGCCCGAGCGGGGAGGGCGGGCCCACGGCAGTCATCAGCGTCCGGAGCCTGAAACGATCTGTAACCGTTTCAGGAATCCGGACGGCGAGATTCAAGTAATCCGCCACCGCGGCGGCGTGTCAATATCTGCGACTGTTCCCGCCGAGGTCCCGCTGTGCCGCTCCAACAGGCCCGCTAGGCTGCGCACATGGAACGAAACCGTGTAACACGTGGTTAGGCAGCAAGGATCGCGTGCCACCGTGCGCGCGATCGCCGCCGAGGCCGGCGTATCGATCGCCACCGTGTCACGCGTGATGAACGGTCACGCCCATGTCGCGCCCGACACCCAGGAGTTGGTGCGCAAGGCGGTCACCAGGCTCGGCGCGCCCGCACCGGCCAGGCGCGGGACGGCGACCGGCGCGATCTACGTCCGCTGCCCCTACGTCCTCACCGACTACTTCGGGGTGATCGTCTCCTCGATAGCCGAGACGCTCGATCTGCACGGGCGGCGGCTGGTGCTGAGCGCGGGTGACGCGGCCCGGGAGATCCATGTGCTGCCGAGCCTGCCGAGCGATCCGGGCATCGCCGGCGCCGTACTGATCGTGCCGCCGGAGCCGGAGAAGGAGCTGGAGGCGCTGCGGGCCCAGGACTTCCCCTTCGTGGTGGTCGATCCGCGCACGCCGCTGCCACCCGACATCGCGTCGGTCTCCGCCGCCCATCTCACCGCCGCGCGCAGCGTCAGCGCGCATCTGGTCGCGCGCGGGCACCGCAGGATAGGGGTGATCGGCGGCCCCGGCGACTGGCTGGCCGGCACCGCCCGGCTGGCGGGCCACACCTCCGCGCTCGCCGACGCCGGGGTGCTGCCGGCCGCCGAGCTGCTCCGCCGGATCGAGCCCACCGCCGACTGGGGCTACGCCGCGGCCGGCGAACTCCTCGATCTGCCGGACCGCCCCACCGCCCTGGTCGCCTTCAACGACAAGGCGGCCGTCGGCGCGCTGCGGGCGGCGAACGAGCGCGGGCTGCGCGTCCCGCAGGATCTCTCGATCACCGGCTTCGACGACACGTATCTCAGCCGGAGCACGGTGCCGCGGCTGACGACGGTGCGCCAGCCGCTGGAGGAGATGGGGCGGATGGCCGTCTCGCTGCTGATGCGGCTGCTCGACCGGCACACCGTGGACACGCTGCATGTCGAGCTGGCCACCCAGTTGGTGCTCAGGGAGTCAACCGGTCCCGCGCCCAGCTCCTGACGCTCGGCGCGTGCTCAGCGAGCGCTCGGGGCGCTCACCTCGTCGCTCAGGCGTCGCCGTCGAGCTCGACCCGCACGTGCTGCGGGTAGAAGGCGACATGCCCGGCGATCTCACCGACGGCCTGGTAGGGCTTCTCGTACGTCCACACCGCGTCCGCGATCTCGCCGTCCTCGGCGCTGAGCGCGTAATAGGAGGCGTCCCCCTTGTAGGGGCAGTACGTCTGGCTGTCGGTGGGCCGCAGGACGCCGGCCGCGATGTCATCGAGCGGGATGTACTGGACCGGCGGGTAGTCGGCCTCGCGCAGGGTGAGCGCGCGGGTGGTGTCGGCGATCAGCCGGTCGCCGGCGCGGACCACCACGCGGCCGGCGGTCGGCTCGACGGTGATCGGGTGGTCGGGGCCCGGCGTCTTGACGGTGCGTTCCATGACACTCTCCGATTGGGTAGACCGGTCTGTCCAACTGCTGACCAGACCGTAGGCAGATCGGCGCCGTCCGGTCAAGCGGCGCGGGAGCGGAGGCAGCACCCTCCGCTCGGTGGGCGCCCGGGCGGGCACCCGGGTGGGGCGTCCGCATGCGCCGCGGACACGACGCACCGGCGGCGCACCATCGCCCGCGAAGATCGGCGCGTGCTGACACAATGTCCGCTGATACCGATCAGTTCGTATTGACGCCGATAAGTACCGAAAATCCTTTCACCGGACAGCGGGCGGGCCATGACGGGCCGTGCGTCGCGCACAGGAGTGGGACGGCCATGGATCACCGTGATCGGAGATCCGGGACGTACGCCCAGGTTCCCCCGGCGCCGGCCCGTTCCGTGCTGCTGAAGCACGCCGCACCCCTGGTGCTGCTCGCCGCCGCCACGGTGACCATCGCCTGGGCCAGCCCCGGCGGGCACTACGGATTGCTGCTCGCCGTGGTGCCCCTGCTGGCCGCGTCCCTCTACGGGGTCAGGGGCACCGCCGCGATCGGCGTGCTGACCGTGGCGACCTACGCCGCGCTGGAGCCGTTCATGGCGGAGAACGGCGCCGCCATGTGGGCGGTCAAGCTCGGCCTGGTCAGCGCCGCGGGGGCGCTCGGCGTCGTGCTCAGCCAGGTCCGGATCCGGGAGCGGGAGCTGCACCGGACCCGGGACACCGCGCTCACCCTTCAGCGCGGATTGCTCCCCCAGGACTTTCCGGGCAGCAGCGCGGTCACGGTGGCGCACCGCTATGTGCCGGCCGACTCGACGGCCGGGGTGGGCGGTGACTGGTACGACGTCATCCCGCTGTCCGGCGCGCGGGTCGCGCTGGTGATGGGCGATGTGGTCGGACACGGGGTGGGGGCGGCGGCGACGATGGGCCGGCTGCGGACCGCGCTGCACACCCTGGCCGGTCTGGACCTGCCGCCCGACGAGGTACTCGCCCGGATGGACGAGCTGGTGGAGCGGATGAGCCACGACCGTGCGGAGAACGAACTGGCCGCCAGCTGTCTCTACATGGTCTACGACCCGATCTCCCGGGAGTGCGAGATCGCCAGCGCCGGCCATACGCCCCCGGTCTTCGTGACACCGGACGGCCGGGCCGAGGTGCAGCGGCTCACCAGGAACCCCCTGCTCGGCTTCGGCACCGCCCCCTTCGAGGTCACCGGGCGCACCGTCCCCGAGGGCACCCTGATCGGGCTGTACACCGACGGGCTGCTCGGGCTGCGGCACCGCGAGGCCGACGAGGCGATCGCCGGACTGGCCGCGTTGATCGCGCCCGGCGGCGGATCGCTCGAGGAGCTCTGCGACCGGGTGCTGGCCGGGCTGCCGCCCACCCACGAGGACGACATGGCGCTGCTGGTGGCCAGGACCCGGGTGCTGGATCCGGACCACGTGGCGAGCTGGGAGTTCGCCGCCACCGCGGAACAGGTGCCGGCGGCCAGGTCCGCGGTCTCCGACCGGCTCACCGCGTGGGGCCTTGAGGAGCACACCTTCGCGATGGAGCTGGTCGTCTGCGAACTGGTGACCAACGCCGTCCAGCACGCCCGCGGGCCGGTCGGCGTACGGCTGATCCGGGACGAGTCGCTGATCTGCGAGGTGTCGGACACCAGCAGTACGTCGCCGCACGCCCGGCGCGCCCAGCCGCTGGACGAGGGCGGGCGCGGCCTCTACCTGGTCGGGCAGCTCACCGACCGCTGGGGCGCCCGCTACCACGAGAACGGCAAGACCATCTGGGCGGCCAAGTACCTCGGCTGAGGCCCGCCACCCGCCATTTGGCCCGGGCCCCAATCCGCGCCCCGGCCCCCGCCCCGGCCCGAGATACGGCGCCGAAGGTCTGGTTTTCTGTTATCCGGCCCGGTCGCGGCCGGTCTCCTCTGGGTGAGGCCGCCGGCCGGCGAGCCGGATCAACCCGTCGGGAGAGTCGCGAGATGAGTGAGGGCGAACGGATGACAGAGCCGAACCGGCACAAGCCGTCGGGCCGCCGCCAGGCCAGGCTCCGGCGGCGGACCGGCCGCCGCGTCCGGCTCGTCGTCGCCGCGGTCGTCGCCTGCCTGGCCGTCATCGTCGGGGTGTTCCTCGCCGAGACGCAGGACGACGGCGGGCTCAGCGACCGTACGGTGGCCGCCGCCCCGACGACCACCGGCGGCGCGGTGACCGACAACGCGTCGACCGCCGCCGCCCCGACTCCTTCGAAGACGTCCGCCCGCCCGACCCCGAGCCGTACCTCGCACCCGCCGACTCCCCGTCCCGGCAAGACCGCCACCCCCCGCAAGGCCGGCGGCAAGACCGGCGCGACCGGCGGCAAGGCGGCAGCAGGCGCCAGTGGTTCCGTGCCCCACGCGGGCCCAGGGCAGCGCACCCTCACCCTGGTCAACCGGCTCGACCAGACCATCTGGCCGGCGATCGCCGCCGACCCGGACCATCCGGTCGAGGCCACCGGATGGGTGCTCGCGCCCGGCGCCAGCCTGAGCTTCCTGATCCCCGACCACTGGGACGTGCGGGTCTGGGCCCGTACCGGCTGTGTCTTCAACGCGGCCGGCAACGGGCACTGTGTCAGCGGCGACTGCGCCGGCCACTTCCAGTGCGGCCGGACCTGGGGCGAGTTCCCCTCCACCCTCGCCGAGTTCAACCTCAACGCCTGGAACGGGATGGACTTCTACGACGTCAGCCTGGTCGAGGGCAACAACCTCCCGATGTGGATCAACAACTCCGGGGGCAGCTCACCGGACAAGATCGACGCCAACGGCTGCGCCGCGAGCGGCTGTACGCACGACGCCAACGCGAGCTGCCCGGCGTCGATGCAGCGGGTACGGGGCGGTGCGGTGGTCGCCTGCCTCAGCGCGTGCCTGGTGCTCAGCACCGACCAGACCTGCTGCACCGGTGCCTATGCCGCCCGCTCGGCGTGTGTCCCCTCGTCCTGGCCGATCGACTCCGCCGCCGTCTTCAAGAAGGCCGAACCCTTCGCCTATTCGTATGTCAACGACGACGCGACCAGCGTGCTCACCTGCACCGGCGAGTGCGACTACCGCATCACCTGGGGCGTCAGTCATTGACCGTCCCGCGCACGCCGGATGTCAGCCACGGCCGCCGGCCCCGGGCCGGCGGTCAGCCGCCGCCGGACTCCGGCAGGCTCGGGGCCGGCTCCCCGGTCAGTGACTGCTCGGTCCAGATCGTCTTGCCCCGCTGACCGTAGCGGCAGCCCCAGCGGGCCGTGCACTGGCCGACGATGAAGAGCCCGCGGCCCCCCTCGTCCAGGGAACTCGCCCGCAGCAGCCGCGGCTGGGTGTTGCTCGGGTCGGACACCTCGCAGACGAGCACCCCGTCCCGGATCAGCCGCAGCCGGACCGGTCCGCCCGCGTGGCGGACCGCGTTGGTCATCAGCTCGCTGACCACCAGCTCGGTGGTGAACCCCAGGTCGTCGAGCCGCCACTCGGCGAGCTGGCGGGCCGCGCTGGCCCTGGCCCGCCCCACCGACGACAGCTCGCCGGGGAACTCCCAGGACGCCACGTTGCGCGCGGGGACCTCGCGTGTCCTGGCCAGCAGGAGCACGATGTCGTCGCGCTGCGGGTGCCCGCCCGCCTCGTCCACCAGCGCGTCACCGATGTCGGCGAGCGGCCGCTCGCCGGCATCGGTGACGGCCAGCACGCGCAGCTTCTCCCGCAGTCGCTCCAGGCTGTCCTCGGCCCCGCCGCCCAACGAACGCAGGCCCAGCACACCGTCGGTGAACAGGGCGATCATGCTGCCCGGCTCCACGTCGACGGTCGTCGACGGGAAGGGCATGCCGCCGACCCCGAGCGGCGGTCCCGGTGACACGTCGATCAGCCGGGCGGCGCCGTCGGGGTCCACGATGATCGGCGGCGGATTCCCGGCGCTGGCGAAGCTGCACCGGCCACTGGTCGGGTCGTAAACGGCGTACAGACAGGTCGCCCCGACGGTGTCGGTGCGGCCCGGGACCTCGGCGGCCAGCCGCTGCACCAGGTCCTCCATGTGGGACAGCACCTCACCGGGTTCCAGCTCCAGGTCGGCGAAGGTCTGCACGGCCGTCCGCAGTCGGCCCATGTTCGCCGCCGCGCGCAGCCCGTGGCCGATCACGTCGCCGACGACGAAGGCGACCCGCAGGGACGGCAGGGTGATGACGTCGAACCAGTCGCCGCTCGCCTCCGAGCCGCGTCCGGCGGGCCGGTACACCCCGGCGGTCCGCGCGGCGGGCGTCTCCATCACGGCCCGGGGCAGCAGCCGCTCCTGGAGGGTGGTCACCGCGCTGCGTTCGCGGGTGTAGCGGCGGGCGTTGTCGACCCCCAGGGCGGCCCGCGAGCTGATCTCCGCCAGCAGTCCGGCCTCGGAACGGTCGAACGGACGCGGCTCCGCGATGCGCCAGGCGGACACCGAGCCCAGCAGCAGGCCGCGGGCGAAGAGGGGGGAGACGATCAGCGAGTGGCCGCCGTCCGGGATCAGCCGCTGGGCGTTCTTGCCGGTGCCGACCGCCCGCAGCACGTCCTCCCGGCCGAGGATGACCGTCCTGCCCTGCTGGATCTGCCGGAGCTGCGGGCTGTCCGGGAAGGTCGGATAGTCGGAGCCGCCGCGCGGCACCCCCTCGGGCCACTGCCCCAGTGAGGTGGCGGTGGCGATCCGCACCAGGGCCGTTTCGCCACCGCCGTAGACCACGGGCGGCTCGTTTCCGGCCAGGACGGCGCGGGCCAGATCCACGGTGCTCAGATCCCCGAGACCGGTGACCACCACATCGGCGAGCGCCTGCGCGGTCACCTGGATGTCCAGCGAGAAGCCGATGCGCTCCGCCGCGTAGTGCAGCAGATCGAGGTGGGCGCCGACCCGCTGCTGTTCGGTGACGTCCTGGACGACCGCGACGACTCCGCTCGGTTCGCCGCGCGCGTCCTGCAAGCGGTACGCGGTCAGCGACATGGTCAGCCGGCGGCCCGGCACCTGCCGGAAGCGCACCGGGTGGACGTCGCCGATCAGCGGGACGCCGGTGTCCCGCACCTGTTCCAGCAGCTCTTCGACGTTCTGCGCGTCCGACGGCGACAGCACGGTGTCGAGCCGGCTGCCGAGCGCGGCGGCCGGCGCGCCGAACATCTGCGGCGCGGAGTTGTTGAAGACCAGGCTGAGGTCCATCGCGTGGATGGCGATACCGACGCGCCGCTGGGCGAAGGCCGTCCGCAGCAGCGCCACCCCCTGGCCCCACTCCCTGGTCCGCGCGGCGTCCGCGAAGAGCACGGCGTGGGCGCGGCCGTCGGCCGTCAGCGGTACGGTCCACAGTTCGACGTCGACGCGCTCCCGGGTGCCGCGGCGCAGCGTCACCCGGCCGGGCGCCGGGACGACCCCGCTTGGTCCCGGCGGGCTCTGCGCCGGGAGGTAGAGGTCCTGGAAGGGGTGACCGCAGACGCCGGCGGCGGGCCGGTCCAGCAGGCCGGCCGCCTGCGGCGACCAGCCGGTGACGACCCCCTGGCCGTCCACTACCGCCACGGCCAGCGAGCCGAGGACGAAGCCCTGCTCAGCCAGGCCACCGACCGGCAGATCCATATGAGCTCCCCACTGACGACGGAGCACAAGTGACCACAGACCACGCTACGGGAAGGCGGCGGAAACGACCCCCCGACGCCGGCCGCGGGCAGCCGCCGCCACCCCGCCCACCAGCGAGAACCACCGTTTCACCGGGTGCCGGCGCCCCACCGGCCCAGGCCGTGGTCAGTCGCGGCTGACCTTGCGGTTGGCGCGGAGCCACTCCCTGTTCATCGCGGTGATCGAGGTGAGCGGGATGCCCTTGGGGCAGGCGGTGGCGCATTCGCCGGCCAGGGTGCAGCCGCCGAAGCCCTCCGCGTCCATCTGGGCGACCATGTCGAGCACCCGGGTCTCCCGCTCGGGCGCGCCCTGCGGCAGGGCGCCCAGGTGGTTGATCTTCGCCGAGGTGAAGAGCATCGCCGAGCCGTTGGGGCAGGCGGCCACGCAGGCGCCGCAGCCGATGCACTCGGCGTGCTCGAAGGCGCGGTCGGCGGCCGGTTTGGGGACGGGCGTGGCGTGCGCCTCCGGAGCCGCTCCGGTGGGGACGCTGACGTAGCCGCCCGCCTGGATGATGCGGTCGAAGGCGCCCCGGTCGACCACCAGGTCCCGGATGACGGGGAAGGCGGCGGCGCGCCAGGGTTCGACGTCGATGGTGTCGCCGTCCTTGAAGGAGCGCATGTGGAGCTGGCAGCTCGTGGTGCGTTCCGGTCCGTGCGCGTCGCCGTTGATGACGAGGCTGCACGCGCCGCAGATGCCCTCGCGGCAGTCGTGGTCGAAGGCGACCGGCTGCTCTCCTTCCAGGGTGAGGCGCTCGTTGAGGACGTCGAGGACTTCGAGGAAGGACATGTCCGGGGTGATGTCGTCGACCTGGTAGGGCGTCATGGCGCCGGGTGCGGCGGCGTTCCGCTGCCGCCAGACGCGCAGGGTGAGCCTCATGCGTAGCTCCGCTGGGTGGGGTGGACGTAGGCGAAGACGAGGTCTTCCTTGTGCAGGACGGGGGCCCGGCCGGTGCCGGTGAACTCCCAGGCGGCGGCGTAGGAGAACTCCTCGTCTCGGCGGGCGGCCTCGCCGTCGGGTGTCTGGGACTCCGCGCGGAAGTGGCCGCCGCAGGACTCCGCGCGGTGCAGGGCGTCCAGGCACATGAGTTCGGCGAGCTCCAGATAGTCCACGACGCGGTTGGCGCGTTCCAGCGACTGGTTGAACTCCGCCTCGGTGCCCGGCACTTTGATCCGCCGCCAGAACTCCTCGCGGATCTTCGGGATGCGGTCGAGCGCCTCGCGCAGCCCCTGCTCGGTCCTGGCCATCCCGCACAGCTCCCACATGAGTTCGCCGATCTCGCGGTGGAAGGAGTCGGCGGTGCGGTCGCCGTCGACGCTCACCAGGCGGTGCAGCCGCTCCTCGGTCTCCTGGACCGCCTGGACGACGGCGGGGTGGGAGGCGTCGGGGGTGTCCTGCCGCGGATGCCGGGCGAGATAGTCGTTGATGGTGGCGGGCAGGACGAAGTAGCCGTCGGCCAGGCCCTGCATGAGCGCCGAGGCGCCCAGCCGATTGGCGCCGTGGTCGGAGAAGTTGGCCTCGCCGATCGCGAACAGGCCGGGGATCGTGGTCTGGAGGTCGTAGTCCACCCACAGTCCGCCCATCGTGTAGTGCACGGCGGGGTAGATCCGCATCGGGACCTCGTACGGGTTCTCCCCGGTGATCCGCTCGTACATCTCGAAGAGGTTGCCGTACTTCTCCGCGACCGCGCGGCGGCCCAGCCGGGCGATGGCGTCGGCGAAGTCGAGGTAGACGCCCTGTCCGCCGGGGCCGACACCGCGGCCCTCGTCACAGACGTTCTTGGCGGCGCGGGAGGCGATGTCGCGGGGCACCAGGTTGCCGAAGGAGGGGTAGATCCGCTCCAGGTAGTAGTCGCGCTCGTCCTCGGGGATGTCGGCGGGCGGCCGCGGCACCGGGGTGCGCCCGTCGGGCCCGGTGACGGTGCCGTGTCCGGCCTTGGGCACCCAGATACGGCCGTCGTTGCGCAGCGACTCGCTCATCAGCGTCAGCTTGGACTGGTGCTCCCCGGTGCGCGGGACGCAGGTCGGGTGGATCTGGGTGAAGCAGGGGTTGGCGAAGTGCGCGCCGCGCCGGTGGGCCCGCCAGATCGCGGTGGCGTTGGAGTTCATGGCGTTGGTCGACAGATAGAAGACGTTGCCGTAGCCGCCGCTGGCCAGCACCACCGCGTCCGCGACGTGGGTGCTGATCTCGCCGGTGACCAGGTCGCGGGCGACGATGCCGCGGGCCCGGCCGTCGATGACCAGCAGGTCGAGCATCTCGGTGCGCGGGTGCATCTCGACGTTGCCGGCCGCGATCTGCCGGGAGAGCGCCTGGTAGGCGCCGAGCAGGAGTTGCTGGCCGGTCTGGCCGCGGGCGTAGAAGGTGCGGGAGACCTGGACGCCGCCGAAGGAGCGGGTGTCGAGCAGGCCGCCGTACTCCCGGGCGAACGGCACGCCCTGGGCGACGCATTGGTCGATGATCTCCACCGAGATCTGGGCGAGGCGGTGCACGTTGGACTCGCGGGCGCGGAAGTCGCCGCCCTTGACGGTGTCGTAGAAGAGCCGGTGCACCGAGTCGCCGTCGTTGCGGTAGTTCTTGGCGGCGTTGATGCCGCCCTGCGCGGCGATGGAGTGCGCCCGGCGCGGTGAGTCCTGATAGCAGAACTGGACGACGTGGTAGCCCTGTTCCGCGAGGGTGGCACCCGCGGAGCCGCCGGCCAGGCCGGTGCCGACGATGATCACGGTGTGCTTGCGGCGGTTGGCGGGGTTGACCAGCTTGGCGGTGAAGCGCCGGGTGTCCCAGCGGTCGGCGATCGGGCCGTCGGGGGCGGCGGAGTCGGCGATCGGGGTCCCGGTCACGTAGTCCGCGTAGGCCGGGGAGTCCGCGTGATCCGGGGAGCCCGGGGAGTCCGGCGAGTCCTGATACTCCACCGGGTCCGGGTATTGCGCGTGGTGTGCGGGGTGTGTGGCGCTCATGGGTGTGCTCCCTCGGCCGTGCGGCGCGTGGTCAGTGGACGATCCCGGCCATGACGCCGACCGGTACGGCGATGAAGCCGGCCGTCAGCAGTACGGCGAGGGCGGTGCCGGTGATCTTCAGGGCGCGGTCCCGGGTGGCGCTGCCGGCGCCGAGGGTCTGCGCGGCGCTCCAGAAGCCGTGCTGGATGTGCAGCCCGAGGGCGAGCATGGCCACGATGTAGATGACGTCGCCGTACCAGGTGTGGAAGGTCGCCTCGACGTTCTGGTACGGGTGGCCGGGCTCGGCGTTGCGGTTCACCGTCAGCGTGGTGAGGTCGAGCAGGTGCCACACGATGAAGAGGGCGAGGATCACCCCGCCCCAGCGCATCGTCCGGGTCGCGTAACCGGTCCTGGCCTTGCGGTGCGCGTAGCCGACCGGGCGGGCCTTCAGGTCCCGGCGGCTGAGCTGGTAGGCGCACACACCGTGGGCGACGACGGAGACGACCAGGACGACGCGGATGATCCACAGCGCCCACTCGTAGTGCAGCGCGGGTTCGCCGATGGTGCGCAGCCAGTGGGCGTAGCCGTTGAAGGTGCCGGGGCCGAAGAAGATCTTCAGGTTCCCGTACATGTGGGCGATCAGATAGAGCAGCATCACCAGGCCGCTCACCGCCATGATCGCTTTCTTGCCGACGGTGGAGTCCCACACCGTCCGCGCCATCGACGGCCGCCGGTCCGTCCGCGTTGCCAGTGCCATGGCACGACGCTAGGGCCTGGGCGAAGGAGTGGTCCAAGACATGATCAGGCTTGTATCCATAGCCAGCGTCTATGGCGAGCTAGTCTGGGCGTCATGCAGTTCCAGCAACTGGCGTATTTCGTGGCGGTGGCCGACACCCGCCACTTCACCCGGGCCGCGGCGGCCGAGCATGTGTCGCAGCCTTCGCTCTCCCAGCAGATCCGGGCGCTGGAGAAGGAGCTGGGCGCCGCCCTGTTCAGCCGCGCCCGCGGCAACATCACGCTGACCGACGCGGGTGAGGCGCTGCTGCCGCTGGCCCGGCGCATCCTGGCGGACGCGGACACCGCCCGGCACGAGGTGCTCGAACTGGCCCGGCTGCGCCGGGGCCGGGTGCGGCTGGGGGCGACGCCCAGCCTGTGCACCGGACTCCTGCCCGACGTGCTGCGCGACTTCCACGACCGGCACCCCGGCATCCAGCTCCTGATCGAGGAGGGCGGTTCGCACGACCTGGTACGGGCACTGGCGCGCGGGGCGCTCGACCTGGCGCTGGTGGTCCTGCCGCTGCCGAGCCCGTCCCCCGCGCTCACCACGGTGGAGCTCTTCCAGGAGGACCTGGTGGTGGTCTCCTCGGCCGGGGCGCCGGCGCCGCGCTCCCCGGTCCGCGTCGCCGATCTCGAAGGGCAGCCGATGGTGATGTTCCGGCACGGCTACGACCTGCGGGACCTGACGCTGGCCGCCTGCCGGGCCGAGGGCTTCGAGCCGTACTTCACCGTGGAGGGCGGCGAGATGGACGCGGTGCTCGGCTTCGTCCGGGCCGGCCTCGGTGTGGGGGTGGTCCCCACCACGATGGCCGAGCGGGCCGGACCGGATCTGCGGATCACCCCGCTCGCCCGCCCCGGCCTGCGCCGCACCGTGGCGCTCGCCCACCGCAGCGATGTGGCACCGCCCCGCGCCGCGCGGGCGCTCCAGGACGTTCTGCTCACCTCGGCGGGCCGGACCGCCACCCGCGCCGGAGTACGCCCGGCGCCAGGCTAGGGCCGTCCGGCTAGCGACCTCCGGCCGCCGCCCCCGCGAAAGCACTCAGCGGTGCCGGTCACCGGCGGCGGCCGGGGTACGAATGTCGTGGTGTGGGCCGAGCCGGTGCGAAGGGAATCCCGGGTGAGTGGAACGCGTGCGGAGCGGCAGGTGCGTGCCTGGCGGCCGGCCGTGGCGGGGATCACCGAGGTGCTGCGTGCCCGCTTCACCGATCACGCCTATCCGGTGCACACCCATGACACCTGGGACCTGATGCTGCTCGACGACGGCATGGTGGACTTCGCCCTGGACCGCAGACGGCACGACGCGACCGATGTCGGCCGGGTGGTGCTGCTGCCGCCGGGTGTCCCGCACGACGGCCGCACCGTCAGCCCGCTGGGCTTCCGCAAGCGGGTGATCTATCTGAGTACGGCGGTATTGCCGGAACGGCTCGCCGGCCCCGCGGTGGACGGGCCGATCCTCGGCGACGCGGCACTGCACCAGCGGGTGCACGGGCTGTACGCGGCGCTGCGGGACGAACGGGACGACGGGCCGGAACAGTGTGAGCCCGGCGACCGGGGCTCGGGGCACACGCTGGAGGCCGAGTCGCGGCTCGCCTTCGTCCGCGAACGGCTGCTGGCGCACCTCGACGGCCACCGGGTCCGCGCACCGGGTCGTGAGGGCGACCGGCTCGCCGCACGGCTGCGGGAACTGCTCGACGCCCGGATCGGGGACGGCCTGACCCTGGACGAGGCGACCGCGATCCTGCACGCCCACCCGACCCATCTGATCCGCAGCTTCTCCCGCGCCTACGGCCTGCCCCCGCACACGTATCTCACCGGGCGGCGCATCGACCGGGCCCGCCGGCTGCTGCTCGCCGGCGAACGGCCGGTCGATGTGGCGACCGCGGTGGGCTTCTACGACCAGGCGCACCTGAACCGGCACTTCACCCGGCACCTGGGTGTCTCCCCGGCCCGGTACGCCCGGGGTGGGCGGCGCCGCTGAACCCCGCGGTGCGGCGCCGCCCACCTGCCGCTGACGGACGTCAGCGGGTGGCGATCGCGGGGTCGCTGACGCTCGCCCGGCCGGTCTCGACATGGCCGGCGAAGCGGCGGCCGAACGACGGGTCGTGGTCCGCGCCCACGGTCAGGTCGTACCAGTGGCCCGTGTGGCCGAGGTCGATCGTGTGCGTCTCATGGCGGCCGGCCCGCACGGTGTACGTCTCCCGGCGGCCGTCGTAGGAGTTGCGCACGGTGAACCGGACCGTGCCGCTCCCGGAGTTGGTGAAGGTCAGCCCGACCCGGCCGGCGCCGCCGTCGTGCCGGGCGGTCACCTCGGCGCCGGTGTGGGACGCCGAGCCGCGGAAGCCGCGCAGGAAGCCGCCCGGGCCGTGCACGGTCAGGTCGTAGGCGCCGTGGGCGGTGGTGAGGTCCCAGCCGCCGGAGATCTTCTTGCCGGCCTCCGCGGTGTAGGACCACGGCCCCTCGGCGCTGTCGCCCGCGGTCACGTGGAAGGCCGCGCCGGCCGCGGCGCCGCCGCTGAAGGTGAGGGTGAGCCGCGGTTCGGCGCCGTGGCCCCCGCCCGCGCTCACCGCGGCGTCGACCAGCGGCGCGTACGCCAGCGGGCGGGCCGGGCGGGAGCCCCGCTCCTGCCGGGGAACCCGCTGCCGGGCCGGCGGCACCGGCACGAAGCTGTCGTGGCGGTCGTTGTCCGCGGGCTGGTAGGCGTCGGTGTCCGGCAGCCGCGCCGGGCGCTCCTGCTTGAGGCCGAAGTCGAAGGCGGAGGTGAGGTCGCCGCAGACCGCGCGGCGCCAGGGCGAGATGTTGGGCTCGCGCACCCCGAAGCGGCGCTCCATGAAGCGGATGATCGAGGTGTGGTCGAAGGTCTCCGAGCAGACATAGCCGCCGGTGGACCACGGCGAGACGACGAGCATCGGCACCCGCTGGCCGAGCCCGTAGGCGCCGGCGGCGTACGTGCCGTTGCCCGCGAAGAGTTCGAGCGAGGTGTCGGCCGTGGAGGCGCCGCGGCCGTCGAGAACCATCGGCGGCACCAGGTGGTCGAAGTAGCCGTCGTTCTCGTCGTAGGTGATGAACAGCGCCGTCCTGCTCCACACCTCGGGGTTGGACGTCAGCGCGTCCAGCACCTGCGAGACGTACCAGGCACCGTAGTTGGCCGGCCAGTTGGGGTGCTCGGAAAACGCCTCGGGGGCGACCACCCAGGAGATCTGCGGCAGCGCGCCGTTCTTCACGTCGGCCCGCAGCACGTCGAAGAAGCCGTCACCGGCCGCCGCGTCGGTGCCGGTGCGGGCCTTGTCGTAGAGGGCGTCGCCGGGCTTGGCGTTCTGGTACTGGTCGAAGTAGAGCAGCGAGTTGTCGCCGTAGTTGCCCCGGTAGGCGTCGTTGATCCAGCCCCAGGAGTGCGCGGCGTCCAGGCCGTCGCCGACGTCCTGGTAGATCTTCCAGGAGACCTTGGCGGCCTCCAGCCGCTCCGGGTAGGTGCTCCAGGCGTAGCCCGCCTCGGAGTTGTCGAGCACCGGGCCGCGGCCCTTGCCGTCGTTGCCCGTGTAACCGGTCCACAGGTAGTAGCGGTTGGGGTCGGTGCCGCCGATGAAGGAGCAGTGGTAGGCGTCACAGACGGTGAAGGCGTCGGCCAGCGCGTAGTGGAACGGGATGTCGTCACGGTTGAGATAGGCCATCGTGCCGGCCGACTTGGCGGCGATCCACTGGTCGTACCTGCCGTTGTTGACGGCGGCGTGGCTGCCGGTCCACTCGTGGTTGAGCCCCTCGATGAACTTCAGGCCGAGGTCGTCGGCGTCCGGACGGTAGGGCAGCACCTCGCCGGTCCCGTCGGGCTGGTGCCAGACCGGCGCTCCGCCCGCCAGGGTCACCGGGCGCGGGTCGCCGAAACCGCGCACACCGCGCATCGACCCGAAGTAGTGATCGAAGGAGCGGTTCTCCTGCATCAGGACGACGATGTGCTCGACGTCCTCCAGGGTGCCGGTGCGGTGGTTGGCCGGGATGGCCGCGGCGCGGGTGATGGCACCCGACAGAGCGGTGAAGCCGGCGGTGGCGCCGGCGATCTGGATGAAGCGCCGCCGGTTGAGTTCGGACATGGCTGACCTGGCCTCTTCGCGATCGGTCGAGCGAGGTGGTGGGAGGGGCGACCCAAGAGCAGCGACAAGAGGCGACACGGGGGTGTCGGCCGGGTGAAAGAACGCCGTACGACTCACGAACACCCCAACTGCCCTCGGCGCGCCGCCACTTGTGATCAGGCTGGGGCAGGAGGGTCGGAATGTACCGGGATTGACCGCCTTTGCGGTCGAGTCGTCACATCCGGTTCCGACGGCATCCGGCAAGGCGGTGTTCAACTGGTCGTCGCCGGAGAGCGGGAGCCTTCACACGTTCTCAAGCATTCTTCGCGCCAAGGAGCAACGATGGTCGCACAGTTGGACACGCCGGAGCCGTCCGGGGACGGCCTCAGCCGCCGTACGGCCGTCGGCCTGCTCGGCACGGCGGGTGTGGGTGCGGTGGCCGCGCCGCTGCTGACGGCGGGCCCGGCCTCGGCCGCGCCGGCCTCGTCGACGGCCTTCCATCCCAGCCCGGACTCCGGTGGCGCCTCGCCGGTGCAGGGACTCCACCTCACCTTCGGCAAGGACCCCAGCACCCAGATGGTGGTGTCCTGGATCACCGACGGCCCGGTCAAGCGCCCCCGGGTGCTCTACGGCACCATCGAGCACGGCCTCGGCTCCGGTTCCGACGCGCGGACCCGCACGTACACCGACGGCAAGTCCGGCCGTACGGTCTACGTCCACCACGCGCCGCTCACCCGGCTGCGTCCCGGCACCGACTACCTGTACCTGGTCTCGCACGACGGCGCCACCCCGGACAGCGGCACCTTCAAGACCGCGCCGCGCGGCCGGCAGCCGCTGACCTTCACCAGCTTCGGCGACCAGTCGGCCCCCCAGGTGACCTGGGCCAACGACGGTTCGGTGGCGCTCGACGCCAACTCCACGCCGGCCACCAAGGACATCGTCACCGGTGTGGAGCAGGTCGCGCCGCTCTTCCACCTGCTCAACGGCGACCTGTGCTACGCCAACCTGGATGTGGACCGGGTCCGCACCTGGAACAACTTCTTCACCAACAACACCCGCTCCGCCCGGTTCCGGCCGTGGATGCCGGCCGCGGGCAACCACGAGATCGAGTCCGGCAACGGCCCGATCGGCCTGGGCGCCTACCAGACCTACTTCGAGCTGCCGTCGACCGAGACCGACGACGAACTGGCCGGCCTCTGGTACGCCTTCACCGCCGGATCGGTCCGGGTGATCGTGCTCCAGAACGACGACAACGCCCTCCAGGACGGCGGCGACCTCTATGTCAGCGGCTACTCCGGCGGTCGCCAGTTGGCATTCCTGGAGCGGGAGTTGAAGGCCGCCCGCAAGGACACCGACATCGACTGGGTGGTCGTCGCCATGCACCAGGTGATGATCAGCTCCTCCGACGCCAACGGCGCCGACCTCGGGCTGCGCGCCAAGTACGGCCCGCTCTTCGACCGTTACAGCGTGGACCTGGTGGTCTGCGGCCACGAGCACAACTACGAGCGGTCGCTCGCGCTGCGCGGTGTGGTCAGCGGCAGCGAGACGCTGACCCCCAACCCGGCGTCCACCCGTACCGACGACATCGACACCGGCCAGGGCACCGTGCACATGATCCTGGGCGGCGGCGGTGTCTCCGGCACCACCAACCAGTCCTTCTTCAAGGACGGCACCGCCAAGGTGATCACCGCGGTCTCCGACACCCGGCCGGCCGGCGGCAAGCGCGCCTCGACGTACGTCAAGGAAGAGGCGGTGTGGGTCGGCGTCCGCGACCTCGACCACCCCTACGGCTTCGCGGCCTTCACCGTCGACCCCGGCCGCTTCCCCGGTGACACCACCCGGCTGCACGTCACGTACTACAACGTGAACAAGCCGAACGGTGAGCTGTCGGTCTTCGAGAACTTCACCCTGCACCGCAAGCGGTCCGACGGCCACCGCTGAGGTTCCCCCGGTGCGCGGGTGGGGCGGGCGTTTCCGCGGACGCGGCGCCCCCGCCCCACCCGCTCCCGTGCGCCGGCCGCCGGCCTTGTAGCGTTGATCCCAGGTCGTACAGGTCAAGGAGTGGCTCGACATGGCAGCAGGCGGCGGACCGCGCATCCTCACCGCGCATCTCGGGTACGGGATCGACGCCTCGAAGGCGGTCCTCGTGGAGCTGCCGGACGGCCGACCGCCCCGGCGGGTGGAGCTGGCCGGACCCGACGGGGAGACCGAGCTGACCGCGGGACCGGTCGAGGCGACGCCCGGCTGGCACACCGGCCCCTACGTCCGGATCGAGCTGCCCGCCAAGCTGTCGGCGGGGGCCTACACCGTACGGGTACTGGACGCCGACGGCCGGGCCGGCGCCTGCGAGCCGTTCGAGATCGCCCCCGACCGGCTCCAGCGGCAGACCATGTCCGATGTGCTGGCGTACTTCAAGGCCATGCGGTCCAGCGGCGAGATCGACCGCAAGGACCGGCACGCCCGGCTGTGGGGCGACGACTCCGGCAAGCAGGTCGACGCGCGCGGCGGCTGGCTCGACGCGAGCGGCGACACCAGCAAGTTCCTCAGCCACCTCACCTACACCCGCACCATGAGCCCGCAGCAGACGCCGCTGTGCGCCTGGGCGATGCTGGCGGCGCGGGACGCGCTCGCCGAGCACCATCCGGCGCTGCTCCGCTCGCTCGGGGCCCGGCTGCGGGACGAGGCGCTGTGGGGCGCCGACTTCCTGGTCCGCTTCCGGGCGCCCGCGGGCTACTTCTACACCGGCATCTTCGACGCGCTCACCAAGGAACTGGACGAGCGGGTGATCACCGCCCCGCTGCCGGACTGTGTGCGCACCGACCGCTACCAGGCCGGCTACCGCCACGGCGGCGGTCTGGCCGTGGCCACCCTCGCCCGCGCCTCGACCCTGGACGCCCACGGCGACTTCCCCTCGGCGCACTACCTGGCCACCGCGCTTGACGCCTTCCTGCATCTGGAGCAGCACAACACGGAGTACCTGCCCGACGGCGAGGAGACGGTGCTCGACGACTACACCGCGCTGCTCGCCGCGTGCGAACTGGTCGCGGCCCGCCCGTCCTGCGCCTCGGACGCGGACGACGAGCCCGTGGGCGAGATCTGGCAGGCGGTCCAGGAAGCGGCGCGGCGGCGGGCGCGGTCGCTGGCGGCGCGCTACCAGCGGGGCGCCGGGCCCGGCTGGTTCCGGGCCGACGAGGAGGGGCGGCCGTTCTTCCACGCGGCCGAGGCCGGTCTGCCGGTGCTGGCGCTGCTCCGGTTCGCCGAGGTGCTGCCGCGCGTGCCCGAGGCCGGGGCCGCCGCCGACCTCGCCGTCGAGGCGATGCTCGACACACTGGACCGCAGTGGCTCGGTGCCCAATCCCTTCGGCTATCCGCGGCAGCGGGTACGGCCGGCCGGCGGCACCGACCGGGACGCCTTCTTCTTCCCGCACGCCAACGAGACCGGCTACTGGTGGCAGGGCGAGAACGCCGGTATCGCCTCGCTGGCCGCGGCCGCCTCGGGCTGCGGGCGGCTCGCCCGGGTCCCCGAGCCGGACCGGGAACGGCTGCTCGGTTTCGCCGACGACCAGCTCGCCTGGATCACCGGCCGCAATCCGTTCGACGCCTCGATGCTCCAGGGCCGCGGCCGGAACACCGTGGACTACGCGTCCGACTTCCCCAACCTGCCGGGCGGCATCGTCAACGGCATCACCTCGGGATGGGCCGACGAGGACGACATCGCCTTCCTGCCGGCGGACGCCCCGGAAGGGGACGGTTGGCGCTGGGCCGAGCAGTGGATCCCGCACACCGGCTGGTTCCTGCTCGCGGTGGCGACCGCCCGCTGAGGCCGGGACGGGTTGGGACGGGCCACCGGCCCGGCCCAACCCGGCATACGGCGCAGGGCAGGATGTGCGCCATGACGCTGCCTCCCGACGACCATCCCCTCTCCCACCACCCCTCCGTGCGGCTGCCGCACGAACGGGTGGTCCTCGCCCGTATGCAGACCACCCAGGACCGGGTGGCGGACGCCATCACCGCGTTCGCGGGCACCATGCTCTTCGTCTATCTGCACGCCGTCTGGTTCGCCGGCTGGATCGCGGTGAACGAGGGGCTGCTCGGGTCGCGGGCGGTCTTCGACCGCTATCCGTTCGGTCTGCTCACCATGATCGTGAGCCTTGAGGCGATTTTCCTGTCCACCTTCGTGATGGTGAGCCAGAACCGGCAGGCGACCCGTGAGAACGTGCGGGCGGACCTGGACTTCGAGACCAACCTGCGGGCCGAGGTGTGGTCGGTGCACATAGGCAAGGCGCTCGGTCTCGACCCGGATCTGATCGAGCGCCGGGTGCGGGACGCCATCGACGAGAGCCGGGTACGGATGAGTGACGCCGCCGGCCGGCCGGGAACGGGCGGCTGACCGCCCGGCCGGTATCGGTACCGGGTACGGAAGTCGGCCGGCCGGCTACCGGGGCGCGGGCTCGGGCTACCGGGGTGCGGGCTCCGGGGACGGGGCCTGCCCGGGGGCGGGGGGCCGGGGGTGGAAGACCGGGGCGATCGCCTGCCCGTCGGGCAGCGGCGGGGCGGCCCGCAGGGGATCGGCCCGGTACCGCCCCGGCGAGACCCCGGTGATCCGCTTGAAGGCGGCGCTGAACGCGGCCTCGGAGGAGTACCCCCAGGCGGCGGCGACCGAGGCCACCGTACGGTCACCGCCCAGCAGTTCGGAGCCCGCGGTGGAGATCCGCCAGCGCTGGAGGTATTCGAGCGGCGGCAGCCCCACGAGCTGCTTGAAGCGGGCCGCGAAGCCGGCCCTGGACATGCCGACCGCGTCGCCGAGCGCCGCGACCGTCCAGCGGCGGGCCGGTTCCCCGTGCATCAGCAGCAGCGCCGCGCCGATCCGCTGGTCGCCGAGCGCGCCCAGCCAGCCGTGCGGCTCTGTCCCGGCGTCCTGGCCGCCCTCCACCAGCGCCCGCATCGCCTGGATGAAGAGCAGTTCGGTGAGGCGTCCGATCATCACCGGCATGCCGAGCCGCGCCGCCTCGACCTCTTCCAGGCACAGCCGCAGCAGCGGCTGGATGGCGCGGGCCGGCGCGCTGTCGGCGCGGATCGCGGTCAGCGAGGGCAGCCCGCTCAGCAGCAGGGCGACGGTCGCGTCCAGGAACTGGACGCTGCCGCCGATGAGGAGGGTCCGCGGCCCGTCGGCCGGCCCGGTGCCGTCCCCCACCCGTACGATCCTGGTCGGGGAGGCGTGGAAGACCGCCTCGCCGTCCTGGGCCGGCGCGTCCTGGTCGCCGGAGACGACGAACGAGTCGCGGGCGGCGAGCAGAAAGCAGTCACCGGCCGTCAGCTCCACCCGCGGCCCGCCGTCCACCCCGATCCGGCACGAGCCGGCGAGCACCGCGCCGATCTTGATGTGCTCGTGCACACCGAGGCGCAGCGCCCAGCGGCCGGCCGCGTCGATCCCTGACAGCGACCCGGTGCGTACGCTCAGCGAGGCGAACACGTCGGACAGCGGGTCCAGGGCTCTTTCCATGACCTCCACGCTAAACCCGCACGTCGAACGGGGCGAACGGCCCCCGCCGGGCACGCTGCCGGGCCGACCGGGTGGCCCCTCCCATGCCGTGCCTATGCCGTGCTCATGCCGTGCTCACGGCTTGCGGGCCAGCACCAGCCTGCCGCGCGGACTGCCGTCCCGGCGCCGGCCGAACTCCGGCAGCGCCCGCAGCTCCACCGTGAATCCGGCGCGGACCAGATCGGCGCGGACCGCGTGCAGCGGAAAGGTGCGGTAGTACATCACGAAGGGCGGTCGCCACACCGCGTTGCGCACCCGCATCGCCGCGTCGAAGCCGGCGAACGCCCAGTACCAGGCGGAGGTCACCGGCGGCGGCGCGCCGATCGGGAAGGCGAACAGGCCGCCGGGGCGCAGCGCCCGGTGCACCCCGGCGAAGAGCGCGGGCCGCTCGGCGGGCAGGAAGTGGCCGAACGCGCCGAAGCTGACCGCCAGATCGAAGCCGTGGGCGAACGGCATGGCCCGTACGTCGGCCCGTACCCACCGCGGCTCCGGCCCGTCCTCGCGGTGCGCCGCGCGGGCCGCCGCCAGCATCCCGGCGCTGAAGTCCACCCCGGTGACGCTGTCCTGGCACAGCGGACCGAGCACCCGTATCCCCGCCCCCGTACCGCAGCACACGTCGAGGCCGTGCTCGAACGGCCCGAGCGCCGCCAGCGCGCCGCCCACCGCGTCGAGAAAGGTGTCAGGGGTGCGGAACGGGGTGTGGTCGAACCTCGGGGCCAGCAGGTCGTAGCCGTGCTCGACGGAACTCAGCGCCTGCGCGGTCAGTTCACGCAGGCTCGGCCCCTGTGCGGAGAACATCCCGCCAGGATACGGCGGCGGCCAAGGGGCGCCCGCCGCACGGGCGGAGGTGAACGGGGCACGGCACCGCGCGAGCGGCGGCCGGGGGTGGATGAACATGCCTCAGATGTGCCGAACGCCTCACCCCGACGAAACGGAATCGCCATTCCCATGGGATATTCTGTGCGGTAGCGGAATAGTAATTCCGCTTACCCTTGCCCACCCCCGCTTACCGCTGAACACCGAGGAGTTCCATGGCGTCCGAGAGCCGGCGCACACATCACCAGGTCACGTTCGTGGTTCTCGCGGCCAGCGTGAGCGCGTACGCGTTGCTCCAGTCCCTGGTCACCCCCGTCCTGCCGACGATCCAGGAAGACCTGCACACCAACCAGAACACCGTGACGTGGGTCCTGACGGCCTATCTGCTCTCGGCGTCCATATTCACCCCGATCATGGGCCGCATAGGCGACATCCTGGGCAAGGAGCGCGTCTACGTCGCGACCCTCGCCGCGCTCGCCGCGGGCTCCCTGCTCGCCGCGCTCGCCACCAACGTCACGGTGATGATCATCGCCCGGGTCATCCAGGGCATCGGCGGCGGTGTGCTGCCGCTGGCCTTCGGCATCATCCGGGACGAGTTCCCCAAGGAGAAACTCTCCGGCGCCATCGGCGCCATCGCCTCGCTGACCGCGGTCGGCGCGGGCCTGGGCATCGTGCTGGCCGGCCCGATCGTCAACGCGCTCGACTACCACTGGCTGTTCTGGCTGCCGATGATCCTCACCGTCATCGCCGCCGTGGCCGCCGCCGTGTTCATCCCGAACTCGCCCATCCGCACCCCCGGCCGGATCAGCTGGCTGCCCGCGGTGCTGCTGTCGGCGTGGCTGGTCGCCCTGCTGGTCGGCCTCAGCCAGGCGCCGACCTGGGGCTGGGGCTCCACCAAGGTCATCGGCCTCTTCCTGGCCGCCGCGGTGCTCGCGGTCGGCTGGGTCGAGGTGGAGCGCCGTTCCGCGTCACCGCTGATCGACATGAACATGATGCGCCGCCCCGCGGTGTGGACCAACAACCTGGTGGCGCTGCTCTTCGGCATCGGCATGTACGCGGTCTTCGCGTTCCTGCCCGAGTTCGTGCAGACCCCGAAGTCCACCGGATACGGATTCGGCGCGAGCATCACCCAGTCCGGTCTGATCCTGCTGCCGATGACCGTCACCATGTTCCTGGTCGGCCTCGGCTCCAGCAGCTTCGCCGCCCGGGTCGGCGGCAAGACCGTGGTGCTGCTCGGCTCGCTGATCGGCACCGGATCGATGGCACTGCTCGCCTTCGCGCACACCCAGACCTGGGAGCTGTATCTGGCCACCGCGGTCATGGGCGTCGGTTTCGGACTGGCCTTCGCTGCCATGTCCAGCCTGATCGTCAGCGCGGTGCCGCCGGAGCAGACCGGTGTCGCCAGCGGCATGAACGCCAACATCCGTACCATCGGCGGCTCCATCGGCGCCGCCCTGATGGCCAGCGTCGTCACCGCGAGCCCCGCCGCCGACGGCCTGCCCCGCGAGGCCGGCTACACCCACGGTTTCGCCATGCTCGGCGGCGCCCTGCTGGTGGCCGCGCTCGCCGCCGCGCTGATCCCGGTCAGCCGGCGCTCCACCCTGGTCGACTTCTCCGAGGAACCGGCGCACGCGGAGCTCGCGATGGTGCCTGGCGGTACGGTCGTAGGGGACAAGTCGGAGTGACCCACTCCGGGCCGGCCCGCCTCGGGTGCGCCGGCCGGCCGTACCGACCGGGAGTGACGATGACAGCGCACGGTCCGCAGATCCGGCCGATGCGGCGGGACGCGGTACGCAACCACCGCCTGGTGGTGGAGGCGGCCCGCGAGGTGCTGGCCGAGTTCGGTACCGACGCGAGCATGGAGCTGATCGCCTCCCGCGCCGGTGTGGGCGTGGGTACGGTCTACCGGCGCTTCCCCAACAAGGAGGCGCTGGTCGACGAGATCGCCCGGCAGATCCTCATCGAGCTGGTGGACGAGGCGCGCCTGGCACTCGACCGCGCCGACGGCACCGGCCTCGAGGACTTCCTGTGGGTGATAGGGCGTTCGCTGAGCAAGCACCACGGCTACGCCGACAAGCTGGTGGGCAGCACCAAGGTCGGCTGCGTCGAGCAGTTGCGCGATCTGATCTCCGAACTCCTCGCGCAGGCAAAGGAGAACGGCCGGATCGGCGCGGATGTCACTTTGGGCGACATCATGACGCTCGCCTGGGGCCTGCGCGGGGTGGTGGAGACCGCGGGCGCGGTGGTGCCGGACGCGTGGCAGCGGCATCTCGACATCCATCTCGCCGGACTGCGCGCGGCGTTTCCGGTCAGCGAGCGCCCGGCGGTCACCCGCGAGCAGCTCACCCTGGTGAACGAGAGCAAGCCGCAGCGCTGACGGCGCCGCCCGGCGGCATCGGGCCGCTTCGGTGAGCTCCGGTGGACGGGGCGCGGATTCCGCCGGCGCGGGTCCCGCTGGCTCGGATACGACGACGGCCGCCGACAGGAGTCGGTGGCCGTCGTGATTGGTCGCGAACCGCGCCGACCGCGGTGACGCGCGGTGGGCGGTCGTGTGGGGTCAGTGGCCGGTCGCCGGCCCTGAGGGCATCAGCCCTGCCGCGCCTTGGACCGGGGGTCCTTGCGGTTGATCACGAAGACCTTGCCGCGGCGGCGGACGATCTGGGCCCCAGGGCGCTTCTTCAGCGACCGAAGCGAGTTACGTACCTTCATTCGGGGCACCCTTCTGCTCGGACGAATCGTTCCACGCACAAGAACCGCGGCGGCCCCTCGTTCATTCCGGACAGCGGGGCGGAGAAGGGGACCCGATGAGCGGGGAAGAGCAGGACGGGATACGGGAGCGGACACCGGAGCGGACGGACGGCCGCGGGGCGCCGGCGGTGGCGGACGACCCGCCGGGTGCCGGGCCCGACTCCGACCCCGACCCCGGCTCCGCCGAAGGCGCGCGGACCGAGGGGAGCGGCCCCGGATTCGCCCACCCCGACTTCTCCAGCCCGGGATTTTCCAGCCCCGACTTCTCCAGCCCTGATTTCAGCGGCCCCGCGTCCCACATCGAGGAGTACACCCCGCCGGATTTCGTCGTCCCGCCCTTCGAGGGGCCGGACTACGAGGCCGACGACTCCGGCACCCTGGTACCGGAAGAGGCCGGCTTCGCCAGCCCGGGGTTCTCCAGCCCCGACTTCTCCAGCCCCGGCTCGATGGCCGCGGCGGACGCGGACAAGGACACCGAGTAGGGCGCCGGCAAGAATCCCGGCGCCCCCGGGCCCGGCGATCGGCCGCCCAGGCCCATCAGATGGTGAACGAGCCGTCCGGCCCGCCGATCCGGCGGATCGCCTCCAGGGGATACGGGGTCTGCCTGCTCTCATAACGGAACCGGCGGTAGTAGTCCGTCATCACCACGGCGACCGGGGCGTAGCGGGTGAGGATCGCCGCGACCCGGGACGGAATTCCCGTCGGGGGTTCTCCTTGGGCGCATGCGCGCACAAACGCGCCGCGCTCCTCCCCCTGGTACCCGTACAGGGCGGTGACGAGCCAGATCACCAGATGGGTGACGGTGTAGCAGCGGTCATAGGTCCGGTGTTCGGCGAAGAAGTCGGCCTCGTCCTTCGCCAGGTCGAACCGGGCGGAGATCGCGAGGCCGTAGTCGGTGAAGAACAGGCGCTTGCCGTCGGTGAGGATGTTCTGGAAGTGGCCGTCGAAATGCAGGAGCCCGCGGGCGTTCATGAAAGAGGTGCCGGCCTCGAGTTCCCTCGCCACCATGGTGCATGCCCGCTCGGCCGTCTCATCGTCAGCTTTGACCTGAGGGTCCAGCCAGTCGTGCAGGTTCTGCGGGATGTACTCCACGAACAGCGCGACGCTCGCCGAGGAGTCTCGCAGCGCCTCGATCCGGTGGCGCACCCGCGATCCGCCTCCCCAGTAGGCGACGGCCTTCTCCACGTCGGCCAGTTCCTCGGGCAGCACCTGCCCGGGGTGCGGCAGCACCCGCCAGTGGTACATCAACGGGAAGCCCTCGTGGTCCTGGGCGAGCACCCAGTTCGTCGTCATGGTGTGCACGGCCAATTCCCGCCAGGCCCCCCATCCCGGGCCTGCGGGGACCCCGAGGCCGGGGTGGCAGAAGGTCGGCAGCCCGAAGAGGTTCGCGGTGGATCGGACGTGCTCCGGCTGCCTTTCCAGATCGGTCAGCGGCAGCCGCTTGACGAAGACCGGGGTTCCGCCGACCTCCAGCAACGCCGAGGTCCCGCCGATGCCCGCGCCCATCGGCGCGGCCGTATCAACGAGGTCGCGCAGTTCGCGATCACTGCACAGCGCCAGCGATGCGGAGACGGCACTGTAGGCCGCCAACCGCGCACCACGCGACGTGTCGAAACTCTCGACGGCTACCTCCACCAGGGCACCTTGGCCGCACCGCACCTGAAGATCGACAACGAGGCCGAGAGAACACGGTACCCCGCCAGATGCGGCGGCGACTTCCGCCGGTCACCGCACCGACCCCTGGTTCTCGGCCGGAGGACGCCCGGACGTCTTCCGGGCCGGGGAGGCTGCCCGCCAGGGGTGTTGCGCGGGGCTCCGGCTGGTAGCCGGGAAACTGTCAGAGAACGCCAAATAAGCCAAATGAGCCAAGAACGCCAGGCACGCCAAGAACGCAGAGAACGCCAAGAACCCGAAGAACACGGAAGAACGCGCCCTGAAAACCGAGGTGCCGACACGCGACGAGCGGGGACCAGCGAGAGCCATGGGCAATCCGTCACTCCCCCCGGGGAACGCCGTGGCCGCCGCGTGGTGGCGCCGGCTGCCCTGGCGGACGATCGCGTGCCTGGTGCCGGCGCTGGCCGTCGGGCTCTGGGCCGCCGAGCACCGCTCGCTGCTCGTCTCGGGCGGCGAGGACCTGCTGGCCGCCGACCGCTTCTGGCTGCTGGGCGCCCTTGCCGCGACCGGCCTCGGCTGGGTCGCCATCGCCTGCGCCCGACAGGGCACCGTGCTCGAACCGTTGCCCACCGGGCGCCTGCTGGCCACCCAGTTCGCGGCGACCGCCGCCAACCAGCTCACGCCGGCCGGTATCGGCGCGGGCGCGGTCAACCTCCGCTTTCTGCGCGGCTGCGGGCTGCCGCTCGGCCGCACCTCCGCGGCGCTCGCGCTCTACTCGCTGGCCGAGTCGGTGGGCCGGGTCACCCTGCTGCTGGTGCTGGTCACCGCCTTCCCGCACGCGCTGCGGCTGAACGGCCTGCTGCCTGACGGTGACGCGCTGCTGTTCATCGGCGCGGTGCTGGCCGGCGGTCTGCTGCTGGTGACGCTTTTCCTGCTGTCCGCCCGCCGGGTCCGGCGCTTCATCCGCGTCTTCCTGGCCACCGCGCTGACCGATGCCCGCTCGCTGCACCTGCGGCCGTCCAGGGCCCTGGCGCTGTGGGGCGGTTCGCTGGCCTTCCCCGCGCTCCAGGCGCTGTCGCTGGTCGCGGTCACCCACGCGCTGGGCATCACGGTGTCGGCCCCGCATGTGGCCATCGCGTATCTGGCCGCCACCTGCCTGGCCGCCGGCATACCCGCGCCCGGCGGCGTCGGCTCGGTGGACGCGGCGCTGGCGATCGCGCTCGTCGCGGCGGGCGCCCCCACCGCGGCGGCCACCTCCGCCGTCCTCGCCTACCGCATCGTGACGGTGTGGCTGCCGCTGCTGCCGGCCGCGCTGACGCTGGGCGCGCTGGTCCGCCGCAAGGTGGTCTGACCGCTGCCGGGTCGCCCGAGCCGGCGGGTGGTCTGACCGCCGCGGGTCTGCCCGAGCCGGCGCGGAACCCGGCTGGGCACCGGCCGCCGGCACCCGACAGCCGCCCGGGCCGATAACGGTGAGATAACGGTGGAACACCGGTGAAAACCGCCCCGCGTCATTCGGAGAGCGCTCTCTCGAACTCTTGACACCGTGCCGCCCGAGCACGATCGTCTCCCCCCGGGGCCTGTTACGTTCACGTCAACTTACCTCAACAAGGCCGCATCGCAGCCCGCGCGTGTCGTCGTAGTCCGAAGCCTGGAGGCTCTCCCGTGCGTCGATGGAAACGAACCGCGCTGCCCTTCGCGGCAGCCATCCTCCTTGTCGGCGGGGTGACCGCCTCCACCGCCGGAGCCGCCACCGGCCGGGCGGACACCGCGGCCGCCCGGCCCTGGGCGAACGCCGCGCAGACGCCGGACCAGCGGGCGGACGCGCTGCTGGCGCAGATGACGCTCGCCGAGAAGCTGACCATGCTGCACGGTGGCGCCTCCTGCGGCTATGTCGGCTGTGTGGACGGCAACACCCGCCTCGGCATACCGCCCCTGCACCTCCAGGACGGCCCGGTCGGCGCCGGCGACGGGCTGTCGAACGTGACGCAGATGGCCGCCCCGGTGGCCGGCGCGGCCACCTGGGACACCTCGCTGATGCAGAGCTACGGCCAGGTGCTGGGCTCCGAGCAGTGGGGCAAGGGCACCAACGTCGTCCTCGCGCCGACCATCAACATCGTGCGCGACCCCCGTTGGGGCCGCGCCTTCGAGTCGCTGGGCGAAGACCCTTATCTGGCCGGGCAGTTGGGGGCCGCGGACATCCAGGGCATCCAGAGCCAGGGCCCGATGGCGCAGGTGAAGCACTACGCCGTATACAACCAGGAGACCAACCGCAACAACGCCTCCGACAACGCGATCGTCTCCGACCGGGCCGAACGGGAGATCTACACCCCGGCGTTCGAGGCCGCGGTCAAGCAGGGCCAGGTCGACTCGGTGATGTGCTCGTACTCCGCGATCAACGGCCCCTTCGCCTGTGAGAACGGGCCGTTGCAGAACGGCACCCTCAAGGGCGATCTCGGCTTCACCGGCTTCATCACCTCCGACTGGGGGGCGACCCACTCCACCGTCGCCTCCGCCAACAACGGGCTCGACATGGAGATGCCGGGCAGCGACTACTACGGCACCGCGCTCACCAACGCGGTGAACAGCGGGCAGGTGTCGCAGGCCACCATCAACGACCATGTCCGGCGCATCCTCGTCTCGATGTTCCGCCAGGGGCTGTTCGACAACCCCAACACCGGGAACGTCAACGCGGTCGTCACCTCGTCGGCGCACGCCGCGGTCTCCCAGCAGGTCGCGGAAGAGGGCAGTGTGCTGCTGAAGAACACCGGCGGAGTCCTGCCGGTGGCGTCCTCGGTGCACTCGGTCGCGGTGATCGGCGACGACGCGGGGACCGACGCGATGACCCAGGGCGGCGGCAGCGCGGGCGTCAACCCGGCGCATCTCATCACCCCGTACCAGGGCATCACGTCCCGGGCGGGCAGCGGCACCACGGTGACCTACGCGCCCGGTGTGGCCTCGTCGAACGGCGCGCTCCCGCCGGTCCCCGCCCAGTACCTGACGCCGTCCTCCGGCACCGGCAACGGCCTGTTCGGGCAGTACCACAACAGCACCGACCTCTCCGGCGCGGTGGTGGCCAGCAGGGTCGACTCCTCGATCGACTCGGTGTACGGCGGCGCCTCGCCCGCTTCGGGCGTCAACGCCACCAACTGGTCGGTGAAGTGGACCGGCAACCTCACCCCGCCGACCTCCGGCAGCTACACCTTCTCGCTCAACAGCGACGACGGCAGCCGCCTGTTCGTCAACGGCCAGCAGATCGTGAACAACTGGGGTGACCACGGCCCCACCACCAAGACCGGCACGGTGACGCTGACCGGCAACCAGCCGGTGAGCGTCGAGGTCGACTACTACCAGGGCGGCGGCGGCAGCAATGTCAGCCTCGGCTGGCAGGTGCCCGGGCAGTCGGCGCACGACCAGGCGGTCACCGCGGCCCGCAACGCGGCCCTCGCGGTGGTCTTCGTCAGCAACTTCGAGTCCGAGGGCAGCGACCTCGGTTCGATCGATCTGTCCTCCGCGCAGAACACCCTGGTCAGCGATGTGGCCGCCGCCAACCCCAATACGGTCGTGGTGGTCAACAGCGGTTCCGCGGTGACGATGCCCTGGGCCAACAGCGTCCGCGGCATCATCGAGAACTGGTACCCGGGCCAGGAGGACGGCACCGCGATCGCCCGGCTGCTCTACGGGGACACCAACTTCTCAGGGAAGCTGCCGGTGACCTTCCCGCAGAGCCTCGCCGACGTCCCCGCCCACACCACCGCGCAGTGGCCCGGCCAGAACGGCACCGTCCAGTACAGCGAGGGCGTCAACGTCGGCTACCGCTGGTACGACAGCCAGAACAAAACCCCGCTCTACCCCTTCGGCTACGGCCTGTCCTACACCACCTTCGGCTACACCAACCTCACCGTCGGCCAGCCCGACACCAGTGGCAACGTCGCCGTCGGCTTCGACGTCACCAACACCGGCACCCGCGCCGGCGCCGAAGTCGCCCAGGTCTACGTCGGCCAGCCCGCCACCACCGGCGAGCCCCCCAAGAGCCTGCGCGGCTTCCAGCGGGTCACCCTCAACGCCGGCCAGACCCAGCACGTCACACTGACCCTGGACGCGCGCAGCTTCCAGTACTGGAACAACGGCTGGACCAACGCCGCCGGCACCAACACCGTCTCGGTCGGCTCCTCCTCCCGGGACATCCGCCTCACCGGCACCACCACCGTCACCGCCGGCGGCAACTCCCACCCGGTGCTCTCCCGCACCGGCTGGACGGCCACCGCCTCCGCGACCGGTGGGGGCGACGTGCCGGCCCGGATGCTGGACGGCGACGCGACGACCCGCTGGAGCACCGGCACCCCGATGGTCAACGGCCAGACGGTGACGGTCGACATGGGCGCGGCGCACTCCATCAGCCGGATCACCATGGACTCGGCGGGCAGCGCCTCCGACTACGCCCACGGCTACTCGGTGGCGCTCTCCTCCGACGGGGTGAACTGGTCGGCCCCGGTGGCGACCGGGACCGGGACCACGGCGCTGGTCAGCGTCTCGTTCACCACGCAGTCGGCCCGCTACATCCGGGTGACGCAGACCGGCAGTTCGAGTTCCTGGTGGTCGATCGCCGAGTTCAACGCCTATAGCTGAGCGGGCGGTCGAGCAGGTGGTCGGGTCGGGCCGCCGAAGCCGGCGGCCCGGCTCAGCGGCGGCCCGGGTCCTTCAGGGCCCGGGCCGCCGTGCGTGCCACCGCGTCGGCGACCGCGGCGAGGGCCGGGGAGTCCAGCCGCCACTGCTGCCAGTACAGGGGCACGTCCACGTACCGGCCCTCGGCGAGGTCGACCAAGGCTCCCGGGGCGGTGTAGGGGGCCGCCTGGGCGTCCGGGATCATGCCCCAGCCCAGCCCGGCGGCGACCGCCGCCACGTAAGCCTCCGAGGAGGGGACGTAGCTGCGGGCCCCGCCGGGGGCGCGGCGCGGGGCGACCGCCCGCAGGAAGCGGTCCTGGAGGTCGTCCTTGCGGTCGAAGACGACCACCGGGGCGTCGGCGAGGAGCCGGCCGAGCGGCGCCCCGGAGAGCCGCCGGGCGGCGAAGCCGGGTGTGGCCATGGCCCGGTAGCGCATCGTGCCGAGCGCCCGCACCGAACACCCCTGCACGGGCTCGGGCGAGGAGGTGACGGCGGCCATCACCAGGCCCTGGCGCAGCAGCAGCGCGGTGTGGTCCTGGTCGTCCCGGTGCAGGTCGAAGCTGACGTCGAGGCGCGCCGCGACCTCGGCGAGGGCGGGCAGGAACCAGGTGGCGAGCGAGTCGGCGTTGACCGCGATGGGCAGCGAGGCGGTGCCCGCCGCGTCGTCGAGGCCGAGTTCGGCGCCGGCGTCCCGCTCCAGCCGGGCCAACTGCCGGCCGAACCGGACCACGATCTCGCCGGATTCGGTGAGCCGCACCGGCTTGGAGCGCAGCAGCAGGATCCGGCCGGTGCGCTGTTCCAGCGCCTTGACCCGCTGGCTGACCGCGGAGGGCGTCACGTGCAAGGTCGCGGCCGCCGCCTCGAAGGTGCCCTCGTCCACCACGGCGAGCAGCGTGCGTACCTGGTCGAGCGGCAGATCCGGCACCGGTGCGGGCTCCCCTGATCACGCTGATGAAGCTCTGCTCATCGGACCTTAGAAACATTAGCTGGATTCATGAGCGGACCGCTCCTAGCCTCGGGGCATGCCTGAAGCTCTTGTCGCCTGCCTGGCGGGTCTCGGCACCGGCCTGTCGCTCATCGTGGCCATCGGGGCCCAGAACGCCTTCGTGCTGCGGCAGGGCATCCGGCGCGAGCACGTGGGAGCCGTGGTGGCGATCTGCGCGGCCTCGGACGCGCTGCTGATCTCGGTGGGCGTCAGCGGCGTCGGCCGAGTGGTCGGGCGGTGGCCCACCGCGATGACCGTCACCGCCTGGATCGGCGCCGCCTTCCTCGGCTGCTACGGACTGCTCGCCGCCCGGCGCGCCCTGCACCCCGCCGCCCTCACCACCGACGACGCGGCCGGCGGCTCGCTGCGCGGCGCGGTCCTCACCTGTCTGGCGATGACCTGGCTCAACCCGCACGTCTACCTCGACACCGTGCTGCTGCTCGGTTCGGTCGCCAACGGGTACGGATCCGCCCGCTGGCCGTTCGGCCTGGGCGCGGTGGCCGGCAGTGTGCTGTGGTTCGGCTCGCTCGGCTTCGGCGCCCGGCTGCTGCGCCGGCCCTTCGCCCGCCCCTCCTCGTGGCGCGTCCTGGACGCGGTCATCGCCTGCACCATGATCACCCTGGGCCTGACGATGGCGGCCCGCGCCTGAGGGGCGCCGCCGGGATCGCCGCGGGCCGTTCAGTGGAGCGCGGCGGCCGGCGCGGCCGGCTGGAAGCCGATGAGGGCGACGTCGTCCCGGCGTTCGGTGACGCCGGCCAGGAGTCGGGCGCAGAAGGTGGTGAGCGGCACGCCCGCGCTCCTCGCGGTACGGGCCCGGTCGGCGAGGGCGGCCATCCCCACCGAGAGATCGGTGCCGGGGACCTCGATCAGACCGTCGGTGTAGAGGAGGAGCGTGTCGTCCCCGCGCAACTCGTGGTGGAAGGTGGTGCGGAGCGCGGAGGGGTCGACGCACAGCGGCAGATCCGGGCCGGTCCCCTCCAGATAGCGCGGCGGCCCGTCGGCCGGCACCAGCAGCGGCGGCGGATGGCCGGCGTTGGACCAGGAGATGTGCCAGCCGCCGTCGGTCCCCCGGACCAGGTGGACGTGGATCGCGGTGACCAGCGGCGCGATGGCCAGTCCCTCGACCACGAAGTCGAGTTGGGACAGGCACTGCGCCGGGGTGGCCGGGCGGGTCCGGTCGTAGACGATCACCCGCAGCATGCTGCGGAGCTGGCTCATCGCGGTCGCGGCGTTCAGGTCGTGGCCCGCGATGTCGCCGATGCTGAGGGTGACCGAGCCGTCGGGGAGGACCAGCGCGTCGTACCAGTCGCCGCCGATCTCGGCGGTCCTGCTGGCCGGCTGGTAGAGCGCGGCCAGTTCGGCGCCCCGCACCCGCGGGGTGGGCGTGAGCAGCGCCCGCTGGAGGGTGAGCGCGGTGTGCCGGGTGCTCTGGAGTTCCATCGCCCGGCGCAGTGGTTCACGGACCTCGTGGAGCACCTCGCGGAGCAGCGCGAGATCGGCGGTGCCGGGCGGCGGGCTGTCCCCGCAGGCGGCCGCGACGGCCAGCGCCACCACCGCCGAGTCGATGACGATCGGCACCAGTGTGAGGCTGGTGGCCCTGGCCTCGCGCAGCCACGTCGAGGGCATCTCGGTGACCACGTCGGCCGGCGGCTCCCCGGCGGGGAAGGCCACCATCTCGGGCCTGCGGCTCTCGATCACCCGGCGGGCGACCGCCCCGGCCGGCTGCGGCCGGTCGTCCGGCGGCGGCAGCGGGGGCAGTCCCGGCCGGGAGGTGGTGGCGAGCCGGGTGACGCCGGCCGGGCCGCCGGCGCCGCCCGACTCCGGCGCGACCAGCAGATAGACCGCGCAGGCGTCGGTCAGCTCCGGCACCACGGCGGCGGCGACCGCGGCCAGCGCCTGCGGCACGTCCTGGGCCGCGCTCACCGTGGCGACCCGGGCCAGCAGCCGCTCGCGCAGCCGGTTGCGCCACTGGTCCTCGACGTCGGCGGAGGAGCCGACCCATTCGACGGTGACCCCGTCGCGCACCACCGGCACCGCCCGGGACTGCACATGCCGGTACTCGCCGGAGGCGGTGCTCATCCGGAAGGTGCAGATGAAGAACGACGGGGTGCCCGCGGCGGCGTTCTCCCAGGTCCTGAGCAGGTGGTCGCGGTCGTGCGGGTGGACCGCGGCCAGCCATTCGGCGTCGACCCTCGACCGCCACGGCATACCGGTGAACTCCTCGAAGCCGCCGACGAGTTCCTCGATCGACCAGTCGGGCTTGAGCACCCAGATGATCTGCGGGACGGCGGACATCAGGGCCTCGTACCGCTGTACGGTGCGGCGCCGCTCCTCCGACCGGGCCTCGGTCCGCCGGGCCGCCTCGACCTGGGCGGTGGTCTCGACGGCGATGCCCAGCACGCCGGGGCCGTACCGGGAGACGACGGGCAGCGCGCTGTAGACGAAGTGGCGCCGGTCGGGCGCCTGGTCCCCGGCGTCCTCGGTCTCGCCGGGGAAGGTGAACTCGCCGGCCCGGTGGGTGCGGTAGACCTCGTCGAGCATGTGCACGAAGCCGGCCGCCTGGGGCTCGTCGAAGGCCTCGGCGGCGGGGACGCCGAGCCGGCGCGGGCCGAAGAGCCGGCGGAAGGCCGCGTTGCTGTAGACCATCCGGTGGTCGGGACCCAGGGTGAGCACGACGGACGCGGCGGCGCGGTCGAACACCTCGGGTTCGATCTCGGGCACCTGCGGATCGCTGCCGGTCCTCCTCATAGCCCGATCATCGCGCGCCCGGTGCGCCTGGGCATGGCTGACACGGCCAACACGGGCGGCGCCGGGGCGCGATCCGTACCGATATGCGCCATAAGCTGGGAGAGCGCTCTCCAAAGCCACCCGGCCCGGTCAGGCGGAGGCGCGGACGACCAGCCGGGTCGGGGTCACGATCGAGGAGAGGGCGGGGACCCCGAGCGGGTCGGCCGGCGGTCGCAGCGCCCGCAGCAGCAGCCGGGCCATCAGCCGGCCCATCTCCTCGATGTCCTGCCGGACCGTGGTCAGCGGCGGGTCGGTCCACTCGGCGACCGACACCATGTCGTCGAAGCCCACCACCGCCACGTCGTCCGGCACCCGCCGGCCGGTGTCGCGCAGCACCCGTAACGCGCCCGAGGCCATCACATCGGAGGCGGCGAAGACCCCGTCCAGATCGGGAGAGCGCTCCAGCAGCTCCGCCATCGCCCGGGCGCCGCCCTCGGGGGTGAAGTCACCCGCGGCGATCAGTCCGGCGGCGGTGTCGGGCAGTACGTCGCGGAAGCCGTTCAGCCGGTCCACGGAGGCGGGCTGGTCCAGCGGCCCCGCGATGTGCGCGATCCGGCGGCGCCCCCGGCCGAGCAGATGGCGTACCGCGTCCCGGGCGCCGCCCCGGTTGTCGCAGTCCACGTAGAGCGTCCGGTGCCCGGCGTCCTGGTCCCGCCAGGTGGGCCGGCCGCCGACGACGATCGGGATCCCGGCGTCCCTGGCGAGCGCGGTGAGCGAGTCGTCGGTGTGCAGCGAGAAGAGCAGCGCGCCGTCCACATGGCCGCCGGACAGATAGCGGCCGACCCGCTCGTAGTCCGAGGCCGCGTTGGTCAGCAGCAGCACCAACTGGTTGTCGTAGGTGCTGAGTTCGCGGCTGATGCCGCGGATCTGGCGGGCGAAGAACGGGTCGGTGAAGAACCTGGCCTCGGGCTCCGCGACGATCACCGCGATGGCGTCGTTGTGCCGGGTGACCAGGGTTCTGGCGGCCTGGTTGGGGACGTAGTCCAGCTCCGCCACGGCCTGCCGCACCCGTTCGGCGAGCGGCCCGCGCACCCCGGCGCCGCCGTTGACCACCCGGGAGGCGGTCGCTCTCGACACCCCGGCCCGCGCCGCGACGGCCTCCAGCGTGGGACGGGTCACGGGGATCATGCGGGACAGCGTAACGGTTCGCGACCGCTCCTGAGAGCGCTCTCCGAATTGTCGGCCCGGTCCGCGAGCGACGACCCTTCGGTGGGCCGACGGTGTGGGGAGCCGCGCGGCGGGCACGCGACAGGGGTCGACTGATCGGAGACTGTCGAAGAGCGCGACCCCGGGCGGACCGCCCGTACGGAGCGGGTCGCGCGCATATCTGCTCGAACAAGGGAAAGTCGCGGACATGAGTTCAGTACCTTCAGTACCTACCCTCACCCTGAACAACGGCGTCGAGATCCCCCAGCTCGGCCTCGGGGTCTTCCAGGTCGATCCGCAGGAGACCACCGCCTCGGTGCTCAGCGCCCTGGAGGTCGGGTACCGGCACATCGACACCGCGGAGATGTACGGCAACGAGAAAGAGGTCGGCCGGGCCGTCCGGGAGTCCGGTGTCCCCCGGGACGAGGTGTTCATCACCAGCAAGCTCAACAACGGCTTCCACGCCCATGACGACGCGCTCACCGCGTTCGCCCGCACCCTGGAGGACCTGGACACGGACTACGTGGACCTGTTCCTGATCCACTGGCCGCTGCTGCCCTCGCGCGGGGACTACGCCGACACCTGGCGGGCGCTCGAGGAGATCTACCACTCGGGGCGGGCCAAGGCCATCGGCGTCTCCAACTTCAACCCGCACCACCTCAACCGGCTGTTCGAGGAGACCGAGGTGGTCCCGGCGGTCAACCAGATCGAGATCCACCCCTACTTCGCCCAGGACGACGTGCGGGCCTTCAACACCGAGCACGGCATCGCCACCGAGGCGTGGGCGCCGCTCACCCAGGGCAAGGTGCTCGACGACCCGGTGGTCACCTCGGTGGCCGAGCGGCTGGAGCGGACCCCGGCCCAGGTGGTGCTGCGCTGGCACATCCAGCGCGGCGACATCGTCTTCCCGAAGTCCGTGACCCCCTCGCGGATCGAGGAGAACTTCCGGATCTTCGACTTCGAACTGACCGCGGGCGACATGGCGGCGATCACCTCGCTGGACCGCAACTGGCGCACCGGGCTCGACCCCGACACCAACAACGGCTGACGCCGGGCCCGAAGCGGGCGGCCACGCTCCACCGGCGCCCGCCGACCGGCCGCGTCGACTTGTCCGGGCCCGGCGGCACACCGCGTGCCGCCGGGCCCGAGGCCGCCGTAGGGGTGCCGTGCCGACGCCGGCCGAGGGCTGGCCGGCCCCCGAGGGGCCCCGAGGGCTCCGACCGGCCCCCGACTGGCGCCGTCAGCGGCCGAGCGCCTTCGCCAGCTGGTCCTTCGACATGCTCGAACGGCCCTTGATGTTCCGCTGCTTGGCCTCGTTGTAGAGCTGGTCCTTCGTCGGCCCCTTCGACCCGGAGTGCGAACGCAGGCCGCCCCGCCGCCCGGACGACATGTCACGGGTGGAGGTGCGGCCGGCGCTCTTGGACTCGCCGGCGCGGGCGCGCTCCTTGTTCACGGTGCGCGAGGCGATCTCCTCGGCGCGTCCCTCGGACTCGCCCCGGTCCTTGGCGCTGTCCTTGATGTGCTCGTACTGCCGCTCCCGCTTGGGGCTCGATCCTCTGGGCATCTGGTGCCTCCCGCACGCGTCGCAGAGCTGTTGAAGAGGTGGCGTCACGCGGCCGCGCGCACCGCGCACGGCCGCGCCCTCCGGTGTCGAAGGGCGCCTGCCCGACCGTCGCGGGACCACGCCCTTCCCCCCAACTGTCAGCCCTCGGCGGTCCCCGGGCGCCGGGACTCGTCCGTTCGGACGCACCACTGCCGAGGTGGGGCCCGGCCGACCGCCGCCCGGGGGCCGCCCGGGCATCGCCGCCCCGCCCTGATCCGCGGCACCGGCGGGCGGCGGGTTATCGTGTGCCGGTCTTGTCCGGCCCGTCCCGGCCGGCCCCGCTCTTGTCCGTACCGCGGGGGCCGGGACACCGTTCCGCAGGGGGCACACGTCATGACCCGCGCCCGGCTGGTGCGTGGCGGGAGCATCCTCGCCGTGCTGGTGACGATCGCCGCCGCGGTCGCCGTCACGCTGACCCTCACCAGCGGCTCGGCGGCCGGCGGCCACCGGGGGTCCGCTGGCGCCGTCCCCCGTCCGTACACCGTGCGGGTGATGCCGCTCGGCGACTCGATCACCTGGGGCGAGGGCAGCCCGACCGCCTCCGGCTACCGCCGGCCGCTGTGGGATCTGGTGGCCGGGCAGTCGCGGTACGCGGTCCGGTTCGTCGGCTCGCTCTCCAACGGTGATCTGCCGCAGCCGGCCAACGAGGGCCACCGGGGCTGGCGGATCGGCGATGTGTCGGCCAAGGTCGACGGCTGGCTCGCGGTGTCGCGGCCCGACGTCGTCCTGCTGCACCTCGGCATCAACGACCTGCTGCGTGACACGGACGTCGCGCACGCCCCCGACCGGCTGGCCGCTCTGATCGACCGGATCTACGCCGACCGGCCGGGCGTGTCCGTGGTGTACATGGGCCTGCTGCCCAACACCGCGCGGGTACGCACCGAAGTGGCCGCGTTCGACCGGCGGGCCGTCGCCCTGGCGCGCACCGAGCGGCAGCGCGGCCGGCCCTTCTGGTACGTGACGCCGCCGACGCTCACCACCGCCGAGATGCACGACGGCGTGCATCCGAACGACGCCGGCTACCGGAGGATCGCCGGGGCGCTCTTTCCCGCGCTCGGCCGCGCGGTGGCCGACCGGATCGACCGGCGGCTGCCGCCGGCCCCCACGCCGACACCGCCGCCCGCTCCACGGACGGCCGCGACCGCCGGCTGACCCGCCGCCCCGTCCTGGGCCGTCGGCCGCTCAGCCGCTCAGGGCCGCACCGCTCCGGGCAGGGCCGGGCCGTATGCCGACCGCTCCGGTGAGCCCGGCTCAGCTCCGGAATCCGCCGGAGCCCCGCTCCACGAAGCGGGTGGGCAGCACGATGTCCCGGGGCGGCGAGTGGTCGCCGGCTATCCGGGAGAAGAGCAGATGGGCGGCGGTGCCGCCGAGCGCCGGCGGGTCCTGGCTGATCACGGTCAGCGGCGGGCTGAGCCGTTCGGCGAGCGGCAGGTCGTCGAAGCCGACGATGGCGACGGGCGCGGAATGGTCGAGCCCGTCCAGGACCCCGAGGGTGATCAGGTCGTTGCTGGTGAAGAGCGCCGTCGGCGGGTCGGGGAGTTCGCGCAGCCCGGCCAGGGCGGCGCCGGCCGCGGCGCGGGTGCGCAGCCCGTGCCGGACCAGCGCCGGATCCGCCGCGATACCGTGGGCGGCGAGCGCGTCGGCATAGCCGGCGTACCGCTCGGCCTGCGTCCAGATCTCGTAGCGGTCGCCGAGATAGGCGATCCGGGTGTGGCCGTGGCCGAGCAGATGGGCGACCCCGCGCTCGGCGCCGGCCCGGTTGTCGACGGTGACCGAGTCGACCGCGAGACCCTTGGCGGGGCGGTCCACGCAGACCACCCGGGTGCCGCCCTCCATCGGCCGGCGGAGGAAGTCGTGGTCGCCGATGGTCGGCACGATGACCAGTCCGTCCACCTGCCGGGCGGTGAAGGCCGCGATCACCTCCCGCTCGCGCCGCGGCTCGTCGTTGGTGCTGCCCACCAGCACCAGATAGCCGCGCCGGTGCGCCTCGTCCTCCACCGAACGGGCCATCAGCGCGTAGAAGGGATTGGCGAGATCGTCCACGACCAGGCCGATGGTGGAGGTGCCGAGGTTCTTCTGGCGCAGGCTGCGGGCGTTGTCGTTGCGCTGGTAGCCGAGCTCGCGTACCGCCCGTTCGACCCGTGCCACCGTGCCCGGCGACACGCCGGCCTCCCCGGACACCACCCGGGAGACCGTCATCGGACTGACGCCCGCCGCGCGGGCCACGTCCTTCATCGTCGGGCGCTTCACAGGCCTCCTCGTCCTCTCGAAGGCGGCGCCGGTACCGACGCTGGTGCCACCGCCGTCGCCCACGCCACGTCCGCCGCTCACGCCACCGCCGTCGCCGCACTCAGCAGACCGCGCCGATCGCCGCCGCACCGATGATGGCAGGGCCGCCCCCGATCCTGGGCGCCGATCCCGCTCCCAGGCCCGGCGCGGGCGGCGGCGCCGTCCGCACTCTTGACATGAGTCAGGTACACATCAAAAATTCACCCTTGCTTGATAACGTTCACAAGCGCCGCGCAGCCCCGTGCCCCTGAGGCCCCAGCGACAGGACGACGCGGGGGCCTTCCGCGAGAAGGTGGTTCCTCCGTGCTCCCTGCCTTGCTCCGCTCCCGCACCGCCGGCGTCGTCAGCGCCCTGTTACTGGCCGCCCTCGGCGTCGGCGGCCTCGCCTCGGCCCCGGCCCACGCCGCGACCCTCAACCTCACCCAGTACGCGGACCCGTTCGTCGGCACCGACGACAGCTCCGCGCCCAACCCGGTACCGGGCGGCGCGGGCGGCAGCACCTATCCGGGGGCCGTGGTGCCCTTCGGCGGTGTGCAGTTCAGCCCCGACACCCCGACCGGATCGCCCTCCGGCTACCGCTACTCCGACACCTCCATCGAGGACTTCAGCCTCACCCACTTCGACGGGGCCGGCTGTCCCAACAACGAGGATCTGCCGCTGCTGCCGGTCACCGGCGCCCTCGGCACCTCCCCCGGCAGCAACTGGACGTCCTACGCCTCCCCTTACACCAAGGCCAACGAGACGGCGGTGCCCGGCTACTACCAGAACCGGCTGGACAAGTACGCGACGAACGTGGAGCTGACCGCCACCACCCGCACCGGTATGGGCCGGCTGACCTACCCCGCGTCGACCACCTCCCGGCTGCTGATCAACACCAGCCGCAGCGCCACCGGCAGCCGCAACGGCTCGGTGCGGATCAACGGCTCCGAGGTGACCGGCAGTGTGACGGCGGGCGGCTTCTGCGGCTCGTCCAAGACGTACCAGATCTTCTTCGACATCCGCTTCGACCGCGCCCCGACCGGCTTCGGCACCTGGTCGGGCGGCACGGTCAGCGCCGGTTCCGCGAGCACCTCGGGCACCAACACCGGCGCCTACGTCACCTTCGACACCACCAGCGCGCCGACCGTCCAGTTCAAGGTCGGCCTCAGCTACGTCAGCGTGGCGGGTGCGCAGGCCAACGTGGTGGCGGAGAACAACGGCTGGGACTTCGGCGCGGTACGGACCGCCGCCGACACCGCCTGGAACTCCATCCTCAACCGGGTCCAGGTGACCGGCGGCGCCGGCACCGATCTGAAGAAGTTCTACACCGCGCTCTACCACGTCTTCCAAAGCCCCAACATCTCCAGCGACGTGAACGGCGACTACCGCGGCTTCGACAACGCGGTGCACAACTCCACCCGCCCGGTCTACCAGAACTACTCCGGCTGGGACATCTACCGCTCCTGGGCGGCGCTGGTCGCACTGGTCGCGCCGACCGAGGCCGCCGACATCGCCAACTCCATGGTGCTCGACGGCCAGCAGGGCGGACTGCTGCCCAAGTGGTCGCAGCAGACCAACGAGGACTTCGTGATGACCGGCGATCCCGGGCCGATCATCATCAGCAGCATGTACGCCTTCGGGGTGCGCGACTTCGACACCGCGAGCGCGCTGTCGCTGATGGAGAAGGCGTCCAGCGGCGGCACCACCCAGGGCTCGGCGATCCGCGGCAACCAGTCCACGTACACCAGCCTGCACTACCTCAACGGGGCACCGTCGGACTCACTGGAGTACTCGGCCTCCGACTTCGCGGTCGCGCAGTTCGCCAAGGCCCTCGGGAACACCGCGAGTTACAGCACCCATATGACGCGGGCCCAGTGGTGGCGCAACACCTTCAGCACCGAGTCCGGCTACACCCAGCCGCGCAACTCCGACGGCAGCTACGCGTGGCCGCTCGACCCGGCGAGCCAGAGCAACTTCACCGAGGGCAACGCCTCCCAGTACACCTGGATGGTGCCCTACGACTTCGCCGACCTGATCAGCGACATGGGCGGCCGGCAGACCGCGGTCCAGCGGCTCGACCACCACTTCACCCAGGTCAACGCCGGGCAGAGCCTGCCCTATTACTACATCGGCAACGAGCCGGAGCACGGTGTGCCGTGGGCGTACGACTTCGCCCGTGACCCGGCGGGCACCTCGGACGCGGTCCGCAAGGTGATGTCCGACTCCTACACCACCGGCGCCGGCGGCCTGCCGGGCAACGACGACCTGGGCGCCACCTCGGCGTGGTACGTCTGGGCGGCGCTCGGCCTTTACCCGGCCACACCCGGCGCGGACACCCTGGCCGTCAACGGTCCGTCCTTCCCCTCGGTGCTGATCCAGCGGACCAGCGGCAACATCACCGTCAACTCCTCGGGCACCGGCTCCTACGTCCAGGGCCTGTCCGTCAACGGCGCCGCCACCAGCCACACCTATCTGCGCTATCCGGACGTGGCGGCCGGCGCCACGCTCAACTTCTCGATGGGCGCCACGCCCAGCGCTTCCTGGGGCACCGGCGCCGGGGACGTACCGCCGTCGTTCCAGGACGGGGCCACCCCGGTGCCCGCCGCGCCGGAGCTGGGCACCAACCTGGCCCAGGGCCGGCCGGTGACCGCCTCGGCGAGCTGCGCCGGCGCGGAGTCCGGTGACAAGGCGGTGGACGGCACGCTGAAGAACAACAGCAAGTGGTGCTCCTCGGTGGCGAACGCGAGCCTCCAGGTCGACCTCGGCAGCGCCCAGAACGTGTCGTCGTTCGTGGTCAAGCACGCCGGCCTGGGCGGCGAGAACACCGCCTGGAACACCGGTGCCTTCCAGATCCAGACCAGCACCGACGGCTCGACCTGGTCCACCGCGGCCTCGGTCACCGGCTCGCGCTCCAGCCGCACCTACAACGCGGTGTCGCCGCGCTCGGCCCGCTACGTGAAGCTGGTGGTCTCGCAGCCGGTCAACACCTCGGGGGGGTCGGCGGCGGCCCGCATCTACGAGCTGGAGGTGTACGGCGGCGCCGGCGCCCCGGTGGACCTGGCGGTCGGCCGTACCGCCACCGGATCCGACGCGTGCGGCAGCACCGAGGGCGCCGACAAGGCGGTCAACGGCAGCTACTCCGGCGGCACCAGCGACAAGTGGTGCTCCAAGGCGGCCGGCACCAAGACGCTGGCCGTCGACCTCGGGGCGTCGCACACCCTGTCCTCCCTGGTGGTCCGGCACGCCGGGGCCGGCGGCGAGGACCCCGCGTGGGACACCAAGGACTTCGATCTGAGCGTGTCCGCCGACGGCAGCACCTGGTCCACCGTCGCCCAGGTGCGCGGCAACACCGCGGACAGCACCACCAACCAGGTGGCGACGAGCGGGCGTTACGTCCGGCTCTCGGTGATCACACCCACCCAGAACACCGATCCGGCGGCCCGGATCTACGAGTTGGAGGTCTACGGGAGCTGATCCCCGGCCCGCGCGGTCGGCTGCCTGACCGCTCAGAGAACCCGCTGGCCCTTGCCGAGCGCGATCACGCCGCCCGCCGACCGGGTGTAGAGCTCGCCGTCACGGCCGGGGTTGACACCGATGGTCGCGCCGGGCGGCACGTCCACGTTCTTGTCGAGCACCGCGCCCCTGACGATGGCGCCGCGCCCGATCCGTACGTTGTCGTGCAGGACCGACTCCTGGACGACGGCGCCGGCGTCGACGACCACCCCGGGGGACAGCACCGACCGGGTGACCTGGCCGCGGATCACACAGCCGGGGCTGACCACCGACTCCCCCACGATGCCGCCGGCCGCGATCTTGGCCGGGGGCATGTTGTTCTGATGGGTGTAGATGGGCCAGCGCCGGTTGTAGAGGCTGAAGGCCGGCTGGTCGGAGATGAGGTCCATGTGCGCGTCGTAGTAGGCGTCCAGGGTGCCGACGTCGCGCCAGTACCCGTGGTCGCTCACGGTCTCCCCCGGCACGTGGTTGGTGTCGAAGTCGTAGACCTGGGCGAGGCCCTGGCCGGTGAGCCGGGGCAGGATGCTGCCGCCCATGTCGTGCACCGAGTGCGGGTCCTCGGCGTCCTCCTGGAGCGCGTCCAGCAGGACCTTGGTGGTGAAGAGGTAGTTGCCCATCGAGGCGAAGACCCGGTTGGGGTTGTCGGGCAGCCCCGGCGGGTCGGTGGGCTTCTCCAGGAAGCGCTCCACCCGGACGCCGTCGCTGGCCGGTGTGATGACACCGAACGAAGCGGCGTCGGCCTTGGGCACCTTGATCCCGGCCACCGTGACACCGGCGCCGTGCTCGATGTGCTGGGCGAGCATCTGCCGGGGGTCCATCCGGTACACATGGTCCGCGCCGAACACCGCGATGTAGTCGGGCCGCTCGTCGTAGACGAGGTTGAGCGACTGGAGGATCGCGTCGGCGCTGCCGAGGTACCAGCGCGGGCCGAGCCGCTGCTGGGCGGGCACCGGGGTGACGTAGTTGCCGAGCAGGCTCGACATCCGCCAGGTGGTGCTGACATGGCGGTCGAGCGAATGGGATTTGTACTGGGTCAGCACACAGATCCGCAGGATGTCGCCGTTGACCAGGTTGGACAGCACGAAGTCCACCAGGCGGTAGGTGCCGCCGAAGGTCACGGCCGGCTTGGCCCGGTCGGCGGTGAGTGGCATCAGCCGCTTCCCCGCGCCCCCGGCCAGGACTATGCCCAGCACCGAAGGTCCACCTCGCATCTAAGCCCCCTCACATCATGTCCGCTTGTCCGGTGTCCGGCGGTCGCCGTCCGGCTGCTGCTGGGCTCGCGGGACCGGTTGGGCCCGCCGCCGTTCCTGCCTGGCTCACCCGTCCTTGAGCACCGTCGTGTACAGATCAGCGGTGCGCCGGGCGACGGTGTTCCAGCCGAATTCGGTGACGGCGCGGGTACGGCCCGCCTCACCCATCGCGGCCGCCGTCCCCGGATCGCCGATCAGCCGGTCGATCGCCTCGGCGAGCGCTTCCTCGAACGGCTCAGGCCGGCCTTCCCGGTAGGGCACCAGCAGGCCGGTGCGGCCGTCGTCCACCACCTCGGGGATGCCGCCCACCGCCGAGGCCACCACGGCGGTGCCGCACGCCATGGCCTCCAGATTGACGATACCGAGCGGCTCGTACACCGAGGGGCAGACGAACAGCGCCGCGTGGGTGAGCAGCTGGACGATGGCCGGGCGGGGCAGCATCGCCGGTATCCAGTGCACCCCGTCGCGTACGGCGCTCAGCTCGTCGAAGAGCGCCCGGAACTCGCGGTCGAGGGCGGGTGTGTCGGGGGCGCCGGCGCACAGCACGAGCTGGGCGTCGGGGTTGATCCGGCGGGCGGCGCGCAGCAGGTGCGGCACACCCTTCTGCCGGGTGATCCGGCCGACGAAGAGCACATACGGGCGGTCCGGGTCGATGCCTATCCGGTCCAGGACGTCGGTCCGCGGGTCGGGCCGGTAGGTGGCGGTGTCGATGCCGTTGCGGATCACATGGACCCGGTCGGGGTCGAGGCTCGGATAGCTGGCCAGGATGTCGCGACGCATGCCGTCCGAGACGGCGACCACCGCGTCCGCTGAGTCCATCGCGGTGCGCTCCGCCCAGCTCGACAGGGCGTAGCCGCCGCCGAGCTGTTCGGCCTTCCAGGGGCGCAGCGGCTCCAGGGAGTGGGCGGTCAGCACGTGCGGTATGCCGTAGAGGAGCTTGCCGATGTGGCCGGCCAGGTTGGCGTACCAGGTGTGTGAGTGCAGCAGCTCGCGGCCTTCGAGCGCGGCGGCCATCGACAGGTCGATGGCGAAGGTCCGCAGCGCGTCGTTGGCGCCGTCGAGCGAGGCCGGAGCGCTGTGCCGGATCACCCCGTCGCCCGCGCCCTGTCCCCAACTGTGCACGTCCAGGTCCACCAGGGCGCGCAACTCGCGGGCGAGGAATTCCACATGGACTCCCGCCCCGCCGTACACGTCCGGCGGATACTCCCGGGTCAGCAGCCCCACCTTCACCGCGTGCCCTCCCGCCCTCGTCAGCCGTATGGTCTTGCCTTCCCCGCTGGAGGAAGGCATATCACGTGCGGGCTTCGGGATCTTCCTGCCGGGGTGATCAGGCTGTTACGACTCGGAATCGGCCATGGTCCGTACCGGGCCCCCGGCCGCCCCGCTCTTCCCGGCCGGTGTCCGGGCTGTCACCGCTGCGCCGCCGGAGCACTCTTGCGACCACTGGGGCGTGGCCGGACCGGCACAACCCGGAGGCAGGCCATATGGCGTAAGCACATGACCGGCCGCCAGGCTGCGATACGGCCGATCCCGCTCGGCGGGGCGGCCGGTGGATTGACTCTTTATGGACGGCTGCAAGGACCCCGACCCGGGCACGTAGAAGAGAGACAACAGCGTGACGACCACCCCCCACGCCACCGCACGCGTCCCGTTGCACGCGCGAGAGCGGTTGGCGCTGTCGCTGGCAAGGGAAGAAATGATGCGGGACTACCACCGGTGGGAGACGGATCCGGCGACGGTCGTCGGCTTCGGTGCCCGCTGGCCGGTGTCCTGGGAGGTTTTCCAGGCCCGGTTCCGCAGCATTCACACCTGCTCCCACTACCAGCTCTTCGAAGTGATCACCGTGGCGGACGGGATTCCGGTCGGCACGACATCACTCAATGTGGACCAATCGGTCAACAACGCCGAATTCACCCTGGTGATAGCCCCTGAGCACCGCGGCCAGGGCTACGCGGCCGAAGCCACCGCGCTCACCCTGGACTGGGCTTTCACCATCGCCTCGCTCAACGCGGTATGGCTCGAGGTGCTGGCTCCGCACACCGCCGCGGTGCACGCCTACCTCAAGGCCGGCTTCCGCACCGCCGGCCGGTTGCGCGACGCGGGCCTGTGGCAGGGCCGTCGCGTCGACAAACTTCTCCTGGACTGTGTCCCCGAAGATCTGGCAGCAGAGAAGAGGTGAACACCCATGTCCTGTCCCGATGTGAACTGCCGCAAGGGCGGTTGCACCACCGACCCCGGCCGTGGCCGGCCCGCCGGTGGCGGCTCCGACCAGGGCACCGGTAAGGCCTGACCATCCCGCACGACCCGCCGGCCGGCCGGTTCCGGCCCTGAGTGCCGCGGCGCGCGCGGGACCGCGCGCCGCGGCTTTCCGCGGTCCTGGGGCCGGTCCGGCGATCCGCCTCGCCGCGGGGCGGTCCGGCCGCCGCGTACGCTGGAGCGGTCATCGACCGACGCCGAGCCGTGGAGGCGCCCCATGGCCGAGTTCGACCTGCCGCTGGAAGAGCTCCGGGAGTACCGGAGCGCCTCGGTGGAGCCCGCCGACTTCGACCGGTTCTGGGCGGACACCCTGGCCGAGGCGCGGCACCACGACCTCGACGCCCGATTCGAGGCCGTTTCTACCGGTTTGACGACCGTGGACACCTATGACGCCACCTTCGCCGGCTTCGGCGGCCACCCGATCAAGGGCTGGCTGGTCGTGCCGGCCGGCGCGCGGGAGCCGCTGCCGCTGGTGGTCGAGTTCATCGGGTACGGCGGCGGCCGCGGTCTCGCGCACGCCCATCTGCTGTGGGCCTCGGCCGGTTTCGCCCACTTTGTCATGGATACCCGGGGCCAGGGCAGCGGCTGGCTGACGGGCGACACCCCGGACCCGGCCGGCAGCGGGCCCGCCGGACCGGGTTTTCTCACCCGCGGCATCGACGACCCCGACACCTATTACTACCGGCGGGTCTTCACCGACGCGGTCCGGGCGGTGGAGGCCGCCCGCTCCCACCCGCTCACCGACGCCTCGCGCACCGCGGCGGTCGGCATCAGCCAGGGCGGCGGCATCACCCTGGCGGTCGGCGGACTGGTGCCCGACCTGGTGGCAATTGCCCCTGATGTCCCCTTTCTCTGTGACTTCCCCCGAGCCGCCACCATCACCGATCAGCTTCCGTACCGTGAGGTGGGTCACTATCTGGCGAGCCACCGGCGCTCGAAGGAACAGGTGTTCGCTACGCTGGGCTACTTCGACGGGGTGCACTTCGCCGCCAAGGGCCGGGCGGCGGCCCTCTTCTCCACCGCCCTGGAGGACGACGTCTGCCCGCCGTCCACGGTTTTCGCGGCGTACAACGCCTACGCCGGCGACGACAAGCACATCGAGGTCTACGATTTCAACAACCACGAGGGCGGCGGTCCGTTCCAGCAGGCCACCCAACTCGGCTGGCTGCCGGCAAGGCTCGGCGCGGCGGCCCGCCGGGAGTCCTGAAAAGAATTTCTGAACTGAAGTGGCATACCTTCCCAAGAGCCGGGCAGGCGGGCGGCGAACAGTCGGACGAGTGCGAGGCGATGACGTGACCACAATGGTTGAGCAGTCGGAAGGCGCGAACGGCACGGCGACGAGCGAGCGGTGGTCCACCGCGTCACAGGACGCGACCGGCGGACTTCCCTGGATCGACGATGCGACGGGCGTGGCACCGAAGGACGCCCGGGTGCTCTCCAAGATCTTCTTCGACCGTCTCCAGGAGCTCGAAGAAGGAACCCACGCCTACAGTTACGCGCGGAACACCCTGATCGAGATGAACCTGGCCCTGGTGCACTTCGCGGCCGGGCGGTACCGCAACCGTCCCGCGACCGACCACGAGGAGATCATCCAGGTCGGCACCATCGGTCTGATCAAGGCGATCGACCGCTTCGACCTCTCCCGGGAGACGGAGTTCACCACCTTCGCCATCCCCTACATCGTCGGGGAGATGAAGCGCTTCTTCCGCGACACCTCCTGGGCGGTGCACGTGCCGCGGCGCCTCCAGGAGCTCCGGGTCGAGCTGAGCAAGGCCAAGGAGCAGCTCGCGCTGCTGCTGGACCGTGACCCGACCGTCGCCGAACTCGCCGCCCACCTCGAACTGACCGAGGAAGAGGTCATCGAGGGCCTGATGGCGGCGAACGGCTACACCGCCGGCTCGCTCGACACCCCCTACAGCGACGCGGACAGCGGCGCCGACGGTGAGGGCCGCACCCTCGCCGACACCTTCGGCGCCCTGGACCCGGCGCTGGAGCTGGTGGAGGACTTCAACAGCCTGGCCCCGCTGATCGAGCAGCTCCCCGAGCGTGACCGCAAGCTGCTCCAGATGCGGTTCGGCGAGGAGATGACCCAGGCGCAGATCGGCGAGGAGATGGGCTACTCGCAGATGCACGTGTCCCGGCTGCTCAGCCGGACGCTGAACAAGCTGCGGGCCGGGCTGCTCGCCCAGAACTGACGGCGGCCCCCCGCCGCCGTACCGGGCCCCCGGGAGCCCGTCGCCCGTGAACCAGGGCGCCCCCGGGCCCGACCCGCTGATCCCCCCTGACCCCTGATCCACACCGACTGTTCATCGCGGACGGCCGTGACCCGGAATCCCTCCCCGGGCCACGGCCGTCGTCGTTCTCCGCCGGCTCAGGAGCCGGTGACGTCCGCGCGGTCGATCGCGATGTTGTTGCCGCTGCTGGCGCCGTTGCGGCGGCCGCTGTTGGTGATCGTCAGGGTGTGGCTGCCCGCCGCGAGCTGCGGACTGGTCCACACCGCGCCCGAGGCGTTCCTGGCCGACGCGTAGTCGTCCACGTCCACCGAGGCGCCGCCGTCCACCGAGAGGGTCATGATGCCCTGGTCGACGTCGCGCACGGCGTAGAGCACCACCTTGGTGCCGGTGAAGCGGAAGCTCGCCTGGGCGCCGCCGACGAACGACCAGTTGGCGGTCTGCTGGTACATGTCGGCCACGCCGGTGGTCACGCCCCAGTTGGCGCCGTACTGGAAGTGGTCGGTGTCGGCGGCGCTGGTGGCGTTGCCGTCCACGGTCACGGTCTGGTTGACCGGCCCGGTGGAGCCGTTGCCCGCGGTGAGGGTGACGGTGTAGGCGTCGGCGCCGCCGGTGATCGTGACGGGGATGTGGAGGGTGCCGCCGTCCGGGGCCAGGTCGCTGTCGAGGACGGTGACCGGGCCGCCGGTGAGCGGGTTCTGGTCCGGGATGCGCTGGATCTTGACGTGCACCTTGCCGTTCGGGGTGAGCCAGGAGGCGGCGGCGAGGTTCCGCACATCGACGGTGGTCGTGCCGCTCTGGCCGGAGTTGTTGCCGAGCAGCGCCCGCACCTGGTGGGCGCCGCTGTCGAGTGCGGCGGCGACGGCAGTGCCCCCGCCGCCGCTGGTGGCCAGCAGCCGTCCGCTGAGCTGGGCGTAGGCCTGGTAGACGTACCACTGGCCGGTGGGCTGGCCGTTCACCAGCAGTGAGTCGAGGGTGCCGGCTCCGCAGCAGTCGGTCCAGATCGCGTGCGCGGCCCCGCTGACCCCCGAAGCGGAGAGCCGGTCGAGGAACCACGCGGTGTAGGCGGCGTTCTGCTGCTGCGAGAAGAGGTACTCGTTGATGGTGAGCGGGAGCGCGGCGATGCCGTGGGCGGACAGCAGCGCCCGCGCGTCGGCCGCGTCGGCGGCCGGGTCGGTGCCGAAGTGCCAGTTGACCACGCTCGGCAGGGTGCCGTCGGTCTTGGTACGGCCGAGGAAACCGTCGAGCCAGCCGTGGTTGTAGCCGCTGTAGGAGGGGCCGACGATCGGGGCGGACGGCGCCAGCCGGCGGATCTCCCGGACCGCGGTGTCCCACATCTGGTAGTACTGCTCGCTGTTGACGCCGCGCTGCCAGAAGCCGGTGCCGTCCGGCTCGTTCCAGATGTCGTAGCTCACCGGCACGCCGGACGCCTGGACGTCGGCGACCAGCCGGTCGATGAAGGACTTCCAGTTGGAGCAGTCACCGTTGTCGCACGGGTAGACGGTGTTCGCCGGCTGGGTGGTGTCGGCGCCCCAGACGTCGGAGACCAGCAGATGGTAGGTGGCGTTGTAGGGCGCGGCGGTGGTCCGGCGGGCCTGCGCCAGGGCCGAGCTGATCCGCACCCGGTAGCCGGCGCCCGCGGTGTAGCCGTCGCCGAGCCAGCCGCCGCCGGCGATCCGGGCGCCGCCGCCGCGGAAGAGTCCCGGCTTCAGCGGTTGCAGCAGGCTGTCGGCCGGCGCCGAGCCGTCCTGGCTGAGGCCGTAGAGGAAGCCGGAGCCGACGGCGGTGGGCGCCGCGCCCTGGCTGCCCAGATCGATACCGACGGTGGTGTCGGCCGCCGCGGCCGGGCCGGCCAGGACGGGTGCGAGCGCCACCGCGAGCAGCACGGCGGCTGCCCCGGCCAGTCCGGCCAGCGTGCGGGCGCGCCATCGGACTCGGGGTTCTTTCATCGTTCCTCCCTGAAGGAGCTGGATGGTTCGAATGGTTCGAATGGTTCGGCTGGTGCGATGGGGGCGAAGGGATCGGACCGCTCACGTACGAAGAAGGGCACGGCGTCGAGCGGGGCCGGAACCGTGACCCAGCCGCCGCCGTGGTGGACGGCGCCGGTGCCGTGGTGGGTCCAGTCGGCTCCGGCGGGCAGATAGACCCGGCGCTCCCGTGCGCCGAGTCGCAGCACGGGCGCCACCAGCAGATCGCGCCCGCACAGGAATTGGTCGTCGATGTCCCAACTGGCGGGATCGTCGGGGAACTCCAGCAGCAGCGGCCTGATCAGCGGCAGCCCGCTCTCCCGGCCGGCCGCCAACTGCTCGTGCAGATAGGGGCGCAGGCGTTCGCGCAGCATCAGGCCCGCGGTCATGGCCGCCTCGGCCCGCTCACCGTACGACCAGATCTCGTTGGGCCCGCCGCCGACCCCCACCGGGCCGTGGAAGACCCGTGGTTCGCGGTGGCCGTGCAGCCGCAGCAGCGGGCAGAAGACGGCGAACTGGAACCAGCGGACCATCAGTTCGCGGTAGTCCTCGTCGTCCGGGTCGCCGCCGTGGAAGCCGCCGATGTCCGTGGTCCACCAGGGGATGCCGCTCATCGCGACGTTGAGCCCGGCCCGTACCGAGTCGGCCAGCGCCTGGAACGTCGTCGGGATGTCGCCCGACCACAGGGCGGCGCCGTAACGCTGGGAACCGGCCCAGGCCGACCTGACCAGCGACAGCACCTCGGTCTCGCCCTGCGCGGTGAGGTGTTCGTGCACGCCGCGGGCGTGTTCACGGGGGTAGAGGTTGGCGACCTCGGAGCCGGGCCCCGCCGCGTAGCCGAGGTTGTGCGGGTGGCCGGGGCGCATCTCCGGTTCACAGGCGTCCAGCCAGAAGGCGCGGATGCCGAGCTTGTAGTAGTTCTCCTGGAGCCTGCTCCACAGGGCGGCCCGGGCGGCGGGGTCGGTGGCGTCGTAGAAGGCCACCCCGATGCCTTCGGGGGCGTCCTCGGTGTCGGGCCAGTCGGCGTGCACGGTGGCGCCGTTGTACGTGGCCACCAACTGCCCGGCGTCCCGCAGTTCGGGGTAGGCGGTGGACAGCGGGCTGAGCGACGGCCAGACCGACACCGCCAGCTCGACGCCGAGCGAGCGGAGTTCCTCGACCATGGCGCGCGGGTCGGGCCAGTGGCGGCGGTCGAAGTCCCAGTCGCCGAGGCTGCGCCAGTGCAGATAGTCCACCACGATGACGGACAGCGGCAGACCGCGGCGGGCGTACTCGCGGGCCACGCCGAGGAGTTCCTCCTGGTCGCGGTAGCGCAGCTTGCTCTGCCACAGGCCGGACGCCCAGCGCGGGAAGGCCGGGGCGCGACCGGTGGCCTCGGCGTAGCGCGCCAGGATGTCGGCGGGGGTATGTCCCGCGGTCAGCCAGTAGTCGAGCTGCCGGGCCCGGTCGGCGACCCAACGGGTGCCGTTGGCGGCGAACTCGACCCGGCCGACGGCGGGGTTGTTCCACAGGAAGCCGTAGCCGCGGCTGGAGACGGCGAACGGGATGGAGACCTCGCCGTTGCGCTGCTGGAGCTCCTGCACGGTGCCCTTCTGGTCGAAGCGGCCGTGGCCGTGCTGGCCGAGGCCGTGCAGGCGTTCGCCGTCATAGGCGGCGAACCGCTGCTCGACGCGGTAGGTGCCGCCGCCCGCCGCCTCGAAGTGCCGGGCGCCCGGCCACCAGAAGTGCGGCGGCTCCTCGCGCAGCAACTCCGCTCCGGTGTCGGTGCGTTCGGCCAGCACCCGGCCGTCGGCCGCGGCGACGGTGATCCTCAGCAGGCCGTTGGTGAGCGTGGCGTGCGTGGCGTGGACGTCGATGGCGCGCTCGGTGGGGGCGGGGGTCTCCTCCAGGGCGCCCGGCAGTCCTGCCACGACGCGGTGCACGCCGGCCCGTACCCGGACGCTGTCCCGGCCCCAGGGCTCGATCTCCAGCACATGGTGGCCGTGGCGCCAGCTCAGTCGGTCGGCGGTGCGGGTGAACGCGGACGGCAAAGGGGTCTCCTCGATCGGGGGATGGGGCTCGCGGTGGCACGGCTCAGTCCTTGACGGCGCCGCTGGTGACGCCGGCCGCGACATAGCGCTGGGCGACGACCAGCAGGACGGCGGCGGGCAGGGAGGCGATGATCCCGGTGAGGGTGCCGGCGTCGCCGCCGGAGCCGCCGCTGCCGGTGCCGGTGCCGCAGCCGGTGAGCAGCAGGGCGCCGGTGGCGGCGAGCACGGCCGCCGTGCCGGGTCTGGCGAGGTGACGCGGGGTGCGGGTGAGGGGGCGGGACGAGCGGCTCATGACGTGCCCTTCGAATAGATTCGACAGTGCGTCGGGAGGGTCGGTGGGGTGGTCGCCTGGCGGGAGCGGGGGGTTGGACCGGGAAGGCGGCGGGCGGGTTGGGCCGAGGGCGGCCAGGGCGGTGGCGGGTGGCTAGGGCAGTGGCGGGTACGGGCCGGGGGCGTCGGCGCGGCGGGGGCCGGTGCTCGCCCGGATCTTGAGCGTGGGCGCCAGCAGGGTCGCGGCCGGCAGCTCCTCCCCCTCGATCCGGCGGGCCAGACCGCGGACCGCCGCTCGCGCCAGCTCCTCGGCGGGCAGCGAGACCGAGGTGAGCGGCGGGTCGCACCGTTCGGCCTCGTCGTCGGGGCAGACGGCGATGACCGAGATGTCGTCGGGCACCCGGGCGCCGAGACCGGCCAGCCGGTCCATCACCAGCGGCAGCGCCCGCTCGTTGTAGACGATGAGCGCGGTCAGGTCGGGTGCCTGGGCCAGCAGGTCGTCGAGTGCCCGGACCACCCCGGCGGGCGCGGTGTCGCACGCGGCCCACACACTGGTCCGGCCGCTGGCGGCCAGCGCGTCGGTCACCGTCTCGCGCGCGTGGATGGCGTAGGCCACGTCGCGTCCGAAGGCTTCCGGCGCCTGTCCGAGATAGCCGACCGAGGTGTGGCCCGCGTCGTGCAGGAGATCCGCGCAGGCCCGGGCGGCCAGCGCGAAGTCGAAGTCCGCCCGGGGCAGTCCGTGCGGGTCGTCGGGGGTGCCGACCACGATCGCCGGGCACCCCAGCCGGGTGAGCAGCGGGATGCGCGGGTCCCGCCGCTGCACCTCCATCAGCATGACCCCGTCGACCAGGGCGCTCGTCACCGCGTCCCGTATCGCGGCCTCACCGTCGTCGTCGGTGAGCATCAGCACTTTCAGACCGCTTTCCTGAGCCGCCGTCAGGGCCGCCCAGACGTACGGCATCTGCACCTGGTTGTGCGGGCCGTAGACCATCGGCAGCGCCATGGCGATCACCCCGGTGCGGCGGGTACGGATGGACCGCGCCCCGGCGTGCGGGCGGAACCCCAGCGCGGCGATGCTGCCTTCGACCCGCTTGATGGTCTCCGGGGAGATGGTCCGGTTGCCGCTGAGCACGTAACTGACCGTGCTGCGCGAGACGCCCGCGTGCCGCGCCACATCCGCGATCGTCACCGTCATCGGTCCGCCTCCTGTCGTACGTGGTGCTGCCGTGCGGGTTCTGCCTGGTTGCGAGGTCGCGCCGCCGTGGTTGCCGCGCCGTCGGCGTGCCGGGAACGGCCGTCCGGGGGTAGCCGCCGCCGACTGTCGAATTGATTCGACTGGCCTCGAATGGCGGCGAACTTAGCACCGGCCCAAGACAGCGACAAGAGATCGCACCCGATCCCACCTCCCCCACCGCGCCCCGCAGTAGGGAACAGGGCGGCGTGATGCGCCGGTAGCTGGTCCGGAGGGACCCCTGCGGCTACGGGGGTGGGGGGTTGGCACGACGGGCGTGGGCTGATAGAGGGTCAGTCGGCCTGGAGGACGAAGAACAGGAAGCATACGAAGGCGCCCGAGGGCCTCTTCGTGAAGAGGTCGGGGAAGAGTTCGCGGGCGTCCGGGGAGGGGGGCGGTTCGCTGATGACGTTGATCCGGAAGCCGGCCGCGGTGAAGGCGTCGGTCATCGCGTGCAGCGGCCGCCGCCAGAAGGTCATGAGGGCGGTATGCCCGCCGAGGGTCCATTCCTCGGAGTAACGGGAGGTCGCGAAGTAGTCGCCGCCGGGGGCGGGCATCACGAGGCCGGTGGCGGGGTGCTCGACGGACACGATCAGTCGGCCGCCGGGCGCCAGCACGCGCCGCAGTTCGGCCAGCGGCGCCGTCCAGTCCTCCAGGTAGTGCAGGACCAGAGACGCGACGACGTCATCGAACGCGGCGTCGGGAAACGGCAGCGGGCCGCTCAGGTCGGCGAGGTGCAGGTCCGCGTCCTCGCCGAGCCGCCGCCGGGCCAGTTCCAGCATCTCGGCGCTGGAGTCGAAGCCGGTCACCGCGGCGCCGCGCTCGCGCAGCGCCGCGGACAGGGGGCCGGAGCCGCAGCCGGCATCGAGGATCCGCCGGCCGACCACGTCACCGGCCAGGTCCAGCATCGCGGGCCGCTCGTAGTAGGCGTTGATGAGGCTGGACTCGTTCTCGGCCGAGTACGCCTCGGCGAAGCTGTCGTAGTCGTTGGCGCCCCGCTCCGCGAGCCCGCCGGAACCCTCGGGAACAGGACGGATCCACGACGGCCGCGCGACGCGCGGCCCGGTGCCCGCGGGCCCGGCGGAACTCTGGGGAGCGGAAGTCATAGGGGCGATCCTGACACGCGCGGCCCGCCCCGCGGCGGGAGCTTCACGATCGTCCTGTGCCCCATGGGTACCGATCAGCTCCCCGCGGGACAAACGTCTCAGGTGGACGCGTCCGCCGTGGAGAGGGGAGCGGCGATGTCCTCCAGGGAGCGGCCTTCGGCGCGGACCGCGAGCAGCGCCGCGACCAGGCCGGCCGCGCACATCAGGGCGGCGCCGACGCAGAAGGCGAGCACCGTGTCACCGACCACGCCGGACTTGGTGAGGTCCGCGAAGACCAGCGGGCCGCTGATGCCGCCGGCCGCCGTACCGATCGCGTAGAAGAAGGCGATCGCCATGGCCCGGGTCTCCATCGGGAAGATCTCCGAGACGGTCAGATACGCGCTGCTGGCACCGGCCGAGGCGAAGAACAGCACCACGCACCAACAGGCGGTCAGCGTCGTGGCGTTGAGCGAGCCGCGGTCGAACAGCCAGGCGGTGCCGAAGAGCAGGACACCGGAGAGCAGATAGGTGGCGGAGATCATCACCCGGCGGCCGACGGTGTCGAAGAGCTTGCCGAGCAGCAGCGGACCGAGGAAGTTCCCGGCCGCGATGACCGCGAAGAAGTAACCGGTGTGCCCGGTCGAGACGTTGAAGAAGGTGGTCAGGATCGAGCCGAAGCCGAAGGTGATCGCGTTGTAGAGGAACGCCTGCCCGACGAAGAGGGCCAGGCCGAGCACCGCCCGCTTGGGGTACTTCTGGAAGACGGTCTTGGCGATGGTCCAAAAGCCGACGCTCGCCCGCTGGTTGATGGTGATCTCGCCCTCGGCGCGCGGCAGCTCCCGCCCCTTCTCCTTCTCGATCTCCTTCTCCACCGAGTCGACGAGCTGGTCGGCCTCCTCGCCGTAACCGTGGATGAACTGCCAGCGCGGGCTCTCCGGTACATGGCGCCGCACCAGCAGGATGACCAGGCCGAGCACCACACCGAGCCCGAAGGTGAGCCGCCAGCCGACGTTCGCCGGGAAGAGGCCGGTGTTCAGCGCGACGATGGACAGCAGCGAGCCGCCGATCGCGCCGAGCCAGTAGCTGCCGTTGATGATCAGGTCGACCCGGCCGCGGAACCTCGACGGGATCAGCTCGTCGATGGCCGAGTTGATGGCCGCGTACTCACCGCCGATACCGAAACCGGTCAGGAAGCGGAAGAGGAAGAACCACCACGGGGCGAAGGAGAGCGCGGTCATGGCGGTGGCGGTCAGATAGACCGCCAGAGTGATCATAAAGAGCTTCTTGCGGCCGAACCGGTCGGTCAGCCAGCCGAAGAAGAGGGCGCCGAGACACGAACCGGCCACGTAGAGCGCGGCGGTGATCCCGGTGATCTGCGCCGAGGTGATGGCGAGACCGCTGCCCGGTTCCGACAGCCGCCCGGCGATGTTGCCGACCGTGGTGACCTCCAGGCCGTCCAGGATCCAGACGGTGCCGAGTCCGATCACGATCATCCAGTGCCAGCGCGACCACGGCAGCCGGTCGAGCCGGGCCGGGACCCCGGTGGTGACGGTGTCGGTGCCGGGGGCGCCATCTGACGGGGGTGCTTGGGAAACCGGGGCAGCCGGGTCAGCCGCCGCGGCCGCCGACGTCGGGGAAACCTTGGGACCCCCGGGAGCGGACCGCTCAACCATGGAAGGTCACCTCCTTGCCGCTCTCACATCGGCCCACCGCCCTCGCGCGGCTGCCTGTTGCCAAGGGGATCGGCGGTCACCATGGTGGTGCAGTCGCCGTCCCCCGAGCGGTACGTGTGTCCCGATCGGCGGACCGTACGCATTTCGGAAGGAACCCTCCGTGCAGACCGCTTTCCAGACGACGCTCGGCGAAGTCCGCGGCACCCTCGTCCCCGACCTCTCCGGGCCGCACGGTCCGCTGCCACCGCTGCTGCTCGGCCTGACGCTGGTCACCGGGCTGGTGGACGCCTTCAGCTATCTGGTGCTCGGGCATGTCTTCGTCGCCAACATGACGGGCAACGTCGTCTTCATGGCTTTCTCGCTCGCCGGGGCGGGCGGGTTCTCGGTGCTGGCCTCGGTGCTGTCGCTGGTGTCCTTCATGGCCGGCGCGGCCGGCGGCGGTCTGCTGGCCAACCGGGTCACCGCGCACCGGGGGCGGCTGCTGCTCAGCGCGGCCGCGGGCCAGACGGTGCTGGTCCTGGCCGCCTGGGTGCTGGGCCGGCTGGTGCATCTGCCGGCCGGGCACGGTGCGCGGTGGGCGCTGATCGTGCTGCTCGGACTGCCGATGGGGGTGCAGAACGCGGTGGTACGCCGACTGGCCGTACCCGATCTGACCACGACCGTGCTGACGCTGACCATCACCGGGGTGGCGGCTGACTCACGGCTGGCCGGCGGTCCGTCGAGCAAGGTGGGGCGCCGGCTGCTGTCGGCGCTGGCGATGTTCCTGGGCGCGCTGGCCGGCGCGGCGCTGATCGGGCACGGACACCGGGATCTGCCGCTGCTGATCGGCGCGGCGCTGCTGGCCGCGGTGGCGGCGGGGCTGCTGCCGCACCGGCGCTCGACGCTGGCCTGGACGGGCTGAGAATCTTTCGCCGAGGATGTAGATCCGGGCCGCCGCCGATCGTCGTGGATATACAGGTACGCGAGCGGCCGGGCCCTGCCGGCGGCGGCGTCGGAGGCGTTCAGCGGCATCAGCGCCGTTCAGGGCCGTTGAGTGCCGTTCAGCGCCGAAAGCACCGACGGCGTCGACCGTGCCGATCGCGTACACCGTACGTACCGCGTGGACCGCGCGGCGCACGACGAGGAGAAGAGCCATGAAGTACCTACTGCTGATCTGTAGCGACGAAGCGGGATACGACGCGACGCCGGAGGAACTCGACGCCGAACCGTGGGCCTCGGAGATGGACCGGCGCGGGGTGCGGCTGATGGGCAGCAGGACCCGGGACGCCGCCGACGCCACCACGGTGCGGGTCCGCGACGGGGCCAGGTTGCTCACCGACGGTCCCTACGCGGAGACGAAGGAGCAGATGGCCGGATTCGACGTCATCGAGTGCGCCGATCTGGACGAGGCGATCGAGGTCGCCGCGAAGCACCCGGTCGCGCGCTACGGGATGATCGAGGTGCGGCCGTTCTGGACGGACTGACCGGGCGGTCCGGCGCCGGTCCCGTTGCTGACAACAGTGCCGGCCCCGGCGCTGGTCACGACGCTGACTCCGCCGCCGGCCCCGGTTCTGGCCTCGACGCCGGGGCCGGGGCTGCCGCCGGGGCCGACCCGCCGCCAGCCGGCCGGGTGAAGGAGGCGGTCGCCGCGGCCTGGCCCGAGGAGTGGGGGCGGGTGGTGGCGGCCGTGATCCGGCAGACCGGCGACTGGGACCTGGCCGAGGAGTGCGCCCAGGACGCCTTCGAACGCGCGCTGGAGCGCTGGCCCCGGGACGGGGTGCCCGGGCGGCCGGGCGCGTGGCTGACCACGACGGCCCGCAACCGCGCCCTCGACGTGCTGCGGCGGCGCGCCAACGAGACGGTCAAACTCAGGGACGCGGCCCGGTTGGCGCCCGGCTCCCCCGCCGTCGCGCCGGACGCCCCCGAGGCGGCCGCGCTCGAAGCGGTGTCCGGCGGCGACGCCGTGCCGGACGACCGGCTGCGGCTGATCTTCACCTGCTGTCACCCCGCGCTGCCGCTGCCCGCCCAGGTGGCGCTCACCCTCAGATCGCTGACCGGGCTGAGCACCGCGGAGATCGCACGGGCGTTCCTGGTGCCGGAGCGCACCATGGCCCAGCGGCTGACCCGGGCCAAGAACAAGATCGGGCACGCCGGCATCCCCTTCCGGGTGCCGCCGCGCGAGCTGCTGCCGGAGCGGACGGCGGCCGTGCTCGCCGTGCTCTATCTGCTCTTCAACTCCGGTTACGCGCCCGGCGCCGCGGGTCCTGACCAGCGCCGGGTCACCGCCGAGGCGATCCGGCTGGCCCGGCTGACCGCTCGGCTGCTTCCGGCGGACCCGGAGGCGGCCGGGCTGCTGGCGCTGATGCTGCTGCACGACGCGCGCGCCGCCGCCCGTACGGACACGGCCGGTGACCTGGTGCCGCTGGAGGACCAGGACCGGGCCCGCTGGGACCGGGAGCGGATCACGGAGGGCACCGCCGTACTGGACGCGGCCCTGGCCCTGCGCCTGCCCGGCCCCTACCAGGTGCAGGCGGCGATCGCCGCGTGCCACGCGGTCGCGCCGGCCGCCGAGTCCACCGACTGGCCGCAGATCGCGCTGCTGTACCGGGAGCTGGCCCGGATGGCGCCGGGACCGGTGGTGGAGCTGAACCGGGCGGTGGCGGTGGCCATGGCCGAGGGCCCCGCGGCCGGTCTGGCGCTGGTCGAATCGCTGACGGCGACAGGTGAGTTGGCGGGCTACCACCTGCTCCCCGCCACCCGCGCCGATCTGCTGCGCCGGCTCGGTGAACGGGACCGGGCGGCGGCGGCCTACCGGGAGGCGGCCCGGTTGGCCCCCACCGAGGCGGAACGGCGCTTTCTGGCCCGGCGATTGGCCGAGATGACGGCGCGGTGACCTGTCGGGCGCGCGGCGAAAGAGCCCGGCGGACAACCCGGCGGGCGGCCCCGCGGACAACCCGGCGGACAGCGGCGGACACCTCAGCGGACACGACAGCGCGGCCGCCACCGCCGGGACGCACCCGCCGCCCGGACCCCGCGCCGGAGCTGTCGGGCCGTCACGCGGCGCCCCGGCACAGGGCCGTCAGGGGGCATCACCGCCTCCTGACGAGGGTTTGTTCGCGGCATTTCGAGACGACCCGCGCTGGTGGGGGCAGGAAGGGGAAGGGCAGCGCTTTGTTGCCCGCCTGTTCCGACCGACCTATGAGGTGTGAGGTTCCGCCGTGCGCCAGCCGAACATCCCCCGTGAGCCGACCACCGCGAGCACCGCCCGAGCCGCCGACACCGCAAGAGCCTCCAGCACCGCCGGCACCACCCAAGCCACCCGAGCCGCCCGCACCGCGAAAGCCTCGCGGCGCCGCCCGCTCCGCCGCCCGGCGCTCTCCGCGGTCACCCTCGGCCTGCTGGTCACGGTGGCCGGCTGCGGCGACGGGCACAAGGCGGCGCCCTCGCCCTCGGCCACCCCGCCGGCGACCGCGGCGCCTTCCACACCCACCACGGCCGCCCCCTCGACCTCCGCGTCCGGCGGCGCGAGCCCGACCTCGGCGTCACCGAGCGCCAGCGCGTCGCCCGCGAGCTGCGTGGACCGGGCCCTCGGCGCGATGTCGCAGGCCCAGCGGGTCGGCCAGCTCTTCATGTCGGCGGTGACCAGTACGGGGATGAAGTCGTCCGAGGCCCGGGCCATCACGGACGGGAAGGTCGGCTCGGTCATCCTGGTGAAGCACACCTTCGACGGCGCGGCGGGGGTCAGGCCGGTCTCCGACCAGGTGCAGACACTCGCCCCCGCGGTCAAGGGCGTCCGGGTACGGATGCTGGTCTCCACCGATCAGGAGGGCGGCCAGGTCCAGGTCGTCAACGGCCCCGGCTTCAGCGCGATCCCCGACGCGGTGACGCAGGGCAAGTGGTCGACGGCCACCCTCCGGAGCAACGCGGCGGACTGGGCGCGTCAGTTGAAGGCGGCCGGCGTCAATATGAACCTCGCACCGGTCGCCGACACGGTGCCGCCCGACCTGGTGAACGTCAACGCGCCGATCGGCAGGCTGGACCGCGAGTACGGCACCGATCCGGCCACGGTCGCCGCCCACAGCACGGCCTTCCTGCGCGGCATGCTGCAAGGCGGGGTGATCCCGACCGCCAAGCACTTCCCGGGCCTCGGCCGGGTGACCGGCAACACCGACCTCACCGCGAACGTCATCGACGGCACCACCACCCGTGATGATCCGTTCCTCCAGCCGTTCCGCAGCGCGATCCAGGCCGGGACGCCGTTTGTGATGATCACCTCGGCGATCTTCAGCCGGATCGACCCGGACCACCAGGCACTCTTCTCCTCCACCGTGATCCGCGGCGTCCTGCGCGACGCGCTCGGCTTCCGGGGCGCGGTCATCTCCGACGACCTGGGCAACGCCGAGGCGGTCAAGGACCACACCCCGGCCCAGCGCGCGGTGGACTTCATCTCGGCCGGCGGCAATCTGGTGCTCACCGACAATGTGTCCGACATCGTGCCGATGACCGGCGCGGTGATCAGCCGGATGAAGGGTGACAGCGCGTTTCGCGCGGCGGTGGACGACAGCGTACGGCGGGTGCTCACCGCGAAGCTGAACGCCGGCCTGCTGACCTGTGACTGAGCGCCGGGGCGGCGGAAATCCGGCGGTTCCGCGGCCGAAAGCTTAGTTAGGGCACCCTTACAGTGTCGAGTGGGTGAACTGCGGGCGAATTGTGGTTTCCCCGCCTCTGTGCAGGTGGGTGGCGGTGTCGGCGGGTGCTTAGCATGAGCCGCACCCACGATCCACCGCACGGAAATCCGGAGGTCCGGTGTGTCCGCCGAACCCGACATCGAGCCCACCGACGGGGCCGGCCACGAATCCGCGACCGACAACGCCACCGACACATCGGCCGTCCCCGCCGCCAGCCCCGCCGATCCCGGCGCCGCGCCCGACGCGGAACCCGGCCGGATAGCCGCCCCGCGTCCCCTGCACCGGGCCCGCGGCCTGCGGGCCGCCGCGGTGGCGGTCGTGGTGGCCGCCGCGGTGACCGCGGCCGTGCTCACCTCGACCGGCGGCGGCTCCCAGGCGGACGGCAAGCACACCTCGGCCCCGGCGGCGGGCGGCCTCGCCCACACCGCCGTGCAGGCCTCCCCGAGCACCTGCGGCCAAGGCTGGGCGAAGCCGCACCCCGGCACCCAGGTCTTCGACCTCTTCAACTCGGCGGCGAGCGCGACCGAGGTTTATCTCACCGACCCCGCGTCGGGGCGGATCTTCGGCGAGGTGGAGGGTCTGGCCCCCGGCACCAGCCGGCCCATGGTGGTGGACCTCGGCAGCGGCCGGTACGCATTCAAGTGCGTGCAGGAGGACACCGACGCGGTCACCGGGCCCACCGTGACGGTGCCCGGCACGCAGCCGCAGGGGCCTGCGGCCCTTCCGGTCACCGAGCACGACCTGATCCCGCCCACGCTCGACTACCAGAAGTGGGTCGGTGACCGGATCGGCGAACTGGCCGCCGACACCGTCGCGCTGAAGAAGGACATCGACCGGGGCGATCTGACCGCGGCCCGCCGCGACTGGCTCCCGGCGCACCTGGTCTACGAGCGGATGGGCGCGGCCTACGACACCTTCGGCGACGCGGACCGCGCCATCAACGGCACCGCGGCACTCGGCACGGATCCGGCCGAGAAGCCGGACTTCACCGGGTTCCACCGGATCGAGTACGGCCTGTGGCACGGCGCGTCCGCCGGGTCGCTGCGGGCCGCGGCGGCCGGTCTGGTCAAGGACGTGGCCGCGCTGCGCGGCAGTTGGCCGCAGCAGCGGATGGATCCGGCCGCGATGGGCCTGCGCGCGCACGAGATCATCGAGAACGCCGAGCAGTTCGAGCTGACCGGCCGCACCGACTACGGCAGCGGCACCAATCTGGCCACCGCGAGCGCCAACATCGACGGCACCCGCGAGATCCTGGCCGAGCTGCGCACCCTGCTGGCGCCGCGCGACCCCGGTCTGGCGCGGCTCGACGCCTCCCTCGACCGGGCCCAGGCGGACCTGGACGCGCGAGGCCGCGGCGGCGTCTGGACCCCGCTGGACAAGCTGACGACAAGTCAGCGCGAGCGGATCAACGCCGACTTCGGCGATCTGCTGGAACGGCTCGCCCCGGTGGCGGCGATCTTCGAAGTACGGAGGACGGCATGACCGACACGCATGAGCCGACCGGAGCGGGCGACCTGCGGCGACGCGGTTTCCTGCGGGGCGCGGCGTTGGGTGTGGGCGCGGTCGGCGCCGTGGCCGGCGGCGCCGCCGCGCTGGCCGGGAGCACCGCGGCCGCCGCGGCCACCCCGGCCCCGGCGGCCGGAGCCAAGCCCGCCTTCCACGGCGCCCACCAGGCCGGGATCGCCGAGCCGGTGACCCGGTCCACCGCCTTCCTCTCCTTCGACGTGACCGCCGCCGACCGGCGCGAACTCACCGAACTGCTGCACACCGTCACCGAACGGGCCCGCTTCCTGGCCACCGGCGGCACCCCGGCGCCGCTGGGCATCACCGACTCGCTGTCGGACAGCGGCACCCTGGGGCCGACCGTGCCGTCCGACGGGCTGATGGTCACCCTCGGGGTGGGCGCCTCGCTCTTCGACGAGCGGTTCGGTCTGAAGGACCGCAAGCCGCTGCGGCTGGGCACCATGCCCGCCTTCGACGACGACGACCTCCAGCCGGCCTGGTGCCACGGTGATCTGAGCCTCCAGTTGAGCGCGCCGCACACCGACACGGTGCTGCACGCGCTGCGGGACATCACCCGGCAGACCCGCGGCGGGATGCAGGTGCGCTGGCGGATGGACGGCTTCACCAGCCCGCCCCGGCCCAGCGGCACCCCCCGCAACCACTTCGGCTTCAAGGACGGCACGGCCAACCCGGACATCGGCGATCCGGCCGTCGCGGACCGGCTGTTGTGGGTGAACGGCGGCGGTGAACCGTCCTGGACGACCGGGGGCTCGTACCAGGTGGTGCGGCTGATCCGGATGCTGGTGGAGTTCTGGGACCGGGTGTCGCTCACCGAGCAGCAGCGGATGTTCGGCCGCGACCGGGCCAGTGGCGCGCCGCTCGACGGCTCCCGGGAGTTCGAGGCGCCCAAGTTCTCCCAGGACCCGCTGGGCGATGTGATCCCGCTGGACAGCCACATCAGGCTGGCCAATCCGCGGACCGCGAAGACCGACGACTCGCGGCTGCTGCGGCGGGGCTACAACTACGACCGGGGGATGGACAGCAACGGCAACCTCGACATGGGGCTGATATTCGTCTGCTACCAGCAGGACCTGGAGCGGCAGTTCACCGCGACGCAGAACCGGCTGGCCGGCGAGCCGCTGGTGGACTACATCTCCCCCTTCGGCGGCGGCTACTTCTTCGCGCTGCCCGGGGTCCGCGACCGGGCCGACTGGTACGGCAGCGGCCTGCTCGCCTGACCGAAACTACCCCGACTGCAAAGCGCAGGTCAAGACTTCCTCAGGATTTACTGACCGGCTGTTCACCTGGGGGCAACCACCGTGCCCCTGTCATGTCGTGGCCCGCCCGGACGATCGCGGACGAAACCGGTCGGCGCCGATCAACAACAGTTCGACAACCAGCCGACAAGCGGCCGACGGCAGTCGGCACCCGTCGGCACCAGTCGACACCCGTCGGCAACCGGTCGGCACCACTCGACAACCCGGCCGGCACCGATCACGGACGTGCGCGGAGCAACAGCGGCACGGGCATTTCGTCACCAAGCGGAGGCTGAGAGCAACCATGAGCACCACTGGCGGTACGGGCAGGAAAAGAGGGGCGGGCGCGCGAAGGCGGACGGCGCGCTGGGGTGCGTTCGCCGGAGCCGCGGCGCTCGTCCTGCTGGGCGGCACCGCGCCGGCCAACGCCGACTCCGCGTCCCACCGGGGAGGTGACGACAACACGACCACCCCGATCAAGCACGTGGTCGTCATCTTCCAGGAGAACGTCTCCTTCGACCACTACTTCGCCACCTACCCGCAGGCGGCGAACACCGACGGCACCAAGTTCACCGCGGCGAAGAACACCCCGAAGGCCGACAACCTGGTCAACGCGGGCCTGCTGAAGAAGAACCCGAACCAGTACACGCCCACCCGGCTGTCCCCGTCCCAGGCGCTGACCTGCGACCAGAACCACAGCTACGGTCCCGAGCAGTACGCGGGCAACGGCGGCAAGGCCGACTCGTACGTGCAGAACACCGAGACCAGCACCTGCTCGGGCGGCCTGTACCAGTCGCCCGGCCTGGTGATGGACTACTACGACGGCAACACCGTCACCGGCCTGTGGAACTACGCCCAGCACTACTCGCTCGGCGACAACTCGTACAGCAGCACCTACGGCCCCTCCACGCCGGGCGCGCTGAACCTGATCTCGGGCCAGACGCACGGTGTCATCTCGGTCGACCCGAAGACCGGCACCGAGAACCCGAAGCAGACCGCGACGCCGGACGCCTACACCTCGGTCTCGCCGAACGCCAAGGGCGTCGGCACGGTCATCAACGACCCCGACCCGGCCTACGACGACTGCTCGGACAGCAGCCACACCAGCACCAACGCGCTCGCCGCCATGCAGGGCAAGAACATCGGTGACCTGCTCAACGCCAAGAACGTCTCGTGGGGCTGGTTCCAGGGCGGCTTCACCCCGGCCACCGCGTGGGACGGCAAGCAGGGCGACTACGCGAGCTGCCTGAACAGCACCCACACCAACATCGGTGGCACGGCGTCGGTCGACTACAGCCCGCACCACTCGCCGTTCGAGTACTACAAGTCCACCGCGAACCCGCACCACCTGCCGCCGAAGAACACCGCCGAGATCGGTCACAACGGCCAGGCGAACCACAACTACGACCTGACCTCCTTCGACGCGGCGCTCAAGGCGAACAGCCTGCCCGCCGTCAGCTTCCTGAAGGCGGCCGAGTACCAGGACGGCCACGGGGGCTACTCCGACCCGACCGACGAGCAGCACTTCCTGGTCAAGGAGATCAACGCGATCCAGTCCTCCCCCGAGTGGAAGGACACCGCGGTCGTCGTCGCCTACGACGACTCCGACGGCTGGTACGACCACGCGTTCGCGAAGCCGCAGAACGGCTCCAAGGACGCCGCGCTGGGCTCCAACGGCAAGGCCACCGACAGCCCGGCCTGCCAGGCGGGACCGCAGGCGGCCGGCGGCTACGCCGACCGCTGCGGCCCGGGCACCCGGCAGCCGCTGGAGGTCATCTCGCCCTACAGCAAGGTCAACTCGATCGACCACACCCGCACCGAGCAGACGTCGATCACCAAGTTCATCGAGCAGAACTGGCGGACCGGCGGGATCGGCGACGCGTCCTTCGACGCCCGCGCCAACTCGCTGACCGGCGCCTTCGACTTCAAGCACCCCAACAACGAGCAGGTGCTGCTGAACGCCGACGGCTCGGTGAAGTCGGTCAAGCCGATCCACGTCACCACCCCGCCCGGCAAGCCCGGCAAGCCGGGCCACCCGGCCCCGTCGGGTCCGTCGGGTCCGTCGGGTCCGTCAGGTCCGTCGACTGGCGGCCACAACGCCACCGCCGGTGGCGGCAACCAGCCGGGCCCCGACGGCAGCACCGGCGAGCAGCTCGCGGCGACCGGTAGCTCGTCCCCGGCCCTCCCGCTGGGCATCACCGCCGCCGTGCTCGTGGTCGGCGGCGGGGCGATGTGGTACGCCCGCAAGCACCGTCAGAGCGCCGGTACGGCTGCCTGAGCGGCCTTGTGACGGCCTGACAGCAGGCCGCTGAGAAAGAGGCCCGAGGGGCCGCGCCGGCAACCGCCGGGGCGGCCCCTCGTGTCGTCCCCCGCGCCGTGGGCGAGTTTCCGGTCATGTGTTCATGAACTGAAGCCAGCAATGGCCTGGACCGCACGGCACACGCCGTTTGCCGGAATTGGTGAAGGTTCTCCGTTTCCCGAAACCTGCTTTGTGCACAACTCTTGACATGGATGAAACACAGGGAGAAACATCGCGGTGTGCATCGGGAGAGCGCTCTCACTTGGCAACCGCAGTGCGCCCACCCGTAGTTCGCGTTGATCACGGCACCTCGACGTTCCGCTGCGGGCCGGCGGGACGGCCATCCTTTCTGCTCCCCCACCTGTGGAACCAGGAGAGTTGCTCATGCTCGCTCCCCCCACCGGTCCGGTCACGCCGAGAACCTCGGCGCTGTCCAGCCGGCGAAATATCGTAGCGGCGGTCCTCACGGCGCTCGTCGCCTCGCTGCTGCTCTTCGTGCCGATGCGCTCGGCGCACGCGGCCGACACCCTGCTGTCGCAGGGCAAGACCGCCACCGCGTCCTCCACCGAGAACGCCGGCACCCCCGCCTCGGCGGCCGTCGACGGCAACACCGGCACCCGCTGGTCCAGCGCCGCCAGCGACCCGCAGTGGCTCCAGGTCGACCTCGGCGCCACCGACACCATCAGCTCCGTCACCCTCAACTGGGAGTCGGCGTACGCCAAGGCGTTCAAGATCCAGACGTCGAACGACGGCACCACCTGGACCGACGTCTACTCCACCACGACGGCCACCGGCGGAAACCAGACGGTTTCCGTAAACGGTTCCGGGCGTTATGTCCGGCTGTACGGCACGGTCCGCGCGACGCAGTACGGCTACTCGCTGTGGGAGTTCCAGGTCTACGGCTCCACCGGCGGCAGCACCCAGCCGACCGGGGGCACCCTGCTGTCGCAGGGCAAGACCGCCACCGCGTCCTCCACCGAGAACGCCGGCACCCCCGCCTCGGCGGCCGTCGACGGCAACACCGGCACCCGCTGGTCCAGCGCCGCCAGCGACCCGCAGTGGCTCCAGGTCGACCTCGGCGCCACCGCCTCCATCAGCTCCGTCACCCTCAACTGGGAGTCGGCGTACGGCAAGGCGTTCAAGATCCAGACGTCGAACGACGGCAGCACCTGGACCGACGTCTACTCCACCACCACCGGCACCGGCGGGGTCCAGAACCTGAGCGTCACCGGCTCCGGCCGCTACGTGCGGGTCTACGGCACCGTCCGCGGCACCGGATACGGCTACTCCCTGTGGGAGTTCCAGGTCTACGGCAGCGGCGGTGGCGGCACCACCACCCCGCCCACCTCTCCGCCCCCCACCGGGCCGATCCAGGGTGGCGGCGACCTCGGCCCGAATGTGAAGGTCTTCGACCCGTCGACCCCCAACATCCAGGCCCAGTTGGACACGATCTTCGCGCAGCAGGAGAAGAACCAGTTCGGTGACGCCCGTTACCAGGTCTTCTTCAAGCCGGGTACGTACAACGGTCTCAACGACCAGGTCGGCTTCTACACCTCGGTGTCGGGCCTGGGCAAGAACCCGGACGACGTGCAGATCAACGGCGACATCACCGTGGACGCCGGCTGGTTCAACGGCAACGCCACCCAGAACTTCTGGCGTTCGGTGGAGAACCTGGCCATCAAGCCGGTCAGCGGCACCGACCGGTGGGCGGTCGCGCAGGCGGCCCCGTTCCGCCGGATCCACGTCGAGGGCGGCCTGAACCTGGCGCCGAACGGCTACGGCTGGGCGAGCGGCGGCTACATCGCCGACAGCAAGATCGACGGCACCGTCGGCCCGTACTCGCAGCAGCAGTGGTACACCCGCGACAGCTCGATCGGCGGCTGGACCAACGGCGTGTGGAACATGGTGTTCTCGGGCGTCCAGGGCGCTCCGGCGCAGGGCTTCCCGAACCCGGTCTACACGACGCTGGCGAGCACTCCGGAGTCGCGCGACAAGCCGTACATGTACCTGGACAGCAGCGGCAACTACGCGGTGTTCGTGCCGAACCTGCGCACCAACGCCGTCGGGACCGACTGGCCGAACACGCCGGGCACCTCGATCCCGCTGTCGCAGTTCTACGTCGCCCACCCCGGTGACTCCGCCGCGACCATCAACGCGGCCCTGGCCCAGGGCCTCAACCTGGTCCTCACGCCGGGTATTTACCACGTGAGCCAGCCGATCAACGTCACCCGCGCCAACACCGTCGTCCTCGGCCTCGGCTACGCCACGGTCATCCCGGACAACGGCGTGGACGCGGTCAAGGTGGCCGACGTGGACGGCGTCAAGCTGGCCGGCTTCCTCATCGACGCCGGTACCGGCAACTCCGCGCAGCTCCTCCAGGTCGGTGCGCCCGGCTCCACCGCGAGCCACGCGGGCAACCCGACCACCATCCAGGACGTCTTCGCCCGGGTCGGCGGTGCCACCCCCGCTCAGGCGCAGACCGCGTTCGAGATCAACAGCAACGACGTGATCATCGACCACACCTGGATCTGGCGGGCCGACCACGGCGCCGCACCGACCGGCTGGACGGTCAACCCGGCGGACTACGGTCTACGGGTGAACGGCAACAACGTGCTGGCCACGGGTCTGTTCGTGGAGCACTTCAAGAAGTACGACGTGGAGTGGGCCGGGCAGAACGGCAAGACGATCTTCTTCCAGAACGAGATCGCCTATGACGCGCCCAACCAGGCCGCGGTCCAGAACGGCAGTATCAGAGGGTTCGCCGCCTACAAGGTCGATGACAACGTCACGACCCACGAGGGCTGGGGACTCGGCAGCTACTGCAACTTCACCACCGATCCGACGATCATCCAGGACCACGGGTTCGAGGCGCCGACCACCGCGGGCGTCAAGTTCCACGACCTCCTGGTGGTCTCGCTCGGCGGCATGGGCCAATACGCCCATGTCATCAACAACACCGGTCCGGGCACCTCGGGCACCAGCACGGTGCCGTCGACGGTGACGTCCTACCCGTAACATCCGCGGCAGGCGCGGAACCCGCGGATCGTATACAGCGGTCCGCGGGCGGTAGGACATAACCGGTAACCGGAGCGAGCAGGAGGGGCCGCCGTCCCGAGGGGGACGGCGGCCCCTTCGGCGTCTCACCGGCTCTGGCGGAGTCGCCCTGGCCACGGACGGGGCCGGGCCGCCGGGCGGTGGGCCCACCCCTTGGGGAACGGGCCACCGCCGGTGCGGCTCAGGGAGTTTCGGACAGCGCGTAGAGCGCGGGCAGGTTGACCACGACCGCTTCCTGGGTGCTGCGGGCGATCACCACCACCGCCTCCTCCGCCGGATCCGGGTTCTCCTCGCGGTGCGGGACGAAGGGCGGCACGAAGATGTAGTCACCCGGCCCCGCGACCAGCCGGATCTCCACCGGCTCGCCGCCGCCCGCCGACCTGTCTGGGGAATCCGGGCCATCCGGGTCATCGGGGTCATCGGGGTCATCGAGGTCATCGAGGTCATCGAGGTCATCGAGGAACACGAACTCGGGCCGACCGCTGACCACGTAGATCGCGGTCTCGGACTCCCCGTGGTGGTGGTCGGAGGAGGAGGTGGCGGGCGCCACATGGGTCTGGCCCATCCACAGCCGCTCGGAGCCGACGGTGCCGCCGCTGATCGCGGCGAACCGCCGCATCCCGCCGGTCTGCGCGGTGTCACCGTCGAGAGCGTCGGCCCGCACATGGTGGAGCCGGAAGCGCGGGGAACGGGACGGGCTGTCCTGGCCGGCCGGGAGATGCGGATGGAAGCCCTCACCGGCGATGGTCGGCTGCTCGGTCATACCCCGGGACGCTAGAGGCGGCGCCAAAAGGATGTCAAGGGGTGTCCATTACGGCCCACCTGCTCGGATGTCGCGGGTGGCGGGCCAGCGCAGGGCCGAACCGGCCCGCCGGCACCCGTCGGCGGGCGATAATGGCCGCATGCATATCTCCGCGAAGGCGGACTACGCCGCTCGGGCCCTGGTCGAACTGGCCCGCGACCGCGCCCGCCCGCTCACCTGTGAGGCCATCGCCTCCTCGCAGCAGATCCCCTTCCGCTTCCTCAAGTCCGTGGTCGGCGAACTGCGCCGCGGCGGACTCGTGCGCAGCCAGCGCGGCTGCGAGGGCGGCTACTGGCTCAGCCGCCCGGCCGAGGAGATCACCCTGCTCGACGTGCTGCTCGCCGTGGACGGCGAGGTGTTCACGCTGCGCGGCGAGGCGCTCGCCGACCTGGCGTACCCCGCGCCCGCCGCCGGGCTCCCCGGTGTCTGGCGGTCGATCGAGGCGGCCGCGGCCGCCGCGCTGAGCGCGGTGACGATCGCCGCGCTGCTGACCGAGGACGGCCGGTCGGCCGGGGCGGCCGACGCGTTGCCGGGCGGGGCGGGCGTACCGGCTCCTTCGGGGGCCGGGGAGGACCGGCTGGCGGGTGCGGCGTGACCGGGCCGCCGCCCGGCGCGGGGACCGCGGATCCGCGCTCCCCCCGCTCACCCGGGCCGTCGGGAGCCGCTGAGGTTCCCGCCTGGTCGCCGCCCCCCGATCCGGCCGTACTGCGGCTCACCGAGTACACGGATCCGCTGTGCCCGTGGGCCTGGGGGGCGGAGCCGGTGTTCCGCGCCCTGCGGGCCGCGCTGGGCGGCCGGGTGCGGTGGCGCCGGGTCTACGGGATCCTCTTCGACACCGACGAGGAGCCGGCGCCCGATCCGGCGGCGGAGACCGCCTGGTACGCGGGGTTCGTCCGTGGCGTCGCCGAGCACACGGGCGCGCCGCACGCGACGCGGCTGAGCCGGGTCGCCGCCACAAGCTGGCCGTCGTCCCTGGTGGCGAAGGCGGCCGAGGCGCAGGGCGAGCCGGTCGCCGAGCGGGTGCTGCGCCGGCTGCGCGAGTCGATGTTCGTGGCGGGCGAGCCCGCCGACACGCCGGCGTCGGCCCTGGCGGCGGCGAGCGGCGTGCCCGGTCTCGACGCCGCCCGGCTCGCGGCGGACGCCGGCTCTCCCGCCGTACTCGCGGCGGTGCGGGCCGACCACCGGGAGACCCGCGACCCGCTGCCGGAGGCGCTGTCGGTCCGGGGCCCGGGGCCGCACCCGGGAGGCGCCAAGGAGACCGCGGGCGGCCCACTGCGCTACGCGTTGCCCACGGTGCTCCTCGCCGGTCCCGCCGGGCATCGGCTGGTGCCCGGCAGGCGTCCGCTCGACGCCTATCTGGCCGCGGCTCGGGCGGTCGCCCCCGGTCCGCTTCCCACGCCTCAACACCCGGACCCCGAAGCCCTGTTGGCGTACCACCGGAGCCTCACGGGACCCGAGTGGGAACTCCTCGCGCCCGACTCCGCACCGCCCGCGACAGCGGTCCGGATCGATACCGGGAACGGCCCGCTGTGGCTCCACCCGGCGGAGGCCGCGGTCAGCCCCTGGGTCGCCGCTTCCCCACTCCGCGACGTTGACCTGCGCCGAAGCGGGGACGGTCAGCGTTCCAGCGGATGAGACACCATTTGGTGTCCATTGACAGCGGTTCATCGTGCCCGTCAGGATGGGCACATGCTTACGACGCACCCCGGTGTGGTGTGCCGCTACGTGGACTTCCTGCGCACCAGCAGCGCTCTCTGTCGCTGACCCCGCGCTTGTGCCCCCGCGGCGCCCGACCGGTCACCGACTGAAGGCTCGCCGCCCGGCGCCGCGCCGCCCGCCCCTCCCCCGGCGCGGGCCCGCCCGCGGGTCACTTCCCCGCATCCCTCCCCGCGTCGCCATGTCACTCCGGCCCGCCGCCGGCCCGGCTCCGCTGTCGTAGCCGCCTGCCCGGCGTGCCCGCTGTCTCCCGCCCTGCCCCGCACCGCGCCCACCGCCGCACCCCGTCCCCGGCACTCGCGGCGCTTCGCGCCGCCCTCGCTCACCGAGGGCTGCCTCGGCAAACCTCGAAAGGTAACGCTTCGTCATGAAACGTGCCAGTGTGTCCACTTCGGCGCCCGCTCTGGGCAGACGCTCCTTCCTCGGCCTGGGTCTCGGCGCGGGCGCCGCGCTCGCCCTGACCGCCTGCGGCGGCAGTGCCGGCGGCGCCGCGGCTGCCGGCTCGGGCTCGTCCGTGCTCAAGTGGGGCTGGTCGCTGCCGACCTCATGGGACCCGGTGTTCTCCTCGGCCGGCTGGGATGTGCACGCGCTCTCGCTCGTCTACGCCGGCCTCACCAAACTCGATCCGCACGGCGCCGCGGTGCCGGCCCTCGCCGAGTCGTGGACGTACAACAGCGCGGGCACCCAGGTGACCTTCAAGCTGCGCTCCGGGCTGACCTTCGCCGACGGCGGCGCGCTGGACGCGACGGCGGTCAAGAAGAGCCTGGAGCGCGGCATCTCCGACCCCAAGTCGCTGGTCGCGCCCCAACTCGCCTCGGTCAAGGCGGTGTCGGCGCCCGACGCGGCCACCGTCGTCATCGACCTGAACCACGCCGACTACCAGATCCCCAATCTGCTGGCCGGCAAGACCGGGATGATCGTCAACCCCGCCGCGTTCACCACCGACGCGGCCGCGATCGCGGCCAAGCCGGCCGGCGCCGGACCCTTCAGCCTCACCTCGTACACCCAGAACGCCAAAGCCGTGCTGCGCCGCAATCCCGGCTACTGGGACGCGGCCTCGATCAAGTTGACCGGCTTCGAGCTCTATCCGCTGCCGGACGCCTCCACGGTGGTGGCCGCTCTTCAGTCCGGGCAGTACAACGTGGCCCAGATTCCCGGCAGTCAGGTCGCCGCGGCCAAGGCGGCCGGACTCGACGTCCAGGTGATCCCCTCGATGGTGGTCGCCACGCTCGACGTCAACAGCGCCGACGCGCCCTTCGACAAGCCCGCGGTCGTCGAGGCCCTCAAGTACGCCATCGACCGTGAGGCACTGGTCAAGACCCAGGCGTTCGGCAACGGCGAGGTCACCTACCAGCCCTTCCCGAAGGGCTACGCCGGCTACGACCCGAGCAGCGCGGACCTCTTCGCGTACGACCCGGCCAAGGCCAAGGACCTGCTGGCACAGGCCGGCCATCCAGGCGGCCTGGACATCACCTTGACCACCTCCGTCGCCGAGGGCGTGCCGGAGCAGATCCAGGCCCAGCTCAAGAAGGTCGGGATCAACGCGAAGATCGAGGTCATCCCGCAGGCCCAGTTCACCCAGATCATCTACATCCAGCACGAACGGCAGCTCGCCGTCGACCAGTTCGCCGGCCGGGACTCGGCCGTGCAGGCGTTCCAGGTGCTCTTCGGGCAGCAGGGGCTGATGAATCCCGGCCGCACCACCCCGCCGGGGCTGGTCGCCGCGCTGGACAAGGTGACCCGGACCCCGCTGGACTCCCCCGACTACCCGCGGGTGCTCCAGGCCGCCACCGCCTTCGCGGTGCGCAACACCCCGAACGTCTTCCTCTACACGGTGCCCCGCATCCTCGCCCGCGCCAAGGGCGTGTCGGCGCTGCCGGAGACCACGGTGGTCCAGCGGTTCGAGGGGGTGACCGTCGGATGACCGTGCTCGCCGAGGCGCTGCCGGAGCGCCGGCGCGCCGCACTGGCCCGCCGGGCGGCCCGGGCCCCGCGCCCGCTCGGCCGGGCGCTGCTCTCCACCGCCGCGGTCTTCCTGCTGTCCTCGCTGCTGACCTTCGGGCTCGGCGCGCTGTCGAACGCCAACCCGGCGGCGGCCGTGCTCGGCGACACCGCGACCCCGGCCGACATCGCCCGGCTCGACCACGCCTTCGGGCTGGACCGGGCGCTGCCGGTGCAGTACGCGACCTGGCTCGGCCACGCCTTCACCGGCGATCTGGGCCGCTCATGGTTCACCACGCTGCCGGTCTCCGACAGCGTCTTCCAGGCACTGCCGGTCGATCTGTCGATCGCCGGCCTCGCGCTGGTGATCGCCGTTCTGCTCGGCTCGCTCGGCGGACTCGCCGCCGCCCGCAGCAATGGCGGGCGGGTCGACCGGGCCGTCACCGCGGTCTGCTCGGTGCTCGGCACGCTGCCCGCCTTCGTGGTCGCCATCGGGCTGATCGCCGTGGTGTCGGTGAAGCTCGGCTGGCTGCCGTCGGGCGGCTACACCCCCTTCGGCGAGAGCCCGGCGCAGTGGCTGCGGTTCGCGATCCTGCCGGCCTTCGCGCTCAGCCTGGAGACGGCGGCCAACGTGGCCCGCCAGCTACGGGCCTCCCTGGTCGGGGAGTTGCGCGCCAACTACGTGACGGGCGCGGCGATGCGCGGGCTGACCGCCCGCCGGGTGCTGCTCGGACATGTGCTGCGCAACGCGGCGGGCCCCGCGCTGACCGTGCTCGGCATGAGCGTGCCGATCGTGATCGGCGGCGCGGTGGTCACCGAGCGGATCTTCAATCTGCCCGGCATCGCGCAGCTCTCCCTCCAGGCCGCGCAGCAGCACGATGTCCCCGTCATCCAGGGCACGTTGCTGGTCACGGTCACGGTGGTGCTGATCGCCAACGCGGCCATCAACGCGGCGCTGCTGGCACTCAACCCCGCGGCCCGCCGGTCCCGTTCGGCCGGCCCGGTGGCGGCCCCCGACGATCCGGCCGCGGACGGTGCCGCATGAGGACGCTGCGCCGCACCTGGCGGCTGCCTGCGGCCCGGGCCGCGCTCGCCGTGCTCCTGGCCGTCGCGGTCCTCGCGGTGTTCGGCTCGCTGATCGCCCCGCAGGACCCGCTGGCGCAGGACACCGCGCACATGCTCCAGGGCCCGAGCGGCGGCCATCCGCTGGGCACCGACTACCTCGGCCGCGATGTGCTGAGCCGGCTGCTGGCCGGCACCGGGCGGTCGGTGCTCGGCGCGGTCGAGGCGGTCGGCGCGGCCATGCTGCTCGGGGTGGTGCCCGGGCTGGCGTCGCTGTGGCTCGGCCGGGTCTTCGAGTGGACGGCGCTGCGGGTGGTCGACGCGCTGATGACGCTGCCGTTCACCCTGTTCGCGATCGCCGCGATCGGTGTGTTCGGCAACGGCCTCAACCAGGCGATGCTGGCGCTCGGCGTGCTGCTGGCGCCGCTGTTCTTCCGGGTCTCCCGGGCCGCCGCGCTGGGTCTGAAGCAGGCGCAGTACGTGGAGGCGGCCGAGCTGATGGGGGCCTCGCGCGGCCGGGTGCTGCGGACCCACATCGTGGCCAAGATCCTGCCGACGGTCGCCGTCACCACCGCGCACGCGCTGGCCACCGCGCTGCTCACCGTCACCTCGCTGACCTTCCTCGGCGTCGGGGTGCAGCCGCCCGCGCCCACCTGGGGCGGGGTGCTCGCCAGCGATCTGGGCTATCTCGCCCAGCAGCCGTGGGCTCCGGTGCTGCCCGGCCTGCTGATCATGATCACCGTCGGGGCGCTCAACCTGCTGGCGGACGCGATACGCGACAGCGGCGGCGCGGACGCGGCGGCCGGTGGCAGCGGGTTCCGCGCCAAGGTCGCCGCCGCCGGCCGCGGCCGGCGTACGCGCCGGGACGAGGCGCCGGAAAGGAGGACCGATGAGCCGGTCACCGTCTGAACGGACCACCACCGGACCTGACACCGAGCCCGAGCCGAGCGCTCCGGTGCTCGCCGTCGAGGGGCTGCACATCACCGTCGGCGCCGGCCGCACCGAGGCGGTACGGGATGTGTCGTTCACCGTTGGGGCCGGCGAGGCGGTCGGGGTGGTCGGCGAGTCCGGCAGCGGCAAGACGCTGACCTGCCGGTCGCTGCTCGGCGTGCTGGCGCCCGGCTGCGCGGTCTCGGCGGGCAGCGCCCGGCTGGACGGCACCGAGCTGACCACGCTCTCCGCCCGGCAGTGGGAGCGGCTGCGCGGGGTACGGCTCGGGGCGGTCTTCCAGGACCCGGCCTCGTATCTCAACCCGGCGCTGACCGTGGGCCGCCAGCTCACCGAACCGCTGCGGATACGGCTCGGGTTGGGCCGCGCCGAGGCGCGGGCCCGGGCGGTCGAGCTCTTCGGTTCGGTCGGGCTGCGCCGGCCAGCGGAGGTCTTCCACCGCTATCCGCACGAGCTGTCCGGCGGGATGCTCCAGCGGGTGCTGATCGCCATCGCGGTCGCCTGCGACCCCCGGTTGCTCGTCGCCGACGAGGCGACCACCGCGCTGGACACCGTGGTGCAGGCCGAAGTCCTCGATGTGCTCGGGAGGTTGCGGGAGGAGCGCGGGCTGGCGCTGCTGCTGGTCACCCACGATCTGGCGGTGGTCGCCGAAGTGACCGACCGGGTGCTGGTGTTCTACGCCGGGGAGATCGTCGAGGACGGCCGGACCGGCGATGTGGTGAGCGGTCCCGCCCACCCCTACACCGCGGCGCTGCTGAGCGTCGCCTCGGCCGGCGACTGGCGCCGCCGCGAGCTGGCCGTCATCCCCGGCCGGCCGCCGGAGGCGGGCGCCGAACCGCCCGGCTGCCGCTTCGCCGACCGCTGCGGCTTCGCCGAGGACCGCTGCCGTACGGCACGGGTCCCCCTCACCACCGCCCCCGACGGCCGCCGGGTCCGCTGCCTCCGGGCCGGCGAACTCACCGCCGAGCTGACCCGGTCCGTCACCGATTCCCGAGCCTTCGAGGAGGTGCCCGCATGACCGTCTCCGCCACCGGCACCCCAACTCCCCAAACTCCCGCCCCCGATCCGGCCCCCGAAACCACCCCGCCCCCCGGCGCGTCGGGCCCGGCCCCGGACCGGGCCGACACCGCACAGGCCGCCGAACCCACCCCGCCCACCCGCGCGTTGCCCTCGACTCCGGACCAACCCCGCCACGGCGAAGCCGTCCCGCGGGTCGAAGGACTCGACGTGGCCTACCCCCAACGCAGCACCGGCCACGCGGGGTCGACCGGAGCACCCCACCCAGGACCCGAAACCACCCCGCCCCCCGGCGCGTCGGGCCCGGCCCCGGACCGGGCCGCCACCGCACAGGCCGCCGAACCCACCCCGCCCACCCGCGCATTGCGCTCGGACCCCGACCAACCCCGCCACGGCGAAGCCGTCCTGCGGGTCGAAGGACTCGACGTGGCCTACCCACGGCGCGGCGCCGGGCATGGAGGGGCGGTCGGCGTGCTGGGTGGGGTGGGGCTGGAGGTGGTGGCCGGGGAGATCCTCGGGGTGATCGGGGAGACCGGGTCGGGGAAGACCACGCTGGCGCGGGCCGTGGTGGGGTCGGCGCCGGTGACGGCGGGGCGGATCAGCGTCGAGGGGATCGAGGTGAGCGCGCTGCGCGGCCGGGCGCTGCGGGAGCACCGCAGGTCCGGTCGGGTGCAGTACATGTTCCAGGACCCGCTGCGCTCGCTCGACCCCGATCTGACGGTGATCGAGCTGGTGGGCGAGCCGCTGGCCGTGGCCGGCCTGGCGAAGGCGGAACGCCGGGCCGCGGCCGCCGAGGCCCTGCACCGGGTCGGTCTCGACGCCGACGCGCTGGGCGGGCGCGTACCCGCCGAGCTGTCGGGCGGCCAGCGGCAGCGGGTCGCGCTGGCCCGGGCCATCGTGACCCGGCCGGCGCTGCTGCTCGCCGACGAGCCGGTGAGCGCGCTCGACGCCTCCAACCGCAACCACGTACTGCGACTGCTCGACTCGCTGCGGCGGGATCTGGGAGTGGCGATCGTCGTCATCTCGCACGACCTCAGCTCACTGGCCGGGATCGCCGACCGGATCGCCGTGCTCTATCGCGGCAAGCTCGTCGAACACGGGCCGACCGCCCAGGTTTTGGGAAGCCCCCTGCACCCCTATACCGCCCTGCTCACCGCCTCCGCGCCCAGGATCGACCGGGCGGGCGGCCCCCGGGCCGCCGCCGGGCGGGTCACCGGACCGGTCACCGGACCGCTGCCCTGGGCGGCCGCGCCCGGCGCCTGCGCGTTCGCCCACCACTGTCCCTTCGCCGACGCCGACTGCCGTACGGAGCCGGGCAGTTCACCGCACCCCGGCGGACGGGCCGCGGCCTGTCACCACCCCCGGCTGCCCACCGGCTGACCGGATCCACCGCACCTCACCGCGGACCAGCACCGCCCCCGACGACAGGGAACCACCGTGACCAGCGACACCACCGCACCCAGCGCCCCCGGCGCGGCCGCCGGGCCGGGACCCGCACCCCAACCCGCGTCCGGCTGCGGCGCGGCCCGCGCCCTCCCGGTCCCCGACTACGGCCGGCTCCCCGACGTCACGGCGGCGCTCGCCGCCAACGCCCCGGCCCGCGACCGCGACGCCGCCTTCCCCCACGAGGGCATCTCCGCCGTCCACGCCGCGGGCCTGCTCACCGCGACCGTCGCCCGGCGCCACGGCGGTCCTGGCGGCGGCCTCGCCGACACGGTCCGGATTCTGGGCGCCCTCGGCGCCGGCGATCCCGCCGTCGCCCTGGTCACCGCGATGACGCTCTTCACGCATGCCGCGCAGGCCCGTACCCCGCAGTGGCCGGCCGCCGTCTACGACGAGCTGCTCACCGAATCCGCGGCGGCGCCGGCCCTCGTCAACGCCCTGCGGGTGGAGCCCGATCCCGGCAGTCCGGTGCGCGGCGGCCTGCCCGCCACCACCGCCAGACGCCGGCCGGGCGACGACCACTGGGAGCTGACCGGCCACAAGGTCTTCTCCACCGGGGCGGTCGCGCTGCGCTGGATGGCGGTGTGGGCACGTACGGAGGAGGATCCGGTACGGGTCGGGTCGTTCCTGGTGCGCGCCGACTCCCCCGGTATCGAGATCCGCCCCACCTGGGACCACTTGGGCCTGCGGGCCAGCCGCAGCGACGACGTGCTGTTCGACACCGTACGGGTCCACGCGGACCGGGTGGCCGGTCTCGCCGAACCCGCGGCGGACGGCGGCCGGGACGTGATCGGCGGGGCGTGGAACTCCCTCGGCCTGACCGCCCTTTACCTCGGGGTGGCGCGAACCGCGCAGCAGTGGCTGACGGGTTTCCTGCGTGGGCGGGCGCCGAGCGCGCTCGGCGCGCCGCTGGCCTCGCTGCCCCGCTTCCAGAGCGCGGTCGGCGAGATCGAGGTCAGGCTGGCCGGCGCCGAGCGCCTGGTGGCGGCGCTGGCCGCGGCGGTGGACGCCGGCGACCGGCTCGCGGCGGCCGAGGCGCCGGGCGCCAAGGTGCTCGGCGTCCACGCGGCGATCACCTCGGTGGAGGAAGCCGTGGCGCTCGTCGGCAACAACGGCCTGACCAGGACCAATCCGCTCCAGCGCCACCTGCGCGATGTGCTGTGCGGCCGTGTGCACACCCCGCAGGACGACTCCGTACTGCTGGCGGCCGGCCGCGCCGCCCTGGCGCTCTGACCCCCCACTCCTCGGCGTGCCCAGCGCCGCCGCCCCGCCCCACCGCACCCCACCGTGCTCTCACCGCGCCCTCACCGTTCAAACCGACACCACGAACCAGGAACCTCTCACGAAAGGCCCAACCAGCCATGCCCGTCGAGTTCATCGGCATGATCGGCACCCGCGATGTCTCCGAGACCCGGCCGCCGGCCGGCCCGGTCGTCGACCCCGACTACACCGTGCGGTTCGCCCGCGCCCATGAGGAGGCCGGGTTCGACCGGGTCCTGATCGGGTACGGCTCGGGCAGCCCGGACGGCACCCAGGTCGCCGCCCACGTGGCGGCGAACACCGAGCGGCTCGGGCTGCTGGTGGCCCACCGGCCCGGTTTCGTCGCGCCCACGCTGGCCGCCAGGACCTTCGCCACGCTCGACCACTTCTCCGGCGGCCGGGTCGCGGTCCACATCATCACCGGCGGCCACGACGCCGAACAGGCCCGCGACGGCGACTTCCTGGGCAAGGACGACCGCTACGCCCGCACCGACGAGTATCTGGACGTGCTCAAGCGGGCCTGGACGAGCACCGAGCCCTTCGACCACGAGGGCCGCTTCTACCGCGTCAAGGACTACCTCTCCGAGGTCAGGCCGGTCACCTCACCGCGGATCCCGCTCTACTTCGGCGGCTCCTCCGAGGCGGCCTACCGGGTCGGCGGCAAGCAGGCCGATGTCTTCGCGCTGTGGGGGGAGCCGCTCGCCGGGACCGCCGAGCAGATCGCCTCCGTCCGGGCCGCCGCGGCCGCCGCCGGCCGCGCGGAAGCGCCCAGGATCAGCGTCTCGCTGCGACCGATCCTCGGCCGCACCGAAGAGGCGGCCTGGGAGCGGGCGCACCGTATCCTCGACACGATCAACTCCCGTGGCGCCGCCGGGTCGTTCGTCGGCAGCCGGCGGCAGATCCTGCCGGTGGGACCCGGCGCGAAGCCGCAGAACGCCGGCTCGCAGCGGCTGTTGGCCGCGGCGGCCAAGGGCGAGCTGCACGACCGCGCCCTGTGGACCCCGACCGCGGCGGCGACCGGCGCGGCCGGCAACTCCACCGCCCTGGTCGGCACCCCGGAGACCGTCGCGCAGGCGCTGCTGGACTACGTGGACATCGGCGTCACCACCCTGCTGATCCGCGGCTACGACCCGCTGGACGACGCGGTCGACTACGGCCGTGAACTGCTCCCGCTGGTCCGCGCCGAGGTGGCCCGCCGCGAGGCCGCGGCCACCAAGGTGCCCGAGACCGCCGCCGGGGCCGCCCGATGACCGCCGCGCCCGGGGCCGCCGCCCTGAACACCGTCGTCCCGGCACCCCCGGCTCCGCCGCCGGCGGACCCGGCCGCGCCCCCGGCGGCAGGCGACACCGCCGCCCACTGGTACCCGGCCGAGGGACTGCTGCACCGCGGCACCATCGTGCTGCTGCCCGGCCGCGGTGAACACCCCGGTGTCTACGAGCGGTTCGGACGGCGGCTGGCCGCGGACGCGTACGTCGTGCACGTGCTGGCGGTCGCGCCCGGCACCCGCGCCGCCGACGTCGCGGCGGCGGTGGACACGGTGGCCGGCGAGGCGGCCAGGCCGCTGGTGCTGGCCGGCTCCGACACGGGGGCGCTGCACGCCCTGGCGGCGGCGGTACGTACCTCGGTCGCGCCGGACGCGCTGCTGCTCGCCGGGGTGCCGGCCGGCGGCGACTGGTCGCCCGGGGAGGCGGGGTGGACCGGCGAACTCGACGCCCGCACGACCTGCCCCACCCACCGCGGCCGGCTGGCGGACGATCCCCGGTTCGCGCCCGGCGCGCTGACCGAACCCGTACCGGCGGAGCTGGCGGCCGCGGCCGAGTCGGCCCTCGCCGCGCCACCGGCCGTGCCCGCGCTGCTGCTGCACGGCGCGGCCGACCCGGTGGCCCCGGCGGGCGGAGCCCGCGCGCTGGCCGCCCGGCTGCCGGCCTCGACCCTGGCCACGGTGGCCGACGGCCGCCACGACACCTTCAACGACATCCAGCACCGCACGGTGGCGGCGCTGGTCGTCCAATGGCTCGAACGCCTCCGCGCGTCCGGCGGCCCGCTCCTCAGCGTCGAGGGCACCGCCGTCTTCTGACTCCACCAGGGAGGCGGACGCGCCGGTCCGCCTCCCCCGCACCGCGGACGGCTCGCCGCCGCCCGGCCGCCCGGCCGCCCGGCCGCCCGGCCGCCCGGCCGCCCGGCCGCCGGGCCGCCGGGCCGGCTCCGCCGCGCCGACGCCTTCGGTCAACAGGCCGACAGGCCCGGTGCGAGGCGAACTCGCGGCCGCGCCTCCGGCCGAACACCCGAGAGCCGCCCGGGTCCGCTGCGGCAGGCCCGTCCGATCCCGCCCCGGAAGGAACCGCTCGTCATGACTGTGACTCCCGCCCTCGCCGCGACCACTCCGCCCGCCCACGCCGAACCAGCCGCCCCGAGCGGGGCGGACCTGCTGCGAAGGACCCTGCGGCGGCAGGCAAGCACGGTGGCCGTGGTGACGGTGCCGGGCCCCGCCGGGTTCACCGCCACCTCCTTCACCTCGGCGTCGCTCGAACCGGCCCTGGTTTCCTTCTACTTGTCGTCCACCGCCTCGACCGCGCCGAGCGTCCGCGCCGCCGAGGTGTTCGCCGTGCATCTGCTGGCGGCCGAACAGACCGAACTGGCACGGGGGTTCGCCCGCAGTGGGGTGGACAGGTTCGCGGGGGTGGAGTGGGCGCCCGGAGACGACGGGGTGCCGCTGCTCGCCGGGGTGGACGCCTGGCTGACCGCCAGGACCGTACAACTCCACGACGTCGGCGACCACTTCCTGGTGGTGGGCCGGGTCCTCACGGCCGGCGGCCCGGCGACGGCCCCACCGCTGGTCCACCACGACGGGGCTTTCGGCACGTTCGGCGCCCAGCGCGGCGACGGCGGCAAGGGATCGGCGGCCCGGCGGTAGCCGCCACCGAGCGGACGGGCCGGGCCGGCTTCCCGGCGCCGTCCCGGGCCGGCCGGCTCGCTTACCCGCCTGCCCGCACTCCTGTTCAGCGGGCCGGTTTGCGGGCGTCGATCAGTGAGCGGGTCGACCGGGTGCGGAACGAACCTTCAGCGGTGATGAGCCGGTGCAGGTCCCGCAGTCGTTCCCGGTACCGCTCGACGGTGAAGCCCGGCACCATCCAGATCACCTTGCGCAGGAAGTAGACGACGGCTCCGATGTCGAAGAACTCCATCAGCAGCGACTCGGTGCGCAGTTCGAGCACCTCGAGCCCGGCCGCCTCGGCGCCGGCCCGGGCGCGGTCCGGGTGGCGCCCGTTGCGTACCTCCTCGGGCTGCGGGCCGAGGAAGAACTCGACCAGTTCCACCCCGCTCGCCGGCCCGACCTGCTGCGAGAAGTAGCTGCCGCCCGGCCGTAGCACCCGGGCGATCTCGTGCCACCAGACGGTGACCGGGTGGCGGCTGGTGACCAGGTCGAAGGCCGCGTCGGCGAAGGGCAGCGGCGGCTCGTCGGAATCCGCGACGACCACCGCGCCGCGCGGGTGCAGCAGGCCGGTGGCCTTGGCCAGATTCGGCGGCCACGACTCGGTCGCGGCCATCAGCGCGGGCAGCCCGGGCACGCCGGCGAGCACCTCACCCCCGCCGGTCTGGATGTCCAGCGCGGCGTCCACCCGGGCCAGCCGCTCGCCCATCAGCCGCTGGTAGCCCCAGGAGGGGCGCTGCTCGGTGGCCCGGCCGTCGAGCCAGGAGAAGTCCCAGCCGTCGACCGACACGGAGTCGGCCTCGGCCACCAGTTCGTCGAAGGTACGCGCCATGGTCGGCCATCATGGCGAAGCGACCCCCGGCCCGGCCAACCATTTAGCCGTCCAGCCGTCCAGCCGTCCAGCCGTCCGGGTCGTCCCCTGGGCGCCGGCCTTGCTCACTCGTCGGAGATGGCCTCGAAGGCCGCGGCGAGGCTCTCGCTGTCCTCGCGCGAGACCGCCTGGTCGATGGCCGGCACCAGATCGCGCCGCTCGTGCGACAGGTACTGGTACATCTGGGTGAGGGCCCCGTCCACGGTGAGGGTGCGGGTGTCCTCCGGGTGCCGGCCGGTGAGAGCCCGGTCCAGGATGCCCTGGATCAGGTCGCCTTCCTGCCGGTCGCGCTCCACCACATTGGTGGCGACGTGGTTGCGGACCAGAACCTTCCGTACGGTGGCCTCCTTGGCCGCCGAGTGCCGCGCGAAGGTGTCGGCGAGCGGGCGCAGATCTTCGGGTTCGACACCGCCCCGCATCCGTACGTCCTCGACCATCGCGAGCAGCATCCCGCCGGACGTGGCCAGGCTCGCGCCGAGCCCGCTCGGCAACTGCTGGCCGCTGCGGCTGTACCTGGCATCGGTGGCCGTCGCGGCGCCCGGAGCCTCCTCGTGCTTGCGGCGGCGGTGCGGCCAGTGCAGACCCCGCCGCCGCGCGTGCCGCGGCTGCCCGCCGCCGTCCCGCGGGCCGCCCGCCGACCGCTCGCCCGCGTGCGCCGGCTTCCCGCCGTGTTTGGGCACGCTGCACGTCATGCCCTCGTCGGCCCCGTTCCGGTCCGGCTCGTTCGATTGGTTCGCTGCTGCCATGTCACCGGCTCCTTCTGTCCGCGTCCGACGTCCCGGATTCCTCGCCGGGTTCCCCGGATTCCGCTGATCCCTGGTCGGATCCGGGGATCGAGCCGGGCGCCGGGCGCTCGTACCCCTCCGGGGCGGCCAGGTCGGCCACCTCCTCGGCGTCGGCCACGACATTGACCGCCGCCTCCTCGGCCGAGGCGGCGCCTCCGTCGATGCCGACGTCGTCGCCGGTCACCCCGTCGTGCCGGGCGTGGGCGCCCTCGTCGGGGGCGACCAGCCGGCCGGAGCGGCGGTCGCCGACCTCGTCGTCGATCAGTTCGCCGTCGCTGTCGGTCTTGTCGCCGAGGCCGTCGCCCTCGATCGGCTGCTCGTCCGGTTCCTCACGGCGCAGCCGTACGTCGAGGGAATCGCCGTAGCGCTGTTCGTCGGCCGTGGTGCCGGTCGTCTCCACGGCCAGCGGCCGTTCCGGCGGTGAGTAGCCCTCGTCGAGCGGGTCCCCGACACCGCGGTTGTCCAGCGTGTCGTCCTCGTCGAGCGGCCCGGCGTCCTCGACGATCTCGCTGCCGTCCGGCTGGTAGACGTCGTCCCCCATGGGATCGAGGTCGGTGGGCCGTGAGGACTCGGGGCGGTCGAAGAAGTCGGATTCCGCTGGGTATTCGGTCATGTCATCGCCCCCGCTTCGCTGCGCGCGGAACGGCCCCGGCGCACACGTCCGGGGGGCGGTCCCACGCCCTGTCGGCCTCGATCGGGCACGCGACCGGGAATGCGGTTCGCACGGACGATCACGTCCTCTCGCGTTGGGGTCGCGTTGCGCCTTCCGCGCTCGGCGGTCGCCTACCCGTGAGGTCGGGACGAAAACGGCTATTCCGCCCAGCGCCGGGCACCCCCGAGCAGCGGGTGGCCCACCCCTCCATCATCGGCGGTCCCAGGGTTCCCCGCCTGATCGGCCGCCGCGTCCGCCTGGGCCGGCCCCGACGGGGCCGGCGCGTCACTCCTCGCCGGGCACCGTGCGATACCTGGCCCACAGCGGCAGGACGAACCAGAAGAGCACGAACCACAGCGCTATTCCGCCGGTCAGCCACGCGGCGGTCGAGCCGCTGTTCGCCAGCCGCAGCACCAGCAGCAGCGAGGAGGCCATGGTGCAGAGCAGCAGCACCAGGCCGAGCACGGTGAGCTTCGAGGCGAGCGTGACCGTCTCCGGCTTCAGGCGCCGCCCGGTGAGCAGCCGGTGCATGGCGACCGGGCCGATCAGCACCGCCATGGTGGCGGCGCCCAGTGCCACCGTGACGGTGTAGAGGTTCTTCTCGGTGCCGGACAGATGGGTGAAGCGCTGCTGGAAGACGACGGTGAGCAGGAAGCCGAAGAGGATCTGCACCCCGGTCTGGGTGACCCGCAGCTCCTGGAGCAGGTCGCCCCAGCGCCGGTCGGCCCGCTCCTCGGGGGTCTCGTCGCGTTCCCAGTCGTCCGGGAGCCCCCGGTGGTCCTCGGCGTCGCCGCCACGGCTCTGCGTCATCGTCTCTCCGCTTCCGCGGGTCGGCCGGCCTCGTGCCGAGCGGCCGGTCCCGGTGCGATCAGGTCCAGCAGGGCGTCCGGGCGGCCCTCGGCGACGGCCCGGCGCTGCCGGGCCGAGCCGGTGCCGTGGTCGAGCAGCCGCCCCACCCCCGCGGTGACGCGTTCGCTGTCGCCGAGTTCGCGGAGCGCGGGGGTGATGTGGTCGAGCAGCGCGTGCACCACGTCGGCCGCCGGGGCGGGGGTCGCCCGCCGCGGATCGACCAGCAGTCCGGTCAGACCGTGCCGCGCGGCGTGCCACCCGGCCGCGTTCATGATGCTGGCCGGCGGGTCGAGCGGGGTCGCGCCGCGCCGGGTCTCGCGCAGCGCGGTCGTCACCAGGCCGCGGGCGATGCCGGCCAGGGTGACGGCGCTGTCGATGTCGACCTGCACGTCGGGGGCGCGGACCTCCAGCGTCGGGTACTCCTCGGAGAGCCTGGCGTGCCAGTAGAGCTGGTGGCGGTCCTTGATCACCCCGGTGCCGAGCAGCGCGCCGACCCGGCTCTCGTAGTCCGCGCCATTGGCGATGAACGGGGGCGAGCCGCTGACCGGCCAGCGGCCGAAGACCACGGTGCGCCAGCTCGCGAAACCGGTGTCACGGCCCTCCCAGAAGGGCGAGTTGGCGCCGAGCGCCACGAGGACGGGCAGCCAGGGGCGCAGCCGGCCGAGGGCGGCGGCCCCGGACGAGCGGTCCGGTACGGCCACATGGATGTGCATGCCGCAGATGAGCTGCTCGTCCACGAGCCGGCCGGCGTCGACCCGCATCTCCTGGTAGCGCCGGTTCTCGGTGACGGGCACGGGGCGGCCCGACGACACCGGCGCGCCGCCGGTGGCCGCGAGCCGGCAGCCGACCCGGTCCGCGGCGGCGCCGACGGCCTGCCGGAAGCGGGCCAGGTGGGCGGTCACCTCGTCCAGGCCGACGCAGACGGGGGTGGCCACCTCGACCTGGGCCTGGAGCAGTTCGCTGTCGACCTCGTCGCTGCCGAGCACCGGTTCCAGGTGGGCGGCGGCCTGGACCTGCCCGGCGCGGGGCGCGGGCAGGCCGGTCTCCCCGTCAAGCAGCAGGTACTCCTCTTCGACGCCGAGGGTGGCGATCGGGCTCGTCATGACAAGGGCCTACCCCGGATCCCCGGCACCATCGCAGGCCGCCCTCGCATCGGCCCGCGCCAGTCCCGCACCAGTCCCGCACCGCCCTCGCGCCGGCCCCGCCGCAGCGGTGCTCCGAGTGGCGGCGTGCCTGATCACCACAGGCATGACCTGGACACACACCGGGCACGCGTTGTCGGTAGATCGGCCGCACCGGAGCGAACCCATGGTCCCCCGGGGAATCCGAGGCCCCCAGGGGAAGGAACACATCCACCGTGAGCCCACCGCACACCTCACCGTCACACCCCCACGACCCTTCCCGTGCCGGGATCTCCTCCCGCGACCGACCGGCCCACGGCGGGGAGCGGGACGGCGCCGCGAAGGGCCAGGACGGCCCGGACGACACCCGCGCGACGCAAGGCCCGACGGACGCGGACGGCACGGACGGCGGTGGCGCGGTGGACGGGCCGGGCGGTCCCGGGGGGTCGGACGGTTTCGGTGATCCGGCGCGGTCGCCCGGCGGCCATGACCGGCGCTGGCCGGCCCTCGCGGTCTGTCTGACCGCGAGTTTCATGACGCTGCTCGATGTGAGCATCGTCAACGTGGCGCTGCCGTCGATCAGGACCGGCATCGGCGCCTCGCAGAGCGGTCTCCAGTGGGTGCTGTCCGGTTACGCCCTCACCTTCGGCCTGGTGCTCGTGCCGGCCGGGCGGCTGGGCGATGTGCGCGGCCGGCGGACGGTCTTCCTGACCGGCCTGGTGCTGTTCACCGCGACGAGCGCGCTGGCGGGCGCGGCGCAGAACGAGGCGTGGCTGGTCACCGCCCGGCTGTTGCAGGGAGCGGCGGGCGGCGTGCTGGTCCCGCAGGTGTCGGGGTTCATCCAGCAGATGTTCCGCGGCGCCGAGCGCGGCCGGGCGTTCGGCCTGCTCGGCGCGACCATCGGGGTATCCACGGCGGTCGGCCCGCTGCTCGGCGGGGTGCTGATCGAGGCGTTCGGCAGCCACGACGGCTGGCGCTGGGTGTTCTACGTCAACCTGCCGATCGGCCTGGTCGCGCTGCCGCTGGCGCACCGGCTGCTGCCGCCCCCGCACCCCGGCGAGGCGGCGGACAAACGCGGGCGGAGCCATCTCGATCCGGTGGGCGTCGCCCTGCTCGGCCTCGGCACCGTGGTCCTGCTGCTGCCCTTCGTCCAGGAGGAGCAGTGGAAGGGGCCGCAGAAGTGGGCGCTGGTGCCGGTGGCCCTGCTGGTGCTGACCGCCTTCGTCCGCTGGGAGCGGCGGTACGCGCGGCGGCGCACGGCGCTGGTGGACCTCACGCTCTTCCGGCACCGCTCCTACGCGCTCGGCGTGCTGCTCTCGCTGCTGTACTTCGCCGGCTTCACCGCGGTCTTCTTCATCCTGACGCTCTTCCTCCAGAACGGGATGCGCTACACCGCGCTGGAGGCCGGCCTGTCGATCCTGCCGTTCGCGCTGGGCTCGGCCGGGGCGGCGGCGGTGGGCGGCCGGGTGGTGACCAGGATCGGGCGTCCGCTGGTGGCGGCCGGCCTGGTGATGGTGATCATCGGGCTGCTCGGCGCAACCCTGGCGGCGCATCTCGACACCGGCCGTACGGTCGGCTTCACGACCGCGGCGCCGCTGCTGCTGGCCGGGATGGGCAGCGGCCTGGTCATCTCGCCGAACCAGACGCTGACGCTGAGCGAGGTGCCGGTGGCCGGCGCGGGAAGCGCGGGCGGGGTGCTCCAGACCGCGCAGCGGATCGGGTCCGCGGTGGGGATCGCCGCGGTCGGCTCGGTGTTCTTCAGCCGGGTGGACAGCCGCCACGCCGACTACACCGCCGGTTTCGAGCTCGGCCTGCTCACCTCCACCGGCCTGGCCGCCCTGGCCCTGGTGGTGGCTCTCTTCGACATCCTCGGCCGGTCCTCGACCCCCGCGCCGGACGCGGAGCCGACGGGGCGTCCGGGGCGTTAGCGCGCTTACGCCACGCCCCGCGGCCGGAACTGGACACTGATCCGGCCGCCGACGGCGGCGCGGGTCTTGGGGATCGCGTGGTCCCAGGTGCGCTGGCAGGACCCGCCCATCACGATCAGGTCGCCGTGGCCGAGCGGCCGCCGCAGGGTGGGGCCGCCGCCACCGCGCGGCCGGAGCAGCAGCGGGCGCGGCTCGCCGAGGGAGAGGATCGCGACCATCGTGTCCTGGACCTCGCCCCGGCCGATCCGGTCGCCGTGCCAGGCCACGCTGTCCCGGCCGTCCCGGTAGTAGCACAGTCCCGCGCTGACGAAGGGCTCGCCGAGTTCGGCCGCGTAGTGGTCGCTGAGCAGGGTACGGGCCTCGGTGAGCACCGGGTCGGGCAGCCGGGCGCCCTCGCCGTAGTGCGAGAGCAGCCGGGGGACGGCGACCACGTTGTCGTACATCGTGCGTTCCTCGGCCCGCCAGGGCACTTCCGCCGCGAGCCGGTCGAAGAAGTCGTCGGCGCCGCTCAGCCAGTCCGGCAGGGTGTCGATCCAGGCTCCGTGCGCCAGTTGGGTGCGACGCAGGGCGGCCAGGTCGCCGAGACCGGGCGCTCCGGTCGCGAAGAGGGATCCTTGGCTGTGGTGCATGTCGGCCATTTTACCCCACCCTCGCACGCATATTCGAATACCTGGCCGAACAGAGCGCACCGGAGGGCCGGGCGACGCAGGATGGAAGCATGCTCTTCGCCGAAGTCGCCCGGGTGTCAGGGGAGATCGCGCGGACCTCCGCGCGGTCCCGCAAGACGGTGCTGCTCGCCGAGTTCTTCCGGGCCGCGGCACCGGCGGACGTGCCGATCGCCATCGCCTATCTGGCCGGCCGGCTGCCGCAGGGCCGGCTGGGCGTCGGCTGGGCCGCGCTGCGCGACCGGGCGGCGCCGGCGCCCGAACCGACCCTGACGGTGGCGGCGGTCGACGCCGCGCTGACCGCCGTGGCCGCGGTGTCCGGGTCCGGCGCCCAGGCGGGCCGCCGGGCCCTGCTCCAGGACCTCTTCGGCGCGGCGACCGCCCGGGAGCAGGAATACCTGCTGGGCCTGCTCACCGGCGAGGTCCGGCAGGGCGCGCTGGACGCCGCGGCGGTGGAGGGCCTGGCCGCGGCGACCGGCACCCCGCCGGCCGACGTACGCCGCGCGGTGATGCTCGCCGGGGCGCTCGAACCGGTGGCGATGGGACTGCTGGCCCGGGGCGCGCCCGCGCTGGCCGACTTCGCGCTGACCGTGGGCACCCCGCTGCTGCCGATGCTGGCGAGCAGCGCCAAGACCGTCGGGGAGGCGATCGCCAAGGCCGGGCCGTGCGCGGTGGAGGAGAAGCTCGACGGCGTCCGGGTGCAGATCCACCGCGACAGCGCCGGGGTGCGGATCTACACCAGGACGCTGGACGACGTCACCGAGCGGCTGCCGGAGATCGTACGGACCGCGGCCGGGCTGGCCGCCGAGCGCTTCATCCTCGACGGTGAGGTGCTGGCCTTCGACGCCGCGGGCCGCCCCAGGCCGTTCCAGGAGACGGCGAGCCGGGTCGGGTCGCGTACCGACGTGGCGACCGCGGCCCGCACCCTGCCGGTGCACGCGGTCTTCTTCGACGTGCTGTCCGTCGACGGCCGTGACCTGCTCGACCTGCCCTACACCGACCGGCACGCCGCCCTGACCGAACTGGTCCCCGCCGAGCTGCGGGTACGGCGGGCGGTGGTGTCGGACCCGGCGGACCCGGCGGGGCTCCGGGCGGCCGACGACTTCTTCACCGCGACGCTCGACCACGGTCACGAGGGCGTCGTCGTCAAGGGCGCCGACAGCCCCTACGCGGCCGGACGGCGCGGCGCCTCCTGGATCAAGGTGAAGCCGGTGCACACGGTGGACCTGGTGGTGCTCGCGGTGGAGCGGGGGCACGGCCGGCGCACCGGCAAGCTCTCCAACCTGCATCTGGGCGCGCGCGACGAGGACGGCTCCTTCGTGATGCTCGGCAAGACCTTCAAGGGCCTCACCGACGCGCTCCTCGACTGGCAGACCGAGCGGCTGGGCGCGCTGGCGGTGAGCGACGACGGCTCTACGGTGACGGTCCGCCCTGAGCTGGTGGTGGAGATCGCCTACGACGGGGTGCAGACCTCACCGCGCTATCCCGGCGGCCTCACGCTGCGCTTCGCCCGGGTGATCCGCTACCGCGAGGACAAGACGGCGGCCGAGGCGGACACGGTGGCGTCGATCAGGGCCGCGCACGGCGCGCGGTGATCCCGGGCGCGTGCGGGCGTGCGGGGGGAGGAGATCGATTGCGGGCCGCCGGGCCCGGGTACCCGAAGGGCCGCGGGAGGAGCACGGGAGCGGGCCGGCGGGCGGAAGCCAGGAACGGGAGAAAGGCGTAAGGACATGGCGACGACACAACGCGACACGATGCGGGCCCTGCTGGACGAGTACGGCCGGACGTACGCCGAGGAGGCCGGCATCCCGCTCCGGGACACCCCACAGTCCCTCTTCCGGCTGCTGGTGCTCTCGACCCTGCTCAGCGCGCGCATCCGGGCGAGTGTGGCGATCGCCTCGGCGAAGGAGTTCGACCAGGCCGGCCTGCGCGACCCGAAGCGGATGCTGGCGGCCACCTGGCAGCAGCGGGTCGACGCGCTCGGCCGCGGCGGCTACCGGCGCTACGACGAGCGCACCGCCACCCAGCTCGGCGAGGTGGCGCGGCAGGTCAACGAGCGGTACGGGGGTGACCTGCGGCGGCTGCGCGAGAAGGCCGACGGCGACGTGGCGGAACTGCGGCGCGAGCTGCGCGGGTTCCAGGGCATGGGCCCGGCCGGCGCGGACATCTTCCTCCGCGAGGCGCAGCGCGTCTGGCCGGAGGCCGCCCCCTACATCGACGACAAGGCGCTCGACGGCGCCCGCGGTATCGGCCTCCCCGCCAGCCCGGCCGCGCTGGTCCGGCTGGCCGACGACGCCGAGCCGGCCGTCGTGGCCGCGGCCCTGGTCCGGGTGGCCCTGGACAAGAAGGCGGCCGCCGGGATCCGGGAGCACGCGGCCCGGGCCTGACCGGCCCGACCGGCCTGACCCCTCCATGATCCGCGCGCCGGGGCGGGTCCCGCCGGGTGACGCCCGGCGCGAGCGTGCCGCGCGGGTCCTCGATCTCGTCGTCGACACGCCGCGGATCCCGACCCGGTGGTTCACCGGGCCCGGTTCTCACATCTGCCCGCCGACCACCGCCATCAGCACCGCCAGGCCCAGGGTCAGCCAGGTCAGATAGTCGCCGAGCAGGCCGGAGTGGAGGCGGCGGAGCGGGCTGATGAGCCGGCGGTCGCCGGCCGCGGCCAGGGTGCGCAGATCGCGGGCCCAGGTCCCGCTGTGGGCCGGCAGCCAGACCGCCACGGCGGCCAGCGAGAAGGCCGTCGCGGTGGCGAGCAGGCCGAGCAGCACCCCTGAGGTGGTCCAGGCCGTCGAGGGGACCGGGTGGGCGGATCCTGGCACCGGGAGGTTCTCCACATCGGCGAGATAGCCCGCGCGGTCCTCGAAGGCGCGTGCCCCGGCGGCGAGCGCGCGGCCGACGCCGGGCCACAGACCGACCGCGAGCCCGCCCGCCAGCAGCACCGCGGGCACGACCGTCATGACGCGCGGCACCGTGCGCTCGCAGTCGACCACCTCGGGCTCCTCCCCGTCGCCGCTGGTCTCGACGTCGGAGATGCTGGGCGAGGGCGCGGGCCCCGCGCCGTAGAAGATCCGCAGTCCGGCCCGGAGCACCGCGCCGCCGGTCAGCGCGGAGACCACCACGAAGACCGCGGTGAGCCATCCCGAGCTCTCCCCCGCCGCGTGTTCCGCGATCGCCTTGCCGAGCCCGGTGCCGAAGGGCGGCAGCCCCGCCAGGGCGAGACCGGCGGTCAGGAAGAGGGCGCCCGCCAGCGGCCGGTCGCGGCCGCGCCCGTGCAGCCCGTACTCGTCGACCGAGCCGTGCGCGTTGAGCAGAACTCCGGCGAGCCCGAAGAGCGCGGCTTTCACCCCGGCGTGCCCGGCGACGTAGAGCGCGGTCCCCGCGGTGGCCGACGGGTCGAGCAGGCTGAGCCCGAGCAGCCACAGTCCGGTGTGGCTGATGGTGGAGAAGGCCAGCAGCCGCTTCAGATGGCGCTGCTGCCAGCACATGATCGCGCCGGTGAGGGCGGTCAGTACGCCGAGCGCCGCCATGGTGTGGGTGAAGGCCGAGGCCGGCACGCCGCCCGGGCCGCCGAAGACGACGCGATACACGCGGGCGACCCCGTAGACACCGAGTTCCACCATGACGCCGGACATCAGCATGCACACCGGGGACGGCGCCACCGCGTGCGCGTCGGGCAGCCAGAAATGGAAGGGCACGGTGGCGGACTTCACCAGCATGCTCGCGATCACCAGCACGAACGCGGTGACGGTGAGCGCGTCGCCGCTGTGGTGGGCGAGCGCCACCCCGGTCTGCGCCATGCCCAGCTCACCGGTGCGGGCGTACAGCAGACCGATGCCGAGCAGCGAGGCGTAGGCGGCCAGCGAGTTGGTGATGCCGAAGGTGAGCGCGCCGTGCAGCGGCCGGGGGTCCTCGATGCGGTAGCCGGTCAGCGCGTAGGTGACCACGCCCATCAGCTCGAAGAACACGAACGCGTTGAAGAGGTCGCCGGTGAGCGCGAAACCGCACATGCCGGCCTCGAAGACCAGCAGCAGCGCGGAGAAGGTGGTCCGGTGCTTGGCCGGCGGCTCGTCGAAGTAGCGCCAGGAGTAGGCGACGACGGCCAGGATCAACGCGCTGACCAGCAACGCGAGTCCGACGCTGAGCCGGTCGCCGACCAGCACGATGCCGACGCTCTGTCCGTGGCGCAGCGTCCAGCCGCCGGCCCAGGAGATCGCCCGGCCGTGCGGTGTGTCCCCCACCCGTACCCACAGCCAGGCGAGGTCCGCGGCGGTGAGCGCGGCGAAGCCGCCGGCCAGGACGTCGACGGCGGAGCGCGGCAACAGCCGGCTGCCCAGGACCAGCAGGGCCGCGCCCATCAGCGGTGTGGCGACGGCCAGCGGGAACAGGTCAGCCGTGGTCAGCACGTGCGGCCTCAGCCCTTCAGTTCGGTGAGTCGTTCCGGGTTGACGGTCCCGGTGCGCTTGCGGATCTGGATCACCAGACTCAGCAGCAGCGCGGTGACCGTGGCGCCGACCACCACATCGGTGAGCACCAGTGCCTGCACCACCGGGTCCACCACGCGGGTGGTGACCGGGACGTCGGAGAAGACCGGCGCGGTGGCGCCGCGCCGGTAGCCGATGCCCAGCAGCAGGACGTAGGTGGCGGACTGGGCGACGGCCAGGCAGCCCACCGCGTGGACCAGGTTGCGGCTGGTCACCATGCCGTAGATGCCGATCAGGAAGATCCAGCCGGATACGAGGAAGGGCACCAGGGTCATCGCGCGGCTCCCGGATCGGTACGGCCGCTGTCGCCGTTGTCGCCGCTGTCGCCGGGCGAGACGATCTCCACCGCCTGGTCGAGGAACTGGGCGACGAGGACGATCATTCCGGAGGCCACCTCCACGCCGACCGCGGCGTTCACCAGCGGCACCAGACCGGCCGACGAGAGGGTGTTGAAGGTGCCGAGCGGCAGGACGTTCTGGAGATAGGCGCCGCCGGCCGCCAGCCCGGCCAGCCCGAGCGCGGTGAAGGCGCCGGCCCCGACCGCGTCGAGGGCGTAGAAGACGACGAGCGGACGTACCCGGTGCAGCACCCGGTAGTCGGCGGCGACATAGGCGAGATGCAGTCCGGTGGCCAGCACCACACCGCCCTGGAAGCCGCCGCCGGGGCTGAGTTGGCCGTGGGCGACGATGTACGCGCCGACCAGCACGGTGACCGGCAGCAGGGCGGCGCCGAAGAGCATCGTCGAGGGCAGCACCACGGTCGGTTCCGGCGTGCCCTGGTTCTCGTCCCTGGCCTTGCGCAGCAGGGCGACCGCGCCGAGCACCGCGCCGAGCAGGATCGACTCCTCGCCGAGGGTGTCCAGGGCGCGCTGGTCGAAGTTGATCGCCGAGATCACATTGGCGGTGCGGTGCTGGAGCGAGGCGTGCACCGAGCGGGCGCCGTACGGATGGTTCTGCGTGCCGAAGCGCGGCAGACCGGTGCAGGCGGCGGTGAAGGCGCCGGCGAAGAGCGCGGCGCCCAGCAGGAAGAGGAGGAGGCGCGCCCTGCGGCTCACCCGTCGCCCCCGTCCTCGCTGTCGCCGCCGCCGGGACCGCGGCGGATCTTGCGGACCGTCAAGAGGATCAGCAGCGGGGTGATCGCGGTGCCGACCGCGAGCTGCGACAGCGCCACGTCCGGGGCCTGCACGACGAGGAAGAGCAGCGCCAGGCAGACACCGAGCACGGAGAGCACCACGGCCTGCTTGGCCGGGTCACGGGTGAGCGCGGCGCAGGTGGCGGCGACGGTCACCAGGACCAGCGCGACACCCACCAGGAAGTCGACGGCTCCCGGGGTGGTGTTCACGTGGGCGGCTCCTTCGGCACGTCGGTGGGAATGTCGGTGGGAATCTCCGTGGGAATCTCGCCCTCCCGGGCCATGGTGCGGCCGATGACGATCGCCAGCACCGGACCCGACAGCGCGGCCAGCCCGCCGATGAAGAGCAGCTTCACCGCCTCCCGGCCGCCGCCCGCGTCCAGCGCCAACGCCAGGCAGATCAGCGGGATGCCGAGGCTGCTGGCCGGCGCCAGCGCGTGCAGCCTGCTGTACGGGGTGGGCAGCACGACCAGGGCCAGCACCGAAAGCAGCAGCACCGCCGAGCCGCACACCAGCAGCGCGACGGCGAAGCCATGCCCTACGCCCATCTCGGTCCCTGCCCCGTCCGCCGTACCGCCGGCCGCGGTCGGCCGGGCCCCGGCCCATCTCCCGCGTCCACGTCAGTCCGCTCCCCCGGATCCCCGCTCCCGCGGTCCCCGCTCGCCGAGCCCGCGCCAGTCGCCCGGCCGGCGACCGGTGCCGCCGGCGAGGCCGCGGGCGAACACCAGCGTTCCGGCCGGGGTCAGCACCACCATCACCAGGGCCACATCCACGTAGGAGGACCGGTGCACGCCGCGGGCGACCAGCAGGAACACCGCCACGGCCAGCATCCCGACCATCGACATCCCGGCGAGCCGCTCCGCGGGATGGCCGCGGAACGCCCGCAGCAGACAGGGGCCGACACCGGCCGGCAGCAGGACGCAGGCCGCGGTCATCCAGGCGTTCATCCCAACCGCCTCCCGCCCAGTGCCCGTTCCACCCAGGAGACCGAGGGGTCGAGCAGATGGGCCGTCAGCAGGCGCCCTCTGGTGGTGTCCCTGGCCTCCTCGTCGGTCTCGTCGGCGATGTCGATGACGCAGGCGCCGGGGGACGCGGAGAGCAGGGTGGCCGCCACCGCCGCGTCGGTCTCCGGCGGAAGGCGCAGGCTGACCACGCTCCCGGCGCTGCCCCGGCCGACCAGCGCGCGGCCGGTGAAGACGGCCAACTGGGCGGTCTCGCGCAGCAGGGTGACCGGGAAGCACGCGGCCGCCACCCAGAGCCGGCGGCTGCCGCGGATCCAGGGGTGCTCGGCGCGGCGCATCCCCTCCGCGGTGATCGCGCCGAGCGCGGCGAAGCCCAGGCCGACGTCGACCTCGAGCGGCGGGACGGTGGAGATGAGGATCACGTAGAGCAGGAAGAGCAGGCCGAACCAGACCAGCAGGTTGACCGCGGTCGCCAGGGCCTCACGGGCCATCCCCTGTCGCCTCCTCGATCAGCACCGGTCTCCGCCCGGTATACCGGCCGGCCGGCGCCGGGACCGCGTCCCGGCGGGGACACGCCAGCCCGGCCACTCCGATGCCACGGGCGGCGTAGGCCGGCGGCCGGTCCGCCGGGAGGCGGCGGAGGATCACGGACGAGGAGGGGACGCGACAGGGGAAGGCGGTGAAGGGACGACACGGGTGGGACAGGGGTGGGACGGGGCGGTTCAGGGGAGCGACGGGGGCGGCGCGAGGGGTCAGCGGGTCACCGGTTCTCGAGCCGGAGTTGGGCCTCCTGCTCCTGGTCCCCCGCGGCGGTGCCGACGACCCGTACGGCGAACGCCTCGGCGAGGCTCTCCCGCAGCCGGTCCACCGCCTTGTAGCCGCCCTGGGCGGTGAGCGTGACGGGCCGGGTGAGCCGCGCGGGTCCGGGGACGCCGAGGGTGCGGGAGACGTCGAAGGTGGTCGTCCAGACGACGGGGGCGCCGCTCTCGGTGTCCTCGGGCTGGTCGTCGGAGGCCCGGTCGGAGGGGAAGGTGGTGTTCAGCACGGTGAGTACGGCGCCGGCGTCCTCCTTCGCGCAGCGGTCGAGGGTCACCGACACCTGGGCGGAGGGCTCTGCGGTCCTGTCTTGTGCGGTGGTCACGATGATTCCTTCCGAGGGGCCGGGCTCGTTTCCTTGCCGGTCCCCGCTGTTTTCTCGGTTCTCGCGTCTTCTGGCGGTCTTCTGCGGTTTCTCACGGTTTTTCGCTGGTCGGGAGCGAGCGGCGCGGCGGGGGCGCCCGCCCGGCCGGGGTGCCCGGCGGGCGCCGCGTCCCTGGTACGCACCATGGTCTGCGCATTTCCGGTGCGGGCCGGGCAAAACCCCGGGGCGCCGCGGCCGGGGGCGGATCCGGCAGAATCGGGGGATGCCCAGAAAGCCCGCGCGTCCCCCCGCTCCGGTCACGCCGTCCCCCACCGCGCCCTGTCCCTGCGGCCTCGACGCGTCCTACGGCGCGTGCTGCGGAGCCTTCCACCGGGGCAGCGGCTCGGCGCCGACCGCCGAGCGGCTGATGCGTTCGCGGTACAGCGCTTTCGTGGCCCGCGACGCCGCGTATCTGCTGCGCACCTGGGCCGCCGCCACCCGGCCGGCCGCGGTCGACTTCGATCCCGGTCTGCGCTGGACCGGTCTGGAGATACTGGCGTCGACCGGTGGCTCCGCCTTCCACACCGAGGCGACGGTGGAGTTCCGGGCCCACTACCGCGTCGGCGGCCGGGCCGGTGAGCAGCGGGAGAACAGCCGCTTCGGCCGGGAGGACGGCGGCTGGGTCTACGTCGGCGAGGCCGGCTGAACGGCGGGCCGGGCGGGCCGCCCCTCAGGCGATCGGATGGCGCGCGTCGTACCGGGAGAAGCCGCGCTGGAAGACGCCGACCAGGGTGATCGCGAGGATGCAGGCGAGGCCGCCGCCGACGAGGGCGACGGTCGGGGTGAAGAGGTCGGCCGTGGAGCCGGCCAGGAAGTCGCCGAGGCGGGGGCCGCCGACCACCACCACGAGGAAGACGCCCTGGAGGCGCCCGCGCATGTCGTCGGGCGCCGCCGCCTGGAGCATGGTGTTGCGGAACACCATGGAGACCGTGTCGGCGCAGCCGGCCAGCGCGAGGAAGAGCAGTCCGAGCCAGAGATCACGGGTGAGGCCGAAGACCGCCACGGCCGCGCCCCAGGAGCCGATGGCTATGAGCACCGCGAGCCCCTGGCGGTTGACCCGGCCGAGCCAGCCGGAGAAGACGCTGCCGAGCAGCGCGCCGACCGCCGGGGCGGCGGCGAGCAGGCCGACCGTGCTGCTGTCGCCGGCGAACCAGATGACGGCGACCGCGGGGAAGAGCACCCGGGGCTGGGCCAGCACCATCGCGGCGAGGTCGGAGATGAAGGTGGTGCGCAGGTTCGGCCGCGCCGCCAGATAGCGCAGCCCTTCGATCACCGAGGGCCGGCGCCGGGCCACGGCCTCCTTGGCACCGTCGACTTCGCCGCCCTGGTCGCGGTCAGGCCCCTCGGCGCCGTCAGCGGCACCTTTGCCCGCGCGTCCGGCCAGTACGGTCTCCGGCAGCATCGCCGGCAGCCGCCACATCGCGTAGAGCGAGGCGGTGAAGGCCGCCACGTCGATCAGATACGCCGCCTGGTAGCCCCAGAACCCGACGAAGACACCGCCGAGCATGGGACCGGCCATCTGCCCGACCCCGCCGGCCAGCGACGCCAGCGCGTTGGCCGCAGGCAACTGCTCGGGCGGCAGCAGCCGGGGGATCATCGAGGAGCGGGCCGGTGAGTTCATCGCGAAGAAGACCGCCTGGAGGGCGACGATCCCGTAGAGCAGCGTCACCGACCTGACATCGGCGATCGCCACCACGGCCAGGGCCAGGGAGAGCAGCGTCAGCGCGACCGAGGTGATCAGGCCGAGCCTGCGCCGGTCCACCACGTCCGCGATCGCGCCGCCGTAGAGGCCGAAAGCGATCAGCGGGACCAGCGAGAACAAGCCGACGAGCCCGACGTGGAAGCTGGAGCCGGTGATCGCGTAGACCTGGAGCGAGACGGCCATCGCGGTCATCTGCTGTCCGACATACGAGACGGTGTTCCCGAACCAGAGCCGACGGAAGTCGGGGTGGTCCCGCAAGGGGCCAATGTCGGCCAGTACCCGGGAGAGCCGGGAACCGCGCGGCGCGGGCACGGCCGGGGGCGGCGGTGACCCGGATGGCCCAGGGCGCTGACGACGGTCTTTCTCACTGTTGAGCACGTCGAACCGTAGCAATCCCGGCCCTGCCCAAAGCGGCCGGGGCTGCGTTTTCGGCGTCTGCCGGCCGGCTGACGGGCGGCCGGCGGGCGTGCCGCCGGGTGGGTGAGCTGTCCGCAAACCGGCTGGTGGCGGGATGCTGAGCGCAATAGGCTGTCGGTGATGATCAGACCCCCGGGGAAGTACCGGGCCCCGGAGTCTGTCCCGGAACGAGTCGCCACCTCGGCCCCATTCCGGCTTAGTGTCCGGCTCAGTGCCACGGCACTAGTTGCTCCCCATCACCTTCGATATGGGGAGGACCGAAGGCGCCACCGCGTCCGCACCGACCGAAGAAGGATTCCCCCGGGCGCCGGCGGGCCGCCATGGCCTCGCTGTTTCCGGCGCTTCCGGTCAAGCGACGTTAGGAGTGCGCGGTGTCATACGATCAGCTCATCGGCAAGGAAAAGGTCATGGAGCGCGGTGGAGACCGAGCGGCCCGCTTCGAGGAGGAGCGCCCGCTGGACACCTGGTCACGCTGCGCGCCGATCCGGCTGGCCGGCTACGAGGACGACCTCTCGCTGTCGGAGACCCACATCCTGCGCGGTATCGACTAGCCGACCCCGGCACAAGAGCGGCCGATAGCGGCTGACTGGGGCTGATAACGGCCGATAGCCGCCGATGGCGGCCGCCGGCGGCCAAGAGCAGCCGTGGACCATCGACCTCCTCCGGGTCCGTACCGAGCCTCGCGCCGGGCGGGCCCGGATTTTTTTCCGATGCAGCGCGCATGCATGCGGTGCGGGCGGGCAGGCGACAGCCGACTTCGCCGAACACCGAGGAGTACGACGATGCTGATGGCTCACCCCACCGTGCTGCGGACCCTGGTGGAGCGTTACGAGACGCTCCGCGCGCTCGCCGACCTGCGTTCCGTCGACACCGAGGACCGCTCCGACGACATGGTTGACACGGTCGGTGCCGTCGGCCCGCACGCCCTGGCCGGCCGGCACCAGGGTGCCGTGGCGGACGGACCGTCCGTCCTGGAGCAGCTCCGGGACACCATCTACACCCTGTGCGTGTCCACCGGCACCCGGGAGATCGGTCCGGCGCTGGCCGCCGCCCGCGAGCACATCTCCCGCGCCGCCTTCACGGCGACCGGCGCGACCGAAGAGCGGATGGCGGCCTGACGGCACGTCCGGCGGGATCGGCTGGCGGGCGGCGGTACGCGTGCATCGCGTACCGCCGCCCGTCCGTTCGCCCCGGCTGCCCGCTCCCGAACGGCCGTCACTCGATGGAATGAACTCCGCGGCCGACCTGACCTGATGGGCCCCCTGGCGCGTTGATACGGATGCGGGCGTTCGGTCCGTGGCAGATTTCCGGAAGGCAGGGAGCGTATGAAGAGGGTCGCCCGAAAAGGAATCGTCACCGCGGTGGTCGCCGGCGGCGTGCTGGCCTCGGCGGGGTACGCCCAGGCGGATTCGGCGGCCGACGGACAGAGCGTGGGCTCCCCCGGCGTGCTGTCCGGCAATACGGTCCAGGTGCCGATCGATATCCCGGTCAATGTATGTGGAAACACGATCAATGCCGTCGGGTTGCTGAACCCCGCGCTGGGCAATCGCTGCGCCAACACCTCGGCGTCCCCCAGTTCGTTTTCCGCCGCCACCGGTGCCCGCCCCGGCCGCCACGCCGGCGCCCCGGCGATCGAGTCCGGGGGCCCGCGCCGGGCGAGTCCACCGGTGCTGGGCGGTGCGCACGCCCGTGGCGGCGGCGCCCGGGCGACGGGCGGCAGCGCCGGCTCACCGGGGGTGCTCTCCGGTAACGACGTGCGGCTGCCGGTCCACCTCCCGGTCAATGTGTCGGGCAACTCGGTGAACGCCGTCAGCGCCCTCAACCCCTCCTTCGGCAACACGGCGGTCAACGCGGACAATCCGCCGCCGCCCGCCCATCTGCCGATCCCCGCGCCGCCCCGCGCGGGCCGGCCGGTGACCGAACCGTCGGCCCCGGCACCGGCCCCGGTGGCCGCGCCGCCGGCCCCGACGCTCGCCGAGACCGGCGCGGACGGGATCGGCTGGACGGCGGCGGGCGGCCTGGGAGTGCTGCTCGCGGGCGGGGTGCTCTACCGGCGGACGGCCCGCGGGCGCGGCTGACCGCGAGGCGAGGACACCGACCAGGCCGGGCACCACGGGTGCCCGGCCTTTAAGGTGTATGCGACACATCAACGCACCGGCGCAAGGACGCGCGCGAGCGCACCGCTGCGACCGGTGCGTCCGCGCGCCCGCGTGCCGGCCCAAGCCCATCAAGCCCGCCGAGCCCGCCGAGCCCGCCGAGCGCCGCGTGCCCGCCCCGAACCGCCGGCGTCCACGAAGAACCGCCGAACATCCCCTGAACCGCAGTGAGATCGCCTTTTGTGTCGCGAAGACGTGATTCGAGGAGCCCCGCAATGGCGTTGCCGGAAGGCACCCTCAGCCACCGCTACCGTGGCGAGCACCCCGTCCGTACCCTCCGCTACCTCTTCCATCCCGACCGGGGCCGGGTCGCACTGGCCGTACTCGCCTTCTTCTGCAAGCACACCCCGGTCTGGCTGCTGCCGCTGATCACCGCCAACGTCATCGATGTGGTGGTCCAGCACCAGCCGATATCCGTGCTCTGGTGGAACTCCGCGATCCTGCTGGTGATCCTGCTGCTCAATCTCCCCCTGCACCTCGCCTATGTGCGCTGTATGCAGGGCTCGATCCGCCGTACCGGCACCCGGCTGCGCACCGCGCTCTGCCACCGTATGCAGCAGCTCTCGATCGGCTATCACTCCCGGGTCAGCGCCGGGGTGTTGCAGGCCAAGGTGATCAGGGACGTGGAGGCCATCGAGACCGCCGCCCAGCAGACCGCGGACAACGGGCTCGCGGCCGTCGCGACGCTCTCCGGCGGGCTGCTGGTCATCGGGATCCAGGCACCCGCCTTCCTGCCGGTCTTCCTGGTCGTGGTGCCGGCCTCCGCGATGCTGGTGGTGAAGCTGCGTCAGCGGCTGCGGGCCCGCAACGAATCGTTTCGCCAGCAGGTGGAGATCCTCTCCTCCCGGGTCACCGAGATGACCGCGCTGATCCCGATCACCCGGGCGCACGGGCTGGAGACCGCCGCCCTGCACCGGGTGGACCGCACCCTCGGCGAGGTGCTGCACGCCGGGCTGCGGCTGGACCGGCTGAACGGCTGGTTCGGGTCGATCGCCTGGATCCTGCTCAACTCCATCGGCGTCGCCTGCCTGTCGGGCTCGGCGCTGGTCGCCTACTACGGCTGGCTGAACGTCACGCCCGGCACCGTGGTCATGCTGAGCGCCTACTTCTCCAGCCTGACCGCCTCGGTCACCACGCTGCTCACCCTGACCCCGCAGATCGGCAAGGGCCTGGAGTCGGTCCGTTCCATCGGCGAGGTGCTCCAGGCCCCCGACCTGGAGCAGAACGACGGCAAGGCCCCGGTGACGGGCGTGGTGGGCCACTTCGAGTTCCGCGGTGTCGCTCTCACCTACCCGGAGAGCGACCGTCCCTCGCTGACCGGCTTCGATCTGGACGTACGCCCCGGGGAGACGATCGCGCTGGTCGGCGGCTCGGGCGCGGGCAAGTCCACGGTGCTCAACCTGGTGATCGGCTTCCTGCGGCCCACCGAGGGCCGCATCCTGCTGGACGGCGCGGACATGGAGACGCTGGACCTGCGCGACTACCGCAGTTGGCTGTCGGTGGTGCCGCAGGAGTCGATCCTCTTCGAGGGCAGCATCCGGGAGAACGTCACCTACGGCATGACGGACGTCGCCGACGAGCGAGTGGTCGCGGCCCTGCGGGACGCCAACGCGCTGGAGTTCGTCGACCGGCTGCCGCACGGTCTGGACACGGTGGTCGGCGAGCGGGGCGCCCGGCTGTCCGGCGGCCAGAAGCAGCGGCTGGCCATCGCCCGGGCGCTGATCCGCGACCCGCGGGTGCTGATCCTGGACGAGGCCACCTCGGCGCTCGACTCGCGCTCGGAGGCACTGGTCCAGCAGGCGCTGACCCGGCTGGTGCGCGGCCGCACCGTTTTCGTGGTGGCGCACCGGCTGTCCACGATCAGGAACGCGGACCGGATCGTCGTCCTGGACGACGGCCGGATCGTGGAGATCGGATCGCACGGCGAGCTGCTGCGCGGCGGTGGCGCGTACGCCGGGCTCCAGGCCGCCCAACTGGCCTGACGCCGCCACCAGGAGCCGCGACCGGGAGAGGCGACCAGCAGAGGCGCGGGGCCGGCCGGCGGGTCAATCGCCGGCCGGCCCCGCGGTGGACGGGACCGCCCGGTCAGCCGCCGAGCGCGGCCGAGACGATCGACTGCGCCTCTTCCTGCACCTTCGCCAGGTGGTCGGCGCCGAGGAAGGACTCGGCGTACACCTTGTAGACGTCCTCGGTGCCCGAGGGGCGGGCGGCGAACCAGGCGTTGTCGGTGCAGACCTTGAGGCCGCCGAGCGGGGCGCCGTTGCCCGGCGCCTCGGTGAGCACCGCGGTGACCCGCTCCCCGGCCAGCTCCTCGGCCGGCACCTGCTCGGGCGAGAGCTTGGCGAGCACGGCCTTCTGTTCGCGGTCGGCGGGCGCGTCGATCCTGGCGTAGGCGGGCGCGCCGAACTCGGCGGTGAGGTCGGTGTAGTGCTCGGAGGGGGTGCGGCCGGTGACCGCCGTGATCTCGGCGGCGAGCAGGGCCAGCAGGATGCCGTCCTTGTCGGTGGTCCAGACGCCGCCGTCGCGCCGCAGGAAGGACGCGCCGGCCGACTCCTCGCCGCCGAAGGCCAGGGTGCCGCCAAGTAGTCCGTCGACGAACCACTTGAAGCCGACCGGGACTTCGGTGAGCGTTCGGCCGAGCCCGGCCACCACCTTGTCGATCATCGAGGACGACACCAGTGTCTTGCCGATGGCCAGGTCCTTGCCCCACTGGTCGCGGTGCCCGACGAGGTAGGAGATGGCCACCGCGAGGTAGTGGTTGGGGTTCATCAGCCCGCCGTCGGGGGTGACGATGCCGTGCCGGTCGGCGTCCGCGTCGTTTCCGGTGGCGATGCCGTACTCGTCTTTGCGGGCGATCAGCGACGCCATGGCGTACGGCGAGGAGCAGTCCATCCGGATCTTGCCGTCCCAGTCGAGCGTCATGAACCGCCAGGTGGGATCGGCGTAGGGGTTGACCACCGTCAGGTCCAGCCGGTGGGTCTCGGCGATCCGGCCCCAGTAGTCGACCGAGGCGCCGCCGAGCGGGTCGGCGCCGATGCGCAGTCCCGAGCCGCGCACCGCGTCCAGGTCGAGCACCGAGGGCAGGTCGTCCACGTAGACGCCGAGGAAGTCGTAGCGGCCGGTGGTGTCGGCGGCCAGCGCCCGGGCGTAGGGGATGCGGCGGACGCCCTTCAGGCCGTCGGCGATCAGGGTGTTGGCGCGGTCCTGGATCCAGCCGGTGGCGTCGGAGGCGGCGGGCCCCCCGGTCGGCGGGTTGTACTTGAAGCCGCCGTCGGCCGGCGGGTTGTGCGAGGGGGTCACCACCACACCGTCGGCGAGTGCGTCGTCGCGGCCCCGGTTGTGGGCGAGGATGGCGTGCGAGACCGCCGGGGTCGGGGTCCAGCCGTCGCCCTGGTCGATCAGCACGGTGACCTCGTTGGCGGCGAAGACCTCGAGGGCGGTCACCCGGGCGGGTTCGGAGAGCGCGTGGGTGTCGGCGCCGAGGAAGAGCGGCCCGGTGGTGCCCTGCCGGGCCCGGTACTCGCAGATCGCCTGGCTGGTGGCGGCGATGTGGTCCTCGTTGAAGGCGGTGGCCAGGGCCGAACCCCGGTGCCCCGAGGTGCCGAAGGCGACCCGCTGGGCGGCCTCGCCGGGGTCGGGGTGCAGAGCGTAGTAGGCGGTGACCAGTCGGGCGACGTCCACCAGGTCCTCCGGCCGGGCCGGTGTTCCGGCACGCTCGTGCGGCATCCGCGTCTCCTTGTGTCGGCGTTGGCTGAGCTGTTCGGTTGGTCGATCGGCGGTACCGTGCCGCGCCGCGGCCGGTCCCGTCCATCGCGTTCCCCATTTTCACGTGTCCGCGCGATCCAGGGCGACCGGGCACGGCGGGCGCGGGCCGACAAGGACCGACAAGGACCGGAGAGAGCGGGAGCAACCGGGAAGAGGCGGCCAGGACCGACCCGGGCACAGCCCGGCCGGCCGCCTCAACGCTAAGGTGGTCACGCTTTGGCGGGCATCGCACGATGGTCCGCCGCGAGGGAGAGGCGGATGCGATGACCGCGGTTGAGCTGCCCGCTTCCGCGGGGGTACGGCTGGCGTCGCCGAGGGGCCGGTGGGTGCTGGCGTGCTCGGTGCTCGGCTCCGGCATGGCGCTGCTCGACGGCACGGTCGTCAATATCGCGCTCCCCCGGATCGGCGAGGATCTGGGCTCGTCGCTGGCCGATCTGCAATGGACGGTCAACGGCTATCTGCTCACGCTGGCCGGGCTGATCCTGCTCGGCGGCAGCCTCGGCGACCGCTACGGGCGGCGGCGGGTGTTCGTCATCGGGGTGGTCTGGTTCGCGCTCGCCTCGGCGCTGTGCGGCATCGCCCAGGACAGCGCGATGCTGATCGCGGCCCGCGCCCTCCAGGGGGTGGGCGGCGCGCTGCTGACGCCGGGTTCGCTGGCGCTGGTCCAGTCCACCTTCCGGCAGGAGGACCGGGCGAAGGCGGTGGGGGCCTGGTCGGGCCTGGGCGGCGTCGCGGGCGCGGTGGGGCCGTTTCTCGGCGGCTATCTGGTGGACGGGCCGGGCTGGCGGTGGATCTTCTTCATCAACGTGCCGATCGCCGCGGTCGTGGTCGCCGTCGCGCTGCGGCACGTGCCGGAGAGCCGGGACCGGGGCGCCGCGGGGTCCTTCGACGTCGGCGGCGGGGCGCTGGCCGCGCTGAGCCTGGCCGGCATCACCTACGCGCTGATCTCCGCCTCCGGGCATGTCTCCCTGTCCTGGGTGCTCCGGGTGATCGTGCCGGCCGTGCTGGGCGTGGTCTGCGGGGTGGTGTTCGTCCGGGTCGAGGGCCGGCGCGAGCATCCGATGCTGCCGCTGTCGGTGTTCTCCTCCAAGCTGTTCACCTCGATGAACGTACTGACGGTGTGTCTGTACGCGGCGATCGGCGGGGTGTTCTTCCTGCTGCCGGTGGAGTTGCAGATCGCGGCCGGCTACAGCGCGCTGCGGGCCGGCGTCGCCACGCTGCCGGTGACCGTGCTGCTGCTGGTGCTGTCCGCGCCGGCCGGCGGACTCGCCCAGCGGATCGGGCCGCGTCCGCTGCTGACCCTGGGGCCGCTGATCACCGGAGTGGGGCTGCTGCTGCTCACCCGGATCTCGCCGGGCTCCGCCGGGTACTTCACGGAGGTGCTGCCGGCCGTGGTGGTCCAGGGTCTGGGCATGAGCATGTTCGTGGCGCCGCTGACCGCGACGGTGCTGGCCTCGGTGCGGGTGGACCACTCGGGTGTCGCCAGCGGGGTCAACAACGCCGCCGCGCGGGTGGCCCAACTGCTGGTGGTGGCCGCGCTGCCGCTGGCGATCGGCCTGTCGAACCAGGCCTACCGTTCGCCGCACAAGGTGGATGTCGCCTTCGGCAAGGCGATGTACATCTGCGCCGGGCTGTGTGGGATCACCGGGCTGCTGGCCGCGGTGCTGGTGCCGGCCGGGCCGCTGCGCGAGGTGGGCGTGGACGAGGACGAGCCGCCGCGGGCCGCGCCCGAGTGCCGCGCGCACTGCGCCTATCCGACCCCGCCGCTGGAACCGGGGGCCCACAAGGCGGCGCGCTGAGCCGGCCGCCCTGGCCCTGAGCCGGCCGCCCGACGGGCCGACCGGCCGCTCAGGGCGTACGGTCGTCCGGTTCGGTGAGCAGTTGTTCCAGTACGGGCAGGGCGGCCTGGAGCGCGGCGCTCTGCCGCGGGGTGAGCCGGGACATCCGGCGGGCGAGCAGTTCGGACCGCTCGCGGCGGATCCGGACCAGCAGATCGGAGCCGGCCGGGGCGATGCTGACCAGCCAGGAGCGGCCGTCCGACGGGTCGGGCGCCTTGCTGATCAGCCCGGCGGCGGCGAGCGGTCCTACGGTACGGGTCAGCGACGGCGCGGCGACCTGTTCGTACGCGGCGAGTTCGCCGAGTCGCAGCGGGCCGTGCTCCTCGACCCGGGCGAGCGCGGACAGTTGCGCGTAGGTGAGGTTGAGGTCGTCGCCCGACGCCTGGGCCATCTGCCGGTAGAGCCGGGCGATGAGCAGCCGCAGCCGGGCCACGTCGGGGGACGAGGGGCCGGGTGACCGCTCCGATGGGGTGTCGGCCGGGGCGTCGGGTCCTGGCGCCGGCGGCTGCGCGGCGGCGGACGCCCCGCCCCCGTGGGTCTCGCGGGTCATGGCGGGGCGTCCTCCTCGATGCGGTACCGCGTACCGCGCGGTCAGTTCTCCTTGGCGGCGCCGGCCGGCGTGCCCGCCGTCGTGCCGGGTGCCGCGCCGGGTGTCGCGCCCGGTGTTTCAGCGATCGTCCCATCCGTGGCGACCACGGCGGCCGCGCGGGTGGGCCTGGCCCGGATCAGCGAAGCGGCCGCCGCGACGAGGGACATCACGATCGCCAGTCCGAACACCACGACCAGGCCGTCGTGGAAGGGTCCGGAGATCAGGTGCGGGAAGAACTCCCGGCCGGTGAGGGTGTGCGCGTTGACCGACGGGAGTTTGCCGAGGATGTCCGGGCCGAGCAGCTGCTGGATCGGGTTGTAGCCGAGGAAGGCGGCGAAGAGGGTGCCGACCGGTGGCAGCGCCGCGACCTGGTGGGCGTTGGCCGCGGGCACGCCCTGAGCGGCCAGACCGGTGCTGAGGGTGTGCGGCAGGGAGCGGGCGAGGCCGGCCACCATCAGCGAGAAGAACACACCGATGGACAGCACCATGCCGGCGTTCTGGAAGGTGGCCCGCATCCCGGAGGCGGCGCCCCGGGCCTCGGCCGGCACGCTCGCCATGATGATCGAGGTGTTCGGCGCGGCGAACAGGCCGCCGCCGAGCCCGTTGAGGAAGATCACCAGGGCGAAGACCCAGTAGTTGAAGTCGGTGGGCAGCAGCAGCAGGCCGCCGAAGGAGATCGCCATCACCACGAAGCCCGCGGCGGCGAAGAGCCGGGCGCCGTACCGGTCCGACAGATAACCGGCGATCGGGCCGGCGGCGAGGAAGCCGATGGTCAGCGGCAGCAGATAGATGCCCGCCCACAGCGGGGTGTCGGCGTAGTCGTAGCCGTGCAGCGGCAGCCAGATGCCCTGGAGCCAGATGATCAGCATGAACTGGAGGCCGCCTCGGGCGATGGAGCCCAGCAGGGTGGCCGCGTTGCCGCCGGCGAAGGTCCGGTTGCGGAAGAGCGCGAGCGGGAACATCGGCTGGGCGACCTTGGACTCGATCAGGCAGAACGCCACCAGCATGACGACGCCGCCGATCAGTCCCGCGAGCACCCAGGGGTTGGTCCAGCCCATGGTGTGGCCGCCGTAGGGCTGGATGCCGTAGGTGATGCCGGCGAGCAGCGCGGTCAGACCGACGGCGAAGCTGATGTTGCCCCACCAGTCCATCTTGGCCGGGCGGCGGACGCCGGTGTCGTGCAGCGAGCGGTAGGCCCAGACGGTGCCGACCAGGCCGATCGGCACGTTCACCCAGAAGATGGAGCGCCAGTTCCACTCGGCGAGCAGGCCACCGAGGACCAGCCCGATGAAGGAGCCGGCGATACCGGCCACCATGTTGACGCCGAGCGCCATACCGCGCTGGCGGGCCGGGAAGGCGTCGGTGATGATCGCCGCCGAGTTGGCCATCAGCATGGAGCCGCCGACCGCCTGCGCGACGCGCCAGCCGATCAGCCAGAGCGCGCCGCCGCCGCCGTGCATCGGGTCGACCGAGAGGATCACCGAGGTGACGGTGAAGATCAGGAAGCCGGAGTTGTAGATCTTCACCCGGCCGAGGATGTCGCCGAGCCGGCCGAGGGTCACCACCAGCACCGCGGTGACCAGCATGTAGCCCATCAGCATCCACAGCAGATAGCTGACGTTGCCGGGTTGCAGGGGGTCGAGCCGGATCCCGGTGAAGATCGCCGGCAGCGAGATGAGCACGATCGACGAGTTGATGGTCGCGATGAGCATGCCCAGCGTGGTGTTGGACAGCGCGACCCACTTGTAGTGCGGATGATCGGCGTCGATCCGCGGTGTACGCCGCGGTATACGTGTCGCGTCTTCGGTCGCCATTGGACGGTTCACACCCCACCCGGAGAGCAGTTACTTAACTTAGGTTAAGTAAAACTCTAACATCGCCCGGCCGCGGCCGCCGACCGGGTAGGAGGCGTCACGCCCGGCGCCGCAGCAGCACGCCGCGTACGAAGGCCGCCTGCCCCGCGTGCTCGAGGTCGTCGTCGAGCACGCTGACCAGCCGGACCCCGAGGGTGACCGGCGGGTTCCAGCGGCGGTCCACGATCCGGTCGAGATCGGCGTCGCGCAGAGCGGCCACATAGGTGAGCGTCCGCCGGTGCACGGCGTCGTAGTAGCCGGTGAGCAGCGCGGGGTCGGCGACGTCCACCCGGGCCACGTCCTCGGCGGTGTCGCCGTAGCCGATGGAGTCGGCGGGGAAGGGCAGGTCGAAGCGGTCGTACCAGCCCTGCGCGGTCCAGATCTGCTCGTCGCCCGCGACGTCCGCGACATGGTCGTCCTGGACCCGGGCGAGGTGCCAGACCAGCCAGGCGACCGAATTGGCGCCGGGGTCGACGCGTTCGGCGAGTTCCTCGGCGGTCAGGCCGTCGACGGCGGCGTGCACCGCCTCCTGGATCCGGCCGAAGGCGTCGCTGAGCAGTTCCGCGGTGTTCATGGCGCTCCTGGGGCGATCGGGTCGTTGGTCCGGGTCGATCGGTGGCCGATCCGTGCCGGATCAGTGGTCGGTCCATGATCGGCCGCCGGCCTCCTGCCGCACAACGTCCGGTCCCGGGCGGGTGTCGATCTTCCCGCCCGGGACCGGTCGCTGTTCAGGGGTGCGCCGCGGGAGCTGTCAGGAAGGCAGCGTCCACTGCTGGTTGGCGGCGCCCGCACAGGTCCAGATCTGGAGCCTGGTCAGGTTCGCCGAGCTGGGCCCGGTGGCGTCCAGGCACTTGCCGGACTGCGGGTTGACCAGCGTGAGGCCGGACTTCTGCCAGACCTGCGAGCCCGTGCCGTTGCAGTCGTACAGGTCCACCTTGGTGCCGTTGGCGGTGCCGGCCGAGGTCACGTCCATGCACTTGCCGAGCGAGCGGAGCGTCCCGTCGCTGCCCACGGTCCACGACTGCGCGGTGGTGCCGTTGCAGTCGTAGAGCTGGACCGCGGTGCCGTTGGCGGTGGAGGCGGCGTTGACGTCGACACACTTGCCGGCGTAGCCGGAGAGGATCGGGCCGGTGGCGCCGCCGGTGGGCGGCGGGGTGGTGGTGCCGCCGGTGATGCCGTTCTCGATGCTGGAGAACTGGTACTGCGACTGCGAGGTGCCGCTGCAACCGTCCTGCGCGCTGCCGCCGTTGGTGGCGCAGGCCTTGTCGCGGCCGAGCGACCAGAAGGACAGTTCCTGGATGCCGTTGGTCTTGGCGAAGTTGGTCAGGTCCGTGGCATCGGAGGTGGAGAAGATCTCGCTGGAGGTGTCGTTCACGCCGATCATCGGCGTGTTGCCCTCCATCGCCCAGAGCTGGGCGGAGGTCTTGGTGTTCCATATCTGGCCGAGCTGGGTGTGCAGACCCTGTGCCGCGCTGATCGCGGCGTTGCCCATGTCCATCGCCGATCCGTAGTCCATCGTCATGATGTTGACGAGGTTGACGTTCAGACCGTGGCTCTTGGCGTTGTTCAGCAGGCTGATCGAGTTGGACTCCAGGCCGGTCGGGTCGACCGGCAGGGTGTAGTCCACGTCGAGCCGCTTGCCGGCCGCCGCGTACTGCGCCTGGAGGTCGGCGAGCGCCTGGTTGCGCCGGTCGTTGGCGGCGGTGTTGTTCAGCGCGCTGCCTTCGATGTCGAAGTCGAGCCGGGTCAGGTTCAGCCCGTCGATGACCCGCTTGTACTGGGTCTCCAGCGCGGAGACCGAGGTACAGGAGATGCCGATCTCCGTGCCGGACGCACCGCCGAAGGAGGCGATGACGTCGCCGCCGCCGCTGCGCAGGCTGTTGATCGCCGAGGTCCAGCTGGCGTCGGTGATCGAGGTGTCACCGTTGAAGGTGGCGTTGCAGCCGCCGCCGTCGATGACGAAGGCGAGGGTGAAGTACTTCAGGCCGGTGGCGTTCTTGACGGTGGCCAGGGCCGACGGCGAGTTCCACACTTCGGCGTAGGGGGCCGCGTAGTGTGCGGGGAAGCCGGAGCCGGGGTTGGCGGCGGCCTGGGCCGTACCGCCGGTGGCCAGCAGGACGCCGGCGGCGAGCGCCGGGGCGGCGATCAGGGCGCCGAGCGCCTTGAGCCGGAGACGCGGTTGTCTCATGGGGGGATGGGCCTTCCGGTAGCGGACAGCCTTGCCCGTCACATTCAGATGAATGAACGAGGAACGCCGACGTGACTGTCTGCGTCCGAGAGGACCGTAGGACTAGACCAATGCCGCGTCAACCCCCCCGGTTTCAGCAACTGAACCTGGGTTTCGGCGTGTTGTCCCGCCGGTAACACACGAGGTGCGCCCGCGTTCAGAAGTCGAACGCGGGCGCACCGGGCACTACCGCTCACCTGCGGTCAGATGAGGCTAGTTGTTGACGGTGATGGTGAAGTTGGGCGCGGTGTTCTGGATGTCCACCGCGTTGTCGCTCTCGTGCAGCCCGTTGAAGGTGACCGAGCCGACCGCCGGGCCCTGGCCCGCCTCGGGCTGCGGGTTGGCCCACAGACCGAAGCCGGACTTGGCGTCGTAGGCGTCACCGCTCTTGTGGGCGCCGGTGACGGTGATGTTGGTGAACACCGTGTCCGTGATCGGGTTGAGCGAGGTGCTGCCGTTCCACTTGGTCTGGAACATGATCCCGGAGTAGGTCGGATCCGAGATGTCCACGTTGCTGATCCGCAGCCCCTGGAGCTTGAACTCCGCGGAGTAGATCCACAGCCCCGGGAACGTCTGACCGCCCCAGAAGTGACCGCCGTCCCGCACCAGCGAGATGTTGTCGAAGGTGGTCTGCGGCGAGGACTCGAACCCGAGGGCCGGGATCCCGCCGAACTGGAGCGAACCGATGGTGATACCGGAGTACGTCAGCGTGTCCGCGATGTACAGGTTGCTGAACTTGTTGCCGCCACCGCCGTATACGGCCAGACCCGCGGCACGCCACGTGGTCTCCACCGTGAGGTTCTGGAAGGTGTTGTTCACTTCCTGATCCGAGGAGTGGTCGGTGGCGGGGAACAGCGCGAAGCTGTCGTCACCGGTCGTCCTGGCCTCGTCGTTGCTGACCAGGTTGCCACTGCTGCCGTTGGTGAGGTTGACACCGTCCGCGAAGGTGTCCCGGATCCGGAGGTTGGTGATCGTCGAGTTGTCGACGTTCGTGGCCCAGACACCGCAGATGGTGTGCTCGATCCACAGGTTGTCGATGGTGAGGTTGGAGACCCCGGTGAGGTCGAACACCTTGCCGGGACCGTCGATCCGGCTGGTGTAGTTGCCGAAGAAGGCGAACCCGGTGAAGCTCGACCCGTCGGAGCCCGACTGGAGCGAGAAGCCGCCGTCGGTGTTCTCCTGGGTCTGCGGGGTGTAGAAGCGGGTGAACCAGGGACCGGCGCCGACCACCTTGATCGCCCGTCCGTAGACGGTGAACTTGTTGGCCGTCGAGTAGTCACCGGCCGGCAGGTAGACACCGAGCTTGGTGGTGTCCTGCCGTGCGGTGTCCAGCGCGTTCTGCACGTCCTGCTGGGTGAAGCCGGCCGGCACGACGTACTTGGTCGCGTCCGGGTTGGCGACCGCGGTCGCCTGCTCGAACTGCACGAAGTCGATGTTGTAGTAGGAGGCGGTGTTCGCCGAGTCCTTCTGCAACTTGATGACATGGCCGGCCGGGACGGTCGTCCCGAGCAGCACGTTGGCCTCGTCGTAGATGTGGCGGGGGGCGCCGGAGCCGGCCGAGTTGCCCGGGCTGGTCTCGTCGCCGTAGAGCCACTCGTACTTCGGGTTGAGGGTGATCGCCTTCAGCAGGGTGCCGTCGACATAGATGTCCAGCGTCGAGGAGCTGGTGCCGTCCGGGATGTTGAAGCGTGTCACCAGGGTGTTGGTGCTGGAGCGGGTGGTGAAGGACACCGAGGAGCCGTTGGCCGACAGATTCACGGCCTTGCGTCCCGACGCCTCACCGGCGGGGTCGCCGATGGTGCGGTTCGGCCCGAGGACCGTCGCGCCGCCGCCGAGCACGCCGTCCTCCGCCTCGTAGTTGTCGTACGGCATGTTGGCGCCGCGACCCACGAAGAAGGAGAGGTTGCTGGTGTTGTTGGCCTGCTTGGTGGAGACCTCGTTGGTGTCCACGGCGATCACCGTCTTGACGGTGTACTTGCCGTTGACCGCCGTCCAACTGCCCAGGCTGACCGGTGCGCTGGTGGCTCCGGGGGCCAGGGTGCCGCTGTAGGAGCCGGTGAGCGTCTTGACGACGCTGCCGCTGGTGGCGTCGAGGATCGACAGCGTGATGCCGTGCGAGCCGCCCGCCGAGGCGACGGTGCCCTGGTTCTTGATCGCCACCGTGAAGGTGACGTTGTTGCCCGCCGACGGGTTGCCCGGCGACCAGGCGACCGGCGAGGCGACCAGGTCGGAGGTGTCGACCGGCTTGACCACGAGACCGGTCGAGCTGGTGTAGCTGTTGTTGGTCTCGTTCTGCTCGACGACCGTGTTGGCCTCGTCGACCTTGGCGGTGAGCTGGTAGGTCGCCGCGTCCTTGGCCCCGATGTTGAGCGAGGCGGTGGTGCTGGCGCCGGCCGCGAGCGCGCCGACGTTCGCGGTGCCGACCTTGGTGGTGCCGAGGTAGAAGTTGACGTTGGTCGCCGCCGACGCGTTGGTGCCGATGTTCTTCACCGTGGCGTTGAGGGTGATCGGGTCGGTCTCGATGGGCGCCGTCGGGGACGCGGTGAGCCCGGTGACCGTCAGGTCCGGGTTCGGTCCCGGTACGCCGATGACCTGGAACTCCGCGACCTGTCCGCCGCCGGCCCCGGTGTTCGAGGTGAAGGTCAGGCGGACGTCCGCGACCCGGCCGGAGACCGGGATGGTGATGGAGTTACCGGTGGACGGGTTGAAGGTGTACGCGGTCGCGGGCGAGAGCTGGGTGAAGGTGCTGGAGCTCTGCTCCCGGCCGGAGACCGCGATGGTCTGGGTGCGGTTGCCCCACGAGGCGTCCGGGTTCAGCTTGACCACCACGGAGCTGGTGTCCACGTTGGCGCCCAGGGACACGGTCAGCGTGCCGGGGTAGCCGCTGCCCTCCCAGTAGGTCGAGGTGCTGCCGTCGTTGGCGTTGGCCGCGACGAAGGTCTGCACCACGTTGTTGGCGGTGATCGGCTTGCCGACCGCCTGGTTGGTGCCCCCGGTGGGCGTGCTGCCGGTGCGGGTGACCGCGTTGCTGCTGGACGACTCGTTGCCGGCCGCGTCCTTCGCCTTCACGGTGTAGGTGACCGTGGTGCTGTCCGACTGGCTGTCGGTGTACGTCAGCACGTTGCCCGCGGTGGTGGTGACCAGGGCGCCGTTGGCGAAGACCTCGTAGCCGGTGACGGCGACGTTGTCGCTGGCCGCGCTCCAGGTCAGCTTGATCTGGCCGGAGGCCGGCTGGGTGTACGCCAGGTTGCTCGGCGCGGACGGCGCCTGCGTGTCGCCCGAGGTGCCGGTGCGGGTCACGCTGTTGCTGGCCGACGACTGGTTGCCCGCCGCGTCTCTGGCCTTCACCGTGTAGGTGACCGTGGCGCCGTCCGACTGGCTGTCGGTGTACGTCAGCACGTTGCCGACCGAGGTGCGCAGGGTGCCGTTGGCGTAGATGTCGTAGCCGGTGACGCCGACGTTGTCGGTCGACGCGCTCCAGGTCAGCTTGATCTGGCCGGAGGCCGGCTGGGTGTACGCCAGGTTGCTCGGCGCGCTCGGCGCGGTGGTGTCACCGGTGGTCGGCCCGTACACCTCGAACTCGGATATCTGGCCGGCCGGCCAGCCCGTGTTCCCGGTGATGTTGAGCCGGACGTATCGGGTGGTGACGGTGTTGAACGGGATCGTCACGGTGTTCGCCGACGACGGGTTGAAGACGTAACCCGCCGAGGCGACGATGGTGGTGAAGTTGGTCCCGTCGGTGCTGCCCTGCACGGCGAGGGTCTGCGTCCGGGTCGCCCAAGCGGTGGCCGGCGGCAGCTTCAGCACCACCTGGTTGACCGGCACCGCGCTGCCGAGGTCGACGCGAAGGGTCTGCGGGAAGGCGCTGTTGACGCTCTCCCAGTAGGTGTTCGCGTCACCGTCGACGGCGTTGCCCGAGGTGTAGACGTCGGAGTGGCCCGAGTCGAGGGTCGAGCGGTTGAGGGCGAGATTGACGGTCGAGGCGGCGGCGGCCTTGACGGTGATCTCGGAGAGCTGCGCCGTCTTGGCCGCGGAGTTGGCCGTGACGTCGGCCCGCACGAAGCGCGCCCTGGAGGCCGGGAAGGAGATCTTGACCGTATTGCCCGACGACGGCTTGAAGGTGTACTTCGCCGAGCTGGTCAGTGTCTCGAAGCTCGCGCCGTCCACACTCGTCTGGAGCGAGAGGGTCTCGGTGCGGCTGCTCCAGGAGGCCGGCACCTTGAGCTGCACCTGGTCGATGCGGGTGACCTTGCCCAGATCGAGCTGCGCCCACTGCGGGAGGCTCTTGCCCGAGCTCTGCCAGTAGGAGTTCTGGTTGCCGTCGTTGAGATGGGCGGCGGAGTTGCCGCCGTCGGTGCTGCTGGCCGAGACCGCCTTGTCGGTCGTGCCGGCCGCCGGATTCGTTCCCCCCGCGGCCGCGGCGGGGAGCGCCTGCCCGCCCAGGAACAGCAGGCTGGCAGCGATCACCCCTGCCGTCAGCCGTGGTACGGAGCGCTTCAATCTCATAGCGTCCCTCTATGTCGTTGTCCGGAAGATCAGGAGACGAACTACTCGACAATCTGGAACGTGCGGGTTGAGCAGATGAAGTTGCGCTCTTCCCATACAGATCCATCGTTATTCTGCTCATAATTTGCGCGCGTGTTGGCAGAGTGTTACAGACGCGCTACGGCGGCGTCTACGCCTCGGAAGGCAACGATTCATGTCTCGGCAAAGGAAGTCGGGCCGCCCGCCGCGGCCCCCCGGACGCCACCCCCGGGCATTCCCGTTCGGAGCGCCAGAAACGTCAGAAACATCAGAAACGCCGGAAACGTCACGAACGTCACGAACATCTAAAACATCAAAAAACGCCGCCCCGCCGGGATGGGCGGGGCGCGGGGCCCTCAAGCGGGGCGGCGCGGGGCCGCGTGGGGCCGCACGGGTCGGCGCGGGGACGGTCGGCTTGGCCGGCGGCTCAGCGGAAGAGGTCGCGGGCCGGGGTGGCGGCGCGCTGGTACACGCGGCTGCCGGCCAGGCGGCGGCGGATGAGCTGCAGCCGGGGGTGGCGTTCGTTCAGCTCGCGGGAGTAGCGGTCGAGCTCTTCCACGAGCCGCTGCGAGCGCTTGTCGACCGCCAGCTCGTCCAGGATCCGGTCCATCTCGGCGAGCAGCGCGCCGTGGAGCTGCCACTGCCGCGGGTGCCGCCGCACCCCGGCGAGCAGCATGTCGGCGACCCGGTCCCTGCTGGCCTTGCTCTCCGCCAGTGCGTGGCCCAGCCGCTCCTCCGCCTCCTCCGCGTTGCTCGCCACCTGGCTGGTGATCAGTTCGGCGAAGTTCAGGATCGCGTTGGCCACCTGGTTGAACAGCTTCTCCAGCTCCTCGGCCACCTCGTCGGTGAAGAGCGGCTCCTCGGTGCGCTTCTTGGCCAGGTCGGTGAGCGTACGGGACAGCACCCGCAGCACCACCGCGCAGATCTCCAGGGTGTCCAGGCCGGTGCGCAGCACGATCCGGTAGAGCGCGCCCTCCCGGACCCGCGGATTCCAGCGCAGGCTGTCCTCCGCCTGCCGCAAGGAGCCGTCCACCTCCGAGATCGCGTGGTCCACCGCGCGCGCCTCGTGCAGCCGGGCCGCGGCGCTCTCCACCGAGAGATGGCCGGCCACCTCGTTGCCGAGGTCGCGGAAGAGCCGGGCCATCCGGCGGGCCAGCGAGTCGATCGAGCCGCCGGCCGACTGCACCCACACCGGCGGCGCGAACAGCAGATTGAAGAGCAGGCCGACGGCGGCGCCGATCAGCGTCTCGTCCACCCGGTCCCACGCCGTGTGGGCCACCTGCTGGACACCGAGTACGAGCATCGCGCTGATCGCCACCTCGACGACGAACTCGCCGACCCGGACCACCCTGCCCACCGTGAGGGCGGTGAAGATGATCAGCCCCAGGCTCCACCAGCTCAGCCCGACGAGCGAGCTGAAGGCGGTGGCGATCAGTACGCCGATCACCACCGAGTTCACCCGCCGGATGCCGGTGGTCAGGGTGGAGTAGAGGGTCACCTGGACCACCAGCAGGGCGGTCAGCGGCGCGGTCAGCGGGGCCGGCTGCGGGGTGAGCCAGACGGCGACCTGATAGGCGATGACGGCGGCGGCGGTGGACCGGGCGATCTGGGCCGCGGCCGGCTCGGTGGTCCATCGAACGGCCTTGACCATGGGTTCTGGTACTTCGGGCATCTCATGCCCTTTCCCGCTCTGGGCGATCCGACTGCTCCGGCGCACCGTGGGCTGCGACACGCCTCCTGCCGCGGCTCCGCTCGCCGCGAAGCCGTACCAACCACTCCCTCACCCCGCTCGGGCCCACCCTAGGGTCGATCCGCGCCCCGAGGGCCGGCGGCGCGGCCCGGCGCCCCCCACCGGCCACTCGTTCGCCCGCGCGGCGCGCGGCCCGGCGGCCGGCCACCCCCGCGGCCCAGCGGCCGCCACCCCGCACCCGGACCCGCGCCCCCACCCGCGCGGCGCGCGGCGCGTCGACCCCCGGCGGTCGTTGACATGTTCGGCCTGTTTCGTTGTGATGTGGGTGCTTTCGTCCGTCACCGTCGGACGGTGCGCCCCCTCGACCCCGCCGGAGCCGCACATGCCGCACCGCCCGCCCCACCCCCGCCACGGGTCGGCCCTCAGGCGCCGGCTGACCGCCGCGTTCTCCTCCGCCGCGCTCGCGGCGAGCAGCCTCTCCGGAGCGGCCACGCTGGCCGCGGGCGCCACCGTCACCACCGCACTGGCCGCGCCGCCGGCCGCCGCGCTCGACAACGGCCTGGCCGCCACCCCGCAGATGGGCTTCAACAACTGGAACTCCACCCAGTGCCGGGCCGAGTTCAACGAGGCCATGGTCGAGGACATCGCCGACCTCTTCGTCTCGCGGGGCCTCAAAGCCGCCGGATACACCTATGTGAACATCGACGACTGCTGGGCCCGCCCGGCCCGGGACGCGCAGGGGAACCTGGTGCCCGACCCGGCGCGCTTCCCGCACGGCGTCAAGGCGGTCGCCGACTACGTGCACGCCAGAGGCCTGAAGTTCGGCCTCTACTCCAGCGCGGGCACCAAGACCTGCGACAGCAAGGGCTTTCCCGGCAGCCTCGGCCACGAGCGGCAGGACGCGGACCAGTGGGCGTCCTGGGGCGTCGACTACCTCAAGTACGACAACTGCAACAACACCGGCACCGACACCCGGACCCGCTACCGGGCGATGGGCGACGCGCTGCGGGCCACCGGGCGGCCCATCCTCTACAGCGTCTGCGAATGGGGCTCCACCCAGCCGTGGACCTGGGCGCCGGAGCTCGGCAACTCCTGGCGCACCACCGCCGACATCCGCGACTCCTGGTCGAGCATGATCGGCATCGTCCACCAGAACCAGCCACTCGCCCCGTACGCGGGCCCCGGCGCCTGGAACGACCCGGACATGCTGGAGATCGGCAACGGCGGCATGACCGACACCGAGTACCGCACCCACTTCAGCCTCTGGTCGCAGATGGCCGCGCCGCTGCTGATCGGCAGTGATCTGCGCACGGCCGACGCGGCGACGCTGGCCATCCTGCGGAACACCGATGTGATCGCGGTGGACCAGGACCCGCTGGGCCGGCCGGGCACGGTGGTCTCGGCCGCGGCCGGCCTGGTGGTGATGTCCAAGCCGCTGGCCGACGGCGGCCGGGCGGTGACGCTCACCAACGAGAACGCCACCGCGCGGACGGTGTCCACCACCGCCCAGCGGGTCGGGCTCGGCGCGGCGCGCTCCTACCTGCTCAGGGACCTGTGGACGAAGACCTGGTCCACCAGCTCCGGCGCGATCAGCGCCTCGGTGCCGGCCCACGGCACGGTGATGTACCGGGTGGCCCCGGGCGGACGCGGCCTGCCGCCGACCGGCTGAACGGACGCGGACCGCCGCCGGCCGGCCGAACCGGACCGGCTCAACCGGCGAGCGGCCCGAGAGCCCTCCGGAACGCCCAGGAGCGAGCCGCGGCACCAGGCCGACAGCGTGTCAAGATCTTGCACACAGCGAGAACCGGCATATCTCCGCTACCCGGACAAGAGCCTCAGGAAGACTTCGGTTGTCGACGCCGCGCCCACAACCCTGTGAAGCAGTGGGGCGAATCCTGTTCACTTTCTTGACGTGTCAGCAACAGCGCCGTAATCATCACAGCATCCCAGAGAGCGCTCTCTCTCCCGTCGGCGACACCCCCAGGAGACGCCGTGACTGGCAACCCCCCACGTACGTCCGGCAGATACACCCGATATACCCGATCGCTCGTCCTCGCCTCCGTCGCGGCGCTGATCGCGGCCTTCGCACTGGTGATCCTCCAGTCCCCCGCCAAGGCCGCCAACGCGCTGCTCTCGCAGGGCAAGCCGGTGACCGCCTCGTCCACCGAGAACGCGGGCACCCCGGCGAGCGCCGCGGTGGACGGCAACACCGGCACCCGCTGGTCGAGCGCGGCAGCCGACCCGCAGTGGCTCCAGGTCGACCTCGGCGCCACCTCCAGCATCGTCCAGGTCACGGTCAACTGGGAGACGGCGTACGCGAAGGCGTACCAGATCCAGACCTCGGCCGACGCCCAGAACTGGACCAGCGTCTACTCGACCACCACCGCCACCGGTGGTACGCAGACCCTCTCCGTAAACGGTTCCGGGCGCTACGTCCGCCTCTACACCACCCAGCGCGCGACCCAGTACGGCGTCTCGCTCTGGGAGTTCCAGGTGTACGGCGTGCTGGGCACCGGCGGCGGGGGCTGCTCCACCACCAACGCCGCGCTCAACAAGACGGCCACCGCCTCCTCCACCGAGAACGCCGGCACCCCCGCCTCGGCCGCGGTGGACGGCAACACCGGCACCCGCTGGTCCAGCGCGGCAGCCGACCCGCAGTGGCTCCAGGTCGACCTCGGCTCCTCGCAGAACATCTGCGGCGCGCAGCTCAGTTGGGAGTCCGCCTACGCCAAGGCGTACCAGATCCAGGTCTCGGCCGACGGCACCAACTGGACCACGGCCTACTCCTCGACGACCGGTCCCGGCGGCACCGAACTGATCACGCTCACCGGCACCGGCCGCTACATCCGGGTGTACGGCACCCAGCGCGCCACCCAGTACGGCTACTCGCTCTGGGAGTTCCAGGTGTTCACCGGGGGCAGCGGCGGCAACGGCGGTTCCACGACCGGCGGTACCACTCCCCCGCCCAGCGGCGGCACCACCGGCGGCACCAGCGGCGGCACGACACCGCCGCCCAGCGGCTCGGTCCTGCTGTCGTACAACAAGCCCGCCACCGCCTCGACTTACCAGAACGCCAACAGCTGCGTCGGCTGCACCCCCGCCAAGGCGTTCGACGAGGACCCGGCGACCCGCTGGGCCACCAGCGACACCAACGGCTGGGTCGACCCCGGCTGGATCTCGGTGGACCTCGGCGCGACCGCGCACATCACCCAGGTCGTCCTGCAGTGGGACCCGGCCTACGCCGTCGCGTACCAGATCCAGACCTCGGCCGACGGCACCAACTGGACGAGCATCTACTCCACCACCACCGCCAAGGGCTTCAAGGAGACCCTCAACGTCAACGGCAACGGCCGCTACGTCCGGATGTACGGCACCGCCCGCAGCAACGGCTACGGCTACTCGCTGTGGACCTTCGACGTCTACGGCACCGGCGGCAACCCCACCACGCCGCCCGCTCTGCCGCCGAACCCGGGCAACCCCGAACACCTGGTGTGGAGCGACGAGTTCAACGGCGCGGCCGGCACCAAGCCGGACACGAGCAAGTGGACCCAGGACACCGGCAACGGCCAGAACGGCGAGCTGGAGACCTACACCAACGGTGACAACACCACCATGGACGGCAACGGCGATCTCGTCATCGAGGCGCGCAAGGAGAGCAACGGCCAGTACACCTCGGGCCGGATCAACACCTCGGACCACTTCAACTTCACCTACGGGCACGTCGAGGCCCGGATCAAGGTGAGCGGCACGCAGGGTCTGTGGCCCGCGTTCTGGATGCTGGGCTCGAACTTCAAGACCGGCACGCCGTGGCCCAACTCCGGTGAGATCGACATCATGGAGCACGTGGGCAAGGTCGCGGACTCGGTGTACTCCACCCTGCACGCCCCCGCCTACAACGGCGGCAACGGCTACGGGTCGCCGTACACCGTCGCGGGCAGCGACTTCGCCAACGCCTTCCACACCTACGCCGTGGACTGGGACTCCAGCCACATGACGTTCTCGGTGGACGGCCACGCCTTCTTCACCGCGGACAAGGCGACGGTGGAGTCGACCAGGGGTCCCTGGGTCTACGACCACCCGTTCTACATCATCCTCAACAACGCGGTGGGCGGTGACTGGCCCGGCGCCCCGGACGCCACCACCGTCTTCCCGCAGCGGATGCTCATCGACTACGTGCGGGTCTCGCAGTAGCCGACGCGCTCAGCAGGGCGCCCCGGACCCCGCCAGGGGTCCGGGGCGCCCCCGCACCACCCGCACCCGCACCACCGGCAGGGCCCCGCACACCACGCACACACCCCGCACCTCTCGCACCCCCCACGACCCCCCACCGTCCTCATCCGGCCCGTCGGCCGTACCCGAGAGGCGATTTGATGAGTTTCGCTCGGCACCTCCCCTTCAGCCCGCCCGCCCGGCCCCCCGGCCGGCCCCGGCGGCAGGCCGCGACCCGGCGCTCCCGGGTCGCCGCGCTCGTCGGCTTCGTCCTGGTGGTGGCGCTCGCCCTGGTGGCGACCCCGCACCTGGCCGGCGCCGCCAACCCCGTGCTGCTCTCGCAGGGCAAGCCCGCCACCGCCTCCTCCACCGAGAACGCCGGCACCCCCGCCTCGGCCGCGGTCGACGGCGACCCGGGCACCCGCTGGTCCAGCGGCTTCGGCGACCCGCAGTGGCTCCAGGTGGACCTCGGTTCCAGCCAGTCGATATCCCAGGTGGTGCTGAACTGGGAGACGGCCTACGCCACGTCCTTCCAGATCCAGACCTCCGCCGACGCCGCCACCTGGGGAAGCGTCTACTCGACCACCACCGCCACCGGCGGCACCCAGACGCTGAACGTCACCGGCACCGGCCGCTACGTACGCCTGTACGCCACCGCCCGCGCGACGGCCTACGGCGACTCCCTGTGGGAGTTCCAGGTCTACGGCGGCTCCGGCACCACGTCCCCCACCACCTGCGGCACCACCACCGCGGCGGTCGGCAAACCGGCCACCGCCTCCTCCACCGAGAACGCCGGCACCCCGGCCTCCGCCGCCTTCGACGGCAACACCGGCACCCGCTGGTCGAGCGCCGCCGCCGACCCGCAGTGGCTCCAGGTCGACCTCGGCACCTCGCAGTCCGTCTGCGGAGTGACGCTCAACTGGGAGACCGCGTACGGCAAGGCGTTCCAGATCCAGACCTCGGACAACGGCACGACCTGGAACACCGTCTACGCGACCACCACCGGGACCGGCGGCACCGAGACGCACAACTTCACCGCGACCGGCCGCTACGTACGCCTGTACGGCACCGCGCGGGCCACCGCGTACGGTTACTCGCTCTGGGAGTTCACCGTCCTCACCCCGGGCGGCAGCACCACCACTCCGCCGGGCGGCGGCAACGGGAGCTGCCCGTGGGTGAACTCGACCGCGCCGGTGGCCACCCGGGTCTCCCAGCTGCTCGCGCAGATGACGCAGGACCAGAAGATCCAGATGCTGCACGGCAACGGCGGCACCCAGCCGTACATCGGGGACATGTCGGCGATCGCGTCGCTGTGCATTCCGGCGATGGGCTTCCAGGACGGCCCGAGCGGCGTCGGTGACGGCCTCGGCGGGGTCACCCAGCTGCCGGCCGCGGTCTCCTCGGCGGCGACCTGGGACACCGGCCTCCAGAAGAGCTACGGCACGGTGGCCGGCGCCGAGTTCAAGGGCAAGGGCGCGGATGTGGCGCTCGGCCCGACGATGAACATCGTGCGCGACCCGCGCTGGGGCCGGGCCTTCGAGACGTACAGCGAGGACCCGTATCTGAGCGCCCAGATGGCCACCGCGAGCATCCAGGGCATCCAGAGCCAGGGCGTGATGGCGCAGGCCAAGCATGTGGCGGTCTACAACCAGGAGACCAACCGCAACGGCCCGGCGGACAACGCGATCGTCGACAACCGCACCTTGCAGGAGATCTATCTGCCGGCCTTCCAGGCGGCGGTGAGCAAGGGCGCGTCGGCCTCGGTGATGTGCGCCTACAGCACGGTCAACGGCGTCTACGCCTGCCAGAACGCCTATCTGCTCAACAACGCCCTCTACCAGCAGGCCGGTTTCGGCGGCTTCGTCACCAGCGACTGGGGCGGCGCGCACTCCACCGTCGACTCGGCCAACAACGGCATGACCATCGAGATGCCCGGCGGCTACTTCTACGCCGACTTCCTCTCCCAGGCGCTCGCCAACGGCTCGGTCAGCCAGGCGACGCTCAACACCATGGTCAGCCGGGTGCTGACGCAGATGTTCGCCTTCGGTCTCTTCGACCACGCCAAGACCGGTGACCGCAACGCGGTGGTGACCTCCGCCGCGCACCAGGCGACCGCCCGTCAGGTCGCCGAGCAGGGCAGTGTGCTGCTGAAGAACACCGGGATCCTGCCGCTGTCCACCGCGAGCACCCACTCGATCGCGCTGCTCGGCCCGGACGGCGGCGCGGGTGTCCGCAGTGTCGGCGGCGGCAGCGCCACCGCGACCAGCTCCGGCACGGTCTCGCCGCTGACCGCGCTGCAGAACCGGGTGGCGGGCACCGGCGCCACCGTCACGTACAACGACGGCACCGACATCAACGCGGCCGTCACCGCCGCCCGCAACGCCAACGTGGCCGTCGTCTGCGTCGGTTACGGCGAGAACGAGGGCTCCGACCTCAGCACCATCGATCTGTCGTCCCAGCAGAACCAGTTGGTCCAGCAGGTCGCGGCGGCCAACCCCAACACGATCGTGGTGCTCAACACCGGCTCCGCGGTCACCATGCCCTGGCTCGGCCAGGTCAAGGGGGTGCTGGAGGAGTGGTACGGCGGCCAGGAGGTCGGCAACTCCCTCGCCGCGCTGCTCTTCGGCGACGTCAACCCGTCCGGCAAGCTGCCGGTGACCTTCCCCAGCTCCCTGAACGACGTGCCGGCGCACACCACCGCCCAGTTCCCGGGCAACGGCACCAACGTGCAGTACAGCGAGGGGCTCAAGGTCGGCTACCGCTGGTACGACGCGCAGAACATCACCCCGCTGTTCCCCTTCGGGTTCGGCCTGTCGTACACCTCGTTCTCCTTCTCCGGACTCCAGGTCGGCGGCTTGGACGGCAGCGGCAACGCCACGGTGAGCGCGACCGTCACCAACACCGGCGGCCGGGCGGGAGCGGAGATCGCCCAGCTCTACGTGGGCGACCCCGCCGCCACCGGTGAACCCGCCAAACAGCTCAAGGGGTTCCAGCGGGTCGACCTCCAGCCGGGCGCGAGCGCGAAGGTGACCTTCACCGTGAGCGCGCACGACCTGGCGTACTGGAACACCTCGGGCAGCAACTGGACGACGGCGGCGGGCGCTTACCAGATCATGGTCGGCGACTCCTCGCGGAACCTGCCGCTGACCGGAACGCTCACCGTGTCCACCGCCATGACCGCCAAGACGGTGGACGCGGCGGCCACCCAGGCCGCTTCCGTGACGGTGGCCAACCCGCACGGTATGAGCAGCCCGGCCCGTCGGGCGGTCCAACTGCCGATCAGCGCGCGGACGTCGGTGACGGGCCAGCAGCTGGCCTTCACCGCGACGGGGCTGCCGGCGGGTCTGTCCATCAGCTCCTCCGGGGTCATCTCGGGTACGGCCACGGCCACCGGTACCAGCACGGTGAGCGTGACCGCCACCAACGGCCGCGGCGCGAGCGACACGGCCACCTTCGTCTGGACGGTCACCTGAGCCCGGGGTGACCGCGCCGGACACCCGGTGACGAGGTGTGCGGGCCGGCTCCGGCCGGCCCGCGCACCGCACAGATGTCTGCCTCCCCGTGAGTGATGACGGCTCCCCACGGGGAGGCAGGCGCATGTCCGCCCCATGTCCGCCCAGGCCCGTTCGGCGGCACCCCCCGGCTCCCGGCGGGCTCGCGCGGGGCCATCGGAACGGGTCGGCCGAACGGCGGATCGGCGCAGGTCAGCGCGGCTATGGGCCCGTCAGGCGGCGCTCCTGCCGGACCGGCCGGCCACGGCGGCAGAACGACTCTCCGATGGACAGCCCTTAATATTGACCGGTTGTCTTGTTTCTGCTGGCGCGTGCGGCGGCCGGGGAACGACGAGAGGGGAGCGCATGAGGGTGACGGTGCGGACCGGCACGATACGGGACGAGGGCCGTCCAGCAGAAGGGCTCGCCGGGCCGTCGGAAGAGCTCGCCGGGCTTGGCGCGGACCGGGCCGACACGGACCGGCCCGGCGCCGACCGACCGGCCGACGCGCCGCGCGCCCACTTCCCCGGACAACCCGCCGCCGCCCCCCGCACGCTGCTCGACGTCCTGGACGCCACCGTACGGACCCACCCGCACGAGCCGGCCCTCGACGACGGCCGCACCGCGCTCAGCTACCGGGCGCTGGCCGGCGAGGTCGAGGCGCTGCGCCGCCGTCTTTCCGCGGCCGGGATCGGGGCGGGCGACCGGGTGGGGGTCCGGGTGCCGTCGGGCACCAACGACCTCTACATCGCGATCCTGGCCGTCCTGGCGGTGGGCGCCGCCTACGTACCGGTGGACGCCGAGGACCCCGACGAGCGCGCGGACCTCGTCTTCGGCGAGGCGGCGGTCGGCGCCGTGCTCGGCGCGGACCGCGCCCTCACCGTCACCGCCGCCCGGCGGACTCCCACCGCCCACGCCGCCCCCCGGCGCCCGGTCCCCGGGGACGACGCCTGGATCATCTTCACCTCCGGCTCCACCGGGCGGCCCAAGGGCGTCGCCGTCACCCACCGCAACGCGGCGGCCTTCGTCGACGCCGAGGCCGCGCTCTTCCTCCGCGAGGAGCCGATCGGCCCCGGCGACCGCGTGATGGCCGGCCTCTCGGTCGCCTTCGACGCGTCCTGCGAGGAGATGTGGCTCGCCTGGCGCAACGGCGCGTGCCTGGTCCCGGTGCCGCGCTCCCAGGTCCGCGAGGGCGGCGACCTGGGCCTGTGGCTCGCCGAGCAGGAGATCACCGTGGTCTCCACCGTCCCCACGCTGGCCGCGCTCTGGCCGGCCGAGGCGCTCATCGAGGTCCGGCTGCTGATCTTCGGCGGCGAGGCGTGCCCGCCGGAGCTGGTCGAGCGGCTGGTCACCGAGGGGCGGGAGGTCTGGAACACCTACGGGCCCACCGAAGCGACCGTGGTGGCCTGCGCCGCCCTGCTGACCGGCGAGGGCCCGGTCAGGATCGGCCTGCCGCTGGACGGCTGGCAGCTCGCCGTGGTGGACGACGCGGGGATGCCGGTGGCGATGGGCGGCACCGGCCAGCTCATCATCGGCGGGGCCGGCCTCGCCCGCTATCTGGACCCGGCGAAGGACGCCGAGAAGTACGCGCCGCTGGAATCGCTCGGCTGGCAGCGCGCCTACCGCAGCGGCGACCTGGTGCGGGCCGACCCCGAGGGACTGGTCTTCCTCGGCCGGGCCGACGAGCAGATCAAACTCGGCGGCCGGCGGATCGAGCTGGGCGAGGTGGACGCCGCGCTCCAGGCGCTGCCCGGCGTGGCCGGCGCGGCGGCGGCCGTGCGGACGGCCAAGCGCGGCAACCAGCTCCTGGTGGGCTACGTGGTGACCACCGGGGAGTGGGACCGGGCCGCCTCGGTGGCGCAGCTCCGGGCACAGCTCCCCGCCGCGCTGGTGCCGCTGCTCGCCCCGGTCGACGCGCTGCCCACCAGGACCTCGGGCAAGGTGGACCGGGCCGCGCTGCCCTGGCCGCTGCCGAAGAGCGCCGAGCCGGCCGGCGGCCAGGACGGCGCCGAGCCGGCCGAGCGGCTCACCGGGACCGAGGCGTGGCTGGCCGGACAGTGGGCCGAGATCCTCGGCGCGCCGGTCCTCGACGCCCGGGACGACTTCTTCGCGGTCGGCGGCGGCAGCCTCGCCGCCGCCCAGCTCACCACCCTGCTGCGGACCCGCTACCCCGGGGTCTCGGTCCTCGACATCTATCAGCAGCCGACCGTCCGCAAGCTGGCCCGGCTGCTGGACGCCTCGGTCGGCGAGCAGCGCGAGCCGCGCACCGTCGCGCCGGTCCCGGCCCGGGCCAAGGTCGTCCAACTGCTGGCGCTGCTGCCGCTGTTCACCCTCGCCGGGCTGCGCTGGACGGTCGGGCTGCTGGCCCTGGGCAACGTCCTGCGCTGGTTCGGCGGCTACCCGTGGGCGCCCACCGCCTCCTGGTGGCTGGTGGCGGCGGGCGCGGCGCTGCTCTTCAGCCCGCCGGGCCGGCTCGCCATCGCCGCCGGCGGGGCGCGGCTGCTGCTGCGGGGGGTGCGCCCCGGCAGCTACCCGCGGGGCGGCAGCGTCCATCTGCGCCTGTGGGCGGCCGAGCGGCTGGCGGAGTTCAGCGGGGCGACGACGCTGTCCGGGGCGTGGCTGATCCGCTACGGGCGCGCGCTCGGCGCCCGGATCGGGGCGGACGTCGACCTGCACGCGCTGCCGCCGGTCACCGGTCTGCTCAAGCTGGGCCGGGGGTGCGCCATCGAGGCCGAGGTGGACCTGTCCGGCTACTGGCTGGACGGCGACCGGCTGGAGATCGGCTCGGTGCGGGTCGGCTCGGGCGCGGTGGTCGGAACCCGCAGCACCCTGCTCCCCGGCGCCCGGGTCGGCAAGCGGGCCCAGGTGGTGGCGGGCTCCAGCGTCACCGGGCAGGTGCCGACGGGACAGCGCTGGGCGGGCGCGCCCGCGGTGAAGCTGGGCCGGGCCGAGGGCCGGTGGCCGAAGCAGCGCCCGGCCCGCCGGACCGGCTGGGCGCTGGCCTACGGCGCCAGCGGCCTCGGTCTCAGCCTGCTGCCGGCGGTGGCCGGGCTGGCGGCGGTGCTGGTCGCGGGCTGTGTGGTGCCCGCGGGCGGCGGCCTCGGCGCCGCCGTACGGGGCGCGCTCATCGCGCTGGTGCCGGCCACCCTGGCGTTCGGTGTCGCGTACGCGACGCTGCTGCTGATCGCGGTCCGGCTGCTGAGTCTGGGGCTGCGGCCGGGCTGGCATCCGCTGCACAGCCGGGTCGGCTGGCAGTCGTGGACGGTGAGCCAGTTGATGGACGCCGCCCGGGAGATGCTCTTCCCGCTCTACGCGGGGCTGATCACCCCGGTGTGGCTGCGCGCGCTCGGCATGAAGGTGGGCAGCGGGGCGGAGGTCTCCACGGTGCTCGCGCTGCCGAGCCTCACCACCGTCGGTGACGGCGCGTTCCTCGCCGACGATGTGCTGGTCGCCCCGTACCAGCTCGGCGGCGGGTGGCTGCGGATCGGCCCGGCCGAGATCGGCGAGCGGGCGTTCCTCGGCAACTCCGGGATGACCGCGCCGGGCCGCGCGGTGCCGGACCGGGGCCTGGTCGGTGTGCTGTCCGCCACCCCGAAGAAGGCCAAGGAGGGCCGCTCCTACCTGGGGATGCCGCCGGTGCGGCTGCCGCGGTCGGCCGACGACGGAGACCAGAGCCGTACCTACGAGCCGCCGACCCGGCTGGTCCTCGCCCGCGGGCTGGTCGAGGTGTGCCGGGGGGTGCCGGTGCTCGCCTCCGCGGGCCTGGCCGTACTGACCCTGGCCGTGCTGGCGCGGCTGGCCGAGGCCGTGCCGCCGGTCTGGGCGGCGCTGCTGTCCGGCCCGGTGCTGCTGGGCGCGGGGGCGGTGGCCGCCGTGGTGTCCATCGCCGCCAAGTGGCTGCTGGTGGGGCGGTTCCGGGCGGTGGAGCGGCCACTGTGGAGCGGCTTCGTCTGGCGCAACGAGCTGGCCGACACCTTTGTGGAGGTGCTCGCGGTGCCGTGGCTGGTCGGTTCGGTGCCGGGCACCCCGGTGATGAACGGGTGGCTGCGGGGTCTGGGCGCGAAGGTGGGCCGGGGTGTGTGGTGCGAGAGCTACTGGCTGCCGGAGGCGGACCTGGTCACCCTGGGTGACGGGGTGAGCGTCAACCGGGGCTGTGTGCTCCAGACGCACCTCTTTCACGACCGGATCATGCGGATGGATACGGTGGTGCTCCACCAGGGCTCGACGCTGGGTCCTGGCGGCATCGTGCTGCCGGGTAGCGAGCTCGGGGCGCGCAGCACGCTGGGACCCGCCTCGCTGGTGATGCGCGGGGAGTCCATTCCGCCGGACACCCGGTGGCTGGGCAATCCGGCGGAGGCGTGGCCGGACCAGGGATGAGCGACCGAAGCAGGCGGGTGCACCGTTGAGTCAGAAGCAGGCGGCGGCGCCGGGCGTGGATCCGTACTTCCCCGGCAGCGGCGATGTCCGCTACCGGGTCCACCGCTATGAGCTGGCGCTGGACTACCGGCCGGCCTCCAACCGGCTCAAGGGCACCGCCCGGCTCGGCGCGGTGGCGGGCGAGGCGGCGCTGCGGGAGTTCTCGCTGGACCTGGCGGCCGGTTTCCGGCTCGGCGGGGTGTCGGTGGACGGCCGGGACGCGCACTACGCCCACCGGGCGGGCAAGCTGCGGATCCGGCCGGCGAAGGCGCTGGAGCCGGGCGCGGCGTTCACCGTGGAGGTGCGGTACACCGGCAATCCGCAGCCGGTCCGCAGCCAGTGGGGCGGTCTCGGCTGGGAGGAGCTGACCGATGGCGCGCTTGTGGCCAGCCAGCCCGTCGGCGCGCCGTCCTGGTACCCGTGCAACGACCGTCCGGCGGACAAGGCGTCCTATCTGATCTCGGTCACCGCGCCCTCGTCGTACACCGTGGTGGTCGGGGGCCGGCTGCTGGCCAGCACCGTCCGGGCGAGCAGCACCACCTGGGTGTACGAGCAGCCGGCCCCCACCTCCAGCTATCTGGTGACCGTCTCCATCGGCCGGTACGAGACCGTCCGGCTCACCGGCCGCACCTCCGGCTTCGATCCGCGACGGCCGGTGCCGCAGACCGCCTATGTGCCGGTGCCGCTGCTGTCGGAGTTCGCCACCGACTTCGGCCGGCAGACCCGCATCATGGACTTCTTCGAAGATGTGTTCGGTCCATATCCCTTCGAGGAGTACGCGGTGGTGGTCGCCGACGAGGAGTTGGACGTACCGGTCGAGGCGCAGGGCCTTGCCACCTTCGGCACCAACCACCTCGGCGGTGAGCGCCGCTCCGAGCGGCTGGTCGCCCATGAGCTGGCCCATCAGTGGTTCGGCAACAGTCTGTCGATCGCCGACTGGCGGCACATCTGGCTCAACGAGGGCTTCGCCAAGTACGCCGAGTGGCTCTGGTCGGAGCATGCCGGCGGCCCCACCGCCGCCGCGCACGCCGCCGCCGCGCACGCCTGGCTGACCCGGCAGCGGCAGGATCTGCGGCTCGACGACCCGGGACGCCGGCTGATGTTCGACGACCGGGTCTACGAGCGGGGCGGGCTGGCGGTGCACGCCCTGCGCCTGGCGCTCGGCGAGGGCGCGTTCTTCCGGATGCTCAAGGGCTGGACGGTCATATACCGCCATGGGACCGTGACCACCGCCGGTCTCGCCGCGCACGCCCAGCAGTACACCGCGCGCCCGCTCGACGGTTTCTTCGACACGTGGGTACGGAACACCGCGCTGCCGCCGCTGCCCGCCCGCCGCCGCTGAGCGCCCCGCACGCCCGCACGCCAGGTCCCGACCCGACCCGGCCCTGCCTTGACTGGACCGATACCCGGGCCGAGACTTGAAAGAGGTCTTGGGGGGTGTTCCGCGCATTCGGCGGTATACGGTGCCCTGGATTGTGGACGGCCCTCGGCCATCGTAGCGCCCGGATACCGGAACGGCGAGGAGCAGAGATGATCACTCAGGAGACGGTCGACCGGATCAGGCATTTCGAGGATTCCCGATTTCCGGTGGTGTCGGTCTATGCGCGGGTCGAAGTCGATCCCTCTCGCCGCAATGGCTTCCGCACCCGTCTCAACGGTCTGCTCAACGAGGTCCGGGCGAAGGCCGATGACACCTCGGTCGACCACGACATCCGCATGTCGCTGCGCGCGGACATGGTGAGGATCGAGGAGGCGGCCGGGCGGGAACGCCCCGACCCCGGCACCGTCGCCTTCTTCTCCTGCGCCGGCCGGGACTTCTTCGAGGAGGTCGCGCTGCCCCGCCCGGTGCGGGACGGAATATTCCTCGACGCGACCCCGTGGATACGCCCGCTGGTCGCCACGCTGGACGAATACCACCGCACCTGCGCCGTATTGATCGACAAGAGCCGGGTGCGCGTCTGGGAATTCCATCTGGACGAGATGCGCGAGATCGAGAAATCCCGTGACCCGCGGTTGCGGAAACCGCACCACCGTACCGCGGCCACCCTGGTCGAGAGTCATGTCCGCAATAAGGCGGACGAGTTGAGCAAACGCCACTACCGGCGGGTCGCGGCCATGCTGGACGACCTGTTCCGGGACGGCGGATTCGAACTGCTGGTGGTCGGTGGCCCCGCGTTCGAGGTGCCCGCTTTCGCCGCGTGCCTCTCCCGTGAGGTGCGGAGCCGGATCGCCGGTACGTTCACCGTCGATATGGACAGCGCCACCCCGGCCGAGGTGCGCGAGCAGGTGTCGGCGATCGTCGGCCGGTTCGATCGCGCCGAGGAACGGCGGCTGGTCGACGAGGCGATGGAGGCGGCGGCGACCGGCCGGCCGGTCGCGCTGGGGCTGCCGGCCGGGCTGTGGGCCGGCTCGGTGGCGGCGGCGCGCACCCTGCTGGTTCAGGAGGGCGAGGTGGCGCCCGGTGTGGTCTGCGACCAGGACGGCTGGCTGGCCCTGACCGGCGAGACCTGCCCCTTCTGCGGCCAGGCCGTACGCAAGACGCCTGACGTCATCGACGAACTGGTGGCCGCGGTCATCGCCGAGGGCGGCAGCGTCAACCATGTGGCGGCTGACACCCGGCTGAACGGGCAGGTCACCGCCGCGATGCTGCGCTTCCCGCTGCCGGCCGGACCCGGCATGGAGCAGTGAGCCCGCACCGATCCTCGGCCGGCTCAGGGCCCGGCGGTCAGCCGTCCGCGTTCGAAGAGCAGGAAGAGCAGCGCCAGCGAGGGGGCGATCAGTACCAGCGCCGCGATCGCCACCCCGATCAGCACCCACAAGGTGGCGTCGGGTGACGCGGCGTCGTTGATGGACAGATGGGTCCCCAGCAGGAGGGGGTACTGCGCCACGCCCCAGCCGCCGACGACGGCCGCCACCGTGAGGATCGCGGCGGGCCGCAGCGGACGGTACGCGCCGGTGAGCAGCAGCCAGATCATGGTGAGACCGCCGAGCGCGGCGAGGACGAGCAGCCCGAGACCGCGCGAGGCGAGCCCGTCGAACAGCCGCCGGGCGTCGGCGCGCAGGACGAAGACGCCCGCCACGCTGAGCAGACCGGCGCAGGCCGCGGTGGCCAGCGCCCGCCGGCGGAAGTACTCGGAAAGGTGGGCGTCCCCGTCGCGCTGGGTGTCGGCGGTGAGGAAGACCGCGGCCAGATAGGCGCAGACCAGCACGGCGAGCACCCCGCCGAGCGCCGAGGTGGGGTTGAGCCAGCTCGTCACCGGGTCGCCGTCCCCGCGCGAGGGCACCCGGCCGGACGCGATGCCGCCGGCGATGCTGCCGAAGCAGTAGGGCGTCACCGCCGAGGAGGCCGCGAACGCCACCCCGAACAGCCGCCGGTGGGGCGTGTGTTCGGTGACCTTCCGGAAGGCGAATCCGGCGCCGCGCAGCACGATGCCGAGGACGGCCAGGCCGAGCGGGACGTAGAGCGTCGTGGTGATCGCGACGAAGGCCCGCGGGAACCCGGTCCACAGCAGGACGAGGCAGTAGATCAGCCAGGTGTGGTTGGCCTCCCAGACCGGTCCGATCGACAGGTCGATCGCGTGCCGCGGCTCTTTGCCCCGCTCGGCGCCGCCGGCTGTCAGGTCCCAGAATCCGGCGCCGAAGTCCGCGCCCCCGAAGACGGCGTAGGCGACGACACCGACGAACATGATGACCGCGACCGCGTTGGCCATGTCTACCGCCCCTCCGCCGTCTTCCCGGTGTGCCCGGCGATTCCGGGGTCCCCGGCGTGCGCGGGGTCCGCGCCGGCCGGTGGCCGGTCGGGACCGCCGTACGGGACGTCGACGCGTTCGTCGCCCCCGGAGTGCCAGCGCCTGCGCATCGAGAGCAGGACGAGCACGGCGCCGGTGCCGACGGCGGTGTAGATGGCGAGGGAGGCGGCGAAGAACGGCCAGAGGTTGCCCTGGGTGGTGACCGCGTCCCTGGTCAGCAGCACCCGCACCACCGTCCAGGGCTGCCTGCCGACCTCGGTGACCACCCAGCCGCACTCCAGACTGGTCAGCGCGGCGAGCCCGCTCACCGCCGAGCAGCCCAGGAACCAGCGGTTGGCCGGCACCGCCTCGCGCCGGCGCCACCACAGCCAGGCGTACCACGCCACCAGGGCGAGCAGGGCGAAGGAGAGCCCGACCATGATGTCGAAGGCGAGGTGGACGACGCTGACCGTCGGGCCGTCGGGCCGTACGTCGGCGGGGATGGCGCCAAGGCCGGTGATCCGGGTGGCGGGGCTGAAGCCGGCGAGCAGCGAGGCCGCGTCGGGGATCTGGAGGCCGTAGCGCACCCGGTTGTCGATCAGCACCCCGAGCAGGGTCTCCGGGACATGGGTGTCGGTGGCCGGGACCATCTCGAGCGCGGCGAACTTCCGCGGCTCGTCGTTGAAGACGGCGCGGGCGATGAAGTCCCCGATGACGATCTGGGCCGGCACGGCCGCGCCGCCGACCAGGAACCCGATCAGGAACCCGTTGCGGTGGTAGCGGTCGCGCCGCCCTCTGAGCAGCCCCACCGCGTAGACGCCGGCCACCATGAGTCCGGCCACGATGTAGGCCGCGAAGAGCATGTGGATGGCCTCCAGCCAGAAGGCGCCGTTGAAGAACACCCGGGCCGGCGAGATGTCCACCACCCGGCCGCCGCGCAGGGTGAATCCGCCGGGCTGGTTCATCCAGCTGTTGGCCGCGATGACGGAGGCGGTGCCGCCGACGCCCGACAGGACGACGGGGACGCCGGTCCAGAAGTGCGCCCACGGCGGCAGGTGCTTCCAGCCGTAGATGTAGATCGAGACGAAGATCGCTTCGAGGAAGAAGAAGATGCCCTCGATGGTGAAGGGAAAGCCGAAGGCCGCGCCGTACTTGCCCATCAGTCCCGGCCAGAGGATGCCGAGTTCGAAGGTGAGCACGGTGCCGGAGACCGCGCCCACCGCGAAGAGCACCGCCGCCACCTTCGACCAGCGCTGGGCGAGCAGCATGGCCTGGTCGTCGCCGTGCCGCAGCCCGCGGTAGTTGGCGACGAGCATCAGGGTGGTCAGCGCCACTCCGAACGGCACCAGCACGATGTGGAAGCCGAGGGTGAAGGCCATCTGCTCGCGGGCCGGGAGGAGTTGCGACGGATCACCGGCCGACGCCAGGGTCCGCAACGCGGTGGCGGCTGGGTGCGGAAAGGGCGGCATCCCCGCATCCTTCAGCGGTCGCGGCGGCCGATGCCCCCCGCGCGGCGGCAAAGCACCCGACGCCACCCGATCGGCCCACCGCGCTCACTCTCCCGTGCGGGCCGGGGCCGACCGGTGGCGGGCGCGGGCCAGCGCGACGGCGCCGGTGACGGGGGCGACGCCCAGCAGCCGCAGGGTGAGGTCGGGGTGGGCGGCGCCGAGGTGCGCGGCCAGCCGGTCGGCGAGCAGGGGCTGCCCGACGAGGACACCGCCGGCCGCCACGACGGTACGGCCGCGGGCGCCGCGGGTCCGCAGCCGGCTGACGAGGGTGGTGAGTTGGGCGGCGGCCCCGTCCACCACGCCGAGGGCGAGCGGGGATCCCGCGGTGGCGGCGCGGAAGACGGCGGGCGCCGCGGGTCCCCAGTTGCCCGTGGTGGGCTCGTCGTTGACGGTACGGGCCAGGGTCTGCGGGTCCGGGTCGCCGTAGTGGGCGAGCAGCGCGGACAGCAGCCCGTCGTCGAGGCAGCCCGCGTCGTACGCGCCGAGCGCCGCTTTCACGGCCTCCCGGACGATCGCCGGCGCGCTGCCCTCGTCGCCGAGCACCCACCCCCAGCCGCCGGCGAAGAGCACCCGGCCTTCGGCGTCGGCGCCGACCGCGATGGAGCCGGTGCCGGCGATGACCCCGATCCCCTGGTCGAGGCCGGCGGCGGGCACCAGCAGGGCCGCGTCGTTGACCACGGTCGCGGGCACCCCGAGCCCTTCGAGGGCCGCCGCCAGGTGGACGCAGTGCTCCTGGGTGTCGCAGCCCTGGGCCCCGACGCCGATCGCCGCGATCTGGTCCCCGGCGGGCAGCGCCCGGCCGAGGTGGTCGAGCAGCCAGCGCGCGGCGCGGTCGACCGGGGCGGCCTCCCAGCCGGTGGCCGGGACTTCGAGATCGGCGCGGACCACGCCCCCGGGTGTCTCCACCCGGACGGCGAGCTTGGTACCGCCGACATCGGCGCCGACGAGGACCCTCACGTGGCCTGCCCCTCGGTGGTGACCTTGATGTCGGAGTTGTGGAAGACGAACTCCTCGATGTCGACGCCCCGGACCTCGGCGACCGCCTCGACGAGGATCTGGGCGACCAGGATCTCGATGACGGCGCGCTGGGCCGCGGGCAGCCGGGGCACCCGCACCGGGCGCAGCAGCGCGGTGGCCTCGACCGGTTCCGCGGTGACCAGTACGACGGGGTGGCCCGCCGAGGACAGGGTGGCGGCGGCCGCGTGCTCGCGTTCGTCGCCGAAGAGGATGTGCACACCGCCGCCGGCCGACTCCATCGCGCCGTGCAGATACTGGCGGGTGCTCATACCGGTCGACGGGATACGGGCGACCTCGCGGAAGAGCAGCGCCCCCGCCTCGGCCGAGCCGACCGCGGGGCCCGCGCCGACGAAGTCCGCGGAGGTGGCGCCGGCGAACAGCGGTGCCAACGCCCGCACCTGCTCGTCCAGTTCCTTCTCCGCGGTGGCGAAGGCGGCGCCGAGCCCGGCCCAGCCCGCGTCGACCGTGCCGCCGTCCCAGGCGTCGGCGAGCATGCCGAGCGCGGCGACCGTCCCGGTGTAGCCGATGGTCGAGGCGTAACTGTCGGGGATGCTGCCGAGGTCGAGCAGGTCGGTGGCGGCCTCGGCGATCGGCGAGGGCACCATGTTGACCACCGCGTGCCGCAGCGCCGGTTCCACGGACTCAAGCACCGCGAGGGTCTCCGCGCTGCGGCCGCTCTGCGAGACGCCGAACACCGGGTGGGCGCTCGCCGGATAGGGCAGCGGGTGGTCGCCCGCGCCCAGCCGCCAGGAGTGGATGCCCCGGCTGCGCAGCGCCCACACCGGGGCGCACGCGGCGGCCAGGCTGGCGCCGATGCCGACGAAGACGGGTCCTGGACCGGTGAGCCGGCCGGCCGCGGCGAGCGACGCCACCGAGCCGGTCAACCGGCCGATCGCCGCCTCCAGTTCGGCCGCCTGGGTCGCGCGGGCGGTGGCGTAGGACAGGTAGCCCTCGCTCATTTCTGCTCCGTTCCGTCGTAGGTCCGTGTGGTCGGATCCCAGTGCGGCGGGATCGGGGGGACGGCCGGCGCGGTGCTCGCCACCCGCACCGGTGCTCCGCGGTCGATGGACTCCTCGACACTGAGCATGATGTCGAGCACGTGATACGCCAACTCGCCGCTGGCGCGCGGCTGTCGACCGGCCCGGACGGCGCGGGCCAGCTCCAGTACGCCGACCCCGCGGTCGCTCGGCGCACCGGCCGCCGGCCGGGTGCGCCAGGGGGTGTCGGGGGCGGTGCCGGTCAGCAGCCGGGTGGGCCCGTCGAATCCGCTCACCGGCACCTCCAGGACGCCGTCGGCGCCGGTGACCTCGAAGAGCTGGCGGCGTACCGGCGAGTCGAAGCTGTAGACGGAGGTGCCGACCACCCCGGAGGCGAACTCGGTCACCACGCTGACGTGGGTGGGCACTTCGACCGGGAACTCGGTGCCCGCGTCCGGTCCCGAGCCGATGGTCCGCCGCGGGCGCGGGATCTGGCCGGCGGCGGTCACCGAGGCCACCGGGCCGAGCAGTTGCACCAGTGCGGTCAGGTAGTAGGGGCCGATGTCGAAGAGCGGTCCCGCGCCCTTGGCGAAGAGGAACTGCGGCCGCGGGTGCCAGACATCGGGTCCAGGGCCCTGCATGAGGGTCAGTACGGTGCGGGGTGCGCCCACCGCGCCCTCGGCCAGCAGCCGGTGGGCGGTCTGGATGCCGGGGCCGAGCACGGTGTCGGGGGCGTTGCCGACCACGACCCCGGCGGCGTCCGCCGCGTCGAGGACGGCGCGGGCGCTCGCCCGGTCGAGCGCGAGCGGCTTCTCTCCCCATACGTGCTTGCCGGCCCGGACCGCGGCGAGCGCCACCTCGGCGTGGGCGGCGGGGATCGTCAGGTTGACCACGAGGTCGACGTCGTCGCGGCCCAGCACCTCCTCGGTGCTGCCCCAGCCGACGATGCCGTAGGCGTCGGCCTGCGCCCGGGCCCGTTCGGGCACCAGGTCGGCGACGGCGGTGACGGTCAGGTCGGGGTAGCCGGTGAGGGCCTTCAGATACTGGCCGGAGATGTCGCCGGCGCCGACGACGGCGACTCGGGTGGGGCCGTTCACGCGTTCACCCGCTCAAGGAAGTAGGCGGCGTTGCGCTCGACGAGCGGCCATACGTCGCTGTGGTGGGCGACGACCTCGACGACCGGCAGTTCGACCGCGGGGGCCAGCGCGAGCACCTCGGCCATCCGGCCGGCCGTGTCGACGCCGAGGACGGGCCGGTCGTTGCCCGGCTCCCGCTCGTGCACGACGTGCAGGAACCGTACCCGGTCGCCCAGGCGCGGCAGCAGTTCGAAGACGTCGGCGCCGCCGACGCCGGCCCAGTACACGTCCACTTCGAGGACGACCGCCGGGTCCAGCAGGGAGACCAGCGACTCGTAGGCGGAGACCCCGGCGGCCCCCGCGACCCCGGCGACCCCGGCGGTGCGGTCCACCTGCTGCGCGAACTCGAAGTCGTGGTTGTGGTAGCCGATCCGGATGCCGCGCCCCGCGGCCCGCTCGGCGGCGCCGTTGAGCGTGGCGGCGAGCCGTTCCACCCCGGCCCGGTCGGCGATGGTGGCCGGGTCGACGTAGGGCGTGATGACGGTGCCGATGCCGAGCGCCTCGGCGGCGTCGAGGACGGCCGTCTCGTCGTGCCGGACGACCGACGCGTGGGCGGTGGTGGCACGCAGGCCGGCGTTCCGCAGGGCGGCGCCGAGCCGGTCGGTGTCGGTGAGGATGTCGTACGGTTCCGCGTGTGTGAAGCCGAGGGCCGCCAGGCGCGCGAGGGTGCCGTCGAGGTCCGCGGGTCCGATGTCGTCGCGCACGCTGTAGAGCTGGATGCCCAGCGGCTTTCCGGCCGTCATGCCCCGGCCTTTCCGTGGTCGTGGTGGTCGTGGTCGTGGTCGGGCTGGTGCGGCTCGTTCTGGTGCTCGTGGTGGTCCGGGTGCGGGCCGCCGGGGTGGCAGTGGTCGCCCGCGGCCGGCGGGATGTCGAGGGTCGGATTGCGGTCGAAGAAGCCGTGCGGCTTGAGGACGAAGCCCGCCGAGTCGACCGGCATGATCGGCCAGTCCTCAGGACGCGGGAAGTGGGTGAGGCCGAAGGTGTGCCACAGCACGATCGCGGTGTTCTCCACGTCCCGGTCGGCTGCGGTCCAGGCCGGCAGCCCGGCCCCGCCGGTGTGCATGTTGACCAGGTCGCCGGCCGGATAGTTCTCGTCCGGCGCGTAGGGCGTGACCCACAGGTGCTTGGTGGCGTAGGTGGCCCGGCGGTGGATGTCGGACTCCTGGTCGGCGAGGAGCACCGGCTTGCCCTCGGGGTAGAGCATGTAACCCACCGGGTGGCCCAGCCGGTTGACCACCGAGGGGTTGGTGACCAGCCAGGAGCGGTTGCGGGTGTTGTCGGCGAGCCGCCGCGCCCCGGACTCGGTGCGCAGCCGGGTGACCGTCTGGGTGAAACCGGTGCCGGTCGGGTTGGCGGGCCCGCGCGGCACGAAGGCCGACTCCAGTTCGTCCACGGCGTTGTCGGTGCCGTCCACCGCCATGTCCAGCCGGGCGCTGAACAGGTGCTGGTGGTAGGGCGCGCCGAGGCCGGGGGCGAGTTCGGAGGCATAGGCGTAGCCGGGGCCCGGGTAGGCGGAGGTGAAGACGACCCCGGTCGCCTTCACCTCCAGTGCGATGGCGCCGTCGAGCGAGAAGTACCAGTAGAAGCCGTAGTCGTAGTTGCCGACGGTGACGAAGAACGAGACGACCAGCCGCCGGTTGCGGCGGGACTCCGAGGAGCCGTTCCAGTTGTCGGTGTGCTTCCAGAGGATGCCGGTGTCCTCCTCGTGGACGCAGATCGCCTGCGGTACGACCCGGACGTCCCCCGCACTGTCGGCGAGCACCGCGTCGAGGTAGGTGATGTCGCCGACGCAGTCGCAGCCCAGTTCCAGGGAGTTGGCGAAGCCGCCGAGCAGGTACTCGCCGCAGTCGAAGAAGTTCTGGAACCAGCGCTGCGGGCTGGGGTCGCCGTAGGGCACCATCATCTCCGCGATGGAGGCGCGGTGCAGCACGGTGCGCCGCCGGCCGGCGTCGTCGATGGCGATGTCGTGCAGGACCAGGCCCTCGCGCTGGTCGAACCCGACCTGGAGCGACCAGCCGAGCCAGTCGATGACGCCGTCCTCGTCGATGGTGAAGCTGGGGCCCTCCGGCTGGGTGATCTCGATCGGCTTCAGCCCGGCCCGGGGCGGGCGGCCGACCCACTCGGGGTCGTGGAAGTTGCCGTCCTCGGCGGGCACCGGCAGATCCGCGTAGTCGATGACGTCGAGCACCTCACGGGTGACGACGTCCACGATGACGGTGACACCGTCGACCGGGTGGGCCCAGCCGAGGTCGTCCGGGGTCTTCTGGACGAAGGTGAAGCAGCGCTGGAGACGGCGGCCCGCCTCGCCGTCGCCGGCGGCCCCGGCCGACAGCGGGTTGACGCGGAGCTGCGCGAGGTCGGTCAGGCCGCGCTTGCGCATCGCGGCGAGCCAGCGCTCGTCCTGGTGCACGATCTCCTCGACGAGGGAGAACTCGGCGAGCACCACCGGCACATGGCCGTCGGTCACCACGTCCAGTTCGCGGGCGGAGACGATCCGGTCCTCGGCGGGGCAGACGACGGCGTCGTGCGAGCGACCGGTCCGCAGGTCGATCAGCATCGCGCGGAAGCGGCGGGGGGCGATGGCGCCGGCCAGCAGTTCGCGCCGGTCCTGCTCGGCCAGGCCGAAGTAGGAGACATGGGTGTCGGGGCCGAGCAGCCCCGCCCGCCGCAGGAGCGCCTGGCCCGCGGTGATCTCGTCGGGGCGCGGCGAGGCGAGGGCGCGGGCCCGGGTGGCGGGCGGCGTGGGAGCGCCGTGGTGGGGGGCGGGATCGTGGTGTGGTGTGGTCACGAGGGCTCCGCTTCTGCGAGGGGGGCGGCTGGGTTGGCAGAGTCGGTGGGGTCGGCGGGGTCGGCGCCGGAAAACGCGGCGTACGGGAAGTACGGGAGGCTCAGGTGGCGCGGATTCATGCGCCCGCGCCCCGCGTGAAGGACGTGCGCAGCCGGTAGCGGTCGCCGGCGTAGCGGATCGCCGAGGAGAGCAGCGGGCGCTGCGCGCGATCGCGGACGATCTGCCGCATTTCGAGGACCGGGGTGCCGGCCGGGATGGCCAGGTGGCCGGCGAGCGCCGCGTCGGCGGGGCGCGCCTCGATGGTGGTGTCGGCCTGGGCGAGCTCGAAGCCGAGGCCCGCGATGGTGTCGTAGAGCGAGCGGCTGGTGAAGTCGACCGCGTCGAAGCCGGCCGCGATGTCGGCCGGGACGAGGGACCGGTCGACGGCGATCGGCACCCCGTCGAGCATCCGGACCCGTTCGAGCCGGTACAGGGGGGTGCCGGGCGCGATCTGGAACGCCTCGGCCTCGTCGAAGGTGGCGGGGCCCGGCTCCCGGCGCAGCACCCGGGAGGTGGCGACAAGACCCATCCGCCGGGCCGTCTCGGAGAACGACTCCAGGGTGTTGGGCCAGTCGTTGCGCTCGGGCGCGGCCACGTACCAGCCGCGGCCCTGGGCGGCGCGCAGCACGCCCTCCTCGACCAGCGCGGTCAGCGCCTTGCGCAGGGTGACCCGGGAGATGCCGAGCATCTCGCACAGCTCGCGCTCGGGCGGCAGCCGGGATCCGGGCCGCACCTCGCCGACGGCGATCCGGGCCCGCAGCGCGGCCTTCGCCTGCATCCACAGCGGTTCCGGGTAGCCGCCGGTGAGGCTCGGCGGGGCGAGTCCGGTGCCGGGGCGGCCGGCGCCGAGCCGGCTGGGCCGGCTGGGCTGACTGGGCCGGCTGAGATGATCCGTACTCATGCGGGGACCTGGACCCTCTCCCACGTGCCCGAGCGCATGGCGGTGTAGCAGGCGTCCAGTACGTGGTTGACGACCACGCCGTCCTCGAAGGTCTCGCGCGGCGTCTCGCCGCGGGCGAAGCAGTCGACGAAATGGCGCATCTGCTGGCTGAAGCCGTAGGCGCGGGCCTCCTCGGGTACCGGGTAGACCCAGCCGGTCTCGGCGTCGGCCTTCTCCACCAGGTAGCCGGCCGGGTGCTCGATGAAGCCCCACACCGGGGTGGCGGAGGTGTCGGTGACGAGCCGGCCCGCGCTGCCGACGAGTTCGTGGCGGAGCTGCATGCCGCCCTTCTCGATCCAGGACGACTCGACGGTGGCGAGCTGGCCGCCGGCGAACTTGAGCAGGGCGATGGCGGTGTCCTCGCCGGTGGTGCGGTCGGCGTGGGCGAGGGTGGCGCCCCAGGCGAAGACCTCGGTGATCGGGTTGTCCTTGCCGAAGAAGTGCCGGGCGGATTCCACGGTGTGGCAGCCCATGTCGAGCAGGGCGCCGCCGCCGGCCGTCTCCGCGTCCCAGAAGTGCGGGGCGTGCGGTCCCGAGTGGGCCTCGCGCGCCCGCATGGTGAGCAGGTCGCCGATGGCGCCGGCCGCGACCATCTCGTACGCCTTGGCGATGTTCGGCGAGAAGACCGAGCTCTCGGCGTAGCCGTGCCAGATGCCGGCCTCCGTCACCACCTGGAGGATCCGCTCCGCCTCGGCGCCGGTCCTGGCCAGCGGCTTGGTGCACACCACGCCCTTGCCGGCCGCGGCGACCGCCCGGACCGCGGCCAGATGGGCCTCGTTGGGGACGGCGACCACCACCAGGTCGACGGCCGGGTCGGCGCACAGCGCCGCCATGTCGTCGTAGCCGCGCGCCTGCGGCGCCCACCTACGGGCCAGTGCCTCGGCCCGGGCGAGGTCGCGCGAACAGGTGGCGACCAGCGTCGCGTTCCGTACGTCCTGGAGTGCGTCCGCGTACGTGTCGCCGATGAACCCCGAACCCATGAGACCGACGCCGATCACTCGTTCCCCATCTCTCTGTCGCGTCGGCTTTCTGCTGACCGCCGACTTCTCCGGGCGCCCCGCTGACCGGGTCCGGTCCGGATCTCCCATGATAGCAAGGTGGTTATGCATTGGTATTAGATAGGTACAGGTAACAAAGACCACATCAGACCACTGCCCGCCGCCGGCAGCCGGCCATCAGTTCGCCAGCAGCGCGTCGAAAGCGCGGGAGAGGTCCTCGTCGACCGACCGCAGCTCCGGATGGGCGTCGTAGTGGGCCAGCACCTCGCGGGCCCCCTCGGCGAAGGACACCTCGGGCGCGAAACCGGGCACCAGTGCCCGCAGTTTGGACGTGTCGAAGAGCATCGTGTGCCGGAAGTCGTGTTCCAGCACCTCGGCCCAGCCGGGTACCTGCTCGGCGATCGACTCGCTGGCCCGGTGCCGCAGCAGGGGCGCGCGGACCCCGGCCGCGGCGGCCAGCGTCAGATGGATCTGGTCCCAGGTCAGGATGTCGCCGCTGGTCACATTGACGCTCTCGCCCACCGCGTGGTCCAGGCCGAGCAACGGGACGAAGGCGCGGGCGAAGTCCCGCGCGTGCGTCAGCGACCACAGCGAGGTGCCGTCCCCGTGCACCACCACCGGCCGCCCCGCCCGCATCCGGTCGATCGCGGTCCACCCGGCGAGGACCGGGATCACCGTGCGGTCGTAGACATGGGAGGGACGGGCGATGGTGAGCGGGAAGTCGCCGGTGCGGTAGGCGTCCTCCAGGAACAGCTCACAGGCGACCTTGTCCCGCGCGTAGCCGAAGACCGGCTGGCGGCGGGGACTGGACTCGGTGATGGGCAGGCTGGGCACCGGCCGGGCGAAGACCGAGCAGGTGCTGATGAAGACGTACTGCCCGGTCCTGCCGCCGAAGAGCGCGGCGTGTTCGCGGACGTCGTCCGGGGTGTAGCCGACCCAGTTGACGACCGCGTCGAACTCCTCGCCGCCGAGCGCGGTCCGGAGCGCCGCCGGGTCGCGGACGTCGGCGCGCAGCGGCCGGACCCCGTCGGCAAGGGGCCGGGCGGGCGCCGACCGGGTCACCACGGTGACGTCGTGGCCCCGGGCGGCCGCCTCGGCCGCCGCCGTCGAACCGATCATCCCGGCACCGCCGAGAAACAGCACCCTCATGACCGCTCCTCGCTCGGCGCCGGGACGTGTGCGCCGCGGGACAGTCCGCGGCCGACCAGATGGTCGTACGAGCGCCGCAGCGCCTCGAAGGTGTCGATGTGCAGCCGCTCCAGCTCGACGATGTGCCAGCGCAGACCGGACGGTGTGGTCAGGGTGCGGGCCCAGTCGATCGTGCCCTCGCCGATCGGCACCATGACGTCCTGCTCGTAGTCGACCGCGGGTCCGTCCTTGACGTGCACGAGGCGCACCCGGTCGCCGAGCCGGGTCAGCACCTCGGCCGGGTCGGCGCCGCCCAGCTGCGCCCAGTAGGCGTCGAGTTCGACGACCACCCGGTCATCGAGCCGTTCGAGCAGCAGGTCGTAGGCCTGCCGCCCGCCGAACTCCTGCGAGAACTCGGCGAAGTGGTTGTGGTAGGCGATCCGCATGCCGCGTCCGGCGGCCCGCTCGGCGGCCTCGTTGACCCGCGCCACGCCCCGCCGGATCGCGTCCGGCGAGTCGAACTCCTCGCGCTCCATGCTCCACACCAGGATCTCGGCGCCGAGTTCCTCGTTCTGGTCGAGCAGCGCCTCGGCGTCGGGCCCCGCCGGGAAGGGGGTGTGCGCGCTGGTCAGGGTGAGCCCGGCCGAGGCGATGGCGTCCCTGACCCGGGCCGGGCCGAAGTGCTCGACCAGGCCGTAGGTCTCGATGCCGAGGTAGCCGAGCCCGGCGAGCCGGGCCAGGGTGCCTTCGAGATCGGCCCGTGCCTGGTCGAGCACGGTGTACATCATGACGCCGAGGCCGGCTGTCATCTCTTCTCCTCCAGCCGGCCCCTGCGGGCCGGCACTCGTCGGATCAGTCACGGCCGGCCGCCCAGAGCAGGGCCTGCCGGACCAGGCTCCGGACCGGTGGCTCGCCCCACGAGCGCATGTCGTGGCCGAGGGCCAGATACACCACCCGGCCCGCGCCCACCTCGCGGGCGTAGAGCACCGGGATGACGACGCCGTCCACCCGGTGCCGCTGGGCGAGCACCTGGATGTTCTCGTCCGCCGTCTCGAACTCGTAGTACTCGTCGAAGAGTTCGAAGTCGGTCAGCCCGCGGGTGATCGGGTGGTCGGCGACGATCTCGATGGTGTGCCGCCCCTCGTGGTGGCCGGGGCCGTGCGAGAGATAGCGGTTGCCGAGCAGTTCGAAGAGCGGGCGGTCGGCGGGGTCGAGTCCGTCCCCATGCCAGCCCATGATGTTGGCGCCGTGCACCCCCACCAGCCCCTTGCCGGCCCGTACCGCGTCGGCCAGCGCCTGCTGCTGGTCCGTCGCGAAGTGCCCGCCCGCGGTGTAGAAGAGGTAGACGTCCGCCTCGGCCGTCTCGGGCCGCGGGTCGCTGAAGCGGCTGGTGCCCATCGCCTTGCGGGTGGCGAATCCGGCCTCGACGCCCAGTTGCTGGAAGACGCCGGCGGCGCTGAGCAGGTCGTGGTGGATGTCGTCGCCGTTCACGACGACCATGGCTCTCGGCGTCGGGAGGTGTGGCATGGCTCTCCTCACGGGGGTGGCGTGGCAACGGGACAAACGCGATGAACAGGCCCGACCGGACCAACGGGACCAGGGGTCTGCGGGGTCAAAAGGGGGATCACACCGGCTTGAGCCGCAGCGCGACCACGGGGTTGGGCACCGGGCTGAAGTAGGGGTTCTGCGGCGTGGGGAACCCGGTGGCCTTCGCGGTGCTCCAGTTGCCGTAGCTGCCCCAGTAGAACATCGGGATCCACGGCAGGTTGTCGACGAAGATCTTCTCGATGCCGTCGAGGATCTGCTGCCGCTGGGCGTCCGTGGTGGCGTTCGGGTACTCCTTGAAGAGCTGCGCCGCCTCCGCGTTCTGGAAGCGCTCGATGTTCTGGAAGGTCGGCGTCGCCTTGCCGATCGGGTAGTACAGATTGGGGTTGATCGTGTCGTTGTAGTACGAGAAAGCGCGCGGCGCCGAGTTGACCGGGTAGCCCATCGTCGAGTCGAAGTCGCCCTTGGCGGTGATCCCGTTGATGTCGTTGACGGTGGTGGTGTCGATGTTCAGCTTGATGCCGATGTCCTTGAGCTGTGACACCAGCACCTGCACGCGCGAGGCGATGTCGGTGTACGCGGACGGGAAGCTGATGGAGAACTCCACCCGCTTGCCGCCCTTGTGGTAATAGCCGTCGCCGGCCTTGGTGTAGCCGGCGTCGGTCAGCGTCTGGTGGGCCTTGGTCACGTCCTGCTCGAAGTCGGCGCCCTGGTAGGCCGGGGCTATCGAGGAGGTGTAGGCGGGCATCGGCAGCCCGGTCACGCTGGTGGCCGGCGGGGAGTCGGTGGCCGCGCCGACCTGCTTGCGGTTGACCCCGAGGCTGATCGCGCGGCGCACCGCGATGTCGCTGAGCGGCCAGCGCTCCAGGTTGGGGATCAGTCCGTCGGTGCCCGCCAGCGGGGCCCAGTAGTTGTTGTTCTTGCTGCGGCTGAGATAGGTCTTGTCGGCGTTGGCGATGTACGTCCCGCCCCAGTCCGCCTGGCCCTGCACGAGCGCGTTGGTCATGCTCTCGTTGTCCTTGTACGCGACGAACCGCAGCGCCTTGATCTGCGCCATCGGCTGCCAGTACTCCTCGTTGCGGACCAGCAGGAAGCTCTGCGCGGAGAACTGGGAGAGCTTGAAGGGGCCGGTGCCGATCGGGTCGTCGTCGGTGTACTTGGTCGGGTCCTTGACCTTGGACCAGATGTGCTGCGACACGATCGGCGCCGAGACGATGTTGGTGAAGAACTGCTCGGACGGCTGCGGGAAGCTGAAGACCACCTGGGTGGGGGTGGGGGCGGTGACGCCGGTGAACTCCACGCCCAGCAGGTTCAGTCCGGCGTTCTTCTTGAGCATGGTGTAGGTGAACACCACGTCGTCGGCGGAGAACGGCTGGCCGTCGGTCCACTTCACCCCGGACTGGAGGTCGAGGGTGAGCGTCTTGTTGCCGTCCGACCAGCGCCACGCCTTGGCCAGCCACGGGATGTCGTGCCCGATGTTCACGGTGTTGATCTGGACGAGCGGCTCGTAGATGAAGCCGCCGGACCCCTGGGAGGTGTAGGTCAGCCCCTGCGCGGTGTTGGCGAGGAAGGGGTTGAAGACCTTGGTCAGGTTGTCGGACTGGCCGGCCACGGTGAGGGTGCCGCTGCCGCCGCCGGAGGCGGCGCCGCCGGACGGCCCGCAGCCGTAGAGGGCGAGGGTGCCCGCGCCCGCGAGGGCGCCGGCGAGGAGGCCGCGTCTCGTCATGCCTGACGCGATGGGCGACTGCGATGTGGTCACGGGCGTCTGCTCCTTGGGAGAGAAGGAAGGGCGGGGAATCAGGAGGCCGGGGCGGTCAGGTCCTCCACGGCCGCGGCGTTCTCGGCCCGCCGGGCGCGGGCCTCCGGGTCGTCGGCGTACAGCCAGCACCGGGCGGTGTGGCCGACGGAGATCTCGAAGCTCCGCGGCCCCTCGGTGCGGCACCGTTCCATGGCGAACGGACAGCGCGGGTGGAAGCGGCAGCCGGCCGGCGGGTCGATGAGGCTGGGCGGCTGCCCGATGTCCCGAACCCGGTCGGCGCCGGCCCGGGACGGGTCGGGCGCGGAGGCGATCAGCAGTTGGGTGTACGGGTGGGCGGCCTGCTGGGTGACCGCTTCCGACGGGCCCTGCTCCACCACCTGGCCGGCGTACATCACCGCGGTGTCGGCCGCGAAGTACCGGGCGGAGGCGATGTCGTGGGTGACGTAGAGCATCGCCGCGTTGCGGTCCTCGGTGAGGTGGCGCAGCAGGTTGAGGATGCCGAGCCGGATGGAGACGTCGAGGCTGGAGACGGGTTCGTCGGCGAGGAAGACCTCGGGGTCGGCGGCGAGCGCGCGGGCGATCGAGAGCCGCTGCAACTGTCCGCCGGAGAGCTCGTGCGGGAACTTCTCGGTGAACTGCCGGGGCGGCACCAGGTTGATCTGCGTCAGCAGGTCGTCGATGACGGCGGCCCGCTCCTTGCCGCTCTTGCCCCGGTGGTGCAGGGCGACGGCCCGCCCGAGGGTGCCGGCGATGGAAGCGACCGGGTTGAAGGAGGAGAACGGGTCCTGGAGGATGAGCTGGACGGTGCGGACGTGTTCACGGAACGCCTTGCCGCGCAGCGCCCGCACCGGCTTGCCGTGCAGCCGGATCTCCCCGCCGGTGAGCGGGTGGAGCTGCGCCAGCAGCCTGGCCAGCGTCGACTTGCCGGATCCCGACTCGCCGACCAGCGCGGTGATCCGGCCCGCGTAGAGGTCGAGCGAGACGTCCTCCACCGCGTGCACCACCCGCTTGGTGGCGCCGCGCCGGGGCAGTCCGCCGCGTACCGCGAAGTGCTTGGTCACGTGCACGGCCTGGAGCACCGGTTCGGCTCCGGCGGCCGCGCCGCCCGTCGTCTCGTCACTCATCGGGTCTCACCTGTCGCCAGTTGGTCGGTGCTGGTCCCGGCCGCCGCGTCGGCCTTCTCGTGCAGCAGGCAGGCCGCCTGCGAGACGCCACCGCCGGGCGCCTGGATCCGGTAGAGCGGTGGCACCTTCGTCGCGCACTCGTCGAAGGCGAGCGGGCAGCGCGGCCGGAAGGAGCAGCCGCTGGGCAGCTTGCGCAGGTCGGGCGGGGAGCCGACGATGCCGGTCAGCTCCCGCTTGGGGCCGCCGAGGGTCGGGAACGAGGAGAGCAGTCCCCGGCTGTAGGGGTGCTGCGGCCGGCGGTAGAAGTCGTCCGCCGAGCCCTGCTCGACGATCTTGCCGCCGTACATCACGGCGATGGTGTCGGAGAGTTCGATCAGCAGCGACAGGTCGTGGGTGATGAAGACCACCGAGAAGCCGAGCCGGTCCTTCAGCTCCATGATCTTCTCGATGATCTGGCGCTGGATCACCACGTCGAGGGCGGTGGTCGGCTCGTCCATGACGATGATCTCGGGGTCGAGGGCGAGGCCGACCGCGATCATCGCGCGCTGCCGCATACCGCCGGACAGCTCGTGCGGGTAGGAGCCCGCCCGGTCGGCCGGGATGCCGACGATGCCGAGCAGTTCGATCACCCGGGCGGCCCGCTGCTGGGCGTTCATCTGCGGCCGGTGGGCGACGATGACGTCCTCGATCTGGGCGCCGATCCGCAGGATCGGGTTGAGCGCGTGCATCGCCGACTGGAAGACGATGGAGAGCTCCTCCCAGCGGAAGGCGCGCAGTTCGTGCTCGTCGAGGCCGAGTACGTCGACGGTGCTGCCGTCCGGCCGGGTGTAGCGGATCTGCCCTTGCGAGATCTCGGCGGGCGGCTTGTGCAGCCGGGTGATGGCGTACGCCAGGGTGGACTTGCCCGAGCCGGACTCACCGGCGATGCCGAGCACTTCGCCGCGGCGCAGGGTGAACGACACGTCGCTGACCGCCGGGGTGCGTCCGCCGCCGCTGACGTAGTCCACCTTGAGGTTCCGCACGTCGAGGATGACGTCGGTACTCTCCTGGGTGAAGGGGACGGTCGCCGGGCGCTCGGCCGCCGGGCCGCGCCTCCTCGGCGCCCGTGCCCCGCGGCGCGCGCTGACCTGGCCGCGCTGGGCCTTCTTGGTGCCGATGCCGGCCTGCCGCAGCCGCGGGTTGATGAACTCGTCGATGCCGAAGTTGACCAGCGACAGCGCGGTGCCGAGCACGGCGATCGCCAGGCCGGCGGGCACGAACCACCACCAGGCGCCGGTGAGCAGGGCGCTGCCGGTCTGCGCCCAGTACAGGATCGTCCCCCAGGACCACTGGGTGACGTCGGCGAGGCCGAGGAACGCCAGGCTCGCCTGGGTGAGGATGGCGAAGATGACGGTGCCGAGGAAGGAGGCGGCGATCACCGCGAGCTGGTTCGGCAGGATGTCCTTGAGGATGATCCGCCAGGTGGTGTCGCCGGTGGCCCGCGCCGCTTCCACGAAGTCCCGTTTGCGCAGCGAGAGGGTCTGCGCCCGCAGCACCCGGGCGCCCCACGCCCAGCCGGTGACGGTGATGACGAGGATGATGCCCCAGGAGCCGCTGTGCGGCAGGTAAGCGGCCAGGATGATGGTCAGCGGCAGGCTGGGCAGCACCAGGAAGACGTTGGCGAGCAGTGACAGCAGTTCGTCGCCGATCCCGCCGATGTAGCCGGCCGTGACGCCGACCAGGACCGAGAGCGCGGTGGTGAGGACGGCGGCGCCGATGCCGACGAGCATCGAGGCCCGCGCTCCGTAGAGCATCTGGGAGAGGACGTCCTGCCCGTTCTGGGTGGTGCCGAGCCAGTGCGCGCCGGACGGCCCGACCAGGGCCGCGTCGCTGACGGCCGAGGGGTCGTACGGCGAGATCCACGGCGCGATCACCGCGAGGACGATGAAGACGAGGGTGATCACCAGGCCGGTGAGGGTCAGCGGCGAGCGCAGCAGGCGGCGCCAGAGGCGGGCCGGCCGCTCGGAGCTCTCCGGTACGGTGTCCGGCTCGGCGAGGACGGTGGCTTGCAGGGCCATGGATCAGCTCTCCCTTGTCCTCGGGTCGAGGAACACGTACGCGATGTCCGCGACCAGGTTGGCCAGCAGCACCAGAACGGTGATGAGCAGGAAGATCGCCGACATCAGCGGGTAGTCGGCGGCCTGGGCGGCCTTGAACAGGACGGACCCGATGCCCGGGTAGTTGAAGACCACCTCGGTGACGATGGAGCCGCCGACGACGAAGCCGAGCGACATCGCGAAGCCCGACAGGGAGGGCAGCATCGCGTTGCGGGCGGCGTAGGTGTACATCACCCGGCGCTTGGGGAGCCCCTTCGCCTCGGCGAGCCGGACGTAGTCCTCGCTGAGGGTGGTGACCATCATGTTGCGCATGCCGATCAGCCAGCCGCCGATGGAGGCGACGGTGATGGTCGCGGCGGGCAGGATCGCGTAGTTGACCGCGCTGCCGATGAAGCCGGAGTTGAGGCCGATCGACTGGTCGATCGCGTAACCGCCGGACAGCGGGAACCACTTCAGGCTGATCGCGAAGACGTAGACGATGATGATCGCGAACCAGAAGTACGGGATGGACGACAGGAAGGTGGTGATCGGCACCAGCCAGGAGTCGAACCAGGAACCGCGTTTCCAGCCGGCCAGCATGCCGAGCGAGGTGCCGATCACAAAGCCGAGCACGGTGCAGATGGTGACCAGGATCAGCGTCCAGTACATGCTCTGGCCGAGGACGGTGCTCACCTTGGACGGGTAGTAGGCGTAGGAGATGCCGAAGTCGCCGGTGAAGACGCTGTGCCAGTAACTGACGTACTGCTGCCAGAGGTTCTGGTCGGACCCGCCGAAGAGCACCCGCAGCGCGTGCACCGCGGCCGGGCTGATCTTCCCGTGGAACTGGTTGATCAGGTTGTCCGCGGGGTTGCCCGGCATGATGCGCGGGATGACGAAGTTGAGGCTGATCGCCGCCCAGGCGGTGAGCAGGTAGAAAGCGATCTTCCTGAGGAGTACGCGCACCGGTCAGGCCCCTTCGTGGTCGGGGCGGCACGCCCAGCGGGCCGCGCGCCGGACGAGCAGCCGCATGGCGGGCTCGCCCCAGATCCGCAGGTCGTGGCCCAACTGGAGGTAGCAGACCCGGCCGTCGCCGTACTGCCGCACATGGACGAGCGGTTCGGTGCCCGACTCCGTGTCGCGCCAGCCGACGACCCGCACATCGGACGCCGTCGCGAGCCGGTAGTGCTCGTGGGTCACCTCGAAGGACGCGATGCCCGCGGTCACTTCGTGGTCGGGGTCGAGCCGCACCTCGAAGCGGCTCTCGTGCGGCGGCGGTCCGTGCGAGACGTAGCGGCTGCCGATCAGTTCGGCGAGCAGCCGGTCGGCCTCGTCGAGCTGGTCCGGGGGCGAGGCCAGTACGGTGGTGGAGTGCAGGGCGACCAGGCCGCAGCCGCCGCGGACCGCCGCCGCCAGCCGCTCGCGCTGTTCGGTGGTGAACCGGCCGAGCGCGGTGTAGAGCACGATCACATCGGCGTCGGCGGCGCCGTCCAGCGGGGCGGTGCCCAGGCTGGTGCGGGTCGCGAAGCCCTCCTCGGTCAGCGCGCTCTGCATCGCGGAGGCGGCGGTGAAGAGGTCCTCGTAGACGTCGTCGCCGCTGATCACCGCGAGGGCGGTGGCCCGGGTGGCGGCGGACCGGCCGGCGCGGCCGCGGGCGGCCGGTGCGACGCGGTTTGCGGCGTACGCGGCGGGGGCTTCGGGCGCTTCGAGGACATGGCGGTGCTGGGATATCGGCATGCGGCGGCTCGATTCAGTAGGTGGAGCGCAGTTCACCGGAAGGGCTCCAGTAGCCCTCCGCTAGCCCGCTGATCAGGGCGTTGTCCAATCGGTCGAGCGGCAGCGGCACCCGCCGCCGGGACCGGCTGCTCTCGTAGGTGGCGAAGACCAGTTCGGCGCCCCGCACTCCGTGCTCCGCGTGCGACCGCGGCCGCCGGCCGGTGCGCAGCGCGTCGGCCAGGTCGCCGATGGCCGCCGCGGTCCCGGCCGTGATCGCCGGGTCCACTCCTCGGTCCCAGTGCTCCGGGTCGGTGTCGTACGGCGACTCCAGCACCAGATCGGACTTGCCGAAGCGGCGCACCCGGCAGCGGGCGCCGCGCACGTCGACCCGTCCCCGGGTGCCCTGGACGATCAGGCCGAGGTTGTTCTCCAGGTTGAGCACCGGGGTGTGCGGTTCGCGCCCGGTGGAGACGACCGCCCGCACCCCGTCCGGCCAGCCGAACTGGGTGAGTGAGGCGGTCTCGGTGAACACTCCGTAGACATAGCGGTCCACCGAGGCGTCGATCTGGCCGAACACCCACTGCGGAGCGGCGTCCTGCCGGTGGAAGAGGATGAGGTCGAGGATGTGGGTGCCCCAGTCGAAGAGGTTGGGACAGTAGCCCTCGATGGTGGTCACCTCACCGATCTCACCTTGAGCCGTCCACTCCCTGGCCTGGCGCTGCACGGGGTCGAAGCGGCGCTGGAGGTTGAAGGTGAGCTGGACCCCGGCTTGCGCGGCGATGGCCGCCATCTCCCGGGCCTCGCCGTAGCTGAGCGCGATCGGCTTCTCGCAGTGGACCGCGCGGGCACCGGCGGCGATGGCCGCCCGTACCACTTCGGGGTGGAGCGCGGGCGGGGTGCAGACGCTGACGATGTCGGGGCGCCGGTCGGCGAGCATCTCGCGGTAGTCGCGGTAGACCCCCGGCACGTTCAGTTCACCGGCGAGATCCTCGGCGGACTCCCGGTTCACGTCGGCGAGCGCGGTGAGCGTCACCCCTGGAGCCGCGAGGTAGCCGAGGCCGTGGACCCGGCCCTGCGAACCCGCTCCGACGACCGCGGCCGAAAGGTTCTCGGCGGGGTTTCCGGTAGCACCCTCCATGGCGGTCTCCTCCCCGGCCTCATCTGATGGTGTGCCAAACGCATACCACTTGCCGACATCTTAATACGAACAGCGATCCTGTCTAGAGGTGGAGAAGCAGAGAACGCGGCGGAAATTCGCCCCTCCATCAGCCATTTTCGTTACAAAATAGGACACTCGTGGCGCAGATTCAGCCAGTGGTCCATCACCATCACAGATGGCTCACCGCCTACCACTACTTACCACTTAGAACCACATGACTACACTGACCCGCACCACTGAGACAGGAGACTCGTATGAAGATCAGTCAGCTTGTCGGCCCGCGTACCTCCGAAGTCGTCACGGCGGACGATCCGGTCCCGGGCGACGACCAGGTGCTGGTGGAAGTGGTGGCGTCCGGGGTGTGCACCTCGGATGTCGGGCCCTGGCTCGGCCACGATCCGGCGAAGCCGCCGCTGCGGCTCGGCCACGAGATGGTGGGGCGGGTCGTCGCCACCGGGCGGGACGCCGGGCGCTGGCTGCCGGGCGACCTGGTGACCGGGCTGGGCGGCGAGGGGTTCGCGACCCTCGCGGTGCTGGACGCCAACGCCATACTGCCGGTACCGGCGGGCGTGGAGCCGGCCCACGCCATCGGCGAACCGGTCGCCGACCTGGAGGAGGCGCTGTCCCGTACGGGCATACGCGCGGGCGACCGGGTCGCGGTGGTGGGACTCGGCTTCATGGGGCTCGGACTCGTCCAACTGGCCAAGCGGCACGCGCCCGGGCTGCTGGTGGGCGTGGATCCCGACCCGGCCCGCAGGGGGCGGGCCCTGGCGCTCGGCGCCGACCTGGTCTTCGCCCCCGACGAACTGCCCGAGGAGTACCGCGCCGAGACCAGCCGGACCACGGACGCGCGGCTCGCCATCGTACTGGAGGCGACCGGGACGACGGGCGGCCTGAAGACGGCCGGCAGCCTGGTCCGGCCGTTCGGCACCCTGTGTGTGGTGGGCTACCACCACACCGGCGACGCGATGATGGACATGGACCTCTGGTACAAGGCGGTCACCGTCGTCAACGGCTTCTGCCCGGACCGGACCCGGCTGATGGTCGCGATGCGCGAGGCGCTCGGCCTCGTCGCCGACCGGCGGTTCAGCTACGCGCCGCTGATCACCCACCGGTTCGGACTCGACCAGGTGGACGAGGCGTTCGGCGCCATGACGGCGGGCGGCCCGGACTTCGTCAAGGGCGTGCTGCTGCTCTGACCCTCAGCCGTACGAGCGCGCGAACGACGTACGCAGCCGGTAGCGGTCCCCCGCGTACTGGATGGTCGAGACGAAGAGCGGCTCCTGCTGGGCGCTCAGGGCGAGCTGGCGCATGACCAGGACCGGGTCGCCGGGCGCGAGACCGAGGTGCTCGGCCGCCTGCCCGTCGGCCTTGGTGGCCTCGATGGTGCTGTCGGCGCGCACCGGTTCGACCCCGGCGTCGGCGAGCGTCGAGTAGAGCGACCTGGTGCTGAAGTCGACCCGCTCGATCTCCGGGACGAGCGCCAGCCTCAGCCGGGTCAGGTCCAGCGCTATCGGTACGCCTTCGAGCAGCCGCACCCGCTCCAGGCGGAACAGCGGTGTCCCCGGGGCGATGCCCAGCCGCTCCGCCTCGTCGATGGTGGCCGGGTTCGCCTCGGCCCGCAGCACCTTCGAGTGCGGTGTCAGACCCATCCGGGACGCCGTCTCGCTGAACGACTCCAGGCTGTTGGGCCACTCCTTCTGCTGCACGGTCTGGGCGACGTACCAGCCGCGGCCGTGCGAGGGGCTGAGCACACCCGCCTCGACCAGGCTGCCCAGCGCCTTGCGCAGCGTCACCCGGCTGATGCCCAGTTGGCGGCAGAGCTCGCGCTCGGGCGGCAGCCGGCCGCCGGGCCGCAGCACGCCCCGGTCGATCTCACCGCGGATGACGTTGACCGCCTGGATCCACAAGGGCTCCGGGTATCCCGGGAGCACGGCGCCCGAGACCTCGGGAGAGTCGTTCATACGGTGTGAGGCCCCCATGGTGATCCGCGTCGACGCACAGCGCGGATCACACTAGCTTCACCCGCCACCGTCTGGCCACAACCGGCGACACGGGGTGGCGGTGCGCGGCGGTGAACGGCGGCGGGCGGCGGCTTCGGCCGGCGGTCGCCGGCGCCGCCGAGGGCGGCGCGCTGAAATCGGCGGCCGGACGCTCAGCGGCCGTACCAGACAGTGGTGGCGTTGCAGAAAGCACGGATACCCTGGGCGGAGAGCTCGCGACCGTAGCCGGAGTTCTTGACGCCGCCGAAGGGGAGTGCCGGGTGCGAGGCGGTCATGCCGTTGAAGTAGACACCTCCGGCCTCCAGGTCGCGGACGAAGCGCCCCTGTTCCGCCGCGTCACGGGTCCACACGTTGGAACTCAGGCCGAAGGGCGTGTCGTTGGCGAGCGCCACGGCCGCGTCCAGGTCCGGCACCCGGTACAGGGTGGCGACCGGGCCGAACGCCTCCTCGCGGTGGATCCGCACCTCCTCGGTGACGCCGGTCAGCACGGTCGGCTCGTAGAACCAGCCGGCGCCGCGGGCCGGCGGCCGGCGCCCGCCGCACAGCACCCGGGCGCCGCGCGCCACCGCGTCCTCGACCAGCTCCTCCAGATCGGCGCGGCCCTGCTCGGTGGCGAGCGGGCCGATGTCGGTGGCGTCGTCCAGCGGGTCCCCGACGTTCAGGGCGCTCATCGCCCGGCCGAAGGCGTCGGCGAAGGCCTGGTAGACCTCCTCGTGCACGATGAAGCGCTTGGCGGCGATGCAGGACTGGCCGTTGTTCTGCACCCGGGCGGTGACCGCGGTGTGCACCGCGTGGTCCAGTTCGTCCCGGGCGGAGGGCATCACCACGAAGGGGTCGCTGCCGCCGAGTTCAAGCACGGTCGGCTTGATCTCCGCGCCGGCCACCGAGGCGACCGCGCGCCCGGCGCCCTCGCTGCCGGTGAGGGTGGCGGCGGCCACGCGGGGGTCGCGCAGCACCCGCTCGATGGCGTCCGAGCCGACCAGCAGGGTCTGGAAGCAGCCTTCGGGAAAACCGGCCCGGTGGAAGAGGTCGCCGAGATAGAGGGCGGTCTGCGGGACGTTGGAGGCGTGCTTGAGCAGCCCGACGTTGCCGGCCATCAGCGCCGGGGCGGCGAACCTGACCACCTGCCACAGCGGGAAGTTCCACGGCATGACGGCCAGCACCACGCCCAACGGCCGGTAGCGGACATACGCCCGGTGCGCCCCGCTGTCCGCCACGTCGGCCTCGTCGGGGTGCTCGTCGGCGAGCAGCCGCTCGGCACGGGCGGCATACCAGCGCATCGCCTTGGCGCACTTGGCGGCCTCCGCCTTGGCGGCGGCCAGCGTCTTGCCCATCTCGACCGTCATGACGCGGGCGATCTCGTCCCGCTCCTTGTCCAGCAGGTCCGCGGCGCCGGTGAGCAGCGCGGCCCGGGTGGCGAAGTCGGTGGTGCGGTACTCGCGGAAGGTGCGCGCGGCCCGGGCGATCCGTTCCTCGATCTCGTCCGCCCCGAGCGCCTCGAAGGTCCGCAGGGTCTCCCCGGTGGCGGGGTTCACGGTGGCGATGGGCATGCTCTGCTCCTCCTCGTACCGGAGCCCGGCGGCCGCAGCCACCCGGAGGGCGGCACCGGACGCCGGCCCGGCGTCCGCACGGGTGGTCCGACCAGGCCGCCTACCCGCACCCCACCGGTCCATGCGGCTCCAGGCCCATCCTGCGCCCGGCGCCATGGGCCCGCGACAGCACGCCCCCCATGCGGGTCGCCGCGGGGCGGCGGCCGGTCACCGGCCGGTCCGCTCCCGGACCGGCCCCCCGACTCCGCCGGGACACCCCGGCGGTGGGTCCCGCCGCCCGGTGGGCGGCAGGCCCGGTAACACCGGCAACGGATCCGACCGGCAGCGTTCACCAGAAGGTAACCCGAGGCACATAAATCCCCGATTCTACGCGCGCAGACTGTCCCCGCCCTTCCGTGGTTCTCCCGACGCAGTCCCCCACTGACCGCCCCCACCAGGAGGTTGACGGATGCTTCGTCCCCGTATGCCCAGAAGTCGTGTACTGATCGGCTCGGTCGCCGCACTGGGCACTCTCGCCCTGGGCGCCGCCGGTATCGCCACCGGCAGCGCGCAGGCCGCGCCCGCCGCGAAGGCGGCCCCGGCCGCCGCCGCGACCCACCGGATCCTCTTCGACAACACCAAGGCCGAGACAGCGGGCAACGCCGACTGGATCATCAGCACCAGCCAGCCCGACCCGCTCGGCCAGGACTCCACCCCCAACTCGGAGACCGACTGGACCGGCGCGCTCTCGTCCTGGGGAGTGGCGCTCCAGAAGGCCGGCGGCTACCAGCTCGACACCCTGCCCTCGGGCAAGACGATCACCTACGGCAACACCTCCAACGCCCAGGACCTCGGCAACTTCGACGAGTTCGTGCTGGACGAGCCCAATGTGCGGCTGAGCACGGCGGAGAAGACCGCGGTGCTGAAGTTCGTGCAGAACGGCGGCGGTCTGTTCCTCATCTCCGACCACGACAACAGCGACCGCAACAACGACGGTTACGACTCACCGGCCGTCATCAACGATCTGCTGACCAGCAACGGGGTCGACAACACCGACCCGTTCGGCTTCTCCGTCGACCTGCTCGACATCAGCACCGACAACCCCCGCGCGATCAGCAGCGGTTCGGACCCGGTGCTGCACGGCCCGTTCGGCACCGTCACCGGCAGCATCCTGCGGGACGGCACCACCTTCACCCTGAAGCCCAACGACAACCCCAACGTCAAGGGCCTGCTGTACAAGGCCGGTGCCTCCGGCAACACCGGGGCGTTCTTCGTCACCAGCACCTTCGGCACCGGCCGGGTGGCCATATGGGGCGACAGCTCACCGGTCGACGACGGCACCGGCCAGTCGGGCAACACCCTCTACGACGGCTGGAACGACCCGGCGGGCACCGACGCCGCGCTCGCGCTCAACGCCAGCGCGTGGCTGGCCGGCAGCGGCGGCTCCGGCGGTACGACCACGGGCGGCACCACCACCGGTGGCACGACGACCGGTGGTACGACCACGGGCGGCACCACCACCGGCGGCGGTGGCGGCTCCTGCACCGACCGGCAGTTGCTCGCCAACCCCGGCTTCGAGTCGGGCAGTTCGTCGTGGACCGCGAGCAGCGGCGTGATCAACAGCTCCTCCTCGGAGGCGGCGCACAGCGGCTCCTACAAGGCGTGGCTCGACGGATACGGCACCGCCACCACCGACACCGTCTCCCAGTCGGTCGCCATCCCGTCCGGCTGCGCGGCGAGCCTCAGCTTCTATCTGCACGTCGACACCGCGGAGACCGGCTCGACGGCGTACGACACCCTCAAGGCGCAGGTGCTGAACTCCTCGGGCACCGTACTGAGCACCTTGGCGACGTACTCCAACGTCAACGCCGCCTCCGGGTACACCCAGCGCAGCTTCGACCTGTCCGCGTACGCCGGGCAGACGGTGACGATCAAGTTCACCGGTGTCGAGGGCAGCAAGCTCCAGACGTCGTTCGTCCTGGACGACACCGCGCTCAACGTGACCTGAGCGCGGACCGCGTGACCTCGCGGCCGGTCCGGCGTCACGCCGGGCCGGCCGCTTCTTCGCCGGCCTCGTCAGGTTCGGCGGCTTCGGCGGCTTTCCCGGCTCTGGCGGCCTCGCCGGCTCGGTCGGTCTCACCGGTCGCGGAGCCGAACTCGCACCAGACCGCCTTGCCGTCACCGCGCGGCTCGACGCCCCAGCGCGCCGCCATCGCGTCGATCATCATCAGTCCCCGGCCGGAGGTGGCCGCCTCGCCCGGCGACCTGCGGCGCAGCGGGACGCTGGAGCGGTCCTGCACGGACAGCCGTACCCGGCCGGCCGACGCGGGCACCACCTCAAGGGTGAGCACCGCGCCGCCGTCGGTGTGCAGCAGCACGTTCACCAGCAGCTCGCCGGCCGCGGCCTCGACATCGTCGGCGAGGGTGGAAAGGCCCCAGTCGTCCAGCGCCTGCCGCAGCGCGACCCGCGCCTCCACCAGTCCCTCGGGGTCGGCCTGATGGACGTACTGATGGATGCGCGGCACGCAGGCCGAGCCGTTGTCGGGCGCCCGGCGCAGCACCAGCAGCGCCACGTCGTCCTCCGAACCCCAGCGGGTCCAGAGGCTCTCGGCGATGTGATCGGCCAACTCCTCGGCGCCCGGCGGACCGTGCCCGACCGTCTCGGCGAGCGACTCCATGCCGATGGTGATGTCCAGTCCCCGCTCCTCGACCAGGCCGTCGGTGCAGAACACGAAGCTCTCGCCCGGTACCAGGTCGACCCGGGTCTCGGGGAAGCCGAGTTGCTCGAAGGTGGTGGCCACCCCGAGCGGCACACCGCCCCGGACATGCGGCCAGCCGGTGCGGCCGTCGGTGTGCCGGACGAGCGGGCCGAGGTGTCCGGCCCGCGCCGCCCACACCGTGCCGCTCTCCAGGTCGAGTTGGGCGTAGGCACAGGTGGCGAAGCGGTCGGTGTCGAGTTCGGCGAGGAAGCGGGAGGCCCGGGCCAGCACGGTGGCCGGCGGATGGCCCTCGGCGGCGTAGGCCCGCAGTGCTATCCGGAGCTGGCCCATGATGGCGGCGGCATGCGTGTCGTGTCCCTGGACGTCCCCGATCACCAGGCCGACCCGGTTCCGGGGCAGCGCCACCACGTCGTACCAGTCGCCGCCGACCTCCCGGCCGCTCCGCGCGGCGTGGTAGCGCACCGCGATGTCGGCGCTCTCGAACCGGGGCAGGTGCCGGGGCAGCATCGACGCCTGGAGCGCGGTGGCGAACTCACGTTCCTGGTCGAAGAGGATCGCCCGCTGGAGCGACTGGGCGAGGATGCCGGCCAGCGCGCCGGCCAGTTCACGGTCCTCCTGGCCGAAGGTCTTGTGCTCCCGGTAGAAGAGCGCGAGGCCGCCGATGCTTCTGGCCTGCGCGATCAGCGGCAGGAAGGCGACCGACGCCATGCCGATCCCGCGCAGATAGGAGACCAGCAGCGGAAAGCGCTCTTCGAGATCCGGGTAGTCGCTGGAGTAGCGCGGCTGCTGGGTGAGTACCGACTCGGCCAGCGGCAGCGATTCGAGCAGGCTGCTGGGCGCGACTCCCTCGATGGTCTCCACCGACGGACCGCCGGCCGCCACGAACTTCAGGCTGCCGCTCTCCACCAGGCCGAGGGCGAGGCCGTCGGCGCCGAACCGCTCCAGCCCGCCGGCGCCGGTGAGCACCGCCTTGACGTCCTCGACGGTGAGCGCGCTCGACACCGCCTCGGTGGTGCTGCGCAGGACGGAGGCGAGGGTGCGCCGCCCCGTCGTGTCGTCGCCCGGCCAGCTGAGCGGGGGCAGATCGACCAGCTCCCGGCTGGCGTCCCTGACGATGCCGACGACCCGGTAGGCGTTGCCCCGCCGGTCCCGCAGGATCGTGCCCTGGGTATGGGTCAGTTGCTTGGCGCCGTCACGCCGGGTGACCTGGAAGTAGCCGCCGTAGCCGGGCTCACCGGATTCCAGGGCCCGGCGCAGGGCGGCGCCGATCCGGGCGCTCTCCTCGGGGGCGATCCGGAGCACCAGGGACTCGGGGCGGCCGTCGAACTCCCCCGGCCGGAAGTCGAAGACGTCGAGGCCGGTCCGGTCCAGGTCGAAACGCCCCTGGTCGAGATCCCAGTCAAAGCTGCCGACGCTGTTGATCGCCAGCCGTTCGGCCAGGTCGGCCGGGGCCGGGGCGACCGGGCGGGCACCTGCGGGCAGACTCACCCGGGGCTCGTGGGGACGACCGCTTACCGGCCGATTGCGAGTTGCCATGCGCGGTCTCCGGAGGTTCGGATCTGCGGTCATGGACACATGCGCCGCCACGCGATACCGACGCACATCACTTCCATTATCGCCCCTGTGCGCCATTACTCCGATTCGTGGACCATCCCGTCCGAAGCGGGCACGGTGGGAAATCATCCGTCACACAGCGCGATGGAGGGTGGCGCGCGGCACCCAAGGGAGGCCCGGCAGCGGCGGCGTTGGGATCGGGAAACCCGGGAACCCGGGAAACGCGGGAAAATCGGGAAAGCTGCCCGGGCGCGACGCATGGGCACCGGCCGAGGGGGTAGGCGCGGTGCTCAGCCGGGGGCTGTCCGAGTCCCCGCACCGACGATCACGGGAGTGTCCGATGACCCAGCCCTACCCGGACCCGTTCCCCGCGCCGACGCCGCCGCCGCGCCCCGGGGAACCGGCACCGGGTCCGCCCCTGCCGACGCCCGAGCCGCGACCGGTGCCGGGCCCCGCACCCGATCCGGTACCGCCGACGCCCGGGCCCGAGCCCACACCGCCCTCACCGGCTCCGGATCCCGTCCCGCCCACACCGGGACCCGCCCCGCTTCCCACGCCGCCGATCGACTGAGACCGGCGCGTCCCGGCGCCCGCCGGACCGGACAGCGGTCCGGCGGGCCGGTGGGGTCACTCCATGTCCGTACCTTCGTATCCGTACCTTCGGGCGATCTTTCATCATTCAGGTCGATGATCATCTCGCACCGATCATCCATCGAGCGGACAAAGCCGCTGGTGGAGCGCTCTCCCGACCCCCGCCCCGGCGAGGAGACCCGTCCCGTTCCGCCGCGCACCGGTCCTCGCACCTGTCCGGAATAGCCCACGATGGTCCCCGGAAAAGGCGGCCCGTCCGGGCCGGAGGTCGGGAAGCGCGCGCGCCGAGAACGCGGCGCTTCCGGGGGAGGACAGCAGTGATGGACCCGGTGTTACGCAGCGCCCCCGCTTACGGGGGCGTGACCGAGGTGCGGCGGATTCTGGTGCTGGGCGGGGGCGGTTTCCTCGGCACGGCGGTACGGACTCGGCTGTCCGGCAGTGCGGTGACCGGCTGGGCGGAGGCGGTACCGGCCGGGCCGGGCCGGTCGGACTGCCCGATGGAGTTCCGGGTGCTGCGGGGAGAGCGCTCCACCGGATACGACCTCACCGTGGATCTCGCGCGCACCTCGGTCGACGCCCTCGCCCGTGGGCTGGACCGGCTCGCGCCCGACGCGGTGGTCAACTGCGCCGGCGCGCTCGCGGGTCCGGCCAGTGAGGTGTCCGGGGCCGACGCTCGCGGTCCCGCCGTGCTCGTCGAGGCGATGGCCCTGGCCGCGCCCTGGGCCCGGCTGGTGCACCTCGGGTCGGCGGCCGAATACGGCTCGGCCGCCCCGGGGACAACGCTCTCCGAGGACGCGCCGGCCCGGCCCACCGGGCTCTACGGCGCCGCCAAGCTGGCGGGCACGCTGGCGGTCACCGGCTCGGGGCTGGACGCGGTGGTGCTGCGGGTGTTCAACCCGGTGGGCGCGGGAGCCCCGCCGACCGGGCTGCCGGGGCGGCTCGCGGCGGCGCTCCGTGAGACACCGCCGCACGGCGCGGTACGGACCGGCGGCCTCACCGCCTACCGGGACTTCGTCCATGTCACCGATGTGGCCGAGGCGGTGGCCCTGGCCGCCACCACGCCGGGCCCGCTCCCGCCGGTCGTCAACGTCGGCTCGGGGCGGGCGACCCGGGCCCGTACGCTCGCCGAAGCGCTCGCCGTGGTCGCCGGATTCAGCGGCCGGATCGAGGAATCAGGCGCGCCGGCCGCCCGGTCGGCCGCCCTCGACTGGCAGCGGGCCGACATCTCCCTCGCCGCCCGGACCCTCGGCTGGCGGCCGGCCCGCACCCTGCACGAGGCGCTCATCGCGCTGTGGCGCGCGGCGGCCGCCGCCCCGGAGCGGGCCGCCGCCAGGACCGGCTGACAGCTCGCCCGTACCTCCGGGGTCCGGCCGGGAGCGGGATCAGATCAGTCGCCAGAGATGATCGCTCGTCCCGTTGTCGCTCCACTGGGTGGCCTGCGCCCCGTCGCTCTGGGAGGCGCCGTCCACGGCGAGCAGTTTGCCCGAGCGGACATTGACGATCTTGGACCAGCCGTCGCCGTTGTCCACCAGCCGCCAGAGGTGGTCGGGGGTCCCGTTGTCCTGGTACTGCTGGACATGGGCGCCGTCGTCCAGGCTCTGGTCGTGCACGGCCAGCACCTTGCCGCTGTTGCGGTTGACGATCCGGACGGTGCCGTCGCCGTTGTCGAGCAGCGTCCACACGTGGTCGGGGGTGCCGTTGTCGGTGTACTGGGTGACCTCGGCGGAGTCGGCGAGCGACATGCCGGAGACCGCGAGCACCTTGCCGGAGTTGCGGTTCTGGATGCGGCACCACCATACCGTCGAGGCCGCGGGGGGCAGCAGCAGGGCGAACATGCCGCCGACCACCGGACGGTCCTGGAAGCCGCGCTGCGCCGCGGTGGCGACGACGTACCAGTCGGTGAACGGCACCCGCTGGGCGGTGGTGTCGGCGAAGTTGTAGACGCCGTTGACCAGGAGGTCGCGGGTGGCCGGGCGATCGGCGAGCCAGGCCGCGGTCCACACCTCCCAGTCGCCCTTGGTGTAGTCGTTGCGCGGGTCGAGTTCGATGCCGTAGGTGCCGGCGTGCGCGGCGTACCAGGCCGCCTCCTGGGCTGCGATGCCGGTGGGCAGCAGGTCGAGGCCGAGCAGCCGGTCGGCGAAGCCGTTGTACTTCAGGCTCCAGGTGCCCGGTTGGTCGTAGGCGAGTTTGAGGTGGCCGCCGGCGGGGTCCTGGGCCAGGCTCGTCCACCGGCTGATGTAGCTGCGGGCGAGCGTGCCGTAGTGGACGGCGTCCGCGGCGTTGCCGCCCGCGGTCGCCAGCACGCCCATGGCGCCGATGCCGATGATGCCCTTGAGGGCGAGGTTGACGCTGTGGGCGATGAAGCCGGTGAAGTCGTCCGTCTGGTTCTGCAGGCCGGGGTCGAGGGCGTTGGCGGCCAGGTAGTCGGCCCACTGGCGCAGGATCGCGTAGTGGGTGCGGGCGAAGGAGGCGGCGTCGGCGGCCGGCAGCCGCTGGATCAGCGCGGCCGCCATGATCAGCATGTTGGCGGACTCCTCGACCGGCATGTCCTCCTCGTTGCCGTCGTTGTGGCCGGCGGCGTTGGGGTAGCCGGAGCCGAGATCGTGTTCGGCGAACGGCTTGGGCCAGCCGCCGTGTTCCGCGTAGTCGAGCAGCGGTTCGAGCAGCAGCCGCAGATACGCCGGCGCGAGGTGGAGGTAGGCGGGAAAGGCCGGGTAGGTGACGTCGACGGTGGACATGTTGCCGTCGGAGGAGATCTCCTTCAGAAACGCCCAGGGGCTGCCGCCGCGGTCGACGAGTTCGGTGCCGGCCACGGCCTGGCGCAGGGCGAGGGCGCAGACGGCGGCGTAGTTCTCACCGGTGCCGCCGCCACCGGCCGCGCTGACCGCCGTGTCGTGGATCCGCTGGTCGAGGGCGGTCGCGGCGGTGAGGGCGGCGGCGTGGTCGCCGTCGAACCAGACCACCATGTCGGGCCAGTCGGCCCAGTAATGGGTCCACCAGGGCTGGAGCTGGGCGCCGAGGTAGCTGACCGCGGGGGTGCGCACATGGCCGAGGGTGACGGTGAACTCCGGGCTGGATGTGCCGGGGCTGAGGGTGCCGAAGTCGCGGTTGAGGCCGAGGACCGGCCAGCGGTCGTTGATGGCGCGGGGCTGCGCGCTGTCCACGGTGCCGGCCAGCCGCCCGCCGCCGGCCGACGCGGCGCGGACCACGGTGTCCTGGCCGATCTGCCAGGTGAGCCCGGTGCCGGTGGGCGCGGCGAGGACCAGGGAGCCCCAGGACGCCTGGTCGCCGTTCTCCTGGAGGACCCCGGGGGCGGCGGGCCGGCAGCTCAGTACGGTCATCGGGCCGGCCTGTTGCCGCGCCCAGGTGATGGGGGTCGTGACGTCGCCGTGCACCCACTCCCCCGAGACGTCGAGGTGTACGTCCACGGTGTGGGCGCGGCCGTCGTTGCCCGCGGCCCGCACCGTGACGTAGCTGAGCGGCACGCTCTGCCGCTGGGTGTTGCCGAGGTCGACCGGTGAGAAGAAGGTGACGGTGAGGGTGACGCCGCCGCCGCTGAGGGTGAAGATCGAGCGGGTGGCGGTGAGTTGCAGCGAGACCTGCTGCATGGCGGTGAGGGTGGGGCCGCCGGGGACGGCGGGTGCCCCGGCGAAGACGTAGGCGGCGCCGTCGATGCGGGCCAGCCCGCACAGGGCGGTGATGTGGCCGTTCCAGAAGGTCGGCCAGGTGCCGGCGAGGTTGTCGGCGGGCAGCCAGGTGGACAGATAGGGCGAGCGTACGGCGAGCGGCACGGCGGGCGGGCGGATCGGGCTGACCGTAGCGGAAGCTGCGGCTGGTGCCGCTGACGCGGCGGAGGCCGGGGACGCGGCGGGTGCGGCGGCGCGGGCGGTGCCGTTGGTGAGCAGGCCGCCGGTGGCGGCCGCGGCGGTCAACGCGCCGCTCCACAGCAGCAGTTCCCGTCGTCCGGGCCGGGGCGTGCGGGGGTCGTCGGAAGTCACGGTGGAAGTCCGTCCTGGAAAGAGGGGCCGGGGCTGAGGCGGATCGTGAGGGGGCGGTGGCCAGGGGATCGGTCGCCGGGGGTCAGCTCAACTGCCAGAGGTGGTCGGCGGTTCCGTTGTCGTCGTACTGCACCACCTGCGCGCTGTTGGCCGTGGACATCAGATCGACGCCGAGGACCTTGCCCGAGTTGCGGTTGCGGACGCGGTACCAGCCGTCACCGTTGTCGATGAACTGCCACAGATGGTCGGCGGTCCCGTTGTCGTCGAACTGCACCACCCGCGCGCTGTTGGCGGTCGACATCAGATCGACGCCCAGCACCTTGCCCGAGTTGCGGTTGCGGACCCGGTACCAGCCGTCACCGTTGTCGATGAACTGCCACAGATGGTCGGCGGTCCCGTTGTCGTCGAACTGCACCACCCGCGCGCTGTTGGCGGTCGACATCAGGTCGACGCCCAGCACCTTGCCGGAGTTGCGGTTGCGGATCTTCAGGTAGTCGCCGCCCGGGATCCAGGGGTGGCCGTCCGCCGCCGTGGTCGGGAAGGCGGAGATCCGCAGCCGGGCGGCGCCCATCGGGATCAGGGTGACGGTCTCGACGGGGGCGGTGCTGCGGGCCGGGGACACCTGCAGCGAGGTGACCACGTGCTGGCTGTCGGCCTGCCATTCGGCGATCCGCCGGGCGGGCGCGGTGATCCGGACCGGAGTGGTGTCGTGGCTGAACGGGTTGGCGGGCAGCGGCCCGGTGGCGCGGCTGAACACGGCGGTACCGGCGTCGAGGGCGAGGCCGTAGTTCCACGGGCTGGTGGCGTGCACCTCGTAGGAGGGGAACTGCGCGCTGCCCGCGTACCGCACATAGTTCTCGCCGATGCTCAGCGCGTACGTGAGCGGTCCGTGGTCGATCGCGGTGGCGCCGTGGTTTCCCGGCCAGGTACGGGTGGTGGTGGTCTGCGGGAACTGGAGGGTGACGGTGTCGCCGTCGTGCCAGGTGCGGTTGACCACCGTGAAGGCCGGTCCGGCCGGGGCGGCGACCGCGCTTCCGGCGACCGTGAGGTGCGGCGCCGCGCACCAGCCGGGGATCCGCAGATAGAGCGGGAAGGCCAGTGCGCGCGGGGTCGCCAAGCGGAACGTGACGGTGTCGCCGAAGGGGTAGTCGGTGGTCTCGGTGATGGTGACGCTGGTGCCGTCGGCGACTTTGGCGGTGACCGAACTGGGGGCGTACATCGCGGCGGCGAGACCGTGGTCGGGGGTGGCGAGCCACAGCTCCTCGGTGAAGTAGGTCCATCCCATGCCGTAGTTGTGCGGGCAGCAGCGGTACTGGTCGACGCCCGCCTGGTAGGACTGCATGGCGAAGCCGTTCTGGAACTGGCCTTGCGTCTTGGCGGTGTTGTCGAGGTCGACGCTGTTGGCGCTGGTGATGTAGTGGATCGCCTGGCCGGCCGGGTCGAGCGCGGCGGGAAGTGAGTTGAAGGCGAGGTCCTCGCAGCGGTCGGCCCAGACCGGGTCGCCGGTGATCCGGGTCAGCAGTTCGTGGCTGGCCATGAACTCCACGATGCCGCAGGTCTCGAAGCCCTGCCGGGGGTCGCCCGTGCCGGGCCTGGTGTTCTCGTCGCCGGCGAAGCCGCCGCCGGGGAACTGGCCCCAGCCGGTCATCACCGCGGTGTAGTTCTGGTAGGCGGCCTGGGTGAGGGCGGTGGACGGCGAGCGCAGCGCGTACTGGGCGGGTTCGCGGAAACCCTGGGCGATGTTGACGTTGTGCGGGGACGGCAGGTTGTCGACCCAGTTGGCCCCGTTGCTGTGGATCTTGTCGGCGAGGGACAGCAGGAAGGCGTCGCCGGTGCGGTTGTAGAGCCAGAAGACGCTGTCCAGGCCGTCGCCCCAGCGCACCGACACCCAGCTCTGGTTGAAGGCGCTCGGGCCCTGTGCGTTCATATAGCGGAAGAAGGCGGTGAGCAGCGGGATGATCCTGGTGTCGCCGCTGTACTCCTGCCAGTTGCGCAGCGCCCAGGTCAGCGGCAGGAACGGCCAGAAGTCCGGGCCGCCGCCGAGCGAGGTGCGCAAGCCGGTGGGTCCGAAGAAGCCGTCGGGCTGCGCGGTGGCCACGATGGCGTCGATCCAGCGGCGTACGGCGGCCAGCGCGGTGGCGTCGCCGGTGAGCGCGGCCAGGTCGGCGTAGCCGCGCAGCCAGTAGGGGACCTCCTCCCAGCCGGCGTTGGCGGGGTGGGTCCAGCCGCTGGTGGCGAGGTCGAGGAAGTGCGAGATCGACGCGTACTGCCCGCAGAGTCCGGCGAGTTGGCCGCGCAGTTGGCCGTCGAGCCAGCCGCGGGCGGTGACCGCGCCGGGCGGCAGCCGCAGAAAGGCGGTGGGCGCGAGCGGCGCCGCGTTGGGGGTGTAGAGACCGCCGGGGGCGGGCGCCACCCCGGCCGGCGCGGTGGCGGCGCCGGCCGCGTGGGCGGGTGCCGCCAGGGCGGCCGGAAGGCCGGTGGCGGCTCCGGTCGCGACGGCGGTGGCGACGAACTGACGACGGTTCAGGGGCATGGGAGGTGGCCTCCTGGCGCTCGGGGCATCACACCAACGTCGCTCTTCCAACGTTGGAAAGATACGGCTGCCACCCGGCATGACAACATGACCGAGCTGTCATGTCCATAGCCAGAACGAGTCCCGAGCGCGCGAATTGACGGCAGGTCGATGCCGCCTGCGGCCATGAACTGCGGCCTGACGGAAGTCGGCGCGCACCGTCTTGTCGCGCTCCGCCGGCATCTGTATAACGTTGTAAATCCGCCGCACCGGGCCCCTGCCTCGGCCCCGGCGCGCCTCTCCGCGCCCTTCGTCGCCGGCTATCGACGTCGCCGTGCCGCCCGTTCGCCGGCACGGCGCCGGACCATGTGCACACTGGGGCCGGAACCGCCGTCCCCACGCATGACCGCCGGGGGCGGGAAGAGGAAGGAAGTCCGTGGGCGTCAGCCTCAAAGACGTCGCGCTGCTGGCGGGCGTGTCCATCAAGACCGTGTCCAACGTGGTGAACAACCACCCCCATGTGACGCCCGCGACGCGGGACCGGGTGCGGCGGGCCATCGACGAGTTGGGCTACCGGCCCAATCTGACGGCCCGTCATCTGCGCAAGGGGCGGACCGGGATCATCGCGCTCGCCGTCCCCGAACTGGGCAACCCGTACTTCGCCGAGCTGGCCGGCGCGGTCATCGACGCCGCCGCGCGCCACGACTACACGGTCCTGCTCGACCACACGGCGGGCCTGCGCGAGAAGGAGGTGCTCGTCTCGCAGGGCTTCCGGGCCCATGTGATCGACGGACTGATCCTCAGCCCGATAGAGCTGGAGGCGGTGGACCTGCTCGGCCGCCGCGACGACGACGGTCCGCTGGTGCTGCTGGGCGAGCGGGAGTACGACGCGCCCTACGACCACATCGCCATCGACAACGTGGCCGCGGCCCGTACCGCCGTACGGCATCTCGCGGGACTCGGCCGGCGCCGGATCGCCTTCATCGGGGCCCGCCGTGAGGTGGCCAGACGGCCGGCCCATCTGCGACTGCGAGGCTGGCGCGAGGAGTTGGCGTCGGCCGGGCTGCCGTTCGACGAAGGGCTGGTCGCCGCCACCGACGGCTACGGCCGCTGGGACGGGGCGGCGGCGATGACGGCGCTGCTGGACCGCGGCACCGAACTCGACGCGGTCTTCGCCTACAACGACCTGATGGCGCTGGGCGCGATGCGGGCGCTGGTCGAACGGGGGCTGCGGGTGCCGCAGGACGTCTCGGTGGTCGGCTTCGACGACATCGAGGAGGGCCGGTTCTCGACGATCGCGCTCACCACCGTCTCGCCGGACAAGCAGGCCATCGCCCGGCTGGCCGTCGAGCGCGTGGTGGCCCGGCTGACCGGCACCCCGCAGGTCCGCGCGGAACGGATCCAGCCCGGCTACACGCTGGTGATACGGGAGTCGACGGCGCCGCGGCGGTGAGGGGCGCTTCGCGGACGGCGAGGTGGCGGCGCCCTTGGCGCGCGGAACCGGCGGGCTTCCGGCTTCCGGCTTCCGGCTTCCGGCTTCCGGCTTCCGGCTTCCGGCTTCCGGCTTCCGGCTTCCGGCTGCGGGATACTGCGGGCATGATCCGTAGCGCCCTCCGCCGCACCCCGCAGGTCACCGTCCGCGTCCCGTCGGGTGCCGCCGCATGACGGCCCGTCCGCTGCTCGTCGTGGACGGCGCGAACGTCGTCGGCTCGGTTCCCGACGGATGGTGGCGGGACCGGCGGGGCGCCGCCGAGCGGCTGCGGGACGCGCTGGTGCCGGTCGCGGGCGACGGCCTCCCGCCGGAAAGCGGCGCCCCTGACCGGTTTGTGGGGGTGGCGTTGGAGGTGGTGCTGGTGGTGGAGGGGGCGGCCCGCGGTGTCGCACCGCTGCTGCCCGCGGTACGGGTGGCGGCCACGGCGGGCAGCGGTGACGACCTGATCGTCGATCTCGCCGCCCGCGCCCGCGCCGCCGACGCCGACCGCCCCATCCTGGTCGTCACGGCCGACCGCGAACTGCGCCGCCGCGTCGGGGCGGTGGGCGCGTCCTCCATCGGCCCCCGCGCGGTGCCCCGCGGATAGCCGCTAGGAACGCTGGACGCCGTCTCGCAGGGAGTCGCGGCGGCGGCGCTCGGCCTCGAAGAGGTCCATGAAGCGCTGGGTGCTGGCGTCGGCTTCCGCGGCTCCCGGGGACTCGGCGGGGCCGTCGTCCTCGGTGGGGCGGCCTTGCTCCGGGAGCCGTCGGTCGGCGGCCGCCTCGGTGGGAAGCGCGTCGAGGTCCGAGGGGCGCGGACCCTCGGGTCCCTCGGGGCCGGTGCGGACCAGCCGTTCGACCCGCACGATACGGAAGTGCCGTCCGGCGACGTCGAGTTCGTCGGGCTGCTCGGCGTCGAGCCGGTCGGCGGCGCGCTTGTACGCCTCGTGCTCCGCCGCGGTGAGGTCCTGCTGCCAGGGCACCAGGACCCGTAGGTGCACGGCGAGACTTTCGCGGGCCTCGCGCGGGGTGGCGGCGGTGCCGGTGGAGTGCGGGCGCCAGCGGCGGCCTTCGCGTTCGGCGGTCATGAAGGTGGCGGGGAGCAGCAGGGTGCCGGGGTGGGTGCGTGCCGCGGTGCGGGAGTCCTCGCGCACCTGGGGCGGCACCGCCTCGCTCCGGCGGAGGGCGGTGCGGAGTTCGGCGTCCCGGATGCCCTCGGAACTGCCCGGCGGGGCCGGGTCGATGACCCATCCGGTGGCGGGGTCGGTGGCGGCGACCGGGTCGCCGCTCCGGCCGGGCCCGGGGGCCGGGTCCGGATCGGTGGCGCGCGGCGGCTCGGGGCCGTCCGGGCCCATCCGGATGAAGCGTTCGGCGCGGACCACCCGGTAGCGCGCGCCGCGGACGGTGAGTTCGTCCGCTTCGCCGTTGTCGAGCCGGTCGGCGGCGGCGAGGTACTCCGCCTGGTCCGTGGTCTGCTCCGCGGCGAGCGCGCGCAGCAGGCCGGCCAGGCTGTCGCGGGCGTCCTGCGGGGCGAGTCCGGAGAAGTAGGACTGCAGCTCCCAGCCGCCGCTCGGCAGTTGGCGGGCCACGCCGAAGACGGGGCCGCCCGCGAGCAGGGTGGAGGGGTAGCTCTTGCGCGCCTTCCACTCTTCCACGTCGGCGAGCGCGGCGACCCGGGATTCCGGCTCGGCGCCCGGCGCGGACCGGTGGGCGGAGTCGTCGCCGTGCGGGTTCATGGCTCCAGCATGCCGATGGGAACGGTCCCAGGGGAGGGGTTCCGCCAAAGGCGGCCTCTTGACAATCGCGCGGCGCTACCCGCGTCCACCGGCCCGTAGACCGCCCGGTCCCCTCCGGAGGCCGCCCCGAGGCCTTTCCACACCCGCCGCCTGCCCGGCCCGCACCGCCCAGGGCCCGGCCGACCCGGACAAAAGCACACGCCGCATCGATCAGAACCAGAAATATATACGCCGACACCGAAATCCAGAATGGCGCGATCCAGCACCCTCCCGCTCCCCCGCGAGGGGTGTCCACCCGGTCCGCGGCGGGCGGCGCGGGGCGCCCGCGGGCCGAACCGCCCGTCGGGCGGCGGGCAACGCGGGGCAACCGCGGAGAAGGCCGGGTGCGGCCCCCGCCCAAGCACGAGCCGCAACCGACGCGCCCCAGGTCAGGGGCCGGGGGGCGTGAGGAGGTGGGCGATGCCGTCGGGGGAGAGGAGGTGGTGGACGGCGAGGCGGTGGGCGCCCTCGATGCCGGCGCGGCGGCCGAGCAGGGTGGTTTCGATGGCGACCGTGCGGGTGGCCAGCGGCAGGGCGCGGCGGTAGACGGCCGCGCGGATGTCGGCGAGGAGATCGTCGTGAAGGCTCGCGATGCTGCCGCCGAGCACGATGGTGTCGGGGTTCCAGAAGCTGACCAGGGAGGCCAGGACCTCGCCGATCCGCTGGGCGGCCAGCCGCACCTGACGGCGGGCCAGCGGATCGCCCGCCGCGACGAGCCGTACGACGTCGGCCGCGTGCTCGGCGGGCAGCCCCGCCTCGCGCAGGGTGGCGGCGACGGCCGCGCCGGAGGCGACCGCCTCCACACACCCGGTGTTGCCGCAGTGGCACAGCACATGGTCGTGCCCGGGCACCGGAATGTGCCCGATGTCGCCCGCCGCGCCGGAGGCGCCACGGTGCACCACACCGCCCGAGACGATGCCGCAGCCGATTCCGGTACCCACCTTGACGTACAGCAGATGCGCGGTGGCCGGACGGTGGCCGTACTCGCCCAGCGCCATCATGTTGACGTCGTTGTCGACGAGGACGGGCGCGTCGTAGCGGCCGGCGAAGAAGCCGGGGACCCGATAGCCGTCCCAGCCGCGCATGATCGGGGGGCGGACGACCGTACCGGTGGTCGCCTCGACCGGTCCCGGGACCCCGACGCTGATGGCGCGTACGTGCTCGGCGGGGTGCCCGGCCGCGGCGAGCAGGTCGCCCAACTGCTCGTGCACACCCGTGAGTACGGCTTCCGGGCCGTCGTCGATGTCCACATCACGCGTGTTCTCGGCGAGTACGCCGCCGCCGAGCCCGGCGACCGCGACCGTGCTGTGGGTGGCGCCGAGGTCCACGGCGCACACCACAGCGGCGTGTGAGGCGAGTTGCAGGGTGAGCGGCGGCCGCCCGCGCTCGGTCGCGGCGGTGCCGGTCTCCACCAGCAGCCCCCTGTCGATCAGCAGATCGACCCGCTGGGCGACGGCCGCGCGGGACAGCCCGGTGGCGGTGGCGAGCTGGCCGCGCCGGGTGACACCGCCCGCGACCAGTCCGGCGAGTTCGCTGAGCGCGGTCAACTGCCGCTCGCCCAGGGACAGTCCCGGTCGGGTGACCGGTGAGGCCGCCGCCGGCGCCGCGGCCGGACCACCCCCTGCTGGTGCCGCCACCGCGTGCCCGCCTCTCGTCGGCCCGCCCTCGCCCACCCTGGCCGAGGCCTTATTTATGACAGAAGGTAGCGTAAATATTGCCATTGTCAACCGAAACCTGGATGGCTAGCGTTTTCTACAAGCCGAAAGGGAGGCCATTCGTGGACCGAACCACTACGGGTTCCGCGGCATCCGCAGCACCCGCTGGTCCCGCGCGACCAACGCCGCTGCGTACCGCCATCGCCGGCGCGGGCATGATCGGACGGGTCCACCTCGACGCCGTGCGCCGCTCCGGCGCGCCGGTCGTCGGCATCAGCGCCTCGTCCCCGGCCAGGGCCAGGGAAGCGGCGGCCGAACTCGGCGTGGACCGGGCCTTCGACACCTCGCGGGCGCTCGTCACCAGCGACGACGTGGACGTGGTGCACATCTGCACCCCCAACGACGCGCACGCCGAACTGGCCGAACTCGCCCTGCGGGCGGGCAAGCACGTGGTGTGCGAGAAGCCGCTCACCACCGGCGCGGCCACCGCGGACGCGCTCGCCGCGCTCGCCGCCGAGACCGGCCGGGTGACCGCGGTGCCCTTCGTCTACCGCTACCACCCGATGGCCGCCGAGGCGCGGGCCCGGGTGCTGGACGGCCGGGCCGGCGAGATCCGGCTGGTGCACGGCCACTACCTCCAGGACTGGCTCTCGCTGCCCGGCGACACCAACTGGCGGGTGGACGCGGCGGCCGGCGGTCCCTCCCGGGCCTTCGCGGACATCGGCTCGCACTGGTGCGACCTGGTGGAGTGGGTGACCGGGCACCGGATCGCCGAGGTGACGGCGGTGCGGCAGACCGTGCCGCGGGACGGCGACTGGGCCGGCGGCCGGCCCGGCACCGAGGACGTGGTGCACCTGCTGCTGCGGACCGACCGAGGAGCCACCGGGGCGGTGACGGTCTCCCAGATCTCGCCCGGCCGCAAGAACCGGCTGTGGTTCGAGGTGGACGGCAGCCGCACCGCGCTCGCCTTCGACCAGGAGAACCCCGAGTCGCTCTTCGTCGGCAGCCGGGGTGAGAACGCCGCGGTGCTGCGCGACCCGGCGACCCTCTCCCCCGCCGCGGCCCGGCTGTCGACCGTGCCCGGCGGCCACCCGATGGGCTACCTCGACTGCTTCGCCGCCTTCGTCCGCGATGTGCACGCCGCGATCAGGGCGGCCGGCACCCCGCGGGACACCGCCGACGGCGCCCCGGCCGGCGCCGAACCCGCCTTTCTGACGTTCGCCACCTTTGACGACGCCGCCCGCATGGTGCGCCTCACCGAGGCCGTACTCGACTCCGCGGCGGACCGGTCCTGGAAAGAGGTCTCCTGAGATGAAGCTGGGCTTTCTCACCGCCTGCCTTCCGCAGCTCCCGCTGGACGAGATCGCCGCGTGGGCGGCCAGGCACGACTACCAGGCACTGGAGGTGGCCACCTGGCCGTCCACCGGCTCCCGGGAGTTCGAGGCGAGCCATATCGACGTGCTGGACTTCACCGAGCGGCGGGCCGACGAGGTGCGCGGCCTCTTCGAGAAGTACGGTCTGACGCTGTCGGCGCTCGCCTACTACGAGAACAACCTGCACCCCGACCCGACCCGCAGGTCGGAGATCGCCGCCCATGTGCGGGCCAACGTCGACGCGGCGAAGCTGCTCGGTGTCGACTACGTCGGCACCTTCATCGGGCGGCACCCCGGGCTGTCGGTCAAGGAGAACCTGGCCCTGGCCGCGCGTGAGCTGCCCCCGCTGGTCGAGTACGCCGGGGAGCACGGCGTGAAGATCATCATCGAGAACTGTGTGATGGAGGGATGGCACCCGGACGGCTACCCGGGCAACCTCGCCTACTCCCCCGAGCTGTGGGAGTGGATGTTCGACCTCGGCTTCTACCTCAACTACGACCCGTCCCACCTGCTGTGGCTCGGCATCGACCCGGTGGCGGCCCTCAAGCCGTACCTCGACCGCATCCCGCACGCACAGGCCAAGGACGCGCAGCTCGACCCGCGGGCCAGGGACCGCTTCGGCTTCTTCGGCCGCACGGTGGAGCGCGCGGACGGCTGGGACAGCGGCTGGTGGCGCTACCGGGTGCCCGGTCTCGGTGACGTGGACTGGCGCCGGATCGTCGACACGCTCTACGAGGGCGGGTTCACCGGGGTGCTCTCCGTGGAGCACGAGGACCCGGTGTGGAGCGGCGACGTCGAGCGGGTCACCCAGGGTCTTGAGATCGCCCACCGCACGCTGCGCCCGCTCATCGTGGGCTGAGCCCCGGCCCGCCCCCGACCAAGCCACCGGCCCACCCCCGACCGGCCCCGGACCAGCCCCGGCCCAGCGCCGACCCCGTGCCGACCCCGTGCCGACTCAGCGCCGGCTGACAACCACCGCCGTAAGTCAAGGACTTCCAGGAGGCATCGCTTCGATGGCCACACCTCTGAGCATTCAGCTCTACACCCTCCGGGACCAGATCGCCGCCGACCGCGACGGCTCGCTGGCCCGGCTCGCCGAGATCGGCTACCGCTCGGTCGAGGCGTACGACCCCACCGCCGACCCGGCCGGATTCCGCAAGACCGTGGACGAGTTGGGGATCGGCGTCGCCGCCACGCACGCCTACGCGCTGTTCACGAAGGAGGCGGACGAGGTCTTCGAGGCGGTGGCCGCGATCGGCACCGATCTGGCGATCGTGCCGGGCGGGATCGACCACGACGAGTTCACCACCCTCGACGGGCTGCGGCGGACCGCTGACCTGCTCAACGGTTTCGCCGCCAAGGCCGCGCCGCACGGTATCAGGATCGGCTACCACAACCACTGGTGGGAGCTGGAGCCGCGCTTCGACGGCCGGCCGGCCCTTGAGGTACTGGCCGGCTTCCTGGCGCCCGGGGTGTTCCTGGAGGTCGACACCTACTGGGCCGCGGTCGGCGGCGCGGACGTCCCGGAGCTGCTGCGGGCGCTCGGCGATCGCGTACTGGCGCTGCACGTCAAGGACGGCCCGGGGGTGAAGGACGAGCCGCACACGGCGGTCGGCAAGGGCGCCATCGACGTGCCGTCGATCCTGGCGGCGGCGCCGGACGCGGTGCGGATCGTGGAGCTGGACAGTTGCGCCACCGACGTCTTCGAGGCCGTCGCCGAGAGCCACGCGTACCTGACCGCGCTGGAGGGACGGGCGTGACCGGCGGACCCGTCGGTGTGGCGCTGATCGGCGCCGGGGTGATCAGCACCCAGTATCTGACCGCGCTCTCGACCTTCCCCGACGTCCGGGTGCTGGCGGTGGGCGACCTCGACATCGAGCGGGCCCGGACGGCCGCCCGGGAGTACGGGGTGCCGGTGGCGGGCGATACGGCCTCGGTGCTGGCGCTCCCCGAGGTGGAGATCGTCGTCAACCTGACCATACCGGCGGCGCACGCCGAGGTCGCCACGGCCGCGCTCCGGGCCGGCAAGCACGTCTACGGCGAGAAGCCGCTGGCGCTGGCGCCGTCGGACGGGGCGAAGATCCTGGCCGAGGCGCAGTCGCGGGGACTGCGGGTCGGCAGCGCGCCGGACACCTTCCTGGGCGCGGGGCTCCAGTCGGCGGCGCGGGCGCTGGCCGCGGGGGCGATCGGGCAGCCGGTGAGCGTGACCGCGGTCACCCAGGGGCCCGGCCCGGAGGGGTGGCATCCGAGCCCGGAGTTCCTCTATCAGTACGGCGCCGGGCCGCTGTTCGACATCGGTCCTTACTATCTGACCGCGCTGGTCTCGCTGTTGGGCCCGGTGACGCGGGTGGCGGCGACGGCCCGGCAGGCGCGGGCCGAGCGGGTGATCGGTTCCGGGCCCAAGGCGGGCACCGCTTTCACGGTGGAAGTACCCACGCACGTCAGCGCGTTGCTGGACTTCGCGAGCGGCCCGAGCGCGTCGGCGACGTTCAGTTTCGACTCCTCCGTGCCGCGCCGGATGATCGAGATCACCGGCACGGAGGGGACGTTGTCGCTGCCCGACCCCAACACCTTCGGCGGACCGCTCCGGATCCGGGCGTTCGGCGAGGAGGAGTGGCGGGAGCTGCCGGTGACCGGCACGACCGCGGGGCGCGGCATCGGCGTCCTCGACATGGCCCGCTCGATCCGCGGCGGCACCCCGCACCGGGCGTCGGGTGAACTGGCCCAGCATGTCCTTGAGTTGATGTCCACGGTGACGGACTGCGCCGAGCACCACACGTTCGCGGACCTCGAACCCCGTGCCCCCCAGATCCCCCTCCTCCCGGCCGACTGGACGCCGGAGACGGCGACCCTGTCCTAGGCCGCGGATCGGGGCACCCGGTGGCTCGCCGGCTGCCGGCGGACTCCGAGCGGGAAAGCGGGCCGGAAACGCGACCGGCCGGCCGGGGCGTGCCCCGGCCGGCCGGTTTCCGTATCAGGTGTGCGGTGTGCGGCGCCGACCCCGTTAGGGGTAGCTCACCAACTTCTCCACGTTGTGGCTCGCGGTCACCTGCGCGCCCGAGTTGTCGATGATGTGGTTGATCGTGCCGGCGCCGCCCAGCACGGTGGTGACCATGTTGTGGAACTTCACCCCCGCCGTGGTGGGTACCTCGATGGCGTGCCCGAGCACCAGCGACGGGTTGTCGCGCAGGTAGGCGTAGACCCCGACACCCCAGGCCTCGTGCGTGGTGACCGTGTTGCCGACCTTGTAGGACGCGTAGCCGAGGTCACCGCCGGTGGTGGTCCAGCTCCCCTGGTCCGGCACGTCGTAGGGGGTCTCGCTCTGGTAGAAGTACGTGCGGCCGCCGTTGCCGTTCCAGGTGGTCTGGTACTTCTCGTAGTGCTCGACCGCCAGTCCGTACATGGTGACGTTGGCGCCGTTGACGATCAGGCCCTGCGCGGCCGGGTTGGTGTTCCAGCCCACGCCGTTGGAGTGGTCGCCGCGCCACAGCCAGAGGTCGTCGCCGATGACGTTGGCGCTGTTGACCACCAGCGTCTGGGTCGCCTTGCCGGCGATGTCGCCGCCGACGCGGAAGAACACGTCCTGGAGGACCGTGGGGTCGGTGGCGTGGCTCGCCGTCGAACCGGTCGGGCCGACCTGCATCAGCACCGCCGAGTTGGTGGTGTTGGCGCTGATCAGCAGCCCGGCGATGTCGATCCCGTCGACGTCGGCGGTGGTGATCGCGGTGGCGCCGTTGTCCGGCACGAGGGTGGCCAGGCCGAGGCCGAGGACCACCGTGTCCGGGCGGGTGATGTTGAGCGCGGTCGACAGGTGGTAGACGCCCGGCGTGACGATCAGGTTCTTGCCCGCGGCCAGCGCCCCGTTGATCGTGGTGGCGGTGTCACCGGGCTTGACGATGGAGAACTGGCTGATCGGCAGCGAGCTGCCGGCCGGGGTGCCGTTGGTCCAGTCCGGACCCTGCGCGTTGGTGCGCACCGCGGGCACGAAGACCTGCCAGTTGCCGGCGGAGTCGACGTAGATGAACGGCTTCTCCTTGGAGACCGGGCTCTGCGCGACCGTGGTGTAGGGCGGGTTGGGGAAGCTGTTGGCCGGCGCGTTGGTGTCGCCGACGAAGACCATGTTCCAGTTCTGGCCGCTCCAGCCGCCGTTCATCGCGGTGTTCTTGGTGAGGAACTGCTGCTGGGTGCCGGAGCTGATCGTCCCGGAGACCCGGGAGTTGCCGATGTAGCCGCCGCTGGACCAGTTGCCGGAGGAGCCGTGGGTGTTGTCGTACAGCAGCATCCCGCCGTGCACGTCCATCCGCCGGAACGGGTCGGCCTGCGAGACCGCCCACATGGTGCTTCCGGAGCTGGGGGTCACCGACATGTTCTCGACGTCGCGCCAGAAGTTCTGGGTGGCGTTGCCGTCACTGGTGTGGCCCGCGACGTGCACCCCGCCACCGGTGATCGACACGTCGTCGGGCGACAGGCCGAGCCCGGAGACCTGGGTGTTGTAGCCGACCGGGATGTCGACGTTGTACGTGCCCGGCCGGAACAGCAGCGCGTTGCGCTGGGTGCCGAACTCGTTGCCGACCTGGGCGTTGTAGACCGAGGTGACCTTCGACTGGATGGACGAGGCCGACATCGAGGGGTCGAAGATCGTCACGTTGGGGCCGAAGTCCGGTGTGTTGCCGGGCGGCGGGCTGGTCGGCGGTGTGGTGGTGCCGCCGCTGCCGCTGACCGTGAAGGACTGCGCGGCGCTGCCGTTGCAGGCGTACTGCTGCAACTGGACGCTGTCCGCGGTCGAGGCGGACGGCACGTCGAGGCACTTGCCGCTGTTGCGGTTGACGAAGTGGAAGGCGCCGCTGGACTCGGCGACCGGCAGCCACTGCTGGTTGCTGCCGCCGCCGTAGAGCCAGAGCTGGGTGAGCGCGCCGTCGGCGGTGGAGACGTCGGTGACGTCGAGCACCTGGGCGGGGGCGGCGGCCGCGCCGATCCGGTAGTAGCCGCTGTCGGTCGCGGTGAACTGCCAGGACTGGGCGGTGGTTCCGTTGCAGGTGTACTGCTGGACCGCGGTGCCGTTGACCGTGGTGGCGGCGCGGGCGTCCACGCACTTCCCGCTGCCGACGCCGGTGATGGTGGCCGGGGCGGTCGGGATGGTCGCGGCGCCGGCGCCCGAGGCCGAGAAGAGCGTGACACCCACGGACACCGGCAGGGCGACGGCCGCCACGATGGCGGCTATGCGTCTGCGGTGGCGCGGGCGGCGGGTGGGCGTGCCGGGCGGTGCGGATACCTGGGTCACACGTGGCTCCTGAGTCGCGTTGTGGGGTCGCGATGCGGTCTGGACGGTAGGCGCCGTCCGCCGGAGGAGTCAATACACATCAAAAAATAAGTCGTGAACTATGCAGGGCCCAGGCGCCGTCAGGCGTTGACGGTGTCGGTCACCAGCAGCGCGATGATCAGGAAGCCGATCACGATCCGGTAGATCACGAAGGAGTTGAAGGAGTGCTTGGCGACGAACCGCAGCAGCCAGGCGATGGAGGCGTAGGCGACCACGAAGGAGACCAGGGTGCCGACGGCGAGCGCGGGCAGGCCGACGCCCCCGCTGGTGGCGTCCTTCAGCTCGTAGAGCCCGGCGCCGGTGAGGGCGGGCAGGCCGAGGAAGAACGACAGGCGGGTGGCGGCCATCCGGTCCAGGTCGCGGATGAGCGCGGAGGAGATGGTGGCGCCGGAGCGGGAGAAGCCGGGGAAGAGCAGGGCGAGGATCTGCGAGCAGCCCACCACCATCGCGTCGGCGAAGGTCACCTGGTCCTCGCCGCGCTTGAAGCGCGCCATCTGTTCCGCGCACCACATGACGACGCTGCCGCCGATGAGTGAGAAGGCGACCACCCACAGTGAGCCGAGCGGCCCGTCGATGAGCGGTTTGGCGGCCAGGCCGACGATCACGATGGGGATGGTGGAGTAGATCACCCACCAGGTGAATTTGTAGTCGTGGTTGACCCGCTCCCTCTTGTCCAGCAGTCCGCGCACCCAGGCGCCGACAAACCGGGTGATGTCCTTGAAGAAGTAGACGAAGACGGCGGCGATCGCGCCCACCTGGATGACCGCGGTGAAGCCCACCACGGCGTCGTTGTCGACCGGGATGTTCATCAGGCCCTCGGTCAACTTGAGGTGGCCGGTGGAGGAGACCGGCAGGAACTCGGTCACTCCTTCCACTATGCCGAGAATGACGGCCTGGCCGACGCCGATGACACTCATGGGTGGTCCCGTCCCCTGGTCTTTCCGGTGGTGTGTCGCGCCCTCGCGGTGGGGGCCGGACGGGCCGGACATGCCCGGTGGCATGCCCGGCCCGCTCCGACTACATACGCGTAGACGCCCGGGTCGACTCTAGAGGATGCGCGGCCCTGTCCCTAAGCCGGGGCCGGGCGACCGGTCGGCAGGCCGACCTGCGGCCGGCCGGGACCGGGCCGGATCAGGCGATCGAGAAGTCGTCGCCGTACACCGCGCTCTGCCCGTACCAGCCGTGCAGGTACACGGTCACGGTACCGCCGGCACCGGTCGTGAAGGGTACCGTGAGCTTGGTCCAGGCGGTGCCGGAGGTCCAGCTGCTGGCGGTGGCGCCGCCGCTGACCCCGACGTAGGAGTAGGGGCCCTGCACCCAGGCGGTGAGGGTGTAGGCGTGGTTGGCCTGGAGCGCCACCGACTGGTCGCACTCGCCGGTCTGCGACGAGGACGGCACGACGTGCAGCGCGTGGGTCCCGGCGTGGACCGGGGTGCTGACCACGCCGCCGCCGGACTGGCAGGTCCAGGGGCTGAGGCCGCCGGTCTCGAAGCCGCCGTTGACGATGCTGCCGGACGGGGTGCCGCCACCGCCGGTGACGGTCAGCGTGTAGGCGGCCGCGTGGGAGCCGGAGGCGGCCGAGCCGTTCACGGTGAGGGTGTAGGTGCCGGGGGCGGCGGCCGTGGTGGTGGCGACCGACAGCGTGGCGGTGCCGCCCGCGGTGACCGAGCCGGGGCTGACCGAGGCGGTGACACCGGCCGGGGCGCCGCTCACCGAGAGGCTGACCGACTGGGCGGCGCCGGAGGCGACGGCGGTGTGGACGGTGGAGGTGGCGGAGCCGCCGGGCGCGACCGACCCGGAGGACGGCGAGAGCGACACCGAGAAGTCGTTGGTGGGCGGGGTGGTGGTGCCGCCGCCGCTGAACGGCTCGAAGGTGTGGCTGAACTGCCAGGTGCTCTGCGCGGTGCCGGAGCAGGAGTCGGACCCGCCGGTGCCGTTGCAGTTGCCGTTGTCCCGCTGGAGCGCCCAGAAGGACAGGGTGTTGATGCCCTTGCCGACCGCCCAGTTGTAGACGGTGGTGGCGTTGGCGGTGGTGAAGGTCTCGGCGGCGCCGAAGTCGTCGATGCCGGGCATCTCGGTGACGCCGACCATGTTCCAGAGCTGCGCGTCGGTCTTCGACGGGTAGAGCGTGGCGAGCTGGTCGTGCAGGCCCTGCGCCGCGGTCTGGGTGTCGGTGGCCATGTTGTGGGTGGCGCCGTCGTAGTAGTCGAACGTCATGATGTTGACGACATTGAGGTTGACGCCGTTGGAGACCGCGTTCTGGATGACGGCCAGACCGCTGCCGGAGCCGACGGCGCCGCCTTCGAGCCCGTGCGTGGTGGTCGGCAGGGTGTACGAGAACTGGAGCGGCCGGCCGTTCGCCGCCGCCCAGTCCTGCACCTGCTTGACCGCCTTGTTGCGGCGGTCGATGCCGGCCGCGTTGGTCAGCGAGTTGTCCTCGATGTCCAGGTCGATCCGGCTGACGTCGTAAGTGGTGATGACCTTCTCGTAGGCGGCGGCGATGGAGCTGACAGTGGTGCAGCTGTCGGCTATCTCGGTGCCGCTGTCGTCGGCCGCGTAACCGCCGAAGGAGGGGATGACGTCGCCGCCGCCGGCCTGGATGGTGTCGATGTCGGCGCCGAAGTTGGCCTGGCTGATCGGCAGACCGGTGTCGCCGTTCCAGTAGGGCGTGCACGAGCCGACCGACGGGGTCTGGATGAAGGCCATCGTCAGGTATTTGTTGCCCGACGCGGAGGCGAGTCCGGAGAGGCTGTCCCCGTTGTACGCCTCGAAGTACGGCGCGGCGACGTGGGTGGGCAGCGCGGTGGCCGCCTGCGCGGCGCCGGCGCCGGTCAGCGCGAGGCCGGCCGAGGCGGCGACGGTGACGAGGCCGGTGACCAGGGCGCGGGGACGCGCCCATCCGCGGGTACGGGCGGTCGGGGCCGTCGGGGCGGTGGAGGCGGGTCTGCGAACGGGTCCGGTCATGGACCGCGCTCCCTTCAACGGTGGGGGGACCACATTTGGTCTGGACCAATATGGTGGTCTGGACCCGCCAACTGTCAAGGGCCCTAACAGATAACGGGGTTCGGCCGCACACCGGCAGCGGTGATCACCGCCGCGCCGGGGAGGACGCGACGGTGACCGGTCGGGGTGGATCAGGACAGCCGGGAGGCCACCGCCAGCGCCGGCACGAACCGCGCCGCGTCCAGGGTGCCGACACCGGTCGCCATGTCGTAGCCCTTGACCGCCTTGTAGCCCGTCACGCCGTCGTAGGAGTTGTCGGTCCCGTCCTTGACGTCGACGATCCCGGTGAGCCGGCCGTCCCCGCGGCCGAGCGCGTACAGCGCCTCGTGGATGTCACCCACCCGGTGCCCGGCGAGCTGGTCGGCCAGCGCGACGACGCCGGCGAAGAGCGGGCTCGCCTCGCTGGTGCCGCCGTAGACGTCCCAGCCGACCGCGGTCGGGTCGTAGCTCGAATACACCCAGGCGCCGCCGTCGACCGCCGCGGTCATCGAGATGTCCGGGGTGCCGCGCCGGTCTCCGACGACGTTCTTCACCCCGTTCTGGTAGGCGGGCCGGGGGAAGACGTGGGACTGGCCGCCACCGCCGGCCCCGTAGTCGTTGTAGACGCTGTCCGGCGCGGTGCGGTCGCCCGCGTCGGTCAGATGGAGCTGCGTACCGCCGATCGAGGTGACCAGCGGATCGGCCGACGGCCAGGAGTTCACCGGGTAGGGGTAGTCGGTGGCGCCGTCCTCCATCGCGTCGGTCGCCCCGCCGTCACCGGAGGAGGCCAGCACCGTGACACCGCGGCGCTGAGCGTCCTGGAAGGCGTAGCGCAGCTTCTGGATACTGGCGAAGTCGCCGCTGCCGAAGCCGGGGAAGGTGTTCTCGGTGGCGCCGAAGCTCTGCGTGATCACATCGCCCACGCCGTGGTCGATCAGGTACTTCTCGGCGTCCATCATCTCCGGCAGCCCGGTGACGCCCTCGGTCTCGGCGACACCGGTCTCCACCAGCACGAGATGCGCGTCCGGCGCCACCGCGTGGGCCATCTCCACGTCGAGTGTGCTCTCGCCGGCCCAGCCGGTGTGGTCCGGGTCGGTCGGGTCGAAGGGCGGTACTTCGCCCCACTTCACCACGTCCACATGGGTGCTGGCGAGACCGAACTGCTTGCTGTAGACGTCCAGGTCGTGCTGGATCGTCGGCGAGCCGAAGGAGTCCACGATCACGATCGTGCGGCCCTTGCCGGTGACGCCCGCCTGGTAGAGCGGCTTCAGGTCGTACGCCTGCCGGTACTGGAGGGGCGTGTAGCAGTTGATGCCCCAGGTGGTCTGGCACTGCGCGCTGCTCAGCGGGCGGTCGGCGCCGTGGATCAGGCGGTGTCCGGAGACGGCCGGCACCGGCTTGACCACCGGTCCCGCGGGTGCCGCCGGTGCCGCGGCGACCGCTCCGGTGACGGGGGCGGCGATCAGGGCGGCGGCGGTCAGGGCGGCGGCGGTCAGGGCGGTGGCCCCTGCCGCGGCGACCACGGCGCGCGGCCGCGGACGAGGTGTGCGCATGGACTCTCCTTGTATGGAGCTCTCCTCGTGCGGTGGACGACCGCACGGAGCGGCTGACCGATCACATCGATAGATGGTGCCCGGGACAAGGGAGTACGACGTTTGCTGAGGCGTGCTTTACCCGATCGGCGGATCCTTTGCCCTTTCCTGGCCGTTCGCATGACCATCCGGCCGGCCCGCACCCCACGGCCGGACGGCGGAGCTGACGGGGCGGACGACGGGCCGGACGGCGGGACGGACATCCCGTCAGGGGGCTACGAGACGATGTCCTTGGTGCGGAAGCCGCGGAACGCCAGCGCGGTCAGCACCAGTGCGTAGGAGACGGACACCGAGGCGCCCTGGATCATGCCGGTCCACTCCATCGACGGCTGGACCGCGTCGAGCCAGGAGAACTGCCAGTGCGCGGGCAGGATGTCCCGCCACCGGCCGAGCGCGGTCACCGCGTCCAGCACATTGCCCACGATGGTCAGCCCGACCGCCCCGCCCACCGCGCCCAGCGGCGCGTCGGTGACGGTGGAGAGCCAGAACGCCAGCGCGGCGGTGACCAGTTGGCTGACGAAGAGGTACGCCACCACGACCGCGATCCGGGGCAGCGTACTGCCCGCGCCCAGCGCTCCCCCGGTGGGCAGTTCCAGGTCGCCCCAGCCGTACGCGACGGTGCCGGCCAGCAGCGCGACCGCGGGCAGCAGCACGAGGGCGACCGCGCTGAAGCCGAGCGCCACGGTGAGTTTCACCGCCAGCAGCCGGGCCCGCGGCACCGGCGCCGCCAGCAGATAGCGCAGGCTGGACCAGCCGGCCTCCGAGGCCACCGTGTCCCCGCAGAAGAGCGCGACCGGCACCACCAGGACGAAGCCGGCCGAGACGAACAGGCAGGTCGCGGCGAAGTTGGCGCCCGACGCGGTGGCCGTATCGATCAGTGTCGGGCCGTTGCGCCCGCCGCCGTCCGGGGTGCCGCCGATCGCGAAGGCCGCCATCAGGATGAAGGGGAGCGCGGTGAGCAGCGCCCCCACGATGATCGTGCGCCGCCTGCGCACCTGCCGGCGGGCCTCCACCCGCAGCCGCAGCGTACGTCCTGGGCGGTAGCCGGGCGCGGTCGCCGACGTACGCGGCTCGGCGGTGGCGGGTACGGGTGGCACCGGCGCGGTCGCGCTCATGCCGAACCTCCGATCAGGGTCAGGAAGGCGTCCTCCAGCCGGCGGTGCGGCCCGATCCGGTCCACCGGCACCTCCAGCCGGACCAGTTCGGCCACCAGCCGCGGCGCGGTCATCCCGTCGAGCACCGCGAGCAGGCCGTCCTCCGCACGGACCGCGTTCGCCACGCCGGGCAGCGCGGCCACCGCGTCCACCACGCGCTGCGAGACCCCGCCGGCCACCCCGACCAGCACGGTGTCGGCGGAGCCGACGATCTCGGCCACCGGGCCCGAGGTGATCAGCCGCCCCCGGTCCATCACCACCAGATGCGTACAGCTCTGTTCGACCTCGGCCAGCAGATGGCTGGAGACGATCACGGTACGGCCGGCCGCGGCGTACCGGATCAGCACCTCGCGCATCTCGCGGATCTGCGGCGGGTCCAGGCCGTTGGTGGGTTCGTCGAGGATCAGCAGATCGGGCAGGCCCAGCATCGCCTGGGCGATGGCGAGCCGCTGCCGCATGCCCTGGGAGTAGGTGCGCACCGCGCGGTCCAGCGCGTCGCCGAGTCCGGCGATCGCCAGCGCCTCGGCCAGGTGCGCGTCCTGTTCGGGACGGCCGGTGGCCTGCCAGTAGAGGTCGAGATTGGCCCGGCCGGTGAGGTGCGGCAGGAAGCCGGCCCCCTCCACGAAGGCCCCGACCCGGGACAGCACGGGCGCGCCGGGACGGACCGCCTCGCCGAAGATCCGGATCTCGCCCTCGTCCGGGGTGATCAGACCCATCAGCATCCGCAGCGTGGTGGTCTTGCCCGCGCCGTTGGGCCCGAGCAGGCCGAGCACCTGGCCGGCTTCGACCTGGAAGGACAGCTCGCGCACGGCGTAGCGGTCGGCGGATTTGGCGTACCGCTTGCTGAGTCCGGAGATCCGCAGCGGTACCGAAGCGAGCGCCGGTTGCGCCGGCCCGGGCCGGCCGCGGCGGCGGCCGGTGAGCAGCAGCGCCGCCGCGACGAGCAGCGCGGCCGGCGGCAGCGCCCACACCCACCAGGGCAGCGGCGCGCCGGCGGCGCGCAGTCCGGTGTCGGTGGGCAGCGTCAGGCCGGCGCCGGCCGGCGCGATGGTGAGGACGGCGGGCGCGGCCGGGGAGGCGTAGCCGAGATCGGTGGTGGACAGCACGACCCGGAGCCGGTGCCCCGCGGCGAAGTCGTGGTCCACGGCCGGCAGTCGCAGCGTCACGGTGCTGCCGCGTGGCGGGCCGGCCACCCGGACGGGGGCGGCGAGCGCGGACGGCAGCGTCTCCTTGCCGTTCGGGGCGACGTCGTAGAGCTTGGCGAAGAGCACCGCGTCAGGCGCGGTGGTGGTGACCTTCACGGTGATCGACGGCGCGCCGGTGAGGGTGACGCCATGGGTGAGGCGGGCGGACCCGAAGGACGCGAACTGGCCGGGGAAGTCCATCGACAGACCGGCGCCGAGGCCGGCGAGGTCGCTGAGGCCGCCGACGCCCGGCACCGCGGAGATGGCCGGCGGGTCGCCGCCGGCCGGGTTGACGACGCGCTGCTCGCCGCCGGTCAGCGGGATACGGCGGGTGGCGCCGCCGTCAAGACCGGGGTAGGCGCTGCCGGCCGCGCCGCGCAGCACCACGGTGCCGTCGGTGGAGTTCAGGCCGCCGGTGCGGGTGACGCGGAAGGCGGGGCCGGTGGAGACGCCGGTGTCGCCCTTGAGGTAGTGGTCGAACCAGGCGGTGACCCGGCGGTCGATCCGGCCGTCCTCGGTGTCGCCGCCGTCGTGGCCGCCGGCGATCCAGTCCACCGCCACCGGGGCGCCATTGGCCTTGATGGCCTTGGCCATCGCGTCGGACTGGTCGAGGGTGAAGAGCGAGTCGGTCTGCCCCTGGACGATCAGCGCGGGCACCTTGACACGGTCGGCGACCGCGGCGGGGCTGAGCGCGGCGAGCTGTGCGCGGGCCGCGGCGTCCGGTGTGCCGCTCTGGGCGACCCGCTGGTATAGCGCGCACAGGTCGGGCTCGAACCGGCCGCAGAGCGGGTCGCCACCGGTGGGCGGCGCCGCGGCGCGGGCACCGGTCCGGGCGCTGGGCGAGGTCGGGGTGGCTGTGCCGTTACCGGGCGCGCCGAGGGGCGCGGCGCCGCTGGAGAAGAAGATGCCGGCCCACAGCTTCTTGTAGACGTCGTTCGGGAAGAGCGCGTCGGCGAGGTTCCAGTACGTCTCGCGGGGCGCGATGGCGTCCACCCGGTGGTCGTAACCGGCCGCCAGCAGGGAGATGGCGCCACCGTAGGAGACGCCGGAGATCCCGACCCGCGGGTCGCCGGGCGCGTCGAGGCGCACCTCGGGGCGGGTGGCGAGCCAGTCGATCAGCTTGCTGACGTCGGCGACCTCGCCGCCGGGGGCGTTGAGCCCGATCCGGCCGCCGGAGCGGCCGAAGCCGCGGGCCGACCAGGTGAGGACCGCGTAGCCGTGGCGGGCGAGGTCCTCGGCCTGGCCGCGGACGTCGTCCTTGCTGCCGCCGAAGCCATGGCCGAGCAGGACGGCCGGGCGGCGTCCCGCGCCGCCGGCGGTGAAGTAGGAGGTGTCGAGCGGCACGCCGCCGGCGCCGCTCAGCATGGCGTCGGTGCGGTGCACCCCCGATCCATCGGCCGCCCCGGCCCCGCCGACCGCGACCGAGCCCGCCACCAACAGGGCGAGCGCCCCCGCTGCGGCCAACCACCGCCTGCGCCGCGGCCATCGAAGATCCATCCCCCGATCCTAGGCGCGCGACCGGTGTTCCTCCGGCAGTGGCGGGGTTTCCCCGGATTCTCACAGGCGGGGTAGGGGTCACGGGAGGGTCGGAATATCCGGGCCGGACATGCGCCGGAACTCGCGGCCGGGGAGCCGTTGCCGCTGCCAACAGGGGAAATTACAACGGCGGTTGACCGGATAACGGTGAGCGGGCGGCAGGGGTTCGCAGACCGTTTGCGGGCGGCCGGAAGATCGCCGGGTTGATCGACAGATGGGCGCCGGACGGGCGCCGGTGCATTTCCGCGGTGAAATCGCCCGGGACGGCCGGTGAAGTCATGGTGGTGGCACGTACGAAGGGCCCGTACGACTTTTCGTACGGGCCCTTCGACCGGGGCGGATACCGGCGGCTGCTCAGCGGTGCGAGGAGCTGCGGCGCCTGCGGGAGAGGACCAGCGCCCCGCCGCCGACGACGACCGCGGCCGCGGCTATGCCGGCGATCACCGGGGTGGCGTTGGAGCTACCGGTTTCGGCCAGACCGCCGGCGGCCGACGCGGAGGCGGATCCGGCCACGACGGGTGCGTTGGTGGACGCGGTCGGGGTGGCCGGGGCGGTGGTGGGAGGTGCGGGGGGCGCCGTAGTGGGCGGAGTGGTGGCCGGCGTGGTGGTGGCCGGCGGGGCCGGCGTGGTGGTAGGCGGCGGGGCCGGCGTGGTGGTGGGCGGCGGCGGGGCGGTGGTCTGACCCTCGCAGGGTGCCGCCGTCTTCTCCTGGTCGATGTTGTACTTCGCGCTGTCTCCGGCCGTCACCACAAGGTGCAGCGTGATCGCCGCGTCGTGCGGTGGCAGCGGGCTGGAGAAGTCGTAACCGGCGCCGAAGGAGTCCTCCTTCGCGAGCACGCCCCCGCCCTCGACCGACAGCGTCACGGAGTTGGTGGCACGCTTGTTGTACGCCGTCAGGTGCACCGTCACCGAGTCGCAGCTGACCGACCAGGTTCCGGTGTGGGCGGCGGCGGGGACGGCGAAAACACCGGCGCCCAGCAGGGCCGCCATTCCGGTGGCGGCGACGACAGCCGATCTTCTTCGGTTCTCGGGCGTCATTCTGATTTTTCTCATGAATCCTCCTGCTGCTTCCGGGACTTCTCCGGTAGAGGTCCCCCGTCCGCCTCAATATGCGCGAGACCGGGACCGTACACCTTGATCAGAACAAGCCGTCCGCGGGGTCAATGATGTACGGACCCCGTAGTTTTTCCCGGGTATTCCGGATCATGGCCGGCCGGCCCGCTGTCAGCGGCCGGCAGTAGGCTCGGCGCTGTGGCCAAGGCGCTTTCGGCAGCTCAGCGGAGGGCGGTGGCCGGCTCCGAGCCGGCCACCGGTCGGCTGTCGGCGTCCGCGGCGGTGTGCCAGGGCCTGGCCGCGGCGGGACTCGCCGTGCCGCACGGGCGGGGCGGTCACCATGCTTCTTACTACCTGACGGCCGAAGGGCTGCGGATGCGGGCCGAGTTGGCGGCGGCCGAGAAGCCGCGCTCCGACCTCACGGGTACCGGCGCGCCGAACCGCCACGCACCGAACAGCGAGGCGCCGAGCATCGATACGCCGAGCACCGCGCCGCCGGCCGGAGGATTCACCGCGCGTGACGGCACCGGTGCGGCCCCGGCCGCCGGCGGCGGTGCCCGGCGGGCCGCCGAGGTCGCCGCGGCCTGGGAGGGGCTGGTGCGGATCCGGGCGGTGCTGCTCGACGGCGCGACCGGTTCCCCCGCCCCCTGGGAGCGTGAACGCCCCGTGCACGCCGTGTCGTTGGCACTGGAGGCGGCGGGCTGCCCGCCGGCCGGGCCCGGTTCGGCCGGCTATCGGGTGACCCCCGCCGCGGAGCGCGGCATGGCCGAGATCGAGTGGTCGGCAGCCGAATCCGCAGCCGCCGCGCTGGCCAGATGTGCTCTTCTGCTCGGTGCCCGCGGCTGGCAGTGCACCGAGCACCGCACCCGCGACGGCCGTCCTTTCCTGGTGGCCTCCCCCAGCCGCTGACGCCGCGCCCGCCGACCGGCCTCGGCCGACGCTGCCGCAACTCCCGCTCCATGCACCTGTGTCGTGGAATCTCTGGTTTCAAGAGCGACTATGACGGTCAGGTGTCGTGGATATTGCGAAGAATCATCGTTGTTTTGCGCAGACTCATGGACTTACTGCGATGGCGCTCGTAGTCTCTCCACGCCCGGCCGGGTGCTCGACCGTTCGGCTCCTCCCCCACGACTCGCAAGGACGCGACTGTGCCGCACCCATCTCGCAGTGATGACAGAAGTCCCCACCTCCATCGCCGAAGCCGACGACGCGGGTTCGCCGCCATCCTGTCGTTCGCCGTCGCCGCAGCGGCGGCGCTGACCGCTGTGACGCTGGCGGGCGCGCCCACCGCGAGTGCCGCGGGTGTGCCCGCGCCCTCGCCGGTCGGTATCTCCGGCCGCGGTGCCGCGGTGCCGTTCACCGAGCTGGAGGCGGAGTACGCCGCCACCAACGGCACGCTGATCGGCCCGGACCGGCTCTACGGCCACCTGCCCTCGGAGGCGTCCGGCCGGCAGGCCGTCACCCTCAACGCGGTCGGCCAGTACGTCGAGTTCACCCTCACCAAGCCGGCCAACGCGATGTCGCTGCGCTACAGCCTGCCGGACACCTCGGACGGCAAGGGCCGCGACGCGACCCTGAGCGTCCAGGCCAACGGCGCCGCGGTGAAGACGCTGCCGGTCACCTCGCGGTACAGCTGGTACTACGGCGGCTACCCGTTCAACAACAACCCGGGCGACAGCAATCCGCACCACTTCTACGACGAGGCCCGGACGATGTTCGGGACCACCTACCCGGCGGGCACCAAGATCCGCGTGCAGGTGACCTCGACCGCCCAGTCACCCACCTTCACCATCGACCTCGCCGACTTCGAGCAGGTCGCGGCCCCGATCGCGCAGCCCTCCGGCTCCATCAACGCCGTCACCGACTACGGCGTCGACCCCACCGGCGCCACCGACTCCACCGCCGAGATGCAGGCGGCCGTCAACGCCGGCCAGGCACAGGGCAAGGTCGTCTACGTCCCCCAGGGCACCTACACCCTCTACGACCACGTGATCGTGGACGGTGTCACCGTGCAGGGCGCGGGCCCCTGGTACACCGTCTTCGGCGGCCGTGACCCGGTCAACCGCAACCGCGCGGCGGGCTTCTACGGCAAGTACGTCGCCGGTGGCGGCTACGGCGGCGCGATCCGCTCGCAGGAGGCCGGCGGTCCGAGCCAGAACGTCCAGCTCAAGGACTTCGCGATCATCGGCGACATCGCCGAGCGGGTGGACGACGACCAGGTCAACGGCCTCGGCGGCGCCATGTCCAACTCGACCATCGACGACCTGTGGATCCAGCACGTCAAGGTCGGCGCCTGGATGGACGGTCCGATGGACCACTTCACCATCAAGAACAGCCGCATCCTCGACACCACCGCCGACGGCGTCAACTTCCACTCCGGCGTGACCAACTCGGCGGTCACCAACACCTTCGTCCGCAACGTCGGCGACGACGGCCTCGCCTCGTGGCCGGAGAAGGGCCCGAACACCGGTGACAGCTTCGACCACGACACGGTCGTGCTGCCGATCCTGGCCAACAACATCGTCACGTACGGCGGCAAGGACTTCAATCTGTCCGACAACGTGATGGCGGACACCATCACCAACGGCGGCGGACTGCACATCGCCAACCGCTACCCGGGCGTCAACGGCGGTGGTCCCAACGGGGTCTCCGGCACCATCACCGCGGCCCGCAACACCCTGATCAGAACCGGCAACAGCGACTACAACTGGCAGTTCGGCGTCGGCGCGATCTGGTTCGACGGCCTCCAGGGGCTCGTGAACGCCAATATCCAGATCAGCGACACGGACATCCTGGACAGCTCCTACGAGGCGATCCAGTCGATCGAGACCGGTGTCACCGGCGTCACCATGAAGAACGTCAACATCGACGGCGCGGGCACCTACGCCATCCAGGCGCAGGCCGCGGCGAACATGACCTTCATCAACGTCAAGGCCAAGAACATCGGTCAGGCGGCCACCCCGATCCACAACTGTGTCGGCTCCAGCCTCCAGATCACCGACGGCGGCGGCAACTCCGGCTGGAACACCGGCCAGACCTGCACCGGCACCTGGCCCACCCCGATCTGGACCAACGGCGGTGTGCCCACCGGCGGCAGCGGCGGTACGACCGGCGGCACCACCACGCCGCCGACCACCCCGCCCACGACACCTCCCACCACCCCGACGACCACCCCGCCCACCACTCCCGCGAACGGCAACCTGGCGCAAGGCCGTTCGGCCACCGCGTCCTCCACGGTGCAGACGTACACCGCGGGCAACGCGGTCGACGGCAACGCGGCTACGTACTGGGAGTCCGCCAGCAACGCCTTCCCGCAGACCCTGACCGTCGACCTCGGCGCCACCAAGTCCATCGGCAAGGTCACCCTCAAGCTCCCGCCGTCCAGCGACTGGGCCACCCGCACCGAGACCCTCTCCGTGCTCGGCTCCACCGACAACAACACCTGGACCACGCTGAGGAGTTCCGGCGGCGTCACCCTCAACCCCGCCTCCGGCAACACCGCGACCCTGACCTTCACCGCCGCCAGCGCCCGCTACGTCCGGCTGAACGTCACCGCCAACACCGGCTGGACCGCCGCCCAGCTCGCCGAGTTCGAGGTCTACGCCGCCGACGGCTCCACCACGCCCCCGACCACCACCACCCCGCCCACCACCCCGCCCACCACGCCGGCCGGCAACCCCAACCTCGCCCAGGGCCACACCGCCACCGACACCGGCCACTCCGACGTCTACACCGCATCCAACGCGGTCGACGGCAACCCCGCCACCTACTGGGAATCCACCAACAACGCCTTCCCCCAGTCCCTCACCGTCGACCTCGGCGCCACCAAGACCGTCGGCCGCCTGGTGCTGAAGCTCCCGGCGGGCTGGGGCAGCCGGACCGAGACCCTCAGCGTGCTCGGCTCAACCGACAACAGCGGCTACACCACGCTGAAGGGCTCGGCCGGCTACACCTTCGACCCCAACAGCGGTGACAGCGTGACCATCACGCTCACCCCGGCCGCTACCCGCTACCTCCGGCTCACCATCACCGGCAACACCGGCTGGCCGGCCGGCCAGCTCTCCGAACTGGAGGCGTACGCAAGCTGATTACCCCTCGCCGCGGGCCGGGGCGACGACCTAGGGTCGCTTTTCATGGACTATCGTCACCTCGGCCGCAGCGGCCTGGTCATCAGTGAAATCGCCTACGGAAACTGGCTCACCCACGGCTCCCAGGTGGAGGAGGACGCGGCGATCGCGTGTGTCGGCGCGGCGCTGGAAGCGGGTATCACCACCTTCGACACCGCCGACACCTACGCAGGGACCCGCGCGGAGTCGGTGCTCGGCAGGGCGCTGAAGGGTGAGCGCCGCGAAGGACTTGAGATCTTCACCAAGGTCTTCTGGCCGACAGGCCCCGGTCGCAACGACCGGGGCCTGTCGCGCAAGCACATCATGGAGTCGATCGACAACTCGCTGCGGCGGCTCGGGACCGACTACGTGGACCTCTACCAGGCCCACCGCTTCGACCGGTTCACCCCGCTGGAGGAGACCATGGAGGCCTTCGCCGACGTGGTGCACTCCGGCAAGGCCCACTACATCGGTGTCTCGGAGTGGACGGCGGACCAGATACGCCGGGCCCACGCCCTCGCCCGCGAGCTGCGCATACCGCTGGTCTCCAACCAGCCGCAGTACTCGGCCCTCTGGCGGGTCATCGAAGGCGAGGTCATCCCGGCCTGCGAGGAACTCGGCCTCGGCCAGCTGGTGTTCTCGCCGATCGCGCAGGGCGTGCTGACCGGGAAGTACCTGCCGGGGCAGCAGCCGCCCGAGGGCTCACGGGCCACCGACGACAAGGGCGGGGCGAACATGATCAGCCGCTGGATGCGGGACGACGTGCTCGAGCGGGTGCAGCGGCTCCGGCCGCTCGCCGAGGAAGCCGGGCTGTCACCGGCCCAGCTCGCGGTGGCGTGGGTGCTCCAGCACCCGAACGTGTCGGCGGCGATCATCGGTGCCAGCCGTCCGGAGCAGGTCGCGGAGAACGTCAAGGCGGCCGGGGTGCGCCTCGACGCCGGGCTGAAGACCGCGATCGACGAGATCCTGGAACCGGTCGCGATCACCGATCCCAAGCGCGTGCACGACAACGTACCGGTGAGTCGCCCGTAGGCTGGGTGCATGATCCGCGCAGTGACGGCCGGGGTCAGGTGGCGCCGGCCGCCGCTGCCGGCCCGGCCCTGGCTGCTCTTCCCGCTCGGCTTCGCACTGGCCTTCGCGGTGGTGGCCTCGGTGGTGCTCACCCGGCACGGTGTCCCGTACGCCTTCGACACCGGCCCGCACCGCTGGTCGGTCGCCCACCGGCCGCACGCGGCGGCCGTCGCGGCCCGCGCCGTCACCTCCGTCGGGACCGGGCCCTGGCCCCCGCTGGCGGCGGCGGCCGGCGGCTGGCTGGCGGTGGCGGCGGGGGTCAGGCGCCGCGCGATCGCCGCGGTGCTCGCGCTGCTCGTCCTCGGTGCCGGGCAAGGGCTGCGCACCGCCCTGATGGAGGTGTTCGACCGCACCCGGCCGCCGGTGGCGGACTGGGCGGTGCACACCTCGGGACAGTCCTTCCCGTCCGGCCACACCGCGTCGAGCGCGATCGCCGCGGGCCTGCTCGCGTGGGGCCTGCTGCGCGCCCTGCCGCGCGCGGCGGGCCGGATCACGGCGGCGGTCTGCGGCCTGATCGCGGTCGCGGTGGGCCTGTCCCGGGTGTATCTGGGCGTGCACTGGCCGAGCGACGTGGTCGGCGGCTGGCTCTTCGCCGCTTTCTGGCTCGGCCTCACGCTGCCGCCGGTGACCGCCTGGCTGGACGACGGCGGACTTGACGGCAGCGCGGGCTGAACCCCGACGGATCGGCCGGATCGGCCGGATCAGACGGACACGCCGTGCGCCCGCAGATAGCGCAGCGGGTCGATGTCGTCGCCGTAGACGGGTCCGGTGCGCATCTCGAAGTGCAGGTGCGGCCCGGTGGCGTTGCCGGTGGCGCCGGAACGGCCGATCCGCTGGCCCTCGTTGACCCGCTGACCGACCTTCACCGAGATCTGCGACAGGTGGCCGTACTGGCTGTAGTGGCCGTCGGCGTGCTCGATGACGACCTGGTAGCCGTACGAGCCGCCCCAGCCGGCGGTGACGATCTTGCCGGCCGCGACCGAGTGCACGGAGGTGCCGGTGGAGACCAGGAAGTCCACCCCGGTGTGGTAGCCGCTGGCCCAACTGCCACCCTGAGCGTCGTACCGGGTGCCGATCGGGGCGTGCTCCACCGGAAGGGTGTAGCCGCCGTGCTTCGGGGCGACGGCGGGCTTGGTCTGCCGCTCCAGGGTGCGGGTGCCGCCGGCCGGCTTGGCCGCGGGCTTCGGAGTCGCCTTGGGCGTGGTCTTCGGCGCGGCCTTGGGCTTCGTCGCCGGAGCGGTCAGCGACAGGTGCTGGCCGGGGAGGATCAGGTCGGGGTTGCCGCCGACCACCGCGCGGTTGTCGGCGTAGAGCTTCGGCCAGCCGCCGTGGATGTGTTCGTCGGCGGCGATGCCGGAGAGCGTGTCGCCGGCCGCGACCGTGTACTGCTCGTGCCCCTGCTTCGGGGTCTTGGCCGTTTCCTTGGCCCGGTGCGGCGTGGCGGACGCCTTGCCGGTGTGCTGGGGGTCGGCGGCGGCCTTACCTGAGTGTCCAGCGTGCCCGGCGTGCTCGGTGCGCAGGGTGTCGGCGACGAGCTGCTCGGTGTGCCGCGGGGCCGCCGGCTTGGCCTTCGGGGCCGGTATCCGTACGGTGTGCGAGGCGGTGGCCGCCTCCCGGGTGAGTCCGGCCCGTATCGAGCAGACCGGCCAGGCGCCGGGGCCCTGGCTGCGCAGCACCTTCTCGGCGATCGCGATCTGCTGGTTCTTCGTGGCGAGGTCGGCCCGGGGCGCGTACGCGCTGCCGCCGAAGGACTTCCAGGTGCTGGCGGCGAACTGGAGCCCGCCGTAGAACCCGTTGCCGGTGTTGATGTTCCAGTCGCCGGAGGACTCACAGCTCGCGACCTTCTCCCAGACCGGCTGGCCCGCCGCGTGGGCGCTGCTCAGACCGATCAGCGGGAGAGCGAGGCCGGCGCCGCCGGCGGTCACGGTCAGCGAGGCCTGGGAGACCCGGTTGGGGCGGTAACGGCGGTGGCGTCCGCGTAAGGGCATGGCAGCAGTCCTCTCCGGTGGCCGAGCGGGCCAAAGATAGGCCCCTCACGGACCCCGCCACAAGAGTGCTCGCAATACCACAGGTCGCAGGGGTTATCGACCCGCCGGGCCGGAGCGTACCCCGGCGTGCGGGCCGGCGGGCGGGGAGCGCGGACCCGGCGCACCCGGCCGCGGGGCCGGGTTCCCGGGGAGATCAGCGGGGACGGCGGGAACGGTAGGGGCGGCAGTCACAGCGGCGAAACCTCGGGGAATCACCGGGGAGACGGAGCGTTGGAATACGTGTGACCTCACGTCTGCGCGACACACCTTTTTCCGTTCTCGACCGGTCCCGGATCCGGGAGGGCGAGGACGCCTCCCGGGCGCTGCGCGAGACCGTCGCGTTCGCCGGCCGGCTGGAGGCGCTCGGCTATCACCGCTTCTGGGTCTCGGAACACCACGGGGTGCCCGGGGTGGCCGGTTCCGCGCCCACCGTGCTGGCCGCGGCGGTGGCGGCGGCGACCAGCCGGATCCGGGTCGGCACCGGCGGGGTGATGCTGCCCAACCACCAGCCGCTGGTGGTCGCCGAACAGTTCGGCGTGCTCGAAGCGCTGTATCCGGGCCGGATCGACATGGGGCTCGGCCGCTCGGTGGGCTTCACCGAGGGCATCCGCAAGGCGCTGGGCCGCGGCAAGGAGGCGGTCGGTGAGTTCGACGAGAAGCTGACCGAACTCCTCGGCTGGTTCACCGGCGGTCCGCGGGAGTATCCGCGGGTGCGCGCGCTGCCCGCCGACGGGCTGCGGCCCGCGCCTTTCGTGCTCGCCGTCGACAACGGCGCCCAGTTGGCGGCCGAGCACGGGCTGCCGCTGGTGATCGGCGGCATCCGCGGCGAGGACGAGACGCTGCGGGCGGTGGACCGCTACCGGGCGGCCTTCCGCCCCTCGGCCTGGGCGGCGGAGCCCTTCGTGGTGCTCTCCGGGACGGTCGCGGTAGCCGAGGACACCGAGCGGGCCCGCCGGCTGCTGGTCTCCGAGGCGTGGTCCATCGCCTACTCCCGCACCCACGGCGACTTCCCGCCGCTCCAGTCGTACGAGTCGATCGCCGCGCGCACCATGACGGCCCCGGAGCGCAAGTACTACGAAGCGGCGCTGGCCGGGCAGATCCACGGCACGCCGGATGTCGTCTCGTCGGCGCTCGAGTCACTGCTGACCCGCAGCGCCGCCGACGAGTTCCTGGTGACGACAAGCAGCTACGACCGCGCCGAGCTGCTCAATTCCTACCGCCTCCTGTCCGAGATGCGCCACTGACCCGACCGCCCCCAGGGGCGCACCCGCGACCGCCCACCGCCCCCCAGGGGCGCGAGGAACCGCGCGACCAGCCACAACCCACCCGCACCCGAAAACGCCGCCGACCGACCTGAAAGCTGACGCCGCGCCAGCCGCCACCTCGCCGATTTCCCCCCGCGGATCGGCGAGTGACGCCCCGTCGGATCCGGGGACGCCCGCACCACCCGGAGGCAGACCCCCTCACCCAGAGGCACGCCCCCCTCATCCGGATGGGCCGCCCCACCGTGCCGGGCGGCCCGGGCCGTTCCAGCGTTGGCGGCATGACTGCCTTTCGCCCGCCGCTCCCCCGCGCGGCCCGTGCCCGTACCGCCAAGAGATCCGAGACCTCCGAGACCTCCATGGCCGCCGCGCCCGCGCCGCCCCGGGCGACCCGGGCCGCCGACCTGCCCGGTGCCGTCAGGGCCAACGTGCCCGGTGCCGTCAGGTCCGCCGTCCGGAAGGCCGGCGTGCTCGCGGCGGCCTGCTGCCTCACGGCGATGGCCGCGCTGCCGGCCGCTGCCGCCGCAGGTGGCGGACCACGATCGGCCGGCTCCCTGACGGCGACCCCGCCCTCGTCGGGCGCATCCTCCGCCGACAGCTCGGCGCTCTCCGAGCCCGGGGTACAGGTTCGGCCGGAGGACGGGACGCCCGATCTGCCGGCCAATCTCTCCGCGCTGTCCTGGACCGTCTCCGACGCCGGCACCGGCGAGGTGCTGGCCGCCAAGGACGCGCACCGCGAGCTGCCGCCGGCCTCCACGCTGAAGACGCTCTTCGCGCTCACCGTGCTGCCGCGCTTCCCGCGCGCGCGGACGCACCGGGTCACCGACGACGAGCTGGCGGACGTCGGTCCCGGCAGCAGTCTCGTCGGCGTCCAGGCCGGGCAGACCTACACCGTCGCGGATCTGTGGCGCGGGGTCTTCCTCAGCTCCGGCAACGACGCGGTGCACGTACTGGCCCATATGAACGGCTCGGTGGCGCTGACGGTGTCCCAGATGCAGGCGAAAGCCCGCCTGCTCGGCGCCGACGACACCCATGTGGTCTCGCCCGACGGCTACGACGAGCCGGGCCAGGTCTCCTCCGCCTACGACCTGGCGGTCTTCGGGCGGGTCGGCCTCACCGATCCGGACTTCGCCGAGTACGTCTCGACGGCGACCGCGCAGTTCCCCGGCGGTTACGACGCGCACGGCGACTACGTCGAGTCCTTCGGCATCCAGAACACCAACCGGCTGCTGACGGGCGCCAACGGGGTGACGCCCTATCCGGGCGTCATCGGCGTGAAGAACGGCTACACGACCAACGCGGGCAACACGCTGATCGCCGCCGCCAGACGCGACGGGCGTACGCTGATCGTCACTGTGATGAATCCGCAATCAGGCCTGCCGCAGGCGGTCTACCACGAGGCGACGGAACTGCTCGACTGGGGCTTCGCGGCGGCCGGCCGCACCGGCCCCGTCGGCTCCCTCGGCGTGCTCCCGGCCGCGGCCGTCCAAGGCACGCCGGCCCACGCCCCCGCGGGTCCGGCAGGAGCGCCAGGAGCGCCAGGAGCCGCCGAGGTGGCGGGTCCCCCGCCGGCCGCCGTACCCCACCGCGCCGCCGCCGCGGCGTCCCCCACCGCGTCACCCACCTCCCGCACCAGCGGCAGCGCGGATCCGGCCAACTCCACCACCGCCTGGTACGTGGGCGGGGCGCTGGTCCTGGCCGCCGCTGTCTCAGTGCTCGTGCTGCGCAAGCGCGGGACGTCGGCCAGGCCGCGGTGAGCACCGACCCGAGCGGCGGACCGGGCGGCGGACCGGACGCGGGACCGGCCGCCGGCCCCGACCCGGGTCCGCACCGGCCGGCGAACGAGCCGGGTCCCGACGGCCCGCGGCTGCGCTGTCTGGTGACCGGCGCCACCGGCTACATCGGCGGCCGGCTGGTCCCCGAACTGCTCGCCGCGGGCCATGAGGTGCGCTGCGCCGCCAGGACGCCGGAGAAGCTGCGCGACTACCCCTGGTCGGGCGACATCGGGACGGTGCGGGCGGACGCGCTCGACGCCGCGTCGATGGCCGAGGCGATGCGCGGTATCGACGTCGCCTACTACCTCGTGCACGCGCTCGCGACCGGCGCCGGCTTCGAGCGGACCGACCGCGAGGCCGCCCGGATCTTCGCCGAGCAGGCGCGGATCGCGGGCGTACGGCGGATCGTCTATCTCGGCGGCCTCACCCCGGCCGGGGTGCCGGAAGAACGCCTCTCCCCGCATCTGCGCTCCCGCGCCGAGGTCGGCCGGATCCTGCTGGGCTCCGGGGTGCCGACCGCGGTGCTGCGGGCGGCGGTCATCATCGGCTCGGGCTCGGCGTCCTTCGAGATGCTGCGCTATCTCACCGAGCGGCTGCCGGTGATGGTGACCCCGAGCTGGGTGCGCACCCGGATCCAGCCGATCGGGGTACGGGACGTGCTGCGCTATCTGGCCGGCTGCGCGCTGTTGCCGGCCGAGGTCAACCGCACCTTCGACCTCGGCGGCCCGGACGTGGTCACCTACCGGGACATGATGCGGCGTTACGCGGTCGTGGCCGGGCTCAATCCGCGGCTGATCGTGCCGGTGCCGGTGCTCACCCCGAGCCTTTCCAGCCACTGGGTGGGGCTGGTCACCCCGGTGCCCGCCTCGATCGCCCGGCCGCTGGCGGAGTCGCTGCGGTACGAGGTGGTCTGCGCCGAGCACGACATCGCCCGCTACGTCCCCGATCCGCCGGGCCGTCCGGCCGGTCTGGACAAGGCCCTCACGCTGGCGCTGCGGCGGGTGAGGGACGCGCAGGTGGACACCCGCTGGTCGTCCGCCTCGGTGCCCGGCGTGCCGAGCGACCCGCTGCCCACCGACCCGGACTGGGCCGGCGGCAGCCTCTACACCGATGTGCGGGAGCTGTACGTGAAATGCGCCCCGCAGGCGCTGTGGCGGGTGGTGGAGGGCATCGGCGGCGACCACGGCTGGTACTCCTTCCCGCTGGCCTGGTCGGTGCGGGGCCGGCTCGACCGGCTGGTCGGCGGGGTGGGGCTGCGGCGGGGCCGCCGGGACGCCGAACACCTCAGGGTCGGTGACTCGCTGGACTTCTGGCGGGTCGAGGAGATCCGGCCCGGCCGCCTGCTGCGGCTGCGCGCGGAGATGCGGCTGCCGGGCCTCGCCTGGCTGGAGATGTGCGTCGACCCGGCCGCCGCGCCCGGTGTCACCCGCTACCGCCAGCGGGCGATCTTCCACCCGAGGGGGCTGCTGGGCCACGCCTACTGGTGGAGTGTCTTCCCCTTCCACGCGGCGGTCTTCGGCGGCATGGCCCACAACATCGCCGCCACCGGGGTGATGCAGGACCGGCCGGATACGGCGCCCACCGCCGGCGCGGACCCGAAGACGCCGGGGACGCGGCGCTGACCCGCTCGTGAGGTCGCAGTAGGCTCGTTGTGCTGCGGCGTTGGCCGCCCCGGGCCCGGGTGTTCGCCGAGAGGGAGCCGTCTGCGTCATGAGCCGTCGTTCGACCGGTCCGGTGTCCACATGGGCCGAGATACAGCGGCAGCAGCAGCGGCAGGCGGAGGCCGAGCAGCGGGCGCGGACCCGGGCACAACGCGCCGCCGAGCAGCAACAGCGGTCCGCCGAGCGGGCGTTGGCCCGCAGCAGGCGGGAGCAGCAGGCCGCGTACCGGGACCGCCGGGCGGCCGACGCCCGCCGCCGTACGGATGAACTCGACGCCAGGATGGCGGAGTTGACCGGGCTGCTGCGGACGGGCTGCGCCGCGCCGGTGTTCTCGCCGGACGCGCTGCTCGCCTCCGAGCAGTTGGAGCCCTTCGCCCCCGGCCGGCTGGCCGAACCGATCGCGATGCCGCGATCCGAGCGCTATCTCCCCGCGCAGCGCTCCGGTTGGGGTTTCGGCTCGGGCGCCCGGGCGCAGGAGGAGGCGGCGCGGGCGCGTTACGAGAGCGACCTGCGGGCGGCGCACGCGGCGGAAGCCCGCCGGCAGCGGCAACTCGCCGGGTACCAGGAGCAGTACAGCCAGTGGGCGGTACGCCGGCTCGCCGAGGTACGGCGGCACAACGCCGAGGTCGGCGCGACCATGGAGGCGCTGCGGCGGGGCGAACCGACCGCGGTGGTCGAGTACTTGACCGCCGCGCTCTACGCGTCGCGGGTGTGGCCCGACGGTCTGCCCCGCCAGGTCTCGGCATCCTTCGAACCACCCGAGCGCCGGCTGCTGCTCACCTGGGAGCTGCCGCCGTTCTCGGTGGTTCCGGAGAGTTCGCTCGTCCGCTATCTGCCGGGCGCCGACCGGGACAAGGAGGTGGCCAGGCCGGTCACCGAACGCCGCGCCGTCTACCGCGATCTGCTCGCCCAGTGCGTCCTGCTGGTGCTCCGCGAGGTGTTCGGCGCCGACCGGTTCGGGCTGCTGGACGCGGTGGCGCTCAACGGCTTCGTGGACGACACCGATCCGGCCACCGGCCACCGTACGCCGGTGTTCCTGGCCACCGTCGCGGTGACCCGCGCGGACTTCGAGGCGGTCAACCTGGTCGCCGTCGACGCGGTGGACTGTCTGGTGGCGGGGTTGGGCGGACAGCTCTCCGGGCGGCCCGACCGGCGGACGCCGGTGGACCCGGCCGGGCTGCCGGGCGACCAGGGGCGGGCGGTGGTCTCGCACGGCGGCGCGCAGGACGGTGCGGAACCCGACCTGCTGACCATGGACCCGCTGGAATTCGAGGAGCTGGTCGCCGAGTTGTTCCGGGCGATGGGCATGCGGGCGGTCACCACGGTCCGCTCGGGGGACGGCGGGATCGACGTGGACGCGCTCGACCCCGACCCGATCCGCGGCGGCAAGATCGCGGTCCAGGTCAAGCGCTACCGCCGGACGGTCCCGCCGACCGCGGTCCGCGACCTCTACGGCACGGTGCTGAGCATCGGCGCCAACAAGGGTGTGCTGGTGACCACTTCGGGCTTCGGCCGCAGCTCGTACGTCTTCGTCAGCGGCAAGCCGATGACGCTGGTGTCGGGTACGGAGCTGGTGGGGCTGCTGCACCAGTACGGGCTGCGCGGCCGGCTCGGGCCGGCCGCGGCACCCGCCGGGTCGGCTCGGCCGGCGGACACCGGCGGCTCCTCGGCCCCGGACCCGGACCCGGACCCGGACCCGGCGGACCGTACCGGCGGTGCCGCGGGAGCGGCGGATCCCGCGGACGAGCCCGAGGCGAGCGTGCTCGGCATGTGGTGGGCGGGCGCCGTGCGGCTCGATGTGTGCGCCCTGGTGTGCGCGGGTGACCAGGCCCTCGACGACGACCACTTCGTCTTCTACAACAACCCGCGGACGCCGGACGGGACCGTGCGGATGATGCCCGCGCTCGGCGGTGACAAGGCCGCGATCTGGGTGGCCTTCGACCGCCTGCCCGCCGCGGCGGACCGGGTGGTGCTGGTCGCCGCGATCGATCCGGCCGCCGATCCGCACGCGGATCTCGCCGGTTTCACCGACGCCCGGATCCGGCTCACCGATCCGTCGGGGGCCGAGGCGGACCGGCTGGAGGTCTCCGACGGGCGGCCTGGCGAGACCGCGCTCGTCCTCGGCTCCTTCCGCCGCCGGTCGGACGGCGACTGGCACTTCGTGCCCGGTGGCAAGGGGTATCCCGGCCCGGAGGGGCTGCTGAACCTGGTGCGGGAGCACGGCATCGACGTGGAGTGAGCCAAAGCGGCTCCGGGCGTGTGCTATAGTCATCCTAGGGACGTATAGCTCGCGCCTTTCTCGCATCTTGTGTAGCCGCGATAGCTGTTCTCACTCCGGGTGGATCTTCTGCGATCCCCCTCGTCCCCCCTCGTGTCGTCGGCCTTGTGTGCGACGTCCTCTCCGCGCCGGTCTCCGGTGGCTTCTCGCGGTTCGTGGAGCGTGATGGTTCCGCTCGCGCCGCATCCCCCTCGTGATCTTCCGCGCTCTCTCCTCATTCTTCCTCCTTCTTTTCGACTACTCGGCTCCCCAAGTCGTCCTCGACTTGATCGAGCTCCGTCCGTGAAAGGACGACGATTCATGACCGACATTCTTGAACTCCCGCACGTACAGCGGGACATGCCGCCCACCCAGGTGGTGGGCGTGCTCGATGCGGGCGGCGGCCAGGGCGGCCGGCTGCGCGCTCCCGGGCTGCTGCCGTCGCCCGGCGACATCCAGGTCTCCGCCGAGCGGATCCGTACCCACGGCCTCCGCAAAGGGGACCTGGTGGAAGGGACGACCGGACGGCCGGGCGCCCTCGGCACCGTACGGCTCGTCAACGGGCTGCCGCCGAAAGCGAGTCGGCCGCACTTCGCGGATCTGACCCCGCTGCACCCTCGGCAGCGGCTCCGGCTGGAGAGCGGCCTGCTAAAGGGCTCGGGTGCGGCGGCCGGCCGGATCATCGACCTGATGGCGCCGGTCGGCAAGGGCCAGCGCGGCCTGATCGTGGCGCCGCCGAAGGCCGGCAAGACCGTGCTGCTCCAGAGCATCGCCGCGGCGATCGAGGCCAACCACCCCGAGTGCCATCTCATGGTGGTACTGCTCGACGAACGCCCCGAAGAGGTCACCGACATGCGGCGCGGTGTGCGCGGCGAGGTGATCTCCTCCACCTTCGACCAGCCGGCCAGGCAGCACATCGCGGTCGCCGAACTCGCCGTCGAGCGGGCGAAGCGACTGGTGGAGCTGGGGCAGGACGTGGTGATCCTGCTGGACTCGCTGACCCGGCTGTGCCGGGCGCACAACACGGCCGCCGCCGGCAGCGGCCGCACCCTGTCCGGCGGGGTGGACGCGGCGGCGCTGATCGGTCCCAAGCGCTTCTTCGGCGCGGCACGGCTGGCCGAGGAGGGCGGTTCGCTCACCATTGTGGCCACCGCGCTGGTGGACACCGGTTCACGCGCCGACGGCTTCTACTACGAGGAGCTGAAGAGCACCGGCAATATGGAGCTGCACCTCGACCGGGCCCTCGCCGAGCGGCGGATCTTCCCCGCGGTGGACGTCACCGTCTCCGGTACGCGGCGCGAGGAACTGCTGATCCCGGCCCCCGAGCTGTCGGTGGTGCGCGGCCTGCGGCGGGCGCTGAGCGGCCGCGACGCCCAGTCCGGTCTCGAGGTCATGCTGGAGCGGATCCGCCAGACGCCGGACAACGCGGCCTTTCTGCGGCAGATCCAGGGCACGCTCCCCGGCTGAGCGGTCCGGGCCGCGCCCGGCCGGGGACCGCCCGGGCAGCCACCGCCCGGGCAGCCGAAGCCGCGAGCCCGGCCGGCTGGTGGGCCGGGCGGGCTCGGGCAGGGGGACTCGGGGTGCGGAACGTCAGAAGGTGACGCCGTGCGAGGCCAGGTACGCGATCGGGTCGATGTCCGAACCGTAGGACGGCGTGGTGCGCACCTCGAAGTGCAGGTGCGGTCCCGTGACGTTGCCGGTGGCGCCGGAGATGCCGATCTCCTGGCCCTCGGTCACCGTCTGGCCGGCCGACACCAGCGGCTGGGTCAGGTGCCCGTACAGGGTGTACTTGCCGTCGGCGTGCTTGATGATCACGTCGTTGCCGTAGGCGCCGTCGGCGCCCGCGGAGTAGACCGTGCCGGCCGCGACCGCGTGCACCGGGGTGCCGGAGCCGACCAGGAAGTCGACCCCGGTGTGGTAGCCGCTGGACCACATGGAGCCCTCGGCGTGGTACGGGGTGCCGATGGCGGCGTCGCCGACCGGCTTGGTGTAGCCGGAGTCGGCGGCCACGGGCTTGGCGGCGAGTTCGACGCCGACCGGAGCGGCCTTGGCGGCCGGCGCCGGGGCGGGGGCCGCGGCGGGCTTCGCCGGTGCGGCGGCGGGCTTCTGCGCCGTGCCGGGGTGCAGCACGAGGTGCTCGCCCGGGCGGATCAGGTTGGGGTCGGCCCCGATGACGGCCTTGTTCTCCTGGTAGAGCCGGTGCCAGCCGCCCACCACATGGTGGGTGCGGGCGATCTTGGAGAGCGTGTCGCCGGGCGCCACCACGTAGCCGCCCGGCTTGGCGTGCCCCGCCGGGTGGGTGGTCGCGGACGCCGGCGCGGCGGGCGCGGCCGAGGCGGTGGCGGCGCCGACCAGCGGCACCGCGAGGGCGGCGGCCCCGGTGCCGGCCACGACGCAGATACGGGTGAGCCGGCTGAGGCCGGTCTTGCGATGCTGTCCCTTTGCGGGCATGGGGAAGAGTCCTCTCCTACGCCTGCGAGGTGAGCTGTCGGGTTCGGGCAGGAGATGCCCGGCCATCGCGTCGTACCGGCGCGCGCTGCGCGCGGGATACGGGCGGTGTCTTCACCCCGAGCCGTCCGCGTGGTGCGTGACGGCGACTTACCTGGGTCCCCCGCTCCTGCCACGGTGTTCGAGTGTCCGGCGTTCCGGGCGGCGGCAGGATTAGGCGATCCGCCCGACGGTCTGGGTGCGGGCGTCGGCCCGCAGACCGGAAGCTAGACGCTGCTCGGCGCGGGGAGCAACCATGGCCGAGTTTTCGGGCATTCGGGATCTTCCGGCCGTTCACCCCCCGCGACCGGCCGTCTTCGGCGTGTGTACGCGCCGCTCACCCGATGTCGAGCAGCGGGGGACCCACCGTGACAAACCGGCATGATCGCCTACCGAACGCGTCCACGCCTGTTCGAACGGTGTTCATGTCGTGATGCCGCTCACGCCCTCGAATAAAGAGCGGTTGAATGACCGGATTGGCAGGATCGGCGGCTTATTTCGCTTTCTGGCCGAGACGGTCGGCTCAGTAGGTACCCGGTGTGCCGCCGATCCGCGCGTCGAGCGTCCGGCTGAGCCGGTAGGCGACCGGCCGGAAGCCGAAGGCCGGCCAGTGCCCGGCCGCCGACCCGGACGCGGACGGCCAGCGCGCCGACATATAGCGGTGCCCGTTGTCGTAGGCCCAGGCCAGGGCGGTGGCGAGCAGCACCCGGCTGATCCCCTCGCCGCGGGCGGCGGGTTCCACGTACGCCTCGGCCAGTTCCACGCACGACTCCGGCACCACCGGGTCGGGGATCGCCGGGTGGAGCAGCACCATGCCGATCTCCTCGCCCCGGCGGGCCGCGATCCAGGCGCCGCAGCGGGGGTCGGCGAGGGCGTCCGCGTAGCGCAGCCGCAGGGCGGCCAGCGCGCGCTCGGGCTGGGGCTGGAAGATGCCGGCCTCGCGCTGCCGGCGCGAGGACTCGGCGGCCATCCGGCCGATCTGCGGCAGGTCGCCGGGGCCCGCCCGGCGGATGCCGAGCCCTTCGACACCGCGGGGCTGCCGCCCGCGCGGCTTGACGCCCATCAGGCCGTGCACCAGTTCACGGCCGAAGCCGAGGTCGGACCAGGGCGCGGTGGCGGTGTCGCCGGCCGGCACCCACGCGTAGTGCACCATCCGCCGGTCGGCGACCAGCCGGGCGGCGACCCGCAGGTAGAGCGCGCGCAGCACCTCGCTCTCCCGGCCCGCGGGCAGCGAGTGGCCGCCGTGCGGGACCAGCGCGGAGCGCGGGTGACTGCGGAGCCCCGCCGGGTCGTCGGGGGTGAGGTCGACCGGGATCGCCGCGAGGTGCCCGATCAGATTGCCGTCGCCGTCCAGCGCGCGGCAGGCTTCGAGGCCGGGCGCGGTGTGCAGCTTGCCGAGCAGTTCCTCGCCCCGCACCGGGCCGTCGGCGAGCCAGGAGCGCTGGGACGGCGGGCGGCGGGCGCGCGTGAACCAGCGGTCGTAGCGCTGTGCGGCCAGGGGTATGTGCTCGGTGGTCAGCGGCGCGATGGCGACAGTCATGGTGCTCGTGGACGCTAGCGGGGCGCGCGCCCTCACGGCAAGGCGGCCCGGCCCGCCGTGGGAACGGGGTGCGGTCCGTCCGCCGGGCGGGGGTTCAGCCGGTCCAGGCCGGGTGGCGGGGATCGTCGGCGCGGACCAGCACATCGGCGGCCTCCTCCGGCATCGCCTCGTGCGCGTAACGGTCGTAGGCGGGCAGCGTCCACCGCTGGTCGGCCGGGGTGCGGCGCTCCAACGCGGCCCGGGAGAGCCGCAGATGGACGGTGAGGTCGAGCGGCAGCCCCTGGCCGAGCAGCAGCGGTCCGTCGAGTACCAGGACGCCGCCCGGCGGCAGTTGGACGTAATCGGCCCGGGTGGAGCGGTCGGTGCGCGGGTCGCGCAGCGACGGCAGCGCGCGTCCGGTGCCGCCCGGGCCGAGCGGCTCCAGCACCTCGCGGCGCAGCGCGCCGGTGTCGAGCCAGAGTTGGTAGTAGGCGTCGACGTCCTCGTGTCCGTACTCCAGGCGCAGCGAGGCGGGGCGCCAGAAGCTCTCCGCGCGGACCCGGAGCGCGGGGTGGCCGAGGGCGGGCAGCGCGGCGGCCAGGGCGTCGGCGAGGTTCCCGGTGCCGGCGGCGGGGGCGCCGTCGACCGCGACCCGCCACCAGGGTCCGGGCGGTGGGGTCGTCGCGACGCGTTCGGCGAGGATCTCGGCCAGCCGGGGCCAGGTGATCGGGGTGAGCTGCACACCGCCCATCCTGGCCCATCCGGCCCGGCACGGAACGGATGGGCCAACCGGGAAGGCGGGGGCCGGCCCGGGTCGGCTCTCACTCGTTCGGACTCGTCCGGCGAAAGCGGTCGTGTTTCTTGCCGGGCCGGACGGCCGGACGGAGCGGATACGGAGTGATACGGCGTGATACCGCGTCAGCGGCCAGGTCAGCGGGGAACCTCGGACCCGGCCCGGGGCGAGGCGGGTCCGAGGCGGGGGGCGCGCTCTCATCCGGGTGGCGGAAATTGGTGACAAATCACCCATTTGCCACCGAGCATGATCTATTACTTTTTGTGAGCCTGGAAGAACTCAAGGTGACCGTCCCCATCACCAAGGAGAAGAGCCTCATGATCCTGTCCATCTCCGGCGTCGTTCTTCTCGGCGTCGTCTGCTTCCTGTTCTTCCGCAAGGACGGCCTCAAGGTCTCCCACGGGCTGGTCTGCACCCTCTTCGGCTTCTACCTCGCGGGCAGCGCGATCGCCCCGAGCATCACGGCCGGCGGCCAGAGCCTGGCCAGCCTCATCGGCGGCCTCAAGATCTAGTGCCGCGACCGGCAATGTCTGCCCGTGAAGGAGCGTCGTCCGGTGCTCCCCCACCTGCCTTCGCGTGGGGGCACCCCCAGATCGCAAGGCGGCCGGAAGTCCTTGTAGCGGAGCTACCAGGGCTTTCGGCCGACGGGGCAAAGCTTGCCGGGAGGGGCACTAGTGCCGGAAGGGGCGTCACCACCCCGACCCGCACTGGCGGCCTGACGGCCGTTCCTTGAGGGCTGCTCTCCTGCCACCCACCCAGGGGCCCGGCGGCGGTCGACCCGCGCCGGGCCCGTGGCCACCCCGAACCACCCCATGGAGCAACCGTGGTCAGGCGTCCCCTTCCCAGCATCCTGAGCGGCCGGCGCGCCCCGAGCGGCCGGCCCGGGCTCGTCCGCGGCCGCGAGCTGGCCCGCGGCGCGGCCGACAGCGCCACCGACGTGCTGCACCCCGTCATCACCATCGCCCGGGGCATGCGCCGGCAGGCCCTGTGGGCCGGCGGCTGGTGGAGCCGCACCGCGAAGGACCAGCGCGGCCCCGCGCTGCTGCTGGCCGCCGCGGGCGTCGTCATCGTGATGATGATGCCGTACGGCCCGATCCTCGCCGCCGTCGCGCTGCTGACCTCCGCCGGGTGGATGGGCCGGGACCGGGGCGCCCGCAAGGCGGCGGGCCCCAGCGAGGCGGAGGCGGTACGGCTCCAGTCGCTGTACGAGGCGCTGGTCCCCTATCTGTCCGACACCGGGGACCCCGCGCCCCTCTATGCCCACGGCGGCACCTGGGACAAGGCGTTCACCTCCTACGAGTTCGGGGACGGCCGGCTGGTGCGGCTGCACCTGCGCTACCCGGCGTACTTCACCGACGGCGAGGCGGACTCCCGCGCCCGGGTGGAGGGCCTGCTGCACGCCAAGGCCGGGCGCGGCCGGGAGTACCGCTTCGACTGGAACGAGGAGGAGAACCACCTGACCCTCAGCGCGCTGCCGCCGCTGCCGACGGACGTCGTCGCGCAGCGGTTCGTCACCGCGCCCGGCGAGACGGTGCTCGGCTTCACCGACGCCGACGCCGTCCAGCGCACCGTGCCGGTCCTGGTGGCAGGCGTACCGCGGGACGCGCCCCCGGTGGTGTGGCGGACCGGGGCGCGCTCCACCGAGCCGCATCTGCTGGCCCTGGGGCAGCCGGGCACCGGGATGACGAGCCTGCTGCGGTCGATCGCCCTGCAAGGGCTGGCGCACGGCGATGTCGTGGTGATCGACGGCGGCGGCACCGGCGAGTACGCGTGTCTGTCGGGACGGCCCGGTGTGCTGGCGATCGAGGACGGGCTGCTCGGCGCCACCGCCACCCTGGAGTGGGCCTCGCACGAGACCGAGCGGCGGCTGATCGCGGTGAACCGGGCGCGGCAGTCGGGCGAGCCGGTCGCCGACGACGTACGCAGACCGCTCTGGATTCTCGTCGACCGGCCGACCGCGCTGGCCCGACTCGCGCTGGCCGAGGGGCGCCAGGACCCGCAGGCGCTGCTCGATGTGCCGCTGCGGCACGGGCGTTCGGCGAACGTGGCGGTCGCGGTCGCCGACCAGCTCGACGCGACGGAGGCGCTCGCGCCGGTGGTGATCGCCCAGACCCGGGCCCGGGTCGTCCTCGGGCCGCTCGCCCCCGAGCATGTCGCCGCGGTCCTCGGCGCCCCACCGCTCACCACTCCGGCGGCCATCGTGCCGCCGGGTCGCGGCTACGCCCGGCTCGGCGCGGGTCCTGTGCTCCGTCTCCAGGTCCCGGCCACCCCCGACCCCTACGACGAGGAGGCCTCGCCCGCCCACCGCGAGGCGGTCCGCTCCATGCTGCCCGGGGCCTGCCCGGCTCCGGCGCCCGCCTCCACGCCGTCCCTGGCCCCGGCCCCGGAGCCCTCACCCGAGATCCCCGCCGCTCCGGTCTCCCTCGGCAAGGACGCCGTCATCCGTACCGTGGCGGATCTCGAACTCGGTTGAGCGCTCCGGGGGTTGGCGGGCGGTGGCCGGTGCCGCCGGGGTGGTCAGGCCACGAAGAGGCCGGCCGGCTCCGTGTCGCTGGCGCCGCCGGAGCGGACCAGGTCGGCGGCCCGGGACAGGCGGGCGGCCGCTTCCACGGCGGTGTGGCCGCTGACGGTGAAGGGGATGCGGATGAAGGACTCGAAGGCGCCGTCGACGCTGAAGCGCGGTCCTGAGGGGACCCGGACACCGAGGCGTTCACCGGCGACGGCCAGCCGGGAACCGGAGACGTCGCCGGTGCGGACCCACATCGTCATGCCGCCCCTGGGCACGGTGAAGTCCCAGCCGGGCACCCGCTCGCGCAGCGCCGCCGCCAGGTCGTCGCGGCACTCCGCCGCCCGCTGCCGCCGGGCGGCCAGCGCCTGGTCCCAGCCGCCACCCCGCAGCAGCCAGGCCACCGCGAGCTGGTCCACCACCGGCGAGCCGAGGTCGAGGTAGGCCCGCGCCGAGACCAGGCCGCGCACCACGTCGGGGGTGGTCCGCACCCAGCCGATCCGCAGCCCCGCCCACATCGCCTTGCTGGCCGAGCCGACCGTCATCACCGTGCCGCCGCGGTCGAAGGCGGCCATCGGCCGTACCCCCGACTCCCGCCCGTCCAGGACGAGTTCGGCCATCGTCTCGTCGGCCACCACCACCGTGCCGGCCGCCCGGGCCGCCTCCACCAGCTCCCGCCGCTCGTCGTCGCCGACCAGCGTCCCCGTCGGGTTGTGGAAGTCCGGCATGACATACGCCATCCGGGGCGCCGCGTCGCGCAGCACCCGCCGCCACGCGTCCATGTCCCAGCCGCCGAGCCCCTCGCGCAGCGCCACCGGCACCAGCCGGGAGCCGGTCTCGCGGAACAGCTCCAGCACATTGGCGTAGCTGGGCGACTCCACGGCCACCCGCTCACCGAGGCCGACCACCCGCCGGGCGACGCCGCCGATCGCGCCCATCGCACCGGTGGTCACCATGATCTGCTCGGGCATCGTCGGGACGCCGCGGGCGGTGTAGCGGTCGGCGATGGCCTCGCGCAGCACCGGGAGGCCGGCCGGGAAGTCACCGTGGGTGGCCGCGTACGCCGGGAGTTCGGCGAGCGCGCCCTGCATCGCCCTGGTCAGCCAGGGTTCGGGCGCCGGCAGGGACGCGGTGCCGAGGTCGATCACCGAGCCGGCCGCGTCCGGCGGCAGCGGCTCCAGGCTGCGGGACGGCAGGACGTGGCCCTCGGGGATCGCGGTCCAGCTTCCGGCGCCCCGCCGGGAGCGGGCGAACCCCTCGGCGCGCAGCGCCTCGTACGCCGCCGCGACCGTGGTCCTGCTCACCCCGAGCGCCAGCGCGAGTTCGCGTTCCGCGGGCAGCCGGGCCGCCACCTGGACCCGCCCTTCCAGCACCAGCAGCCGTACGCCGTCGGCGAGCTCGCGGTAGGCGGGGAGCCTGCGGGCGGCGCCCTTGGGGGCCCCGCCACCGTTGCGGTGGCCGCGGCGGTCGCCGTTTTCCTGGCCGCCGCCGCGCTCAGTGCCGCTGCCGCCGGCGCGCGGGCGGGGGCCGAGGAGTCGGGCCAGGTGTGCCGCGCCGACCGAAGCAGTCCACTGAGACATGAGGTTCAGTCCACCTTCCGTGGATTGGCCGCCCACCGACGACCACTACAGGCCACAGGATCCCACGTGGGCTCAGTGGCCCGCCAGGGGGCCACCGTGCCGCCCATGGCGCCGGCCCGCCGGTCCTTGCCTTGCCCTGCCTTGCCCTGCCTTGGCCTGGACTCGCCCCGCGCTTCTCCCACGATCGTCTCCGGTCGTCCCGCGGTTCTTTTTTGCCCGTCCCGGCCCGCCCTTCCGTACATTCCCGGCCGCCGGCGCCTGCTCGCCGCGCCCGGCGCGGTTTTTCGGTCGGCGGTGGGGTAGGACTGAGCGGGGCGTCGTGGGCGGTCGTGCTCGGGCCGCTCGCCCCACTGCTTGGTTGTTCTTGGATCACCGCCGTGGCTCTTCGGAGCGCGGCAGCCGGTCCCCGGGAAAGGCCCGGGAAGGCCGGTCGACGGGGAGGGGGACCCGGGGTGGGGGCGGTCGGGACCGGGGGCGATTTAGCCCTTGACGGTGCGGACCGGTAGTGTACGCGGTTGGCCCAGCAGCTTGACCGATTAATGCAGGCAAAAGATAAGGCGACACCGGGTGACATCTTTGCCCAGATGTGACAAAACGGGCACCGGTGGGTACAAACAGGGCTGACACGACGGGCGACGCATATCCCTCATCGGGAATCTTCACCGCCGACCGGACGTTGACCGGATGACGACGACAGCGACACCTGTCCTGTGGGCGACCAAAGCCCGGGAGGCACGATTCATGAGTGAGCGAGCTCTCCGCGGCACGCGACTCGGGGCCACCAGCTACGAGACCGACCGTGGTATCGATCTGGCCCCGCGCCAGACCGTGGAGTACGCATGCCGGAACGGCCATCGATTTGAGATGCCGTTCTCGGTTGAGGCCGAGATTCCGCCGGAGTGGGAGTGCCGCGCCTGCGGCCAGACCGCCCTGTTGGTGGACGGAGAGGGCCCGGAGGAGAAGTCCGTCAAACCGGCGCGCACGCACTGGGACATGCTCATGGAGCGGCGCACGCTGGAGGAGCTGGAGGAGGTGCTGGCCGAACGGCTGGCGGTCCTGCGCTCCGGGGCGATGAACATCGCGGTCCACCCGCGAGACAACCGCAAGAGCGCCTGACCCCAGGCCACGGGCCCGCACGGCAGGATCCCCCCGGCTGGTAACCGGGGGTGACCCCGCGGAAGCGCGTAACCTGCGCATACGTGCAAAGGGCCCCCGACACTTCCCGCCCGGCGGGGGAGCGATCATCGCTCCCCCGCCGGGCGTTTTCACACGTTCACGCGTTCATACGCTTACGCGGGGGTCCGCGTCAGGGCTTGTCGCGATGGCCCGGCTCTCCGTGATCGTGGTGATCGTGGTGATCGTCGTTGTCGGCGTGGTCGTCGTGGTCGGCGTGGTCGATGACTTCACCCGGGATGACCTTGCCGTCGGGGCGGTGCGTACGGGCGTGCTGTTCGGCCTCGCGGGCCTGCTGGAGGAGATCGCCGAGGGAGCCGGGGTCGGCGGAAGCGGCGGACAGCCGGCGGGCCACCGACCGGTCGAGCGCCTTGCCGGCCAGTTTGCGGGTCGGCGGGAAGAGCAGCAGCAGCCCCACCGCGTCCGAGACGAAGCCCGGGATGATCAGCAGCACGCCGCCGAGCATGTGCAGCCCGGTGCGGCTGCCGCCCGGGGTCACCGGCGCCGCTTCACCCTGCGCGCTCGTGCCGGGCGCCCCCTGCCGCTGGAGCGTCGCGCGCAGATTCCGCCAGGCGCTGCGCCCGGCCCGCTTGACCGCCGCCGCGCCCAGCACGAATCCGGCCAGGATGCACAGGAAGACCACGAACCCGTTGGTCGCCTCGGCCACCACGACCAGCAGCCAGACCTCCAGGGCCACCCACACCGCGATCGCCAGCGGCAGCAGCCTCGGGCCCCGCGAACGGCGCCGCCGGGCACTCCCGCCCGGTTGGGGACCGCGCTGGGAACCCGGACGTACCGGGGGCAATGAGCTCCGTGTCATATCCTCAAGTGTGCCGCAGAGACCCGGGGCCCGGTAAAGCGCCCGGGCGATCTAGGGCCTGTCGTTTTGGATCTCCGCGGCGTATGTGGACGGGCACCCCGGCCGGGCGCCACGATGAGCCGGGTGACCGACACGCCCGACGCCCCGAACGCTCCCGACGCCACCCATAACGACCACGCCACCCACGCCACCGGCAGCGGCGATCTGTCCCCCGCCCCGTATCTCCCGGTCCCGCCGCCGGCCGCCGGCGAACAGCTCGGCGAGCGGCTGGCCCGCATCGAGGCGCTGCTGCGGGCCGAGACCCGGGCGCCGCTCGGCGAGGCCGGCCGGCTGCTGGCACCTGCCTGGCGGCGGGCCACCCGGGGTGAGCCGCGCTGGGCCGCCACCGGGGCCGTCGTGCTGGTGCTGGTGATCCAGATGCGGCTGCCGGCCCGGCTGACGCTTCATCCCCGCCCGCTGACGCCCGCCATCGAGCTCGCCCTGCTGCTCTGCCTGATCGCGATCAACCCGCACCGCATCGAGCGCCGCTCACGCGTCTACCGGGCGCTGGGTGTGGCACTGACCGCGACCATCGGCGTCGCCAACGCGTACTCGGTGGTCCGGCTGGTCTCCGGCCTGGTCCAGGGCACCGACGCGTCATCGGCCGGCGGTCTGCTGCTGGCCGGCGGCGCGATCTGGTTCACCAACACGGTGATCTTCGCGCTGCTCTACTGGGAACAGGACCGCGGCGGCCCGGCGGCCCGCGCCCAGGGGGAGCATCCGGTGCCGGATTTCCTGTTCACGCAGATGCAGGCACCGGAGCTGGCTCCCCCGCACTGGGAGCCGGCCTTCTTCGACTACTTCTACCTGTCCTTCACCAACTCCACGGCGTTCAGCCCCACCGACGTGCTGCCGGTGACCCGGATCGCGAAGTCGATGATGCTGGCGCAGTCCGCGGTGTCGCTGCTCACCGTGGTGCTGGTGGTGGCGCGGGCGGTGAACATCCTGAAGTGACCGCCGTGCCCGGGTCAGGAATGGGGATGGCGTCCGGTGATCTTGCCCGCCCGGGCGCCCACACCCCACGCGGTGACCCGCCACAGCGCCTCGACCACGATGTTGCGGCTCATCTTGCTGTCGCCGCGTTCCCGCTCGACGAAGGTGATCGGCACCTCGACCACATGGAGGCCGGCCTTCACCGCGCGCCAGGCCAGGTCGACCTGGAAGCAGTAGCCGGCCGAGGCGACCTCGGCCATGCCCAGGGCCTCCAGTGTCTCCTTGCGGAACGCCCGGTAGCCGCCGGTGACATCGCGGATCGGCACGTCGAGCAGCAGCCGGGAGTAGGTGCTGCCGCCCCGGGAGAGGATCTCGCGGGACTTGGGCCAGTTCACCACCCGACCGCCGGTGATCCAGCGGGAGCCGAGCACCAGGTCGGCACTCTTCAGCGCGGTGAGCAGCCGGGGCAGCTCCTCGGGCTGGTGCGAGCCGTCGGCGTCCATCTCGACCAGCACGCCGTAGCCGGCCTCGATGCCCCAGGCGAAGCCGGCCAGGTAGGCGGCGCCCAGGCCCTCCTTGCCCCGCCGGTGCAGTACGTGCACCTGCTCGTCGGTGTTGGCCAGCTCGTCGGCGAACTTGCCCGTGCCGTCCGGGCTGTTGTCATCGGCGATCAGGACGTGGGCGTCAGGCACCGACGCGCGGACCCGCCGGACGATCGGCTGGATGTTCTCGGCCTCGTTGTAGGTCGGGATGATCACCAGGACCTTGCCGAGCGGGCCGAAAGTCCGCTGCTCGACGTCGTTCACTTCCACTGCTGCCTTTGCCCCTTCACCGTGCCTGTGCGGTCCCGCCTGCCGATCGCGACGGCGGCCGCGCAGGACAGGAGCCCCACCATAGCGAGAGTCCACTCGGGTGCCTCACCGACGCGGTCCGCGACGGTCTTCTCGTCGCGCAGCGGGATGTCCGCGTTGAGCACCTGCTGGACGAACTCGCCGCTGCGCTGCTCGATCTTCCCATTGGGCGCGACGATCGCGCTGATCCCGCTGGTCGCCGCGGTGACCACGGCCCGGCCGTGCTCGACGGCACGGAGCTGGGACATGGCGAGTTGCTGCTCGGGCTGGCCGGTGCGGCCGTAGGTGGCGTTGTTGGTCTGCACGACGATGGCGCGGGCGCCGGCGTTCACCGTGTCGCGGACGATGCCGTCGTAGGCGACCTCGAAGCAGATGACGTCGCCGAGCCTGGCCGGGCCGATCCGCAGCACGCCGGTGTCCTTGCCGGGGTAGAAGTCGCGGGGGATCTCGTTGAGGCGGGAGATGACCTTGGTGAGTTCCTTGCGGTAGGGCACGTACTCACCGAAGGGCACGGGGTGCTGCTTGGTGTAGTGGGCGCCGGGGCCGTTCAGCGGGTCCCAGACGATGCCCTCGTTCTGGACGTGGTCCTTGTCCGGGCCGTCCACCAGGGCGCCGACCAGCACCGGCACGTCGACCGCCTGTACGGCCTGGGTGATCTTGTCGTACGCGGCGGGGTTGGTGAAGGGGTCGAGGTCGGAGGAGTTCTCCGGCCACAGCACCAGGTCCGGCTTGGGCACCCGGCCGGCCTTGATGTCGGCGGCGAGCTTCAGGGTGGCCTTGACGTGGTTGTCGAGGATCATCATCGGCCGGCCGAGGAAGTGCAGCCCCGGCTGCTGCACGTTGCCCTGGACCACGGCGACGCGTACGTGGTCGGTGGCGCCGGTGGGCACCGGCACGAGCAGTCCGGCCAGGAGCACGGCGGCGGACAGCACGAGCGCGCCGCCGCCGAGAAGGGCGGTACGCGGGCTGCGGGGGGTGCGGCGGAGGTTCAGGGCGGCGAGGACGGCCGCGGCCAGCAGAGTGCCGCTGAGGGCCACCGCGAAGGTGACCAGGGGGGCGCCGCCGAGTGCGGCGAGCGGGGTGTACGGGGAGGAGGTGTTGGCGAAGGCGAGGCGGCCCCAGGGGAAGCCGCCGAAGGGGACCCGGTCGCGGACCAGTTCCTCGGTGACCCACAGGCAGGCGGCCCACACCGGCCAGCACGGCAGCTTCTGACTGAGCACCAGGCAGGCGCCGAGACCGGCGAGATACAGGGCCTCGATGACGGACAGGCCCGCGACCGCGTCCCAGCCGACCGTGCGCAGCCAGTCGAGCAGCCAGAAGAAGAAGGGCAGGCCGAAGGCGAAGCCGAGCCAGGCGCCTTGCCGGACGGTCCGGCCGCGCGTCAGCAGGCAGAGGGCGGCGACCGCCAGGATCGACAGCGGCCAGACGCCGTGCGGGGGGAAGGCGAGGGTGAGCGCGAGGCCGCTGAGCGCCGCCGCGGCGCTGCTGGGCGCGGCCTTGCGGCAGGTGGCGGCGAACCGGCCGCGGCGCGAGGCGCCCGCCGGCGCGGCGGGTGTGGCCGGGGCGAGCCCGGAATCCTTCCCCGAACTCCGTCCGGGGGGGCTCCCGACCGCGGCGGGGGCGGCTTCCGCGGTTCCCTCGGTCTCAGGGCGCAGGCGCACGTTCGCGGCCTTCCTACAGGTGGGCAGGTGGTGAAGGTGGTGAAGGTGACCGTACCTCCTGAACCCGTGAGACTCCGTCCGGGGGGACCCCCAACGGCCCCCCGTTCCGGCTCGCCCGCGCGGGCGAGGGCGGGGGCGGGGAGCGGACCGGTCCATCCCCGGCTGCGGCTGCGTCGTGGCTGATCGCGCAGTTCCCCGCGCCCCTTACGGGGCACGTCCGTTGCGGACCGCTCCATCGCCGACTGCGGGCGCGTCGTGGCTGATCGCGCAGTTCCCCGCGCCCCTCACGGGGGACGCCCGTTGCGGACCGGTCCATCCCCGACTGCGGGTACGTCGTGGCTGATCGCGCAGTTCCCCGCGCCCCTCACGGGGGACGCCCGTTGCGGACCGGTCCATCCCCGACTGCGGGTACGTCGTGGCTGATCGCGCAGTTCCCCGCGCCCCTCACGGGGGACGCCCGTTGCGGACCGGTCCATCCCCGACTGCGGGTACGTCGTGGCTGATCGCGCAGTTCCCCGCGCCCCTCACGGGGGACGCCCGTTGCGGACCGGTCCATCCCCGACTGCGGGTACGTCGTGGCTGATCGCGCAGTTCCCCGCGCCCCTCACGGGGCACGCCCGTTGCGGACCGGTCCATCCCCGACCGGGCCGGCGGAACAGGCCCGGAACCCCTGCCGGCCCGGGAACCTCCCCCAGACTTCGTCCGGGGGGACCCCCAACTGCGGACTGCCGCGAGGCAGGAGACTGACGGAACGGGCCCGGAACCCTTCGTACCGGCCTGGGAGCCGCTGGCTGCGGATCTGCTGCGAGGCCGTTGTCTACTGGGCGTCCGGGCCCTTCCCGGGTCACACCTGCGGATCGGGCGGCGCTCCCCCTCCGTACCCTCGCGGGTGGAGGGGACCACTGGCGAGCCGCGTTCCGCGTCGGGCGCGCTGGACCTGGCTGCCAGTGGCGGCGTGCACGTGCGGCGCGACGCCCCATGGCCCAGCGGTGGTCGACGCAACCGCGGAGTGCCCCCGGTCCGACGTCCTGTGGTGGACTTCGCCGAACCTACTCGCCCCCGACCAGCCGCTGTCAACACCCCTGTGAGCTGGGACTTCGTGCCAAATCAGCAGGTCAGTAAGGACTCAGCCGGCGCGCGCCGACACGCCGGGGCCCGGCGAGGGCACACCGTTCGGCCGCATCCACGAAACCGCAGCTCACCCGTTCGGCGGTGGGAAGACGGTCACCCCGCCGACCACCGTCCGCTCCGCCGTGGGGAGCGCGCCGCCGGGGGTCAGATCGGGCAGGCCGGGGGTGCCGGAGCGCGGGTCGGTGGACCAGTTGGCGACGCGTTCGTCCGGCGCCTGGACGACGAGATCGCCGACGGTCCACACCGCGTAGTCGGCGGGCGCGCCGGGCACCAGGACGCCCGCGTCGTCACGGCCGATCGCCCGCCAGCCGCCGCGGGTGTGCGCGTTGAAGGCCGCCCGCGCGGAGACGCGGTGGTCCAGGGTGCGGTGGAAGGCGGCGGCCCGCACCGCGCCCCACGGGTCGAGCGGGGTGACCGGGCTGTCGGAGCCGAGCACCAGCGGCACCCCGGCCCGGGTCATCGCGGCGAAGGGGTTGAGCGCCGCCGCGCGCTCCTCGCCGAGCCGGCGGGCGTACATACCGTCCGTACCGCCCCAGGTGGCGTCGAAGGCGGGCTGTACGGACGCCACGAGCCCGAACTCGGCGAAGGCGGCGATGGACCGCTCGCTCATCAGCTCGGCGTGCTCCACCCGGTGCCGAAGGCCGCGCACCCGGTCCAGACCGGCGTCCGCGGCCGCCGCCCGCACGCCGGCCACCACCGCGTCGATCGCGGCGTCGCCGATGGCGTGGAAACCCGCTTGGACGCCGGCCCGCGTGCACAGGGTGAGGTGGCGGGCGATGGTCTCCTCGTCCAGATAGGCGACCCCGGTGGTGTGGCCGGCGTCGGCGTAGGGGGCGTGCAGGCAGGCGGTGTGCGAGCCGATCGAGCCGTCGACGAAGAGGTCGCCGCCGGCGCCGATCGCGCCGAGGTCGCGGAGCCGGTCCAGGTCGGCGGGGCTCTGCCAGGGCTGCGCCCAGTAGCCGAAGACGCGCGGTCCCGGTTCGGCGGCGGCGAGGGCCAGCAGGCCGGTCAGGTCGTCCTCGCCGGAGATGTCGGGCCCGGCGCACTCGTGGACCGCGCTGATGCCCTGAGCGGCCGCGTGGGCCAGCGCGGCGCGCTGCGCGTGGGCGCGCTGGGCCGGCGTGACGGCGTCATAGGCGGCCCGGCGCGCCGCGTGGTGGGCGTCCTGGGTCAGTGGGCCCGCGGGGTCGTAACCGGGCCGGCCCTCGGTGCCGGGTACGAGAGCGAGCAGGGCGCTGCTCACCACCGCCGAGTGCACATCGGTCCTGGTCAGGTAGAGCGGCCGGCCGCCGGCCACCCGGTCGGCCTCGTCGCGGGTCGGCGGGCGGCGCTCGGGCCAGCGGCTCTCGTCCCAGCCGTGCCCCAGCAGCACCCGGTCGGCGGGGCGGGCGGCGGCGTGCGCGGCCGTCCGGGCCAGCGCCTCGCCCAGCGAGTCCGCGTCGGAGAGGTCGAGCCCGGTGAGCGCGAGGCCGGTCGCGGTGGTGTGCACATGGGCGTCGGTGAAGGCGGGGGTGACCAGCGCGCCCGCCAACTGGACCACGGTGTCGACGCCGTCGGCGAAGGAGTCCGCGGCGCCTTCCGAGCCGACCCAGGCCACGGCGCCGCCGTCCACCACCATCGCGGTGGCGAACGGATCCGCCGGGCTGTACACGAACCCGCCGCGCAGCAGTACGGTGCCGCTCGCCGCGGGGCCCTGGGTCTTCTCGGTCGTGTCGGGGTTCCGCCTCGCGGAGCTGTCGCGCATGCCCCCAGTCTCCCCGCCGCGCCGTCACCGCGACGCGCGGGGTCGCCCCCCGTACGCGGGCCGGATCGGCCGGTCCGGTGGTCAGATACGCGGCGGCCGGGACTCGTAGGCGGTGGAGAGGACCACGGTGGTGCGGGTGGAGACGCCGGCGAGGCTGCGGATACGGCCCAGCAGGTGTTCGAGCTCGATGGGGGTGGCGACCCGGACCTTGAGGATGTAGTTCTCGTCGCCGGCCACGCTGTGGCACGCCTCGATCTCCGGCACTTCGGTGAGGCGCTCCGCTATGTCGTCGGGGGCGCTGGGATCGAACGGCTTCACGGAGATGAACGCGGTGAGCGACAGGCCGACCGCCTCGGCGTCGATGATGGCCGCGTAGCCCCGGATGACACCGCGCTGTTCGAGCCGGCGCACCCGCTGGTGCACCGCCGAGGTGGACAGGCCGGTGGCCTTGCCCAGGTCGGTGTAGCTCATCCGCCCGTCGGCGACGAGAAGTTCCACGATGTGCCGGTCAAGCTCCTCCACAGGCGATGACTTTACCGGCTGTGCGGGCGGTCGCGTGAGGAGCGCATCGCGGTGGCTCAGGATGTGGCTCAGGAGAAGAGCAGCCGGTCGAGGTAGGCGTTGCGGAAGGTGCCGGCCGGATCGGTGCGTTCGACGAGTGCCAGGAAATCCGCCGTCCGGGGATAGGACGCCCGCACCCGCCCGGGATCGGTGCCGAAGAGCTTGCCCCAGTGCGGGCGGGGGTCGAGGGGGGCGAGGGCCGCTTCGATGGCGGCCAGGACCGGGCGGACGGCGGCCGGGTCCTTGATCCAGGTGAAGTGCAGGGCGACCGTGGCGCGGCCGTAGGCGGGACTGAGCCAGAGCCGGTCGGCGGCCACCGTGCGGATCTCGCAGATCTGCAGCACGGGGGCGATGGTCTCGCGCAGGCCGGCCAGCGCCTCCAGGGCCGCGCGGGCGTTGGCCCGCGGCACCAGGTACTCGGACTGGAGCTCTTCGCCGTTGCTCGGGGTGAAGCCGGCCCGGAAGTGCGGCAGCCGCTCGTGCCAGGGTCCGGGCGTACCGTCCTGCGGTGTGCAGTGCACCGGGTCCACGCCGGGCACCGGGTGCAGCGGGCCGTCGGCCGGCCGGGTCCACGGGAGCTCGGGTTCGGGTGCGTCGGCGAGCTGCTTGAGCCAGACCTGGCCGAAGCGGGGCGCGCGCCAGTCGGTGAAGAGGCTGACGCTGTGGGCCGCGCCGGTGATGGCGTCGAAGTGCGCCAGGGCGTCGGAGAGTTCGAGGTCGGTACGGACGCGCTGGCGCATCTCGTAGCCGGGCACGGTGTCGAGGGTGAGGTGGGTGACGACGCCGAGGGCGCCGAGCGAGACCACGGCGCCGGCGAAATCGTCGCCGCCGGTGCCGGCGCCGCCGTCGGGCGCGTCCTCGGGGTCCAGGCCGAAGGTGCGGGACTCGCCGTCGGCGGTGATCAGGTCGAGCGAGCGCACCGAGGTGGCCAGGCCGCCGTTGGCGTCGCCGGAGCCGTGGGTGCCGGTGGCGACCGAGCCGGCCACCGAGATGTGCGGCAGCGAGGCCATGTTGGGCAGCGCCCGTCCGTGGGCGTGCAGGACACGGGCGAGTTCGGCGTAGCGCACCGCGGCGGCGACCCGTACGGTGCCGGCCGCGCTGTCGACGTCGATCTCGGCGGGCAGCGCGGAGAGGTCGACGAGATCGCCGTCGGTGTCGGCGATGTCGCTGAAGGAGTGGCCGCTGCCGAGGGCCTTGACCCGTCGGCCGCGGGCCACCACCGCCCGCAGCTCCGCCACATCGGCCGGCCGGTGCACCCGGGCCGCGTTGAAGGTCAGGTTGCCCGCCCAGTTGGTCGGCATCGCCGGACCGCCTCCGTTCCAGGGGCGGACCCGCGCGGCCTCGCCCGATCGCACCCTATCCGGCCTGCTGGCAAGGCACCGAGCCGAGCCGGGCGGAGCATCGCGGGGTGCGCGGTCGCACGGCGGGGGCGCATGGGCCGCCCACTCGGCCTGGTGTGACCAAGGCCACACCGTGAGCGACCGCGGCGCTTCCGGTGGCGCGATTACACGCGTAGCACGGCGGGAAGTGCTCGCTATGGCCGCGAGCGTGAAGCCGGGCCGGCCCGTCGAGGGCATCCCACCCAAGGGGGAGACGCGTTATGCGTAACCAGGTGCGCCGCAACGGTAGCGAGCGAAGTCTGTCCGCGTCCCAGGAAGCCGGTGAACGGGAGTTCGCGCTCGCCGTCCTGGCCGAAGAGGGCGAGGCCCAGGAGAACTTCGGGTATCCCGAGGACTCCGACGAGGCCGACGGCATGGACGGGTTCGAGGACGAGTTCGGCGATGTCGTCCGGCTCGCCTGCCCGGACTGCGCGCGGCCGATCGCGGTCTTCAGCGACGAGGAGAAGGTCCCGCAGCACGCCCTGTGCCCCACCTCCTGGAACCCGTTCGGTCTGACGGTGTGCGGCGGTTCGGGGCGTCCGGTGGCCGATGCGCGTCCGGTGGCCGGCGTCGAGCAGTGCCCGGAGCAGGAGTTGGCGGCGCTGCTGACGCTGCCGGCCGAACTCGACTGGCGCACCCAGCCGTTCTCCCACGTGGGCGGTCCCGGTTCGCGGCCGTTCCGGACGCAGGCGCCGCGGCTGGCGGCCTGAGCCGTACGCGACGGACCCGACGGACCCGACGGACCCAGCCGCCCCCACGGACCCGGACGGACGTGACGGCCCGGACGGACGTGACGGCCCGGTCGGACCGCGCGGGTTCAGCGGGACCGCCCGACCGGACCGGCCCCGGGCCGCGCCCTCGCGGAGGGCGCGGCGGGAGCGGCCGACGCGGTGCCGCCGCCTGCTGAGCGCCCGTCAGCCGTGGGACTCGGGGCCCGCGAGGTGACGGGCGATCACCATTCGCTGGATCTGGTTGGTGCCCTCCACGATCTGGAGCACCTTCGCCTCGCGCATATAGCGCTCGACCGGGAAGTCGGCGGTGTAGCCGTAGCCGCCGAGGAGTTGGACGGCGTCGGTGGTGACCTGCATCGCGGTGTCGGTGCAGAAGAGCTTGGCCATCGCGGCCTGCGCGGTGAACTCCATTTCCTCGTCGCGCAGTTGTGCGGCGGTCAGATAGAGCGCGCGGCCGGCCTCGATCCGGGTCGCCATGTCGGCGAGCATGAAGCGCAGCCCCTGGAAGTCGGCGATCGGCCGGCCGAACTGCCGCCGCTCCAGCATGTAGCCGATCGCCGCGTCCAGCGCGGCCTGCGCCACGCCGATCGCACAGGCCGCGATGCCGAGCCGGCCGGAGTCGAGCGCGGCCAGCGCGATGGCGAAGCCGTGCCCCTCGTCGCCGATCCGCCGGGCGTCGGGCACCCGCACCCCGTCGAAGTGCACCTGGGCGGTCGGGGAGCCCTTCATACCCATCTTCCGCTCGGGCTCGGCCGCGACCAGGCCGGGGACGTCGCCGGGGACGAGATAGGCCGAGATGCCGTGGGCGCCCTCGCCGCCGCTGCGGGCCAGCACGGTGTAGAAGTCGGCGACGCCGCCATGGGTGATCCACGCCTTGGTTCCGTCCAGGGTCCAGGTGTCGCCGTCGCGGACCGCGCGGGTCCGCAGATGCGCGGCGTCAGAGCCGGAGGCGGGCTCGGAGAGGCAGTAGGCGCCGAGCATGCCGCCGCCGAGCATCGCGGGCAGCTGGTCGGCGCGCTGCTGCTTGCTGCCGAAGGCGGCCACGGCGTGGCAGGCCAGGGTGTGCACGCTGACCCCGAGGCCGATGGTGAGCCGCGCCGAGGCGAGTTCTTCGAGCACTTGCAGATAGACCTGGTAGGGCTGTCCGCCGCCGCCGTACTCCTCGGCGTAGGGCAGGCCGAGCAGTCCGGCCTCGCCGATCAGCCTGAAGGTCTCGCGGGGAAAACGGCCGGCCTCCTCCTCGGCCGCGGCGGCCGGGGCGATCTCCCGCTGGGCGATCTCCCGGGTGAGGGCGAGCAGCTCGCGGGCTTCTTCGGTGGGAAGTCGGCGGGAAACCGGCTGTGGGCCGCTCGGGCCGTGACCGTGCTGCGTCATTGCGGCGACATCCTCCCTGTCGGGGGGCGACGGCGGAACCGCCGGGGATGAGGCGGCACCGTCCGGTGGGTGATGACCCATTCCCGATGGTCCCTTACCGGGTCGCGGCGCACAGGGGATCAACGGGACTGGCGGGTTGGAGTATGCCCGATCCGGCCACCTTCGTCACGGCCCTTCCCGGCGCTTTTCGTGCCGGTTTCCGCCCGTCGAGGCCCTTGCGACGGGTACCCGCGGGTGTCCGTCGCGGGGGCGTCGTAGGCTTCGGGGATGGAGAGTCTGGGGGTGGCCGATCCGCGCTCGGTCGGCGGTTATCCGCTGTTGGCGCGGCTCGGTGCGGGCGGTATGGGCCAGGTGTATCTGGCCAGGTCCCCGGCCGGCCGGGCGCTGGCGCTGAAGACCGTACGGACGGAGTTCGGGACGGAGCCGTCGTTCGGGGAGCGCTTCGCCCGGGAGATCCGGCACGCGGACCGGGTGCGTTCGCCGTGGACCGTGGCGGTGGTGGACTTCTCCCCCGCGGGCACCAGCCCGCAGTGGCTCGCCACCGAGTACGTGGCGGCGCCGTCGCTGGCGGAGTGGGTGGGCGAGCGCGGCCCGCTGCCGGGGCCCGGTGTGACCGCGCTGGCGGCGGAGCTGTGCGAGGGCCTGCACGCGGTGCACGAAGCCGGGTTGGCCCACCGGGACGTGAAGCCGTCCAATGTGCTGCTGGCCGGCGCCCGCCCGCTGCTGATCGACTTCGGTATCGCCAGGGCCGCCGAGGACTCCCGGCACACCAGGACCGGCGCGGTGATCGGCTCGCCCGGCTACATGGCGCCCGAGCAGGCCACCGCCGGGGCGTCGGCCGAGCCGGGCGATGTCTTCGCACTGGCGGCGGTGCTGGTCTACGCGGCGACCGGCCGCGGTCCGTTCCACCGACCGGGTGAGGAACTGTCCACGCCGGCGCTGCTCTACCGGGTGGTCCACGGGGAACCCGATCTGTCCGGAGTGCCCACGGCGCTGGTGCCGCTGGTCCGGGCGTGTCTGGCCAAGGAGCCGAAGGAGCGGCCGACCGCCCGGGAGGCGGCCGGGCTGCTGCCGGCGGCGGACCGCGCGGCGGGCCGGTGGGCGGAGTTGCTGCCGCCGGGGCTTTCGGCGGAGTTGGCGGCTCGCGCGGCCGAGACGCGGGCGGTGCTGGGTGAGGCGGCCGCCGACCGGCACGGCGGGGCGGGCAGCGGCGCCACGACCGCTCCCCCGCCGTCGGTCACCGCACTTCAACCCTCCCCTTACGCCCCCGGGGCGGCGGCCCCGGCCCCCTATCACCCGGCCTATCAGGGCGCGGCGGGCCGGCCCGCAGGGCCACCCCACGTGCCCGCCGCCCGCTTCCCGGTGACCGCCGCCCGCAGGCCGGCCGGCGGCGGCTGGGGTCAGGTCCCGCCGGCGGCAGCGCCCCGGCCGGGCGGCGCGGGCCGGCGCAGGGGCCCGCTGATCGCGGCGGCCGTGGTCGCCGCGGTGGCGCTGGTCCTGGCCGGTGTGCTGATACGTCACTTCCGGCAGGCCGACGCCGACGGGGCGGGCTCCACCGGTGGCGGCGGCGGGCCGACGGCCACCTCAGCCGATCCCGAGGCACTGCCCGCCGCCTGGGTCGGCACCTGGCGCGGCACCGGCCCCGGCACGCCGCGAGGCTCGGTGGACAGCCCGCGGACCGACGACTTCACCGTGACCCTCACCCTGCGGGCCGGCCGCCGGGGTGAGATCGTCGGGCAGCAGGTCAGCGACGTGCACGACGTGGACACCGGCGCCAACGACGGCTGCACGGAGTCCCTGGAGCTCGACCGGGTCAGCGGGGACACCATGGTGTTCGCCGCCCGGTCGCCGCACGCCACTGACCCGTCCACCGGCGGCTACTGCGCGCCGGGACATAGCTACCAGGTCACCATGGACGGCGATGTGCTGCGGCTGGACCCCGGCTCGCAGGCCCCCGGCGCGCCCGCCACCTTCACCCGGGTGGGGTGACCTGGACCGCCCGGGTTGCCCCGTTCGGCCGTCGCCGGACCACCGGCCGGTGGCCGGTTGCTCGCGCGGTTCCCCGCGCCCCTGGGTGGTGCGGGTCGTCCGCGAAACGCCGGGCACACCGGGGAGCGGCTGAGGGGGCAACCCGGACGGTCCGATCAGCCGACCCGAAGGCCCGCCCAGAGCGCCACGGTCGCGGCGAGCAGCGTCGGCGGGACGGTCAGCAGCCCGAGCCGGGTGAAGGTGCGCAGCGACGCGTCGGTGCCGTGGTCGCGCAGCACCCGGCGCCACAGCAGGGTGGCCAGCGAGCCGACGTAGGTCAGGTTGGGCCCGAGGTTGACGCCGACGAGCACGGCGAGCACGGGGCCGGGGCCGCCGCCGGACACCAGCGGGAGCAGCGCCAGGACCGCCGGCAGGTTGTTGATCAGGTTGGCGAGGACGGCCGCGAAGCCGGCGATGCCGAGCAGCGCCGGCAGGCTGGTGCCGCCCGGCAGCGCGCGGCCCGCCGCGTCGCCGAGCCCGTTGTCCACCACGGCCTTGACGACGATGCCGAGGGCCAGCACGAAGAGGCAGAACAGCGGCCCGGCGGCGACCACCAGGCCCCGTACGGTGGTCCGGCCGCGGCGCAGCGCCCGCCCGGCCAGCAGCAGGGCGCCGGCCAGCGCCGCCCAGGCCGGATTGACGCCGGCGAACGAGGTGACCGCGAAACCGGCGAGAGTCAGGGCGAGGACCACCAGGGTGAAGACCGGTACGTCGGGCGGTCCGCCCTCTTCTGGCGGGTGCTCGGTCACCGCGAGATCGGCGGCGAAGTAGCGGCGGAAGACGGCGTACTCGATCCCGAGGGTGACCAGCCACGGCGCGGCCATCAGGGCGGCGAACCGGGCGAAGGAGACCCCCGAGGCGTTGAACGCCAGCAGGTTGGTCAGGTTGGAGACCGGCAGCAGCAGCGAGGCGGAGTTGGCGAGGTGGGCGCCGGCGTAGAGATGGGGCCGGGCCCTGGCGCCGGCCCGGGCCGCGGTGGCGATGATCACCGGGGTGAGCAGCACCACGGTTGCGTCCAGGCTGAGCACCGCGGTGACCAGTGCGGCCACCGCGAACACCCCGGTGAGCAGCCGCCGCGGCTCTCCCCGGCAGGCGCGGGCGAGTACGTCGCCCGCCGCGCTGAACAGCCCCTCGTCCGCGCAGAGTTCGGCCAGCACCAGGACGGCGGCGAGAAAGCCGACCACCGGGGCGAGTTCCTTGATCTGCCGCCACGCGTCGGACCCGCCGACCGCGCCCACCGCCACCAGCAGGCCGGCGGCCGGCACCGCGGCCACCGCCTCCGGCCATCCCCGGGGGCGCACCACCGCGAAGGCGAGTACGCCCAGCAGACAGGCGACGGACAGCGTTTCGGCGGCGGCGGTGCTCAGCGGGACTCCAGGGTGACGGCTCGGCGGGCGAGCCTGTCACCCGGTGCTTACGCCTACCCCGCGATTCCATCACGTCACCTGCCGCCGCCCGACGGGCCGTACCGCGTGACCGTACCGGCCGCCCCGCCCGGCCGACGCGGCCGACGCGGCCGGTCAGCCCGCGTCGGCGAGGGTGAGGGTGTGCAGCCGCTCCGGCGGGCCGGGACGGGCGTAGTACCAGCCCTGGCCGGTGTCGCAGCCGAGGGCCCGCAGGTGGTCGGCCTGGGCGCGGGTCTCGACGCCCTCGACGGTGACGGTGAGGCCGAGCGAGTGGGCCAGCGAGACGATCCCCTCGACGATCTTCAGGTCGACCGGGTCGGCGGGCTCCCGCCGCATCCCCCGGGTGAAGGCGCGGTCGAGTTTGAGCACACTGACCGGGAGCCAGCGCAGCGAGGAGAGGTTGGAGTAACCGGTGCCGAAGTCGTCGAGCGCTATCGAGACGCCGAGGTCGGCGATCCGCCGCAGCGGCTTGAGCTGGTCCTCGTCGGCGCCGATCAGCGCGGACTCGGTGACTTCGAGGCAGAGCGATTCGGGGGCGAGGCCGGTCTCGTCGAGCACCCGCGCGACCTCCACCACCAGGTCGGGGTGGTGGAGCTGGATCGGCGAGAGGTTGACGTTGACCCGCGGTCCACGGCCCCCGGCCTGTTCGCGCTGCCAGTCACGGGCCTGCCGGGCGGCCTGTTCCAGCACCCAGCGGCCGAGCGGCACGATCTGTCCGGTGTGCTCGGCGAGCGGGATGAACTGGTCGGGGCCGAGGACTCCGTGGACCGGGTGCCCCCAGCGCACCAGGGCCTCCGCGCCGTGCACGGCACCGTCCTCGAACCCTATCAGCGGCTGGTACTCGACGAAGAACTCGCCGCGTTCCAGCGCGCTCGGCAGCCGGTTGGTGAGCCCGTGCCGGGTGATGGCCCGCGCGTCGGCGTCCGGGTCGGCGATCTCGTAGCGGTTGCCGCCGAGCTCCTTGGCCCGGTACATGGTGATGTCGGCGCTGCGCAGGATGTCCGCCGCGGCCCGGCCGCCGACCGGTCCGTGCACGATGCCGATACTGCCGTGCACCGACAGGTCACGGCCGTCGAGGCGGACCGGGGTGGACAGCGCGTCGAGGATCCGGGTGGCGAGGTCGGAGACGGCCCGCAGGCTCGGCGGGTCGGTGTAGAGGGCGACGAACTCGTCACCGCCGATCCGGGCCACCAGTTGGTCGGGCGAGGTGACGCAGGCGCTGAGCCGTTCGGCGACGGCGACCAGCAGCCGGTCGCCGACCTCGTGGCCGAGGCTGTCGTTGACGGCCTTGAAGCCGTCCAGGTCGAGATAGCAGACGCCGAGCCGGCCGGCCGCGCGGTCGCCGGCGAGCGCCTGGTCGAGCTGCTCGAAGAAGAGCGCCCGGTTGGGCAGGCCGGTGAGGGCGTCGTGGGTGGCCTCGTGCCGCAGCCGGCCCAGCAGGCCGCGCCGTTCGGTGATGTCGTCGAGCATCGCGAGCTGGTACTGCGGCTGGCCGGCCGGGTCGCGCAGCAGCGACACCTGGACGTTGGCCCACACCACCGAGCCGTCGGCCCGGGGGTACGCCTTCTCGGTGTGGTAGCCCTCGCGGCCGCCGCTGATGAGTTCCTCGTGCTCGGCGCGGTTGCCCGCGGTGGTGACGCCGAGTTGCGCCCACTCGCCGACGGTGCGCCGCATGACGTGGGCCGCGCCGCCGAACATCCCGGCCAGCGCTTCGTTGACCTCCAGGATCTGGCCGTCGAGGTCGGCGATGCCGATCCCGACGGAGGCGCCTTCGAAGACCGCGCGGAAGCGGGCCTCGCTCGCGGCCAGGGCGCTCTCCGCCTCCCGCTGGGCGGCGAGCGCGGCCCGGGAGAGGGATTCCTGTTCCCGCAGGGTGCGTTCGCGCAGTGCCTGGGAGAAGCCGACGGCGACGGCGTGCTGGAGCCGGGCGCAGCGGGCCCGGCTCTCGTCGGTGGGCAGGCCGGGCTCGGGCGGGCAGTAGAGCACCAGGTAGGCCTCGATGACCCCGAGGATGCTGGGCAGCGCCTCGGGGTCGGTGCAGTGCGCGGCGACCAGGGCGGCGCCGACCGGCACCGCGACCCGCGGCTCGAAGCGTTCGGCGCGCAGCGCGTCGCGCAGCACCCGGGCCGAGGGCACGAGGTGGTCCTCGAACTCGGCGCGGGTCAGCGAGGTCGCGGTGACCGGGTAGATCGCCCGGCTCCAGATGGCGGCGAACCGGCGCAGGCTGTCGTCCGGGTCCGGCGCGGTTCCGGCGGCCGGGTCGTCGCCGGCCCGCCCGGCGTTCACGGTTTCAGCCCCACTCCGGCGAGGCCGTAGAGCAGGGCGGCCTCGTCCTCCTCGTCCGGCGGCGAGTCGGGCCGCCAGTAGGGCAGGGGGACGATGCCGGGTTCGACGAGTTCGAAACCGGCGAAGAAAGGTTCCAGCTCGGCGGTGGTCCGCATCAGCAGCGGCGTGGCGGTCCGCCGGTAGGCCTGCTGCACGCCGCGCTGGCCCTCCTGGGTGGGGCTGTTCTCCAGCGAGGCGTGGGTGATGACGAGCAGGCTGCCGGGGGCCAGCGCGTCCCGCAGGGTGGCGATGATCTCGGCCGGGCCGTCCTCGTCGGGCAGGAAGTGCACCACGGCGACGAGCATCAGCGCGACCGGCCGGTCGAAGTCGAGCAGCCGCAGTGTCTCCGGGTTCTCCAGGATGGAGCGGGGGTCGCGCAGATCGGCGGCGGCGATGGTCGCGTCGTCGTTCCCCTGGAGCACGGCGCGGCTGTGCTCGACGGCCACCGGGTCGTTGTCGACGTAGACGACCCGGGCGCCGGGGCTGACCGCCTGGGCGACCTCGTGCACATTGCCGAACGTGGGAATGCCGGAACCGATGTCGAGGAACTGGGTGATTCCCCTTTCCACCGCGTACCCCACCGCGCGGCGCATGACGGCGCGGTTCGCCTGACCGATCTTGGGGATGCCGGGGAGGGCGCGGAGCGCGATCCGCGCGGCTTCCCGGTCGGCCTCGAAGTTGTGCGAGCCACCGAGGAAGTAGTCGTAGATCCGCGAAACGCTGGGCACGTTGATGTCGATGCCCGGCGGAGCCCAGGACGGTCGGTCGGTCACGGTCGGATTCTCCATGTCATGGGGCGTCATGGGCCGGGCGGGGTCGAGGGAAACGTCGCCAGGTGGAGCTCGCCGAGTGCTTGGACACCGGGCGGTGGATGTGTACTGCACGGTGCTGGGCACGAGGCTACTGATCACCTGTTCGGAGTGAAACACGAGATCGGAGATCGAACGCCCGTTTTTGGCCAACTAGCACCGGCATGGGCAGATGCGAAAACGCGCACCTGCGGATACGCGCACACAACGGCGGGTCCACGGGGGTGAGCTCCGTGGACCCGCCGTTGATTTCAGGACAGCCGAAGTATCGACCAGCACAATTGCATCATGCAATTGCGTGGTGGGTCAGCAGGCGCCCTCGTCCTGCCAGACGCCCCACTCACCGGTGGTGCCGGGCTCCTCGTTGGTGGTCCACCACTTGGCCTTCCACTTGTGGCCGCTGTGCGCGACCTCGTTGCCGCCGACGTAGACCGCCGAGGCGCTCCACTGGGCGACACCCGAGCAACCGCCGCCGGACGGCGGGGAGGTGGGCGGCGAAGTCGTCGGACCGGTGGGCGGGGTGGCGCCGGCGAAGCGCACCGAGTACTTGGCGAAGTCGAAGTCGGACTGGGCGACGCTGCTGCACGTACCCGAAGTGGTGCCGTTGTTCGGCGGGTTGCACTGCCGGTCCCGGTTGAGCGACCAGAAGGTGAAGCGGCCCATGCCGTGACTGGTCGCGTAGTCCAGCACGGTCTGGAAGTCGGCCTGGTAGAAGTACTCGCCGGAGTCGCTGCGGCCGTTCATGCCGGAGAAGCCCTCATGGGCGTAGGCGGTCGCGGTGTCCCAGCCGAAGGTGGTCTTGAGCAGGCCGTTGAACGCGGTGAGCGCGCTGGTCTGGGAGGCCGCCCCGTTGAAGCCGCCGTCGAACGGCATGATGGAGAAGTTGTTGGGCGTGAAGCCCTGCGCCTTGGCCTCGTTGAGCATCTGCTGGCCGAACCAGCCGGTGCCGGCCGCGGTTCCCGCGGTGGTGATCGAGATGTAGAGGCCGGGGTTGTTCTGCTGGAGGATCTTGGCGGCGCCGATCTCGTGCGAGACGGCGGCGGTGTTCTCGTACTCCGGCTCCTCCAGGTCGAAGTCCATCGCCTTGAGCTGGTACTTGGTGATGACCTGCTGGTAAGCGGCGGCCGTCGAGGCGGAGTCGGCGCAGGCCTGGCCGAGTTTGGTGCCGCCGTAGCCGCCGATGGAGACGGACACGTCGCCGCCCTTGGCGCGGATCCCGGAGATCACCGAGGCCACCGCGGTGTCGCTGGAGACCGCGCTGGTGCCGCCCCAGGTCGGGCTGCACCCGCCGCCGTTGGGCGCGAGGATGAAGGCGAGCTGGAACGCCTTCAGACCGGTGGCGTCCATGATCTGGGGGGCGCTGGGCGGGTTGTTGTCCAGCGGCATCAAGTAGGGGGCGGCGGCGTACCAGTTGTTGCCGAGGGCGTTGGGTTGTGCGGCCTGCGCGGCCTGGCCGGCCCGCGCGATCCGGGCGGTCGAGGCGGTCGCGCCGCTCGCCTGTCCGGCGCCGATCGCCGCGGCGGTACCCAGCCCCGCGATGGCGAGCACGGCGGCGGCGACACCCGAACCGAGAGCTTTGAGTCGTCTCACGTCGGACCTCTCTGTGGGGGGATGGGAGCAGAATCCTGCCTTGCCGTGCACCCGTCAATGATTTGGTCCAGACCTTTAGAGCAATCCACAAATTGGTCTCTACCACTTGCCCACGCGTAGGGGCCGCTCCTCCCGGCCGGGAGGAGCGGCCCGTATGGCGGCCGAAGGCGGCAACACCGCAGGTCCGAACGGGGGCCGCACGACGTTCCGGGGGGGTGTTCGGGGGCGTTCGGGGCGTTGTTCGGGGCGGCGCCCAGGGTCAGATGACGCCTACCGAGGCCAGCGCGCGGCGCTGCGCCGGGGAGGGCTGGGCGGGGAAGTACAGGTAGCAGACACCGCCGGAGCCGCCCGATACCCCGCCGGAGGCGTTGATCCGCTTGGTGCGCAGCCAGATGGTCTCGAACTGCCCGCGCTTGTAGACGTTGCGGACCGCGTCATCGCTGCTGCTGGCCGGGTCGTTGGCCACCACATCGCCCTCGGCGGTGAACCCGGCGATGCACATGAGATGGCCGGAGGTGCCGTAACCGGCCCCGTCGAGCTCGCTGACCAGGAAGGACTGTGACGTTATCACCGGGATGCCGGCCTTGATCAGCCGCTCGGCGTCGTCCAGCGAGTGCAGCCGGGTGACGACGCCCTGGAGATCCGGGTAGGTCGCCGCGTAGGCCGCGTTGAAGGGCCAGTTGCCGCAGCCCTCGTACTGGTAGTCGTACGTGTAGCGGGCGCCCTGGTCCACCTGCGGGTCGGCGTACGAGGGGTCGACCCAGGCGAGGTCGGCGGCGGACGGGCCGCGGCCCCAGTACTCGATGACCATGGTCGACGACGTCGGACTGCACCACGCCTCGCCGCCGTTGTCGTACTCGGGGTACTGGCCCTTGTGGATGTTCTGCGAGTAGCGCGGCACCGAGAGTTCCACGCCCGCGCCGGCCCCGGGCACCGAGGTGGGCACGGTGTAGCGGTCCGGGATGTTCGAGGCCATCGCGCCGAGCCGCCACACCGTCGGGGTGGCGTGGCTGCCGGGCTTGCGCAGCAGGGTCAGCCGCAGCCGGTACGAGGCGAGCAGCGGCCCGGCGCTCGCGTCGTCGATGGAGAAGGTGTCGGTCCAGATGCTGCTCTTGCCGTCGGTCTGGTCGTCGACCGAGGTGCGGCGGATGTCCTCGGGGCCGTCGCCCGCGGTCCAGCGCCCCATCACATAGGCAGGGGTGGCGGTGCCGTCGGTGTAGGTGCCGAGCAGTTCGATCTGGATCCAGGTGCCGGCCGGGGTGTCGGCGTTCCACGAGGCGATGAGCTCGCTGGCCGGGTGCGGCACCCGGCGGACCGGGGAGGTCCAGGTGGCCGACTCCCAGGTGGCGGTGGTGCCGGTGTGCGGGTCGGTGTAGTCGAGCGTCCCGGTCGCCCGGGCGATCCGTACGCCGGCGCGCCGGCCGGGCACCGGGAGGGTGCCCTTGTGCACGCCGAAGAGCCAGTCGGGGTAGGACGTCCAGCCGTGGTAGTCGACGGGTGCGTCGTCCGGCACTGGCTGGCTTCCGCCGTGCCGCGGCGCGGCGTGCGGGGCGGCATGCGGGGCGGCGGCACCGGCCGGCGCCGGGGCGGCGTCGGCGGTGGACGCGGTGGCAGCGGCCGCCGCCACCGCGAGTGCGGCGGTCAGTACGGTACGCCGCGGCGCGTTGTCGGTCATGGCTGAATCCCCTCGGTTTCCCTCGGCGTGGATGTACGGCGTGGACGGGACGGGCAAGCGGGACGTACGCGGCGAGGGCCCGTTCCGCGCCGGGCGGGCGCGGGGGGCGGGTGACGACCGCAAACGAACGCCGACGACCACCGACGACCACTGCCGCCCACTATCGTCGTTCACCCGTCGTTTCCACCAGGGTTTCCGGCCCGCGCGCCGCAACCAATATTGGTCCAGACCACTGGCGTCAACTGGGGAGAACCACCAGGTCACGCCCGGTCAGATTGAGCCGCTCACCGCCTTCTTCGGTACAGACGACGATGTCCTCGATGCGGGCGCCGAAGGTGCCGGGCAGATAGATGCCCGGCTCGACCGAGAAGGCCATGCCCGGCTCCAGCGGCCGGGCGCTGCCCGCCACGATGTACGGCTCCTCGTGCGTTTCCAGGCCGATGCCGTGGCCGGTGCGGTGGATGAAGTGGTCGCCGTAACCGGCCGCGGTGATGATGTCCCGGCCCACCGCGTCGAGTTGCTCGGCGGTGATGCCGGGGCGCACCGCGTCGGTCTGGGCGGTCTGCGCGGTGCGCAGCACCTCGTAGAGCTCGCGGAAGGCGGCGGGGGGCTCGCCGACGGCGTAGGTACGGGTGGAGTCGGAGCGGTAGCCGTCGGCGGTGCCGCCGCCGATGTCGATCACCACCGGGTCGCCGGGGGCGATCACCCGGTCGGAGACCTCGTGGTGCGGGCTGGCGCCGTTCGGCCCCGAGCCGACGATCACGAAGTCCACGGTGGCGTGGCCCGCGGCGATGATGGCGTCGGCGATGTCCCGGGCGACCTCGCGCTCGGTACGGCCGGGTTTCAGCCATGCGCCGATCCGGCGGTGCACCTGGTCGATGGCGGCGCCTGCCGTGCGCAGCGCGGCAACCTCGGCGGGGGTCTTGCGCATCCGCAGGCCCGAGAGCACGTCGCCGGCCAGGCTCACCTGGGCGCCGGGCAGTGCGGCCTGGAAGGCGAGCAGCTTCTCCGCCCACATCTGGTTGTCCACGGCGAAGAGCGGGGCGCCCGCCGGCAGCCGGCGGGCGATCAGCTCATACGCGTCGTCCGTCTCGCCGAACCCGACGATCTCGATGTCCAGAGCGCCCGCCGGTGACGCCTCGGCGGCGGGCTTCTCCAGCGCGGGTACCACCAGGAAGGGGTCGCCCTCGGACGGTACGACCAGGCAGGTCAGCCGTTCGAGCGGGGTTGCCTGATAGCCGGTCAGATAGCGGAGGTCGGCGCCGGGGGTGATGAACATCGCGCCGACCCCGGCGTCAGCCGCGGCGCGGCGGGCGCGGTGCAGTCGGTCCGGGAGGTCGGCTGCGCCGGGCTGGAGCGGGGAGTCTTCCACCCGCCCCACGGTAATCGCATCCCCCACCCCCCGCGACAACCCCCACCGGCCGGTGGTCCCGGCACCGACCGAACGGACCCCGCGGGTGGGTCCCGCCCGAACCCGACCTCAAGCACCATCGTGGCCTGTCGCGCAGTTCCTCCCCCAGAGCTTCGCCTGGGGGTACCCCCAGCGCCCCTACAGGGCGCCCACCTCACCCTTCGCGGAAGGGGAACGCGCCCCGCCAGGAGGGGCACGTGCGGCAGGGGTCACCTAGGGTCAGAGAATGAGCACCCTCTCGCTCGCGCGGCTTGCCGCACTGCTTCCCGGGCTCGCCCCGTCCTGCGGGCCCGTTCGGGTCGTGGCGGTGGACGGGCACGCGGGGTCGGGGAAGACGACGCTCGCCGCGCGGCTGGCCGCGGAACTGGGCGGCGCCCCCACCGTGCACACCGACGACCTCGCCACCCACGAGGAACCCTTCGGCTGGACCGGCCGGCTGGCCGAGCAGGTCTGGGAGCCGCTGGCCGGCGCCCGCACCGCCCGCCACCAGGTCTACGACTGGGAGGCCCACCGCTTCAGCGGCGAGCGCGAGGTCCCCGCCGCGCCGATCGTGCTGCTGGAAGGCGTCGGCAGCGGCCGGCTCGCCGTCAGGCCGCACCTCGCCCTGCTGCTCTGGCTCGAGGTCGAGCCCGGCATCGCCCGCCGGCGCGGTCTGCGGCGCGACGGCCCCGAGCTGGCCCGTTTCTGGACCGGCTGGACCCGCGCGGAGGACGCCCACTTCGCCGCCGACCCCTCCCGGCCGTTCGCCGACCTGCTGGTCCACCAGACCGCGGACGGTTATCGGGTGGTCACCGGCGGGGCGGCCAGGACCGTACCCGCCCTGCATGGTCACCTTACGTAGTGGGACGACGGCAGCCCGCTCCCACCGGCTACGCGCTCCGCCGTACCCGCCCCGACACCGCTTGACCGGCCGGGTATCCAGCAATTACGTTTTCAACCAAGCGGTCGGAGACGCCCGCCCCTCAGACACGAAGCCCCCGGTCGTTCCCCCGTGACCGGGGGCTTCGTCCTGTCCCGATGCCGGGTATGCGGCTCTTGCGCCCCGGGCGCTCTCACCCAGCGTCACCACCCCCGCACCCTCACATGACAAGCGGCGCCGGGGCGCCGCTTGTCCCGGCACCCTACGGCGTTCGGAACATCGCGGGTACGATGCCGAAAGGGGGGCGGCCCGGCACCATGGGGGACGTGGCCGGCCGCCTCAACTCCCGCCCCAAGGCCACGGGTTGGGATGAGGCAGAAGTGGGCACGGGGGACGGATGGGTGGGGACTTGATGGACTTCGGCACCGATCGTCCGGGCTCCCCGGCCGATCTTGCCTGGCTGCGCGGTGTCGACGCGTACACCATGGGCGCCTACGTCCAGGCCGAGGAGGAGTTCAGATCCGCGGTGCGGATGGACCCGGGCATGGCGGACGCCTGGCTCGGCCTGCACGCGCTGCGCGCCGACACCTCGACGGCGCTGCTCCAGATGTACCGGCACCGGGACCGTTTCGGCGAGCAGCGGGGCGCGCACCGCCGCACCCTCAACTCCTGGTACTGGCTGGGCTGGTGGGTGCAGCCGGTGCTGGAGACCGGCCGCGACCTCCAACTGGCGCACGCCTCGCACTGGTTGGACGGCCGTCATGTCGCCGAACTCGACCGGGCGTTGGCGGACTGTCCGCCGATCGACACCGATCCGCAGGTCCGTTTCCTGCACGCCTGCCGGGCGTATCTGGTCAAGGACTGGGAGCACCTGGTCCGGCACACCGAGCCGCTGCTCGGCGACCCGGTCCTCGGCATCGAGGCGGGGCTGTTCGGCGGGATGGCCCGGGTCCGGCTGGAGATGTGCGGGCAGGCCGAACCGCTGCTGGCCGCCGCCCTGATGCGCTGTCGCAGCGAACAGCCGCAGCGCAAGGAGCTGCGCTACTGGCTGGCCCGCGCCTACGAGGGCACCGGCCGGACCGCCGCCGCGGTGCCGCTCTACCGGGCCGTGCACCGGGTCGACCCGGCGTTCATGGACACCGCCGCCCGGCTGGCCGCCATCCACGAGACGGACGACGGGCTGGATGAGGGCACCGGCGTCGCCGCCGTGTCGATGGCGGGCGCCGGCACCGGGCAGGCGATACCGGAGGGCGCGGATCTCGAACCGTCCCTGATCGGGGATCCGGCCGGCGCCCCAGGACCGGCCACCGACTTCGAGGAGTCGCTGCTGGGTCCCGGCCCGCTGGAGGACGGCATACGCGACCGGGCGTCGGCCCCGCTGGCCGGCAGTCTGCCCGCCCAACTGCCGCTCGGCGGCGCCGATCCGGTGCTGCTCACCCAGGCGCTGGCCGAACTCGACCGGATGGTGGGGCTGGAGCCGGTCAAGCGGCAGGTCAAGGCGCTGTCCGCGCAGTTGCGGATGTCCCGGCTGCGGGCCGGGCAGGGCCTTCCGGTGCAGCCGCCCAAGCGGCATTTCGTCTTCTCCGGACCCTCCGGCACCGGCAAGACCACGGTGGCCCGCATCCTCGGCCGGGTCTTCTACGCGCTCGGACTGCTCGGCGGAGACCATCTGGTGGAGGCCCAACGCTCGGACCTGGTCGGTGAGTTCCTCGGGCAGACCGCGGTCAAGGCCAATGAGCTGATCGACTCGGCGCTCGGCGGGGTGCTGTTCGTGGACGAGGCGTACGCGCTGTCCAACTCCGGTTACAGCAAGGGCGACGCGTACGGGGACGAGGCGCTTCAGGTGCTGCTGAAGCGGGCGGAGGACAACCGGGACCGGCTGGTGGTGATCCTGGCGGGTTACCCGGAGGGCATGGACCGGCTGCTCGCCACCAATCCCGGGCTCAGCTCCCGCTTCACCACCCGGGTGGACTTCCCCAGTTACCGGCCCTCGGAGCTGACCCGGATCGGGGAGGTGCTGGCCGGGGAGAACGGGGACCGGTGGGACGAGGAGGCGCTGGAGGAGTTGCGGGCGATCAGCGGACATGTGGTCGACCAGGGGTGGATCGACGAGTTGGGGAACGGGAGGTTGCTGCGCACGCTGTACGAGAAGAGCTGTGCGTATCGGGATCTGCGGCTTTCCGAGTATCCGGCGACGCCCAGTCGTGAGGAGCTGTCGACGCTTCGGCTGCCGGATTTGATGCAGGCCTACGGTGAGGTGCTCTCCGGCCGCGGACCTGGCGTACCCCCCGCCGAGGAGTAGCCCCTCCGGGCCGCACCGGTACGGCCCCACCGAGCCGGTCCGGCCCCGTACCCGATCTCAAGCGCCGTCGTGGCTGGTCGCGCAGTTCCCCGCGCCCCTTTGGGGCACGGTTCTCCCGCCGCGAAGGGGAATCGTGCCCCTTCAGGGGCGCGAGGAACTGCGCGAGCAACCCACCACCGGCGGGTGGGCCGGAGAATGCTTGGGACCCACCCACCGTGGCAACCGCTTAGCTAACGAGTTCGCCGGGGCCGGTGGCGGGGTCGGGCTCGGGGAGGGGGCCGGGCGGGGTCGGGCGGCCGGCCGGGGTCGGGGCCGGAGCATCCCGGTGCGCGGGGTCGCGCACCTCACCGACCAGCATCTCCAGCACATCCTCCAGCGCCACCAACCCCAGCACCCGCCCCGACGTGTCCGCGACCGCGGCCAGGTGGGAGGCGGCCCGCCGCATCGCGGTCAGCGCGTCGTCCAGCGGCAGGTCGGCCCGGAGCGTGGTGATCGGCCGCCACAGCCGCTGCGGCACCGGCCGGTCCACGTCCTCCACGTCGAGGACGTCCTTGACGTGGAGATAGCCGAGGTACCCCGGCTGGTCGTCGGCCGGCGCGGCGACCGGGAAGCGGGAGTAGCCGGTACGTACCGTCAGCTCCTCCACCTGCCGGGGAGTCGCGCTGGGCGCCAGCGTGATCAGCTCGCCCGGGGTGAGCAGCACCTCGGTGACCGGCCGGGTGCCCAGCTCCAGCGCGACCTCGAGCCGCTCCTGCTCATCGGAGTCGAGCAGCCCGGCGTGCCCGGCGTCCTCGACCAGGACGGTCAGCTCGGCGCTGGTGAACACCGCGTCCACCTCGTCCTTCGGCTCGACCCTGAACGCCCGCAGAATGAGCCGGGCGCACGCCCCGAGCACAGCGATGACCGGCCGGAACAGCCGGGCGAAGCCGACCAGGCCGGGGCTGAGCCACAGCGCGGTCTTCTCCGGCGCGGCCATCGCCAGATTCTTCGGCACCATCTCCCCGATCACCAGGTGCGACGCCACCACCAGCGCGAGCGCCAGTACGTAGCCGACCGGGTGGACCAGTTGCTCGGGCATCCGGGCCGCGGTGAAGACCGGCTCCAGCAGATGGGCGACGGTGGGTTCGGCGACCGCGCCGAGGGTCAGCGAGCAGACTGTGATGCCGAACTGCGCCGCGGCCATCATCCGCGGCAGATGCTCCAGCCCGTACAGCACCGTACGGGCCCGGCGCTGCTGGGCGGCGAGCGGTTCGATCTGGCTGCGGCGGACCGATACCAGGGCGAACTCGGCGCCGACGAAGAAGCCGTTGCCGAGCACGAGCAGGATCGCGAACAGCAGTTGGAGTGCGCTCATCACTCGTTCTCCTCCCCCGCGACGGGGCCGGTACGCACGATCCGGACCCGTTCCGCGCGGTGGTGGCCGACGTCGACGACCCGCAGCAGCCAGCCGGGCAGCACGGCGGTGTCGCCGACCTCCGGGATCCTGGCCAGCAGATCGGCGACGAGCCCGGCGACCGTCTCGTACGGTCCCTCGGGGGCCGCCAGCCCGATCCGGACCAGGGTGTCGATCCGGCAGCCGCCGTCGGCGTCCCACGCCGGGTTGCCGTTCTCCGGTGCGGCCTGGGCGAGTTCCGGCAGGTCGGCGGCGTCGTGTTCGTCGCGGACCTCGCCGACCAGCTCCTCGACGATGTCCTCAAGGGTGACCACGCCCGCGGTGCCGCCGTACTCGTCGACGACGACCGCTATCGGCTGCTGGCTGCGCAGCATCTCCAGCAGCAACTGGCCGGGCAGTGTCTCGGGGACGAGCAGCGGGGCGACCGCGATCCGGCCGGCCGGTGTGCGGTCGCGCAGTTCCGCGGGGACGGCGAGGGCGTCCTTGAGGTGGACCATGCCGGTGATGTCGTCCAGCCGCTCCCGGTAGACGGGGAAGCGGGAGAGTCCGGTGGCCCGGGTGAGGTTGAGGACGTCCGCGGCGGTGGCGGTGTCCTCCAGGGCGCTGACCCGGACCCGCGGCGTCATCACGTTCTCCGCGGTGAGGTGGCCGAGCGACAGGGTGCGCACGAAGAGGTCGGCGGTGTCCTGTTCCAGCGTGCCGGCCAGTGCGGAGTGGCGGGCCAGCGAGACCAGCTCGGTGGGGGTGCGGGCGGAGGCCAGCTCGTCGGCGGGCTCCACGCCGAGCATCCGCACCAGGCGGTTGGCGGTCCGGTTGAGCAGTTCGATGACCGGGCGGAAGGCGCTGGAGAAGACCTGCTGGGGTCCGGCGACCATCCGGGCGACGGCCAGCGGGCGGGAGACCGCCCAGTTCTTGGGGACGAGTTCGCCGATCACCATCTGCACGGCGGAGGCCACGATCATGCCGAGGACCACCGCGGTCGCGGGGGTCGCGCCGTGCGGTATGCCGATCGAGCCGAGCGGGCCGGTCAGCAGATCGGCGAGCGCGGGTTCGGCGAGCATGCCGACGACCAGCGAGGTGATGGTGATCCCGAGCTGGGTGCCGGAGAGCTGGAAGGAGAGTTTGCTGAGGGCCGCCACCACACTGCGGGCCCGGCGGTCGCCTTCGGCCGCGGCGCGTTCCGCGGCCGGGCGCTCGACGGTGACCAGGCCGAATTCGGCGGCGACGAAGAAGCCGTTGGCGAGAATCAGCACAAGGGCCGCCGCGAGCAGCAGCACGGAGGCGTTCATGAGGCCGCCGCTCCCCGTGCCGAGGTGGGGGTTTCCGGGGCGGGAGGGGCGGCGCGGGTATTACCGGACGGTGCGTCCATCGGGCTGGGGAAGTCACTCCTCGGTTGGCCGGGGCCCCGCGGCCGGGTTCGGCGAGGGGTGCGGGGCGGGCGCGGTGGGCGCCGTCGCTCAAGCGTAGTCATTGCGGCCGGTGTCGCGAAGGAGGGTGTGGCGCGCCGGTCGGGTCCTGCTCCCGGTTCGCCGGGTCCGGCGCCCCCTCCGCCGCGCGGAAACGGCCGGTCGGGATCTGGGTCGCGATCTGCCTTCAGGGCCCGCCGGGGGCGGTCTCGCGGGCCTCGCCCAGCTCCTCCACCAGGGCGCGCAGCCGCAACGCGTCGTGCAGCGCCCGCCGCTTGGCGATGCCGGGCTGGATGCCCATCACGGGCAGGCTGGTGCCGTCGGCGAGGTCGAGGTGCACCCAGGCGTCACCGTTGCGCAGATGGACCGCCAGCACCTCCGCCCAGGCCAGCCGCCGTTTGACGATGAGGTTGACCACCGTCAGACCGGCCGCGTCGGCGATTGCCCTGGGCCGGCTGAGCAGCACCAGCACCGCCCAGAAGGCCGCGCCCGTGAGGCTCACCACGATCCGGTCGCCGGTGCTCCAGGGGGCCGCCCCGTCGTGGGGCATCGCCACCGCGACGGTGGTGAGGGCGGCGAAGAGCGCCGCGCCCAACGACAGCAGCACCACCCGGGTGACGACCGGCCGGAAGGTGACCGGCAGGTCGTCCCGGGTGCCGGCCGAGCCGGTCCGGCGGCCGTCCACGGCGATCACAGACGCGCGGCGTGGATGCCGGTGGTCAGGATGGCGCGGGCCCCGAGGTCGTAGAGCTCGTCCATGATCCGCTGGGCGTCGGCGGTGGGGACCATCGCGCGGACCGCGACCCAGCCCTCGTGGTGCAGCGGCGAGACGGTCGGGGACTCCAGTCCCGGGGTGAGGGCGACGGCCCGCTCGACGTGCTCGGCGCGGATGTCGTAGTCCATCATCACGTAGCGCCGGGCGACCAGGACGCCCTGGAGGCGGCGCAGGAACTGCCGCACCTTCACGTCCTCGCCGTCGGCGCCGATCGGCCGGACGACGATCGCCTCGGACTCCATGATCGGCTCGCCGAAGGTCTCCAGACCGGCGTTGCGCAGCGAGGTGCCGGTCTCCACCACGTCGGCGATGACCTCGGCGACGCCGAGCTGGATGGCGGTCTCGACCGCTCCGTCGAGGTGGACCACGGCGGCGTCCACGCCGTGGTCGGCGAGGTGCTTCTCGACGACGCCCTCGTAGGAAGTGGCGACCGTCATCCCGCTCAGGTCCTGGACGGCGGTGGCGGTGCCGGGCCGGGCGGCGTAGTGGAAGGTGGAGCGGGCGAAGCCGAGTTTGAGGATCTCCTCGGCGCCGGCCCCGGAGTCGAGCAGCAGGTCACGGCCGGTGATGCCGATGTCGAGCCGGCCTGAGCTGACGTAGATCGCGATGTCGCGGGGGCGCAGATAGAAGAACTCGACGCCGTTGTCCGCGTCGACCATGACGAGTTCCTTGGACTCCTTGCGCTGCCGGTACCCCGCCTCATGCAGCATGGCCGCCGCGGGAGCCGACAGTGAGCCCTTGTTGGGGACGGCGATACGCAGCATGAGGACGGGTTCCTTCTCTCGGGGAGTCCGGGGGCGGGGTGGTGCTCGATAACACGCTAAGGCCGCACGCTCTACAGATGGGCGTAGACGTCGTCCAGGGAGATCCCCCGGGCGACCATCATCACCTGAACGTGGTAGAGGAGTTGGGAGATCTCCTCGGCGGTGGCGGCGGCGCCTTCGTACTCGGCGGCCATCCACACCTCGGCGGCCTCCTCGACCACCTTCTTGCCGATCGCGTGCACGCCCTTGCCCACCAGCTCCGCGGTGCGGGACGTGGCTGGGTCGCCGGTGGCGGCCTTGTGCCGGAGCTCGGTGAAGAGCTCCTCGAATGTCTTGTTCGCCATGGTGGTCCTAGGGTACGGGGAATGCCGGCCGGTCACCGCCAGGGTTCGGAGACCGAGCGCAGTATGGTCGCGGTGGCGACCGCGGCGGTGACCGCTTCGTGGCCCTTGTCCTCGTTCGATCCCGGCAGTCCGGCGCGGTCCAGCGCCTGCTCCTCGGTGTCGCAGGTCAGGATGCCGAAGCCGACCGGCACCCCGGTGGCCACGGCGACCTGGGTCAGTCCGGCGGTGACGCCCTGCGAGACGTACTCGAAGTGCGGGGTGCCGCCCCGGATGATCACCCCGAGCGCCACGATGGCGTCGTAGCCGCGCTCGGCCAGCGCCTTGGCGACGACGGGGAGTTCGAAACTGCCCGGCACCCGCAGGATGGTCGGCTCATCGATACCGAGGTCGTGCAGGGCGCGTTCGGCGCCGTCGACGAGTCCGTCCATCACCTGGGTGTGCCATTGCGCCGCGATCACGGCGACACGCAGGTCGCCGCAGTTCTTCACGGTCAGCTCGGGGGCGCCCTTACCGCTCACTTCTCTCCTTGGTGCTTCGTGTGCCTGGTGCCTGGTGCCATGTGCGTGGTGCTGTGTGCGTGGTGCTGTGTGTTCGGTGCCGTCTGCTCGTGCCGTGTACGGCACCGGTGGTGCGCCCGGGGGCCGGCGGTCAGTGGCCGGCCGCGTCGAGCCACGGCAGGTCGTGCCCCATCCGGTCCCGCTTGGTGCGCAGGTACCGCAGATTGTGCTCCCCCGCCGCGACCGGCATCGGCTCGCGTCCCCGTACGTCCAGACCGTGCCTGACCAGGGCGCCCGCTTTGGCCGGGTTGTTGGTCATCAGCCGCAGCGAACGCACCCCGAGGTCGAGGAGGATGCCGGCGGCGGCGCCGTAGTCGCGGGCGTCGGCGGGCAGGCCCAGTTCCAGGTTGGCGTCGAGGGTGTCCCGGCCGCGCTCCTGGAGTTCGTACGCGCGCAGCTTGGACATCAGGCCGATGCCGCGTCCCTCGTGGCCGCGCAGATAGAGCACCACGCCCCGGCCGGTCTCGGCGACCTTGCGCAGCGCGCCCTGCAACTGCGGGCCGCAGTCGCAGCGCTGGGAGCCGAACACATCGCCGGTCAGGCACTCGGAGTGCACCCGGACCAGCACGTCGTGGCCGTCGCCGAGGTCGCCGGCGACCAGCGCGATGTGCTCCACACCGTCGTCGGTGCCGCGGTAGCCGTAGGCGCGGAAGTCGCCGAAGGCGGTGGGCAGCGTGGTGCTGGCCTCGCGGCGGACCTGCGGCTGCGCGGCACGGCGGTAGGCGATCAGGTCCTCGATGGAGATGATCGTCAGACCGTGCTCGCGCGCGAAGGGCACCAGGTCCGGCAGCCGGGCCATGGTGCCGTCCTCGTGGGCGATCTCCACGATGGCGGCGGCCGGCCGCAGTCCGGCCAGCCGGGCCAGGTCCACCCCGGCCTCGGTGTGCCCGGCCCGCTCCAGGACGCCGCCGGCCCGGGCGCGCAGCGGGAAGACATGGCCGGGGCGGACGAAGTCGCCCGCGCCCGCCGAGGGTTCGGCGAGCAGCCTGATGGTGGCGGCCCGGTCGGCGGCGGAGATGCCGGTGGTCACGCCGTGCTCGCCACTGGCGTCCACCGAGACGGTGAAGGCGGTCCGCATCAGCTCGGTGTTGCTCTCGACCATCTGCGGCAGGTCGAGCCGGTCGAGATCGGACCCTTCCATCGGGACGCAGATGAGCCCGCGGCACTCGCTCATCATGAAAGCGACGATCTGCGGGGTGATCTTCTCGGCGGCGACGATCAGATCGCCCTCGTTCTCCCGGTTCTCGTCGTCGACCACCACCACCGGCTTGCCGGCCGCGATGTCGGCCAGCGCGCGCTCGACCGGGTCGAGGGTGAGCGCGCCGAGGGGACCGGCAGAAGCCTCGTCGTACCAGTCGTCCTGTCCCGCGGTCACATTGTCCTTCAGTACGGTCACGGCTTTCATGCCGTCACTCCTTCCGCGACGGTGCCGGTGCTCGGCGTGTCGCTGGTGGGCCGGATCGCGGGCGGAACGCGCCTGGTCTGCTGCCACCAGGCGTACATTCCGGCGATCACCAACACGAAGTAGACGATGTAGACCAGGCCCGAGAAGGGCAGGCCGCTGTGGAAGTTGAGCGGCACGCCGACCAGGTCGACGGCGAGCCAGGCGAACCAGAACTCGACCCAGCCGCGGCCTTGGGCGAACATCGCGGCGAGCGTCCCGGTGAAGATGTACGCGTCGGGCCACGGGTTCCAGGACAGCGCGGGGAAGGTGCGGAAGAGCGAGGCGACGGCGACGGTGCCGAGCCCGGTGGCGGCGACCAGCACGGCCCGCTCCCGCCAGGTGGCGAAGCGGATGGTCAGGTGTCCGCGGACCGCGCCGCCGCGCCGCCACTGGTACCAGCCCCAGCCGGCCATGGTGATCACCACGAACTGCTTGCCGACGCCGCCGCCGAGGTGCGCGCCCCAGAAGGCGGCCACCAGCACCACCCCGGACAGCACCTGGACCGGCCAGGTCAGCATGGCGCGCCGCCAGCCGAGCGCGAGGGCGGCCAGGCCGAGCAGGTTGCCGATCAGGTCGGACCACACGACGTGCTGGTCGAAGGCGGTGAACGCCTCGCTGTTCAGCCAGTGCACGATGCTCACCTGAGGCCCCCGGGCTCGGTCGGCGCGCCACCGGACATCATCCGCTCCACGTACTTGGCGATGACGTCCACTTCGAGGTTGACCGGGTCGCCGGGCTGCTTGATGCCGAGGGTGGTCAGCGCGAGGGTGGTCGGGATCAGGCTCACGGTGAAGCGGTCCGCCGCGGCCTCGACGACGGTGAGGCTGATGCCGTCGACGGTGATGGAGCCCTTCTCCACCACGTAGCGGGCGAGTTCGGCGGGCAGCGCGATCTCCACCAGCTCCCAGTGCTCGGCCGGGGTGCGGGCCAGTACGGTGCCGGTGCCGTCCACATGGCCCTGCACCAGGTGCCCGCCGAGCCGGCCGCCGAGCGCCATCGGGCGTTCGAGGTTGACCCGGGAGCCGGGTCCGAGGGCGCCGAGGCTGGAGCGCTTCAGCGTCTCGGCCATCACATCGGCGGTGAACGCGCCGTCCCCGAACTCGACCACGGTCAGGCAGACGCCGTTGACGGCGATGGAGTCGCCGTGCTTGGCGTCCTCGGTCACGACCGGGCCGCGGACGGTGAAGCGGGAGGCGTCGCCGAGGTCTTCCACGGCGGTGATCTCACCCAGTTCTTCGACGATTCCGGTGAACACTTCAGCTCTCCTGACGTGCGGTGGGGACGGCGGTGACGCGCAGATCGGGTCCGAGGCGGGCGACGTCGATCACGTCGAGCCGCAACGCCCGCGCGATGGTGCTGATTCCTGCGTCGGCCAGCGCCGCCGGGCCGGCGCCGAGCAGGGCGGGGGCGAGGTATCCGGTCACCGCGTCGACCGCGCCGGCCGCGACGAACGCCCCGGCGAGGGTGGGGCCGCCCTCGAGCAGCACCGAGCGGACCCCGCGCCCGTCCAGCTCGGCGAGCAGGGCCTTGATGTCGAGCCCGGTGGCGGCGCGGGGCAGCCGGACGATCTCGGGGCCCGCCACGCCTCCCAGGTGCCCGGTGTCGGCGTCCTCGGCGACGGCGATCAGCGTCGGCGCGGCGTCGTCGAGCACCCGGGCCCCGGGGGCGATCCGGGCCTCGGTGTCCAGGACGACCCGCAGCGGCTGAGTGGCGCCTTCGATGCCGCGGACGGCGAGGTGCGGGTCGTCGGCGAGCAGCGTTCCGGAGCCGACCAGCACCGCGTCGGCCTCGGCGCGCAGCTTGTGCACGTCCTGGCGGGACTCCGGGGAGCTGATCCAGCGGCTGCTGCCGTCGGCGGCGGCGATCCGGCCGTCGAGGGTCGCGGCGTACTTCCAGCGCACGTGCGGACGGCCCTGGCGGACGGAGGTGAGCCAGGCGATGTTGACCGCCTCGGCCTCGGCGGCGAGCAGTCCGCTCGCCACGTCCACCCCGGCGGCGCGGAGGGTCTGCCCGCCGCCGGCCGCGGCCGGGCTGGGGTCGGCGACCGCGTAGACGACCCGGGCGACACCGGCTTCGAGGAGCGCCTGGGCGCAGGGGCCGGTACGGCCGGTGTGGTTGCAGGGTTCGAGGGTGACCAGCGCGGTGCCGCCCCGGGCGCGTTCGCCAGCGGCGAGCAGGGCGTGTACCTCGGCGTGCGGGCCGCCCGCCTCGCGGTGCCAGCCCTCGCCCGCCACGACGCCGGCCGCGTCCAGGATCACACAGCCGACCACCGGGTTGGGGGCGGTGGCGCCGAGCGCGCGGGCGGAGAGCGCCACGGCGCGCCGCATCGCCTCGGTCTCCGCGGCACTCGCGGAATCCCTGGAACGCGCGGAATCCCTGGAACTCGTGGAAGCGGCCACCGGGTCCTCCTGCCTCTTGGGCACGGACTCCGGGGCGTGGTGGGAATTCGGGCGAACACCGCTCCCCGCACACCGGGGCACTCGCGGGACCACGCTCGGCGTGGCCCGCCTGTACGGCGGCGTACCGTGAACAACGCCCGCCGCGCACTGCCTCCCATCCGGACTTTAACCGTCGGTCCAGGAATTTCACCTGGTCAACCGGCCGCTGGCTGCGGTCGGGTCGCGGACTGTAACCGCCGGTTCGGAATTGCACCGACCCCGGAGTGCGCAAACGTCACTGATACGAACCCCATGGTGCCACGCACCACCCCCACCGGCCCACCCCCACCCTGTGCGCTCCCTCACACTCCCCCAAGGCCCGCCCCGAAGGCGCACGGGCGGCAGCCCCAAAGGGGCGCGAGGAACTGCGCGACAAGCACCCCCACCCACCGCAAGATCCGGCGACGAACAGCACCCCACCACCCCGGGCGGCCCCGCCCCCGCCGCCGCCCCCTATCCCCGCACGGGAGCGAACAGCTCGTCCTGCGCCGCCTCCACCGCCGTAATCACCGCCCCGCGCAAAATCGCCGCGCCCGCAACCCCCGTCGTCTCGACAAGCGTCCGCAGCGGAGACAGCCGAGCCAGCCGCTCGCCGACCAGCTCGGCCAGCACCCGGCCACCCCCCTGCCCCACCTCCCCCGCGAGCACCACCCGGCCAGGGTCGAGCACCGCGCAGATCGCCGCCACCCCCACCGCGACCCGCGCGGCCAGTTCCGCCAGGAACGCCTGGCCGGCCGGGCCCGCCGTCAGCGCCTCCCGGACCACCGCCCCGGCCGCCGCCGCGTCCGCGAGCGGTCCGGCGGGAAGTCCGTGCGAGCGGGCCAGCCCGCACACCGCCCGGCTGCCGACCAGCCCGTGGTAGCCGTTGTCGCAGTCCGTCGCGGTCGGCAGCTCCCCGGTGAGCGAGATCGGCAGAAAGCCGACCTCGCCCGCGCCTCCGGAGATGCCCCGCCGAAGCTTCCCGTCGAGCACCACCGCCGCTCCGACGCCGCCGCCGATCCAGAGCAGCACGAAGGTGTCGGCGTCCCCGGCCGGGTGGCCGCGCTGCTCGGCCACCGCGGCCAGATTGACCTCGTTCTCCAGCAGCACCGGCACCCCGAGCCGCTTGCGCACCTCGTCCACCAGGTCGCCGTGCCAGGCCGGCAGCGCCGCGGAGGATCGGAGCAGTCCGGTCAGCGGGTCGATCAGCCCCGGCGCCCCGAAGGCCACGGTGTGCAGCCCGCTGGCGGCGCCCGCCGCGCGGGCGGTGTGCTGGAGCAGGGCGACGCCGTCCTCGATGATCCGGGCCGGCTCCGCGCCGTCGGCCACCGGCAGTTCGGCCCGGGCGACGGTGCGGCCGAGCAGATCGGCGATCTCCACCGCGATGGACTCGATCCGGATGTCGAGTCCCGCGACGTACGCCCGGTCGGCGACGATCCCGTAGAGCCGCGCGTTGGGGCCGCGCCTGGCCTCGCCGGTCTCGCCGACCACTTCGATCAGGCCGGATTCCTGGAGCCGTTCGACGAGATCGGCCACGCTGGGCCGGGACATACCGGTCAGTTCCTTCAACTGCCCGGCGGTGAGCGGCCCTTCTTCCTGGAGCAGGCGCAGGGCGAGCCGGTCGTTGATGGCGCGGGCGGTCCGGGGCGACGCGTTGCGCCCGGGGTGCGCGCGGGTCACGGTCATGCGGCGATCCTTCCAGACCTCCCGACCGGGAACCGACGGTCTGCGGGCTTATTTTTCAGGAAGCCTTCCTGATAGCTTACCGGCCATGCAGAGCGCTGACGCCAGGGGGCGTTCCCCCGCTTCGGTCCGCCGGGCCCACCTGACCATCGCCACCGCCTTCGCCGTACACGGCGCGGTGAACGGCACCTTCGCCACCCGCATCCCCTGGATCAAGGACCATCTGCACCTGAGCGCGGGCCAGTTGGGCCTGGCACTGGTCTGCCCGGCGCTCGGCTCCTCGCTGCTGATGCCGCTGGCCGGCCGGCTGATGCACCGCTACGGATCCCGCGCCGCGCTGCGGCTGCTGCTCTGCCTGTGGTGCCTGGTGCTCCCGCTGCCCGCGCTCGCCCCTGGCCTGCCCTGGCTCTGCCTCGCGCTGCTCGTCTTCGGCGCCAGCGCCGGTATGACGGACGTGGTGATGAACGCGCTGGGGGTCGCGGTCGAGGAGGAGAAGGGCAAGTCGATCATGTCGGGGCTGCACGGCATGTGGAGCCTGGGCACCCTGGTCGGGGCCGGCATCGGCGTCCCGGCCACCCATGTCGATCTGGATGCCCGGATCCACCTCGCCGCCATGTCCGCGCTGCTCGTGGTGGTGGCACTGCTGATCTGCGCCAACGCGCCCGACGTCCGCCCCTCGGCGGACGAGGAGGCACCGCCGCGCTTCGCGCTGCCGCCGCGCGCCGCCCTGGTGATCGGCGTCGTCGGCTTCTGCGGCACCTTCGCCGAGGGCGGCAGCTCCGACTGGTGCGCGGTCTATCTGCGGGATGTCACCCATGCCTCCCCGGCGCTCGCGGCCTTGGCGTACACCGGCTTCTCCGCCGCGATGGTGACCACCCGGCTGCTGGGCGACCTCGCGGTACGGCGGCTGGGCCCGGTGACGACGCTGCGGGCCGGCGGGGTGGTCGCGACCCTCGGCGGCACGCTGGTGGTGCTCTCGCACGGCCCGGTCACCGCGATCGGCGGCTTCGCGCTGCTCGGTGTCGGGGTGTCCACGGTGGTACCGCTGTGCTTCGGGGCGGCCGGGCGGAGCGGCCCGGTGCCCAGCCAGGCGATCGCCGGTGTGGCGACCGTGACCTACACCTCGGGGCTGATCGCGCCGGCGGCCATCGGCGCTATCGCCGGGGCCAGTTCACTGACTGTGTCGTTCGCGCTGGTCACCGTGCTGGCGGTCGGCCTGGTGCTGGGCGCGGGGGTGGTGCGGGCGCCGGCCAAGCCGGGGCCGGGCCCGTCCGCCGCTTCCGGATCGGCCGTTCACGTGTCCGCCCCGCTGCCCGCCCCCGCCCCGAACACCACCCCGGTGGAGTGACGCGGCGGGCGGACCCGATACGGGCTCCCGGCGGTCGCGGAAAGCGGGGTGCGGACAAGCCCGGAAAGACACGGAAAGTTGCGGCAAGACACGGAGAGATGGGCAAGATGCGGCGAGGTGCGGGGAGCGCAGAGGAGCAGCCCGGTCGGCCGGCGGGGCCGGGCCCCGGAAAACCGAGAGGCCCGGCGGGCACGCACGGGGGAATCGGGCCCGCCGGACCGTGCTCATTACGTTAGCCGTCGTTCGCGGTCCGGTGGGGCCGTGGCCGCCGAATTCATGCCGCGCGAATACGCCATGGCACAGGCGCGCCTCCATCTGCCGTGTGTGGCAGGGGAGTTGGGAGTGCCGTAGGTCCGGACCAGACCGGCGATCCCAGCCCGCCGCGCGGCCCCGGGAAGGGGATCCGCAGGAGGGCCCGGGGAGATCCGGTGACCGGCGGGCGGGCGCGGGACAGGAAGGTTTCTCCCGTTCACGCGTTCACCCGTTCCGGCGAAAGAGCGGCGCGGGCACCGGCTCCCGTCGCGGCGACTGGGACGCTTGGCACATGACGACGGCATGGCGGCCGGACCCCCTGGACGTGGAGCAGGTGCTCTCCCGGATGCGCGGTCTGAACTCGGTGCTGCCGCACGGTGACGGGGTGGCCGTCTTCAACCGGGTGTACCTGTCGGTGACCGAGGAGGTGCGCCGGCGTCTCGCGGCCGGCGCTTTCGCCGATCCGCGGGCCGCCGGTGAGCTGGCGGTGCGGTTCGCCGGCCGCTATCTGGCCGCGCTCGAGGATGACCTGGCGGGCCGCCGGGCGCCCGCCTGCTGGCGCCCGCTGCTGCTCTTCCGCCGCCACCCCGGCATCCTGCCGGTCCAGTTCGCGTTGGCCGGCGTCAACGCGCACGTCGGCCACGACCTGGCGCTCGCGGTGGTGGACACCTGCCGGGCCACCGGGTGCGGGCCGCGTGCGCTGGAGGGCGACTTCGACCGGATCGGCGAGGTGCTGACCTCGATCGAGGAGCGGGTCAGGGAGGAGCTGATGCCGGGCCCCGACCTGCTGGAGGCCGCGGATCCGCTGACCCATGTGCTGGGCGCGTGGAGCCTGGCGAGGGCCCGGGACGCGGCCTGGGCGGCATCCCGGCTGCTCTGGGCGCTGCGCGGGGTGCAGGACACGTACGAGGAGTGCGCGACCCGGCTGGACGCGGGGGTCGGACTGGTCGGGCGGTTCCTGCTCACCCCGCTCGGCCCTCAGTCCTCGGGCAGCAGCACCGGCGCGATCTCGTGGTAGACGTCGCCCGGCCCCGGGTTGACCGGGTCGGTGGCGCCGCCGAGGTGGTGCATGACGCCCCAGACCGCGTTCAGCGCCGTCTGCACCGCTCCCTCCGCCCACCCCGCGTTCCAGGAGATGTCGTCGCCGGCCAGGAACAGGCCGCGCCGGTCGGCCGGCAGCACGTCCTGCATGAAGTGGGTGAACAGCCGCCGCTGGTAGCGGTAGTGACCCGGCAGGTTGGCCTTGAAGGCGCCCATGAAATACGGCTCGTTCTCCCACGACACGGTGACCGGGTTGCCGATGACGTGCTTTCTGATGTCGACGCCCGGATAGATCTCGCCGAGCGACTTGAGCATCACCTCCATCCGCTCGTGCGCGGTCAGCGGCAGCCACTTCAGGCTGTCGTCGCACCAGGTGTAGGAGAGGCAGATCGCGGCCGGGCGGTCCGGCCCGTCGTCGAGCAGATAGGTGCCGCGGGTCATCCGGTCGGTGAGCGTCATCGACATGGTGTCGCGACCGGTGTGCGGGTCCCGGTCGAGCCAGAAGGGGCGGTCGACGGGCACGAAGAGCTTGCTGGACTCCATGTAGTGGGTGCGTTCCACGGCCGTCCAGTGGTCGATCGGCAGGAGCGCGTCGTCGCAGTCGATCTGGGAGAGCAGCATCCAGCTCTGGGCGGTGAAGACCGCGGCGCGGTAGCCGCGGATGTCGCCCGAGGCGTCGGTGACGGTGATCCGGTTGCCCGCCGTGCGGTGCAGCGCGGTGACCGCCGGGCGCGGCTCGCCCCCGTGCAGGGTGCTGAGCGAGGTGCCCCGCGGCCAGTGCGTCACCTTGTCCGGCGCGCGCTCCCACAGCCGCAGCGGGAGCTGCGAGCTGCCGCCGACGATGGCGCGGTGGTCGTCGTCGGCCCCGGTGAGGACCACCCGCAGGATCTCCAGGATGGAGTTGGGGAAGTCGGTGTCCCAGCCGCCGGTGCCGAAGCCGACCTGCCCGAAGATCTCCCGGTGCCGGAAGGAGCGGAAGGCCGGCGAGTCGCAGAGGAAGCCGTAGAAGGTCTGGTTGTCCAGCTTCTCGACCAGCCCGGACCACAGCGCCCTGATCGCCGGTACGTCCCGGGCGCGCAGGGCCCGCTGCGTCGCCGAGAAGTGGGCGCCCTCTTCGAGGCAGGCGTTCCAGGCGTCCATCACCTGGTGGAAGACCGGGGGCAGGTCGTCGAGCGAGGTGGCGTAGTGGCTTTCGCCCTTGAGGTCCACCACGGTCGACGGGGTGGCGGGCGCCAGCGGGTTGGGGAACGGCCGGGTCGCCAGGCCGACCAGGTCCACGTAGTGCTGGAAGGCGGTGGACGACGGCGGGAAGCGCATCGCGCCCATCTCGGCGGTCAGCCCCGGGTCGCAGCCGTCGAAACCGACGGTACGCAGCCGGCCGCCGATCCGGTCGGCCTCGTAGACCACCGGGCGCAGGCCCATCTTCATCAGCTCGTACGCGGTGACGATGCCGGACAGGCCGCCGCCGATCACCGCGACCTCGGTGCCGTGCTCGGCGGGGGGCACGGCGCCCAGCCCGGCGGGGTGGGCCAGGAAGTCGTCGTAGGCGTAGGGGAAGTCGGGGCCGAACATGGTGATGGGCGGCTGCGCCTGTGCCTCGATGTGCTGCTCGTCGTGGACGGCGGTGGGCACGGACGTCATGGGGCGGGTCTCTCCGGGAAGGGGCGGTGAGTGGGGCGGGGGCCGGGGTGACGGTCCAGGGTCGGGGTGAGGGCCGGGTGGCCGATCAGTCCGAGGAGCGGTCCCGGTGCAGGGAGCGGTAGAGCTCGGGGCGGCGGTCGGTCAGATACGGGGTCTCGGCCCGGGCCGCGGCGCGCACCGCCGGGTCGGCGTCGGCCACCAGCAGTTCGGCGCCGTGACCCGCCCTGGCCCGGACGACACCGTCGGGCCCGACCAGGCAGCTCAGCCCGGCGAAGTGCTGATCGCCCTCGGGGCCGCAGCGGTTGGCGTAGGCGATGTGCAGCCCGTTCTCGTACGCCCGCGCCGGGACGAGGGTCCGCGCGACGAACTCGTAGGGCCGCATCAGCGCGGTGGGCACCGCGAGCAGTTCGGTGCCGGCCAGCGCGTGCGCCCGCACCGCCTCGGGGAACTCCACGTCGTAGCAGATCAGCAGGCCGATCCGGACGCCGTCGAGCTCGGCCTGGACGACCGGTTCCGCGCCGGGCGTGAAGGCGCCCCGCTCGTACGGGCCGAAGAGGTGGGCCTTGCGGTAGGCCACCGTCGGCTCGCCGTCGGGGCCGGCGAACCGGGCGGTGTTGAAGACGGCCCGGCCGTCCCGCTCGGGCATCCCGTAGACGATGCCGATACGGTGCCGCGCCGCGATCTCCGCGACGCGGCGCTCCGCCGCTCCGCCGGCCGCCTCGGCCCGCGCGGCCAGCCGCTCACCGAGGGCGTACCCGGTCAGGAAGAGCTCACTGGTCACCAGCAGCCGCGCGCCCTGCCCGGCGGCCCGCCCCGCCGCCCCGTCCAGTACGCCCAGGCTCTGCTCGATGTCGGCGGGGACGCCGGCCGGCCCTTGCAGCAGCGCGGTGCGCAACGGCGCCATGGAGCCTCTTTCGCCTGGTCAGATGGGGTGCGTCGGTCTGCCCACGACGCTACGTCCGGGCTCAGGGCGGCGGCAAGGCGCGATCATTGCGGCTAGGGGGGTGATTCGTTGCGCGCTACGCGGGCGTGGCGGCGATTCGTTGCGCGGGGGGCCGTTCGGGCATGACCGTCCCCGGCGGGTCGCGGGGGCGGCCGGCCGGGGACGGTCAAGGGGTGGGCCTGGGCGGCTCGGGCTTCCTCAGCGGAAGCGGGGGTCGTCGCGGCCCTGGTCGGCGGCGGGACCGCCCTCGTCGGAATCGGAGTCGGCCATGTCCGACTCGATCCGCTCCTTGCGGACGCGGCCGTGCACGGTCTTCTGCTCGACGTGCTCCTCGACGCGCATCCGCACACGCTCCTTCGGCACCACCCGGGTGTCGATGACCGGCTGGTCCTCGTGCAGGATGACCTCGTGCTCGGCCTCGCTGATCTCGCTGCCGGACAGCGCGGCGCTGCGGTTGGCCTCGGTGATCGGCTCGCGTTCGAGCCTGACCTCCTCGTGCCGGATCGGCACGACCTGCTCGACGTCCTCGACCTCGACGAACTTGTGCAGCCGCGCCCGGCCGGAGGCACGCCGCTCCACGTCCACGTGGATCTCCTCCTCGGAGCGGGTCATGGCGTCGTCCTCGGCGTCCCCGGCGTCCCCGGCGTCCCCGACGTCCGAGACCCGCTCGGCGGGACCGGTGCGCCCGGCCATGTAGCCCGCGCCCGCCTCGCCGGTTCCGGCGCCTGCCTCGCTGCCGGACATGCCGCCCTGCGGCTCGGACTCCTTGGCGTCACGGTTTTGGGCGGCGGCGCCCGCCGCTCCGGCCGCGCCGGCGGTCCCGGCGGCCGCGTCGGCCTGCCCGTCCGCGCCGGTGGTCTCCGCGGAGGTGCCGCGGGTCTCCAGGCCGTAGTACTGGTAGAGGTTCCGCTCCTCGTCGACCGAAAGGTGGCCGCCCGAGTCGACGTCCACGTTCGGCGCTCCCCTGACCTGGTCCTTGTCGTACGGGACCTCCAGGTGGTTCTCCGTCATCCGGGCGGAACGCGTCGGCACGAAGGTCTCGTTGTTGCCGAAGAAGCCGGTCTTGACGGTGACCCACTCCGGCTCGCCGGTGCGGTCGTCCAGGTACATGTGCTTGGCGTCGCCGATCTTCTTCCCCTGAGGATCAAGGACCGGATGGCCCACGACCTGGGGTATCTGGTCACGCGTGATCATGTCGCCTCCTCGGGCTGCAAGGGCCCACTTGGCCCCATGGTTGCGACTAACCCGCCTGGATCACCGGAAACGTCTCTTTAGCAATAAACCAGACATTTCGCCCAATGTCGGGCCCCGTCAGGAGGGCGCTGGGGGTACCCCCAGGCGAAGCTCTGGGGGAGGAACTGCGCGACAAGCCACGACGCACCCGCGGACGCCGAGCGACCGCAAGGCGCAGCCCGGGGGCGTACCGGCCGCCGGTCAAGCCGGCCCGGGCGGCGGGTCCGCGGCGGCAGCAGGAGCGTGCCGCCGCACCAGAGGAGAAAGAACCAGCACCGACTTCGTCCGGATCACAAAAGCCTCGCTCGCGATCCGCTCAAGCACCCCCTCGAAGTGGCGCACGTCGGCCGCGAACACCTGGACAACCGCGTCCGCCTCCCCCGTCACGGTCGACGCCGACACCACCTCCGGATAGCGGGCCAGCCCCCGCCGGATGTCGGCCGGCGACGTATTGTGCCGGCAATACAGCTCCACCAGCGCCTCGGTCTGCCACCCGAGCGCCGCCGGGTCGACCCGGACCGTGAAGCCGGTGATCGCGCCGGCCGCCAGCAGCCGGTCCACCCGGCGCTTCACGGCCGGCGCCGACAGACCCACCTCCGCGCCGATGTCCGCGTACGAGCGGCGCGCGTCCGCGGCCAGCGCGTGCACGATCCGCTCGTCGAGACCGTCCAGCGGCACGGTTACTGCCAGCTCACATGCAGCGGCTTGCCCTCGGCATAGCCCGCCGCGCTCTGCACCCCGACGACCGCCCGCTCGGCGAACTCCTCCAGCGAGGCCGCGCCCGCGTACGTGCAGGAGCTGCGCACCCCCGCGATGATCGAGTCGATCAGGTCCTCCACCCCCGGCCGGGCCGGGTCCAGGAACATCCGCGAGGTGGAGATGCCCTCCTCGAAGAGCGCCTTACGGGCCCGGTCGTACGCCGACTCCTCGCTGGTGCGGTTGCGCACCGCGCGGGCCGAGGCCATCCCGAACGACTCCTTGTAGAGCCGGCCGTCGGCGGACTGCTGGAGATCGCCGGGCGACTCATGCGTACCCGCGAACCACGATCCGATCATCACATTGGAGGCCCCGGCGGCCAGCGCCATCGCGACATCGCGCGGATGCCGCACCCCGCCGTCCGCCCAGACGTGCTTGCCGTGCCTGCGGGCCTCGGCCGCGCACTCCAGCACCGCGGAGAACTGCGGCCGCCCGACACCGGTCATCATCCGGGTGGTGCACATCGCGCCGGGCCCCACGCCGACCTTGATGATGTCCGCGCCCGCCTCGACCAGATCGCGCACCCCCTCGGCGGCCACCACGTTGCCGGCCACCACCGGCACCCGCGGATCGAGGCCGCGGACCGCGCGGACCGCGGCGAGCATCGTCTCCTGGTGGCCATGGGCGGTGTCCACCACCAGCGCGTCCACCCCGGCGTCCAGAAGCTGCTTCGCCTTGCCCGCCACGTCACCGTTGACCGCGACGGCCGCGGCGATCCGCAGCCGGCCGGCGGCGTCCACGGCGGGGTCGTAGAGGGTGGCGCGCAGCGCGCCGGTCCGGGTCAGGATGCCGGCCAGCCGGCCCCCGGCGTCGACCGCCGGGGCGAGCTTGCGATGGGCGTCCTCCAGCCGGTTGAAGGCCTCACGCGGATCGATGTCCGCGTCGAGCAGCAGCAGGTCGCGGGACATCACCTCGGACAACTGGGTGAAGCGGTCCACACCGGTGAGATCGGACTCGGTGACCACACCGATCGGCCGGCCGTCGTCGGCCACCACCACACCCGCGCCGTGCGCCCGCTTCGGCAGCAGCGCCAGCGCGTCGGCGACCGTCTGGCCGGGGGCCAGGGTGATCGGGGTGTCGAGCACCAGGTGGCGCTGCTTGACCCAGCCCACCACCTCGGCGATCACCTCGATCGGGATGTCCTGCGGTATGACCACCAGACCACCGCGCCGGGCGACCGTCTCGGCCATCCGCCGGCCGGCGATGGCGGTCATATTGGCGACCACCAGCGGGATGGTGGTGCCGGTCCCGTCCGGGGAGCGCAGGTCGACATCCTGACGGGAGCCGACCGCACTGCGGCGCGGCACCATGAAAACGTCGTCGTACGTCAGGTCGTAACCGGGCCGAACATCATTCAGGAAGCGCATACCGACTCTCTCACCTGCGAATTCACTCTGACAGCGGGCGGGGAGTCAGCGCCGGCCTGGGCCGGACGAGCTGCGGCTCCTCCCTCATCATCCCCGAGATCACCGACTTCTGGCGAACCCGTCGCCGCCTTCTGGCCGACCCGTCGCCACCTCCCGTCCCTTCGCGCCGCCCGGACGGCTCTGCCGGGTGGCTGACCGGCGGCGGCTGTCGTGTAGTGGGGGTGCGCGGCCCCCCACCAGGCGGGTCGTGAGCTGCCCGAGACAGGGCCGCCCGGATCCGAGGAGTCCACGTGAGGCACCACGCCAGAGCATCCATCGCCGTTGCCGGAGCCGTACTCGTCGCCACGGCGGCCACGGCATGCTCCGACGGCACCCAGAGTTCGGCCGGCAGCGGCATCACCCCGCCCGCCACCACATCCGCCTCGGCCACCGACACCGACGGGCCGGCGGCCGCCGGGGAGGTCGCGGCGGCCAGCAATGTGACGGTGAAGTCCAAGAAGGGGCCGCTCGGCACCATCCTCTTCACCAGCAAGACCCAGGCCCTGTACCTCTTCCAGGCCGACAAGACCAGCAAGTCCACCTGCAACGGAGCCTGCTCGACCGCGTGGCCGCCGCTCACCGTCTCCGGCAAGCCCACCGCGGGCAGCGGGATCAAGAGCGATCTGCTCTCCACCACCACCCGCGGCGACGGCAGCAAGCAGGTCACGTACAACGGCCACCCGCTCTACCGGTTCGCCGGCGACAAGAAGGCGGGCAGCACCAACGGCCAGGGCCTCAACGCCTTCGGCGCGCTCTGGTACGTGGTGGGGACCAACGGCAAGGAGATCAAGTCCAAGCCCTCGTCGACCTCCGGCACCGGTGGCGGCAGCGGCTACTGAGCCGGCGGCCCGCCCGGAGCGCCGCCGCCGCTGTCGCCCCTGTCGCCCCTGTCGCCACCGCTGTCCTGGCCGTCCTCCCAGCCGACGACCAGTTCCGTGTCGGTGTTCCGCCAGAAGATCTCGGCGTCGCGCAGCACGTCCTTGAAGATCCGCCATTCGCGGGGCCTGGCCGCCGCGTAGCCGTGCCAGTTCCGCACCCGCAGCCGCCGGCCGCCGGGTTCCGCGGGCCACCACGACAGGTCGGTGAGGCAATCGGCGAGGGAATCCCAGTTGCGGCAGAACCAGTCGGGAAGACGCAGGTCGGCGGTGCAGCGGTCCATGAAGGACGGTCGGTCGTGGACGTCGGCCAGGTCGAGCACGAGCATGCGCCGATGCTGCCACAGGTGATCATCGGGGCGGCGGCAGCGCGCCCGGCGGCCCGCGGTGTCGGCCGGGCGGATCAGCCCGCCCGCCGGCTCACCCTCCGTCGGGGTCGGCCCGGTCGAGCGCCGGCCGGGCCGGCGGCCGGGTGGTGTGCAGCAGATGGTCGGCGGCGGCGATGTCGGTGACCAGGCTGGTGACCAGGCCCGAGCGCAGCACCGCGTCGATGGCGGCGGCCTTGCGCATACCGCCGGCGATGGCGAGCACCTCGGGGATGCGGCGCAGCCGGTCCGCCTCGATGGTGATGCACCGCTCCCCCAGGTCCCGGCCCACCCGGCGGCCTTGCGCGTCGAAGAGGTGCGAGGACATCTCGGCGGCCACCCCGAGCCCCGCGTAGTGCTCGCGCTCGGCGTCGGTGAGGGCGTCGTGCACGGAGGAGACGCCGGCTTCCCAGGAGCCGACCGACACCACCGCCACGGTCACCTTGTCGAAGTAGCCCATGGCGGCGGCGATCTGGCTCTGGGCGCGCAGCGCGGCGGCGGTGGCCGGGTCGGCCAGCACCATCGGGGCGTAGAGCGGGTGCGCCTGACCGCCGGAGACGGCGGCCGCGGTGCGTACCGCCTCCACCGAGCCGCGTTCGGCGGCGCCGACGTCGTAGACCCCGGTGAGCTGGACCACCGTGCAGGGTGGCAGCCGGTCGAGGGCGTTGGCCATGGTGATGATGGACCGGCCCCAGGCCAGGCCCAGCACGTCGCCGTCGCTGACGAGTTCGCCGAGCAGCTCGGCGGCGACCGCGCCGAGGTTCTCCGGATCGGGCGCGTCCGCCTGATCGGCCGGGGTCTCCACCACGACGGCGTGCCGGAGCCCGTAATGCGCCCGCAGGGCGTCGGACCGCTCGGCGTCGAGTTCGGCCGGCACCCTGATCTCGATCCGGACCAGATCGCGTTCGAGCGCCGTCTCCAGTACCCGGGCCACCTTGAAGCGGCTGACCCCGAACTCCTCCGCGATCTGGATCTTCGACTTTCCCTCCAGGTAGAAGCGACGTGCCATCGCCGCGGCCTGGACCATCTCGCCGGGGCCCATGCGTAGCTGTGCGCGGCCTGTGCTCACGTCGCCTCTCCCCGGTTGCCCAACTGCTCCGCTCCGCGCTCATCCTTCCAGAAGGCCGATGTTACGGGCGCGTAGCCCCATCCCGCCGACCGGTCTGCCCGCTCGCGGGCCGGTCGGTGGGCGGCTCAGTGGGTACGCGCCTTGACCGCCTGGCTGCGCAGCGCGCGGACCGCCGCCCCCGGGTCACCGGAGCCGTAGACCGCGGAGCCCGCGACGAACATGTCGGCGCCCGCCTCGGCGCAGCGCTCGATGGTCTGGGTGGTGATGCCGCCGTCCACCTGGAGCCACATCTGGAGACCGTGCCGATCGATCATGGCCCGGGTGCGGCGGATCTTGGGCAGCATGCTGTCCAGGAAGTCCTGGCCGCCGAAGCCCGGCTCCACGGTCATGATCAGCAGCATGTCCAGTTCGGGCAGCAGGTCCTCGTACGGCTCGATCGGTGTGCTCGGCCGGAGCGCCATCGACGCCCTGGCACCCTTCGCGCGGATCTCCCTGGCCAGCCGGACCGGGGCCGAGACGGCCTCGGCGTGGAAGGTGACCGAGGAGGCCCCGGCTTCCACATAGGCGGGCGCCCAGCGGTCGGGCTCGTCGATCATCAGATGACAGTCGAGCGGGATTCCGGTCGACTTGCGCAGCGCCTCGACAACTGGCACGCCGAGCGTGAGGTTGGGGACGAAGTGGTTGTCCATCACATCGACATGGAGCCAGTCGGCTCCATCGACCGCCTGCGCTTCCTCGGCGAGCCGGGCGAAGTCGGCGGACAGAATGCTGGGGCTGATCTGCACGTTCATACCGCCAGCAAACCAGATTCCGGGCCGCAGGTGAATTACGGTCAATAACGGGCCACGGACTCGACCGGGAGGGCGCGGGCGATTGCCGGAAACCGCCGTGCCGCCCGCCCTGCCGGGCAGCCGGGACCGGCCGCCCGGCCAGCGGCGCGCCGGGCGGGCCCGGCCGGCTGACCGGATCGAACGGGGTGTGCGGAGCCCTTGACCGCGCCGGGTGCCCGGCCCCATCGACATGTCGACGCGGCGGGGAGCTTCGGGCCGCCTGATGGGCCGCATCTGCACGGCCCGGTCAGCCGGTGCGGCGCAGCAGCGCCAGGTACATGGCGTCCGTGCCGTGCAGATGCGGCCAGAGCTGGAGATCCGGACCGTCCCCGAGGGCGGGGACGCCGGGCAGCAGCGGGCGGGCGTCGAGGATCTCGGCGGCCGGCGCGTGGTCGCCGCGCAGGATGTCGTCCACCACCGCGCGGGTCTCGGCCAGATGCGGGGAGCAGGTGGCGTAGCCGACCACTCCGCCGACCCGGACCGCCCGCAGTGCCTCGGTGAGCAGGCCGCGCTGGAGCGGGGCGAAGGCGGCCACGTCCTGGGCGCGCCGCCGCCAGCGGGCCTCCGGGCGGCGGCGCAGGGCGCCCAGGCCCGTGCAGGGGACGTCGACCAGCACCCGGTCGAAGGAGCCGGGGGCCCAGACGGACCGGGTGCCGTCGGCCACCACGACCTGGTACGGACCCGGGTTGCCCGCCAGCGCCCTGCCGACCAGCCGGGCCCGGTGCGGCTGCTTCTCGGCCGCGACGAGCAGCGCGCCGCGCTCGGCGGCGAGCGCCGCCAGCAGCGCGGCCTTGCCGCCGGGGCCCGCGCAGGCGTCGAGCCAGCGGGCGTCCGAGCCGTCGAGCGGGGCCGCGGCCAGGGCGGCGGCCACCAGTTGGCTGCCCTCGTCCTGCACCCCGGCCCGGTTCTCCCGGACCGCCTCGACCGCCGCCGGGTCGCCGCCCTCCGCGAGCCGCAGCGCGTACGGCGACCAGCGGCCCGGCTCGGTGGTCCCGGCGGGCAGCGAGGCGGCGATCTCCTGCGGGGTGGAGCGGCCGGGGCGGGCCACGAGCGTCACTTCGGGCCGCTCGTTGTCGGCGGCCAGCAGGTCCTCGATCCCGGCGCGGCCGCCGCCGAGCGCGTCCCACAGCGCGGAGACGACCCAACGCGGATGGGAGTGCACGACGGCGAGATGGTCCTCGGGGTCGGTGTCGTACGGCGGCGCGACCTGGGCCAGCCAGGCGTCCAGGTCCTGGGCGGCGATCTTCCGCAGCACCGCGTTGACGAACTTGGACCGGCCGTCGCCGAGCACCACCCGGGCTAGGTCCACGGTCGCCGAGACGGCGGCGTGCGAGGGGATGCGGGTGCCGAGGAGCTGATGCGCGCCGAGCGCGAGCACGTCGAGCACCGGCGGGTCCACCTCGCGCAGCGGCCGGTCGACGCAGGCGGCTATCACCGCGTCATAGGTGCCCTGCCCGCGCAGCGTCCCGTACACCAGCTCGGTGGCCAGGGCGGCGTCCCGGCGGTCGAAGGTACGGCCCTTCTTCACCGCGTCCGCCTCGGCGGCCCGGAGCAGCCCGGGCAGCACCAGGTTGGCGTACGCGTCCCGCTCGGCGACCGCCCGCAGCGCCTCGAAGGCGAGGACCCGTACGGGGTCGCGCTGGGGCCGGCGGTAGGGCTTCCCCTGCTGCGGCTTGCCCTGGGACTGACCCTGCGGCTTGCCCTGCGGACGTCGGCGAGGCTGGTCGTTCACGAGAAAGGTGCTCCGCGGATTCGATGAGGTGGGACCGCGTCCACCCTACGGGGCGGTGGCGCACGGCTGCCCCGGGGGCGAAGGCGGGGCGGGTCCGGAGCCGGGCGGCCCTCGCCGGCCGGCGGCCGCCCGGCTCCCCGGGTCAGCCGAGGCGGCTGCCGGCCGGCAGGCGGGTGCCGCGGGCCCAGGCGGCGGCAGGCATCGCCTTCTTGCCCTGCGGCTGGACGTCGCCGAGCAGCACGGCGTGGCTGCCGGTGCCGACGTGCACGGTGTTCTTGGCGACCGACAGCTCACCGGGGGCGAGGTCGGTACGGTCGGGGGCGAGGGTGACGGGGCCCAGTTTGAGGCGCTCGCCGCCCGTCAGGGTCCAGGCGCCGGGGGCCGGGGTGCAGCCGCGGATCACCCGGTCGACCCGGAGGGCGGGTGCGGTCCAGTCGACGGCCGCGTCCTCGACGGTGATCTTCGGGGCCAGGGTGACGCCCTCGGCGGGCTGCGGGCGGGCGACCAGCTCGCCGGAGCCGATGCCGTCGAGGGTGGCGGCCAGCAGCCGGGCGCCGCTGTGCGAGAGCCGGGTCAGCAGATCGCCGCTGGTGTCGGTGGGACGGATCTCCTCGGTGATCACCCCGTAGACCGGGCCGGAGTCGAGCCCCTGCTCGATCAGGAAGGTGGAGGCGCCGGTCACCTCGTCGCCGGCCATCACCGCGTGCTGGACGGGGGCGGCGCCGCGCCAGGCGGGCAGCAGCGAGAAGTGCAGATTGACCCAGCCGTGGGCGGGCACGTCGAGGGCGACCTTGGGCAGCAGCGCCCCGTAGGCGACGACCGGGCAGCAGTCGGGGGCGATCTCCCGCAGCCGGGTGAGGAAGTCCTCGTCGCGCGGCCTGGCCGGCTTGAGCACCTCGATGCCGGCTTCTGCGGCCCGCTCGGCGACCGGGCTGGCCAGCAGCTTGCGGCCCCGTCCGGCGACGGCGTCGGGCCGGGTCACCACGGCCACCACTTCGTGGCGGTCGGAGGCGAGCAGGGCGTCCAGGGCGGGTAGGGCGGCCTCGGGGGTGCCGGCGAAGACGAGCCTCATCGTGCGGGGTGTGCCTCTCGGTGGGCGGTGACGGCGGGCGACGGGTTCACCGGCGGGTACGGCCGGGGTGCGGCGTCGGCAGCGGGGACGGCGGGTGCGGCGTGGGCAGTGGGGACAGCGGCGGGCGGCGTGGACAACGGGATCGGCGCGGGCACGGCGCGGGTCACAGGGCCCGGCCGAGGGTGTCGTGCGGCGAGATCCGCACCTGCGGCGTCCCCTGCTGCCCTCCCGGCCCCTCTTCTCCCCAGCCCTCCTCGCGGATCGCCTTCAGCGCGGCCGCGCGCTGCTCGGCGTCGAGCCGGTCGATGAAGATGATGCCGTTCAGATGGTCGGTCTCGTGCTGGATGCAGCGGGCCAGCTTCTGGGTGCCCTCGATGGTGACCGGGTCGCCGTACATCGTGAAGCCCTTGGCGACGACGCCGAACGCCCGGGTGCAGTCGTAGGTGAGGCCGGGCAGTGACAGGCAGCCCTCGGGGCCGTCCTGCCGCTCGTCGCTGAGGGTGAGCTCGGGATTGATGAGGTGGCCCAGCTCACCGTCCACGAAGTAGGTGAACACCCTAAGTGAGACCCCGAGTTGCGGGGCGGCCAGGCCCGCGCCGGGAGCGGCCCGCATGGTGTCGGTCAGGTCCTGGACGAGCTTGCGCAGCTCCAGGTCGAAGGTGGTGACCGGCTGCGCCGTCATGCGCAGCACCGGGTCGCCGAAGAGGCGGATGGGCTTGACCGACACGCGGGGTTCTCCTCTGGGGTGCTGGTGCGACGCTCAGGGGACGCTCAGGGGACGCTCAGGGGACGCTCGGGGAACAGCCGGGGGGGACGGCCCAAGTCTAGGCCGCCCCCGGCCGAGGGTGTGTGCGCCTGGAGTGCGCCCCCTGGAGGGCGGCCGCGCCCCGAATTGCGTGACTCCTTGGGGCGGTGGCGCGTTGGTCAGGAGAGTTTGACCGAAAACGGGTCAACGCGTGCTCCGCCGCGCGGCCCGCTCCTCAGTAACCGCCGGTTGGAGAGGCTTGTTGATGCCCGACCACGCAACTCCTGACGCCCAGGCACGGGCAAGCCTGCACCTTCTGGTGCGGGACATCGAAAGGGTCCGCCGACAGGTGGACGCGCTGCGGACGCTGACCGCCCAGTTGGGCACGGTCTACCGGCCGCGCCGCGGCGGCCCCACCGCCGGCTTCATCGTCTACGGCCGGGCGCCCGCCCCCACCGTCCGGCTCGCCCAGGAGCTGCGCGACAGCGTGGAGACCCTGGTCACGGCGGCGGTGGAGTTCGACCGGTCGCTCGGCTTCTCCTGGGACGCGGTGGGCTCCGCCCTGGGTGTGACGAAGCAGGCCGTCCACCGCCGTTACGGGGGACGGCGTCCGGGCGGTGGGCCGGCCGTGGAGGACCAGGGCCCCCACTCCGCGGGCCCTGACCCCGGGCCGGCCCCGCACACCGCGGCGAGCGTGCCCGCGGCCCGCTCCATGCCGACCTCGCTGAACGCGCCCCGGATGGGGGCACCCCCCGCCCCGGCCGGCGGTGACTCGCTGCCCGCCTCGGCCGGCCCGGCCCTGCCCGGCCCACGCAACGGCTGACGCCTCGTCCTCCGGTCGCCGAACAGTCGGCGCGCCGACAGTTCGGCGACCGGAGGACGGCGCGAGCCCATGCCGACCGTGGCGGATGCCATACGGAAGCGCCGCGGAAGGCCGCCGGCCCGGCGGCATCGCGCGGGGCCGGCCTCAGCCGATGTCGGGCGGGTCCATCCGGATGAAGGTCGGCTCGGCGGCGCCCCGGGCCGCCCGCCGCACCTGGGCCTCCTTCAGCGCGGCGGCCAGCGCCGCCCCGGTGCCCGGCGGCACCCGGAGCAGCAGCCGCTCCCACTGCTCGCCCGGCGGCGGGGTCGGAGCACCGGCGCGCCCGCGCCGCGAGCCGCCCGGCCCGCCGCCCGCGTCGAGCGGCACCGGCCCGAGCAGATCCGTGCCCTCCGGAAGCCGTACCGTCTCGACGAAGTCCGCCAGCGCCGCCGCCGAACCGGTCACCGACGCCATCCGGGCGACCGGCGGAAAGCGCAGCTCGGCCCGCTCCGCCAGCTCACGCACCGCGTGCCCGGCGGGATCCCAGCGCACCAGCGCCTGCACCGGCCGCAGCGTCGGCTCGGCCAGCACCACCACGGTGCCCCCGTCGGCGGCCGGCCGGACCAGCGCCGCCGCCAGCGCCCAGCGCCGCAGCGCCTCCTCCCCGGCCCGCAGATCGGGGCGGTTCAGCAGCGCCCAGCCGTCGAGCAGCAGGGCCGCCGCGTATCCCTCGTCCGCCACCGGTTCGGCCCCCGGAGTGGCGATGACCAGCGCGGGGGCGGCGCCGACCGTGGTGAGTACGGCGTCCCGGCCCGAGGTGCGGACCGGCACCCGGGGGAAGGCCCGCCCCAGCTCCTCCGCGGTGCGCCGGGCGCCCACCACCTGGGCCCGCAGCCGGAAGCCGCCGCACGCCTGGCAGTGCCAGTCCGCCGCCGGGCGCCCGCACCAGCCGCAGTGCGGGGTGCCGTGCTGGTCCCGCAGCTCCAGCGGGCCGGCGCAGGCGGCGCAGCGGGCCGGCTCGCGGCAGTGGTCGCAGGCGAGCCGGGGCACATAGCCGCGCCGGGGCACCTGGACCAGGACCGGGCCGCGGGCCAGCGCGTCCCGGGTGATCTGCCAGGCCAGCGAGGGCAGCCGGGCCACTCGGGCGGCCTCGTCGCGGGCCTGGTCGGTGTCGCCGACGGTACGGATCAGGGGCGCGGCGGCGCGGACCTCGGCACGGCTCGCGGCGAGCGGCAGCGCCCAGCCGCTCTCGACCAGTTGGGCGCCCTCCACCGTGCCGGTGATCCCGCCGAGCAGAAAGGCGGTGCGCTCCTCGCGGGCCCGCAGCAGGGTCACATCGCGGGCGTGCGGCTGCGGCGCGTGGGGTTCCGCGTGGCTGGAGTCGCCGTCGTCCCACAGCGCGATCAGACCGAGGTCGGCGACGGGCGCGAACATCGCGGCGCGGGTGCCGATCACCGCCCGGACCGCGCCCCGGCTGACCGCCAGCCAGCGCCGGTACCGCTCCTCGGGGCCCACGTCGGCGGTGAGCATCACATGCCGGCCCGCGCCGAGCAGCTCACCGAGGGCGGTGTCCACCCGGGCGGCGGACCGGCCGTCCGGCAGCACCGCGAGGGCGCCGCGCCCCGAGGCGAGGGTGGTGGCCAGCGCGAGCGCCAGCTCGCGGGGCCAGTGCGGTCCCGGCAGCGCCAGCCAGACCGCGCGGGGGGTGTCACCGCGGGCCAGCGCGTGCAGATAGGCGGGTCCCGCGGCGTAACGCGACCAGGTGCCGGGGTCGGGGACCGGCGGGTCGGGGCGGGGCACGGGCGATTCCTGCCGCTCGGCGCGGGCCATCCGCGGCGGGACGGCGAGCTGCACGACGTCGGCGAGCGCCCCGGCGTACCGGTCGGCGACCCGGCGGCACAGCGCGAGCAGCGGCGGGGTGAGCACCGGCTCGGCGGAGAGCACCTGGGCGAGCGGGGCCAGCGGGCCGCGGTAGTCGCTCTCGGTCCTGCGCTCGACGATGAAACCGTCGTGCAGCGTGCCGCCCTCGCGGCGCCCGCCGACGACCCGCGCCCCGAAGCGGACCCTGACGCGTACGCCCGGCTGGGCCTCGGCGTCCATGGCGGCGGGCACGGCGTAGTCGAAGAACTGGTCGAGGTGCAGCAGGCCCTTGTCCACCAGGACGCGGGCGACCGGCAGTCCCTCGGCGAGGGCCGCGCCGCGCCAGGTGCGGGGCTTGGCTCGCTTCGAGCGGACGGTCTCCCGGATGAGCGCGAGCTGCTCGCCCCCCGGCGCCTCCTCCCGCGCGGGGCGCCGCTGGTCCTGCTCGTTCTCGCCGCTCACCCTCCATTACCTACCAGACGGCACCGACACCGGCCGCCACCCGGCCGCCACCCGGCCGCCGCACCGGCCACGGGGAAGGCCGAGGCCCGGCCCCGTACGAAACGGGGCCGGGCCTCGGTGAAGCGAATGTGCCGGAACGACCGGGTGTTAGCGGGCGTACCGGGTGTATCGGGTGTGTCCGGTGCTGGCCGCGGCGGCCGAGCGGCGGCGCTCAGATCCCGGTGGCGGCGCGCAGCGCCTCCACCCGGTCGGTGCGCTCCCAGGTGAAGTCCGGCAGCTCACGGCCGAAGTGGCCGTAGGCGGCGGTCTGGGCGTAGATCGGCCGCAGCAGGTCGAGGTCGCGGATGATGGCGGCCGGACGCAGGTCGAAGACCTCGCCGATGGCCCGCTCGATCTTCTCCACGCCCAGGTTCTCGGTGCCGAAGGTCTCCACGAAGAGACCGACCGGCTCCGCCTTGCCGATCGCGTACGCGACCTGGACCTCGCAGCGGGAGGCCAGCCCGGCGGCGACCACGTTCTTGGCGACCCAGCGCATGGCGTACGCGGCGGAGCGGTCGACCTTGGACGGGTCCTTGCCGGAGAAGGCGCCACCGCCGTGGCGGGCCATGCCGCCGTAGGTGTCGATGATGATCTTGCGGCCGGTCAGGCCGGCGTCGCCCATCGGGCCGCCGATCTCGAACCGCCCGGTCGGGTTGACCAGCAGCCGGTAGCCCTCGATGTCGAGCTTGATGCCCTCGTCGAGGAGCGCCCGCAGCTCGACCTCCACCACGAACTCGCGGATGTCGGGGGCGAGCAGCGAGTCCAGGTCGATGTCGGAGGCGTGCTGCGAGGAGACCACCACGGTGTCGAGGCGGACCGCCTTGTCGCCGTCGTACTCGATGGTGACCTGCGTCTTGCCGTCCGGGCGCAGGTACGGGATGGTGCCGTTCTTGCGGACCTCGGTGAGGCGGCGGGAGAGCCGGTGCGCCAGGGTGATCGGCAGCGGCATCAGCTCGGGCGTCTCGTCGGAGGCGTAACCGAACATCAGGCCCTGGTCGCCCGCGCCCTGCTTGTTCAGCTCGTCCTCGGCGTCGGTGCCCTCCACCCGCTTCTCGTACGCGGTGTCGACGCCCTGGGCGATGTCGGGCGACTGGGCGCCGATGGACACCGAGACACCGCAGGAGGCGCCGTCGAAGCCCTTCTTGGACGAGTCGTAGCCGATGTCGAGGATCTTGTTGCGGACCAGGGTCGCGATGTCCGCGTACGCGGTCGTCGTCACCTCGCCTGCGATGTGGACCTGGCCAGTCGTGATGAGCGTCTCGACGGCGACCCGGGAATGCGGGTCGGCGGTGAGAAGCGCGTCGAGGATGGTGTCGCTGATCTGGTCAGCGATCTTGTCGGGATGTCCTTCGGTGACGGACTCCGAGGTGAACAGGCGGCGGGACACATCGCTCCCTGGGGTTGCAGCGGCTGCTGGCTGAAAAGCTGGCTGGAAAAGCTGAAATGCTGAGGTGCTGAGGTGCTGAAAAGCTGAAAACCGACGGAGGACGCGGGGCTGCGCCCGGCCTCCGCGGTTAGTTTATCCTCCGAGTCGTCGGGCGGACCCGTCATCTCGTCCTTTGGATATGCCATGAACTGCGCCGCTGTGTCCAGAGACCGCGCGGACGCACGGCAAAAGGCCATGTGCCAGGTTCCCGAAGGCCGCCGACAGCCCGACACCACACCGGCAACACACCGGCACAGCACACCCACAGCACACCGGCAGCACCCCGACCGCATCCCGACAGCGTCCCGACAGCAGACGGTCGGCGAATCACCGGGCCCGGTCAGGCCAGCCGGGTGACGACCAGGTCCCAGAGCCGGTCGGCGAGGTCCTCCTTGGGTCCGTGCGGGACCGGGGTCTCGCCGCCGTCGGCCGCCAGGATCACCGCCTCGTTCTCCTCGCTGCCGAACGTCTTGTGCTCCCCCACCTCGTTGACCACCAGCAGGTCACACCCCTTGCGGGCGAGCTTGGCTCGGCCGTTGGCGAGGACGTCGTCGGTCTCGGCGGCGAAGCCGACCACCAGGGCGCCGGGCCGGGGCCGGTCGGCGGAGATCTCGGCCAGGATGTCGGGATTGCGGACCAGGGCCAGCGGCGGCGGCTCCTCGCCGTCCTTCTTCTTGATCTTCCCCTCGGCGTACGCGGAGGGTCGGAAATCGGCCACGGCGGCGGCCATCACCACCACGTCCGCGTCGGCGGCGGCCTTCAGCACGGCCTCGCGGAGCTGCTCCGCGGTGCCGACCGCCCGCACCTCGGCGCCGGCCGGATCCGGCAGCCCGGTGTTGGCGGCCAGCAGGGTGACGCGGGCGCCGCGGGCCACCGCGGTACGGGCCAGCGCGTAGCCCTGCTTGCCGGAGGAGCGGTTGCCGAGGTAGCGCACCGGGTCCAGGGGTTCGCGGGTGCCGCCGGCGCTGATCACCACGTGCCGGCCGGCCAGATCCGGCCGCGCCGGACCGCGGCTGAGCACCCGCCGGCAGACCTCGTAGATCTCGGCCGGGTCCGGCAGCCGGCCCTTGCCGGTGTCGGCGCCGGTGAGCCGGCCGACGGCGGGCTCGATGACGACGGCGCCGCGGCGGCGCAGGGCCGCCACGTTCTCCTGGGTGGCGGGGTGCTCCCACATCTCGGTGTGCATGGCGGGGGCGAAGACCACCGGGCAGCGGGCGGTGAGCAGGGTGTTGGTGAGCAGGTCGTCGGCGAGGCCGTGGGCGGCCCTGGCCAGGGTGTCCGCGGTGGCCGGGGCGACCACCACGAGGTCGGCGTGCTGACCGATCCGGACGTGCGGGACCTGGTGGACGTCGTCCCAGACGCGGGTGGCGACGGGATGGCCGGAGAGCGCGGCCCAGGTGGCCTCGCCGACGAAGTGGAGCGCGGACTCGGTCGGCACCACCCGTACGTCGTGGCCGGACTCGGTGAACCGCCGCAGCAGCTCGCACGCCTTGTAGGCGGCGATCCCGCCGCTGACACCCAGCACGATCCGCGGCTTGGCCGCGGCGCCTGTCTCGCTCATGTCTCTCCCGCCGTCCGTCCCGCCGTGTCGGGCGGTCAGCGCTCCGCGCGCTCACCACATGACACACCAAGGGCCCGGCGGTCGCTGCCGCCGGGCCCTTGGTGTGGCGTACGCCTCAGTGCGTCGGCGGCGCCGAACCCACTAGTGAGTCGGCGGCGCCGCCCCATTCCTAGTGGGTCGGCGGCGCCTCTACGGCCTCGGAGGTCAGCAGACCGGCGTTGATCTCCCGCAGGGCGATGGAGAGCGGCTTCTCGTGGACATGAGTGTCCACCAGCGGGCCGACGTACTCCAGCAGGCCCTCACCGAGCTGGGAGTAGTACGCGTTGATCTGCCGCGCGCGCTTGGCGGCGTAAATGACCAGGCTGTACTTGGAATCGGTGGCTTCGAGAAGCTCATCGATCGGTGGGTTGATGATGCCCTCGGGCGTGCTGATGGAAGAGGACACGCTCTACCTACCCCTACTTGTGGACGGCACCGGCGAACAACTACGGCGCCTACGGTTGATCATGCAATCTCCATCAAGGCTAGCAGCTCGCGCGCTACATCCTCGACGGAGGTGTTGACAAGGGTCGCGTCGAACTCGGACTCGGCGTCCAGTTCGACCCGGGCGGCGGCCAGCCGCTCCTCGATGACCTCGGCCGATTCGGTACCGCGGCCGGTGAGCCGGCGGACCAGCTCGTCCCAGCTCGGTGGGGCCAGGAAGACGAGATGCGCCTCGGGCATCGACTTGCGGACCAGCCGGGCGCCCTGGAGATCGATCTCCAGCAGCACCGGCTCCCCGGCGGCGAGCTTGTCGAGTACGGGCTTGCGCGGTGTGCCGTACCGGTGGCCGGCGAACGCGGCCCATTCCAGTAGATCCCCGTTGGCGATGAGCTTGTCGAACTCGTCGTCGTCGACGAAGAAGTACTGGACCCCGTCCCGCTCGCCGGGTCGCGGCTTGCGGGTGGTGGCGGAGACCGAGAGCCAGACATCGGGGTGCACGGTGCGCAGGTGGGCGACGACCGTGCTCTTGCCGACCCCGGAGGGGCCGGAGAGCACGGTCAGCCGCCGGTGTCTGACCGGGAGGGCCGGATGGGCCCCCTGCGAAGCGAGGGGGCGAGCCGCCCCCCGGGAGACTGCAGGACTCATGAAGCGATTATCCCTGGTTCCCCGGTGCACCGGGACCACCGAGGGGAGGTCAGGCGGGGGTGCCGCCGAACTCGCGCTCCAGGGAGGCGATCTGGTTGGAGCCAAGACCGCGCACCCGGCGGCTCTCGGAGATACCGAGCCGCTCCATGATCTGCTTGGCGCGCACCTTCCCGACACCGGGAAGGGATTCGAGCAGGGCGGAGACCTTCATCTTGCCGATGACGTCGTTCTCCTGGCCCTGCTTGATGACGTCGTGCAGGGATGCGCCGGAGTGCTTGAGCCGGTTCTTGACCTCGGCGCGCTCCCGGCGAGCCGCGGCGGCCTTTTCGAGCGCGGCAGCGCGCTGTTCAGGGGTAAGGGGCGGAAGAGCCACGCCTACGTCACCTCGGATGTAGAGCAATCGGATATGGACCGTTGTCCGCCCCGCAGTTGCGGGGCGACACGCGGCGCGCCTCAACGGCGCGCTCCTGTCGGAGACTAGCGGTCCCGACGGCCCAAGTCAGCGAGAACAGACGAAAAGTCCTGGTCAGACTCGATCCGGCGGGATATTTGGGGCAAAGCGGAACAGGTTTTTGGGACAAAGAGCCAAGTGGTTGAATCCGGCCCTATTTCTGACAGTTTTCCAGCCGCGTCAATGACTGGCTACTCACCGGTAATTTCCATCGGTACCGGCCACCGCGACGGTGGTGCGGAAGTCTGCGCGAGCCTTCTCAGGGCCTCCGGAGGACCCGGACCTCGTCGCCACCGCCGTTCGCACCGTCGATGGCGTTCCTGCCCCGGCGCCGGTGTTTCAGTCCGCCGCGCCCGCGATCGCGGTGCGCACCTCGTCCGCGTATTTCGCCGCCGCGTCCCGCAGCGCCACCGGGTCCGGGCCGTGCCGCAGCACGTCCCGGCTGACGCTCGGCAGAACATCGCGCACCGCGCGGCCGAACAGCGCGGGAAGCCCGGCCGGCGTCGCCCCCTGGGCGCCGATCCCGGGAGCCAGCAGCGGGCCGCCCACCGCCAGGTCGGCCCCGGCCGCGCCGAGGGTGGCGCCGACCACCGCGCCGACCGAGCCGAGCGGCTCGACCCCGGCGTTCTCGGCCGCGATGTGGTCGAGCATCACCTGGGCGACGGAGGCGCCGCCCGCCGTGGTGGCCCGCTGCACCTCCGCGCCCTCCGGGTTGGAGGTCAGCGCCAGCACGAAGACGCCGGCGCCGGAGATCCGCGCCGCGTCCAGCGCGGGCCGCAGCGACTCGAAGCCGAGGAAGGGGCTGACCGTCACCGCGTCGCAGAAGAGCGGGGCGTCCTTGTCGAGATAGGTGGCCGCATAGGCGGCCATGGTGGAGCCGATGTCGCCGCGCTTGGCGTCCATCAGCACCAGCGCGCCCGCCTGCCGGGCCCGCGCCACGGCCCGCTCCAGCACCGCCACCCCGCGGGACCCGAACCGCTCGAAGAAGGCCGACTGCGGCTTCAGGACGGCGGTGGTCTCGGCGAGCGCCTCCACCACCGTCATGGTGAAGCGCTCGAGACCCGCCACGTCGTCGCCGAGATCCCAGGCGTGCAGCAGCGCGGCGTGCGGGTCGATGCCCACGCAGAGCTGCCCCCGGCCGTCCATGGCGCGGCGCAGCCGGGCGCCGAAGGGATCGGGCTGGGAGCCGGTCGGGGCGGTCACGGCGGTCATCCGGTCACCTTCCGGGTGTCGGCGCCGACCGCGTCGGCGAGGGTGGCGTACGGGCTGGCGGCCAGCCGCTCGGCCAGCCCCCGGTGCAGGGCGCGCGTCCAGAAGGGGCCCTGGTAGACGAAGGCGGTGTAGCCCTGGACGAGGGTGGCGCCGGCCAGGATCCGCCGCCAGGCGTCCTCGGCGTCCTCGATCCCGCCGACACCGATCAGCACCAGCCGGTCGCCGACCCGCTCGTACAGCCGCCGCAGCACCTGGAGCGAGCGTTCCTTGAGGGGCGCGCCGGACAGGCCGCCGGTCTCCCGCACCAGGTCGGGGGCCGAGCGCAGCCCCAGCGTGTCGCGGGCGACGGTGGTGTTGGTGGCGATGATGCCGTCGAGGCCGAGTTCCACCGCGAGGTCGGCGACCGCGTCCACGTCCTCGTCGGCGAGGTCCGGCGCGATCTTGACCAGCAGCGGCACCCGGCGCTGCGGCACCGCGCGGTCGGCGGCCTCGCGGACGGCGGTGAGCAGCGGGCGCAGCGCCGAGGTGGCCTGGAGATCGCGCAGGCCGGGGGTGTTCGGCGAGGAGACGTTGACCACCAGGTAGTCGGCATGGACGGCCAGCCGCTCGGTCGACAGCACGTAGTCGGCGACGGCACCCGTTTCGGTGACGGCCTTGGTCTTGCCGATGTTGACGCCGACGGTGGTGCGGAAGATCTCGGTGCGGGCGGCCAGCCGGGCGGCGACCGCCGCCGAGCCGTCGTTGTTGAACCCCATCCGGTTGATCAGGGCGCGGTCCTGAAGGAGCCGGAACATCCGCTGCTTCGGGTTGCCCGGCTGGCCCTCTCCGGTGACGGTGCCGATCTCCACATGGTCGAAGCCGAGCATGGCCAGGCCGTCGACGGCGACCGCGTTCTTGTCGAACCCGGCGGCCAGGCCGAACGGCCCGTGCATCCGCAGCCCGAACGCCTCGGTCCGCAGACTCTCGTGCCGGGGCGCGAGGACCGCGGCCACGAAGGTGCGGAGCACGGGGACGCGCACGGTGAGCCGGATCCACCGGAAAGCCAGCAGGTGAGCCCGCTCGGGGTCCATCCGCCGGAACACCACCCGGAAGAAGAGCGAGTACATGCGGTTCTCTCTTTTCTACGGAAGTACGGCGCCCCTCGGAGGGGCGCGGGGTCAGGGGGTGCGGGCCGCCGTCAGGCGTGCCGCGTGTTCCTGGAGAGAACTCACCCCGATCTCGCCCCGCGTCAACGCGTCAATACCCTGAACAGCCGCGGCCAGCGCCTGCACCGTCGTCAGACACGGAATGCCCCGGTAGACGGCCGCCGTGCGGATGTCATAGCCGTCGAGCCGACCCCCCGTGCCGAAGGGGGTGTTGACGATCAGATCGATCTCCCCCTCGTTGATCAAAGTGACCACCGTGGGCTCCCCGTCGGGTCCCACACCCTCGCTCTGCTTGCGCACCACCCGCGCCTCGATCCCGTTGCGCCGCAGCACCTCGGCCGTGCCCGAGGTGGCCAGCAGCTCGAAGCCGTGCTCGATCAGCGCCCGGGCCGGGAAGATCAGCGCCCGCTTGTCGCGGTTGGCGACCGAGATGAAGGCACGCCCCTTGGTGGGCAGCGCCCCGTACGCGCCGGCCTGCGACTTGGCGTAGGCGGTGCCGAAGACCGCGTCGATGCCCATCACCTCGCCGGTGGAGCGCATCTCCGGGCCGAGCACGGTGTCCACACCGCGGCCCTGCACGTCCCGGAAACGGCTCCAGGGCAGCACCGCCTCCTTGACCGAGATCGGGGCGTCCAGCGGCAGTTCGCCGCCGTCACCGGTGGCCGGCAGCAGCCCCTCGGCCCGCAGTTCGGCGACGGTCGCCCCCAGTGAGATCCGGGCGGCGGCCTTGGCGAGCGGCACCGCGGTCGCCTTGGAGGTGAACGGCACCGTCCGCGAGGCACGCGGATTGGCCTCCAGTACGTAGAGGATGTCGCCGGCCAGCGCGAACTGGATGTTGATCAGCCCGAGCACCCCGACCCCGCGGGCGATCGCCTCGGTGGAGGCGCGCAGCCGCTTGATGTCGTGGCCGCCGAGCGTGATCGGGGGCAGCGCGCAGGCCGAGTCGCCGGAGTGGATGCCGGCCTCCTCGATGTGCTCCATGACGCCGCCGAGGTACAGCTCCCGGCCGTCGTAGAGCGCGTCGACGTCGATCTCGATGGCGTCGTCGAGGAACCGGTCGACCAGCACCGGCCGGTGCGGGCCGATCTCGGTCGACTCGGCGATGTACGAGGCGAGCCGCGTCTCCTCGTACACGATCTCCATGCCGCGCCCGCCGAGTACGTAGGAGGGCCGGACCAGCACCGGGTAGCCGATCTCGTCGGCGATCGCCTTGGCCTCGGGGAAGGAGATGGCGGTGCCGTGCTTGGGCGCGGGCAGGCCGGCCTCGTCGAGCACCCGGCCGAAGGCGCCGCGGTCCTCGGCGAGGTGGATGGCCTCGGGCGAGGTGCCGACCACCGGCACGCCGTTGTCCTTGAGCGCCTGGGCGAGGCCGAGCGGGGTCTGGCCGCCGAGCTGGACGATGACCCCGGCGATCGGCCCGGCCTGGGTCTCCGCGTGCACGATCTCCAGTACGTCCTCCAGGGTGAGCGGCTCGAAGTAGAGCCGGTCGGAGGTGTCGTAGTCGGTGGAGACCGTCTCGGGGTTGCAGTTGACCATCACGGTCTCGTAGCCCGCGTCGCGCAGCGCGAAGGAGGCGTGCACGCAGGAGTAGTCGAACTCGATGCCCTGGCCGATCCGGTTGGGGCCGGAGCCGAGGATGATCACCGCGGCCTTCTCGCGCGGCGCCACCTCGGTCTCCTCGTCGTAGGAGGAGTAGAAGTAGGGCGTGCGGGCGGCGAACTCGGCGGCGCAGGTGTCCACCGTCTTGTAGACCGGGCGGATGCCGAGCGCGTGCCTCACCTCGCGGACCACCTCTTCCCGCAGGCCGCGGACACCGGCGATCTGGGCGTCGGAGAAGCCGTGCCGTTTGGCGTCGGCGAGCAGCTCCGGCTGGAGCCGGTCGGCGGCGGCCAGTTCGTCGGCGTACTCGTTGATCAGGAAGAGCTGGTCGACGAACCAGGGGTCGATCCTGGTGGCCCGGTGGACCTCTTCCTGGGTGGCGCCGGCCCGGATGGCGAGCATCACGGTGTTGATCCGGCCGTCGGTGGGGACCGCGGACTTCGCCAGCAGGGTGTCCTTGTCCGCCGGGTCGACGGGGGTGGCGAAGTCGAACTGCGAGTCCTTCTTCTCCAGCGAGCGCAGCGCCTTGTTGAGCGCCTCGGTGAAGTTGCGGCCGATGGCCATGGCCTCGCCGACGGACTTCATGGTGGTGGTGAGGGTGGCGTCGGCGGCCGGGAACTTCTCGAAGGCGAACCGGGGCACCTTGACCACCACGTAGTCGAGGGCGGGCTCGAAGGACGCCGGGGTCTTCTCGGTGATGTCGTTGGGGATCTCGTCCAGGGTGTAGCCCACCGCGAGCCGGGCGGCGATCTTGGCGATCGGGAAGCCGGTGGCCTTGGAGGCGAGCGCGGAGGAGCGGGAGACCCGGGGGTTCATCTCGATGACGATGATCCGGCCGTCGTCGGGGTTGACGGCGAACTGGATGTTGCAGCCGCCGGTGTCGACGCCGACCTCGCGGATCACCGCGATGCCGATGTCCCGCAGCGTCTGGTACTCACGGTCGGTGAGGGTCATCGCGGGGGCCACCGTGATGGAGTCGCCGGTGTGCACGCCCATCGGGTCGAAGTTCTCGATGGAGCAGACGACCACCACGTTGTCGTGCCGGTCGCGCATCAGCTCCAGTTCGTACTCCTTCCAGCCGAGGATGGACTCCTCCAGGAGCACCTCGGTGGTGGGCGACAGGGTGAGGCCCTGCCCGGCGATCCGGCGCAGCTCCGCCTCGTCGTGGGCGAAGCCGGATCCCGCGCCGCCCATGGTGAAGGAGGGGCGGACAACGACCGGGTAGCCGCCGAGGGTGTCCACGCCGGCGAGCACGTCGTCCATGGAGTGGCAGATCACCGAGCGGGCGGACTCGCCGTGGCCGATCTTCTGCCGGACCGCCTCGACGACGCCCTTGAACAGGTCGCGGTCCTCGCCCTTGTTGATCGCCTGGACGTTGGCGCCGATCAGTTCGACGCCGTACTTGGCGAGCACGCCGTTGTCGTGCAGGGAGATCGCGGTGTTGAGCGCGGTCTGGCCGCCGAGGGTGGGCAGCAGCGCGTCGGGGCGCTCCTTGGCGATGATCTTCTCGACGAACTCGGGGGTGATCGGCTCGATATAGGTGGCGTCGGCGATCTCCGGGTCGGTCATGATCGTGGCCGGGTTGGAGTTGACCAGGATCACCCGCAGGCCCTCGGCCCTGAGCACCCGGCAGGCCTGGGTGCCGGAGTAGTCGAACTCGGCGGCCTGGCCGATGACGATCGGGCCGGAGCCGATGACCAGGACGGACTGGATGTCGGTGCGCTTAGGCACGCTTGGCTCCCTGGTCACTCATGAGCTGGATGAAGCGGTCGAAGAGGTACGCGGCGTCGTGCGGTCCCGCGGCCGCCTCGGGGTGGTACTGGACGCTGAAAGCGGGCCGGTCGAGCAGCCGCAGTCCCTCCACCACGTTGTCGTTGAGGCAGACATGGCTGACCTCGGCGCGGCCGTACGGGGTGTCGCTGACCCGGTCGAGCGGCGCGTCGACCGCGAAGCCGTGGTTGTGCGCGGTGACCTCGACCTTGCCGGTGGCGCGGTCCTGGACCGGCTGGTTGATGCCGCGGTGGCCGTACTTGAGCTTGTAGGTGCCGAAGCCGAGTGCCCGGCCGAGGAGCTGGTTGCCGAAGCAGATGCCGAAGAGCGGCACCCCGCGCTCCAGCACGTCCTGGACGACGGTGAGGTCGGCGGTGGCCGGGTCGCCGGGGCCGTTGGAGAGGAAGACCCCGTCGGGGTCGATCGCCCGGATGTCCGCCGCGGTGGCGGTGGCGGGCAGTATCCGCACCTCGATGCCGCGCTCGGCCATCCGGCGCGGGGTCATGCCCTTGATGCCGAGGTCCAGGGCGGCCACGGTGAAGCGCTTCGGGCCGATGGCCGGGACGGTGTAGGGCTGCTCGGTGGCGACTTCGGCGGACAGGTCGGCGCCGGCCATCCCGGGGGCCCGCAGCACCCGGTCCAGCAGGGTGGCGTCGTCGGCCAGCGCGTCGCCGGAGAAGACCCCGGCCCGCATGGCGCCGCGCTCGCGCAGGTGCCGGGTGAGGGCGCGGGTGTCGATGCCGCTGATGCCGACGACGCCCTGGGCGGTGAGTTCGTCGTCGAGCGAACGCCGGGAGCGCCAGTTGGAGGGGGTACGGGCCGGGTCGCGGACGACATAGCCGGCCACCCAGATCCGGCCGGACTCCGGATCCTCGTCGTTGACCCCGGTGTTGCCGACGTGCGGCGCGGTCATCACGACGACCTGGCGGTGGTAGGAGGGATCGGTCAGCGTCTCCTGGTAGCCGGTCATACCGGTGGAGAAGACGGCCTCGCCGAAGGTCTCCCCCACCGCTCCGTAGGCGCGGCCGCGGAAGACGCGGCCGTCCTCCAGAACGAGTACGGCGGGCGCGGTGGCCGCCCGGGCGGAGGTGGTCATCGTGCGCCTTCCTTTGCTTTCAGCGGGTCCGGCGCGGCTTTCCGGTCCCGCCGCGCGGTGTCGGTGTCGGTGTCGGTGTCGGTGAAGACGATGGCCCGGTCACCGCTGAGGGCGTTGATCCGGTCGACCCACGCGGGGTGCACCGCGGCCCGCTCGGCGCGGAAGCCGGAGTCGATGAGGGTGCCGCCGTGTTCCCAGGTGACCACGAGCAGACCGCCCTCGGTGAGCACCTTCCCGGCGATGGCCTTGTCGAGCCGGGCGCCGCGCAGCGCGGCGGCCGGCACGAAGAAGCCGGGGGCGCCGGTGCGGTCCACGTCGAGGCCGTCCTCGGTGAGCGTGAGGCGGACCTTGCTGCGTACGCCCAGGCCGTGGACGACGATCCGGTCGAGCCACTGACCGGCGGTGGTGCTGCCGTGGTAGCGGCCGTCGAACTCCAGCAGCGCGGGCCCGGTCTGCCCGGGGCGCTGCGGCAGCTCGGGCAGACCGCCCTGGAGGGTGCGCCGCCACTGCCAGCCCTGGCGCATCAGCCAGTAGACGAGGGCGACGAAGAGGGCGAGCCCGACGATCCAGCCGATCCGGTCGGTCCAGTCGGTGACCTTGGCGGAGTGCTTCGCCGCGGCCTGCGCGGGGAGCGAGGCCAGCAGGTTCGAGGATGTCATGTGAGCTTCCCGTCGATGACCGTCGCGTGGCCCCGCAGGAAGGTGGCGACCACCCGGCCCGGCAGCTCACGGCCCGCGTAGGGGGTGTTGCGGCTGCGGGAGGCGAAGCCCGCGGGATTGACCGTCCCACGGTATGCGGGATCGACCAGCACCAGGTTGGCGGGCTGCCCCTCGGCGATCGGCCGGCCGTGTCCGGCGAGCCGGCCGATGGCGGCGGGCCGGGCCGACATCCGGTCGGCGACCCCCGCCCAGTCCAGCAGGCCGGTGTCGACCATGGTGTGCTGGACCACGGACAGCGCGGTCTCCAGGCCGACCATGCCCATGGCAGCGGCGGCCCACTCGCAGTCCTTGTCCTCGTGCGGGTGCGGGGCGTGGTCGGTGGCGACGCAGTCGATGGTGCCGTCGGCGAGCGCCTCGCGCAGCGCCAGCACGTCGGCCTCGGTGCGCAGCGGCGGATTGACCTTGTAGACCGGGTTGTACGAGCGCACCAGTTCGTCGGTGAGCAGCAGGTGGTGCGGGGTGACCTCGGCGGTCACGTCCCAGCCCTTGGACTTGGCCCAGCGGACGATCTCCACCGAACCTGCGGTGGACAGATGGCAGATGTGCACCCGGGAGCCGACGTGCGCGGCGAGCAGCACGTCGCGGGCGATGATCGACTCCTCGGCGACCGCGGGCCAGCCGGTCAGGCCCAGCTCGCCGGAGACCGACCCCTCGTTCATCTGGGCGCCCTCGGTGAGCCGCGGCTCCTGCGCGTGCTGGGCCACCACCCCGCCGAAGGCCTTCACGTACTCCAGCGCCCGGCGCATGATCACCGCGTCGTCCACGCATTTGCCGTCGTCGGAGAAGACCCGGACGTGGGCCGCGGAGTCGGCCATGGCGCCCAGTTCGGCGAGCTGCTTGCCCTCCAGGCCCACGGTGACCGCGCCGACCGGCTGCACGTCGCAGTAGCCGGACTCCCGGCCCAGCCGCCACACCTGCTCGACCACGCCGGCGGTGTCGGCGACCGGGAAGGTGTTGGCCATGGCGTGCACGGCGGTGTAGCCGCCGACCGCGGCGGCGCGGGTGCCGGTCAGTACGGTCTCGGAGTCCTCGCGGCCGGGCTCCCGCAGGTGGGTGTGCAGGTCCACCAGACCCGGCAGCAGGACCAGCCCGGCGGCGTCCACCACGGTCGCGCCCTCGTCGGACAGTGAGGCGCCGACAGCGCCGACGGCGGCGATGGTCTCGCCCTCGATCAGCACGTCCCGGGGCTCGCCGCCGAGGATCCGCGCGCCGCGAAGCAGAGTCCGCGCCGGCGGCGGAGTCGTTTTCGTCTCGCTCATGATTAGTCGCTCTCCTCGGTACGTGCGGTCTCGGTGCGGTCGGGCTCGGTACGGGCGCTCTCGCCGCGGCTGGTGGAGATGGCCGGCTCGGAGCCGCCGAGCAGCAGGTAGAGGACGGCCATCCGGGTGCTGACGCCGTTGGCGACCTGCTCGACGGCGGTGCAGCGCGGTGAGTCGGCGACCTCGGCGGTGATCTCCATACCGCGGTTCATCGGCCCCGGGTGCATCACGATGGCGTGCGGGGGCAGCGCCGCCATCCGGCTGCCGTCGAGACCGTAGCGGCGCGCGTACTCACGCTCGGTGGGGAAGAAGGCGGCGTTCATCCGCTCCCGCTGGACCCGCAGCATCATCACCGCGTCGGACTTGGCGAGCACCGCGTCCAGGTCGTAGGACACCTCGCACGGCCAGTGCTCGACGCCGATCGGCAGCAGGGTGGGCGGGGCGACCAGCGTCACCTGGGCGCCCAGGGTGGTGAGCAGCAGCACGTTGGAGCGGGCCACCCGGCTGTGCAGGATGTCGCCCACGATGGTGATCCGGCGGCCGTCGAGGTCCCGGCCGACGCCGGAGAGGTGGCGGCGCATGGTGAAGGCGTCGAGCAGCGCCTGGGTCGGGTGCTCGTGGGTGCCGTCGCCGGCGTTGACCACCGAGGAGTTGATCCAGCCGGAGGTGGCCAGCCGGTGCGGGGCGCCGGAGGAGTGGTGCCGGATCACCACCGCGTCGGCGCCCATCGCCTCCAGGGTCAGCGCGGTGTCCTTCAGGGACTCGCCCTTGGAGACCGAGGAGCCCTTGGCGGAGAAGTTGATGACGTCGGCGGACAGGCGCTTGGCGGCGGCCTCGAAGGAGATCCGGGTGCGGGTGGAGTCCTCGAAGAAGAGGTTCACCACGGTCCGGCCGCGCAGGGTGGGCAGTTTCTTGATCGGCCGGTCGGCGACGCGGGCCATCTCCTCGGCGGTGTCGAGAACGAGGATGGCGTCGTCACGGGTGAGGTCGGCGGCCGAGATCAGATGGCGCTTCAAAGGTGACTCCGGGGTGCTGGGCGGGCCGGACGGTGCTGGTGGGCGGACGCGGGCGCGCGAAAGCGCCGAACCCCGTACGGGGGGCCGGCGAAGGCGCGCTAACGGTCCGCGAGCGGCCCTGCGGCCGACGACGCGTTGATGTCCTTCGGGGGCCGGCCGTGGTCATGGCGGCGACCGGGTTCGCCCGCGTCCTGCCCGGGCGCCCGCTGGCCGAGCAGCACGCTGTCCCGGCCGTCCTCCTCGGTGAGCAGCACCCGGACGGTCTCGCGCAGCGAGGTGGGCAGGTTCTTGCCCACGTAGTCGGCCCTGATCGGCAGCTCACGGTGGCCGCGGTCGACCAGCACGGCGAGCTGGACCGCGCGGGGGCGGCCGATGTCGTTGAGGGCGTCGAGGGCGGCGCGGATGGTGCGACCCGAGAAGAGCACGTCGTCGACGAGGACGACCAGGCGCCCGTCGATTCCGCCGCCGGGGATCTCGGTCCTGGCCAGCGCGCGCGGCGGGTGCAGCCGCAGGTCGTCGCGGTACATCGTGATGTCGAGCGAGCCGACGTCGGTGGTCCGGCCGGTGATCTCGGCGAGCTTGGCGGCGAGCCTGCGGGCAAGGAAGACACCGCGGGTGGGGATGCCGAGCAGCATCACGTCGTCGGCGCCCTTGGCGCGTTCGACGACCTCGTGGGCGATACGGGTGAGCACCCGCGCCATGTCGGGGGCTTCGAGTACGGGACGTGCCGACGCGGCGTCGCCGCCGCCGTCGCGGAGGTCGGGTTTCTCACTGGAGCCGTGCTGGGTGGTGCGGTCTTCGGCCATCAGCCGGGGACCTCCTTCCCCGCCTCACGGGACGGGCGTTAAAGGACGTCAGAGCTACGATTGGAGCGTACCAGGTGGGGCCGGTACGACCCCGAGCGGCCCTGGTCAGAGACCTGACGGACCCTTTCGGCTTGACGAGCACGGATTACGCTGCGTAACCTCACAGTGAGTCACCGAGTTTCGTCCGGGGAGCCATATGTCCAGCGATTACGCCAAGCAGCTCGGAGCCAAGCTCCGGGCCATCCGCACGCAGCAGGGCCTGTCCCTGCACGGCGTCGAGGAGAAGTCCCAGGGCCGCTGGAAGGCCGTGGTCGTCGGGTCGTACGAGCGCGGCGACCGCGCCGTGACCGTGCAGCGCCTCGCCGAGCTCGCCGACTTCTACGGCGTGCCCGTCCAGGAGCTGCTGCCGGGCACCACCCCCGGCGGGGCCGCCGAGCCGCCGCCGAAGCTGGTGCTCGACCTGGAGCGGCTGTCCCAGGTCCCGCCGGAGAAGGCCGGCCCCTTGCAGCGTTACGCGGCCACCATCCAGAGCCAGCGCGGCGACTACAACGGCAAGGTCCTCTCGATCCGCCAGGACGACCTGCGCACCCTCGCGGTGATCTACGACCAGTCGCCCTCGGTCCTCACCGAGCACCTGATCGCCTGGGGCGTGCTGGACGCCGACGCCCGCCGCGCCGTCCAGCACGAAGAGGCGTGAGCCCGCTTCTGGGCCCTTGATGCAGAAACGTCCCGCCTGCCCGGCTCGGCCCCTCCCCGGAGGGTGCTGAGCCGGGCGGCCGCGTTTTCGGGGCTGGTGGTGCCGACGGTGCCGGCTGTGCCGGCCGCTGTGTCCCGTCCGCGCCGCCCGTCGAGCCGGGCGCACCGGCGGCCGGGCGCACCGGCGGGCCCGCGCGGGCCTAGGAGAGGGCGTAGAGGCGGCCCAGGAGCTCCGGGAGGAGGCGCTCGGTCAGCCGGGGCGGCAGGGCCTGGAGGACGGCCAGGACGGGTGCCATCCGGGCCGGGAGGGCGCCGTCGGCCGAGACGCCGGCCAGTTCCAGGGCCGCCGCGACCTCGTGCGGGCCGAGGGTGTCGGGATCGAGCGCCGCCGCGAGGGCCACCACGGCCGGGTCCACACCGGTCGGGCCGAGCGCGCGGGCACGGATCGTGGCCGCGCCGAGTTCGGCGAGCAGCTCGGCGATCCGCTCCGGAGCGGCGACCGCCGCCGTCACCGTCAGATGCAGGTTGGGCGGCGAGCCGGCGAAGGCGGGCTGCGGCTGGAGGTACCAGCCGCGCGACCGCATCTCGTCGGCGACCACGAAGGGGTCGAGGTCCGGGTCGTCCGAGGCCACCGCCACCAGGGACGCGTCCGGAGCGCCGAGCACCCGCAGCCCCTCGATCCGCCCGATGCCTTCGATGAGTTGACGGGTGGCCAGATGCACCCGGCGGGACAGTTCGGTGTAACCCGCGGTGCCCACCTCCCGCAGCACCGCCCACGCCGCGGCGAGCGGCCCGGCCGACTTGGTGCCCTGGAGCGTGGTGTTGACCACCGGGTAGCCCGGCCAGGACGCGTGCGCGAACCATCCGTGGCGGCGCAGCTCGGCGTCCCGGAAGAGCAGCACCGAGGCGCCCTTGGGCGTGTAGCCGTACTTGTGCAGATCGACGGAGAGCGAGGTCACCCCGGGCACCGCGAGGTCGAAGGCGGGCGGCGGCGGGATGTCGGCGGCCAGCCTGCGGTGCCCGAGGTACCAGCCGCCGATGCAGGCGTCCACATGGCACAGCACGCCGCGCGTGGCGGCGGCCGCCGCCACCTCGGCCACCGGGTCGATCACCCCGTGCGCGTACGAGGGCGCGGAGACCACGGCGAGCGCGGTGTCGTCGGTGAGCGCGGCGGCCAGGTCCGAGGCCGCCACCCGGAAGGTCCGCGGGTGCACCGGCACGGTGACCACGGTGAGTCCGAAGAGATGGGCGGCCTTGTGGAAGGCGGCGTGCGCGGTGACCGGCAGCACGATCTCCGGCCGGCGCACGCCCCGGGTGCGATGGGCGTGCTCCCGCGCGGTGAGCACGGCCAGCAGACAGCTCTCGGTGCCGCCGCTGGTGAAGGTGCCGGCCGTCCGCTCACCGCCGCCGAGCAGTGCGGCGGCCCGGCCGACCACCTCGTTCTCCAGCGTGACGACGCTCGGGAAGACGGTCATGTCGAGGCCGTTGACGCCGGCGAAGGCGGCGTGCGCCCCGGCGGCCAGCTCGTCGAGGCCGGCGATCCCCGCGTCGTAGACATAGGCCATGGTCCGCCCGCCGTGCACCGGCAGATCGGCTGCCCGCAGCGCGGCGAGGTCGGCCGGCAGGGCTGCGGTTTCACTGCGGGGCACGTTCGGCGGCTGCGGCGACGACATGAACCGGGAATCTAGGACAGTCCACCGGGCACACACCAGGCCCGCAGCAGAATTTCGTGCACCTTCTGCTGTCGGGCCTGGTCATCGGGGCCGAGCCGCGGTCGTGGGCGCCGCCTTCAGCGTATGAGCGTCGGCTTGAGCTCCATCAGCCGGCCGAGCAGCCCGTTGACGAAGGAGGGTGACTCGTCGGTGGAGAACTCCTTGGCGAGCTGCACCGCCTCGTCCAGCACCACCGCGTCCGGAACGTCGTCCTCCCAGAGCAGCTCGTACGTGCCGAGCCGGAGCACATTGCGGTCGACCGCCGGCATCCGGTCGAGCGTCCAGCCGACCGAGTAACCGGAGAGCAGTTCGTCGATGCGGCGGGCGTGTGCCTCGTACCCCTCGACGAGCTGTGTCGTGTACTCGGTGACCGGCGGCTGCCGGTCGTCGGTCCGGGCGAGCCGGATCCAGTCCGCCATGACGGTGGTGGGGGTCGCCCCCCGCTGCTCCGCCTCGAAGAGGATCTGGAAAGCGCGCTTTCGGGCCTTGTTCCGGGCAGCCACGGCTAGCTGTTCACCCGGCCGAGGTAGTCGCCCGTGCGGGTGTCGACCTTGACCTTTTCACCCGTGGTGATGAACAGGGGCACGCCGATCTCGTAGCCGGTCTCCAGGCGGGCGGGCTTGGAGCCACCGGTGGAGCGGTCGCCCTGCACACCGGGCTCGGTGTACTCGATGACCAGCTCGACGGAGGCGGGCAGTTCGATGTAGAGCGGCGCGCCCTCGTACATCGCGACGACGGCCTCGAAACCCTCCAGCAGGTAGTTGGCGGCGTCGCCGACCACCTCGGGGGTGACGTTGATCTGGTCGTACGTCTGGGTGTCCATGAAGACGAAGTCGCTGCCGTCCTTGTAGGAGAACTGCATGCCGCGCTTGTCGACGTTGGCGGTCTCCACCTTCAGGCCCGCGTTGAAGGTCTTGTCGACGACCTTCCCCGAGAGCACGTGCTTCAGCTTGGTACGCACGAAGGCGGGGCCCTTGCCGGGCTTGACGTGCTGGAATTCGACAACGGTCCAGAGCTGGTCGCCGTCGAGCTTGAGCACGAGGCCGTTCTTGAGGTCGTTCGTGGTGGCCACGGTTGCGGAATCTCCTGAAAGTGCTGCTTCGGGACCAGGGATCCCGCCCCCGTCACAGGGCGAGCAGTTCCTTGGTCGTGATGGTGAGTAGCTCGGGCCCACCGTCCGCCGACGGGCGGACGACGAGCGTGTCGTCGATCCGGACGCCGCCGCGGCCCGGAAGGTGAACTCCCGGTTCGACGGTGACCGGCACGCAGGCGTCCAGCTTACCCATGGCCGCGGGGGACAACCGAGGGTCCTCGTCGATTTCCAGCCCCACACCGTGGCCGGACCAGGGCGCCAGGCCGTCGGCGTGCCCGGCGGCGATCAGCGGCTGCCGGGTGGCCCGGTCGACGTCGCGGCAGGCCACACCGGGTACCAGCGCCTGGCGGCCGGCCCGCTGGGCCTCGAAGACCAGCTCGTAGAGTTCGATCTGCCAGGAGGCGGGGGCGGTCCCGATGACAAAGGTCCGGCCGACCTCGCAGCGGTAGCCGCGGTAGCGGGCGCCGAGCCGGACGGTGAGGAAGTCGCCCTCCTCCACCCGGCGGTCGGTGGGCACATGGCGGGCGGTGCCGGAGTTCGGCCCGGTGCCGACCGAGGTGGCGAAGGCGGCCCCCTCCGCCCCGTGGTCGACCAGTCGCCGTTCGAGCTCCAGGGCGAGGTGCCGTTCGGTCCGGCCGACCAGGATCGATTCGAGCAGCTCGCCGAGGGCCTGGTCGGCGATCTCGGCCGCTATCCGCAGCGCGCCGATCTCGTGCTCGTCCTTGACCAGCCGGAGCTGTTCGACCGCTCCGCCGAGGTCGGACAGCGGCAGCCCGCCGGTGGCCAGCCGGACGGCCCGGTGCCGGGTGACGGTGAGGTGGTGCTCCTCGACGGCGAGCGACTCGGCGTGCAGCCGCCTGGCCAGTTCGGCGGCGGTGACCGCGGCGTCGCCCTCCGGGCTGGACAGCACGATCGACCGCAGGTCCTCCGGCGGCTCGCCCTGGTCGGGGTCGTCCGGCGGCGGGCGCAGGTGTACCAGGGTGTCCTCCGGGCCGGGCCCGACCAGCAGCGCGGCCCCCTGCGGGGCGCAGCCGGTCAGGTAGCGCACATTGGCGTTCCCCGTCACCAGGGCGGCGGTGACCCCGCCGGCCGCGCACCGGTCGCGCAACCGTGCCCTGCGGGTCGTATGCACGTCGGCCATGCGGTGAGCCTACGGTGTGCGCCCGGCCGGGGCCCGGTGTTGTACGTCCGACCGTGGACCTGTCCGGCGGACGGGAGCCCGCCTGCGCGGCTACCAGAGCGGCGGGCCCTCGGCCGCCCGGGCCACCACCCGGTCGAGGGCCGCCGCCGCGGCGGGGACGTCGAGTTGGGAGTTGTCGATGATGGGCAGCCCGGAGCCGTACCAGCCGGCCATCCGGCCGTGGATCCGGGCCACCTCCTCGTCCGAGAGGCGGCGGTTGCCGGTCCGTTCCGCGTTGCGGCGCAGGACCACGTCGAGGCCGGGCAGCAGGACGACGGGGAGCAGGCCGGGACCGACGTGGCGTTTCCAGCCGCCGAGGCCGACGGCGGGCCAGTCGGGGAAGACGGCGTCGTCGATGATGCAGGAGACGCCGTTGGCCAGGAAGTTGCGGGCGGCGAAGCCGCAGGTGCGCCGGGCCAGCCGGTACTGGGCCTCGGAGTGCTCGTTCCAGCCGGCCTGCGGGTCGGCGAAACCGGACCGCACCCACTCGCGGACGTCGTCGAGGCTGATGTGCGCGGTCGGGGCGGCGCGCCGGCCGGCCCAGTGCCGGGCGACGGTGGTCTTGCCCGCGCCGGCCGCGCCGATCAGCAGGACGGCTATCGGGCCCCCCGCGGGTGCTGCGGGCGGGCCGCCGGGGTAGGGGGCGGCCGGCTGGGGGGCCTGCGGGGCGGGGGCCTGGACGGGCGCCTGCGGGATCATCGGGGCCGGGGCGGCCGGCGGGAACTGCCCGGTGGCGTTCGCGCCGGGAGCCGGGGCCGCCGCCTGCCCGGGAAGCGGGTCGGGGCCGCCCGGCCCCACCGGATGCCGCATCTCGCCCCACTCCGTCCCGCACCGGTCGTCCTGCCTGCTGAGCGGCGGTCGGCGCCGCCGACAACGAACGCTACAGGGCGTCCTCGTCGCCGTGGTGAACGGGTGCCGGGCCCCGGGTGGCCGGGCGCGGGGCCCGGTCCCGTGGTGCCTCGGCACGCCGTTCAGGCGGGCGGCTCAGGCGCGCGGCTCAGGCCGGCGGCTCAGGCGCGCGGCTCAGGCCGGCGGCAGTTCCTCAGCGAGGGCGCGCAGGGCCAGCCGGTAGGAGCCGATCCCGAAGCCCGCCACCGTGCCGGAGGCCACCGCCGCCACCACCGAGGTGTGCCGGAACTCCTCGCGCGCGTACGGGTTGGAGATGTGCACCTCGATCAGCGGCGCGGTGCGCTGCGCCGCCGCGTCCCGCATGGCGTACGAATAGTGGGTGAACGCCCCCGGGTTGAGCACCACCGGGATACGGCCGTCGGCGGCCTCGTGCAGCCAGCGGATCAGCTCGCCCTCGTCATTGGTCTCCCGGACCTCCACCTCGAAGCCGAGTTCGGCGCCGACCTTGCCGCACTCCTCGACCAGTCCCGCGTACGAGGTGGCGCCGTAGACATCGGGCTCGCGGGAGCCGAGGCGGCCGAGGTTGGGGCCGTTGAGCACCAGGACCGGGCGGCTCACGAGGACACCTCCCCGTAGGCCGCCAGCAGCACCGCGGGGTCGGGTCCCTCCAGCAGGGTCGGCCTGGCGAGGCCGTCGAGGACCACGAAGCGCAGCATGTCGCCGCGGGACTTCTTGTCCACCTTCATGGTCTCCACCAGCTTCGGCCACTGGTCGCCGCGGTAGGTCAGCGGCAGCCCGACCGACGCCAGGACGCTGCGGTGCCGGTCGGCGGTGGCGTCGTCCAGCCGGCCGGCGAGGCGGCCGAGTTCGGCGGCGAAGACCATACCGACCGAGACCGCGGCGCCGTGCCGCCAGTTGTAGCGCTCGTTCTTCTCGATGGCGTGCGCGAGGGTGTGGCCGTAGTTGAGGATCTCCCGCAGACCGGACTCCTTGAGGTCGGCGGAGACCACCTCCGCCTTGACCCGGATGGAACGCTCGATGAGTTCCGCGGTGTGCGGGCCGCGGGGGTCGCGGGCGGCGGCCGGGTCGGCCTCGATCAGGTCGAGGATGGCCGGGTCGGCGATGAAACCGGCCTTGATGACTTCGGCGAGACCGCTGACGTAGTCGTTGGCGGCCAGGGTTTCGAGAGCGGCGAGGTCGCACAGCACGCCGGCCGGCGGGTAGAAGGCGCCGACGAGGTTCTTGCCCTCGGCGGTGTTGATGCCGGTCTTGCCGCCGACGGCCGCGTCCACCATGCCGAGCACGGTGGTGGGCACCGCGATCCAGCGCACTCCGCGCAGCCAGGTCGCGGCGACGAAGCCGGCCAGGTCGGTGGTGGCGCCGCCGCCGATGCCGACGATGACGTCGTTGCGGGTGAAGCCGGTCTGGCCGAGCGCCTTCCAGCAGTAGGCGGCGACCTCCACGGTCTTCGCCTCCTCGGCGTTGGGAAGCTGGATGGCGATGGCCTGGTAGCCCTGCTCGGCGAGGTCGTCGCGGACCGCCTCGCCGGTGCCGGCCAGCGCCTCCGGGTGCAGCACGGCCACCCGGGTCGCCCCGGGGCCGATCAGTCCGGGCAGTTCACCGAGCAACTGGTGGCCGACGAGCACCTCGTACGGCTCGGTGCCCGCGGTGGCGCCGACCTGGATGCGGGTGGGCGGCGCGTCGGCCGGCCACGACGGGGTGTTGTCGCTCATGCGTCCTTCAGTTGGAGTGCGTCGAGTACGGCCGCGGCCACGGCCTGCGGGGTCCGGTCGTCGGTGCTGACCACGACCCGGGCCACTTCGGTGTAGAGCGGCCGGCGCCGCTCCATCAGCTCACGCCAGCGCTGCCGGGGGTTGACGGCGAGCAGCGGGCGGGGCGCGTCGAGGCCCACCCGGCGCACCGCGTCGTGCAGGCTCACATCGAGGAAGATCACCGGCAGGCCGGTGAGCAGCGCGCGGGTGCCGTCGTCCATGACGGCGCCGCCGCCGAGGGAGAGGACTCCGTCGTGGCCGGCCAGCGCGTCGCGGACGGCGGCGCGTTCCAGGTCGCGGAAGTGCGGTTCGCCCTCGTCGAAGAAGATCTCGGCGATGGGCTTGCCCGCCAGGGCCTCGATGTCGGCGTCGGTGTCACGGTAGGTGACACCGAGGTGGCCGGCGAGTTCCCGGCCGACGGTGCTCTTGCCGGCTCCCGGCGGGCCGACCAGGACGACGGCGGGCGGGCCGCCCGCGGCGGCGGTCACCGGATGGCCAGGTGGTCGAGGAAGTCGGTCACGTTGCGGCGGGTCTGGGCCACCGAGTCGCCGCCGAACTTCTCGGCGACCGCGTCGGCGAGCACCAGGGCGACCATGGCCTCGGCGACGATGCCCGCCGCCGGGACCGCGCACACGTCGGAGCGCTGGTGGTGGGCCGGGGCGACCTCGCCGGTGGTGACGTCGATGGTGGCCAGCGCCTTCGGCACGGTAGCGATGGGCTTCATCGCGGCCCGTACCCGCAGCACCTCGCCGGTGGTGATGCCGCCCTCGGTGCCGCCGGAGCGGCCGGTGGAGCGGCGGATGCCGTCGGGGGTGGGGACGATCTCGTCGTGGGCCTGCGAGCCGGGCACCCGGGCGAGGTCGAAGCCGTCGCCGAGTTCGACGCCCTTGATGGCCTGGATGCCCATCAGGGCCGCGGCCAGCCGGGCGTCGAGCCGGCGGTCCCAGTGGACGTGTGAGCCGAGGCCGACCGGCACCCCGTAGGCGAGCACCTCGACCACGCCGCCGAGGGTGTCGCCGTCCTTGTGGGCCTGGTCGATCTCGGCGACCATCGCGTCGCTCGCGTCGGCGTCCAGGCAGCGCACCGGGTCGGCGTCGAGCCGCTCCTGGTCGGCGGGGACCGGCAGGACGCCGTGCGGTGCCCTGGCCTTGGCGAGCTCCACCACGTGGGAGACGATCTCGATGCCCGCGGTCTCCTTGAGGTAGGAGCGGGCGATCGCGCCGAGCGCCACCCGGGCCGCGGTCTCCCGGGCGCTGGCCCGCTCCAGCACCGGGCGCGCCTCGTCCAGGTCGTACTTCTGCATGCCGGCCAGGTCGGCGTGGCCGGGGCGGGGCCGGGTCAGCGGGGCGTTGCGGGCGAGGCCGGCCAGGATCTCCGGGTCCACCGGGTCGGCCGCCATGACCTGCTCCCACTTGGGCCACTCGGTGTTGCCGACCATCACGGCCACCGGGCTGCCTATGGTCAGTCCGTGCCGCACGCCGCCGAGGAAGGTGACCTCGTCCCGCTCGAACTTCATCCGGGCGCCGCGTCCGTACCCGAGCCGACGGCGGGCCAGTGCGTCCGCCACCAGGTCGGTGGTGACGGGGATGCCCGCGGGCAGCCCCTCCAGCGTCGCGACGAGTGCGGGGCCGTGCGACTCCCCCGCGGTCAGCCAGCGCAACCTGCTCAACGGTGCTCCCTCGACGTCTTCACCGGATGTGCCGCCCCGGACCAGCGTGCGGGGCGCTCTCCTCCGATCCTCCCACGCCCGCCGCCGCTGCCGGAGGCGCATCCAGCGGATGGACGGGCGGCGCAGCTTCGGCTCAGTGCGCGGCGAGCGCCGCCTCGCCCGCCGCGCGGATGGCGGGCAGCGGCGCGGGGGCGCGGCCGGTGTGCTGTTCGACCTGGAGGACCGCTTGGTGGACCAGCAGGTCGAGTCCGCCGGTGACGGCCCCGCCGCGGGCGGACCAGGCGGCGGCGAGCGGGGTCGGCCAGGGGTCGTAGAGGACGTCGAAGAGCATGCCGGGGTGTGCGGATACGGCACCGGCGAGATGGTCGGCGGCGCCGGCCGGTGTGGTGGCGATCACCAGGGGTTCGCCGAGCGCCTTGGCGGCGTCGGTCCACTCCGCGGTGCGCACCGGAACGCCGAGCCGCTCGCCCCACTGGCGCATCTCCGCCGCGCGGGCCGGTCCCCTGACGTAGGCGGTGACCTCGCCCGCGCCGAGCCGGGCGAGGGCGGCGAGCGCGGAGGAGGCGGTGGCGCCGGCGCCGAGCACGGCGGCGGACCGCACCGAGGTGATGCCGCGTTCGCGCAGCGCGGCGACCATCCCGGGGATGTCGGTGTTGTCGCCTTGGCGGCTGCCGTCGGGGCGGAGGACCACGGTGTTGGCGGCCTCGACCGAGGCGGCGGTGTCGCTGATCGTGTCGAGCAGCGGGATCACCGCCCGTTTGAGCGGCATGGTCAGGGACAGACCGGCCCACTCGGCCGGGTCGAGCCCGGCCAGGAAGCCGGGCAGCGCGGCCTCGTCCACCTCGAACCGGTCGTACCGCCAGTGGTCGAGCCCCAGGGCGGCGTAGGCGGCGCGGTGCAGCGCGGGTGAGAGCGAGTGCGCGATGGGCGAGCCGAGCACGGCCGCACGGCGGGTGCCCGGTTGTCCGTTGGTGTCCACGGGAGGCGGCGTCCTGGTCCTACTGGGAGTTGTACTGCTGGTAGAGCTTGTCGAACTCGGACTTGGTCTCGGTGAACCGGGTGGTCTTGTTGTCCAGCGAGATGAAGTACCACCAGTTGCCCGGGTCGGGGTTCATCGCGGCCTTGAGCGCGGTGAGTCCGGGGTTGCCGATCGGTCCCGGCGGCAGGCCCCTGTCCACGTAGGTGTTGTACGGGTCGTCGAGCGAGTGGATGTCCTTGAGCGCGATCTTCGTGTTGCTGGCGCTCTTGATGTAGTTGTACGTCGAGTCGAACTGGAGCAGGCCGTGGGTCTCCTGGTTGCTCACGTCCATCCGGTGGTAGACCACCGCGGCCATCTTCCGGTAGTCGTCGACGGTCTTGCCCTCGGCCTGCACCAGGCTGGCCACGGTGAGCAGTTGCAGCGGGGTCTTCAGGCCCTGCTTCTGTGCCTCGGCCGCCATGTCGAACTGGGCGTACTGCTCCTTCGCCTCGCCGACCATCTGCTTGAGCAGGTCCTCGGGCTTCATGCCCTTGGCGATGCTGTAGCGCGACGGGAAGAGGAAACCTTCCAGCGGGTCCTTGATCTCCGGGCTGGTGTCGGCCCACGCGGGCAGACCGAGGCTCTTCGCCTGGGCCTTGGCGATCTTGTACGTGCTGCCCTTGGCCAGGTCGAGCCGCGCGTCGATCGCCTGGTAGATCTGCTGGTCACGCCAGCCTTCGGGGATGATCAGCCCGCTCTGCGACTTCGGGTCGAGCATCATCGTGATGGCGGCCGAAGCGGACATCTGTGTCTTGAGGACGTAGACCCCGGCCTGGATCGAGCGGCTCTTGCTGTTCTTGTTGGCCGCCGTCACGAAGGCGTCCACGCTTTTGACGACGCCCGCCTGCTTGAGGATGTTGCCCATGGTGGTCGCGGTGGAGCCGGTCGGGATCTGCACCTGGACGTCGGTGGTGCCGAGTCCGGAGTAGTCGGGCGCCGGGCCGAAGTGGCTCTCGTAGAAGGAGTAGCCGAAGTAGCCGACGCCGGACAGACCGCCGACGAGGACCACCATGACGACGGCGCAGGCACAGCCGCTGCGGCGCTTCTTGCCGCCCTTCGGCTGGGACTTCCCCGCGCGCCGGCCGCCGACCGCCGGGGTCGAGGGGTCGCCGTGCTCGTCCTCGGCGTCGTGGCCGGAGAAGAAGGCGTGGTCGTGCGGGTCGTCCTCCTGCTCGGTGTCCCAGCTCCCGGTGGTGTCCGGGGCGGTACGCAGCGGGTCGGCGGCGGGCTCGCGCGGCCGTTCCGGCTGCTGCGGTCCCGGCTGCCGAAGGGGGCGGCCCGGCTGGCCCGGCTGCTGGCCCGGTTGGCCCGGCTGCCCGAACATCTGCGGCTGGGCCTGGGCGGGTTCGCCATGGTGCGGCTGGCCCTGCTGCGGCTGGCCCGCCCCCGGCATCTGCTGGCCGGGGTGGAGCCCGGGCTGCTGAGGCTGCTGGGGGTACTGCGGCTGCTGCTGCGGGTAGCCGTTCTGCCCGTAGAAATCGGGCCTTCCGTACGGGTCCTGCTGCTGACCGCCGTAGGGATCCTGATGCCCGTAGCCGCCGGTCTGGTGGGAGCCGGTGTCGTACGGGTCGTAGCCGCCCTGCCGCGGGTAGCCCTGCTGGGGGTGCTGCGGCTGCTGGGCGTACTGCTGGGGGTGCTGCGGGTGCTGCGGCTGCTGGCCCTGCGGGTAGTGCTGGTCCTCCGGCTGCTGCGGGTACGGGTACTGCTGCTGGGGATAGCCGTCCTGCGGGTACTGGGGTTGCTGACCGGACGCGTACGGGTCCTGCCAGCCGCCGTCCTGCTGCTGGTGCTGCTGCTGCTGCTGCTCAGGTTGCTGAGCGGGCTGCTGATAGCCGTGGCCCTGGTCGTACGCATCGCCGAAGAGCGGGTCCTCGGGATGCCACGGTTCGGAGCCGGAGCCCCGGCCATAGTCAGTCATCGATCCCCTTGGTACGCGGGTGGCAGTGGTCTGCCGACCCTGCGAAACGGGCGGCACCCGTAGCCGCCGCCGTGTCGCGCGGAACGTTACCGTATCGCGATCAGATGACTACTTCGACGCCCTCGCCCGGAGCTTTCCCCGACACGCGCTCGGTGTCGAGCGCGCTCTGGAGAATGATGACCGCCGCCGCCTGATCGACTACGGAGCGTCCCTTTCTCGCCTTCACCCCGGACGCACGCAGGCCTTGGGTGGCGGTGACCGTGGTCATCCGCTCGTCGACCAGCCGCATCGGCACCGGGGTGATGACTTTCGCCACATCTCGGGTGAAGGCGCGCACCTTCGCCGCCGCCGGGCCCTCGGTCCCGTTGAGCGACCGGGGCAGCCCGACGACGACCTCGATGGGCTGGTACTCCGCGACGATCGCGGCGATCCGGCGCAGCGCGGCGGGCACGTCCCGGCCGGGGACCGTCTCCACCGGGGTGGCGAGGATCCCGCCGGGGTCGCAGGAGGCGACCCCGATCCGGGCGTCCCCGACGTCGAGGGCGATCCGCACCCCGCGCCGGATCGGCGGCGGCGCGCTGCCGCCGCCCGCACCGGCACCGGTCTCCCCGGTCCCGACGGCTTCCCCGCGCTCCGGGCTGTCCCCCGCGGCCTCTCCGGTCATGGCGGACGCCGTCACACCGTCTCGGTGACGAGCCGCCGCACGGCCTCGATCGCGTCCGGCACGGCGGCCGGATGCTGGCCGCCGCCCTGGGCCACGTCGTCCTTGCCGCCGCCGCCGCCACCGAGCGTCTTGGCCGCGGCACGGACCAGCTCGCCGGCCCGGACGCCGCGCTCGCGGGCCGCCTCGTTGGTGGCGATGACGGTGAGCGGGCGGCCGTTGGCCACCGCGAAGAGGGCCACCACGGCCGGGCGGCCGCCGGTGACGCGCTGCCGGACGTCGAGCACCAGCCGGCGCAGGTCGTCGGCGGCGGTGCCGTCCGGCACGGAGGCGGTCACCAGGGCGACGCCCTTGACGTCGGCGGCGGACTCGGCGAGCCCGCCGGCCGCCTGGAGCACCTTCTCGGCGCGGAACCGCTCGATCTCCTTCTCGGCTTCCTTGAGCTTGGCGAGCATGCCGGAGATCTTGTCGGGCAGCTCGTCGGGGCGCCCCTTGACCAGTTCGGTGAGCTGGGCGACCACGGTGTGCTCGCGGGCCAGGAAGTTGTACGCGTCGACGCCGACCAGGGCCTCGACCCGGCGCACCCCGGAGCCGATCGAGGACTCGCCGAGCAGCTTGACCAGGCCGAGCTGGGCGGTGTTGAGGACGTGGGTGCCGCCGCAGAGCTCCTTGGAGAAGTCGCCGATGGTGACGACCCGGACGTGCTCGCCGTACTTCTCGCCGAACTCGGCGATGGCGCCCTGCTTCTTGGCCTCGGCGATCGGCATCACCTCGGCGGTGACGTCGAGTTCACGGGCCAGCACCTCGTTGATCTTCTGCTCGACGTCGGTGAGCACGGTGCCGGGCACGGCCGCCGGAGAGCCGAAGTCGAAGCGGAAGCGGCCGGGTGAGTTCTCCGAGCCGGCCTGGGCCGCGGTGGGGCCGAGCGCGTCACGCAGTGCCTGGTGGGTGAGATGGGTGGCGCTGTGCGCGCGGGCGATGGCCCGGCGGCGCACCAGGTCGATCTGGGCGTGCGCGGCGGCGCCCACGGTGACCTCGCCGACCTGGACGACGCCCTTGTGCACGCTGACACCGGGCACCGGCTGCTGGACGTCGCGGATCTCGACCACCGCGCCGGTGTCCAGCCGGATCCGGCCGGTGTCGGCGAGCTGGCCGCCGCCCTCGGCGTAGAAGGGGGTGCGGTCGAGCACGATCTCGACCTCGTCGCCCTCGCTGGCGGCCGGTGCGGACAGGCCGTCCACGAGCAGGCCGACGACGGTGGCCTCGTTGTGGTCCTGGAGGTAGCCGGTGAACTCGGTGCCGCCGGTCCGGTCGGCGACCTCACGGTAGGCGGAGAGGTCGGCGTGGCCGGTCTTCTTGGCGCGGGCGTCGGCCTTGGCGCGGTCCCGCTGCTCCTTCATGAGCCGGCGGAAGCCCGTCTCGTCCACGCTCAGGCCCTGCTCCGCGGCCATCTCCAGGGTGAGGTCGATCGGGAAGCCCCAGGTGTCGTGGAGCAGGAACGCCTGGTCGCCGGAGAGGACGCTGCCGCCGCCCGCCTTGGTCTCGCTGACAGCGGTGTCCAGGATGTTGGTGCCGGCCCGCAGCGTCTTGAGGAACGCGGCCTCCTCCGCGAGCGCGACCGTCTCGATCCGCTTGCGGTCGGTGAGCAGCTCCGGGTACCCCTCACCCATGTTCGTGAGCACCACGTCGACCAGGTCGACGGCGACCGTGTCGGTGGCGCCGAGCAGCCGCATATTGCGGATCGCGCGGCGCATGATGCGGCGCAGCACATAGCCGCGGCCCTCGTTGCCGGGGGTGACGCCGTCGCCGATGAGCATGGTGGAGGTGCGGATGTGGTCGGCGACGACCCGCAGCGCCACATCGGTGTCGTGCGAGCGGCCGTAGGGGACGCCGGTGAGTTCGGTGGCCTTGTCGATGACCACCCGCAGGCTGTCGGTCTCGTACATGTTCTGTACGCCCTGGAGGATCATCGCCAGGCGTTCCAGGCCGAGGCCGGTGTCGATGTTCTTGGCGGGCAGGTCGCCGAGGATCGGGAAGTCGTTCTTGCTCTGGCCCGCGCCGCGCTCGTACTGCATGAAGACCAGGTTCCAGATCTCCACGTACCGCTCGTCGTTGACGGCCGGGCCGCCCTCGACGCCGAAGTCGGGGCCCCGGTCGTAGTTGATCTCGGAGCAGGGGCCGCAGGGTCCCGGCACGCCCATGGACCAGAAGTTGGTGTCCATGCCGAGGCGCTGGATGCGCTCCGGGGGCACGCCGATGACGTCGCGCCAGATGGCCTCGGCCTCGTCGTCCTGCTCGTAGACGGTGATCCACAGGCGGTCGCCGTCAAGGCCGTAACCGCCCTTGTCCTGGGGCGCGGTGAGCAGCTCCCAGGCGTACTTGATGGCGTCTTCCTTGAAGTAGTCGCCGAACGAGAAGTTGCCGCACATCTGGAAGAACGTGCCGTGCCGGGTGGTCTTGCCGACCTCTTCGATGTCCGGGGTGCGGACGCACTTCTGGACACTGGTGGCGCGCGGGAAGGGCGGCTTGACCTCGCCGAGGAAGTACGGCTTGAAGGGCACCATGCCGGCCGGGACCAGCAGCAGGGTGGGATCGTCGGCGATGAGGGACGCCGACGGCACGACGGTGTGCCCGCGCTCCTCGAAGAAGCGCAGCCAGCGGCGGCGGATTTCTGCCGACTCCATCAGTGTTCGTCCTTCCGGTTTTCGTGAGGGTGGTACGTCTCGTGGGCGGCGTCGTGCGGGCGGCCCCTGCGCGGGGCCGGGAGGTCGGAGTCCTGGGCCGCTGACGGGCCTGGGCCCGGCCGGCCGGGCCGGCCTTGCGGTCCTTGCCGGCCGGGCAGTCCGGGCAGTCCGGGCAGTCCGGGAGCAGCCCTGCGGGCCGGCGGCAGGCCGGGCGTCTCGGCCTTGCCGTGCAGGCCCAGGGCGTCGTGGAGTTCGCCTTCGCGCTGGGCCATGCCGGCCCGTACGTCATGGGCGAAGAGCCGCAGCCGCGCGCCGGTCTCCAGCGCGCGGTCGGCGGCGGTCGCGGCGAGGCTCTCCGGGCTGAGCCGGCGCAGCGCGCGGTTGACCTTCACGGTGGCCCAGACGCCGGTGGCGGCGCCGGTACAGAACCAGAACAGGCGGCGAAACATGGATTCTCAGCCCTCAGTCCTCGGTGCGATGGCGGCGGCCCCGCCGGGTGGCGGGCACCACCTTGCCCTTGACGGTCCTGGCGCGGGCGCGTCCGGCGTCGCCGGTCTGGAGGCCGACCGCGCGCCGCACGCCGTATCCGAAGGCGGCGACCTTCACCAGGGGGCCGCCGAAGGCGGCGGCGACGGTGGAGGAGAGCGCGGAGGCGTTGGCGGTGACCTCGGCGACGTCGGAGGTGATGGTGTCCACCCGGTCGAGCTGGGTTGAGGCGGTGCGCAGCGCCTCGGACGCCTCGCCGAGCAGCGGTACGGCCTGCTCGGTGATCCCGGCCACGAGTTCGGTGGCGCTCTTCAGCGTCTGGGCCAGCCGGGCCAGCGCGACGGCGAGGAAGGACACCAGGATCGCCCAGAAGACCGCCACGATCAGGCCGGCCACCTCTCCACCCGACACGCTGCCGCTCTCCTCGTTCTTCCGCGTTCCGCTGGTACCAGTGGTTCCGCTGGTTCTACTGCGCCGTACCGCTCGTCTACTGTGGCCCACCACGCCGATGGGACTTCCGACCCTATCGCGCCGGGCCTTGGCACCCGTACCGCGTGGGCGCGTGGCGGTGGGCGGTGAGCGGGGGCGCGGGGATCTGTAGCAGATCGGCCGCCGCTCCGGGAGCGGATTTTACCTAAAGCGTTCACACCAGTACGCTCCGTGCACCATGGGAATGGCGGGCAACCTCCCGGCCGAGCTGACCGGCTTCATCGGCCGCGGCGACGAACTGGCCGAACTCTCGGGGCTGCTGGCGCGCGAGCGGCTGGTCACGGTCACCGGAACCGGCGGTGTGGGCAAGACCCGGCTGGCGCTGCGGGCGGCGCGGACGCTGCGGGATCGCTTCCCTGACGGGGTCTGGCTGGTGGAACTCTCCGGGGTACGCGACGCGACGCTGCTGGACCAGACGGTCGCGGACGCGCTGCGGCTGTCGGAGCACAGCACCAGGGCGCCCCGGCTGGCCCTCGCCGAGCATCTCGCCGACCGTGAACTGCTGCTGGTCCTCGACGGTTTCGATCTGCTGCACCGTACGGCGGCCGCACTGATCGCCGAGTTGCTGCGCCGGGCGCCGGCCCTGCGGGTGCTGACGGCCGGCCGGCTGCCGCTCGGCATCACCGGGGAACGGCTCCAGGCGCTGTCCCCGCTGCCGGCCACCGGCGACGCGGTACGGCTCTTCGCCGAGCGGGCCGCCGCGGTGCTGCCCGGCTTCACCGTCACCCGTGACAACGCGGCCGCCGTCGCCGAGTTGTGCACCCGGCTCGACGGGCTGCCGCTGGCCTTGGAGTTGGCGGCGGTACGGCTGCGGGCGCTGTCGGTCGACCAACTGCTGGAACGGCTCAACGACCGCTTCCGGCTGCTCACCGGCGGCGACCCCAGCGCCCCGGTCAGGCACCGGGCGCTGCGTACCACCATCGGCTGGAGCCACGAACTGTGCACACCGGCCCAACGGCTGCTCTGGGCACGGCTTTCGGTCTTCGCCGACCGCTTCGACCTCGACGCGGTGGAGTACGTGTGCGGTGGGCCGGAACTGGCCGGGGAAGCCGGCAGAGCCGGGGACGCCGGGGACGCCGGGGACGCCGGGGAAGGTGTCGCGGAGACGGTCGCCGAGCTCGTCGACCGTTCGGTGCTCAGCCGGGAGGAGGGACCGGACGGGCAGGTGCGCTACCGGATGCTGGAGAGCGTCCGCGAGTACGGCGCGGGGTGGCTGGCCGCGCTCGGCGACGAGACCCGGATGCGGCGCCGGCATCGTGACTGGTACCTGGGCCTGGCCACCTGGTGCGAGCTGGAGTGGTTCAGCCCGCGCCAGGGCGAGGTGGCCACCCGGGTCGCCACCGACCTGCCCAATCTGCGGCTGGCGCTCGACTTCAGCCTGGCCGGCGCGCTGGGCGAGCCGGCCGAGGACCCGGCGGTCGGCCAGTATCTGGCGGCCACGCTCTGGTTCTGCTGGGTCGGCTTCGGGCGGCTCGGCGAGGGCCGCCACTGGCTGGAGCGGGCGCTCGGCGTGTCCGACGCGCCCACCGAGGCGCGCGCCAAGGTGATGTGGGTCTTCGGCTATGTCACGCTGCTCCAGGGCGACTCGGCGACCTCGCTCGCCGCGCTCCAGGAGTGCCGGCTGGCGGCGGCGGCGAGCGGCAACGCGGCGGCCGAGGCGTACGCGGTGCACCGGCTGGGCTGTCTCGCACTGGTCTCGGACGACATGCCGCGCGCGGAACACCTCATCGGCGACGCGCTACTGCGCTACCGGCGGATCGGCGAGCTGAACAGCACGGTGCTGATGGGCCAGGTCGAGCTGGCGATGGCGGTCGCCTTCCAGGGCGATGTGCCGCAGGCGATCCGGCTGGCCCAGGAGGTCAGGGAGATCTGCCGGGACCACGGCGAGCGCTGGGCGTCGGCCTACGCGCTCTATGTGCTGGCCTACGCGGCCTGGCTCGACGAGGATCCGGCCAGGGCCCGGCGGCTGGCCGAGGAGGCGCTCGCCATCGAGTACCCCTTCCACGACCTGGTGGGCGCGGTCCTGACGCTGGAGCTGCTGGCCCTCATCGCCGAGGAAGAGGGGGCGCCGCACGAGGCCGCCGTGCTTCAGGGCGCGGCGGGCCGGCAATGGGAGTCGGTGGGGCCGCGGCTCTTCGGCTCGCGCTATTTCCGCGCACCGTACACGGTCTGCGAGGGGCGCCTGCGCGAGGAGTTGGGCGAGTCGGTCTACGCGGCGGCGCTGGTGGAGGGCGGCCGGCTGGACCTGGACGGGGCGGTGCGGCGGGCGCTGGAGCGGCCGCCGGGCCGGGCCGGGCGGCGGTCAGCCGGCCCCGGGCCCCGGCCGCACGGGCCCGCCGCCCCGGGTGAGGCGGCGGGCATCGGCGATCAGCGGGCGTAGTACTCCACCACGAGCTGCTCGTCGCAGAGCACCGGGATCTCCCTGCGGTTCGGGTCACGGTCCAGCCGGAAGGCCAGCGACTGGAGGTTCACCTGGAGATAGCGCGGGGTCTCGCCCTCGCCGGCCCAGCCGCCCTCGCGGGCGACGAGGAAGGGGGTCTTCTCCCGGGAGCGCTCGCGGACCTGGACCACGTCCTCGGGACGCAGCCGGTAGGACGGCTTGTCGACCTTGCGGCCGTTGACCTCGATGTGGCCGTGCACGACCATCTGGCGGGACTGGTAGATGGTGCGGGCGAGCCCGGACCGCAGCACGAGCGCGTCAAGGCGCAGCTCCAGCTCCACGATCAGCGCCTCGCCGGTCTTGCCCTCGACCTTCTTGGCGCGGTCGTAGGCGCGCTGCATCTGCCGTTCGCTGATGTCGTACTGCGCGCGCAGCCGCTGCTTCTCGAGCAGCCGGGTCTTGTAGTCGCTGTTCTGCTTGCGGCCACGGCCGTGCTCACCCGGCGGGTAGGGCCGGGCCTCGAAGTACTTGACCGCCTTCGGGGTGAGCGCGATACCCAGCGCCCGGGACTTCTTGACCTTGGGACGCGACTGATTCACGTGCGTCGAACCTCCGTGTAAATTAGGTAAGGCTTACCTTAACTGAGGAGTGCGCATGATCCGTCCAGGGAACCCCTTGCCCGACGTCTCGAACCCGTCGGAGCACGGTCAGCCGCGTCCCGAAATGGAGGAGGCGCCCCAGCAGCCCTCGGCCGCCGAGCGCGCGCGAACTCTCGTCGAGGGTAACCCGTCGCTCGCGCTGGCCATTCCCGGCCTGGACACGCCCGACAGTGCCCTTGACGCTCTTAACGCTCTTAACGCCCTCGACGGGCCACTGACGCCGCTGCGCCACTCGGTGGGGCCGGCCGGGGACGTCTTCCTGCTCTTCGCGCGCGACGCGCCCGCCGTACGCGCGGTACGGGCGGCGGAGAACGCCGCCGCCGGGGGCGCGGACGAGGTGGCCGCTGTGCTGGAGATCACGGATGTGGCGCCGGTCGCCGTGCCGCACCGGATCAGGGGCCGGGCCTGGATCGCGGGCTGGCTCACCCGGGTGCCGGGCGGCGCCTACGAAGCCGGTACGGAACTGCTGCGGCTCGAACCCGGGGAGATCTCGGTGGACGACCTGTGGGGCACCGAGGTGGTGGAGCCGGACGAGTTCGCCGACGCGGTGGCCGATCCGCTGGCCGGTCACGAGACGGAGGTGCTCCAGCACCTGGCCGCCGTCCATGCCGCCGAGGTCGGGCTGCTGTGCGGGCTCGTCGCGGCCTCGGGCCGGCCGGCGGTGGACGGCGGCGACTGCTCCCCCCGGGCGGCCCTCGCTGCGGTCCCGCTGGGACTCGACCGGTTCGGGCTGCGGGTGCGCTTCACCGCCGAGCAGGGGGTCTTCGACGCGCGCTTCGACTTCCCGGAACCGGTGGCGGACATGGCGGGCGCCCGGCGCGGGGTGCGGGCGCTCTTCGCGGCGGCCCGGGAGGGCTGAGCCCCCGCCGGGAGCCGTCAGGGGCGGGCCGGCCTACTCCTCCTGGCCGGCCAGCCGCTTCCTGACCCGCTCCAGCACATCGAAGTAGCGTGCCTCGGCGCCGTACCGGGTCGGGGCGTAGTACCGCACACCGTGCAGCGCGTCCGGGGCGTACTGCTGCGCCGCGATCGCACCCGGCACATCGTGCGGGTACTGGTAAGTGGCGCCGTGCCCGAGCTTCTTGGCGCCCTTGTAATGGGCGTCGCGCAGATGCGCGGGCACCGGGCCGGCCTTGCCCGCCCGGACGTCGGCGAGCGCCGCGCCGATCGCGAGGGTGGCCGCGTTGGACTTCGGGGCGAGGGCCAGGGCGATGGTGGCGTGGCTGAGGATCAGTGCCGCCTCGGGGAAGCCGATCATCGCCACCGCCTGCGCGGCGGCGACCGCGGTCGGTAGCGCGGTGGGGTCGGCGAGGCCGATGTCCTCGCTCGCCGAGATCATCAGCCGGCGGGCGATGAAGCGGGGGTCCTCGCCCGCGTCGATCATCCGGGCCAGATAGTGCAGGGCCGCGTCCACGTCGGAGCCGCGGATGGACTTGATGAGCGCGCTCGCCACGTCGTAGTGCTGGTCGCCGTCCCGGTCGTACGCCACCGCCGCCCGGTCGACGGCCTCCTCCAGGGTGGCCAGGGTGATGGTGTCCTCGCCCTTGGCGATCGCCGATCCCGCACCGGCCTCCAGGGCGGTCAGCGCCCGCCGGGCGTCGCCGGCCGAGATCCGCAGCAGATGTGCCTCGGCGTCCTCGGGGAGGGTGACCGCGCCGGCCAGGCCGCGCTCCTCGGTCAGCGCCCGCCGCACCACGCCGCGCAGGTCGTCGTCGGTGAGGGATTCCAGGGTCAGCAGCAGGGAGCGGGACAGCAGCGGGGAGATGACCGAGAAGTAGGGGTTCTCGGTGGTGGCCGCGATCAGTGTCACCCAGCGGTTCTCCACCGCGGGCAGCAGGGAGTCCTGCTGGGCCTTGCTGAAGCGGTGGATCTCGTCCAGGAAGAGCACGGTCTCGCGCTGATAGCCGCCGGACTCGCGCTTGGCGCTCTCGATGACCGCGCGGACCTCTTTGACCCCGGCGGTGATCGCGGACAGCTCGACGAACCGCTTGTTGGTGGCCTTGCTCACCACGTACGCGAGGGTGGTCTTGCCGGTGCCGGGCGGACCCCAGAGGATCACCGACGAGGGTCCGGCCGGCCCGCCCCCGCCCTCCCCCACCAGCCGGCGCAGCGGTGATCCCGGGCGCAGCAGGTGCTGCTGACCGACCACCTCGTCCAGGACGCGCGGTCGCATCCGTACGGCGAGGGGACTGCTGCTGGGCTCCCGCTCCTGTCGGTCCTCGACAGCGGCGGTGAACAGATCTGGCTCCACACCTGAAGCCTAGGTCACCGCGGTGACAGTGCCGCTGTTTCGTGCGGCGGCGAGCAGGCCGGTGAGGAGGCCGGGGTCGGTGCCGGCCTCCGGGTGCCACTGGACGCCCAGCGCGAAGCCGCCGCCCGCCGCCTCGACGGCCTCCACGGTCCCGTCGTCCGCGTGCGCGGCGGCCGTCAGTCCGGAGCCGAGCCGGTCGACGGCCTGGTGATGGTAGGTCGGCACATCGGCGGCCTCCGGCATCAGCCCGGCCAGCAGCGTGCCCGACACCGGTGTCACCCGGTGGCTGCCGAACCGGCCCGGCTCCCCCACATGCCCGTCGAGATGCTGGACGAGGGTGCCGCCGAGGACCACGTTGAGGAGCTGCATGCCGCGGCAGACACCGAGCAGCGGCCTGCCGCGCTCCAGGGCGGCCTGAAGCACCGCCGCCTCCCACGCGTCCCGCTCGGGGAGGGCCGGCACGGTCCGCGGGTGCGGGACCTGGCCGTAACGCCCGGGGTCCACATCGGGTCCGCCGGAGACGATCACCGCGTCCATCCGGGCCACCACCTCGGCCGCCGCCGCCGGGCGGTCGGGCGGCAGCAGCACGGCGATCGCGCCGGCCGCCCGTACCGACCGCACATAGTCGTACGGCAGCAGGGCCGCGTCCTGCTCCCAGACGCCCCAGCGCGCCCGCTCCACATAGGTGGTTATCCCGACCAGCACGCCGCCCCCGCTCTCCGCAAGCCTCCGCGGCCGCCCTGAGATCCTCCGACCCTGACCCCCGGGACTCCTCAGACGAGGGTCTGCCAGTACGCCCACCAACGGGCCAGGATCAGGGTGGCGATCACCCCGTACCACAGCACCGGCACCACCCAGTGGAACTCCAGCACCGCGGAGCGGACGCCCTCGGGCACCTTGATCACGCGGTGCTTGATGTTGTGCACGGCGGTGTACCAGAACGCGGCGATGGTCACGACCCAGGCCAGGCAGCACCACAGGCAGAGCGAACCGATGCTGTACAGCGACTGGTACTGGAGCCAGGAGCAGAACACGACGCCGAAGAGGGTGCCGGCCTGGAGACCGAGCCAGAACCAGGAGCGGTAGCGGGCCCCGGCGAACATGCCCACCGCCAGACACATCAGCACCGGGTAGGCGGCCAGGCCGATGATCGGGTTCGGGAAGCCGAAGGCGTGCGCCTGCGCGCTCTGCATGACGTTGCCGCAGGAGATGATCGGGTTCAGGCTGCACGCCGGGGTGTAGGTCTTGCCGTCGACCTTGGCCTGGAGCAGCTTGAACTTGTCGTCGGTGATGACGAAGGCCGCCAGCAGGCCCAGCGCGCCGCAGATGAGCAGCAGCCAGGTGTACGCGCGTCCCGCCGCGATGCCTTCGGCAGGACGCTCCTCGCTGTCGCCGTCCGTTCGCTTCTCGTCAAGAGCGGAAGTCGTCATGATCGCCGATCTCTACTGGGGGGGCCGTGGGGCGGGCACCCCTCATTGTGCACCAGGGCGGTGAGGACGGGATAAGTCCTGACCGCCCTGATACCTCGGACGAGCGGATCAGGCCAGCCGTTCCTTGACGGTGGTGACGATCTCGTCGAGCGGCACCGGCCCCTGCTCGCCGCTCTCCAGATCCTTGAGCTGCGCCACGCCCTCGGCCAGATCACGCTCTCCGGCGACGAGGGCGAAGCGCGCACCGGAGCGGTTGGCGGACTTCATGGCGTTCTTCATGCCCTTGCCGCCGTAGGCGAAGTCGGCGGCGACCCCGGCCCTGCGCAGCGCGGTGACCGCGGTGAACAGCGCCCGCCGGGCGTCCTCGCCGAGCGGCACCGCGTAGACGTCGGTGACCCGGGGCAGCGGCAGCTCGACGCCCTCGGCCCGCAGCGCCAGCACCGTACGGTCCACGCCGAGCGCCCAGCCGACCGACGGCAGCGACGGACCGCCGATCATCTCGGACAGGCCGTCGTACCGCCCGCCGCCGCCGACCGCGGACTGCGAGCCGAGCCCGTCGTGCACGAACTCGAAGGTGGTGCGGGTGTAGTAGTCGAGGCCCCGGACCAGCCTGGGGTCGTCCTCGAAGCCGACCCCGGCCTCGGTCAGCAGCTCGCGGACCTGCTCGTGGTAGGCCTTGCACGCCTCGCACAGGTGATCGGTGATCAGCGGGACGTCGGTGAGTTGACGCTGGACGGATTCCCGTTTGTCGTCGAGGACCCGCAGCGGGTTGATCTCGATCCGCTCCCGGGTCTCCTCGTCCAGGTCGAGGCCGCGCAGGAAGTCCTGGAGCGCGGCCCGGTAGACCGGACGGCACTCCTTGTCGCCCAGCGAGTTGAGCAGCACCCGGAAGTTCCGCAGGCCGAGCGAACGGTAGGCGTCCACCGCGAGGATCATCAGCTCGGCGTCGAGCGCCGGGTCCTCCGCGCCGATCGCCTCGGCGCCGACCTGGGAGAAGTGCCGGTAGCGGCCGGCCTGCGGGCGTTCGTAGCGGTAGTAGGAGCCGGAATACCAGAGCTTGACCGGCAGATTGCCTGCCTTGTGGAGATTGGCCTCCAGGGCCGCCCGCAGCACCGACGCGGTGCCCTCGGGCCGCAGCGCGAGCCGGCTGCCGCCCTTGGTGGTGAGGGTGAACATCTCCTTGGTCACGATGTCGGTGGACTCGCCGACGCCCCGGGAGAACAGCTCCACGTTCTCGAAGCCGGGTGTCTCGACATAGCCGTAGCCGGCCCGGCGGACCGGGGCGGCGATGGCCTCGCGCACGGCGAGGTAGGTCGCCGAGTCCGGCGGCAGCAGGTCGTAGGTGCCCTTGGGGGCCCGGAAGGCCGTACCGGCCGGGGGCTGCGGATTGGCCGGGGACTGCGGGCCGGCCGGGGTCACCGGGTTCACCGACGCCGGGTCGGACGTCGGGGCGGAAGTCTCAGCACTCTTCTCAGCGCTCACAGCGGAATCGTCACAATCCTCGTCGCGGAGCCGGATCACCGGCGCCGAGGCCGCGGGCCGCCTTGCCCAGGTAGGGGTTGGCGGCGCGCTCGCGGCCGATGGTCGTCTGGGGGCCGTGGCCGGAGAGCACCACGGTCGAGTCGTCGAGCGGCAGGCACACCCGGGCCAGCGACGCGAAGAGCTCGTCCGTGGACCCACCGGGCAGGTCGGTGCGTCCGACGGAGCCGGCGAAGAGCAGGTCACCGGAGAACAGCACCGACGGAAGGTCGGCCGCCTCGGGCATCCTGAACGTCACCGACCCCCTGGTATGGCCGGGCGCGTGCGCGACGGAGAACTCCAGACCGGCCAGCCGCAGCGCCGAGCCGTCGGTCAGCTCCCGCAGGTCGTCCGGCTCTCCCACGGTCAGCTCGCCCATCAACTGCGCCCCGACGGAGCGGCCGAGCGCCTTCTCCGGATCGCTGAGCATGTAGCGGTCCTCGGGGTGGATCCAGGCGGGGATGCCCTGGGCGCCGCAGATCGGGACGACGGAGGCCACATGGTCGAGGTGGCCGTGGCTGAGGATGACGGCGACCGGCTTCAGCCGGTGTTTGGCGACGGTGTCCTCGACGCCCTGGGTCGCGAGATGACCCGGGTCGATGATCACGCACTCCTCGCCGGCGGCGGGGGCGACCACGTAACAATTGGTGCCCCAGGCCCCGGCGGGGAACCCGGCAATGAGCACGTTCGTCCTTCTGTCGTCCGGCCAGGTGATCCAAGATCACCGATTCACAGCTCGGTGGTGCACGATCCGTTCCACGAGCCTACCGGCGACCATGGGACCGTCGCGAACTCGTATCGCGCCCCGAAGGCTGGTACGTGGACTGGACTGCGCGCTTGCGGGACGCGAAGATCTGCGCAGCGACACGGCGTGCTCGACAGGCGTCACACCGGACACACACTGACCCAAACGACCCAAACAACACTAACGACGGAGACGGCGAAGTGGTCACCAAGGACCAGCGGCGGCGACAGCTCGCCCGGGAGAAGTTCGAGCGGCAGCAGCAGCGCAGGGTTGAGCTGCGGCACAAGTCGCGGACGCGCAACGCGGTCATCGCCGCGGTCGCCGTGGTGGTCATCGCCGGTGTGGGCGGTGCCTGGCTCGGCGGCGCCTTCGACGGCAGCGACAAGAAGAGCGACGCCGCCGCGAAGGCCTCAGCGCCCGCGGCGACGCCCACCACCCCGGCCAAGCCCGCCGCCGACCCGTGCGCCAAGCCCGCCGCCGGGACGCCGGGCAAGCAGCAGTGGAAGACCGCTCCGGCGCTGTCGATCGACAAGACCGCCAAGTACACCTTCACCCTCCAGACCACCTGCGGCGCGATCCCGATCGCGCTGAACGCGGCGAAGGCCCCGGAGACCGTCAGCTCCTTCAAGTTCCTGGCCGACAAGGGCTTCTTCGACCACACCAAGTGCCACCGGCTGACCACCGCCGGCATCTACGTGCTCCAGTGCGGCGACCCGACCGGATCGGGCAGCGGCGGCCCCGGCTACACCATCCCGGACGAGAACCTGACGGCGTTCGGCAAGGCCGGTGCCAGCGGCTCGGTCACGTACCCGGCCGGCACCATCGCGATGGCCAACACCGGCCAGCCGCACACCGGCGGCAGCCAGTTCTTCCTGGTCTACAAGGACAGCCCGCTGGCCCCGAGCTACACCCCGTTCGGCACGATCGGCGCGGACGGCCTGAAGGTGCTCACCAAGATCGCCGGCGCCGGTGAGAGCTCAGGCCAGGGCGACGGCGCACCCAACGCCACCGTGGTGATCGACAAGGCGACCGTCACCCAGTCCTGAACCGGGCGGCGGCTTCCTCAGCTTCCTCAGCTTCCCAGGCGGCTGAGGCGGACCGGTCGGCCCGCTTCCTGCCCGGGTCCGTCCGGTCCGTCCGGCCGGGCGGGCCCGGGAAGACGGCGCCCGAGACCTGATCGGTATCTGATTCACGATTGGGCCCCGTATTGGATGCGGACAGCCGGGGCGCCGGTCGCCTATGTTGGCGTTGGACCGGTCAGGGCGTGCGGCCCGGCCGGAGAGAAACTGTGGAGGATGCCCGCCGGTGTCATGCGGCCGGGCATCACGTGGAGGAGGCGCTGTGAGCAGCGACCCGTGGGGCCGCGTCGACGAGACGGGGACCGTGTACGTGCGTACGGCCGAGGGGGAGAAGGAGGTCGGTTCGTGGCAGGCGGGCTCTCCGCAGGAGGCCCTCGCCTACTTCGAGCGCAAGTACGAGGGGCTCGTCGTGGAGATCGGCCTCCTGGAACGGCGGGTGCGGACCACCGATCTCGCCCCCAAGGAGGCCCTGGCCGCGATCGAGCATCTGCGGGCCTCGGTGTCCGGGGCGCACGCGGTCGGTGACCTGGAGGCGCTGGGCCGGCGTCTCGACGAGCTGGTCGCCCTGGTGGACTCCCGGCGCGAGGAGCGCCGGGTCGCCAAGGCGAAGCAGAACGAGGAGGCCAAGGCCGCCAAGGAGAGGCTGGTCACCGAGGCCGAGCAACTGGCCGAGAGCGAGCAGTGGCGTACCGCGGGCGAGCGGCTGCGCGCCCTGGTGGACACCTGGAAGGGCCTGCCCCGCCTGGACCGCAAGGCGGACGACGAGCTGTGGCACCGCTTCAGCCACGCCCGCTCGGTCTTCTCCAAGCGCCGCAAGGCGCATTTCGCCTCACTCGACGCGCAGCGCGAGGACGCCAGACGGATCAAGGAGAAGCTGGTCACCGAGGCGCAGTCGCTGTCGGGCTCGACGGACTGGGGGCCGACCGCGGCCCGATACCGCGAGCTGATGGCGGAGTGGAAGGCGGCGGGCCGCGCCCAGCGCGAGGCCGAGGACGACCTGTGGAACCGCTTCCGCGGCGCGCAGGACGTGTTCTTCGCCGCCCGCTCCGAGGTGTTCGCCGAGCGGGACAGCAGCGAGCGGGACAATCTGGCGCTGAAGGAGGAGCTGGTCACCGAGGCCGAGAAGCTGCTCCCGGTGACGGATCTGCGGGCGGCGCGGGCCGCGTTCCGCTCCCTCAACGAGCGCTGGGAGGCCATCGGCCATGTGCCGCGGGACGCCCGGCCGCGGATCGAGGCGCGGATGCACACGGTCGAGCGGGCGCTCCAGGAGACCGAGGAAGCCGAGTGGCGGCGCACCAACCCGGAGGTCCGGGCGCGGGCGGCCGGTCTGACCGGGCAGCTCCAGGCGGCCGTCGACAAGCTGCGTACGCAGATCGAGGCGGCGCGCGCGGCGGGCAACACCGCGAAGGCCGACAAGCTCCAGGCGGAGCTGGACGGCCGGCAGGCGCTGCTCGACTCCGCCCTCAAGGGCATGCAGGAGCTCGGCGGCTGATCGACCGACCCGCCGGGCACCAACAACTGAGGGGCGGGACCGTCGAGGTCCCGCCCCTCAGCCGTGTCCGGACCTCAGCGCTGGCGGCCCGAGGTGACGCGGTAGACGTCGTAGACGCCCTCCACGCCGCGGACGGCCTTCAGCACGTGCCCGAGGTGCTTCGGGTCGCCCATCTCGAAGGTGAAGCGCGAGGTGGCCACCCGGTCCCGTGAGGTCTGCACCGCCGCCGACAGGATGTTGACATGCTGGTCGGACAGCACCCGGGTGACGTCGGAGAGCAGCCGGGCCCGGTCCAGCGCCTCGACCTGGATGGCGACCAGGAAGACCGAGGACTGGGTGGGCGCCCAGTCGACGTCGATGATCCGCTCGGGCTGCTGGGAGAGCGACTCCACGTTGACGCAGTCCGCCCGGTGCACCGACACGCCGTTGCCACGGGTGACGAAGCCGATGATCGGATCGCCGGGGACCGGGGTACAGCAGCGGGACAGTTTGACCCAGACGTCGCTGACGCCCTTGACGATGACGCCCGGGTCGGCGTTGGCCCGCCGTTTGCTGCGGCCCTGGGTGGGGGTGGTGATCTCCGCGATGTCCTCGGTGGCGCCCTCCTCGCCGCCGAGCGCGTCGACCAGCTTCTGCACCACGGACTGCGCGGTGATGTGCCCCTCGCCGATCGCCGCGTAGAGCGCGGAGATGTCGGGGTAGCGCATCTCGTGGGCGAGCGTGACCAGGGAGTCCCCGGTGAGCACCCGCTGGATCGGCAGGTTCTGCTTGCGCATCGCGCGGGCGATGGCTTCCTTGCCCTGCTCGACCGCTTCCTCGCGGCGCTCCTTGGAGAACCAGGCGCGGATCTTGTTGCGGGCCCGCGGTGACTTGACGAAGCCCAGCCAGTCGTGGGAGGGCCCGGCGCCGGCCGCCTTGGAGGTGAAGACCTCCACGGTGTCGCCGTTGTCGAGGGTGGACTCCAGCGGGACCAGGCGGCCGTTGACGCGGGCGCCTATGGTGCGGTGGCCGACCTCGGTGTGCACCGCGTAGGCGAAGTCCACCGGGGTGGCGCCGGCCGGCAGCGCTATCACGTCGCCCTTGGGCGTGAAGACGAAGACCTCGTTCTGGGAGAGGTCGAAGCGCAGCGACTCCAGGAACTCGCCGGGGTCCTCGGTCTCCTTCTGCCAGTCCAGCAGCTGCCGCAGCCACGCCATGTCGTTGACCGCGTCGTCCTTCTTGTCCGAGCGCGGGCTGTCGGTGCGCACCTTGGAGGCGCCGGCCACGGCCTCCTGCTTGTACTTCCAGTGCGCGGCGATGCCGTACTCGGCGCGGCGGTGCATGTCGAAGGTGCGGATCTGCAGTTCGACGGGCTTGCCGCTGGGGCCGATCACCGTGGTGTGCAGCGACTGGTACATGTTGAACTTGGGCATCGCGATGTAGTCCTTGAACCGGCCGGGGACCGGGTTCCATCGCGCGTGGATGGTGCCGAGCGCCGCGTAGCAGTCGCGCACCGTGTCGACCAGCACCCGGATGCCCACCAGGTCGTAGATCTCGGCGAAGTCCCGGCCGCGGACGATCATCTTCTGGTAGACGCTGTAGTAGTGCTTCGGCCGGCCGGTGACGGTGGCCTTGATGCGGGCCGCCCGCAGGTCCTGCTGCACCTGGTCGGTGACCACGGCCAGGTACTCGTCCCGCTTGGGCGCGCGCTCGGCGACCAGCCGGACGATCTCGTCGTACATCTTCGGGTAGAGGATCGCGAAGGCGAGGTCCTCCAGCTCCCACTTGATCGTGTTCATGCCCAGCCGGTGGGCCAGCGGGGCGTAGATCTCCAGCGTCTCGCGGGCCTTCTTCTCCTGCTTCTCCCGCTTGAGATAGCGCATGGTCCGCATGTTGTGCAGCCGGTCGGCGAGCTTGATGACCAGTACCCGCGGGTCCTTGGCCATGGCGACGACCATCTTGCGGACCGTCTCGGCCTGCGCCGCCTCGCCGAACTTGACCTTGTCCAGCTTGGTGACGCCGTCCACCAGCAGCGCCACCTGGTCGCCGAAGTCGCGGCGCAGCGTGTCCAGGCCGTATTCGGTGTCCTCGACGGTGTCGTGCAGCAGCCCGGCCATCAGGGTGGCGGGGTCCATGCCCAGCTCGGCCAGGATCGTGGTCACGGCGAGCGGATGGGTGATGTACGGGTCACCGCTCTTGCGCTTCTGACCGCGGTGCCAGCGCTCGGCGACCTGGTACGCCTGCTCGATCTGCCGGAGGTGGGCGCTGTCGCCCTTGGGGTCGTTCCCCCGCACGACGCGCAGCAGCGGCTCCAGGACCGGGTTGTACGGGCTGGAGCGCTGTACGCCGAGGCGCGCCAGCCGGGCGCGGACCCTGCTGGAGGAGGCGCCCGGGCGCGTGGGCGCCACGCTGCCGGGCGTACGGACCGGCCGCACGGCGGGGGTCGCCGGCTTGGCCGCGGCTTCTGTGGTGCCACCGGCGGTGTCGGCGGGGGCTTCCGTCCGGCCGCTCACCGGTTCCGTCCCGCCTGTGGCGTCGAGTGGCTGGGCCTTGTCTGGCAAGAGCACTCCTCACGCGGGTAGGTCTTCCATGGTATCGGCGTACGGCGCGAGGCGGGCGCCCGGAGGTGCAAGGGAGCCCCCGGGCGCCCGGCGGAAGGCCGCCGGGTCCCGGGGGCGCGCGGGGCCAGGGTCCGAACGACAGACCCTAGACGGCGACCAGGGTGTCGAGGGGGGTGGCGCCGAGGGAGGCGGTGAGGCGGTCGCGGCCGCCGAGGAAGCCGAGCTCCAGCAGGACGGCGACGCCGACCACGGTGGCGCCCGCCCGGCGGATCAGCTCGACGGCGGCCTCGGCGGTGCCGCCGGTGGCGAGGACGTCGTCGATGACGATGACCCGGTCCTGGGGGGCGAAGGCGGTGGTCTGCACCTCGATCTCGGCGGTGCCGTACTCCAGCTCGTAGCTCTGCCCCAGCGTCTCCCCCGGCAGCTTGCCGGCCTTGCGGACCGGTACGAAGCCCAGGTGGGCGCGGGCCGCGGCGGGGGCGGCGAGGATGAAGCCGCGGGCTTCGAGGCCGACGACCTTGGTGGCGGCGTGCCGGCGGCACAGCGCGGCGAGGGCGTCCACCAGGGCGTTGAAGGCGACCGGGTCGGCGAGCAGCGGGGTGATGTCCTTGAAGGTCACCCCGGGCCGCGGATGGTCCGGCACGTCCCGGATCCGGGAGAGCAGCAGGGCCCGCAGCTCGGCGGAGGCGACTTCCGTCGTGGTCATCGTGCTTGATCCCTCGTTTTCTCTGACGTTCTCTGACGTTCTCTGACGTTCTCTTGCGTTCTAGGACGTTCTCTGGCGTTGTCTGGCGTTTTTCTCCAACGGCCGTCGCCGCCCGGTCCTGTGGCGGACCGGGCGGCGACGGGTGGTGGAGCGGTGGTGACGGGGAGCGGGACGCTCAGCGGCGCTTGCCGGAGGGGCGGCCGCGACCGCCCCGGTTGCCGCGGTTGACCGGCTGGGTGCGCGCCGGCCGGGTGCCGGCGACCGGGCTCTGGCCGCGCGGGCCGACCACGCCGGCGCCGGCCGGAGTGGCCTCGTCGTCGTCCACCGGCTCGTCGTCCGCCAGGGCCTCCTCGTCGCTCGTGGGCAGCGGCTGGCCGTTCGCCGCCGCCTGCTGGGCCTTGGCCGCGTCGGCGGTCCGCTTGGCCAGCACCCGCTTGCGCAGCGCCTTCATCTGCGGCTCGCGCTCCTTGAGGTCCGCCACGATCGGGGTCGCGATGAAGATCGAGGAGTACGCACCGGCGGTGAGGCCGACGAACAGCGCGAGCGCGATGTCGTTGAGCGTGCCGGCGCCGAGGATGCCGCCGCCGATGAAGAGCAGCGCGGCGACCGGCAGCAGCGCGACCACCGTGGTGTTGATGGAACGCACCAGGGTGCCGTTGAGGCTGCGGTTGGCGATGTCGCTGAAGGTGAAGCGGTTCTGCTTGGTGAGGTCCTTGCTGGCTTCCTTCAGACCGTCGAAGACGACGACGGTGTCGTAGAGGGAGTAACCGAGGATGGTCAGCAGACCGATGACCGTACCGGGGCTGACCTCGAAGCCGACGATGGCGTAGACACCGGTGGTGATGGTGAGGTCGTGCAGCAGGGCGACGAGCGCGGCCACGGCCATCCGCCACTCGAAGGCGATGGCCAGATAGATGACCACCAGGACCAGGAAGATGATCAGACCTTCAAGGGCCTTCTTGGAGATCTCCTTGCCCCAGCTCGGGCCGACGATCTCGGCGTCGATCTTGGTCTTCGGCATGCCCAGGTCCTTGGCGATGGACGTCTGGATCTGCTTCGACTCATCGGTGGACACCCCGCCGACCTGGATACGCATACCGCCGTTGCCGAGCTTCTGCACGGTGGCGTCGTTCTCACCGGTGTCGCCGGCGATCTTGTGCTGCACTTCGGAGACCGACATCGACGTCTTCGGCGTGTTGAAGACGGCGCCGCCGGAGAACTCGATGCCCTCCTTCAGACCGTTGACGGCGAGGCCGATGATCGCGGTGATCGTGATCAGGATCGAGACCCCGTACCAGATCCTGCGCTTGGCGACGAAGTCGTAACTGATCTCGCCCCGGTGCAGCCGGTGACCGAGATTGCCGAGCTTGGACATCAGGCTTCCTTCGTCTCGGTGCTGCTGGGCGTACGGCGGACACGGCGCAGCGGGGACTTGACGCCGAGGCTCTTCGGGTCGAGTCCGGACCACTTGTGTCCCTGGGAGAAGAACAGCCGGCGGGCCAGGATCGTCATCAGCGGCTTGGTGAAGAGGAAGACCACCACGACGTCGAGGACGGTGGTCAGACCGAGGGTGAAGGCGAAGCCCCGGACCTTGCCGACGGAGACCACGTAGAGCACCGCCGCGGCGAGGAAGGACACGAAGTCCGACACCAGGATGGTGCGCCGGGCGCGCGGCCAGCCGCGAGCCACCGCCGGCTGGAGCGAGCGGCCTTCCCGCAGCTCGTCCCTTATGCGTTCGAAGAACACGATGAAGGAGTCGGCGGTGATGCCGATGGCCACGATGGCGCCGCAGACCGCCGGCAGGTTCAGCGCGAAGCCGATCGCCTGGCCGAGCAGACACATGATCGTGTAGGTCAGCGCGGCCGACACCAGGAGGCTGACGATCGCCACCCCGGCCAGGCCGCGGTAGTACGCGAACATGTAGAGCACGACGAGGGCCAGACCGACCGAACCGGCGATCAGACCGCCGCGGAGCTGCTCACCGCCGAGTGCGGCGGAGACCGTGGTCTTGTCGGAGATCTGGAAGGCCAGCGGCAGGGAGCCGTACTTCAGCACGTTCGCCAGGTCGTCGGCGCTGGCCTGGGTGAAGCTGCCGGAGATCTGGGCGCTGCCGCCGGGCAGCGCGGAGGAGACCGACGGGGCGGAGACGACGTCACCGTCGAGGTCGATCGCGAACTGGTTGTTCGGCGACTGCTGCTGCGCCAGGTCGCCGGTCACCTTGGTGAACGCGCTGGCGCCCTTGGAGTCGAAGTTCAGGTTGACGACCCAGCCGTTGCCCTGCTGGGTGTCGAAGGCGGAGTTGGCGCCGGAGACGTTCTTGCCGTCGATCAGGGACGGGCCGAGCGCGTACTTGACCCAGGTCTTGCCGACCTGGCCGCAGGCGATGACCTTGTCGGTGGGCTTGCTGCCCTCGCTGGCGTTGGCACGCTGCTCCGGCTTGGTGCAGTCCAGCTTGGCCAGCCGGGTCTGGAGCTCGGCGGGGATCGACAGATCGGCGCCCGGGGTGGTGGGCGCGGTCGCGGGCGGTGGCGTGTCCGCGGCGCCCGGCGTGGCCGGGGGGGCAGTCGGGACCGGCGTGGGGGCCTTGTCCACGGTCGACTTCAGCGCGTCGCTGACCGCCCGGCCCTGCGGGGTCCCGGTGGACGACGGGGTGGAGGTGGGCTTCCCCGTGCTGGTGGGCTTCGCCGTCCCGGTGGGCTTGGGCGTCGCGCTGCCGGACGGGTTCGGGGTCCCGGACGGGGCGGGCGCGGGGGCCGTGGGCGTGCCGGCGACCTCCGTGAGCACCTGCCGGAAGTAGAGCTGCGCGGTGGTGCCCACCTGCTTCTCGGCCGTGTCGGCGTTCACACCCTTGGGGATGTCCACGATGATCGTGTTCGAGCCCTGGGTCTGCACCTCGGCCTCGGAGACACCAAGACCGTTGACCCGCTGGTTGATGATGTTCACCGCGGTGTTCATGTTGGCCTTGTTGACCACGTCCCCCTGGTGGGGTTTGGCGGTCAGCGTGATGCTGACACCGCCCGCGAGGTCGATGCCCAACCGGGGGGTCTTGTGCCCGGAGAGGAAGATCCCTCCGGTCAGCGCCACCAGGGCGATGAGGATCACGGCAAGGGCGCGCTCGGGATAGCCCTGGCTCCCCGAGGACCTGCGGCCCTTCTTGGCTGCTGCCACCTTCTTGATTCTCCCTGTCCTACCGCCCCCGGGCCTGCACGCTCAGGGGGTGGCCACGAGTGATGTGAGGGCCGGACCTCTACTTGGAGCCGGCGCTGGAGTCGTCCTGCACCAGCACCTCTCCGGCCTTGTCCGGATCGGCCGGACCGTGATCGTCGGCGTCCTTCTTCTGAAGGTTCGGGCGGGCGTCGTCCGGGACGGACACCTTCTCCGGCGCCACGACATCCCCGGCGACCACGGAATCGGCGGCACCGGGGAGACCGGTCTTGGTGACGTCGACCGGCTCGGCGGCTTCCGCGCCCTCCGCCGTCTCCAGGTCGACGTCCTCCGGCTCGATGCCGTGCACGATCCGGTTGAACTCACCCTCGCTCAACACCGTACCGATGGCGTTCTTGGCGAAGTGCGCGTGCACACCGTCGGTCAGCTCCAGGAGCACCGTCTCGTCATTGACTTCCTTGACCACGGCGTACATGCCGCCGATGGTGCGGACGCCCGCGCCCGGCTCCATCTGGTTGCGCATCTCCGCGGCTTGCCGCTGCTTGCTCTTGGCCGATCGCGTCATCATGAGCATGACGCCGACGATCAGGATCAGGGGAAGAATAGTGACGAGGTTCACGGTGTGGACGTTCCTTCGCGCGGCCGGCGTGGGGTCCGGCCTGGGTTTCGGGATGTGAGTGCCGATCCGGAGGAAGGGCGTCGGCGGAGTCTAAGCGCTGGCTCGCCGCTGGAACAACGCCAAGCATGGCACCGGGGTTCCTGAACCGACGAGTCTATCGGGACTCATGGGCCGAACAGCCCGGTCTGTCCCGGTCCCGCCCCACCTGTCCCGGGCGCGCCGGGACCCGCGCCGCCGCCGCCCGACACGCCGCCGGAAGCCCCGCCGGTCCCGCCGGCGTACGGCGGCACCAGGCCGAGATGCGTCCACGCGGCCTGGGTCGCCACCCGGCCCCTGGGAGTACGGGCCAGCAGACCCTCGCGGACCAGGAACGGTTCGGCGACCTCCTCCACCGTCTCCCGCTCCTCGCCGACCGCGACCGCCAGCGTCGACAGACCGACCGGGCCGCCGCCGAAGAGCTTCAGCAGCGCGTGCAGCACCGCCCGGTCGAGCCGGTCCAGGCCGCGGGCGTCCACCTCGTAGACCTCCAGGGCCTGTCCCGCGATCTCGCGGCTGATCACGCCGTCGGCCCTGACCTGGGCGTAGTCACGGACCCGGCGCAGCAGCCGGTTGGCGATCCTGGGGGTGCCGCGGGAGCGGCCGGCGATCTCGGCGGCGCCGTCGACGGACACCTCGACGTCCAGCAGGCCGGCCGAGCGGTGGATCACCCGTTCCAGCTCGGCGGGCGCGTAGAACTCCATATGGCCGGTGAAGCCGAAGCGGTCGCGCAGCGGCGGCGGCAGCAGCCCGGCCCGGGTGGTGGCGCCGACCAGGGTGAAGGGGGGAAGTTCCAGCGGGATCGCGGTGGCGCCCGGGCCCTTGCCGACGATGACGTCGACCCGGAAGTCCTCCATCGCCATGTAGAGCATCTCCTCGGCGGGCCGTGACATCCGGTGGATCTCGTCGAGGAAGAGCACCTCGCCCTCCTGGAGCGAGGAGAGGATCGCGGCGAGGTCGCCGGCGTGCTGGATGGCGGGGCCCGAGGTGATCCGGATCGGGGCGCCCATCTCGGCGGCGATGATCATGGACAGGGTGGTCTTGCCGAGTCCCGGAGCCCCGGAGAGCAGCACATGGTCGGCGGTGCCGCCGCGCTGACGAGCGGCCTTGAGCACCAGGTCGAGCTGCTGGCGCACCCGCTCCTGCCCGATGAACTCGCCCAGGTCCTTCGGACGCAGCGCCGCCTCCACCGCCTGGTCCTCGCGGTCGGCGGCGGAGCCGACCAGTCGCTCCGGCTCGGCGGTGGCGTCGTCCCAGTTCATCGTGGTCTCTCGGGTCAGCGGGCGGATCGATCGGTTGCGTCGGGCGGTCGGGCGGTCGGCAGGCGGGTCGGGCGGCGGCGGTACGGGCTCGCGCCCGCCGTCAGCGGGTGCGGTTGAGGGTTTGCAGGGCGGCCCGCAGCAGCGCGCCGATGTTCGGCTCGGCGGTGGCCTCGGCCTGTGGGGTGACGGCGGCGACCGCCTCGTCCGCCTCCCGGGTGGCGTACCCCAGGCCGAGCAGTGCCGCATGGAGCTGCTCGCGCCAGGAGGTGCCCACGGGGCTGCCGAGGCCGCGGGCCGCGCCCGGACCCACCGGAGCGCCCAGCCGGTCCTTGAGCTCCAGCAGCAGCCGCTGAGCCCCCTTCTTGCCGATCCCGGGCACCGCCATCAGCGCTTTCTCGTCCCCGGCGGCCACCGCGGTCCGCAGCGCGTCCGGGGCGTGCACGGCCAGCATCGTCTGGGCCAGCCGCGGCCCGACCCCGCTGACGGTCTGCAACAGCTCGAAGACCTGCCGCTCGTCGTCGTCCGCGAAGCCGTAGAGCGTGAGGGAGTCCTCGCGGACCACCAGCGAGGTGGCGAGCCGGGCGGGCTGCCCGATCCGCAGCGCGGCCAGGGTGCCGGGCGCGCACTGCACGGACATGCCGATACCGCCGACCTCGATGACCGCGGCGTCGGGGGCGAGGGCGGCGACCGGGCCGCTGACGAAGGCGATCACTGGGCGGGCTCCTGAGGTCGTACGGTCCGGTGCGCGGCCACGGCCTGCTGGAGGCGGTTGGCGGCGGTGCCGCGCCAGATGTGACAGATGGCCAGGGCCAGCGCGTCCGCGGCGTCGGCCGGTTTGGGCGGGGCGTCGAGCCGCAGTAGCCGGGTGACCATGGCGCCCACCTGGGCCTTGTCGGCGCGGCCGCTGCCGGTGACGGCCGCCTTGACCTCGCTGGGGGTGTGCAGATGGACCGGCAGGCCGCGCCGGGACGCGCACAGGATGGCCACCGCGCTGGCCTGGGCGGTGCCCATCACGGTGCGCACGTTGTGCTGGCTGAAGACCCGCTCCACCGCGACCGCCTCCGGCCGGAACTCGTCGAGCCACGCTTCCAGACCCCGCTCGATCAGCACCAGCCGATGGCCGATCGGCGCGTCGGCGGGGGTGCGCACCACTCCGACACCGGCCATCGTCAGGGGCCGACCCGCGGTGCCGTCCACCACGCCCACCCCGCACCTGGTCAGTCCGGGGTCCACGCCGAGTACCCGCATCGGGCCCCTCCCTCCGTACGGTCCCTGCGCACTGTTGTCCAGCCGTTCGCGCAGGCTATCGGTTGGCACCGACAATCAGCGGCGGGAACGGGCGCGGGCCGGGCGGGTGTTCCCGCCCGGCCCGCCTCGTACGGCGTCGGTCCGCCCGTCAGGCGTCGACCTTCTCCATGACCTCGTCGGAGACGTCGAAGTTGGCGAAGACGTTCTGCACGTCGTCGCTGTCCTCCAGCGCGTCGATCAGCTTGAAGATCTTGCGCGCGCCGTCCTCGTCGAGTTCGACCTGCATGGTGGGCAGGAAGTTGGCGTCGGCCGAGTCGTAGTCGATACCGGCCTCCTGGAGCGCCTTGCGGACCGGCACCAGGTCGGTGGCCTCGCTGATCACCTCGAAGGACTCACCGAGGTCGTTGACCTCCTCGGCGCCCGCGTCGAGCACCGCGCCCAGCACGTCGTCCTCACCGAGTTCACCCTTGGGGACGATGACGACGCCCTTGCGGTTGAAGAGGTAGGACACCGAGCCCGGGTCGGCCATCGAACCGCCGTTGCGCGTCATGGCGACCCGTACGTCGGAGGCGGCGCGGTTGCGGTTGTCGGTCAGACACTCGATGAGGACCGCGACGCCGTTCGGCCCGTAACCCTCGTACATGATCGTCTGATAGTCGGCGCCACCGGCCTCAAGGCCGGCGCCGCGCTTGACCGCGCTGTCGATGTTCTTGTTCGGCACCGAGCTCTTCTTCGCCTTCTGGATGGCGTCGAAGAGGGTGGGGTTGCCGTCCGGGTCGGCGCCGCCGGTGCGGGCCGCGACCTCGATGTTCTTGATCAGCTTCGCGAAGAGCTTGCCGCGCTTGGCATCGATCACGGCCTTCTTGTGCTTGGTCGTAGCCCATTTAGAGTGGCCGGACATCCGACTGTCTCCTTCGCGTCACCCATTGCTGTTCTTCTGCTGTTTCTCAAGGCGTGCACGATCCTACCGGGCGAGCGTCAGCCGGCGGCCCGCACCGTGTCCACGAAGAGTTCATGGACCCGGTGGTCTCCGGTCAGCTCGGGGTGGAACGAGGTCGCCAGCACATGGTCCTGCCGGACCGCCACGATGTGCCCGTCGTACTCGGCCAGCACCTCGGTACCGGCGCCGACCGACTCCACCCAGGGGGCGCGGATGAAGACGCCCTCCACGGGTCCGCCGGCTATGCCGCGCACGTCCACGACCGCCTCGAAGGACTCGTTCTGCCGGCCGAAGGCGTTGCGGCGGACGATCATGTCGATGCCGCCGAAGGTCTCCTGGCCCGATCTGGGGTCGAGGATCTTGTCGGCGAGCATGATCAGACCGGCGCAGGTGCCGTAGACCGGCAGCCCGTCCCGGATCGCCGCGCGCAGCGGCCGCGCGAGTCCGAAGAGCTCGGCGAGTTTGGAGATGGTGGTGGACTCCCCGCCGGGGATCACCAGGCCGTCGACGGCGGCCAGCTCCTCGGGGCGCCGCACCGGCACGGCCGTGGCGGACGCCGCGGCCAGTGCCGACACGTGTTCCCGCACGTCGCCCTGGAGGGCCAGGACGCCGATGGTGGGAGAGCTGCTCTTGGCGGGCATGGCGGGACTACCAGCCGCGGTTCGCGTAGTGCTCGGACGCGGGCAGGGTGTCGATGTTGATGCCGACCATCGCCTCGCCGAGGTTGCGGGAGGCGTCGGCGATCACCTTGGGGTCGTCGAAGAAGGTGGTGGCGCGGACGATGGCGGCGGCGCGCTTGGCCGGGTCGCCGGACTTGAAGATGCCGGAGCCGACGAAGACGCCCTCGGCGCCGAGCTGCCGCATCAGCGCCGCGTCGGCCGGGGTGGCGACACCGCCGGCGGAGAACAGCACGACGGGCAGCTTGCCCAGCTCGGAGACCTCCTTGACCAGCTCGTACGGGGCGCGCAGCTCCTTGGCCGCGGCGTAGAGCTCGTTGTTGTCCAGGCCGCGCAGCCGGGAGATCTCGCCCTTGATCTGGCGGAGGTGGCGGACCGCCTCGACCACGTTGCCGGTGCCGGCCTCGCCCTTGGAGCGGATCATCGCCGCGCCTTCGGCGATCCGCCGCAGCGCCTCGCCGAGGTTGGTGGCGCCGCAGACGAAGGGGGTGGTGAACGCCCACTTGTCGGAGTGGTTGACCTCGTCGGCCGGGGTGAGCACCTCGGACTCGTCGATGTAGTCGACGCCGAGCGCCTGGAGGACCTGGGCCTCCACGAAGTGGCCGATCCGGGACTTGGCCATCACCGGGATGGAGACGGCGGAGATGATGCCGTCGATCATGTCGGGGTCGGACATCCGGGCCACCCCGCCGTCCTTGCGGATGTCGGCGGGCACCCGCTCCAGGGCCATCACCGCGACCGCGCCGGCGTCCTCGGCGATCTTGGCCTGTTCCGGGGTGACGACGTCCATGATCACGCCGCCCTTGAGCTGCTCGGCCATGCCGCGCTTGACGCGCGAGGTGCCGGTCTCTGGGGTGCTGGCGGTGGACGGTGTGATGGGCACAGGGACCTCACTCATGACAAAAGGTGGCTTTTACAGCATCATCCGACCGGCGGCCGGGCGCGGAAAGGGCCAATCCGCGCCGAGTGGCTCCCCCGGAGCGGGTCCCCGGTCGCGTGGCGGCCGACCGCGGCGCTCAGGGCGGGGGCACAAGGGTGTCGGAGCGGGGTCACAGCGCCGTCGCGCCCCCGTCGGCGGTGAGCGCGGTGGGCGGTTCGTCGTCCATCTCGAAGGCGAGCGGGAAGGGGGCGTGACCGGCGAGTCTGAGCCAGCGCACCACCCGGTGCTCGCGGACCGCCCGGGCGGCGCGCACCGCGTCGTTGTGGAAGCGCCGGGCCATCGGTACCCGCCGTACCGCCTGGGTCAGTTCACCGATCGCCGCGGTCCCGCCGGGTGCCTCCCGTACCTCGTTGACCGCCACCAGCTCGGAGAAGACCGCCCGCAGCGCCTGGCTCAACTCGCTCTCGGCCACCTCGCGCTGCTCCGCGTCGGCCTGCCGGGCCGCGTGCGCGGCCTCATAGAGCACGATGGAGGCGGCCGGGTCCAGCACACCGGCGGTCGCCAGCTCCTGCGCCACGGAGGCCCGGCGCAGAAGCTGCGCGTCAAGCGCGGCGCGTGCCGCGTCGATCCGGGCGTGCAGGCGGTCGAGGCGCCCGGCCGTCCAGCTCAGGTACAGCGCGATCGCGACGATCGCCACGGCGACCCAGATGATGGTGCTCACGGGTCGTTACCCTACTGACCCGGCGCCGCGCTCCCCCGGGCGCGGGGCGTTTCGGGCCCCCGCCGTACGGTCGCGCGGGCGCCGGCCTCACTCCCTCGACGCGCGGAGCCGGCCGAAGAAGCCGATGCGGTCGTCGGGTTCGACCGCTTTCGCGCCGGCCGTCACGGTCTCGTAGACGGCGAGGATGTCGCCGCCGACCACCGACCAGTCGAAGCGTCGGACATGCGCGCTGCCCCGGGCGCGCAACGCGTCGCGGCGGGCCGGGTCGCCGAGCAGCCGGATCGCGGCGGTGGCCAGCGCGTCGGCGTCCTCGTTGGCGAACAGTTCGCCCGCCGCGCCCTGGTCGAGCACCTGGGCGAAGGCGTCCAGGTCGCTGGCGAGGACCGGCGCGCCCGCCGACATCGCCTCGACCAGGATGATGCCGAAGCTCTCGCCGCCGATGTTGGGGGCCACGTACAGGTCGACGCTGCGCAGCAGCCGCGCCTTGTCCTCGTCGCTGACCATGCCGAGGAACTCCACCCGGTCCCTGGCCTGCGCGGGCAGGGTCGCCACCGCCTCCTCGGTGTCGCCCCGGCCGGCCACCAGCAGCCGGGTATCGGGCAGTTCGGCGAGGATCTTGGGCAGCGCCTTCATCAGGACCGGCAGGCCCTTGCGGGGCTCGTCGATCCGCCCGATGAAGCCGACCGTGCCGCCCTGCCACTGCGGGCGCGGCTCGGCGCGGGCGAAGAAGTCGACGTCGACGCCGTTGGGGATGACGACCGCGTCGCCGCCGAGGTGTTCCACCAGCGTGCGCCGGGCGTACTCGCTGACCGCGATCCGGGCCCGCAGCTTCTCCAGGGCGGCTTGCAGGATCGGGTACGCGGCGATCATCGCCCGCGAGCGCGGGTTGGAGGTGTGGAAGGTCGCCACGATCGGGCCGCGCGCGGCCCAGCAGGCGAGCAGGCCGAGCGAGGGGGAGGTCGGCTCGTGGATGTGGACCACGTCGAAGTTGCCGTCGTGCAGCCAGCGCCTCACCCGCGCGGCGGACAGGAAGCCGAAGTTGAGCCGGGCCACCGAGCCGTTGTACGGCACGGGGACGGCCCGGCCGGCCGAGACCGCGTAGGCCGGCAGCGGAGTCTCGTCGTCGGCGGGGGCCAGTACGGACACCTCGTGCCCCAGCCTGATCAGATGCTCGGCGAGGTCGCGGATGTGGAACTGGACGCCCCCGGGAACGTCCCAGGAGTACGGGCAGACGATCCCGATCCTCACGGGCTCTCCGTTCCACGCCGCCGCGCCCCGCGCCGCCCGGCCGCCGCCTCGCCGGCGTCCGGCTGCTCAGCCGGGGGCTCCGGGGCCGGGGATTCGGCGGCCGGCTTCTCGGCCGGCGACTCGGCCGCCGCCGCCCCGGATTCGGGCTCGCCGGCAGGCGCTCCCGGCGGGGGCGTGGCGGACGGGCCGGGGACCTCGACCCAGGTTTCGGCGACCGCCGGGGGCGTGGGGGTGGCGGGTGTAGGCGGGCGGGGCGGGAGGTCGGCGAGCCAGAGGCGCTGGAGCATGTGCCAGTCCCGCGGGTGTTCGGCGATGCCGGAGGCGTACGCGTCGGCGAGGGCCTGCGTCATCACCCGGGTGCGCCGCGCCCGGTCGCCGTCGTCGGGGACGGGGATCGGCGGGTGCACCCGGCCCCGCATGACGGGCGTGTCGTCGTACCAGAGGGTGACCGGCAGCAGCAGCGCCCCGGTCTGCTGGGCGAGCATCGCCGGTCCGGCCGGCATCCGGGTCTTCTCGCCGAAGAAGTCCACCTCGACCCCGCTCGCCGAAAGGTCGCGGTCGGCGACCAGGCAGACGAGGCCGCCGGCCCGCAGCCGCCGGGCGAGCGTGCCGAAGGCGGCGCCGCCGGTGTGCGGCAGCACCTCCATGCCGAGGCTCTCCCGGTAGGCGACGAACCGGTCGTAGAGCGTCTCCGGCTTGAGCCGCTCGGCGACGGTGGTGAAGGGCGTCGCCAGCTTGGTGGTGACCCAGGCGCCCGCCAGGTCGTAGTTGCCCATGTGCGGCAGCGCGAGGATCACCCCGCGCCCGGCCGCCAGCCCCTCGGTCAGATAGCGCACGTCGGCGGGGGCGAAGCCGCCCCTGATCCGGTCCTTGCTCCAGGACGGCAGCCGGAAGGACTCCATCCAGTAGCGCAGATACGAGCGCATGCCCGCCCTGGACAGCTCCCGCAGCTCCGCGGGGCTCGCGCCGGGCACCACCCGCGCGAGGTTGGACTCCAGCCGCCGTACGCCCTTGCCGCGCCGCCGCCAGGCCAGGTCCGCGATACCGCGGCCGAGCGCCCGGGCGGCCGGTTCCGGCAGCGACTTGACGGCGCCCCAGCCCAGTCCGTACAGGCCGTCGGTGAGGGCTTCCTTCACACCCCGCTCCCGTGCTCCGCGCTCTCGCGGGCGAGGGCCGCGTCGGCCTCCGCCGATTCCCGGCGCACGGTGACCACCCGCTGGACCAGGGTGATCAGGCTGCCCACCGCGACGACCCACAGCGCGATCGGCAGCAGCCACTGGATGCCGGGCACGCCGAAGCTCCGGTGGAAGCCGGCCAGGCCGCACAGCACCAGGGTGATCACCAGCCGCTCGGAGCGCTCCACCAGCCCGTTGACGTTCACCGGCAGGCCGATCGCCTCGCCGCGGGCCTTGGTGTAGGAGACCACCTGGCCGCTGGCGAGGCAGAAGATGGAGACCGCGCAGAGCACCTGGTCGTCGCCGCGGCCGGCGTACCAGAGGGCCAGGCCGCCGAAGATGGCCCCGTCGGCGAGCCGGTCCAGGGTGGAGTCGAGGAACGCCCCCCAGCGGCTGCTGCGGCCCATCTGGCGGGCCATGTTGCCGTCGACCAGGTCGGAGAAGACGAAGAGCGTGATGACGACGGTGCCCCAGAAGAACTCGCCCCTGGGATAGAAGGCCAGCGCGCCCGCGATGACACCCGCGGTACCGGTGAGGGTCACCGCGTCGGGGCTGACCCCCCTGCGGATGAGAAATGCGGCGAACGGCGTGAGAACACGCGTGAAGAACGCACGCGCGTACTTGTTCAGCATGGCCTTCCCGACGGGTCGGTGGATCGGAACGGACGACGGTTTCCGGGGTACGTCGGCGGATGGACGGCTACGGACACCGAACGGCGAACCTAGCCGACATCCAACGTCCGCGGTCCGCGTTCGTTGTGCGGGGCGGCCGGAACCGGCCGCCGGATGGCCCATCGTAGCCAGCCCCCCGACGGCGGACACTGGTGGCACCGGTACGGGCGCCCCGTGACCGCCTGGTTCGGCTGATCATCCGGTCATCATCCGGTCAAGGCCAACTCGGGCGATTTGCCGGGCCGATCAGCGGCCGACGACCACCGGGCGGGCCCTCGCGCGGCTAATCTGGTGACTGCTCCGAACGTGTGATGTGACGACCCGCGGGGAAAGGGCCGGTCGGAGCCGTTGTACGGAACCGGTGCGAACCGGGTCCGGCACCGGCACCGCGTCATGCGTGGGTAAGTGTTCTGGTAGGCGGAATCGGACCGGCTGGGGGCCGCGGTGACAAACGGGTTCGACTTCAGCCCGGGGGCGCAAGTCCCGCTGATGGGCGGCGACGGGGGTACCGCCGCCACGCAGGCGCTCGCCTCGGCCGCCTACCGGGACAGTCCGGTCGCCGCGCTGGCCGACATCCACGACGACGCCTCGGTCAAGCCGCCCCGGGTGTCGCTCTTCCAGCCCAACCTCGGCGAGGCGTGGGCGCGCGCGGTCCAGAGCCGGATGCTCGGCGCCGGGCGGGGCGAACTCGTGCAGTCCTTCGGGGTGGAACCGCGCACGGTGGTCGAGCACTGCCTGGCCGCCAGCCGCATCCGGCAGGAGCGCGACAACCGGCTCGCCCTTCTGATGGTCGGCTTCGGGGTGCTCTTCCTGCCCGGCGTGCTGGTCTGGCTCGGCGCCTTCCAGCTCCGCAAGTCGCTGTCCACGCTGCGCAGCCAGGGCAATCGGGCCGGCGCGCTCGGCAGCGTCGTGCTGGTCGTCGCGGTGGGCTTCGCCGTACTGCTCGCGATCCGGCCGCCCTTCTCCGGCTTCTGGCGCGAGTACTTCCGGGTGCTGATGATCGCGCCCATCATCGGCTGGTACTGGGCGAAGCGGATCTGCGAGAGCACCGCCAAGGATCTCCGCGACCGTTGGAGCGGCCTGGTCGCGGGCAGCGGCGTCGCCGCCAAGATCCCCGAGGCGGTCCCCCGCAGCCCCAACCAGCTCCGGGCCGAGAGTCTGCGGCAGAGCCTGGCCAAGCTCTCCGCCGAGCAGGACAGCAACGTCGTCTTCTACGCGGGACCCACCGGCATCCTCGGCATGGGCGGCCGCTGGGGCGCCTGGGAGATGGCCGAGGAGCTGGTCCCGGTGGCGGGCCTCACCGATATCAACCCGTTCCGTAGCTGGGACGTGGTCCGGGCCATCCACGACAAGCTGCGCATGCTGGAGCGCGGACCGCTGCACACCGGCGGTTTCCCCAAGGCGTCGGTACGGCACTGGATCGTGGCGCCGATCGGCGCCGGCGCCGGCAAGATCTCCCGGCCCACCGGCGCGGACGTCGACGGGTACTCCCTCAAGGAGTCCGAGGTCCGGCGGATATGCAACGAGCAGCAGTTCGGCGAGGGCAGCCGGCACTACCTCGGCATCCAGTTCGTGCTCTGGCAGGGCAATCTGGTCGTCACCTTCATGGTGACCGTCACGGTGCTCGCCCACACGCTGCGGATCGAGGTCACCGGGCACGCGCTGGGGCCGATCGACGGGCTGTTCACCTCCGGCCCGCCGGCCAAGCAGAAGACGGTCACCAAGCCGATGAAGTTCTGGGAGACCAAGACCGTCTCACTGCCGCTGATGGAGACCGGCGAGGTGGTGCGGCTGGCCGCCCGCGCCCCGCTGACCCGCTTCCCCGCGGTCCTGGATTACCTCGGCGGCACCCTGAAGCTGCCCGAGCCGTTCGGCCTGCGGCACACCTGGGCCTCGCAGCCGTGGCAGCACCGCTTCATGGCCGACGACGTGCTGCGGACCAGGACCCCGGTGCTGCGGGCCGTGCACTCCGCCGCGGTCCAGGTCATGCGGGACAACGGCGTGGACACCTCGCACTTCAGCGGCGACCTGGCGCCGTCCAGCGGGCCCAAGAAGGCCGACGCGTACGACCTGTGACCGCCCCTCCGGCCCGCCGCCCGCCCGGTTCCCGGCGGGCCGGGCGGCGGGCCGGAGGGGCGCGGCACCGGCCGGCACCGGACCTGCCGGCACCGGGCCTACGCCGGGGTCGGCCAGGCCTCGGCGAGCAGCTTGCGGGTGTCCGCGAGCAGTTGCGGCAGCACCTTGGTGTGCCCCACCACCGGCATGAAGTTCATGTCGCCGCCCCACCGCGGCACCACGTGCTGATGGAGGTGGGCGGCGATGCCGGCCCCGGCGACCGCGCCCTGGTTCATCCCGATGTTGAAGCCGTGCGCGGCTGAGGCGGCCCGCAGCGCCGTCATCGCCTGCTTGGTCAGCCCGGCCAGTTCGGCGGTCTCGGGCGCGTCCAGTTCGGTGTAGTCGGCGACGTGCCGGTAGGGCACCACCATGAGGTGGCCGCTGTTGTACGGGTACTTGTTGAGCACCGCGTACACGTGTTCGCCGCGGCGGACGATCAGGCCGTCCTCGTCGGACTTGGCCGGAATCACACAGAACGGGCAGCCGTCACCGGCGCCCGGGCCGGTCGGCTTGCTCTCGCCCTGGATGTACGCCATCCGGTGCGGGGTCCACAGCCGCTGGAAGGCATCCGGCTCCCCCACCCCGATCTGCTGCTCCGGCTCACTCGTCATGCGGATCAGCATAGGACTTCACCCCCCGGGAGCGTGTCGGCGGCCCCGAGGCGGTGACCGCCGGAGATCCTGACCGGATGGACGCCGACAGCCGCCTGTCCCGGTGGGAGACCCGGAGCGAAGTGCCCTTGTTCGCGGCCTCACTCGTCTTCCTCGGCTCCTACGCGGTGCAGGTGCTGGCCCGCGGCCTCCCGGGCGTCTGGCACGACCTCACGCTGGCGGTCATCCTCGCCACCTGGGCGCTCTTCGTGGCCGACTACGCGATCCGCTGGCGGCTCAGCGGCGATCCGCCGCGCCCGTCCTATGTGCGTCACCACCTGCTCGACACGGTGGTCGTCCTGCTGCCGCTGCTGCGTCCGCTGCGCGTGGTCCGGCTCTACGACGCGATCCAGCGGCGCCGGGACGAGCCGCGGCTGAGCCTTTACGGACGGGTCATCGCATACGCGGGGACCAGCGCGGTGCTGCTCGGCTTCGCCGGCGCGCTCGCCGTCTACCAGCAGGAACGCGACGCTCCCGGCGCCACCATCCGCACCTTCGGCGACTCGGTCTGGTGGACCGCCTCCACCCTCACCACGGTCGGCTACGGCGACATCACCCCGGTCACCGCGGTCGGCCGCACCATCGCCACCGGGATGATGATCGGCGGGCTGGCGCTGCTGGGGGCGGTCACCGGCGCGTTCTCGTCCTGGCTGATCCAGGTCTTCACCCGGGACGATGAGCGGCCCCCGGCGCGCTGAGCGGACAGCGGACCGGGGGCCGGGAAAGCCGGGGGCCGGCCGTCAGAGGCCGGCGGGTGTCACACCTGGACGCGGCGCTCCACCACGTCGACCAGCTTGGCCAGCGCCTCCTCGCGCGCCACCCCGTTCTCCTGCGATCCGTCCCGGTAGCGGAAGGAGACCGTGCCGGCCGCCATGTCCTCGTCGCCGACGATGATCATGAAGGGCACCTTCTGCTTCTGGTGGTTGCGGATCTTCTTCTGCATCCGGTCCGAGGAGGAGTCCACCTCGACCCGCAGCCCCCGCTGCTTCGCCTCCGCGGCGAACTCCTGGAGGTAGGGCACATGCGCGTCACCGACCGGGATGCCGACCGCCTGCACGGGCGCGAGCCAGGCCGGGAAGGCGCCCGCGTAGTGCTCGAGGAGCACCGCGAAGAACCGCTCGATGGAACCGAAGAGCGCCCGGTGGATCATGACCGGCTGCTGCCTCGACCCGTCGGCCGCGGTGTATTCGAGGTGGAAGCGGGCCGGCTGCTGGAAGTCGACCTGGATGGTGGACATCTGCCAGGTCCGGCCGATGGCGTCGCGCGCCTGCACCGAGATCTTCGGCCCGTAGAAGGCCGCGCCGCCCGGGTCCATGACGAGTTCCAGGCCCTGCTTGCCGGCCGCCTGGCGAAGCTGCTCGGTGGCCTCGGCCCACTCCTCCTGCGACCCGATGAACTTGTCGGAGTCCCCCCGGGTGGACAGCTCCAGATAGAAGTCGCTGAGCCCGTAGTCGCGCAGCAGGTTGAGCACGAAGGTGAGCAGCGAGTCCAGCTCGTCCGGCACCTGCTCCTTGGTGCAGTAGATGTGCGAGTCGTCCTGGGTGAAGCCGCGGGCGCGGGTCAGGCCGTGCACCACGCCGGACTTCTCGAACCGGTACACCGTGCCGAACTCGAAGAGCCGCAGCGGCAGTTCACGGTAGGAGCGGCCGCGCGCGTCGAAGATCAGGTTGTGCATCGGACAGTTCATGGCCTTGAGGTAGTAGTCCTGCCCCTCGAACTGCATGGGGGGGAACATGCCCTCGGCGTAGTGCGGCAGATGGCCGGAGGTCTCGAAGAGCCGCGCCTTGGTGATGTGCGGGGTGTTGACGAACTCGTACCCCGCCTCCTCGTGGCGGCGCCGCGAGTACTGCTCCATCTCCTTGCGGACGACCCCGCCCTTGGGGTGGAAGACGGCGAGGCCCGAGCCCAGCTCGTCCGGGAAGGAGAAGAGGTCCAGCTCGGCGCCGAGCTTGCGGTGGTCGCGCTTCTCGGCCTCCGCGAGGAACTCCAGGTGGGCCTTGAGCTCTTCCTTGGTGGGCCAGGCGGTGCCGTAGATCCGCTGGAGCTGGGGGTTGCGCTCGCTGCCCCGCCAGTACGCCGCGGCGTTCCGCATCAGCTTGAAGGCCGGGATGCTGCGGGTGGTGGGCAGGTGCGGGCCCCGGCAGAGGTCCTTCCAGCAGAGCTCGCCGGTCTTGGCGTCGAGGTTGTCGTAGATGGTCAGCGCGCCGGCGCCCACCTCGACGTCGGCGCCGTCGTCCGAGCCGGCCGAGGAGCCCTTGAGGCCGATCAGCTCCAGCTTGTACGGCTCGTCGGCGAGCTCCTCGCGGGCGGCGTCGTCGGTGACCGCCCGGCGGGAGAAGAGCTGGCCGCGCTTCTGGATCTCCTGCATGCGCTTCTCGATGGCCTTGAGGTCATCGGGGGTGAAGGGCTTCTCGACGTCGAAGTCGTAGTAGAAGCCGTCCTTGACCGGCGGCCCGATGCCGAGCTTCGCCTCGGGGAAGAGCTGCTGCACGGCCTGGGCCATCACGTGCGCGGTGGAGTGCCGCAGGATGTTGAGCCCGTCCTGGCTGGTGATGTCCACCGGCTCGACCCGGTCGCCGTCGCCGATCTCGTACGCCAGGTCCTTCAGCTCACCGGCCACCCGGGCGGCGATCACCGAGCGCTCGCCCTGGAACAGCTCGGCCGCGGTCGTGCCCGTGGTGACCACTCGCTCTTCCGGTTCGGCGGAATCGCGTTCGATGATCACACGGAGATCTGACACCGGTCTGCTCCTGACATGGGTGCTACGTGATGGCTGGCATGCGTGGTCGTGTCGGCGGCCGCGGGCGGGTTCCCATGACCCCCTTACCGCTGAATCGTACCGAGCCCGGCACGTTGTGCGTTACAGCGTTTTGCCGTGGCCCGGGCGCGGGGCAGGGGCCCCGCGATGTGCGGGGCCCCTGCCGTTCCGCGCTGTTCGCTGGTCACGCCACGGTGACGGTCACGGTGGAGTCCGGGGCGGGCGTGCCGGTCGGGTCGGTGGCCGTCGCGGTGACGGTGTGCGATCCGGCGGCCAGGGTGGCGGCGGAGTCGCAGCTCCAGGTGCCGTCGTCGGACACGGTGGCGGTGCAGAGCGTGGTCCCGGTCCCGGTCCCGGTCCCGGCCGCGTTCGCGTCCGCCGTCACCGTCACCGTCGCGTCCGGTTCCGCACGGCCGGCGACGGTCGGGGTGGCCGGGACCGCGGCCCCGGTCGCCGGCGAGGTGATCGTCACCGGCGGGGCGAAGTCGGTGGCGTCGGGGACGCCGTCACCGCTGATCCGTACGGTCACGCTGTGCACGGTCACCTGGCCGCCGCCGTTGCGGAGCCGGAAGTCGGCGCCGGAGTGCTGCTGGCCGCCGAAGTAGGCGTCCGACGCGGTCACCGTGGCGGTCTTCCAGGTGTCGGTGCCGGTGAGCTGGATGCTCGACGTCGACTTGTACGGGTCAGAACCGCCGTTGTCGTAGTGCACGGCGAAGGAGCCGGCACCCTGGTCGAAGTAGGAGACGGTGAAGGCCGCCGTGTAGAAGCCGGCGTGGGCGATCGTGTCGTCGATGTCGAAGTAGATGTTGCTCTGGGTGCTGGTCCGCGCGCTGAGGCCGTCGATCACCGAGGCCGTCGTCGGACCGTCGAAGCCGCCGGAGGGCGTCTCGTCCTCGCTCATCCCGTAGGCGTGGTTGGCGGCGCCGACGACCGCGCCGACGACCGCCGTGCCGGGCGGCAGGTCGGAGGCGTCGAAGCTGACCGCGGCCGAGGGGTCGCTGCCGAGGCCGCCCGGGTCGGCCACGGTGGCGGTGACGGTCTGCCGGCCGCGAGGCAGTCCGGCGGCCGGGGCGCAGCTCCAGGCTCCGCCGTCGTCGGCCGTGGCGGTGCACAGGGCGGCCGGTCCCTCGTGCACGGTGACGGCGCCGTCGGGGATCGTGGTGCCGGCGACGGACGAGCCGAGCTTGACCGTCGAGCCGCCGCGCGGGGTGGTGACGACCGGCGCGGGCGGGAAGGCGCGCTGGTCCGGCACCCAGGGTCCGGTGACGCTCACGCCGACGCTGTGCACGGTGAAGGCGGCGGTCGAGTGCAGGCCGAGGTCGGTGCCGGCGTTCTCCAGGCCGCCGAAGTAGGCGCTGTCGAGGGTGAGTTCGGCCGCCTTCCAGGTCCCGCTGCCGGTGCGGGCGATGGTGCCGGCCACGTGGTTACGGTCGCGGGGCCCGGCGTCGTAGCGCAGCGTCAGCGGCGCGGTGCCGGCGTCGAGGTAGGACACCGTCACCTTGGCGGTGTAAGCGCCGGTCGCGGCGGTGTCGTTGTCGAGGTCGAAGTACATGTCGCTGCCGTCGTGGCCGGTCCCGGTGCCGGTGGTCCGGGCCGTCAGGCCGCTGACGACGGAGCCGGTGGTGGTGGCGCCGGGGGCGGCGGGGTCGTCGACCTGGGTGAGGCCGTAGGCGTGGTTGGCGGCCCCGAGTACGGCGCCGACGGTGGCCGTACCGGCCTGGGCGGTCTTGTCGAGCCCGATCTGGACGCCGCCGAGGTGCCGGGCGGCGGTCGGCGCGGTGCCGGTCACCTTCGCGTACGGAAGGGCGGTGGTGGGCGCGGCGACCTGCTGGACGAGGTAGGAGGAGCCGGCCTTGACCGGGACGCTCAGCAGGTCCGCGCTGGTGCCGGGCACGACCACGTGCCCGTTCTTCCCGTCCACGACCTCGACCCGCGCTCCGGCCCACGGGTTCTTCACCCGCAGGGTGCCGGTGGTCCCGGCCTCGATCGCGGCGGTGACGAGCGCGCCGCCCCGCACCTGGACGTCGACCTTGCTCCGGCCCTGGACGGCGACGGTGCCGCTGCCGTCCCAGTCGCCCGGCCAGGCCGGCGCGAAGCGGATGATGCCGTCGTAGTCCTGCGCGAGCGCTTCGTCGACCGCGGTGGCGACGCCGGCCTCCTGTTCGATGTAGGGCTGGTAGCCGACGGTGTTGCCGAGGTCGGCGAACCCGTTCGGGTACACCTGATGGCCTTCGGTGATGGAGACGAGGTCGGCGCGCACCTCGGCGGGGTTCTCCAGCCGGGCGGCGTCGATCGCGTCCATCGACCAGTCGTTGCCGCCCTTGTTGGGCCGGTGGGCGTAGCCGCGCTGTTCCAGCGGGAAGAGGCCGCTGTCCTGGTCGCTCACCGTGTTCCACGGCCACAGCGGTTCCAGTTCGATGTTCTCGCCGTTCTGGCGGGCCGCCGCGGGCTGGTACGAGATCGCGATCATGTCGGTGCCGGTCGCGTCGGCGGCCGCGGTCTCGGCCTCGGTGTAGCCGGGGTTGAGCAGTTGGGTCCTGGTGGCCTGGTCGGTGCGGGGGTAGGGCGGGATCTCGGTTTCGGCCTTCGCCACCCGCTGGACCAGGGCGGCGTCGATGGTGCGGGCGGTGCCGAGCTTCTTCGCGGCCTGCCGGATGATCGGGAAGAGGGTGCGGTCCACCGCGATGTCGGTGGTGGGGTCCTGGACGGCCCACTGGGTCTCGTGCGCGTTGGCGTTCGCGTGCAGCAGCCCGTCGGGGCCGACCTTCTGGTAGGCGAGTTGGAACTCGGCGGTCGACTTCATGAAGGGGAAGTACTTCCTCAGCGTGGTGAGGTCGCCGGTCGCCTGGTACTGCTCCCACATGTAGAGCGCCACTTCGGGCCCGCTGGAGATGTCCAGCGCGTTCCAGTTCGGCGAACTCGCCTCACTGCAGTTGCCGGTGGGGATGTCGAGGCCGTTGCCGTTGAACCGCATGGTCTCGGGCACGCAGGAGCCGGGGAGTCCGCCCATCGCCAGTCTGGTCCAGGCCTCGATGGCGGCGGTGTCGTCGGCGTACATGTCGAAGATGGGCGTGTTCAGGGCGTAGTTGCCCGAGCTCATGTTCGCCGAGATCTGGGTGCGCAGGTTCCACAGCCAGTACGCCGACGGTGTCCAGGTCTGGGTGTCCTTGTCCCAGGCGAACATGTCGGCCTCCCCTGCCTGGCTGCCGGGGTAGATCCCCTTCTTCATCGAGGCGGCCTCCTCGTAGAGGTACAGCGTCCGGAGGTTCTCGATGTAGGCGGCGCTGCCGTCGGCCGAATCCATCGCGATCAGGCCGGAGTCGGTCCAGTACCGCGTCCACCACCGGTCCTGGGCGGACAGCAGCGCCGACTCGCGCCGGGTGGCGTCGTCACCGATCAGTGCGGCGGCGGTCTTGGCGGGCCCCTTCTTGACGGCCTTGGCGCCGCCGTTCCACGCCGGCGAGGCGACGACGACGCGGAAGGTGCCGTCGGCGCGCGGTGTGAAGCCGACCTTGACCTGTGTCGGGCTCGCCACCGTGGTGCGCACCTGACGGCCGCCGGCGGTGATGGCGGCGAGTGAGCCGAACGTCTGCCCGCTGCCGATCGGCGGGCCGCCGTCCACCCAGGTCTCGGCGAGGGTGCCGACGGTGCCGGAGACGGCGGCGGCCGGCCGGCGCGGGGCCCACAGGCTGATGGTGGCGCTCTGCGCGATGCCGGGGTCGGCGCCGGCCACGTCGACGATCAGCTCGTCCTTGCCGGTCGCCACCCACGCCTTCAGCGACATGCCGCCGCCGGACTCGCGCAGGACGCCGTCGGTGAGGTCGAGGTGTCCGCTGAAGTCGGCCGCGTGCGAGATCACCGACAGGCCGGGGATGGTGAGCTGGCCGGGCGACTTGCGGTCCGGCATGGTGTCGGACCGGTTGAGCTGGGCGGTGAAGCCGCCGGCCGCCCAAGCGGCCACGCCGAGCGAGCCGTTGCCGAGCGGTATCGACGCGGTGGGGTTCACGTTCGGCGCCCCGAGCACGATGTCCGAGCGGCTGACCACACCGGCCGGGTCCAGATCGAAGCCGCCGTGCCGCCACGCGGTGGTCGGCGCCGTGCCGGCCCCCGCGGCCGTACCGGTGTCCACCAGCACCACGCCGGCCAGCGCGGCCAGCAGCGCCGACCAGAGCGCGAGGGCGCGTCTGAGCCGGGGCCGCCGGAACAAGGCGATCGACACGACCGACGAGGGGGTGGGCTGCACGTGGTCCTCCAGGGCTGTACGGCTCTCGACCGAGGGAAGTCAACAGTGGTCCGATGAATGCACCGCAGGACACGCGGCCAACGCGCGAGAGCGACGAAAATTGTCGCTGAGGCCAACTAACATCGGACGACTGTCGTTCTAATCCATCGACACCAGCGCCGTAAAGACCCGCGACAGCCCGAACCGGCGGTGCGGTGAGTGCGCGGCACCGGCCTGGCCGTCCGGAGCGGATCGGCCGGCACCCGCGTGTCGCGGCACGGGGCCGCCCGCTTGTGGCGGACGGCCCCGTGACACCGCGCGCCCCCTGGTAGGGGGCGCGCTCGGCCGGGACCCGGCTCAGAAGCGGCCGAGTCCCGGCTGGACCTGGGCTGCACCCCGGCTGGACCCGAGCTGACCCTGAGCTGACCCTGGGCTCAGGCAGCGACCAGGAGGGTCAGCCCTGGTGTCCGTGGTCGTGCGACTGCCTCGGCCTGCTCTGCGTGGCGCCGGGCCGGGGCGGCATCGGCTGCGTCGCGGCCGTGGTCTGGGCGGCCAGGTTGGCCGCCGTGGTGCCGGCCTCGAACTGCGGGTTGGCCGGGGCCGGCTTGCGGTCGTGCAGCCGCAGGGCGCCGGAGAGGTCGCCGAAGGTCCGGCGCCGCCAGGTGCTGATCGGCGTGAACCGCACCGGTCCGTGACCGGACAGGCCGCCCGCGGCGGTGAGGGTCTCGATGAATTGGAGCCCCGAGGTGTGGTCGGAGACCTCGGAGAAGATCCGGCCGCCCACCGTCCACGGGGACACGATGACGCACGGCACCCGGAAGCCGGCGCCCACCGGCAGGCCGCCGCCCGGCGTGCCCTTCGGCGAGGGCAGGTGCACGAACTCCTCGGGATGGTCGCGCAGCTTGGGGACGGGCGGCGGGACATGGTCGAAGAACCCGTCGTTCTCGTCGTAGTTCAGGACGAACACCGTCGAGTTCCACAGCTCCTCGTTGGAGGCGAGCGCCTCCAGCTTGGCGGCGAGGTACTGCGCGCCGGCCGCGGGGAGGTTCGGCGGGTGCTCGTCGGCCTCGCTCGGCATGTAGAGCCAGGACACGTCGGCGAGCACGCCGTTGGCGCAGTCCTCCTCGAAGCCGAGCGCCGGGTCGGCCGCCGGGGTCGGGGCGGCCGCGTCGCCGATCCCGCCGGGCGTGCCGTCGCCGAAGAGCGTGCCGCCGCTCATCACGGAGTTGTAGAGCCCGGCCGGCAGTGTCGTCCTGTTCTGGAAGTTGGCGAACCAGCCGAACACGTTGAAGCCGCTGGTCGCGCCGGAGAAGTACGTCTTGACGGTGTAGCCCGCCTCGTACAGGATCTCGGCCGCCGACGGGTGGGTCATCGGGTTCGGGGTCACGGTCTCCAGCACCGGCCCGCCGAACCTGCCCTGCGGGTCGTTGGTGCCGGACATCCACACCAGCCGGTTGGGGTCCGTCGGGCCCAGGATCGAGCAGTGGTAGTTGTCGAGCAGGGTGAACGACTCGGCGAGCGCCCAGTGGAAGGGGATGTCCTCCCGGGTGAAGTAGCCCATCGTGTACGAGCCGTTGACGTCGCCGTCCGAGGCGAGGTGGGTGGACAGCCAGCCGTCCATCTTGCCCTGGTTCCACGAGGCGTGCTGGTCCCGCCAGTCGTGGGAGAGCGACGGGACCGCGGCGGCGCCGGTGCTGATGGTGGACATGTGGAACGGCTCCAGGTACCCGTCCGGGTTGGCCGGGTCGGGCTGCTGGAAGACCGAGTTGCCGTTCGGCAGCGTGATCGCGGTGCGGTCGCTGAAGCCGCGGGCGCCGGGGAAGGTGCCGAAGTAGTGGTCGAAGGAGCGGTTCTCCATCATCACGTACACGACGTGCTTGACCTGGGAGAGGCTCCCCTTGGCCGGACTCGCGGTCGCGGCCCGGGCCAGGTTCTCCGGCAGCAGGCCGGCCATGCCGGCCGCCCCGGCCAGCGCCGCGGCGCTGGAAACGAACCGGCGGCGGGACAGGCCCGAGCGGGCGGAAGCGGTGTTGCTCATGGTCTCTCTTCTTCGTCTCGTGGGCCGGGTCAGGACTTCGTGGGGGCCGTCGGGCCCGCCGCGGCGCCGGACCGGGCCACACCGAGCACCTGGGCGATCGCGCTGTTGCGCGTGTCGGCGATGTACAGGAGGTTGGTGGACCGGTCGACCGCGATCGCGTACGGCGTGCTGAGCTTCGAGGCGGTCGGCGCGGCGCCGCTGCTCTCGCCGCCAGGGGCGGCCGAGGAGTTCACCACGGTGCTGATCACCCCGGCCGGGGTGATCTCGCGGACCGCGTTGTTGAAGGTGTCGGCGACGAAGAGATCGCCCGCGCCGTCGACGGCCACCCCCTGCGGGTCGTTGAGCTGCGCCGAGGTCGCCGGGCCGCCGTCGCCGGAGAACCCGCCGAGGCCGTCGTGCGCCGAGCCGGCCGCGCGGTCACCGGCCACGGTGGTGATGGTCCCGGTCTTCGCGTCCACCCGGCGGATCACGTTGTTGGCCGAGTCGGCGACGTAGAGGTTGCCCTTCACGTCCAGCGCCAGCCCGGTCGGCTGGTTCAGCTCGGCGCGCGAGGCGGCCTTGCGGTCACCGGCGTATCCGGCCCGGCCGGTGCCGATCACCCGGATGACGGTCCGCTTCGGGGAGACCTCGACCACCCGGTTGTTGTGGGTGTCGGAGACGAACACGTTCCCCGCCGCGTCGACCGCCACCGCCGTGGGGCGGTCGAGCTGGGACGACAGGGCGCTCGGGGAGAGCCTGCGGCCCGCGTCGCCGGTGCCGGCGAAGCGCCGGATGACGCCGTCCGGGGTGACCTCGCGGACGACGTTGTCGCCGCTGTCGGAGATGAACAGGTCGCCGTCGGCGTCCACCGCGGTGCCGGAGGGCTGGTACATCGTCGCCTTGTCGGCCTTGCCGCGGTCGCCCCGTTCGCCGTAGCCCTCCAGCGAGCCGGCGATGACCGAGGTCTCGCCGTCGCGGAGTTCGGCCACCACGTTGTCACCGGTGTTCGAGACGTACACCGAGCCGTCGCCGACGCTCCTGAGCTCGGCGGCCAGGCTGTCGCCGAGTTTCGGCGCCCGCGCGGAGCCGCCGCCGACGGAGACGCCCGCCGGCCGGTACAGCGAGCCCGGGGTGACGTTGGGCAGGACGGCGCCGGTGCCCGGGTCCACGTGGGTGCCGGGGACGTCGCCCACCGAGGTGTACGGCATCGTCTGGAGGATCGGTCCGGACGGCACCGCGCTCGACCCGATGGTCAGGCTCAGGTTGTCGGCCGTGCCGTCGCTGTTGGCGCCACTGCTGACGCCGACCGTGGCGACCGTGATGACGATCTTCCGGGTGTCGGCCGGGACCGTGCCGTACCAGGCCTGGTGGATCAGGCTGGAGACGCTGGCCCGCTGGGCGGCGGTGACCGGCCCGATGACCCCGGAGCCCAGGGTGGCGCCCTTGGCGTCCTGGAAGCTGGCGGTGACGGTCGCGTAGTCGCTCTGCGTCGAGTAGCCGCCGAGGTCACCGGAGAGCTTGAAGGGCCGGCTGCCGGTGTCGAGCGCGCTGACGTCGATCGACTGGATGCCGGTGGTGGTGATGCCGGGGATCGAGACGGTGCTGGGGTTGGTGCCGCCGTAGAAGACCCGGCCGCCGGTCACGCCCGGGTAGGTCGAGGTCCGCGACTCCTGGGTGCCGTCCGGCGGGTTGAGCGGGGAGCCGCTCGTCCAGCAGTCCGCGATCGTCTGGTCGTCGCCCAGCGGGGCGCCGAGCGCGGTCGCCGCGGTGTAGTCCTCGGCGCCCGGGTTCGCGATCAGGTTGGCGTCGAGGGCGGGGGTGACCTGGTCGGCGGACGGGCAGGGCGCGGCCCAGCTCTGGCCGACCGATGTCTGGCCGATCGTCAGGTCGAGGTTGTCGGCCGTGCCGTCGCTGTCGGCGCCGTTGTCGACCGCCGCGGTGATGACCGTGACGAGGATCTTCTTGGTGCCGGCCGGAATCGTGCCGTAGGTGCCGTCCGAGAGCAGTTCTGAGGTGTCGGCGCGCTGGGCCGGGGTGGCCGGGCCGAGGCCGGCCGCGCCGAGGCTCGTGCCGGCCGCGTCCTGGAAGGTGGCGACGACCTGGGCGAAGTCGCTCCGCGTCGAGAAGCCGCCGACCTCACCGGTCAGTTTGTACGGCTGGCCGTCGGCGTTCAGCGAACTGACGTCGATGAGCTGGGTGCCGGTGGTGACCACGCCCGCGACCTGGACGGTGCCGGCGTTGGTGCCGCCGTGGAAGACCCGGCTTCCCGTGACGCCGGGGTACGTCGACGCGCGCGACTCCTGCGTGCCGTCCGGGGCGTCGAGCGGGGAGGCGCTGGTCCAGCAGTCGGCGATCGTCTGGTCGTCGCCCGCGGGCGCGCCGAGCGCGGTCGCCGCGGTGTAGTCCTCGGCGCCGGGGTTGGCGATCAGGTTGGTGTTCAGGGCCGGGGTGACCTGGTCGGCGGACGGGCAGGGCGCGGCGTAGCGCTGGCCGGCCCCGTTCGCGGCGATCGTCAGGTTCAGGTTGTCGGCGCGGCCGTCGATGCCGTAGCCGGAGCTGACGCCGGTCGACGCCACGGTGATGAGGATCTTCTCGGTGCCGGCCGGGACGGTGCCGGCCGCGGCCTCCGGGACGAGGCTGGTGACGTTGCCGCGCTGGGCGGCGTTGACCGGGCCGAGCACCGCGGAGCCGACGGTGGCGCCCGAGGCGTCCTCGAACGCGGCGGTGACCGTCGCGTAGTCGGTCTGGGTGGTGTAGCCGCCGATCGCGCCGGTCAGCGTGAAGGACTTGCCGCCCGCGTCGAGCGGGCTGACGTCGATCGCCTGGGTGGCCGTGGTGGTGATGCCCACGATCGAGACCTGCGGGGAGTCGTAGTCGTAGCCGCCGTAGAAGGTGCGGGTCCCGGTCTGGCCCGGGACCGACGACGACAGTGACTCGAGGACGGCGCCGGGCACGCTCATCGGGGAGGACGCCTCCCAGCAGCCGGGGACGTACTGCGCGTCGCCGGCGGGCGCGCCGAGGTCGGTCAGCGCGGTGTAGTCCTCGGCGCCCGGGTTCTCGATCAGGTTGGTGTTCAGGGCCGGGGTCACCACGTCCGCGGCCGGACAGGCGGCGGAGTAACGCTGACCGGTGGTGGCCGCCGAGGCGTTCCCGCCCACGACGTCGGCCCCCACGAGGCCGAAGGCGGTCGCCGCCGCCGCGACCACCGCCAGCCCCGCCCAGCGGGCCTTCTTCTGAGGAATCATGGCCCTTATTGATGTATGGGGCAACAGATTCCGGGCGGCTCGCTTCCGACCGCCTGACGACCCCTGGGTGAACTCTCATCAGGCGGGGCGCGGGGTTGGCCCGTTCTGTCGCGGGGTGTCCGTTTGGGCGCGGGAGCGGGGTGGGTGTGGCCCGGGCGGCCGGTGCGGTGGTCCGGCGGCGGGGGGCCGTACGTCCGGCGGCGTCAGCTCCCCGTCTGCGAGGCCCGGCGCCCGCCGGTGGGCGGCGGGGCCGGACCTCGGGATGGTGCTGGTCGGTGCGGGTCGGCGCTGGTCGGTGCTGGTCGGCGCGGGGGCCGACGGTCAGGAGGCGGGGCAGGGGTCGGTGGTGGTGAGCAGGGCCGCCGTGCTCTGGGCGATGGTGACGTGGACTCCGGTGAGGAGGGTCAGCGAGAGGGCGGTGACGGTGATGCCCTTGCCCGCGGCGATCGGCGTCTGCTGGTTGATGACCAGGGAGCCGACCAGGGGCAGGCCGATGGTGGTGTTCGGTGCGGCGTCGGCGGCGACGGCCACTCCGGCGACGCGGAGGTTGGTCAGGGTGGTCGCGCCGGTCAGCGTGATCGCACCCGGCCCGTTGTCGGTGAGCGGCTGCCGGGCCTGGGCGGAGGTGCCGACGAGGTCGGCGGTGATCAGGCCGCCGAGCAGGTTGACCCCGGCGGTCCGGGCGTGGGCCGCGGCGGTACGCGATCCGTCGGCGCCGATGGTGCCGGAGGCGTCGGTGGTCAGCGCGCCGAGGGTGCCGACGGAGCCGAGCCCGGCGCTGAGCACGGAGTGGTCGTCCTCGCCCGGCAGCGGCGTGCAGGAGTGGGCGGACGGGGCCAGCGGGCCGATGTCGAGCAGCGGCGAGGTGAGCCGTACGCCGTGGGAGCGCGCGTCGAAGACCGGTGCGGTGAAGGTCACCGAGGCGCAGCCCGGCAGGTCGACGCCGACCGCGTCGGTGATCGCCGAGCCGCACACCTGATAGGTGCCGCCGGTGATGGAGGTGAGCTGGACGGTGGCGGTGCAGTCCTGCTGCCCGGCGGCCAGGTCACCGTGCACGGTCACCGTGCCGTTCGCCGCGTCCGCGGTGGCCGTACCGGAGCCGCAGCTCGTCGCGGCACTTCCGCCGTCGAGGCGTAGCCCCGCGGGCAGTTGGGCGGTGAAGGACCAGCCGTTCTTGGCGGCCAGTTCACTGGTGTTGGTGATGGTGAAGGTCAGCGTGGTGGGCGCGCCCACGGGCAGCCGCGCCGGTGCGAAGGCCTGGTCGAGCTGCGGAGTGGCGTCCAGCAGGCGGACGTTGTCGATCGCGCCGTCGTTGCCGTTGCCGCTGGCCTGTTCGTTGACCAGCCGGATGCCGGCCGAGTCGCCGGAGAACAGGACCGAGCCGTTGCTGGCGTAGGTGCCGACCGAGGTGCCGCCGATGACCTGGCCGGGGTTCTGGCAGGGGTCGATGGGCGAGCTGAAGGCGGCGCGGGCGGCGCCGCCGTCGAGCAGGTAGAAGGCGAGCAGCGGGTGGTTGGTGAAGCAGTTCTGGGCCGCCGCGTCCACCGAGAAGGCGAGGAACCGGTTGGCCGCGCTCAGCGGGATCGGCCGCACGGTCTCCAACTCGGTGCGCCCGGCCCCCGGATTGCCCGAGGTGTAGGCGGTGAGCGAGTGGTTGGTGGCCGCGTCGCCGCCCGCCCAGGTGCCCAGCGCGGCAGCCATCTGCTTGTTCGCCGCCCAGAAGCCGCCGCAGTTGACGCCGGCGGGGGGCGAGGCGGGGGCCTGCTGGGAGACGAGCAGGCCGTTGCAGGAGGTCAGCCAGGCCGGGTCGGCCGCGTAGGTCTGGCCTTGCGGGGCGGCGCCGGTGTAGTCGGGCAGCGGTGTCACCGCCGCGCCCTCGCCGTTCTCGAAGCCCTCGGTGAACACGGTCCTCGGCGCGCTCGGTGTGCCGGGGTGGCCGGGCGCGTTCGCCGCGGCCGGCCCGACCCCGGCGAGCGTTCCGGCGGCCACCATGCTGACGCCCACCAGCGCCGCGGCCACCCGACGCCAACGAGCCCTCGCCGCCCCTCCGGTGACCCACCGTGTGTGTCCGCGCCGTGTGTGCCTACGCCGTGATGCCGCGTCAGCCCTCTCCACGTCGCTGTGTCCTGAGCCGAAGCCCCTCATCCAGTACCCCCTTCGTGCGGGCATGCCGATACGCCGTCCGATCGCCGGGCGCGGCGCGGTTCCGCCGCGCCGCCACGATGAACGTCCGCGGCCACCTTCCACGCCCACCGCCGCCGCGCACATCGGCGCACGGCACCTCCCTTGATGCGCGTCCCGGGCACGCGCGCCGCACAAGCCGGTGCGCACCGCAACAAGCCCCCGGCGGCCCCGTTCACAAGGCCCGTCCCGAGGTTTGCCCTCCGCCGAGCGGCTGTGGATCAGCGGGCGGCCGAACTACCCTGACCCGTATGCCGACCGACCAGCTCGCCCACGGTCCCTCGCTCATCCTGTGGGACGTGGACCGTACGCTCGTGAGTTTCGGCGGTGGGACAAGCCGTGCCATCTATGAACGGGCCTTCCGGCAGGTGACGGGCAAGCCGCTGGGCGAACTGGCGGACATGTCCGGCCGGACCGATCGGGCCATCACGGCGGAGACGCTGCGCCTGAACGGCATCGACGAGCCGGAGGCGCTGTTCAGCGACTTCTACGCCGCCTTGGCGACAGCCGCCGAACAACTCGCCGACCGTATGCGGGAGGTCGGCACCGTCCTGCCGGGAGCGCCCGAGGCCATCGCGTCGTGCGCCGCTCAGGGCACCGTCCAGTCGACCGTCACGGGCAACATACGTCCCATCGCCATCACCAAGCTCACCGCCCTGGGCCTCGGTGACGGCCTCGACTTCACCGTGGGCGGCTACGGAGACGACGGCAGCGACCGGGCCGACCTGGTCCGCCTGGCCCGCCAACGGGCCTCCGAGAAGTACGGCCACGGCTTCCCCGGCACCCGCACGGTCGTCATCGGCGACACCCCCCACGACATCCGCGGCGCCCTCGACGCCGACGCCCTCGCCATAGGCGTGGCCAGCGGCAAGTCCACATCTGCCGAACTCCGCGAAGCCGGAGCGGACATCGTGCTCCCACGTCTCACGAACTTCGCCACCCACTGCGCCAAACCCCTGTGCTGGTAGCCCCCACCACCCCACTTCGCACGCGGCTGGACGGCGCGTTCCCTACCGGGCTGCGACGAGGTACGCCTGTACCTCTATGCGACCGCTTTAGCCTTGCTCCATGCCCACCACCGCAGACGTGACGGTTCGCACCCTCGACGGCCAGCAGCTCGCGGGCACGCTGACTCAGCCTCAGGAAGCCACCATCCGCGCCGTTGTGCTGGTCCATGGCGGCGGCGTCACCCGCGAGGAGGGCGGCTTCTTCACACGGCTCGCGGACGGGCTAGCCGACGCGGGCGTTGCTTCACTGCGCTTCGACCTTCGCGGCCACGGTGCCAGCGAGGGCCGACAAGAAGAGCTGACGCTCTCGATCATTCTCAACGACATTCGCGTGGTGCTGGCGCATCTGCGGCAGGCAACCGGCGCACAGGACATCAGCCTCCTTGGCGCCAGCTTCACCGGCGGTGTCTGTGCCTACTACGCAGCTAGGCAGCCGGATGAGATCGCCCGGCTGGCGCTGTTCAACCCGCAGCTCAACTACAAGCAGCGCACCATCGACAACCGGCCGTTCTGGGTGGATGACCGCCTCACCGACGAGGCCGCCGCTCAACTCAGCGAACGGGGCTACCTGTCACACTCGCCGACGCTCAAGCACGGACGGGCCCTCTACAACGAGGTCTTCTGGCTCCGCCCGCACGAGGCGCTTGGTGAGGTCCAGGCGCCGACACTCATCGTGCACGGTACCAAGGACACGTTCGTCTCGATCGAGGCTTCGCGGGCAGCAGTGCCACGGTTCGGCGGCCCGTGCCGGCTGGTGGAAATCGAAGGCGCACAACACGGCTTCGCCGTCCACGACGACCCGCAGTACCTTCACCCGCAGAGCCAGGAATGGCAGGCGTTCGCCATCCGCACGGTGGCCGAGTGGGTAACGGCGCCTGGATGACCTTGGTGTGGAACACCTCTGCCGTCGTAGGCCGTCTACCGGATATCGGTTTCGCTTCAGACCGACACATCGACAAATACCGCCGACGTCGGCCGACCACTACGCCTGTACGCTGCCGACCCCGTACGCCCGCAACGCCTCATCGAGCTGTCGCACCGACTTCGTCCGCCCCCAGGGGGCAAGGCTCGTCCGCACCTCGCGGATGCTCCGCTCCAGTCGAGGTGAGCGGTTGACGGCCGTGATGCGCGCCGCGTCCGCAAGCACCTGACTGGCTTCGTGAATGTCGCCTTGCTGCACACGAGCCTCACCGAGCCGTGTCAGCAGGTGCGTGAAGTCTCGGGCGTTCTCCAGGTTCCGGAACGGGAGCGCGGTTGTCGCCGCGTGGATGGCGTCATCCGGATCGTGGAGGTCGAGACTGACCTTGCTGCGCGTACCCCAATAAAACGACTCGTCGTAGAAGTACCACCACGCCGCCAGCGGCTCCCCGCTGGCGCGGGAATCAGCGGCGGCGGTTCGCTCGGCGTCAAGGGCGGCATGCGCGCCGCTTGCGTCTCCGGCAGCGCCGAACGCCTTGGCGGCAACGTCCGCCGCGTACGCCCGCGCCATGAGGCTCCCCGCTCGGGTGGCCCATGTCTGCGCCGCGACGGCGTGGTCGATGCCGACCCGCGGTTTGCCTTGCCACGTCGCCAACTGGCTCATGGTGCACAGCACATACGTCACCAACTCGACGTTCTCGGCGTCGTGGGCCGCGGTGCGGGCGTCGTCGTAGTAATACTGCGCTGCCCGGTAGTCGCCGAGGTCGAACAGCTCCCAACCGACAAGCTGGCTGAGTTCGGCGTACAGCGACAGCACGTGCGGCCGAAGATGACCGGGTGCATGGGCCGCGAACCCCCCAACGATCTTTCGCTGCGCAAGGGCGGTCTGCAAGGCCACGTGCGGGCCAAGAGTGTCGCCTTGCATGCGGAAGGTTTTGAGGCCCTGTTCTGCCTGGGCAACGGTCACGGCGTCGATCTGGCGGGGGTCATTGAGCGCTCGTGCTGCCCGCTGGTGGCTGTCCAGGTCAGCCATGTCCAGCAAGGGGGCAGCCGCCGCCACCGTCAGGGCCGTGCTCATCTTCTGCAACAACTCCCGACGGTTCATGTCGGCGTTCACACCTTTCACCCACATGACGACCTCCTCGGCCAGTTCAACGTAATCCATATCGGCAATGAGCCGGCTCAGCGTGTCGGCCAGGTCCGGAACGAGAGCCAGCGGCGCGGCGCTTCTCCTCATCGTGGCTAAGACGCTGCCCGGTGGCGTGGTTGTTGGTTTCATCTTCGTGCCGTGGTTCGGCATATCGGCAACCAAATCGCTCACCGCGCACTCATACAGTTGGGCCAGGCGATCGAGGGTGGCCAGTGCGGGTGCATGGCCGGTCGGGCCGGGCCACAGCTCCCACGTCGAGAAGTTCTTGAAGGTCTTGGGGTCGTCCGGCCAGCGACCGTTCCACGCGTCGGCGGCTTCACGCTGGCTCCAACCACGCGCAATACGGTGCGCCACGCGGGGATTGACGTGGTAACGACCGCAGAATTCAGCCGCTACCTGTGCCCAACTCCAGCCTCGGGAGCGTAATTCTTGGGCGGCCTGGGTCTGCTCTTGCCGACGGCTACGGGGCTTGACAGCCAACGGTCCTCCCACGTCTGCTACGCACGCATGGCTCCTGCCTTGAACGGTAACGCCGAACCGCGGCCGCACAAGACAGCCGCGAAGGTTGGCGGTTGAACCGGGAAGTTCTGCACGAAACGTGGGTTCGGCACTGGGTGTATTGACGATCACAGGCGTCTCAGAGTGGGTGACTCCAGCCCCCACGCCTTGAGGGAAGCGCCCATGCAGCAGTCACGAGACGGTCACATCACCACAGCCCGCAACCCTGAGCGTCGGCCGATCGGCAGTCTTCGCCTTACCGACCGTGTGCCGTTCATCGCCTGCTGGTCGATGGAGACGACCGTGCAGCCCGAAGTCACCATGCGTCGGGGGAGGCTGGCCTACCTCAACGAGCGGCCGTGGGACCGCGACAGCGACGGCATCCTGTGGCGTCGGTCGCCCAGCATCCCGGGCAAGGGCAAACCGCAGTACGGGAAGGTGCACTTCCTCCGGCAGCGCCGGGCCATGCAAGCCCTGCTCTGCCAGGTGTGCGGCCGGCCCGCCAGCAAGGACGCCACCGACAGCGGGCTGCTGTGGCTTCTGAGCGAGGACCCGGACGACATCAGCACCTGGCCGGCCGACCTGGTGACCGGCCATCCGCCGGTCTGCTTGTCGTGTGCCTGGGTGTCAGTGCAAGCCTGTCCGCATTTGCGGAAGCAATACGCCGCGGTGCGGGTCCGTCGGTTCGGCTTGAGCGGTGTGCACGGTGTGCTGTACCGCCCGAGCCACCCGGTCCCCGTGCCGCACGACGTCGGCGGCCTGGACTTCGGCGACCGTCGCATGCCCTGGGTGCAGGCTGCCCAGCTCATGATGCGCCTCGAGGATTTCAGGCTCGTCGACTTGGAAGCGGAGTACCGCGCCCACGGTCAGGGGTGCTGAGCATGGAACTCGACGGCTATGCCCGGCAGACGGTGGAACAACGACGGTCGGAGGAACTGACACGGCTTATTGCCCGGACGCTCGCTCAATCACCGGCGAAAGCCGACTCGTGACCCGGAAGCGCCCACGCAATCTGCACCATGAGCCGACGGCGGTCACCTGGGCGCGGGAGAAATGCGGACTGACCAAGCGGGCGTTGGCCGAGGCGGTCGGTATTTCCGAACAGCTCATGAACGAGATCGAGTCCGGGTGGCGCAGCGCCACCCCGGCCAACCTGCGGAAGATAGCCGACACGCTGAGGTGCCCGGTGGTGATGCTGGAGCGGAAGCAGCACGATGCGCCGCGGTAGGGCGGAAGCCCGATCACCCGGCCTCGGTCAGCAGCAAACAGCGGCCGTCCTGGTGAGCCGCCCCCGAGGGTCCAGGCGGCGGGGCCCCCGCCGGGCGAGGCGCGGACGAGCAAAGAAGAGAGCGGGATCCGTCCGCGCTTTTTGCGGACGGATCCCGCTCTCGCTGGTGGGCGATACTGGGATCGAACCAGTGACCCCTTCGGTGTGAACGAAGTGCTCTCCCGCTGAGCTAATCGCCCGGGACGAGAGGAACGATACCGTCTGGGTGGGGCCGCGTTCAAACGAGATGGCGCGGGTCGGCGGCGAGGCGGGAAGCGGCGGCCGAGGCGGGCTCGGCGCCGGCATCGGCACGCCGCACCGCCGGAGGTTTCCCAAGGCCCGCCCGGCGGAATGGCATTGACACCGAGAGTCCACGGCATGGGGGTGCCGGCTCGGGACACGGTGGGGGGACCGCCATGCCTCAGGGCAGAGGACCGCGCGTACGGATCTTCGCCGGCGACGAGGCCGCCGACGAGTTGGTGCGCGTGCTGGAGGAATACGACGCCCCGGTGCTGTCGCGGGGCCCCGCGGAGGATCCCGGCCGCTTCGCCTTCGGCGTCGAGAACGTCTCGATCATCGTCACGCTGGCCACCGCGCTGCTCTTCAAGGAGCCGGTCATCCCGGAACTGGCCCGGCGGCTGCGGGGCCGAGGCGGCCGGGGGAAGCTCATCATCGAGGGGCAGCACGGCAGGATCGAGCTGACCTCGTTGGACAACCCGTCGGAAGAGCACGCGCTCCGCGCGGCCGTCGAGATGGTCACCGGGATCCGACCCGCGCTGGAAGCCGAGCGCGAGGAACGGGAGGAGCGCGAGGAACGGGAGGGACCAGCGGGCGAAGAACCGGACGGACCCCGGGAACCAGCGGAGGGGCCAGGGACGTGATCCCCGCTGAGCCCGCACCGCCCTCGGCGACCGCCCCGCCCGACCCGCCCTCGGCGATCGTGGGCGGTCCACGCCTCTCGCCGTCGGGCACGGCCCGAGCGGGGCGACCCTACGCCGACGAGAGGAGACCGGAGCAGACAAAAGCGCCGCTCATCCGGGGATGAACGGCGCGACCAGGGTGGGCGATACTGGGATCGAACCAGTGACCCCTTCGGTGTGAACGAAGTGCTCTCCCGCTGAGCTAATCGCCCTGGCGTGCCGACAACACTACCGCACCTGAGCAGCAGGTCACGACCACCCCGGTCGGCCGGCGGGACACGTCCACCCCTGGAAAGCTGAGGCGCCAGGGACACCCGGGACGCCGGGGAAACCGGGGCCAAACACCGAAAAACCCACGGCCCGGAGATCCGCCCCCGAATCCTTGGCCACGGCCCCGGTCGAACAGTCACGCACCGTAGTTGTGAGTTCAAACCTGCCAGATCCGCGCCCATCACCGAAATGGCCGCTTCGCAGGTCCAAGCACTGGGCTGGACGAGTTATCAGAAGCTTCACAAACCGCTCAGAGGTGTTTACAACGTCCCCGTAGGTGGCAAGTCGATGTCGCCGACGTGCGAATCCCCGAGCGCACACTGAGCGAAAGGCCATGGCGCTTATGAACACCACGGTCAGCTGCGAGCTGCACCTGCGCCTCGTTGTGTCGAGCGAATCCTCACTGCCCGTACCCGCGGGCTTGCGGTACGACACGGCCGATCCGTATGCCGTGCACGCCACCTTCCACACCGGAGCCGAAGAGACGGTCGAATGGGTGTTCGCCCGCGATCTGCTCGCCGAGGGGCTGCACCGCCCCACCGGCACCGGCGACGTCCGAGTCTGGCCGTCCCGCAGCCACGGTCAGGGCGTCGTGTGCATCGCCCTCAGCTCCCCGGAGGGCGAAGCCCTGCTCGAAGCCCCGGCTCGGGCCCTGGAGTCCTTCCTGAAGCGGACGGACGCCGCCGTACCGCCAGGCACCGAGCACCGTCACTTCGATCTCGATACGGAGCTCTCGCACATCCTCGCGGAGAGCTGAACCCGTATCCCGACGTCCGCGGCCGTCCTACTCGGGGGGACTGCCCGGACCGCTCGCTGCCGCGCGGGCGACCGTGCGGCGGCCGGCCACCGCACGCGCGAGAGCCGCCGCCCGTGGGCAGCACAAGCCCACGGCGGCGGCTCCCGCGCGCTAGAGTCACCGGAATCGCAGCCGCAGTCCCCGCCTGCAGGGAGCGTTTTCGGTGCTGATCAACCATGACTCCAGGTGCGCGCTCGACAGCGTGGTCGACCTGGTCAACACCCAGCCGCAGATCGAGGGGCGGGAAGGGCTCGGCGACGTGGCCGCGCTGCGCGGCTTCGTGGACCGCAACCGGATCAGCGAGGTGGGCCGGCTCGACCTGCGTGACGTCGCCGCCCTGCACGCGGTACGGGCCCGGTTCACCGAGGTCTTCACCGCCGGGGACGACGCCGCGGCGGCCCGCATGCTCAACGCGATGATCGCCGAGGCCGGCACCACCCCGCGGCTGACCGACCACGACGGCTACGACTGGCATGTGCACTACTTCGCGCCCGGCGCCTCGCTCGCCGACCACCTGGCGGCCGACTGCGGGATGGCGCTGGCGTTCCTGATCGTCGGGGGCGAGCGGGACCGGCTGCGGCGCTGCGACGCGCCCGACTGCCGCCGGGCCTTCGTGGACCTCTCCCGCAACCGCTCCCGCCGCTACTGCGACAGCCGCACCTGCGGGAACCGCCTGCACGTCGCCGCGTACCGGGCCCGCAGGCGCGAGGCCAGCGCCTGAGGCCGACGCCTGAGGCCGGCGCCTGGGCAGGCGGACGTCGGCGGATCAGCGGCGGAGATCAGAGGAAGAGCAGGTCCCAGGCCGCTCCCCCGCCGATCAACCCGCCGACCAGGCACAGGAAGAGCATCAACGGCGGCTGCGACAGCGCGTAGAGGCACCCCTTGGGCTCCACGAAGACCCGCTCGGACTTCGCCGCCGCCTTCCCTCGCCGTGCGGGCACGGCCTCCGATAAGGATCGAGGCGGACGGACCGGTCCCGTCTCGCGTATCGGCCTGGCCTCCCGTACCGGCCCGGCTCCGCTTTCCTGCCGGGGCCGCGGTACGGACTGGGTCGCCGGAGCCGCCGAGGACTCCGCCGGCGGGGCCGGCGCCTGGACGGGAGCACCGGGAGCGCCGGAGCCACCCGAAACTCCGGAAACACCGGAAACACAGCGGGCGGTGGGCGGGGCGACGGGGAGGGGAGCCGAGGGTTCGGCACCTTCGGGCCACGGCGGGGCGAGACGATCCCCGGGGTAGGTCAACACGCCCCGATGATCGCGCAGCGGAGGAGCCCGAGGGGCCCAACACGCAGAGTTTACAAGGCTGTTTACCTGCGTCTCGGATGTCGGAATCCGCCAGCCGAGACGGCTCGTCTCATATAGCGTGCATCGGATATCGCCTCGCCGATGCTGGATCCGGCGGGCGACCGCTGCCTGTTTCCCGGACCGGGAAGGCGGCCGGGGCGGCCGGACTCGGGCCGCCGATCCGGAAGGTCGATCCGGAAGGTCGGCCCGCCGGCCGACCGGGGCGGCGGGTCCAGGCGACGGGTCCCCGAGACCGGCCGGCAGCGCCATCCCCGAGGCCGCCAGAAAGCGCGGGCCACCCGCCGGGCCCCGCCTCAGATCCCGCGCCGCTTCAAAATCTCCTCGACGTCGGCGAAGTCGGAAAGCCCGCTGTCCGCGCTTCCCCGCCGACGGCCGGAAGCGCCGCGCCCCGCCGTCGGAAGGGCCGGCGCGGCAGCCCCCGGCACCGCGGCGGGACCGCGCCCGCGGTCGCCCGCCACCGCCCCGCCCGCTGCCGGTCCCCCCGTGGCCCGCCCCCTCGCGGCCTCCCCGCCGGAGAACAGCCGGGTGATCCCGTAGAGCAGCACGGAGAAGGCGACGACCGCGAAGCCGGTCCACACCGTCGGCTTGAAGACCAGGTCGACGGCCCAGTCGCCGACCGCGGTGCCGATCCGCCGGCCGAGGGTGACCAGGCCGGCCATCGACAGGCCCACCGGCAGCAGGGCGAGCGCGGCGATCCTGGTGGCCCGCAGAAAGCGGCGCCGGTAGGCGGTGAGCAGCGCGAGTGCCAGTCCGGCGGCGGACAGGGCGACGCAAAGGGTCGTGGTCAGCATCCCGAGGCTCCTCGGCCCACCGGTCCGCCCGAGCGGCCCGGCCGACGGCCCCACGGGAACTCCTCACCCCATCCTGCCTCGCGCATACCCCACGGGCCATGGCCGCGGGGCAGGTTCAGGGTGATCTCGGGGGTGCCTCATCCCCAGCGGCGCGGGGGCGTCCTCCGTGGGTGGGAGACTGGGCCCATGACCGACTCCGCTCCTCCCGTCGTCCTTGAGGTCTGGTGCGAACTCCAGTGCTCGGACTGCCGAACCGCCCTCGCGGACGTGGCCGCGCTGCGTGCCCGCTACGGCGCCGATCTCGACGTGCAGCTCCGCCATTTCCCGCTCGAGAAGCACCGGCACGCGCTGGCGGCGGCGGAGGCGTACGAGGAGGCTTTCGCGCAGGGGATGGGGCTGCCGTACGCGGCGGCGGTGCTGGACCGGGTCGAGGAGCTGGAGAAGCGGGGCGGGCCCCTGCTGGTCGAGATCGGCGCCGAACTGGGCCTGGACGCCGAGGAGATCGACACCGCGCTGGTCGACGGCCGCCATCTGCTGGTGGTGGACGCCGACGTGGCGGAGGGCAAGGCGATCGGCGTCAGCGGCACACCGACCTACGTCATCGGCGGTGAGGTGCTGGACGGCTCCGACGACCAGCGGGGGCTGCGCGAGCGGATCGAGAAGATCACCGACCGACTGCTGGCCGCCCGCGCCTGAGCCCCGCGGGGGCGCGGGGGGCCGCGCGACCAGCCACCACCGGGCCGCAGCCCGAGTGCCGCGCGCCCGCCCCATTGGTTCCGCCGGTTCGTGACCTGCGGGTACATCGTGGCTGATCGCGCAGTTCCTCCCCCGGGCTTCGCCCGGGGGAGGAACTGCGCGATCAGCCCCCCACCGGGCCGCGGTCGAAGCGATCGGGGACGCCCCGCAGGGTCAGAGCAGTGACTTGTAGAAGTGCCGCACCGCCGCCCGGTAGCCGAGCGAAGCGTAAAGCCGCTGGGCCGGCACATTGCCCGCGAAGACGTTGAGCTGGATCGTGTCGCCGCCCGCCTCGAGAGCCAGGTTCTCCGCGGCCAGCATCAGCGTGCGGCCGTGGCCGAGACCGCGCCGGTCGGCCGCCACCTCGACGGAGAAGACGAAGGGCGGATCGGTGAGGCGTACCCAGAGATGGCCGAGCGGGCCGCTGCCGTTTTCCAGGCGCACCAACGCGCTGCCCTCGGTGGCGGGGCCGTCGGGCAGCGCCTGGGCGAAGGCGGCGGCCGCGTTGGCCTCCGCCTGCTGCCTCGGCACACCGCGCCCGACCAGCTCCGCGACGTACCCCTCGCCCTCCCGCTCCCGCCAGGGCCCGTACTCGGCGGTGGAGAACGGGCGCAGGAAGACGCCGTCGGGCAGCGGACGCGGCGGCCCGTCCAGCGGCTTGGTCATGTGGATGTTGCGCTCGGTGTAGGCGAGCGCCTCGGCCATCCGCAGCGCGTACCCGGCTTCCGCCGGGATCGACACCTCCACCCGGGCGCAGCCCCAGCAACGCAGCACCTCCTCGGCGGCGAGCGCGGCCACGGTGCCGCGGCCGCGCCGCCGGTCGGGCTCGTCGATCTCCAGCGTGTTGATCCGGCCGACCGTGGTCCCGTAGCGCGGATCGGTGCCGAGGTCGGCGGAGCCGACGGTACGGCTGTTGACGCGCACCGCGTACGTCCGGGCCCGGACGCCGTCGTCGGTGCGCCGTTCGGGACCCACGGGCTTGAGAGTTGTCGTCACGGGCCTGCTCCCGGGGTGGTCGGTACGGCGCTACGGAGGTTGCCGGTCAGGGGTTGGGGTGCGCGGCGGACCGTTCGGCGAAGACCCGCATGGCCTTGGCGGTGACCGGGCCCTGGGCGGTCGGCAGCTCCCGGTCGTCGAGGCGGCGCACCGCCTGGACATCGCGCAGGCTTGAGGTCAGGAAGATCTCGTCGGCCTCGGCCAGCACCTCGAACGGCAGATCGGCCTCCTGCGCGCCGGACCATTCGAGGACGAGTTCCCTGGTGATGCCGGCCAGGCAGCCGGAGGTGAGCGGCGGGGTGAGCAGCCGGCCGTCGAGCACCACGAACACATTGGCCCCGGTGCCCTCGCACAGCAGTCCCTGGGTGTTGGCGAACAGCGCCTCGGACGCGCCCTGTTGGTGCGCGCGGGCCAGCGCCACCACGTTCTCGCCGTAGGACGTGGTCTTCAGGCCGGAGAGCGCGCCCCGCTCGTTGCGGACCCAGGGCACCGTGATCACGGCGGTGGTGTCCGGGCGGGTGTGGGCCTCGCCGAGCGCCACCACCAGGGTGGGGGCCTCCTCGCCGCGGTCGGAGCCGAGCGGGGAGACACCCCCGGTGTAGGTGACGCGGAGCCGGCCGAGCGGCATCGGGTTGGCGGCCAGTACGGCCTCGCAGGCGCGGCCGACCTCGTCGAGGTCGGGCTCGGGCAGGCCGAGGCCGCGGGCGGACCTGGCCAGCCGGGCCAGGTGCCGGGTCATCGCGAACGACCCGCCGCCGACCGCCTTGATGGTCTCGAAGACGCCGTCGCCCACGGTCAGACCATGGTCGAACACCGACACGGTGGCGTCCGCGGCGTCCCGCAGTGCGCCGTCGATCCAGATTCTCACGACGTCATCCTCTCGATCCTCTCGATCCTCTCGATCCTCTCCATCTTGCCGATCTTCCCGGTGGTCCCGGTGTTCCCGCTGTTTCCGGTGTTCCCGATCTTCCCGGTGCTCTCGGCGTACCGCCCGATCGTCTGCTGCCCGGCCGCGGTCCGGCCGCCGGACGGACCTTCGCCCGCCTGGTGGACTTCCGACGCTACCGCCAGCAGCCTCGCCGCCTTCAGCTCGGTCTCCGCCCATTCGCCGGCCGGGTCGGAACCCCAGGTGATACCGGCGCCGGTACCGAACCGCAGCACCGGGCCGCCCGCACCGGACCCGCCCGTCCGGTCGATCCAGAACGTCCTGATGCCGACGGCGAGTTCGGCGGTCCCCCGGTCGGCGTCCACCCAGCCGACGGCGCCGCAGTACGGCCCCCGGGGGGCGGTCTCCAGCTCGGCTATCAGCCGCAGGGCGCTGGACTTGGGCGCCCCGGTGACCGACCCGGGCGGGAAGGCCGCGGCGAACAGCTCGGGCCAGCCGGCGTCGGGACGCAGCTCGCCGCGGACGGTGGAGACCAGATGGACCAGGCCGGGGTGGGCTTCGACCGCGCACAGCGCCGGCACGGTGACCGTGCCCGGTGCGCAGACCCGCCCCAGGTCGTTGCGGACCAGGTCGACGATCATCACGTTCTCCGCCCGGTCCTTGGGAAGGAACCCGTCGGCGGTGCGGGCGGTGCCCTTGATGGGGCCGGACTCGACCACGGCGCCGGTCCGGCGCAGGAAGAGCTCCGGGGAGGCACTGGCGATCTCCACGCCGTGCGCTGGCAGCCGGATCGTGCCGGCGTACGGCGCCGGGTTGCCGCGGGCCAGGGCCGCGCCGAGCGCGTCGATGTCGGCCCCCGCGCCGAGCGGCGCGGTCAGCACCCGGCAGAGGTTGACCTGATAGACCTCGCCGGTCGCGATACGGTCGCGGACCTCCCGCACCCCCGCCAGATAGGCGTCGCGGTCCATCGAGGACGTCCACGCCTCGGGGGCGGGGCCGCGCCAGCCACCGGGGCCGGGCAGGGGCGCCTGCCGCACGTCGCCGAAGCGGGCACAGACCGTACGGCCCTCGGAGTCGGCCGCGACCGCCCAGAAACCCGTGGAGTCGAGCGCGCCGAGATCCGCCGTGACGTCCCGCAGATCGGAGGCGACAAGGCCGCCGAAGCGGGCCATGGGGGCGAGGTCGGGCACGTTGCTGGTCCCAAGGTGGTCGAGGTGGAATGGCGGTTGGGAGCGGGCGGCGGGTGCCGGGGCGGGCGGCATCCCTGGTCGAGGCGGTCGCGGCCCACCCCGGTAACCGAGTCTAGGCGGGCCCTTCGGACGAGCGCGGATGTCAACTCCTTGTCATTGACCTGGCACGCTGCGGAAACCGGTTTTTGAGCTGGCCCGGGGATCCGCTAGAGTTCACCTCGTCGCCGAGGCGTACATCCGCCCCGGCACCGTCGAACCTGGTGACCTGTTGCTGGTGACCTGTTACCGGGGAGACACTGCGGACGTGGCTCAGTTGGTAGAGCATCACCTTGCCAAGGTGAGGGTCGCGAGTTCGAATCTCGTCGTCCGCTCGATGTGGGGGGTCTTCCCGAGTCCCCGCTCTGTGTTGGTGGAGTGGCCGAGAGGCGAGGCAACGGCCTGCAAAGCCGTCTACACGGGTTCAAATCCCGTCTCCACCTCCAAGGACGATTAGCTCAGCGGGAGAGCGCTTCCCTGACACGGAAGAGGTCACTGGTTCAATCCCAGTATCGTCCACCGGGCCCCTGACCGGGGCCTTTGCTGAACCCGGGCGCGATTAGCTCAGCGGGAGAGCGCTTCCCTGACACGGAAGAGGTCACTGGTTCAATCCCAGTATCGCGCACGCACCACTCGTCCCCGCGGACGGGCACCCGGACGATTAGCTCAGCGGGAGAGCGCTTCCCTGACACGGAAGAGGTCACTGGTTCAATCCCAGTATCGTCCACCGGGCAGTACAGACAGCACGGATGAGGGCCGGAAGCGATCACGCTTCCGGCCCTCATCCGTGCTGTCAGAGCGAGGTCACGAGGTCACGAGGTCACGAGGTCACGAGGTCACGAGGTCACGACGAGAAGAGCATGTGCGCGAAGCCGTGCCGGTCGTGGTGGCCGCCGTGCTGCCCATGACCGTGACCGTGGCCGCCGTCGTACGGAGCGGCCCAGACCGGGGCGGCGGGCTGCTGGTAGACCGGCGGGGCCGGGTAGGCCTGCGGCGGCGGGGCCGGCTGGGCCCACCTGCCTTCGAGCTGGGTCAGCGTCTCCAGCTCCCCGTAGTCGAGGAAGATGCCGCGGCAATTGCCGCACTGCTCGATCTGAACGCCGTTGCGATTGTAGGTCTGCATATGGCCGTGGCACTTGGGACACACCATGAACTGTTCAACTCCTCGTCATTGCGGTTCCGTTCATTTTAATTGAGCGATACGGGCGCAGGCGGCCAGGAGTTCGGCGCCGGCCTCGTCCAACTCCCGCTCGCCCAGCGCCGCCTTGGTCACCGCGATCGCGGCACCCTGGACGGCCAAGGTCCGCGCCGGCACGTCGAGCCGGGCCCACGGATCGCCGCCCGCACCGGCGGCCGGGCCGCCGGCGGCCTGGTAGGCGCCGAGGAAGCGGGCCCAGACCTCGGGCGCCAGCAATCCGGCCGCGAACCACATCGCGGGCCGCGCCAGGTCCCACGCGGGCTCGCCGACGCCGAGGTCGTCGACGTCGATCAGCAGCCAGTCGCCGTCCGGCGCGGGATGGCGGACGAGTTGGCCGAGGTGCCAGTCGCCGTGGCACAGCACGCTCCGGCCTTCGTACGGCGCCTCGTCCCTGGCCCAGGCGGGCAGTCCGCGCCACGCCCGCCGTACGGTACGGACCGCGGCGTCGTCCCGGTCCGCGATCTCGGCCAGCCGGGCCATCGCTCGCGCCGCCTTGGCCGGCCCGCGCATCACGGGGAGCCGGCCGGGCAGCCGGCCGGGCGGCACGGCGTGCAGGCGGGCGAGCAGCGCGGCAGCGGCTTCCCACGGGGCGGCGGCCGGGTCGCCGGGATCGACGGGGTGACCGTAGGGCCATACGCTCACCGGCCGCGCCCCGGAAGACCCGTCGCGTGGTCGCCGCCCCGCCACCGCCGGGCGCTCGGCCCCTTCGGCTCGGTCGCCCGCCGCCACTCCCTCGCTGGGCTGCACGGTGGCGAGAAGCTCCTGGCCGACGAGCGGGTACGGCGGCAGCAGGATCCCCCGGAGCAGCGGATGCGCGGCCACCGCGAGCCGGGTGCGGAGCGCGACCGGGTCCGTGTCCGCCGGGTGCGCCTTGGCCACCGCGGCGCCGACCCGGACGACGGTCGCGTCGGGCCGGTCCGCGAGGACGACAGGGGCCGGTGCCGGCAGGCGCGGCCCGCGGGGTGCGGGCGGGGTGGCGGACGCGCGGGCGGCGCGGTGGGCCGCCTCGGCGGCGTGGGCGGCGAGCGCCGCCACCAGCGGGCCGGCGGCCGGGGACGGCTCCCGGGCCCGTACCGCCTCGGTCACCTCAGCCGGAATCATGCGCTGCTCCCCGTATCTCGCGCGGTCTCACTCGTCGTGCCGTGCCCGCGTACCCCCGGGCACGCGGTCCTCCCGGCTCCCCCCGGATCGCACCCGCCGCCGGCCCGCTCGCGCGCCCCCGCCCGCACCGGGTCGTACGGGTGCCTGCTCGGGCCCCGGACAGCGTAATGCCCGGGTATCTGGCGATACCCGGGCAACCGCAGTCGTCCGCCACACCCCCGTCCCCACGGGGTTGATACCGGTGATTCCCCGGCCCGGACCGCTCTTCCGGACCGTGGAGTGCTTGTCAGCGCCCCTTCAGGCCGGCCACGGACGACGCTTGGGTGACCACCGCCTCCGGCGCGTGCCCCGGTTGGCGCGGGCGCACGGCCGGGGCCGCCATGGTCAGGTTCCGTTGCTGTGGAGTTGGCAGCGGCGGGCGTTTGGCCTCGGGGGACGAGTGCTTCGCCCGCCGCTTGACGGCAACACTAGGTCCGGGCCGCCGCCACGGTCGTCATGCCGTCGTACCCCTTCACGGGCCTCCCGGAGGATGACGGGCGGGCGCCCGGCTACTCCTCTGGGTGGAGGAAGGGACCCAGGCCCCTGGGGGGATCCCTGAGAGGGGCGCGACGGGTGAGGCGGCCGGGTCGTCAGCCGGTCCGGTCGGCCATCTGCTCGTCGTCCCGGGGGATCGGCTGCTCGACCAGGGCGAGCACCCGGGTGGCCATGAACCGGGCGGTGCGGACCACCGTACCGTTTCGAGTGACCTCGCTCACTTCCACGACCCCGCGCCGCACCGCCGTCTCGACCCGGCGGCCGGCCCGGGTGGCGATGACCTCATAGGTGCGGGTGCTGTCCCCCGCGTCGACCACTATCTCCACACGATCACCTTTCACGGCGTCAATCCCCCTTGGTAGACGATCCGTTGGCGAAACGGGAAGCCGTGCACCGCGCTCCCACACCCCAGGGTCCCACCAGGCACCGACAATTCACGGTCTGTCGCCTGCGGGGCTTCAGCACGTACGAGGACGTGAGTCCGTAAGCTGTGGACGGCCGACCGGCCAGTCAGCGGAGTGGGGCCCATCCCCCACCACCGGAGGTAGGGGACGGACAGACATGGCGATGATGCGGCTCCGGCGCGAGGATCCGCGGGTCGTCGGCGCGTTCCGGCTGCACCGGCGGCTGGGCGCGGGCGGCATGGGCGTGGTCTATCTCGGCGCCGACAAACGCGGCCAGCGGGTCGCGCTGAAGGTGATCAGACCCGAGCTCGCCGAGGACCAGGAGTTCCGCTCGCGGTTCGCCCGTGAGGTGTCCGCGGCGCGGCGGATCAGGGGCGGCTGCACGGCCCGGCTGGTGGCGGCGGATCTGGAGGCCGAGCGGCCCTGGTTCGCCACCCAGTACGTACCCGGGCCGTCGCTGCACGACAAGGTCGCCGAGCACGGGGTGCTGCCGGCCGCCGAGGTCGCCACGATCGGCGCGGCGCTCGCCGACGGCCTGGTGGCGGTGCACGACGCGGGTGTTGTGCACCGGGACCTCAAGCCGTCGAACATCCTGCTGTCGCCCAAGGGGCCGCGGATCATCGACTTCGGCATCGCCTGGGCGACCGGGGCGAGCACGCTCACCCATGTGGGTACGGCGGTGGGCTCGCCCGGCTTCCTCGCGCCCGAGCAGGTGCGGGGGGCGGCCGTGACGCCGGCCACCGATGTCTTCGCCTTCGGCGCGACGCTGGCGTACGCGGCGACCGCGGACTCGCCCTTCGGACAGGGCAGTTCCGAGGTGATGCTCTATCGGGTGGTGCACGAGGAGCCCGATCTGGGCGCGGTCCCCGACGCGTTGGCCCCGCTGGTCTACGCGTGCCTGGCCAAGGATCCGCAGGACCGGCCGAGCACGGTGCAGTTGTCCGAACGGCTCGGCGAGATCGCGACCCGCGAGGCGCGCGGCATCGGCGTGCCGCGCCGGGAGGGCATCCCCAGAACGGCCGGACCGCGGCCCGAACGGCCGGTGGGGCGGCGGGCGGAGGAGTACGCACAGCAGCGGACCGCGCTGGGGGACGGGCGCGGCACGGGCCGGACGCCGTCGCCGGGTTCCGGGGCGGGGCGCGGCCCGGGGGTGCGGACGGGGGGCTCGCAGGAGCGGGGTTCCCAGTCCTCCTCGCAGGCCCAGCACACACCGCACTCCTCCCAGCCGTCGCATCCCTCGCACCCCTCACATCCATCGCACCCCTCTTATCAGCAGCACCAGCCGTACTCCTCGCACCCGTCCCACCCTTCCGGGCGGACGCAGGCGGGCCGCCGTCCGCAGGGCGCGGCCGGGGCCTCCCGGCGGCTGATGCGGCAGCGGCTGGTGGTCTTCGTGATCGTGACGCTGCTCGCCGCGGTGTGCATCGCCGCGCTCCAGGGCTGCGACCGCCTCACCCGAGGCGCCGCCACTCCCGGCGCCCCGGGCCCGGCCGCCACGACCGCCCGAGCCCTCCCGCCGAGCTAGGGTCGGCCGTACGACGGCCTGTTGCCGAGAGCCCGCCCGTGGTCGACGCCGCGTGCGGGCTGTCGGGTCGCCGCCCGCTCCCCCGTCGGCCGCCGGTCAGCCGGCTCTCGCCCGGCTCCGCTCGCACCCCAGCCGCACCGCGGTGTGCGCCTCTCGCTTTGCGGAGCGATGTCGGTTACGTTTCCAAGCGCTTGCTTAGTGAATAACCGAGCATGGAGACGGTGGTGGCGGTATGGCTGCGGACGAGGACGACGTACGGCGGCTGGTGCGGACTCTGCTGGCGGAGGTCGATCCGGCGGCGGTGGAGCCGCTGGAGTTCCTGCGGGCGCGCTTCGACGCGGGGCTGGCGTGGGTGCACTTCCCGGTAGGACTCGGCGGGTTGGGGGCGCCCCGGGCGTCGCAGGGCGTGGTGGACGCGGAGTTGGCGGCGGCGGGAGCACCGGACAACGATCCGCGGCGGATCGGCATCGGCCTGGGGATGGCCGCCCCGACGATCCTCCGGTACGGCACCGAGGAGCAGAAGCAGCGGTTTCTGCGGCCGCTGTGGACCGGCGAGGAGGTGTGGTGCCAGCTCTTCAGCGAGCCGGGGGCCGGCTCCGACCTGGCCGGTCTGCGGACCCGTGCGGTGCGCGCGAGCGGCGCCGAGGGCGACCCGGCGGGCACCGAGGGCCGGAGCGGGCGCGACACCCCCGAGACCGCGCGTCACGGCGCCGACGGCGCGCACGACGGCGACGCCACGCACGACTCCGACTGGCTCGTGGACGGCCAGAAGGTGTGGACCTCGGGCGCCCACAACGCCCGCTGGGCCATTCTGATCGCCCGCACCGACCCCGCCGTGCCCAAGCACCAGGGCATCACCTACTTCGTCTGCGACATGACCGATCCGGGGGTCGAGGTCAGGCCGCTGCGGCAGATCACCGGTGAGGCCGAGTTCAACGAGGTCTTCCTGACCGGGGTCCGGATCCCCGACGCGCACCGGCTCGGCGCGGTCGGCGACGGCTGGCGGGTCGCGCAGGCCACCTTGATGAACGAGCGGGTGGCGATCGGCGGCATGGCGCTCCCCCGCGAGGGCGGCATGATCGCCGGGCCCGCCGCCGTCTGGCGGGAGCGTCCCGAGCTGCGCACGCCCGAGCTGCACGACCGGCTGCTGACGCTGTGGGTGGAGGCGGAGGTGGCCAGGCTCAGCGGCGAACGCGTCAGGCAGCAGCTCGCGGCCGGCGCCCCGGGACCCGAGGGGTCAGGGCTGAAGCTGGCCTTCGCCGGGCTCAACCAGCGGATCAGCGGCCTGGAGGTGGAGCTGCTCGGCGAGGAGGGGCTGCGCTACGGCGACTGGACGATGGTCCGCCCGCGGAGCGTGGACTTCTACGGCCGGGACGCGGGCTACCGCTATCTGCGGGCCAAGGGGAACTCGATCGAGGGCGGTACCTCGGAGGTCCTGCGCAACATCATCGCGGAGCGGGTGCTCGGACTGCCCGCGGAGCCCCGTACGGACAAGGACGTCGCCTGGAAGGACCTGCCCCGATGACCGCGACCGCGCCGCTGAACCTGCTCTACACCGATGTCGAGGACGATCTGCGGGCCGCGGTCCGCGACGCGCTGGCCGACCGCTGCCCGCCGGCCGCGGTGCTCGGCCGGGTGGAGGGCGAGGAGCCGTACGACCCGGGGCTGTGGCGGCTGCTGGCCGCCGAGTTGGGGCTCGCCGGGCTGCTGATACCGGAGAAGCTGGGCGGGCAGGGGGCGTCCGCGCGGGAGGCGGCGGTCGTGCTGGAGGAGCTGGGCCGGGCGGTGGCGCCGACGCCCTTCCTCGGCAGCGCGGTGCTGGCGACGTCCGCGCTGCTCGGCTGCGACCTCGCCGACGGGTCGGTCGGCGCGCTGCTCGGCCGGCTGGCCGCGGGGGCGGCCACCGCGACGCTCGCCGTACCGCTGTCCACCGCCCCGGGCGGCCCCTTCCCGGCGGGCGTACGGGCCGACGCCGAGGGCCGGCTGACCGGCGCGGTCACCAGTGTCGCGGACGCCCGCGCGGCGGATGTGCTGGTGGTCCCAGCGGTCGGCCCGGAAGGTCCCGGGCTGTACGAGGTGGCCGCCGCGGAGGTGACGGTCGCGGGCTTCACCGCTCTCGATCTGACCCGGCCGCTGGCCGATCTGCGGTTCGATTCGGCCGCCGGCCGGAAGCTGCCCGCGGCGGACCCGGCGGCGGCGCTGGAGTCGGCGCTGCTCACCGGGGCCGGCCTGCTGGCCTCGGAGCAGCTCGGCGTGGCCCAGTGGTGCCTGGACGAGACGGTCCGCTACCTCGGTGAGCGGCGGCAGTTCGGCCGGGTCGTCGGCTCCTTCCAGGCGGTCAAGCACCGGCTGGCGGATCTGTGGCTGGAGGTGGTCAACGCCAGGGCGGCGGCGCGGAGCGCGGCGGACGCGGTGGCGTCCGGTGCACTGGACACGGGCGTCGCGGTGCGGGTGGCGCAGGCGTACGTCAGCGGGGTCGCGGTCCACGCGGCCGAGGAGGCGGTCCAGTTGCACGGCGGGATCGGCATGACGTGGGAGCATCCGCTGCATCTGTATCTGAAGCGGGCGAAGGCCGACGCGATCGCGCTGGGCACCGCGGGGCGGCACCGGGCGGCGCTCGGCGCCCTGGTGGGGCTGGCGCCCGCACAGGGGCTTTCCATCGCCGAGGGGCCGTCCTCCCAGGGGTGAGCGGGGGTCGGGGGAGTACGGTGGCGCCCGGCCGAGCGGGGTGCCCGTATCAGCCGGCCGGCGGCGCCGTACTCTTCCTGACCACCAGGCTGGTGGCCAGTTCGATCCGGGTGGTCGTCACCGCCCCGTCCCGTAGCCGCAGCAGCATCTCGGCCGCGGTCTCGGCCATCTTGCGCAGCGGCTGGCGCACCGTGGTGAGCGCGGGCCGGGACCACTTCGCCACCGCCACGTCGTCGTACCCGACCACGGACAGGTCGTCCGGGGTGCGCAGGCCGCAGGTCTCGGCCGCCTCCAGGACGCCGATGGCCTGGAGGTCGCTGCCGGCGAAGATCGCGCTCGGCCGGTCCTGGCGGCGCAGCATCTCCAGCGCGCGCTCGTAGCCGCCCTCGACGTGGAAGTCTCCGTGGGCGATGAGTCCGGGGTCGGTGGCGAGGCCGGCGGTGCCCATGGCGGAGCGGAAGCCGTCCAGCCGGGCCAGCGAGCACATCATGTCCTCCGGCCCGGTGATGATGCCGATCCGCCGGTGCCCGAGCTCGATCAGGTGGCGGGTCGCGGCGAGGCCGCCGGACCAGTTGGCGGAGCCGACCGAGGGGACGTCGGGCTCCGGGTCGCCGGCCGGATCGATGATGACGAACGGGACCGAGCGCGAGCGCAGTTGCTGTTTGTACTCCTCCGGGAGCGAGGAGAACACCAGGATCACGCCCAGCGGCCGGCGGCGCAGCACGCCTTCGATCCACTCGGATCCCGGCGAGTGGCGGGTGCCGCTCTGGGTCAGCACCACGCTCGCGCCGATGTCCTTGGCGACCCTCTCGACGCCGAGGATCAGCTCCATCGCCCAGATGACGTCGAGTTCGTGGAAGACGATCTCGATGAGCGGGGCCTGGGACGCCGCCCGCGCGGTGCGCCGGTAGCCGTGGGCCTCCAGCAGCCGCTCGACCTTGACCCGGGTCGGGGCCGCCACGTCCTGGCGACCGTTGAGCACCTTCGAAACTGTCGAGATAGACACCCCGGCATTTTCGGCGACCTGGGCCAGGGTCACTCGGCCCGGCATCTCCTCATCTTCCATGGAGCGAAGGGTACGACATCGCCCGGACCGGCCACACCGTGCGCATTCAGTAACGGTTGAATAACACCGGACCCGAGGGTTGACCGCCACCTGGCCGAACTCTAGCGTCACAGCGCGCAGCACATTTCGGCGATGAAGCCGAAACTTTTCGAAAGGGCGGGACGATGAAGAAACGCGCATGGCACCTCCGCGCCGTCGCCGGCGGCGCAACCCTCGTACTCGGACTCTCCCTGGCCGCCTGCGGCGGCGGCTCGGGCGGTGGCAGCGGTTCCGGTTCCTTCCACGTGCTCGTGTACGGAGACGCCACCAACAAGGTGGAGAAGCAGATCGTCGACACCTTCAACAAGACCTCGAAGGTCAAGGCGGTGCTCGACACCATCCCCGGCGCCGACTACCAGCAGAAGCTGCAGACGGTGATCAACACCAAGCAGGCCCCCGACGTCTTCTTCAACTGGGGCGGCGGCAGCATCCAGCCCTTCGTCAAGGCCGGACTGCTGATGCCGCTTGACAGCCTCATCGCCAAGGACCCGGCGCTGAAATCGGCCTTCCTGCCCTCGGTGTTCAACACCGCGGTGGTCGACGGCAAGTCCTACGGCGTCCCGATGCGCGGCACCCAGCCCGTCCTGCTCTTCAGCAACAAGAAGGTGCTCGCGCAGGCCGGCGTCGCCGAGCCCAAGACCTGGGACGACCTGCTGGCGGCGGTCTCGGCACTGAAGGCGAAGAACAAGACGCCGATCGCCCTCGGTGGCGGCGACCAGTGGCCGACCCTGATGTGGTTCGAGTACGTCTACGACCGGGTGGCCGGTCCCGGCCTCTTCGAGAAGGCGATGTCCGGCGACAAGAGCGCCTGGGCCAGTGACGACAGCAAGAAGGCGCTGTCGATGCTGAAGCAGCTCATCGACGCGGGCGCCTTCGGCGGCACCTTCGACTCGGTGAAGTTCACCGACGGCGGCTCACCGGCGCTGCTCGCGGCCGGGAAGGCCGGCTTCGAACTGATGGGCTCGTGGGAGTACTCCACCCAGCAGGACGCCAGCCCGGACTTCGCCGCCAAGGACCTGGGCTACGGCTCCTTCCCGACGATCGACGGCGGCAAGGGCGACCCGGCCGACATCGTCGGCAACACCAACAACTTCTACTCGGTGCTGAAGAAGACCAAGTACCCCGACGCGATAGCCCAGTTCCTCAAGCTCCAGTACTCCGACGAGTTCGTGAAGGCCCAACTGGCCATCGGCAACCTGCCGACCACCACCAACACCGTGAAGTTCCTCGGCAGCGCGGCCAACCCGGCCTACTCCCAGTACCAGTTCGACCTGGTGAAGCAGGCCCCGTCCTTCCAGCTCTCCTGGGACCAGGCGTACCCGCCGGCTGCCATGACCCCCATCCACCAGGCCGTGCAGGAGTTCTTCGACGGGAAGCTGGACGCCGACGGATTCATCAAGGCCATGCAGTCCCTGCCGTCCGCCTGAGACGGGCGCGCGATGAATCCCAGCCACCGTACCTCCGCTGTCGCGGTGACCCGCCCGGGCTTTGCCTGGGCGGTCCCCGCCACCGCCTTCTTCGTCCTGTTCGCCGTCGTGCCGCTGATCCTGGTCGCCGTGCTCTCCTTCACCAGTTGGGACGGCCTGGGCTCGCCCGCGTTCGCCGGCTTCGACAACTGGACCGCCCTCTTCCACGACCACGTGATGGTCCAGAGCCTGTGGTTGAGCCTGGTCGTCACCGTGCTCGGCGTCGCGGTGCAGACCCCGCTGAGCCTGCTGCTCGGGGTGTGGGCGGCCGGCCGGCAGCGCAACCGCGCGGTCTTGTCGGCGGTCTACTTCGTCCCGCTGCTGCTGTCGGCGACCGCCGTGTCCGTCCTGTGGCGGGCGCTGCTCGACCCCAACTTCGGGGTGCCCGCCCAGGCCAGATGGCTCTTCGGCGACGGCAATCTGCTCGGCACCCAGACCGGGGCCATCGGCGTCCTGGTGTTCGTGGGCGCCTGGCAGTACACCCCGTTCCACACCCTGATCTACCAGGGGGCGGCGCGCGCGATCCCCCAGGTCCTCTACCAGGCCGCGCAGATCGACGGCGCGGGCACCGTACGGCAGTTCTTCCACATCACCCTGCCGCAACTGCGCAACACCATGATCACCTCGATGATCCTGATGGTCGTCGGCGGCCTGACCACCTTCGACACGGTGCTGATCCTCACCCAGGGCGGCCCGGGCACCGACACCACCATCAGCGCCTACTACATGTACCAAAAGGCCTTCAAGGGCTTCGACTTCGGCGGCGGCGCGGCCATCGCCCTGGTGCTGGTGGTGGTCGCCACGATCATCTCCCTGATCGTCGTCCGGATCTCCGGCTACGACGACATGCGCGGCTCGGCGGAGGGACTGTGAGCCCCCGCCGCGGCGCGTCGAGACGACACCGCCCCAACTACCTGGCCGGACTCGGCTCGCTGGTCTGGCTCTTCCTGGTCGGCCTGCCGCTGTACGTGATGCTCGCCGCCACCCTGCAGAGCCGGAGCGACTACGCGGCGGGCGGTCCGCTGGCCTTCCCCCGCCACTTCACCCTGCACAACTACACCGCGGACTTCTCCAACGGCTTCGGCCGGTACTTCCTCCACACGGTCGTGGTCACCCTCGCGGTGGTCGGCATCGTGCTGCTGCTGGTGCCACCGCTGTCGTACGCCATCGTGCGCAGCCGCGGCCGCATCACCACCGGGGTCTTCCGGCTCTTCCTGCTCGGTCTCGCCATCCCCGCGCAGGCGGTGATCGTGCCGATGTTCTACGTCATCAGCAAGGCCGGCCTCTACGACAACCTGATCGGGGTGATCCTGCCCACCGCGGCCTTCTCGCTGCCGGTGTGCGCCCTGATCCTCACCGGGGTGATGCGCGACATCACCCCCGACCTCTACGAGGCGATGGCGATGGACGGGGCCCCGCCGTGGCGGGTCTTCGTCCAGCTCGTCCTGCCGCTGTCCAAGGGCGGCCTGTCCACCATCGTCGTCTTCTCCGCCCTCCAGGCGTGGAACGGCTTCCTCTTCCCCCTGGTGCTCACCCAGTCCGACTCGGCGAAGGTGATCACCCTGGGCCTCTACAACTTCCAGACCGAGCACGGCGTCGACATCCCCGGTCTGCTGGCCGCGGTCGTCCTGTCGATGCTGCCCATTCTCATCGTCTACCTGTTCGCCCGCCGCGCCCTGGTCCAGGGGCTCATGGGCGTCGGAGGAAAGTGACCGACACCGTGGCCGAAGAGAAAGACCCCGCCGCCCCCGCCTGGCGGGACCGTACCCTGGCGCCGGCCGCCAGGGCCGACGCGCTGATCGCCGAGATGACCCTGCGGGAGAAGGTCGCGCAGCTCTTCGGCGTGTGGGTGGGCGCTTCCGCCGAGGGCGGCGAAGTCGCCCCTTACCAGCACGAGATGGAGGAGCGGACCGAGCTCGAACCCCTGCTGCCGCACGGGCTCGGCCAGCTCACCCGGCCCTTCGGCACCGCCCCGGTCGATCCGGCGCTCGGCGCGCTCTCGCTGCTGCGCACCCAGCGCCGGATCGCCGCCGCCAACCGCTTCGGCATCCCGGCGCTCGCCCACGAGGAGTGCCTGGCCGGCTTCGCCACCTGGGGCGCCACCGCCTATCCGGTGCCGCTGTCGTGGGGCGCGACCTTCAACCCCGGGCTGATCCGTGAGATGGCCGAGCGCATCGGCCGGGATCTGCGCTCGGTCGGGGTGCACCAGGGGCTCGCCCCGGTGCTGGACGTCGTGCGCGACGCGCGGTGGGGCCGGGTGGAGGAGACCATCGGGGAGGACCCCTACCTGGTGGGGACCGTCGGCACGGCCTACGTCCAGGGGCTGGAGTCCGCCGGGGTCGTCGCCACCCTCAAGCACTTCGCCGGCTACTCCGCCTCCCGGGCCGGCCGCAACCTCGCCCCCGTCGGCATGGGGACCAGGGAACGCGCCGACGTGATCCTGCCGCCCTTCGAGATGGCGATCCGGGAGAGCGGTGTCCGCTCGGTCATGCACGCCTACACCGACACCGACGGGGTGCCGGCCGCGGCCGACGAGCGGCTGCTCACCGGGCTGCTCCGGGACACCTGGGGCTTCACCGGGACGGTCGTCGCCGACTACTTCGGCATCACCTTCCTCAAGACCCTGCACGGCGTGGCGGGGACGCTCGGCGAGGCGGCCGGCGCGGCCCTCGCCGCCGGTGTCGACGTCGAACTGCCCACCGTGAAGGCCTTCGGGGAGCCGCTGCTCACCGCTGTCGCGGACGGCGAGGTCCCCGAGGCGCTCATCGACCGGGCGGTGCGCCGGGTGCTCGTCCAGAAGGCCCAACTCGGCCTGCTCGACGACGACTGGGACGCCGTGCCCGAGGCGCTGGCCGGCGCCGACCTGACCGACCCGCGGGCCCTGCGCGGCTCGGTCGATCTCGACGGCGCCGCCAACCGCGAGGTGGCCGGGCGGATCGCCGAGCAGAGCATCGTGCTGCTGAGCAACGACGGGACGCTGCCGCTGGCCGCGCCCGCCCGTATCGCCCTCATCGGCCCCAACGCCGAGGCGCCGGCCGCCGTCCTCGGCTGCTACGCCTTCCCCGTCCATGTCGGGGTGCGCCATCCCGAGGTGCCGGTCGGCATCGAACTGCCCACGCTGCGCGAGGCTTTGGCGGCGGAGTTCGCCGGCAGTGAGATCGTCACCGCGGCCGGCACGGACATCGACGGGTCCGCCACCGGCGGCATCGCCGAGGCGACCGCGCTGGCCCGTACCGCCGACGTGGTGGTGCTCGCGCTCGGCGACCGGGCCGGGCTCTTCGGGCGCGGCACCAGCGGGGAGGGCTGCGACGCGGAGTCGCTGGCCCTGCCGGGTGTGCAACAGGACCTGCTGGACGCGCTGTTGGACGCCGGTGTGCCGGTGGTGGTGACACTGCTCGCCGGGCGCCCCTACGCGCTGGGCCGGGGGGTGCGGGAGGCCGCGGCCATCGTGCAGTCCTTCTTTCCCGGCGAAGAGGGCACCCGGGCCATCGCCGGGGTGCTCAGCGGCCGGGTCGATCCGTCGGGCCGGCTACCCGTCTCGGTCCCGCGCGGTCCGGGCGGCCAGCCGTCCACGTATCTCGCCGCGCGGCTCGGGCAGGTGAGCGAGGTGTCCAGCATCGATCCGACGCCGGCCTTCGGCTTCGGGCACGGGCTGACGTACACCACGTTCCGCTGGAGCGATCTCGACGTGGACGAACTGCACACCCATACCGGCGGCGACGTTCGTCTGTCGTTCACGGTGCGCAACACGGGCCGGCGCGGGGGCACCGAGGTGGCGCAGGTGTATCTGCACGACCCGGTCGCCTCGGTGGTCCAGCCCGTGCAGCGGCTGATCGGCTATCAGCGGGTGGAGCTGGCGGCCGGCGCGGCGGCCAGGGTGACGCTGCGGATACCGGCCGAACTCGCCGGGTTCACCGGCCGGGACGGCCACCGCGTCGTGGAGCCGGGGGCGTTGGAGCTGCGGCTCGGCCCCTCCTCCACCGATGCCCGGCTGACCGTGATCCTCACCCTCACCGGGCCGGCACGGCGACTGGACCACACCCGGCGGCTGCACGCGGACTTCGGGGTCACCCCGCTCGACTCCGGCGGCCGCTGATCGCCGCTGGAGGCCGCTGATGGCCGCCGGGCCTACGGTCCTCGCCTCCCCTCGGCGGCCAGGGGAACGGCCGTTGGCCACGAGGTGACATCCGTCACGTCTTGTTCGCCCGCCGTAACGTGCCTGAAACGGAGGCTTGATGAGCTGAAACGGTGAGAAACCGCCCGAGGACGGCGGTCGCAGCGCGGGCGGCAGCCCTTCCGGTCGTTCCGGAGCACCGTACGGCGGTGGCCGCCCGACAACGCACCGCTGCGCCGTCGGTCCGCCGGAAGCAGGAGGCCGCCGCCATGGATTCCGGCACCCCACCGGGCGCCTTAGCCGACGCCCGCGGCTTTGTCAGCGTCGAACGCTATGAAGTGACCCGGGCCAGAAAACACCCGCCGGGCGGCGGGTGCGGCCTCGACGGACGCGTGCCCGCGCTCTCCCTCGCCGTCGGCACCACCGCCGGGCAGGTGGTGCTGCGGGCCACCCCCGGCGCCGCCGAGCCCGGCGGCCGGCAGGTCCTCGACGAGCACTTCGTCGTCGACGCCGACGCCCATGACTCCGGTGCCCGGCTCGACCGGGCCTGGCTGGACTGCGCCGACGTGCTCTACGGCAGCCGGCCGCGGAGCCCCGGCGACGCGATCCGCTGGCTGACCGGCATCGCCGCCGGGCGCGACACCTGCCGGATGGCCGCGGTGCCGCTGACCAAAAACGGCTGGGCCGCGCTCGACACCGCGCGGCAGGAGGTCACCCTGCTGCCCGTCGACACCCCGCACGGCCACTGGTTGTGGCCGTCCTGCCTGCTCGGCTGGCTCACCGCCGGCGGGAAACTCCAGGACCTGGTGGCCGTCCGGCCGGCGTACTCACCTGGCACGCGGGGCGGTTGACGGGTTCAGGACCGCGGGATCACGGCCGGGTCGCGTAGAAGGCCACGGCCGAGGCGGCGGCGACATTGAGGGAGTCCACTCCCCCGGCCATCGGGATGCACACCCGGACCTCGGCCTCGCGGAGTGCGGCCTTCGACAGGCCGTCGCCCTCGGTGCCGAGCAGCAGGGCGAGCTTGTCATGGCGGCGCGCCGCGAGCTCGTCGAGGGTGACGGAGTCCTCGGCGAGGCACAGCGCGGCCGTCACAAAGCCGTGCCGCCGCAGCAGTTCGAGGTCGGCCGGCCAGGACTCGATCCGGGTCCACGGCACTTGGAAGACCGTGCCCATCGACACCTTCACCGCCCGGCGGTAGAGCGGATCGGCGCAGCGCGGGGTGAGGAGGACCGCGTCGACGCCCAGCGCGGCGGCGTTGCGGAAGGCGGCGCCGAGGTTGGCGTGGTCGACGGTGTCCTCGAAGACGGCGATCCGGCGGGCGCCGGCGAGGAGTTCGGCGGCGGCGGGCAACGGCCGGCGGGCCATCGCGGCGAGCGCGCCGCGGTGGACGTGATAGCCGGTGACCTCCTCGGCGAGCGCCGGGTCGACCACGTAGACGGGGGCGGTCGCCGCCTCGATGACATCACCCATCACATCGAGCCACTTCGCGGAGAGCAGCATCGAACGCATCGCGTAACCCGCCGCGACGGCCCGGCGGATGACCTTCTCGCCCTCGGCGACGAAGAGGCCCTCGGCGGGTTCGCGGTGGCGGCGCAGTTCGACGTCGGTGAGCGACGTGTAGTCGGCCAGCCGCGGATCGGCTGCGTCGTCCAGCACGACCGGCTCAGCCATGGGCGGCCGTCCCCCGGCCGACGCCCACCACAGCACCGATGACGATGACGGCCGGCGGCCGGACCGCCTCCTCGGCGACCTTCGCGGCGACGGTGGCGAGGGTCGCGTCCACCCGGCGCTGCGCGGCGGTGGTGCCCTCCTGGACCACCGCGACCAGGGTGTCCGGGGCCCGGCCGCCGGCGATCAGCGCCTCGGCGATCGCGCCGATCCGCTCCACCGCCATCAGCAGGACGAGGGTGCCGCGCAGCCGGGCGAGGGCCGGCCAGTCGACCAGGGAACGCGGGTCGCCGGGGGCGACATGACCGCTGACCACGGTGAACTCATGGGCGACGCCGCGGTGGGTGACGGGGATCCCGGCGGCGCCCGGCACGCTGATGGAGCTGGAGATACCGGGGACGACGGTGACCGGGACACCGGCGGCGGCGAGTGCCTCGGCCTCCTCCATCCCGCGCCCGAAGACATAGGGGTCGCCGCCCTTGAGCCGGACGACGGCCTTGCCGGCCTTGGCGTGGTCGATCAGCGCGGCGTTGATGGCCTCCTGGGTCATCGCCCGGCCGTACGGGATCTTCGCCGCGTCGATCACCTCGACGTGCGGCGCCAGTTCGTCCAGCAGGTCGCGCGGGCCGAGGCGGTCGGCGATCACCACGTCGGCCTCGGCGAGCAGCCGGCGGCCGCGGACGGTGATCAGGTCGGGGTCGCCGGGGCCGCCGCCGACCAGAGCGACGCCGGCGGTACGGGTGCGGTGCTGGGGCGCGACGAGGGTGCCCTCGCGCAGCCCGGCGATCACGGCGTCCCGTACGGCGGCGGAGCGGCGCGGGTCGCGGCCGGTGAGGACGGCCACGGTCACCCCGTCGGTGCGGCCGGTGGCCGGGGTCCAGGCGGTGGCGGCCTCGGCGTCGTCGCTCCGTACGCACCAGATCCGGCGGGCCTCGGCCTCGGCGGAGGCGGCGGCGTTCACGGCGGCGTCGGTGGTGGCGATCAGGGCGTACCAGGCGTCGGCGAGGTCGCCGTCGGCGTAGCCGCGCTGCTCCCACCGGAGTTCGCCGGCTGCCGCCATGGCCTCCACGGAGGGGGTCACGGCGGGCGACACGAGCAGGATGTCCGCGCCGGCGGAGACCAGGGCGGGCAGCCGCCGCTGGGCGACCTGTCCGCCGCCGACCACCACGACCCGCCGCCCGGCCAGCCTCAGCCCCACGGGGTACGCGGCGCGCTGCTCTTGCATGTACGGCTCCTCTTCTCCGGGCGGTGCCCCCACCAGGCGGATCCCCAGGTTACGGTGGCCCGCGCCTCGCCCGATCCCCCAGGGTCCAGCGCGGCCCCCTGCGGGGTGCGGGGCCGGCCGGAACCGGTGGGGCGCCCCCGTCACACCCGGACCGCGGCCCGGTGGGCGCCGATCGCGCAGTTCCCCGCGCCCCTACAGGGCCCAGCCCCCCTGCCCGGGGCAACCACCACGTACCCAGGGGCGCGAGGAACTGCACGCGCAACCACGACGCACCCACAGGCCGTTAACGGCCGAAACCAGCGGGGCGCCCCCGTCGCACCCGGACCGCGGCCCCGTGGGCGCCGATCGCGCAGTTCCCCACGCCCCTACAGGGCCCAGCCCCCCTGCCCGGAGCAACCACCACGTACCCAGGGGCGCGAGGGTCCGCGCGCGCAACCACGACGCACCCGCAGGCGACGAACGCACCGCCCACCCAAACGCGCCCGCGGGGGGCAGACGGGGTGAGCCGGGAGATCTGGTCACCCGGAGGGAGTCCTACCCTTTTTCGGTGACCCCCGCCGCGTCGAAGGTGGCGACCTCGTGCATGACGCGGGCCGCGCTCTGGACGAGGGGCAGCGCCAGCAACGCCCCCGTACCCTCACCGAGGCGGAGGTCCAGGTCGACGAGGGGGCGCAGGCCGAGGGTGGTGAGGGCGGCGACATGACCGGGCTCGGCGCTGCGGTGTCCCGCGATGCAGGCGGCCAGGACCTCCGGCGCGATCGCCCGGGCGACAAGCGCCGCCGCCCCGGCGCTCACACCGTCCAGGATCACCGGCGTCCGCAGCGCCGCCGCCCCGAGCAACAGCCCGACGATCGCCGCGTGTTCAAGGCCACCGACCGCCGCGAGGACGGCGATCGGATCCGCCGGGTCGGGCCGGTGAAGCTCCAGCGCCCGCCGCACGACCTCGACCTTGCGCGCGTGCATCTCATCGTTGATCCCGGTCCCGCGCCCCGTCACCTCCGCCGGGTCCGCCCCGGTGAAGACGGCGATCAGCACCGCGGAAACCGTGGTGTTGGCGATCCCCATCTCCCCGGTGAGCAGCGCCTTGTTGCCCGCCGCCACCAGATCGCGGGCCGTCTCGATGCCGATCTCGATCGCCCGCAGCGCCTCCTCGCGGCTCATCGCCGGGCCGACGGTGAAGTCCGCGGTGCCCGGCCGGACCTTGCGCGGCAACAGCCCCGGCGTGGTGGGCAGCTCCGAGGCGACGCCGACATCGATGACGCACACCTCCGCGCCGACCTGGTTGGCGAACGCGTTGCAGACCGCGCCGCCGCCCAGGAAGTTGGCGACCATCTGCGCGGTGACCTCCTGCGGCCACGACGTCACACCCTGGGCGTGCACCCCGTGGTCACCGGCGAAGATCGCCACCGCCGCGGGCTCCGGGATCGGCGGCGGGCACTGCCGGGACAGCCCGCTGAGCTGCGCGGAGATGATCTCCAGCATGCCGAGCGCGCCGGCCGGCTTCGTCATCCGCTTCTGCCGCTCCCACGCCTCGCCGAGCGCCTTGGCGTCGAGCGGCCTGATGCCGCGCAGCGTCTCTTCGAGCAGGTCGTGCGGCTCCTCGCCGGGCAGCGCCCGGTTGCCGTACTCCTCCTCGTGCACGACCCACGACAGCGGGCGCCGCTTGGACCAGCCCGCCTGCATCAGCTCGGGCTCGTCGGGGAACTCGTCGACATAGCCGACGCAGAGGTAGGCGACGACCTCCAGGTGTTCGGGCAGGCCGAGTTCCGCGACCATCTGGCGCTCGTCGAAGAAGCTGACCCAGCCGACGCCGAGCCCTTCCGCCCGGGCCGCCAGCCAGAGGTTCTCGACGGCGAGCGCCGAGGAGTAAGGGGCCATCTGCGGCTGGGTGTGCCGGCCGAGGGTGTGCCGGCCGCCGCGGGTGGGGTCGGCGGTGACCACGATGTTCACCGGGGTGTCGAGGATCGCCTCGATCTTCAGCTCGCGGAACTGCCGGGCGCGGCCCTTCGGCAGCGACTTGGCGTACGCCTCGCGCTGGAGCATGGCGAGGCCGTGCATCTTCTCGCGGGTCTTCTCGGACCGGATCACCACGAAGTCCCACGGCTGGGAGTGGCCGACGCTGGGCGCGGTGTGCGCGGCCTCCAGCACGCGGAGCAGGACGTCGTGCGGGATGGGGTCGGAGCGGAAGCCGTTGCGGATGTCGCGGCGTTCGCGGATGACCCGGTGCACGGCGTCGCGGACGGCGGGCTCGTACGGCTCGGCCGCGGTGCCGGGGTCCGGCGGTGGGACGAGGGCGAGACCGTCGCCGCGCGGCGGGGCGTCAGCAGCGAGTCCGTCAGGCGCCGCGTCGGCGTCCTCGGCCGGCGCGGCCCGGCGGCGACGGCCCTTGCCTGCCTCCGCCTCGCCCGCGGTCCCGGCCTCCGTGAGCTGCTGCTCGGGGGCGTCGAGGGTGCCGAGGGTGCCGAGGGTGTCAAGGGTGTCGAGGGTCACGGCCTCGGGCTCGACCGGTACGGGTCCGCCCTGGACGTCCGGGCCGGCGCCGTCACCGTCGCCGGTCGGGGCGTCGTCGGGCACGGCCCGCGCGTCGGCGATGTCCGGTCCGACGGGGTCGGGGACAACGGTGAGGGTGGTGGGGGCGCCGGCCGCGACCGGTGCGGCACCGGCGTCCTCGGCTCCCGGCTCGACGGGCGCGGTTGCCTCGACGGGCGTGGCTGCCTCGGCCGGGGCGGCCGGCTGGGGCGCGGGCACCGCGGCGGGCGGCGCGACGGGGATCTCGACGGGGGGCACCACCGGGGGAAGCGGCATCGCGAAGCCCGGCACCGGCGCGCCTTCGGCCGCGGCGCCCGACGACGGCTCGGCCGTGGGGGCCGCCGCGACGGCGGGCAGGGGCGCGGCCTGTTCCGCCGGCTGCGGCGCCGGAAGATCCACGGCGCCGGGGTCGGCCGGGGGCTGGTCGGCGACGGGCGCGAAACCGTCCCGTGCGTCCGGCTCCTGGCCGGGGACGGCCTCCGTGGCGCCGGCGGCGTGCTCCGCCGCGGCCGGGGCGGCGGCGGCCTGGGGCGCGGCCTGCGCCCCGACCGGCTCGGCCGGTGGCGACGTGACCTCCGCCGTACCGCTCACCGTCGGCTCGGTCGCCGACACGGCCACCGCTCCCGACGGATCGCCCACCGGCTGCGGGGGGGCCACCGCCTCGGGCGCCGGCTCGGGCGGTGCCACCGGCTCGGGCGCCGGATGCGCGGCCGGGGCTTCCACCGCTTGCTCGGGCAGCATCGCCCCGCCGCCGTCGGGCACTTGCGGCGCGGGCGCGGCGAACTGGGGCCCGTCCGCCACGGCCGGGAGCGGATCGGCGGCCGGGACCGGTGCGGCGGCCTGGGCCGCGGGAGTGTGCTGGGCCGGGATGATGCTGTCGGCGTGCGGGATGAGCGACTGCTGCGAGGCGACCGGAGCCGTCGGCCACGCGCTGCCGGGCAGCGGAGCGGCCGGGTTGGCGGGCTCGCCGGTCTGCTGGGCGGGAATCACCGGGGTGCCGTCGGACGGCACATCGAGGTATTCGGGGCCGACGGTGGGCGGTCCCGGCGCATGGACGGCCGGACCGCGGTCGGCGAGGGAACGCACCGACACCCCGCCGCTGGGGGTGTCCACGATGGGCGGACCCAGATGCAGCGGGCGGCGCGGCGCGGCCATCGGGCCCGGGGCGGCCTGCTCCCCCGTACCCGGCCCCGCGATGCCCGGGCCGAAGGACCCGAGGCCGGCGCCGGCCGGTTCACCACCGGCGGACTCGACGGCGGCGTGCCCTTCCGCGCCGAGCGGCTGCCCGGCGGGCGTGCCGGGAACCGACGGTACGTCATACCGCTGGGGCGGCACCGGCTGCGGGTCGCTCCAACTGCCCTGCGGTCCCGGCATCAGCAGGACGTCGTCCTCGTCCTCAAGGCCGGCGCCGGGTGCGGCGGGCTGGTCGAGATAGGCGTACCCGTTCGCGCCCTGCTCGGCCGCCTGCGGGGCGAGGAGAACCTGCGGGTCCGCTCCTCCCCACTCGGGCTGCTGCGGCAGGCCGTGGCCGGGAACGTCGGGGTGCGGCCGGCGGGCCGCGTCTCCGAGCGCGTTCTCCGGCAGCCCCTCGCCGGGGATCTGACCGGTGTCCGTCATGCGTGCCCCTCGCCCATCGGTTTCGCTCCTTCCAGCCGCTGCGCCGACCACGAGCCAGTGCTTCATGACCCCCATGAAGCACAACGAGCGTGCCAGGGATGCGGCACGTCGGCGCCCGGTGCCCGAAGAGCTCGACACCCCGTCAACGCACGACGACGGCACAACGATCGGTCAGCCTACCCCCCGCCGGTCGGCCGTCCGGCCAGAAGTCCGCACCTCGGGACGTACGTCACACCGTCCCCTTTCCTGCCGCCTTCCTGCCGCTTCGACCAGGGAAAACGTGGTCAAGGAGGTCAAGGATGCCCCCGCGGCGGGAGCGGGCGGGGCGTACGCCGGGGGCGGGCGTCAGCGGCGGGTGGCGCTCAGTGCGAAGGTGACCGAACGTTCGCGCTCGGCCCATTCGTTGTCCAGTTCGACGGATTGCAGCAGGACGCGCTCCACGTCGTAGCCACCCTCCTCCAGCGCCCTGGTGACCGCTTCGGCCTGATCGCGGGTGGCCGCGTCGGTCACGATCCGCTCCGGGCGGCGGGCCGCGCACGCGGTGGCCACATCGGGGTCGGCGCGGCCGATCCGCACCACGTCCGGCTCCGGCAGATCGTCGAGGGCCTGCGGCGCGGTGCCGTGCACGACGTGCAGTTGGACACCGATCCGGCGGGCGGTCACGGTGATCCAGTCGCAGGCGTCCGCGTCGCGGTCCACCGCGATGACGGCGGCGCCGAAGCGGGCCGCCTCCACCGCGATCGAGCCGTCGGCGGAGCCGATGTCCCACACCAGGTCGCCGGTGCGCGGGCCCAGCCTGGCCAGTTGGAAGGCGCGGAGCTGGGCGGGCACGTCGCCGCCGTATCCCGCGGCGAGCGCCCAGCCGCGGACCGGCCCGGGGAAGCCGGGGTCGCGGCCGGCGATCCAGCCGGTGCGGCCGGCCACACCGGGCGCGCTGGAGGCCATGCCGCCCACCACGAGCACCACGTTGGGATCGCGCCAGATGTGGTCGGCGACCTTGTCCGAGGTGAGGACGGTGACCTGTTCGTGCTCGGTGCCGAGGGCCTCGCAGATGACGAAGGTGCGGTGCACCCCGGTGAGCAGCAGGGAGAGTTCGGCGGGGCCCGCGCCGGGGGCGGTGAGGACCGCCACCTTGGGATAGGCGCGGCAGACGTTGACCGCGCGGCGCAGGGTGCGGCTGGTGACGGCGACCACCCGGGCGTCGTCCCAGGGCATGCCCGCCCGGGCGAACGCCTGAGCGACGGAGGAGACGCCCGGCACGACCTCGACTTCGAGACCGTGTTCGGGGGCGCGCAGTTCGCGCACCACGCCGAAGAAGCCGGGGTCGCCGTCGGCGAGCACCACCGCGGTGCCGCGATGGCCGGCGATCCGCCGGGCGGCGATCTCGATGCTGCCGAGGACGATGTGTTCCGCGCCCTTCGGCACATACGGCAGGGCCAGGTGCTGGCGCGAGCCGGCCACCAGTGTGGCGGCGTCCAGCGCGGCGATCGCTGCTTCGGACGGCGGTGAACCGTCCCACCCGATCACGGTGACCCGGTCGGCCATCGTCTGAAGCCCCTTCGTGGCGGTGCGGATCACTGGGCCCCGGCGGTGTCCTCGTCACGCGCTGAACCGGTCCGGGGTGAGAACCCTAACCCGGCGCGGCGGCGGGCGGCGCGGCGCGGTCAGCGCCACCGCGCATACGCGCTGTGGTGCGGGTAGTTGCCGGCGGCGCCGGCGCCGCCGTGACCGCCGTAGGACCGGTAACCGTCGTAGCTCTCGTCGCCGCCCCCCTGGCCGGAGTCCTCGTCCAGGTCCTCCGGCAGCAGACTCCACACCAGCAGGTCGGTACGGGTCTCGGCCCAGTGCCCCGGCCCGGTCTGGGTGCGCACCAGCCCGGCGCCGCGCAGCACCCCCTCGCTGACGCAGCCGATCTTCTGGGCCACCTGCTGGGAGGCGGTGTTGTCCGCGGCGGTGCGCAGTTCGACCCGGGCGAACGCCTGCTCCTCGAAGAGCCAGCGGCAGACGGCGAGTACGGCTTCGCACGCGTATCCCTCGCCCCGGGCCCAGACCGCGGTGAGATAGCCGATCTCGGTGGCCCGGATCCGCCAGTCGGTGCGCTGGAGGGTCACGGTGCCGACCAGCCGCTGGGTGAGGAACTCGGTGACGGCGAGCACCAGGCCGCGGCCCTCGGCGCGTTCGGCGGGGGCGGTCCTGGCCACGAACTCATGGGCGTCGGCGGCCGTGTACGGCTGCGGCACCCCGGTCCACGCGGTGATCAGCTCGTCGTCCATCATCTCGACGAGCGAGGGCACGTCGGCCTCGTCGTACGCGCGCAAGCCCAGCCGCTCCGTGGAGATGGAGATGTCCGGGAAGGCCGGGCTTGAGGTCATTCGCTGCTCCGTGGCCGGGGGCATGGGGTGGGTTGCACGGCTGTGATGTGAACGGCACTGAACAGCATGCAGCATCGCGCGCGGCTGCCACCGGGCAGGGTCGCGGCGGCGGCGCGGCGGCGAACGCCCTTCCAGGGTAGGCCGAATGCCCGTCAGGACGGGTATCCGTGGACGTCATCCGAAACTGCTACCGTCAGCCCGCGTGAGAGTGCACCACGCAGCAGGCGTCGGCTATCAGCGGGCCGCGGGGGTCTATGAGCGCTCCCGGCCCTCCTACCCGATGGCCGCGCTGGCGGCCCTCGCCGACGCGCTGCCCCTGGAGTCCGGTCGTACCGTGGTCGATCTCGGCGCCGGCACCGGCAAGTTCACCCGGCTGCTGGCGCTCACCGGCGCCGAGGTGCTGGCGGTGGAGCCGGTCCGGGAGATGCGCGAGCAGATCGCGGAGCTGCTGCCGGGGGTCGCGGTGACCTCGGGCACGGCGGAGGCGACCGGGCTGCCGGCCGGCTGCGCGGACGCGGTGGTGGCGGCGCAGTCCTGGCACTGGTTCCGCGCGGGCGAGGCGCTGACCGAGGTGGAGCGGCTGCTGCGGCCCGGAGGCGCGCTGGCCCTGGTGTGGAACACGTACGACACCTCGGTGCGGTGGGTCAGGGCCTTCCAGGACATCTACTTCCGGCTGGCGCCGAGCGATCTGCCGAGCCCGCCGCTGACGTCCGGCCCTGGGGACCCCGGCGACTGGCGGGCGGTGTTCGCCGCCCGGGCGGGCTGGGGCGCGGTCGAGGAGCGGCACTGGCCCAATCCGCACACGACGACGGTGGCGGACGTGGTGGAGCGGATGATGTCGTCGAGCCACATCGCGGTGCTGGACGCGGGCGCGCGGACGCGGGTGCGCTCGGAGGTGGAGGCGGTGCTGAGCGGATTGAGGGGACCGAGCGGATCGAGCGGATACGACGCCACCCGGGGCGGCGGCGAGATCGAGATGCCGTACCAGACGGACGTGTACTGGACGCGCTTCGGCTGACGCCCGGGCCGCCTGCCGGGACGCCCTCGGAGGGCTTGCGCGGGGGGCGGGAGGCGGCGGCCGACACGCCGGGTAATAAAGTCGTCGCATGCTTGACGCGGTCATCATCACGGTATCCGTCACGGCGCTGCTGCTGGCGGCGTGGTGCGGCTTCGCGGCCTACCGCGACTCGCCGACGAAGGACTGGCACTTCGCCGCGATGGCGGTGGTGACGCTGGTCACCCTGGTCCAGCTCGTGATCTCCGTGGTGCAGCTCGGCCGCGGTGAGCGACCGGAGCAGGGTCTGGCGGTCTTCCTCGCCTATCAGATCGGGGCGGCCTGCACGATTCCGGCGGCGGCTTTCATGTCCCTGGTCGAGCGGACCCGTTGGGGCTCGGCGATCGTCGCGGCCGGCGGGATCATCCTGGCCGTGCTCGAACTGCGGCTGCACGAGATCTGGGGTAACGCACATGGCTGACAACACGGCCGGGACGGCTGACACGGCTCCTGACACGGCTGGGGACATGACACAGCAGACGGCACCGGGCAAGCCGGCGGACGACGCGGTGGACCCGGCACCGGGCAAGGCGGCGGACGGCATCGGGACCGGCCCCGGACGGCTGCTGCTCTCGCTCTACGCGGTGTTCACGGTGGCCGCGCTCTCCCGGTCGATCGTCCAGCTCAGCACCAAATACCACGAGGCGCCGCTGGCGTATCTGCTCTCGGGGCTGGCCGGGGTGGTCTACGCGGTGATCACCGTCGCGCTGTGGCGGGGCGGCGAGTCCGCCCGCAGGGTCGCGCTGGTGTGCTGCTCGGCGGAGCTGCTCGGGGTGCTCACGGTGGGCGTCGCCACCGTCGCGGACTCCTCCGCCTTCCCCGACGCGACCGTCTGGTCCGACTTCGGGATCGGCTACGTCTTCCTGCCGCTGGCGCTTCCGGTGGCCGGCCTGCTGTGGCTGCGCCGAGCCGCCCGTGCGGCGGGGGCGGGGGCGGGGCCACGGCAGGCCGGTCACTGATCAGGTCCGCGTAAACGGGCCGGTGTCAGGCGGTGGCCGCCAGCGACGGGGAGATCTCGCCCGCCGCGGACTTCTCCATGTGCACCAGGCTCAGCCGGCGGCTGACCGGCTCGGCCGCGCCCACCTGCTCGTACCCGAGTTTGCGGTACATCCGAAGGTTGACCTCGCTGCGGTGGCCGGTGAAGAGCCGGAACCGCTTGGTCTCCGCCTCCTCGGCGAGCCTGACCTCCAAAGCGGCCAGCAGCCGGCCGCCGAGGCCGTGCCGTTGCAGCCGCGGATGGACGATCAGCTTGCCGATCATCGCGGTGCCCTTGTCGTCGACCGTGCCGCGCACCGAGCCGACGACCTCCTGACCGAGCCGCGCCACCAGGACGACTCCTTGGGCGAGTTCGTCCCGCAGCTCGTCCAGCGTCTGGGTGAGCGGCTCGATGGCGTAGTCGCCGTAGAGCTCGGCTTCGCCCTGGTAGCAGAGGTATTGGAGTTTCAGGATCTTCTCGGCGTCGCCGTGCTCCGCCGTAGAGATGGTCACGCTCATGCCCATGCGCGCAGGCCTCCCCTTCGAATACGTCCCGGCGGTTACCGGATGGGTCCGGAAGGTGCGCCCGGGACGCCTGCTTGAGGTGGAGTTGGTGCGGGTTCGCGCCGTCTCCGTGGCGCCGATGATCGCACAAACGTCCGACCGAGCACCGTGAGTGTGCTGCTCGTCTCAGTCCCGTCCGCGCGCGCCAAGGTACCCACCGCCGCCGACTGTTGACCGTGCCTTACCCCGACTCACCGGGGATCCAACCCTCGAATTGAGGATTGACCGCAGACAGCCGAGACAACGCGAGCGCAGCGGGCCGAGACTCCCCTGGGAGATGCCCAGCTCACGGGAGATCTCCTGGTACGTGAGGTCGGACCGGGACAGCAGGGCCGCGACGATCTGCGGGCAGCGGCCGGGCAGCCCCCGTACCGCGGCGAGCACCGCGCGATGGCGCTCGGCGGCCAGCACCTGCTCCTCCACCGTCCCGGCCGCCCCGCCGCCGTCGGCGCCCGGCACCGGGGGCCCCGCGTCGGGGGCGCCGCAGGGTCGTTCGCAGCGGATCCGCCGGATCTCCGAGCGGGCCTCGTCCCGCACCGCGCCGCGCACCCAGGCGCCGGGCTCGGGCGGCGGCCCGTCCAGCTCCAGCAGCCGGAGCCAGACCGCCTGTTCGAGATCGGCCGCCTCGATGCCGCCGCCGGGCGGTGCCTCGGCGGCGGCCTCCGCGGTGAGCAGCGGGCCCAGCGAGGCATAGCGGGCGAGCCGGCCGCCGGGGTCGGCAGGGTCAGCGAGGTCGATGGCTGCCGCGAGTTCCATGGCTTCTGCATAGCCGGTGCGGGGCGGCGGAGGGGGCGGGCGGCGGCCCGGCGTGGCCGGTTTCACCGCATGGTGTGGTGCGGCCGGCACTCGTCCGGCGGCGGGTGCGCCCTCCCGCGGCCCCCCGCGTTCACCCGCATTCACCCCTATGCACCCCTGTTCACCAGCACCCCGCCCGCTGCCCGCCGGCGGCCGGGGCGGGCGGCGGGTGCGGCAAGTGGTCGCCGGCTTACGGTGCGCGAGGCGGACCGGGCGAAGTAGGGTCAGCGGTACGGGCCGGTAGCCGCAGGTGGCGGCGGCTCGTGCTCGGCGACCGTGAACGACCGGAGGGTCCGTTGTACTCCCGCATGTCCCGCAGTGTGCTGAAGGCGATCCTGCTGGTGCTGATGCGCCTCTTCTACCGCCCGACGGTCGAGGGCGCCGAACGGATCCCCGGCACGGGGCCGGTGATCCTGGCCGGAAACCATGTCACCTTCGTGGACTCGCTGTTCCTGTCCCTGGTGGTGCGGCGGCAGGTGTATTTCATCGGCAAGGACGAATACATCACCGGCAAGGGCCCCAAGGGCCGGCTGATGGCGTGGTTCTTCACCACCTGCGGCATGATCCCGGTGGACCGCGACGGCGGCCACGGCGGGGTGGCGGCACTGATGACCGGCCGCCGGGTGCTCGACGCGGGCCGGATCTTCGGGATCTACCCCGAGGGCACCCGCTCCCCCGACGGCCGTCTCTACCGCGGCCGGACCGGCGTCGCCCGGCTGGCGCTGATGACCGGCGCCCCGGTGGTGCCCTTCGCGATGGTCGGCACCGACAAGGTCCAGCCCGGCGGCACCGGCATGATCCACATCGCCCCGGTCACCATCCGCTTCGGCGCCCCGCTGGACTTCTCCCGCTACGAGGGCATGGAGCGCGACCGCTATGTGCTGCGGGCCGTCACCGACGAGGTGATGAGCCACGTGATGAAGCTGTCCGGCCAGGAGTACGTGGACATCTACGCGACCAAGGCGAAGGCCGCCTGATCCGTCCGACGCGCCCGACGGGCCGCCCCGGGCGCGGCGCCGGCCGGCCCGGGGCGGGGCGGTTGTCAGACGTTCTTGGCCTCGGCCCAGGTGTGCTGCCCGGCCACATCGCCCTTGACCTCGGCCAGTTGGGTGGCGACCGCGCTGGGCGCGGTGCCGCCGCGGCCGCCGCGGGAGGCGAGGGACCCCGGCACATTGAGCACGGTCCGCACCTCGGGGGTCAGGTGCGGTGAGATCTTGGCGAACTGCTCGTCGGAGAGCTGGTCGAGTTCGATGCCCTCGGCCTCGCAGACCTTGACGCACTCCCCCGCGACCTCGTGCGCGACCCGGAACGGCACACCCTGCCTGACCAGCCACTCGGCGATGTCGGTGGCCAGCGAGAAGCCGGCCGGGGCCAGCTCCGCCAGCCGCTCCCGGTGCACCGTGAGGGTGGCCATCATCCCGGTGAACGCCGGGAGCAGCACCTCCAGTTGGTCGCAGGAGTCGAAGACCGGCTCCTTGTCCTCCTGGAGGTCGCGGTTGTAGGCGAGCGGCAGCGCCTTCAGCGTGGCCAGCAGTCCGGTGAGATTGCCGATCAGCCGGCCCGACTTGCCGCGGGCCAGCTCGGCGATGTCCGGGTTCTTCTTCTGCGGCATGATCGAGGAGCCGGTGGAGAAGGCGTCGTGCAGGGTGACGAAGGAGAACTCCTTCGTGTTCCAGATGATCACCTCTTCGGCGATCCGCGACAGGTTGATCCCGATCATCGCCGTGATGAAGGCGAACTCGGCGACGAAGTCGCGCGAGGCGGTGCCGTCGATGGAGTTGCCGACGCTGCCGTGCTCGAAGCCGAGCTCCGCGGCGACGGCCTCCGGGTCGAGGCCGAGCGAGGAACCGGCCAGCGCGCCGGAGCCGTACGGCGACACGGCGGTGCGCGCGTCCCACTGCCGCAGCCGTTCGGCGTCCCGGGCGAACGCCTGGACATGGGCCAGCACATGGTGGGCGAAGAGCACCGGCTGGGCGTGCTGGAGGTGGGTGCGGCCGGGCATCGCGACATCCGGATGCGCTTCGGCGAGGCCGACCAGCGCGTCCTGGAGGTCGGCGATCAGACCGGCGATGATCCGGGCGTGGTCGCGCAAGTACATCCGGAAGAGCGTGGCCACCTGGTCGTTGCGGGACCGGCCGGCCCGCAGCTTGCCGCCGAGGTCGGGGCCGAGGCGTTCCAGCAGACCGCGTTCGAGCGCGGTGTGCACGTCCTCGTCGGCGATGGTGCCGGTGAACTCGCCCGTGGCGACGGCCGTTTCGAGGTCGTCGAGGCCGGCCAGCATCCGGTCGAGCTCGTCCGGGGTGAGCAGTCCGGCCTGGTGCAGCGCCCGGGCGTGGGCCCGGGAGCCGGCGATGTCATAGGGCGCGAGCCGGAAGTCGAAGTGCACCGAGGCGGAGAGCCTCTCCAGGGCGGCGGACGGTCCGTCGGCGAACCGGCCGCCCCAGAGCTTGACGTCCTGGTGGTCCCTGCCTTCGGTCACTGCGCCATGTCCCGCTTGGCGGCGATCTTCGAGGACATGCCGAAGATCTCGATGAAGCCCTTGGACAGCGACTGGTCGAAGGTGTCGCCGGTGTCGTAGGTCGCCAGGTTGAAGTCGTAGAGCGAGGTGTCGGAGCGCCGTCCGTTGACCACCGCGCGACCGCCGTGCAGCACCATCCGGACCTCGCCGGAGACATACTCGTTGGCCTCGTTGATGAAGCCGTCCAGCGCCCGCTTGAGCGGGGAGAACCACATGCCGTCGTAGACGAGTTCGCCCCAGCGCTGCTCGACCTGCCGCTTGTAGCGGGCGAGTTCGCGCTCGACGGTGACGTTCTCCAGCTCCTGGTGGGCGGTGATCAGCGCGATCGCGCCCGGCGCCTCGTAGATCTCCCGGGACTTGATGCCGACCAGCCGGTCCTCGACCATGTCGATCCGGCCGATGCCCTGCGCGCCCGCCCGTACGTTGAGCTGCTGGATCGCTTCCAGGACGGTGACCGGGTGCCCGTCGATGGCGACCGGCACGCCCTGCTTGAAGGTGATGACCACCTCGTCGGCTTCCCGGGGGGTCGCGGGGTTCTCGGTGTACTCGTAGACGTCCTCGATCGGCGCGTTCCAGATGTCCTCGAGGAAGCCGGTCTCGACCGCCCGGCCGAAGACGTTCTGGTCGATGGAGTACGGGGACTTCTTGGTGGTCGCGATCGGGAGGTTCTTCGCCTCGCAGAAGGCGATGGCCTTGTCCCGGGTCATCGCGTAGTCACGGACCGGGGCGACGCACTTCAGCTCGGGGGCGAGCGAGGAGATGCCGGCCTCGAAGCGGACCTGGTCGTTGCCCTTGCCGGTGCAGCCGTGGGCGACCGTGTCGGCGCCGTGCTTGCGGGCGGCGGCGACCAGGTGCTTGACGATGACCGGCCGGGAGAGCGCCGAGACCAGCGGGTAGCGGTCCATGTACAGGGCGTTGGCCTTGAGCGCCGGCAGACAGTACTCGTCGGCGAATTCGCTCCTGGCGTCCGCGACCTCGGCCTCGACGGCACCGCAGGCGATCGCGCGCTTGCGGATGACGTCCAGGTCCTCGCCGCCCTGGCCGACGTCCACCGCGACGGCGATGACCTCGGCGCCGGTCTCCTCGGCGATCCAGCCGATGGCGACGGAGGTGTCCAGGCCGCCTGAGTAGGCGAGTACGACGCGCTCGGTCACGACTCTCTCCTTAGGTTCATACACTGACAGGTATAAGTATGCACTCCTCCGTATGACTCGTCAACGCGGCAGGTCAGAGGGGTGACAGGGCGATGACAGCGGGGTGGCCGGCGGGGACGCGGGGGTGCTTGCGGCGCTGCTCCCTAGCCCTCGCCCTGGGCGAGGCGCAGCAGGTGGTCGGCGAGTTTCTGGCCGCCGGCCGGGTCGCGGCTGATCAGCACGACCGTGTCGTCACCGGCGATCGTACCGAGGATGTCGTACACCTCGGCCTGGTCGATCGCGGAGGCGAGGAACTGGGCGGCACCCGGCGGGGTGCGGACCACCACCAGGTTGGCGGAGGCCTCGGCGGAGATGAGCAGCTCCCCGGCCAGCCGCCGCATCCGCTCCTCCTTGACGGATTCGCCGAGCGGCGCCTGCGGGGTGCGGAAACCGCCCTCCGAGGGGACCGCGTAGATCAGCTCGCCGTCGTTGGTCCGGATCTTCACCGCACCGAGTTCGTCGAGGTCGCGGCTGAGCGTCGCCTGCGTGACGCTCAGCCCGTCGTCGGCGAGCAGCTTGGCGAGCTGGCTCTGCGACCGCACCGGCTGCCGGCCGAGGATGTCCACGATCCTGCGGTGCCGTGCGGTGCGGGTCTGCGGTACGGCCTGGCCGCCGCCGTGCGTCTGCGCCTCGCTCATCGTCGCGCCGTTCTCCGCGCCGGCGGCCTTCCCGGGGTTCCCGGCGTTCTCAGGGCTCTCGGCGCTCTTCTCGGCGTTCCCGGCATTTCTCGGCGTTCCCCGTCTTCTCGGCCTGCTGGTGCTACGCGGTGTTGGGCGGTCCCGGCGTTTCCGGCTCTCCAGGCGTTCCCCGGCGCTTCCCGGGTGCCCCGGCTGCGGACCCGGTCCGCCCGGCCGGATCCCCCGTCAGTTCTCCCCGGCCGCCCGGAGCACCCGGTCGAGTACGCCGGGCAGCACCCGCAGGAACACATCCGTCTCATCGTCGCCGACGATCAGTGGCGGCGCGAGCCGTACCGTATCGGGAACAGCCGCGTTCACCAGCAGTCCCGCCTCCTGAGCCGCCCGCTGGACCGGCGCGGACAGCGGCTCGCGGAGCACGATACCGATCAGCAGCCCGGCGCCGCGCACCTGATCGACCAGCGGGTGCCGCAGCGCCTCGATTCCCTTGCGCAGCTTCTCGCCCTGCCGTTTGGCGTTCTCCAGCAGGCCGTCGGCTTCGATGGTGTCGAGCACGGCGAGCGCGGCGGCGCAGGCGACCGGGTTGCCGCCGAAAGTGGTGCCGTGGGCGCCCGGGGTGAGCAGGTCGGCGGCCGGGCCGAAGGCGACGGTGGCGCCCAGCGGCAGTCCGCCGCCGAGCCCCTTGGCGAGCGTGACCACATCGGCGGCCACGCCCTGGGCCTGGCCCTCGAACCAGTGCCCGGTGCGGCCGATGCCGGTCTGCACCTCGTCGAGCACCAGCAGCGTGCCGGTGGCTGCGGTGATCTCCCGGGCGGCGGCGAGATAGCCGGCCGGCGGTACGACGACGCCGTTCTCCCCCTGGATGGGCTCGATGACGACCAGCGCGGTGTCGGTGGTGACGGCCGCCCGGAGCGCCTCGGTGTCGCCGAACGGCACATGCGTGACGTCGCCGGGCAGCGGCTGGAAGGGGTCGCGCTTGCCCGGCTGCCCGGTGAGCGCGAGAGCGCCCATGGTGCGGCCGTGGAAGGCGCCCTCGGTGGCCACCATGTGCCGGCGGCCGGTGAGCCGGCCGATCTTGAACGCGGCCTCGTTGGCCTCCGCGCCGGAGTTCGCGAAGAAGACCCGGCCCGGCCGGCCGAAGAGCTGGAGCAGCCGCTCGGCGAGGGCGACCGGCGGCTCGGCGATGAAGAGGTTGGAGACATGGCCGAGGGAGGCGATCTGCCCGGTCACCGCCGCCACGACGGCCGGGTGGGCGGTACCGAGGGCGTTGACGGCGATACCGCCGAGGAAGTCGTGGTAGACCTTGCCGTCGGCGTCCCAGAATCGGGTGCCCTCGCCGCGAACCAGCGGCAGCCGGGGCAGCCCGTAGTTGTCCATCAGCGAGCCCTGCCAGCGCCGCGCCAGCTCCTCGTTGCCGGTCACCGGTCTCCCCCTTCTCCTGCTGTTCCGGCCGCACTGCCGGTATTCATCGCATGGGTCGTGTTGGCCGCACCGGTCGCCCGCGCGGCCGGGACCGCGGCGGGAGCGGGATCGTCCGGGACGACCATGGTGCCGATGCCCTCGTCGGTGAAGATCTCCAGCAGGATCGCATGCTGGACGCGGCCGTCGATCACCCGGGCGGTGCGCACCCCGTTGCGTACCGCGTGCAGACAGCCGCGCATCTTCGGGACCATGCCGCTGGACAGCTCGGGCAGCAGCTTCTCCAGCTCGGTCGCGGTGAGCCGGCTGATCACGTCGTCACTGTTCGGCCAGTCCTCGTAGAGCCCTTCGACATCGGTGAGGACCATCAGCGTCTCCGCGCCGAGGGCGGCGGCGAGGGCGGCCGCGGCGGTGTCCGCGTTGACGTTGTAGACATGGGCGTCGTCGGCGGCGCGGGCGATCGAGGAGATCACCGGGATCCGGCCGTCGTCGAGCAGCGCCTGGATGGCTCCGGTGTCGATCGCGGTGATCTCGCCGACCCGGCCGATGTCCACCCGTTCGCCGTCGATCTCCGGGTAGTGCTTGACCGCGGTGATGGTGTGCGCGTCCTCGCCGGTCATGCCGACCGCGAGCGGTCCGTGCTGGTTGAGCAGTCCGACGAGTTGGCGCTGCACCTGGCCGGCCAGCACCATCCGGACGACGTCCATCGCCTCGGGGGTGGTGACGCGCAGCCCGGCCCTGAACTCGCTGACGAGTCCGTGCCGGTCGAGTTGGGCGTTGATCTGCGGGCCGCCGCCGTGCACCACGACCGGCTTGAGCCCGGCGTGCCGCAGGAAGACCACGTCCTGGGCGAAGGCGGCCTTCAACTCCTCGTCCACCATGGCGTTTCCGCCGAACTTGATGACGACGGTCCGCCCGTGGTGGCGGGTCAGCCAGGGCAGCGCCTCGATGAGGATCTGCGCCTTGGGCAGCACGGTGTGCTTGCGCGTGGTCATGAGCTGTACGCGCTGTTCTCGTGGACGTAGTCGGCGGTGAGGTCGTTGGTCCAGATCACCGCGGTGGCGTCGCCCGCGGCCAGGTCCACGGTGATGACGACCTCGCGGAAGCGCATGTCCACCAGGTCGCGGTCCTCGCCGACCGAGCCGGCCCGGCAGACCCAGACGCCGTTGATGGCGACGTCGAGCCGGTCGGGTTCGTAGTCGGCCCCGGTGGTGCCGATCGCGGCGAGCACCCGGCCCCAGTTGGGGTCCTCACCGTGGATCGCGCACTTCAGCAGGTTGTTGCGGGCGATGCTCCGGCCGACCTCGACCGCGTCCTCCTCGCTGGCGGCGTGCACCACCTCGATCCTGATGTCCTTGCTCGCGCCTTCGGCGTCGGCGATGAGCTGCCGGGCGAGGTCCCCGCAGACGGCACGGACCGCGTCGGCGAACTCGTCGTACCCGGGGGTGACATGGGAGGCTCCGGAGGCGAGCAGCAGCACCGTGTCGTTGGTGGACATGCAGCCGTCGGAGTCGATCCGGTCGAAGGTCTGCCGGGTCGCGTCGCGCAGCGCCTTGTCGAGGGTGCCGGCGTCCAGGTCGGCGTCGGTGGTGAGGACCACCAGCATGGTGGCGAGGCCCGGGGCGAGCATGCCGGCGCCCTTCGCCATACCGCCGACCACCCAGCCGCCCTCACCGGTCACCACGGCGGTCTTGTGCACGGTGTCGGTGGTCTTGATCGCGATGGCGGCCTTCTCCCCGCCGTGCGCGGAGAGTTGGGCGGCGGCCTGCCCGACTCCGGGCAGCAGCTTGTCCATCGGCAGCAGGGTGCCGATCAGGCCGGTCGAGGCGATCGCGATCTCGCCCGCGTTGTGGCCGAGCACCTCGGCGGCCCGTTCCGCGGTGGCGTGGGTGTCCTGGAAGCCCTTGGCCCCGGTACAGGCGTTGGCGCCGCCGGAGTTGAGGACGACGGCGGTCACCTCGCCCGCCTTCAGGACCTGTTGCGACCACAGCACCGGGGCCGCCTTCACCCGGTTGGAGGTGAAGACACCCGCGGCGGCGCGGCCGGGGCCGGTGTTGACCACGAGGGCGACATCGGGGTTGCCGTTGGTCTTGAGCCCGGCGGCGACACCGGCCGCCGTGAACCCCTTGGCTGCGGTCACGCTCACTTCGAATCCCTTTCCGCTGCTCCGGTCGTTCGGGCCGCTCGGTCCCGGGCCCCCTGCCGGGCCGCGCTCATGGCGCGATCCCGACCGTTGAGAGGCCCGTCGTCTCCGGCAGCCCGAGGGCGATGTTCATACTCTGTACGGCGCCGCCCGCGGTGCCCTTGGTGAGGTTGTCGATGGCGCTGACGACGATCACCCGGCCCGCCGACTCGTCGTGGGCCACCTGGAGCTGGACCGCGTTGGAGCCGTGCACGGCGGCGGTGGCCGGCCACTGGCCGGCCGGCAGCAGGTGGACGAACGGCTCGTCGGCGTAGGCCTTCTCGTACGCCTGCCGCACATCGGCGGCGGTGACGCCCGGTTTCGCCTTGGCGCTACAGGTGGCGAGGATGCCGCGGGACATGGGGGCGAGGGTCGGGGTGAAGGAGACGCCCACCCGTTCGCCGGCCGCCGCGCTGAGGTTCTGGATCATCTCGGGGGTGTGCCGGTGGCCGCCGCCGACGCCGTACGGGCTCATCGAGCCCATCACCTCGGAGCCGAGCAGATGCGGTTTGAGCGCCTTGCCCGCGCCCGAGGTGCCGGACGCGGCGACGATCACCGCCTCCGGCTCCACCAGGGCGGCGGTGTACGCGGGGGCGAGCGCGAGCGAGACGGCGGTCGGGTAACAGCCGGGGACCGCGATGCGCTTGGACCCCTCCAGCGCGGCGCGGCCGCCCGGCAGCTCGGGCAGTCCGTAGGGCCAAGTGCCGGCGTGCGGCGAGCCGTAGAAGCGCTCCCAGTCGGCGGGGTCCTTCAGCCGGAAGTCGGCGCCCATGTCGATGACGAGCACATCGGCGCCCAACTGCTCGGCGACCGCGGCGGACTGCCCGTGCGGCAGCGCGAGGAAGACCACGTCATGGCCGCCGAGCACCTCGGCCGTGGTCGGCTCGACCACCCGTCCGGCCAGCGGCGCCAGGTGCGGCTGCACCGCCGCGAGCCGCTGCCCGGCGCTGTTCTTCCCGGTCACCGCCCCGATCTCCACCCCGGGGTGGCCGAGGAGCAGCCTGAGCGCTTCCCCTCCGGCATACCCACTGGCCCCGGCCACCGCCACCCGCAACGCCATCGGTCCGCTCCTCCACACTCGACGGTATGAGTATACGAGGGGTCGCAGTTTTATGCAATGGTGGGCGGGGCGCGGCGGCGGACCGGCTCTGGGCGAGCCGGTCAGGGCGGTCGAGCCGGTCAGGGCGGCGGGCGGCGGTCAGCGCTTGACGGCTCGCAGGATCACGAACTTCGGGTCGGAGGCGACGACTTCGCAGTTCCCGAAGAGGCGGCGCAGCCGGAGGTGGTAGCCGAGGTGGCGGTTGCCGACGACCCAGAGTTCGCCGCCGGGGCGGAGCGCGGCGCGGGCGGTGGCGAACATATGGCGGGCCGCGGTGTCGGTGGTGGCCCGGTGCGAGTGGAAGGGCGGGTTGTTCAGGACCAGGTCGACGCTGTCCGGCGGGAGCGTGGTGAGCGCGTCGGCGACGAGGAAGTCGGCCTTCGCCGCCGGGTCGGTGTTGGCCCGGAAGGTCGCTTCGGCGGACGCCACCGCCTGGTAGGACTCGTCCACGAAGAGCACCTCGGAGCCGGGGTTGGCGAGCGCCGCCGCCGTACCGACGACACCGTTGCCGCAGCCGAGGTCGACCACCCGGTCCGGGCCGCTTCGGGCGGGCAGGTGCCGGAGCAGCAGCCGGGTGCCGATGTCGAGCCGGTCGGCGCAGAAGACGCCGGCGTGGCTGGTGACGAAGCGGCCGGCGAGCGGACCTATCCCGTCCGGCAGGGCATAGCGCAGCGGCCACGGGTTGACGGTGGAGGTCGGGGCCTGGGCCGGCGCGCAGTGGATCAGCCGCGCCTTGCGGACGGCGAGCGAGGTACGGGTCGGGCCGAGGATCCGCTCGAAGAGCCGCAGGGTGGAGGTGTGGATCTCGCTGACCATGCCGGTACCGACCACCACCGTCTCCGGACGGACAGCGGGCGCCAGCCGGTGGAGCTGGTCCTCCAGGAGGGCGAGGCTCTTCGGCACCCGGATCAGCAGCACATCGGTCCGCTCCGGCGAGGTGTCCCGGGTGGACAGCAGCCGCACCCGGGCCTCGGGGGCGTTGCGCCGCAGGTTCGCCAGCGTCGCCTGCTGCCCGAGGTGGGAGTCGGAGATCTGGGTGACCCGGGTGGTCGGGGTGCGCCCGGCCAGCGCGGTGGCCAGGGCGCCCCAGCGGTCGCCGACGATCACCACCTCACCGGACAGGTCGACCGGTCCGCCGCCCGCCGGCCCGGAGTCCGCCGGCCCGCCGCCGACCGCCCCGCCGCCGACCGGCCCGCCGCCGACCGGCCCGGCATCCGTCCCGGCGTCCGGCCCCGCCAGCCGGCGCAGCAGATACTCGTCCGCCGCGTCCCAGGCCCGCAACTGCTCCCTCGGCTCGGCCGGAAAACGGGTCAGTTCGAGGTCGCCCCACGGCGTACTGAATCGGTGCATGATCCGCCCAGCCTAGTCCCCGTATCGGGAAGATCTGCCCGGTCACGGGGACCGGCAACCCTCCGCCGGCCACCGCCGGCGGGCGCCCCCGCGGAGTGCCCTCGTGGAGCGCCCGCCATCCGGCGGCCGGCGGGGTCACGCGGCCTCAGGCCTCGGCGACGATACGGTCGGCGATCACGGCGAGGTCCTTGGCGGCGAGGTCGGGGTAGGCGAGGAGGCGGTCGAGCACGGTACGGGCCAGCGGCAGATCGGCGGCGGCCGAGGCCAGCCGGACGTCCTTGGCGGCGTGGGTGACGGGGTAGTGGGCGGTGGTGGTCGACACCCGCTGGAGGAGGCCGGCCAGCGGGCTCGCGGCCAGGCCGTCCCTGACCAGGTCATCGGGGAGGCCGAGGCTCTTGCCGAGGGCCAGCGCCTCGGCGGTGAGGACGACGCCGCCGATCACCGCGTTGATGAGCACCGCCTTGAGCGCGGCGCCGGAGCCGACGGGGCCGCAGGCCCGGACGGTGCCGAAGTGCGCCAGCAGTTCGGCGACCGGCTCCAGGTCGCCGCCCGCGAGGACGAGCAGCTCGCCGGCCGCCGCCTTGTCGACGCTGCCCATGACCGGCGCGTCCACGTAGGCGACGCCGGCCGGCAGCCGTTCGGCGGCGGCCCGCGCGGCGTCCGGGCCGATGCTGGAGGTGTCCACCACGATCGTCCCCGGTCGCAGCGCGGGCGCCATCGCGGCGCCCACTTCCGCCACCGCCGCCGGATCGGCCAGCATCGTGAAGACCACGTCGGCCTCCCGTACCGCCTCGGCGGCCGAGGACCCGATCGCGGCCCCGGCCGCCGCGAAGGGCTGCGCGGCGGCCGACGTACGGTTCCAGACGGTGAGCGGACAGCCGGCGTCGAGCAGCCGGCGCGCCATCGGCGCACCCATCAGCCCGAGCCCGAGAAAGGCGATACGAGGAGCGTCCCCACGGTTGTCATTCATGCTCAGGACGCTAATGCGCTCCCCCGTCCGCCACAAATGAACCCGCCCCCGCCGGGGCGCGCGAAGCGGCGGGGCCCGGAGGCGTGTCCAGCCCCCGGGCCCCTCATGGTGCCGCTTCCGTGCACACGCCGGCACACTTGAGGCCGCCGGTCAGTCTGATGTCGTCGCGTTCTGCCATTGAACTACCGGTGCGCGAAAGAGCACCGGACCGGATTCGAACCGGCACCTGACGACCTAGCCCGCGGCCGGTCGATCCGGCGATAAGCGGCGTCTGCTGAGTCTGGAGCGAGAGTCTGAGATTGACAGCGGTCTGCCTCTGCCGATTGGGCCACCCCGGCGGGAAGGTGCCGGGAGAGGGATTCGAACCCCCACTGGAACCGCCTTCATCACGACAAGCCTCAGCTTCAGCTTTGCGCTTCTCGCGCACCCGCCGCGCTCCCGCGGCGGGCATCTTGGGGGGTCACTGCGCGAACAGGTACCCGAACACGGTCTCGCCGACCCGCTGGTCGGTGATGTCCGCGCCGTTCGCCTCCTCCCGGGCGAACTTCACCGCCTGCTGCACCTTCTCCACGCGCTCCAGGAGTTCGTTCACCCGGCGAGCGGGCAGCGCGCCGGAGAACTTCACCGTGGTCCAGTAACCGACCGGCACGTCCTCGTAGTACACCTCGACCTGCGCGGGGTGTTTCTCGGTCGCCTCGGCCTTCACATGGTTGCGGGGCACCTTCTTGGTGCGGATGGTGCGCACCGGCTCGGTCTTCCACGCGTCGGTGGACGCGTCCAGATTCCAGGACTCGGCGGCGTCCAGGACCGGCAGCTTGCGTACGAAGGTGGTGAGATCGGTGAGTTGCTTCTCCAGGAAGAGCAGGTAGGAGACCGGGACGTCACGCAGCAGCGCCCGGCCGTCGACCGTGACATCCGCGCGGGCCTCGCAGTTGGCCCAGTCCTTGGTGGCGGTCACATCGAAGAGCCGGGTCAGCGCGGTGGCGGTGGACCGCAGCACGCTCTCGGCCTGGATCTGCACCCTGGTCGACTCGGGCGGCAGTTGCTCGCCCTCCTCGTCCTTGGGCTGATAGGTCCGCGCTATGCCGGAGAGCAACGCGGGCTTCTGCAGGTCGTGATGGGCCGCGGTCAGCTCCTGCTGAGCCTTGGACTTGACGCCCTTCTCGACCGCGATGATCTGATTGAGTTTCGCCACCGGCCGACCGTAACAGCACACCGGTCGCCCGTTCGACCGATTTCCCCGCCCGCCCAGGCCATCGGCCGGACACCTCCCACCCGACCCCTCGGCCCCTCGGCCCCTCACCGCAGCGCGGCAGGCAGAGCCCCCTTCGCGAAGGACCGTCGCGTGACGATGCCGCGTAGTGATCCTGTGAAAGCCGCCCTCGACACGGAGGGTGTCCCTAAGATTTCTCCGCCGCACCATGGTGATCCTCGGTGGGATCGGAGTTGGGGGAGCGATGGCAGAGGAGGCTCAGCCGGGCACGGTGATCGGCGGACGCTACACCTTGACCCGCCTGCTCGGCGGCGGCGGCTTCGGCCAGGTCTGGCAGGCGCACGATCCGGTACTCGGAGTGGACGTCGCGGTCAAACAAGTGCGTCTCGACCGGGCACTGCCCGACGAGGCGCGTGCGGAGCTGATGGCCCGTGCCGCCGGCGAGGCCCGGAACGCCGCCCGGCTGCGCGACGACCCGCACATCGTCACCGTGTACGACGTCGTCGAGGTCGACGAAGGCCCGTGGCGCGTTCCCTGGATCGTTATGCAGTGGGTTGACGGACGCTCCCTCGCCGAGGAGTTGCAGCGCGACGGCCCGCTGAACCTGGAGCCGGCGGTTCGGATCGCCGAGGCACTGCTCGGCGCGCTGGAGGCCGCACACCGCGCAGACGTCGTACACCGCGACGTGAAACCGGCCAACGTGTTGCTCGCCGCGAACGGTTCGGTCCTGCTCGCCGACTTCGGCATCGCCGTCGCACGGAGCGACCCCCGGCTCACCCGCGCTTCCGTTGTCATCGGGTCGCCCGCCTACATGGCACCCGAACGCTGGCAGAAACCCGACGGCGACGGTCGCTCCGACCTCTTCTCGCTCGGCGTGACCCTGTACGAGGCGCTGGAAGGAGTCCTTCCTTTCTCTCCGGTCCCTCCGGTCCCTCCGGTCCCTCCGGAAAATCCCGTCGCCGCTCTGACACAGGACCCACGGCCGATGAAACGGGCGGGAGCGCTGGCCCCTCTGATCCTTGCTCTACTGGAGAAAGACCCGGCCCGGCGCCCCACCGCGGACGCGGCGCGAAACATGCTGCCCCCGAAGCACCGCTCTACCGACGAAGACACCAGGACCTTGGAGGAGATACCGCCCCGGGAGTCCGTGACGATCACCAGCAAACGGCGCGAGATCACTGAAGGCTACTCACAGGCTGCGGGAAAGATCGGCGGGTACGCGGGCTACGGGATCGGCGCTCTCATGGGCGCCGTCAACCCCTCGGACCCGGTCGTGAGCCTGGGATCGCTGCAGATCGGCGTTGACAACCGCTGGGGGAACGCCGCGCTGGGTGGTGCGGTGGTCGGCGGTGTCCTCTACGCCGTCTTCTGGCTGATGGGCTGGATAGCCGGGGCTCACGCCAAGTCTGACGTGATCACCCTCGACGCGCACGGCCTCACTGTCAGCACCTGGCGAGGCACCCCGGAGCGCCGCGTCGCAGAGGACGGCACCCTCGAACCACCCGGACCGAAGACCTTCACCCTGCGGTGGGACGTGCTGGAGCGCATCGCTGTAGAGCGCCCGAACACGTCGTCTCCCCCTGCTATCGCTGTGTGGTTCCGGTCGGCCGACAAGCCCTCCAAAGCCTGGCGCAGCAAGCACGGCGCCGAAAAACGAGAAGGCGGCGGTGTCTGGGTCTACCGGGATGACGCCACCAGTCCGCGCACGGTCAACCCCGAGCGGCTCCGCGACGCCCTGAAGCGCTACGCGAACGGGATCTACGAGGACCCGCACGATATTCCCGACCCCTGAGTTCCTGACGGTGTCGAAGGTCTTGTTCGGGCGCCGTTCGGGGCGATCAACGAGCTGAATGGGCGGTCGCCGTCCTGAGGATAATCACGTCAGCCTGCGGTGTGGGTGCGGGCGGTCTGCACCGGGCACTGCTGGCAGTCGCCGGGAGAGGACTCGGCGTTGACGTAGGGCGCGAGGGACGGCGGTGTCGACCAGCGGCGGCCGTCGCGTAGTCGGCGGCGGCGAAACCGATGTTCCAGTGGACCTGCGGGAAGGACTACCCCATGGCACAGCCCACCGGCCTGTGGCCCACCATCGACGCCACCTGACCCGTATCGGCGGGCTGTTCAGGCCGTTGCCTTCCAGAGGTCCCGGTGGATGGGTTCCGCCCTGCCGGTCAGCGGTAGGCCGGTGCCGCCGCGGTGAGCGGCGATGATCTCAGCCGCGATGGACAGGGCGGTCTCCTCGGGCGTACGGGCGCCGAGGTCCAAGCCGATGGGCGAGCGCAGTCCGTTCAGCTCGTCCTCGCTCAGGCCCGCCTCACGCAGGCGTCGGATCCGGTCCTCGTGGGTACGGCGTGAGCCCATCGCGCCGACGAACGCGAAGGGCATCCGCAGTGCTTCCACGAGCAGCGGGACATCGAACCTGGCCTCGTGGGTGAGTACGCACACCACCGTGCGCTCGTCGGTCGGCGTACGCCGTAAATAGCGGTGCGGCCAGTCGACGACGACCTCGTCGGCCTCGGGAAAGCGGGCTTCGGTGGCGAAGACGGGCCGGGCGTCGCACACGGTCACGTGATGGCCGAGGAACTTTCCCGCCCGCACCAGCGCCGCGGCGAAGTCGACAGCGCCGAAGACGATCATGCGGGGCGGCGGCACGCGGGTCTCGACGAGCAGGGTGATCCCGCCCGGGCAGTGCGACCCGTCCTCGGAGATGGCGACGGTGCCAGTGCGGCCCGCGTCCAGCAGGGTCCGGGTCTCGGCCAGGGCGGTACGGTCCAGCTCCGGGCGGCCGCCGAGCCCGCCTTCATGGGCGCCGTCGGCGCGGACGAGCAGTGGCCGCCCGAGGAGTTCCTCCGGACCGCGCACCACGCGGGCGAGGGCGGCCGACTCGCCGCCGGCCGCCGCGGACAGCGCGGCCCGCAACACGGCCCGCTCAGGCGAGTGGGCGCGGACCGGGGTGACCATCACGTCGATGGTCCCCCCGCAGGTCAGCCCGACGGCGAACGCGTCCTCGTCGCTGTGGCCGAACCGTTCGCGCACGACCCGGCCATCCTGGAGGGCCCGTTCGCAGAGTTCGTAGACGGCGCCCTCCACGCAGCCGCCGGACACCGAGCCGATCGCGGTGCCCTCGCTGTCGACGGCGAGGGCGGCACCGGGGCCGCGCGGCGCGCTTCCGCCGACGGAGACGACGGTGCCGACGGCGAACTCCCGGCCCTCCTCCATCCAGCGGTGCAGCTCGTCGGCGATGTCAAGCATGCGCCGCTCCGCTGCCCAGCCGGGTCGCCCTGGCCGGGTCCGGAACCGAGTCCGGGCCCGGGTCCGGAACCGGAGCCGTCAGCACGCGATCGGGTCGGATCGGCAGATCCCGGTGTCGTACGCCGGTGGCGTGCCAGACCGCGTTGGCGACGGCCGCCGCCGCGCCCACGATGCCGATCTCGCCGACGCCTTTGATGCCGACCGGGTCGTCCGGGTCGTGGTCGTCCACCCAGTCCGCCTCGATGTCCGGGACGTCCGCGTGCGTGGCCACGTGGTAGCCGGCTAGGTCGGGGGCGTAGTGGCGGCCGGTGTTCCGGTCGCGGACCGCCTCCTCGTGCAGGGCCATGGAGATGCCCCAGACCATACCGCCGAGGAGCTGGTTGCGGGCGGTGAGCGGATTCACGATCCGGCCGGCGGCGAAGATGCCCAGCATGCGGCGCACCCGGATCTCTCCGGTGGCGACGTCCACGGCGACCTCGGCGAACTGGGCGCCGAAGGAGTGCCGTTCCTTGCGTGCGAGGGCGCCAAGGGCCTCGGTGGTGTCGGACCGAACGGTGATCCCCTCAGGGGGAATGTCCGGGGCCGCCTCAAGCCGCGCCCGCAGCTCGGCGGCCGCGGCCGTGACCGCCCAGGCCCACGAGCGTGTGCCCATCGAACCGCCGGCGATCATCGCGGGGCCGAAGTCGCTGTCCCCGATCCGGACCCGGACCCCTTCGGGCGCGGTCCCCAGCGCGTCGGCGGCGATCAGGGTGAGGGCGGTGCGGGCGCCGGTGCCGATGTCGGCGGCGGAGATCCGTACGGTGAACGAACCGTCCGCCTCCGCCGTTGCCAGGGCTGTGGAGGGCATGGCCCCGGCGCCGTAGGACGCGGCGGCCGTGCCGGTGCCCAGCAGCCAGCGTCCGTCCCGGCGCACGCCGGGACGCGGGTCGCGGTCCGCCCAGCCGAATCTGCGGGCGCCCTCGCGGAAGCAGGCCGCCAGATTGCGGCTGCTGAACGGGAGCCCGGAGACGGGGCCGGTCTCCGGCTCGTTGCGCAGCCGCAGTTGGATCGGGTCGACGCCGCAGCGTTCCGCGAGTTCGTCGAGGGCCGATTCGATCGCGAACGATCCGGGTGCCTCGCCCGGTGCGCGCATCCAGGTCGGGGACGGCACGTCAAGTCGTACGACGTGGTTGGCCGTGCGGTGGGCGTCGGCGTCGTACATCACCCGGGCGAAGCCCGCGCTGGGCTCGGCGAACTCGTACACGGTCGACGTCCGGCTCAGCGAGATGTGTTCGAGGGCGCGCAGCCGGCCGTCCCGGTCGGCGCCGAGCCTGACTCGTTGCGCGGTGGGGCTGCGGTGCCCGGTCAGCGAGAACATCTGACGTCGGGTCATCACCACCCGTACCGGGCGCCGCAGGGCGGTGGCGGCCATCACGGCGGACACCTGGTGGGCGCGCAGGCCCTTGCTGCCGAAGCCGCCACCGACGTGTTCGGAACGCACCCGCACCGAGGACTCGTCGAGCGAGAACAGCTTGGCCAGATCGCTCTGGATCCAGGTGGCGCCCTGGTTGGAGTCGAAGATTTCCAGCCGGCCGGCGTCCCACAGGGCGGTCGCGGCGTGCGGCTCCATCATACTGTGCTGTTCTTCGGGGGTGGTGTACCGCGCGTCCATGACGACGGCGGACGTGGCGAGTTGGGTCTCCAGGTCCCCCTTCTCCGTCTCCGCCGGCATGTGCCCCTCGCCGGGGTGGGCGCCGGGGTGGTCGGGGACGAGTGCGGTGTCGTGCGGCTCCTCGTCGTAGGTGACGAGCAGCGCCTCGGCGGCCTCCCTGGCCTCCTCGGAGGTGGTGGCGACGACCAGCGCGACCGGCCAGCCGGCGCTGGGCACCCGGTCGTCCTGGAAGACGGCGGCGGTCGGGTCGGGAGTTCCGAGCCTGCCGACGTAACTGGTGTTCAGGCGCGGTGCGTTGCCGTGGTGCAGCACGGTGAGCACGCCCGGCATGTCGAGCACCGGGGCGGTCTCGACCGAGCGGATCCGGCCGCGGGCGACGGTCGACAGGACCAGCCAGCCGTGGGCCAGTTCGGCGAAGGGGATCTCTCCCGCGTAGCGGGCGGCTCCGGTGACCTTGTCCCGACCCTCCACGCGGGTATGCGCGACGCCGACGGCCCCTCGCAGCCCGGTGGCTCCTGGCGTGATGATCGTCATCGGACGTCCCTCTCGGCGAGTTCGGTCAGGACGGCGACCACCAGATTGCGCATGAGGGTCACCTTGTATCCGTTCTCGGGCAGCGGCCTGGCGGCCTCCAGTTCGGCATCCGCGGCGGCGGCGAAGGCCCCGCCGTCGGCCGGCGCCCCGATCAGGACGGATTCGGCCGCACGGGCCCGCCAGGGCCGGGAGGCGACGGCACCGAAGGCCAGCCGCGCGTCCCGTACGAAGCCGTCCTCGATGTCCAGCGCGGCGGCGACGGAGCCGATGGCGAAGGCGTACGAGGCGCGTTCGCGCACCTTGCGGTAGCGGGAGCGGGCGGCGACCGGAATCGGCGGCAGGCTGACATGGGTTATCAGCGCACCGGGCGGCAAGGCGGTCTCCAGGTGCGGGGTGTCGCCGACGGGGAGGTAGAAGTCGGTGAGCGGCACCTCGCCCGGCCCGTCGGGAGTCTCGTAGGAGATCACGGCATCGAACGCCGTCAGTGCCACGCCCATGTCGGATGGGTGCACCGCCACACAGTGGTCGGAGGCGCCGAGGACGGCGTGGTTGTGGTGCTCGCCGCCGACTGCGGGGCAACCGCTGCCCGGGACGCGCTTGTTGCAGGGTTTGCTCACGTCGGAGAAGTAGCCGCAGCGGGTTCGCTGGAGCAGATTGCCGCCGACGGTGGCCATGTTGCGCAATTGCCCGGAGGCCCCAGCCAGCACGGCCTGGGTCAACGCCGGGTACCGGCTGCGGACTTCGGGGTGGGCGGCGAGGTCGCTGTTGGTGACGGTCGCGCCGATGCGCAGGCCGCCGTCCGCGGTGCGCTCGACGCGGTCCAGCGGGAGTTCACGGACGTCGACCAACCGGGCGGGACGTTCGACTCCGGCCTTCATCAGGTCGACGAGGTTGGTGCCTCCGCCGAGGAACCGCGCGTCCGGGTCGGCGGCGAGCAGGGCGACCGCACCGGCGACGTCATGGGCACGCCGATAACCGAACTCCCTCATACGGCTGCCTCCTTCACGGCTTCCGGCGTCCGGTCTCCTTCGTACGACGCCGCCGCCCGACTGACGGCCTGGACGATCGAGACGTAGGCGCCGCAGCGGCACAGATTCCCGCTCATGCGCTCGCGGATCTCGTCGGGCGTGAGCGGTACCGGCGCCGCCTCGATGCCCACGTCGTCGGTGACGGCGCTCGGCCAGCCGGCCGCGTGTTCTTCGATGACGCCGATGGCCGAGCAGATCTGGCCGGGCGTGCAGTAGCCGCACTGGTAGCCGTCGAGGTCGAGAAAGGCCTGCTGGACGGGGTGCAGTTCGGCGCCCTCGGCCACGCCTTCGATGGTGGTGACTTCGCGCCCCTCGGCCGCGACCGCGAGACTCAGGCAGGAGACGACACGACGCTTGTCGACCAGAACGGTACAGGCGCCGCACTGCCCCTGGTCGCAACCCTTCTTGGTGCCGGTGAGGTCCAAGCGCTCGCGCAGTGCGTCGAGCAGGGTGGTGCGGTGATCGATGGACAGACGGTGCTTCTCGCCGTTGATGTGCAGAGTGATCGCACTGGACGTCGACGAGGGAGCTGGGTCCATGTTCAGCCTTCCTTTGTGTCCGGTGACAAGGAATTCGGGCTGTGGGCACCGGCAGGCACCCCTAAGGTGACAACTAACCGGACTGCCGTCCATTTCGCCTCAGACTAACGGACAACTGTCCGGTTGGCAAGGACGGGATGCGGCGGCGAACCCGTGAGGAGAAAGACGTGCCCCAGCCGAAGAAGGACACTCCCCTGCGCTCGGACGCGCAGCGCAATCGCGAACGCATCCTTCAGGTCGCGATGGTCGAACTGACCCTGCGGGCGGACGTCCCGCTGAGCGAGATCGCCAAGAAGGCCCGCGTCGGCCAGGGCACGATCTACCGCAACTTCCCCCATCGCGAGGCGCTGGTCCTTGAGCTCTACCGCCACGAGATGCAGCAGGTCTCCGAAGCGGCGACCGGGTTGCTCGCCACGCGCGCACCCGAACAGGCCCTGCGCGAGTGGATGGACCGCCTCGCCGGATTCGCCATGGCCAAGGCCGGCCTGGCCAACGCGATCCGGCTGGTCACCGGCGCGCCGCCGGGCCCCCCCGCCAAACCGGGTCCCACCCCGATGATGGACGCCGCCAAAATCCTGCTCCGCACCAACGAGGAGGCCGGCACCATCCGCCCAGGGGTGACCCCGGACGACTTCTTCCTGGCGATCGCCGGCCTCTGGCAGATCGACCCGCGCGAGGACTGGCAGCCGAGGGCCACCCGGTTGCTGGACATCGTCATGGACGGACTGCGCGCCGGGGCGCCCGGACGAAGACCGGACCACCGGTGACAGAGCCACGTGAACCCGCCCCGGACGCCGCCGGAGCCGCGGCCCCCGGCTACCGCCTCCCGCGGTGCTTGTAGCGCTCGGCGACCAGGCTCATGGCGCCCAGCGGATCGGCGACGACCTGCGTCGCGGAGAAGTAGATGTTGCCCCGGACCTCGGGGTACCGGTCGCAGAAGTCGAGGTGCCGGAGCAGTTCCCGGGGGTCCTGCCACGGTGCCGGCTGCGCCGGGTCGCCGACCTTGTAGAGGGCCTCGCCGATGTAGAGGCGCACCCGGGTGCCGGCCACCGCGGCGGACCACCAGGGGATCAGCGTCGCGTAGTCGGCGGCGGCGAAACCGATGTTCCAGTAGACCTGGGGGACGATGTAGTCGATCCATTCCTTACGGACCCAGGTGCGGGTGTCCGCGTGCAGGTCGTCGTAGGTCCGCACACCGGCCGTGGTGGCCGAGCCGAGGGGGTCGTCGGCCGCGTTGCGCCAGACGCCGAACGGGCTGATGCCGAAACGGGTCCTGGGCCGGATCCGCTTGATCCGGGCGGCGGTCTCCCGGACCAGCAGGTCGGTGTTGTGGCGGCGCCACGCGTCGCGGTCGGGGAAGCCCGCGCCGTAGCGGGCGTAGGCGTCGTCGTCGGGGAAGGTCTGTCCCGCCACCGGATACGGATAGAAGTAGTCGTCCCAGTGCACGGCGTCGATCGGGTAGCGGCGGACCGCGTCCAGCATCGCGTCCTCGACGAAGCGGCGGACCTCGGGCAGACCGGGGTTGTAGTAGAGCTTGCCGCCGAACGGCACGGCCCACTCCGGACGCAGCCGGGCCGGGTGGGTGGGGACCAGCGTGCCGGGGTCGTCGGTCATCGCCACCCGGTAGGGGTTGAACCAGGCGTGCAGTTCCAGGCCGCGCCGGTGCGCCTCCTGGACGGCCGTGCCAAGCGGGTCCCAGCCGGGGTCACGCCCCTGGGTGCCCGTCAGATACCGCGACCAGGGCTCGTACGGCGACGGCCAGAACGCGTCGGCGGTCGGCCTGACCTGGAACATCACCGCGTTCAGCCGCCGTTCGACGGCGAGATCGAGCAGGCCGAGCAGTTCGGCCCGCTGCTCGGCGGGGGTGAGGCCGGGGGCTGACGGCCAGTCGGTGTTGGCGACGGTGGCGATCCACATGCCGCGCAGTTCCCGGCAGGAGGTGGCGTCCGCCGCCCGGCACCCGCTCGCGGGGAGGGCTCCGCCCGCCGCCGGCGAGGCGCCCGGGGCGCTCGGTGACACCTTCGCGGCGGCCGCCGCCGCGGATCTTGGGACGCCGCCGGCCGCCAGCGCGGCCGCCGCCGTCACGGTGAGGGTCCTGCGGGAGAGCCGTCCCATCCGTTCCTCCTGACCGTCGGTCACACCATCGAGCGCGCCTCGTCCGTCACGATGTCCGCCACGTGTCCGTCACGTGTCCGTCACGTGTCCACCACAACGTCCACCACAACGTCCGTCCCAACCCTGGGGTCGTGAAGCCGTGTCCACAACCGGGTCCGCCGCGACCGGGCCACGGCGACCTGACCGCCACGACCGGGCCGCCACGACCGGGCCGCCACGACCGGGCCGTCCCGCCGATGATGGGCCCCGGCGCCCGGGTCCACAACCCACCAGACCGTCCCATCACTTCCGCACCAATCGCGACCATGGCGCCGATGCCCCCGCCGGGTGGCCGGGCGGCGGTAACGTCTGTGCGGTACCCGCGAGGAGTACCTGGGAGTGCCGGAGAGGCGAGGGGCAGACGAGTGAGTGACATCCAGCGCGTCGGAGTGGTGGGCGCGGGCCAGATGGGTTCCGGGATCGCCGAGGTGTGCGCGAAGGCCGGGCTCGACGTCCGGATCGCGGAGACCACCCGTGAGGCACTCGACCAGGGCCGCGCCCGGTTGACCGGTTCGCTCGGCAAGGCCGCCGAGCGCGGCAAGATCACCGCGGCGGAGCGCGACGCGGCGCTGGCCCGGGTGGGTTTCACCACCGACCTCGGTGACTTCGCCGACCGCGATCTGGTGATCGAGGCCGTGGTCGAGGACGAGCGGGTCAAGACCGGGATCTTCCGGACGCTCGACGAGGTGGTGCTCCGCCGGGACGCGATCCTGGCCTCCAACACCTCCTCCATCCCGCTGGTCCGGCTCGCGGTCGCCACCTCCCGCCCCGACCACGTGCTCGGCATCCACTTCTTCAACCCGGCGCCGGTGCAGTCGCTGGTGGAGCTGATCCCGGCGCTCACCACCGCGGGCGACACCGTCAAGCGGGCGGAACACCTGGTCACCGAGGTGCTGGGCAAGCACGCCATCCGCGCCCAGGACCGCTCGGGGTTCGTGGTGAACGCGCTGCTGGTGCCGTATCTGCTGGCCGCGATCCGGATGTACGAGTCGGGGGCGGCGACCCGCGAGGACATCGACAACGGTATGGAGATGGGCTGCGCGCACCCGATGGGTCCGCTGAAGCTCTCCGATCTGATCGGCCTGGACACGGTCGCCGCGATCGCCGACTCGATGTACGACGAGTTCAAGGAGCCGCTCTACGCGCCGCCGCCGATCCTGCGGCGGCTGGTGGACGCGGGGCGGCTGGGCCGCAAGTCGGGCGCGGGCTTCTACCCGTACTGACCGGAGCGGCGCGCTCGCCCTCGACCGGACAACTCGTCACTTCCCGGCCCGGTCGGCCCGGTCGCCGTGATCCCCGCCGTCGCCGTCGTCGCCGTCATCGTCGCCGTGCCGCTCATAGGCCTGGACGACCTCCTCCGTCGGCCCGTCCATGAGGAGTTCGCCGTGCTCGATCCAGAGCACGCGGTCGCAGGTGTCCCGGATCGACTTGTTGTTGTGGCTGACCAGGAAGACCGTGCCCGCTTCCTTGCGCAGCTCCCGGATACGTTCCTCGGAGCGCTTCTGGAAGGCGTGGTCGCCGGTGGCCAGGGCTTCGTCGATCATCAGTACGTCGTGGTTCTTGGCGGCGGCGATGGAGAAGCGGAGCCTGGCCGCCATGCCGGAGGAGTAGGTCCGCATCGGCAGCGAGATGAAGTCGCCCTGGTCGTTGATGCCGGAGAACTCCACGATGCCCCGGTAGCGGCCGCGGACCTCCTCCTGCGACATGCCCATGGCGAGGCCGCCGAGCAGCACGTTGGTGCCGCCGGTGAGGTCGTTCATCAGCGCGGCGTTGACGCCGAGCAGGGACGGCTGGCCCTCGCTGTAGACCCTGCCGCGGTCGGCGGGCAGCAGCCCCGCGATCGCCTTGAGCAGCGTGGACTTGCCGGAGCCGTTGGAGCCGATGATGCCGATCGCCTCGCCGCGATAGGCCGTGAAGGTGACGCCGCGGACCGCGTGGACGGTGTGCACGTTCGGCGTCCCCCTGCGCAGCAGCAGCCGGCGCAGGGCGGAGGTCGCGTTGCCGCGGCCGGTGCCGGCGCCGTAGATCCGGTAGACGACGTGCAGGTCCTCCACGATCACCGTGGGCACCCGGGTCTCGGCCGGGGCGTTGACCCCGGCGGCCTCCCCCGGCGCGGCGGTCGCACCGGCCGCGGGCTCGGCGACGGGCTCCGCGGCGGCCGACGGGCTCGGCGACGGGCCCGGCGGGGCGTCGCGGGGTTCGGGGCCGCCGGCCGCGGGCGCTTCCCGGGGCTCGGAGACCGCCTCGGGTGGCCCCTCGGTCCCGGGCTGCTCGCCCGTGGCCTGTTCAGCGGTTCGGTCAGCCACGCCCGTACTCCTCCTCGGACGACCAGAAGAACACGTACCCACCCATTGCGGCCACAGTCGCCCACATCAGGCCGAGCGGCCACCCGTACGGCCGGACCCGGGCGCGAGCGGCGGGCGGGACGGCTGCCAGGGCGGCAGGCGACGCGACGGACATCGGGGCCTCCCGGAGGTACGGCGTACAGCACGACGGAACGGGTCCGTATCGTCGCGACCGAGAGTAGGACGAGCAGGGACGGAACGCAACCGTTCCGTCGCCACGCCACCGATCCGTTGTTCGGTTAGGCTCACCGCCATGGAAGCGGGATCTCCGGTGGCCGGCCGGCCGGACGAGGGCGACAGCGGCAACAGCAGCGACGGCGGCGACGGCAACAGTGGCGAGGGGCGCGCCCCGACCGAAGAGCGGACCGGGCCCACCGACCGATCGGCCGGCAGCGCCCGCACCTCGCGCCGGGCGCCCGCGGGCGCGGCCGTACTGCGGACGGAGGTGACCGAGGCGATCCGGGCGGCCGTCTTCGCCGAACTCGCCGCCGTCGGCTACGGGCGGATGTCGATGGAGGGCATCGCCCGGCGGGCGGGCGTCGGCAAGGCCGCCGTCTACCGGCGGTGGCGCGCCAAGCTGCCGCTCGTGCTCGACCTGGTACCGGACGTGGCCGCGGCCGGGCTGCCGGTGCCGGACACCGGCTCGCTGCTGGGGGACGTACGGGCGCTGCTCCAGGTGGGAGCGGGCGCGCTGCGGCACCCGCTGGCCGTACGGATCGTCCCGGACCTGCTCGCCGAGGCGGCCCGCACCCCGGAACTGGCCGGCGCGCTGGCCACCGCGCTGCGCGAGACCCACCGCGCGGTCACCTCGGCGGTGCTCCGGCAGGCCGCTGCGCGCGGCGAGATCGCCGCGGACACCGATCCGGCCCTCGCCCTCGACCTGTTGGCGGGACCGCTCTACTGGCGGCTCACCGTGCTGCGCGAGTCCTACGGTCCCGGCGGGCTGGACGCGCTCGCCGCCGCGGTGGTGGCGGCCCTGGTCTCGGCCGCACCGGCCGGCCCTTGACGCGGCGGTGCCGCCGGGCGCGCGAACGCGCCCGGCGGCACCGCTGAGGAGCCGGTCAGCTGTTCCAGACCTGGAGCTCCGAGAGCTGGCCCGCGGGCCAGCCGGTGTTCGCCGTGACGTTCACCCGGAAGTAGCGCTGGGTGGACGCGGCGAAGGTGATGGTGACGATGTTGTTGCCGGCCGGGTCGAAGGAGTACGCGGCCGACGCCTTGAGCGTGGTGAAGGTGCTGCCGTTGGTGCTGCCGGAGACCGACAGCGTCTGGGTCCTGGCGCCCCAGGTGGCGGGGAGCTCGAGGACGACACGGCTCGCGCTCTGCGCGGAACCGAGGTCGACCTGGACCCACTGGGGGAAGGCGCTGTTGGCGCTCTCCCAGTAGGTGTTCTGGTTGCCGTCCGTCACGTCCGACGACGGGTAGACGTCCGAGTGGCTCGACTCGCTGGTGGGCTTGCCGGCCGCCAGGTTGGTGGCCACCGTGCCCGCCCCGGTGCCGGTCAGCGCGACCGTGGCCGGGCTGTTCGACGCGTTGCTGTTGACGGTGACGGAGCCGGTGCGGGTGCCGGACGCGGTCGGGGTGAACTTCACGCTGACCGTGCAGGAGGCGTTCACCGCGATCGAGGACCCGCAGGTGTTGGTCTGCGAGAAGTCACCGCCGGCGGTGACGCCGGAGACGGCCGCGGCCGCGGTTCCGGTGTTGGTGACGGTCACCGTCTGCGCGGCGCTCGTGGTGTTGAGCGCCTGGCTGGCGAAGGTCAGCGAGGACGGGCTGGTGGACAGGTTCGCCGACGTGGTGCCGCCGCCGCTGCCGCTCGGGAACACCTGGAAGTCCGACAGCTGGCCGGCGCTCCACCCCGAGTTGGCGGTGATGTTGGCCCGTACGTAGCGGGCGGTGGCCGCGTTGAAGGTGATGGTCACCGTGTTGTTGTTGGCGTTCGGGTCGAAGGTGTAGGTGGCCGAGCCCACGAGGTTGGAGAAGCTGGAGCCGTCCGTCGACCCCTGGAGCGACAGGGTCTCGGTGCGGGTCGCCCACGCGGTGGCCGGCGGGAGCTTCAGGACGACCTTGCCGACGCTGTAGTTCTGCCCGAGGTCGACCTGGGCCCACTGCGGGAAGGAGCTGGCGCTCTCCCAGTAGGTGGACGCGTCGGTGTCGGTGAGGTTCGCCGGCACGTACGGGCTGCTGCTGGAGCTCGCGGTGGCCGTCCGGCCGGCCGCGATGTTGGTGCTGGAGTCGATGCCGCTGCCGCTCAGCGCGACGACGGTCGGGCTGTTGTTGGCGTTGCTGGTGACGGTCAGGTTGCCGCTGCGGGCGCCGCCGGTGGTGGGCTTGAAGCCGACGGTCACCGTGCAGGACGCGCCGACCGCGAGGCTGGAGCAGTTGTTGGTCTGGCTGAAGTCGCCGGACGTGGTGACGCCGGAGACGGTGGCCGCGGAGGTGCCGGAGTTGGTCACCGTCACCGTCTGCGCGGTGGCCGACGAGCCGACCACCGTACTGGCGAAGGAGAGGCCGGCCGGGTTGGTGTTCAGAATCGGTCCCGGCGCGACGCCGGTGCCGGACAGGCTGACCGTGTCGGTGTTGCCGCCCGCGTTGACGGTGACCGTGCCGGTACGGCTGCCGGCCGCGGTCGGCGCGAACTTCACGCTGATCGTGCAGGAGCCGCTGGCCGGGATCGACGTACCGCAGGTGTTGGTCTGCGAGAAGTCGCCGGTGGCGGCGATCGAGGAGACGGCCGCCGCCGAACCGGTCGGGTTGGAGACCGTGACGGTCTGCGCCGAGCTGGTCGAACCGGTCGCGACCGAGCCGAAGTTGAGGGCGCTGGGGTTGGCCTGGACGCCCTCGGCCGGGTACGGCGGGAAGACCGGGGTCGGCCAGGGACCGCAGACCGGCGTACCGGAGATGCCGGAGTTGCCGCCCCCGTCGGTCACGACGAAGTTGCCGCCCTCACAGCTGTAGATCGGCGAGGGGGCGCCGACGCCGGTGGCCGTCACGTTGGTGAACTTCGCGGCGCCGCCGGTCTGTTCCTGGAGCGCGAAGGTGCCGGTGCCCGCGATGGTCACGTTGTTGAGGTTGACCCCGCTGACGGTGCCCTCAACCCACTGGACGGCCTCGTACGGGCTCTGCTCGATCAGCGCGTTGGTGACGTTGATCGGCCCGGTGATGGCGCCCTGGCTGCCGTCGAACCACAGCGCGCCGACACCGAACTGCCAGTTGGGGTCGAGGCCGCCGTCGCGGATCAGGGTGTTGTTGGAGATCGTGGTGGTGCCGACCGGGGTGGAGGTGAAGCGCTGCCCGACGTGGATGCCGCCGCCCTGGGCGAGGCCGGTGTCCTGCACCAGGTTGCCGCTGACGGTGTTGTCGTGGCCGCCGTAGATCGCGATGCCGTTGGCGAGGATCTGCGTTTCCACCGTGTTGTTGGAGATGGTGTCGTTGGCGTCCGCGCCGAGACCGGAGTCGGCCCAGGTCGCGATGCCGTCGTCACCGGTGTTGCGGATCTCGCTGTTGGTGACGGTGGAGTTGGTGACGCCGCCGTGGAAGTTGATGCCGTCCGCGGTGGTGTCGCGGATGCGCATCCCGGTGAAGGTCAGCTTGTCCATCGGCCCGTCCATCCAGGCGCCGACCTTCATGTGGTCGATCCACACACTGGAGACGGTGGAGTTGCTGAGTGCGCCGCCGATGCCGTTGACCTGGGCGCTGTCGTCGCGCTCCTGGACGTTGCCGAAGATCGCGAAGTTCTGCAGGTGCACGTTGCTGCTCGGCGAGGGCGCGGAGTTGCCGTAGAAGCCGGGTGCGGTACCGGTCACGGTCGAGTACCACATGCCGGCGCCGGCCACCGTGACGTTGTTGACCGAGATGTGTCCGGGGATGTTGTACGTGCCCGGCGGTATCCACACCGTGCCGCCGGCGCCGGCCGCGCTGATGGCGGCGTTGAACGCGGCGGTCGAGTCGGCGGCGCCGGTCGAGTCGGCGCCCTTGCTGGTCACCGAGACCGAACCGGACGGCTGCGGCAGCGCGGCGCCGACCTGCTCGAAGTCGGCGAAGTCGACGGTGTACGAGGAGGCGTTGTCCCCGGAGTCGACCTGCAACTTGAAGGTGGTGCCCGCGGGATACGACTGCGAGAAGAGGCGGTGCGCCTCGTCGTAGAAGTGGTGCGGGTTGCTGCCGGGGGAGTTGGTGAAGGGGTAGCTGCCGTAGTACCAGCTGTAGGCGTCGGTCAGCGAGAAGTCCGGCTGCTTGACGTTGTTGACGTACAGCGACAGCGGGGCGGTGTAGACCGAGCCGCCCGCGCCGTCCGGGATGCTGTAGCGGAAGTCGATCGAGTTGGTCGCCACCGGGGTGGTGAAGGAGACGTACTTGCCGCTGCCCTGGAGGGTCACGGCCTTGCGGTAGGACGCCTCGTCGGCGAGCTGGCCGGCGCTGTAACTCGGGCCGATGACCGTCCCGTTGGTGGCGGAGTTCTCCGCCTGCACCTCGACGTAGGGCAGGCTCGCGCCGCTGCCTCCGGTGGCGGCGGCCCAGGCGGGCTGGGCCGCGAGGGCGATGACGCCGGCGGCGGCGAGCAGAGCGGTGGTACTTCCCAGGGCGATGGTGCGCCCTAGCTGTCTGATGGGCTGGAACAACGTGTGCTCCTTTCGACATGAAAGGCCGGCCCGCGCCGGTCCGTGCGCCGGCGGCCACCGCGGACCGCCGTCGGACGCACGGAGAAGCGAGGCGTCGGCGACGTGGCAGAGCACGCGGAAACGCCTCACTGCTCCGTGCGCGACGGAGGCGAGGTGGTTCGTGGTTCACGGGTCGGTGCGGGCGGTGCGGGCTGTACGGGGCGGTCGCGTCGCATGGGAACCGTAATGTCACCGACACGGGTCCGCAATATCTAGACTCAAGTTTGCTGAATCAAAAACTTTCTTCCGCAAGAAGCGATGGGCATCGCGAAGCATTTCCGCAGACCGTGGTGCTGGGGCGGCTGCGGACCGGCGGGTCGGGTCGTCAGAGTTGCGGCGCGCCCGAGCAGAGGGCCGCGGGGCGTTCGGGGTTGGGCTTGCGGGCGGCGTCCCGGATCAGCACCAGGACGGCCATGTCGTCGGCGAGCCGGCCCCCGGTGTGGCGCTGCACGGCGCTCCGCAGACCGGCCGCGACGGCCGGCGCCGACAGCGGGCCGGGGGTGGCGTCCCTGGTCAGGGCGGCGGAGAGCGGGAAGAAGGTGCCGGCGCCGTCGCGGGCGTCCTGCGTACCGTCGGTGTAGAGCAGCAGCCCCTCCCCCGCGGCGATCCGGCCGACGGCCGACCCGGCCGGGAGCGCACCAGGTCCACCGGGGCTGTCCGGTCCGCCGCCGGGGCCGGCCGGTCCGCCGCCCGGTCCGCCGCCCGGTCCGCCAGGTGCGCCGGGTGCGGCCGGTTCGAGGAGGCCGAGCGGCGGCAGCGGGTCGCCCAGCGGCAGCGGGCTGGGGCGCGGGCCGAGCAGGTACGGCTGCGGGTGGCCGCAGTTGACGGCCTGGTAGGTGCCGTCGGCGCCGAGCTGGATGAGCTGGACGGTGGCGAACTCCTCGGTCACCGGGTCGCACGCGCCCGGCTCGCGGTCCCGCAGATGCCGGTGGAGGGCGCCGTCGAGGCGGTGCAGCACACCGCTCAGCTCGGGTTCCTGGTGGGCGGCCTCGCGGAAGCAGCCGAGCAGGGCGGCGACCACGCCGACCGCCGGCAGGCCGTGCCCCCGGGCGTCACCGATCAGGGCCCGCACGCCGAAGGGAGTGGCCAGCACTTCGTAGAAGTCGCCGCCGATGTGCGCGCCGACGCTGGCGCTGACGTACTCACCGGCCACCGTCCACTCGCCGATACGGTGCGGCAGCGGACGCAGCAGCACCTGCTGGGCGGCGAGCGCGATCTCGCGGGTGCGGTCGAGCTCCGAGGTGAGCCGGCTGCGGCCGGTGGCGGCGCACACACCGGTGATCAGCACGGCGAGCATGGTGACGGCGGCGCCTATGGCGGGGCCGGTGTCGACCGTGGCGTCCTTGGTCATCTCACCGGCGAGCACCGCGAGGGTGAGCGCCCCGCTCACCAGCACCCGGCGCCGCCCGCCGCCGAGCAGGCAGGTCAGGGCGGGCGTGATCGCCAGCCCGGCCAGCACGTCCTCGCCGTCCTTCAGCCACCACGACAGCGTGGCCAGCGCGGTGATCCAGGCGCCGGGCACCAGCAGCCACGGAGCCCGGCGCAGCCCACCACAAACCCATTCCAGCGTCATCCACCGGCTCCCTTACTGGCAGCCGCGCCCGCGCCCGGCTCTCGCGTCCCCGAGTCTGGCGACTCCTCCTCCCATCGCACCCCTCACGCCCCCCTTAATCACCCGAAAGAGCGACGAAACCCACCACGCCCGGCAGGGCGCTTGACCGGGTTTGATCGGACTTGACCGGGTTTGACTGGTTTGACTGAGCTTGACCGGACCTAGAACGGGCAGAGCCGCCATCGCCCGCCGGCCCACCCGGCACGGGCCGCCCCGGCCCGCTCGGGGGTACGGCACAGGGGCCGCTCCCGGGATGGGGGCGGCCCCTGTGGGTGGGGGTGCGGGTGGCGGTGGGGGTCAGGCGCCGCGGAGGGTGGCACCGGTTCGGGTGGTGGCGGCGGCGACCGCGGCGTCCCTGGCCGTGGTGGCCTCCTCGGCCGTCAGGGTGCGGTCGGGGGCGCGGAAGCGCAGAGCGTAGGCGAGGGACTTGCGGCTCTCGCCGATCTGCGGGCCGCGGAAGATGTCGAACAGCCGCAGAGACTCCAGGAGTTCGCCCGCGCCCTCGCAGAGGGCCCGCTCGACGTCGGCGGCCGGGACGCTCTCGTCCACCACCAGGGCGACGTCCTGGGTGGCGACCGGGAAGGCGGAGACCCGGGGGCCGGTCACCGCGGCGCCGCCCACCCGCTCCAGCACGTCCAGGTCCACTTCCGCCGCGCACGTCCGCGCGGGCAGCCCGAGCGCCTTGGTGACCCGGGGGTGCAGCTCGCCCGCGTGGCCGACCAGCACCTCCGCGCCGGCACCGGCGCCGGCAGCGTCTCCACTGTCTGCACCGTCACCGCCGGCGGCCTCCGTACCGCCCGCGGGGCTCGCCAGCAGCACCGCGCACCGTCCGGGGTGGAAGGGCGCGTACTGGCCCTGGCGGACCGTCAGCCGTACGCCGGCCTCCCGGGCGATGGTCCGGGCCGCCTCGATCGCGTCGGCCCACGTCGCCGGGTGGCCCTCGCCCCACCAGCCGGCCTGCTCCCGGCCCCCGGCCAGCACCACACCGACCCGCCGCGGCTGGTCCGGCAGCGCCGCTTCGAGCTCGGCGATCTCCTCCGGCGTCGGACGCCGGTCGACCGGCAGCCTCGGCGGCACCGGGCTGTGCTCCCGCGACTCCTTGGGCTGGAAGACCAGCCCCGTCTCGAAGAGCGCCAGATCGTGCGCGCCACGCCCGAGGTTCCGCCGCAGCGTCGCCAGCAGCCCGGGCAGCAGCGTGGTCCGCAGCGACGGCTCGGTCTCGTAGAGCGGATTGGCGAGCCGTACGGTCCGCCGCCGCGGATCATCCGCGGCCAGACCGAGCTGGTCGAAGACCTCCGCCCCGAGGAAGGGGTAGCTCGGCGCCTCCACGTATCCGGCCCCGGCCAGCGCCCGGCCGACCCGCCGGCGCAGTCGCTGCGAGGCGGTCAGACCGCGCCCGGCCGGCAGCCGCGGCAGGGTGGACGGCAGGTTCTCGTACCCTTCGAGCCGGATGACCTCCTCCGCCAGGTCGTTGGGGAAGGACAGGTCCGGCCGCCAGCTCGGCACGGTGACGATCAACTCGTCGGCCCCGTCGGCCCCGTCGGCCCCGTCCACATCGCCGGCGCCGGCCGTGGCGACCTCGCAGCCGATCTCCCGCAGCCGCCGGATCACCGTCTCACGGCCGTAGACCGTGCCGGCCACCCGGTCGGGGTGGTCGGCGGCCATAGCGACGGTGCGCGGCGCCGACGGCGTGACCACATCGGTGACGCCCGGCTCCGCCGACCCGCCGGCCAGCAGCACCAGCAGGTCGACGGCCCGCTGCGCTGCCGCGGCGGTCGCCTCCGGGTCGGTGCCGCGCTCGAAGCGGCGGGACGCCTCGGAGCCCAGCTTGTGGCGGCGGGCGGTGCGCGCGACGGACACCGGGGCGAAGTGCGCGGCCTCGATGACGACCTCGGTCGTCCCGGCGTCCTCGCCCGCGTCGGCGATCTCGGTGTGGGCGCCGCCCATCACCCCGGCCAGGCCGATCGGACCGCTGTCGTCGGTGATGACCAGGTCCTCGGTGTCCAGCACCCGCTGCACACCGTCGAGGGTGGTGAGCTTCTCGCCGGCCTCGGCGCGCCGCACCCCGATGGGTCCGGCCAGCCGGGTCCGGTCGTACGCGTGCAGCGGCTGCCCGATCTCGATCATCACGTAGTTGGTGATGTCGACGGCGAGCGAGATCGGCCGCATACCGACCTTCTGCAGCCGCCGCTGGAGCCAGATCGGCGAGCGGGCGGCAGGGTTGATCCCGGTCACCGTCCGGGCGGTGAACCGGTCGCTGCCGACCGGGTCGGCGACCTTGACCGGGTAGCCCGCGTCGTCCGCCGACGGCACGTCGATCTGCGCCGGGTCGCTGAACGGCAGCCCGTAGGCGATGGCGGTCTCCCGCCCGACGCCGCGCAGCGACAGGCAGTAGCCGCGGTCCGGGGTGACCGCGATGTCGAGCACCTCGTCGACCAGCTCCAGCAGCGCGATCGCGTCGGTGCCGGCCTCGTGCTCGTCGGGCAGCACGATGATGCCGTCGTGGTCGTCGCCCATGCCCAGCTCGCGGGCGGAGCAGATCATGCCGTGCGAGGTGTGGCCGTACGTCTTGCGCGCCGAGATCTGGAAGTCGCCGGGCAGCACACCGCCGGGCAGGATCACCACGACCTTGTCGCCGACCGCGAAGTTGCTGGCGCCGCAGACGATCTCCTGCGGCTCGCCCGTTCCGTTGGTGTCACCGACGTCCACCGTGCAGAAGCGGATCGGCTTCTTGAAGCCCGTCAGCTCCTCGATGGTGAGCACCTCGCCGACCACCAGCGGGCCCTTGATGCCGGCGCCGAGCTGCTCGACGGTCTCGACCTCAAGGCCGGCGGAAATGAGTTTGGCCTGGACGTCGCGGCCGGTGACACCGGCGGGCAGGTCGACGTACTCCCGCAGCCAAGAAAGCGGGACCCGCATCAGATCTCCATCCCGAACGGAAGGGTGAAGCGCACGTCACCCTCGACGATGTCGCGCATGTCCTCGACGTTGTGGCGGAACATCAGCAGCCGCTCGATGCCGAAGCCGAACGCGAAGCCGCTGTACTTGCGGGGGTCCACACCACAGGCGATCAGCACCTGCGGATTGACCATCCCGCAGCCGCCCAGCTCGATCCAGCCCTCGGAGGAGCAGGTGCGGCAGGGGCGGTCGGGGTCGCCGACGGACGCGCCGCGGCAGACGTAGCAGAGCATGTCCATCTCGGCGGACGGCTCGGTGAAGGGGAAGTGGTTGGGCCGCAGCCGGGTCGTCATGCCCTCGCCGAAGAGCGAGACGACCATGTGGTCCAGGGTGCCCTTGAGGTCGGCCATGGTCAGGCCCTCGTCCACCGCGAGCAGCTCGACCTGCGCGAAGACCGGGGTGTGGGTGGCGTCGAGTTCGTCCGAGCGGTACACCCGGCCGGGCGCGATGACGTACACCGGCAGCTCGCGGTCGAGCAGCGCGCGGATCTGCACCGGGGAGGTGTGCGTGCGCAGCACCACCCCGGACTGCTCCTGGCCCTGCGGGCCCTGAACGAAGAAGGTGTCCTGGGTCTCGCGGGCCGGGTGGTCGGGCGGGAAGTTCAGCGCGTCGAAGTTGAACCACTCGGCCTCGACCTCGGGGCCTTCGGCGACCTCGTAGCCCATGGCCACGAAGAGGTCCTCGATCCGCTCCGACAGCGTGGTCAGCGGGTGGCGGGCGCCGACCGGGCCGCGGTCGTACGGCAGCGTGACATCGACCGCCTCCTCGACCAGCACCCGGGTGTCGCGCTCGGCCTCCAGCTCGCCCTGCCGGGCCGCGAGGGCCTTGTTGACCGCGCCGCGCGCCTGGCCGACCCGCTTGCCGGCCTCCGCCTTGGCCTGCGGCGGCAGCGCGCCGATCTCCCGGTTGGCAAGCGCCAGCGGTGAGGTGCCGCCGGTGTGCGCGGTCTTCACCTGGGCGAGGGCGTCCAGATCGGCGGCGCCGGCGATCGCGGCGAGCGCCTCGTCACGCGTCCGCTCGATCTGTTCCGGCTGCAACGCCTCGACCTCGACTGGGTCGTACGACTTGTTCGGTGCCGACATCTCTTCCCGTTCCGAAATTGGGTGCTGCTGGAGGCGCCTCCAGGGCAGATGGCCTCAGGCGGAGGCGCTGCCCGGCCGGACACATGCCAAAGTCTCAGTCTAGTGGGCATGCGGAGGGCGCCGGGGACGTGGCGGGGGCGCCCGCCGGGGCGGCTGCCGCGCGGTTCCTTCGACGGTGGCCCGGTCGGCGCGGCAGGCTCGGCGCGCCGGTGGTACGGGTCAGGTCATGAACGCGGGGGCCCCGACGGGCAGGATAAATCGGAACTCGGCGCCGCCGCCGTCCGCCCGGCCGACGGTGATGGTCCCGCCGTGCGCCTCGACGATGCCCTTGACGATGTAGAGGCCCAGACCGGTGCCGCCGCGCTTGCTGCCCCGCCAGAAGCGGGTGAAGACACGGCTCATGGACTCCTCCGGGATGCCGGGCCCCTCGTCGCTCACGGTGACCGCGGTGCCCTGCGCCGTACGGTCGCCGCCGGTGGCCGGGGCGGGTGACACCTCGATGGTGACAGTCCCCTCGCCGTGGCGCACCGCGTTTTCCAGCAGGTTGCCGAGGATCTGGTCGACCTTGTCGGGGTCGGCCCACAACGTCGGCAGCGGTCCGCCGACCCGCAGATGGAAGCGGTCGGCCGGCTGGCCGGCGGCGACATGCCCGTCCACGTGGCGCTGGACGGCGGCGGCGAGGTCCACCGGCTGCCTGCGGACCTCCAGCCGCCCGGAGTCGATCCGGGAGATGTCCAGCAGCTCGGCGATCAGCCGGGTGACGCGGTTGGCGTCGGCGTCGACCGTCTCCAGCATCACCTTCTTCTGGTCCTCGGTGAAACGCTCCCACTTGGCGAGCAGGGTGGCGGTGAAGCCCTTCACCGAGGTGAGCGGGGAGCGCAGCTCATGGGCGACGGTGGCGATGAGTTCGGCGTGGCTGCGTTCGGTACGGCGCCGGGCCTCGGTGCCGCGCAAGGTGACCACCAGCCGGCGGACCGGTCCGCCGGGGTGGGCGCGGACGAAGCGGGCCACCACCAGCACCTCGCGACCGCCGGGCAGCAGCAGATTGCGCTCGGGCTGGCCGACCCGGATGGCCAGGCCCGCGTACGGCTCGGTGAGCTGCCACCAGCGGCGGCCTTCGAGGTCTTCGAGCGGCAGCGCCTGCTCCACCGGCCGCCCCAGGACATCGGCGGCGCGCAGCTTGGTGATCCGGGCGGCGGCGGCGTTGAAGCAGATCACCCGGTGCTGCTCGTCGGCGACGACGAGGCCGTCCGGCAGGTCGTCCGGGTCCAGCGCGAGCGAGTCCAGGTGATCCAACGGGCCCAGCGGACCCGGCGGCACGAACGGATCGCCGGGGGCGGCCACCCCGGAACGGGCCGGCGGCAAATGCGACGGTTGATGCGACGGGTGGTGCGACGGGTGCTGGTCCGGCGCCGGGTCGTCAGGCGGTCCGCCGGGGCGGGACTCGACGGGCCGCCCGTCCGCGGGCCGACCCTTCGGCGTGCTGCGGACGCCGTTCTGCGGCATCACGTCCATTCCGCGCCACCCCCCTCTCAGGGCCCCCGGGCACGCCACCCTACTAGCTCGACGTGACAGCGCGGCACCCTCCGGGAGCGCGCTGGGCGCGCGCGGAGGCGTAGAGGCAGACTGCGGCGGCGGTGGCGAGATTGAGACTCTCCGCGCGCCCGTGAATGGGCACCCGTACCACCCCGTCGGTGAGTGCGCGGGTCTCCTCGGGCAGACCCCAGGCCTCGTTGCCGAACACCCAGGCGGTGGGCCCGCCCATGGTTCCGGCGTCCAGTTCGGCGTCCAGGTCGCGGTCGCCGGCCCCGTCCGCGGCCAGCACCCGTACGCCCCCGGCGCGCAGGCCCGCGATCGCGTCGGCCACCGGGACACCGACCGCGATCGGCAGATGGAAGAGGCTGCCGGCCGAGGCGCGTACCGCCTTGGGGTTGTAGAGGTCGACGGAGGCGTCGGTGAGCACCACCGCGTCGGCGCCCGCCGCGTCGGCGCAGCGCAGCACGGTGCCGGCGTTCCCCGGGTCGCGGACGTGCGCGAGCACGGCGACCAGCCGGGGGCGGGCGGCCAGCACCTCGGCGAACGGCGCGTCGAGGAAGCGGCAGACGCCGACCAGGCCCTGCGGGGTGACCGTGTCGGAGATCTCGGCGACGACCTCGGGGGTGGCGGTCAGCACCGGCGCGCCGGCCGCGCGGGCGGCGGCCACCAGGTCGGCGTGCCGCTCCGCCGCCTCGGGGGTGGCGTAGAGCTCGATGAGGGTACGTCCGGCGTCGCCGCCGGGGTGCGCGACGGCTTCCCGCACCGCCTGCGGGCCCTCGGCGAGGAAGCGGCGCTCCTTGCCCCGGAAGCCGCGCTTGCCCAGCCGGTGCGCGGCGGTGACCCGCGCGGAGCGCAGGGAGGTCAGCTCGGGGCCGGGCATGGGACTCGCTTCTCTTCGGGGCGGGCGGTTGCGCACGGGCAGGCGGTCAGGGCCGGTCGGACCGGTCGGACCGGTCGGAGCGGTCGGAGCGCGCGAGGGAAGCCGGCGGGACCCCGCGGCCGGGGCCGAGGGGCCCGCGGCGAGCGGACAGACCACGGGCCCGCAGGGGACAACCCACCCGCGGGCCCGGAACCGTGCTCGGTCCGTCGCGGCGTTACGCGGCCTTCGGCGCGTTGACGTCGGAGGGCAGCGCCTTCTGGGCCACCTCGACCAGCGTCGCGAAGGCGTTGGCGTCGTTGACGGCCAGCTCGGCGAGGATCTTGCGGTCGACCTCGACGTTGGCGGCCTTCAGACCCTGGATGAAGCGGTTGTAGGTGATGCCGTTGGCGCGGGCGGCCGCGTTGATGCGCTGGATCCAGAGCTGACGGAAGTCGCCCTTGCGCTTCTTGCGGTCGTTGTAGTTGTAGACCAGGGAGTGGGTGACCTGCTCCTTGGCCTTGCGGTACAGGCGCGAACGCTGACCGCGGTAACCGCTGGCCTGCTCGAGGATCGCCCGGCGCTTCTTCTGGGCGTTGACTGCCCGCTTGACGCGTGCCACTTGATAACTCCTTTTAGGGGACCGCGGTGAGACTCACACGGCCCGAAAGCGAATGGGGTCCCGGAACGGACCGCGCGCCCCGGTCGGGGGCACACGGATCACTTGCCGAGAAGCTTCTTGATCTTCTTGGCGTCCGACGGGGCCACCTCGACCGTGCCGGTCAGGGCGCGCGTCTTGCTGGACGGCTTGTGCTCGAGCAGGTGGCGCTTGCCGGCGCGCTCACGGAGCACCTTGCCGGAGCCGGTGATCTTGAAGCGCTTGCTAGCACCGCTGTGCGTCTTGTTCTTCGGCATGGCGCCGTGGTCTCCTCGTCGCTGGCCCTCCCGTACGCCGTGGGGCGTACGGAGACCGTCAGTTCTGCATGGGCTGTGCGGTGAGGCGCAGGTGGTCTGCACAGCTCCGCACTGGTCCCGAAGCCGGTGGCTCCGGGGATGTCGCTGGTGTGCCGGCCGATCGCTCAGCCGGCGTCGTGGGTGGCGTCCGCGTGTTCCGCGGTGTCCGCTCCCTCGGTGTCCTCAGTGTCCTCGGCGTCTTCGGTGTACTCGCCGTCACCGGCGTCCTCGGCGTCGTCCGCCGCGGCCTCGCCGCCGTCACCCTGGCGGCCGGCCTTGCGGGCGGCCTGCGCCTCGCGGGCCTCGGCCATGGCCTCGGTCTTCTTCTTGTGCGGGCCGAGAACCATGATCATGTTGCGGCCGTCCTGCTTGGGGTTCGACTCGATGAACCCCAGGTCCTGGACATCCTCCGCGAGCCGCTGCAGCAGTCGGTAGCCGAGTTCCGGCCTGGACTGCTCACGGCCACGGAACATGATCGTGATCTTGACCTTGTCGCCCTGCTTGAGGAACCGGACGACGTGACCCTTTTTGGTGTCGTAGTCGTGCGGGTCGATCTTCGGCCGGAGCTTCATCTCCTTGATGACCGTGTGCGCCTGGTTCTTGCGCGCCTCACGGGCCTTCATGGCCGACTCGTACTTGAACTTCCCGTAGTCCATGAGCTTGCACACGGGCGGACGGGCGGTCGCCGCGACCTCGACCAGGTCGAGGTCGTACTCCTGCGCGAGCTCCAGGGCCTTGGCAAGCGGCACGATGCCGACCTGCTCGCCACTGGGACCGACAAGTCGCACCTCGGGAACGCGAATCCGGTCGTTGATGCGGGGCTCGGCGCTGATGGGGCCTCCTCGGTTGTACGACGCGACTGACTGGCCGACAGCCGCGCTTGAGTCTGTCTCGTCGACTCCCGTACCCGAGGCGCGAAAAAGCACCCCGTACGGGACACAGGCGGGGCTCCTCACAACCGGGAGCACCGCCGCGGTATTCCGCGGGGGCGCATCGACGGAAGCCGGTCGGCGGGAAGCCGTCCGGGATACCGTCTGACCGGACCCGTCGGCCCGCGGGCCGATCAGGTGGGAGATCGGAGCCTCCACTTGGTGGCCGGACACATGGGCATCCGACCGGTCGTTCTCCCACTATACCCGTACCGGCCCGCAGGCCGTAATCGCCCGGACGGGGCATATCGTGTCCCGCATGAGCGACGCACCCCTGCCCGGGTCCTCCGGCCCCTCCGAGGCCTCCGGCACCCCCCACCCTGACGCGCCGGGCTTCGATGACCTCACCCGGGACATCGCCGACGTGCCGGCCGTCGAGGTGATCACCACGGTCGCCGTCCACCTGATGAGCGCGGCCGCCGTCAATCTGGGGCTGGCCGAGGAAGGCGAGAAGCACAAGGACCTCGACGAGGCCCGCAAGCTCATCCAGGCGCTCGCCGGTCTGGTCACCGCCGGCGCGACCGAGATCAGCTCCTTCCACGCGTCGCCGCTGCGGGACGGCCTGAAGTCCTTGCAGCTCGCGTTCCGCGAGGCGTCCATCGTGCCGGACGAACCGGGCCAGGGGCCCGGCGAGAAGTTCACCGGCCCGGTCTACGGCTGACCCAGGCCGGTCTACGGCTGACCCGGCCCGGTCCACGGCTGACCCTGGCCGAGCGGGCCGCCCGCGCCGCCGTTCCTCCCGGCGTGGCCCGAGGCGTCCCCCTCGGCGAGCGCCGCCTCCGCTCCGGCCGCCGCCGCCCGGGCGGTCCGCGCCGCCGTGAGCGCGGGATGGATCCCCTCGTGGACGACGGCCGCGAGCGCGCCGCCGACCAGCGGCGCCACCAGGAAGAGCCAGACCTGGGTCAGCGCCGGACTGCCGGCGAAGAGGGCGGGCGCCAGGCTGCGGATCGGGTTCACGCCGGTGCCGGTGAGCGAGATGCCGATCAGGTGGATCGCGGCGAAGGCGACACCGATGGCCACCCCGCCGAAGCCGACGACCGCCACCCGGCGGCTCACCGCGAGGTACACGAAGACCAGCAGGAAGGTCAGGATCAGCTCGGCGACGAAGGCGCCGAAGATACTGACGCCGATCGCCGACCGGGTGCCGTACCCGTTGGTGCCGAAGGCGCCCTCGCGGCGGAACCCGGGCACCTGCTCGGCGATCAGCAGGATCAGCGCGGCGCCGACGATGCCGCCGACGATCTGGGCCGCCCAGTAGGTGACCGCGGTGCGCAGGTCGATCCGGCGGGCGACCAGCATGCCCAGCGTCACCGCCGGATTGAGGTGGCAGCCCGAGATCGGGCCGAAGACGTAGACCAGGGCGAGCAGCACGAAGCCGAAGGCCAGCGCGATGCCGAGCGCGCCGATGAACTGGCTGGACAGCACGGCGGCGCCGACCGCGAAGAAGACCAGCAGCGCGGTGCCGAGGAATTCGCAGACCGCGGTCTGCTCATCGATCCTGCCCAGGGTGCTCAGTGGACCTTCCCGGACCTCCATCGGACCTCCTCAGAGATGATCACCGCCCCGTTCCAGCATTGTGGGCCTTGGGGATGATCCGCACATCTCGGCGCATCGCGGTACCGGTCGGGCGGACCGCCCGGCTGCCGGTCACCGGCTGAAGAGCGGCTCGCCGGGTGCGGCGGTGTCCGGCGGCAGCAGGGCCAGGTCGAGGCCCTGGACCAGAGCGGATCTCAGCACCTCGTCGGCGGCGAGCGCGGCGGCCAGCGCCCGGCCGGTCGTCCCCGCGTCGGCGCCCGCGGCCAGCACCAGCCCCAGGGTGCCGTCGCTGCCCGGCCGCGCGGCGGTGAGCCGCGCCTCGACGATCCCCGGCTCGGCCGCCACCGCGGACCGGAGCGCCGCGCGCACGGCGGGGTCGGCCAGCGGGTCGGTGCGGTCCGGGCCGAGCGCGGCGCTCCGCAGGGCGGCCCCGGTCAGTTCGTACGCCACCGGTCCCGCGAGGTCGATCAGCAGGGTGTCGGCGCCTTCCTGGGCCAGCGCCTGGAGGGCCTGCCGCAGCGGTACGGCGACCGGGCGGGCGTCGGGGCGCCAGCGGGCCAGGCTCTCGGTCGAGGTGAAGGCCGGCAGCGCGCGCCGGCCGCCGGGCGCCTGGATCGTGGGCACCGCCATGTCGCTGCTCTTCTCCCGGCGCAGCCCGTCGGGTCCGGTCTCCGCCTCGCCGAGCAGCGCCACCACGGGCACCAGCAGCCGGGCCCCGTGCAGCGCCTCGACCACCGCCCGCTCGGCGTCGGCGACCGCGGGCGTACTCCGGTCCTGGGCGTATCGCGCGTAGCGCGCGAGCGCGGCGGCCAGGCCGGGGGCGGCCGTGCCGTCGTCGTCGGAGAAACCGGGATCCGGGATGTTCTTCAGCGCCACCCGGGGAACCCTAACCGCCGTACGGGCTCGCCTCCGGCGCGGGGTCCGGCCGTCCGGGCCGGCGGCGGGTGCGGAACCAGAGCACGGCCGCCGTCACCACGAGCGCCCCGCCGGCCGTCGCGCAGGCCGCCGCCACCCCGTCGCCGAGCATCCGCGCCGGGTCGGCGGGCTTGGGCACCGGGACCGGGCCGGGCCCGAAGTAGCGCCGCGGATAGGTCACCGGCACCGGCAGCGCGGGGGCCGGCTTCAGCTTCTTCGCCGCGGCCAGCGCCGCCGCCGGGTCGATCATGCCGGTGCCGAGGGAGTCGCTGCGGCCGCCGGCCGGCTTGTGCCGGGTGGTGGTCTGGAGGACCTGTTTGATCTGCGCCGGGCTGAGCCGGGGGCAGGCCGAGCGGATCAGGGCGGCGGTGCCGGAGACATAGGCGGAGGCGGCGCTGGTGCCCCAGCCGGTGTAGTAGGTGCGGTCCGGGTCTGCGATCACCACGTCCACCCCCGGCGCCGAGACGGAGGCGTACCAGCGGCGGGTGGAGAAGGAGGCGTGGGCGCCGCTCTGGTCGACGGCGGCGACCGCGATCACCCCGGGATACGCGGCCGGGTAGGAGGAGCGGTCCGCGTCCTCGCCGCCGTTGCCCGCGGAGGCGACCACCACGACACCCTTGCCCAGCGCGTACTGGATGGCGTCGTCCTCCTCGGCGACCGGTGCGGCGGTCGCGCTGTCGTCGCCGAGCGAGAGGTTGATGACGTCGGCGCCGTGGTCGACCGCCCAGCGGATGCCCTCGGGCAGCGCGTCGCCCCGGCTCTGCCGGGCCTTCTGCCGCTGCGGGTCCTTCTCCTCCAGGATCACCCGGACCGGCAGGATCCTGGCCCGGGGCGCGATGCCGAGCACCCCGTCGCCGCCGCCCACGCCGTGTCCGTGGCCGGCGATGATCGCCGCCATCCCGGTGCCGTGCCGGGCCCAGGCGCTGTCGCCGCGCTTGGCCCCGAAGCCGACCTCGTCCTTGCCCGGCAGGACCTGCCCGGTCAGATCGGGGTGGGTGCCGTCCACCCCGGTGTCGAGGACGGCGACGGTGACGCCGGCGCCTTTGGACGTCTGCCAGGCCTGCTGCGCGTGCAACGCGCCCAGCGCCCAGTCGGCGTCGCGTACGGAGTCGGCGGTGGCGGGCCGGGCGATCAGTGCGAGCGCCGCGGTGGCGCCGGCCAGGGCGGTGAGCACCCGTCCGGCGCGGCGGACGGCGTACCTCATCCGTGGGTCTCCCGGGCGGTGGGGGGATGGAGTTCCGCGGTGACCGCGGTGCGCAGCCGGTCGCCGACGGTGGCGGCGAGGCCGACGGCGTCGAAGCCGAGGCCGGCCTGGGCGGCGACGGTGGTGGCGCCTGCGGCGTCGGCCTTGTCGGCGGCCTGCGGGGTCACCTGGCGGCCGTCGGCGAAGCCGCTCACCGCGTACACCACGAACGGCAGGTCGGCGGAGATCCGGATGTCCCAACTGCCGCGCTGGTGGTCGCCGAAGGAGGCGGCCGGGGTGCCGGGGAAGGCGACGGCCCTGGGTATCAGGTCGGCGCGCCGCCCCAGGCCCTCCTTGGTCCAGCGCAGGTTGAGGGCGTTCATGGCAGGCGCCTGGCCCGCGGTGACGAGCAGGCCGACGGTGGTGACGGTGGTCGAGGTGCTGTCCACGTATGTGGCGCGCAGCAGCCGTACGCAGCCGACGGGGGCCAGGACGCGTTGCAGGAGCGGGTCGAAGGCGCCGCCGCAGCCGGCCGGCCGGGCCACGCCGATCCGGGTCCAGGACCGGTCCGCGCCGCCGGGGCCGCCGGCCTTCTCGGTGTACGCGGGCGGGAAGAGCTGGTCGACCGGGGTGTTCCGCCAGATGTTCCGGGCGGTGGCGAAGGCGGCGACGCTCCGGTCGGCCACCGGCTCCGGCTCGCGGGGGCCGTGGTTGATGACGGCGCCGGCGGTGGCGCCGCCGATCAGGCCGAGGCCGAGCACCAGGCAGAGCGCGGCGCGGACCCGGCGGCCGAGCCGGGACGGCGCCTCGTGCGCGGCGAAGGCGGGCGGCGGCTCGGCCCCCGGTATGAGCGGCGCCGGCGGCGCGGGGCTGAACGGGGGCACCGGCGGGGCGGCGTAGGGCACCGCGCCCGGGGCGGCTTGAAGCGCCGAACCAGGGGACGGCGTCCGCGCGTTGGCGGCGGGCCGGGCGGGCGGGGCGGACGGGGCCTGCTCGGTCGGCGGGACCGGCGCGGGCATCGCGGGCGGGCCCGCGGGCAGCGGCGGCGTGGCCGGAGGCGGCGGGACGGCGGGCCTCGGCGGTATGCCCGTGCCGGATGGACCGGATGGACCGGACGGACCGGATGGACCGGGGACGGCGGGTACGGCCGGTGTGGCGGGTACGGCGGGCGGCGCCGCGGGCGGTGGCGGCGGGCTCTGCGACGGAGCCGCCCCGGCGGCCCGTTGGTCGGCGGCGGCGCGTGGCGCGTGCGGTCGGAGGGTGGGGAACGGAGCCGGCGGCGTCTGTCCCTTGTCCACTCCGGTACTCACCCGGCGCCCCCTCGTGACCTCTGTGTGCGTGGCTCGCGCGTCACTCTACGGGGTCGTGGCACGGCGCGGTCGAGGCGGGGCGAGGGCGGGGCGAAGGGGCGAGCCGGCCGGCCGGGACTACCGTTCGGTAGTCCCGTCTGGCAGGCTGCGGGCCATGTCCGATCGAGCTGCCGACCGATCGCGGTACGACCGCGCCACCGCCCATCTCCAGGCGCCGCTCGCGCTGGTGGACCTGGAGGCCTTCGACGCCAACGCCGACGATCTCGTCCGGCGGGCCGCGGGCAAACCGATACGGGTCGCCTCCAAGTCCGTGCGCTGCCGCGCGCTGCTCGAACGGGTGCTGGCCCGGGACGGCTTCGAGGGCATCATGTCCTTCACGCTCGACGAGTCGCTGTGGCTCGCGCGCACCGGCTTCACCGACATCCTGCTGGCGTACCCGGCCGCGGACCGGGACGCCTTCGCCGAGCTGATCGCCGACCCGAAGCTCGCGCGCTCCGTGACGGTGACCGTCGACGACGTGGCGCAGCTCGATCTGATCGACGCGGCCCGCGGCGGGAGCGGCACCGAGACGGTGCGGGTCTGCCTGGAACTCGACACCTCGCTGCGGAAGTTCGGCGGCCGGGTGCGGGTGGGGGCGCGGCGTTCGTCGCTGCACTCGCCGGAGCGGATCGCCGAGCTGGCCGGTACGGTCGCCGCCCGGCCGGGCTTCCGGCTGGTCGGGATCATGGCCTACGAGGGTCATATCGCCGGTGTCGGCGACAAGATCGCGGGCCGGCCCGGGCGGTCGCTCGCGGTCCGGCTGATGCAGTCCACGGCCCGCGGGGAACTGGCGGCGCGGCGCGCGGCGGCGGTGCGGGCGGTCCGCGACGTCGTACCGGACCTGGAGTTCGTCAACGGCGGCGGCACCGGCAGTGTGGATTCCACGGCGGCGGAGGAGGCGGTGACGGAGATCGCCGCGGGGTCGGGGCTCTACGTGCCGAGGCTCTTCGACAACTACCGGTCGTTCACCGGCCGGCCGGCCGCGCTCTTCGCCCAGCCGGTGGTGCGGCGGCCGGGGGTCGGGGTCGTCACGGTGCTGGGCGGCGGCTATCCGGCGTCCGGCCCGGCGGGCAAGGACCGGTTGCCGGTGCCGTATCTGCCGGCCGGTCTCGTCTACGACGGCCAGGAGGGCCCGGGCGAGGTGCAGACGCCGCTGCTCGGCCCGCCCGCCGACGATCTGCTGATCGGCGACAAGGTGTGGTTCCGGCATGCGAAAGCCGGCGAACTGTGCGAGCGGTTCGCCGCGTTGCACCTGGTGACGGGCGACCGGGTGACGGCGACGGTGCCGACGTACCGGGGTGAGGGAAAAACGTTCCTTTAGGCCCTGGTAGGCCCTGGCGAGATCCGGGCGGGGCGGCGGCCCGTCCCCGCCGGTCCGGACCCGCCGCGTCGTCCGCTCGCCGGCCGCACGGACCGCGCCGCCGGGGACGGGGCGGCCCCCGGGAGTGCCCGGGGGCCGCCGTCCGCCGTGCCGTTCAGACGCCGGTGCCGGTACCGCCGCCCACATGGCCGCTGCTGTCGGCCTTGATGCCCTCGGTGATCTGGTCCATGACGTCGAGGCCCGGGGCCTTGCCGCCGATGTCGAAGCCGAACCGGATCACCACCAGCTTGCCGCCGTCCGAGGGGGCCGGGAAGGCCAGCGACTCGACGTACCCGTCGGTGCCGGACTTCGTGGAGATCTTCCAGCGGACCAGGTAGCCCTTCTGATCGGCCACGTCGACGGCCTTGGACGCCACCACTTGGTGCGAGGTGGTGGCGCCGTAGATGTCGGGGCTGTACGACTCGGCCGCGTTGGGCGCGATGTCCTCCTTGGCGGCCGCCTCGGCCGTGGTGGAGGTGAGCTTCAGCGCCTTGGCGGGCTGGGCGAAGGCCCCGCCGCGCACGCAGTTCTGCGTGGGATCGGTGGGGCACGGGTAGCCGCCGGTGACGATGCTGGCGCCGATGCCCTGGGTGCCGGAAGCGCCCTGCCAGCCGTCGAGGACCGGCAGCCTGATGCCGTCGTAGGCGTCGATGGCCGGACCACCGGGTGACTCCGGTCCGCCGGGGAGGTTCGGGGTCCCGTCGTGGCCGGGGTCCGTCGGGCGGTTGTTCGGGGTGGTCGCGGCGGGCGCCGGCACGCCCTTCGCGTCGTTGTTGTCGTTGCTGCCGCCGCTGCCACCGCTGCCGAACGCCACCGCGCTCGCGACGAGCCCGCCGATCACCACCACGGCCACCGCTATGGCGATGGCCGTCCGGCGCTTGCGCCGGGGCTTGCCGCCGGCGTCCGGGAAGTGCTCACCGGGGTGGTAGCCGACCGGATATCCGGGATAGACGGGGTAGGCCGGCGGCGCGTCCGAGGGGGTCGGCGCCGTCCTGGTGTATTCCGTCCACGCGTTCCCGTCCCACCAGCGTTCCATGGCCGGGCCGTTGCCTGTGTGCCCGGGTTCTGGATACCAGCCGGGCGTGGTCGTCGTTGTCACGCCGGTCACCTTATGGCCCCAGCATGAGAATCCCGTAAGCGTCCGGGCGCGGGCTTTCGGGCCCCCGCCCTTCCGGACACCGGCCGGGCGGTGAGCCCGGGGAAGAGGACCGCGGGACAAGCACCGGACGGGAACGGGACGGGCACGGGACGGGCGGCGTGGTGGCCGGGCACCGGCCGGCCGGCGGCGAGAACCGTCAGCCGACCGCTTTCCGCAGCGCCTCGCCGATGACCTCGGGCGCCTCGGCGAGCGAGGGCCCGTACCAGGTGAGGTGGCGCCCGCTGACCAGCGCGGCGGGCAGCCCGGGGAAGGCCTCCGGCCCGTCGTGCGCGGTGAAGCGGTACGGCTCGTCCGGCAGGACGACCAGATCGGCCGCGGGCAGCTCCGCGAGGTCGACCCTCGGATAGCGCTCCGGGTCGGCGGCGTGCACATGGTCGACGCCGAGCCGTGCCAGCAGGTCGCCGGCGAAGGTGTCGCGGCCGAGCGTCATCCAGGGCCGCCGCCAGATGGGTACGACCGCCCGCCGCCTGGGCCGGAGAACGGGCACCTCGCGCCAGGCGGTCTCCGCCGCGTCCAGCCAGCCGGGCCGGTCCACTCCGCAGCCCGCCACCAGGACCCGCGCCAGCTCGGCGAACGCCTGCGGGAGTGAACGGACTTCGGTGACCATGACGCGCAGGCCCGCGGCGCGCAGCGCGGCCAGGTCCCCCGGCCGGTTCTCCTCCTCGTTGGCGATCACCAGATCGGGGGCGAGCGCGGCGACGGCCGGCACGTCCGGGTTCTTGGTGCCGCCGATCCGTACGACATCGAGGCCGACCGGTCGGCTGCACCAGTCGGTGGCGCCGACCAGCAGCCCGGGCGCGGTGACCGCGACCGCCTCGGTGAGGGACGGCACCAGTGAGACCATCCGGCGCACCGGGCGCGAAGGCCTGGTCCGAGCTTCCGCGACCGGCTCGGCGAGCTGTCGGGCGGGGGGTCCGGCGGGCGGTCCCGCGGGTCCCGTGGGGCTCGGTGGAGTCACCGTCCAACGGTACGGCCGACTGTCGGTGGGGCGTGCCATGCTGACGCCGTGACTGACGACAAACCCGCGAAGCTGTTGCTCCTCGACACCGCGAGCCTGTACTTCCGCGCCTATTTCGGGGTGCCCGAATCCGTGAAGGCGCCGGACGGCACGCCGGTCAACGCGGTGCGCGGACTGCTCGACTTCATCGCCCGGCTGGTCGCCGACCACTCCCCCACCGCCCTGGTGGCCTGTATGGACGCCGACTGGAGGCCGCAGTGGCGGGTGGAGCTGATCCCGTCGTACAAGTCGCACCGCGTCGCCGACGACTCGGCGAGCGGGGACGGCGAGGAGGGCGCGGCCGAGCAGGTGCCGGACACCCTGGCGCCCCAGGTGCCGGTGATCGAGGCGGTGCTCGACGCGATCGGCATCACCCGGATCGGTGTGCCGGGCTATGAGGCGGACGATGTGATCGGCACGCTGGCCGCCGCCGCCAAGGTGCCGGTCGCCATCGTCACCGGGGACCGCGACCTCTTCCAACTGGTGGACGACGCCCGGGGGGTGCGGGTGCTGTTCCCCCGCAAGGGTGTCGGTGACTGCGATCTCATCGACGAGGAGGCGATCCTCACCCGTTATGGGGTGCGCGCCGGTCAGTACGCGGACTTCGCGGCCCTGCGCGGCGACCCGAGCGACGGCCTTCCGGGGGTGAAGGGCATCGGCGAGAAGAGCGCCGCCGAACTCGTCACCCGTTACGAGGACCTGGCGGGGGTACGGGCGGCCGCCGCCGATCCCCTCTCCCGCCTCACCCCCGCCCGCCGGCGGAACATCACCGAGGCCGCCGCGTATCTGGATGTGGCGCCGAAGGTGGTCCGGGTCGCCGACGACGTGCCGCTGCCGGACGTCGGCACCGCGCTGCCCGGCCGGCCCGCGGAGCCAGCGGCGCTGGCGGAGTTGGCCGAGCGCTGGGGCCTGGGCGGTTCGCTGGCCCGGCTGCTGGAGGTGCTGGCGAAGGCCGCGGGCTGAGCTGAGCCGTCCCCGCCCCGGCGGGACACCGGGGCGGGGACGGCCGGTTGGGAGGGCGCCCGGCCGGCGGGTGTTCGGGCGCCTGCCGGTCAGCGGGTGGTCAGACGGCTTCCGGCGCCGCCACCGCTTCCGGTGCGGCACTCTTCGTCGCACCGGGTTCGCTCGCGCGTCCGGCCTTGGGCAGCCACAGCACCAGCCCGGCGGCGAAGCCCAGGGCGGCCAGCACCCACCAGACCCGGTGGAAGGCGTCCACCGCGGTCGCGGGCCCGGGGGCGCCGAGCACGGCGACGAAGACGCTGATGCCGAGCACCGCGCCGAGCTGCCGGAAGCTGGCGTTGATCGCCGAGCCGACGGCGAAGCGGGCCGGCGGCAGCGCCTGGACGGCGGCGCCGGACTGGACGGGCAGCGTCATACCGACGCCGAGGCCGGTGAGCAGGGCGCCGGGCAGCCAGTGGGTGGCCCAGTGCGGGCCGCCGCCGACGCCGACGGCCCACACGCTGAGGCCCGCCGTCCACAGCAGGGCGCCGGCCGTGAGCACCCGGCGGTGTCCGTAGGTGTGCGAGAGCCCGCTCGCCCGGCGGGCCAGCAGGGTGACGACGAGCGGGCTGGGCGCGGTGGCGAGCGCGGCGCGCAGCACGGAGTAGTGCCAGACCGTCTGAAGGAAGATGATGTTGCCGAGCAGCATGCCGTAGAACGCCGCGGCGAAGATCAGGGTGGCCGCGTTGACCAGCCTGAACTGCCGTACCTTGAAGAGTGCCAGGTCCACCACCGGCTGGGCGGCGGCCCGGGTGCGGAGCAGGAAGACCGGCAGCAGCAGCACGGCGAGCACGAAGGCGCCGATCACCCGGGCGTCCGACCAGCCCCAGCTCGGGCCCTCGATGATGCCCAGGCTGAGCGAGGCCGGCATCGCCGCGACGAGCAGCACCCCGAGCGGGTCGGGGACGCCGGATGCCTGCGGGTCGCGGCTCTCCCGCAGCAGCCGCAGTCCGAAGGTGATGACGACGGCCGCGACGGGGACGTTGACCAGGAAGATCCACCGCCAGGAGGCGTACTGGGTGAGCAGCGCGCCCAGCGTCGGGCCCAGCGCGGCCGCGGCGGCGCCCATCGCTCCCCAGGTGCCGATGGCCACCGGCCGGCGGGACGGCGGGAACTCGGGCAGCACCAGGGCGAGCGAGGTCGGGGTGACCAGCGCGGCGAAGACGGCTTGCAGGGCGCGGCCGGTGATCAGCACGCCCTCGTTGGGCGCCGCGCCGCACAGGGCGCTCATCACCGCGAAGCCGGCGATGCCGATGAGGAAGATCCGCTTGCGGCCGTAGCGGTCGGCGAGCCGGCCGGCCGGTATCAGCACCGCGGCGAAGACCAGGCTGTAGGCGTTGAGCACCCAGGCCAGATGGTCGGTGGTGGTGTGGAAGCTGCGGCTGATCGTCTCGAAGGCGACGTTGACGATCGTGGTGTCGAGGAAGACCACGAACACGCCGAGGCTGCTGATCGCGAGCACCCGCAGGGCGTGTTTGCGGGCGGCGGCGTCCTGCTCGGGTTCCTGGCCGGGCCCGGCCTCCGCGTGTGGCGGTTTCGCCGCTGCCAGGCGCGGCTCGTCCGCGTTCCCGATGGTCATGGTCTCCCTCGCCGACTCCGGTGGGCACGCGGTGTGCGGTGCCGCGCCCTGTGCGCTGCGTGTGGCGTGCGCCGTACGGTCGGTGTGTTGTGATTTCCAACTGACAGGGAGACGCTAGCAGCAGTGAGTAGGAAAAACCAACAGACTCGGGACTAGGCTGGCGGGATGGAGACAGAGCGGGGGCCGGCCCAGTCGCCGGCCGAAGACGAGCGCTATGTGCTGGCGGAGCGGCCGGTCGCGGTCCGGCCGTGCTCGCTCGCCGCGGCCATGGAGGTCCTCGGCGAGCGGTGGACGCTGGTCGCGCTGCGGGAGATGGCGTACGGAGTGCACCGGTTCGCGAAGATCGCGGGGTACACGGGCGCGTCCCGGGACATCCTGGCGGACCGGCTGCGCAAGCTGGAGCAGGCGGGCGTCATCGAGCGCCGGCCGTACAGCGAGCACCCGCCGCGCTACGAGTACCACCTCACCGCGGCGGGCCGGGATCTTTTCCCGGTGATGCTCGGGCTGCTGCGCTGGGGCGACACGTGGGCGGTGGACGCGCCCGCGCTGATCTTCCGGCACAGTTGCGGCGAGCCACTGGCGGTCGAGCTGCGGTGCGCGCACTGCGACGAGCGGGTGACCCGGGAGTCATTGACGCCGGAGCGGGCATGACGGCCGGGTGGAGACGGCGGCCGGCGGCGGACCCAGCGCCCGCCGTCGGGCGCGGCACGCGGCCGCCATGGGCCGCCCCACCTAAACTCACCCTGAGCATCTCTTCGGACAAACCCACAGGTGAGGGTCATGCCGCCCGGTTCGCCCTGTCCCAGCCCGCTCGTGGAGCGGGCCGCCGCGCTGCTGCGCGGGCGGATCAGCGACGGGCAGTGGCCGGTCGGGACCAAGCTGCCCGGTGAGGTCGCGCTCGCCGCCTCGCTCGGTGTCGGCCGGTCGACCGTACGGGAGGCGCTGCGGGTCCTGGCCGGGGCCGGGCTGGTGCGGGCCCGGCAGGGCGCGGGGGTCTTCGTCATCGCCGACCGGGTGGCCGAGGAGTGGCCGGTCAGGCTGCGGCGGGCCGCCCTGCACGACATCTACGAGGTACGGGCCGTGCTGGAGGTGCAGGCCGCCCGGCTGGCCGCGCACCGCCGCACCGCCGAGGACCTCGCGACCCTCGACGCCGCGCTGGCGGTGCGTTCGGCGGCGGCCCGGCGGGGCGGGGCGACGCTGATCGACGCGGATCTCGCGCTGCACGCGGCGGTGGTCGCGGCCGCCCACAACCCCGTACTGACCGGTCTCTTCGGCGAGTTCACCCCGCGCCTGCGCGAGGCGCTGCTGGGCCTGCTCGACCCGGCGGCCCCGTCGGAGTCAGCGGGGCCGCCGGGGCCAAGCGGCGAGGCCGCGCACGCGGCGCTGGTCGAGGCGATCAGATCGCACGATCCGAACGGCGCCGGCGGCGTACTGCTGTCCGAACTGCGTGCCACCCAGCAGCGGTTGCGCGGCGGCCCGCGGCAGACGGCCGCGCGCGGCGATGGACCGGCGGCGGCCGGGGTCGGGGAGCGGGCGGACGACGGGGCGGGCGGGCGGCCGGGCGAAGGTGAGGGTGAGGGTGAGGGTCACGGTGCGGCCCGGGGATGGCGAGGGTGACGGGTCCGGTGCTGCCGGACCCGTCACCCCCAGTCGGCCCGGTCAGTCCTTCAGCAGCGTGAAGTCGCTGGTCGTGGTCGCCCCCTTGGTGATCCGTACGGTGGTCGTGGTCGGCTGGTAGCCGTCCTTGGCCACGATGAGCTGGAGCGGGTTGTTCCGGGTGTCGAGCCACAGCCCGTAGCCGCCGTCGGCTCCGGTCTTGAGCGTGTAGTGCGTGGCCCAGGTGTTGATCTGCACGGTCGCCCCGGCGAGCGGCGCGCCGCCCGACGCCTGCACGGTCCCGGTGATCTTGCCCCAGGTCGCGGGCGGCTTCACCGTCAGCGACACGCCGATGGGGTCGAGTTGGTACGGCGTGTCGGAGCCGAGGTTCAGCGCCGCGGTATAGGTGCCCGGCTGGCTGATCTCCGGCACCGAGGCGTCCAGGGTCACGGTGAGGGTGGCCGTGGCGCCCGGCTGGACGGTCAGCGTGTCGGTGCTCTCGCTGAGCCAGGTCACGTCGGCCGTCTCGGTCTGGTCGTACCCGGGCAGCACCTCGGAGGTCTTGGCCGGCACCTGGCCCGCCAGACCGCCGATGGAGTAGAAGCCGGTACCGCCACCGGCCCGGTAGAGCGAGGCGTTGGCGTTGGGCAGCGCCGTCCAGGTGTTGGCGGCGGGGTCGTACGCCCAGGTCTGGTTGGTCAGCGAGCCGCCGTCGTCGACCGCGCCGCCCTTCACCAGCAGCAGGCCGTTGGCTGCGGTGCAGGCGGCGCCCCAGGCGTCGGTCGGCTGGTCGGCGATGGGCGACCAGGTGTTGCCCGCCGGGTCGTAGACGTAGGCGTGGGTGAGGCTGCCCGCGTCGATGGTGCCGCCGGCGCAGTAGAGCTTGCCCGCGATCCCGCCGCAGGACTCCCAGGCCACCGGTTCGGGGTAGGGGGCCAGCCCGGCCCAGGTGTTGGTGGCCGGATCGTAGGCGGTGACATCGGTACTGCCACAGCTCGTGGCGCCGCATCCGCCGACCGAGTACAGCTTGCCGTCGAGCACCGCGCTGCCACCGCCGGCGTACGGCTTGGGCGAGGCGGCCCCGGTGCTCCAGGTGTTGGCGGCGATGTCGTAGATCTCCAGCTTGGCGTCGGGCGCTCCGCTGGCGCCCCAGCCGCCGGCCGCGTAGAACTTGCCGTTGATGACGCCGTGGGCCGGGGCCTCACGGGTGTCGGCCGCGGCGGCGAGCTTGGTCCAGGCGCCGCTGTCGGCGCTGTACGCGTACAGGTCGCTGGAGTCGGTGGTGCCGGTGAAGCCGAAGGCGGAGTAGACGGTGCCCTGGTAGCTGGCGACCGCGTTGTCACCGGTGGGCACCGGCAGGTCGGGGACGGGCTGCCAGGCGGATCCCGCGGTGCCCTGGGCGGCGGCTGAGGCGTCGGTGGTGGCTTTTTCTCCCGGCCGGGCCCCTGAACCGGCGCCGGAACGGGCCCCCGATCCGGCGCGGGCCTTGAGCGACAGCGGCGAGTAGTGCCCCTTGACGAGGTTCAGGGGGGCGCCGGCCTGTTGGACGACGGCCCCGCCCGGGGTCTCACCGAGGGTCAGGGTGGCGGCGGCGGCGCCGGTGTTCTTCACCGTCACGGTCTGGGTGGCGCTCTTCCCCCAGGCCACGGTCTTGGCGATGGACGCCGGAGTGACCTTCAACCGCCCCGCTTTGAGGGCGAGGTCACGCTCGACCGTGCCGTCCGGCGGGATGTTGGCGGTCTGGGTGACCGAGGTGTAGTGCGACGCCGAGGCGCTCACCGGGTGCTTGCCGGTGAGGTGCGAGAACATCCAGTAGAAGCCGTCGCCCAGGCCGGGGTCGGCGGGCGTGGCGGTGCTGGTGGTGTGGTCGCCGGGCGCGTCGGTGCTGGTGACGGTCGCGCCGTTGACGCCGGCCTTGGTGTTGGTGTCGGTGACGTTGCCGACGATCAGGCCGCCCGGGACCGGGTCGTAACCGCGCTGGCCGACGAAGACGTTGTCCACCTCCCACCAGTACGCCCAACTGCCGGTGTAGTGGAAGCGCAGCCGGACGTCGCTCCCGCCGGCGTAGGCGGTGAGCGGCAGGTCGACGTGGGCGGGGCCGGTGAGCGAGGTGGTGTCCCGCTCCCACAGGGTGGTCCAGGTGACGCCGCCGTCGGCCGAGACGTCCACGTCGGCGGTGGAGTTGGAGAACTCCTTGTAGTCGGTGTCGAAGCCGATGACGGGGTTGGTGAGGTCCGTCAGGTCGTAGGACGGCGAGAGCAGCGAGCTGTCCTGGTCCATGCCCTGGCCGATGTGGTCGCTGTCGATGACGGCGAACCCGCCGGCGCCACCGGTTCGGTTGCCCCGCTGGCCCTCGTCGTCGAAGGTCCAACCGCCGTCGGAGTCAGCGGCGTTGTCGACGCTCCAGCCGGCCGGCGGTCCGGTGGTGGCGGTGAACGGCTCGGTCGGGCCGCTGAGGTGCACCGCGTAGCCGGGCGCCCGCGCGGCGACCGGGTCCACCGGGACGGCGATGTTCAGCGTACGGTCGGCGGTCGCGACCGCCACGGTCTTGTCGACGCTCTGGTAGCCGGGGTAGTCGGCCACCACGTGCAGGGTGTAGGAGCTGTTCTGCGGCAGGGTCAGGGAGTAGGCGCCGGTCGCGGGGTCGGTGAAGACCGGGCCGCCGGGCACCCCGGCCGCGGTGATCTCGGCGTAGAGCGGCCAGCCGTGTCCTGATCCGTCGGCGACCTTGCCGGAGACGGTGTGGGTCGGCACCGGGTCGAGGGCGAAGGACCGGGTGACGGTGCCGCCGTCGGCGACCACGATCCCGGTGGCGGTCGCGGAGGCGTAGCCGTAGGCGCCGGCGGTCAGGTCGTAGGACCCCGGCGGCAGGTCGAGCCGGTACGCGCCGGTGGCGTCCGACGTCGCGGTGGACGTGCCGGCCTTGACGGTGGCGCCGGGCAGCGGGGCGCCGGTGGCGTGGTCGGTGACGGTGCCGCTGATCACGCCGTGCGGTCCGCTGCGGAAGGCGGCCAGGCCGTTGGGGGTGCCGAGGCCGGTCGGTCCGTCGTAGCCGGGTCCCGCGGTGCACCCGGCCGGTGTGCAACTGCCGTCGTCGCCCTGGGTCACGTCGTTGAGCGCGGCCTGCTGGGCGTACGGATAGGAGTTGGGGTAGGTGCCCGCCGGCGGGGTGCCGGCCGAGGCGTAGACGCCCGCGATGAGCGGGGAGGCGGCGCTGGTGCCGCCGTAGACCGTCCAGCCGCTGTCACCGTAGGTCTGGTAGACGGAGACACCGGTCAACGGGTCGGAGACGGCGGCGACATCGGCGACCGAGCGCTTGGCGCACAGGGTGTCGGTCTGGAAGGCCGGCTTGGGTTCGTACACCGAGCAGCCCGAACCCGGCGCGCCGATGGCGTTGTTCCACACCGACTCGCTCCAGCCGCGGGACGTGCCGGGGGCGCGGGTCAGGGCGGTGCCGCCGACGGAGGTCACATACGGGGAGACGGCCGGGTAGCTGACGCCGTAGCCGTCGTCGCCGCTGGAGGCGACCACGGCCACGCCCGGGTGGTTGTAGTACGGGTCCATGGCGGTGAGTTCGGAGGGGTCCTCGCCGCTGCCCGGCGTGCTGTCGTAGTTGGTGCCGTAGGAGTTGGAGACGTACTTCGCGCCGAGCGCGACCGCCTCGTCCACCGCGGCGCCGAGGTCCTCGAAGTTGGCGGAGTCCGCCTCGACCAGCAGGATGTGGGCGTTGGGCGCGGCCGCGGAGACCATGTCCACGTCGAGGGAGATCTCGCCGGCCCAGTCGGGGTCCGGGTCGGGATAGTCGGTGCCGCCGCGCTGACTGGCCTTGGTGAAGCAGCCGTTGGCGGCGGTGCAGGCCGGCAGCCCGAACTGCTGGCGGTAGATGGCCAGATCGGCTTCCGCGGCGGGGTCGTCGTAGGCGTCCACGATGGCCACGGTCTGGCCGGCCCCGCCGTCGGCGGGCAGCGCGTAGGCGCTTTGCAGATCGGCCGGTCCGTAGCCGTCCGGGGTGGTGTCCAGCGGCTGGAGACCGGCCCTGGCCGGCAGGTCGGTACGGCGCAGCGCCAGGCAGGCGAACTGGCCCGGCTTGGCGTCGCCGCACTGCCGTACGACATCGGGCCGGTGCGCGGGCGCGGCGGACGCGGCGGTGGCGGCGGGCAGTTGGAGTCCGACGGCGGCGAGGGCGGCCGACGCGACGGTGGCCAGCAGGACGGTGGTCCGGCTGGATCGGCTGGATCGCCCGGTCCGGCTCGTTCGTCCGGTCCGGCTGGTCCGCGTGGTCCGGCTGGTCCGGCTGGGTCTGGGAAGGGGTAGGCGCAAGGCGGGTCTCCCTGGGACCTCCGAATGGACCGGGCCTGGACGACAGCGGATCCCGCCCGGTCGCGGTCCGATCGAACCGCTGGCGTATACCTGTGCACCACTCGCCCCACCGGAATCCCCCGCCGGTTGTCGGATACCTGACACCGAGGGCGCCGATTCCCGGAGTCGGCTTCACGTCATCCGGACGGCGGGCCGCCGCGCGCCCGGGGCCGCCAGGACTCCCCCGGTGCGGCGGGACCGTCGTCGAGCCAGTTGTGGCGGGCGGCGTGCCAGACGAGCTGGATCCGGTTGTCGACGCCGGCCGCACGCTGCATGGCCGCGATATGGCGCTGGACGGTGCGGACCGCGACACCGAGGGAGCGGGCCATCGCGGCGTCGGTACTGCCGCTGACCAGCATGGCGAGGATGCGGACGTGCAGCGCGGTACGCGGATGCCGGGGGTCGGGGCGGGCCAGCGGGACCCCGGTCGCCCACAGCGCGTCGAAGAGCGCGGTCAGCGCGTCGAGCAGCCCGCTGGGACCGACCACCAGCAGGACCGGGTCGGACAGCGGGGCGTCGGGGGCGAGCGGCAGCAGCGCCAACTCGCCGTCGGCCACACACATCCGGACCGGTAAGCGCTCGGTGACCCGGATCTGGGTCGCGCCGGTCGCGATGGGTCCGAAGCCGCCCGCGGCTTCGAGTAGGGCGCGCTCGACCACCACCCGGCGGCGTAATCCCGGTGGGCCCTCGTCGGCCGGGGGCGAACCGTTCCCGGCGTTCTGGCCGGTTCCCGGCCATATCCAGGGCGCCCAGTCCTGCCAGGCCGCCGGATCGGTGCGGCCCGGGCCCGCCGTACCGGCCGGGCTTTCCGTACCAGCCGGGCTTTCCGTACCGGCCTCGGCCGACGGGCCGGCCGGGCCCGCCGCCCGGTCCGGATCCCACGGCGGCCGGGCGAAGATCATCAGCTCGGTGCGCGCCTCGGCGTGGGCCTTCGCCACGCGCCGCCGGATCTCCGCGGCGCCCTCGACCACCTGGACGATCTCCTCGGCCCGGCGGCCTTCGTGCACCCGCTGGTACTGCACGCCGAGCCGGTCGAGCAGTTCCCGGCCGTGGCGGAGCTGTTCCTGGGCCCGGGACAGCAGCGGCAGCAGCCCGGACTGCGGCGGCAGCGGATACCAGCGGCCGTCCCGGCCGAGCCGCGCCAGGTCGCGGGCGGCCAGCTCCCGGCAGGCCGCCTCGGCCGACCGCGTCGACGCCCCAAGCTGCCGGGCCAGTTCCGCCGCCGTGACTCCGCGGGTGGCGATCAGCAGCGGATAGGCCCGGTCCGCCTCGGCGCTCAACCCCAGTGCCTCAAACGGACGTTCGGTCATGAGCGGGGACTCTAGCCGCAGACCCGTGTCAAGACCCGGTATTCGCCACATCGGGTGGCCGCGGCGCCGCAGGGGCGCCGCAGCCCGTCGGCTGACGGCCTGTCACCTTCGTGCTACGAGGCGCGTTCCGCCGTCAGCGCGGCCAACTCCTGGTCGACCGCCTGCTGATGCAGCTCGGCGTCCTCGCGCGCCTTCTTCGGGCTCCACCGGCCGGCCATCAGGAAGACGAACGGCAGGAAGAGCACCTGGCCGCCGACGCAGATCCACCACCAGTCCCGCCACTGCCCGGGGCCGTCGTGCGCGGCCTTCCGCACCTTCGCACCGTACTTGGTGAGCACCGCGAGCTGGGGCTGCGCCTTCTGCACCACCGCGAGATTCGCCGGACCCACCTCCCGCATCGCCTGCACACCGAGCGCGGCCGGGGCCTTGCCCGGCGGGTACTTGGCCAGCTCCGCGAAGAGCTGCGGATGGGCGTTGACGATGGCGAGCGCCGGAGCGGCCTGCGCCTGCGCGGCCGTCACCTGCGGCCCGTGGTCCACCAGCGGGGTCACCGACGTGACCAGCACCGGGATGAAGGCGGCCGAGACCGCGACCACGATCCGGATGGTCCATCCCCACACCGCGAGGCCGGTGGCGGTCGCGGCCGGGTTGTGCTTCTCCACGGTCTCGGTGAAGCTCGCCATCCACGGCCCGTAGGCGACGCCGCTGAAGACACCGATCCCGATGAAGAGCCAGGCGAAGGTGTAGTAGTCGGTGGTCGGATGGGTGGCCCGGCTGGCGAAGATCGCGGTCGTCACGATCGAACCGAGCGCTCCGACGATCATGAAGGGCTTGCGCACCTTGATCCGGTCGGACAGCAGGCCGACCGCGACCAGGGCGATGGCGTTGGCGGCCCAGTACCAGTTGGCGACCGCGTTGGCCCGCTGCTCGCTGTAGCCGTAGGTGGTGGCGAAGTAGACCACGAAGTTGCCGACCGCGGCGAAGTAGAGCAGCAGGAAGAGCGCGATCGCCAGCGCGGAGCCGGTGACGTCGAGCCGCATCATCTGCCGCCACTCCCCGCGCCGGGCGGTCACCGGATCGAGGCCCTTGGCCCGGGCCTCCACCAGCGCACGGTCCCGCATGCTCACCATGATCTGGTCCCGCAGCCGCGGCGAGAGTTCCCGCAGCGCGACGATCGCCACCACGAAGACGATGAACCCGGCGATCGCCGAGTAGCGCAGCTCGTCCTGCCAACTGGAGCTGTCCAGGGTGGCGCTGGTGACACTGGTGACCACCAGGCTGCCGACGACCGGGCCCATCGTCCAGGCGCCCATCGCGGTGGCCCGGCCCACCTGGGGTGAGAAGTCCCGGATCAGCGCCGGTGTGGCGACCAGGACGATGCCCTCGATAAAGCTGACCAGCGCGAACAGCACCAGATAGGTGGCCTTGCCGCCCGCGTTCGGCAGACCGAAGAAGACCAGCAGGGCGGCGATCAGCAGCCCGTAGACGACCAGGTTGGCCCGGCCCCAGCGGTCGGCGAGCCCGGCGATCAGGGACGCGAAGGCGCCGACCGCGTTGCCGATCACCGAGACCCACACGAAGTAGCGGTAGGTCATGCCGAAGTGCGTGATGATCGAGGTGGCCACCGCGTACTGGATGTAGAGCATGTAGTACAGCACGATGGTGGTGAGCACCACGATCGCGAGATAGGCGAGACGGCGCCCGGTGGCGGGATATTCGGTCAGATCACGGCGGTAGAGCCGGGAGAGCGCGGTACGGGCGCCGGTTGCGGCCGGTACCCCCGGCCCGGGTCTGTCGGCGTCGAAGGACGTCGGGGTGGCGGACATGCGGCCCCTCCTGAAGATGCGGGAAACCGGGTGGAGTGACCTCGGAGCAGCCAGAACGCCGGTCATGGGCTCTGGTCCGAGTGCGCCGAGGTTAGTACCGACCAGTCGGTATGCCTAGGGGGTGCGCACGAGGTGATGCGGCCGGATCGACCGGACTGCCGCCGGAAGCCGCGGTGACGTACCAGGACAGCGGCCGGCGCGCCCCAGGGTGGGGCGCGCCGGCCTTGTCACCTGGCGGAAGGGCCGGTCCGTCAGGAGGCGGTGCAGCTCAGCGCGGGCAGGGCGAAGGTGCCGGTCGCGTTGCCCTGGAAGCCGAAGCTGGTGGCGGCCGAGGGCGACAGGGCGCCGTTGTAGGCGAGGTTGCGGGCGGTCACCGAAGCACCGGTCTGCTTGATGTCCGCGCTCCAGCCGCTGGTCTCCTGCTGGTTGCCCGGCCAGGTCCAGCCGACCGTCCAGCCGGTGATGGGCGAGGTGCCGGAGTCGGTCACCGTGACGGTGGCGGTGAAGCCGGTGCTCCACTGGTTGTCGATGTGCAGGCTCGCGGTGCAGCCCTGGTTGCCGGTGCCGCCGGTGGTGCCGGACGAGGTGCCGCTCGACGTACCGGCGGAGGTGCCGCTCGACGTACCGGACGAGGTGCCGCTGGACGTACCGGCGGAGGTGCCGCTGGAGGTGCCGGCCGACGTACCGCTCGACGTACCCGATGACGTACCGCCGGTGGTGGTGCCGCCGCCGAAGGCCGGGGCCTTGATGCTCGCCAGATAGCCGTCCTTGACGGTGTCCACGGTCTGCCAGTCGTCCTTGAGAATGCCGCCGGTGTCACCGGAGTTGGGGTTCCAGGACCAGAACGCCCACTGGTAGCTGTCGCCGCCGTACGTACCGGTCGGCCGCAGGTACTGCACCAGCGTCTTGAGCCAGGTCTGGTCGATGGTCGACTGGAGCGTGGTGCCGAACTCGCCGACCCACACCGGGGCGATGTTCTGGTTGAAGAGGTAGCCCCAGTTCTTGTCCCAGATCGCCGACATGTTCGCCGGGAAGGTCGGGTCGCTGAACCACGGCTGCTGGGCGACGCTGGTGGCGTACTCGTGCGCCGAATACACCAGCCGGTTGGCCACGTTGAGCCGAACCGGGTACTGCCCGGCGCCCTGGAGATTGCCGCCCCACCAGGTGGAGGAGCCGTTGAAGGTCTGGACGCCCTCGACGAAGATCAGCAGCGCGGGGTTGACGCCCAGGACCGCGTTCCCGCCCCGCTCGGCGGCCAGCCGCCAGTCGACGCTGGTGTCCCCGCAGCCCCAACAGGCCGGGTCGTGGGGCTCGTTGTGCAGATCGATGCCGATCACCGCGGAGGTGCCCTGGTAGCGGGTCGCTATCGCCTTGAGGTTGGTGATCCAGGTCGTCTCGGGCACCGACGCGGTGTACCAGAGCGCGGACTGGCCGGCCGAGTCCGGCCGGTGCCGGTCCAGGATCACCTTCATCCCGATCGAGCCCGCGTACCCGACGATCTTGTCCATCACGCCGAGCGAGTTCAGGCCGGCCAGATCGGCGTTCATACCGCCGGAGAAGTTGATGCTGGCGGGCTGGGTGCCCTTGAAGATGTCGTCGCTGTACGGCAGTCGGATGGTGTTGTAACCGAGGGACTTCATCTGGTCGATCATGCTCTTGTAGTCGCGGGACCAGAGGCCGTGGGGGACGTGGTCGCTCGTCTCGAAGCCGAACCAGTTGATGCCGGCGATCCGTACGGGCTGGTTGGCGGCGTCGAGGATCTGGCGGCCGCTGGTGTGCCAGTAGCCGGCGCCCGCGGCGGCGGCGGCGGCCGGGCGGGCGGGGTCGGACCGGCCGGCGGCGGCCGACCGGGGCGCGGCCCCGGCCGGTGACTGCCCGGCGAGGGAGAGCAGGACGAGAAGGACCGCGGCGAGCAGGGCGGCCGGCGCGAGCCATGCCGTGCGCCGGTGCGAACTGCCGATGATCGGGATTCCGACGCTTTTCGGGGGGCCCGGCGGGCCCGACGGGGAGACCACGTGGCGATTCCTCTCGGTGGGGGCGGAACGCTTCGGTGCGTGATGGGTACGGGGATCGAGGAGCGGGGGCGCGGTGCGTGGGAGCGCTCCCAAGCACCCTTCATGGAAGCGATGTCACGCGATGGACGTCAAGGGGTAACACCGTCTTCAGATAGTGAAGTGGTCTTCTTCCAGGGCCGGTTGTCGGCCGGCGGCAATCAGCGGGCGGCGGACGACACCATCGGTTAGGCTTACCTAACTACCCTCTGGCGAGAGAACGGGGCCCACCCATGGCCGAGCGGCCGCAGCGCAGGACACGCCCGCCCAAGCACGCCACCGTCACGCGGACCGAGCGGCTGACCCCGCACATGATCCGGGTGGTGCTCACCATCGACTCCGACGACCGGCCGGAGATCGGCGCGTACACCGACCACTACGTCAAGCTGCTCTTCGCGCCGGAGGGCGTCAGCTACCCGGAGCCGCTGGACATCGAAGCGGTGCGCCGCGACCTGCCCGCCGAGCAGTGGCCGCGCACCCGCACGTACACGGTGCGGGCTTGGGACGAGGCGGCCGGTGAGCTGACGGTGGACTTCGTGCACCACGGTGACGAGGGCCTGGCCGGCCCGTGGGCGGCGCGCGCCGAGCCCGGCGACGGCCTGTACTTCATGGGCCCCGGCGGCGCGTACGCACCTGATCCGCAGGCCGGGTGGCATCTCCTCGCTGGTGACGAGAGCGCGCTCCCGGCGATCGGCGCGGCGCTGGAGCGGCTGCTGCCGGGGGCGGTGGCGAAGGTCTTCCTCGAGGTCCCGGCGCCCGAGGACGAGCAGAAGCTCACCACCGCGGCGGACGCCGAGATCGTCTGGCTCCACCGCGCCTCGCAGCCGGTGGGCGCGGCCCTGGTCGCCGCGGTCGGCGCGCTGGACTTCCCGCCCGGTGACGTCCACGCCTTCGTCCACGGCGAGGCGGGCTTCGTCAAGGAGCTCCGCCGCCATCTGCGCCTCGACCGCGAGATCCCCCGCGACCGCCTCTCCATCTCCGGCTACTGGCGCCGCGGCGCCGACGAGGACGGCTGGCAGGCGACCAAGCGGACCTGGAACGAACAGGTCGAGCGCGAGCAAGAACGCTGATCCTCGCGGCCCCGCCGCGTTCCGGGCCGCCGGCCCTCCCGAACCGGACTGACCCGCCGTGGCCCTTCCGCCCCCAGAGCGGGGCATGCCCTGCCTCTTGCCGTTCTTTGCCGGCTGCCGGTCCGCCGTGGCTGGGCGCGCAGTTCCCCGCGCCCCTGGCGGGGCGCGTCCGGCGCTGGTGGTCCGCGGGCTCACCGCTCGGGGCGGAGGGCGGGCGGCGCGTTGGTGGGGGTTCACCTCAAGGGCGGTGAGGAGTTCGGCCCGTGGCGGATACGGGCGTGTCATCGTGGTGAAACACCCGGTCCCTAATTTCTGTCGCCCGACAGGAATTCAGCACAGGGGGCACAGCCATGACCGCCACCGCACCTTCCGACGTCCGCCCCGACCCGCCGGAGGGGCCGGGCAGCGCGGACAGCGCAGGACTCGCGCACTTCGGCTACCGCCAGGAACTCCACCGCAGCCTCGGCCGCTACGCCTCCTTCGCCGCCGGCTTCTCCTTCATCTCCGTGCTCACCACCGTCTTCCAGTTCTTCGCGTTCGGCTACTCCTTCGGCGGCGCCCGCTTCTTCTGGACCTGGCCCGCCGTCCTGATCGGCCAGCTCCTGGTCGCCGCCTGCTTCGCCGAACTCGCCGCCCGCTACCCGATCTCCGGCGCCGTCTACCAGTGGTCGACCCGGCTCAGCAACAGGGTCTTCGGGTGGTACGCGGGCTGGATCATGGTCCTCGGCCAGATCGTGGTGGTGGCCGCGGCCGCGCTCGCCCTCCAAGTCGTGCTGCCCGCCGTATGGTCCGGTTTCCAGCTCATCGGCACGGACACCTCACCGGTCTCGTCGGACGGCGCCGCCAACGCCGCGGTGCTCGGTATCGCGCTGCTCGTCCTCACCACCGCCGTCAATCTGCTCGACAACCGGGTGATGTCGCTGGTCAACCGGATCGGCGTCACCGCCGAGATCATCGGCGCGGCGCTGATCATCGTGCTGCTCCTCACCCACGCGGACCGGGCCCCATCGGTCACCGTGCACAGCGGTGGCGGCGGGCCCGCGCTGCTCGTCGGCTCCTTCGCCGCCGCCTACGTGATGATCGGCTTCGACAGCGCGGGCGAGATGAGCGAGGAGACCCGCGCGCCGCGCCGGGTCGCCCCCCGGACGATCCTGTCGGCCCTCACCGCGGCCGGGGTGCTCGCCTCGCTGCTGGTGCTCGCCGCCCTGCTGGCCGCGCCCAGCCTCACCGACGGCCGGCTCGGCACGGAGGGCCTGTCCTACGTGCTCACCAGCCGCCTCGGGGACGGTCCCGGGCGCGCACTGCTCTGTGACGTGGCGGTGGCGGTCGCCGTCGCGACCCTCGCGATCCAGACCTCGGCGACCCGCATGCTCTTCTCCATGGCCCGGGACGAGGCGCTGCCGTTCTCTCGCACGCTCTCCCGCGTCTCCCCCCGCACCGGCCAGCCCCCGGCGCCGGCGCTGGCCGTCGGCGTCCTGTCCGCGGCCCTCCTCCTGCTCAGCTTCTCCTCCCCCGAGGCGTGGCTGGCCATCGGCACGACCTGCATCGTGATGCTGTACCTCGCCTACGCGATGGTCACCGGACCGCTGCTGCTGCGAAGGCTGCGCGGCGGACTCCCCACCGGCACCGACGAGTCGGGCAACCCCCTGTTCACCCTGGGCCGCTGGGGCATCCCCATCAACATCCTCGCCCTGCTCTACGGCCTCGCCATGACCATCAACCTCGCCTGGCCCCGCGCCGCCGTCTACGACCCTTCGGGCGGCCACTGGTACTTCCAGTGGTTCACCCTCCTCTTCCTCCTCGGAGCCCTGCTGCTCGGCGCGGCCTGGCGCGCCGTCCGTACCCGGGCCGCCAGACGCGTTCCGGCTGCGGCCGCGCCCTAACACACACCGACCCGGCGTGCGTACGGCAGACTCGGCCGTGAAAGCGGGGAGGGTTGTCATGGGGCGGGATCGGGACGCGTGGCGGAGGCGGGCCGTCGGAGCGGTGGTGGGGTCGGCGGTCGGGGACGCGCTGGGCGCGCCCTTCGAGTTCGGGCCGGCGGGGGCGCTCAGCGCCCGGTTTCCGGCGTCGGGGGCCGAGATGTGCGGCGGGGGCGGGTGGGAGCCGGGTGAGGCGACCGACGATACGCAGATGGCGGTGCTCGTCGGTGAGTCATTGGTGGAGCGGGGCGGGCTCGACCTGCCCGATGTCTTCGCGCGTTTCCAGCGCTGGGCGGCGGCGGAGCCGAAGGACATCGGGCTACAGACCGAGGACGTGCTCACCAACGGGATGCCGTGGGATCTGGCCGCGGCCACTCACTTCCAGGTCAACGCCCGGGCCGCGGGCAACGGTTCGCTGATGCGGGCCGCCACGTCCGCGGTGTACTTCGCGCGGGCGGGCCGGGCGGCCACCATGGACGCCGCGCGCCGGCTGGCCGCGCTCACCCACGGCGACCCGGCCGCCTGGGAGGGCACCGCCGTCTTCCATGAGCTGGTCAGGACCGCGCTGCACGGCGACGACCCGATCGCCGCCCTGCCGGGCATCCTCACCGAGGTCCACCCCGATCACCGCGAGCGCTACGCGACCGTCCTCGCCCCGGACTGGCATCCCGACGAGGCGACCGAGTTCAACGGGGCGGTGTGGCCGTGTCTTGGCTCGGCGGTGTGGGCGGTGCGGCACACGGGGGCGTACCGGGAGGCGATTCGGGCGGCCGTCGATCTGGGCGGGGACACGGACACGGTGGCCGCCGTGGCGGGTGGACTGGCCGGGACGGTGTACGGGGTCGACGCGATACCGGAAGCGTGGCGTGCCGCCCTGCACGTGCCACTGCCGGGGAGCCGCGGCCGGGTGCTGCGGGAGGCCGAACTGCGGTCGCTGGCCGAGGCGTTGATCGGTCCCGCACACCGCTGAGCCGGCCCGGACGCCGTTGGGCCCGGAGAGGATCCGCTCAGCCACCCGACCCCGGCGGGAGCCCGCTCAGCCGCCCGGCGTGAACGCGGCCCGGGCGCCCGCCAGGTCGTCGGCCGCGACGCCGGCGATCCGCAGGGCCGCGTCCGCCGCCGCCGCGGCCATCAGCGGTACGGGGCGGGTGGGCGTGGAGCGGTGGACGAGGATGAGCCCCTCGATCAGCGCGAAGAGCAGGTCGGTCCGCAGGCCGAGTTCGGCGGGTGTGAGCGCCGCGCAGCAGGCGGTGGCCCCCAGCAGCCGGCCGTACGCCGACTTGAGGGCGGTACGGGCCTGGTGGAAGCCGCCGAAGCGCGGCGAGGCGACCTCGGGGAGGAGATAGAGCGCGCCGAGGTTGTGCGGGCCCGCGCACAGGAGTTCGGCGTCCGAGCGGCACAGCTCCCAGAGCCGGGCCTCGGCGGGGCGGGCGGTGTCGGCGAGCAGGGTGCGGGCCAGGTTCAGCGACGGGGTGACCGTGCTCTCCAGCAGCTCCGCGAGCAGATCCTCCTTGCCGCCCACGTAGTGGTACATCGACGCCTGCCGCAGGCCCGCGCGTTCGGCCACCGCCCGGGTGGTGGTGGCGGTGTAGCCGCGGGTGGTGAAGAGTTCGGCCGCCGCCGCCAACAGCTCGTCGCGCGGGCTCATTCCGCTGTCCGGCCGCTGCCGGGCCCGCGGCCGGCCGACCCGTTTCGCGTTCATGCTCACCGGCCGATCGTCGCACAGCGCCACCCCGGCCTCGCCCCGCCCTTCCCGTGAGCATCCGGTTACTCCGCCGCAACCGCCGGGCAACGGCGCCGAAGTCCCCGCCGCCTAATTTCTGTCGAGCGACAGAAACTGCCCGCCGAGACGGAGCACGAGACGGAACGGAGGTGGCGCACCATGGCGACAGGCAGGACAGCCAGGACCGGCGAGCCGGCCAGTACCAGCGGGACGCCCAAGCCGGGCAAGCCGGCGCGGACGGGCACGACACACGGCGCCCGCAAGCACGCCCGCGCCCAGGCCGGCGCCCACGCCGACGCCATGCCGATCGTGCCCGCGCCGGACGGCCTGCTGTGGGCAGAGACGGTCGCGGGCGGCGGCTACACGCACAAGGCGCTCGCCCGCGGCACCGAACTGCGGCTGGCCGACCCGACCGGCGACGCCTGCGCCCACCTGCTGCTCTTCGTGACCGACCGCCCCTGGGAGCGGCTCAACACCGCCGACACGGCCAAGGTCCAGTGGAACGCCTACCTGGGCGCGGGCCGCCTGCTCCTGTCCGACCAGGGCCGGGTGCTGGCCTCCCTGATCGCGGACACCAGTGGCCGGCACGACGCGCTGTGCGGCACCTCCACGGCGGTACGCAACCAGACCCGCTACGGCGACGGTTCGCCGCACGGCCGTTCCCCCGCCGGCCGGGAACTGTTCAAACTCGCCGCCGCCAAGCACGGGTTGACGCCCCGCGACCTGCCGCCGTCGCTCTCCTTCTTCCAGGGCGTACGCGTCGAGCCGGACGGCGCCCTGGAGTTCATCGGCTCGGCGGGGCCCGGCACCGGCGTCACCCTGCGCGCCGAGCAGCCGCTGACCGTCCTGCTGGCGAACGTCCCGCACCCGCTCGACCCGCGGCCCGCGTACACCTGCGGTCCGCTGGAGGTACGCGCCCGCCGCGCCGCCGCCACCGCCCCCGGCGATCCGCTGTGGGACACCACCCCGGAGGGCCGCCGCGCCTTCCTCAACACCGCGGCGGACCTGACCGCCAGAGGGCTCGGATGAGCGCCGTGTCGACGGTCGAGGCACGGGCGCCCTGGTCGGCGGTGCTCCCGGCCGGCGCCCTGCTCACCATCACCGACCTGCACGGCAACCAGGCGGTGGACTTCCTCGTCTACGACGCCCACGACGCCGCCGTCCGCTACAGCGCCCCCGACACCCTCCAGGCCCTGGGCAACGTCTTCCTCACCACCGGATCCGTCCTGCTCTCCAACGAGCACACCCCGCTCATGACGGTGGTCGGCGACACCTGCGGCCGGCACGACACGATCGGCGGCGCCTGCTCCAAGGAGTCCAACACGCTGCGCTACGGCCACCACACCTGGTCGCAGCACGCCTGCGTGGACAACTTCCTGGCGGAGGCGGCCCGTTACGGTCTCGGCAAGCGCGATCTGGTGAGCAACGTCAACTGGTACATGAACGTGCCGGTCGAGGAGGACGGGACGCTCGGCATCGTGGACGGCATCTCCGCGCCCGGCCTTGAGGTGGTGCTGCGGGCCGAGACCGATGTGCTGGTGCTGGTCTCCAACTGCCCGCAGATCAACAACCCCTGCAACGGCTTCGAGCCGACTCCGGTGCGGATGACGGTGACGCCGCCCGAACAGGCCGGCCCCGGCGCCAGCGAGGGCGAGCGCGAGGGCGAACCGGCACACCTTCCCGCGCCCCCGCCCGCCCCGGCGGCCCGGCCATGACCCCCGGCCCGCGCTCCGACGCCGACCCGCTCCGGCCGACGCACCCGCTGCCCGCCGGGCCCCCCAGCACCGACCCGGACGCCGCCGCCGGCCCCACCCCGGGACGACCCCAACCACCCACCCCCACCGCGCCGTTCGACACCCTGCTGATCGCCAACCGCGGTGAGATCGCCGTCCGGATCATCCGCACCGCCCGGCGGCTGGGCCTGCGCACGGTCGCGGTCTTCTCCGACCCGGACCGGGCCGCCCCGCACGTCCGCCTCGCCGACACCGCCGTACGGCTCGGCCCCGCACCCGCCCGCGCCAGCTATCTCGCCATGGACGCGGTGCTCGAAGCAGCCCTGGAGACCGGGGCCGGCGCGATCCACCCGGGCTACGGATTCCTCTCCGAGGACGCCGGGTTCGCCCGCCGCTGCGAGGCCCGCGGCCTGGCCTTCGTCGGCCCGACACCCGAACAGATCGACCTCTTCGGCGCCAAGCACACCGCCCGCGCCGCGGCCGGGGCGGCGGGCGTGCCGCTGCTGCCCGGCACCGGCCTGCTGCCCGATCTCGGCGCCGCCCTCGACGCCGCCCGCGAGCTCGGCTACCCGGTGATGCTCAAGGCCACCGGCGGTGGCGGCGGCATCGGTATGCGCGCCTGCCACTCCCCCGCCGAACTCACCGCCGCCTGGGAGCCGGTACGGCGGGTGGCCGCCGCCAGTTTCTCCTCGGCGGGGGTGTTCCTGGAAAGACTGGTGGCGCGCGCCCGCCATGTGGAGGTACAGGTCTTCGGCGACGGCCGCGGCCGGGTGCTGACCCTCGGGGACCGCGACTGCTCGCTGCAACGCCGCCACCAGAAGGTGCTCGAAGAGGCCCCGGCACCCGGCCTGCCCGCCCCGGTTCGGCATCAACTGGCTTCCAGCGCACAGGCGTTGTGCGCCTCGGTGGACTACCGCTCGGCGGGCACCGTGGAGTTCGTGTACGACGCCGTGCGCCGGGAGGCGTACTTCCTGGAGGTCAACACCCGGCTCCAGGTGGAGCATCCGGTGACCGAGGAGATCCTCGGCATCGATCTCGTGGAGTGGATGCTGCGGCTCGCCCAGGGCGGCCGGGATCGGCCGAACGCCTGGGACACGCCGGTCACCTTGTCGACAAGGCGAGTCGGACACGCCGTAGAAGCCCGGATTTATGCCGAAGATCCCGGCCGGGGCCACCGTCCGAGCGCCGGCCGGCTCACCCGGGTCACCTTCCCGCCCGGTGTCAGAGTAGACACCTGGGTGGAGACCGGCACCGAGGTCGGCACCTCCTACGATCCGATGCTCGCCAAGGTGATCGCGCACGGCGCCGACCGGACCGAGGCGATGGCCCGCCTCGCGGGCGCCCTCGCCGCGACCAGGATCGACGGCGTCGAGACCAACCTCGGCCTGCTGCGGGCCGCCCTCACCGACGGCGACCTGCGCCGGGCGACCCACCACACCGCCACCCTCGACGCTGTCCACGACTCCTCCCGCCGGATCGACGTGGTCAGGGCCGGCACCCTCACCACCGTCCAGGACTGGCCGGGCCGTACCGGTCTGTGGCACGTCGGTGTGCCGCCGAGCGGCCCGATGGACGATCTCTCCTTCCGGCTCGGCAACACCTCGCTCGGCAACGACGAAGGTGCCGCGGGCCTCGAATGCACCCTGCTGGGACCGGCGTTGAGCTTCAGCCACGCCACCACCGTGTGCGTCACCGGCGCCCCGGCCCAGGTCACGGTCGACGGCCGGACGGCGCCGCAGTGGGAGCCGGTGACCGTGCCGGCCGGCGGGACGCTGGACGTGGCCGCGCCGGAAGCGGCCGGCCTGCGTACCTATGTCCTCGTGGCCGGCGGCCTCGACGTCCCCCCGTACCTGGGCAGCGCGGCCACCTTCACCCTCGGCAGGTTCGGCGGTCACGGCGGCCGCGCGCTCCTGGCCGGCGACGTCCTGCACGGCGGCGCGGCGGCCAGAGCGTCCGCCGCCCCCGTCCCCGCCACCCGGCGGCCGGCGATCAGCCGCGAGTGGCGGATCGGCGCGCTCGAAGGACCGCACGCCGCACCGGAGTTCTTCACCGAGGACGACATCCGGGCCTTCTACGAGGCCGACTGGGCCGTCCACTTCAACTCGGCCAGGACCGGGGTGCGGCTGGTCGGCCCCACACCGCGCTGGGCCCGTACCGACGGCGGCGAGGCGGGCCTGCATCCGTCCAACATCCACGACACGCCGTACGCGGTCGGCGCGGTCGACTACACCGGCGACATGCCGGTGCTGCTCGGCCCGGACGGCCCCTCCCTTGGCGGTTTCGTCTGTCCGGCGACCGTCGTCACCGGGCAGCGCTGGAAGCTGGGCCAGCTCCGGCCGGGCGACACCGTACGCTTCGTGCCGGTCAGCGAGGACGCGGCGGCCGGGCTGCGGGCCACCCCGGCCGCCCCCGCGCACGCCTCCCGCCCGGTCATCGCCGACGGGGGTGTCCTGGGGCGCGCCGAGGAGAGCCCGACACGCCCTGCGGTGACCTATCGCCGCGGCGGTGACGACAACCTCCTCGTCGAGTACGGCCCGATGCGGCTCGATCTGGCGCTGCGGATGCGGGTGCACGCGCTCGCCGAGCACCTGGCCGCGCTGCGGCTGCCCGGGGTGGTCGATCTGACCCCCGGCATCCGGTCGTTGCAGATCCATGTCGACCCGGCCGTGCTCCCCACCGGTCAACTCCTCGGCCTGGTGCGGGAGGTGGAGGACCGGCTGCCACCCACCGACAAGCTGGTGGTGCCGAGCCGGACCGTGCGGCTGCCGCTGTCCTGGGACGACCCCGCCACCCGCGAGGCCATCGCCCGCTACATGGCCGGGGTCAGGGACGACGCCCCCTGGTGCCCGTGGAACATCGAGTTCATCCGCCGGATCAACGGACTCGACTCGGTGGACGAGGTCCGCCGCACCGTCTTCGACGCCGAATACCTCGTGCTCGGCCTCGGCGACGTGTACTTGGGCGCCCCGGTCGCCACCCCGCTCGATCCCCGGCACCGCCTGGTCACCACCAAGTACAACCCGGCCCGCACCTGGACCGCGGAGAACTCCGTCGGCATCGGGGGCGCCTATCTGTGCGTCTACGGCATGGAGGGGCCCGGCGGCTACCAGTTCGTGGGCCGGACCGTCCAGGTCTGGTCGGGAAACCGCACGCCCCGGCCCTGGCTGCTGCGCTTCTTCGACCGCATCCGGTGGTATCCGGTCGGCGCCGAGGAACTCCTCGATCTGCGGGCCGACATGGCCGCGGGCCGCCTCGATCTCCAGGTCGAGGACGGCCACTTCGCCCTCGCCGACCACCAGCGCTTCCTGGCCGCCAACGCCGGCTCCATCGCCGCCTTCCGCGCCCGGCAGGCCGCCGCCTTCGGCGCCGAACGCGACGCCTGGGAGGCAGCCGGCGAGTTCACCCGCGGCGATGTCCCGGCGCCGCCCCCGACAGCCGCCCCGGCCGTCGCCGTCCCCCCGGGCGGCCGGACCGTCGAGGCCGATCTCGCCGCCGGTGTCTGGCAGTTGTCCGTCCGCCCCGGCGAAACGGTGGCCGCGGGACAGCAACTGCTCGTCCTGGAGGCCATGAAGATGGAGTCCCCCGTCCTGTCCCCCACCGCCGGCCGGGTGGCGGAGATCCTGGTCTCCCCCGGCTCCCAAGTGCTCCCGGGCACGCCGCTGTTGACGCTGGCCCCGCTGTGAGCGGCGGACCGGCGGAAGCTCCCGCAACGCGCCGGGATCCGATGGGAACCGGTGAGAGCCGGGAAGGGCCGATGAGAGCCGAGGAGAGCCGGTGAGCTCTGATGAGAGGTGAGCCGCGGATGGACAGAGCGCGGACCAGGGTGCGGGCCGCCTACCGGCGGATCGCCGAGGTCGACCGGCCCGAGGTGTGGATCGCGCTGCGCCCCGAGCACGAGGTGGCCGCCGACGCCGAGGAGGCGGACGCCCGGGCGGCGGCCGGTGAGCCGCTCCCGCTCGCCGGGCTGACCCTCGCCGTGAAGGGCAACATCGACGTGGCCGGACTGGACACCACGGCCGGCTGCCCGGCCTACGCCTATCGGCCGGCGGCCGACGCGCCCGCCGTCGCCGCGCTGCGGGCCGCGGGCGCGGTCGTGCTGGGCACCACCAACATGGACCAGTTCGCGACCGGCCTGGTCGGCACCAGAAGCCCCTACGGCGCCGTGCGCAACGCGGTCGCCCCGGAGCGGGTGAGCGGCGGTTCCAGCGCCGGCTCCGCCGTGGCCGTCGCGCTGGGCATCGCCGACCTCGCCCTCGGCACGGACACCGCGGGATCAGGACGGGTGCCGGCCGCCTTCAACGGCGTCGTGGGGCTGAAGCCGACCCGCGGCCTGGTGCCGACCGAGGGTGTCGTCCCCGCGTGCGCCGGCCTCGACTGCGTCTCCGTCTTCGCCCGTACGATTCCCGAGGCGCGCCGCGCACTGGCCCTGCTGGCGAGCCCCACGCCCCCACCGCGCCGGCCAGGACCCTGGCGGGTGGCCGTCGCGCGCCGGGCGGACCTCGGCGAGCTGGACCCGGGCTGGGCCGAGGCGTACGAGCGGGCGGCGGCCCGGCTGACCGCCGCGGGCGCGGAGGTCCAGGCGATCGATCTCGCGCCCTTCTCGGACACCGCCGCCCTGCTCTACGAGGGGGCGTTCGTCGCCGAGCGCTACACCGCGGTGGGTGACTTCATCGACAGCCACGTGGGCGCCGCCGATCTCGATCCGACCGTCGCCCGGATCATCACGGCCGCCCGTGGACTGCCCGCCCACCGCCTCTTCGCCGATCAGCGGCGGCTGGCCGAGCTGCGGACCCGGGCCGCCGCCGAACTCGCCGACGCGGACGCCCTGTTGCTGCCGACCGCGCCAGGACATCCCACCCTCGCGGACGTGGCCGGTGACCCGGTGGGCGCCAACACCCGGCTCGGCAGATTCACCAACTCGGCCAATCTGCTGGACCTGTGCGCGATCGCGGTGCCGGCCGGACAGCTCGCGGGGCTGCCCTTCGGGGTGATGCTTCTCGGGCCGGCGCACTGCGACGACCGGATCGCCGAGATCGCCGCGCTCCTCGAACCACCGCTGCGCGTCGCCGTGGTGGGCGCGCATCTGACCGGGCAGCCGCTGAACCACCAGCTCCGCGACCTCGGCGCACAGCTCCATCTGGCCACCACGACCGCACCCGCGTACCGCCTCTACGCCCTGGACACCACACCGCGTAAGCCCGGACTGGTCAGGGTGGCGGAAGGCGGCGCGGCCATCGAGGCGGAGGTCTGGGCGCTCCCGGCCGCCGCGCTCGGCCGCTTCCTCGCCGCGCTCCCCCGGCCCATGGTGCTCGGCAGCGTCGAACTCGCCGACGGCACCGACGCGCCCGGCTTCCTCTGCGAACCCGGGGCCCTGAAAGACGCGAAGGACATCACCGACCACGGCGGCTGGCGCGGCTACCTGGCCGCCCTCGGCCACTGACGGCAGGCGCTGACGGCGCGCCAAACCCCAAGGCGCCCCAGCGGCCCCGCTCAGGCGGCCGGCCGGGCCACACCTGGCCCGCGCCGCCCCCAGGACCTCACCCCACCGACGAGTACGCCACCACGCCCCGCAGCAGACCGTCCACGGCCCGGCGGGAGTTGCCCCGCACCGGGCTCTTCTCCGGCGCGGCGTTGCCGATCTGGCCGAGTACGTCGATGAGTTGCTTGCACCACCGGACGAAGTCACCGGCCGGCATGTCCGCGTCGGAGAGCACCGAGTCCAGGCCGTGCCCGGACGCCCAGCGATAAGCGGCCCAGGCGAAGCCGAAGTCGGGTTCCCGCTGGCCGACGCCCTCGGTCTGGTTGATCCGGTGGTCCTCCTCCAGGGCGTCGAGCCGGCCCCAGATCCGGACCATCTCGTTGAGCGCCGCCTTGGCGTTACCGGTCGGCAGCTTGGGCGTCACCGCGTCGTCGGACTGCCGGGACTCGTAGACCAGCGCCGAGGCGCACGCGGCGAGTTCGGCCGGGCCGAGGCCGTCCCAGACGCCGTGCCGCAGGCATTCGCTGGCCAGCAGGTCGAGTTCACCGTAGAGCCGGGCGAGCCTGCGGCCCTCCGGGGTGACCTTGTCGCCTTCGAGGTAGTCGAGTTCGGTGAGCACCGCGCACACCCGGTCGAAGGTACGGGCGATGGTGTTGGTCCGGCCCTCGATCCGCCGTTCGAGCTGCTGGGTGTCGCGGCGCAGCCGGTGGTAGCGCTCGGCCCAGCGGGCGTGGTCCTCGCGCTCGTCGCAGCCGTGGCAGGGATGCGTGCGGATCGCCGACCGCAGCCGGAAGATCTCGCTGTCGTCGGCGGCGGCCGACCGCTGCTTGCGGTGGTGCGAGGGTGCCGCCCAGCCGGCCGTGCCGGCCCTGCTGCGCATGGCGGAGGCGAGATCGCGGCGGGACTGCGGGCTGCGCGGGTTGAACGACTTGGGGATGCGCATCCGGTCGAGCGCCTCGACCGGCACCGGGAAGTCGATCTCGGCGAGCCGCTTGACCTGCCGCTCGGCGGTGAGCACCAGCGGCCGGGGCCCGTCGTGGTATTCCTCGCCGTGCCGGTGGCCGGTGGACCGCCCGGCCGGGACGCCGGGTTCCAGGACCAGCGCCAGGCCGGCGTACTTCCCGGCGGGCACATGGATGATGTCGCCGGGCTTGAGCTTCTCCAGCGCCTCGGAGGAGGCCGCGCGGCGCAGCGTCGCGCCCTGCCGGGAGAGTTCGGCCTCGCGTTCCTTCAACTGGCGGCGCAGCCGCATGTACTCGTCGAAGTCGCCGAGGTGGCAGGTCATCGAGCCCTTGTAGCCGTCGAGGCCCTCCTCGTTGCGCTGCACCTGCTTGGAGATGCCGACGACGGACCGGTCCGCCTGGAACTGGGCGAAGGAGGTCTCCAGCAGTTCCCGCGACCGGTGCCGGCCGAACTGGCCGACGAGGTTGACCGCCATGTTGTACGACGGCTTGAACGAGGACCGGAGCGGATACGTCCGGGTGCCGGCCAGTCCGGCGACCGCGCCCGGGTCGAAGCCGCGCTGCCAGAGCACCACCGCGTGGCCCTCGATGTCGATGCCGCGCCGCCCGGCACGCCCGGTGAGCTGGGTGTATTCGCCGGGGGTGATGTCCGCGTGGGTCTCGCCGTTCCACTTGACGAGCTTTTCCAGCACCACGGAGCGGGCCGGCATGTTGATGCCGAGCGCCAGCGTCTCGGTGGCGAAGACCGCCTTGACCAGGCCCTGGACGAAGAGCTCCTCCACCACTTCCTTGAAGGTCGGCAGCATGCCGGCGTGGTGGGCGGCGATACCGCGCTCCAGGCCCTCCAGCCATTCGAAGTACCCGAGGACGTTGAGGTCCTCGTCGGGGATGGCCCGGGTGCGCTCCTCGACGATGGCCCGCACCCGCAGCCGTGCCTCGTCGCTGTTGAGCCGCAGCCCCGCGTGCAGGCACTGCTGTACGGCGGCCTCGCAGGCGGCCCGGCTGAAGATGAAGGTGATCGCGGGCAGCAGGCCGTCGGAGTCGAGCCGGTCGATGACCTCGGCGCGGCTGGGTGTCCACGTCCGGCTGCGGGCCCGGCGCTCACGCTCGCGGTCGGCCTCCCGGCCCCGCTTGGCCCGGGGGTGGAAGCTGCGCTGGTTCTCCTCGCGGGCCAGCCGCAGCAGGTCGGCGTTGACCTCGCGCCGGCCACGGCTGTCGGTGGCGCCGGCCCGCTCCTCGAAGAGGTCGTGCATCCGGCGGCCGGCCATCACGTGCTGCCACAGCGGCACCGGCCGGTGCTCGGAGACGATCACCTGGGTGTCACCGCGCACGGTGTCGAGCCAGTCGCCGAACTCCTCCGCGTTGGAGACGGTCGCGGAGAGCGACACGAGGGTCACCGACGGCGGCAGATGGATGATCACCTCCTCCCAGACGGCGCCGCGGAAGCGGTCGGAGAGGTAGTGCACCTCGTCCATCACCACATAGCCGAGGCCTTCGAGTGCCGGGGAGTTCGCGTAGAGCATGTTCCGCAGCACTTCGGTGGTCATGACGATCACCGGGGCGTCGCCGTTGACACTGTTGTCGCCGGTGAGCAGGCCGACCTTCTCGGCGCCGTACCGCTTGGCGAGGTCGTTGTACTTCTGGTTGGAGAGCGCCTTGATGGGCGTGGTGTAGAAGCACTTGCGGCCCTCGGCGAGGGCGAGGTGGACGGCGAACTCGCCGACGATGGTCTTGCCGGAGCCGGTGGGCGCGGCGACCAGCACACCGCTGCCGGCCTCAAGGGCCTGGCACGCCTCTATCTGGAACGGGTCGAGACCGAACTCGTACAGCTCGCGGAACTGGGCGAGTGCGGTGGCGTTCTCTTGGGCGCGCAGACGGCTGGCGGCGTAGCGCTCGGCGGGGGACATCTCTTCGGTCATCTCGTCCAAGAGCCTACCTGGCGGCACCGACACGGCGCGTGATCTTATCGGCCCGGATGCACGCTCAGGTGGCGTCGTCGTAGCCGTCGTCGCCGTCGCGGTGCCGCTCCGCCGCGTCGAAGGGCTGGCTGGAGATCTGCTCGGGGATGTGGCTCAGCGAGGACGCCTCGTCGGGGTCGAGCCCGAAGTCGGGGTCGGCGGCCAGCCGGCGCCGCTTGCGCCCGTCGTTGAAGAAGCAGACGCCCATGGCGACGAAGTAGAGGAAGACGATCGGCGCGGCCAGCAGGCACATGGTGAGCGGGTCGCCGGTGGGCGTGGCGACCGCGGCGAAGACGGTGATGCCGATCACCATGCCGCGCCACCAGCCAAGCATCCGGCGGCCGGTGACGATCCCGGTGAAGTTCAGCAGCACCAGCACCAGCGGCAGCTCGAAGGCGAGGCCGAAGACGACGATCATCCGGACCACCAGGTCCAGGAAGTCGTCAAGCGCCAGCAGGTTGGTGGTGTCGTTCGGCACGAAGCCGATCATGATCCGGGCGGTCTGCGGCAGGATCGCGTACGCCAGCCAGGCGCCGGCCACGAAGAGCGGCACACCGGCGCCGACGAAGCCGATGGTGTAGCGCTTCTCGTTGCGGTGCAGGCCGGGCGCGAGGAATGCCCAGAGCTGGTAGAGCCAGACGGGTGAGGAGATGACGACGCCGGCCATCAGTGAGACCTTGAGCGCGATCGAGAAACCGCCGAGCAGACCGCTGACGGTCATCTGCGCGCAGGGGGCGTCCCTCTTCTGATGGGTGGCGCCGTTGACACACCGCACCGTGTCCGGGATGCGGTGCTGGAGGAGCTGGATGATGTCCTTGTAGAAGAACGCCGCCACGACGGTCACCACGATGATCGCCAGGACCGACTTCATCAGCCGGTTGCGCAGCTCACGCAGGTGTTCCGCGAGGGGCATCCGTCCCTCGGGATCCTTCTCCTGCTTGCGGGCAGTCTTGAGCACCCACGTCCTCGTCTCGTACGGCAGCCGTCAGCGACGCGCTCCGGCTTCGTTCTTCGGCTTCGGGATCAGGCCTGCGTGGTGGTGCGGTCGGCCGGCTCGGCCACCGGGCGGGCGCTGGCGGTGTCACCGGGGGCGGCCTGGATGGTGCGGGCGGTCCCCGCCGACGCCGGCTGCTCCTGCGGGGTGTGCTCCGCGGGGCCGCTGTCGTTCTTCATCGCCTTGGCCTCGCTCTTGAGGATGCGGGCCGACTTGCCGAGCGACCTGGCGAGGTCGGGAAGCTTCTTCGCACCGAAGAGAACGACGATGACGAGAAGGATGAGGGCGATCTCGAGGGGCTTGAGGTTGCCGAGCATGAAAGGTCTACCTTCTCACCGAGGCGGCGTTGTCCTTGACCGGAAGCCCGGCTCTCGGACGGATGTCCGGTCGCCGCGCAGGCTGTGATCGTAGCGTGCACCGGTGAACACCCGGGAATGCACCGGAAGCCACCTGGTTGCGGCCCTGCCGCGCTCCTCGTGGGGCCGCCCGGCCAGACTACCCTCCCGTCGCGCCGGGGTGGCAGGCTCAGTGCCGCGAGATCTCGCCCGCGCGCCCGGCCATCGGCCGCGCGGCGCGCTGGAGCCGGTCGCTCGCCCTGGTCAGCGCCTCGGTGCCGGCCGCGACCTGCCGGGCCAGCTCCCGTACCGCCAGGAAGACCCGGATCGCCAGTACGCCGAGGATCAGCAGCCCCGCGGTCGCCAGGCCGACGGAGACAATGAGCAGCCACATGGCCCGCGAGCCTACCGGTCCCCGCGGCCGGGAGGGTCAGAGGGCCCGCAGCCGTACGGCGCGGACGCCGCCGGTCGTCAGCAGCTCCACGATCCGCTCGCCGGCCGGTTTGCGGACCGCCTCGTCGCACGCCGGGCAGGTGAAGGAGTAGTAGGTGGTGCGGGCCGAGCCGCCGATGGCCAGCCGCAGCGCGCCCGCGGCCAGTTCGAAGCTCTCCCGGCAGTGCGGGCAGCCGGCCCGGAACAGCACGGGACCGGTCTCGGGGAACGGCGGACGGGTGGTGGTGGTCATGGCCGGTCCCCTCATTCCCCGTAGGCGGCCAGGGCCAGCACGGCCGCCTCACGCGCCTGCTCGGCCAGTTCGACCGGGGCCACGATCCGGCCGTCCCGGCCGAGCCGCAGCGCCAGCCGCCGCAGCGAGCCCGGGTCGGGGGTGCGCAGGGTGATCCGCAGGCCGCCGTCGGGCAGCTCCTCGGCGCTGTCGTGCGGGTAGTACTCGGCGACCCAGCGGCCGCCCGCGCCGACCTCGATCACCACCTCCGGGTCGTCGCCGGCCGGCTGCACCAGCCCCTGGGACAGGTCGCGCGGTTCGAGCCGCGGCGGATCGGAGGGTTCGTCGAGGAGCCTGATCTCGGCCACCCGGTCCAGCCGGAAGGTACGGCGGTCCTCCGAGAGCCGGCACCAGCCCTCGAAGTAGGTGTGCCCGACGGAGAAGAGCCGGATCGGGTCCACCCGGCGCTCGCTGAGGGTGTCACGGGCCGGAGAGTAGTAGCGCATCCACAGCAGCCGTCGTTCGGTGATGGCGCGGTCCACGGTGGCGAAGACGCTGCCCTCGGCCTCGAAGGTCACCGAGAGCTGGGCGCTGGGCCCCGCCACCTCGCCGGCCGCGGTCTCCAGCTTGGCGCAGGCCCGCAGCAAAGCCTGGCGGTCCCGGTCCCGCAGACCCGGCAGATTGGCCACCGCGCGGGCGGCGACCAGCAGGGCGGTGGCCTCGTCGGCGGCCAGCCGCAGCGGCTGCGCCACGTCGTCGGCGGTGCCGGGGTTGTGCCACCAGATACGTTCGCCGTCGGTGTCGATGTCCAGCAGGTCGCCGCCGCGGAAGCTGGTGCCGCACAGCGGCAGCACATTGAGGTCGCCGATCAGCTCGGCCTCGGTCACCCCGAAGGCCCGCGCCACCTCGCTGACACGCGCCCCGGGCCGCTCCCGCAGATAGGTGACCAGGGACAGCATCCGCCGGGTCTGGTCGATCGCGTTGCTCATGAAATGAGACCCTTCAGCCCTTCGCCACCGCGCGCAGCCGTTCGAGCACCTCGGCGCGCAACTCCTCCGGTGCCAGCACGACCACGTCGGGGCCGAACTCGGCGAGCCAGGCTTCCAGGCCGTGGCCGTAGGGGATGTCCAGCTCGTCCCAGTCGGCGTCGACCGGGCTGGTGACGACGGCCCGGGAACGCAGCGGGTAGCCGCTGCCGCGCCGCAGCCGGATCCGGGCGGTGGCCGCGGTGGCGCCCTCGCCGGCCCAGCGGGCGACGGTCTCCCGGACGTCCACGTGGTCGGGCACCTCCGCGGTGAAGGCGCCACGGGTACGGACCTTGCCGCTGATCCGGGAGAGCCGGAAGACCCGGACGGCGCCGCGGTCCCGGTCGTACCCGGCGGCGTACCAGTGGCCGCGCCAGCACTCCAGTGCCCAGGGTTCGACCACCCGGGGCTCGGGCCGCACCGCGTTGGCCTTGCGGTAGTCGAAGGCGACCGCGCGCCGCTCCCGGGTGGCGAGCATCAGCGCCTCGAAGGCGGGCTCGGGGGCGGGGATGCGCGGTTCGAGCACGCTGCTGGTGTCCTCGTACGGCACACCGGCCGCGCGGAGTTTCTGCAGGGCGCCGCTGGCCGCCTCGGCGAGGCGGGCCTGCTGCCAGACCTTGGCGGCCAGCCCGAGGGCGGCGGCCTCCTCCGGGTCGAGCGCGATGTCCGGCAGCCGGTTGCGGTCACTGCGGGCGAGATAGCCGAACTCGCCGTCGACGCTCTCCACCGTGTCGATGACCAGGCCGAGTTCCCGCAGGTCGTCCTTGTCGCGTTCGAACATCCGGTTGAACGACTCGTCCGAGGTGACCTCGTGGTACGCCTCGACGGACGCGCGCAGTTCACGCTTGCTGACCGGGCGCCGGGTGTTCATCAGGCACAGCGCGAGGTTCATCAGCCGCTCCGCCTTGGCAATCGCCATCCCCGCACCCTTCCTTCACGCCTTCGCGCCCGCCCGCCGAACCTATCGCTCCCGGTGGCGCGGGACCCAATCCTGGACCGGCTCCGGGACGCGGGTCTCGGCCCCGGTCCAGGACCGGGACCCGGGCCCGGCCGCGGCCGAAGCCGAGGGCCCCGCCGGACGGCGGGGCCCTCGGCACAGCTCAGCGGCAGGTCAGACGGCGACCAGGTCACAGACGAAGATCAGCGTCTCGCCCGGCTTGATGGCGCCGCCGGCGCCCTGGTCGCCGTACGCGAGGTGCGCGGGAATGGTGAGCTGACGGCGCCCACCGACCTTCATGCCCTGCACGCCCTGGTCCCAGCCGGCGATGACCTGGCCGATACCGAGCTGGAAGCGCAGCGGAGCGCCGCGGTTCCAGCTCGCGTCGAACTCCTCGCCGGAGGAGAAGGCCACCCCGACGTAGTGGACGGAGACGGTGTCCCCGGCCTTGGCGACGGGTCCGTCGCCCTCCCAGATGTCCTTGATCTCCAGGTCGGCCGGCGGCTCGCCGCCCGGGAAGTCGATCTCGGGCTTCTCGATGCTCACTTCGGTGCTCCTTGTGCTGTTGCGGGCAACCCGGACAGTCTTGCAGACCTCACAGAAGAGCCAGGATGTCCAGCGTGAAGACCAGCGTGGAGTTGGCCGGGATGCCGTTGTTGGCCTTGTTGCCGTAGGCCACGTCGGGCGGCGTCACCAGCATCACCCGGCTGCCGACCTTCTTGCCCGCCAGGCCCTGCTGCCAGCCCTTGATGAGCTGGGCGAGCGGGAAGGCGGCCAGTTCGCCCCGGCCGTAGGTGGAGTCGAACTCCTTGCCGGTGTCCCAGAGCACGCCCTTGTACTGGAGCAGCAGGTTGTCGGTGGCCTTCACCACGGCGCCGTCGCCTTCGAGGATGTACTCGGAGACCAGCTTGGTGGGCGCCTTGCCCTTGGCGCCCTTGGGCACGTCGATGGAGGGGGCCTTGCCGTCGGTGTTGGTGCCGACCTTGGGCAGGCTCGCGTCCTTCTGCGGTACGGCGGCGCCGGTGGCCGAGCTCTTGCCGTTGAAGCGCTGGAGGACGTCGATCACGAAGACCAGGGTGTCGGTGCCCTTGATGCCGGCCTGGGAGTTGCCCGCGCTGCCGTAGCCGAGGGCCGGCGGGATCGCCAGCTCCACCCGGCTCTTCACCTTCTGGCCGACCAGGCCCCGGTCCCAGCCGGGGATGACCTTCCCCTGGCCGATGACATTGGTGTACGGGCCGCGGCCGAAGGAGGTGTCGAAGACCTTCGCGGTGTCGTAGACCTGACCGACGTAATTCACCTGAACGTAGTCACCCGAGGCGATCGTGGGGCCGCTGCCCGGGATGACGGTCTTGACGGCGAGGTCCTTGGCGGGGGTGCCGGCGCCCTTGGCGATCGTCGGCTTCTGGTTGAAGGCGCTGCCCGCGGTGATCTCCGGGACCGGACCGCCGACGATCTTGGTCCCGGGGGTGGCGGACGGCGAGCCGGACGGAGCGCTGCTGCCCGATGGCGAGCCCGACGGGGACGAGGCCGCGTCGCTCTTGTCGTCCTTGCTGCCGCAGCCGGCGGCGGTGAGCAGGAGCGCGGGCACAGCGAGCAGTACGGAACGTCGGCGCACGGGGTTCCTCGTTCGGTTCGTCGGGGTGGGGCCGGCGGGCAGCCGGGGGATCGGAATCCGCCGCCCCACACCCTACGGCGTGCGCTCCGCCGGTCACATCCCGGCGATCAGCTTCTCCACCCGGTCGTCGACCGACCGGAAGGGGTCCTTGCACAGCACCGTGCGCTGCGCCTGGTCGTTGAGTTTGAGGTGCACCCAGTCGACGGTGAAGTCCCGGCGCTGCTCCTGGGCCCGGCGGATGAAGTCCCCGCGGAGCCTGGCCCTGGTGGTCTGCGGCGGGACCGACTTGGCCTCGAAGATCTTCAGATCGCTGCAGATCCGCTTGGCCTGCCCCTTGCGTTCCAGCAGGTAGTAGAGCCCGCGGCGGCGGTGGATGTCGTGATAGGCGAGGTCTATCTGGGCGACCCGGGGGTGGGACATGGTGATGTTGTCCCGGTTCCGGTAGCGCTCGATGAGCTGGTACTTCATCACCCAGTCGATCTCGGTGCCGATCTTGCCGAGGTCGCCGCTGCCGATCGACTCCAGGGTGCGGCCCCACAGCTCCAGCACCTGCTCGATGACGCCGCTGCGGATGCCGCGGCGCTCGCAGAACTCCACCGCCTTGGAGTAGTACTCCTGCTGGATGTCGAGGGCGGACGCCTCCCGGCCGGAGGCGAGTCGCACCTTGCGGCGGCCGGTGATGTCGTGGCTGACCTCGCGGATCGCCCGGATCGGGTTCTCCAGGGTGAGGTCGCGCATCACCGTGCCGGCCTCGATCATCCGCAGCACCAGGTCGGTGGCGCCGACCTTGAGCAGCATGGTGGTCTCGGACATGTTGGAGTCGCCGACGATGACGTGCAGCCGCCGATAGCGCTCCGCGTCGGCGTGCGGCTCGTCGCGGGTGTTGATGATGGGGCGCGAGCGGGTGGTGGCCGAGCTGACGCCTTCCCAGATGTGCTCGGCGCGCTGGCTGACGCAGAAGACGGCGCCCCGCGGGGTCTGGAGCACCTTGCCCGCGCCGCACAGGAGCTGCCGGGTGACCAGGAACGGAATCAGGATGTCCGCCAGCCGGGAGAATTCCCCGTGCCGGGCCACCAGGTAATTCTCGTGGCATCCGTAGGAGTTGCCGGCCGAGTCGGTGTTGTTCTTGAACAGATACACATCGCCCGCGATGCCCTCTTCGTGGAGCCGGCGTTCGGCGTCCACCAGAAGGCCTTCCAGGATGCGTTCCCCGGCCTTGTCGTGCGTGACGAGTTCGGTGACGTTGTCACACTCGGGAGTGGCGTACTCCGGGTGCGAGCCGACGTCGAGATAGAGGCGGGCCCCGTTGCGGAGGAAAACATTGCTGCTTCGTCCCCATGACACGACACGGCGGAAGAGGTACCGCGCCACCTCGTCAGGGGACAGACGCCGCTGTCCCCTGAACGTGCATGTGACGCCGTACTCGTTCTCCAGCCCGAAAATGCGGCGGTCCATGTCTGAACATTACGCCTGATGCGTGGTGCTGAAACGAGGTTCGACCGCACCGTTTCGATCTTTTTCCGGCCGGCTTTCGAGGTTTGGAACGGTGAGGATTCGGCTGGTGAGCAGCAGGACGAGCATGGCGACCACCCCGCTCACGGCGCTGACACCGAATCCGGCGGTGGTTCCGCCGTGCTGCGCGACCAGGCCGGCCAGCGCGGTGCCGAGGGCCGCGCCGACGCCCATGGCGGTCACCACCCAGGAGAAGGCCTCGGTGACGGTGCCGGCCGGCGCGTGCCGGTCCACCACGAGGAAGCCGCAAGCCAGGGTGGGGGCGAGAAAGAATCCGGCGAGCGCGGCGAGCGGCAGCATCCAGCCGAGGGCCGGCGCGAGCAGCAGCGGCGGGTAGCAGGCGGCGAGTCCCAGCGACAGCAGCCGCAGTCGGCGCTCGGGAACGCCGGCCCAGGCGCGGGCGCCGTAGCCGAGGCCGCCGGCCAGGGCGCCGGCGCCGTTGGCGGCGAGCACGTACGCGGTGGCCGAGTCGCCGCCGTGCGCGTCGCCGTAGGCCACGGCGGCCAGCGAGAAGGCGCCGAGCGCGACGCCGATGAAGAGGCAGGCGCCGAGCAGTACGGCCAGGCCACGGGAGCGCAGCGCGCCCAGCCAGTGGGCCTCGCGGGGCGCCGCCCGCCAGCGCCGGGAGGGCGGGGAGGTGACGACGACCAGCGTCCCGGCCACGCCGAGCAGGCCGGTGAGGACCACGGCGGCGGCCTCCGAGGCGGTGGCGACGGCCAGCGTGACCAGCAGCGGGCCCACCGTGAAGAGCACCTCCTGGGCGGCGGCGTCCAGCGCGTACGCCTTCAGCACCTGCTCCTCGCGCGCCAGCACCGCGGGCCACAGCGCTCGCAGGCCGCCTTCCAGCGGCGGGGTGGCGAGGCCGGCCAGCAGGACGGCGGCGACCGCGACGGGCAGCGGCCGCGGGCCGTTGACGGCGAGCAGCACGAAGCCGGCCGCCGAGAGCAGTGCGGCGGCGGTCATCACCCGGGGCTGTCCGCGCCGGTCCACCGTCCGGCCGAGCAGCGGCTGACCGACCGCGACGGCCAGCCCGAAGACCGCGGAGAGCGTGCCGGCCAGCCCGTAGCCGGCGCCCTGGGAGCGGAGGAAGAGCACGATGGCCAGCGCGGCCATGGCGTTGGGCAGCCGCCCCAGCAGGGTGCCGCCGAGCAGCCGCCCGGCGTGGCGTGCCCGCAGCAGGTCCGCGTATCCCGCGCTCGTCATGCTTCCCCCTTCGAGTGTTACGTATAACGTATCGGCGTCATACGTACCATGTCCGGGGTCGGCGGTCCACCCGGTGGGTCGCGCTGCTGGGAGGTGGGGCGTGAGCGGTGGGGGTCGGCCGACATCGCGGGATGTGGCGCGGGTGGCCGGCGTGTCGCAGGCGACCGTGTCGCTGGTGCTCGGCGGGAAGTGGCGCGGGCGGGTGTCGGAGCGGACCGCGGCGGCGGTCCGGGAGGCGGCCGGCTCGCTGGGGTATCTGCCGAACCTCGCGGCCCGCAATCTGCGGCTCGGCCGGACCAGGACCGCGCTGCTCGTGGTGCCGGCGATCACCCATGAGTACTTCGCCCGGGTCTACTCCGGGGCCGCCGCCGTCGCGGCGGAACACGGCTTCGGGGTGGTGCTTTATCCGTCCCCGGCGGGGGTCGGGCGGGCCCGGGACCCCTTCGGCTCGGCGCGGGCCGCGATCGACGGGGTGATCGCGTCCTCGATGGCGGCCGACGCGCTGGCCGGGATCGCCGGCGCCACGAGCGGCGCGGCCGAGGACGGCGGGCTGCCGCTGGTGATGCTGGACAGCGATCCGGCGGCGCCCGGCGGCGCCCCGACGGTCAATCTGGCGGTCGCCGACGGCATCCGGCAGGTGGTGCGGCATCTGCTGGCGCTCGGCCACCGCCGGTTCGCGCATATCGCCGGCGAGGTGGACGCCTGGACCTTCCGGGTACGCGCCGAGACGGTCGCGGCGGAGCTGGCACGGGTGCCGGGCGCGGTACTGCTGGGCACCGAGCGGTGCGCGCTGGACGTGGCGGCGGGCCGGGCGGCGGCGGCGCGGGTGCTGGCGCGGCCGGGGCCGGCCCCGACCGCGCTGATCTGCGACTCCGACGTGCTGGCCGCCGGTGCCTGCAAGGCCGCCAGGGGGCTGGGGCTTGACGTCCCGGGCCGGCTCTCGGTGGCGGGCTTCGACGATCTCTCGCTGGCCACCGCGATCGACCCCGAGCTGACCACGGTACGGCTGCCCGCCGAGGAGGTCGGCGCCGCCGGCATGACCGCCCTCCTCGCCCTGCTCAACGGCATGGACGCCCCCGGCGGCACCCTCCCCGTCCACCTCATCCCCCGCACCTCCACCGCCCCGCCCCCCTGACCCCGCCGCGTCGGCGGGTGCACCCGGCCCACACCCCGGGCGGGGCCGCTCCGTTCGAGCCCTCCCAATCGCGGCGATCCGCCGGCGAGCCAGTCAGCCCGCCGCGCTGCCACCAGCCGCTCCCCCTCCCCGCCCCGCACCACGGGCGAAGCCCCGGCGCGTCGGCGGGGCCGCCCGCCCTCGCCCCGCCCCCAAGAGACCCAGAACGCGGCGATGCCCCGGCGGGAGCCGGGGCATCGTGGGTGCCGGAGTGAGGTACAGGCCGGAGGTACCAGAGGTACCAGAGGTACCGGAAGTAGAGGTGGTGGTAGCGGCGGGGTATCGGGGGTCCGAGCCGGAGGCTATTCCTCGTCGGAGGGGTCGTCGGTCTGGGCGGTGGCGGCGCTCTCCGTGTCCAGCAGGCGGGAAAGCTGGCGGCCCAGGATCCGCTTGAACTTCCGTGCCTGCGGGCGGGTCCGGTCGAGCACCGCGACTTCGAGCTGCTCGGCGGTGAGCTGCCGGTCGCTGCCGTTGGTGTCCCGGCTGAGGGACTCGACGGCGAGCGCCAGCGCCTCCGCCAGCGTCATCCCGTCCCGGTGCCGCTGGTCGAGATAGCTGCCGATCTGGTCGGAATTGCCGCCCACGGCGACCGCGCCGTGTTCGTCGACGATCGAGCCGTCGTGCGGCAGCCGGTAGATCTGGTCGTCCTCGGGGGCCGAGCCGACCTCCGCGACGATCAGCTCCACCTCATAGGGCTTCTCCCCGACGCTGGAGAAGATGGTGCCGAGCGTCTGGGCGTAGACATTGGCCAGGCCGCGGGCCGTCACGTCCTCACGGTCGTACGTGAAGCCGCGCAGGTCCGCGTACCGGACGCCGCCGATCCGCAGGTTCTCGAACTCGTTGTACTTGCCGACCGCCGCGAAGGCGATCCGGTCATAGATCTCGCTGACCTTGTGAAGGGCTCGGGACGGGTTCTCGGCGACGAAAACGATTCCGTCGGTGTATTGCAGTACGACCACGCTGCGACCGCGGGCGATTCCCTTGCGGGCGTACTCGGCGCGGTCCGCCATGGCCTGCTGCGGCGAGACATAAAAGGGCGTGGACACCGGCTAACCGTGCCTTTCTGCTGTCGGCGCTGTCGTGGTCTGGGAAAACGTCACGTGACGGCCTGTCGGCCGACCGGCCGTCACAGCACCTGTGCCAGGGGGCCGTCGGGGCGGTCCCGGCGTCCGTCGACCACCGACTGGGCGATCTCGGCGACCTCGGTCTCACCGAGCCGCCGGAACCCCTCCTCGGTGATCACCGTGATGATCGGGAAGATCCGCCGGGAGAGGTCGGGCCCCCCGGTGGCGGAGTCGTCGTCGGCCGCGTCGTAGAGCGCCTGGACAACGGCGGTGACCAGCTGCTGCTCGGTCAGATCGCTGCGGTAGAGCTTCTTGAGGGCGCCGCGGGCGAACATGGAGCCGGAGCCGGTGGCGGCGAAGCCGTGCTCCTCGCTGCGCCCACCGGTCACGTCGTAGGAGAAGATGCGGCCCTTGGCCCGCTCGGTGTCGTATCCGGCGAAGAGCGGCACCACGGCGAGGCCCTGGAGGGCCATGCCCAGGTTGCCGCGGATCATGGTGGACAGCCGGTTGGCCTTGCCCTCCAGGGACAGGGTCGCCCCTTCGATCTTCTCGTAGTGCTCCAGCTCGAGCTGGAAGAGCTTCACCATCTCCACCGCCAGCCCGGCGGTGCCGGCGATGCCGACGGCCGAGAACTCATCGGCGGGGAAGACCTTCTCGATGTCGCGCTGAGCGATGATGTTGCCCATGGTGGCCCGGCGGTCGCCGGCGAGGACCACCCCGCCCTCGAAGGCCGCCGCCACGATCGTGGTGCCGTGCGGCAGCTCGATGGCACCCTTCAGCGGCGGAAGCGTCCGGTTTCCCGGCAGCAGATGGGGCGCGTGGTCTCCGAGGAAGTCCATGAACGAGGACGAGCCCGGCGTCAGGAAGGCAGCAGGTAGATGCCCGGTGTTACGAGTGTTGGCTTCCACGCGTTTCCCTCCAGGTGAGCGATCGCCCGACGAATCCTGTCGGGTTCGTTTCCCAACACGCCAATGACCGACTTGCAGTTGACGTACGGTACGCCCCGGACCCTACCCGTTTCATGGCAGTCATCCACATACCGTGTTTCCCCGTGGACACTCGTCTTTCCCGGCCACGGCGCGCCTGGTCGACGCGCCGACGGCCCCGTCGGAAGTGACCGCCAGTCACCGCCAGTGATGGGCGTGACCGCCGTGACTACTGTCCGCCCTTCTGCACGAAGGAGCGCACGAAGTCCTCCGCGTTCTCCTCCAGGACGTCGTCGATCTCGTCCAGGACGGAGTCCACGTCGTCCGAGAGCTTCTCCTGGCGTTCCTTGAGGTCGTCGGCCGCTTGGGAGTCCTGCTGGGTCTCCTCGACCTCCTCCGTGGAACGCGTCGCCTTCTGCTGTCCGCCGTCGCTGTCCTTGGTAGCCATGTCCCTCACCCCGCTCGGTTGCGTGCCTACAAGATCCGACCCTACAAGCAGGGTCCGACTCCGGCTCTGGATTAATGGAACGTCCGAGTGCTATCGGGTTGTTTCCCGCTTCCGGTCCGTTTCAGCCCCCGGTTACCCGCCGGACAGGATCCGGACCAGGTCCTCGGCGGTGCGGCAACGGTCGAGCAGCTCCTTGACGTGCTTGCGGGTGCCCCGCAGCGGCTCCAGGGTGGGAACCCGCTGAAGCGAGTCGCGGCCGGGCAGATCGAAGATCACGGAGTCCCAGGAGGCGGCGGCCACGTCATCGGCGTACTGCTCCAGGCAGCGGCCCCTGAAGTAGGCCCTGGTGTCCTCCGGAGGCTTGTTCACGGCCCTGAGCACATCGGGCTCGGCCAGCAGGCGCTTGATGCGGCCGCGGGCCGCCAGCCGGTTGTAGAGGCCCTTGTCGGGCCGCACGTCGGCGTACTGGAGGTCCACCAGGTGCAGCCGGGCGGCATCCCACCCGAGGCCGTCGCGGCGCCGGTACCCCTCCAGCAGCTCCTTCTTGGCCACCCAGTCCAGCTCGCCCGCCAGGGTCATCGGATCCCGCTCCAGCCGGTTGAGCACGTCCTCCCAGCGGCTGAGCACGTCCTGGGTCTGCTCGTCGGCGTCGGCCCCGTACCGCTCCTCGACGTATTTACGGGCCAGCTCGTAATACTCCATCTGGAGCTGGACCGCCGTCAGAGTGCGCCCGTTACGCAGCGTGATGAGCTGGTGCAGGGTGGAGTCGTGGGAGACCTCGTGCAGCGTGCGGACCGGCTGGTCCACCACGAGGTCGACCTTGATGAAGCCGTCCTCGATCATGGAGAGCACCAGCGCGGTGGTGCCCAGCTTGAGGTAGGTGGACAGCTCGGAGAGGTTGGCGTCACCGATGATGACGTGCAGCCTGCGGTACTTCTCGGCGTCGGAGTGCGGTTCGTCGCGGGTGTTGATGATGGGGCGCTTGAGGGTGGTCTCCAGGCCGACCTCGACCTCGAAGTAGTCCGCCCGCTGGCTGAGCTGGAAGCCGTGCTCACGGCCGTCCTGGCCGATGCCGACCCGGCCCGCGCCGGTGACGACCTGCCGGGAGACGAAGAACGGCGTCAGGTGCCGCACGATGTCCGAGAACGGGGTCTCCCGCCGCATCAGGTAGTTCTCGTGCGTGCCGTAGGACGCGCCCTTGTTGTCGGTGTTGTTCTTGTAGAGGTGGATGGGCTGGGCGCCGGGGATCTGGCCGGCCCGCAGCGCCGCCTCGGCCATGATCCGCTCGCCGGCCTTGTCCCAGAGGACGGCGTCGCGCGGATTGGTGATCTCGGGCGAGGAGTACTCGGGGTGGGCGTGGTCCACGTAGAGCCGGGCCCCGTTGGTGAGGATCACATTGGCCAGGCCGATGTCCTCGTCGGTGAGCTGGGTGGAGTCCGCAGCTTCCCGGGCGAGATCGAAGCCGCGGGCGTCCCGCAGCGGATTCTCCTCCTCGAAGTCCCAGCGGGCGCGGCGCGCCCGGTGCATCGCCGCCGCGTAGGCGTTGACGATCTGGGACGAGGTGAGCATGGCATTGGCGTTGGGGTGGCCGGGCACGGAGATGCCGTACTCGGTCTCGATGCCCATTACTCGCCGTACGGTCATGCGGCCCTCCTTGCCCGGCTCCGGCCCGTCCGGGCCGGAAAACACACCGGCTGCGGGTACCCGCTGTCGGGACCCGCAGCCGGAGGGGTAGTGCTTACGGATTGCTTAGAGATACTGTCCGGTATTCGCCACGGTGTCGATGGAGCGTCCGGTGTCCGCCCCCTGCTTTCCGGTCACCAGTGTGCGGATGAAGACGATCCGCTCGCCCTTCTTGCCGGAGATCCTCGCCCAGTCGTCGGGGTTGGTGGTGTTGGGCAGGTCCTCGTTCTCCTTGAACTCGTCCACACAGGCGGCGAGCAGGTGGGAGACGCGGAGACCGCGCTGGTCGTGGTCGAGGAAGTCCTTGATCGCCATCTTCTTGGCCCGGTCCACGATGTTCTGGATCATCGCCCCGGAGTTGAAGTCCTTGAAGTACAGGACCTCCTTGTCACCATTGGCATAGGTGACCTCCAGGAAGCGGTTCTCCTCGCTCTCGGAGTACATCCGCTCCACCACAGACTGGATCATGGCTTCCACGGTTCCGGCGGTCGACCCGCCGTGTTCCGCCAGGTCCTCCCCGTGCAGCGGAAGGGTGGGAACCAGGTACTTGGAGAAGATGTCCTTGGCCGCCTCGGCGTCCGGCCGCTCGATCTTGATCTTCACGTCCAGCCGGCCAGGCCGCAGGATCGCCGGGTCGATCATGTCCTCGCGGTTGGAGGCGCCGATCACGATGACGTTCTCCAGGCCCTCCACACCGTCGATCTCGGCGAGCAACTGCGGGACGATGGTGTTCTCCACGTCCGAGCTGACACCGGAACCACGGGTGCGGAACAGGGACTCCATCTCGTCGAAGAAGACGATGACCGGAGTGCCCTCCGAGGCCTTCTCGCGGGCGCGCTGGAAGACCAGGCGGATCTGCCGCTCGGTCTCGCCCACGAACTTGTTGAGCAGCTCAGGGCCCTTGATGTTGAGGAAGTAGCTCTTGCCCTGGGGCTGACCCGTGACCTCGGCGACCTTCTTGGCCAGCGAGTTCGCCACCGCCTTGGCGATGAGCGTCTTGCCGCAGCCGGGCGGGCCGTAGAGCAGTACGCCCTTGGGCGGACGCAGCTCGTACTCCTTGAAGAGCTCGGCGTGCAGATAGGGCAGTTCCACCGCGTCGCGGATCTGCTCGATCTGGTTGCCGAGACCGCCGATCTGGCGGTAATCGATGTCGGGGACCTCTTCGAGGACGAGTTCCTCGACCTCGCTCTTGGGCACCCGCTCGTAGACGTAGCCGGAACGGGGTTCGAGCAGCAGCGCGTCACCGACGCGCAGCGCCCCGTCGAGCAGCGGTTCGGCGAGCCGCACCACCCGCTCCTCGTCGGTGTGCCCGATGACCAGGGCACGCTCGCCGTCCTCGAGGATCTCCTTGAGGGTGACGATGTCGCCGACGCGCTCGAACTCCATGGCCTCGACCACGTTGAGCGCCTCGTTGAGCATCAGCTCCTGGCCGCGCCGGAGCTCGTCGAGTTCGACGGAAGGGCTGACGTTCACCCGGAGCTTGCGCCCGCCGGTGAAGATGTCCGCCGTACCGTCCTCGTTTGACTGAAGGAACACACCGAAGCCGGCCGGCGGCTGCGCGAGCCGGTCGACCTCCTCCTTGAGAGCCACGATCTGGTCGCGGGCCTCTCGCAGCGTGTTCGCGAACCGTTCGTTCTGCGCGGACACGCCCGCCAGATTGGTCTGCAGCTCGACGATTCTCTCCTCGAGAATCCTCGTGTGCCGCGGAGAGTCGGCGAGCTTGCGTCGCAGGACGGCGATCTCCTGCTCAAGAAAGGCGACCTGGCTCATGGGATCTTCCGATCCACGAGCGGGTCGGCCGCCACGGTTGATGTCGTCGTCGTGGGCCGCCACGGTCCTCACCTCCTCCAAGGGGAGCTGGACGTTTCCAGACCCTACCTGGACCGGTAGGGGTTGAAACCCCTAGATCACAAAGACGATCGCGGTGTGTCCGATCTTCACCCTTGCGTACGTCCCTCCGCCACTGGGATACCCGCCGATCTCCATCCGGAAGCCGCCGGTTGTATCTTCGTTTGGTCAACCGCCTTCGACGGTGGTCTCTTCCCGAACGAACAACGCTAGGCGAGGGTTTCCGTGAGCAACGAGACGGCTGAGGCACTCGAAGTCTGGATCGACCAGGACCTGTGCACGGGTGACGGGATCTGTGTGCAGTATGCGCCCGAAGTCTTCGAGCTGGACATCGACGGGCTGGCCTATGTGAAGGGCGCCGACGACGAGCTGCGGCAGACCCCCGGGGCCACTGTGCCGGTGCCGCTGACCCTGATCAGGGATGTGGCCGACTCCGCCAAGGAGTGCCCCGGGGACTGCATCCATGTGCGCAGGGCCGCGGACCGGGTCGAGGTCTACGGCCCCGACGCGGACTAGCGCCGGGCCCCAGGGCCGTAAGAGTGGCCGGCCCGGCGCCACAGGGACGCGGGGAGGCGCTGGGGACTGCCGGGAAAGGTCGGGGAAGGTCGGGGAACGGCGCCGGCGGGCCGCTCAGACGCTGTTGCCGGCCGGTCCCGGGATGGCCACGTAGCGGTCGTGGCGCCACTCCCAGGCGTAGCCGCGCCGCATGTCGGGGCAGCAGCGCGGCGTGGCGGCGCTGGAGAAGCCCAGCACCGTCGCCCGGACGGTCCGGCCGTCCAGCCGGAAGTCGCTGATCTGCCGGTCGTCCTTCGGCCTGACCAGGGTTTCCGCTATCCGCGGCGCGGCCCCCGCCGCCGAGAGCACGAAGACGCCGCTCGGCGGGGTGCCGGCGCCGGAGTCGCAGCGCACCACCACGACGGTCTCCGGCCGCCCGTCACCGTCCAGGTCCCCGCTGACCTTGGACACGACGTCCACCTTCGCGCCCGGCGGGCAGTCCAGCGGATACGTGACGGCCGCCGGGTTCGGCGGGGCGGCCGGGGCGGTGGGACGGACCGAGCCGTTCGACGGACGGGGCACGGGGCCCGAGGCGGCCCGGGAGGCACTCTGGGAGGCGTCGGCGGGCTCCACCAGGGCGACGAGGGCCACTATCGCGCCCAGGGTCGCGGCGGTGGTGATCCAGTGCACGGAACGGCTGCGGGTATGCGGAAGAGCGGGGCCTGCGGACGGCTGCACGCGCCTGTCTCCTGGGCTCGAAACGGCGGGGATGGCCAGCATCGTGCCACAGGTCACACCGGGGGCGGAACGCCGGGGGCCCCGCGGCGCGCCGGGCGTACGACGGGCGGGCGGTGGGGGCGCCCCGGCGATACGGGGGGCTGTGCGCGAAGAGGCGCGGAGAGACGGGGAGGGACGCGGGGAGAGCCGCCACCCATCGACCGGGACGTCCGGGATGTCCAAGACATCCGGGAACGCCCCGGATGTCCGGGCGGCAGGGCCGACCGGACAAAACAGCGGCGGTCCGGTGGAGTTGGCCGAAGTTGGCCGGTTTTAGCCGCAGCAGCCGCCCCGGGGGCGGGTCACTCCGCGCCGGCGGACTCCCCGCCGGTGCCTCCCGGCCCGGTGTAGTCCTCGCCGTAGGCACCCTTGGCGGGCCGGCGGCGGCGCAGCGGGGGCTCCACCCCGTCGGCGAGCCGGCGGGCGGTGAGCAGGAAGCCGGTGTGGCCGATCATCCGGTGATCGGGCCGGACCGCGAGGCCCTCCACGTGCCAGGTGCGCACCATGGTCTCCCAGGCGGCCGGCTCGTTGAAGCTGCCGAACTCCCTGATCGCCTCGACGGTACGGGCGAGCTGGGTGGTGGTGGCCACATAGGCGCACAGGATGCCGCCGGGCACCAGGGCCTTGGCGACCACCTCAAGGCACTCCCAGGGCGCCAGCATGTCCAGGATCACCCGGTCGACGTCGGTGTCCGAGAGATTGTCCTGGAGGTCACCGACGGTGAGCTGCCAGGCGGGGTGCGGACCGCCGAAGTAGCGCTCCACGTTCTGGGTGGCGATCTCGGCGAAGTCCGCCCGGCGCTCGTAACTGTGCAGCATGCCCTGGTCGCCGATGGCCCGGAGCAGGAAGCTGCTCAGCGAGCCGGAGCCCACCCCGGCCTCGACGACGCGGGCGCCGGAGAAGATGTCGGCCATCGCCAGGATCTGCCCCGCGTCCTTGGGGTAGACCACGGCGGCGCCGCGGGGCATGGACAGGACGTAGTCGGGGAGCAGCGGGCGCAGCGCGAGATAAGCGACGTTTCCCGTGGTTCTGACCACACTGCCCTCGGGGGCACCGATCAGCTCGTCGTGCGGGAAAGCGCCCTTGTGGGTGTGGAACTGCTTTCCGGCTTCGAGCGTGAACGTGTAGTGGCGTCCCTTGGGATCGGTGAGCTGGACCTGGTCCCCGACTTTGAAGGGCCCGCGTCGGCGGGCGGCACCGGTCGGTTCGGACATGGGATCACCCTACCGGCTCAGCGCGACGCCGTTTGACGGGCGCGTATGTCCCCGTGTGCGGTTACGGGGCGGGGCGCGACATGGCGGCGAGGAAGGCGCGTTCCACGTCGGCGGTGGACAGCACGCCGTAGATCTCGCCGGTGGGCTCGACCACCAGGTATTCGGTGGAGGGGTGGGCGCGGAGCTGGTCGAGGAGTTCCTCGCCGACCAGTTCGGCGGAGACCCGCATCCCGGGGGTGAGTTCCTGGGCGAGCCCGCTGACGGCGACCCAGGGGCGGCGGTGCTCGGGGATGGAGACGATCGCGGACTCGCGGACCAGTGCCGTCGGGTCGCCCTGGCCGTCCACCACGACCAGTGCGCGGGCGCCGGCCTCGTTGGCCCGGCGCAGCGCCTCGGAGAGCGGGGTGTCGGAGGCGACCGGCACCGCCCGCCGGGTCAGGGTGCGGGCCTGGAGGCCGGGGAGGCGTTCGCGCAGCCGGGCCATCCGCAGGCTGTTGCCCGCGCCGGTCCAGATGATGGCGGCCAGCACGGCGGCGAGCAGCGCGTTGGTGAGCGAGTCGGCGCTGCTGCCCGAGCTGTCGCCGTTGATGCCGCCGGCGTAGGAGAGCAGCGGCAGTCCGATGAGCACCGCGAGCGCCAGTCCGCGGCCCACCCAGGCGGCGGCGACCGTGCCGGTCATCGGCCGGCCGCTGATCTTCCAGACCACGGCCCGCAGCATCCGGCCGCCGTCCAGCGGCAGTCCGGGCAGGAAGTTGAAGATCGCGACGATCAGGTTGCTGACCATGAGTCCGGCCAGCAGCACCCCGGGCACCGTGCCCCGGTCGACGAACTGGAGTCCGCCGAAGAAGACCGCCGCGAGCACCAGGGAGAGCAGCGGCCCGACGAAGGCGAGGATGAACTCACGGCCCGGGGTCTCGGACTCCTTCTCGATCTCCGAGACCCCGCCGAAGAACTGGAGCTGGATCCGGCGGACCGGGAGGTTGAAGCGCAGCGCGGCGACGGTGTGGGCGAGTTCGTGGATCAGCACGGAGGCGTAGAAGGCGACGGCGAAGAAGAGCGAGACCAGGTAGCGCAGGCCGCCGAGCTCCGGCAGTACGGTGTCGAGCTGGCCGCCGAAGACCCAGGTGATCAGCGCGGCGACGAGGAACCAGCTCGGTGCCACGTAGATCGGGACGCCGAAGAACCGCCCCATCAGCAGGCCGCCGCCCGGGCCCCGCGAGGGCTTGGCTGTTTCGCCGTCGTCGCCGCCGTCGCCCCCGTCGCCACCGCCGCCGTCCTGGCCTGGGTCACGGGTCGTCTGGGACGGCGGCCCACCGCTCTCGCTCACAGGTTCCCCTCGTGCTGAATACATACCCTGTACCGATCATGCGGGACGAGGGGCTCAACCGCCCATGCTATTGCCCTGCTCCCCCGGACAGGTACCGGCTCCTTTCCACGGGCTGACGCCCGGGCGTCCGCGGCGGCCGGCCGCGGAACGGGGCGGGCCGGACGGCGGGAGAGGCTGTCGGTGGCAGGCCTTAGGGTCGTCTGCCATGGGGACCCCCGCCGAGATTCCACCGCCACGTACCGTCGCCGCGCCGCCGGGCGCCCGGCGTGTCACTCCGTCCGCGCCCGTGTCGCTCTCGCCGTCCAGGGCCGCGGACTTCATGCGCTGCCCGCTGCTGTACCGGCTGCGGGTGATCGACCGGCTGCCGGAGAAGCCCAGCGAGGCGGCGACCCGCGGCACCGTGGTGCACGCGGTGCTGGAGCGGCTCTTCGACGCGCCGGCCGCCGAGCGGACGGTGGACCGGGCGCGCGCCATGGTGGCCGGCGAGTGGGAGCGGCTGCGGGCGGCCAGGCCCGAACTGGCCGCGCTGTTCAGCGCGGCCGAGGGCGCGGCGGACCCGGCGGCGCTCGCCGCCTGGCTGGAGAGCGCCGAGCGGCTGGTGGACCGGTGGTTCGCGCTGGAGGACCCGACCCGGCTGGAGCCCGCCGAGCGCGAGCTCTATGTGGAGACGGTGCTGGAGTCGGGGCTGACGCTGCGCGGCTATGTGGACCGGCTCGACATCGCGCCGGCCACCGGTGATCTCCGCGTGGTGGACTACAAGACCGGCAAGGCCCCTCGCCCGGAGTACGCCGAAGAGCCCCTCTTTCAGATGAAGTTCTACGCGCTGGTGCTGTGGCGGCTGCGGGGGGTCGTGCCGCGGCGGCTCCAGCTCGTCTATCTGGGCAGTGGGGACGTGCTCACCTACGACCCGTCGGAGCAGGACCTGCGGGCCACCGAGCGCAAGCTGCTGGCCTTGTGGGAGGCGATCAGCTCGGCCACCGCCAGCGGCGAGTGGCGCCCGCGCCGCGGCCCGCTCTGCGGATGGTGCGACCACCAGGCGCTCTGTCCCGAATTCGGCGGGACTCCCCCGCCCTATCCGCTGACGGATGGCGCCGGAGCGCTGCCGGTGGTGGGCCAGAATGGTGCGGTCTAGCGAAGGAGTACCCGTGGCGATCCGCGTCCTGTTGGTGGACGATCAGCCCCTGTTGCGTACCGGTTTCCGGATGATCCTGGAGGCCGAGCCCGATCTGGCGGTGGTGGGCGAGGCGGGTGACGGCCAGCAGGCGCTGGACCAGGTGCGGGCGCTGCAACCGGATGTGGTGCTGATGGACGTCCGGATGCCGCGGATGGACGGGGTGGAGGCCACCCGGCAGATCACCGGCCCCGACCGCTCGGGCCCGGCGAAGGTGCTGGTGCTGACCACCTTCGACCTGGACGAGTACGTGGTGGAGGCGCTGCGGGCCGGTGCCAGTGGCTTTCTGCTCAAGGACGCGCCGGCCGCCGAGCTGGTGCAGGCGATCCGGGTGGTCGCGGCCGGCGAGGCGATGCTGGCGCCGAGCATCACCCGGCGGCTGCTGGACAAGTACGCGGACCGGCTGCCCTCTGGCGACGAGACGGTGCCGCAGCCGCTGCACGCGCTGACCGAGCGGGAGATCGAGGTGCTGAAGCTGGTGGCCCGCGGTCTGTCCAACGCGGAGATCGCCGCCGAGCTCTTCGTCAGCGAGACCACCGTCAAGACCCATGTGGGGCACGTGCTGACCAAGCTGGCGCTGCGGGACCGGGTGCAGGCCGCCGTCTACGCCTACGAGAGCGGGCTGGTGCGCCCCGGGGCCGGCTGAGCCCGCCCCGCGGCCCCGAACGGCGTGCGAAGCCCGGCGCGACCCCGCGCCGGCCCGGAGAGATATCACCGGAAACGCGCGACCGGCCCGCCCGGCGTCGGAACGCCGAGCGGGCCGGTCGAGGGCGGACCGGGGTCAGCCGCTGACGCCGCGGCCCAGCTCCCAGAACTGCGTGGTGGTCGAGGAGTTCAGCGCCCACTCGACACCGGTGATGTTGCTGCGCGAGGCGATGTACTGCTTGCCCTGCCACAGCGGCAGCATCGGGACGTCCTGCGCGATGAGGTCCTGGGCCTGGCCGAAGGCGGTGGTCGCCGAGCTGCGCTCGGACTGGCGGCGGGTCTCCGGCAGGATCGTGTCCTGGATCGCCTTGTTGTTGTACGGCAGGTTGAGGAAGTTGTCCTTGTCGAAGAACGGCGCGATGTAGTTGTCCGGGTCCGGGAAGTCCGGCAGCCAACTGATCGCGAAGATCTGGTACTTGCGCTGGGAGGCGGCCTTCAGGAAGGCGCTCCACTCCTCGCTCTTCACCTGCACGTCGAAGAGATCGCTGTTGTCGAGCTGCTTCTTGATCTCCTCGGCCTCCGGCTTGTTGACGGTACCGCCGGTGTCCTGCCGGTAGTTGATCGTCAACGGCACCTTGGAGGTGATGCCGGCGGACTCCAGCAACGCCTTCGCGCGCGCGACGCTGGGGTCCTTGTAGATGTTGTAGAACGAGTTGGTGTGGCTGGTGATGCCCTGCGGGACCACGGAGTAGAGCGGGTCCGCGGTGCGCTGGTAGATCGTCTTGGTGATGTCCTGCCGGTCGATGACCTCGGCGATGGCCTGCCGGACCGCCTTGTCCTTCAGACCGGGCGAGGTGGTGTTGAGGAACAGGTAGCGGGTCTCGCCGCCGGGCGCCTCGGTGAGCTTGATGTTCGGGTCGGTGCTGTTCTGGAGCTCGGTGATCTGGGACGGCGCGATCGTCCTGGACATCACGTCGATGGTGCCGGCCTTGAGCGCGGCCTCCATCTTGACGGAGTCGTCGAAGAGCTTCAGCTCGACCTTGCTGTTGTTGATCTTGTCCAGGCCCTGGTAGTGCGAGTTCTTGCTGAACTCGCCCTGCTTGCCCTGGACCCACGAGTCGAGCACGTAGGGGCCGGAGCCGACGAGCTTGAAGCCGTCGAGCGGCTTGCCCGGGTCGTAGACCTTGCTGTCCACGATCGCCGCGGCCGGGGTGGCGAGCTTGGCGGGGAAGGTCGCGTCCTGCGCCTTGAGGTGGAAGACCACCGTCTTGTCGTCCGGTGCGTTGACCGACGTCACGTCGGATATGAGGGACGACGGGCCGGTGGGCCAGTTGACCTTCTTCATCCGGTCGATGGAGAACTTCACGTCCTGCGCGGTGAGGTCGTGCCCGTTGGAGAACTTCAGGCCGTCCCGCATGGTGCACTGGTACGTCAGACCGGAGCTGTCCGCGTAGTGGCATTCCTTGGCCGCGTCCGGGGTGGGCGTGGTGCTGCCCCGGGTGTAACCGAGCAGTTCCTGGAAGGTGTTGTAGAAGACGTTCCAGGTGGCGGTGTCGTACGAGGTGGCCGGGTCGAGCGGCGCCGGGTTGTCACTGGTCTTCACAATGCTGTCAGTGGTGCCGACGACGATGGGGTCGCCACTGCCGCCGCTCCCCCCGCCGGAGCCGCCGCACCCGGTGATCACGGGTGACAAGACGCCCAGCAGGGCGGGCAGCACCAGAAGCTTGCGGTTCATCGTCGTCGTTCTCCTCTTGTGACTGCGCATCTGCCTGCGTGCTCGCGTCGCAACGGCTCCACCGAAGCCGAACAGGCCGCCCGGGCACCAGGATCCGAGCCGGGTCGGGACTCGGGAAACCTTACGCGCTCCGCTGTCCGTGCCTCGCCGCGTGGGTCGCGGCAGCAATTTGAGCACATCCCGCGCGCATGCTCCGGCGACGATACCGAGATTGGATGTGATCGGCACCAACGGGATGCCAAACTTCATCGACCCGAGTCCGGAAAGCCCTGAACAGGCACGCTCAGTGAATGCGTGTACTCAAGGAGCGCAGAAACGGCACGGTCAGCTCCTCCAGCGACGCCACGACGGTACGGCGGGGGGCCGGGTCGATCGGCACCAGCGACGGCACGGCGACCACGACGCAGCCGGCCGCCTCGGCGGAGGCGACACCGGTGAGCGTGTCCTCGATCACCACGCAGTGGGCCGGGTCGGCGCCGAGCCGGGCGGCGGCGGTCAGATACGGGTCGGGGTGCGGCTTGGTGCGGAGCACCTCGTCGCCGGCGAGGGTGAAGTGGAAGTTCTCCGCGCCGAGGGTGCGCAGCATGGCGTCGATGGTGCGGCGGTGGGAGGCCGAGACCAGCGCGGTGGGCACACCGTGCGCGGCGAGTTCGGCGAGCAGCCGGCGGGCGCCCGGCATCAACGGGGCGCCGTCGATGATCAGCCGCTCGAAGCGGGTGTTGATGGCCACCATCAGTTCGGCGAGGGTGGCCGTGGTGCCGGTCACCGCCATCAGGTGGCCGACGCTGCGGGCCATCGGGCCGCCCACCACCACCGAGCGGTGCACCTCGTCCAGCACATGGCCGAGGTCCGCGAAGACCTCGGCTTCCGCCGCCCACCAAATGCCCTCGGTGTCCACCAGGGTGCCGTCAAGGTCCAGGAGTACGGCCCGAGGTCCGGGACCCTGCGCCTTGCGGGTGTCGGCGACGAAGATGCTGCTGGTCATTGGCCCCACTCCTCGGTTCTGGGGGACACAGAGGCCGGTTGCCGCACCCCGCTCGCGCGAGGAGGCAACCGGCCTCTGCCGGACCGGCCAGTCTACTTCGAGCGGGTTCAGCGCGCCTTGCGAGCGGAGAACAGCACTCGAACAGTCCGCAAACGCGCGCCCCTCGGGTCCGGCGGGCGGCGCCGGGGTGGTCAGCGGGCGGGCATCGGCGGGTCAGCGGGCGTTGAAGTACTTCGCCTCCGGGTGGTGGATGACGATGGCGTCGGTGGACTGCTCCGGGTGCAGCTGGAACTCCTCGGACAGCTTCACCCCGATCCGCTCCGGCTCCAGCAGTTCGGCGATCTTGGCCCGGTCCTCCAGGTCGGGGCAGGCACCGTAGCCGAGCGAGAAGCGGGCCCCGCGGTACTTCAGCGCGAACATGTCCTCGACGTCGGCCGGGTCCTCGCCGGCGAAGCCCAGCTCCGACCTGACCCGGGCGTGCCAGTACTCGGCGAGCGCCTCGGCGAGCTGGACGGAGAGGCCGTGCAGTTCGAGGTAGTCGCGGTAGGAGTCGGCGGCGAAGAGTTCGTTGGCCGCCTCGGAGACCCGGTTGCCGACGGTGACCACCTGGAAGCCCACCACATCGGTCTCGCCGGACTCCTCGGGCCGGAAGAAGTCGGCCAGGCACAGCCGCCGGCCGCGGCGCTGCCGGGGGAAGGTGAAGCGGGTGCGTTCGGTGCCGTCCTCGTGCAGCACGATCAGGTCGTCGCCCTTGGCGACACAGGGGAAGTATCCGTAGGTGACGGCGGCCTCCAGCAGGTGCTCGGACTGGAAGCGGGTGAGCAGCCCGCGCAGCCGCGGCCGTCCCTCGGTCTCCACCAGTTCCTCGTACGTGGGTCCGTCCGCCCGGGACTGCTTGAGGCCCCACTGGCCCTTGAAGAGCGCGCCCTCGTCCAGCCAGGCGGCGTAGTCGGCGAGCTGGATGCCCTTGACCACCCGGCTGCCCCAGAAGGGCGGGGTGGGCACCCGGTTGTCCACCGCTACGTCGGAGCGGACCTGGCCGCGCTCGGCCACCGGCTCCTCCACCGGCTGCTCCCGCCGGGGCACCCGGCGGGCCTTGAGCTCCGGCAGGGCGGCACCGGGCACACCGCGCTTGACCCCGATCAGGGCGTCCATCAGCCGCAGCCCCTCGAAGGCGTCCCGGGCGTAGCGCACCTCGCCCTGGTAGATCTCGTGCAGATCCTGCTCGACGTAGGCGCGGGTGAGGGCGGCGCCGCCGAGGATCACCGGGAACTTGGCGGACAGGCCGCGCTGGTTGAGCTCCTCCAGGTTCTCCTTCATGATCACCGTGGACTTCACCAGCAGCCCCGACATGCCGATCACGTCGGCGCGGTGCTCCGAGGCGGCGTCCAGGATCGCCGAGACCGGCTGCTTGATGCCGAGGTTGACCACGGTGTAGCCGTTGTTGGACAAGATGATGTCCACCAGGTTCTTGCCGATGTCGTGCACGTCGCCGCGGACCGTGGCCAGCACGATGGTGCCCTTGCCCTCGTCGTCGCTCTTCTCCATGTGCGGTTCCAGATAGGCGACCGCGGTCTTCATCACCTCGGCGGACTGGAGCACGAAGGGAAGCTGCATCTGGCCGGAGCCGAAGAGCTCGCCGACCACCTTCATGCCGGCCAGCAGGGTGTCGTTGACGATGTCGAGCGCCGGGCGTTCGGCCAGCGCCGCGTCCAGGTCGGCGGCCAGGCCGTTCTTCTCGCCGTCGATGATCCGCCGCTGGAGCCGCTCGTCCAGCGGCAGCGCCAGCAGCTCCTCGGCCCGGCTCGCCTTGAGGGACTTGCTGTCGACGCCGTCGAACAGCTCCATCAGCCGCTGGAGCGGGTCGTACCCCTCGCGGCGCCGGTCGTGCACCAGGTCGAGGGCGACCTCGCGCTGCTCCTGCGGGATCCGGGCGATGGGCAGGATCTTGGCGGCGTGCACGATCGCCGAGTCCAGGCCGGCCTTGACGCACTCGTCGAGGAAGACCGAGTTGAGCACGGTGCGGGCGGCCGGGTTGAGGCCGAAGGAGATGTTGGAGAGCCCGAGGGTGGTCTGCACCTCGGGGTGGCGGCGCTTGAGTTCGCGGATCGCCTCGATGGTGGCCACGCCGTCGCCGCGCGACTCCTCCTGGCCGGTGCAGATGGTGAAGGTCAGGCAGTCGATGAGGATGTCCGACTCGCGGATGCCCCAGTTGCCGGTGAGGTCGTCGATCAGCCGCTCGGCGATGGCGACCTTCTTCTCGACGGTCCTGGCCTGGCCCTCCTCGTCGATGGTCAGCGCGATCAGCGCGGCGCCGTGCTCGGCGGCCAGTTGGGTGACCTTGGCGAAGCGGGACTCGGGGCCGTCGCCGTCCTCGTAGTTGACCGAGTTGAGCACCGCCCGGCCGCCGAGCTTCTCCAGGCCGGCCCGCAGCACGTCCACCTCGGTGGAGTCGAGCACGATCGGCAGCGTCGAGGCGGTGGCGAACCGGCCGGCCACCTCGGCCATGTCGGCGACGCCGTCCCGGCCGACGTAGTCCACGCACAGGTCGAGCAGGTGGGCGCCCTCGCGGATCTGGTCGCGGGCCAGCTCGACGCAGTCCTCCCAGCGGCCCTCCAGCATGGCGTCGCGGAACTTCCTGGAGCCGTTGGCGTTGGTGCGTTCGCCGATGGCCAGGTACGAGGTGTCCTGGCGGAACGGCACGGTCTGGTAGAGCGAGGCCGCGCCCGGCTCGGGGCGGGGGCTGCGCGGGACGAGGTCCTGGCCGCCGACCCGCTCGACCAGCTGCCGCAGGTGCTCGGGTGTGGTGCCGCAGCAGCCGCCGACCAGGGTGAGGCCGTACTCCCGGGCGAACATCTCGTGGGCGTCGGCGAGCTCGCTCGGCGAGAGCGGGTAGTGGGCGCCGTCCTTGGTGAGGATCGGCAGGCCGGCGTTGGGCATGCAGGTGAGCGGGATACGGGAGTGCCGGGTCAGATAGCGCAGGTGCTCGCTCATCTCGGCCGGTCCGGTCGAGCAGTTCAGGCCGATCATGTCGATGCCCAGCGGTTCGAGCGCGGTGAGCGCGGCGCCGATCTCGGAGCCGAGCAGCATGGTGCCGGTGGTCTCGACGGCGACCGAGCAGATCAGCGGCAGGCTCACCCCGGCCGCGGCCATCGCCCGCCGGGAGCCGATGAGGGCGGCCTTGACCTGGAGCAGGTCCTGCATGGTCTCCACCACGAGCGCGTCGGCGCCGCCGGCGATCAGTCCGGCGGCGTTGGCCTCGTAGCCGTCGCGCAGGGTGGTGTAGGCGGTGTGGCCGAGGGTGGGCAGCTTGGTGCCGGGGCCGATCGAGCCGAGCACCCAGCGGGGGCGGCCGTCGGCGGCGAAGTCGTCGGCGACCTCGCGGGCGAGCCGGGCGCCGGCCTCGGAGAGCTCGTGGATCCGCTCCGGGATGTCGTACTCGCTCATGGCGGACTGGTTGGCGCCGAAGGTGTTGGTCTCGACGCAGTCGACGCCGACCGCGAAATACGCCTCGTGGACCGAGCGCACGATGTCGGGCCGGGTGATGTTGAGGATCTCGTTGCAGCCTTCGAGCTGCTGGAAGTCCTCCAGGGTGGGTTCCTGGGCCTGGAGCATGGTGCCCATGGCGCCGTCGGCGACCACGACGCGGGAGGCGAGGGCCTCCCGGAGGGCGGCGGCTCGGGCCGCCTGGGCCGGTACGGCGCCGGCCTGGCGTTTCGACCCTGCGGAGGACGGCTGGGACGGGGACGGGGATGACGAGGCCATGGAGATGCTCCCTGGGATGCGACGGCTGTCGGCTATGCGCCACCCGGCCAAGGGACGGATCGCGCACGTGGTCAGCGTAACCGGCGGTGCGGACATGCCCGGAAGCCATTCCGACGGGCGGACGGGTGGTGCGGGGCTCGCCTCTGCGATGATGAGGGTCGACAATGTCGACCAGGGCGCAGCGTCAGACCGGCCAGGTCAGCGTGCCCACGTCCTTGGAGTGCTCGCGATGCCAGGTCCCATCCAGTCACTCGAACGAGCGGCGGCGATCCTTCGACTGCTGGCCGGCGGCGAGCGCAGACTGGGCCTGTCCGACGTGGCCTCCTCCCTCGGTCTGGCCAAGGGCACCACGCACGGCATCCTGCGGACCCTCCAGCAGGAGGGGTTCGTGGAGCAGGAGCCGGGCTCCGGCAAGTACCAGCTCGGCGCCGAACTGCTGCGGCTCGGCAACAGCTATCTCGATGTGCACGAGCTGCGGGCCCGCGCCCTGGTGTGGACCGACGACCTCGCCAGGTCCAGCGGCGAGGCCGCCTACCTCGGGGTGCTGCACCAGCAGGGCGTGCTGATCGTGCACCACGTCTTCCGGCCGGACGACAGCCGGCAGGTGCTCGAGGTGGGCGCCATGCAGCCGCTGCACAGCACCGCGCTCGGCAAGGTGCTCTCGGCCTTCGACCCGGTGGCGCACAACGAGGTCGCCGAGGGCGCGCGGCCCGTTCTCACCGGCCGGACCGTCACCGACCCGGCGGAGCTGGAGAAGGTGCTCGATCTGACCCGGGCCCGCGGCTGGGGGGTGGACCTGGAGGAGACCTGGGAGGGCGTGGCGTCGGTGGCGGCGCCCGTCTACGACCGGCGGCGGATGCCGGTGGGCGCCGTCGGTGTCACCGGCGCGGTGGAGCGGATGTGCGACGCCGAGGGCGTCCACGCCCGGCTGGTGGCGGCGGTGCGCGACTGCGCCCGCGCGGTGGCCCGCGATCTGGGCGCCGGGCGGTTCTGAGCGCGAGCCGGGGGGCCGGGTTCCGGCGCCCGGTTCCGGAGCCGGGTTCCGGGCCGGGCAGCGCCGGAGGCCGCGGTCCCAGCCGTCACGGACCTGACTCGAACGGCTGTCGCACGCCGGAGCCGTTCGGTGACCCGGCGCGGCCGCGACCTGGTGCTTTCACGACATGGACGCCCCGTTGTGCGCGAGTCTTCAGCCACACCCCCCTTGACCTGCCCACCGCCGCGGGCTGAAACTTTCGTTCAGCGGTCGACAATGTCGAACAACGGACGGGGTGAACGTCGCCGCTCCTGGACTAAGACAAGGGAGTCGCAGTGTCCAATGGCCACATCGTCATAGGCGAGATCTTCGGTACCGCCGTCCTGATTCTGCTGGGTGGCGGCGTCTGCGCCGCCGTGACCCTCAAACGGTCGAAGGCCATCGGGGCCGGCTGGGTCGCCATCTCCTTCGGCTGGGGCTTCGCCGTCCTGGCCGGCGCGTATATCGCCAACGGTTACTCCGGCGGCCAGCTCAACCCCGCGGTGACGCTCGGTGTGGCCATCAAGACCGGCGACTGGAGCACCATGCCCTACTACCTGATCGGCCAGATCGTGGGCGCGATGATCGGCGCCTTCCTGGTCTGGGTGACGTATCTGGGCCAGTTCCAGGCGCATCTCACCGATCCCGAGGTGCTGGCCGGCGCGGGCGTCGGCGACCCGGCGCCGCGCGGCGCCGACGGTTCGGTCCCGCAGGCCGACCCGGCGGGTCCGGCCACCGGCAACCGGGCGCAGCCCGGCGGTCCGGTGCTCGGCGTCTTCTCCACCGGCCCGGAGATCCGCAACCCGGTGCAGAACCTGCTCACCGAGATCGTCGGCACCGCGGTGCTCGTGCTGTTCATCCTCACCCAGGGCATGACCAAGGGGCTGGCGCTCAACGGGCTCGGCATCCTGCTGACCGCGCTGGTCGTGGTCGGTATCGGCCTCTCGCTCGGTGGACCCACCGGCTACGCGATCAACCCGGCGCGCGACCTCGGCCCGCGGATCGTGCACGCGCTGCTGCCCCTGCCCAACAAGGGCGGCTCGGACTGGGGCTATGCCTGGATCCCGGTGGTCGGCCCGCTGGTCGGCGCCGCGATAGCCGGCGGGCTCTACCGGCTCGCCTTCACCTAGAGCGTTCGGCGCGCCCCGGGGCGCGCCGGACACGTCACGCCATCAGACCCACCGAGGAGCACATCGTGAGTACGACCCCACATGACGCCGCCACCCCCGCCGCCACCCCCGCCGGCACCCCCGCCGGCACTGGCGCCCCCCTGAACTCGCACGGCAGCGGCCCCTTCATCGCCGCGATCGACCAGGGCACCACCTCCAGCCGCTGCATCGTCTTCGACCGGGACGGCCGGATCGTGGCCGTCGACCAGAAGGAGCACGAGCAGATCTTCCCCAAGCCGGGCTGGGTGGAGCACGACGCCGCCGAGATATGGACCAATGTCCAGGAAGTGGTCGCGGGCGCCATCGGCAAGGCCGCGCAGGACATCCCCGGCTTCACCCCGGCCGACGTCAAGGCCATCGGCATCACCAATCAGCGCGAGACCACCCTGCTGTGGGACAAGAACACCGGTGAGCCGGTGCACAACGCCCTGGTCTGGCAGGACACCCGGACCGACGCGCTCTGCCGGGAGCTGGGCCGCAACGTCGGCCAGGACCGTTTCCGCCGGGAGACCGGCCTGCCGCTGGCCTCGTACTTCGCCGGACCCAAGATCCGCTGGCTGCTGGACAACGTCGAGGGCCTGCGGGAACGCGCCGAGGCCGGCGACATCCTCTTCGGCACCATGGACTCGTGGGTGATCTGGAATCTCACCGGCGGAGTGGACGGAGGCGTCCACGTCACCGACGTGACCAACGCCTCCCGGACTCTCCTGATGAACCTGCACAGCCTAGACTGGAACGAGAAGATCCTCGCCTCCATCGGCGTTCCCGCCTCGGTGCTGCCGGAGATCCGCTCCTCCTCCGAGGTGTACGGGACCACCAGCGTCGGCGGCCTGGAGGACGTGCCGGTGGCCTCCGCGCTCGGAGACCAGCAGGCCGCCCTCTTCGGCCAGACATGCTTCTCCACGGGCGAGGCCAAATCGACCTACGGCACCGGCACGTTCATGCTGATGAACACCGGCGAAACCCCGGTGAACAGCTACAACGGCCTGATCACCACCGTGGGCTACCGCATCGGCGAGGACGCTCCGGTGTACGCGCTGGAAGGATCCATCGCCGTTACGGGTTCACTGGTGCAGTGGATGCGTGACCAAATGGGACTGATCAGTACGGCAGCGGAGATCGAAACGCTCGCCTCGTCCGTTGCGGACAACGGCGGCGCGTACTTCGTGCCTGCCTTCTCCGGGCTCTTCGCGCCGTACTGGCGCGACGACGCCCGCGGGGTGATCGCCGGCCTGACCCGTTACGTCACCAAGGCGCACATCGCCCGCGCCGTCCTGGAGGCGACCGCCTGGCAGACCCGGGAGATCGCCGACGCGATGACCAAGGACTCCGGGGTCGAGCTCGCCGCGCTGAAGGTCGACGGCGGCATGACGTCCAACAACCTGCTGATGCAGACGCTCGCCGACTTCGTGGACGCGCCGGTGGTGCGGCCCATGGTCGCCGAGACCACCTGCCTCGGCGCGGCCTACGCGGCGGGTCTGGCGGTCGGCTTCTGGCCGGACACCGACGCGCTGCGGGCCAACTGGAAGCGGGCGGCCGAATGGACGCCCGCGATGGACGCGGACACCCGCGACCGCGAGTACCGCAACTGGCTCAAGGCCGTACAGCGGACCATGGGCTGGATAGAAGAGGAGCACTGAGAAAGATCATGACCACGTTGCAGCGTGTCCCCGCCCTGGGGACCCATCCGACATCCGGCGCCAACCCCGAGCGGGCCGAGACCCGGGAACTCCTCGGGCACGCCTCGTACGACCTCCTGGTGATCGGGGGCGGCATCCTGGGCATCACCACGGCCTGGCATGCCGCGCAGTCGGGGCTGCGCGTGGCCATGGTGGAGGGCGGCGACTTCGCCGGCGCCACCTCCTCCGCCTCGTCCAAGCTGCTCCACGGCGGCCTGCGCTATCTGCAGACCGGTGAGGTGAAACTCGTCGCGGAGAACCACGCGGAGCGGCGCGCGGTCTCCCAGGACGTCGCGCCGCACCTGTCGGCCCCGCTCACCTTCTATCTGCCGGTCTACAAGGGCGGCCCGCACGGCGCGGCCAAGCTGGGCGCCGGCGTCTTCGCGTACTCGGGCCTGTCCGCCTTCCGCGACGGCGTCGGCCACCTGATCAGCCCGTCGAAGGCCGCGCGGACCGTACCGGAGCTGCGGACCGACAATCTGCGGGCGGTCGCGGTCTACGAGGACGGGCAGATGAACGACGCCCGGATGGCCGTGATGACGGTACGGGCCGCGGTGGACGCGGGGGCCACCGTGCTCAACTACGCCGATGTCACCGGGCTGCGCTTCACCGGCGGCCGGGTCACCGGCGCGGAGCTGCGCGACCGGCTGGACGGCACCGAGTTCGGGGTGGACGCCCGGCTGGTGCTCAACGCCACCGGGCCCTGGGTGGACCACCTGCGCCGGATGGAGGACCCGGGGGCGGCGCCGTCGATCCGGCTGTCCAAGGGCGCCCACCTGGTGCTGAAGCGCACCGCGCCGTGGCGGGCGGCGCTGGCCACCCCGATCGACAAGTTCCGGATCACCTTCGCCCTGCCGTGGGAGGACATGCTGCTGCTCGGCACCACCGACGAGACGTACGAGGGTGACCCGGCGGACCTGCGGGTCACCGAGGCCGACATCAGCCAGATCCTGGACGAGGCGTCCATCTCGGTGCGGGACCGGCAGCTCACCCGCGATCTGATCACGTACTCCTTCGCGGGCCTGCGGGTGCTGCCCGGCGGCCCCGGCGACACCGCCAAGGCGAAGCGGGAGACGGTGGTCACCGAGGGCCGCGGCGGGATGCTGTCGGTGGCGGGCGGCAAGTGGACCACCTTCCGGCACATCGGCCGGACGGTGATGAACAAGCTGGCCGAACTGCCCGGGCATCCGCTCTCGCAGGACATGGAGCCGATGTCGGACCTGCCGCGCAAGGCGCCGCTGCCCGGCTTCGCCAGCCCGGACGCGGTCACCCACCGGCTGCTCGCCGACGGCGGACTGCCCGGCTCGCAGATGGCCCCGGACACCGCGCGGCACCTGGCCACCCACTACGGCTCGCTCGCCTTCGACATCGCCCGGCTGGCCAACGAGGACCCGGAGCTGGCCCGGCGGATCCACCCGGACGCGCCGGAGATCTGGGCCCAGGTCGTCTACGCCCGCGACCACGAGTGGGCGCAGGAGGTCGACGACGTGCTGCGCCGCCGGACCACGCTGACGGTCCGCGGTCTGGACACCCCGGAGGTACGGGCCGGGGTGGAGCGGCTGCTCAAGTCCCGCCGCTGATCGGTGCTGATCGGTGCTGAACCGCCGTGTCCACTCGGGGCCGCGGCCCGTCAGCGGGCCGTGCGGGCGTCCAGCTCGGCGAAGAGCGCGGTGGGCTCCACCCCGCCATGCCGGGCGAGCAGGGTCCGCCAGTGCCGGCGGCCCTCCCGCCACAGCTCGGCGGGATCGCCGGTGGCGACGGCGGCGACCGTACGGGCTGGCAGCTCCGCCTCGGCGGCGCGGGAGGGGGTCAGCCAGTGGGCGGTGCTGTCCTCCGCGAGGCGGGCCATCCACAGCAGGTGCCGGGCGGCGTGGGCGAGCGCGTCCCGGGCCCGCAGCCGCTCGCCGCGCGCGGTGACGTGCAGGGCGAGCACCAGCCAGTTGGCGAACCGGCCGCAGAGGTCGGCGATCTCGCCGGGGCCGGCCGGCAGCGCGGGCCGCGCCGGCAGCGACTCCAGCACCGGCCGCAGCAGCCCGAGCCGGTCCACCAGCAGCATCCGGTCCACCGCGGCGCTCCTGGCCGGCCAGTCGGCGACCGACGGGATGTCGTCGGTGCGGGCGAAGTGGAACTCGCCGCGGACCGGGCCGGGGAAGAGCGCGACATGGGTGCCGAACTCATTGCGCAGCACCAGGTTGACCGGGGCGACGGCCGCGCACCAGGCGGCCGGATCCACCGTGCCGTACCGCTCCGGGCGGAAGAACAGCCAGAACTCGACGTCGCTGTGCTCGTCGCCCTCCCCCGCCGCGAAGGAGCCGTACATCAAAGCCGCGTCGAGCCGGTCGTCAGCGGCGCACATCTCCCGTACCCGGACGATGAGTTGGTGCTGGATCATGCGCCCCAGTATGCGGCGGGCCGAACGCGGCGGGTCAGGGCGGGTTTCCGGGACTTTTGGGCGCCGCGCGCGATCTGGCCCATAATGAACGCAAGACATCGGAGGTCTGGCCGGCGCACCGGTGCTCACGCGCACCGCGGCACCCGATCGCGGCCGCAGGGTCCGAGCCGACCGAAGAACCCAGGCACATCCGAGCACATCCGAGCATGGGGAGGGCGCTGATGGCGGTCACCGACGAGGCCATCGAGAAGATCAAGGAGATGATCGTCTCGGGGGCGCTCCGGCCCGGCGACCGGTTGCCGAAGGAGAGCGAGCTCGCCGCCGAGCTCGGTCTGTCCCGCAACTCGCTGCGCGAGGCGGTGCGGGCGCTGTCCCTGATCCGCATCCTGGATGTGCGCCAGGGCGACGGCACCTACGTGACCAGCCTCGATCCGCAGCTTCTGCTGGAGGCGCTGAGTTTCGTGGTGGACTTCCACCGCGACGACACCGTGCTGGAGTTCCTCGCCGTGCGGCGGATCCTGGAGCCGGCCGCGACCGCGATGGCGGCACTGCGCATCCCGCTGGCGGACCTGGACGTCCTCTCCGGCAAGCTGGACGCGCTCGGTCCCGAGCCGTCGGTGGAGGAGCTGGTCGCCTCCGACCTGGAGTTCCACCGCGGCATCGTGCAGAGCTCGGGCAACTCGGTGCTCTGCTCGCTGCTCGACGGGCTGTCCGGGCCGACCACCCGGGCCCGGGTGTGGCGCGGGCTGACCCAGGAGGACGCGGTCAGCCGCACCCTGCACGAGCACCGGGCGATCCTGACCGCGCTGCGCGACCGGGACCCGGAGGCGGCGCGCTCCTGGGCGACCGTGCATGTGGCCAGCGTGGAGCAGTGGCTGCGCTCCACCCTCTGAGGCGCCGCGAGCGGCCCGGGCGGCGCTCAGCCCAGCCGGTAGATCCGGGCCGCGTTGCCGCCGAGCACCGCGGCCCGTTCGGCCGGGTCGAGCGCCGCCACGGCCTGCTCGGCGAGCGCGTACACATCGGCGTAGCGGCCGGCCAGGGTGCACACCGGCCAGTCGGAGCCGAAGAGCACCCGGTCGGGGCCGAAGGCGTCCAGGAGGTGCCGGGCGTACGGCAGCACCTCCCGCGGGCGCCAGCCCTCCCGGTCCGCCTCGGTGATCAGCCCGGAGAGCTTGCAGCTCACGTTGGGCAGCGCGGCCAGTGCGGCGAGCTGTCCGGCCCAGGGCTCCCACTGGCCGGCGGCGATCGGCGGCTTGCCCCCGTGGTCGAGCACGAACTCCACCTCGGGCAGCGCCTGTACGGTCGCCACCGCCGCGGTCAGCTCCCTCGGGGTGACCAGCAGGTCGTAGCCGAGCCCGGCCGCGGCCACCGCGCGCAGCCCCGCGCGAACCGACGGGCGGCCCAGCCACCAGGGGTCGGGTTCGTCCTGGACCTGGTGGCGGATGCCGACCAGCGGGCCCGGCGACGCGGCCAGTACGGCCAGCACGTCCGCGAGTCCGGGGTCGGTGAGGTCCGCCCAGCCGACGACCCCGGCGATCCGGCCGCCGGAGCCGGCCGCGATGCCGAGCAGTTCGCGGGTCTCGTCCAGTGAGGAACTCGACTGCACCACCACGGTGGCGTCGATGTCGTGCGCGGCGAGCAGCGGTTCGAGCTCGGCTAGCCCGAAGGTCCGGTTGATGGGTTCGAGCGCCTCGCCGGTGAGCCAGGGCTGGGGTCGCCGGTCGAGGTCCCAGAGGTGGTGGTGGGCGTCGACGCGGATGGTCACTCCCCCGTCCTCCGGACGGCGTCCGTCGTCCGGCCGGCGGCCGCGTTGGCGGCCGGACGGGCGGGAGCGGCGGCCGCGTTGGCGGCGGCGTTCCGTGCCACGGTCGCCGCGAGCGGCAGCGGCAGGTCCTCGTCGAGCAGGCCGCGGTCCACCAGGGCGTGCCACAGGTCGTCGGGGATGTCGTAGCCGAACATCGCCGCGTTGTCCCGGGTCTCGTCCGCGCTCGCGGCGCCGACCACGGCGGAGACCACCGCCGGGTGGGCGAACGGGAAGCGCAGCGCGGCGGCCCGCAGCGGCACCCCGAACTCGGCGCAGACCCGCGCCATGTCCAGGGCCCGGCGCAGCAGGTCCTCGGGCGCGGCGGCGTAGTCGTAGGGGGCGCCGGGCCTGGGGTCGGCGAGCAGCCCGGAGTTGTAGACCCCGCCGACCACGACCTTGGTGCCCCGCCGCTCGCACTCGGGCAGCAGGTCGTCGAGGGCGGTGCGCTCCAGCAGGGTCCAGCGGCCGGCGCAGAGCACCACGTCCACATCGAGGTCGGCGACGAGTTTGGCCATCGCGCCGCTGATGTTCATCCCGAAGCCGATGGCCTTGACCACGCCCTGGTCGCGGAGTTCGGCGAGCGCGGGGAAGCCCGAGGCGTAGACCTCCCGCAGGTGGTCCTCGACGTCGTGCAGATAGACGATGTCGACGGCGTCCACCCCGAGCCGCCGCAGCGACCCCTCCAGGGTGGCCCGGATGCCGCCGGCCGAGAAGTCCCAGACCCGGGCCCTGGCCGGGGTGTCGGTGAACCCCTGCCCGTCCGGCGACTCGCCGGGGTCGAGGTCGCGCAGCCGCCGGCCGACCTTGGTGGACAGCACATAGGAGGCGCGGTCCCGGCCGGCCAAGGCCCGGCCGAGACGCTCCTCGGAACGGCCGAGGCCGTAGTGCGGCGCGGTGTCCAGATAGGTGGCGCCCGTGTCGAACGCGGCCGCCACGGTGGCCTCGGCCTCCTCGTCGGTGATGGCGCGGTAGAGGTTGGCCAGCGGAGCGCAGCCGAGGCCGAGCCTGGGCAGTGCCGGAACGGGCATGGAGGGTCCCTGTCTCGTTGCTTCATACATCACTGCGTCACTGCGTCACTGCTTTTGTTGCTTCAACCGCCGTGCGGGGCGGCCTGGTCGGCCGGGCGGGGCACCGGGTGCCCCGCCCGGCCGACCAGGCCGCCGTCACGCGCTAGTCCTGCTTCTCGCCGCTGGCGAAGCGGGAGATGATCAGCGCCACGATGATGATCGCACCGTAGAGGAACTTGTCCCACAGCGGCGGTACACCGCCGAGAGTGGTGACGTTGACCACCAGTTGCAGCGCCACGACACCGGTGAGGGCGCCGAAGAGAGTGCCCCGGCCGCCGTTGAGGCTGACCCCGCCGATCACGGTGGCGGCGAAGACCTGGAAGATCCAGCCGTTTCCCTGGGTGGAGGAGATCGCCCCATAGTGGCCGACGTAGAGCACACCGGCGAAGGCGGCGAGCAGCGAGGCGATCGCCAGCACGCTCCAGGTGATCAGGTCCACCCGGATGCCGGCCGCGCGGGCCGCCTCCTTGTTGCCGCCGATCGCGTAGAGCGCCCGGCCGTGCCGCAGATAACCGAGGGCCAGGCCGCCGAGGACGAAGAGCACCAGGCAGATCCAGACCGCGGCCGGCGCGCCGATCCAGGACGCGCCGCCGAGGTAGGAGAAGGACTTGGGCACCTCGACGATGGACTTGCCCTGCGAGATGCCGTCCTGGAGGCCGCGGAGCATCGTCAGCATGCCGAGGGTGGCGATGAAGCCGTTCACCCTCAGTTTCAGGATCAGGAACCCGTTGAACCCGCCGATCAGCAGACCGGCCAGCAGACACAGCGGGATCGAGGACCAGCCGGGCAGCAGGCCGATGCCGTGGTAGGTGGCGGAGCCGCTGCTCGGCATCACCAGCCACATGGCGATCACCGGGGCCACCCCGATGGTGGACTCGAGCGACAGGTCCATCCGGCCGCAGATGAGGATCATCGCCTCGCCGAGGACCAGCAGGCTGAGCTCGCTGCACTGCTGGAGGACACCGATCAGGTTGTCCGAGGTGAGGAAGGTCGGCGACACGATGAAGCCGATGACCCCGAGCAGCAGGATCACCGGCAGCAGGGACAGGTCCCGGTAGCGGGTGAGCCGCAGCCGCGGCGCCGCCCCCCGGCTGTTCTCGGGTATCGCCAGGTCGGTGGTCAACTGGCTGGTGTCGCTCATTCCTCGGCTCCCTCGTCGCCACCCGTGGGCAGCCCCTCCATGGCCGAGACCAGGTCCCGGTCGTTCCATCCGCTGCCGAACTCCGCGACGACCCGCCCGTGGAAGAGCGCGATCACCCGGTCGCAGACCCGCAGGTCGTCCAGTTCGTCGGAGACGATGACGGCCGCGTTCCCGTGGTCGGCCACTCCTCTGACCACGCCGAGCAGCGCGTCCTTGGACTTCACGTCCACCCCCGCGGTGGGCCTGATGGCCACCAGCACCCGCGGTTCGCGGGCCAGCGCGCGGGCGATCACCACCTTCTGCTGATTGCCGCCGGACAGGTCGGCGACCGGCTGCGCGGGCCCCGAGGTCTTGATGTCCAGCGAGCTGATCATGCGTTGGGCGAAGGCCCGGGTCCTGGACGGCAGCACGGTGCCGTACGGGCCGAGCTGGTCGGTCACGGTGAGGGTGGCGTTCTCCGCGACGCTGCGGCCGAGCACCAGGCCCTGCCGGTGCCGGTCCTCGGGGACGTAGCCGATGCCGGCGCCGAGGGCGTGCGGGACACTGCCGGGCTTCACCGGCTTCCCGGCCACCAGGGTCCGGCCGCCGGTGGCCCGGCGCAGGCCCACCAGCGTCTCGCCGAGCGCGGTGTTGCCGCTGGCGGTGGCTCCGGCGAGCCCCAGCACCTCGCCGGGGGCGACGGCGAAGTCGATGGTCTCGAAGGCGCCGTCGAGCGCCAGCCCGTCGGCCCGCAGTACCGGCTCGCCGCCGGCCACCGGCCCAGCGCCGTCCACCGGGCCGGCGCCCTTGGCGTGCCAGGCCACTTCGCCCTGCGCCGCCTCACCGGTCATGGCCTCCACGAGCGCCGCCTTGCCGAGTTCCGCGACGGGCGCGGTGAGCACATGGCGGGCGTCGCGGTAGACCGTGACGGTGGTGCAGAGGTCGTAGACCTCCTGGAGATGGTGCGAGATGAAGAGGAAGGCGACGCCCTGCCCCTGGAGTTCGCGCAGCTTGGTGAAGAGCCGCTCGATGCCGGCCGCGTCGAGCTGGGCGGTGGGCTCGTCGAGGATGATGAACCGGGCGCCGAAGGACAGCGCCCGGGCGATCTCCACGAACTGCCCCTGCTCGACCGTGAGGTCACCGGCGCGCGCGGTGGGGTCGACGTCCACCCCGTACTCGGCGAGCAGGCCGGCGGCCCGCCGGCGCAGCGCGGACCAGCGGATCCGGCCCTGGTCGAACCGGTTGAGGAACAGGTTCTCGGCGACCGTCAGATCGGGGACCACCATGGACTTCTGGTAGACGCACGCCACCTTGGTCTGCCAGGCGGCGGTGTCGCCGGCGGCCGGCGCGGGCTCCCCCTGGAAGGAGACCCGGCCGGCGTCGGGCGTGTGCAGCCCGGTCAACACGGAGACCAGGGTGGACTTTCCGGCACCGTTGCGGCCGACGAGCGCGTGCGAGTCGCCGGCCGCGACGGTGATGCCCACCCGGTCCAGGGCCACGGTGGCCCCGAACCGTTTGACGATGCCCTCCGCGTGGACCGCGGCAGGCGGTACGGCCTCGCCCATGGGTCAGCTCTTCCCGAGCTGGTTGGCCCACAGGCTCGCGTCGTCCACATTGGCCTTGGTGACCAGCGGTGCGGGGAGCTGGTCCTCAAGGCCGTTCGGGATGGCGATGATGTTGGAGCCGTGGTCGGTGGGCCCGGGCGCGAACTTCTTCCCGGCCAGCGCCTCCTTCGCGTAGTACAGCGCGTACTTGGCATAAAGATCGGCCGGCTGCGAGATGGTGGCGTCGATCTGGCCGGCCTTGATCGCCTTGAACTCCTCGGGGATGCCGTCGTTGGAGATGATGGTGATGTGGCCGGGAGAGCCGGCCGGCTTGAGCAGCCCCTTCTGCTGGAGCAGCGCCAGCGTGGGCTGGAGGAAGACACCGCCGGCCTGCATGTAGATGCCGTTCAGGTCGGGGTCGGAGGCGAGCGTGGTCTGCAACTTGGCTGAGGCGACGTCGCCTTCCCAGTTGGTGGCGAGCGCGATCACCTTGATGGCGGGGAACTTGGTCTTCATACAGGACGCGAACGCTTCGGAGCGGTCACGGCCGTTGATGGAGTCGAGGGCGCCCTCGAACTCGGCGACCTTGCCCTTGCCCCCCAGCTGCTGGCCGAGGTATTCGCACGCCTTCTCGCCGTACGCCTTGTTGTCGGCGCGGACGACCATGTACACCTGCCCCTTGTCCGGACGGGTGTCGACGCTGATCACCGGGATGTGCTTCTTGGCCATCTGGTCGAGGGTGGAGGCGATGGCGCCGGTGTCCTGGGGCGCCATCACGATCGCCTTGGCGCCCTGGTTTGCGAAGTTCTGCACATTGGCGACGAGCTTGCCGATGTCGTTCTGCGAGTTGGTGCGGGGCAGCGCGGAGACGTCGCCGGCCTTGACACCCTTCTCTATGTAGTCGTTGTAGGAGTTCCAGAAGTCGCTGTCCGCGCGGGGCAGGTCGATGCCGACCTTGCCGGAGCTTCCGGCCTTGCTGTCGCTTCCTCTGTTGCAGCCCGCGAGCGCGGTGACCGCGAGGAGTGCGGCGCAGGCGGCCACGGTCGTCGTACGCAGTCTCATCGTCGAGTCCTGCCCTTCCAGTGGTGAGTGTGGGCGGTACGGGTGAGTTCGAGGCTCTGTGGTGGCGCTGGTGCTGCCGGGTGGTGCCGGCGCTGGTGCTGCCGGTGAAGTCTTGCTGTCGTGCGGTCAGTCGGCGGCGGGGCGCAGGCGCAGTCCCTGCACGCCGCCGTCGACGGCGAGCGCGGTGCCGGTCACGCTTGAGGCGGAGGGTCCCGCGAGGTAGACGATCGCGGCCGCGACCTCGTCCGCGGTGACCAGCCGGCCGATCGGCTGGCGGGCGTTGAGCGCGGCCCGCTCGGCGGCCGGGTCGTCGGCCTGATCGAGGAGCCGCCCGATCCACGGGGTGTCCGCGGTGCCGGGGTTGACGCAGTTGACCCGGACGCCCTCGCGTACGTGGTCGGCGGCCATCGCCAGGGTGAGCGCGAGCACGGCGCCCTTGCTCGCGCTGTACAGGGCGCGTTGGGGCAGCCCGGCGGTGGCGGCGATGGAACCGGTCTGGGTGATGGAGGCGCTGCCGGGTCGCTCGGCGGCGGCCTTGCGCAGGTGCGGCAGGGCGGCCCGGGCGGTGCGGACCATGCCGAGCAGGTTGATGTCCAGCACCCGCAGCCACTCTTCGTCGCTGTTGTCCTCGACGCTGCCGACGGCGCCGATGCCCGCGTTGCTCACCAGAATGTGCAGGCCGCCGAGTTCGCCCACGGCTTCGGCGACGGCGGCCCGTACGGCCTCGTCGGAGGTGACGTCGGCGAGCACCGGCACGGTGCCCTCGGGGGCACCGGACGGGTCGCGGTCGAGGACGGCCACCCGGGCGCCGCGGGCGGTGAGCAGCGCCGCGGTGGCCGCGCCGATCCCGGAGGCACCGCCGGTGACCAGGGCGGTCAGTCCGGCGAAGTCCCGCGGGTGCTGGACCACGGGGGAAGCGGCGGCTTCGGGGGTGCGGGTCATCGGGTGAGCTCCTGTCGGGCGGTCCAGACCGGCCCGTCGGGGTAGCGGTAGTCGGCAAGGGTCTCGGGGACCATACGGGCGGAGAAGCCGGGTGCGTCGGGCACCTGGTAACGGCCGTTCTTCATCACCACCGGGTCGGTGAAGTGCTCATGCAGATGGGGTACGTACTCGATCACCCGGTCGTCCAGACGGCCGGAGACGGCAACGTAGTCGAACATCGACAGGTGTTGCACCAGTTCGCACAGGCCGACGCCGCCGGCGTGCGGACAGACCGGTACGCCGAACTTGGCGGCCAGCAGCAGGATGGCGATGTTCTCGTTGACACCGGCCACCCGGGCCGCGTCGATCTGCACGAAGTCCACCGCGCCGGCCTGGAGGAGCTGCTTGAACACCACCCGGTTGGCGACGTGTTCGCCGGTGGCGACCGGGACGGGCTGCCCGGCGCGGACGGCGGCGTGCGCCAACACGTCGTCCGGGCTGGTGGGTTCCTCGATCCAGTAGGGGTCGAAGGGCGCGAGCGCGCGCATCCACTCGATGGCCTCGGCGACGTCCCAGCGCTGGTTGGCGTCCACCGCGATCCGGATGTCGGGGCCGACGGCCTGCCGGGCCAGCCGCATCCGGCGCAGGTCGTCGTCGAGGTCGGCGCCGACCTTGAGCTTGATCTGCCCGAAGCCGGCCGCGACGGCCTCCTTGGCGAGCCGGGTCAGCTTCTCGTCGTCGTAGCCGAGCCAGCCGGGCTCGGTGGTGTACGCGGGGTATCCCTCGCGGCGCAGCCGTGCGGCGCGTTCGGCCCGGCCGGGCTCGGCGCGGCGCAGGATCTCCAGCGCCTCGTCGCGGGTGAGGGCGTCGCTGAGGTAGCGGAAGTCGACCAGGTCGACGAGTTGCTCCGGCGCCATGGCGGCCAGCAGCTCCCACACCGGCAGGCCGGCCTGGCGGGCGGCCAGGTCCCAGGCGGCGTTGACGACCGCGCCGGCCGCCATGTGCATCACGCCCTTCTCCGGGCCGAGCCACCGCAACTGCGAGTCATGGGTGAGGAGTCGGTAGAAAGCACCGAGATCGCCGGTGACGCTGTCCACCGGGCGGCCGACCACATAAGGTCGCAGGGTCTTGATGGCGGCGGCGACCACGTCGTTGCCGCGTCCGATGGTGAAGCAGAAGCCGTACCCCGCGAGGCCGTCGGGCGCGTCCGTACGGAGCACGAGGTAGGCGGCGGAGTAGTCGGGGTCGGGGTTCATGGCGTCCGAGCCGTCGAGCTGCTCCGAGGTCGGAAAGCGAATGTCGTAGACGTCGACCTCGGTAATGGTCGGACTCATGCACACTCCCGTCGGAAGACATCGGATCTTTTTTCGATGATCCGATGTATAGCGGCGGGGGATGGGATTCGTCCAGAGGCTGGGCAGAATTTGCGGGATAACAGATCGGATGTCTCATCGCGCCCAGGTCCAGGGCCTGCCGCGGTGGCCCGGGGTGGCCGAGATGGCCCGGTCGGCCGGGGCGGCCGCGTCGGCCGCGTCGGCCATCCGGTCCAGCGGCGGCCAGAACCGGGTCCGGCGGCGGACATGCCCCAGGTGGCCGACCGGACCGGCTGGGGCGCCCCCTCGCCCCCACTACGCCGTAGGCTGGTCCCGCACCGAGAAGGAACGGCAGCCGGCCGGGGGACCGCACCACCCCGTCCGGCCGGAAGGAGGCGCTGGGTGATCGAGCTCGAGGGAGTTCCCGAGCTGATCGACCCGGTCATGGTGGCCGCGTTCGAGGGCTGGAACGACGCCGGGGACGCCGCGTCCACCGCGGTCGGCCATATGGACCGGGAGTTCAAGGGAGAGGTCTTCGCCACGCTCGACGCGGAGGACTACTACGACTTCCAGGTCAACCGGCCCACCGTGTGGATGGACGCCGGTGTGCGCAAGATCACCTGGCCGACCACCCAGTTGTCCGTGGTCCGTATCTCCTCGCCCAAGCCCCGCGACCTGGTCCTGGTCCGCGGCATCGAACCCAGCATGCGCTGGCGCTCGTTCTGCAACGAGATCCTCGGCTTCGCGCACGAACTGGGCGTCGAGATGGTCGTGGTGCTGGGCGCGCTGCTCGGCGACACCCCGCACACCCGGCCGGTCCCGGTCACCGGTGTCACCTCGGACGCCGGCCTGGCCGCCGCGCTCAATCTGGAGGAGTCCAGCTACGAGGGCCCGACCGGCATCGTCGGCATCCTCCAGGAGGCGTGCGCGCACGCCGGCATCCCGGCGGTGAGCCTCTGGGCGGCGGTGCCGCACTACGTCTCGCAGCCGCCCAACCCCAAGGCCACCCTGGCGCTGCTGAACCGCCTTGAGGACCTGCTCGACCTGCGCATCCCGCAGGGCGAGCTGCCCGAGGACGCCCGCGCCTGGCAGGTCGGCGTGGACCAGCTCGCCGCCGAGGACACCGAGGTCGCCGAGTACGTCCAGACTCTGGAGGAGGCCCGGGACACCGTCGAGCTGCCCGAGGCGTCCGGCGAGGCCATCGCCAAGGAGTTCGAGCGGTATCTGCGGCGCCGCGACCCCCAGCTCGGCGGGTACGCCACCAGCGAAGGCGGCGACGGCGTACCCCAGTTCCGGGACCGCGCCCAGCAGGCGCGGGAGGACGACGGGCGGAATCCGCCGGAGGCCGCGGACCCGAAGGACGCCGGGGACGCCCCCGGGACCCGGGACGGTGTGGAGGCGATCGGCGGCAAGGACCCGGACGGCCCAGCCGGGCCCGCCGAGAAAAAGCCCGACGCGCCCGACGCACCCGACGCAGGGGACGAGCCGGGAGACGACGGCGCCGTCACGTAAGCGGCCCCGGGAACCGCTCGGGGCCTCCGTGGCCACCCGCCGCGGCCACCCGACGCGTACGCCGGAGCCCGCGGCGGCCCTCCCGCCGGTCCCGGGCCCCCGTCAGGCGGCGGTGCGCTCCCCGGCCGGCCGGCGCCGCGGGCCCGCCTGCTGGAGCGCCGGCGGCACGTACACCTGGTCGAGCGTGCCGACGTCGGTGCCCGGCGGGACGATCTCGTCGATCCGGTCCAGCAGGTCGTCGGTGAGCTCGACGTCCATGCCGGCGAGCAGGTCATCGAGGTGGCTCATCGTGCGCACCCCGACGAGCGCGCTGGTCACGCCGGGATGGGCGATGGCGAACGCCAGCGCCAGGTGGGTCAGCGGCAGGCCCGCCTCACCGGCGAGCGCGATGAGCCGCTCGACGACGTCGAGCCGGCGCTCGTCGCGCAGGTGCCTGAAGAGGCCGGCCCGGCGCAGTTCGTTCTGTTCGCCCCTGCGGACGCGGCCGGTGAGCAGTCCCTGCCCGAGCGGGCCCCACACCAGCGTGCCCATCCCGTAGCGCTGGGCGACCGGCAGCACCTCGCGTTCGACGCCTCGGTTGAGCAGCGAGTACGGCGGCTGCTCGGTGTGGAAGCGGGCCAGAGCGCGCCGCTCGGCGAGCCATTGGGCGTCGACGATGTCGGACGCCGGCATCCCGGATGTCCCGATCGCGCGGACCTTTCCGGCGCGCAGCAGGTCGGAGAGCGCCGAGAGCGTCTCCTCCATGTCGGTGGCCGGGTCCGGCCGGTGGATCTGGTAGAGGTCGAGGTGGTCGGTCCGCAGCCGGCGCAGCGAGTTCTCGACCGCGGTCACGATCCAGCGCCGCGAGCCGCCCTGCTGATTCGGGTCCTCCCCCATGGGGCGGCCGACCTTCGTCGCCAGGACGACATCGTCCCGCCGCCCCTTGAGCGCCCTGCCGACGACCTCTTCGGAGTCGCCGTAGACGTCGGCGGTGTCGATGAGGTTGATCCCCGCGTCCAGCGCCTTGTGGATGACGCGGGCGGAGTCGTCGGGGTCGGGGTTGCCGACAGACGTGGCGAACATCAGCGCGCCGAGCGCGTAGGGGCTGACCTTGATTCCGGTCCGGCCGAGCGTGCGGTATCGCATGGGCGATCGTCCTGTCCTGTGGGGTCTCTCCGGTGCCCGGACGGTCGCCCCGGCGGGGCGCCGCCGGTCCGTCGGGCCGGTCTCCAGCGTGTGCCGGTACGGGCACCGGCGGGAGAGACGTCCTTATCCGGGGACGCGCTGTCCCTGGCTGCGCCCGCCGGCCCGGAGCATGGTGGGAGGGTGGACAGAACCGGACTTGCCGACTTCCTGCGCCGCTGCCGTGCCCGGGTCACTCCGGCGGACGTGGGGCTGTCGCAGGGCCCGCGGCGCCGTACCCCGGGACTGCGCCGTGAGGAGGTGGCGCAGCTCGCGGGCATGTCCACCGACCACTACACCCGGCTGGAGCAGGCCAGGGGGTCGTACCCGTCCCGTCAGATGCTCGCCGCCGTCGCCCGCGCGCTGCGGCTGACCGGCGACGAGCGGGACCACCTCTTCCACCTGGCCGGCGAGGCGCCGCCGCGCGGCCGGCCGGCCACGGAGCACGTCCGCCCCGGCCTGCTGCTCGTCCTCGACCGGCTGACCGACACCCCCGCCCAGGTGCTGAGCGACCGCGGCGACATCCTGGCGCAGAACGCGATGGGCAAGGCGCTCCACGGCGACGCGTCCGCCCGCCCCGAGGCGGAGCGCAACATCGTGTGGCGCTACTTCACCGACCCGTCGGCGCGGGAACTGTTCCCGGCCGAGGACCGTGACCGCGCCGCCCTGGTGGCGGTGGCGGATCTGCGCGCCACCCTGGCCCGCCGCCCGGACGACGCGCGGCTGGCCGGGCTGGTGCGCGGGCTCCGCGCCCGCAGCGAGGAGTTCGCCGCGCTGTGGGACACCCACCGGGTCGGCGTCCGCCGCGCCGACGTCAAACGCTTTCTGCACCCGGTCGTCGGCCTGTTGGAGCTGGACTGCGAGGTGCTGCTCACCCCGGAGCACGACCAGCGGCTGGTGATCCACACCGCCCGTCCGGGCAGCAGCTCCCAGGAGCGGCTCGAACTGCTGCGCGTGGTCGGCCTCCAGGATCTGACCCGCGGCTGAGCCGCCCAGCCGGGCGGCCTCTCCTCACCGGCGCCACAGGCGGCGGCCCGCGGGCTCCCTGCCGCGTCGCACACGGGGAGCCCGCGGGGCGCGGTCAGCTCAGGCTCGGCTCACAGCGCCACGCCGAGCAGCGCGTCCACCATCCGGGAGACGAGTCCCGGCGCGCCCGGATCCGTACCGCCCGCCGCCTGTTGGGCTACCGCCCACGCGTCGACCGCGGCCAGCGCGCGCGGGGCGTCCAGGTCGTCGGCGAGCGCCTCGCGGACCGTCTCGACCAGTGCGTCCGCCGACGGCCCGTCCGGCCGGGACACCGCGGCGCGCCAGCGGGCCAGCCGCTCCACCGCCGCCTCCAGTACGGCGTCGGTCCACTCCCAGTCGGCCCGGTAGTGGTGGGCGAGCAGCGCCAGCCGGATCGCCGCCGGGTCGGCCCCGGCGCGGCGCAGTTCGGAGACGAAGACCAGGTTGCCCTTGGACTTGGACATCTTCTCGCCGTCCAGCGCGACCATCCCGGCGTGCACATACGCCTTGGCGTACGGGTGTTCGCCGGTCAGCACCTGGGCGTGCGAGGCGCCCATCTCGTGGTGCGGGAAGGCCAGGTCGGAGCCGCCGCCCTGGACGTCGAAGCCCATACCGAGGTGGTCGAGCGCGATGGCCACGCACTCGATGTGCCAGCCGGGCCGGCCGCGGCCCAGCGACCCGCCGTCCCAGCTCGGTTCGCCGGGCCGCGCGGCCAGCCACAGCTTGGGGTCCAGCGGGTTCTTCTTGCCCTCGCGGTCGGGGTCGCCGCCGCGCTCGGCGGACAGCGCCCGCATGGTCTCCGCGTCGAGCCGGGCGACCTCGCCGAAGCGCGGGTCGGACTCCACCGAGAAGTAGATGTCACCATCGAGTTCGTAGGCGGCGCCGGCGTCCCTGAGCCGCTCGACGACCGGCACGATCCCCGGTATGGCCTCGACGACCCCCACGTACTGGGCCGGCGGCAGCAGCCGGAGCGCGGTCATGTCCTCGCGGAACAGCGCGATCTCCCGCTCGGCGAGGGCCGCCCAGTCCTCCCCTTTCGCCGCGGCCCGCTCCAGCAGCGGATCGTCGACGTCGGTCACGTTCTGTACGTAGTGCACCTGGCGCTTCGTGTCGAGCCATACGCGCTGCACGAGGTCGAACGCGTTGTAGGTGGCCGCGTGCCCCAAGTGGGTGGCGTCGTACGGGGTGATTCCGCAGACGTAGAGGCGGGCGACGGGACCCGGGTCGATGGTCACCAGGCCATCGGTCGAGGTGTCGTGGAGACGGAGGACGCGTCCCGTGCCGGGAAGGGCGGGGACGTCGGAAGCTGGCCAGGCATGCATGTCATGAGATTAACCGGGCCGGTCACCGTCAAAACGAGCGGGAGCAGGGCGAACGTCGTTTTCGTACTCTTTGCGTACCCGCGTGCGTAGCCGCTCCCGTCCGCGCGGGGCGGCGGCTCAGACCGGTGGCCAGGGGATGGACGGCCACTCCCCGCCGGGCGCCGGATGGGCGCCGGTGGCCTGAAGCCTGCGCACCCGGGCCCGCAGCGCGGCGGTCTCCGCCGTGGTCAGCAGGGTGGCCAGCCGGTCGCCGAGCGCGCCGTCCAGTTCGGCGGCGAGCTTGTCCAGCACGGTCAGCGCCTCGGCGGGCAGCGGCTCGCCCGCCCACCCCCACAGCAGGGTGCGCAGCTTGTCCTCGGTGTGGAAGGTCACTCCGTGGTCGATCCCGTAGATCCGGCCGTCGGCCGCGGGCAGCAGATGGCCGCCCTTGCGGTCGGCGTTGTTGATCACCGCGTCGAGTACGGCTATCCGCCGCAGCCGGATGTCGTCGGCGTGCACCAACAGGGCGGTCCTGCCCTCCTCCAGCTCGGCCTCGACCACCGCCTTCCAGCCCGGGGCCGGCTCCATCTCCTCGGTGAGCGCGAGCAGTTGGGGCGGTTCCCCGGCCCCGTCCGGCGTCCCGGAACCTTCCTCGGCGCCCTCGCCGGGGACCGCGGGCGGGTCGATCCAGCGCTGGACCATGCCCTGGCCGTACGGGCCCTCGCGCAGCACGGTGGGCGGGATGAGACCCCAGCCGGTGGCTTCCGAGACCAGGTAGGCGGCGACCTCGCGCTGGGCCAGGGTGCCGTCGGGGAAGTCCCACAGCGGGCGCTCCCCGGCGACCGGCTTGTAGACGCAGACGACCGTACGGCCCTGGTGGACGCTCTCGCAGTAGAGCACCGCGTTGGAGGCGTCCCGGACCCGGCCCTTGACGGTCAGCTCGCCGTGCGCCAGCGCCTCGGTGTCCAGCGGGTCACCGGGCCCGGCCGCGGCGGGCCCGGGGTTCAGGCCGACCTCCGGTACCCGTTCTGACGCGGGCATACGTGTCCTTCCGGGTCCAGGGGCAGACTGCACAGCGGACAGGGCGGCCGGCCGGCCGACACCACGTCGAGGGCGCGTTTGGCGAAGGAGCGGGCCTGGGCGCCGGTGAGCACCACCCGCAGCAGCGGCGGGCCGTTCTCGTCGTCCTGGAGCAGCTCTTCCTCGGCGGCCTCCAGGCCCTCCTCGTCCTCACCGGCGAGTTCGACCAGTGCCTGCGCCTCGATGACCATCCGCTCATGGGCGCCGTCCCAGGCCAGCGCCATGGTGCCGACCCGGAACTCCTCCTCGACCGGCACCTCCAGGGGCCCGCTGTCGGAGAGTTCGGTGGGGGCGACGGCCGGCACCGGGGCGCTGCCGCCGGTCCGGCGCACCACCTCGTCCAGCAGTTCGTCGACCCGCTCGGCGAGGGCTGCCACCTGGGTCTTCTCCAGCGCCACGCTGGTGGTCCGGCCGGCCGCGGTGGCCTGGAGGAAGAACGTCCGCTGACCGGGTTGGCCGACCGTGCCGGCCACGAAACGGTCGGGTTGTTCGTAGAAGAAGACCTGACGGGGCACGCCTTGCTCCGTTTGCTCGTCCGAAATGCGCTTCTCAGCGACTACGCTGCCGGTCCCCCACCCTACTGCGGAAGCTGATCACGAGACGCCGGTGGAGCCGCCCACCACGGCGTCGTCCGGCCGGTGCGCCTCCTCCTTGGGGCGGGGCGGCGGGACCAGCCCGGTGAGGTCGCCGGTGTCGCCGAGCCGCAGCAGGTACGGGCGGTGGGCGGTGTAGCGGATGACGGTGACCGAGCAGGGGTCGGTGCCGATGCGCTGGAAGAGGTCGAGGTGCATGCCGAGGGCGTCCGCGGCCAGCGACTTGATGATGTCGCCGTGCGAACAGACCAGGTACATCGCGTCGGCGCCGTGCGCCGCCTCGATCCGGTCGTTCCAGTCCCGTATCGCGTCCACCGCGCGGGCCTGCATCGCGCGCAGCGATTCGCCCTTCTCGCCCGGGAAGACGGCGGCCGAGGGGTGCCGCTGGACGGTGGCCCACAGGGGTTCGTCGGCGAGCTCGCTCAGCTTGCGGCCGGTCCAGTCGCCGTAGTGGCACTCACCGACCCGTTCGTCGGTGTGCCGGGGGATCTCCGGGCGGGTGTCGAGCAGCGGCCGTACGGTCTCCTCGCAGCGCTGCAAGGGGCTGCTGACCACGGCGGCGATCGGCAGTACGGCGAGGCGGGCGGCGAGTGCGGTGGCCTGGGCCCGGCCGGTGTCGTCGAGGGCGACACCGGGGCTCCAGCCGGCCAGGACTCCATCGGCGTTGGCGGTCGAACGGCCGTGCCGGACGAGGATCACGGTGGGCATGCCCGCCACCGTAACCCTTCGCGGGGCCGGGCGTTGTGCTGGGTGACGGCCATGGCGGGGAGGATCCCCCCGAGCCCCCACCACGGCCGCGGAATTTGGCGATCCGCTGTCCTCCGCGCACTCCTCGCCGTCCGACCCCCTGGGTAAGGTGCTTCAGGGGTCGTCACGGACCCGGGAATCGGCTGCGCGAAGCGGGTGGGGATGTTCAGCAAGGCGACGGGGAGCCGTCCGCCGGTCGTCTCGGGGACGGGTCCGGCGGGAGCGGACTGGTCTCCGCACGGCCGTCTCGAAGACGCCGCCGGGGCGTATTTCCTGCACGCGGACATCGCGCTCGACGCCATCAAGGGCGTGCTGGGGCGCCGCCGGGTGCGGGGCTTCACGCTGGAGCGGGTGGTGGACCTCACCGAGGCGGGGGCCTCGGTGTGGCAGGAGGCGGCGGTCTGCGACGGGCGCCGGCTGATCCTGTGGCACAGCGAGGAACTCGCCGACGAGAAGGCGCCCGGCGGGATGGTGCTGGACTCGTCGGTGCAGGTGCTGCCGCTGGAGTCGATCGAGCACGTCGGGATGCGCACGCTGGTCGGGCGGGACGAGCAGGGCCGGCGGATCGACCGCGGGGTCTATGTCGTGCTGGCCACCGCGATGCCGCACGAGCTGAGCGCGATCCCCGCCGACCCCGACTCCCCCCTCCCGGTCGCCGCCGCCAAATTCCGCCCCGAGGCCTTCCGCTTCAGCAAATCCCTCGACGACGGCGGCCCCGGCCAAATAGCCCGCCTCATCACCTTCGGCCGCCTCCTGGGCCGCCTGATTCCCCCCTGACGACTCCCTCCGAGGCCCCCGCCCCGCTGCGTCGCCCCGGCGCGTGCCCGGCAGGCGGCTCGGGCGGCTCGGGCGGCTGCTCGGCGGACGGCTCGGCGGCGGGGGCTCCGGCGGCTAAGCCAGGCCGGCCAGGCTTGCCGCTTCGGCGCCGGCTCGGAGGCCGGCCAGCCGGTCTTCCAGGGTGAAGCCGGCCGGGTTGAGGTTGAGGGTGGTGACGCCCGCCGCGGCGTACGCGGACATGCGGTCGGCGATCCGCTCGACCGAGCCGAGCAGGCTGGTCGAGTCGATCAGCTCCAGCGGCACGGCCGCCGCCGCCCCCTTCTTGTCGCCGGCCAGATACTTCTCCTGGATCTCGGCCGCCTGCTTCTCGTAACCCATCCGCTGGGCGAGCTGGTTGTAGAAGTTCTGCTTGCGGCTGCCCATCCCGCCGACGTACAGCGCGGTGTAGGGCCGGAAGACATCGGCCAGCGCCGAGACGTCGTCACCGAGCGCCAGCGGCACCGTCGGGCTCACGTCGAATCCCTCCATCGTCAGCCCCGCCTTCTCCCGCCCCGCCCGCAGATACCGGATCGCCGTCTCCTCCAGCCGGCCGGCCGACGGAAAGAGCAGCAGCGCGCCGTCGGCGATCTCCCCGGTCTGCTCCAGGTTCTTCGGGCCGATCGCGGCGATGTAGAGCGGGATGTGCTCGCGCTGCGGGTGCACGGTCAGCTTGATCGGCTTGCCCGGGCCGCCGGGCAGCGGCAGCGTCCAGTGCTCGCCCTCGTAGGCGAGCCGTTCCCGGCTCATCGCCTTGCGGACGATCTCGACGTACTCCCGGGTGCGCGACAGCGGCTTGTCGAACTTGACGCCGTACCAGCCCTCCGACACCTGCGGCCCCGACACGCCGAGCCCGAGCCGGAACCGCCCGCCGGAGAGCGAGTCGAGGGTCGCCGCGGTCATCGCGGTCATCGCCGGGGTGCGCGCCGGGATCTGGAAGATCGCCGAGCCGACGTCGATCCGCTCGGTGTGCGCCGCGACCCAGGCGAGCACGGTCGGGGCGTCGGAGCCGTACGCCTCGGCCGCCCAGCAGACGGAGTAGCCGAGCCGGTCCGCCTCCCGCGCCACGGCGAGGTTGTCCGCGTCCATGCCGGCGCCCCAGTAGCCGAGGTTGATCCCGAGCCGCATACCGCTCCCCTTTGCCGAAGTTGCCGAAGTTGCCGAAAGTCACTGAAGTCACTGAAGTCACCTGATGTGACGGCGCCGCCGTGCCGGAGGTCCGGCGCCCCACCGCCGTACTGGCGAGTAACGTCGTCGTCCCCCCGGACTGTAGCGAACTACCGCGCCACCAGCGCCTGTCAGGTACGTCACTGCCGCCCATTCGGCGGGTACGGGCGCTAGCCTCAGCGTCCATGGAGCAAAGGCACCTCGGCCGCACCGGGCTGCGTGTGTCCCGGTTGGGGCTCGGCACGCTCACCTGGGGGCGCAACACCGGCGAACGCGACGCCGCCGACCAGTTGAAGGCGTTCTGGGACGCCGGCGGCACGCTGGTCGACACCGCGGACGTCTACTCCGACGGAGGTGCCGAATATCTGCTCGGGCGGCTGATAGAGGACCTGGTGCCGCGGGCCGACCTGGTGATCGCCACCAAGGCGGGCAGCGTGCCGGACCCCTACCGCCGGTTCGACACCTCCCGCGGCCATCTGCTGTCCGCCCTCGACGCCTCGCTCCAGCGCCTCGGTACGGACTACGTCGACCTCTGGCAGGTGCACGCCTTCGACTCCGGCACCCCCCTTGAGGAGACGCTCCAGGCACTGGAGATCGCGGTCGGCTCGGGCCGCGCCCGCTACGTGGGGGTCTCCAACTTCTGCGGCTGGCAGCTCGCGAAGGCGGCGGCCTGGCAGCTCGCGGCGCCCGGCCGTACCCCGCTGGCCAGTATCCAGATGGAGTACTCGCTGCTCCAGCGCGGCGTCGAGCGCGAGGTGCTGCCTGCCGCGCTGGACCTCGGGGTGGGGCTGCTGCCGTCGTCACCGCTCGGCCGCGGGGTGCTCACCGGCAAGTACCGCAACGGCACGCCGCCGGACTCGCGGGGAGCCTCCGAGGACATGTCCGCGTTCGTCGCGCCCTACCTCGACGAGACGGCCCGTCACATCGTGGACGCGCTGGCCATAGCGGCCGACGGTCTTGCCGTCTCCCCGTTGCAGGCGGCCCTCGCCTGGGTACGCGACCGGCCCGGTGTCACGGCCCCGATCCTCGGCGCGCGCAACGCCGCACAGCTCAGCGCGGCTCTGTCGGTGGAGGCCCTTACGCTTCCGGAAGAGATCTGCCTGGCGCTGGACGATGTCTCGGCGCCTTTGCACCGCTATCCGGACCACGACTGGAGCACGCTCTGACTCGTGGTCGCGCCGCTCCACGGAGGCCCCCGCAGTGACCGAGATCCCGCCGACCCCGCCGACCCCGCCGACCCCGTCAGACCCGTCGATCCCGGCCCACCCGCCGATCCCGCGGCCCGCGCGGCCGTCGCAGTCGTCGCAGGACGGACGCCCCGGGCAGGCCGTGCCCGTCGCCGCCTCCGGTGGTCCCGCTCAGGAGGCGGGCGGACCGGAGGCGGCCAGGCCGAGGCCCCAGGCGGGCCTGGCCGGGCTGGCGGCGGCCGTACGGTCGATCGAGCGGGGTGAGAATCCGGCGGCTCCGGCGCCCCGCGGGGACGCCGCCGAGGCACGGCGGAAGCGGCGGGAGGCGATGGCGGCGGAGGCCGCGGCGCTTCAGGCCGCCGAGGCGGCGCAGGTGGCGGGCGTACCGGCCCCGGGGGCGCCGGATGTGTCGGAGGAAGTGGCGGAGCCGGCGGGGGTCGCCGGGCCCGATGGCGGAGGCGACCCGGGCGCGGCTCGGGACGCGGACCAGGACGGCACGGCCGAGCCGGACGCCGAGCGGGGAGTCGGGGTGTCCTCCCCCGCGGCCGGCGCCGACGCCTCGGAGCTGGCCGCACGGACCGTTCTCCCCACGCCGCCCGAGGCGCCCGCCGGGGTCGCCACCGCCGCGCCGGTGCGCGGGCGGGCCGCCGCTGACCGGGGCGCCGCGCCGCGTCCGGCCGCCATGGACCCCGCCGCCGTCGAGGAGGCCCGGCGGGTGCTGCTGGCGGGCGGGGCGCCCGGAGAGCTGGCGGCGGAGGCCGTACGGGGGCTCGGCGAGCGGGCCGGGGAGGCGCTGCGGGAGGATCCGTGGCGCGTGCTCGGGCTCGCCGGGGTCCGGGTGGAGCACGCCGACGCGTTCGCCCGGGCGGTGCTCGGTGACGCCTGCGGCCCAGGGGACGCCCGGCGGGCCAGGGCCCTCGTCGGGTATCTGCTGGAGCGGGCCGCGGAGCAGGGCCACACCGCCCTCACCTCGGACACCCTCAAGGCCGCGCTGGCCCGGCACTCGGTGCCCGACCCGGACGCCGCCGTGGCCGCGGCGGTCGAGGACGGCACGCTGCTGGCCTTCGGTACCGACGCCGGGACGGGCGCCGAGGAGGACCCGGACGAGGCCGAGGACGATTCCGACCGGGCCGAGGCGGACGTACCGCTGCTGCTGGGCCTGGATCGCTACGCCCTGGCCGAGGAGAGCCTCGCCGACGGTCTGATCCGCCTGCTCCGCTCCTTCGAGGGGGCGCCGGGCGGCGGCTCGGGCACCCCGGTCGCCTGGGAGAAGGCCGCCGCCGACGCGCCCTCCTCCTCCGCCGCCGAGCTGATCCGCGCGGTGGCCGGCAGCGGGCTGGTGCTCCACGCGGGCGGCGAGGCGGCCCGCGCCGAACCCGCCGCGGTTGTCGTCGCCGCTCGCGCCGCCGGTCTGCGTGCCTATGCCGCCGCCTACACCGGGAACGGCCGGCGCCGCCTCGCCGACGCGGTGGGCGAGGACGCGGCCCTGACCGTCGCCGGACTGCTCGACGGGCAGGAGGGGCCGGGCCGCGCCGAGGACGGCAGCCTCGCGCTCGACCTGCTGGCGGTGCTCGACGCTCCGCAGTTGTCCGTCGAGGAGGCGACCGATCTGGTGGAGGCGGTGCCGGACGGCGCCCGGCTGGTGCTGAGCGGCGATCCGCACGCCCTGTGGTCGGCGGGCCCGGGCCGCGCCTTCGCCGATCTGCTGGCCGCCAAGGTGTGCCCGCGGGTCACCTCCCGCACCCCGGACCCGGGTCCGATCGGCGAACTGACCTCGTGTGTGAGCATCGGTGAGCTCGCCGCCGTGGCGGCGCCGGACCGCGAGGTCGTGGTGGTCCCGGTGCGCGATCCGCAGGAGGCCCTGCACCGTACGGTCCAGCTCGTCGCCGACTCGGTGCCGCGGGCGATCGGCGTCCCCGCGGACAAGACCCAGGTGATCACCGTCGCGCACGGCGGCCCGGTCGGCACCCGGACGCTGAACGCGGCGCTCAAGGAGCGGCTCAACCCCGGCCCCGGCCGGTTCGGCGGTTTCGACCCCGGCGACCGGGTGGTCTACGTCCCGGCGCCCGGTCATACGCTGCCCGGCACGGTGGTCGGGGCGGAGGCCGAGGGGCTGCGGCTGGCGTGCGAGACGGGCAGCGTTCTCGTACCGCGCGAGGACGTGGCCGGGAAGGTGCGGCACGGCTGGGCGGTCACCGGGCACCAGGCGGCCGGCATGCGCTGGCCGGCGGTGGTCGTGGTGGTGCCGGGGGACGCGGGGCCGCTGCTCACCCGGTCCTGGGTCTATACGGCCTTCGCCCGTGGCGAGCGGCATCTGTCGGTGGTGCGGGGCGCCGAGCAGGGCCTGGCCGAGGCGGTCGCGGGACCGGCCGCGAAGGAGCGGACGACGAGGCTGACGGGGGTGCTGCGGGATCTCGCGGCAGAGGGGTGAGCGCCGCTGGGCGGAGGCGGGCCCGGGAGGAGGTCAGCCCAGGACCGACCGGGGGCGGGATCAGGCCGGGGCGAGATCAGGCCGGGCCGGGGATCGGGCCGGAGCTGGGACCGACCGGGGACCGGGATCGGCCCGGGGCGGGGACCGGACCGGCCCCCGCCCGCCGAGCCGTGGCGGCGCTCAGTCCGGGTCCAGCACGCCCAGTTCGTCGTCGAAGACCGCGCTCACGTCGAAGCGGCACACCACAAGCTGCGGATCGGCCTGGTCGAAGGGGGCGTCGAGCCACTCCCCCGGCTCCGCCGGCTCCACCGCGGAGACCCAGAGCGTGGAGTCGCCCTCCTCCAGGCCGAACTCCTTGTGGCGCTGGGCGATCTCGTCGGGTTCGTACTCCCCGAAGATCACCCCGATCGCCGCGTTGACCGTGCTGCTCTCCGTTTCCTCGGCCTCGCCCGCTCTCCTGGCCTGCGCGAAGAGCCGGTCGGGCTCGACGATGGTGTAGTCGCGGCGGATCAGCACGCTGATCGCCTCCGGCTCCTCGGGTCCCGCGTACTCCGGCATCGACTCGCCGGACGGGACTTCGAAGGGCGTCACCTCGTCATAGCTCTCGTACAGCAACTCGTCATACACCTCGGCGGCCGAGGCGAGCGCCTCGAACGCCGCGTAGACGGCGGGGTCTTCCCCGCCGGCGCGGTTCTCGATCGCGTCGAGGTGACGGTCGAGCGCGGCCTTGAACGCCTCGACCGCGGCGCGAACCTCGGCCACGGTGGGCTGCACGTCATCAGACATGAGGCAGACGCTATCCGCACCGGGGCGTTGCTTGCACAATAGATGCGATGCCGGAATACGAATTCAGAGAGATGTACGTGCCGCGTGGGGTCTCCCGCAAGGAAGCGACACGGCTGCTGACCGACGAGGCGGAGTACAGGCACTGGGAACTCGACCGAGTGCGGCTCTACCCCGACGGCAGCCGGCGCGTCCGCCTGCGCCGCCGCATCATCCGCCAGCCCCGCCCGACGTGGAACGCGGCCCCGCCCGGTGCGCCGCCGTCGGCACCCTGACCAGGCACCCTGACGAGCGGTGCCGGGACCGCCTGCGGCGGGCTGTGCGGCCGCCTGGGCGGCCGCCCCGGGGCAGGGTGGGGTGGCCGGGCGGCGGGTCTTTGCCGCCCGGTCGCAAGAGGCCCACGGGCGCTGGGCCCGCGGGGTTCTACGGTGACGCCGGCGTCGTCGGTGACGCGCCGGTCGTACGGATCGTGCGTGCCGTGCGGTCAGCGACGGCCGGTACGGCCGCGGCGGTAGAGCAGACCGCCGCCGAGCAGCAGGGCGCCGGCCGCTGCGGCCTCCATCCCGGTGCCGTCCGCTCCGGTGTGCGCGAGCGTGCCGGAGCCGGAGCCGGTACCCGGGTACGAGACGGGGGTGGTGCCGCCGCCGGGGTTGCCAGGCGTGCCCGGGTTACCGGGAGTGCCGGGGTTACCCGGGGTGCCGGGGTTTCCGGGCGTGCCCGGGTTACCGGGAGTGCCGGGGTTTCCGGGGGTACCCGGAGTGCCCGGGTTGCCAGGCGTGCCCGGGGTGCCGGGGTTGCCGGGCGTTCCCGGGATACCGGGAGTACCAGGGTTTCCGGGCGTACCCGGCGTACCCGGCGTACCGGGGTTACCCGGGGTGCCAGGGTTACCCGGAGTGCCAGGCGTACCGGGGGTGCCCGGGCAATCCGGGGTGCCGGGAGTGCCCGGGGTCCCGGGAGTGCCAGGCGTGGCCGGCGTGCCAGGCGTGCCCTGCGGCGGCGGGGGCGTCGGGTGGACGTCCACGTTGCCGCAGGAGTTGCCGAACGCCGGGTTGAGCAACCCGACGACATTCACCGTGTTGCCGCAAATGTTCACCGGCACGTGGACCGGGATCTGCACCGCGTTGCCGGACAGCACGCCCGGCGATCCGGCGGCCACACCCGCCGCGCCGGCGTCCGCGTACGCGACTCCGGCGCCGCCCGCGGCCAGCACCCCTCCCGTGGCGACCACGGTGAGCAGGCTCTTCGTTGTGATCTTGATGACTTGTCGCATGACTGCCGACATCCCTGCCTTTCGTTCCTTCACGACGCGCGGCCCCGGGGCGCGACATCGCACCCCGGGGCCGTCCCGGCCGTTGGTGGCCGGCGCGGGACTACCCGTTGAGGCAGGAGTTGCCGAAAGTGGGGTTGAGCAGCCCGATCACCGAAGCGGTGTTACCGCAGGCATTCACCGGCACATGGACCGGGATCTGCACCGCGTTGCCGGACAGCACGCCGGGTGAGTGCGCCGCGGCGCCCTGGGCACCGGAATCGGCGACGGCCAGTCCCGCACCTGCCAGCACGAGACCGCCGGTGGCTGCCGCGATGGCGACGACCTTCTTGATCATTACTTCCTCCTCCTTGGGACATGTGGTCCAAGCCGCGGACCACACACGTCGTAACGAAGCCGGAGGAATTAGAGCTACGAAAGCATTGGTTCATTCACTCGTACCGGGGACGCGGCCGGCCGCGATAGGTACAGGTGAACGAGGCGGGGCGGGGACAGTGCCCGTATCGGCCCGTGGGCCGGTATCAGCCCGGATCAGCCCGGATCAGCTCTGTCCCCGCCCCGCGAAGTCCCGTACCGCTTCGCCTCTCAGCAGTTGTCGATGAAGCGGTCGAGCACCCGTACCCCGAACCGCAGCCCGTCCACCGGCACCCGTTCGTCGACGCCGTGGAACATCCCGGCGAAGTCCAGCTCGGGCGGCAACTGGAGCGGCGCGAAGCCGAAGCAGCGGATGCCCAGTTGGCTGAAGGACTTGGCGTCGGTGCCGCCGGAGAGCATGTACGGCACGGCGCGGGCGATCGGGTCCTCCGCCTTGAGCGCCGCCTGCATCGCGTCGACCAGCGAGCCGTCGAAGTCGGTCTCCAGCGCCGTGTCGGTGTGCAGCGACTCCCGCTTGACGCGGGGGCCGAGGACCCGGTCGAGGTCGGCGAGGAACTCCTCCTCGTGGCCGGGCAGATAACGTCCGTCGACGTGCGCGGCGGCCTGGCCGGGGATGACGTTCACCTTGTAGCCGGCGCCGAGCATGGTGGGGGCGGCGGTGTTCCGCAGGGTGGGGCCGATCATCCGGGCGATGCCGCCGAGCCTGGCCAGGGTCGGGTCCATGTCCTCCGGATCGAGTTCGACACCGAAGGCGTCGGAGAGCTCGTCGAGGAAGCCGCGGACCGACTTGGTGAGCCGCACCGGGAACTCGTGCCGGCCGAGCCGGCCGACCGCCTCGCAGAGCTCGGTGATCGCGTTGTCCTTGTTGGTCATCGAGCCGTGGCCAGCGGTGCCGTCCACCGTGAGCCGCATCCAGTGCATGCCCTTTTCCGCGGTCTCGATCAGGTAGAGCCGCAGGTTCTCGTTGACGGTGAAGGAGAAGCCGCCGACCTCGCCGATCGCTTCGGTGACGCCCTCGAAGAGGTCGGGGTGCTTGTCGACCAGGAACTTCGCGCCGTAGGTGCCGCCGGCCTCCTCGTCGGCGAGGAACGCCAGCACGATGTCGCGCGGCGGCTTGCGGCCGCTGCGCAGCCGGTCCCGTACGACGGCCAGCGTCATCGCGTCCATGTCCTTCATGTCCACCGCGCCGCGGCCCCAGACGCAGTCGTCGGCGACCTCGCCGGCGAAGGGGTCCCGGGTCCAGTCGTCGGCGTTGGCCGGCACCACGTCGGTGTGGCCGTGGATGAGCAGGGCCGGCCGGGACCGGTCCTCGCCCTCGATGCGCGCGACCGTGGAGGCCCGCCCCTGGTGGGACTCGAAGATCCGCGGTTCGAGACCGACCTCGGCCAGCTTCTCCGCGATGTACTCCGCCGCGGCCCGCTCCCCCGGTCCCGAGTGGTCACCGTAGTTACTGGTGTCGATCCGGATCAGCTCACTGCACAGCGCGACGACCTCGTCCTCGCCCGCGCTCGTACCGCTGCCCGGCCTGCCTGGCTCGAACTCGCCCACGCGTTCACTCCTCGCTCGTCCCTGCTCATGCCCTGCCCGTTAACTGTCCGTGGCCTGCCGTGTCCGCCGCGCGCCAGCCGCGACGGCGTGCGTGCGGTGCGGGCGGTGCGCGCCGTCGGCGCTGTCTCCGCCCGGCGATCACGGCCGATGCCGCTCCCATCCTCCCTCGCCACCCCCGCCTCCCCCAAGGCTCCCCGGCCCACTCGTCCCGCCCGCCCACCCCCCACCGCGGTGATCGAGCGCCCCCCGATCTTTGCTATGGTTTACCTCGTTGCCACGCCCTCGGGGCCGGGGTGACACACCCGTCCGGGTGGCGGAATGGCAGACGCGCTAGCTTGAGGTGCTAGTGCCCTTTATCGGGCGTGGGGGTTCAAGTCCCCCCTCGGACACCAGTTTTCTTACCCCTCCGATCAGGGGTTTCGTGGTCCAGACAGTGGAAGTTCGGCCACCATCACCGCGTAGAGCGGCGAGTCGGCGAACGGCCTCGAATCGCCGGCCTTGCGGTATCCCCAGGATTCATAGAGCGCCTGAACGTGGGGGTGCTCGGTGTCTACCGACAGAGCGGCCAGCGCTTCGGGCCTGTTGTCCAGGAGCGCTCGGTGCAGCAATTCGGAATTGCCCTGTTTCCGCCACTTCGGCCTGACCATCAGTTCCGACAGGTGAAACGTTGAGGGATCTTCTGGCGCGGGTATGAATTCTCGCCACCACTCGCGCCCCTGGATCGCGGGAGCCCCGTACGCATAGCCGATGGGCTCCGTGCCATCGAAGCCGATGACGCAGACGAAGCCTTCCCGACTGCCCCACTGGTCCACGAACCATGGGAATCGCCGGTGGAACTCGTTGTCCATCTGGTCCGCAAAGGCGTCTGCATGCACGTCGATGAGCAACTGCCTGATGGCCGGCACATCATCGCGAGTGCACCTGCGAAGCTCGGTCACGTCGATTCAAGTCCATTCGGTTCGGAAGCGGTCGCCCCACTCGTGTCCGACCGTGGCGTCAGGCGCCTGAGTGAGTAGGTCGCGGTGGAAGTCACCGATCAAGGACCTTAGACGACCGGTGAATTGCAGCCCCAGGAGGTGAAGCCGATGACACCGGGGCCTGATGTGCGGGCGCTGATCGGTCCGTATACGGGTGAGGTGGGCGACGTTCGTCCGACGAAGTACGGGTTCGGCTCGGATTTGACCGCGGTGGTCGAGTGCGAGAGAGGGCCGTACTTCGTCAAGGCGATGCGCAAGAAGGGTGCGGACCCACGAGCGATTGACGCGTTCGCGGCTGCCGGCGTGCGGATGCAGCAGCACTTTGCGGAGCGGGAGCCGGCGGCCGATTGGCTGGGCGCGATGGCGGGTGCCGCACGGCGTTGGGCGGCCTATCGCGGGGTGGTTGGTGCCTGACACGCGTGGCGGACGGGTGGCTCCGGCCACGTCTGAGGTGGCCTGCCTGACTTGTGGGCCCCGGCCTTGCTCGGCTCAGCGGAGGGGTGAGGGGGCAAGGCGAACGCCCGCTCGCCGGCCAGGGGCGGGCGAACGGGCGTTGGCGGTGGAGGGTTGTGGGGTTACGCGGCGTCGCGGCCCTCTTTGCCGCCGCCGTAGCGGCGGTTGAAGCGCTCTACGCGGCCGGCGGTGTCCATGACGCGGGCGGCGCCGGTGTAGAACGGGTGGCTCGCCGAGGAGATCTCCACGTCCACCACCGGGTAGGTGTTGCCGTCCTCCCAGACCACGCTGGCGTCCGGCTGCGCGGTCGACTTACCGAGGAAGGACATCCCGGCGGCCTTGTCGCGGAAGACCACAGAATGGTAATCGGGGTGGATGCCGTCCTTCATGGTGTGGCCTCGCTCTCTGCTGCGGTGATAAAGAATCAGCGGCGCCTGTGCGCGAGCGGTGCCGGCGCGGTGGTCGGCGCGGCTCGGTCCGGCGTCAGCGCTCTTCGCGGAAGAGCACGTGCCGGCGGGCGACCGGGTCGTACTTGGTCAGCGTCAGCCGGTCGGGATCGTTGCGGCGGCTCTTGCGGGTCACGTAGGCATAGCCCGTACCCGCGGTGGAGCGAAGCTTGACGATCGGGCGCAGTTCGCTGCGTGCCATGGTCCTGCCCCCTTCCATGGGGATCCCACCGAGGATGGAAGTGGTTCTCGTTCTCGGCTCGGTCGATGTAACGCATCCGCCCGGGGGTGCATTCCCGGGCCCACGGCCCCCGGCCAGGCGGCCCCCGGCCAGGCGACTCCCGGCCAGGCGGCGCCGCGCCCGCATGGACCCGGGCGGCCTCACCCCGTGGGCTCCCGCCTGCTGAGCAGCAGCAACGCGATGTCGTCGCTCCGGTCGGAGGCCGTACGGACGTGTTCGATCAGCGCGTCGGCCTGCTCCTCCAGGGACGGGGCGCCCGGCGCAACCGCTCCCCCGGGTGATCCCGGCGCTCCCGGGATTCCCACCCTGCCCACATGCCGGGCGAATCCTTCGATGGCCTCGCCCAGATCGACCCCGGGCCGCTCCACGAGACCGTCGGTGTAGAGCGCGAGGAGCGCGCCGGGCGGCAGCTGGATCTCGACGGTCCCGTACTCGGCGTCGGGTTCGATCCCGAGAAGCAGCCCCGGTGGCACCGACAGCACCTCCGTCCGCCGGTCGGGATGGCGCAGGACCGGCGGCGGGTGGCCGGCGGTGGCCAGCAGCGCCCGCCCGCCGCGCAGGTCGAGCTGGACGTAGAGACAGCTCGCGAAGAGGGGGGAGTGCAGGTCGATGAGCAGCCGGTTGGCGCGTGCGAGCACCTCGCCGGGGGGCGCGCCCGAGCTGGCGTGGGTGTGGATGGCGGTGCGGACCTGCCCCATGAGGGCCGCCGCGTTGACGTTGTGCCCCTGGACATCGCCGATGACGGCCGCCGCGGTCGTCTCGTCGAGCCGGATCAGGTCGTAGAAGTCCCCGCCGATGTCCATGCCCTGGCTCGCCGGGAGATAGCAGGCCGCGCTGTCGAGGCCGGGGATCTCGGTCATGACATGGGGCAGCAGCGCGGCCTGGAGCCCGCGCGCGACCTGGTTCGTGGTGTCGTAGAGAGTCGCCCGCTCCAGCGCCTGGCCGATCATTCCGCCGAGCGCTGTCAGGGCGGTGCGCTCGTCGGGCGGGAAGGCGCGCCGTTCCTGGTAGCCCACGACGCAGCAGCCGATGGGCCGCCCGGCGACGATCATGGGCAGATAGGCGAGGGCGCCGCCGCGCGCGTAGAAGATCGCCCGGTCCGGGTAGGTGCGCGCGAGTTCCTCGGTGTCGGGGAAGAACTCGGCCGTGCCGGTCGCCAGCACCCGGACACTCGGCGCGTCAGCGGACAGCGGGAGGCCGTTGAAATGGTTCCAGACCTGCCGGGGAAAACCACCGGCGCCGAGCACCTGGAGCCTGCCCGCCTGCTCGATGACCAGTGCCACGCCCTGCGCGCTGATGACGGGCATGATCTGCTCGGTCACCGCGTCCGTCACATCCTTCACCCCGACGGCGTCGGACAGCGCCGCGGACAGATGCATCAGGTAGAAGAGGATGCCGACGCCGGCCTGCGGCGGTACGGGAGGGGCGGCGCTGCCCGTCTCTCCCCCCGGCGGGCGGTCGAGGGCGGTGATCCGCACGCTGACGCCGGTGGCGTCGGGGTGGAGGGCGAAGGAGAGCCACTGGTCGGGAGGCTTCTGGGCGCTGAAGGACGTGGGCAGCCGGCTGAAGAGCGCTTCGAGGAAGCTGTTCTCGCAGGTGGGGCCGTGCAGCCAGCGCACGACCTCCCAGGGCCTGACGCCCAGCAGTTCGCGGCGGTCCGCGCCGAGGAAGCCGAGGAAATCGGCGGCGCGGCTGTTGAGATAGCTGATCCGGCCGTCCAGATCCAGCGCGTAGTAGCCCTCCTCGAACCGGTCCGTGAGGTCCGCGGCCGCGCGCATCTCGGATTGCCGCCACCCGCCCGTGGCGAGCGGTTCGGCGGCGCTCGGTTCCTCCTCGGGCGCGGGCCGCAGCGGATCGCCCGCCAGCTCCGCCTCCGCCAGGAAGCGGGTGATCCGGCGCTCCGCGTCGCCGATGTCCAGGGCCTCCTGGTCGGAGAGTTCGGGCCGGTGGGTGCCCGGCCACAGCAGAAGGAGTACGCCTTTGACGCTGTCGCCCGCCGAGAGCAGCGGCGACACCCCCATGGCGACCTGGTAGGGCAGCGCGAGGGCGGTGCGGGGATAGCGGCGGGCCAGCTCGTCGTGGCTGGGAATCCACACCCGACGGCGTTCGCGGGCGGCATCGGCGACCGGCACGGGCGCGGCCATCGCCACCCGCGACCACGGCCGCGCGATACGCGCCGATACGCCGGAGACCGCGACCATCCGCAGCACCTGCTCGTCGGGCACCGGGAGGTAGGCCGCCGCGACGTGTGCGCCGGTGGCTTCCAGGACCCGCACCAGGGTGCGCCGCACGCCGGCCGAGGCAAGCTCCGAGGCGGCGCGGCCAGGGGCGTTCCCGCCCACGTCTACATCGCCTCGGACACTACGGTCGGCGCCGGCCGGCTCCGGCGAACGACGGGTTCCGCCGGTCCTCGGGACCGCGTCCCCGGCGCCCGCGGGCCGACAACCGTCCCCGGGCGCGATCGCCGGTCAGGGGCCATACGTGTGACGATATCCACCGATCGGCTCCGATGCACGCCAGGCGGAGCCGCTCGGGCCCGCCACCCGGCCGGCGACTCCCTGGGGCCCTTTTCGCCCCCCGTCCTCCCGAGCGCGTCCCCGGTCGGGGCCCGGCCCCGGATCCGAGCGCTGAGGCCGCCGCCGTCTCAGCAGGCCAGCATTTTCTGGATCGCCTGCCGGGTCACGCCGAGCTCGCGGGCGATGTCCGCCTGTGACACGCCCTCGCCGATGAGGCCCTGCATCAGGTCACGGCGTTCCGCAGCGAACTGCCGGGCCAGTCGGGTGTGCGTGATCGCCTGTTCTCTGACCTCCTTGATACGGGCGAAGGTGTGTTCATGTGCCGATAGGTCTTTCGCGGATGCCATACGTCCACCATGACAACCCCCTGTTGTCGATGTCAACCCCTTGTTGTCATCCGGCCGGGGCACGGCTCGCGACGGACGGCAATGAGCAAGAGGCAAGGGGCAAGGGGCAAGGGCCAAGGGGACCAGGGGGGCAAGGGGGCCAGGGCAACGCAAATCGCCCGGCTAGCGGCTCGCTCGGGGCGTGCGGATGGCGTCGGCGGCGGCCTGGGTGGCCCGCGCCGCCGCGTCGGTGAGGGCGACGCCCTGGGCGAGGTGGGCGACGAGGACGCCGGCGAAGACGTCGCCGGCTCCGGTGGTGTCGACGGCGGTGGTCCGCGGGGCGGGCAGCGGGGTGATCCGGTCGCCCACCGCGATCAGGCAGCCGTCGGCGCCGAGCGTGATCACCGCCGACCGGCAGCGGCCGGCCAGCGCGCGGGCGGCGGCGGGCGGGTGGTCGACGCCGGTCAGATACGCCGCCTCACCGCGGTTGACGAGGAGCGGGTCGGCGCCGGCCAGCACCCGCTCGTCGGGCGGAACGCTGGGGCTGGCGTTCAGGACGAAGCGGGCGCCCCGGCGGTCGGCCCACTCGGCTGCCGCGCCGAGTGCGGCGGCCGGGACCTCCTGCTGGGCGAGCACGATCGCCGGCGCCAGCGCGTCGAGCGCCGCGGTGACGTCGGCGGCGGTCAACCGGGTGTTCGCGCCGGGCAGCACGGTGATGCTGTTCTCGCCGTCCGGGGTGACGCTGATCAGCGCGCGCCCGCTGGCACCGGGGACCGCGGTGAAGTGGGCGGTGTCGACGCCGCGGCCCCGCAGCGCGTCCCGCAGCACCGCCGCCGCGTCGTCGTCCCCGCAGTGGCCCACGAAAGCGGTGGCGGCCCGGCCGGCCGCCGCGACCGCCTGATTGAGGCCCTTGCCGCCGGGGTGCTGCTCGAAACCGGTACCCAGCACGGTCTCCCCCGGCTCGGGGCGGCGCGGGGCGTGGGCGACGAGGTCCAGGTTGGCCGAGCCGACCACCGCGATGTCGGTCACGTGTGGGTCACTTCCTGCTCCCTGGCGGCGATGGCGGCGTTCCGGGCCCCGGTGTCCGCGTTCCGGCGTTCCGGCGTTCCGGCGTTCCGGCGTTCCGGCGTTCCGGCGTTCCCGACGAGCGTATGCGGTACGGGGGCGGCGGCGCTGCCGACCAGCCGGGGCGAGCGGCTACGGGGCAAGCGAGGCCGGCGGCGAGCGGTCCTGGCGGGTGCGCTCGGGACGGGCGATAGCGGCCGACGCGACGAACCCGCCGGGCCGAGCCGCCCGGCGCCCGCCCCGGTGGGTGGTCGACCTGAGCCGTGGCGGATGCAAGTAGTGTCCTGCTGAGCCGATCCGATCACGCGGACAGCGCAGCGCACAGAGCAGGAGAACGGGTTGACGTCCGAATCGCCCCCCGGAACCGGGCCGCAGACCGGGCCAGGATCCGAACCGCAGCCGGTGCTCAGCCCGCTGACCACCTCCTCGATCTTCCTGGTCCTCACCGTCGACCCCGGCGGCGAGGAGACCGTGCACGATCTGCTGGGCGATCTGGCAGGGCTCCAGCGGGCCATCGGCTTCGGCGCGCCCGACGCCGAGTTGAGCTGTGTGACCGGCATCGGCGCCAACCTCTGGGACCGGCTCTTCGACTACCCGCGCCCCGCCGAACTGCATCCCTTCGTCGAACTGGCGGGCGCGCGGCACCGGGCGCCGGCCACGCCGGGGGATCTGCTCTTCCACCTGCGGGCCACCCGGATCGACCGGTGCTTCATACTCGCCTCCGAGATCATGAACCGGCTGCGCGGTTCGGTCACACTCCAGGACGAGACGCAGGGCTTCCGGCACCTGGACGTACGCGACCTGCTCGGCTTCGTCGACGGGACGGAGAACCCGGTCGGTGCGGCGGCCAGGGACGCGGTGCTGATCGGCGCGGAAGACGCGGCGCACGCGGGCGGCAGCTATGTGATCGTGCAGAAGTACCTGCATGACCTGGCCGGCTGGAACATGCTGCCGGTCGAGACGCAGGAGAAGATCGTCGGCCGCACCAAGGCGAGCAACATCGAGCTGGAATCGGACGACTCGCATGTCGCGCTGAACACCATCGTGGACGCGGACGGCACCGAGCACGACATCCTGCGCGACAACATGCCCTTCGGCAGCCCGGGCCGGGGCGAGTTCGGCACGTATTTCATCGGCTACGCCCGTACCCCCGGCGTCATCGAGCAGATGCTGCGCAATATGTTCCTCGGGGCGGGTCCCGCCACGCACGACCGGATCCTCGACTTCTCGACGGCGATCACGGGCACGCTCTTCTACGTGCCGTCCGCCGACTTCCTCGACGACCCGCCCGGGCTGCCGGCGACGGGAGCCCCGGCGGCGGTCCCGACTCCCGCGCCGCCCGCGCCACCGCCGCGCCCCACCGACGGCAGCCTCGGCATCGGCAACCTGAACAGGAGCACGACCCCGTGAACAATCTGCACCGCGAACTGGCCCCCGTCTCGGCCGCCGCCTGGGCCGACCTGGAGGCGGAGGCGACCCGGACCTTCAAGCGCAACATCGCCGCGCGCCGGGTCGTCGACGTCCCCGAGCCCGGTGGTCCCGAGCTGGCCGCGGTGGCGACCGGGCATCTGACCTCGGTGGCGGCCCCGGCCGACGGCGTGCTCGCGTACACCCGGCGCTCGCAGCCCATCGTGGAGCTGCGGGTGCCGTTCACCGTCGACCGCGGCCAGGTGGACGATGTCGAACGGGGGGCGAAGGACGCCGACTGGCAGCCGGTCAAGGACGCGGCGCGGCTGCTGGCCTTCGCCGAGGACCGCGCGGTCTTCGAGGGGTACCCGGCCGGCGGCATCACCGGTATCAGGGCGGCGTCCTCGAACGCCGAGCTGACGCTGCCCGCGGACGTACGGGAGTACCCCGACACCCTCAGCCAGGCCATCTCGGTGCTGCGGCTCGCCGGTGTGGACGGGGCGTACGACCTGGCGCTGAGCGCGGAGGCGTACACAGCGGTCAACGAGACCTCCGACCACGGTTACCCGATCCACGAGCACCTCGCCCGGCTGCTGAAGGGCAAGATCATCTGGGCGCCGGCGATCGACGGGGCCTTCCTGCTCGCCACCCGCGGCGGCGACTTCGAGCTCCAGCTCGGGCAGGACGTCTCCATCGGCTATCTCGGCCATGACGCCACCAGCGTCGAGCTGTACTTCCAGGAGACGCTGACCTTCATGGTCCACACCGCGGAGGCGGCGGTCGCCATCCGGCCGGCCGTGACGTCACTCTGACCTCCGACGTCTGGACGTCTGAACGTCTGAACGTCAGACCCCTGACCTCAGCACGCACGACGGCGGTGGCCGGGACCCGGGAGTCCCGCCCACCGCCGTTCCGCGTCAAGCGCCCGGACGGACCGGGCGCGTACGCACCGCGAAGACGGCGCCGCCGCTCAGCCGAGGACGGCCAGCGCCTGGTTGAGAGTCGCCGACGGCCGCATCACGGCCGCCGACTTCGCCGTGTCCGGGTGGTAGTAGCCGCCGATGTCGACCGGCGAGCCCTGGACGGCGATCAGCTCGGCGATGATCGCCTCCTCCTGCTCGGCGAGCGTCTTGGCCAGGCCCGCGAACGCCTCCCCGAGCTGCGGATCCTCGCTCTGGCCGGCCAGCTCCTGCGCCCAGTACAGCGCCAGGTAGAAGTGGCTGCCGCGGTTGTCGATACCGCCGACGCGGCGGCTGGGCGACTTGTCCTCGTTGAGGAAGGTGCCGGTGGCCCGGTCCAGGGTGTCGGCGAGAATCTGGGCCCGGGCGTTGCCGGTGGTCTGGGCGAGGTGCTCGAAGCTGACCGCGAGCGCCAGGAACTCGCCGAGGCTGTCCCAGCGGAGGTAGTTCTCCTTCAGGAGCTGCTGTACGTGCTTGGGCGCGGAGCCGCCGGCGCCCGTCTCGAAGAGGCCGCCACCGTTGATCAGCGGGACGACCGAGAGCATCTTGGCGCTGGTGCCGAGCTCCAGGATCGGGAAGAGGTCGGTGAGGTAGTCGCGCAGTACGTTGCCGGTGACCGAGATGGTGTTCTCGCCGCGGCGGATGCGCTCCAGGGAGAAGGCGATGGCCTCGCGCGGGGCGAGGATCTCGATCCGCAGCCCGTCGGTGTCGTGCTCGGGCAGGTACGCGTTGACCTTCTCGATGAGCACCGCGTCGTGCGCACGGCCCTCGTCGAGCCAGAAGACGGCCGGGTCGCCGGTGGCGCGGGCGCGGGAGACGGCGAGCTTGACCCAGTCGCGGATCGGCACGTCCTTGGTCTGGCACATCCGGAACACGTCGCCGGCGCCGACGGCCTGCTCCAGCACGACCTGCCCGCCCTCGTCGACCACCCGGACGGTGCCGGTGGCGGGGATCTCGAAGGTCTTGTCGTGGCTGCCGTACTCCTCGGCGGCCTGGGCCATCAGACCGACGTTGGGCACCGAGCCCATGGTCGCCGGGTCGTAGGCGCCGTGCGCCCGGCAGTCGTCGATGACGACCTGGTAGATGCCGGCGTAGGAGCTGTCCGGGATCACCGCGAGGGTGTCGGCCTCCTGACCGTCCGGGCCCCACATGTGGCCGGAGGTGCGGATCATGGCCGGCATCGAGGCGTCCACGATGACGTCGCTCGGCACGTGCAGGTTGGTGATGCCCCGGTCGGAGTCGACCATGGCGAGCGCCGGGCCCTCGGCCAGTTCCGCGTCGAAGGACGCCTTGACGGCCGCGCCCTCGGGCAGCGACTCCAGGCCCTTGAGGATGCCGCCGAGGCCGTCGTTGGGGGTGAGGCCGGCCGCGGCGAGGGTCGCGCCGTGCTCGGCGAAGGTCTTCGGGAAGAAGGCGCGGACGACATGGCCGAAGATGATCGGGTCGGAGACCTTCATCATGGTGGCCTTCAGGTGGACCGAGAAGAGCACGCCCTCGGCCTTGGCGCGGGCGATCTGGGCGGTGAGGAACTCGCGCAGCGCGGCGACGCGCAGCACGGAGGCGTCCACCACCTCGCCGGCCAGGACGGGGACGGACGCGCGCAGCACCGTGCTCGTGCCGTCGTCGCCGTGCAGCTCGATCCGCAGGCTGCCAGGCTCGGTGATCACGGCGGACTTCTCGGTGGAGCGGAAGTCGTCGACGCCCATGGTGGCGACGTTGGTCCTGGAATCGGCCGTCCAGGCGCCCATCCGGTGCGGGTGCGCCTTGGCGTAGTTCTTCACCGAGGCGGGGGCGCGGCGGTCGGAGTTGCCCTCGCGCAGCACCGGGTTCACCGCGCTGCCCTTGATCCGGTCGTACCGGGCGCGTACGTCCCGGTCCTCATCGGACCTGGGGTCGTCGGGGTAGTCCGGCAGTGCGTAGCCCTGCTCCCGCAGTTCGGCGACGGCCGCCTTGAGCTGCGGGATCGACGCCGAGACATTGGGCAGCTTGATGATGTTCGCCGCCGGGGTCTTGGCCAGCTCGCCCAGCTCGGCGAGCGCGTCCGGGATCCGCTGCCCTTCCTCGATGAACTCGGGGAAGGCGGCGATGATCCGCCCCGACAGGGAGATGTCCCGGCTCTCGACAGTCACTCCCGCGGTGGAGGCGTAGGCCTCGATCACCGGCAGGAACGAATACGTCGCCAAGGCCGGGGCCTCGTCGGTGTGCGTATAGATGATGGTCGAGTCAGCCACCGGTCGCTCCGCTCCAGGTATTCAGATTGCTTGAGATTGCTTGATATCAAGATATCCCGTGAGCACCCCCGGATCGACAGGGCCCCGCATCCGATCGTTTCCGGCCGAAGCGCTGTCCGCCGGGTATCGGCCAGGTCTCGGCCGGGACCGCTCGGCGATCAGTACGGCAGCATGGCCCCATGAGTGACTTTCTGGTGGTGGGCGAGTGCGTGGCGGACATCGTGCGGGCCCCCGGCCGGCCGGACGTACCGCATGCCGGCGGCAGTCCGGCCAATGTCGCCTACGGACTGGCCCGGCTGGGGCGGCGGACGGGGCTGCTCACCCAGCTCGGCGACGACGCGGCGGGCGAGCTGATCGGACGGCATCTGCGCTCCGCCGGGGTGGAGCTGCTCGGCGATCTCGGGGCGGGCACGGTCACACCCACCGCGGTGGTGACGCTGGACGGGCAGGGACACGCGAGCTACGACTTCGATGTGCGCTGGACGCTGCGGCCGGTGGTGGAGCCGCCGGCCGGGGTGCGGCATGTGCACATCGGCTCGATCGGGGCGGTGACCGAGCCGGGGGCGGCGGCGGTGCGCGAGGTGGTGACGCGGCTGCGGCCGGGGGCGACGGTGAGCTATGACCCGAATGTCCGGCCCACCCTGCTCGGGCCGCACCCGGAGGCGGTGGCCCGGGTCGAGGAGTGTGTGGCGCTCAGCGACCTGGTGAAGGCCAGTGACGAGGACCTGTCCTGGCTCTATCCGGGCCGTACGGTGCGGCAGGTCGCCGAGGCGTGGCTGGCGGCGGGGCCCGCGGTGGTGCTGGTGACGCGCGGCGCGGACGGCTCGGTGGCGTACACGGCGGCGGGCGGGATGTCGGGTGACCCGGTCCCCACGAAGGTCGTCGACACGGTCGGCGCGGGCGACTCCTTCATGTCGGCGGTGCTCGACGGGCTCGCCGCGTGCGGGCTGCTGGGCAGCGCCGCCCGGCCCCGGCTCGAAGCCCCCGACGAGGCCACGCTCGCCATCGTGCTGCGGCGGGCGGCGACCGCGGCCGCCCTCACCGTCTCTCGGGCCGGCGCCCGCCCGCCGGACCTGGCGGAGCTGCGGTCGGCGCTCGGCTGAGCGCGGCGGATGGCGGGGGATGGCGGGGGATGGCGGCCCAGCGGCCTGGGAGTGGCGGCCGGGCAGCCTGGGAGTGGCGGCCGGGCAGCCTCGGCATGACCGTTTCCGACCGGCCGGAATCGGCCGGTGAAGGGCCTGGGTAGCGGCCCGACCCGCCGGTAGCATGCGTTCGCCGACGGCCCGCCACCCGGCTGCCCCTGGGCGCGGGCTGTTGCCCGCGGCGCGGTCCGGCATGCCCGCGGCGCCGACCCGTGGGCCCGACCCTCGGCGCCCACGGAAGCAGCAACCCCGCCGTCAGCGACTGGAGTTCACCCATGGCACCCGTCACCCGCCGTACCTTCCTCGGATCGGCCGTCGCGGCCGGCGCCGCTATAGGGCTCGAATCACTGCCGGGCGCGACCCCGGCCGCACAGGCGGTGGCGACGGGCAGCGCGGGCGCCAGGAGTGCCGCCACCGGCACCATCGCCGACGTCCGGCACGTGGTGATCCTCATGCAGGAGAACCGCAGCTTCGACCACTACTTCGGCACGCTCAAGGGCGTCCAGGGCTTCGCCGACCGCAGCGCGATCCAAGTAGCGGGCGGCTACAGCGTGTTCAACCAGTCCACCATCACCGGCCGCCAGTATCCGTGGCAGTTCAGCGCCACCCACCCGGCCGGCGGCGCCGACCCGGAGCGACTGGCGCAGTGCAACGGCGACCTCGCGCACAGCTGGCTCGACCAGCACACGGCGTGGAACGGCGGCAAGATGGACTCCTGGGTGCTCGCCAAGGGCAACGTCCGCACCCTCGGCCACCTCACCCGCGCCGACCTCCCCTTCCACTACGCGCTCGCCGACAACTGGACGGTGTGCGACGCCTACTTCTCCTCGATCCTCAGCGCCACCGGCCCCAACCGCACCTACCACTGGAGCGGCACCATCGACCCCGGCGGCACGGCGGGCGGCCCGGCCTACAACGGCGGCGACGAGTCGGGGCTGCGCTGGCAGACGTACGCCGAGGCGCTGGAGGCGGCCGGGGTGAGCTGGCGGGTCTACCAGAACGCGGCCGACAACTTCGGTGACAACGCGCTCGCCTACTTCGACCAGTTCGCGAACGCACCGGCCGGCAGTCCGCTGGCGGTGAAGGGCATGGGCTCGGTGCCGAAGGTGACCGGCCGCACCCCGGACGACATCGCGGCGGCGATCCGCGCGGACGTCGTCGCGGGCACCCTGCCGCAGGTGTCGTGGGTGGTCGCCGACGAGGGCTCCTCGGAACACCCCTACGCCACACCGGCCGACGGCGCCCACTTCGTGCACCTGGTGATCGACGCGCTCAACGCCGACCCCGATGTCTTCGACTCCACCGTGCTCTTCCTCAACTACGACGAGAACGACGGCTTCTTCGACCATGTGCCGCCGCCCGCGGCGCCGGCCGGGACCGACGGCGAGTTCTACGGCGGTACCAACATCGGCCTCGGGATACGGGTGCCGATGATCGCCGTCTCGCCGTGGACGCGCGGCGGCTGGGTCAACTCGCAGGTGCACGACCACACGTCGGTGCTGCGCTTCCTCGAACGCTGGACCTCGGCCATCGGCCGCCCCGCCGGCTGCCAGAACATCTCCGCCTGGCGCCGCAGGGTGTGCGGCGACCTGACCGGGCTCTTCGACTTCGCCCACCCGGTGTACGGGCTGCCGGCGCTGCCCGACACCACCGCGGTGATCGGTGAGGCCACCTGCGCGCCGCTGCCCAACCCCGCGCCGGTCAACAACGCGCTGCCGCAACAGGAGTCCGGCACCCGGCCGGCCCGCGCGCTGCCGTACCAGCCGAACGCGTATCTGACGCCCTTCACCTTCGGCTCGCTCGGCCAGATCTCCGCCTGGATCACCATGGCCGACCAGGGCGCCCCGGCCGGCCAGGCGACCCACTTCGCCGCGTACGCCAACGCCTACCGCGGCGGCGGCCCCTGGCAGTACACGGTGGACGCGGGCGGCAGCGTGAGCGACTTCTTCAACTGCGGCACCGGCTTCGGCGGCGGCCCCTACGACCTCTCGGTGATCGGCCCCAACCGCTTCCTGCGGCGCTTTCGCGGCGACGCCACCAAGCCGGGCAAGAACCTCACCGTCACCACCTCCTACGCCGCCGCGCCGGACACCGGCAAGCTCGCCCTCTGGTTCAGGCTCCTCAACTCCGGTACCTCGGCCGCCACTTTCACCATCACCTCGGCCAACTACCGCTCGGACGGTCCCTGGACCTACACCGTGCGGCCCGGCGCGAGCGCCGATGACTACTTCAACGCGGTCGCCTACAGCGACGGCTGGTACGACTTCACGGTGACGTCGAGCGCCGACGCGACGTGGAGCCAGCGGTTCACCGGGCACCTGGAGACGGGCCGGCCGAGCGTTTCCGGCTGACGCGCGGGCGCGGCGGCGGGCGGGTGGGCGGCCCAGATCGCCGGTTCCCCGGCGGACCGGTCGCGGGGCGGGTGCCTCGGTCGAGCGGAGCGGGTGCCTCGGTCCGCCGAGGCGAGGGTCTCAGGTCGGCCGGGGCGGGGGTCTCAGTCGGCCAGCAGGGTGTCGACCGCGCGGCCGAAGACCAGCTTCCCGGTGACCGCGGTCAAGCCGTCGAGCGCGCGCGGCAGCCGTGACACCCGCAGTTCCTCCCGCCAGCGGACCCACGAGCCGGTGCCTTCCGCCGCCACCTCGATCTCGGCCCAGCCGGTGACGTACCGCCCGGTCTTCTCCAGCCGGCAGTACCCGGCGCCCGCCCCGCCGGCCGGCCCTTCCGGGCGGTGCGACGCTTCCGGCCCCTTCGGCGGTGTCCACACGGTGACCCGCATCGGGTCGTCGAACCTGATCGGCCCCACCCGGGTCCGCGCCGTGAACCGCGTGCCGAGCCCCTGGGGCGGCGGTGTGTCCACCCGGATCCGGGTGAACGGCACACCGGCGCTGTGGCGTTCCCACGTGGTGAGCCGCCGCCATGCCTCGGCGGGCGGCAGGTCGGTGCGGCGCTCGATCACGATGAGGGACATGCCTTCACCGTAGGCGCCGCGGCCGCCGCGTGCGCGTCCGCCGAGGAGGGCCAGGCCGCCCGCACCCCCGTGACGGGCGGCCTGAAGAACCCGGGCGGCCTCAGGCCGTACTCCTGGTTCACCCGGTCATACTCCCGGTGGGCCCTCCCGGGTTGCCACCGAATTCTCGCGAGTTCCCGCGCCCTACCGCGAGTTCCCGCGCCTCACCGCGAGTTCCCGCGGGTCCGGCCGCCCAGCGCCTCTACGGGCCCGGCCGGTTCACCAGGCCGAGGGCCGGTAGTCCTTCAGGAAGCAGCCGTAGAGGTCCTCGCCCAGCTCACCGCGGACCACCGGATCGTAGACGCGGGCGGCCCCGTCCACCAGGTCGAGCGGGGCGTGGAAGCCTTCCGCGGCGAGCCGCACCTTGTCCGGGTGCGGGCGCTCGTCGGTGATCCAGCCGGTGTCCACCGCGGTCATCAGGATGCCGTCGGTCTCCAGCATCTCCTGGGCGCTGGTACGGGTCAGCATGTTCAGCGAGGCCTTGGCCATGTTGGTGTGCGGATGCCCCGGGCCCTTGTAGCCGCGGCTGAACTGGCCCTCCATCGCCGAGACGTTGACCACGTACTTGCGCCGGGCCGCCGCCGCGGCCATCGCCGGGCGCAGCCTGCTGATCAGTACGAAGGGGGCGGTCACATTGCAGAGCTGCACCTCCAGGAGCTCGACCGGGTCCACCTCGCCGACGGTCTGCACCCAGGTGTTGCTGGGGTCCAGGTCGGGTACGAGTCCGCCCGCGTCGATCGCCGTCCCGGCCTCGATCCGGGCCGGTGTGGCGGAGCCGCTGATCAGGGCCAGTTCGGTGATGTCCTGGGCGGTGAGCATCTCCCGGCGGGGCGAGGGCAGCGCGGCGGCGGTCCTGGCGCCGGAGCCGAAGGCGCCGAAGACCTCGGTGGCGGGCAGCTCACCGGCGGGCAGCGGGGCCGATTCCGCGGTGACGAGTTCGCTGTAGGCCTGCGGAGAACGGCGTACGGTCTGGGCGGCGTTGTTGATCAGGATGTCCAGCGGGCCGGCCGCGGCCACCGAGTCGGCGAGCGCGACGACCTGCGCGGGGTCGCGCAGGTCCGTGCCGACGATCTTCAGCCGGTGGATCCACTGGCCGCTGTCCGGCATCGAGGTGAACCGGCGTATCGCGTCGTTGGGGAAACGGGTGGTGATGGTGGTGTGGGCACCGTCCCGCAGCAGTCGCAGCGCGATGTACATGCCGATCTTGGCCCGGCCGCCGGTGAGCAGCGCGCGCCGGCCGGTGAGGTCGGTGCGGGCGTCGCGGCGGGCCCGGTTCTCGGCCGCGCAGGTCGGGCAGAGCTGGTGGTAGAAGGCGTCCACCTCGACGTAGCGGGTCTTGCAGACGTAACAGGAGCGGGGGCGTTCGAGGATGCCGGCGATCTCGGTGGAGACGGACGGCGCGAGCTGGATGCCGAGCGTCTCGTCGTCGATCCGGTCGGCGGCGCCGGTGGCGGTGGCCTCGGTGACCGCCTTGTCGTTGGCGGTCTTGGCGGCCCGGCGCTCCTGGCGGCGGCGCTGCTTCACCGAGCGGTAGATGCCGGCGGTGGCGCGCCGTACCGCTATCGCGTCGGGGTGGTCGACGGGCAGGTCCTCCAGCTCGGCGAGGACGGCGAGGCAGATCCGCATCCGGGCCGGGTCGACGCCGGGGTAGGTGGCGCGATCGGCGTACGCGGCGGGGTCGGCGCCGGAGCCGGCGGCGGGGCCCCGAAGGGACTCAGGGGCGTCGATGGCGTCGGGAGCGTCGAGGCGGTCGTCGCGCCCGAGGTCCGGCCGGTCGCCGCCGGTGCCCTCATCCGGACCGAGGTCGTGAAGGTCCTGCGTTGTCGCCGTCATCCCGCCGCTGCTCTCCCTGTTTTCGCCCGGTATGCCAGGGTCCACCCGGGCCTTTGGGCCGAACTTTACGTTTGGACGGACGGCAGCTCCAAACCCGGCCGCCCGCTCCCCCGGCGGTACCCTCGGGGCGTTTCCATGATCCTGGAGGTCCGTTGCGCTCCACGAGCCCGCTCGCCGTCCCGTCCGACGCGCTCTTCGGGGCGCACAACCTGCCGTACGGCGTCTTCAGCACGGCGGCCGACCCCCGGCGGCGGCTCGGTGTCGCCTACGGGGAGTACGTGCTGGACGCCGGGGCCGCCGCGCGGGCCACCGGCGCGTCCGCCGGACTGACCGCGCTGCTCAGCGCCCCTTCGCTGAATCCGCTGCTCGCCGCCGGACGACCCGAATGGACCCGGGCCCGCGCGGCGCTCACCGCGTGGCTGACCGAGGCGGCGCACCAGGGCGCGGTCGAACCCTGTCTGGTCCCCCGGGCGGAGGTGTCCCTGTACCTGCCGTTCGAGGTCGCCGACTACGTCGACTTCTACGCCTCGGAGCATCACGCCGCGAACATCGGCCGGATCTTCCGCCCCGGCGGCGACCCGCTCACCCCCAACTGGAAGCATCTGCCGATCGGCTACCACGGCAGAGCGGGCACCGTGGTCGTCTCGGGCACGCCGGTGGTCCGCCCGTGCGGCCAGCGCAAAGCCCCGGCCGACCCGGCGCCCGGCTTCGGCCCGTCCTCGCGGCTGGACATCGAGGCGGAGGTGGGTTTCGTGGTCGGGACCCCGTCCCCGCAGGGCTCCAGGGTCGCGGCGGCCGATGCCGACGCCCATGTCTTCGGGGTGTGCCTGGTCAACGACTGGTCGGCGCGGGACATCCAGGCGTGGGAGTACGTGCCGTTGGGCCCCTTCCTCGGCAAGTCCTTCGCCACGTCCGTCTCCCCGTGGGTCGTCCCGCTCGACGCCCTCGCCGCCGCCCGCGTCGCTCCCCCGGTGCGGGACACCGAACCGCTCCCCTATCTCGACGACCGCGCCGCACGGCCCCCGTACGGCCTCGCCATCGATCTTGAGGTCCGCCTCAACGGGCATGTCGTGGCGCGCCCGCCGTTCGCCGCCATGTACTGGACCTACGCCCAGATGCTGGCCCATCTGACGGTCAACGGCGCGAGCCTGCGCACCGGCGATCTCTTCGCCTCGGGGACGGTCAGCGGCCCGGATCCACTGACCCGCGGCGCCCTCATCGAACTCACCTGGAACGGCGAGCGGCCGCTGGAGCTGCCGGACGGCACCCGCCGCGGTTTCCTGGCGGACGGCGACGAGGTGACGATCACGGCCACCGCGCCGGGACCGGCCGGCTCCCGGATCGGCTTCGGCGAGGTGACCGGCCGCATCCTTCCGGCCCACTGAGCCCGGGGGGCACGTGGTGGCGGGGGCCCTGCGGGCGGGCGGGTGCGGGTCGCCGGGCGCGGGGCCGGCGCGGGCGCGCGGCGGGGAGGGGTGCGGATCCCCCTTGCGGGGCGCGGGGTGCGCGCGGGCGCGGGGTGCGCGCGGGGCCGGGACCGAGGGAGCGCGGCGGCGCGCGGAGCCGCCCGCCGTGACCCCAGTGCGACCGCGTCCTCACGTTGCCCGGCACGGCGCGGCGGAAAGCCTTGTCCCATGGACCGTGACGCCGCGCCCCGCGCCGGACGAGCGGTCGGGCGCCGCCGACGGACGTCGCCCCACTCACGTCGCCGCCGCCGGCCTTTCGGCGATTGCCGCCCTCGGCGGACGCGGCCACTCCACCGGCCGCCCGCTCGGCAGCGCCTCCGGCGGAGACCGCGGCGTCCATCGACAGAATCGAACGCCGCACGGGGGCGGGCCGTCCGGAACGCGACAGCGATGTCGGCTGAGAGATCCGAAGACACGTTCGAGTTAATCGGGCGGAGGGGTCGTAACGGCACGTCGAGCCACCCCGTTGTCCGAGCGTCAGTCCGACCTGCTCAGCTTGGGAGAAGCCTTGCCGTACGCGCACCCACCCCTCACCTGTCCGGAAGCGTTCGATTCCGCCGCTCGGATGCCCGCTGTCCGGAAGCTCACAGCCCGCGGTTCCCGGGCATCCCGGAAACCCGCCGTACCGAAGGAGGAGTGGTGACCGCGCAGCCGGCGATCGACAGCCCGACGGCCCCGCCGCCTCCGCCGCCCGCCGAGATCACCTTCCACGGACACTGGGGCAAGAACCCACTCGGCGGCGTCTCCTTCGGCGCCCTCTGTGCCCGGCTGCCCTCGGTGCTGGGGCAGACCGCCCGGATGGCGTGGACGATCGACCGCCGCGCGGTGCTGTTGCTGCTCTCCTGCCAGATCCTCACCGGAATCGCCTCCGCCGTGCTGCTGACCGCCACCGCACGGGCGATGCGACCGCTGGTGGGCGCGGCGCCGGCCGCCGACCGGCTGCACGCGGCCCTGCCGGCCCTCGTGGTGGTCGCCCTCGCGGCGGCCGCGGTACGGGTCTCGACGTCGGTGGCCGGCTACGCCGACGAGCGGATCACCCCGGGCCTGACCACCGAGGCCGACGCGGCGCTGGTCGACGCCGTCTGCCAGGTGGAGGCCGCCGCCTATGACGAGGACGGCTTCGCCGACCGGCAGGAAGCCGCCGAGATGGGCGTCGTGCGGACCCAGATGACGGTCCAGGACGCCAGGACCTTCACCGCCGCCCTGGTCCGCATGGTGGCGGCGGGCGGTGTGCTGACCGTCCTCAGCCCGCTGATGCTCCCCCTGCTGCTGCTCGCCGTCCTGCCGGCCGGGGTGGGCGCGGTACTCGCCGCCCGGGTGGATTACGCGACGCACTACGCCAATGTCGGCGACCGCAACGTCCGGTCGATGATGCGCTGGTGGGCCACCACCTCGAAGTACGGCGACGAGGTCCGTGCCAACGGCATGACCGGGTACTTGCAGTACTGGTACCGGGCGCTGTCGATCCGGATCGACCGGCGCACCCTGGCCACCGCCCCGCAGCGGCTCCGCATCACGCTGGCCGCCGCGGCCCTGAGCGGGTTCTTCCTGCTCTGCACCTGGGGCACGCTCGCCTGGCTCGCCGGCAGCGGCCGGGTGGGGCTCGACGTGGTCGCCACCGCCGTCGTCGCGGTGCAGACGGCGCTGGCCGCGCTCTCCCAACTCGTCATGAGCGGGGCGGAGATGTTCCACAGCAGCCTCTACCTCGCCGACATGCGCTCCTTCCTCGACATGGCCGCCGCACGCGCTCCCCGCCGCGGCCCGCGCACCCTCACCCGCCAGGTTGAGGAGATCCGGCTGGCGGACGTGGTCTATCAGTACCCGGGCAAGGAGCACCCGGCCGTCGACCATCTCTCCCTCACCCTGCGCCGCGGGGAGATCATCGCCATCGTCGGCGAGAACGGCTCGGGCAAGTCCACCCTCAGCCGGCTGATCACCGGGATCTACCTCGCCGACAAGGGCAGCGTCACCTGGGACGGCGTCGATCTGGCCGACACCGACCCGCACAGTGTGTGGGGCCGCTGCGGCCTGGTCCCGCAGATCTTCGCCCAGTGGCCGCTGCGCGCCCGGGAGAACGTCACGCTCGGCCAGCCCCGCAGTCACGACGACGGTCCGGTGTGGGAGGCGATCGACGCGGTCGGGATGCGGGAGGCGATAGCGGAGTTGCCGCAGCGGCTCGACACCCTGCTGGCCCGCGAGCTGTTCGGCGGCTCCGAGCTCTCCGGCGGACAGTGGCAGCGTCTGGTCTGCTCCCGGGCCCTCTACCGGCGGCCCGACCTGCTCATCCTGGACGAGCCGACGTCGCAGATGGACCCGCGCGGCGAGCATCGGATCTTCGAGGGGCTCAAGGCGATCGCGGCCGACCGGATCACCCTGGTGGTCACCCACCAACTGGAGAACACCAAGATCGCCGACCGGATCGTGGTGATGGACCACGGCCGGATCACCGAGCAGGGCACCTTCGAGGAGCTGGTCCAGGGAAACGGGCTCTTCGCGGAGCTGCTGGCCCTCTCCAAGGACCGCTGAACGCCGGGCGGCGGGCCACGCCGGGCCGCGGTGGCCGGGGCGGACGTGACCCGGGCGGCGGGTGGCGGGTCGGCCTGCCGAGCTGCTGGTGGCGGGCGGCGCGCGGGGGCGGGCGGCAGGCGGGCCGCAGGCGGGAGCGGGCGGCGCCTACCGGGCCAGCTCGCTGACGCCGGCGAGCAGCCGGTCGACGTCCTCGGGGGTGTTGTACGGGGAGATCCCGGCCCGTACCGCGCCCGTGGCGCCGAGTCCGAGATGGCGGGCCGCCTCGATGGCGTAGAAGCTGCCCGCCGGGGCGTTCACCCCCGCGGCGCCCAGGCGCTCATAGACCTCCTGCGGCGAGTGGCCCGCGACGGAGAAGAGCGCGGTGGGGGTGGGGCGCTCCGGGGAGCCGTAGCGGGTCACTCCGGAGATCGCCGCCAGGCCGTCGACGAGTCGGGCGAAGAGTTCCTCTTCGTATGCCTCCACCTGCCGCATCGAGGCCACCAGCCGGCTCCGCCGGGACCGGTCGCCCGATCCGCCCGGCTGCGGTCCGCCCTGGCCCGATTCGCCCAGTGCGGCGATGAAGTCGACGGCGGCCGTCGTCCCGGCCAGCGTCTCGTAGGGCAGGGTGCCGAGCTCGAATCGCTCCGGTACGAGATCGGCGGCGGGCAGCAGCTTGTCCGGGTGCACCGTGTCGAGCAGTTCGGGGGCGGCGGACAGCACGCCGTGGTGCGGCCCGAAGAACTTGTAGGGCGAGCAGGCGTAGAAGTCGGCGCCGAGGTCGGCGACGGAGACCGTGGCGTGCGGGGTCAGATGAACCCCGTCCACGTAGACCAGCGCGCCGGCGGCGTGGGCGGCCTCGGTGATTGCCGGGACGTCCGGCCGGGTGCCGAGCAGATTGGAGGCGGCCGTCACGGCCACCAGCCGGGTCCTGGGGGACAGCGCGGCCCGGACGGCGTCGACCGGGAGCAGGCCGGTGGCCGGATCGAAGTCCACCCAGCGGACCGTCGCGCCGGCGGCCTCGGCGGCGGTCACCCAGGGGCGGATGTTGGCGTCGTGGTCGAGCCTGGTCACGACCACCTCGTCCCCCTCGCCCCACTCCTTGGCCAGCGCCCGGGCCATGTCGTAGGTCGCCTGGGTCATCGACCGGGCGAAGATCACGCCCTCCGGCCGGCAGTCCAGCAGATCCGCGACGGCCGAGCGGGCTTCGGTCACCACCGACCCGGCCCGCCGTTCGGCGGCGGTGACCGAGCCGCGGTTGGAGATGCCGCCGCACAGGGTGTCCGCCACCGCCCGCGCCACCGGCAGCGGGACCTGCGAGCCCCCGGGCCCGTCGAAGTGGGCCGCTCCCTCGGCGAGGGCGGGAAATTCGCTGCGGATCTTCGTGACGTCAAGGGGCATGTGCTCATCCTGCTCGACCCCGCCCCGACGTCAAGGTTTACCGGAAGCGGGGCGACGGGATCGGCGCCGGTGACCACACAAGGCGATGACCCCTTACCGAGAGCGACCGGCGATCGGGTCACACCCAGGAACGGCACGGGGTGTCCGCGCGATCGGTTCGCGGGGGCCCGGCAGCGGCGGATCACACCGGGCGTTGGTCCCGAATGAGCCGATGTGCACTATCAGACCGATCCGTACACTTGATAGGGAAAGCGTCCTGTATGTCCTCCCGATCGGGAACCGAGTCAACCCCTGCCCGCCATCTTCCCCTGTGCGAAGAGAGCAACGATGGATCCACGTGACGTCGAGACCGACCGTCAGGCGGTACTGCGGGGTGCCAGGCACCTCGCGGCCGCCATCGTGGACGCGCGGGGGATCGTGCTGGAGTGGACCCCGGGCGCCGCCCGGCTGCTGGGATATCCGCGCACGGACATCGTCGGCCGGCCGCTGGGCACGCTGCTCGACCCCGATGTGCCGCCCGACGTATGGGACCGGCTGCTGGCGGGGATCGGTGGCGCCATTGACGTGGTGATGCGCCACCGGGCCGGCCACCCCGTCACGGTGGAGCTCTTGTGCAGCGTCCGCGCGGGCGCCGACGGGACACCGCTTCGGCTCGTGGTGGCCACCGGGCTGCCCGTCGAGCGGGACATGGAGGAGACGCTGAAGTCGTGGGCGCTCGACCAGGTGCCCGTCATCGGCGCGATCTTCGACACGGACGCCCGCTATCTGCATCTGAACGACTACGCGCGCCGGCTGTGGGACATCCCGGCCGACCGGCTGCTCGGCAGGACGGTGCTGGAGGACCGGCCGGAAGGGAGTACGGACGAGTTCCTGGAGTCCATCCTCGGGGCCCTGCGCACCGGCGAGGCGAGCGTCTACGAGGCCAAGCAGGAGCGGGGCCTTCGCACCCGCTCATGGGCGATCCACAACACACCGCTGAAGGATCCCGCGGGGGAGGTACGGGGTGTGTACACGCTGGGCATCGAGACCTCGCGCGAGCTCGCCGCGCGGCGGCGTCTCGACCTGCTGAACCGGGCCAGCGCCACCATCGGCAGCACCCTCGACACCCGCACCACCGCGCGGGAGCTGGCCCGGGTCGTGGTGCCGGAACTCGCCGACTTCGTGACCGTCGACCTGCTCGACTCGGTGCTCGCCGACGAGGAGCCGTTCCGCGAGCCGGAGGGCCCGGCCGTGCTGCGCCGCCTCGCCGAGAGTTCCGTCCTGGAAGGCACCCCCGAGTCGGTGCTGAAGCCCGGGGACACCGAGACATACGACGAGCACTCGCCGAACGCCAACGCGCTGGCCACCGGTAGGTCGTTCATCACCACGATCGTCGGGGACCCCAGGGTCGACCAGTGGGCGGGGCTGCACGCCGAGCGCTCCAGCCGGGGGAAGCTCTTCGGCTTCCACTCCGGCATGGTGGTGCCGCTGCGCGCCAGGGGCAGCACCTTCGGGGTGGTCTGCTTCTACCGCCACCAGCGGCCGGACGACTTCGACAGCGACGACCTGCTGCTCGCCGAGGAGATCACCGCGCGGGGCGCGGTCTGCCTGGACAACGCGCAGCGCTACGCCCGCCAGCGCGTCACGGCCCTCACCCTCCAGCACAGCCTGCTCCCGCACGACGTGCCCCCGCAGGCGGCCGTCGAGGTGGCGAGCCGCTATCTGCCGTCGGATGTGCGGGGCGGTGTGGGCGGGGACTGGTTCGATGTGATCCCGCTCTCCGGCGCGCGGGTCGCGCTGGTGGTCGGGGACGTCGTCGGTCACGGCATCCACGCGTCGGCGACCATGGGCCGGCTGCGGACCGCGGTGCGGACCCTGGCCGACATCGAGATGCCGCCGGACGAGTTGCTCACCCAGCTCGACGGCCTGATCGACCGGCCCTTCGCCCCCGCGGAGGGGCAGCCGTCGGACAATGACGCGGGCGCGACCTGTCTCTACGCGGTGTACGACCCGGTCACCCGCTGGTGCGCGCTGGCCCGCGCGGGCCATCCGCCGCCCGCCCTGGTGCTGCCGGACGGCAGCGTCGACGTCATCGAGGTACCCGCGGGACCGCCGCTGGGCCTCGGCGGCCTGCCGTTCGAGAAGGTGGAAGTGCAACTGCCCGAGGGCAGCCTGCTCGCGCTCTACACCGACGGCCTCATCGAATCCCGTGAGCGGGACATCGACGAGGGCCTCACGGAGTTGCAGCAGCGGCTCGCCGCGCCCTCGTCCTCGCTCGAGGAGACCTGCGACCGCGTGCTGACCCGGCTGCTGCGCAGCGAGCCGCCGGCCGACGACGTGGCCCTGCTGGTGGCCCGCACCCGGGTGCTCGGCCCGGCCAACACCGCCACCTGGGAGCTGCCCTCGGATCCGGAGGCGGTGGCCACCGCGCGTGAGCACGCCGCCCACAAGCTGGCCGAATGGGGCCTGGAGGAGGCGGTCTTCACCACCGAGATCGTCGTCAGCGAACTGGTCACCAACGGCATCCGCCATGCCTCGGGCCCGATCCAACTGCGACTGATCCTGGAGGACACCACCCTGATATGCGAGGTGTCGGACGGCAGCGACACCTTCCCGCGCCTGCGCCGTGCCCGCGCCTACGACGAGGGCGGCCGCGGGCTGCTGCTGGTGGCGCAGCTCAGCCGGCGCTGGGGGACCCGGTCCACGGCCACCGGGAAGGTCATCTGGGCCGATCAGACCGTCGAGCGGCGCCCGCGCGGTGCCGCCCCCGCGTCCTGAGGAAAGGGGCGGCGACACGATGAGCGAGGCCGGAGAGGACGGATCCTGGATCGAGAGCCCCGGATTCGCCCGCCACAACGGCGCCACGGCGCTCCAGGGGCTCCTCCACCAGGTGCTTCGGGAGACCGTCGAGCGGCTGGAGGCCGTGGTCTGTGCCGTCTACTTCGCCGAGGAGGGCGGTGCGGCACTCGGCGCCGTCATGCTGGGCGGCGCCTCCCCCGCGCTGCTTTCCGTGCCGGAGCGGATCCCGCTCGACTACTCCTACACCTCGGCGAAGGCGTTCCAGACGGAGCGGACGGTGGTGGCCGACGGACCGCGGCTCGACCGGAACGAGGACGACCTGGTCGCGCTGCTCGGCGCCTACGCCGTCTCCTCGGCCCCGATCACCGACGGCGACCGGCGGATGGGTGTGCTGACCGTCGTCACCGTGCCGGTCGCCGAGGACGCGCGGACCGCGCAGCGGACCTGGCTCGGCGGCCGGGCCCGCCGGCTCGCCACCGACCTGGCGCCGCTGGCCCAGCAGGGCGCCTCGTTGACGCCGCCGCCGCGGCCCGCCGTCGTCCTGCTGGCCGGGGCCGATCAGGAGTCCCGCGTCTCGGCGGACATGGGCTGGGGTCTGCCGGACGTGGCCGGTTCCGCGGGACTCAGTCTGATGTACCAGATCAGACGGCTCGATCGGTCGCTGAGCCGCGCGCTGACCCGGGAGGAGGTCGCCGAGGCCGCGCGGACGCACCTCATGGTGCCCTTCGACGCCCAGGAGATGACCCTCACCACGAAGGGCGACGGCCGGCTCTGGGTCGTCGGCCACAGCGGGCCGCCGGCCGCCACCGTGGGCAAGCTCCAGGGCTCCGGTCTGAACGAGTCCAATCCGACGGCGGACGCGTTGCGCGGACAGCCGACGTTCCTTCGCGACCGGGCCGAGAAGCGGGCCAGGTACCCGGATCTGCCCGACGACGAGTGGGCGTCGTGGGCGTACCTTCCGCTCAAGGGGGACCGGGAGAACATCGGTGTCTGCGGCCTCGGTTTCCGCCGGTCGCGCGAACTCCCCGCGCGGGAACGGTCGGTCATGATGATGATGGCGGCCAGGATCGGCGCGGCCCTGGAGCGGGTCTCCCAGCGGGAGAACGAGAGCTCGCTCGCCGGCAGCCTCCAGAAGCGCCTGCTCCCCAGCACCTTGTCGGATCTGCCGGAAGCGGTCGTGACGGCCAGGTACCTGCCGGCCGCGTCGACGGCGAGCGCGGGCGGCGACTGGTACGACGTCGTCAAACTCGCCGAGGACCGGATCGCCCTGATCGTCGGCGATGTGGAGGGGCACAGCGTCGAGAGCTCGGTCGTCATGGGGCAGGTGCGCGCCTCGGTCCTCGCCTACGCCAGTGAAGGGCACCGGCCGCGGGCGATCATGGAGCGGGCGAGCAAGCTGCTCACCGAACTCGACACCGAACTCCTCGCGACCTGCTGTGTCGTCTTCCTCGACGGCACCGCGGGCACCGTGACCTGCTGCCTGGCCGGGCATCCGCCGCCGGTGCGGCGGGGACCTGACGGACGCACCGAACCCCTTGACGCGCAGCCCGGCGTGCCGCTGGGGGTTCAGTCCAGCCGCCCTTACCAGGACTTCGAGAGCGACCTCCTGCCCGGCTCGCTGCTGCTCCTTTACACCAACGGCCTCGCCGGCGGCGGTCTCTTCGACGCGGTCGCCTACGCGGAGGAGCAGCTCTCCTCGCTCGGCCAGAACGCGCCGCGCAATCTGGAGGAGAAGGCGGACCAGCTCGTCGCGGCCCTTCCCGGCGCCGCGCGGACCGACGACGCCGTGCTGCTGCTGGCCCGCTACGAGGGAGCGCGGCTCAGCGCGTCCCGGCGGCTCGGCCGGATGCGGATCCAGCGCCGCGATCTCCAGGGCGTGGCGACGGCCCGTCGCTTCGTGCGGGCGCAACTGACGAGCTGGGATCGGGGCGAGGTCGCCAGTCCGCTGGAGCTCATCGTCTCGGAGCTAGCGACCAATGCCCTGGTCCACGCCGACAGCGACGTCGAACTGCGGCTTCGTGAGTTCACCGACCACATCACGGTGGAGATGGTCGACTCCAGCGCCTGGGCGCCGGTCCCGTCGTTCATGATGACCTCCGACGAGGAGGCGGGGCAGGCGGAGCACGGGCGCGGGCTGATCATCGTCGAAGCGCTCGCCTCGGCCTTCGGGAGTTCGCCCAACGGCCGCGGCAAGACCGTCTGGGCCGAGGTGGCGACCGGCTGACCCGCCGACCCGGTGGCTCAGCCGGACGGGGTGAGCGCGCGGATCGTCCCGTCCAGCTCCCTGCGGTAGAAGTCCATGAAACCGTCTGGGTCGGGTCCCGCGTTCTGCATCACCAGCCGGTCGAATCCGGCGTCCACGTAGGGCTGGGCGACTTCGGCGTAGCGCGCCGGGTCGTTGCCGCAGGCGAAGTGGGCCAGCACGTCCTCCTCGCGGATGGCGGTGGCGGCGGCTTCGAAGTTGGCCGGGTTCGGCAGTTCGCTCATCACCTTCCAGCCGGTGACCAGCCATCGGGAGGTCTCCCATGCCGCGTGCGCGGCGGTGTGTTCGTCCTCGGCCCAGGCCATCGGCACCTCGGCGTAGCGCGGTCCGCTGCCGCCGGCCGAGTGGTAGGCGTCCACGATGCCCTTCTTCGGCTCGATCGCGAAGAGAGCGTCCCCGAGTTCGGCGGCGACCCGGGCCGAGGCGGGACCGCTGGTGGCCACCGCGATCGCCGGCGGCTCCGGCGGCAGGTCGAAGACCCGGGCGTCGTCCAGGCGCAGATGCCGGCCCTCGTACGACTGGTATCCGCCGCGCCACAGCAGCCGGATGATCTCCAGGGCCTCCCGCAGCAGGGCGTGCCGCTCGGGTACGGAGTTGGGGAAGCCGCGGCCGACGACGTGTTCGTTGAGCCGCTCCCCGGCGCCGACGCCGAGGGTGAAGCGGCCGTCGGACAGGAGCGCGAGGGTCGCGGCGGCCTGGGCGATGATCGCCGGGTGATACCGGACGGTGGGGCAGGTCACACCGGTGGCCAGCGCGATGCGTTCGGTCTTCGCCGCGATCGCGCCGAGTACGGTCCAGGTGAAGGGCGAGTGACCCTGGTTGTCCAGCCAGGGGTGGTAGTGGTCGCTGATCTCGACGAAGTCGAACCCCGCCTGCTCGGCGAGCACCGCCTGCCGTACGAGTTCCTGCGGCCCGAATCCCTCGGTGGCCAGCTTGTAGCCGATCTGCACCGTCGCCTCATCTCTGTCGGTCGCCCGTCGGGGTCCTTGGAGTCCTTGGAGTCCTTTGCGGGTCCTCTGGGGCCTGCCCCCGAAGAGGCCTCGCTCACCTTGGCAAACCGGTCCGGTGGGACGGACCAGCCACGCCGCCGGGGCGCACCGCGTCACCGGGACAGACCTCGCCGGCCCGGCGTGCGGGTATGGGTGCGGGTGAGGACGGGGCGGCGGCGGGACGGGGGCCGCTAGTGGAGGACGCTCACCGCGCGGGCGATGACGAGGAGCGAGGTCATCAGGGCGGCGACGCTCTCCACGCTCATCAGCAGTTTGGCGCGGGACGACAGCGGCATGGTGTCGGTCGGGCTGAAGGCGGTCGAGTTGGTCACCGAGATGTACAGGTAGTCCACCAGGGTCGGTACCCAGTCGGAGGTGGTGCTGGCCCCGTCGGCGACCTCCTGCACGGCGCCGTCGTTCTCGTCCTGGGAGAAGCGGAAGTCGGCCAGCGGCAGGTCCTTGCGGGGCGCCTGGGTGCGGGCGACGGGTCCGCCGCGGTCGAGCTCCCAGTAGGCCAGGCCGAAGACGATGATGTTGGTGAGCCAGACCTGGAGGGCGGCCACCAGCAGGGAGTGCCCGTCCTTGACCCCCGCGGAGACCAGATCGTGGACGAGGATGCCCAGCGCGATCAGATTGCTGGCCGCGATGACGAGGACCAGCGTGAGGGACAGGATCCGGAAGGTCCTGGTCTGCCGGGTCAGCCGTCGGGGGTTGATCGCGATCAGCGGGATGAGGAGCAGCACTTCCAGGGCCGGAAGGACATAGCGCGGCGCGATCAGGAGCTGTTGCGGCAGGACCAGATAGAGGGCGATCGCGACGAGGGTGGCGATGACGCCGGGCAGCCGGGGCTCGCCGCGGCGCTCGTGCCGGGGATGTCTGGTCCGGGCTTCGGCGCGGCTCTTCGCCATGGGTTGTGTCCCCTCGATCCGTGCGGCCCGCCCCTGGCCGAGGGGCAGTGGATTCTAACCGCCGCCCTTCCAGCCGAAGAGCGGTGCCCCGTCGGTCGGCGGTGAAACCCGCGCGTTGGTGCCTGAAGGGGGCGGGAAAGCAGGGGGTGGGTGCCGGATTTCCGGCCGCGCATTCCCGTGCGACCGGTCGGGGCCGGGATGACCCCGGTTGGAGGTTGCACGTCCGCTGCAATTCCGGAGCCATCCCGGCCTTGACGCGTCTACCCCCCTCGGCGCGCGCTATCCGTTTCCGGCCCGCGCCGTGGTGCCGCTGTCCGGGGCCCCGATGACGCGATGACGCAATGCGGGGTGCCCCGCCGGGGATTCCGGCGGGGCACCAGTTGAGCTGGGCGTATGTGTTACCAGCGATACCAGCGGTTGCGGCCGCCACTCGAGTGGGTGCCCCGCATCACAAAGCCGAGTACCCACACGATCAGAACGATGACAGCGACCCACCAGAGAATCTTCAGCGCGAAACCCGCGCCGAAAAGGATGAGTGCGAGCAGAAGAACAAGAAGCAACGGTCCCATAGTTATCAACCTCCGAGCAGCCGTCTGCCCCCCTTCACACCGGCCATGCCAACCAAAATTATCGACATCCCGCGGCCGGGTGTGATCCGTGTCATCGGCGGCGCCCCGGCCAGGCGATGCCCTTGTCAGGCCAGGTCCGCCCCGTCCGCTTCCCAGAGGCAGCCGGCGGCCGCGCTGTGCCCCCTTGTGCCTCGGCCGTACGGGGTGGCCCGGTTGGGGCCGGGGAATCGCGTGGGGGCGGATGCGTGGTTTCCCGATACCCACGAAGGTCGGGTTGCGGAAGAATCCTCGGCACAAGGAACCGTGTGCGCACCCGCCGCCCGCCATCGCAGGCGTCAAAGGCGGGCGCGTACCCACCGGTCATAGCCGAGGGAGTGCATTCATGCGCAAGAGGACTCTGAGCCGGCGGCTGCTCCGCCTCGCCGGAACCGCGGCCATCACGCTGAGCGCCGCGGTCGCCGGGCTGGCGCTGCTGGCCGGACCGGCCGCCGCCGATTCCGACGGGTTCGGCGGGGGCGCCGGCGGCAGCTCCGGCGGTGGGGGCGCCAGCGGCACCTGGTAACCCGCCGCCGACCGACCCCGTACGGCCCAGCTGAGCAGAAGAACACCGCGGCACCGCGGCAACGGACGACGGTCGCGGGGCCCGGGGCGGTGGCGGCGGGCGACCCCGCGCCACCACCGCCCCGGGCCGGGCATCTCAGCGGGGCAGCAGGAGGGTCACCTCGTCGATCTCCTCGCCGCGGGCGTTCGCGAAACCCCGCCCGGTGCCGGTCACCACGAAGCCGCATTTCTCCAGGACGCGGACGGAGCCCGCGTTGTCCGCGGCGGCGCGGGCGCGCAGCGGGCGGTGCGGTTCGACGGCGAGCACTTCCCGCAACGCGGCCGTCGCCACGCCACGGCCCCAGTGCGCACGGCCGATCCAGTAGGTGACCTCACGCTCCTCGGGCGGCCCGAAGACGCCCACATGGCCGAGGATCCGGCCGCTCCCATCGACCACGGTGCGCTGAATGATCACCGGATCGTGGCTGATCCGCGCCCAATGGGCATCGAAACGGGCCCGGTCCGCCGGGTCCTCGGCGGTGAACGCGGCCATCCGTATCGCCGCGGGGTCGTTCATCTGAGCGAAGAAGACCGGCAGATCGCTGTCTTCCACTTCGCGTAGCGCTACGTCCATGGGGGCCTCCGGGCGGCGGACTTGGGCGGTCGTACGGTGGTGAGGTGCCCGTCGATCATCGCAAGGACCACTGACAACGAGGCGCGGCCCAACGGCCCCCGGCCAGATCCGATGAAGGCTCCCGGCGGCAACGGATAGGTCGAGCCGGCGGCACCGGACCGTGGTGGAGGGGGTGGGCGTGGGCGGGGTGGCGGAGCCAGGCGACGGCTGGGTGCGGGTACCGGTGGGCGCGGACGCGAGCCGGTGGGTACTCGGTGGCGGTGCCGACGTGTCCTGCTCGTGGTGCACAACGTCACCGCGGCGACCCGCCTCCTCGACGTGCTTCCGCTGTTCCGGGACGACCTGCGCGTCCAACTGCTCGCGGCCTGCACGGGATCCTCGCCCTTCCAGGCGGGCGTGGCCGAACTGCTCGACGCGGCGGGTGTTCCGGTGCTTCCCTGGGACCAGGCCGTGAACACCCCGGTGGACCTCGCGCTGTCAGCCAGCCTGGGCAGTGGACTTCCGGGCATCAAGGGCACATTGGCCGTCATATCGCACGGAATCGGATACAACAAGACGGTGGCGCCGACCGCCGGGGCCCGGCAGCCGGCCGTTTTCGGTCTGGCGCCGGGCTGGTTACTGGCCGACGGCGCGCCGATCGCCGACGCGCTGGTCTTCTCGCACCCCGAGCAGATCGAGCGGTTGGGCGTCGCCTGTCCCGAGGCGGTGCCGACGGCCGTGCTCGGCGGTGACCCCTGGTTCGACCGGATCCTGGCGGCCCGGCGCCACCGGGAGCGGTACCGCAGGGCTCGGTGTGCACGCTCGGCAGCGGCTGATCCTCCTCAACTCCACCTGGAACCCCTCGTCGTTGTTCGGCGACCGCGGATCTGACGACGTACTGCCCCTGATCCTGCGGCGGTTGACGTCGGAGCTGCCCATCGACGAGTACCGGACCGCGGCCGTGCTGCACCCGAACATCTGGGCCGGGCACGGCCCCGGGCAGGTGCGGCTCTGGCTGGACAGGGCCCGGCGCGCGGGCCTGGCGCTGGTGGACCCGCTGGCCGGCTGGCGCCAGGCACTGATCGCCGCGGACCTGGTGATCGGGGATTTCGGGTCGGTCAGTTATTACGCCGCGACCCGCGCCTCGGGCCCCCAGTAACCGCCGCTGGTCCAGCAGTGTCCGGAAGAGGCCGGCCCGGTCCTCGGTGGCAGGCGGGACGTGCTCCGCCGGCACCCGAAGGGACCCTCGCCGGGCGCGCCCCGCGGAAGTGGCGACGATCGGGCCGGAACCCCGGGGCGGCGGATCGGTTCGTTTGGCGGGATCGCGGCAAGCCGAGCAGCATGAGTATCGGCAGTGGGGGATCTGAGGGACATACGCGGCGGCAGACGATCAAGGCGGCGACGGAGGCCGGGCCCGATCAGCCGACGCAGTTGCGCGGCCGGCGGTGGTGGGCGGCGATCCGCAGCAGCGTGTCCGAGTTCCAGCAGGACGAGCTGAGCGACCGGGCCGCGGCGCTCACGTACTACGCCGTGCAGTCGATCTTCCCGGCCCTGCTGCTGCTGGTGTCGCTGCTGGGCGCGGCCGGGGAGACGGCGACCCACAAGATCCTGGACAACCTCAGCCAGCTCACCCCGGCGTCCGCCCGCGAGATCATCACCCACGCGGTGCAGCAGCTCCAGAACAGCGGCGGCACCGGCTCGGTGCTGGCCGTGGTGGGGCTGCTGGGCGCGGTCTGGTCGTCCTCGGGCTATGTGGGGGCGTTCATCCGCGCGTCGAACGCGGTCTACGACATCCCCGAGGGCCGGCCGGTGTGGAAGGTCACCCCGCTGCGGCTGCTGCTGACGATCGTGCTGATGGTGCTCACCGCCGCGAGCGCCCTGATCGTGGTCTTCACCGGCGCGCTCGCCGATCAGGCCGGCACCCTGCTGGGCGTCGGCGACGCGGGGCTGAAGGTGTGGTCGATCGCCAAGTGGCCGGTGCTGGTGGTGATCGTGGTGATCATGATCGCGATCCTGTACTGGGCGGCCCCCAATGCCAAGGGCCGGGGTTTCCGCTGGGTCACTCCCGGCAGTCTGCTGGCGCTCTTCCTCTGGCTGCTGGTCTCGGCCGGCTTCGCCCTGTACGTGGCCAACTTCGGCTCGTACAACCGGACCTACGGCACGCTGGCCGGCGTCATCGTCTTCCTGGTGTGGCTCTGGCTGACCAATCTGGCGATCCTGTTCGGTCTGGAGTTCGACGCGGAACTGGCCCGCCAGCGCGCGATCGCCGGCGGCCTGCCCGCGGACGCCGAGCCGTACGTCAGGCCGCGGGACACCCGCTCGTGGAGCGACAAGGAGCGGGAGCAGCTGGAGGAACGGCTCGAACCGTGACGGGGCACTCGCCGGTACGGTCGCGGCGGTGCCCGGACGTACCACCCGCCTCGCGCGGTACCGCGTCCTCGCGAAGACTGATCCGGAGAGCCCGGCGCCGCCACGGCTGCCCCACGTCAAGAAGAGGATCGACATGTCTGAGCGAAACACTGTCCTGCGCAGCGTCCATGACCTCGGCCTGGCCGCCTGGTTCGGCGGCGCCCTGATGGGCGCGGTCGGTGTGAACGGCGCCGCACGGCAGATGGGGAGCACCGACCGGGACACCGCGCGGATCGCCAGCACCGGCTGGGGGAAGTGGGCACCGCTGGGTGCCGCCGCGGTGGGAGCGCACCTCGTCGGAGGGGCCGGGCTCCTCAACGCCAACAAGGACCGGGTCAGGAACCAGGCGGCGGTCACCGCCTCGACCGCGGCCAAGACCCTCCTCACCGGCGCCGCGCTGGCCGCGACCGCCTACACCCGCGTGCTGGGCAAGAAGGTGGACCTCGCCAGCTCCGACGACCCCGAGAAGCGCGAGATGTCCGCCAAGGCCCCCGGCGACCCCGACCAGGCGAAGCGCCAGCTCAGCGTCATGCAATGGGTGGTCCCCGCCCTCACCGCGGGCCTGGTGATCCTCAACGCCCTGCACGGCGAGCAGCAGCGCCCCTTCAGCCGCGGCACGGCGATGATGCGCCGGATGAGCGGCATCATGGGCCGCTAGTCTCTGCCGGTTCCATCTCCGCACGGGGCTCGCGGAGCCGGGTCGCGGCGGGCGCCCTGTCCGCGCCCGCCGCCTCGGCGAAGCCCGCGGACGCCGCGCCCGGCGGCACCTACCTGCTGACCGTGCGCTACCGGTCACCAATACCTCGCGCCCCCGCACACAGCCCGGCGAACGACGACGGGGCGCGGGGTGAGCCGGGCCGGGCGGGGGTCAGGGGGTTTCGTACACCGGCGCCAGCTGGGCCGTCCGCCCGCTGAGGGGCTGCTCGGTCCAGATCGTCTTGCCCTGCTGGCCGTAGCGGCAGCCCCAGCGGGTGGTGCACTGCGCGACGATGAACAGGCCGCGGCCTCCCTCGTCCATGGAGCTTGCCCTGAGCACCCGGGGCTGGGTGTTGCTCGGATCGGACACCTCGCAGATGAGCACCGAGTTCCTGATCAGCCGCAGTTGGACGGGGCCGCCGGCGTAGCGTGCCGCATTGGTGATCAGTTCGCTGACCACCAGCTCGGTGGTGAACACCAGGTCGTCCAGCTCCCAGTCGGCGAGCTGGCGGGCGGCTGCCGCCCTGGCCTCCCCCACCGCCGAGAGGTCGGCCGGGAACTCCCAGGACGCGACGTTGCGGGAGGGGACCACGCGCGTTCTGGTCAGCAGCAGCACGATGTCGTCGCGCGGGGGCTGCTCGGCCGCCTCGGCCACCAGCGCGTTGCCGATCTCCGCCAGCGGCCGTTCCGGGGTGGACAGGACCCGCAGCCTCTCCTGCAGTCGCTCCAAGCCGTCCCCGGCGGCCCCGCCATCCCCACCGTTCCCAGCGGCCGTGTCGGCCCCGTCGTCCCGCAGCGAGCGCAGATCCAGCAGGCCGTCGGTGAACATGGCGATCATGCTGCCCGGTGTGACGTGCACGCTCTTGGACTGGAAGGGCACTCCCCCGACCCCGAGCGGCGGTCCCGGCTCGACGCCGACCAGCCGCGAGGTGCCGTCCGGGTTGACGATGACCGGCGGCGGATGTCCGGCACTGGCGAAGGCGCACTGACGGGTGGTCGGGTCGTAGACGGCGTAGAGGCAGGTCGCCCCGATGGAGTCGGTCCGGTCCTCGGGGGATCCGGCGGCGAGCTGCTGCACGAGGTCTTCCATGTGGGCCAGGACTTCGCCGGGCTCCAGCTCCAGATTGGCGAAGGTCTGCACCGCTGTCCGCAACTGGCCCATGTCCGCCGCCGCGCGCAGTCCGTGTCCGATCACGTCGCCGACGACGAAGGCCACTCTGAGGGAGGGCAGTGTGATGACGTCGAACCAGTCACCGCTGGGCTCCGAGCTTCCGCCGGCCGGACGGTACACCCCGGCCGTCTGCGCGGCGAGCGATTCGGTGACGGCCCGGGGCAGCAGCCTCTCCTGCAAGGTGAGGACCGCATTGCGTTCGCGGGTGTAGCGGCGGGCGTTGTCGATGCCGAGGGCGGCCCGCGAACCGATCTCCGTCAGCAGGCCCGCCTCGGATGCGTCGAAGGGGCGCGGCTGGGCCACCCGCCAGGCGGTCACCGTGCCCAGGAGCAGGCCGCGGGCGAAAAGGGGGGCGACGACCAGTGAGTGGGCGCCTTCGGGGACCATCAACGCGATGTTCGGGCCCTCGCCGACGGCCTGGAGGACCTCATCCCGGCTCATGACGACGGTCTCGCCCCGCTGGATCCGCACGAGCGGCTGGCTGTCCGGGAGGACGGGGTACTGCGATCCGACGGGCAGCACCGGCTCCGGCCACACCCCGGTCGACGAGCCGGTCGCCATCCTGCGGAGCGCCACGTCGCCGCCGCCGCGTATCGGCGCGGGCTCGTCGCCCCGCATGACGGAGATGGAGAGGTCGACCGTGCACAGGTCGCCGAATCCGCTGACCACCACATCCGCCAGCGCTTGCGCGGTGCGCTCGATGTCGAGGGAGAAGCCGATGCGCTCGGCGGCGTAGTGCAGCAGGTCCAGATGGGCGCCGGCCCGCTGCTCCTCGGTGACGTCGTGCACGATCGCGACGACTCCGCTCGGATCACCGCGGGCGTCCTGTAGGCGGTACACGGTCAGGGAGATGGTGCGCTGAGCATGGGGCACCTGCCGGAAGCGCACGTGCCGGATCTCCGCGATCACGGGGATTCCGGTGTCCCGCACGCGCCGGAGCGTCTCGTCCGCGTCCCGTGCGTCCTGCGGTGACAGGATCGTGTCCAGCCGGCTGCCGAACGCGCCGAACGTCTCCGGGTCGGTGTTGCTGAAGACGAGGCTGAGGTCCATGGCGTGGACGGCGAGACCGAAGTGCCGCTGGGCGAGGACCGTCCGCAGCAGGGATATCGCCTGCCCCCACTCGCCCGTCGCCGCGGCGTCGGCGAACATCACCGCGTACGCGCGGTCGTCATCGGTGAGGGGCACCGCCCAGAGGTCGACCTCGATGCTTCCCTGATCCCCGCGGCGCAGTGTCACCCTGCCCTCGGTCGGTACCGTCCCCGGGGTCACGGCGCCGGCGGGGTCGCGCCCCGCCGGGACGTACAGGTCCCGGAAGGGGCGGCCGAAGACAGCGGAAGCCGGCTGATCGAGCAGCCGGGCGGCCTGAGGCGACCATCCGGTCACCACACCCCGGCCGTCCACCACGGCGACGGCCAGCGCGCCCAGGACGAAGCCCTGCTCACCGAGGCCGGCGACCGGCAGATCCATGGCAGCTCCCCGCAGGCGACGAGAGAGTACGGGCACTCACCACGCTACGTGATCCGCGCCCGTACGGCTTCCCGGTCCCGACCGGTACCCGATCACCTCGGCGGAGCCGCCGATTCCTCGGACGTCCTCAGCCGGATCAGGCGCGCGGTGTGGCGGGTGCGGTGCCACTCCGGCCGGGACGGCTCACCTCCGGCCGGGACGGCTCACCGATGGCGTAAGGCGTCATCAGCAGCCACGGCATCCAGCGCATGTGCATGATATGCGGAATATACGAGATATGCGCAAAGCTGTCTTCATGACACCCGAGGAGACGGAGACCGGGCCGGAGCCCAGTGACATACTCCTGGTGATCGACTCAAACCTGAGGGTGACCGCCTGGACCGGAGCCGCCGAGCGCCTGTGGGGCCATCCGGCCGAGGAGGTGCGGCGTCGACTTGCCGCGCGCCTGCTGGCCGCGGGCGGTCCTGCCGTGGGCGACCTCTTCGCGAGCACCTCCTGGTCGGGACGGGTGCCGATCAGGCGTGGCGACGGCCGGGAAGCGGTCGCCACCCTGCGGGTCACACCCCTGCACGGCGGGGACGGGAGCGCGGGCTGGCTGGTCTGGGCGGCGCCCGACCCCCGGACTGAGGGGCCGGACGGCCGGCCGCTCGGGCCGTGCTCGGCGCCGGTGGACGTCCCAGGCGTGGGCGTGCGCGGCCGGCTCGGTCTGCTCACCGAGGCGGAAAGCCGCGTCGGCGCCAACCTGGACCCCATGGCCACCGCGCAGGAACTGGCGGAGACCATGGTGCCGTACCTCGCCGACTACACCACGATCGACCTGGCCGATGCCATTCCGCTCGGGCGGGAGCCGCTGGAACACCTGAAGTCCCCCGACACCCGTATTCCGGGGTTCTACCGCGCCGGAGTCGCGTCGATCCACGCCGATCTCCGCGAGTCGCTCTGGGCCCGCGGCACACCGGTCTTCGTCCCGCCGACGTCCCCCTTCACCGCCGTGCTGCACAGCCGGACCTCCCATTTCGAACCGGTCCTCGACACCTCTCCCGGCACCTGGCTCGACAACGACCCGGACCGGGCGCGGGTCATCCACGCCACGGGGATGCACTCCCTGATAATCGTCCCGCTCCAGGCCCGCGGATCGATGCTCGGCGTCGTCGTCCTCGTCCGTACCGAGAACCCGGCCCCGTTCACCAGGGCCGACCTCGTCCTCGCCGAGGAGCTCGCCAAAAGGGCGTCCCTGAGCCTCGACAACGCCCTTCGCTACACCCGTGAGCGAACCGCCGCCCTCGCGCTCCAGCGCGATCTGCTGCCGCACCACCTGACCGGTGAGGGTGCGGTCGAGGTGGCCTTCCGCTACCTGCCCTCCGACACCCACGGCGGCGTCGGCGGCGACTGGTTCGACGTCATCCCGATGTCCGGCGGCCGGGTCGCCCTGGTCGTCGGAGACGTCGCCGGCCACGGCATCAACGCGGCGGCGACCATGGGACGGCTCCGCACGATGGTCCGCACCCTCGCCACCCTCCAGATCCCGCCCGACGAGCTGCTCACCCGGATGGACGGACTCGTCCTGGAACTTGAGCAGGACCCCGCCGACGACACCGACCTCACCAAGGTCAGCGTCGGAGCCACCTGCCTGTGCATCGTCTACGACCCGGCCACCCGGCGCTGCACCCTGGCCAGCGCCGGCCACCCCCCGCCCGCGATCGTCTCCCCGGACGGTTCCGTCGACTTCGCCCGGCTGTCCCCGGGCGCGCCGATCGGCGTGGGTCTGGGGGACTTCGAGTCGACCGAGATGGAGCTGGCGGAGGGGAGTGTCCTCGCGCTGTACAGCGACGGCCTGATCGAGACCCGCACAAGCGACATCGACCAGGGAATGGAACGCCTGCGCACGGCACTCGGCCGCCCCTTCGCCGCCCTGGACGACCTGTGCGCGTCGGTCATCGACACGATGGTGCCCAAGGGACCGACCGACGACGACACCGCCCTGCTCCTCGCCCGCACCCTCCCCGCGGACCGCGGCGCCGGCGCCTGAACCCCCGTAGGCACCCGGCCCCGGCCGCGGGGAGGGCCCTCATGCGGGCGCCGCCCCGTCACATCAGCAGTGTCCTACGGAGGTCTGGTTCGACACCTGCGTCGCGATCAGGTAGCCGGTGCCGTACCCCGAGTTGACCTTGAACCAGCGGTTCGTGCCGTTCCACTGCTGGCTGTCGGTCCAACAGACCATGCTCACCGCGGTCAGCCGGGGCATCTCGAAGTAGATTCCGCCCGTGTTCGACGAGATCGACAGGCTGCACGTCGAGGCGTTGCGGTACGACGGGCCGTAGGCCGACGCGGGTGCCGCCGCCAGGGCCAGCGCCGCGGCGGCGGCCGTCCAGGACGAAACGGCTACGAGACGCGGTAGTCACCACCCCCTCCTGAGCCGGGTGGCCCGGTCGAACGGGAGGCGCGGTGCGGGGCGGCGCCGATCGGCGCCGCCCCGCACCGCGGCCGTTGGCGTCAGATGCCGATCACCCGCAGGGCGGGGTGCTGGACCGTGTTCAGGTAGACCTTCTCCTTGCTGTGCTCCTGCTCCAGTTCAAGCAGCAGGCGATAGTGGTAGAGACCGGGCTTCGCCGTGCTCAGGACGACGCCGGCCCAGTAGTAGTAGACCGGTGTCAGCGGCGAACGCATCCGGTCGGGCATGCCGTAGATCTTGAGTTCGGTGCAGAGCTTGTGCTCGGCGACGTCCTCGTCGTCGCCCGCCTCGGTGTCGAGGAAGACGATGTTGTTGATCTTGGGCATGGGCGGCCAGCTGCCGTCCAGCCGTTTCTCCATGTCGATGGGGCGGATGATCCAGTTGATCACCTGTCCCTGCTTGCAGACCGTCTCCAGCCGGGAGGTGCCCTGTCCCGAGCCGCCGATGCTGTTGTCCATCATGTACATGGAGTCGGTCAGTGAGCCGGAGGCCGTCGCCCGCTCCATGTTCACCAGGGTGACGACGTTGAGCTGGACGGAGTTGAGCTGTCCTGGATTCTGCTTTTCCTCAGTACTCGCGGTCGCCGGGTTCGCCCTGGTCGCCGTGTTCGTTTTAGTCGCCCTGGTCGTTTGGGTCGACGTGGTCGCCGTCGTGGTCGTCGTTGCGCTCATCAACGCTCCTCTGCGCGCTCGCCGCGGGTCAGGCAGGTCCGGCGCCGTCGGCGTCCAGGATCAGCGGCACCGTGGTGGTGATCGGTTCGGTCCGGGTGCCCAGCCGGAAGCTGAGCTGGTACGGGACGGCGTCGGCGGTGTCCTTCTTCACCGTTCCGATCCAGTAGGAGACATCGGTGCCCGGGAACACCTTCCGCTCCGGTTCGCAGACGTCGGTGTCGATGACGACGGCGTCGATGCTGACGAACGCCTCGCACTCCAGCGCCAGCGCGGTCCACAGCAACTGGTCGCCACCGCGCACCCGCGTCCGCAGTTCGTCGGTGCCGAAGCCGGTGGAACCGCCGGCCTTGTTGGTGTCGTACAGGTAGAGACTGCCGTGCATGTCCTGCGCGGCCAGCGCTCCCACGCAGTCCACGACGGCGGTGATCGAGATCGGTCGCTTCGCGGTCGTGGCGGCGGCCGCGGCCGTCCGCGACTGCCTCGGTTTGGCGGTCATCTTCTTCCTCCTCGTGCCGGCTGAGTCGCCGGTTGCTTACGCGAGACCGGGCGGGGCGGGCAGCGGCAGCGGCAGCGGCAGCGGCAGCAGACCCAGGCCCGCCTTGGTGAACGCGTTGCGCTTCGGCTCCGAGGTGATCTTGAGATTGGAGTCGACCTGGAGGGTCACCGGCTCCCAGAGCCAGTCCTCCGCCCGGTGCACCAGCTCATGGAGCTGGATGTGCATGGTGTAGGCGTAGGTGCCCGGCCGCGAGGTGTCGACGGTCGCGGACCAGTACCAGCCGTCGGTCACCAGATCGGGTGAGCCGTACTCGGCCGGGTAGATGATCTTCAGATCCACCGCCTCGCCGGTGATGTCGGTGATCACCGGGGGCGGATAGCTGTGCGCGCCCGCGCCCTGGTCGGTGACGATGTTGCCGGTGACATCGAGGAGCTTGTGCCCGGACGGGTTCCGGGAGCGGGCTGTCGACCTGACCCGGGTGCCGGCCGTCCGCTGGATCCGGCTGAGTTCGGAGGCGGTCTCGGCGGTGGAGGTCGCCGGCCGGTCGGCGAGGGTCGACAGGGCGTCGAGCGCCTGCTGGTCGCTCTGCCGGGCCCGGTCCGCCTGATAGCTCCGCGGCACCGTCGGCGGGATCGAACCCAGGCTGTACGGCAGCCAGTTGAGCACCGCCTCACTGGCCTGTGAACCGTCGCTCCAGGTTGAGCTGTTGACGGCGGTCACCAGGTCACCGGTGCCCTCGCCCTCGGATCCCTGCAGTTTCATGTTGTCGAACAGATAGGTGTTGCCTTCCAGCGTCCTGGACTCCAGCGCGTTGCCGGTGTCCACGAGCACGATGATCGCCAGCTGTTGGCCCATGGGCCTGCCTCCTGATGGACTCGCTCGTGGGGGTGCCGGGCTACCGGCACATCAACGCGGGGGACTCGACGCCCAGCACGCTGTGGCCGCCTTCGTACATCTGGAGTTCCAGCCGGTACGGGAAGGGGATGCCCGGCGCCATACAAGGCACCACGCCGGACCACACGTTGAGGTCGAGCCGCCCGTCGTCGGCGGGGCTCCCGGCCGCGTCCGGCGGCTCCTCGGCCGCGCCGAGGAAGGTGACGTTCTTGATCTCGACCGGCGTTTGCAGGTCGATCGCCAGCGCCGACCACTCGACGACCTGGCCGGGCTGGACGACGGTGCACAGCTCCGGAGTTCCCTGTCCCGTGCTGTCGAACGAGCCGTCGTCGACCAGGGAGAGATTGCCGTTGAGCAATGAGCCGTCCGAGAGCGCCCCGATGACGTCGACGATGACGACGATGTTCACTTTTTCCTTCATTCCCGCTCCTGTTCTGCTGGTGGCAGGCACGCCGCCCGATAGCGGCCGCCGGCCCGGATTCGGCTCGGCTAGCCCCGGTCCCGTACCAGCGGCACCTTTCCCACGTCCGTCCGCTCGATCTCCGGCGACAGCCGGTGCACCAGCCGGACCTGGAAGCTGTAGCCGGTCTTCTCGATCGAAGCGGCGTTCGCCTCGCCGTGGTTGAACAACGACAGCGAGGCGGGCAGGGCGTTGACGAACACCCGCCGGAGGCCGAGCGGACCCAGCGCGCTCTCCAGGTGGAACGTCAGGCCCGGCACGTCGTCGACCGAGGCGAGCAGGGTGATGGTCCGGCTCTCGCGGTGGTTCACGAACTGCACCTCGTGGGCCACCTCGTCCAGGTCGAGCGCCCGCGCCGCCCGCAACTCGTCGCGCAGCGAGGCGTACGCGCGACTGGCCGAGTACTGACTGTCGTTGAGGTGCAGTACGTCACCGGTGCGACCGGCGAACTCGAACTGCTGCGCGTTGAGGCCGGGGCCGCTCAGCGCCGGCCGCCGGATCATCCGGTCGCCCAGCTTGAGGCGCAGCAGCGGGGTCTCGTGCGCGTGCAGCCGGGTGACGACCAGCTCCCCCTCCTCGCCCTCGGCGGTCGGGCGGCCCTGCTCGTCGACGATCTCCACCAGGTGCAGGCCGGGTACCGAGGTCAGGTAAGGGGAGTCAGGCGTGAGCTGGAGCCCGATGGTCTCCGCCTGGGTGGCCGCGAAATAGCTGAGGACGACCAGGTTTGGGTACAGCGCCTGGAGTTCGGCCCGCTTGCGCTGCGGAAGCACCCCGCTTCCGTAGAGGGCGACCCGGAAGCTCTCCCTGGCCTCCTGGCTCATGCCGGCGCCGAGGTCGCTGAGAATGGCGATACCGGCCGAGATCCCCATCAGCGCCTTGGGACCCGGGTAGCTGAACATGTGCTCGAGCACCGGGGCGGTGACCGGTCCCGCGCCGATGTAGTTGACGCCCGGCACGTTCTGCAGCACGCCGCCGACCATGGTGCCGCTGCTCCACATCTGGTAGTCCGCCAGTGTGGTGCAGAGCCACTTGGGGTCGGTGCCGGTGAGGAAGCGGCCGAGCTGGTAGGTGCCCATGAAGCGGCCGGCCACCTCATAGGTGTCCCGCAGCTCCCGCAGCGAGTAGACGGTCTCCAGCGGCCGGCCTCCGCTGGTGCCGCCGCTGGCCACGATCTCGAACCCGCCCCGGCTCAGGGGTACCACCATGCCGGGACGCGACTCCATGAAGAAGTCACGCTGAACGTCCTTGTCCGACAGCGGAATACGCTGCCAGTCCTTCATGGTCCGCGGCGCACCCGTCACTCCGGCGGCTTTCAGCCGGTCCCGCCACAGGGGGTTGAGCAGCACCGTGTTGACCATCTGCTGGAGCCGGCGCAGCACGAGCGCGTCCTGGATCTCGTGTGCCAGCTCGCTGTACGGAGTGCCGTAGACGCGCTCGCTCTCGCGCATCTTGTCGGCGAAGGAGGGGAGATGTGCGACCGCGGAGACCGATCCGGGCGCCAGCTCCGCCTCCGGGATCAGATGGGCGGCCAGTTCGGCCGCCGCGTGCGGGGAGATCCGGGCCTGCGGGACGATCGTCGACGTCATGTACGGTTCTCTTTTCTCGGCTTCTGCCGGCTTTCGGGCAGCCTTCTTGCGAATTTCTGGTGGATTCATGGCGGATTTCAGGGCGGATTCATTTCAGATTCACGGCGGCTTTCTTCCGGCCCGCTGCGGCCCGGCGGGTCAGAGCCCGGCGCCGGAATCGCCGCTGAGCACTTCCGCGCCGACCCTGCGAATCTCGCTGAGCAGCGCCGTGAAGTGGTCGGTCGTGATGCGGTGGTTCATCATCACGACGCGCAGTGCGGCGACGCCGTCGATATCCACCTTCGAGATGAAGAAGTTCCCCTGCCGCTTGATCCGGTCCCTGATCGCCTTCTGCAGGCCGTGCACATTCCCGTCGGGGAGGCCGGACGGCAGATAGCGGAAGCACATGATGTTCGCCTCCGGGCGGTGCACCGCGGCGAAGTCGGGCTCGGCGCAGAGAATCCGGTGCGCGTCGTCGGTGAGCCGGCAGAGGTATTCGATTTTCTTGGCGAACAGACCTCGGCCGTAGAGGGCCCACAGCGACCACAGGGGCATGATCATCGGGCGCTTGGTGCACTCGAAGTTCTTGTCCCCGCTGTCCAGTTCGGTATAGGGGTCGGTTTTCTCGTCGAACACATAGCTGGCGTTCTGCCGGAACGCGCCGAGGCCGGCTTCCTTGTCCCGGTAGAACAGGAGCGTGCAGGGGGCCGGCACGAACATCATCTTGTGCGCGTCCCAGGCCAGCGAATCGGCCTTCTCGATGCCCTTCAGCTTGTGCCGGAGCTTGTCCGACACCAGCAGACTCGCGCCGTGCGCGCCGTCGACGTGCAGCCACAGGCCCCGCTCCCGGGCCAGGTCGGCGAGCGCGTCGATCCGGTCGAAGGCTCCGACCGCGGTGCTGCCGGCCGAGGCGACCAGGCAGAAGACCTTCAGGTTCCGCTGTTCGGCCGCCGCCAGCGCCGGACCCACCTGGTCGAGGTCGATCCGCTGTTCGGCGTCCAGTGGCAGCCGGACGATCTGCGCCTCGCCGATGCCCATGATGCCTGCCGCCCGGGAGACGCTGTAGTGCGCGTCGGCTCCGGTCGCGATGGCGGGACGCGGCGCTCCGTCGAGCGCCGGGTTGCCCGCCGCCCAGAAGTCGGGGAAGGCCCGGTTCCTCGCCGCCAGCAGGGCGGTCAGATTGGCCAGCGACCCGCCGGAGGTGGTCACCATGGCGAAGCGGTCGGGATCCCAGCCGATGAACCTGTTCAGCTCGTCGGCCATGATGCGTTCGGCCACATTGGGCAATTGGGCCGCCTCGTAGAAGGACGACGGCTGGTTGACCACGGAACTGACGAAGTCGATGACCCCGCCGAGCGGTACGACTCCGGAGAACTGCCGGCCCATGTAACCGGGCGAGTGGACCGGGATTCCGGTCCTGACGTACAGATCGATGATCGCCGCGAGTTTCTTCTCGTCGAGTCCTGCCGCCTCCTCCCGCTCTTCGGTCATCAGGGCCCTGGCCGCCTCGGACAAGGTGGCCGGGTCGATGAGGTCGAGTCCCCTGATGGAGAGTTCGGAGAGATGGTCGTGCAGTTTGGCCGCGGCCGTCCCGGCGTTCTCACGGAACAGTTGGGCGTCGAACGCGTCGAGTAATAATCCCGTTGCCGACGTATGTGCCGGTGGTAGCAACGAGGTTGTCGCACGGGGCGTGCCGGTGTCAGGTAAGGGCGGAATTTCCTCGCGCCGGGCGAGGAAAGGGTTGGTGGACCGTGCTTCCAAAGGAGTCTCCAGGGGATCCGGGGTGCGCGGGACAGCGGCGCGGCGCCCGCCGAAGCCAACGCTCTGGATCACCATATGAACGCGAACCTCCCGCCAGGTCCCATAATCGGGTTGATGTCCGGTTATGAGCGATGGCAGGCAGGATTGCGGCTCTTGATCGGAGACGTGAACTCTGTACGCAAACCCTTGGGCCCAAGCTGCGTGGCACCCCGGCCATGGCCGCGCGGCCGGGAACAGGCTGGACCCGGCCGCGCGGTGGACCGGGGGACCCGACTTCTTCAGCCGGGTGCCCCGGAGGGTGAGGGGGTCAGGCGTTGAAGAGGAGCGCGTACGCGCCCATCGCCATCGCGATGTCCGCCTGTGCCCAGAAGCGGTGGTAGGTGAAGGACGGCGCGGTGCCTCCGTTCAGATACGCCTGGACCTTCGACCAGTTGGGGTCGTTCTTGTAGAAGGAGCGCAGCTCGGCGAAGGTGGACGCGGAGCTGATCTTGTCGCCGTTGGGCATGGTGCCGGTCCACCCGGAGGGGACGTAGACCGGGTCGTTGAACCGGCTGTAGTCCGTCCGGGTCTCGGGCGCGGCGATGCCCAGCGGGTCCTGGTAGTTGTTCCACATGCCGTCGAGCAGCGCCTTGGCCGTGCTCTGCGCCTGGGTGTTGCCGGACTTGGCGGCGTAGTAGGCGAGCGTCTTGGCATAGGCCGCCGCGACGCCCAGGTCGCTGCCGTAAGCGGAGACGGTCACGTGCAGACCCGTGTTGGCGCCCGGTGAGGAGGCGTTCCAGGTGTCGGGCGCGCCGCTCCATTGCAGGTCGGACGGGATCAGGAAGGTGCCGTCCGCGTTGATGGTGGTCTTCGAGATGGCCCAGGTCACCCACTTGTCCAGGACCGCCTTGGCCTTGGCGTCACCGGTCTGCTGGTAGTACTCCGCGACCCGCTCCATCGACCACGCCTGCATGCCGAACCACTGGTTCGACGGCGGGTCGTGGTAGACCGGCTCCCAGTCGTACGCCATCCCGTAGAAGGTGGGCGTGCCGGACGGCGGCTGCTCGTAGGCCCCGTTCCAACTGTTGGTGGCACCGCCGGCGATCGCGCCCTCGCTCGACTGGAGCCAGCGGTAGAACTCCAGTTGCCGGCTCAGGCTGGTGGTCCAGTCCGCCTTGCCGGTGGCCGACTTGGGCGCCATGGCCGAGTCGGTGGTGAGTGCGTAGGCGGCCAGCGGGTTCTGGTAGCCGAAGTGCGAGGCGCCGTCCCCGATCCGCCAGGACCAGCCGCCCGAGGTGTCGCTCGAGCCGCCCCAGGCGTAGTACCAGGACAGCAGATAGTGCTCACTGTCCTTGCCGGTGCCCGCCGGGCAGGACGGACTGGTGCAGTTCCCGATCTTCTTGAAGTACTTGTCGAAGAAGGAGTACCGCAGGTAGTCCCCCATCTTGCCGGCCTTCGCCACGGTGGCCGCGACGTCCGCGCTCTTGCCCTGCGCCTTGGCCCAGGTGTCCGCCCAGTACGCGGCCTGTATCGCCCGCGCGTCGGCGTCGGGTGCGTCGGTGTACTTCCACTGCTTGGCGTAGGCCGAGTCGCCGGTGAACAGGTCGAGGTAGCCGTTCTTGCCGCCGTACTTGAAGGCGTCGCAGGTCGGCTGCGGCACGGTCTCCCACACCGACTCCTGCGCACCGCGCTGGAAGGTGTTGATGAAGGAGGGGCCGGCCGCGCTCGGACCGGCCTCGCAACCGCCGCCGGGGGTGTCGCCGAAGCCGTAGATGTTGTCGACGTCCTCCAGCCAGTGCATGCCGTAGATGTCGGAGTTTCCGTAGGCCGTCTTCAGCTCGTTGGCGATCGGGTCCACGCCGGAGGTGACGCTGCTGTCCAGCTTGGACGGGTAGTCCGACGGCAGCGGGTGCTCGGGGGCGTAGGTGGCCGGCTTGCTCGGGTCGTAGGAAGCGCCCGTCGGCTGGTCGGCGTGCTGGGGGATCATGTACTTCTCCATGGTCGCCCAGGCCGCGTTGAACTTCGACCAGTCACTGGAGACCTGGCCGTACATCGCCTGGAGCCAGATCATGTACGAGTACGCCTCCGAGGTGGTCTCGTGACCGTAGTCAGGGGCCTCCACGATGAGCGTCTCCACCGAGTGGTACGGGATGCCCTGCGGGGAGAAGTACCCGCTGGCCGGGTCGGTGATCTTCCCGTAGAGCGTGAGGAACCGGGCGTCGTAGTCACTGGTCGCGGCGATCTCGGTGACCGTGACGTTCGCCGCGGCGTAGCCGGTGGCGGTCGCCGAGAAGGTGGCCGCCCCGGTGCCGGTGGCCGCGGCCGCCACGGTGACGGTCTGCGCGGTGCTCCAGTTGGCCGGGGTGAAGGTCAGGCTCGCGCCGGACTGTACGGACAGCGAGCTGTTGCCCGCCGTACGCGCCACCGTGACGGTCGTGCTCGAAGCGGGCGCGCCGGACAGCTTCACCGCGAAGGTGCCGGTCTTGCCCTGCTGCACCGCGACCGACGAGGGACTGGCCACGACCGAGGGCCCGGCGGCCACGTGCAGGCCCACGGGGGTGGACTCGGCCGAGGCGCCCAGGCTGTCGTACGCCTTCGCGTAGAGCGAGTAGTCGCCCGCCGGGACGGACTGCCAGTTGAAGGTGTACGGCGCGGTGGTGTCCGTGGCCAGCAGGGTGGTGTCGCTGTAGAACTCCACCTTGCTGATCGTGGCGTTGTCCGCCGCGACCGCGGTCGCGGCCAGCGGGACGGTGGCGCCCGCGCTGTAGGTCGCCCCGGCCACCGGGCTGGTCAGCACCGGCAGCGGCGGCTGGTGCGCGCCCCCGCACACGGTGCCGTTCACCGCGAAGGAGGTGGGGGCGGTGTTGGTGCCGCTGTAGCCGAAGTTGGCGCTGGTGGTGACGTTCGCGCCGGCCGCGATCGTCTTGCCCCAGTCGGGCGCGACGACGGTGACGTTGTGGCCCGACTGTGACCACGTGCCGTTCCAGCCGCTCTGCAGCGTCTGGTTGCCGGTGTACGCGTAGGTCAGCGTCCAGCCGCTGATGGCGGCGGTGCCGACGTTGGTGATCTTGGCGTTGGCGGTGAAGCCGGAGCCCCAGTCGGAGGTCGTGTAGTCGACGCTGCACTGGATGGTGGCGGCGTGCGCCACCGGGCCGCCTCCGGCGGCCGTCATGGCCAGCGGCAGGGCCAGCGCGGCGGCGAACGCCGTGGCCAGCCTCCGTATCCGCTTTCCTAGGAATCTTCCCATGCGAGAGGGTCCTCCTCGCGGTTCTGGTGGGGGGATAACAGAACTGAACCTGTGGGAGCGCTCCCACCATCGAGGTGCGAGGTCGGGCTGTCAAGACGTGGGATGAACCGCCTTTACGGCGGATTGACCCGCCGCCGACCGTCCCCGCCGTTACGGCCGGATCGCCGGCCGCGTCCGCGATGAGTTCCGAGATGCCCTTGACCACCCCGGTTGCCGCTCGCGATCGGGTGCGTCGGCGTTGGTGGTCACCATGTCCCGTACGCGGTCGCCGCGGCCGGCGGTGGTGGAAAACGCGTCCTGGTCGATCCCGTTCACGAAGGCGGCCGTGTTCTCTCCGCGAAGAAGCCGATTTACGGCATGCTCTCCCAGGGCGTAATCGTCCGGGCGAGATCCCGCGCCGGCTTCTTGCGGCCCCTAGGATGCCGGAGATTTTCCGAACGTCGCCGCAACCGCGCAATGCCCGTCCGGCGTGGTATCGGGCGACATACCGAGCGCCGTGATGATCGGGGGATTCACCGGTGACCCGCGAACAGCCGCCGCCCATGATTCATCCCGAAGGGCAGCCGTCGCTTCGCCGAGTTCCGCGCACCGTCGGACGTAAAGGTCACGCGCCTGTACGGGTGCCGTCGGCGCGTTTCAACCGGAGTCGATCCCGTCCGGGAACTCATCTCATTCCTCAGCCATGGCCGGACGTCCCACCAGGACCCATCCGACCCGCCTGAAACATTGGACTTCGCCACACCGCACGGGATGTTTTCCGTTATTCTCCGCCTCGCGCCCACTGCTTGTGCACCGTCAACCGGGAGAAAAGTCGCCATGACCCAAGACATACCGCCGCTCGGTCCGCCGAACCAGCCGCCGAACGCCCGCCCGACCGGGACCGCTTTCGATCCGGCGTCGGTCGACCGTCTCGACTGGGCGCTGCTCGGAGTCGGCTTCATCGTCTTCGTCTTCTCGTTTTTCAACTACTACTCGTGGGATTTCGGCCGCAGCTACGGCCTCAACCTCGGCAGTGTGAGCTGGAGTGCCTGGCACTTCGACCACGGGCTGTTCATCGCCTGGCTGGCGATGGTCGCCACCGTGGCCGGCGCGGTCGTGCTCGCCATCAGCCTGTTCGCGCCCGCGATCGCGCTGCCGGCGCCGGCCCGGGTGCTGACCTTCCTCGCCTTCGCGGTCGGTTTCGTGCTCTACCTCATCGCGATCTTCGCCCACTCCGACTTCGGCCCGGCCGGCGGCCACGGCTTCAGTTTCTGGCTCAGCCTGATCCTCGCCGGCGTCGGCGCGGTCGTCGCGCTCCTGCGGGCCCAGCAGACCGGTACCGCGCTGCCCGGCCGGCTCAACGACCTTCCCCGCGTCGGCAGGTAGCCCCGCCCTCGGGCGAAGTCATTGCCGCGAAGACCGGACCACCGCCGCACGCTCCTCGCGCGGGGCGGTGGTCCGGTCCTGGTGTGCGCCGCCATGCCCGGCCCCGGCCCGAATATGTGCTGCGCGCTCGATCGGCCGGCGCCTAGGGTTGCGCGCATGCCGACGAGTGCCTCGCCTCTGTCCACGTATCCCCCGCTGAACGTGCGGGTGCACACACCCCGGTTGTCCTTGCTGGGTGCGACGGATGAGCTGCTGGAAGGCCTGGTCCCGATCGTCCGCGAGGGCGTGGTCACGCAGCCGCCGTGGCCCTTCGACGATCCGATGTCGCTCTACGAGGACAGCCCGGAGCGCGAGTGGCGCTGGCTGCGGGCGGTCTGGCGGGGCCGGGGCGCGGTCGGCGCGAGCCGGTGGCGTCTGTACTTCGTCGTGGTCGTCGACGGCGAGCCGGTGGGCATGCAGGATCTGATCGCCACCGACTTCGCCACGCTCGGCACGGTCACCACGTTCTCCTGGCTGAGTCCGGCCGTGCGGGGCGGCGGCTTGGGCAAGGAGATGCGGCAGGCGGTGCTGCATCTGGCCTTCGACGGGTTCGGGGCCCGTGAGGCCGGCAGCGACGCCTTCTTCGACAACCACGCCTCGAACGGCGTTTCCCAAGCTCTGGGTTACCAGCCGAACGGCGTCACCTGGGACACCCGGCGCGGCGAGCCGGCGGAGATCAGCCGATGGAGGCTGACCCGCGAGCAGTGGGCCGAGCGGCGACGCGACGACATCGACCTCGTCGCCGTCCGCGACTGCCTCCCGGTCCTCGGGATCGACCCACCCCCGGCCGGCTGATGCATCGCCGGCAGCGCGGTACGCCGGCGAGCGCGGAGCGTCCCGGCGGTCAGAGGACGGGGTGCTGGTCGCGGACCGGGCTCAGCGTCTCCAGGAGGGAGGCGACGTGCAGGATCGTCGACTCCGCGTACCACGGGGCGGCCAGTTGTACGCCGATCGGAAGGCCGTCGCCGGTCGTACCGAACCGCATGGACAGGGCCGGGAGTCCGGTCAGGTTGAACAGGACCGTCGTCGAGCTCACATGGAAGGCGCTCACCGTCCGGCCGTCGAGGGTGAAGTCCCCGAGCGCGTGTGCGTGCGCGGGGATCGTCGTCACCGGGAGAAGCAGCGCGTCGTACTGCCGGAAGTACTCCGCGAAACCGTCCCGGAGCCGCTCGATGCCCTGCTCGGCCCGGACGTAGTCCGCCACGGACGTGTCGGGTGTGGCGAGCAAGGCCTCGGAGTAGGTGAACCGCTGGTCCCCATGGCCCGCGGTGGCCGCCAGGACGGCCGGCTTCATCTCCATGACGTGCTGGCGGTTGAAGAGGTCGAGGGGGTTGTCCCGTTCGAGAGCCGCGATGTGCGCCGACTCCACCCGAACCCCCGCTCCCCGCAGCGCGTCGGCGGCCGCCCACACGGTCGCGGCGACCTCCGCGTCGACCGGACCGAGTCCGGAGTCGACCAGCCAGCCGACGCGGACGGGCCGGTCCGGTGCGGGTCCCAGGCCGGCGTCGAACTCGCGCGGGACGACGGAGAAGCCGTCGGCACCGTCAGGCCCGGCCAGCAGTGGATACGCCAGGGCGAGGTCACGCACCGTGCGGGCCATGGGGCCCGCGTGCCAGTCACGGCGCGGCTGCCGCGGCCAGAACCCCGTCATCGGAATCCGCCCGTGCGTCGGCTTGAGAGCCGCGATCCCGGTGCTGGCCGCCGGTCCGCGCAGTGAGATGGACAGGTCGCTGCCGAGTCCGAGCGGCGACATCCCGGCCGCGATGGCCGCCGACTCCCCGCCGCTCGAACCGCCGGCCGTCCGGTCGAGGTTCCAGGGGTTGTTCGTCCTGCCGGTCAGGAGATTGTCGGACTCGATCCAGTACGAGAACTCCGGGAGATTGGTCTTGGCCAGGAGGATCGCGCCGGCGCGCTTCATGCGGGCCACGCCGGTCGCGTCCGTGTCCGGGACCCGCCCGGCGAAGATCGGCGAACCGCGCTGGGTGAGCACCCCGGCGGTGTCGAAGCCGTCCTTGACGGTGAAGGGCACCCCGTGGAGCGGTCCCACCCGCGCGCCCGTCGCGAGTTCCTCGTCCGCTGCCCTGGCGGCGTCCAGCACACCGTCGGCGAGCGTCACGATCGCGTTCACCCGTGGATCGGTGGCCTCGATGCGGTCGAGGTGCGCCTGGACCACCTCGACGGAGGAAACCTTCCTCGTACGGATCAGCTCGGCGAGCTCGGTCGCGTCGGAGTGGATGAGATCAGTGGCCACGGATCGATGTCCTCCCGAATACGCATATACGCGCATACACATATACGGGCCAACTATCCGGCTGTTTTCCTCTTCCGCCGGTGCGACGCGCCGCCGGAGCACCGGAACGCCTGGCCGCCCCGGCGGCCGGGAAGGCTTCGCGCACCGATCAGGGGAGGTGGCGGAGGTCGCCGGGAGCGGCGGCGGCGCGGAGGCGGGCGGCGTCCTGGCCGGGCGGGGCGCCGAAGAGGCGGCGGTACTCGCGGGTGAACTGCGGCGGGCTGTCGTAGCCGACGAGATGCCCGACGCCGGCGACATCGCCCGCCCTGGCGACCAGCAGTGAGCGGGCCTCCTGGAGGCGGATACGTTTCTGGAACTGCAAGGGGCTCATCGCCGTGACCGCGCGGAAGTGCCGGTGAAAGGCGGACGGGCTCATCCCGGCCAGCCGGGCGAGATCCGCGATCCGCATCGGCTCCGCGTAGTTGTCGCGGATCCACCGGATCGCCCGGCTGACATGGGAGAGGCCGCTGTCGGCCAGCCCGATCTGGCGGATCATCCCGCCGTGCGGGCCGGTGAGCAGCCGCCAGAGGATCTCCCGCTCGATCAGCGGGGCGAGCACCTGTGCGTCCGCGGGGTGGTCGAGCAGCCGCAGCATCCGGACCGTGGCGTCGAGCAGTTCGGGCGAGGCGTCGACGGTCGCGAGCGCGGGCGGGCCGGCCGTGGCGCGCGACCGCGGATCGACCGGGGCCTCCAGCAGAAGCGGGGCGATCACGCTCGGGCGGAGCCTCAGCCCCACGCCGAGGGACGGGGTCCGCGGCCCGGCGTCGAGGAAATGGCCGGTGACGGGCAGATCGGCGGTGACGACGAGGCACTGCCCCGCCCGGTACTCGAACAATCGGTCGCCGAGGAAGAGGCGCTTGCCGCCCTGCGCCATGACGACCAGCAAGGGTTCGGTCAGCGAGTAATCGGGCGCCGAGGTCTCCACCCTGGACAGCAGCAGCCCGTCGATCGGCGTCCGCAGGTCGTGGCGGGCGTGGACCGTCACCAGGCCGCGGATCTCGGTCAGCAGGTCGTCGATGGCGCGCACCCCATCAACGGAAGCACCCCGGAGGGCCCTCGGCAAGTGTTTTGGCACATCCGATCGAGGCGGCGTCGGCAGGATTGTGCAAGAGACGAAACGGTTTGGCCTACCCCGGCTCCGGGGGCCGGCGCTTCCATGGAAGTACCCCGACCAAGGGGTGGTCCACCGTCCATCCCACCCGTCCGTCCGTCCCGTCCCGTCCCGTACAGGAGCATCCTCATGCCGCTCGACCACTACGTCACCCTCGGCCGATCCGGGCTGCGGGTCAGCCCCTTCGCCCTCGGCGCGATGACCTTCGGAGAGGACCCCGGCGCCGCCGGATGCGGTGTCGAGGAGTCGGAGAAGATCCTCGCCACCTACCTCGACCTGGGTGGCAACTTCATCGACACCGCGAACTTCTACACCAACGGCCACTCCGAGAAGATCCTCGGCGACTTCTTCGCCGCCCGGCCCGGGCGCCGCGAACATGTGGTGCTCGCCTCGAAGTTCTTCACCAACGTCTTCCCCGGCGACCCCAACGGCGGCGATGCGGGCCGCACCTCGATCATCGCCCAGCTCGACGAGACGCTGCGCCGGCTGCGGACCGATTACCTTGACCTCTACTGGTTGCACAATTGGGACCGGCACACCCCGATCGAGGAGACGCTCCGGACCCTCGACGACCTGGTCCGGGCCGGCAAGATCCGCTATCTCGGCTTCTCCAACACCCCCGCCTGGGTCACCGCCCAGGCCCACACGATGGCGCTCCTGAGGAACTGGACCCCACTGATCGCGCTCCAGGTGGAGTACTCGCTGCTGGCCCGCACCGTCGAAGGGGAACTCGCGCCGCTCGCGCTCGACCAGGGGCTGGCACTGGTCCCGTGGAGCCCGCTGAAGAACGGCTTTCTGTCCGGCAAGTACCGGCGCGGCACAGCGGTCACCGACTCCGCCCGTGCGGCCTTCGTCGGCGGCCCCGGCGAGGACGACTACACCGTCATCGACGCCGTCACCGCCGTCGCAGGCGAACTCGGCAGCACGGCGGCCGCCGTGTCACTGGCCTGGCTCCGCGCCCGCGAGGGCACCGTCGTCCCCATCCTCGGCGCCCGGCGCGTGGAGCACCTCTCCACCAACCTCGCCGCGCTGGAGCTGACCCTCACCCCCGACCACCTCCACCTGCTGGACCAGGTCTCCGCCCCCACCCTCAACTATCCCGCGCCCCTCCACGGCGACCTGCGCGCCATGCTCCAGTTCGCCGGCGCCACCGTCGACGGCGAACCGTCCGCGGTCTATCCCCCGCTGCTCCAGAGCGACATCCGCTACTGAACCGGGGGCGGGTCGGTCAGTCGGTCCAGGGCAAGGTGGTCCGGGCGGCCCGGCGGATCTCGGCGAGTACGGTCGCCACCGCCGGGACGCTCACCATGTCCGGCCACAGCAGGGCGTAGGTGTTCCGCAGTGGCCAGTCGCTCAGCGGGCGGTACACCAGGTCGTGGCTGAGGTGCACGCGCAGCGCGAGCTCGCCCATCAGGCTGATGCCCAACCCGGCCGCGACCAGGGCCTGGATGGTGTGGGTGTCGCCGACCGTCGCACTGACCCACCGGCCCGCCCCGTAACACCGCCGACTGCCCCCGCCCGGTCCCGACCGCGCGGGGGCGGTCCTGCGTGGGGCAGTCCGGTGCGGGGCAGTCCGGTGCGGGACCTCGGCGCTCCGCACCACCTCGTCTGGCCGGCCCGGGATCCGAGGAGAGGAATCTCACAGGCGCACCCTCTTCTGCTCGTCTGTGGCCCTGCCCTAGCGTCCGATCATGACGGTCCTGCCCGACGACTTAACGCCTATGGCGGCCGAGTTCCCCGACGTGACGCGGGAACAGTGGCAACGCCTCGTCGCGGGCGTGCTGGCGAAATCCGGCCGGGAGGTCGCGGACGGCGACGCGGAGCGGGCCCTGTCCACCGCGCTGGAGGACGGGCTGCGCACCCTGCCGCTCTACACCGCGGCCGACACCTCGCCGGATCCCGGACTCCCGGGTTTCGCGCCGTTCGTGCGGGGCGGCCGCGCCACCGGCAGTACGCCGGGCGGCTGGGACGTACGCCAACGGCACGCCGTGGCCGACGGCTCCGCGGTCCTGGCCGACCTGGAGAACGGTGTCTCCTCCCTGTGGCTCGTGGTGGGCGGGACGACGGGCATTCCCGTCTCCGAACTCGGCGCCGCGCTCGAAGGTGTCTACCTGGACCTGGCACCTGTGGTCCTGGACGCCGGCGCGGAGACCGAGCAGGCCGCCCGGCTCCTGCTGGGGCTGTACGAGGAGCAGGGCGTGGCCGCTGACTCCGTGCATGCCAACCTCGGCGCCGACCCGCTCGGCCACGAGGCACGTACCGGGGAGTTCGCGGAGACCGGCCCCGCGATCGAGTTGGCGCGGCTGTGCGCCGCGCGGTATCCCGGGCTGCGGGCACTGTGCGTGGACGCGCTGCCCTACCACGAGGCGGGCGGGTCGGCGGCGCAGGAACTGGGCTGCTCGCTGGCGACCGGGGTCGCCTATCTCCGCGAGCTGACCGCGGCCGGTCTGGGCGTCGGGGAGGCCTGCGCGCAGGTGGAGTTCCGCTATGCCGCGACCGCCGACCAGTTCCTGACCATCGCCAAGCTGCGCGCGGCACGCCGGCTGTGGGCCCGGGTGGCCGAGGCGTGCGGGGCTCCGCAGGCGGGCGCGCAGCTCCAGCACGTGGTGACCTCGCCCGTGATGATGTCGCGCCGCGACCCGTGGGTGAACATGCTGCGCACCACCGTTGCCGCGCTGGCCGCGGGGGTCGGGGGCGCCGACGCGGTGACCGTGCTGCCCTTCGACCATGCGCTGGGCCTCCCGGACGCGTTCGCGCGCCGTATCGCCCGCAACACCTCCACCATCCTCATCGAGGAGTCGAACCTGTCCCGGGTGATCGACCCGGCGGGTGGGTCCTGGTACGTGGAGCGGCTGACCGACGAACTCGCCCACGCGGCCTGGGGGTTCTTCCAGGAGATCGAGCGGGCGGGCGGTCAGGCCGCGGCGCTGCGCGGCGGGATGGTGGCCGAGCGGCTGTCGGCCACCTGGTCCGTACGCTCCGCCAGGCTCGCCAAGCGGAGCGAGCCGATCACGGGCGTCAGCGAATTCCCCGATCCGGCCGAGACGCCGGTGGTCCGCCGGCCCGCGCCGGCGCCGCCTTCCGGGGGGCTGCCCCGGGTACGGCGGGACGAGGGCTTCGAGGCGTTGCGCGCCCGTTCCGACGCACACCTGGCGAGCACCGGTGCCAGGCCGCGGGTCCATCTGACCGCTCTCGGGCCGGCCGGCGCCCACACCGCCCGGCTCTCCTTCGCCACCAACCTCTTCCAGGCGGGCGGCATCGAGCCCATCACCGCGGGCACCTTCGAGGAGAGCGGGGCGAGCGAGGTGTGTCTGTGCTCCAGCGACGCGCTGTACGAGGAGCAGGCCGACGACACGGTGCGGGCGCTGCGTGCCGCGGGCGCGGGACACGTGTTCCTCGCCGGCCGACCGAAAGCGTACGGCGGCGCCGACACCTACGTCTTCGCCGGGTGTGACGCCGTGTCCGTACTGTCCGCCACGCTCGACCGCATGGGAGTGTCGTGATGTCCATCCCCGATTTCTCGGCGGTCGAACTCCGGTCTCCGGCGGCGGAGGCCACCGCGGAGGAGTGGCATACGGCCGCGGAGAAGGCCGTGGGCGGCGACGCTCTGCTGTGGGAGACCCCGGAGGGTATCGGGGTCAAGGCCCTCTACACCGGGGACGATCTGGAGGGCCTGGACTTCCTGGGCGGCTACCCGGGTATCGCCCCCTTCCTGCGCGGCCCCTACCCGACGATGTACGTCAACCAGCCCTGGACCATCCGCCAGTACGCGGGTTTCTCCACCGCGGAGGAGTCCAACGCCTTCTACCGCCGCAATCTGGCGGCCGGTCAGAAGGGCCTGTCGGTCGCCTTCGACCTGCCCACCCACCGCGGCTACGACAGCGACCATCCGCGGGTGACCGGCGACGTCGGCATGGCGGGCGTGGCGATCGACTCGATCTACGACATGCGGCAGTTGTTCGACGGCATCCCGCTGGACCGGATGACGGTGTCGATGACGATGAACGGGGCGGTGCTGCCGGTCCTGGCGTTGTACATCGTCGCGGCCGAGGAGCAGGGTGTGCCGCCGGAGAAGCTGGCCGGGACCATCCAGAACGACATCCTCAAGGAGTTCATGGTCCGCAACACCTACATCTATCCGCCAAAGCCCTCGATGCGGATCATCTCCGACATCTTCGCGTTCACCTCGCAGCGGATGCCGCGCTACAACTCCATCTCCATCTCCGGCTACCACATCCAGGAGGCCGGCGCGACAGCCGATCTGGAGCTGGCCTACACGCTCGCCGACGGTGTGGAGTACGTCAGAGCCGGACGTGAGGCCGGGCTCGACGTGGACGCGTTCGCGCCACGGCTCTCCTTCTTCTGGGGCATCGGCATGAACTTCTTCATGGAGATCGCCAAGCTGCGCGCGGCTCGGCTGTTGTGGGCGAAGCTGATCAAGCAGTTCGACCCCAAGAACGCCAAGTCCCTTTCCCTGCGCACGCATTCGCAGACCTCCGGCTGGTCGCTGACCGCGCAGGACGTGTTCAACAACGTCACCCGCACTTGCGTGGAGGCGATGGCCGCGACCCAGGGCCACACCCAGTCGCTGCACACCAACGCCCTCGACGAAGCCCTCGCGCTGCCCACCGACTTCTCCGCCCGCATCGCCCGCAACACCCAGTTGCTGATCCAGCAGGAGTCCGGCACGACACGCGTGATCGACCCCTGGGGCGGCAGCGCGTACGTGGAACGGCTGACCTACGATCTCGCCCGGCGGGCCTGGCGGCACATCCAGGAGGTCGAAGCGGCGGGGGGCATGGCGCAGGCGATCCACGAGGGCATCCCCAAACTCCGGGTGGAGGAGGCCGCCGCCCGCACCCAGGCCCGTATCGACTCCGGACGGCAGCCGGTGATCGGTGTGAACAAGTACCGGGTGGCGACCGACGAGAAGATCGAGGTGCTCAAGGTCGACAACTCCTCCGTACGCGCCCGGCAGATCGACAAGCTCCGCAGGCTGCGCGAGGAGCGCGACGAGACCGCCTGCCAGGACGCGCTGGACCAGCTGACCCGGGCGGCCGGCGGCGAGGGCAACCTGCTGGACCTGGCGGTGCGCGCGGCCCGCGCCAAGGCCACCGTCGGGGAGATCTCGGACGCCGTCGAGAAGGTGTACGGGCGGCATGCCGGCCAGATCCGTACGATCTCCGGTGTGTACCGACAGGAAGCGGGCAAGTCCCCGTCCGTGGACCGTACCCGCGCCTTGGTCGACGCCTTCGCCGAAGCCGAGGGCCGGCGGCCGCGCATCCTCGTGGCCAAGATGGGTCAGGACGGGCACGACCGCGGCCAGAAGGTGATCGCCACCGCCTTCGCCGACCTCGGCTTCGACGTGGATGTCGGCCCGCTCTTCCAGACCCCGGCCGAAGTGGCCCGCCAGGCGGTGGAGGCGGACGTGCACATCGCCGGAGTCTCCTCGCTGGCCGCCGGACACCTCACCCTGGTGCCGGCGCTGCGTGACGCGCTCGCCGAGGAGGGCCGGGACGACATCATGATCGTGGTCGGCGGGGTGATCCCGCCGCAGGACGTGCCGATCCTGCTGACCATGGGCGCGGCGGCGGTCTTCCCGCCCGGCACGGTGATCCCCGACGCCGCCCACGACCTGGTGAAGCGGCTGGCGGCCGGCCTCGGACACGGCGACCTGTGAGCCGGTGAGTCTCCCATGGCCATCGACCTCGACACATACGTCAAAGGTGTCCTCGCGGGCAACCGGGCCGTGGTGGCGCGGGCCATCACCCTCGTCGAGTCCACCCGCGCCCAGCACCGGCATCTGGCCCAGGAGATGCTGACCGCGCTGCTGCCCCACAGCGGGAAGGCCCGGCGGATCGGGATCAGCGGCGTACCCGGCGTGGGCAAGTCGACCTTCATCGACGCCTTCGGCACCCTGCTGACCGGCCTCGGACACCGGGTGGCCGTCCTCGCCGTCGACCCGTCGTCCAGCAGGACCGGAGGGTCGATCCTGGGCGACAAGACCCGGATGGAGCGGCTGGCCGTGGACCCGGCCGCCTTCATCCGTCCCTCGCCCACCGCCGGCACGCTCGGCGGCGTCGCCAAGGCCACGCGCGAGTCCATCGTGGTGATGGAAGCCGCCGGATACGACATCGTGCTGGTGGAGACGGTCGGTGTCGGGCAGTCCGAGACGGCCGTGGCGAACATGGTCGACACCTTTCTGCTGCTGACCCTGGCCAGGACCGGCGACCACCTCCAGGGCATGAAGAAAGGTGTGCTGGAACTGGCCGACGTGATCGCCGTCAACAAGGCGGACGGCCCGCACGAACGCGAAGCCCTCGCCGCCGCGCGCGAACTCAGCGCCGCGCTGCGGCTCATGCACGGCGGGGACGCCGTCTGGACGCCGCCCGTCCTCAGTTGCAGCGCCCGCGAATCCAGCGGGCTCGATACCGTCTGGGACCGGCTCGAGCAGCACCGCACCCTGCTGGAGTCCAGCCGCCGCCTCGCCGATCGCCGGCGCGACCAGCAGGTCGCCTGGACCTGGAGCATGGTCCGCGACGAACTCCTCGGCCGCCTGCACGCCGACCCGGCGGTCCGGTCACTCGCCCCGGAGCTGGAGGAGCGGGTGCGGAACGGCGAGCTGACCGCGACCCGCGCCGCCGAGCGCATCCTGAACGCCTTCGGCGGCCAGTGGCCCTGACGGACCCCGGGCCGCACACGCGTCCCGGAATATGACTGGGCGTCCACCAATGGATGGTCGAGCAGAGCTTCGCCCTGCCGCACTGAGGCCCCGACGGTGGACGCGATCCCGGCCATCTGGGGTCGCACCAGGGTCCGGGTGGTGGTGGGCGGGCGAGGCGCCGGCCGGCTTCTGACCCGCCGGCGGGCTCGGTGATCGGCGGTCGGCGTCAGGGTGCCTGACCGCTCGTCGGGGGCGCGACGCCGGCGACGATCGCCTGGAGCGCCGCGACATGCCCGTCGAAAGCCTGCCGGCCGGTGCTGGTGAGCCGGGCCCGTACCTTGCGGCGGGTACCGGCCAGACGGCGCTCGGTGAGCACGTACCCCGCCTCCTCAAGGGTCGTGAGCTGCTTGGACAGTGCCGAGTCCGACAGCGCCAGGCGGTCCCTGAGGAAGGTGAACTCCGCCCAGTCGACCGCCGCCAGCGTCGCCACCAGCGACAGGCGCGTACTGGGGTGGATCAGTTCGTCGAACCGTGCCCGCGTCATGCCCGCGCCCACCGCCGCAGGACCCGCAGGATCTCCGGTCCGCCGAACCCGACGACGGCCGCGACCAGCACACACGCCCAGACTCCGGCGTGACCGGCGCCGTCGGCGTCCAGCGCGAGGGCCGCGGCGACCGTCACCAGGACCAGCCCGGCCAGCATGCCGACCACCACCAGCGGGAGCCGGTGGCCGGCCACCTCCGCGCTCACCTGGAGCCGGTCGGTGCGCCGCCGGCCGTTCAGCAGCCGCGAGGCGGCCGCGGTGTGCGCCGCACTGAACGTCACGGTGGCCATCCCGGCCGCCCACGGCGGCAGTACGTCGCCGAGGGTGCCCAGCACGATCCAGCCGGCCGCCATCCCCCACCAGTACCAGCGCGGCAGCCCGATCTCCTCCGCCATCTCCTGCCGGGCCCGCTCGACCAGGTCGAGAGCGCCGCGGGCCTGCTCCGGAGCGATGTCGTCCACAACAACACCTCACTTTCCTATCAGGAAAGCCAAGGTCCCACTTTCCCACCCGGAAAGTCAAGAGGCGGACCGGCACGCAACCCAACTCCAGCCCACCCACCCGGAAAGCCGCCCCGACCCGCACCGGGTGCGAGGCCGCGGCGCCGTGCGGGGCGGGTACGACCTGGGCGTCGGCACGTGCTCCCGCCGCCCCTCGGCAGGGTTACGGCAGGGCCGGTCTCGGGCGTACGAACCGCACGGCGACCGCGCCGGCGCCGGTGAGCAGTTCGAGCACCGTGGCGGTGGGGACACCGGCCACGGCCAGCACGGCGGCGATCAGGAGGATCACGATCACGACGATCTGGTCCGCGGGGCGGATGTGGCGGTCGGACGGTTCGGGCACGGTCGACGGGATCGGACGACGACGTGAACGACTCATGGCTGCTCTCCGGTGGTCGGTGTGACAGCGGAATCAGCGGCCGGCGCTGACCAGCTCGGCAATGGTCTGGGCACGGCGCAGGAGTTCGAAGTGCACGCCGCCGTCGGCGTCCACCGTGTAGCCGTGCACCGCCGGCTCGGGCAGGCTGTTGTACTGGAAGTGGTTCGTGGCGTAGTAGGCGCCCGTGTCGAGCAGGGCGACCAGATCACCGGGCGCCAGCAGGGGAAGCGGCCGGGCCTTGGCGACCAGGTCACCGGCGAAGCAGCACGGTCCGGCGACGTCCTGCGGTACGAGGTCCCCGTCCTTTGCCGCGCCCGACGGATGGTGCGCGGTGATCCGGATCGGCCACGCGTCGGGCATGAAGACGGTCCGGGTGGCGACCTGCGCACCTGCGTGGGTGACGGCGATGTGCCTCCCCCCGGACGTCTTGGTGTATTCGACATACGCCGCGGTGAAGCCGTTCTTGGCCAGCAGTGAGCGGCCGAACTCGGTGACCACCTGGAAGTCCCCGCTGAACAGGGCCGGCGCGTGGGCCCGCAGCCGGTCGACGTACGTCTCGAAGGTGGGGTCGGTGTCGTCCCCGGCGAAGTTGACGGGCAGCCCGCCACCGATGTCGATGCCGACCACCTGGCGCCGCCCGAGTTCGCTGTTCACCTTCTCGGCGAAGGCCACGGCCGCCGCCACCCCTTCGCCCATGAGGTCCAGCGGGCAGCCCTGCGATCCGACATGTGCGTGGATCCAGGTGAGCCACGGGCGCTCCCGAAACGCCGCCAGCAACTGCTCGGCGCTGCCCTCGTCCGCCAGCGTGATGCCGAACTTGGAGGTGGCGGTGGCCGTGCTCATGGCTCCGATCGTCCCGCCGCCGACCTGCGGGTTCACCCGGATGCCGAGCCGCGACCGGGTCGCGCGGGTCTCACGGGTCTCGCGGGTCTCGCGGGTCCGAAGGATCTCGTCGATCCGTTCGAGTTCCTGCCAGTTGTCGATGTTCACCGCGACGCCGAGATCCAGTGCCTGGACCAGCTCCCTCCTCGTCTTCGCCGGCGAGTCGAGAACGATCCGCGCGGCGTCGAAGCCGGCCGCCAGTGCCTGGGCGAACTCACCCGGGCTGGCCACCTCGCAGCCCATGCCGAGGCCGCGCAGTCGCTCGAGCACCGGGATCAGGCAGTTCGCCTTCGCCGCGAAGGTGTGCAGCACGTCGACCGAGTCCGGGAAGGCGCGGTGCAGCGCCGCGACACTGGCCGCCATCCCGTCGAGGTCGACGAAGGCGGCGAGCAGCGCGTCCTCGGGGTCGACCAGCCGCCTGTGCACGGCCGCTCGCAGGACCAGCTCGCGCCGCGCGGCCGCCTGACGGCCGCTCCGCTCAGTGGTGGTCGGCTGAGAGATGGTCATCCTGTCACGCTCCGCTGATCGCCGGTGGTGTGCTCCAGGGGGAGATCCAAGGACACAGCACCAGGCTGCCCGGCGCCCGTCGGCCGCGTCTTCGCCACGGGAAGCGAATTTTCCGGGGGCGGGCCGCGCCATCGACCTGGGGCGCGCGTGCAGCCGCCCCGCTTGGTGCGCGGTGACGACACCGGGCGGGTTTCCCGGTTCAGCGTGACCAACTCAAGCCCGGTCGGCAGACTCCTGGCTCAGCAGCCGCAGCTGCAAGTGGGCGAGCAGCAGGGCGTCGGGGTCCTTCAGGTCGATGCGGCAGATCTTCTCCACCTTCTCCATCCGGTACCGGAAAGTACCGACGGGGACGTTCATGGCGCGTGCGCCCTTCGCCCGGTCCCCGGAGTTCTCCAGATAGGCGCGCAGCGTGTCCAGCAGCACCCCCTCACCCGACTGCGTCGCGGCCGCCACCAGTCGCGTCACCGAACTGCTCGCCGGCAGCTCCAGGTCGCGCAGCGAGTCCAGGATGTGCAACAGGGCGACCGCGTCTGGCAGTTCCTCGGTCCGGGCGAACGCCCGGGTCGAACCGCTGAAGCGCAGGGCGCGCATCGCCAGGTCGGCCGTGCGACGGGACTCCCGCGCCTGGTCGAGGCCGGCCCGGACATCGCCGATGCCGATCTGTACCACCAGACCGAGGTCGCTCGACAGCTCCCGGGCGAGCGAGTCGCTCAGGCGGGAGAGCTGTGCGGCGGCTCGTACCGGATCGCTCTCCAGGCCCGCGAGCAGGATGCGGACACCCCGGTCCGACGCCACGGCAACCGATTGGTGGGCTCGCCTGGCGCAGTGCTTGGCCGCCAAACCGGCCAACCGCCCGTCGCCGGGTGCACCGGTCGTCGGTACGGCGGAGATCGACAGGACGGCGCAGTGGTCCGCCAGGGGCAGCCCGGTTCGCGCCGCCAGCGCCTCGGCCGACCCCCGGCCCTCCAGCAGGGCCCGGGCCGCCTCAAGGACCAGTTGGTGCTGCCCGGCGCGTCGCGCCTGGTCGTGCAGCAGGTGGGCCGCCGCGGCGCGGACCACCGCCTGCAAGGTCTCGGCGACGTCCGGCGGCAGGGGGTGTCCGGCCGGCGCGACCCACAGTGAACCGAGGATCTCCTCACCGGCTCGGATCGCGATGGCGGCACGCTCGGGGACGGCTCCGTCGGCTCGGCGGTGGAGCGCGCCCTGCGTGCGCCAGAGCAGGTGGAAGAAGCCGCCCTTCCGCATCGCCTCGACCCGCTCCCGCGGCACCTGCCGGTTCAGGATGGTGCGCCGGCGGATCTCGTCGCCGTCCTTGTTGTTGGACGAGTAGGCGAGCACGTCGGACTGCGGGGTCTCGATCGTCACCGCGCCCCCCACCAGTGCGGCCAGCGACTCGGCGAGCGCGTACAGGTCACCGAGCGGTACGTTGGCGATCTCCGACTCCCTGACCACCGCGAGTCCCGCTCGCAGCGTCCCGATCACCCGGGCCCAGTCGGCCCAGGTCTGCCGGAAGAGCACGGCCGTACCCGCTTCGGCCGCCGCGGTGCGCAGTGCCTCGTTCGGCGGACCGGGGCCCTCTTCCCGGAAGACCACGCCTGCGGCACCGTCGCGCCCCGCCGCCCGGACCAGGGCGACGGCGAGCTCGGACCGCGGGTCGACGCCGACGACGACCAGCAGGTCGCCACGGTTCGCGCCCGGCTCCGACCTGTCGAACACGTCCAGGTTCAGCACCGGGATGTCCAGCCCCAGCGGGGCGACGCCCACCTCGACCACCGACTCCACCAGGAGGAGCAGCCTGCTCAGCGTCCGGCCCGGTTCCTCCGTGCCCCACCGGTGCGACGAATCCGTCGACACAGCCGCCCTCCCCAAGGCTCACGTGATATCGCTCGGCGCCGAAGAGACGAGCGGCCCCCACTGGGCGGTCAGCCTACTCGCCGCTACCGCGCTCACACAGGCAGCAACCGAATGAATGACCTACGTCCTCGGCCGTAGGGGCGCCAGGCCGAAAGGCATGGGCCCGCGACCGATGCCGAGAGAACGCCTCGTACCTACGCTGGCCGAAACGGCCCACCACGGAAGATGCGGTGACCATCGGCGGGCCACCACATGTCCCATTGCCAAGGAGCAGCCCGTGCCCGCCAACGGTCAGAGCCATATCCGCGTAGCCCGCCCGTCGCGCGACCTCGTTGCGGCGGCGGAATTCTGGGTCCGGGGTCTCGGGCTGAGCGAGCTGTACCGGGCCGAGGGTGGCGACGCGCCCGGCGAGCACGACCTGCTGATGGTCGGCTGGCCCGACGCCTCCTGGCATCTCGAACTCGTCCACGAGGGGGCCGGGCTCGTCGAGCCGCGCCCCACCGCGGAGGACCTGCTCGTGATCTATCTCGACGAGCGGGTACCCGAGGAACTGGTCACCCGCCTTGAGGCACACGGTGGCAGGCGCGTCCCGTCCCCCAACCCGTACTGGAACACGTGGGGCATCACCGTCGAGGATCCGGACGGATACCGGCTCGTGCTCTGCAAGCGCGCGTGGTCGAACGCCTGAGCCCCACGCGGTCGGTCCGACCCGCGCTCGCTGACCACTTGCGACCGCAGGACCCCAGCGAGCCCGCGCTCCCCCGAGATGCCGACAAAAGCCGCTTCGGCGCGGGCCGGTCTCCGAACCCCTTGACAGACCCCGGAAGGTGGAGCAACGTCTGAACCTGAAACCCCTGGGCAACAATCCGTGGACGGCACCGACAGGTGCTCCGGGTGTTAGCGCTCACCTTCGGTCCACACGGAGATTGAGTTCCGCGCCAGGGGTGGCAGACGAAGAGCAAGAGCGCGAGATCTCGCGTGCTATCGGACTCCTTCCCCCACAAGGAGAATGATCTTCATGTCCAGGTTCACTGAAGGCCTGCCCCTGCGCAGGGCCCTCGCCCCGCCCACCGGGTTGATATCCGGCACGGTGCTCACGCCCCACGGACGCCAAGACCCAGGGCGTCCACCGCGTGGTCAGGGACTTCACGTCCCGCGGCGTGCCCCCCGACCGTGCCGGCCTCCGGAGCCACTTCGGCACCGGCGGCCCGCCGGCCGGCTTTCGCGCGACGCTGTCGAACGTCGCCGCCCCGGGCGAGATCGTCCAGGTCACCGGGCCGGACATCGCGCAGGCCTCGCCAACAACCTCCGCCAGCACCGTCAGCGCGCGTCTGAAGGCGACCCGCTGCACGGGCAGCACGATGCGGGGCATCCGCGACAGTGACGCGCGGCGCACCGGGGACAGTCCGCTGATCTTCACCGGCAAGGACACCAAGAAGGCTGCCTACGCCGCGGTGCCGTCGGCGCTCGGGGACACCAACACGGGCGACATCGTCACGGGCCCGGTGCACTCGCCGGGTAACGCCGCCGCCGGCCGGGTGTTGGACGTGCCGGGCGTCCCGCCGGCCACCGCACGCGGGTGGCGATCCGGGATGCCGACGGTGGTGCGCACCAGCACTGGCGGGCCGGCCGGACCAGCGATGGCCCGTACGCGCTGACCAATGGCGCGTCCGGCCGGGCCCTGGAGGTGCCCGGTGGGCAAGCGCCCACCGGCAGGCCCGTCCAGGTCTGGGACTCCGACAACGGTGCCGATCAGCACGGGAATCTCTGGAATCTCAGCGGAGATGATCCGCGCCCCAGCGCTGCCCGCGGCCCAGCGCGCCGGCACCCTCGCTCACCGGCCACCAGCCGCCGGCCACCGGGAGGGAGCGGCCGACGGCTGCTCCTGAACCACGGGTCGAGAGCTTGCCATGCTCCATCGAACTTCTCGTCCGTTCGACATCCACTGGCCGTACATCGGGAGACTCTCATGCGAAGAGGAAGTTTGAGCCGCAGGCATCTGTCCGCGGTGCTCACCGCGGTGGTCGCGGTTCTGGTCGCGTTGGCGGCGATGCTCGTCGCCAACACGGCGCAGGCGGCCGCCAGCGGCGCCTTACGCGGTGTCGGCTCCGGCCGGTGCCTGGATGTGCCGAACTCCAGCCAGACCGACGGCACGTTTCTGCAGATCTACGACTGCTCGGGCGGGACCAACCAGCAGTGGACCCTGACGTCCGGCAACCAGCTCACCGTGTACGGCGGCAAGTGCCTGGACGTTCCGGGCCACGCCACCGCGGCCGGCACCCGGGTGGAGATCTGGACCTGCAACGGCGGCACGAACCAGCAGTGGCAGGTGAACTCCGACGGCACGGTGGTCAGCACGGAGTCCGGGCTGTGCCTGGACGTCACGGGCGGCGCTACGGCCAACAGCACCGCGGTGGAGCTGTGGACGTGCAACGGCCGCACCAACCAGCAGTGGACCGGCCTGTCCGGGACGACGACTCCGCCGCCCTCGGGCGGGACGTGCGCCCTTCCCTCGACGTACCGGTGGAGCTCGACGGGTGCGCTGGCGCAGCCGGCGAACGGGTGGGTCTCGCTGAAGGACTTCTCCAGCGTGGTGTACAACGGCAAGCACCTGGTCTACGCGTCGAACGTGTCGGGGTCGGGGTACGGCTCGATGGCGTTCAAGCCCTTCACCAACTGGTCCGACATGGCGTCGGCCGGCCAGACCGGGATGAGCCAGGCCACGGTGGCGCCCACCCTGTTCTACTTCGCGCCCAAGAACATCTGGGTGCTGGCGTCCCAGTGGAGTGCGTGGCCCTTCTTCTACAAGACGTCGACTGATCCGACCAACCCCAACGGCTGGTCCTCGTCGCAGCCGCTGTTCACCGGCAGCATCTCCCCCTCCGCGCCGATCGACCAGACGCTGATCGCGGACAGCCAGAACATGTATCTGTTCTTCGCCGGCGACAACGGCAAGATCTACCGCGCGAGCATGCCGATCGGGAACTTCCCGTCCAGCTTCGGCTCGAACTACACGACCGTCATGAGCGACTCGCAGGCCAACCTCTTCGAGGCCGTCCAGGTCTACAAGGTGCAGAACCAGAACCAGTACCTCATGATCGTCGAAGCGATGGGCGCGGGCGGCCGCTACTTCCGGTCCTTCACCGCCAGCAGCCTCAGCGGCTCATGGACCCCGCAGGCCGCCAGCGAGAGCAACCCCTTCGCCGGCAAAGCCAACAGCGGCGCCACCTGGACCAACGACATCAGCCACGGCGACCTGGTCCGCAACAACCCCGACCAGACCATGACCATCGACCCCTGCAACCTGCAATTCCTCTACCAGGGCAAGTCCCCCTCCGCGAGCGGTCCCTACGACCAGCTTCCCTGGCGGCCGGGCCTCCTCACCCTGCAACACTGATCCGCCGGATCCGCCTGATCGCCTGATCCGCGGCGATCGAAATGATGTGCGCTCCGTCGACGGGCGAACGGCCGGTTCACCGTGCCTGGAGTCAGATCGGCGGAAGGGTGCCTGGGCGCGTCGCGCCCAGGCACCTGTGTTCAAGCGCCGAGCACGTATGACCGCGAGTCCGGGCATCGGACGGTACGCCCCGGGCGGCGCGGTCCAGGACGTGCGGTACCCGGCGGGGCCACCATGACTCATCGCCGTCCGCGGGGGTAGCCGACCCAAGCCGGCATCCGGGAGCGGTCGCCGGTACACCACCCGCCGTGCTCCACTCGTCGAGCGCGCACACGGTACAACGGACATGGAGCCGCAATGGACGCGATCGTGCTGCTGAAGGATGACCACGCGACGGTCGAGAAGCTGTTCAAGGAGTTCGAGCAGGCCGGCGACCGCGCGTACAAGACGAAGCGGCAGATCGCCGACAAGGTGATCGAGGAACTCACGATCCACGCCTGGATCGAGGAGAAGATCTTCTACCCGGCCGCGCGCGAAGCCGTACCGGAGACCGGCGACCACGTACTGGAAAGCGTGGAAGAGCACCACGTCGTGCTCTGGATGCTCTCCGAACTGGCCGGCCTCGACCCCAAGGACGAACGCTTCGACGCCAAGATGACCGTGCTGATCGAAAACGTACGCCACCACGTCGAAGAAGAGGAGCAGGAATGGTTCCCCCAGGTGCGAGCCGCCCTGGGCCGCAACCGCCTGGCGGAAATCGGCGACCAACTCGAGGCCGCCAAGCCCGCCGCTCCCCGTGACCCGCTCAAGGTGCCCAGCGCCGACGCGTGAACACACATCCGTTGAATCCGGTGACCGCCGCAAGACACCCGGCCCCGTTTCTCGCGGCGGACGGCGGTCACCCGCACATGGTGTGGGGGCGGTGATCCGTGCCGGCTGAACACTTCCTCACCGTCTCGGCCGCGCCCGGCGAGGTGGGCAGGGCGCGCCGCTGGGCTCTCGATCACGTGGCGGAGTACGCCTGGCCGACACGCTGGCGCCCTGAGACCGCGGCGGTTGCCCTGGTCGTCTCGGAACTGGTGACGAACGCCCTCCGCCATGCCGGAGGCCAGGTAGGCCTGTCGCTCGTATTCGACGCGCGCCGGCTACGGATCACGGTCAGCGACGACTCACGTGCCCAGCCCGTACCGCGCCCGCAGCCTACGAGCGGGCGAGGACTGGCGATCGTGGACCGCCTGAGCGAAGCATGGGGTGTGGTGCCCCATGGCGGCGGCAAGCAGGTGTGGGCCGACCTGGCCGCCGCGGGCGCGGTGCCTGCCCCGATGCCGCCCGGTCACCGGCGGGCCGGGGCGCCGGCTGTTTCTCAGGGATGTTTGAGCTGTTCCGGAGCGATCAGCGGGAACAGGGCGATCGCCCCGGCGAGGCTCAGGAGGTGGTGGACGCGGGTACTCGGCCTCAGACCCGCACTTCCGCCCTGTGCCAGGACCGTCATACAGGTCTGCGGAAGCGCGCTGAGGAATGCGGCTTCGGCGAAGGTCGCCCCTGCGCGGTCGAAGACCAGGTGGGGATGGTGACTCAGCGTGCGGGCCATCCCCCCTCATGGGGATCCGGCTGACTGCGGACAGTTCGGTGTCGATCCGGGAGGGACGGGGGTAGATGATCGTATACAGCGGCAGGAGCCGGTGGGGGGAGGCGACCCGGCGGTCACGGGCCCTGGTCGCCGGCGCCGCCGCCGGGCCGTACGAAGACCGAGACGAGGGGCGTGAGCTTGTGAGTGACGACGATCTGCGGTTGAACGTGCTGGAGACCGGCGACCGTCTTGTGGTGGCCGAGGTGGTCGGCGAACTGGACATGTCGACGGCTACGGCGTTCTACGTGCGGGCAACCGCCCTCCTGGACGACCATCCGGATCAGATCCTCGACCTGTCGGGCGTCACCTTCTGCGACTCGTCGGGGTTCAACGCGGTGCTGCGCCTTCGCCGCAGGGTCGAGGAAACGGGCGGCTGGTTTGCGCTGGCGGCTCCTCCGTTGCAGATAGGCCGACTGCTGACGCTCACCGGGGCCGAGACCGTCTTCGCTGTTTATGACACCCGTGATGAGGCCGTGGCCGCGCACCCGGGTGACAACACCCCCAGCTAAGCCGCCCGGTAACTCTGCGGTATGACCGGAGCAGTGCGTACGGTGACTCCCCCTGGCACGCGATGGGGGACATCCGTCCCGATGACGGCCTGCAAGCCGAGTACGCGCGAGCGCCGTACGCCCATGTCGGCCCGGTCCGGCTGCCCGACAGCGTGGCCGACGGGCAGGCGATCCTGCTGGTCGACGGCGTGGCCGACCGGCTGGAGCCGGCTCGGCAACAACGCTCGGAAACCGTCGACTTCTACTCCGAGGACCCGGTAGAGGCGATCCGATCCGGGATCTGACCGGAGGCATCGGCGTGGACCGGGTGCTCGATGCGGTCGGCGTGGACGCGCGGCGTCCGGGCCGGCACCGGGACGGTTGCCGTACCACACCCCGCCGTGCCCACCCCGGTTTGTTGCAGCCTCCGCGGCGCCGTGCACACCCGCCGCCGCGCGCCCCAGCCCCCTCCTACCGTCGTACCACCGGCACCCGCCGGCCCGAGGGAGGGAAACCGAATGCGTATTAAGCCCTTACGTACCGCCGCAGCCGCAACCGCCGTGGCAGCCGCCGCGACCCTGGCGCTTGCCACTGGCGGGACCGCTCAGGCCAGCACAGTGCACCCCATGTCCGCGACCGGCTGCAACAACAACGTCTGCATCTACGTCTCCGGCAACGCCGGTGGCACGATCCTCGTGCAGGCGTGGGCCCGCAACACCACGTTCACCGGATACTTCCACGTCACCTGGCCCAGTGGCTCCCGGAACAGCGCCACGCAGACGTGGATAGGCAGCAAGGGCAACTACTACTCGACGAGCTTCACGTCCCCGGCCGGAACCGTCTGCGCCCAGGGCATCGCCAACGGCGGCGCAGCCCAGGGCAATCCCTGTGAGGGCGTGTCCTAACCGGTCTCGATCGGCGCAACCACCCCGCCCCGCTGCCAGATCACACGGCAGCGGGGCGGAGGCGTGAGCCGGTCAGGCGACCGGCGCGTTTGCCAGTAGCTGCCGGAACCGCGAGTTGGACGGGCCGGCCCCGGCAGCTCCGACCGTCGCCTCCCCCATACGGCACGTGCCGTCCACGAACGCGGCCACCGCCACCGGATCGGCATCCCGCCACGACGGGAACCGCCCCGCCCACCCGAGCGCCTCGGCCCCGGGCCAGCCGGCCTCCATCAGCCGCACCGTCACATAGGCCACGTCCACCCAGGCCGGGCCGGCGGCCACCATCGCCCAGTCCACCAGGTGCGCGCGGCCCGGTGTGATCAGCAGGTTGTGAGGGTTGGTGTCGGTGTGGAGGAGGGCGTCCCCGGCGAGCAGGAGCGTCTGCGCGTCGTCCAGGTGCCCGGCGAACCGGTCCGCGAGCCGTGGCGCGAGACCATCCGCGGTGAGCTCCTGCGTGGCGTGCAGCGCGTCTGCGACCAGCGCCACATCCGGCGACCCGGGCGACAGATCCGCGTGCCGCCCCTCGATGTGTTCGAACACCAACAAGTCCCAGCCGTCCACGGTGATGCGGGCCAGCAACAGCGGGGCGATCCCGGCGACCCGCGCGTTGACGGCGCCCTCCCAGTCCTGCGCCGCGACCCCCTGCGTGTCCGATACGGGCACACCTTTGACGAACACCCGGCCGTCCTCGGCCGTCAGGACAGCGGCGATTGCGCAGGTCAGCCCATCGGCCACCGGGGTGGCGGCGGTCACCGGCCCGATCCGTGCCGTGACAGCGGTACGGACACTGCTGGGCAGTTCGGTCCATTCGGTACGCGGCACGGGTCCTCCAACACGACGGCGCCGGGGGCTGCGGTCCACCCCCGGCGCCACAGACTACCGATCGGCGTTGTCCTAGCTCCGGTGGACGCTGGTGGCGATGGAGGCTCATCCCGCGTGACCGTCTCGCAGCGCAGCCCGTTCGACCCCGCCGCCGAGCCGGCCCGGCAGGGATGGCCGCGATGCCGCAGCGGGCCTCGGGGCCTGCTCGGCTTCGAGGCCGTGCGGCGGTGGTCCGATGGGCCGCCGGGATTGCCCGGCCTGCTGGCGGGTGCGCTATGCGGATGGCGGGGCTGTGCTGTCGCGGACGACCAGGCTCGTTGCGAGTTCCAGTCGGCGCATGCCCGGCTGGCCGCCGCGTCCCAGTTCCAGGACGAGCCGGACCGCGGCCTCCGCCATGTCGACCAGCGGCTGCCGCACCGTGCTGAGCGGCGGGCCCATCCACGCGGAGATGGGCAGGTCGTCGAAGCCGATGACACTGATGTCCTCGGGGATCCGCAGCCGCAGCTCCCGCGCGGCCTGGTAGACCCCCATGGCCTGGATGTCGTTCCCGGTGAACAGGGCGGTCGGGCGGTCGGCCATGGTCAGCAGTCTCCTGCCGATCCGGTAGCCCGCGTCGTGCTGAAAGGTGCCGTGCCGGATCAACTGGCTGTCGGGCGTCACACCCGCCGTCTCCAGCGCGGCCCGGTAGCCGTCGATCCGCGCGCGGCTGCACAAAACCCCCACCGGGCCGCCGATGACACCGATACGGCGGTGGCCGAGGTCCAGCAAGTGCCGGGTGGCGGTATACCCGCCCTGCCAGTTCGTGGTGCCGATCGAGGGAACGTCATCGGCCGGGGAACCGGCCGGATCCATCACCACGAACGGGACGTCCCGGCTGACCAGGAGGGAACTCTGATCGGCGGTCAGATTCGACATGATGAGGATGACACCGGCCGGATCCCGGGTGAGCACCCCGTCCACCCAGGACAGACCCATCTCCTCCCGGCCCGCCGACTCCGACAGGACCAGGGTGAGACCCTCCTGACGCGCCACGTTTTCCGCACCTCGGATAATCTCCGTCGCCCAGAGGCTGATCAATTCATGAAAGACCAGTTCCAGCAAACCGGAAGGACGGGGCCGCGCGACACCACGCTTACGGCGGTAACCATAGTGCCGGAGCAGCTCCTCCACCTTATTCCTCGTCGCCGGCGCGACATGGGCACGCCCATTGAGCACTTTAGAAACCGTAGGCGCGGATACCCCGGCCTGCCTGGCGATTTCCGCGAGCGTCGCGGTACCGGCCGCTGCCATCCTGCCCCGTTCGCTCGTAGATTGCCGCCTGGGCGATTGCGGGATGGTCACACCCCCCATGCTACCGCCCGACCACACGGCAACGGCAGCCACCCCGGCGCCACATGCGACGACCCGCCGCACCAGGCCCCGGCACCGACTGCCGACCGCGCGCCACGGTCACCCCAACTGCTTCTCGAATTCGGCACGCATCTTGTCGCCCCCCGACGAGCGCCACTCAGCGACCGCCGAGTCCCACGAGGAAATCGATTTCCGGCCGGTGAGGATGTCGTTCGCGGCATCCGACAGGTGCTGGGCGAGCACCCCGCCGGTCCGGGAGTACGCCTCGGAGAAGAGCGAGACGGTGGGGTCTTTTACGGACGTCGGAATGATCGCCCGCTGGTATTCGTAGCATGCCTTGGTCGCCTCGGGATTTCCGGGCACGAAGATGGTGTCGGGTGCGTCGGTGATGTAGCGGATGCCGAGGACGGTCTGGGCGAGGCCGGCCTGGGTGGGGGCGGGGCTGTTGTTCCGCAGGGAGTAGTCGGTGCCGGGAAGGCCGAATTTACGGAAGAGGTACTCCTCGGTCCCGAACGGCGCGGCGAGCCAGTTCGCCACGGACAGCAGTTCCCTGATCCGGGACGCGGGCGCCTTCTTGAGCGGCGTGAAGTTGTTGACCGGGGGTGACTGCCAGGTTCCGGCGAACCCGCCGCCGTCGAACTTCGGCGGCCTCATGCCGGCGACCCTGAACGAGGGGCCGGCCACGTTGTCCGCGTAGTACTGGGGCCACGCGGTGTAACGGTCCTCGCCCATCAGGCCGCTGCCGGCGTTGAACCACTGCTTCCACGGAGCCGCCGGGTCGAAGCTGTCGGGATGGATCACTCCCGCCCGGACCATCGTACGGACCTGGGAGAGCGTCTGCTTGTACCTCTCGTCCTCGTAGTAGCTGGTGAGTTTGCCGTCCTTCTCGCTCCAGCCGTTGGGCACGCCGAGCATCTGGGCGACGAAGGCGACGGCGGAGCCCGCGGTGACGAGCGCCCACCGGCTCTTCTTGGCGTCGGTGACGTCCTTGCACGACTGGAAGAACTCGGCGAAGCTGCCCGGGTCGGGGTCCACCCCGAACGTGTCGAAGAGGTCCGCCCGGTAGAACATCAGGCTGCCGGCCACGCCGCGGGAGACGGGCAGGCCGTAGATGCCGCCGTTGAACACGCACGAACGCCAGGCGTCGCTGGTGATGTTGGCCAGGTAGGGGTATTCCTTGACGGCGTCACCGGAGAGGAACTCGGTGAGGTCCTGGCACTTGGCGGCGAGGAATTGCGGCAGGCCGCGCACGCCGGCCAGCGGCGGCAGCGGGGGCACCATGAAGTCCGGCAGGTCGCCGCCGGCGGTCAGGGTGGCGAACTTGGTGGTCAGGTCGGCGGCGGGGACGATGGTGAGGTCCAGCTTCGCCCCGACCCTCTTGTTCAGCTCCTGCCAGTAGGGGTTGCTGCCCAGGCCCGGCGGGATGGGTGACCCGGTCTCGACGAAGGCCGAGATGGTGCCGCCGTGCGCGGGCGGCGCGCTGATGGTTCTGACCGGGTGCGCGGGGTAGCCGGAGAATCCGTTGAGCAGGCCCTGGGAGTTGCCCGGATAGTCGGGACGCACGGCGGCGTAGGGCATGTAGTCGGGCAGTTTGACGGCACTGTTGTTGGCCGCGGTGTCCGCCGGTCCCGCGCTCGACGTGCTGCACGCGCTCAGCACGGCGCCGCCGGTGGTGGCGCCCACCGCGGCGAAGGCGGCGCTGTGCAGAAACGATCTTCTGTTCATGGGTGCGGTGCCGGTCATGGGATCTCCCTGGCGATCGGGTGGACGGGGCGGACGGGCGGCCCGCGGAGCTCGCGGTCGGGACCGCGGACGGGGTCGCCGACGCGGTCGTACGGTCAGCCCTTGACGGCGCCGGTGAGGACGCCCTTGCTGAAGTGGCGCTGGACGAAGGGGTAGACGATCAGGACGGGCACGATCGAGATCACCAGGATCGCCATCTGGATCGCTGTCTGCGGCGGGAGCGACGAGCCGCCGGCCCCCACCTGGTCCACGCCCAGTGAGGTGTTGTTGACGACGTAGGTGCGCAGGACGAGTTGCAGCGGCCACTTGGAGGTGTCGTTGAGGTACAGCAGCGCGCTGAAGAACGAGTTCCAGTAGCCGACGGCGTAGAAGAGGCCGACCACCGCGAGCACCGCGCGGCTGAGCGGCAGGACGACGCGCCACAGGACGGTCCAGTCGCCCGCGCCGTCGATGCGGGCGCTGTCGAGGAGTTCGCGGGGCAGTTCCATGAAGAAGGCACGCACGATCACCACGTTGAAGGCGTTGACCATGGCGGGCAGGATGAGTGACCAGTAGCTGTCCAGCAGTCCGAACTGCTTGACCACCAGATAGCTCGGGATGATGCCCGGCGCGAACAGGAGTGCGAAGAGCACGGTCATGAGCAGCGGACGGTGGGCCACGGAGTCGGTGCGGCTCAGCCCGTACGCCAGCAGCGTGGTCGACACGAGGGACAGCGCGGTGCCCGTGGCGGTGACCAACAGGCTGATCACCAGGGCCCGCGTGACCACACCCCCGGACAGAACGGCCTGGTAGGCCGCGAAGTGCACGCCGTGCGGCAGCAGCACGAACCCGCCGCTGCTGGTGATCTCCGCGCGGTCGGCGAGGCTGGTGGAGAAGATGCCGACGAAGGGGATCAGCACCGCGGCGCAGCACACGGTGAGGATCACGGCCTTGACGGCCCTGCCGAGCCGGGTCGGCCGGCCGAAGTGCGCCGGGCCGAGTGTGTTGCCGGTCATCGCTGGTAGATCCCCTGTTCGCCGACTCGGTGGGCGACCTTGTTGGCGCCCAGCACCAGCAGCAGACCGACGACTCCCTTGACGAGTCCCACGGCCGCGGCGGCGCCCCAGTCGCCCTGCTGGATGCCGTTGTTGAAGACATAGGTGTCCAGCACCTCGCTGGCCCCGATGCCGACACCACCCTGCTGGAGCACGATCTGCTCGAAGCCGACCGTCAGGGACTCACCGAGCCGCAGGATCAGCAGCAGGACGATGATGCCGCGCAGTCCCGGCAGCGAGACGTGCCACAACCGCCGCCAGGGGCTCGCGCCGTCGACCGCCGCCGCCTCGTACAGGCCCGGGTCGATGCGCGACAGGGCGGCGATGAAGAGGATCATGGACCAGCCGGCGTCCTTCCACAGCGCCTGGGCGGTGATCATCTCCTTGAAGACGGCGGCGTTCCCGACCACATGGACGGTGGCGAGATCGTGTTCGCGCAGGAAGGTGTTGAGCAGTCCCGCGTCACCGAGCATCTGCTGGAAGATCGCGACGACGATCACCCAGGACAGGAAATGCGGCAGATAGAGAACGCTCTGTACGGTGCGCTTGACCCGCTCCGAGACCAGGCTGTCCAGCGTCAGCGCGAGCGCGATGGGGACCGGGAAGGCCACGAACACCTGGAGCAGGGTGATCTCGACCGTGTTCTCCAGGGCGTTGACGAAGGCCGGATCACCGTTGAAGACCACCCCGAAGTTGCGCAGACCCGTCCAGGCGCTGCCGTTGATGCCCAGATACGGCTGGTAGTCCTTGAAGGCGATGACGTTGCCGAGCAGGGGCAGGTACTGGAAGACCAGTAGCAGGATGATGCCGGGCAGGGTCGCGAGCAGGAGCACCCGGTCCCGTCGGACCCGCTGCCGCAGGCTCATCCGGCGCCGGAGCGGCGGTTCCGCGTGTGTCGTGTCGTGTCCGCCGTCGGCAACGCCTGGACGGTCTGCGCCGTCCGGGCCGCCTGAACCGCCCTGACCGGGGGAGCTGTTGACGCTGCGCGCGCTCGTCGAGTGACGGATAGGCACGATGCACGCTCCTTCAGCCGGAAGGCGTCGTCGTGCCGACGGCCGCCAGCGACGCCCTTCCGGCCTCGGCCAGTTCCTCGGTGCCGTCCCGGCCGCGATCGCCGTCGGCGATCACCACGGCGTAGCGCCGGGTGAGGGTTTCGCCGTCCTCGACCGCCACCTCCGTGTCGAAGAAAGGTGCGGGGCAGACACAGGCGAAGGGGGTGGAACGGACGAACCAGGTGACGTGTTCGCCGCCGGGTTCGTTGCCGGGGCCGTCCACGAAGGTGAGGGTGGAGGACCGTCCGTGGGCGTCGTGGCGGCCGGTGAAGCCGATCCACGGTGCCCGCACCCCCATCAGCTCGTCGCCGCCGGCGTGGTCCGGGGTGTAGACGGTGCCGCCGGTGAAGGAGCGCGGTCCGCGCCAGAACAAGCCGCCGTATCCGGCGTTCTCCCGGCCCTCGGTGGTCGGGCTGCCGATCACCGTACGGGTACCGCGCACGTTGGTGACGGCGGTTTCGAAGACGAGCACCCAGGCGTCCTGGTCCGGCAGGACCTCGACGGCGAACCGGCGGTGTTCGGCGAACCAGGGCTGTCCGTGCTCGGTGTGCCAGCGCAACCGCTCGGTGGCCAGCAGACGTCCGTCGTGGACCGACAGTTCCTCGAACTCCTCGTGGTCCATGGATCCGTTGTTGTCGTACTGGCCGTATCCGGTGCCGCGCCGGTAGGTGGCACCGCCCCAGAAGTTCTCCGTCTCGACGTTGGGCAGGGACAGGGAGATTCCCTTGTGCCAGATGTGGTCGTGCGGGCGATAGATGCTGACCAGGTCGCCGCCGAGGGTGCGCAGCGGGTGGAAGTAGGGGCGGGGGGACTCCAGTTGGGCGTCCCAGGGCCGGTACACGTAGCGGGTCAGCGGACGCCCCTCGAAGGTGACCCGCAGCGAGGCGTCGAGTTCGTGGTCGACCGCCAGCCCCGAAGGTCCGGGCTCCGTGCTGGCGGGGTACGGCCTCGGTCGGGCATTCACAGGGTCGTCTCCTGGGGTAAGGCGGCGGTCGGGGCGGCGGGCCACGGTGGACCACCGCCTTGCATGCGCCGGTAGAAGGGGCTGTCGGCGGTGATCTCCCCGCGCCTGACCGGGCGCCGTTCGAAGGCGGAGGCGTAGGTGGCCGCGACGAATTCGAGGGTGCCGCGGGACTGGGGCAGCGTCACCGGCGGCGGCGATCCGACCTCCAGCGCGTCGAGGACCGCGGCGAACTGCGCGGCGTGGCCGGACGGTCGGCCGCTGGGCCCGGCGCGCCAGGCGGCGGCCACCTCGTCCTCGTGTCCGGGTGCGGGGTGGATCCGCCAGTCGTCGTCGCCGTATCCGTACAGGTGCTCGACCTCGACGGTGGCGTGCTCGAAGTCGAAGCGGAGATAGCTGGTTTCCCTCGGCGACAGCAGGGAGTTGACGACGGTGGCCACGGTGCCGTCGGCGAAGGTGGCCAGGGCGCAGGACAGGTCCTCGGTGGCCGTCGGCCTGGCCAGGCGCGCCGCGACGGCGGTGATCTCCTGCCAGTCGCCGAGCACGGACAGGAGGAGGTCGAACTGGTGGATGCCGTGCCCCATCGTGGGTCCGCCGCCCTCGATCTCCCACTTGCCTCGCCAGGGCACGGCGAAGTAGTCGTCCGGCCGGTACCACAGGGTGTGGCACACGGCGACGAGCGGTCTGCCGAGCGCCCCGGACGCCAGCACGGCACGAAGCCGCGCGGCGCCGGACCCGAAGCGATGCTGGAACACCGTGGCGAACGACGCTCCGTGGGCCGTCTGGGCCCGTGCGATCTCGTCGAGTTCGGCGAGGCTGAGGGTCGGCGGCTTCTCGCACAGCACGTCGACGCCCGCGTCCAGACAGACCAGCGCCTGCTGTTTGTGCAGGCCGGGCGGTGTGCAGAGGTGGACCAGGTCCGGACGGGCGGCGGCCAGCAGCGTTTCCAGGTCGGGGAAGCGTCCGGGCACGTTCCAGCGGTCGCAGAACGTGTCGAGGCGGTCCTGGTCGATGTCGGCCGCCGCCACCAACTCCACGCGATCAGCCAGACCCGCGAGGTTCTGGGCGTGCACCGTGGCGATGTTGCCTGCTCCGACGAGGGCGACGCGGAAGGTTCTGCCGGGCACACATGCCTCCTGCTCATCCGGTGTGCGGTTTGGCACGACGAAACTTTCAGTCGCTAATCGGAAACTTTGATGGCCAGGAAGCTACGTCCGGGCCGCTCACCCGTCAACACCTTGTGCGCAATTCCGGTAACTCCCGTACCAAGGAACAGGTCTAAGCCTTTTCCTGGTTCCGACTGATGTCGGCATCAGAACCGACCGATGTCTTGACTCTGCGCGAAACCCCGCCCTAATCTTCCCGAGCTGACAGCGAAACATTCGGAATCCCGTTCCGGCCTCGCCATCTCCCGGGAAGCCGCGGAGTTCCCGTCCGGCCGCCCTCCCGGCCGCCCGCGGCACGGCTCACGCCGTGCCGCCCTCCCCCGCCGCCCCGCAGCGCGCCCACCAGCAACCGCAATCCATCCAGCCGGCGGGTACGGGCACCACCGGACCGCTCGCCGCGGCACCCACCAGTACCGCGGTCACCGTCTTCGGCGCCGACCCGGACGCCCGCCACGAAAGGGATCGCATGACCGAAGTACCGCTGCTGCCAGGCGGAATCGGGCTGTCCCGGCTGCGGGTGTACCCATGGCCCGCCGAGGACTCCCTGCACGGCGGCACACCACACATGCACCTCACCTGCACCGAGTGCTACTACGTCCTGGCGGGCACCGGAGAGCTGCACACCCTGACCGCACAGGGGCTGCGCCGCACTCCGCTCGCCGCGGGCGACGCCGTCTGGTTCACCCCGGGCACGATCCACCGAGCGGTGAACCTCGACCGTCTGGACGTCCTCGTCGTCATGCAGAACGACGGCCTGCCGGAAGCCGGCGACGCCGTCATGACCTTCCCCCCGGCGCGGCTGGCCGACCCCGACAGCTATCGCGCCGCCGCCTCACTGGGTGACGGGCCGCCGGCCGACCGGACGCTACAGGCCCGCGCCAGACGGGACTTGGCGATCAGCGGCTTCCACGACCTCGTCACGCGGGTCGAGGAGGGAAACCGGGAGGCGCTCGACGATTTCTACGCCGCCGCCGCGGCCCTGGTCGCCCCGCGGCTCGACGAATGGGAGCGGACACGGCGCCTGCGCGCGGCGGCTGCCGCCGAACGGACCGGCCGGCAGATCGACGCCCTGCGACGGGGTGACGTCCGCCATCTCCAGGAGGCCGCGGTGGCATCACTGCCGGCGCCACCGCAGGACGTCCTGGGCATGTGCGGCCAACTGGCGCCCTACCGCAGGGCCGAGGCCGACGTCTGACGCAGACCGCGACCGGCGCGACGGTCCGTCCGGAACCGGATGTATCGGACTTTTGTCCGGTCCGGATACCTCTGAGTTTCGGAATTCTTTCCGAAACATGGCTGAAAACCACCGTCTGACAAACTACCAGGTAGGAGCACCGAGCATGGCCGGTTTCCTCCGCTGTGCCCGCCTGGTACGGCCGCGCACACCACGGTTCGCATGCAGAAGCGGCCAAGTTGAGGTGTCGACGTTCGGAATATTGCGACCCCTGAGACCCGTACCTACGATGGGAGCGCTCCCACCTCCTCCCGGCCCGGTATCCGGCGCGCGGCGCCCCGCCCATCGCGCCGGCGGTGCACCCGCCGCCCGGCCGAACCCCACAGGTTCCCCCCACCAGTCGCTTCCGGCACACGAGCGGCTCCCGCTCGCCAACCGGTACTCGCCGGACCGCACCCTCCAGGAGGCTCAGCCATGCGCTTCCGTCGATATCGGCCCCGGATCTGGGCAGTGGCAGCCCTTGTGGCCGTCACGGCCCTGATCACCAATGTCCTGCTCCCGCAGGCGGGCGCCGCCGGCCGCGGCGGTGACCGCCGGCTCCCGGTGGAGCGACCGCTACAGCCTCAACGTCACCGTCTCCGGCTCCACCAACTGACCCACCCGTGGGCCGCCCTGAACCCAGAAGAAGCCCCCTTCAGGGCAGCCCGCCCGGCAAGCAACACCTGCACGCCCCCCCACCTGTCCGGGTCAGCGGCAAACGCGCTGACCCGGACCGCCAGCAGAAGAGGAAGAAGAGGTTGGACATGATCAGTTACTCCCTCCGGAATCGCCCCGGGCCCAGCAGACGCCGCCGCTCAGGCCTGCGGATCGCCATCGCCGCGGGCACGGCGGGCGCGGTGGCGGCCATCGGCCTGATGGCCACGGCCGGCAGCGCCCACGCGGTCGGCACCCTGGGCAACGCGGCGGCGGCACAGGGCCGCTACTTCGGTACCGCGGTCGCGGCGGGCCACCTCGGGGAGACGGCCTACACGAACGCCCTGGACGCCGAATTCGGCGCTGTCACGCCCGAGAACGAGATGAAGTGGGACACGATCGAGGCGAACCAGAACTCGTTCAACTTCGGCCCCGGTGACCAGATCGTCGCCCACGCCCAGTCCCAGAACATGAAGATCCGCGGGCACACGCTCGTCTGGTACTCCCAGCTGCCCGGCTGGGTGTCGGGGCTCAGCGCCAGCGCGCTCCAGTCAGCGATGAACAACCACATCACCCAGGTGATGACCCACTACAAGGGCGAGATCTACGCGTGGGACGTCGTCAACGAGGCGTTCCAGGACGGCGGTTCCGGGGCCCGCCGCAGCTCACCCTTCCAGGACAAGCTGGGCAGCGGCTACATCGAGACGGCCTTCCGCACCGCACGGGCCGCCGACCCGAACGCCAAGCTCTGCTACAACGACTACAACACGGACGGCGTCAACGCGAAAAGCACCGCCGTCTACAACATGGTCAAGGACTTCAAGGCCCGCGGCGTCCCGATCGACTGCGTCGGCTTCCAGGGCCACTTCAACCCCCAGTCCCCGGTCCCCGGTGACTTCCAGGCCAACCTCCAGCGCTTCGCCGATCTCGGCGTCGACGTCCAGATGACGGAGGTCGACGTCGCGGGCTCCGGTACCGCGCAGGCCAACAACTACACCACCATCGTCAAGGGCTGCCTGGCGGTGAGCCGTTGCACCGGCATCACGGTGTGGGGCGTCACCGACAAGTACAGCTGGCGCAGCGGCGACACCCCGCTGCTCCTCGACGGCAACTACCAGAAGAAGGCCTCCTACAACGCCGTGCTCGCCGCTCTCGGCAGCGGCGGCGGCACCTCGGGCGGTACGTCGGCCGGCACGTCCTCGGGTACGTCGTCGGGCACCTCCTCGGGTACCTCCGCCGGTACGTCATCCGGTACGAGTTCCGGCACCACCGGCGGCACGGGTGGCAGTTGCACCGCGGCGGTGACCGCCGGCTCCCAGTGGAGCGACCGCTACAACCTCAACGTCACGGTCTCCGGCTCCACCAACTGGACCGTCACCGCCAACATTCCCTACCCCGAGAAAGTCCTCTCCACCTGGAACATCAGCGCCACCTACCCCAACGCCCAACAACTCGTCGCCAAACCCAACGGCAGCGGCAACAACTGGGGCCTCACCATCCAGAAGAACGGCTCCACCACCTGGCCCACCTTCACCTGCACCACCAGCTAGGACACCCCCTCCGGCCATCATGCGGGCCGGATGAACATGTCACCCGCCGGGCGCCGTGCCGCAAACGTGTGGCGCGGCGCCCGGCAGCGCGGGTAGGGACGTCCACCTCGTCTGTGGCCGAAAGGTCCGAGACAGAATGAGGAACATTTTCATGCCCCGATCAGCACACCCCAAACGGCTGACAAGCCTGGCCGTTACCGGCTTGGTGTGCGGCAGCTCACTGATCGCGTTGAGCCAGTCGCCGGCGAGCGCCGCGTCGGCACAGACCGCGATGACCGGCGCCAACCTCAACGCCTTCCTCTACTGGTGGGGCATCAGTAACACCAGCCACGACAGCTCACTGATCGGGCTCAACGGCTCCATGCTGACCCCGTCCAAGCGGTTCTACGCGCTCGCCAACTTCAGCCGCTTCGTCCGCCCCCAGGCCACACGTATCGCCGCGTCCAGCGGAAACGGCAACCTGGAGGTCAGCGCGTACCACAACACGAACGGAACCATCGCGCTCGTCGTGCTCAACACCGGCACGAGCGCCGCCACCACCAGCTACACGGCAACCCGGTGCCCCGTCCCCCGTCCGAAAGGAACCCCCACATGTCATGGTCAGGGAAAAATCTCAGCGTTCGCAGGAGAGCCGCGGCGGCTGCCACCGCGATGGCAGCGGTCGCGATGGCGCTGTTCGGCGTAGCGGTGACAGTGCCCCACGCGGCGGCGGCGGATTCGGGGTCACGCCTCGCGGCCGACGGCAGCGGTGAGATCAAGGGTGTCGGTTCCGGACGCTGTCTGGACGTGCCCAACTCCAGCACCACCGACGGCACCCAGCTGCAACTGTGGGACTGCTCCGGCGCCGGCAACCAGAGTTGGACGTACACCTCTGCCTCCGAGTTGAAGGTCCTGGGCAGCAAGTGTCTGGATGCCGCGGGCACCGGCAACACCGCGAAGGTGCAGACATATGGCTGCTCGGGCCAGAGCAACCAGAAATGGCTGATCAACACGGACGGCAGCATCGTCGGCGTCCAGTCCGGTCTCTGCCTGGACGCCGCCGGCGTGGGCACCGCCAACGGCACCAAGCTCCAGATGTACTCCTGCACGGGCGGCAGCAACCAGAAGTGGACCTTCAGCGGAAGCAGTACCGCACCGCCCAGCACCACGCCGCCGACGACGCCACCGCCGACGGGCGGAGGGTGTGCTCTTCCGTCGACATACCGGTGGACGTCGACGGGTGTGCTGGCGCAGCCGAAGAACGGGTGGGTCGCGCTGAAGGACTTCACCAACGTGGTGTACAACGGCAAGCACCTGGTCTACGGGTCGAACGTGTCGGGGTCGACCTATGGCTCGATGGCGTTCACTCCCTTCACGAACTGGTCGGACATGGCGTCGACCGGCCAGACGGGGATGAGCCAGGCCGCGGTGGCGCCCACGCTGTTCTATTTCGCGCCCAAGAACATCTGGGTGCTGGCGTACCAGTGGGGTTCGTGGCCCTTCATCTACCGGACGTCGAGCGATCCCACCAACCCCAACGGCTGGTCCGCGCCGCAAGCGCTGTTCACCGGTAGCATCTCCGGCTCCAGCACGGGTCCGATCGACCAGACCCTGATCGGTGACGGCCAGAACATGTACCTGTTCTTCGCCGGTGACAACGGCAAGATCTACCGCGCGAGCATGCCGATCGGGAATTTCCCTGGCAACTTCGGCTCGTCGTACACCACGGTCATGAGCGACTCGCAGAACAACCTGTTCGAGGCGGTACAGGTCTACAAGGTCCAGGACCAGAACCAGTACCTCATGATCGTCGAGTCGATCGGTGCGAACGGGCGCTACTTCCGCTCGTACACGGCCTCCAGCCTGAGCGGTTCGTGGACCGCGCAGGCCGCCAGCGAGAGCAACCCCTTCGCCGGCAAAGCCAACAGCGGCGCCACCTGGACCAACGACATCAGCCACGGCGACCTGGTCCGCAACAACCCCGACCAGACCATGACCATCGACCCCTGCAACCTACAGCTCCTCTACCAGGGCAAGTCCCCCTCCGCGAGCGGCAGCTACGACCAACTGCCCTGGCGACCGGGCCTCCTCACCCTGCAGCACTGACCTCTCCCGTACCGCGCCGCCGGGCGCCGCGCCCAACGTTTGCGGCGCGGCGCCCGGTGGAGGGCCGCCCAACCATCCGGCATCCACCCCTGCGACACGGTTCAAGCGACAAGCAGGCGGAGGCCGAGATCCGCCGCGTCGAGGTCGGCGAGGACGCTGTTGCGGTCGGCCCACCGGCCGGAGTCGAGGTCGTCGCCGAGGCTTCGTACGGCCCGCTGCTCGGCCTGCGGCCCGACCCTCGTCCACACCGACATCGCACGGCGCACGTGATCCTCCAGATACGCCCCCGGTCGTCGCCAGTACGCCTCGAAGAGACCGTCAGCGCAGTCCCACGGGATGGGCACCGGCTCAGCGCGGGCGCCGATGGCGTCAGCCATCCCGGCAAGCGAGGGAAATTCCGTCAGGACGGCGGCGAACTCGGGCAGGTAGTCGCGGGTGAGCCAGAACCGGTCCGGCCAGCCGGGCTCGTCGGTGTCGAACGTGAGCACCACCACGCGGCGGGCCACGCGCCGCATCTCGCGCAGCCCCGCTATCGGATCCCCCCAGTGGTGAACGGTGGAGACGGCCATCGCGACGTCGAAGGAGTGGTCCTCGAACGGCAGGCTCTCCGCGGCGGCAGCTGTGCACGGCGCCGAGCCGGCCGGCCGCTGGGCCCGCATGACCGCCGATGGCTCCACCGCGGTCACGTCGCGATCGGCGGGCTCGTAGGAACCGGTGCCGGCCCCGACGTTCAGCACCGTCTGCGCGTCCCCGAGCGCGGCCCAGATCTGTGCGGCGATCCGCGGCTCGGTACGCCGGGTGGCGGTGTAGGCGCCGCCGATCGCGTCGTACAGCCGTGCACCGAGCATCTCCAGTTGCTCCTCCGGTGTCACCTTCAGTCCCTTCGCCCGTGTCTCGAGTTCCCTGTCGATGGCCGCCGCCATGGCGTCAGCGCGATCACGCCGCTCCACCAGCAGGCCGCGCAGCCGGCGCAGGTGCGCGACCGCGTCGGTGGTCGGGTCGCCGACCAGTTGCGCGACCTCCCGCAGCCCGAAGCCCAACCGCCGATAGGCCAGTACCTCCCGCAGCCGCTCCACATCGCCCGCCGTATAGGCCCGGTACCCGGCCGAGGTACGCGCCAACGGCCGAACGAGTCCGATCTCGTCATAGTGATGCAGCGTGCGGACGCTCACGTCGGCCAGCTCGGCCACACGTCCCACGGTCCAGTGATCCTCCACGGCACCGACTATGCGGCCTGACGTCACGTGAGGGTCAAGAGCCGCACCCACGGCAGTAAGAGCCGAGCGCGAAGCAACGGTCCGAGGCGGCTCCTACGGCTTCACCTTCACGCCCGAGCGAGCCGCCCGTCATACCTCAAGACGCCAGAGCTGGATGGTGGCGTCGCCGCAGGCGCCGGCCAGGGTGCGGCCGTCGTGGCTGATGGCCACGGATGAGACGTCGTCGTGGTAGCCGGTGAGTGGGTGGCCGATCGGCTGGGTGCGGGCGGGATCGGCGGTGTTCCACAGCAGGATCCGCTTGTCGTTCCCACCGCTGGCGAGGGTCTGGCCGTCGGGACTGAAGGCGACCGACCACACGGTGTCATGGTGGCCGGTGAGGGGACGGCCGGCGGGGGTGGCGGTGTTCGGATCGGCGGTGTTCCACAGGCGGATGGTGCCGTCATCGCTTCCGCTGGCCAGGACTCTGCCGTCGGGGCTGAACGCCAGCGCCGGTACGTACTTCGTGTGGCCGGTGCAGACCGCGGTGGTCGGCACTCCGCGGGCGGGGTCGGCGGTGTTCCACAGGCGGATGGTGCCGTCGTCGCTTCCGCTGGCGAGGGTGTGATCGCGGGGGCTGAACGCGACGGAGTTCACCGGGCCCCCGGAAAGGGTCAAGACCGCGGTGGCCGGCACTCCGTCGTCGGGGTGGGCGGTGTTCCACAGGCGGATGGTGCCGTCGTCGCTCGCGGCGGCAAGCGTCCGGCCGTCGGGGCTGAAGGCGACCGACCAGACGGTGCCGTGGTTGGCGGGGAGGGGGCGGCCGACGGGGGCGGCGTTGTTCGGATCGGCGGCGTTCCACAGCCGGATGGTGCCGTCATCGCTTCCGCTGGCGAGCGTCCGGCCGTCCGGGCTGAACGCGACGCATTCCACGTAGCCTTCGTGGCGGGCCAGGACCGCGGCGGCCGGTACTCCGAACGTAGGGTCGGTGGTGTCCCACAGGCGGATGGTGGCGTCGTTGCCTCCGCTGGCGAGCGTGCGGCCGTCCGGGCTGAAGGCGACGCACGCCACATAGCCTTGGTGGCCGGTGAGCGGCCCTCCGAGGCGGGATGCGCCGCGAACGGTCCGCGGAACGGAGGTGTCCGGCGGACGGGCGCCGCCGCCGTCCGTACCTGGGGCCGCCCGGCCGGTGTGGGTAGCAGTCGGCCGGTGGGCGAAGGGGCGGTCCCTGCTGAGGAAGGCCCCTCCGGAACCGAAGAGGGCGGTCGTCGTCATGGCCGACAGGACGGTGCGACGGTTCCACACCCGGCGGGAGCCGGGGATCTCGGCGGCACGCGGGGCGGGAGGCGGAGCGAAGGGCGGAGCGGCGTTGTAGGCGAAAGGGAAGCGGCGGGCTCCGCGGATACCGCTGTCGACCGGCTCGGGGAGATTACCGCGCAGCAGCAGGGCGCGCAGATGGAGGAAGATCTGGTCCAGGGGGAGGGTGAGTCCGCACCCCGGGATGCCGGCGGTGACCACCTTCACGAACGCGTCGGTGAAATAGGTCATCGACTTGTCCAGCGGAGACTTGGCCTTCTTGCGTGCCGCGCTGGCGCTGATGACGTACAGCCCGTCGACGGGATAGGCCTCGGCGAGCGACGGCGACTGGAAGTGGAAGGTGGAGCGGTCGCTGAGCCCGGCGTGGCAGCAGTCGAGGATGACCAGTTTCGTGGCGGCGCGGCAGCCGCGCATGATGCCGGCCAGGTTTTCGTAGAGCATCGCGGTGTGCGGCAGCGCCTCGGGGGTCGGGTCGGTGTCGCCGAGCATCAGGGCGAGTTGGCCCTCGCTCGTGCCCTTGCCGTGTCCGACGAAGTAGACCAGCAGGACGTCCTCGACGTCACGGACGGCGGAGACCACCTCCAGCGCCAGCTTGGAGGGGGAACGGATTTCCGCCAGGCAGGTCACCCGGTCGGACGGCCACCCGCACAGATCGCCCGTCAGGAGATCTCTCATCGCCGCCAGGCTGGCCGTGGCCCCCGGCAAGTTGAGGACATCCGGATGCGTGTACGCGGCGTTCCCGATCAGCACGGCACGGGACCCGGACAGATCACGATCCACCGAGCAGCTCCTCCAGGAGCGGCAGGGCTTCTTCGAGGGTGTCGGCCGTGATCTCCAGTGTTGTACCGCCGTGGCGGATCGTCAGTGCGAAACCGCGGCGCCTGGACTCGACGAGGTCCCTGATGATCTCCAGGAACACGGTGACCGCTCCGCCGGAGACACAGGCCACGGTCAGCAGGTCGACCACCGATCCCTGGTCTCCGGGCTCCATGCGTTCAGGACCGACCCCGACCTTGAGCCCGTGGACACCGCGCAATTCTTCGTAGAGCGTATCGAAATCATCGGGAGTGTTCGCAGAAATATCGAACGAACTCACCGATCGGAGATCCGCCATGTAGTGCCCCTTATCCATGGTGTCCGGGCGTCGTTCCCCACCCGCATCGCACAGCACCGCACCGCGCCGCACCCGCCGAGCGGAATCGTCACAGCTCAGAGCGGACGTCGGTGCCGGGAAGACAGTGTTTCAGAAAGCGTGCGCCGCCGGTTCTTTCCGGGTATTACCGGGTCTTTCGCCCCGCCGATCTGATAATGCGGCGCGCTCTGCCGGAAGCCAGGGCCGTCCCGCTCCGCAGGCCCGCCGTTTCCCCGGCGAACGGCCCGACCTGGTCCCCTCAATATCCCGTGCTACCTCGTGATGCGCCGTCCAAGGGCGTCTGTCCACCGGCACACCTGGTCTCTCAGTACGTAGTGGACGCCGTTCTCGGACAGCCCGACTGCCCGGACACGACGCGCCTCCGCCAACCGAGGCCGTGGCAAGGTCAGTAGCGCCGGATTCACTGCCGTTGGTCCCCAAGGGCCGAACCGTCGAGGAAGATCGCTTGACACACGAAGTTAACACCGAGGAAGTGCCGTTAACTAGTCCCGTGGAGATCGTCATGACCGAGTACTTGAGCATCGCCGGCAACAACCTCGCCTACGAGGTGTCCGGGCGGGGTCCTCTCGTCGTCCTGGCGCACGGTATCGGCGACAGTCGACACTCCTACCGTTTCCTCGCTCCGGCCCTGGCCGCCGCCGGGTACCGGGTCGCCAACGTCGACATCCGCGGCTGCGGCGACTCCAGCCTCGGCTGGAACGGCTACAGCCGCACCGACATCGCGGGCGACCTCGTCGCCGTCGTGCGTCACCTCGGCGGCCCCGCCGTGATCATCGGCCAGTCGATCAGCGGCGGCGCGGCGACCGTCGCGGCGGCCACCGCGCCCGACCTGATCAACGGCGTCATCGAGCTAGCGCCGTTCACCCGCGTACAATCCCTCGATCTTGGCGGGCTGATGCGGGTGAAGCGCTTCCGGACCGGTTACAGCCGGATGGCGCAGGTCATGGTCCTAGGAAGTCTGGCGAGCTGGAAGAAATACCTCGACGCGGCATATCCGGTCAAGCCCGCCGACTGGGACGCCGAACTGATGCGTATCGAGGCGAAGCTGACGGAGCCCGGCCGGATGAAGGTCCTGCAGGCCATGTGCAAGACCAGCCCGACCGACGCCGGCGCGCAGCTGGCCAATGTCAGCTGCCCGGTCCTGGTTGTCGAGGGCAGCCTCGACCCCGACTGGGCCAACCCCCGCGCCGAGGGCGAGAAGATCATCGCCGACCTGCCCAGCAGCCTCGGTGAGCTCGCCGTCATCGAAGGTGCCGGTCACTACCCGCACGCCCAGACACCGGATCAGGTCCTCGCGCTGGCCCGGCCTTTCCTGGACAAGACGATGGCGAATGCCTAGGGCCCGGCTCACCCCGCTGTCGGTCACGGAGGCCGCCGCCGTCATGATCGACGAGATCGGCTTCGAGAACCTCAGCATGGGCCTGCTCGCCGAACGCCTCGGAGTCAAGACCCCCGCACTCTACAAACACGTCAGCAGCCAGGCCGATCTGGCCCACCGCATCGCTGTCCGGGCCATGGCCGAGTTCGCTGACGTCATTCGCGACGCCATCCAGGGCCGGGCCGGCAGCGACGCCCTCGCCGCCGGCGCGCAGGCGATGCGGACCTACGTGCGGGAACACCCCGGCCAGTACGCGGCCGGCGACGCTGCTTCCCGCCCGACCGGGCCCGACGACCCGATCCTCCCCGCCGTCAAACGGGTAGTCGCCTCCTGGGCGGCCATGCTGCGCGGCTACAACCTGGACTCCAGCCAGGAGATTCACGCTCTGCGGATGCTCCGCAGCGCCCTGCACGGGTTCTCGACCCTGGAAGCGGCCGGCGGGTTCCAGATCGACGCATCTGTCGACGACAGCTTCACCTGGATGATCAACTTTCTCGACCGCGGCCTACGCGACCTCACCACGGGCAACGCCCCCGCCGGCTGACGGATCGTCGACGTCCCGACCTGACCACTTCATCCCGGAGGGCCGACATCAGCATCACCCGGGCACCCACGATCTCCGCGACCCCACCACCCGGCGGCCACTGATGGTGAACATCGACGAGGAGCCCCAAGACACCACGATCGAGCGGCACGCGAGCTGGACGGAGCTGTTCTTCGACCTCGTGGCGGTGGCCGGCGTGTCCGCGCTGGCACACATGCTCAGGCCTGAACTGGACGCCGCGGCGCTCGGTCTCTACGCGCTGCTGTTCCTGGCCCTGTGGCTGTCCTGGACGACGTTCATGCTGTACGGCAACGTCGCCGCCGACCAGACCCGCGTGCTGCGACTGATGGTCGGCATGTTCGGCCTCGGGGTCATGGCCGCGTCCGTGCCAGGCGTGGCGCACACCGTACTCGGGCACGGCAGCGACATCCGTCCGCTCAACGTCTTCGCGATCGCATACGTCGCCACGCGCGTCTACGGGTCCAAGTCGTGGCAACGCGGCGCAGTATTGCTGGACTTCCCGGTGGCGCAGTATTCGGCAGGACTGCTGCCCTGGTTCGCGTCGCTCTGGGTCGACGAACACTGGAAGCTCGCGCTCTGGGCCGCCGGAGTCGGCCTTGACCTGCTGCTGATCCTGGTCCTGTCCGGCAGCGGGATCCTCCAGCGGGTCCAGTCGTACCTCACCGCGCCAGAACGTACCCGGCGTCGGTCACGATCAGGAGTCAGCCCCGACGGCATGGGACCGGTCATCCACGGGGTATCGGTCGATCCGGCCCACCTTTCCGAGCGGCTGGGACTCTTCGTCATCATCGTGCTGGGCGAATCGGTGGTGCAGATCGTCGCCGCCGCGAGCGAGGCGCGGTACGACCTCGGCCTGCTGGCCACCGCGATCGCGTCCTTCATTCTGCTGGCCGGCATGTTCGGCTTGTCCGTCGTCTTTGGCTACGCCGGCCTGCCGCACCTGCGCGCCGGCCGGATCCCCACCCGCGCCGCCCTCGGCCTGCACTGCCTGGTCACCGGCGTCGTCGCCGCCATCGCCGTACCGCTCTCTCTGGTGGTCAGGCACGGCTCCGACCCACTGCCCGAGCATGTTCGCTGGCTGCTGTGCGGCGTGGTTGCGGCCTACTTCACCCTCGGCGTGGTCACCGGCGTCGCCAGCCACAGCTCCGACCTGCCCAGGACGACCTCACGGGTCACCACCGGCATCGCGGCGCCGCTCCTGCTTGGCCTGCTCGCCACCGCCGTTAGCGGTCGAACGCTCGTGATCTACCTGGCCCTGATAGTCCTGGCCCACCTCTGGTTCGAACGACGACTGGCGCCCCGATCCCTACCAATGAAGCTCCCGGCTGCGCCGGGTGGCTCATGAACCCTTCCAGTGAGCCAGCCGTCGCACATGAAGTACCCGTACCGGCGCAACCCGATCATTTCGGCGGGTCAGCTCGTCGAGTAGACGTTCAGCGCCTGCCCGGAGCCGTGCAGTGACCGACCAATGAGTTGTCCCGACAGAGATGGCAAACATCATGAAATTGCTCCGCCCCCTCGCCGCCGCCACCTTCATCCTGGGCCCGGCGATCTATCTCGCTGCCGAAGCGATCACGGCCGCGGCGTGGAAATCGCCTAGCTACAGCTACGCCGACAACTGGATCAGCGACCTCGGATCCGCAACGAGCGGCGTGTTCCAAGGCCGTGAACTCAACTCACCGCTGCACGTCGTCATGAACACCGGATTCATCGTTCAGGGCCTCCTCTTCGGGATCGCCACAGTGCTGCTATCGCGGACGATCAGCGGGCGGCGTACCTTCACCGCCGTGACGGGGATCGTGACCATGATCGGCTACATCCTTGTCGGAACCTTTCACGGCTCTCTCCAGGCGCAGCAGAACGGCACGCTTCCCCTGCACTTCACCGGAGCAACGCTGGCAATCGTCGGCGGGAACGTGCTTGCCCTCGTCCTGGGCATACACTGGCGAAAGATTCTCGAGACGCGACTGATCGGCCTCGTCAGCATCGTCGTCGGAGCATTCGGCCTGGTCTCCGTAACCGCTCTCTTCATCACCTTCGGTGCGGGTCTGCCCTCGGGTGCGATCGAACGCGGCTCCGTCTACACCATCGTCATCTGGCAACTCGCCGTCGTCTCCGTACTCCTCCGCGGGCAGGCCAACTCTCGCGCACCCCGCGTCGCCGCGACCAGCGCATCCACAAACACGGCATCCACAAGCAACTGACTCCGCCAGCAGACACCGGGGACGTTCCTGCGAGTGGCTGGCCGGCATGGCGACCCGAGCCGCTGTCGCCGCGCAGCGCTCAACTCATCCAAGGAGGCGCGACCGTGAACGTAAACGGCATCGACCAGCAAGCACCCGTCATCTCCAGGCACAGCATCGTGATCGCCGCCCCCATCGGAACTCTGTGGCGGCTGCACACCGATGTCAACGCGTGGCCTAGCTGGCAGAAGGCGATCGACCGGTCACACCTGGAAGACGGCTTCCGGCCCGGTGCGACCTTCACATGGGAGACCTACAACCTCACCATCTCCTCCACCGTCTACCAGGTGGAGCCACAACGACACACGTTGTGGGGCGGACCCAGCGAAGGCATCACGGGAATCCACGCCTGGACATTCACCCCGGTCGACGGCGGGGTGCAGGTCGACACCGAAGAGTCCTGGAGCGGCGCCCCAGTGACCGCCGACGTCGTGGGCATGCAGACCGCGCTGGACGGATCACTTAAGGCCTGGCTCGATCATCTCCGCATCGCCGCGGAGTGACCTTCACCAGCCGCAGCGACTCGGCGTGACAGCTCGGACAGCAGATGTCCAAAAGGCACTGTCTGGCCCGCGACGACGGCGTCTCGCAGGCCACCGCCCACCGCTACCTTCACGAAGGAGGGTGCTCAGGTCTGTCGTCACAGACGAATCTTGGACACCCTCGCCCCTTTGACGGGCCGAAACTTCGGATCAACTCGTCTAGGAGTCCTCAGGCGGTTCCCGCAGGCGGGCAGCCTGGTTCTGCAGGGCTGTCACCATCGCCTGTGTCTGAGCGGAGGGGTGCGGCCGGGTCACGGCGACGGTCGCGCGGCCGGGCCAGTAGGTGTCGGTGACGGCCACGGCTCGTACGCCCGTCGGCAGGGCCGGTAGGGCCAGGTCGGGGATGACCGTGATGCCCAGTCCGGCCGCGACCAGGCCGAGGCGTGTCGGCCAGCTGCGCGCGGTGTGGGCGATGTGGGGGTCCGACAGGGTCGGCCAGGCTCCGAACTGCGGCTCACCCGCCGCCCGTTGACGGTCGTCTGCTCAGCGAAGGCGAAAGGGCTGGTCAGCGCGTGCGGCCGCGGGGTTTCAGGGGGGTTGGGGGGAGGGTGGGGGCGGGGAGGCGGGGGCCGTCGAAGCCTTGGACGGTGCCGAAGCGGGGGCCGGTGGACCAGTCCTCGCGGGCCTGGACGATCTCGTCCGAGGAGCGGCCGATGAAGTTCCACCACATGACGATCCGCTCCTCGAAGGGCTCGCCGCCCAGCAGCAGGAGGGAGCTGTCGACGTCGGCGGTGAGGGGGAGGGTGTCGCGTCCGCAGCCGAGGTAGAGCATCGAGTCGGGCGGGAGGCGGACGCCGTCGGCCTCGGCGGCGCCGGACATGGTGAGGACCGCGTACTCGAAGTCGCGCTGGAGCGGGAGGCGGGCCGAGGTGCCGGCCGCCAGGGTGAGGTCGGCGCCGACGAGCGGGGAGTAGACGGTGCCCGGGGAGCGCGCGCCGTCGAGTTCGCCGAGGATGACGGTGGCGCGCAGACCGTTGCCGCCCGTGACCTCGGGGAGTGCCGCGTGGTGCTCGAAGGCGGGGTCCCGGTGCCGGTGCGCGTCCGGGAGGGCCACCCACAGCTGGGCGCCGTGCAGAAAGCGGGCGTGGTCGCGCGGCGACTGCTCGCTGTGCGCGATGGCCCGTCCGGAGGTCATCAGGCCGAGCTCGCGGGGGCGTACCGTCTGCTCGCTGCCGAGACTGTCCCGGTGCAGCACCTCGCCGTCGTGCAGCCAGCTCACCGTCTGAAGGCCCATGTGCGGGTGGGGCGGCACCCGCATGCCGGGCTCGTCGGCGATGTCATCAGGCCCGTAATGATCGACAAAGCACCAGGCGCCGACCATCCGGCGGCCGAGGTTCGGGAGCAGCCGGCGCACGACGGTGGCCTCGCCGAGCGGCACGGTGCGCGCGGTGAGCAGCTCGTGGACCGGGGCGGCGGACACGTCCTCGCGTCCGCCGGTCACGGTGGCCGCGGGTCTCACATCGAGGTTGCTCATGTACCGATCATCCCCCGACGCGCGGCCGTCCGGGGAGTCAGATCGCCGGATGCGTTCCGTGCACCAGGTCCCACGCCTGGCTGACGTACATCTCGCGGTCGCCGGCCGGCAGCTCCGGGAAGTAGTCCTTGAGCCGGTTCACCACCTGCTGCTCCGACTCGCGGCAGTCCCGTAGCAGAAATATCGCCTTGCGGAGCACATCGGCTTCCATGGTCACGCCCCTCTACCCCCGCGAGCCCTTTGCCCTCGGCAGAAGCCAATGATGACTCCGCGAATGTCACCGCTTGGGCAACGATGTGTTCTGGCTCTGCAAAAAGATCGACCCGTTTTTTCCGCCCGCCGACCGGTTCCGGCAAAAGCCTGGACGCACCTGGATCGAACCGCGGTGACCTGCCACGACGCTTCGGCGGGCCGGCCGCGAGCGGGCTCCCGGCGGCGCGGAGAGGGCGCGGAGAGGGGGGTGCCCGGGTTGTACGGCAAATTCGCCGGGGGCCGGGCGGAATTCGCGAGGGCGCGGAGGGCCCCCCGAAGGACATCGCTCGGTAAAGCCGGGTAAAGACTCGGCCGAAACCACTCCGGGCGGCCTCATGGTCTGTTCAGCGGAACCACTTCCCGGCCGCGCGGTCCGATCCCGGCGGCTCCGCGATCCTGCCCAGATCCCGCTCCAGATGGCGGGCTATCTCCTCGGCCGCCGCCCGCACCTGGGCGGGTATGTCGCCGCGCTCGGAGACGAGCTGGTCGTAGATCAATGTCGAGGGTTGTCCACTCATGGCGCTTTCCTCCCGGACCGTCGTCCGCCCCCGTGGCGACCGGCTGTCGAGTCTACGGGGCACCCCGGCCGCCACGCCCGGCCTACGCGATCACCCGACCGGCAACACCCGGACTCACAACGCGTTGCGGACCAGCCACTCATCGGCCCGGTAGGTGTCCCTCGACGGGTCCGGCACGGTGGCGGGCAGCTCCTGGACGGTGTCCTCCAGGCGGACGCGCTTCGGGAGCGCGCCGAACCGGGCGTGCCGCGCGGCCGCGTCGGGATCCTGAACCTTCTGGGTGTTCGACATGATGTCGCCTCCTGCTCATCGGATCGAACACCAGGGTGACGGCCGCTGTTCCCGCGCGGGCCGCCGGGGTAGGGCCGTAAGGATTGCGTAATCCCCCTTGCCTTCCCACTCCAGCGGGCGCGGACGCGCGAACGCCGGGGCGACGGAAGCCCCGCGGCCGGGACGGAAACCTCAGGTCCGGGCCGGAAGCCTCGGACCGGACCGCCGCAAACGTCAGGCCCGCCCCGGCCCCGGACGCATCTGGATCACCGCGTAGCTCCCGCTCGTCCGCCACTTCTCACCGCTGCCGTCGAGGGCGGCCAGGGCCGTCGGATCCAGGCCGGTCACCACGTCCGATTTGAGCGTGCGCAGCGCCACCAGCGGCCCGCCGGGGAAGTCGGCGGTGAGGGCGGCGAAGGAGGCGGTGGCCGGCCAGTGCCGATCGCCCACCAGGCGGCGGTAGTTGAGGTCGCCCTTGGCGATGGTGAGGGTGGCGGTCGCGAGGTCGGCCCGCAGGTCGTCGGGCAGGTCCGCGTACGGGAGCGGCGCGCGGGCGAAGGAGGGCGACCGCAGCGACAGCCGGTCCTGGTTCATCGCCTGCCACAGCCGGGCGCCGATCCGGCCGGCCCGCCCCGGTGCCCGCGCGATCCGGCGCACGCAGTCCACCACGTCGGCCGTGGTCGCGTCGGAGACGAAGTACGGATACGGCTTGAGGTGCAGCAGTACGCGCCCGGCCCGGTGGGTGTGCAGGAGGTGGTCGATCAGGATCAGGTCGGCGACCAGCTCGCGGCCGGCGTTGTCCGCGAGGATGTGGACCGTGCCGTCAGGATCGGCGTCCAGGTGCCGCCACAGCCGGGCGCCGTCGTCCACCAGGAGCCGGCCGGTGCCGTCCGCGACCTCGCCCGAGGAGATACGGAAGCCCAAGTCAGCCCGGTTCCCCCACAACGCGCCGTGCAGCACCGCCATGTCTCCTTCCTCAGCGGGCAGTTGGGTCAGCTCGTCCAGCGCGGCCAGCTCGCCGGCCACGGCGTCACCGGCCAACTCGGCCCGCTTGAAGGGGCCGAACGGGTCGATGCCCTGCCAGGGGCCTGGCGCGAAGTAGCCGACGGCGTCCAGCAGACGCCGGTAGAAGTAGCTCTCCGCCCACAGGAACGGCACCTCGAACCACGACCGCCCGACGTACGCCCTCCCCCACCGCGCCCACTGCTCGGCGTCGTGGGCACCGGCGGGGAGCGGCGCGATCGATCCGCCCGCGATCTCGGCGAGCAGGGCGTCCAAGGCGTGCAGCCGCTCCGGCGGATACGGGAAAGCGTCACGGACCTGCCGGATCAGGGCCGGATGGCGCTCGGTCAGCACACCGCGGGCGAACGTACCCGGCGTGCCGCCGATGATCACGGATGCGTCGGGCGGCGGGGCGGCCGTCTCGGACGTGGCGGCTGGCTCGGACATCGTCTGCGACCCCTCTCGCACCTCGCCGAACGGCAGATCCGGCGCCCGCGACCGCGGTCGAGATCTCTCCGGGTGCGGACATGGATCCTCCCAGGGTGTCCCGCCGAGTCAAGCGACCGCGCCGGGAAACCGCGGCCCGACCGCCCTGAGGTGCGGCCGGGCAAGGCGCCGGGGATCGGGGGACCAGCACATCAGCGGATCAGCCGAGCAAGCTCTCCGGAATGTCGACCTGTCGCCCCCGCAGTCGCTCGCCCAGCGCCTTGGCCTGCGGGTCCGCGCTGGTCGAGGCGGCTACGCCGGCGCCGAGCAGGCCGTGCACCACGAAGTTCAGCGCCCGCAGATTGGGCAGTTCATAGCGGCTCACCGGCAGTTTCGCGGTCTCCGGCAGGAGGTCGCGGAGCCGGGTCACATCGAGGTAGGCGCGCAGCCAGGCGTAGGTGTCGTCGTCGGCGGCCCACAGTCCCACGTTGGCGTCGCCGCCCTTGTCGCCGGAGCGGGCGCCGACGAGGGTGCCGAGCGGCAGCCGGACGGTTCGGCTCTCCGGCGCCTCGGGGCGCTCGGGGCGGCCGGCGCTCTCCGGCTCGGCGGTCGGCGGCGGGACCGGCACCGGCGGTACGGCCGCCGGGCGGGTGCCGGGAACCGGGGCGGGCTCGGCCCGGGACCCGGTGGGCGGGCGGGGTATCGGCAGCCGGGTGCCGTCGTCGAGAACCGTGGCGGCGGTCACCTGGTCCGCGGCGATCAGCGCCGGCCAGTAGACGCCGTACTCGGTTGCTTTCGGCGCGGTGTGCTCCAGATAGAGGCCGGGGTAGCCGGCCAGCGCGGTGCCGGCCACGGCGGCGAAGAAGCCCCGGCCCACCCTCTCCTGGTCGGGATCCTTGACGGTCACGGTGAGCCGGTCGCTCTCGCCGCCGTGCTCGCGGCGCAGCTCGTAGCCCGCGAAACGAGAAGGGCCGCCGGTGGCGTCGAGCAGCGTCGCCTCGGCGAAGTCGGCCTTGGCGTCGAGGTCGAGGCCGGTCAGCACGAAGGTGGCGGAGTTGCGGTAGCCGCCCAGGTGGTTGAGGCACACCTTGAGGGTGGTGGGCGCGGGTTCGCCGCCGACCGGCGAGACGGCCACCCGGTCGGGGCCCTGCTGGGTGAGCGTCACGGTGTCGAAGCGGGCCACCACGTCCGCGTTGAGGTAGGCGGGCTCGGCGATCTCGTAGAGGAGTTGGGCGGTCACGGTGCCGACGGTGACCGCGCCGCCGGTGCCGGGGTGCTTGGTGATGACGCTGGAGCCGTCGGCGTGCAGCTCGGCGATCGGGAAGCCGGGGTGCACCGGGTCGGGGATCTCGGTGAAGAAGGAGTAGTTGCCGCCGGTCGCCTGGGTGCCGCACTCGATGATGTGGCCCGCGGTGACCGCGCCGGCCAGCCGGTTCCAGTCGTCGGGCGCCCAGTCGAAGGCCCAGGCGGCCGGTCCGACGACCAGCGACGCGTCGGTGACACGGCCGCAGATCACCACGTCGGCGCCGGCCCGGAGCGCCTCGGTGATCCCCCAACCGCCCAGATAGGCATGGGCGGTGACCGGCCGCACGCCGGAGCCGGCCAGCGGCAGACCGGTCGCCAGATGCGCGAAGTCGTGCCCCGAGGCCTGGAGTTCGGGCAGCCGGTCCAGCAGGTCGTCGCCCTCGACATGTGCGACGGAGGGGTGCAGGCCGCCGAGCGCGGCGAGTTCGCGCACCTTGCGGGCGAGCCCGGCGGGGTTGAGGCCGCCCGCGTTGACCACGATCTTGATACCCCGGTCGAGACAGGTGCCGAGCACGTCCCGCAGCTGGGCGAGAAAGGAGACCGCGTAGCCGCCGTCGGGGTCGCGCTGCCTGGCCTTCCACAGCAGCAGCATGGTCAGTTCGGCCAGGTAGTCACCGGTGAGGACGTCGATGGGGCCGCCCTCGACCATCTCCCGGGCGGCCGCGAGCCGGTCGCCGTAGTAGCCGGAGCAGTTGGCGATCCGCAGCGGCTCGCGGCGCCCACCCGTCGTAGCGATCACCGTGCGCTCCCGTCACTTCTCCCCCGGGCTACCGACCGCACGATCATCTTGCCGGTGCCCGCGCCGCGCAAGCCCAGCACGCGGCACGGCGGGTGCACGGCAGCGGTCCGGTGGTTGAATCGGCGTATGAGCGGCGGACAGAGGAGCGGTACGAGCGGCGACGCGGGTACGAGCGACGACGCGAGCGCGGGCAGCGACGCGGGCCCTGGCAGCGAGCGTCCGGCGGCCGGGGACACCGGGGAGCCGCTGTCCAGCGGCGAGATCATCGACATCGTCGACGAGCACGACAACGTCATCGGGCAGTCGGCGCGCGGCGAGGCGTACGCCAGGGGGCTGCGCCACCGCTGCGCGTTCATCCTGGCCCGCGACGCCGAGGACCGGATCTTCGTGCATCGCAGAACCGCCCGGAAGCTGGTCTTTCCCTCGTACTACGACATGTTCGTCGGTGGTGTGGTCGGCGCCGGGGAGAGCTACGACGAGGCGGCTCTGCGGGAGGCCGAGGAGGAGTTGGGGGTCACCGGGCTGCCCCGCCCCGAGCCGCTCTTCCGCTTCCTCTACGAGGACGGTCCGTACGCGTGGTGGTCGGCCGTCTACCAGGTGCGCTGCACTCTGCCGGTGTCGCCGCAGCCGGAGGAGGTGGCGTGGCACACGTTCCTCACCGACGACGAGCTGACCGCGCGGCTCGGGGAATGGGAGTTCGTCCCCGACGGCCTGGCGGCGTACCGCAGGCTGCTGGAGTGGCGCGCCGGGCGGGCCGCCGGGTAGGGAGGACGGGCGGGCCGCCGGGTGGGGAAGGACGAGCCTGGTTAGGGTGGGCGGGTGAGCGATGCGGGCGGGCTGCGCGGGGTCCGGGAGTCGGTACGGCTGTGGTTCACGCCGGCCGCCGTGCACGAGGAGGGGGCGACCCCCGACTACCGCTTCTCGCTGGCCAACGAGCGCACCTTCCTCGCCTGGATCCGCACCGCCCTGTCGCTGATCGGCGGCGGCTTCGCGGTCGACCAGTTCCTCACCGACCACCTCACCCACTGGGTCCGGGCGCTGCTGGCGCTCGTGCTGCTGCTCGGCGGCGTCGCCTGCACCCTGCGGGCCGTCAACCACTGGATCCGCAGCGAGCGGGCGATCCGCCGGGGCGCCGACCTGCCCGTCTCCCGCTTCCCCACCGCGCTCGCGCTGCTGATCGTCATCCTAGCCGTCGTCATGGTGGTGGTCGTCGCGGTCGGCTGGGCGGGATGAGCGGCGCGGGACAGGATCCGGCCGCGGCCCCGGGACCCTCGCGGAGGCCGGCGGCGACGGGCGGGCCGGCGCCCGAGCCGGTCGAGACGCGGCGCGATCGCGGGTTGCAGCCGGAGCGGACCCGGCTGGCCTGGCGGCGTACGACCCTCTCCTGGGCGGTCGTCGAGCTGCTCGTCGTCCGTCAGGGGCTGCGGAGCGACGGCGGGGTGCTGCGGGCGACGGTGGTCGGTCTCGCGGCCTTCGCCTTCGTCGCCTTTCTGTGGCTCACCCAGCGGCGGATGCTGCGGCTGGGGGCGGCGCGGCCGGCCGGCCTGTCCGCGCGGGCGGCCTTGTCGGTCGTGGGCTGCACGATGGCGCTCGCGGTGTTCGGCGCGGTGCTGATCTTCTGAGAGCGGGCCTTTCGGGGCACCCTTCGAAGTGGCCTCCTTCACAGCGGATCGGGGAATCGATTCCCGGTCCCGGGGGCTGATTCCAACGGCGGGGCCGCCGGGGTGCGAACGGCAGCGCTGCCTGTCGTGAGACGCCCTTCGGACAAGGAAGTTGATCCCATGTACAAGAAGATCCTCACCGCCGTCGACAACTCATCCCACGGCACGGCCGTGCTGGACGCGGTGACCTCCCTCGCCAAGCTGACCGGCGCGGAGGTCCATGTCATCCACGTCCTCCCCTCGCAGATCATCTCCGGCGGCCTCACCGGCGGCAGCGTCGTACCGGTGGAGGAGAGTGCCGAGGGCCGGCAGGTCGTGGACGCGGCCGTCGCCCGGCTGCGGGCGGACGGCATCACCGCCGACGGTGAGGTGGACGAGGGTCTGCGGGAGGACCTGGCCGCGATTCTCGTGGAGCGCGCGGAGGCGCTCGGCAGCGACCTGATCGCCGTCGGCCCCGGTCACTACAGCGGTATCGCCGCCCTGCTGCACACGAGCGTGAGCCGCGGTGTCGCGAAGAACTCCCCGGTGTCGGTCCTGCTGGTCCACAGCGAGGGCTGAGCGAGGTCCCGCCCGGGGACCTGGTCAAGGCGAGCAGAGCGAGCTAGGTGGGCGGGGTGGGCGAGAACGCCGGCGCCGGTTCACGTCTTCGCGTCATTATCGGCTGTTACGTACCGGTTTCGACGAAGGGATGGGCGTCGGCGTGGCGTTCGGGGTGGCGCGCGGCGCGACGGAACCGATCGGGGCGGCGGCCGGCCCCCTTGCGTCGCCGCGGGAAGCCTGCGGTGGACGGGGTGGCGGCCACCGGAGGCGCAGGGGGGCGACGCGCCCGGGCGGGCGTTCCGTGATCCATGCAATCAACTGTTCCTGATATGTCCTGATTTCGTAACGTAGGCCGGGTCTCTTCGCCACGGGCCCCGAGAGTGAGTGGAGTAGTGCTCCTCGGCACACCGCCGGGAGCCCGCACTCGAAAAAGGGAGACTCTCGTGTCCCGTATCACCGCCCGTCTGACCTCCACCGCTCTGGCTTCCGTCGCCCTCCTGGCCGCCGCGGCCCTGCCCGCGGCCGCCGCCGACCACCACCGCGACCACGAGCGTTCCGCGCACCAGCACTCCCGTGAGCTGCCATCGCGTCAACTGCCCACCCGCGCCTCGGTGGTGCTGGGGCAGATCCACCAGGAGAGCAGGTTCGGCGCCCGCGGCAACCGGTCACTGAACGACGAGTGGGTGACCGTCACCAACGAGAGCCGTCGTACGGCCGACCTGAACGGCTGGACCTTGAGCGACTCCGACGGCAACCGCTACTCCTTCCACCTGCGGCTGGCCGGCCACCAGTCGGTGCGGGTGCACAGCGGGACCGGCTGGGACACCACGCGCGACGTGTACCAGAACCGCCGCAACCACGTGTGGGACAGCTCGTCGGACACGGCCACGCTCCGCGACAACCGCGGGCACCTGGTGGACACCGAGTCGTACGGCCGTCGTCACCTCGGCGGCCACCACTGACCGCGGGGTGCTGAACTCCCGCTAGCCCGGTAGCCCGGCCGTATGGCAGAGGGCCTCGTGACCGCCCACGGGTGGTCACGAGGCCCTCTGCCGTGGTGGCGAGTCGTGGCGGCGCGTCGTGGCCCGCTCGGGTCCGCGGCCGGGGCGGACGGAACGGCCGGACCGGCTCTCGTTATCTTGGCTACTTGTCCACCGCGGACCCGCAGACCCGGCCACCCGCAGACCCGAGCACCCGCCAACCCGCGCACCGACTGACCCGCAGACCCGCAGAAGGAGATACGAGCGAGATGACCGCCGCACCCGTGACGCTTCCCGTGATCGTCGTCATGGGGGTCTCCGGCTCGGGCAAGTCCACGGTGGGCGGGCTGCTCGCGGAGCGGCTCGGCGTCCCCTACGCGGAGGCCGACGACTTCCACCCGCCGGCCAACATCGCCAAGATGGCCGCGGGCCGGCCGCTCGACGACGCCGACCGCGCGCCCTGGCTCGACGCCATCGCCGAGTGGATCGCCGGGCGCGGCGACCGGGGCGGTGTGGTGAGCTGCTCGGCGCTGCGCCACCGCTACCGGGACCGGCTGCGGCTGGACCTGCCGGCACCCGGGCTCTTCTTCGTCCATCTGGACGGCTCACCGCGGCTCATCGCCGCCCGGCTGGCCGCCAGGACCGGGCATTTCATGCCGCCGGAGCTGCTCAGGTCCCAGTTCGAGGCCCTGGAGCCGCTGCGACCCGGCGAGGCGGGTGTGGTGGTGTCCGTCGAGGGCGGCGCGGCGGACATCGTCCAGCGGATCCTGGACGCGCTCCCCGGCGAGCGGCGGCCCGACGACCCGCGCTGAGGCCGGACCGCGAGAACCGCCGTCCTCCTCCGGGCGACTGGGGCGTGTTTTAGAAGTAGCGTCGTCCGCCCGCAGGGCGGGGCTCACGGCGTCTGGTGCTCCCCCAGACTTCGTCCGGGGGTACCCCCAGATCGCAAGGGCGGTGGGGGCACCCCCAGCGGTAGCTGGGGGAGGTCGTCCTCGTAGTGGGCCTACTCGGACGAGCCCGACAACGCAGCGAGCGTGCGTGCCAGGCGCCGTGAGACTGGGGGCACCTCCCAGCGGTAGCTGGGGGAGGGACTTCTAAAACACACCCTAGGCGGGGGAAACGGGTCCTACCAGCGGGGTACGGTCGGCGTCCGCCACCGCGGGTCGGCCCTGCGCATCGCCGCCGCGTCGTCGCGGTCACGCATCGACCCGTCGTCGTCCAGCCAGCGCCGGTGCAGCGCGGCGAGTGCGTCACGGTCGAGTTCGACGCCGAGGCCCGGCCGGTCGGAGACGGTGAGCCGGCCGTCGGTGAAGACATGCCGCTCGGTGATGACGTCCTCGGTCTGCCAGGGGTAGTGGGTGTCGCAGGCGTAGTCGAGGTTGGGCACGGTGGCCGCGACATGGGTCATGGCGGCCAGGCTGATGCCCAGGTGGGTGTTGGAGTGCATGGACAGGCCGACGCCGAACGTCCGGCAGATCGCGGCGAGTTGCTGGGTGTTGCGCAGCCCGCCCCAGTAGTGGTGGTCGGAGAGCACCACCTGGACGGCCTTGCGGGTGAAGGCCTCCTCGATCTCCTGGAAGGTCGTCACGCACATGTTGGTGGCCAGGGGTACGCCACTGCCGGCCGCGACCCGCGCCATCCGGTCGGTGCCGCTGGCGGGGTCCTCCAGGTACTCCAGGATGTCGCCGATCTCGCGGGCCACCGCGAGCGAGGTCTCCACCGACCAGGCCCCGTTGGGGTCGAGCCGCACCGGCTGCCCGGGGAACGCCTCGGCGAGCGCGCGTACGGCGGCGATCTCCTCCTCGGGCGGGAAGACGCCGCCCTTGAGCTTGAAGGAGGCGAAGCCGTAGGTGTCGGCGAATCGGCGGGCCTGGGCGACCACACCCGCCGGGTCGAGGGCGGCGCCCCAGTCGTCGGACTCGCCCAGGCCCTGGGGGTGGGCGGCGAGCCGGTAGAAGAGGTAGGCGCTGTAGTCGACGCTGTCGCGGACCTTGCCGCCGAGCAGCGCGTGCACCGGCAGGCCGAGCGCCTTGCCGAGGGCGTCGAGGCAGGCCACCTCGAAGCCGGAGATGACCGAGAGGCGCAGCTTGTCGGCGGTCTGGACGCCGCGCAGGCCGCCGACGTCCACCGAGTCGGAGACCTCGGCCGGGTCGCCGCAGACCTGCTCGGCGAGGGCGAAGAGTCCGTTCAGATCGCTGACCGCGTGGCCCGGCAGTGCTGTGGCCAGCGGTGCGGCGAGGTCGAGATACCGCGTGTCCCCGTAGGTCTCACCGACCCCGGTCGTACCGTCGGCGGTGACGACCTCGATGATGAGTCGCGGGGTGTACGGCTGGTGGACGCCCTGGGTGTTGAGCAGCGGCGGGTCGGTGATGAGGATGGGGGTAAGCCGGACTTGGGCGACCGTGAGGCCCCCGGTCTCGTCGAGTCCGCCCGCAGTCCGCATATGTGAATACCGTTCACCCATAAGTCCAGAGCGTAGGCGCGGACGCGGGCGGCCGTCAACGCGGCCGGCACCGACGGTGGCGCACCCCGGCCCGGAAAGGACCATCCGGGCCGCTCGGGAATCTGGACGGCATACCGACCAGTCGGTACGATCCCAGATGTCCACCGGACCGCCGCGAGCCGACGATCCCGGCGGTCCTCCGGATGAGCCCGGCCGAGCCCGGCCGGCCCGCTGGGTGCCCCCGGACGCCCCCGGACGCCCCCGGACGACCCTGGACGACCCTGGACGACAAGGAGAGACGACGCATGACCGACACCGACGACCCCCCGGGTCTAGACCTCGACCGGCTGCGCGGCCATCTCGACAGGGAAGTCCCGGGGCTGGTGGCGGGCGCGCTGCGGGCCCGGCTGATCGAGGGCGGCCGGTCCAACCTCACCTACCGCGTCACCGACGGCATCTCCACCTGGGTGGTCCGCCGGCCACCGCTCGGCCATGTACTGGCCACCGCGCACGACATGACCCGCGAGCACCGGGTGATCAGCGCCCTCGCCACCACCCCCGTACCCGTCCCCGGAACCATGCTGCTCTGCGAGGACCCCGAGGTCATCGGCGCTCCCTTCTACGTGATGGAGTTCATGCCCGGCACCCCGTACCGGGACCTGCGGCAGCTCCTGGAGATCGGGCCGGAGCGGACCAGGGCGGCCGTGCTCACCCTCACCGACACCCTGGTCGGGCTGCACGCGGTGGATCCCGACGCGGTCGGCCTGGCCGACTTCGGGCGGCCCGAGGGCTTCCTCGACCGCCAGCTCCGCCGCTGGGGCAAACAGCTCGACGCCTCGCGCAGCCGCGAACTCCCCGGCGTCGACGAGCTGCACGCCGGACTCGGCGCGGCGCTGCCGTCCTCCCCCGCGCCCACGATCGTGCACGGCGACTACCGCCTGGACAACGTCCTCATCGATGACGACGGACGGCTCACCGCGGTGCTCGACTGGGAGATGTCCACCCTGGGCGATCCGCTCACCGACCTCGGCCTGCTGCTGATGTACAGCGAACTGCGGGCCGACGACGCGATGCCCACGCCCACGACCGGCGGCGCGCCCGGCCATCCCTCCCCCGGCGAACTCATCGAGCGGTACGCGCGAGGCTCGGGCCGCGATGTGTCGGCGATCAAGTGGTACACCGCTTTCGCCTACTTCAAGCTCGCCGTGATCCTCGAAGGCATCCACTACCGCTGGACCCTCGGCCGGACACTCGGCGCCGGTTTCGACCGGATCGGCGACGTCGTGCCCGGCTTCATCGAACGGGGTCTGCGCACCCTCCGGCAGCACGAAACCCGCCCCGACGGCAGCGAGGACTGATCCCATGGATTTCGCCCACGACACCCGTACCGAGGAGTTGCGTGCCCGGCTGGGCGCCTTCCTCGACGAGCATGTGTATCCGGCCGAGGCCGTCTTCGCCGAGCAGAGCGAGCAGATCACCGGGGAGGCGCGCTGGTCCACGCCGCCGGTCGTCCGGCAGCTCAAGGAGGAGGCCAAGCGGCAGGGCCTGTGGAATCTCTTCCTGCCGGGCGAACTCGGCGCCGGGCTGACCAACCTCCAGTACGCGCCGCTCGCCGAACTCAGCGGCCGCAGCCCGCACTTGGCCCCGCCCGCGGTCAACTGCGCGGCGCCCGACACCGGAAACATGGAGGTGCTCGCCGAGTTCGGCACCCCTGAGCAGCGCAAGGAGTGGCTGGAGCCGCTGCTGGCCGGTGAGATCAGATCCGCGTTCGCCATGACCGAGCCCGATGTCGCCTCCTCGGACGCCACCAACATCGAGACGCTGATCCAGCGCGACGGCGACTCGTACGTCATCAACGGCCGCAAGTGGTACATCTCCGGCGCTATGAACCCCGACTGCCGGATCCTCATCGTGATGGGCAAGACCGATCCGACCGCCGACCGGCACCGCCAGCAGAGCCAGATCCTGGTACCGCGCGACACCCCGGGGGTCGAAGTCCGGCGCGGTATGACGGTGTTCGGCTTCGACGACGCGGATCACGGGGGCCACGCCGAGGTGGTCTTCGACAACGTACGGGTTCCGGTCGGGAACATCGTCGGGGAGGAGGGCGGCGGTTTCGCCATCGCCCAGGCCCGGCTCGGGCCCGGCCGGATCCACCACTGCATGCGGCTGATCGGCATGGCGGAGCGGGCCCTTGAGCTGATGTGCCGGCGGACCACCGCGCGCGTCGCCTTCGGCAAGCCGATCGCGGCGCAGGGGGTGATCCAGGAGTGGATCGCCGAGGCGCGGGTGGAGATCGAGCAGTTGCGGCTGCTCGTGCTGAAGACCGCCTGGCTGATGGACACCGTGGGCAACCAGGGCGCCCACACCGAGATCCAGGCCATCAAGATCGCCACTCCGGTCGCGGTCCAGCGCATCATCGACCGCGCCATCCAGGCCCATGGCGCGGGCGGCGTGAGCCAGGACTTCCCGCTGGCCCAGCTCTGGGCGGCGGCCCGCACCCTCCGGCTCGCCGACGGCCCGGACGAGGTGCACAAGCGCTCGCTGGCCCGCCGCGAGCTGCGGCGTTACGCCTGATCCAGGCCGGCGCCCGGAAACGCCGGGCGGACCGGAACCCTCCGGCCCGCCCGGCGCCGCGGATCAGGGCAGGACCACCAGGCGGCCGACCGTCGTACCGTCGGCGACGCGCTGGACCGCGTCGGCGACGGCGTCGAAGGGGATCCGCTCGGAGACCAGCGGCTTCACCGTGCCCTCGGCGGCCAGCCGGCTGAGCTCCTCGTGGGCCTGGTGGACGGCGACCGGGTCCTGCACGTTGTACAGGCCCCAGTGCAGCCCGAGGATCGAGTAGTTCTTGACGAGGGCGTGGTTGAGGCCGGGCGCCGGGACCGTACCGCCGGCGAAGCCGACCACGACGATGCGGCCCTCGAAGGCGACGCACTTGGTCGAGCGGGTGTAGGCGTCGCCGCCCACCGGGTCGAAGACGACGTTGGCGCCGCGGCCCGCGGTGGCTTCCTTGACGACGGCGACGAAGTCCTCCCGGTGACGGTCCACCACGATGTCCGCGCCGAGTTCACGGGCCACCTCGGCCTTGGCGGCGCCGCCGACGACACCGATCACGGTCGCGCCCGCCGCCTTGCCGAGCTGCACGGCGGCGCTGCCCACCCCGCCGGCCGCGGCGTGCACCAGCAGTGTCTCGCCGGGGCGGAGCGCCGCCCTGCGGTGGAGGCCGAACCAGCCGGTCTGGTAGCCGATGTGCAGCGCGGCGGCTTCCGCGTCGTCCAGCGCCTCGGGCGCCGGAAAGACGCCGGCGGCCGACACCACGGCGTACTCGGCGAAGGCGCCGCGGGGCAGCAGCGCCGGGGTGATCACCCGGGCGCCCAGGTCCACGCCGGTGACGTCCGCGCCGAGCGCGACCACCTCGCCGCACATCTCGACGCCGGGGGTGAAGGGCAGCGGCGGCTTGATCTGGTACGCGCCGCGGCAGAGCAGCGCGTCGGGGAAGTTGACGTCGGCCGCGCGGACCCGCAGCAGCACCTCTCCAGGGCCGGGTTCCGGGGTGGCCACCTCGTCGAGGCGCAGCACCTCGCGCGGCTCACCGATCTCGTGCACGCGCCATGCCTTCACGTGGTACTCCCGGTGGGTTCAGGGCCGCCGCACCGAGTGCAGCAGCAGGTCGGAGAACTCGGCGGCGACGGCTTCCGCGGCGAGCGGGCCTTCGGTGTGGTACCAGGTGCCGAGGTGGTGCACGGAGCCGAAGAAGAAGTCGACCACGAGGTCGGGGCGCAGCTCGGTACGGAAGTGGCCGTCGCGCTGCCCCTCCTCGATGAGCGAGCGGAACGTCTCGTGATAGCGGCGCCGTTCGGCCCGTACCGCCTTCTGCTTCTCGGGGGTGAGCTGGTGCATGGAGCGGAAGAAGATCTTGGTGTCGTCCAGGTTCTGGATACTGGTGACCACGACGTCGGCGGCGGCCTCGGCGAGCCGTTCCGGTACGTCCGTGGTGCGGGCGACGATGGCGTCGAGGCGTTCGGTCTGGAGCCGCAGCACCCGGGCGTAGATCTCGTGCAGCAGATCGTCCTTGGAGCCGAAGTAGTGGTAGAGGGCGCCCTTGGTGACGCCGGCCGCCTCCACGATCTCCTGGACGGAGGTGCGATCGTAGCCGCGTTCGGCGAAGAGCCGGGTGGCCTCGGCGAGCAGCCGCTCGGGCACGGCGGCGCCGCTTCCGGCGCCCGCGCCGCCGGGGGTGCCGCCGCTCGATCCGGTGGCGGCGCCGCCGGCTGTTCCGGTGCTGGTGCCGCTGCTGGTGCCGCTCGTCGCGTTGCGCGCCATGACCTGCCCTCTCTCCGTACCCACCGGCTGCCGCCGCCGGCCCCCGGCCGGGCCGCCCGTCCACGCCGACCGGCGTCCCGACCCGCGTCCCGACCGGTGAGACAACCGGCATTCCCACTGGTAGGGAGCCTATCCGGCCCGGCTCCTGAGCTCTCGTCTGAGGATCTTGCCGGTCATCGTCTTGGGCAGCTCCGTCAGCACCTCGATCGCCCGCGGGTACTTGTAGGCCGCCAGCCGCTCCCGGCACCAGGCGATCAGCTCGGCCGGTTCCGCGGCGGCGCCGGGGCGCAGGCTGACGTACGCCTTGACGCTCTCGCCCCGGTACGCGTCGGGCACGCCGACGACGGCCGCCTCGCGGACCGCGGTGTGGGTGTAGAGGACGTCCTCGACCTCGCGGGGCCAGACCTTGAAGCCGGAGGCGTTGATCATGTCCTTCTTGCGGTCGATGACATAGAGCCAGCCGTCCTCGTCCATGAAGCCGATGTCGCCGGTGAGCAGTTCGCCGCCGGGCAGCGCCGCCTTGGACTCCTCGGGCCGGTTCCAATAGCCCGGTATGACCATCGGACCACTGACTGCTATCTCGCCGGATTCGCCGAACGGCACCTCGGCGCCGCGCTCGTCGAGGATACGGACCATGCTGCCCGGCCCGGGCACCCCGACCGCGAGGGTGCCGGACGCCGGGTCCACCGGGGCCTCGGCGCCGGGCGGCACGCTGGCACACGGCGCGGTGCACTCGGTGAGCCCGTAGCCGTTGGCGAGATAGATCCCGCCCGACCGGGCCCGGAACGCCTCCACGACGGCCGGTGGCAGCGGGGCGCCGCCGGAGGAGACCAGCTGGAAGGAGGCGAAGTCCTCGGCGGTGGCGTCCGGCCGGGCCAGCAGCGCCATGAACGCGGTGGACGGGCCGACGGTGTAGACCGGGCGGTGCTCACGGAAGGCGTCGAGCACGGCACCGGCCTCGAAACGGTAGGCAAGCGCGATCGTGTGGCCGCCGGCCAGGCCCGCCGAGAGCTGGCACACCATCCCGGTGATGTGGAAGAGCGGGGCGAGCGCGAAGAGCACCGCGTCGGCGGGCAGCGCCTGGACCCGGACCTGGCGGTGGGCGTTGAAGGAGATGTTCCGGTGGGTGTTGACCGCGCCCTTGGGCTTGCCGCTGGTGCCGGAGGTGTAGCTGATCAGCGCGGCGTCGTCCGGCCGCGGCAGCGGCACATCGGGCCGGGGTCCGGCGGCGGCGCGGGCGGCGGCCAGCACGTCCTGGGCGTCCCCGGCGGCGTTCTCGGCTTGCCGGGTTTGCCGGGTTTGCTGGTGCTTCTCGGCCTTTACGGGTTCCGCCGGCAGCGGCTCGGGCAGCACCCGGGCGTCGTCACGGGTCTGGAGGTCGCGCTCGTTCGCGGTGAGGGCGATCCGCACCGATGAGCCGGCCGCAGCCGTACGGACGAGGTCGTGCCAGGCCCGCTCGGCGCAGACGATCGCCGCGACCCCGGCGTCCGCCAGGATGTGCGCCAGCTCCTGCTGCTTGTACATCGGGTTGACCGGGACGACCGCGCCGCCCGCTTTCCAGGCGGCGAGCAGCGCGACGGCGAACTGCGGCACGTTCTGGAGCATGATCGCGAGCCGGTCCCCCGGCAGGAAGCCGCGGTCGGCCAGATGGCGGGCCAACCCGTCGGAAAGGGCGTCGAGTTCGCCGTAGCTGAGCGCGCCGTCGAAGTAGAGAAGGGCGCGGTGGCCGGGGTTTCGCTCGGCGACGGCGAGGAAGGCGTGCAGCAGCGACGGCGGATATTCGACGTCCGCGCGCTGCTCCTCGGTGAAGTGCTTGAGCCAGGGCTGGTCGGCGTAGCGGGTCATACCGATTACTCCTTGGCCTCGGCGAGGCGTTCCTCGAACGTACGCTGGATCTTGTTCATACCGCGCATCCAGCGCTCGGGTTCGGCGGCGCGGGCCGCGTAGTACTCGGCCACCTCGGGGTGCGGCAGGATCAGGAAGCGCTCGGCCGCGATGCCGTCGAGCACCGCCCGCGCCAACTCCTCGGGCTCGATGGCGTTCGGCGCGAGGACCAGATCGCCCGCCACGCCAGTGGAGCGGAGCATCGCGGTGCGGACGCCCTGCGGACAGACGGCGTGCACCCGGATGCCGCGGTGCCGGTAGGTGAGCGAGAGCCACTCGGCGAAGGCGAGCGCGCCGTGCTTGGTGACCGAGTACGGTGCCGCGCCGATCATCGTCAGCAGTCCGGCGGCGGAGACGGTGGAGACGAAACGGCCCTCGCCGCGCTCCAGCCATTCCGGCAGCAGCGCCCGGGCGGCCCGGACGTGACTCATCACATTGACGTCCCAGGCCAGTTCCCAGGCGGCGTCGTCGGCTTCGGGGCCGCCGCCGGTGCCGACCCCGGCATTGGCGCAGAAGACGTCGATACCGCCGCCGAGCGCGGCGCGGGCGGCAGGCACCACGGTGGAGGCGTCGCCGGGTACGGCCGCGGCGCCGATCTCGGCGGCCACCGCCCGGACGGCGTCGGCGTCGAGGTCGTTGACGGCCACCCGGGCGCCCTCGGCGGCGAATCTGCGGGCGAGGGCGGCACCGATACCGCCGCCCGCCCCGGTGACGACCACGCGGGCGCCGCGCAGCGCTTCCACGACCACGACGTGTCTCCTTCGACTCGACGGTCCGACCCGGTCGCATACTAAGCGGTCGGTCATCTGATACGGAAGAGCGGGCCGGGTCCCGAACGCTACGGGACCCGGCCCGCGGGCCGAGCATGCGGGGCGGCGGTTCACCGACCGCGCACCGACGGGTCGGGGCCGGCCGGGAAACGGCCGGCCCCGCTTTCCTCAGCGGTGGGCGGGGAACTCCACCACCTGCTGGAACGTCGGCCGGTTCTGCCAGGCGATCCGGTCGTCCCCGATACCGCCGAGCGGTCGCTGCACGATCGAGTCGGCGCACCACTGGTCACCGGCCGCGCAGCCGCCGTCGTCGCCCGGGTAGACGGTCGTCGCCGGGGTGGCCGCCGCCTGCTTCAGGGTGGACAGCAGCATGTCACGGCAGGCGGACAGCACCCCGCCACCGCAGTACGGCTGGGCCAGCGCCCCCTGTACGGGCCGGCCGAGCACCCGCCGGAGGTCCTTGTCCGCGTACGACCACCAGCCGTACTGGAACGAGCTGCCGGCGTGCGAACCGGTCGGCCCGTGCCCGGCGGACGGCGACTCGTCGATGGTGAGGGAGGCCGCCAGCGCGTTGTAGAGGTCGCCGCCGAGCCCCGGCTGGAACTCGCCCTGGATCAGCAGCGGCCACCAGGCGTCCATCACCCGTACCGCGTCCGGATTGGCGTAGGTCTGCGAACCCGCCGACACGGCCCGGCGTTTGGCGCCCGCGGCCCGCCAGGCCGTCAACTGCTGCACGGCGGTGGCCTCCTGCGGATCGGTCACCGGAGCGGAGTTGATCACCTGGAGCAGTTCCGGCAGGACGTCCTCACCGCGCAGGTCGGTGAGCGCCGCGTCCTCCATCGCCTTGGCCAGCGCCGAGCGGGTCACCCCGCCCGCCTGGACGAGCGCCTTCACCCGGGAGTTCAGCAGATCGGCGCGGTGCACCGAGCCGTTGCCGAAGCCGGCCGAGGTGTAGCCCGGGGCCTGCTTGTTGTTCCAGGAGACGTAGTAGTCCTGGTCGACGGACTGGGGATGCTGCGCGGGCGGGGTGTAGGTCGCGGTGTTGGCGGTCGGGTCCCAGCCCTGCCAGTCGTACGCCGCCCGCGCCCACACCGGGAAGGAGGCGTCGACGCCGGCCGCCCGCACCGGATTGGTGCCGCTGTTGTAGTACGCGGTCTGCCGGGAGTCGGCGTAGAACCAGTTGAAGGTGTAGTTGATGTCGTGCGCCGCCGTCTGGAAGGAGGCGGCGTCGTGCACGACGCCCGGGTCGTTCAGCTCCTGGAAGCCGATGATGGAGTCGGCCTCGTGCCGGTAGGAGCTGCGCAGTTGGGTGTACGCGACGGCCTTGCCGCCGACCGTGGCCCGGTACTCGACCGGTCCGTACGCGGTCCGCCACACCTGCATCCGGTAGGAGCCGGCCGGCGTGGAGTCGGCGACCGTGGGCGACCAGGAGTTGACGCGCTCCAGCTTCTCCATCGGGACGCACTGGCCGTGGAAGAGGTAGTGGGTGGCGTCCTGGCAGAGTTCGACCGCGTACGTGTCGGTCACGTCCTGGGAGGCGGAGGTGGCGCTCCAGGCGTAGTCCTGGCCGCGGCCGAGTTCTATGTACATGCCGAGGCCGGCGAAGGAGGCGCCACGAGCGCTGATACCCGGCCCCTGGAGCTCCTGGAGCATCAGCAACTGCGGCGCGAAGTAACCGGTCTGCGGGCCGAAGACGGCGACCGGGTGGCCGCTCGCGGTGTGCGCGCCGCTGACCACGAGGGCGTTGGACATGCCCTTCTTGGGGTTGCTGAGCAGATCGGCGGGGAGCACGCCCTTGCTCCGGGTGGTGGCCTGGGTGGCGCCGCCGGTCGCGTCGTAGACCAGCGGTTCGGGGACCACCGAGCCGGGGTCGGGCAGCGCCTCGCCCTGCGGACTGGCCGGCTTGCCCGCGTACGGGAAGCTGGTGCCGTCGTGCACGGTCGAGGTCGCCTCGGGGTCGTCGCGCTCGCGGAACGACTCCCAGACCTGGGTGCCCTGTTGGACGCCGTATTTCTGCTGCGCGGCCAGCAGCGACAGCGCGGACTGCACCTCTCCGCCGCCGCCGGTGCCGAAGAGGGCACCCACCACCGAGGCGAGCGCGATCAGGTCGGTGAGCTGGAAGGGATCGATCGTCCCGGCGTTGGTGATCGCGTCGATATGGCCGGTGAGCACGTATTCGCCAGGGAAGTAGCGGCCGTTCTTGGACGCCGTGATGTAGGCGTTGATGCCGTCGATGTACGACTGGGCGTCGGCGAGCGCCTGTTGGCCGCGCGGCCCGCCGTTGGTGGCGAGCCAGTCGATCTGGGCCTGGAGATCGGCCTCGGTGTACGGGGCCTGCCGCCAGAACTCCTGCTCGAGACCGCGGTTGGCGGCGGCGCCGCCGGCGAAAGACGACAACTCGCCGCGTCCCACGTGCCGGAAGAGGTCCATCAGCCACAACCGGTCCTGGGCGGCGGCGTATCCGGCCCCGAACTCGGTGCCGGCGCGGGTGGTGCCCTTGATGTGCGGGACGCCGGTCTTCTTGTCGCGGGTGATCGTGACGTCGGAGCGCGGGCTGGCCACCGAGGCGACCTGGCCGGACGGCACGCCGAAGGACGAGTCGTTGAAGAAGCTGGTGATGGTGGAGTCGGTGAGGTTCTGGTACCCGTCCGCGAGGGAGGCGTAGGGGCCGAGCTGGTCCATGGTGTGCGCGGGGCGTGTCCCGAACACCTTGTTGGCGAGGATGTCGGCGACCGTCGCGTTGCCGTTCTCGCCGGGCGGCAGGATGTCCGCGCACTGCCCGGCGCAGTAGTCGGTGACGGGGTCGGCCGCGCGGGCGAGTGGCAGCGGCGCCACCAGGGTGGCGGCCAGCGCCAGTAGCGCGGCCGCCGTCGCCGTTCTCAGCGTGCCGATCCGTCGCAGGGTCCGTAGCGGCATGTCTGCTCCTTCCGGATGCGGGTTCGCCGGAGGTTACCGCCGGTACTCCCGCCCCGGAAGATGAACATACGTCATCTTTTTTGGCTGTCCCGATCCGCGGTGGCCGGTCCCCGCTGGTCCCGCAGGACGAACACACCCCACCCCAAGTACCGCCGGTTCCACGTCAGATGGGCGCGGCGGGCGTGATCGAGGAACTGCCGCATGTCAGCCGCGTCCGGGTGGTCGGCCGGCACCGACCGCAGCCACTCGGAGATGGTGAACCACTGCTCGGCCGCGTACCGGTCCCAGCTGTCGCCGTCCGCCAGCACCATCTCGACCAGTTCCATGCCCGCCGCCTCGAACCGGTCAAGGGTGCCGGCCAGCGAGGCGAAGGTGTCCGGCTCGGAGTCGGTCCCCTCCAGCGCCTCAAGCGCCTCGGGCGGCGCGGGCTCGGTCCAGTACGGCTCGCCGATCAGCATCAGCCCGCCCGGCCGCAGGGCGGGCCGCAACAGCTCGATGGTCCCGGCCAGTCCGTCCCCGATCCAGGTGGCGCCGACACAGGAGACCACGTCGAAGGCGCCTTCCTCGGCCCGGTACGCCGCCGCGTCCTCCCGCTCGAATCTCACCCGATCGGCGACACCGAGTTCGGCCGCCCGGTCGCGGGCCGCCGTCAGGAACACCTCGCTGATGTCGATCCCGACCCCGATGGTCCCGTAGCGCTCCGCCCATCGGGTGAGCATCTCGCCCTTCCCGCAGGCCAGATCGAGCTGCCGCTGCCCCTCCCGCAGCCGGCAGACCTCGCCGAGGAGCATCAGCTTCTCCTCGGTGTACGGGTTGAGGATGCGATGGCCGGATTCGGCGATCTCGTGGTGGCGCAGGCTCATACGGTTGCCTTACGGGGGTAGTGGTGGGGTGCCGGGTCCTGGCAGGTGGTGCCGGGTGCTGTCGGTCGGGGGCGGGTGCTGTCGGTCGGCGGCGCGGCCGGGTCTGGTCCGGGTCGGCCCGGTCGGGGCATGGTGCCTGATGGGGCGGGCGATGTGCCAGCCGATAAGGCACGCGGGTCGCGGCGCGCGGGCTCCGGAGGCTGGCCGTGGCCCATGGGCGGTGCGAGGATCGAACGCCGGACGCCGCGCGGCGCGACATCGGGCGAAGGGACGAGCCATGGGCGAGTTGCACGATCTGACGGCGGTGGAACAGGCGGCCGCGATCCGCGACGGCTCGCTGTCGCCGGTCGAACTGACCGAGCACTACCTGGCCAGGATCGAACGGCTGGACGCCACCCTCGGCGCCTTCATCACCACCACCCCGGAGATCGCCCGCGAACAGGCCGCGGCGGCGGAGATGGTGGCGGTCGCCGCCCGCCGGGAGGGCCGCGGACTGCCGGCGCTCTACGGCGTGCCCGTCCCGGTCAAGGACCTCAACTTCGTGGCCGGCGTGCGCTGCACCCTGGGCAGTTCGGCCTACACGGAGCACGTACCCACCATCGACGACCACGTGGTGACCCGGCTGCGCGACGCCGGCACCGTACTGCTCGGCAAGACCAACACCCCCGAGTTCGGACTCCCCTGCTACACCGAGAACCGGCTCGCGCCGCCCGCCCGCACCCCCTGGGACCTGACCCGCTCGGCGGGCGGTTCGAGCGGCGGGGCCGCGGCGGCGGTCTCCGGCGGCCTCGCACCTGTCGCCCAGGGCAGCGACGGCGGCGGCTCCATCCGGATCCCGGCCGCCGTGTGCGGCCTGTTCGGGATCAAGCCGAGCCGGGGCCGGGTCAGCTCGGGGCCGGTACAGCACGATGTGAGCGGGCTGAGCGTGCCAGGACCGATCGCCCGCACCGTAGCCGACGCGGCGACCCTGCTCGACGTCATGGCCGGCCCGATGCCGGGCATCCCGTACGGCGCTCCGTCCCCCGCCCCCGGCGAGACCTTCGCCGCCTGCGCCGGCCGGGACCCCGGCAAGCTGCGGGTGGCGGCGCTGCCGGAGCCGCCGGTCGCCGGGGCGGAGCTCCACCCCGACTGCCGGGCCGCGCACGACGCCGCAGCGTCACTGCTGCGCGACCTCGGCCACGAGGTGGACGAGTTGGCGCTGCCGGTGGACGAGTCGATCAGGGCCGCGTTCGAGGACGTGTGGGCGGTGATGGCGACGATGTATCCGGTGGCGCCGGGCGACGAGGCGGGGCTGATGCCGCTGACCCGGCAGCTGCGGGCCAGGGCGGAGCGGGTCAGCGGCCAGGCCTTCGCCGAGGCGCTCTACGGGTTCCGGGTGCTCGGCCAACTGATCGCGGACACGATCCTGTCGACGTATGACGTGATCCTCACCCCGACGCTCGCCCAGCCGCCGATGGAGGTCGGCGGGCTGCGCGACGACGCAGACCCGGCGGCGGAGTTCGCGGCTCTGGCTCACTTCACGCCGTACACCCCGCTCTACAACGCGACCGGCCAGCCGGCCGTCAACGTACCGCTGCACTGGACCGGGGAGGGGCTGCCGATCGGGGTGATGCTGGGCGGGCGCTACGGGGACGAGGCGACGCTGATCTCGCTGTCCGGCCAGCTCGAACGGGCCCGGCCGTGGGCGGGGCGGCACCCGGAGGTATGGGGGTAGCGGCGTGGGGCGCCTGGCGGCGGGTCGGGGTGGCGGGAGGGGTGGTGGGTCGGGGCGGCGGGTCGGGGCGGCGCGCGTTGACACGCGGGACCGCTCGAACCCATGCTAAGCAAGCGCTTAGTAATCCGGATCCCAGGAGGCCACCACCATGTCGCAGCAGCCCCGCGTCTTCGCCTCGATCGACGAGTTGCGCGCCGCCGTAGGCGAACAGCTCGGCTGGACCGACTGGCTGGAGATCGAGCAGAAGCGGATCGACCAGTTCGCCGACGCCACCGGGGACCACCAGTGGATCCACATCGATCCGGAGCGGGCGGCCGACGGGCCTTTCGGTTCGACGATCGCGCACGGCTTTCTCACCCTCGCGCTGATCCCCTCGCTGACCCCGCGGCTCTTCCGGGTGGAGGGCGTGAAGATGGGCGTCAACTACGGCGTGAACAAGGTCCGTTTCCCCGCTCCGGTGCCGGTGGGCTCGCGGCTGCGCGCCACCGCCGTGGTGGCCGAGCTGACCGAAGTCGGTGGCGGGGCGCAGTTGGTGACCCGGGTGACGATCGAGCGCGAGGGCGGCGAGAAGCCGGTGTGCGTGGCGGAGACGGTGTCGCGCTTCTATTTCTGAGCGGCGGCGGGCGGGGCGGCGGTTGCGGCGGACGGTGCCGCCGGCGGCTGGGCGGACGGCGGGGCGTCGACCTCTCAGGCCTGCCGGACCATCCGCAGGACGAGGTCGGCGTAGAGCGCGCCGACCTCGTCGGGTGTACGCCGGCCGCCCGGATTGAACCAGCGGGCGACGTCGATGCAGAGCGAAAGCACCGCGAGGGTGGTCCCGGAGATGTCGGGCACGTCGAACTCGCCGGCCGTCACGCCGTCCTCGATGATCGACCGGATCGCGTCCTCGCTGCGCCGCCGCAGCGCCACGATCTCCGTGTAGTGGTCGGGGCCGAGCGCGCCCAGTTCGTACTGCACCACCCGTCCGGTGGTGTGGTGTTCGGCGTGCCAGCGGACGAAGACCCGCACCGCGAACGCCAGCCGCTCGGCGGCGGTGCCCGAGCTGTCCCTGGCCTCGCCGAGCAGCGCCAGTGAGCGTTGGTGGCCGACCTTGCTGATCTGGTAGAGCAGCTCTTCCTTGGTCTTGTAGTGGATGTAGAGCGCGGCGGGGCTCATGCCGGCCCGGCCGGCGATGTCCCGGGTGGTGGTGGCGTGGTAGCCGCGTTCGGCGAAGGCCTGGACGGCGGCGACCACCAGCCGGCGGGCGGCGTCGGGGGTGACGTCGGCCCAGGACGCGCCGGCCAGGGACGCGGCGGCACCTGGTTCGCCACCCGCTTGTCTGCCCGGCTCACCCTGGTCCAGCCCGCCGCCGGACGGTTCGCCGTCGGTTGCCGCTTCCGCACTCATCGCCGCTCCTCCTGCCCCGTCCCGCCCGACCCTGCCCTGCCGGTTGCCAGGACCCCACCCTACCTGGCGGGTGAGCAAGCGCTTAGCGGACAGGCGGTCCGACGGCCCGGGTCGAACGGGGTCGGCGGGTTCGGGACGGTCGCCGCCGGGTCAGAAGGCCGAGACCCCGGTCAGCGCCCGCCCGATCAGCAGCTTCTGGATCTGGCTGGTGCCTTCGTAGAGCGTCATGACGCGGGCGTCGCGCAGCAGCTTGCCCACTGGGTACTCGTCGATATAGCCATAACCGCCGAAGACCTGGAGCGCGTTGTTGGCGCAGCGCACCGCGGCCTCGCTCGCGTAGAGCTTGGCGGTCGAGGACTCGGTGGCGAAGGGCAGGCCGCGGTCGATGAGGTCGGCGACCCGCCAGGTGAGCAGCCGCGCGGCGTCCACGTCCACCGCGATGTCGGCGAGCAACTCCTGGACGAGCTGGCGCCCGGCGATCGGCGACCCGAACTGCTCGCGCTGCCCGGCGTACCCCACCGCCGCGTCCAGACACGCCTGGGCGATTCCGACGCAGCCCGCCGCCACCGACATCCGGCCCTTGGCCAGCGCCGACATGGCCACCGAGAAGCCCTTGCCCTCGGGCCCGATCATGGCGGCGGCGGGGACGCGGACCTCGTCGAGGACGAGTTCGGCGGTCGCCTGTCCGCGCAGCCCCAGCTTGCCGTGGATCTCGCGGCGGGTCAGCCCGGGGGTGTCGGTCGGCAGCAGAAAAGCGCTCACCCCGCGGTGGCCCGGGCCGCCGGTGCGGGCGAAGAGCAGCACCACATCGGCCCAGGTGCCGTTGGTGATGAACATCTTGCTGCCGGTGATCAGATAGGTGTCGCCGTCGCGGACGGCGCGGGTGGTGAGGCCGGCGGCGTCGGAGCCGGTGCCGGGTTCGGTGAGGCCGAAGCTGCCGACCGCCTCGCCGGAGGTGAGCCGGGGCAGCCAGCTCCGCTTCTGCTCCTCGCTCCCCCAGTGGGCTATCGACTTGGCGACGAGCCCGAGCGACACCGAGACGATGCCGCGCACCGAGGAGTCGGCGCGGCCCAGCTCCTCGGTGACCAGGCAGTACGCGAGGTGGTCGCCACCGGAGCCGCCGTACCGCTCGTCGACGGTCAGCCCGAGGAAGCCGACCGCGCCGAGCTTCTTGACGATCGCCCGGTCCACGCTCTCCGCCCGGTCCCAGGCGATGACATGCGGGGTGATCTCACGGTCGGCGAAGTCCCTGGCCAGCTCCCTGACGGCGGTCTGCTCCTCGGACAGCTCAAGATTCACTGCGGCACCCGGCCCTTTCGCATCCTCGGTCCCCGGTCCTCCGGTCGCCGGTCAGCGGCCGGAAACTACCAGCGCTAGTTTTTGGTCGGCAGCCTCTACTATGTGCCGCATGGCCCGCCCCCGCAAGCCCCTGCTGAGCCGCGAACGGATCACGAAGGCAGCGCTCGCCCTCATCGACGCCGAGGGTCTCGCCGCGCTCTCCACCCGGCGGCTCGCGGCGGAACTCGGCGTCAGCGGGCCCTCCCTCTACAACCACTTCGCCACCAAGGAGGCGATCCTCGACGCGGCGGCCGACAGCGTCATCGCGCAGGTCGACGTGTCGATGTTCGGGCGCCTTGAGCCCGCGGACGGCGGGGCGCGCGCGGACGGCGGCGACTGGCGGGCCGCGCTGCTGGAGTGGGGGCGCTCCTACCGGGCCGCGCTCACCGACCATCCGCACATCGTGCCGTTCCTGGCGACGGGGCCCGGGCTCCGGCCGGCCGGGCTGCGGATGGCGGACGCGGTCTTCGGCGGCATGGTGGACGCCGGCTGGCCGCCCGCCCACGCGACCCGGATCGGCGCCCTGATGCGCTACTTCGTCACCGGCTCCGCGCTCGGCTCCTTCGCCGGCGGCTTCGTCGGGGACGCGTCGGCATACGACCCCGCCGACTATCCGCACCTGGGACAGGCCCATCTGCTGGCCGGCCACCGCGAACAGGTGGACCAGGGTGCCTTCGATACCGGCCTGCGCGCGCTGATCGACGGACTGGCCCTGCAATTTGGGAGGTTGGCCGCCGGCGCCGGCTGACAGGATGGCGCCCATGCCACCTCTCGGAGACGGACTGGTCCAGGTCGACTACCGGAAGTACGACGGGACGCTGCACTGGAATCTGCGGATGCGGCGGCTCGGCGAGGACGAGCACGGGGTCTGGCTGGGCCTGCCTGCGGACAGCGTGATGCGCAAGGGCCACAACCCGACCGTGGCGCTCCCCGAGGCCCACGTCATCCTCTTTCCCCGGGCCGCCTGGTGGACCGCCGTCTTCAACGCGGCGCCGCGCAGCACCGAGATCTACTGCGACATCACCACACCCCCCGAGTGGCCCTCACCGGCGCGGGTCACCATGGTCGACCTCGATCTCGACTTGCTCCGCAAGCGCGGCGCGGACCGCCCGATCCTGGTGGACGAGGACGAGTTCGCCGAGCACCAGCTGCGGTACGGCTACCCGCCCGAGGTGATCTCCGCCGCGCGGGGCTCGGCGGAATGGCTGATGGCGGCGGTCACGGACCGCGCCGGTCCGTTCGGCGGGGCGCACGAGCGGTGGCTGGCGATGGTGGACGGCGCCGACCGAGGTGAGGGGTCCATGGGCCGGTGAGGCGTGAGCGCCTTGAGGGGCTTGGGCGGCTCGGTGAGCACGGGGGACTCAGTGGCCCGGGGGCCCGGGGACTCGGGAGGCACGGGGACTCGGGAGGCACGGGGACTCAGGCCTGGGGAGAGCTGACCGGACTCAGAAGACGACCAGCGTCCGGCCACCCCGACCCGCGGTCATCGCCTCGAAGGCCGTCGATATGCCATCGAGCCCGATCCGGTCGGTGACCATACCCGACAGGTCCAGCCGGCCGGCCCGGATGTGCTCGGCGAGGACGGGCAGGTCCTTCACCGGGTCGCAGTTGCCGTACACACAGCCCGACAAGGTACGGCCGAAGTAGAAGATCTCCAGCGCCGTGAAGGTGACCTTCTGGTCCTGGCCGCCGATGCCGACGACCGTGGTGCGGCCGCCCCGGCGGGTCGACGACCAGGCGGCCCGGATGGTGTCCGCCCGGCCCACGCACTCGATCGCCGCGTCGGTGCCGTATCCGCCGGTGAGTCCGCGGATCTCCTTGGCGGTGCCCTCCCCCGCGACCAGGAAGTCGGTGGCGCCCGCCGCCCTCGCCAACTCCTCCTTGGCGGCCGACGCATCCACCGCGATGATCCGTGCGGCCCCCGCGATCCTCGCCGATTGCAGCACGGCCAGACCGACCCCGCCGATCCCGAAGACCGCCAGCGTCTCCCCGGTACGGATCGCCGCCGCGTGGTGCACCGCCCCGTACCCGGTGAGCATCGCGCACCCCAGCAGCGCCGCGTCGACGAGCGGCACCCCGTCGGGCAACGGCAGCACCGCGCCCGCGGCGACCACCGTCTCCTCGGCGAAGGCGGCGGTACCGAGCCCCGGATAGAGATCGCCGCCGTCGGAGGCGAGCCTGGCATACGGAGTGGTCGCCGCCGCCCCCGAGTTGGCGCAGAGCCAGGGCTCGCCGAGTCCGCAGAAGTGGCAGGAGCCGCAGGCGGGCGCCCAGTTGAGCACCACCGGGTCCCCTGGCGCGACATGGCCGACGCCCTCCCCGACCGCCACCACGGTCCCCGCGCCCTCGTGCCCCAGCACCGCGGGCACCGGCTGCCGCAGGGTGCCGTTGGACAGGGACAGGTCGGAACGGCAGACACCGGCGGCGGCGAGCCGCACCCGCACCTGCCCGGGACCGGGTTCCGGCAGCTCGATGTCCTCAACGGTCAGCGGAGCGTTCAGTGCGGACAGGAAGGCGGCGCGGACCACGATCACTCCCGGGCGATGTGTCGACAGATCGGTTGGTTGACCAATCAATGGATGAGGCGGTGCATCGGCCGCACCGGCGGAACCGGGGTCAGAACTGGAGGGACTTCGTCTGGAGGTACTCCGCCAGCCCGTGCGCCCCCAGCTCCCGCCCGACGCCGGACTGCTTGTAGCCGCCGAAGGGTGCCCGCGGGTTGAACCGGCCCCCGTTGATGTCCACCTGGCCGGTGTCCATCCGGCGGGCGAAGGCGACGGCCCCTTCCTCGTCAGCGCCCCAGACCGCGCCGGCGAGTCCGTAGACGGTGCCGTTGGCGATCCGCAGCGCGTCCTCCTCGTCCTCGTAGCGGATGAGGACGACGACCGGGCCGAAGATCTCCTCCTGGGCGATGGCCATCTCCGGCCGCACATCGGCGAAGACGGTGGGCCGTATGAAGTAGCCGGTCTCCATGCCCTCCGGCGTCTCGGGGCCACCCGCCACGATCCGCGCGCCTTCCGCCACGCCCCGCCTTATGTAGCCGCGCACCCGCTCGTGTTGCTTGGCGTTGACGACCGGGCCCAACCGCTCACCGGGCACGTACTTGGCGGCGGCCGCCGCGGCGATCTCCACCGCCTCGTCGTAGCGCTCGGCGTCGATCAGCATCCGGGTCCACGCGCTGCATGTCTGGCCCGAGTTGGCGAAGACATTGGCGATCCCGACATTGACCGCCCGCGCCAGGTCGGCGCCGGGGAGGATCACATTGGCGGACTTGCCCCCGAGTTCGAGGGCGACCCGCTTGACGGCGCCGCCCGCCGCCGCCCCGATCCGCCGGCCGACCGCGGTGGAACCGGTGAACGAGACCAGATCCACGTCCGGGTGCTCGGCCAGGGCCTGCCCGGCGACCGGCCCGAGCCCGGTCACCAGGTTGAACACCCCCTCGGGCAGCCCCGCCTCGTCCAGGATGACCGCGAGAAGCTGCGCGACCAGCGGGGTGTCCTCAGCCGGCTTGAGCACCACGGTGCAGCCCGCGGCGAGCGCCGGGGCGGCCTTGGCGACGACCTGGTGCAGCGGGTAGTTCCAGGGCGTGATCGCCCCGACCACACCGACGGGTTCCTGGAAGACCCGGGAGTTGCCCACCCGTTCCTCGAAGGAGTGCTCAGCGGCGAGGGCGGCGAAGGTGCCCATGACGGTGGTGGGCAGGTCGGCGTGGACCGCCATCGCGAAGGCGGGAGGCGCGCCGAGTTCCGCACTGACCGTGGCGGCGATCTCCTCCCGCCTAGCCGCCATCAGATCCCGGGCGGCGGCGAGTACGGCGGCCCGCTCGGCCGGCGCGGTGGCCGCCCAGCCCGGCAGCGCGGCGCGGGCGGCCGCCACGGCGGCGGCCACGTCCCGGGCGTCACCGGCCGGCACCTGGCCGATGACCCGCTCGGTCGCCGGATCCACCACATCGATCAGCGCGTCCGCCGCCGACTTCCGCCACCGCCCGCCGATGTACTGCTCCGCGCGGGCCCGGAACACCCGCGCCACCCGCGCCCCTTCCGCCGCTCCTTGCTCGCCGGCGCTGTCGGCCCGCCCGGCCGCCTCTCCCCGCGCGGCTTCGGGCGCTGCGGCCGAGCCCCTTCCCGGCCCCGCCGCTGCCGCCGCGGCCGCTGTCCGCTCCGACGCCGCTTGCGGCCCGGTCCCGGCCAAAGCCCCTGTTTCTGCCGCTGTGCCGTCCACGCTGCCGTACTCCTCTGGTCTCGACCGGCTCTCAACGCTGCGTCCGACGCCCAAACTAGCGCCGTTAGTTTTTGGTGGCCAGGGGCAGGACATCCGCCGGGCCCGGGCCCGCCGGTTCCATCCGGACCGGGAAGCCGTTGAGCACAGCGGTCCCGGAGAGCGGGTCCAGCCTGCTGCCGTCAAGGAGCTGGTTGACGTTGGCCCCCGGCTCCCGGGCAGCGGCGGTCAGCCGTGTGCCCTCCCGGTCGTGGCCCCAGCCGTGCGGCAGGCAGACCACGCCCCGGCGCAGGTTGTCGGTTATCTCGACGGGCGCGGTGATCTCACCGCCGTCGCCCTTGATCGTGGCGAGGTCGCCGTCGGCCAGGCCGAGTCTGGCGGCGTCCGCCGGGTGGAGTTGGGCCGTGCAGCGGTTGCTTCCGCCGGTGAGGGCCGGGACGTTGTGCATCCAACTGTTGTTGGACCGCAGATGGCGGCGGCCGATCAGCACCAGCTCCGGTCCTTCCGCGCCGCCGGCCACCGCGGCCCGCAGCCGGGGGACGTCCGCCGCGATCGGCGCCGGGGCCAGCTCCACCAGGCCGGACGGCGTGCGCAGCACTTCTGGGAGCCGCGGCCGCAGTGGGCCCAGGTCTATCCCGTGCGGATGGCCGAGGACCCGGTCCAGGGTGAGGCCGTCCGGCTCGGCGCCGAACCCGTCGCCGTAGGGGCCGAGCCGCAACTGGAGATCGAGCCGCCGTTCGTATCCCGTCCCTCCGGTGAGCGCGGCGGCCAACTCGGCGGCGTCGCGGCCGTGGACCTGCGAGTGCGGGTCCTCGGTCTCGCGGCCGAGCCGGTGCCCGATCGCCTGGTCGTCGACCAGCGCGGGGTCCGCGTCCGGGCCGCCTTGACCGAGGACGGCGAGCACCAGCCGGGCCAGGATCTCCGGCTCCGCCATCCGGTCCTCCTCCAGCGGCACTGCGGGCGGGCTGTAGCGGACCGTGTTGCGCACCGCGAGGGTGGAGAAGGCGAAGTCGTAATGCGCGCTCTGGGCCGGCGGGGGCGGCGGCAGGACCACGTGGGCGTGGCGCGAGGTCTCGTTGAGGTAGGGGTCGACGCTGATCATGAAGTCGAGGCCGGCCAGTGCGCGGTCAAGGCGCAGTCCGTCGGGCGCCGACAGCACGGGGTTGCCTGCCACCACGATCAGCGCGCGCAGCCTGCCCTCGCCCGGGGTGTCGATCTCCTCGGCGAGGGCGGCCGCCGGCAGTTCGCCCTTCACCTCGGGATGACCCGAGACGCGGCTGCGCCGGCGGCCGACGGTGAACCCCCGGCCGGGGCCCGGCGGCCGGGGCGCCCGCGCGGTGGCGGCGAGCGGGAACATCGCGCCGCCGGGACGGTCCAGATTGCCGGTCAGCGCGTTGAGCACGTCCACCAGCCAGCTCGCCAGGGTGCCGAACTCCACCGCGGTGCTGCCCAGCCGGCCGTAGACGACCGCCTTTTCCGCCGCGGCCAGTTCACGGGCGAGGGTGCGGATCTCCTCAGCCGACACATCGCAGTAGGGGGCGACCAGCTCGGGCGGGAAGTCCGCGGCCAGCGCGCTGACCTCCTCGATTCCACTCAGGTGTGCAGCCGGTTCGCCGGGCGCCGTCAGTTTCTCGGCGAAGAGCACATGGACCATGGCGAAGAGCAGCGCCGCGTCGGTGCCGGGGCGGGGTGCCACATGCCGGTCGGCGGCGCGGGCGGTCCTGGTGCGGTGCGGGTCGACCACGACCAGCCGGCCGCCCCGCCGTCGCAGCGCCTTGAGCTTGCCGGGAAAGTCGGCGGCGGTGGCCAGGCTGCCGTTGGACACCAGCGGATTGGCGCCGATCAGCACGAGGTGGTCGGTGCGGTCCAGGTCCGGCACCGGGATGGCGTTGGGATCGCCGTACATATGACCGCACGAGACGTGCTTGGGCATCTGGTCGAGCGTGCTGGCGGTGAAGAGGCTGCGCGTGCCCAACGCGCCGACCAGTTGGACCGGGTAGAGGCCCCCGGCCACCGTATGGACATTGGGATTGCCGAGAAAGACACCGACCGCCTCACCGCCGTGGGCGCCGGTGACGGCCCCGATTCCGGCGGCCACCGCGGCGAACGCCTCCTCCCACCCGGTCTCGACCAGTCTTCCCGCACGTCGCACCAGTGGGCGGCGCAGCCGGTCCGGATCGGCGTCCAGGGCTCCGAAAGAGGCTCCCTTTGGACAGATGAAGCCCGCGCTGAAGACATCGTCACCGTCGCCGCGGGCATGGGTGACCCGGCTGCCGTCGATGGTCAAGGTGAGGCCGCAGGTGGCCTCGCAGAGCGGACAGATACGCAGAGCGGTACGGGACATCGGTGTTTCCCCCTTTTCTGACGGTGCCGATCCGGTTTCTGACGGTGCCGATCCGGCGGGCGCTCGCATGGCGGTGATGCGCCGGTGAGCGCAACCCGCCGGGACTGAGAACGACAGTAGCCCCGCACGCCGACATCGCGTCGGGATCCGCTCTCCCGCCTGTGGATAACTTTTGCCCGAGCAAGTCGAGTCCGGCCGGCCCCGGTTGGGTCGAGTCGGCCCTGGTCGGCCGATCGGCGACGAGCCGCCGCGCTCAGTCGAGAACCGTCGCGAGGTAGGCCCGGAGCAGCCGCTTGGTCTCGGCGATCACGGCCGCGTCACCCGACGAGTCGTTCCGGAAGGCCAGTTGGAGCGCGGCGTCGGCCGCCTCGACCGCGACGACCAGCGCCAGCCGCAGCCGGGCGTCGGCGGGGTCGACGGCGATTCGGTCGCCGAGCAGCGCCGGCAGCCGGTCGGCGAGATCGTGGTTGGTCTCGCCGGGAATCCCGAAATCCACCAGCGCGAACCCCGCGGCCGTCCGCTTCATCGCGGTGTACTCGTCCACCAGCACGTCCACCGCCGTCCGCCAGTCCGATCCGAGGTCAGGGCCGGCCAGCCGGGTGGCGGCCCGGTCCAGGAACTCGTCGAGATTGCGGTGGGCGAGCGCGTCGGCCATGGCCCGCTTGTCGGCGAAGAAGCGGTAGACCGAGCCGATCGGCACGCCCGCACGCGCCGCGACCGCCCGCGTGCTCAGCCGCCCGTAGCCGCCCTCGTCCAACTCGCGCGCGCACGCGTCGAGGATCCGCTCCAGACGTTCGGTGCTGCGCCGCTGCACCGGCGCCCGCCGAAGTCCGCTCTCGTCGTTGTCGGTGGGCGACACGGCCCGCTCCCCCATTCGTCGCCGACCGCCGTCCCAGCTCCGGGACAAGACGGTGGACGGCACCCGACGACGAATTTACCGCCGGTACGCATGTCCCCGAAGCGGCCGGCCGAGGACCGCCGCGAGTTTTCCACAGGCCGCGAACGGATGGTTGCCGTCCCCCCTTCCTGATTCCTATGCTCAAGCAGAGGAATCAGAACCACGGCTGCACGGAGAGCGAACGCGGGGAGCGCACGATGGACGTCACACAGACCACCCAGGTCAGTCAGATCACCGGTCACTCGGACACGGTCGGCGAAGGCAGCCGAAGCGACGACAGCAAGGATCTCGGCTATTCGCCCGGGTTCGGCAACGAGCACAGCAGCGAGGCCGTGGCAGGGGCCCTCCCCCTGGGGCGGAACGCACCGCAGCGGGCCCCCCTCGGGCTGTACGCCGAGCAGTTGAGCGGTACCGCGTTCACGGAGCCCCGGGCCCACAATCGCCGAAGCTGGCTCTATCGGATCCGGCCGTCGGCGGCTCACCCACCCTTCCGCCGCATCGCCAACGGGGCGCTCCGCAGCGCGCCGTTCCACGATGTGGAGCCCGACCCCAACCGGCTGCGCTGGGGTCCGCAGCCACTGCCGGAAGAGCCGACCGACTTCCTCCAGGGGCTTGTCACCATCGGCGGCAACGGAGACGTGCTGCGCCGTGACGGCATCGGTATCCACTGGTATGCCGCCAACCGTTCGATGGACGCCCGGGTCTTCTCGTCGGCGGACGGCGAGTTCCTGATCGTTCCCCAGCAGGGCGCCCTGCTGCTGCGGACCGAGCTGGGTCTGCTGCGCGCCGAACCAGGCCATATCGCCCTGGTCCCACGTGGGATGCGCTTCCGGGTCGAGCTGCTGGAGGAGTCCGCCCGGGGGTATGTCTGCGAGAACTACGGCCGGCCCTTCGAACTGCCCGAGCTCGGTCCCATCGGCGCCAATGGTCTGGCCAACGCCCGGGACTTCATGGCTCCGGTCGCCTTCTTCGAGGACGACGGCCACGGGAGAGACGGGACCACCCAGGTGGTCAACAAGTTCGGCGGCAATCTGTGGGCCGCCGACTACGACCACTCGCCGCTGGACGTGGTGGCCTGGCACGGCAACCATGTGCCGTATGTCTACGATCTGCGGCGCTTCAACGTGCTGGGATCCATCAGTTACGACCATCCGGACCCGTCCATCTTCACGGTGCTGACCTCGCCGTCCGACACGCCCGGACTGGCCGGCGTCGACTTCGTGGTGTTCGCGCCGCGCTGGCTGGTCGGCGAGGACACCTTCCGGCCGCCGTACTTCCACCGCAATGTGATGTCGGAGTTCATGGGCCTGATCGAGGGGGCCTATGACGCGAAGGCGGCGGGATTCGTGCCGGGCGGCGCCTCGCTGCACAACATGATGTCCGCGCACGGCCCGGACCGGACCACCTTTGACCGGGCGAGCGGCGCCGAGCTCGTCCCGCAACGGGTCGATGACGGCCTGGCGTTCATGTTCGAGACCCGCTGGCCGGTACTGGTGACCGAGAGCGCGCTGAGCGCGGGGCATCGCCAGCAGGGGTACGACCGTGTCTGGGAGGGGATTGAGAGAAACTTCCGCCCGTGACCGTCTTCGCTCCTGACTCCCTCGTCCTCACCGGCAAGCTGCCGCTGTGGTATCAGGTCTCCCAGTCGCTGCGGGCCTCGATACTGGGCCGGCCGGCCGAAGCCCCGCTGCGCCTGCCCACGGAGGACGGGCTGGCCGCGCACTACGGCGTGAGCGTGGTGACCATGCGGCAGGCCCTCAAGGAACTGGAAGAGGAGGGCCTGATCAGCCGGCACCGAAGACGCGGCACCTTCATCGAACCCACGGCGCTGCGGGGCGCGCCGGTGAAGCTGCTCGGGTCGGTGGACGCGATCGTGGCCCAGCAGTCCGGCGGGCGCACCAGCGTGCTCCGGCACGGCCCGGTGCCGCTGCCGCCGGAACTCGCCGAGCACTTCCCGGGCCTGCGCGAGACGGTCGCCTACCGGCGGCTGCGCTGCGACGACTCGGGAGAGCCGACCAACTGGGCGGAGAACCACCTCCGGCCCGAGCTGGCGGCGCGGCTGGACCTCCACGACCTGGAGCGCTGGCCGATGACGAAGGTGCTGCGTGATGTGCTGGGGGTGCGGATAAGCCGGATCACCGACACCGTGCAGGCACGGCTGGCCGACCCGGAGACGGCGGAGCTGCTGCGCATACCGCTGCTCAGCCCGATCCTGCACTACACCGGGGTGACCTACGACGACTCGGGCGAGGCGGTGGACGTGGTGCGGATCCACTATCGGGGGGACCGGTTCTCCTTCGCCGTGACCGTGGAGGCACCCTGAGGAGCGTCAGTAGCATGCGTACGGTGAGCGACGCGCCCGCACTGCATGATCTGATGCCCTGGTCCGTGCGCCCGCTGCGGATCGGCCGCGGCTGGCCGCTGGCTCCGGACGCCGCCTGTCTGCGGGCCCGCTGGGCGCTGCTCACCGGCGAGCCGGACGCCGTCGCCCGGGCCGCGCTGCTGCGCCCCAGCCGGGCCAGGGGGCTCTACACAGCGGTCGCGCAGTTGCCGGGTCACCGCACTCCGACCACCGCGCTGGCCCGTGAGGACGGCCCCTGCCCGGAGCCGGTACGGGTCCAGCACGGGCCCTTCGACCAGCAGTGGCTGATACCCGATCACCGGCTGATCGACGTGGCCCGGCCGGAGTTGTGGCGGGTCGCCGACGATCACCAGGTGTTCGTGATCGAGCAGGGGTATCTGCCGGAGGCGGCGGAGCCGGCGGTGGAGTTCTCCGCGCTGCTGCCGGACGGCCGTTCGCCCGCCGGGAAGCCGTCGCGGATCCGGCCGGCCTTCCGGCGTCCGGGCGGCGTCGAGCCCAACCTGGCGCCAGGCCTGACCGAGTGGCTTGCCGCCGAGCTGGACACGGAGGTCTCCGCCGAGGATGTGCTGGCGTGGATCGCGGCGGCGGCCCGCCCGGGCCCTGGCGGCGCCTCGGTGCCGCTCCCCCGCGACGGCGCGACCTGGCGCGAAGGTCTGGCGCTGGGCCGGGGATCGGTGTGGCTGCACACCGGGGGCGCCCGGTACGCCGATCCGGCGGCCGGCCGCGACCCCGAACGGCTGCGGCTGCCGGGGGGCGCCCGTCCCTACGTACGGGCTCCGTTGCCGGCCGCGCCGGGCCCCGGCGAGCTGTCGTACGACCCGGATGAGTCGGCGCTGCGGATCGGCGACGGCCTGATCTCGCCGGTGTCTCCCGACGCATGGGAGCTGACGGGCGGCGGGGTAGGGGCGCTCGAGCAGTGGTACGAACGGCGCACCGCGCCGGGCGAACCGGGTTCGCTCGAAGGGTTGCGGCCGGCCGCCTGGACCCGCGCCACCACTTCGGAACTGCTGGAGCTGATCAGCCGGCTGACGCTGCTGGCCGGACTGCGCCGGGAACTCGCCGGCTTCGCGGAGCGACTGGCGGCGCGGGAGCGGTCCGAGCACGGACGGACGGCCGGCCAGGTCGCGGAGTTGCGGGCGGCGGGGATTCTGCCGGTGCCGGCGGCACGGCGCGGACCCGCGTCCGTGCTGACCCATCACGAAGAGGGGCCGGATGGTCAGTTCACCCTGCTGTGAGCCCGGGGCCGAGGGCCGGGGAGAGCCCGCGAGCGCGCAGCAGGAGAGCAAACGGGGACAGACCGGGACAACCGCTGGGGAAGGCGGCCTCGACGGGCACACACCGAAGCACCGCTTTGGGCGGCGCCGAGCCGGGACGGTGTGGCCGTCGGGACGGTCCGGGAGATGAGCCGAGTCCGGGAGAGAGCTGAAGGGCTACCGCGGGGGCGCCGTGACCGGGGTCAACTCCGGTTTCCGAACAGCGATCTGCGCAGCCGTCGCAGCGGTGCGAAGAGCGATACGCGGGCGCCCCGGCTGTTACCGGTGTGCACGCTGTCGCGCGAGGTCAGCTCGCGCATGAGCACGGTCGCGTCGTCGGTGTCGCGCTGCGGTGCGGCGGGCCCGGCCAATATCGCCAGGTGCCGATCCAGCCGCGCACTCGACGCGCTGGTACCGCAGTTGATGGCAGGCACTCTCGGCCTGCTGTGCATCGCTATCTGTTCCATGACTCTCCCCACCCTGTCGAGGGCACCCGGCTCGGGCAGATTAACCCTATCGCCCCGCCACGTCACGTGCGCATCCGCCGTTCCTCCGGAAAGCCCGATTCGCCTTCTGATGAAGGGGGTTGGTCCGGTGATGACCTCCGCTGGTGAAGCGGCCCGACGTCGTGGGTACCGGGCGCGAACACCGATCCCCGGTCGATACGGAGGTTTCGGACGTCCGTTTGACCGCGCACGTTCCGCCAACCGGGTGACGCCACCGGTGGATTCGCCGGGCCCGTGACGAAAAGCACTGGGCGGAACGGCCCGGGAGGGCGGATCATGGGCCGCATGTCCGCCACCCCCCGTGAACCGAGGAGGCAAGTGCCGTCCACCGGAGCCGGTAAGTCCACGAACGCGGCGAAGCCCAAGAAGGCCGCCAGGCCCGCGAAGGCCCAGGGGCCCGAGAAGACCGGCAGGGTCCTGAAGCCCCAGAAGGAGCGGAAGCCCACAGAGCCGCAGCAGCCGGAGCAGCAGGACAAGCCGGAAAAGAGCGACACCGGGTCCGCCGCGGCGCCGCACCAAGCGCTGCCCATTCACTTGCGGCTGGACGACAGTGACTCGCCGTCGGACGTCGTGGACGCCCTCTTCCTCGGCCGCTTCACCTCCGGTCAGCAGCCGTTCGCCCGCGGGGCCTCGGTGGAAAACGTCAAGTCGGGCCTGACCCTGCTGCCGCCGGACGCCGTCATCCTGCGCCAGGCACGCGACAAGGACCGGAGCGCGACCCTGGCCGAGGGCGAGGGCTGGACCGTCCTCATCTCCCGCTGGAACCGCGGCGCCGACGTCACCGTGGCCGCGGTCACCGATGAACTCGCCGAGGAAGTGCTGAAGTCCTCGGTGGCGGACGCCGAGGACGAGCCGGAACCGCAGCCCGACGACGTGACGATGGGCTTCTGGTACATCGTGCCGAGCCGCGGCCCGCACCGCACCACCCGGCGGATCGCCGCCGCCACCTGGGAGGAACTGCGGGTCAACTACACCGCGCCGGTCGCCGACGCGATGGACGGGCTGATGAAGCTCACCGCCGACGACGTGGCCGGACGGCTGCTGCTCCTGCACGGCCCGCCCGGCACCGGCAAGACCTCCGCGCTGCGCACCCTGGCCCGCGCCTGGCGCGACTGGTGCCAGGTGGACTGCGTACTCGACCCCGAGCGCCTCTTCAACGACGTCGGTTATCTGATGTCCATCGCCATCGGTGAGGACGACGCGACCGGTGGCCGCTGGCGGCTGCTGCTCCTCGAGGACTGCGACGAGCTGATCAGGGGCCAGGCCAAGCACCAGACCGGGCAGGCGCTGTCCCGGCTGCTGAACCTCACCGACGGACTGCTCGGCCAGGGCCGCAATGTGCTCGTCGGCATCACCACCAACGAGGATCTGGAGCGGCTGCATCCGGCGGTGGTACGCCCCGGGCGCTGCCTGGCGCGGATCGAGGTCGGCCCGCTGACCCGGCCCGAGGCGGTCGACTGGCTGGGCACCAGCGAGGGCATCGGCCGTGACGGCGCCACCCTCGCCGAGCTGTACGCCATGCGCCGCGGCCACCGGCCCATCCTGCCGGCGCCCGCCCAGCCCGCGGAGGGCCTGTATCTGTGAGCGGATCCCGCTGAGCGGACGGCGGGCGGCCCGCCCCTCCTAGAGTTCCGGGCCCGGGCGGAGGGCGCTACCGCCGTCCGGCCAGGTACGGAGCACGTGGGCCGCCAGCCGGTCCTCGAGGAACACCGTGGCGTCGGCGCCGAAGGCGACATCGGCGTCCAGGTGCGGCTCGTCGGCGAGCAGGCCGCCGATCACCTCGTGCCTCACCACCTGTTCGTGTACGGCGTCGGCCTCCACATGCTCGGCGTAGAAGCGCACCGCCGCCGGCCCGGCCCCGGCGCGCCGCATGGCCTCGGCGAGGCGGCGCGAACCGGGCGACGAGGTGACCTCGACGCACGCGAAGTGGCCGACCAGCATGCCGCGCAGCGCCCGCCGCAGCGCGAACAGCGTCATCACATTGACCGTGGCGAGCGCGGCGGCGGGCGCGACATCGAGGTAGTGGCCGTACGCGGGGTCGAGGCCCAGGTCGGTCATGAGATCCGCGAAGAGCTGGGCGTGCATGTCCGGCGCGCGGCCGGCGCCGAACTCGTCGTACTCGATCGCGACCATGGCGGCCTTGGCACGGCCGCGCAGCCGGGGGATCACCCAGACGTGGGGGTCGGCTTCTTTCAGATGGTAGGGAGAACGCAGAACGGCGTACTCCCGTAGCTGCCACAGCTCGCCGTGGCGCGCGAGGTAGTGCGTCATGCTTCCTTCGTGGCCGCCGGACTCCACCAGCAGTTCCGCGAGGGCCTCCTCGCTGCCCCGGCCGGCGGGCACATCGGCCCGCAGCGCCCCGAGGAAGCGGTCTTCGAGCGCTCCGCGCAGCCCGAGGAGCCGCGGATCCCACTCCCGCTCGTCGTCCACCCCGGCGAAACCGCGGTAGTGGAGTTCGTAGAGCAGGTAGAGGGCGAGTTGCAGATCGTCGCCGTACGGGTCCGCGACCGTGGCCGCCCGCGGGTCCGGCGGGGGCAGGTGCGGTGCGGTGAGCGCGGCGATGAGGCCGGCCGACAGCGGCCCGCGGGGCGCGGGGAGGGCCGGTCCGGTGCGGCGCCGGTCAGTGATGGTCGCCGTCATGGCCTACCCCCGGATCACTCGACGGGCTCGCCTCGTCCTGGGATGCCTCGTTCCCGGGTGCCCCGTTCCTGGGCGCGTCGGTTGCCTCAGGCGCCTGGGACACCTCGGAGGGCTGGGGCGCGTGGGACGCCTGGGGCGCGTGCCGCTCGGCGGACGGCCGCTTGTGGGCCCGGTGACTGGTGTCGCACCACGGATAGGAACGGCTGCGACGGCAGGTGCACAGGGCCACGACGAATCGGTCGGAGGAGGCGACCGAACCGTCGGCAGCGACGATCTCCACCGGACCCTCGATCAGAATCGGTCCATCGCGGTCGACATTGACGCGGCGCGGGCGGTCAGCGGCGTTCGACACGGTTCATCACCAGCCTCTTCCCTGTCCTTGGTCGGTAGCGTCCCTGGGTGTGTCCCCTCGGTGTCCCCTGGTGTCTCCCGGCGTTCCGCCGCAGCCCTTCGCGTCCGGGCGCCGGAGGGCGGGACTACGTCACGCATGCCCGCGACCTGCGGAAGTAAGCAAAACGGCGGGCGACCCCCCGGGGAAGCGCCCGACTCGCCGGTACCTGGCTGGGCGGCCAGGCGGCCGGGCAAGGGCTCAGTCGCCGTAGGCGGCGCGCAGCGCCTCCTCGATCGCGGCGCCGGCCGCCGCCCGGTCCAGACCGAGGCGGCGGGTCCGCTCCACATACGCCGTCGCCGCGGCGGCGGCCTCCCGGGCACCGCTGTCCCCTGCCGCGATGAACGTGCCGTGGCGGCCCCGGGTCTCGATCACCCCATCCGTCTCCAGCGCGCGATACGCCTTGGCGACGGTGTTGGGTGCGAGGCCCAGCTCTTCCGCGAGGCCCCTTACGGTGGGCAGCTTGTAGCCGACGGGGAGCCGGCCGGCCCGGGCCTCCTCCGCGATCCGGCCGCGGAGCTGCTCGTACGGGGCGGCGGCCGCGGTCTGATCGATGACGATCTTCAGGCTCATATGAGCGATCCTGGCACAGCCGCCGGGGCCAGTGGCACCGCTCGCCCCGGTCCGGCCGGATCGTAGGCGATGGAGTCCCCGGGCTCGTGCCGGTGCAGCAGAAAGCGCTGCCCGGCGAGCCAGCCGGCCAGACCCGCCCTGCAGTACGCCACCATGTCGTCGGGCAGCGCGGCCAGGAGGTACCAGCCGATCTCCGAGCACTTGTCGGGCTCCCGGTTGACCGGGCGGGCGTCGGCCGACAGGCGCGACAGGAAGAACCAGCCGATCCTGGCGTCGCCGTCCGGGGCGGCGTGCTGCATCACCAGCACCGCCTCCAGATCGTCCGGCGCCAACTCGACACCGATCTCCTCCCGCGCCTCACGGATCATGGCGCTCCTGACGTCCTCGCCGGCCTCGACATGTCCGGAGGGGGCGTGCAGCAGTCCGTCCGCGTAGCCGGTGCCGGCCCGGCGGGAGAGCAGGACCTCCTCGCCGCGCAGCAGCAGGAGGTGGACGTCGACGATCTCGGTATGTCGGCGGGCGCGGACGCCGGCGCCGGGGTCCGGGCGTGGGCCCGCCTCGGCACCGGAGCCGATGTCGGAGCCCGGGCCCGCACCCGCCACGGTGCCGGTGCCGCTTCCTCCGCCCGGGCCCGTGTCCGCGTCGGTACCGGTCCCCGCGCCGATACCCCGGGTGGTCAGCGTGGGCCGGACCACGGCCGCGTACCGCTCGTCGTCGACCGGACGGCCCCACAACGCCGTGTCGTGGCCGAGCTGTTCGATCCGGATCGAGCCGCCGAGCGGCGCGGCGAGCTCAGCGAGGAGGTCGGCGGTGATCCCGACCGGCTGGGAGCTGCCCCAGCGGCCTTCGACCAGCACCAGCCGGCCGCCGGGCCTGAGCAATCGGGTCCAGTCCCGCAGCGCGGCCGCCGGATCCGGCAGCGACCACAGCACATGGCGGACCAGCACGGTGTCAAAGGCGTCCGCCGCGACCGGTGCCCGGGAGGCGTCACCGACGAGCACCCGCGCACCGGTGCCGAACAGCTTTTCCCGGGCCAGCCGCACCATGGGCGGCGACCTGTCGACGCCGACCACCCGGTGCCCCTGCTCGGTCGCGAGCAGCGCCAGGCTTCCGGTGCCGCAGCCCAGATCGAGCACGTCGGACGGCCCGGCGGGCAGCCAGGTCCGCAGCCGGGCCGCCCACGCAGCCCGGACCCCCGGGTCACGCAGACCGTGGTCGGCTGCCTCGTCGAACCGGTCGGCCGCCGCGTCCCAGAACCGACGGTCGTCACTCTCGGTGTTCATGGCGCAAGCCTGCCATCCACCACCGACAATCGGCCGTCGGGCCCGGGGATCCGTCAGCGAGTACGACCGGGAGCCGCCTGGGACCGGCTGGGGCGTCCGGGGCCGGGGCTAACCGAACACCGACAGGCAGGTGGTGGGGCTGGCGTGCGCGGGGTCGAGCGCGTTCGCCGCCTCGTGGAAGGCGATGTGGTCGGTCAGGCCGATGGCGACGTGTTCGGACAGATCCGCCGGGCAGAGGTTCTGCAGCACCACGTTGTGGACGTCGGGACCGGACAGCGCCTGGGTCGTATAAGGGGTGACCACCTCGTCATAGACGGTCGAGATCACCGTGTAGTGCACGCCGGGCACCGTGTCGCCGCCGGCGTTGAGCTGCTGCTGGAAGGCGGAGCCGGCCACCTGGTCGGTGAGTCCGGGGAGGTTGGACCGCAGGAAGTCGGCGGCTCCCGGGAAGTAGGGCAGGATCGCGGTCAGTCCGTCCAGGGTCGTGCCGTGGTTGTCGGGGGCCAGCGCGACCAGGGCGTTCACCTTGGCCGCGCCGCCGAGGAACTTCAGGTAGTAGCGCGGCATCATGCCGCCCTGGGAGTGTCCGACGATGTCGACCTTGGCGGTGTGGGTGGCGGCGAGCACCCGGTCGGTGAAGTCCGAGAGCTGCCGCGCCGAGTCGGCGATCGGTCCCAGGCCGCCGATCAGCGACTCACCGGGCAGCATGCCGTAGTCGAAGGAGAAGACGCAGTAGCCGCGGGCGACCAGGTAGGGCGCGAAGTCGAGCCAGTTGTCGGTGCCGTTGGCGAAGGTGCCGTGTACGAGCACGACCGCGCGGGGGTGCTGGGCCGAGGGGTGGCAGGAGAAGTCGTTCCAGCCGCTGGTCGGTGCGGAGTTGGCGCCGGCGACGGCGGCGGGGGCGATCGCCAGCGCCGTGGCCAGTGAGAACGTGGCCACAAGCCGTTTCCAGGGCAGCCTCATGTGATCTCCTCGCGGGTCGGGACGAACGTGTCGACGGCACACGCCCTGTGATCCGGATCACTATGACGGGGGCTCATCACAAGTTACGCGCGAGTAGGAAGAGGTGCCTAGTTACGTGCGGGTAAAAAGTCGCGCCGCACCCGCCGAACGGGTGAAAAACCAAGCCGGCAGAGCGCCTTGGGCGCGGCGCGGAACAAGAGGTGTGCGAGCCGCGTTGCCCTCTCCACACAGTGGGAACGCCCGTGTCATCCGCTGTGACAGCGCTGCCGTACCGCCGTCGTACCACCGAGAGGACTCCGGAGCGACCATGAGTCAGCCGTCCCCCACCAGCCCGCTGTTCGAACTTCTCAAGGAGCGCAGCACCGGAGTGCTCGTCACTCTCAAGAGGGACGGCAGGCCGCAGCTCTCCAACGTGTCGTACACCTACGACGAGGCCACCAGGACCATCCGCATCTCGGCGACCGACGACCGGGCCAAGACCCGCAACCTGCGCCGGGATCCGCGCGCCAGCTTCTACGTCTCCACCCCTGACCTCGGCGCCTATCTGGTCGCGGAGGGCGACGCCGAGGTCACCCCGCCGGCCGCGGACCCGCATGACGCGACGGTGGAGGAGCTGATCGACGTCTACCGCCGGATCGGGGGCGAGCACCCGGACTGGGACGAGTACCGGGCGGCGATGGTCGCGGATCGCCGGCTGGTCATCAGACTGCGGGCGAACCGGGCGTACGGCTGGGGCAGTGCGCACGGAAGCGCGAGCGGCCCGGTCGACTGACAGCCGGCACGGAAACGCGACCGGGCGGACCGGGCAGACCAGGCCGACCGGTCAGACCGGGCAGCGGCCACGCCTGCGGAACCCCCGGACACACCGCTGCCCCCGCCGCGGACCTGCGCGCGGCGGGGGCACCGGCGGTCACCGGCTCAGAGACCGGATCAGCAACCGGGTCAGAAACCAGATCAGAAGACGCTGACGCCGTACGCGCTGAGCGCCTCGGTCACCGGCTGGAAGTACGTGGTACCGCCGGACGAGCAGTTGCCGCTGCCGCCGGAGGTCAGGCCGATGGCCTTCGCGCCGTCGTACAGGGAGCCGCCGCTGTCGCCGGGCTCGGCACACACATTGGTCTTGATCAGACCGGAGACGACGTCCCCGCCGCCGTAGTTGACGGTGGAGTTGAGCGCCTGGACCGTTCCGCTGTGGATACCGGTGGTGGAGCCGCGCCGCTTGACGGCCTCACCGACGAAGGCGTTCGCCGCGCTGGTGATGTCCTGGGAGCCGACGGTGCCGTCGTGGGCGACGGTGGAGTCGTAGCGGACGATGCCGTAGTCGTTGCCGGGGAAGCTGCTGGCGACCGTGGGGCCGATGTACGTGCCTGAGGTGGTGTAGTACGCCGGCAGGCCCTCGGTGCAGTGGCCGGCGGTCAGGAAGTAGTACGTGCTGCCGCTGCGGACGTTGAAGCCGACCGAGCAGCGCCACTGGGTGGTCTGTACGGCGTCGCCGCCGGAGAGCAGCTTGCTGAAGGTGCCGGAGACCCGGGTGACGTGGACCGCGTCACCGAAGCTCGCGGTCGACTGCCGGAGCCGGGCGAGCTGGGTGGCGGTGACCCGGCTGTCGACGTTGATCTCAAGGGTGTTGGAACGCGGGTCGACCGACCAGGCGGAACCCGCGATGTCGGCGGTCTTGGCGGCGACGCCGGCCTGGGTGAGCTGGGCGGCGCTGTGGCTGACGAGGCGAGGGGTGGCGCCGGCACTGCGGACGGCGTCGGCCGCGGCCCGGGTGGTGACGTTGACGACCGTGGTTTTGCTCGCGCTGTCGTAGTAGGTGCCGGCTGTGGCGTCGGCGCCGAGCTGGGCGGCCACCGACGCGGCGGCCTCCGGGGTGGCCTTGGCGGTGGGCGCCGCGCTGGCGGCCGGCAGGGCGAAGGCGGTCGCGGCGATCATTCCGGAGGTGATCGCGATCAACTGTATGCGGCGGGTGGACTTCACTCGTTCCTCCTGTGGGGGTGGAGGGGCGGGAGGGGGGATGAGACCGGCGCACTTGTCGGTGGACTGTCATACCCATACCGATAACCGAACGCCTTGTGCGCCTGACGGGTACTCAAGGGAGTATTCAGGCCGCACAGGAAACACACAAGAGGCACTTAGGATCGAAACCCATCCGCCCAACGCGCCCCAGCCACCCCACGGCACATCTGAGCCACCGCACGGCACACCGACCGCCGGCACCCGGGCGGGGACCGCCGACACCCGGGCGCGGGGACCGCGGTACGCCGTCGGCCGTCGTCCGGCGTAGACACGAACGCGGACTGAGCCTCAGTCAGGACCGGCCGCCGCCGCGGCCTCCGATCGGCCCGGTCGAGATGAGCTGATGATCACAAACGTCCGGATAACCCCGCTGACCTCGTCACTTCGAGCGGCGGTCAGGTTATAGGCCTGCGTTCTCGGGGCAGGTAGGGCCGTACGGCCCTCGTATTCACCCGCCCGTGGAGGAAGTTCCCATCGAACGGTCACCTCGCTTACCCCTGCCGCGGCTTGACGATGCGCCACTATCGTGTGTGCCAGTACCGTCACAAGTCGCCTGCATGGCGGCAATCCGCTTGGCACATCCTCCGCATCATGGACGACCATAGGAACAGCGGACGGTACGACTGCGTGTGAGAGAGGAGGCGTCCATGGGTTCGGTACGACGGGCGAGCGCCTGGCTGGGCCTCGTCGACGACAACGGCGGCGAGGGTTACTACGACGAGGAGTACGCCGACTACGGCGAGGGCTCCGAGCGTGCCGACACCTGGGTGACCGACCCGCGGGTGCGGGTGGCGAGCGAGTCGGCCGAGGAGCAGGGCCACCGGATCGCCACGGTCACCCCGGACAGCTTCCGGGACGCACGCGGCATCGGTGAGCTCTTCCGGGACGGCGTACCGGTGATCGTCAACCTCACCGGCATGGAGCCGGCCGACGCCAAGCGCGTGGTCGACTTCGCGGCCGGCCTCACCTTCGGCCTGCGCGGCTCCATCGAGCGGGTCGCCACCCGGGTCTTCCTGCTGACCCCGGTCGACTACTCGGTCATGAACGCCGACAGCCGGCACGGCGGCGACCGCTTCTTCAATCAGTCCTGACGGCGAGGTCTCTCGCCGGACGGCGGCGTGGCGGCGCTTCAGCCGCGGAACGCGTCGAGTCCGGTGAGTGCCTTGCCCAGGACGAGCTGGTGCATCTCGACCGTGCCCTCATAGGTGAGCACGGACTCCAGATTGGTCGCGTGCCGCATCACCGGGTACTCCAGCGAGATCCCGTTGGCGCCCAGGACGGTGCGGGCGGTGCGGCAGATCCCGATCGCCTCGCGGACGTTGTTGAGCTTGCCGAAGCTGACCTGCTCCGGGCGCAGCCGCCCCGCGTCCATCCGCCGCCCGAGATGGTGGGCGAGCAGGATCCCCTTGTGCAGTTCGACCGCCATATCGGCGAGTTTGGCCTGGGTGAGCTGGAAGCCGGCGATGGCCCGGCCGAACTGCTCGCGGCCCTTGGCGTATTCCAGCGCCGCCTCGAAGCAGGCGCGGGCCGCGCCCATCGCGCCCCACACGATGCCGTAGCGCGCGTGGTTGAGGCAGCTCAACGGGCCGCGCAGGCCGCTGACCTCGGGAAGCACCGCGTCGGCGGGCAGCCGGACGTCGTCGAGGACCAGTTCGCTGGTGACGGAGGCGCGCAGGCTCCACTTGTGGTGGATCTCCGGCGCCGCGAAACCAGGGGTGCCGGCCGGGACCAGGAAACCGCGGACGCCTTCGTCCGTCCCGGCCCACACCACCGCGACGCCGGCCACCGAGCCGTTGGTGATCCACATCTTGCGCCCGTTGAGCACCCAGTCGGCGCCCTCGCGCTTGGCGTGGGTGCGCATGCCGGCCGGGTCGGAGCCGTGGTCTGGCTCGGTCAGCCCGAAGCAGCCGATCACCTCGCCGGCCGCCATCGACGGCAGCCAGCGCTCCTTCTGCTCGGCCGATCCGTAGCGGTGGATGGCGTACATCGCCAGCGAGCCCTGGACCGAGACCAGCGAGCGGATACCGGAGTCGGCGGCCTCCAGTTCCAGGCAGGCCAGGCCGTACTGCACGGCCGAGGCGCCCGCGCAGCCGTAGCCGGTCAGCGGCATGCCGAGCGCGCCGATGGCGCCGAGCTCACGGGCGAGTTCGCGGATGGGCGACAGTTCACCGCGCTCGTACCAGTCGGCGATGTGCGGCAGCACCCGGTCTGCGGCCCAGTTCCGTACGGTGTCGCGGATCGCCAGGTCCTCGGCGGTGAGCAGGTCGTCCAGGTCCAGCGGGTCGTACGGGTCGAAGGGCGGCCTGGCGGCGCGCGCCGCGGGTGCGCCGGGTGTACCGGGTGTGGCGGACATGACTGGACCTCCGGCCCGAAAACTAGCAGCGGTAATCAACGGCTCGGCGCCGACGTTACGGCTCACTCCCGCGTGCGTCCAGAGCGTACGGGCCCGGTGGGCGGCCGGCCCGTGGACCGGTCCTGATCCCCGGCCGCCTTGTCCGCCGAGGCCGTCCCGCTGCCCCGCTCGCCCCCGGCGGCCCCCGCCAACGCCCCCGCGCCTTCCGCCGGGTCCGCCGCGCCGTCCAGCGGCGCGCACTCCATCACCATCGGCAGCCGCAGCGCCGCGCACGCACCGCCGACCAGCAACGCGGCGCTGACCACCAGCGTCAGATGCATGCCTTGCACGAAAGAGTGACGTGCGGCCTGCCGGAGCGCGGCCCCGGAACCGCCGCCGAGCCGGTCGGCCACGTCGTACGCCTCACCGAGCGACTGACCGGCGGCCGTCGTGTCGGCGCCGCTCACCCCGGCGGCGTGCGGCGCGTAGACGAGGTTCATCACACTGCCGAGCAGCGCGATGCCCATGCCCGCGCCGAGTTGGTACGCGGTCTCGCCGATCGCCGCCGCGCCGCCCGCCTGATGCGCCGGGGCCTCGCTCAGCATCGACTCATAGGCGCCGAACAGCGTGGTCTCCAGGCCCAGGCCGAGCAGCACGAAGCCGGCCGTGAGCAGCACGGGACGGTCGGTCTGCCCCATCGCGGTCAGTCCGAGCACGGCGAGCGCGGTGGCCAGGAAGCCGGCGCAGACCATCCGGCGCGGCCCGAAGCGCTGGAGCAGGCGGGCGCCGACCAGGCCGGCCGCCATCGCCGCGAAGGTGAGCGGCAGCAGCCGCAGACCGGTCTGCATCGGGCTGAGCCCGAGTACCAGTTGGAGGTACTGCACGGCGATCAGTTCCAGCCCGACCAGCGCGAGCATGGCCAGCACGATGCAGCCCACCGAGGTGGAGAAAGCCGCCCGCGCGAACATCCGCACGTCGACCAGCGGATGCGCCCGGCGGCGCTGGCGGCGTACGAAGAGCACCAGGGCGGTCGCCCCGGCCAGCAGCGGCAGATACACCGAGGCGTCCAGCGGGCCGGCGCCGACGCCGAGCCGCTTGACCCCGAAGACCACGCCGAGGATGCCGGCGGCGGCGGTCACCGCGCCGAGGACGTCCCAGGGTCCTTCGCACGCACCGCGGGACTCCGGCAGCAGCAGCCGGCCGAGCGGCAGCATCAGGGCCATCAGCGGGATGTTGACGAGGAAGACCGAGCCCCACCAGAAGTGTTCGACCAGGAAGCCGCCGAGCACCGGGCCGATCGCCGCGCCGACGGCGGCCACCGCGCTCCACAGCCCGATCGCCATCGCCCGCTCGCGCCGGTCGGGGAAGACCTGCCGGAGAATCGACAAGGTGGCGGGCATGATCATGGCGCCGCCGGCGCCGAGCAGCGCGCGGGCCGCGATCAGCACATGGGGGCCGGGCGCGAAGGCGCCGACGGCGGACGCGGCACCGAAGAGGGCGTACCCCATGAGGAGCACCCGGCGCCGACCGATACGGTCTCCCAGGGTGCCGAAGAGGATCAACAGGGAGGCGGCGACGAGCGGGTACGCGTCGACGATCCAGAGCAGCGCCTGCCCACCCGGGCGGAGGTCCTCGGTGATGGCGGGCACGGCCACCTGGAGAACGGTCGCGTCCAGCGCGACGATCAACAGGCTGGCGCACAGCACGACCAGGACGGTCCACCGGCTGACCGGGCGTGCCATAGGCCCACCTCCAGGAGCGAGTGGTTCGACAGCGTACGCGAACCGGAAGCATCCATTCCGACCCTCCCACCTGCCCGGGGCGCCGCGGCGCGCCGTCCGCGGGCCAGGACCGGCCACCCGGCCGACACCGCCGGGACACCGTCCGGTCGCTCTCCGGCCACAGTTGACCCCGGTCCGGACCCGGTGGAGCCGGCGGCCGGCCGCCGCCGACCCCCGGCGGTCCGGCTATCGGCGGGGAAACGGCGGAGAAAGTGCGGGGAAATAAGCGATAAATAAGAAGACGCCGATGTGAGTATCAACACCCGAACATAAACTCCAGAAGGTTCCCGCATTCGCCCCAAACGCGTACCGCCAAAGGGCTGACGAGACCCACTCCACATCACATCGTCATTACAAAGCGGGCCGCAGCGCCGTTCTGTGCCGTCACACGCTGTAACGTCGATTGAGTGCGTACCGATGAGACGCTCCACCGCCTGGCGGAGCACCCGACCAAACGGGACCTGCCGCGGATGAGCCGAACACGCGTGTGGTTGTTCGGCTTGACGCTCGCGGTCTACGTGGCCATCGTCGTGGGCGTTTGGACCACATCCAAACTGGTGACGCTCGACTGGCAGGTCATGCTCTGGCGTCCCTACAAACAATGGCCGCAGATCCACGCATTTTTGGACTATTTCGTGGTGCTCGGTCAGCGTGGTCCCACGGCGGTGATGGTGCTCGCATGGCTCGGCTGGCGTTCATGGCGCCACCGCACCCTGCATCCGCTGCTCGTACTCGGCACCTCCCTTCTCTTGCTCAACGTCACCGTGGGCGCCGTGAAATACGGCCTCGGACGGCTCGGCCCGCATTACGCGACGACCGTCGGCTCCGCGGAGATGTTCGCCGGCGGGGATATATTTCCGTCCGGACACACCGCCAACGCGGTGGTGACCTGGGGCGTGCTGGCCTACCTGGCGACGACTCAGCGGGCTCAGCGGCTGGGCTCGGTCATCAGCGCGCTGCTGGCTCTCGGCGTCGGTGCCACCACCGTCTACCTCGGTACGCACTGGGTCAGCGACGTCCTGCTCGGCTGGGCCGCGGGACTGCTGATCCTGCTGGCGCTGCCCTGGTTCGAGCCGGCGATGGCCCGTGCCGAGGAGCTTCTGGTCGGTGCCTGGGCGCGGTGGCGGGCCCGCGGGCGCGCCGCGGCGGCCGATCCGCCGGCCGGTCCGCCGATGGTGGGCCCGCGGTTCCCGGAGATCGAGGAACCGAGCCGCGAGCCCGTCGGCGCGGGCAGTCTCGGCGGCGCCGTGGTCCAGGCGTCCGCCGGGCAGCCGCCGGTGACCGGCGCTCAGGCCGGTGCGTCGCCGTCAGGTGCGGTGCCGGCCGGCGTGTCACCGGCGGGCGTGGCGCCGGCCACGGCACTGCCCGCGACACCGGTCACGGCACCGGCCACGGCATCGACCGTCCAACAGCCGGTCACCCCGCAGTCCGCCGCGCCGCCGGCCGGTGGCGCGCGAACCGGGGGCGTACCGAGCGCGGGGATCCCGCTCGGGGGCACGCCGGCGGCCGGCGGCCAGAACGGCGCCGCGAACAACCCCTACGCGCCGGGGCGTCCGCCGACCGGCCGCAACGAGCGGACCCCGCTCACCCCGGCCGGCAGCCGCAGGCCGCCGGCCGACCGGCCGCCCCGGGCCCCGGCTCCGCTCCTGCACCAGCCGGGACGCGGCGGCCGGGGCACCGTCGGCTGAGGCCGCCGCGGCTGGCTGAGGCCGGCCGCGGCGGGTCCGGCCGGACCCGACCGAACCCGCACCACCCGCAGCACCTGAACCACAGCGATCGCTGGAGGGACATGTCCCCTCCAGCGCCCCGCTCCGCCGTCGCACCGCGCCGGCCCGGCGTCACGGGTCCGGGCCGACGGCGTCGCCGTCCGCGTCAGCCGGTCACGTCAGCCGCTCACGTCACAGCTCCGCGCCGCCGCTCAGCCGAGCCACGTCCGGGTCACCCGGCCGCCGTCCACCGTGAAGTTGAGCCGGCCGACCACGTACTCCATGGTCACCACCGCACCGGGCGGCAGCGAGCGGACCGTGGTCCAGCCCCGCTCCCGGGCCCGGTCCTCGGCCTCGCGCTGCCCAAGGCCCCGATACGCGTCCAGGTCGTCCTGCGGATCATCGGCGGAAAAGTTCGCATGCGACTCCATAGAGCCACCGTATGCGGCCATCAGCGGGAGCGCCCGGAAAATCCGTCAGCGGCGAATTCTCCCGCACACAACTCCCGCACAGATTCTCCGCGATTTCTCCTGTGTACGGCCTGGGCGCGCGCTGATCGCCCGGTCGGATTGGGCGCTGATGAGCGCGGTCGGACCAATATGAGCGAGTTCAGCCGGTGTCCGCCGGGGCGGCCGCGCGCCGGGCCCTGCGCGCCGCCGCGCCCGCGCTGTCCGTCGCGGAGAGGAAGGCGCCGAGCCCCCGGCCCACGCCGGCCCGCAAGGTCGCCCTGACCTGGTGCCCGCCGCGGGCCCGCTCGGCCAGCAGCGACCGGAAGAGGTCGAGATGGCGGTCGGCGATCGGCGCCGGGTCGTACCGCGCGGCGGACGCGAGCGCGGCGCGGCCCATGGCCCGGCGGGTGCCGTCGTCCTCGATCAGGGAGAGCAGCGCGGCGGCGATGGCGGGGACATCGCGCGGCGGCACCAGCAGCCCGGTCTCGCCGTCCCTGATGATCTCCCGCGGGCCGAGTGGGCAGTCGGTCGCGACGACCGGCAGGCCGGCCCGCATCCCCTCGACGATGGTCATACCGAAGGACTCGGTGGTGGAGGTGACCGCGAGCAGCGAACCCTTGGCGAGTTCGGGCTCCAGCGGGGCGACCGGGCCCATCAGCCGGACGTGGTCGCCGAGACCGAGTTCGCCGATCAGCGCGGCGAGCCCGGCCCGCTGGTCACCGCTGCCGTAGAGCCGCAGGGACCAGTCGGGTCGGCCGGCCCTGACGATGGCGAAGGCGCGGATCAGGTCGTCGAAGCGCTTGGCCGGGGCGAGCCGTCCGGCGGCGACCACCACCGGGGCGGTGCAGTCGGAGGGCGCGGTGGTGGCGGGCGGCACGCTGTTCGGCACCGCGGTGACCCGGACCCCGGGCATCCGGCGGCGGTAGACGGCCGCGTCGGCCTCGGTGGTGGTGGTCACCGCGTCCAACCGGGGGTAGTGGCGCCGCAGGGTCAGCACCAGCCGGGTGGAGTGGGTGTCGAGGGTCAGGTGCTCCTGGGCGACCCGGACCAGCCGGCGCGGCGCCTGCCGGGCGAGGTGCACATTGAGTCCTGGCCGGGTGCCGACCACGACCTCGGTGTCCAGCGCGGCCAGCCAGCCCCCTATCAGCTCGTCGGTGAGGGCGCTGTACACGGCGTGCCGCCGGTCGGCGGCCGGGAAGACGGCCGAAGGGCGCCGGCCGCGCGGATCGTCGTGGACGCTCTTCGGAGCGTCCGGCCGCAGGTCGGCGAGATGGCTGAGCCGGATCCGCGGATCGTATGCGAAATGCGGATCGGCGCGGTCCCGGAACACCGAGACGATCTCGACCTCGTGCTCGACGGCGAGCCGCGCCGCCAGATTGCAGGTGGTACGGATGGTGCCACCAATGCCGTAGGCGTTGTTGAGCAGGAACGATATGCGCATCGCGGTGCCGGACCCCTCGTCGGACGGGTGCCGGGTCACCGAGCGGGCCAAGGGTCGGCGGGCAGGCCGCCGACCCCGGCAACCACGCGTCGTTCATCGAGATTTAACGTGCCCACCATATTTCAGGGGCGTCCCGAGGCGCGAGCGGGTTCGGTCAGGAGATGGTGAGCACCGCTCCGGTGATCACCAGGTCCGGGTCCGGGCCGATCAGCTCCTTGTTCATCTTGTACAGCCGGGGCCATCCCCCGTCGATGCCGAGGTCGCGCGCGATGCCGTCGAGCGTCTCCCCCGCCCGCACGGTGTGGACGTCGCGCCCGGCCTGGTCGGTCTGCTGGGTGCCACCAGTCGGGTCGGAGGAGTCGGAGGAGTCCGCGCGGTCGGGAAGGCCGGGCGGGTCGGATGGTTGGGACGGTCCGGCGGGTCGGGAGGTCGGGGCGGGCTGCGCGGGCTGGGAGGTCTGGCCGGACTGAGCGGTCTGGCCGGATCCCGAGGCGCCGGAGAGGTCCGCCCGGCCGGCGCAGACGGGCCAGGCGCTCCGGCCCTGCGACCGTAGTACGGCCTGGGCGACCGTGATCTGCTCCTGCGGGGTGGCCAGGTCGGCGCGGCGGGCGTATTTCAGGCCGCCGAACGCCTCCCAGGTGCTCTGCCGGAACTGAAGGCCGCCGAAGTAGCCGTTGCCGGTGTTGGTGTGCCAGTCGCCGCCGCTCTCGCACCTCGCGACGTCGTCCCATGCCGACGCGTCCCGGGTGGGGGCCCGCTGCGGGGTGGTCGCCTGCGCGGCGGACGCGGCGAGCGGGAGGAGCACGGCCGCCCCCAGCGAGGCGAGGGTGGCGGCGGCACGCACACCGATCGTCCGGCCGCCGGTCGTACGGTCTTGCACGGGCCGATCACCGACAGTGTCGCCTTGGCGATAGTTCGATGGTTCGATCATCGGGCCACGCTAAGCACGTCCCCGCCCGGGTCCCGGGGAAACGCGGCCCGACGCGGCGTGTGCCCCACCCGGGTGGACCACACCCGGGCCGGGCACACGATCCAACTGATCGCCACACGGTCATATGGTCATATCGATCAATCGGTCGCGTCGCGTCGGGGGATCACCCCGCCACCGCGTACCAGTTGGGCCACCAGGCCGGCAGCGGGAGCGGCGCGCGGACGCCCGTGCCACGCACCGCGCCGGCCGACGCGGGGCGCGGCGTGGCCGGGTGGGCCTTGGCGGACGAGGAGATGTGCCGGGACGCCGTGGTGTGCCGCCGCTTGGCGGGCCGCACCGTCGTCCGCTCGGCGGACACGCCGGTCTTCGACCGGTGCGTGCGGTGCGTGGCGGACCCGGTCGACGTCGAAGACGTGCCCGGCTTCCCGGACTTCGAGCTCTTCGACGGCTTGACGGCGGCCGGCTTGCTGGAATGACTCGGTCGGCTCGAAGCAGCCGGCGCCGAGCCATAGGCGCCGGCCTTGCGGGCGCACACCGGCCAGGCGCCCCAACCACTGGCGTGCTGCACCTTTGTCGCTATGGCGATCTGCTGCTCGCGGGAGGCACGGTCGGCGGTCGAGGCGTACGCACCGCCGCCGTAGGCCCGCCAGGTGCCGGCGGAGAACTGGAGCCCGCCGTAGTACCCGTTGCCTGTGTTGATGTGCCAATTGCCCCCGCTTTCGCACCGGGCGATGCGGTCCCACACGGCGCTGTCCGCCGCCGATGCCCCGCCCGCGGTGGCCAGCACGGCCAGCGGTGCGAGGACGGCGACCCCGGTGAGCAGTGCGGTCTGCCGGTACTTGCAGCTCAAACCCATGGATTCCCTCTCCACGGACCCGGGGGTCCCCGTTCACGCATCAAGAACGGGCGTCGCCTCCCTCACGAGGCGGCACCCGTCCGAACCCGGGCGGTGCACTCTGCACACGGCGGGCGAATCTAGGCAGCGCCGGCGCCAAGGGGCAAACAATTCTCTTTCGCCGCAGGCCAGTTGGTTGTTACCAGCAGTAAGGATCAAGAGAATGGCGCTTCTCACCATGCACATATCATGTGATGTCCGCATACTCCGGGTTCTGACAGTGAGTTACCTCACAGCGACAATTGGTCTCGCTCATACGCTCGTTCGACGCTGGGTGAGCGGATTGCCGGAATTCTCACCGACGGCGACGGCCGGCGGAATGAGATACGCCACAAACCGTGACTCCCACCACAGACCGGCCGTTGTCACTCAGTGACCGCAGTACCGGACTTCAAGGAGACTCCCGTGGCGCCCATGCTCGACGTGAGTGACGAGGTACGAGCCGAGATCGGCGACGAGGAGACCGAACGACTCCTCGCCGGTGAGAACGCGCCGGGCACCTACGACTGCACTTCCTGCCGCACCCCCGGCGACACCGGCCAGGAGCCCACCAGCACGGTGCTCTTCGTCGGCGACGAGACGGCGGTGCTGGCGTTCGCCCACGCGGCCTGTATCCCGTCACAGGTGGTGCCGGTCTCCGAGGAGCAGTTGCAGGGCGCCGTGCGCACGGTCTCGTTGGGCCAGGAGCGCTTCGGCGGCGGCTGGGAGCACGGTGGACACACCGCGCCGCCGCCGGTCGAGACCGCGCCCCGGCAGGCGGTGCTCGGCATCACCTGCGGGCTGATCATCGTCGAGGACACCCTTTGTCCGGCGCTGGTGGTCGAGCCGACCGGGCCGGTCTCCCGGGTGGGCTCGACCGTCGGCGGCGACGACTTCCTGCCCCTGCTGATCGAGCAGGGCTTCGTACCGCAGCTCGACCTGGAGGTGCGGCCGACACCGCTGGCCGGCTGGTCGGTGCTGCTGGCGATGGGCAAGCTGCACGCGGTGCTCCAGCCGGGGGCGGCCGGTGGGCCGGCCACCGCGTGGTGGCAGGCGCATCAGCCGCTCCAGGTCAGCGACGGCTGGCGGGCGGCGTGCAGCCGGAGCAACGAGGTGTACGTGTACGCCGGTCCGGCCGGTTCGATCGGGCGGCAGCCGCGCGAGGACCTGATGCGGGACGCGCTGGCGCGCGCCTGCTCGCGTGGCCAGTTGGTGGCGGCCACGATGCCGCTCGCCGGTACTTGATCCCGGCATCCCGGCATCCCGGGGCTCGAAACAGTGAGGGGCGTGCACGGTGAGCCGTGCACGCCCCTTCTTGTGTAGGTACCTTCTGTGTGCGCTGCGGGCGGTGGGCGCCCCTTCGGGCCCCCTATATCGGGAGGCATGGCCCGCACGGGGTCAAAGATCGGCAATTCAGCCGGATGGCCCGCATCCGCAGGCACGGAACGTCGTTGGCAGATACGTGCACACCTTTGACGCCTCCGCCCGGGCCCCCTATCAGCGCTACATCCCGTCCATGCGCACCGCGCAGGACTCCGCAGGAGGCAGCGGCACCCCGATCTACGACGCGCTCTGCTCGGAGTACCGACGGCTCTTCCGGACGCTGCCGGGCGACCGCACCGGTGAGGAACAGGTCGAGTTGGGCGGCTTCTCGGCCTGGCACACCGAGTACCGGGGGTTCGCGCCGGGCGGTCGGCACCGTGGCAACAACGGCCCGGCGGCGCTGCCGCCGGGCCGCGGCGACAACCGGCTCCGCTGAGCCGCCGGCCGGAGCCGCCGGGCGAGGCTCCCCCGGCCGGCTCCCGGACCGGCCGGTGACTACTTCTTACGGCCCCGCTTCTCGCGCACCCGCACCGACACCTGGATCGGGGTGCCGGCGAAGCCGAACTCCTCGCGCAGCCGGCGCTCCACGAAGCGCCGGTAGCCCGCCTCCAGGAAGCCGGAGGAGAAGAGCACGAAGCGCGGCGGCCGGGTGCCGGCCTGGGTGCCGAAGAGGATGCGCGGCTGCTTGCCACCGCGGATGGGGTGCGGGTGCCCGGCGACGAGTTCGCCGAGGAAGGCGTTGAGCCGCCCGGTGGGCACCCGGGTCTCCCAGCCGGCCAGCGCGGTCTCGATCGCGGGCACCAGCTTCTCCATGTGCCGGCCGGTCATGGCCGAGACATTGACCCGCGGCGCCCACTGCACCTGGACCAGATCGCGTTCGATCTCGCGCTCCAGGTAGTAGCGGCGCTCCTCGTCCAGCAGGTCCCACTTGTTGTAGGCGATGACCACGGCCCGGCCCGCCTCGACGGCCATGGTGATGATCCGGGTGTCCTGCTCGGCCAGCGTCTCGCTGCCGTCGATGAGGATGACCGCGACCTCCGCCTTCTCCAGCGCCGCCGCCGTCCGCAGCGAGGCGTAGTAGTCGGCGCCCTCGGCCAGGTGGACCCGGCGGCGGATGCCCGCGGTGTCGATGAACTTCCAGGTGACGCCGCCGAGCTCGATCAGTTCGTCGACCGGGTCCCGGGTGGTGCCCGCCACCTCGTTGACCACCACCCGGTCGGTGCCCGCGACCCGGTTCAGCAGGGAGGACTTGCCGACGTTGGGGCGGCCGATCAGGGCGATCCGGCGCGGGCCGCCGGCCAGGTCGCCGAAGGTCATCGAGGGCGCCTCGGGCAGCGCCGCCAAGATGGCGTCCAGCAGGTCGCCGGTGCCGCGCCCGTGCAGCGAGGAGACCGGGAAGGGCTCGCCGAGGCCCAGGTTCCACAGCGCGGCGGCGTCCGCCTCGCCGGAAGGCCCGTCCACCTTGTTGGCGGCCAGCACCACCGGCTTGCCGGCCCGCCTCAGCAGCTTGACCACGGCCTCGTCGGTGTCGGTGGCGCCGACCGTGGAGTCCACCACGAAGACCACCGCGTCGGCCGCCTCGATGGCGAACTCGGCCTGCGCTGCCACCGAGGCGTCGATGCCGAGCACGTCCTGCTCCCAGCCGCCGGTGTCCACGATCTTGAAGCGGCGGCCGTTCCAGTTGGCCTCGTACGTGACCCGGTCACGGGTGACGCCGGGGCGGTCCTCGACGACGGCCTCGCGGCGGCCGATGATGCGGTTCACCAGAGTCGACTTGCCGACGTTCGGCCGGCCGACGACGGCCAGCACCGGCAGCGGGCCGTGGCCCATCTCGGCGAGGTCGCCGGCCACCTCGTCCAGGTCGAGGCCCTCTTCGGCGGCAAGCTCCATGAACTCGGCGTATTCGGCGTCGCCGAGGTCGCCGTGCTCGTCGTGCTGGTCCATGAAGTTCTCTCCGTCGGTCAACAGTGGTGGCTGCCGTAACCAGTGTGGCGGCAACCCGTGCGGTGCCGCGGTGAGGCGGCGGGCCGCTGGGGTACGGCGGCCGGTGGGCCCGGTCGGCCGGGGTCCGGGGCCCGGGCTTCGGGGCCCGGAGGTCCGGCCGCCGGGATGCGGCGGCCGGCGTTCGGGGCGGGGGTCCGAGGGCCGGGGGTTCTGGGGCCCCGGTCCGGCGGGCCCCGGGTTCAGCGGCCGGTGGCCTTCCTGGCTTCGGCCAGATGCGCGGTGAGCCGCTCCTGGATACGCGCGGTGGCCTCGTCGAGGGCGGTCCGGGTGCGGCGCCCGCTGCCGTCCCCGGCCAGGAAGGGCTCGCCGAAGACGACGTCGATCCGGCTCCGCAGCGGCGGCAGCGCCCCCACCACCCGGCCCTTGCGGGCGCTGCCCAGCACGGCGACCGGCAGCACGGGCGCGCCGGAGCGCACCGCGAAGTACGCGAGTCCGGCCCGGAGCTGGGCGAAGTCGCCGACCCCGCGGGTGCCTTCGGGAAATATCCCGAGGACGCCGCCGCGCTCCAGCACCCCGAGCGCGTTGGCGATCGCGGCGCGGTCGACGCTCTCCCGGTCGATCTCGATCTGGCCGATGGCGCGCAGGAAGGGGTCGAGCGGGCCGACGAACGCCTGCTTCTTCACCAGGAAGTGGATCGGACGCGGAGTGGTGCCGATCAGCATCGGGCCGTCGACGTTGTGGCTGTGGTTGCCGGCCAGGATGAGGGGGCCCTGCGCGGGCACCCGCCAGGCACCCAGCACCCGGGGGCGCCACAGGCTGTTCATCAGCCCGATGCCGATGCCGCGTCCGACGGCGGCGCCGCGCGGGCCGGGGGGAACGGGTGTCGCGGGCGGAACGGGTGTCGCGAGTGTCGCGGATGGCGCGGTGGACCGCGAGGAAGGGGTCACCGGATCGCCCGCTTCTCCTCCACCAGCGCCACGACCCGCTCGATGACCTGCTGGAGGGTGAGCTCGGTGGTGTCGACCTCGATCGCGTCGTCGGCCTTGGCCAACGGTGAGGTCTTGCGGCCGCTGTCGGCGGCGTCCCGGCGGATCAGCGCGGCCTGGGTGTCGGCGACGCTCTGCGCGCCGTTCAGCTCGCTGCTGCGGCGGGCCGCGCGGGCCTCGGCGGAGGCGGTGAGGAAGATCTTGACGGTGGCGGACGGCAGCACGGTGGTGCCGATGTCGCGGCCTTCCACGACGATGCCGGTGAGCGCGGCGCCGGCCACCTCACGCTGGTAGGCCACCATCCGGGAGCGGACCTCGGGCACCGCGCTGACCGCGCTGACCGCGGCGGTGACGGCGGCGGTACGGATCGGTCCGGCGGCGTCCACGCCGTCCACACTGATCGCGGCGTTGCCGGGGTCGGTGCCGGAGATGATCACCGGCTTGTCAACGGCGTCGGCGACGGCGTCCGGGTCGTTCACATCGACACCGTTGCTCAGCATCCACCAGGTGATCGCCCGGTACTGGGCCCCGGTGTCCAGATAGCTGAGCCCGAGCTTGGCGGCCACCGCCCTGGAGGTGCTGGACTTGCCCGTGCCGGAGGGGCCGTCGATGGCGACGATCACCGGGTTCACCGGACTTACCGGATTTTCCACAGGGGTGGGCCTTCCTCGTGCACGTCGGTCGCGGTTCGCGGGGTCGCGGCTCCCCGGCGGGGGCCGGCTGCCATCCCCCAAGGTTACCGGCCGCACGGGCGGCACCGTGCCACGGGCTTCGCCCGGCCGCCCGACAAGCCCCGCGCCGCCCACCAAGGTCCCCCGGCCGCCCTCCGGCACCGAGCGACCAGCCCCTTCCTAGGCCCGCAGGGCCCAGCCACGCTCGCGCAGGGCCGCCGAGAGGCGGGCGGCGGAGCGGGGCTCGACCATGAGCTGGACCAGGCCCGCCTGCTGGCCGGTGGAGTGCTCGATCCGGACGTCCTCGATGTTGACGCCGGCCGCGCCCGCGTCGGCGAAGAGCCGGGCCAGCTCGCCGGGTTGGTCGCCGATGAGGACGGCGAGCATCTCGTACGGCTTGGGGGCGGTGCCGTGCTTGCCGGGAACCTTGGCGCGGCCCGCGTTGCCCCGGCGGAGGATGTCCTGGATGCCGGCCGCGCCGCCCCGGCGCTTGTCGTCGTCGGCGCTCTGGAGGGCGCGCAGGGCGGTGACGGTCTCGGCGAGGTCGGCGGCGAGGTCGGCGAGCACGTCGGCGACCGGGCCGGGGTTGGCGGCGAGGATGTCCATCCACATGCCCGGCTCGGAGCCGGCGATCCTGGTGACGTCGAGGATGCCCTGCCCGCACAGGCGGACGGCGGCCTCCTCCGCGTGTTCGAGCCGGGCCGCGACCATGCTGGAGACCAGTTGCGGGGTGTGCGAGACCAGGGCGACCGCGCGGTCGTGGGCGTCGGCGTCCATCACCACCGGGACGGCGCGGCAGAGGGCGACGAGTTCGAGGGCGAGGTTGAGCACCGCGGTGTCGGTGCCCGCGGTGGGGGTGAGCACCCAGGGGCGGCCCTCGAACAGGTCGGCGGTGGCGGCGAGCGGCCCGGACCGCTCCCGGCCGGCCATCGGATGGGTGCCGATGTAGCGGCCGAGGTCGCAGCCGAGCGCTTCCAGGTCGCGGCGGGGGCCGCCCTTGACGCTGGCGACGTCCAGGTAGCCGCGCCCCAGGCCGCGGCCGATGGCGTCGGCGAGGGTGGCTGCGACATGGGCCGGGGGTACGGCGACGACCACCAGGTCGACCGGTTCCCGCGGGCTCTCCACGACGCCGGCGCCGAGCGCCGCGGCGGTCCTGGCGGCGGAGTCGTCGTGGTCGGCGAGGTACACCGCGACATCGCGGGCGGTGAGCGCGAGGGCCGCGGAGGTGCCCATCAGCCCGGTTCCGATGACGAGCGCGGTCCTCACCTTGGTGGTCCTCACTGCGGGAGTACGGATGTGCGGGGGTACGGTGCCGCCCGGCCGGCCGGCACAGCCGTGCTGCCGGGACGCGCGCCGGAACAGCCGCCGGACTGGCCGCTGATCGGTCCCCAGGGTAAGTCACAGCCGGGGGGCGGGACGGCCCGTCGATCACGCGGTGGGGCGCGGCGGACCCCGGACCCCGGGAATGCTGCGAGCCCCGGGAGCCCCGCTGATTACCTGGACACCGTACGGCTCAGGGTCCTCGTCGGCCCCTTGCTCCCCGCGCCCATCAGAGGAAGCGGCGCAATTCCCGGCGGCGGTCGTACGGTATGGCGATAATCGCCCTCATGCGCGACTCGCTGGGCCACTGGCTCGTCAGGGACCACACGGTCTACGCCTGTGTGATGGGCTCGCGGGCCTTCGGACTGGCGACAGAAGCCAGTGACACCGATCGGCGCGGGGTGTTCGTGGCGCCGACGCCGCTGTTCTGGCGGTTCGAGAAGCCGCCGACGCATGTCACCGGGCCGGGGGACGAGCAGTTCTCCTGGGAGCTGGAGCGGTTCTGCGGGCTCGCGCTGCGGGCCAACCCCAATCTGCTCGAATGCCTGCACTCCCCGCTGATCGAGTACGCGGACGCCACCGGGCGGGAACTGCTCGATCTGCGGGAGGCGTTCCTGTCCCGGCGGGTGGAGGGCAGCTTCCGGGGTTACGCGGCCCAGCAGCTCGCCAGGCTGGAGCAGGAGCTGCGCTCGCGCGGGGAGGTGCGCTGGAAACACGCGATGCATCTGCTGCGGCTGCTGATCAGCGCGCGGGATCTGCTGCGGACCGGGAAGCTGACCGTGGCGGTCGGGGAGCACCGGGAGGAGCTGCTGGCGGTGAAGCGGGGGGAGCGGAGCTGGGAGGAGGTCAGGGCCCGGGTGCGGACCCTGCACGACGAGGTGGACGCGGCCGTCACCCGGACCCCGCTGCCGGCCGAGCCGGACCGGGGCCGGGTGGAGGATTTCCTGCTCCGGGTGCGCCGGGCCGCCCTCTCAGCCGATCCGGCCGTCCCCGGCCCCCACCTCGGCGCCGGCCCCGGCATCCCAGAGACCGCCCAGCGCGCGTAGCTCCGCCCCGTACTCGATCCGCTCGGCCCACGGCGCGGGCCACGCGTCGGCACCGAGGTACGCCCCGGCGAAGGCGCCGGTCAGACAGGCCAGCGAGTCGGAGTCCCCGGAGCTGTACGCGGCCCGGCGCAGCGCGGTGAGCGGCTCCTCGGGGAAGAGCAGGAAGCACAGCAGCGCGGTGGCGAGCGCCTCCTCCGCGACCCACCCGGCGCCGGTCACCAGACAGGGGTCCGCCTCCTCGTCGCGCTCCCGCAGCGCCGCGTCCAGCCGGTCGAGCGCGTCGGCGCACTCGTCCCAGCCGCGCTCGATGAAGTGGGTGGGGGTCGGGTCGTGGGAGTACGCCCAGAGGTCGCCGAGCCAGTCGTGCCGGTAGACCGACCGGTTCGCGGCCACGTACCCCCGCAGCAGCGCGGGTATTTCGGCGGGCCGGACGCCTTCCGCGAGCACCCGTACCGTGTACGCGGTCAGGTCGGAGGCGGCGAGGCTGGTCGGATGCCCATGGGTGAGCGCGGCCTGGAACTGGGCGATCCCGGCCCGCGTCGGCTCATCGAGGCCGGGCACGAGGCCGGCCGGCGCGACCCGCATATTGGCGCCGCAGCCCTTGGAGCCGATCTGGCTGGCCTGCTGCCAGATCCGGTCCGGCAGGCTCAGCAGCTGACACGCGATCAGGCACGTACGGCCGGGCGCCCGGTTGTTCTCCGGCGACCGCCACCACTCCACGAACTCCTCCCGCAACGGCCTGAGCAGCCGCAGCGGGGTCAGCCGCCCCCGCTCCGCCCCGGTTCGCAGGGCGCGCCCGAAGGCGAGGGTCATCTGGGTGTCGTCGGTGACGAAGGCCGGCCGGGGCAGCTCCATGCCCCGCCACGGCCCGGACTTCGCCTCGATCATCGCCAACGTGTTGAACTCGGTGGGGAATCCCAGCGCGTCCCCGAGCGCCAGCCCGATCATCGCGCCGGTCGCCGCCTGCTTCCCGCCGGTCATCGGACCACCACCGCGGCCCCGCGGACGAGGTCACCGGTGCCACCCGCGCAACAGGCGGCATACGCGCGTTGGGGCACAGGAGCGGCGGGGCGGAAGGCGGCTTGGATGCGCATGGGATCATCCAAGCCGCCGCGGGGACGGATCGCCAGCGAGTTGGCGGGCGGGGGATGTCAGCGGCGGGTGTTACAGGTCGACCTCGCGCATCAGCATGCCGACCTCGGTGTTGGTCAGGCGGCGGAGCCAGCCGGACTTCTGGTCGCCCAGGGGGATCGGGCCGAAGCTGGTGCGGACCAGTTTGTCGACCGGGAAGCCGGCCTCGGCCAGCATCCGCCGCACGATGTGCTTGCGGCCCTCGTGCAGTGTGACCTCGACCAGGTAGTTCTTGCCGGTGTTCTGCACGATGCGGAAGTGGTCGGCGCGCGCCCAGCCGTCCTCCAGCTCGATGCCGGTCTTGAGCTGCTTGCCCAGGTCGCGCGGGAGCGGGCCCTGGATCGCGGCCAGATAGGTCTTCTGCACGCCGTACCGGGGGTGGGTGAGGCGGTGCGCCAGCTCGCCGTGGTTGGTGAGCAGGATCAGGCCCTCGGTCTCGGTGTCCAGCCGCCCCACGTGGAAGAGCCGGGTCTCGCGGTTGGTGACGTAGTCGCCGAGGCACTGGCGCCCGTCGGGGTCCTCCATGGTGGAGACGACGCCGGCCGGCTTGTTGAGGGCGAAGAAGAGATACGTCTGGGTCGCGACGGTCAGCCCGTCGACCTTCACCTCGTCCTTGTCGGTGTCCACCCGCAGGCCCTGCTCGGTGACGATCTTGCCGTTCACCTCGACGCGCCGCTGCTCGATCAGCTCCTCGCACGCCCGGCGCGAGCCCATCCCCGCCCTGGCCAGCACCTTCTGCAACCGCTCGCCCTCCTGCTCGGCGCCGGGGAAGGTCTTGGGCAGGTTCAGCTTGGGCTTGCTGTGCCGCTCCCGGTTGCGCTCCTCGATCTGCGCGTCCAGCTCCCGGGGACGGGCGGGCAGGCTCCTGCCGCCGCGCTTGCCGCGGTTGCCCGGCTGGCCCTCGGTCTTGGTGCGGGGCATGCCGCCGGGCTTGTTGGCACCGGACTGGCCGGTGGTGCCGACGTCGTAGCGGCGCTCCTCCGGACGCGGCTTGCTCGGGCGCTGCTGGCCCTGGCCCTGAGACTGGCCCTGAGACTGAGCCTGGCCCTGGGCCGAGCCCTGCCCTGTCCCCCGGCCGTCACCGCGCCGCTGGTCGCCGGCCCGGCCCCCGGAACGGTCGCCGGAGCCCCGGCGGTCGGAGCCGCCTCCGCGCCGGTCGGCGCCGCCGGTGCCGCCGCCGCTGCCGCCGCTGCCGCCGCGGGAGTTCCGGCCGCCGCCGCTGTTCCTGTCGCTGCTTCGCATCAAGTTTCCGTAATCGAGGTGGTCACTGTCTCGTCCGGGGCGTCCGGATCGAAGGACGGCAGCCCCTCCTGGGACTCCGCCTCGATCGCGTCCGCCTCCGGCAGGAACGGGGCGAGCTCCGGCAGCTCATCGAGGCTGCGCAGGCCCATACGTTCCAGGAAGTAGTTGGTCGTCCTGTACAGGATCGCACCTGTCTCGGGTTCCGTCCCACCTTCGGCCACCAGCCCCCGCTGGAGCAGGGTGCGCATCACGCCGTCACAGTTCACCCCGCGCACCGCGGAGACCCGGGACCGGCTGACCGGCTGGCGGTAGGCGACGACCGCCAGCGTCTCCAGCGCGGCCTGGGTGAGGCGGGCGTGCTGGCCGTCGAGCACGAACTTCTCCACGGCCGGCGCGAAGGCGGGCCGGGTGTAGAAACGCCAGCCGCCGGCCACCAGCCGCAGGTCGAAGCCGCGGCCCTCGCGGGTGTAGTCGTCGGAGAGTTCACGCAGCGCCTTGGTGACGGTGCGGCGCGGCCGGTCGAGCACCTTCGCCAGGTGCTCCTCGGTGGCCGGCTCGTCGATCACCATCAGCACCGCCTCCAGGGCGGGCTTCAGGTCGAGACCGGCCACGTCGGCGGAGAGCAGACCGGCCGGCGCCGGGGCCGTACCCTCCGGGTTGCCCGGGTCCAACTCGGTGGCGCGCCCCGCCAGGTCGGCTGTGTCGGTCATCACTGTGCTCCTTTCGCCGCGGGCTCGGGCTTGCCCGCGGGCCCGGACTCCGCCGAGGGCTCCCGGTCGAATTCATCGGTCACCAGCGGTGCGCCGGCCTCGGCGGCGCCGGTCCAGCGGATCTGGAGGAGGCCGAGCGCCTCCTCCTGATCGAGGGCGATCGCCTTCTCCCGGTAGAGCTCGAGCAGCGCGAGGAAGCGGGCGACCACGGTCAGGGTGTCCGGGGCGTCGCGGGTCAGCTCGGTGAAGCTGACCGCGCCGAGTTCGCGCAGCAGGGCGATCACCCGCTCGGCCTGTTCCCGCACGCTGACCAGCGGGGGGTGGATGTGGTCGACGTACACCTGCGGCTTCGGCTTGGGCTGCATCGCCTTCACCGCGAGGCGGGCGAAGCGTTCGGGGCCGATGCTCAGCACGACCTCGGGCAGGAGTTCGGCGTGCTGCGGTTCCAGGCCGACGGTCCTGGGGTGGCGCAGCGCCTCCCGCTCAAGGCGTTCGGCGAAGATCGCGGCGATCTGCTTGTACGCGCGGTACTGGAGCAGCCGGGCGAAGAGGAGGTCACGCGCCTCCAGCAGGGCGAGGTCGGCTTCGTCCTCCACCTCGGCGGACGGCAGCAGCCGGGCGGCCTTCAGGTCGAGCAGGGTGGCGGCGACCACCAAAAACTCGGTGGTCTGGTCGAGGTCCCAGTCGGGGCCCATGGCGTGGATGTAGGTCATGAACTCGTTGGTGACCTTGGACAGCGCGACCTCGGTGACGTCCAGCTTGTGCTTGGAGATGAGCTGGAGGAGCAGGTCGAACGGCCCCTCGAAGTTGGCCAGCCGCACGGTGAAGCGGTTCCCGCTCTCGGCGGCCTCCGCCGGCGGTGGCTTCCCGGCCGCCACAGGCGGTGCCTGCCCTGCCTCGTCGGCCGGCCCGGGCGCCGCTACCGCCGGTGTGGGCGTCGCAACCGGCTCGGGCGCCGGCTCTGGCTCAGCCGCCGGCTCCGGCACTCGCGCGGGCAGGGGCTCTGGCTCTGGCGCAGGATCGGGCTCAGGCTCGGGCAGCGCCGGCTCAAGAGGCGGCTCGGCCGGAGAAGGCGGCGTGACGGGTGGCAGTGCGGTGCCGCGGCCCAGGGGGCGGCGGGGGCGGGCCGGTTCGTCGGAGGTGCTGGGCATCGGGGTCCAAGGTGCGGGAGGTCAGGACGGCAGGCTATCCGCCCCGGTGGCGCCGGAACGAGGAGCCCGCGCCCGGGCGGCGGCCCGGAACCGCGTGACGGGACCCGGCCGGCTCAGCGGCCGCGCAGCCGGCGGACCAGGATGCTGGCGTCGCCGCGCGATTCCAGATCGGCGAGGACGACGGCGACGGCCTCGCGGACGATACGGCCCCGGTCGATGGCGAGCCCGTGCTCGCCGCGCAGGACGAGGCGGGCGTGCTCCAGGTCCATCAGCTCTTCGGCCGAGACGTAGACGGTGATCTTCTCGTCGTGGCGCTCGCGCCCGCTGGGGCGGCGGTTCTGCCGGGACGCCTTGCGCCGCGCCTGGGCGGAAGGCTGCTGGGCCTGGCTCGGGCCCTGGCTCTGGCCCGGCAAGGGGGACGGGATCTGCGGGGTGACGGTGGCGGTCACGGTGGGCACACCGGCCGCCGCGGACTGCACCCCGGCGCGTTCCGCGGTGAGCTGCTGCCTGCGGGGGGCGGGCGGGGTGTCACGACCGTCCCGGCCGTCCCGGGTATTGCGGTCGTCACGACTGTCCCGGCCGCCGTCGTATCCGGCGGCGCGGCCCGACCGCGGGTCCGCCTCGCCGTCGTGCCCGCCGTCCTGCCGCGACCCGTCCCCGCGCGCGTCCCCGTCGCCCGGTGCCGAAGGCGACTGCGCCTCGCCACCGGAGTGCTGCCGCGGCTGCGGTGCCTGGAGCGCCGCTCCCCCGGTGGTCCGGAACAGTTCGTCGGCGCCCGGCAGGCTCACTCGGCGTGGCACCGGGCGAGCACCTCCCTGGCGAGCTGCCGATAGGCCGCCGCACCCACGGAGTTGGAGGCGTAGGTGGTGATGGGCTCGCCCGCCACCGTGGTTTCGGGGAACCGTACGGTCCGGCCGATCACGGTGTGGAACACATGGTCGTCGAAGGCCTCCACCACCCGGGCCAGCACCTCGCGGCTGTGCACGGTCCGCGAGTCGTACATGGTGGCGAGGATGCCGTCGAGTTCGAGTTCCGGGTTGAGCCGCTCGCGGACCTTCTCGATGGTCTCGGTGAGCAGCGCCACACCGCGCAGCGCGAAGAACTCGCACTCCAGCGGGACGATCACCGAGTGCGCCGCGGTGAGCGCGTTGACGGTGAGCAGGCCGAGCGACGGCTGGCAGTCGATGACGATGTAGTCGTAGTCGGCCATCAGCGGCTTCAGCGCGCGGGCCAGCGCGGACTCGCGGGCCACCTCGCTGACCAACTGCACCTCGGCGGCCGACAGGTCGATATTGCTCGGCAGCAGGTCCATCCCGGGCACCGCGGTCTTCAGCAGTACCTCGTCCGCCGCCAGCCCGCGTTCCATCAGCAGGTTGTAGACGGTGATGTCGAGTTCCATCGGGTTGACGCCGAGGCCGACCGAGAGCGCGCCCTGCGGGTCGAAGTCGACGAGCAGCACCCGGCGGCCGTACTCGGCGAGCGCGGCACCCAGGTTGATGGTCGAGGTGGTCTTGCCCACCCCGCCCTTCTGGTTGCACATCGCGACGATCTTCGCCGGGCCGTGGTCGGTGAGCGGATTGGGGATCGGGAAGTACGGAAGGGGACGGCCGGTGGGGCCGACGCGCTCACGGCGCTGCCGGGCGGCGTCGGGTGCCAGGGTCGCGGCGTACTCCGGATCGGGTTCGTACTCCGCGTCGGGGTCGTAGAACTGACCGTCTTGGAGCTCGTGGTCGTCGTTGTCGTAAGGCGCCATGGCGTACGGCTGTTGCGTCCCTGCGCTGGTCTCGGCCCGGCGGGACTCGAAGGTGCGGACCGCGACCGAACCGACGGTCATTCCTGGTTGACCACCCCCCGGAGCAAATGTCGACTCATTCACAAGTCGTCTTACCTCCTTGGTGACCAGGAAACATCTAGACAGGTCGGCGTGACTACAGCCGACGCTTCGCGACTCTATGGCGTGTCGGTGGTCCGCAGCAACACAATCCGCCGTACACGGCCCGATGTGTCGGCAACCGAACACCCGGCTGTCAAGGGCGTAACCACGCGAACGGACGGGTCTCGACCGGCAAGACCCGTCCGTCGAAGGCGAGTTGACGCCCGGCGCGGATTCAGCCCGCCAGAGAGCGCAGATCAACGGCGTGCAGGCCGTGCGCGTCCGCGACCGGCCCGTAAACGACCTGCCCCTCGTGGGTGTTGAGGCCCAGCCCGAGCGCCGCGTCCCGCCCGGTCGCCTCGCGCCAGCCGCGGTTGGCCAGCTCGACGATGTACGGCAGCGTGGCGTTGGTCAGCGCGTACGTCGAGGTGTTGGGCACCGCGCCCGGCATGTTGGCCACGCAGTAGAAGACCGACTCGTGGACGGTGAAGGTCGGTTCGGTGTGCGTGGTGGGCCGGGAGTCCTCGAAGCAGCCGCCCTGGTCGATCGCGATGTCGACAAGGACGGAACCCGGCTTCATCCGTGACACCAGTTCGTTGGTGACCAGCTTGGGCGCCTTGGCGCCGGGGATCAGCACCGCGCCTATCACCAGGTCGGCTTCGAGCACGGCCTGTTCGAGAGCAAGCGCGTTCGAGGCGACGGTCTGGACCCGGTTGCCGAACACCTTGTCGGCCTCGCGCAGCTTGTTCACGTCCTTGTCGAGCAGCGTGACGTGGAAGCCGAGGCCGAGCGCGATGGTGGTGGCGTGCCAGCCGGAGACACCGGCGCCGATGACGACCGCCTTGCCGGACTGGACGCCGGGCACACCGCCGGGCAGCACCCCGCGCCCGCCCGCCGAGCGCATCAGGTGGTACGCGCCGACCTGCGGGGCGAGCCGGCCCGCCACCTCGGACATCGGGGCGAGCAGCGGGAGCCGGCCGTCGGCGAGCTCGACCGTCTCGTAGGCGATCGCGGTGGTGCCGGACTCCAGCAGGGCGTCGGTGCACGCGCGGGAGGCGGCGAGGTGCAGATATGTGAAGAGGGTCTGCCCCTTGCGCAGCCGGTGGTACTCCTCGGCGACCGGCTCCTTGACCTTCAGCAGCAGATCGGCCTCGGCCCACACCTGGTCGGCGGTGGGGAGGATGCCGGCGCCGGCCGCCACGTACTCCTGGTCGGGGATGGACGAGCCCTTGCCGGCGCCCTGCTCCACGACCACCTGGTGTCCGTTGCGCACGAGCTCGTGCACGCCGGCCGGGGTGATGGCCACGCGGAACTCGTTGTTCTTGACCTCGCGGGGGATGCCCACCTTCACGTCGATCACGGTCCTTGCACTCAGGGAAGACTGGCGGGATTCGGCAGGGGGTTGCCGGTCAACCGGAGAAACCGGAGCGCCGGGAGAACTCGGAAGCCCCCATACGTCCTGACATGGTGCGGAATGACGCGACACATCGGACCTGACCGCGTTGTACGCAGCCAGGACCAGTTTAGTGAAGGAGGAGCTGCTGTCCAGCCTTACAAAATGGTGAGTTCGGCCGGAGACGTTGGCAGTTTCGTAGGCTGACAGGGCCGACGCGGGGTGGTGTGCGGTTGCGGAGGCGGGGCGGGGGGCGCGGGGCGGCGGGGGCGGGGCTGTGCTCAGAAGGCGGGGAACTCGCCGGGCTGGAGGAGCCGCCGGGCGGCCGCGCGCTGGAGGGCCGCGCCGCTGGGGTCGCCGAGCCGGTCGAGGGCGTCGGCCAGCCGCAGCAGCACCGCCGCCTCCAGCCGCCGCTCCCCCGCCTGCCGGGCCCAGTGGAGCGCGTCGCGGCAGGTGCGCAGCGCGTCCTCGGAGTGGCCCGCGTACTCCTGGACCCTGGCCGCCTCGGCGAGGGCGCGGGCCTGCGCGGGCAGATCGCCGAGCCGTCGGTGGACGCCGGCCGCGGCGCGCCATTCGCGCAGGGCGGGGCCGAAGCGGCCGAGATGGCTCTGCACCGAGCCGATCCTGGCGTGCAGCCGCGCTTGGTGGCCGAGTTCACCGCGGGCCTGCCGCAGCGCCAGCGCCCGGCCGAACCAGTCCATGGCGCGCGACAGGTCCTGCCGGGCGAGGTACGTCGAGCCGAGCGCTTCCAGGATCCGGCCCTCGGCCTCGGTGTCGCCGCCGGCCCGGGCCGGGCCGAGTGCCTGCCGGTACTTGTCCAGCGCGTCCTCCGGGCGGCCGGACTCGGCGTCCAGGTCGGCGAGGTTGATCAGGGCGGCGGCCTGCTCCCGGTGCAGGCCGCGGCGCTCGGCGACATCCAGTACGAGGCGGTGCAGCTCATAGCGTTCGCCGATCGCCGGGGCGGCGGCAGGGACGGCGACGAGCGCGCGGACCAGGGCGGCCACCAGTCGGCGGGCCAAGGTGTCCAGTTCGCCGTCGGCGACCGCCGCACGGGCGGCGGCCATCAGCGCGGGCAGCCGGGCCTCCAGCCAGCGCCGGGCCTCTTCAGGCGAGCCGAACCGCAGTGCGCCGGGCAGTCCGTCGGCCGGCGGCTCCCCGGCCAGCGCGGCGCGGCAGGACAGCAGCAGTCGTACGGTCCGCTCCAGCATCCGGGCCCGGGCGAGCCGTACGTCCTCGGGGTGCTCCTGGCTCGCCACCAGGTCGCGCAGCAGCGGCTCCAGGCAGGCCGGCAGCCGGTACCGGCCCTCCCCCGCGCCAGGGGTGAGCAGGCCGCCGGCCACGAAGTCGTCCAGCGTGGCCTGCGCGGCCGACACCGAGCAGCCGGCCAGCGCGGAGGCGACATGGGCGTCCGCCTGGCCGGCCGGGGCGAGCACCAGCAGGCGCAGGATCCGGGCGGCGGTGGCGGGGAGGTCCTGATGGATCAGCCGGAAGGCCCGGACGAGTTCCCGCGGGGTCGCGGGGGCGGGCGGCAGATCGGGCCCGGGAGCCGCGGGGGATCCCGGCGGCGGCCCCTGCGGGGGTGCGGTGCCCATGGCGGAGGTGACCGAACCCACGGCGGCCGCAGCCGCCTCGGCCGCTGGGGAAGCCGGCGCCGCGGCGGCCGACGCCGGGCCGGAAAGCCTCGACCCACCCTGGTCCCGCACCGCCTCGGCCCCAGGAGACCTGGACCCACCCGGCCGACCGAAGGCGGCGGCAGCCGGCGAGCCCGCCTGTTCTTGGACCGCCCCAGTTCGGACACCAGGCCCGGCACCAGGAGGCCTGGACCCACCCGGTCGGCCAAAAGCGCCGCCACCCGCCGAGCTTGCCTGCTCCTGCTCCTGCCCCGCCCCGGAACGAGCGCCGGATGGGGCCGCGGGAGACGTGGACGCACGAGGCCGGCCGAAGGCGGCGGCAGCCGCCGAGCCCACCTGTTTTTGGACCGCCTCAGGCCGGGCGCCGGAGGTGGCCCGGGGAGTCGTCCCCGGAGCGGATTCCGCGAGGTCCAGCGGCGCCAGACCGTCGGTCGCCCTGACCGCCGGCGGAGCCGCCGGAGCGGTGTCCTGGGCGGCCCGCAGCCGCGCGGCGGCCTCGGAGAGGGACAGCCGGGGCCGGGCGGCGAGCCAGGGGCCGATCAGCCGGAGCGCGGTGGGGTGGCCTGCCACCTCCTGCACCAGCGCTTCGGCGCCGCGCGGGTCGTTGGTGACCCGGGTGCTCCCCACCGCCTGCCCGAGCAGCGCGACCGCGGCCGGTGTCTCCAGCCCGCCGAGGGTGCTGGGCCGCACATCGGCCACGCCCGCCAGCGGCCCGCCGGAGGTGGCCACGACCAGGCTGTCCGTCCCCGCCGGCAGCACTCCGGTCAACTGGGCCGCCGACACCACGTCGTCCAGTACGACCAGCACCCGTCGCCCGGCCAGCGCCGCCCGCAGCGCGGCGGCGGGGTCGCCTCCGGCTGGGTGACCGACCGCGCGAACCCCGCCGCCGGGCGCGACCCGCGATACGGGCCTCCCCGACTGCTCGGGGCCCAACCGGTCACCAGCGGGCCCGAACGCCTGCGGCTGCCCGCTACCCGGACCCCCACCACCCAAATCCCCGGCCAGGCCCGAGTGCCCGGAATCACCGGCCGGCTCGGGGCCGTCGGGCCGCGCTCCGCCGGCCGGGGTCGCTAAGGCGGGGGACGGACCGGTAGCACGGGACGAGGCACGGGCACCGTTGGGCTCGGCGATGTCCTCCGGGGCAGAAACGGAACCGCTCGGAGACGCAGACATCCCCACAGGTGCCGCCCCGCCCACCGCGCGGGAGACAGGAGCGCTCGATGACGTAGGGGCCCCAGCGGGCGCAACCCCGCCCACTGCCGTGCCGGAAACGGAATCCCCCGAAGGTGCGGAACCCCCCGCAGGCACCACCCTGCCCACCGCCGCACGGGAAACAAGTCCCCCCGAAGACGTAGGCATCCCCGCAGCCCCCAGCCCGCCCACCGCCGTACGGGAAACCGGGCCGCCCGCAGGCGCCGCTCCGCCCGCCGCCGCGACGGAAACGGAACCCCCCGAAGACGCGGGCACCCCGGTGCGCGCCGCACCGGTCACCGCGTGCAGGAGAGCCCGTACCGTTTGGGCCGCCGGGATCGGTTCGCCCGCGTCTCCGGTCAGGCGGAGGAAGAAGAGGCCGTCGGGGTAGTCGGGGGCGAGCTGGTGGGCGAGGTGCAGCGCCGTGGCGGTCCGGCCGACGCCCGGGCGGCCGACGACCAGCAGGACGCGGGCCCGGTCGGGCGCCTTGCCGCGCGCGGCGCCGAGGCCGGGGCGGGTGATCTCGGCGCGCAGCTCGGCCAGTTCCCGCTCGCGGCCGACGAAACGGGGTGCGCCGGGCGGGAGGACGCCGTGCGGCGGGCGGTCGGGGATCGGTCCCCCGTCGAGCGTGATCGCGGTGACGACCGGGACCACGGGGCCCGTGCCGGCCGACCGCGCCGGGGGCGGATCGAGCGCCTGGTCCGTCACGGGGCACGCTCCCGGCTGGGTGGGTTGGTCGTCGCGTCGCCCGCGGTGAAGGGGCGTGCGCCGAGCCTAGTTCACCCGGTACGCGCCTTCCCCGGGTTCTCCGGGTACGACGCGACCTGGACCGGCGACGCTCACCCCATCGGATCATCGCATCCGGTGGCCGCCGGCCTCCACCCCGCTGATCGGCCGACCGGCCGGCCCGCCAGCCGGCCCGGTGAAAGCTCAGTCCTCGGCGGTGAAGGGCCTGGCCGGCCACGGCGCGTCGGCCGGCCGCAGCGCCTCAAGACCGGCGCCGGCCAGCGCGGCGCTCAGCGCCAGCACACCCGTGACGAGCGCGGTGTTGTGCAGCTCGCCGGCGAGAATGGCGCGGACCAGCTCGTCGAGCGGCTCCCTGGCGGTCTCCATGTCCGCTTCCTCGTCGACGGCCTCGAAGCGCTCGCCCTCCGCCGCGGTGATGTCCCGGGCGAGGAAGATCCGCAGCGCCTCGTCGGAACCGCCCGGCGAGCTGTATACATCGGCGAGGACCCGCCAGTCGGCCGCCTTCACATGTGCCTCCTCGAAGAGTTCACGCCGCGCGGCGTGCAGCGGGTTCTCACCGGGGATGTCGAGCAGGCCGGCCGGGATCTCCCAGAGCCGTTGGCGGACGGGGTGGCGGTACTGCTTGATGAGCAGCACCCGGCCGGTGTCGTCGAGCGCCAGGATGGCGACCGAGCCGGGGTGGACCTGGTAGTCCCGGGTGACGGTGCCGCCCTCCGGCGTGACCACCTCGTCGGTACGGACACTGGTCTTCTTGCCGGTGAACGGCGTGGAGGTGCCGGTGACCTGCCACTCCTGCGGGGTGTCCTGAAGCATGGGGGCGCCTTCCGGGGTCCGTGAACGATGCTGCCGATGCTTTCGCGTGCTGCGAATGCTGCGAATGCTGTCATCGCCGGCGGTCCGGCGGGCCCGGACCGCCAGGGCGCTCAGCCCTGCTTGGCGGCGACCGCCGCGGCGACCAGCCCGGCGAAGAGCGGGTGCGGCCGGGTGGGCCGGGACTTCAGCTCGGGGTGGGCCTGGGTGGCCACCAGGTACGGGTGCGCGTCACGGGGGTACTCGACGTACTCGACCAGCTTGTTGTCGGGCGAGGTGCCGGAGAAGACGAGGCCCGCCTTCTTCTCCAGTTCGCTCCGGTAGGCGTTGTTGACCTCGTAGCGGTGCCGGTGCCGCTCCTCGACGTAGGCCTGGTCGCCGTAGACCGCGCGGACGATGGAGCCCTCGGCGAGCTTGGCCGGATAGGTGCCGAGCCGCATGGTGCCGCCGAGGTCGCCCTTGCCGTCCACGATGTCGAGCTGCTCGGCCATGGTGGAGATCACCGGGTGGGCGGTGGCCGGGTCGAACTCGGTGGAGTTGGCGCCTTCGATGCCGGCCAGATTGCGGGCCGCCTCGATCACGACGCACTGGAGCCCGAGGCAGAGTCCGAGGAGCGGGACGCGGTTCTCACGGGCGAAGGTGATCGCCATCACCTTGCCCTCCACCCCCCGGTCGCCGAAGCCGCCGGGGACACAGATCGCGTCGACGTCCGAGAGCTGGGCCGCCGCGCCCGCCGGGGTCTTGCAGTCGTCCGAGGTGACCCACTTGATGTGCACCTTGGCGTTGTTGGCGAAGCCGCCGGCCCGGAGCGCCTCGGTCACCGACAGGTAGGCGTCGGGCAGATCGATGTACTTGCCGACCAGCGCGACCGTCACCTCGTGCGCGGGCTCGTGGACCCGCTTGAGCAGGTCGTCCCACTGGGTCCAGTCCACATCGCGGAAGGGCAGGTCCAGCCGCCGGACCACATAGGCGTCCAGGCCCTCGGTGTGCAGCACCTTGGGGATGTCGTAGATGGACGGGGCGTCGATCGCGGCGACCACCGCGTCCTCGTCCACGTCGCACATCAGCGAGATCTTGCGCTTGATCGCGGTGGGCACCGGCCGGTCCGCGCGGAGCACGATCGCGTCCGGCTGGATGCCGATACTGCGCAGCGCGGCCACCGAGTGCTGGGTGGGTTTGGTCTTCAGCTCGCCGGAGGGGCCGATGTAGGGCAGCAGCGAGATGTGCACCACGAACACGTTGTCCCGGCCGACCTCGTGCCTGACCTGCCGTACGGACTCCAGGAACGGCAGCGACTCGATGTCGCCGACGGTGCCGCCGACCTCGGTGATCACCACGTCCACGTCGTCGGCGGCCATCCGCCGGATCCGGGACTTGATCTCGTTGGTGATGTGCGGGATGACCTGCACGGTGTCGCCCAGGTACTCGCCCCGGCGCTCCTTGGCGATGACCGAGGAGTAGATCTGGCCGGTGGTGACGTTCGCGGAACCGGCCAGGTTCACATCGAGGAAGCGCTCGTAGTGGCCGACGTCCAGATCGGTCTCGGCGCCGTCGTCGGTGACGAACACCTCACCGTGCTGGAAGGGGTTCATGGTGCCCGGGTCCACGTTGAGATACGGGTCGAGCTTCTGCATGGTGACCCGCAGGCCGCGCGCCTTCAGCAGCGCACCGAGGCTGGAGGCGGTCAGGCCCTTGCCGAGCGAGGAGGCCACGCCACCGGTGACGAAGATGTGCTTGGTGGTGGAGGATTTCGGCGCAAGTGCCAAGAGAGGGCTCCCGTGGTCGCGAGGTGAGGGTCGAAACGGCGTTCGTGCCTGGGAGCGCCGTCGCGGCGGTTCAGTGGTTCCAACCCACCGGCCCACGGGCTACCAGGGTATCAGCGCCGCCGCGGTGCCCTCCTCGGCCGCCCCGGGCCGCCCGGGGCTTTTCGCTGCTCGCGAGGGTCCGGCGGCTTCCGGCGGCTTCCGGCGGCTTCCGGCGGCTTCCGGCGGCTTCCGGCGGCTTCCGGCGACTGATGTGAGAGGCTCGTGGGAGTGATGTGCGGACCTCGCGATCCGGTGCACGCCATCGCGACATATCAGGTTCCCTCATGGTTACGGTTGTGTGTCGGCAAAAGAAACCGATCCACCCGTCCGGCTCAGCAAAGATCGCCGAGAGACGCACACGGTCCGTCTCGACGACGTATTCTGCTCGAACGCATTGCGCGAGCAGACCGGCACGGCACCATCCCGCCCTCTTCCGGATCGTTGAGCTCGTCCGAGATCCCAACCCAGATCCAAGATCTGGGTTGTTCCCTAGACCGAAAGACCGTCCCACGCGGGGGCGGCGCCGTGTTCGAGTGGAGTTGCACGTGGCCGGGCGTATCGAGGACTACGCACTCATCGGTGATATGCAGACCGCCGCACTCGTCTGCAGGGACGGGACGGTCGACTGGCTGTGCCTGCCGCGTTTCGACTCCCCGGCGGTTTTCGCCGGGTTGCTCGGTACCGACGAGCACGGTGTCTGGCGGCTGGGCCCAGCGCAGCCGGAGGGCGCACCGCCCCCGGCTGCCACCCGCCGTCGCTACCGGGGGAACTCCCTGGTGCTGGAATCGGAGTGGGACACCGAGCGCGGGACGGTGCGGGTGATCGACTTCATGCCGCCCCGTGACGGTGCCCCGCAGCTCATCCGGATCGTGGAGGGCGTGCACGGCAGGGTGCCGATGGTCTCCACTCTGCGCATGCGCTTCGCCTACGGGCAGGTCACGCCGTGGGTGCACAAGGTGGGCGACCGCACGGTGGCGGTGGCCGGACCGGACTCGGTCTGGCTGGACACCGAGGTCGAGACGTACGGCGAGAACCTGACGACGTACTCGGAGTTCACCATCGCGCCGGGCGACCGGGTCGCGTTCACCATCAGTTGGGAGCCTTCGCACAAGCCGCAACCGCCGCTGCCGGAGCCCGAGGTGGCGCTGGTCAACACCGAGGACTTCTGGCGCGAGTGGGTCGATCAGTGCACCTACACCGGTCCGTACCGTGAGGCGGTCGTCCGCTCCCTGATCACGCTGAAGGCGCTCACCTACGCGCCGACCGGCGGGATCGTGGCGGCGCCCACCACCTCGCTGCCCGAGGACATCGGCGGGGTGCGCAACTGGGACTACCGCTTCACCTGGCTGCGGGACGCCGCGATCACCCTCTCCTCGCTGCTGCGCACCGGCTACCGGGACGAGGCCCGCGCCTGGCGGGAGTGGCTGCTGCGGGCGGTGGCGGGCGATCCGGAGAACCTGCAGATCATGTACGGCATCGCCGGCGAGCGGGAGCTGGGTGAGAACGAGCTGCACTGGCTGCCGGGCTACGAGGGCTCCATGCCGGTCCGGATCGGCAACGGGGCCGCGCACCAGCTCCAGCTCGATGTGTACGGCGAGGTCACCGAGGCGCTGCACCTGGCGCACATGACCGGCCTGGCCCGCAACGACTACGCGAGTCTGCTCCAGCTCAAGCTGATCCGCTACCTGGAGAACCACTGGAACGAGCCGGACGAGGGCATCTGGGAGGTGCGCGGCCCGCGCCGCCACTTCGTGCACTCCAAGGTGATGGCGTGGGTGGCCGTGGACCGCACGGTCAAGCTGATCGAGTCCGGCGAGGTGGACGGTCCGCTGGAGCGGCTCAAGGAGCTGCGTGAGGACATCCACTACGACGTCTGCGAGAAGGGCTACGACCGGGAGCGCAACACCTTCACCCAGTCGTACGGCTCACGCGAACTGGACGCCTCGCTGCTGCTGATCCCGCAGATGGGCTTCCTGCCGCCCGACGACAAGCGGGTGATCGGCACCATCGAGGCGATCCAGCGCGAACTGTCCACCACGGACGGCTTCGTGCTGCGCTACCCCACGACGAGCGGCGCCACCAGCGGCGAGGAGAACCTCGACGGTCTGCCGGGTGACGAAGGGGCCTTCCTGGCCTGTTCGTTCTGGCTCGCCGACGACCTGGCGATGATCGGCCGGGTGGAGGAGGCGCGGCGCCTCTTCGAGCGGCTGCTGGCCCTGCGCAACGATCTGGGCCTGCTCGCCGAGGAGTGGGACCCGCGCCGGCAGCGCCAGGTGGGGAACTTCCCACAGGCGTTCAGCCATGTGCCACTGATCGACACCGCGCTCCGCCTCACCGCCGCGGGGGCGTTCGGCGCCTGAGCGGTACCGGGCCCGGCGAAAGCCGGGCCCGGCCCGCATAGCAGATCCGGCCTTGGGCCGGCTTTAGCTGGCTTGGATCAACTCGTCGTAGACGCTGAGCACTTGGGCCACCGTGTCGTCCTCGGTCGGCCAGCTTGCGGCCTGGGCGCGGCCGGCGGCGGTGAGGGTGCCGCGCCGGGCCGGGTCGCCGAGCAGGGCGGTGACGGCACCGGCGAGCGCGGCGGAGTCACCCGGCGGGACCAGGACCGCCGCCTCACCGACGAGCTCCGGGATACCGCCCACGGCGGTGGCCACCAGCGGCACCCCGGCGTGCAGCGCCTCCTGGGCGATCAGCGCCCTCGCCTCCCAGCGGCTCGGCAGCACCACCAGGTCGGCCGCGGAGAGCAGTTCGGGGATGTCGTCGCGGCGGCCGATGAGTCGCACCGGCAGTTTCTCCGCCTCGATCCGCCGCTTCAGCGCGCCGCGTTCCGGTCCCTCGCCGGCGATCACGACCAGCGGCCGCGGCTCGGCCCCGGCCCAGCGGGCGGCGGCGTCCAGCAGGACGTCGTACCCCTTGCGCGGTTCCAGCCGGCCGACGGCGAGCAGCAGCGGCCGGTCCACCGCGCCGAACTCGGCCCGGGTCCTGTGCCGGCGGCGCTCCCCGTCGGCGGGCGGGCGCGGCGGCCGGGCGACCGGACGCGGTACGGCGACCGGGGCCAGCCGGACATCGCGGGCGCCGTGGGCGCGGGCCCGGTCCACCAGGTCGGAGGAGACCCCGAGGACGACACTGGCACCGCGTACCGCCCGCCGCTCCAGCCAGCGCAGCATGATCCCACCGTCGCCGGGCGCGTCGGCGCCGTGCCAGGTCACGACGAGGGGGACCCGGCGGCCGCCGAGCGCGACCGCGGAGAGCAGCCCGGCCCGCAGCCCGTGGGCGTGGACCACCCCGGCGCCGGTGAACATCCGCCGCAGCACGCCGACCGCCGGCGCGTCGGCGGCCGTGCGGCGGCCGATGTCCACCGGGACGAAGCGGGCGCCGCCGCGGGTGAAGGCGTAGTCCCCCTCGGAGGCGGCGGGTCCGCACACCGTGACCTCGACCCCGCGGGCGACCAGGCCGCCGGCGAGCGAACTGACATGCGCTCCGGCCGCGCCGCTCAGCACGTGCACGGCGTGCAGCGGCCCCAGGGTGGGGTGCGAGGTGCTGCTCACGCGAGGCGGGGCTCCTGAGTCGGCGCCGGTGGGCGGAAGGTGGCGGTTCGCGGGCCGGACGGGCCGGCCCGCGCGGCGGCTGTGACGGCTCACGGTCATCGGGACTCCGGCTCTCGCGCGGACCGTGCGGCGACCCGTCAAGGATGCCAGGCCGCACCGGTCCTGCCCCGCCGGGGATCACCCATACGGGTGGGCCCGTCGGCCCCAGGGGTCAACCTGCCGTATCCCAGGCGGGTTCCACAACCGCCCCCGGACGGAGATCCGGTCGCCGATCGCGGTCAGCGTGACGAGCAGAGAGACGTGCAGCAGCAGCCCGGCGCGCCCGTTGGCGGTGGCGATGGCCGCGCCCAGCGCCGCGCCGAGAGCGTGCGCGCCCGCCTCGCCAAGCCTGATCCGCTCGGTCAGGTCGTCCCCGAGGACGGCCGCCGCCGCGCCCACAGACGCCGAGGTCAGCACGGCTCCCGGACCGTCCCGGAACAGGGCCGGCACACCGGCCGCGATCACCGCCTTCGCCGCGCGCCCCGGAGCCACGTCGAACAGGTTCACCGCGTGGGCGGCGCCGGCGATGACCGCCGCGGCGAGCAGCCGGTCCAGCGGGCGGGCCTTCAGCAGCGCCCCGGCCGCCAGCCCGGCGCCGCCGATACCGAGCAGCCTGACCCCGCCGGAGGTGAGTACGCCGCCGCGCAGGGCGGCGAGATGGGCGCCGAAGCCCCGCTCGGCCGTGGCGCCCCGGCGGCCGTCGTGGGCACCGCCGTCGTAAGCACCGCACGCGCCGGCCGCCAGGGCCGCACCCACGGCGGCGAGGCGGGTCCTGGCCCCCACCCCCGGGCGAGCGCCATCGCCGCCGCCGCACTGGCCGCCGCGGCCGGACCGCCGTACAGCTCCACCCCGCGCCCGGCGCGGTGGGGCCGCTGCCACAGCCGCGGCTCCACCGGCACCCGGCGCCGTAGCTGCCGGTACGCGGCCCGGGTGGCGACGGCCGCGGCCATCGCCACGGAGAGCCGCCCGCTTCGCGGCGTCCCGGGCCGCGCGGCCGGTTCAGGCGCCCTCGACGCCGCCGACGCCCCCGGCCTCCGCGGCGCGCCGCTCATCTCGGGCTCTTCTCCGTCGACCCGCCCCGTTCGGCGCGGGCGGCCCGGGTCAGCGGGCGGCCTTGGCGGCGGCCAGCAGCTCTTCGGCGTGCGCCCGGCCCAGTTCGGAGTCCTCCAGGCCGGCGAGCATCCGGGAGAGTTCCCTGACGCGGGCCTCGCCCTCCAGGACGGTGACGCCGCTGCGGGTCACCGAGCCGTCGTTGGTCTTCTCCACCAGGAGCTGCCGGTCGGCGAAGGCGGCCACCTGCGGGAGGTGGGTGACGACGATCACCTGCGCGGTGCGGGCCAGCCGGGCCAGCCGCCGGCCGACCTCGACCGCCGCCTTGCCGCCGACTCCGGCGTCCACCTCGTCGAAGAGATACGTCGGCACCGGGTCGGAGCCGGCGAAGACCACCTCGACGGCGAGCATGACCCGGGAGAGTTCACCGCCGGACGCGCCCTTGGCGATCGGCCGGGGCGGGGAGCCGGGGTGGGGCGCGAGCAGCAGCTCCACCTCGTCCGCGCCGGCCGGCCCGTAGACCACCGCCCGGCCGCCCACGTCCACACCGGCCGCCGGGTCGGGCGCCTCGGTCTGCCTGATGGCGACGGTGACCCGGGCGTGCGGCATCGCCAGCTCCGCCAGCTCCGCGGTGACCGCCGCGGCGAAACGGTCCGCCGCCTCACCGCGCGCGTCGGTCAGCCCCTGGGCGAGTGCGCCGAGTTCGTCCCGCAGCACGTCGCGTTCCGCGGTGAGTTCGGCGATCCGGTCGTCGTCGCCCTCGAGTTCGGCGAGCCGGGCGGCGCCCGCCGCGGCCCAGGCGACGACCCCGTCGATATCGGCGCCGTACTCGCCCTGGCCGCCGTACTTGCGCACCAGGTGGGACAGGACGGCCCTGCGCTCCTCGACCGCGGCCAGCCGCAGCGGGTCGGCGTCCAGGTTGTCGGCGTAACCGGCCAGTTCACCGGCCACGTCGCCGAGCAGGATGCCGACCTCGGCGATCCGCCCGGCCAGTGCGGACAGCGCCGCGTCGTGCGCCCGCACCGCGTCCAGGGCCCGCTGGGCACCGGCCACCAGGGTGCCGGCGTCCACGCCCTCGGGGTCCTCGGGATTCCCGGCGAGGGCGCCGTGCGCGATGGTGGCCGCCGACGCCAGCGCCTCGGCGTGCCCGAGCCGTTCGGCCTCCGCGGCCAGTTCCGCGTCCTCACCGGAGAGCGGCTCGGCGGCGGAGACCTCCTCGATGCCGAAGCGCAGCAGATCGGCCTCCTGGGCCCGCTCCCTGGCCCGGGTGGTCAGCTCGGCCAGCTCCGCGGCGACCTCCCGCAGCCGCCGGTACGCGTGCCCGTACTTGACCAGCGGCACCGACACGGCGTCGCCGGCGTACCGGTCGAGCGCCTCGCGCTGCCGGGCGGGGCGCAGCAGGCCCTGCTGATCGGTCTGGCCGTGCACCGCCACCAGGTCGTCGGCGAGTTCGCCGAGCAGCCCCACCGGCACCGTGCGGCCTCCGACATGGGCCCGGGACCGGCCCTCGGCCGAGACGGTACGGCTGATCAGCAGCTCGCCGCCGTCCAGCTCGGCGCCGGCCTCCTCGGCCCGCACCGCGGCCCGCGCTTCCGGGTCCATCCGCAGCCGGCCCTCGACCAGCGCCTGCTTGGCGCCGATCCGGACCAGCGCGGGATCGGCCCGGCCGCCCATGAGCAGGCCGAGACTGGTGACGACCATGGTCTTGCCCGCACCGGTCTCACCGGTGACGGCGGTGAAGCCGGGTGAAAGCTCCACCACGGCGTCCTCGATGACACCCAGCGACCGAATCCGCATTTCCTCCAACACGGATACGACCATACGAGGTTTGCCACCCGCCGCGCGACGGGCGTCCGCTCGACCGCCGTGCGCGGGTTCAGCGCGGGGCGCCCCGCCAGCCCGCGACGGGCAGCGCGAACTTGGCCACCAGCCGGTCGGTGAAGTTGGCGTGGTGCAGCCGGGCCAGCCTGACCGGGACCGCGCCGCGCCGCACCTCGACCCGGGCGCCGGCCGGCAGCTCGACCGTCCGGCGGCCGTCGCACCACAGCACACCGTGCGGCGTGGCGGACTGCACCTCGACGGCGAGCACCGAGTTGGGCGATGTCACCAGCGGCCTGGCGAACAGGGCGTGGGCGCTGATCGGCACCATCAGCAGCGCCTCGACCTCGGGCCAGACCACCGGGCCGCCGGCCGAGAAGGCGTACGCGGTGGAGCCGGTCGGGGTGGCGCAGACCACGCCGTCGCCGCCGAACCGGGAGACCGGGCGGCCGTCGACCTCGGTGACCACCTCCAGCATCCGCTCCCTGGACGCCTTCTCCACCGACGCCTCGTTGAGCGCCCAGTCGGTGTGCACGATATGGCCGTCGTTGCGGACCAGGACGTCGAGGGTCATCCGCTCCTCGACCTCGTACTGGCGGGTGACCACCCGGTCCACGACCTTGTCGAGGTCGTCGCGCTCGGCCTCGGCGAGGAAGCCGACCCGGCCCAGGTTGACGCCGAGCATCGGCACCCCGGAGGCACGGGCGAACTCGGCGCCGCGCAGCAGGGTGCCGTCGCCGCCCAGCACGATGATCAGTTCACAGCCCTGGACCGCGCCGGGGCCGATCTCGCCGATCAGCTCGACCGCGGCGGGCAGCGGCAGGTCCACCGCCTCCTCCGCCAGCACCCGCACGCCGATGCCGCAGCGCATCAGCCCGAGCACCACCCGCTCCGCGCTGCGGATGGCCGCCTCACGGCCGGTGTGGGTGAGCAGGAAAACCGTGCGGTCGCCGAAGGGCCGGTCGATGGCGCCGGTGCTGCCGACGCCGCTCACGGTCTCGCCGTTCGGATTCTCGGTCACCGGGGCCCCTCCGCCACAGCACGGTCGACGTCGGCGGGGTCCAGCGCGGGCGCCCCGGTCCGCAGCCACAGAAAATACTCCACGTTACCCGAAGGGCCGGGCAACGGGCTGGCCGTCACGCCGAGCGCGCCGAGGCCGAGGCCGGCGGCCTGTTCGGCGACCTTGCGGACGCTCTCCGCGCGCAACTGGGTGCTGCGCACCACCCCGCCGCTGCCCAGCCGCTCCCGGCCGACCTCGAACTGGGGCTTCACCATCAGCACCAGGTCGGCGTCGGGCGCGGCGCAGCGCACCAGGGCGGGCAGCACAAGTCCCAGCGGGATGAAGGAGAGGTCGCCGACCACCAGATCGACCGGCCGGTCGCCGATCATGTCGAGCGTCAACTCACGTACGTTCGTACGGTCCTTCACGGTGACGCGCGCGTCGCTCTGGAGCGACCAGGCGAGTTGGCCGTAGCCGACGTCCACGGCGACCACCTCGGCAGCGCCGGCCCTGAGCAGCACATCGGTGAAGCCGCCGGTGGAGGCGCCCGCGTCGAGCGCCCGCCGGCCGGCCACGGTCAGCCCGAGCGGGGTGAACGCGGCGAGCGCGCCGGCGAGTTTGTGGCCGCCGCGCGACACGTACTCCGGCTCGCTGTCGTCCTCGGCCACCACCACGGCGGCGCTGGTCTCCACCTGGGTGGCCGCCTTGGTCGCGGTGGCGCCGCCCACCGTCACCCGGCCGGCGGCGATCAACTGGCTCGCGTGGTCCCGGGAGCGCGCCAGGTTCCGGCGCACCAGCTCGGCGTCGAGTCGGCGTCGTGCCACGTACGGTTCAGCCCCTGTTCTCGTCCAGCGCGGCGAGTGCGTCCCGCAGCCCGCGATGCACATCCTCGTACACCTCTATGTGCGTCTGGGTCGGCAACTCGTCCGCGTCGCCCAGCCGCTCAACCGCGGCGTCCACCTCAGCATTCCCGGTGGCCCCGACGGTCACCCCCAGCGGCCGCGGCTCGGCGGGCCCGGGCGCGGGGGTATCCGCGGTGTCGGCGGTGGCGGTCGGGGGTTCGGCGGCGGCGAGGGGCTCGGCTACGGCGAGGCTCTCGGCGGCGGGCGGTTCAGTCATGGCCCGGCTCCAGCAGGTCGGACGGCTTGGGCGCGGGAGTCTTCTTCGCGGGTGCCCCGGTGGCCTTCTTGGCGGCGCCGGAAGCGGTGGTCCGGGACGGGTTGGCGGTGCTGGGCGCGCCGTTGGTCTTCTTGGCGGCGGACTTGGCGGCTGTTTTGGCGGCCGTCTTCTTCGCGGATGCCTCGGTGGCCTTCTTGGCGGCCGTCTTCTTGGCCGGGCCCGCGGCCGGCGGAGCGGGGATCGGCTGGGCGGGCGCGGTGTCCTTCGCGGGCGCCGACTTCTTGGCCGGGGCCGCCTTCTTCGCGGGCGCGGCCTTCTTGGCGGTCTTCTTCGCCGCCGCGGTGCTCCCGGCAGCCGGTGGGTTCCCGGCCGCCGCGGTGTTCCCAGCCGCCGCGGTCCGCTTCGCCGGCGCCGCCTTCTTCCCCGCCGCGGCCTTCTTGGCGCCGACCGTGGTCCTGGTCGTGCCGGAACCGGCATCCGAGGCGGCGGCCTTGCGGGTGGTGGCCGTCTTCTTGGCCGCGGACTTCCGCGCGGCGGCGGCCCGCTTCGCGGCGGGCGTGGCGACCGGGGGCCCGTCGGCGAACGCCCCGGCCGCGTCCGGTTCGACGGTCACATGCTCGACCGTGGGGGCCTTGGCGGACGGCGCGGGACCCTGCTTCGCGGCGGACCTGGGGCTCTCCAGATCGCGGATGCGGCGCTCCAGCGTCTCCAGGACGACGCCCACCTTGGTCACCTCGTCGGCGAGCCGCCCGACCCGGCCCATCCCCTTGTCGACCTCCTCGCGGATCAGCCCGATCAGCAGGTCGCGGTTGGCGCGCCCGGCGGCCATCAGCTCCTCGGCGAGGGTCTGGACCTCGGTCGGGATGGCCGAGCCGAGCCGTTCCTGAAGGGCCCCGACGTCGACTCCGGTCTGGTCGAGCATCTCTCTGGCGGCGTCGACCGTACGGCGCCTGGTGGCCTCGGTCAGGCCGCCCGCGATCTGCAGACAGGTACGCAACGCGTCCCTCATCGCTCTCACTCCTTGCCTCGCCGCTGACACATGTGGTCACGACGCTACCGCTTCCGGCCGCCGGAGCCGGATCACCGCCCCTGCGGTACCGTCATCCGGACGCACGACGAGATCGGGGGACCCCACACCGATGGCCACCATCGAGGAGTGCCGCGCCGCACTGGACCGGCTGGCGGCGAATCTCGCCGCGGCCGACGGCGACCTCAAGGCGGCTGCGGCCCTGGACCGTTCGCTGAGCTGCCGGATCACGGATCTGGACATCACGTTCGTGGGCCGGCTGACGGGCGGCCGGATCGAGGACGTGACGACCGTGCCCGGCGCCCCGGCCGACAAGGCCCAGATCCGTCTGACGACAAAGGGCGACGACCTGGTGGCGATGGTCGGCGGCGAGCTCAACTTCGCCCGGGCGTGGGGCAGCGGCCGGGTCAAGGTGCAGGCGAATCTGCGGGACGTCCTGCGGCTGCGGTCCCTGCTGTAACCGGAACCGGGAGCGGCGCGGTTCCTCCCCCAGAGCTTCGCCTGGGGGTACCCCCAGCGCCTCCAGAGGGGGTCCGTGGTTGCCTGGCGGGGCGGGGGAAGCGTGGCCAAAAGGGGCGCGGGGAACCGCGCGACCAGCCAGGGCGCGGTGATCCGCCGCGGCGAGGGGTCGTCCCCGCCTCGGCGGATCGACAGGGGTCCGCATCGGGGGAACCCCCGCGCCCTCAGCCGTGCTTGAAGCCGAGTCGTTCGAGCGGCTCCTTGGCCGAACCGCTGAACGAACCCTCACCCGCGGCCGTCCAGGCGGCCGCGGACAGCGCCCGCAGACCGTCGATCGGCTCGCCCTCCCCGTCCAGGGCGAGCCCGTCGGACGCCGCGGAAGCCGTCCACCCCCCGCAGGCGAAAGCGCCGTCGCCGGACGACGTGACCTCGGGATGCGCGGTGAGCAGCCCGCGCAGGTCCGCCGCGACATAGGTGGGGCGGTGCTTGGGCTCGGCGGCCAGCAACTGCGCCGGGGTGGTCACCCCGGTCAGGACCAGCAGCGACTCCACCTTCCCCGCGTACGCCCCCTCGATGTCCGTGTCGAGCCGGTCACCCACCACCAGCGGCCGCTCGGCCCGGGTGCGGATCACCGTCTCCCGGTGCATCGGCGGCAGCGGCTTCCCCGCCGCCTGCGGCGTGGCACCGGTCGCGATCCGAACCACCTCCACGGCCGCGCCGTTGCCCGGGCCGATCCCGCGCTCGCTGGGGATGGTCAGATCCGTGTTGGACGCGAACCACGGCACCCCGGCGTTGACCGCGTACGCCATCTCCGCGAGCTGCGCCCACCGCAACTGCGGCGAATACCCCTGAACGGCGGCGGCCGGCCCGTCCGCGGCGGACTCCACCGGCACCAGACCCCGCTCCCGGACCGCCGCGATCAGCCCCTCGCCGCCCACCACCAGCACCTTCGAACCCGCCGGCACCTGCTCGGCGATCAGCCGGGCCACCGCCTGCGCGGAGGTGATCACATCCTCGGGCTCGGCCGGCACACCGAGCTCGGCCAGATGATCGGCGACGGTCCGCGGCGTACGGGCCGCGTTGTTGGTGACGAATGCCAGCCGCATCCCGTCCCCGCGGGCCGCCTTGAGCGACGCGGGGGCGTGCGCGATCGCGTCCCCGCCGGCGTAGACCACCCCGTCGAGATCGAGCAGCGCGACGTCGTACAGCGTGTCAAGCGCTTGTTCACTGCCGTTCGGACTGGTCCGCAGGGTCATGGCCGGCTCGCTCCTTGTCGTGGTCGATGACGTGATGATCCCTCATACCAGGTGGGCCCAGGACGTAGCATGCGCTGGTGAGCATCTCCGGTCCCGACGATCCCGCTCGGCGCCCCGGCCAGGAGGACGGCGCGGGCCGAGCGCCCGGTCTGCGCCTGGCGCCCTTCCGCGGCCTGCGCTACGTACCGGAACGCGTCGGCGATCTCGCCGCGGTCACCTCCCCGCCGTACGACGTCGTGGTGCGGCCCGAGGGCCAACGGCACCTGGAGACCGCCGACCCGCACAACGTGGTGCGGCTCATCCTGCCGACCGGGCCCACCCCCGAGCAGCGGCACGGCAAGGCCGCCCGCACGCTCGCCGAATGGCGGGAGCGGGGCGTGCTCGCGGCCGACCCGGAGCCGGGCCTGTACGTGTACGAGCAGATCGACGGCACCCACCTCCAGCGCGGGGTCATCGGCGCGCTGCGGCTGACGCCGCCCGCGGAAGGCGTGGTGCTGCCGCACGAGGAGGTGATGCCGGGACCGGTCGCCGACCGCGCCGCCCTGATGCGCGCCACCGGCGCCAACCTCGAACCGCTGCTGCTCACCTACCGCGACGGCGAGGCGACCGCCCGGGTCATCGACCGCACCGCGGAGCGGACCGGGCCACTGCTCGCCATCACCACCGAGGACGGCACCCGGCACCGGTTGTGGGCGCTCACCGACCCCGGGGAGATCGCCGCCGTCCAGGCCGACCTCGCCACCCGCCAGGCCCTGATCGCCGACGGCCACCACCGCTGGGCCACCTACCGCCGCCTCCAGGCCGACCAACCGCCGGGCACCCCGTGGGACTACGGCCTGGTGCTGCTGGTCGACACCGCCCGCTACCCGCTACGGGTACGGGCCATCCACCGACTGCTGCCGGGACTGTCCCCCGGCATCGCGCTCAGGGCCGCGCAGCCCCTCTTCCGGGTGCGAGCGCTGGGCGGCCCGCTGGAGCGGGCCCTGGAGGTGCTGGCCGACGCGGCCACCGAGAGCAACGCCTTCCTGCTCGCGGGCGACGGCTTCCACCTCCTGGACCGCCCCGACCGGGACTGGCTCTGTGACACGGTGCCCCCCGACCGGCCCCAGGCGTGGCAGGGGCTGGACGCCACCGTGCTGCACTCCGCGCTCCTGGACGGCGTCTGGCGGGTCCCGGACTCCCCCGACCACATCCGCTACATCCACGACGCCGCCGCGGCCGTGGAACTCGCCGAACGGCTCGGCGGTACGGCGGTGCTGATGCATCCGGTACGTGAGCACGTGGTGCTGGAGTTGGCGCGCAACGGCGTGATGATGCCGCGCAAGTCCACGTCCTTCGGGCCGAAGCCGGCCGGCGGCCTGGTGATGCGGGGGCTGGACCTGGAGTGAGCGGGACGTCCGGGCGCGTCCCCGGGCGCTGGCCGGGAAAGCCCGAGGGCGGCACCCGCGGTGTGCGGGTGCCGCCCTCGGCGGTGTCGGACCTCGGCGGTCTCAGTCCTCGTCGCGGTCGTCGCGGGCCGGCTCACGGAAGGGCGAGCGGAGGAAGGACGAGGGGGTCTCCGGGTCCTCGGCCTTCTTCGCCTCGGCCTCGTCGGAGGCGGACTTTCCGTCCGCCGTGTGGTCCTCGGCGGCCTCTTCCGCGTCATCCTCCTCGATGGCGGTGCGCACCTCGGCCCGCACGGCGGCTTCCTCGGCGACTACGTCGGCCGGGGCGTCGTCGTCATCCTCCTCGTCCTCGATGGCGTCCAGCTCGTCGTCCTCGCCACCGTCTTCGTCTTCGGCGTCTTCGGCGTCGTCGAAGTCGGCGTCCTCAACGTCTGTGTCGTCGTCATCGTCATCGACGTCGTCCACGGGCGCGTCGGCGGCGGCCTTCGGCGTCTCGTCGTCGCCTTCCGCGTCCTCTTCACCGTCGTCGTCGATGACGTCCACGAACTGGAGGCCGTCGAGCTGGGCGAGCCGGTCGGAGGCGTCCGTGGTGCCGTTGTGGTCGGCCTCCAGCGCCTTGGCGAACCAGTCGCGGGCCTCGCTCTCCCGGTCGACCGCGAGCAGCGCGTCCGCGTAGGCGTACCGCAGCCGCGCTGTCCACGGGTGCACGGCACTGGCCGCGAGCTCCGAGCTCTGCAGGGTGACCACGGCCGCCTCGGCCTGGCCCATGTCCTGCCGGGCGCCGGCCGCGACCAGGCGCATCTCGACCTGGCCGGCCTTGTCCAGCTTCTGCACCTCGGGGGCGCCTGCCATCTCCAGCGCCCGTTCCGGCCGGCCGAGCCCGCGCTCGCAGTCCGCCATGACCGGCCAGAGGTCCACCGTGCCGGTCATCCGCCGGGTCGCACGGAACTCCGCCAGCGCCTCGGCGTAGCGCTCGGTGGCGTAGGACGCGAAGCCCGCCGCCTCCCGTACGGCCGCGACCCGAGAGGCGAGCCGCAGCGCGACGCGCGAGTACGCGTAGGCCCGCTCCGGGTCCTCGTCGAGGAGTTGGGCGACCATCACCAGGTTGCGCGCCACATCGTCGGCGAGCGTCTTCGGCAGGCTCATCAGCTCCTGCCGCACGCTCGGGTCGATCTCGTGACCGGTCACCTCGTCCGGGATCGGCAGCCGCCTGATGGGCTCGCGGTCGTCGCGGCGCTCATCGCGGCCGCCGTGGTTCTCGAACCGGCCGCGCCCCTGCACCGAAGGACGCCGGCCGAAGTCACGACCGTCCCGGTCGCCGCCGCCTTCCCGGCGCGGCCCGCTGGGCCGGTCGTCGCGCGGGCGGTCGTAACGCGGCCGGTCCTCACGGGGACGATCGTCACGCGGGCGGTCATCCCGGCGGAAGCCGCCACCGCTGGGGCGATCGTCACGGGGACGGTCGAAGCGGGGACGGTCGTCACGACGGTCATCGCGCGGACGATCGTCACGCGGGCGGTCATCCCGGCGGAAGCCGCCACCGGTGGGACGGTCATCACGGGGACGGTCGAAGCGCGGCCGGTCGTCACGACGGTCATCGCGCGGACGGTCATCCCTCGGCCGGTCGAAGCGCGGCCGGTCGTCACGGGGACGGTCATCGCGGGGGCGATCGTCACGGCGCGGGGGGCCACCCGCCCGGTCGTCCCGGCGGAAGCCACCACCACCGGCACCGCCACCGGGCCGGTCGTCACGCCGGAACCCGCCACCGCGGTTGTCGTCACGCCGCGGGCCGCTCGGCCGGTCGTCACGCGGGCGGTCATAGCGCGGCCGGTCGTCGCGACCGAAGCCGCCGCCACCCGCACCGCCACCAGGACGGTCATCGCGACGGAAGCCACCACCACTGGGGCGGTCATCGCGCGGCCGGTCATCACGGCGGAAACCGCCACCGCTGGGCCGGTCGTCACGCGGGCGGTCGTAGCGCGGCCGATCGTCACGGCGGAACCCGCCGCCGGCGCCACCGCCGGGACGGTCGTCACGGCGCGGGGGGCCACCCGCCCGGTCGTCCCGGCGGAAGCCACCACCGCCGGCACCGCCGCCGGGCCGGTCGTCCCTGCGGAACCCTCCCCGGTCGTCCTCACGTCGCGGTCCACGGGGACGGTCGTCACGCGGGCGGTCGTCGCGGCGGAACCCGCCACCTGAGCGGTCGTCACGGGGACGGTCGTCACGGCGGAAACCGCCACCCCCCGCGCCGCCACCGGGACGGTCATCGCGCCGGAAGCCACCGCCACCACCCGGACGATCGACGCGGGGCCGGTCATCACGACGGAACCCCCCACCGGTGGGACGGTCGTCGCGGCGGGGTCCACCACTACGGGGGGCGCCGCCGGAGCGGTCATCACGCGGCCGGTCGTCACGGCGGAAGCCGGCGCCGCCACGGTCGTCGCGCCGGGGAGCTCCCCGGTCGTCGTCCCGGCGGGGGCCGCGGGGCCGGTCATCACGACGGTCATCACGTCGATCGTCACGGCGGTGTTCGCCGCCGCGCGAGTCCCGACGCTCCGGGCGTTCGGGCCGGTCTTCGGGTGAGTTGGACATCGACGTGACTCCTGTCGGATCGTGCTGCTGTAGTGCAAGTCTCCCGTACCGTCCAGGAGCTTGCGCTTCGAGGAAAAACAAAAGGACCCCCGGTCCCAGCGCTTAGGCCAGGACCGAGGGTCCAGAAAGATTGTTCGGCGGTGTCCTACTCTCCCACAGGGTCCCCCCTGCAGTACCATCGGCGCTGAAAGGCTTAGCTTCCGGGTTCGGAATGTAACCGGGCGTTTCCCTAACGCTATGACCACCGAAACGCTATCGGGTGACCCCAGCCGTGGCGGGATCTCGACAGTGTCCTAGCGAACAAGCACACTTTTTAGTTGTGTGAACTGGTTCAACCGGTGCGACTGTTCGCAACCCGGGAACCAAACAGTGGACGCGAGCAAACATGGACAAGCCCTCGGCCTATTAGTACCGGTCAGCTCCACCCATTACTGGGCTTCCACATCCGGCCTATCAACCCAGTCGTCTACTGGGAGCCTTACCCCATCAAGTGGGTGGGAGTCCTCATCTCGAAGCAGGCTTCCCGCTTAGATGCTTTCAGCGGTTATCCCTCCCGAACGTAGCCAACCAGCCATGCCCTTGGCAGAACAACTGGCACACCAGAGGTCCGTCCGTCCCGGTCCTCTCGTACTAGGGACAGCCCTTCTCAAGACTCCAACGCGCGCAGCGGATAGGGACCGAACTGTCTCACGACGTTCTAAACCCAGCTCGCGTACCGCTTTAATGGGCGAACAGCCCAACCCTTGGGACCGACTCCAGCCCCAGGATGCGACGAGCCGACATCGAGGTGCCAAACCATCCCGTCGATATGGACTCTTGGGGAAGATCAGCCTGTTATCCCCGGGGTACCTTTTATCCGTTGAGCGACGGCGCTTCCACAAGCCACCGCCGGATCACTAGTCCCTACTTTCGTACCTGCTCGACCCGTCAGTCTCACAGTCAAGCTCCCTTGTGCACTTACACTCAACACCTGATTGCCAACCAGGCTGAGGGAACCTTTGGGCGCCTCCGTTACCCTTTAGGAGGCAACCGCCCCAGTTAAACTACCCACCAGACACTGTCCCTGATCCGGATCACGGACCGAGGTTAGACATCCAGCACGACCAGAGTGGTATTTCAACGATGACTCCACCACGGCTGGCGCCGCGACTTCACAGTCTCCCACCTATCCTACACAAGCCGAACCGAACACCAATATCAAGCTATAGTAAAGGTCCCGGGGTCTTTCCGTCCTGCTGCGCGAAACGAGCATCTTTACTCGTAGTGCAATTTCACCGGGCCTATGGTTGAGACAGTCGAGAAGTCGTTACGCCATTCGTGCAGGTCGGAACTTACCCGACAAGGAATTTCGCTACCTTAGGATGGTTATAGTTACCACCGCCGTTTACTGGCGCTTAAGTTCTCAGCCTCGCCACACCGAAATGTGACTAACCGGTCCCCTTAACGTTCCAGCACCGGGCAGGCGTCAGTCCGTATACATCGCCTTACGGCTTCGCACGGACCTGTGTTTTTAGTAAACAGTCGCTTCTCGCTGGTCTCTGCGGCCACCCCCAGCTCACACCGTAAAGATGATCACCGGATGTGGCCCCCCTTCTCCCGAAGTTACGGGGGCATTTTGCCGAGTTCCTTAACCATAGTTCACCCGAACGCCTCGG
>NZ_CP108580.1:1582500-2822500 GCF_045039895.1 Streptomyces sp. NBC_01190
AGCTCCAGGAAGTCCATCCCCTGGAGGATCTGGTAGCTGAACTCCGTGTAGCTGATGCCCTGGTCGGAGTTGAGCCGGCGGGCGACCGCCTCCTTGCTGATCATCTTGTTGACCCGGAAATGCTTGCCGATGTCGCGCAGGAACTCGATCGCGGAGAGCCCGGCCGTCCAGTCCAGGTTGTTGACCATGACCGCCGCGTTGGGGCCCTCGAAGGAGAGGAAGGGCTCGATCTGGGCTCGTACCCGCCGCACCCAGTCGGCGACGACCTCGGGGTCGTTCAGCGTGCGCTCGGCGGTCGGCTTGGGATCGCCGATCAGGCCGGTGGCACCGCCGACCAGGCCGAGCGGACGGTGCCCGGCCAGTTGGAGCCGGCGGACGGTGAGGATCTGCACCAGGTTGCCGAGGTGCAGGCTGGGCGCGGTGGGGTCGAAGCCGCAATAGACCGTGACGGGGCCGTCCGCGAACGCCTTGCGCAACGCGTCCTCGTCAGTGGATACGGCGATCAGTCCGCGCCACTGCAGCTCGTCGACGATGTCCGTCACGGTTCCGTGTCTCCCTTGGTCGTACGGTCGGCTCGATGCCGGGAATCCAGCGTGTCCGAGGGTACGTGGTCCTGGCTCCGCGATGGTCTGCGCTCACCGGCACCGGCGGCGCCGCCGCGCGGCTCCTTCGCCGCTTCCTGCCGCTTCCTGCCGCGTTCAGCGGCGTTCAGCGGCGTTCAGCGGCGTTTGCGCGGGCTGTGGGCCTTGTAGGGGCTGACGGTGGGGTCGCCGTCGATCCAGTAGCGCCAGGGGTGGTCGGCTCCGCCGCCGCCGACGCCGGTGCGGGGCCCGCTGCGGATCAGCGCCCGGTCCGGCGGGGTGCCGGTGAGGACACGGAACGGGCTGCTCCCCTGTTCAGGGCCGCCGGGGCCGTCGGGACCGCCGGCGCAGGCGTCGGCGCCGTCCAGGGCGCGGTCGACGGAGAGGGCGGTGGCCAGCCGGGCCGGCCCCTGCGCGAGGTCGCTCGCCTTGCGGGAGGTGGGCCGGTGCACCCGGGCCAGATCCGCGCCGAGGACGATCTCGCCGGCCCGGAGCAGCACTCCGCTGGGCCGCCCTTCGGGGCCGCAGACCAGGTTCAGGCAGTGCCACATGCCGTAGGTGAAGTACACGTAGACGTGTCCCGGCGGGCCGAACATCACGGCGTTGCGGTCGGTCCGGCCCCGGTAGGCGTGGGAACCCGGGTCATTGGGGCCGTCGTACGCCTCGACCTCGGTGAGGCGGAGTTCGATGGGGCCGTCGTCGGTCTCGCGTACCAGGACGCGGCCCAGCAGATCGGGCGCGATCTCCAGGACCGGCCGGTCGAAGAAGGAGCGGGCCAGCGGGGTCCGCTCGGCTGCGGTGATCACAGCGCCCGAGCGTAGTGGAACCGCGGGCGGGGCCGCCGCGCTCGTAGAGTGCGCTGATGCTCGGCCGGACGGGCGTTCAGGCGTTCGGGCGGACAGAAACGACAACGACAGCGACAACGAGCGGGAACGAGGGAGAGGCGGACCATGGGGTTCAGGAAGCTGCTGGCGAGTCTGGGGGCCGGCGGAGCGTCGGTGGAGACGGAGCTGACGCAGGCCCACGCCGTGCCGGGCGGGATCGTCCAGGGTGAGGTGCGGATCCAGGGCGGGTCGGTCGGGCAGCGGATCGAGGGCCTCTCGGTGGGGCTCCAGGCCCGGGTCGAGGTGGAGCAGCGGGACCTGCACGGCAATGACACCGAGTACCACCAGGACATCGAGTTCCACCGGCAGCCGATCGGCGGGGCCTTCGAGCTTGCGGCGGGCGCGGTCCACGATGTGCCGTTCGCGCTGGAGATCCCGTGGGAGACACCGGTGACGATGTTCATGGGGCGCCATCTGACCGGGATGAAGCTCGGGGTCACCACGGAGCTGGCGATCGACCGCGCGGTGGACGCGGGCGATGTGGACGAGGTGCATGTGCATCCGCTGCCGGCCCAGCAGGCGCTGCTCGACGCCTTCGGTCAGCTCGGCTTCGCGTTCAGGAGCGCGGACCTGGAGAAGGGGGTGATCCGGCACACCCGGCAGCGGCTGCCGTTCTACCAGGAGATCGAGTTCCACGCGCCGTCGCAGTACCGGGGGCTGAAGCAGGTGGAGCTGACCTTCGTCGCGGACGGCGAGGAGATGGACGTGGTGCTGGAGATGGACAAGAAGCCGGGGCTGTTCAGCGCGGGCAGCGACACGTACCGGTCGTTCACGATGGGCCTGCACACGTACCAGCAGACGGACTGGACCGGGTATCTGCACCAGTGGCTCGCCGAGGTGGGGGGCAAGCGGAACTGGTGGTGACCATGGAGTTTAGGCTCGGCCACGCAGGCTTCCGAGTGTGGGCAGGCGGCGTGCCTCCTGCCTCATGCTTCATGTGCGATCAGGAGGTGCCGAGGTGACCGAGCAAGGGCGACGGCCGCTCCCCCATGACTTCCACCCGCCGGTGGCGGGGTTCACGGTGGTGAGTGACGATGTCACGCAGGGCGTGTCCCTGAAGGACGATCAGGTCTACGCGGCGGGGAACACCTCGCCGCAGCTCCGCTGGGAGGGCTTCCCGGCGGAGACGAAGAGCTTCGCCGTGACGTGCTTCGACCCGGACGCGCCGACGGGCAGCGGGTTCTGGCACTGGGTGGTCTTCGACATCCCGGCGTCGGTGACGGAGCTGCCGGCCGGCGCGGGTTCCGGGAGCTTCGAGGGGCTGCCGGCCGGCGCGGTGCAGTCCCGCAACGACTACGGCAGCCGGGACTTCGGTGGCGCGGCGCCGCCGCCCGGCGACGGGCCGCACCGCTATGTGTTCACCGTGTACGCGGTCGACACCGAGACGCTGGGCCTGGACGCGGACGCGACGCCGGCGTACGTCGGCTTCAATCTGCGGTTCCACGCGATCGGGCGGGCGAACCTCATCGGTGAGTACGAGGTGCCGCCGGCGCACTGACCGGCGCGATCGGCCCCGCCTCCCCGGGCCGCGCGGTAAATCCGTTGCGGCGCCGGGCCGGTGGGTCGCACAGTGAGGGCGCCCCGGTGCGGCGGTGGCCCCCGGTATGCGCCCGGCGGGTTCCCTGAGCCGGGTGGTCGGCACCGCGTCATCGCGGGGGCGGCGGGACGCGGCGCGGCCGGGACACCCCTGGGCCTTGACGGCTCGGGGAGAGTGCCGGCCGGGTTTCGCCGGCCGCCTGCCGGAATCCGGTCGTGACGCCGGGTGTCCGCGCCGGCCGGCGCGCTCCGGGTGCGGCCCTCCCCAGGGGGACGGCATCCGGAGCGCAGTTTTCGCTCCCCGTTCGGCCGGCGGTCTTCTTCCCTTGGGCTTTCCGCACGCTTCGCCGGGAAATTCCCCCCTGCCCGTCCGCTGTCCTACGGCGGGAAATTGCGTTGTCCGCCATAGCGGCCGACAGGCACAGTTGAGCCACTTCGCCCGTCGGGGCGATCGGGCCGGGGAGGTGGGCGGGATGCGGGAGACGCTGGTGCTGAATGCGAGCTTCGAGCCGTTGTCGACGGTGTCGCTGCGGCGTGCGGTCGTGCTGGTGATGCAGGACAAGGCCGTCGTGGAGCAGGCGCATCCCGGGCTGCGGATCCGGGCCACCGGGGTCGAGGTGCCGGTGCCGCAGGTGATCCGGCTCTGCCGCTACGTCCGGGTGCCGTTCCGACAACGGGCTCCGTGGTCTCGGCGCGGTGTTCTCGTCCGTGACCGGCACCGCTGTGCCTACTGCGGGCGGCGGGCCACCACCGTGGACCACATCCAGCCGAAGTCGCGGGGCGGCCGGGACACCTGGCTGAACACCGTCGCGGCATGCTCGGAGGACAACCAGCGCAAGGCGGACCGTACGCCGGAGCAGGCGGGGATGCGGCTGCTGGTCCGGCCGTTCGAGCCGACACCCGCGGACGCGCTGCTGCTGGCGCTCGGGGTCACCGACCGGCAGAGCCTGCCGGAGTGGCTGGCGCTGCCGGCCTGAGGCTCAGCGGTCCCTGAGGACGAGCTGGACGATGGCGGCGAGGCCGACGACCACGATCAGTGCGCGCAGCACGGTGGGCGGCAGGCGGCGGCCGACGCGTGCGCCGATCAGGCCGCCGATGGTGGCGCCGGCGGCGATCAGCGCGACGGCCGCCCAGTCCAGGTGGGCGACGAAGATGAAGAAGACCGCGGCGATCCCGTTGACGAGGGCGGCGAGTACGTTCTTCAGGCCGTTGACGCGTTGCAGCGGCTCGTCGAGGAAGGGGCCCATCAGGGAGAGGTAGAGGACTCCCTGGGCGGCGCCGAAGTAGCCGCCGTAGGCGCTGGCGAGCAGCATGCCGAGCAGCAGTACGGGGCCGCCGTGGGTGGGCACGGGGGCCCCGGCGCGCTGCCTGCGGGCCTGGATCGCGCGGGCGAGCCGCGGTTGCAGGACCACCAGCACCAGCGCTATGCCGATCAGGACCGGCACGATCGCGTTGAAGGCCCCGGACGGCAGGGTGACCAGCAGCAGCGCTCCGCTGGCGCCGCCGATCAGGCAGACCGCGCCCAGGCGCAGCAACCGGGTTCGCTGGCCGCCGAGTTCGCGGCGGTAGCCGATGGCTCCGGTGAGGGAGCCGGGGACCAGGCCGAGGGTGTTGGAGACATTGGCGGTGACCGGCGGCAGGCCGACGGCGAGCAGGACCGGGAAGGTGATCAATGTCCCGGAGCCGACAATGGTGTTGATGGTGCCGGCGCCGATTCCGGCCGCGAGGACGGCCAGGGCTTCGCTGGGGGACATTGACTCTCCATGATCTCCGCGCTCCTCCCCGCTCCTCCCCGCCTCACTGGTCGGGGGGTGCTCGGTGGCCATGACTATAGGGGCGGTGCGCGCCGGGCCCGGTGGCAGGGCCCATGCAAGGGCCGGCTCAACGGCTGGTTCAGCCGAACCTCGTCCGACAGCGTGACCGGGGACCGCCTGGCCCCCGGCCGGGCTCACTCCTTGTCGAAGCGGGGGGACTCGCGGCGCGGGGCGGGGGCCCGGTCGGCGGCCGGCGCGCCGGTGCCGGGGCCGCCGCCGGTGCCGGGCGCGCCCGGGATGTTGACTATGCCGCCCAGGCCCTTGAGCGCGTCGTTGAGTTCGCTGGGGATGATCCAGAGCTTGTTGGCGTCGCCGGAGGCGATCTTCGGCAGCATCTGGAGGTACTGGTAGGCGAGCAGCTTCTGGTCCGGGTCGCCGGCGTGGATCGACTCGAAGACGGTCCGGATGGCCTGCGCCTCGCCCTCGGCGCGCAGTGCGGCCGCCTTGGACTCGCCTTCGGCGCGCAGGATGGAGGACTGCTTCTCGCCCTCAGCGGTGAGGATCTGGGACTGCCGGATGCCTTCCGCGGTGAGGATCGCGGCGCGCTTGTCACGGTCCGCGCGCATCTGCTTCTCCATCGAGTCCTGGATGGAGGTGGGCGGTTCGATCGCCTTGAGTTCGACGCGGTTGACGCGGATGCCCCACTTGCCGGTGGCCTCGTCGAGCACGCCGCGCAGCGCGGCGTTGATCTCCTCGCGGGAGGTGAGGGTCCGCTCCAGGTCCATGCCGCCGATGATGTTGCGCAGGGTGGTGACGGTGAGCTGCTCGATCGCCTGGATGTAGCTGGCCACCTCGTAGGTCGCGGCCCGGGCGTCGGTCACCTGGTAGTAGATGACGGTGTCGATGTTCACCACCAGGTTGTCCTGGGTGATCACCGGCTGCGGCGGGAACGGGACGACCTGCTCGCGCAGGTCGATCCGGTTGCGGATGGTGTCGATGAACGGAACGACGATGTTGAGTCCGGCGCTCAGGGTGCGGGTGTAGCGGCCGAAGCGTTCGACGATGGCGGCGCTCGCCTGCGGGATGACCTGGACCGTCTTGATCAGGGCGATGAAGACGAGCACCACCAGGATGATGAGCACGATGATGATGGGCTGCATGGCCAACTCCCGGCGCCGATTGACGGCAAGCTTGGATGCGAACGTCCGACTACGCTGTCATGATCAATTCTCGCAGACGGCAGGGGCGCCGCGGGCCGATTCTGCCAATTCCCGCCTCGCGGCGCGGGGTTACATCACGACCGCGGTCGCTCCCTCGATCTCCACCACGTCCACGTGCTGCCCCGGGTCGAAGACCTGGCCGTGTTCGAGGGACCGGGCCGACCAGACCTCCCCGCCCAGTTTGATCCGGCCGCCGGCGCCGCCGTCGACCCGTTCGAGAACCACGGCCTGCCGGCCCCGCAGGGCGTCGACACCGCTGCGCTGCTCGGGCCGTTGGCGGTTGCGGTAGGCCAGTGGCCGTACGAAGACCAGGAGCGCGACCGAGACGGCCACGAAGACGACGACCTGGGCCACGATCCCGCCGCCGAGTGCGGCCGTGGCCGCGCCCGCCACCGCGCCGACGGCGAACATGCCCAGTTCGGGCATTGCCGTGATCACCAGTGGGATGCCCAACCCCACCGCGGCTATCAGCCACCACACCCATGCTTCCACGGCGTCAATCGTAGGCGTGCGGACCCCTGTTGCGGCAGTGCGCACTGACGGCGATGTTCGCGACTTCGCGAGCGGGGGGCGTGGAGGGAAAACCAGGAGGTGCCAGGAGGCGCCAGGAAACCCAGGAGACGCCGGGCGATGTGCCGGGCGATGGGTCAGGACACCTCGGGAGACGTCAGGAGAGCGGCAGCCCGGCGGCGGTCCAGCGGTCGCCGCGGCGCTCGACCACGAGCGGGAGGCCGAAGCAGACGGAGAGGTTGCGGGAGGTGAGTTCTTCGGCGATGGGGCCCGCGGTGACGACCTTGCCCTGCCGGATCATCAGCACATGGGTGAAGCCGGCCGCGATCTCCTCGACATGGTGGGTGACCATGATCATGGAGGGGGCGATCGGGTCGCGGGCCAGCCGGCCGAGGCGGCGCACCAGGTCCTCGCGGCCGCCGAGGTCGAGACCGGCCGCGGGCTCGTCGAGCAGCAGCAGTTCGGGGTCGGACATCATCGCGCGGGCGATCAGGGTGCGCTTGCGCTCGCCCTCCGACAGGGTGCCGAACTTCCGGCCGAGGAAGTCGCTCATGCCCAGCCGGTCGAGGAAGGCGCGGGCCCGGTCCTCGTCGACCTGCTCGTAGCCTTCCTGCCAGGTCGCGGTCATGCCGTAAGCGGCGGTGAGCACGGTCTCCAGCACGGTCTGCCCGCGCGGCATCTTCTCGGCCATGGCGGCGCCCGCCATGCCGATCCGGGGCCGCAGGTCGAAGACGTCGACATTGCCGAGCTTCTCGCCGAGGATCTGGACGGTGCCGGCGGTCGGGAAGAGATAGCTGGAGGCGACATTGAGCAGGGTGGTCTTGCCGGCCCCGTTCGGACCGAGGATGACCCAGCGCTCGCCTTCGGCGACCGACCACGAGACCTGGTCCACCAGAGCTCGTCCGTCGCGGACCACGGATACGTCCACCAGCTCCAGCACATCGCTCATGAGCGCGTTGTCTCCCATTGCAGTCTCGGCTGTCCGGTGTGCCCATGTCGGCACGGGCCAGAAGGAACCCCCGGGGAAAACTTACGCCACCGCCGGTCCGGTCCAGTCCTTAGGCTGGGGCCATGCTTGATGAACCTCGCTCCGGACGGCTCACCGCGTGGGGAAATGCCCTGCTTGCCGGACTTGCCGCGCCGGATGACGTCGCACAGCGGATCACGGCCGACGACGTCGTGCACCGGATCACCGGGCTCCCGGGGGAACACGCTCCGGTGGGTCTCACGCTGGGCCTCGGCCGGCTGCGGGCGCTGGGTGTGACCGGCCTGCGGCTGGCGCTGCCGGTGGCCGGGCACCCGCTGGGGCTGAGCGGTCCGCCGGAGTTCAACGCCCGCGCGCTGGTCGCCGGTGAGGCGGTGGTCACCGTGGGCGCGGCGCACCTGGGCCTGGTGCCCGAGGTCCACGAGGCGGGCCCCGAGGGCGACCTGCATGTGGAGGTGGTGTGGGAGTGCCTGGCGGTACGGGACGCGCCGCCGGCCGATGTGCCCTCGCTCGGCGAGGCGGAGCGGGAGCTGGCGGAGGCGCTGCGGGACGCGGGTGAGGCGCTGGCCCAGCTCGATGTGGCGGGCGCGGGACCGGCCGCGCAGGCGGCGCTCGACGCGTACCGGGCCCGGGCGGCGCGCGGTCGCGAGGTGCTCGCGCCGGGTTATCCGCCACGGGCGGTGCGGGTGCTCGAGCTGGCGCAGCGGGTGGCGGCGGTGGTGGAGATCGCCTCCGACGGACATGGCGCGGCGGTGAGCGCGTCACAGATCGCGGCGCGGGCGGAGTTGCTGCGGCCGGTGGAGCGGACCGCCCGCCGGGCGCAGGTGGCGGCGTACAACGCGTACGTCGAGGAGGTGGAGCGCCGTCGGCCCTGACGGACGTCCGGGCCGCGCCTCAGTTCCCCGCGCCGTTGCGGACCGCCCACAGCGCCGCCTGGGTGCGGTCGGCGACGTCCAGCTTCATCAGGATGTTGGAGACGTGGGTCTTCACCGTCTTCTCGGAGAGCACCAGGGCGCGGGCGATCTCCCGGTTGGAGCGGCCGTCGGCGATCAGCCCGAGGACTTCCCGTTCGCGTTCGGTCAGGGTGGTGCCCCGCCCGGTGCCCCCGCCGTGCTGGTCGCCGGCGAGCAGCACGCCCGCCACCTCGGGCTGGAGCAGGACGTGCCCGGCGTGCACCGAGCGGATCGCGTCGGCGAGCGCCACCGGATCGATGTCCTTGTAGACGTATCCGGCCGCGCCGGCCCGCAGCGCGGGCACCACCGTGCGCTGCTCGGTGAAGCTGGTCACGATCAGCACCCGGGCCGGGTTCTCCGTCTCGCGCAGCAGCCGGAGCGCCTCGATGCCGTCGGTGCCGGGCATCTTGACGTCCATCAGGATCACGTCGGGCCGCAGCTCCTGGGCGCGGGCCACCCCCTCGGCCCCGTCGGCCGCCTCGCCGACCACCTCGATGTCGCCCTGCACTTCGAGAAAGGTGCGCAGGCCGCGACGGACGACCTGATGGTCGTCGACCAGCAGCACCCGGATACGGGCGCCGGCTCCCCGGTCGGCCGCCCGTGTGCCCGGCGCCCGGCCGCTCGGCGGCGCCGCCTTCCCGGCGCCACGGCTGGCCTGGGCGCCTTGGCCACCCTGGCGGGCGGGAATGGTCGCGCCGTTGTCGCCGGTCCGGCCGTTCGCGTCAGCCACCGGGCACCTCCATCTCGATGACGGTGCCCCCGCCGGGCTCCGATCGCACGGTGAGCCGGCCGCCGACGCGGTCGGCGCGGTCCCGCATGGAGACCAGGCCGAGATGGCGCCCGGCCCGGCGGACCGCCGACGGGTCGAAGCCGCGGCCGTCGTCGCCGATCCGCAGCCGGGCGCCCTTGCCGCGGCCTTCGAGGCTGACCTCGACCGCGGTGGCGCCGGCGTGCCGCAGCGCGTTGTGCATCGCCTCCTGGGCGACCCGCAGCAGCGCCTCCTCCTGGGCGGCGGGCAGCGCCCGTATCCGGTCGGTACGGAAGGTGACGGCGGCGGCGTGCACCCGGTCCAGGACCCGGACCTCGGTGCGCAGGGTGGCGACCAGGCCGTCCTCGTCGAGCCCGGCCGGACGCAGCTCGACCACCACGGTCCGCAGTTCGTCGGCGGCTTCGGCGGCGAGCGCGGCGACGTGCTTGATCTCCTCCTTGGCGCGCGCCGGGTCGGTGTCGACCAGGGCGGCGGCGGCCCGCGCGGTCAGCCGGAGCGAGAAGAGCTTCTGTGAGACCGCGTCGTGCAGTTCGTGGGCGATCCGGCCCCGCTCCCCGGCCAGGGTCAGCTCGCGGCTGCGTTCGTAGAGCCGGGCGTTGGTCAGGGCGAGCGCGGCGTGGTCGGCGAGGATCCGCAGCAGGTCCTCGTCCTCCTGGGTGAAGCCGTCGACGGCGGCGGGCGTGGCGGGGCAGCGCTTGTTGGCGAGGAACACCGCGCCGAGGATCTCGTCGTCGTCGACGATCGGCATGCCGATGAAGTCCTTCATCTCCGGGTGGGCGCGGGGCCAGCCCTGGAAGCTCTCGAAGTCGCGGACGTCGGCGAGGCGGCGCGGGGTGGCCTCGTGCAGCATCGCGGCGAGCACACCGTGCTGGCGCGGCAGCGGGCCGATGGCCTTCCACTGCCCGTCGCCGACGCCGTCCACCACGAACTGGGCGAAACCGCCGTGGTCGTCGGGCACGCCGAGCGCGGCGTACTCGGCGCCGAGCAGCTCGCGGGCGGAGACGACGATGGTCTGGAGCACTTCGCGCACCTCCAGACGCCGGTTCATCGCCAGCAGCGCGGCGCTGACCGCTTCGATTCCGCCCCGGGGCGTCCTGCTGGCCATGCGTCCCACCGTACCGGCGCCGGTGCCCGCCGTTGTCCGGCGGACGGACCGGCCGGGCTCGGTCGTAGGGACTACGCCGAACGGCCCCGGGGTTCTGCGGCGGCCGGCCGACGCGGACCGGACCGCCCGGTTCCTACGGTGGCGCCAGATGGTCCGGCGGCCGGCCGGATCACGGGACGGACGGGGAGCTGGATCATGCCGGTAGCGATCATCACCGGGGCGTCGCGGGGACTGGGACGGGCGCTGGCGCTCGAGTTGGCGGCGCGCGGCTGGGACCTGGTGGTCGACGGGCGGAACGCGGCGGCGCTGCGGTCGGTGGCGGCCGAACTGACGGCCGCGGCCCGGGCCCGCGACCTGCCCGCTCCCGTGGACCGCGGCCCTGTCGAGGCGCTGCCGGGTGATGTCACCGACAGCGCGCACCGGGCGGCGCTGGTGGCGGCGGCGCTGGCGCTCGGCGGGGTGGACCTGCTGGTGAACAACGCCAGCGCGCTGGGCGCCGAGCCGCTCGTACCGCTGGCGCGGCTGTCGGAGGCGGGGTGGCGGGAGGCGCTGGAAACCAATGTGGTCGCGCCGTTCGCACTGGTCCGGGCGGCGCTGCCGGCGCTGCGGGCGGCCGGCGGCGCGGTGCTGAACGTCAGCTCGGACGCGGCGGTGGCGGCGTACCCCACGTGGGGAGGGTACGGCGCCGCCAAGGCCGCGCTCGACCACGGTTCCGCGGTGCTCGCCGCGGAGGAGCCGCGGCTGCGGGTGTGGTGGGTGGACCCGGGCGAGCTGCGGACCGACCTGTACGCGGCGGCGGTCCCCGGTGATCCGGGCTTCGCCGACCGGCTGCTCCCGGCGGAGGTCGGGCCGGCCTTCGTCCGGCTGCTGGACGAGCGGCCGCCGAGCGGCCGCTATGTGGCGCGGGCCCTGTTGGGGGCGCGATGACCGCGGTGGTGTGCGCGAGGTGCGAGGTGGAGGCGGCGCGGGTGTCGGCGGCCGGGCTGGCCGGGCTGCGGGTGCCGCCGGAGCTGCTGGCCACCGCGCCGCCGGCCCGCCGGGACGCGGTCCGGCTGCTCGTCGGCCGGCAAAGTGACAGCCCGCATGGTGACCCGGGCGGCGGTCCGGGCGGCGGGGGCACGGTGACGCACCACGGTTTCCGCGAGCTGCCGGGGCTGCTGCGGGCCGGCGACGTGCTGGTGGTGAACACCTCGCGGACGCTCCCGGCGGCGGTGGACGGGGAACTGGCCGGTGAGGCCGTGGTGGTGCACTGCTCGACCCGGCGGGACGACGGCCGCTGGGTGGTGGAGGTACGCACCCCGGACGGGCATGGGTCGACGGTCCGCAGGCGGTGGGGGCCGCCGGGTGGCTCACCAGGGGCCGGGACAGGTGCGGTGGGCGCCGTGATCGAGCTGGCGGGCGGCGGCCGGCTGGTGCTGGACGAGCCGCTCGACCCGGCCGGCGACCGCCTGTGGGTGGCGACGCCCTCGGTACGGGATCTGGTGCGGGAGCTGTACCGGCACGGCCGGCCGATCCGGTACGGGTACACCGAGCGGGACCAGCCGCTGGCCGCCTACCAGACCGTGTTCGCCACGGCGGCGGGGAGCACGGCCGCCGACGGGGCCGTGGGGGCGGGCTCGGCCGAGATGCCGAGCGCCGGGCGGCCCTTCACCGCGACGCTGGTGACCGAGCTGGTGAGCCGGGGGGTGCAGATCGCGCCGATCGCGCTGCACACCGGCGTGGCGTCGGCCGAGGCGCACGAGCCGCCGTACCCGGAGCCCTATGAGGTGCCGGCCAGCACCGCGTGGCAGGTGAACGCGGCGCGGGCGGCCGGAGGCCGGGTGGTGGCAGTGGGCACCACGGCGGTACGGGCCCTGGAGTCGGCGGCCGACGAACGCGGTGTGGTGTCGGCCGCACGGGGCTGGACCGGCCTGGTGATCACCCCGGAGCGCGGCGTACGGGCGGTGGACGGCCTGCTGACCGGGATGCACGAGCCCGAGGCCTCGCATCTGCTGATGCTGCGGGCCCTGTCCGGCGACCGGCTGCTGGAGCGGGTCTATGCCGAGGCGTTGCGCGAACGCTACCGCTGGCATGAATTCGGGGACCTCAATCTGCTGCTCCCCTGAGGATCGGACCGAGCCGTGCGGGAGCCCGGGAACTTTTGCGCCGAGCTCCGGGTCCGGAAAACAAACCCTCACACAAAGCGCCCCCTCGATCACCATGTGCGATCGAGGGGGCGGCGCCGTGTGAGGTGACCTATAGGGCGTGCGTCACATACTAAGCGGCTTAGTCGGAAAACCGCCGGCCGCATTACCGGTAAACAGCGGAATCCACCTCGGTTGACCGCCGAACTACGAACCTTATTCGTAGCGGAGCCCTTTGACCCCCGATTTCGGACCCTCTAAGAATTCTCAGGTCCGCAACCGGAAGAGGAAATCCCGCCATGCAGCTCCCCACGATCCCGAAGATCGGGTCACTGTCCAAGAAAAAGAAGATCACGGTCGCCGGCGCCGGCGCCGCGACTGCGGTCGTTCTGGCAGTCACCGGTTTCCAGGCGACTGGCGGATCCACGACGGCCGCCTCCGCCCAACCGGCTGCCACGTCCGCCTCGGCCGCCCAGCACGCGAAGACGTCGGACGCGAAGGCCGACACGGCCGCGGAGAAGGCGCCGGCCAAGGCGCGCACCGCCACCCCGCACGCGGCCGAGAAGGCCGCGCCGAAGCCGGCCGCGCCCAAGACCACGCCGGCCAGGCCCGCACCGCCCAAGCCCGCACCGCCGAAGCCCGCCGCTCCCAAGCCCGTGGCCCCTAAGCACGTGGCCCCCAAGCCCGCCGCACCGAAGCCCGCGCCGAAGCCGGTGGCGCCCAGGGCGGCCGTGACCCAGCCGACGCACCGGGTGGTCCTCAAGGCCAAGGCCCCGGCCCCGGCCCCGAGGCCCGCTCCGGTCGCCGCCAAGCCGGTCTACGCCAACAACCTGGACGGCTGGATCAGGCAGTCGCTCGACATCATGCACCAGAAGGGTATTCCGGGCAGCTACAACGGCATTTACCGGAACATCATCCGGGAGTCGAGCGGCAACCCGAACGCGATCAACCTCTGGGACATCAACGCCCAGAACGGCATTCCGTCCAAGGGTCTGCTCCAGGTGATTCCGCCGACCTTCGCCACCTACCACGTGTCCGGCACCTCGTGGAACATCTACGACCCGGTCGCGAACATCACCGCCGCGTGCAACTACGCGGCCGACCGGTACGGTTCGATGGACAACGTATACTCCGCGTACTGAGCCGGCCCGCGCCGTCCGGCGCACGGGAAAGGGCGGTGGGACCTCGTGGTCCCGCCGCCCTTTCGCACCTTTCTCGCCTTTCTCGCCTTTCTCGCCTTTCGCAGAGTTCCCGTGACGCGTGCCGCTACTTCCGCATGACTTCCGGCTCATGGCGGCGCAGCAGCCGGGACACCACGATGCCGCAGACGATGCCGAGGCCGATCACCACGGCCATGTCGAGCGTCCAGGCACCGGCGGTGTGCTGCCACAGCGGGTCGGGGTTGCCGGGGTCCCAGGGCATGACCGCATTGAGGTTCGCGGTGGCACCGAGGGCGGCCACCGACCAGCGGGCCGGCATCAGCCAGGCGAACTGCTCGATCCCCGGCGAGTCGTAGAGCTGGAAGAGCACGCCGGTGAACACCACCTGCACGATGGCGAACATGACCAGCAGCGGCATCGTCTTCTCCGCGGTCTTCACCAGCGAGGAGATGATGAGGCCGAACATCATCGAGGTGAAGCCGAGCCCGATGATCGCCAGCGTCATCTCGACGGCGGGCTGGCCCTTCACGATGACGCCCTCGACCGGCAGTTCGCGTGGTGCGAAGCCGATGCCGCAGATGATGGCGCCCTGGAGCGCGGTGATCAGGCCGAGCACGATGACCTTGGACATCAGATAGGCCGAGCGGGACAGGCCGGTGGCCCGCTCGCGTTCGTAGATCACCCGTTCCTTGATCAGCTCACGGACCGAGTTGGCCGCCCCGGAGAAGCAGGCGCCGACCGCGAGTATCAGCAGGATGGTGCCGGCGTCCTTGTTGATCCCGTGGGCCTTGGCCGGTCCCGGGCCGAGTCCGCTGGCCGCCGGGATGACCACGCTGACCACGCCCAGCACCGCGGGCAGCACGAACATCAGCGCGATGAAGCCGCGGTCGGAGGAGATCACCGAGAGATAGCGGCGGATCAGCGTGAACAGCTGGGCGGTCCAGCCGGTGGGTTTGGGCGGCTTGGCCACCTGGTGCGGGATGGCCGGCGCCGTCTGCGGGGCGGCGACGTCGAGTTCGGCGGCGTAGAGCTGGTAGTGCTGCGAACCGCGCCAGCGGCCCGACCAGTCGTAGTCGCGGTAGTTCTCGAAGGCGGAGAAGACGTCGGCCCAGGTCTCGTAGCCGAAGAAGGTCAGTGCCTCGTCCGGCGGCCCGAAGTAGGCCACGGCGCCGCCCGGCGCCATCACCAGCAGCTTGTCGCACAGGGCCAGTTCGGCCACCGAGTGGGTGACCACGAGCACCGTGCGGCCGTCGTCGGCGAGGCCGCGCAGCAGCTTCATCACATCGCGGTCCATGCCCGGGTCGAGGCCGGAGGTCGGCTCGTCCAGGAAGATCAGCGACGGCTTGGTGAGCAGTTCGAGGGCGACCGAGACGCGCTTGCGCTGGCCGCCGGAGAGCGAGGTGACGCGCTTGTCCGCGTGGATGTCGAGCTTCAGCTCGCGCAGCACCTCGTTGATCCGCGCCTCGCGCTCGGCGGCCGCGGTGTCGCCGGGGAAGCGCAGCTTGGCCGCGTACTTGAGCGCCGTCTTGACCTGGAGTTCCTTGTGCAGGATGTCGTCCTGCGGGACCAGGCCGATGCGCTGGCGCAACTCGGCGAACTGCTTGTAGAGATCGCGGTTGTCGTAGAGCACCTCGCCCTGGTCCGCGGGGCGGTAGCCGGTGAGGGCGCGCAGCAGCGTGGACTTGCCGGAGCCGGACGGGCCGATCACACCGATCAGCGACTTCTCCGGGACGCCGAAGGAGACGTCCTTGAGGATGGTCTTGGTGGTCTTGCCGTGTGGCACGGTGACCGACAGCCGGCGGGCGGAGAAGGAGATCTCGCCGGTGTCGACGAACTCCTCGAGCCGGTCGCCGACCAGCCGGAAGGTGGAGTGTCCTACGCCCACGATGTCGTGCAGGCCGAGCAGATGGCGCTGGATCGGCTGGCCGTTGACGTAGGTGCCGTTGTGGCTGCCGAGGTCGACGATCTCGTAGCGGCCGTCGGGGTGGGCCCGGAACTCCGCGTGGTAGCGGGAGACCTGGAGGTCGGAGACGACCAGCTCGTTCTCCAGCGCGCGGCCGATCCTCATCACCCGGCCGAGGGAGAGCTGGTGGAAGGTGGTGGGGTTGCGGTCGCCGAAGCCCGCGCCCCCGCCGGCCGGTGCCACGACCGGCGCCTGGGCCTGGGCCTGCGGCTGGAACTGCGGCTGAACCTGCTGCCGGCCCGGCCGGACCTGCCCCTGGACCAGGGCTTGGGCCTGGGCCTGGGCCTGGGCCTGGGCCTGGGCCTCCGGGACGCCGACGGCGGGCCGTGGTACGGCGGCGGCCTGCGGGCTCGCCACACCGCGGAAGTTCAGCCGCGGCCCGTCCGTGGGATTGCCGAGATGGACGGCGGTGCCCGGCCCGACGTCGGTCCGCTGGACCCGCTGCCCCACCACGAAGGTGCCGTTGGTGCTGCCGAGGTCCTCGATGACCCAACCGCGCTCGCCGCGGCGGACGGTGGCGTGCCGCCAGGACACCCGCGCGTCGTCGAACACCACGTCGCCCTGCGGATCGCGCCCCAGGCTGTACGACCGGGCCGCGTCGAGCGACCAGGTCCTTCCATTCAATTCAAGTACGAGTTCAGGCACCCCAAGCCCCATGTGTCGCCCCCCGAGTTGTCCCCTTCAGGGGAGTGTAGGGGGACACCGAACATCGGGAGGAACCATCGCAGGACCCGGTCTCGTAACAGAACGCCGTCACGTGTACGTATTCCGTATCGGGCCGTTGACGGCCCCCGCCGCGCGCCCCGACAGTTGGGGCCAGTTGCGTGCGTTGGGGGACGACGACCTCGGGGGTCGCTATGGATGCGCGGAGAACACCGTGGGCACGGGTGCTGTTCGGGTCGCTGGCGGCGGTGAGTTGGGCCTTCGCGGCGATGATCGGCGTCGCCGCGCTGGGACTTCACCTGGTGGGGGCCGATACGGCGGGCTCGCTCGGGCCGCTGACGGCGGCGGTGGTCGCGATGGCGATCGGCGGGAAGGTGCTGCCGACCGGTGATGTCGGCGTGTTCGGGCTGACCGGCTCGCAGACGCAAGGGTCGCTCGGCATCACACCGCTGGGGGTCGCGCTGGCCGGCGCGCTGCTGCTCGCCTGGGTGTTCCTGCGCTCCCTGCGCCGGGCCGGAGCCACCGTCCGGCCGGCCGAACTGGCCGCGCGGGTCGCCACGACGGCGGCGTTCTTCCTCGCCATGGCCGGCGGCCTGGCATGGGCGGGGCAGGACACGGTGGCCATCGACGCGGGTTCGGTCGGCCCGCCGCGCGGCGCCACCGACGACCTGCTCAGCGGTCTGCCCGGGATCGGGAAGATCAGCGGCGGCCTGGCCGACGGACTCCAGCACATCGCCAGGACCAAGACCTCGGTGACGTTCCATGTCGACACCGGGCGGACCCTGCTCGGCGCGCTGCTGTGGGTGCTCGCGGTGCTGCTGATCGCGCTGCTCGCCTCCCGCAGGACCCCGCTCCCCGCCGGCTGGGGCCGGCTGCACCGGGTGGTGCGGCCGGCCGCGTCCGCGCTGAACGCGGCGCTGCTGGTGGCGGTGCTCGCCGGGTTCGCCGCGGCGGCCTTCGCGGCGGCGACCGGTGACGAGCCGGGCCGGATCATGGGCTCCGCGCTGCTCGGCACGCCCAACGGCGTCTGGCTCGCGGTGCCGCTCGGACTCTTCGTCCCCTGGAAGGGCACCGCGTCCGGGCCGCTGACCGCGCTGCTGCCCGACCCGTTGAACCGCTTCCTCGCCGGGCACGGCGGCGCCACCATCACCCCGGGCCGGCTCGCCGAGCTCAACGGGCAGGTGCGGCTGCTGCCGGTCGCCGTCGCGCTGCTGATGGTGCTCGCGGGGGCCCTGACGGCCACCCGCACCCCGGTGGAGGGCGGTTGGCCGCGCTACGTGGGGGCGTGCGCGCTGCGGCTCGGGGTGGTCACGGCGGTGACGCTGCCGCTGCTGGTGTGGCTCAGCGCGGTGAAGGTGAACGCCAATCTGTCGGTCTTCGGCTTCGACGCGGTCGGCGCGGGCGTCGACCTGCACGGCAACGCCGGCCTGGCGCTGCTGCTCGGGGCGGCGTGGGGAGCCGGCGCGGGGGCGGTGGGGGCGCTGCTCGCCCGCGCCACCGGTTCGGCCGGCCGCAAGGTCGCCCCGCTGGCCGCCGCCGCTGGTCCCGCGCGGACACCGGCGGGTCCGGACGGGCCGGGCGGGCCGCCGCTGCCCGGCGGGCTCGATGACGCGAACCGTACGTATCCGGCGGTGGCGTACCAGCCGGGCCCGTATCTGCCGAGTCGCCCCTACCGGCCGGCCGAGGAGGAGAACCCCTACGCATCCCCGCCCCAGGACGAAGCGCCGCCGATCTCCGACGCCCCGACGGTCCTCGCGCCGCCCCCGGCGCCGCGCCAGGGCCCGCGGCCGGACGCCGAGAAGTGGCCGCCCCCGCCGCCCGCTCCCCCGGCCTGATCGGCGCCCGGGGGCGCCCGGCCGGGGCGGGCGGCGCCGAGGTGTCCGGCCAGCGGGACGGAGGGGCGTGGTGATCGCCGGGCGGATACCGTGGAGGCACCATGGACAACGCCTCGCAGAGCGCCGCCGGCCTGCCGCCGTCGGACACACAGACGCTGCTGGTCAAGATCTTCGGCAAGGACCGGCCCGGCATCACCGCCGGGCTGTTCGACACGCTCGCCGAGTACGGCCTGGACGTGGTGGACATCGAGCAGGTCGTCACCCGGGGCCGGATCGTGCTGTGCGCCCTGGTCACCGCGCCCACCGAGCGCGGGGCGGAGGGCGTACTGCGCGCCACCGTGCACACCTGGGCCGAGAGCATGCGGATGCAGGCCGAGATCATCTCGGGCATCGGCGACAACCGGCCGCGCGGTGAGGGCCGCTCGCATGTGACGGTGCTCGGCAGCCCGCTGACCGCCGAGTCGACGGCGGCCATAACCGCGCTGATCACCGGTATCGGCGGCAATATCGACCGGATCTTCCGGCTGGCGAAGTACCCGGTGACGGCGGTGGAGTTCGCCGTCTCCGGGGTCGAGCCGGCCGCGCTGCGGTCCGCGCTCTCGGTGGAGGGTGCGGCCCGCGGTGTGGACGTGGCGGTGGTGCCGGCCGGGCTGCACCGCAGGGCGCAGCGGCTGGTGGTGATGGACGTGGACTCCACGGTCATCCAGGACGAGGTGATCGAGCTCTTCGCCGCGCACGCCGGGTGCGAGGCGCAGGTCGCCGAGGTGACGGCCGCGGCGATGCGCGGCGAGCTGGACTTCGAGCAGTCGCTGCACGCGCGGGTGGCGCTGCTGGCCGGCCTGGACGTCTCGGTGGCGGAGAAGGTCCGCGCCGAGGTGCGGCTGACCCCGGGCGCCCGGACGCTGATCCGCACCCTCAAGCGGCTCGGCTACCAGGTGGGGGTGGTCTCCGGCGGCTTCACCCAGGTCACCGACGACCTCAAGGAGCGGCTCGGCCTCGACTTCGCCGCCGCGAACACCCTGGAGGTCGCCGACGGCCGGTTCACCGGCCGGGTGACCGGGCCGATCGTGGACCGGGCGGGGAAGGCCGCGCTGCTGCGCCGGTTCGCCGCGGAGGCCGGGGTGCCGCTGAGCCAGACCGTGGCCATCGGCGACGGCGCCAATGACCTGGACATGCTGAACGCGGCCGGGCTCGGCGTCGCCTTCAACGCCAAGCCCGTGGTGCGCGAGGCGGCCGACACGGCGCTGAACGTACCGTTCCTCGACACGGTGCTGTATCTGCTGGGCATCACGCGGGAGGAGATCGAGGCCGCCGACGAGCTGGACGGTGTGGTCACGGGCTGACCGCGCCAGGGGGCCGGCGGGGTCGGTCCCAGCGGCGGCGGCGCGCTGACGCCGCTGGGGCGGTGCGTACGCCAGGTGTGGTGCCCGCGCCTGGTCCGGGCCTACGCCTTGGCCGGGCCTACGCCTTGCGCCCGCCGCCCGCTTGCGTCTTGTGCCCGCTTACGCCTCGTGCGGGGCCCAGAAGCCCGTCAGCCGCGCCGTCCCGGGCTCCACGGACTTCCATGAGCCGCTGAAGGTCAGGACGGCGAAGGCGGCGGTGGGGAAGCCGATCCGGTTCAGCCGCTCCAGCGGTTCCTCCTCGGCGGTGCCCGTCAGCGCGTCGGCGAGCGCGTGCATACCCGGGTTGTGGCCCACCAGCAGCAGCGAGCCGATGTCGTCGGGGGTCTCGATGAGGACCGCCAGCAGATCGCCGAGGGTCGCCTCGTACAGCCGCTCCTCGTAGACCGTCCTGGGGCGGTGCGGCAGCTCGTGCGAAGCGAGCTTCCAGGTCTCCCGGGTCCGGGCGGCGGTGGAGCACAGGACGAGGTCGAGGTCGATGCCGTCGTCGGCGAAACGGCGGCCGACGGCCGGGGAGTCCATCCGGCCGCGCTCGGCCAGCGGGCGCTCGTGGTCAGGGACGGAGGGCCAGTCGGCCTTGGCGTGCCGGAGCAGGACGATGGTGCGGGGCGAATCGACGGTCATGCCTTCAGCTTTCCAGAAAACCGCCCCGCGGGCGCGGGCAGGCCGGTGTGATCCGGCGGACGGTCACCCGCAGGTCACAGCAGGTGCTGGAGGAGGGCGCCGAAGGCGGCGACGAGGCGGCCGAGGGTTTCCGCGGCCGGCGCGGCGGCCGAGGCGTCGGCGGGTCCGGCGCTGAGCAGGCCCAGCAGGGCGGCGAAGGCGGCGGCGGGCAGCGCGACCGCCCACCACGGCAGCCGGGTCTGCACCGGGGCCGGCCGCTCGGGGAGGGGAGCGGGGCGATCCCGCCGGGCGGCCCGCGGGGGCACCGGCGCGGCGTAGAGGTGGGGGGACTGCGTGGTCACGGTGACCGCCTCCGTGGTTGGACCGTCGAAGTGCCGTATCGCTGAGTACGGTTCGACGCTACGGGGGCGGGGTGACGGCTCCCATCCGGTCGTCCACCCACTTGACCCTGACCCTGGCCCCCTAGGGATGGTGGGGTTGTCCCCACCCCCCGGTCAGGGATCCGTCCGCACCCCCCGGCCAGGGGTCCGTCCGGGTCAGCCCATGCGGGCGGCGATGGTGGCGACCACCGCGACGAGGGCGGGGACGCCCATCATCAGACCGAAGATGATCAGCAGGCGCCGGTGGGGCTGCGGGGGGTTGGGCTCGAGTACGGGCATGGGTTCAGTTTGGCACCGGGGGTGGGGCGGGCCGGGCCGGGGTGGGGTACGGCCGGGTCAAGGTTCGTCCTGGAAAGTGCCCGCGGCGCCGGGCGACCGTGGAGGGGGACTGGCGAAGGGACGGGCGCGGGGACAGTCGAGGGGCCAGTCGAGGGGACGGGGCATTGCTTTGGTTGCCATAGGATCATGGGATGAATCTTGGACACTTAACCCGGTCCACCACGCTCGCCGACCAGGTCATCGCGGTCCTGCGGACCGAGATCGTCGCGGGGATGTGGCCGGTCGGGTCGCGCATTCCCACCGAGCCGGAGCTGGTGGAACGGTTCGGCGTGGCCCGCAACACCGTGCGCGAGGCGGTGCGGGCGCTCGCCCACAACGGGCTGCTCGACATCCGGCAGGGCTCGGGTACGTATGTCGTGGCGACCAGCGAGCTGGCGGGCGTGATGGCGAAACGGTTCGCCGAGGTGGATCCGCCGCACGTGGCGGAGGTGCGGGGCTCGCTGGAGGCGACCGCGGCGGCGCTGGCGGCGCGCCGCCGGGACGAGGCGGATCTGCGGCGGCTCGACGCGCTGCTCGCGGGGCGCGACCTGGCGTTCGCCTCGGGCACGGTCGAGGCCTTCGCCGAGGCGGACGCCAGGCTGCACCAGGCGGTGGTGGCGTCCGCCCACAACGAGGTGCTGACCACGCTCTACGCCGACCTCGGAGAGGTGCTGCGGGACTTCCGCGGCGTGGCGATCGCCGCCGGGCGCCCGACGGAGCACCGCGACCACGCCGGCCTGGTCGCGGCGATCCGGGCCGGCGATCCGTCCCGCGCCGCCGCGGAGGCCGGCGACCACGCGGTCCGCTGCCGCTTCACCACGACCCTGCGCCCGACGCCGGGAAGCACCCCGCCCCACCACCCGGCAGAACACTCCCTGGCCGACACCCGCCCCGTCTGACCCCAGGAACCCCCGGGGCCCTGGGCTCAACCCGGGAACCCGCGACCAGCGATGCGGGCCTCCCGGGCATCGGACGGCCGCACCGGACTCCGCCCGGCGGACCCACCCGGCGGAGGATCAACCACCGATCGCGTGGAACCCTCCGTCCACGTGGATGATCTCGCCGGTGGTCTTCGGGAACCAGTCGGAGAGGAGGGCGACGACGCCACGGCCGGCCGGCTCGGGGTCGGTGAGGTCCCACTCCAGCGGGGAACGCTCGGCCCACAGGCCGGAGATGGCGGCGAAGCCCGGGATGGACTTGGCGGCCATCGAGCCGATCGGACCGGCCGAGATGAGGTTGCAGCGCACGTTCTGCTTGCCCAGGTCGCGGGCTATGTAGCGGGAAGTGGCCTCCAGCGCGGCCTTGGCCGGACCCATCCAGTCATAGTGCGGCCACGCGAACTGTGCGTCGAAGGTGAGGCCGACCACCGAGCCGCCGCTCTCCATGAGGGGCAGGCACGCCATGGTGAGCGACTTCAGCGAGTACGCCGAGACGTGCATCGCGGTCGCGACGGACTCGAACGGCGTGTTGAGGAAGTTCCCGCCGAGCGCGTCCGCCGGCGCGAAGCCGATGGAGTGCACCACTCCGTCGAGGCCGCCCAACTCCTCACGGACCACGGTCTCCAGCTCGCCGAGGTGCTCGGTGTTGGTGACGTCCAGCTCGATCACCTTGACCGGCTTGTCCAGCTTCTTGGCGATGCGCTCTGTCAGCGTTGGCCGTGGGAACGCGGTCAGGATGACTTCGGCGCCCTGCTCCTGGGCCAGCTTGGCGGTGTGGAAGGCGATGGAGGATTCCATCAGTACACCCGTGATCAAGACACGCTTGCCCGCAAGGATTCCGCTCATGAGATCAGTGACCCATGCCCAATCCGCCGTCAACGGGAATGACGGCTCCGGTGATGTACGAGGCGTCGTCGGAGGCGAGGAAACGGACAGCCGCGGCCACTTCCTCGACCTGCGCGTAGCGGCCGAGCGGCACCTGGGAGACGATGCCGGCCCGCTGTTCGTCGGTGAGCGCCCTGGTCATGTCGGTGTCGACGTACCCGGGGGCGACCACGTTGAAAGTGATGTTTCGGCTGCCCAGTTCGCGGGCGAGTGAGCGGGCGAAGCCGACCAGGCCCGCCTTCGAGGCCGCGTAGTTCGCCTGTCCGCCCTGGCCGCTCAGGCCCACGACGGAGGAGATCAGGACGACCCGTCCCTTCCGGGCGCGCAGCATGCCGCGGTTGGCACGCTTGACGACCCGGAAGGTGCCGGTGAGATTGGTGTCGAGGACAGCGGTGAAGTCCTCTTCCGTCATCCGCATGAGGAGCTGGTCCCGGGTGATGCCGGCGTTGGCGACGAGCACCTCGACGTTTCCGTGCGCGGCCTCGATCTCCTTGTACGCCTGCTCCACCTGCTCGGCATCGGTGATGTCGCACCGCACCGCGTGGACCCCGAGGCCCAGGAGCTCGACCGGGGGCTTGCCCGAGCGGTACGTGACGGCGACCTTGTCGCCGGCATCGGCGAATGCCCGGGCGATGGCGAGGCCGATGCCCCGGTTTCCTCCGGTGACGAGAACCGAGCGGCTCAACGGATCACTCTTCCCACTAGACAGCCTGTCCAGGGAAAGCTACCGGTCCCCGGTCCTTTCCGGGGAATCGGCCCCCCACAGGCTGCTTAGCGGTCCCCTGTCACTTCCCTACAAGTCCCAGGTCAGACCCTTGCGCGTGTTCCCGCTTTGCGCCGGCTCCAGAAGAGCAAACCGAGGGCTCCTGACGCAAGGACCGCGCTGCCGGACAACGCGGCCTCCAGGGTGGCCCCGGCGGGGCGCGCGTCGGCTACGTCACTGGTCGCGATGGGTTCGGTGCCTCCATGGCCATAGTGGCTGACGGTGGACCTGGATTCGCCGGCGGCGATCTGCGCGTCGGTCGGGGCTTTGGGCGCGCCTTGGGCGGCCGCGGCTCCCGTCTGGCCGAAGACGACATCCGCGCAGCCGTAGAAAGCCTCCGGACTGTCGCTGCGCTGCCAGACTTGGTACATCAATTGCCGGCCGGTGCGGGCGGGCAATGTTGCACTGAAGGTGTAATACCCGCTGGCCGCCGAGGCGGCGGTGGTATAGGTCGCGATCGGGGTGGTGTCCAGGTCGGACCACTTCAGCGGCTTGGTCGGGTCGTAGCCCTGCTTGGTGAGGTAGAGCGTCATGGTGCCCTTGTGCGGGGCGGTGACCCGGAAAGTGACGCTGCTGGTGCCCGCCGAGACGGGGGTGGCGGGCCAGTCGGTGCGGGCCCAGTCCAGGGCGCGGTACTTGTCGCGGTTGGCCGAGCAGAGGTGGCCGTCGGGGATGATCGTGCGGCTCTGTCCGTTGGCGTTGGCGATGTTGACCTCGTTCCAGTCGTAGAGCGGCTGGGTGCCGCTGTCCGCGACGAGGTCCTTGCAGACCTGGGACTTGGGGTTTTCCGGGCCTTCCGCGTAGCAGCCGGAGATCCGGCTGACCGGGGTGCTGAGGGCTCCGTGCGCGCTGGCCGAGCCGGCCGTGAAGGTGCCGATCAGCAGGGCGGCGGCGCCGACCGCCGCGGCCGCGGCGGTGTTGCGGCGTAGTGACATGTGGGGGGCTCCTGTCGTGCCTGAGGTGGTTGCTCTGCGGACAAGGAGGGCGGTTGTCATGAGCATACGGATTGGTCTGGACCAAACTCAAGGGGTCGGGCGGCCCGGTGGAATGGCGTGGCCAAGTCGACTGTCGGCGGTCCATGATTCACTGCGGGTAGTCGTCGAACGGTCAGCCGGCCGAAAAGCCGGCCGGTCGGGAAACCGGTGGGCCGGAAAAGCCGGAAGAAACGCACGGCCGCACGGCCGAACAGTTCGTATGGTCGAAGGGGAACACCGTCGTGCCTCACGAGGTCGATCAGTCATTCCTGGCGCTGCCGCTGCGGGCGCTCGCGGACGCGGCGCTGGCGCGCGCCCGTGCGTTGGGGGCCGAGCACGCCGACTTCCGGCTGGAGCGGGTGCGCGGCGCGTCGTCGCGGCTGCGGGACGCCCGGCAGACCGGGAGTTCGGACACCACCGACCTCGGTTACGCGGTGCGGGTGGTGCACGGCGGGGCCTGGGGGTTCGCCGCCGGGGTGGATCTGACGATGGACGCGGCGGCGAAGGTGGCGGCCCGGGCGGTCTCGATGGCCAAGCTGTCGGCGAAGGTGATCGCCGCCTCGGGGTCGGACGAGCGGGTGGAGCTGGCCCCGGAGCCGGTCCACGCCGACCAGGTGTGGGTGTCGTCGTATGAGGTCAATCCGTTCGATGTGCCGGACGCCGAGAAGAACGCGCTGCTCGCCGAGTGGAGTGCCCGGCTGCTCGCGGCCGAGGGTGTCTCGCACGCGGACGCCGCCCTGCTGACCGTGCAGGAGAACAAGTTCTACGCGGACACCGCCGGGACCAGCACCACTCAGCAACGGGTCAGGATCCAGTCGCAGTTGACGGCGGTCTCGGTGGACCCGGAGAGCGGAGACTTCGAGTCGATGCGGACCCTGGCGCCGCCGACCGGCCGCGGCTGGGAGTATCTGACCGGCACCGGCTGGGACTGGGACGCCGAACTCGCCGCGATCCCCGGCCTGCTGGCCGAGAAGATGCGCGCCCCCTCGGTCGAGGCCGGGTCATATGACCTGGTGGTCGACCCGTCCAATCTGTGGCTGACCATCCATGAGTCGATCGGCCACGCCACCGAGCTGGACCGCGCGCTCGGATACGAGGCGGCGTACGCCGGCACCTCCTTCGCCACCTTCGACCGGCTCGGCACCCTGAAGTACGGCTCACCGCTGATGAACGTGACCGGCGACCGCACCGCCGAACACGGCCTGGCCACCATCGGGTTCGACGACGAGGGCGTGGCAGGACAGTCCTGGGACCTGGTCAGGGACGGCGTCCTGGTCGGTTATCAGCTCGACCGCCGTATCGCCCGGCTCAGCGGCTTCGAGCGCTCCAACGGCTGCGCGTTCGCCGACTCCCCCGCGCACGTCCCGGTGCAGCGGATGGCCAATGTCTCCCTGCGTCCGGACCCGGCGGGCCCCTCCACCGACGAGCTGATCGCCGGTGTGGACCGCGGGATCTACGTGGTCGGTGACCGTTCCTGGTCGATCGACATGCAGCGGTACAACTTCCAGTTCACCGGCCAGCGGTTCTTCCGGATTGAGCACGGCAGACTCGCCGGCCAGCTCAAGGATGTGGCCTACCAGGCGACCACCACCGACTTCTGGGGCTCCATGGAAGCCGTCGGCGGCCCGCGGACCTACGTCCTCGGCGGCGCCTTCAACTGCGGCAAGGCGCAGCCCGGCCAGGTCGCCGCGGTCTCCCACGGCTCCCCCTCCGCCCTCTTCAGAGGGGTGAACATCCTCAACACCACCGGCGAGGCCGGACGCCATTGACCCGTCGGTCCGGCGGACGCTTCCGCTCAGATCAGCAGGTCGAAGAGTTCGAAGGCCTCGTCCCACTGGTCCGTGGAGGGGCGGCGAGTGTCGCGGGCGATCGTTTTTAGAGCGCGGGCGAGGGCGACACTGAGGCCACCGGCCAGGTCGGGCAGCCGCTGCTGGGTGTCCTCGGCGGCGTCCATGCCGAGGGCGGGGCGGGCGGCGAGCTGGTCGAGCAACGGGCGCAGTTCGATGCCCTCCTCCAGCTTCTTGAAGGTGTGGACGCTCTCCTGTAGGCCCTTGGTGATCGGAAGGTCCTGTGGCTCGATGACGTCCCGGTCGTTGGCCTTGGCGTCGGCCGTGCCGATGAGGAAGAGGTCGTAGAGCTTGGCGTCCACGAAGTCGTTGTAGCGCTTGAGGTCGTTCTTGTCGACGTCAAGGCCGGCGGCCGCGCGGAAGAAGCGCTCGAATTTGGCGACTCCCATGACGGGCATGTCGTCCCACCTTTTCGCGATAGTGAATGGGTGATGTCGGGCTGATGTGGGCTGAGGTCATCGGATGGCGGGTGGTCCCACCTCCCCGAGGTGCTCGTGCGCCAGGCGGATGGCCATGGCGCCCTCGCCGACCGCGGAGGCCACCCGCTTGACCGAGCCGCTGCGGACGTCGCCGACGGCGAAGACTCCCGGCAGACCGGTCTCCAGGGCGAGCGGGGCTCGGGCCAGGGGCTCCCAGCTGTCCGCCGCTTTCTGGGCCGCGTCCTGCCCGGTCGGAATGAAGCCGCGCCGGTCCAGGGGGACGGCGTCGGCGAGCCAGGAGGTGGCGGGGCGCGCGCCGATGAAGACGAACAGGGCGCGGGCCGCCAGCACGTGCCGCTCGCTGGTGCGGTTGTCCTCGACGACGAGGGATTCGACCCGTTCCTCGCCGGTGACCTCCCGTACCTCGGTATGCGGCCGGACATGGATCCGGGGGTGGCGCTGGATGCGGTCGATCAGGTAGCGGGACATGTTCTCGCCGAGGTCTTCGCCGCGGACCAGTAGATGGACGGCGGGCGACTCGCGCGCCATGAACAGGGCCGCCTGGCCCGCGGAGTTGCCGCCGCCGACGACCGCCACCGGGTCAAGACGGCAGGTCCGTGCTTCCCAGAGGGTGGCGGCGTAGTGCACCCCCAATCCTTCGAGCCGCTCGACGCCGGGGGCGGTCAGCCGTCGGTAGCGGGCGCCGGTTGCCACGACCACGCTGTTGGCGGTGACCGTGCCGCCGTCGGCGAGCCGCACCACGTTGACCCCGTCGCGCTGTTCGAGGCCGACGGCCTCGGCGGGGACGTCGATCCGGGCGCCGAACCGGTCGGCCTGTACGACGGCGCGTTCGGCGAGCTCCATGCCGGAGATCCCGGCGGGGAAACCGAGGTAGTTCTCGATCCGGGAGGACGTACCGGCCTGGCCGCCGGTCGCCACCGCGTCCAGGACGACGGTGGAGAGTCCCTCGGTGGCGCCGTACACCGCGGCGGCCAGACCGCCGGGTCCCGCGCCGGCCACCACCAGGTCGCAGACGGCCCTCGCGACGGGCTCGGTTCGCAGCCCGATCACCTGGGCGAGTTCGACGTTGGAGGGATTGCGCAGCACCTGGCGGTCGTGCCAGACGACGACCGGGGTCTCCTCCGCGGCGACACCAAGACGCGTCAGCAGCGCCTCGGCCTCGGTGTCCTTCTCCAGATCGGCCCAGCGGTGCGGGAGACGGTTGCGGGCGGCGAACTCCAGCAGCCGGCGGGTGTCGGGGTCGAAGGCGGAGCCGATGATACGGAAGCCCGTGCCCGCGCCGGCCAGCATCGTACGGCGCAGCAGGTAGGCCCGCAGGATCACGTCGGCGAGCGCGGGTTCGCGGCTGAGCAGGTCACGCAGGGCGGCCGAGCCCACCGCCAGCACCTCGCCGGGTGTGCTCACCACCGCGCTGAGGAAGGCGGTCTGGCCTTCCAGCAGGCCGAGTTCGCCGAGGAAGCTGCGCGGACCGTGCAGCTTGAGGACGTGCTCCTGGTCGCCATGGTGTTCGACCACGGCCACCGCGCCGCTGAGGACGACGAAGAACTCCTCGCCGGGTTCGCCCGCCCGGAAGAGCTGTTCCCCCTCGCGGACCTGCCGTACCTGTCCGCAGGATCTCAGGATCGCGATCTGCTCGTCGGTCAGCCGCGGATAGGCGCCGTAGACGTCCGCGGTCGGTACTGGCATCGGCGCGGCCGGCTCGGTGGCGTACAGCACGTCGACGACGTGCGAGGCCTTGGCTGTGGTCACGGCTCACTCCTTTCGGCGGAAGAGCGGGAACGGCACGAACAGCGGCGGAGGCGACAGCGCCGGAAGAAGCGCCGGGCGAGCCCACCGGGCTCAGACCATCGCCTCGTGCACGAAGCACCACCGCCAGTCCTCACCGGGCTGGAACGACCGCACGATCGGGTGCTCGTCGGTCGCCGCGTGAGCACGGGCGTGCCGCATGGGCGAGGAGTCGCAGCAGCCGACGTGGCCGCAGGTCAGGCAGAGGCGCAGGTGCACCCAAGGGGTTCCCATGCGCAGGCAGTCCTCGCAGCCCTGCGGTGTTCTGGGCGTCACGGGCCGGACCATGGACAGATGCGGATCGGGAAGAGTGGTCATCACGGCTCCTGCGGCTCGTCTTGGAGGGTGACGGTCAGTTCGCCGTCACCGGCGTCGACCAGGATGGTCACGCCTTCGCGTGCCTCGCCGCTGAGCAGCGCGCGGCCGATCCTGGTCTCGACCTCGTGCGAGATGAAGCGGCGCAGCGGCCTGGCCCCGTAGACCGGGTCGTAGCCCTCCCCCGCGATCAGCCGGCGGGCCGGCTCGGTGAGGACGAGGGTGATGCGCTGTTCGGCGAGGCGGTCGCGCAGCTCGGCGAGGAGCAGATCGACGATGCGCTCGATCTGCGCGATGCCGAGCGGATGGAAGAGGACGATGTCATCGACCCGGTTGAGGAACTCGGGGCGGAAGTGGCCGTTGAGTTCGGTCATCACCAGCGCCCGCGCCTCGGGCTTGATCTCGCCTGCCTGGGTGGCGTCCTGGAGCAGGTACTGCGAGCCCAGATTCGAGGTCATGATGACGACGGTGTTGCGGAAGTCGACGGTCCGCCCCTGGGCGTCGGTGATCCGGCCGTCGTCCAGCACCTGGAGGAGCGTGTTGAACACGTCGGCGTGCGCCTTCTCGATCTCGTCGAACAGGACGACCGAGTAGGGCTTGCGGCGCACCGCCTCGGTGAGCTGACCGCCCTCCTCGTAGCCGACGTATCCGGGGGGCGCGCCGACCAGCCGGCTGACGGTGTGCCGTTCCTGGTATTCGCTCATGTCGAGGCGGATCATGTTGGTCTCGCTGTCGAACAGCGCGGCGGCCAGCGTCTTGGCCAGCTCGGTCTTCCCGACGCCGGTGGGGCCGAGGAAGATGAAGGAGCCGATCGGCCGGCGCGGGTCACGCACTCCGGAGCGGGCCCGGATCACCGCGTCGGCGACGAGCTGGACGGCCTCGTCCTGCCCGACGACCCGCTCGCGCAGGATCTCGTCCAGCTTGAGCAGCTTCTGCCGCTCGCCCTCCTGGAGCCGCGTGACGGGGATGCCGGTCCACGCGGAGACGATCTCGGCGATCTCGTCGGCGGTGACCACCTCGCGCAGCAGCCGGGTCTCGCCCTGCTTGTCGGCGAGCTGCTCCTCCTCGGCGGCCAGGCGCCGCTCAAGTTCGGCGACGGTTCCGTAGCGGAGCTGGGCGGCGCGGTTGAGGTCGTAGGCGCGTTCGGCCTGCTCGGCCTCCTGCCGGGCGCGTTCCAGATCCTGGCGCAGTTCCTGGACCTTGCGGATGGCCTGGCGCTCGGCCTCCCACTGGGCGTGCTTGGCGTCCACCTCGCCCCGCAGGTCGGCCAGTTCACGCCGCAGGTCCGCCAGGCGGGTTCGGCTGGCCGGATCGGTCTCCTGGTCCAGCGCGGCCTCCTCGATCTCCAGCCGGGTGGCCCGGCGGGTGAGTTCGTCGAGTTCGGCGGGCATGGAGTCGATCTCGGTCCGCAGCCGCGCGCAGGCCTCGTCGACCAGGTCGATGGCCTTGTCGGGCAGGAAGCGGTCGCTGATGTAGCGGTGGCTGAGGGTGGCCGCGGCGACCAGGGCGTTGTCCTGGATCCTGACGCCGTGGAAGACCTCCAGCCGCTCCCGGATGCCGCGCAGGATGGAGATCGCGTCCTCGACGGTCGGCTCGTCCACCAGCACGGTCTGGAAACGGCGCTCCAGGGCGGCGTCGGACTCGATGTGCTTGCGGTACTCGTCCAGCGTGGTGGCGCCGATCATGTGCAGCTCGCCGCGGGCCAGCATCGGTTTGAGCATGTTGCCCGCGTCCATGGCGCCTTCCGCGGCGCCGGCCCCGACCACGGTGTGCAGCTCGTCCACGAACAGCAGGATCCGGCCCTCCGCGCCCTTGACCTCCGACAGCACGGCCTTGAGGCGCTCCTCGAACTCGCCGCGGTATTTGGCGCCGGCCACCAGCGCGCCCATATCAAGCGAGAACACCGTCTTGTCCCGTAGCCCCTCGGGCACGTCGCCGCGCACGATCCGCTGGGCGAGTCCCTCGACGATTGCGGTCTTGCCGACGCCGGGTTCCCCGATCAGGACGGGGTTGTTCTTGGTTTTCCGGCTGAGGATCTGGACCACCCGGCGGATCTCGGCGTCCCGGCCGATCACCGGGTCGAGACGGCCGGCGCGGGCCTCCTCGACGAGGTCACGGCCGTACTTCTCCAGGGCCTCGTAGGCTTCCTCGGGATTGGCGGAGGTGACCCGCTGGTTCCCGCGCACCGCGGTGAGGGCGGCGAGGAAGGAGTCCTTGCTGACGCCCTGTTCGCCGAGCCGCCGGCCGGCCGCGGTGGTCGAGCCCTCGTCCACCAGGGCCAGCACCAGGTGCTCGGTGGAGACGTACTCGTCCTTGAGCCGCCTGGCCTCCTGCTCCGCGGTGTCCAGCAGCCGGGCGAGCCGCTGGGTCACCATGACCTGGCCGGGGGCGGGGCCCGGACCGGTGGTGCGCGGGCGTTTGGCGAGGTCGGCCTCGACGACGGCCCGCAATGCTGCCGGGTCGGCCCCGGCGTCGGCCAGCAGCCGGGTGGTCAGGCCGTCCCGCTGATCGAGCAGGGCCAGCAGCACGTGCTCCCCGTCGACCTCGGTCTGGCCCAGCCGTACCGCCACGCTCTGCGCTTCCTGGAGTGCTTCCTGGGTCTTCTGGGTAAGGCGGTTCATGTCCATGTCGTGGGCTCCTTGGCGGCTCGCTCGGTGCGCCGCAGTGCGGTCTCCAGGCGATCGATACGGTCGAGCAGGTCCAGGACGACGCCGACAGCGGCATAGTTCAGGCACAGTCCGGCCCGCAGCCGCTGCACCCGGGCGATGGCCGAAGGCGCGCCCGCCCGGAACCACAGCCGGCCTCCGGCGTCACGGTCGGCGTCCACCAGCCCGAGGGCCACGTAGCGGCGTACCAGGTCGGGCGGCAGTCCACTGCGGGCGGCCACGTCGGCCACGGTGAGCTGATAGGGGCTGGTCCGGTAGACCCGCGTCAGGGGATACTCGGGGCCGACCTGGCGGACAGCGCGGGCGGCACGCGCGCTGCGGGCCCCCGTGGGGGCGGAAGTACGGCGATGTGTCGTCATGTCTGCTTCCTCGGGTCGAAGGAGGAGACGGCGGCCATTTCCTCGAACAGTTCGCGTTCGCGCGCGCTGGGGGAGGGCGGCACCATGACCTTGATCTCGGCGTAGAGGTCACCGGGGGAACCCTTGGGATGGGGCATCCCCTCGCCGCGCAGCCGCAGCCGGCGGCCGGTGGAGGTACCGGGCGGCACCTGCACCTTGGCGGTCCCGCCCGGTCCGGTGACCGGGACCGTCGCGCCGAGGGCGGCCTCCCAGGGGGTGACGGGCAGGTCGACGTGGATGTCGCGTCCGACGAGCCGGTAGCGGGGGTGGGGGGCGACGCGGACCACGAGGTAGAGGTCCCCGGCGGAATCCGGGCCCCGGCCCCGGCCGCCCTCCCCCGCGAGCCGGATGCGCTGTCCGTCGACCACCCCGGCCGGGACGGTGACGTCGTAGGCGCGCTCCCCACCGGGGCCGCCCAGGGTGATCTTCTGCCGGCCGCCGCGGTACGCCTCCTCCACGCTGAGCGTGAGTTCGGCCTCCTGGTCCGCGCCGGGGATCGGGCTGCCCCGTCCGGCGCGGCCGGTCCGGCCGCCGAACATGCCGCCGAAGAGGTCCTCGAAGTCCACGCCGGCGGTGTCGAAGTCGGTCTCCGTCCAGGTCCTGCCGCCCGCCCGGTCTCGGCTGCCGCCGAAGGGACCGCCGCGGTACGCGGCTCCGCCGCCGAACCCCGGTCCGGCCGCGGCCCGCTCGCCGTCGCCCTGGTAAGCCTGGTAATCCTCGGGGATCTGCCGGAAGTCCGGGCCGAAGCGGTCGTACCGGGACCGGGTGTCGGGGTCGGACAGCACGCTGTACGCCTCGTTGATCTCCTTGAAGCGCTCCTCCGCGGCCGGATCCTTGTTGACGTCCGGGTGGTAGCGGCGGGCCAGAGTACGGAAGGCCTGCTGGATCTCGGCGGCGTCGGCGGTGCGGGGGACGCCCAGGGCTTCGTAGTAGTCGGTTGCCATGGCGTCTCACTCCTGCTTGCGGCTGACCGCTACCGCGGCCGGCCGCAGTTGGCGGCCGGGTTCGCCGTAGCCGGGCCGCAGCACCTGGACGACGGTGCCCGGGGCTGTGTCCGGGTCGTCCACCACGGACACCACCTCGTGCTCCTCGGGATGGAAGGGCACGCCGGTCTCCTCGTGGCGGGGGTAGCCGAGACTTCGCAGCACCTCGACCGCCTGATCGCGTACCGCCTTGACACCGCTGGCGACCGCTCCGGAGTCCGCGTCCGCGTGCTCCAGGGCCAGGTCGAGGTTGTCGACGACGGGGAGCCAAGCGGAGGCCACTCGGGCCCGCTCGGCCTCCAGCTCTCGGGGGAGTTCGCGGGCGTACCGCTTGCGGAGGTTGTCAAGGTCGGCGAGGGCTCGCCGCCACTTGTCCTCCAATTCCGCGATACGGGCGGCCTGTTCCTCGGGCGGATCCGGGCGTGTGTCTTCGGGCGTCCGCGCCCCTTCCCCGGCCTCACGGGCCTCGGGTTCGGGCGCCGCCGGCTGGGCGGGCTCGGGCGGGGGCCGCTCCGTGGCGGAGTGGCCCGCGGGGCGGTGGGCCTGTTCCTGATCCGACATCTCGGCGCCTCAGCTCTTGTCGAAGTCCGCATCGATGACGTCGTCGTCGCCACCTTGAGATCCGCCCCCGGGACCCTGGCCGGGCCCCGCGCCGGGCTCGGCGCCCGGCCGACCGGCTCCGGCGGCGTGGGAGGCCAGCGCCGCGTGGATCTGCTGGAGTTCGGAGGTGAGATCACGGACCCGGTCCAGCGGCGCGTCCTGCTTGTCGGCGGCACGCGCCTCCTCGATGAGCATCCGGGCGCGGGCCTGCTCGTGCTCCGGTGCGGCGTCCTCCAACTCGTGCATCCGGCGCTCGACCTGGTAGGCGGTGGCATCCAGCTCGTTGCGGGCGTCGACGACCTCGCGCATGGCCTGGTCGGAGCTGCGGTTGGCCTCGGCTTCCTGGATCATGCGCTCGACCTCGGACGGGTCCAGGTTGGAGCCCTCGCTGATGGTGATGCCCTGCTCGGCGCCGGTGTCCTTGTCCTTCGCGCTGACCTTGAGGATGCCGTTGGCGTCGATGTCGAAAGTGACCTCGATCTGGGTCTCGCCACGGCGGGCCGGCCGCAGGTTCTCCAGCCGGAAGCGGCCGAGCACCCGGTTGTCGGCGGCCATCTCGCGTTCTCCCTGGAGCACCACGATGTCCACGGCCGGCTGATTGTCCTCGGCCGTGGAGAAGATCTCCGAGCGGCGGGCCGGGATGGTGGTGTTCCGCTCGATGATCCTGGTCATCACGCCACCGGCGGTCTCCACGCCCAGCGACAGCGGGGTGACGTCCAGCAGCAGGACGTCCTTGACCTCTCCCTTGAGCACACCGGCCTGGGTGGCGGCGCCCAGCGCCACGACCTCGTCCGGATTGACGCTCATATTCGGGTCCTTGCCGCCGGTCAGTCGCCGTACCAGCGTCTGCACGGCGGGGATACGGGTGGAGCCGCCGACGAGGATCACCTCGTCGATGTCGTTGTCGGTGACCTTGGCATCGCTCATCGCCTGCTTGACCGGCTCCAGACAGCGTTCCACCAGGTCCGCGGTGATCTGCTCGAAGGTGGAGCGGCGGACCGTCTCGGTGAGATGCTTCGGCCCGCCGGCGTCGGCCGTGACGAACGGCAGGCTCACCTGGGTCTGCGTGACCGAACTCAGCTCGGTCTTGGCCTTCTCGGCCGCCTCGAACAGGCGTTGCAGGGCCTGCGGATCCTTGCGCAGGTCAATGCCCTCGGCCTGCTGGAAGCCGTCCGCCAGGTGGTCCACCAGCCGGCGGTCGAAGTCGTCGCCGCCCAGGTGGGAGTCGCCGGCCGTGGCGCGGACCTCCACCACGCCGTCACCGACGTCCAGCAGACTGACGTCGAAGGTGCCGCCGCCCAGGTCGAAGACCATGACGGTCTCGTGGCCCTTCTTGTCCAGCCCGTAGGCCAGCGCCGCGGCGGTCGGTTCGTTGATGATCCGGAGGACTTCGAGGCCGGCGATCTTCCCGGCGTCCTTGGTGGCCTGGCGCTGGGCGTCGTTGAAGTACGCCGGCACGGTGATGACCGCCTCGGTCACCTTCTCGCCCAGCGACTTCCCGGCGTCGTCGGCCAGCTTCCGCAGCACCTGCGCGCTGATCTCCTCGGGCGCGTGCTGCTTGCCGTCCACCTCGAAGCGGGCCACACCCCCTGGCCCCTCGACCACGTCGAAGGAGACCGCCTTGGCCTCGTCGGACACCTCGTCGTACCGGCGGCCGATGAACCGTTTGGCCGAGGTGATGGTGCCCTTGGGGTTGAGGATCGACTGGCGGCGCGCCAACTGTCCGACCAGCCGGTCACCGCTCTCGGAGAAGGCCACCACCGACGGGGTCGTCCTTGACCCCTCGGCGTTCGGGACGACCCTGGGCTCGCCGCCCTCCCAGACCGCGATGACCGAGTTGGTGGTACCGAGGTCGATGCCTACTGCCTTCGCCATGGGAATCTCCTCCGTCGCGACGCGTGGCCGATCGGCGGACTGCCCGGGTCACGGAGCCGGGGTCCGCACGTTTGTCAGCCTCGTGCGGAACGCGGCGCGCTGCTCCGGCCCGACAGGACCAATCCGCGTTCCCGTTCCGGCCCCCGAGGACGGGGCGCCGCACGGCTCGCAGGTGAGACCCCGTGCCGACCGGCGTAGCGTGGAGACGGGAAGCCGCTGTCAAGCCGCGAACGGACCCGCCATGGACGCTGTTCCCTTTCCGGCCGCCGGGCCCCCGCACTCCCTCTCGCAGCCGGGGTCCGCCCGACACGCACTGCTACGGCTGGTGACGGTCATGCTCGACTGCGACGACGAGCACGACGTGCTGTGGGGCGCCATGGCGGCGATCGCCGCGACCGGCCCTTTCACCGCCGAAGCGGCGTACGCCGTGCACCACGGTCTGGCGCGGCGCTGTCCACCGCGCCAGGTGGCCGCCGCCCGGCCCGAGCGCGCGCAGGCGCGACAGCCGACGGTGGATCCCATCGGCGAGCCACCGGCTGAGGCGGCCGCCGCCGAGGAGATGGCCGCGGACTGGCTCGACCGGCAGATCGGCGCCCTGGACGGCCACAGCCGGCCCCTGCGCGAGCCGGGCGGCCCGTGGGTACGGGCCATCGCCCTGCGGTACCGGGACGACTGCCTCGGCTATCTCGTCGTCCGGTCCCCGACCACCCCCTCGGCCGAGCAGACCGCCCTGACCGATCTGCTCGCGGACCAGACCGGCATCGCCCTCGCGCGCCGCGCCGGGCCCCGGAAAGAGCCGGCCGGTGCCGGACCGGTGAGCTTCCCGGGGACCGGTGACCCGTCGGAGGCCGGGAGCCTGGCGGGGACGGAAACCGAGTGCGGCTCATCCAGCGCCGCGCCGGACGCGACCGTCTCCGTCCTGGCCTCGCGGCTCGCCCTCCACGACGCGCTCTCCCGAGCTGCCGTCTCCGGCGGGGGCGAGGTGGGAATCCTCCAGGTCCTGTACGACAAGACCGGCTTCGCGGCCCTCACCGAGGACCGGTTCGGCAACCCGCGGGCCCGGGTCGGTCCCGGCCGGGGCGAACCCCGAGGAACGCCCTGGGCCGGGGCGGGGCCGAGGAGCCGGCGCGGGAACGCATCCGTGCACCGCGCGCGGCGCCGGCCCGGCGCCGTCCGGGACCGGGACCGGCTGATCGTCCCCATCGAGATGGCCGGGGATCTGCTCGGCGTGGTCACGCTGGCCGATCCGGACCGGCGCGCGACGGAAACGGCCACCAAGGCGCTTGAACAGGCCGCTCTGCTGCTGGCTCCGCAGCTCTCCCACGAGCGCGCTCTGGCCGAGCTGAAGCCCCGGCTGAGGGGCGACCTGGTCGACCGGCTGATCTCGGGTGAGGCGACCGACGACGTCTTCGCCCGAGCCGCGGCCCTGGGTCACGATCTGCACCGGCAGCACAGGGTCGCCGTACTGGAATGGCCCGGGGCGGCCGACAGAGCCGCGCTCGGCGACGCGGTGCTGCGGGCGGCCGGACGGCTGGGCCGGGACATGATCGTGGGCTCGCGTGGTGAGACCACCGTCGTCCTGGTGGCCGGCGAGGACCGGCGTGATCCAGGACCCGAACTGCACCGGGCCGTCTCGGCGGAACTCGGCACCGGGGCCGGCGCGATAGGGGTCGGCGGCCACTGCGAGGCCCTGATCGATCTGCCCCACTCCTACGACGAGGCCGTCCGTGCCCTCACCGTCCGCCGCCGGTCCCATGATCCGCACGGCAGCACCGGCTTCGCGGAACTCGGCCTGCGCCGCATGATGGGCACCGGCGACGGCGAACGGGAAGCCGACCGCTTCGTGCGCGAGTGGCTTGGCCGACTGCTGGACTACGACGCCCGCCACCACACCGAACTGGTGACCACGCTGTCGCGTTATCTGGAGAGCGGCGGCAGTTACGACGCGACCTCCGAGACGCTCCTCATCCACCGCAGCACCGTCCGGTACCGCCTCCAGCGCATCCGTGAGCTGACCGGGCACGACCTCGGCGACATCGAGACCCGCCTCAATCTGCACGTCGCCACCCGCATCCGCGACGTGCTCGACGCGCCCCGCTGAGATCCGGCACGGTTGAATGGACAGCGGACGCCCGGGTAGGCGTCTCGGACAAGTGTCGTCGTCGCGGGGGTCCCATGTCCGCCCTTGAAAGTCTGGCCGGCCGCCCCGGCCCGAGAGCCGGGGATGTGCTCGGTGACCGATACCGGTTGGAGGAGACGCTGGGCACCGGCGGGACCGCCGACGTCTTCCGGGCCACCGATCTGACGCTGCGGCGAGAGGTCGCGGTGAAGGTGTTCCGTCCGGGCGCCACCGCGGTGTCCGCCGATCGGTTCTGCGAAGAGGCCGTCCTGCTGGGCCGGCTCGCGCATCCGGCGCTGGTCGTGGTGTACGACGCGGGCCGGTACCTGGGCGGCGCCTACGTGGTGATGCAGCTGGTGAGGGGCGTCACCTTGCGTGAGCGCCTCGATGACACGCAGCTGACGAGCACCCAGGTGGCCCGGCTCGGTGAACAACTGGCCCTCGCGCTGGCCCACGCCCACCGGGCCGGGATCGTCCACCGGGATGTGAAGCCCTCCAACGTTCTCCTCGGCCCTGACGACGTGCCCTATCTGGCCGACTTCGGGATCTCCCGGCTCATCGACGAACCCACCCGCGCCGAACCCGGCACGGTGGTCGGCACGGTGCCCTACCTGGCCCCGGAACAGGTGCTCGGCAAAGGCTCCAGCCCCGCCAGCGATGTCTACTCGCTGGGGCTGGTCCTGCTCGAAGCCTTGAAAGGCGAAAGGGAATACCAGGGGGCGCCACTCGAGGCGGGCGCGGCCCGGCTGCTCCGCCCGCCGGAAATCCCGCTGTGGCTACCGGAGGAACTGGCCTCCCTCATCGAGGAGATGACCCGCACCGAGCCCGCGGAGCGCCCCGACGCGAAAAGCTGCGCCCATCGTCTCCGCGATGCCGCCGACTTCCGTACACCGCGCACGGTCTTCACCGCTGACGACCCCACCCACCGCAGCCAAACCACCGTCATTCGTGGCGAAGGGCGCGAGCGGCGCCGGCACACGAGGCTGGTCGCCGGCGCGGCGGCCGCCGTCCTCATGGCCGCCACGGGGACGACGTTGCTGGCCATGCAGGGCGGCGGCACGTCGGCCCCGGACGCGGACACCCACCATCGTGTTCCGGCCGGCACGCAAGGCAAGGATCCCGGCACGGCTCCGGCCCGCTCCTCGGCGGCCGAAGCTCCTCCCGTCCTCGCCGGCACTCCCCGTCCCACGGATACGGCCCTTCCCAGCTCCGTGCGCGGTGTCACACCGGTCCGAACCCCTCACGCCGCCAACCCCCCCGCCCAGCAGCCTCTCCCCGCTTCCGGCGGGGGGAAGAGCGCCGGCGCTTCCGGCAACGGAAAAGGCGCCGTCGAGCACAAGAAGGACAAGGCCCCCGGTCCGGACGGCAAGCCGGGCGGACCGGGCGGCCCGAAGAAATAACCTTCGCCACCCCGGCGCGAGCAGGACAGCCGGCCACTTGACGCGGCATGGAAAGCACGCGGGCTCCACCCCCGGCCCCAGGGCGAAGAAGTCGAAGAAGTCGAATAAGTCGGAGGCGAGCAGCGTTCGGCGCCTGCTCCGCGCCGGGGCATCGGCGATTCCCGCCGGTGGTGCGAGCGCGGGCATTCCCCGGACGTCCGCGCCGCCCGCACCGGAAGTCGTCGGCCAGGCCGTAATCTCTTCCCTGATCCAGGACGCCGCGTCGGGTCCGCCCCGGATGCGGGGGCCCTTCGGGGAAGAGCGTGTGCTCCGCGGCGGTGGGTGGTGGGGTTGTTCTCCGGGCGCCGGGCCTGGGGCTGAGGGGAGACGAAGGATGAGCGGGACTGCCGGGGCGACGAAGCCGCACGAGATCGTCGAGCGGGCGCTGGAGCTGTCCCGGGCGGACGGCTGTGTGGTGATCGCGGACGAGGCGTCCAGCGCCAATCTGCGCTGGGCGGGCAACGCGCTGACCACCAACGGCGTCACCCGGGGCCGTACCCTCACCGTGATCGCCACGGTGGACGGCGGCCAGGGCGCCGCCGCCGGCGTGGTCTCGCGCTCGGCCGTGTCGGCCGAGGAGTTGGAGCCGCTGGTCCGGGCGGCGGAGGCGGCGGCCCGGGCGGCCGGCCCCGCCGAGGACGCACGGCCGCTGGTGTCGGGGGCGCCGGCCGCGGCGGACTTCACCGCGCCGCCCGCCGAGACGAACTCCGAGGTCTTCGCCGCCTTCGCCCCCGCGCTCGGCGAGGCCTTCGCCACCGCCCGGGCCGGCGGCCGGGAGCTCTACGGCTTCGCCTACCACGAGGTGACCTCGACCTATCTGGGCACCTCGGCCGGGCTGCGGCTGCGGCACGACCAGCCGACCGGCACCCTGGAGCTGAACGCGAAGACGCCCGACCGGGCCAAATCGGCCTGGGCCGGGGCCGCCACCCGGGACTTCACGGATGTGGACCCGCTGGCGCTGGAGGCGGATCTGGCCCGGCGGCTTGCGTGGGCGTCGCGCCGGGTGGAGTTGCCCGCCGGGCGGTACGAGACGCTGCTGCCGCCCACCGCGGTCGCCGATCTGATGATCTATCAGCTCTGGTCGTCGAGCGCCCGGGACGCCGCCGAGGGCCGCACGGTCTTCAGCAAACCCGGGGGCGGCACCCGGATCGGCGAGAAGCTGGCCACGCTGCCGCTGACGCTGCGCAGCGACCCGGCGGAACCCGGCCTGGAGTCCGCGCCGTTCGTGATCAACCACTCCTCGGGCGACGACTCGTCGGTGTTCGACAACGGCCTGCCGGTCGGGCCGGTGGACTGGGTGCGGGACGGAACCCTCAACCAGCTCAAAACCACCCGGCACACCGCGTCCCTCACCGGGGTGCCGGTCGCCCCCGGCGGGGACAACCTGATGCTGGACGGCGGCGGCGAGCGATCGCTGGACGAGATGGTCGCGGACACCGAGCGGGGTCTGCTGCTCACCTGCCTCTGGTACATCCGCGAGGTCGATCCGGCCACCCTGCTGCTCACCGGGCTCACCAGGGACGGCGTCTACCTGGTCGAGCACGGCGAAGTGACCGCCGAGGTCAACAACTTCCGCTTCAACGAGTCGCCGGTGGACCTGCTGGGCCGGGCCGTGGAGGCGGGCCGCACCGAGCGGACGCTGCCCCGTGAGTGGAGCGACTGGTTCACCCGCGCCGCAGCCCCCGCGCTGCGGATCCCGGACTTCAATATGAGCTCGGTCAGCCAGGGGGTCTGAGCCGGTGGACGACAAGCGCGCGGTCAGCGTGTCGAAGTTCCTGTCGATGGTGCTGCGGCACAAGCCGGAGACGATCGGTGTCGTTCTCGACGAGGGCGGCTGGCTCGATGTGGACGTGCTGATCGCCGCGTGCGCCGGCCGCGGCCGCCGCTTCTCCCGGGCCGACCTCGACCATGTGGTCGCCACCAACAACAAGCAGCGGTTCGCCTTCTCGGCGGACGGCCGGCGGATCAGGGCGAGCCAGGGGCACTCGGTGGCGGTCGAGTTGGGCCTGACCCCCGCCGCGCCACCGGATGTCCTCTACCACGGGACGGCCGCGGCCACCGTGCCGCTGATCCTGCGGGAGGGCCTCAAGCCGATGGGCCGTCAGCAGGTGCATCTGTCGGCGGACCGGGAGACGGCGGTCCGGGTGGGTTCGCGGCACGGCCGTCCCGCGGTGCTCGAAGTGGCCGCCGCCGCGCTGGCCGGGGCCGGTCATACGTTCTGGGTGAGCGCCAACGGCGTCTGGCTGACCGACGCGGTGCCGCCGGAGCGGCTGCGGATCGCGGTCGACTGACCGACGGCGCCCCGGGACGGGTCCGAACCGGTGGTGCTCGGCTCGACCGGTACGACATGGCCGCTCCCCGCCCTCCTTTCGACGGTAGCGTCGGCGTACCGTGGTCGTGGCCGGGACGGGGTCCGTGACCGGTGTGCCGAGCACGGTCCTGGCGAGTCGAGCGGGTGGTGGAACGCGATGCGGAAGCAGAGTGGGTCCGAGGTCTTCCGGATCAGCGGGGCGCGCACCGGGCTCACCGAGGACGTACGCGGCCGGCAGCGCCGCTACATCATCTCGATGGCGGTCCGCACCCTCTCGGTGATCCTGACCGTGGTGCTGTGGAACGTCGAACGCCCGCTGGCCTGGGTGACGCTGGTGATGGGCGCGCTGCTGCCCTATGTCGCCGTGGTCTTCGCCAACGCCGGCCGGGAGAACACCCCGGTGGCGCCGGCGGCCTACGTCCCGCCGCCGGTGGCGGAGGCGCCGCCGGTACGGCCGGTGCTCGAGGCGACGAAAGTGGAATCCGCGGCGGAGTGGGCCACGGCGCGGACCGCCGAACGCGACGCGGCACCGGCGCCCGGACCAGCGGCTGAAGCCGCCACCGAGCGGGCCGCGGCGCCGGCCGAAGGGACCGGCGCGGCCTGACGGTTGGCGGTCCCGCGAGCCTCCGGTCCGGACCTTTGACGACCGCCGCGAACCTCAAGGAAAGCTCAGTTCAATCGTGCGGATTCCCCTCCACGGCGAGCGGAGCGCGTGCAATACTGCGTACGCGCTCCGCATCCCCCGTCGGAGCGACGGACCGACGCCGGGCGGCTCCCCCCGTGGCTGCCCGGCGTCGCCATGTTCGCGGGCGAGTCGAGCGGACTCCTTTAGTGGCTGTTCCGCGGCTGTTTCGCGGACCTTCGCGCGGACCTGTTTACTGGGTGCTGTGAACGCCGCACCCGCCGAGAACACCGCGACCGCCGAAAGCACTCCGAGCGCCGTCAACACTCCGAGCGCCGAGCCGCCTGTCTGCTCGGCCAAGGGATGCCGCACCGCCGCCGTGTGGGTGCTCGCCTGGAACAACCCCAAGCTGCACACGCCCGAGCGGCGCAAGACCTGGCTGGCGTGCGACGAGCACCGTGAGCATCTGGCCGCCTTCCTGGGGATGCGGGGCTTCCTCAAGGACGTGGTGCCGCTGGCGGAGTGGGAGCGGGCCGCCGCCACCGAGTCAGGTCGCCCGGCCTCAGCCACCGATCGCTGACATCGGCCGCTCGGGCTGGCGGAAGGCCGGATCGTCCAGACCCGAGCCCGCCTTCTTGCCCCACATCGCGGCCTTCCAGCGCTCGGCCAGCTCGGCGTCGCCGGCGCCGGAGCGCAGCACCGCCCGCAGATCCGACTCCTCGCGGGCGAAGAGGCAGTTGCGCACCTGACCGTCGGCGGTCAGTCGGGTGCGGTCGCAGGCGTGGCAGAACGGGCGGGTGACCGCGCCGATCACCCCGACCCGGCCGGGGCCGCCGTCCACCAGCCAGCGCTCGGCGGGCGCCGAACCGCGGACCGTGCCGCCCTCCGGGGTGAGCTCGAAGCGGGTACGCAGCCCGGCGAGTATCTCGTCCGCGGTGATCATGCCGCTGCGCTCCCAGCCGTGCTGGGCGTCGAGCGGCATCTGCTCGATGAAGCGCAGTTCGTAGCCGTGGTCGAGGGCCCAGGCGAGCAGGTCGGGCGCCTCGTCGTCGTTGACCCCGCGCATCAGCACGGTGTTGACCTTCACCGGGGTGAGGCCGGCCGCGCCGGCCGCTTCGAGCCCGGCGAGCACATCACGGTGGCGGTCGCGGCGGGTCAGGGTGTGGAAGACCTCGGGGCGCAGGGTGTCGAGCGAGACATTGACCCGGTCGAGGCCCGCTTCCCGCAGGGCGGCGGCGGTGCGGCGCAGTCCGATGCCGTTGGTGGTCAAGGAGAGCCGGGGGCGGGGCTCCAGGGCCGCGCACGCCTGGACGATGCCGACGAGTCCGGGGCGGAGCAGCGGCTCGCCACCGGTGAAGCGGACGTCCGTGACGCCCAGTCGGCAGACGGCGATCCGCACCATCCGGACGATCTCGTCGTCGGTGAGCAGATCAGGCTTGGCGAGCCACGCCAGGCCCTCTTCCGGCATGCAGTACGTACAGCGCAGATTGCACCGGTCGGTCAGCGAGACCCGCAGATCGGTGGCGACGCGGCCGTAGGTGTCGATCAGCATGCGATCAGCGGCATGGTCCCCACCCTCCCTGAGCACTCCGGTCGCACCCTGCGGGCCGGACAATTCCGGCGCGCCCGCCGGTCCACCCAGCTTAGGCCCCGCCGCCGACAACCGCAGGGGCCCGATCCGCACGCGGTGTGCGGAAGGGGCCCCGGTGAGGCGTGGGTCGCGGCGCTTCAGCGGCCGGTCAGTGCGCTCCAGCCCCGGTCAGCGCGCGTACCTCCAGCTCCTTGTACTTCTCCGCGTCCGGCTGCTCGCGGCTGAGCACCGTGCCCAGCCAGCCGAGGAAGAAACCGAGCGGGATGGAGACGATGCCGGGGTTGGTCAGCGGGAACCAGTGGAAGTCGCGGCCGGCGAAGAGCGAGTCCTCGGCGCCCGAGACGACGGGTGAGAAGATCACCAGCACCACCGAGGAGACCAGGCCGCCGTAGATCGACCAGGTGGCGCCGCTGGTGGTGAAGCGCTTCCAGTAGAGGCTGTAGAGGATGGTCGGCAGGTTGGCGGAGGCGGCCACCGCGAAGGCCAGCGCGACCAGGGCCGCCGCGTTGAGCTTGGTGGCGTACATACCGAGCACGATGGCCACCGCGCCGATCACCACCGCGGCCACCTTGGCGGTGGCCACCTCGCCCTTCTCCGAGACCTTGCCGCGTTTGATGACGTTGGCCCACAGGTCGTGGGCGAAGGACGCCGAGGAGGCGAGGGTGAGCCCGGCGACCACCGCGAGGATGGTGGCGAAGGCGACCGCCGAGATGACCGCGAGCAGGATCGCGCCCCCGGTGGTGCCGGCGCCGCCGCCGACGTTCTCGGCGAGCAGCGGGGCGGCGGTGTTGCCCGTCGCGTCGCTGGCCACGATGGCGTCGCGGCCGACCAGGGCGGCGGCGCCGAAGCCGAGCGCGATGGTCATCAGATAGAAGGCGCCGATGATGCCGATCGCCCAGTTGACCGATTTCCGGGCGACCTTGGCGGTGGGCACCGTGTAGAAGCGGACCAGGATGTGCGGCAGTCCCGCGGTGCCGAGGACCAGGGCGAGGCCCAGCGAGATGAAATTGATCTTGCTGGTGGTGTTGATGCCGTATTTCAGGCCGGGTTCGAGGAAGGACGATCCCTTGCCGCTGCGGTCGGCCGCGGCGCCGAGCAGGCTCGACGGGTTCCAGTGGTATTTGTTCAGCACCAGCACCGTGATCAGCAAGGTGCCCAGGATCAGCAGCACCGCCTTCACTATCTGCACCCAAGTGGTGCCCTTCATCCCGCCGATGGTCACATAAAGCACCATCACCACACCGACCAGCGCGACCACCAGCTTCTTCGCGCCGTCGCCGTGCACGCCGAGCAGCAGGGTGACGAGCGCGCCCGCGCCGACCATCTGGGCCAGCAGATAGAAGATCGACACCACGATGGTGGAGGCGCCCGCGGCGGTCCGCACCGGGCGCTGCCGCAGCCGGTACGCGAGCACGTCGGCCATGGTGAACCGGCCGGAGTTGCGCAGGGGTTCGGCGACCAGCAGCAGCGCCACCAGCCAGGCGACCAGGAATCCGATGGAGTACAGGAAGCCGTCGTAACCGGCCAGCGCGATGGAGCCGGCGATGCCGAGGAAGGACGCCGCTGACATGTAGTCGCCGGATATGGCCAGACCGTTCTGGAATCCGGTGAAGGTACGGCCGCCGGCGTAGAAGTCGGTGGCGTCCTTGGTCTGGCGGCCCGCCCAGACGGTGATGCCGAGGGTGATGGCGACGAACACCGAGAAGAGCGTGACGATCAGGGTGCGGTGCTCACCGGCGCCGGCGGCCAGCGTGATGGTGTGCGGGCTCATACCGTCTCCTCCGGGGTGGCGGGGGCGGCGGGCTCCCCGGGCGCGACCACGGGTGTCGTGGGCGTGGCGGTCGCGGGGCCTGGCCCGGCGGCGCTCCGACCGCCGCCCTCGATGATGGACTTGAGACTTTCCGCGCGCGGGTCGAGCCGGGTGTCGGCGTAGCGCGCGTAGAGCCAGGCGATCAGGAAGGTGGTGACGAACTGGGCTATGCCGAGGACGAACGCCACATTGACATGGCCGACGACCTTGGTGGACATGAAGCTGTCCGCGAAGCTGGAGAGCAGGACGTAGAGCAGATACCAGCTGATGAACGCCACAGTGACCGGGAACGCGAACACCCGGTAGGAATGGCGCAGTTCTCGGAACTCCTCGCTGGCTTCCACTTCCGAGTAGACGGCCGGATCCGGCGGTGCTGCCACGAGACCTCCCGATGAGCGCAACGTGATTCACGTCACATCGACGCGGTTCCGAATGGTAAAGGGAAGGCAACTCGCGCAACAGGGGGCGGGGGTTGAAAACTGAGGCGTTGTGAGAATTCGGGGCGGGCGCACCCGACAAGGTGCGACACCACGGCCCGTCGGGCGGGCCGGTCCGCCGGTGGCCGGCGGCGGCTCCCGCCGCTCCCGCCGCCAACTCACGGCCGGGCGCCGCGCCTCGGCGACCGGCAGAAGGCGGAGTCCTTGTCGGCGGTGTCGGTGGTGGCCCCTATCCTCGGTAATCATGCTGGACGACCTGACCGAGCCATCGAACGCCCCCGCCGGGGGAAGCCCCGCCACGCCGTGGCCCGCGGGCTATCCCGACGGTTATGCCGTGGTCGACGTGGAGACCACCGGACTCGGCCGGAACGACCGGATAGTCTCCGCCGCCGTCTACCGGCTCGACGCCCGCGGCGAGGTCCAGGACCACTGGTATTCGCCGGTCAACCCGCAGCGCGACCCGGGCCCGGTGTGGATCCACGGGCTGACCGACGCGATGCTCGCCGACGCCCCGCTCTTCCCGGAGATCGCCACCGAGCTGGCCGAGCGGCTGGCGGGCCGGGTGCTGGTGGCGCACAACGCGGTCTTCGACTGGTCGATGCTCGCCCGGGAGTACGCCAGGGCGGGTTCCGCGGCGCCGGTGGAGCACCGGCTGTGCACCATCGTGCTCGCCAAGGAGCTGCGGCTGCCGCTGGCCAACCACAAGCTGGAGTCGCTGGCCGCGCACTACGGGGTGGTCCAGCAGCGGGCCCACCACGCGCTGGACGACGCACGGGTGCTCGCCGAGGCGTTCCAGCCGAGCCTGCACCTGGCCGCCGCGACCCGGCTGCCGCTGCCGCTGCACGCCTGCCGCCCGCTGACCGAGTGGGTGGACGCCCCCGCGCCCGCCCCGGCGTCGGGCCGCCCGGGCTCCGCGCCCGCGCCGACCTACGGCCGCCTCTACGGGTCGGGTTACCGCACCTGGCGGCCGGCCCGCAAGCGGCCGTCCTGCCCGTATCCCAACCCGGGCCGGATGGTGCCGGGCGGCCCGCTGGTGCAGGGCATGCGGGTGGCCTTCTCCGGGGACACCGGCATCGACCGCGAGCTGCTGGAGGACCGGACCACCGAGGCGGGTCTGCATGTGGCCTCCTCGGTCAGCCGCCTCACCAGCGTCCTGGTCACCAATGATCCCGACTCCGCCACCACCAAGGCGGCCAAGTCCAGGGAGTTCGGCACACCGGTCGTCGACGAGGCGCGCTTCGCCGAGCTGCTGAAGGCGGTCCAGCCGGCGCCGGGCGTGCACGGCTGAGGCCGCCCACCCGGCGGCCGCGCCGGGCGCCCGGCGCGGCCGCCGGGCCGCCGGGCCGCCGGGCCGCCGTTCGAGTGGTGCGGCGGCCCCGGCCCGCGAGCTGTGTTGCCCCGCCGGGGCCGGGACCGCAGCCTGTGCCCCATGGCTATTTGCGAGGTTTGCGGAAACGACTACGAGATGGCGTTCGAGGTCAACACCCAGAACGTGGTGCATGTCTTCGACAGTTTCGAATGCGCCATCCACCGGCTGGCCCCGAGCTGCGAGCACTGCCGGGTGCGGATCGTCGGCAAGGGCGTCGAGGTGAACGGCCACTGGTATTGCAGCGGCCACTGCGCCAGGGCCGAGGGCCAGGCCGGCATCGTGGACAAGATCGGCTCCCCGACCACCGCCTGAGCACGGCCTGACGGCGGCACGCGCCGCCGCCCGGCCCCGCGCGATTCCCGCCCGGCCCGCGCGATGACCCGCGCCCCGGATCCCCCCGCCGCCCCGCCCCGCCCCCGGTGACCGCGCGAACCGCGGGGGCCGGTGCGCGGGTCCCGCCCCCTACGTCGGACAATGCCGGGTACGGCACCGCGCCGAACGGTCGCAGCACCGCCGGGCGGGCCGGAAGCCGGGACGCGGCGCCGGAGACGGCGGGCGGCGGCCCGGACGGCGATCGGACCCACGAAGGCGGCGAAGCGACACGTGCCAGGACGTATCGAGGACTACGCGCTCATCGGTGATCTGCAAACGGCAGCGCTGGTGGGCCAGGACGGCTCCATCGACTGGCTGTGCCTGCCCCGCTTCGACTCGGCCGCGTCCTTCGCGGCCCTGCTCGGAGACCACGACAACGGCCGCTGGCGGCTCGCCCCGCGCGACGCCGAACGCTGCGACCACCGCGGCTACCGGGGCGACACGCTCGTCCTGGACACCTTCTGGGAGACCCCCACCGGGACCGTCAAGGTCACCGACTTCATGCCGCAGCGCGACCGCTCCCCCGATCTGATCAGGATCGTGGAGGGGCTGACCGGCACCGTCGAGATGCGCGGCGAGCTGGCGCTGCGCTTCGACTACGGCACCGTGGTGCCGTGGATGCGGCGCACCGACGGCCACCGGGTGGCGATCGCGGGACCCGACTCGGTGTGGCTGCGCAGCGTCCCACCGCTGTCGATGCACGGCCGCAGCATGCGCACCTACGCGGACTTCACCGTCAGCGCGGGCGAGAAGATCGCCTTCGTGCTCACCTGGCACCCCTCGCACGAGAAGCGGCCGGCCCAGCTCGACCCGTATCAGGCGCTCCAGCACAGCCTGGAGGACTGGGACGCCTGGGCGGCCGGATTCGCCTACGAGGGCCCGTGGCGCTCCGCCGTGCTGCGCTCGCTGATCACCCTCAAGGCGCTCACCTACGCCCCCAGCGGCGGGATCGTCGCCGCCGCGACCACCTCGCTGCCGGAGGAGATCGGCGGGGTGCGCAACTGGGACTACCGCTACTGCTGGCTGCGGGACGCGGCGCTCACCCTGAACGCGCTGCTGGCCGGCGGCTTCAAGACCGAGGCGCACGCCTGGCGGGACTGGCTGCTGCGGGCGGTGGCCGGCGATCCGGCCGACCTCCAGATCATGTACGGCATCGCGGGCGAACGGCGGCTGCCCGAGTACGAGGTGCCGTGGCTCAAGGGCTATGAGGGCTCCAGGCCGGTCCGGGTCGGCAACGCCGCCGCCGGCCAGCTCCAACTCGACGTCTACGGCGAGGTGCTCGACTCCCTCTACCTGGCCAGGGAGCGCGGTCTGAAGGACGAGCCGCACGCGTGGGACATGCAGCGGGCCCTGATGGACTTCCTGGAGTCCGCCTGGCAGCAGCCGGACGAGGGTCTGTGGGAGGTGCGCGGCGGCCGGCGGCACTTCGTGCACTCCAAGGTGATGGCGTGGGTCGCCGCCGACCGGGCGGTGCGCACCCTGGAGCAGAGCCCCAAGCTCAAGGGGGACGCCACCCGCTGGCGCGCGATGCGGGACAAGGTGCACGCCGAGGTGTGCGAGAAGGGGTACGACGCCGAGCGCAACACCTTCACCCAGTCGTACGGTTCGGCCGAGCTGGACGCGGCGACGCTGCTCATCCCCCAGGTGGGTTTTCTGCCGCCGAGCGATCCCCGGGTGCTCGGTACGGTCGAGGCGGTGCGCCGCGAGCTGGACCACGGCGGCTTCGTCCGCCGCTACTCCCCCACGGCCGGCTCCGATGGCCTGCCGGGCAGCGAAGGCGCCTTCCTGGCCTGCTCGTTCTGGCTCGCCGACGCGCTGCACACCACCGGCCGGCGGGACGAGGCGGTGGAGCTGTTCGAGAAGCTGCTGGCACTGCGCAACGACGTCGGTCTGCTCGCCGAGGAGTGGGACCCGGTGGCGGGCCGGCAGCTCGGCAACTTCCCGCAGGCCTTCAGCCATGTCGGCCTGGTCAACAGCGCGCTCACCCTGTCGGGCTCGGGCGGCGGCCTGCCGGCCACTTAGCTGACCCGGCGGGCGCGGTGCCGGACGGCTCGCAGGCGTACCTCGGCCGGGAGTTCGCGCAGTGCGGCCGAGGTGCGGGCGTTGGCCAGCACCTCGTCGTCCAGGCCCGCCACGACATCGCGCGGGGTGGCGTGCGGGGCCAGGCCGAGCACGAGCCGGGCCCGCGGCGCGCCGTCCCGTTCGAGGATGGTCGCACCCGCCCACTCCACGCCGTCGTACGCCTCCGCCTCGTCGGTCAGCACCCGCTCCAGCGCCTGACCGCGGATCAGGGCGCCCTGCTCGTCCTCGGTGTCGATCCGCAACTGGCGCAGCCGCCCGGTGCGGAGCTGGGCCAGCAGCCAGATCAGGGAGGCGAGCAGCATCACGGACAGGAAGGCGATGCCGACCGGCCACCACCAGTCGTCCGAGGTGTAGAGGGTCCGGTCGTGGTTGGTGAGCAGGACGTCCTTGGGGCCGCTGAAAGGCCATGCGGGCGGCAGTCTGAAGTCCCAGTGGGTCTGGAGGTCGGAGCTGCCGATCAGGACGGCCAGGCCGAGGGCGAGCAGCAGCAGGCCGACGAGGCCCAGCAGGATCCGGTTGGCGGTGGCTCGACGCATCGGCCTCTCCTCACGTGTTCTTGTCGGCGCGCTGCACCCGCACCCGCAGCCGCGGTTGCCTGGCGAGGCCGAGCTGCCGGACCGCCTCGGCCACCGCGGCGTCCATGTCCTGCCGTACGTCGGTGAGATCGCGGAAGTGCGAGGCGACGTGGACCCTGACCCGGCGGCGGCCCACGGTGACCTTCGCCCAGCGGACGCCGGGCACCTCCATCGCCCGGTCGCGCACCACGAGCGCGGCGGCGCGCCGGTCGAGCCCGGCGCGGATCCCGGTCGGCCCGCGGCGGGCCATCGGCAGCACCTCGCCCAGTCCGGGGGTGCAGGCGAGCACCAGCAGCCACAGGCCGATCGCCGCGCACACCGAGGCGCCCAGGATGATCCAGGTGTCGTCCAGGTGGCGGGTGGCGAGTTGGTGGGCGAGCGACCTGCGCCAGCTCATCGCCTTGTTGCCGGCCCGTACGTTGATGACGTCGACGAGGAAGAGCACGGCCAGGCCGAGGATCGGCAGGGCGGTGATCGCGGCGGGCACGCGGCGCTCGGCCCAGAACCGCTTGGCGTCGCGGGCCACCGCCTGCTGGTCGGGCTGCTCCTCCTGGTGGGCGCCGGCCGGCTCGGGAACGGTGGTGGCGAGGCCGGCCGCGGCGGGCCGGTCCCGCGCGGGTTCGCGGTCCGGGTCGGACCCCTCAGCCGGGTCGAGATGGCTCACCGCACCCTCCCCTCGTCCTTCCGGCGGGCGGTCACCGAGTGCAGCCGCTCGATCTCGACGGCCACTTCCGGCACCCCCATTCCGGTCAACGCCTCCACCGTACGGACGACATGACGGCGTACCGTCTGGCTCACCGAGCCGAGATCGACGGGGTAGCCGAGCTCGACGGTGATCCGCAGCCGGGCGGTGTTGCGGCGGACCGAGACCGAGGCCTGCGGGGCGGCCGCGCGCGGCACGAGTTCGGCGCCGGGCGCGTCGGCGAGCGCCTCACCGGCGGCGTGGGCGGCGATCCGCGCGATCGCCCGGTCCGCGATCCGCAGCGAACCCCGGTCCCCGGCGGGGGTCCGCGTCGGCACGGCCGCCGTCATCAGCGCAGCCGGCCGCGGTCGCGGTCACGACGGCGATCCAGGTCACCGTCACGGTCCCGGTCCCGGTCGCGCAGCCGGAAGAAGTCACCGGGCTCGATGTCACCGTCGAAGTACTTGCCCACGACGAAGCCGACCGCGCCGAGGAACGCGACCAGGCAGAAGGCCCCGAATCCGCCGAAGAACCCGGCGAAGGCCAGGGTCATCCCGTAGACCAGACCGACCACAGCGTTGCTCATCCCGCCCATTGCGACCTCTTGTCAGTTCGCTCGTGAGTCCTCTGGTCCTTCTGTGCCGTCCGGTCCGTGGCGGATCCGGTGGTCGGGGCGGTGCCGCCGGTGCCGCCGGGGGCGCTACTGGACGCGTTGCTCACGGTCGTCCTCGTCGTCCTCGTCGGGGAGCTTCACATCACCGATCGCGATGTTGACCTCGACCACTTCGAGGCCGGTCATCCGCTCCACCGCGGCGACCACGTTCTCCCGCACCGCGCGGGCGACATCGACGATGGAGACCCCGTAGTCGACCACGATGTCCAGGTCGAGCGCGGTCTGCACCTCGCCGACCTCGGCCTTGACGCCGCGGCTCACCGAGGTCCGGCCGCCGGGCACCCGGTCGCGCACCGCGCCGAAGGTACGGGAGAGCCCGGTGCCCATGGCGTGCACGCCCACCACATCCCGGGCGGCGAGGCCGGCGATCTTCTCCACCACGCCGTCGGCGATGGTGGTACGGCCCCGACTGGCCGGCGCGCCGAGCGCCTTACGGCCGCTGGAGCCGGCCGTGCCCTTCTCCAGCGTCCTGCTCTCGCCGCCGTATGACGCGTCGTCGGGTTCCGGCCTTCCTTGCTGTGCCTCGGTCATCGCGAGTCGTCCCTTCGTCTGGGCTGCTCCGTGTTCCACACTAGGTGGACGTGCCCTGAAGCGCTCCGGGGATGCGGCCAGAGGGTAGAGCCGACCCCCCGAACGAGTGGTCGGCGTGTGGAAGGCGATGCCTGATGACCATGGACCGGGTGGACCGGCTGACCCGCACTGTACGGGAGCAGCTCGCACTGGGGCGGCTGATTCCGCTGGGCGGCCCAGCGGACACGGCCTGGATCACCGAGAGCGCGGCGGTGGAGTCGCTGCGGCGGACCGCCGCCGGGCTCCACGGCGTGCGGCTGCGCGAGGTCGAGGTGCTGGTGGTCGAGTGGGACACGGCGGAGCTGCCGGCCGCGGCGCCGGTGGGCGCGCTGCCGCATCTGCCGGTACGGGTGGAGGCGGCCTTCGAGGCGGCGGCCGACCAGCCGCTGCCGCTGACCGCCCAGCGGTTGCGGGACGTGCTGTGGGGCCGGGCGCAGGAGGGTCTGGGCCTGATGGTGGCGGCGGTCGATCTGCGGATCACCGGGCTGCTCGACGAGGATCCGCCGGCGCTGCCGGCCGGCAGCGCCGGCGGGTCCCCGGACCAGATGGCCGCCGGGGTGGCGGCGGGGGTGGTCGAGGGGGTCGTGGTGCCGGCGCCGGAAGGGGCGCCGCCCGGGAGCCCGGCCGCCCGGCCGGGCGGCCGCGAGGCGCTGGAGGCCGCCGCCCTGGCGGTGCCGGGCGTCCAGTGCCTCACCCACCGGCTGACCGGCCTCGGCTCCGGGGTCCGGGTCCGTGATGTCCCGCAGGGGGATCCCACGGCCCGGCATGTCCAGGTCCAGATCGCGGTCGCCCCCGGTCAGGTGGCGCTGCGTGTGGCCCGCGCGGTCGCCGAGGCGGTCACCGCCGCCGCCGCTCCGGCCGCGCCGGGTCCGGTGACGACCGTGGTGGTGGTCACGGACGTGGGCTGAGTCCGCACGAGTCCGCCCTACTCCCCCAGGCCCGCCAGATCGCGCAGCCGCCGGGCCTGGGCCGCCCGCTCGGCGGCGTACTGCTCGGGTTCGGTCCGGGTCGGGGCGCCACGCAGCAGCCCCTTGGTCTCGTTGACGGCGTCCCGGGGGGCGGCCAGCAGGGCGCCGACGAGGTCGGTGACGGCCGCGTCGAGTTCGGCGGCGGGGACCACCAGGTTGGCGAGACCGGTCCGCTCGGCCTCCGGGGCGTGGATGTAGCGGCCGGTGACGCAGATCTCCAGCGCGCGGGCGTACCCCAGCAGGTCGACCAGCGGTTTGCTGCCGGTGAGGTCGGGCACCAGGCCCAGGCTGGTCTCCCGCATGGCGAATTGCGCGTCGTCGGCGCAGACCCGCAGATCGCAGGCGAGCGCGAGCTGGAAACCGGCCCCGATGGCGTGGCCCCGGACGGCGGCCACCGTGATCAGGTCGGTGCGCCGCCACCAGGTGAACGCCTCCTGGTACTGGGTGATGGTCGCGTCGAGTTCCGCGTCGGAACCGCGCGCTAGGTCCAGGAACGAGGGCTCGCCGTCGAAGCCCTCGGGCGTGAACGCCTGCCGGTCGAGCCCCGCGGAGAAGGACACCCCTTCGCCGCGCACCACCACGACCCGCACCTGCCCAGGCAACAGCCGGCCCGCCTCGCCCAGCGCCCGCCAGAGAGCGGGCGACTGCACGTTACGCTTGGCCGCGTTGCACAAGGTGACATAGGCGACGGAGCCGTCGGCGGTGAGCCGGACCCCGTCACGTTCGAGCAGGATGTTGTCTTGGGGCATCGGGAGACCTCCGAGCGGACCTGAACGTGATTACCGAAGAGTAACCACGATGGTCCGGCGGACGTGGCCCGGCCCCCTTCGAGGGGTCAGGCCGCGGTGGCCTTCTTGCCGCGTGTCGCGCCGCCGCGCCCGCGCAGGGTCACGCCGGACTCGCTCAGCATGCGGTGCACGAATCCGTAGGAGCGGCCGGTTTCCTCGGCCAGCGCCCGGATACTCGCACCGGAGTCGTACTTCTTCTTCAGGTCTGCCGCGAGCTTCTCGCGCGCGGCGCCGGTTACCCGGCTGCCCTTCTTCAGAGTCTCGGCCACCCGTGCCTCCTCTAGGGAAGTGCGCTATGGAACTCTCATGATCACCCCTCGACGCGATCCTGGCCACCCATTCGGCAAGGTCCGTCCCGCAGACATTCGCGCGCTGAATGCCGCGATAGCGTCCGCGACCGGGGTGCGAAGAAGTATTTGCGTCAAGCATTTTCCGGCAGCAGAACACACCGCCCGCAATACCGGCAGGTCAGCCGGGGTTGGTAAGGAGTTTGCCTAGGTCACACCGCTGATCGGCGGCCGGCCCCGAGGGGCCGGCCACGCCGACAGCGGGTACCAGCCGGACTCATGCAGATGAAGGATCAACGATGGGCCGAAAGATCGAATCGGCATGATCGTCCACCCCTTGGACACCCGCCCGGCTCAGGCCAGCGCGACCAGATCCGCGTAGTCCTGGCCCCACAGGTCCTCCACGCCGTCCGGCAGCAGGATGATCCGCTCCGGCTGGAGCGCCTCCACCGCGCCCTCGTCGTGGGTCACCAGCACCACCGCGCCGGTGAAGGTGTGCAGCGCGCCCAGGATCTCCTCGCGGCTGGCCGGGTCCAGGTTGTTGGTGGGCTCGTCGAGCAGCAGCACATTGGCGCTGGAGGAGACGAGCGCGGCCAGCGCCAGCCGGGTCTTCTCGCCGCCGGAGAGCACACCCGCGGGCTTGTCGACGTCGTCGCCGGAGAAGAGGAAGGAGCCGAGGATCTTGCGGATCTCCACGAGATCGGTGTCGGGGGCGGCCGACCGCATGTTCTCCAGCACGCTCCGCTCCGGGTCGAGCGTCTCGTGCTCCTGCGCGTAATAGCCGAGCTTGAGCCCGTGGCCGGGGGTGACCTCGCCGGTGTCGGCCTTCTCCACCCCGGCGAGCAGCCGCAGCAGCGTGGTCTTGCCCGCGCCGTTCAGACCGAGGATGACCACCCGTGAACCGCGGTCGATGGCCAGATCGACGTCGGTGAAGATCTCCAGCGATCCGTACGACTTGGACAGTCCACTGGCCATCAGCGGGGTCTTGCCGCACGGCGCGGGGTCGGGGAAGCGCAGCTTGGCGACCTTGTCGGACGCCCGGACCGCCTCAAGGCCGGAGAGCAGCTTCTCGGCGCGGCGGGCCATGTTCTGCGCGGCGACGGTCTTGGTGGCCTTGGCGCGCATCTTGTCGGCCTGGGAATTCAGCGCGGCGGCCTTCTTCTCGGCGTTGGCCCGCTCCCGCTTGCGCCGCTTCTCATCGGCTTCGCGCTGCTGCTGGTAGAGCTTCCAGCCCATGTTGTAGATGTCGATCTGGGAGCGGTTGGCATCCAGATAGAAGACCTTGTTGACGACCGTCTCCACGAGGTTCACATCGTGGGAGATGACGATGAATCCACCGCGGTACGTCTTCAGGTAGTCCCGCAGCCAGGCGATGGAGTCGGCGTCCAGGTGGTTGGTGGGCTCGTCCAGGAGCAGGGTGTCGGCGTCCGAGAAGAGGATGCGGGCCAGCTCCACCCGGCGCCGCTGACCGCCGGAGAGGGTGTGCAACTGCTGGCCGAGCACCCGGTCGGGCAGGCCGAGCGCGGCGGCGATGGTGGCCGCCTCCGCCTCGGCGGCGTAGCCGCCCTTGGTGAGGAATTCCGTTTCCAGCCGCGAGTATTTCTTCATCGCGTTTTCCCGGGTGGCGCCCTTGCCGCTGGCCATCCGCTCCTCGTTCTCCCGCATTTTGCGCAGCACGGTGTCGAGGCCGCGGGCGGAGAGGATGCGGTCGCTGGCGAGGGTTTCCAGGTCGCCGGTGCGCGGGTCCTGCGGCAGATAGCCGACCTCGCCGCTGCGGGCGACCGAGCCGGCGGCGGGCTGGCCCTCGCCGGCCAGCACCTTGGTGAGGGTGGTCTTGCCCGCTCCGTTACGGCCGACCAGGCCGATGCGGTCGCCCTTGGCGACCCGGAAGGAGGCGGACTCGATGAGGATGCGGGCGCCGGCGCGCAACTCGATACCGGTGGCAGTGATCACGGGAAAAGCTCCAGGGCATGCGGACGACGGTCAGGGGGCGTCGAGGTCGTACGCCGTGGCTAATCAAGGAGGAAAACTGCCATGGGCACCAGTCTACTGGGGCCCGGCAGCGGGGTTCGCCGGAGCCGGTCGACGGGTGCCGCCCCGGCGGCTGGTGCCCGATGCCCGCCCGCGCCGACATCCCGGGCGCGGGCGGGCATCGGGCCGCCGCGGACCCCGCCCGCGCGGCGGCCCGGTCAGGCCTCGCCGGTGTGCACCTGGAACGCCGCCCGGCGCATCGCCTTGGCCACCGCCGGATCGGGGTGGGCCGCGGCGAGCGCCACCAGCACCTGGACGGTACGGGGGTGGCCGACGGTGCGGACCTCGTCGAGCAGCCCGGGCACCGAACCCTGGACGGCGGTCTCCAGATGACTCACCAGCAGATGGCCCTCGCCGTGGTCCGCCACCGCGGCGGCGGTGTCCACCCAGAGCCAGGTGGCCTCCTCGCGGGTGAGCAGCCCGGTGGCGTCGTCCGGGTCGCTGCCGTCGAGTTCGGCGATCCACAGCACCGCGTACGGGCGCAGCACCAGTTCGTCCACCACCGCGCGTACCGCGGCCTCGGCCGGGTCGCCGACCACCCGCAGCGCCTCGAAGGCGAGGCCGCGCAGCAGGGCGTCGTCGCCGCGCGCGGTGTCGAGCAGTTCGGCGACCGCGGGGGCGACCGGACGGGCCGCCAGCCACGCGCGGTACTCGGCGCGGGCCGTGCCGGGCGAGAGCCGGGCGCAGGCGCGCAGCATGGTCTCGGCGGACTGCTCCATATGCCCGGCCGGGCCCTGCGCGGCCACACAGATCTGCTCCAGCTTGACCCAGACCGCCCAACTGCCCAGCTCGGTCAGGGTGACCTCGTCCGGGCGGCGCGGGTCGCGCGGACGCAGCGCGCCGACCTGGGTCGCCGCCTCCAGCGTCCACTCCAGCAGGGTGGGCAGCGGGTCGTGCGCGCCGTCGGTGGGCGGTTCGTGGCGCTCGGAGCGCAGCTCGGCGACGCGCTGGCGCAGCAGGTCGAGCAGGGTGTCTATCGGCACGGGGCCGTTCGACAGGTGCAGGAAGGAGAGCAACTGCGGCGCGGCCTCGATGACTTCGGCGACCAGCGCGGGGTCGCTGCCGACCGGTTCCAGCGTGTCGGCCGCGCCGCCGTCGGGCAGAAAGGGGTGGGCGAGCGACCAGGCGTCGAAGAGGGCCACCCAGCCGCGCAGCACGGCGGTGTCGTCGTTGTCCCAGGCGCGCAGCCGCCAGCCGGGCCGGGCCGCGCCGCCGTGCAGTTCGATGAGGCCGGCCAGCCGGGCCCGGTCCCAGGCGGCCCGGATCTGGCCCGCCGTCAAATCCAGCTCTCCCGCGGCCTCCTTGAGGGTGGCACCGTCGAGTATGCCGTTCGGTCCCGCGATGCCCGGGCCGGTGCCGGCCCAGCGGGCGAGCCTTACGGCGTCGGCGAGTTCGGCGCGGGCCAGCCGGGCGAGTTCGGGCACCGAGGGCGTGCCCTCGGGCGGGCGCGGAGGCCTGGGCCTGCGCGTCGTGGCGGTCCTCCGGGCGGCGGTGAGCGGCCGGCGGGGGACGATACGGAGCGGAGTGTCTCGCGGGATACGGGACGTCACTGGAGCAGTCTCGCCGCTCAGTGCCCGGAATCCCAAACGGGAGTGGTCGCGGCCCCCGACGGCGCTCACATGAGCGGTGTCAGAAAGCGGCGCAGCGTCTCCTCGTAGCCGTCCGGGTCGACATTCCACATGGCCGCGTGCGGGGCGCCGGGGACGGTGTGCAGGGTGACGACGTCGGGCCGCCGTCGGGCCAGGGCCCGGCTGTGGTCCCAGGGGGCGAAGGTGTCATCCGGGCCGTGCACCAGCAGGGTGGGCGCGAAGAGCTTGGTGGGGTCGGCGGCTTCGGCGTGGCGCGCCGAGTGCAGTCCGGTGCGGCCCTCGACGGCGCGTACGGCGAGGGGGGTCAGCCGGGCGGGCAGCCGGTGCTGGGTGACGGCGGCCCGGACGGCGGAGCGCCAGTCGAGGACCGGGGAGTCCAGGATGAGGCCGACCACCCGGTTGCGTACCGGCGACTGCTGGGCGGCGCGCAGCGCCATGGTGGCGCCGGTGGACCAGCCGAAGAGCACGATCCGCTCGGCGCCCTGGTCGACGGCGTAGCGCATGGCGGCGTCCAGGTCGTGCCACTCGGTGTCGCCGAGGTGGCCCAGGTGGTCGGGGGACGCGGGGGCGCCGGGGTCGTTGCGGTAGGCCGGGACGAGCACGGGCAGGCCGAAGCGGTGCAGGGTGGGGACCACGTTCAGGGTGTCCGCGCGGGAGGCGCCGGCGCCGTGCACCGCGATCACCCAGGTGCCGCGCGGGGCGGGCAGGAGCCAGGCGGGCATCGGGCCGAGTTCGCCGGGCACCTGGACGTCCTCGTACTCCAGGGCGAGGGCGCTGCCCGGGTCGCCGGTGTAGACCTGCGGGGTGATCCGTACGTAGGTGTCCTTGGCGAGCCGGCCCTTGTCGGTGCGGAGCAGTCGGCGGGTGACGGAGTGGGCGGTCTCGTCGACCACCCGGCCGACGGTGGCGTGCACGCCTATGCCGGCCAGGCCGTAGACGCCGGGCCGCGCGGAGGCCGCGCCGCGGTCGAGCACCACTTCGTCCCGGCTGACCGCGCGCACCCTGAGCAGGCTGCCGGGCATGGGCCCGGCGACGGCCGGTTTGAGCGCGAGGGCGCTCCCGTACCGGCCCGCCGCCAACGCGGCCGTACCGGCACCCACCACGGTTGTGGCCGCGATGACCACGGCGGTTCGCAAGCGCATCACTTCCAGTGTGGGCGCATGAGGGCCTACCTGCCAATGCCTGTGGCCTCCGGCGGTCAGCGAATTCGGCCCACCCCCTCCGGGCCGGGTGCCGCCCCACGGGCCCGCCGCGACCGAGCGCGCGGTTCCTCGCACCCCTGGGGGCACCGTGCCCCAAAGGGGCGCGAGGAACGGCGCGAGCAACCGGCCACCGGCCGGTGGACCGGGGGCGGCAGCAACAGCCCCACCCGGCCGGTGACGACCCGCGGGCGCGCGGCGGCCGAGCGCGCAGTTCCTCGCGCCCCTGAGGGGGCACCGCCGACCGCAGAGTCGACGCGAGCACGGCAAAGGACCGCAAGGCGCAGCACGGGCCCCGCAAGGGGCGCGAGGAACTGCGCGAGGAATCCACCACCGGCCGGTGGTCCGGAAACGACAGCAACAGCCCCACCCGGCCGGTGACAACCCGAGCGCGCAGGTCCTCGCGCCCCTGGAGGGGCACCGCCGACCCCAAGGTCGAGGCGTCGGCTCATTGCCCGGGTGGCCGGCGCGGCAGTAGCGTCCCGGCCACGGGGCCCCGGGGCGCCGGACCCTCGGGCGCACCCCCCGGACATACCGCCAGGCCAGCTCACAAACCCGCTACGGATTCGCAGGTGCGACTATGCCCACCGTCAACGGCGGCGTCTCCTTCTGGTACGCGGCCACCGGCCTCCCCGTCCCGCGCGCACCCCTGGCGGGCGACACGGACGCCGATGTGGTGATCGTCGGCGGCGGCTACACCGGGCTGTGGACGGCGTACTACCTGAAGAAGGCGGCACCCTCGCTGCGGATCGTCGTCCTGGAGGCCCGCTTCTGCGGCTACGGCGCCTCCGGCCGCAACGGCGGCTGGCTCTACAACGGCATCGCGGGCCGCGACCGCTACGCGGCCCTGCACGGCCACGACGCCGCGGTCGCCCTCCAGCGGGCGATGAACGACACGGTGGGCGAGGTGGTCCGGGTGGCCGCCGAGGAGGGCGTCGAGGCGGACATCGAGCACGGCGGCGTACTGGAAGTGGCCCGCACCCCCGCCCAGTTGGCACGGCTCACGGCGTATCACGAGACGGAGACCGCCTTCGGCGAGAAGGACCGCCTGCTGCTGGGCGCGGCGGAGTCGGCGGACCGGATCCGGGTGGCCGGCACCCTCGGCGGGACCTGGACACCGCACGGCGCCCGTGTGCACCCGGCGAAGCTCGTGCGGGGGCTGGCCGAGGCGGCGGAACGGCTCGGCGTGATCGTCCACGAGTCCACCCCGGTGGACCGAATCCGCCCCCACGCGGCGGTGACGCCGTACGGCACGGTCCGCGCGCCTTACCTCCTGCGCTGCACCGAGGGCTTCACCGCCGCGCTGCCGGGCCATCGCCGCACCTGGCTGCCGATGAACTCCTCGATGATCGCCACCGAGCCGCTGCCCGCCGCGGTGTGGGCGGCGATCGGCTGGGAGGGCCGGGAGACCCTGGGCGACATGGCGCACGCCTATATGTACGCCCAGCGGACCGCCGACGACCGGATCGCGCTGGGCGGCCGGGGCGTGCCGTACCGCTTCGGCTCCCGTACCGACAACGACGGGAGCACCTCGGCGGCTACGGTGGCCGCGCTCCGCGCGATCCTGGTGCGCTTCTTCCCCGCGACGGCCGACGCCGCGGTGGACCACGCCTGGTCCGGCGTACTGGGGGTTCCCAGGGACTGGTGCGCGAGCGTCCATCTGGACCGGACCACCGGGCTCGGCTGGGCCGGCGGCTATGTCGGCAGCGGGGTGGCCACCGCCAATCTGGCCGCCCGCACCCTGCGGGACCTGGTCCGGCTCGACTCCGGGCAGGGCGGCCCGACCGAGCTGACCGGGCTGCCCTGGGTGGGCCACCGGGTACGGCGCTGGGAGCCGGAGCCCTTCCGCTGGGCGGCGGTGCACGGGGTGTACGCGGCCTACCGGGCGGCCGACCGGCGCGAGTCGACCGGCCAGAGCGCCGCCACCCACCCGCTGGCGCGGCTCACCGACCGCCTCACCGGCCACTGACCCGGCGCCCGGCGACCCGGCCGATCCACCGGGCCCACCCACCCGGCTGACCCGGCCGACCCGGCCAACGGCGTCGGGCAGCAACATCCGCAACCCCCGTTCCGGCTCCGTTCCGCTGCCGTTCCGGCCGCCTTACCTCCACGTTTACAACCCGTTCATATCAGCACCGCGAAGACGACCCCAGTTCACCTTCCGTTCATCAGATCTCCGTACGGTCGGCTCGCCCCTTCCCGACCGAACGAATCCTGGGTCCATGGAACACATCACGCTCCTGATCGGAATCGTGATCGCCACCGCGCTCGTGTTCGACTTCACCAACGGCTTCCACGACACCGCGAACGCGATGGCCACCACCATCTCCACCGGCGCCATGGGGCCCAGGACGGCGGTGGGCATGTCCGCCGTCCTCAACCTGCTCGGCGCCTTCCTGTCGGTCGAGGTGGCCAAGACCATCTCGGGCGGCATCATCGACGAATCCGCCGGCGTCCGCCCCGAGGTGATCTTCGCCGGCCTGGTCGGCGCCATCCTGTGGAATCTGCTCACCTGGCTGGCCGGGCTGCCGTCCAGCTCGTCGCACGCGCTCTTCGGCGGCCTGATCGGCGCGACCCTCGTCTCGGTCGGCACGCACGGGGTCAACGGTGACGCGGTCGTCATGAAGGTCCTGATCCCGGCGGTGGCCGCGCCGGTCGTTGCGGGGCTCGCCGCGACGCTCGCCACCCGCCTCACCTACCGGCTGAGCCGGCGGGCGGACCCGGCGGCGACCGCCAAGGGCTACCGGGCCGGGCAGATCGCCTCGGCGGCGCTGGTCTCCCTGGCCCACGGCACCAACGACGCGCAGAAGACGATGGGCGTGATCACCCTCGCGCTGATCACCGGCGGCGCGATCGCCCCGCACTCCGACCCGCCGTTGTGGGTGATCGTCTCGGCCGGCAGCGCGATCGCGCTCGGTACGTATCTGGGCGGCTGGCGGATCATCCGCACCATGGGCCGGGGCCTCACCGACATCGAGCCGCCGCAGGGATTCAGCGCCCAGACCGGCGCCGCCGTCACCATCCTCGCCTCCTCCCACCTCGGCTTCGCGCTGTCCACCACCCAGGTCTGCTCGGGCGCGGTGATGGGCGCCGGGATCGGGCGGCGCGGCGGGGTGGTGCGGTGGAGCACCGCGGGCCGGATGGCCGCGGGCTGGGGCCTGACGCTGCCGGCCGCCGGACTCGTCGCGGCGGGCGCGGCGCTGCTCGCCGACCGGGGTGCCTGGGGAGTCGGCCTGGTCGCCGCTCTCGCCCTCGCCGCCTGCGTGGCGGTCCGGGCGGCGGCCCGGCGCGAGCCGGTCACCCACGCCAACGTCAACGACCCCGAGCCGGCGCCGGTGACGCCGGTGACGCTGGTGAAGACGCCCGCCAACACCCGGGCCACGCGCCTCTCGGCAACCGGGCTTCCCGGCCAGGCGGCGACCGGCCGGACCGCCGCTCCGGTGGCGCCGCCCGGCAAACCGACCACGGCCGTCAAACCCCCCACGGCCACCACCCCGGCTCCGCTCTCCGCCCCGGCTCCCGGCCCCGCCAACTCCGCGCCCACCACCGCCTGACTCCCCCGCCAAGGACTCCTCATGACCATCGACTGGCACGCCCTCGGCACCGTCCTCGTCGTCACCCTGGTTTCGACCGTGGGCCTGGTGGGGATCTTCACCCTCGGCGTGGTCGGCCTGTCCCGGCCGACCGCCGCCCTGCCCCGGGCCGGCGCCTGCCTCTGCTTCGCCGCCTGCGCGGCCGCGATCGGCTACGGCATCCAACTCATCGTCGCGTGACCCCGGTTGGCTGGTCCGGGGCACCGCGCCGGCGGGTGGACCCCGCCACGCTCCGTCCGCGCAGGTCAAGGGCGAGTTGACGCGGTTTGGCGGGCGTGGTGAACTGCCGGGAGCCATACGGCGGCAGGAGAGGAAGTCCGGTGCGAATCCGGCGCGGTCCCGCCACTGTCACCGGGGAGCGCGCTCCCGACCCGTACGTCACGGCCGGTCCGCCGGCTGGAAGGCGGGGAGCGCGTCGATCCGGGAGCCAGGAGACTCTCACCGCCGGTCACGTCGAGCCAGGGCGCGGACCCTGAGTGAGGACCTAACGCATGCCCGGCACGCGCGCACCGATACCTGAAGGCCTCGACGGCTGGTCCGCGCGGAGCGCGACGGCGGGCTGAGCGAGTGCGTGCCGATCGCGTGTTCGCGTACGGTGCCGTGCTCGGCTTCCTCGGCGACCTGCTCGCCGGTGATCCGCGCCGCGGCCATCCCGTCGCCGGATTCGGGCGGGCGGCCGGCGCGTTGGAGCGCCGGATGTGGCGGGACGACCGGGGCAGCGGCGCGGTGTACACGACCCTGTGCGCCGGCGGGGCGGTCGGCGCCGCGGTGCTGGCGAAAAACGCCGTACGGTCCTGCGCCGCGCTGTCGGTCGCCCTGACCGCGCTGGCCACCTGGTCGGTGCTCGGCGGCACTTCGCTGGCCCGGGAGGCGGCGGGGGTCGCGGCGGCGCTGGAGGCGGGCGACCTGGCCGGCGCCCGCGAGCTGCTCCCCCGGCTGTGCGGCCGGGACCCGCTGGCGCTGGACGCGGACGGCATCGCGCGGGCGGTGGTGGAGTCGGTCGCCGAGAACACCTCCGACGCCGTGGTGGGCGCTCTGGTGTGGGGCGCGGTCGGCGGGGTGCCCGGGCTCGTCGGCTTCCGCGCGGCCAACACCCTGGACGCCATGGTCGGCCACAAGTCCCCCCGCTTCCGCCGCTTCGGCTGGGCCTCGGCCCGGCTCGACGACGTCCTCGGCTATCCCGGCGCCCGGCTCACCGCGACGCTCGCGGTGCTGGCGGGACCGCATCCCGGATCGGCGCTCCGCACCTGGCGCCGGGACGCCCGGTTCCATCCGAGCCCCAACGCGGGCCCCGTCGAGGCCGCCTTCGCCGGGGCCCTGCGCCGCCGACTCGGCGGCACGCTCTCCTACGAAGGCCGGGTCGAACACCGCCCGGTCCTCGGCGCGTCCTTTCCCGCCCCGACGGTCGCGGACATCGCCAGGGCCGTCCGGCTCTCCCGCCGCGTGGGCGCGCTCGCGCTCGCGGTGTCGACCGCACTGTCGGCCCTGGGGCCGGAAGGAGCCGCCCGATGAAGGGTCTGCTGATCGCCGGGACCACCAGCGACGCCGGCAAGAGCGTGGTCACCGCCGGGATCTGCCGGTTCCTGGTGCGAAGAGGGGTGCGGGTCGCCCCGTTCAAGGGGCAGAACATGTCGCTGAACTCCTTTGTGACCCGGGAGGGAGCCGAGATCGGCCGGGCCCAGGCGATGCAGGCCCAAGCCGCGAGGGTGGAGCCGTCGGCGCTGATGAACCCCGTGCTGCTGAAGCCGGGCAGCGACCGGAGCAGTCAGGTGATCGTGCTGGGCAAGCCGGTGGGCGAGTTGAGCGCGCGCGGCTACCACGGCGGCAGGCAGGGCGAGTTGCTCGACACGGTGGTGGGGTGCCTGGAGGAGTTGGGCGCGCGCTACGACACGGTGATCTGCGAAGGCGCCGGCAGCCCGGCCGAGATCAACCTGCGCCGTACCGACATCGTGAACATGGCGCTGGCCCGCCGCGGCCGGCTGCCCACCCTGGTGGTCGGCGACATCGACCGCGGCGGGGTCTTCGCCTCCTTCTTCGGCACCACCGCGCTGCTCTCGCCCGCGGACCAGGACCTGGTCTGCGGCTATGTGGTCAACAAGTTCCGCGGCGATCCGGCCCTGCTCCAGCCCGGCCTCGACATGCTGCGCGGCCTCACCGGCCGGCCGACCCTCGGCGTGCTGCCCTACAGCCACGGTCTGGGCATCGACGAGGAGGACGGCCTGCGGGTGTCGATGCGCGGCGCCGTACGCGAGTCGGCGGTGGCCGCGCCGCTCGGCGCGGACATCCTGCGGGTCGCCGTGGTGGCCGTGCCGTTGATGTCCAACTTCACCGACGTGGACGCGCTCGCCGCCGAACCCGGCGTCCTCGTACGGTTCGTGGACCGTCCGGAGGAGCTGGCGGACGCCGATCTGGTGGTGCTGCCCGGCACCCGCGGCACGGTCAGGGCGCTGGAGTGGCTCACCGCCCGGGGCCTGGCCGACGCCGTCAAGGAGCGGGCCGCGGCCGGGCGGCCGGTGCTCGGCGTGTGCGGCGGCTTCCAGATCCTCGGTGAACTCATCGAGGACGACGTGGAGTCGAGGGCGGGTACGGTGCCGGGCCTCGGTCTGCTGCCGGTCCGGGTGCGGTTCGCCGCCGAGAAGACCCTGGCCCGGCCGGTGGGCGCCGCCTACGGCGAGCCGGTGGCGGGCTACGAGATCCACCACGGGGTGGCCGAACTGCACGGCGGCTACGAGGAGTTCCTCGACGGCTGCCGGGTCGGGCCGGTCTGGGGCACCCACTGGCACGGCTCGCTGGAGAGCGACGGCTTCCGCCGGGCGTTCCTGCGGGAGGTGGCCGCCGTCGCGGGGCGCCGCTTCGTGCCTGCCCCCGACACCGTCTTCGAGGCGTTGCGCGAGGCGCAGTTGGACCGTCTCGGCGATCTGGTCGAGGAGCACATGGACACCGCCGCGCTGCTGCGGCTCATCGAGGACGGCGCGCCCGCCGGCCTACCCTTCATCGCACCGGGGGCACCATGACCACCGTTCTGCTGCTGTCCACCGCCGACACCGATCTGCTGGCGGCCCGCGCGGCAGGGGCCGGCTACCGCATCGGCAACCCGTCCCGGGTGGACCCGGAGACGGATCTCCCGGCGCTGCTGGACGGCGCCGATCTGGCCGTCGTCCGGCTGCTCGGCGGACGGCGGACCTGGGAGCGGGGGCTCGACGTGCTCGCCGCGTCGGGGGTGCCGACGGTGCTGCTCGGCGGTGAGACGGTGCCGGACGCCGAACTGATGGCGCTGTCGTCCGTGCCGGCCGGGGTCGTGGCGGAGGCGTTGCGCTATCTGGTGGCCGGCGGCCCGGCCAACCTGGCCGAGCTGGCCCGCTTCCTGTCCGACACCGTCCTGATGAGCGGCGAGGGCTTCGAACCGCCGCACGCCATGCCGGAGTTCGGCCGGCACGGCGCGTACGCCCACCAGGAGGGCCGCCCGACCGTCGCCGTCCTCTTCTACCGCGCCCACGAACTCGCCGGCAACACGGCCTTCGTGGACACCTTGTGCGAGGCGATCGAGGCCAGGGGCGCCAATGCCCTTCCTGTGTATTGCGGATCCCTTCGTGGAGGTGACCCGGAGCTCTACGGCCTGCTGGGCGGGGCCGACGCGATTGTCACCACCGTGCTGGCGGCCGGCGGCACCGTCGCGTCGGAGGCGAGTGCGGGGGGCGACGACGAGGCGTGGGACATCGGCGCGCTGGCCGAACTGGACGTGCCGATCCTCCAGGGGCTGTGTCTGACCTCCTCGCGCAAGGCGTGGGAGGAGTCGGACGCCGCGCTGTCCCCGATGGACGCGGCGATGCAGGTGGCGATCCCGGAGTTCGACGGGCGGCTGATCACCGTGCCCTTCTCCTTCAAGGAGACCGGCGAGGGCGATGTGCCGGTCTACGTGGCCGACCCGGAGCGGGCCGCCCGGGTCGCGGGCATCGCGGTCCGGCACGCCGCCCTGAAACACAAGCCCAACGCCGACAAGCGCGTCGCCCTGGTCTTCACCGCCTACCCCACCAAGCACTCCCGGGTCGGCAACGCGGTGGGCCTGGACACCCCCGCCTCGGCCGTCGGGCTGCTGCACGCGCTGCGCGACGCCGGCTACGTCACCGGTGACTTCCCCGACGACGGCGACGAGTTGATCCACCGGCTGATCGCGGCCGGCGGCCACGACGTGGAGTGGCTGACCGAGGAGCAACTGGCCGCCGCCCCGGCCCGGGTGCCGGTGGCCGACTACCGGCGCTGGTTCGCCGCGCTGGACGAGGAGACCCGCGCCGGCATGCTCACGCACTGGGGCGAGCCGCCCGGCTCGCTCTACGTGGACGGCGAGGACATCGTGCTGGCGTCGCTGCGGTTCGGCAATGTGGTGATCATGATCCAGCCGCCGCGCGGCTTCGGCGAGAACCCGATCGCGATCTACCACGACCCGGACATGCCGCCGTCCCACCACTACCTCGCCGCGTACCGCTGGCTGGACCACACCTTCGGCGCCGACGCCATCGTCCACCTCGGCAAGCACGGCACCATGGAGTGGCTGCCGGGCAAGGGCCTCGGGCTGTCCGCCCGCTGCGCCCCCGACGCGGTCCTCGGCGAACTCCCCCTGGTCTACCCGTTCATCGTCAACGACCCCGGCGAGGGCACCCAGGCCAAGCGGCGGGGCCACGCCACCGTGGTGGACCACCTGGTGCCGCCGATGGCCCGCGCCGACTCCTACGGCGACCTGGCGAAGCTGGAGCAGCTCCTCGACGAGTACGCGCTGGTGAACGATCTGGACCCGGCGAAGGCGCCGGCCGTCCGCAGCCAGATCTGGACCCTGGTCAGGGCCGCGGAACTCCACCACGACCTGCACGTGGACCAGCAGCCGGACGAGGACGACTTCAACGACTTCGTGCTGCACGTCGACGGCTGGCTGTGCGAGATCAAGGACGTCCAGATCCGGGACGGGCTGCACATCCTCGGCGGCGGTCCGGTCGGCGAGCCTCGGGTGAACCTGGCGCTTGCGGTGCTGCGTTCGGCCCAGATCTGGGGCGGGGTCGGCGCGGCGCTGCCCGGTCTGCGGGCCGCGCTCGCCGAGCACTTCGGGCTGGTGGAGAAGGAGTTGCTCGCCGAACCGGGGGCACCGGCGGCCGTGCCGGCGGCGCTGACCGCTCTCGCGGACGGCCCGGCCCGTACCGGCTCCGACGCCGTGGACCTGCTGGAGCGACTGGCCAGGCGGCTCGCGGAGGCGATGGAGGAGCTCGGCTGGGCGTCGGGCGGCGCGGCGGCGGTGGCGCGGGAGACGCTCGGCGGGGCCGATGTGCCGGACGTGGTGCGGGTGCTGGAGTTCGCCGCGACCGAACTCGTACCGCGGCTGGCCCGTACCACCGACGAGTTGGACCACATCCTGCGGGCGCTGCGCGGCGGTTACGTGCCCGCGGGCCCCTCGGGGTCGCCCACCCGCGGGCTGGTCAACGTGCTGCCCACCGGCCGCAACTTCTACTCGGTGGACCCCAAGGCGATCCCCTCCCGGCTCGCCTGGGACGTCGGCACCGCGCTCGCCGACTCGCTGCTGGCCCGGCACCTCGCCGACACCGGCGGCTATCCGAAGTCCGTCGGCCTCACCGTGTGGGGCACCTCCTGCATGCGCACCCAGGGCGACGACATCGCGGAGATCCTCGCCCTGCTGGGCTGCCGTCCGGTCTGGGACGACGCCTCCCGCCGGGTCACCGGCTTCGAGATCCTGCCGCCGGAGGAGCTGGGCCGCCCCCGGATCGACGTCACGGTGCGGATCTCCGGGTTCTTCCGCGACGCCTTCCCGCATGTCGTCTCCCTGGTGGACGACGCGGTCCGGGCGGTCGCCGAGCTGGACGAGCCGGCCGGGACCAACTTCGTGCGCGCCCACGCCGACGCGGACACCGCCCTGCACGGCGATCGCCGTCGCGCCACCGCCCGGATCTTCGGCTCCAAGCCGGGTGCTTACGGCGCCGGTCTGCTGCCGCTGATCGACGCGCGCAACTGGCGCTCGGACGCCGACCTCGCCGAGGTCTACGCGGTCTGGGGCGGCTACGCCTACGGCCGCGGCCTCGACGGGCGGGCGGCGCGCGGCGACATGGAGGCGGCGTTCCGCCGGATCCAGGTGGCGGCGAAGAACGTGGACACCCGGGAGCACGACATCGCCGACGCCGACGACTACTTCCAGTACCACGGCGGGATGGTGGCGATGGTCCGCCATCTCACCGGGACCTCCCCCGAGGCGTATGTCGGTGACAGCGCGCACACCGACCAGGTGCGCACCAGGACGCTCGGGGAGGAGACCCACCGTGTCTTCCGGGCCCGGGTGGTCAACCCGAAGTGGATGGCGGCGATGCGCCGGCACGGCTACAAGGGCGCGTTCGAGATGGCCGCGACGGTCGACTACCTCTTCGGCTACGACGCGACGGCCGGCGTGGTGGACGACTGGATGTACGAGAAGCTGGCCGCCGAGTACGTCTTCGACCCGAAGAACCAGGAGTTCATGCGGAAGTCCAACCCGTGGGCGCTGCGGGGGATTTCGGAGCGGCTGCTGGAGGCGGCCGAGCGGGGGCTGTGGGCGGAGCCGAACCCGGACACGCTCGACTCGTTGCGCGAGACCTACCTCGCCCTCGAAGGCGATCTGGAGGGTGACGAGTGACCCGGAGTGAGCCGCCACGCATGAGTCACGGTCCCGTGCGCCGGGCGCCCGTCCGGGCGGAACCCCGGCCGGCTCCGTCCGCACCCCCTCCAGCCAGGAAAGAGGCCCGTTCGTGAGCACTCCGTATCCGTTCACCGCGCTGGTGGGGCAGGAGGAGCTAAGGCTCGCACTGCTGCTGAACGCGCTCTCCCCGGCGATCGGCGGTGTGCTGGTGCGCGGCGAGAAGGGCACCGCCAAGTCCACCGCCGTACGGGCGCTGACCTCGCTGCTGCCCGCGGTGGCGGTCCTTCCGGGCTGCCGCTTCTCCTGCGACCCGGCGGCCCCCGACCCGGGCTGCCCGGACGGGCCGCACGACCCCGCCGCCCAGGGCACCGAACGGCCGGCCCGGATGGTGGAGTTGCCCGTCGGCGCCTCCGAGGACCGGCTGGTGGGCGCGCTCGACATCGAACGGGCGCTCGCCGAAGGCGTCAAGGCGTTCGAGCCCGGCCTGCTCGCGGCGGCGCACCGCGGCATCCTGTACGTGGACGAAGTGAACCTGCTTCACGACCACTTGGTGGACCTGCTGCTCGACGCCGCCGCGATGGGCGCGAGTTACGTCGAGCGGGAGGGTGTCTCGGTCCGCCATGCCGCCCGCTTTCTGCTGGTCGGCACGATGAACCCCGAAGAGGGCGAGCTGCGGCCGCAGTTGCTCGACCGGTTCGGTCTGACCGTCGAGGTCGCGGCGTCCCGGGAGACCGACGAGCGGGTGAAGGTGGTGCGCCGCAGGCTGGCGTACGACGCCGATCCGGCGGGTTTCGCCGCGCGGTGGGCGGCCGACGAGGACGGGGTACGCCAACGCGTCGTGGCCGCGCGGGCGCTGCTGCCCGAGGTGCGGCTCGGTGACGGAGCGCTGCGGCAGATCGCCGCGACCTGCGCCGCCTTCGAGGTGGACGGGATGCGCGCCGACATCGTGATGGCCCGGACCGCGACGGCGCTGGCCGCGTGGGCGGGCCGCACGGTGGTGCTGGCGGAGGACGTACGGCAGGCGGCGCTGCTGGCGCTGCCGCACCGGCGGCGGCGCAACCCCTTCGACGCGCCGGGCCTGGACGAGGAGAAGCTGGACGAGGCGCTGGAGCGGGAGGCGGGCGCAGGGGAACCTGATCCGGACGACGACCCCGAGCCGGACGGCGGCCCGGACGGCCCGGGCTGTGGCACGCCGCCGCCGGACGGGCCGGGGACGGACCCCCGGGACAGCGGCGGGGCTGACACGCCGGCCGACCGGTCGGACACCGAGCAGTCGGACCCCGGGCAGTCGGACCCCGGGCAGCAGGAGCAGCCGGCCGGCGCCCCGGCGGGCGACGGCGGCACCCGGCCCGGCGCCGCAGAGGGGGCGGCGGCCACCCGGCCGCCCGAAGCGCCGGCCGAACCGTACAAGACCAGGCCGCTGACCGTGCCGGGCCTCGGCGAGGGCGCGGCGGGACGCAGGTCGCGGGCCAGGACCGCGCACGGCAGGACCACCGGGGCGCGCCGTCCGCGAGGAGCGCTGACCAAGCTGCATCTGGCCGCCACGGTCCAGGCGGCGGCCCCGCACCAGCGGGCGCGCGGCCGGGCCGGGACCGGTCTCGTGGTGCGCAAGGACGACCTGCGGCAGGCCGTGCGGGAGGGCCGCGAGGGCAATCTGGTGCTCTTCGTGGTGGACGCGTCCGGCTCGATGGCGGCCCGGCAGCGGATGGGCGCGGTCAAGGGCGCGGTGCTGTCGCTGCTGCTCGACGCGTATCAGCGGCGGGACAAGGTGGGGCTGATCACTTTTCGGGGCTCCGGCGCCGAGTTGGCGCTGCCGCCGACCTCGTCGGTGGACACCGGCGCGGCCCGGCTGGAGAAGCTGCCGACCGGCGGCCGCACCCCGCTGGCCGCGGGCTTGCTGAAGGCGCACGAAGTGCTGCGGATCGAGCGGCTGCGGGACGCCTCGCGCCGGCCGCTGCTGGTGGTGGTCACCGACGGCCGGGCGACCGGCGGCCCCGAGCCGGTGGCGCTCGCGGCGCGGGCGGCCCGGCTGCTGGCCGCGGCGGGGACCGCCGCGGTGGTGGTGGACTGCGAGTCCGGTCCGGTCCGGCTGGGGCTGGCGGGCGCGCTCGCCGGGGAACTCGGCGGGATCGCGGTGACGCTCGGCGAATTGCGCGCGGACGCGGTGTCCGCGCTGGTCAAGGATGTACGGAGGGCCGCCTGATGCCGCAGGGACAGCCGACATCGGTGCCCGACGACGGTCTGACGACCCGTCAGCGGCGCAATCGGCCGCTGACGATCGTCCACACCGGCGTCGGCAAGGGCAAGTCGACGGCGGCGTTCGGCCTGGCGCTGCGGGCCTGGAACCAGGGCTGGCCGATCGGGGTGTTCCAGTTCGTCAAGTCCGCCAAGTGGCGGGTCGGCGAGGAGCGGGCGCTGCGGGTGCTCGGCGCCTCCGGTGAGGGCGGAACGGTCGCCTGGCACAAGATGGGCGAGGGCTGGTCGTGGGTCCAGCGCACCGTGGCGCAGGAGGTCAGCAGCGAGGAGGCGGCCCGCGAGGGGTGGGCGCAGGTCAAGCGCGATCTGGCCGCCGAGACGTATCAGCTCTACGTCCTGGACGAGTTCGCCTACCCGATGCACTGGGGGTGGGTGGACACCGCCGAGGTGGTGGCGGTGCTGCGGGACCGGCCGGGCAGCCAGCATGTGGTGATCACCGGCCGCAACGCGCCCGCCGCGCTGGTGGAGGCGGCCGATCTGGTCACCGACATGTCCAAGGTCAAACACCCCATGGACGCGGGCCAGAAGGGGCAGAAGGGCATCGAGTGGTGATCTCCGTCCCCCGCCTGGTCATCGCCGCGCCGTCCTCGGGCAGCGGCAAGACCACCGTCGCGACCGGCCTGATGGCGGCCTTCGCCGGGCGCGGCCTCGCGGTGTCCCCGCACAAGGTCGGCCCCGACTACATCGATCCCGGCTACCACGCCCTGGCCACCGGGCGCCCCGGCCGCAACCTCGACCCCTATCTGTGCGGGACCGAACAGATCGCCCCGCTGTTCCTGCATGGCGCCGCCGGCTGCGAACTCGCCGTGGTGGAAGGCGTGATGGGCCTCTTCGACGGTGCCTCGGGCGAGGGCGAGCTGGCCTCCACCGCCCAGGTGGCCAAGCTGCTGCGCGCCCCGGTGGTGCTGGTGGTGGACGCCTCCTCCCAGGCCCGTTCGGTGGCCGCCCTGGTGCACGGCTTCGCGTCCTGGGACCCGTTGGTCCGGCTCGGCGGCGTCGTCCTCAACAAGGTGGGCTCGCCCCGGCACGAGGAGGTCCTCCGCGCCGCCCTGGACGAGGCGGGCGTGCCGGTCCTGGGCGCACTGCACCGCGCCGGCATCCTCCATGTCCCCTCCCGCCACCTCGGCCTGGTCCCGGCGGCCGAACGCGCGGCCCAGGCACGGGAATGGGTCGCCGCCGCCGCGGCCGGTGTCCGCGAGGGCTGCGATCTGGAGGCGCTGCTGGCGCTCGCCAGGACCGCCCCGGCGCTGGACGACGCCCCCTGGCAGCCGCCGCGACCACCAGGTGAGCCGGGTACGCGGCACCGCCACGCACGGCCGGTGATCGCCGTGGCCGGCGGCGCCGCCTTCACCTTCGGCTACGCCGAGCAGAGCGAACTGCTCACCGCCGCGGGCGCGCAGGTCGTCCCCTTCGATCCGCTGGCCGACGAGTCGCTGCCGGAACGCACCGCCGCGGTCGTCCTCGGCGGCGGCTTTCCCGAACTCCACGCGGCGGAGCTGAGCGCCAACGCCCGGCTGCGCGCGGAGATCGCCGCCTTCCGCGGCCCCGTCGCCGCCGAGTGCGCCGGGCTGCTCTACTTGGGCCGGGAGGTGGACGGCGTCCCCATGTGCGGAGTGCTGGACACGACGGCCACCATGACCGACCGCCTCACCCTGGGCTATCGGGAGGCGGTCGCGCTGGGCGACAGTCCGCTCGCCGCGGCCGGCACCCGGCTGCGCGGCCACGAGTTCCACCGCACCCGGGTCGAGCCGGCCGCGGGCCCGAGCCCGGCTTGGGGGTTCACGCGTCCCGAACGCCGTACCGAGGGGTTCGCGGCGCGGAACGTGCATGCCTCGTATCTGCATGTGCACTGGGCCGGCGAGCCTTCGCTGGCCCGGCGTTTCGTCGAGGGTGCGTCGAAGGACGCGTCGAAAGGTGCGTCGCGTGATGAGTGACGATGAAGCCAGGCCGCTGCGGCTGACCGGGGTCGGGGTCGGCCCCGGCGACCCCGAACTGGTGACGGTGAAGGGCGTCAACGCGCTGCGGGCCGCGGGCGCCGTGGTCGTCCCCGTGATGGACACCGGCGAACTGGGCCGCGCGGAGGCGACCGTACGGCACTATGTGCCGGCGTCCCGCGTCGTCCGGGTGGTGTTCGCGCTCAACGAGCGGACCGACCGGTCCCGTCGTGCGACGGCCTGGGACGCGGCGGGCGCGCGGGTCGCCGAACTGCTGGCCGAGCACGGCTCGGTGGCCTTTGCCACCATCGGCGACCCCAATGTGTACTCGACCTTCACCTACCTGGCCCACACGGTGGCCGGACTGCTCGGCGCGGCGGGCGAGTTGACGGTCGAGACGGTGCCCGGCATCACCGCGATGCAGGACCTGGCGGCCCGCAGCGGCGCCGTACTGGCCGAGGGCACCGAGCCGTTGACGCTGGTACCGGTGACGGCCGGGGCCGCGGTGCTGAAGGACGCGCTGGAGGGTCCTGGCACGGTGGTGGCGTACAAGTTCGGCCGGCTGGCGGCGGAGGTCGCCGCGGCGCTGCGGGCGACCGGGCGGATCGAGGGCGCGGTGTGGGGCAGTTCGCTGGGGCTGCCGGAGGAGTCGATCCGGCCGGCGGCCGAGCTGCCGGACGGGCCGCTGCCGTATCTGTCGACGCTGATCGCGCCGGCGCGGCGGGACGGCGGGAGGGGTGGAAAGCTGTGAGCGGCAAGGTGACGATCGTGGGCGCGGGGCCCGGCGCGGCGGATCTGCTGACCTTCCGGGCGGCGGCGGCGATCGCGGCGGCGGACGTGGTGATCTGGGCGGCGAGCCTGGTGCAGGCCGAGGTGCTGGAGCACGCCAGGCCGGACGCGGAGATCCTGGACTCGGCGGGGATGTCGCTCGAAGAGGTCGTCGCGGTCTACCGGCGGGCGCTGCGCGAGGACTTGAGGGTGGCGCGGATCCACTCGGGTGATCCGGCGCTGTGGGGCGGTACGCAGGAGCAGGTCGACCGCTGCGCGGAGCTGGGCATCGAGGTGGAGATCGTGCCGGGGGTGTCGTCGTTCTCGGCGGTCGCGGCGCTGGCCGGGCGGGAGCTGACGATTCCGGAGGTCGCCCAGTCGGTGATCCTGACCCGGCTGGGCGGCGGCAAGACGCCGATGCCGCCGGGCGAGGAGGTCAGGGAGTTCGCCCGGCACGGTACGACGATGGCGCTGTTCCTGTCGGCGGCCAGGTCAGGACAGCTCGCCGCGGAGCTGCTCGAAGGCGGCTACCCGGCCGATACGCCGGTGATCATCGCCCATCAGGTGACCTGGCCGGAGGAGCTGCTGCTGCGCTGCACCGTCGAGACGCTCGAGGAGACCGTCAAGGCGCACAAGTTGTGGAAGCACACGCTGTTCCTGGTGGGCCCGGCGCTGTCGGCGGCCGGCACCCGCTCGCACCTCTACCACCCCGGGCACTTCCACGGCTTCCGGCGGGCGGACCCGGCGGCCCGGCGGGAACTGCGCGGTTCCCGTGGGTGAGCGGATGATCACGGTCGTCGGGACCGGCACCGGCGGGCCGCCGCCGGCCGGCCCGGTCCGCCACGCGGCCCTGGTGGTGGGCGCGGCCCGGCATCTGGCCGCGGTCGAACCGCTTCCCGGGGCGCGGCAGATCGTGCTCGGGCCGCTGGCGCCCGCGCTGGACACGATCGAGCGGCATCTGAAGGAGGACGGCGGTCCCGTGGTGGTGCTGGCCTCCGGTGACCCGGGCTTCTTCGGGATCGTCCGGGCGCTGGGCGCGCGCTTCGGCGCGGCGGCGCTGGACGTGCGGCCGTCGTCGCCCTCGGTGGCGGTGGCCTTCGCCCGGCTGGGGCTCAGTTGGGACGACGCGGTGGTGGTGAGCGCCCACGGGCGCGAGCTGCGGACCGCGGTCAACGTGTGCCGGGCGCACCGCAAGGTGGCGGTGCTGACCGGGCCGGGCGCGGGACCCGCCGAGCTGGGCGCGGCGCTCGACCGGGCCGGAAGCGAGCGGGAGTTGGTGGTGGCCGCCGGGCTCGGCACCGACACCGAGGAGGTGGTCCGGGTCTCCCCAGCCGCCGCCGCCCGCCGTGACTGGCCGGCCGCGGTGTCCGTGGTGCTGTGCCTGGGCGCGGCGCGGGAGTTGGTGGCCGACCGGGCCCTTACGGTCGCGGGGCCCGGGCCGGTGCCCGCCGAATGGGCCCTGGACGAGGAGGAGTTCGCGCACCGCGACTCGATGGTCACCAAGGCCGAGGTGCGGGCGCTGGCTCTGGCCCGGCTCGGGCCGCGCACCGGTGAGCTGGTGTGGGACATCGGCGCCGGGTCGGGCTCGGTCAGTGTGGAGTGCGCGCGGTTCGGGGCGGCGGTGGTCGCTGTCGAGCGTGATCCGGCCGGCGCGGCCCGGGTGACGGCGAACGCCGCCGCGCACGGCGTGGAGGTCCAGGTGGTGGTGGGCGCGGCGCCGCGGGTGCTGGGCGAACTCCCTGATCCCGACGTGGTGTTCGTCGGTGGCGGTGGACGCGAGCTGGCCGGGATCGTGGCGGCGTGCGGGCGGCGGGCGCGGCGCCGCGTCGTGGTGACGCTGGCGGCGGTGGACCGCGTCGCGGAGGTCAGGTCCGCGCTGCGGTCGGCCGGTCTGGAGCCGGACGGTGTGCTGTTGCAGTCCTCCCGGCTGGCGCCGCTGCCCGGCGACGTGGTCCGGCTCGCGGCCGGCAATCCGGTGTTCGTTCTGTGGGGCACCCGCCCCGCGGTGGTGGAAGGAGCGGTCGCGTGATCGGGCTCATCTCGGCGACGGCGGCGGGGCGGCGGGGTTGTGCGCTGCTCGCCGCCGCCTGGCCGGACCGGACGCGGATCTACCAGGCGCCGGTCGGCGAGGCGCTGCCGGCCGCCTTCACCGAGTGCGACCAGCTCGTGGTCTTCCTGGCGACGGGCGCCGCGGTCCGGCTGCTCGCGCCGCTGCTGAGCGACAAGCGGACCGATCCGGCGGTCGTCACCGTGGACGAGGGCCGGCTGCACGCCGTCGCCCTCCTCGGCGGCCACGCGTCCGGCGCCAATGAGCTGGCGGCGGCGCTGACCCCGGTCCTCGGTACGGCGCCGGTCGTCACCACGGCCACCGACGCCGTCGGGCTCCCGGCGCTCGACCTCCTGCCGTATCCGGTCGAGGGCGCGCTGCCCGCGGTCACCCGCGCCCTCCTTGACGGCCGGCCGGTCCTCCTCCGGTCGGACGCGGTCTGGCCGCTGCCGCCGCTGCCGGTCACCCCGGAAGAGCCGCGGCGCGCGGCACGGTTCAGCGATGCGGGAGGGCCGGCGCCCACGGTGCTCCCGGCCCCCCACCCCGGCGACACCCCAGCAGACACCCCAGCAGACACCCCAGCCAACACCGCCGCCGACACCGCCGAAGAAAGCCGCGCGACGGCGGCCTACGACCCGGCTGCCGAGGTGCCCTCGCCCCCCGGGCTCCCGGCGACAGAACCCGCGCCGACCGACCCGAGCCCCACGCCGGACACCGGCGCTCCCTCCCCGGGGGAAAGCCGACCCCCGGCGGGCCACGACCCGGCAACCGGGACGCACCCCGGGGACTACCTCGTGTGGGTGACCGATCGGGTGGTGGACCACCCCGCGGACCGGCCGGCGGACGGTGCCCCGCACACCGTCTACGTACGGCCGCCGTCGCTGGTCGTCGGAGTCGGCGCCAGTCGCGGGGTGAGCGCGGCGGAGGTCGCCGAACTCATCGCGGGGACCCTGGCGGAAGCCGGGCTCGCGGCCGGGAGCGTCGCCGCGCTGGCGACCGTCGACGCCAAGGCCGGGGAGCCGGGGATCGTCCAGGCCGCCGCCGCGCTCAAGGTGCCGCTGCTCACCCACCCCGCCGACGCCCTCGCCCGGATCCCCGTGCCCAATCCGTCCGCCGCGCCGCTCGCCGCGGTCGGCACGCCCTCCGTGGCGGAGGCGGCGGCGCTGCTGAGCGCGCCGGGCGGTGAACTCGTCGCGCAGAAGCGGAAGTCGGCGATGGCGACGGCCGCCGTCGCCCGGCGGGTGCCGCGCGGCCGGCTCGCCGTGGTGGGGCTCGGTCCCGGGGCGAGGGACCTGCTGACGCCGAGGGCGGAGCGGGAGCTGCGGCGCGCTTCCGTGGTGGTCGGCCTGGACCAGTACGTGGACCAGATCCGGGACCTGCTCCGGCCGGGGACCACCGTGCTCGCGTCGGGCCTGGGCGCCGAGGAGGAGCGGGCCCGTACCGCTGTCGCGCGGGCGCGGGCCGGCCACGCGGTCGCCCTGATCGGCAGCGGGGACGCGGGGGTCTACGCGATGGCCTCGCCCGCGCTGGCGGAGGCGACCGCCGAGATCGACGTGGTGGGCGTCCCCGGGGTGACGGCCGCGCTGGCCGCCGCCGCGCTGCTGGGCGCGCCGCTCGGCCACGACCATGTGTCGATCAGCCTGTCGGACCTGCACACCCCGTGGGAGGTGATCGAACGGCGGGTGCGCGCCGCCGCCGAGTCCGACCTGGTCGTGACGTTCTACAACCCGCGCAGCCGCGGCCGGGACTGGCAGCTCCCCAAGGCCCTGTCCATCCTGGCCGACCACCGGCCGCCGGCCACCCCGGTGGGTGTGGTGCACGCGGCGTCCCGTACCGACGAGCGCGCCGAGGTCACCACGCTCGCCGCGCTCGACGTGACGACCGTCGACATGGTCACCGTCGTCACCGTGGGCAACACCGCGACCCGTACCGTCGCCGGCCGTATGGTCACCCCGCGCGGCTACCGCTGGCAGCGGCCGGGACCGGCATCGGAATCAGCAGCGGAATCGCCATCGCAACCAGCGTCGGCAGCACCGTCGGAACCAGCATCGGGATCAGGAGAAGACACACCGTGACCCGGACCGTCCACCCCATCGAGCAGGAGTCGTTCCGGATCCTGCGCTCCCGGCTCGACACCTCCGCGCTGCCACCGCTGCGCAGGGCGGTTCTCGAGCGGGTGATCCACGCCAGCGCCGATCTGGCGTACGCCACCGAACTCGTCGCGGATGAGGAGGAGTTGAGGGCCGCGCACACCGCGCTGCACCAGGGCGCCCCGGTCGTCGCGGATGTCGCGATGGTGGCCTCGGGCATCACCGCCCGCCGTTCGGTCTGCCGGCTGGCCGACGCGACGGCGGCCCCCGGGCTGACCCGCAGCGCGCACGCGATCCGGCTCGCCTTCGCGGAGGTCGGTCCCGGCGCGGTCTGGGTGATCGGCTGCGCGCCGACCGCGCTGGAGGAGCTGATCGCGCTGGACGTGGCTCCGGCGCTGGTGATCGGGATGCCGGTCGGCTTCGTGGGCGCCGCCGAGAGCAAGGCGCGGCTGCGCGCCTGCGGGCTGCCCGCGGTCAGCAACGTCTCGGAGAAGGGCGGCTCCGCGGTGGCCGCCGCCGCGCTCAACGCCCTGCTGTACACGCCGTATCCGTTGGGGGAACCGGTCGAAGCCCCCGAGCGGGCCGATGCCGCCGAGTCGGCCGATGCCCCCCAGTCGGCCGAATCCCCCGAGCACTCCGAGGAGAACCTCCAGTGAACCCCCGCGCCCTGCTTCTCGTCGGCCACGGCACCCGGGACGAGGCCGGCGCCGCGGCCTTCCGGTCCTTCGTCGCCCAACTCGGCGCCGCCCAGCCGGAGCTGGCGGTCGGCGGCGGCTTCATCGAGCTGTCGCCGCCGCCGCTCGCCGACACGGTGCGGGACATGGTGGCGGCGGGCGTACGGGACTTCGCCGCCGTTCCGCTGGTGCTGGTCTCGGCCGGGCACGCCAAGGGCGACATTCCGGCGGCGCTCGCCCGCGAGGAGGAACGGCACCCCGGCACGTCGTACGCGTACGGACGTCCGCTGGGGCCGCACCCGAACCTGCTGACGGTGCTGGAGCGCCGGGTGGACGAGGTACTGGGCGGGGCGGACCGGGCGGAGACCACGGTGCTGCTGGTGGGCCGCGGCTCCACCGACCCGGACGCCAACGCCGAGGTGGTCAAGGTGGCCAGGCTGCTGTGGGAGGGCCGGGGCTACGCGGGCGTGGAGACCGCGTTCGTGTCGCTGGCAGAGCCTTCGGTGCCGGCCGGTCTCGAGCGCTGCCGGCTGCTGGGCGCCCGCCGGATCGTGGTCCTGCCGTACTTCCTCTTCACCGGGGTGCTGCCGGACCGGGTCAGGGAGCAGGCCGCCGCCTGGGCGGCGGCGCACGACGGGGCCGATGTGCGGTGCGCGGAGGTGATCGGTCCCGAGCCGGAGCTGGCCGAACTCGTCATGGAGCGCTACCGGGAGACCGTCGGCGGCGATCTGCGGATGAACTGCGACACCTGCGTCTACCGGATCGCCCTGCCCGGCTTCGAGGACCGGGTGGGCCGGCCGCAGCAGCCGCACCACCACCCGGACGACCCGGCACACGAGCACGGGCACGGACACGGGCACGGGCACGGGTCTCATGCGCACTCCCACTGAGCCCGCCGCGCACGGCGGTTACGACCTCGGGCATCACGGAGACACCGAGGTCGGCGACGGCCTGGTCGATCTGGCCGTCAACGTCCGCACCGGAACGCCGCCTCGGTGGCTGGCCGAACGGATCGCCGCCTCGCTGACCGGACTTGCCGCCTACCCGGACGGCCGGGCCGCCCGGCACGCGGTCGCCGTACGGCACGGCAGGCCGGATGCGGAGGTGCTGCTGACCGCGGGCGCGGCCGAGGCTTTCGTGCTGCTCGCCCGGGCGCTGACGCCATGCCGGGCGGTGGTGGTGCATCCGCAGTTCACCGAGCCCGAGGCGGCGCTGCGGGCCGCGGGACACCCGGTCGAGCGGGTGCTGCTGGCCGCCTCCGACGGCTTTCTGCTGGACCCGGCGTTGGTTCCGCCGGACGCGGACCTGGTCGTGGTGGGCAATCCGACCAATCCGACGTCGGTACTCCATCCGGCGTCGCTGCTCCGGCGGTTGGCGCGTCCCGGCCGCACCCTGGTGGTGGACGAGGCGTTCATGGACGCGGTGCCGGGCGAACGAGAGGCGCTGGCGGACCGGCGGGACGTACCGGGGCTGGTGGTGCTGCGCAGCCTCACCAAGACCTGGGGGCTGGCCGGCCTGCGGATCGGTTACGTGCTCGCGGAACCGGCGTCGATCGCGGCGCTGGAGCGGGCCCAGCCGCTGTGGGCGGTGTCGACACCGGCGTTGGCGGCGGCCCGGGCGTGTATGGAGCCGGAGGCGCTGGCCGAGGCGGCGCGCGCGGCCGGTACGGTCGCCGCGGACCGGGCCCATCTCCTGGCCCGGCTGCGGGATTTCGACGGTCTTGAGGTCGCGGGCGACCGTCCGGCCGCGCCTTTCGTGCTGCTGCGGCTGCCCGGGGCGGCCCAGGTACGCCTGGACCTGCGGGCCTTGGGCTACGCGGTGCGCCGGGCGGACACCTTCCCCGGTCTCGGGCCCGACTGGCTGCGTGTCGCGGTCCGCGACCGCGCCACCACCGACGGCTTCGTCACCGCGCTGTCGGGCGCTACCGGACGAGGCCCAGCGCGGTGAGGTCGACCGCGCCGAGCACCTGCTGCTCGTAGACATTGGTGAGCCGGGAACTGCGGTAGACCAGGTGCCGGTCGTAGACCAGCGGCACCATCGTGGCCTCGGTCATCACCTTCTTGTCGATGGCCTTCCAGTCGGCGGCGGCCCGGGCCGGGTCGGTCTCGTTGTCCGCCTGTTCGATCGAGTTGTTGATGTCGGGATCGTCGAGTCCGGAGTAGTCGGTGGGGCTGTCCGGCTGGACGAGGGCACGCAGGAAGCCGCCGCCGGTCGGCCAGTCGCCGGACCAACTGGTCAGCAGCATGCCCCAGTTCTTGCTCTTCAGCTTGGCCGGGGACAGCAGCGCGTCGTAGAAGGCGGACGAGGCCACCGCGTCCACCGTGACCTTGATGCCGACATGGCCGAGGGCGGCGGCGATCGCCGTCATGGCCGCGGTGGACTGCGGGCTGTTCACCCCGGCCAGGGTGACGTCGAAGCCGTCGGGATCGCCGCAACCGGTCAGCTTCGCCTTCGCCTTGGCCGGGTCGGGCCGGCCCGCCGGGGTGGAGTAGGGAGCCGCGGCCGGGTCGTGGCCGTCGGTGGTGGGCGGCAGCATGGTGTTGGCGATGTCGCCGCCGCCGTACGCGCCGCCGTAGGCCGCCCGCACCGCCGAGCGGTCGACCGCGTACTGCACCGCCTGCCGGCACTGGTAGTCGTTGAACGGCGCGACCGAGGTCTGGAGGCTCAGGAACCGGGTGGCGCCGCTGTAGACCGGGTCGCTGTCGGCCTTGAGCGCGCTGTCGTCGAGGATCTTGGTCTCGGTGGCCTTGGTCAGGCCTGAGTTGTCGATGTCGAGGTCGGCGGTGCCGGTCAGCAGGGCCTGTTCCACCAGGTCCTGGCCGGCCAGGAAGCGCAGCTCGATCCGGTCCGGCAGCGCCGAGTGGACGGCGTCGGTGGACTGCTTCCAGAAGGGGTTGCGGACCAGCGTCACCGACGTGTCGGCGTCGTAGCCGGACACCTTGTAGGGGCCGCTGCCGACCGGACGCTTCTGGAAGTCCTTGCCGCCGCCGGTGTCGGCGGCGGGCGGGATCGGCGCGCCCATGGACAGGGCGAGCACGTTGCGGAAGTCGGCGAAGGGTTTGGCGAGCGTGAAGACGACGGTGTTCCGGTCGGGGGTGGCCACCGAGTGGAGGCCCATCTTGTCCGGGTCGCTGTCCTTGTACGGGCCCGGGTAGTGCTGGCCCTGGTCGAGGAGGTCCACGAAGTAGGTGGGTCCGTTGAAGACGGCGCGGTCGAAGGTGCGCTCGACGCCGTATTTGACGTCCTGGGAGGTGATCGGGGCGCCGTTGTCGAAGGTCAGGGCGGGCTTGAGGTGGAAGGTCCAGGTGAGGCCGTCGGGGCTGACCCGGCCGGTGTCGGTGGCGAGGTCGGGCACCAGCTCGTGGCCCGCGGGGCCGGGCACGGGCGCGTAGTCCACGAGTTTGCGCAGGTAGAGGCGTTGCAGATTCCACGACGTGGTGTCGTAGCTGGCGGCCGGGTCGAGCATGCCGATGGGCGGATAGGTGGCGACCAGACGGAGGGTGCCGCCGGTCGTGACAGAGGGGCGCACCACCCCGCCCTGGCCGCCGCCGTAGCCGCTGCCCTCCTTGCCGCCGTGCAGGCGGAGAGCGGCGTTGACGGCGCTCGGCCGCGCGGAGGGGGTGGCGGTGGGGGTGTGGCCGCCGGGTTTGCCGGCGTCGTGCCGGCTGTCGCCGCCGAAGGGGGCGTTGGCGACGGCCAGACCGATCCCGACGGCGAGGACCACGATCCCGGCGCCGGCCGCGAGCCAGAGACGCCGGGCGCGGCGGGGATCGGGCGGCGGTGGGGCGGCCCCGGCGACAGCGCCCGGCGGCCGGCTCGACGGGCCCGAGGGCGGCGGGTTGCCGGGCGCGTACCGCGGCGGCATCCGCGGCGGACTGGCGTAGGCGGGGTGCTCGGGGCGGGCGGACGTCGGCGGGGTGCCGGCCGGGGCGGGCGGCGGGGTGGCGTCACGGACGGCGGCGGGGGCGGGGGCGGGCGGGGCGGCGGCCGGGGCGCTCGGTATGCGGCGGTCCGGGGCCGGCGGCAGCACCGGCAGGGCGGCGCCGACCCCGTAGGTGGCCCGCGGGTCGGCCGGGCGCCGCGCGGTTCCTGACGGTGCGTCACAGACGGCGCCGGGGGCGGCGGCCGGCCCGCTGAGGGTGGCAGCGCTGTTCGCCTTCAGCCAGGCCCGCAGCCGGTCACGGTAGGCGGCGGCCGTCGGCGGGCGGTCCGCCGGTTCCTTGGCGAGGGCGGCGAGCACCAGGTCGTCCAGTTCCCTCGGCAGCCGCGGATCGCGGGACGAGGGTACGGGCGGCGGGGTGTGCACCTGCCGGTACATCAGGGTGAGGGCGTTGGCGTCGGTGAACGGCGGTCGCCCGGTGAGGAGTTCGGTCAGTACGCAGCCGACGCCGTAGACATCGCTGCGGGCGTCCACCTCGGCGCCGGTGATCTGCTCGGGCGACATATAGCTGGGGGTGCCGATGGCGGAGCCGGCCGCGGTCAGCCGGGGCTCGCTGTGCAGCACCCGGGCGATGCCGAAGTCGGCGACCTTGACGGCGCCTTCCTCGGTGATCAGGACGTTGGCGGGTTTGACGTCGCGGTGGATGGTGCCGTGGCTGTGCGCGTGGGCGAGCGCGTCCAGCATGTCGCAGGCGATCCGCACGGCCCGCTCGGGCGTCAACGGCTCCGGCCGGTCGAGGAGTTCGGCGAGCGTCGTGCCGGGCACGTGCTCCATCACCAGGAACGGGACGACCGAGCCGCCGTCGGTCGTCTCGTCCTGGTCGTAGACCGTGACGATGCCGGGGTGGTTCAGCGCGCCGGCCGCCTGCGCCTCGCGGGCGAAGCGGCGGCGCGCGTCGGGGTCCCCGGCCAGGTGGGCCAGCAGCGTCTTGACGGCGACGGTACGGCCCATCCGGGTGTCCCGAGCGCGGTACACCCGGGCCATCCCGCCGGAGCCGATCAGCTCGACGAGTTCGTACCGCCCGGCGAACACCCCGTCACCCATCGCCCCGCCCAACCCTCGTTCCCCCGCCGCCTACCTCTCCCCCACCCTAGCCCCGCCCCACCCCCCACCCCCGCGGGGGTCACAACAGCCCGAACCGGCAACGCCCAGCAACTCAGGGGGCTGAGACAACCCCGAACGGCAACGCCCAGCAACCTAGGGGGCTGAGACAACCCCGAACGGCAACGCCCAGCAACCTAGGGGGCTGAGGCAGCCCGGAACGGCAACGCCCTGCAACTCAGGGGCGCGGGGAACTGCGCGACCAGCCACCAACGACCGGCAGACGCCCACGCACCTCAACCAAGCAACCCCCCACGGCTCACTCCTCATACTCATCCCCTCCAGGCGCCCCAGACCTCCGCCGACGCCCGGTCACAAGAAAGACCGCCACCCCCACCGTAACCAGAGCTACCGCCCCCACCGCGTAGTACGGCACGGAGGAGGGGGGTTCGCCCACCACGCCCGGGGCCCGGGAGAACCCGCGCCTCACCGCACACCCCGCCCCGCCACGCCCCTCACCCCACCGCCGCACCCCGCAGCACGATCCGCCGCGGCGCGGCCAACACCCGCAGGTCCGCGCGCGGATCCTCGTCGTAGACGACGAAGTCGGCCGGCGCGCCCTCCGTCAGACCCTCCCGGCCGAGCCACTCCCGTGCCCGCCAGGTGGCGGCGGACAGCGCGTCCAGCGCCGGCAGCCCGGCCCCGGCCAACTCGGCCACCTCCGCGGCGATCAGCCCGTGCGGCAGGCTGCCGCCCGCGTCCGTACCGGCGTAGATCGCGATCCCCGCGTCGTAGGCGTCCCGCACGGTCGCGTAGCGGCGCTCGTAGAGCCGCAGCATGTGGTCCGACCAGCGCGGAAACTTGGCCCGGCCACCCGCCGCGAGCCGGGGGAAGGTGGCGATGTTGACGAGGGTCGGCACGATGGCCACGTCGTGCGCCGCGAAGAGCGGGATGGTGTCGGCGGTGAGCCCGGTGGCGTGCTCGACGCAGTCGATACCCGCCTCGACGAGATCGGCGAGGGACTCCTCGGCGAAGCAGTGCGCGGTGACCCGGGCGCCCTCCTCGTGGGCGGCGGCCATCGCCTCGGCGAGCGCGTCCTTGGGCCAGCAGGCGGCCAGATCACCGGTCCGCCGGTCGATCCAGTCGCCGACCAGCTTGACCCAGCCGTCGCCGCGCCTGGCCTCCCGCCGGACGTAGGCGGCCAGGTCTCCCGGCTCGATCTCGTGGGCGTAGTCACGGATGTAGCGGCGGGTGCGGGCGATGTGCCGGCCGGCCCTGATGATCTTCGGCAGGTCGTCGCGCTCGTCGGTCCACCGGGTGTCGCTGGGCGATCCGGCGTCGCGCAGCAGCAGCGTCCCGGCGTCCCGGTCGGTACGGGCCTGTTCCTCGGTGGTGGCCTGGTCCACCGCGCCGTGCGCGTCGAGGCCGACATGGCAGTGCGCGTCGACCAGCCCCGGCAGCACCCAGCCGGCGATCGGGCCGGCCACCGGACCGGCCGGCCGCTGATAGGTGATCCTGCCGCCGACCACCCACAGTTCGTCCCGTATGTCCTCGGGACCGGCCAGGATCCGGCCCCTGATGTGCAACGCCTCGTGATCAGCCATGCACGGCACTGTACGAGGCTCTGGGTAGGCTCGATTCGTACGGTCCCCGTCTCCGGCCCCCGTCCCAGGACCTCCCCTGTCCGAGGAGTCCCCCGTGTCCGCCCAGCCGCCACCGTCCTTGCCGTCGTCGGCATCCTCGTCGTCGTCGGCGTCCTCGTCATCAGGGCCCGCGCCCGCGCCCCACCCGCTGCTCGACCTCCCGGCGCTGACCGCGGCGGACTTCGCGGCGATCGAGCGGCGGCTGGCCGCGCTGCTGCGTACCTCCAACGATGTGGTGATCACCCAGGGCGAGGCGCTGCTGCCGCTGGAGGGCGCGATCCGCGGCGCCGCCCGGCCCGGGTCCACAGCGCTGAACGTGGTCACCGGGCCCTACGGCCGGACCTTCGGCGGCTGGCTGCGGGACGCGGGCGCGAAGGTGGTGGACCTGGCGGTGCCCTTCGACCGCGCGGTGACCGGCGAGCAGGTCGCCGAGGCGCTGGAGCGGCACCCCGGGATCGAGCTGGTGTCGCTGGTCCACGCCGAGGCCGCCACCGGCGTCAGCAACCCCGTCGCGGAGATCGCCGCGGTGGTGCGGGCGCACGGGGCGCTGCTGATGCTCGACGCGGTGGCGTCGGTGGCGGCCGAGCCGCTGCTCACCGACGCGTGGGAAGTGGATCTGTGCGTGATCGGCGGCCAGAAGGCGATGGGCGGGCCCGCGGGGGTGTCCGCGGTCGCGGTCAGCGAGCGGGCGTGGCAGCGGCTGGGGTCGAATCCGGCGGCGCCGCGCCGTTCGTATCTGTCGCTGCTGGACTGGAAGTCCGGCTGGATCGACGCCGGGCGCCGGGCGCTGCCGCACGCGCCCGCGCAACTGGAGATGCTGGCGTTGGCGGCGTGCCTCGACCGTATCGAGGCGGTGGGTCTCGACACGGTGATCGGCCGGCACCGGGCGGCGGCCGACCGCACGCGGGAGGGGGCGCTCGATCTGGGGCTGACCCCCTACGTGACCGATGCGCGTGATGTGGCTCCGGTCGCCACCACGATCCGTACGCCGCAGGGGATTCACGCGGGCGAGTTGGCTGCCGCCGCGCTGGCCGCCGATCCGGCGGCGCCGCTGGCGGCGGGCGCCGGGGAACTGGCCGCCGATCTGCTTCGCGTCAACCACTTCGGGGCGGCGGCCGACCCGGCGGCCGTCGACCGGGCGCTGGCGGCGTTGAGCGCGGCTCTCCATCGCTGAGGGGCCCTTGCGGGGCGGTGGCGGATTCTTGTGCCGGCACGTTGTCCGCGGGTGCGTCGTGGCTGGTCGCGCAGTTCCCCGCGCCCCTGGCGGAGCCGGTGGGTGCTGCTTGCGCTGGTACCCCGGGTGCCGGTGCGTCGTGGCTGGTCGCGCAGTTCCCCGCGCCCCCTTCGGGGCCCGTGGCGACCCCTTGCGCTGGCACCCCGGGTGCCGGTGCGTCGTGGTTCGTCGCGCAGTTCCCCGCGCCCCCTTCGGGGCCCGTGGCGACCCCTTGCGCTGGCACCCCGGGTGCCGGTGCGTCGTGGCTCGTCGCGCAGTTCCCCGCGCCCCCTTCGGGGCCCGTGGCGACCCCTTGCGCTGGTGGCCCGGGTGCCGGTGCGTCGGGGGGCGTGGGGGGGTGGGTTAGTCGGTCAGGTAGGTGAGCAGGATCGGGATGTGGCTGTGTTCCTCGTCCTTTACGGCCGTCAGTAGGGTGACGCGGCCCGCTGCGGCTTGGGTGCGGAGTCGGTCGGCGGTCTGCTCGGCGGAGGGGTCGGCCGCCGCGAGTTCGGCTCGGTAGCGGTCGGCGAAGTCGGCGTACCGGTCGGGGTGGGCGTGGTACCAGGACCGCGCCTCGGCCGACGGGGTGAGTTCCTTTGCCCATGCGTCGAGCTCCGCCCGGTCCTTGGCCAGCCCCCGGGGCCACAGCCGGTCCACCAGGACCCGCAGCCCGTCGGCGGGCTCCGGCGGATCGTAGACGCGGCGCACGCTGAATCCTTTCGACCCGGCTGGGGACACGGCGGACCTCCTTGAACGACCTGTCAGCGACCGACCTCCAGCTTCCCGCCTCCGCCCAAGGCCTACCAGCGGAGAGCTCCGCCACGGGCCCCCGCCAGGGGCGCGAGGAACTGCGCGACAAGCCACCACGAACCGGCACCCGGAGTACCAGCGCAAGCAGCACCCACCGGCCCCACAAGGGGCGCGGGGAACTGCGCGACCAGCCACAGCGGACCCGCGGACGGGGTACCGCCGAAAGGGGCCGCCCGCTCAGCCGCGCCCGCGCCCCTCCCACGCCCCGTCCACCCGTCGCGGCACCCCCGCGGGATTACCGTCACGCAGTTCCGCCGGCAGGAGAGCGGGCGGGGTGTCCTGGTAGGCGACCGGGCGGAGCCACCGCTCGATGGCGGTGCCGCCCACGGACGTCGAGGTAGAAGTGGTCGCCGGGTAGGGGCCACCATGGTGCTGGGCGGCGGCCACCGCCACACCGGTCGGCCAGCCATCGATCAGCACCCGGCCGGCCAGCCCGGTCAGCCGGGCCAGCAGCTCCGCCGCCGCGCCGCCGCCCTCGGCGGCCTCCCGCACGCCGAGGTGCGCGGTGGCCGTGAGGTTGCCAGGCAACCGGTCAAGAACGGCCGCCAGTTCAGCGGCGTCCCGGTAGCGGACCACCACCGTCAGCGGCCCGAAGCACTCCTCGAGCAGCAGGTCGTACGCGCCGGGCTCGGCGAGCGCACCCGCCTCGGCGACGACGTAGCCGGGTCGTACGGCCACCCCGTCCCCTCCTGCCGCACCGCCCCCGCCCGCCTCGCCGGGCACGACCGGCGCCGTGACGCCGGGCAGCGCCGCGCGGGCGGCGGCCCCCTTGAGAAAGTTCTCGCGCATCCTCGGGTCGAGCAGGACACCGGGGCCGGCGGCCCCGGCCGCCTCGGTGAGCGCGGCGACCAGCCGGTCGCCGTCGGCGCCCGCGGGGGTGAGGACCAGGCCCGGCTTGGTGCAGAACTGGCCGCTGCCGAGCGTGAAGGACCCGGCGAGCCCGGCGCCGATCTGCTCGGCCCGCTCGGCGGCGGCCGCCTCGGTGACCACCACCGGGTTGAGGCTGCCCAGCTCACCGTAGAAGGGGATCGGGCGGGGGCGGGCGGCCGCCGCGTCGAAGAGCGCCCGGCCGCCCGGGATGGAGCCGGTGAAGCCGGCCGCCGCGACCAGAGGGTGCTTGACGAGTTCGACGCCGGCCTCGAAGCCGTGCACCAGCACCACGGTGTCGGCGGGCAGCCCGGCGGCGACGGCCGCCCGGCGCAGCAGATCGGCGCAGAGCGCGGAGGTGGCCGGGTGGTCGGGGTGCGCCTTGACCACCACCGGGCAGCCGGCGGCGAGCGCGCTCGCGGTGTCGCCACCGGGCACCGAGAAGGCCAGCGGGAAGTTGCTCGCGGCGTAGACCGCGACGACGCCCAGCGGAATCTTCCAGCGGCGAAGGTCAGGGCGCGGGATGGGCACGGCGGCCGGATCGGGGTGGTCGATGATCACGTCGAGGAAGGCGCCCTCGTCCACGATGTCGGCGAACGCGCGCAACTGGAAGGCGGTACGGGCCAGCTCGCCGGTCAGCCGCGGCACCCCGAGCGCGGTCTCCGCGTCGGCGGTGGCGATCACCTCGGCGGCCGATTCCTCCAGCAGGCCGGCCGCGCCGCGCAGCAGCCGGGCCCGCGCGCCGCGGTCGGCGAGTGCGGGCAGCGCGGTGGCGGCGGCGCGGACGGCGGCGTCCACCGCCGCGGCGCCGGCCTCGACGGCGACCTGCTCACGCTGCTTCCCGGTTCGGGGGTCGACGCTCCAGACTGGTACTGCCACCGGAAGAACCTCCACATTTCCGTGCTGCCCACGCTCGCCGTTCTCTATACTGAACGACGTCTTCAGATGTGAATCCCTGCCCGGGAGCCTACGTCCATGCCTCCCGGCCGAACAAGCCGAACCGACTGCCGAGCCGACAGCCGGACCGACTGCCGGACTGGCTGCCGGACTGGCTGCCGGACTGGCTGCCCAACCGCCTGCCGAGCCGACACTCCAACCAACAGAGGGATCAAACGCGATGACTGCTGCCGAGGGACCGGGTTCCCAGGTCAAGTCCGCGGTCCGCACGGTCGAACTGCTGGAGTTCTTCGCGGGCCGCCCCGGTATGCACAGTCTGGCCGGCGTCCAGGAGTCGGTCGGCTACCCCAAGTCCAGCCTCTACATGCTGCTGCGCACCCTCGTCGAGCTGGGCTGGATCGAGACCGACGCCACCGGGACGCGCTACGGGATCGGGGTGCGCGCGCTGCTGGTCGGCACCTCGTACATCGACGGTGACGAGGTGGTGTCCGCCGCCAGGCCCACCCTGGACCGGCTCTCCGACGACACCAGCGAGACCATCCACCTGGCCCGGCTCGACGGCACCAACGTGGTGTATCTGGCCACCCGGCAGTCCCCGCACTACCTGCGGCCCTTCACCCGGGTCGGCCGCCGGCTCCCGGCGCACTCCACCTCGCTCGGCAAGGCGCTGCTCGCCACCTACTCGGACGAGCAGGTGCGCAAGCTGCTGCCGGAGACCCTGGAGCCGCTCACCGAGCACACCCACACCGACCGGGAGAAGCTGATCGAGGAGCTGGCCCAGATCCGGGAGCAGGGTTACGCGGTGGACCGCGAGGAGAACACGCTGGGGCTGCGCTGCTTCGGCATCGCGATCCCGTACCGGACCCCGGCCCGGGACGCGGTGAGCTGCTCGGTGCCGGTGGCCCGGCTCACCCCGGGACACGAGCAGATGATCAAGGACACGCTCTTCGACGCGCGGGACCGGCTGCTGCTCGCCACCCGCCGGCTCTAAGGCTCCCCGCGGACCGGCTACTGGCTACTGGCTACTGGCTACTGGCTACTGGCTACTGGCTAGGGTCCTCGGCATGGCCACCCATGAACCCCACCACGCGACCCCGCAAGCCGGCGGCACGCCGGATCCGGCACCCGGCCGGCCGACTGACGCCTCAACAGGCGGGTCACCCGATCAGCCGTACGACCCCACGTTCTTCGCCCGCCGCGCCTCCTCCTTCGGCGCGGTCGCCGCCGCCTACGCCGAGCACCGGCCGGACTACCCGGAGGCGGGGCTGCGCTGGGGACTCGAACCGGCCGTCACCCGCGGCGGCGCGACGCTCGACGTGCTGGACCTGGGCGCGGGCACCGGCAAGCTCACCGCCTCCCTGGTGGCGCTCGGCCACCGGGTGACGGCGGTGGAGCCCGACCCGGGAATGCTCGCCGAACTGCGGGCCCGGGTGCCGGCCGCCACCGCGCTGGCCGGCGGCGCCGAGGAGATCCCGCTGCCGGACGCCTCGGTGGACGCGGTGGCCGTCGGGCAGGCGTTCCACTGGTTCGACCAGGAGCGGGCGCTGCCGGAGATCGCCCGGGTGCTGCGGCCCGGCGGCGCGCTGACCGCGCTGTGGAACACCGACGACGACCGGATCGACTGGATCGCGGAGATCGGCCGGATCGTCGGCAACCGGTTGCCGTTCGAACAATGGTCGCCCCGCCCCCGGATCGACCCCCATCCGCGCTACTCCCCCGTGCGGCGGGCCGACTTCCCGCACCGCCAGCCGCGCACGGTCGACTCACTGATCGCGACGGTGGCCACCCACTCCCACGTGCTGGTGCGCGAACCGGACCAACAGGCCGATGTACTGGGCCGGGTACGGACATTGCTGGAGTCGCGGCCGGAGACATCGGGGGGCGTGTTCGATCTCCAATTGGTCACCCGCGTACAGCGCTGTGTGCGGATCGGCTGACCGACCGGGCCCGACTCCGCTGGCCGATGCCACCGGCAAGGGGCGCCAGAACCCGTCGGGGGCGCCGGTGAATCCGCTCTTCCCGCCCTCTGCCCAGCACCTTTGACCGCTGCTACGCTCACGCCGCGCCATGGCGGAGCATCGGGTGGGAAGAGGTGAACCGTGGACACAGCCATCGACGACGATGCCGCCGCGTTCCACGAGTTCTTCGAACGGCACTACGCCGAACTCGCCCGCCTCGCCGCGCTGTTGACCGGCGAGGCGGACGCCGCGGACGATCTCGCGGCGGACGCGCTGGTGGTGCTGTGGCGGCGCTGGGACCGGGTGCGGGCCGCCGACCACCCGGTCGCCTACGCTCGGGGCGTGGTGGCGAATCTGGCCAGGTCACAGATCCGCAGCGCGGTGCGGGAACGGCGGCGGGTCGCGCTGTTCTGGTCACAGCGCAGCGAGCGGGTCGAGGCACCCGACGTACCCGCCGTACTCGATCTGCGGGAGGCGCTGCTGCGGCTGCCGTTCGGCAAGCGGGCCTGTGTGGTGCTGCGGCACGCCTTCGACCTGTCGGAGAAGGACACCGCGGAGGCGCTGGGCATCTCGGTCGGTACGGTGAAGAGCCAGACGTCGCGCGGGGTCGCCGAGTTGGAGCGGCTGCTGGCCCAGCCGCCGGCCGGAGCCGCGCCTGCCCCCGCGGGGGAGCGGGCTCGCCCGGGACCGGCGCCGGGCCCCGACCCGGCACGGATCCTGGGCACGCCCGCTCCCCCGCGGCGCGCCCGCACGCGTACGGGACGGGGAGTGTGATGGCCGAACTGCCGGAGCGGCTGCGGGAGGCGGCCGACGCGCACCGTCCCGACCGGGCCCGGATACTGGCCCGGGTGGAGCGGGCGATCGGCGGCGACAGGCAGCCGGCCGAGGACCGCCGCGGCGAACGGCCGACCGCTCCTTGGACCAGGATCGCCGCGGTGACGGCCGCCGCGGCCGGCGTGATCGGGATCGGCGGGCTCGCGGTGGGGGCGGTCTCCGACGGCGCGGACCCCGGGCGGACCGTGGTCACCCCCGGTGGCCCCGGGGCCGCGCGGCCGACCGGCGGCGGTGGCAACGCGGACGACTCCGGTAAGACCGCGGTGCGTCGCGGCGGCGCCCCCGCGCACCACACCGGCCGGACACCGGCGCACCACCACAAGAGGGCGCTGCACAAGCCCGGTTCACCGACCGGGCCGACACCGGCCCGGTCGCCCGGCCCCTCCCGGACCTCCGGCATCCCGGCCACCCCGGTCGTCCCCACGAGCCCCGCACCGCCCACCGGTCCTGCGTCCCCAACCGGGCCGGCGACCCCCGCGGTCCCGGTGTCCCCGGCGAGCCCGACGGGCCCCGCGACCACCCCGACGCCGTCCGCGTCCGGCAGGGACACCAGCGCGGCGAGTTCGGCCGGCGCGGTGGACGCGGCGAGTACCGCGTCCTGGTCACAGAGCGACGTACGGCTGACGGTCCATCAGGAGCTGACCGTGGTCACCGTCGAACTGTGGCTGGCGCGCGCCGGCGGGGTGGCCGGCACCGGCTCCTTCTGCTCGGCCCCGGGGCGGATCACCGCGTCGGTCCAGGAGGAGGGCGACTTCCTGGTCTACCGGTGGACGCTCGACCCGGGCCTGACCCTGGCGGCCGGCACCTACACCTTCGCCGGGCAGTTCGACCACGCCCCGGGGCAACGCGACACCAGCGGCGACGCGTACGCCGTGGCGGCGGTCGGAAGGGACGGTCCGCTGGTGCTGGGCGGCGGTTTCTGAGCCGTTTCTGGGGCGGCCCCCGGCCGGTCGTGTCGCGGGTCTGGACCCGGCGGGCGGCTTCCGGGAAATATTCGCGTCACCACGGCAACCTCTCCAGCCCCGGTGGCGACTTGAGTACGCACCCGCGCCGCGGCGGCACCTTCCGCGGGCCGCCCGGGCGGAGCGGCCGATGAAGCTCCGGGGTGCGGCGATACCCCCATGATCGCCGCACCCCGGTAAGGCCGGGCCCGGTCCACCGCCGGCCCCGCCCGGCGCCGTGGTCCCGCCCAGTCCATCGCCAGCCCCGCCTGGCCCCGCCCTTCAGCCGGTCGCCGCGCGCACCGCCGCCAGACCCTCCCGCACCGCCGCCAGATCCGCGTCCGAGGCCAAGCCCGCGTGGTAGAGGCGCAGTTCGGTGGCGCCGAGCGCGGCGGCGTGCGCCGCGTCCGCCGCCAGCGTGGCCGGGCTGCCGCCCATCCCGGCCACCACCGTGAAGTTGGCGGCGAGCACGGAGCCCGGGCGCCGGTGCGGCGCGGTCGGGCCGAGCATCGCCTCGCGCACCGCGGGTCCGCCGGCGCAGGGCAGCACCAGGCCGTCGGTGTGGCGAAGGATGTGGGCCGGCTCCACACCGGCGTTGGCCCCGCAGCGGTACGGGGCCGGGTCGGCGTGCATCAGCACCTGGAAGCCGGCCGGGGCGGCGGCCCGGACCGCGGCGACCGCCTCCTCCTGGAGCGAACGGGCCGTCCGCAGCCGCCAGTCGAGGCTGCGCGCGGTGAACTCCTCGCCGAGCAGCCGGACGATCCCGGGCACCCCGGCCCCGGCCTGCCCGCCGCCGTTCCGCCCGGGGCGCTCTCCACTGTGCTCCCCGGGGTCCGCTCCGCGCCAGACGGGCACCAGTGCCTCGCGGACCGCGGCGGCGAGTTCGTCGGGGTCGGCGCCGGACCGGGCGTACCCGTCCCGGCAGTGCGGGCAGAAGCAGAGCGACATCAGGTACTGGGCCGCGTCGCCGAGCGGGACGCCGGCGATCTTGTCGTGGGCGTGCAGATGGGCCAGGCCGTACCAGCCGAGGGACTCCAGTTCGGTGCCGGCCGCCCCCGGCCGTACCGCGGCCTCGGCGGCGAGGTCGATCAGATAGCGGCGGACCTCGGGCTGCGCGACGCAGGGCGCCCACGGGTAGCGGTCACCATAGGCGTTGACCACCGAAGTCCGCGGATTCTCGGTGCCGAGACGGGAGTTGTGGGCCAGCACCACCCAGGTGTGGACGTCGAGACCGGCCGCGCGCAGGGCATCGGCGGCGGCGCCGTGATCGTCGCGCGTCGCCGCCCAGTGGCCGGCCGGGTAGGGGCGCAACTCCCGTCCCCGCCAGCGCTGTTCATCGGGCGGGTAGAGGACGGCGGCGTGCTCGGCGGTGACCACGCGGTGCCGGGGGTGGCGCGGGGTCAGCGCCCGGGTGGAGTGGTAGGCGGCGGCCAGGGTGACCTGCTGGACGCCGAGCCCGGCGACCCGGTCGGCGGCTTCCGGGTCGCCCACGACGTCCCACGGATAGAGGAATACGGCGGTCTTCACGGGGGGATGCCTCTGTTCGCCGTCGATCGCGGTCAGGTGGCGGCCGGGCGGTCGCCGAGCAGCGCCAGGCCCCGCTCGATGAGTTCGCCCAGCTCCTTGATGTGTCCGGGCGACGGTTCGGACAGCGGCGGGCGCACCTCGCCGACATCCAGACCGCGCAGCCGCACCGCCGCCTTGACCAGCGAGACCGCGTAACCGCGGCCCTGGTTGCGCAGGTCGACCAGCGGCCGGTAGAAGCCGTCGAGCAGTTTGTCCACGGTGGCGTCGTCGCCGCTGGTGAGCGCCCGGTTGAAGGCGAGGGCGATCTCGGGCGAGAAGGCGAAGACCGCCGAGGAGTAGAGGCGCACCCCGATGCCGCGGTAGGCGAGCCCGGTGAGTTCCGCGGTGGGCAGGCCGTTGAAGTAGAGGAAGTCATGGCCGGGCAGTTCGGTGCGGACCGCGCTGATGATCCGCTGCATCAGGTCCAGGTCGCCGCAACCGTCCTTGAGGCCGATGATGTTGGGCACCTGGGCGAGCGCCACGACCGTCTCCGGGGTGAAGACCGCGTTGTCCCGCTGGTAGACGATCACGTCGAGGGAGGTGCCGGCGGCGAGCGCGGTGTAGTGCCGCAGCAGGCCCGCCTGGTCGGCGACGACGAGGTAGGGCGGCATGGCGAGCAGCCCGTCGGCGCCGGCCTGCTCGGCGATCCCGGCGTACTCCAGGGCGAGCGCGGTGCCGTAGCCGGCGCCGGCCACCACCGGCACCCGGCCGGCCGTCTCCTCGACGGCGGCGGCCACCAGCGCGCCGAACTCCTCGGCGGTCAGCGCGTGGAACTCACCCGTGCCGCAGCAGGCGAAGACCGCCGCCGCCCCGGCCGCGACACCCGCGCGCACATGGGCGCGGAAGACGTCGAGATCGAGCCCGCCGTCCGGCCCGAAGGCGGTCACGGGGAAGAAGAGCAGGCCGTCGAGTCGTTCAGCGAGTGCGGGTGAGGGTGAGGTCATCGGGGTTCCCCCAGTGAGTTGTGCGCTCTTCTGATTGGCGTCCATATTCGTGAACGCTGCCACGCTAAGCGAGGCTCCCGGCGGCGGTCAAGCCGACGAGCAGGCACCTGGAGCACCGCCCCATCCTTCCGCAGCAAGCTGTGCGACCCGCCGCCGTACACACAGCCGTACACGTATATGAATGGCGGCCATGGATATACTCGGCGGAGTCAGCCGTCCGCACAGGGCCGCGGCGAGCCGCTCCGCACCGGCTCACCACGGCCGGTGAGACCGAGGTGATCCCTCCGTATGTCCGGTTCGACCCCTCCGGCCGGCGCCGAACGAAGCGCCCCGCGAAGCACGCCAGGAACCACCCCGCGGACCGTCCTGCTCACCGGCGCGGCCGGCGGCCTCGGCACCCTCATGCGTGAGCTGCTGCCCTCGTTCGGGTACGACCTGCGGCTGTTCGATGCCCGCCCGGTCGGGGACGGTCCGGGCGCCGGTACCGCCATCACCGCGGAACTCTCCGACCGGGACGCGCTGCGCGAGGCCGTCCGGGGAGTCGACGCGGTACTGCACCTCGCCGGGATCTCCAAGGAATCGGAGTTCGACCGGATCCTGCGGGCCAACATCGAGGGCACCTATCACCTCTACGAGGCGGCCCGCGAAGAAGGCGTGCGCCGGATCGTCTTCGCCTCCAGCAACCACGCCGTCGGCTTCACCCCGCGCCCGCGCGGCGCCGACCCGCTGATCCCGATCACCACCCCGCGCCGCCCCGACACCTACTACGGGCTCTCCAAGTGCTTCGGCGAGGACCTCGCCCAGCTCTACGCCGATGTACACGGCATCGACACCGTGTCGATCCGGATCGGCTCCTGCTACCCCGCGCCCAGCACCGTACGGATGCTGTCGGTGTGGCTGAGCCCGGCCGACGGCGCCCGGCTCTTCCACGCGGCGCTCACCGCCGAGGTCAGCGGGCACACCGTCGTCTACGGCAGCTCGGCCAACACCCGGCTGTGGTGGGACCTCGCGCCGGCCCGGGCGCTGGGGTACGAGCCGCGGGACGACTCCGAGCCCTTCGCGGCGGCGCTCATCGCCGAACAAGGCGACCTGGACCCGGACGACCCGGCCCACGCCAACCTCGGCGGGGCCTTCTGCACCGACCCGCCGCGCTGGGAACTCTGACGGTGCCCCTGACAGCCCCGAAGGCCCCGGCTCCCGCGACGGCCCAGGCGGCCCAGACGGCCCCGAAGACCTCGGTCAGCGGCCCGGCAGCCGCACCACAGAGACGAAGAACTCGTCGATCTGCCGCACCGCCTGGATGAACTGCACCAGGTCGACGGGCTTGGTGACGTAGGCGTTGGCGTGCAGCTTGTAGCTGCGCACGATGTCCTCCTCGGCGGAGGAGGTGGTGAGCACCACGATCGGGATGGCGGACAGCTCGGGATCGCCCTTGATCCGCTCCAGCACCTGCCGGCCGTCGTACTTGGGCAGGTTGAGGTCGAGCAGGATCAGATCGGGGCGCACCGCGTCGATGTGGGCACCGCGCCGGTAGAGGAAGTTCAGCGCCTCCTGGCCGTCGCGCACCACGTGCAGGGTGTTGCGGATCTTGTTGTCCTCGAACGCTTCCCTGGTCATCAGCTCGTCACCGGCGTCGTCCTCGACGAGCAGGACCTCGATCGGCTTGGCGGCGGCGGTCATCCGGGCTGTGCTCCCTCGGCGTTCGGGTCCAGGGGTTCCACCGGGTTCACGGGGTCCGGGGAATCGGCGGTGTCCACCGGGTGCGCGGAGTCCACGGGGACCGGGGGCAGCGAGAACCGGATCCGGGTCCCCTCGGTGTACGAGGTGTCCACACCGATTCTGCCACCATGGTGTTCGATGATCTTCCGGCACATGGCCAGGCCGATCCCGGTGCCCTCGTAGACGTCCCGGCTGTGCAGCCGCTGGAAGATCACGAAGACCTTCTCGCTGAACTCCGGCGCGATCCCGATCCCGTTGTCGGTGACGGTGAGGACCGACTCGCCGTCCGGGCCGGTGGCGCACTCCACGGTGATCAGGGGCGGGTGGTCGGGCGAACGGAACTTGACCGCGTTGCCGACCAGGTTCTGCCACACCATGGTGAGCAGCGTCGGGTCGCCGATCGTCTCGGGCAGCGCGGCCGGCCGCTGGACCCGCGCGCCGGAGTCCTCCAGGGCCTCGGCGAGGTTGGCGAGCGCGAGGTCGAGGGCCCGGTCGAGCCGGACCGGCACCCGGTCGTCATAGGTGCGGCCGACCCGGGAGAAGGCGAGCAGATCGGTGATCAGGATCTGCATCCGCTTGGCGCCGTCCACCGCGAAGTCGATGTACTGCACCCCGCGTTCGTCGAGCTTGTCGCGGTAGCGCTTCTCCAGCAGCTGGCAGAAGGAGGCGACCTTGCGCAGCGGCTCCTGGAGGTCGTGGGAGGCGACGTAGGCGAACTGCTCCAGCTCGGCGTTGGACCGGCGCAGCTCCTCGGCCTGCGAGGTCAGCTCCTGTGCCTGAGCGGTCAGTTCGCGCGCCTGGCCGGCCAGCCGGTCGCCCTGCTCGTTGGCCCGGGCGAGCGCTCCGGCCAGGCCGCCGCGCATCGCCTCCACCGCCGCGGCGAGGATCCGCAGATCGGCCGGTCCCGCCGGGGCGATCCGGCCCTCGAAGTCACCGGCGGCCACCCGCAGCGCGCCGTCCCGCAGCCGGTTCAGCGGCCGGCCGACGATCTGCCGCAGCAGCATCGCGAGCACCAGCGCGGCGATCAGGAAGCAGGCCAGCATGGCCAGGAAGAGGATGTCCCGCTCGCCCTCGGTGTGCCGCAGCTGCGCCTGGCTGTCCTGCCGGTCGGCGAGCAGGTGCGCGTCCTCCTGGTCGCACAGGGCGCGGATCCGGTCGAAGGCGTGTTTGCTGCCGTCCAGCAGGGCGCTGTCGGCCGACTCCGGCAGCCCCTGCCGGGCGTGCTCGACGAGCGGACCGGCGTAGGCGGCGCGCCACTGGGCGGCGGCGTCCTGGATCGCCCGGAGATCGTCGCTGGCTCGATCGTTGGCGCTGATCAGCGGGCGCAGTTGAGCGGCTATCTGCTTCTCCTCGGCCAGCCCCTGGGTGTAGGGCGCGAGGAACTGGGTGTTGTGGGTCAGCACGTAGCCGCGGACGCCGGTCTCCTGGTCGAGAAGCGCCGACTGGAGCCGCACCCCTTCGACGCGGGCGGGCTGCACCCGGCCGGCGAGATCGTCCGACACCTGGGAGTTGTGGGCCAGCACCCGGGCGCCGATCACCGCGAAGACCACCACGAGCAGCACCATGACGCCGAGCACCAGGTTGAACCACACCTGTACGGTCGCCCGGCCGCGCAGCCGGTCCCTGACGGCGCCGGCGAAGGCCGGCGGGGCCGGGCTCCCGGCGGTCGGCGGGGCGGCCGGGTCCGGCGGGGCGGGCGCCTGCGGGTGGATGGGCACCTGTCCGGCCGGGTCCTTCGCCCCGTCGCCCTGGCCATGCGGTGCCGTCGCGTCTGTCGTCACGTCCGCTGTCGCGTCTCTCCGTGCTTCTACCGGTCCGTCTGTCACCGTACGGGTTTCCATCCGACGAGTACCACGGCCGCGTCGTCGGCCAGCCCGCCATGCCCGGCGGTGGCCGATTCGGCGGCGCCGATCAGGGCGTCCACGAAGGCGTCCGGCGGCAGGGCACCGTGCCGCCGGGCCAGAGCCAGCAGGCCCTCCTCACCGAGCCGCTCCGGGCCGCCGTCCAGCCGCCACTCGAAGAGGCCGTCGGTGAAGAGCACCAACGACTCGCCGTCCAGCGGCATCGTGGTCACCGGCCACCGGGCGAAGCCCGGCAGCAGGCCGAGCGCGGGCCCGCCGGCCGGTTCATACCACTCCACCTCGGCGCCCCGGCGCAGCAGCAGCCCCGGGTGCCCGGCTCTGACCAACCGTACCGAACGGCGGTCGGGCGGGAACTCCAGGGTGAGGAGGGTCGCGAAGACATCGGACCCGGCGCGTTCCGCGACGAGGATCTGCTCCAGCAGCCGGGTCCGGTCGGCGGTGCCGGTGCCGGCCAGCACGAAGGCCCGCCACGCCACCCGCAGACACACCCCGAGCGCGGCTTCCGCGGCGCCGTGGCCCGAGACGTCGCCGATCACGACGTGCACGGTGCCGTCCTCGGCCTGCACCAGGTCGTAGAAGTCACCGCCGAGCAGTGCCAGGTCGCGGCCCGGCCGGTAGCGGGTCGCCACCAGCAGGTCGTCGGTGCGCAGCAACGGGGTGGGCAGCAGGCCCCGTTCCAGCCGGGCGTTCTCCTCCGCCCGCAGCAGGCTCTCCCGCAGCGCCACCGTGGCCCGCTCGATCTGCTTGCGCTGGACGGCGTAGCGGATGGCACGGTTCAGGGACTGCGGTTCGAGCAGGCTCTTCGACAGGTACTCATGGGCGCCGGCCGCGACCGCGGCCAGCCCCGAGTCCTCCTCGGTCAGGCCGGTGAGGACGACGACGGGGGCGCCCGGCGCGTCACGCAGCAGGCGGGTCACCGCCTCCAGGCCGAAGGCGTCGGGCAGGTGCAGATCGAGCAGCACGCAATCGGGGGTGGGTCCCGCGGTGAGCAGCTTGACCGCTTCGGCGAGATTGCGCGCGCGCAGCAACCGGGGCGGGACGGGGCCGTCGGCCAGGTACTCCTCGACCAGGAGCGCGTCGCCCTCGTCGTCCTCGACCAGCAGCACGGTGTCGGGGGCGTCCCGGCCGCGGCCGACCCTGACGTCGAGTCCCCCGGGCTCGCGGGACCGCGAGAACCGGGCCGGCGCGATCTCCGCCACCGCCTCGGCCGGGGCGGGGCCCTCGCGCCCGGCTCGAGCCGGACCCTGCTGTGCCAACGCCCTCACCCTCCCGCAACGCGCTCGCCGCCCCGGGACGTCCGGAGGGCATCCCGAAAAGATCCCGGGCCGAGCGTACGTGAAGTCCCTACCCCGGCATACGTGCCAATCCTCCTCCGCAACCCGCAGGTGGGGCACGCCACACCGCGTCGGCGCGCCCCGCCCGGCGCCGCGCGCCCCGCGTGCGGGGTTTCGCGGCGCCGGGGGCGGCGGCGACCTGTTATGCATGGGCCTGCGGACGGGCCCCGCGGGACGCGGCACAACGGGGCAAGACGCGGGACCCGCGGGAACGAAGTACCACCCAGGAGGACGAAGCGGTGCCCAGCACGACCCGGCGGGACCCGACAGGAACCGGCAGGACCCGGCAGGACGAAGCTCAGCTCGGCAGGACACGGCGGGACACAGGAGGAGAGGCGGGCCATGGGAGACGGCGACCGGCCGAACGATCGGCTGATGGTGCGGACGCTGCCGCGCGGGGCGACCGCGGCGGTGCTGCTGCTGCACGGCGGCCGCGAACAGGGGCTCGGCAAGCCGACCCGGCTGAACGCTCCCGCCTGGCGGATGCGGCCCTTCGTCCGGGTGATCGGCGAGGCGACGGGCGAGCGGAGCGTCGCGATCGCCGAGGCCCGCTACCGGCACCGCGGCTGGAACGGCGACCGCGCGGACGCCGCCCGGGACGCGATCGAGGCGGTGACGGAGCTCGCCCGGCTGACCGACGGCGCCCCCGTCGTGCTGGTCGGCCACTCGATGGGCGGCCGGGCGGCGCTGCGGGCGGCGGGCGATCCGGCGGTGACCGGGGTGAGCGGGGTGGTGGCGCTCGCCCCCTGGTGCCCGCCGGGCGAACCGGTGGCCGGACTGGCCGGCACCCGGCTGGTCTTCGTGCACGCCAGGGGCGACCGGATCACCTCGCCCGACAAGTCGCTGCGGATGGCGGTCGAGGCGCGCGAGGCGGGCGCCGAAGTCTGCCGTTACGAGCTGCCGGACGGCGACCACGCGATGCTGCGGAAGGCCTCGCTGTGGCACCGGCTCACCGCCAGGACGGTCGCCGCGCTGCTCGGCGTCGCCCCGCTGCCCGCCGAGGTGGCCTCGGCTTTCGCGCTCCCGCCGGGCAGCACCGACGGGCTGGCGCTGCCGGCCGAATCGGGGGTCCCTCTGGTGCGGGGGTAATGGAACCGCAAAGCGGGGTCGGTCGTTAGCCCGGACATGAACGCTATGACGCCGGGCTCGAATGTGCCGCTCGCGGTGGACCGGGTGGCCGTGGAGGTGGCCGCAGCGGTGCGGCTCGATGTGTCGGGGCTGCTGCTGGGCGCGAACGGCAAGGTCCGCTCGGATGACGACTTCGTCTTCTACAACCAGCCGCAGGGCGCCGGGGTCGCCTATCGCCCGGGCAACGGCGCGGGTCCCGACGCGATCGTGGTGGACACCGCGGTCGTGCCCGCCGACGTGGACAAGATCGTGGTGACCGCGAGCCTCGACGGCGGCGGCCCCTTCGCCGGGACGACGCCGACGGCCACGGTCCGCGGCGCGGACGACGGCGCGCCGATCGCCTCCTTCGCCCCGGCCGGGCTCGGCCCGGAGACCGCGCTGGTGATCGTGGAGGTCTACCGGCGCGGCGGCGCGTGGAAGGTACGGGCGATCGGCCAGGGGTACGCCAACGGCCTGGCGGGTATCGCCACCGACTTCGGGGTCACCGTGGACGAGCCGGCCGCGCCCGCCCAGCAGGCCAACGCGGCCCCGCCGGCCCCGACCGCGCCGCCGGCCGCCCCGCCCGTCCAGGCGGCCCCGCCGAGCGGACCGGCCGCCACCCATCTGCCGCCGCCGCCCGGGGCGGCCCCGTCCGTACCGGCGCCGCAGGCCGCGGCCGGCGGCCGGATCAACCTGGACAAGGGCCGGGTCAACCTGCGCAAGAACGAGACGGTCTCGCTGGTCAAGGCCGGCAAGCCGCTGCTCGCCTCGGTCCGGATGGGCCTCGGCTGGGAACCCGCCTTCGGCGGCCGCAACATCGACCTGGACGCCTCGGTCATCGCCTACGACGCGTCGCGTACGCCCGTCGCGACCTGCTACTTCGGCAAGCTGATGGTGCTGGACGGCGCGATCCAGCACCACGGTGACAATCTGACCGGCAAGGGCTCGGGCGACGACGAGGCGATCACCGTCCACCTCGGCGGGCTGCCGCCGGAGGTCACCGGGCTGGTCTTCACCGTCAACTCCTTCTCCGGCCAGAAGTTCAACAAGGTCAAGAGCGCCTACTGCCGGCTGCTCGACGAGTCCAGCGGCGAGGAGTTGGTCCGCTTCGACCTCACCAAGGGCGAGGCTCGAACGGGCGTTCTGATGGCGAAGTTCATCAAGCAGTTCTCCGGCGAGTGGGAGATGACGGCCCTCGGCACCTTCGTGGACGCGCGGACCGCGCGGGCCCTGGAGAAGCCGGGGGCGGAGGCGCTCTGACCGCGCCGCCGGGTGTCAGCAGGCCGTGAGCCGCCCGCGCCAGGGCCCGGTGATCGCCACCACGACACCGGGCTCCTGGAGGGTGGCGAAGAGCGTGCGGCCGTCCGGCGCGAAGGTCACCCCGGTGAACTCCCCGTACGCCGGGCGCTCCGCGGTGCCGATGTTCAGCTCGCCCCGGGCCAGCGGGTAGGTGCGCCCGTCGGCCAAGGCGCCGAACAGGTGCCGGCCGCCGCTGCCGTTCCCCGCGACGATCAGATCGCCGTACGGTGAGACGGTGACGGTGTCCGGGCCTTCGGCGGCGCCGTCCCCCTCCCGGGTGGCGGCCCCGCCTGGCAGCACCTTCAGCGTCAGGGTGCGGCGCGCGGGGTTGTAGAACCAGACGGCGCGGTCCTGCCGCGCCGGACTCTCGTCGCGGGCGCGGGACGACACGAGGTACGCGCCGCCGTCGGCCCACCACAGGGTCGCCGGCTTCCGCGCCCTGGTCACCTGTTGGTCGGTGAACTGGGCCCGCACCGGGGTGTCCCGGGCGTCCCGGTCCGGCACGTCCACCCAGTCCACGCCGAGCACGGTGCCGATCCGGGTGGCGCGGGACAGGTCGTCGACGAACCGGCCGCCCGAGTCGAAGCAGCGGAACGCCTGGAGGGTGCCCGCGGTGTCCGGCAGGGCGGCGAGCCGGCCGGGGCCGTGCTGGAAGCCCTGCGGCGGGGTCCAGCGGTACAGCAGCCCGTTCGGGCCCGCGGCGTCCTCGGTCAGGTAGAGGTGGCCGCGCTGGGGATCGACCACGACCGCCTGGTGCGCGTAGCGGCCCAGCACCTTGATCGGCCGGGGGTGGAGGTCGGCGCGGCGGTCGCGCGGGTCCACCTCGAAGACGTAACCGTGGTCCTTGGTCATGCCGTGCCGGCCGGCCTGGTCCTCGGTCCCCTCACAGGTCAGCCAGGTGCCCCAAGGGGTGACGCCGCCGGCGCGGTTGGCGGCGGTGCCGGCCAGCGCCACCCACCGCGTCACCGGGTCGGCGCCGGCGTCCTGCCAGGCCGCCGGTAGCTCCGCCACGGTGCAGCCGCCGGGCGCCGCCGGGTCGTAGACCAGGCCGGGGACGGGCGGCACCGGGAAGGGGACGGCGGACCGCGGCCCGTCCGGTCCGTGGTTGGTGACCAGGACGACGACGCCGCGGTCGCCCGCGAAGGCGGCGCAGCCGTGGGGGTGGGACGGGGTGGGCTCGCCGGACTCCAGCGCGGCGCCGCCGGCCCGGGAGACGACGCGGTAGGAGAAGCCGGCCGGCAGAGCGAGCAGGCCCGCGGGGTCGTCGAGGAGCGGGCCGTAGCCGGCGGGGGAATGTCCCGGGGCGGTGGCGAGGATGCCGCCGGCGCGCTCGCCGGCCCGGGTGACGCCGCTTCCGGCGGGCGCGGACCGCTGTACGACGTCTCTGCGGCTGAGCGGCACGGACGGCTCCTTTGTTCGCCCGGCGGGCGTGATGTCGCGCCCCGCGGTGCGGGACCCCGGCCGCTGGCGCTCGGTCCTGCCACGCTCGTGGCCGTGGGCCAACGCCCGGTGAACGGGGAGCGGATTCCAGCGAGACGATCGCCGATCACCCCGCGAACCGGCGGCGCCCACGCCCTGAGCGCGCCCCGCCGGGCCGGCCGGCCGCCCCGAGCGGACACGGACGGCACCGCTTGCCCTCTGACCGAGCGCGGCACTTGCGAACAGCACCGGCCGCGCGCCGGACCGAGTCCGAACGGGACCGCTTGCCCCCTGACCGAGCGCGGACGGCAGCGCTTGCCCCCGACCGAGGCGCGACGGCACCGCTTACGGACGGGGCCGGGTGCGCGCGGCGGTCGTTTGTGGGCGGGGCGGGCGGTGGCCCGCTGCCGGGCGGGGCGGACGGTGCCCGCCGCCGACGGCGTTGCGGCGGCGGGCCGCAGGTGGGGCCGGCGGGGTCAGTTCGGGGTGGCCGCGCCCTCGCGGGAACGCGCCTTGAAGGCGGCCTTGCGGGCGTCCTTCGCGATCTTGCGGTCCGGGTGGAGGCGGCCCATCGCCTCCAGGACATCGGCGGTCGCGGGGTGGTCGACCCGCCATGCCGCGTCGAAGAAGCCGTCGTGCCGGGCGACCAGATCGCGGATGAGATCACTCAGCAGCTCCACGTCCTCGTCGGCGGAGAGCTGCGCGGCGAGCGTGTCGATGGTGAGCCAGAACACCATGTCGGCGTCGGGCAACGGCACCTCGGCCGCGCCGTGTTCGGTGAGCCAGACCCGCGCCAGGCCGCCGAGCCTGCGGTCGTCCAGTACCTCGCGCAACGCCGGTTCCGCCTCGCCGCCGAGCAGCGCGAGCGTCTGCTGGCAGATCAGCCGCCGGGTCGGCGCCTCGGCGTCGTCACCCTGGCCGGCCGCGAGCAACTCCCGCGCCGCGTCGACCGGTTTGCGGTCGGCGAGCCACAACTCCGCCTCGGCGCGGGCCGCGTGATCGGGAAAGTCGATCAGCGCCGCCAGCAGATCGGCCCCGGAGCCCGCCGCCAGATCGCCGACGGCCGGCGCGTGGGCCCCGGCGTCGATCAGCCGCTCCCGCATCCCGTGCACCCCGAGCGGGGTGAGCCGCACCAGCCCGTACCGGGAGATCTCCTCCGCGTCCAGGCCGTCCAGGCCGTCCGCACCCGCCTCCGACCGCCCCGCCCCGGCCTGGGCCTCGGCGTCATCGTCATCGTCATCGTCATCGTCGTCGTCGATCAGCGCCTCGTCCACCGGCAGGTACTCGAGCAGCCCGGTCGGCGCGAGCAGCCGGAAGTGCTCGTCGAGCCGCATCATCACCTCGGTGACCTCTTCGAGTACGGCGTCGCTCGGCTGTTCCATCTGCCCGGGCTCGTCCGGTACGACCAGCGAGGCCGCCAGCACGGGCAGCGGTACCGCGCCCCCGGCCTCCTCCTCGCCGGCGCCGCCCGCGCCACCCGCGCCGTCCTGATCGGTGCCGCCGTCCATGGCCATCAGCACGTAGAGGTTGGCGAGCGCGGTGTCCAGGAACTCCGCCTCCTCCTCGGGGTCCCAGTCCGTCTCGTCGCTGTCGGCGGTGTACCCGGTGTGATCGCTGTACTCCAGCACCGACCGGTCCCCGTCGTCGTCCAGCACGTCCCGCAGGCCTTCGAGGTCGGGCGCGGTGGCGTCGGCGAGGGCGTACTCGGCGGCGGCCAGCCACGCGTCCAGCACCTCCTGCGGCTCGCCCGCGGCCACGCTCGCGTAGGCATCCCCGCGCACCGCCCGCCCGGCCGCCTCACCGGGGCCCGTGCTCTCCTCGGCACCTTCCTCGATCTCCAGGGCGAGCAGACCGGTCTCGACGGCGACGCCCCACGCCTGGGCGACGTCGCCGAGCCCCTCCTCGGGGTCGATCCCCAGCGCGACGGCGGCCTCGGCCAGATCCGCGTCGAGGAGTTCTCCCATCGCGTCGACCCGCCGCTCCTCACCGGCCCACCGCACCAGCCCCAGCGCGCGGTCCAGCAGCGGCACCGTCAGCGCCAGCCGCGCCAGTTCCGCCGCGGGGAGCAGCCGCACCGGCGGCAGAACGAGAGGACTTGCGGACATAGGACGTGCTCTCCTTCGAATGACGGAACAAGACGGCAAGAAGCGAAAACAGGCGACAACAAGCTGTGCGGGCGGGCGGTGAACCGACCGGTGTCGGCCGCCCGGTGGGACACCCGGGCGGCCACCCGCCATCAGCGTATTGCCTGCGGGGCCGGGAACCGGCCCGTGTCCGGCCGCGGCAGACATGCCGCCGCCGGACCTCCGAGCGCGGGCGGCGCCGCTCGCGTACGCTGCCTGCGGCCCGTGGCCGCCGGCAGTGGGCGGAAGTCACCGACGTACCCGGGCCGTCGAGCCGCGGGTCCGAGCACCGGCCCCGGGACGGAGGACGATGGGCGGCAACGGTCTGCGGATCGATGTGTACGAGGTCGGCCGGCGGGTGGGCGGCGGCCCGCGCCGTAAGGGCGGGCGCCGAGGCGCCGGCGACGGTTCCGGCGGCGGTACCGACACCCCGCCGGAGGCCGGCACCGCTCCGGCCGGGCCGCGCGAGACGCTGACGGGTGTGACCCTGTCCGTCGCGCCGGGCGAACTGCTCGCCGTGGCGGGCGGCAGCGGCTCGGGCAAGACCACCCTGCTGGAGATCATGGCCGGGATCCGCACCCCGTCCACCGGCCTGGTACGGCACGACGACGCGGCACCGGCCGACGTACGGTCCGCGCTCGGCTATCTGCCGCACGGCAACGTCATGCACGAGGACCTGCCGCTGGTCCGCGCGCTGGGGTACGCGGCACGGCTGCGGATGCCGGCCCGTACCGACGCGGTACGGCTGCGCGCCGCCGTCGACGACGCCCTCGCCGCGGTGGGGCTGTCCGCGCGGGCGCTCCAGCCGGTGCGCACCCTCAGCGAGGGCGAGCGGCGGCGGGCCTGCATCGCGGTGGAGTTGCTGACCAGGCCCCGGGTGCTCTTCCTCGACGAGCCGACCACCGGGCTCGATCCGGCGACCGGCGCGGAACTGATGGGCACCTTGCGGGACTTGGCCAGGGAAGGGGTGACCGTGGTGCTGACCACGCACGCGCCGGCCGATCTGACCCGCTGCGACCGGGTCCTCTTCCTCTCCCCCGCCGGGAAGCCCGCCTACCTCGGGGCGCCGCAGGGGCTGACGGCGGCCTTCGCGGCGGCGACGCTGGAGGAGGTGTACGGCGCGGTGGCCCGCGGCGCCGAGCAGCGCGATCCCGGCCCGGAGACGGTGGCCGTACGCCCGGCCGACCCGCTGCCGGGACCCGGCCACGATGTTCTGGACGCGCGCGACACCACCGCGCCGGCCGCCGGTTCGCCGCTGGGGCCGCTCGGCCAGTGGTGGCTGCTGACCCGCCGCGGCGCCGAGCTGATGCTGCGCAACAGGCTGACCGCGGCGGTGGTGATCGGCTCGCCGCTGGTCATCGTGGCGATGTTCGCGCTGCTCTTCCGGCCGGGAGCCTTCGATCCCTCGGCGCCGAGCCCGGGTTCCGCGGCGATGATCCTCTTCTGGATCGCCTTCGGCGGCTTCTTCTTCGGACTCACCTACGGGCTGCTCCAGATCTCCGGCGAGCTGCCGGTGGTGCGCAGGGAGCGGTTGACGGTGCTGCGGCTCGGGCCGTATCTGCTGTCGAAGGTGGCGCTGCTGCTGCCGGTGCTGGCGGCGGCGGACGCCGTGCTGCTCGCGGTGCTGCTTGCGCTCGACCGGCTTCCCGCGGCCGGCTGGGGCACCTACGGTTCGCTCTTCACCACCGTGCTGCTGGCGTCGGCGGCGGCGCTGGCCCTGGGGCTGCTGGCGTCGGCCGCGGTGGGCGAGCCGGGTCAGGCGACGCTGATGCTGCCGCTGCTCTGCTTCCCGCAGGTGCTCTTCTCCGGGGCGTTCGTGCCGGTGCCGCAAATGGCCTGGGCGGGCCGGGTGTTGAGCGCGGCGATGACCAACCGGTGGGCGTTCGAGGCGCTGGGCGGCGGGATCGGGCTGCCGAGGCTGTGGGCGCGTGGCGCCTCGCCGCTGGGTCCGCCGCTGCTCGCCTCCTACGGCGGCTCCTTCGCCCGGCCGGTGGGGGTGGGCTGGCTGCTGCTGGGCGCCTTCACCGTCCTCTTCCTGGCCGTGGCGTGGGCCGTGCTCGCCGCCAAGTGCCGTACGGTCGGCTCCTCTTCCGGCCGGCCCGCACCGGCGCGCGAGGCGGTGGCGCCGGCGGTCAGCACACCAGCCGGGGGGTGAGGCCGCTCGGGTCGGGCGCCCGGTCGCGGTAGGTGTCCGCGACGAAGCCGATGAAAGCGGCAAGGTCGGCCCGGTTGGAGGACAGGCCCAGGGAGACCCGGACCGCGCCGCCGGACGGCAGGCCGAGCCGCCCGAGGTAGTCGTCTATGGTGCCAGTGGCGGTGCGGACCGCGCCGCCGAGCACGTCCCGGTCGATGGCGAAGGCGGCCTCGCCGGTGCCGGGGTTGCAGAAGCACCCGGTGCGCAGCGAGATGCGGTGGGCCGCGCTGTCCCGGGCGACGATGCGTTCGTCGATGATCCGGCCGGCCGGGTCGAGCAGGTTGAGCGCCACGGTGCCGCCACGCCCTGCCGGGTCGGCGGGACCGTAGATCCGGACCAGCGGACTGCCGTCGCTGTGCCGGAGTTCGCCCAGACCGGTCAGTAACCGCGCGGTGAGCGCCGTGACATGGCGGTGCACGGCGCTCACCCCGCCCGCCGCCGAGCGCAGCCAGTCCAGACCCCAGGCGATGTCGGGGATGCTGAGGTAGTTGACGGTGCCGTCCTCGAACGCGGCCTCACCGTCCGCCATGTGGTGCCACTGGCCCTGGGCGCTGACGACATGGATGGTGCCGCCGGAGAACCAGGGCCGGCGCAGCCGGGCGAGTGCCTCCCTGCGCGCGATCAGACAGCCGAGTCCGGTGGGGTAGCCGAAGACCTTGTACCAGCTCATCGCGACGAAGTCCGGTGTGACCAGGGCCAGGTCGAGCTGGTTGGCCGGGGCGTAGGCGGCGGCGTCGAGCAGCACGTCCCAGCCCGCGCCCCGGGCCTCGGCCACCCAGTCGAGGGGGTGCTGGACGCCGCTGAAGTTGCTCTGCGCGGGATAGGCGAGCAGCCCGGTGCGGCCGCCGTTCAGTACCGCCCGCATCGCGGTGGCGTCGAGGCCGAGCCCGGGGGCCGTCAGCGGGACGTACACGGTGTCGGCGCCGCGGCTCCTGGCGTACTCCCGCAGGCCGTTGACGGAGTTGTGGTTGTCGAGGGTGAGGGCGAGGCGGCTGCCCGGCCGGAACGGGTAGGCCTCGCCGACCAGTCGGCAGGCGCCGGTGGCGTTGGCGGTGAACACCACGGCGTACTCGGCCGGGTCGGCGTTGAAGTGCTCGAGCACCCGGCGGCGGGTGGCGTCCACCAGGGCGCCGGAGGCCGCCGAGGCGGGGCTGACCGAGTGCGGGTTGCCGAAGCAGCCGGCCGCGATCCGGTCGGCGTGCGCCCGCACCTGGGCGCGGGCGGCCAGCCCGGCCCCGGTGTGGTCGAGATAGACATGGCCGCCCTCGTCCAGATACGCGTATCCGTCGTCGGCGGCGCGCAGCACCTCGAACGTGTCCATTGATCGGCCCCCGGCCTTGCCCGCGATGTGGACCCCCAGGATCGCACGGGGCGGCGCGGAAGCCGGGACGGTGCACTCGGCGGATCAGCCCAACGGCCCGTGATCCGGGGCGTGTTGCGCGCGCCAGCGCCCGGTCCGCCGCCCACGGGGGTGGTGCGGGGCCGGGCGCGGCCGGCGGACGGGCCGTCAGTTGTGGCTGTGCAGGATCGCGTTGAGGCCGCCCCACGAGCCGGTGCGCTGGAGGACCTCGACCGTGCCGGTGGTGGAGTTGCGGCGGAAGAGCAGGTTGTCGGCGCCGGACAGCTCGACGGCCTTGACGATCCTGCCGTCGGGCAGGGTGACCCGGGTGCCCGCGGTGACGTAGAGGCCGGCCTCGACCACGCAGTCGTCGCCGAGCGCGATGCCCAGGCCCGACTCGGCGCCCAGCAGGCTGCGTTCACCGACCGAGACGCGCTGCGTACCGCCGCCGGAGAGGGTGCCCATGATGGAGGCGCCGCCGCCGATGTCGGAGCCGTCGCCGATCACCACGCCCTGCGAGATGCGGCCCTCGACCATGGAGGTGCCGAGGGTGCCCGCGTTGAAGTTGCAGAAGCCCTCGTGCATCACGGTGGTGCCGGCCGCGAGGTGCGCGCCGAGGCGGACCCGGTCGGCGTCGGCGATCCGCACCCCGGCGGGGGCGACGTAGTCCGTCATCCGGGGGAACTTGTCGACGCCGTACACCGCCAGGTGCAGGCCCTCGGCGCGGGCCGCCAGCCGGGCGGCCTCCAGGTTGGGGACGGGGACCGGCCCGAGGGAGGTCCACACGACGTTGGCCAGCAGGCCGAAGAGGCCGTCGAGGTTCAGCCCGTTGGGGCGGATCAGCCGGTGGCTCAGCAGGTGCAGCCGCAGGTAGACGTCGTGGGCGTCGAGCGGCTTGTCGTCGACCGAGGAGATGACGGTACGGACCGCGAGGATCTCGACGCCGCGCCGCGGATCGGGCCCGAGGGCCTTCGGGGCGTTGGCCCCCAGGGCCTCGGCCGCCTGCTCGGCGGTCAGCCGCTCGGTGCCCGCGGGGCCCGGCTCCGGGGCGAGTTCCGGGGCGGGGTACCAGGTGTCGAGTACGGTGCCGTCGTCTGCGACGGTCGCCAGGCCGTGGGCGATGGCGCCGGGGCGGTTCTCAGTCATACCCCCGACGCTAGCGTTTGCCGCTCGGCCGTGCGCAACCGGCTCACCTGTCGGTACCCGCGATCCGCGGCGGCGGCCCGGGCCGCGGGACGTCCCCTTCCCACGCGGCCGCCTGGGCGGGGCCGGCACCCAGCACCGCGCAGCGCAGCCAGTGTTCGCCCGGCGGCAGGTCGACGGCGAGGAGCGGGAGGACCGTACGGCGGAAGAGGACGTTGGTGCCGGGGAGGAGGTCGATCACCCGGCCGGTTCGCGGCGCGGCGGCCGGGTGGTCGGGGTGGGGGCCGGGGTCGCGGTCGGGGCCACCAGCACCAGCACCGCCACCGCCACCGGCGCCGAGGAGACCGCCAGGCGGGTCACCGGGAAGATCGCGGAGCCCGCTGAGGTCGCCGGCGCGCGAGACCGCCATGGCGGAGCCCGGCCGCTCCTCCCGGCGCGCCGTCCCGCCGTCGCGGTCCACCGCGAAGGCACTCTCGACCGTGTGCAGGGGCCGCGCGGTGCGGATCCGGTGGGTGCGCAGGTGCCAGGGGGCGGCCGCGGTGAGCCAGGTGGTGATCTCGACGTCGGGCCACGGGTGCCACACGCTGCGGACCGTGCCGTCGGCCGCCGTGACCTCGGGGTCGGCCGGCTGCTCGCGGACCCGGAAGTGCGCGGGCTCGCCGGGGTCGTCGCTGACCGCGAGCATCGAGTCGTGAGCGCCCTGCTCCAGGCCGAGTTCACCCGCCGGCAGGCTGAAGCCGAAGCGGGTGGAGTAGGCGAACTTGCCGTATTTCGCCGATCCGCCGCGGGCCCAGGTGTTGTGCTGGCGCCCGCTGAGCATGGTGACGTCGCCGCCGGAGCGCATCAGCACCGCGCCCGCCTCCGGCTGGGCGAGCGCCGGCGGCAGGTCCGCCGGGGCCGGTGACTCCGCCGCCGCCCAGAAGGCATGGGTTTCGGGCAGCGCCAGCGGCAGGAACGCCTTCAGCGCCCAGTACGGCGAGGCGGGTCCGTTGTACTGCTCGGCGACCGCGGGCTGCGGATAGCCGTAGCCGACGGTCAGCAGCCCGCCGGGCGATGTCTGCCCGGTACGCGCCCGCCACCAGCGAAGGTGCCGCAGCAGCAGCCCCTTGACCTCGCCGTACGGCAGGGCGTCCACCTCGGCGTAGGGCAGCGCGCCCCAGAAGGAGCCCTGGGCGAAGCGGTAGACGAGGCTGCGGCCGAAGGGCACGGCGGAGCCGTCGTCGGCGAACCAGTGCCGGAAGCCGGTGGCGAAGGCGGCGGCGCGCTGCCGGAAGCGCTCGGCGCGGGCCGGGTCCCGCTCGCCGGCCAGCGCGGCGTAGATCAGCCCGTAGAAGTGCATCGCCCAGGGGATGTAGTAGTCGCGCTGCTCGGTGGCGCCGTCGGCGTACCAGCCGTCGGTGAGCGCGTAGCTCTCCAGCCGGTCGAGCCGGGCGTGGCGGGCGTCGGTGTCATGGGCGTAGCCGACCCGGTCCAGGCCCAGGCTGATCATCACCGGGAAGAAGTTCCAGTTGTTCGCCGGGGTGCGGGCGGTCAGGAAGCGGGCGAGCCAGCCGCCGACCCGGTCGCGCTCGGCGCCGGTGAGCGGGTCCCAGAGCCGCTCGGGGACGAGGGCCAGCGCGAAGCCGAGGGCGGCCGTCTCGACCGTGCGCTGGTCGATGCCGTCGGGGACGCCCCAGTACTCGGGGTGGCCGGGGTCGGTGCCGGCCGCGAGTCCGCGCGCCCACACGTCCCAGTGCCCGAAGTCCCCGCCGCCGGCGGCCAGCGGGGCCAGCCCCCACAGCGGGCGGGCATATCCCTCCAGGTCGGCTGCGGTGTCGTCGTGATGGGCGATGTTGACCCCGAGCCGGATCCTGGCCCCGCCCGGCGAGGCGTAGCCCACCAGCGGCTCCGTCAACTCCCGTGCGTACGCCTGTAGTTCGGCCCGGGTGGCCGGCCCCTCAAGCGCGCTGCCCACAGCCGACCACCCTCCGCCCCGCCCGCCCGCCGCCCGACCGGATCTTGCCCCCACTCTCGCAACCCCGCCGACCACCGTCAACGCGCCCGCCCCGAACCGGTCAGCCCAGCGTGAACCACGTGCTGCGCGACTTCTGCCACTCGGGGTGGTCGAGGTCCTTCGCCTGGGTGCCGTCGCCGTAGAGGTCGGCGTCGCCGTCGTCGGTGATCAGTTCGACCCGGGCGCCGGGCTGGGTGAGGTCGGGGACGTCGACGACCGACTCCCAGCCGCCCGCGTCGGTCGTCGGCAGGTCCAGCTTCTTCACCGGGGCGTGGCCCGGGACACCGTCCCACGCGTAGAGGACGTACGGGTCGCTGTTGTCGTCGGCGGCCCACGAGCCGGCGATGATCAGGTACTGGCCCGCCGCGTTCTTGCGGAGGTCGCGGATCGACAGGCCGCCGAGGTCCAACTCGATCGGGGCGCCGAAAGCCGCCTTGGTGCCGGTGACGACCTTGTCCATGTTGGTGACCGGCACGATCAGCGCCCTGCCGCCGGGCACCGCGGGGGCCAGCGGGGCGCGGAAGCCGATGTAGGCGGTGGTGGTGGAGCCGGGCGCGAACTCCAGGCCCTCGACGTTGAAGCCGTCGATCTCCTTGGGGATCTCGCCGTCCGCCGTACCCGCCGCGAAGCCGTAGTGGTTGCCGTTGGCCTTGTCCCACGCCACCAGGTCGTCGCGGAGCTTGTGGTAGGCCTTGCCGAAGGTCAGCGAGGTGGACGCGCCGGAGCCGGAGACGGTGGTGGTGAAGACGGTGTTGCGGTCCGCCTTGTACTCGCCGTCCTTGTTGTTGCCGAGCGAGCCGGTCCAGTAGACGGTGTCGCCGACCCGGGTGGCCGCCTCGATGTCGACCTCCTTGTCCGCGTCGAGGGCGTCGTCGAGGTCCCAGGTCTTCACCGGGGCGCCGGAGGCGGCGCGGCTGTAGAGCCGCAGGGTGTTGTCCTCGTCGTTGGCCACCACCATGTAGCCGCCGCCGACGTCGACCGCCGCCGACGCGTCGCTCGCGCCGGTCAGATAGCGGCTGTCGGCGGCGAACCGCACCGCGGGCGAGGCCGCGTAGTGCAGCACCTTGCTGGCGGTCTTGCCGCCGAGCCCGGTGACCTGGAGCGTCAGGTCGGTGTACCCCTGGGCGTGCGCGGTCACCGCGACGGTACGGGCGCCGCCGCTGCCGGTGGCGGTGACGTCCGAGGTCGCCGCGACCGACGACTTGCTGGTCTTGGCGGCGGTCACCGTCAGCGCCGAGGCGTCCGCCCCGCTCTGGCTGATCGTCACGGTGACCGTCGGGTCGCCGGTGGCGCCGACCGCGCCCGACAGATAGGACGCGGAGAGCGAGATCTTCGGTGTGCCGTAGCTCGCGGCGTGCGCGGGGCCGACCATGCCCACCCCGGCCATCAGCAGCGCCGAACCGGCGGCCAGCGCGGTGAGACCCGTCCCGCGTACGGACGGAGCGACACGAACACCATGAACACCGTGAACGCCATGAACACTGTGGACACCATGAACAACACGGACTCGCAACGTGGGTGCCTTTCGTCGGCGGCTCGGTCCATTCGGCCGGGCGGCGCGAATGCCGACGAGAAGGCTGTGCCGTACAAGGGAACTCCCGGCGTACGGCAAGCGCCCCTGAGGCGAACAGCAGCGGGCGGCCACCGCGCAACGCGCGGTGGCCGCCCGGTGTTTGAGGAGCGATCAGACGTTGAAGCCGAGCGCGCGGAGCTGCTCGCGGCCGTCGTCGGTGATCTTGTCGGGGCCCCACGGCGGCATCCAGACCCAGTTGATCTTGAGGTCGTTGACGATGCCCTCGGTGGCGGACCTGGCCTGTTCCTCGATCACGTCGGTGAGCGGACAGGCCGCCGAGGTAAGGGTCATGTCCAAGGTGGCGACATTGGTGTCGTCGATGTGGATGCCGTAGATCAGGCCCAGGTTGACGACGTCGATGCCCAGCTCGGGGTCGACGACATCGTAGAGCGCCTCGCGGAGCTCTTCTTCGGAGGCCGGCTTGAGGGCGACCTCGGTGTTGTCGGTCATGCGGTCTCCTTACCAGTGGTGCCGTCGGCGGGGGCGCCGGACAGCGCCTGCGCGGTCGCGTCCTTCCAGGCCATCCAGCTGAGCAGCGCGCACTTGACGCGCGCCGGGTACTTGGAGACGCCGGCGAACGCGACCGCGTCCTCCAGCACCTCCTCCATCGCGTCGTCCGGCTCGACCCGGCCGCGCGACTGCATCAGCTCCAGGAAGGTCTCCTGGATCCGCTGCGCCTCCGCGACCTCCTTGCCGACCAGCAGCTCGTTGAGCACCGACGCGCTCGCCTGGCTGATGGAGCAGCCCTGGCCCTCGTAGGAGACGTCGCCGATCACGGTGCCGTCCATCCGCACCCGCAGGGTGATCTCGTCACCGCAGGTCGGGTTGACGTGATGCACCTCGGCCTGGCCGTCCCGCAGGCCGCGCCCGTGCGGGCGCTTGTAATGGTCCAGGATCACGTCCTGGTACATCGAATCCAGTTTCACCGCGTCACCACCATCAGCCGAAGAAGTTCCGTACCTGCTCCAGCCCCTCGACCAAGGCGTCGACCTCGGCCGGAGTGGAGTACAGATAGAACGACGCTCGCGTGGTCGCCGGAATTCCGTAGCGCAGGCAGACCGGGCGGGCGCAGTGGTGTCCGACGCGCACCGCGATGCCCTGCTCGTCCAGCACCTGCCCCACGTCGTGCGGGTGGATGTCACCGAGGGTGAAGGAGATCGCGGCGCCGCGGTCCTCGACCGTGGTGGGGCCGATGATCCGCAGTTCGGGCACGTCCCGCAGCCGGCTCAGCGCGTACTCGGTGATCGCGTGCTCATGGGCGGCGATCTTGTCCATGCCGATCGCGGTCAGATAGTCCACCGCGGTGCCCAGACCGACGGCCTGGGCGATCGGCGGGGTGCCGGCCTCGAACTTGTGCGGCGCGGGCGCGTAGGTCGAGGAGTGCATCGTGACGGTTTCGATCATCTCGCCGCCGCCGAGGAAGGGCGGCAGGTCCTCCAGCAGCTCCTGGCGGCCCCACAGCACGCCGATGCCGGTCGGGCCGAGCATCTTGTGGCCGGTGAAGGCCACGAAGTCGGCGCCGAGCGCCTGCACGTCGAGCACCATGTGCGGGGCGGCCTGCGAGGCGTCGATCAGCACCAGCGCGCCGACGTCCTGGGCGCGGCGCACGATGGCCTCGACCGGGTTGACCGTGCCGAGGATGTTGGAGACCAGCACAAAGGAGACGATCTTCGTCTTCTCGGTGATGACCTGCTCGATGTCGGACAGGTCGAGCCGGCCGTCGTCGGTGAGGCCGAACCACTTCAGCTTGGCGCCGGTGCGCTGCGAGAGGAGCTGCCACGGCACGATGTTGGAGTGGTGCTCCATCTCGGTGATGACGATCTCGGTCTCGCGGTCCACCCGGTACGGCTCGTCGGCCCAGCCGAGCATGTTCGCCACCAGGTTCAGCGACTCCGAGGCGTTCTTGGTGAAGATCACCTCGTCGCGGCTCGGCGCGTTGACGAAGGCGGCGATCTTGTCGCGGGCGCCCTCGTAGAGCGCGGTGGCCTCCTCGGCGAGCACATGCACACCGCGGTGCACATTGGCGTTGTGCCGCTCGTAGAACTCGTTCAGCGCGTCGAGCACCTGGCGCGGCTTCTGCGAGGTCGCCGCGTTGTCCAGGTAGACCAGTTTGCGGTCGTCGTGGACCAGCCGGTCGAGGGCCGGGAAGTCCTTGCGGATCGCCTCGGTGTCGAGGAGGCCGGGCAGGACCCGACCGCCAAACGAGCTCGTTGTCACGCGGAAGCGCCACCCTTCACATAGGACTCGTAGCCCTCTTCCTCCAGCTTGTCGGCGAGTTCGGCGCCGCCGGACTCGACGATCCGGCCGGCCGAGAAGACATGCACGAAGTCGGGCTTGATGTAGCGCAGAATGCGCGTGTAGTGCGTGATCAGCAGGGTGCCGACCTCGCCGCTCTCGCGGACCCGGTTGACGCCCTCGGAGACGATGCGCAGCGCGTCCACGTCCAGGCCGGAGTCGGTCTCGTCGAGGATCGCGACCTTCGGCTTGAGCAGTTCGAGCTGGAGGATCTCGTGGCGCTTCTTCTCACCGCCGGAGAAGCCCTCGTTGACGTTGCGCTCGGCGAAGGCGGGGTCCATGTGGAGCTGCTGCATCGTCTCCTTGACCTCCTTCACCCAGGTACGCAGTTTGGGGGCCTCGCCGCGGATGGCGGTGGCGGAGGTGCGCAGGAAGTTGGAGACCGACACGCCGGGGATCTCGACCGGGTACTGCATGGCGAGGAAGACGCCCGCGCGGGCGCGCTCGTCCACCGTCATCGCCAGCACGTCCTCCCCGTCGAGGGTGACGGTGCCACTGGTGACGGTGTACTTGGGGTGGCCGGCCAGCGAGTACGCCAGGGTGGACTTGCCCGAGCCGTTGGGGCCCATGATGGCGTGGGTCTCGCCCTGCCTGACGGTCAGGTCGACGCCCTTGAGGATCTCCTTGGTGGAGTTGTCGGCTTCGACGGTGACGTGCAGGTCTCGGATTTCAAGCGTTGCCATGGGTGACTCAGGACTCCTGGGTGACGGAGACGAGCACGTCGTCCCCAACGATCTTGACGGGGTATACGGGGACGGGCCGCGTGGCGGGCAGTCCGGACGGCTTGCCGGTCCGCAGATCGAAGCTGGAGCCGTGCAGCCAGCACTCGATCTGGCAGTCCTCGACCTCGCCCTCGGCGAGCGAGACGTTGGCGTGCGAGCAGATGTCGTTGATCGCGAACACCTCGCCCTCGGTGCGGACCACGGAGACCGGCACCTCGCCGATCTCGACCCGGCGGGGCGTGTCGTCCACCAGCTCGCTCAGCGCGCAGACACGTACGAAGGACGCCTCGGTGGTCATCAGACGGATGCCTCCAGTTCGGCGTCGATCTTCGCCATCAGCCGCTCCTCCAGATCGGGCAGGCCGATCTGCTGGACGAGTTCGCCGAAGAAGCCGCGGACCACCAGGCGGCGGGCCTCGTCGGCCGGGATCCCGCGGGACTGGAGGTAGAAGAGCTGCTCGTCCTCGAACCTGCCGGTCGCGGAGGCGTGGCCGGCGCCGACGATCTCACCGGTCTCGATCTCCAGGTTGGGCACGGAGTCGACCCGGGCGCCGTCGGTGAGCACCAGGTTGCGGTTGAGCTCATAGGTGTCGGTGCCCTCGGCGCTGGCCCGGATCAGCACGTCGCCGATCCACACCGCGTGCGCGTCCTGCCCCTGCAACGCGCCCTTGTAGGCGACGTTGGAGCGGCAGTGCGGGGTGTCGTGGTCGATGAAGAGCCGGTGCTCCTGGTGCTGGCCCTTGTCGGTGAAGTACAGGCCGAAGAGTTCGGCCTCGCCGCCGGGCCCGCCGTAGACCACCCGGGGGTGCAGCCGGACCAGGTCGCCGCCGAAGGTGACCACCACCGACTTGAAGCTCGCGTCCCGGCCGATCAGCGCGGTGTGCTGGGCGACGTGCACCGCGGTGTCGTCCCAGTCCTGCACGGAGACCGCGGTGAGCTTGGCGCCGTCGCCGATCACGTACTCGACGTTGGCGGCGACCACGGCGTCCCCGGTGTGGTCGAGGACCACCACGGCCTCGGCGAAGGCGCCGACCTCGATCACCACGTGGCCGTAGGCCACACCGCCCTGGCCGTGCACGGCGATCCGCACCGGTTCGGCGAGCACGGTGTCCTTGGGGACACTGATCACCGAGGCCTTCTCGAAGGAGCTGTACGCCTGGGCGGCCACCCGGTCGACGGGCTTGCCCACCCGGCCGAGCCGGGGGTCGTCCCGGTCCACGGTCTCCATGGTGACGCCCTCGGGCACGGTCACCTCCCGGCGGAGGGCGCCGCCGGTGGCTTCCGCGGTGCCGTCGTGCAGACCGCGGAGCCGGGCCAGCGGAGTGAAGCGCCACTCCTCCTCGCGCCCGCTGGGGACCGGGAAGTCGGCCACGTCGAAGGACGCGGCCGCGCTGACCCGGGCGTCGGCGGGCTGGGCCACCGGCTGCCCCACCGTGATGGCACCGTCCGTGGTGCTGCCCGCAGGGGTGTTCTCAGCCATCGCTTGTCGTTACTGCTTTCTCGTCGTGACGTCGTCGCGGATCGGTGGGGCGGCGGTCAGCCGACCGAGCCTTCCATCTGGAGCTCGATGAGCCGGTTCAGTTCCAGCGCGTACTCCATCGGGAGTTCCTTGGCGATCGGCTCGACGAAGCCGCGCACGATCATCGCCATCGCCTCGAACTCGGTCATGCCGCGGCTCATCAGATAGAAGATCTGATCGTCGGAGACCTTGGAGACGGTCGCCTCGTGACCCATCGACACGTCGTCCTCGCGGACGTCCACATAGGGGTAGGTGTCGGAGCGGGAGATCGTGTCCACCAGCAGCGCGTCGCACAGCACGTTGGACTTGGCGCCGGTCGACCCCTCGCCGATCTCGATCAGACCGCGGTAGGAGGTACGGCCGCCGCCGCGCGCCACCGACTTGGAGACGATGTTGGACGACGTGTTGGGCGCCATGTGCACCATCTTGGCGCCGGCGTCCTGGTGCTGGCCCTCGCCGGCGAAGGCGATGGAGAGCGTCTCGCCCTTGGCGTGCTCGCCCATCAGATAGACCGCCGGGTACTTCATGGTGACCTTGGAGCCGATGTTGCCGTCGACCCACTCCATGGTCGCGCCCTCGTACGCCACGGCGCGCTTGGTGACCAGGTTGTAGACGTTGTTCGACCAGTTCTGGATGGTCGTGTAGCGGCAGCGGCCGCCCTTCTTCACGATGATCTCGACCACCGCGGAGTGCAGGGAGTCCGACTTGTAGATCGGCGCGGTGCATCCCTCGACGTAGTGGACGTACGCGTCCTCGTCGACGATGATCAGCGTCCGCTCGAACTGGCCCATGTTCTCGGTGTTGATCCGGAAGTAGGCCTGGAGCGGGATCTCCACGTGCACGCCCTTCGGCACGTAGATGAAGGAGCCGCCCGACCACACCGCGGTGTTCAGCGAGGCGAACTTGTTGTCGCCGGCCGGGATGACGGTGCCGAAGTACTCCTGGAAGAGCTCCGGGTGCTCCCGCAGCGCGGTGTCGGTGTCCTGGAAGATGACGCCCTGCTCCTCCAGGTCCTCGCGGATCTGGTGGTAGACGACCTCGGACTCGTACTGGGCGGCGACACCGGCGACCAGGCGCTGCTTCTCGGCCTCCGGGATGCCCAGCCGGTCATAGGTGTTCTTGATGTCCTCCGGCAGGTCCTCCCAGGACTCGGCCTGCTTCTCGGTGGACCGCACGAAGTACTTGATGTTGTCGAAGTCGATACCGCTGAGGTCGGAGCCCCAGGTCGGCATCGGCTTCTTGCCGAAGAGGCGCAGCCCCTTCAACCGCAGCTTCAGCATCCACTCCGGCTCGGACTTCTTTCCGGAGATGTCGCGGACGACGTCCTCGGACAGGCCGCGCTTGGCAGCGGCGCCGGCCGCGTCCGAGTCGGCCCAGCCGTACTCGTAAGTGCCGATGCCTTCGAGCTCCGGGTGAGTGGTCTCCGTGGGAGCAGTCATGCGGGTTTCCTCCCGGACGTACTGGCTGATGCGTGGGCTGGTGCTGAAGCGTGGTCTTGCGGTGGTGCGGGGTCTCGCGGTGATACGGGGTCCGGCCGTGGTGCGGGGTCTTGCGGTGACGCGCGGTCCGCCGCCGGCTGGTGTGCCCGAGGGATGAACGTGGTGCACACCCCGTCGCCATGGGCGATGGTGGCCAGCCGCTGAACATGGGTCCCGAGCAGCTCGGAGAAGACCTCGGCCTCCGCCTCGCACAATTGCGGGAACTGCCCGGCGGTGTGAGCCACCGGGCAATGGTGCTGGCAGAGCTGCTCTCCGGCCGGTGCCGGGGGTCCCCCCGCACCACGCCGGGCGGGAGCACTGCGCGCGGTAGCAGCGTACCCGTCCGCCGACAAGGCGGCGGCGAGGGCCTTGGCCCGGTCCTGCGGGGCCGCCGCCGTCACGGCCGCGCGATAGCGCTCGGCCTGGGCGGCGAGCCGGGCCCGGGCGAAAGCGGAGACCGCGGCCTGCCCGTCGGCGCCGCCGCCGGCCGACTGGGCGATCCAGCGCAGCGCGTCGGCGGCGAGCTGGTCGTACCCCTGGTCGAAGGCGTCGCGGCCGCAGTCGGTGAGCGCGAAGACCTTGGCGGGACGGCCGCGGCCCCGGCTTCCGTAGACCCGCTGGGCGTGCGGTTCCACCATGTCTTCCGCGCAGAGCGCGTCGAGATGGCGGCGCACCGCGGCCTGGGTGAGGCCGAGCCGCTCGGCGAGGTCGGCGGCGGTGGACGGGCCGTGGTCCAGGATGGAGCGGGCGACCCGGGTGCGGGTGCGCCGCTCCCCGGTCGTCTGCTCGTCCGCGGCCACTGGGGCAGCGCCATCCAGGTATTTCACAAGCCCATTGTTGCGTAATTCTTTGAGGACCGGCAAGCGACACCATCCGCCATCGCGGTGGGCTACGTCACTAAGGGTTACCTAAGCTGACACTCATCGGACGACGTGCCGGACGACGCGGCGGACGACGCAGGCCGCCCTGCCGCCGCCGGTTCCGCCGCGGCTCCCTAGACTCGGCCGCATGCGAAACGAGCCCGCGATCGAGGTGACCGGTCTGGTCAAGCGGTACGGCGCCAAGACCGCGGTGGGCGGCCTCGACCTGACCGTGGCGCGCGGCGGCGTCACCGCGGTGCTCGGTCCCAACGGCGCGGGCAAGACCACCACCGTCGAGATCTGCGAGGGCTACCGGCGGCCCGACGGCGGCGCCGTCCGGGTGCTCGGCCTCGACCCCGCCGCGCAGGGGGCGCTGCTGCGGCCCCGTATCGGGGTGATGCTCCAATCGGGTGGGGTCTACCCCGGCGCGCGGGCCGTCGAGATGCTCCGGCACACCGCCACGCTCTACGCCGACCCGGTCGACCCCGCGCTGCTCATCGAACGGCTCGGCCTGGAATCCTGCGGCCGCACCACCTACCGCCGGCTCTCCGGCGGCCAGCAGCAGCGGCTCGCGCTGGCGATGGCCGTGGTCGGCCGCCCCGAGCTGGTCTTCCTCGACGAGCCCACCGCCGGCCTCGACCCGCAGGCCCGGCACGCCACCTGGGATTTGGTCCGGGAGCTGCGGGCGGACGGGGTGACGGTCGTGCTCACCACCCACTTCATGGACGAGGCCGAGCAGCTCGCCGACCAGGTGGTGATCATCGACAGCGGCCGGGCGATCGCCGCCGGCACCCCGGAGGAGCTGTGCCGCGGCGGCGCCGAGAACACCCTGCGCTTCTCCGGCCGCCCCGGTCTGGACCTGCCCTCCCTACTCAAGGCGCTGCCCGCCGACACCGCCGCCATCGAGTCCACCCCGGGCAACTACCGCATCGAGGGCAAGGTCGACCCCCAACTCCTGGCCACCGTCACCTCCTGGTGCGCCCAGAACGGCGTCATGCCGGACCACCTCGCGGTGGAGCGCCGCACCCTGGAGGACGTATTTCTTGAGCTGACCGGCAAGGAGCTGCGGGTATGAGAGAGGGCAACCCCGGAACACGCGGGGGCACGGGGGGTCGCCCCCCGGAAGACAACAGCCTTGAGCTGACCGGCAAGGAGCCGCGGGTATGAGACAGGGCAACCCCGGAACACGCGGGGGCACGGGGGGTCGCCCCCCGGAAGACAACAGCCTTGAGCTGACCGGCAAGGAGCCGCGGGTATGAGACAGGGCAACCCCGGAACACGCGGGGGCACGGGGGGTCGCCCCCCGGAAGACAACAGCCTTGAGCTGACCGGCAAGGAGCCGCGGGTATGAGTGAGACGACCCTTGGGGCCGAGGCCGCCTACGCCGCCGGCGCCTTCGCTCCCGCGCCGGGGGCCGCCCCGCTGCGGCGGATGATCCGGGCGCAGGCACTGCTGGAGACCAAGCTGCTGCTGCGCAACGGCGAGCAGCTACTGCTCACCGTGGTGATCCCGGCTCTGCTGCTGCTCCTCTTCAGCTCGGTCGACATCGTGGACACCGGCAAGGGGAAGGCGGTGGACTTCCTCACCCCGGGCGTCCTGGCCCTCGCCGTGCTCTCCACCGCCTTCACCGGACAGGCCATCGCCACCGGCTTCGAACGGCGCTACGGCGTCCTCAAGCGGCTGGGCGCCTCGCCGCTGCCGCGCTGGGCGCTGATGGCCGCGAAGACCTGTTCCGTCCTGGTCACCGAGGTGCTCCAGATCGTGCTGCTGACGGTGATCGCCTTCGCGCTCGGCTGGTCCCCGCACGGCAACCCCTTCGCGGTGGTGCTGCTGCTGGCGCTGGGCACCGCCGCCTTCTCAGGACTCGGGCTGCTGATGGCCGGCACCCTGCGGGCGGAGGCGACGCTGGCCGCAGCGAACCTGGTCTTCCTGCTGCTCCTGGTGGGCGGCGGGGTGCTGGTGCCGATGGACAAGTTCTCCGGCGGCGTGCGGTCGGTGCTCGAACTGCTGCCGATCTCGGCGCTGTCGGACGGGCTGCGGGACGTGCTCCAGCAGGGCGCCGGGATGCCCTGGGGCGATCTGGGGATCCTCGCCGTATGGGCGGTGGTCGCACTGGCCGCGGCCGCCCGCTTCTTCCGCTGGGAGTGAGCTGCCGCTCACCGGCCGGCCCGCTCGCACCCACGCGCCCGGCCTCGGCGCCCCCTCGCAGCCCCTCGTGAAACCGTGCACAAGGTGGGCGCCTACGATGGGCCCGTGCCGAAGCTGCCCGCCATCGCGCGAAACCCGTTCGCCCTCATCGCCGCCCGGTGGACCCCGCGACCGGTGACGGTCCGCCGGGCGACGCTCTCCGCCGTGGTCATGTCGGTGGTCATCGTGGTGACCGGCGGCGCGGTCCGGCTCACCGGCTCGGGGCTCGGCTGCCCGACCTGGCCCACCTGCAACGGCGACAGCCTGCTCGGCACCCGTGAGATGGGCATCCACCACACCATCGAGGTCAGCAACCGGATGCTGACCTACGTGCTGTGCGCCGCCGTCGGCTGGGCCATCGTGGCCGTACGGGCGGGCAAACCGCTCCGCCGGGGTCCGTACCGGCTGGCCTGGGCGCAGTTCTGGGTGGTGGTCGCCAACGCGGTCTGGGGCGGCGTGGCGGTGCTCACCGACCTCAACCCGTATGTGGTCTCCACCCACTTCCTGCTCTCGGCCGCGCTGATCACCGTCGCCGTACTGACCTGGCAGCGGGCCGCGGAAGGCGACGCCTCGCCGCGTCCGCTGGTCGGCAAGCCGGTACGGCAGTTGGGCCAGCTCCTCACCGCCGCGAGCGCCGTGCTGATCGCGGTGGGCACCATCGTGACCGGCGCGGGGCCGCACCCCGGTGACTCGCGCGACGTGCGGCGCGTCCCCATCGACTGGAAGACGATCGCGCAGCTGCACGCCGACTTCGCCTGGGTCGTGGTCGGGCTGACCGCCGCGCTGTGGTTCGTGCTGCGGGCGGTGGACGCGCCGATCGGGCCGCGCCGCCGGACCAGGGACCTCTTCCTGGTGCTGATGTCCCAGGGCGTCATCGGCTACGTCCAGTACTTCACCGGACTGCCGATCGTCCTGGTGGGTCTGCACATGCTCGGCGCCGCGCTGATCTGGATCGCGGTGCTGCGGGTGGTGCTCTCCTTCCGCGAGCGGCCGCTGAGCGAGCCGGGCGGGTCAGAACCCGCCGTCGGCGAAGGGGAAGCGGGGGTGCGGGAGGCGGCTCCCGGTGGCCGGCGGCAGCCGGTAGACCCGGCGCGCGTTCCCCTCCGCGACGAGAGCGGCGACCCGTTCTCCGTCCGCCGCTGACCACTCCCCCGCGCCGACCCGCTCCCCGACCAGCCGGTCGAGCGCGGTGCGGAAGCCGCGGGTGCCGGTGACGTACAGCTCGGGCAGGCCGACCGCCCCGCTGGCGTAGAGCACCTTGCCGAAGGGGGCGCGGGCGAGCACCGCGGCCGGGTCGGTGCCGAGGGCCACGTAGACATGCGGAAGCGCGGCGGCCAGGTCCGCCGCGGCGGCCTGGTGCGCCGGTCCCGGCACCAGCACCACGTCCGTGCCGAGTCCGGCGGTGGCGCGCAGGAAGTCGACGCCCGCCAGCGGTCCCGGCCCGGCCGGGTGGTGCCTGAGCAGCAGCGGCAGTCCGGTGGCGACCGCGTGCCACAGCAGATGGCGCAGCAGTACGGGATCGGTCGGCCGCCCGCCCACCGGCCGGCCACCGAGCCACCGCCCGGCGGCGTACCGCACCTCCACCGGATCCGGCGGCCGGGTGCCGTATCCCCGGCCGGAGCCGTACGGAACGGGTTCGGGATCGGTCCAGCCGGAAGAGCCGGGGGGCGCGGAGGAGTCCGCGAAGCCCGGGAGTCCGGAGAAGCCCGCGGCGCCCGTGTCGCCCGACCCCGGGGAGCCGGCGAACCCGGGCAGCCCGGAGAGCGCGGCGAACCCGGCGGACGCCGCGTCGGCCCTGCCGATCCCGAAGCGGCCGAAGCCGCCGTCATCGCGGCCGTCGCCGTCACCGGCGTGACCGCCGTCAGCGCCTCCGTAGCCCTCGTCCGCCGCCCCCGAAGGCCCCGGCCGGGCATGCCGGCCGCGGCCGGCTCCCGCGCCGTCCCCGCAGGAGAAGCCGGCCACCGTCAGCGCGGCGCCATGGATCGCCTCGGCGAGATTCGCCAGGAAGCAGTCCACCGTGCCCGAGGTGTCGGCGACCTGCTGGGCGAGCGGTTCCAGACGGACGATCTCGTACGCGGCCGCCGCGCCCGCCGCGCCGAGTTCCTTGGGCGGCGTGAGGCCACCCGGTTCACCGGTGTCGACCAGGTAGTCGGTGATGGCGGTGCCGCGCAGCAGCCGCCGGGTCGCCTCATAGGCGCCCAGTTCACGGCGGCGGGCCAGATAGCGGGCCGGCGGACAGTGCGGTTCGAGGCCGAGCAGCGGCGGGCACCAGCGGCGCACCGCGAAGCCGATGGGGCTGTCGAAAAGGGTGGTGCCCGCCGCGGCGGCGCCGGGGAGCCGCGCCTCGAAGGCGCCCAGCCCGAGGTCCCCGGGATCGACCCCGTGGCAGTAAGCGTCCACCAGGTGTGTCCGCGCCCACCGCGCCCCGGCCATCCGCCGCCCTTCGCCGCCTCGTCGTCCGTCACGACCCTGCCATGGGTCCTAACGGTGGAGGTGGCCGTCAGGTGTTGGCGTGCCCGCCGATCTGGATTCCGGCCATCCGCTTCCACTCGTAACCGCCGGTGCGCATCCTGGCGGCGAGTTCGCCGGTGAGGTCTTCGTGGACCGGCACGCCGGCACGCTCCACCGCGCGGACGGCGAGCGCGTGGCTGGGCGCCACCAGGTCGCCCCAGTCGCCGTTCGCCGCGACCAGCACGATCCGCGCGCCGCGCTCCCCCAGGTACAGCACGCTCGCCTCGGCTCCGCCGCCGTGCCGCCGTGAGAACGCCTCGATCCGCCGCGCCAGCCGCCCGACGCGCCGGAGTTCACGTCCCTCGGCCCAGCGCGCCCGCTTGTTCCCTGCCTGGGTCCCGGACTCGGCCCGCTCTTCGCTGCTCTCGACCATCCCCCGATGCTACCCGCGGGTAACCCGCCCGGGAAAGCACCGCGCCTCTTCTCGGCCCAAGCTCAGCGCAGCGGCTCCGCGGCTAATGGAGGAAGGGGTCGATCGCCACCGCGACAAAGAGCAGCGTGGCGTAGGTGATCGACCAGTGGAACAGCCGCATCTCCTTGAGCTGCGCGCCGGAGACACCCGCCTTGGCGCGGGCGTGCAGCCCGTGCGCCTCCTTGAGCCAGAAGGCACCGAGCGCCGCCGCCACCAGCGGGTAGAACCAGGAGGTGACGCCGAGCGGCCACCACAGCGCCATCGAGGTGATCACCATCACCCAGCTGTAGAGCACGATCTGCCGGGCCACCACCTGATTGCCCGCCACGACCGGCAACATCGGCACCCCGACACGCTCGTAGTCGTCCTTGACCTTCATCGACAGCGGCCAGTAGTGCGGCGGCGTCCAGAAGAAGAGGACGAGGAAGAGCACGAACGGCGCCCACCCCAACTCGTCCCGCACCGCCGACCAGCCGATGAAGACCTGGAGGCAGCCGGCCACCCCGCCCCACACGATGTTCTGCGCGGTGCGGCGCTTGAGCCCGAGCGTGTAGACGAAGACGTAGTAGAGGATCGCCGTCAACGAGAGCACCGCGGACAGCGGGTTGACCAGGGTCCAGAACCACACCGTGGAGACAACCGAGAGGGTGATCCCGAAGACCAGCCCCTCGCGCGGCGAGACCAGCCCGGTGACCAGCGGACGCCGCTCGGTGCGGTGCATCAGCGCGTCGATGTCGCGATCGATGTACATATTGAGCGCGTTGGCGCCGCCGGCCGACAGATAGCCGCCGACCACGGTCGTCAGCACCAGCCACAGATCGGGCACCCCGCCCGCCGCCAGGAACATCACCGGCACCGTCGTGATGAGCAACAGCTCGATGATGCGCGGCTTGGTCAGCGCCACGAACCCCATGACACGGGCCCCGAACGGCCGATGACCTGGACCCGATCCGAGGACCCCTGCGGGTCGGGATTCGACGGCCGTCACGAACACCCCAAGAGAGATGAGTCCAGCAAGCACCGGCCGCCGACGCGGTGAGCGGTTGCGGGGCCGAGGAAGGCTTGCGCTTACCACGCCACTGTAGAGGTAGGGAATACCCGGCTTTCCCCGGGGGTCGCCCGTGTCCCCCGCTTACCGGCCGCCCGTCAGCCGCTCGCGGACCGCGTACGTGCCGCTCACGCCGGCCCCAAGCCACTGACATGCCGCTGACCTGCCGCCCCCAAGCCGCTCACAGGCGGAGTCCGGCACCCTCACCCTTGCCGGACGCAAGGGCGCGGCGACGGCTGTAGACGGCCGGTTAACCAGTCGTTCACGGCGTTCGGGCGGCGCAGCACACAGGACCGGGGCAGGATCAAAAGGTGCGTGTGCTGCGGCGGTAGGCTCGGCCACGTCGGGTAGGCAACCGTCACCGGCGCTTTTCAACATGTTGGAGAGGAGCCCTGACCCAGGGTGAGCAAGCAGCCGACCACCACAGACCTTGAGTGGACCGATCTGGATGAGCGGGCCGTCGATACCGTCCGCGTCCTGGCCATGGATTCCGTGCAGAAGGTCGGCAACGGCCATCCGGGCACGGCCATGAGCCTGGCTCCCGCCGCTTATCTGCTGTTCCAGAAGGTCATGCGGCACGATCCGGCGGACGCCGACTGGGTCGGCCGGGACCGCTTCGTACTCTCCGCCGGGCATTCGAGCCTGACCCTCTACACGCAGCTCTACCTGGCGGGGTACGGCCTGGAGCTCGACGACCTGAAGGCCTTCCGCACCTGGGGCTCCAAGACCCCGGGCCACCCGGAGTACGGCCTCACCCGCGGGGTGGAGACCACCACGGGGCCGCTGGGCCAGGGTGTCGCCAACGCGGTGGGCATGGCGATGGCGGCCCGTTACGAGCGCGGCCTGTTCGACCCGGACGCCGCTCCCGGCACCTCGCCGTTCGACCACACGATCTGGGCGATCGCCGGTGACGGCTGCCTCCAGGAGGGCATCTCCGCCGAGGCGTCCTCGATGGCGGGCCACCAGAAGCTCGGCAACCTCGTACTGCTGTGGGACGACAACCACATCTCCATCGAGGGCGACACCGAGACGGCCGTGTCCGAGGACACCCTGAAGCGGTACGAGGCGTACGGCTGGCACGTCCAGCGGGTCGCGCCCAAGGAGAACGGCGACCTCGACCCCGAGGCGCTGTACGCGGCGCTGAAGGCGGCGCAGGCCGAGACCGCGCGTCCCTCGTTCATCGCGGCCCGCTCGATCATCGCCTGGCCCGCCCCGCACGCGCAGAACACCGGCGGCGCGCACGGCTCCGCGCTGGGCGAGGAGGAGGTCGCGGCCACCAAGCGCGTCCTCGGCTTCGACCCGGAGCAGCACTTCGAGGTGGCCGACGAGGTGATCGCCCACACCCGGGCGGTCGGTGAGCGCGGCCGCGCGGCCCGCGCCGAGTGGGAGAAGTCGTTCGCCGCCTGGCGGGACGCCAACCCCGAGCACGCCGCGACCTACGACCGGGTCGCCGCGGCCGAACTCCCCAAGGGCTGGGAGGACCACGTACCGGCCTTCGAGGTGGGCAAGTCCGTCGCCACCCGGGCCGCTTCGGGCAAGGTGCTGGAGGCGCTGGGCGCGGTCATCCCCGAACTGTGGGGCGGTTCCGCCGACTTGGCCGGCTCGAACAACACCACCTTTGACAAGAACTCCTCGTTCCTCCCCGAGGGCAACCCGCTGCCCGGCGCGAAGCCCTACGGCCGCACCATCCACTTCGGCATCCGCGAGCACTCGATGGGCGCCGAGCTGAACGGCATCACGCTGCACGGCAACACCCGGGCCTACGGCGGTACGTTCCTGGTCTTCTCCGACTACATGCGCAACGCGGTACGGCTCTCCGCGCTGATGCACCTGCCGGTGACGTACGTCTGGACGCACGACTCGATCGGCCTCGGCGAGGACGGCCCGACCCACCAGCCGGTGGAGCACCTGGCCTCGCTGCGGGCCATCCCCGGCCTCAACGTGGTCCGGCCGGCCGACGCCAACGAGACCGCCGTCGCCTGGCGCGAGATCCACAAGCGCTGGACCAAGGAGTTCGGCAAGGGCCACCCGCACGGCCTCGCGCTGACCCGCCAGGGTGTGCCGACCTACGAGCGCAATGACGACGCCGCGCGCGGCGGCTACGTCCTCTTCGAGGCCGAGGACGGCCCGGCGCAGGTGATCCTGATCGGCACCGGCTCCGAGGTGCAGCTCGCGGTCGGGGCGCGCGAGCAGCTCCAGGCGGCCGGCGTGCCCACCCGGGTGGTGTCGATGCCGTGTGTGGAGTGGTTCGAGGAGCAGGACCAGGCATACCGCGACAGCGTGCTGCCGCCCTCGGTCAAGGCGCGGGTCGCCGTCGAGGCCGGCGTGCGGCTGACCTGGTACCGCTTCGTGGGCGACGCCGGCCGCATCGTGGGTCTTGACCACTTCGGCGCCTCCGCTGACGCCGGGCTGCTCTTCCGTGAGTTCGGGTTCACCGCGGAAGCGGTGGCCGCAGCGGCCCGGGAATCTCTCGACGCCGTAGACCGCTGACGCTAGTAAACGATTAGTAGGAGATGCAGATCTCATGACAGACGCACTCAAGCGCCTCTCCGACGAAGGCGTAGCGATCTGGCTGGACGACTTGTCGCGCAAGCGCATCACGTCCGGCAACCTTGCCGAGCTCATCGACCAGCAGCACGTGGTGGGAGTGACCACCAATCCGTCGATCTTCCAGAAGGCGATCGCCGAAGGCAACGGCTACGACACCCAGATCTCGGATCTGGCGGCCCGGCGGGTCACCGTCGAGGAAGCCATCCGGATGATCACCACCGCGGACGTCCGGGACGCCGCCGACGTGCTCCGCCCGGTCTTCGACGCGACCGGCAACCAGGACGGCCGGGTCTCCATCGAGGTCGACCCGCGGCTGGCGCACAACACCAAGGCCACGGTCGCCGAGGCCAAGCAGCTCGCCTGGCTGGTGGACCGCCCCAACACGCTGATCAAGATCCCGGCGACCCTGGCGGGCCTGCCGGCCATCACCGAGACCATCGGCCGGGGCATCAGCGTCAATGTGACGCTGATCTTCTCCCTGGAGCGGTACCACGGTGTGATGGACTCGTACCTCTCCGGGCTGGAGAAGGCCAAGGCTGCGGGCCTCGACCTGTCGAAGATCCACTCCGTCGCGTCGTTCTTCGTGTCCCGGGTGGACACCGAGGTCGACAAGCGGCTGGAGAAGATCGGCGGCGACGAGGCGAAGGCGCTCAAGGGCAAGGCGGCACTCGCCAACGCCCGGCTCGCCTACCAGGCGTACGAAGAGGTCTTCAGCTCGGACCGCTGGGCCGTCCTGGAGCGGGCCGGCGCCAACAAGCAGCGTCCGCTGTGGGCGTCCACCGGTGTCAAGGACCCGGCCTACCCGGCCGACCTCTACGTCACCGGGCTGGTCGCGCCCAACACGGTGAACACCATGCCGGAGGCGACGCTGGAAGCCGCCGCCGACTCGGAGATCACCGGCGACACCATCCGCGGCACCTACGAGCAGGCCCGCGCCGATCTCGACGCGCTCGCCTCCGTCGGGGTGTCCTACGACGACGTGGTGCGGGTACTGGAGGACGAGGGCGTGGAGAAGTTCGAGCAGGCGTGGACCGAGCTGCTCGGCTCCACCAAGGCGGAGCTCGAACGCCTCGCCCAGTCCTCGGAGGCCTGAGTGACCAGCGAGTACGTCGACGAGACCCCCGCCCAGGCCCACAATCCGCTGCGGGACGCGCTGGACCGGCGGCTGCCGCGGATCGCGGGCCCGTCCGGGCTGGTCATCTTCGGTGTGACGGGTGACCTGTCGCGCAAGAAGCTGATGCCGGCGGTCTACGACCTGGCCAACCGCGGGCTGCTGCCGCCGGGCTTCGCCCTGGTCGGCTTCGCCCGCCGCAGCTGGGAGAACGAGGACTTCGCGGAAGAGGTCCACGACGCGGTCAAGGAGCACGCCCGCACCCCTTTTCGTGAGGAGGTGTGGCAGCAGCTCGCCGAGGGCTGCCGCTTCGTCCAGGGCGACTTCGACGACGACAAGGCGTTCGAGCAGCTCAAGGCGACCATCGAGGACCTGGACAAGGCGCGCGGCACCGGCGGCAACTTCGCCTTCTACCTCTCGGTGCCGCCGAAGTTCTTCCCCAACGTGGTGGAGCAGCTCAAGAAGCACGGGCTGTCCGACGGCAGCAACGGAGCGTGGCGGCGTGCCGTCATCGAGAAGCCGTTCGGCCACGACCTGGAGAGCGCGCAGCAGCTCAACCAGATCGTGCACGACGTCTTCCCGCCCAACGAGGTCTTCCGTATCGACCACTACCTGGGCAAGGAGACGGTGCAGAACATCCTGGCGCTGCGGTTCGCCAACACGATGTTCGAGCCGATCTGGAACCGGTCGTACGTGGACCATGTGCAGATCACCATGGCCGAGGACATCGGCATCGGCGGTCGCGCCGGGTACTACGACGGCATCGGCGCCGCCCGTGACGTGATCCAGAACCACCTGCTGCAACTGCTGGCGCTGACCGCGATGGAGGAGCCCGGCTCCTTCCACCCGAAGGCGCTCACCGCGGAGAAGCTCAAGGTGCTCGGGGCGGTCGTGCTCCCCGACGACCTCGGCAAGCACACCGTGCGCGGCCAGTACGCGCACGCCTGGCAGGGCGGCGAGGAGGTGCTCGGCTACCTGGAGGAGGAGGGCATCAACCCCAAGTCCAAGACCGACACCTACGCCGCCGTGAAGCTGGAGATCAACAACCGGCGCTGGGCGGGTGTGCCGTTCTACCTGCGCACCGGCAAGCGACTCGGCCGCCGGGTCACCGAGATCGCGGTGGTCTTCAAGCGGGCCCCGTATCTGCCCTTCGAGTCCGGCGCCACCGAGGAGCTGGGCGAGAACGCCCTGGTCATCCGGGTGCAGCCGGACGAGGGCGTGACCGTGCGGTTCGGCTCCAAGGTGCCGGGCACCACGACCGAGGTCAGGGACGTCACGATGGACTTCGCCTACGGCGAGTCCTTCACCGAATCCAGCCCGGAGGCGTACGAGCGGCTCATCCTGGATGTGCTCCTCGGTGACGCCAACCTCTTCCCGCGCCACCAGGAGGTCGAGCTCTCGTGGCTCATCCTCGACCCCATCGAGGCGTTCTGGGAGAAGCACGGCAAGCCCGCCCAGTACTCGGCCGGCACCTGGGGCCCGGCCGAGGCTGACGAGATGCTCGCACGAGACGGCAGGAGCTGGCGCCGGCCATGAAGATCGATCTGACGGACACCACGTCCTCGCGCATCAACAACGCGCTGATCCAGGCGCGGCGGGCCATCGGCACCCCGGCCGTCGGCATGGTGCTGACCCTGGTCATCGTCACCGACGAGGGCAGCGCCTATGACGCGCTGAAGGCGGCGGGCGAGGCGTCCCGTGAGCACCCGTCGCGGATAATCGTCGTCATCAAGCGCCCCGGCCGCTCGCCGCGGGACCGGGCACTGGCCCGGCTCGACGCCGAGGTGCTGGTCGGCGCCGAGGCGGGCACCGGCGAGACGGTCGTGCTGCGGATGCACGGCGAGCTCGCCAACCACGCCGAATCGGTCGTGCTGCCGCTGCTGCTGCCGGACGCCCCGGTGGTGGTCTGGTGGCCGGAGAACGGCCCGAAGAACCCGGCCGTCGACCCGCTGGGTTCGCTCGGCCAGCGCCGGATCACCGACGCGGCGGCCGCCGAGGACCCGGTGGGCGCGCTCGCCGACCGCGCGGCCACCTACGCGCCCGGCGACACCGACCTGGCCTGGACCCGGATCACCCCGTGGCGCTCGATGCTGGCCGCCGCCCTCGACCAGCGGCACTCCAAGATCACCTCGGCGGGCGTCGAGGGCGAGGCGTACAACCCCAGTACGGAGCTGCTGGCCCTGTGGCTGGCGGACCGGCTCGGGGTGGAGGTGTCCCGCAAGGTCACCGACGGTCCTGGCATCACCGCGGTCCGGCTGCTCACCGCCGACGGCGATGTCTGCCTGGACCGCCCGGACGGGCGGCTCGCCGTACTGGAGATGCCCGGACAGCCGGACCGCCATGTGGCACTGAAGCGGCGGGAGACCTCGGAACTGCTCGCCGAGGAGCTGCGCCGGCTGGACCCCGACGACATATACCGCAGCACGGTGGCCTTCGGTGTCAAGCACCTGGTCGACCGGGTCCAGGGGGGCGGCGCCAAGGGCGGGGACAAGGAGGGCGCGCCCGTCGCGGCCAAGAAGGCGTCCCCGGCCACCCCCGTCAGAAAGGCGGAGACCGCCAAGTGAGCACCCCGCAGGTGGTCGTCCACCGGGACAAGGAACTGATGGCGCGCGCCGCGGCGGCCCGGCTGATCACGAAGATCGTGGACGCCCAGGCCGCCCGGGGCACCGCCTCGGTGGTGATCACCGGCGGGCGCAACGGCAACGCGCTGCTGGCCGCCCTCGCCGAATCCCCGGCGAGGGACGCGGTGGACTGGGCGCACCTCGACGTGTGGTGGGGCGACGAACGCTTCCTGCCGGACGGCGACCCGGAGCGCAATGTCACCCAGGCCGAGGAGGCGCTGCTCGGCGCGGTGCCGCTCGATCCCCGGCGGGTCCATCCGATGGCCCCGTCCGACGGCGAGTTCGGCTCCGACGTGGAGGCGGCGGCCACGGCCTACGCCACGGAACTGGCGGCCGCCGCCAGGCCCGAGGACCACGGCCAGGTGCCGTCCTTCGACGTGCTGATGCTGGGGGTGGGCCCCGACGCCCATGTGGCCTCGCTCTTCCCCGAGCATCCGGGGGTGCGGGAGTCGGTCCGTACCGTGATCGGTGTCCACGGCTCGCCCAAGCCGCCGCCGACCCGTATCTCGCTGACCCTGCCGGCCATCCGCGCGGCCCGCGAGGTCTGGCTGCTCGCGGCCGGCGAGGACAAGGCGGGCGCGGTGGCGCTCGCGCTCTCCGGGCCCGGTGAGGTGCAGGCGCCCGCCTCGGGTGCCTACGGCCGCTCTCGCACGCTGTGGCTGCTGGACCGGGACGCGGCGGCCAAGCTGCCGCCGCAGCTCTATCCGGCGACCTCCTCGTAGGACAGCACCGCGGCGATCGCACCGACGGCCGAGGGGGCTGGGAGGACATGTCCTCCCGGCCCCCTCGCCTGTTCAGCGGGTTCAGCGGTTCAGCGGCCGCGCAGCGAGCGGTACGTGGCGACCAGCGCCTTCGTGCTCGGGTCGAGGCCCGGGACGTCGGCGCCTTCGGTGAGGGCCGGCTCCACCCGCTTGGCCAGCACCTTGCCGAGTTCGACGCCCCACTGGTCGAAGGAGTCGATGTTCCAGATCGCGCCCTGGACGAACACCTTGTGCTCGTAGAGGGCGACGAGCTGGCCGAGGACCGACGGGGTCAGCTCGGTGGCGAGAATCGTGCTGGTGGGGTGGTTCCCCCGGAAGGTCTTGTGCGGCACCAGCTCCTCGGGGACACCTTCGGCGCGGACCTCCTCCGGGGTCTTGCCGAAGGCGAGCGCCTGGGTCTGGGCGAAGAAGTTGGCCATCAGCAGGTCGTGCTGGCCGGCCAGTTCGCCGAGTTCGGCGAGCGGCCGGGCGAAGCCGATGAAGTCCGCCGGGATCAGCTTCGTCCCCTGGTGCACCAACTGGTAGTACGCGTGCTGCCCGTTGGTGCCGGGCGTGCCCCACACCACCGGGCCGGTCTGCCAGTTGACCGGCGTGCCGTCGCGCTGCACCGACTTGCCGTTGGACTCCATGTCCAACTGCTGGAGGTACGCGGTGAACCGGCTGAGGTAGTGGCTGTACGGCAGCACCGCGTGCGCCTGGGCATCGTGGAAGTCGCCGTACCAGACGCCGAGCAGGCCGAGCAGCAGCGGCACGTTCCGTTCCGGCGGCGCGGTCCTGAAGTGCTCGTCGACCAGATGGAATCCGGCCAGCATGCTGCGGAACGCCTCGGAGCCGATCGCCACCATCAGCGACAGGCCGATGGCGGAGTCGTAGGAGTAGCGGCCACCGACCCAGTCCCAGAACTCGAACATGTTCTGGGTGTCGATGCCGAACTCGGCGACCTTCTCCGCGTTGGTGGACAGCGCCACGAAGTGCTTGGCCACCGCCGAGGTGTCGGCCCCCAGTTGGGTGAGCAGCCAGTCGCGGGCCGAGGTGGCGTTGGTGATGGTCTCGATGGTGGTGAACGTCTTGGAGGCGACGATGAAGAGCGTCTCGGCCGCGTCCAGGTCCCGGACCGCCTCGTGCAGGTCGGCGCCGTCCACGTTGGAGACGAAACGGACCGTCAGGTCGCGGTGGGTGTAGGCGCGCAGCGCCTCGTACGCCATCGCCGGGCCCAGGTCGGAGCCGCCGATGCCGATGTTGACGATGTTCTTGATCGGCTTGCCGGTGTGGCCGGTCCATTCGCCGTTGCGGATGCGGTCGGCGAAGACCGACATCTTGTAGAGCACGGCGTGCACACCGGGTACGACGTTCTGTCCGTCGACGCTGATGGTCGCGGACTGCGGGGCGCGCAGCGCGGTGTGCAGCACCGCGCGGTCCTCGGTGAGGTTGATCCGCTCACCGGCGAACATCGCGTCCCTGAGCTCGAACACACCGGTCGCCGACGCCAGTTCGCGCAGCAGCCGCAGTGTCTCGTCGGTGACCAGATGCTTGGAGTAGTCCAGGTGGAGATCGCCGACCTGGAGGGTGTAGCGACTGCCGCGTTCCGGGTCCCGTTCGAACAGGTCCCGTAGATGCGCGTCTGCCAGCTCCTGGCGGTGCTTGGCGAGCGCGTGCCACTCGGGCCGCTGGTCCAGACGGGTGGCGGCGTGCGCGTTGGTTTCGGACATCAGTCCACTTCTCCTCGTCCTCGCTGCGAGTCCAAACTAATGGAGGATCCGGCGGAACGAGATCCGGTGGGCCCGCGCCGAGGGGTGAGTCTTCGACGAAGGCGGCGGCGGGTCGGGAATGTCGGGCGGGGCGGCCCGCGCACCCGGCGGTCAAGCCCCGCCAAGCCCGGTCAGACCCGTCAGACCGGGCGCGCCGGCCGGGCCGCTGTTGCCGGTCATGCGGGGCGGCGCGTACTTGCCGGTCGGGTCCGGCCGGTTGGGGCAGGCCGGTTGGGGGCAGGTCAGGTCAGATCTGGTGCGGCCCGGTCGGATGGGCCGGGTGTCAGAAGCCGTTGCGGTGCAGCCGGCCGGCGTAGTGCTCCTCCAGTACGGCGTTGCGCTCGTGGCCGCCGGGCAGGTTGGCGGAGATGTAGACGGGGGCCGTCCCGCCCTCGGCGGTGAGCCGGCCCACCGCTTCGGCGACGACCATCTGCACCAGCAGGGCCGAGGTGATGGTGGAGACCCCGCACAGGGCGCCGCCGTCCGGCAGCGGCAGGATCGCGTCGCCGGCCGGGGCGCAGTTGTCGAGCACGGCGTCGGCGATGTCGGCGAGGTGCCGCCCGCTGGGGTGCAGCGCGGGCACCGCCCGGGTGTGCGCGAGCGAGGTCAGCGCGATCAGCGGGTGCCCGGCCTCCTTGACCTGTAGGGCCATGTCCACGATCGAGTTGTTGACACCGGAGTTGGACACGATGACGAAGACGTCCTGCGGGCGCGGGGCGGCCAGTTCGTAGAGCTTGCGGGCCAGTCCCGGGGAGCGTTCGAGCAGCGGGTCGTCGAGGATCGCCCGGTCCGCGCCGCCGCGGAGCACCAGGTCGGTCAGCCCGATCCGGTTGGTGGGGATGAGGCCCCCGGCCCGTCCGACGATCTCCAGCACGGTCGCCTGCGAGTGCCCGGTGCCGAAGCCGTGGATCACTCCGTCGGCCGCCACGCTCTCCGCCACCAGCCGTCCGGCGGCGGCCACGCCGTCCTTGTTGGCCGCGATGGCCCGCTCGACCGCGGCCCGCCCGACGTCGGCGAAGGCCGCGCCGTTGATCTGGTTGATCTGTGCGTCGCCCATGCCGGGGGCTCCTTTGCGAAGGTCGCGATCTTCGGTTGGTTGAGCCGAGAACAGCTCGCTTCGATGAAACAATGAACCGAGAGGGACGTCAAGGCCGGTACCCGGCGGCACGGGCGGCGCCGCCCCGCGGGTCACAGCAGCGCGCGGGCCAGGGCGGCGGCGCCGCCCGAACCGTCGGCCACCGGGAAGATCCGCAGGTCGAGATCGGCGAGCAGGACGGTGACCCGGCCCAGCAGCGGCCCTTCAGGACCGAGCAGGCCGCCGGTGGTCGCCAGCGGCTCACCCGGCCGCGGCGCCAGGGACCGCACGGTCGCGGCGAGCAGTTCCGCCGCCCGGTCGAGCAGCCGCAGCGCCACCGGGTCCCCCTCGCCCGCCGCGGCCACCGCCACCGGGCTGAGCAGCGCCAGCCGGGCCGGTGCCTCCCCGTAAGCGCGCACCACGATGCCCTCGGCGAGACCGTGCGACGCCTCGAAGTCCCACTCCCGCCGGGGCGGCCCGGCCGGCAGCCGCACCCCCGGCACCGGCTCACCTGCCGGGAAGTAGTGCGCGGTCACCCTCGCCACCAGCGAGGTCCAGGGCCCGCGGCCGTCCAGGGCCTCCAGCGCGGCCCGGACGGCGTGGCCGCCGAGCCAGAAACCGCTGCCCTCGTCGCCGAGCAGCCACCCGTGGCCGTCGGTGACCGCGGTGCGGCGGCGCCCGGCGAGGCGGGCCGCGATGGCCCCGGTCCCGGCGATCAGGACCAGGCCGTCGCCGGGCGCGCCCGGGGCGCCGGCCAGCGCCACCTCGGTGTCGCCGCCGACGTCGGTCCTGGCCCCGGTGATGCCGTTGGCGGCGAGGGCGTCCGCCAGGCAGGAGAGCGCCAGCCCCTGCCCCCGCTCGGGGCCGAGCCCGGCGGCCGCGCCGGCGAAGCCGCCGAAGGCCGCCACCACCCGGCTCCTGGCGGCGGCCGGCACCGCGGCCGCGATGGCCTCGGTCAGATGCCGGGTGAGGTCGGCCCGGCGGACGCTGAGCGCGTTGCCGGGGCCGCCGGTCCCGTGCCCGAGCACCGGGCCGCCCGGCGCCGCGGCTTCCAGGGACGCCCGGCTGCGGGTACCGCCCGCGTCGATGCCGACCACCAATGGCTGGCTGTAGATTTCATTCATCGACAAGCATCGTGGTTGATAGATTCATCCGGGCACAACCCGCCGCGCGACCCCGACGAGAGGAGTGGTCATGATCACGGCCCTGATCCGCTCCGAACTCCCCCGGATGTCCGGCTCGCTGCGCAAGGTCGGTGAGCTGGTGCTGGCCGACCCGGCCGCCGCCACCCACGGCTCCGCCGCCGAGCTGGGCCGCCGCACCGGCACCTCGCAGGCCACCGTGACCCGCTTCTGCCGCGCGCTCGGTCTTGAGTCCTACCAGCAGTTGCTGATCGAGCTCGCCCAGGAGCAGGGCCGGGCGGCGGCCGCGGAACCGCCGAGCGCCGCGCTGGGCCCGCGGATCGGCCCGGCGGACGATCTGGAGCATGTCATCGGGGTGGTCGCGGAAGCCGATCTGCGGGCCTTGCGGCACACCGCCGAGCTGCTGGACCGCGAAGCGCTGGAAAGAGCCGCACAGGCCCTCGCCAGGGCCCGCAGGATCGATGTCTACGGGGTGGGCGGCTCCGGAATCGTCGCCCATGAGACCCAGGCCCGGCTCTACGGCATCGGCTGCGCCGCCCACGCCTGGACCGAGGTGCACGCCGCGGAGGTCTCAGCGGCCCTGCTGACGCCCTCCGACGCGGTGGTGGCCCTCTCGCACTCGGGGGCCACCCGTGAGGCGCTGGAGCCGCTGCGGCTGGCCGCCGACCGCGGTGCCACCACGGTGGCGGTCACCGGTGATCCGCGCTCACCGATCGCCCAGGCCGCCGACATCACCCTGACGTCCTTCTCCGGCGAGACCAGCTTCCGCCGGGGCAACTTCGGCACCCGGCACTCCGTACTGCTGATCGTCGACTGCCTGTACGCGAGGGTCGCCCAGCTCACCTACGAGCGGGCGACCGCGTCGATCGCCTTGACGTCGCACATCGCCGAAGGCCACGCCGCCCGGCCGCGCCGCCGGGGCTGACCCGGCCGCCTGGCCCTCCGGAGGCGTCGTCGGAGGGCGTCCTCCGAGGGCGTCTTTCTGAGGGCGTCTTCTGAGACATCTTCGGGGCGGAGCCTGAGCCGCCGACCCGAGCCGACCTCGACGGAGCGGCTCAGATCTCGCCGCGCAGCTTGGCCAGCGCCTCGGCGAGGATCGCCTCGCCGTCGGCTGCCGACCGCCGCTCCCGCACATACGCCAGATGCGTCTTGTACGGCTCGGTGCGCGGGGGGGCCGGCGGGTTCTCCTCGTCCTGCCCGGCCGGGAAGCCGCAGCGGGGGCAGTCCCAGGTCTCCGGGATCTGCGCGTCGCTGGCGAAGCTCGGCTGGGTCTCGTGCCCGTTGGAGCACCAGAAGGAGATCCGCAGCCGGGGCGCGGACTCGCCGCGCTCGGCCTCTCCCATCGGCCCCGCTCCGACCCGACTGCCACGGATCGCGTTGCCACTTGCCACGGTCGTAACTCCCTGCGTGATGGTGCTGCGAGGTCGCCCCTGCGTGCGGAGACCGGTTCACCCGCGCCTGGCGGGAAAGGGCACGGTATCCCAAGGGGTCGTTCCATGATAAGTCGGGTGTGCGACGGAGCGTCAGTTATCGCTGGAGTATCGGCCGATGCCGCGCTTCACGCGGCGGCGGCGAAGCCGCGCCCTTCGCTCACTTCTGGAACTTCATCACCAGGCCGAGCACCACGACACAGGCGAACCACAGCAGGGCGATGACCACGGTGATCCGGTCGAGGTTGCGCTCGGCCACCGAGGAGCCGCCGACGGTGGACTGCATGCCGCCGCCGAACATGTCCGACAGGCCGCCGCCCTTCCCCTTGTGCATCAGCACGAGCAGCAGAAGCAGCAGGCTGAAGATGATGAGGGCGATGGAGAACCCGATGACCACGGCTGGACCAACTCTCTCGACTACACGACGGCGTCACATGACTACGACACGGGGCCGGACGGTACGAGCGCACCGCCACGGCCCCGCCAGGGTACTTCACCGTGCCCTTGAGTTCACTGGTCGCGGAAGCGGACGATCTTGACGAACTCCTCGGCGTCCAGTGCGGCGCCGCCGACGAGGGCGCCGTCCACATCCGGCTGGGCCATGATCGCGGCCACATTGCCCGACTTGACCGAGCCGCCGTACTGGATCCGTACGCCGTCGGCGAGCGCCTGGTCGTACAGCTCCGCGAGGCGGCCGCGGATCGCCCCGCAGACCTCCTGGGCGTCCTCGGGGGTGGCCACCTCGCCGGTGCCGATCGCCCAGACCGGCTCGTAGGCGATGACGGTGGTGGCGGCCTCGGCGGCGGGGACGTCCTTCAGGGCGCCGTCGAGCTGGGCCAGGGTGTGGGCGACCTGGCGGCCGGCCTTGCGGACGTCCAGACCCTCGCCGACACACAGGATCGGGGTGAGGCCGTGCCGGTGGGCGGCCTTGACCTTGGCGTTGACGACCGGCTCGTCCTCGCCGTGGTACTGGCGCCGCTCGGAGTGCCCGATGACGACGTAGGCGCACTTCAGCTTGGCCAGCATGGCGCCGGAGATCTCGCCGGTGTAGGCGCCGGAGTCGTGCTCGGACAGATCCTGGGCGCCGTACTTGATCCGCAGCTTGTCCCCGTCCACCAGGGTCTGCACGGAGCGCAGGTCGGTGAAGGGGGGCAGGACCGCGACCTCGACCGCGTCGTGGTCCTTGTCGGTGAGGGCGAAGGCGAGCTTCTGGACCTGGGCGATGGCCTCCAGGTGGTTGAGGTTCATCTTCCAGTTCCCCGCCATGAGCGGGGTACGGGAAGCCGCTTCGGTATGTCCGGTCTGTGCTGTCTGTTCTGTCACGGTTCGATCAGCCTTCCATGCTCTTCGGGGCTTCGTGGGCTTCAGTCCTGGAGGGCCGCGAGGCCGGGCAGCGTCTTGCCCTCCAGGTACTCCAGGCTCGCGCCGCCGCCGGTGGAAATATGGCCGAAAGCGTTCTCGTCGAAGCCGAGGATGCGGACGGCCGCGGCCGAGTCGCCGCCGCCGACCACGGTGAAGGCCGGGCTGTCGATCAGCGCCTGGGCGACCGCCCGGGTGCCGTCGGCGAAGTCGGGGTGCTCGAAGACACCCATCGGGCCGTTCCAGAAGACGGTGGCCGCGTCGGCCAGCTTGGCCGCGAAGAGCTTGCGGGACTCCGGGCCGATGTCCAGGCCCAGCACATCGGCCGGGATGGCCTCCACCGCGGCGGTGACCGGCGAGGCGGGGGCCTTGGTCTTCAGGTCGGGGAACTCGGTGGCGCCGATGACGTCCACCGGCAGCACGAACTCGACGCCCTTGGCCTTGGCCCGCTCCAGATACTCGGTGACGACCGGGATCTGGTCCTCCTGGAGCAGGCTCTTGCCGACCTCGTACCCCTGGGCCTTGAGGAAGGTGAAGACCATGCCGCCGCCGACCAGGATGCGGTCGGCCTTCTCCAGCAGGTGGTCGATCACCCCGAGCTTGTCGGAGACCTTGGAGCCGCCGAGCACCACCGCGTAGGGGCGGGCGACATCCTCGGTGAGCTTGTGCAGCACACCGACCTCGGTGGCGATCAGCCCGCCGGCCGCGTGCGGCAGCCGGGCCGGCAGATCGAAGACCGAGGCGTGCTTGCGGTGCACCGCGCCGAAGCCGTCACCGACGTACGCGTCGGCCAGCGCGGCGAGCTGGTCGGCGAAGGCGCCGCGCTCGGCGTCGTCCTTGCTGGTCTCGCCGGCGTTGAAGCGCAGGTTCTCCAGCAGCGCGACCTGGCCGTCGGCCAGCCCGTCCACGGTGGACCGCGCGCTGTCACCGACGGTGTCGGCGGCGAACGCGACCTCGGCCGCGAGCAGTTCGCCGAGCCGGGCGGCGACCGGGGCGAGGGAGAAGGCGGGGTCGGGCGCGCCCTTGGGGCGGCCCAGGTGCGAGGCGACGATCACCTTGGCGCCCGCGCCGGCGAGCTTGGTGATGGTCGGAACGGCGGCACGGATCCGGCCGTCGTCGGTGATGGTCTCGCCGTCGAGCGGGACGTTGAGGTCGGCGCGGACGAACACCCGCTTGCCCGCGACCTGCCCTTCGGCGATCAGATCGTCGATCGTCTTCATCTTCGGGTCTCCTGTGAGTACGGGTCTGCACGGCGACGCGACGGAACCGGCCCCCCATGGGGCCGCTTCCGTGCGGTGGTCACGCGAACAGGGCCCGGACGGCGCGTCGCCGCGCTCGTCCGGACCCTGTTGCTCACCTTTCGCTCACCTCGCTGTGCGGTGGCTGATGCGGTGATTACGCGTTCAGAGCTGGCCGCCGACGAAGACCGTGAGGTCGACGAGACGGTTGGAGTAACCCCACTCGTTGTCGTACCAGCCGATGACCTTGGCGGTCTTGCCCTGGACCATGGTCAGCGAGGAGTCGAAGGTGCAGGACGCCGGCCAGTTGACGATGTCCGAGGAGACGATCGGGTCCTCGGTGTACTCGAGCAGGCCCTTGAGCTGACCCTGGGAGGCCTTCAGGAACGCGGCGTTGACCTCGTCCTTGGTGACTTCGCGCTCGAGGTCGACCACCAGGTCGGTGACCGAGCCGGTGGGGACCGGCACGCGCATCGCGATGCCGTCGAGCTTGCCCTTGAGCTGCGGGATGACCAGCGCGGTGGCCTTGGCGGCGCCCGTGGTGGTCGGGATGATGTTCTCGGCGGCGGCGCGGGCGCGACGCAGGTCCTTGTGCGGGAAGTCCAGGATCCGCTGGTCGTTGGTGTACGCGTGGACCGTGGTCATCAGGCCCTTGACGATGCCGAAGTTCTCCAGCAGCACCTTCGCCATCGGCGCCACACAGTTGGTGGTGCAGGAGGCGTTGGAGATGATGTTGTGGTTGGCGGGGTCGTACGCGTCCTGGTTGACGCCCATCACGATGGTGATGTCCTCGTTGCTGGCGGGCGCCGAGATGATGACCTTCTTGGCACCGCCCGCGATGTGCTTGCCCGCGTCGGCGGCCTTGGTGAAGATACCGGTCGACTCGATCACGATGTCGACGCCCAGCTCGCCCCACTTGATGGCGGCGGGGTCGCGCTCGGCGAGCACCTTGATGGTGTGGCCGTCCACCGTGATGGTGTCGGCGGTGCTGGTCACCTCGGCCTTGAGGCGGCCGAGGATGGTGTCGTACTTCAGCAGATGCGCCGTGGTCGCGGTGTCACCCAGGTCGTTGACAGCCACGATCTCGATGTCCGCGCCCTGCTCCAGGGCGGCGCGGAAGAAGTTACGACCGATGCGGCCAAAGCCGTTGATGCCTACCCGGATCGTCACGAACCGATCTCCTCGCTCATTCGCCGGAGTCCCTCTCCGGCTGCGAATTATGGGATGTCCCCGACCACCCACGACCCTACCGCGCCCGGGTGTTCCAGGTGACACCGGTCAGCCTCCCAAGGACTGCTGAAGCCCGACTGAACTGTGCCCGGGTAGCGGCCCCCCGCGCGCGTCGCCGCAGGCAGCGGGCGGGGGGGCTCCGGGAACCTGGTGGCGCCGGGCGGGGCCGGGTGGCGCCGGGCGGGGCCGAGAGGGGGCCGAGAGGGGGCCGGGAGGGGGCCGGGAGGGGTCGGGAGGCCGCGAGTAACGGTCACGGACGGTGATGACGACAGCCGTCGTGGCCCGCGCCCGCCGACGGGAGTACCGCCGTTCGGTGCTGCGGCCCCGGGGAGCCACTGGAAATTCCCCGAACATTCGTCCGTCGGGGGACGGCGCGGGCGCGGGCGCCGTCTCCGGTGGGCGCGGGGTGTTTTTCCCGCTGGGCGCGGTGTCCCGGCGACGGCGCCCCCGCGCTGCGATCAGTCGATCAGCAGATCAGCCGACCATCTCATCGGTCAGATTGGCCTCGGTGCTGGGCAGCCCCAGGTCGGACGCGCGCTTGTCGGCCATCGCCAGCAGCCGGCGGATCCGGCCGGCCACCGCGTCCTTGGTGAGCGGCGGCTCGGCGAGCGAACCCAGCTCCTCGAGCGAGGCCTGCTTGTGGTCCATCCGCAGCCGGCCGGCCGCGGCGAGATGTTCGGGTACGTCGTCCCCGAGGATCTCCAGCGCGCGCTGCACCCGGGCGCCGGCCGCCACCGCGGCCCGGGCCGAGCGGCGCAGGTTGGCGTCGTCGAAGTTGGCGAGCCGGTTGGCGGTGGCCCGCACCTCGCGGCGCATCCGCCGCTCCTCCCAGGCCAGCACCGAGTCATGGGCGCCCAGCCGGGTCAGCAGCGCGCCGATCGCGTCGCCGTCCCTGACCACCACCCGGTCCACGTTGCGCACCTCACGGGCCTTGGCCGGGATCTGGAGCCGGCGGGCCGCGCCCACCAGCGCCAGCGCCGCCTCCGGCCCGGGGCAGGTCACCTCGAGCGAGGAGGAGCGGCCGGGCTCGGTGAGCGAGCCGTGGGCGAGGAACGCGCCGCGCCAGGCCGCCTCGGCATCGCAGGTGGCGCCGGAGACCACCTGAGGCGGCAGCCCGCGGATCGGCCGGCCGCGGCCGTCCACCAGGCCGGTCTGCCGGGCGAGCTGATCGCCGCCGGCCACCACCCGGACCACGTACCGGCTGCCGCGGCGCAGCCCGCCGGGCGCCATCACCACCAGGTCCGAGGAGTGCCCGAAGATCTCCAGGATGTCCTTGCGCAATCGCCGGGCCGCGATCCCGGTGTCCAGCTCCGCCTCGATCACGATCCGCCCGCTCACCAGGTGCAGGCCGCCCGCGAAGCGCAGGATCGACGAGACCTCCGCCTTGCGGCAGCAGGTCCGGGTGACGGGAAGCCGGGAGATCTCGTCCTTCACCGCTGCCGTCATCGCCATGGGCCGATCCTTCCACGCATACGAAAAATCCGGTCATACGCGGCGGCCAACAACTCCGGGTCGTGCCGCGGCCCGTCGGGGGCGGCGACCGGGGCCAGCTCGACCGTACCCCCCAAGCGCTCCGCGGCCTCGGCGAGGCTGTCGCGATCGGGTACGGCGGCCTCGTCGGCGAGAACCACGTCGATGGTGAGTTTAGGGGCGTGTCGCCCCAAAACCTCCAAGTGACGCTGCGGAGAAAATCCGTCGGTTTCTCCGGGTTGCGGCGCGAGGTTCAAGGTGAGCACCCGGCGGGCCCTGGTGGTCATCAGCGCGTCGGCCAACTCCGGTACCAGCAGGTGCGGGATGACGGAGGAGAACCAGGAGCCGGGGCCGAGCACCACCCAGTCCGCGTCGAGCACCGCCTGCACCGCCTCCGGCACGGCCGGCGGGTCGGCCGGCACCACCTGGACCTCGATCACCTCGCCCGGGGTGAGCGCGACGGTCGCCTGGCCGCGGACGGTGGAGATCTCGTCCGGCCGCTCCGGGTGGTGGCCGCGCACGATGGCGTGCAGGTCGAGCGGGACCGCGGACATCGGCAGCACCCGCCCGTGCGCGCCGAGCAGCCGGCCAACCCATTCCAGGGCGGCCACCTCGTCGTTGAGCTGTTCCCACAGCGCGACGATCAGCAGGTTGCCGACCGCGTGGCCGTGCAGATCGCCGCTGCTGACGAAGCGGTGCTGGATCACCTTGGCCCAGGTCCTGCCCCATTCGTCGTCACCGCACAGGGCGGCCAGCGCCTTGCGCAGGTCACCGGGCGGCAGCACGCCCATCTCGGTGCGCAGCCTGCCGCTGGAGCCGCCGTCGTCGGCGACGGTGACCACCGCGGTCAGATCCCCGGTGATCCGCCGCAGCGCGGCCAGCGAGGCGGCCAGCCCATGGCCGCCGCCCAGGGCGACCACTTTCGGCGGCACCCCGGAGCGGCGGCCCACGCCCCGGCGCCCCCGCCGACCCGTCTTGATCACTCGCGCCCCATGTCCCTGTGCACCGTCACCGTCTCCACTCCGTCCGCCGCGAGCCGTGCCGCGAGTCGTTCCGACATCGCCACGCTGCGGTGCTTGCCGCCCGTACAGCCGACGGCGATCGTCACATAGCGCTTGCCCTCGCGCCGGTAGCCCGCCGCGATGATGTGCAGCAGCTCGGCGTACCGGTCGAGGAACTCCTTGGCGCCGGGCTGGTTGAACACATACTGCGCCACCTCGTCGTTGAGCCCGGTGAAGGGCCGCAGCTCCGGCACCCAGTGCGGGTTCGGCAGGAAGCGGCAGTCCACCACCAGGTCGGCGTCGACGGGCAGCCCGTACTTGTATCCGAACGACATGACGGTGGCGCGGAGTTCCGGCTCCTCGTCGCCGGCGAACTGGGCGTCCAGCTTGGCCCGCAGCTCGTGCACGTTGAGGCTGGAGGTGTCGATCACCAGATCGGCGTCACCGCGCAGTTCGCGCAGCAGGTCGCGCTCGGCGGCGATGCCGTCCACGATCCGGCCGCTGCCCTGGAGCGGGTGCGGGCGGCGGACCGACTCGAAGCGGCGCACCAGCGCGTCGTCCGAGGCCTCCAGATAGATCACCCGGCGCTTGATGCCCCGGGTGGCGAGGTCGGCGAGCGACTCGCGCAGGTTGTCGAAGAACTGCCGGCCGCGGACGTCGACCACCACCGCGATCCGGGCCACGTTCCCCTGCGAACGGGCGCCGAGGTCGACCATGGTGGGGATCAGCGCGGGCGGCAGATTGTCCACCACGAACCAGCCCAGGTCCTCCAGGCATTTGGCGGCGGTGCTGCGGCCGGCCCCCGACATGCCGGAGATGATCACGAGTTCGGGTTCCGGCACGGGGTCCGCGGCCTCGGCCGGGCCGCCGCCGGTGAGGTCGGTCGCGTCCAGTTCGTGCTGCTGGGCGTCGCGCTCTTGGTGCTGGTGCTGCTGCTGAGCATCGTGTTGCTCGGCGCGCTGCTGGGCGTGCTCGATCGCGTCGGGCCCGGGCGTGCCGTGCTCGTCCCGGGGATGTTCGTCCTGCCGTTCGTCCTGCTCGCTCATGCGCTGTTCCCCCGATGTTCGGACGGGAGCTCTGCCGGCGGGGCCGGTGTCCCGTCGTCCTCTTCGATGATCTCTCCGGTCGCGGTGTTCACCGCGGGTGCGGCCGGGGCCGCCGCTGCCAGGGCGGCGGCGACCGTCTCCGCCGTACGGCGGCCGATCCCCGGGACCTCGCAGATCTCCTCGATCGTCGCCGACCGCAGCCGCTTCAACGAGCCGAAGTGTTTGACCAGGGCCTGTTTCCTGGTCTCACCGAGGCCCGGCACGTCGTCCAGCGCGCCGGCCTTCATCGACTTGGAGCGCTTGCTCCGCTGGTAGCTGATGGCGAAGCGGTGGGCCTCGTCCCTGACCCGCTGGAGCAGATAGAGCCCTTCACTCGTACGAGGCAGGATCACCGGGTCGTCCTCGTCCGGCAGCCACACCTCTTCGAGCCTTTTGGCGAGGCCGCAGACCGCGACGTCGTCTATACCCAGCTCGGCGAGCGCCCGGCGGGCCGCGGCGACCTGCGGCTGGCCGCCGTCGACCACCACGAGCTGCGGCGGATAGGCGAACTTGCGCGGCCGGCCGGTGTCGGGGTCGATGGGCCCGCCGGCGATGTCGTCATCCGGTCCGACCGGGCCGCTCGATCCGCTCCCGCCGGACCCGGTGGCGGCGCCGGGGCCGCTTGAGCCGGTGGGGCCGCTTGAGCCGGTGTGGCCGAAGCCGTTGTCGCCGCCGCCCAGCTCCTCCTCCCACTCGCTGGTGCGCTGCCGCTCCTGGAGGAAGCGGCGGAAGCGGCGGGAGATCACCTCGTGCATCGAGCGCACATCGTCCTGGCCGGCGAAGGACTTGATCTGGAAGCGGCGGTACTCGCTCTTGCGGGCCAGCCCGTCCTCGAAGACCACCATCGACGCCACCACGTCGTCACCCTGGAGGTGGCTGATGTCGAAGCACTCGATACGCAGCGGTGCCGTCTCCAGGTCGAGCGCGCCGGCGATCTCTTCCAGGGCCCGGGACCGGGTGGTCAGGTCGGAGGCCCGCTTGGTCTTGTGCAGGGCCAGTGCGTGCTGCGCGTTGCGCTGCACGGTGGCCATCAGGTCCTTCTTGTCGCCGCGCTGCGGCACCCGGAGGCTCACCTGGGAGCCGCGGCGCTGGCTCAGCCAGGCGCCGAGCGGTGCGGCCGGCTCGGGCAGCACCGGGACCAGCACCTCCCGGGGCACACCGCCGCTGCCGCCGGACTGCTCGGCGTCCCCGCTCTCCTCGCCGTAGAGCTGCTGGACCGCGTCCTCGACCAGGTCAGCGGTGTTGACCGCCTCCACCTTGTCGGTGACCCAGCCGCGCTGGCCGCGCACCCGGCCGCCGCGGACGTGGAAGATCTGCACGGCCGCTTCGAGTTCGTCCTCGGCGATCGCGATCAGATCGGCGTCCGTGGCGTCGGCGAGCACCACCGCGTTCTTCTCCATGGCGCGGCGCAGCGCCTCGATGTCGTCCCGCAGCCGGGCCGCCTGCTCGTATTCCATGGCGCTTGCGGCCTCCTTCATCCGCTGTTCGAGCCGGCGGAGGTAGGTGCCGGCGTGGCCGGCCATGAAGTCGCAGAACTCCTCGGCGAGTTCGCGGTGCTCCTGGGCGCTGATCCGGCCGACGCAGGGGGCCGAGCACTTGTCGATGTAACCGAGCAGGCAGGGGCGGCCGATCTGCCGGGAGCGCTTGAACACCCCGGCGGAGCAGGTGCGTACCGGGAAGACCCGCAGCAGCAGGTCGACGGTCTCGCGGATCGCCCAGGCGTGGGCGTAAGGACCGAAGTAGCGCACGCCCTTGCGCTTGGGGCCGCGCATCACCTGGACCCGGGGGTACTCCTCGTTCATGGTGACGGCGAGCGACGGATAGCTCTTGTCGTCGCGGTACTTGACGTTGAAGCGCGGGTCGTACTCCTTGATCCAGCTGTATTCGAGCTGGAGCGCCTCCACTTCGGTGGAGACCACCGTCCACTCCACGGAGGCCGCGGTGGTGACCATGGTGGCGGTGCGCTGGTGCAGATTGGTGATGTCCTGGAAGTACGAGGACAGCCGCTGACGCAGGCTCTTCGCCTTGCCGACATAGATCACCCGGCGGTGCTCGTCCCGGAACCTGTAGACCCCGGGAGAGTCGGGGATCTGGCCCGGCTGCGGTCGATAGCTGCTGGGGTCTGCCATGGTTCCACCCTACTGGCGGCGGCTGACAACAGAGCGGCCCCACGGCGGCCGGGCCACCGTCGTGGGCGCTTCCGTCGGGCGGTTCCCCGGGGCGGTTCGGGTACCTGGTTCCGGTGGGTTCTAGCGGGCGGGTCCGGCGGTGAGTTTGCCGCCGGCCGCCGTGACGGGGACGGCGGGCAGCGGCTTGATCGCCGGGCCCTGGACGACCGCGCCGGTCTCCGCGTCGAACTGGCTGCCGTGGCACGGGCAGGAGACCGTGGTGCCGTCCAGCGAGTCGACCACACAGCCCTGGTGGGTGCAGACCGCGCTGAACGCCGTGAAGGTGCCCGGCCGCGGCTGTGCGACCACGACCTTGTCGTCCCGGTACAGCTTGGCGCCGCCCACCGGGACCTCGGCGGTGGGACCCAGCTCCACCGGCTGGGCGGGTCCCTTCGCCGACGAACCGGTCTTGCCGCCGCAGGCGGCCAGCCCCGCCCCGACCGCGCCGGCCGCCCCGGCCAGCGCGACGCCCCGCAGCACGGTCCGGCGCGTCTTTGCGGCGGGGCCGGACCGGGGCGCGGAAGCAGGCCCGGAGCCGGACCCCTCGGTGGTCCCCGGCAGCGACCCCGCGGCGGTTCCGGCAGCCGGCGACGGGGCGGGCGGTTCGGTCGGCGGCTGGGTCGGGGGGCGGGCCGGCGGTTCGGTCAGGGGTTCGGTGGACGGCTGAGTGGACATGACGCTCCAGCGATACGTTCGGGCGGGGTGCGGGACGGTTGAGCGGATCCGGCGATCCGTACCTTACGTCCCGAACCTGTCCGATCGTCCCGGCCCCCGCCCCCGCCTCACCCTCACGCCTTGCCGGCCGCCGCCCGCTTGCGGGGAGCCGCCTTCTTCGCCGCGGCCCGCTTGCGCGGCGCGGGACCGGCCGCGTCGGCGACCCCCTCCGGGTCGAGGATGTCGCGCAGGAACTTTCCGGTATGACTGGCCGTGACACCGGCGATCTGCTCCGGGGTGCCCTCGGCGACCACCAGACCACCGCCGTTGCCACCCTCGGGACCCATGTCGATCACCCAGTCCGCGGTCTTGATGACATCCAGGTTGTGTTCGATGACGATCACCGAGTTGCCCTTGTCGACCAGACCGGACAGCACCTTGATCAGTTTGCTGATGTCCTCGAAGTGCAGACCGGTGGTCGGCTCGTCCAGCACGTACACCGTGCGTCCGGTGGACCGCTTCTGCAGCTCGGAGGCGAGCTTCACGCGCTGCGCCTCACCGCCGGAGAGGGTCGGCGCGGACTGGCCGAGCCGGACGTACCCGAGGCCGACCTCGTCCAGGGTGCGCAGATGGCGGGAGATGTTCGGCACCGCCTCGAAGAACTCCAGCGCCTCCTCGATCGGCATGTCCAGCACCTCGGCGATGGACTTGCCCTTGAAGTGCACCTCCAGGGTCTCCCGGTTGTACCGGGCCCCGTGGCACACCTCGCACGGCACATAGACGTCCGGCAGGAAGTTCATCTCGATCTTGATGGTGCCGTCGCCCGCGCAGTTCTCACAGCGGCCGCCCTTGACGTTGAAGGAGAACCGGCCGGGCAGATAGCCGCGCACCTTGGCCTCCACCGTCTCCGCGAAGAGCTTGCGGACATTGTCGAAGACGCCGGTGTACGTGGCCGGGTTGGAGCGCGGGGTGCGGCCGATCGGCGACTGGTCGACATGGACCACCTTGTCCACCAGGTCGTCGCCGTCCACCCGGGTGTGCCGGCCGGGCACCTTGCGGGCGCCGTTCAGCTCACGGGCCAGATGGGTGTAGAGGATGTCGTTGACCAGCGTGGATTTGCCCGATCCTGACACCCCGGTGACGGCGGTGAACACACCCAGCGGGAAGGACACGTCGATGTCCCGCAGATTGTGCTCCCGCGCGCCGTGCACGGTGAGCTGCCGCCCGAGGTCGATGGGCCGCCGCACGCCGGGTGTGGGGATGGAGCGCTTGCCGGACAGATACTGGCCGGTCAGCGACTCGTCGTTGACCAGCAGATCCTTGAGCGAACCGGAGTGCACCACCTTGCCGCCGTGCTCACCGGCGCCGGGGCCGATGTCCACCACCCAGTCGGCGGTCTTGATGGTGTCCTCGTCGTGCTCGACCACGATCAGGGTGTTGCCGAGGTTGCGCAGCCGTACCAGTGTCTCGATCAGCCGGTGGTTGTCCCGCTGGTGCAGACCGATGGACGGCTCGTCCAGCACGTAGAGCACACCGACCAGGCCGGAGCCGATCTGGGTGGCGAGCCGGATGCGCTGGGCCTCGCCGCCGGAGAGGGTGCCCGCGGCGCGGTTGAGGGACAGATAGTCCAGGCCGACGTCGACCAGGAACCTCAGCCGCTCGTTGACCTCCTTGAGGACCCGCTCGGCGATCTGCTTGTCCCGGGCGTTCAGCTTCATGGCGCCCAGGAACTCGGCGCAGTCGCTGATCGACATCGCGGCGATGTCGGCGATCGACTTGTCCTGCACGGTCACCGCGAGCACGATCGGCTTCAGCCGGGTGCCGTGACAGGTCGGGCAGGGGACCTGCCGCATGTACCCCTCGAAGCGCTCCCGGGCGGAGTCGCTCTCCGCGTCCTGGTAGCGGCGCTTGACGAACGGGATCGCGCCCTCGAACTGCGCGTTGTAAGCACGCTCCCGGCCGTACCGGGTCTTGTACGAGATACGGACCTCGGTCTTGTGGCCCTGGAGCAGCGCCTTGCGGGCCCGCGCTGGCAGCGCGGCGAAGGCGATGTCGGTACGGAAGCCCAGGTCCTTGGCGAGGCCGCTGATCAGCCGGTCGAAGTAGCTCTTGGTCATGCCGCCGGTCCAGGGCGCGATGGCGCCCTCGTCCAGCGTTTTCTGCGGGTCCGGGACGATCAGCTCCGGGTCCACCTCCATCCGGGAACCGATGCCGGAACAGTCCGGGCAGGCACCGAACGGGGAGTTGAAGGAGAAGGAGCGCGGCTCCAGCTCCTCGAAGGACAGATCGTCGTACGGGCAGTAAAGATGCTCGGAGAACATCCGCTCGCGCTGCGGGTCGTCCTCCGCCAGGTCGACGAAGTCCAGGATGATCATGCCGCCGGAGAGGCCGAGCGCGGTCTCCACCGAGTCCGTCAGGCGGCGCTTGGCGCTCTCCTTGACGGTGAGGCGGTCCACCACCACCTCGATGGTGTGCTTCTCCTGCTTCTTGAGCTTGGGCGGCTCGGTGAGCGTGATGGTCGCGCCGTCCACCCGGGCCCGGCTGAAGCCCTTGGTCTGGAGGTCGCGGAAGAGGTCGACGAACTCGCCCTTGCGCTCGCGGACCAGCGGGGACAGGACCTGGAAGCGGGTGCCCTCCTCCAGCTCCAGCACCCGGTCGACGATGGCCTGCGGCGACTGCCGGGAGATCGGGCGGCCGCACTCGGGGCAGTGCGGCTTGCCGATCCGGGCGAAGAGCAGCCGCAGATAGTCGTAGACCTCGGTGATGGTGCCGACGGTGGAGCGGGGGTTGCGGGACGTGGACTTCTGGTCGATCGAGACGGCCGGTGACAGGCCCTCGATGAAGTCGACGTCGGGCTTGTCCATCTGCCCCAGGAACTGCCGAGCGTAGGACGAGAGCGACTCGACGTAACGGCGCTGGCCCTCGGCGAAGATCGTGTCGAAAGCCAGTGACGACTTGCCGGAACCCGACAGGCCCGTGAACACGATGAGTGCGTCCCGGGGGAGGTCGAGTGAGACGTTCCGCAGATTGTGCTCTCGAGCCCCACGGATGGTGAGTCGATCGGCCACGCCAGTGCGCACCTTTCATAGAACGGGGGTGTGGTGGAGTCGTCCATCGGTCCGTACCCCCCAGACAGCCTAAACGGGGCGCGCACGGCATTTCTTCCTGAACGGTTGTTGGTCTTGCTCGGTGACAGATCGAGCGTATAGCACGTGCATTCGATTTAGAGAACCGCGCGGCCATCTTCACCCGATCGTGTGGCCCGGGGAACGCGCGGTATCCCGGGCGCGGGCGCGGCTAGGCTGGCGCCATGGCGTACACGGGAGAGGTGACCGTCGGCGGCGCGCCCGACGTACACGAGCTGAGGGACCTGATCATCACCAAGGTGGCGGTCGGCGCGATGAACAACAACGCGTATCTGCTGCGCTGCCGGGCCACCGACGAGCAGCTCCTGATCGACGCGGCGGCCGAGCCGGAGACCCTGCTGGAGGTGATCGGCGGGGACGGTATCGGGTCCGTGGTCACCACCCACCAGCACGGCGACCACTGGCAGGCGCTCCCGGCCGTGGTGGCCGCCACCGGCGCCCGCACCTACGCCGGACGCGAGGACGCGGCCGGCATCCCCGTCCCCACCGCCACCCCGGTGGACGACCTGGACACCATCGCCTTCGGCGGGGTCCGGCTCACCGCCCGCCACCTCGTCGGCCACACCCCGGGCAGCATCGCCCTCGTCTACGACGACCCGCACGGCCACCCGCACGTCTTCACCGGCGACTGCCTCTTCCCCGGGGGTCCTGGACGGACAACAAACCCGGCGGACTTCACGTCCCTGATCGGCGGTCTCGAAGAGAAGATCTTCGCTGTTCTGCCGGACGAGACGTGGGTCTACCCGGGGCACGGAAACGACACCACGCTCGGCGACGAACGCCCTCACCTCGGTGAATGGCGCGAGCGCGGTTGGTAGATCCGGTCAGGGCCTCCTCCCGAACGACAAAGGAGAAGGCAGTGACCGACAGCACCAACAACAGCAGGAACGACCGGGGGAACGACCGGCAGGCAGGGAAGCCTCTGCCGGGGAGGAAGACGCCCGTCGTCCCCCTGGAACGGCTCCCGTTCGAACCGTCTCTTCACAAGGTGATCAGCCCCGCGCATGAGGGGTACTGCTCGTGGCACGGGCGCCGCTGCCCGGACAAGCCCGTGTGGTCGTACCGCACCCCGATGGGCATGGTCTCCGCGTGCGAGCGGGGGTCGGAGCAGATCGAGGAGCGGTACGGCTCCCCGAACCTCGTGACCGGGGCGAAGCTCGCCCGGGACCTGGGCAAGGTCGCGGACCCGCAGCCCGCGAAGAAGTTCACCGAGTCGGACATGGCGGGGAAGCTCGCCGACTGCCTGCGCGGTCCGGACGCGAAATTCATGGGGGGCCGGTTCCTCATCGAGGTGATCCCCGTCAACGGTGGTTCCCTCACGGATGAGGAGCTGGCGGCGTGTACCGCCGGAGAGCCCCTGGAAGACACGGTGGAAGTCGAGGACGACGAGCGCGACGTGAAGTAGCAGAGGGAACGAGGAGGGCCCCCGGCGCCGGGGGCCCTCCTCACCTACAGCACCGGGACGTTCTCCCAGGTGTCGTTGGCCTTGCGGCGCTCGATGCGGGACACAATGATCCCGTTCTCCCGCTTGAACAGGTCGGCGGCGCGCCACGCCTGCTCGTCGCTGTCCAGCCCGTCGATGCCCGGCGGATAGTCGCCAGCCGTAATGAGCCCGCTCTCGTCGTAGAACCGGTACTCCCAGGTGCGGTCGTAGTTCGCTTCCATCGTTTCTCCCTCGTGGGCCACCCGTTCGGCCTGTGGGAACAGTGTCCCGCGAGGGTCGGACCAACTGTTAATCACGGCTATGTCATTTTCAGGCCGGTGTCAACGGGCCTGACACTGGTAGGTGAGGTTCTTGATCCGGTTGTGGATGACGTCCGCGGTCGGGGCGACCGCGCCGTTCTCCTTCGCGTCAAGGGCAGCGGTCAGGCGATCGAGGTCCGAGGACAACCCCGCCTCGAACGTGCCGACCGGGGCCGGAGTGATGCTCCCCAGGGCGCCCAGACGCTTCCCAGCCGCCCGCAGCTCATCCGCCCAGGTGATAGGAGTCCCGCCGTCATCGAGGAGCCCCAGTGGCGTCTGTATCCCGTCGAGAACAGCGCGGGCCTTCGCGCACGACGTCCCCCTAGTAATAAGGGACGCGGTGTCCCTCACCGTGGGAGTGCCGGCTGATGGGGTAGGGCGCGGGGCCGGGCGGCTGGGGGGTGCTGTGTCGGCGGAGCAGCCGACCACGACCAGCAGCAGAAACGTCAGCAGGGCAAAGAACAAGGAACGGGTACGCACGGGGAACTCCGTGGGTCAGTAGGGATGCTCACGCGGTGTGTCGACGTACATGCGTCCGAGGGGTTCATGGGCGCGGTCGTGCATGACGACCAGGGCCTCGATGCACCAGCGGCACGCAAACAAAGGAGTCACAGCGTCGGGGCTGGTGATGTCCCCGATGTGGGCGACCTGCACCTCGGTGCGGATGCAGCGGAAGCAGTCACCGAGGGCATAGTCGTATCCGGCGAGGGTCGCTTCGATCCGGCCGTAGTCGGTCACAGGTCGCTCCAGGGGTGGACCCGCTCCGGTACGGGGGAGCCATCACAGGACCGGAGCGGGCGTTGGTGATCCCCGACCCCGAGAGAGGAGGAGAGGGGCCGGGGATCGGCCCGTCCCACGGGTTGCCGCCCTGGTGGGACAGGCGCCCCGGTGTGCGGTCCCAGGGCGGTTCGGGGATTACCAGTCGGTGCGGTCGGTTCGCTTGGTGATGATGCGGAGCCGTTTCGGGTCTTCGGCGGTCCAGCCGCCCGGACCCAGGCGGGGGCGCAGCAGGTGCGTGCCGTCACTGTGGACGTCCGAGAGGGTCGCGTCCCGCCCCGCGACGGGGTCGTGGACGAGGTCACCGACCCAGGCGCCTATGCGGTCGGTCATGCCGAGGCCTCGCTTGTCAATTCGCCCCACACGACTTTCCCTTCGGGGGTGGTGGAGGTGCCCCAGCGGCTCGTGAGGACGTTGACGAGGAGCAAGCCCCGGCCGTGTTCGTCGTCCGGTCCTGTCTCCCGGATACGGGGGGCATGCGGAGACCCGTCGACTACCTCGACGCGGATCAGGGCCATCGCGGGGCGAAGGAGCCGCACGACGATGAGATTCCCGTCGGTGTGACGGATCGCGTTTGCGACCAGTTCCGTCACGACGAGGGCCGCGTCGTCGATGAGGGTGTCCAGGCCCCACGTCCCGAGGACGATCCGGGCGAGCCGCCGGGCGTAGTCGGCGCTGGTGTCCTCCCGGCGCAGCGTCACCGAGTACCCGGGGTGGCCCACGGCGTTCGGGACGGTCCGGACCGTCATGAGGATGGGTTCGAAGCTGTCGCGCATGGCTCGTCCTGTCGGCCGTCGGGGTGTCACGTCGTCTTCGTCGGCCTGTCGAACGTGGGGGCGGTTCCTGCGGCATCCAACGATTGGGCTCACAGTCATCAGGACCTCGGTCGGTGCGAGTCGGTGTCAGCCGACCGTAGGGACCAGGGCTCACGCGCCTCAACGAGTTTCTACGGATTTCTACGGCGGTTACCCGAGTGAGTTAATGGCGTTAGTGATCAGCTCCCGAGCAGCCGCCCCGAAGACCGCCGCGGTGCCCAACTCGCGGTAGGCCCTGATGTATTGCTCCACCTCGCTCGGCGCGGTCACCTTCACGGCCGCCGACAGCAGCTCGACGTGGACGCGGGCGTCGTCAAAAACGTTGAAGGTCTCCAACGGCCAGACCGGGCGGGGAGCGGCAAACGGGATGATGCCCAGGCTGACTGAGGGGGCCGACATCAAAGTGAGGAGGTAACCCAGTTGGCCGGCCATCGTGGAAGAGTCGCCGATCCGGGACCGCAGAACGGACTCCTCCACCAGCACCGCGAATCGCCTACCGCCCGTGAACAGCACCCGGGAGCGCTCCATGCGTGCCGTGACGGCGTCCTCCACATCGTCGGGAGCACGGTGGAAGCGCGCGATGGAAGACAGGAGCGCAGTGGCGTAGGCGGGCGTCTGGAAGAGGCCAGGGATCACGTTGGAGCAGTACACCCGGAAAAAACCGGTGCGCTCGTACAGCTCCGTGCGGGCCTCCTGGAGCTGCCGGAGTCCCGTGCGCTGAACCCGCCTCCACTCGACGTACAGGGAGTCGGCGGACTGCGCTGAGGCAACAAGGTCATCGGCTTCGCGCGTGGCGTCGCAAGCCCCACACCAGGCCCGAATATCCGTCACCGACGGTGGGGTGCGGGCGTGCTCGATGCGGGAGACCTTCGACGGGTACCACTCCAGCCGCCGCGCAAGCTCGGTGGACGTCAGCCCCGCCCCCTTCCGGATCTCACGGAGACGGACGGCGAGCTGGTGCCGAGCAGCTTGAACGGCGGCTGATGGTGATTCGGACATGTCGGTTCTTCAGCAGGTCAGATCGTGTAGCGCTCATGCGGGATGGCGCGTTCCCAGACGCTTTCGAACGCGCCGGACACGTTCTTGATGACGTCGGGATCATCGGACAGGGTGTGTCCAACGAAGGCGCCGTCCCCGGAGAAGAGCCCGAAGCGGATCAGGGTGTCGTCGAAGACCCAGAAGTCATTGCCCGGGATCAGCAGGTCCGAGGCCAGTCGGCGCGGGAGCCAGCGGACGTCCTCGCCTGCCATCAGGTTCTGGAAGGTGCTCGCGTGCTCGTACCGGATGTAGCCGGTAACGGGCTCGGAGACCACGCGGGCTCGGCGGACGGAGACGCCACGGGCCACGGCCTGAAAGACCGAGTCATGGAAGGCGTTCCACCATTCCGTGCGGGTCTCCGGTGTGTGCCTGCGGCCCGCCTTCCAGGCCGCGAAGTCTTCGTCCTCGTCGGCGACGCCGTAGACATCCCGGGTCTCCAGGTGGACGGCTGACGAGCGGCACCCCGCCAGCAGGTCAGCGAACGGCGGAACCGTCTGCGACATCACATGCCTCCCTGATGGCTGCCACCATGCGGGCGGGCAGTCGCACGACAGCTTCGGTGTCCGGGATGGCACCCGTCTCCAGGCATTCCCGTTCGGTGCTGTCATCCGCCTTCCACCCCTGGATGACCAGCTCGTTCGTATCGGCGTCTACCCACACGGTCGGGCAATTGTCACCGTTGGTGTTCGGGTCTTTCGCGATGAACCGTAGCGTCATGGCTGTTCCCCATCCCCTCGGTTTCTACGGACTTCTACGACGGTCACTCATCCGGGCCACACGGGTCAATACCGCTGCGCCCGCCGAGGACGCGCCAGGGCAGGGCAGTGGGGCAGCCCATTCTCCGACTCCCCCACCTTCGCCATGACGATCGCGGAACTACCCCTCGGCTGACGGTTCCCCGCCGTGGTCTTCGAGCGCCTCAAGGGCGGCTTCGGTGAACTGCGACAGGAACTGGCTGAGTCGGGAGAACAGCTCCATCACGCGCGGCTCGTTCCCCCCAGGTCCGGGCGTGAACGTCATCTGTGCCAGTTGCACCAGCAGCATGAGGACGGCGTCAGCCGCGACCGCGACCGTCTCGGGGCCCTGGATGGCGACAGAGGTATTCGCCCTCGTCAATGCCGTAACCGGGGAAGAACTCGGAACCACCTGGTGCGGGTAGTTGGTGCGCTTGGCCGTGGCGATGGTCCCCGAGATCGCCTCGGTGAACCCCTGGGCTTCACGCATGAAGTCCTCGAAGACCTTCGCCCTGGTGGTGCGACGTTCCACCAGGCTTTCGTAGCGCCTCTGCCGGGCAGCTTCCTTCTCCTGAGAGGCGAGCTGTGCCCGCGTCTGCCGTGCCCCGAAGAAGCCGGTGGTTATCGAGCCCAGCAGCGCCAGGCCACCACCGACCGCCGTACCGATGACTCCTGCTGTTGCTGCGTCCACGGCCGGATTCTCCCGGAACCGGGCGCGGGCCGCAGGCCGTTCCCCGACTCCCCCCGTGCGGTCATGCTGGTGGATCTGCCACTTCCAGCCTGAACCGCCAGACGGGGATGCCCGCGACCGCTGCCCCGGCGGCCCGCACGAACTCGTCGATCCGCTTCGGGATCAGAATGCTCGGCGGGGTTTCGCCCTCCAGGGGGGTTTGTCCGAGCCGTGCGAAAGCATTGACGATGTCGCGGGCTGCGTCCGCTACGTGCTGCGGCCCGAAGATCGTCAACTCGGCACACATGCGGTCCAGTCGTTCGAGAATCGGCATGATCTCCTCGGACGGATCGCTCCACTCGCCGTGCTCGAGAACGCATCGAGGGCGTCGTTCTCCCGGTGCACCTGCCCGAGGTACTTGGCGTACGCCTGTCGTCGGACATCCCGCAGGTCCTTTGCGCTCTCGAACTGCCTCTGCCGTTCGGCCTCGGCCCGTGCCTCGGCAGCTTGCCCGCGCGCTTGGCGGATCCCGAACCAGCTCGCGCCGAGCGTGCCAAAGAGAGTGCCGGCCACACCTGCGATCCCCACCCACGCTTCATCCATCCCTACTCCTCACTTGACGGATGCGGCGGCTCTCCTGAGCGGATGGGCTGCGGCCCCTCCCCGGAGTCCTCCAGCGCACGCTGCGCGACTTCGGTGAAATCCTCCAGAAGCTCCCCGAGGCTGCTGAGCAGGCCGGAGCGGTTGGCGATACCCTCCGCAGTGCGCAGCCTGCCCGCCGCCTCCATGATCGCCCGAACCACCTCTGTAGCCGCTTCTTTCGCTGGCTGCGGTCCGAGCACAGCGATGACAGCGCGCGCCTGGCCGAGATCGCTCATCTCCGCACCGACCTGACCACGAAGGGTCAGGCTGGCAATGGCCGCCTGTGCGTGATCGAGGAACTCGGCGTACGCCTTCTGCCGGGGCTCACGGCGTTCCTTCAAGCTCTCAAAGCGCCGCAGACGGACTGCTTCATCCTGCTGAGCGGCTATCTGTGCTTTGGCAAGGCGTGCGCTGATCAGACTGGTCGCCACCCCTGTTGCGCCCGCGAGGACGCCACCCAGCGCCACCCCCACGATCCCCACCCATGCTGCGTCCACGCCGGAATTCTGCCCCAGGCTCCTGACGGTCCGCAGCCCTTTGCTACAACCGGGCTCAGTACGCAGCAGCACGAGTGTCGTTAGTCGCGCCTACCATGAAAGGAGGAAACAAGAATCGAGAAAACCAGTGAGCGTGAGTGTTTTCGGCTGGCGCGCCGACAATGCCGGATGCGGGTACTACCGCATAAGCCAGCCCCTCGACTGCCTGAGCGCCCTCGGATACCGAACATGGCATCACACGCGGATGCCCGAGAATTACGGCACGTACGCGGTCGTCATCGGGCAGCGTGTCACCCTGCCGAAGCCCACCGAACGGTGGCAGAACCTCGCCCGCGCTGGCCGGCACCGGCTCATCTACGAACTCGACGACGACCTCCTCAACGTCGACCACGGAAGCCGCGCAGCTTTCGAATTCTTCGGACGACCGGAAATCCGTGACAACCTCCGGCGAAACATTGAAGTCGCCGACGCTGTCACCGTGTCGACCGAGCCCCTCGCGGAGCGGATGCGCCTGTACAACCCGAACGTTCACATAGTGCCCAACCACACCCCGGCGTGGCTCCTCGACCACACCGCGCCGCAGCGGCAGGACGGCATCGTCACCATCGGATGGGGCGGCTCCGGCACCCACCACATGGACTTCGCGGAAGTCGGCTCACACCTACGCCGTGTCCTCGATCGCCAGCCAAACACCGAATTTCATGTCATCGGAAGTGACTACGCCGCGTGGATTCGTCTCCCCCGCAACCGATGCCGTTTCACGCCCTGGATCGAGAACGTCGAAGCCTTTTACCGGGCCATCGACTACCACATTGCCGTCGCGCCGCTGCGCCCGCACCTTTTCAACCAGGCAAACAGCGACGTGAAGTTCCGGGAAGTAGCCGCCCTCGGAATTCCCATGGTCGCGTCCGACTGCGGACCCTACGCCCGCAGCATTCAGCACGGCGTCACCGGATTTCTCGTCAAAAGGGATCACGAATGGGGTGTCTTCTTGCGGAAGCTCATCGAGGACGAGGCGCTCCGCAAAGAAATGGGAACCGCCGCACGGGAATGGGCACGCACCCAAACCATCGAAAGCAACATCGCCATCTGGGAGGCGGTCCTGTGCGCGGCGTAATCCTCGCCAGAGGCCACGGAACACGCCTCGGGGACGCCACCCGCGTTGTGAACAAGCACCTCCTGCCTGTGTACGACCAGCCAATGATCTACCAGCCCATCCGGACCCACCGCGCCCTCGGCTGTGACGACATCCTCATCGTGACCGGCGGCGAGAACATCGGAGGGTTCGCTCAGCTCCTCGGCTCCGGGTACACCTACCGAGTCCAGGAGCAGGCCGATGGCGTCGCGGGAGCCCTCGCGTGCGCCGAAGGGTACGTATCGGGCCTGTTTCCCGTGATCCTCGGCGACAACTACCTCCCGCAGCCGCCCACGATGCCCAACCAGCCGTCGATCTGGACCCACACCACCGACCGGCCCGAAGCATTCGGTATCTACGACCCCGGGCAGCGTCGTCCTCTACGTCATCGAAGCCGATGACGACGCCTTTCCGGTCGTGCTGGTAGACGCGGCGCCACCCGTACTGCACGGCACCGTTCGCGCGGCCTTCCTCAGCGCGGGCCAGGGCCTCACGCGCGACCCGCTCCGCTTTGATCTCCGACTCCAAGGTGTCGGACTCGCCGAGCTGGGAGAGCTGCGACCGCTCCGTGGCCTTCGTCATGTCGTAGAACCCGCCGGACTCGAACGCCACGCACGCCTTCGCCCGCCGCAAGTCCTCGATTGCCTGCGCCCGTTCCACACGCCTACGCCACACCCTTGAGGGGTGATAACCGAGGAGAACGTCCTGCTGTCCGGCGCACGAAAGAGCAGGCATCGCCTCCAGAACGGCAGCGATGACCTGGTCGTAACCGGGGCGCTCCTCGTCCTTGTGGGGGCTGATGTCGTTGTCGGTGAACTCCCCCACGACTTCCCACCCGTGCTTCCTCGCGTGGGCCCGCAGATCGTTCAACTGCCGTTCGACGCCCCGCCGTTGCTCCTTGGGGTCGTCGCTGATGCGCGCATACAACCAGCAAACGGTCACCTTGACATATTATCCGCTGTGACGCTTAGCTGTTCCCGGGCGGCGTCGGCAACACCCGCTCCGACCCCGCGGCCTTCGCCTCCCTCTTCCACGACGTGACCACCAAGCTCTTCGCCACCCTCCCCGACGAAACCTGGATCTACCCCGGCCACGGCCACGACACCACCCTCGGCACCGAACGCCCCCACCTCCCCGCGTGGCAATCCCGCGGCTGGTGAGGACGTTACGGCGGCCTTCACCGCCCAGCCCTGACCCTACGGCGGCGGCTTTGTCGGGGGCTCGGGGGCGGCTGGTGGGGGTGGGGGTGGGGGTCAGGATTCGCCGCGCATGCGCATGCCGACCTCGCCCTGGTCCGTCTCCCACCATGGGCGGGTCATCTCGGGGGGTGAGGGGGCTGCGGGGACGGAAGGGGTGGCGGTCGAGGTGGCCGCCGGGGTTGCGGAGTTCGGCGGGGGCGGGGAGTCCGGGAGGGGGTGGGCGGCCGCCTCGCGGTCCAGGTGGGCGTCGAGGGCCGCCGTGCGGTCCCGCTCGGCTCGCCACCATTCGAAGAAGACCATCAGCAGGAAGGGCAGCGCGACCAGCTCCGCGAGGGTGATCATCAGACCGCCGCCGAGCTTCTGGTCGTGCTCGACCGAGGGCCCCCAGGTCCGGGGGTGGGCGGTGTACCAGTGGCCGGCCACCAGCGTGCCGCTGGTCATGACGACGATGCCGGGCACCGAGTCGAAGAGCCCGTCGAAGAAGACCAGCGCCGCGCGCACGGGGTGGCTGCACCAACGGGGCAGCAGCTCCTGGCGGCTGAGCATGGGCAGAACGAACAGCGAGCCGGTGAGCAGCAGCTGAAGGTGCATCACCTGACGCACCAGCGGATCGCCGAGCGCGTGCGCGAAGTACGGGGTGAAGTAGATCGTCAGCTCGGAGGCGAGCACCAGCACCGAGCTGACCAGCGGATACGTCAGGAAGCGGGTCGCCCGGGAGCTGACAGCCCGGTGGAGGCGGCCGGTGGGCGAGGCCAGCGCCAGCGGGTCGCCGAGCGCGAGGCCGAGCGGGGCGAAGAGGTCGAGCAGGATGTTCTGCACGGCGGCCGGCCAGAACAGCACCTGGTCGTAGACCGCCAGCGACGACATCGTGGCGAACACCAGTGTGCCGAGGCCCAGCACGTAGAAGGCCGCGCTCCGCCACAGCGGCCACCGCTCCCCCGCGCGCAGCCGCCGCCACACCCCGTACGCGTAGGCCCCGCCGAGCAGCAGGACGGCGGCGAGCGCGCAACCGTCGAACTGCCAGGTGTCGAGGAACCGTGGCCCGGTCAGCTCGGGGAGAGCGAGGGTGCCCGCCACATCGGCGCCTTTCCGCGTGAACCGTCCGTTACCGGGGCCACGGTAGTCCCTCGGCCACCGCCGCCCGGCGCGCACCCCCGCCGGCGGCACCGGCGAGCGCCCGGTTCACGCGAAGGGCCACGCGAGAGGCCGGGCGGAGGGCCGGGCTTCGACGCCCGCCCGGCTCACCCGAAAGCTCAGGCGTCGACGCGCGGCTTCTCGCGCTGCTCCCGGTCGGCCGCGGCCTGCCGACGGGTGGCGATCAGGCTGGTGGCGGTCGTCACCGCGAGCACCGCGACGATCACCCCGAGCGAGACCGGGATGGAGATCTCCGGCACATGCACCCCGGACTCGTGCAGCGCGTGCAGCACCAGCTTCACCCCGATGAACCCGAGGATCACCGACAGCCCGTACGACAGGTGGACCAGCTTCCTCAGCAGGCCGCCGATCAGGAAGTAGAGCTGGCGCAGGCCCATCAGCGCGAAGGCGTTGGCGGTGAAGACGATGTACGGGTCCTGGGTGAGCCCGAAGATCGCCGGGATGGAGTCGAGCGCGAACAGCACGTCCGTGGTGCCGATGGCGAGCATCACCACGAGCATCGGGGTCATCAGCCGCTTGCCGTTCTCCATGACGAACAGCCGGGTGCCGTGGTATCGGTCGGTGGCCGGCACCCGCTTCTCGACCGCCTTGAGCAGCCGGTTCTCCTCGTACTCCGACTCCTCCTCGTCGGCCCGCGCCTCCTTGATCAGCTTCCACGCGGTCCAGATCAGGAAGGCGCCGAAGATGAAGAACACCCAGGAGAAGCTGGCGATGATGGTCGCGCCGGCCGCGATGAACACGGTCCGCAGCGCCAGCGCGATCAGCACACCGACCAGCAGCACCCGCTGCTGGTACGGCGACGGCACCGCGAACTTCGCCATGATCAGTACGAAGACGAAGAGGTTGTCGACGCTGAGCGACTTCTCGGTGATGTATCCGGCGAAGAACTGGCCGGCCGGTTCACCCCCGCCGAAGAGCAGCAGGCCGAGACCGAAGAGCCCGGCGAGCACGATCCACACCGCGGTCCAGATTCCGGCCTCGCGGACGGACACGTCGTGCGGGGTGCGGCCGATCAGGAAGTCGGCGCCGATCAGGGCACCCAGCCCGGCGATGGTGAGCGCCCATACGGCGAGGGAGACATCCACGGATCCTCCGGTGATTCGTCGGTTCTTAGAAGGTACACGAATCACCAAGGGATAGTAAAATGCGTGCCAAGTCCGCTGGTCAGTGCGGTCCTCATCGTAAAGGCTCGGCAATGGGCGCGCCACGCCGACCGGTTCAGGGGCCGAACGCCGGGCCCGCCGCCGACAGTTGCCGCAGCACCCGGCCGAGCACCTGGCTGCCCGGCGGCACCAGCGCCGGCTCATACGTCCACACGTGCCCCACCCAGGGGTCGGCGAGGTGGTCACTGGGGTTCGGGGTGAGCCGCAGCAGCGACCGCCAGAACGGGTCGAGCACCGGCCCGTACCGGTCGGCGTCCGCCCTGTCGGCCACCATCAGCAGATGCACCCCCACCGCGGGCCCCTCGTCGGCGAGGTAGCGCAGTTGGGTGACGGCCCGGTCGTCGAAGCCGTACGGGAACGCGTTGACGATCAGCAGCCGCCCGGCGGTGTCGAAGCCGGCCGGCAGCGCGTCCGGCGCTCCCCCGCGCGCGGCCATCTGCAACAGGTCGACCCGGTCGGTCAGCCGGTCGAGCAGCTGGCTGACCCCCTCGGCTCCGGCGGCGGGCGGCGGTAGTACGGGGGCGCCCGCCGCGTACAGCGCGGCGAGCGCGGCCGCGCCGGAGCCGGCCGGATCCAGGATGTTCACCGCGAAACCGCCGACCGGGTACGAGGCGAGCAGCCGGGCGGCGACGGCGACCGCGACCGCCAAGGCGCCCCGGCCGTCCTCCGCGGTGTCGAGCCACAGCCCGCGGTCGAGCGGCAGCCGGGCCAGGAGCGGAATCCGCAGTTCGGGGGCCTCGGGCAGGGTGAGGCTACCGAGCCGCACCGCCATCGGCCGCTCGGCCGGCACCTGGTAGGCATGCCACACCGGGTTCTCCCAGCCGGCGAAAGCGGGCGGCAGCGCGGGTTCCACCGCCTCGGCCTCGGCGGTCAGTTGGGCGAGGTCGCGGTCGAGCACCGCCCTGGCCTGGTCCACCAGCTCGGCCTGCTTGAGCTGGGCATCGTCCCTGGCCACCTCCGCGGCGAGGCCGTTCCGGGTCCGGGGGTCGGCGAGCAGCCGGTCCATCTCCTGGTCGTAACGGGACTCGGCGAAGTCCGCCGCGCCGCGATAGGCCGCCACCGTACGGGCCAGGTCCTCGAACATGCCCCAGATCTGGTTGTGCAGCCGCTCCTCCATGGTCCAGCCGGAGGCTTCACCGGCGAGCGGGACCGGTGGAGCGTCGTCTGGATCTGTCGGCAGAACGGGCGCGGCGGGCGGGTCCGGCGGCGCGGGCGGGTCGTACCCGGCGACCGGCGGGACCTGTGCGGGAAGCGCGGGCGCGTGCGACGCCTGGGCCGGCACCGGCTGGGGCGGGGTGCCGGCCGGGGAGCCGGAGCGCGCGGGCGGTGTCCCGCCACGGGTGCGGGGCGCCTGCGCGGCGGCGGTACGGCGCCGGGGGTGGCGGTAGTCGACGCCGGTGCCGGTGTCCCCGGCGGCGGGCATCGGAGCCGAGGCGGCGGGGGCGGGGGCCTGCCCGGCAGGGGCGGCAGCCGAGGTGGTCGAAGCGGTCGGAGCGGGAGCCTGCGCGGCGGCGGACGTGGCGGCCGGCCCGGGGGCGGCCGTCCGACCGGCGGCGGCCGGCGTCACGGACGCGGCGGCACCGGCCCCCTCCGCCGGGACGGACGCGGCGGGCGCCCCCTGGGCGAGCACCGCGCCCGCACGGGACCGCTCCGGGTCGGCCGCCGCGTGAATCTCCCCGGCCAGCGCCACCGCCTCGGCCACGCCCTGGTCGAGCAGCAGCGCGGCGAGCCCGTCGGCGTACCCCTGGCCGACCGCGCGCACCTTCCAGACGCCCTGCCGCTGGTACAGCTCCAGCGCCAGCAGGGCCGTCTCCGGGCCGAGCCCGGTGATGGTGAAGCCGGCCGCCGTGTCGCCGTCCGGGGCGGTGACCGCCAGGCGGGGAGCGGGGGCCGCGCCGAAGTCACCGGGTCCGCCCCGCGGTCCGGTGGGGAGCGCCAGCAGGACGTGTACCCGGCGGACCGGCTCCGGCAGCGCGCCGAGGTCCAGCACCAGCGCGTGGTCGGCGGCCGCCTGCCGGGGCACCTCGACGCCGGGGACGCGGGGGGTACCGGGGTGGGCCAGCCAGGCGTCGCCCGCCCCCGGGTGCGACGCCCCGGTCCCGGCGCCAGCCCCAGCCGCGGCCCCGGCGCCCGGCGGCGCCCCCAGGTCGCGGAGGACGCGGCCCTGCTCGTCCCCGAGCGTGACCGCGGCCACGACCGGGGTACCTGCCGACACCCGGATCTCCCACCGGTTGCCGGGCAGTGGATGGTTCTGCCCGCGGACCAGTTCGGCGCCCATGTCCGCCGCCCCCGTTCCCGTCTTCGTGTTCTCTTGTTCCTGGTGTTGTTCCTGGTGTCTGCCGTGCCGGGTCAGTGGTCGGCCGGCCGTGGACGCGTGGATCGGTCCTGGTCGGCCGGGCCCGCTGGTCGGTGGTGGGCGGGTCCGTCGGCCGGTCCACGGCCGGTCGGGGGCGGCGGGACAGCCGGGGCGTCCGGCCGGTGCCGCCCCGGGTCAGAGCGCGGGCAGTATGGCCGGGATCAGGTCCTGGAAGGTCCGTCCGTTGGCCGGCGTGCCGATCGCGGTCATCGACCAGCCGCCTTGGCCGCGCTGCACCTTCGCCATGATCTGCGCGGTGTACGCGCCGCCGCCGGTGAGGGTGTAACGGGCCAACTCCTGGCCGTTGGTCTCGTCGACCAGCCGGCAGAACGCGTTCTGCACCTCGGCGAAGGTCTGACCGGTGAAGGAGTTGACCGTGAAGACGATCTGGTCGACATGCACCGGCACCCGCCCGAGGTCGACCAGGATCGACTCGTCGTCGCCGCCCTGGCCGGCGCCGCCGACCACGTTGTCCCCGGTGTGGCGGACCGAGCCGTCGTCGCTGGTGAGGTGCTGGAAGAAGACCACGTCGACCGGCTGCTTGTCGGCGAAGAGCACCGCGGAGGCGTCGAGGTCGATCTCCCGGGTGCGGCTGCCGAAGAGCCCGCGGCGCGGCGCGGCCTGCCAGCCGAGCCCCATCCTGACCGCGGTCAGTGATCCCCCGTCAGCCTTGCTCAGGCTGATCTTCTGACCTTTGGTCATATTGACCGTCACGCGCTGTCCCCTCTCACCCGTCACCACGTGTGCCGTTGGTGCCCCGACACTAACAAGACGAGGCCCGGCGGTATCCCGGTTCGACGTCAGGAGGTTTCCGCCGATTCATGGCCGATTCCCTGCCGCCGGCCGGGCGCCGTCCCCCCGTTGGCCCAGCGCACGTCCCGCACGCCCCCCGCGCCCCATCAGGCCATCCCGACCTCACGCATTTGGCGCAGCTCCTTCTTGAGTTCGCCGAGTTCGTCCCGGAGCCGCGCGGCGACCTCGAACTGGAGCTCGGCGGCGGCCGCGTGCATCTGGTCGGTGAGCTGGGTGATGAGGTCGGTGAGTTCCTCGGCGGGCAGCCCGCCCTTCGCCGCCCGCTTGCCGTTCGACTTGGCGGACAGCCCCGGCACCGGCGCTTTCCCGCGCGAGCGCTGCCGGCCGGAGCCGAGCAGCTCCTCGGTGTCGGCGTCCTCCAGGGCGAAGGAGTCCAGGATGCCGGCGATCTTCTTCCGCAGCGGCTGCGGGTCGAGTCCCCGCTCACTGTTGTAGGCGACCTGCTTCTCGCGCCGGCGGTTGGTCTCGTCGATGGCCTTCTCCATCGCCGGGGTGATCCGGTCGGCGTACATGTGCACCTGGCCCGAGACGTTACGGGCGGCGCGGCCGATGGTCTGGATCAGCGAGGTGCCCGAGCGGAGGAAGCCCTCCTTGTCGGCGTCGAGGATGGCCACCAGGGACACCTCGGGGAGGTCGAGGCCCTCCCGCAGCAGGTTGATGCCGACCAGCACGTCGTACTCACCGGCCCGCAGCTCGTGCAGCAGCTCCACCCGGCGCAGGGTGTCGATGTCGCTGTGCAGATAGCGGACCCGGATGCCGAGCTCCAGCAGGTAGTCGGTGAGGTCTTCGGACATCTTCTTGGTGAGGGTGGTGACCAGGACCCGCTCGTCCCGCTCGGTGCGCAGCCGGATCTCGTGCACCAGGTCGTCGATCTGGCCCTCGGTGGGCTTGACGATCACCTCGGGGTCCACCAGCCCGGTCGGCCGGATGATCTGCTCCACCACTCCCTCGCCGCGGGAGAGCTCATAGGTGCCGGGGGTCGCCGACAGATAGACCGTCTGGCCCACCCGCTTCTGGAACTCCTCCCACTTCAGCGGCCGGTTGTCCAGCGCGGACGGCAGCCGGAAGCCGTGGTCGACCAGGGTGCGCTTACGGGACGCGTCGCCCTCGTACATCGCGCCGATCTGCGGCACGGTGACGTGCGACTCGTCGATGACCAGCAGGAAGTCCTCGGGGAAGTAGTCGATCAGGGTGTCGGGCGCGCTGCCCGGGCCACGGCCGTCGATGTGCCGGGAGTAGTTCTCGATGCCGGCGCAGGTGCCGACCTGGCGCATCATCTCGATGTCATAGGTGGTGCGCATCCGCAGCCGCTGGGCTTCGAGCAGCTTTCCCTGCTTCTCCATCAGGGCGAGCTGCTCCTCAAGCTCGCTCTCGATGCCGGCCACCGCCCGGTCCATCCGCTCCGGGCCCGCGACATAGTGGCTGGCCGGGAAGACGTAGATCTGGCGGTCCTCGGTGATCACCTCACCGGTCAGCGGATGCAGGGTGTAGAGCGCCTCGATCTCGTCGCCGAACATCTCGATCCGGACGGCCAGCTCCTCGTAGACCGGGAAGATCTCCACGGTGTCGCCGCGCACCCGGAAGGTGCCGCGGGTGAAGGCCAGGTCGTTGCGGGTGTACTGGATGTCGACGAACCGGCGGAGCAACTGGTCCCGGTCGATGACGTCCCCGACGTTGAGCCGGACCATGCGGTCGATGTACTCCTGCGGGGTGCCCAGGCCGTAGATGCAGGAGACGGAGGCGACCACGACCACGTCCCGGCGGGTGAGCAGGGAGTTGGTGGCGGAGTGGCGCAGCCGCTCGACCTCCTCGTTGATGGAGGAGTCCTTCTCGATGTACGTGTCGGTCTGCGGGACGTACGCCTCGGGCTGGTAATAGTCGTAGTACGAGACGAAGTATTCGACCGCGTTGTTCGGCAGCAGCTCGCGGAACTCGTTGGCGAGCTGGGCGGCCAGGGTCTTGTTCGGCGCCATCACCAGAGTGGGTCGCTGGAGCCGTTCGATCATCCAGGCAGTGGTGGCGGACTTGCCCGTACCGGTAGCGCCGAGCAGCACCACATCCTGCTCACCTGCCCGGACGCGGCGCTCAAGGTCGTTGATCGCGGTCGGCTGATCACCGCTGGGCTGGAAGGGACTGACGACCTCGAAAGGCGCCACACTGCGTTCGATGTCTGATACAGGGCGCATGTCTCCAAGGTACGACCAGCCACTGACATTCGGTCGTGGACGCCGGGGTGGCGGGCACTGTCGTAGCCTCCCCCTAGGCTGGCGGGTGTGAGGCAATCAACAGGTTCGGCAGATGCGGCGGAGGCGGCGGGCCCGATGGGGGCGGCGGACCCGGTGGGCCCGGCGAGTCTCGCCTGGACGGTGGTGGACGCGCCGATCGGGCCGCTGCTGCTGGCCGGGACCGAGCTGGGGCTCGCCCTGGTGGGTCTCCGGGCCGACGAGGCGACGGTGGAGCGGACGCTGGAGGCGGCCGGCCGGCGGCTGGGGCGGGGCCCGGTGGCGGACGCGCGGCGGCTCGCGCCGGTCGCCGAGCAGCTGGCGGCGTATTTCGCGGGCACGCTGCGTGACTTCTCGCTGCCGCTCGACTGGTCGCTGATCACCGGCTTCAACCGCCGGGTGCTGCGGGAGCTGGCCACGGGGGTGCCGTACGGCTCGGTGGTCGCCTACCAGGACCTCGCCGATCGGGTGGGGGAGCCGCACGCCGCCCGCGCGGTGGGGGTGGCGATGGGGTCGAATCCGCTGCCGCTGGTCGTGCCGTGTCACCGGGTGATCGAGAGCGGCGGGGGCATAGGGGGCTTCGGCGGCGGCCTGGAGATCAAGAGGTCGCTGCTGGCACTGGAGGGCGTGCTGCCGGCGCCGCTCTTCTGAGCCGCGCCACCCGCCTCCGCGCCGAGGCCTTCCCGCCACCCGTCGCCGTGCCGCCCGCCTCGTCGGGGTCCTCCCGCCGAGCAGCCCGCCGCCGCGCGGCCTCCCACGCCGACCTGCCGCCGCCCTGCGCCCCCCTCCCGGCGATGCCGGGACCGGCCACCGGGATCCGTCCAGCGGCCGACCTCGCCCGGCGGGAGGCCGCCGCTCAGCTCGGGTCGAAGCGGGCGGCGGCCAGATAATCGGGGCGCGGGTCGAGCGCGGCGGCCAGCCGGAAGTGCCGCAGCGCCTCGTCGGCCCGATTGGCCCGCTCCAGCGTGCGGGCGAGCGCGAAGTGGGCGAAGGCGTTGTCCGGCTCGCGCTCCAGCACGATCTGGAACTCCAGCTCGGCCGGGCGCAATTGGGCGGCGGCGAAGAAGGCGCGGGCGCGCAGCAGCCGGGCCGCGGTGTTCTCCGGGTGGGCCGCGATCACGGTGTCGAGGAGCTTGACGGCGCCGCGCGGGTCACGGGCCGCGAGCAACTGCTCCGCGGCGCGGAAGTCGATGACGTGGGTTTCCGGTGTCCCTTTGGGCAAGGCCGCCTCCCTGGATCGGGGCACGGTTGACGACGGATCGTCTGGTCAAAGATACCCAACACGTACCGCGGCAACCACATTCCGCCGCCCACCGGGAGCGGCCCCGCCAGGGCGGGCAGGCCCGCCGCGTGGCCCGGGGCGCACCCTCTAGGCTGTCGGACATGCTGAGTGTGGGGCTGACCGGGGGTATCGGGGCCGGGAAGAGCGAGGTGGCCCGGCTCTTCGCGTCCTATGGGGCGGTGCTGGTCGACTCGGACCGGATCGCCCGCGAGGTCGTCGCGCCGGGTACCGAGGGGCTGGCCGCCGTGGTGGCCGAGTTCGGCCCGGAAGTGCTGGCCGCCGACGGAAGCCTCGACCGGCCGGCGCTCGGCGCGATCGTCTTCGCCGACGAGGACCGCCGCAAGGCGCTCAACGCGATCGTGCACCCGCTGGTGGGGCGCAGGTCGGCCGAGTTGCGGCAGCACGCGGCCCCCTCGGCGATCGTGGTCAACGATGTGCCGCTGCTGACGGAGAACGGCCTGGCCGCCGCCTACGACCTGGTCGTCGTGGTCGACGCGGCACCGGACACGCAGCTCGACCGCCTGGTCCGGCTGCGCGGTATGAGCGAGGACGACGCGAGGGCCCGGATGGCCGCGCAGGCCACCCGCGAGCAGCGGCTCGCCGTCGCCGATCTCGTCATCGACAACGACGGACCGTTGGAGGCGCTGGAACCGCAGGTGCGGGCGGCGTGGCGCACCCTGGCCGAACGAGCCGGCGGCTGCTGAGGCAGCGGAGCGGAATCCACCGGATTGGCGCTTTCCCGACCCCCCGAACGGGGGCATTCGCCGCCCGAGCGGACCCGCTGGATCCACCCGGTCCCCCGTGACCGTGCCGCCCTCAGCAACCGTCGGTCAGCGGCCGTCGTCCTCCCGGTCGGCGAGGAACCGTTCGAATTCCGCCGCGAGATCGTCGGCCGAGGGCAGGTCGACGGGCTCGGCGATCAGATTGTCGCGGCTCTGCGAGCCGGCCACCGCGTCGTACTGACTCTCCAGGCCGCGCACCACCGACACCAGCTCGCTGTCGCCCTCGGCCACCTGGCGGTCGATCTCGACGCGCACGGTGTGCGCCTCGTTGCGCAGCGCGTTGGCGATGTCCGGCAGCACCAGGCCGGTGGCCGCGGTGATGGTCTCCAGCACCGCGAGGGCCGCGTCCGGATACGGGGACCTGGCCAGGTAGTGCGGCACATGCGCGGCGACCCCGAGCACGTCACGGCCGGACTCGGCGAGCCGAAGCTCGATCAGCGAGGCTGCGCTGCCCGGCACTTGGGCCTCGTCGAACCAGGCCCGGTGACCCGGCATCAGGTCCACCCGGTTGCCATGGGGTGTCAGGCCGACCGGGCGGGTGTGCGGGACACCCATCGGGATGCCGTGGAAGTTGATGGCGAGCCGCACTCCCAGCCGCTCGACGACCTGGAGCACCGCGCCGCTGAACCGCTCCCATTCCACATCGGGCTCCGAGCCCGCGAGCAGCAGGAACGGCGTGCCGGTGGAGTCACGGACCAGATAGAGGTCGATCTCCGGCGGTTCGTAGGCGGACCAGTGGTCCCGCTCGAAGGTCATCAGCGGCCGCCGGGCGCGGTAGTCGATCAGCCGGTCCGCGTCGAAGCTGGCGATGAGCTGGTTGTCCAGCCGGTCCAGCAGATGGCGAGTGATCTGTTCACCGGTCTCGCCGGCGTCCATGTACCCCTCGAAGTAGTACAGCAGCACCGGGCCGGCGTCACCGACCGCCTCGTCGACGGCTTCGGCCCCGCCCGGCACGTACTCGTACAGTCCTTGCGGATCCAGCACGGTGATCGTCCTCCTCGCTCTTGTCACGGACAACGAACGGAGCTTGCCCGCCATTCCCCGCGGCCGCACCCGAAGGGGTGGTAACCGGCCCCGCTGATGGCCCTGCGCCGTCACACCACGCACCGCGGCCCGCACCCCCAGGACGGGGGTGCGGGCCGCGGATGTCGGTCGGCGTCCTGGATCAGGACTGGCCGCCCGCGAGCTTCTCACGGAGGGCCGCGAGGGCCTCGTCGGAGGCGAGAGCGCCGGACGTGTCATCGGACTCCGAGGAGTACGAACCGCCACCGGAGGCCGGCGCGGGCGCGGCGCTGCCGGCCTCGGCGGCCGCCTGCTCGTCGGCCTCGCGGGACTTGATGACCTGCGCCTGGTGCTGCTCGAAGCGGGTCTGGGCCGTGGCGTACTGGCCCTCCCACTCCTCGCGCTGCTTCTCGTACCCCTCGAGCCAGTCGTTGGTCTCGGGGTCGAAGCCCTCGGGGTAGATGTAGTTGCCCTGGTCGTCGTACGACGCGGCCATGCCGTAGAGGGTCGGGTCGAACTCGACCGAGGCCGGGTCGGCGCCGAAGGACTCGTTGGCCTGCTTGAGCGACAGCGAGATGCGGCGCCGCTCCAGGTCGATGTCGATGACCTTGACGAAGATCTCGTCGTTGACCTGGACGACCTGCTCCGGGATCTCCACGTGGCGCTCGGCCAGCTCGGAGATGTGCACCAGACCCTCGATGCCCTCGTCCACCCGGACGAACGCGCCGAACGGCACCAGCTTGGTGACCTTGCCGGGGACGACCTGGCCGATCTGGTGGGTCCGGGCGAACTGCTGCCACGGGTCTTCCTGGGTCGCCTTCAGCGACAGGGAGACGCGCTCGCGGTCCATGTCGACGTCCAGGACCTCGACCGTCACCTCCTGGCCGACCTCGACGACCTCGGAGGGGTGGTCGATGTGCTTCCAGGAGAGCTCCGAGACGTGCACCAGACCGTCGACACCGCCGAGGTCCACGAACGCACCGAAGTTGACGATGGAGGAGACGACGCCGGAGCGCACCTGGCCCTTCTGCAGGGTGGTGAGGAAGGTCTGGCGGACCTCGCTCTGCGTCTGCTCCAGCCAGGCACGGCGGGACAGGACCACGTTGTTGCGGTTCTTGTCCAGCTCGATGATCTTCGCCTCGAGCTCCTTGCCCACGTAGGGCTGGAGGTCGCGCACGCGGCGCATCTCCACCAGCGAGGCGGGCAGGAAGCCGCGCAGGCCGATGTCGAGGATGAGACCACCCTTGACGACCTCGATGACGGTACCGGTGACGATGCCGTCCTCTTCCTTGATCTTCTCGATCGTGCCCCACGCGCGCTCGTACTGCGCACGCTTCTTCGAGAGGATCAGGCGCCCTTCCTTGTCCTCCTTCTGGAGAACCAGGGCCTCGATCTCATCGCCCACGGCGACGACCTCGTTGGGGTCGACGTCGTGCTTGATGGAGAGTTCGCGGGAGGGGATGACACCTTCGGTCTTGTAACCGATGTCGAGCAGGACCTCGTCCCGGTCGACCTTCACGATGACGCCGTCGACGATGTCGCCGTCGTTGAAGTACTTGATCGTCTCGTCGATCGCGGCGAGGAAGGCTTCCTCGTTGCCGATGTCGTTGACCGCCACCTGCGGGGTGGTACGAGGGGCCTCGGTGCTGCTCGTCATTAGGGAAAGGACTCCGGTACGGACAGTAAGTCGTAGGTACTGCTACGCCGGGAACCCTTTTCGCTCCTGCCGAATTCCGGACAGCCACGGGGGCCGAGAGGTCTGCAACAGTTCCGAGCACGGCCTGCTCTGTCTGAGGCGCGCAGGCTCGCAGCGCAACTTGTAGCATACGGGGGCAGCAGGGCACGGTCAATGCACGAAGAGCGCACCACGCGCATAACGGACCAAACCGGCCGCAACTCGTCCACCCAGAGGTCCTCCCAGAGAGTACGACGACAGCCGCGATGATCCAAGGACCGGAACCCGAAGCTACCCGTCGTATTGCCGGTGGCACGGAGAGCAGCAGGGCCAACCGTCACTGGTGGGACCGCAACGCCGACGATTACCAGGTGGAGCACGGCGACTTCCTCGGCGACGCCCGCTTCGTGTGGGGCCCGGAGGGGCTGGACGAGGCGGCGGCCGGGCTGCTCGGACCGGTGGCCGGGCTCAAGGACCAGGCGGTGCTGGAGATCGGCGCCGGCGCCGCGCAGTGCTCGCGCTGGCTGGCCGCGCAGGGCGCGCGGCCGGTGGCGCTCGACCTGTCGCGGCGGCAGTTGCAGCACGCCCGGCGGATCAGCGAGGAAAGCCAGGGAAGCCAGGAAAATCAGGATCACGCGGACCACGCGACGGGCGAGGAGCACGCGGCGGGTACGGAGGCGCCGGGCGGTCCGGTCCGGCTGGTGCAGGCCGACGCGGGGTCGCTGCCCTTCGCCGACGCCTCCTTCGACCTGGCCTGCTCCGCCTACGGGGCGCTCCCCTTCGTCGCGGACACCGCCCGCGTCCAGCGCGAGGTCCGGCGCGTGCTGCGGCCCGGCGGGCGCTGGGTCTTCTCGGTCACCCACCCGGTCCGCTGGGCCTTCCCCGACGAGCCGGGCCCCGAGGGTCTGACCGCCGTCGCCTCCTACTTCGACCGCACCCCGTACGTGGAGCAGGACGACCGCGGCCTCGCCGTCTATGTCGAGCACCACCGGACCCTCGGCGACCGGGTACGGGAGATCGCGGCGGCCGGGATGCGGCTGGTCGACCTGGTCGAGCCGGAGTGGCCGGAGTGGAACGAGCAGGAGTGGGGCGGCTGGTCCCCGCTGCGCGGCCGGCTGCTGCCCGGCACCGCGATCTTCGTCTGCGTCGCCGAGTGAGGCTTCCCCGCGGCGGCGGACCGGGACGGCGCCCGCGCACCGGGGCTTCGGCGCCGCTCTCGCTGACCGCGGCCGGGGTGGCCGGGGTGGCCGCGATGAGCACCGGGGCGCCGCGGTGAGCGGTGCGCCGGACCCGGCGGCGCCGGCGGTCCCGGGTATCACCGGCCCGCTGCGCGCCCTGCGGGCCGAGGCGCGGAGCCTGCCGGTCGCCCCGGCCGTGCCGGCCCTGCTCGACGCGCTGCGGACCCGCGGCTGCGCGGTGCTCGCCGCCCCGCCCGGCACCGGCAAGACCACGCTGGTGCCGCTGCTGATCGCCGAGGCGACCGGCGGCCGGGTGCTGGTGGCGGAACCCCGCCGGATGGCGGCGCGGGCCGCCGCCCGGCGGATGGCCTGGCTGCTCGGCGAACGGGTGGGCGAGACCGTCGGCTTCACCGTACGGGGGGAGCGGTCGGTCTCGCCCCGCACCGCCGTCGAGGTGGTCACCACCGGTGTGCTGCTGCAACGCCTGCAACGGGACCCCGAACTGGCCGGTGTGGGCACGGTGATCCTGGACGAGTGCCATGAGCGGCATCTCGACGCGGACACCGCGATGGCCTTCCTGCTGGATGTACGGGCGGTGCTGCGGCCGGAGTTGCGGCTGGTCGCCGCGTCCGCCACCACCGACACGGCGGCCTGGTCGAAGCTGCTCGGCGACGCCCCGGTGGTCGAGGCGGCCGGCGTCCTCCACCCGGTGGCCGTGGAGTGGGCCGCGCCCGCCGGGCCGGTACGGCCGCCGCACGGTATGCGGGTCGATCCGGCGATGCTCGACCATGTGGCCGCCACCGTACGGCGGGCGCTGCGCGAGCACGACGGCGATGTGCTGTGCTTCCTGCCCGGCACCGGGGAGATCGCCCGGGTCGCGGGGATGCTGGGTAGCGGCCTCGCCGCGGATGTCCTGCGGCTGCACGGGCAGGCGCCCGCCGCCGTGCAGGACGCCGCGCTCGCCCCCGGGGAGCGGCGCCGGGTGCTGCTGGCGACATCGGTCGCCGAATCCAGCCTGACCGTGCCGGGCGTACGGATCGTGGTGGACAGCGGTCTGGCCCGCGAACCGCGGATGGACCACGCGCGGGGGCTGGGCTCGCTCACCACGGTCAGCGCGTCACGGGCCGCGGCGGACCAGCGCGCCGGGCGGGCCGGACGCGAGGGTCCCGGCACGGTCTACCGCTGCTGGTCCGAGGCCGAGCACGCGCGGCGGCCGGCCAGGCCCGCGCCCGAGATCGCCCTCGCCGACCTCACCGCCTTCGCTCTGCGGAGCGCCTGCTGGGGGAATCCGGACGCGGCCGGCCTCGCCCTTCTCGACGCCCCGCCGCCCGGCGCCCTCGCCGCCGCCCGCGCCGCGCTCCACGATCTCGGCGCGGTCGACGACGGGGGCCGCGCCACCGACCGGGGCCGCCGCCTGACGCGTCTCGGTCTCCACCCCCGGCTGGCCCGCGCGCTCCTCGACGCGGTGCCCGACACCGGCGCCGCCCGCGCGGCGGAGATCACCGCGCTGCTCTCCGAGGAACTCCCCTCCTCCTACGGCTCGGATCTGACCGCCGCCTGGCACACCGCGCGCCGGGGCACCGACCCCTACGCGGTCCGCTGGCGCGCGGAGGCGCGGCGGCTGGCGGCGGCGCTGCGCGGGGACACGCCGGACACGCCGGACGGATCGGCGAGCGGGCCGGCGGGCGGACCGAGAGGCGGCCGGGCGTCGGGCGGCGTCACGGACGACGTGGCGGCCGGGCTCGTGGTCGCACTGGCCTTCCCGGAGCGGGTGGCGCGGCGGCGCGGACCGGGCGCGTATCTGATGGTGGGCGGCACGGCGGCCGAGGTGGCCGGCGGGATCGGGGACGCGGAGTGGGTGGCCGTGGCGGTCGCCGACCGCGGGGTGGGCCGGGCGTCCGCTCGGGTCCGGGTCGCGGCGGTGATCGACGAGGGCACCGCGCGGGCCGCGGCGGGCGGGCTGCTGACGGCGTACGAGGAGGTGCGCTGGCGCGACGGCGATGTGGTGGCCCGCCGGGTGGAGAAGCTCGGCGCGGTGGAGTTGGCGGCGGCGCCGCTGCGGACGCCGGACCTGGCCGCGGTACGGGCCGCGCTGGTCGAGGGGCTCACCGCGGAGGGCACCGGGCTGCTGCGCTGGTCCCGCGACGCCCACGACGTACGGCAGCGGCTGGCGTTCTTGCACCGGGTGCTCGGCGAGCCGTGGCCGGACGTGGCGGAGGGCGCGCTGCTGGCCCGCGCCGAGGAGTGGCTCGGCCCTGAACTCGGCTCGGCCCGCCGCCGGGCCGATCTGGCGCGGGTGGACGCGGGCGCCGCGCTGACCCGGCTGCTGCCCTGGGCGGGCGGCCAGGCGGCGCGGTTCGCCGAACTCGCCCCGGAACGGCTCGAAGTGCCCAGCGGTTCGCGGATCCGGCTCGACTACGGCGGGGAGCAGCCGGTGCTGGCGGTCAAGCTCCAGGAGCTTTTCGGCCTGCGGGAGACCCCGAGGGTGGCGGGCGTGCCGGTGCTGGTGCACCTTCTGTCACCCGCCGGTCGGCCGGCGGCGGTCACCGCGGATCTGGCGTCCTTCTGGCGCGAGGGATATCGGTCGGTACGGGCCGAGTTGCGCGGCCGCTATCCGAAACACCCGTGGCCGGAGGACCCGGCCACCGCCGTACCGACCCGCCGTACCAACACCCGCCGGCCCTGACCGGACCGGATCCCCGGGGCGTCCCCGGACGGATCCCGGTCCGGCTGCCGGGCCGGTCCGGGGGCGGTGCGCCGCGTCAGGACGCGGTCAGCGCGGCACCCGTTGCCGCACCGGCCGTGTCGGACGGCGAGGGGGTGGGGGTCTGGGTGTCGGTGGCGCACGGGTCCGGCGTGGTCTCGGTGGGCGTCGGGGTCGGCGTCACCGTGGGGGCCGGGGTGTCGGTGGGCGAGTCGCTCGGGCTCGGCGTGTCGGTGGGGCAGCCCGGGGTCGGGGTGTCGGTGGGCGAGTCGCTCGGCGACGGCGTACCGGTGGTGGGGTCGCCGCTCGGGCCGCCCGTGGGGCTGGTGGTCGGCGTACCGGTGGGCGTGCCGGTCGGGGTCGCCGTGGGCGAGGGCGACGTGGTGCCGCCCGCCGGCGCCGAAGGAGAGGTGGAGGGGGACGGCGAGGCCGACGGGCTGGTGGACGGGGTCGGCTTCTGCGTCGGCGTGCCGGGGTCCGGCGGCGGGGTCACGCCGGGGCCGGGGGTGCCGGTGCGGTCGGGCACCGTGACGGCGCCGCCCGCCACGAAGTGCTCGTACCAGGACTTCACCAGGTCCAGATACGCCTGCGAGTGGTTGTAGCCGAGGATCGCCCGGTCCATGTCGGCGGGCACGGCCAGGTCACGGCCGTCGGCGCACAGATAGCGGCCGGCCGCCAGCGCCGCGTCGTAGACGTTGTTGGGGTCGCGCACCCCGTCGCCGTTGCCGTCGGCGCCCCAGGTCTCCCAGGTGAGGGGGATGAACTGCATCGGGCCGACCGCCCGGTCGTGGACCGCGTCCCCGTCGAAGGCACCGCCGTCGGTGTCGGTGATGTCGGCGAAGCCGTTGCCGTCGAGGACAGGGCCGAGGATCGGGGAGTACGTCGTGCCGTTGGCGTCGACCGCGCCGCCGCGGGCCTGGCCGGACTCGACCTGGCCTATCGCGGCGAGCAACTGCCAGGGCAGATGGCAGCCTGGCTCGCTCTCGGCCAGCGACGCCTCGGCGCGCTGGTAGGCGGCGAGCACGGTGGTCGGCAGGCTCGCGCCGCCGCCGGGCACGGTGACGACACCGCCGCCGGGCGCACCGCCGGGGGCGACCGGGGCGAAGGGGCCGGTGGGGCTGTTCAGCGGCGGTACCTGGGTGAAGTACGGCGAGCCGCCGTCGATCGCCGGACCGCCCTGCGGGGTGTCAGCGACCTGCTGCTGGTCCTGCGTCGCCGCCTGCGCATGGGCCACCGGGAAGAACCCCGGCCCCTGTGAGGCGCTGAGCGCCGCCATGGCAGCCGCGGCCACCGCCGTCCCGGTCGCTGTCCTGCGGAGCCTCCGGCCGTACCGCCGCGCCGACATATCGCGGTCCCTCCCACGTACGAGATGCGCGCGCGTCCCGGCGCGACAACTCGATTGACCCTACGGCAACTTCACTGCCCGGACCACACTCCGGCGGCAATACACAGGGTACGAATCATCGCAATAACCGACGATCCGGTGCGCCCCCGAGGAGCCTTCACCGCGGGGACGCGGCCCGTTCACCCAGGGATTCCACCGCCCGGGTCCGGGAGCGCCGGGAGCGCCGGCCCGCACGCCGCGGGCCGGCCGGCCGTCGCGGTGCGGCCGGCCCGGCGCCGTCAGTGCGCGGCCGACTCCCAGTCCGAGCCGACACCCACCGAGACATCCAGCGGTGCCCGCAGCGGATACGCCCCCGACATCTCGCGGCGCACCAGCTGCTCCACCTTCTCCCGCTCCCCCGGGGCGACTTCGAGCACGATTTCGTCGTGCACCTGGAGCAGCATCCGTGAGGTGAGCCCCTCGCGCACCAGGGCCTCGTCCACCCGCAGCATCGCGATCTTCACGATGTCCGCCGCCGAGCCCTGGATCGGCGCGTTGAGCGCCATCCGCTCGGCCATCTCCCGCCGCTGCCGGTTGTCGCTGGTGAGATCGGGCAGATAGCGGCGCCGGCCGAGCAGCGTCTCGGTGTAACCGATGCCGCGGGCCTCCTCCACCGCCCGGCGCAGATAGTCCCGCACGCCGCCGAAGCGCTCGAAGTACGTCTCCATCAGCGCCCGCGCCTCGCCCGCCTCGATGCCCAGCTGCTGCGACAGCCCGAACGCCGACAGCCCGTACGCCAGTCCGTACGACATCGCCTTGATCTTGCGGCGCATCTCGGGGTCCACCTGGTCCCTGGCCACCGAGAACACCTGGGAGCCGACCGTGGTGTGCAGGTCCTCGCCGGAGGTGAACGCCGCGATCAGGCCCTCGTCCTCCGAGAGATGGGCCATCACCCGCAGTTCGATCTGGCTGTAGTCGGCGGTGAGCAGCGACTCGTACCCCGCGCCGACGACGAAGCCGCGCCGGATCGCCCGGCCCTCGTCGGTACGGACCGGCACGTTCTGGAGGTTGGGGTCGGTCGACGACAGCCGGCCGGTCGCGGCGACGGTCTGGCTGAAGGAGGTGTGGATCCGGCCATCGGGCGCGATGGACTTCACCAGGCCCTCGACCGTGGCGCGGAGCTTGGCCTGCTCCCGGTGGCGCAGCATGATCACCGGCAGCTCGTGGTCGGTCTGCCCGGCCAGCCACGCCAGCGCGTCCGCGTCGGTGGTGTAACCCGTCTTGGTCTTCTTCGTCCTCGGCAGCGCCAGCTCACCGAAGAGGACCTCCTGGAGCTGCTTCGGCGACCCCAGATTGAACTCGTGGCCGACCGAGGCGTGGGCCTCGGACACCGCGTGCGCCACCGCCGCGGCGAACTGCTGGGTGAGCCCTTCGAGATGGGCCCGGTCGGCGGCGATGCCGGCCCGCTCCATCCGGGCCAGCAGCGACGAGGTGGGCAGCTCCACGTCGTGCAGCAGCTCCATCGCCCCCACCTCGGGGAGCCGCCCGGCGAACACCTCGCCCAGGTCGAGCACCGTGCGGGCCTGGGTCATCAGCGACGCGGCGGCGGCGCCCTCGCCCTCGTCCTCCTCGCCGAACGCCAACTGCCCCTCGGCGTCGGCGGCCGGCGCCAGCTCCCGGCCGAGGTACTCCACCGAGAGCACGTCGAGCGCGAAGGAGCGGCGTCCCGGCTTGATCAGATACGCGGCGAGCGCCGTGCACATCTCGATGCCGTCGACCCGCCAGCCGTGCTCGCCGAAGACCCGCATCACGTTCTTGGCGTTGTGCAGCACCTTCGGGGCGTCCTTGTCGGCCAGCCAGGAGGCGAACGCCTTCTCGTCGGCCTCGTCCACCCGCGCCGGGTCGAACCAGACCGCGTCCTCGGCCGAGGCGAGCGCCACCGCGGTCACGCTGCCGCCGCCCAGCTCCCAACTGTCGACGCTGGCCAGCCCCAGCGGTCGCGCCGCGTGTCCGGCGAGCCACTCGGGCAGCTCGCCCGGTGCCAGCACGGTGCCGTCGACGGCGACGCCCTCGGCGATCACCGCCGCTTCCTCCGCGGCGCCCGGGTCGGCCGCGAAGAGCCGCTCCCTGAGATTGGGGTTGTGGAACTCCAGCACATCGAGCACGCCGACGAGCGCCGTCCGGTCGTACGGCTCCCGGCCCAACTGCTCGGCGGTGGCGGACAGCGCCACCCCGCGGTCGAGCTCGGTGAGGCGGCGGTTGAGCTTCACCGCGTCGAGGTGGGCCCGCAGATTCTCGCCCACCTTGCCCTTCACCTCTTCCACCCGCTCGCACAGCTCGGCGAACGACCCGAACTGGGAGATCCACTTGGCGGCGGTCTTCTCCCCCACCCCGGGGATGCCGGGCAGATTGTCCGACGGGTCGCCGCGCAGCGCGGCGAAGTCCGGGTACTGGCGGGGCGTGAGTCCGTACTTCTCCACCACCTTCGCCGGGGTGAACCGGGTGAGCTCCGAGACGCCCCGGGTCGGGTAGAGCACCGTCACCTGGTCCGAGACGAGCTGGAACGCGTCCCGGTCGCCGGTGACGATCAGCACCTCGTATCCCAGCCGCTCGGCCTGGGTGGCGAGGGTGGCGATCACATCGTCCGCCTCGAAGCCGTCGACCGCGAAGCGCGGCACCGCCATCGCGTCGAGCAGCTCGCCGATCAGCTCCACCTGGCTGCGGAACTCGTCCGGTGTCTTCGACCGCGTCGCCTTGTACTCCGGGTACTCGTCGAACCGCCAGGTCTTGCGGGAGACGTCGAACGCCACCGCCAGGTGCGTAGGCTTCTCGTCACGCAACGTGTTCGCGAGCATGGACATGAAGCCGTAGATCGCGTTGGTCGGCTGACCCGTGGCGGTGGTGAAATTCTCCACCGGCAGCGCGTAGAACGCCCGGTACGCCAGCGAGTGCCCGTCGAGCAGCAGCAGCCGCGGACGGTCGGAACGTTCGGGCCGGACGGTAGACGTATTCGATGCTTTCTCTGCCACGTCCCCGATCCTCCCACGCGGGTACGACAACGGGCGGCCACGACAGTTGTCCACAACCGCCCCACCATCCGCCCACCCACCGTGACAGGATCGAACGCATGGTGAAGAAACCGCCGGTCGGCGACCCCGTACAGGACGCACCCCACGTCGGTGCGCCGAAGCACGCCGCCGCGGGGCTGCCCGCGATCGGCCATACCGCGAAGATCGCGGGCGCGCAGATGGGCGCCCGGCGCAGCGTCCTCACCCTGCTCAAGGTCAACCAGAAGAACGGCTTCGACTGCCCCGGCTGCGCCTGGCCCGAGGACGACCGCCGGCACACCTTCGAGTTCTGTGAGAACGGCGCCAAGGCCGTCGCCGAGGAAGCCACCCTGCGCCGGGTGGGCCCCGAGTTCTTCGCCGCCCACCCGGTCGCCGATCTCGCCGACCGCAGTGGCTATTGGCTCGGACAGCAGGGCCGCATCACCCAGCCGATGCACCTCCCGGAGGGCGCCACCCACTACCGGCCGATCGGCTGGGACGAGGCCTTCGGGCTGATCGCCGCCGAACTCGCCGCGCTCGACAGCCCCGACGAGGCCGTCTTCTACACCTCGGGCCGGACCAGCAACGAAGCCGCGTTCCTCTTCCAGCTCTTCGCCCGCGAACTCGGCACCAACAACCTGCCCGACTGCTCCAACATGTGCCACGAGTCGTCCGGGTCCGCCCTCACCGAGACGATCGGCGTCGGCAAGGGCAGCGTCCACCTGGAGGACCTGCACCGGGCCGAGCTGATCATCGTCGCCGGACAGAATCCGGGCACCAACCACCCCCGGATGCTCTCCGCGCTGGAAAAGGCGAAGCGCGGCGGCGCCACGATCGTCAGCGTCAACCCGCTGCCGGAAGCCGGTCTTGAGCGCTTCCGCAACCCGCAGACCCCGGCCGGCCTCGTCGGGCCCGGCACCGCGCTCACCGATCTGCACCTCCCGATCAGGCTCGGCGGCGACCAGGCGCTCTTCCGCGCGCTCGGCCGGCTCCTCATCGAGGCCGACGCGCTCGACCGCGACTTCATCGCCGCCCACACCCACGGCTTCGAGGACTACCGGGCCGCCGCCCTCGCCACCGACTGGGACGAGGTGCTGCGCGCCACCGGACTGAGCCGCGCCGAGATCGACGCGTTCTTCGCCCTGGTGCGGAACGCCGGCAGCGTCGTGGTCTGCTGGGCGATGGGCCTCACCCAGCACAAGCACGCCGTCCCCACCATCCGCGAAGTGGTCAACTTCCTGCTGCTCGGCGGCAACATCGGCCGACCGGGCGCCGGGGTCTGCCCGGTCCGCGGCCACTCCAACGTCCAGGGCGACCGCACCATGGGCATCTTCGAGCGCCCGGCCGCCGAATTCCTCGACGCGCTCCAGAAGGAGTTCGGCTTCGCCCCGCCGCGCGGCCACGGCTACGACGTGGTTCGCGCCATCCGCGCGCTGCGGGACGGCGAGGCGAAGGTCTTCTTCGCCATGGGCGGCAATTTCGTCGCCGCCTCCCCCGACACCGCCGTCACCGAGGCGGCCATGCGCCGGGCCCGCCTCACCGTCCATGTCTCCACCAAGCTCAACCGCTCGCACGCGGTCACCGGTGCCCACGCGCTGATCCTGCCGACCCTCGGCCGGACCGAGCGGGACCAGCAGGCCGGCGGCCCCCAATTCGTCACCGTCGAGGACTCGATGGGCAAGGTGCACGCCTCCCACGGCGGCCTCACCCCCGCCTCCCCGCATCTGCTCTCGGAACCGGCGATCGTCTCCCGGCTGGCCCGGGCCGTCTTCGGCGAGGAAAGCCCGGTCCCCTGGGCCGACTTCGAGCGGGACTACGACCTGGTGCGGGACCGGATAGCCCGGGTGATCCCGGGGTTCGACGACTTCAACGCCCGGGTCCGGCACCCCGGCGGCTTCACCCTGCCGCACGCCCCCCGCGACAGCCGCACCTTCCCCACCGCCACCGGGAAGGCCAACTTCACCGCGGCGCCGGTGGAATACCCCGCGGTGCCGGAGGGCCGGCTGCTGCTCCAGACCCTCCGCTCCCACGATCAGTACAACACCACCATCTACGGCCTCGACGACCGCTACCGCGGCATCAAGGACGGCCGCCGGGTGGTGCTCCTGCACCCCGACGACGCCGCCGAGGCGGGCTTCGCCGACGGGGACTACGCCGATCTGGTCAGCGAGTGGACCGACGGCACCGAGCGCCGCGCCGACGGCTTCCGGGTGGTGCACTACCCCACGCCGCGCGGCTGCGCCGCCGCCTACTACCCCGAGACCAATGTGCTGGTACCGCTCGACCACACCGCCGACACCAGCAACACCCCGGCGTCCAAGTCCGTGCCGATCCGCCTGGAGCACCCGGACCCGCCGAAGGCGTGACCGCACGCGTCGGATAGAACCCTGTTCCCAACAGCAGAGAATGATCGGAGCACCAGATGGGCGAGCAGACCGCCACCGCGTTCCCCCGGGAGATCCTCCAGCAGTACGCCGATCTCGGGATGGACCTGCCGGCTCTCTTCTCCGGCGGCCATCTCGGCGATCGCATGGGAATCCGGATCCTGGAAGCCGGCCCCGACAAGGTGGTCGGCGTGATGCCGGTCGAGGGGAACACTCAGCCCTATGGGCTGCTGCACGGCGGCGCCTCCGCGGTGCTCGCCGAAACCGTCGGCTCGGTCGGCGCGATGCTGCACGGCGGCCCCACCAAGATCGCGGTCGGTGTCGACCTCAACGCCACCCACCACCGCAGCGTCCGCTCCGGCACCGTGACCGGCACCGCCACCCCTGTCCACCGCGGCCGTTCGTCGGCCACCTATGAGGTCGTCATCACCGACGAGGCCGGCAAACGCGTCTGTACGGCCCGCCTGACGTGCATGCTGCGGCCGACCACAGCTACCGGTGCGACGACGGCGACAGCGTAGGGAAAAGCGATCCGAGGTACGCACAGGTCGTCGACAGACCCGGAGCAGCCAGAAACCGGAGCAACGGGAGCCACCGGAGACCGGAGCATCCGGCACCCGGAAAAGGGGAATGCAAAACGGCTCTGGACGGGAAAAGCGACGCTGACCTTCGAATTGAAGGGAATGTGCCCCGGGTCGGACTCGAACCGACACTGTATGGGTTTTGAATCCATTGCCTGCTGCCAATTGGGCTACCGGGGCCCCTTGAAACAGAGGATAGCCTACTACCTCCACGCCCCACGCCCTAGCGGACCTGGGTAGGCTCTAGGGGCAGGTCCCGTCATGAACCGAGGAGCACCGTGAGCGCCCCCGATGAGTCCGCCAGCCCCCACGACGAGCAGCCGCCGCAGGCGGAGCCACCTGCGCGGGCGGAGGGTGAGAAGTCGCATGTCCCGCCGGTGACGACGCGCGTCGTCATCGCCGAGGACGAAGCGCTGATCCGGTTGGATCTGAAGGAGATGCTGGAGGAGGAGGGTTACTCCGTCGTCGGTGAGGCCGGGGACGGGGAGACCGCGGTGAAGCTGGCCGAGGAGCAGCGGCCGGATCTGGTGATCCTGGATGTGAAGATGCCGGTGCTCGACGGTATCTCGGCCGCCGAGCGGATCGCCGCCGATAAATTGGCGCCGGTGCTGATGCTCACCGCCTTCTCGCAGCGGGAACTGGTCGAACGGGCCAGGGACGCGGGGGCGATGGCGTATCTGGTGAAGCCGTTCACCAAGAGCGATCTGGTGCCGGCCATCGAGATGGCGGTCAGCCGATTCCAGGAGCTGCGGACGCTGGAGGCCGAGATCGCCGATCTGTCCTTGCGGCTGGAGACGCGGAAGCTGGTCGACCGGGCGAAGAGCGTGTTGCAGACCAAGTACGGATTGACCGAGCCGGCGGCTTTCCGGTGGATCCAGAAGACGTCGATGGACCGGCGTATGTCGATGCAGGCGGTAGCTCAGGCCGTGATCGACGAGGTGGCCGAGAAATAAGGCCGGCCCCGGCCGGTCCGCCCGGCACGCCGAAGGGCCCGCACCCCAGGGGGTGCGGGCCCTTTCGTGCGGTCAGGCGGCTCAGTCCTCGCCGAGGTACGTCTTGCGGACGCCCTCGTCGTGCAGGAGTTCCTGTCCGGTGCCGGAGAGCTTGATGCTGCCGATCTCCATGACGTGTGCCTGGTCGGCCAGCGAAAGCGCGGCCTGGGCGTTCTGCTCGACGAGCAGGATCGTGGTGCCCTGGGCCTTGAGCTCCACGATGGTGGTCATGATCTTCTGCATCATGATCGGCGACAGGCCCATCGAGGGCTCGTCGAGCATCAGCAGTTTGGGCTGGGACATCAGGGCGCGCCCCATGGCGAGCATCTGCTGCTCGCCGCCGGAGAGGGTGCCGGCCGCCTGCCGGCGGCGCTCGCCGAGGATGGGGAAGAGCTCGTAGGCGCGCTCGATGTCCTTGGTGATGCCGGCGGCGTCCTTGCGCAGGAACGCGCCGAGTTGCAGGTTCTGTTCGATGGTCAGCCGGGGGAAGATGTGCCGGCCTTCCGGGGAGTGCGCGAGTCCGAGGGCGACGATCTTGTGCGCCGGGACCCGGGTGAGGACCTTGCCGTCGAAGACGACGCGGCCGCCGATGGGCTTGAGGAGGCCGCTGAGGGTCCGCAGCGTGGTGGTCTTGCCGGCGCCGTTGGTACCGATGAGGGTGACGACCTGGCCGGCTTCGACCGAGAAGGAGATGCCCTTGACGGCTTCGATCTTGCCGTAGGCGACCCGGAGGTCTTCGACTTCGAGCAGTGCGGTCATCGGTCGTTCTCCTGCTGCTCGTCGTCGGCCCGGGCCGGCTCGGCCCCTGGCGGCTCCTCCGCTGCCGGTGCGTCTGCCGGTTCACCTGCCGGTTCGTCCTGCCCGGCGATCGGCTCACCGAGGTAGGCGGCGATGACACGTTCGTCGCTCTGCACGACGTCGGACGTGCCTTCGACGAGCAACTGGCCCTGGACGAGCACGGCGACGCGGTCGCAGAGATTGAAGATGAACCGCATGTCGTGCTCGATGACCAGGACGGCGACGCCCTGGTCCCGGATGGCGAAGACGAGTTCCTCGGTGGCCCGCGTCTCCTGGGGGTTCATACCGGCGGTGGGCTCGTCGAGCAGCAGCAGCCCCGGTTCGCTGGCCAGCGCCCGGGCGATCTCCAGCTTGCGCTGCTCGCCGTAGGGCAGGTTGCGCGAGAGCAGGTCGGCCTTGTCGGCGAGTCCGGTGAACTCCAGGAGTTCCATCGCGCGTTCGCGCGATTTCGCTTCCGCCCGGTGGTAGCCGGGGCCGCGGATGAGGGCGGAGAGGAGTCCTTCGCGGGTGCGGGTGTGCCGGCCCACGAGGACGTTCTCCAGCACCGTCATATTGGCGAAGAGCCGGATGTTCTGGAAGGTACGGGCGATGCCGGCCTTGGTGACCAGGTGCGGCTTGGGAGGCAGCACGGTACCGCGGTAGGCGACGGTGCCCTCGGTGGGGACGTACAGCCCGGTGAGGCAGTTGAAGAACGTCGTCTTGCCGGCGCCGTTGGGCCCGATCAGTCCGACGATCTCACCACTGTTGACGGTGAGGCTGACGTCGCGGACGGCGGTGAGACCGCCGAAGCGCATGATGACGCCGGTCGCCTGGAGCAGCGGACCGTTGCCGGGGGTCTGGGCGGGCACGGGCGCTGGGGTGCTGGTGGTGGTCATGGTGTCTCTCACGCCCCTGCCGTGCTGGCGGGGACGGTGTCGTCGCCGAGTGGCCGCTGACTGGGGATGAGCGCCTCGTCCTCGTGGAATTCGAGCTGGCGGCGCCGGTTGGCGATGATGCCCTCGGGCCGGAAGCGCATGATGAGGATGAGGGCGACGCCGAACGCGAGCAGTTCGTAGCGCTGGATGAAGGCCAGCTTCTCCGGGATCAGATAGAGCAGGGCCGCGCCCAGGATCGGGCCGCTGACCGTGCCCATGCCGCCGAGGACCACCGCGGCCAGCAGGAACGCCGAGTTGGGCGGGGTCGATCCGGCGAACACATACGGGTCGGGCACCACGCTGTACGTGACGTGCGCGCTGACCGTGCCGGCCAGTCCGGCGAGCGAGGCGCCGAGGGCGAAGGCGATCAGCTTGACCCGGAAGCCGTTGATGCCCATCGCGGTGGCGGCGGTCTCGTCCTCGCGGATGGCGACCCAGGAGCGGCCGATCCGGGAGTCGGCGGCCCGGGTGAAGACCAGCACCACGATGACGGTGATGAGCAGCATCAGCAGGTAGTAGTTGGCGAACCGGCCGAGGGTGAAGGAGCCGACGGCGTGCGCCTGGCCCAGGTTGTACCCGAAGATGGAGAGGTCCGGGATCTGGGAGATGCCGTTGGGGCCGCCGGTGAGCTTCGGCCCTGAGACACCGTCGAGGTTCCGCACCGCGATACGGAAGATCTCTCCGAAGCCGAGGGTCACGATGGCCAGGTAGTCACCGCGCAGCCGCAGGGTCGGGGCGCCGATGAGGACGCCGAAGACCAGCGCGGCGGCCATGCCGGTGAGGGCCGCGGCCCAGAACGGGAAATGGACCCCGGACCAGACGGAGAACTGGGACCCGGAGACCAGGGCCGCCGCGTAGGCGCCGACGCCGAGGAAGGCGACATAGCCGAGGTCGAGCAGTCCGGTGAGGCCGACCACGATGTTGAGGCCGAGGGCGACGGTGCCGAAGATCAGGATGTTGACGCCGAGGTTGGCCCAGTGCTCGTTGTTCTGGGCGAACGGATAGGCGATGGCGGTGAGCACGCCGACGCCGGCCGAGAAGGCGCGGTTGGCCTGGGTGAGCTGCTGGAACTGGCGGAGCAGTCCGGCGGCGCTGAGCCCCCAGAAACCGAAGGCGATGATCAGCAGATAGCCGATGAAGATCTCGGTGTAGTCGGTGGCGATGCCGTAGGTGAGGATCTTCAGGCCCAGGGCGAAGACCACCACGATGGCGAGCCGCTGCAACCACGGGTTGAGCTTGCGGGGGTCGCCGACCCGGAGCTCACGGTGGTTGAGGCGCAGCGTGCGCAGAAAGCGGTACGCGCCGACGGCGAAGCCCTTGTCGACGAACCAGCCGAGTTCGTAGTGCTCGGTGGCGGCCGGGTCCTCGGGGTGCCGGTCGATCGGCAGGGCGAGCGCGCCGAGCAGGAGCAGCAGGCTGCCGATGGCGGCGACGAAGCCGCCGGGGTCGAGGTTGGCGATGCCGCCCAGCTCTTCCGCGATGGCGATCACGGTGTACCAGGTGGTGGCGAAGGTCCCGACGGCCAGCAGCAGCACGGAGTTCTGCGACCGGCTGGGGTTGAGCCAGGAAAGGCCGGGCACCCGGAAGGCGCCGAGCGCGATGACGCCGGTGAGGATGGCGCCGATGAGGGTGAGGACCTGGAGTCCGCCGGGGTAGCCGCTGACGGTGAGGTCGCCGGGGAAGTCGGTCGTGTAGGTCCAGGACAGGAAGGTCGAGGCGATCGTGGCGATGACGCCGGCCAGGGTGGCGAGGCGGGCGGCGGCCTGCGGCACCGGGATGAACGGGGCCGTGCGCCGGCTGTCGTCCGGCGCGGTCGTGGTGACGGGCGCCGCCGCGGTGACGGGGAGATCGGTCATGTCGTGATCACGCCCTGTCCGCTACGCGCTCGCCGAGCAGGCCCTGCGGCCGGACCAGCAGCACGACGATGAGGAGGACGAACGCCCAGACGTTGGCCCAGCCGCCGCCACCGAGCTGGGACATCCCGGGGATGTTGGAGATGTACGCGGAGGCGCAGGATTCGGCCACCCCGAGGACGAGGCCGCCGAGCATCGCGCCGTAGATGTTGCCGATACCGCCGAGCACCGCAGCGGTGAACGCCTTGAGGCCGGCCTGGAAGCCGATGTCGTACTTGATCTGGCCGTACTTGAGGCCGTCGGCGAGACCCGCGACGGCGGCGAAGAAGCCGCCGATGGCGAAGGCGATGACGATGATCCGGTTGGTGTCGATGCCCATGAGCTGCGCGGTGTCGGGGTCCTGGGCGGTGGCCTGCATGGCGCGCCCGGTCCGGCTGGTCCGGACGAAGGCGGCGAGGCCGACCATGCAGATCACGGCGGCGGAGATGAGGAAGATGTCACCGCGCTGGATGCTGATGGAGCCCAGGTGGTAGGGGTGGGTGCCCAACTGGGGAAAGTTCTTCGCGTTGTCGGCGCCCGGGTACCAGACGAAGATCGCCTGCTGGAGTGCCAGCGAGAGGCCGATGGCGGTGATGAGCGGTGCCAGCCGGGGCGCGCCGCGCAGCGGCCGGTAGGCGAAGCGCTCGGCGGCCATCGCGATGAGTACGGCCACGATGGCGCCGCCGGCCAGCATCAGGGGCAGGGCGAGCCAGATGCTGGTGCCGTCGGGAAGGTTGGTCCAGACCGTGAGCGCACCGAAGGCGCCGGTCATGAAGATCTCGCCGTGGGCGAAGTTGATGAGCTGGACGATGCCGTACACCATCGTGTAGCCGATGGCGATGAGCCCGTACATCGAGCCGAGGAACAGCCCGTTGGCCAGCTGTTGCGGCAGGGTGTGCACCGCATGGCCTCCATGTCGCTGGGGAGCGGGGGACGCTGAGGAAGGGGGTCGAGCGAGGTTGAGAAGAGGTCGAACAAGGTTGAGAAGGTGTCGAAAAGGGGTGGAGAAGGGGTCGAAAAGAGGGGCGGGAGTGAGAAGGGTCGAGATAAGCGGCGGGCCGCGCGGCCGGGATGACCGGCCGCGCGGCCTGGGGTGACGCTGGTGTGCTGATCAGCCGTTGTAGGTGCCGCTCTTCACGGGCGCCCACTTGCCGCTCTTCACCTGGTAGACGGTGAGCTGCTTGTTGGTGGTGTCGCCGTACTGGTCGAAGGAGACGTGTCCGGCGATGCCGTCGAAGTCGCTCTTCTGCACCGCGTCGACGAGCTTGGCGCGGGCGTCGCTGATGGCGGGCAGCTTGCCGCCGTTCGCGTCGATGACGGCCTTGACGCCCTTGATGATGGCGGTGGCGGCGTCGTACGAGTAACCGCCGTAGGTGCCGTAGTCGCCGGGGTAGCCCTTGGACTTGTAGGTCTGGATGAAGGTCTGGGCGGCCGGCAGGGTGGTGACCGGGACACCGACGGAGGTGGCCAGGTCGCCCTCGGCGGCCGGACCCGCGGTCTGGATGTAGGTGTCGGAGAACATGCCGTCACCGCCGAACAGCGGGATGTTGACGCCCGCGGCCTTGAGCTGCTTGGTGATCAGCTCGGCCTCGTCGTACTGGCCGCCGTAGTAGAGCAGGTCGGCCTTCGAGCTCTTGATCTTGGTGACGAGGGTGTTGTAGTCGGTGTCACCGGTGTTGACGTGGTCGGTGCCGGCGATCTTGCCGCCGAGGCCGCTGAACTTGTCCTTGAAGATCGCGGCCAGGCCGGCGCCGTAGGTCTGCTTGTCGTCGACGACGAACGCGGACTTCTTCTTCAGGGTGTTGGCCGCGTAGTCGGCCGCGAAGCCGCCCTGCTTGGCGTCGGTGGTGGCGGTACGGAAGTACGTCTTGAACGGACGGACCTCGGTGCCGGTGTTCCACTTGGGGCCCTGGGTGAGCGCCGGGTTGGTGTTCGACGGCGAGATCTCCACCATGTTGGCGGTCGCGAACACCTGCTGCATCGAGGTGGCGACGCCGGAGTTCAGCGGGCCGACGCTGGCGATCACGGAGTTGTCCTGGACGAACGCGGTGGCGTTCTGCTGGCCGGTGGCGGGCTGGGCCTTGTCGTCGAGCGCCTTGACCTTGAAGGTCACTCCGGGCACCAGGTTCTTGGCGTTGGCGTCGTCGACCGCGATCTGCACGCCGTACTGGATGCCGAGACCGGTGGCGGAGTTGGCGCCGGTGAGCGGTGCGTCGACGCCGATGACGACGGTGGTCTTAGCGCCGCCGGTCCCGGTGCTGGCGCTGCTGTCCCCGCTGCCCTTGTCGTCGCTGCGGGAGCCGCAGGCCGTGAGAGTGAGGGCTCCGGTGGCAAGCACGGAGGTCATTATCAGCAAGGAACGGTGTCGCACAATCAGTCCTTTCGCCTGGCGCGGCCGACTCTGATGAGCGACCGAGTCGTGCGCTGGAACCCGAACTGACTAATCCGGTGGCGCGGTGACTGGCAGTGACTCTAGGCGTGTCAAGGGGGGTGAGGCAGAGGTGTGGGGAAGAGTGTGACTGTCTTGTTATGCCAAGTCGGAGCATTTGAGCTTCTCCTGAGCTTTCATCAGGTCATCCGCCGGAATTCCGCCACTTTGGACTGATGTACGAGGGGGACGGCCGCCTCGGCTGGATCTTTGAATCCGTATTGCGTCCAGGTTACAGAGCGTTAATTGCCTGCGGATTGCCGGTTGTCCGGCCCGGTACCGATCCGGGACATGGCGGTGCCCCCGCCGGCGGGGCCGGAACGGGGGCACGGTGCGGTCGGCCGCCGGCCGACTGCCGGTCGACCCGGTCGGCCACTGGCCGACCACTGGCCGACCACTGATCGAGGCTGCTACTTGGGCGAATCGTCCTCACCGATGTGGTGAACCCGCACCATGTTGGTCGTACCGGGCGTCTCGGGCGGCGAACCGGCCGTGATCACCACGACGTCGCCCTTCTTGCAGCGGCCGATCCGCAGCAACTGCTCGTCCACCTGCTGCACCATCTCGTCGGTGGTCTGCACCGTCGGGCCGAGGAAGCTCTCCACGCCCCAGGTCAGGCTGAGCTGCGAGCGGGTGGCCGGCTCGGGGGTGAAGGCGAGCACCGGGATCGGCGAGCGGTAGCGGGACAGCCGCCGTACCGTGTCACCGGATTGAGTGAAGGCCACCAGGAAGCGGGCGCCGAGGAAGTCACCCATCTCGGCGGCGGCGCGGGCGACGGCGCCGCCCTGGGTGCGGGGCTTGTTCTGGTCGGTGAGCGGCGGCAGGCCGTCGGCGAGGATGTGCTCCTCGGCGGCGACGATGATCCGGGACATCACCTTGACCGTCTCGATCGGGTACTTGCCGACGCTGGTCTCGCCGGAGAGCATCACCGCGTCGGTGCCGTCGATGACGGCGTTGGCGACGTCGCTGGCCTCGGCGCGGGTCGGGCGGGAGTTGTCGATCATCGAGTCGAGCATCTGGGTGGCGACGATGACCGGCTTGGCGTTGCGCCTGGCCAGGCCGACCGCGCGCTTCTGGACCAGCGGCACCGCTTCCAGCGGCATCTCCACGCCGAGGTCGCCGCGGGCGACCATCACGCCGTCGAAGGCCGCGACGATGTCGTCGAGGTTGTCGACCGCCTGCGGCTTCTCGACCTTGGCGATGACCGGCACCCGCCGGCCCTCCTCGTCCATGATCCGGTGCACGTCCAGGATGTCGCGGCCGGAGCGGACGAAGGACAGCGCGATGACGTCGGCGCCGATCCGCAGGCCCCAGCGCAGGTCGCGGATGTCCTTCTCGGAGAGCGCGGGGACGGAGACGGCGACGCCGGGGAGGTTCAGCCCCTTGTTGTCGGAGATCATGCCGCCCTCGATGCACATGGTGTGCACCCGGGGGCCCTCGACATCGGTGACCTCCAGCGTGACCCTGCCGTCGTCCACCAGGATGCGCTCGCCGCGGGCGACGTCGGCGGGCAGCCCCTTGTAGGTGGTGCCGCAGATCTGCTGGTCACCGTCGATGTCGTCGGCGGTGATGGTGAACTCGTCACCGCGTTCAAGGAGTACCGGGCCCTCGGCGAAACGGCCGAGCCGGATCTTCGGACCCTGAAGGTCGACCAGGATGCCGACGCTGCGGCCGGTCTCGTCGGCGGCCTTGCGGACGCGTCGGAAGCGGTCCTCGTGCTCGGCGTACGACCCGTGGCTCAGATTCAGGCGGGCTACGTCCATACCGGCGTCGACCAGCGCTTTGATCTGGTCGTACGAGTCGGTGGCAGGCCCTAGGGTGCAGACAATTTTGGCTCGGCGCATGTATCGAGAGTATGACCTACTCGTTGGTAGGGAATGCGGGGGCGGCAACTCTCCAACGACGGCTGGATTAACGCTTGTTGACAAGTGTCGAAGTGTGCAGCAGTCCGCTCCGATGAGCAGTCCGGTCACCCTCGGTGGCCGCTCGCGCCGCTTACCCGGACACGGGGCAGCGGAAGGGGGTGTCGCGGGAGGGGCCCGGTGGGCCAGAATCTACGCGCGTCGTACCCACTCCTGCGCCACCCCCACCCTCACCGGGAGACCAGATGCCCCTCAATCGCAGGGACTTCATCAACCGCTCCGCCGCCACCGGCGCGGGCGTCGCACTGGCCGGGGCCGCCGGTGCGGTGGCCACGCCGGCCGCCGCGGCCACCGGGCCCGAGCGGTCCGCCGGGCACCACGGCCACGGGCATCACCCGAAGACCTTCAGCCTCCGGGTGCTCGGCACCACCGACCTGCACGGCCACGCGCTCAACTGGGACTACTTCACCAACGCCGAGTACGACGACGCCACCCACAACGACATCGGCCTGGCCAAGATCGCCACCCTCGTCGAGCAGGCGCGCGCCGAGAAGGGCCACGACCGCACCCTGCTGATCGACGCGGGCGACATCATCCAGGGCACCCAGCTCTCGTACTACTACGCCCGGGTCGAGCCGATCACCGGCGCCCGCAGGGGCCCCCGCCATCCGATGGCGCTGGCCATGAACCACCTGAAGTACGACGCGGCGGCGCTCGGCAACCATGAGTTCAACTACGGCATCCCGCTGCTGCGCGCCTTCCAGGAGCAGTGCGACTTCCCGCTGCTGGCCGCCAACGCGGTCGACGCCAAGACGCTGAAGCCGGCCTTCCCGCCCTATCTGGTCAAGACGATCCGGGTCGAGGGCGCCCCCGACGTCAAGATCGGCGTCCTGGGGCTCACCAACCCGGGCATCGCGGTGTGGGACAAGGCCAATGTGCAGGGCAAGATGGCCTTCCCCGGCCTGGTCGAGCAGGCGAAGATCTACGTACCGAAGCTGCGGGCGCTCGGCTGCGACGTGGTGATATGCACCGACCACTCCGGCCTGGACGGCAGCACCTCCTACGGTGACGCGGTGCCCTACCCGGAGAACGCCTCCTCGCTGGTGGCCGCGCAGGTCCCCGGGATCGACGCGATCCTGGTCGGCCACACCCATGTGGAGCGGCCGCAGACGCTGGTCACCAACGAGGCCACCGGCAAGACCGTGGTGCTCTCCGAGCCGCTGATGTGGGGGATGCGGCTGAGCGTCTTCGACATCGAGCTGGCGCTGGACCGGGGGTGCTGGCTGGTCTCCTCGGTGACCGCCGAGGTCCGCAACGCCAACACGGTCGCCGAGGACCCGGCGGTGGCCAAGCTGGTCAGGGACGAGCACCAGAAGGTGGTGGCCTACGTCAATCAGGTGGTCGGCACGTGCACCACCGCGATGTCGGCGGCCGAGTCCACCTACAAGGACACCCCGATCATCGACTTCATCAACCTGGTGCAGGCCGAGACGGTCAAGGCCGCGCTCGCCGGCACCGCGTACGCGTCGCTGCCGGTGCTCTCCGAGGCGTCGCCGTTCTCGCGGACCGCCGCCATCCCGGCCGGTCAGGTGTCGCTGCGGGATGTGGCCGGGCTGTATGTGTACGAGAACACCCTGGACGCGAAGATCCTCACCGGCGCCCAGGTCAAGGACTACCTGGAGTGGTCGGCGGCCTACTTCGTGCAGACCGCGCCGGACGCGCCGGTCGACGTCAGCCAGCTCACCAACGCCAACAAGACCCCGGACTACAGCTACGACGTGCTCAGCGGGGTCTCGTACGACATCGACATCGCCCAGCCGGTCGGCTCGCGGATCACCGCGCTCACGGCCGGCGGGGTCCCGGTCGATCCGGCCGCGCGGTTCGTGCTGGCGGTGAACAACTACCGGTCGAGCGGCGGCAGCAACTATCCGCATGTCGCCGCCGCCCAGTCGGTGTGGTCCACCTCCGACGAGATCCGCAACACGATCATCGCCTGGGTGCAGGCCCACGGGACGATCGACCCGGCGCAGTTCGGCGGCGACCAGTGGCGGCTCACCCGCGCCGGAGTGCCGCTGTTCGGGTAGGGACGTCGCCGACGGCGGCGCCGTCCAGGCCGAAGGTGGTGAAGGCGGTCCTGGCGGGCAGCGGATAGTGCTCGGCGCCGGTGAGCAGTCCGGTGAGGTCGTTGAGCACGACCGCTGACCGCCAGGCGGCCAGGCCCAGGTCGGGCGCGCCGACGCCGTGGGTGTGGCGGTCGGCGTGCTGGACGTAGACACGCCCGGTGACGGTTCGGTCGAGTTCGATCCGGTGCCGGGCGTCGATCTTCGGCCGTCCCGAGCCGTCCTTCTTGATGTACGGGTCCAGGGGGGCGAGCAGCCGGTCGACCGGGCGTTCCCGGTAGCCGGTGGCGAGCACCACGGCGCTGGTGATCAGCCGGGTGCGGGTGCCCTGATCGGCGTGTTCCAGATGGAGCTCGATGCTCTGGGTGCCGATCCGGCCGGCCGTGCGGACGGTCACGCCGGGGGTGAGGACGGCGTCCGGCCAGCCGCCGTCGAGCGTCCGGCGGTACAGCTCCTGGTGGATCGCGGTGATCGTGTCGTGGTCGATGCCCTTGTGGAGCTGCCACTGCCGGGGCAGCAGGCGGTCGCGGGATTCTTCCGGCAGCCCGTGGAAGTAGCGGGTGTAGTCGGGGGTGAAGTGTTCGAGGCCGAGCCTGCTGTATTCCATGGGGGCGAAGGCGGGGGTGCGGGCCAGCCAGGTGAGGCGCTCGCGGCCGGCCGGCCGGGCCCGCAGCAGGTCGAGGAAGACCTCGGCGCCGGACTGGCCGGAACCGACGACGGTGATGTGGTCGGCGGCGAGCAGCCGCTCGCGGTTGTCGAGGTAGTGCGCCGAGTGGACCACCGGCACGGTCGGGGTCTCCTCCAGCGGGCGCAGCGGTTCCGGTACGTGCGGCTCGGTGCCGACGCCGATGACCAGGTGGCGGGCGTTGGTGCGGCCCAGCGCCTCGGCCTCGCCGTTCTCGTCGAGCCGGGTGTGGTCGATCTCGAAGCGGGCGCGGGCCGGGTTCCAGCCCACCGAGTCGACCTGCTGGCGGAAGTGGGTGTTGGGCAGGTGCTCGGCGACCCAGCGGCAGTAGGCGTCGTACTCGGCGCGGTGGACGTGGAAGCGTTCGGCGAAATAGAACGGGAAGAGGCGCTCGCGGCTCTTCAGCCAGTTCAGGAACGACCAGCGGCTGGCCGGGTCGACGAGCGTCACCAGGTCGGCGAGGAAGGGCACTTGCAGGGTGGCGCCGTCGATGAGCAGCCCGGGGTGCCAGTGGAAGGCGGCCCGCTGGTCGTAGAAGGCGGTGGTGAGCCCCTCGATGCCGTCGGCCAGCGCGGCCAGCGACAGGTTGAACGGGCCGACGCCGATCCCGAGCAGGTCGTACGGCACGTCGGCGCCGGGCCGGGGCGCCGGGGGGCCGGCCGGGGCGAGTGCGGGGGCGGGTTCTTCCACCGCGGCCGGCTCGGCCGGCTCGGTCATCTCGTGGGGTGGGGCGGTGACCACGATGTCGAGCGCCAGCGGCGTGGCCACGGGCGGTGTGACCGGCGGGACGGGCGGCGCCGCCGGCGGGAGTACGGGACCGGGCTCGGGGGCGGGCGCGGGCATCGGTGGTGTCGGAGGGTTCATCGGGCGGTGGTGCCTTCCATGGTGAGCTGGAGCAGCGCGTCGAGGTCTTCCGGCCGCAGATACGGGTTGAGCAGGGTCGCCTTGAGCCACAGCCGGCCGCCCGCGCTCGCCCGGCCGAGCACCGCGCGGCCCTCGAAGAGCAGGCGGCGGCGCACCTCGGCCACCTCGTCGTCGGTGGCGTCCCGGGGGCGGAACAGCACCGTGCTGATGGTCGGCTGCCCGTACAGGACCAGCCCGGGATGCGCCGTGACCTTGGCGGCGAGCAGCCGGGCGTGGTCGCACACCGCGTCGACCAGCGCGGCCATGCCTTCCCGGCCGAGCGCGCGCAGGGTGACGGCGATCTTGAGGACGTCGGGGCGGCGGGTGGTGCGCAGTGAGCGGCCGAGCAGATCGGGCAGGCCGGCGTCGGTGTCGTCGGCGGCGTTGAGATAGTCCGCCCGGTGGTCGAGCGGGCGCAGGGCGCCGCGGTCGGGGACCACGAGCAGGCCGGCCGCGACCGGTTGCCAGCCCAGTTTGTGCAGGTCCAGCGTGACCGACACGGCGGACTGAACGCCGTCGAGCCGGGCCGCCTCGCGCCGGCTGAACAGCAGTGGACCGCCGTACGCGGCGTCCACATGGAGTTCGGCGAGGTGGCGGGCGACGGTCGCGGCGATCTCCGGCAGCGGGTCGATGGCCCCGGTGTCGGTGGTGCCCGCGGTGGCCACCACCAGGGCGCGTACCGGGAGGTCGTCGAGCGCCTCGGCGACGGCGGCCGGGTCGAGCACACCGGCGGGGGTGTCGAGCACGACGGGGTGCGGCAGGCCGAGCAGCCAGGCGGCCCGGCGCACACTGTGGTGGGTGGCGGCCCCGCACACCACCTGCACCGGTGGGCCGCCGGCCGCGCGCTCCCTGGCGAGCAGCAGCGCGAGCTGGTTGGCCTCGGTGCCACCGGTGGTGACCAGAGCGTCGGGGGCCGGCAGGTCGGGGAAGACGAGTCCGGCGAGGGCCGCGGTGACCCGGGCCTCGAGTTCGGTGGCGGCGGGCGCCTGGTCCCATGAGTCCATGGAGGGGTTGAGCGCGGAGACCGCCAGGTCGGCGGCGACCGCGACGGCCAGCGGCGGACAGTGCAGATGAGCCGCGCAGTTGGGCTCCGCCGGGTCGACCGCGCCCTGGGCGAGCATCCGGACCAGGGTGTGCAGGGCTTCGCGTTCACCGCGGCCGTCGACGGGCAGCGCCTCGCCGAGGGTCGCCCCGACGGCGGCGGCCACCGCCTCGGGGCCACCGCCGGGCACCGCTCCCCCGCGGCCGCGCGCCCCTTCGGCGAGAGCGGCGAGCGCGGCGTCCACCAGGGGTCGTAAATCAGCCACCCCTTGTCGTCCTCCGGCGAGAGCGGGCATCGGCATGGGCGGTCCTCACCGTTCGGCGTTGTCGCTGACTCGCCATGTTCAACGACGACTTCGCCGAATGGGAACGTACCGGCCGCGCCAGCACCGGTACGCCCGTCGTATCACCCGCTTTACCGACCGGCGTGGGCCGCCACCCCGCCGGACGACCCGGTGCGGACCGGCGCGGACCGGGTGCGGACCGGCGCGGACCCGTCAGCCGCCGAAGGCCGCCAGCACCCGCAAGGACCGCTCCAGGTCGTCGAGCTGGTCGGCGAGGTAGCGATGCAGCGCCGGGGTGAGCGAGGGATCGGTGAGGGCTTTGCGGCCCTCGGCCAGGGTCTCGGCGTCAACAGCGGTGGCCGGGAAGGCGAACCGCCCGGCCGCTTCGGCGAGGGCGGCGCCGCGGCGGGCGGCGAGGGCGGCGGCGTCCGGCCAGAAACGGGGCACGAAGGCGCGGACCAGGTCGCTCTGTTCGGGATGCCAGAAGCCCTGGGCGGTGGCGGTGAACAGGTAGTTGGACAGCGAGTCGTCGTGGAACATCGACTGCCAGGCGGCGGCCTTGGCCGCCGCGTCGGGCAGCGCCGCCCGGCAACGGACGGCGCCTTCCAGGCCCTTGGCGCTGGGGTCGCGTTCCCGTTCGGCGTCGATCTCGGCGGCGTCGGCGGCGCCCAGTACGGTCAGCCGCAGCAGCAGCGTCCAGCGCAGTTCGGGGTCGACGTGCCAGCCGGGGACGGCCCCTTCGTCGTACCAGCGGCGCAACTCGGCGGCGTCCTGCGGGGTGACGGCCGAGTCGACGAGGGTGCGGACCGCGCTGAGCCGGGTCTCCCGCGGGCCTTCGGCCAGCAGCGCGCGGCTGGTGGCGGCGAGTGCGGTCAGCGCGGCCGGCCGGAGCGCGGAGGCCAGGAAGCGGTCGGCGACGGAGCGGGCGAAGCCGAGGACGCCTTCGACCACGAACGGGTCGGTCTCGGCGGGCAGCTGGCGGTTCACCAGGGTGAGGTAGTCGGCGGGCGCGGTCCGCGCGTCGCGCACCTGGTCGCGGACGGTCCGCCAGATCACCGCCCGGCTGAGCGGGTCGGGCAGCGTCGACAGGGTGTCGGCGATCGCCTCCCACGAGTGGTCGTCGAAGCGGACCTTGGTGTACGACAGGTCGCCGTCGTTGAGCAGGATCACATCGGGCCTGGTGCCGTCGAGGTCGCGTTTGCCGACCGCGGCGGTCGCGGTGAGGTCGAAGGGGATCCGGTCGCGGAGGACCAGCCGGCGCGGATCGTCGGCGGCCCGGTCGTAGAGCCCGATGGTGACGTGGTGCGGGCGGCCGCCGGTGTGGGTGACCTCCAGCCGCCAGCCGCCGGGGGCGGGCGACGCGGTCGGGGTGAGGGTGTCGACGCCGGTGGTGCGCAGCCACGCGTCGGCCCAGGCGGGCAGGTCGCGCTGGGTGGCGCCGGCCAGCGAGTCGATGAAGTCGGCGAGGGTCGCGTTGCCGAAGCGGTGCCGGGCGAAGTGCGCGTTGATCCCGGTCAGGAAGTCCTCCTGGCCGAGCCACGCGACGAGCTGGCGCAGCGCGGAGGCACCCTTGGCGTAGGAGATGCCGTCGAAGTTGTTGAGCGCGGACGCGGTGTCGGCCACGCTTTCCGGGTCCGGGGCCACCGGGTGGGTGGAGGAGCGCTGGTCGGAATCCGAACCCCAGGCCTTGCGGGTCACCGCGAAGTCGACCCAGGTGCCGGTGAAGCGGGTCACCTCGGAGGCGACCTGGTAGCCCATGTACTCGGCGAAGGACTCGTTCAGCCAGATGTCGTCCCACCAGCGCAGGGTGACCAGGTCGCCGAACCACATATGGGCCATCTCGTGCGCGATGACCACCGCCCGGAACTGCGCCTCCTTGGGGGTGACGGCCGAGCGGTGCAGAAAGGTGTCGCGGAAGGTGACCAGGCCGGGGTTCTCCATCGCGCCGGCGTTGAACTCGGGCACGAACGCCTGGTCATAGGAGTCGAACGGGTAGGGCTCGTCGAAGAGTTGGTGGTAGCGGTCGAAGCAGCGGAAGGTGATGTCGAAGAGTTCCCCGGCGTCCTGGTCCAGTTGACCGGCCAGCGAGCGGCGGCAGTGCAGACCGAAGGGCAGGCCGGCGTGCTCGCCGCGCACCGAGTGATAGGGCCCGGCGGCCACCGCGAGGAAGTAGGTGGCCAGCGGCGGGGTGGTGGCCAGCTTCCAGCGGCCGGGCGCGCTGCGGGTCGCCACGCCGTTGCCGAGGACGGTCCACTCCTGCGGGGCGGTCACCTCGACGTCGAAGACGGCCTTGAGGTCGGGCTGGTCGAAGGCGGCGGCGACGCGCTGCACGTCCTCCATGAAGAGCTGGCTGTAGACATAAGCCTCGCCGTCGGCCGGATCGGTGAAGCGGTGCATGCCCTCGCCGGTGCGGGAGTAACGCATGTCTGCCTCGACGCGCAGTTCGTGCCCGCCCGCGGTGAGACCGGTCAGCGGCAGCCGGTTGTCGGCGAGCAGCGCGGGGTCGAGCGCGGCGCCGTCGAGGGTCACCCGGTGCAGGGCGGCGGGCCGCACCTCGGCGAAGGTGTCGCAGGCGCGCTCGGCGGTGAAGCGGATGACGGTGGTCGACCCGAAGACCTCCTCTCCCCTGGTGAGGTCGAGGTCGATCGCGTAGTGCTGGACGGTCAGGTCGCGGGCGCGAGTCTGCGCCTCCGCGCGGGTGAGAGCAGGCATGTCGTTCATGCTGCCCCACGTCGCCGGTCCTGCGATACAAATTTCTGACCGGAAAAGCGCTGATCACGGACGGCTGGGTGCGGGCCGGGGCCAGGATCGGACGGATCGCGACCGCGGCGCCCGGGCGATTCGGCCGCGGCCCGCCGGGATCGGGGCGGCGCTCCCGGGTCAGGGCGCGGCCGCGCGGAGGGCGGCGCCCGCGTCACCGGTGAGCGGTTCGCCGTGGCCGAAGAGAGCGGTGCCGATGTCGAGCGCGGCGAGCCTGGTGCAGGCGGCGGCGAGCTGGACCCGGTCGGTGTTGAACACCCCCGGGATGGGCCGGCCCGCCCGGCTGGCGATGGTGTCCCCGGTGAAGAGCACGCCCTGCTCCGGCAGGTGCACGGCGATGCTGCCGGGGGTGTGCCCGGGGACGTGCGGCACGCGGGCGCCGGCGCCCCAGTCCAGCCGGTCGCCGTCGGCGAGTTCCCGGTGCACGGGCGTGGGCGGCGCGTCGGCGACGGCGTCGGCGACGGCGCTGGCGGTGGCGGTGGCGGTGGCGGTGGCGGTGCGGTCGTAGAGCTCGCGCTCCCACTCCGCCAGCACCGGGGGCGCGGGGAACCGCGCGACCAGCCACAACGCACCCGCACGCGAGGTACAACCCAAGCCCCCCAGGGGCGCGGGGAACCGCGCGACCAGCCACGACCACCCGCGCGGGGGTCACAGCCCGAGCCGCTTATCCCGGAAAAAAGCTACGCCTCGCACTCCAAAACCACCCCGCACACCCCGCACCTCGCCCGCACCCTCCCCCCGCACGGCAACCGGATCCGCTGGTGACACGTGGGACACGCGAAGCTGACCCGCAGCCCGGCGGAGCCGCCCGCCCGGTCGAAGGAGTACCCCTCCCCGGCGACACCGCCCCTGCGGTCCTTCGCGTAGCGCCGCCGCGCCGCCCACCCCGCCGCGGCCAGCGGCGGCCGCCGCAGATCCGCCCGCGCCCGCGCCAGCCCCACCCGGTAGGCCTCCCGCGCCCGCACACTGCGGAACCACGGCTCGATGTCGTCGCCGAAGGCGATCGCCCGCTTGGCCAGCACATACCCGAACTCCTCGGGCGTGAGATACCCCAGCTTGTGCGCCGACATCATCAGCCGCTCACCGCGGATCGCCGCCTCCTCCCGGTACGCGTCCAGCAGCAGCCAGCCCGCGCCGAGATACGCCGCCGCCGTGTCGGTCAGGATCTCGTTGTCCCGGGTGCCGGGGAACTCCAGCCCCAGCCGGTGCAGCCAGACATGCATCACCTCGTGCGCCAGCGCCGCCCCGACATCGCGCCGGTCCGCCCGGAACCGCGCGTGCAGCTCGATGAAGTACTCGGGACCCGCGGCGAGTTCGACGTTGCCGGCGTGCACCATGTCCCGGAAGCCGACCACCATCCGCGCGTCCGGCAGCCGGAAGTGCTGCACCATGACCCGCGCGACCCGCTGGGCGCCCAGATAGAGGTCCTCGTCGTCGGGGAAGTCCACCAGCTCCGGGTGCACGCTCGCGGCGAACCTGGCCACGCCGTCGGGTGACAGCCGCCGGTACAGCGCGGTGAGCGCCGCCTGGACCGTGGCGATGTGCGGGAACCCGTGCACGATCGGGCCGCCTGGGACGGTCCGCTCTCCCGGTTCCGCGGGCTCGGCCATGGACACACCTCCCCGTGCGGTCGAGCGTACGCGCCGTACCCGGCCGATGTCGCCGAGCGGCCACCGACCCACCCCAAAGGGTTCACCCGTCGCCGTTCGGGGCAATGGCGAAGCGCCCGCCTCCTTGGTCGGGGTGGGGCGGGCGCTTGCTTGCGTACCGCACGCCGTTGTGCGGGACGAACGTGAGCCGGTGGTTCACCGGCAATCCCCCGACCTCACCCCCCGCCGGACGGAGTCCGGTGCGAGCACGGCGTCAAAAGGATCAAACGGTGACGGGGCGGTCCGTGGGGGCGATGGGGGCGGGGAGGGAGGAGGGGAGGCCGGTGAGGTAGGTGTCGACGGACTTCGCGGCGGAGCGGCCCTCGGCGATGGCCCAGACGATGAGGGACTGGCCGCGGCCGGCGTCGCCGGCGACGAAGACGCCGGCGACGTTGGTCGCGTAGGAGCCGTCGCGGGCGATGTTGCCGCGGGCGTCCAGCTGGAGGCCGAGCTGCTCGATCAGGCCGTTGCCCTGGTCCGTGCCGGTGAAGCCCATCGCGAGGGTGACCAGGTCGGCCGGGATGACCCGTTCGGTTCCCTCCTGGGGGACGAACCTGCCGTCCACGAATTCCACCGCGACCAGGTGGAGTTCCTTGACGTGGCCGTTCTCGTCACCGGTGAACCGCACGGTGTTGACCGCGTAGACCCGCTCGCCGCCCTCCTCGTGGGCCGAGGTGACCTTGTAGACCATCGGCATGGTCGGCCACGGCTGGTGGGCCGGGCGATCGTCGGTCGGCCGCGGCATGATCTCCAACTGGGTCACCGACAGCGCGCCCTGGCGGTGGGCGGTGCCGACGCAGTCCGCGCCGGTGTCGCCGCCGCCGATGACCACGACATGCTTGCCCTCCGCGGTGATCGGCGGTGCCACGAAGTCACCCTCCTGCACCTTGTTGGAGAGCGGCAGATACTCCATCGCCTGGTACACGCCGGTCAGTTCCCGGCCCTCGACCGGCAGGTCCCGCCACTGGGTGGCGCCGGCCGCGATGACCACCGCGTCGTACCGCTTGGCCAGGTTCGCCGCGTCCAGGTCGGTGCCGATCTGCACACCCGTACGGAACTTGGTCCCCTCCGCCCGCATCTGCTCGATGCGCCGGTTGATGTGCCGCTTCTCCATCTTGAACTCGGGGATCCCGTACCGCAGCAGTCCGCCGATCCGGTCGGCCCGCTCGTAGACGGCGACGGTGTGCCCGGCCCGGGTGAGCTGCTGGGCGGCGGCGAGGCCGGCCGGGCCCGAGCCGATGACGGCGACGGTCTTGCCGGAGAGCCGGTCCGGGGGCTGCGGGGTGACGTCCCCGTTGTCCCACGCCTTGTCGATGATGGTGACTTCGACGTTCTTGATGGTGACGGCGGGCTGGTTGATGCCGAGCACACAGGCGGATTCGCACGGCGCCGGGCACAGCCGCCCGGTGAACTCCGGGAAGTTGTTGGTGGCGTGCAGCCGCTCGCTGGCGGCGGTCCAGTCACCGCGCCAGGCGTAGTCGTTCCACTCGGGGATCAGGTTCCCCAGCGGACAGCCGTTGTGGCAGAAGGGGATGCCGCAGTCCATGCAGCGCCCGGCCTGCTCGCTGATGATCGGGAGCAGCCCACCGGGAACATAGACCTCGTTCCAGTCCTGCCTGCGCTCCTCGACCGGACGTGTCGGCGCTCCGACCCGGGGGGTGGTGAGGAAGCCTTTGGGGTCAGCCATTTGCCGCCTCCATCATCTTGGCGGTGGTCTCGGACTCGGAGAGTCCGGCCTGCTCGGCGGCGTTCTTGGCGGCGAGCACTGCCTTGTAGTCCCTCGGCATGACCTTGCCGAAGCGGGTGAGGGCGCCGCCCCAGTCGCCGAGCAGCCGCTCGGCGGCGGTGGAGCCGGTCTCCTCGAAGTGGCGGCGCACCACATCGTGCAGCCACGTGATGTCGTCGGCGTCGAGCGCCTCGATCTCGACCATGCCGCGGTTGACGGCCGCCGGGTCGAGGTCGAGCACGTAGGCGATGCCGCCGGACATGCCGGCCGCGAAGTTCCGCCCGGTGGAGCCGAGGACGACGGCCCGGCCACCGGTCATGTACTCGCAGCCGTGGTCGCCGACGCCCTCGGCGACCACCGTCGCGCCGGAGTTGCGGACGCAGAAGCGCTCGCCGGTCCGGCCGCGCAGGAACAGCTCGCCGCCGGTGGCGCCGTAGGCGATGGTGTTGCCCGCGATGGTGGACTCCTCCGCGAGGTGGTCGGCGCCGCGGTCGGGGCGGACCACGATCCGGCCGCCGGACAGGCCCTTGCCGACGTAGTCGTTGGCGTCGCCTTCGAGCCGCAGGGTGATCCCGCTGGGCAGGAAGGCGCCGAAGGACTGACCGGCCGAGCCGGTGAAGGTGATGTCGATGGTGCCCTCGGGCAGACCGGCGCCGCCGTACTTCTTGGTCACCTGGTGGCCGAGCATGGTGCCGACCGTGCGGTTGACGTTGCGGATCGGCACCTGGGCGCGGACGGGCGCGCCGGTCTCCAGCGCCTCGGCGGCGAGCCGGATCAGCTCGTTGTCGAGCGCCTTGTCCAGGCCGTGGTCCTGGACGGTGACCCGGTGCAGCGCGGTGCCCTCGGGCAGTTCCGGAACGTACAGCAGCGGGGCGAGGTCGAGGCCCTGCGCCTTCCAGTGGTCGACGGCCCGGCCGGCGTCGATCAGCTCGGCGTGGCCGACGGCCTCCTCCAGGGTGCGGAAGCCGAGTTCGGCGAGGATCTCCCTGACCTCCTCCGCGATGAACTGGAAGAAGTTGACGACGAACTCGGGCTTGCCGCTGAACCGCTCGCGCAGCACCGGGTTCTGGGTGGCGACGCCGACCGGACAGGTGTCCAGATGGCAGACGCGCATCATGACGCAGCCGGAGACCACCAGCGGCGCGGTGGCGAAGCCGAACTCCTCGGCGCCGAGCAGCGCGGCGATCACCACGTCGCGGCCGGTCTTGAGCTGGCCGTCGGTCTGGACGACGATCCGGTCCCGCAAGCCGTTGAGCAGCAGCGTCTGCTGGGTCTCGGCCAGGCCGAGCTCCCAGGGGCCGCCGGCGTGCTTGAGCGAGGTGAGCGGCGAGGCGCCGGTGCCGCCGTCGTGCCCGGAGATCAGCACCACGTCGGCGTGCGCCTTGGAGACGCCGGCCGCGACGGTGCCGACACCGACCTCGGAGACCAGCTTGACGTGGACCCGCGCCCTGGGGTTGGCGTTCTTCAGGTCGTGGATGAGCTGGGCGAGGTCCTCGATGGAGTAGATGTCGTGGTGCGGCGGCGGCGAGATCAGGCCGACCCCGGCGGTGGAGTACCGGGTGCCGGCGATCCACGGGTAGACCTTGTGGCCCGGGAGCTGGCCGCCCTCGCCGGGCTTGGCGCCCTGGGCCATCTTGATCTGGATGTCGTCGGCGTTGACCAGGTACTCGCTGGTGACGCCGAAGCGGCCGGAGGCGACCTGCTTGACGGCGCTGCGCCGGGCCGGGTCGTAGAGCCGCTCGGCGTCCTCGCCGCCCTCGCCGGTGTTGGACTTGCCGCCGAGCTGGTTCATCGCGATGGCGAGCGTCTCGTGCGCCTCGCGGGAGATCGAGCCGTAGGACATCGCGCCGGTGGAGAACCGCCTGACGATGTCGGCGACCGGCTCGACCTCCTCCAGCGGGACCGGCGGGCGCTCGGTCTTCAGGCCGAACAGGCCGCGGAGCGTCATCAGCCGCTCGGACTGCTCGTTCACCCGCGAGGTGTACTGCTTGAAGATGTCGTAGCGCCGGGTGCGGGTGGCGTGCTGGAGCCGGAAGACGGTGTCCGGGTCGAACAGGTGCGGTTCGCCCTCGCGGCGCCACTGGTACTCGCCGCCGATCTCCAGCCGGCGGTGGGCGGCGGGGATGCCGGAGGCCGGATACGCCTTGGCGTGCCGGGCGGCGACCTCCGCGGCGATCACCTCGATGCCGACCCCGCCGATCTTGCTGTCGGTGCCGTGGAAGTAGGTGTCGGTGAAGTCGGCGTCCAGGCCGACCGCCTCGAAGACCTGGGCGCCGCGGTAGGAGGCGACGGTGGAGATGCCCATCTTGGACATGACCTTGAGGACGCCCTTGCCGAGCGCCTTGATCAGGTTCCTGATCGCCGCCTCGGGCTCCCCGCCGGGCAGGAAGGCGCCGGCCCGCACCAGGTCCTCGACGGACTCCATGGCGAGGTAGGGGTTGACGGCGGCGGCGCCGTAGCCGATGAGCAGCGCCACGTGGTGCACCTCGCGTACGTCGCCGGCCTCGATGAGCAGGCCGACCTGGGTGCGCTGCTTGGTGCGGATCAGGTGGTGGTGCACGGCGGAGGTGAGCAGCAGCGACGGGATCGGCGCCTGTTCGGCGTCGGAGTGCCGGTCGGAGAGCACGATGAGCCGGGCGCCGTCCTCTATCGCGGTGGAGGCCTCGGCGCAGATCTCGGCGAGCCGGGCGGCGAGCGCCTCGCCGCCGCCGGCCACCCGGTAGAGGCCGGAGAGGGTGGCGGCCTTCAGCCCCGGCATGTCGCCGTCGGCGTTGACATGGATGAGCTTGGCCAGCTCGTCGTTGTCGATCACCGGGAACGGCAGGGTGATGTTGCGACAGGAGGCGGGGCTCGGTTCCAGCAGATTGCCGGACGGGCCGATGGTGGAGACCAGCGAGGTGACGAGTTCCTCGCGGATGGCGTCCAGCGGCGGGTTGGTGACCTGCGCGAACAACTGGGTGAAGTAGTCGAAGAGCAGCCGGGGCCGCTCGGAGAGCGCGGCGATCGGCGAGTCGGTGCCCATGGAGCCGATCGGTTCGGCGCCGGTCCTGGCCATCGGGGCGATCAGGACCCGCAGCTCCTCCTCGGTGTAGCCGAAGGTCTGCTGGCGGCGGCTGACCGAGGCGTGGGTATGCACGATGTGCTCACGCTCGGGCAGGTCGGCGAGGTTGATCAGCCCGGCGTCGAGCCAGTCGGCGTACGGGTTCTCGGCGGCGATGCCGGCCTTGATCTCGTCGTCCTCGACGATCCGGTGGCTGACGGTGTCGACCAGGAACATCCGGCCGGGCTGCAGACGGCCCTTGCGGACGATCTTCGCCGGGGCGATGTCGAGCACGCCCGACTCGGAGGCGAGGACGACCAGCCCGTCGTCGGTCACCCAGTAGCGCCCCGGGCGCAGGCCGTTGCGGTCGAGCACCGCGCCGACCAGCGAGCCGTCGGTGAAGGTGACGCAGGCCGGGCCGTCCCAGGGCTCCATGAGGGTGGAGTGGTACTGGTAGAAGGCGCGGCGCTCGGGGTCCATGGAGTCGTGGTTCTCCCAGGCCTCCGGGATCATCATCAGCACGCTGTGCGGCAGCGACCGGCCGCCCAGGTGCAGCAGTTCGAGCACCTCGTCGAAGGAGGCGGTGTCGGAGCCGCCGGGCGAGCAGATCGGGAAGATCCGCTCCAGGTCGCCGCGCTCGAACCGGCTGCCGGCCGCGGTGAACAGTTCGCTGGCGAGCTGCGACTCGCGGGCCCGCATCCAGTTGCGGTTGCCCTTGACCGTGTTGATCTCGCCGTTGTGCGCGACGAAGCGGTACGGGTGGGCGAGCGGCCAGCTCGGGAAGGTGTTGGTGGAGAAGCGGGAGTGCACCACGGCGATGGCGCTGGCGAACCGCTCGTCGGACAGATCGGGGAAGAACGGCTCCAACTGACCGGTGGTGAGCATGCCCTTGTAGACGATCGTCCGGGCGGACAGCGAGGGGAAGTAGACGTCGGCCTCGCGCTCGGCGCGCCTGCGCAGCACGAAGGCGGGCCGGTCGAGCTCGATGCCGGCGCGCCGGCCCGCCTCGTCGCCGATGAAGAGCTGGGCGAAGTGCGGCATGGTGGAGCGGGAGGTGGCGCCGAGCGAACTGGCGTCGGTCGGCACCTCGCGCCAGCCGAGTACGGTCAGCCCCTCCTCGGCGGCGATCCGCTCGATGGTGTCGACGGCCTTGCCGCGGTCGTCGGATTCCTGGGGCAGGAAGGCGAGGCCGACCGCGTACTGCCCGGCGGCGGGCAGCTCGAATCCGGCGGCACCGCGCAGGAAGGCGTCCGGGACCTGGAGCAGGATGCCCGCGCCGTCACCCGAGTCGGGTTCGGCGCCGGTGGCACCTCGGTGCTCCAGGTTGCGCAGGACGGTGAGCGCCTGGTCGACGAGGTGATGGCTCGCCTCGCCGGTGAGGGTGGCCACGAAGCCGACACCACAGGCGTCGTGCTCGTTGCGGGGGTCGTACATCCCCTGCGGGGCGGGGCGCCCGTCCATGAACGCGGAACGCGAACGCATGGCTCTCCCGTCGTCGTCTCTGGCTGATATGCATCGCCTGTCATAGGCATGCGCAACAGGGACGACGTTGGCCCTCTGCGATTTCGTGCAGGTTACATGATGGCCGAATGTTCGAGAAGTGGATGAGTGGTTCCAGTATGTGGACGTTTGCGGAGGTGGAGGGATCAGTTCAGGCCATCACATGGTGGAGGGTTTCGTGACTCCTGCGACGCGGCCTCGCGGCTCTGCCGACGCGTTACCGAGTGATGCCCCGTGGACGGCGATCCGAAACGAAGAGGAAACACGACGCCCGAATCAGCCGGGGATCGGGTCGGATCCGGTCAGCCGGCGGGGGCGTCGGCCTGATCGTCAGCCTACGGCGCCGCCGATGAGGGTGCCGAGCACGAAGGTGATCCCGCCGGCCGCGCCGCCCAGGGCGAGCTGCCGCAGGCCGCCGTACCACCAGGAGCGGGCGGTCACCCGGGAGACCGCGGCGCCGCAGCCGAAGAGTCCGGCCAGGGCCAGCAGCACCGCGGGCCACAGGGTGCCGGCGCCCAGCAGATACGGCAGCACCGGCAGCAGCGCGCCCAGGGCGAAGGAGACGAAGGACGAGGCGGCGGCCACCACCGGTGAGGGCAGGTCGCCCGGGTCGACGCCCAGCTCCTCGCGGGCGTGGATCTCCAGCGCCTGCTCGGGGTCGGCGGAGAGCTGCCGGGCCACCTCGTGCGCCAGCCCCGGCTCCACGCCGCGGGACACATACAGCTCGGCCAGCTCGCGCATCTCGTCCTCGGGGTGGCGGCGCAGCTCGATCCGCTCGACGTCCAGCTCGGCCTCGACCAGCTCCCGCTGGGAGGCGACCGAGGTGTACTCGCCGGCCGCCATCGAGAAGGCGCCGGCCGCGAGTCCGGCGAGGCCGGTCACCACGACGGTACGGGTCGACACATCGCCGCCGGCCACGCCGGTCATCAGGGCGAAGTTGGAGACCAGACCGTCCATCGCGCCGAACACCGCGGGCCGCAGCCAGCCGCCGCTGACATCGCGGTGCGAGTGGTGGGACACGTGGTAGGGCTTGGCGGCGTTCTCCTCGACCGGGGTCCCCTCGGCGATCCCCTCAACGAGCGCGGTCATCCGGTCCACCCCTTCCAGGGCAGCCCAGCGCCACCCGCCTCAGCACAACGGGTTCGACCGTACGCACGATTCCACCGGGCCGCCAGCAAGGAAAGGCTGACCTGACCTGCGGGTATGTAGATCAGTTCCGCTTACCGGAGGGGGACGAGGAGTGCTCCTCGGCGCTTTCCGCGGCCGCCACAGGCTCGGCCTTGTCGAGGTTCACCTCGGGCTCGCCGCTCGATCCGCTCGGCTCGGCGGGCTCACCCGGCTCCGCAGCGGCAGCCGGGTCGGCCGCCGCGTCCACGTCCGAATCCACGCCCGCATCCGGGGCCGCATCCACAGCCGTATCCGCCTGCGGGCGAGCGGCCGCGTCCACGGTCTCCGCCGAATCCCCAGTCGCGGCTGAATCCGCCGAATCCGCCGCCACCAAGCCCTCGGGCTCGACGACCACCTCACGGCCGGGCCGGTACTTGGCGGAGAGCACGAAGTAGACGATCGCGCTGACGAAGACGACGATCGCCGTCCAGTCGTTGAGCCGCAGCCCCAGCACATGGTGGGCGTCGTCCACCCGCAGGTACTCGATCCAGAACCGGCCGACCGTGTAGGAGGCGACATAGAGCGCGAAGGCGCGCCCGTGGCCCAGCTTGAAGCGGCGGTCGGCCCAGATCACCAGCAGCGCCACCCCGACGCACCACAGCGACTCGTAGAGGAACGTCGGCTGGTAGGTGCCGTCACCGGGGGTGCCGACGGGCCGGTGTGCCGGGTCGATCTTCAGCGCCCACGGCAGGGTCGAGGGCCGGCCGAAGAGCTCCTGGTTGAACCAGTTCCCCCAGCGGCCGATGGCCTGCGCGAACGCGATACCGGGGGCGATGGCGTCCGCGTAGACCGGCAGCGCGATCCCCCGCCTGCGGCAGCCGATCCAGGCGCCCAGAGCGCCGAGCGCGATCGCGCCCCAGATCCCCAGGCCGCCCTGCCAGATCTTGAAGGCGTCGACCCAGTCCTTGCCATGGGTGAAGTACAGCTCGTAGTCGGTGATCACATGGTAGAGACGGCCGCCGACCAGGCCGAACGGGACCGCCCACACCGCGATGTCCGCCACCGTGCCGGCCTTGCCGCCGCGGTCGATCCAGCGTTTGCCGCCGAGCCAGACCCCGACGAAGACGCCGACGATGATGCAGAACGCGTAGCCGCGCAGCGGGATGGGTCCGAGGTGGACGACACCGTGCGAGGGGCTGGGAATGAATGCGAGTTCCATGGCAATGTCCGACGCTACCCTGCCGGGCGGGTACTGCGACAACCCGCCCGGCTACGGCTGGATAACTTCGGTCACTGTCAGGAGGGGTCCGGCGCCCCCAGGAAGAGGGCCGCGGCCTCAGGAGGGGGTCGGGGTGACCTTCCCCGGCTGCTTGCCCTTGTTCGCGCTCTGGACCATCTTCTTCAGCGAGTCAGGGGTGAGCACCGCGCTCTTGCTGCTGAAGACGTTCTTGCCGTTGAGCAGGATGGTCGGCGTGGCGTCGAAGCCGGAGGTGTTGAAGGCGTCGTTGGAGCGCTTCACCCAACTGTCATGGGTGCCGTTGTTCACACACGCGTCGAACGCCGGCGTCCGCAGCCCCTTCACCTGGTCGGCGAGGCGGAGCAGGGTTTTCTTGTCGGCGAAGGTGTCCTTCTGCTCCTCCGGCTGATTGCTGTACAGGACGTCGTGGTAGGGCCGGAACTTTCCCTGGTCCTGGGCGCACGCGGCCGCGTTGGCGGCGGTCAGCGACCCCGAGCCGCCGAGATTGCCGTCGATGAGGGTCACCAGGTGGTATTCGGTGCGCATCTGGCCGCTGTCCTCCAGACCGTGGACGGTCGGCGTGAACGACTTCTCGAAGGAGTCGCAGGCCGGACAGCGGAAGTCCTCGTAGATGGTCAGGGTCGACGGGGCGTTGGCGGCGCCGACCGGGATCACCAGTTTGTCCTTGCCGACGGCACCCTTCGGCGCGCTCACCGCGCCGGCCGCGTCGGTGCCGCCGCCGCTGCCGCCCTGGTCGGAGACGACCACCCCGATCACGGCACCGACGGCGAGCACGCCGACGACCGCGCTCGCCACGATCACCGTCCGCTTCCGCCTGGCCTGGCTCCTCTCCTTGGCGCGCTGTTCCTGGAGCGCCTCGCGGGCGCTGCGTTTTCCGTCACGGTTCCTTGGGCTCACGCCCCTGGAAACGGTGTGGGGAGGCACTCAGCGTCTCCCCACACCGTTTTTCGCCCTCCGGGGTGACAAGAATCCGTCCCCGGGGTGACGCCGGATGAGCCGGCCAGGTGATCAGCCGCGCTTGCGGACGCCCTCGGCGAGTCCGGCGGCGAGCGTCCGTACGGCGGTGAGCCCGGCGGCGAGGTCGTCACCGTGGTCGAGCAGCCGCTTGACGAAGGCCGAGCCGACGATGACGCCGTCGGCGAAGCCGGCCACCTCGGCGGCCTGCTCCGGGTCGGAGACGCCGAGCCCCACACAGACCGGCAGCTCCGTGGTGGCGCGGGTGCGCCGGACCAGGTCGGCGGCCTGCGCCCCGACGCTCACCCGGGTGCCGGTGACGCCCATCAGTGAGGCGGCGTAGACGAAGCCGGAGCCGGCCGCGGTGATCGTGCCGAGCCGCTCATTGCGGGTGGAGGGCGCCACCACGAAGACGGTGGCCAGGCCGTGCTGCTCGGCGGCCTTGCGCCACAGCTCGGACTCCTCCACCGGCAGGTCGGGCAGGATGCAGCCGGCGCCGCCCGCCTCGGCCAGCTCGGCGGCGAACCGCTCGACGCCGTACCGGTCGACCGGGTTCCAGTACGTCATCACCAGCACCGGCTTGCCGGCGGCGGCGTGCCCCTCCCGTACGGTCCGCAGCACGTCGGCGATGCGGACGCCGTTCTTGAGCGCGATGTCGTCCGCGGTCTGGATCACCGGTCCGTCGAGCACCGGGTCGCTGTGCGGCAACCCGACCTCGACGACGTCGGCGCCGCCCTCGAAGACCGCCTTCACCGCCTCGATCCCGCCGTCCACGGTCGGAAACCCGGCCGGCAGATAGGCGACGAGCGCGGCCCGGTCCTCCGCCCTGGCGGCCGCGAGGGTCTCGTCGAGCAGGGCGGCGTTACCGATCGCGCCCGTGTTCTCGTTCTCGGTCGTACGCGCGCTCATTTCGCCGCCACCTCGTGCTCCTCGTCGACGTCGCCGGTCGGTTCGTACAGGCCGAAGTAGCGGGCGGCGGTGTCCATGTCCTTGTCGCCGCGGCCGGAGAGGTTGACCAGGACCAGGCCGTCGGCGCCCAGTTCGCGGCCGACCTCCAGCGCGCCGGCCAGCGCGTGGGCGCTCTCGATGGCGGGGATGATGCCCTCCGTACGGGACAGCAGGCGCAGCGCCCGCATGGCGGCGTCGTCGGTGACGGCCCGGTACTCGGCGCGGCCGGTGGTCTTCAGATAGGCGTGCTCGGGGCCGACGCCCGGATAGTCGAGGCCGGCCGAGATCGAGTACGGCTCGGTGATCTGGCCCTCGTCGTCCTGGAGCACATAGGACCGGGATCCGTGCAGGATGCCGGGCTCGCCCTCGGTGAGGGTGGCGGCGTGCTCGCCGGTCGCCACGCCGTGTCCGGCCGGTTCGCAGCCGACCAGCCGCACCCCGGTGTCGGCCAGGAAGGGGTGGAAGAGCCCCATCGCGTTGGAGCCGCCGCCGACGCACGCCACCGCGGCGTCGGGCAGCCGCCCGGTCCGCTCCAGCAACTGCCGCCGGGCCTCGACGCCGATCACCCGGTGGAAGTCGCGGACCATCGCCGGGAACGGGTGGGGCCCGGCGACCGTGCCGAACAGGTAGTGCGTGCGGTCGACATTCGCCACCCAGTCCCGGAACGCCTCGTTGATGGCGTCCTTCAGGGTGCGGCTGCCGGACTTCACCGCGATGACCTCGGCGCCGAGCATCCGCATCCGGGCGACGTTGAGCGCCTGCCGCTCGGTGTCGATCTCGCCCATGTAGATGGTGCAGTCGAGGCCGAAGAGGGCGCAGGCGGTGGCGGTGGCGACGCCGTGCTGGCCGGCGCCGGTCTCGGCGATGACCCGGGTCTTGCCCATCCGCCGGGTGAGCAGGGTCTGGCCCAGCACATTGTTGATCTTGTGCGAGCCGGTGTGGTTGAGGTCCTCCCGCTTGAGGAAGACGCGTGCGCCGCCGGCCTGCTCGGCGAACCGCGCCACTTCGGTGAGGGCGCTCGGCCGGCCGGCGTAGTTGACCATCAGGTCGTTCAGCTCGGCGGTGAACGCGGGGTCGGACTTGGCCTTCTCGTACTCGACGGCGACCTCGTCCACGGCGGCGACCAGCGCCTCCGGGATGAATTTGCCGCCGAAGGCTCCGAAGTACCCCGAGGAGTCGGGGACGGCGCCTTCCGGATCGGGCAGGAAATACTCGGGCTTTTCTGGCATGGGTGGTCCCTGGCAGGTGTCGTCAGTGGCTGGGCATGGGCCGCACCCGCCGGAGGGCATCGGCGTATCGGCTGGATCGGCCGAATCAACTGGTTCGACTGGATCGGCCGAATCCGACGTACCGGCTGGATCGCCGGATCGTCGGAGCGCCGTCAGAGCGCCGGCGGGCGGTGGTCGCGGATCAGCCGCGGCGCCATCGCCTGCCGTTCACCTGGCCGGGCTCGCACCCGATCACGTACCGCACCCGCCGCCCCAGCACGCGCCTGGCCGGCGCACGGCAGCCGCGGGGGCGGCAACCGGGGGCGAGGCGAGCGGCGATGGGCATGGGTCGGAGTCTAGCGGGTCGCTCCGCTCGGGTTAGCCGGGCGGCCCGGGCGGCCCGGGGTCAGTCGCGGCCGTTGCGGAGGGCCGGGTGGGCGCCGGCGGCGACCAGGTCGGCGACCGCGGTGCGCGGGTCCTTGCCGGTGACCAGGGACTCGCCGACGAGTACGGCGTGGGCGCCGTCATTGGCGTACGCGATCAGGTCGTGCGGGCCGCGGACGCCGGATTCGGCGACCTTGACGATGTGGTCGGGGATCGCCGGGGCCACCCGGGCGAAGGTGCCGCGGTCCACTTCGAGGGTCTTGAGGTTGCGCGCGTTGACGCCGATGACGCGGGCGCCGGCGTCCACCGCGCGGGCGGCCTCCTCCTCGTCGTGCACCTCGACCAGCGGGGTGAGCCCGATGGACTCGGCCCGTTCCACCAGCGAGACGAGGGCGGACTGGTCGAGGGCCGCGACGATCAGCAGCGCGAGGTCCGCGCCGTACGCCCTGGCCTCCCAGAGCTGGTACGCGGTGACGATGAAGTCCTTGCGGAGCACGGGGATGTCGACCCTGGCGCGGACCGCTTCCAGGTCGGCGAGCGACCCGCCGAACCTGCGCTGCTCGGTGAGTACGCTGATCACCGCGGCGCCGCCCGCCTCGTATTCGCCGGCGAGGCCGGCCGGGTCGGCGATCGCCGCGAGCGCGCCCTTGGACGGGCTCGACCGCTTGACCTCGCAGATCACCGTGACGCCTTCGCCGCGCAGGGCGGCGACCCCGTCCTTGGCGTCCCGTGCGCGGGTGGCCCGTGCCTTGAGATCGTCGAGGGTGACCCGGGCCTGTCGCTCCGCGAGGTCGGCTCGGACTCCGTCGATGATCTCGTCGAGCACACTCACGCGGGAACTCCCCTTTCGGCCGGGTCGAACAGCGAAATGATCAAGCCAGCGGTGGCTACCACCGGCATCTCCGATGGTATCGGGCGGTGGGCGGAGTACCCGCATCCGGTGGATCGCGCTCTTGTGACCTGCGTGAATGTCGGGTGCTCGGTCTTCGGGGCCGGGCCGGGCTCAGGGCGCGAGAAACCCGCCGAAGGGCAGATTCCGGACAACGGTGAAGGCCACGACCAGGGCGATGGCCAGATTCCGGTACCCGGGGCGAAGGGTCGGGGCGAAGGGTTTGCCGCGCAGCGCGGCGGCGGACCAGGCCGCCCAGGCGACGGCGAGGAGCAGGAATCCGGCGACGGCGAGGGCGTTGCATTCGAGCGCGGTGCGGAGGTGGCCGTGGGCGATGGCGTACGCGCTGCGCAGGCCGCCGCAGCCGGGGCAGTACACGCCGGTGTAGTAGCGGAGGGGGCAGAGCGGGTAGTGGCCGGGGGTGTTGGGATCGACGGTGGCGACGTATCCGAACGCGGCGAGGGTTCCGCCGAGGGCGGGGAGGGGGGCGAGGCGTCGCCAGCGGCTGCGCGGGGCGCGGTGTGGGGTGAGCCGCTTGGAGCTTGTCTTGTCCCCTACGGGGACGGGGTCGGGGGGCGGGCTCACGGGGTGATTGTCTCCGGAAGGAGCGGGGGGTGCCATGGGCGGTGCGCCGTGGGGGTGACGGTCCGTTCCCGGGGTGCCGGTCCGCTGTGGTCGCTCGCGCAGTTCCCCGCGCCCCTGACGGGGCCCCGTAGGTCTTCGGGCCCATCCAGCGAGGTCGGCAGACGCCGGGCGGCGAGTTGAGGGGCGCTGGGGGTACCCCCAGGCGAAGCTCTGGGGGAGGAACTGCGCGCCCAGCCACCGGCGACCGCCACCCGAGAAACCGGCCTGCACGCCCCCCGATCCCGGTACCGCCCGTAAGGGCTACGCGTTGGCGGTGGGGCGGGGCGCTTCCTGTTCGGCGTTGGCCGCGTCCCTGCGGGCTGCCAGGAGGTCCGCGGACGGCTTGGCGCCGAAGCCCATGATCTTCATCGCGCCGCCCACGATCGGGCCGAGCAGGATCAGGCCGATGGACACCCAGAAACCGACCGGCTCCGCGGCGACCATGAACCCGCCCGCGGCGCAGAAGCCGATGAAGGAGATGATCACGCCGGTCCAGGCGGCAGGCGTGTGTCCGTGGTCGTGCGTGGCCGCCATGACTGCTCCCGATGCTCTCGACAGGGGGCTTCTTCCGCCTCCCACTTCACGTCCCATTGTTGCGCGTCCGTCCGGTGCCCCGCGCACTGGGGGTGGTCGGGCAGAGCGTTCGGAAAGGAGTGCGGGACAGGCGGCACGGGCCTGCGGCGGGCCCTCAGCGGGAAGCGGGAGCGGTGGGGTCCTCACCCCGGTCGAGCGCCTTCCACAAGTCCTCGGGGCGGTCGGGGTCCAGCGGTGCCGGGGCCCGCCGACGCGGCGCCGGCCGCTCGCCGCCGGCCCGGTCGTAGCGGCTGGACATGGCCGGCCAACGGGACCCGTGACGCAGCGCGAGCAGCCCCGCGATGAGCAGCAGCAGGCCGCCGGCCACCGCGACCAGCGGCCACGAGGTGCCGCTGACGTGCGAGGCGGTGGCGTGCGTGAGGCTGGCGGCCCGCTGGGCGGCGGCGTCCACGGCGCCGTGGTCGCCGCGGCGGCTGAGGGCGAGCGCGATCACGCCGGCCCCGCTGAGGGCGAGCAGCCCGGAGACGACATGGCGGGCGAAGCGTCGTACCGCGAAGACCGCGACGAGGGCGGCGAGGCCGACGAGGGCGAGCGCGCCCGGCAGCGCGGTGCTCTGGCTGCCGGTGGCGTGCACGGAGACCTGGTGGCCGGCCGCGAACGCGGTACCGCGCGTCCATGTCTTGCTCATCGCGAAGAGCACCAGCGCAGCCCCGAGCGCACCAAGCGGCAACGCGACCGCCAACGCCCGCAGCGCGCGCCGCCGCGCGGCACCCTCGGCCCCCTGCCCCGCGGACAGCTCCCCCTCGGCCGCGGTCGCCGCCGGCTCCGGCTTGGGCGCCGCAGGGGACGGCTCCGGTGCGGGTGCCACCGGAGGGGGCGCCTGGTCGGGGGCCGCGCTGGGTGCGGAGGCGTCGGTCATCGGTCCATCATCGCCCCTGCGTGGGCCACCTCTTCCGGCGGGGCCTCGGACCACGCGCCGACATAGATTTATGCATGCTTATTGCTGTCATGCCCCTGCCCGGCATACCGTGCAACAACCACCCCGCCCGTCACTGGGCGTAGCAGGGACATCAGGTGCCCCATCGCCGGACCCTCTGCCGACCCAAGGACGAGGGCGGGGCGGCCGTCGGTGGCCGCCCCGCCCTCCCGCTCCCTCGATCAAAACTCGCTCAGAGCCCGCTCAGAATTCGCTCAGAACGCCGTCCGCATCGCGTTCGCCGTCGCCACCGCCCGCAGCACCGCCGCCGCCTTGTTGCGGCACTCCGTGTCCTCCGCCGCCGGATCGGAGTCCGCGACGATCCCCGCCCCCGCCTGGACGTACGCCGTGCCGTCCCGCAGCAGCGCGGTACGGATCGCGATCGCGGTGTCGGAGTCGCCGGCGAAGTCCAGATAGCCGACGCAGCCGCCGTACAGACCCCGCCGTACCGGCTCGAGCTCCTCGATGATCTGGAGGGCGCGCGGCTTGGGCGCGCCCGAGAGCGTGCCGGCCGGGAAACACGCGGTGAGCACGTCGAAGGCGGTACGGCCCTTGGCGACCTTCCCGGTGACGGTGGAGACGATGTGCATCACATGCGAATAGCGCTCCACCGACATGAAGTCCACCACCTCGACGGAGCCCGGCTCGCACACCTTGCCCAGGTCGTTGCGGCCGAGGTCGACCAGCATCAGGTGCTCGGCGCGCTCCTTGGGGTCGGCGAGCAGTTCCTCGGCGAGCGCGGTGTCGGCCTGCGGGGTGGCGCCGCGCGGCCGGGTGCCGGCGATGGGGTGCAGCAGGGCCCGGCCGTCCTCGACCTTGACCAGTGCCTCCGGGCTCGACCCGACGACATCGAAGCCGGCGCGGCCGTCCTCCCCGCCGGGGAAGCGCAGCAGATACATGTACGGACTCGGGTTGGTGGCCCGCAGCACCCGGTAGACATCGAGAGCGCTCGCCTCGCAGGGCGTCTCGAACCGCTGCGAGGGCACGACCTGGAAGGCCTCGCCCGCCCTGATCCGCTCCTTGATGTCCTCGACGGCGGCCATGAAGTCCTCGCCGCCCCACTGGGCGGTGTATCCGACCTCCACCGACTCCGGCAGGGTGGCCGGCGCGGTCGGCATCGGCTTCGCCAGGTCGGCGGTCATCGCGTCGAGCCGGGCGAGCGCGTCGGCGTACGCCTCGTCGACGCCGCTGTCCTCGTTGTTGTGGTTGATCGCGTTGGCGATCAACAGCACGCTGCCGTCCCAGTGGTCGAGCACGGCGAGGTCGGAGGTGAGCAGCATCGTCAGTTCGGGCAGGTGCAGCGTGTCGCGGCCGTGCTCGCCGATCCGCTCCAGCCGGCGCACGATGTCGTAACCGAGATAGCCGACCATGCCGCCGGTGAAGGGCGGCATTCCGTCGACCAGGTCGCGCGGGGTGTGCAGGGCGTCGACGGTGGCGCGCAGCGCGGCGAGCGGGTCGCCGTCGACCGGCACGTGGACCGGCGGGGTGCCGAGCCAGTGCGCCTGCCCGTCGAGCACGGTCAGGGTGGCGGCGGACCGCACCCCGATGAAGGAGTACCTGGACCAGGAGGGCCCGCCGCCGCTGCCCACGGTGTGCGAGCCGCCGGCCGCCGACTCCAGCAGGAAGGTGCCCATCCGCTCGCCCGCCAGCTTGCGGTAGAGGCCGACTGGGGTGTCGCCGTCCGCGAGGAGACGGCGGCTGACCGGGATGACCCGGCGGTCGACCGCGAGTTTGCGGAAGGTTTCGAGGTCCATGGCGCCCGACCCTACTTTCCCTGCGCGGGGAGCAGGACGTCGGCGTCGAAGCAGGTCCGGTCGCCGGTGTGGCAGGCGGCGCCCACCTGGTCGACCTGGACCAGCAGGGTGTCGCCGTCGCAGTCCAGGGCCACCGCCTTCACCTGCTGCACATGCCCCGAGGTGTCACCCTTCACCCAGTACTCCCGCCGGCTGCGGCTCCAGTAGGTGCAGCGGCCGGTGGTCAGGGTCCGGTGCAGTGCCTCGGCGTCCATCCAGCCGAGCATGAGCACCTCACCGGTGTCGTACTGCTGGGCGATGGCGGGCACCAGGCCGTCGGGATTGCGCCGGAGGCGGGCGGCGATCGTGGGGTCGAGAGAGGTCGCGGGCATGCGGTCCATTCTGCCGCCGATCACCGACAACGAGAAAAGCCGCAAGGGGGTCCAATAACTGTCAGATCAGACAAGCGAGTTGTTGGTCATTTTATGTTCGCTCGCCGTTGTCACCCGTATGGGGCATCCTGCGTGCATGGGTTTTCCTCCGCCGCCGTCAAATGATCCTCCGCCGCCTCCGGACCAGGGCGGCGGCTACGGCCCTCCCCAAGGTTTCGGCCCTCCCCCGCCGCCGGACGACGGCCGCGACGGTGCTTACGGCAGGCCCCAACAGGGCGGTCCCGGCTACGGCTGGCCCCAGCAGGGCGAACAGAACTACGGCTACCCGCAGCAGGGCGGCCAGGGCTACGGCCAGCCCCAACAGGGCGAACAGAACTACGGCTACCCGCAGCAGGGCGGCTACCCCCAGGGCGGCCAGGGCTACGGCCAGCCCCAGCAAGGCGACCAGAACTACGGCTACCCGCAGCAGGGCGGCTATCCGCGGGAGGGCCAGGGCTACGGTCAGGGTTACGGCCAGCAGGGGCCGCCCGGCGGGTACGGCAACCCGCCGGATCCCGCCTACGGTTACGGCTATCCGCCGCCCGGCCAGGGCGGTTACCCGCCTCCCCCGCCGCCGAACCACGGCAAGCGCAACGCCTGGATCGCGGTCGGCGTGATCGTGGTGGTCGGCGCGATCATCGGCGGCGTGGTGGTGGCCTCGGGGAAGAGCGACGACAAGAACACCGCCGACGGCAAGCCGAGCGCGAGCGCGCCGCCGACGACGGGTCCCGACCTCTCCAGCCCGTCGCTGCCGACGCCCTCCTTCGACCTTCCCTCGGACGAGCCGACGCTCGATCTGCCGACCGGACTGCCCAGCGACGACGCGACGGGCACCCCGACGCCGACCGAGAAGCTGGTGCCGTACGTGGTGCTGGCCCCGGGCAAGTGCTTCGACGCGCCGACGCTGACCAAGACCGTGGACGAGGTCACCACCCGTACCTGCTCCGCCGCGCACGACGCCGAGGTGGTGGCGAACGAGACGCTGTCCGGCACCTTCGCCAGCGACCAGGAGATCCAGGCCAAGGCGCTGAACCTGTGCACCGCCGACGCCAAGAAGCACCTGCCGGCCGACGGCAAGCTCTACTACCCGTACGCGCTGTTCCCGAAGCTGGTCACCTATGAGCTGCAGAACCGCAAGACGGTCACCTGCTCGCTGACCCGCAACAACGGCTCCAACGGGGTGAAGCTCTACAAGAAGATCGGCTGAACCGGTCGGGTGAGGAGCGGACGAACGACGCGCCGGGGAACTAACCTGGCGGTATGTCAACCCATGCTCAGCGTGAACGTCTGCTCCTCGCCGACCTGCTGGAGCGGTCAGGTCCCGACGCCCCGACCCTCTGTGACGGGTGGACGACCCGGGACCTGGCGGCGCATGTGGTGGTCCGGGAGCGGCGCGGCGACGCGGCGGTCGGGCAGATCATCCCGCAGCTCGCGCCCCGGCTCCAGCGGGTCAGGTCGGAGTTCGCGGCGAAGCCGTACGAGGAGCTGATCCAGCTCATCAGGAGCGGCCCGCCGCGGCTTTCGCCCTTCGCCCTCAAGCAGATCGACGAGATGTCCAACACCGTCGAGTTCTATGTGCACACCGAGGACGTACGGCGGGCCGCCCCGGAGTGGACACCGCGGACCGTGGACCCGGTCTTCGCCGACGCGCTGTGGAGCAGGCTGGAGCGCGGCGCCCGGCTGATGGGCCGCCGGGCCCCGGTGGGCCTGGTACTGCGCCGCCCCAACGGCCAGACCGTGGTGGCCCACAAGGGTTCCCCGGTGGTGACGGTGACCGGCGAGCCGAGCGAGCTCACCATCTTCCTCTCCGGCCGCCAGTCCGCGGCGAAGGTCGAGATCGAAGGCGACGAGACCGCGGTGTCCAAGACGACAACGGCCAAACTCGGCATCTGACCCCCGTCCACAGGCCGGGCCGTGCCTTACGGAGCGGGCGGGTCAGCGGATGGGGTGGCCGGCGGTGCGGAGGGCGGATTTGACCTCGGAGATGCGGAGGTCGCCGAAGTGGAAGACGGAGGCGGCCAGGACCGCGTCGGCGCCGGCGTCGACCGCGGGCGGGAAGTCGGCGAGTTTGCCGGCCCCGCCGGAGGCGACCACCGGGACCGAGACGTGCTTGCGGACCGCCGCGATCATCTCGGTGTCGTAGCCGTCCCGGGTGCCGTCGGCGTCCATCGAGTTGAGCAGGATCTCACCGACCCCCAGCTCGGCCGCCCGGTGCGCCCACTCCACCGCGTCGATGCCGGTGCCGCGCCGGCCGCCGTGGGTGGTGACCTCGAAGGTGCCCTCGGGGGTCCGCCGGGCGTCCACCGAGAGCACCAGCACCTGCCGGCCGAAGCGTTCGGCGATCTCCCGTATCAACTCGGGCCTGGCGATGGCCGCGGTGTTGACGCCCACCTTGTCGGCGCCGGCCCGCAGCAGCTTGTCGACGTCCTCGGCGCTGCGCACCCCGCCGCCGACGGTCAGCGGGATGAAGACCTGTTCGGCGGTGCGCCGCACCACGTCATAGGTGGTCTCGCGGTCACCGGAGGAGGCGGTGATGTCCAGGAAGGTCAGCTCGTCGGCGCCCTCGGCGTCATAGAGCTTCGCCATCTCCACCGGATCGCCGGCATCCCGCAGGTTCTGGAAGTTGACGCCCTTGACCACCCGGCCGGCGTCCACGTCCAGACAGGGGATGACCCGGATCGCGAGCGTCATTCGGCCGTCCCCCGGAACGCCTCGATCTCCACCTCGACCAGCACCCGGGAGTCGCTGAACCCGGCCACCACCACCATGGTGGCGGCCGGCCGCACCGCGCCGAAGAGCTCCAGGTGCGCCCGGCCCACCTCGTCGCAGTCGCGGGCGTGGCTGAGGTACATCCGGGTACGGATCACACTGCTCGCGTCCAGGCCGAAGGGTTCCAGCGCGGCGAGCGCGCTGCGGAAGGCGCTGAGCGTCTGCTCGTACGGCTCGTCCTCGCCGGGCACCGGGCCGTCCACCGGGTCGGGCATCATGCCGGCCACGATCACCCGGTCACCCGCCGCCACCGCCCGGGCGGAACCGATCGCCTCTTCCCACGGACTGCCGGACTTCTCACGGCGCACACCAGGGTTGCCGGTCATCGTGACACTGCCTCCAAGGCTTCTTCGAGAGTGAACGCCTTCGCGTAGAGCGCCTTTCCGACGATGGCACCCTCCACACCCGCCGGCACCAGACCGGCGATCGCCCGCAGGTCGTCCAGGCTTGAGACACCGCCGGAGGCGACCACCGGCTTGTCGGTGACCGCGCACACATTCCGCAGCAGCTCCAGGTTGGGGCCCTGAAGGGTGCCGTCCTTGGCGATGTCGGTGACCACGTAACGGGCGCAGCCCTCGGAGTCGAGCCGGGCCAGCGTCTCGTAGAGGTCCCCGCCGTCGCGGGTCCAGCCGCGCCCGCGCAGGGTGGTGCCGCGGACATCGAGGCCGACCGCGATCTTGTCGCCGTGCTCGGCGATCACCTTGGCCACCCACTCCGGGCTCTCCAGCGCGGCGGTGCCCAGGTTGACCCGGGTGCAGCCGGTGGCCAGCGCCGCGGCCAGGGTGTCGTCGTCGCGGATGCCGCCGGAGAGCTCCACCTTGATGTCCATCGTGCGGGCCACCTCGCCGATGAGCGCCCGGTTGTCGCCGGTGCCGAAGGCAGCGTCCAGGTCGACCAGGTGCAGCCACTGGGCCCCGGCCCGCTGCCAGGAGAGCGCCGCGGCGAGCGGTTCGCCGTACGACGTCTCGGAACCGGACTCGCCGTGCACCAGCCGGACGGCCTGGCCGTCCCTGACGTCGACGGCGGGGAGGAGTTCGAGCTGGGTCATCGCGATGGGGTCCTCGGTCCTGACGGGGGCGGGCGGTCAAGCAATCAAGCGGACAAGCGGCTATACGGCCAACCGGCGATACGGTCAAGCAGCCATACGGCCGACCGGCCAACCGGCCATGCGGTCGGTCGACACGGGGCGGGGCAAAACTAGAGCGTGCCGAGCCAGTTGGCCAGCAACCGCGCCCCCGCGTCCCCGGACTTCTCCGGGTGGAACTGGGTGGCCCACAGCGGGCCGTTCTCCACCGCGGCCACGAAGGGCTCGCCATGGATGGTCCAAGCGACCTTGGGGGGCCGGATGGCGTTGTTGTGGCCGCTGAACTCCCAGTCGCGTACCGCGTACGAGTGCACGAAGTAGAACCGGGCGTCGTCGTCCAGACCGGCGAACTGCCGGGAGTCCTCGGGGCGCCGCACCGTGTTCCAGCCCATGTGCGGCACCACGGGGGCCCGCAGCGGCTCCACGGTGCCGGGCCACTCGTCCAGGCCCTCGGTCTGCTCACCGTGCTCGATGCCGCGGGCGAAGAGGATCTGCATCCCGACGCAGATGCCCAGCACCGGGCGCCCGCCGGCCAGCCGGCGTTCGACGATCCACTCGCCGCGTACCGACTTCAGCCCGGCCATGCAGGCGGCGAAGGCGCCGACGCCGGGCACCAGCAGCCCGTCGGCGTTCATCGCCCGGTCGTAGTCGGCGGTGACCTCGACCTCGGCGCCGGCCCTGGCCAGCGCGCGCTCCGCGGACCGGATGTTGCCGAACCCGTAGTCGAGCACCACCACGCTCTTGGTCGTGCCAGTCATCTGTGCGGCCCCTACAGTTGCAGCAGCCCGGCGACGACCGCCATCACGGAGCCGATCGCCAGCAGCGCGATGACGCTCTTGGACTGCTTCTGCTTCCAGAACGAGTAGACCCCGCCGAGCAGGAACAGCCCCAGCAGGATGAAGAGGGAAGACCCTTTGTTCACAGCGCGCCCTTCGTAGACGGCAGAATTCCCGCGGCGCGCGGATCGCGCTCGCTCGCGTAACGCAGCGCCCGGGCCAGCGCCTTGAACTGGCACTCCACGATGTGGTGGGCGTTGCGCCCGTACGGGACATGGACGTGCAGCGCGATCTGCGCCTGCGCGACGAAGGACTCCAGGATGTGCCGGGTCATCGTCGTGTCGTACGTCCCGATCATCGGCGCCAGGTTCTCCGGTTCGCGGTGCACCAGATAGGGGCGTCCTGACAGGTCCACGGTCACCTGGGCGAGGGACTCGTCCAGCGGGACGGTGCAGTTGCCGAAGCGGTAGATGCCCACCTTGTCGCCGAGCGCCTGCTTGAAGGCGGCGCCCAGCGCGAGCGCGGTGTCCTCGATGGTGTGGTGGGTGTCGATGTGCAGATCGCCCTCGGTCTTCACACTGAGGTCGAAGAGGCCGTGCCGGCCGAGCTGGTCGAGCATGTGGTCGTAGAAGCCGACGCCGGTGGACACGGCGACCTCACCGGTGCCGTCCAGGTCGATCTCGACGACGACGGATGTCTCCTTGGTGGTGCGCTCCACGCGGCCCACGCGGGTCATGCGGACTCCTCGGTGCTCGGTGCCTCGACGTGCTGTTCTTTGCGGACGGTCCGGGCGGCGTCCAGGAAGGCGTCGTTCTCCGCCGGGGTGCCCGCGGTGACCCGCAGCCGGCCGGGCACGCCGTTGTCCCTGACCAGGACCCCGTGGTCGAGGAACGCCTGCCAGGCGCTGTGGCTGTCGGCGAACCGGCCGAACTGCGCGAAGTTGGCGTCGGACTCGGTCACCTCGTAACCGATGGCGCCGAGCTCGGCCACCAGCCGGTCCCGCTCGGCCTTGAGCTGCTGGACGTAACCGAGCAGGGTGTCGGTGTGTTCCAGCGCGGCCAGCGCGGTCGCCTGGGTGACCGAGGACAGGTGGTACGGCAGCCGGACGAGCTGTACGGCGTCCACCACCGCCGGGTCGGCGGCCAGATAGCCGACCCGCAGCCCGGCCGCGCCGAACGCCTTGGACATGGTGCGGGTCACCACGAGGTTGGGGCGGCCCTCGATCAGCGGCAGCAGCGACGGCCGGTGCGAGAACTCACCGTACGCCTCGTCCACGATCACCATGGACGGCTTGGCGGCCTGGGCGGCGTCGTAGAGCGCGCGTACGGTGTCGGCGGCCACCGCGGTGCCGGTCGGATTGTTGGGCGAGCAGATGAACACCACGTCGGGTGCGTGCCGGGCGATCGCCCGGGCCGCCGTGGCCGTGTCGACGGTGAAGTCCGCGTCGCGCGGCCCGGCGAGCCAGCCGGTGCCGGTGCCCCGGGAGATCAGCGCGTGCATCGAGTACGACGGGTCGAAGCCGATCGCGGTCCGGCCCGGTCCGCCGAAGGTCTGGAGCAGCTGCTGGATGATCTCGTTGGAGCCGTTGGCCGCCCACACCTGTTCGACACCGACCCGGTGCCCCGCGGTCCTGGTGAGATACGCGGCGAGACCGGTGCGCAGCTCGACGGCGTCCCGGTCGGGGTAGCGGTTGAGGTTCCTGGCGGCCTCGGCCACCCGTTCGGCGATCCGGGCGACCAGCGCCTCGGGCAGCGGATAGGGGTTCTCGTTGGTGTTCAGCCGCACCGGCACATCGAGCTGCGGCGCGCCGTAAGGCGACTGGCCGCGCAGTTCGTCCCTGATGGGCAGGTCGTCGATCCCGGTCATCGTCACACCACCGGGCCGGACGCGAACCGGCCGACGCCGCCGAACCTCGCCGCCACCGCGGCGCCGTGGGCCGGCAGGTCCTCCGCTTCCGCGAGGGTCAGCACGTGCTGGGCGACCTCGGCGAGCGCCTGCCGGGAGTAGTCCACCACGTGGATGCCGCGCAGGAAGGACTGCACCGACAGACCGGAGGAGTGGCAGGCGCAGCCGCCGGTGGGCAGCACGTGGTTGGAGCCGGCGCAGTAGTCGCCGAGGGAGACCGGGCTGTTCGGGCCGACGAAGACGGCGCCGGCGTTGCGCACCCGGGCGGCGACGGCCGGCGCGTCCTCGGTGTGGATCTCCAGGTGCTCGGCGGCATAGGCGTCGACCACTTCGAGCCCCTGGGCGACGGTGTCCACCAGGACGGTGGCGGACTGCCGGCCGCCGAGCGCGGCGGTGATCCGCTCCCGGTGCCGGGCGGCGGCGACCTGGTCGGCCAGCTCCCGGTCCACGGCGTCCGCCAGCTCGGCCGAGGTGGTGACCAGGACGGCCGCGGCCAGCGTGTCGTGCTCGGCCTGGCTGATCAGGTCGGCGGCGACCAGGCCGGCGTCCGCGGAGGCGTCGGCGAGGATCGCGATCTCGGTGGGGCCGGCCTCGGCGTCGATCCCGATCCGGCCCTTGAGCAGCCGCTTGGCCGCGGCCACATAGATGTTGCCGGGGCCGGTGACCAGGCTGACCGGGCGGCACTCGTCGGTGCCGTACGCGAACATGGCGATCGCCTGGGCGCCGCCGGCCGCGTAGACCTCGGTCACGCCGAGCAGCGCGCAGGCGGCGAGGATGGTCGGGTGCGGCAGCCCGTCGAACTCCTTCTGCGGCGGTGAGGCGACCGCGATCCCCTCGACGCCGGCTTCCTGAGCGGGCACCACATTCATCACTACGGAGGACGGGTAGACCGCGAGACCACCCGGTACGTACAGCCCGACCCGCTCCACCGGCACCCATTTCTCGGTGACGGTGCCGCCGGGCACGACCTGGGTGGTGACGTCGGTACGCCGCTGCTCGCGGTGGACCAGCCGGGCCCGCCGGACGGACTCCTCCAGCGCGGCGCGGACCGCCGGGTCCAGCGCCTTCAGGGCGGCCTCCAGGGTCGCCTCGGGGATCCGGAGCCGCTCCAGGCTCACCCCGTCGAACCGCTCCCCGTACTCGATGACGGCTCGCGTGCCCCGATGGCGTACGTCCTCGCAGATGGGCCGCACGGTGTCGAGCGCGGCCTCCACGTCGAACTCGGCCCGGGGCAGCAGGTCGCGGTCGATGCCGTCCACCGGGAAGGCGGCACCGCGCAGATCGATTCGGGAGATCACGCGGCCAAGTGTAGAGACCCGGACACCGCGGCCGGTCCGCGGTTCCACTCCGTGATACGAGGAGCCCGCCCCGTGTCGGACCCACCGGATAGCGTGTAGCCCAACGCACACCCGCCGACACGGCACGGGGGCGGCTCAGGTGGCACAGGGCGGCACGGACGACGCAGGCGACACAGGCGACACAGGTGCCGCCGGCAGCGCAGGCGGCACTGGCGACGCGGGGAACACGCGGCACGCCGGGATTCCGGGGACACCGGGATTCCGGGGCACACGGGGGAACACGGGGGAAGGGGTCGAGATGGCCGATCCGGCGGAGCGGACACCACCGCGGGACTGGACGCAGGTGGAGCAGCGCATGTGGCGCGCCTTCCGGGCGGGGCGCACCTGCGACCTGCGCACCGGGCAGGCCGACGAGGACGATTCGCTGGCCGGCCCGCCGTGGCCGGCCACCAGGACCGTGCGGGCGCAGGCCATCGCCGAGCTGCTGCTCGACCCGCCGCCGCCGGTGCCGGGCCGGGTCTCCGCGCTCAAACTGGCCGGTGTGCGGATCAGCGGCCGGCTGACGCTGGCCGGCGGCACCGTCACTCCTTACGTCCAGCTCGACGGCTGCCGCTTCGACGAGCAGGTGCTGATGCCGGAGTGCCGGGCCGGCAGCATGCGGCTGGTGCGCTGTCTGATACCCCGGCTCGAGGCGGCCCGGCTCCAGGTCACCGGCGACCTCCATCTGCCGCAGTGCCTGGTGACCGGCGGGATACGGATGACCGACGCGCAGATCGGCACCGATCTGCTGCTCAACCAGTTGATCGTGCGCAGCGGCACGCACAGCCGGGCGATAGCCGCCGACGGGCTGGTGGTCGGTCAAGACGTGGACGCCGAAATGATCGAGGTGGACGGGGAGTTCAGCCTGCGCAGCGCCCGGATCGGCGGCCGGCTGAGTCTGCGCGGCGGCCGGCTGCGCAACCCCGCGGACCGCACCGCGCTCAACGCGGCCCGGATCCAGATCGAGCACACCCTCTATCTGAGCGCGGGCCGGGCCACCACGGGCGGCCGCGTCGAGCGGCGGGACTTCGTCTGCGAGGGCGGTCTCCGGCTGGACGACGGCCGGATCGGCAACGCGGTGATCATCAATCAGGCGCACTTCCGGCTCACCGACGACCAGCAGGTGTCGATGCGGCGGTTGCAGACCCCGGAGCTGTGCTTCACCCCGGGCCGGCCGCCGACCGGCGCGGTGGCGCTGACCGGCGCCGTCATCGGCAAGCTGGCCGACGCGCCGGGCGGTTGGCCCGGGGCCGGCCGGCTGCACCTCTCCGGTTTCTCCTATGACCGGGTGGTGCCGCGCGAGGCCTTCCCGCTGCGGGCCAGGATCGCCTGGCTGCGGGCGGCCACCCCGGAGTACAGCCCGGAGCCGTACGAGAGGCTGGCCACCGCGCTGCGCGGCGGCGGTGAGGACGCCGAGGCGCGCGAGGTGCTGCTGGCCAAGCAGCGGCGGCGCCGGGAGACGCTGCCGATCGCGGGCCGGCTGTGGGGCTGGGCGCAGGACGTCACGGTGGGGTACGGCTACCGGCCGGGCCGCGCAGCGGTCTGGATGGCGGTGCTGTGGGCGCTGGGCGCGCTCTACTTCGCCGCGCACCACACCCCGCGACCGGCGGACAGCGGCTATGTGCCGCACTGGAGCCCGGCGCTCTACGCCCTGGACTTGCTGCTGCCGGTGATCGATCTCGGCCAGGACAACGCCTGGCGCGAGGTCGGCGTCGGCCAGTGGGTGGCCTCCGCGCTGACCCTGCTGGGCTGGATGCTGGCGACGACGGCGGCGGCGGGGGCGTCCCGGCTGCTCCGTCGGGGTTCATAGTCCGGCGCATTGTCCTTCAGTGCGCGCCACCGCGTACAGCGGGTGACGTCGGTGGCCACCATGCCCGTACCCTGGCTCACTGTGACCGATCGCCTCCCGCTCTTCCCGCTCAGCTCGGCGCTCTTCCCCGGCCTGGTGCTGCCGCTGAACATCTTCGAGGACCGGTACCGCGCCCTCGTGGGCGACTTGCTGACCCTGCCCGAGGACGCGCCGCGGCGCTTCGGCGTGGTGGCGATCAGAAACGGTCAGGATGTGGCCCCGACCGGACAGGACGGCGGCCCGACCGGGCCGATGGCGGGCCTCGGCGACGACCCGATGACCGCGCTCTACGGCTATGGCTGTATCGCGGAGGCGGCCGGGATCGCCGAGCGTGACGAGGGCTACGAACTGATGGCGACCGGCACGGTACGGTTCCGGCTGCTGTCGGTGGACACCGAGGGCGATTATCTGACCGGTGAGATCGAGGAGTTGCCGGACGACCCGGGCAGCGGCGCCGGGGCCCTCACCGGGCAGGTGACGCAGGCCTTCGGCACGTATCAGAAGCGGCTGGCCGGCGCGCGCGAACGGAGCCTGGCCGCGCAGGACTTCCCCGACGACCCGACGGTGCTCTCCTATCTGGTGGCCGCCGCGGTGATCGCCGAACTCCCGGTGAAGCAGGGGTTCCTGGAGGCGACCGACACGGCGGCCCGGCTCGCCGCGGAGTTGCGGCTGCTGCGGCGGGAGACCGCGCTGATCGACAAGCTGCCGTCGCTGCCCGCGGTGGAACTCACCCAGCAGCCGACCTGCGCGAACTGACCGACGGTCAGGCCCGCGGAGCGTCCGGAAAGGCCGCGGTTTTGCCGGGGGTGCCCGCGAAGCCGGGCACGAGGGGAAGAGGGAAGCGAAGGTGGCCAAGAAGTCCCGCGCGGGAGGCGGCACGCCCGCCACGGTCGCCCTGGAGAAAGCGGGCATCCCCTTCACCGTCCACGCCTACGAGCACGACCCGTCGTCCGAGCTGTCCTACGGCGAGGAGGCGGCCCAGGCGCTCGCCACCTCGGCCGAGCGGGTCTTCAAGACCCTCGTCGCCGAGGTCGACGGCGCGCTGACCGTAGCGCTCGTCCCGGTCTCCACCAGCCTCGACCTGAAGTCGCTCGCCACCGCCGCCGGCGGCAAGCGGGCCGCGATGGCCGACCCGGCCGCCGCCGAACGCACCACCGGCTACGTACGGGGCGGCATCTCCCCGCTGGGCCAGCGCCGGCCGCTTCCCACCGTCGTCGACGCCTCGGCCCTGGCCTTCCCGACGATCTTCGTCTCGGCGGGCAAACGCGGCCTCGAACTCGAACTGCCCCCGGCCGACCTGATCCGCCTCGCCGCGGCGACCACCGCCCCGATCGGCCGGGCCTAGGGTCCCTGGGGATCCCTGGGGGCCGCGCGGGAGGCCAGTCCCCCTCCCGGGGCTAGTGCCAGTCCGGCGGGGGCGGCGGGCCGGGGGTGTCGTCGGAGTGCCTCGGGAACGCCGAGGTCAGGCAGAGATGGGTGAGCATCGCCGCGGCCGGCCAGGCGACCAGGGCGCTCTTCGCCCGCAGCTCCAGGGGCCCGTCGAAGACCACCTTCGGGCCGACCTGCTTGGCGTGGGCGACGATGTCGGTGGTCGGGCCGAGCCAGACGCCGAGCCGCCAGCCGATGACCGCGGCCAGCGCGCCGCCGAGCGCGAGGCCCAGAACGACCGCGACACCGCCGGTGCGGGCGCGCCAGAAGACCAGCAGGCCGCTGAGGACGCCGAGCCCGGCCGCGATCAGCACGAAGGTGCCGTCCCCGCCGATCGCCTCCTCGCCCTCGGTGTCCTTGAGGTAGACGGCCTGGCCGTCGGAGATCATCGGGATACGTGGTGAAAGCCACAGCCAGAGCAGCCCGAGCGCGATCCCGCCGACCGCGACGAGCACCGCGACAAGAGCCCCCCTGCCGAGTTCGCGGCCGAGCCGCTCGCGCCCGCCGCCGGCGTCACCGGGGCCGGTGTCGCCGCCGGGATACGGCGCAAAGGGCTGATCGTGCGGAGTCAGGGGAGCGGTCACCAGCCCATCGTGCCAGGTGCGGGAAGCGGGCGCGTCATCGGCAGGCCGCCCTGCGATAGGCCCAGGTGGCGACGGCCAGCGAGATCACACCGACCGCTGCGCACACCGAGAGATCGGCGCCGACCGCGGCCCAGTCGGTGCCGCCGCCACCGGCGAAGGTGCGGGCCAGCGCCTCCACGCCGTAGGTGGACGGCAGCGCGTCCCGCGCCCAGGTGACGGGCGCGGGCAGGTGGGACGGGGGCAGTACGCCGAGCAGCAGCGCGGCGGACATGCCGAGCTGGCCGAGCAGGGTGGCGATCTCCTGGCGCGGCGCCAGCAGCCCGAGGGCCGCGCCGAGCCCGGAGAGGGCGGCGCCGGCCAGCGGGATGACCACGAGCAGCACCCACAGGTTGGCGAAGGCGAGGTGGAACAGCACGCAGCCGGTGACGGCGGTGACCAGGGTGCCGGGCACGGTGAAGGAGGCGTACGCCGCGGCGGCGCCCAGCACGACGGAGGCGGGCGGTACGGGGAGGGTGGCGTAGGTGTCGAGGCCGCCGGACGCCCGCAGCTGGCCGAAGTACTGGGCGAGCAGGTTGAGGGCGACGAAGGCCACGACGAGGACGCTCGACCCGGCGACGACGGCGCGGGCCGCCTCGCCGTCGCCTGCGGCCACGACGCCGCGCATCATCACCATGATCCCGACGGACTGGAACGTGGCTACGAACAGCAGCGGGATCCGGGCGACCCGGGCCCGGGAGAGCTGCGCGCGGTAGACGGCGCCGAACGCGGGCCACAGCCGGGCCCTGGGGGCGAGCGGGGTTTGCGGCGGGGCGGGCGCGGTGGCCGCGCCCGCAGCGGGCCCCAGCTCCTCTGTCACGGGCCGCAGAATCATGCCCACCGTCTTTCCCCCGCCGTCTCGCTTCCGCCCATCTCGAACCCGCGCCACCGTCGTGGCTCGTCGCGCAGTTCCCCGCGCCCCTTTGGGGCACCCCTCGCAGGGGTCGAGCGCCCCGTCAGGGCCGCGGGCAACTGCGCGAGCAACCCCGACGGCGCGGCACCCAAAGACGACGTACAGATGAGCGAACCCAGGGGCGCGGGGAACTGCGCGACCAGCCACGACAGACCGGCAGCCAAGGACGGCCGGACGCATACCGGGCTCAGCGCCGCAGGCCGCCTCATGCCTTGGTCAACCCCTTCCCCCGCCCGCCCAGCGCCAGATACACGTCCTCAAGGCTCGGCACCGCCAAGGTGAAATCGTCGAGCGCGGCGAAAGCCGGCCCCCCGGTGACCTCGGCGACCGCCGCCCGCGCCCGCTCCTGCGGAAGCCGCAGCGTCCAGCGCCGCCCGGCGACCTCCGCGAGCGACCGCAGCTCGGCCACCGCCGGAAGATCGACCGGCGCGTCGTACCGCCACACCAGATCGAGCCGCACCTCGTCGGCGACGAGGGCCCGCAGCCCGGCCGGCGTGTCCGACGCGATGACCCGCCCCCGGTCCAGCACCGCGACCCGGTCAAGCACCGTCTCCGCCTCGATGACGTTGTGCGTGACCAGCAGCACCGTGGTCCCGCTCTCGCTCCTGCGCCGGTCCACCGCCGCCCAGACGGCGCGCCGGGCCACCGGGTCCATGCCGGTGGTGGGCTCGTCGAGCACCAGGACCGGCCGCGCGCCCACGAGGGTCGCGGCGAAGCAGGCGAGCCGGCGCTGGCCGCCGGAGAGCTTCTTCAGCGGGCGCCCGGCCAGCGCCCCGAGGTCGAGTTCGTCGAGTACGGCGTCGCGGGCGGCCCGCGCGGCGGCCGCGTCGAGCCCGCGCAGCCGGCCGGTGGTCTCGGCGGCCAGCGCGACCGTCAACTCGTCGAACGCGGTGGATTCCTGGCCGAGGTAGCCGATCAGCCGGGCGGCCCGGTCGGGGTGGCGGACGAGATCGTGGCCGAGGAGTTCGATGGAGCCGGCGTCGGGCCGGAGCAGCCCGGTGAGCTGGCGGACGAGGGTGGTCTTGCCGGCGCCGTTGGGGCCGAGGATGCCGAAGATCTCACCGCGGGCGACGTCGAGGTCGATGCCGTCGTTGGCCCGTAGCGGCGGCGCGGCGGACCGCGGGCCCCGGCGGCGCAGGGTCGGACGCGCCGGACCGGATGAGCCAGGAGGACCGGATGGACCGGCTGGACCGGTTGGATACGTCCTGATCAGACCACGTACGGTGCACGCCGCATCGCGGCTGGTGCCGACCGCCGGGGGCGCCGTTTCCTCCGTGCCGGTGCTCACGAGGACCGAGCGTACGCGCCGGGCCCGCCGGTCGGCCAAACGGGGTTGGCCCCGGAGCGGGCATAGCGCCGTCCGGAGCGGCGGCCGGGGCGGATCACCCGCCGGCCCCGGCCGGCCGGCTCAGCCACCGTCAGGCGCGGCGTCGGAGGGCGCCCGCCCCTCGACCTCGCGCCAGAAACCCGCCCTGATCGCGTACCGGTCGTGCTCGTCGATCTGGTCGTCCTTGTGGGCGAGCAGCCCGAAGCGGGCCGCGTATCTGAGCAGCTCACCGTCGATGCGGTGCGGCACCCGGGGATAGTGCGAGGAGAGGTGCTGGAGCTGGCTCGCGTCGTTGACCCGGGCGATCCAGCGGCGGGCGAACACCTGCCCGACCTCGTAGGGGTCGCCGCTGACCGCGGTGATGTCGGCCTCGCGATCGGCCCAGCGCTGCTCCGCCGTGGTGACCTGGGCGAGGGTGGGCAGCCCGCTGGTGTCGGGCAGGTCCGTGCCGGTGCCGCGGTCGGTCCAGCCCTTGTCGGAGGACCAGCGCAGGGTGGCGCTGGGCGCCGGCTGAGACCCGGGGGACGCGGTGTGGGTGGGGCGGCCGAGCCCGGCCAGGTCCTTGGGGGTGGGCACGGTGACGCCCTTGTTGGGGGCGGTGATCGCGCCGGGTCCCGGCCCGGAGCCGTTCTTCACCGGGTCGGCCGTGTTGATGGCGTGGCCGGGGTGGCCGGCGTGCGCCGGGTGCCCCTCGTGCACGGGGTGGGAGGCGTGCTGGCTCTCCGGCGCCGCGCTCGCCGACTCCGGGAGCGGGGCGGACAGGATCGCCGCGATCTCGGGGCGGATCTCCGGCCGGGGTCCGGGCGGCGGGCAGGCCCCGCTGACGTCGCGGGCCCGGATCGCGGCGGTGATCCACTCCCGGTCGAGCACCCGCCGCTCGTCGGCCTCGGCCACCAGGTCCTCGGACTGGTTGTAGTCCCCGTCGGCGGCCTGGACGGCCCACAGATGGACGGCGACGCCGTGTTCCTTGGCGGACATCATGCCGGGCAGCAGATCGCCGTCGCCGGTGACCAGGACGACGTCGGAGCAGGCCCGGTTGCGGGCCAGTTCCGACAGCTCGGCGTGCATGGCGGCGTCGACGCCCTTCTGCGCCCACCGGCCGTCCGTCCGGGTGAGCGCGCCGAGCCGTACCGTCACCCGGGGCATCACCCGCAGCCTGCGGTGCTCCGGTTGCGGAACCCGATCGGGTGCGCCGTCGAACCAGTAGATCCGCAGCAGCGGTTGTCCGGTCTCCTCCTCGGCGCGTTTGCGCAGGCCGGCGACCACGCCGGCATGATCCACCAGGATCCGGGAACGTGATGGTTCACCGGCCAGCAGGCTCGCCGCTGCGCCCAGCAGATATCCGGCGTCCACCAGGACGACGCAGCGGTCCATGTTGCACCTCTTCCGGTCGCCCCCCGGCACTGTATTACCCAGGGTTCTCCCCGCGATGTCCCCCGAGTCTGCCCGAATGCTCGGGGGTTATGACCTCGAACGCGATCTTCGGCGTGGCGGTCGTCACTTTTTCTCGGCCGCCGTCGTGGTCACCACGTGGCCAATTACCCGAAATGCGCGCTTTGTCGTGTCGTGTGAGTCTGATGGCGGCCCCCTCGGCCCTTGGCGGCCGGTCGGCCTCAACACCCCCCACACCAGGAAGGCACGACCGTGGCGAAGAACAAGAACCAGAACCGTCAGCGGGATCAGCACGAGCAGCGCGACCAGCAGGGTCAGCGGGCCGGCCAGCGCCCGGACTCGCAGGACGCCCCGCGCAACCCGGGCGCCGAGGAGCACGGGATGCCCGCCGCCACGCAGGCCCCGCGCAAGCAGAAGCAGCGCTTCGGCCACAACTGATCCACCGCGTCCGCCTGTCACACCGGCGGCGCGGATCACGTGGCGAACGACGCGGGGGTGTCCTTCGGGGCGCCCCCGCGGTCGTACGGTCGGGGGCCGTAGGGCCGGTCAAGCCGGTCGCAAGCTCGGCCGCGAGGTCGGTCGCAGGGCCGGTGATAGGAGCAACGCCGCCGGACGCGCCCGCACTTCGCGCCGGTTTCCCGCCGGTTCCGCGCCGCGCGACCCGCACCCGCACCCGCCACGGAGGAGGCGGACATCACACCCGCGCGCACGCCGGGCGCCCCCGCCGAATGGGCCGGGTCGGCCGACGTCGGCCGACCCGGCCAACCGGGCCAACCCGGCCGACACGGCCGACACGACCGAGACACCGCCGGTGCGCGGCCCATTGAAAGAACCCTCCGCCCCATCCGTTACCCGACCTTTAGGCCGCGCCTACGGTCTGTCGTGGCACACTCTGCGCCATGGAGGAGATACGACCGCGGCTGAGGGCAGTTCGCGCTGCCCTGTTCGCCGCGCTCTGCGTCACACTCTCCTCCACCTCCCATGTGCTGCTCGCGCGCAGCCCGCTGCCGCTGACCGCGGTGGCCGGCGCCTTCGCCGGGGTGTTCGCGCTCGCGTATCTGCTGGGCGGCCGGGAGCGCGGCTTCTGGTCGATCGCCGCTCTCATGGTGCCCCTGGAGCTGGCGCTGGACACGCTGTTCACGGCCGGCCGGGAATCCTGCTACGGGCCCTCCGGCGGCCCGGTCACCGGCTCCTGGCGGTCCTTCCACGAGGTGGTGCTCTGCCACGGCGGGCAGGTCGGCGCGCAGGTCGGCGGGGGGCTCGCCACCGTGCCCGGCGGCCAGGCGGCGCAGCACGTGCCGTCGGTCGCCCTGCCGTGGCTGCTGCTCGCCGCGCACATGACGGTCGGCCTGCTGGCCGCATGGTGGCTCGGCCGCGGCGAGGCCGCTGCGCAGCGGGTGCTGCGCGCGATGGGCGCCGCCGCCTTCCCCCCCCTGCTGGCGTTCGCCGCGGTCCGCGGCGGGCTCGGCGCGCCGCCGCGCCGGGTCGGCGCCGCGGCCACCCGTGGCGTCGCGGGCGCTCGGCCCGCCCGCCCGCTGCTGCATGCCGTGGTACGCCGTGGTCCGCCGGTTCCGGTCGCTCTGTAGACCGCGACACCGCCGGCACCACCCACGCGTACACCCATGGAGAACCCAGTCATGAGCACCAGGAACAGCAAGGCCAGCAAGGAAGCCGCCCGCGAGCGGCTGCGGCTCCAGCGGGAGAAGGAGGCCAAGCGGGCCAAGGTCCGCCGCCAGCTGCTGGTCGGCGGCGGCGTGGTCGCGCTGCTGGCGATAGCCGGCGGCGTGGCCGTCGCCGTCAACCAGATGAACAAGCCCAGCTACTGGTCGGACGCGGCGAACAAGCCGCTGGTCAAGCCGGCCAACACCTCGGGCACCGACGGGACGACGGTGATCGTCGGCGACCCGAAGAACAAGAACAGCCTGCTCGAGTACGAGGACATGCGCTGCCCGATCTGCGCCGCGTACGAGCAGGCGGCCGGAAACCAGGTGGTCCAGGGCGCCAAGGACGGCAAGTACAACATCTCGTACACCTTCGGCACCTTCCTGGACAAGGGCCAGGGCGGGTCGGGCTCAAAGAAGGCGCTGAGCGCGCTGGGCGCCGCGCTGAACGTGTCCACGGACGCCTTCTCGCAGTACCACACGCTGCTCTACTCCAAGGCCGTGCACCCGGACGAGACCAAGGACGACTTCAACAGCGCCGACCACCTGATCGCGCTGGCGCAGAAGATCCCGGCGCTGAAGGGCAACGCCAAGTTCTCGGACGCGGTGAAGAACGGCACCTACGACAAGTGGGCGCTGACGATGAGCAAGAAGTTCGACAACTCCAAGGGCGTCACGGGCACGCCGACCGTGATGCTCAACGGCAAGCAGGTGTCGGTGATCGGTGTGGACGCGGCGACGGTGATGTCCAACATCGAGGCCGACCTCGTGAAGTGATCACGGCCTGATCCAACGCCGATCACCCGCCGATCACCCGTATCAACCGCATCGGACACGTCAGCCGCATCGGACAAATCGCCGCCACTCGGCCGCCGGACCCGCCATCGGGGCCCGGCGGCCGACGCGCGTCCGCGGGCCGCTCGGCGGGCGCCGGCCCTCCCCCGCACCCGGCCGACGGCCGGGTCAGAGATCGGCGACGAAGTCCAGCGCGATCGCCCAGGTGCGCTCGGTCGCCTCCGCGTCGTGATCGGGCAGCCCGGGATCGGTGTAGAGATGGCCGGCGCCCCGGTAGCGGTGGATCTCCACCTCCGCCCCGGCCTTGCGCATCCGCAGGTACCAGGCGTTGAGCCAGTCGTCCGTCTCGAACGGGTCCGGCTCCGCGACGTGGAGCTGGACCGGGACCTCGGTGGCCGCGTCGTCGGTCAGATCCGATGTACCGTGCAGGAGGAGCAGGCCACGGGCCTTGTCGTCGCCGAGTGCCAGATTCTGGGCGATGGAGCCGCCGAGCGAGAAGCCGGCGTAGACCAGGCCCCGCTCCGAGTGGGGAGCCGCGGCGATGACGGCGCGGCGCAGCAGTTCGTCCCGGCCGATCTCGTCACGGATCGCCAGGCCGTCCTCGATCGATTCGGTGGTGCGCCCGTCGTAGAGGTCGGGTACGTGCACCTCGTGCCCGGCCGCCCGCAGCCGGTCGGCGGCGGCGGACACCGCGGGCCGCAGACCGTAGGCGCTGTGGAACAGCATGATCGTCACGGGACTTCCTCTCATCGGACGGGCACGAACCATGGTGCCCTACGACCGGATACCGGACGACCGGGGCCGGAGTCCTGAACCCCGGCGGCACACAGCCGTAGAAACGGAAGCGAGGCGTCCATGGAGAGCGCGCTGCGACCGATCCTGGTGATCGGTCCGGCAGTCGTACTGACCCTGATCGTCGGCTGGCTGGTCGACCGGTCACTGCGGTCCGTCGATGCCCGCCATCCGGAGACACCGCTGTGGGGACTGCTGCGCCGCTGCCGGCTGCCGTTGCAGCTCGTGCTGTGCGGCGGGCTGATCCGGGGCGCCTACCGGGCGACGCACGTCGCCCACTACGCCGGGCAGATCGGGCAGGCGCTCACCCTGGTGCTGATCGCCTCCTCCGCCTGGCTGGTGGTGCGGATCGCGGCCGCGGCCAACGACTCGGTCTACGCCCAGTACGCGGCCACCTCGCGCAGCGTCCCCAAGATCCGCCGGCTGCGCACCCAGCTCACCCTCATCCAGCGGATCTTCACCGCGGTCGTCGGTGTGATCGCGGTCGCCTCGATGCTGTTCACCTTCCCCGAACTGCGGACCGTCGGCGCCTCGATGCTGGCCTCGGCCGGCATCATCGGCATCGTCGCCGGTGTCGCCGCGCAGTCCACGCTGAGCAACCTCTTCGCCGGCCTCCAGATCGCCTTCGGCGACATGGTGCGGATCGGCGACACCGTGGTGGTGGACGGCGAGTGGGGTCTGGTGGAGGAGATCACCCTGACCTATCTGAGCGTCCGCACCTGGGACGAGCGGCGGATCACCATGCCGGTGTCGTACTTCACCAGCAAGCCGTTCGAGAACTGGTCGCGCGGCGATCCGCGGATGACCGGCACGGTCTTCTTCCACCTGGATCACTCAACGCCGGTGGACGCGATGCGCAAACGGCTGCTCGAAGTGCTCGAACAGGCCTCGGAGTGGGACCGCAGGGCGTGGGGCCTGGTGGTGATCGACACCACCCCGACCACCATCCAACTGCGGGCGCTGGTCACCGCCAAGGACGCCGACGACATCTTCAATCTGCGCTGCATCGTGCGCGAGCAGCTCATCGACTGGCTACGCTGCGAGCACCCCTACGCGCTGCCGCGGATCAACACCGCGGCCGCGCCGGGACACGCCTCGGCCGGCCAGCAGCGGGGCATGGCGCCGATGCCGGACTCCAGCGACCTCGGCCCGGGACCCGGCGCCCGCTGACCGGTCACAGCCCGCGCATCGACCGCAGATCGAGGTGGCGCAGCACCCGGTCCACGATCTCCGGGTCGTGACCGGGTTCGCTGCGGGCCGAGAGCACCTCGTGCCGGGCAGCGGACAGCAACTCCTCCTGGAAGTGGCGCAACGCCCTGATCCGGGCCAGCCGGCGGGCGTGGCTGCCCCGCCGCTCCACCTCCACGATGTCCGGCGAGATCCTGGCCCCCACCTCGAACGCCCGGCGGTGCAGTATCTCCGACAGCTCCTCGTCCAGGTCCTCGTTGCGCTCGATCTCCCGCAGCCGGGCCCTGGCCGCGGTCATCGCCCGGATGGCCAGGGCGGCTTCGAGGTCGTGCTCGGCCTCGGTGTCGCGGCCCACGTCGAGCCGCTTGACCAGCACGGGCAGGGTGAGGCCCTGGATGACGAGGGTGGCGAGCACCACCACGAAGGCGATGAAGAGCAGTTCCTGGCGCGCCGGGAAGGGCGTGCCGTGGTGGGTGGTGAGCGGGATCGCCAGGGCCAGCGCCACCGAGGCGACTCCGCGCATCCCCGACCACCACATGGTGATCGTCTCCCGCCAGCTCATCGGGATGTCCTCGTCCACGTCCCGCGCCGTGTGCAGCCGCCGGGCGATCCAGGAGGCGGGCAGCAGGTAGAGCAGCCGGATCCCGACCACCACGGCCACCACCAGGGCCGCGTGCGAGAGCATCGAACCCTGCGGGGCCGAACCGACCCTGAACACGTTGTGCAGTTCGAGGCCGATCAGACCGAAGGCGATACCGGTGATGAGGGTGTCGACGATCGTCCAGAAGGTGTTGCCCACCAGCCGGGCCTGCACGTCGTCCGCCTCGAAGGCGTGCTCGGCGAGGAAGAGCGCGGTGGTGAGCACCGCGAGCACCCCGGAGCCGTGCAGCACCTCGGCGAGCGCGTAGGAGGCGAACGGCACCAGCAGCGACAGGCCGATCTGGAGCGTGGGGTCGCCGACCACCGCCATCAGCTTGTTGGCGCCCCAGCCGAGCGCGAGGCCGATGACGACCGCGACCACCGCGTTGAGCAGCAACTCCAGTGCCGCGTGCGGCACTGAGAACTCACCGGAGACCGCCGCCGCGACCGCCACGTGGTAGAGCACGATGGCGGTGACGTCGTTGAAGAGCCCCTCGCCCTCCAGGATGGAGACCATCCGGCGGGGGAGCCCGAGCGAGCCGGCCACCGCGGTCGCGGCCACCGGGTCGGGCGGCGCGACCAGTGCGCCGAGGGCGAAGGCGCCGGCGAGTGAGATGCCGGGCACCAGCGTGTCGGCGACATAGGCGACGGCCGCGGTGGTGATGAAGACCAGTCCCACCGCCAGCAGCAGGATCGGCCGCCGGTTGACGGCGAACTGCCGCCAGGAGGTGCGCTGGACGGCCGCGTAGAGCAGCGGGGGCAGCAGCACCGGCAGGATCAGATCCGGGTTGACGTCGACGTTCGGCACCTGGGGGATCAGGGCGAGCACCGCGCCGAAGATGGTCATCAGCACCGGCGCGGGCAGCTTCAGCCGCTCGGCCAGCGGCACCATGACGATGGCCGCCAGGCTGAGGACGAAGAAGAGGGCGAGCTGATCCACTGCGTAAGCCTGCCATGTCCATTACGGCGGGCGGCCGTCAATCGCCGGTCGGTCCGCTGAATTTCGCCGCTCAGGCCGGTGGTGCGAACTCCCGCCGCATCGCCCGGTGCGCGATCCCGGCGTCCATGAACTCAGGTCCGTAGGCGCGGTAACCGAGCCGCTCGTAGAACGGCACGGCGTGCACCTGGGCCTCCAGATAGACACCGGCCAGGCCGAGCCGCCGCGCCTCGTCCTCCAGGGCGCGCACCAGGGCGGCGCCGACGCCGCCGCGGCGGGCGCTCCGCAGCACCGCGAGCCGGCCGAGCACCGCGGTGCCCGGGTCGCCGCCGTTCTTGCCCGCGGCGTCCGCGCCGAGCAGCAGCCGGCCGGTGCCGGCGCCTTCCGCCAGCACGTGGACCGCCCGGCCGTCCTTGCCGTCACCGCCGTCCCACTCGATCTCGGCGGGCACCGCCTGCTCCACCACGAAGACCTCGTGCCGGATCGCGTGCACCGCGGCCATCCCCGCCGGGTCGTCGGCCGCCACGATCCTGGGGGCGAGGGAGCCGGGTCCTTCCGCGGCGGGCGCGGTGGCGGGTGCGGTCACTGGCTGTCCTCCCGCACGGTGTCCAGCGCGTGCTGGAGGTCGGCCGGGTAGCCGCTGGCGAATTCGACCCAGTCGCCGGAGGCGGGGTGTTCGAAGCCGAGCCGTACCGCGTGCAGCCACTGCCGGGTCAGCCCGAGCCGCTTGGCCATCGTCGGGTCGGCGCCGTAGGTGAGGTCGCCGACGCACGGGTGGCGGTGGGCGGACATGTGCACCCGGATCTGATGGGTGCGGCCGGTCTCCAGCTTGATGTCGAGCAGGCTCGCCGAGCGGAAGGCCTCGATCAGGTCGTAGTGCGTCACCGACGGCTTGCCGTCGGCGGTGACCGCCCACTTGTAGTCGTGCTGGGGATGGCGGCCGACGGGCGCGTCGATGGTGCCGCTCATCGGGTCCGGGTGGCCCTGGACCAGGGCGTGGTAGCGCTTGTCCACCACCCGGTCGCGGAACTGCGCCTTGAGCAGCGTGTACGCCCGCTCCGACTTGGCCACCGCCATCAGCCCCGAGGTGCCGACGTCGAGACGGTGCACGATGCCCTGGCGCTCGGCGGCGCCCGAGGTGGAGATCCGGTAGCCGGCCGCGGCCAGGCCGCCGATCACGGTGGTGCCGGTCCAGCCGGGGCTGGGGTGGGCGGCGACCCCGACGGGCTTGACCACGACCACCACGTCGTCGTCGTCATGGACGATCTCCATGCCCTCGACGGGTTCCGCGACGATCCGGACCGGCTCGGCCGGCGCGGGCATCTCGACTTCGAGCCACGCCCCGCCCTGCACCCGCTCCGACTTGCCGGCCGGGGCGCCGTCGATGGAGACCTTGCCCGCGGCGGCCAGCTCGGCGGCCTTGGTCCGCGAGAAACCGAACATACGGGCGATGGCGGCGTCGACGCGCTCGCCTTCCAGGCCATCGGGGACAGGCAGGGAACGGACTTCGGGAAGCGTACTCACCTGATCGAGTATGGGCCCTCAGTCCTGGTGCTTGCTGCCGTCCGGGTCCACGCCCCGGAAGGAGAGCAGCACGATGAGCGCGCCGCCGCAGCAGATCGCGGAGTCCGCGAGGTTGAAGACCGCGAAGTGCTCGGGGGCGATGAAGTCCACCACCCGGCCCTGGAAACTGCCGGGCGCGCGGAAGAGGCGGTCGGTGAGGTTGCCGAAGGCGCCGCCGAGCAGCAGGCCGAGCGCGATCGCCCAGGGCAGGCTGTGGAGCCGCCGGGAGAGCCGCGCGATCACCACGATGACGCCGGCCGCGATCACCGTGAAGACGATCGTCATGCCCTGGCCGAGGCCGAAGGCGGCGCCGGCGTTCCTGATCGCGTCCAGCCGCAGGTAGTGGCCGAAGATGTCGATCGGGTCGTGGTGCTCCAGGCTGTGCACGACCCAGATCTTGGAGAGCAGGTCGAGCAGGTAGGCGAGCACGGCGACACCGAGCAGCACGGCGACCTGCCGTCGGTGGGCCCCGGCCGGCCGGCCTTCGGCCGTCGCGCCGTCCTCGGCACCGCCCTCGGATCCGGCGCCGTCCTCGATCCCGGTACCGGCTTCGGACCCGCCGCCGGGCTCCGCGACCGTCGCGGCCGGCTCCGCCGCGGGCTCGGCGGGCTCCGCCGGCCGGTCAGCCGAGTCCGGTGTGGTGATGGTGCGCTCCGCTTCCGTCACGTGAGTTCCTCAGCCCCTGTGGTCCGTGCCGCCAGGCCGGATCCTGACACCGAGACCTGACTCTGACGAGGGTACGGCACCGGCTCCCGGAGGGCTCCGCCGGCCGATCCCCGCGCTGGTCCCGGCTCCGGCGGAACACGAATGAACGGCCCTCGCTCCGTACCGGCCCTCGTCCCGGCCGGACCCGACCAGGCCCCGGCCGGAGCCGGGGCCGCGCGGGCGGCTTTCCGGAGCGGGGACGCCCGGACGGCGGGCAGCGCGCTCAGCGCCGCTCTTGGCGCTGCTTGTCGTCCAGGCAGAGGGTGGCCCGCGGGAACGCCTGCATCCTGGCCTTCCCGATCGGGTTGCCGCAGACCTCGCAGAGGCCGTACGTGCCCTCGTCCAGCCGCCCGAGCGCGTGGTCGGCCTGGCCGAGCGTCTCCCGGGTGTTGTTGGCCAGCGCCAGTTCGTACTCCCGGGTGATGTTCTTGCTGCCGGTGTCGGCCTCGTCGCCCGCGCTGTCCCCGGAGTCCCGCATCAGGCCGGCCACCGCCGCCTCCGACGAGGCCAGCTCGGCCTTGAGCCGTTCGACCTCGGAGAGCAGCTCGGCGCGGGCCTCCTCGACCTCCTGGGGGGTCCACGGCTCCTCGCCGGGGAGTACGGCCAGCGTGCCCGGTTGCGCCGCGGTACCGGCGGCGGGGACCGGGGACCCCGATGTCGCGGCCGACTGGGCCACGGTCTTCTTGGCTGCCACCTTGCGGGCTCCTGTCTTCTTCGCGGCGCCGGCCGCGCTGGCCGGTGCCGTCCTGACCGGCGCGTGCTCCGCCGGTGCCTGCTTCGCCGCGCGCGAGTTCCTCGCGGATTTCCCGCTTCTGGCGGTTGCGACGATTTCGGCGCGTTCTCACGATTTTGCCGGATGATGCCGAATGGTGCCGGATGATGCCGGATTCCGCGGATTCTGGGGGTGCTCTGGAGTATCCAAGGCGCTCGCGGCCCGGCTCTTCATCGAGCCGCCGACCGGGGCAGACAGGTCTCCATCCGTTGTGCCCAGCTCACCGAGAGGTATTCCGGCACACCGGCCCGACCATGCCGGAAAGCCGCCATTCGGGTCCAAGCTCCACCGTATAACCGGTCGGCTCCGTTCCCAACGGCGCCGTACACTGGGCCGAGCGAAAGGCGTCGATGGGACGAGTAGCGCCGCACGCAGCCCACAGCGACCCGGGGACGGTGGAAGCCCGGGGGTGTGCGCGGTGCGAAGATCACCCCGGAGCCGCCGGAGGAAAGCCCGCGGGAGGCGTACGAGGCCCCGGCGGACCGTAGACCCGGCCTCGCGACCCCAATGAGGGGGCGGTGGCGTCCGTAGGGACGTGCGGCACCGCCAAGGAGGGTGGTACCGCGGGAGCGCTCGCTCTCGTCCCTCCGACGGAAGTACGCGACAAGCGACAAGCGTCCGCCGGAGGAAGAACCCTGATGACCCAGCCGCGTCAGCCGCAGTACCGCCAGGTACCCGCCCAGATCGATCTGCCCGCCCTCGAACACGAGGTGCTGGCCCTGTGGAGCGAGCGCAACACCTTCGCCCGCTCGGTGGAGCAGACCGAGGGCCGCCCCGAGTGGGTGTTCTACGAGGGGCCGCCCACCGCCAACGGCATGCCCGGCGCCCACCACATCGAGGCCCGCGTCTTCAAGGACGTCTTCCCGCGCTTCAAGACCATGCAGGGCCACCATGTGACCCGCAAGGCCGGCTGGGACTGCCACGGCCTGCCGGTCGAGCTCGCGGTGGAGAAGGAGCTGGGCTTCACCGGCAAGCAGGACATCGAGGCGTACGGCATCGCCGAGTTCAACGCCAGGTGCCGCGCCTCGGTGACCCGGCACACCGACGCCTTCGCCGAGCTGACCACGCGCATGGGCTACTGGGTGGACCTGGACGACGCCTACCGGACCATGGACCCGGAGTACGTGGAGTCCGTGTGGTGGTCGCTCAAGCAGATCTTCGGCAAGGGCCTGCTGGTCCAGGACTACCGGGTCGCCCCCTGGTGCCCGCGCGACCAGACCGGCCTGTCCGACCACGAACTGGCGCAGGGCTACGAGACGATCGTCGACCCGTCGGTCTACGTCCGCTTCCCGCTCACCTCGGGACCGCTGGCCGGCCAGGCGTCGCTGCTGGTGTGGACGACCACCCCGTGGACGCTGGTGTCCAACACCGCCGTCGCCGCGCATCCGGACGTCACCTACGTCGTCGCCACCGACGGCACCGAGCGGCTCGTCGTCGCCGAGCCGCTGCTCGGCAAGGCGCTGGGCGAGGGATGGGCGGCGACCGGCCCGACCTTCACCGGCCGCGAGATGGAGCGCTGGACGTACGAGCGGCCGTTCTCCTTCGTCGACATCCCGGACGCGCACTTCGTGCTCAACGCCGAGTACGTCACCACCGAGGACGGCACCGGCCTCGTCCACCAGTCCCCCGCCTTCGGTGAGGAGGACCTCAAGGCGTGCCGGGCGTACGGCCTGCCGGTGGTCAACCCGGTGCGGCCCGACGGCACCTTCGAGCCGGACGTGCCGCTGGTCGGCGGCGTCTTCTTCAAGAAGGCCGACGAGGCGCTGGTCGCCGAACTCCAGTCGGCCGGCCGGCTCTTCAGGCATGTGCCGTACGAGCACAGCTATCCGCACTGCTGGCGCTGCCACACCGCGCTGCTCTACTACGCCCAGCCGTCCTGGTACATCCGCACCACCGCCGTCAAGGAGGCGCTGCTGCGGGAGAACGAGCGGACCAACTGGTACCCGGAGAGCGTCAAGCACGGCCGCTACGGCGACTGGCTCGACAACAACGTGGACTGGGCGCTGTCCCGCAACCGCTACTGGGGCACCCCGCTGCCCATCTGGCGCTGCCCGGAGGGCCACCTCACCTGTGTGGGCTCGCTCACCGAACTCGGCGAGCTGACCGGCACCGACCAGTCGGGGCTCGATCCGCACCGCCCCTACATCGACGCGGTCACCTTCGCCTGCCCGACCTGCTCGGCGACCGCGACGCGGGTGCCCGAGGTGATCGACGCCTGGTACGACTCGGGGTCGATGCCGTTCGCGCAGTGGGGCTACCCGTACCGCAACAAGGACGTCTTCGAGCGGACCTATCCGGCGCAGTTCATCTCCGAGGCGATCGACCAGACCCGCGGCTGGTTCTACACGCTGATGGCGGTCGGCACGCTCGTCTTCGACCGGTCCGCGTACGAGAACGTGGTCTGTCTCGGCCACATCCTCGCCGAGGACGGCCGCAAGATGTCCAAGCACCTGGGCAACATCCTCCAGCCGATCCCGCTCATGGACCAGCACGGCGCCGACGCGGTCCGCTGGTTCATGGCGGCGGGCGGTTCGCCGTGGGCGGCCCGCCGGGTGGGCCACGGCACCATCCAGGAGGTCGTCCGCAAGACCCTGCTGACGTACTGGAACACCGTCGCCTTCCAGGCGCTCTACGCCCGCACCTCGAACTGGGCGCCGAGCGCCGCCGATCCGGCGGTCGAGGACCGTCCGCTGCTCGACCGCTGGCTGATCGGCGAGCTGAACGCGCTGGTGCGGGACGTCACCGACGCGCTGGAGTCCTATGACACCCAGCGGGCCGGCAAGCTGCTCTCCGCCTACGTGGACGACCTCTCCAACTGGTACGTGCGGCGGTCCCGGCGGCGGTTCTGGCAGGGCGACGCGGCGGCGCTGCGCACCCTGCACGACGTGCTCGAAACGGTGACCCGGCTGCTGGCGCCGCTGGTGCCGTTCATCACCGAGCGGGTCTGGCAGGACCTGGTGGCGCCGGTGGACCCGGACGCGCCGGACTCGGTGCACCTCGCCTCGTGGCCGGTGGCCGACCACGACCGGATCGACCCGGCGCTCGCCGAACAGATGCGACTGGTACGGCGGCTGGTGGAGCTGGGCCGCGCCACCCGGGCGGAGTCCGCGGTCAAGACCCGGCAGCCGCTGTCCCGGGCGCTGGTCGCCGCGGCGGGCTTCGACGCCCTGTCGGCGGAGCTGCGGGCCCAGATCACCGAGGAGCTGAACGTCTCGGCGCTGGCCTCGCTCGCCGAGGTGGGCGGCTCGCTCGTCGACACCACCGCGAAGGCCAACTTCCGGGCGCTCGGCAGGCGGTTCGGCAAGGGGGTGCAGGCGGTCGCCGCGGCCGTGGCGGCGGCCGACGCGGCGGCGCTGTCGGCGGCGCTGCGGGAGGGCACGGCGAGCGTGGAGGTCGATGGGGAGACGGTCGCCCTCGCGCCCGAGGAGGTCATCGTGACCGAGACCCCGCGCGAGGGGTGGTCGGTCGCCTCCGACTCCGGCGCGACGGTGGCGCTCGATCTGGAGATCACCCCGGAGCTGCGGCTGGCCGGACTCGCCCGCGATGTGATCCGGCTGATCCAGGAGGCCCGCAAGAACAGCGGGCTCGACGTCGCCGACCGCATCGCGGTGCGGTACGCGGCGAGCGATCCGGAGCTGGCGGCGGCCCTCGCGGCCCACGCGCCGCTCATCGCCGAGGAGGTGCTGGCCACGGATTTCGCCGAGGGCGCCCCCACCCCCGATTTCGGCTCCGCCTTCACCGACACCCCCCTGGGCCTGACCTTCCACCTCCACAAGGCGTAACCCCCGGCGGAGCAGCCTTCGAAGGGCACCTATAAGGGGCGCGAGGAACGGCGCGCGCAACCGGTCACCGGCCGGTGGCCGGATACGACAGCAACTGCCCCTTCGCTCCGGTGACGGTCAGCCGGTCGTCCGGGGCTGGTCGCGCAGTTCCTCGCGCCCCTTCGGGGCACTCCGGTGAAGCGCCGGAGGCAGGTGGCGGGCCGGAGGCACGCAAGGGGCGGGGGAACGCCGAAGGGGCCGCGCTCCGGGGATGAACCCCGGGGCGCGGCCCCTTCACCGGTGAGCCCAGCGGCCAGCGGCTAGTTGTCGTCCTCGTCGATCAGAAATCCCCGCATCGGCGTCGGCGCCTGCTGCAACGGCGCCGGCCCCTGCGGCCGGACCGGAGCCATCGGCTGCGTCATCGCGGGCGACATCTGCTGCTGGCCACCGTAGGTCGGACCGGGGTTGTGCCCCATGCCCTGGCCCCCACCGTAGGAGGGACCCGACCCGTTGTGCCCCATGGCACCCGCGCCGGCCGGTGCCATGCCGCTCATCGAGCTGCTGCCCATCGAGCCGCTCATCGAGGACGCGGACGGCAGCGAGGGAGCGGACGGCGGGGCCGTACGCGGCGGGGCGAGCGAGTCGTCCGCCTGGTTCTCCAGCTGACGGAGCTGGGACTCCAGGTAGGACTTCAGCCGGGTGCGGTACTCGCGTTCGAAGCCGCGCAGATCCTCGACCTTGCGCTCCAGCGTGGCCCGGGCCGACTCCAGCGAACCCATGGCGACGCGGTGCTTCTCCTGCGCGTCCCGCTCCAGCGCGTCCGCCTTGGCGCGGGCGTCCCGCTCCAGGCCTTCCGCGCGGCTGCGTGCCTCACCGACGATCTTGTTGGCCTCGGACCGCGCTTCGGCGATGGCCTGGTCGGCGGTCTGCTGGGCGAGCGACAGTACGCGCGCCGCGCTGTCGCCGCCGGGACCCTGCTGCTGCATCGGGTGCTGACCCATCGGGCCCTGGCCCTGCATCGGCCCCTGCTGCTGCATGGGGTGCTGGCCCATCGGGCCCTGACCCTGCATCGGGCCCTGCATTCCAGGGGGCCCCTGCATGGGGTGACCCTGCTGCTGCATCGGGTGCTGACCCATCGGGCCCTGACCCTGCATCGGGCCCTGCATTCCGGGCGGCCCCTGCATGGGGTGACCCTGCTGCTGCATCGGGTGCTGACCCATCGGGCCCTGACCCTGCTGGCCGCTCGGTCCAGCCGGCAACTGCGGAGCTCCACCAGGCAACTGGGGCGGACCCATCTGCTGCTGGGGCATCTGCTGCTGCACCGGCTGGGGGCCCGATATGGCGGCGGGTACCGGCCGATCCTGTTGTTCCGGCTTGCGCATGCCCTGCTGCTGGTTCTGCGCGGCGGCCCGGGTCGCCGCGGCCAGCTTGGCCCGCAGGTCCTCGTTCTCCCGCAGCAGCCGGGTCAACTCGGCCTCTACCTCGTCGAGGAAGGCGTCGACCTCGTCCTCGTCATAGCCTTCTCGGAGGCGGACGGTCGTGAACTGCTTGTTCCGAACATCCTCGGGGGTCAGCGGCATCTCTTCACCTCAACGTGATCGTCGACATATCGGGAGCCCGCACCGGTCATCCTCGCAAGCCCTTCAGTACGTCGAGCAGGATGAGCACGATGATCATCAGTACAAAGAAGGACAAGTCGAGCGCCACGCCCCCGAGACGCAACGGCGGGATGAACCGCCGTAGAAGCTTGAGTGGCGGGTCGGTGACAGTGTAGGTGCCCTCCAGGACCACTACCATCGCCTTCCCAGGGTGCCATGCTCGGGCGAACTGGAAGACGTAATCCATCACCAATCGGAAAAGCAGGACGGCGAAGAAGCACGCAAGTGCGACCCACAGCACTTGGAGTGCGATGTCCATCGCGCCTTCCCTCTCCCCTGCTCGTCGGCCTCGCGGCCGGGTCTTGCGGTAGCGGTTGGTTCAGCTCTGGTTGAAGAACCCACCCTCGGCGATCCGGGCTTTGTCTTCCGCCGTGACATCGACGTTAGCAGGCGAGAGCAGAAAGACCTTCTGCGTCACCCGCTCGATGCTCCCGTGGAGACCGAACACCAGACCCGCCGCGAAGTCGACAAGTCGCTTCGCGTCCGTGTCGTCCATCTCGGTCAAGTTCATGATCACCGGGGTTCCTTCGCGGAAGTGTTCCCCGATGGTACGGGCTTCGTTGTAGGTCCGGGGGTGGAGTGTCGTGATCCGGTAGGGCTCGCGCTCTGACACGACCTTGGGCATGATCACCGGTGCGTTCTTCTCCAGGCTGTGACGATCAGGTGTGATGGATGCCACTGGGGCGATCCGCGGTTCGCGGGGCGCCGGCGGGTGCACGAGCCGCGGCGGCTCGTCCTGCGCCGGCTGGTGCTGGACCGGCGCCGGGATGTGCTGGCGCCGGGGTGCCCGCTCGGGCTCCGGAGCGGTCCGGCTGCTCGGCGGTGTGGCCATCTCGGGCTCGAATTCGTCGTCCGGGTCGAACCCCGGTCCGTCGTACCCGTCGTCCTCCACGAGGCCGAGGTAGACCGCCATCTTGCGCATCGCGCCGGCCATGCTCTGCGTCCTCTCAGCGGGGTTGCGGTACTCGGCCGCCGCTGGGACGACCGTCACACCATATTTATGCTGTGGTCCGACTGTTTGGTGACGTTACCGGAGCCGCGGACGGACTCCGAGCACCGCCGTACCGACGCGTACATGTGTCGCTCCGGCCGCCACCGCGTGCTCGAGATCCTGGCTCATCCCTGCCGAGACCATGTTCGCAGCCGGATGAGTCTCCCGCAGGCGGGCCGAGATTTCCATCAACCGGTCGAAGGCGGCGCGAGGTTGTCCCGCGTACGCTCCGGCCAGCGGCGCGACGGTCATCACACCGTCGAGCCGCAGCCCGTCGGCGGCCGCGATCGCGTCGGCGACCTCCCCGACCTCCTCGGGTGCCACCCCGCCCCGCTCGCCCCTGGCGCCTGACTCGGCGTCAAGGGCGACCTGGACCAGGCAGCCGAGCTCGCGTCCCGCGGCGGTGGCCGCGCCGGACAGCGCGCCGGCCAACCGGAGTCGGTCGACGGAATGCACATGATCAGCGTATCTGACAACGCTACGAGCCTTGTTGGTCTGCAACTGCCCGACGAAGTGCCAGCTCAACGGGAGGCCGGCGCACTCGGCCGCCTTGCGGGCGGCGTCCTGGTCGCGGTTCTCCGCCACGTTCCGCACCCCGAGTTCGGCGAGCAGCCGGACGTCGGAGGCCGGATAGGTCTTGGTGACGACGATCAGGGTGACGTCCTCGCGCTTGCGGCCGCCGGCCACGCACGCGGTGGTGATCCGGTCTTCCACCGCGGCAAGATTCGCGGCGAGTTGGGCGGCTCTGGGGTCGTTCACCGGCTTCCGCCCGATACGTCAGCGAAAGTGTCGGCGGTATCGGTTTCGTCCAGCCAGACATAGCCCGCGAGCCGGCCGGTGGTGCCCTCACGCCGGTACGAGAAGTGATCGGTCGACTCCAGCGTGCAGACGTTCGGTCCCGCTGCCACCCGAACGCCGGAGCGCGCGAGTTGAGCGCGTACGCCGGCGCTGATGTCGAGCGCGGGCGTACCCCAACTCGTCTCGGCGTACGCCTCGGGCTCGACGGCGCTCACCTCGTCCCGCAACGCCGCGGGCACTTCATAGCACCGGCCGCATACCGAGGGCCCGAGCAAGGCGATGATCCGAGCGAGGTCAGCGCCCTGGGCGGCCATCGCTTCGAGCGCGGCCGGCACCACTCCGGCGACCAGTCCCGGCCGGCCGGAGTGCGCCGCGGCGACGACCCCCGCCTCGGCGTCGGCGAGCAGTACGGGTACGCAGTCCGCGGTGAGCACCGCGAGGGTGAGGTCGGAGCGGCTGGTCACCAGTGCGTCCACGGCCGGCACCGGGCGGTCGCCCCAGGGGGCGTCGACCACGGCGACGTCCCGGCCGTGCACCTGGTTCATCCAGACCACTCGTTCGGGGTCGCGGCCGAGCGTCTTCGCGGCCAGCTCCCGGTTGACGCGCACGGCGGCCGGGTCGTCGCCGACCGCGCCGCCGAGGTTGAGGCTGTCATGCGGAACGGCGCCCACCCCGCCCCACCGGTCGGTGAAGGCGAAGTGCGCGCCGCCCACTGCTGTGCGATGCCCTATCACTGCTGTTCGGTCACTTCAGGAAGTCCGGCACGTCGAGTTCCTCGGCGGCCGTCTCCTGGTAGGGGCGGGCCGGCGGCACATGCGGGTGTACCGGGGGCGCGGGGGCTTCCGCGACCGGTTCCCGCTCCGGCTCGGCCGGGGCCGGCAGGCTGCCGATCCCGTCGAAGGCCGGGGCGGGGCGCGGGCTGTCGGCCTGCGCGTTGCCGCTCGGCGTCTCGTCGCGCGCCGGGTAGGGGTTGAGCACCCGGTCGCGGGAGCCCTTCGGCGGCGGCTGGCCGCCGTCGAAGCCGGCCGCGATCACGGTGACCCGGACCTCGTCGCCGAGCGCGTCGTCGATGACCGCGCCGAAGATGATGTTGGCCTCGGGGTGCGCGGCCTCGCTGACCAGTTGGGCGGCTTCGTTGATCTCGAAGAGACCGAGGTCGGAGCCGCCGGAGATGGAGAGCAGCACACCGCGGGCGCCGTCGATCGACGCCTCCAGGAGCGGCGAGGAGATCGCCATCTCCGCGGCGGCCACCGCGCGGTCGTCGCCCCGGGCCGAGCCGATGCCCATCAGCGCGGAGCCGGCCTCGGACATCACCGACTTCACATCGGCGAAGTCCAGGTTGATCAGACCGGGGGTGGTGATCAGATCGGTGATGCCCTGGACACCGGAGAGCAGCACCTGGTCGGCGGAGCGGAAGGCGTCGAGCACGCTGACCTGGCGGTCCGAGATGGAGAGCAGCCGGTCGTTGGGGATGACGATCAGCGTGTCGACGTTTTCCCGCAGTCCGGCGATGCCGTCCTCGGCCTGGTTGGCGCGGCGACGGCCCTCGAAGGTGAAGGGGCGGGTGACCACACCGATGGTCAGGGCACCCAGCGAGCGGGCGATGTTGGCGACCACGGGGGCGCCACCGGTACCGGTGCCGCCGCCCTCGCCCGCGGTGACGAAGACCATGTCGGCGCCCTTGAGCACCTCTTCGATCTCCTCGCGGTGGTCTTCGGCGGCCTTGCGGCCGACATCGGGGTTGGCGCCCGCGCCGAGGCCACGGGTCAGTTCACGGCCGACGTCGAGTTTGACGTCGGCGTCGCTCATCAGGAGGGCCTGTGCATCGGTGTTGATCGCGATGAACTCGACGCCCTTGAGACCGACCTCGATCATCCGGTTGATGGCGTTGACACCACCGCCGCCGATGCCGACGACCTTGATGACTGCGAGGTAGTTCTGGGGTGCTGCCACGTCGAAGCCCTCTCGCCTCGATTACGAATCGTGTGGGACGGTCGGTGGCTCGCCGGTGCCGTTCTCAACCCTGACCGTAAGGTTTAGGGTTACCAGTATGCCTGTCCCACGTGTTCTCTTGGGACAGGACACTAAGTCGACAAGCAGTGACGGTTCAACGAACACGCCGAACCTACCGTTTTTCTTTTCACCCTATGTGATCACGCGGTAGGCCCTGGAGCCAGGGTCGCACACCTTGCGGCCCCGGACGGACCGTATGTCAACTCCCCGACGCGGCAGGGGCGGTGGGCGCGCTGACATCGAAGTGCGTGGCGTGCGGCTCGGCCTTCATCAGCGCGGTGAGCACGGCCGACTTCAACGCGCCCTGCTGAGCGCTCCCCCACACCACCGAACGCCCCCGGCTGAGCTCGACGGTGACACCGTCGTAGGAACGCACCCGGATGGCGGTCGCCTGACCGTGCAGCGCCCGGGGGAGGTCGCCGGCGACCGCAATCGCCGACTGGAGCAGGCGCGTTGTGCCGAAATGCCGCAGGCTCGCGGAGGGCGCCGGCGCCAGTCGCACCAGCGGCACCCCGGCCGGGGCCCGGTCGACGGTGGCGAAACGCACCCCGCCCCGGTCGACTTCGGTGAACCGGCCGCCGCTCGCCAGTACGGCGGCCGGTTCCCGCTCGGTCACCTGGACGGAGACGGTGTGCGGCCAGGAGAGCGCCACGTCCGCGGTCGCGAGCCGCGGCAGTGCCGTGAGCAGCCGTTGACGTACGGCGCCGGTGTCGACCGAGGCGAGCGCGCCGCCGAGCGGTACGGCGGCGGCCCGCTCGATCTGGGCCCGCGTCAATTCACGGGCCCCGCCGACCGAGACGCCGGTGGCACGGAACAACGGGGAACCGTAGACCGCCCAGGTGCCGCCGCCGATCAGCACGGTGAGGGCGGCCAGCCCGATCAGCAGGGTCCGCCGCCGCGGTGGGCGCCGCACCCCGCGGATCCGGCCGGCCGCGGCGGTGTCCGCACCCGCGCCGGCCCCGCTCGATCCGGCGCTCGATCCGGCGCTCGATCCGGTCCTCGCGCCGGTCGTCGATCCGGTCCCCGATCCGGTCACGTGGACCTCCCGTGTGTTGACGCCCTCGCGGCCACGGTCCTATCGTGCCCGCCCCGCGGCCACCGCCTCGTACACCATGCCGACGAGGAGGTCGTCCGCGTCGCGGCGGCCGAACTCGGCGGCGGCGCGGGACATGTCGTAGAGCCGGTGCGGATCGGTGAGTACGGGCAGCACATGGCTGAGCACCCAGTCCGGGGTCAGCTCGGCGTCGTCCACCAGCAGACCGCCGCCGGCCTTGACCACCGGCTGCGCGTTGAGCCGCTGTTCGCCGTTGCCGATGGGCAGCGGCACATAGGCGGCGGGCAGCCCGACGGCGGAGAGTTCGGCGACCGTCATGGCGCCGGCCCGGCAGAGCATCATGTCTGCGGCGGCGTACGCCAGATCCATCCGGTCGAGGTACGGCACCGGGCGGTACGGCGGCATGCCGGGCATGTTGTCGGACTGCGGCAGTTCGTTCTTCGGGCCGACCGCGTGCAGGATCTGCACACCGGACTGCTGGAGCCGCGGCGCGACCGCGGTGATCACCTCGTTGAGCCGCCGGGCGCCCTGGGAGCCGCCGGAGACCAGCAGGGTGGGCAGGTTCTGGTCGAGGCCGAGGGCGTGCCGGGCCTCGGGGCGGACGGCGCCCCGGTCCAGGGTTGCGATGCTGCGGCGCAGCGGGATGCCGATGTAGCGGGCGTCGCGCAGCTTGCTGTCCGGGGTGGAGACGGCGACCGCGTGGGCGTAGCGGGAGCCGATCTTGTTCGCCAGGCCCGGGCGGGCGTTGGCCTCGTGCACCACGATCGGCACCCCGAGGCGCTTGGCCGCCAGATAGCCGGGCAGCGCCACGTAACCGCCGAAGCCCACCACGCAGTCGGCCTTGGTGCGTTCCAGGATCTGCTCGGCGGCCTTGATGGTGCCGCGCAGCCGGCCCGGCACGGTGATCAGTTCCGGGGTGGGCCTGCGGGGCAGCGGTACGGCGGGGATCAGGGCGAGTTCATAGCCGCGTTCGGGCACCAGCCTGGTCTCCAGGCCCTTCTCGGTGCCGAGCGCGGTGATCCCCGTGGTCGGGTCCTGCCTGCGCAGGGCATCGGCGAGCGCGAGCGCCGGCTCGATGTGGCCGGCGGTCCCCCCGCCGGCGAGTACGACATGCACCGTCATTCACCGCTCTCCGGACAGCCGCCGTCTGGCGCGCCGTCGCATCGTCCGTCTGACTGCCCCGGTCAGGGGGTTGTTGTGCCCCCGCACGGCCAGCGCGGCTCGCGCCCCGGGCTCGTTCCTGGCGAAGGAGATGAGCAGCCCGATCGCGAACATGGTCGGCAGGATGGCCGAACCTCCGTAGGAGAACAGCGGGAGCGGGACCCCGGCGATCGGCAGCAGGCCGAGCACCGCACCGATGTTGATCACGGCCTGGACGGTGATCCAGGTGGTCACACCCCCCGCTGCGAACCTGACGAAGGGGTCCTCCGTACGGCTGGCCACGCGGATACCCGCGTAGCCTAGTGCCGCGAAGAGGGCCACCACCGACAGTGTGCCCGCCAGGCCCAGTTCCTCGCCGGTCACGGCGAAGATGAAGTCGGTGTGGGGCTCGGGGAGTTCACCCCATTTCTCCACACTCGCGCCGAGACCGGAGCCGAACCAGCCACCGGACGCGAGCGCGTAGATGCCGTGCACGGCCTGCCAGCAGCCGTGGTCGGGGTCGGTGGCGCCGATGCAGCGCAGCCGTCCCATCCGGTTGGGGCTGGTGGCGATCGCCAGGGCGGCCAGCGCCAGGGCGCCGGCCAGCACTCCGGTGAAGAGCCGGGTGGGGGCGCCGGCCAGCCAGAGCATGCCGAAGAGGACGGCGGTGAGGATCATGGCGGTGCCCATGTCGCCGCCGAGCATGATCAGGCCGAGCAGCAGGACGGCGACCGGGACCAGCGGGACCAGCAGGTGCTTCCACTGGACCAGCAGGTTCTTGTCGTTCTTCCGCGCCAGCAGGTCGGCACCCCACAGGGCGAGCGCCAGTTTGCCGAACTCGCTCGGCTGGAGCTGGAAGGGGCCGCCGATGGAGATCCAGTTGGTGTTGCCGTTGACCGTCTGCCCTATCCCCGGCACCTGCACCAGGCACATCAGGAACACGGCGCCGAGCAGCAGCGGGTAGGCCAGCGCCCGGTGGAAGCGGATGCCCATCCGGGCCGCGAACCAGAGCAGCACCGCGCCGATGGCGACGGCGAGGAGCTGCTTGCGGAAGTAGAAGGTGGACGGCAGTCCGTACTGGAGGGCGAGGACCTGCGAGGCCGAGTAGACCATCACCAGTCCGAGGACGGTGATCAGCAGTCCGGCGCCGAGGATGACGTAGTAGGCGGTGAGCGGCCGGTCCCAGGCGGCGCGCAGCCGGGCCGGCAGTCGGGCGGCGCCGCGCAGCGCGCTCGGCCCGCCGGTCCTGGGCGCGGGCCGCAGCGGCAGCCGGGCGCCGCGGGACCGGTTGGCGGCGGGGGCGGCGGCGCGCGGTTCGCCGCGCGGAGCGACCGCGCGCGGTTCGCCGCGGGAAGTGACGGCGGGACGCGGGCGCGGTTCCGCGGTTCGGCGTGCGGCGGCGCTTCCCGCCGCCCCGCCGCGGGCGGCCTCCGCCGGCGGCCGGCGGGGGACGCGGCGCTCGCCGCCGCGCGGGGTGGGGCGGTCGGCCGTCACGCGCCCACCCCCGCCGCGAGGGCGCCGGTCGGGCGGGCTCCAGGCGGGCCGGCGAAGTGCCCGGGAACGGCGAAGAGCCCGGAACAGGCTGAGAGCCCGGGTGCGGCGGGGGCCGGCGCGGTGGCACCGCCGTACCGCGCCACGGCCGTCGAACGGTCTGCCGTCATTGCGTCCCCTCCATCGGCGCGCCGCGCCGGCGCACCGCGCGGGAGTGCCGGCTAGGACTGGTCCGCGGCGTCCGGCAGGGCCCGGACCGCCGCGGCGAACAGCTCCCCGCGCTGGTTGTAGTTGGCGAACATGTCCATCGAGGCGCAGGCCGGGGCCAGCAGCACGGTGTCGCCCGGCCGGGCCAGCTCCCGGGCCGCGTCGACGATGGCGGACATCGCCCCAGTGTCGGTCCGGTCCAGCTCGACCACCGGCACTTGCGGGGCGTGTCGCGTCAGGGCTTCGCGGATCAGCGCCCGGTCCGCGCCGAAGAGCACCACCGCGCGCAGCCGGTCGGCGGCGCGGGCGGCGAGTTCGTCGAACGTGGCGCCCTTGGCGAGGCCGCCGGCCAGCCAGACGATGGACTCGTAGGAGGCCAGCGAGGCCGCCGCGGCGTGGGTGTTGGTGGCCTTGGAGTCGTCGACCCAGGTCACGTCGGCCACCGTGGCGACCTCGGCGATCCGGTGGGCGTCGGGCTTGAAGGCGCGCAGGCCCTCGCGGACGGCGGCCGGTTCGACCCCGTAGGCGCGGGCGAGCGCAGCCGCGGCCAGCGCGTTGGCGAGGTTGTGCGGCGCCGACGGCTGGACGTCGGCGGTCGCGGCCAGCTCCTGGGCGGTGCCCTGCCGGTCGGGGACAAAGGCGCGGTCCACCAACAGGCCCTCGACCAGGCCGAGTTCCGAGGGACGTGGGGCTTGCAGGGTGAAGCCGACCGCCCGGCAGCCCTCTTCCACGTCGGCCTCGCGGACCAGCCGTTCGGTCTCCGGCTCGGCCGTGTTGTAGACGCAGGCGACCTGGTTGCCCTGGTAGACCCGGCCCTTGGCGGCGGCGTACGCCGCCATGGAGCCGTGCCAGTCGAGGTGGTCGGGCGCCAGGTTGAGCACGGCGGCGGAGTGCGGGCGGATGCTGGGCGCCCAGTGGAGCTGGTAGCTGGACAGTTCGACGGCGAGCACGTCGTACCGCTGCTCGCCGAGGACCGCGTCCAGCAGGGAGACCCCGATGTTGCCGACGGCGGCGGTCCGCAGCCCGGCCGCGCCGAGGATGGCGGCGAGCATCCGGGTGGTGGTGGTCTTGCCGTTGGTGCCGGTGACCGCGAGCCAGGGCGCCGCGCCCGGGCCGCGCAGCCGCCAGGCGAGTTCCACATCGCCCCAGATCTCGATGTGCCGCTCGGCGGCGGCGGCGAACAGCGGGGTGGCCGGCTTCCAGCCGGGACTGGTGACGACGAGCTCGGTACCGCCCGGCAACTCCGCTGCGGCGTCACCGAGGCGTACGGCGATGCCGAGTGCCTCCAGTTCGGCCGCCTCGGCCCACTGCTTGTCGCCCGCGGTGGCGTTGACCACCGTGACCTGGGCGCCGAGGGTGTGCAGCGCCTTGGCGGCGGGCACTCCGGACACGCCGAGGCCGGCCACCGTGACCGCGGCGCCCTTGAGCTCGTCGGCGGCCGTCATGAGGCGGCGACCCAGGCGGCGTAGAAGATGCCGAGGCCGACGGCCATGCACATGCCCTGGATGATCCAGAACCGGACCACGACCAGGACCTCGCTCCAGCCCTTGAGCTCGAAGTGGTGCTGGAGCGGTGCCATCCGGAAGACCCGCTTGCCGGTGAGCCGGAAGGAGCCGACCTGGATGATCACCGACATGGTGATGAGGACGAAGAGGCCGCCGAGGATGGCGAGCAGCAGCTCGGTGCGGGAGCAGATCGCCAGTCCGGCGAGCGCGCCGCCGAGCGCCAGTGAGCCGGTGTCGCCCATGAAGATCTTGGCCGGTGAGGTGTTCCACCACAGGAAGCCGAAGAGGGCGCCGGTCAGGCCGGCCGCCACCACCGCGAGATCGAGCGGGTCGCGCACCTCGTAACAGGCTCCGTTGGCGCTCACCGGCGCGCCGCACCACTGCCCGTACTGCCAGACACCGATGATCGTGTAGGCGGCGAAGACCATCACCGAGGCGCCGGTGGCCAGGCCGTCCAGGCCGTCGGTGAGGTTCACCCCGTTGGACATGGCCAGGATCATGAAGAGCGCCCAGATCACGAAGATCACCGGGCCGATCGACCAGCCGAAGTCGGTGGTGAAGGAGAGCTTGGTGGAGGCCGGACTCTGGCCCCGCGAGTCGTGGAAGTTGAGCGCCAGCACGGCGAAGGCGATGCCGACGATGAGCTGCCCGGCCATCTTGGCCTTGGCCCGCAAGCCGAGGCTGCGCTGCTTGACGATCTTGATGTAGTCGTCGAGGAAGCCGACCAGGCCGAGCCCGGCGGTGAGGAAGAGCACCAGCACGCCGGACATCGTCGGCTTGTCGCCGGTGATCAGCTTGGTGACCGCGTAGGCGATCACGGTGGCCAGGATGAAGGCGATACCGCCCATGGTGGGGGTGCCGCGCTTGCTGTGGTGGCCCTTCGGGCCGTCGTCCCGGATCATCTGCCCGTAGCCCTTGCGGGCCAGCAGGCGGATCAGCAGCGGTGTGCCGATCAGTGAGAGGAAGAGCCCGAGAACGCCGGAGACGAGGATCTGCTTCATCGCGCGGCACCCTCGCGACCCTCGCGGCCACCGAAGCCGCCCGGATCACCGGACACCGCCCCGGCCAGCGCCAAGGCGACGGATTCGAGGCCCACCGACCTCGATGCCTTCACCAGCACGACATCGCCCGGGCGCACCTCGCTGCGCAACAGGTCGATCGCCGCCTTCGCGTCGGACACGTGCACCGACTCCTCACCCCACGAACCCTCGTTATAGGCGCCCATTTGCAGCCAGGCGGCTTCGGTACCGCCCACGGCCACGAGCTTGCTGACGTTGAGCCGAACGGCCAGTCGCCCCACCGCGTCGTGCTCGGTGAGCGCGTGCTCGCCGAGTTCGGCCATCGCGCCGAGCACCGCCCACGTACGGCCCCCCCGAGCCTGAGCGGGCCTGCCCATCGCGGCCAGTGCGCGCAGAGCAGCCTTCATGGATTCGGGGTTCGCGTTGTAGGCGTCGTTGATGACCGTCACGCCGTCGGGCCGCTCGGTGACCTCCATCCGCCAGTGCGAGAGCGAACCGGCCGAGGAGAGCGCAGCGGCGATCTCCCCGACAGGCATGCCGAGTTCACAGGCGACGGCGGCCGCGGCGAGCGCGTTCGACACGTGATGCTCACCGTACAGGCGCAAGGTCACGTCGGCGCACCCGGTGGGGGTGCGCAGGCTGAAGATCGGCTGTCCCCGGTCGCTGAGCCGGACATTCTCGGCGCGGACCTCGGCCCGCTCGCTCTCCCCGAAGAGCACCACCCGGGCCCTGGTACGGGTGCGCATCGCGCTGACCAGGGGATCGTCGGCGTTGAGCACCGCGATCCCGCCGTCGGCGGCGGCGGGCAGCGCCTCGACCAGTTCTCCCTTGGCCTGGGCGATCTGCTCCCGGCCGCCGAACTCCCCGATGTGCGCGGAGCCGACATTGAGCACCAGCCCGATCCGCGGCGGGGTCAGGCCGGTCAGATAGCGGATGTGGCCGGGGCCGCGGGCGCCCATCTCCAGCACCAGGTTCCTGGTGTGCTCGTCGGCGGTGAGCGCGGTGAGCGGCAGCCCGATCTCGTTGTTGAGGGAACCGGGCGTCCACACGGTGGGCGCGACCTTGTCCAGGAGCTGGGCGATGAGGTCCTTGGTGCTGGTCTTGCCCGCGGAACCGGTCAGGGCCACCACGGTCACGCCGAGCCGCCCGATGACATGGCGGGCGAGCGCGCCGAGGGCGGCCTGGACGTCGTCGACCACGATGGCGGGCACGCCGACCGGGCGGGCGGCCAGCACGGCGACCGCGCCGTCGGCGATCACCTGGGCGGCGTAGTCGTGCCCGTCCACCCGCTCGCCGGCGAACGCCACGAAGAGCGAGCCGGGCAGCACCTCGCGGGAGTCCTTCACCACGGGTCCGGTGACGGTCAGGTCACTGTCCGGTATGTCGTACGTCTTCCCGCCGACCGCGCGTGCGATCTCGGCGAGGGTAAGGGGGATCACGGTTGGCTCCGGTCCTTCTCGATCGCGGCGCGCAGCACCTCGCGGTCGTCGAAGGGGCGTACCTCTCCGGCGATGTCCTGGCCCTGCTCATGGCCCTTGCCGGCCACCAGCACGATGTCGCCGGGTCGCGCCCGGGCGACGGCGGTGGCGATGGCGGCGGCCCGGTCGGGCTCGACGACGACATGCCCGCGCTGCTCCGCCGGGACGCCCACGGCTCCGGCCAGCATCGCGGCCACAATGGCCAGCGGGTCCTCCGAGCGGGGGTTGTCCGAGGTCAGTACGGCGGTGTCGGCCAGCCGGGCGACGGCCGCGCCCATCGGCCCGCGCTTGGTCTGGTCCCGGTCCCCGCCGCAGCCGAGCACCGCGTGGATCCGGCCGTCGGTGGTGGCGCGCAGCGCCCGCAGGACGGACTCCACCGCGTCGGTCTTGTGCGCGTAGTCCACCACCGCGAGGTAGGGCTGGCCGGCGTCCACCCGCTCCAGCCGGCCCGGCACGCCGGGCACCCGGGCGACACCGTCGGCGGCCGCCTGCGGGTCGAGGCCGGCGGCGGCCAGCGCGGCGATCGCGGCCAGGGTGTTGGCGACGTTGAAGGGTCCGGGCAGCGGCGCCACCGCGCTGACCCGCTCGCCCTTGGGCCCGAGCACGGTGAAGCGGCTGTCGTGCAGTCCGGCGCTGATGTCCTCGGCCCGCCAGTCCGCGTCGAGCCGGCCCTCGGCCGAGTAGGTGATCAGCGGGACGCCGGCCTCGGCGACCAGCCGGCGGCCCCACGCGTCGTCGGCGTTGACCACGCCGAGGCGGCTGTGGGCGGGGGTGAAGAGCCGCGCCTTGGCCTGGAAGTAGTCCTCCATGCCGGAGTGGAACTCCATGTGCTCCGGGCTGAGGTTGTTGAAGACGGCCACGTCGAAGACCGCGCCGTCCACCCGGCCGAGGACCAGGGCGTGGCTGGAGACCTCCATCACCACCGATTCGACGCCGCGCTCGCGCATCACCGCGAACAGCGCCTGGAGGTCGGTGGCCTCCGGGGTGGTCCGCTCGCTCTTGAGGCGCTGGTCGCCGATCCGGGTCTCCACGGTGCCGATGAGGCCGGTGGCGCCCTCCCGGGTGGCTCGCAGGCCGCCTTCCACCAGGTACGAGGTGGTGGTCTTGCCGGAGGTGCCGGTGATGCCGATCCGCAGCATGGCCTCGCCCGGCTCGTCGTAGACGGCGGCCGCCAGGCCGCCCAGCACGGCCCGTGGGTCGGCCACGATCAGCGTCGGCAATCCCGCGGCGGCGGCGCGCTCGGCGCCCGCCGGGTCGGTGAGCACGGCGGCGGCGCCGGCCTCGGCGGCCTGCGCGGCGAAGTCCGCGCCGTGGAAACGGGCGCCGGGCAGGGCCGCGTAGAGGTCGCCGGGGCGCACCGCGCGCGAGTCATGGGTGATGCCGGTGATCATGGCGGGCCGGTCCGGCGCCTGGGCGCCGAGCCGGCCGGCGAGACCCGCGAGCGGTTTGGGGCGTACGCGCGTCGGGCGCGGCGCGCCCGGTGGCTGGGTGAGGGTGGACTGATCAGCTGTGGGCACGGCGGTGAGGTTACCGGGCGGGCCGGGGTGCGGGCCAAAAGGGGCCGGTGGGCGGCGGCGCGGGTCGCGGTCTCGGGCGGCCGCGGCTCCCGGCCGGCCGGGCCGCGCGCCGGAGCGCGCTCCGGGCCCCGAGCCGGGAGGCCGGCCGCCCATGGTCACTGCCCCTGGGCGGTGGTCGCGGACGTGGTGGCGGACGTGGACGTGGACGTGGCGGCGGACGCGGTAGTGGCCGACGGCCGGCCGGGGTCGAAGTCGATCGGCAGGTTCGGGGCGGGTTTTCCGGACGGGGGCACGTCAAGGCTCTTCAGCGCGAACTCCATCACCTGCTGGAAGACCGGACCGCAGATCGAGCCGCCGAAGTAGCTGCCCTGGGTCGGGTTCTGGATGACGCAGGACACGGTGACCCGGGGGTCGTCGGCGGGCGCGAAGCCGAGGAAGGACGAGGTGTAGCCCTTGTAGCGGCCGGTCTTGGGGTCCACCCGGTTGGCCGTACCGGTCTTGCCCGCCACCCGGTAGCCGTCGATCCGGGCGTTGATGCCGGTGCCCTGCTCGTTGCCGACCACCGACTCCAGCATCTGCGAGAGCGTCTTGGCGGTCCCCGCGCTCACCACCCGGGTCCGCTGCGGCGGGTCGGCGGTCACGAAGCGGCCGTCGGGCCCGGTGATGCCGCGGATCAGCGAGGGTTCGACCCGGACCCCGCCGTTGGCGATGGTCGAGTAGACCGACGTCGCCTGGAGCGCGTTGACCGACAGGCCCTGGCCGAAGGGGATGGTGTACTGCTGGGAGGCGTTCCAGTCCTGCGGCTTGGCGAGGATGCCGGGCGTCTCGCCGGGGAAGCCGATCCCGGTCGGCTGGCCGATGCCGAACTTCCGCAGGTACGAGTAGAGGACCTGGTTGGCCTGCGGCTGGGTCGCGCCCAGGTGCTGGCTGGCCAGGATGGTGCCGATGTTGCTCGACTTGGCCAGCACCCCGTTGAGGGTCAGGTACCAGGTGCCGTGGTCCACGTCGTCGTGGAAGACCCGGTCGGCGCGCGGCAGGGTGCCGGGCACGGTGACCTGCGTGGTGGGGGTGGCGGTGCCGGTGTCCAGTATGGCCGCCATCGACATCAGTTTGCTGACGCTGCCGGGTTCGTAGGCGTCCTGCATGGCGGCGTTGCCGAGCGCCGACGCGTTGGCGTGGGCGAGGTCGCCGGGGTCGAAGCCGGGCGCGTCGGCCATGGCCAGCACCTGGCCGCTGCGGGAGTCCTGCACGATGACGTAGCCGCGGTCGGCCCTGGACTTCTGCACCTGGGCGGTGATGGCGCTCTGCGCGGCCCACTGGATGTCCCGGTCCAGCGTCAGTTCCACGGTGGAGCCGGGCACGGCGGGCTGCTCCTGGCTGCCGGCGGTGGGGACCTGGCGGCCGTTGGACTGGGCGTAGCGGATCTTGCCGTTGGTGCCGGCGAGCTGCTGGTTGAGCATGGACTCGATGCCGCCCGCGCCCTGGCCCTCGGCGTTGACGAAGCCGATGACACCGGCCGCGAGGTCGCCGGCCGGGTAGACGCGTTTGGTGTGCGGCTCGTCGAAGATGCCGGCCATGACGTCCGCGCCCTCGTGCTCCTCGGCCTTGTCGGCGAAGGCGGACTTGAGGTCCTTGATCTGGTTCCAGACCTGCGGCGGCTGTTCGCGGGCGATGACCTGGTAGCGCGATCCCGGGGTGGCGAGCCGGCGGGCGATCGTGGCCGCGTCGCCGCCGACGATCGGCGCGAGGAGCTGCGCCGCCTGCTGCGGGGCGTCCTTCACCTTGGTCTGCGCGTAGGTGAAGAGGTACGGGTCCGCGGTGATGTCGAAGGCGTCCACGGTGGTGGCCAGATCGACCCCGGAGCGGTCGGTGATGGTGCCCCGGTCGGCGATCAGCTCATGGGTGACCCAGCGGTTGACGGCGGCCTTGGCGGCGTAGCTGGACGCGTCCACGGCCTGGACCTGGAGCAGGCGGACGACGAAGGCGGCCATCACCAGGGTGAGCGCCACCCCGACCATCCGCAGCCGGGGCCGCGGCCTGCCGAGCCGGACCAGCTTCGGCCCGGCGGGGACGCGGGGGCGGGGCGCCCTGGGCGTTCCGCTCGGCCGCCGCGCCGGGCCGCCGGCGGCCGGGCGGGGTCCGGGGCGGCGGCGGGGGGCTTCGTCGCGGGGGCGGCGCGGATCGGTCACCGTGGGGTCCTCCGGGCGCGGGCCTGCGGGAGCTGGCGGTTCACGTCGGTCACCTGTCAGGGGGTGGCGGTCGGCTGGATCGGCTGGATCGGTTCAGCCGGCTGGCTCGGCTGGGTGGTGCTGGGCAGCGGCGGAGGCGGCCCGGTGGCCGCGTCCGGGGTGCCGCGGACGGTGCCGTCGAGGTTGAGGAAGGCCGGGTTGCCGCCGGGGATCATGCCGAGCTGCTGGGCCCGGCGCTGGAGCTCCTCCGGGGCGGAGTAGCCGTCCACCTCCTGCTGGAGCTCCTGCTGCTCGTCCGTGTACCCGGTGGTGTCCTTCTGGAGCTTGTTGAGTTCGAAGGAGTCCCGGTTGACGGCGGAGTTCAGCAGCAGCAGGGAGATCAGGCCGCCGGCGAGCAGGGTCACGACGAGGACGACGAACGGCGTCCGCGCGGCGGCCGGCCCCCCCGGGCCGCCCGGAGCCCGCATCGCCCCGAGCCGGCCGAGACCGCCGCCGATGGTCGCCCACCGGCCGCGTTCCGCCGACCCGGCGCCGGCCCGCCCGGCCGTCGCGCCGCCGCCGGCCGGCCCGGGCACGGCGCCCCGGCGGGGCGCCACGGGCCGCCGCCCGGCAGGGTCCGGGCCGGCACCCCGGCCGGGCACCGCTGAGCCGAGGTGCCGGGAGCGGTCGGAGGAGTCGGAGCGCGCACCCCGGTCGGTACGGTCCGGCCGGTCAGTACGCTCCCGGTCCGGGCGGTCAGCCCGGTCGATACGGTCCCGGTCCGGGCGGTCAGCCCGCTCGGTACGGTCCCGGCGGTCTGCCCGGTCACTACGGTCCCGGTCCTGGCGGCCCGCGGCGGGGGGCGGGGCGCTCGGGTGGGGCGGGGCGGTGTCGCGGGTGCGGCCGGTGGGGGCCGGGCGGTCGGCCGGGGACCAGGGGCGGCCGCTGCCCACCTCGTCCTTGCCGTGGCTGCCGCGCCGGGGCTCGCCGCGCTCGCCCGGCCGGCCGGTGCCGCTCATCGGACGTCCTCCCGGACGCGTTCCGCGGCCCGCAGCCTGGCCGGCGCGGACCTGCGGTTCTCGGTCAGCTCGTCCTCGGTCGGCACCTCGGCGCCGCGGGTGAGGAGTTTGAGCCGCGGCTGGTACCGCTCGGGGACGACGGGCAGGCCGGGCGGCGCGGTGTTGGCGGCGCCGGCCGCGAAGACCTGCTTGACCAGCCGGTCCTCCAGCGACTGGTACGACAGGACGGCGATCCGGCCACCGACCGCGAGTGCGGCGACCGCGGCCGGCACCGCCCGCTCCAGGACCGTCAGCTCACGGTTGACCTCGATCCGCAGCGCCTGGAAGGTGCGCTTGGCGGGGTTGCCGCCGGTGCGCTTGGCCGCCTGGGGCAGCGCCTCGCGGATCAGCTCGACCAGCCGCGCGCTGGTGGTGAAGGGTTCGCGGGCCCGCTCCTTGACCACCGCGTCCACGATCTTGCGGGCGAACTTCTCCTCGCCGTAGGCCCGCAGAATCCGGACCAGCTCACCCGGCGGATAGGTGTTGAGCACCTCGGCCGCGCTGATCCCGGCCGCCTGGTCCATCCGCATGTCGAGCGGCGCGTCCTGCGCGTAGGCGAAACCGCGGTCGGCCTCGTCGAGCTGCATGGAGGAGACCCCGAGGTCGAAGAGGATGCCCTGGACGCGCGGCACCCCCAGCCGCCCCAGCACCTCGGGCAGCTCGTCGTAGACCGCGTGGACGAGGGTGGCGCGGTCGCCGAAGGGGGCCAGCCGTTCGGCGGAGAGCTTCAGCGCCTCCTGGTCGCGGTCGACGCCGATCAGCCGGACCGCGGGGAACCGGGTGAGCAGCGCCTCGCTGTGGCCGCCGAGCCCGAGGGTGGGGTCCACCACGACCGGTCCGCTGCCGTCGGCGGCGACGGAGGCGCCGGCCGGCTCGGCGAGCGCGGGCGCCAGCAGGTCGAGGCAGCGCCGGAGCATCACGGGGACGTGCCGTGGCTGCGCGGGCGGGGACGGGTCGCTCATGGAGGCCTAACTTCTGGTTTCGGGACGTAGAACCTGGTCCCCACCCGCTCTGCGGCGACGCTCCCCTGGCACCGGGGAAGTGATGCCGGCGGAAGCCGGGGCGGGAGCGGGAGGAGGCCGGGCCGTACGTCCGTGCGGGCGGACCGGGTGGCCGCCCGGGGACCGTGCGGACCGCGGGGGTCAAGATCACACTAATCCGGGCTGGGCCTCCTCCGACAGGGCAGAGAAGGTCTCCTCCTGGGCCGCCAGATAGCCCTCCCAGGCATCGGCCGCCCAGATCTCCACCCGGGTGTTGGCGCCGATCACCGCACAGTCGCGGACCAGCCCGGCGTACTCCCGCAGCGGCTGCGGCACCGTCACCCGGCCCTGCTTGTCCGGCACCTCGTCGTGCGCCCCGGCGAAGAGCACCCGCGCGTAGTCCCGGGCGGACTTGGAGGTGAGCGGGGCGGCGGAGAGCTGCTCGGTGGCGGCCTTGAAGCCGGCCACCGGCCATACGCACAGGCAGCGCTCCTGCCCGCGGGTGATCACCAGGCCGTCGGCGAGCGGCTCGCGGAACCGGGCGGGCAGCACCAGCCGGTTCTTGTCGTCCAGCCGAGGGGTGTAGGTCCCCAGGAAGCCGAGGAACGCCATGACCCGGCCCTCCTCCCGCAGACGGACCACTTCGCGCCACTTTACTCCACTGTGCCCCACGGTCAACGAGATCAGGTCCTGGCGAGTCCAGCCATGGCACAAGGTCACGAGATACCGTCATTGACATGTCGATATCTGCCAGCGGCCCCGCCCCCGTCGAGTCGGGCGCGTCACCGGCCGGGCACACCCAGACCGCTTCCGTCACCGACCGGCTCGTCGAAGCCAACCAACGCTACGCCGCGGCGTTCCACGACCCGGGCATGGACGCCAAACCCGTGCTCAAAGTCGCGGTCGTCGCCTGTATGGACGCACGCATCGACCTGCACAAAGCGCTCGGCCTGGAGTTGGGCGACTGTCACACCATCCGCAACGCCGGCGGGGTGGTCACCGACGACACCATCCGCTCACTCACCATCAGCCAGCGCGCCCTCGGCACCCGTTCGGTCGTACTCATCCATCACACCGGTTGCGGTCTCCAGAGCATCACCGAGGATTTCCGTAACGAACTGGAGCGCACGGTGGGACAGCGGCCCACCTGGGCGGTCGAGGCGTTCGCCGATGTCGATCAGGACGTCAGGCAGTCCATGGCCCGGGTTCGCACCTCTCCGTTCCTGGCCCACACCGACGACGTGCGAGGCTTCGTCTTCGACGTGCACAGCGGGCTGCTGAGGGAAATCACGACTCAGTAACGGCAGGCGAGTGACGTGGACCGCCGCGTAAGGGAAGAATGCGGGTGCGGCACGTCTGCGCTCGATAGACGCTGCTCATTGCGGGGAGGGCCGGTCCAGGGATGACCGAGTCCCGAGAAACAGGCCGAGGAGTACCGGGTGACGACCATTGACCCACGAGCACGCCTGAACGATCTGACCGCGACCGCGGAGCGCGTGCTCCGCAGCGTGGAGAGCGTGATCGAAGGCAAGCCGGAGGTCGTACGCATCGCGCTGACCGTCCTGCTCGCCGAAGGGCATCTTCTGATCGAGGATGTGCCCGGTGTCGGCAAGACCATGCTGTCCAAGGCCCTCGCCCGTTCGATCGACTGTTCGGTCCGGCGTATCCAGTTCACGCCGGACCTGCTGCCGTCGGACATCACCGGCGTCAGCGTCTTCGACCAGCAGCGGCGCGACTTCGAGTTCAAGCCGGGCGCGATCTTCGCCCAGATCGTGGTGGGCGACGAGATCAACCGCGCCTCCCCCAAGACGCAGTCGGCGCTCCTGGAGTCCATGGAGGAGCGCCAGGTCACCGTCGACGGCACCACCTACGAACTGCCCAGCCCGTTCATGGTCATCGCCACCCAGAACCCGGTGGAGATGGAGGGCACCTATCCGCTGCCCGAGGCGCAGCGGGATCGTTTCACCGCCCGGGTCTCCATCGGCTACCCGAGCCCGGACTCCGAGCTGAAGATGCTGGAGATGCACGGCGGGGTCTCCCCGCTGGACGACCTCCAGCCGGTCGCGCACGCCCATGAGATCGTCAAACTGATCGAGGCGGTGCGGCAGGTGTACGTCGCGGAGGGGGTCCGCCGCTACGCGGTCACCCTGGTCGGCGCCACCCGCAACCACCCGGACCTGCGGCTGGGCGCCTCGCCCCGGGCCACCTTGCACCTGGTGCGGGCGGCCCGGGCGTCCGCGGCCCTGGACGGCCGGGACTACGTACTCCCCGACGACGTGCAGGCGCTGGCCGGCGCGGTGCTCGCGCACCGGCTGCTGCCCACCGCGCAGGCGCAGTTGAACCGGCGCACCCCCGAGCAGGTGGTGGCCGAGATCGTGCAGCGGGTGGCGGTGCCCGACCCGTCCGGCGGCTCCTGGCCCCGGCATCCCGCCCGCCCGCAGGGCACACCGGGCAGCCGGAGCCTGTGATGACCGCCCCGGTGCCGCCCGCCGGCCCGGCGGGCGCCCCGCCGGGCGGCGCCCAGCAGGGCGGCGGGTTCCGTACCGCGCTGGCCGGACTCACCACCCGCGGCCGGTCGTTCGTGGCCGCCGGGGTGGCCGCCGCGGTGTGCAGCTACGTGCTGGGGCAGTCCGATCTGCTGCGGGTCGGACTGCTGCTCGCGGCCTTGCCGCTGGTGTGTGTCGCGGTGCTCTACCGCACCCGCTACCGGGTGGCCGGCAGCCGCCGGCTGGCGCCGTCCCGGGTGCCCGCGATGTCGGAGGCCCGGGTCCATCTGCGGGTGGACAACGTCTCCCGGGTGCCCACCGGCATGCTGATGCTCCAGGACCGGGTGCCGTATGTGCTCGGTCCCCGGCCGCGGTTCGTGCTGGACCGGGTGGAGCCGGGCGGCCATCGCGAGGTGTCCTACCGGGTCCGCTCCGACCTGCGCGGCCGGTACCCGCTCGGCCCGCTCCAGTTGCGGCTGACCGATCCCTTCGGCATGTGCGAGCTGACCCGCTCCTTCAGCGCCTTCGACACGCTCACCGTGGTGCCCAAGGTCGAGGCGCTGCCGGCGGTGCGGCTGGCCGGCGAGTCGTCCGGTTACGGGGAGAGCCACAGCCGGGCGCCGGCCTTCGCCGGTGACGACGACGTGATCCCGCGCGGCTACCGGCACGGCGACGACCTGCGCCGGGTGCACTGGCGGTCCACCGCCAAGTACGGCGAGCTGATGGTGCGCCGCGAGGAGCAGCCCAACCGGGCCCGCTGCACCGTCCTGCTGGACACCCGGCGGATCGCCTACTACGGCTCGGGGCCCGACTCGGCCTTCGAGTGGGCGGTCTCCGGGGCCGCCTCGGTCGCCACCCACATGCTGGAGCGCGGTTTCTCGGTCCGGCTGCTGACCGACAACGGCACCACGGTGCCGGGACCCGACGGCGCGACCGGCTTCGCCGGCGACTCCAGCGACATGGCCGGGGTGCTGCTCGACACCCTCGCGGTGGTGGACCACTCCGAGACCGAGGAGCTGTCGGCGGCGTATGACGTCCTGCGGTCGGGCACCGAGGGTCTGCTGGTGGCCTTCATCGGCGACATGGACCTGCGGGACGCGGCCAGTGTGGGCCGGATGCGGCAGCGGGCCGGCGGCGCGGTCGCCTTCGTCCTGGACAGTGACGCCTGGCTGACCCGGGAGAGCGCGGCCCGCCCGGAGCCGTACCCCGGTCCGGCGCCCGGCGCCGGTCCGGCCGAGCCCGTCGAGGATCCGGACGGCACCGCGGCCGCGATCCGGATCCTGCGGGAGAGCGGCTGGACGATCGTCGCGGTGCGCGCCGGGGACACGCTCACCGATCTGTGGCAGCACGTGGACCGTTACCGGTCCCTGGAGGAATCCCAGCAGGAACAGCGCGAGGCGGGGGCGACGGCATGAGCGGACGGGCACGGCTGACCTTGTGTGCGGCGGCGGCCTCGATGATGGCCGCCTGCTCACTGCTGCCCCTGGCCAGTCCGAGCGGCTGGATCTTCCGCGCCCTGCTGTGCGTGTGCGTGCAGTCCGGGATCGGCGCCGCGGCCCGCCGGGTGCCGCTGGCCCGGCCGCTGACGGTGCTGGCCCAGGCGCTGGTGTCGCTGCTGGTGCTGACCGTGATGTTCGCCTCCGACCGGGCGGTGGGCGGTCTCCTGCCGGGTCCGAACGCGCTGCGGGAGCTCGGCGACCTGGTGCGCGGCGGCCTCACCGACGTGGGCGACTTCACCATTCCGGCGCCGGTCACCCCCGGCATCCGGATGCTGCTCGTCGGCGGTGTGCTGGTGATCGCGCTCGCGGTGGACGCGATAGCCGTCACGTACAACAGCGCCGCCCCGGCCGGACTGCCGCTGCTCGCGCTGTACTCGGTGGCCGCCGGACTCGCCGACGGCGGCGCCCAGTGGCTGTACTTCCTGGTGGCGGCGGCCGGTTATCTGCTGTTGCTGCTCGCCGAGGGCCGGGACCGGATCTCCCGCTGGGGCCGGGTCTTCGGCGGCGCCGCGCCCGCCAACAGCTGGGCGGGCGGCTCGGCCTCGACGGCCGGCGGTGCGGCGTCGGCGCCGGTCCGTACCGGACGGCGGATCGGGGCGACGGCGCTCGGCATCGCACTGCTGGCACCGCTGATCCTGCCCTCGCTGGGCAGCGGGCTGCTGGACACCACGGGCCGCGCCGGCGGCAACGGCGGCGGCGGGCGCGGCGGCGCCGCCGCCGTCAATCTGGTGGCGGCCCTCCAGGACGACCTCAACCAGCCCGAGGATCAGGAGGTGTTGACCTATCACACCAACTCCACCGATCTGACCGGGATGTACCTGCGGATTGCGGCGCTGGACAAGTTCGACGGCGCCGAGTGGTCCCCGTCCCGGCAGGATGCCGAGGACATTCCCCAGGTGCTGCCGAAGCCGCAGGGGCAGTCGGTGGATCTGAAGTACAAGCCGGTGGTCACCCAGATCAAGGCCGACGACGACTACCGGCAGGGACTGCTGCCGATGCCGTTCCCCGCGCTGAGCGTGCAGGCGCCGGGCGACTGGCGGTTCGAACCCGAGGGCCGGATGGTCGTCGGGCAGCACGGCCAGACGGTGTCCGGTGAGCGCTACTCGGTGACGAGCATGCAACTGGAGCCGACCGCGGCGCAGTTGGCGGCGGCGCCGCCGCCCACCGGGCGGATCGCCGAGCAGTACACCAAGGTGCCCGGCTCGCTGCCGCCGGTGGTCGCGCAGACCGCGAGGGCCGTCACCAAGTCGGCGACCAACAACTACGAGCGGGCGCTGCTGCTCCAGAAGTACTTCACCTCGGGGCAGTTCGTCTACAGCACCGACGCCAAGGCGGGCTCGGGGGTCGACGCGATCGCGCGCTTCCTCCAGACCAAGGAAGGCTTCTGCGTCCACTTCGCCTTCACCATGGCGGCGATGGCCCGCACCCTGGACATACCCGCCCGGGTCGCGATCGGCTTCACCCCGGGCACCCAGAACGCGGCCGGCCTGATGTCGGTCAGCCTCAAGGACGCGCACGCCTGGCCCGAGCTGTACTTCGAGGGCATCGGCTGGACCCGGTTCGAGCCCACCCCCTACCGCGGCACGCCCCCCTCCTACACCCAGGCCACCCCGTCCGGCGGCGGCTCCGACCAGCCGGACCAGGCGCCGCACGGCGCCACCGCCACCCCGGCGCCCGCCACCTCCGCGCCCGCCACGTGCGCCCCGGAGAACCGGGCGCCGACCGGTGACTGCGCCGCCGCGGCGGCGGGCGGCGGTGGCGGCCCGGGCGGCGGCGGCTTCGCCGCGGGCTGGCTGCTGCTCGCCGCGGTGGCCGCCGTGCTGGTGGCGCTGCTGCTGGCGGCGCCGACCTACTGGCGGTCGCGGGTACGGGCCGGGCGGCTCAGCGGCCGGCCCACCGCGGCCGACGGACCCACCCCGACCGGCCGCTGGTCACCGGCGGACGCGAGTGGATCCGGCGGCGGATCCGGCGGCGGATCGGCGCCGCCCGGCAGACGACCGGGCCCCGGGGGGCTCGCCCTGCCGGCCTGGCGCGAGGTGGTCGACACCGCCTGGGATTACGGCATCCTGCCCGACGACTCCGAGACCCCGCGGAAGGCGGCGACCCGCCTCGTGCTGGCGGGCGGGCTGACCGGTCCCGCGGCGGAGGCGGTGGGCGCGCTGGCGACCGCGGTCGAGCAGGCGCTCTACGCGCCCGAGCCGCGGCCCGTGCCGGGGCTGGCGACCGAGGTTCAGCGAGTGCGGGCCGGTCTGCGGCACTCCGCCGGGCGCGGCGCCCGGCTGCGGGCGACGCTCCTCCCCCGCTCCTCGGTGCGGCTCCTGTGGTCCCTCTCGGCGCGCTGGACGGCCGCCGCGGAGCGCTTCGCGCTGGCGACCCACCGGATCACCGCCCCGGTGCGGCGCCTCTTCCACCGCCAGGTCCCCCAGCAGTAGCCCCCACCCGCAGACCCGGGCCCCCGGCCGGTCCTGGCGAAAGGCCCCCGTCCAGCCGGCCGCCCCCGGCCCCGGCAGGCCCCGACGGATTCCCCCTTGTCCCCGCCCCTACCCCGCGGGGGGGACAGGGGGGGACAAGGGGGAATCCGTCGGGCGGGAGGCGCGGGAGGCCCGGGGCAGACCCGGCGAAGGGGCCGCGGGGGGACTCGCCGCGGCGCGGGTGGTCCGGGGTGGGCGAAGGGGCGCGGATCTCGGGAGAGATCCGCGCCCCTTCGCTGTGCTGTGCGGGGTGGGCCGGTGGCGCCTCAGTGGCCCTGCTGTTCGTCCCGGCGCCGCTGCCAGCGCTCCTCGATACGGTCCATGACCTTGCCGCGGCGCGGCTGCTGCTGCTGCCGGCGGCCGATACGGCGGACCGGTTGCTGGGCGACGGGCGGCTGCTCACCGGGACGAGTCGCGCGACGCCAGCCGGTCACCGCGAGCACCGCACCCACCAGCATCACCAGGAAACCCAGCACGCCGATCCACGGCTGCTTGGCGATCATGCCGCCCATGAGCAGCCCGATCCCGACCAGGAAGCCGGCCACCGCCAGATAGACGCGACGGCGGGTGTACGTGCGCAGCCCGTTCCCCTCAAGCGCCGACGCGAACTTGGGATCTTCGGCGTACAGCGCTCGCTCCATTTGCTCGAGCATGCGCTGCTCGTGCTCCGAGAGCGGCACGGAGACCTCCTACTCGTCGGTCGCTGAAAAACGACCGTTCCGACCCTTCCCAGGATAGGCAGGGAATCGCCCCCGTGAAACCCGCCCCTTTGCGTCAATCCAACGGGGCTCTCCTTCCCCGTCAGCCACCGCGTCATGCCAGCATACGGTCAGGAATACGGCGGTGGGGGCCCTGTGACCCACTCCCCTGACCGGCCGGTCGGGGCGGCTCGCGAGGGGTGGCGTCAGCCGCGCTCGGCGAGCACGTGGAGCTGGGTAGCGATCGAGTGGAAGCCGGGCTCCTCGGCCGCCGCCAGCTCCAGCCGCAGCAGCGCGTCGAGCGCGCCCGGCTCGGTGTCGACCAGCACGCCGGGCACCAGGTCGGCGAAGACCCGCACCCCGTGCACGGAGGCGGCCCGCAGCCCGCTCTCGCCGACCAGCCGGGTCAGCTCGTCGGCGGTGAAGCGCCGGGGCAGGGAGTCGCCCTCGCCCCAGCGGCCGTGCGGGTCGCCCAGGGCGTGCCGGGCCTCCGCGAAGTGCCCGGCGAGCGCGCGGGCCAGCACGGCGCCGCCGCGGGCCGCGGCGAGCAGGCTGAGGGCGCCGGTCGGCCGGAGCGCCCCGGTGACGTTCCGCAGCGCTTCCGCCGGGTCGTCCACGTACTCCAGGACGCCGTGGCAGAGCACCACGTCGTAGTCGGCGGGCTCGATGACGTCCAGCAGTCCGTGGGTGTCGCCCTGCACGCCCCGGACCCGGTCGGTGACCCCCGCCTCGGCGGCCCGCCGCTCCAGCGCGAAGAGCGCGTCGGGGCTGGGGTCCACGACGGTGACGCGGTGGCCGAGCCTGGCGACGGGGACGGCGAAGACGCCGGTGCCGCCGCCGGTGTCCAGCACATCGAGCGCCTCCCGGTCCGCGGCCTTGGCCCGCCGCTCCAGCACGTCCCGCAGCACCTCCCAGACCACAGCGGTACGCAGACCGGCTCGTGGCCCCAACGGGTCCACCCCTCCTTGACGGGACATGACGGACGGGTCTCCTCGCGGACGGCAATGCACGACGAACAGAGCTAGGACGCCGCCAACTCTAGGCCGTGTCTGACAAATCCCGCCCCAGCCACCGCTGGGAGGCGCCCCCGGCCCCACAACACCCGGGCCCGCACTCCCCCAGCTCACGTCGGGTGCCCCGCCGGGCGATCCGGCGGTGCGCCCGGACGGCGCCCGGCGGGTGTCCCCCGGAGGAGTCCGGGCAGAGGCCGTTCGGCCGCCGCGGGCCCCGCCCGCCGGGCGGCCGACGCTGCCCGTCAGACCCGGCCCAGCGGCGGCCGCCCCTGCTCGGGCTGGAGGAGGAGGAGGATTCGCTCGACCAGGCGCAGGAACATCGCGGCGGCGCGGACCAGGTCGTCCGCGTCGCGAGCGGTGGCCGCGCCGGCTATGCCCGCCTCGGCCCTGGCCCGCCGGGCCGCGCCGGCCGCGAATAAGGCGGCCCACTCGGCGAGTTCGGGGGCGACTTCGGGCAGCACCTCCCAGGCGGTGCGGATGCGCCGCCGGCGCTTGGTGGTCTCCTCGGGCTGGGCCCGGACGGCGAGCACCGCGGCCGCGGTGCGCAGGGCGGCGAGATGGGCGGTGGCGTACCGCTCGTGCGGAGCCTCCAGCGCGGCGGCCTCCTCAAGGCCGAGGTGTGCCTGGGTGAGCAGGTCGAGAGCGGCGGGCGACGCCGCGACGCGGCGCAGTACGGGATGGATGTCGCTGAGCGGGACTGCCATGACGAACCTCCTTGTCTCCGTCTGCCCATAGTGCGGGCGACCACTGACAATCAGCTCCCGCCAGGCCCCGACCGGCCACCGACCGGCCACTGACCCGCCGCCGATCCGCCACTGACCCGCCGCTGACCTGCACAGACGCCCACCCTCCACGTACAAACCGCGACATGCCGCAAAATTGCCCCGGAAACGCGCCCCCGCTCGGCCAGGCAGAATCAAGGTCATGACCACCGCACGACGTCAGGCCACCCGGCAGAAGCTCTACGAGGCCGCCGTCACCCTCATCGCCGAGCAGGGCTTCTCCGCCACCACGGTCGATGAGATCGCCGAGCGCGCCGGGGTCGCCAAGGGGACCGTCTACTACAACTTCGCCAGCAAGAACGACCTGTTCGAGGAGTTGCTCAGGCACGGGGTGGCGCTGCTCACCGACGCGCTGCGCCGGGCCGCCGCCGGGGTCGAGGCGCGCGGCGGCTCGCACGTGGACGCGCTGGACGCGATGATCCGGGCCGGCCTCGTCTTCATCGTCCGCCACCCGTCGTACACCCAGCTCTACGTCGCCGAGCTGTGGCGGCCCAACCGCGCCTGGCGGCAAACCCTGCTGGGGGTCCGGCAGGAGGCGGTCGCCGTCGTGGAGAAGGCCCTGGTCGAGGCGGTGGCGGCGGGCGAGCTCGCCGGCGAGGTGGACGCGCCGCTGACCGCCGCCGCGCTCTTCGGAATGGTGCTGGTGGCGGCGCTCGACTGGCAGGCGTTCCAGCCCGAGCGCAGCATCGACGAGGTGCATGAGGCGCTGTCGCGGCTGCTGCCCGGCCGCCCCGCGGAACCGGCCGGGGCAAGCGCGGCAAGCGCGGCGGGCGGGCCGGGCGCGACCGCCGCGGCTCGGCACCAGGACGGCAACAGCCAGGCAACGGAGAGCCGTTGGCGCGCCCCCGGCCCATAGAGTGCTTGGCATGTCGGTTTTTCCGCTCGTGTTCACCAGCGGCTGGGCCAGTGGGATCAACTCCTACGCCGTGGTCCTGCTGCTCGGCGTGCTGGGCGCGACCGGTGTGACCGACGAGGTGCCGGCCTCGTTGCAGCGGCCCGAGGTGATCGCGGTCGCCGCCGTGCTGTTCCTGTGCGAGGCGGTGATCGACAAGATCCCGTATCTGGACACCGCGTGGGACTCCGTGCACACCGTCGTGCGGCCGGTGGCCGGCGCGGTGGTGGCGGCCCTGCTGGCCGGGCACAACGGTTCGCTGCCCGAGGCGGCGGCGGGCGCGGTGGGCGGTTCCACCGCGCTGGCCAGCCATCTCGTCAAGGCCGGGACGCGGATGGCGGTCAACACCTCGCCGGAGCCGTTCAGCAACATCGTGGTGAGCCTGGCCGAGGATCTGGGCGTCTCCGGGATCATCGTCTTCGCCCTCTTCCACCCGGTGCCCGCGGCGATCATCGCCGCGGTGCTGCTCGCCCTGGGCCTGACGGTGGTGGGGTTCCTCTTCTCGCGGATCCGCCGCTTCCTGCGCCGCCGCCGCGAGCGCCGGGCCGGTCCCGGGGCCGACCCGGGGCGGGGCACCCCGGCGCCGACCTGAGGGCCATTCCGCCGCTACAGTCCCTGCCATGGCACGGATTGCGGTGATCGGCGCGGGTATGGGCTCGCTGGCGACGGCGGCGAGGCTGGCCACCGGCGGCCACCAGGTGGTGGTGCACGAGCGGGCGGCCTCCCACGGCGGCGCGGTGGGCCGGTTCGCCGAGGGCGGCTTCGCCTTCGACACCGGGCCCGGTCTGCTGCTGCTGCCGGCCGTCTACCGGGATCTCTTCGTGAAGACCGGCCGGGAGAGCCTTGAGGCGACCGTCGGGCTGACCCAGGCGGACCCGGCGAGCCGCCATCTCTTCGCCGACGGCACCGAGGTGTCCCTGCCGAACGCGTCCCGCTCCGGGGTGATCGAGGCGCTCGACGCGGCCTTCGGGCCCGGCAGCGGGGTGCGCTGGAGCGATGTGCTGGCCAGGGCGAGGCAGGCGTGGGAGGCCACCCGCCGCCCGCTGCTGGAGGAGGCGGTCGGCAACGCCCCGGTGCCGGCCGCCGATCCCTATCCGGCGGTCGCCCGGCGCGGTCTCTTCCGCCGCGGCGCCCCTTCGCTGGCCCGGGTGGCCGCCGCCGAGCTGGGCGATCCGCGGCTCGCCGCGCTGCTGGAGAGCTACCCGGTCGACTACGGCCTGGATCCGCGGACAGTGCCCGGCTCAGCGGCCGTACTGCCCTATCTGGAGGCCACGTTCGGGGTCTGGTACGTGCGCGGCGGGCTGCGGGCGCTGGCCGACGCGGTGTACGAGCGGTGCCTGGCGCGGCAGGTGGAGTTCCGGTTCGGTGTGGCGGTGACCGGGCTGCTGGCGAAGGACGGCCGCGCCGCCGGGGTCGAACTGGCCGACGGCAGCCGGTCCGAGGCGGATCTGGTGGTGGCGGGGGCGCCGCTGCCGGCGCTGATCGCGGCCGGGGTGCTGCCCGCGGGTCCCGGCGGCCCGGCGGCCGGTCCCGGGCCGAGCGGCGAACCGGGGCGCTGCACCGTCCACATGGCGCTGCGCGGCGCCCGCCCGGCCGGCACCGCCCACCGTACGGTGGTGCACGCGGCGGACCGGGAGGGCGCCCTGGACTGGGTGTTCGCGCCCGGGGACCGACACCGCGGGGCGCTGGGGGCGGCGGCCGCTGACGCCGGCGATCCGCTGGCCGGCCGGATCACCGTGACCGTACTGCGGCCGGACGACCCGGAGTTGCGCCCGGACGACGCCCATGAGGCGCTGACGCTGACCGCCACCGTGCCGAGGCACGCGCCGGGCGGCGGCCGTCCCGTCGACGGGACGGTGGACTGGGCCGCCCCCGGGGCGGCGGAGGGCTTCGCCGCGCGGATGGTCGCGGTGGCCGAGGCGGCCGTACCGTCCCTGCGCGAGCGGGAGTTGTGGCGCCGGGTGCGGACACCGGCGGACACCGAGCGGGAGACCGGGGCGCCGGGCGGCTCGGTGCCGGCGCCCGCGCTGGCCGGCGCGGAGGGCGCCCTGCTGCGGCCCGCCAACCGCTCCGCCCTGCCGGGTCTGTACGTCGTCGGCGGCTGGGCCCACCCGGGCGGCGGACTGCCGCACGCCGGCATGGCGGGCGCGATCGTCGCGGACCTGATCGCGGGCGGCCCCGGCGGCAGCCGCTGAACGGCCCGGCCCCCGGACAGCCCGGGACCGGCCGGTCTCGATACCAGGCCCCCGCCGCTTCCGGCGCCCCAACCCGCACTCAAGATCCTTAATCGGCGGATCGCCCTAATTCAACCGATCGGAGGGTTTGGCCCTGGGCGCACCGCCGGTACGCCCAGGGCCCGCCTAGCGTCGGACCGGCTGGTGATCGCCGAGCGGAAGGCCCTACGGAATGCCGCAGCCCTTTGAACTGCCCCGGTTCTACGTGCCGTACCCGGCGCGGCTCAATCCCCACCTGGAAGGGGCCCGAGAGCACTCCAAAGCCTGGGCCCGCGACCTGATGATGATCGAGGGGTCCGGCATCTGGGAGGAGTCGGACTTCGACTCCCACGACTACGCGCTGCTGTGCGCCTACACCCACCCCGACGCGTCGGGTCCCGAACTCGACCTGGTCACCGACTGGTACGTGTGGGTGTTCTTCTTCGACGACCACTTCCTCGACATCTTCAAGCGCACCCAGGACATGGCGGGCGCCAAGGAGTACCTCGACCGGCTGACCGCCTTCATGCCGGTGGATCTCGGCCGGCCGGTGCCCGAGCCGACCAACCAGGTGGAGGCGGGCCTCGCGGACCTGTGGGCGCGGACCGTGCCGGTGATGTCGGAAGGGTGGCGGCGCCGCTTCCACGAGAGCACCCACTATCTGCTGGAGGAGTCCCTCTGGGAGCTGTCCAACATCAGCGCGGGCCGGATCTCCAACCCCATCGAGTACATCGAGATGCGCCGCAAGGTGGGCGGCGCCCCCTGGTCGGCCAATCTGATCGAGCACGCGGCCGGCGCCGAGGTCCCCGACGCGATCGCCGCCAGCCGGCCGATGCGGGTGCTGCGCGACACCTTCGCCGACGGGGTGCACCTGCGCAACGACCTCTTCTCGTACCAGCGGGAGACCGAGGAGGAGGGCGAGCTGGCCAACGCGGTGCTGGTGCTCGAACACTTCCTGGGGCTGAGCACCCAGGAGGCCGCCGACCGGGTCAACGACCTGCTGACCTCCCGGCTCCAGCAGTTCGAGCACACCGCGCTCACCGAGGTGGAGCCGCTCTTCCGGCAGTACGGCCTCGGACCGGAGGAGCGGGCGGACGTCTTCGCCTACGTCAAGGGGCTCCAGGACTGGCAGTCCGGCGGCCATGAATGGCACCTGCGCTCCGGCCGGTACATGAACGGCGCGACCGAGGGCCCCGGAGCCACCGGCGTGCTGAACGGTCCGACCGGCCTCGGCACGTCGGCCGCGCGGATCCTCGGCTCGCTCGCCGCGACGATGCCGCAGCGGGCGCGCTCCTTCGGCCATCTCCCGTACCAGCGGGTCGGCTGGGTCGAGCGGGCGGCGATCCCGATGCCGTTCGAGACCACGCTCAGCCCGCATCTGGACGCCGCCCGGCAGCACAACAGGGCGTGGGCCAAGCGGATGGGCCTGCTCGACCCGGAACCGGGCTTCCCGGTGCCCGGCGGGCTGTGGAACGAGCAGAAGCTCGTCGGGTACGACTTCGCGCTGTGCGCCGCCGGCATCCATCCCGGCGCCGAGCCGGACGGCCTCGACCTGACCACCGACTGGCTGACCTGGGGCACGTACGGCGACGACTACTACCCGGTCGTCTTCGGCCGCGGCGGCGACCTGACGGCGGCCCGGCTCACCACCGACCGGTTCCGGCTGTTCATGCCGCTGGACGCGGACGCGAGCGCGATGCCGCCGCCGCTGACGGCGCTGGAGCGCTCGCTCGCCGACCTGTGGCGCCGCACCGCGGGCCCGATGGGGCACGGCGCGCGCCGCAAGTTCCGCACCTCGATCGAGGACATGTGCGAGAGCTGGCTGTGGGAGCTGGCCAACCAGAAGCAGAACCGGGTCCCCGACCCGGTGGACTACATCGAGATGCGCCGGATGACCTTCGGCTCGGACCTGACGATGAGTCTGTCCCGGCTCGGCCACGGGAACGCGCTGTCCGAGGAGATCTACCGGTCGCGTCCGGTGCGGGCGATGGAGACCGCCGCCGCCGACTTCGCCTGTCTGATCAACGACGTGTACTCATACCAGAAGGAGATCGAGTTCGAGGGCGAGATCCACAACGCGGTGCTGGTGGTGCAGAACTTCCTGGACTGCGGGCCGCAGGAGGCTATGGGGGTGGTCGGCGATCTGATGGCCGCCAGGATGCGGGAGTTCCAGCACATCACCGAGGCTCAACTGCCCGCCCTCTTCGAGGAGTTCGACCTGGACGCGGCGGCGCGTACGGTACTGGCCGGTTACGCCCAGGAGTTGCGGGACTGGCTGGCCGGGATCCTCACCTGGCACGAGGGCTGCGACCGGTACAAGGAGGCGACGCTGCTGCGGGACTTCCCGCAGGTGGCGGCGCTCGCGCCCGGCGGTTCCGGCTCGGCGCGCGGGCTCACCCCGAGCGGCCTCGGCACCGCCGCGGCCCGGCTGCCGTCGCTGCTGGCGGCCCGGCGGTGAGGCGCCGGCGGTGGCCGCGCCCCGGCTGAGCCGGTGAGGCGCCGACGGCCCGGCGGCGCGGCCGGTCAGTACCGGTAGGGGTCGTACGGGTCCGCGTACTCCGACGGTTCGGCCGTGTACTGGGGTTGGGCGTGCTGGTCGTGCTGGGGTTGCTGGTCGTGCTGGCTGTGCTGGTCGTGCTGGGGCTGCTGGGCGTGTTGCTCGTAGGGGGACTGGTTCTGCTGCTGGGGGATGTACGGCTGCGCCTGCGGGTCGTAGCTGTCGTAGGCCCCGTAGCCGTAGCCGTCGCCCTGCTGCGAAGGGCCCGAAGGGCCGCCCTGGTGGGCGGGTTCGGTGTGCTGGGGGTGCGGCTGCGGAGTCCAGTCACCGGTCCCGCCGGCCTGCGGGCCGTACGTGTCGTAGCCGCCGTAGCCGTTGCCGTAGCCGTCGTAGGAGGCCGCGGCGGGCTGCTGCTGGTCCTGGTAGCCGCCCTGGCCCTGCTCGTAGCCGTAGCCCTGCCCCACGTAGGCCTGTCCTGAGCCCCAGCCCGACTGCTGCTGGTCGTAGCCGGCCGCGGCCGGGTGGGGCTCGCCGTTCCAACTCGGGTAGCCCTGGGCGCCGTAGCCCTCGTAGCCACCGCTGGTGTACGGATCGGGGGTGTACGAGGACTGGCCGTCGTAGAGCGGGTATTCGCCGCTGTCGTCGTGCATCGGCACCGGCTGGAAGACCGATGTCTCGCTCTCGTCGGCGATCGCCCGCTGGGCGGCCAGCACTTCGGCGTCCCGCTCGCGGGCCGTGGCGGCGCCGGCGGCGCCGGAGCTGCCAGGGATACCGGTTGCCCCGGCGGCGGCCGACTCCGGTTCGACCGGGCCGACTTCGAGCACCGGCTCCGGGCCGGCGGCGCCGTGCCCCCTGCGGCGGCGGCTGGAGCCGGGCCGGCCGCCGACCGCCCAGCCGGTGGAGAAGCCGCGCTTGTAGGAGAGGGTGACCAGGCTCTGCCCGGCGCCGAAGGCGAGCGCCCCGAGGACGATCACCACCACCTGGCGCAGCGCGACGCCGCCGACCACTCCCATGAACCCGGTGAAGGCGAGCAGCCGCCACCGCAGCCGCGCCTTGTACTGGAGCAGCACCTCACCGAGCAGCCACAGCGCGACGATGCCGAACGCGACATACAGCACCGAGTAGCCCATGTGCCCACTTCCTCATCTGGGAGTCACGCCGCCCGCTGATGCAGCCCGAGGTTCTCGTAGATCTCCAGCGATGCGGTGGAGTGGTTAAGAGTAATGAAGTGGAGCCCGGGAATGTCCTCGGCCATCAGACGCCGGCACATCTCGGTGGTGAACTCGATGCCGATCGCCCGGACCGCCGCCGGGTCGTCCCGCACGGCCAGGATGCGCGCGGCCAGGTCAGGCGGGAAGGGCGCGTTGCCGAGCTGCGAGAAACGCTCGATCTGCCGGACGTTGGTAACCGGCATCACCTCGGGGATGATCGGCACGTCGCAGCCCGCCGCGTCCACCCGGTCGCGCAGCCGGAGGTAGTCCTCGGCGTCGAAGAACATCTGGGTGATCGCGAAGTCGGCGCCGGCCCGGCACTTGTCGACGAAGTGCCGGGTGTCGGCCGCCGGGTCGGTGGAGCGCGGGTGCATCTCGGTGAAGGCGGCGACGCCGACGCAGAAGTCCCCCGACTCCTTGATCAGCCGGACCAGGTCGGCGGCGTAGGTGAGGCCCTGCGGGTGCGGGATCCAGTCGGCGAGCGGGTCGCCGGGCGGGTCGCCGCGGATGGCGAGGATGTTGCGGATCCCGGCGTCGGCGTACTGGCCGATGATGTTGCGCAGCTCGGCGACCGAGTGGTTGACGGCGGTCAGGTGCGCGCAGGGCGTGAGCGTGGTGTCCGAGACGATCCGGTCGGTGGCGCGGACGGTGCCGTCCCGCGAGGAGCCGCCGGCGCCGTAGGTGACCGAGACGAAGGTCGGACCCACCGCCTCGATCCGGCGGATCGCTTTCCACAGCGTCCGCTCACCCTTCTCCGTCCGGGGCGCGGCGAACTCGAAGGAGTACGAGCGTTCCCCGCGAGCGAGCAGCTCACGAATGGTGAGGGCTCGGTCGGTGCGCGTGGAGGGAGTACCCAGGGCCATGTATGCAGGCTAACCGCAGGCGGCGACCGTGGGTGACCACACGAGGCGATGCGCCGTCTTCCGGCCGGATAACGTCCACTCCGCGGACATCGCGGCGGCCGGTCCTGGGCGGCCGCCCCCGCCGCCCGTCCGGTTCACCACTGGCCCGTCCGGTTCACGGCTGGTGCGAGCGGACGGCCTTCGCCAGCTCGGCGGCGGCGGCGCCGGGGTCGGCCGCCTCGGTGATCGCCCGGACCACCACGATCCGCCGGGCGCCCGCGTCCAGCACCTGCCGTACGTTGCCCAGGTCGATCCCGCCGATGGCGAACCAGGGCCGGTCGGTGCCGATCCCGGCGGCGTAGCGCACCAGGTCGAGGCCGGGGGCCGTACGGCCCGGCTTGGTGGGGGTGGGCCAGACCGGGCCGGCGCAGAAGTAGTCCGTATTGGGCGCGGCGGCCGCGGCGCGGACCTCCGCCTCGGCGTGGCAGGAGCGGCCGATCAGCACCTCGTCGCCGAGCAGGGCGCGGGCGGCGGGCACCGGCAGGTCGCCCTGCCCCAGGTGGAGCACGTCGGCGCCCGCGGCGTGCGCCACGTCGGCCCGGTCGTTGACGGCGAGCAGTTTGCCGTGCCGCCGGCACGCCTCGGCCAGCACGGCCAGCGCGGCGAGTTCCTCCCGGGCCTCGATGCCCTTGTGGCGGAGCTGGATGATGTCCACCCCGCCGCCGAGCGCGGCGTCCGCGAAGGCGGCGAGGTCACCGCGCTCCACGCGGGCGTCGGTGCACAGGTAGAGCCGGGCGTCGGCGAGCCGCCGGCGCTCGGTGGTGGTCTGCCGGGTCATGGCTCCCCCAGGGTGCCCCGGCCGCCGGCGGCGGCCGGGGCGCGGATCGCGGCCTACACGGCGAGCGCCTGGGCGCGGCGCTTCACCTCGGTCCCGCGATTCTCCCGCAACGCCTGGACGGGGGTGCCGGGCAGGGTCGGGTCGGGCGTGAAGAGCCACTCCAGGGCCTCATCGTCCGTGAACCCGTCGTCCTTGAGGACGGTCAGGGTGCCGGACAGCCCCTTGATGATCTTCCCCTCACCGAGGAAGTCGCCCGGCACCATCAGCACCTTGTTCTCACCGCGGCGGACCGCCAGGAGTTGCCCTTCCTTGATCAGCGGCCGGATCCGGGTCACTTCGAGGCCGAGACGCTCGGCCACCTCCGGCAGGGTGAGCCAGGAGGGGACAAGAGCGTCAATGTGTGCGTCAACCGACGAGAAAACAGTCACGAGCCAAGCGTGCCACCTGTCACCGACAACCGCCGCGTCACGACGCCGACCGGGGCATCAGCCGGCGGTCTCCTTGAGCGGCAGAGCCGGGTCCGCCGCGCGGGCCGGGTCGAGGGCGGCGGACCTGGCGATCAGCTTGCGGGCCTGCGCCATGTCCCGCGGTCTGCCCACCGCCAGCAGCGCCACCAGGACGCCGTCCCGCAGCCACAGCACCGACCAGGCCGGGTCCGCCGGGTCGCCGCGGTTCAGCATCGTGTCGCCCGCCGTGTGGTGGCCCGCGTACTGCACGAAGCGGCCGAACTGCTCGGACCAGAAGTACGGCACCGGATCGTACGGCTCGTCGCCGCCCAGCAGGTTGGCCGCGGCGGTCCGCGGCCCCTGCACCGCGTTGTCCCAGTGGTGGATCATCAGCCGCCGGCCGTAGCGGGCCGACGGGAAGGAGGCGCAGTCGCCCACCGCGAAGACGTCGGGGGCGCTGGTACGCAGCCGGTCGTCGGCGAGCACCGCGCCCGCCGGGTCGAGGCGGACCCCGGAGCCGGCCAGCCACGCGCCGGCCGGGCGGGCGCCGATCCCCACCACCACGGCCCCGGCCGGAAGCCGGCTGCCGTCCGCGAGCAGCACCGCGCCGGGTTCCACGGCGGCGACCGCGGTGCCGGTCCGCAGCCGCACCCCGGCCTCGGCGTACCACCCGCGCATGGGGGCGGTGACGGACGCGGGCAGCACCCCCGCCAGCGGCCGGTCGGCCGCCTCGACCACGGTCACCTCGCAGCCGGCCTGGCGGGCCGCGGTGGCGAACTCGGCGCCGATCCAGCCGGCCCCGACCACGACGACGGGCACCGCCGCGGCCAGCACCGGGCGCAGCGCCGAGGCGTCGTCCAGGGTGCGCAGCGGATAGACCCCCGGCACGCCCGCGGTGCCGGGCAGCGCCACGGCGTGCGCGCCGGTCGCCAGGACCAGCCGGTCGTAGGGCACCGGGCCCCCGTCGGTGACCAGTTCCTTCGCCTCGGTCCGCAGTGACCCGGCCCGCACGCCGAGCCGCAGTTCGACCCCCAGCGCGTCGAAGTCCACATCGAAGCGGATGTCCACCGGTTCGGTGCCTTCGGTGCCGAGCAGCACCGCCTTCGACAGCGGCGGCCGGTCGTAGGGCGGGTGCGGCTCGTCGCCGAGGAGGGTGATCGCACCGCGCCACCCCTGCCGCCGCAACTCCACCGCGGTCTGCACCCCGGCCATCCCGGCCCCCACGATCACCACGTCGTCGCTCACCCGCCCACCGTATTCCTCCGCGGTCCTCCGGGGACGGCCGATCCGTGGCCGATCGGAGTTTCCGGCCGTGCGCCGCCGGGCCCGGCCGCCGGGCCCGCCGGGGGCCGCGGGGGCGAGGCGATAAGGTGCCGGGAGAAGCGCGGGAGCCCGGGCGTACCGGGCTGAGAGGGCGACTGGGCGGTCGCCGACCGTAAGAACCTGATCCGGGTCATGCCGGCGAAGGGAGACGCACTCACGATGTCCACCCCTGTGCACGGGGCCCGACGCACCCGAGGACACGACGTCCTGGTGATCGGCGGCGGGCTGATCGGCCTGGTCACCGCCTGGCGGGCGGCCCAGCGCGGTCTGTCGGCCGCGGTCGCAGACCCCGACCCCGGCGGCGGCGCCACCCACGTCGCGGCCGGCATGCTCGCGGCCGTCACCGAACTCCAGTACGGCGAGCAGGCGTTGCTCGACCTCAACCTCGCCTCGGCGGCCCGCTACCCGGACTTCGTCGCCGAGCTCACCGAACTGACCGGCCTCGACACCGGTTTCCGCCCCTGCGGCACCCTCGCGGTCGCCCTGGACGCCGACGACCGCGCCCAGCTCCGCGATCTGCACGCCTTCCAGCTCACCCTCGGCCTGTCGGCGCACTGGCTCAGCGGCCGGGAGTGCCGCCGGCTGGAACCGCTGCTCGCGCCGGGTGTCCGCGGCGGCCTGCGGGTGGACGGCGACCACCAGGTCGATCCCCGCCGGCTCGCCGCCGCGCTGCTGCGGGCCGCCGAACTCGCCGGGGTGGCCTTCCACCGCTCGCCGGTGGTGCGGGTCATCCGATCCGGTGACGGCGGTGGCACGGTCACCGGCGCCCTGCTGGCGGACGGCGGGGTGATCGGCGCCGACCGCACGGTGCTGGCCGCGGGCAGCGAGAGCGGCCGGTTCCCTGGCCTGCCCGACGAGGTGCTGCCGCCGGTCCGCCCGGTCAAGGGCCAGATCCTGCGGCTGCGCGTACCGGCCGGCCACGGGCCCTTCCTGTCCCGTACGGTCCGGGCGGTGGTACGGGGCAGCCACGTCTATCTGGTGCCGCGCGAGAACGGCGAGCTGGTGCTCGGCGCGACCAGCGAGGAGTTCGGCTGGGACACCACGGTCACCGCCGGCGGCGTCTACGAACTGCTGCGGGACGCCCATGAGCTGGTGCCCGGCATCACCGAACTGCCGCTCACCGAGATGATCGCCGGGCTTCGTCCCGGCTCCCCCGACAACGCCCCGCTGCTCGGCCCCACCGCGCTCGACGGGCTGTTGCTCGCCACCGGGCACCACCGCAACGGTGTGCTGCTCACCCCGGTCACCGGCGACGCGCTCGCCGATCTGCTGACCTCCGGCGAACTCCCGGACTACGCTGCGCCCTTCACCGCGGCCCGGTTCGTACGGCAGGAGCAGTCGGTATGACGATCACCGTGCTGCTCAACGGCGAACGCAGGGAGCTGACCGCGCCGTGCACCCTGGCCGCGCTGGTCGCGACGCTGACGACCGCCCACAAGGGGGTGGCCGCCGCGCTCAACGAGGCGGTGGTGCCGCGCACCGGGTGGCCGGCCGCCGTGCTCGCCGACGGCGACCGGGTCGAGATCCTCACCGCCGCGCAGGGGGGCTGAGCGATGACCGCGACCAGCGAGATCACCGGGCCGGCCGGGACCGCGGCGGGCGGCGACGACCCGCTGTGGATCGGCGACGCAGTCTTCGCCGCCCGGCTGATCATGGGCACCGGCGGGGCGCCCAGCCTGGAGGTGCTGGAAGAGGCGCTGCTGGCCTCGGGCACCGAGCTGACCACGGTGGCGATGCGCCGGCTCGACCCGGCCACCAAGGGGTCCGTGCTGTCGGTGCTGGCCCGGCACGGCATCCGGGTGCTGCCGAACACCGCCGGCTGCTTCACCGCGGGCGAGGCGGTGCTGACCGCCCGGCTGGCCCGGGAGGCGCTGGGCACCGACTGGGTGAAGCTGGAAGTCATCGCGGACGAGCGCACCCTGCTGCCCGATCCGGTGGAACTGCTCGACGCCGCCGAGACCTTGGTCGACGACGGCTTCACGGTGCTGCCGTACACCAGCGACGACCCGGTGCTGGCACGGAAGCTGGAGGATGTCGGGTGCGCCGCGATCATGCCGCTCGGCTCGCCCATCGGCTCCGGCCTCGGGATCCGCAATCCGCACAACTTCCAGCTCATCACCGAGCGGGCGGGCGTGCCGGTCATCCTCGACGCGGGCGCCGGCACCGCCTCCGACGCCGCCCAGGCGATGGAGCTCGGCTGCGCCGCCGTCATGCTCGCCTCCGCCGTCACCCGCGCCCGGCACCCGGTGCTGATGGCGCGCGCCATGCGCCACGCGGTCGCGGCCGGCCGGCTCGCCCACCGGGCCGGCCGGATCCCGCCGCGCCACCACGCCCTCGCCTCCTCCCCCGCCGCGGGGACGGCCGCGCTCGACCCGGAACGCCCGGCGTTCTGACCCGCCGCCCGTGCCCGCGCCGCCCGGCGGCGGGCACGTCACGGATTGGTTCCGGAACGCCACGAGGAGGACACAGTGCGGGGACGGACCAGGGGACCACGGCGGCCGGGCTCGTAGAATCGGGCGTCGTGGACACCAGCGTGCATGACCCTCTTGTCGGACAGGTTCTCGACGGGCGCTACCGGGTCGAGAGCCGCATCGCGGTCGGCGGGATGGCCACGGTCTACCGGGCCGTGGACACCCGCCTCGACCGGGTGCTCGCGCTGAAGGTCATGCACCCCGGGCTCGCCGCCGACACCGGCTTCGTGGAGCGCTTCATCCGCGAGGCGAAGGCGGTCGCCAGGCTGGCGCATCCGAACGTGGTGGGGGTCTTCGACCAGGGCACGGACGGCACCTACGTCTATCTGGCGATGGAGTACGTGGCCGGCTGCACCCTGCGGGACGTGCTGCGCGAGCGCGGCGCGCTGCAACCGCGGGCCGCTCTGGACATCCTCGAACCCGTGCTGGCCGCGCTGGGCGCCGCGCACCGGGCCGGGCTGATCCACCGGGACATGAAGCCCGAGAACGTGCTGATAGGCGATGACGGCCGGGTCAAGGTCGCCGACTTCGGCCTGGTGCGCACGGTGGACACCCAGACCAGCGTCACGGGCGCGGGCGCGCTGCTCGGCACCGTCTCGTATCTGGCTCCCGAGCAGATCGAGTTCGGCACCGTGGACCCGCGCACCGATGTGTACGCGTGCGGTGTGGTGCTCTACGAGTCGCTGACCGGCCGGAAGCCGCGTGGCGGCGGCACCCCGATGCAGGTGATCTACCAGCACCTCAACGAGCCGATGCCGGCGCCGTCCGCCGCGCTTCCCGGCCTGGCGCCGGCCCTGGACGGCCTGGTGGCCCGGGCCACCGAGCGTGATCCGCTGGCGCGGCCGGCCGACGCGGTGGAGCTGCTGGCCGAGGTGCGGGCGGTGCGGGGCACTCTGACCGCCGGGCAACTGGACGGCCCGCCCACCGACCGGCCCGGCGCCGTGCTCGGCGCCGCCGCCCCGGCCGCGGCCGGCTCGGAGGACCCGACCGGGGTCCTCCCGCTGCCGACGGCGACGCCGCCGTACGGGACCGGGGCCGACTTCGGCACGGGCGGGGGTGACGACACCACCACCCAGCTCAACCGGACCAGCCGGCTCGTGATGCCGCCGCCCCCGCCGCCCGGCGCCCCGGAACGCCGGCGCGGGCCCCGGCCGGGCCGCCGCGGGCCGATCGCCGTGGCGCTGGTGCTGCTCGCCCTGCTCGGCATCGGCGCGGGCGTCTGGTACGTCAGTGACGGCCAGTTCACCAGGGTGCCCGGTGTGCTCGCGCTGCCGCGGGCCGACGCCGAGCGGAAGCTGTCGTCGGCCGGTCTCGACACCAAGGTGCGGCTGGACTTCTCGCTGACCGTGCCGCGGGGCAGCGTGATCGGCACCGACCCGGCTCCGGGCAAGCGCGTCCGCGGCAACGGCACCGTGACGCTCACCGTCTCCAAGGGCCCGCGGCAGGTGCGGGTGCCCGGCGTCAAGGGCCGCGCGCTGGCCGCCGCGCGGCAGGAACTCAAGAGCGCGGGTCTGGCTCCCGGCATCGTCAAGAAGGCGTTCAGCGACGACGTACCGGGCGGCCAGGTGATCTCCACCGACCCGGCGGGCGGCGCCGAGCGCGCCCCCGGCACCCCGGTGGCGATCACCGTCTCGCGCGGCGCGCCGGTCGATCTGCCGGACGTGGTCGGCGAGCCGGTGGACGACGCCAGGCAGGATCTGACGGACGCCGGGCTGAAGGTGGTGGTCGCCCCCGACCCGGTCTTCTCCGACCAGGCCGACAAGGACACGGTCGCCGCGATCTCCCCGACCGGCGACCTCGGCGCCGGTGACACGGTGACGCTGACGGTCTCCAAGGGCCAGGAGCTCTTCGACGTGCCGGAGGTGACCGGCAAGAAGCAGGGCGACGCCGAGCGGATCCTGAAGGCGGCCGGCTTCGACACCCGGGTGATCAACCTCTTCTTCGGCCAGACGGTCTTCAGCCAGTCGCCGGACGGCGGCGGTCAGGCGCCCAAGGGCACCACCGTCACCCTGTGGGTGCGCTGACCCGATGCCGGTACGCAATCCTGTCGGCGCCCATGTGCCGGTCGCCGGAGGCCTGGCGGCGAAGGGCCTGGCTTATGCGGCCCGGCTCGGCGCCGAGGCCGTCCAGGTCTTCGTGGCCAACCCGCGCGGCTGGGCCACCCCGCCGGGCGATCCCCGGCAGGACGAGCTGTTCCGCGCCGCCTGCGCCGAACGGGACCTGCCCGCCTATGTGCACGCCCCCTATCTGATCAACTTCGGCTCGCACACCGAGGCCACCGTCGATCTCTCGGTGCTCTCGCTGCGGCACTCGCTGCGCCGGGCCCGCGCGATCGGCGCGCTGGGCGTGGTGGTGCACACCGGCTCGGCGACCGGCGGCCGGGCCCGCGAGGTGGCGCTGGCCCAGCTCGGCGAGCGGGTACGGCCGCTGCTCGACGAGTTGACGCACGACGACGACCCGCTGCTGCTGCTGGAGTCGACGGCCGGCCAGGGCTTCTCGCTGTGCTCGCTCGCCGAGGAGCTCGGACCGTATCTGGCGGCGCTCGACGGGCATCCCCGGGTGGGGCTGTGCCTGGACACCTGCCATGTGTACGCGGCCGGGCACGACCTGGTGGCACCGGGCGGGGCGGCGCGGCTGCTGGACGAGATCGAGGCGGTGGCCGGGCCCGGCCGGCTGCGGCTGATCCACGCCAACGACTCCACGGCGGGGTGCGGCTCGCATCTCGACCGGCACGCCAACATCGGGGTGGGGCGGATCGGCCCCGACCCGTTCGGCGCGCTCCTGCGGCACCCGGCGACGGCGAACGTACCGCTGGTGATCGAGACGCCGGGCGGTCCGGAGGGCCAGGCGGCGGACGTGAAGCTGCTCAAGGAGCTGCGGGACGGCTGAGAGGGGTCCCGGAAGCCGCGGGCCGGCGCCGGGGGCAACGGACACCGCCGCGGAAAGCGGCGGGAGGCGCGGACCGAGGTGATCCACGACTCCCGGCCGGCGCACCGGGGCGCCGACGCCGCTCACTGCCCCCGGTACATCTCCGCGACCAGGAACGCCAGGTCGAGCGACTGGCTGCGGTTGAGCCGCGGGTCGCAGGCCGTCTCGTACCGCTGGTGGAGATCGTCCACGAAGATCTCGTCGCCGCCGCCCACGCACTCGGTGACGTCGTCACCGGTCAGCTCGACGTGGATACCGCCGGGATGGGTGCCCAGGCCGTGGTGGACCTCGAAGAAGCCCTTCACCTCGTCGAGCACGTCGTCGAAGCGCCGGGTCTTGTGGCCCGAGGCCGCCTCGAAGGTGTTGCCGTGCATCGGGTCGCTGACCCAGGCCACCCGCGCGCCCGACGCGGTGACCTTCTCCACCAGCGTCGGCAGTTTGTCGCGCACCTTGTCCGCGCCCATCCGCACGATGAAGGTGAGCCGCCCGGGCTCGCGGTCCGGGTCGAGCCGCTCGACGTAACTGAGCGCTTCCTCCGGGGTGGTGCCCGGGCCCAGCTTGATGCCGATGGGGTTGCGGATCCGGGCGGCGAACTCGATGTGCGCGCCGTCGAGTTGCCGGGTGCGCTCACCGATCCACACCATGTGCCCGGAGACGTCGTACAGATTGCCGGTCCGGGAGTCGGTGCGGGTCAGCGCCGACTCGTAGTCGAGCAGCAGCGCCTCGTGGGAGGCGTAGAACTCCACCGTCCGGAACTCGGCGGGGTCGCTGCCGCAGGCCGCCATGAAGTTGAGCGCGCCGTCGATCTCCCGGGCCAGCGCCTCGTACCGCTGGCCGGAGGGGGAGGACTTCACGAAGTCCTGGTTCCAGGCGTGCACCTGGCGCAGATCGGCGTAGCCGCCGGTGGTGAAGGCCCGCACCAGGTTGAGGGTGGACGCGGAGGCGTTGTACATCCGCTTGAGCCGCTGCGGGTCGGGGATCCGGGCCTCGGGGGTGAACTCGAAGCCGTTCACCGAGTCGCCGCGGTACGTGGGCAGGGTCACCCCGCCGCGGGTCTCGGTCGACTTGGAGCGCGGCTTGCTGTACTGGCCGGCGATCCGCCCGACCTTCACCACCGGCACCGAGGCGGCATAGGTGAGCACCGCTCCCATCTGCAGCAGCGTCTTCAGCTTGTTGCGGATCTGGTCGGCGCCCACGGCGTCGAACGCCTCCGCGCAGTCGCCGCCCTGGAGCAGAAACGCCTCCCCCTTGGCCACAGCGGCCAGCCGGGCGCGCAACTGGTCGCACTCGCCGGCGAAGACGAGCGGCGGATAGGAGGAGAGCTCGGCGAGCACATCGCGCAGAGCCTCGGGGTCGGGCCACTCGGGCTGCTGCGCCGCGGGAAGAGACTGCCAGGTGTTGCCACCGGGGTGGAGTTCTGCGTTCACGGTCACCCCCCAAGATTACGGGGTCGCGCGGACCGCTCAGCGCGACCGCCCAGTGGGTGAGACATGGCGTCCGGATGAACAGTGCCCGCCATGACGGTGGGGCAGACGTGCCCCGCCGCGGGAACCGTGGGGCCGGCTGCTAGCGTCATCGCTTCCCGGCGGACTCCGCCGACGGCAGAACAATCAAACGTCCGAGGTGGGGCGCGAGTGAGCGCCACAGACCCGTGGGGGGCACCCGTATGTCGCACAGCAGACGCAGCAGGCATCGCCGGGGTAAATCGCTGATCGCCTACGGGGCCGCCGCCGTGGTGCTGGCCGGCGCGGCCACCTACGGCACGATCGCGATCGCCTCGCCCTCTTCCGGCACCGACGCCAAGGCGACCGGCGCAAGTGCGCTCCAGGGCGACTTCGCCGCCGCCGCGAAGGAGTTCAAGGTCCCGCAGAGCGTGCTGATGGCCGTGTCCTACCGGCAGACGCTCTGGGACGCGCACGACGGCAGGCCGAGCACCACCGGCAACTACAACGTGATGGGGCTGACCCAGGTCAACCCGGGCGATGTGGCCGCGCCCAGCGCCGCCGTGGCGACCGACGAGCTCAACCAGAGCGGCGACCCGGCCAGGACCAAGCGCTTCCATCCGGACGCCGCGCTGCTGAGGAAGGCCGGCGCGGTCGACACCTCCGACCCGCGGCTGCACACGCTGGACAGCGCCGCCAAGCTGATCGACCGGTCGAGCGGTGACCTGCGCGACGACAGCAAGGAGTCGGTGCGGGGCGCGGCGGCGCTGCTCGCCCGGTACGAGAAGGACGCCTACGGTTCGCTGCCCGACGACGCGGGCCGCTGGTACCCGGCGGTCGCCCGCTACAGCCAGTCGACCGACACCCAGGGCGCCCAGCTCTTCGCCGACCGGGTGTTCGCGACGATACAGAGCGGCGCCGCCCGGACCACCGACGACGGCCAGCGGATCGAGCTGCCCGCGTCGCCCGGCGTGCGCGAGGTGAAGGTCGCCGACGCCCCGCTGGCCACCGCCGTTCCGACGGACACCGCCGCCACCCCGACGCCGCAGTGCCCCACCACACTGCACTGCAACTTCGTACCGGCCGCGTTCAAGCAGAACGGCACCGACAAGACCAACTACGGCAACTACGACGTCACCAACCGGCCGGACGGCACCAACGGGGCCGGCGACGGGGTGAAGATCGACTCCATCGTCATCCACGACACCGAGGGCACCTACGCCGGGGCGATCACCAGCTTCCAGGACCCGACCGCCTTCGCCAGCGCGCACTATCTGATCCGCGCCTCGGACGGCCTGGTCACCCAGCTCGTGCCGCTCAAGGACACCGCCTGGCACGCCGGCAACAAGACCACCAACATGCACTCGGTCGGCATCGAGCACGAGGGCTACGCGATCAAGGCCGGCAGCTGGTATTCCGAGCCGCAGTACGACTCCTCCGCGCAACTGGTGAAGTACCTGGCGACCAGGCTCGGCATCCCGCTGGACCGCGAGCACGTCTTCGGCCACGACGAGGTGCCGGGCCCGCTGAACACCTATGTGGCGGGCATGCACTGGGACCCGGGCCCCTACTGGGACTGGAACCACTACTTCTCGCTGCTCGGCGCGGCGACCGGGGCCGGCGGGGCCGGCGCCCCGCTGCGGGCCGGCCAGGTGATCCGGGTGGTGCCGCCGTACACCACGGCCAACCAGCCGGCGGTCAGCTACGGCGGGGTGGCCCAGGCGGCGCATCCGACCAATTTCGGCTACCTCTACGCGTCGCCGTCCACCACGGCCGCGCTGCTCAACGACCCCTATGTGCACACCAACGGCTCGGCCGGCACCACCGAGGGGCCGGACTGGGGCGACAAGGTGGTGGCCGGCGGCCGCTATGTGGTCGCGCAGCAGACCACCAACTGGACGGCGATCTGGTACGGCGGCAAGAAGGGCTGGTTCTACAACCCGGGCGGCCAGTTCAGCTCGGTGAGCGGTGCCCAGACGGTGCTCACCCCGGTCGCGGGCCGCACCTCCATCCCGGTCTACGGCCGCGCCTATCCCGAGTCGGCGGCGTACGCGGGCACGGACGTGCCGGTGCAGGCGTACAACGACGACAGCCTGACCAGCTACTCCATCCCGGCGGGCCAGAGCTATGTGCCGGCCGGTCCCGCGGTGAGCGGCGACTACTTCTACGCCGAGAACTTCGACAACAGCGCGCCCGGCGACCACACCCTGGTGACCGGCACCACGCAGTTCTACCCGGTGCGCTACAACCACCGGCTCGCCTATGTGAAGACCACCGACGTGGCCACGGCGACCTCGCTCGCCCCGCTGCCGACCGCCGGCCGGCACGACGTGGTGGGCCGTGACTCCTCCGGCGCCCTCTGGCAGCTCCAGGGCACCGGCGACGGCAGTACGGGCCCGACCGCGTTCCTCTCCCGCTACCGGATAGGCACCGGTTACCAGAAGTACAACCTGATGACCCCGCTGACCACGCTGAACGCGGACGGCACCGGCGACCTGGTGGTCCGGGACACCGGCGGCACCCTCTGGTACGTCAAGGGCAGCGGCCACCCGTCGGCCCCCTTCGCCACCACACCGGTGAAGATCGGCTCCGGCAGCACGTACAACATCGTCACCGGGATCGGCGACGGTACCGGTGACGGCAGGGCGGACTTCCTGGCCCGCGACACCGCGGGCAAGCTCTGGCTCTACCAGGGGACGACCAGCGCGACCGCGCCGTTCAGCGCGAGGGTCCAGGTCGGCTCCGGCTGGCAGAAGAACAACACGCTGGTCGGCCTCGGCGACGTCAGCGGCGACGGCAAGCCCGATCTGCTGGCCCGCGACACCTCCGGAAACCTGGTCCTCTACCGGGGCACCGGCAAGGCGACCGCGCTCTACTCCGGTGGGATCACGGTGGGTTCCGGCTGGCAGTCGGCCACCGCGCTGGTCGGTACCGGCGATGTGAGCGGTGATGGCAAGCCCGACATGGTCTCCCGCAGCAGCGGCGGCACCCTGACGCTCTACCGGGGCACCGGCGTGGCGACCAAGCCGTTCTCCGGCGGCCTGAACATCAGCACCGGATGGAACCAGTACAGCATCATCCTGTGACCACCTTCCGGACCGCTCGGACCGCTGATTCGCCTTTCCCGTGCGGTAGGGTCTGCCCATGACCACGCCGACGCACCAGACGCCCAACCGGAACTGGTGGTGGACCGCTCCTCCGGCGGCCCACTGATCGCGCGTACCGAACATCGCGAAGGCCGCCCCCAAGGGGCGGCCTTCGGCGTTTCCGGCCGGGCTGCCCCCAGGACTCCCCGGAAGGAACCCGCCGTGCCCCGCACCCCCGCCCAACCCCCCGCCCAGCCGACCGCCGCCGATCTGACGGCCCGCCTGCTCGCCCCCGGCTGCCCGCCGTTCGCCCTGCTGCACCGCAGGACGCCCGGCCACCCCGAGGGTGTCGTCGAGGTGCTGATCGGCCCCGTCGAGGAGGCCGGCCGGCTCACCGACATCGCGCTGCCCGCCGCCGCACCCGGGGCACCCGCCGCTCCCGGGGCCCCGGTGGTCGACGCCCTCGCCCTGATCCCCTTCCGGCAGATCCACGAGCGCGGCTTCGACGTCCGCGACGACGGGACCCCGCTGGTCGTGCTGCGGCCCGAGGAGTCGTACGCGCTTCCGCTCGCCGAGGTGCTGCCCGCGCTCCCCGGCCGGCGGGTTCGGGTCGAGGGCGGCGCCTTCGACGTGGATGACGCGGCGTACGAAGGCATCGTGCGGCGGGTGGTCGAGGACGAGATCGGCCGCGGCGAGGGCGCCAACTTCGTCATCCGCCGCACCTTCCGCGGCTCGGTGCCGGACTTCGGCCCGGACGCGGCGCTGGCCCTGTTCGGCCGGCTGCTGCGCGGTGAACGCGGCGCCTACTGGACGTATGTCGTGCACACCCCGGCGCGCACCCTGGTCGGTGCCAGCCCCGAGGTCCATGTGCGGATGTCCGGCGGCACCGTGGTGATGAACCCGATCAGCGGCACCTACCGCTATCCGGAGTCAGGGCCCACCGCCGGATCGCTGCTGGCCTTCCTCAACGACCCCAAGGAGGTGGAGGAGCTGACCATGGTGGTGGACGAGGAGCTGAAGATGATGGCCACGATCTGCGACCTCGGCGGGGTCGTGGTCGGACCGCGGCTGAAGGAGATGGCCCATCTCGCGCACACCGAGTACGAGTTGCGCGGCCGGTCCACCAAGGACGTACGGGAGGTGCTGCGGGACAGCATGTTCGCCGCGACCGTCACCGGCTCCCCGGTGCAGAACGCCTGCCGGGTCATCGAGCGCTACGAGCCCGGCGGCCGCGGCTACTACGCGGGCGCGCTGGCGCTGATCGGGCGGGACGCGGGCGGCGCCCAGACGCTGGACTCGCCGATCCTGATCCGCACCGCCGACATCTCCCCCGGCGGTGAGCTGAAGGTGCCGGTGGGGGCGACGCTGGTGCGCCGCTCGCAGCCGCGCTCGGAGGTGGCGGAGACCTACGCCAAGGCCGCCGGGGTGCTCACCGCGCTGGGCGTCCGGCCGGCGCCGGCCAGGGCCGCGGCGGGGCCCAGGCCCAAGCTGGCCGACGACATCCGGGTGCGCGCCGCCCTTGACGCCCGCCGGGCCGACCTGGCCCCGTTCTGGCTGCGGATGCAGACCGGGCACCCGGTGGACCCGGCGGCCCGGCCCGCACTGGTGGTGGACGCCGAGGACACCTTCACCGCGATGCTGGCCCATGTCCTGCGCTCGGTCGGGCACGCGGTGACGGTGCGCCGCTACGACGAGCCGGGACTGCGGGAGGCGGCGCTGAGCCACCCGGGCCCGGTGGTGCTGGGCCCCGGACCCGGCGACCCGGCCGACACCGCCGACCCCAAGATGCGTCTGCTGCGGGCCCTGGCCGCCGAGCTGATGGCCGGCCACCGCCACGGGCTGCTCGGGGTGTGTCTCGGCCATGAACTGCTCGCCGCCGAACTCGGCCTCGACCTGGTCCGCAAGGCGAATCCGGCGCAGGGCGCCCAGGAGAGCGTCGACCTCTTCGGCCGCCGCGAGACGGTCGGCTTCTACAACACCTTCACCGCCCGCTGCGACGCGGCCACCGCGGCGGAACTCGACCTGCGCCAGGTGGAGCTGAGCCGCGACCCCGGCACCGGCGACATCCACGCGCTGCGCGGCCCGGGGTTCGCGGGCGTCCAGTTCCACCCGGAGTCGGTGCTGACGCTGGGCGGTCCGGCCATCGTCGCCGAGCTGCTCGCCGCGGTGGTCGGCGCCGGCTGAGGGCGGTTCCGCGCCGACCGCCGACGCGCCGACCGGTCAGCGGCCGGCCGGTCACGCGCCGACCGGTTCCGCGCCGACCGGACCGACCGCACTGAGCGGCCCGACCGCACCGACCGTGCTCACGGCGGCCGGCCCGCCGAGGACCGGGCCGACCAGCCAGCGCACCCCGGCCAGCAGTTCGGCCTCGCAGACGGTGCCGTCGAGCACCAGATCCGCCCGGTCCCGGGAGGGGGCGACATACTCCGTATGCCGGTCCCTCCCGTGCGTCAGGTAGTTGCGCAGCGAGACACCCGGATCCTGCTGCACCGCGATCTTGCGCAGGATCTTGCGGGCCAGCCGGATGTCGTCGGGGGTGTCCACATAGATCCGCCAGGTCGCGCGGGCCACCACCGGCGCGAGGGTGAGGGCGAACAGGCCCTCCACCACGACCAGCCGGTAGGAACCCGCGCCGGCCATCGCGTCGATCGCGGCGGCCACCGCGGTCTCGTCGATGGAGCCGGGATGGTTCCAGTCCAGCGTCTCCGCGCCGGTCACGCTCAGCGTCCGTACCCCGCGCAGCGGATCGTGCGCGGGGACGTAGAAATCGTCCAGATGGATCAGACCGACACTCTCGTGGTGGTGCAGCGCCAGCGCATCGGCAAGCGTGGACTTGCCGGATGCGGTGCCGCCTGCGACCGCCAGTACGGGCGCGCTGCGCCCGCTCGCCACACCCGCCATACCGGGCGCTCCTTCGACGTGCTCAAGGGGTAAACGAAGCGGCCGGACAAGCCGGGTGCAGGGAGGATAGGACCCCGAGATCGTCTGCGGCAAGACATGTCGGTCACGGCACGGCCAAGAGAATGACACGTAATGTTCCGGCTGACCGCCGACCCGCCGAAGGCCGGACACCACCGGGCTGACGACAGGCCCTAGCTAGCCGAAGAAGACCGCGGCCTCCTGGTAGTCGGCCGGGTCGACGGTCTTCACGGCGGCGACCGCGTCGGCGATCTCCACCCGGACGATCCGGGTGCCCTTCAGCGCGACCATCTTCCCGAAGTCCCCGTCGCGTACCGCCTCGATGGCGTGCAGCCCGAAGCGGGTGGCGAGCCAGCGGTCGAAGGCGCTGGGGGTGCCGCCGCGCTGGACATGCCCGAGGACGGTGGTCCTGGCCTCCTTGCCGGTGCGCCGCTCGATCTCCTTGGCCAGCCATTCGCCGATCCCGGACAGCCGCACATGGCCGAAGGAGTCCAGCGTGCCGTCCTTGAGCACCAGGTCGCCGTCGCGCGGCATCGCGCCCTCGGCCACCACCACGATCGGCGCGTACCGGATCGTGAAGCGGCTCCGCACCCAGGCGCACACCTGGTCCACGTCGAACCGCTGCTCGGGGATGAGGATCACGTTGGCGCCGCCGGCCAGCCCGGAGTGCAGCGCTATCCAGCCGGTGTGCCGGCCCATCACCTCCACCACGAGCACCCGCATATGCGACTCGGCGGTGGTGTGCAGCCGGTCGATGGCCTCGGTGGCGATGTTGACCGCGGTGTCGAAGCCGAAGGTGTAGTCGGTGCCGGACAGATCGTTGTCGATCGTCTTGGGGACGCCGACGCAGGGGACGCCGTGCCGCGCGTGGAGTTCGGCGGCCACTCCCAGGGTGTCCTCGCCGCCGATGACGATGAGCGCGTCCACACCGTGGCTCGCCAGGTTCTCCTTGAGCCGGCGGACGCCGCCCTCCGTCGTGAGCGGGTTGGTGCGCGAGGAGCCGAGGATGGTGCCGCCGCGGGGCAGGATGCCGCGGACGGCGGGGATGTCGAGCCGTACCGTGTCCCCTTCGAGGGGGCCGTGCCAGCCGTCCCGGAATCCGATGAAGCCGTAGCCGTACTCCTGGACGCCTTTACGGACGATGGCGCGGATCACCGCGTTGAGGCCGGGGCAATCCCCGCCGCCGGTGAGAACTCCGACCCGCATGGGTGCTTCCCTTCGTCGCAAGCCAGCCGTGCCGGATGTGCAACCTCCGCCAAGCTAGCGTGACTTGGGTCACATGTCGCCGTCCCCGCGCACCTCGGTGCTCACGTCAAGACCCCGTTCGATCGCGTATCGGACAAGCTCGACGCGGTTGTGGAGCTGGAGTTTGCCGAGGGTGTTCTGCACGTGGTTCTGCACGGTCCGGTGCGAGATGACCAGCCGCTCGGCGATCTGCTTGTAGCTCAGCCCCTTGGCGACCAGCCGCAGCACCTCGGTCTCGCGCTCGGTGAGCCGGGGCGCCGCGGGTCCGTCAGAGGCCGCCGGGCGCGGCGGCTCGGCCGCCAGCCTGCGGTATTCCCCCAGCACGAGGCCGGCCAGCCCCGGGGTGAAGACCGGATCGCCGACCGCGGTCCTGCGCACCGCGTCCACCAGCTCGTCGCGGCCCGCGGACTTCAGCAGATAGCCGGTGGCCCCGGATTTGACCGCTTCCAGAACGTCGGCGTGCTCACCGCTGGCGGACAGCACCAGCACCCGTACGGCGGGGTCGTGGCCGACGACCTCCTTGCAGACCCGCGCCCCGGAGACGCCGGGCAGATTGAGGTCGAGGACCAGCACCTGGGGGCGGGCGGCGCGGGCCCGGCGGATCGCCTCCGGGCCGTCCCCCGCCGAGGCCACCACGTGCAGGCCCGCCTCGGTGAGGTCCCGGGCGACCGCGTCGCGCCACATCGGATGGTCGTCCACCACCATCACCGTCACCGGCTTCTCAGTGCCGCTCTCCCCGGCTGTACCGACCGTCATCGTTCGCCGCCGCCCTTCTCCTCGGTGCCTACCGTCCCGATCCGGGTCCGGGTACGTCGTTGGTCCGGTCCGTGTGACGCGCCGGCCGTAGCGGAAACGCCCGTCGTGTGGGATCCGGCGGGCCGCCGGGGCAGCCGCAGTTCGACCTCGGTGCCCTGTCCGGGCACCGAATCGAGTTCGGCGGTTCCGCCGAGGTCGCGCAGCCTGCCCCGGATGGACTGGGCGACCCCGAGCCGCCCTTCCCGTTCGGCGGCGGCGAGCCGGCCCTCGGCGATGCCGGGGCCGTCGTCCCGCACGGTCACCAGCACCGCGTCGGGCTCCTCCTCGACCAGGATCCAGGCCCGCGCCCCGGCGCCCGCGTGCCGGCGGACGTTGTCCAGCGCGGCGGCCACCGCGGCGGCCACTTCCGCGGCGGCCGCCGGGTCGAGGAGTACGGGGGTGGCGGGCGAGGAGACGGTGACGCCGGCGGAGGCGTGGGCGGCGAGCAGCGACCGCAGATCCAGCGGCCCGGGGGCGGCTCCACCGTCGGGAGCATCTGCCGCCGGGTCCCCGGCGGCCGCCGGCGCCGGTGGGACGCCGCTGATCAGCGCACGCAGCGCCGCCTCCTGCTCACCGGCGAGCGCGCCGAGTTCCGCGGCCTCGCCGCCGGCCTGCCGGCCCCGGCGCTGGACCATCGCCAGCACCTGGAGCACCCCGTCATGGATGTCGCGGGCCAGCCGCTCGCGCTCCCGGGTGGCCGCCTCGATCCGCAGCGCGTGCGCCAGGGTCCGCTCGCTGACCCGGGCGATGTCCACCACCCAGCCGATGGCGAGGCTGGCTATCCACACCAGCACCAGGTTGTGCAGGGTCTCCCGGCCGGGGGTGCCGCGTTCGGCCAGGTCGGCGGCGGCGACCAGCGCGGAGGCCAGCGCCGCCCAGCGCCACCCGCCCTTCACGGCGAAGGCCAGCACCGATCCCGCGGTCCAGATCGACGGCAGGGTGAAGGCCCCCGACTCGATCCGCGCCGGGTCGTCGACGAGTCGGGTGAGCAGGATGCCGCCGAGCGCCACGCTGAGATCGACGGCGAGAAAGGCCCAGGTGCAGCGCTCGGCGTTCCTGAGCCGGCCGAGGGTGGCCAGCGACCACCCGATGAGCACCGCGACATAGAGGGCGCCGATCAGCGGATGACGCAGTCCCCCGATCGCGTGGTCACCGGAGCCGATGTATAAGTGCGCGTAGAGGGCGGCGACATAGCCGCACGTCAGGACGCGGTAGGCGAGCAGGGCGCGCCACAGCGGCTGTTCCACGGACATCTTCGTGCTCATGGCGGCGCCCCCCGTGTCGCCCCGCGTCGGCCGGTCCCGCCCCGCCCGCCGTCAGGTACCCGATCGCTCCTGCGTCCTGTCGTCGGCGCCGGTCTTTCCGGTCCGCTTCTGTTCCTGGTCCTTCTCGGCCGCCGCCTTCGCGGCCTCGGCGATCTGGCGCTTGGCGGCGGTGGCGTAGATGTCGACGTATTCCTGTCCTGAGAGCTTCATGATCTCGTACATCACCTCGTCGGTGACCGAACGGAGGATGAAGCGGTCGCTCTCCATGCCGCGGTAGCGCTCGAAGTCCAGCGGTTTGCCGATCCGGATGCCGGGCCGGATGGAGAGCTTCGGCCGTACGGTGCCGGGCGGCTGCACCTTCTCGGTGTCGATCATCGCCACCGGGATCACCGGTGCGCCGGAGGCGAGCGCGACCCTGGCGAGACCGCCGGGTTTGCCCCGGTAGAGCCGCCCGTCGGGCGAGCGGGTGCCCTCGGGATAGATGCCGAAGAGCTCACCGCGCTCCAGCACCGCGAGACCGCTCTTCACCGCGGCCTCGCCGGCCCCGCGCGCGCCCGAGCGGTCGACCGGGACCTGGCCCACGCCCCGGAAGAAGGCGGCGGTCAACTTGCCCTTGATACCCGGGGAGTAGAAGTACTCCGCCTTGGCGATGAAGGTGACCTGGCGGTCGAGCACGGCCGGCAGGAAGAAGGAGTCGGAGAAGGAGAGGTGATTGCTCGCCAGGATGGCGGGGCCTTCGCTCGGGATGTTCTCGATGCCCTCCACCCAGGGCCGGAAGGCGGCCTTGATGGGATTACCGAGAACGATCTTCATCGCGCCGTAGAACAACCGATCCTCCTGTGAGCCGACGCACTGACCTTAACGCCAAGGGCGGCTGCCCGGTCCGCGGCGGTCCACGCGTCCGGTGGACGCGTGGACCGCGACGGACCGGTGCGGACCGGTGCGGAGCGAGCACAGCCGCGGTCCGGCACCGCCGACGGGGCTTACCGCCAGGTATCGGGTCCGCGTACGCTGAACTCCCGACCCTGCGTGTACCCCCGTACGCGCGTGCGAACAGGAGATCAACGGTGCCGCTCATGCCCGGAGCCGAACCGTACTTCCATGACGGCGGCGAGACCGGCGTCCTGCTCTGCCACGGCTTCACCGGCACCCCGCGGGCCATGCGCCCCTGGGGCGAGTACCTGGCGGCGCGCGGCCTGACCGTTTCCGTCCCGCTGCTGCCCGGTCACGGCACCCGCTGGCAGGACATGCGGATCACCGGGTGGCAGGACTGGTACGCGGAGGTGGACCGGGAACTGCTGGCGCTCTCCGACCGGTGTTCGCGGGTCTTCGTGGCCGGTCTGTCGATGGGCGGCACGCTGGCGCTGCGGCTGGCGGAGAAGCACGGGACCGCGATCAGCGGGCTCGTGCTGGTCAATCCGTCGGTGCGGGCCGACACCCCGGCGATCAGAGCGGTCCCGCTGATCAGGCACTTCGTGCCGTCGGTCGCGGGCATCGCGAGCGACATCGCGGCCGAGGGCGGCGATGAGATGGGGTACGACCGCACGCCGCTGCAAGCCGTGCACTCGCTGAGCAAGTTCTGGGGGATCGTCCGGGCGGCGCTGCCGCAGGTGACCCAGCCATTGCTGCTGCTGCGCAGCAGGGTGGACCATGTGGTGGACCCGGCCAACTCGGCGGTGGTGCTGAGCAGGGTGTCGTCCACGGACGTCACCGAACGGGTGCTGGAGCGCAGCTATCACGTGGCGACGCTCGACCATGACGCACCGCAGATCTTCGCGGAGTCCTACGACTTCGTGCAGCGGCTGTCCGCTTCGGCGGGCACGAAGGTCCAAGGGGGTACGGCCGGTGGCTGACCGCGAGGAAGAGGGGACCGCCCCGCAGGAGGAGCCGGCCCGGCCGCCGCTCGACGACGACGCGGCGTGGGCCGCGCTGATCGCCGGGTACGACGCGGAGCCGGAGCCGGGCGTCGAACCGTCCTGGCCGGAGGCGGAGAACGTCACGCCGCGCACCGACAACAACGACAAGAGCGGCAAGAACGGCAAAAACAGCAAGAACGGCAGGGATATCACCGACGTCGGTGATATCGGCGATTTCGGTGAGCTGGGCGACATCGGCGACCTTGGCGATGTCACGGATGTCACGGACGTCACGGATGCCAAGGACAGCCGGGACGGCAAGGACCCGGCGGCGCCGCCGCCACCCGCCAGCCGCACCATCGTCGTGCACCCGGTCATCTCGGGCCCGCGCAACTACGAGCTGGCCGAGGACGACGAGGACGAGCACTTCGTCCCGCCGGAGCCGCCACCGCTGCCCGACGCCGATGTGACCACCAAGTTCGCCTGGGTCGCGGTCATCGGCGGCCCGCTGCTGCTGCTCGCCTTCATCCTGCTCCAGATGGAACTCACCTGGTGGGTGGTCCTGGTGGGCCTCGGCGGCTTCCTCGGCGGCTTCGCCACCCTGGTGGCCCGGATGCGCACCGGCGAGGACGACGACGACCTGCCCGGCGGCGGCGCGGTGGTCTGATTCCTCGGTCCGCCGCGCACCACCCGGCGCCGGGGCGCCTCTCGGGCACCGTCCGGTGGCGGGTCGCGCGGAGATCGCGCCGGAGCTAGGCCGTGTCTGACAAATAGCGTCGTCCGCCCGCAGGGCGGGGCCCGCGGCGTCTGGTGCTCCCCCAGACTTCGTCCGGGGGTACCCCCAGATCGCAAGGGCGGTGGGGGCACCCCCAGCGGTAGCTGGGGGAGGTCGTCCTCGTAGTGGGCCTACTCGGACGACCCCGACAACGCAGCTGGGGGTACCTCCCAGCGTTAGCTGGGGGAGTGCGTGCCAGAGGCCGCGGGGCTGGGGGCACCTCCCAGCGGTAGCTGGGGGACGGATTTGTCAGACACGGCCTAGACCGCTGCCGGAACGCGGAGCGCCGCGAGGACCGGGAGGTGGTCGCTGGCGGCGAGCAGGTCGTCGCGGGTGACGCCGGGCAGGGCGTGCGGGACGCCGCAGCCGAGGACTTCGATCCCCGGGGAGGCGAAGACCGCGTCGATGCGCTGGTAGGGCCGCTCCGGGACCGAGGTGAACTCGCCGCCCCACGGCTTGGTCGCCCAGGCGTCCTGGAGCCGCTCGGCGAGCCGGCCGAAGGAACGGCCGTCCGGCCGGTCGTTGAGATCGCCGCCCACGATCGAGCAGGGCTCGCCGAGCCCGCCCAGGCGGTCGAGCAGCAGTCCTGCCTGCTCGTAGCGTTCCGCCGCGTCGAGGCTGAGGTGGGCGCTGACCACGGAGAGCCGGGCCCCGCCGATCCGCAGCACCGCGGTGGCCAGGCCGCGCTGGTGCAGCCCGGGGGTGTGCGGCAGCAGTACGTCCTCGGCGCGTTCGACGTGCGCCCGGAGCGAGGACAGGATCATCGGCCCGGCGGCGGAGGCGCCGCCGGTGACGTAGACCAGGTCGGTCGCCCCGGCGAGCCGCGCCGCCGCCTTGCGCCAGCGGAAGAACCGCGGGGCTTCCTGGACGAGCACGAGATCGGGGGCGCAGGCACGGATCACCCGGGCCAGCGCCGCCGTGTCGTCACGCATGGAGCGGATGTTGTAACTGAGCACACGGACGATCGCCGAGCCGTCGGGCTCGGTTACCGAGCCTGGCAGATTCTCCACGGTCACTCCGTACGCCCCGTCTCCGTCCGCTCCATCCGTTCCACCGGTTGTGTCAGCCCTGTCGGGCCAGGTCGGCTGCCCCGACAAGACCCGCCTTGCCGCCGAGTTGCGCGGCGAGGACCTGGGCGTGCGGCCGCCACTGCCCGCCGATCAGCCAGCGGCGGAAGGACTTGCGGATCGGGTCGAGCACCAACTCGCCCTCGTCCGACACCCCGCCGCCGACGATGAACGCCGAGGGGTCGAAGAGCGAGGCCAGGTCGGCCAGACCCGCGCCGGCCCAACGCGCCAGTTCCCGGAAGGAGTCGATGGCCACGAGGTCGCCCTGGCGGGCGGCCGCGCTGATGTGCCGGCCTTCGATGCCTTCCGGGGTGCCGTCGCCGAGGGCGAGCAGCACCGCGGCGTTCTCCGGGGTGGCGTGGGCCCGCTGCCGTGCGTAGCGGACCAGCGCGCGCCCGGAGGCGTACTGCTCCCAACAGCCCTGGCTGCCGCAGCCGCAGAGCAGACCGTCGGGTACCACCCGGATGTGGCCGAATTCGGCGGCCACCCCGAAGCGGCCGCGCCGCAGCTTGTTGCCGATGATGATGCCGCCACCCAGACCGGTGCCGAGCGTGATGCAGATCACGTCCGAGTGGCCCTGTCCGGCACCGAAGCGATACTCGCCCCAGGCCGCCGCGTTGGCGTCGTTCTCCACCACCACGGGTAGTTCGACGCGCTGTTCGACCTTGTCCTTGAGCGCTTCGTGCCGCCAGTTGATATTGGGCGCGAAGAGGACGGTGGCCCGCTTGTCGTCGACGTAGCCGGCGGCGCCAACGCCGACGGCTTCGATCGAGTGACCGGTGCTGACCTGGCGCACTGCCTCCACGATGGCGTCGACGACGCCCTCGGGAGTCGACGGTGTCGGCACCTTGACGGTCTCGAGAATCGAGCCTTCCTCGTCGACCACTCCGGCCGCGATCTTGGTGCCGCCGATGTCGACGCCGATGGTGAGTCCCATGTGTCCCTCAGTTTTCGGTCGATCCCCGCTAAGAGAACCGTACCGGAGGAGGGGTCAGTCGAGGTCGATGTGTTCAGCGGTTGAACGCTTGGTGCTGTCTTCCGAGGTCCAGCGGGCCTCCGCCCGGGTCACCGCGGAGCGGTAGGCGGCCAGCAGTTCGGCCCCCGCGGCGCTGAGGTGGTCGAAGACGTCGGGGTTGCGCTCCACGATGGGTTCGACAACGGAACGCACCTGCGAGATGACACTCTCCGCGGCCATCTGGACGGCCGGGTTCCCCAGCGCCCCCAGCCGCTCCGTGACGGCGTCGCCGACGGCCTCCGCGAGCCGGCGCAGTTCCTCCCCCGCGCTCCCCGCGCCACCCGGTCCCTGGCCGCCCTCGGCCCGCCGGCGGGCGTGCTCGGCTGCGATGTCCTCCGCGCTGGCCTTGGCCCACGCGTCGGCGTCAGGACGGTCCGTGGCTTCGCTCATGATCCGCTCCAAACGGGCGCTCCGGGTGTTTGCCGCTCTTTTTGCCTCGGCTCCCCTTCGACGTTACCCGACCGGCCCGCCGAACGGCCCGCGCGGGAACCGGGTCAGGGCACCCGGGGCGGGTCGGCGCGGTGCGGCCGGTCAGCGCGGCCAGAGATCGGGATCGGGCGCGAAGCGCACCCGCAGGGCCCCGTCCCGCAGCGCCGCGCCCGCCACCGCGCAGCGGCGCAGTGCCGAGGGCAGCGGCACGATCCGCCGGAACCCACCGGCGTCCACCACGAGTTCGTCGCCGCGGCGGACCAGGTCAAGGCCCTGCCGGCCGGCGCCGGGCAGCGGCAGCGTCCAGACGAACTGCCCCTCGTCGGCGAGCCGTTCGGTCACCGTCCAGGGCTCGGCGGGCCGGTCCTCGGCCGCCGGCACGGCGACGGCGAGCTCGGCCGGGTCCTGGGGTTCGCGCCCCAGGTGCGGGAGTTCGAGCAGCGGTACGCCGTCGGCGGCGCACTGGTCGGCGAGCGCCTTGAGATGGTCCTGCTGGCGGCTGGAGAGGCCGGCCAGGAACGGGTCGGTCGCCGGGGTCGCCGACGTGGCGGACGGCGCCGGGGCGGGCAGCAGCCGGTTGGCGACGACGGCGGCGAGCCGGTGGCCGTGGAGCGCGAGTCCGGTGCGGGCCGTGCGCAGCGTCCGCTCGGCGGCGGGACCGGGCTCGACCACGACCGCCACGGCGGTGTCCTGGGCCTCGATCACCGCCTGGACGGCGGCGAGTTCGCGATCGGCGCGGGCCGCGGCCGCGTACGCCCACTCGGCGGGCATCGGCACCCCGGCGAGCTGCGCGAGCACCGGCCGCAGCGCGCGGGCCGCCTGCCGGTCGGCGGGCAGCAGCCGCCACAGGTACCGGCGGAGCTGTTCCGGCAGGGCCAGCAGCGAGATCGCCTCCCGCACCGGTGGCAGGTCCACCACCACCAGGTCCCACGGGGAGCCGTCCCCGGTCACCTCGGCGCGGCGCAGCACCCGCAGCAGCGCGAGCGCCTCCGCGCCGGGCAGCGCGGTCAGCTCCTCCGGGTCGAGCGGCGCCGCCCCGAGCAGCCCCAGCACGCTGCCGAGCCGGTCCTGGAGGTCGAGCATGCCGTCTCTGAAGGCGTCCGCGCTGTCGACCACCGCGACATACAGCCCGTCGACCCCGCCGACCACCTGCGCCCCGACCACCCCGGTCACGAACGCGTGCCCGGATCCGGGTCCGCCCGCCCGGCCACGCCGGCCCGAACCCGCCATTCCCGCGTCCCCAGCGCCCTCAGAAGCCCCCGGGCCGCGCGAGACCGCACCCGCCGGCTCTCCGGCGCCCGGCGGCGCCCCTGCACGGGCCCCAGCGGCCCCGGTGGCGGCCGACCGGTCCGGATGCCCGGGACCGGCCGCCCCGGCGGCCCCCGCGCCGCCCGAGGGCCCGCGCCGGGCGGACCCGGCGGCCAGCAGCGCCTCGACGCCCTCGCGGTCGCCGGTCACCAGGAGAACGCGGTCGCCGGCGCGGGCGGCGCGGGTCGCCGTGGCGGCGGCGACGGTGGTGCGGCCGGCGCCGGGGGCGCCGGTGACGAGCAGCGTGCGTACCGAGGCCACGCGGTCAGACCGACTCGCCGGTCTTGCCGGCCGTCCCGGCGGGGTCCGCCGCGTCATCGGTGCCGGGCGCCACCGGCTCGCCCGCCGTGCCGCCCGGCGCCGGATCGGCACCCGAACCGCTCGCGCCGGGCTCTGCCGCCGCCGCTTCGGGACCCGACTCGACCCGCTTCTTCAGCCCCGCCAGCGCCCGGTCGATGATGACCTTCTCCGCCTTGCGCTTGATCATGCCCAGCATCGGGATCTTGACGTCCACGGTGAGCTGGTAGGTGACCTCCGTACGGGCGCCGCCGTCCACCGGCGCGAGCGCGTAGGAGCCGTCGAGGGTGCGCAGCATCTGGGACTTCACCAGCGACCAGCGCACCTCGTGCGCGCCGATCCAGCGGTAGGCGAGGGTGTGGTCGTCCTTGATGGCGCCGGCGTCCAGCAGCAGGCGGACCTGCTCGGCGCGGCCGTCCTCGTCGCGGCCGAGGACCTGTGCCTCCTTGACCTCACCCGTCCACTCCGGGTAGCGGTCGAAGTCGGCGATGACCCCCATGACGGCGTCCGGCCCCGCTTCGATCGTGATGCTCGACGTCGTGTGTTCCGCCATCGCCCTGGCCTTCCTGAAACGGTGCTGCTGGCTGCGGGTGAAGGCTACCGCGCCCCCGGCGCGCCGGTCCGCACCCGCCGCGGGGCGGCAGCGGCCCGCACCGGGGCGGCCGGCCGGCGCCGGGCGGAGCCCTTCACCACTCCAGCACCCAGGGGGTGTGCGTGTGGTTGAAGTGGCCGACGTTGACGCATTCGGTACGGCCGATCCGGGTCCTGGCCACCAGCGGCTGATGGACATGGCCGAAGAGCGCGTACTTCGGCTGGGTCGCGTGGATGGCGTCGAGGAGCGCCTGGCTGCCGCGCTCGAAGCGGCGGGCGACGGTGTCGTAGCAGAGGTCGGGGACGGCGGGCGGGATGTGCGAGCAGAGCACGTCCACCGGGCCGAGGGCGGCGACCTTGGCGGCGTAGTCGGCCTCGGTGACCTCGTAGGGGGTGCGCATCGGGGTGGGCAGGCCGCCGCCGACGAAGCCGAAGACGCGGTCGCCGATCCGCGCGGTGGCGCCGTCCAGCACGGTGGTGCCGGGCCGGGCGTACTGCGGCCAGAGGCCGGGGATGTCGACGTTCCCGTAGGTGGCGTAGGTCGGGGTGGGGAAGGCGGCGAAGAGTTCGGCGTACTGCTTGCGGACGGCGCCCTCGATGACGGCCCGTCGGTCGAGTCCCGCCCACAGTTCGCGGTCGAGGTCACGGACCTCGTCGAAGCGGCGGGCGGTGCGCAGTGCCACGATGCGGTCGGCGTTGGCGACACCGAAGAGGTCGGGGAAGATGCCCCGGGAATGGTCGCCGTAGTCCAGGAAGAGCACCAGGTCGCCGAGGCAGACCAGGGCGTCGGCGCCCTCACCGGCCCGGGCCAGCGCCTCGGTCGCTCCGTGGACGTCACTCACCACATGCACCCGCATAGGTCCACATTATCGCCGACCCGGCACGGCGACCACGGGCTCTTGGACTACTGTGCGCGAAGCGCTTACAGCGTTTCCGCCTGCTGTGTGATGCTGAAAACATCTGCTGTGGCCCCTCTACCGCCGGAGCCTTACCGATGGGTAACGTCCACGCCGTCCATCACCTTCCCTCCGGGTGCGCCGTGGCACCGATGAGGAGCAGTCGCCTTGCGTGAGTTCAGCCTTCCGGCCCTGTACGAGGTCCCCGCGGACGGCAACCTGACGGACCTGATCCGGCGCAACGCCGCTCAGCATCCCGACACCCCCGTCATAGGACGCAAGGACCCCGCCGGCGGCTGGACGGACATCACCGCGGCCGGCTTCCTCGCCGAGGTCCGCTCCGCCGCCCGGGGTCTGATCGCCTCCGGGGTGCAGCCGGGCGACCGGGTGGCCCTGATCTCCAGGACCCGCTACGAGTGGACGCTGCTCGACTTCGCCATCTGGAGCGCGGGGGCGGTCACCGTCCCGGTCTACGAGACCTCGTCGGCGGCACAGGTGGAGTGGATCCTCGGTGACTCGGGCGCGGTCGCGGTGGTGGTCGAGTCCGAGCGCCACGAGAGCGTGGTGGAGGCGGTACGCGAGCGGCTGCCGCAGCTCAAGCACGTCTGGCGGATCGACACCGGTGTGGTGGCGGCGCTCCGGGCGGCCGGCACCGACATCTCCGACGCGGTGCTCGACGAGCGGTCGGGCCACGCCAGCGCCGACACCCCGGCCACCATCGTCTACACCTCGGGCACCACCGGCCGCCCCAAGGGCTGCGTGCTGAGCCACCGCAGCTTCTTCGCGGAGTGCGGCAACGCGGTGGAGCGGCTCCGCCCGCTCTTCGTCACCGGCGAGAACTCGATCCTGCTCTTCCTGCCGCTGGCCCACGTCTTCGGGCGGCTGGTGGAGGTGGCCGCCGTGATGGCGCCGATCCGGCTGGGGCACGTGGCGGACGTCACGTCGCTGACCGAGGACCTCCAGTCGTTCCGGCCGACGATGATCCTCGGGGTGCCGCGGGTCTTCGAGAAGGTCTACAACACGGCGCGGGCCACCGCCCAGGCCGGCGGCAAGGGCCGGATCTTCGACCGGGCGGCGGCCGTCGCGACCGCGTACAGCAAGGCGCTCGACACCCCGTCGGGTCCCGCGCTGCGGCTGCGGCTTGAGCACCGGCTCTTCGACCGGCTGGTCTACGCGAAGCTGCGGGCGGTGCTCGGCGGCCGGGCCACCCACGCGATCTCCGGCGGCGCCCCGCTCGGCGAGCGGCTCGGCCACTTCTACCGCGGGATCGGCTTCACCGTCCTGGAGGGCTACGGGCTCACCGAGTCGTGCGCGGCCACCTCCTTCAACCCCTGGGACCGGACGAAGATCGGCACGGTCGGCCAGCCGCTGCCCGGCTCCACGGTACGGATCGCCGACGACGGCGAGGTGCTGCTCTACGGCGAGCACCTGTTCTCCGGCTACTGGAACGACGAGGCGGCCACGGCCGAGGCGATGGCCCACGGCTGGTTCCACACCGGGGATCTCGGTTCGCTCGACGAGGACGGCTATCTGACCATCACCGGCCGCAAGAAGGAGATCATCGTGACGGCCGGCGGCAAGAACGTCGTGCCCGCGATGATCGAGGACCGGATCCGGGCGAACGCGCTGATCGCCGAGTGCATGGTGGTCGGCGATCAGCGCCCCTTCGTGGCCGCGCTGATCACCCTGGACGAGGAGTTCCTGCCGCGCTGGGCCGAGCAGCACCGCAAGTCCGGCCGCACCGCGGCCGAACTCGCCGATGACCCCGACCTGCTGGCGGCGGTCCAGCGCGCGGTGGACACCGGCAACGAGGCGGTCTCCCGGGCCGAGTCGATCCGCAGGTTCACCGTGCTGACCGGTCAGTTCACCGAGGCGTCGGGCCATATGACACCGTCGCTGAAGCTGCGGCGCAATGTCGTGCTGGCCGACTTCGCCGACGAGATCGAACTCCTCTACGCGCGCTGAGCGCGCCGGCCGGGCCGCGCCGCGGTCACAGCAGCCGCCGCAGCCGGTCGGCCAGCAGGTCCCAGCGCCAGGACTCCTCGATCCAGCGGCGGCCCCGATCGCCCATCCGGCGCCGGAGTTCGGGGTCGCGCAGCAGGGTGAGCACGCGGTCCGCGGCGAGTTCGGGGGAACCGCCGGGGACCACCCAGCCGGTCTCGCCGTCCAGGACCGCGTCGGGGGCGCCGCCGGAGTCGCCGGCCACCACGGGCAGGCCGGTCGCGGACGCCTCCAGGTAGACGATGCCGAGGCCCTCGACGTCCAGCCCGCCGCGCCGGGTCCGGCAGGGCATCGCGAAGACGTCGCCGGCCCCGAAGTGGGCCGGCAGTTCGGCGGCGGGCACCGCGCCGGTGAAGACGACCGACGCCGCGACCCCGGTGCGCTCGGCGAGCCGCTCCAGCTCGCCGCGGTACGGTCCGCCGCCGACGATCAGCAGCGCCGCGCCCGGCTGTTCGCGCAGGATCCGCGGCATCGCCAGGATCAGCGTGTCCTGCCCCTTGCGCGGGACCAGCCGTGACACGCACACCACCACCGGCCGGTCGCCGAGGCCGAGCGCCGCCCGCACCACCGCTCCTCCTGAGCCCGGGTGGAAGGTCTTCTCGTCGACGCCGGGTGGCAGTTGGACCATCCGGCCGGCCGCCGCCGGGGTCAGCGCGGCGGCGATCCTGGCGCGGGTGTACTCGCCGAGATAGGTGAGGGTGTCGGTGCCCTCGCCGATCCTGCGCAGCAGTTGGCGGCCGGCCGGCAGTTGCGCCCAGCCCGCCTCGTGGCCGTGGGTGGTGCCGACCAGTCGCCGCGCGCCCGCTTTCCGCAGCGCAGGCGCCATCAGGCCGAGCGGCGCCGCGGCTCCGAACCACACCGAGGTACAGCCGTGTTGGCGCAGCAGTTGGGCGGCCCTGCGGGTCGCCCGGGGGGTGGGCAGCAGCATCTTGGCGCGGTCCCGCACCACCGGGAAGGGCTGTTGGGCGTCGAACCGGGCGGCCTCCGCGCCGTCCTGCCAGGTCGAGGCGTAGACCACGACCTTTCCCGGGTCCAGGCGCAGCGCCATGCTGTGCACGAAGGACTGGATGCCACCGGGCCGGGGCGGGAAGTCGTTGGTGACGATCAGGGTCTTGTCCATCGCCGTCGACACTACCCTCCGGGCCCCCGGAGGCCCGGATCGCCCGGCGGGCCCGGTTCACCCGGCCGGCCGCGCGGGCCGCGTCCGTCCGGGGCCGCGGCGCCCGCGGCCAGCATGATGCGTGACGTGAGGAATACCCGTATCGGCGAGCTGGGCCGGGCGGTCGCCGGGTGGGCGGCGACGCGCGCCGTGCTGCTGCTCTGCGTCTTCCAGGTGGTCCGCTTTCCCGGCCAGGTCGTCCTGCACGACGTGGCCGGTGTCTACGCGGGCTGGTATCCGGTGCTGCGCGGCGGCTCCTTCCCGGTCGGCGACGTGACGTGGCAGTACCCGCCGGGGGCCGCGGCGGCGCTGGTGGCGCCGGCCGCGGTGCCGTTCCTCGGTTATGCGTCGGCCTTCTTCTGTCTGGCGCTGCTGGCGGACGCCGTGGTGCTGGCCGCGCTGCTCCTGGCCGGGCGGCGGCCGGGCCGACCGGCCGGGGCGTGGGTGTGGGTGGTCGGCGTCGCGCTCGCCGGTCCGATCGTCTACGCCCGCTACGACGTGATGGTGACCGCGGTGGCGGTGCCCGCGCTGCTGCTGCTCCGGCGCCGTCCCGCCGTCGCGGGCGTACTCGCGGGGATCGGCGCGCTGCTCAAGGTGTGGCCGGTGCTGCTGCTGATCGGGGCGCCGCGCGGCCGGGCCGCCCGATGGGCCTGGCTGTCGGCGGTGGGCACGGCGGCGGCGGGGGCGGCGCTCTTCGCGGTGACGATGAGGGGCGCCTTCTCCTTCCTCGCCGGCCAGCGCGACCGCGGCACCGAGGTGGAGTCCCTGGGCGCGCTCGTCTTCCACCTGGGGCGGCATCTGGGCTGGCGCGGCCGGGCCACGATGCACTACGGCTCGGTGGAGTTCCTCGGCCCGTATGTGGGCGCGGTCAGCGCGGCGGCGCTCGCGCTGAGCGCGGCGGCCTGCGGCTGGCTGGTGTGGTGGCGGCTGCGGGCCCGTACGTTCGCCGCCGCGACACCGTACGACGCGGGGTTCGCCGCGCTGCTGGTCTTCACCACGACGTCCCGGGTGATCAGCCCGCAGTACATGGTGTGGCTGGTCGGGGTCGGCGCGCTGTGTCTGACGGCGCGGGGGACGGTGCAGCGGCTGCCGGTGCTGCTGACTTTGGCGGCGGTCTTCCTCACCACCCTGGAGTTCCCGGTGTTCTTCGCCCATGTGACGCGCAGCGACGGCTGGGGGGTGTCGCTGCTCGGCGCGCGCAACGCTCTGCTGGTGGCCGCGTCCGTGCTCGCCTGCCGCCGGCTGTGGAGCGCGACGGTCCCGCCGCGGGGCAGCGCCGCCCCGGGCGCCGGGGCGGCGGCCGAGGCGCTCGGCGGCCCGCTCACCACCGCCTGACCGCAGATCAGGTTCCGGGCGGGCGCCAGGCGCGGGCGGCGGCGATCCGGGCGGCGGGGGTGGGGTGGGTGGACAGCAGCAGGTGCGGCAGCCGCGGCGGGGCCGGGTCGCCGACGTTGGCGACGGTCAGGCGCCGCTGCATCGCGATGAACTCGGCCGGGTCACCGGTGAGATCGAGCGCGTGCAGGTCGGCGCGGCGCTCGATCCGGCGGGACAGCGCGCGGCCCGCGGGACCCACGATCGCGCCGGCGACCGAGGCCGCCGCCGCGAGCAGCCACGCGGAGCGCGGATCGGCGAACCGGGCCACGCCCGCCAGGTCGAGCAGCGGCGACCAGGTGACGACGGCGGCCAGCACACACACCCCGGCGGCCGCCCCCAGCGCGCCGAAGGCGGTACCGCGCGGCACATCGCGGTGCACCACGTGGCCCAGTTCATGGGCGACGACCAACTCCACCTCGCGCGGCGACGCGGTGCTGAGCAGCGTGTCGTAGGCGACGATCCGGCGGGTGCGGCCGAAGCCGGAGACATAGGCGTTGAGGGCGGTGGTGCGCCGGGACGCGTCGGCCACCAGCACCTCCCGGACCGGCACGCCGTCCCGGGCGGCGAGCGCGAGCAGGTTGTCCCGGGCGGGTCCCGGCTCCATCGGGGTGAAGGTGTTGAAGAGCGGCTCGAAGACGAGCGGGGCGGCGAAGGAGAGCAGGAAGGTGACGCCGGCCGCGCCGAGCGCCGCCCAGGCCCACCACCAGCGGGCGGTGCCGGCCAACGCGTACACCGCGAAGAGCGCCCCGAGGATCAGCGGCAGGGACACCAGCAGACCGCGCACCTGGTCGAGCGCCCAGCCGGCCCACCCCTGGGTGACCAGGCCGAACCGGGCCCGCACCACCCGGCCCCTGGCGGCGAGGGGCAGGGTGAGCGGCAGCGGCAGCAGCACCAGGGTCAGCCCGGCGCCCACCACCCGCACCGCCCAGCCGTCCCCGAAGGCGCCGATCAGCCGCGCCCCGCCGGAGGTGAGGCCGAGGGCGAGCGGCAGCGCGAGCGACACCGCGGAGGAGCCGGCGGCCACCGGCAGCACCCCGCGCCGCAGCGCCCGGCCGCGGGCGATCTGCTCGGGCGTGAAGTCAGCGGCACCTTCGGCGCTGCCGACGCCCTCAACCGGATCGGCGCCGTCGACCCGGTCGGCGCCCTCGACCCGGTCCGCGCCGTCAGCCCCCTCCGCCCCCGCAGCCCTGTCGGCCGCCTTGGCCCGCTCGGGCTCGCTCATCCCAACTCCCCCTCCACGTAGGTCCGCCAGCGCGCGGTGAACTCCGGCAGGCTCAGCCCGACCGCCGCGCGCAGCCGGGCGTCCACCGTGCCACCCTTGGCCATCGCCCGGTAGAAGGCGGTGAGGGTGCCGGGCGACCACTGGTCGGCGATCATCCGGCAGGCGAGCCAGCCGTCCTCGTACGCCTGGGCCAGGCCGGTCGCGGTGGCGGCGAAGCCGGCGTCGGAGGGCAGCGCGGCGGGGACCCGGCCGGCCCGGACGTCGGCCGTCAGCTCGGGCGCGATCTCGGGCGCGGTGCGGCCGGAGTCGCGGTAGGCGACCCAGTCGGCGATGCCCTCGGAGAGCCACCGCGGGGTGGTGGGGGTGGTGGTGGCGAGCCGGGTCGCGACGTGGGTGGTCTCGTGGGTCAGGACGACCTGGCGGCCGAAGGCGGAGAGCTGCGCGAAGGCGGCGGGGTTGATGATGACCCGGTCGGCCGGGGCCCGCGCGTCGCCGCCGAGTTCGCCGGTGGTGACGGCGGCGATGTCCCGGTAGTCGCCGGCTCGCGCGTCGAGCAGCGCGGCGACCTGGTCGAGCGTCGCGGGGGCCTCGACGACGACTTTGCCGGGCCAGCCGGTCCCCCACGCGTGGGTCACCTCGGGCACCGCCCGGTCGGCGTCCTTAGCGTAGCCGCGCAGCGTCGCGGGGTCGCCGAGCCCGAGCACCAGGCTGTGCGCGCCGCGCACCACGTGGACCGGACCCTGGTCCCAGAGCTGGACGGCGGTGCGGTGGCCGCTGGGCACGCCGTCGTCGTCCCCGGCGACGTACCAGTGGCCGCCGCGCCGGGCGAGGGTCAGATAGGCGGTGGACGCCACCGGCTCGGTGTCGTAGCCGGTCAGCCGGTAGCCGAGCCGCACCTCGGCGGCCTCGCGCGGGGTGCCGTCGGCCGCCGCCGGCAGGGCGAAGGCACCGGTCCTGACGAGCGTGTACGACCAGGCGGCGAGCGGTACGGCGGCGAGGTCGTCGAACATCGCGGTCTGCCGGGCCCTGAACCGCTCGGCGCGCGGGTCCACTCCGGCCAGGAAGGCGGCCCGGTCGTGGTGGAGCAGGGCCGCGGCCCGCTGGTCGAGCAGGGCTCGCAGTGCGCGGGCGGTGGCGCTGTCGGTTGTGGTGGCGGTGGCCGCCGCGGGCGGGCCGGGCCGGCCGGGCGCGCAGCCGCCGAGCAGCGCCCCGCCCACCGCGCACACCATGAGGGCCGCCGCCCAGACCCGGCCGGCGGCCCTGGAGCGCGGCGCGGTCACCGTGGGCACGCGCCCGATCGTACGGCCCCGGGAGCCGCGCCGGGTCAACCGGCCGGACGGGTGACCGCGGTGATCGGCATCATGCCGACCGGGTCGTACCGGACCCGCGCGCCCGGGTAGGGCGCGTGCACGACGAGGCCGCCGCCGACGTACATGCCGACGTGGCTGGCGTCGCCCCGGTAGATCACCAGGTCACCGGGGCGGGCCTGGTCGAGCGGTACGTGCGGGCCGGCGTTCATCTGCTCCTGGGAGGTGCGCGGCAGCCAGACGCCGGCCTGGCGGTAGGCGTAGAGCATCAGGCCGGAGCAGTCGAAGGCGTTGGGGCCGACCCCGCCCCACATATAGGGGGCGCCGACCGCCCGGCGGGCGGCGGCGACGGCGAGGGCGGCCCGGCCGGAGGAGGCCGGCAGATCGGCGAGCTCCGGGAGCGGGCGGTCCCGGGAGGCCCGGTCGGCCGTGCCGGGAGCGAAGTGGGCCCGCTCGTCCCGCGGTAACGCGTTGAGGATCCGCTGGGCGGCGGCGAGCGCCTGCTGTACGGTCTTCTTCCGCTGCTGGAGCACGGCCGTGGCCTGCCGGAGCTGGGCCAGCTTGCCCGCGGCCTGGTCGCGCTGCCGCATCAGGAGGCTTTCCGCGTCCTGGAGCTGCCGGAGCCGGCCTGCCTGCTGGTCGCCGAGCCGGTCGAGGAGGGCGGCGCGGTCCAGGTAGTCCGCGGGGCTGGCGGAGAGCAGCAGCGCGAGCGAGGGGTCGATGGCGCCGGCGCGGTACTGGGAGGCGGCCAGGGTGCCGAGTTCGTTACGGAGGTCGTTGACCCGCTGCTGCGCGGCGGCGGCCCGCTCCTGGAGCGAGGTCAGCTCGGCCCGGAGCGTGTGGGTGTGCTCCTGGGCGGCGTCGAACTTCTGGGTGGCCCGCTCGGCCTGCTGGTAGAACCGGTCCAGCCGGCCGAGCCGGTCCGGCTGGACCGTGTGGCCCGGGGCGGTGCCGGACGGGTCGGCGGCGGCGAGCTGTGCGGCGCCGCCGGACAGGGCCGCGGTGGCCGCCGCCGCCGCGGAGAGCACGGTGACGCGACTGGTGCGGGCCGCGAGACCCGGCTGCGGAAAGCGTCGATGGGAAGCCACAGCGGCAGACAGTAGCCGCGCGATGGCGGAGAGTACAAAGACCGTCGGGCCGTACGTACGACCGATATCGGTCGCTTCGCAGGTCACACCGGCCGGACCGGCGGCCGTCCTCGGATGCCGTCACCCGTACGCCGTAGGCCGGGCCCGGCCCGTTGCCCGGGCCGGGGGCCGAGCCGGTTCAGCGGACTCAGCGGCTGGACGGCTCAGCGGACTCGGCGCCTCAGATCCGGACGCCGAACTCGAAGGGCATGTCGGCGATGGACTCGTAGCGCACCACGGCCCCCGGCTTCGGCGCGTGCAGCACCATCCCGTTGCCCGCGTAGAGGCCGACGTGGTGGAAGTCGCCGTAGAAGATGACCAGGTCGCCCACGCCGAGCTGGGACTCCGAGTAGATCCGGGTGCCCGCGTTGGCCTGCTCCTCCGAGGTCCGGGGTATGGAGACACCGGCCTGCGCGTAGGCGTAGGAGGTGAGGCCGGAGCAGTCGAAGGACCCGGGGCCCGTGGCGCCGTAGACATACGGCTTGCCGAGTTCGTTCTGCGCGGCCGCGAAAGCGGCGCCGGCCCGCCCGGTGGCGGCCTTGGCGTCGCCGAGGTTCACCCGGGAGCTGGCCCGGTTGGCCGCGATCTGGTCCTGGAGCTGCATGTCGGCCCGCTGCTGCGCGGTGAGCGTGTTGAGCACCTGCTGCGCCTGCGCCAGCTTGTCCTTGGCCTCGCTCTTGCGCTTGGCGAGTTCCGCGCGGGTGCTCTGCAGGTCGGCCAGTTTGGCGGTGGCCTCGGCGCGGGACTGGTCGAGTTCCCGCTTGGCGTCCTGGAGTTGCTCCATCGCGCCGGCCTGGAGCGCGCCGAGCTGGTCGAGCGCGGTGGCCTGCTGGAGGTAGGTGTCCGGGTTGGCCGAGAGGAAGAGCTGGATCGTCGGGTCGATGCCGCCGCTGCGGTACTGGGAGGCGGCGATGGCGCCGAGACCGTCCCTGAGCTGGTTGAGGTGCTGCTGCTGCCGCGCGACCTGGTCCTGGAGGCTTGACGCGTCCTTCTGGAGGGTATGCAGCTTCTCGTTCGCCGCGTCGTACTTCTCGGTGGCCTGCTCCGCCTGCGAGTAGAGGGCGTCGACCTTGGTCTTGGCGTCCTTGATGGTGGGCTTGGCGGGGGCGGCGTTCGCGGCTTGCGCGGAGAGGGCGACCGCTGCTGCGGCGGTCGCGGTCAGCACGGTCACGCGCGTGCGGGTTGCCGGCTTGGGACGACGGTGGGACGCCACGAAGGCGAGCTCCTTCTTCCTTCAGCCGCCTACCGGTTCACTGGCGGGCGGTCCCCGAGCGCCATCCGGGTTGGATGATCGACTGCGCGGAGGTTCGACGCCTGACCTTAGTGACCTTCCTGTGATCGGTTCAAATCTTTGTAGGCAAAATCTCGACCGTTTCGCACTTTCTTTACGTTGGTCGTACGGGCGGTGAGGGCGGGTCGACGCTGAGTTGACGCGGGGGCGCGTGCGGCGGTGGTGAACAGCGGGACGGGGCAAGGGTGTTCGGGAGGGTGCCGAGGGGTGCCCGGGGGCGCCCGGCGTGCCGCCGCCTCGTGCGGCGGCCGACGCTGGTCAGACCCGGGCCAGCCGCCGCAGCAGCAGCGTGGAGGCGACGGGACGCGCGCCGGCCTTGGCCACCCCGTCGGCGACCTCGCGGTCCGCGGAGACCACCACGATCTGCCGGCCCGGCGGTTCGGCGCGCACCAGTCGCCGGATCAGCTCATCGGCGGTCTCACCGGCCTTGCTGAACAGCACCCGCACCCCGCGCGGCGGCGCGAGCAGCACCGGCATGTCCAGATCGGCGCCGTCGAAGACACAGGTGACCTCGGCGCCGCTCTGCGCGGCCAGCGCCGCGAGACCGCCGAGCAGCCGCAGCCGCTGCTTCTCCAGCGGCATCGACGGATAGCCGGTCTTGGTGACGTTGTAGCCGTCCACCACCAGATGCGCCTGCGGCAACGCGAGCAACTGGTCCAGGAGTTGGGGATCGGTCTCGGAGAGCGCGCGGGTGGCGATGTCCCGGGCGCTGAAGTGGCCGGGCGCCACCGCGTCCACGGTGTCGGCCGGCCGGACCCCGAGGGTGTCGCGCGGCGGCAGCGCGAGTTCGCGGCGCAGCCCGGCCGCGGCGTCGAGCACCGTGTCGAGCAGCAGCCGCAGCCGGACGTCCTCGACGCTGCGGCCCTCGCGCACCGCGCGGCGCCCGGCCTCCAGCACCGCCTCGGACTCGGTGAGCCGGGCCCGCAGCCGCCTGGCCTCGGACTCGGCGGCGGCCCGCTCCCGGTCGGCGGCGGCGCGCACCTCGTCGAGTTCGGCCTGGAGCTTGCGCTGGGCGGCCTCGGCGCGGCGGACATCGCTGTGCGCGGCGCGCAGCTTGCGGTGCAGCGCGTCGCCCTCCTTACGGACGGTGTCGAGTTCGCTACGGGCCCTGACCGCTTCCGTCCGGGCCTGCGCGTTCAGGGTCTCGACCTCGTGGCGCAGCCGGTCGAGTTCGCGCAGCGTCTCCTCGTCGGCGCGCTCGGCGTCGGCCCGCTGCGCCTCCTCGCCGGCCGTGGCGACCAGCTTCGCCCAGCCGGGGGGCCGCAGCAGATAGGCGGCGGCGGCCACGTCCAGCGGGTCGGCGGCCGGTGGCGGGGTGCCGCCGTCGAGGGCGCCGGTCAGCTCGGGCTGGGCCTCGCGCAGCTTGCCCGCGACCTTGAGCCGGAAGGCCGCGTCGGACTCCAGCGCGGCGGCGAGCGCGGTGGCCGCGTACCGCACCCGCCGGGAGGGGGTGAAGCGGGCATAGGGCCGCAGTGACACCGGCAGATCGCCGAAGGTGAAGCCGCCGAAGGCGTCCGCGGCGATGGCGACGACCCGGTGCCGTACGCCTTCGGGCAGCGGTCGGTCCAGCGCGGGCTCGCCCGCACCGCCTTCGCTCGCCGCGGCGTCGGGAACGTCGCCGATACCGTCCACCAGTCACTCCCGTCCGGTTCCTCGGCGCCCTCCCGGCCCCCTTCGATCCCTCCGGCCGCCGCTGCTGTCCTCCCATTGTCCCCGGCTACGGGAGTCAATGCGGTCAGCACCTTCCGCACGGCTCGGCGGTCGCTCTCCGCGGGCATACGGGTATGGCTACGGGCGTGTGTCCCGGTTACCCTACGGCCTCAGCGGTCCGCCGCGCTGCGGCGAGGCGACCTTTGGCCGGTACAGCCGTTCCGTCATCATCGGTCCATGGTCATCCCGGTGTCCGACAACAGCCCGGTGTCCGAGTTCGACCCGGTGGGGCCGGCGCATCGCCCGCCGGTCGTGACGTACACGCTGATCGGGCTGTGCACCCTGACGTTCGTGCTGGGCCCGGCGGCCGGCTTCGGCGTGGCGCCGGGCGCCGGGCGCCTGTGTGCGCAGGCGGTCTGGTTCGATCGCTGGGGAGTCATTCCGGCCGAACTCCTCCACGGAAAGCTGCCTCCGGCCCGGCTCGATCTGCCGGCCGGCTGCCCGGTCCCCGGCCCGTATCCGAAGGTGCCGTTCCTCTCCGTCCTCACCGCGCTCTTCGTGCACGCGGGCTGGGTGCACCTGATCGGCAACATGCTCTTCCTGTGGGTCTTCGGCGACAACGTCGAGAACCGGATGGGCCGGCCGCGCTTCGCCCTCTTCTACGCGGCCGCCGGCTACCTCGCCACCTACGGCTTCGCGCTCGGCCACCCGAACGACACCCGGAGCCTGGTGGGCGCGTCGGGGGCGATCTCCGGCGCGCTCGGCGCCTACCTCTACCTCTGTCCGACCGCCCGGGTCACCAGTGTCTTCCCCTTTCTCCTCTTCGTCCCGCTGCGCTTCCCGGCGTGGACGGTGCTCTGCTTCTGGTTCGTGCTCCAGTGGCTGGCGGCCAGGACCGCGCACGGCGGTCCCGGCGTCGCCTATCTCGCCCACGTGGTGGGCTTCGCCTTCGGCTTCTTCTGCGCATGGGTCTGCTATCGGCCACGGCGTAAGGTGAGCCTCGTCATCGGGCCCACCCAAGGAGATATCCAGCCGTGATCACCGCGATCGTGCTCATCAAGACGTCTGTCGACCGGATTCCGGAGATCGCCGAGTCGATCGCGGCGCTCGACAGCGTCAGCGAGGTCTACTCGGTGACCGGGGGCTACGATCTCGTCGCTCTCGTCCGGGTGGCCCAGCACGACGATCTCGCGGACATCATCCCCGGCCGGATCAGCAAGATCCCGGGCGTGCGGGCGACGGACACGCATGTGGCGTTCCGCACCTACTCGCAGCACGATCTGGAGGCGGCTTTCGCCATCGGCCTGGACTCCTGACCGGCGGCCCCGAGGGCGCTGAGCCGCCGGTCCCGAGTCGTCAGTCGCGGGACGGGACGCAGCGGCCGTTCTCGGTGCGGTAGTTCCACTGGGCGCCGTCCCTGACCAGGGTGGTCACCGCCGAGACGAAGCGGGTGATGTGCTCGTCGGGGGTGCCCGCGCCGAAGCTCACCCGGATCGCGTTGAGGGAGCGTTCGCCCGGCGCGGCGTCGGGGGCTCCGCAGGCACCGGGCTCGTCCGGCTCGCCGCCGAGCAGCGTACGGACCAGGGGGTGGGCGCAGAAGAGGCCGTCGCGGACCCCGATGCCGTACTCGGCGGAGAGCGCCGCGGCGAAGTGCGAGCTGTTCCAGCCGTCGACGACGAAGGAGAGCACACCGACCCGGGCCGAGTCAGCCCCGAACAGGGAGAGCACCCGCACCTGGGGGATATCGGCCAGTCCCGCCCGCAGCCGGGCCAGCAACTGCCGCTCCCGGGCGATGAGCCGGTCGAAACCGGCCTCGGTGAGCGCGCGACAGGCCGAGGCGATGGCGTAGGCACCGATGACATTGGGCGAGCCGGCCTCGTGGCGGGCGGCGACCGAGGTGTGCCACTCGACGTCGAGGCCGCCGTCGGTGCGGCGGGCGACCGTGCGGCTTGCCCCGCCGCCGGCCAGATACGGCTCGGCGTCCCGCAGCCAGTCGGGCCGGCCGGCCAGCACGCCGGAGCCGAAGGGCGCGTAGAGCTTGTGGCCGGAGAAGGCCACCCAGTCGACGTCGAGCGCGGCGATGTCCACCGGCTGGTGCGGGGCGAGTTGGGCCGCGTCGAGCACGATCCGGGCGCCGTGCCGGTGGGCGGCGGCGGCCAGCTTCCGTACCGGCCACACCTCGCCGGTGACATTCGAAGCGCCGGTGACGCAGACCAGCTTGGGCCCCTTGGGGGCGCCGTGCAGGGCCACGTCGAGGGCGGCGACGGCCTGCTCCGGGGTGCGCGGGGCGGTCAGCCAGGTGACCTGGGCGCCCTCGGCGCGCTGCCAGGGCAGCAGCGAGGCGTGGTGCTCACTGTCGAAGACGAAGACCTGGGTGCCGGCCGGCAGCACGGCGGCCAGCAGGTTGAGGCTGTCGGTGGTGGACCGGGTGAAGATCACCTCGTCGTCGGGCCGGCAGCCGAGGAACGCGGCGACGGTGGCCCGGCTCTGCTCGAAGAGATCGGTGGAGAGCTGGGAGAGATAGCCGGCCCCCCGGTGCACACTGCCGTAGTACGGCGCGTACGCGGCCACGTCGTCCCAGACCCGCTGGAGGGCGGGGGCACTCGCCGCGTAGTCGAGTGCCGCGTAGCCGACTTCGCCGCCGGTGACCAGCGGGACCCGCACATCGTGTCCCAGCACCGGCAGCGGCGGACAGCTATCGCGGGCGTCGCGGCTTTCGCGGGCGGTATCGGTGGCAGGGCTGAACACAGTCATGACAGAACTCCCCAAGTCCGGCTTGCTATGAGCCTTGCTTGCTCACAGCCTGGTCTTCACCCGGGGCACCCCACCTCGGACGGAGGGTTGCCGGACAGCGAGCCGGGGCCTTTGCGCTGTCACTCGTGACCTGCCAGGGATTCTGCCATATGCCCGTGCGCGCGCAAGGCGCCGTCCACCACACGGACAGCGCCTCGCACGGGGTGCCGGGTCCCCCGGCCCGGCGATCGGCTCAGACGCCGACCGCCGGGCCGGCGGAACAGCCGGCCGAACAGCCGGGGGAAAAAGTACGGCTAGGCGTGGGTCGCCGCCGCCCAGCGGTCGAGTACGGCGGCGGCCGCCCCCGAGTCGACGGAGGTGGCGGCCTGTTCGAGGCCGGCCGCGAGCTGGGACTCCAGAGTGCCGCTGCCGGGGTTGAGTGCGACCAGCGCGGCCGCCGAGTTGAGCAGCACCGCGTCCCGGACCGGACCGGTCTCGCCGGCCAGCAGCCGGCGGGCCACATCGGCGTTGTGCGCCGGGTCGGCGCCGCGCAGCGCCTCCAGCGGCACCAGCGGAATGCCGACGTCACGGGGGTCGAAGGCACGCTGCTCGACCTTGCCCTCCCTGACCACCCAGACCTGGGAGGTGGCCGTGGTGGTCAGCTCGTCCAGCCCGTCGTCGCCCCGGAAGACCAGGGCGGACGAGCCGCGTTCGGCGAGGACGCCGGCGAGGATCGGCGCCATCCGCAGATCGGCGACACCGGTGGCCTGGGCCCGTACCCGCGCCGGGTTGGTCAGCGGGCCGAGGAAGTTGAAGGTGGTGGCCACCCCCAACTCGCCCCGGGCGATGGCCACATGGCGCAACGCCGGGTGAAAGCGCACCGCGAAGCAGAAGGTGATCCCGGCCTCGGCGGCGACCTCGGCCACCCGCTCGGGGGTGAGGTCCAGATTGACGCCGAGCTTCTCCAGCACATCGGAGGCACCGCTGGCGGAGGACGCCGCCCGGTTGCCGTGCTTGACGACTCTGGCGCCGGTGCCGGCCACCACTATGGCGGACATGGTGGAGATGTTGACCGTCTTGGAGCGGTCGCCGCCGGTGCCGACGATGTCCACGGTCGGCCCGGGCACCTCGATGGTGTTGGCGTGCTCGTACATCGCCCGGACCATGCCGGAGACCTCGTCCACGGTCTCCCCCTTGGCCCGCAGCGCGACCGCGAATCCGGCGATCTGCACGTCGGTGGCCTCGCCGCGCATGATCCGGTCCATCGCCCAGGCGGTGTCGTCGCCGCTCAGATCCTGCCGGGCCAGCAGCGTGCTCAGGACGTCGGGCCACGAGCGCGGAGCCGTGGGGTCGCCTCCGGCGGGGTTCACAACGCTCATGGGTCACGCTCCTGAAAAACCTGGAACCTAAAAAGGGGGGCCACACTCTCAGCCCGCCCACCCTATCCAGCCAGCCCCCGCAAGGGGGCGCCCCGTAGGGGCGCGAGGAACCGCGCGCCCAGCCCCCAACGACCCGCGGCGGACCACCGACCGACAGCGGGCAAACGCCCCGGGCCGGGCCCGGGCACCCTTTATGGGGTGCCCGGGCCCGGCCCGGTTTTCTGGTGACGCCAGCGCGAGCGGCTTAGTGACCGTGCCCGCTCGTAATCTCCTCGTACTCCTCCGCCGTCGGCTTCGGAATCTGGCTGTGCTCCCCGTAGAAGCCCCGCGACAGCTTCGCCTGCACCCGCGCGACCGGACTGATCTTCCGCTCGACACCGTTCTCGTCGACCTCGGGTCCGGGGTCGATCGGCTTCGGCTGGGCGTGCGCGGTGAGCACGTAGAGCTGCTGCTGCGAGAGCGGTTCGTGCACCTCGATGAACTCACCGTGCGGCAGCCGCTTGATGATGCCGGTCTCCCGGCCGTGCAGCACCTTGTCGCGGTCCCGCCGCTGGAGGCCGAGACAGAGCCGCTTGGTGACCCAGAAGCTGATCACCGGCAGGATGAAGAAGCTGCCGCGGACGAACCAGGTGATCGAGTTGATCGACAGATGGAAGTGGGTGGCCCAGATGTCGTTGCCACCACCGACCAGCAGCACGAAGTACTCGGTCAGCCAGGCCACACCGAAGGCGGTGCGCACCGGACGGTTGCGCGGCCGGTCGAGCAGGTGGTGCTCCCGCTTGTCGCCGGTCACCCAGGACTCGATGAACGGGTAGACGGCGATGGCCACCAGCACCAGCGGGAAGATCATCAGCGGGATGAACACACCGAGGACCAGCGTGTGTCCGAACCCTCTGATCTCCCAGCCGGGCATCACTCGCACCAGGCCCTCGGAGAAGCCCATGTACCAGTCGGGCTGCGCGCCGGTGGACACCTGGTCCGGCCGGTAGGGGCCGATCTCCCAGATCGGGTTGATGGTGGCGATGGCCGCGACGGCCGCGATGACACCGAAGACGACGAAGAAGAAGCCGCCCGCCTTGGCGGTGTAGATCGGCAGCAGCGGAGCGCCGACGACGTTCTTCTCGGTCTTGCCCGCGCCCGGGAACTGGGTGTGCTTGTGGAAGAACACCAGGATCAGGTGGGCGACCAGCAGACCGGCCATCAGACCGGGCAGCAGCAGGATGTGCACCGAGTAGAACCGGCTCACGAAGTCATGCCCGGGGAACTCGCCGCCGAAGAGGAACATCGACAGATAGGTGCCGACGATCGGCGTGGAGAGGACCGCGCCCTCCATGAAGCGGACACCCGTACCGGAGAGCAGGTCGTCCGGGAGCGAGTAACCGGTGAAGCCGGTGAACATGCCCAGGAAGAGCAGCGTCCAGCCGAAGAGCCAGTTGATCTCGCGCGGCCGGCGGAAGGCGCCGGTGAAGAAGACGCGCATCATGTGCACGATCATCGCGCCGATGAAGATCAGCGCCGCCCAGTGGTGGATCTGCCTTATCAACAGACCGCCGCGGACCTCGAAGCTGATGTGCAGCGTGGAGGCGTACGCATCGGACATCCGGACGCCCTGGAGCGGCGTGTAGGAGCCGTGGTAAACGACCTCGGTCATGCTCGGGTGGAAGAACAGCGTCAGATAGACACCCGTGAGGATGAGGATCGTGAAGCTGTAGAGGCAGACTTCGCCCAGCATGAAGGACCAGTGGTCCGGGAAGACCTTGCGCAGGTTGGACTTGGCCAGCTTGTAGAGGCCGAGCCGCCCGTCGGTCCACTCCGCGACCCGCTCGCCGGGGTTGGTCGGCCGGCGCCGGGTGGAGGTGTCGGTGGTGGTACTCATCAGCGCTCCCAGAAAGCAGGGCCGACGGGCTCGTCGAAGTCGCCGAGCGCCACGAGGTTGCCCTCAGCGTTGACGCTGATCCGGAGCTGCGGCAGCGGGTGGCCCGCGGGGCCGAAGAGCACCCGGGCACCGTCGGAGAGGTCGAACGTCGACTGGTGGCAGGGGCAGAGCACGTGGTGTGTCTGCTGCTCGTACAGGCTGATCGGGCAGCCGACGTGGGTGCAGATCTTGGAGAACGCCACGATGCCCTCGTGGCCCCAGTCGGCCTCGCGCTTGTCCTTGATGTCCTCCGGCTTGAGCCGCACGATCATCAGGGCGGCCTTGGCGATCTGCTCCTGGAAGTCGTCGTCGGACTCCTGGATCCCCGGCGGCTGCGCGAAGGTCAGCGACCCGACCGCGATGTCCTCGGGCCGCAGCGGCTGGCTGGTGTTGACGTTGATCAGCACCTTGCCCTTGGACCACAGGGTGTGCCGCAGCTTGTTCTCCGGCAGCGGGCCCAGGTCGCGCAGGACGAAGAGGCCGGTGAGCGGGAAGAGCGTCAGGGCGCCCAGCATGGTGTTGCGGATCAGCTTGCGGCGGCCGAAGCCGCTCTCCTTGGCGCCGGTGATCCACTGCTGCCTGACGTTCTCGCGCAGTTCGTCGTCGGCGTCCACCCGGTGGCGCTCGTCGGTGATCTCCTCGTCGGACATCAGCGTGCGGGCCCAGTGGATGGCGCCCGCGCCGATGCAGAAGAGCGCCACCGCGAGGGTGAGGCCGAGGGAGAAGTTCAGCGCGCTGACGTGGCCGATCGGGAAGATGTAGACGATCTTGTCGACCGGGAAGATCACGAAGCTCGCGATGAACCCGAGGGTGCCGAGCATCGAGAGAACGAACAGACCGGCCACCACTCGCTCGGAGTGCTTGGCGGCCTTGTCGTCGATGTCCTGGCGGCGGTGCTCGTGGGGCGGCAGTCCGGGGTTGGCGAACGGGTCCTTGGTGGTCGCTACGCCGCCACCGTGGGCACCGTGTTCGCTCGGCAGGTTCTCTGACACGTCGTTGTGGGGTCCAGTCTCGCTCATGACTTCTTGGCCTTGGTGGTCCGTGCGGCGACCCAGATGGCGATGAAGCACAGGGTCCCGACGCCGAAGACCCAGCCGAACAGGCCCTCGGACACGGGGCCGAGGTTGCCCAGTGTGAAGCCGCCCGGGTTGGGGCTCTGAGCGGTGTCGACGGCCTTGAGGTACGCGATGATGTCGGCCTTGGTGTCCTGCGGCATCGTGCTGTCGGGGAACGACGGCATGTTCTGCGGGCCGGTCTGCATCGCCTCGTACATGTGCTTGGGCGTTACACCCTTGAGGCTGGGCGCGAACTTGCCGGCCGACAGCGCGCCGCCCTTGCCGACGAAGTTGTGGCACTGGGAGCAGTTGCTGCGGAACAGCTCACCGCCCTTGGCCACGTCGGCGCCGGACGGGCTGTACTGGCTCTTGGCCGGGATGGCCGGGCCGGGACCCAGCGAGGCGATGTACGCGGCCAGTTGGTCGATCTCCGCCTGGGTGTAGATCACGGGGTGCGCGACGACCTGCTCGCCCTGCTGCTGGGCGGGCATCCGGCCGGTGCCGACCTGGAAGTCGACCGCGGCGGCGCCGACCCCGACCAGGCTCGGGCCGTCGGAGCTGCCCTGGCCCGACATGCCGTGGCAGCTCGCGCAGCCGAGGGAGAACAACTTCTTGCCCTGATCGATGGCAAGAGACTGAGCCGAGTCGTCGGCCCGCGCCTCAGGCGCGGGCGCGAGCGCCGCGTACAGCCCCCCGGTGGCCGCGAGCGCGAAGAATAGGACGACTAGCGCCGCCAGCGGGTGGCGCCGTCGTGCGGAGAGCTTTTTCACGGATTACCCCGAGTGTCAGGATCTCTTGTCGATGCTTTGGGTGTGTCTGGCGCGGACCGACCGGTGCTGCCCGGAGCCCGGGACCGGCTACTTGATCAGGTAGATCGTGGCGAAGAGACCGATCCAGACCACATCGACGAAGTGCCAGTAGTAGGACACGACGATGGCGGCGGTGGCCTGCTGATGGGTGAAGCGCTTGGCCGCGTACGTTCGCCCGAGCACCAGCAGGAACGCGATCAGACCGCCCGTCACGTGCAACCCGTGGAAGCCGGTGGTCAGGTAGAAGACCGAACCGTACGGGTCGGAGCTGAGCGAGATCCCGTCCTTCCTGACCAGGTTCGTGTACTCGAAGATCTGCCCGCCGATGAACACCGCGCCCATGATGAAGGTCACGATGAACCAGGAGCGGAGCTTCTTCACGTCACCGCGCTCGGCGGCGAAGACACCCATCTGGCAGGTGAACGAGGAGAGCACCAGGATCGTGGTGTTCGTCGCGGAGAACGGCACGTTCAGCGCGTGCGCGTGCTCCTTCCAGAAGACTTCACCCGTGACCGACCGGAGCGTGAAGTACATCGCGAAGAGGGCCGCGAAGAACATCAGCTCGGAACTCAGCCAGATGATGGTCCCGACGCTGGTGAGGTTCGGCCGGTTGACCGACGGGTGCGCGTGCCCGGTTTCTACTGCTGTTGCTGTCGCCACGTCCGACATTATGTCGGTCCCTTATCTGGCGCTGACTCCGGGGGGTCCCCTTTGGTGTGTCAATGCCTGAGCGGGACCCGCCCGGCCTAGTGACCAGGTCGCCCGAACGGAGGACAGCCGCCCGGCACCGCCTCCGGACGGCCCAGCGCGAGGTGCGATGACGGAGCGTCGGGCGGCCTCCCGCGAGGATCTTCCGGTGGTCGGAACCCTCCTCCGCGAGGGGTCGGCGGGAGTAGCATCCGAGTCACTTGAGAACGCGTTCACGAGCACGCCCGACGAGGAGGCACCAGGATGCAGGCGACTGCCACCGTGCTGGTCTACAGCGACGACGCGAACACCCGGGAGCAGGTCCGGCTCGCCGTCGGCCGCCGGCCCGCCGCGGACCTGCCCCCGGTGGAGTACGTGGAGTGCGCGACGCTCCCCGCGGTCCTGGAGGAGTTGGAGCGCGGCGGCATCGACGTCTGTGTGCTGGACGGCGAGGCCAATCCGGCGGGCGGGATGGGGGTGTGCCGGCAGGTGAAGGACGAGATCTTCCGCTGCCCGCCGGTCCTGCTGCTGATCGGCCGCCCGCAGGACGCGTGGCTGGCCACGTGGAGCCGGGCGGACGCCGCGGTCACCCACCCGGTGGACCCGGTGGCGCTGAGCGAGACGCTGGCGACGCTGCTGCGCCGCCGGGTCGTGCCGGACACCGCGGTGGTCGCGACCCGCTGAGGTGTCTCTCGCCTCCGCCGCCGGCCTCTCGACGCCGGCGGCGGAGCGGGCGCGGGGCGGTCAGACGTCCTGCGGGTGGAGGCGGGCCGGGTCGAAGGCGGGCGGCTGGACCTGGTCGGTCTTGCTGCTTCCGTTGGCACCCCCGGCACTTCCGGCGCCCCCGGCTCCCAGGGCGCTGCCCTTCTGCCACTGGGCCCAGGTGAGGTTCCAGTCCCCGAAGCCGTTGTCGAAGGGGGTCATGGTGGGGCCCTTGCTGTTGAGGACCCGGACGATGTCGCCCTGCCGCACATGGTCGAAGAACCAGTGCGCGTTCTCGGTGCTCATTCCGGTGCAGCCGTGGCTGACGTTCGCGGAGCCCTGGGAGCCTTCCGACCAGGGCGCGGCGTGCACGAATTCACCGCTCCATGTCACCCGGGTGGCCCAGTAGACGGGCAGGTCGTACGAGTCGGCGCTGCCGGCGGCTATGCCTATGCTCTGGCTGGTCATCCGGAGGAACGCCTCCTTCTCCAGGATGACCTTGACGCCGTTGCGCGTGTCGAAGCCCGGCTTTCCGGTGGTGACCGGCAGCGTCTTGACCACCTTGCCGTTGTCCTTGAAGGTCATGTGGTCGGTGGCGGCGTCGGTGATCGCCTCGACGCGGTCGCCGGTGTGCAGGGTGAGCGGCTTGTCGACGCCGCCGAAGAGGCCCTTCTGCACGCGGACCCCGCTGAGGTTGCTGCTGACGGTGATCTTGGCGTTGGCGGGCCAGTACACCCGGGGGCGGTAGTGCAGGGTCTTGTCGTCCACCCAGTACCAGGACCCGGCCGCGGCCGCGGGCGTCGAGGCGACGCTCAGATTGCCCTCCACCGCGGCGCGGGCCGCGCGGTCCTTGACGGGCTTGTTCAGGGTGGCGGTGAGGGGCTGTCCGACGCCGTAGGTACCGGCCTTGGGGCCGAAGGTGACATGCAGTCCGGCCGAGGCCGAGGTGGTGTCGAAGCCCACGACCTTGCGGCCCGGGTGCCCGTCGGAGTTCTCGGTACTCACCCGGACGGTGTAGTGCGAGCCGGCCGCGAGCGCGGCGGTGGAGTGCCAGCGCTTGCCGTCCGCGCTGAGTTCGCCGCGTACCGCGCGGCCCGCCGCGTCGGTGGCGGTGACGTCGGTGATCTTGCTGCCGTCCTTGACCGACACGTCCAGTGGTCTGCCCGGGTCCGCCTTGCCGCTGCCGGTGGCCCCGAACACCACCTTGGCGGGGGCGTCGTAGGGCGGCGCGGCCAGTGGATTGCCGTCGCCGTTGCAGGCGGTGAGCCCCACCGCGAGGGGCGCGACCAGAAGCGCGCAGCGCAGCGCCGTCCGGCGCCGGGATCCATGACTCAAGCGAAGGTAACTCATGCGATCACGCTATGAACGCCTGCCTGGCTCCGCGCGCCGAACGGGTGCGAAAGCGGGCAAACGGGTGTTCCTTACGGCGTGTCTCCGCGCCGTACGCGAAGGGGCGGGCCTGGTCACCTGTACGGTGCCGGACCCGCCCCTGTCGGCGAGAAACGTAACGCTGAACCGTGCTACTGGGTGCGGTCGTCCCCGCGGTAGTACTCGAACACCCAGCCGAAGAGGCCGAAGACGATTATCGGCAGCGAGAAGAAGAGCAGCCACCAGCCGAAGATGATGCCCAGGAAGGCCAGCGCGCCGCCGGTCGCCAGGGAGAGCGGCTGCCAACTGTGCGGGGAGAAGAACCCCAGCTCACCGGCGTCGTCCGCGACGTCGGCGTCTTCCCGGTCCTGGGCTCCGGCGTCCGCCCGGCGAGCGGTGAACGACAGGTAGAAGCCGATCATCAAGGTCAGCGCGAACGCCAGGAACAGCGCGGTGGTACCCGTCGGCTCCTTGGACCAGAAGCCGTAGAGAATGGCGACGACCAGGATGAAGGCGGACAGGCCGAGGAACATCACGCCCTGGATCTTCACTTGCCCTCCTCCATGTCCTCGTCACCCGACGTGCTGGTGCCGCTCGGCGCGCCGGCCAGCGACTTGCTCGGCGGGTAGGCGAGCAGTTCGGCCGCGGCGATCTCCGGATGGTGCAGGTCGAACGCCGGGGATTCGGAGCGGATCCGCGGCAGGGTGAGGAAGTTGTGCCGCGGCGGCGGGCAGGAGGTCGCCCACTCCAGCGAACGGCCGTAGCCCCACGGGTCGTCGACTTCGACCTTCTTGCCGTACTTGGCGGTCTTCCAGACGTTGTAGAGGAACGGCAGGATCGACAGACCGAGCAGGAAGGAGCTGATGGTCGACACGGTGTTCAGCGTGGTGAAGCCGTCGGCGGCCAGATAGTCGGCGTACCGGCGGGGCATGCCCTCCGCGCCCAGCCAGTGCTGGACCAGGAAGGTGCCGTGGAAGCCGAAGAACAGCGTCCAGAAGGTGATCTTGCCGAGCCGCTCGTCGAGCATCTTGCCGGTCATCTTCGGCCACCAGAAGTGGAAGCCGGCGAACATCGCGAACACCACGGTGCCGAAGACCACGTAGTGGAAGTGGGCCACCACGAAATACGAGTCGGAGACGTGGAAGTCCAGCGGTGGCGCCGCCAGGATGACACCGGTCAGACCACCGAAGGCGAAGGTGATCAGGAAGCCGATGGCCCAGAGCATCGGTGTCTCGAAACTCAGTGAGCCCTTCCACATCGTGCCGATCCAGTTGAAGAACTTCACACCGGTCGGTACCGCGATGAGGAAGGTCATGAAGGAGAAGAACGGCAGCAGGACTCCGCCGGTGACGTACATGTGGTGCGCCCACACCGTCACGGAGAGGCCGGCGATGGAGATGGTCGCCGCGATCAGACCGATGTAACCGAACATCGGCTTGCGGCTGAAGACCGGAATGACCTCGGAGATGATGCCGAAGAACGGCAGCGCGATGATGTACACCTCTGGATGGCCGAAGAACCAGAAGAGGTGTTGCCACAGCAGCGCCCCGCCGTTGGCCGAGTCGAAGACATGGGCCCCGAATTTTCGGTCGGCTTCGAGGGCCAGCAGCGCGGCGGCCAGCACCGGGAAGGCCAGCAGCACCAGCACGGCGGTCAGCAGCACGTTCCAGCAGAAGATCGGCATCCGGAACATCGTCATACCGGGCGCGCGCATGCAGATGATCGTGGTGATGAAGTTGACCGCGCCGAGGATGGTGCCGAAGCCGGAGAGCGCCAGACCCATGATCCACATGTCGCCGCCGACGCCGGGCGAGTGCACCGCGTCGGAGAGCGGGGAGTACGCGAACCAGCCGAAGTCGGCCGCGCCCTGCGGGGTGACGAAGCCGCCGACCGCGATCAGCGATCCGAACAGGTAGAGCCAGTAGGCGAACATGTTCAGCCGCGGGAACGCCACGTCGGGCGCGCCGATCTGCAGCGGCATGATCCAGTTGGTGAAGCCGGCGAACAGCGGGGTGGCGAACATCAGCAGCATCACGGTGCCGTGCATCGTGAACGCCTGGTTGAACTGCTCGTTCGACAGGAACTGATTGCCCGGCCTGGCCAGTTCGGCCCGCATCATCAGCGCGAGCACGCCACCGATGAGGAAGAAGACGAACGACGTCACCAGGTACAGGCTGCCGATGGTCTTGTGGTCGGTGGTCGTCAGCCACTGGATCACCACAGAACCGGGCTTCCTGGTCCGGACCGGGATCTCGTCGGCGTAGGAGTCGTCCTCGACGGGGGCCGCCCCCGTCGGTTCGTTGAGAATGCTCATGTGGTCTTGGGCTCCGAGTTCTTCGCGTTGCCCGTGGTGGCAATGCCGGCCGGGAGGTAACCGGTCTGGCCCTTCGCCGCCAGGTCCTTGAGGTGCTGCTGGTACTGGGCGGGCGTCACGACCTTGACGTTGAAGAGCATCCGCGAGTGGTCCTGGCCGCACAGCTCGGCGCACTTGCCCCGGAAGGTGCCGAGCCGGCTCGGAGTCACCTGGAAGACGTTGGTGTGGCCGGGGATGACGTCCATCTTGAACAGGAAGGGCAGCACCCAGAAGGAGTGGATGACGTCACGTGAGGTGAGCACGAAGCGCACCGTCTGGCCCTTGGGCAGCCAGAGCGTCGGCCCCGGGTTGCCGGTCTGCGGGTTCTTGCTGGCCGGCGTGCCGAAGTCGTAGACGCCCTCGGCGCCGCGCGGCATCAGCAGCTTGTTGGCCGGGATCTCGGAGAGCTCTTTCGGCATACCGGTCGGGGTGGCCGGGTCGCCGTCCACGTTCTCGACGTAGTTGAAGCCCCAGCTCCACTGGAAACCGACCACGTTGATGACGTGCTGCGGATGCTTGGAGGTGTCCAGCAGCTTCGACTCGTCGCGTGCGGTGAAGTAGAACAGCACCGAGACCACGATGATCGGGACGATGGTGTAGAGCGCTTCGAGCGGCATGTTGTAGCGGGTCTGCGGCGGAACCTCGATCTTGGTCCGGCTGCGCCGGTGGAAGATCACGCTCCACAGGATCAGACCCCAGACGAGGATGCCCGTCACCAGTGCGGCCGCCCAGGAGCCCTGCCACAAGGCGAGGATCCGGGGCGCCTGTTCCGTGGCCGGGGTGGGCATGCCGAGGCGGGGATAGTCCTTGTAGGAGCAACCCGAGGCGGTCGCAAGGACCAGGCCCGCGGCCAGCGCCTGGGGCAGCCATCGCCGCATCGGGCGCCGCGACGAGCGGTCGGAGCCGTTGGGACTCACGTAGCGCCTTCCCGAGAGTCTCGGCCGCGCGTTACGAGTGTTCCGGCCGTCTGCTGGTCGGTCGGCCCGCGCGCGGGCTAATTAGGTGTGGATGTTTATGCGGACCAAACCCTACTGGACGCTATTTGGGGCCACGCGGGGAGGGGGTCCAACGCGCCGGGGCTCACCCGGAAGGTAGGGAAGTCCACTCGCCAGGGGTCATCGGCGGCCCTACCCGCCGGCTGTCCGCCTTCCCCGGGGCCCGGGTTGTAGCGTGCCGGCATGCCCTATTTCGACATGGCCTCGGCCGCTCCGCTGCACGCCGTGGCACGTCAGGCACTGGTTGCCGCGCTGGACGAGGGGTGGGCGGACCCGGCCAGGCTCTACCGGGAGGGGCGCCGGGCCCGACTGCTGCTCGACGCGGCCCGGGAGGCCGCCGCCGAGGCCGTCGGATGTCGCCCGGACGAGTTGGTCTTCACTCCTTCGGGGACCCGCGCACTGCACGCCGCGGTGGCCGGGGCCGCCGCGGGACGCCGCAGGACCGGCCGCCATCTGGTGCACTCGGCGGTGGAGCATTCGGCGGTACTCCATGCGGCCGAACCGTACGACACCACCTCGGTGGGGGTGGACAGGACCGGTCTGGTGGACGCCGGGGTCTTCGCGGCGGCGCTGCGCGAGGACACCGCGCTCGCCTGTCTCCAGTCCGCCAACCACGAGGTGGGTACGGTGCAGCCGGTGGCCCAAGTGGCCGACGCCTGCCGGGCGGCCGGGGTGCCGCTGCTGGTGGACGCGGCGCAGTCGCTGGCGTGGGGCCCGGTGCCGGGCGCCTGGTCGCTGCTCGCGGGCAGCGCGCACAAGTGGGGCGGCCCGCCCGGGGTCGGGCTGCTCGTGGTGCGCAAGGGCACGCGGTTCGCGCCGCAGGAGCCCGCCGACGAGAGGGAGTCGGGGCGCGCGCCCGGTTTCGCCAACCTGCCGGCGATCGTGGCGGCGGCGGCCTCGCTGCGGGCGGTGCGGGCCGAGGCGGCGGCGGAGGCGGCCCGGCTGTCCGCGCTGGTGGAGCGGATCAGGACCCGGGTGCCGCAACTCGTCCCCGGTGTCGAGGTGGTGGGCCACGACCGGCACCGCCTGCCGCACCTGGTCACCTTCTCCTGCCTCTACGTGGACGGTGAGGCGCTGCTGACCGGCCTGGACCGAGCTGGCTTCTCGGTCTCGTCCGGTTCGTCCTGCACGTCGAGCACGCTGACGCCGAGCCATGTGCTCAAGGCGATGGGAGTGCTGTCGGAGGGCAATGTCCGGGTGTCACTGCCGATGGGGACGCGCGAGGAGGACGTGGCGCGGTTCCTGGCGGTGCTGCCGGGGGTGGTCGGCGAGGTGCGGGGCCGGCTGGGGGCGCCGGAGGGAGCGTGGGCGCCGGCGGCGGGGAGCGCCTCCGGCGGCGGTACGGCGGACGCCGCCGCTCCCGGCGATGCGGGCGGTACGGAGCCGGCCGCCGGTCTGCTGGTGGACTCGCTCGGCAAGCTCTGCCCGATCCCGGTCATCGACCTGGCCCGGGTCATCGGCGAGGTGCCGGTCGGCGGCCTGATCACCGTACTGTCCGACGACGAGGCCGCCCGGCTGGACATCCCGGCGTGGTGCGCGATGCGCCAACAGGAGTACGTCGGCGAACGCCCGGCCGAACGCGGCACCGCCTACCTCGTCCGGCGCCGCGCCTAGGCCGTGTCTGACAAATCCCGCCTGCCCCGCGGCGTCTGGCACGCACGCTCGCTGCGTTGTCGGGGTCGTCCGAGTAGGCCCACTACGAGGACGACCCTCCGCCTTGCGAGCGCACGCACCAGACGCCGCGGGCCCCGCCCTGCGGGCGGACGACGCTATTTGCCAGACACGGCCTAGGCGGCCAGGTTCCCGCACCGGAAAAATGGGCCGGCCCGAGTGGGCCGGCCCCGGCGGGTCAGACCGGCAGGTGCTTGCGGACCTCGGCGGCCGCGTCCTCGCCGTACGCCTTGGTGAAGCGCTCCATGAAGCGGCCCCTGCGCAGCTCGTACTCCTGGGTGCCGAGCGTCTCGATCACCAGGGTGGCGAGCATGCAGCCGATCTGCGCGGCGCGCTCCAGGCCGACGCCCCACACCAGGCCGGACAGGAAGCCGGCCCGGAAACCGTCGCCGACGCCGGTCGGGTCGACCTTGGCCTCCTCCTCCGCGGTGCCGACCTCGATGGTGGCCTCACCCTTGCGCTCGATCCGCACGCCCTGCGGGCCCAGCGTGGTGACCCGGGTGCCGACCCGGTCCAGGATCTCCTCGGCCGACCAGCCGGTCTTGGACTCGATCAGACCCTTCTCGTACTCGTTGTTGAAGAGGTAGGCGGCGCCGTCCACCAGGACCCGGATGTCGTCGCCGTCCATCCGGGCGATCTGCTGGGAGAAGTCGGCGGCGAAGGGGATGCCGCGGGAGCGGCACTCCTCGGTGTGCCGGATCATCGCCTCCGGGTCGTCGGCGCCGATGGTCACCAGGTCCAGGCCGCCCACCCGTTCGGCCACCGCCTGCAACTCGATCTCCCGGGCCTCGCTCATGGCGCCGGTGTAGAAGGAGCCGATCTGGTTGTGGTCCCGGTCGGTGGTGCAGATGAAGCGGGCGGTGTGCAGCACCTCGGAGATACGGACCGAGGAGGTGTCCACGCCGTGCCGGTCCAGCCAGGCCCGGTACTCCGCGAAGTCGTTGCCGGCCGCGCCGACCAGCACGGGCCGGGTGCCGAGCTGGCCCATCCCGAAGCAGATGTTGGCGCCGACCCCGCCGCGCCGCACGTCGAGCGCGTCGACGAGGAAGGAGAGCGACACCGTGTGGAGCTGATCGGCGACCAACTGGTCGGCGAACCGGCCGGGGAAAGTCATCAGATGGTCGGTGGCGATGGATCCGCTGACGGCGATACGCACGACGAAGGCTCCTGGGAAGCGTGATGGACGCGGCGGGATGATGGCTACGACACGGCGAAACTACCTGATAGTAGGGCTTTTGCGTGTCCTGGCTCGTACCTAGTGTCGAGTCATGAGCTCTTATCCGCCAGTCCCGCTCGCCCCCTCCGGGCCGGCTGCCGCACCGGCTGCCGCGACGTCCGCGACCGCCGCGGAGGCCTCGGCCGCGGCCGCCCCGCTCACCGACCCGGATTCACTGGCGGAGCTGATCGGTGACTGCCGGCAGATGGCGGAGCGCTGGACCAGCCCGGCCCCGAAGGTCCAGGCCGTGGTCCCGGCCGGCAGTCTGCACGGCATCACTGTGCCACCTTCCTCGGTGCGGGCGGTGGACGGGATGTCGGAGTACGGCGACTGAGTCGCCCGATGTCGCCCCAAACGAGTCGCCTTACTCCCCTGAGCCGCCTGACTCGTTTCTGATCTCCGGGGTGGCCGCCCACCGCGTCCGATTGGCTCGTCCTTCGAATCCGTTCGAGGGAACTTCGAGGGAACCGGATCCGGAGTCGCCACGTCCTATCGGCACCTGACGGTATACGGAGCCGAAGGAGGACGCGGTGAACAGCGAACGCGACAACGACGGCGTCGAGCACAGTCAGCACGGCGCGCACGATCAGCACCACGCGCACAGCGATCAGGAAGGCGGCGCCGGTCGCGCGGCCGACCGAGGCCGGGCCGGGCACAGGTCCAGGCTGACGGTGGGCCTGGTGGCCGCCGCCGTGCTGCTGGCCGGTGGCGGCGGGGCGTACTGGGTGGCGGCGGCCCACGACGGCGGTGACGGGGCGGCGTCGAGCCGGCCGGCGCCGCTGCGGCTTGACGACGGGCGGGGCCGGCCGGCGGTGGACTCGGCCCCGGGCGCCACCACGGCGGGCGGGGCCGGCTATCAGCTCACCGGCGCGCTGCCGAAGGGCCCGCGGTCGGCAGCCGTGTACCGGGCGACCGGCCAGGTGGACCAGGCGCGGGTCCAGCGGCTGGCCGAGCTGCTCGGCATGAGCGGACGACCGGCGGTGTCAGGGCCCGGGGCGTGGACGGTGACCACGGCGGGCGGCGGCCCGGTGCTGATGGTGAGCCGGGCGGCGCCGGGTGACTGGACCTACAGCCGTTACGGGGCGGCGGCGGTGCCAGGCCCTGTGCCGGGCACCGGCCCGGCCGGCTCCAGCAGCTCCCGGTCGTCCGGGAACGCGGCCTCCGGGGCCACGACTCCCGCGAACACCGCTCCCGGGGCCACGACTCCCGGGAACGCGGCCCCCGGCGATACGGCGAGCAGCTCGCCCGTGTCGGCCGGGCGGGCCGAGGCGGTGACCGCTCCGCTCTTCGCCGGGCTAGGGCTCTCCGGCGCGCGGGTCGACGCGGCGCAGACGGTGGGCGACCGGCGGATGGTGTCCGCCGATCCGGTGGTGGGCGGGCTGCCCACCCATGGCTGGGCCACCACGGCCCAGGTGGGCCCGGACGGCACCCTGACCATGGGCCAGGGGCGGCTCGCCCCGCTCGTCAAGGGCGCCAGCTATCCGGTGGTGGCCGCCGAGACCGCGTTCAGGCAGCTCAACGCCTCGGCGGGCGAGCAGCCCGACCACGGCGTGTCGTCCTGCGTGGCGCCGCGGCCGGCGCCCCCGATCTCACCGATCGGGCCCGGCACGGACAAGACCCTGCCGACCTCCCTGCCGTGTGTGCCGGGGGGCGGCCATCCCGTCGAGGTGCGGGGCGCGACGTTCGGGCTGTCGACGCAGTTCGTGTCGAGCGCCCAGACGCTGGTGCCGTCGTGGCTCTTCGCCACCGCGCCGGCCGGCGTGGACCTCACCACGGTGGTGGCCGCGGTGGCGGTGGACCCGGCGTACATCCAGGTCGGCGCGGGCGGTCCGGGCGCGGGCGGTCCGGGGGCCGATGCCCCCGGCGGCCCCTCCCCCGTACGGCCCGGCGTGCCGGTCGACCCGGGCGGCCCGATGCGGCCCGTCGACCCGACGCCGCCGAGCGGTCCTGGCAAGCCGGCCGTACCGGCGCAGCCGCCCAACCCGCTGCCCGGCGGTCAGCCCGGCCGGCCCGGCCAGAAGGTGCCGATCAGCGGTTACCAGGCGGACGGGGCCACCCTCTCGGTCACCTTCGAGGGTGGTCTGTGCAGCACGTATACGACGACCGCCGCGGAGACCGGTGCTCAGGTGCGGGTGACCGTGACGGCCGTACCCAAGGGCAAGCACCAGATGTGTCCGATGATCGCCCGTAGTTTCACCCAGAAGGTGGTGTTGGCGCTGCCGCTGGGTAACCGGACCGTTGTGGACGCTTCGGACGGGCAGCCGGTCATGGGACAGTGATCGGTTGTCGCACAAAAAGCGGCGGCACCTGGTGGGGGTGCCGCCGCTTTCCTGTGCGTTGTGCCGCGCCGTTGTGTGTGCCGCCGGCGCCTTCGGCTCACCGGTCCCGGGGCCTGACCGGCCCCGGGCCCCGGTGGAGCCCGAGCGTCAGTGGAAGGAGTCGCCGCAGGCGCAGGAGCCGGTGGCGTTCGGGTTGTCGATCGTGAAGCCCTGCTTCTCGATGGTGTCCACGAAGTCGATGGAGGCGCCGCCCAGGTAGGGCGCGCTCATCCGGTCGGTGACGACCTTGACGCCGCCGAAGTCCTTGGTGACGTCGCCGTCGAGCGCCCGCTCGTCGAAGAAGAGCTGGTACCGCAGGCCCGAGCAGCCGCCGGGCTGGACCGCGACCCGCAGCGCCAGGTCTTCGCGACCCTCCTGCTCGAGCAGGGTCTTCACCTTTTCGGCGGCGGCGGCGGACAGGAGGATGCCGTCGCTGGTGGTGGTCTCGTCCTGAACCGTCATTGCTTCTCTCCCGGGGTGTACGGACTGCTGGTCAATCGTGCCTAACCAGGGCCCTCTCGGATTCATTCCCGCAATACCGCGCGGGTGTGTCGAGCGCCGTATCGAGCGTTTGCTCCGACTTGTGCCTCTCTCGTGCCTCTCCATGCTCGCACACCCCCGCGCGCTCGCTCCACGGTTGTCCACAGGCGGCCGCCGGGTCCTCCTGCCTCTTCTCGGCTTCGCTGAGGTTGGCGAGAACGCGGCGCCACGCGGCATGCGTCACATCACCCCCGACCGGTGTCGTCAATCTGACGCAAACGGGCTATCATAGATAGCGTCAAGTAGACGAAAAGGTCTGCGTCCCAAAGAAAGGGCTACGGGCCCGTGACCACCACAGAAACGCTGGACGTCCAGCCCACGCCGCTCGCACTGCTCCTGCTCGGCCGGGAGTCCGACCCCCGCAGCGAGCGCGGGGTGGACTGCCCAGGAGACCTGCCCGCGCCGTCGGACCCGGACCTGGTGGAGCGCGCCCGAGCCGCCAAGGCCCGCCTCGGCGGCAAGGTCTTCATCCTCGGCCACCACTACCAGCGTGACGAGGTCATCGAGTTCGCCGATGTCACCGGCGACTCCTTCAAGCTGGCCAGGGACGCGGCGGCCCGGCCGGAGGCGGAGTACATCGTGTTCTGCGGTGTGCACTTCATGGCCGAGTCCGCCGACATCCTCACCTCGGCGCGGCAGCAGGTGATCCTGCCGGACCTGGCGGCCGGCTGCTCGATGGCCGACATGGCGAGCGCCGAGCAGGTCGCCGAGTGCTGGGACGTACTCGCCGACGCCGGGATCGCCGACGTCACCGTCCCCGTCTCGTACATGAACTCCTCGGCGGACATCAAGGCGTTCACCGGGCGGCACGGCGGCACCATATGCACCTCGTCCAACGCCGAGCGCGCGCTGGAGTGGGCGTTCGGGCGGGGCGAGAAGGTGCTCTTCCTGCCCGACCAGCACCTCGGCCGCAACACGGCGGTCCGCGACATGGGCCTGTCCCTGGACGACTGCGTCGTCTACAACCCGCACAAGCCCGGCGGCGGCCTCACCGCCGAGCAGCTCAGGAACGCCAAGATGATCCTGTGGCGCGGCCACTGCTCGGTGCACGGCCGCTTCTCGCTGGAGTCGGTGGCGGACGTCCGGGCCCGTATCCCCGGCGTCAACGTGCTGGTGCACCCCGAGTGCAAGCACGAGGTCGTCACGGCGGCGGACTACGTCGGGTCGACCGAGCACATCATCCAGCGGCTGGCGGAGGCGCCGGCCGGTTCCGCGTGGGCGCTCGGTACCGAACTGAACCTGGTCCGGCGGCTGGCGAAGGCCCATCCGGACAAGCGGATCGCCTTCCTCGACAAGACCGTCTGCTTCTGCTCCACCATGAACCGCATCGACCTCCCGCACCTGGTGTGGACCCTGGAGTCGCTGGCCGACGGCACGGTGGTCAACCGCATCCAGGTCGACGCCGAGACCGAGTACTTCGCCAAACTCGCGCTGGAGCAGATGCTGGCCCTTCCGTAAGGCGTGGGGCAATGATGGACGGGTGATTCTTCGACCCGTGCGTGATGACGAGGAGGACGCCGAGGTCGTCCGGGAGATAGAGGCGGCGGCTTTCGGTGCTCCCCGGGCGCTGGCCGGCGCCGCTTCCGGCGCCCGGTTCAGCGCCGGATACGGCTCGGTGTGGGGCGCTCCGGAGCCGGGCGGCTGGCCGGCCGAGCGGATCGCCCGCCACCACGGGCGTACCCGGCACCTGGCCAGGACCGATCCCGGCGGCTGCTGGCTGATGGAGGATCAGGCGGCCGGGCCGGTGGGGGCCGTGCTGTCCTACCGGCGTGAGGGCACCTGGGCGCTGTCGCTGCTGGCGGTGGTGCCGGGCGCGCAGGGCAAGGACGTCGGAAAGGCGCTGCTGGCCCGGGCGTTGATGCACGGCCGGGCGTGTCTGCGCGGGGTGATCTGCGCGCCGGACGATCCGGTGGCGGCCCGTACGTTCCGCCGCGCGGGGTTCCATCTGCATCCCACGATGCGGCTGACCGGCCGGGCGGGCGCCGGGACCGGGCGGCTGGAGCCGCCGGACGGGCCGGTGCACGCGGGCACCGAGCGGCACCGCGATCTGATGGACTCCATCGACCGCCGCACCCGGGGCGGGGCGCACCGCGCCGACCACGAGGAACTGCTGCGCCACCATCGGCTCTTCGTGGTGGACGATCTGATCGGCAGCGGCTACTGCTATGCGCGCGGCGGCCGGATCGAGATGCTGGCCGCGACCTCGCGCCGGCTGGCCACCCGTCTCCTGACCGCCGCCGTCCTGGCCGCGCCCCCCGACGCGCCCATCCAGGTCGACCACGTCCCCGCCGAGTCCCAATGGGCCGTGGACGTCGCCATCACCGCGGGCCTCCACATCCACCCCGCCGGCTTCCTGGCCCTCCGCGGCATGCGCCCACCCGAACTGGCCCTTCTCTCCACCTCGTTGCCCTAGTCCTCCTCCTCAGCCTCCTCAGCCTCCTCCTCCGCCGCCTCCTCGGATTCGTCCTTCGGGACGGTCGGCGCGATGACGCGGGGAGGCGGCAGCGGGGCGACGAAAATCGCTTCGGCCCAGGCGACGAGGATGGCGAGGCGGAACCAGCGGTCGAGGACTTTCAGGTCGACGCAGTCGAAAACGCGCTCCCGAAAGACTTCGCTCACTTCGAGTTCCCGGGCTTCGAGCACGCGGATGATGGTCCGCCCCAGCGCCTGGGCGGCCTTGGCCTCGGCGCGCCCCTCGACTCGCCCTTCTTCGCGGAGCCGCTGGGAGGTTTCCGAACGGAAGAAGGAGGTGGGTATGGGCATAGGGTCCCTCCAGATCTGGACTGCCGGGCGTGAATCCAGCCCGAATGGGGTGAGTTCCTCGAAGAGGCGGTTTGTCGAACCCCGGAGGATTCAGGTGTCGGCCTCGACATGACCGACGGCTTCCGCCGGCGGAAGGAAGATTTCCTCGCCCCGGTCCGCGGTGATGGCCCGGCTGAACCAGAGGTCAAGCAGGTTCTCGTCGGTGCACTCGACGAGGCGCTCCCGCTCCGCTTCGGTGATCGCGATGTCCCGGGTCCGCAGGACGAGCAGGATGTTCTTGACCGACTGCTGGGCCCGCCCCTCGGCGCGGCCCTCCTCCCGGCCTTCTTCGCGGCCTTCTTCAAGACCTTTTTCCCGGCCCTCGTCACGGAGCCGCTGGGAGGTTTCCGAACGGAAGAAATGCGTGGGGATAGCCATGAGATCCTTCCAAATCCGTGCCGCCGGGCCGATGGAGCCCAGGCCGAGTTCAGTGAGTTCCCTGAAAAGGTCGGCCATGTCGTCGTCGGCCGTCTCCAGAGCGGTAGCCAGCGCCTTCAGCATAATATCCGGCTGTCGATGCTTACCGTGGGTGATCGCCGCGAAGGCGGCCAGCGGGATGTCTTCCGCCGCCGCCTCGGGGTCGGTGATGAGCGGGACGTTGTGCGGGCCGAGGACGAGTGGGCGGACGGTGAGGGAATGCCAGTAAGGCACGCCGATATGGAAGGGCGTCTCGGCCCACCGGGACGTGGACTCGTCCTGACAGACCACCAGAAGCAGCGTCGGCAGGTTGTACTTGGCGTAGAGGTACGACGTGTAGTACGCCCAGCTTCCGTGCTTGTCCGGATCCTTCTTCCCCTGGGACTCGACGGCCAGCAGGTAACTGCCGCCGTCGGCCGTGTCGAACTGGAGGAGCGTGTCCACCCGGCGCTCCAGCGGCTTGATCTCGGTGAGGTCGGTGGGCGGGAAGGACACGGCGACCGTGTCGGGAAACGGGATCCCGAGCCGTTTGAAGGTCCGGGTGAAGATGCGCGGGTCTTCCTGGAAGATCCGGTGCATCGCCTCGTGCGATGAGCTGACCATGTCCCCGACCGTAGGGGCCTTTCATCAGCAGAAACGATATGCCTTTGGCATATTCACTCGAACGAGTAGTCGACCCTCCCCACCCCTCGGCGGGTCGGCGGCAATCAACTCAGGACGGGAAAAGGGTGCCGGCGCGGAAGGCCAGGGTGAAGGCCGACCAGGCGGCGGCGGGAAAGCGGAGGGCGGGACCCTCGGGGTCCTTGGAGTCACGCACCGCCACGGTCCCGTCCGCCAGGCGGGCACCCTCGACACACTCGCCGCCTGAGTTGTTGCTATAGCTCGACCTGAACCATGCGGCGTCACTCAGCGCGTCAGCCTTGCGGTCGTCATGTCAGTGCTCCTTGATCAATTCCGTGATCAGTCTCAAGGACTCGTCAGGTCCGAGAGCAAGCACCTGGAGGTCGAAGAAGGCGTTCCTGAAGCGCTCGACTCCTCATGGCCACCAACAGCGTCAAGTACGGGAAGGTGACGGTGGTGCGGGTAGCGCTCAGTGTGCGGGGCGGCGCCGCGACCATCACCGTGTCGGACGGTACGCCGTACGTGCCGCTGCCCCCCGTGACAGCGGCGGCCGAGGATGACGAGAACGGGCGCGGGCTGTTTCTGGTCGAGGCGCTGGCCACCCGCTGGGGGGCACCGCCGCGCCGGGGCCGAACCCTCCGACGGTACGGCGGTGTGGGCCGAACTCCCCTGGTGCCGGGACTGGCGGGGGTGGGGGCGGACCAGGCCGGATTAGTTGGCGGCTACGACGAGTTGGGCGCGGTCACGGGCAGCGAGCAGGGTGTCGAGGCACGCCGCCGCGCCGCCGCGCCCGCGCCATCTCAGCCCAGCCGCACGGCGGTGAGGCCGAGTCAGCCAGGCATCAGCCCGGGATCAGCCCGTCGTCCCTGAGCATCGACCGCACCTCGTCAAGGCTCGCGTCCGCCGCCGGCAGTATCAGCTCGGACGGCTGAAGGGAATCGTCGGGCAGCGGCACACCGAGCCGCCGCACACCGTCGAGCAGGGCGTCCAGCGTGCGGCGGAAGCCCTCCTCGTCCCCGGCCTCGATCTCGGCGAGCAGGCGGACATCCAGCTCGTTCAACTCGGCGAGGTGGGCTTCGTCAAGCCGCACCTGGCCCTCCCCCATGATCCTGGCGATCACGACGGCCTCCTCCGTTTCGCCCGTACGTACCTCGGACCGCGGGCCGGTAAACCCACGCCCGCCCGCGCCCGCCTCGTCCGCCCCCGTGCTCGGCGCCCGGCGGCCGGTGACCGGTGGCGACCGGCGGGCCGATGACGACTGCCGCCCGCCGCCCCCGCCGACTACTGCTTGTCGAACCGCGGCGTGTCCTGCGGCTGACCCTGCGCGTTCTGACCGCCCTGGCCCTTGCCGCCCTCGATCGCCTGCTGGGGGCTGCCGCCGGCCAGCTCCGCCTTCATCCGCTGGAGCTCCAGCTCGACGTCGCTGCCGCCGGAGAGCCGTTCCAGCTCCGCCTGGATGTCGTCCTTCGCCAGGCCGCTGGGGTCGTCCAGGGCGCCGGAGGCCATCAGCTCGTCCAGGGCGCCGGCCCGGGCCCGGAGCTGCTCGGTCTTGTCCTCGGCCCGCTGGATCGCCATGCCGACGTCGCCCATCTCCTCGGAGATGCCGGAGAAGGCCTCCCCGATCTGGGTCTGCGCCTGGGCGGCGGTGTACGTGGCCTTGATGGTCTCCTTCTTCGTCCGGAAGGCGTCCACCTTGGCCTGGAGCCGCTGGGAGGCGACGGTGAGCTTCTCCTCCTCACCCTGGAGCTGCGTGTGCTGCGTCTCCAGGTCGGTGACCTGCTGCTGGAGCGCGGCCCGGCGGGAGAGCGCTTCCCGGGCCAGGTCCTCGCGGCCGAGTGCCAGTGCCTTTCGGCCCTGGTCCTCGTAGGTCGAGGACTTCCGCTGCAACTCGGCGAGCTGGAGTTCCAGCCGCTTGCGGGAGGTGGCGACGTCCGCCACACCCCGGCGCACCTTCTGGAGCAGCTCAAGCTGCTTCTGGTACGAGTAGTCGAGCGTCTCGCGCGGGTCCTCGGCCCGGTCCAGGGCCTTGTTCGCCTTCGCGCGGAAAATCAGTCCCATCCGCTTCATGACACCGCTCATGGGCCTCGCGCGCCCCCTTCTCGGCAACTGCTCCGGCACCTGTACAGACCCAAGCCTACGGGCCTTGGTTCCATTACCGCACTGTTCGGCCCCGGATGCGGTCATCCGCAAGGACGATCACGGTTCGGCCGTATCGGGCGCAGGGAGTACGGGAGGCGCCGGGGCTGGGGCACGGCGCCCGGACCACGTAACCTTGAGTGCGTGTTCCGACGCCGTTCTCAAGATGAGCAGTCCTCCGCCACCGGCACCGCCGTGCTTGAGGACCAGATCCGCGACCCGCAAGCTCCCAAGGGTCGCCCCACGCCCAAGCGCAGCGAGGCCCAGAGCCTGCGGCGCAAGGCCGTGGTGACCCCGACCGACCGCAAGGCGGCGACCCGGCAGGCCCGTGACGCCCGCCGTACCGACATGGCCAAGCAGCGCGAGGCCCTGGCCGGGGGCGACGAGCGCTACCTGCCCGCCCGCGACCGCGGCCCGGTCCGGAAATACGCCCGGGACTACGTCGACTCGCGGATGCGGGTCGCCGAGTTCTTCCTCCCGGTCGCGGTGCTGATCCTGGTGCTGAGCGTGGTGCGGATCGGGTCGTTGCAGAACCTCTCGCTGCTGCTCTGGCTGGTGGTGATCGTGGCGATCGTGGTGGACTCCTTCGTCACCGGTCTGCGGCTGCGCGCGGAGCTGGGCAAGCGGTTCCCGGACAAGAACACCAAGGGCTCGGTCGCCTACGCACTGATGCGGACGCTCCAGATGCGCCGGCTGCGGCTGCCGAAGCCGCAGGTGCAGCGCGGCACCAAGCTCTGAACGGCGGCGTCACGGGCGGCGCGCCGGGTTCCGGCGAGGGGGGCGACGGCGACAGTAGGCACGGGGGCGACGGTCCCGGTGCCGACGGCGCCGGCGGTCCTGGCGGGTACGGTCCCAGCGGGTACGGTCCCGGCGACGGCGGCTCTGAAAGCGGCGGGTTCGGTCCCGCCGGACCCGTACCGGGAGCGCCGCGGGTCACCCCGCCCGGCTTTCCGCCGGGCGGCACACCCAACCCCGGCTTTCCGCCGGGCCCCGCACCGCACGCACCCCCGGGTCTTCCGCCGGGCCTGATCCCGGCCGCCCGCTCCGCCCCCGACCAGGCCGCCGCCCTGCCCGCGCTGCCGCCCGGGGGCGGCGGTTTCGACGGGGCCGCCGAGAGCTGGCTCGCCCGGCTCGGCGGCCTGCGGAACGTGGTCCGTCAGGAGCTGGTCACCCGCCAGCTCAATGAGCAGCTCAACGCCCACTTCGGACGGCCCGCTGGCGCGCACGCGCTGCGCCGGCTGCGGGTGCTCGACATCGGCCCGGGACAGGGCACCCAGGCGCTGCGGCTGGCCAGGGCGGGCCATGTGGTGACGGGCCTCGAACACGATCCGGGGATGCTGCGGGCGCTGCGGGCCGCGGTGGCGGTCGAGCCGCCCGACGTACGGCAGCGGTTCGCCATCCTCCAGGGCGACGGGCGCGAGACCGGGCGGCACTTCGGGCCCGCCTGCTTCGACGTGGTGCTGTGCCACGGGGTTTTGATGTACGTCCCCGACCCGGATCCGATGCTGGCCGCGCTGGCCCGGGTGCTGGCACCCGGCGGCCTGCTGTCCCTGCTGGTGCGCAACGGCGACGCGCTGGCGCTGCGCCCCGGGCTGCTCGGCGACTGGGTCTCCGCGCTCGACGCCTTCCACTCCGACGGTTACACCAACCGGCTGGGCGTCGCCTCGCGGGCGGACCGGCGCGAGCCGCTGACCGCCACGATGGCCGGCATGGGGGTGCCGCTGCGGGCCTGGTACGGGGTGCGGGTCTTCACCGACACGGCGTCCGACGCCACGCGGGCGCCCCGGGACGAGCGGGAGCTCGGTCTGCTCCTCGCCGCCGAGGAGCAGGCGGGGCGGACGGACCCCTATCGGGCGGTGGCGGCGCTGCTCCATCTCTGCGGCGTCAGGGGCTGAAGCGCCACCCGGCGGATCACCCGATTGGCCGTCCGGCCGGGCCCGCCCGGACGCCAAAAGTGAGAATACGGACATGAGTGGATCGCGCTCCTCCCGTATCCGGCTCCTGCTGCCCGGCGCCGCGGCCGTCTGCGCCACGGTGCTGCTGGCAACCGGTTGCAGCTCCGACTCCGACTCCGGTGCCGCCGGTTCCGCCGGCGGCAGACTGGTGGGCGACGCCCCCGCCGTGGCCGCCGCCTCAGGCGGCGACGCCCTCCAGAGCGCGTATCAAAATACCGTCAGGAATGTGCTGCCGTCGGTGGTCGAGATCACCACCAAATCGGACCTGGGGTCCGGGGTGATCTTCGACACCAAGGGTGACATCGTCACCAACGCCCACGTGGTGGGCGGCGCCAAGACCTTCAAGGTGTCGCTGGCGAGCGGCGGCCGGGCGCTGGACGCCAAGCTGGTCGCCGCCTTCCCGGCCAACGACCTGGCCGTCATCCGGCTGTCGGCGCCGCCGGACAACCTCAAGCCCGCGGTGTTCGCGGACTCGACCAAGGTGTCGGTGGGCGAGATCGTGCTGGCCATGGGCAACCCGCTCGGCCTGTCGAGCAGCGTGACCGAGGGCATCGTCTCCGCCACCGGCCGTACGGTCAGCGAGAGCCAGAACGACTCCGCCAGCGGCACCGTGGCCACCATTCCCGACCTGGTCCAGACGTCGGCGGCGATCAACCCCGGCAACAGCGGCGGCGCGCTGGTCGACCTGAACAACCAGGTGATCGGCATCCCGACCCTGGCCGCCACCGACCCGCAGCTCGGCAGCGGCGCGGCCAACGGCATCGGCTTCGCCATCCCGTCCGACACGGTCACCCGGATCGCCGGGCAGATCGTCAGGACCGGGAAGGTCACCAACTCCGGCCGGGCCGCGCTGGACGTCACCGTCCGGGGTGTGGTCGGGCCCGGCTTCCAGGCGGCCGGTGTGGCGATCGTCTCCACCGCCAAGAACGGCGCCGCCGCGAAGGCGGGGCTCAAAGCCGGGGACATCATCACCAAGGCGGGGCGGACCAAGATCACCACGGTGCAGTCGCTGACCGAGGCGCTGGCCGGGATGGATCCGGGTCAGCGGATCACCGTGGACTACACGAGGGACGGCGATCCGCACTCGGTGCGGGTGACGCTCGGTTCGCTCTGAGCGGGCTCCGCTCAGAGCGCTCCGCCTGGTTCGGCGGCGGGGCCCCAGGAGCGGGCGGCGCGGGCCGTACGGGCCCGCCGGGGGCTTCCCGGCGGGCCCGGGGCCGAGCCGGGGGCGTCAGGTCTCGTCGACGGCTTCGCCGTGCAGGCTCATGGGTCCGTAGATGAGGGTGCCGTCCTCGAAGAGGACGACCTGGTCGGCGCCGCCTTCGACCAGTTCCTTCCAGATCTCGCCGACCCAGGACTCGGCGTCCCCCTGCGTGGTGAACTCCTCCGGCTCCACCGCCGGGGGCACCTCGGTACCGTCGGCCTTCTCGAACCGCCACGTCCACGCCATGTGCTTCTCCCTCGGTCCGGGGTCGGGGTGCTGCCGTCGCAGCGTATCGGCACAGGCCGCGCCGGTAGGAGTGGTCTCGGCCCGGCGTCGGGCGGCGTGCCGCCGGTGGGGTCCGCCGGGTGTCCGCTCGACCGGGCCCCGCGCGCCGGGCGTGATCGGACGCGAGACGATCATCTCGTGGAACTGACTCTGCTCGGCACCGGCGGCCCCGGCGGGCTGCCGCTCCCCGGCTGCACCTGCGCGGCCTGCGCGCTCGCCGTGGGGGCGGGCGCCCGGGCGGCGACGACGGTCGTGGTGGACGGCGTGGTACTGCTCGATCCGGCCCCGGGGGTGGCGCTGGCCGCCGCCCGCGCCGGGCAGCCGCTCGGCGGGCTGCGGCTGGTCCTCCTCTCCCACCCGGCCGCCCGGCCCGCGGCGGAGCTGCCGCCGGGGCTGCCCGCGCCGGTCCGGCTGGCCGAGGCGCAGCGGCTGCCGCTGCTCACCGGGCACCGGGTGGAGGCGGTCGCCGTGGACGCGCCCGGCACGGGGTACGCGGTCGAGTCGCCGCAGGGCCTGCGGATGCTCTACCTGCCGCCGGGATGCGCGCCGGCCGGGGTACGCGTCCGGCCGGGCACCCGGCCCTACGACCTGGTGCTGCTCGATGTCGTCGGGCGCCCCGACGGGCTGGCCCGGCTGCGGGCGGCCGGGGCGGTCACCGCCACGACGGACGTGGTCGCGGTGCACATCGACCACGGCGCGCCGCCCCAGCCCGAACTCGGGCGCCGGCTGGCGGCGGCCGGGGCGAGGGCGGTGCCGGACGGTACGACGCTGGTCGTCGGTGATTATCAGGAGGTGCCGGACGTGCCGAGGCGCACGCTGGTGCTGGGCGGGGCGCGTTCGGGGAAATCGGCGGAGGCGGAGCGGCGGCTGGCCGCCTTTCCCGGGGTGGTGTACGTCGCCACGGGTGGTTCGCGGGAGGGGGATTCCGAATGGGCCGAACGGGTCGCGCTGCACCGCGAGCGGCGGCCGGGCGGGTGGCGGACCGAGGAGACGTGCGACCTGGTCCCGCTGCTCGCGGATCCGGCGGGGCCGCCGCTGCTGATCGACTGCCTGTCGCTCTGGCTCACCCATGTCCTGGACGAGGCCGACGCGTGGGCCGAGCCGGCGGCCGCGGTTCCGCGCGTGCGGGCGCGGGTCGCCGAGCTGGTCGCCGCGTGGCGGGGGACCCGGCGGACGGTGGTGGCCGTCTCCAACGAGGTGGGCTCCGGGGTGGTCCCCTCGACGCCGGCGGGGCGGCTCTTCCGCGATGAACTCGGGCGGCTGAACGGGGTGGTGGCGGGGGAGTCCGAGCAGGTTCTTCTGGTCGTGGCGGGCCTTGCGTTGCGGCTGCGCTGAGGGGAGCTTTGCTTGGACCCCGGTTGGTTGCGGCAGTCCGTTCCCCACCGGCCGGTGGGGTCTTGCCCCCTGACGGGACACCAGCCCGGACGCTCCGGTCGCCCACCGGCTGCCGCCCGCAGTTCCCCGCGCCCCTGAAGGGCCACCGCCCGTGACGCTCCGGTCGTCCGCCAACTGCCAGCCGGTGGCCTGCTGAGCGCGCAGTTCCCCGCGCCCCCAAACAACTCGGCACCCCCCCAGCTCCACCACCCACCGGGCCCCGACAGGGGCGCGAGGAACCGCGCGAACAACCCACCACCGGGGCAAGCGTCACCAACAACCGCACCACCCCCCGACAGGGGCGCGAGGAACCGCGCGAACAACCCACCACCGGGGCGAGGCACAAGAACAACCGCACCACCCCCGGACAGGGGCGCGAGGAACCGCGCGAACAACCCACCACCGGGGCAAGCGTCACCAACAACCGCACCACCCCCCGACAGGGGCGCAAGGAACCGCGCGAACAACCCACCACCGGGGCAAGCGTCACCAACAACCGCACCACCCCCCGACAGGGGCGCGAGGAACCGCGCGAACAACCCACCACCGGGGCAAGCGTCACGAACAACCGCACCACCCCCGGAGGGGGCGGGGGCGCGCCGGGCCCGTAAAGCCTCCCCGGCAAGGGACCGGTACTGTTCGGGCCGTGAGGCTGATCGAGATGGATGACTTCGGGGCCCAGGTGGAGCGACCGGACGCCGGAGTCCGGCGCGAGTCGCAGGAGCGGTGGGCCCGGCTGGTCAAGCCGGCCGGCGCGCTGGGGAAGCTCGCCGAGCTGGCGGACTGGCTGGCGGCGGTGCAGGGCCAGGTGCCCGTGCGGCCGCTCACGGAACCCCGCGTGCTCCTCTTCGCCGGTGATCACGGCGTCGCCGCGCTGGGCGTCTCGGCCCGCGCGGCCGGCACCGCCACGGAGTTGGCCAAGGCCGCGCTCGACGGCACCGCGCCGGCGAACGCCCTGGCCCGGCAGTACGGCGCCAGCGTCCGGGTAGTCGACATGGCGCTCGACTGCGACCCGGCCGAGCTGCCCGACCACGTCACCGCCCACCGGATCCGCCGCGGCTCCGGCCGGATCGACATCGAGGACGCGCTCACCCAGGACGAGGCAGAGCGGGCCTTCCGCGTCGGCATGGATCTCGCCGACGAGCAGGCCGACTCGGGCGTGGGCGTCGTACTACTCGGCGATCTGAGCGTGGGCGGTACGACCACCGCGGCCGTGCTGATCGCGGCCCTGTGCGGTACGGACGCCTCCGTCGTCACCGGCCGCGGCTCCGGCATCGACGACCTGACCTGGATGCGCAAGTGCGCCGCGGTCCGGGACGCGCTGCGCCGGGCCCGCCCGGTCCTCGGCGACCAGCTCGCCCTGCTCGCCACCGTCGGCGGCGCCGACTTCGCCGCGATCACCGGCTTCCTCCTGCAAGCCGCCGTCCGCAAACTCCCGGTCGTCCTGGACGGCGTGGTCACCGCGGCCTGCGCCCTGGTGGCGCAGCGCGTCGCCTTCCGGGCCCCCGACTGGTGGGTCGCCGGCAACGCCAGCGGTGAGGCGGGCCAGGACAAGGCGCTGGACCGGATCTCGCTCGAGCCCCTGGTCGACCAGGGCATCGCCGCGGGTGGCGGTACGGGCGCGCTGCTCGCGCTGCCCCTGCTCCAGGCCGCCGCCGCGTTCTCCGCCGAGATCCCAGAGAGCCCAGCGAGCCCGGAGCCGTCCCCGGCGGCCGAACCGGACGCCGTACCGGCCGCGGAAACGCAGGCGGAAACGCATCCGGAGCCGGAACCTGACGCGGAGCCGGAAACCGACCCCGCACCCCGCCCAGACGCCGCCGCCACCCCTGCCGCCCCCGCCACCCCCGAGTAGTCCACCGCCCCTCCCCCCGGCCCCGTTAAGCAGAAAATAGGACAAAAGCCCGTAAGCTCCCCGCCATGGGAACGGGCAGCCCCGCCGTCGAGCGGCCATCGGCAGCCGCGCCGGGCGGCGCCGCGGGCCGCCGCACGGCCCGCGCCGCCCCCGCCCGCCACGCGGCCACCCTCACCGTCTGGTACCTGCGCGCCGTCGCCGCGGTGAATCTGCTCGGCGCCGTCTGGGTCAGCCTCGGCGCCGACATCCGCCGCCACAACGCCCAGGACTACGTCACCCCCTACCTGCTCACCGCGGGCTTCACCTCCGGCGCCTTCGCCCTCTTCCTCGCCGTGACGATGCGCCGCCGCAAACGCGCCGCCTGGATCCTCAACCTGGTGCTGTGCGGCCTGTTCCTCACCGCGCTCGCGCTCAGCATGGGGTGGCCGCAGATCCACCGCCACGTCCAGAACTGGGTCTCACTGGCCCTCACCACCACCTTCCTCGCCGCCCTCCTGGTGGGCCGGCGCGAGTTCCGGGCCAAGGGCGACCCGGCCAACCCCTGGCAGGCCGCCCTCACCGCGGTGGCCGGGCTGGCGCTGGCCGCGCTGATCGGCACCGGCCTGGTCGCGGCCACCGACTCCGGGCACGGCGCGGGCTTCGGCGACACCTTCGGCTACGCGGTGGGCCGGCTGGTCTCACTGGTGCCCGACGACTCCGCGTTCATGGCGATCGCCGCCCCCGGCTGGGTCGACGTGGTGGTCAACGTGATGAGCACGCTGCTCTTCCTGCTGGTCCTCTTCGTCGCCTTCCGCTCACCGCGCGGCCGCGAACTGCTCTGCGCCGCCGACGAGGAGCGGCTGCGCGGCCTGCTCGGCGCGTACGGCGACCGCGACTCGCTCGGCTACTTCGCGCTGCGCCGCGACAAGAGCGTGATCTGGTCGCCGAGCGGCAAGTCGGCCATCGCCTACCGGGTGCTCGGCGGGGTCTCGCTGGCGTCCGGCGACCCGATCGGCGACCCGGAGGCGTGGCCCGGCGCGATCGGGGCGTGGCTCGCCGAGGCCGAGGAGCACGCCTGGGTGCCCGCGGTGATAGGGGCGAGCCAGGAGGCGGGCACCGTATACGCGCGGCACGGCCTGGACGCCCTCGAACTCGGCGACGAGGCCATCGTGGAGACCGCCGACTTCACCCTCGACGGGCGGGCGATGCGCACGGTCCGGCAGGCGTACAACCGGGTCCGCCGCTCGGGCTGTACGGTCCGGATCCGGCGCCATCGCGACATCCCGGCGGCCGAGTTGGACCTGCTGGTGGAGCGGGCCGACCGCTGGCGGGACGGCTGTACGGAGCGCGGCTTCTCCATGGCGCTCGGCCGGCTCGGCGACCCGGCCGACGGCGACTGCGTGATGGTCGAGTGCCATGACGGCGCCGGCTCGCCGCGGGCGCTGCTCAGCTTTGTGCCCTGGGGGCCGCGCGGGCTGTCGCTCGACCTGATGCGGCGGGACCGGGGCGCGGACAACGGGCTGATCGAGTTCCTGGTGATCGAGCTGATCCAGCGGGCCGACGAGGTCGGCATCGAGCAGATCTCGCTGAACTTCGCGATGTTCAGGTCGGTGTTCGAGCGGGGGTCGCGGCTCGGCGCGGGTCCGGTGCTGCGGCTGTGGCACTCGCTGCTGACGTTCTTCTCGCGGTGGTGGCAGATCGAGTCGCTCTACCGCGCCAACGCCAAGTTCCGGCCGATCTGGGAGCCGCGCTATGTCCTGTTCGGCAAATCCAGCGAACTGCCCAGGATCGGTCTCGCCGGCGCCCGGGCCGAAGGATTCCTCGGCCCACCCAAGCTGCCCACCCGGCTGCCCACCGGACTGCGTCGCCGCCAGACCGGCTGACCGGCCGTCACCCCCGCCCGCGGGCCACCGCTCCCGCCGCCCCGTGCGCGCCGTCGCCGGCCGGTTCGCCGGGGCCGGGTCGGGCGCCGTCCTCGCCGACGTACGCCACCGGCTGCGGACGGCCGGGCTCCGGGCGGTGCCGCTGACGCTCACCGCGTGCGCCGGCATCCTCGGGCTCCAACTGCTCCAGCACTGGCCGCACACCCGCGGCTGGGTGGACCGGCTCGGCGGGGTCTACGCCACCCTGCCGTGGTGGCAGGAGCTGCTGCGTACCCCGCTGTCGGTCTTCGTACCCGATCCGGAGCTGCCGGTCTGGGGGCTGGCGCTCCAGGTCGTGGTGGTGTTCGGCCTCGCCGAGACCACCCTGCGCACCCGCCGCACCGTCGTCGTCGCGCTGCTGGCCACCGTCGCCGGGAGCTGCTTTGCCCGCTACTCCCTGTGGATCGGGCCCGGCGGCTTCCTCGGGCTGCCGGGCCACGAGCTGCGCCTGCGTGACACCGGGCCCTCGGCCGCCGTGGTCGCCCTCGGGGTCTACACCGCCTGCCGCTACCGCATGGGGTGGACGGCCGGCGCGATCGCCCTCGCCATGGTCGTCGAGGTGCTCTGCCTGCCCAATCTGGCCGGCTTCGAGCACCTGGCGGGTGTCGCGGCCGTCCTGGCCCTGACGGCGGCGGAATCCGCCCGCGCCGCCGGCCGGCCCCGGCCCGCCGCCCGGAGCGGGACGGCCGCCGATCCGTCCGCCCCGGTCCCTGGCGGCCCGGGGCGATAGCCTCGCGCGGTGAACGAACCCATGGCCGCGGCCCCCGCCCGGGCCTCCCTCGCCGACGCGTTCCGGTTCGCCTTCGGGACGCTCAGCGTGCTGCCGGTCCGGCTGCGGCGCTGGGACCGGGCGGCGGCCGGCGGCGGGATGGCGGTCGCGCCGCTCGTCGGGCTGGTCGTCGGGGGCGCGGCGGCGCTGGCCGGCGGGGTGCTGACCGCGCTCGGCGCCGCTCCCCCGCTCGCGGCCGTCGCAGCGGTGGCCGGGCCGGCCGTACTGACCCGGGGACTGCACCTGGACGGGCTCGCGGACACCGCGGACGGTCTGGGCAGCGGGCGGCCCGCGGCGGACGCGCTGCGGATCATGAAGCAGTCGGACATCGGTCCCTTCGGCGTGGTCACCCTCGTCCTCGTCCTGCTGACGCAGACCGCGGCCCTGACGGCCTGTTACGGGCACGGCCCGGTGTACGGCGGCGGCGCCGCGGTGCTCGCCGGGGCGGCCGGGCGCGCGGCGATGACGCTCGCCTGCCGGGCGGGGGTGCCGGCCGCCCGGCCCGGCGGCCTGGGCGCGGCGGTGGCGGGCGCGATCAGGCCGCTGACCGCCTGGGGCGTCGCCGTGGGGTGCGGGGCGGCGGCCGCCGCGGCCGCCCTGCCGGCCGGCGCGCCGACCGCGCTGCGGGCGGCGATCGCCTGGTGCGGCGCCCTCCTCGCCGCCGAGGCGCTGCTGCGGCGGTGCGTGCGCCGTTTCGGCGGCGTCACCGGCGATGTCTTCGGCGCCCTCTGCGAGGTCGCCGCCACCACCGGCCTCGTCATCATCGCCCTGCGCTGAATCACCCCCGGTCCTGACCGACCGGGACGTTCGCGGCGGCCGCCCGCGGGCGGCCGCCGGGCGGCCCACCTGCGCTTGGTGACTGGGCGTAGGCTCAGACGGCTGATACGGCCCCACGCTCCCGCCTCCGCCGCGGCGCTCCCGTGCCGGGCGGCGGAATACGATGCGGGTGCCATGGGCCGGGCCACCCAACGGCCGCTGACAGGACCTCGACCGAATAGGACCTCATCCACTGTGACTGCACTGACACTCAGTACCTCCTCCGCCGCGGCGCTGCGTGCGGACGCCGTTGTCATCGGCGTGGCCAAGGGCCCCAAGGGGCCGCGTATCGCGCCGGGGGCCGAATCGGTGGATTCCGCGTTCGACGGCAAGCTGGCGGCCACGCTGGAGACCCTCGGTGCCTCGGGCGCCGAGGGCGAGGTGACCAAACTGCCCGCACCGGCCGGGGTCAAGGCAGCGGTCGTGGTCGCGGTGGGTCTCGGCGAAGCCCCTGAGGGCGCCGCGGGCTACGACGCCGAGGCGCTGCGCAAGGCGGCGGGCGTCGCGGCCCGCACCCTGTCCGGGGCGAAGAAGGCCGCCTTCGCGCTGCCGGCCACCGGCGCCGCAGAGGTCGAGGCGGTCGGCACGGGCGCGCTGCTCGGCGCCTACGCCTTCACCGCCTACCAGTCGAAGGCGGGCGCCAAGGTCCCGCTGGCCGAGGTGGCGATCACCGGCGCCAAGCCGCGCGACAAGGCCCACAAGGCCGCCGCCGAGCGCGCCGCCGCCGTCGGCGCCGAGGTCAACCGGGCCCGCGACCTGATCAACACCCCGGCCAACGACCTGGATCCGAAGGCCTTCGCCGCCGCCGTGCAGAGCGCCGCCAAGGAGTTCGGCCTCAAGGTGGAGGTGCTGGACGAGAAGGCACTGGCCAAGGGCGGCTTCGGCGGCATCCTGGGCGTCGGCCGCGGCTCCGCGACCCCGCCCCGGCTGGTCCGGCTCGCGTACACCCACGCCAAGGCCACCAGGACGCTCGCCTTCGTCGGCAAGGGCATCACGTACGACTCGGGCGGCATCTCGCTGAAGCCGGCCGGCCACAACGAGACGATGAAGTGCGACATGAGCGGCGCCGCCGCGGTGTTCGCCGCGATCGTGGCCACCGCCAAGCTCGGCCTTGAGGTCAATGTCACCGGCTGGCTGGCGCTGGCGGAGAACATGCCGGGCGGCAACGCCACCCGTCCCGGTGACGTGCTGACGATGTACAGCGGCAAGACCGTCGAGGTGCTGAACACCGACGCCGAGGGCCGGCTGGTGCTCGGTGACGCGCTGGCCCGTGCCTCCGAGGAGAGCCCGGACGCGATCGTGGACGTGGCGACGCTGACCGGCGCGATGGTGCTGGCGCTGGGCGACGAGCGGTTCGGGATCATGTCCAACAACGACGGGTTCCGGACCGCCGTGCACACCGCGGCGCTGGCCGAGGGCGAGGACTCCTGGCCGATGCCGCTGCCGCCGGCGCTGCGCAAGACCTTCGACTCCCCCACCGCGGACATCGCCAACATGGGCGTCCGGATGGGCGGCGGTCTGATCGCGGGGCTCTTCCTGAAGGAGTTCGTCGGCGAGGGCATCACCTGGGCGCACCTGGACATCGCGGGCCCGGCCTTCAACGAGGGCGGTCCCGCCGGCTACACCCCGAAGGGCGGCACCGGCACCGCGGTGCGCACCCTGGTGCGGCTGGCCCGGCAGGCCGCGGACGGCGATCTGCTCTGATCGGGTGAGACCGAGGTGAGATCGGTCACGTACGGCCCCGGGCGACATGCGCGGGGCCGTACGCCGTGTTCCCACTGTCGGGCCCGGTGCTCCGCAAGCGGTTCAGAAGTGCGAAGATGTTGTCTCGGCACGACAGGGCCCCCTTTGAGACAAAGCGGCCGAACCAAAGCCGCCGCCCGGTCTTGGTGGACCGGCTCCGGCGAACCCATGCATGGAGGACGTGACGTGGCGAACGACGCCAGCACTGTTTTCGACCTAGTGATCCTCGGCGGTGGCAGTGGAGGCTACGCAGCCGCCCTGCGTGCCGCGCAGCTGGGACTGGACGTCGCCCTGATCGAGAAGAACAAGCTCGGGGGCACCTGTCTGCATCAGGGATGCATTCCCACCAAGGCGCTGCTGCACGCCGGCGAGATCGCCGACCAGGCTCGCGAGAGCGAGCAGTTCGGTGTCCGGGCCACGTTCGAGGGCATCGACATCGCCGCCGTGCACAAGTACAAGAACGATGTGATCGCCGGCCTCTACAAGGGCCTGCAGGGCCTGGTGGCCTCGCGCAAGGTCACCTACATCGAGGGCGCGGGCCGGCTCTCCTCGCCCACCTCGGTGGAGGTGGGCGGCCAGCGGATCGAGGGCCGGCACGTCCTGCTCGCGACCGGCTCCGTACCGCGCTCGCTGCCGGGCCTGACCATCGACGGCGACCGGATCATCTCCTCCGACCACGCCCTGGTGCTCGACCGGGTGCCGAAGTCGGCGATCATCCTGGGCGGCGGCGTGATCGGCGTCGAGTTCGCCTCGGCGTGGAAGTCCTTCGGCACCGACGTCACGATCGTCGAGGGCCTGCCCCACCTGGTGCCGGTCGAGGACGAGAACAGCTCCAAGCTGCTGGAGCGGGCCTTCCGCAAGCGCGGCATAAAGTTCAACCTCGGCACCTTCTTCCAGGGCGCCGAGTACACCGCCGACGGGGTGAAGGTGACGCTCGCCGACGGCAAGACCTTCGAGGCGGAGGTGCTGCTGGTCGCGATCGGCCGCGGCCCCGTCTCGCAGAACCTCGGGTACGAGGAGCAGGGCGTCGCGATGGACCGCGGCTTCGTGCTGGTCGACGAGTACCTGCGCACCAACGTGCCGACCATCTCGGCCGTCGGCGACCTGGTGCCGACCCTCCAGCTCGCGCACGTCGGCTTCGCCGAGGGCATCCTCGTCGCCGAGCGGCTGGCCGGCCTGAAGACCGTGCCCATCGACTACGACGGTGTGCCGCGCGTGACGTACTGCCACCCGGAGGTCGCCTCCGTGGGCATCTCCGAGGCGAAGGCCAAGGAGCTCTACGGCGCCGACAAGGTCGTCACCCTCAAGTACAACCTCGCGGGCAACGGCAAGAGCAAGATCCTCAAGACGTCGGGCGAGGTCAAGCTCGTCCAGGTCCGCGACGGTGCCGTCGTCGGCGTGCACATGGTCGGCGACCGGATGGGCGAGCAGATCGGCGAAGCCCAGCTCATCTACAACTGGGAGGCGCTGCCGGGCGAGGTCGCGCAGCTCATCCACGCCCACCCCACCCAGACCGAGGCGCTCGGCGAGGCCCACCTGGCCCTCGCGGGCAAGCCGCTGCACTCGCACGACTGACCCTCCGCCACGCCACCCCATCCGTACAGATCCGTTAGGAGCAACCGCAACCATGGCGGTTTCCGTAACCCTGCCGGCGCTCGGTGAGAGCGTGACCGAGGGCACCGTCACCCGCTGGCTGAAGGCCGAGGGTGAGCGCGTCGAGGCCGACGAGCCGCTGCTCGAGGTCTCGACCGACAAGGTCGACACCGAGATCCCCTCGCCCGCGTCCGGTGTGCTCGCGTCCATCAAGGTCGCCGAGGACGAGACGGTCGAGGTCGGCGCCGAACTGGCCGTCATCGACGACGGCAGCGGCGCCCCCGCGGCTGCCCCCGCTCCCGCCGCCGAGCCGCAGCCCGAACCCGCCGCGGCCCCGGCCCCCCAGGCCGCTCCTTCCACTCCCTCCACCGAGGTGGAGGAACCCGCGCCCGCCCCGACGGCCGAGGCCGTCAAGGGCGGCAGCAGTGCGGCCGGCACCGATGTGACGCTGCCGGCGCTCGGCGAGAGCGTGACCGAGGGCACCGTCACCCGCTGGCTGAAGCAGGTCGGCGAGAGCGTCGACGCCGACGAGCCGCTGCTTGAGGTGTCCACCGACAAGGTCGACACCGAGATCCCGTCCCCGGTCGCGGGCACCCTGCTGGAGATCCTGGTCCAGGAGGACGAGTCGGCCGAGGTCGGCGCCCGGCTGGCCGTCATCGGCGCGCCCGGTGCCGCCCCGGCGGCGGCGCCGGCACCCGCCGCGCCCGCTCCGGCGCCGGCCGCCCCGGCGCCCGACCCGACCCCGGCTCCGGCGCCCGCGGCTGAGGCACCCGCACCTGCTCCGGCACCGGCACCGGCACCGGCTCCGGCGGCTGAAGCACCCGCCCCCGCGCCGGCCGCGCCCGCCCCGGCCCCGGCTGCTCCGGCCGCCGCCCCCGCCCCCGCCCCGCAGGCGGCGGCACCCGCGGCTCCGGCCCCCGCCGCCGCGGACGACGCCGCCTATGTCACCCCGCTGGTCCGCAAGCTCGCCGCCGAGAACGGCGTCAGCCTCGGCTCGGTGCGCGGCACCGGCGTCGGCGGCCGGATCCGCAAGCAGGACGTGCTCACCGCCGCCGAGGCGGCGAAGGCCGCTGCCGCCGCGCCGCCCGCCAAGGCCCCCGCCGCGTCGAAGTCCGCTCCCGCGGTGTCGCCGCTGCGCGGTCAGACGGTCAAGATGACGCGGATGCGCAAGCTCATCGGCGACAACATGATGAAGGCGCTGCACTCGCAGGCGCAGCTGACCACCGTGGTCGAGGTGGACATCACCCGGCTCATGCGGCTGCGCGGCCAGGCCAAGGAGTCCTTCCTCGCCCGTGAGGGCGTGAAGCTCTCCCCGATGCCGTTCTTCGTCAAGGCCGCCGCCCAGGCGCTCAAGGCGCACCCGGGGATCAACGCCCGGATCAACGAGGACGAGGGCACGGTCACCTACTTCGACTCCGAGAACATCGGTATCGCGGTGGACTCCGAGAAGGGCCTGATGACCCCGGTCATCAAGGGCGCCGGCGATCTGAACATCGCCGGGATCGCCAAGAAGACCGCCGAACTGGCGGGCAACGTCCGGGCCAGCAAGATCACCCCGGACGACCTGGCGGGCGCCACCTTCACCATCAGCAACACCGGTTCGCGCGGCGCGCTCTTCGACACGGTCATCGTGCCGCCGAACCAGGCCGCGATCCTGGGCATCGGCGCGACCGTCAAGCGCCCGGTGGTCGTCGAGACCCCCGAGGGCACGGTCATCGGCATCCGTGACATGACCTATCTGGCGCTCTCCTACGACCACCGGCTGGTGGACGGTGCCGACGCGGCCCGTTACCTGACGGCGGTCAAGGAGATCCTGGAGGCCGGCGAGTTCGAGGTCGAGCTGGGTCTCTGACGGCTCCGGGCCGGCCCGGCCCGCGCCGCCCGGCCTTACGGCGCCCCCGTTCCCGTCAGTCGGGGACGGGGGCGCCGTGGTATCCGCGGCGAGCCGGTCCGGGAGCCGCGCCCGCCGGGATGGCGGCAGGGTTGCCTCCTGGTCGTATCGTCTATCCCACGTCTACGGGAAGGACCGCACCCCATGGCCGCTGGCGCCGCTCAGCAAGCCGAGGCCCCGCTTCTGGTCGTGCACAGCCTTCGGGAGCAGATCCGCGAGCACATCCTGGAGGGCATCGTCAGCGGGCGCTGGCAGCCGGGTGAGCGGATCGTGGAGCGCCGGATCGCGGTGGAGCTGCGGGTGAGCCAGACGCCGGTGCGGGAGGCGCTTCGTGAGCTGGAGACGCTGCGGCTGATCGAGTCGGCGCCCAACAAGGGCGTGAGGGTGCGCAATCTGACCGCGGCCGACCTGAAGGAGAGCTATCCGGTCCGGGCCGGTCTGGAACAGGTCGCGGCCGAACTGGCCGCCGAGGCGCTGGCCGGTGACCCCTCGGCGCTGGAGCGGGAGGTCGCCGCGCTGCGGGCGGCCGACACCGGGCCGGCCGTCGAGGCGCAGGTGCGGCACACCGTCGCCTTCCACCACGAGCTGGTCCGCGCGGCGGGCAACGCGGTACTGCTGCACGCCTGGGAGTCGCTCGGCATCGAGGTGTGGACGACGCTCTCCATCCGCTGGCTGAGCCCGGCCCCGCGGGCGTACGCGGCCGAGCACCAGGAGATCGTGGACGCCTTCGTCCGCCGGGACCCGGACATCACCGCCCTGATCAAGGCGCATGTGCTGAGCTGCGCGCCGCAGGTCTGAGCCGGCCGGTCCCGCTCCGGCCCAAGAAGGGCTGAAGGGCGGCTGAAGGCTGCCCCAAGGTGGCTGTGGGAGCCTGAGGGGGTTCGAGGGGTCCGCGCGGGTCACACCACGGTTTCCAAGGCGCCACGCCGCTGACACTCTGTGCCCGCAAGGTTGACACGGGGTGCCGACTTTGGAAATCTCGCCGGTTTCGTGGTCATTTCCTTTCGGTTGGCCATTGATCGATCATCGATCGGCGACGTACCGTGGAGTCCGGAGGGGCGAGCCCTGTCATGCCGACCCAAGAACTCGCACTCTCCATCCCTCCCTCCGTTCGGAAGGCGGCACCCCATGCCCGACGACGTACGCCGACCACGGCTGAGTCAGCTCGACCAGATCCCGGACCGCGACCCGGAGGAGACCGCCGAATGGCGCGCCTCGCTCACGGCGGTCACCGAGTCCGCGGGTCCGCACCGGGCCGCGTACCTGATGCGGCGCACCCTGGAGTCCGCCGGTGACGGCGGCGTGGTGCTGCCGCCGCTGCTGGAGACGGAGTACATCAACACCATCCCGACCGCCGCCGAGCCCGCCTACCCCGGCGACGAGGCGATGGAGGCCCGGATCACCGCCTGGAACCGGTGGAACGCCGCGGCGATGGTGACCCGCGGCAGCAAGCTGGGCCTCGGCGGCCACATCGCCACCTTCGCGTCGGCGGCCTGGCTCTACGAGACCGGCTTCCAGCACTTCTTCCGCGGCAAGGAGGGCCTGGCTGGCTCACCGGCCGGGGGCGGGGGTTCCGGCGACCAGCTCTACCTCCAGGGCCACGCCTCCCCCGGCATCTACGCCCGCGCCTTCCTCGAAGGCCGGCTCTCCGAGGCGCAGCTCGACCGCTTCCGCCAGGAGGCCGGCGGCGACGGCCTGCCCTCGTACCCGCATCCGCGCCGCCTGCCCTGGCTGTGGGAGTTCCCGACCGTCTCCATGGGCCTCGGCCCGCTTTCGGCGATCTACCAGGCCCGCTTCAACCGGTATCTGGAGCACCGCGGCATCAAGGACACCTCGGACTCGCACGTCTGGGCGTTCCTCGGCGACGGCGAGATGGACGAGCCGGAGTCGACCGCGTCCCTGGCCCTGGCCGGCCGTGAGGGCCTGGACAACCTGACCTTCGTCATCAACTGCAACCTCCAGCGGCTCGACGGCCCGGTCCGCCCCAACTTCAAGATCGTGCAGGAGCTGGAGGCGCAGTTCCGCGCGGCGGGCTGGCATGTGATCAAGGCGCTGTGGGGAGCGGCCTGGGACGAAGTGATCGCCCAGGACACCGAGGGCGCGCTGCTCAGGCGGCTGCGGGAGACCCCCGACGCCCAGTTCCAGACGTACGCCACCCGGGACGCCGGCTATCTGCGCGAGCACTTCTTCGGCGCGGACGCGGCGCTGCGCACCATCGGCGCGAAGCTGTCCGACGCCAAGCTGCTGGAGCTCTTCCAGACCTCCCGCGCCGGGCACGAGCCCCGCAAGGTGTACGCGGCCTACCGCGCCGCCGTCGAGCACAAGGGCGCCCCGACGGTGATTCTCGCGCAGACGGTGAAGGGCTACACGCTCGGCGCCGGCTTCGAGTCGCGCAACGCCAACCACCAGATGAAGAAGCTCACCGGCCCGCAGTTCCGCACCATGCGCGATCTGCTGGAGCTGCCCATCCCGGACAGCGCGCTTGACGCGGACGTGGTCCCGTACTGGCACCCGGGCGAGAACTCGCCCGAGGTCCGGTATCTGCGGGAGCGGCGGGCCGCGCTGGGCGGCCCGGCGCCGGCCCGCACGGTGGTCGCCAAGCCGCTGCCCGCGCCCGCGGCCAAGCCGTTCACCGCGCTGGAGAAGGGTTCCGGCGGCCAGGAGATAGCCACCACCATGGCGTTCGTCCGGCTGATCAAGGATCTGATGCGGGAGAAGGAGACCGGCCGCCGCTGGGTGCCGATCGTTCCCGACGAGGCCAGGACCTTCGGCATGGAGTCGCTCTTCCCGTCGGCGGGCCTCTATTCGCCCAAGGGCCAGACGTACGACCCGGTCGACCGCGACCAGCTCCTGTACTACAAGGAGGCGAAGGACGGCCAGATCCTCAACGAGGGGATCACCGAGGCGGGTTCGGTCGCCGACTTCACCGCCGCGGCCACGTCGTACGCCACCCACGGCGAGCCGATGATCCCGTTCTACATCTTCTACTCGATGTTCGGCTGGCAGCGGACCGCCGACCAGTTCTGGGCGCTCGCCGACCAGTTGGGCCGCGGTTTCGTGATCGGCGCGACGGCCGGCCGCACCACGATGACCGGTGAGGGGCTCCAGCACGCCGACGGCCACTCGCATCTGATCGCCTCCACCAACCCGGCGGCGATCTCCTACGACCCGGCCTTCGCCTACGAGGTGTCGGTGATCGTCCGCGAGGGCCTGCGGCGGATGTACGGCGAGACCGCCGCGGACGAGGACCCCAACGTCTTCTACTACCTGACGGTCTACAACGAGCCGAAGATCCAGCCGGCCATGCCCGAGGGTGTCGAGGAGGGCATCCTCAAGGGCCTCTACCGCTACCGGCGGGCGCAGGACGCGGTGCGGACGCCCGCGAACGCGCCGCAGGCGCAACTGCTGGCCTCCGGTACCGCCGTCCACTGGGCGCTGGAGACGCAGCGGCTGCTCGCCGAGGACTGGGGCGTGGCGGCCGACGTGTGGTCGGCGCCGTCCTGGACCGAGCTGCGGCGCGAGGCGCTGGAGTGCGACGCGGCCCGGCTTCACGGCGAGGAGCGGGTGCCGTACGTGACGCGGGCGCTGGCCGGCGCGCCGGGACCCGTGGTGGCGTTCAGCGACTGGATGCGGGCGGTGCCGGACCAGATCGCGCCGTGGGTGGAGCAGGAGTGGACGTCGGTCGGCACCGACGGATTCGGCCTGTCGGACACCCGGGACGCGGCGCGGCGCCACTTCGGGGTGGACCCGCAATCGCTGACGGTGCGGACACTGGCGGCGCTGGCCCGGCGCGGCGACATCAACCCGGCCACGGTCAAGGAGGCCGCCGAGCGGTACGGGCTGTAGTCCCCGGGGCGGTCCCCGGCGGCGTGCGGCGATCCCCCTGGCGGCGTGCGGCGGGACCTCGGTCCGCCGTGCGCCGCCTCGCGATGCCCGATGCCGCCGGGGGGTGGGCCGGGCGGGGGGCCGGGGGGCTGGGCTCCTGTAACCGGTGTGGCCGCCGAGAAGGACGTGATCAGGACATCCACAGCGACCTCCCGGCTCGAAAGGGATTGCGGCGCTCCGCCGAAAACGGTTAACGTCCCCCGGATGGCTGCCAACCCGAGCCCCTTGACGGCTCCCACCGCCGAGGACTTCCGTGCCTGGCACCGGGTGTGGTCGGCTGCCCTGGCGCACGACCGGCCCGGCGACCCGGTGCCCTCGGTGGATGCCTTGCGGGCCCAGCTCACCCAGGACGGCAGCGACAGCCGTCAGGTGCTCTGGCTGGTGCGCGGCTCCGGGCAGGACCCGGTGGCCACCGCCGCCCTGCGGCTGTTCACCGCACCGGGCCGCGCCCACCTCGCCGAGGTGGACATGACCGTCCACCCGGCCCACCGGCGGATGGGCGCCGGCTCCCGGCTGCTGGCCACCGTCACCGAGGCGGCCACCGAGGCGGGCCGCCGTACCCTCGCCACCCGGGTGATCGCCGGGACGTCCGGCGAAAGCTTCCTGGCCACCCGCGACTTCGCGCCCGCGCTCCGGCTCGGTGTGCTGCGGCTGTCGCTCGACGACATCCCCGAGCCCATCGGCAAGCTGCCCGACCTGCCGCACCCGGGATACCGGCTGACGTGGTGGGAGGGCGTCGTCCCCGACGAGCTGGCGGCCGGCTTCGCCCGGGCCAAGGAGGGCATGGCCGACATGCCGGGCGGCGAGGTCCTCGGCACCGTGACAGGGGCCGCCGGGGCCGCCGGGAACGAAGAGAGGGTCCGCGAGGCCGCCCGGGTCGTCGCCCGGCGGGGCGAGCGGCTGCTGACCGTGGCCGCGGTCGCCGAGGCGGACGGCGCGGTGGCCGGCTACACCGAACTGGTGCTCGACGCGGACGCCGGCGGGGTCGCCCAGCAGTACGACACCGCGGTCCTCGCCGCCCACCGCGGCCGCGGGCTCGGCCTGTGGATGAAGGCCGCCATGCTGCGTCTCGTGCCCACCGTGGACCCGGCGATCACCGCCGTCACCACCGACAACGCCGACGACAACCGGCACATGCTGGCCGTCAACTCCGCACTCGGCTTCCGGCCCCGGCGGCGCGTGGTGATCTACCGGCTGAAGCTACCGGTACGCTGACCCGTCCCGGGCATACGTCCGGTGATCCCGCGCTCCGGCCGGGAGATCGTCAACAACACGGGTGTATCCGGGGCGCTCCGCGTGCGTGCCGGCGCGGCAACCGGGAAGCTGGACGCGTGATGGACGAGACGGAGTTCTGGGAGATCGTCGATACTACCCGCGAGGCCGCGGACGGCGATCCGGACGAACACGCCGACCTGCTGGTCGAGAAGCTGGCCCAGCTCGACCCCGACTCGGTGGTGGACTTCGCCCGGCACTTCGAGACCAGATTCCTGCGCGCCTTCACCTGGGAGCTGTGGGGCGCCGCCGACGTGATGCTGGGCGGCGCGGACGACGAGTCCTTCGACTACTTCCGCTGCTGGCTGATCGCCCAGGGCCGCCATGTCTTCGAGGGCGCACTGAGCGCCCCTGACGACCTGGCCGAGCTGGCCGAGTCCTTCGACGCGGAGACCGACGGCGACGCGGAGGACGTGGGATACGCGGCGGACGAGGCGTACGAGCAGCTCACCGGTGTGCGGCTGCCCGACCTCGGTCTCGCGGAGCCGGAGAGCCCCGAGGGCGAGCCGATCGACATGGACGACGAAGAGGCGATGGCGGAGCGCTATCCGCACCTGTGGGCCCGGTTCGGCTGAAGAGAGGCACCCCCATGCGTATCGCGGTCACCGGAGCCTCCGGGCTGATCGGTTCCCATCTCATCGAGTCGCTCAGCGCCGACGGCCACGAGATCCGCCGGCTGGTCCGCCGCCCGCCCGAGCGGGTCGACGAGGTGCGGTGGGATCCGGCCGCCGGGACGGTGGACACCGCGGGTCTGGCCGGCACCGAGGTGGTGGTGCACCTGGCGGGCGCGGGCATCGGCGACCGGCGCTGGACGGCGGCGCGGAAGAAGGAGCTGGTCGACAGCCGGGTGCGCGGCACCGATGTGATCGCCCGCGCGGTCGCCTCGCTCGACACCCCGCCCAAGGTGCTGGTGTGCGGGAGCGCCATCGGCTTCTACGGCGACACCGGTGACTCCGCCGCGGACGAGGACAGTCCGGCCGGCGAGGGGTTCCTGCCGGAGCTGGTCGAGGAGTGGGAGGCCGCGGGCGAGCGGGCCCGCGAGGCCGGCATCCGTACCGTGCACGCCCGCACCGGTCTTGTGGTGGCGAGCAGCGGCGGGGCGTGGGGACGGCTCTTCCCGATCTTCAAGGCCGGGCTCGGCGGGCGGCTCGGCAGTGGGCGGCAGTACTGGAGCTTTATCGCACTGCACGACGAGATCGCCGCCCTGCGGCACCTCATCGACACCGAGGAGCTGTCCGGACCGGTGAACCTGACCGCGCCCGAGCCGCTCACCAACCGCGAGGTCACCGCGGCGATGGGCCGTGTGCTGCACCGCCCCACCCTCGCGACGGTGCCGGCCCCGGTGCTGCGGATCGCGCTCGGCGAGTTCGCCGGCGATGTGCTGGGCAGCCAGCGGGTACGGCCCAAGCGGCTGCTCGGTTCCGGTTTCCGGTTCACCTACCCGGGGATCGACGAGGCGATCGAGGCGGCGCTGCGGCCGTAGGGCACGGTCGTCGGCGCGCCCGGCTGAGCGCACGGCCGGGCGCGCTGAGGGTGGGAAGGGGCCATCTCCCTGCGGGTTGGGGCCAGATGGGAGCAAGTGGACCGCGACAGGTCGGGGTTGGCGGACCTACCGTGCCGGTTCATGGACGCACTGCTCGCCGGGGACCTCGCTCGGCTGCCGGAACTGCTCGGGATGACGCGGGAGTACGCCGTTCGCTTTCTGGCCGGGCTCGACGAGCGGGCCGCCGCGCACGCGGGGTGGCGGGCGGCCGACGGCAAGGCACCGCTGCCCGCCGAGGGGCGCGGCCTCGCGGCGGCGCTCGCCGAGTTCGGGGAGCGCTGGGAGGCGGGCCTGTCCGGGAGCGCGGGCCCGCGCTACCTCGGCTTCGTCACCGGCGGCGCCACCCCCGCCGGGCTGGCCGGCGACTGGCTCACCGGCACGTACGACCAGAACGCCGCGTCCGGCGGTGACTCCTGCGCGGCCGAACTGGAACAGGAGACCCTCCGCTGGCTGCGCGAGCTCTTCGGCCTCGGGGACGCCCACTCCGGTGCCTTCGTGAGCGGCGCGACCGCCGCCAACACCGTGGGGCTCGCCATCGCCCGGGAGTGGGTGGGCGAGCGCCTCGGAGTGCGGGTGTCGCGGGCGGGCGCCGACGCGCTCGGCCCGGTCACCGTACTGTCCGGCGCCCCCCACTCCAGCATCGGCAAGGCGCTGTCGATCCTGGGCATCGGACGGGACCGGCTGCGTACGGTCGCCACCCTGCCGGGCCGCGAGGCGGTGGACGTGCCCGCGCTGGCCACCGCGCTGGCCGAGCTGCGCGGCCGGCCCGCCGTCGTCGTGGCCAACGCCGGCACCGTCAACACGGTCGACTTCGACGACCTGCGGGCTGTCGCGGCGCTCCGGGACCGCTTCCCCTTCTGGCTGCACGTGGACGCCGCCTTCGGCGGCTTCGCGGCCCTCTCCCCCGCCCACGCCCACCTCACCGCGGGGCTGGACCTGGCCGACTCGGTCTGCGTCGACCTGCACAAGTGGCTCAACGTGCCGTACGACTGCGCGGTCCAGTTCACCCGCCGCCGTGATCTTCAGACCGCCGTCTTCCACAACGCCTCCCCCTACCTGGGCGTGCCCGATCCCGCCGACCCCGACTTCCTGCACCTGACCCCGGAGAACTCCCGCCGGCTGCGCGCCCTGCCGGCCTGGCTCACCCTGACGGCCTACGGCGCGGCGGGCCACGGCGAGATCGTCGTCCGCAACGCGGCCTGCGCCGCCTCGCTGGCCGCCGCGCTCGACGCCGAACCCGCGTTCCGGCTGCTCGCCCCGGCCCGGCTCAACGTCGTCTGCTTCACCCTCGCCGACCACCCCACCCCGGCGCGCCTCGCGGCCCTCTCCGCCGCGGTCACCGCCTCGGGCGAGGCGTTCCTGACCCCCACGGTGTACGGGGGCGGGCCGGCGTTGCGCGCCGCCTTCTCCAACTGGCGCACCACCGAGGCCGATACGGCCCGCGTCCACCGGGCCCTCGTCACGGCCGCACGCGACCTCCCGGCCCCGGAGCAGCCGCGCCACCAGCCGTACCGCGGAGAGGAAGCCCGCACCCCGTAGGACCCCTCCCCGGCGGCCGCGCCCGCCGGGTGCGCGGCGTCACTGCGGCAACGCGGCCAGCCGGTCGTTGAAGGCGCGGGCCGCCGCCGTGTCGCGGTACGGGTCGAGGCGGCGGCCGAAGTCGCGGACGTACTCCGCCGCGCGCAGCGACCGCATGTCCGCCGCCTGCTTGGCCGCCTCCAGGCCGTGCGCGCAGGCCACGTCGACCTCGCCGAGACCGAGCCGCGCGCAGGCGAGGACGACGCGGGCGAAGAGCCGGCTGCGGGCGTAAGCGGGTGACCGCAGCTGGAGCGACTTCTCCGCGTACTGAGCCGCGATCCGCCATTGCAGGAGGTCCCGGTGGCAGTGCGCGAACTCGCTGGCGAGCTGCGCCTCGTCGAAGAAGCGGGCCCAGCCCGGGATCTCGTCGCCGCCGCGGGCCGCGGCGAGCGCGCGTTCGGCCCTCGCGAGCGCGGCCGTGCAGGCGCGGCCCTCGCCGAGCAGCCCGTGTCCGCGCGCCTCGGCGGCGTGCAGCAGCGCCAGGACGACGGCCGGCACCCCCGTACCGATGCCCTGCTGGGCGACCCTGGCGAGCTGGACGGCCTCCCGTCCGTGCCCGAGATAGACCGCCTGCCGGCTCATGGTGACCAGCACATAGCCGCCGTAGACCCGGTCCCCCGCCGCCTGCGCCAGCCGCAGCGCCTGGACGAAGTAGCGCTGGGCGAGACCGTGCGCGCCGATGTCGTACGACGTCCAGCCGGCCAGCCTGGTGAGGTCGGCGACCGCGCCGAAGAGGCGGCGGCCGAGCGCCTCGCCGTAGCTGCCGCGCAGCATCGGCTCGGCCTCGTGCTCCAGATACCTGACGAGCGCCTGGCGGGCGTGGCCGCCGCCGTACGCCTGGTCGAGGCCGCGGAAGAGGTCGCCGACCGCGCGCACCGCCGCGATGTCGCCGGCGCCGATCCGCTGCCGTCCCGGATCGGCGTGGCCGGTCCGCTCGCGCGCGGGGGCCGGCTCGCCCGTCGCGGGCGGCTCCGTCCCCCTGCTCTGGCCGGGGATGCCCGGACCGGGAGCGCTCTGGCCGGGGACGCTGGGGCCGGGGATGCTTGGGCCAGGGGTCGCGCCGAGGGGCTCGCCACGGGGAGGGGGCGCGCTGCCGGTGGACGCCACGCTGTCGTCGGCGTGCCCGATCAGCCAGTCCCGGCTCGGGACCACCAGACCGGCCGGGGTGAACGCGATCTTCCGCAGCTCCGTCTGGTTGCCGGTGTCCTTCCGCCACAGCCCGCTGACGATGTCCACCGCCTCACCGGGTGTGGCGGCGTACTCGAGCCCCGCGTACACCGGCGCGCACGCGTCGAGCCCGAGATCCTGGGCGGACAGCCGCCGCCCGAGCCGCTGGGTGAACACCTCGGCGATCAGCGCGGGCGTCGTGCCGCGCGGCTGCTGGCCGCGCAGCCAGCGGGTGACGGACGTCTTGTCGTAGCGCAGGTCGAGGCCGTGTTCCAGGCCGAGCTGGTCCACCCGGCGGGCCAGCCCGGCGTTGGAGAAGCCGGCTTCGGCGATCAGCGAGGCGAGCCGGCTGTTGGGCCGGCCCGGCCCACTCGGCTGGGCCGTGCCCTGGACCCCGGCGGCCGGTCCGGTGGGGCGGTCGGGGCGGTCGGGGTGTCGCTGCGTTGCGGGGTCCGTCATCGGCAGTGCGGTCCACTTCCGCTGGGAGGCTGGGAGTCTCAGGATCGGCGTGAATGTAACGGTCTGCGCCGGGAAGTTCACCGTAAGAACGGCATATTCGCCCGAATGGGGGACAAGGGACCATCGCGCCCCAGCGCGCTCCGGGCCCCCTTCCGTCCCGCCGAGGTCGGTCGCCGGCGGCTGCTCCGGGTCGCCGGCGGAGGCCGCCGGTGACCCCGGTCAGCGACGGCCGCCCGCCGCCGTACAGTGAGTGGGGCGCCATGTGAGACCCACGGCCGGCGCCGGGCCAAGGCATCGCGGAGGAGTCGTCGTGAGTGAGCTGGACTTCGTTCACCTGGGGTTCGGCGCGGACGCCGTCGACTACCAGGAGGCGTGGCAGGAGCAGCGCCGGGTGCACGCGGCCCGCTTCGCGGACGAGATCCCCGACACCTGCCTGCTCCTCGAACACCAGGCCGTCTACACCGCCGGCCGCCGTACCGCCGACAGTGAACGGCCGCTCGACGGGACCCCGGTGGTCGACGTCGACCGCGGCGGCAAGATCACCTGGCACGGCCCGGGACAGCTCGTCGGCTACCCGATCCTGAAACTGCCCCGGCCGGTGGACGTGGTCGCCCATGTCCGGCGGCTGGAGGACGCGCTGATCCGTACCGCCGCGGACTTCGGCCTGGCGACCAGCCGGGTGGAGGGACGCAGCGGGGTGTGGGTGCTCGGCGACGCCGTGGAGCGGCGGGGCGCGGCCGACGGCGCCGGCGGCCTGACGCTCGACCTCGACCCCCGGCTGGCCGACGAGGAGTTCGACCCCCGGCTCAACGGCCCGGAGTACGCCCCCTCCAACGCCGGCCAGCGCCGCGAGGACCGCAAGCTCGCCGCGATCGGCATCCGCGTCGCCAAGGGCGTGACGATGCACGGCTTCGCCGTCAACTGCGACCCGGACAACACCTGGTTCGACCGGATCGTGCCGTGCGGGATCCGGGACGCGGGGGTCACCTCGCTCTCGGCGGAACTGGGGCGCGAGGTGACGGTCGGGGAGGTGCTTCCGGTGGTCGAGAAGCACCTGGCCGCGGTCCTCGCCTCGTCGGTACCGCTGCCGCGGGCGGTCTGAGGCCGGGCCGAAGCCGCGCCGCCGCGGTTGCCGGGGCCGCCCGCCGGGTAGGTCCAGGGGTCGGTCCCGCGGGGCCGGCCCGGCCCGGATCCACGACGGATCCACGACGGATCCACGACAGAGCCACGACAGAGCCATGACAGAGCCATGACGAAGCCGCGACGGATCACCGGCTGGTGGACCCCCGCCGGGAATGCACCCATCAGGCCGCTGGTTGCTTCGTTACGGAGCCGTATGAATCACGGGCGTACGCTGGTGTTCGCCGAAGAATCGAAGCTGTAGGGAGCCGGTCGTGTCCGCAGTCGCACCCGACGGACGGAAGATGCTGCGCCTGGAGGTCCGTAACAGCCAGACCCCCATTGAGCGCAAGCCCGAGTGGATCAAGACCCGGGCGAAGATGGGTCCCGAGTACACGCAGATGCAGAAACTCGTCAAGAGCGAGGGCCTGCACACCGTGTGCCAGGAGGCCGGCTGTCCCAACATCTACGAATGCTGGGAGGACCGCGAGGCCACCTTCCTCATCGGCGGCGACCAGTGCACCCGGCGCTGCGACTTCTGCCAGATCGACACCGGCAAGCCGGCCGCGCTCGACCGCGACGAGCCGCGCAGGGTGGGCGAGTCCGTGGTCACCATGGACCTCAACTACGCCACCATCACCGGCGTCGCCCGCGACGACCTGGAAGACGGCGGTTCCTGGCTGTACGCCGAGACCGTCCGCCAGATCCACGCGATGACCGCGGCGCGCCCCGGCGGCGCCACCAAGGTCGAGCTGCTGATCCCCGACTTCAACGCCGAGCCGGCCCAGCTGGCCGAGGTCTTCGGCGCCCGTCCCGAGGTGCTCGCGCACAACGTCGAGACGGTGCCGCGGATCTTCAAGCGGATCCGCCCCGCCTTCCGTTACGAGCGCTCGCTCGAGGTCATCACCCGGGCCCGCGAGGCCGGTCTGGTCACCAAGTCCAACCTGATCCTGGGCATGGGCGAGGAGCGCGCCGAGATCAGCCAGGCGCTGCACGACCTGCACGAGGCCGGGTGCGAGCTGATCACCATCACCCAGTACCTGCGTCCCTCGGTGCGGCACCACCCGGTGGAGCGGTGGGTGAAGCCCGCGGAGTTCGTGGAGCTGAAGGAGGAGGCCGAGGAGATCGGCTTCGCCGGCGTGATGTCCGGACCGCTGGTGCGATCGTCGTACCGCGCGGGTCGGCTCTTCCAGCAGGCGATCGACCGGCGCGCGGAGTCGGCGGCGTAGTTCGCGGGCCGGCATGACATCACGGCGGCGCGGTTTCGTACCGTCGCGGTGGCGCGCCGTCGCGGTGGCGCGTTGGCGGGCTGTCGCGGCTTCACATAGCGCACGAACCGCCCAAAGGGCCGGTGGCTGACGGCTTTTCATATGAGTTTGACCGACTGGTCACCGGCTGGTAACACAGTGTGGCGAGGCTGTTGTCGTGCTTTCACAGGCTTTCGCAGCTCAGCCATTCAGCTCCTCTTCGAAGGGGACGCCATGACGTCCAGGCCCGTGCGCGGCACCCGTCTCACCGTCGTCCGCCCGCATGCTCCGGTCTCCGGGGCGCTGCGGGCCGTCGAGTCTTTTCTGCTCAGCGGTGGCCAGCAGACCGCCCGGCGCAACGCCTGGGCGGCCGTCGTCGCCGACCGCCAGCGTGCCAGGGACCGCCGGGAGGTCGAGCACGAGATGGCGGCGCTGGAGGCGCCGGCGGAAGGGCTTGGCGGCCCCCGCTGAGACCGTGCTGAGCCCCCGGGGCGCCCCGGCACCGCCCCCGGGCCGACCGGACCCGCTTGTCCCCGCCGACCGACCACGGTGACGGCGTACCGACAGGCCACGTATCCTTCTTGGCATGGCGAGGAAGGAACCATCCGAGAACCCTGGACGACTGAAGCAGATCGTCCAGACATACAAGATGACCAGGCAGGCCGACACGAAGATCGGCCTTGTCCTAGCGGCTGTGGGAATCGTCACCTTCGGTGTCATCCTCGCCCTCGGCTTCTTGATCGACCACCCCATCTACGCCGGCATCCTGGGCTTCCTGCTGGCCTTTCTCGCCATGGCGGTCGTCTTCGGCCGCCGCGCCGAGACGGCCGCTTTCGGACAGCTCGAGGGCAAGCCGGGTGCCGCCGCGGCCGTCCTGCAGAACGTCCGCGGCTGGACCGTCAGCCCCGCGGTGGCGATGAACAGGAACCAGGACGTGGTGCACCGGGCCGTCAGCAAGGCCGGTGTGGTCCTCGTCGGCGAGGGCAACCCCAACCGGGTCAAGGGTCTGCTGGCGGGCGAGCGCAAGAGGGTCGCCCGGGTCGTATACGACGTGCCGGTGCGCGACTACATCATCGGTACCGGTGAGGGCGAGCTTCCGCTGAAGAAGATCCGCGCCACGCTGCTCCGGCTGCCGCGGTCGCTGAGCGGCCCGAAGACCACCGAGGTGAACGACCGGCTGCGCTCACTCGGGGACCCGATGAGCAATATGCCGATTCCCAAGGGACCCATGCCGGGCCGCGGCGGGATGCGGATGCCGAGGGGACGCTGAGCGGGTAGCGCGGATCCATGGGCGACGGAGAGGGGCCCGGGGCGCGGTGAGCGCCCCGGGCCCCTCTCCGTCGTTTCGTACGGTCAGATCCGGACCTCGACCGAGCCGGCCGCCTTGTCGTGCAGCCCGCGGCCGTCACGGTCCCAGACGACCGCCGGGATGACGAGCAGCAGCAGCACCGTACGGAGCAGTACGGCCAGGGGCATCAGCCGGCTTCCGTCGAGCCGCACCAGGCGCAGCCCGAGCAGCCGCTTGCCCGGGGTGCTGCCGACCAGCGAGAGGGCGATCACGTTCAGCGCGCCGAAGACGACGAGCGCCCACGGATTGGACGCGCCGTAGTCACGGTGTGCGATCAGGCCGTATGCGATCAGCACGCAGAGAATCCAGTCGATGAACAGGGCGACCAGCCGGCGCCCCACCGACGCGATCGATCCCGGGCCATGCTCGGGCAGCCCCAGCCGCTCGCCCCGATAGCCGAACTCGACGCCCATCTCCTCCGCGGCGGCGCGCGGACCCGAGAGCCACGATCCGATTACTTCCCTGTTGTCCACGCGTCCACGGTAACCCCCCGTGAGAGGGGTCCCACCGCCCGGGTAGCACCGTCCCGATGTGTCGGTTAACTGCCAAGAAACAAATGGGTCATGCTGGAGAAATGCCGGATCCCTATGGTTGGTGCAGTGTGCGCCATCTCACAGGGGCCACTTCGATTGCCAACCCGACCCGCGGGGCCGGGCCTAGGAGGAGTTGGATGTTCCAGAACGCCGACGACGTCAATAGGTACATCTCGGACGAGGGCGTCAAGTTCGTCGACGTCCGATTCTGCGACCTGCCCGGTGTGATGCAGCACTTCACGGTCCCGGTGTCGTCGTTCAACCCCACCGAGGAACTGGCCTTCGACGGCTCGTCCATCCGCGGCTTCCAGGCGATCCACGAGTCGGACATGGCGCTGCGCGCCGACCTCTCGACCGCCCGTGTCGACCCGTTCCGCCGGGACAAGACGCTCAACATCAACTTCTTCATCCACGACCCGATCACCGGCGAGCAGTACAGCCGTGACCCGCGCAACGTGGCGAAGAAGGCCGAGGCGTATCTCGCCTCCACCGGCGTCGCCGACACCGCGTACTTCGGCCCCGAGGCCGAGTTCTACATCTTCGACAACGTTCGGTTCCAGACGTCTGCGAACGAGTCGTTCTACCACATCGACTCCGAGGCGGCCGCCTGGAACACCGGCTCGCTGGAGAACAACCGCGGCTACAAGGTGCGGTACAAGGGCGGCTACTTCCCGGCCCCGCCGGTGGACCACTTCGCCGACCTGCGCGCCGAGATCTCCCTGGAGCTGGAGGCGGCCGGCCTCCAGGTCGAGCGCCAGCACCACGAGGTCGGCACCGCGGGCCAGGCCGAGATCAACTACAAGTTCAACACGCTGCTCGCCGCGGCCGACGACCTGATGCTCTTCAAGTACATCGTGAAGAACGTCGCCTGGCGCAACGGCAAGACCGCGACCTTCATGCCCAAGCCGATCTTCGGTGACAACGGCTCGGGTATGCACGTCCACCAGTCGCTGTGGCAGGGCGGCTCGCCGCTCTTCTACGACGAGGCCGGTTACGCGGGCCTGTCCGACACCGCCCGCTACTACATCGGCGGCATCCTCAAGCACGCCCCGTCGCTGCTCGCCTTCACCAACCCGACGGTGAACTCCTACCACCGGCTGGTCCCCGGCTTCGAGGCCCCGGTCAACCTGGTGTACTCGCAGCGCAACCGCTCGGCCGCGATGCGGATCCCGATCACGGGCTCCAACCCGAAGGCCAAGCGCGTCGAGTTCCGCGCCCCCGACCCGTCCTCCAACCCGTACCTGGCCTTCTCCGCCCTCCTGCTGGCCGGCCTGGACGGTGTCAAGAACAAGATCGAGCCCGCCGAGCCGATCGACAAGGACCTCTACGAGCTGGCCCCCGAGGAGCACGCGAGCGTCCCCCAGGTCCCCACCTCCCTGCCGGCGGTCCTCAACGCCCTCGAAGACGACAACGACTACCTCCAGGCCGGCGGCGTCTTCACCGCGGACCTCATCGAGACGTGGATCGACTTCAAGCGCACGATGGAAATCGCCCCGATCCAGCTCCGCCCGCACCCGCACGAGTTCGAGCTCTACTTCGACATCTAGAAGCCCCTGCGGCAGCGCCGCACGCTCCACCACCCGCGGCGAAGGCCGTCGGCCCCGCCCCCTCAGGGCGGGGCCGACGGCCTTCGCCGCCCGCGCCCCCTGAACTCCGAACAGCACGGGCGTGCGCGGCCTCGTCAGAGGGAGGCCGGCTCCGGCTGAGCCAGCTCCTGGAGGTCCCTGGCGCGCCAGGCGTACGCGAGGTAGTCCTCCCACAAGGCGGTGAACTCCGTCTCCTCCTCGAAGCGCAGGCGGATCGGCTCCCCGGTCTGGGCCAGCCGGGCGCCGATCGGGATCATCTGCGGGCGGTCGTAGTTGGGCATGCCGCACTCGTCCAGTTCCGACGGGCTGACGAGTTCGACCGAGCGCGCCGCCCCGTCGGTCATCCGGGTGACCTTGCGCCGGAAGGAGTCGGTGGACTCTCCGGCCCACATGTAGATGGCGGGCAGCAGGCCGTGTTCGGTGAGCAGGTCGAGTCCCCGCTCGATCATGGCGCACGCCGCCGTGATCTCGGCCGCGCTGGGAAAGTCATCGGCCGGGTGCACCACGCGGTTGCGCACGTCCACGACGCGGCCGTTCTCCAGGGTGGCGGCGAAATCGCGCAGGGCCGTGAGCAACACCTGCCTGCTGTCGTCGCTCAGATCAAGGATGAGCCGGCTGTGCAGGAAGGGGAAGATATAGATCGACGATGCCCTCGCGGAGAAGAACGGCACCCTGTCCGGACTCCTCAAGAACGCGTCCGGTTTCTCCAGAACAAGCTCACACTTGGTCGCGAGGACCCGGAAGGACTTGATCAGCACCCCGAGCGAGTTGCGCCCCTCGGCGTCGTAGACAAACCGATCGGGAAGGCCTTCGGGAGCGGTCATCGTCTCGGTGAGGAACTTCTCCGCCCACGCCCGGCGGAACACGAACCGCCGATGGTGCTCATCGGGATAAGGATCCCCGAGGAGAACCCAGCAGACGAATCGCAGGGTTCCGCCGAGCAGATCCTCGAGCGCCGCGAAGAGGTTGGTGCCCGCGCTCCGGATCTCGTCCACCCGGCTGTCCGGCGGTGTACGGCCTTCCGAAACTTGGAGCATCTGCCGCGCGTACTTCCGCACCGCCGCGTCCGTGCTCTCCGGTGCGTCCAGCGGATACCCGAGTTTCCAGAGGATGCGATCGATCAGCTCGGATTCCTCCTGCGGTGTCCTGGGTACCTGGAACTTGCCGTAGCGGAGAGAGCTGAAGGCGGAGAGCAGCGCCGACCGGTTGTCCAGGATGAGCCTGCTGACGACCTCCCGCGGCGCAGTCCGCTGCAGAAAGTGGTCCAGCCTCGCGATGGCGTCGTTGCCGGGTACCGTGCGCAGCCGCCAGTCCAGGTCCTCGCGCGCCTCCCCGGTGTACAGCGATGTGATCAGATGCTTCAGCGCCACCGGCGCGGTCAGCCGCTGCGACGAACTGAACCGCACTCCGAGGCGACTGGCCTGGGCCTCCGCGCGGAACGCCCCGCCGTCCTCGTGCTTGGGTCTGATGGGGCGGCGCACCTCCGTGCGCCCGACCACGATCCGTCCGTCACTGATCGCCTCCTCCAGTTTCAGCACGAGCGAGGTGTCCGACACGGCGAGCAGGAGCTGGAAGAGCTCCGCGCCCGCGACCGCGTCGGCGATCTCCCGAGCGGGGCGGCGGGCGAGTTCCGCTCCGAGATGGCGGCCGACGAACTCCCGGATGCCGTCGCGGTTCTCCTTCACCAGGGCGGTGAACAGCACCACGCGCTCCGCCTCGGACATGCCGTTGGTCAACAGCCAGGGCAGGCCCCAGCGGTTGTCGGTGCGGAAGAACTCGTCGTCGGGGCGAGCCAAGTCCGCTACCAGCCTGCCGAGTGCGATGTCGACCGGGAAATCCGGCAGGATCGCCTGGTACGCCTTCCCCGATGGTGTACTGCCGGTGCTCAGCCGAGAGTGGTGGACACCGGAGCATCCAGGGTCCAGACATTCAATGGCCGGGCCACAGGTCGTGGGCAGCAGACATCGGTATTCGGGAACGACCAGTATTCCTAAGGGCCCCACCGTCACGTCGGCGATCTGGAAGACGCCCTGCGGGACGCCATTGAGCAGGGCCACGGACTCCTCATTACTGAGGAAACTCCGGGGTTCGTTTCCGTAGACGCGGAGGTACGCGTCGTCCAGATCGCGGCCGAACACCCATGGGTAACGTATACGGCGGTTCTTGACGTCCTCGGCGATCGCTTGCCTCAGGAGTTCGAAGTCCGTGCCCTCGATCGAGAACGTGAGCTCCTTGCCGATGACAATCTCGGCGAACAGCGCCGCTTTCGCATCGCTCGCCGAAAGGCCGGGGACCTCCGCCGTGATGCGGTCGTACCACTCCTTCCCCGTCTCGGAGAGGGTGATGGCCTGGTCGAGGGCGGCCGGGAAGCTGTACTGGTCCTCGAGCAAACAGTGCATCATCATCAGACGGAGGGCGTTCAGCCGCTGGAGTGTCGGGTCGGTCGGGTCGAGACTCACCGATGCCATGGTGCTGCCTTCCTGGCGCTGGGAACGAGCGGGATCAATCGTCGATACGTCGGCTGATGGCACGGAGCATGGCGCGCACCGGAGGCAGCAGTACGGCCGCGAGCGAGGCCACCGCGCCCACGGCGGTCCACACCGCGAAACTCCGGGCACCGCTTCCACCCCACAGTGCCCCGGCCGCGTACGACAGGCCGAAGGGCAGCCCCAGCACGGTCACGAGGCCGAGTACGGCGTTGACCGAACGCGCGCCGGCGGCCTCGACATAGCGCGCCGTATCCGCCAGATCGTCGACGAGGCGGGCGCGCAGCTCCGGCACCCGGTGTTGCGCGAAGTACTGGCGGAGGATCTCGTTTCCCTTGCCGTGTGCGGTGATGTGGTCTCTGCCGAACGTTCGCCGCAACTCGATGAGGCGGCCCTCCAGGACTTCGAGCTGTCCGGCTCCCAAGCGGTCGAGCCCGATGGTGGCGATCTGGTTGGCGAGCGTGTTGAGCGCGTTCGCCTGCATCCGGCCGAGCAGCAGGACATCGAGATAAATACTGTGCACGTAGGTCTCGGCAGCCGCGTGGAAGACGTTCTCCCCACCGGGGTCGGGACTCGTCCCGACGAACGCGACGCCGTCGCGGAGCACCAGGGCCTGCCAGTCGGCGGAGAACCGGACGCGTCCCTCGAAGAGCGAGGGGTCCTCGGGGTCCGGTGGGAACAGCGACTCGGGGGCGGCGGAGGCGAGGCACCAGAGCCACTGGTCCCTGGCCGGCCAGGAGCCGTACGCGGGAGACATGGTCGGCTGCGCGGCGCCGCCGAACGTCACATGAGCGAGCGTCGAGGCCCTGCGCACCTGGCTGGGGATGGTGACGCCGTCGGGCATCAACGCCTGGAGGCGGGAGCGGTTGGCCGCGCCGGCCGGTGAGGAGGACAGGTCGCACAGCCCGGCGAGGTCGCCGACGGGATCCGCCCCGAACCTGAGGTGAAGGACGGCGAGGCCGGTCCGTTCCCCGGAGAAAGCGGGGGCTTGAAGTATTTCCACCGCGGCCACCGCGGCATCGGCCGGGCAGGCCGAGGACTCTCGATGCCAGCGAACGGCTGGGCCCTGCCCGCCATAGAGGGTCTGCGCGACTCTCGACTCGAAGTAATTGAGCCGGGCGGTCATGTCGGCGGCTCGCGCCTGCGGCGAACCGGAAGGCCAGAGTGATGAGGCGGAGAGCGGACCCGTCGCCCAGTCCGGACCACGCTCGATCGCGACCGGGACTATCAGACAACCGCTCTTGCGTACCAGAGTCACCCGCCCCGCCCCCGCCGGCCTTTCACGCCGTGATCCCGCTTCGGCAGCATATAGCCGCGGGGCTTCCCCAGGGCGGAATACCGAAATAACCCGTCATACGATGGGCCGGTGCCGGGTGACGCATCCAGGTGCCGGCGGGAGCGGCCGGGGCGACGCATCCGGGTGCCGGCGGGGCCCGGTCGCTGGGGCCCGCCGACATCGGGTGGGTGGGATGTGCGGGGGCCGGGGGTTAGTTGGGGGCGGTGACGGTGCGGACGACGAGGTCGGTGTCTTCGAAGAGGTGGAAGCGGACGATGCGGCCGGCCTCGACGGTGAAGCGGAAGGCCATCAGGGTGGTCAGGCGGCGGCCGTTGGCGGCGACGGTGTGGCTCGATTTGCCGACCGCCACCAGGTCGGGGCCGTCGACCAGCATCTTGTCGACGCTGACCTCGCTCTCGTCGTGGACGAAGACCGGCCAGAGCGTTCTGAAGTAGTCGGGGACCTGCTCGCGCCGGGTCCGCTGCCCCGCCCAGGGCAGCACCTTCTCGTCGCCCGGCACGAACCAGTCGATCTCCTCGGCGAAGACGTCGGCCACCCGGTCGGCGTCCCCTTCGCCGACCAGACGGAAGAACGTGCCTACGGTTTCTCGGACTTCGGCCTCCTGGGCCGCGCGCTCAGCGTTGTCAGCCATCCGTCACCTCTACCCACTCCGCTGCCCTTTGGCACCGGCGTGGGCGAGGTCGGCACGGTCACCATGCCCCGCGGGGCAAAGCGAGCTGAGGAACCGTCAGGCGACGACGCGGCCCAGGAAGCCGTGGATGTAGCCGCTCATGGCGTCCAGGTGGCTCTCCAGGGCGAAGTGCCCGGCCGGCAGCAGGTGGATCTCCGCCTCGGGCAGGTCGCGGGAGAACGCCTTCGCCCCGTCGGGCCCGAAGATCTCGTCCCCTTCGCCCCAAACGGCCAGCAACGGCACCTGGCTGGTGCGGAAGTACTCCTGCACCGTCGGGTAGCCGTCGATGTTGGTCGGGTAGTCGCGGAAGAGCGCGAGCTGCACATCGTCGTTGCCGGGGCGGTCGAGCAGCGCCTGGTCGTGGTCCCACGCCTCGGGATTGACCAGGCTCTTGTCCGCGACGCCGTTCTGGTACTGCCAGCGGGTGGTCTCGGGGCCGAGCTTGGCGCGAGCGCCCGGTTCGGTGTCCGGACCCGGGTGGGTGGCGTACGCGAAGAGCGAGTCCCAGAACGGCTGGGCGAAGCCGTCCATGTAGGCGTTGCCGCTCTGCGAGATGACCGAGGTGATCTCGTACGCCGGGTTGAGGGCCAGCCGCCAGCCGATCGGGGCGCCGTAGTCGTGTACGTAGATCGAGAAGCGGTCGATGCCCAACTGGTCGAGCAGGCCCGCCGTGACGCTGGCCAGATTGTCGAAGGTGTAGTCGAACTCGTCCACCGTCGGCATGGCCGATTCGCCGTACCCGATGTGGTCAGGGGCGATCACGTGATAGCGGTCGGCGAGCGCCGGGACGAGATGGCGGAACATATGGGAGCTGCTGGGAAATCCGTGCAGCAGCAGCAGGACCGGTGCGTCGATGGGGCCGGCCTCGCGGTAGAAGACCTCTTGCCCGTTCACCTTCGCCGTCTTGTAGTGCGTGGAAACCACGTCGACCTCCAGGATGCGCGTCAGCGCGCTCGCGCGCCAAGTCCGCCCGGATGCATACCTCGTCGGAGAAATACGCGAGAAATACGCGAGAGGTATGGGAAAGGCATGGGAAAAGCGATGCCCGGGGCGGTTTCATCGAGGGCTCGGGGAATGTCGTCCCGCGGTGGCTGCTCACCTCACGACAGATGGCGCTCGTGCCACGTCTCCACGCTAGTTCAGCCCTGGTGCTCAGGCAACGGCTGGGGCGGGTGGTGCGGGAGTGGCACGGGGGTCCGGGGTGGTGGAGTGGCCGGGGTGGCGCGGGGCGGGGGCCGGGGTGGCCGGGCCTCTGCGGCGGGTTCGGACATCGGTTCAACCCGATCGAGGGGTTTGAGCCGCGAGATATATCACTCTGTGTAGTCATGGCGTACGTTCGGTGATGAAGCCGGTGGGAGAGACCCCGGCGATCTTCCAAGGAGCTGTCGTGACCAGATTCGGCCTGCCCGCCTTCAGACACCGCGCCTCCGTCCGGCTGGCGGTGGCCGTGGCCGCCTCCGTGGCCGCGGCGGCCTCGGCCCTCGCGCCCGGCGCCGCGTCCGCTTCCCCCGCACCTTCGGCCGTCCCCGCGGCGGACCATCGACCGCAGTACGTGGCGCTGGGCGACTCCTACAGCGCGGGGGTCTACGTGCGCCCCTGGGAGGACCACGACGGCTGCGGGCGCTCGTACCGCAACTATCCCCACCAGGTGGCCGAAGCGCTGGGGCTGCGCCTGCACGACGTGACCTGCGGCGCGGCCGAGGTCGTGGACGGAGTGCTGGCACCGCAGCCCAGCGAGAAGATCTACGGCCCGCCCTCGATCCCACCACCCGGCGGCTGGGATCCCAGACCCGCGCAGATCGGGGCGCTGAGTCCGGCGACCGACTACGTGACCGTCGGGGTCGGCGGCAACTCGCTCGGATTCGGCGCCATCGTGGCCAAGTGCTCTGCCCTCGGTCTGTCGCACTTCGGCCTCGGCTCGCCCTGCGAGCACTACTACACGGAGGGTGAGGGCCACGCCTGGCTGGCGGAGAAGCGCCGGGAACTCACCGAGGACTACAGCCTGATGCTGCACGCGATCCGGCGGGCCGCGCCGAACGCCACGGTCGCCGTCGTGGGGTACCCGGCGATCGTGCCGACCTCGGCGGGATGCAACTGGCTCACCTTCCGGCAGCTCGGGTCCATCGCCAAGGGCGACATGCCATGGCTGGACGCGCTCGAACAGGGGCTCAACCACACGCTGCGGACCGCGGCCCTCGAACACCACGACCAGTACGTGGACACGTACACCAGCAGCGAGGCCCACGGCGTGTGCGCGGCCGGCGCGGCCAAGTGGATGTACGGGGTCAGGGACGACCTGACCGGCGAAGGGGACCAGACCGACACGCCGTCGCCGGCGTGTGAGGAGATCCCCGGCACCGGGGAGGCCTGCACCTTCGTCCACCCGAACGCCTCGGGCCTCGACAACCAGGCGAGGCAGGTCATCGCGGCACTGAGTTGACGCTTCTCCCGGCGGCACCAGGGCGCATCGACGCCAGGTGCGCCCGTCCGCCGCCGGGAGGCACACCCACCGATCGGCGCACCAGTCATCCACCCGCCGCTCGCCCCCTCACCCGACAGAAACAGATCGGTGTACGATCCTGGCCAACGGGAAACAGGTCTGTTTCCCGGCGCCCCCCGGGACATGTGAAAGGACATCGGATCCACATGGCTCTGCACGTACAGTTCGACACGACCGGCGGCCCCGAAGTGCTCACCCTCCGGGAGGTGGCCGTCGGTGCCCCCGGCCCGGGAGAGCTGCTCATCAGCGTCGACGCCATCGGTGTGAACCGGGCCGACGCGATGTTCCGCCAGGGCCGGTACTTCTATCCGCCCGCCTCCCCCTCGGGCCTCGGGTACGAGGCCGCCGGAACCGTGGCAGCCGTCGGCCCCGGCGTCCCGGACTTCGCGCCCGGCGACAGCGTCAGCGTGGTGCCCGCCTTCAAGCTCACCGACTACGGCACCTACGGCGACCAGGTGCTGCTGCCGGCCACCGCCGTCCTGCCGCGGCCCGCGGACAGCGACCCGGTCATCGCGGCGGCGGCGTGGATGGGCTATCTGACCGGATACGGCGCGCTCGCGGAGGACAGCCAGGTCGCGCCCGGTGAAGCCGTCCTGATCACCGCGGCCTCGGGGGCGGTCGGGCTGGCCGCGATCCAGGTGGTGAACCGGATGGGTGGCGTACCGATCGCCACCACCCGGACCGCCGGGAAGAGGCAGCGCCTGCTCGACGCCGGCGCCGCACATGTCGTCGTCACCGAGGAGGAGGATCTGGTCGCGCGGGTCAAGGCGATCACCGACGGCCGGGGGGTGCGTACCGCGATGGACCCGATCGGCGGTCCCGGCCTGGCCGAGGTCGCCGCGACGGTCGCCCCGGGCGGCCGGCTGCTCGTCTACGGCGCGCTGGATCCGCGCGACGACCTGACCTTGCCGATACCGTCGTTTCCCGGCATCGACGCCCGCCTCTTCGTGCAGTTCCCCATCGGCGGGGACCCCGCGCGACTGCGCCGCGCCACCGCTTTCGTGAACGGCGGTCTCGCCTCCGGAGCGCTCGCGCCGGTCGTGGACCGTACCTTCGATCTGACGGAGGCCGTCGAGGCGCACCGCTATCTGGAGTCGAACGCGCAGTTCGGCAAGATCGTGCTCACCGTGCGGCACTGATCCGGCCGATCGCCGGCGCCGGGGCCGGGGCCGGGGCGGCCGGGCGCCGGACGCGGCGCGGGACGACTCGCCCGGCCAAAGGACCGGCGGGCCCAACTGGAAGCCTATGGTGCTGACATGAGTGGACACTTTGACGTCATCGTCCTGGGCGCCGGCCCCGGCGGATACACCGCCGCCGTGCGCTGCGCCCAGTTGGGCCTATCGGTGGCCGTCGTGGAGGAGCGCTACTGGGGCGGGGTCTGCCTCAACGTCGGGTGCATCCCGTCGAAGGCGCTGCTCCGCAACGCCGAACTCGCGCACATCTTCCAGCAGGAGGCGAAGACCTTCGGCATCCGGGTCGAGGGCACCGTGACCTTCGACTACCGGGAGGCGTACACGCGCAGCCGCCGGGTGGCCGACGGCCGGGTCCGGGGCGTGCACTATCTGATGAAGAAGAACGCCATCACCGAGTACACCGGGTCCGGTACCTTCACCGACGCGCACACCCTGTCGGTACGGACCTCGGACGGCGCACAGGAGAACCTCACCTTCGACCACTGCGTGATCGCCGCGGGGGCCACCACCAGGCTGCTGCCCGGCACGACGCTCAGCGAACGGGTCGTCACGTACGAGGAGCAGATCCTCAGCGATGAGCTTCCCGGCAGCATCGTCATCGCCGGGGCCGGGGCCATCGGGGTGGAGTTCGCGTATGTGCTGCGCAACTACGGGGTGGCGGTGACGCTGGTGGAGTTCCTCGACCGGCTGGTGCCGCTGGAGGACGAGGAGGTCTCGGCCGAGCTGGCCAAGGCGTACCGCAGGCTCGGCATCGAGGTGCTCACCTCCACCCGGGTCGAGTCGATCGACGACTCCGGCGAGAAGGTCCTCGTCCATGTGTCGACCGGCGGGCAGCAGCAGACGCTCGAGACCGACAAGGTGATGCAGGCGATCGGCTTCCAGCCCCGGGTGGCCGGTTACGGGCTGGAGAACACCGGCGTCCTGCTGACCGAGCGGGGCGCGATCGACGTCGACGGGCGCTGCCGCACCAATGTCCCGCACATCTTCGCCATCGGCGATGTGACCGCGAAGCTGATGCTCGCGCACGCCGCCGAGTCAATGGGCGTGATCGCGGCCGAGACCATCGCCGACGCGGAGACGATGGAACTCGACTATGTGATGATCCCCCGGGCCACCTTCTGCCAGCCGCAGATCGCCAGCTTCGGCTGGACCGAGGCGCAGGCACGGGAGCGGGGCTTCGACGTGAAGGTGCAGAAGTTCCCGTTCACGGCGAACGGCAAGGCCCAGGGACTCGGCGAGCCGACCGGCTTTGTGAAGCTCCTCAGCGACGGCCGGCACGGCGAACTGCTCGGCGCCCACCTGATCGGCCCCGAGGTCACCGAGCTGCTGCCCGAGCTGACGCTGGCCCAGCAGTGGGACCTGACCGTGCATGAGGTGGCCCGCAATGTCCACGCCCACCCCACCCTGGGCGAGGCGGTCAAGGAAGCGGTGCACGGCCTGGCCGGTCACATGATCAACCTCTAGCCCCCGGTGCGGCGGTGCTCCCTCGACCGCCGAGACGTTGATCGGACAGCGGTGGGCGTACGGGGAGGCGTCCAGCAGCGGCAGCAATCGGTCGGCGTCCACGAAGGGCAGCAGCCCGGCCTCGTCGGTTCCCTGGTGGGGGGTGTGCTCCGGCGCCGGGACGAGGTCCGGCCGGGCGGCGCCGGCCGACGCGCGGGCGGGGGCGGGGATGGAGAGGGCCCGTACCGGAGACCTCGCGGTGCGGGCCGGTACGGGCCGTGGGGAGCGGTCGAGAGGAGCGGAGGGGGCCGGGGGCGGGGCTAACTCCAGGTCACCACGTCCGCCGTGTTCCAGTAACCGGTGTCGAAGGCGATGTCCCCGTACGCCGCCGTGCCGGGAACGCGCGGCCGGCAGTGGCAGCAGACCTTGTAGCCGGCGCCTTCCTGGTAACCGGAACCCTCCTGGTAGCCGGCGCTCTCGTGGTAACCGGCGCTGTCGTGGTAACCGGCGCTGTCGTAATAACCCACCCCTTCCTGGGGTTCGGCCTGTCGTCTGACCCATTCGGTCGCCTCCTCCGGCGTCATGACCTGCATCCCGGCCGCCCAGGCCGTGCTGCACACTCCTTGGTGGGCGAACGCGGGCAGTCCCGCGAGGCACCAGGGCGAACCCACCGGCTCGACCCGGCCGACGAAGCGGGCCACCTTGGCGCACTCGCTCCGGTGCAGGGTGTGCTTCCCCGCCGCGTACGGATAGTTGTCCGGGTCCGACAGCCGCACCTTGTGGGTGAAGGACTCGGCCGCGATGGCGTCGAACTCCGCCCTGGCCTCGTCGCACACGGCGCAGCCGTGCGGGCAGTCGTCCCCGATCCGGTCCTTGATCCTGTCCCTGTCGACGTAACCGCCCGGCTGGTCGTCCGGGGGGAACCGCCGGGCGAAGGTCTCCAGCGCGTCGTGGAGATCCTGCGCGGTGAGGTGGCCCCGGTCGACCAGGCCGATCATCTCCATGACGGCCGGAAGCTCCATCACCAACCGCGACCCGCCAGGAGCGGGCGGGGAGTCGGTGTGGTGCATTCCCCAGACGAACCAGTCCGCTGCGTACCGGCTTTCGATCATTTACCTGGTCGTTCTCTCTTCGAGGAGGACGGTGGACCTCTCATCCGCCTGCCGGGGGCGGGCCGGCTCCGCGCCCGGAGGCCCGGGCGGTCTTTCGGGCGGTGGCAGGGGTCGCGTCCCGGTGGGGTCAGTGTTTGCGCTGGTGGGGGAGCTTGGCATGGCGGGGATGGAAGAGGGTGATCTGACGGAAGAGCAGATGGAAACTGGCCAGCGCGGAGAGGGGCGGCAGCCCCGCGGTCGCCACCGCGGTGATCGTTCTCGGCGCGGCGGCGATGCACAGGGCCATCGCGACCAGGGAGAAGAGGATCACCGCGAGCCAGGCCCCGCGTACCTGCTTGCGGTGCGCCACCGCGTGCAGCACGGACAGCGCGCCGAGGAACCACGGCCCGTAGACCAGCAGCGGCCAGGAGGAGGCGAGCCCTTGGGCGGTCGGGGAGGCGAGTTGGCGCAGGGGTTCGTACGAGACCATCGCGCCGAGCACGCTGACGGTGGTGGCGATGGCGGCGGTGGTGGCGGCGACGGCGACGCTGAGCACGGTCGGCCACCGCACCCGGACGCGGCGGCGCGGGCGGCGCCGGTCCACCCGGGGGACCACCCGCAACGGCACGTCCTCACGCGGCGACTGCCGGAAGAACTGCTCGAACTCGCCGTCGAGATCCCACTGGTCGGTGTGCTCGTCCGGACGCGGCGGCGGGAAGTCCGGCACCTGCTCCGGCTCGACGTATGCCTCGGCGGTGATCAGGGGGTGAACATCATATTCATACATCGTAGGGCCACCCCGATCGGGAGACGCGCTGATGAGCGCTTCTGGCCGAGGCGTCGAGTTGTGCGGCCTCCCATCGCAGGGTGAAGTCGGCTTCGATGCGTCCCATCTGGGCGAGGAATTCGCCGAGCAGGGCGCGGCACGACGGCGGGCCGCCGGACGCGTCGCTGAATTCGGCGCCGTGCGCCGCCTCGCCAGGACCGCTCCCGGTGGAGAACGTCCATGGTTGCACACCGTAACCGGCAGGTGGCAAGCCTGCGTCCGGGGAATGGAGAGGGCCAGAAGGCGTATTCACACCACGTTCAACGAGTTCGCGATTGAGCCGGGACGAAGCAATCGGGTGAAAACAGGTCGGCATTCGGTTAGATCGTTTGCCGGGTATCGGGTCATTCGGTGAAGAACAGGTGGGGACCGGTTGGGACAGGTAGAGACAGATCGGGATAAGTAGGGACGAATTGTGACAGGTGGGGACAGTGAGAGGAAGGGGTACGCGCGTGCGCCGCTTCACCTGTCCGGTGCGACGTCGGGCGCGACGCTCCGGCCGGTCGCCGGTCGCCGGTCGCCGGTCGCCGGTCGCCGGTCGCCGGTCGCCGGTCGCCACAAAAGGGGGAACACGGTCCTGGAGAGAGCAGTCGGCGCGGGCCGCCGGGCATGCGGAAGGGCGTTCCGGTCGGCCTGGTGCAAACTGGGAGGTATGCCTGAGTTGCCAGAGGTCGAGGCCCTGCGGGGATTCTTGGCGCACCATCTCATCGGAGCGGCCGCGAAGGGCGGAGCGGCCGCAGGGGTGGTGAAGCGGGTGTACCCGGTGGCGGTACACGCGCTGAAGACGTACGAGCCCCCGCTGACCGCCTTCGAGGGCCGCGCCTTCGACGGGGTGGAGCGGTACGGGAAGTTCCTGGCGCTGCGGGCCGGGGATCTCCACCTGGTGATGCACCTGGCCCGGGGCGGCTGGGTGCGCTGGAGCGAGAAGCTGCCGGAGCTGCCGCCGCGGCCGGGCAAGGGACCGCTGGCGCTGCGGGTGCGGCTGACGGAGCCGGCCGGAACCGGCTTCGACGTGACCGAGGCCGGCACGCAGAAGAAGCTGGCCGTCTACGTGGTGCGGGATCCGCAAGCGGTGCCGGGGGTGGCCCGGCTGGGTCCCGATCCCTTCGACGAGGCCTTTACACTGCCGGTCTTCACCGCGCTGCTGGACGGGGAGCGGCGGCAGATCAAGGGTGTGCTGCGGGATCAGGCCGTGCTGGCGGGGATCGGCAACGCCTACTCGGACGAGATTCTGCACGCCGCCCGGATGTCGCCCTTCAAGCTGGCCGCGAAGCTCGACCATGAGGAGGTCGCCCGGATCTACGCGGCGATCGGGACGACGCTCGGCGAGGCGGTGGAACGCTCCCGGGGGCTGCCACTGCGTGACCTCAAGGCGGAGAAGAAGAGCGGGCTGCGGGTGCACGGGCGCAAGGGCGAGGCGTGTCCGGTCTGCGGCGACACCATCCGCGAGGTCTCCTTCAGCGACTCGGCGCTCCAGTACTGCCCCACCTGCCAGACCGGCGGCAAGCCGCTCGCCGACCGAAGGCTCTCCCGGTTGCTGAAGTAGACCGACCGACCCGCCGACCGACCCGCCGGCCTGCCCGACCGGCCCCCCGGATCGGCCTCGCTGCTTGGACCGGCCCGCCCCCTCAGCGTGCCGGGGCCCGCGACGCCGCGGGGACCCAAACGACAGGCCCTAGGCTGACCGCATGCAGTCGTACACCATTGGGCAGGCCGCCCGCCTGCTCGGCGTCAGCCCGGACACCGCCCGGCGCTGGGCGGACGCGGGACGGGTCGCCACCCACCGTGACGAGGCCGGCCGCCGCCTCATCGACGGCCGTGACCTCGCCGCCTTCTCGGTGGAGCTGGGGCAGACCTCGGCCGAAGGACCGGAGCCTGCCGTCACCTCGGTCCGCAACGCGTTTCCCGGCATCGTGACCGCCGTCAAGCTCGGTGATGTCGCCGCCCAGGTCGAGATCCAGGCCGGCCCGCACCGGCTGGTCTCCCTGGTGACCCGCGAGGCGGTGGAGGAGCTCGGCCTCGAAGTGGGGGCGGAGGCGATCGCCCGGGTCAAATCGACCAATGTGCACATCGACCGGGTGTGAACCACCGGCGTTCCGCGGGCGCCGCCCCGATCGGCCGGCCGGTCACGCCTGGTCGTGCAGGACGTCCCGCCAGGAGTGCCGCGGGGCATAGCCGAGAGCGTCGCGGGCGCGGTCGATGCTCAGCAGCGTCTCGTAGGTGCCGACCGGGCGGGTGAGCTCGACGCCGGGGAAGACCTCGGCGAGGAGGTCGGCGGACGGGCGGTTCATGATCGTGTCGGCGGCGGCGATCACGAAGGAGGACGCGCCGCTGAGGTCGGCGGTCAGCGAGAGGCGGCAGGCCTGGGCCGCGTCGCGGGCGTCCACGTATCCCCAGAGGTTCCACTTGCGCAGGTGGGGGTCGGACCAGTAGGTGGGGACGAGCTGGTAGTCCCGCTCGACGTGGACGTTGGACAGGCGCAGCGCGACGAAGGGGATGCCGGACCACTCGGCGATGTGCCCGGCGGTGGTCTCGCTCGCGGTCTTGGACAGGGCGTAGGTGGAGGTGGGGAAGGGGTAGTGGGCCTCGTCGACCGGGGCGTAACGGGGCGGGGTGTCGAAGGGGAGGCCGAGGGTGGTCTCGCTGGAGGCCCAGACCACCCGGGAGAGCTTGTTGTGGGCGGCGGCGAGGAAGACGTTGTTGTTCATCGCCAGGTTGGCGTTGAGGGTGTGGGCCGCCGGGAAGAGGCCGGGGGCAGGGATGTTGGCGAGGTGCACGACGGTGTCGACGTCGGCGAGGATGTCCACGGCCTGGCCATAGTCGGTGAGGTCGGCGCAGATCAGGGAGGCGCCGAGGGTGGCCATCCGGTCGCGGTCCTCTGGGGTGGCGACCAGGTCGACGGCGAGGACGTCATGGCCGTGCGCGACCAGGTCGGCGGCGACGACGCGGCCGGTTTTGCCGGTGGCTCCGGTGAGGGCGGTTTTGGGCATGGCGGGCTCCGGGGGTTTGCGGTTTTGGGCTTGATCGACTGTGGCTTCAGCTTGGCATAGCTCTTTTTGGAGGGCGTGGGGGGCTGTGGATAACTCGCCGGGTGGGTACCGTGGCCTTGGGTTCTCCTCCCCCGGTCAACGCGCCCGGCGAGCACCGTGCCCTTGGGTTCCCCTCCCCCGCGCCAACGCACCCCGCGAGCACCGTGCCCTTGCGCAGTTCCCCGCGCCCCTGAAAAACCTCGCGTGCCCTCTCCCCCGTCAACGCACCCCGCGACCCCGCGGCCCCAAAAAACCTTGCGCGCCCACCCGGCAACGCACCCCGCGGGACCGAAAACCCTGCGCCCGGGTGGAGTTGGTTGGCTCGCAGGGGGGCGTCGTAGGGTGGGGGTTTGGTGGGGTGGTGCGGGCTTGGGGGAGGGAGGGCGGGGGGAATGGGCGCTGTGGGGGTGGGGGTCGGGCGGGCGGCGGCGGGGGTGTTGGGGCGGGCCGAGGAGCTGCGGCGGGGGGCGCGGGAGGTTGTCGCGGACTATGACGCGGCGCGGGGCGCGGTGGCGGAGGCGTTGGGGCCGCTCAGGGATCGGTTGGTGCGGCGGGAGTTGGCCGCGATGCCGGTCGCGCGGCTCGCGGACGCCACCGAGGGCCGGCTGCGGATCACCGCGCTGGAGAAGGCGGGGTACGCCACCGTCGGCCGGGTCCGTGAGGCGAGCGCGTACGAGCTGAGCCAGCTGCCCGGGGTGGGACGGGCCACGGTCGCGCAGGCCCAGGCGGCCGCCGCCCAACTCGCCGCGGCCGTCGAGGAGACGGTGGCCGTACCGCTGGACGCCGGGCAGCGCGATGACCCGGCGAGCGGGACGCTGGTGCTGGCCCTGCACCGGCTGGTGGCGGCCGGGCCGCAGGCGGCGCGGTCGCGGGAGTTCGCGGCGCGGACCGAGCAGGAGCTGTCCGCGCTGATGGCGGCGGCGCGGCCGGCCCGGGGGCGGGTGACGATGCTGCTCGCGGGGCGGCGGCGCAGGGACGCGGCCCGGGACGCGCTGGCCGAGTTGGAGGGGCTGCTGCGGACCGCGGAGCGGGACGGCGCCGCGCTGCTCTTCACCCAGGCGTCGGTCGACCTGCTCCGGGTCTCCGGCTCAGGACCCGACGCGGTCGCCGAGGCCTGGCTCGAGTTCGAGTTGCGGGCCGCGGAATTCCACGGCGTGCTCGGCGAGTTCGGTGGCCCGGCGCCCGACGCGGCGGCGGCGCAGGGCTTTTTGCCGACCGAGCTGGCCGACCGGGTGCGCGCCCAGCCGCTGGACGACCGGCACCGCCGGGTCTCGCTCCGCGGCTACCAGGCGTTCGGCGCCCGCTTCGCACTGGCGCAGCGCCGGGTGGTGCTCGGCGACGAGATGGGGCTGGGCAAGACCGTGCAGGCGATCGCCGCGATGGCGCATCTCAAGGCGGAGGGGCGGACGCACTTCCTGGTGGTGTGCCCCGCCAGCGTGCTGGTCAACTGGCTGCGCGAGATCGAGTCCCGCAGCACCCTGAACGCCTATCGGGTGCACGGGCCCGACCGGGCCCTGGCGCTGAGGGAGTGGCTGGCCGGCGGCGATGTCGCGGTCACCACCTATGAGGCGCTGCGCGCCCTGGACGCGGTCCGCGACTCCCCCGACGGGCCGCTCGGCATGCTGGTGGCCGACGAGGCGCACTACGTGAAGAACCCGCAGACCCGCCGGGCCAAGGCGCTGATGACCTGGCTGGAGCGGGCCGACCGGGTGCTGCTGCTCACCGGCACGCCGATGGAGAACCGGGTCGAGGAGTTCCGCAACCTGGTGGCGTACGTCTCCCCCGAGTTGCTGCCGGGGATACGCCGCAGTCTGTCGGCGGCGGGACCGCAGGCGTTCCGCAAGGCGGTCGGCCCGGTGTACCTGCGGCGCAACCAGGAGGACGTGCTCGGCGAACTGCCGGAGCTGGTCCGGGTGGACGAGTGGGAGGAGCTGTCCAGGGCCGATCTGGCCGCCTACCGGCGGGCGGTCGCGGCGGGGAACTTCATGGCGATGCGCCGGGCGGCGTACGCCGATCCGGTCCGCTCGGCGAAGCTGCAACGGCTGCGGGAGGTGGTCGGGGAGGCGGCGGACCATGAGCTGAAGGTGGTGGTCTTCTCCTACTTCCGCGCGGTGCTCGACACGGTCGCGGCCGCGCTGGGCGGCGGCCCTGGGCCCTCCCCGGTGGTCGGGGCCATCACGGGCAGCACGCCGGCCGTCGAACGGCAGGCGCTGGCGGACGAGTTCACCGCGGTGGCCGGCCACGCGGTGCTGCTCGCGCAGATCGACGCCGGCGGCGTCGGCCTCAACCTCCAGGCGGCTTCCGTGGTGGTGCTGTGCGAGCCGCAGATCAAGCCGACGATGGAGGAGCAGGCGATCGCCAGGGCGCACCGGATGGGCCAGATCCGCCGGGTGCGGGTGCACCGGCTGCTCGGCGTGGACAGTGTCGACCAGCGGATGCTGGAGATCCTGGCCGGGAAGACCCGCGCCTTCGACGCCTATGCCCGGCAGAGCGACACCGCCGAGTCCGCGCCGGAGGCCCTGGACATATCGGAACAGTCGCTGGCGCGGCTGGTGGTGGAGGCCGAGCAGCAGCGTCTTTCCGGTGGTCGGGGAGCGGCCGTGTCGATGACCAAGGCCCCGGTGGCAGGGCAGAGGACCGACCACGCGCTGTGCGACGACGACGCGTAGGCGCCGCACCGCGCGTGGCCGGGGCTGGGGAGGGCCGGCCGGGGGGCCGGGGTGGCCGGGGTTCAGGCGCTGTAGATCTCGAACTCGGAGAGCTGCGCGGCCGGCCAGCCGGTGTTGGAGTTGAAGTTGAGGCGTACGTAGCGGGCGGTGACGGTGGACGGCAAGGTGATCGTCACGGTGTTGCCGGTCGCCGGGTTGAAGGTGTAGCTGATGAAGGGCAGTACGGTGGTCAGCGGCACCGAGGGGCCGGCCTGCACCGAGATGCTCTGGGTCCTGGTGCCCCAGGCGGTGGCCGGCGGCAGCTTCAGGACCAGCCGCTTGACCTGCGCGCTCGCCGTGCCGAGATCGATCTGGAGCCACTGCGGGAAGGCGTTGTTGACGGACTCCCAGTAGGTGTCCGCGTTGCCGTCGTTGACGTTGGCCGGGTAGTAGACCTGGGTCTGGCCGCTCGCCGTGACGGGCTTGCCCAGCGCGAGGTTGGCACCTGGCTGGGTGACCGCGTCGGTCGTCACGGTGACCTGGTTGGACGGCTGGGAGATGTCGCCGGCCGCGTCGAGCGCCTGTACGTCGAAGGTGTAGGCGGTGGCCGCGGTGAGGCCGGTGACGGTGAACGCGAGGATGTTTCCGCCGGTGCTGCCGACCGGGGTGGCGGAGGAGCCGGTGACCCGCATGATCCGGTAGCCGGTGACCGCTACGTTGTCGGTGGCGGCGCTCCAGGCGAGGGAGACCGAGGTGCTGGTGTGGGCGGTGACGTGCAGGCTGCCGGGAGCGGTCGGCGCGGTGGTGTCCCCGCCGAGCACGGGCTGGGTGGGGCGGGTGGCGGTCAGCGCGATCTGGCCCTTGAGCATTCTGCCGCCGTCGCCGGTCAGCCGCAGGTAGTAGTCGGCGGAGCAGGGGGTGCCGTCCTCGTCCAGCGCCAGGAAGCCGGAGTTGGTGGGGACCCAGGCCTGGGTCTCGGCGGTCTTGGCGATCTGGTTGCCCTCGTTGAACTCGTCGAACATCGAGATGTAGACGCTCTTCACCCCGGCCCGGACCATGTTGTAGAACTGCCGCCACATGAAGTCGCCGTGCGCGCGCTGCCGCAGCAGCACCGCGCCGGGCAGCACGCACGGCTGGTAGTCGATGCCGTAGGTCGCGCACTCGGCGAGGTCGGGGACGGTGGCGACGTTGTAGAAGTTGTCGGCGTCGCCGACGTTGCCGATCCGGCCGACCATCCACGGCGAGAGCATGTTGAAGGCGTGGTAGACGTCCGAGAAGCCGGGACGGGAGTCGCGGTCACCGGTACGCCACCAGGTCGGCACCCCGCCGATCACGTAACACCCCTGCGCCTTGAACCAGTTGACGACGTCCAGACAGGGCCCGGCGGCGAAGGGGCGCTGGTTGTCGGCGAAGCCGAAGCCCCAGATGCACACCACCGGCTTGCCGTTCTGCGTGGCGTACGCCGATGAGGCCGTGTGGGCCTTCATCTTGTCGGTCCAGTCGGTCTTGATCTCCGACTGCATGTTCGTCCAGTCCGAGACGTCGTACATGATGTAGAACTTCCGGCCGTGCGACTCGGCGGCGCTGCGCACCTTGGCCGCCATCGCGTCCCGGGTGGGGCCCTCGCTGCCGTTGGGGTTGAAGCGCTGGAGCGCCGCGGTGTCGATGTTGTTCTGCTGCATCCACAGGAAGTGGGTGTCGACCGTCTGCTGGTCGTAGGACGAGAAGAGACTCGCGGGCTGGCCGTTGCCGAGATTGGCGTACGCCGTCGGGTACGTCCGGGTGTAGTCGCGGACGTCGGGCCAGGCCACGATGGTGGTGTTGGACGGGGACGGCGGCTGGCTCCCGTTGGCGCTGTAGTGCCACCAGGCGTTGATCGGCGCGCCGTCACCGATCGCGGCGAACCAGCCCTGGTACCCGACGGTGACCTTGCCCACCACGTCGCCGGGGGCACTGGCCGCGGGGGCCGCGGCCGCGGCGGACGCCGGGCCGGCCACCCCGAGGGCTGCCAGTCCCGCGGCGGCCGACCCACCGGCCGCCGTGCCCAGGAACGTACGACGAGACACACCCATCTGGACTCTCCTCGATCGGCTGCTGTCAACTCCCGCCATGGCGCGGCCGAGAGGGATCGGCAGCGGATCGGAAGTCCGGTGCGGAGGATCGTAATGACGCGGTTACGCTCGCGCAATAGATCGAACGTAAGGCGAAATAATTGACAGAAAGTCCGCAAGAATCGCCCAGGATGGCGGTCTCCGGTCGGCTTCACACGATTGGAACCGAGATCTCAGCCGATGCAAAGTTTTGCTTCGTAGCGTGACCCGCATGAGTCAGGAACGGTCGCCCAAACACATCGGGGCCGTCGGGGCCGACGGGGCCGACGACGGGACCGGAGCCGGGGCCGGCAGTACCGGCACGGACAGTGACATAGCCTACGAGGCGGACCCGCACACCCACGCCACCTGGGACGACGACCGCTGGTGGAACCGCCAGATGGTGCTTTCCGTCACCGCGCTTGCCGTGATGGCGGCGCTCACCCTGGCCATGATCGTCCATCCGTTCCCGGCCAGGGCGGGCACCCGGCCGGTCGCCAAGGCCGTGACACCCCGGCCGCCGGTGACAGCCCGCTCGGCGATACCCCAGCCGGACGTCATACCGTCCGGCTCCCCCGTCGCCGAGGTGTCCCCGCCCGCGCCCTCCGCCGCACCCGTCACCCCCGCCAACTCGGCGACCCAGGCGACCCAGGCGACCCAGGCACCCCCGACAGCTTCCCCCGTGCCCCCCGCACCCCCCGCGACGACCGCGCCCCCCGTCCCGCCGCTCGACCCGGTCAAGTCCCTCGCCCGGGCCATCGCGGACGTACCGGGAAGCGGCACGGGAAACCTCTCGGTGGGCGTTGCAGACCTGGACGGCGCGGCCTCCGCCACGTACGACAGCGACCCGGACGACCGGGCGTACGACACCGCGAGCATCGTCAAGGTCGACATCCTGGCCACGCTGCTGCTCCAGCACCAGAAGGCCGGCACCTACCTCACCTCGGGACAGCGGAATCTGGCCACCTCGATGATCGAGGTGAGCGACAACGACGCGGCCGAGCAGCTCTGGGAGACCATCGGCGGCGCCTCCGGGCTGGCAGCGGCCAACGCCGCCCTCGGACCGCGCCACACCGTCGGCGGCCCGGGCGACCTGTGGGGCCTCACCCAGACCACCGCGGCCGATCAGCTCGCCCTGCTGCGGGCGGTCTTCGGCGACGCCGGCACACCGCTGTCGGCCGACTCCCGCAGCTATATGAAGTCGCTGATGACCGCGGTCTCCGGCGGCCAGCGCTGGGGCGTCTCGGCAGCCGACTCCGACGGGGCCGGCTACGCCCTGAAGAACGGCTGGCTACAGCGGACCGCCACCGGTCTGTGGGACATCAACAGCATCGGCCTGGTGACATACGAGGGCCACCGGCTGCTGATCTCGGTGCTCTCCTCGGGGCAGCACAGCGAGCGGCAGGGCATCGATCTGGTGGCGGCGGCGGCGGACGCGGCGGCGAAGACCTTCGCCCAGGGACTGGCCTGATCCGATCGCCCACCCCCACCCCCACCCCCGCACTCAACCCGGCCCCAGCGCACATCTGTCAGTTTGGATTGACGCCGTTCCGGTTGTCAGTCTAGGCTGACGGACATGGACCTTACCGCGGTCATGAATTCGGACGACCCCGCCGTCGGTCTGCGGGCCGTCGGGGCACTGCACCGGCTCGCCGAGCAGGTGGAGGCAGCGCACGTGGCGCTGGCCCGGCAGCAGGGGTGGTCGTGGGAGCAGATCGGCGACGCCCTCGGGGTGTCGCGCCAGTCGGCGCACGCCAAGTACGGAAAGTGAGATCGCCATGCCGGACAACACCGCGACCGTAGCCGCTCGGCTCAAGACCGTGCTCGAACTCGCCCGCCAGGAAGCCGACCGGCGTGGGGACCGCCGGATCGGCACCGACCACCTCCTGCTCGCCCTCCTCCACGACCGGGCCGCGCCGCCCGCCCGCGCCCTCGGTGTGACCCTGGACGACGGGCGGGCCGCCCTCGACGACATGGACCGGGCGGCTCTGGCGGCACTCGGCATCCACTTCGAGGGGCCGCTCACCCTCTCCCGGGACGGATCCTCGCGCGAGCACCGCCGGATGACCCTCAACTCGGCGGCCCGCACGGCTCTCGTCGGAGCGAAGACGATCGCCCAGGGGGAGCGCCGTGGGCGGCGCATCGAGGCGAGCCACCTCCTGCTGTCCCTGCTCACCGCCCGCCACCCCGACCCGGCGGCCGATCTGCTGGCCGCGCTGGGCCTGCGCGGGCCCGAGGTGCGCGAACGGCTCGCCGGCGCCTGACCCGCAAGGAGCCGAGCGGCCGCCTGGTCCGCCCGCGCGGCCCGGGCGGTCCGTCCGGGCCGCGCGCTCGCCGGCGTCCGGCTACGCCGTCACGTCGATGAGCACCTTCCCCACCGCGCCGCCCGCCACCGCCGCGTGCGCCGCCCCGGTCCGTGCCAGCGGGAAGCGGTGCAGCGGCAGACCCGCCTCGTCGCCGACCCGGATCGCCCCGTCGACCAGCGCCGCCTCGACCGCGGCGACCGCGTCGTCCTTGGCGCCGGCCGGCATGGTGTAGACGAGGATGCCCTGCCAGCGGATGTTGTCGACCATCGAGAGGCGGACCGGGACGGCCACCGTCTCACCGTCATTGGCGTAGAACGCCACCACCGCGTCGGGGGCGGCCACCGCGAGGTCGAGTTCGGCGTTGGCGGCCGGCGCCACCTCGACCACGATGTGCACACCGTCGGGGGCGATCCGGCGGATCTCGGCGGCGGCGTCCCGCTCACGGTAGTTGACGACGTGGTGGGCGCCGGCCGCCTTGGCGAGCGCCGCCTTCTCCGGGCCGCTGACCGTGCCGATCACCGTGGCGCCGGCCCAACGGGCGAGCTGCACCGCCGCGTTGCCGACCGCGCCCGCGCCGCCCGCCACCAGCACCGTACGGCCGGCGAGCGCGCCGGGGCCCAGCCGTCGCGGGCCGCCGTCGGCGACGGTCAGCGCGCGGTGGGCGGTGATGGCCGGGATGCCGATGCTCGCGCCCAGATCGAAGGAGGCACCCTCGGGGAGGGTGACGGCCTGCCGGGAGGGCAGCGTCACATACTCCTGGGCGGTGCCTTCGGCACGCCGGTACGCGGCCTCCCACAGCCAGACCCGCTCGCCCACCCGGCTCTCCGGGACCCCGGGACCGGCCGCGTCGATCACACCGGAGCCGTCCTGGTTCGGCACCTGCTCGCCGTCCGGGTCGTTGTTCTGCCGCGACTTCCAGTCGGTGGGATTGACCCCGGAGACGCGGACCTTGACCCGGACCTCGCCGGGACCCGGCTGGGGCACCGGGCGTTCGGTGAGGGTGAGCACGTCGGGACTGCCGCTGCTGGTGTAAACGATCGCCTTCATGAGCCGTACAAGGTACGCGGCCGCGGCTTTCTTCCCGGCTACGTCGGCTCGGGCAGCGCCACCCGGTCCACCGCGGGATCGATACGCGGCAGACGGGGGACGTACGCGCCGCTGGAGCCGCCGTGGCCGCGGTGGACCAGCAGGCCCGACAGCGGGTCGGGCACGGCGTCCAGCGCGGCCCGGGTGCCCGGCAGCGACCGCCAGGCCAGCCAGGCCGTTTCCTCGGCGAACGCCACTTCGAGCACCACGCCCCACGTGTGCTCCGACCAGTCCCATGACACAGCGCCGTTGGTCACCAGCGACTCGGCGAGCGTCTGCGCGTACGCGTCACGCCACGCCGCGGCCGAGACGGCGGTGTGCTCGGGGTGCTCGGGGTGCTCGGGGTGCTCGGGGTGCTCGGGGTGCTCGGCGTCCATGATCTCTATCGACCACCAGTCCGCAGCTCTCATGCATTTGACGATAGACACCGGGCACCGGGGTCGGAAGGGGGCGAACACCCCCAGGGCCTGATCTTTTGGGCGCGACGACTCTTCCGGAGCCACACCCGTCACTCATGTCCCGGCACGCAAGGGGTTATTAGGGTGCGATCCGGCTCATTCCAGACAACGGATTCCGGATCCTCGGGCGTGGCGGCACCGGACCACCCCGCTACCCCAGTGCCGCCTCGGCCGCCGCCAGGATCTCGGTGACCCGCGCGCCGAAGCGCGCGTCGCACGGGTGCGCGGCGCCGGGGGGCGCGGCGATCGCCGCGATGAGGGCGTCGACCGCGCGGTGGAAGGAGTCGGTGGCCGGCCCGCTGAGGTTCTCCGGGTAGGCGGCGACCCCGTGCGTGCCCCGGAACTCGATGGCCACCCCGGCCCCGGCCGGGGGCGCGGTGAGCGTCAGCACCGCCGTACTGGAGGCGCCGCTGTCATGCCGCAGTGTCAGATGCGTGGTGTCCCCCGCCCCGCGGGACGCGTGCACCTCGGTCACGTCACCGAGCACCGGCAGCAGTACGGACAGGGCGTGCGGTCCGACGTCCCACAGGCCGCCCTTCTCCTGCCGCCAGGGCGAGGCGGCGTACGGGCTGGCGGCAGGAGAAGGGCGGCCGAACACCGCGCCGTACCAGTCGGCGCGCCCGGTGTACCAGTCGCCGGTCGCGGCCTGCCGGTCGATCCACGCGGCGCTTCCGGCGTCGAAGCGCAGGGTGAAGAAGACCACGGAGGCCACCCCGGCCGCGTCGACCGCGTCGGCCACCGCGTGCGCGTCCTCGACGGTCGCCGCGAGCGGCTTGTCGAGCAGCAGATGGCGGCCCGCCGTCGCGGCCTTGGCGGCCAGCGGCGCCTGGAGCGCGGGCGGCAGCGCGATCGCCACCGCGTCCACGTCCGCGATCAGCGCCTCCTGGTCCGGGTAGGCCCGCCCGCCGAACTCGGCGGCCACCTCGGCCGCCGCCCCGGGCCTGCGTCCCCACACCCCGACCAGTTCCACCCCGGCGTGGCCGGCCAGTCCGGGCCCGTGCGCGCGCCGGGCCCAGGGGCCGGTCCCGAAGAGCCCCACCCGGATGGTCATACGGTCACCCGGGGCTCGTCGTGCTTGGCGTAGGCGTCGCGGTCGAGGTCCCGGAAGTCCACCGAGAACTGGAGCTCCAGAGCCGGGGTCGGCGCGGTGTGCCGCCGCAGCAGGGCCAGTACGGCACCGGTCAGTTCGCGCTTCACCTCCGGCGGCCGGCCGGCGAACAGCGCCAGCTCGGCGTGGATCATGGCGTGGTGGGGTGAACCGTCGGCCAGATACGTCTCGTCCAGCCGGACGAACCGGGTCTTGCAGCCGGCGGCGCGCCCGCCGGCGATGGTGACCAGCGCCTCATGGAGGTCCTTGGCGAAGGCCGGCCGGTCGAAGGCGTCCGTGACGGCGTCCGAATACTCAACGGTGATATGCGGCATGCGGCCCATTGTGCCGCCCGCCCGCTGTGTACAACCCCCCGGCCGGGGCCGCCGCCGGGCCGGCCCCGGGGGACGCCGCCGCCTGGTGCCCAGGTGAGTACGGGGGCGCGGGATGCCGCTGGTGACCGCTGGACCGTCGCCCCTGGTCATCCGCTACGCGCCGGGTGCGCGTTCACCTGCGGTTAACAGTCGGGCAACAACCGGGAAAAGCCCTCTTGCGAGGCTGCAAGAGGCCCGATCAGTGCCGCTCGGCAGCCCGCACCCGCGATCAAGTTCGTTAAGGATGGCGTCACCGTGACCTACAAGGCTGAGTACATCTGGATAGACGGCACTGAGCCGACCGCGAAGCTGCGTTCCAAGACGAGGATCCTCGCCGACGGCGCTGAGCTTCCCATCTGGGGCTTCGACGGTTCCAGCACCAACCAGGCCGAGGGCCACGCCTCGGACCGCGTACTCAAGCCGGTCGCCACCTACAAGGACCCGTTCCGCGGCGCGGACGACGTGCTGGTGATGTGCGAGGTCTTCAACATCGACGACACCCCGCACGAGTCGAACACCCGCGCCGCGCTGCGCGACGTCGCCGAGCGCTTCGCCGAGCAGGAGTCGCTGTTCGGCATCGAGCAGGAGTACACCTTCTTCAAGGGCTCCCGCCCGCTCGGCTTCCCCGAGGGCGGCTTCCCCGCCCCGCAGGGCGGCTACTACTGCGGTGTCGGCGCCGACGAGATCTTCGGCCGCGAGATCGTCGAGAAGCACCTGGACAACTGCCTGACCGCGGGTCTGGGCATCTCCGGCATCAACGCCGAGGTCATGCCCGGCCAGTGGGAGTTCCAGGTCGGCCCGCTGTCCCCGCTGGACGTCTCCGACCAGCTCTGGGTGGCCCGCTGGCTGCTTTACCGCACCGCCGAGGACTTCGGCGTCTCCGCCACCCTGGACCCCAAGCCCGCCAAGGGCGACTGGAACGGGGCCGGCGCCCACACCAACTTCTCCACCAAGGCCATGCGCGAGAACTACGCCGCGATCATCGAGGCCGCCGAGTCCCTGGGCCGCGACACCAAGCCCGCCGACCACATCAAGTACTACGGCTCCGGCGTCGAGGCCCGCCTCACCGGCGCCCACGAGACCGCCCCGTGGAACGAGTACAGCTACGGCGTCTCCAACCGCGGCGCCTCGGTCCGTATCCCCTGGCAGGTCGAGGTCGACCAGAAGGGCTACATCGAGGACCGCCGCCCCAACGCCAACGTCGACCCCTACGTCGTCACCCGGCTGATCGTCGACACCTGCGGCTCCGCCCTGGAGAAGGCCGGACTCGTCTGACCCGCCGATCCCGGCGAGCGGCGTCGCCGTACGCCGGCCGTTGACACCAGAGGGCGCCCACCGACCGGTGGGCGCCCTCTTCGCGGCACTGGGTACGGCCACCGGCCGATGGCCGGGTGACCATCCGATGAACCACTCGTTTTACCCAGCGTGAACTCCCGACCGCGCCACGCCACTTCCACCGCCAAGACCACCGCGCGCGGTTCACGCCCCGTCGCGGTGGAGGAGGCGGAGGCCGCGCTGGTCGAGCACTATCCGCGGCTGGTGCGGCTGGCGTATCTGACCCTGCCGGCCGCGCTCGGCAAGCACCGCAGGGTGGTGGTGGCGCACCGGCTCGCGCAGCGGGCCCTGCCGCGCTCCGGCCGTGCCGCGGCGGCGCCCGGCGGCGCCTACGGGCTGCTGCGCCGGGAGGTGCTGCGCGGCGCGCTGGAGTTCGGCGGGCGCGGCCGGCTGCGGACCGCCCTCGACGGTGCCCGCGGACCGCATGTCCTGGGGCTGCGGGTCCACCCCCGGATGGGGGACGACGCGGAACTCGCCCTGGACCGCGCGCTGTCCGCTCTCCCCCCGCAGGCGCGGGCCGCCTTCGCGCTCCGGATCGCCGAGCAGGTGAACGCCACGCAGACCCAGACCCTGCTGGAGGAGGCGGGCGTCGACGATCCGGCCGCCGCGCTCCGCAAGGCCGCCTCGGCGGCGGCCGGACATTCGCTGCCGGAGCTGCGACGGTTCATGGAAGCGCCCGAGTTCGACCCCGCCACGGTCCAGGCGCGGCCCACCGATCTGCTGCGCCGGCGGCGGCGGACGCGGGTCGGGCTCGCCGCCACCATCGTGCTGACGGTCTGCGCGGCGCTGGTGGCGGTGGACAGCGACACGCCGCCGACCACGGCGTACACCGCGGGCGGCGGTCCGCCGGCGGCCGGCGCGCCGCTCGATCTCGACCCGGCGGCGCTGGTCAGGACGGCCCCCGGCGGCTGGACGGCGACCACCCGGCTGGACTTCACCGCGTGGCCCCCGCGCGGCGGCAGAACCGGCGACAAGGCGCTGCTCCGCAGGGCGTTGTCGGTGTGGGCAGCCCCGGGCCCCGCGGTGGACATCACCTCGACGCCGGGCACGCCGCGGACCGGCCCCGCCCAGCCGCCGCAACTCCTCTTCGCCGGGGACACGGGCTCCGCCGGTGCTACGGGGCAGCCCGGCGGCCCGGCCGGCGCCGCGGGCTCAGCCGGCTCGGTCGCCACCGCGGGCGCCACGGTCGTGCTCTTCTACGACGGACTGCGGCTGGTCCGCTACGCGCAGCCGCGGGCGGGCGGCGGCCGGGCCGCGCTGGACTTCGCCCAGGTGCAGAACGCCGACATCGCCACCGCCGCCGCGGTGGTCCTCGACCGGGGAGCCGGCCGCACCCGCTATCTCCTGGCGCCTTGGGTCACCGGCGCGCGGACCCGGGACCTGATGCGGCCCGACCGGGCCGGCACCGAGGTGCGCCGGACCGCCGACGGGGTGACCGATCCGGTACCCGTGCCGGTCCCCCACGGCGGCGGCCCGAGCACCTCCCCCGGCTCACGGCCGGCCTCCCCGGCGGCCGGCTGCGGTACGACCTGGCCGGTACTCCAGCTCAGGGCGTCCTCCGAGGTGGCCGAGAAGCACAGCTTTCTGCTGACCGACCTCGGCGACCTCACCCCCGTGCATCTGACCTTCGTCCCGCCGCCGGGCGCCGATCCGCAGGACGGCTCGCCGCGGGAGGCCACCGGCCGGCAAGCGCTGACCAGTTGGGCGCATGACGCGTGCGGCCTCGGCGCCCTGCGCGGGCAGGGTGTGCGGTCGGTCAACGACTGGCAGTTCGCCAGGACCGCGCTGCCCGAGGGCGACGGCCGGGCCGCGTGGACCTGTGACCGGGTGGACACCTGGCGCGGTCCGGGGCAGGCGACCGTACGGTTCGTGCCGCCCACCGTCGGCGCGACGGCTCCCGGGGTGCTCGCCGGACAGCAGACCGACGGCCACGCGTGCAGCCGCTTCGGGCCGGACGTGCTGGCGGGCGTGCTGTGGAAGTCGCACGCCGGCCACTGGTATCTGCTCGCCGCGGGGAGCCGCCGGGTCGCCCGGATCACCGCCGCGCACGGTGTCGACGCGACCGCGAACGGTCCCCATCTGGCGGTGCGGGCGGCGCGCGGCGACCGCCCGACCCTCACCGGCACCCTGACGACCGGCGGCACCCTGGCTCCGCTCTCCGACGGCTGAGTGACGGTTGACCGCGGGGCCGCGGGGCGTCACCGGACCGAAGGGGCGGTTGCTGCCGTCTCCGGACCACCGGCCGGTGGCCGGTTGGCCGCGCAGTTCCCCGCGCCCCTTCGGGGCGGCACTAATCAGTCGGCGGCACCCGGAGCAGCATCGTCACATGGTCGGCGTCGCGGGAGTCCTCCACCCAGCCCTGGCTGGTGTAGAAGGCACGGGCCCTGGCGTTGGGGGCGAAGACCTCCAGGCGGGCGGTGGTGACCTTGGCCGCCTGCCAGACGGCCACACAGCTCTGGTGGAGCTTGGTGCCGGTGCCGGTCCGCCAGACCTGGGGGTCGATGTGGAAGTGGAAGAGCTTGTCGCCGTCGAAACGCGCGCCGAGCACCGCGAAGCCCACCAGGTGGTCGCCGCGGACCGCGCAGAGCACGGTGTGCTCCCGGGAGATGATCGCGTCCCGGGTGCCGACCCGCTGCCGTTCCAGCTCCTCGGGCCCGCGATACGCCTCGGCGGGGAGGTGCCCCTCGTAGTACGTCGCCCTGGCCCGGGCGTGGACGTCGCAGATGGCGTCCAGGTCCTCGATGACGGCGGGCCGGACGGTGACGTACGAAGTGCTCATGGATCCATGGACGCCTGGGCCGGCGGAACGGTTCCCTCCGCGTGGCGGTGGGTGACCTCCCTCGCCACGCCTCGCCACGCCTCGCCACGCCCCGAGCCGGGAACGGGAGGGGTGACGGCACGCGGCGGGCGGGCGAGGGGTCAGGTCCCGACCGGCCCGCCGCGTGGTCAGCCGGAGGTCATCCGGCCGCTGTGAACACCGCCACCGTGCGGGCGGGCACGGTGAAGGTGCCGGTGGTGGGGGCGTATCCGGCGGTCTTGACCACCGGGTCGTGCCCGTGCGCCTGCACCGGGTGCAGGGTGTAGCGGATGCCGGCGAGCGCGGCGACCCGCTGGTCCTGCCGGCTCGGGGTGGCGTTGATGACGACCACGAGGTCGTCGACCTTCATGGTGATCACGCCGGGCGTCTCGTCCGTGCCGGACAGCGGGAAGGAGAGCCGCTGCTGGACCTGGGCCGCGGTGCCGAGACGGAAGGCGGGTTCCGTGGTGCGGATCCGCAGCAGGTCCTGGTACGCGGCCGAGGCGGTGGCGATGCCCGCGCAACTCTGGGTGACCGTCGGGTTCGTCAACAGGGGCTTGGCGTACGGCCACTTGTCCTCGTTGTCCGGCGCCGGGGGCAGTCCGCGGCCGAACACGCCGACCGAGCTGCCGGATCCGCCGTTACCCCCAGAGCCGCCGGTACCGCAGCTCCAGTGGATCGCGTTGAACCAGTCGCCCGAGTCGAAGGAGTTGCGGTCGAGGGACTTGGAGCGCAGCAGGTCGGATCCGGCCTGGTAGAGCGCGGGGCCCTGGGAGAGCACCGCGGTGGCCTCGGCGACGACCTGCGCCCTGGCCCGGTCGGCGGCCGGAGTGCCGGCCGGGAGTTTGTAGGTGAGGGCGTCGTAGAGGGTCTCGTTGTCGTGGGCGTCGACGTAGGCGAGCGCGTCGCCGGGGGCGTCGGCGTAGCCTGCCGGGGACCCGTTGTAGTCGATCCCGGCGCCGGTGACCGGCCGGCCGGCCGAGTCGGTGAAGGCGAAGTCCTTGAGGTTTCCGGTGAGTCCGACCTTGATCAGGTCCTGGTAGTGCAGCAGCCGGGCCCGCTGCTCGTCCGGTGTTCCGTTGGCGGCCGAGGAGTTGGGGTCGGTGAACAGACCGGAGGCGAAGCCCTGGACACCGGGGTCGGCGTCGAAGGGGCTGCCGCCGCGGACCGCGTCGCGGGCCCGGTCGGAGAAGGTGGCGATCCCGGTACCGGCCATGTTGGCCTGAGTGGCCTGGACGAAGCGGGCGTCGTCGGCGACCTCGCCGAAGTTCCAGCCCTCGCCGTAGAGAATGATCTTCTTGCCGTCCACCCCGTCCTTCGCGGGCGTCAGCGTGTCGAGTGCCGCGCGGACGGCGAGGATGTTCGCCTTGGGATGGAAGCCCATCAGGTCGAAGCGGAAGCCGTCGACCTTGTACTCCTTGGCCCAGGTGACGATGGAGTCGACCACCAGCTTGCCCATCATCGCGTTCTCCGGCGCGGTGTTGGCGCAGCAGGTGGAGTTGGCGACCGAACCGTCGGGCAGCAGCCGCTGGTAGTAGCCGGGCACGATTCTGTCGAGGACCGAGGTGTCGGCCTGCCCGCTGGCGTCGGTGTGGTTGTAGACCACGTCCATCACCACCCGCAGGCCCGCGTTGTTGAGGCCCTGCACCATCCGCCGGAACTCCACCGTCCGGCCGGTGCCGTCGGGGTCCTTGGCGTAGGAGCCCTCGGGGACGGTGTAGTGGTAGGGGTCGTAGCCCCAGTTGTAGGCGTCGTCGGCCGCGGTCTTCAGCACGCACGCCTGCTGCTGGTCGCTGTCCGGGGCGTATCCGGCCAGGTCGCAGTCGGGCTCGGCCTGGTCGGCGGCGCGCTCGGGGACACTGGCGAAGTCGAAGGCGGGCAGCAGGTGCACGTAGCTGACGCCGGCCCGGGCGAGGGCCTTCAGATGGGTCATCCCGGCCGAGCCGGCGTCGGTGAAGGCGGTGTACTTGCCGCGGTCCGCGGCCGGCACGGTGGTGTCGGCGATCGAGAAGTCGCGGATGTGGAGTTCCTGGATCTGCGCCTGGCTCATCGGCACGGCGGCGGGTTTGCGCTGGTCCGCCCAGCCCTTCGGCGCGAGCCTGCGATCATCCAGGTCCACCAGCAGGCTCTGGCGCGAATCGGCGGTCAGCGCCAGCGAGTACGGATCGGTGACCTTGTTGACGACGAGCCGCCGCACGCTGGGCGCCCACACCGTCACGACGTACAGGTACGGCTTCCCGGCCCAGGACGGCGGGCCGGTCACCGACCAGACGCCGCTCGCCGGGTCGCGTCGCATGGGTACGGTGTGGCCGGCGATCTCCACGGACACGGTGTGGGCGGTCGGGGCCCACAGCGCGAGGCTGGGGGCACCGTGCCGGAAGACCGGTCCCAGCGTGGCGTGTTGGGCTTTGCCGGCGTAGAGGTCGTCGAGCACTCCTTGGGTCTGGACCCCGGTCGCGGCCAGCAGCGCGCCGTCGGAGGTCCGCTCGGTGGCGATGAGCTGGCCGCGCAGCGCCTCCGGCACCCGGTCGCGGTCGCGGGGGTCGACGGTGAAGGCCGTATATCCCTTGAGCTGCGGGAATTTGGCGAGCTGCGCCGCGGTGAGGCCGCCGTCGGTCCTGGTCAGCCGCAGCCAGCGGCCTTCGTCGGAGAGCGCGCCGTCCTTGATGGTGATGCCGCCGTCAGCGGCGTAGACGAGTTGCTGGGAGGCGGCGGCGAGGGAGGTCCGCCAGGCGACGGTGTCCCGGTCGATCCACTGCGCCTGCGACGTGGTGAGGTCCAGATCGGCTCCCGATCCTTTGGGCTGGGGCAGCAGGTAGTCCTCGGTGCCGGCCAGCAGCCAGACCTCGTGCCCGGTGGCGGTGAGGTCGAGCGACTGGTCGCTCGGCAGGTCCTTGGTGTCGCCGCTGTGGATGATGTAGCTGAGCGAGGTGGCCCCGGCGGCGAGCGGTACCTCGAACACCGCGCCGTAGGAGTCGACGGTCGTGGGCCGCAGCGGCGCGGTCCAGTCGGTGGGGGTGGCGGCGCCGGTCCAGACGTGCAGGCCCCAGCCGGTGTAGTCGCCGTCGGCCCGGTGGTAGTGGAGGACGGCCTTGCCGCTGTCCTGCGGCGGATAGGCGCCGTCCGGCGGGCTGTCGGCCACTTCGGGGCTCCCCTGCTTGATCCACACCTCGCCGGTGGCGGTCAGGTCGATCGCCCGGTCGCCGTCGGTGTCCTTCACGCCGTCCTTGCTGACGACCAGGAATCCGACGGTACCGGCGCCGGGCCTCAGCTTCACATAGGCGAAGGCGCCGTAGGCGTCCCGCCCGGTGAAAGGGTGGCCGGCCGGGAAGGTGGTGGCCTCGCCGTCGGCGAGGTCGCCCCAGGCGTAGAGGTTCCAGTCGGCGTAGTCCCCGTCGGTCCGCTGGTAGTGGACGATCGCGTCGTCACGGCTGATCGCCATCGGCGGCGGGACGACCGGTGGGGCGCCGAGCGTGGTGGCGGCGGTGGCGGACACGGTACGGCCGGCCGAGTCGACCACAACGGCCTTGTACCGGACCGGTGTTCCGGGCGCGCCTGAAACGACCTGGGTGACTTCGTAGGGCGCGTGGTCGGCCGAACCCAGCACCTGCCAGGGGGCGTTGCCGGTCTGGGCGGCGAACACCACCCGGTTCAGGCCGCCGCCGGTGACGTCAGCGCTGACGGCGACGGTGCCGGTGGCGCCGGGGGCGGGCGCGGTCAGGGTGATCGCGGGCTTGGCGGACGCCGCGGCGGGCGGCCGGGCGGCGCGGTAGACGGTGGCGCTCAGCGCGGGCACGGTGAAGGTCACCGCGGCGGTGGCATCGGTGGCGCCGGTCGTCGCGATGGTGCCGGTGGCGCCGTAGATGCCGTGGTAGAGGCTCTTGTTATCGGTCGGCACGGTGACCGTCCTGGCGGTGGTGGCGTTGTTGACGGCCACCAGGTAGTCGTCGCGGCCGCGGGGGTCGGTGCGCGAGTAGGCGTAGACGCCGGCCCCCGTGCCGGGTTCGGCGTACCGCTCGGTCTGGACGCCGTCCCGCAGCGTCGGATGGTCCTTGGTGAGGCGGGAGAGCGCGGCGATGGTCCGGTAGAGCGGGTGGGTGGGGTCGTAGGCGTCGCTGGCCGCGGTGCGGTCGGTGCCGATCTCGTCGTCGCCCAGGTAGTCGGGCACCTTGGAGGCGAACATCGTCTGCCGGGCGTCCTTGTCGCCGCCGGAGCCGGTGAAGCCCTGTTCGTCGCCGTAGTAGACCACCGGATTGCCCCGGCCGAGGAACATCACCGCGTTGGCGAGCCTGTCGCGTCGCAGGAGTTCCGCGTCGCTCGCGCCCGGGTTGTCCTGCCGGAGGAAGGCGCCGATCCGGCCCATGTCGTGGTTGCCGAGGAAGGTGACCTGCTCGTACGCGTTGGCCCGGTCGGTGGTGTAGCGGTAGTCCTGCGCGTAGACGGCGGCGAGTTTGCCGGGCGGGGCGCCCTGTGAGGCGTAGGCGCGGGCCGCGTCCTGGAACGGGAAGTCGAGAGTGGCGTCGAGCCGGCCCTGGGTGACGTAGGGCGAGGTGACGGCCGGGTCGGCGTCGTAGGTCTCGCCGAACATGAAGAAGTCCTTGCGGCCGTGCGCCGCCGCGTAGGTGTCGAGCGCGGTGGCCCACTGGGTCCAGAAGGGCATGTCGACGTTCTTCACGGTGTCGATCCGGAAGCCGTCGATGGCGTAGTCGGCGACCCACTTCTGGTAGATCTTCTCCATGCCGTGCACGACCTCGGGCCGCTGCGTCCACAGGTCGTCGAGTCCGCTGAAGTCGCCCTGGTCGGCGCTCTCGCCGGCGAAGGTCGAGTCGCCCCGGTTGTGGTACATCGTCGGGTCGTTGAGCCAGGCCGGGACCTTGGCGTCCTTCTTGTCCGCGGCCACCGTCGGGACGCGCGGGAAGGAGTCCGCCGTCACCTTCGGGAACGGCGTGCCGCCGTCGGCGTAGTCGTCGTCGTCGAACGGCGTGCCGTCCTGGGCGAGATACGGAAAGGCGCCCTTGGACAGATAGCCGTAGGTGTTCGCCGTGTTGCCGATGACGTCGGCGGTGTGGTTGGTGATCACATCGAAGAAGATCTTCATGCCCTTGGCGTGGGCCGCCGATATCAGCGTCTTCAGGTCGGCGTTGGTACCGAAGTGCGGGTCGACCTGGGTGAAGTCGGTGATCCAGTAGCCGTGGTAGCCGGCCGAGGCGTCCTGGCCGGTGCCCTGCACCGGCTGGTTCTTGAAGATCGGCGCCATCCAGATCGCGGTGGTGCCGAGCCCTTTGATGTAGTCGAGCTTCCGCGTCAGCCCTTTGAGGTCGCCGCCCTGGTAGAAGCCCTTGTCCGTCGGGTCGTACCCGGTCGAGAGCCGGCTCCCGGTGAGTCCGCCCTCGTTGTTGCCGGGGTCGCCGTCGGCGAACCGGTCCGGCATCACGAAGTAGAACTGTTCGCGGGTGTCGCCGTGCCGGGCGGGCTGCGCGGCGAGCGCGCGGTCCGAGGGTGGCGGCGGGGGCTGGGTCGCGGCTCGCGCGGCCGGATTCGGCAGGGCCAGGGCGGCGAGCGCGGCGAAAGCGGTGGCGGCGGCGATCCGCCGCGCCGAGCGGGGACGCGGGCGCCCGGCGTGCGCCGGGAGCAGCCTGAAGTGCTGGGCCACGGGCGGTTCTCCTTAGGGCCATCCGTCGCGCCGGCCTCCGGGAGAACGGCGGGAGAGCACCCGGAAGGTGCTGGGTGAGCGCCGCGTCAGCACCGGGTCAGCACCGGGTCAGCACCGGGAACGACGGAAAAAGGGGACGGCCTCGCGCCCGGACTCACGCGCCTGAAACCGGGTGCCGCTCCGGCGTCGGTGCCGGAGTTGACCGGGACGGTATCCGCCGCCATGGGCTTTCAGCAAGACGGTGTAAGTGATTCCATCCGAGCTGCCGGTCCGTCACCTCCCGGCTGCCGCACTGGTTTGCCCCCCGACCGGCAGCCCGCCGGCGAGGCGCGATGTACGGCAACAGTGGGAAATGGGGGGTGATGTGACGGGCTGTGTGGAGAGTGCGGGAGCGGGTGCGGAGAAAGGGTTGCCGGTGGGCGGGTGTTGCGGAAACTTCCTTGCAGCCTCTTTCGCAAGCGATTGCAGCGCTGTTACGGTCCTGCCCAGCCCGAGCCGATCCCTCATCAAGGAGTACTGGTATGCGACGTGGCATATCCGCCGTTGCGCTGGCCGCGGCCGTCGTTCTCGGGGCCGCCGCCTGTGGCGGCGGTGGGGGCAGCGGGAGCGGGGGCGGCAACGCCTCGGCGAAGGACCCCGGTTCGGTCACGGGAACCATCACCTACTGGGACACCTCCGACGCCAAGAACGAGGCGCCGGCCTACAAGGCGCTGGTGAGCGCCTTCGAGGCGAAGTACCCCAAGATCACGGTGAAGTACCAGAACGTGGACTTCACCACGGTGGAGCAGAAGTTCAAGGCGTCGGCGCAGAGCGGCAAGGGCGCGCCCGACGTGATCCGCGCCGATGTGGGGCTGATCCCGGAGTACGCCTCGCTGCACTACATCGCGCCGCTGGACGGCACCCCGGCCTTGCAGGACACCCAGGACTTCGTGGCCGGGCCGCTGAACACCACCAGGTACGAGGGGAAGACGTACGGCGTCCCCTCGGTCACCGACACGCTCGGACTGCTCTACAACAAGGACGTCTTCAGCCGGGCCGGGATCACCGCCCCGCCGGCCACCTGGGACGAGCTGATCGCCGACGCCAAGACCATCAAGGCGAAGGTGCCGGGGGTGACCGGCACGTACGTCAACCCGGACGCGTACTTCCTGCTGCCGCTGCTCTTCGGCGAGAACGCCGACCTGGCGGACCCGGCGGCGAAGAAGATCACCATCAACTCGCCGGAAGCGGTGAAGGCGGTCACCAAGGCGAAGGAGATCTACGACAGCGCCTCGCTGAAGGTCGACTTCGCCAGCGCCTACGACAACATGCAGACGTCCTTCAAGACCGGCAAGGTGGCGATGCTGATCCAGGGCCCCTGGTCGGTCGGTGACGACATGAGCGGCTCGGCGTTCCAGGGCAAGGGGTCCAACCTCGGGTACGCGCCGGTGCCCGCCGGGTCCTCGGGGAAGGCGCTGGCACCCACCGGCGGTCACGACCTGGCGGTGTACCAGGGCTCGAAGAACCTCGCCGCGTCCTATCTGTTCACCCAGTTCATGACCTCCTCGGCGGCGCAGCAGCAGATCGCGGTGAAGAACGGCACCCTGCCGACCCGTACCTCCGCCTACACCCCCGAGGTGCTGAAGAACCCGACCATCGCCGGCTTCAAGCCGATCATGGACACCGCCCGGCCCCGGGTGGCGCTCCCCCAGGTCGGCAGCCTCTTCACGCCGTTGCAGCAGGAGTACATCAAGATCCTCCAGGGCCAGACCTCGGTCAAGGACGGACTCGACGCCGCCGCCAAGCAGTTCGGCACGCTGCTGCCCGGCTTCGCCGCCCAGTAGCGGCGCCCGCCAGCTCCGGACCGGCCGGCCGGGGTCCCGCCCCGGACCGGGCGGGGCCCACGCGCCCGGCCGGCCGGTCCGGGCCAGCCCGCAGCAACGACGAGAGCCGACAAGAGCCGAGGAGCGATGACCACCGCAACCATGGACGAACCCGCCCGGCCCGCGGCCCGACCGCCGCGCGCCCCCAGGCCGGGCCTCCTGACGTCGGTCAGGCGGTCGTGGGACAGGTACTGGTACGCGTACGCGATGGTCGCCCCGGTGGTCGTGGTGATCGGGGTGCTGGTGCTCTACCCGCTGGCCTACGGCCTGTATCTGACGTTCACCAACGCCGACGAGTCCAACGTCGCCAAGGACATCGGCGCCTTCCACCAGGGCGCCAGCTACCACTTCGTGGGGCTGCACAACTACTGGCGGATCGTCTCGGGCCAGGACGGCGACTTCTATCCGCGCCTTGAGTGGACGGTGGTGTGGACCGTCTCCTGCGTGGTGATCACCTACGCCATCGGGCTCGGCATGGCGATGCTGCTCAACCGCCCGGTGCGGTTCCGGCTGTTCTACCGGCTGGCGCTGATCCTGCCGTGGGCGGTGCCCGCCTTCATCGGCGTCTTCGCCTGGCGGCTGATGTTCAACTCGCAGTACGGCGTCTTCAACGACATCATCACCAGCGTCGGACTGCCCGCGCAGGACTGGCTGGGCACGCCGTTCGCGCAGAAGATCGCCGTGATCACGGTGAACGTCTGGTGCGGTGTGCCGTTCATGATGGTGGCCCTGCTCGGCGGACTCCAGGCGATCCCGGGTGAGTTGTACGAGGCCGCCGAGATGGACGGCGCCTCGCCGCTCCAGCGCTTCGGCCATGTCACGGTGCCGGGGCTGCGGCCGGTGACCAGCACCGTGGTGCTGCTCAGCACGGTCTGGACGTTCAACATGTTTCCGATCATCTATCTGCTGCTCGGCAACAACACCACCGGCGATACGGACATCCTCGTGACGTACGCGGTCAAGAAAGCGTTCACCGGGGTCTCCGACTACTCGGGCGCCGCGACGTACGGCATCGTCATCCTGCTCATCCTGGTCGCCTTCTCCACCTTCTACCGCCGCCAGTTGAAGCCCCAGGACTAGGAGCCGCCATGAGTGCCACCACCGAACGCGGCTCCGCCGTTCCCGCCCCCGCGGTCGTCGCGGCCGGGCCCGGCACCCGGCGCGGGTACCGCCGCCGCGGCGAACGCGGGCTCGGCATGTCGGTCGCCCTGCACACCACCCTGCTGGCGGCCAGCGCGATCGCGGTCTTCCCGGTGCTGTGGATCGTCTTCATCTCGCTGGGTCCCGGCAGCGCCTGGCAGCAGCCGGGTGAGGTCGTCCACCATCTGAGCCTCGGCAACTACCGGTTCGTGCTGCTGCACAGCGATTTCCCGCACTGGCTGCTCAACTCGGTGATCGTGGCCGCGGCCACCACCGTGCTGGGGGTCCTCATCGCGGCCAGCGCCGGCTACGCGATCTCCCGGATGAGGTTCCCCGGCCACCGCTCGCTGATGTGGACCTTCCTGCTCACCCAGATGTTCCCGGTGGCGGTGCTGATCGTGCCGCTCTACAACCTGCTCGCCCAACTCGACCTGCTGGACAGCTTCCTCGGGCTGATCCTGGTCTACTGCACCATCGCGGTGCCGTTCTGCGCCTGGATGCTCAAGGGCTACTTCGACACCATCCCGCGGGAGATCGACGAGGCGGGCCGGGTGGACGGACTCAATCCGATCGGCACCTTCTGGCGGCTGATCGTGCCGCTGGCCCGCCCGGGACTCGCGGTCACCGCCTTCTACACTTTCCTCACCGCCTGGGGGGAGGTGGCCTACTCCACCCAGTTCATGAGCAGCGACCACTACACCCTCGCGGCCGGTATCCGTACCTTCGCCGCCGACCAGCGAGCCGACTGGGGCTCGATGACGGCCGCCTCGGTGGTCATCGCGATCCCGGCCGGCCTCGTCTTCCTCCTCGTCCAGCGCCACCTGGTGACCGGTCTGACCGCCGGCGGCACCAAGGGGTGATCCGCTCCTGACCTTCGCCGGTCCTCCCCCGCTTCCCGCAGGTCTTTCCCGGCTTCCCGCCGACCCCCCTCAAGGCGCCGCTTTCACGGGCCCGTACAAAGGAAGTCATGAGCCAGCACCTCACCGACGCGCCCAGCACCGCCGCCACCGACGTCGCCGGGCCGGCGGACTGGTGGCGCGACGCGGTGATCTACCAGGTCTATCCGCGCAGTTTCGCCGACGGCAACGGCGACGGCATGGGCGATCTGCCGGGCGTCACCGCCCGGCTGCCCTACCTGCGCGGCCTCGGGGTGGACGCGGTGTGGCTCTCGCCCTTCTACGCCTCGCCGCAGGCCGACGCGGGGTACGACGTGGCCGACTACCGGGCGGTCGATCCGATGTTCGGCACCCTGACCGACGCCGACGACCTGGTGCGGGAGGCGCACGCGCTGGGTCTGCGGGTGATCGTGGACCTGGTGCCCAACCACTGCTCGGACCAGCACGAGTGGTTCAAGCAGGCGCTGCGCGAGGGGCCGGGATCACCGCTGCGCGAGCGGTTCCACTTCCGGGCCGGCCGCGGCGAACACGGCGAACTGCCGCCCAACGACTGGGAGTCCATCTTCGGCGGCCCGGCCTGGACCCGTACGGCGGGCCCTGACGGCACCCCCGGCGAGTGGTATCTGCACCTGTTCGCCCCCGAGCAGCCGGACTTCAACTGGGAACACCCGGCGGTGCACGACGAGTTCCGCTCGGTGCTGCGCTTCTGGCTGGACCTGGGGGTCGACGGCTTCCGGATCGACGTGGCGCACGGGCTGGTCAAGGCGGCGGGGCTGCCGGACATCGGCCGGGCCGAACAGCTCGCGCTGCTGAGCACGTCCGCGATGCCCTACTTCGACCAGGACGGGGTGCACGAGATCTACCGCGGCTGGCGGCGCGTCCTCGACGAGTACTCCCCCGGGCCGGGTCGGCCGGGTCGCCAGACCTACCAGGGCCACCAGGGTCACCAGGGGCCGCCGGATCGACACGGTCGACGGATGTCCGGGGCCGCGGGCGCCCGGATCGCGGTCGCCGAGGCGTGGACGCCCACCATCGAGCGGGCCGCCCGCTACCTGCGCCCGGACGAGCTGCACCAGGCGTTCAACTTCGAGTATCTGACCACCCCTTGGGACGCGGCGGCGCTGCGCCGGGTGATCGACAAGTCGCTGACCGCGATGAGCGCGGTGGGCGCCCCCGCCACCTGGGTGCTGTCCAACCATGACGTCACCCGGCACACCACCCGCTTCGGCAATCCGGTGCCGGTCGCCGACGGGGTGCCCGTCGCGGTCGCGCCGACCCAGCTCCGGGAGGCGGGCGACCGCGAGCTGGGGCTGCGGCGGGCCCGCGCGGCCACCCTGCTGATGCTGGCGCTGCCCGGCTCCGCCTATCTCTACCAGGGCGAGGAGCTGGGTCTGCCGGATGTCACCGACCTGCCCGACGACGTACGGCAGGACCCGTCGTTCTTCCGCGCCGCCGGGCAGGACGGCTTCCGCGACGGCTGCCGGGTGCCGATCCCGTGGTCCGGCACCGAGCCGCCGTACGGCTTCGGCCCCGAACCCGGCGGCCCGAGCTGGCTGCCGCAGCCGGCGAGCTGGGCGGAGCTGAGCGTGGACGCGCAGACCGGCGATCCGGAGTCCACGCTGGAGCTCTACCGGGCGGCGATCGCCCTGCGCCGCGAGCACCCGGCGCTCGGCGCCGGCACCGGGGTCACCTGGCTGGACACCCCGGCGGGGGTGCTGGCCTTCCGGCGCGACAGCCCCGACGGCCAGAGCCTGGTCTGCACGGTCAACCTCACCGGCGCTCCGGTCATCCTCCCGGCGACCGGCCGTGAGCTGCTCTCCAGCGGTGTGCCGGCCACCGCCGTGCCGGTCGCCCCGGCACCGGCCGGACCGACCGGGGCGTCCGATTCGGCCCACCATGTCGCTATCGCGGCAGACACGGCAATTTGGTGGGCGATCTGACGTGGTGGCCTTCCGTCCCCTAGCATCCGGTGCTGTGACCGCACGGCTCGCCGACATCGCAGCCCAGGCGGGGGTCAGTGAAGCAACGGTCAGCCGGGTGCTCAACGGCAAACCCGGAGTCTCCCCGGCCACCCGCGAATCCGTACTGGCCGCTCTCGATCTGCTCGGCTACGAACGGCCGGTCCGGCTGCGGCAGCGCAGCGCCGGACTGGTCGGGCTGATCACGCCGGAGCTGGAGAACCCGATCTTCCCCGCCTTCGCCCAGATCATCGGGCAGGCCCTCACCCGGCAGGGCTACACCCCGGTGCTCGCCACCCAGACGCCCGGCGGCTCCACCGAGGACGAGCTGGTGGAGATGCTGGTGGAGCGGGGGGTGGCCGGGATCATCTTCGCCTCCGGACTGCACGCCGACTCCACCGCGGACACCGGGCGCTACGCCAGGCTGCACGGCCAGGGCGTCCCGTTCGTGCTGATCAACGGCTTCTCGGAGAAGATCGACGCGCCGTTCGTGTCACCGGACGACCGGGGCGCGGTCCGGCTCGCCGTCACCCATCTCGCGGCGCTCGGCCACCGCAGGATCGGCCTGGCCACCGGGCAGAAGCGTTTCGTCCCGGTGCAGCGCAAGATCGAGGGCTTCGTGACGTCCATGAGGGAGGTGCTGGGCGTGCCGGAGGAGGAGGCGCAGCGGCTGATCCAGCACTCGCTCTTCACTCTGGAAGGCGGCCAGGCCGCGGCCGGCGCGCTGATCGCGGCCGGCTGCACCGCCATCGTCTGCGCCTCGGACATGATGGCGCTCGGCGCGGTCCGGGCGGCCAGGGCCCTGGGCTTCTCGGTGCCGCGGGACGTCTCGGTGGTCGGCTTCGACGACTCGCCGCTGATCGCGTTCACCGATCCGCCGCTGACCACCATCCGGCAGCCGGTGGCGGCGATGAGCCAGGCCGCGGTGAACGCGCTGCTGGAGGAGATCGGCGGCACTCCCACACCGCACAGCGAGTTCGTCTTCCTGCCGGAGCTGGTGGTGCGCGGCTCGACCGCCGCGGTGCCGCCGGCCGGCCGGACCCCCGCCGGACAGGGCTGACGCCAGGTCCGACCGGAGTACGCTGCGCCCAGTTGCCTCGGAAGATCCTATGAATCCGGACATATCTGGCACACTGGTGAACCATGGCGGACCCGATTGCGAAGACGATGAGCGGCCGCTCCACGGCACCTGCCGGCGCCACCAGATTCATCACCACCGACGGCGCCACCAGCGTGGACATCCGCTCCCGCCGGTCCGTCATCACCCGGTTGCGCCGGCCGCGCCGTCCCCGGGTGTGGTTCGAGCTGCTGATCATCGGCGTCAGTTACTGGCTGTACTCACAGATCAGGAACGCGGTCCCGCAGGAGCGGGCGGTGGCCGTACGGCACGCGCGTGACATCTGGGACTTCGAACGCCAGATCGGCCTCGGCTTCGAGCACGCCATCAACCACGCGGTGAACCCGGTGACGCCGCTGATCGTCGCGATGAACTACTTCTACTCGACGCTGCACTTCCTGATCACCGTGGTGGTGCTCGTCTGGCTCTTCGTCAGCCATCCCGGACGCTACGGCCCGGCCAGATCGGTGCTCTTCATCACCACCTGGCTGGCCCTCGTCGGCTTCTGGCTCTTCCCGCTGGCCCCGCCGCGGCTGCTGCCGGGGGCCGGGTTCCTCGACACCGTGCGGCTCCACCACACGTGGGGCTCGATCGAGCAGGGCAACCTCTCCCAGGTCTCCAACCAGTTCGCCGCCATGCCGTCGCTGCACATCGGCTGGTCGCTGTGGTGCGGCGTCACGATCGTGATGCTGGCCAGACATCTGTGGCTCCGGATCCTGGGGGCGCTGTACCCGGTGGCGACCCTGGTGGTGATCACCTCCACCGGCAACCACTTCTGGATGGACGCGGCCGGCGGGGCGGTCTGCCTCACCGTCGGATACACGGTCGTCTACTACGTCTACGGGCGCCTGGTCTACCGGCTGCCGCGCTATCCGGAACCGGCCCAGAGCCGGCTGCGAGCCGGCTGAGGCGCGGGGTCCCGTACCCCGAGACGCCAAGCTCGCCGCACCGTGCCGCCGCCTCACTCCCCGTAGAAGAGCCGCTCCACCACCGCGCGCGCCCGCCGGGTCCGGCGCCGGTAGAGGTCGAGCATGTCACCCACATGGCCGCCCTGGTGGCCGAGATAGCGGGCGACCGCGGCCGGCTCCCGCCCCGCGGTGGGGAACGCGTCACCGGGCCTGCCCCGTACCAGCATCACCGCGTTGCGCACCCGGGTGGCCAGCACCCACGCCTCGTCGAGCACGGCGGCGTCCGCCGCGTCGATCAGCCCCTCGGCGCGGGCCGCGGCCAGCGCCTGCCGGGTGCCGGTGGTACGCAGCGACGGCAGCCGGGCCGCGTGCCGGAGCTGGAGCAGCTGGACGGTCCACTCGACGTCGGACAGACCGCCGCGGCCCAGCTTGGCGTTGGTCGTACGGTCGGCGCCGCGCGGGATGCGCTCGGCCTCCATCCGCGCCTTGAGCCGCCGGATCTCCCGTACCGCGTCCTCCTCCAGGCCGCCCTCGGGGTAGCGCAGCGGGTCGATCAGCGCGATGAAGCGGGCGCCGAGATCCGGGTCGCCCGCCACCGGGGTGGCCCGCAGCAGCGCCTGGCTCTCCCACACCAGCGACCAGCGCTTGTAGTAGGCGGCGTACGAGGCCAGGCTGCGCACCATCGGGCCGCTCTTGCCCTCGGGCCGCAGCCCGGCGTCGATCAGCAGCGGCGGGTCGGCGGTGGGGATCTGGAGCAGCCGCCGCAGCTCGTCGGCGACGGCGAGCGCGGCCCGGGTCGCCTCGCCGGGGTCGGCGCCGTCCAGCGGTTCATGGACGAAGAGCACGTCGGCGTCGGAGCCGTAGCCCAGCTCGCGGCCGCCGAAGCGGCCCATGGCGATGACCGCGAAGCGGGTGGGCAGCGGGTGGGCGTCGCCGTCGGTCACCGCGGCCACGGCCGCGCGCAGCGCGCCGGAGACCGTCGCGCGGGTGAGGCCGTAGACGGCGGCGCCCACCCGGTCGACGAGGGCGGCCTCGTCCAGCGGGCTCGCCGGTTCCGCCACGCCGGTCGTGGACACCTCGTCGCCGTAGGTGTCGATGAGATCGCCCGCCGCGGTACGGAAGAGCTCGCGCCGCCGCACCCCGCGGACCGCGGTGATGGCCTGCTCAGGGGTGCCGGCCCGGCCGACCGCGGCGAGCACCTCCTGTTCCAGCGCGGCGGGGTCGCGCGGGTTGAGGCCCTCCCGCGAGCCGAGCAGCGCCACCGCCTCGGGGGCGCGGAGCAGCAGGTCGGGCGCGAGCTTTCCCGACGAGAGCACCCGGGCCAGCCGCTGGGCGACGGCGCCCTCGTCCCGCAGCAGCCGCAGGTACCAGGGCGTTGTGCCGAGCGCGTCGGAGACCTTGCGGAAGCCGAGCAGGCCCGCGTCGGGGTCGGCGGAGTCGGCGAACCAGCCGAGCAGCACCGGCAGCAGGGTCCGCTGGATGGCGGCCTTGCGGCTGACCCCGCTGGCCAGCGCCTCCAGATGGCGCATGGCGTCGGTCGGGTCGGCGTACCCGAGGGCCTGGAGCCGCTGCCGGGCCGCGTCGGTGCTGAGCTGGGGGTCGCCGCGGCGCCCCCAGGGGGCGGCCGAGTCGCTGCCGAGCTGGGCGACGGCGTCCAGCAGCGGCCGGTAGAAGAGCTTCTCGTGCAGCCGCCGCACCTCCAGGGCGTGCCGCTTCCACTCCCGGTTCAGCTCGGCCACCGGATCCGAGCGCAGGCCGAGCGAGCGGCCGAGGCGGCGCAGATCCGCCTCCTGGTCGGGGACGAGGTGGGTGCGGCGCAGCTTGTGCACCTGGATGCGGTGCTCCATCAGCCGCAGAAAGCGGTAGGCGGCGTCCAGCGCGGCGGCGTCGGCGCGGCCCACATAGCCGCCGGCCGCCAGTTGGGCGAGGGCGGTCAGGGTGGTGCCGCTGCGCAGCGAGGGATCGGTGCGCCCGTGCACGAGTTGCAGGAGCTGCACGGCGAACTCCACGTCCCGCAAACCACCGGGACCCAGCTTCAGCTCCCGGTCGACCTGGGCCAGTGGGATGTTGTCGATGACGCGGCGGCGCATCTGCTGGACGTCGCCGACGAAGTTCTCCCGCTCGGCGGCCTGCCAGACCATCGGTCGGATGGCGTCGACGTACGCGGCGCCGAGTTCCGGGTCGCCGGCCACCGGGCGGGCCTTGAGCAGCGCCTGGAACTCCCAGGTCTTCGCCCAGCGCCGGTAGTAGGCGAGGTGGCTGGCGAGGGTACGGACCAGCGGGCCGTTCTTGCCCTCGGGGCGGAGGTTGGCGTCGACCGGCCAGATGGTGCCCTCGGCGGTGGTGTCGGAGCAGATCCGCATCATCCGGGAGGCGAGCCGGGTCGCGGCCTGGACGGCTCGGCCGTCGTCGCGGGGGCCGTCGGGGGATTCCGTCGGCCCAGCCGACCCAGACGAACCGGACGAACCGGACGGCTCAGGCGGCTCAGGCAGCTCCGCCGGCTCGGGCACCTCGGGCGGTTCGGCGACGAAGATGACGTCCACGTCGGAGACGTAGTTCAGCTCATGGCCGCCGGCCTTGCCCATCGCGATCACCGCGAGCCGGCACGCGGCGGCGTCCTCGGGCTGTTCCGCGGCGGCGATGGCCAGCGCGGCGCGCAGCGTGGCGGTGGCGAGGTCGGCCAACTCGGCGGCGGTACGCACCAGGTCGCTCGTCCCGCACACGTCACGGGCCGCGATCCCGAGCAGGCAGCGGCGGTAGACGACCCGCAGCTTGTCCGGGGTGCGGGTGTCCGCCATCGCCCGCTCGAACTCCGCGACGCCCGGGTGCAGATCGGCGGACTCGTAGGTGACGAGGGCGTGCCAGTGCGCCGGGTGCCGGGCCAGGTGGTCGGCCAGGCCCTCCGAGGCGCCGAGGACGCCGAGCAGCCGGTCGCGCAGCGGCTTGCCCGTGACGAGAGTGTCGAGCAGGGCCCGCCGCTCCCCCGGCGGCAGCGCCTCGGTCAGCCTGACGAGCCCGCGCAGCGCCTGATCCGGGTCCGCGGTGGCGCCGAGCGCCTCCAGCAGGACGGGATCGGCCCGGACGCCGCTCAGCACATCGGTCTGGAGCAGGAGTTCGGCGGCCCCGGCATCGGTGAAGCCGTGTCGCAGCAGTCGGCTGAACGTACTGCTGCGGCGTCCCTGCATCAGCCCTCCCGGCGTTTCCCGACGTGATCAAAACCTGCCCGAGCGTAACGCGGGGGCTGCCCGTCCGTCCCCCACCGGGCCGCGTCCCGGTCACGTCCAGGTCGGTCCCCGCTCGCGCCGCCGCGTCCCTCCCGGTGCCCGAACGTTCGTTCAGCGTTCACCGTCGACGTGCTCCTGCCCAGGTGACGAGGGTTCTAGCTTTGGCATGCCCACCGCGCCGCGCTGTTCGAGAGCTCTCCCGCAGTACCCGTTCGTCGCCGTTGGCGCCGTTCTTGCCGTTGCCGCCGGTGGGGCCGCTGTTGCCGTTGTTGCCGTTCCATCGCCGTTCTCGCCCTTGCAGCCCGCTCTCCCCGTACCGGAGGTATCCCGTGCCCGGCTGGACCCTGCCCCGCCGCAGCCGTACCGCTCTGCTGACCACCGTCGGCCTCGCCGCCGCCTCCGCCGGCCTGTGGGCCGGCCTCGGCGGCAACGCCCAGGCGGCGGGCTCCGTCCCGACGCCCGCCCACACGCTCGTGGTCGTGCTGGAGAACCACGCCTACAGCCAGGTCATCGGCAGCTCCGGCGCGCCGTACATCAACTCGCTCGCGTCCGGGGGTGCCAACCTGGCGCAGAGCCACGCCATCACGCACCCGAGCCAGCCCAACTACTACGCCCTCTTCTCGGGTTCGACGCAGGGCGTCACCTCCGACTCCTGCGTCAAGATCGGCTTCAGCTCCGCCGCCAACCTCGGCTCCGAGGTGGTCTCCGCCGGCGGCACCTGGGGCAGCTACAACGAGACGCTGCCCAGCCAGGGCTCGACGGTGTGCAGCAGCGGCAAGTACGCCCAGAAGCACAACCCCTGGTTCGGCTTCAGCAACGTGCCGACCTCCTCGGCGAAGACCTTCGCGCAGTTCCCCTCGGACTACTCGACGCTGCCGAAGATGTCCTTCGTGACGCCGAACCTGTGCAGTGACATGCACGACTGCTCGGTCTCCAGCGGCGACACCTGGGTGAAGAACAACCTGGGCGCCTACGCCACTTGGGCGAAGACCCACAACAGCCTGCTGGTGGTCACCTTCGACGAGGACAACTCGCAGAGCGGCAACCGGATCCCGACCGTCTTCTACGGCCAGCCGGTCAAGGCGGGCGCCGCCAACTCCACCAACTACAACCACTACAACCTGCTGCGCACCCTGGAGGACCTGGCGGGCACCTCGACGCACGCGGGCCAGGCCGCGTCCGCCGGCGACATCACCGGTATCTGGAACTGACGCATGTACGTCAGCGAGAGCCGCGGCAGCAAGCCCGCGGTGACCGCTACGGACGCCCGGGGCACGCTCCCCGGGCGTTCGGCCGTCACCGCCACGATCTCCGGCACCGTCTTCGCCCTGGGCGCGGTCAGCCTGATCACCGACATCTCGTCGGAGATGGTGACCGCCGTGCTGCCCCTCTATCTGGTCACCGGGCTGGGTCTGTCCCCGCTCGGCTTCGGTCTGCTCGACGGCGTCTACAACGGCTTCAGCGCGCTGGTTCGGCTGGTCGGCGGCCACCTCGCCGACCGCGGCGGCCGGCACAAGCCGGTGGCCGCCTTCGGTTACGGCCTGTCCGCGCTCTGCAAGCCGCTGCTGCTGATGGCGCACACGCTGCCGCTGATCGGCGCGGTGCTCGCCGCCGACCGCACCGGCAAGGGGCTGCGGACCGCGCCGCGGGACGCGCTGATCTCGCTCTCCTCCTCGCCCGAGACCCGCGGCCGGGCCTTCGGGGTGCACCGGGCGATGGACACCACGGGCGCGCTGCTGGGGCCGCTGGCCGCCTTCCTGATCCTGCGGCAGGCCGCCGAGGGATACGACGCGGTGTTCACCGTCAGCTTCTGTGTGGCGGCGGTCGGCGTGGTGGTGCTGCTGCTCTTCGTGCCGTCCCGGGCACCGGAGTTGGGCCCGGCGGTGACCGACGCGGCGGAACGTCCCTCGCTGCGGGCCGCGATCGCGCTGCTCGGCCGGCGCCGGCTGCGCGGCCTTTCGCTGTGCGCGGTGGTGCTCGGCCTGGCCACGGTGAGCGACTCCTTCGTCTATCTGATGCTCCAGCGGCGGCTCGGGGTGCCCGACCGCTGGTTCGCGCTGCTGCCGCTGGGCACCGCCGCCGCCTTCCTGCTGCTCGCGGTGCCGCTCGGCCGGTGGGCGGACCGGGTCGGCCGCTGGCAGGTCTTCATCGGCGGGCATGTGGCGCTGCTGTGCGCGTACGGGCTGCTGCTCGCGCATCTGCGGTCCGGCGTGCTGCCGTACGCGGTGCTCGCGCTGCACGGCGCGTTCTACGCGGCCACCGACGGGGTGCTGATGGCGGCGGCCGCCGGATCCGTACCGGCGCCCCTGCGCTCCAGCGGGCTGGCCCTCGTCCAGACCGGGCAGGCCGCCGCCCGGTTCGTCTGCTCGCTGTCCTTCGGCGCGGCCTGGACGGCGTGGGGGGACCGCTCGGCGCTGGCCGGCGCCACGGTCGCCCTGCTGGCGAGCGTCACCCTGTCGATCGGGCTGCGGCCCGGGAAGGAAGCGGCCGAATGACCACCGAGACGCCGGCTGCGCCGATGACCGTCCGGAACAAACTGCTGGTGCTGGTCGCCTGTGTGACGGTGCTGGCGTGTGTCGCCGGGGCGGCGGTCTGGCGGGCCACGGACCGGGCGGACCGCAGGAACCAGGTCCAGGCGGGCGGGCCCGCGATCCACGCCGGCCCGGTCACGCTCGGGCCGAAGGGGACGAGCGCGCCGACGGGGGTGACCGGCGGGAACGGGGCGGCCGGGGCGGCGCCTTCGGCGTCCGGGCGGCGGATCGTCTTCCGCTCGCTGGCCTGGGGCCCGCACCGCGACGAGTTGGCGAGCGTGGCCGCCGCCGACCCCGAGGGACCGCGCACCGCCTCCGGCGTCAAGTGCCTGCGGTTCTACGCGGCCGGCGGCACCGGAATCTGTCTCCAGGCCGAGCGCGGCCCGGTCACCGACACGTACCAGGCCCTCGTGCTCGACTCCCGGCTGCACGAGACCCGGCACGTCGGCCTGGCCGGCATCCCCACCAGGGCCAGGGTCTCGCCCAGCGGCCGGATGGTCGCCTGGACCGTCTTCGTCGGCGGCGACTCGTACGCGGGCACCAACTTCTCCACCCGCGCCTCCATCCTGGACACCCGTACCGGCGTGCTCCAGCCGACCCTGGAGGACTACACCGTCATCAGGGACGGCAAGCGGATCCGGGCCGCGGACTTCAACTTCTGGGGCGTCACCTTCGCCGACGACGAGCACTTCTACGCCACCCTCGGCACCGCCGGGCACACGTATCTCATCCGGGGCGACGTCGCCACCAGGACGGCCACCACTCTGCGCACCAACGTCGAGTGCCCGTCCCTGTCCCCCGACGGCACCCGTATCGCCTTCAAGAAGCGGGTCCCCGGGCTGAGTCCGGACGCCCCCTGGCGGCTGTACGTCCTCGATCTGGCGACCTTGAAGGACCACCCGACGGCCGAGACCCGGAACGTCGACGACCAGGCGGTCTGGTCGGACGACGACACCCTCGTCTACTCCCTTCCGGGTGACTACGGCTCCGACCTCTACACCGTCCCCGCGTCCGGCGCCGGGAGCGCCCGGCTGCTGATGCGGTCCGCGCTGGCCCCGGCGTATCTCGGCTGAACGGCGAACGGGTGCGCCCGCGCCCCCACCGGCACCCGCACCCGTTGCCGCACCCTCACCCGTTGCCGCACCCGCACCCGAAAGGGATGGACCGGCCGGAAAAGGAGCGCGGCGCCGACACCGCTTCGCTACGCTCTCGGACGGGGCCAAGCGGAGGGGCCGGATGTCCACATTTCTCAGCGCGTTCGAAGGCCACTGGAGACGGCCGGCGGCCGACTACAAAAAGGCGGTCGCGGGTTATCGCATCGCGGTCGACACCAATGTGCTGCTCGAACTCTACCGTTTCACACCGAAGGCCCGTAACGAGCTGCTGAATGTGCTCCGCCAGGTCAGACACCGGCTGTGGATACCCCATCAGGTCGCGGCCGAGTACTACGACCGGCGGGTGAGCGCCGTCAAGGAGCATCTGACGCTCTACACATCGGTGCCGGACGCGGTCAACGAGCACAAGCAGAAGGCGTTGCAGGAACTCCAGCGGTTCGCCAAGCGCTGCTCGATGAGCGAGGCGGACCGGGCCAGACTCATCGAGCCGATCGAGCGGGCCTTCGCGGCGGTGGACCTGGAGATCACCAGGCACCGGGAGGACTTCGACCTCAGCCTCGAAGGGGTGATCAACGAGGACCCCGTGCTGACCGCGCTGGGCGAGATCCTGGACGACCGGGTCGGCGATCCGTTCAGCGAGGAGGAGTCGGCCGCGCTCATCCTGGAGTGCCGGCGGCGCTTCGACGACAAGGTGCCGCCCGGCTACAAGGACGCCGGGAAATCCGAGAACGCGCACGGGGACTTCTTCGTCTGGGAGCAGTTGCTGCGCGAGTCGGAACAGGACTCGTCCCCCTTTCTCTTTGTCACCAATGACGCCAAGGAGGACTGGGTGCGGGTGGAGGCGGGGCTGATCGTCGGCGCCCGCCCGGAACTCTTCGCGGAGTTCTCGGAACGCTGCGACGCCGACTTCCTGATCACCCAGCTCGGCAGGTTCCTGCAACTGGCCAAAGAGGAATTGGACGCCCCGGTCAGCGAATCGACGGTGGCCCAGGCCGGAATTCCGCGCACCCGGCTGCCGCAGCAGGACGGGGAGCGGCTCGTCCTGCCGTCCTCGCACTTCGGCGAGATCGTCGCGGTGCTGGACGCGGAGGCCAACGCGATGTCCCGGCCGTCCAGAAACCGGCCGAGCGCGGCGCCGGCCGGCCGGATCAAACGCCGGGCGGTGGAGGCGAAGCGGGTCAGGGACCAGTTGCTCGACTCCGCCCGGCAGTCAGGTGACGACGTGGAGGTCCGGCTGGGCCGGGGCGACTGGACCTACGCCTACGCGTTGTGGCAGCAGGACCGGCGGGGCCGCTCCGAGCAGGAGCAGGAACTCCCCGGCGGCGACCGGCCGCCCTTCTCCGCCGACTGGCAGGCACTGAGCGAACTGGAGGCGCGGCTGACCTCCTACCAGCGGGACTACGCCCGCCTTCTCTCGCTGACCGACGAGGAGCCGACGGGCGACGGCCATCCCCTGGAGAACACCCATCTCCTCTCCCCCGGCGAGACCGGCACCCCCACCGCCACCCTCGCCGCCTCGATCACCCTGGTCGAAACCGAGATCGCCACCCTCCTGGACCGCATGCGCACCCCCGCCGCCCCCACCTCCCCCATCCCCTGAGACGAACGCCCCCGCCCGGCCCCCGCCGGACCTCAGAGGTTCGGCAGGTTCTTGCGCAGCTCGAAGGCGGTGACTTCGCTGCGGTATTCCTCCCACTCCTGCTTCTTGTTGCGGAGGAAGAAGTCGAAGACGTGCTCGCCCAGGGTCTCGGCGAGGAGTTCGCTGCGCTGCATGAGGTCGATGGCCTCGCCGAGGTTCTGGGGGAGGGGGGCGATGCCGAGGGCGCGGCGTTCGGCGTCGGTGAGGGCCCAGACGTCGTCGTCGGCGCCGGGGGGGAGTTCGTAGCCCTCCTGGATGCCCTTCATGCCGGCGGCGAGGAGGACGGCATAGGCGAGGTAGGGGTTGGCACCGGAGTCGAGGGAGCGGACTTCGACCCGGGTGGAGCCGGTCTTGCCCGGCTTGTACATCGGGACCCGGATGAGGGCGGAGCGGTTGTTGTGGCCCCAGCAGATGTAGGAGGGCGCCTCGCCGCCGGCGCCCGCGATGCGCTGGGAACCGCCCCAGATGCGCTTGTAGGAGTTGACCCACTGGTTGGTGACCGCGGAGACCTCGCCGGCGTGCTTGAGCAGGCCGGCGATGAAGGAGCGGCCGACCTTGGAGAGCTGGAACTCCGAGCCGGACTCGTAGAAGGCGTTGCGGTCGCCCTCGAAGAGCGAGAGGTGGGAGTGCATCCCGGAGCCGGGATACTCGGAGAACGGCTTCGGCATGAAGGTGGCGTGCACGCCCTGCTCCAGCGCCACCTGCTTCATCACCAGCCGGAAGGTCATGATGTTGTCGGCGGTGGAGAGCGCGTCGGCGTACCGCAGGTCGATCTCCTGCTGGCCGGGGGCGCCCTCGTGGTGGGAGAACTCCACCGAGATGCCCATCGACTCCAGCATGGTGATGGCGGTCCGGCGGAAATCCATGCCGACGTTCTGCGGGGTGTGGTCGAAATAGCCGGAGTTGTCGGCCGGGGTCGGGCGGGCGCCGTCCAGCGGCTTGTCCTTCAGCAGATAGAACTCGATCTCGGGGTGCGTGTAGAAGGTGAAGCCGAGATCGGAGGTCTTGGCCAGCGCGCGCTTGAGGACGTAGCGGGGATCCGCGTAGGACGGGGAACCGTCGGGCATCAGGATGTCGCAGAACATCCGGGCGGTGCCGGGCGCCTCCGCGCGCCAGGGCAGCACCTGGAAGGTGGCCGGGTCCGGCTTGGCGATCATGTCCGATTCGTACACCCGGGCGAATCCCTCGATGGCGGAACCGTCGAAGCCGATGCCCTCGTCGAATGCCTGCTCAAGCTCGGCGGGGGCCACCGCGACCGACTTCAGGTAGCCGAGGACGTCGGTGAACCACAACCGTACGAAGCGGATGTCCCGCTCCTCCAGGGTGCGGAGGACGAACTCCTGCTGCTTGTCCATAACCATCCATCCTTGCCGGTCAGCGGTCCCCCGGCGCGGGTGGCAACGGGGATCATGAGCATTGCACCACATCGATTTTTCCGGTGCGTTGCAGCTACCACTCACTCCCCATAGTGCACGTTGGTAAGCCTCAGTCGAAGGTGTCGATCGAGGCGATCTTCCAGGTACCGTCCTGCCGCAGCGCGTCCACCGCGAACATCGCCGCGGCGTAGGTGGTGGCATCGTTCTCCGCGGCCGCGGCGGTGCTGGTGTTGCGCTGGTCGGCGAAGATCAGCAGCCGGGCCCGGTCACCGTCGATCGTCTCCACACCGGTGTCGGTGACGGTGGTGGTGAGCACCAGCTTCTGGGTCAGCGCGGCCGCCTTGACCTGCGCGATCATCGTCGCGTACTGCTGTACGGCCTTGCCGGTCAGCAGCCGCCGGGCCGCCTCGTCGCTGCGGGCGGGGGCGGCGTAGTCGTAGGAGAAGACGGCGTTCACCGCCTGGGCGACGGTGCCCTTGACCTCGCTGGTGCGGGCGGTGTCGGTGAGCGCGGTGTTGCCGGTGGCGGAGGTGTCGTGCAGCGCCGACGCCTTGCCCGCCGCCCAGGCCGCGAAGCCGCCGAGCAGCACGGTGAGCAGCGCGAGGCCGGCCACCAGGGCGGTACCCGACGTCAGGCGGCGCGGGCGGGAGGCGACGGGGGCGTGGGGGGTTCCGGTCGGGGCGGCGGCGGCCGAGTGGGCTGGGCCGGCCGGGTCGGCGGTGACCGGGTCCGGCGGGGCGGCGGGCCCGCGGTCCCGGGCGGGCGCGGCGACCGTACGGGCCGCGGGCGCCGGCGCGGCGGAGGGAGAAGAGGCGGCGGAGGCGGCGGTCAGCCGGCGCTGCCGGTTGATCAGGTGGCGGGTGGTGGACGACGACATGGCTGCGGCGGTCCTCTCGGGGGCGAGGCTAGGGCTGGGTGGGGGACGAGGAGGGCGCGCTGTCTCCCATCGGTGCCTGGCCGAGGGCGCTGAGCTTCCAGCCGGCCGCGGTGCGGGTGAGTTCGCCGAGCAGCCGGCTCTCCTTGACCGAGGGCTGCTCCTTCGGAGCTTGTACGGTGATCCGCAGCGCGACCATCACGCTCGCCTTCCCGGTCCTGGCGTCGAGCTCGGTGACCGCCCCGGAGAGCACCTTCGCGGTGCTGACCGTCTGCGCCTGCGCCACCTGCTTCTCGAAGTCGGCCCGGCCCTGGACGAGTTGGGTGTGCAGGTCGCCGGTGGTGCTCGACTCCCAGATGTCCATGCCGTGGTCGAGGTCGTCGTGGTCGAGGGTGTTCATGTTCTGGACGGCCTGCTCGCCGGCGGCCAGCACGGTGTCACGCGTACGGGCGAAGTCCGTGTCGCCGTCGTGCGCGGCGCCGTACCAGGACCAGCCGGTCCAGGCCGCCGCGACGGCCGCCGCCGCCGCGAGGGCGAGCGCGGCGCCGAGCAGCGGGCGGCGCGGAGGCCCGGCCGGGGCGGGGGCGGGCTCGGTCACCTTCGCCGCCGCCGGTTCGGCCGCCCCCTCCACCGCCGGATCGGCCCCCTGAGACGGAGGCACGTCCGCCATCACCGGATCGGTCACCACGGCCGGTTCGGCAGCCGGTTCGCTAGCCGGTTCCGCCACCTCGGCAGGCGGCTTCGCCACCGTTTCCGCCGCCGGCTCGCGCTCGGCCGCGGGCTGCGGCTCACTCGCCGGCTCGTCCGACCGCCGGGCCTTCGACCTGAACGGCATACCTGCCACCTGCCTGCCTCCTAGCGGGATGTCATATCGGTGATACGCCAACGACCGTCCACCAGCCGGGCGGTCACCGACAGTTCCGCCGCCGCGCTGGTGGCGGCGGCGCCGGCCCGTTGCGCGGTCTGGTCCAGGAAGACCAGCAGCCGGGCGCGGTCGGCGGTGAGCGTGACCACGCCGGCCCGTACCACCCTTGTGGTCAGGGTGAGTTGCTGCGCGGCGACCTCCGAGCGGACCTCGGCGAAGAGCTTCTGGTACTGGGTCGCGGCGGCGCCGGCCAGCAGATCGTGGGCGGCCTGGGCGGTGGACTCCGTGTCGTCGGGGGCGTAGGCGAAGACGCGGCTGAGCGCGTTGCTGACGTCGCCGATCACCTGGTCGGTGCCGGCGGTGTCGGTCAGCGCGTGGTTGCGGGTCGCGTCCGGGTCGCGCAACGCCTGCCCGGCCCACAGGAATCCGCCGGAGGCGAGCAGCAGCAGGACGAGTACGGCGACGGCGAGGGTCCGCCGCCGCGGGCGCCATCCGCCGCGGAGGCGCCGCCGGGCCCCGGCCGCCCCGGACTCGGTCAGCCCGGTCCCATCCAGCCCGGACTTGGCCGGCCCGGACTCGGTCGGCACGGACCCGGTCCCATCCAGCCCGGCCTCGGTCGGCACCGAGTCCGCCGACCCAGCCGCCCCCGCCGCGGCCAGCCCCGCCCCATCCGGCCCTGCATCGGTCGGCACCGAGTCCGCCGACCCGGCCGCCGTCCCTGCTGCGGTCGGCGGCTCGTCGGCCCTCGTCCCCGCCTCTTCCTCCGTCGTACGCACAGCGTCCGCCCCTCTCAGCTCGCGCCCAGCGGCACCGCGGTGAGCGCCGTGAGTTTCCAGTCGCCGCCGTCGCGGGCCAGGTCCGCCTCGAAGCGTTTGCGGTCCGGGCCGGCCGTGCCCGACCCGGGGGTGACGGTGACCTGGACGGTGGCGATGACCTTCGCCGTACCCGCCCGGGTGTCCAGTTCGGTGACCGCCGCGTCCGTGACAACGCCCCGGGTGGTGGTGCCGGAAGCCCGCAGGGAGGCCGCGTCGGCGGCGTGCGTACGGACCATCTGGTCGTGGAGCGGACCGGTCGTGGTGGCCAGCCAGGCCGCGAGGTCCCGGTCGAGATGGGCCGGGTCGACGGTGTTGAGCCGGGCGATGCCGCGCTGCCCCGCGGTCAGCACGGCATCGCGGGCCTTGGCCTGGCCGAGGGCGGCGTCGCCCCGGGTGTCGGCGTAGGACCAGGCGGAGAGCGCGCAGAGGACGACGGCGACGGCCCAGGCGGTGGCCCAGGCCGCGCCCCGGACCGTACGGCGCCGGTTCGGTCCCGGCCGCGCGGCCGGGAGGAAGCCGGGGCGCGGCAGCCGGAAGCGGCCGAGAGGCGTGGCGGTCACGGGGTGTTCTCCAGTCCGAGCAGGCGAGCCATGGTGGTGGCACCGGGTCCCGCGGCCGAACCGGGACCTGACCCCCGCGACGACACTGACGGCAGCGACGGCAGCCCGAGCGCGCCGGGCAGCGCGTACGGCGTGGCGGCCGGCGCCGCCGACCCGTTCGACCCGCCGGACGACCCGCTGGACCCGGCCGACCCGTTCGACCCGCCGGACCCGGCCGCCCCCTGCGAAGTCGGCAGCACCGACCCCGGCTGGGCCGGCACCGGCACCCCGCCCCCGTACGGCGCGTTCGCCGACCCACGGACGTCGACGCCGGACGAGGCCGGCGCCGTACAACGCGCCGCCGTGTTCAGCGCGGTGGCCGGCGCGCCGGTGTCGAGCCCGTTGCGATACGCCGTGCCGCCGTATCCCGAGGTGCAGGGCAGCGGCGAGAAGAAGGTGACGGCCATCCCGAAGCGCACCCCGTCGCGGGTCACCGCCGTGGACCCGGCCGCCACCACCGCCGGCACCTTCACCAGGAACTCCTGGATTCCGCGCTGCCGGGTGACCGCCACGTCCGAGGTGGTCAGCAGATTGGCCAGCACCACGCTCAACTGCGGCCCCACGTCGCGGAGCAGCGCGCTGACCTGGCCGGCCGCGTCGGGCGCCGCGGTGATCAGCCGACGCAGATCGGTGTCGGAGGCGTCGAGTTGGGCGGCGAGCTGCTGGGCGCTGTGGGCGAAGGAGGTGATGGCGTCGCCCTCGTCGGCCTGGGTCCGCAGTACGGTCCTGGCGTCCGTCATGAGCTGGAGGTCGGCCGGCAGATTGGCGTCGGCGGCCGAGATGAACCGGCCGCTCGCGTCCAGCAGCGCCTGGAGGTTGTCGGCCTGCCCGGTGAACGCCTGCCCGAACTCGTCCACCACCGTCCGCAGCGAGGCGAGGGGTACGGAGGCGGTGAGGTCGTTGACACTGGTGAGCAGGTCGGTGACGGGCGCCGGGGTGTGGGTGTCGGCCTGGGTGATGGTGGAGCCGTTGTGCAGGTAGGGGCCCGCGTCGGTGTTCGGCCGCAGGTCGATGTACTGCTCGCCGACGGCGGAAAGGCTGGCGACGACCGCCTGGAGGTGGTCGGGGATCCGGGGCGCGGAGTCGTTGATCCGCAGGTCGGCCCGGACGCCGTCGCCGGTGAGCCGGATCGGGCCGACCCGGCCGACCGGCACACCGCGGTAGGTGACGTCGGCGTGCTCGTAGAGGCCGCCGGTCTCCGGGAGCTCGACGCTCACCGTGTAGTAGCCGCGCAGGCCCACGTAGTGGCCGAGGTCGGCGTAGCGGACGCCGAGGAAGCCCAGCACGAGCACGGCGATGACCACGAAGGCGATGTTCTTGACGATGGCGGCCCGGGTGAGCATCAGCGGCTCCCGGCGGGGGTGACGGCGGGCAGCGGCAGCGGCAGCGGGAGGCCGGCCCGGCGGATCGTGTCGCGGACGGCGTCGCGGGCCGGCTTCCTCCCGGTGACCGCCGGATCCTCGCCGGGCAGCGGGTCGGCGGTGGGCTCCGGGGTCGCGTAGACGTTGTCCTTGGCGAGCATCGGCGGGATCAACTGGGTGCCAGGCGTGGCGGTGAGGTCCAGGTAGACATTGAGGTAGTCGCCCTTGACGCCGCTGAGCACCTCGTCGGTGAACGGGTAGGTGAACAGCACCTGGAGGGAGTCGGGCAGGTCCTTGCCCGCGTCGGCGAGCCGTCGCAGGGTCGGCGCGAGGGCCTGGAGGTCGGCGACCATGTCGTCCTTGCTCCTGTTGACGGTGTCGACCGCGACGCCGGAGAGGGTGTCGAGCGAGCGGAGCATGGTGACGAGCGAACCCCGTTGCCGCTCCAGCACTTTGAGGCCGGGGCTGAGCCCGGTGAGCACCGTGCCGATCTTCTGGTCCCGGGCGGCGAGGGTGGCGGAGAGCGCGTTGACGCCGTCGAGCGCGTCGGTGATGTCCCGCTTGTGGGCGTCGAGGTCGGAGACGAGCGTGTCGACCTGGCCGAGCATGTCGCGGATCTGCGGTTCGTTGCCGGTGAGCGCCTTGTCCAGCTCCCCGCTGATGGTCTTGAGCTGCTGGATCCCGCCGCCGTTGAGCAGCATGGACAGGGCGCCGAAGACCTCTTCGACCTCGGGGTTGCGGTTGGTGCGCGCGACCGGGATGACGCTGCCGGACCGGAGGTGCCCGGTGGCGGGCCGGCCGGCCGGCGGCGGGGCGAGCTGGATGTACTTCTCGCCCAGCAGACTGGACTGTTCGAGGTGGGCATAGGCGTTGGCGGGCAGTGCCACCGAGCCGTTGACCTTCATCGTGACCATCGCCGACCAGCCGTCGGGGGCGAGAGCGATGCCGGTGACCCGGCCGACGGCGACGTCGTTGACCCGGACCGACGCCTGCGGGACGAGATCGAGGACATCGGCGAACCGCGCCGTGACGGTGTAGGGGTGGCCGCCGAGGTCGGCGCCCCCGGGCAGCGGCATGTGCTGGACGTCCAGCGAGCAGCCGCTGAGGGTGAGGGCGGAGAGCAGGCCGGCGACGGCGAGGCGGGGTGCCAGGCGGGGAGCGGGGCGGGGGGCGCGGGGCGGCTTCATCGGGCGCCTCCCCGGCCGGTGGTGGCGCCCGGCGCGGTCCCGTACACCGGGCCGACCGGCGGCAGCGGCAGCGGCAGCGACCGGGCGGCGGGACCGGCCGGGGCGGCCCCCGGCTCGACGGATGGCGTGGTCGGCGGGGTGTCCGGCCGGGTGTCCGGCGGGGTGATGTCGCCGCCCATGCTCAGCTCGTTGATGTCGGCCCGGCCGTCGAGGGTGCCGTGCCGCGGGTCGTAGGCGTTGAGCAGGTTGTCGGCGGCGAGCGGGGCGGTGTCGAGGAGTTCGGCGAGTGAGGCGCGCTGGTCCACCAGGGTCTGGGTGATGGGCGCGAGTTTGGCGATGCTGGTCCTGAGCCGGGCCCGGTTGTCCTGGATGAAGGTCTTCACCTGGCCGAGCGAGGTGGACAGTTGCCGCAGCGCGCCGCCGAGGTCTTCCCGGTCGTCGGCCAGGAAGCCGGTGACGGTGGAGAGTTGCTCGGCGGCGGTCCGCACCTTGCCGTCGTTGGTCTTCAGCATGGCGGTGAAGGACCGGAGATAGGTGAGGGTGGCGAAGAGGTCGCCGCTGTGGCTGTCGAGGGTTTTGCCCGCCTGGCCGAGCTGGTCGATGCTGTCGCCGATGGCCTTGCCGTTGCCCGCGAGGTTGTCCGCCCCGGTGTCGAGCAGCCGGGAGAGCGCCCCGGTGGCGTTGGCGCCGTCAGGACCGAGGGCGTCGCTGAGCTGGGTGATGCTGGCGTAGAGCTGGTCGATCTCGACCGGGGTGGCGGTGCGGTTCGCCGGGATGACGGCGTGGTCCTGGAGTTGCGGGCCGCCGGTGTACGCCGGGGTGAGCTGCACATAGCGGTCGGCGACGACGCTGGGGGCGACCACCACGGCGCCCGCGTCGGCGGGCACCCTGACGCCGTGGTCGAGGGTGAGCGTCACCTTGACCTGCTTGCCCCGCGGTGTCACCGCGTCGACCCGGCCGACCTTCACCCCGAGGATCCGCAGATCGGAGCCGGCGTAGACGCCGACGGCGCGGTCGAAGTAGGCGGTCACCCGCCGGCCGTCCGGGCCGCCGAAGGCGAGCAGTCCGGCGGTGACGGCCGCGGCGGCCACCACGGCCAGCGCGGTGAGCAGCGCGATCGGCCGTCGGACAGCGGCGAGGGGAAGCCCTCTCATGACGCCCCTCCTGTCGTCTTGGGCGGTTGGCAGCCGGTGGCCGGCGGGGTGCCGGGGGGCAGATAGTTCTTGGGGACGAGCTGGCACAGATAACTGTCGAACCAGCGCCCGTTGCCGAGGGTGTTGCCGACGAGCCGGTAGTAGGGGCCGGCCAGGGCGAGCGCCCGGTCGAGGCTGGACTGGTTGGCGAGCAGCACGTCGGTCACCCGGTCCAGGGCGTCCAGGGTCGGCGCGAGCTGCCGGTCGTTGTCGGCGACGAGGCCGCCCAGTTGGACGCCGAGGTTCTGGGTGCCGGTGAGCAGCGCGTGGACGGCGTCCCGGCGGCTCTGGATCTCGCCGAGCAGCAGGTCGCCGTCGGAGATGAGCTGCTGGAAGCGGCCGTCCTGCTGGGCGAGGGTCTTGGTGAGCTGCCTGCTGCCGCTGAGCAGGTCGGCGAGTTGGGCGTCCCGGCTGGAGATGGTCCTGGACAGCGAGGACAGGCCGGTGGCGGCGCTGCGCACCGAGGCCGGGGTGTCCTTGAAGGTGTCGGAGATCGCCTGGAAGCTCGCCGCGAGCTGCCGGGTGTCGATGGCGCCGAGGGTGTGGCCGAGGCCGTCGAAGGCCTGGGTGACGTCATAGGGCGAGGTGGTGCGGCTGCTGGGGATGGGCCTCGCGGGGTCCTGCGCGCGGCTGCCCAGTGGGTCGACGGCCACATATTTCTCGCCGAGCAGTGTCTTGATGCCGATGGCCGCGGTGCTGGCGTCACCGATCCAGACGTGGTCGACGGCGAAGGTGACCTTCACCCGGTCGCCGTCGAGCGCGACCCCGGTGACCTTGCCGACCTTGACGCCGGCCACCCGCACCTCGTTGCCCGAGCGCAGCCCGGCCGCCTCGGTGAAGTCCGCGGTGTACGTCCGGCCGCCGCCGATCAGCGGCAGTGCGTCGGCGTGGTAGGTGGCCAGGCTGATCAGCGCGAGCACCAGCAGGCCGACCGCGCCGACCAGCACCGGGTTGCGGTCGCGCAGCGGACGGAACAACGGCCGGCCGCGGCGGGTCTGGTCGCGCCGCGGCAGCCGGGGCAGCCGGGGCCGGATGTCGGTGATCCGGGGGCGTTTCATGACCGGCACCTCGCTTCGCTGATCGCCAGGCCGGTGGGCGGCCGGCTGCCGTCGGCCATGGTGACTCCCGAGACGGTGGCCTGGCAGAGGTAGAGGTTGAGCCAGGAGCCGTAGGAGGCGAGCCGGCCGACGGCCTGGAACTTCCGCGGGGTGGTGGTGAGGAACTTCGACAACTCCGGTGTGCTGTCGGCGAGGTCGGTGGAGAGCCGGCCAAGCTGGTTGATGGAGTCCTTCAGCGGCTGCCGGCCGTCTTGCAGTAATCCGGCGGTGCTGGTGGTGAGTTGGGAGATCGCGGTGATGGAGTCGCCGATCGGGCGGCGGTCGGCGGAGAATCCGGTGACGAGCTGCTGGAGGGTGGCGATCAGGTCGTTGAAGCTCGTCTCGCGGGTGTTGACGGTGGTGAGCACCGAGTTGAGGTTGTCGATGACCTGGCCGATCACCTGGTCCTTGGCGGCGAGTGTGGTGGTGAGCGAGCCGACGTTGCGGATCAGGCTGTCGACGGTGCCGCCCTCGCCCTGGAGGACCTGGATGATCTCCCCGGCGAGCTGGTTGACATCCTTCGGCGAGAGTCCTTCGAAGAGCGGCTGGAAGCCGTCGAAGAGCCGGGTGAGGTCGAGCGCCGGGGTGGTGTGGTCGAGCGCGATGGTGCCTCCCGGGGGCAGCACTCCGCCGACCGGTCCGGCGCCCTGGGCCAGGTCCACATAGCGCTGTCCGACCAGGTTGAGGTATTTGATGGTGGCGGTCACCGAGGCGGGCAGGGTCCGCCCGCGCTCCACCGAGAACCGCACCTGGGCGAGCCGGCGGTCGACGACCTTGATGGAGTCGACCTGGCCGACCTTGACCCCGGCGATCCGTACGCTGTCGCCGGAGGCGAGCCCGGTGGTGTCGGTGAACCGGGCGTTGTAGCCGGTGGTGTCGCCCACGTCGGCGCCGGCGATGCTGATCGCCAGCACGGCGGTGGCCAGCGAGGTGACCAGGATGAAGATCAGCGATTTGACGATCGGTCCGACCAGGCTGCGGCGTTTCATCCGACCGTCACCTCCGCGCCGCGGAAGACCGGTCCGGTGAGCAGGCTGCTCCAGTCCGGCAGGGAACGGGGAGCCGTCTTCGCGCCCGGCGCCAGGAGTTCGTCGAGCAGTTCGTTCTCCTGCGGGGAGTTGGCGATCGGGGTGGTGCCGCGGCCGGTGTACGGGACCGGGTAGCACTGCGGGCCGCCGCTCGCCGAGTAGGCCGGGGTGTCCTTGCCCGGCAGGTATTTGCCGCGGGAGGGGACCGTGGTCACGTCGACGTGCAGGCCGGGCCGGTCGGTGCCCTTGCCGAGGGCCTTGTCCATGACGGGGACGAAGTCGGCGAGGGTGCGCAGGGTGCAGGGGAAGGACGGGGCGTACGTCGCCAGCAGGCCGAGGGTGCCGCGGCTGTCGGCGGACAGCCGGATGATGTTGTCCTTGTTCTGCCGCAGATAGGTGGTCAGGTCCTGCGCGGTGGTGGTCGTCGAGCCGTACAGGGTGCTGAGGTTGGCGCGCTCCGCGGCGATGGTGCCGCTGGTCCTGGTGAAGTCGGTGAGCGCCCGCACGATGTCGGGCGCGGCGTCGGCGTAGACCCGGCTGACGGTGACGAGCTGCTTGATGTCGTCGTTGAGCGCGGGCAGTTGGGGGTTGAGCCCGGTGAGGTAGTGGTCGAGCTGGATGAGGGTGGTGCCGAGCTGGGTGCCCCGGCCGTCGAGGGCGGTGGCGACGGCGTCGAGGGTCGCGGCGAGTTTCTGCGGCTGGACGGCGGTCAGCAGCGGCATCAGGTTGTCGAGCACCTGCTGGAGTTCGACCGCGTTGCCGGAGCGGTCCTGCGTGATGGTGGCGTCGGCGGCGAGCGAGGGGCCGCCGCCGGTGGCGTCGGCCGGTGGGACGAGCGCGACGAAGCGTTCGCCGAAGAGGGTGGTGGGCAGCATCTGGGCGGTGACACCGGCCGGGATCCGGCGCAGCTTGCCGGGGTCGATGGCCAGCTCGAGGCGGGCGCCGGCGCCGTCGGCGTGGATGGACCGCACCCGGCCGACGACGACACCGCGGACCTTCACATCGGCGCCCTGGTGCATCTCGTTGCCGACGCTGCCGGTCTCCACGGTGACGGTCGCGGAGTCGGTGAACGCCTTGTCGTAGACGGCCACCGCGAGCCACGCCAGCAGACAGGGCACCAGCAGGAAGACGATCCCGGCGCCGCGGCGGCGGGTGGTGGCGCCGAGCCGGTCGCGGCGGGCCGGGGGACGGGGGGCGCCGGGGCTGATGTCGAAGCGGCTCATCCGGCCACCCGCACCGTGGTGGTGGCGCCCCAGATCGCCAGGCTGAGGAAGAAGTCGGTGATCGAGATGATCACGATGGCGTTGCGCACCGAGCGGCCGACCGCGATGCCGACGCCGGCCGGGCCGCCCTTGGCGGTGTAGCCGTAGTAGCAGTGCGCGAGGATCACGATGACGCTGAAGATCAGCACCTTCAGGGCGGACAGCAGCACGTCGGCCGGTGAGAGGAAGAGATTGAAGTAGTGGTCGTAGGTGCCGGCCGACTGGCCGTTGAGCCAGACGGTGACCAGCCGGGAGGCGACGTAGCTGCTGAGCAGGCCGATGCCGTAGAGCGGGATGATCGCCACCACCCCGGCGATGATCCGGGTGGTGACGAGGTACGGCATACCGCGCACGCCCATGCCCTCCAGCGCGTCGATCTCCTCGTTGATGCGCATCGCGCCGAGTTGGGCGGTGAAGCCGGCGCCGACGGTGGCGGAGAGCGCGAGGCCCGCCACCAGCGGGGCGATCTCCCGGGTGTTGAAGTAGGCGGAGATGAAGCCGGTGAAGGCGGCGGTGCCGAGCTGGTTCATCGCCGCGTAGCCCTGGAGGCCGACGACGGTGCCGGTGGCCAGCGTCATACCGATCATCACGCCGACGGTGCCGCCAATCACCCCGAGGCCGCCGCTGCCGAACACCACCTCGGCGAGCAGCCGTTGCACCTCCCTGAGGTAGCGGCGCAGGGTGCGCGGGATCCACAGCACGGCGGTGAGGTGGAAGATGAAGTGGTCGCCGGTCTCGTCGAGCCAGCGCAGCCAGCGGCCCGCGCCGGGGCGGCGGCGGGCGCGGGCGGGCCGCGCCGGTTCCCGCGGCCCTTCGGGGGGCGCGTCCTTGTCGAGGAGGGCCATCGTTCAGGCTCCCTTCTGCGGGACGAGCTGGAGGTAGACGGCGGTGAGCACCACGTTCACCAGGAACAGCAGCAGGAAGGTGATGACGACGGACTGGTTGACGGCGTCGCCGACGCCCTTGGGGCCGCCTTTGGGGTGCAGTCCGCGGTAGGCGGCGACGATGCCGGCGATGAATCCGAAGATCAGCGCCTTGATCTCGCTGATGTAGAGGTCGGGGAGCTGGGCGAGCGCGGAGAAGCTGGAGAGATAGGCGCCGGGGGTGCCGTGCTGGATGATGACGTTGAAGAAGTAGCCGCCGGCGGTGCCGACCACCGAGACCAGGCCGTTGAGGAAGACCGCGACGAGCATGGTGGCCAGCACCCGGGGCACGATCAGCCGCTGCACCGGGGAGACGCCCATCACCTCCATGGCGTCGAGTTCCTCGCGGATCGTGCGTGAGCCGAGGTCGGCGCAGATGGCGCTGCCGCCGGCGCCGGCGATGAGCAGCGCGACGATCAGCGGGCTGGCCTGCTGGATGACGGCCAGCACACTGGCGCCGCCGGTGAACGACTGGGCACCCAACTGCTGGGCGAGCGAGCCGACTTGCAGGGCAATCACGGCGCCGAACGGAATCGACACCAGCGCGGCCGGCAGAATCGTCACGCTCGCCACGAACCAGAACTGCTCGATCAGCTCCCGCACTTGGAACGGCCGCCGAAAGGTGTCACGGACGGTGGTGGCGGCCAGCGACATCAACTGCCCGGTCTGGCGCAACGCGCCGCTGCCGGGAACGGGCCGGCGGGGCGCGCCGGTCCGTACGGGCGCGGTCATGCCGGCTCCCCCCTGGTGGGCACGCCGGGGCCCACCGGGGCCAGCCCGGAGGTGATCGCTTCCCTTACCGGCAGCGGCAGTTGGTCCCACATCTCCAGCACCCGGGCCCGGCGGCGCTGTACGGCCCGGCGCGGCGGAAGTCCCGCGCTCGGCTCCAGCTGCGGCACGATCCGCGGCGCGGCGAGGGGGGCGTCCCCGGCCGCGAGCTGCTCGCGGGCCATGGTCGCCTCGTCCTTCTCCTCCGACATGCCGATCGGGCCGGCCCTGCGCCCGCTGAGGAACTGTCTGACCACCGGTTCCTCGCTGGTGAGCAGGAGTTCGCGCGGACCGAAGGCGACCAGTTCGCGGCGGAAGAGCATGCCCATGTTGTCCGGGACGGTCGCCGCGATGTCCAGGTTGTGGGTGACGATCAGCATCGTCGCGTCGATCTGCGCGTTGAGGTCGATGAGCAGTTGCGAGAGATACGACGTGCGGACCGGGTCGAGACCGGAGTCGGGCTCGTCGCAGAGGATGATCTGCGGGTCGAGCACCAGGGCCCGGGCCAGGCCCGCGCGTTTGCGCATACCGCCGGAGATCTCGCCGGGGAGTTTCCCCTCCGAGCCGAGCAGGCCCACCATGTCGATGCGTTCCATCACGACGCGGCGGATCTCCGCCTCCTTCTTGCGGGTGTGTTCCCGCAGCGGGAAGGCGATGTTGTCGAAGAGGTTCATCGAGCCGAAGAGCGCGCCGTCCTGGAACATCAGGCCGAACATCTTCCGGGCCTCGTAGACGTCCCGCTCCGGGCTGTTGACCATGTCGACGCCGCCGACCAGCACCCGGCCGCGTTCGGGTTTGAGCAGGCCGATCACGGACTTGAGGAAGACCGTCTTGCCGGTGCCGGACGGGCCCAGCATCACGCTGACCTCGCCGGGCGGCAGGGTGAGGGTCACGTCCTGCCACACGGTCTGTGCGCCGAAGGACTTGGTCAGCCCCTCGACGACCACTTCGATTCCCATCGCGTCTCCCGGGGCGATCAGTGGTGGGGCGGATCGGGGAAGGCGATCTCGGGATCGCAACCCGAGGCCGCGATGGGAACGCACAGCGGCCCCTGTATGAGGTTGAGCGAGTTGCCGTGACCGGAGATCGACGAGGTGAACAGGGCGTCCAGATCGTCGCCGTGCGTGCCGCAGCCGGTGAACGGCGGTATGGCGAGGTCGTCCTGGGCCAGCGGGCCGCCGGTCTGCACGCTGTAGTCCTGCGGCCGGGTGGGCACGCCGGTGAGCGAACTGCGGTCGTAGCCTCTCAGTTCGATCTCCAGCGGCCTGGTGGTGTGGCAGTCGGGGCCGACGTCGAGCGGGGTGCCGTTGACCTCGACGTCGTACAGCCGCAGGTCCTGCTTCCCGTAGATGGCCGAGGTGGAGATGGTGCCCTGGGTGCCGGTGCCGACCGTCACGACCGTCATCAGACCGCGCGGTACCAGGGACATCTTGGCGCTGGTCGGCATGAAGCCGTAGGTGAGGAAGGTCGCGTCGGCGGGCGGCAGCGTCAGGGCGGCGATCGAGTCGATCTCGAAGTACCACTTGAGCGGATCGTCGGAGGTGAAGTCGCTCCAGGTCGTCTTCTGCACGATCGTGGCCAGTCGCGGGTGCTGGCGCAGGTCGTTGACGACGGAGGCGCCGCCGAGTTTGCCGATGTTGGCGTAGCCGGTGATGAACCCGCACTGGGAGTACGGCGGGAAGGGCGGGTCGCCGGGTCCCGGGTAGGGCACGGCGGTCGGCGGCCTGGGCACGCTCTTGACGATCACCGGGTCGGGTTCGCCCACCGGCGGGGCGGGGCAGTCGTGCACTCCGGAGTGCGGGGGCGCGGCCAGGGTGATGGTGCCGTGCCTGCCGCCGCGGGCGCTCGGCGTGCCGGTGCCCGCGGTGGGCGGGCCCGTGGTGGGCGAGGCCGCTCCCCCGCCGGGGGTTCCGGGGCCGGCGGGGGTGGGCGAGCCGGCCGGGGCACCGGTCACCGGCACCACGCCCAGCACGGTCCGCTGACCGTCGGCGGGGGCGCAGCTTCCGGTGACGTCGGCGAGCGCGGCGCCGGGGCCGATGGTGAGGTGGGCGGTGGCCGGGGCGGCGGCGCCGTCCTTGTCCGCCTCGGGCGTGGCCGGGGCTCGCGGCCCGGCCGGTGCCTGCCCCGCGTCCGGTGCCGGGGCGCCGGTCGAGGCCGGCGGTGCGGCGCTGTCGGTGGGCGTGCCGCTCGGGGGCACGGTCGGCGGCTCGGCCGGGGGCGCGGTCGTACCGGTCGCCGCCCGCGGGTGCAGGGTGAGGTCCAACCGCCCGGCGGCGAACCGCACCTCGCCGGGCGCGGTGACACTCAGCGGCGGGACCGCGCCGGAGAGGGTGAGCACCAGGTCGCCGCCGACCGGCGTCTGCGGCGCGGTCAGGTCCGGCCATGCGGCGTCCGCGGTGGACGCCCCCTGGGTGACCCGGGTGGTGAGGACGGCGGTGGCGGAGGCGGTGGCCGCGCCGGCCGGCAGCAGCGCGGCGACTGCGGCCTTCGGTACGGTCACGGTCGCGGTGAGCTTGCCCGGCTGGATGGTGGCGCCGACCGCGCCGCCGCCGGGGTACTCCTGGACCAGCACCGCGGTGATCGGCTGGTCGCCGGCCGGGAACCGGCAGCCGTACTCCACCGTCACGGCCCCGTCCGGGCCGCTGGCCGCCGAATCGGTGCCGGGCAGCACGCCCGCCAGCAGGGTGACGGCCGCGGCGGCGGCGAAGCGCACCGCGCGACGCCGGTTCACGGCACCCCTCATGACGGCTCTCCTCCACGGACGGCGCCGGCGCCCGGACCCGCCCGATGGCCGGGACACGCGTCGGCGACGCAGGACATTACGGATGGGTAATAAGAGCGGACAAGTGATCGAGCGGAGGAAACTCGCCGGGCGGCCTGGCGGTCCGTTTTCTTGTCATCCGGTGACAAGAACCATCCGGAATTTTGTCCTCCGGTGCGTGTCCGGTGATCGGGTCGGGGCCCCGGCCGCGTCCCGCGGCCGGGGCCCCTTGTCACGGGCGTGACAACACCCGGATGAGCTTCGCCGGTCGGTGCCCGCTCAGGTGACGTTGAGCTGGAGCGCGGGCGACACCACGTAGGCGGCGTTGAAGGTGGCGAGGTCGCCGTTGTTGATCAGGCCGAGGCAGAGCCCGGAGACGCTGTACGCCTTCAGGGAGCCGGCGTTGATCGTCAGCGTGTGGGTGGAGTTCTTGTAGCTGCCGGTGAGGGTGGCGCCCGAGGTGGAGCTCGCGGTGCCGGCGAAGGTGGCGTTGCACAGACCGCTGAGGGTGGCGCGGACGCCGGTCAGCGAGCCGGGGGTGACACCGCCGGAGGTGACGCCGGTGGCGTTGAGGGTCCACGGGGTGCCGGCGGCCGTGACGGTGAAGGTGATGCCCGCCGGGCCCTTGCAGGTGGCGAAGGTGACCGTGTTGATGGTGCCGAGCGGCGTGTTGGTGCCGTTCTTCACGGTGCCGGTCGCGTTGGACGAGGTACAGGTCAGCTTGGTGCCCGTGGTGGTGTCGGTGAGGGTGGGGGTGCTGGCGGTCGCCGTGATGGCGCCGGTCGAGCTGCTGCCGGTGACCACCGAGGTGAGGGCGAACGCCGGGGCGGCGGCGAGACCGAGCACGGCGGCGAACGCGGCGCCGGTGACCGCGGTGCCCGCGGCCGCCTTGGAGAACTTGCGCATGGGCTGATCCTTCCTGAGGTGGATCGGGGGTGCTGAAGGGAGATCGAGATCGATCGGCACGAGGGGGAAACGGGGAAAGCGCACCTGATAAACCGAAGTCAGTGCTGCTCAGGCGCGGAATTCGGTTGCGGCTCACTACCTGGAACGTGGGGCACCGATTCCCTCGGTTGCCCTTGCGGAGCAGGACGTTACGCACGGGTAACCGGGGGCGCAACAATCACGGCCAAGAATCTCCGGGCGACCCTACTGCCGGGTATTTTTCTGTCACGGGGGCAACACGGCGGTCGCTCGCCTTATAAGAAAGTGAGCGGCAATTGCACGGCGCCGCCCATCGGTCGCCCCGTCCCCGGCCGGCCGCACGGCCCCCGGCCGGGGCCGCCACGCCGCCGGCCGCCGCTCCCGCGCGACGGCCACCGCCCGGCGCCGCCGCCCCTGCCCCGCCCGCGGTCCGCCTCCCACCGGCAGGTGAACGTTTCCGTGACCGGGGGGCTGCGCTCAGTGCACGTTTGGTCTATCTTGCGGGAACCACGCAACGCAGCGGCCGGGAAGGGGCACGGGCATGCCCGTCGTGCGGCAGACACCGGAACAGGCGGAACCACTGGGTCCGATTCCGCGCGAGTTCGCCGCCGTCATGCGCCCGGAACTGCCCAGCTTATTAAAAGAGATGGCCGCGGAAATCGTCACCGCGATCCCCGAATACGGCCATCTGCTGGCGGGCCCCAACGCCCGGGTGATCAAAATCGGCATCGAGCAGAATATCGCCACTTTCGTGGACCGGGTCGCCGCGCCCACCGCCACCACCGCGCTGCGCGACGATCTCTGCCGGCAGTTCGGCCGCTTCGAGGCCTACGAGGGCCGCAGTCTGGACAGCCTCCAGGCCGCGTACCGGATCGGCTGTCAGGTGGCGCTGCGCCGGGTGCGGTCGGTCGGCCGGCGCTACAACCTCTCCGCCTCCTTCATGCTCACCTTCGCCGACGCGCTCTTCGCGTACATGGGGGATCTGGCCGAACTCTCCCGCGAGGGCTATGTGCAGGCGCTGGCGGAGCTGGGCGAGGAGCCGGACAACCGGCGGCGCCGGCTGCTGCGCCGGATCCTCGGCGGCACCGCGGTCGCCCGCAGCGCGCTCGCCGAACTCGCCGAGCACTCCGCGTGGCCGCTGCCCGAGGAGGTGACGCTGGTCGCGGTCGCCCCGGACACCCGGCCGGCCAGGGCGGAGCTGGACAAGGACATCCTGCTGGACTTCGCCGACCCGGAGCCGCACCTGCTGGTGCCCGGCCCGTTCAGCGCGGAGCGGCGCGCCTCGCTGGCCGTCGCGCTCAAGGGGTGCCGGGCGGCGGTGGGTCTGACCACCCCGCTCGACGAGGCCGCCGACTCGCTGCGCTGGGCCCGGCACACGCTGGCCCTCGCCGACGCGGGGCTGATCGAGAACCCGGTCCGCGGCGATGCCGGCGGGTCGGGCGGGGCCGGCCGGGCGGACCAGGCGGCCGGGCCGGGCGGCGAGGCCGACGGCGGCGGGGGTCCAGGCGCGGGCCCGGCCGGCGGGCTCGACCATGACCTGGTGGCGATGAGCGAGAACCATCTGCTGCCGTTATGGCTGCTGAGCGATCCGGCGCTCACCGACCAGATCGCCGAGCGATACCTCGCTCCCCTGGTCGGGCTGACCGCCACCCAGCGGACCCGGCTGATCGACACGCTGCGGATCTGGCTGACCACCCGGGGCACCGCCGTCCAGGTCGCCGAAGTGCTCGGTGTGCACCCGCAGACCGTCCGCTACCGGCTGCGCATCCTGGACCGCGCCTTCGGCGGCCAACTGACCGACCCCGACGAGCGGTTCGCCACCGAGATCGCGCTGCGCGCGCTGCACCTGCGGGAACACGGCGACATGCCGGACGGCGGCCCCCGCACGGGGAACCGCCGTCCGATCAGAAACCCGAACCGCCGTCGGGGCTGAATCTTCTGCGTCAGGAGCCTGGGGCGCTACGAGGCGTAGACGCCGAACTCGGAGAGCTGGGCGGCCGGCCAGCCGGTATTGCCGGTGATGGTGAGCCGGACGTACCGCTGTGACGACGAGGTGAACGAGATCGCCACGTCATTGCCGCTGTTGGGGTCGAAGGTGTAGCCGGCCGAGCCCTTCAGCGTGGTGTAGCCGCTGTTGTCGGTTGAGCCGAGCACGCTGAGGGTCTCGGTCCGGCTGCCCCAGCCGGCGGGCAGTTTGAGGTCCACCTTGCCGACGGTCTTGGTGGCGCCGAGGTCGACGGTGAGGGACTGGGGGAAGGCGTTGTTGGTGGATTCCCAGTAGGTGGCGGGGTTGCCGTCGACCGCGTTGGATGCGGTGTAGACGTCGGAGTGGCCGGTGTCGGTGGCGGTGTGGCCCTGGGCGAGGTTGGGGTTGCCGGCCGGCGTGGTGGGCGGGGTGGTGGTCGGCGGGGTGGTGGTCGGGGGCGTGGTGGAGCCGTCGGCGGCGTAGACCTCGAACTCGGCGAGCTGGGCGGCGGTCCAGCCGGTGTTGGCGGTGACGTTCAGCCGGACGTAGCGGGCGCTGGCGGCGGTGAAGGTCAGGGTCGCGGTGTTGCCGGAGGCGGGGTTGAGGGTGACGCCGCCGGAACTCCTCAGCGTGGTCCAGGTGTTGTTGTCGGTCGAGCCGAGCACGGAGAGGGTCTCGGTGCGGGTGGCCCAGTCGCTGGACGGCGGGAGCTTGAGGGTGACCTTGCCGATGGACTTGGTGGCGCCGAGGTCGACGGTCAGGGTCTGCGGGAAGGCGTTGCTGGCGGACTCCCAGTACGTAGCCGCGTTGCCGTCGACCGCGTTGGCCGCGGTGTACGTCTGCACCGTGGACGACGCGGTGGCCGAACGGCCCTGCGCCAGGTTGCCGCTGGCCGGGGTGGTGGGCGGCGGCGTGGTGCCGCCGGTGGACCCTCCGGTGGTGCCGCCGCCGGTGGTGCCACCGCCCGCGCCGGGCTGCGGCCAGGAGTTGCAGTCACCCCAGGTGCCGTCCCAGCCGCTGTTGCCGGAGCCGCGGCTGATGGTGAAGGCGGGCAGGCTGGCCGGGTAGGAGCAGTTGTAGACGCCGGTCGCGCCGGTGCCGGTGGCCGTCACGTTGCTGAAGGACGCGGAGCCCGGCGTCTCGGCCTGGACCACCACGGTGCCGGTGCCGGACGCGGTCGCGCCGCTCACGGTGACGCCGGTGATCGTGTAGCCGTGGCCGCCGCCTGAGACGAACTCGAAGTCGCTGTACGGGCTGTCGATGAACTTGGTGTTGCTGATCTGGATGTTGTTGCTGATCGCGTAGTCGTAGCTGTCCACCCGCAGCGCACCCATCGGGTGCCCCCAGTTGGGGTTGAGCGCGCCGGTGCGGATCAGGGTGTTGCCGGAGACCGTGACGGTGCCGGACAGCGGGTTGAACGGCTGGAGGAACGCCTGGTTGGAGATGGCGATACCGCCGCCGAGCGCGTTGGTGTCGGCGATCACGTTGTTGCTGACGGTGTTGTTGCTGCCGCCGTAGATCGCGATGCCGTTGGCCAGGTTCGGCTGCACGATGGTGTTGTTGCTGAAGGTGTTGCCGGTGTCGGGCGAGCCGAGCGACCACATGGCGAGCGAGTCGTCACCCTGGTTGCGCAGGAAGTTGTTCTTCACCTGGACGCCGCTGGCGCTGCCGTCGAGGTTGAGGCCGTCGGCCGTGGTGCCGATGATGCGGTTGTTCTGCACCAGCAGGTTGGTGTTGTTGCCGGTCAGCCACAGACCGCACTTCTCCCGCTGGATCCACATGCCCTGGACCACGGAGTTGGGGCCGAGCGAGCCGGTGACGAAGCTGTCCGGCGAGTTGTCGTTGCGGACGCTGACCTCGCCGATGACCGCGAAGTCGTAGAGCTTGGTGTTGCCGGTGGCGCTGGTCTGGTCGATGAAGTGCGAGCTGTGCACCACCGAGTACCAGTTGCCGGCGCCGCGCAGAGTGACGTTGTCGACCGGGAGGTTGGAGGTGATCTTGAAGTTGCCGGTCGGGATCCAGACCTCCTTGCCCTGTGCCCTGGCGTCGGAGATGGCCTGCCGGAAGGCCTGGGTCGAGTCGCCGCTTCCCGCCGGGTCGGCGCCGTCGGTGACCACCGAGATCGAGTTGGCCGGCTGGGCGGCGGCCGCCGCGACCTGCTCGAAGTCGGCGAGGTCGATGGTGGCGGAACCGGTGTCCCCGGAATCCAGTTGCAGCCTGACCTTGGCGCCGGCCGCGAGGTTCTGGCCGAGTTGTATACGGGAATCGTCGAAGAAGTGGTGCGTCTTCGCGCCCGCTATCCAGCCGGTGTCCACGTAGGAGTACTGGGCGGTGACGGCGAGTTTCTGGCTGATCTTGGTGCCGTTGACATAGACCGAGACCGTGCCGGCGGCGCCGCGCGGCAGGTTGTAGGCGACATCGACGGCGTTGGCCGCCTTGGTGAGGGTGAATTCGACGTACTTGCCCTGACCGCCGAGGGTCACCGCGCGCCGCCCCGAGGCCTCCGAGGCGACCGTGGACTGGGTGTAATCGGGGCCGATGACGGACCCGTTGGTGGCGGCGGCCTCGGCCTCGTACTCGGTGAACGGCACGGTGGCGCCACCGCTGACATCGAACGGTGAGACGGTCGATACGGTGGCGGCGGCATGGGCGGTCTGGGCCGTCACGGCCAGCGCGAGGCCGCCGGCCGCCAGCGCTGCCGTGGTGGCCGTGGCCAGCCAGGCCGATGCGCGACGTCTGGTGTCCATGGGGTGGGGGGTGTCCCTTCTGACGCATGACGCTTGAGGTGTCGGCCACCATACGGATGACGAACATGGCACAGCAATATCTCGATCGGATTTCGCAAATATTGGATGACTTGCAGAGATCTCGCAAGATGACCGCAAGAAACTTGCGTCTCCTGTACTAGAATCGACGCCATGACACGACGACTTGCCGAGGTGGCAAAGAAGGTCGGGGTGAGCGAGGCCACCGTCAGCCGAGTGCTGAACGGGAAGCCTGGAGTCTCCGACGCGACACGGGCCGCCGTCCTTACCGCCCTTGACGTGCTCGGATACGAACGGCCCACCCAGCTACGCGGGGAACGCGCCCGGCTGGTCGGCATGGTCATGCCCGAGCTGCAGAATCCGATTTTCCCCGCTTTCGCAGAAGTCGTCGGCGGCGCGCTGGCCCAGCAGGGGTTCACCCCCGTGCTGTGCACCCAGACCGCCGGCGGCGTCTCGGAGGCCGACTACGTGGAGCTGCTGCTCCAGCAACACGTGTCCGGGGTGGTCTTCTTCGGCGGTCTCTATGCCCAGGCCGAATCGCCGCACGACCACTACGCGCGCCTGGCCGAACGCAATCTGCCCACCGTCCTGATGAACGCCGCCATCGACCACCTGGACTTCCCCCGGGTCTCCTGCGACGACGCCGTGGCGGTGGAGCAGGCGATGAACCATCTGATCTCGCTCGGCCACCAGCGGATCGCGCTGGTGCTCGGCCCACCCGACCACGTTCCCTCACGCCGCAAGCTGGCCGCCGCCCGCCGGATCGACCCGTCGGTCACCGTCGAGCACGCGCTCTTCACCCTGGAGGGCGGACAGGCCGCCGCCAGCCGGCTGCTGACCCGCGGCATCACCGCCTTCATCTGCGCCTCCGACCTGCTCGCGCTGGGCTGCATCCGGGCCGCCCGGCGGCGCCGGCTCTCGGTGCCCGAGGACGTGTCGGTCATCGGTTACGACGACTCGTCGCTGATGAACTGCACCGAGCCGCCGCTGACCACGGTCCGGCAGCCGATCGAGGCGATGGGCCGGGCCGCGGTCGATCTGCTGGCCGGTGAGATCAGCGGCGCCTCGGTCGACCACGACGAGCTGTTCTTCGAGCCGGAGCTGGTGGTCCGCGGCTCCACCGGACCGGCCCCGCACGCCGGCCGCGTCCCGCGCCCGGAGGCCCGTACCGCGACCGCGTAGCCGGTGCCATCCACCAAACACCCACCAACTGCCATCCACCAACACCCACCAACGCCGACCGAGCACCCGAACCGGGCACCCCCACCAACACCGACCAGCACCGACCAGCACCGACCAGCACCCGACCAACACAGCCCAGCACAGCCCAACACCCACCAACACCGACCAGCACAGCCCGGTACGGACCGGCAAACCCCCCGGCAAGAACAGCACACGCGCCGGGGCAGGGATCACTTCCTGCCCCGGCGCCGCCATGTCCCCCGCCGGGCGGTCCTGTTGTGGCGCCGCGAGCACCCGCGGGCGGCTGTCAGCGGCCCACTGGAGGCGCTGGAGCGCCCGGTGGGACCGGTGGGGGCCGGGCGCCGGACCGAGGCGCGCTGACAGCCGTACGCCGCTCAGCCTCGTGACCAAGTCGTGTCTTTGCGAAATTCGCGCGACATCTTGCGGACATCTATCGGGTTAAGTACGTTGAGCCAACCCGGACGGCGGCGCAATCCAGCGCCGGACGACATGTGCATCATGTGCCGCGGGGGTCCCAGATCGCAGTCCAACGACGCGCAGTGGTTCAGGGGAAGGGTAAGAAGAGGATGACTAAAAAGGGCTACCGCAGACTGGTGGCAGTCGCACTGGTCGCGGGTATCGGCTTGACCGGCGCCGCTTGTTCCAGCAGCAGCGACAGCAAGGGCGGCTCGGGAGACAAGTCGAGCGCCGCGGGATCGAGCCCCGGCACCCCCTTGGACCCGAAGACCAAGGTCTCCATCAGCGTCGACTGCGAGCCGCCGACCACCAAGCCGGCCGAGCGCAAGCAGTGGATCGATGACGTCGCGGAGTTCAACAAGACGTACCCGAACGTCACGGTCAAGAGCAAGGACGCGTTCCCGTGCGAGGACCCGGCCAAGTTCACCGCCCAGCTCCAGGCGAGCAGCGAGACCGACACCTTCTACTCGTACATGACCGACCTTCAGCAGGTGCTGGACGCCGGTCAGGCCGCTGACATCACGGACTACGTCAACACCAAGACGGTCCCGGCCCTCGACGACATCGACAAGGGTGTGCTCGGTGTCCTCAAGGACGGCGGCAAGCTCTACGGTCTGCCCACCTCGAACTACCAGATGGGTCTGATCTACAACCGGAAGATCTTCACCGAGGCCGGTCTCGACCCCAACAAGCCGCCGACCACCTGGGACGAGGTCCGCCAGGACGCCAAGGTCATCCAGGACAAGCTGGGCGGCAAGGGCATCAACGGCTTCATGGAGAACGCCGGTGGCAACCAGGGCGGTTGGCACCTCGTCTCCGAGATGTTCGGCGTCGGCAGCAAGGCCGTGACGGACGACGGCAGCAAGGCCGCGTTCAACAACGACCAGACCAAGTCGATCCTCAGCACGCTCCAGCAGATGCGCTGGACCGACAAGAGCCTGCCCGCCACCCCCGGTCTCCAGTGGGGTGATGTCCAAAAGGCGATGGGCACCGGCAAGATCGGCATGTACGTGGGCGCGCCCGACGACGTCCCGCTGGTCGTGCAGCAGTACAAGGCCGACTACAAGGACCTCGGCATGGCGCCGATCCCCGGCGGCCAGACCGCGCTCTTCGGCGGCAACGACTACATGTTCAAGAAGGGGTCCTCGCCGGACCAGATCAAGGCCGGTATCGCCTGGATCAACTTCAAGTACCTGACCGTCGGCAAGGGCCAGTTCAACTACCCCCGCAACAAGACGGACGGCCTGCCCGTCGGCCTGCCGGAGCCGTTCTTCTTCACCGGCGCGTCCAAGGACAAGGACAACGCCAACAAGGCCGCCAGCGCCACCATCCCGGTCGACAACTTCAAGACCTACGTGGACGCGCAGGTGCCGGTGCTGCCCGAGCCGCCCAACGCGCAGAAGATCTACACCGTGCTCGACGGTGTGATGTCCGGTGTGCTGACCAACAAGAACGCCGACATCGACAAACTGCTCTCCACCGCGGAGACGCAGGTCAACTCGCTGCTGGCCGCGAGCCAGTAACAGCACAGCCCAGCGGGGGCCGGTCGGCGACCGGCCCCCGCTCAGGCGGCATCGGCTTCCGGTACCGAAATCAGTCGAGGAGCACCCATGGCGGCGACGACCGTCCCCGAGAATCTGACCAAGCGCCACGCCGGGCGCCCTTCCGGTCCGGCCGGCGGTGCGGCCCCCGGCGGCCTGAGCCGCAAATTCCGCCAGAACCTACAGGCCCATGGGTTCCTCATCGGCGCGGTGCTCTGCTTCCTGATGTTCTCGTGGTACCCGATGGTCCGCGAATTCATCATGAGCTTCCAGGAGAAGAAGCGCGGCGAGACCCACTGGGTCGGCTGGAAGAACATCGACCGGGTCTACCACGACCCCTTCTTCTGGACCGCATGGAAGAACACCGCGGAGTTCACCGGCATGGCGCTGGTGATCGGCTTCGCGGTGCCGTTCGTGGTGGCGATCGTCCTCAATGAGCTCAAGCACGCACAGGCGTATCTGCGCATTCTGGTGTATCTGCCGGTGATGCTCCCGCCGGTGGCCGGCGTCCTGCTCTTCAAGTACTTCTACAACCCGGACTACGGGCTGTTCAACCACATTCTGAAGTATCTGCACCTACCGACATCACAGTTCCTCGACTCGTCGAGAACGGCGATGATCTCGGTGGTGGTCGCGGCGACCTGGCTGAACATGGGCAGCGCGACCCTGATCTACCTGGCCTCGCTCCAGAACATACCCGGCGAGCTCTACGAGGCCGCCGACCTGGACGGCGCCGGACTGTTCAGCAAGATCTGGCATGTCACCATCCCGCAGACGCGCATGGTCCTGTCCCTCATGCTGCTGCTCCAGATCGTGGCCACCATGCAGGAATTCACCAACGTCTTCCTGCTCACCGGCGGCAATGGGCCGGAGAACTCGACGATGACGGTCGTCTACATGGTCTACCAGTACGGATTCCGCTACAACAACCTGGGCAGCGCGGCTGCGCTCGGCCTCTTCCTGCTCGTCGTCCTGGCCATCTTCTCGGGGATCTACACCCGGGTGAGCCGCAACGCCGACAGCGACTGACAACGACTGAGGAAGAAAAGGACCATGGCAGCGTCGTTCGCTTCGCAGAACCGTACCCTCATCTCCTCGGCCGCGCTCAGCCGCCGCAAGGGGAAAATCGTCTACTGGACCGTGCTCTCCGTGGTCCTGGTGGTATTCACGCTGGTCTTCCTCGGCCCGCTCTACTGGATGGCCACCGGCGGCTTCAAATCGGCCCAGGAAGTGGTGGCCAATCCGCCCACCTTCTTCCCCAAGCACCCGGAGCCGGGCAACTTCCACACCGCGTGGACCCAGTTGAAGATCGCCCGGCTGCTCTTCAACACCATGTACTACGCGTTCGGCGCGCTCGCCTTCCAGCTCGTCTTCGACGTGGCGGCGGCGTACGCGGTCTCCAAGCTCCGGCCGGTGCTGGGCAAGGCGATCCTCGGCGGCATGCTCGCCACGCTGATGATCCCCTCCACGGTGCTGATCGTGCCGCAGTACGCCACCGTGCTCGACCTGCCGGTGCTGCACTTCAACCTGGTGGGCAGCCCGTGGGCGATCTGGCTGCCGACGGTCGCCAACGGCTTCAACATCTTCCTGCTGAAGCGGTTCTTCGACTCGATCCCGCAGGACCTGATGCACGCGGCCGCGATCGACGGCGCGGGCCCGCTGCGGACCCTGTGGTCGATCGTGCTGCCGATGTCCCGGCCGATCCTCGGCGTGGTGTCGATCTTCGCCGTGGTGAACGTCTGGAAGGACTTCCTCTGGCCGATGCTGGTGGAGCCCGACCCGAACAAGCAGCCGATCAACCTCGGCATCAACTCGCTCTCACAGGGGGTGCCGGAGAACGTGCTCATCGCCGCGCTCGCCATCTCGGCCCTGCCGACCCTGGTGATCTTCCTGCTCTTCCAGCGCAACATCATGGCCGGCCTGACCACCGGCAGCCTCAAGGGCTGACCGGTGCCGCCGGCACCCGAGCACCCCGCTCGCCAAGCCTGACCTACGCACCACCCATCAGCACTCCGCCGCCGGCCCTCATGCCCACATCCCCGCCAACCGGGGCCGGCGGCGGGGTCCCACCTGCCCGAAAGGACGTTGACGTGGCAGACACCCCTCAGCCCGAGGCCGACGAGAACTGGTGGCGCGGCGCGGTCATCTACCAGGTCTACCCGCGGAGCTTCGCCGACAGCAACGGCGACGGGACCGGTGATCTCGCCGGCGTACGCTCCCGGCTGCCGTACCTGGCCGAGCTGGGCGTCAACGCGCTGTGGTTCAACCCCTGGTACCCCTCGCCGATGGCCGACGGCGGCTACGACGTGGCGGACTACCGGGACATCGACCCGGTCTTCGGCACGCTGGCGGAAGCCGAGAAGCTCGTCTCCGAGGCACTGGCCCTGGGCATCAGGACGATCATCGACATCGTCCCGAACCACATCTCGGCGGCGCACCCCTGGTTCCGCGACGCGCTGGCGGCCGGGCCCGGCAGCCCGGCGAGGGAGCGGTTCTGGTTCCGGCCGGGCCGCGGCGAGAACGGTGAACTGCCGCCCAACAACTGGCCGTCGCAGTTCGGCGGGCCGGCCTGGACCCGGACCACCGACCCGGACGGCAGCCCCGGCGACTGGTTCCTCAACCTCTTCGACTCCGAGCAGCCGGACCTCAACTGGAACCACCCGGAGGTACGGGCCGAGCACGAGGACATCCTGCGGTTCTGGTTCGACCGGGGCGCGGGCGGCGTACGGATCGACTCCGCGGCCATGGTCACCAAGGACCCGCTGCTGCCCGACCTGTCCGGCGATCCCGCGGTCCCGCATCCGTACATCGACCGGGACGACCTGCACGAGATCTACCGGGGATGGCGGCGGATCGCCGACTCGTACGACAACACGCGCATCCTGGTCGGCGAGGTGTGGCTGCCGGACGCGGTCCGCTTCGCGCACTATCTGCGGCCCGACGAGATGCACACCGCCTTCAACTTCGACTTCCTGGCCTGCCCCTGGGAGCCGCGGCGGCTGCGGACGTCCATCGACACGACGCTCGCCGCGCACGAGCCGGTCGGGGCGCCGGCGACGTGGGTGCTGTGCAACCACGACGTGACGCGGACGGTGACGCGCTACGGCCGCGCCGACACGGGGTTCGACTTCGCCACCAAGGCGTTCGGGATCCCCACCGACCTGGAGCTCGGCACCCGCCGGGCGCGGGCGGCGGCGCTGCTGACGCTGGCGCTGCCCGGCTCCGTCTACGTCTACCAGGGCGAGGAGCTGGGGCTGCCGGAGGTGGAGGACATCCCCACCGAGAAGCTCCAGGACCCGATGTATCTGCGCTCCGGCGGGACCGACCCCGGTCGGGACGGGTGCCGGGTGCCGATGCCGTGGGCGGGGGTCAGCTCGCCGTTCGGCTTCAGCCCGGAGGGGTCGGCGGAGCCGTGGCTGCCGCAGCCGGCCGACTGGGCGGGGCGTACCGCCGAGATCCAGTCCGCCGACCCGGCGTCGATGCTGTCGCTCTACCGGGCGGCGCTGCGGCTCCGCGCGGCTGAGGTCGGTCTCGGCGACGGGCCGATGAGCTGGCTCGAGACGGCGCCGGAGGTGCTGGCGTTCCGGCGCGGCGAGGAGTTCGTCTGCGTGGTGAACGTCGGTGCGGAGCCGGCCGGGCTGCCGCCGCACGGGGAGATTCTGCTGACCAGCGGGCCGCTCGCCGATGATGGCCGGGTGCCGGCCGACACCGCGGTGTGGCTGCGCGGCTGACCCCCTCCAACAGCCGGGCCCCGTTCCCGTGGGGGCGTTCGGGGCCCGGTCTCCTTTTCCGCGGGCGCGGCGCTCGACGGCCGCGCCAACGCTGCGCGGTGCCCTACCAGGGGCGCTGGGGGTACCCCCAGGCGAAGCTCTGGGGGAGGAACTGCGCGAACAGCCACGACCGGCGCGCGGCGCGAAAACAACCGCACCGCCCCCAAACAGGGCCCCGCACAGCGCAGCGTGGCCGCTCCCCCGGAGGGGATCGCGTCGGGGTGACGATTACACTGACCCCGTGCCTCACATTCGCGTTGCCCTGAATCAGATCGACTCCTGCGTCGGCGACATCGCCGCGAACGCCGAGTCGGTCCTGCGCTGGTCCCGGCACGCCGCCGGGCAGGGGGCCCACCTCGTGGCCTTTCCGGAGATGATGCTCACCGGCTACCCGGTGGAGGACCTGGCCCTGCGGTCCTCCTTCGTCGAGGCGAGCCGCACCGCCCTGGTGGAGCTGGCCCGCACGCTCGCCGACGAGGGCCTCGGGGAGCTGCCGGTCGTCGTCGGCTACCTCGGCCGCAGCGAGGGCGCGCAGCCCCGCTACGGCCAGCCCGCAGGCGCCCCGCAGAACTGCGCCGCGGTCCTGCACCGCGGCGCCGTCGCGCTGCGCTTCGCCAAGCACCACCTGCCGAACTACGGCGTCTTCGACGAGTTCCGCTACTTCGTGCCCGGCGACGACATGCCGGTGATCCGGGTGCGCGGCGTCGACATCGCGCTGGCCATCTGCGAGGACCTGTGGCAGGACGGCGGCCGGGTGCCCGCCACCAAGGAGGTCGGCGCCGGCCTGCTGCTGGTCGTCAACGCCTCCCCGTACGAGCGGGACAAGGACGACCGCAGGCTCGACCTGTGCCGCAGGCGGGCCCGGGAAGCCGGCTGCACGCTGGCGTACGTGGCCATGGTCGGCGGTCAGGACGAGCTGGTCTTCGACGGTGACACGATCGTGGTCGCCGAGGACGGCGAGGTGATCGCCCGCGCCCCGCAGTTCGCCGAGGAGTGCGTGCTGCTCGACCTGGATCTGCCGGCCGCGCCCGCCGAGGTGCCCGCCGGGCGGGTGGCCGACGGCCTCCAGATCCGCCACGTCACCCTCTCGGCCGACCCGGTGGCCCCGTACGAGCCGGAGTTCCCCGGCGGCGAGGCCGAGCGGCTCGGCGACGACGCCGAGGTCTACGGGGCGCTGGTGACCGGCCTGCGGGCGTACGTCACCAAGAACCGGCTGCGTACCGTGCTGATCGGCCTGTCCGGCGGCATCGACTCCGCGCTGGTCGCTGCCATCGCCTGCGACGCGGTGGGCGCGGAGAACGTGTACGGCGTCTCGATGCCGTCGGCGTACTCCTCCGACCACTCGATGGACGACGCGGCCGAGCTCGCCCGCCGTACCGGGCTGAGCTTCCGCACCGTCCCGATCGCCCCGATGTTCGACGCGTACATGGAGTCGCTGCACCTCACCGGGCTCGCCGAGGAGAACCTCCAGTCGCGGCTGCGCGGGGTCACGCTGATGGCCATCTCCAACCAGGAGGGCCAGATCGTGCTCGCGCCGGGCAACAAGAGCGAGCTGGCGGTGGGGTATTCGACGCTGTACGGCGACTCGGTGGGCGCCTTCGGTCCGATCAAGGACGTCTACAAGACGACCGTCTTCCGGCTCGCCCGCTGGCGCAACGCGGACGCCGAGTCCCGGGGCGAGACCCCGCCGATCCCGGAGAACTCGATCAGCAAGCCGCCCAGCGCGGAGCTGCGCCCCGGGCAGGTGGACACCGACTCACTGCCGGACTACGACGTGCTCGACCGGGTGCTGGAGCTCTACGTCGACCGCGACCAGGGCCGGGAGGCGATCATCGCGGCGGGCTTCGAGCCGGAGTTGGTCACCCGGGTGCTGAAGCTCACCGACGCCGCCGAGTACAAGCGGCGCCAGTACCCGCCGGGCACCAAGATCTCCCCGAAGGGCTTCGGCAAGGACCGCCGGCTGCCCATCACCGACCGCTGGCGCGAGGGCGAGGACCAGGGCGCGTAGACCGCCGTCCGCCGAGCCGGTCGGGGCGGCCCCGGGAAGCTCCGGAGAGGGCTCAGGAGAAGGCTCAGGAAAGGGCTCAGGGGAGTTCGAGGCGGGCGGCGACCGGTAGATGGTCGCTGCCCGTCTTCGGCAGGGTCCAGGACGACCGGGGGGCGATGCCCTTGACCATGATCTGGTCGATCCGGGCGGACGGGAAGGCGGCCGGCCAGCTGAAGCCCATCCCGTTGCCCACCGCCCCCTGGGTGGACCGCATTTGGGAGGTGACCGAGGCCAACGCCCGGTCGTTCATCGTGCCGTTGAGGTCGCCGAGCAGCACCACGCTGTGCAGCGTCTCCGCCGCTATGGCGTCGCCGAGCGCGTCGGCCGCGCTGTCCCGCTGGCCGGCGGTGAAGCCGGCGTGCACCTTGACCCGTACCGACGGCAGATGGGCCACGTAGACGGCCACCGGTCCGTGCGGGGTGCTGACCGACGCCCGCATCGCCCGCACCCAGCCCATCCTGATGTCCACCGGACGCACCCCGGTCAGCGGGTACCTGCTCCACAGGCCGACGGTGCCCTCCACCGCGTGGTACGGATACGCCGTGGCCAGATCCTTGGCGTAGCGCGGCTCCTGGTTCTCCGGCAGCTCCTCCAGCGCCACGATGTCGCTGCCCGCCTTGACGAGGTCCCGGGCGGTGCCGTCCGGATCGGGGTTCTCCGCGTTGACGTTGTGGGTGAGCACGGTGAAGTCCCCGCCGGACTTGGCCTTGTCGGTGAGCTGGCCGCCGAAGAGGTTGAGCCAGATCAGGATCGGCGCCAGCAGCACGATCAGCGCGGTCGCCGAGCGCCGCACCACCGCGACCACCAGCAGCGCCAGCACGACCAGGCCCAGCCAGGGCAGGAAGGTCTCAAGGAGGCTGCCGAGGTTGCCGATCCGGTTGGGCACGTCGGAGTGGAAGGCGAGCAGCAGGGCGAGCCCGCCGGCCAGGACGGCGGTGATGATGCCGCGCCGCCACATGCCTTTCGGCCGCCACCAGCGCAGCAGCCTCGCGCGAGCGCCGGAGGCGGTCGGGCGTGGCTGGTTCGCGCCGTCCGGGCTCGCGTCCGTGCTGCTCTGCGCCTGGGTCATGGGGGGTCCTCGCTACCTTGCCGGGTGCTCTGCCGACCTTAGGGGATCGCTATGTGAAGCGACGGACTGCGGGGGGCGGCGGGTTCCCTGGCGTGGCGCGATAAGGACGGCTGTGACACGTCCTGTACGAAATGGTCATCGGCCGATCTCACCGCCGCGTCCTGAACCGGGCCGCGGCGGGCAAGGACGCACCCGCGCCCGTCAGTCGCGCGGGCGCATTCCGTCGAGCAGGGTGTCGACGACGTGCTCGGCAAGGTCGGGGCTGAGCGGCGCGTCGGGGCGCAAGGTGGCCCTCGCCAGCACGGGGCCGACCACCATGTCGGCCAACAGGTCCAGGTCGGCGCCGAGTTCGGGGCGGATCTCGCCGGAGGTGATGCCCCCTTCCAGCAGTCCGATCAGCAGCCGGCGGCGGGCGGTGACCACCGTGTCGTGATAGCGCCGCCACAGTCCGGGATTGCTCCGCGCCTCGGTCACCATGGTCCGCAGCAGCGCCGACTCCCGCTTGGCGAGGCTGCGCCGCCTGATGAACTCGACCGCGGCGATCAGGTCGTCCCGCAACACCCCGCTGATCGCCAGCTCCGGCGCCCCGTCCACTTCGGCGAGCACGTCGAGCAGCAGGGCGTCCTTGCCGGACCAGCGGCGGTAGACGGTGGCCTTGCCGACACCGGCCGCCCGGGCGATCCCCTCCACGGTCAGCTCGCCGAAGGTGGCGCCCTCGGCGATCAGCCGCAGCACGGTCTCGATGACGGTGCGGTCGACCGCCGCGTCGCGCGGGCGCCCGCGCCGCGCGGCGGTCGGCTGTGGCGGCCCGGCCGCCGTGCCTGACGTGCTCACTGCTCGGCACCCACCATGGTGGCCTCGGGCGAGCCGCCGGGTGCCGTCTCGGCGGCGGTGTCCTTGGCGGGCAGGAACACCGCGGCCACCAGCGCGCCGAGCAGCGCGACGCCGGCCGAGGCGGCGGCGGTGATGTGCATGGCGTGCAGGAAGGCGTCGTTGGCGGGCTGGACGACGGCCTGGCCCCGGGCGCCGAGCCGCTCGGCGGCGCCGAGGGTGGCCTCGATGGATTCGGCGGCCGAGGCGCGGGCGGGGGCGGGCAGCGCGCCGAGATGGTCCCGGACGCCGTCACGGTAGACGGTCGACATCAGCGAGCCGAGCACCGCCACCCCGAGCGCGCCGCCGACCTGGCGGAAGGTGTTGTTGACCGCCGAGCCCGAGCCGGCCTTCTCCCGCGGCAGCGACGACATGATCATGACGGTGGCGGGCGGCATGACATGGGCCATGGCCGTACCCATCAGGAAGAAGAGCACCTCCAGGGTCCAGATCGGGGTGGTCCGGCCGAGCAGCAGGAAGCCGAGGAAGGAGAGCCCGGTCAGTGCGAGCCCGCTGACGCAGACCGCCCGCGCGCCGAACCGGTCGACCAGCAGCCGGGCCCGGGGCGCGAAGATCATCTGGGCGACGGCCAGCGGGAGCAGCAGCAGCCCGGACTGGAGCGCGGTGTAGCCGCGTACGGACTGGGTGTAGAAGACGATGAAGAAGGTCACGCCCATGAGGGCGAAGAAGACCAGGCCGATGGCGGCGACCGACGCGGAGAACTGCCGGTTCTTGAAGTAGCCGACGTCGAGCGCCGGATGGTCGCTGCGCGCCTCGTACCAGACGAAGCCGGCCAGCACCGCGAGACCGGCCACCGAGGTGATCCACGCCTCGGGCCGGGTGAAGTCGCCGAACTCGCCGCCCTTGATGATGCCGTAGATCAGCAGCAGCAGGCCGGCGATGGACAGCAGGACGCCGACCGGGTCGAGCCGGCCCGGCCTCGGGTCCTTGGAATCGGGCACGATCAGGAACATCGCCGCCAGGCCGATGACCACGATCGGCACATTGACCAGGAAGACCGAGCCCCACCAGAAGTGCTGGAGCAGCAGGCCGCCGGTGATCGGCCCGATCGCGATGGCCAGGCCGACCACGCCCGCCCAGATGCCGATGGCACGCGGCTGCTCGTCGCGCTCGAAGACGTTCATGATGATCGCCAGAGTGGCGGGCATGATGAAGGCGCCGCCGAAGCCCATCACGCCGCGGAAGGCGATGAGCTGGTCGGCCGATCCGGCCATCGCGGAGGCCGCCGAGCCGGCGCCGAAGACGAGCATGCCGAAGAGCAGCACCTTCTTCCGGCCGATCCGGTCGCCGAGCAGCCCCGCGGTGAAGAGCAGTCCGGCGAAGACCAGGGTGTAGGAGTTGATCGCCCATTCGAGCTGGCTCTGGGTGGCCCCGAGCCCCTTCGGCGATGGCTGGGCGATGGTCTTCATCGCCACGTTGAGGATCGAGTTGTCCAGCACCACGACCAGGAGGCTGAGCACCAGCACACCGAGGATCATCCAGCGGCGGCGGTGGACCGCGTCCGGCACAGAGCTCATCGTCACATCGGCCATGGATTCAGCATAGGAGGGATCGGACCGAATTACGATACGGAACCGTCTCGTATCGTAAAGCGCGGGTAAAAACCTCCGCACTCTTTCCGGACCCGGCGACCCGTGTCAGCATGGAAGCGATCCGGGGACGCCGTCAGGGCGCCTCGAGATGAGAAGAAGGAGTCGTCATCATGACGCAACTTCGTGCTGCGCGGCCGGCTGCCTCGGGGCCGCCCACCGCTGCGGACAACCCCAAGGCGCTGTACGGCGGGACCGGCACCCGCCGCATCACCGTCAGGGACCTGGCCGCGGCCAAGGAGCGCGGCGAGCGGTGGCCCATGCTCACCGCGTACGACTCGACGACCGCCTCGGTCTTCGACGAGGCCGGCATCCCGGTGCTGCTCGTCGGCGACTCGATGGGCAACGTCCACCTCGGCTACGAGTCCACCGTGCCGGTCACCATGGACCACATGACGATGCTCTCGGCCGCCGTGGTCCGCGGCACCAGCCGGGCGCTGATCGTCGCCGACCTCACCTTCGGCTCCTATCAGGAGGGTCCGGTGCAGGCGCTGCGCAGCGCCACCCGGCTGGTCAAGGAGGCCGGGGTCGGCGCGGTCAAGCTGGAGGGCGGCGAGCGCTCGCTGACCCAGACCGAGATCCTCGTCGAGGCCGGCATCCCCGTCATGGCCCACATGGGTCTGACCCCGCAGTCCGTGAACACCCTGGGCTACCGGGTACAGGGCCGGGGCGAGGAAGCCGCCGACCGGTTGTTCAGGGACGCCAAGGCGGCACAGAACGCGGGCGCGTTCGCGCTGGTCCTCGAACTGGTGCCGGCCGAGGTGGCCGCCGAGATCACCCGCTCGCTGGAGATCCCGGTGATCGGGATCGGCGCCGGTCCCGACACCGACGCCCAGGTGCTGGTGTGGACCGACATGGCCGGGATGACCGAGGGCAAGGTGCCGCGCTTCACCAAGCAGTACGCGAACCTGCGGCAGAGCCTCGGGGACGCGGCCAAGGCCTTCGCCGGCGAGGTGGTCGGCGGGCAGTTCCCGGCGCCGGAGCACACCTTCCACTGATTCCGGCTGCGCCCGACTGGTCCCGGCTGGTCCCGACTGACTCCGACTGGTCCCGGCTGGTCCCGACTGGTCCCGGCTCGTCCCGACTGGTCCCGCTCGATCCCGCCGACCGCACCACATCCAGGTGCCCGGGCCCTTCCCCCCAGGGCCCGGGCACCGCCGTGTGCGGGGACGCGCCGGACTTTCCCATCTTCGCCGGGAGAAATTTGAGTCAACCGGTCATCGCATCCGTAAGTCCTGGTGAGCGCCGCTTCAGCGGCGACCGTCGCACTTATGGGAAGTCCTCATGATCGTCACTACTCGTGGCCGGATGGCCACCGGAGCCGTCTTCGCCGCCTCACTCGCCCTCGCCCTCACCGCGTGCGGTTCCTCCTCGGGCTCCGGCTCGTCCTCGGGCGCCGCGGGCTCCTCCTCGTCGTCCCCGTCGTCCTCGTCGTCCCCGTCGTCCCCGTCGTCCTCCTCGGCGGCGCCCTCACCGGCGGCCGGCGGCGGCTCCGCCGGCGCCACCGGGGTGCACACCGCGTCCAACGCGAGCCTCGGCACCATCGTGGTGAACGGCAAGGGCTTCACCCTCTACCGCTACGACATGGACACCAACAAGCCGCCGACCTCGACCTGCACCGGCCAGTGCGCCGCCCTGTGGCCCGCCGCTCCCGCCACCGACACCGCCACGGTCAAGGGCATCGACCACAAGCTGCTGGGCTCCGTGACCGACGCCGGCGGCCAGAAGCAGCTCACCCTCAATGGCTGGCCGCTCTACACCTACGCCCAGGACACGGCGGCCGGTGACACCAACGGCCAGGGGCTCGGTGGCATCTGGTGGGCGGTGACCCCGGCGGGCGCCAAGGCCGCTTCCACGGCCGCCCCCTCGAGTTCCTCGAGTTCCTCGCGTTCCTCGAGTTCCTCAAATTCCTCCTCAAGCGCCAACTCGGGCTCGAGCGCCGGAGCGTACGGCTACTGATGTCCCGGGCAGCCACACGCGAACTCGACCGGGGGCGGCGGGTAGGGCAAAATGCCGCCGTGGACGGATCCCCCGGCCCTCAGGAGCCGCCCGAGGCGGTACCCGAGGAAGAACTGATGCGGGCGCTCTATCGCGAACACGCCGGTGCGCTGTTCGCGTATGTGCTCCGCTTGGTGGCCGGCGACCGCTTTCTTGCCGAGGACGTCGTGCAGGAGACGCTGTTGCGGGCCTGGAAGAGCGCGTCCACGCTCGACCCCGGCGCCCGCAGCCTGCGGCCCTGGCTGGTGACCGTGGCCCGGCGCATCGTGATCGACGGGCACCGCAGCCGCCAGTCCAGGCCGCAGGAGATCTCCCCCGCCGCCCTGGAGCAGCTTCCGGCCCAGGACGAGATGGAGCGGTCGCTGCGGCTGATGACCATCTCGGACGCTTTGCAGGACCTGTCGGCCGCGCACCGGGAGGCGCTCGTCGAGACCTACTTCCGCGGCCGTACCGTGAATGAGGCGGCCGCGGAACTGGGGCTCCCGGCCGGCACCGTACGATCCCGGGTCTTCTATGCTCTGCGCGCGCTTCGGAACGCGCTGGAAGAGAGAGGGGTGACCACCTCATGAATCTGAACCCGCATGCGGATGTGGGCGCCTACCTCCTCGGGGCGCTGGAAGACGCGGAGATGACCAGGTTCGAGGAGCACCTGGCCGAGTGCGAGGAGTGCGGCACCCAGCTCGATGAGCTGATGGGCGTCGTCCCGGTGCTCGAGGAGCTGCGCGCGGACGGTATCGGCGTGGTGGAGCCGCCGGGGGACGCGCTGCTCCAGCGGCTGCTCGCGCAGGTCGGCGGGGAGCGCCGGGCCCGCGGCCGGCGGCGGCTGGCGGCGGTGGCGGTGGCGGCCGTGCTGGTGGTCGGCGGTCCGACGATCGCCGTGCTCGCCACCGACGACGGCGGCGGCGGTCATACGAAGACGACCGCGACCGCCACCTTCGCCGCCGATCAGCACAGGGGCAGCGACCCGGCGACCGGCGCCTCGGCGGTGGTGGGGATCACCGACAAGGGCTGGGGCAGCATGGTCGACCTCCGGCTGAGCGGTGTGCGCGGCCCGCTCACCTGCAGCCTGCTGGCGATCGGCCGGAACGGTGCCAAGCAGACGGTCGCCACCTGGTCGGTCCCCTACGAGGGTTACGGCACCGACGCCCACCCGAGGCCGCTGACCGTGCACGGTGCGGCGGGCCTGCACAAGGACGACATCAGTCACTTCGAGGTCCAGGACAGCACCGGAAAGCTGCTGGTCAAGGTGCCGGTGTAGCTCGGCGGGCACCCTCGGACACCGCGCCGACGACAGCGCACGCCCGGCGCCGACACCGCGCCGACGCCGTGGCGACACGGCGCCGACACCACGGATGACCGACCCCGGGACCGGCACCTACATCCGGTCGGCCCACCCTGTCGGCGCTATGTCGGTACCGCGTCGGTGGCACCCGGCACGGTGTGTCCATGACGAATCCGCCAACGACAGCGAAGACGCCGCGCACCGCGCCGACAGCGGCCGTCGCGGCAGCCACCACGGCAGCGCCGCGACCGGCCGGCGACGGGGGGACCGCGGCCGTCGAGGTGCGGGGTCTGGTCAAGCACTACGGCGAGACCAAAGCCCTCGACGGAGTTGATCTGGACGTACGCCAGGGCACGGTACTCGGCGTGCTCGGCCCGAACGGGGCCGGCAAGACCACGCTGGTACGCGTGCTCTCCACCCTGGTGCGGCCGGACGCCGGCACCGCCCGGGTGGCCGGCTACGACGTGCTCAAGCAGCCCCGACAGCTCCGCCGGGTGATCGGTCTGACCGGGCAGTACGCCTCGGTGGACGAGAAGCTCTCCGGCCGGGAGAACCTCTACATGATCGGCCGGCTCCTCGACCTGTCCCGCGCCGAGGCCCGGACCAGGGCCGACGAGCTGCTGGAACGGTTCTCGCTGACCGAGGCCGCCAAGCGGCCGGCCATGCAGTACTCCGGCGGTATGCGCCGCCGGCTCGACCTCGCCGCGAGCATGATCGGCCGGCCCTCGGTGCTCTACCTCGACGAGCCGACCACCGGCCTCGACCCCCGTACCCGCAACGAGGTGTGGGAAGAGGTGCGGCGGATGGTCGCCGAAGGGGCGACCGTGCTGCTCACCACCCAGTACATGGAGGAGGCCGAGCAGCTCGCCAACGAGCTGACGGTGATCGACCGCGGCCGGGTGATCGCCCAGGGCAAGGTGGCCGAGCTCAAGGCCAGGGTGGGCGGCCGCACGCTGGAGATCAGGCCGTCCGATCCGGCGCAGCTCACCGCCATGGCCGCCGCGATCGGCGAGGCCGGGCCCGACGGGGTGGCCGGCGCCAACGCCGACCGCGCCGAGGGCGTGGTCACGGTGCCGATCCTCAGCGACGAGCAGCTCACCGCGGTGGTGTCGCTGCTGGGCGTACGCGGCTTCGGCATCGCCGGCATCGGCACCCATCTGCCCAGCCTGGACGAGGTGTTCCTCGCCATCACCGGCCAGAAGTCCAACCTCGGCGAGGGCGAGCAGGGCGGTGAAGCCGCCGGTGATCCGGCCGGCGACCGCGCCGCCGGTCCCGCGGTGTCCGTGCGCAAGACCGAAGAACGAGAAGAACTGGAAGAAGCGGAGGCCAGGGTATGAGCGCGGCGACAGCGGAGGCCACCGCACCCGCACGGCGGGAGACGGCGGCGGACGAGGGCAGGATCGGCCCGCGGGCCAACCTGCGGCACATCGGCGCGCTGGCGCGCCGCAACATGCTCCAGATCAAGCAGGACCCCGAGTCGATGTTCGACGCGGTGCTGATGCCGGTGGTCTTCACCCTGCTGTTCGTGTACGTCTTCGGCGGCGCGGTCTCCGGCAAGGGCAATCAGCACGCGTATGTGAACTACGTGATCCCCGGGCTGATGGCGATGATGGGCATGAACATCGCCATGGCGGTCGGCACCGGGATCAACGACGACTTCAAGAAGGGGGTCATGGACCGGTTCCGGACGATGCCGATCGCCCGGTCCTCGGTACTGATCGCCAAGATCGTGGTCGAGGTCGGCCGGATGATGATCGCCACCGCGATCCTGCTGGGCATGGGCTTCGCCCTGGGCCTGACCATCAAGACGGACGTGCTCCATCTGCTCGCCTCGATCGCCTTGTCGATGGTCTTCGGCGCCTCACTCATGTGGATCTTCATCCTGCTGGGCCTCACCATGAACACGGCCCAGTCGGTACAAGGGGTGGCCATGCTGGTGCTGATGCCGTTGCAGTTCGGCAGCTCGATCTTCGCCAAGCCGAGCACCATGCCGGGCTGGCTGGAGGGATTCACCAAGGTGAACCCGCTCTCCAATCTGGCGGACGCGGCCAGGGCGCTGATCAACGGGGGCGCGGTGGCGCACTCGGTGTGGGTCACCCTGGCCTGGTCGGCCGGCATCACCCTGGTGACCGCGCCGCTGGCGGTGGCCCGCTTCCGCCGGAAGACCTGACGGCGCGTCAGCGAGGGGCGCCGGGCCCGGCGCTCACTCCACGTCGCGCATCAGGGCGGCGGCGTCCTCCACGGTGAGGTCGCCGCCTTCCGCGTACCCGGCGTCGTACAGCTCGTCGCCGAGCAGAGCGCGCAACAGCGTCTTCTCGTGCTCCAGGTCGCGGAGTTCGGCGGGCGGCATCGCGGAGGGTCGCAGCCGGTCGTGGGCGCCGATCAGCAACGCGGCGCGGTACAGCCTGCGGTGGTTCCGGTCCTGGGCCTGGTGCTGGGCCGGGTCTTGGTCCCGGTTCACGTCCAGGGCCTGGGTCCCGTCATCGCCTTGGTCCTGGGGCCGGTCCGATGCGCCGATCATCCGCAGCAGTTGGGCGGCGCCGGGCGCGAGCAGCGCGCCGAGCCTCGGGGTGATCACGTTGGCCAGCGGGTGCCGCCGCAGTTCGTCCACCCCGGTGGTGAGCAGGCGCAGGCCGGCGTGCGGGTCGCCCGCCTTGCCGAGCAGGGAGCCCTTGATGCCGTTCAGCAGGCCGCGGATGAAGGCCGGCTGGCCGTTGCGGCCGTCCCGGCTATCCTCGATGGTCGCCTCGATCAGCTCCAGCGCGTCGGAGATGTCGTTGCGGTGGCTCAGCGCGGCGGCGAGCAGGACCCTGCCGAAGAAGGACGCGCCGTCGCTGCTCGAACCGAACCGCTCGGCGTCCGCGATGCCTTCCCGCAGCAGCCGCTCACCCTCCTCGCAGGCCCCGCTGTTGATCAGGGCGTCGCCCATCCGCACCATCAGCACCGGGACGTGCTGGTGCGAACCGATCTTGCGGGCCAGGGCGATGCCCTCCCGGCACGCCGCCGCCGCCCGCTGCCAGTCGCCGCCGTTGCCGGCCGCCTCCGCCTCGGCGGACAGCGTCTCGGCCATCCCCCACTCGTCGCCCACCTGCTCGAAGAGCCGCCGGCTCTCGGCGATGTCGTCGACCGAGGCCGCCAGCAGCTCGCTCACATCGTTGTTGACCTTCGCCCGCAGTTGCAGCGAGAACGCCAGCTCCCAGGGCCTGCCGTGGATCCGGCACGCCTCGACGGTCTCGTCCACCAGACCGCGCAGCCGCTCGAAGTCGCCGGAGAAGAAGGCGCCGTAGGGGCGGAGCAGGCCGGGGAAGCGGGCGGACTGCGGCAGATGCGGCGGATAGGTGTCGATCAGCGAGGCACCGACGTGGACCAGCGCCGGATCGGACCACCACTCGATCTCGCCCTCCCAGGAGGACAGGTCGATGATCCGGACATGGCGCCTGGCCTCGATCAGCCGTTCACCCGCCAGCGGTGGCGGCTGCTCCAGCGGGCCGTACTCCAGCGGCAGGAGGGCGGGCGGTTCGGCGAACGGATCCGGGCCCATCGCGGCCACCAGGTGCGGCCAGTGGCGGCGCTCGGAGGTGTAGTTGCGCACCTCCCAGAACCAGTTGCAGCCCAGCACGAGCAGCAGCGCCTCCTGCTCGTCCCCGGCGGCCACCGCCCGGCCCAGCGCCGCCCGCAGGTTCTCGTGCTCGGTCTCCAGCCGTTCGAACCAGCCGAGTTGGCCGGCCCCGCGCAGCAGCGGATCGGCGGTCCTGGCGAACTCACGGAAGTAGGCCGTGTGCCGCCGCTCGACCGCGGCCCGCTCCCCCGACGCGTCCAGCCGCTCGGCGCCGTACTCGTGGATGGTCTCCAGCATGCGGTAGCGGAAGCCGCCCGCGGTGAGGTCGGCCAGGACCAGCGACTTGTCCACGAGGGAGGCGAGCAGGGCGGCCGCGTCCGGGGCGTCGATCCGGTCGGCTGCGGGCGCGGGGGCTGTCGTCGGGAGACCCGCCGCAAGGAGATCCGCCGCCGAGCGATCCGCCGCCGACGGATCCATCGTCAGGAGATCCGCAGCCGAGGGGTCGGCGCAGATCGCCTCGACCGCCTCCAGGGTCCAGCCGCCGCGGAAGACGGCGAGCCGGCGGAGCAGCACCCGCTCGGGCGGTTCGAGCAGATCCCACGACCAGTCGACCACGGCCCGCAGCGTCTGCTGGCGGGGCAACAGCGTACGACTGCCGCCGGTGAGCAGCCGGAAGCGGTCGTCGAGGCGGTCGGCGAGCTGCCGGGGCGACATACCGCGCAGCCGGGCCGCGGCCAGCTCGATGGCGAGCGGCAGCCCGTCCAGCCGCCGGCACAGCTCGGCGCAGGCGACCGGGTCGTCCTCGACGGAGAAGCCCGGCCGGGCGGCGGCCCCCCGGTCGGCGAGCAGCCGCAGCGCGGTGGGGTCGGGCAGCGGGTCGAGCGGGCGCACCGACTCCCCCGGTACGCCGAGGGGTTCGCGGCTGGTGGCGAGCACGGTGACGCCCGGGCAGTGGGCGAGCAGCAGCTCGGCGAGGGTCGCCGCCGCGTCGATCACATGCTCGCAGTTGTCGAGCACCAGCAGCAGACTGCGGCCCGCGCAGTAGTCGGTGAGCTGCCGCGCCGGGTCCTTCTGCTTGGTCTCGACGGCGATGGCGGCCTCGGCGGCGCTCCCGCCGTGCAACTGCGTGTCGCGCAGCCCGAGCGAGCTGATCACCGCCTCCGGCACCGTACGGGGATCGCTCACCGGGGCGAGTTCCGCGTACCACACGCCGTCCGGCCACCGCGCGGCCAGCAGGTCCCCGGCCTCCTGCGACAGCCGGGTCTTGCCGGTGCCGCCGGGACCGGTGATGGTCACCAGCCGGGCCCGCGCCAGGTCCCCTTCCACCGCGGCGAGATCGCTCTCCCGCCCGACGAAGCTGGTCAGCCGGGCCCGCGCGTTCCCCTGCCGGGTGCGCCCGCTCCCGGCGGCCCGCGGTACGGGCGGCGGGGCGGGCTGGACCGGTGGCCGCCCGGTGGCCGCGGGGCGGGCGGGTCGCGCGGCGGCCGGCAGCGGCGGCGGCGCGAGGAGTTCCGCGTGGAGCAGGCGCAGCTCCGCGCTCGGATCGGCGCCGAGCCGTTCCGCCAGGTCGACCCGGACGGATTCATAGGCGGCGAGCGCGTCGGCGGTCCGGCCGGCGTCGCGCAGCGCCCGGATGTGGAGGGCGCGCAGCGGCTCGTCGAGCGGATGGGCGGCGGCGAGTCCGGCGAGTTCGGGCAGCACCCGGTCGGCCGGACCGAGGGCGAGTTCGGCGGTGAGGCGGTGGCGCTGGGCGTCCAGGCGCAACGCGTCGCTGCGGACGGCGGCCGTGTCGCGGTCCGGCAGATCCGCGAGCGCGGGCCCGCGCCAGAGCGCCAACGCGTCGCCCAGCAGTCCCGACGCCGTCACCGGATCACCCTCGGCGAGCGCCCGCGCGCCCTCCTCGGCGAGCCGTTCGAAGCGGTAGAGGTCCACTTCGTCGCGGCCGGCCGCGAGCCGGTAACCGCCGTCGACGGAGGCGACGGCGTCGTGCCCGACGGCCCGCCGCAACCGCCCGACCAGTGCCTGGAGCGCCCCGGTCGCGTCGGCGGGCGGGTCCCCCGCCCACACCTCGTCGATCAGCAGATCGGCGCCGATCACCCGGCCGGGCCGCAGGGCGAGCGCGGTCAGCAGGGCGCGCAACCGCCCGCCGGCGAGCAAGGCGGGGGTACCGTCGTCGCGGAGGGCTTGGGTGGTGCCGAGGATCGCATAGCGCACGGCACCATTCTTACGGAGTACACAGCCGCGCGGCGCCAGGGTGACCGAGCGGCGGAACACCGTACGCTCGCCGCACGTTTCCCCGGGCACCGCCTGTGCCGTTCGCGGCACGGGTGGCATGATCGGGCGCCCGGGCCTCGGCACCGGGGCCGGCCATCCGCCCGCGCCGTACCGGCACGAAGCACACCGCCAGACGTCACCGCCCGAAGCACCGCCCGAAGCCGCCCGATCGCACCGCACGCGGTGCCCGCACCACGTCACCGCACCATCTCGCAGCCCGATGCCCAGCAGGAGCCCGTTCCATGAGCGTCATCCAGATCCGCCGCGCGCACAGCGGTGACGATCGCCGTGTCAGCCCGATCTTCCTGGGCATCGTCGCCGTGATGGTGGTGTCCGGATGGGCGGTGTGGACCGGCTTCGCCTCCGACACTCGCTTCGCTCTGTTCCTGTTTGTGGTCGCGGGCTGGGTCGTCTCGCTGTGCCTGCACGAGTACGCGCACGCCCGTACCGCGCTGCACAGCGGTGACACCAGCATCGGGGAGAAGGGCTATCTGACCCTGAATCCGCTGAAGTACACGCACGCACTGCTGTCGATTGTGCTGCCGGTGTTCTTCCTGCTGATGGGCGGGATCGGCCTGCCCGGCGGCGCGGTCTTCATCGAGCGCCACCGGATCCGCGGCCGGGTCAAGCACAGCCTGATCTCGGCGGCGGGCCCGCTGACCAACGTGCTCTTCGCGCTGATCCTGATGATCCCCTTCGCGGCGGGCAGCACGGACAGTTGGCCGATCGAGTTCCAGTCGGCGCTGGCCTTCCTGGCGATGCTCCAGGTGACCTCGGCGCTGCTGAACTTCCTGCCGGTGCCGGGCCTCGACGGCTACGGGGTGATCGAGCCGTGGCTGTCGTACGAGGTCAAGCGGCAGGTGGCGCCGTTCGCGCCGTTCGGGCTGCTGGCGGTCTTCGGTGTGCTCTACATCAGGTCGGTCAACGAGAAGTTCTTCGAGCTGATCTACACGATCATGGGCTGGTTCGGGGTGAACAGCCTGCTGGTCGCCAAGGGCGACTGGCTCTTCCGCTTCTGGCAGCGCTGACCGGATCCGCTCGGGGCCGGCCGGTCAGCCGGCCCGCCCGGCGTCGGCCGCCCGCGCGGCGGTGCCGGCGGCCTCCACCTTCGCCTTGCGGTGGTAGTAGAACCACATGTTGCTGGTCAGCCCGGCGAGCAGCACCCAGACGATGCCCAGCAGGCTGCCGTTGACGAAGGAGACCACCGCCGCGACGGTGGCCAGCAGGCAGAGGACGAGGGAAAAGCGGGCCAGGCGGGGCATGGGCGGGTGACTCCTGTCGGGACGCGTCCTGCGGGTCGTACCCGGTCATTGTCCCCCGGCGCCCGGCCCGCCGCCGACACCCCGCCCCCCGTGCCCGTCCGCCGCACGGCCCGGCCCGCCCGCCGCCATGGCCCCCGTGCCCGCCCACTCAGACGTCGGTGAGCCGCAGGCCCGCGTGAGCCTTGTAACGGCGGTTGACCGAGATCAGGTTGGCCACCAGCGACTCGACCTGGCGGGCGTTGCGCAGCCGGCCGGCGAAGATCCCGCGCATGCCGGGAATCCGGTTGGCCAGCGCCTGCACGATGTCGGTGTCGGCCCGGGACTCGCCGAGCACCATCACATCGGTGTCGATGCCGGCGACCTCGGGGTCCTTCAGCAGCACGGCCGACAGGTGGTGGAAGGCGGCGGTGACCCTGGACTCCGGCAGCAGCGCGGCGGCCTGCTGGGCGGCGCTGCCCTCCTCGACATCGAGCGCGTACGCGCCCTGCTTGTCGAAGCCGAGCGGGTTGACGCAGTCCACCACGAGCTTGCCCGCCAGCTCCTCGCGCAGGGACGCGAGGATCGTGGCGTGGCCCTCGTACGGCACCGCGACGATCACGATGTCGCTGCGGCGGGCGCAGTCGGCGTTGTCGACGCCTTCCACCCCGTGGCCCAGTTCGTCGGCGACGCTCTTGGCGCGCTCGGCCGCGCGGGATCCGATGACCACCCGCTGGCCGGCCCTGGCCAGCCGGTAGGCGAGGCCGCGGCCCTGGTCGCCGGTGCCGCCCAGGACGCCCACCACGAGGCCGGACACATCGGGCAGCTCCCGGGGATCCTTGACCGGGGCCTTGGCGGGAGCTGGTCCCGATGCTGGAGCGGGTCCCGAAGCGGAAGCTGGTCCCGATGCGGAAGCGGGGCCGGAAGCGGAAGGTGCCTTGCCGTCGTCAGCGTTACTCATACGGAGATCCTGCCAGGTGCGCGCGTGTCCGCCAGGCCCCGCGTCGGCCGGATCAGGCCGGACGGGCGAGCAGCCGGGGGTGAGCGTCGGACGGCCCGGTTGACGGCGCGACCCCCGGCGCCGGAAAAGCCGTTGCCCGCGCCGCCGGAAGCCGGGGAACATGCGGCCCCGTGACCGACGCTCCCTCCGATCCGCCGAAACCGACGCCCGGCCCGCGGCAAGCGACGCCCGACCCGCTCACGTCGAAGCCCCCGTCGCCGCCTCCGTCGACGCCCCTGCCGTCCCGCGGCCGCGCGCTGCTGCCCGATCTGACCCCCTGGCGCACCTCGCGGGACTTCCGCCTGATGTGGCTCGCCGGGGTGATCACCACCTTCGGCAGCTTCCTGTCCTTCGTGGCGGTGCCGGTCCAGCTCAAGGACCTCACCGGATCGGCCGCGGCGGTCGGCTTCGTCGGCGCGGTGGAGCTGGTGCCGCTGATCGTCTTCGGGCTCTACGGCGGCGCCCTCGCCGACGCCGTGGACCGCAAACTGCTGATCAACGCCACCGAGGCGGCCCAGGGTGTGCTCGCCGCCGTCCTGCTGGTGAACACCCTGCTGCCGCACCCGATGGTGTGGCTGCTCTATGTGACGGCCGCGCTGTCCAGCGCGCTGACCGGCCTCCAACGGCCCGCGCTCGACGCCATCGTGCAGCGGATCGTGCCGCGCGACCAGCTCGCCGCCGCGGCCTCGCTCAACGCGCTGCGCTACCAGGTCGGCGCGATCGCCGGTCCCTCGCTCGCCGGACTGGTGATCGCCTGGGCCGGTCCGAGCTGGGCGTACGCCGCCGACACGGTGACCTTCGCGGTCTCCGTCTGCCTCGGTCTCGGCCTGCGCCGCTCCCCCGCCGGACACGACGCCAAGCCGCCGTCGCTGCGCGGGATCGCGGAGGGCGCGCGCTACGCCTGGGGCCGCAAGGAGCTGCTCGGCACCTACGCGATCGACCTGGCCGCGATGTTCTTCGCCTATCCGGTGGCGATCTTCCCGTTCCTCGCCGACGATCTGCACGCCCGCTGGTCGCTCGGCCTGATGTACGCGGCCGGTTCGGTGGGCTCGCTGCTGGTGAGCCTCACCAGCGGCTGGTCCTCCCGGGTGCACCGGCACGGCCGGATGGTGGTGCTCGCGGCGGCCGGCTGGGGCGCGGCGATGGGGCTGGCCGGCTGGGCGGGCGAGATCTGGCTGGTGCTGCTCTGCCTCGCCGCGGCCGGCGGTCTCGACATGATCAGCGGGATCGGGCGGAGCACGATGTGGAACCAGACGATCCCGGACGAGCTGCGCGGCCGGCTGGCCGGGATCGAGCTGCTCTCGTACTCGGTGGGCCCGCAGCTCGGCCAGGTCCGGGCGGGCGCGGTCGCGGCCGGGAGCTCGGCCCGGGTCTCCGTCTGGTCCGGCGGGCTCGCCTGCGTCGCGGCGGTGGGGATGCTGGCGGCGGCGCTGCCCGCGCTGCTCGGCTACGACGCCCGCAAGGCCGGCGATCCGGCCGTACGGGAGCGGGAACAGGAACGAGAAGGGGCGCGGCAACCGGACCCGGAGCCGCAGGCCCAGCCGCAGAGCTGATCCGGGACGGCGTCATGACGGCTGCCCGGCCGCCCGGCCGCCCGGCGGTTCCGTGACGCCCGCCCGGCCCGGCTCGCCGGTCTGCTCGCCGGCCTATTCGCCGGCGCCCGGCTTCCCCGCACCGCCCTTGTCGTGCCAGCGCGGGTCCGTGTCCCACTCCTCGTTCCGTTCCGCGGCGTTCTCCAGCGCGCGCTGGGCGTCCGCGCGGGAGGGGTACGGGCCGAAGCGGTCCTTGGCCGGGCAGTCAGGACCCTCCTCGACGGTCTTGTGCGTGAGGCAGTAGTACCACTCACCCGGCTTGCCGGCCGGCTTGCGGGCCTTGAACGCCTTGAACAGCCCCATGGTCGTCCTCCGAGCGTGATCAGGATGGTTGTCCCTGACCGCCAGCCTGCCCCAGGGAGCGCCGATACACTCGTCGGCATGTCTGGTCAGTCAACGCTCGTCCCCGGGAAACAGTCGCCCGTCCGCCAGGTGCCCGCCGCCATCCCCCGCCCCGAGTACGTGGGCAAGCCCGGCCCCGCCCCGTACACCGGGCCGGAGGTGCAGGACGAGGAGACCGTCGCGAAGATGCGGATCGCCTCGCGGATCGCCGCCCAGGCGATGGAGGAGACCGCGAAGGCCATCGCGCCCGGTGTGACCACGGACGAACTGGACCGGATCGCGCACGAGTTCATGGTCGGGCAGCAGGCCTATCCGTCCGACCTCGGCTACCGGGGCTTCCCGAAGTCGCTGTGCACCTCGGTCAACGAGGTGATCTGCCACGGCATCCCGGACTCCACCGTGCTGCGCGACGGCGACATCGTGAACCTCGACGTGACCGCGTACATCCACGGGGTGCACGGCGACTGCAACGCCACCTACCTCGTCGGTGATGTGGACGAGGAGTCACGGCTGCTGGTGGAGCGCACCCGGGAGTCGCTCGACCGGGCGATCAAGGCGGTCCGGCCCGGCCGGCAGATCAGTGTGATCGGCCGGGTCATCGAGTCGTACGCCAAGCGCTTCGGGTACGGCGTGGTGCGGGACTTCACCGGGCACGGCATCCACACCGCCTTCCACTCCGGGCTGATCGTGCCGCACTACGACGACCCGCGCGCCACCACCGTGATGCGGCCGGGGATGACCTTCACCATCGAGCCGATGCTGACGCTGGGCACGCATGAGTACGACATCTGGGAGGACGGCTGGACCGTCGTCACCAAGGACCGCAAGCGGACCGCCCAGTTCGAGCACACGCTGGTGGTCACCGCCGACGGGGCCGAGGTGCTGACCCTTCCCTGATCCGATCCCGTCGCCGCCGCCGGAGGGACCACCCGGTACAGTGGCCGCGTTTCGGACAGGACACAAGGGGGGCCGACGCGCCATGATCCGCCGCAGGTTGTGCTGGGGGGCCGCGGCCCTCGCCGCGGCACTGCCGCTGGCCGGCTGTACGACCGTGCACGGTGAGCGGGAGAACATCCCGTCGGTCGCCCCGGCCGAGGCGGCCCGGGTGCTGGCGCACTTCGCCGCGGTCAACAACGCCGCGGTCAAGGCGTACGACCCGGCCCGGATCACCGAGGTCGAGGCCGGTCCGCTGGGCGCGATCGACGCGGCCGGGGTGCGGGCCAAGCACACCAACAACCCGGCCGGCAATCCCTCCTTCAGCCCGCTGGTCCTCTCCGACCCGAAGTTCCTGATACCCCGGCAGACCGGCTGGCCGAAGTTCTTCGTCGCGGACACGGCGGTCAACCGCGGTACCAACGCCCGCTGGCTGCTGGTCTTCCGGCGCGCCGCGGCGAGCGTGCCCTGGAAGGCGGACTTCCTGGCGGTGCCCGGGCCCGGGCGGCTTCCCGACGTGGCCACCGACGGGCGCGGGTACGCGGTGCCGGCCCCGGCGGCCGCCACCGGGCTGCTGGTGGCGCCGGGCCGGGTGGCGAGCGCGTACACCGCGTATCTCCAGGGCGGCGCGGACCCGGTGTTCGCCGACGGCCCGAGCACCTCGCAGCTTCTGGCCGGCCGGGCCGACCGGGCGCGGACCCCGAACTCGGTGACGCAGTACGCCGACCAGCCGGGCCAGGGCGGCGACTTCGCCCCGGTGGCCCTGCGCACGAAGGACGGCGGCGCGCTGGTCTTCTTCGGCACCAGGTACCAGTCCCGGTCGACCTACCGGGCCGGGTACCGGCTGACCATCGACCCGGACACCAGGGCGTTGATGACCGGCACCCCCCGCACCTCGGTGACCCTCTCCAACGTGGGCCAGCAGCTCGTGCTGGTGCCCCCGGCCGGGGGCACGGCGAAGGTCTCGTTCCTCAGCCGGGTGGTCGGCCTGGTCGCCGCGCGGGGCGAGTGAGCCGCCCGGCCGGCCTGCCCGAGGGGGAGTCGGCCGGGCCGGACCTTCGGCCTCAGCGGCCCCAGGCCACCGGCTCGGCCTCCGGCTCGTAACCGAACTGCGCGCAGGCGTCGTTGAGGATGGCGAGCACCGGCAGCGGGTCGGGCAGCGGCAGGTCGGGGCCGTGCCCCGGCAGCCAGCTCACGGTGTCGCCGGACGGCAGCCGGGCCGGGGGCAGCAGGACGTAACTGCCCCGGCAGTGCCAGCGGATGCCGGGATGCTCGTCGGCGGTCTCGGGGTGGCAGTCGAGTTCGCAGGGCCACCATTCGTCCTCGTCCACCGGGGTGCCGCGGGTCTCGGTGAAGAACAGCAGCCGGGCCTCGCCCACGGCGGCGACCGGGCCGAGCGTGGCGTCGTCCGCGGTGAGCCGCTCCAGGGCGAGCAGGCCCGCCTCGGCCGGGACGTCGAGCACATCGTGGCCGATGCCGGTGGCGGTGATGAAATTGGCCAGCGGCTGCGTACGCAACCACTGGCCGACCTGCTCGGGATCCGTGCTGGCCTGCGTCTGCCAGGCCAGGGACACCGGGTGGAGTCCCGGGATGGGACAGCCGATCCGGTCGCAGGAACACCCGTACCCGTCGGGGTGGGCGGCGGGCGCGAGCGGCAGGCCCGCGGTCGCGGCGGCGGTGATGAGCTGGTCACGGTGGGCGAGGGCGACGGCCTGGCGGGCGTCGCGGGTGCGGCTGGCGCGGGTCTCCCTGGCGGGGCGCTCGGGCTCGTGCGTCATACCCCGGTCGGAGCGGCGGTCGACCCGGCCGTTGGCACGAGCGGCATCGGAGCCGCCGTCCGCACCGCGTCGCAGCCAGCCGGACAACCTGTTCCTGCCTGCCATCGAACTCCTTCCCTCGCCCCCGGCCCGTCCCCGGTCCGTTGCGGTACACGGTACGCGGAGGGGTGGGATCATCCTGCCTCTTGGCAGGAATGAACACCCAGCCGGGGTGCGCTCTTCCCCCGCGCGCCCGCCGCTCCTCCCCGCGCTCCCGGCGCGCTCCCAGCGCCCTCCCGCCGCTCTCCCACCGCCGGAACCCCCGTGCCCGCGCCGCTCCGGCCGGACGTGACACGCGGCACACACGCCCGGTGGCTCCCGGCGGGGTCGCCGCGCACAATTCACCCATAGGCTCTGCGTTCCCCCGGCGGACCGACCGTCCGCCGAGGGAACGGCTCTGTGCGGATCAGGCACTCAACCACCCTTCGAGGAGCCCCCTTGCGCATCGCGACGCCCCGCCGGTATCTGATGTGCCCACCGGCGCACTTCCGGGTCAGCTACTGCATAAACCCGTGGATGGACCCGACGAAGCCGGTGGATCCGGTGCTGGCCCTCTTCCAGTGGGAGGACCTCCGCGACCGCTACCGCGCGCTCGGCCACACCGTCGAGGTGCTCGACCCGCTGCCGGGCCTGCCCGACATGGTGTTCGCGGCGAACGGCGCGACCGTGGTGGACGGCCGGGTGCTGGGGGCGCGCTTCGCCAATCCGGAGCGGACCGCGGAGGCGCCCGCGCATCTGGCCTGGTTCCGCGCGCGCGGCTTCACCGAGGTGCGCGAGCCCGAGCACGTCAACGAGGCGGAGGGCGACTTCGCGGTCACCGCGTCGTGGCTGCTGGCCGGCCAGGGCTTCCGCAGCAGCCCGCTGGCGCACGACGAGGCGCAGGAGTTCTTCGGACGGCCGGTGATCAGCCTGGAGCTCACCGACCCGCGCTACTACCACCTCGACACCGCGCTCGCGGTGCTCGACGACGCCCGGAACGAGATCATGTACTACCCCGGCGCCTTCTCCCCCGGCAGCCGCGCGGTGCTGGCCCGGCTCTTCCCCGACGCGCTGCTGGCCACCGGGGAGGACGCCGCGGTGCTCGGGCTGAACGCGGTGAGCGACGGCCGCCATGTGCTGCTGCCCCGGGCCGCCACCGGACTGCGCGAACCGCTGCGGGCCCGCGGTTTCGAGCCGGTCCCGGTGGACCTGTCCGAACTGCACAAAGCGGGCGGCAGTGTGAAGTGCTGCACCCAGGAACTGCGGCCCGCCGCCGGGTGACTCCCCGGCCCCCGGGTCGTCCCCGTAGGGTGCCGCCATGCCCAACGTGATCCACCCCTCCTATGACGCCGTGATCGTCGGCGGCGGCCACAACGGTCTGGTCGCCGCCGCCTATCTGGCCCGGGCCGGGCGCCGGGTGCTGCTGCTCGAGAAGCTGCCCGGCACCGGCGGCGCCGCGGTGTCCACCCGGGCCTTCGCCGGGATGGACGCCCGGCTGTCCCGCTACTCCTACCTGGTGAGCCTGCTGCCCCGGAAGATCGTGGCCGACCTGGGCCTGCGGTTCGCGGTCCGGCGGCGGCGCGTGTCGTCGTACACCCCGACCGGCGACACCGGTCTGCTGGTGGACGCGCAGGACGCGGGCCGCACCAGGGAGCAGTTCGTCCGGCTCACCGGCTCCGACCGGGACTTCGAGGCGTGGCAGCGGTTCTACGGGATGACGCGGCACGTCGCCGAGCGGCTCTTTCCCACGCTGACCGGACCGCTGCCCAGCCGCGCCGCGCTGGAGCGGCTGATCGACGATCCGGCCGCCTGGGCGGCGCTCTTCGAGCGGCCGCTCGGCGAGACGGTCGAGGCTGCCTTCGCCGACGACCTGGTCCGGGGCGTGGTGCTCACCGACGCGCTGATCGGCACCTTCAGCCACGCCCACGATCCCTCGCTGCGGCAGAACCGCTGCTTCCTCTACCACGTGATCGGCGGCGGCACCGGCGACTGGGACGTGCCGATCGGCGGGATGGGCGCTCTCACCGACGCCTTGGCCGACGCGGCCAGGGCGGCGGGGGCGGAGATCGTCACCGGCGCGGAGGTGACCTCGATCGCGACCGACGGCGTACGGGCGGAGGTCTCCTTCGGGGACACCTCCAGGGACACCTCGCAGCCGGCCTCGCGGGCCGCGCCCGAGACCGGGACCCGTACCGTCGGCGCCCGGCACGTGCTGGTCAACGCCTCGCCGCACACCCTCGCCGGGCTGCTCGGCCAGGAACCGCCGGACCGCCCGGAAGGCGCCCAGCTCAAGGTCAACATGCTGCTGCGCAGGCTGCCGCGGCTGCGGGACACCGCGGTGAACCCGCGGGAGGCCTTCGCCGGCACCTTCCACATCGCGGAGACCTACCGCGGGCTCCAGACCGCCTACGAGCAGGCCGCGGCCGGCCGGCTGCCCGACGCGCCGCCCTCGGAGATCTACTGCCACAGCCTGACCGACCCCTCGATCCTCTCCCCCGAACTGGCCGCCCAGGGCACGCACACCCTCACCCTCTTCGGCCTGCACGCCCCGGCCCGGCTCTTCGAGCGGGATCCCCAGGGCGTCAAGGAGGCGCTGCTCGCGGCGACGCTGGCCCAACTCGACGCGGTGCTCGCGGAACCGATCGCGGACTGCCTGGCCCTGGACGCCGACGGGCGCCCCTGCGTCGAGGCGAAGTCGCCGCTGGACCTGGAGCGCGAGGTGGGGCTGCCCGGCGGGCACATCTTCCACCGCGACCTCTCCTGGCCGTTCACGGCGCCGCCCGGAGCGGCGGACCAGGAGGGCGCGGCGGAATCCGGATCGGCGACGGACGTGACGAGCGCCACCGGTCGGTGGGGTGTCGGCACCGGGTACGCGAACGTCTATCTCTGCGGCGCGGGCGCGGTCCGCGGCGGTGGAGTGAGCGGGGTTCCCGGGCACAACGCGGCGATGGCGGTACTGGAGAAGGCATCATGACCCACCGACCCAGGATCATTCACCACAAGGACGGCACCCGCCGGTCGATCGGCCGCCAGTGGCGGCGCGGCGGGGACAGCAAGTGGCACCGGCTGGCCGACAGCGGCGCCATCCCGGACCAGCGCTGCACCGCCGACGTGGTGGTCGACTGCGCGGTCTACGAGGACGGCCGCCGGGTGGCGTCGCTCGGCCCGCAGGAGGCGCTGACCGAGGCGCGCAAACGGCCCGGCGGTTTCGCCTGGGTCGGGCTGCACCAGCCGGCGCAGGAGCATCTCGCGGAGATAGCCGAGGTGTTCGGGCTGCACCCGCTGGCGGTCGAGGACGCGGTGAACGCGCATCAGCGGCCGAAGCTGGAGCGCTACGGCGACACCCTGTTCCTGGTGCTCAAGACCATCGTCTTCGTGGAGCACGAGAAGCTCACCGCGACCAGCGAGGTGGTCGACACCGGTGAGCTGATGATCTTCCTGGGCGCGGACTTCGTGGTGGTGGTACGGCACGGCAGCGCGCCCGGCCTGGCCCAGGTCCGGCGCGCCCTGGAGCAGCATCCCGAGATGCTGGCGCACGGCCCGGCGGCGGTGCTGCACGCCATCACCGACCGGGTGGTGGACGACTATCTCGATGTCGCCGACCAGGTGGAACTCGACGTGGACGAACTGGAGTCGGACGTCTTCTCCTCGGTCCAGGGCGACGACGCCGAGCGGATCTACCAGCTCAAGCGGGAGCTGATCGAGTTCAAACGGGCGGTGCATCCGATGGCCCGGCCGCTCCAGCGGCTCAGTGAGGAGAGCGACGAGATGATCGGCCGGGAGATGGGCCGCTACTTCCGTGACGTGGCGGACCACTTGTCGCAGGTACGTGAGCGGCTGGCGAGCTACAGCGAGCTGGTCGACGGCCTGCTGGCGGCGAATCTCAGCCAACTCGCGGTGCAGCAGAACGTGGACATGCGGCGGATCAGCGCGGCGGCGGCGATTCTGGCGATCCCGACGATGATCGCCGGCTTCTACGGCATGAACTTCGAGCACATGCCCGAGCTGCACTGGACCTTCGGCTACCCGCTGATGCTGGGCGTCACCGCCACCCTCTCCGCCCTCTGCTACCGCGCCTTCCGCCGCTACGGCTGGCTTTGATCCGACCCGGAGGGGGCGCCGCCGGAGAAGGGGTCGCCCCACTGGATGTCGCGGGCCTGGCGGTAGAGGGGGCCGTGGCGTTTGGTGATGGTGGTGCGGGTGAGGGTCTGGTCGGGGGTGCAGAGGTCGAGCAGGACTTGGCCCTTGCGGATCTGGGGGTGCCGGACGACGCGGTTGGCCGCCGGGGTGGCGGGGACCGCGTCGGGGCGGACGGCCGCCACGTAGGAGAACTTCTCGTCCTCGTACGCCAGCGTGCCCCCCTTGATCTGCCGGTGCAGCGACGTACGGGGCACGCGCGCCGCGAAATGGCACCAGTCGGTGCCGGTGACCGGGCAGGCCGCGTCGTGCGGGCAGGGCGCGAGCACGGTGAGGCCGACCGCGATCAGCCGGCCGCGGGCCTCGATGATCCGCGCGTAGCCGTCGGGGGTGCCGGGCTCGACGACGACCAGCGCGCCGCTGGTGGCGGCGACAGCGCCGTCCAGCAGCGCGGCCCGGTCGGCGGGGGTGAGTTCGCCGATCACGTAGGAGACGGTGGTCAGTTCGGCGGCCGGCAGCCGCGGCGTGCCGCCCAGCGGCGCCCTGGTCCACTCGGCGGCGCGGACCGCGGCCGACTCGGCGTCCGCGGCGAGCCGGCGGCCGAGGTCGAGAGCCGCCTGGGACCAGTCGAGGACGGTGCTGGTGTGCTTGCCGGGCCCGTCCGCCCACGCCTCGGCCACCGCCCAGGTGGCCGCGCCGGTGCCGCCGCCCAGGTCGAGGTGGGTGGCCGGGATCCACTCGCCGGCCTGCTCCCGCAGTGCGTCGAGAGCGGACCTGACGGCCGCGTACGTCGCCGGCATCCGGTAGGCGGCATAGGCCGCGGCGTCGGCGGCGTCCCGCAGGATGGGCGCGGCGGTCGGGGTGGTCCCCCGGTAGTTCTCGATCAGCCGCTCGACCTGCGCGGAGGCATGGCTCGGCGGGGTCGCCCGCAGCGCTTCGGTGAGCGCGTCGCGGAGATCGTCGGGAAGAGGCACGGTGGGCACAAGCCCCAACGGTAGCGGGCCGTCCCACCGCCGACGACCGCCGTCCCGCCGCCAACCGATCGCCGTCCCAGCGCCGACCGACCGCCGTCCCGCCGGCAACGGACGCTCTACCCCGGGATGCCCCAGAAGCGCCATAGTCGCGTTAACTCGGTCATAACATCGGCTCGAATCTGTGCAATCCGCAGCGCACCACCACCCGTTTGGCCTAGCGTTCGCAGTTGTCAGGGCGAGTCCAGAACTTGGGGAAGTGCTGGAACGCTCATGCAGGTCACGATGTGCCATGGGGGGTCCATGCGGCGTATCGAAGCAAACCGGGTCATACCGGTTATGTCCACATCGGTGGAAAACGAGCCCAGACCGGCGCGGAGTCCCACTCCGCGCTCCTTCGAGACCAGGGCATCGGATACCACCGATGCCCTTGGTGTGCCCGGCCCGTATCGCACTCGGCGCCGGCACGGCAAGCACAGTGGGCACAGCGCCCACCGCACGTACGGCGACAAGGCGGCCTGGTATCTGCCGCTCGCCATCTCCCTGGACGCGCTCGGCATCGGCGTCCCGGGTCTGCTGCTGCTGCGGCACACCCGCCAGCCACACCCGCTGCTCTGCGCCCTGGTGGCGGCGGCTCTGTGGACGGCGCTACGCGCGGTGCGCCGGCGCTACACCGCCGACGTACTGGGCGAGACCCGCGGTGTGCTCGCCGCGCTCACCGACTGGCTGGTGCTGCTCGGGATGCTGGCGGTGCTGCGGACCGCCTGCGGTGAGATCGTCAGGCCGGTGGTGGCCCTGGCGGGAGTGGCTCTCGGGCCGCTGCTGACCATGGCGGGCACCAATCTGACGCAGCGCCACCTGATCTCGGACCGCCGTTCCGCGCAGGCGGTCCGCCGGGTGCTGGTGATCGGCGAGCCGAGCACCGCCGACCATGTGGTGGGTCACCTGGCCGCCAGGACCGAGCACGCGTACGTGGTGGTCGGGGTGGTCCCGGTGGGCAACGCCAAGCTGGAGTGCGGGGCTCCGGTCACAGCCCGCCTCGGCTCGGTCGAGCCGCGGAACCCGACCGACGACGGGGCCGCCGTGCTCGGCGCCGCCCGCGAGCTGCACGCGGAGCTCGTCCTGGTGGCGCCCGGTCCGCGGCTGTCCGCTGACCGGCTGCGGCGGCTGGTCTGGGCACTGCACGACGCCCAGACCCAGGTGGCGATACTGCCGGGTCTCGTCGATGTCGCGCCGCGCCGGCTGCAGCTCGACGCGCCCGCGGGGCTCGCCATGCTGCACATCGCGCCGCCGCTGCGCCACGGCCTCCAGGTGTGGCTGAAGTCGGCGGCGGACCGGGCCGGGGCGGCCTTCGGGCTGCTGCTGCTCGCACCGCTCTTCGCCCTGGTGGCGCTGGCCATCCGGGCCACTTCACCCGGTCCGGTGTTCTACAAGCACACCCGGTACGGGCAGAACTGCACGCCCTTCCTGATGTGGAAGTTCCGCACGATGGTGGTCGACGCGGATGCCCGCAAGGCCGACCTCGAACGCACGGGCGCCAACGAGAACGACGGCTTGATGTTCAAGATGCGCCGCGATCCCCGGGTCACCCGGGTCGGCCGGGTGCTGCGCCGCTACTCGCTCGACGAACTCCCGCAGCTCGTCAATGTGCTGCGGGGCGAGATGTCGCTCGTCGGCCCGCGTCCGCCGCTGCCCGACGAGGTGGCGCGGTACGACAAGACCGAGGTGCGGCGGCTCGCCGTCAGGCCGGGGATCACCGGACTGTGGCAGGTCAGCGGGCGCAGCGACCTGTCGTGGGACGAGACCATCAAGCTGGACCTGCGGTACGTCGACAACTGGTCGTTCACCGCGGACGTCGATGTGATGGCCCGCACCCTGCGGGCCGTGGTCGACGGACGAGGAGCGTACTGAACGCACTGAGCGTTCTGGCACGGCAAGCACTGGCACAGCACGCACCGGCAGAGCACGTGCCGGGCACGGCACCAACCGACCGGCCCGTCGCCGGGAACCGATGAGTTCCCGGCGGCGGGCCGGTCTGCACAGGGGACAGCACATCGCGCACGACCGGAGGTACCGATGACCGCCAGCGGATTCACCACAGCCCTGTGGTTCGACGGACAGGCCGAGGAGGCGGCGAAGTTCTACGTCTCCGTCTTCGACGACGCGGCGATCGGCCGGATCGGCCACTACAGCGAGGCGGGTCCAGGCGAGCCCGGTTCCGTGCTCTCGGTGGAGTTCACCGCCAACGGCCAGAAGTTCGTCGGCATCAACGGCGGCCCGCAGTTCACCTTCGACGAGGCGATCTCGTTCCAGATCCACTGCGCCGACCAGGCCGAGGTCGACCACTACTGGGACGTACTGACCGCCGACGGCGGCGCGGAGGGCCCGTGCGGCTGGCTCAAGGACCGCTTCGGCCTGTCCTGGCAGGTCGTCCCGGCCGAGCTTCTCGATCTCCTCACCGACGCCGACAGCGCCAAGGCGGCCCGCACCGCCGAGGTGATGTTCGCGATGAAGAAGCTGGACCTGTCGGCGCTGAAGCGGGCCCACGCCGGCGGTTGAGGGCTTTGACGCCGCTGGCTACGCCGGTCCGGGCCCCTCGCCGGCGGCACCTTTTCCGGTTTCTCGGGTGTCTCGGGTTTCTCGGGTTTCTCCGGTGACCGCGCTCGGGGACGTGCCGGGGGGCGCCATTCGAGGAGAGGCGGGCGGAGAGGCGGGCGCCATTGGAAGAGAGGCGGGCGGAGGGGCGGGCGCCGTTTGGGGAGAGGCGGGCGCCGGCCCGGGCGGCGCGGTCGGGCGCGGGGTGAGCGCTTCGGCGAGCAGCGTGTCGATCCGGGCCAGCCCGGCCGCCCGGCTGAGGTGGGCCTCGGCGTAGGCGGGGCCGTTGGCGGCCAGTTGGGCGGCCCTGGCCGGGTCGGCGGTCAGGGCGTGGATCGCGGCCAGCAGGGCCGCCGGGTCCTCCGGCGGTACCACCAGGCCCGCGCCCGAGCGGTCGAGTTCCCGCGCGGTGGCGCTCGCGGCGGGGACCGCGGCGACGACCGGCCGCCCGGCCGCCAGATAGGCGCCGAGTTCCGGCGGCACGCCGGTGCCGCCGAGCGCCGCCCGCTGGGCCACCAGCAGCACGTCCGCGGCGGCCAGCACGTCGGGGTATTCGGTGTCGTCCGGGCTCGGCGGGAAGTCCAGGTTGGGCAGGCCGCCGGCCAGCGTCCGCAGTTCGGCGCGGCGCTCGCCGTCACCCATCAGCACCACCCGCAGCCCGGGGTCGAGCCGGGCTGCCCCCACCAGGGATTCGAGGTCCTGTTCGGCGCCGAGCGCGCCGGAGTAGAGCGCCACGGTCTGGCCCGGCCGCCAGCCGAGCCGGGCGCGCATCTCCTCGCGGGGCCGGGAGGGCCGGGGCAGGTGCGACCAGTTGGGTATCAGCCGGATCCGGGTCGCGGGCACGCCCATCGCCTCGACGTCGGGGACGATCGACGGGTGCACCACGCCGACCAGCGCGGCCCGCCGCAGGGCGTACCGCTCGACCATCCCGGCGGGCGCCGACCGCAGCCGGGCCCGGTCGCCGCCGCCCAGCAGGTTCCGCACCACGGGTACGAACGGCACGCCGTACCGCCGGGCGAGCCGGGCGCCGATGACGCCGGCGGCCGGGGTGGGCAGTTGGGCGATCACCGCGTCCGGGCGCTCGATCGCGGGCGCCGCCCGCAGGCCGCCGCGCAGCACCGACAGCTCGAACCCGGCCCGGCCGAGCACCGTCTGACGGGCCGGCACCGTATGGCCGTGGCGGTGCACCCGTACGCCGCCGCGCTCCTCCTCGGCCTGCCGGACCCCCGCGTACGCCGGGTCGAGCCGCCACGCCGGGTAGTGCGGCATACCGGTCAGGACGTGCACCTCGGCGCCGCCGGCCGCCCAGTGCTCGGCGATCTGGGTGGCGTACCGGCTGGTGCCCGCCTGCTCGGGCGCGTAGTTGGTGGAGACCAGCAGCAGTCGGCGACGCGTGCCGGAACCGGCCACGGATGTTCCTTCCCCCGGAGACGAACCGAAGCACACCCTACGACCTGGCGTACCGTCATCGCGCGCCTCGGCCCCGTCGTTGGCGACTGCGGGCCATCCGCGCGACGCGGGCCCGGCCATCCGGCGGGAGCGGGCGTTACGCCCTACAGTGTTGCGCGATGTCCATCTCGCGGCGAAATATCCTTCAAGCGGCCGCCTCGGGGGCGCTGCTGACCGGGTGCTCGCCCGGCGGCGGGCCCTCATCGGCCGACCCGTCAGCGGGCGGCCACGGGCCGGCCGCGCGGTCCGCCGGCAGCCCCGGCGCCGTGTCCTCGACGCCCCCGTCATCCCAGTCGTCCCCGACGACCCCAACGTCCCCGCCCCCGCTGCCGGCCGGTCTGCCCGACCAGATCGAGCACGGCCCGCGCGGCCGGCCGCAGGTCGCCCTCACCTTCCACGGTCAGGGCGAGCCGGCCATGGCGACGGCGCTGCTCACAGCGGCCGAAGCGGCCGGCGCCCGGCTCACCGTGCTCGCGGTCGGAAGCTGGCTCGACGCGTATCCGCGGCTGGCCCGGCGGGTGCTCGACGGCGGCCACGAACTGGGCAACCACACCCTGCACCACCGCGACATCGGCGCCATGGACGCCGCTTCGGCCACCGCCGAGATCGAGGGGTGCGCCGAGCGGCTGCACCGGCTCACCGGCTCGCGCGGCCGCTGGTTCCGGCCCTCGCAGAGCCGGCTGACCACCCCGCTGGTGGTCGCGCTCGCCCAGCGGGCCGGCTACCCGCACCTGCTCTCCTACGACGTGGACCCGCTCGACTACACCGATCCGGGCGCCGAGCGGGTGCGGGCCGCGACCGCCCGCCAGGCCCGCGACGGTTCGGTGATCTCCCTGCACTTCGGACACCCCGGCACCGTGGCCGCGCTGCCCGGAATCCTCGACGACCTGCACCGCCGGGGCCTCCGCGCGGTCACGACCTCGGAGCTGCTTGCCTGATGCGCCGTCCCAGCCGTTCCCGTCCTGCCGGCCGCCCCAGCCTTTCCGGCCGCCCGCGCCCTTCCCGCCGCCCCCGCCCGTCCGGCGGTCCGCTGCCCGCCGCCCTGTCCGCCGCCGCGCTCGCGGTGGTCGCCGTCCTGCTGGCCGGCTGCGGCGGCTCCGACACCCGGTCGACCGCGAAGGAGCACAGCTCGGCGACGACCGCGACGCAGCAGGTGGCCCGCCCCGCGGTGCCGGCCGGCCTGCCCGGGATGCCGCCGCTGCTCGACCCCAAGGACGTCTACGCCGCCGACCGGCCGAACGCCCTCTCCCCGGTGATGCGGCGCTTCCCGCCCCGGGTCTACGTGCCCAACACCGAGTCCAACACGGTCTCCGTCATCGACCCGAAGACGTACAAGGTGATCGAGACCATCCCGGTGGGCCGCCAGCCGCAGCACGTGGTGCCCTCCTGGGACATGAAGACGCTGTGGATCAACAACGACGTGGGCAACTCGCTGACCCCGCTCGACCCGGCCACCGGCAGGACCGGCAGGACCGTCGACGTGCACGACCCGTACAACCTGTACTTCACGCCGGACGGCAAGTACGCGGTGGTGATGGCCTCGCTGGACCGGCAGCTCGTCTTCCGCGACGCGCACACCATGGCGGTGAGGAAGACCGTGCCGGTGGACTGCTACGGCGTCAACCACGCCGACTTCTCCCCCGACGGCCGCTACTTCATCGTCTCCTGCGAGTTCAGCGGCGACCTGCTGAAGGTGGACACCGCCAAGATGAAGGTGATCGCCCAGCAGCGGCTGCCTGAGGCGGACGCCATGCCGCAGGACGTGAAGATCTCGCCGAACGGCAAGACCTGGTACATCGCCGACATGGTGGCCAACGGGGTGTGGACCATGAACGGCGACACCTTCTCCAAACCGGTCCTGCTGCCCACCGGGAAGGGCGCGCACGGCCTCTACGTCTCCCGCGACTCGAAGTACATGTACATCTCCAACCGCGGCGAGGGCTCCATCTCGCTGCTGGACTTCGCCACCGGCAAGCTCGTCGACAAGTGGCACATCGACGGCGGCGGCAGCCCGGACATGGGCGGCGTCTCCGCCGACGGCAAGGTGCTCTGGCTCTCCGGCCGCTACAACGCCGAGGTCTACGCGATCGACACCAGAACCGGTAAGACCCTCGCCAAGATCCCGGTCGGCGCAGGGCCGCACGGCCTCGCCGTCTACCCCCAGCCGGGCCGCTACTCCCTGGGCCACACCGGGATCTTCCGCTAGGGCCTGCCGTTCGGATCGCCGCGGCGTCGCGCGGGCCGGTGGCGCGCGGGGCTCAGTTCGGGTGCGGGCGGCGCAGGCCGGTGATGAGCAGGGCGACCATGCGGCGGGCGTCGTAGCGGGGGTCGTGCTCGGCGCCGATGCAGAGGTTGCCGACGGCGCGCATGAGTTCGTACGGGCGCAGGTCGGCGCGGATCTCACCGGCGCCGGCCGCGGCGTCGAGCAGCTCGCCGCAGACGGGCACGAGGCGGTCGAGGAAGTAGGCGTGCAGCGTCTCGAAGCCGGCCTCGTCGGAGTGGAGCACGGCGGCCAGTCCGTGCTTGGTGACCAGGAAGTCGACGAAGAGGTCGATCCACCGGCTGAGCGCCGCGTGCGGGGTGGCGGCGGCCAGCAGGACCGGTCCTGCCTCGGCGCAGGCCTCGATCTGGTGCCGGTAGACGGCGATGATGAGATCCGCCCGGGTCGGGAAGTGGCGGTAGATCGTGCCCGTCCCGACGCCGGCCTCGGCCGCGATGTCGCGCACCGGCGCTTCCACGCCCGAGGCGACGAAGACCGCCGCGGCCGCGTCGAGCAGCGTCTCCTCGTTGCGCCGGGCGTCCGCCCGCTTGGACCGGGCCGCGGGCCCCGCGCCCCCGTCGCTCCCCTGCACCGCGCCCCCTCCCTCCACCGGCCGACTCGCCGAGCGGAACGTCGTTCCGCGGCTTTTTCGGAACAAGGTTCCGCTTGCCATGGTGCCAGAGCGGCGGCCCCCGGCCAAACCGCGCGCAGCCGCTAGCCGGCCGCCGCGCGGGCCAGGTGGGTCGCGGCCATGGCGCGGGGGGCGCTGCCGTCGCGCCACGTGCGGCTGGGGTGAACGGAGTTGGTGAGCAGGATCAGAAAGGTGTCGGTCGCGGGGTCGAGGACCAGGCTGGTGCCGGTGAAGCCGGTGTGGCCGACCGCGCCCCGGCCGGCCAGCTCGCCCATGAACCAGGACTGGTCCGCCTCGAAGCCGAGCGGGCGGCGGACGCCGGCCGGATCGGCGGGGCGGGCCGGATCGGCGGGGCCGGCCGGACTCTTCGGGCCGTCGGGACGCTCCCGGCCGTCGGGGCCGCCGAGCAGCAGCCGGACGGAGGCCGGGGCGAGAAAGCCGGGCGCGCCGCCGTCGAGCAGCGCCCGGGCGAAGAGCGCCAGGTCCCACGCGGTGGAGAAGAGCCCGGCGTGCCCGGCGACCCCGCCCATCGCGTACGCGTTCTCGTCGTGCACCGTGCCGTGCACCATGCCCCGGTCCAGCTTCGCCCACGGCTTGCGCTGGTCCTCGGTGGCCGCGATCCGGGGCAGCCAGGAGGGCGGCGGATTGAACCGGGTGTCCGCCATGCCGAGCGGCCCGGTGACGGTCTCGGCGATCAGCCGGTCGAGCGGCCGGTCCGCGATCCGCTCCAGTACGGCCTGGAGCAGCAGCAGATTGAGGTCGGAGTAGCAGCGGGCCGTGCCCGGCGCGGTCAGCGGCCGCTCCGCCGCGAGCCGGGCGGCGCGCGCGGCCGCGTCCGGCAGGTCGTAGAGCGGCAGTTCGGGCCGCAGCCCGGAGGTGTGGGTGAGCAGGTGCCGTACGGTGACGCGCGGGTCCGCGACCGCGACCCAGTCGGAGACCTTGTCGTCCAGCCGGAGCGCACCGTCCTCGATCTGCCGTACCGCGACGACCGCCGTGAAGAGCTTTGTCAGCGAGGCGAGGTCGAAGACGGTTTCCGGCGCCATCGGCACCCACCGCTCCCGGGGCAGCTCCACCCCCCGGTCGGCGTGCTCGTCGTAGGCCGCGTAGCGCACCGCCCAGCCGGTCGCCCGGTGCAGCGCGACCATACGGCCCCGGCCGGCCAGGACGACGGCGCCGGCACACCACGGATGCCCGGGCGCCGGACACAGATACGCGTCGAGGCCCGGGACGATCCGGTTCAGCTCGTCGGTGTCGAGGGCCGCCCCGTCAGGGCAGACACCTTTCGACAGCGGCGCGGCCATGCTCCTCCAGTGCCCGTCGGGCCTTCTCGACCAGCTCGGGGGTGGGCTCCCGCCCCGAGGCCATCACCAGGTCCTCCGGATCCACCCCGTGCTCGGATCCCGTGTGCAGCGTGCTGTCGGCTGTCTTGAAGGCCCATGTATTTTCATCCGGAACTTCGGACATCGCGTCCTCCCAAGAGGATGTCGGCGCAGCCCGCGCGGGGCGCGCCCCACCATCACTCCACCGTACGCCGCCCTCGTACGCAGAGCCCAATGAAGGCCGCGCAGGAGACGAGGACGCAGGCCAGTTGGGTCACCGCCATCGGCACCGCGGTGCCGTCGCCCGCGACCCCGGCGAGCGGCGAGAGCACCGCGCCGACCAGGAAGGACGAGGTGCCGATCAGCGCGGAGGCGGAGCCGGCGGCGTGCCGGGTGCGCAGCAGCGCCTGGGTGTTGGTGGTGGGCAGCACCAGTCCCATCGACGCCATCAGCACGAAGAGCCCGCTGGCGATGGCCGGCAGCCCGGGCCGGCCGAAGACCCCGGTGGTGAGCAGCACCAGCGCCACCGAGGCGGAGGTGATCAGCGCCAGCCCCACGGCCAGCACCTTGTCCATGTCCACCCGGCCGACCAGCACCTTGCCGTTGAGCTGGCCGACCCCGACGATGCCGACCGAGTTGAGGCCGAAGAGCAGGCTGAAGGTCTGCGGAGAGGCGCCGTAGATGTCCTGGACGACGAAGGACGAGGCCGTGACGTAGGTGAAGAGTGCCGCGAAGCTGAAGCTGCCCGCGATCACGTAGCCGGTGAAGACCCGGTCGGCGAGCAGCCGGCGCATCGCGCCGAAGGTGCCGAGCAGTTCGCCCGCGTGGCGGCGCTCGGGCGGCAGTGTCTCGTGCAGCCGGCGCCAGACCAGCAGGGTGAGCGCGGCGCCGACCGCGGCGCAGACCAAGAAGATGCCGCGCCATTCGGTGAGCCGGAGGATCTGGCCGCCGATCGTCGGGGCGATGATCGGGGCGACGCCGGAGATCAGCAGCAGCGTCGAGTAGAAGCGGGCCATCTCCACACCGTCGAAGAGGTCGCGGACGGGAGATCACGATGCCCGCCGAGCCGGCCAGCCCCTGGAGCAGCCGGAAGCCGATCAGCAGCCCGGCGGAGGGGGCGAAGGCGCAGACGGCGGTGGCGAGGACGTAGACCACCATGCCGATCAGCAGTGGGCGGCGGCGGCCGAAGCGGTCGCTGAGCGGCCCGACCAGGAGCTGGCCGAGCGCCATGCCGGCCAGGCAGGCGGTGAGGGTGAGCTGGACGGTGGCGGCGGGCGCGTGCAGGGCGTCGGTGACCTGGGGCAGCGCGGGCAGGTACATGTCCATGGACAGCGGCGGCAGCGCGGTGAGGCCGCCCAGCACGAGGGTGACGAGCAGGCCGGTGCGGCGCTGGAGGCCGGGGGGCGTCGTGCGGGTTGGTCCGGGGGCGGTTCTGGCGGCGGTCTCGGCGGCGAGGGTGGCTGGGGCGGAGGTGGCGGGAGTGGTGGGTGTTGCGGTGATCTGCGCGGGGGTTGACGACCCGGCGTCCGGCACGGCGGCACTCTCCATCGGCAGTAGGTGAACCGCTGCTTATTCTTTCAGCCGGTGGGGGCGACGGAGAACGGATATCAGGGCACATGAAGGCGGCGGCACGATGAGTGAGAACGTCAGCAAGGGCGAGCCCGGGGCGACCGGGGAGGGCGCGGTCGGCGGCGCGGGTACAGCGAAGATCCGCTGGGGCATCCTGGCGACCGGCGGGATCGCCGCCACCTTCACCGAGGCGCTCCGGTCACTGCCGGACGCGGAGGTCGTGGCGGTCGGATCACGCGGCGAGGCGAGCGCCAAGGCGTTCGCCGAGCGCTACGGGATCCCGCGCGCGTACGGCAGTTGGGCCGAACTGGCCGCGGACGACCAGATAGACGTGGTCTACGTGGCCACCCCGCACTCGGCGCACCGCGAAGCGGCCGGGCTCTGCCTGGAAGCGGGCCGCGCGGTGCTGTGCGAGAAGGCGTTCACCATCAACGCCCGGGAGGCCGGGGAGCTGGTCGAACTCGCCCGGGACCGGGAGTTGTTCCTGATGGAGGCCATGTGGACGTACTGCAACCCGCTGGTACGGCGGCTGGTCGCGATGATCGCCGAGGGTGCGATCGGTGAGGTCCTCAACGTCTCCGCGCACTTCGGCTTCGCCGGCGATTTCGCGCCCGAGCACCGGATGCGGGATCCGAAGCAGGGCGGCGGCGCGGTGCTCGACCTCGGGGTCTACCCGGTGTCCTTCGCCCAGTTGCTGCTCGGCGAACCGGACGAGGTGCGGGCGGTCGCCCACCTCACCCCCGAGCACGTGGACGACAACACCGCGATCCTGCTCGGCTGGAAGAGCGGCGCGGTGGCCTCGCTGAGCTGCACGATGACCGCGGAGACGGCAGCGCCCGCCCGGATCAGCGGCTCCGAGGGGCGGATCGAGATCGAGGGCGACTTCTTCCGCCCCGACCGCTTCACCCTCCACCGCCGCGGCGAGGACACCCCCAGAACGGTACGCCTCGCCGATGTGACCACCGACCTCGACGGCGCCACCATGCGCCACGAGGCCGCCGAGGTGATGCGCTGCCTCCGCTCCGGGGCAACCGAATCCCCCCTGGTCCCCCTCAACGGCTCCCTGGCGGTCATGCGCACCCTCGACCGCATCCGCGCCGAGATCAACGTCCACTACCCGGACCTGGACTGATCCGCCACCGCGGGGCCGGGAGGTCGGGCTCGGCTTGGGCTGATGTCGGCAACGCCCGCGCCGGGGGCCTTGCTTGCGCACTCGGGCGAAACGGGATCGCCCGGGTCCACCGGACGGGGCTTTGCCCGACGGCAGGGGGCCCGCCAGGGGCGCTGGGGGTACCCCCAGGCGAAGCTCTGGGGGAGGAACCGCGCGACAAGCCCCCGCCGGCCGGTGGCCGGGAAACGACCGCAACCACCCCGAGGCCAGTACAACCCCGCGTCGTTACCTGTTCTGTATCACCCGGTTCTTGATGAACCCGCTCGGCAGGGAGCAAACTGCCTTGGCAACGTTGTCATACGGTGGCGGCAACGTTGTCAAACCTCTGCATCCTGAACGGAGCGGCGTACATGCCGAATCACCCTCCCCGGCTCCGCCTGACGAGGGGCGGGACCGTCACCTCCAGCGGGACCCTGCTCGCGGGGTTCGGGCCGGCCGGACCGGCAACCGACCCGCCGGGCGGCCGGGGCGTTCCCGACGCGTGGCCCCGGCCGGTCGCGACCGGAAACACCGGAAAGGGATCGGGCGCCGTCGTACGGGACCTCGCCCGCTACCGCACGGCCGGCACAGCAGGCGCGCCCAACGCGTCCGACGCCCCCGCCACGACCGGATCAGCCAGCGCGCCGACCGCCATGACCGCCTTCGCGGTGGGGCGGATGGCAGGACCCGGCGGGCGGGACCGGACCGGGCGGTGGACGACGGGCGGCGCCGACCGTAGGGCTGAGGCCGCCGAGGTGGGCGACCCGGCGTGGATCGCGGTGGATCTGCGCGCCGCGTGCCAGGTGCGCTCGGTCACCGTGGCGTTCGAGCCCGCCGCCGAAGGCCAGGCCCCGCCGCCCGGCGGCGACCCGTACGACCCGAGCAGCCCGTACGACCCGAGCGACCCGTACGGCACCCGCCCCGCAGCCCCCGCAGCTCCCGTCACCCCCCTCACCCTCCACGTCGAAACCTCGCTCGACGGCTCCTCGTGGCGGACCTCGTACCAGGCCGAGCGCCACCCCGGCACCGGCACCGTACGGATCGGTCTGGACGAGCCGGTGACCGCGCGCTGGGTGCGGATGACCACGACCGTGCCGGACGGCGGCGGCCCGGTGACCCTCAACGGCTTCCGGGTGTACGGCACCTGCGACCGCCCGCGCCCGCCCGCGGTGGGCTGGACCGTATGGGAGGGCGGCCGTAGCGGCGAGGCATCCGCGCTGCGGGTGGACGAGGACGCCGCCCCGCGGGCCGCGTCCGGCTGGGAGACTGTCCTGGACGAATGGGCGCGCGGCGGCGACACCCCCGCCGCCTCACCCGCCCTCTCGACCGGCGCCGTGGTCATGGCCCCGGACACCGCGGCGACCTTTCTGAAGGCGGTCGACGACCGCCTGAACACGTCGGGTTCGCCCGCGGAGTTCTACCGGAAAGCCCAGCTCATCTGCTACGAGAACGTCCGCGCCGTCATCGAGGCCTGGAACGCCGACGGCTGGCGCGCCGCCGACGCGCCCGCGCTGCTGTGGATGGCGCGGCCGACCCCGCCCGGCGCCATCGGGCGGCCCGGCGCCGCGCACCGCGATCTCACCGCGTACACCGTCCCCGGTGAACCGGGTGACCAGGGTGGCCACGACCACCTCGGCCACCCCGGCCACTCCGACCACGTCGACGACCTCGGCCACCCCGGCCACCCCGGCCACCCCGGCGATCTCGACCACGTCGACGACCCCGACCCCCTCGACCGACTGGTGGCCGGTTTCGAAGCCGACGGCGCCTACTACGGCGCCCGCAAAGCCTCGGAGCCGCTGCACGTCCAGGCCGACCCGGTGGACGGCGCCGTCCGTGTCGTCAACCGCACGGCCGCCCCCGTACTCGGCGCCACCGTCACCGCGCAACTCCACGACCTGTGCGGCCGGCCGATGGGCGCCGCCGTGGCCCGCCGGATCGACATCGCGGCGGCGGACACGGCCGACGCCTTCAGCGTGCCCTTCGACCGTTCGCTGCCCGCCACCCACCTGCTGCGGCTGCGGCTGACCGGCGCCGACGGCCGGCTGCTGTCCGGCAACGACTACTGGCGCTACCGCACCGCCACCGACATGCGTTCCCTCAACGGCCTGCCCAACGTACGGCTCTCGCTCAGCGTCCGGCCGACCGGCCCGCGCGGCCTCCTCGCGGCCGTGCGCAACACCGGTACGGCGCCGGCCGCCATGGTCCGGCTGGCGCTGCGCGACCGGCGCTCCGGGGAGCGGGTACAGCCGGTGTTCGCCGACGACAACTACTTCTGGCTGCTGCCCGGCGAGTCCCGCGAGGTGGCCCTGTCGTGGGAGACGGCCGGCGATGCGGCCGGCGCGCCCGCCGGCTCCGATGGCTCCGACGACGCCGACACGCCCGGCGTCGAGGCGGCGGCGTACAACGCGACGCCGGTGACCACCCAGCCCGAATAGCCCCGCAGGCCGAAAAGCCCCGCCGGCGCCCGGACCACGGCGACCGCCCAGCACAAGCGGGCGGTCACCCCACCCCCGGCACCATCGCCCCCACTCAGCGCGCCAATACAGTCAGCCTCTTCGGTTCACTTCGTCCTCGGCACCGGGTCTGAGCGCCCGGAGGCGAGCGGGCGGCAACAACGAGCCCGGCCCGGCTTGTGGGGCCCCAGGCCCTGTGTGAGCATCGATGGGAGGAGCGCATTCGCGAGAGCGTGCCCACCGGCAGGGGAATGCGGCGGCCGCCGCCGAATTCCGCCGAGCCTTTCCGTTTCCCCACGCATTCCCGCCTCCACGCATTCACGCCCCCACGCATTCGAGCCCCCACTCAATTCCCGCCGAGGGGACACGCCGAGGGAACGAGTTCCCGCCGATCCCACCGAGAGGAAACGCACGCCATGGGCACAGTCACCGCCAGCGACGGAACCGAGATCTTCTACAAGGACTGGGGCAGCGGGCAACCGGTCGTCTTCAGCCACGGCTGGCCGCTCACCGCGGACGCCTGGGACGACCAGGCCAACCTCGTCGCCGAGAACGGCTTCCGGGCCATCGCGCACGACCGCCGCGGCGGTGGCCGGTCCGGGCAGCCCTGGAGCGGCAACGATCTGGACACCTACGCGGACGACCTCGCCAAGGTGATCGAGTCGCTGAACCTGACCGACATCGTGCTGGTCGGCCACTCCACCGGTGGCGGCGAGATCACCCGCTACATGGGCAAGTACGGCACCGAGCGAGTGTCCAAGGCCCTGCTGCTGAGCGCCATCCCGCCGCTGATGCTCAAGACGGACGCCAACCCGGACGGCACGCCGATGGAGGTCTTCGACGGCATCCGCTCCGGCGTCCTCACCGACCGCTCGCAGTTCTACCAGGACCTCAGCGCCATGTTCTACGGCGCCAACCGGTCCGGTTCGCAGGTCACGGACGGCGTCAGGGACGCCTTCTGGCTCTGGAGCATGCAGATCGGCATCCGGGGCGCGTTCGAGTGCATCAAGGCCTTCTCGGAGACGGATCTCACCGAGGACCTCAAGGCCATCGACGTCCCCACCCTGATCATCCACGGCGACGACGACCAGATCGTGCCGATCGACGCGGCCGGGCGTAAGAGCGTGCAGATCGTCAAGGACGCGACGCTCAAGGTCTACGAGGGCGCGCCCCACGGCCTGATGTCCGTCAAGCCGTTCAAGGACCGGTTCAACGCGGACCTGTTGGCGTTCCTCAGAAGCTGAGTCGAGTCCGACGCGGTATACCGCGCACCCCGCCGGGAACGACGGCACGACCGTCGTCCCCGGCGCTCGCGCGTCCGGGCCCACCGCTGACCGCCCGCCCGCCCCGACAGACCCCGACAGGCCTCGACTGACCTCGCGGGTCTCACGGGTCTCACAGATCAAGCACGACCCCGTCCTTCGGGCGGGAGCAGCAGATCAGCGCGTTGCCGGCGGCCGGCGGCTCGACCGGCTCGGGCTCGTAGTCCAGGTCGCCGGCCAGCATGGCGGTCTCGCAGGTGTGGCACACCCCGGTCCGGCACGACCAGCGGGTGGGGATGTCGCACGCCTCGGCCAGTTCGAGCAGCGTGCCGTAGTCCGGGCTCCAGGGGACCTCGACGCCGCTGCGGCTGAACGAGACGGTCGGTCCGGTGCCGGGCGGGCCGGGCGGCGGGTGCGGCGGCCGGACCGGGGTCGGGGCGATGCCCGGGGTGATGGCGGCGCCGGCGCCGAAGGTCTCGCGGTGGATGCTCGCCACGTCCATCCCGGCCCCGGTGAGGGCCGCCATGAGGTCGTCCATGAAGCCCACCGGGCCGCAGAGGTACGCGTCGGCGTCCTTCGGCAGCCCCAGACCGGCGACGGTGTCGGCGGAGAGGTGGCCCGGGGTCGTGTAGTCGGCCCCGCGCCGGTCCCGGTCGGCCGGCCGGCTGTAGCAGATGACGGACCGGCCTTCGGGGAGCCGGGAGATCAGCCCGGCGCTCTCGGCCGCGAAGGGGTGCTCGCCGCCGTCGTGGGCCCCGTGCAGCCACCAGACGGGGCGCGGGCTCCGCTCGGCGGCCAGCTTGTGCAGCATCGCGAGCACCGGCGTGACGCCGACCCCGGCGGAGATCAGCAGCACCGGGCGGTCGCCCTCGGCGAGGAAGAAGGTGCCGCGCGGCGCCGCGGTGTCCAGGGTGTCCCCCACCCGTACCCGCGCGTGCAGCAGTCCGCTCGCCGCGCCGTGCGGCTCCTGCTTCACCCCGATCCGGTAGCGGTCGTCACCGGGGCGGTTGCAGAGCGAGTAGTTGCGGATCAGCGGCGCCCCCTCGTCCGGGCGCAGCCGGAGCGCGATGGACTGGCCGGGCTGCCAGGGCGGCAGCGGCGAGCCGTCGTCCGCGGCGAGCGCCAGCGAGAAGACGGCCCGGCTCTCCTGCTGGATGTCGGTGACCCGCAGCGGGCGGAAACCCGTCCAGGCGGGCGGCGGGCTGCTCGCGGCGGCGGCCAGCCCGGTGTTGCCCGAACCGCCGCTCTCGCTCTGCTCCGCCAGGCTGCGCAGCGAGGTGACCCAGCCCGGGCTCAGCGCGGGGATCCGCAGCGCGCGGTCGAGTCCGTCCCTGGGGTGCCCGGGGAGGTAGAGCAGGGCGTCGATGTCCGCGACGGTCACGCCCTCGGTGCCGCGTTCGATCCGGACGATCTCCTGTCCCGCCGCCACCTCGCCCTCGGTGAGCACCCGCAGATAGAATCCCGGGCGCCGGTGGGAGACGAGCAGCGCGGCCAGCTGCGGCTCTCCGAGCCGCATACCCACCCGGTAACACGTCACCCGGGGCTGGGAGACCTCGAACACGGCGTCCCCGATGCGATAACGGTCCCCGATGCAGACCTCGTCATCGGGGAGGCCGTCGACGGTGAAGTTCTCGCCGAACGCGCCGGCTGAGAGGTCGCGGCCGAAGAACTCCTCCCAATGGCGGTACGAGTCCCGCTGATAGACGAGCACGGCGCGGTGCACACCGCCGTGACCCTCCAGATCGCCCTGGCCGTCGCCGTCGATGTTCAGCTTGCGGACCATGCGCGGTCCGTCGACGGGTCGTTTCCACACGCCGGTGTGCACCGTCCGCCCATGCCATGGGACATCCTGCGGAAGGCCGACATTCACCGAAGTCAGCATCGCCAAGGGGATCGCCTTCCCGGGTCGGGATTGATCACGCTAGCAGCGGGGACCGACAGCCGCCCGGCGACCGTTTGCCGCGGGGCCGCCGGTTCAGGGGCCCGGGGGCCCGCTGGTCCGCCGCGCGGGCGGAGGCGGCGAACGGGCACGCTGACGGCAGACGAGTCGAGCTCTACGCCGGATTCTGTCGCCGGCCGACCTCGCGGTCGACCGGGAGACGGCCATCCATCTAGGACCGGCGTTGCCGCCGGCCTCATGCGGTCTACCCGCGGACTCGGGCGGGCCGCCCTCGATCGTCCGCGCAGAGCCGCCTCGCGGTGGCTCCTTTTGACCTTGCTCCGGGTGGGGTTTACCTAGCTGCCCAGGTCACCCTGGGCACTGGTGGTCTCTTACACCACCGTTTCACCCTTACCGGGGGCCGAAGTCCCCGGCGGTCTGTTTTCTGTGGCACTTTCCCGCGGGTCACCCCGGGTGGCCGTTAGCCACCACCCTGCCCTGTGGAGTCCGGACGTTCCTCGGCGGGACCCCGTGAGGTCCCAACGCGGCCGCCCGCTCGGCTCGTCTGCCGTGCGTACCAGTCTAGAGGTCGGCCCGGGCGGGAGCGAACATCGGTGACGGGGCACGGGGTCGTAGGCTGCTGGGGTGTTCGTACCGGTCCGACCACTGGTCGCAAGGCGTTGAAGTCGAAGGAGATGCCGTGCTCGTCCTGTTGCCGCCGTCCGAGGGAAAGGCCACCGCGGTACGGGGTCGGCCGGTGGCGCTCGACGGGCTGTCGCTGCCCGGCCTGACCGAGGCGCGGGCGGCCGTACTGGACGAACTGGTCGAGCTCTGCGCCGCCGACGAGGACAAGGCCGCCGAGGTGCTCGGCCTCAGCCCCGGGCTGCGCGGCGAGATCGCCAAGAACGCGGCACTGCGTACGGCGCCGGCGCTGCCCGCGGGTGAGCTGTACACCGGAGTCCTCTACGACGCGCTGGGCCTGTCCGGCCTGGACGCGGCCGCCCGCGGGCGGGCCCGGCGGTCGCTGCTGGTCTTCTCCGGCTTGTGGGGGGCGGTACGGCTCACCGACCGCGTGCCCTCCTACCGCTGCTCGATGGCGGTACGTCTGCCGGGGGCGGGCGGGCTGGCGGCCTACTGGAAGCCCTTCATGGACGCGGTGCTGCCGGAGGTGGCGGACGGCGGGCTCGTGCTCGACCTCCGCTCGTCCGCTTACGCGGCGGCGTGGAAACCGCGCGGAGAGGTGGCGCTGCGTACGGCGACGGTCCGGGTCCTTCAGGTGACGGTGGTGGGGGGTGTGGAGCGGCGCACGGTGGTGAGCCACTTCAACAAGGCGACGAAGGGGCGGCTGGTGCGGGCGCTGCTCACGGCCGGCGCCCGGCCGAGGACGCCGGCGGCGCTGGCGGAGGCGCTGCGGGATCTGGGCTTCACGGTGGAGGAGGCGGGGCCCGGCGGGCGGCTGGACGTGCTGGTCCGCGACCCCCACTGAACCCTTGCCCGGGGGGTTAACGGTTCCCGGCGCCTGACGGCGCGATCGTTTTCCCACCCGCACCACCCTGCGGATGCGTTTTCGACTGCCGGCCTCCCCGTGCCCCATCACCACCATCGGCGTCTTCCCGCCCGTGTCCCGCCCGTGCCCGCCCGCGACCCGGCAACCGGCGCTCCCGCCGGCTGTCCCCTTGACCGCGCCCCCGGAGGGGGTTGCACAGGGTGCAACGGGCGTTGCAGCGGGCGGTGGGGGGAGGACAGGATGCGGGGATGGAGAGTGTGCTGGGGCTGGTGCCGGTCATACCCGTGGTGGTTCTGGAGGACGCGGGGGACGCCGTGCCGTTGGCGCGGGCGTTGGTGGCGGGGGGGCTGCGGGTCGTGGAGATCACGTTGCGGACGCCCGCCGCGCTGGCCGGCATCGACGCGATCGCCCGGGAGGTGCCGGAGGCGCTCGTGGGGGCCGGGACGGTGCTGACGGGCGAGCAGGTGACGGCGGCGGTCGACGCCGGTGCGGGGTTCCTGATCAGCCCGGGGTGGACCGAGCGGCTGCTGGCGGCGATGCGCGGGTCCGGCGTGCCCTTCCTGCCCGGCGTCTCCACCGCCTCCGAGGCGCTCGGGCTGCTCGAACACGGCGTCACCGACATGAAGTTCTTCCCCGCCGAGGCGGCAGGCGGCGCGCCCTACCTCCGCTCGCTCGCCTCGCCGCTCCCCCGCGCCCGCTTCTGCCCCACCGGCGGCATCGACGCGGCCAGGGCGGCCGACTACCTCGCCCTTCCCAACGTCCCCAGCGTCGGCGGCACCTGGATGGTCCCGCCGACCGCCCTGCGGGACCACGACTGGCACCGGATCACCGAACTCGCGCGCGCGGCCGCCACGTTGGGCGACTGAAGAGCATCCGGCTCAGGCCCCGCCCTCCAGCCGCTTGGCCGCGGTGCGCGTCTCCTCCACGGTGACGCCGATGATCCGGTCCAGTTCGTCCGGGTCGAGCGCGGCGGTGGTGGGGGCGGCGGAGCGGAGGAGGTCGAGCCGGACGTGCCGGGCGATGAGTTCCTGCGACGGGTCGGGGGTCTGCCGCCGCAGTGTGGTGTAGGCGGCCACCGCGAGGTTGGCGACGCCGACGATGAACTCACCCCATTGGGCGGGATCCACATAGCGGTCGGGCCGCACCGCGCCGTCGCGGTGGTGGAGCGCCGCCTCCACGTCCTCGACGAGGGTCGCGTACCGGGGTGAGGCGAGGCTCTCGGCCGCCGCGCGGGCGACGTGCCCTACGGGGTCGTCGGTCATGAGGGCTCCTGTGGGGGATGCTTCGGACGCGGGCAGGGCGTACCAGCGTACGGCCGGGCGGCCCGAATGATGACGAGCCGTCAGGAGCGCAAATGAGCCGTGTCGTTGAAGGACCGGAGCGAGGCGTTCCCGTCCCCGTAGTAGGCCACCGTCGAGAGCGCGGCGGGATCGAGGTGCATCCGGAAGAGCGCCGCGTCGGGCGCGCCGAGCGCGAGCCGTACCAGCGTCTTGATCGGCGTCACATGGCTGACCAGCAGCACCGTACGGCCTTGGAATGCGGCCAGCAGCTCATCCCTGGCCCGGGACACCCGCGCCGCGGCCTCGGCGAAGCTCTCGCCGCCCGGCGGGGCGACGGAGGGTTCGGCGAGCCAGGCGGCCATCTCGGCGGGGAAGCGGGCGCGCACCTCGGCGAAGGTGAGCCCGTCCCATCGGCCGAAGTCGGTTTCCCGCAGGTCAGCGGCGATGCCCACCTCGACGCCGAGCCGATCGGCGACCGCCGCCGCCGTCTGCCGGCACCGGGCCAGTGGTGAGCTGACCACGGCGGCGACATCACCGCGGGCGGCCAGGGCCGCCGCCGCCTGCTCGGCCTGCCGGCGCCCCCGCTCGGACAGCGGCGGATCCCCGGCGCCGCTTCCGGAGAACCGCTGCTGCGCGGTGAGCGGCGTCTCCCCGTGCCGGAGCAGCAGGAAGGTGGTGGCGGTGAAGGACGGCGCCGCCCCCGGCGACGGCGCCGACGGCACGGACGTCCCGGCCACGGGGCGGACCCGGCCTAGAGGCCGGAGTCGGCGGTGCGGACCAGGATGCGGCGGCAGTTCTCGCACCGCACCACCGTGTCGGCGGGGGCGGCCCGCACCTCGTTCAGCTCGGTGATGTTGAGTTCGAGCCGGCAGCCCTCGCAGCGCTTCTGGTAGAGGCGGGCCGCGCCGATGCCGCCCTGCTGGTTGCGCAGCTTGTCGTAGAGCTTGAGCAGGTCGTCGGGGATGCCGGCGGCGAGCGTCTCGCGCTCCTTGGCGATGGTGAAGCCCTCCGCGTCGATGCTCTCCAGGGCGGCGGACTTGCGCGTCTCGGCCTCGGCGGCCTTCGCTTCGAGGGCTTCGACCCGGCCGGTGAACCCGGTGGCGCGCTCCTGCGCGTTCTCCCGGCGCTCCATGACTTCGAGGACGATGTCCTCCAGGTCGGACTGCCGCTTGGCCAGCGAGGCGAGCTCCCGCTGGAGGTTCTCCAGGTCCTTGGGGGAGGTGAGCAGGCCGGAGTCCATCCGCTGCTGGTCGCGGACGGCCCGCTGCCGTACCAGGTCGACGTCCTGCTCGGCCTTGGTCTGCTCGCGGGCGGTGTCGCTCTCCTCGGTCCGCGCGGCGACCAGCAGATCGCGGAGCTGACTGAGGTCGGCGCCGATACGTTCCAGCTCGGCGTGCTCGGGCAGGTTCTTGCGCTTGTGGTCGAGCTGCGCGATGCGCGAGTCGAGGGCCTGGACTTCGAGGAGGCGGATCTGGTCGGCGGGCGCGGCGTTCAGCGGGGGGCTCCTGAGCTGGAAGGGTCGGGACGGGCGGAACGTGAGGCACGTGAAGAAGGGGCGGAAGGATCCGAGGAACCTGGAGGAAGGGGGCCCGCCGGGGCCGCGGGCGGCGCGGTGGACGCGGGCGGCGCGGACGGCGCGTGCGCGGTCCACGGGTCGGTGACCACGCCGGAGACATGGGTGCGCAGCGCCCACCCGTGCCGGTCCGAGATCTCGTCGAGCTGGCCCGCGGCCTGCTGGGACCAGGGCCACTCGGTGGCCCAGTGCGCCGCGTCCACCAGCGCGGGCGCGCCCGTCTGGCGGGCCTCGGAGGCGGGGTGGTGGCGGAGGTCGGCGGTGAGGAAGACATCGGCGCCGGCCGCCCGCACCTCGGCGAAGAGGCTGTCGCCCGAGCCGCCGCAGACCGCGACGGTACGGACCGGGGTGTCGGGGTCGCCCGCGACACGCAGCCCGGTCGCGGTGCGGGGCAGCCCGTGGGCGGCCTGCTCGGCGAAGGCGGCGAGCGTCAGCGGGGCGAGCGGCTCGCAGATCCGGCCGAGACCGCGGCGGCCCGCCGGGTCGGTGGGGTCGGGCACCAGGGGCCCGACGACCCGCAGGTCGCAGGCGGCGGCGAGCGCGTCGGAGACACCGGGGTCGGCGCGGTCGGCGTTGGTGTGCGCGACCAGCAGGGCGATGCCGTTACGGATCAGGTCGTGCACCACGCGGCCCTTGAATCCGGCGGCGCCCAGGGGCGCGACCGTCGTCGTACCGCGCAGGTAGAGGGGGTGGTGGGTGACCAGCAGGTCGGCGCCGATCCTGATCGCCTCGTCGACCACGTCCTGGACCGGGTCCACCGCGAAGAGCACCCGGGTGACGGGGGCCGCCGGGTCGCCGCAGACCAGGCCGACGGCGTCCCACGACTCGGCCAGCTCCGGCGGCCAGAGGGCGTCGAGGGCGGCGGTCACCTCGGCCACGGTGGGCCGGCCGGACGCACTGGTCGGGACGGCCGGGACGGCTGGCCGGGTGGGCTGGACGGGGGCGGGAACGGGCTCGGGCACGGAAGGAAGGTTACCCGGCAATCCTGGGTGACCGGGATGCGTCGTACCGGACAGCGGAGCGGAGCACACCTGCCCCGGCGATGGGAGGGAATCCGCCCAACCAACACCCTTACGTGTGAACTGTCCGCACACGCGTTGATCGTCCGGGAGTGCGAAAACTACGGTGCTGGGGGGAGGTGGGAACTCATATGAGTGGCAGCGCACCGAACACGCCCCCGCCAGGCCGGGTCCTGCGCCGTACGGGCTTCACGATCGCCGCGGACGGCTCGTACGCGGCCTGTCTGGCCGAGGCACCCTGGTTGGCAGTGGGGCCGGCCGAGGCGGAGGGGCCGGAAGCGGAACCTCCGCCCGGCACCGCTCCTCCCCCGGCGCCGGGCGGCGGGCGGGCGGGGAGCGGTCGGCCCGAGGGGGGCCAGGCGGGCGGAGCGGGCGAGGGGGGCGAGGGGAATACGCCGCCGGTCGCACGGGCGGCCGACGGACCGGGCACGGGACCCGCGGGCTCTGCTCCGGGAACCAGCCCCGGCCCCGGTTCGGCCCGTCGCTTCGTGGAGCGGTGGACGCTGGGCGGCCCGGAGCCGTACGCCGTGCCGCTGCCGGGCGGGCGGCCGGAGCGGCCGGACAGCCAGGTGCTGCCGCTGGGCGACGGACGCGTCCTGATCGGGCGGCGTACGGCGGACCGGCACGACCTGGTGCTGCTCCACCCGACCGGTCCCGGCACCGGCGAGGTGGCCGCGGGCTCGCTGACCGGCGCCGAGGTGCGGCTGCTGCCACCCTCGCCCGCCCCGGACACCGCCTTCGCCCTGGTCCACGACGAGGGCGCCACCACGATCTGGCAGATCCACGGCCAGGGTGGGGACGGCTCGCCGGTCCCGGTGATGACGGTCGAAGGCCGCTGCACCGGCGGGGTCTGGCTGGACCGTGCCGGGCGGCTGCTCGCGCTCGACCGGGAGCTCGACGGCCGGACCAAGGCGGTCGCCGCCGATCTGCGCACCGGGGAAACCAGCCCGCTGCTCCAGCTCACCGAGGATAGCGACGACCGGCTGCTGCTGGCCGAGCCCGACAGCGGGCTGCTGATGCTGCGCAGCGACGCGAGCGGGGAGGCACGGATCGGCTGGGGAGTGCTCGGCAGCAGGCTGCCGGTCCGTTTTCCCGACGCGCTGCGGGTGCCGGGCGTGCTGCTCACCCCGCTGGCCGCACAGCCCGGCCAGATCCTCGCCGCGGCGCGGACCGTGGTGGCGCTGCGCGCGGAGGTTCCCGGCGGCGCGGAGTCGCTGGCGCTGTGGCGGCCGGGCGAGGGGCGGCTCCACTGGCGTGCCACCCCGCGCGGCTGGCTCGGCCCCGCCGCCCTGTGGCTGCGGGGGCGGGAGCTGCGCCTGCCTTACGCCGTCCCGGACTGGCCCTGCGGGCTGATCGGCTACGACGCCCCGGCCCCGGCGGAGGAGGCCGGCGAGGGCGTGCCCGTGGACGAGGGGGACGCACCGGCCGTCGCCGCGCCCGTCGCGGCTCCGGCCACCGTTTCCATCGCCCCCGCTTCCATCGTCGTCCCCGCGCCCCGCGCCCCGTCCTCCTCGGCGCTCGCCGACGGCGCCGGCCGGTGCTCAGCGCCCCTCCTCGGCCGGGAGCCGGCAGCCCAACGGCCCGGCGGGGCGCGGCCGGCCCGCCGCAGGCTCGCCGTAATTCCGCTCCAGGAAGCCCCGTTGACCCCCGCCCAGGCCGGGTGACCGCCATGGCCCGGAAAGCACTCGTCTCACCCAGCCGCCAACTGCCGCCCAGCACCCGATCGTTCAGGGTCCGGACGGTTGCCGCGCCCCCGGCCGCCCTACCGGAACCGGCCCCCGCGCCCGACCGCGCGGCGGTAGCCGAGAAAGAGCGGACACGCCGGGCGGGGGCGGCGATGACGGCGTGGACGCGATCAGTAGACTCACCGCAAGTCGCGCACGCGGGTACCCAACGTGACGGGCGCCAACTGGCGTGTCCACCGCACGGGTTCACTCTTTTCGCGCGTTTCCGGCGCAAGCCGGCTGACCGTTCGCGGGGAACGGCGGCACCGTTACAGGGGAATACGGGGAGACCTCACATGTCCAACACATCCATGCCTGACCACGCGGCCCATGACACCTCGGGCCGCCACCGCGGCCCGGCCTCGGCCGATGACACCGAGCGGGCCGAGAAGGCACCGCAGCCGCACGGCAAGCACCGCCGCACGTCGGAGAGCTGACAGGGCCGGGGGGCTGACACGACCGGCGGGGCTGACGCACGGAGAAGCACTGACGCGCTGACGCTCAGCCGGAATGACCGCGACGCCCTGTGGGCGTCGTACCGACCGCCCGCCGCTGCCTCCTTCCGGAGGGAGCGGCGGGCGGTCGGCGTTGACGCGCCTCGGCGCCTCAGCGCCGCCGGCCGTCGAGCCGGTCGGCGAGCACCTCGCGGGCGGCCCGCGCGCCGGATGCCAGGGCGCCCTGGACCGAGCCGGTGGCGCGGTGGTCGCCACAGACGTAGCGGCCGGGCGAGAACCTGGTGCTGCGGCTCAGCGGCCACGGCGGCGGCATCGCGGGCAGCGCCTGCGTCACCCGGTACTCGCCGACCGGCTCCCACTCGGAGGTCTCCGTGTCGTACAACTCCGCGAGGATCCAGCGGAGTTGGGCGTCGTTGGGGACATCGGTGGTGCCGAGCACCGAGGTGGAGATCAGCGCCCGCCGGTCGGGGCTGTAGGTGGGGGCGACCTCGGTCAGCACCACGGTGTTGAGGATGCGCCGGGCCGTGTCGGTGAGCAGCGTGGGTTCGTTGAGCGGCGAGACCGGGGCCGCGTGGTAGTAGGTGGTGACCGAGCGGGTCGGTGGCCCGGCGAGCCCGGAGAGCAGGGTCACCGCCGCGCCGGGCCCGGTCGCCACGACCACGGCGGGCGCCGTCTCCTCCCGTCCCTCGGCGAGCAGCACGCCGTCGTCGGTGAGCCCTTTCACCCGCGCCTCCAGCCGCAGGGTGCCGGGCGGCAGTCCGGCGGCGAGCTGCCGCGGCGCCGCGCCGATGCCCTCGGCGGGCAGGCAGAGGGTGCCGCGCAGCATCGAGCGCCACACGAAGTGGAAGAAGCGGCTCGACGTCTCCAGCTCGTCCTCCAGGAACACCCCGGAGAGGAACGGCCGGAAGAGCGTCTCGACCAGCTCTTCCGACATCCCGGCGTCGGCCAGCGCGGTGCGGGTGGTGCGTTCCGGGGCGCGTTTGATCAGCCGGGGCGGTGTGAGCAGGTCCCGGCCGCCGAGCAGGGCCAGCGCCGCCAGATCGCGCGGCCCCGCCAGCCGCCCCGGCGTCGGCAGCAGGTCCCCGCTCTGCCGGGGCCGCCGCGAGGGGTCCACGAACCGCAGCCGGCCGCGCGGGGTGTGCAGCAGCACGCCGGGCGTGAAGGGCCGCAGCCACAGCTCCCGCAGCCGCAACCGCCGCTTCACCTGCGGGTACGAGGTGTTGAACACCTGGAAGCCGCGGTCGAGCCGGAAGCCGTCCCGTACATCGGTCCGCATCCGGCCGCCGACGGCGTCGGACGCCTCCAGCACCCGTACGTCGAGACCGGCCGTGACCAGGTCGCCCGCACACGCAAGACCGGCCATGCCCGCACCGACCACCACCACGTCCGCCATGCCGTACTGCGTACCCCGGGAAGGGCCGGGAAAGCCCGCGACCGTCCCGGCTGCCCCCGCTTGGCGGCATCCCGGGCCCGACCGGGCCCACGCGGCGGCGCTCGCCCGGCTCGCCGGACCGGCGGCGGGCTGAACCCCGGTCGGGCCCGTGATCGCGTCCGGTCCGCCGGCGCGCCCATGACATTTGTCCTGGCCGCCCGTGGACATTCACCTCTGCCCGGGCGGGCGCCCGCTCCGTACCGTCAGGAGCATGACCCGGGTACGGACCCGGGCCGGACGAGAGACGGGGGTCGTGATGGCGCTGATCGGGGACGCCGAGGACGCCGAGGACGCGGTGCGGGACGGTGCGGCGGGGGCGTCGGCGGCCGGGAGCGGGGCCTCGCCGGGCGTAGGCGCCGCTACCGGCCGGCGGACGTGGCGGCCGAACGGGTCCCGGCCCTTCGACGAGGAGATCGAGCGGCTCAAGGGCCCGGACGGCAACGCGCTGATCGGCTGGCTGCTGATGGTCATCGGCCCGGCGGCCGACATCGTCAACGGGAAGGTCGGGCTGCCCTGGCTGGCCTGCGCCGGTCTGGCCGTCTTCTGCGTGCTGTACGTGGCCACCGTGCGGACCGCGTTCGCCAGGACCACCCGGTCGGGGCCGCTTCCGGCGCGGCTGCTCGGCGGCCTCGCCTGCGTCCAGCTCGCCCTCGCCATCGGCTACGGCGGCAACTTCGTCCTGCTGTCGGTGCTGGTGTCGCTGTGCGTGGGCAGCGTGGCCAGGAGCCGGCGGCATCTCGGTCTCGCGCTGACCGCGTTGAGCGCGACGGCCGGGACCGTCGCGGGCCTGCACCACACCGGTTTCTGGAACACCATCGGCCTGGCGTACGGCATTTTTCTCTCCGGGCTCGTCGTGTCGGTGATCATCACCCTCTTCCACGCGGTGGACCAGCTCAAGGCGACCCGGCAGCGGCTCGCCAGGTCGGCGGTCGCGGAGGAGCGGATGCGGTTCGCCCGGGACCTGCACGATCTGCTCGGCCACACCCTCTCGGTGGTCGTGGTGAAGTCCGAGGCCGCCCGCCGGCTCGCGCCCCGCGATCTCGACGCCGCGCTGGTGGAGATCGCCGACATCGAGTCGGTCGGCCGGCAAGCCCTCACCGAGATCCGCGAGGCGGTCACCGGTTACCGCGAGGGCAGCCTCGCCGGCGAACTGGACCGCGCGCGCTCCGCGTTGACCGCCTCCGGCATCGAGGTGGAGTTCCAGGAGTCGGGCCCGCCGCTCCCCCCGCAGGCCGAGGCGCTGCTCGGCTGGGTGGTGCGGGAGAGCGTCACCAATGTCGTACGGCACAGCGGGGCGACGCGGACCCGGATCGAACTCGGTACGGCCGGGGGACGGGCCCGGCTGACCGTCACCGACAACGGCCGCGGCCCGCGACCCGCCGCCGACCCGGCCGACCCGGGCCGCTCCCCCGCCTCGGGCCGGGAGCCGGTCAGCGGCACGGGCACCGGCAGCGGCAGCGGACTGCGGGGGCTGACCGAACGCCTCGCCGCGGCGGGCGGCTCCCTGACCTCGGGCGCCGCCCAAGGGGGTGGCTTCCGGGTCACGGCGGTAGTGCCCGTCGAGGAGGACACCCCGGCGTGACGCGGCACAGCCGGCCCGCGGGGGCGGCAGCCCCTCAAGCGGCCAGCAGCTCGGCCAGTTCGGCGGGCTGGGCCAGGTGGGGGAAGTGGCCGCCGGCCGGGAGGACGGTGACGGTGACCTCAGGCAGGGCGGACTCCAGCCACTGCCGGTAGTCCGGGTTCACCTCGCCGCCGCTCACGTACCGGTACGGGATGCCGCTCGACCGGATGGCGGCCAGGTCGCGCAGCCGGCGGGCGGTGAACTCCTCGGCGGGCGTGTCGATGATCTCCTGCCAGTAGCCGAGGAGGAGGTCCTGCCGGGGCGTGGTCGCCGTCTCGACCAGTTTCCTGGCGGCCGGCGACAGCAGCTCGATCCGCATCCGGGCGAGCATCGACGCCCACACCTCGCCGTACGCCGGGCCCCGCAGCACCGGTTCCGCCCGGCGCAGCACCTCCCCGAAGGCGCCGATCAGCAGCGGCTGGTCGACGTTGACGACGCCCCGGGCCGGATGCCGGGCGGCGTATCCCGTCGCCAGCGCGCCGCCGAGCGAGTGCCCGACCAGGACCGGAGCGTCGAGCCCGGCGTCGGTGACCGCCTCGTGGAGGGCGTCGATGATCCGCTCGCTGCGATAGGAGTCGCGCCGGGGTGAGTCGCCGTGTCCCGGCAGGTCGAAGGCGAGCAGCCGCCGGTCCGGGTCGGCGGTCGCCAGCTCGGCCAGCAGCGGACCCCACTGGCGCCGGTCGTAGGAGAGGCCGTGCAGGAGGACCAGGGGCGCCCGGTGGTCGGCGGCGCCGCGGCTGTCGGCGGCGAGGCCGCCGTAGAACTCGGTGCGATGGGTGAGGCTCATATCCGGTTCCCGTCTCTGGTGCGTGGTCCAAGCGCTGCCCAGAAGGCGTGCATCGGGGGTGCACAGGCTGTACGTGACGCCGGTCACACCCGCCAGCGGGCCGGACCGCCGGGCGCGGGCTGGTAGCGGAAGAAGCGGCCGGTGCGCAGGGAGGCCCGCAGGTGGGCGCCGGCCAGCGGCGCCGCCGCTTCGATCCGCCGGACGGTCGTCCACAGCGTCCGGGTGGCGTTGACGCGGGCCCGTTCGGCTTCACCGCTCGGGGTACGGGGCCGGCCGCCGAGACCGGTGGCCCGCCGCAACTCGGCCAGCAGCGCGGTGCGTTCGGCCTGGCCGGCCGCGGCGGCCTCGACGTCGCCGGCCCGGTCGGCCGCGTCGAGCCGTTCGCCGAGCTGGTCGAGGCGGCGGCGGTAGGCGGTCCTCGCGGCCGCGTCGAGCAGCGGGTCCGCGCCTGCGGCCCGCAGGCCCGCACCGCCCGCGACGAGGTCCAGCGCGGCGATCTCCTGTCCGGGCGCGGCCAGCAGCGCGCGCAGATAGTCCATACCCCGGCCGTCGCGCAGGCGCACCGTCTCCTCGCCCGCGTCGAGCCGCCAGTCGTCGCCGTCGCGGCTCAGCCGCCACTCGTCGGCCGGCGGGACGAGTGCGGCGAGCAGCCCGTCCATCGCCAGGCGCTCGGCGATCGACCGGGCCTGGGCGAGGTCGGCGTCGGCCCGCGCGCGGTCCGCGGCGGCGTCACGGGCGGTCAGCGCCCTGGCCCGGGCGACCAGGGTGTGCGCGAGCCAGGGCAGGGCGCCGTTCCGCCGCTCCAACGCTTCCGCGGCGTCGAAGTGGGTCACCGCGGTGTCGAGCCGGCCGAGCCGGGTGGCCAGCCGGCCGAGGTAGTCGTCGACCGGCCCGGTGATCGTGTTGGCGCCGCCCCAGACGACCAGCCGGCCGCGGTACGGGTGCAGCGCCTCGTACAACGCCCGCGCGCTCGCCTCGTCCCCGACCCGGGACGCGACGACCGCCAGATCGGCGAGCACGCCCAGCCAGCGCGGCCCTGATCCGGCGAGGACGGCGGGCAGCAGGCGTTCGAGGTCGAGACCGGCCTCGGTGTCGCGCCCGCACTCCACCAGCATCCGGGCGGCGGTCGCCTCGAAGAAGTGGCCGGGGAGGCGGCGGGCCAGTGCCTGCCACGGCTCCACCAGGGCGGCGAAGTCGCCCCGGATCGCGGCCCGGCCGCCGCGCAGCGTCCCGACGAGCCGGTCGGTGTCGGCGAGGCCGGCCCGGCGGCCCCGTACGGCCACCTCGGCCGCCAGTTGTTCGGCCGGTTCGAACCGGCCGCGGACGGCGGCGAGCATCGACTGCCGCGCCAGCACCACGACGGCCGCCTCGGCGTCCCCGGCCAGTTCGCCGGCCCTGGCGTAGGCGGTGAGGGCGGCCTCGGCGGCGCCCAGGTCGCCCAGCTCGGCGAGGGCGGTGAAGCGCCAGAAGAGGCCGCGCCGCTCGGCCGGCGCGTCGCCGGCCCGGCGGGCCAGCGTCACGATCTCCGAGGCGGTGGCGAGCCGCTCGTGCGCGGCGGCCGGGTCCCACAGCGCGTGCAGCCGGGAGTCGAGGACCTCGGCGACCGTGCCGGGGCTGCCCGCGGTCCGGGCCAGCGACAGCGCCTCGTCGATCAGCTCGCGCCTGCGGCTTCCCGCCGAGGGGTCGCCCAGCAGTTCGCGGGCGAGCCTGGCCAGCAGGCGGGCGCGGGTGGCGGGTTCCGGCGAGCGCGGGGCGGCCTCTTCCAGCAGCCGGATCAGGCCGGCGTCCAGGTCGAGGAATGCGGCGCGGGACGGCGTCGTCAGCGCCAGGTGTACGACGGCGTCGATGGGGGCGTCGGCGGGGGCGTCGAGTGCGGCCAGTTCGCGGACGAGGCCGAGGGCGGGGCCGGGCAGGCCGGCCGAGAGCAGCCAGATCGCGTGCGCGGCCTCGGCGGGCAGCCCCTCGGCGAGGGTGGCGATTTCGGGCTCGGTCAGCCCGCGCAGCCGCAGCTCCGGTGTCAGCCCGACGGGGTCCTCGGCGGTCGCGAGCAGCGCGGTGGCGGTGGGGGCGAGGTGGGCGGCGAGTGGGGCGAGGAGGTCGAGAAGGGCCTGGCTGGGCCGGTCGGGGCGGTCGGGCCGGTCGGGCCGGTCGATGTCGTCGGCGAGGAGGAGGTGGGGGCCGGGGTGGCTCGTCAGCGTGTCCAGGAGCTGGTCGGGAGGGGCGAGGCGCGCCCCGGTCGTGCGGAGGACGGGCATCCCCCGCTCGCGGGCTAGCCGCGCGGCGGCCTCGACGAGGGCGGTCTTGCCGACCCCGGGTGGGCCGGTGAGGACGAGGTGGCCCCCGGTCCCGGCTGCCGCCCGCTCCAGGAGCGCCGCGACCGCGGCGAGCTCGCCACGGCGTCCGATCAGGGTCACTTCCGCAGCGTAGCCGCTGGCCGCTCGGGCCCACCGACGCTGCGCCCCTCGGCGTTGCCTTGCCCCTGGGCGGGGCCGGCCCTGTCTGCGGGGCGGCGTTGTTGTCTGCGGGTGGATGCGTGGCTGAGCGCGCAGTTCCCCGCGCCCCTTGAGGTCCGGTGCTATGCCGCTCGGCATCGACTTACCCTCGCGGGCCCGGCCGTGTCCGCAGGGCGGCGTTGTTGTCTGCGGGTGAGTGTGTGGCTGGGCGCGCAGTTCCCCGCGCCCCTGGGGTTCTGGCGCTAGAGCCAGCCGTTTTGCCGGGCCGCGCGTACCGCTTCTATGCGGTTGCGGGTTCCGGTCTTGCCGATCGCCGCGGAGAGGTAGTTGCGGACCGTCGACTCCGACAGGAACACCCGGGTGGCGATGTCGGCGACGGTCGCGCCGTCGGCCGCCGCGTTGAGCACGTCCCGTTCCCTCGGGGTCAGCGGATTGGGTCCCGCGCTCAGCGCGGCGGCGGCCAGCGCCGGATCGATCACCCGCTCGCCGCGCAGCACCCGGCGGACGCTGTCCGCCAGCTCCTCCACTGGTCCGTCCTTCACCAGGAACCCGGCCGCCCCCGCCTCCATCGCGCGCCGCAGATAGCCGGGCCGGCCGAAGGTGGTCAGGATCAGTACTTTGCAGGACGGCAGCAGGTCGCGCAGCTCGGCGGCGGCGTCCAGGCCGCTGCGGCCGGGCAGTTCGATGTCGAGCAGCGCGATGTCCGGCCGGGTGGCGAGGGCTTCCGGCACGATGCGGTCGCCTGCCGCGACCTGGGCGACGACCTGGATGTCGTCCTCCAGACCGAGCAGGAGGGCGAGGGCGCCGCGCATCATTCCCTGGTCCTCGGCGAGCAGTAGGCGGATTCCCCGCCCACCCGGACCTTCGACGCTTCCGCTCATCCCCCAACCCTAGGAGTCCCTCCGGGGGTTCTCCCTGGCGGGGCGCCGCGGTTGTCGGGGTGACCCCTCTGGGTACTGGCGCTGCGACGTTGAACGTAGCGTTGCCCTCGCGGGCCCGGTTTTCTGTCTGGCGCGACGCGCTTGTCTGCGGGTGGGGCCGTGGTTGCGCGCGCAGTTCCCCGCGCCCCTGAGGTTCCAGCGCTGCACCCCGCAGCGTTGCCTCGCCGTCCTGGGACCGAACCTGCCGGTTCCGCGGTGGCTAGGCGCGCGGCGCCCGCCAGGCGGAACCGGGCCCGCGAGGGTAAGTCGACGCCGAGCGGCAGAGCGCCAGAACCCAAGGGGCGCGGGGAACTGCGGGCCCCGCCACACACCCACCCGCAGACAACAACGCCTCCCCGCGGACACGGCCGGGCCTGCGACGGCAAGGCAACGCCGCAGGGGGCAGCGCTGTGACCCAAAGGGGAGCGGGGAACTGCGCGCCCAGCCACGCAACCACCCGCAGACAAACGCGGCGCCCCGCGGGCAGGGCCGGTCCTGGGAGGCCGCCGCCGCCCGGCGGCCCACCGGCGCGGCGGCCCGGCGACCCGCCGAACTAGGCTGAGCCGCATGACCGATGTGCTCGCGGCATTCGAAGCCGCCAAGGGTTTCATGCCGCTGGCCGAGGGCCTCGCGCTCCACGCCGCCGCGAAGGAGGCGGCCTCGCTGGGGCTGCCGCTCCTGGAGGTGGGTACCTACTGCGGACGCTCCACCCTCCTGCTGGCCGAAGCCGCGGCGGGCGGCGGCACCGTCGCGGTCACCGTGGACCACCACCGGGGCAGCGAGGAGCAGCAGCCCGGCTGGGAGTACCACGACCCGTCCCTGGTCGACCCGGCGACCGGGCGGATGGACACCCTGCCGACGTTCCGCCGGACGCTCCACGCGGCCGGTCTGGAGGACCAGGTGATCGCGATCGTCGGCCGGTCGCCGCTGGTGGCGAAGGTGTGGCGGCAACCGCTCGGCCTGGTCTTCATCGACGGCGGCCACACCGACGAGCACGCGAGCGCCGACTACGCGGGCTGGGCGCCGCTGCTCGCCGAGGGCGGCCTGCTGGTGATCCACGATGTCTTCCCCGACCCCGCCGACGGCGGTCAGGCCCCGTACCGCGTCCACCAACGGGCCCTGCGCTCAGGCGTGTTCACCGAAGTGGCGGTGGAGGGTTCACTGCGGGTGCTGCGGCGGGAGCCCGGCGACTTCCCCGCGTGACGGGGGCGGCCGTCGGGACCCCCGGGGGCTGTGGGCGGGGGCTGCCCCCGGGCCTGACCGCGGCGGGCCGGTGCGGGGTCGGTGCGGGGCCGCGGAGCGGGCCGATAGAGTCACTGGCGTGTTCAGCAACGACTCTCGCGGGGGCGGCCGTCGTGCTGTCCCCCGTGTCGGGGCAGCCGTGGGTGCGCTGGGCCTCGCGGCGTGTCTCGCCGGGTGCGGGGCCGGGTCCGGACACGCCGCACAGGCCCGGAACGGACAAGGCGGACAAGACGGAAGCGTCGCGCTCGCGCCGACCCGGGAGACCACGTCCTCGGCGCCGCGCCCACCGGCCTCCCCCACCCCCGCGGCCGGGCGGAGCGCCGGAGCCCTGCCGCTCGCCGGAAAGGTGATCGTGCTCGACCCCGGGCACAACCCGACCAACTTCGAGCACACCGCGGCGATCAACCGCGAGGTCGACGTCGGCAACGGCCGCAAGGAGTGCGACACCACCGGTACGGAGACCGACGCCGGCTACCCGGAGGCGTCGTACACGCTGGACGTCTCGCACCGGGTCAGGGGGCTGCTCGAAGCGCGCGGCGCGAAGGTCGTACTGACGCAGGACGGGAACCGGCCGTGGGGACCGTGTGTGGACGAGCGGGCCCGGATCGGCAACACGGCGCACGCCGACGCGGCGCTGTCGATCCACGCCGACGGCGCCCCCGCCGCGGACTACGGCTTCCATGTGATCGCGCCGAAGTCGATGCGGTCGGGCGGCGCGGACACCCGGGCGATCGCGGCGCCCTCGTACCGGCTGGCCACCACGCTGCGTTCGCACTTCGCCGCGGCGACGAAGGAGCCGTATGCCGACTACCTCGGCGGCGGCACCGGATTGATGGTGCGCGACGACCTCGGCGGCCTCAACATGTCCACCGTCCCGAAGGTGTTCATCGAGTGCGGGAACATGCGCAACGCGCACGACGCGAAAGCGCTGACCGACCCGGCCTGGCGGCAGAAGGCGGCAAGAGGCATCGCCGACGGCCTCACCGCGTTCGTGACGGGGTCGAGCCGGTGAGGGGCGATGACAGTCGATGGCAGGCGAGGACAGGCGAGGACAGTCGATGACGGGGAATGACAAGGCGGTGGCGCTCCGGTATGGATCGTGCACCAATGGGCCTACCCATCCCCCGAGTCAAGATCACCGCCGTACGATGGGGCACCGCCCGATCGAACTCAGGTCGCCCGAAAACGGCTCCACGCAAGCCGTGTGAAGACAAGTGACCGCAACTGACGACGAAGGAACAGGACCTGACGTGAACATCCGCTCCCTGACCCGAGGAGATGGCGCGGTGATCGGAGCAGCGGTGCTGCTGCTGATCGCCTCGTTCCTGCCGTTCTACAGCGGCGGTTCCGACTCGATCAACACGTGGCACTCGGAGCTCTTCCCGATCCTGCCGTCCGTCACGCTGGCCGCGCTCGCGGCGGCCGTCGCGGTGGTGCTGACCAGGTCCGGGCAGTTCAACGGCCGGCTGCTGCTCGGCCTCAACCTGGAGCAGTGGACCGTCGCGCTGTCGCTCTTCGCCGGCTGGACGGCGCTGTGGGCGACGCTGTTCCGCAGCTCCGGCATCCTCGACAAGGGTGCGGGCAACTGGCTGACGCTGCTCTTCGGGCTGGCCATCGCGGTCGCCGCCCCGCTCTCCAACAAGCTTCCGGCGCTCAAGGCGCCGCTGCTCAACGCCCCGCGCCCGGCCGCGCCTTCGTACGGCACCGGCGCCCCGCTGGGCGGCGCGCAGCCGTACGGCGCCGCGCCGCAGACCGGCTACGGCTACCCGGGCGGCGCCCAGTCGGCCGAGCCGTCCTATGGCCAGGCCGCGGCCCAGCAGCACGCGGCGCCCTACGGCACCCAGCAGCAGGGCGCGCCCCAGGCGCCGGCCGCGGACTTCACCGCTTTCTGGTTCGCGGTGCCGGTGCCGCGCCCGCTGTACGCCGAGGACGGTACGGGCGGCCAGATCGCCGAACTGACCCCTGGCACCTGGTACCTGGCCGTGGACCAGCGCGGTCCCTCGCTCATCGCCCAGACGCAGGACGGGCGGCGCGGCGTGCTCCAGGACAGCAGCGGTATCCAGCGCGGCTGATCGCCACGCCCGCACCACCGGTGCGGGGCGCGGCGGCCGGTCACCCCTTTCCTGGGGTGGCCGGCCGCTTTCTTTCCCGGTGGCAGCGCTTTTTCCCGGGAACGGCGCGGGTTTCAATCACCCGAACGGGGCAATGCGGTGGTCATGGCCAGACGGTATGGCGGCAACCCCGCCGCGGTGATCATTCTCATCGCCGCAGACATCGCTGCACTGATCCTGATCCTGTGGATCCTCTTCTTCTGTTTCGACGCCAACCGCGCGAACGACTTGGTGAACTGGGTTCACCATTCGGCGAACTGGCTGGCAGGTTGGTCGAAGGACCTGTTCACCGTGCACAACCTCAAGTGGCGCACGATTCTCAACTACGGCCTGCCGGCCGCGGTTTACCTGCTGATCGCACACGCCATCGCGGGGCGGGTGAACCGGGCCTGACGGCCCGGTACCCGGCCCCCGCCGGTTCAGCAGCAGTCGGGCGCAAGGCCGTCCGGCAGTCGTTCGCCTCCGAATACGGCGGTGGTCGCCTCGTCCCCCCCGAGTGCGGCCATCGCCAACAACATGGCCCCGGCCGTCCACGTGGTGCGCTCGACCGGCCACACCTCTTCGTTCTCGAACTCGTAACCCGTCCAGTACAGGCCGTCCTCGGCCCGTAGCCGCTGGATGTCGGCGAGTATCCGCACCGCCCGGTCGGACTCGCCCACCGCCCAGAGGGTGAGCGCGAGTTCGGCGCTCTCACCGCCGGTGACCCACGCGTTGGGCAGCACACAGCGCACCCCGTGACCGGGGACCACGAAGCGCGCCCAGCCCTCCGCTATCCGCGCCACGGCTCGCGGCCCGCGCAGCGCCCCGGACAGCACCGGGTAGTACCAGTCCATCGAATACCGGCTCTTGTCGAGGAACCGCTCCGGGTGCCGGCGGATGGCGTGGCCGAGCGCGCCGGTGGCCAACTCCCAGTCGGGCTGCGGCTCCTCACGGTGCTCGGCGATGGCCAGCGCGCAGCGCAGCGCGTGATGGACCGATGAACTCCCGGTCAGCAGCGCGTCGGTGACGGCCGCCCCGGAGGACTCCCGCTTCCAGCCGATCTGTCCGCCCGGCTGCTGGAGCGCGAGCACGAACTCGACGGCCGCGTGGACATGGGGCCACAGCCGGTCGAGGAAGGCGTCATCGCCGGTGGCCAGGTAGTGGTGCCAGACGCCGACCGCCGGATAGGCGCAGAAGTTGGACTCCCGGCCGCGGTCGACGGGCCGCTCCGGGTCACCGTCCTGGTACCCGGCGTACCAGGAGCCGTCCCCGTTCTGGTGCCGGGCCAGCCAGCGGTACGCGGCCTCCGCCCGCTCGTGCTCACCGGCCGCGTCCAGGGCCATCGCCGCCTCGACGTGGTCCCACGGGTCCAGGTGGTGTCCGGGGAACCACGGGATGGCGCCGTCCGGGCGCTGAACGGCCGCGATGGCGGCGACGGTTTCGGCGGCCTGCTCCGCGCTGAGCACACCGGGCAGCACCAGCCGTTCGACGCTGCCCTGCCCCTGACCCGACCAGGTCACTTGACCGCGCTCTCGGGCAGGTGCGGCTTGGTCGCGTAAGCCACGAAGCTCTTGCCGATCACCGGGTTGAGCGCCTGCTCGGCGACCCGGGTGGCCAGCGGTTTCCGCATGATGTCCCAGACCAGCAGCTTGTGGTAGAGCTTCACCGGCAGCGCCTGGTCGTTGTCCACGCCGAGCGCGCACTTGAGCCACCAGTAGGGCGCGTGCAGGCCGTGCGCGTGGTGGGTGCCATAGGGTTTCAGGCCCGCCTCGCGCATCTTGCCGAGGAGTTCATCGGCCTTGTAGATGCGGATATGGCCGCCCTCCACCTCGTGATAGGCGTCGGACAGCGCCCAGCAGACCTTCTCCGGGCCGTAGCGCGGCACGGTCACCGCGATCCGGCCGCCGGGCCGCAGCACCCGGACCATCTCGGCGAGCACGCCCTTGTCGTCGGGTATGTGCTCCATCACCTCGGAGATGATCACCACGTCGAAACTGGCGTCGGGAAAGGGGAGGCGGAGCGCGTCGCCCTCCATCGCCACCGCCGAGGCCCCCCGCGGCGCCTCGCCCTCCTCGGCCATCGCCGCGAACCACTTGGCGACCTCGCGGATCTCGGCGCCGTCGCGGTCGAGGGCGACCACCCGCGCCCCGCGCCGGTAGCACTCGAACGCGTGCCGTCCCGCCCCGCAGCCGAGGTCGAGCACGCGGTCGCCGGCGGCGAGCGGGAAGCGGGTGAAATCGACGGTCAGCATCAGCGATTGCTCCCCACGGGGGTACCCGTTTCTGCGGTGGTGGCGAACCCGGCGGCGCCCTGGACTGCGGCGGCCCCGGCCACCGGGCCGGCTACTCCCGCCACCGGCCCGGCGCTCGGTCCGGCGGCTTCGGCCGCGACCGGCCCTGCGCTCGGCCCGGCCGCCTCCGTCGCGAGCCGCCCAGCGGGTTTCGCCGCGAGACGGTCCGTGGCACGGCCCGCCGCCGGCCGAGTGCGCGACTGTGCCGCGATCGCCTGCCGGTAGAGCTCGGCCGTGGACTGGGCGGCGCGGGTCCAGGTGAAGCGGGCCAGCACCCGGGCCCGGCCCGCCGTGCCGAGGCGGTGGCGCAGCTCCGGGTCGCCGAGCAGCCGGTCGAGCGCGGCGGCCAGGGCGTCGGCGTCGCCCGGCGGCACCGCCAGACAGGTCTCGCCGTCGGCCCCCGCGACCTCGGGAATGGCGCCGCCGGTGGTGGCGACCAGCGGTGTGCCGGTGGCCATCGCCTCGGCCGCCGGGAGCGAGAAGCCCTCGTAGAGCGAGGGCACGCAGGCCACTTGGGCGCTGCGGATCAGGTCGACCAGTTCCGCGTCGCTGATCCCCTTGACGAACTCGACGGCCCCGCCGAGCCCGTACCGCTCGACGGCCTCGGCGACCGGGCCCTTCCCGGGGCGGGTGCCGACGACCACCAGGTGCGCGTCGGGGCGGCCCGTGCGCAGCTTCGCCAGCGCCTCGACGAGGAAGACCAGGCCCTTGAGGGGGACATCGGCGCTGGAGGTGGTGACGATCCGGCCGGGCACCTCGGCCACCGCCGGGTCGGGCGAGAAGAGCCGGATGTCGGCGCCGATGGGCACGGTGTGGATACGGTCGGGCCGCACCGCGAGGTCCTCGGCGATCTCGTCCCTGGAGGAGCCGGAGACGGTCAGCACGGACGGCAGCCGCCGCGCGACCCGCTTCTGCATCCGCGTGAAGCCGTACCAGCGCCGTACCGACAGCCGCCGCTTCCACGTAGGGGCGGCGGCCAGTTCGAGCCTGCGGTCGACCGTGATGGGGTGGTGGACGGTGGTGACCAGTGGCAGGCCGAGGCCCAACAGGCCGTAGCCGAGCGTCTGGTTGTCGTGCACCACGTCGAAGTCGGCGCGCCTGGCGGCGAGATGGCGGCGGGCGCGCAGGCTGAAGGTGAGCGGCTCCGGAAAGCCGCCGGTCCACATGGTGGCGACCTCCAGCGCGTCGATCCAGTCCCGGTACTCGCCGCGGCCCGGTGTCCTGAACGGGTCGGGCTGGCGGTAGAGGTCGAGGCTGGGCAGTTCGGTGAGGGTCACGCCCTCGCCCAGCGCGTCGAGTACGGGGTAGGGCTGGGCGCCGATCACCTCGACGTGGTGGCCGAGCGCGGCCAGTTCCCTGGCCAGATGCCGTACGTAGACGCCCTGGCCGCCGCAGAAGGGGTTGCCCTTGTAGCTGAGCAGGGCTATCCGCAACGGGGCGCCCGGAGACGGTACGGAGGTCGTGGCGGCCCCTGGTGAGGTCACACAGACCCCCTTCTCGCTGCGTTCGGGCCGGAGCGGAACCGGCCGCGCTAATCTAGAACAAGTTTCAGACTTGATGGTACAGAAGGCGCACCGGGCGCCGGACGGCCCGGCCGGGACCGGCCGGTTCAGGTCCGGCTCGGACCGGGCCGGTCAGCACGGCCCGGTCGCCGAGGCCCCGTTGCCGCGGGGCGATTGCCGCGGGGCCGTTACAGCAGGACCGTTACCGCGGGGCCTCGAAAGATGATCCCCAGGCGATCCCGGCGCCACCCGCGCCCCGCCCCGGCCCCGCCTGCCATCATGCACACCCCCGGACGAGCGGCACAGCGGTGAGGCGGCACGCATGGCACCACGGACAGCACAGCCGGTCGGCGGCGCCGGCCCCGCCACCGCCGCCAGGCCGGCGCCGCTCCCGCTGACAGAGCGTCAGGAGGCCCGGCGCCGCCACATCCTGGACGCCAGCACCCGGCTCGCCTGCCGGGGCGGCTTCGACGCGGTGCAGATGCGGGAGGTCGCGGAGATCTCGGGGGTGGCCCTCGGCACCCTCTACCGCTACTTCCCCTCCAAGGTCCATCTGCTGGTCGCCACGATGGAGGACCAGCTCCGGCTGCTGCGCCGGGCGCTGCGCGCGCGGCCGCCGGCCGCCGCCGCACCCGCCGACCGGGCCGCCGAGACCCTGCTCCGTGCCTTTCGCGCGCTCCAGCGCGAACCGCAGCTGGCCGACGCCATGGTCCGGGCGCTGATCTTCGCCGACCGGTCGGTGAGCGTGCAGGTCGCCACGGTCTCCCGGCTGACCAGCACGATCATCGTGGACGCGATCGGCCCGGGCGCGGCGGGCCAGGACGCGGAACCCGGCGGCGCGCTGCTCTCGGCGGTCCGGGTCATCGAGTACACCTGGCACGCGGCCCTGGTCGGCTGGCTGTCGGGGCGGACCACGGTGGCGCAGGTCACGGCGGACATCCGTACGGTGTGCGGTCTGCTCGACCCGTGCGTCCCGGTGGCCCCGGCCGTACCCGGCGCATGAGGCCTGTCCGGGCGGCGTGCGGCAATCCGGTTTCCGCCCCCCAAGCCTCGTAACGCCCCCTGGCTGCCTCCGGTTGAGCGGAAAGGGTGCCCCACCGGGCGGAGCGCCCGGGTAGGAATGGATGGCGCGACGGGGGGCGCATGGTCCGTTGACCCGCCTGCGGTCGTACCCATGGGACGACGGGCACGGCGTGATCAGGCGACGACACGAGGTGAACCAAGTGATACGCGTTCTGGTGGCTCATGACACATGCCTGCTGCGTTCCGCGCTGGCGGCTCTGCTGGGCAAGGAGCCCGACTTCGACGTCGCGGACACGGAGTGGCCCGGCCTCTTCGCATCGGGGCGGGCGCTGAGACCCCAGGTGTATGTGGTCGACGCGGACTGTCCGGGCTGGCGGAGTCACGTCGGCGCGCTGAGCGGCCCGCCGGCCGGCAGCCGGCACCGCAAGCCGCACGGGCTCGGCCGCGGGCCGCACGGCCGGGCCGGTACGGACGCCGGGTGCGGCGGGTACGCGCCGCCGTCGCTCGTGGTGCTGACCGGTCCCGGCAAGCCGGGGGATCTGCACCGGGCCCACGAGGCGGGGGCGCTGGGTTTCGTCAACAAGGAGCGGTCGGCGGACCGGCTGCCCGCGGCGGTCCGCCGGGCGGCCCAGGGGAAACGGTTCGTCGATGACTCGCTGGCGGCGGAGTTCCTCCAGGCGGCGGACATGCCGCTGACCCGGCGGGAGTTGAGCGTGCTGTCACTTAGTGCCGAGGGCGCCTCCGTCACGGAGATCGCCCGCAGCCTGCACCTGTGCAACGGCACGGTGCGCAACTACCTCGCCGCGATCACCCGCAAGACCGGTGCCCGCAACCGGGTCGACGCGATCCGGATCTCCCGGGTCGAGGGCTGGGTCTAGGGCTGGGTCCAGGGCGGCGCGAACTCCGCGGTCCGGCTCAGATGCGGTCGCGCTCAAGGGCGGGCGAGCGGTGCGGGGTTGGCGGGGGCGGGGGCGGAGGCGGCGGCGAGGGCGAGGGCGGGGACGGGGCCGCCGACCAGCCGCCCACCAGGTCGCGGTAGAGCGGGGAGCGCGCGGGCAGGTCGTCATGGGTCCCGTACACCGCCCGGGTGCCGTCGAGCACCAGCACCCGGCGGGCCCGGCGGGCCGAGCTGATCCGGTGCGCGATCACCACCAGGGTGCCGCCGGGGCGGGCGGCGAAGGCGGCCTCCGCCACCGCCTCGGCGGCCGGGTCCAGATGGCAGGTGGCCTCGTCGAGCAGGATCAGCCCGGCGGGGGCGAGGTAGGTACGGGCCAGCGCGATCAGTTGCCGCTCCCCCGCCGACAGCGCGCCCGGCTCGACCTCCGCCGTCAACCCGCCGATCGCCGCGACGAGCCGGCCGGCGCCGACCGCCCGTACCGCGTCGAGCACGGTGTCGTCCGACGGCTCCGGCCCGCACAGATAGCGCAGGTTCTCCGCCACGGTGCCCCGGAAGACGTAGGCCTCCTGCGGTACGAGGGCGGGCGGGCCCGCCGGGGTGGTCACGGTCCCCCGGTCCGGCCGCAGCAGTCCGGCGGCGAGCGCCGCCAGGGTGGACTTGCCGATACCGCTCGGCCCGACCACGGCCAGGTGGTCACCGGGCGCCACCGACAGGTCGAGGCCGAGCAGGACGGGTTCCGCGGCGGGGCCGTAGGCGAAGGTGAGGCCGGTCAGCCGGAGCGCCGGGGTGCTCGCCGGGCGCGGTCGCGGGCCGGGCCGGTCGCCCGGGACGGATTCCGCTTCCGCCGGGGCCGGTTCCGGCGCCGGTTCTGCGGACGGTTCCGGGGACGTGTCGTCCGTGGCGGTGATACGGGTCATGACGACGCCGAGGCGGGTGCCGGCGGCGCTCAGGGTGTGTACGAGGTTCTGGAGGGCGGGCTGTACGGACTGGGTGAGGTAGCTGAGGGCGCCGAGCAGGGCGCCGGGCGTGATCCGGTGCGTGCTGAGCAGCCACGGGCCGCCCACCAGCAGCAGCACGACAGGGAGTTGGCCGCCGACGGCCAGTGCGGCGGCCCGGGCGACGCCCCAGCGGGCCAGCGAGCGGGTGGCCAGCAGGCCGGCGTCGATCAGCGTGTCGGCGCGGGCGGCCATCGGCTCTTCCGCGCCGCAGGCGGTGATGTCCCGCAACCCGCCGGTGAGGGCCCCGAGTTCCTCGGCGAGGGCTTCGTCGGCGGCGAGATAGGCGTGCTGACGGCGGGCCAGCGGGCGCAGCGACAGAGCGAAGAGGGCGATGCCGGCGGCCAGCGGCGGCACCACGATCAGCAGGGTGAGGGGCGCCAGCGCGCACAGGCCGGCCAGCGCGCCGGCCGCGGTGAAGACGAAAGACCGCAGTACCAGGACCAGGCCGCCGAAGGCGTCCCTGGCGATCTCCACCTGATGCGTCAGCCGTGACACCACGGAGGAGTCGCCGGCCCGCCCCCTGGCCACGGCGGCCCGCAGCCCGCCCCTGACCACCCGGCGCACCAGCAGATCGCGCAGCGGCTCCACCAGCGCGGCCAGCGCCCTGAACACCCGGGACGTCCCGTAGGCACCCATCGGTACGGACACCGCGGCCAGCGCCAGCCACCCCATGCCGGTGCCCGGCCGCCCCTTGAGAAACCCGTCGTCCAACGCCCGCGCGAGCGCGTACCCCAGCAAAAAGGTCTGCCCCGCCTCCAGCACGGACCACCCGGCAAGCACCCCCAACGCCCCCCGGCGCGCCCGCAGATACGTCCCCGGCCGGATCTCAGCCACGCCGACCCACCTCCGCCGGCACCGGAGCGGGCCCCGACGCGAAAAGATCCCGATACACCGGGTCCGACCACAACTCCCCATGCGGGGCCACCGAACGAAGCCGACCACCCTCCAGCCAGGCCACCAGATCCGCACGGGCGGCGGTGGCGGCGCGGTGGGTGATGAGGAGGCGGGTGCGGCCGGCGTGGGCGCGGGCGAGGGTGGCGGCGACGCGCAACTCGGTCACCGTGTCGAGGCTGGAGGTCGCGTCGTCGAGGATCAGCAGCCGGCCCGCGTGCGCGAACGCCCTTGCCAGGCCGAGACGTTGGACTTCGCCGCCGGACATCGGCGCGTCGGCCCGCAGCGTGTCGTACCCCTTCGGCAGCCGCCGGACGAAGGTGTCGGCGCCGGCCGCCCGCGCGGCCTCGGCGGTGGCCTCCGGCGGCAGGGCCCGTGGGCCGAACGCGATGGCCTCCCCGATCGTCCCGCCCAGCAGCACGGGCCGCTCGAAGGCGTACGCCACCGCCGCCCGCAGTTCGGCCCGGCTCAGCTCGGGCAGCGCCCGCCCGTCGAGCAGCACGGTGCCCTCCTCGGGATCGACCAGCCGCCCGGCCAGCGCCGCCAGCACCGACTTCCCGGCCCCCGACCGTCCGACCACGGCCACACACGCCCCGCCGGGCACCAGCAGATCGAGCCGGTCGAGCACCACCTCACCCCCTCGCACGGCGGTGACCCCCCGCAGCTCCAGCGTCCCGGGCGGGCGCCCGCCCGGAGTTCGCCGCCTAGCCGGTGCGCGGCCGGCCGCCGACCCCGCGCCCACGACCCCGCGCACCGGCAACGTCTCCTGCGTCGGGGCGAGTTCGCGCCGCCGCTCGCCCGCGGACCGGTCGAACGGGGCGCCGGTCTCGGACGTGTCCGTGCCGTCCGGCACGCCCGCCGGGAGTCGCCCCTCGCCGTGGGCACGGACCGGGACGGCCAGGACCGCGGCGAGCCGGGTGGCGGCGGACCGGCCCCGTACCAGGCCGCCCAACTGTCCGACGACCAGGCCGATGCCGGTGGCGAGCGTGGCGTAGCGGGCGGCGGCCAGCAGATCGCCGACGGAGAGGGCTCCCTGGGCGAGCCGGATGCCGCCGACGGTCAGCACGATGATCTGGAGGAGGGGGACGAGGACCGCGGCCTGGGCGGTGGCGCGGCCTTGGACGTGCCACATGCGGTGACCATGGGCGGAGAGTTCGGGCAGCGGACGCAGCACGCGGGCGTTCTCCCGCTCCTCGGTTCCGGCCGCGGCGATCGTCCGGGCGCCGCCGAGCGCCTCCACCAGCCGGGCGGCGATCCGGCCCTGGGCGTCCTGGTAGCGGGTCACGCAGTCCGAGGAGGCGCGGGCGAAGCGCCGGACGAGGAGGACGAGCGGTGGCGCGCCGACCAGGAAGGCGGCGGCGAGCCAGGGGTCGGTGAGGCCGAGGGCGACGATGCCGCCCACCGGACCGATGAGGGCGGCGGGCAGGGCCGCCGCGGCGACCGGCGCGCTGCCCGCGTCGGCGGCGTTGCCGACCAGCCGGGTCACCAGGTCGCCGCCGCCGGGGCCGGTGTCCGCCGCGGGACCGGCGGCCAGCACATGGCGTACCGCCCGGCGGCGCAGGCCCGCGGTGAGGTGCGCCGCCGCGGTCGCGCCGAGCATGTCGGCCCCCGCGCCGAGCACCACTTGGGCGCCGACGGTCGCCGCGCAGACGGTGATCCAGCCGCCCGCCGGGCGGCCGCCGAGCAGCAGGTCGAGCGCGTGTCCGAGGGCGGCGGGCAGCCACAGCGCGAGGCCGGTGCCGGCCAGCCCGAGCAGCGCGAGGAGGCCCAGCCGGCCGGCACCGGTCCGCGCGGCCCCCGTCAACACCCGGCCACCCGCGCCCGGCCCGACGACACCCGACTCCACCCCGGAACCCCGACGACGGCCGGCTACCGGCTCAGCCCGGCCAGGCGGCACACCCGGGTCAACCGGGGCGGTCTTGCCAGGCAGGGAAGCCCGGTCAACCGGGGCAGCCCGGCCAGGCAGGGAAGCCCGCTCAACCGGGGCAACCGGGTCCGCCGGGGAGGCCCGATCAACGGGGGCAGACCGGCCAGACGCGACAGCCCGCTCAACCGGGGCAGGTCGGCCAGGTAGGGCAGCCGCGTCAAGCGGGGAAGCCAGGCCAGGCGAGGCAGGCCGGTCAGGCAGGACAGCCCGGTCGGCCAGGGAGTCCCGGCTAGACGGGACAGCCCGCTCAACCTGGGCAGCCCTGCCAGGCGGGGCAGCCGGGTCAGGGGAGGCAGGTCGGCCAGGCGGGGAAGGCCGGTCACGCGAGGCAGCCGGGCCAGCGGGGCCAGCCGGGGAAGCCGCGGCATCGCCCCCGTCAGCCGATGGCGGACGCGCAGCCCGGTCAACCGGGGAAGCCCGACCAGGCAGGACAGGCCGGTCAACCGGGGCAGCCGGGCCAGCAGCGGAAGCCGGGCCAGGCGGGGCGGACCGGTCGAGCGGCGCAGCCGGGGCTTCGCCCCTGGCAGCTGATGGCGGGCGCTCGGAATCTGGTGGCATGGACGGCATCTCCTCGCACACGGGCGCGGTGGGGGCGCCGGGCACGCCCCCGGCCCCGGCGTCCGGGGCGTGGACGGCCGGGGCCGGAAGCGCTGCTCAGGGGGCGCCCGGCGCCCGGCCGCAGGGAAAGACCGGGTGGTGGCGCCGGTGGCCCGGGGCGGACGGACCGGTGATCCGCCGCCCCGGGCCGGGTGGATCAGAGACAGATCAGGAAGCTGACCGAGCTGATGCAGCCGATCAGGCTCAGCGAGCTGGCCGGCTGTCCGCCGCCGCCGTTGCCGTGCTCGACGGGCTCGAGGTTCTGGAGGTCGAGAAGCGCCATGGTGGGTTTCCTTCCATCGATTTCATCGGGCTTGCACAGGAACTCGCCAGAACCGCACGAGTGGAAAAGCTGGTGGTGCTCGGTCCCGGTCGCAGCCGGAACCGGTTCATGGGGCCGTCACCGGGGACGGCGGGAGGAAGGGCAGGCCGGCCGGGGTGTCCCCCAGCGCGGCGCCCAGCGCGAGCAGGCAGCCGGCGGTGCCGGTGCCGAGGTCCATGGAGAGCCGCATCATCTGGTTGCCGGGAAAGGCGAGGCCGCCGCCGTAAGGCATCCCGTACCAGCCGAGGGCGTCGATCTGCGCGGCCAGCGCACCCTCGGGCACGCCGGGCGTACTGGTCCTGGCGAGGTGCAGGACCATGCCGGCCCGGCCGGCGAAGAGCCCCGGCTGCGCGTAGAGCCGCAGGGTGGCCGCCCGCACGATGTCGAGTCTGGCCTGCTCGAAGCGCTCCGCGGTGGCCGGGTCCGGCGCCGCGCCCGCGCCCCTGACCAGGCCGGCATAGTCGTCCAGGACCAGGCCGATGCCCGCGCTGCCGTCGCCGACGTACGGCATGGTGCGCCAGCCCTCGTCGACTTCGAGGCAGCCGCCCGGGCTCTTCACGCAGGAGTCGAGGTCCAGTTGGAGCGCGCGGGCCGCGTGGACGAGCAGGGTGGGGGCGCCGGTGCGTTCGTAGAGCCGCAGGAAGAGCAGCGCGGGACCGGTGGAGCCGCGCATCAGCCCCGCGCGGCGGCGGGCGCCCCCGCTCTCCGACCCGGCGGCGAGCCGTCCCGCGACGATGCCGGCCGCCTCCAACGCCCGCTCCCGCAGGGCGGTTTCGCCGGTGGTGCGGGCGAGGTGCTCCAGGACCAGGCCGATGCCGGCCAGCCCGCCGTTCAGATCGGAGGACAGCCGCTGCCATTTCTCGGCGAGCAGGACGCGTATCAGCTCCAGCGCGCGCTCGGAGTGGCCGAGCAGGTCCAGGACGTAGGCGATGCCGGCCAGCCCGTCGTAGAGGCCGAGTGGGATGCCGTCGGGCAGCGTCCGGGTGTGTTCGAGCAGCCAGTGCTCACCTTCCGCGTACCGGGGCTGCCCGGTCCCGGCGAAGGCCCAGAGCACGCCGGCCGCGCCGTGGGCGATCCCGAGGCCGCCGCCGGGCGAGAACTGGGCGATGTCCCCGGGGAAGAGCCGGTCCGCCCGCTCGGGGGTGGCCGAGGCCAGGATCGCGGCCGTCATGGCCTTTGACGCGGCCGCCCAGTCACCGGGCCGGGCGGGCAGATAACGGTCGGCCGCGCCATCGAGGCGATACGGGTCGGGGTGCCGGGCGGCGCGCGGGTCGTGGCCCGAGTGGCGCCGCTGTTCGGGGTGCTGGGCCCGGTTCCGCCGGGCGGCGGGCTCCGCGGCCCGGCCGGTGGTGACCAGCGGCGCCCGCGGCGAGGGCACCATCGCTTCCGCGCTCACCGCGGGCCGGGCGTCGTCGGCGCCGGCGAGCGCCGGGGAGATCCCGCCCGACACCCCGCCGAGCCGCCGCCCGCTCTCCTGCTCCGCCGACGGCCCGGCGGACAGCCCCGCCGACAGCCCTGCCGTCGGTTCGGCCAGCGGCCCCACCAACAACTCCACCGGCCGCGGTGGCGTCCCCGCGCCCGGCGGCACCTCGCGGGTGATCTCCGCGACCGCCTCCGCCAGGAACGACCGCGGCACCGGGAACTCCGCGGCGATCACCTCGGCGAAGTGCGCGGCCTTGGCGCGGTCGATGGCGAAGAGGGTGGTGACGGGCAGGAAGAGGGCCAGCCGCAGACAGGCCAGGGCGTAGCGGTCCACGTCGTAGCCGCGACGGTCGCGGGGGGCCACGAAGCCGGGGTGGGCGACCGACTGGCGGCCGCGCTCGATGGCGGGCGCCGCGGCTTCGAAGTCCAGCAGCGACACCCGCTCGCCGTCCGGGCCGATCATGATGTTGAACATGTGCAGGTCGTTGAAGACCACCCCCCGGGAGTGCACCGCGGCCACCGCGGCCTCCACCCCGGCGTGCACGCGCAGCGCCCAGCGGGTGTAGTCGGCGACCACCGCCGGGTCCGGCGCCGGCGTCAGCAGCGGATGGCGCGACCCGAAGAGGGAGTTGAGCGGTTTCCCCTCGACGAAGTCGATCACCAGGAAGCGGTGGTCGCCGACGGTGAACCAGTCCCGTGCCTCGGGGGCGACGCCGAGCCCCGACAGCCGTCGCAGCGCGTCCCGTTCGCGCTCCAGCCGGGTCACCGCGTCCGCGCCGTCGGAGGCGAGTCCGGCGTGCGGCCGGCCCTCCTTGAGTACGACCTTCTCGCCGGTCCTGGTGTCGGTGCCGGTGTAGACACCGCCGCCGTTGGAGAAGTGCAGCGCCTGCTCGATGCGGTACGGCAGGTCGGCGACGGTGGTGGCGTTGCGGGCGGCCAGGTGCGGGGCGAGGAAGGCCGGCAGGGTCACCCAGCCGGGCAGGTGGAAGGCGGGTGACCGGTCGTCGGGCACCAGCCGCCCTTCGCCGTCCTCGACGGCGGGCACGAGGGTGCCGTGCTCGCCGACGCAGTGGCGCTTGGCGAAGGCCCCGTACCGCACGTAGAGCGGTCCCTGGCGCCAGCGCAGGTCGGTGAGGATGTACGGGCCCGGCTCGCCGTCGAGCAGTTCGCCGAGCTCCTGGAGGACCGCCCGCAGCATGACGTCGTCGGCCGGGTAGATGGTGACGAATTTACCGCTGGTGTCCCGCCCGGCGTACTTCGAGTTGCGCAGGTGCAGCAATTGCGGACCCGGCACGAATTTGAACGGAATCTGCCGCGGAACGCAGTAGTCCCAGACTTTCGCCGCCACCTTGTCCGCGTTGTCGAGCCCCGCGGAGACATGCACTTTCCAGCCCTGGGCGGGATAGGCGGTGGCGCCGGCCGGCGGGTCGATGTGCAGCCAGTCCCCGTTGCGCAGGGTGCGCCAGCCGGGCGGCGGCTCGCGGCGGGCGGTGTCGAAGAGCGCGACGCCGCTCGTCTCCGCCGGGGAGTCCGGGCCGGCGGACAAACGGTCGAGGCTCTCGTAAAAGTAGCGGTCCGCGAGACAGAAAACCTCGTAGCGGTTGTCCATCGATCCCCCTTCAGCGGCGACGGGGAGAGATTCGCACATCGCACGGAAAGCGGAGAAGTCACCGATGTCATCTGATGACCGTGCAGAATGCACGGTCGCGCCGGGTTCCGGGTCGGGGTCCGCACGGCGCACGGGGCGGGGTCCGCACCGGCACACCGCGCGGGCACGGGACCGGTGACGGCGGCTTCCGGACCGCCGCCGGCCGCCGGGACGCGGCCGCGATCACCCTTCCGCCGGTCCCGTCAGGGCCGCACCCGGCGGACTTCAGCGGTGCACCCAACCAACAGGCTGACGGAGCAAGGGAGTTGACTGTCCACATACGATTGGCACAGAGGGCGTTATGGGGCAATAGTGCACCTCTGCAACCTTGTCTCCGAATTTTCCAGAAACGATCTGGACCCCGCGCAAGCGGAACGGCACACTCGGAATCAGCATCAAGAAGGGACACCATGCCGCTGAGAAGCACCGCAACCGCCCGTCAGGAGCGCCTCGGTGCGGAGCTACGGAAGATGCGGGAGGCCGCGGGCACCACCGCCCGGGACACCGCGCGGCTGCTCGGCACCGACCCGGCAAAGGTGAGTCACATCGAGGCGGGCCGGCTCGGCGTCAGCGAGGAGCGGTTAAGACGGCTGGCCGCCTTCTACGAATGCGGCGACACCGCCCTCATCGACGCACTCGTCGCGATGGCCAACGGCCAAGGCCGCAAAGGCTGGTGGGAGGCGTACCGCGGCGTCGTACCCGCGTCCCTGCTCGACGTGGCGGAGCTCGAACACCACGCGACCCATCTGCGTACGATTCAGATCACCCACATCCCCGGGGTCTTCCAGACCGAGGACTACACCCGTACGGTCTTCGGCTACGCGATACCCCCGCTGCCCGAGAACGAGCTGGAGGCGCGGGTGGCGCACCGGCTCGAACGCTCGGGCGTGCTCTACCGGGACGCCGCACCACCCTACGAGGCGCTGGTCCACGAGGCCGCGCTGCGGATGCGGTTCGGCGGCGGAAAGGTCGCCCGTTCCCAGTTGGAGCACATCCAGGAGCTCAGCCACCTGCCGCAGATAAGCGTCCGGGTGATCCCCTTCGCGGCGGACGGGCATATCGGGTCCGGACACGCGATGCTCTACGCGAGCGGTCCGGTGCGGCCGCTCGACACGGTGCAGATCGACTCCGCCCACGGCATCAGCTTCCTGCACGCGGCGCCCCACCTCGCCAACTACCGCATCCTCTACGACACCCTCGGCGCGGTGGCGCTGGACCGGTCGCGGTCGCGTGACTTCATCCACACCATCTCCCAAGACCTCTGAAAGGCCTTCTCCCATGACCGCGTCCCTGATTTGGCAGAAGTCCACGTACTCCCAGGAACAGGGCGAGTGCGTCGAGCTGGCCGCCTACCGGGGCGCGGTCCTGCTCCGCGAGAGCGACGACCCCGCCGTGGTGCTGACCACCACCCCCAAGGCGCTGGCCCACTTCATCCAGGGCCTCAAGGTCAGCCACCCGAGGAGCTGAACGGGCGGCGCGGGAGACACGGCAGCCCGCAGGCGGGTCGCCTGCGGGCTGGGGTGTGGGGAAGGATCGACCGGACGCCGATGAGCTGTCGGCCCGTCATGTCCGACGGTCCTGCGGTCCGTCGGGCGGCCGGCTCGTCCGGCCTGCCGGTCAGCCGACGTTGAGGAGCTCCTGGGTCATGTCGCGGTAGCGGGTGAGGGCCACCCGCAGCTCCTCCGTACCCGTCTTGTCCCCGTTGTCGCCGTGCCAGCTCTGGCGGAGCGAGTCGCGGCGCTCCTCGACCATCCGGGTCAGCCGGCGGACCGCCTCGTCGAGTACGTCGTCCGCCTCGCGCACCGCGCGACGGGGGTCGTCCACGAAGCCGCCAACCGCGCGTTCCATCCGGCGGTTGAGCTGGTCGATGTCCTCGGAGCTCGAACCCTTGACGTCCGTGGCGCTCTTCGCGTCCGTGGCGCCCTTCGCGTCCTTGGCGTCCCGGCTGTCCCTGGCGCCGTGTGCGTCCGTCGTGTCCGTGCCGGCTCCCGCCTTGGCGCGGTTGCCGTTCTCCACCGCGTGGGCCTCGCTGCCCGCCACCAGCACCGACTCGTGGCCGTCACTGGCCGGCGAGCCGACGGTGTCCTTGCGGCCCGTGGTGTCGGCGGTGTCCTTGCGGTCGGTGGTACCCGCGGCCTTGGAGATGCTCGACGTGTTGGACGTGCTGGACGTGTCCGACGTGCGGTCAGTGGTGGCCGCGGGTACGACCGGCGAGGCGACGGTGTCCGTACGGGCCACGGAGTCCCCACGCTGCCGCTTCGAGTCCGTCCCGAGGTCGCCGTCCCGGCCGGAAGTGCCCGGGGTGGCGGACGTGGTGGCTGACGTGGTGCCCGGCGTGGTGGCCGACCGCTGCGAGTCGGCGGTGTTCGCCGAGGTGGTGCGGCCGGTGGCCTTGCGGTCGGTGCCGGCGGAGGTGCCCGACCGGCTGCCCGCTCGCTCCCCGTTGGAACGCTCGGGCATGCCGTCCGTCGTGGCGTCGGTGGTGGTGGCGTCGCTCGTCGCGCTGTCCCTCGGCGTGTCGCCGGTCGTGTCGCCGGTCGTGCCGTTCTTGGCGTCCGGCGCCTCCGTGGCGCTCGGGTCGGCGCGATCTTCTGTCCGCGTGCGGTTGGGGAAGTTCATCGTCTTCGTCTCCTCGAATACCTGCTCGTCACGTGCGTGCGGCCGTCCTGGCGTGCGCGGGGCACGCGGCGGACGTGGGGGTGCGGAATCAGCTCTCGTCGTCGGTGGTGTGGCCGCGCCGCGAACCGGTCAGAGCGCCGAGGCGGCCGGACAGCGGACGGTGGTGTTCCTGCTCACCGTCGGTGCCGTCGCCGGCAACGGTGCCGTCGGTGCCATCGGTACGGACGGCGCCGTCGTCGCGCTTGGCGGTGTCGACCGCTGCCTGGGAGTCGGGGACGCGCTCGGCCGTGGCCGGTTCAGCACCGGCGGTCGGCGGTTCCTCGACGGGAGCGGGTGCCGGCGGGACCGTCGTCGTGGCGACGGCCGGGTCGCGGTCCGCCGTGCGGGACGACGTCCCGGTGCCCCGCAGCATCTCGTCGAAGAGCGCCCGCGCGGAGACCAGGGCCTGCCGCATGTCCTCGGTGGCCCGACGGCCGCCCGCCGCGGCGTGCCCGGCGAGCTCGTGGGCCTGGCGGTAACCCTGCACCTGGTGCGGGTGGTGCACGGACAGCGCGTCGAAGTGCTCAGGCGAGTCGGCGGCCGGGAAGCCGCGTTCGGCCGCGACCTCACCGATCAGCCGGTCCGCGTCGGCGAGCGCCTGCCCGGGCTCGTCCACGAACTTCGCCTGGATCTCCGCCCAGCGCTGTCCGTACCGCTCCCGCTGCTCAGCGGTGGCCGGCTCAGCCGCCAGGTCTCCGTACCGCTTGACGCGCTCGGACAGCTCCTGGCGCGTCGCCTTGTCGTCCCCGTCGTGCCGGGCGAGCGTCCGCTCGTACTCCGGTCCGAAACGCCGCTTCAGTCCGGCGCCTCCGGTGCCACCGCGCATCATCGTCACCGCCGCGACGATCGCGATCACCACAACTACCGCCACGATGACGGCGATTATCGCTCCTGTGGACATGACGTGCCTCCCGTCTCTCCACTCATGCCAGTCGACTTGCCGCTGCTTGCCACCCCAAACACCCGCCGTGTTCCGATATGCCTTCCGATATGCGGCGAAGCCACCGGACGCCCGCTGCCAGGGCGCGCGCCGACGGGCCCGGGACGGCTCAGGACGGCACGGAACGGCACGGGACGGCTCAGGAGGAGGCGCCGCTCTCCCCCGCCCGGCGGACGCGCCCCTCCGGCTGATCCGCATCGCCCCCGCACAGCTCCTTGCTCAACTTGACAACCAGCGCCGCGAGTTCGTCGTGCCCGTCGGGATCCCAGTCGCCGAGCAGCTCGGCGAGGACCGAGCGGCGGGCCTCGGTGAGCCGGTCGGCCGTGGCCCGGCCGGCGACGGTCAGGGTGAGGTGGTCACCGGCCCGCGCGGCCCAGCCGCGTGCCTCGGCTTGCGTCTCGGCCTTCTCGATGACGGCGGCGGACACACTCGTCCTGGCGGTGGCCCGGGCCGGGTCGACCGCGCTGCCGTGGGCCAGCCGCAGCAGCAGCCAACTGGTCGCCGGATGGATGTCGAGCCCGGACATCCGGGTGATGCGGGTGTAGAGGTCGCGGCGGGCCTCCCGGCTGCCCAGCAGCGACAGACAGCGGGCGATCTCGTCGAGGGAGGAGCGTTCGACCGGGTTGGCGCCCACCGTCTCCCCGCCCTCGGGCACCGTGACCGACCCCCGCAGCGGCTGTTCCCTCAGGAACAGCGAGAGCACGAAGCCGGCGAACGCCACCGGCGAGGCCCACAGGAAGACCGTGGTGATCGAGGTGGAGAAGGCGTGCAGCACCGGGACCTTGATGCCGGGCGGCAGCCGGGCGATGGAGTTGGGGTTGGCCTGCGGCTGGGACGGGTTGAAGCCCGGTGGCAGCGGCAGCCCGCGCAGCGCCGTGCGCAGCTTGTCGGCGAGCTGGGAGGCGAAGATCGTGCCGAAGATGGACACCCCGAAGGACGCCCCGATCGAGCGGAAGAAGGTGGTGCCCGAGGTGGCGGAGCCGAGGTCCTGGTAGCCGACCGAGTTCTGCACGGCGAGCACCAGCACCTGCATGATCAGCCCGAGGCCCAGCCCGAACACCAGCAGGAACAGGCTCGTCACCAGGGTGGAGGTGTGCTCGTCGAGCTGGTGCAGCAGGAGCAGCCCGACCACGGTGACGGCGGTGCCGGCGACCGGGAAGACCTTGTAGTGGCCGGTACGGCTGACGATCTGCCCGGAGCCGATGGAGGAGATCAGCAGGCCGACGACCATGGGGATGATGTGGACGCCGGAGAGCGTCGGCGAGTAGCCGTGCACGATCTGGAGGAAGGTCGGCAGGAAGGTCAGCGCGCCGAACATCGCGAAGCCGACGATGAAGGACATCGCCGAGCAGAGCACGAAGGTGCGGTTGCGGAAGAGCCGCGGCGCGAGCACGGGTTCCTCCGCGCGGCGCTCGATCACCACGAAGGCGGCCACCAGCGCGACCCCGGCCGCGGCGAGACCGATGATGCCGGCCGAGCCCCAGGCCAGTGTGGTGCCGCCGAGCGAGGTCACCAGCACCAGGCAGGTCGCGGCGGCCGCGATCACCGCCATGCCGGCGTAGTCGATACGGTGCGCGGTGCGGCGGACCGGGATGTGCAGGACGGCGGCGATCACGGCGAGCGCGATGACGCCGATCGGCAGGTTGACGTAGAAGACCCAGCGCCAGGAGAGCTGTTCGGTGAACACCCCGCCCAGCAGCGGCCCGAGCACACTGCTCGCGCCGAACACCGCCCCGAAAACGCCCTGGTAGCGGCCCCGGTCCCGGGGCGGCACGATGTCGCCGACGATGGCCATGGACAGCGCGATCAACCCGCCGCCACCCAGGCCCTGGAGGGCCCGGAAGGCGATCAACTCGCTGAGGTTCTGCGAGATCCCGCACAGCGCGGAGCCGATCAGGAAGATCACGATGACGGTCTGGAAGAGGCGCTTCCTGCCGTACAGGTCGCCGAGTTTCCCCCACAGCGGGGTCGCGGCGGTGGAGGCCAGCAGGTAGGCGGTGACCACCCAGGAGAGGTGGTTGATGCCGCCGAGTTCACTGACGATGGTGGGCAGCGCGGTGGACACGATGGTCTGGTCGAGCGCCGCGAGCAGCAGTCCGAGGGCGAGCGCGCCGACCGCGATCCGCACCGCCCGCCGGTCCTGCCGCCCGCCCGGCTCCGCCGACGGCGGCCCCGCGGTCGCCGTGGTGCCCTGGGCCATGAAGGCTCCTCCCGTCGTCCCCCGACGGCCAGAACCTCATATTCGCACTGTTTGTACGGTTATGGGATGTGATCTTGGCCAGAGTGGCGCCCCCGTCTGGGGGCACGGGTGTGCGAGGGCGCGGGGGATCGGCATAATCGGCGAGTAGTCGGCCGGGCCTTTGCCGGCGCACCAACGACGGCGGGGAGGGGACCCAATGGCGTCGCAGCAGCAGGAGCAAGGGGCCGAGCCGCAGCCGCTCGGAGCGCGGGCGAACCCGGAAACGGGCAGCGAGGGCAGCGGGGGCAGCGGCACGGCAGGTGACGGGGCCGGTACGGGCCAGACCGCGGTGGCGGACGGTGACCCGGACGGCGGTCCGGGCGGCGCGGACGATACGGCCGGGGCCGCCGATACGAGCGGCGTGCCCGGTTCGAACGGTCCCGGTCGTACGGACGGCACCGACCCCGCGGACCGGGCCGGTGCGGACGCCGGCTCCGGCGGCGGCGCGGACGCCCTGCCGGAAGCCGCCGGGGAAGAAGTCGAGATACGCGCCGCCGAGCGCTCGGCGGAACGGGCCGCCGCCCTCGCCGCGACCGAGGGCTTCCACCAACTGCGGATGCGCCCGTACGTCGATGTCGCGGAGCCGGGCGGCGACCCCGGCGAGACGACCGTGAAGGCCCTGATCACGGCGGCCGGGCCGGAGCCCACCACCCAGGATCTGGGCCTCTTCCCCTCGGTGTACTCCGGGTACTCCGGGTACTCCGGGTACTCCGGCGCCGGATACGCCCCGGACGAGCCGCCCGCCATGGAGCCGGTGGTCATCCGGGGCCGGCACCGGCGGCGCAGACGCGGTGTCGTGGTGGCCGCGGTGACGGTGGCCGCGTCCGCGCTGGCGGCCGGCGCGGTGGCGGTGACCGGGCAGGTGATGGGCAACGAGCAGCCGACGAGAGACCAGTCGCTGCCCGACCTGAACGCGTCGATGCCCGATGTGAAGCTCCCGCACGACTCCTCGCCCGCGACCGCGCACGTGGCGCCCCCCGTCACCCGGCAGGCGCCCGGCATCCTCGCCAACTCCCCCACGCCGACCGACTCGCCGGCCCCCGCCGCCACCCCGACGGTCACCTCGACCCTGCTGTCCGGCGCACCCGTCCCCTCGGCCTCGGTGACCGCCCCGCCGACGACACCGTCCGCGGACTCGACCGACCCCGCCAGTCCCTCGGATCCCACTGACCCCTCAGGGCCCGCCGGAAGCACTCCGGTCACCACCCCGACACCCGTCCAGAGCTCGACGCCGCCCAAGCAGCCCATCGCGCCCGCCGACGAGGCCGTACTGCGGCTCGGCGACGTCGGTCCGGCGGTCGCCGACCTCCAGCGCGGCCTCACCGAGGTCCATGTCTACCGGGGCTCCCAGGACGGCGTGTTCGACCGGAACGTCCAGTTGGCCGTCACCGCCTTCCAGCTCTGGCACCACGTCCACGACACGCTGGGCACCTGCGGACCGGCCACCCGCGCCGCCCTGGCCCGGGCCACCGGGCACCACCACCGCTGAGCCGCGCCGCTCCGATCCGTACGGCCGGGCCCCGCTCCGTACGGCGGCCCGGCCCCGGTCCGCAGGGCCCCGATCCGCGGGCCACGGCGCCGACCGCCCCGGAGCTGCCCGCGCCGGCCGGGACGACCGGGGCGGCCTACGATCGGCGGATGGCTCCTGACCGCTTCGGCCTCGAACACTTCCAGCTCGTGCTGCTGCGGCGGATGGCCGACCACCAGCCAGAACTGGTCGACGACGCCCTCCGGGACCTCGGATCGAGCCATGCCGAACTGCGGGACGCGCACAAACGCTGGCAGGCGCGGCTGCACTCGCGGACGTTTCCCGGCGGCGCGCGGCGCTACCGTACGGCGCTCGGGCCGCCGGAGTCGGTCCGGGAGCAGAAGGTCGGCGACCTGACCTGCGAGGCGCTGCTGTGGCCGCTGCCGCTCTGGCCCGACCTGCGCTTCGAGGTGCTCTGCTCGCCTGGCGGCACGGCGGTCTGGAACGAGTGGCTGGTCCGGGCCCCCGGGGCCCCGGCGCCCGTGCTGCGGACCGCCGACGACCTGACGCCGTGGTCGTGCACGGTGGACGACGCCGCCCGCGCCTTCCCGCCGGCCGCCCCGCTGCCGCCGGACGCCCCCAGCCGGTCGGTGCTCTCGCTGACCGTCCCGCGCGCCCCCGGCCGGACGATCGCGCACTTCACCTGGGGGCTGCTCCAGTACGTCGACCCGCCGCGCGGCGGGTGAGTCCGCCGGCCGTGGAGCCACGTCCCGGCCATCCCGAACGCCCAGGGGGGTGGCGGAACGCGGAAAGATTTTGTACCGTAAAGAAACAAAGTGGCTCCGCCCGCCTCCCCTGACCGGCTGGCGGGGCCACTGCGTACCTGCGTACTTGCGTATCTTTCTTGGCCGGCCCTTGCGAATGGAGCCCCATGCCGTCCGTGTTCACCGCCCGCGCTCTGCTGCTCGACATGGACGGCACTCTGGTGAACTCCGACGCGGTGGTGGAACGCTGCTGGACCCGCTGGGCGCTGCGGCACGACCTGGATCCCGCCGCCGTACTGAAGGTCGTGCACGGCAGGCAGGGCCACGCCACCATGGCCGCGCTGCTCCCGGACCGTCCGGCGGCGGAGAACCGCGCGGAGAACGCGCTGCTGCTCGCCGAGGAGACCGCCGACGTCGACGGGGTCGTGCCGGTGCCGGGCGCCCCGGCCTTCCTGGCCGCGCTGGCCGGGCTGCCGCACGCCCTGGTCACGTCCGCGAACGACGCTCTGGCCAGGACCCGGATGGGCGCCGCCGGGCTGCCGCTGCCGCCGGTGCTGGTCACCGCCGAGCGGGTCGGCGCCAGCAAACCCGACCCCGAGGGCTTCCTCAAGGGCGCCGCCGAACTGGGCTTCACCCCTGAGGAGTGCCTGGTCTTCGAGGACGCGGAGGTCGGCATCGCGGCCGGCCGAGCCGCCGGGATGCGGGTGGTGGGCGTCGGCCCGCGCGCTCTCGCGCACCGGCCCGACGCCCATGTCGCCTCTCTCGAAGCGGTCCGGGTGGAAGCCGCCCCGGGCGGCGGCCTGCTGATCACGACGGGCTGACGGGCCGGCCGGACCAGCCGGACCAGCCGGACCAGCCGGACCAGCCGGACCAGCCGGACCAGCCGGACCAGCCGCCGGATCGTACGCCGGACCACCTGGGCGTAAGCCTGCCCGCCGGGCCGTCCTCGGGGCCGTCCGCCGGGCGGATCAGCCCGCGATCGCCTCGGCGAGGCTGATCCCGGCCAGCACCACCATCACCACGGCCGCGATCCTGGTGATCAGCGCCAGCGGCACCCGCTTCATCAGGAACTGTCCGCCGAAGACGCTCAGCGCCCCGACCGCCCAGAGAGCCAGCACCGCGCCTATGGCGACCGGCACCGGCTCGCCGTAGCGGGCGGCCAGATTGGCGGTGAGGATCTGTGTCAGGTCGCCGAACTCCGCGACCAGGATCAGCGTGAAGCCGGTCGCCGCGACCTTCCCGAAGCTCTGGTCGGCGGGCGCCCGTAGCTTCCCCTCCTCCTCGTCGCCGTGCGAGAAGAGCAGCATCGCCGCGCCGGCCAGGAACAGCACCCCGACGACCGCCTGCACCACGCGGTGCGGCAGCAGGGTCAGCAGGCTGCCCGCGGCGATGGCCAGGGCGACATGGACGGCGAAGGCGGCGGCCATCCCGCAGAAGACGTAGGAGGCCCGGTAGCGGGTGCCGAGGACAAGCCCCGCCACCGCGGTCTTGTCGGGGAGTTCGGCCAGGAAGATCACGCCGAAGACGACGGCGAGCACGGAGAGACTGAACACGGGGAAGGTCCTCGATCGGTCGGGGCAGCCGTACCGGAGAACCACGGTGAACGCGGGGTCGCTTCGGCACGGCAGCGTCGGAACACTGCGGCCGAAGGTCTCGCTGGCGGCCGACCGTCTCCGGTCTCCTGCCGCCTCCGGGCGCCGGCCCGGTCCGTCCGTCGTCCGCGACCACGGTCGCGGAGTGGGTGAACGGCCCGAGCAGTATGTCGACGGTCCGGCGAAGAGCTACTCCCCTTCTGCTGCGAAGAGTCTACGGGAGGGGTCCGACGACAGCGGCGGGCGGGGGCGGGTGTGAAGCAGTTGTGCGCAACCGGCCGCCCGGCCGAGGGGAGCGGAGGGCCCGGCACCCCGCGGCGCCGGCTCGACCGCTGTGGCCAGCGCAAACGTGCCCGGGACCCTTCGGACGAAAGTATTCCCGTCGTAATAACGCCGTGATTGTCTCCTACGTCACGCGTCCTCGACGGAACCGGAAGCGGCTACTGGCGTAGCCTGTACGGCTGACGGTGGATGAAGATCCGCCGGCGTCGGCGCGGCACCGGCACCCTGGACGAACCCGCAGATCAGCGGGGTATCCACGGGCTCCGGGAGCTTCGGCGGCGGAGGCGACAGCGTACGGCAGAGCACCGATAAAAATCGACAAAGAACTATCGACAAAGAACCTCAGAGCACGTCGGGCACAAGGCACAACTGACGCGCTGGGAACGGGCGAAGGACGAGGAGGCGCGGTGCTGCACGGCATGGGCTCCCTTTTCGACTGGCCATGGATCTACCTGGTCGTCGCCCTCTCCGTGCTGCTCGATGTCTTCGTCCCGGTGCTCCCGAGCGGGGTGTTGGTGATCAGCGCCGCCACCGCCGGGTCCTCCGGCGCGGGTGACGGCCTGGTCGATGTCTTCGCGCTGCTGGGCTGCGCGGCCACCGCCTCCTGCCTGGGTGACGTGCTGGCCTATCGGCTCGCCTGGCGCGGCGGCGACTGGTTCGACCGCCGGCTGGCCAACTCCCGCAAGCTCGCCTCCGCGCACGAACGCCTCGGCCAGGTACTGGTCGGTGGCGGTGGCGCGTTCGTGGTGCTGGCCCGCTTCGCACCGGCCGGCCGCAGTCTGGTCAGCCTGGGTGCGGGCGCGGCGCGGCGCCGCCCCGGGGAATTCCTCCCCTGGTCGGCGCTGGCCGGTGTCTGCTGGGCGACGTACAGCGTCGGTCTCGGCTGGATCGGCGGCAAGTGGCTCGGCGCGAGCTGGCTCGGCACCGCGATGTCGGTGGCCGCGCTGCTCGGCGCGGGCGCTTTCGCCGCGTACATCTTCCGGCGGGAGCGGAAGGCGGCGCCGGCCGCCTTCCCGATCCCGACCGTTCCGGTGACGATTCCCGGACCCGCGGCGCCGGCGGACCGCGGTCCGGTCGTCGAGGCGCTCGAAGCGCTCTGACCCCGCTGTGGGGCCGCCGGGGTCCGTCCGGGCCCCCGTGTACGGGTGCCGCGGTCAGCGACGACGACGGGTTCTGCTGCCGTAGGACCACCCGGTGCCGACCCCGGCCAGGTGCAGGGCGACGAAGCAGAGCCCGGCGACCATCAGGCTGAACGGCGTGAAAGCCGCGTCCGTGTGGGTGTTGGTGACGTTGAGCAGATACGCGATGGCGAATATGACGGCGCCCACGGCAGCCAGCATGTGAACTCTCCCTGACAACGGCCGCCGCGGGTCGGCGGCGGTTCGACGGTGACCTGTGGACGCCGGCGGCGCCCTGTCAACGATCGGTTGCCCACCAACCGGCCTTCGACGCACACGGGTTCGAGTCGAGGTCACTTCGTGACCGGCGCGCTGTACGGCACGGCTGGATCGCCGCACTTACCGGTATTTCGGAAAGTAATCTCACTCGTTCCGGCAATAGGCAGCACCCAACGTCACGGAAAGAATGAGGGCCGAATCACCTCCTTACGGGAAGGACAGCCCATGTCGGTTGATGCGGGCCAGGACACCGCACAAGGCGCACCGCAGAGCGGCCAGCCGCGTACGAGCCTGGACACGGCCGCCGCTCGCAATCTGGCGACCACCACCAAGTCCACCCCGCAGATGCAGGGCATCTCGTCCCGCTGGCTGCTGCGGGTGCTGCCCTGGGTCCAGGTCAACGCCGGTACCTACCGGGTGAACCGCCGGTTGAGTTACGCGGTGGGCGACGGCCGGGTCACCTTTGTGAAGACCGGGTCCGAGGTCCGGGTCATCCCGCAGGAGTTGGGCGAGATCGCGGCTCTGCGGTCGTTCAAGGACAACGCCTCGCTCACCGCGCTGGCGGATCGTTTCGTCCAGCGGGAGTACGCGGCGGGGGATGTGCTCGCCGAGGCCGGCCAGCCGGCCGACACCGTCTTCCTCATCGCCCACGGCAAGGTCGAGAAGCTCGGCGAGGGGTCGTACGGCGAGCAGACCCGGCTGGGCGTCCTCGCCGACGGCGACCACTTCGGCGAGGGCGCGCTGCTCAGCGGCGACGGCACCTGGGATTTCACCGCCAAGGCCGGCGCCGCCACCACCGTGCTCGCCCTGCCGCGCGAGGAGGTGGAGTCGCTGCTGGAGCGGTCCGCGGAGCTGCGCGGCCACCTGGACGCGTATCGCTCGCTCCCCCGGCAGCGCGCCAACAAGCGCGGTGAGGCCGAGATCGAGCTGGCCTCCGGCCACCACGGCGAGGCCGAACTGCCCGGCACCTTTGTCGACTACGAGGTCAAGCCCCGCGAGTACGAGCTCAGCGTCGCGCAGACCGTGCTGCGGATCCACAGCCGGGTCGCCGACCTCTACAACGAACCGATGAACCAGACCGAGCAGCAGCTCAAGCTCACCGTCGAGGCGCTCCGCGAGCGTCAGGAGAACGAGCTGATCAACAACGCCGAGTTCGGGCTGCTCAGCAACGCCGAGTACGACCAGCGGATCCAGCCGCACGCCGGTCCGCCGCTGCCCGACGACCTGGACGAGCTGATCAGCCGCCGCCGCGGCACCCGTTATCTCCTCGCGCACCCGCGGGCCATCGCCGCCTTCGGCCGCGAGTGCACCCGGCTCGGCCTCTACCCCGACCCCGTGGAAGTGCTCGGCTCCACCGTGCCGGCCTGGCGCGGTGTCCCGCTGCTGAGCTGCAACAAGATCCCGATCAGCGCCGCCCGCACCAGCTCGATCATCGCCATCCGTACCGGCGAGGACAACCAGGGCGTCATCGGCCTCAACCAGACCGGTCTGCCCGACGAGTTCGAGCCGGGGCTCAATGTCCGGTTCATGGGCATTGACGAGAAGGCGATCATCAGCTACCTGGTGAGCACCTACTTCTCGGCGGCGGTCCTGGTCCCGGACGCGCTGGGCGTCCTGGAGAACGTCAACGTCGCCAACTGGCACTGACCCGAGGATGAAGAGCGGTGCCCCTGCCCGATCGGGCAGGGGCACCGCTCTTCACCGGTCCGCTCTGTTCGACGAGAACCCGACGCCGGTGCCCTGACAGGAGCCCCGGTCAGGGCCCCTGTTCAGGAGCCCTGTTCAGGAGCACTCGTCAGGTGCCGAGGACCACTTGGCGGAAGACGTCCGACGAGACGGCGAGGCCGGCTCCGAAGGGCGCGTCCAGATCCCAGATCAGGAAGAGCAGGAAGGCGATCAGCGCGCTGAAGAGGCCGGCCAGCAGCAGCTCCCTCGGTGACCGTCTGATCTGGAGGGTGAAGATGAGGCCGACCGTCACCAGCGCGCCGGCGATCAGACCGAACCAGACCATGCCGGGCATCGTCGCCCCGGCGTTCTGCCCGCGGGCCTGCCGGGCCTGGTCGACCGCGGCCACCTCGTCCACCACCGGCTGATACGCCTGCGCGGCCAGATCGTTCTTCGGATCGAACTCCGTGACGTCGGTCCGCACCTGGTCGAGCAGAACCGTGCCGCGGGGCGAGAGCTCGGAATGCTGCCTCATGTAGGAGAACTCCTGGTTCGCGACGAAGGAAGCGTACGCGTCCACGTCCGCGCGGACCTTGTCCCGTACGGCCGGCGGATACACCTGTACCCGGGCCTTCACCTCGTGCAGCGCCTGCGCCTCCGCCAGGGCGTCGGCCTGCGCCGAGCCACGGCCCTCCCAGACACCGGCGATGGCCAGACCGAGGACGATCGCGTAGACCACGCCGATCATCATCACCATGTACTCGATGACGTCCGGCGTCTCCGACGGGTCGTCGTCATCGGTGATCCTGCGCTGCCTGAGTACGACCACGCTGACCACCACGGCGCCGATCGCGGCCATGGCGATGAGCAGTGCCACCCACTGCGACATCGAAATCCCCCTTGCTGTGGGCTAGTTGTTTCTGCGGTAGGTCCTGGAGCCGGGTCGCAGCACCGCCACGGCCAGCAGCGCGGGCACGGTGGTGAGCAGCATCGTCAGCGTCAGCGCCCGGCGGTGCGGGGTGGGCGCGGTGGTCGGTTTGGGCCGGTGCACCGGCCAGTGCACGGCCGTCGGCACGGGCGGCGGGCTGAGGCTGGGTGCGGGTGGGGGTGTCGGGGCCGGCGGCGGGGGTGGTGCGGGTGGTGGTGGCGGCGGGGGTGGGGGTACGGCTGCCGCCGGGGGTGCGGGCTTGGGCTTCGGGGTGGGGGGCGGTGGGGGCGTCGTCACAGTCGGGGTGGGGGTCGGGGTCGGGGTGACGGTGGGAGTGGGCGTCGGAGTGGGGGTGGGGCTCGGCGGGGGTGTGGTGGGTGGAGGCGGGGGCGGTGGGGGCGGTGGGGGCGGCTTTACGCAATGCCAGTGCCACCAGCCGGGTGGGTGGTGGTGCGACCATTCCCAGCCCGAGGACCAGCCCCAGGACCAGTCCCATGGGCAGGGCACGCACCATCCGGGTGGATGACCGCCGCCGTGCGACCACGGAAATCCAGGCCAGTGGCCGTGGCCGGGCCGCCCGGGCCACGGGGGGTGGGGGTGATGTCCTGAGCCGGGTGCATGCCCACTGCCGTGGCCGGGAGCGCCGGGGTTCCGCTCGGGCGCTACCGGGGCCGGGGCCGGGCGGGGTTCGTCGGTCGAGGGGTGATCATGGCCGGGATCGTCCGGGGCGGCCGAGGGGGTCGCGTTCTCCGGCGGTACGGGGCTGGCCGATACGGAGGTGCTCGGGGATATGGGGGCGCCGGGTCCGGCGGGCTGTGTCGGCCCGACGGCTGGCGCCGAGGTCGGTGGATCGCTCGGGGCGGCGGTGTGCCCGGGTCCGGTCGACGGTTCCGGGGACGGCTCGGCCGCCGGTGCCGACGGTCCGGGCGCGGGCCGCGGCCCGGAGCCGGGCCCGGATCGCGGCGGCCGGTCGGCGGACGACCCGCAGGCGGGTCCTTGGTGCCCGGGGACGCCTGGTGCGCCGGGTACACCAAGGACGCGGACAGTGTGCCGCGGCGGCGAACAGGGGGCCCGGGACGTGGCGGAAGCCGACGCGCCGAGCCCCCAGGATCCCGTCGCCATGACGGTGACGGCGAGTGCCGCCCATAAGCGGGTGTGCTTACCCCACTGAGTGCTCATCCGTTCATGGTCAGCACCCACCGCGAAACCCGCCCGGGTCGATCCAGCCATTCCCCTGATTGGGTGAATCCACGACCAAACCCGTCACCATTTACCCGACCCGGGTGCCCTTCGGTGGCCGCCCCGCACCCCGCACCCAACCGAACCACCCCACCGGTCCCGGTTCCGCTTTCGCCTCAGGGTGAGCGCCCCCATCAGGGGCGCGAGGAACTGCGCGACCAGCCACAGCCGGCCCGCACCCCGTATCCAACCGAACCGCCCCGAGCGGGGGCCCACCCGGCCCGCAAAAGTGCGCAGCGCCGCTGTTGTTCCGGGGGCACAGACAAAAACCTGTGGGCGTGGACGGTTTCGAACCGCCGACATCCGCCTTGTAAGGGCGGCGCTCTACCGCTGAGCTACACGCCCGGGAGTTGCGACGTCACAGGGTACCTTGCTCCGGGGGCTGGTCAGCAACCATCCCTCGAACGGCCGGGCGATGTGTTCGGTGCGGCCGGGTGGGAAGATGGAGCGGTCGAGGGCCTCAGGGGGTCTACGCCGAGCGCGGGGAGAGAGTGTCACTGTGACGACGGCACGTTCGTGGTGGCGGCGCGGCGACAACAACCTGCGTGCGGAGGCACAGGCGGCCAAGGACGCGGCCGGCCAGGCCTTCTACGAGCTGGACACGGCCCAGCGCGGCCTGGAGATCTCGATAGAGACCATCTCGGCCGTGGACGACTCCCCCGAGGCCCGCCGCGCGCTGGCCGGCTTCCGGACCCTGGGCGAGCGGATCGACCAGGTCAGCGGGGTGTACATCGCCGCCGTCGACGCGCACGACCTGGACCGGGTGGAGCTGGACCCCGCCACTGCGGCCCGGGCCCGCGACGAGCTGACCCGGGCCAAGGACGAGCTGGTGAAGGCCAGGCAGGAGCTGGACCGCTTCGAGTCGGGCCTCGCCCCGCTGCTCGGCAAGGCCGAGAACCAGCTCGCCCGGCTGGCGCCCGCCCGCGAGGCGGCCAAGCAGTCATTGGTCGCGGCCACCGGCGCGCTGGACGCCGTACGGGCGGCCGGGCTGACGGCGGACGACCTGGCGGCGCGGCTCGCCGCGCTCGGCCCGGAGCTGACCAAGCTCAACGAGGGCGCGGCCAAGCACGGTGTCACCGAGACCGTACGGCGCGCCGACGACGTACGGCGCGAGGCGGAGGCGGTCCGGGCGGCGGCCGAGCGGCTGCCCGATCAGGCCGCCGAGACGGACAAGCGGCTGGTGTCGCTGCGCACCAGGGTGCAGGCGCTGGCGAACCGGGCGGAGGGGGTCACCCCGGTCCTCAGCGAGCTGCGGCGGCGGTTCTCGGTGGCGTGCTGGCAGGACTTGCAGCATGTGCCCGAGCAGGCGGGACAGGCGGTCCGCCAGGCCGAGGAGGCGCTGGCCGAGGCGCGCCGGGCGCGGGCCGAGCAGCGCTGGGCGGACGCGAGCGCCCAACTGGCCGCCGTACGGACGCTGATGGACGACGTCGACGGGGCGGTGGGCGCGGCCGGTGACCGGCTGCGGCGGCTCAACGAGGTCAGCAAGGACCCGAAGGCCGAGGTGGAGAAGACCAGGTTCGCCATCAGGGACGCGCAGCGGCTGGCGATGCAGGGGCGCAGCACGCCGGAGCCGCGCCACGCCCGCCCGCTGGACGAGGCGGTGGCTCGGCTGGACCACGCGGTGGCCGCGCTGGAGGGCCGCCACCCCGACTACTGGGCGTTCCTCACCGAGACGGCGGCGGTCCGTGAGACGGCCCACCGCGTGGTCACCAACATCCGCGAGGACCGCGCGGCGGGGCGCTGACCCTGATACGTACGGCGTCAGCCGCAGCAGCCGCCCCCGCAGCAGCCGCCGCCTCCGCCACCGCCACCCGCCGGCGCGGGGGCCGACGCGGAACCGGCGGAGGACCCCACCGAGACGGTCGAGAGCAGCTTGACCGTGTCGCCGTGCCCCTGCGGGCAGGGCGCGGGCGCGTTGGCCTGTGCCATCGGGCGGCGCATTTCAAAAGTGGCGCCACAGGACTTGCAGCGGTACTCATAGCGAGGCATGCCCTCAGCGTATCCCCCACCCCGAGCCCCCCGCGCGCCCCCGCGGCCTCGTCCCCCACCCGGCCCACCCGGGGCTACGGGCGGAATCCGTCGATCGCCAGCTCAAGGAGACGGTCGGCCTGGGCGGCGCCGGCGGCGGTGTCGGAGGTGCGCCACAGGCAGCTCATGAGCATGATGACGTCGACCGGGTCGACGCCGGGGCGCACTTCGCCGGCGCGTTCACAGGCGTCCAGGAGCTGCTTGACCGCCGCGGTCACCGGGGGCCAGGAGGCGCTGACGACCTCTTGCGCGGCTGCGGAGTGCAGCGCTTCGCCCAGGCCGTGCTTGATCCGCACATAGCCGGCGAGGGTGATGAACCATCGTCGCAGCGCGTCCAGGGGGGGATGCGCCGCGAGCACGTCCGGTACCGAGGCGACGAGGCGCTCCGTGTCGTGGCGGTGGACCTCCAGGATCAACGCCTCGCGGGTCGGGAAGTGCCGGTAGAGCGTGCCCGGGCCGACGCCCGCGCGCTTGGCGATCGAGTTGAGTGAGGCGTCGGGGGACTCGGCGAGCGCGTCGTGGGCGACCTGAAGGATCACCGCGCGGTTCTTCAGCGCGTCAGAGCGCTGCGGCACTGCGTCGGGCATGGCGTCCTCCTGGTCCGCGGTGATCTGGCATTTGCGATACGGAGAACTCTCCGTTAGCGTTTCACTGCCAGCCGGAGACTTCTCCGTTTTCTTCCCGACGCCTATTGTAGGAGCCCCGCCATGCGCTACATCAAGCTGGGCCGGACCGGCCTCGACGTGTCCCCCGTCGCCATCGGAGCCATGACGTACGGCGAACCCGACCGGGGCCACCCGGTCTGGTCGCTCGACGAGGAGGCCAGCCGTCCACTGATCAAGCACGCCCTCGAATCGGGCATCAACTTCTTCGACACCGCCAACCTGTACTCCTACGGTTCCAGCGAGGAGATCCTCGGCCGTGCGCTGAAGGACTTCGCGCGCCGCGACGACGTCGTCGTCACCACCAAGGTCCGCCACGCGATGCGACCCGGCAGCCCCAACGGCGGCGGGCTGTCGCGCAAGGCGATCATGTCCGAGATCGACAACAGCCTGCGCCGCCTGGGCACCGACTATGTCGATGTGTACATGATCCACCGGCTGGACAACGACACGCCGTTCGAAGAGACCCTTGAGGCACTGGACGACGTGGTGAGGTCCGGCAAGGCCCGCTATCTGGGCGCGTCTTCGATGCACGCCTGGCAGTTCGCCAAGCTCCTCCACCTCCAGGAGCGCAACGGCTGGGCCCGCTTCGTCACCATGGAGGACCATTACAACCTCCTCGCCCGTGAGGAGGAGCGGGAGATGCTGCCGCTCTGCGCCGACGAGGGCGTCGCCACCGTGGTGTGGAGCCCGCTGGCCCGCGGCCGCCTCGCCCGCGCCTTCGAGCAGGCGAACGCGGGCGCGCGCGCCGCCACCGACGGCGCCTACGCCGACACCCTGTACCAGGCCGGCGCCGACGGCGACCGGGCCATCATCGACGAGGTCGGCGCCATCGCCGACGCCCGCGGCGTCACCCGCGCCCAGGTCGCCCTGGCCTGGCTGCGCCGCAACCCCGTCGTCGCCGCCCCGCTCGTCGGCGCCCGCACGATCCAGCAGATCGACGAGGCCGTCGCATCGCTCGATCTCGACCTCACCGACGACGAGACCCACCGCCTCGAAGCCCCTTACACCCCTCGGTACGACCCGCAGGGCATCTCCGAGGCCCGCGAACTGGAACGCGTCAAGGCCGGCATCCCGGGCTACGCCAACCTCTGACGGCGCCCGCACCGGGCCGGCGCTTCGGCGCGCTCAACCGCTGCCGGGCGGGCTACCCGCGGCGGCGGGCCAGGGTCAGGCCGTCGGCCACGGTGAGCAGGACGTCGTCCACCCGCTCGTCCGCCCGGACGTGCTCGTTGAACGCCCGGATCGCCGCCGCGCCGCCGCCGGCCGCCGGGTCGGTGACCCGGCCGTGGAAGAGGGTGTTGTCGACGACGAGCAGGCCGCCGGGGCGCAGCCTCGGCACCAGCTCCTCCCAGTAGGCGATGTACGTCTCCTTGTCCGCGTCGAGGAAGGCCAGGTCGATCCACGGTCCGTCCGGCAGCGCCCGCAGCGTGTCGAGCGCGGGCGCGATCCGCAGGTCGACGCGGTCGGCGACCCCCGCCTTGGCCCAGGCCCGGCGGCCCACCGCCGTCCACTCCTCGGAGAGGTCGCAGGCGATGAGCCGGCCGTCGGCGGGCAGCGCCTGCGCCATGGCGAGGGTGGAGAAGCCGGTGAACGTGCCGACCTCCACGATCTGCCGCGCGCCGGTCAGCCGGACCAGGAAGGCCAGCAGCGGACCCTGCTCCTCGGCGGTCTGGAGCCCGGCCGCGTCCGGCAGCTCGCGCCGGGTGGTCTCGACCAGCTCCCGCTGCACCGCGTCCAGCGGCGGATTGTGGTCCAGGACGTATGTGTACAGCTCGGGTGTGAGGGGCGGGTTCTTCGTTTCGTGCACCGTCTGCTCCCGTGTGGATGGCTGAGGCCTGACCTACGCTGACGGAATGCTCGTCGATGACGTGGTCGCCCTGGTCCCCAGCATCCCAGGCAGGAGGGCGCTGCTGGGGCTGGTGGGTGCGCCGGCCGCGGGCAAGTCGACGCTGGCCAGACGGCTGGTGACGGGGGTGAACGAACGCCTGGGCGCCGAAACCGCCGCCTATGTGCCGATGGACGGTTTCCACCTCTCCAACGCCCAGCTCGACCGGCTGGGGCTGCGCGACCGCAAGGGCGCGCCGGAGACCTTCGACGTGGACGGCTATGTGCACCTGCTGCGCCGGCTCCGGGCCGAACACGAACGCCCGGTCTACGCCCCCGACTTCGACCGCCGGCTGGAGGAACCGGTCGCCGCCTCGCTCGTGGTGCCCGCACGGACCGCGCTCGTCGTCACCGAGGGCAATTACCTCGCCGACGACGGCCCCGGCTGGGAGCAGGTCCGCGACCTGCTGGACGAACTCTGGTATGTGGACGCGCCCCGCCGGCTGCGGGAGCGGCGTCTGCTGCGGCGCCATCTGCGCGGCGGCCGCTCCGAGGAGGAGGCCCGCGCGTTCATCACGGCGAGCGAACGCCCCAACGCCCGCCGGGTCGAGGCGACCCGGGCCCACTGCACCCGTGTCATCACCCCGGGCCGCCCCGACGACGCGGCCTGACGGCAACGCCGCACCGGGACGGCCGGGGTGGCGGGTCAGGCGGCCAGATCCTCCCCCGCGGTGCGGACCAGCATGCGGCGCAGAATCTCCTCGCCCGCGGCGACCCCCACCGTGTCGAGCGCGGTGATGTGGGGTGCGGTCCAGCCGGTGTCGGCGAGTTCGCCGTGGCCGGGGGTCCAGCCGGTGTCCGCGGCGGTCAGCAGGTCGGCGTCGAGCAGCGAGTCGCCCGCCGCCAGGACCTCCTGGGCGCCGGTGCGGCGCACCACCTCGGCGAGGGCCGCGCTCTTGCTGAGCGGCTTCGGCACGGCGTAGATCTTGCGGCCCTGGAGGGAGACCGTCCAGCCCAACGGGGCCGCCCACTCGGCGAGTTCCTTCACCCAGCCGGCCGGCAGCCGTTCGCGGTCCACCACCAGGTAGGCGAAGTGTTCCTCGGCGATGCGCTCCTTGCGCAGCCAGGCGGGGTCGGCGGTGGCGGCGAGATGCGCCCTGATCTCCTCGAGTGGCGCGGAGCCCTCGGCGAGCCGGCGGCGTATCTCGGTGTTCCAGTCGTGGTCGGTGTGGCCGTCCACCAGCAGGTGGCCGCCGTTGGCGCAGATCGCGTAGCGCGGCGGGCGGCCGGGCAAGCTGATCCTGCGGTACTGCTTGCGGGTGCGGGTGGTGGCGGGCACGAACCGCGCGGTGTCGGCGAGTTCGGTCAGCAGCCGGCCGGCCGCCTCGGTCATGAACGACAGCGGCTTCGCCTCGTGCACCTCGACGCAGAGCAGCCGTGGCGCCTGCTCGTCGGGCATGGTGAGGGCGAGGGCCGCGGTGGAGTAGATCAGGGTGCGGTCCAGGTCGCTGGCGACCAGGACGCGGCTCGTGGTGGGGTGGGTGGCCTTGGTCACTTGCTGCCTACCGCCTTGCCGTCGGTACCGGTCGCGCCACGGGTGTAGCGGGGGTGGATCAGTCCGACGCAGGAGTACGGCAGGCCGTCGGCCTCCTCGACGGGGACGCCGCGCTGGGCGGCGAGCAGCCGCACATGGTCCAGGTCGGCGCCGGCCCCGCGCTGGGCGAGGATCTTCCACGGCACCCGGCGCAGCAGCACCCGGGTGGTCTCGCCGACCCCCGGCTTGACCAGGTTCACATCGTGGATGCCGTACTCCGCGCTGATCCGCTCGACCGCCCGCCAGCCGGCCCAGGTCGGTGAACGGTCCTGGGACCGAAGTGACTTGACGTCCTCGGCGACACCGTCGGCGACCGCGCCGAACTCGGCGGAGACGGTGTCGAGGAAGAGCCCGGAGACATCGGCGTCGAGCAGTTCGCGGTAGAACTTCGCGCCGTGGAAGTCGTCCGGGCCGATCAGGTCCGCGTTCAGCACGGTGCGGGAGATCAGCCCGGAGACGGTGGAGTTGAGGCAGGCGGAGGGGATCAGGAAGTCGTCCCGGGTGCCGTAGGTGGAGACGCAGCCGCCGGGGTCGGCGAGCACCGCGATGTCCGGGTTGAAGCCCTCGAACTCCGCCACGGCGTCCGCGAGTTCCCTGGTGATCGCGCCCTTGCCGGTCCAGCCGTCGACGAACACCGCGTCGGCCGGGTTGTGGTGGGCGGCGAGCCAGCGCAGCGCGTTGGCGTCGATGCCGCGGCCGCGGACGATGGACACGGCGTAGTGCGGCAGGTCGAGGCCGTGCGCGTGCAGCGCCCAGCGGCGCATCAGGACGCCGACGGGGGTGCCGGCCCGGGCCAGCGAGACCAGTACGGCGCCGGGGCCGCGTTCGGCCAGCACGAGTTCGGTGACGCTGCCGACGGCGCGGGCGATCCGGGCCGCCGAGCCGGCCAGCGCGGCGCGGAAGAGCCGCTGGTACTCCGGGGTCGGCTGGTATTCCACCGGCAGCGATTCGGCGTAGTGGGCGCCACCGCTCTGGATGGCCTCCTCCCGCTCCTCGGTCGGCGCTTCGAGCTCGATCGCGGAGAGGTCCTTGAGCAGCCAGCCCACCTCGTCGGGCGCGTACGAGGAGAAGGCGGGCCCCCGCAGGGGCTCCGGCAGCGGGCGGTTCACGGTCCGGCTCATCGTGCGGGTGCTTCCGTTCGGTCGGGCGTTCGGTCGGGCGTTGGGTCGATGGGACGGCACGACGGCGACCAGCACCGTGTCCGTGAGCCCGGCCACCCGGCCCACCAGGCCGTCGGTCCGGTACAGCGCTTCGGTGTCCCCGACGGAGTCCACCACACACACCACCGCGTCGAACCCCCTCAGGTTGTACGCGTACCGCTCCGGTGGCCCCTCGTCGCCGGGCTCGTCGTGGGCCGGGAAGACGATCCGGTCCCTGATGGCATACCCGGGATCGTCCACGGCCAGCACCGGCGAGCGGGTCGTGGTCGAATACCGCACCTCGGCGGCCGCCCCCGGCCCCGCCTCGGCGGTCAGCGTGTCCTGGAGGGCCTGGGCGAGGCGCAGGGGCGCGTACATCAGCTCCTCGTTGCCCAGCACGAGGACGCGCGGGACACGGCCGGAGCCGGTGGTCCGGCGGCTGCCGCGGGGCAGCGCGTCGGCGAGGCGCCGGCCCATGGCGGGCAGGGCCGCTTCGAGCCGCTCGCGGTGGGCGGGCAGAAAGCCGTGCCGGCCCCCGTCCGGGACACCGGCCGGCCAGCCGAGGTCGACCTTCCGGTGGGGCACCTCGGGCCCGGCGGGCGGCGCCGGTGCGGGCGCGGCCGGCCCGGGAGCGTGCGCGGCCACCAGTGCCTGGCCCTTCTCCAGCACGCCGGGCGGAAGCGTGACCGTCCCGCTGGCCAGTGCCACGACATCGATCCGGGCGCCGAGCGCGCCGCCGAACGCGGCGAGGGCGGCGTGGTCGGCCGGGGAGCGCATGTCGGTGAGGGCGACGATCACGTAGTGGGACCGCGGGTGCCGCTCATGGAGGTCGTGGATGGTGTTGCGGATGGTACGGCCGGTGGAGAACTCGTCGTCGACGAGGACGAGCGGGCCGTCGCCGGCGAGGAGCGCCGGGTCCTCGGGGAGGAGGAGATGGCCGGTGGCGTGGCTGTGCTCCTCCTCGAAGCCGCCGGCCGGGGCGACACCGGGGACCGGCCGGCGGGTCGAGTGGAGGTACGGCACGCGGCCGATGCCGTCGGCGACGGCGTGCCCGAGCCCGGTCGCGGTCTCGGCGTAACCGAGCACCACGGCCCGGTCCGCCACCGGTCCGAGCAGCTCCCCGACCCGCTCACCGAGCCGGTGGGCATGGCCGTAGACGGTGTCGGGACGCTGCGGCACATGCTTGCCGAGCACCTGCGAGACGAGCAGGTGGGCCCGCTTGGGGTTGCGCCGCAGCGCCAGGCCGATCAGGTCGTGCAGGCCGTCGCCGTGCAGGGCGACGCCCAGCCGGTCGGCGACCCACTGGCCGGGCCAGGGGGCGTTGGTTGCCGTGAAGGCCATAGAGCGGGTTGTCCTCGTTCCGGGTCGGGTGGGGTGGGGCGGGGGCAAACGTGGGGGCAGGGGCAGCGGCAGGCGTGGGGGCGGGGCCGGGCGGGATAGGGGCGTCCGAGGCGTCGGGGAGCCGCACCGGCGAGGAGCGGGCGGGAGAAGGCCGGTGCGGCCGTCGTCACGAGGCCGGCAGACTCGCCGCCAGCAGCTCCACGAAGCCGATGTCCTCGCGGGCGACACCGAAGACCTCGGCCCGCCGCAGCGTCCGCTCCGCCCAGGCGCGGTGCGGCTTCACCTCGTTCATCTTGTTGGTGTACGACGACCGCAGTACGCCCCCGCCGCTGCGGTCCTCGTGCAGGATGTCGGCCGCGTCGCTGAATTCCTCGTGCGTGACCACGTTCAGCGCGTGCACCACCGGCACATGGGTCGGATGGATACAGGTCTTGCCCTGGAGGCCGTTGGCCCGGTCCAGTTCGATCTCGCGCAGCAGCCCGTCCATGTCGCGGGCCAGCAGCTCCTCGCGCAGGTCCTCGGCCTCGGGGGTGAAGGGGCTGCGCCGCAGTTGCGGCTTGAACATCCGCTCGTGGTGGCGGAAGTACTCCCAGACCGGCCCGCTCACGGTGAACCCGGTGCCGTCGGCGCGGCCGAAGACATTCACCACGTCGGCGATGACGGACGCCACGATCTGCACGTCGTACGCGGTCATGGCGGGCGCGCGGCGCAGCCCGTAGGAGGCGCAGAAGTCGGTGACGCCGAGCCGGAGCGCCAGGATCCGGTCGCGGTATTTGTCGACGGTCCTGGAGATGCCGCTGAGCGTCTCCACCCGGGTCTCCAGGTGCAGCAGCTGCGGCGATTCCAGCACGGGCATGGCGAAGAGCCGGCGGCCGCAGGCGGCCTCGGCGCGGGTGAGCGCCTCCAGGAAGGGGACGCCGCTCTCCTCGGTGAACTTCGGCAGTACGAATCCGGACAGCAGCGCCGCGCCGGCGCCGAGCCGGTCCACCAGATCCGTGATCTGCTCGGGGGTGCGGACCCGGATGAAGAGCAGCGGAATGCCGCCGGCCGCGTCCGGCCGGCCGGCGAGGTCGGCGAACTGCCGGACCAGATTGGCCTCACCTGCGACGACATCCCGGTCGTCGATGGAGTCCTCCAGGCACAGCACCATGGACACCACGCCGTGGGCGGCCTGCTTGCGGATGTCGTCGGCGAGCCTGGGCCGGGTGGCCGGACTGTAGAGCGTGGCCCCCAGGGCGACAGCGAGCGTGTGGGCAGGCGAGTCGGCGGTGAACTCCTGCGGCTCGCGGTGGAACAGTTCACCTCTGAGGCCAGAAGTGAGATGTCCGAAGTATCGCATACGCCCCCTTTCAGGGTGGTCAGGCCGGAAGACATCTGGCCGATAATCGTACGTGCGGGCAGCCCGTAACGGCTCCCTCATGCGTGAAAAGCAGGTAACCGGCGCAGGTCCACCGCGTGACCGCCGTGTCAGTCCGCCGGTCCGGACATCCCATCGACGCGGGCTTGTTTTCACGCGTTCCCTACGGCTTCCCACCGTCGCACACCGCAACCACCGACGCCCACCGCGCGGCGTTGTGGCGCGGACCGCAACAAGGGCAGGATGACCGGTATGACGCTGGTGATGGTGAAGGGCTCGAACAACCCGCTGGACGCCTCCGGAGTCCGGGCCGTGCTGCGCTGGACACCCGGGCCCGGCTCCCCGGATGTGGACGCCTCCGTGCTGCTGCTCGGTCCCGACGGACGGGTTCGCTCCGACGCCGACTTCGTCTTCTACAACGAGCCCCGGCATCCCTCCGGCCTCGCCCGGCATCTGCCGAAGAAGCGGATCCCGGAGGGCCTCACCGACACCGTCGAGGTCGATCTCGCGGCGCTCGACGCCGGCGTGGACCGGGTGGTCTTCGCCGCCTCCTGCGACGGCGGCCCGTTCCGGCAGGTCAGCGACCTCTCACTGATGCTCTACGACAGCGCGGGACCGCAGCACGCCGCGCCGCTGATCAGCTTCGAGGTGGTGCCGGACACCGGCCATGAGACCGCCCTGATCTGCGGCGAGGCCTATCGCAAGGGCTCCGGCTGGAAGTTCCGGGCCCTCGCGCAAGGGTACGCCTCAGGGCTGGTCGGCCTGGCGACCGAGTTCGGCATCGCGGTGGACGACGGGGAGCCGGCGGCGGAGCAGAGCGCGTCGCCGCGGGCCACCGAAGCCGGGTCACCGCCGAGCACCGATCCCGTACCACGCACCGGTCCCGGACAGCCCGCGGCGGCCCCCACCGACCCGACCGCTCCGGCCGCGCCGCCGGCGCCCTTGCCGGCGGCGGCCGCCCCCACCAGCGCCTACGGCTATCCGCTGCCGGCCCCGGCCGCGAGCGCCCATGTCCCGGCGCAGCCCGCCTACGGCTACCCCCAGCCGGCGGCCGCCGCCCCCGCGCCACCGGCCATGGCGCCGCCGGTGCTCCAGCAGCCGCGGCAGGGGTATCCGGCGTACGGCTATCCGCAGCCGGTCGCGGCCACCGCGGCGGCCCCCGCGTCAGCGGCGGCGCCGGCGGGCAACGGCCCGCGCGGACCCGGCGGCGAGAGCGTCGACAACGGCTTCACGCTGCCGCCCCAGGGCCCCCAGTTCCAGCCTGGGCACTGACCCGGGCACCGACCCGGGCACTGTGGACGCTGACTGGCCACTGACCGGACCACTGACCGGCAACGGCGCCGGGCGGGGTCGCGCTACACCTTCGTCTTGTAGCCCCGCCCCCATTGCAGTCCCCAGCCGTACAGCCGGTCGATCTCCGCCTGGAAGCCGTACACGTACCGGACCTCGCGCCGCACCACCAGCTCGCCCTTCCGGTTCTCGATCAGCACCACCGCGCACGACCGGGCCTGCGGCTCGCGCTCGCTGAGCGGGATCTCGATCCGCGGGCCCGAGCCGGGGAAGATCTCCACCTTGGCGTGGGTGCGGTCGAAGGCGGGCGTGCCGTCGTAGATGTAGACGAAGACCAGCAGCCGCTTGAACTCCTCGCGCTTGTCGAAGTTGATGTAGAGCGTCTCCCCCGAGCTGCCGCCGAACCGGTCGTCCCCGCTCATCTGGATGTACGGCGGCGAGTCGAGGTCGCCGAGGAAGTCGCCGAGCGGCTGCACCACTCCCTTGCTGCCGTCGGCCAGTTCGTAGAGGCAGGCCAGGTCCAGGTCCACATTGACCATGGCCGGGCCGGCCGCCTGCACCACATGCGGCTTGAAGATCTCCAACTGCCGCCGCAGGAAGCCGCCCTTCTCCTTCGTCCAGCTCGCGCTGTCCGTGGTCCGCATCTGCCAGGAGAGGTTCACCCGCATATTGCCGACCGCCGCGCCCTGCTTGGTCAGCGAGATCTCGGGGCGCCGTTTGGTCAGCTCCACCGAGTGCACATTCGTCAGGTCGAACTGCTGGGCGCCGCTGGGCCCCAGAACACGCCGCCAGTCCATCGGTGCCACCCTCCTGTTGATGCTCCGCCGCTCTGCTGCTCGGCCGATCTCGTGCTCTGCCCTTGTCCGTACGGTGACATGCCGCTGCCCCCGCCGACCGGCGGGGGCAGCGGAGGCGCGTCCGGGGTCAGACCCCGGACTTGATCTCGGTCTTCTCCGCCGGCTGCTCGGATGCTTTCCCGACCCGGCGGTTGCGAACCACCGAGGACCAGTACGACGCTCCGATCAGGACAACCCCGACGAGGCCGGTGACCACCTCGCTCACCTCGTACTTGATCGTCACCAGCAGGATGACCGCCAGCGCGCCGATCGCGTAGTGCGCGCCGTGCTCCAGATAGACGTAGTCGTCGAGCGTGCCCTTGCGGACCAGGTAGACGGTGAGCGACCGGATGTAGAGCGCGCCGATGCCCAGACCGAGGGCGATCTCGAAGATGTCGTTGCTGACGGCGAAGGCGCCGACCACACCGTCGAAGGAGAAGGAGGCGTCGATGACTTCCAGGTACAGGAACATGAAGAACGCGGCCTTGCCGGCCAGTCCGACCGCTCCGGCGCGGGTGGAGCCGGTCCGCACCGGCGCGGCGGCCTCGCCCTTGCCCTGCGCGCCGACCACGGCGCCGTCACCGCCGGTGGCACCCGTCGCGCCCTCGGTCGCGTCCTCGGTCTCGTCTTCCTCGTCTTCCTCGTCTTCGAGGCGGTCCTCGAAGAAGCTGGAGACCCCGCCGACGACGAGATAGGTGATCAGGCCGCCGACTCCGGCGAGCAGCACCGTTTCGGCCTTGTCGATGGTGCCGTGACCGCCGTGCACCGGGACCCCGGTGGCGACGGTGGTGGCGGCGATGACCAGCGCGATCATCGCGACCACGACGGAGAGCATGTCGAGTTTGCCCAGCTTGCCCAGCGGCCGCTCCAGCCAGCCGAGCCAGGTGATCTCCCGCTCCTCGAAGATGAAGTCGAGGAAGATCATCAGCAGGAACATGCCACCGAAGGCGGCGATCGCCGGATGCGCGTTGGTGACCAGGGTCTCGTAGCGGTGGTGGTCGTCGATCGCGACCTTGACCGCTTCGTAGGGGCTGAGCTTGGCGGTCACCGAGACGATCACGATCGGGAAGATCAGCCGCATGCCGAAGACCGCGATCAGCACGCCGACGGTCAGGAACATCTTCTGCCAGAAGGCGTTCATCTTGCGCAGGATGCCCGCGTTGATGACGGCGTTGTCGAAGGAGAGCGAGATCTCAAGGACGGACAGGATCGCGACAATCGCGAGTCCTTTTCCTCCCCAGAGGATGCCGGCCAGGGCGAGGCCCAGGGCGGTGATGCCCAGTGACCAGCCGAATGTTCTGAGGAGCACGTGCTTCCCACCCAATCCTTGTGCAGCCCGCCCATGTGCCCCCCTACACGTCGTAGGGAGCCCCCGCGCGGTACGCGGCTTTACGAAACGTTGACCCCGAAGTCTAGGGCGATGCCTCGCAGCCCGGAGGCATACCCCTGACCAACGGCTCGGAACTTCCACTCGCCGCCGTGGCGGTAGAGCTCGCCGAAGATCATCGCGGTTTCGGTGGAGGCGTCCTCGGTCAGGTCGTAGCGGGCCAGCTCGGCGCCGTCCGCCTGGTTGAGCACCCGGATGTACGCGTCGCTGACCTGCCCGAACGTCTGCACGCGGGCATCGGCCTCATAGATGGAGACCGGGAAGACGATCTTGTCGATGGCGGCCGGCACCGTGGCCAGGTCGACCAGAATCGTCTCGTCGTCCCCACCGGAGCCGCCGACCAGTTCGTCACCGGTGTGCTCCACGGAGCCATCGGGGCTCTTGAGGTTGTTGTAGAAGACGAAGTATTCATCTCCCATGACCCTGCCGTTGGCGCAGAGCAGCGCGCTGGCGTCCAGGTCGAAGTCGGCTCCGGTGGTCGAGCGGGCCCTCCAGCCGAGACCGATCTGCACCTGGGTGAGATTCGGCGCGGCCTTGGAGAGGGAGACATTGCCTCCCTTGGCGAGCGTGACGCCCATCGTGTTGTTCCTCCCCGCAGTTGGTTCCGGGCGACTGTCAGACGTTGACGCCGAAGTCCTGGGCGATGCCGCGCAGCCCGGAGGCGTACCCCTGGCCGATCGCGCGGAACTTCCACTCCCCGCCGTGCCGGTACAGCTCGCCGAAGACCATCGCGGTCTCGGTGGAGGCGTCCTCGGTGAGGTCGTAGCGGGCCAGCTCCCGCTGGTCGGCCGCGTTCACCACCCGTATGTAGGCGTTGCGAACCTGGCCGAAACTCTGCTGCCGGGGCTCCGCGTCGTAGATGGAGACCGGGAAGACGATCTTGGCGACATCGGCCGGCACCCCGGCCAGATTGACGTTGATCACCTCGTCGTCCCCCTCGCCCTCACCGGTGAGGTTGTCGCCGGTGTGCTCGACCGAGCCGTCCGGGCTGCGCAGGTTGTTGAAGAAGACGAAGTGCTGGTCGGAGAGGACCTTGCCCTGCTCATTGGTGAGCAGCGCGCTCGCGTCCAGGTCGAAGTCGGTTCCGGTGGTGGTACGGGCGTCCCAGCCCAGACCGACGACGACCGCCGTCAGGTTCGGGGCCTCCTTGGTCAACGAGACGTTGCCACCCTTGCTGAGGCTGACTCCCACGAGCCCTCCCGTCCGTTCGGCGCAGCGAGGCTGCGGGTGATGACTGCCGGATCAACGAACCGAGCTTAGTGACCGGTTCCCGGCGGTCGCAGCCCTTCCAGCGCCTTCGCGTACTCGCGGAGGTCGCGGGCGTCCGGCAGGCCGTTGACGATGGTCCGGCGGACGATGCCCTGCCGGTCGATGACGAAGGTGCCGCGCAGCGCGCAGCCCTTGTCCTCGGCGAAGACGCCGTAGGCCCGGGACGCCGTGCCGTGCGGCCAGAAGTCGGAGAGCAGCGGGAAGTCCAGCTCCTCCTGGTCGGAGAAGACGCGCAGGGCGTGCATGGAGTCGCAGGAGACGGCGAGCAACTGCACGTCGTCGTTCTGGAACGCGGGCAGCTCGGCCTGCACCGCACGCAGCTCGTTGGTGCATACCCCGGTGAAGGCGAACGGAAAGAAGAGCAGCACCACGTTCTTGCGGCCCCGCAGGTCGCTCAGCCGCACGGCACGCCCGTGCTGGTCGTTGAGCAGCAGGTCGGGGGCGGGGGTGCCGGGTTCCACCGGCACAGCGATCCGTCCGTCGGTCGGCACGGTATCTCTCGGTATCTCTCGTTCCTGTGCGGGCAGGCCGTGGGCCGGCGCGCGCGGTCCCCCCGCGGTCCCGGAAACCCCGGAAACCCCGGAAAACAGGGAAACCAGAAAAGGCGCAGGGTAGACCGCGCGCTCGGCCATGGACGACAGCGGGCGACAGAGCGCGCGGCCCGGAGGGCGCTACGGGGTCAGCGGCGGGCGGCCCTCGCCGCCTTCGGGGTCACCAGACGGCTGCCGGTCCAGTCCTGAGCGGCGTTGACGCTGCTGGTCTGGGCCAGGCCGGCGGTCTGGGCCGCCTCACCGATCTCGCTGGGCTCGACATGGCCGTCACGCCCCGTCTTCGGGGTCATCAGCCAGATCGGCGCACCGGGGTCGACCGTCGATGTGGCGTCGACGAGTGCGTCGGTGAGGTCGCCGTCGTCCTCGCGGAACCACAGCAGGACGGCGTCGGGCACGTCGTCGTAATCCTCATCGGCGAGCTCTTCGCCCGTGAGCTCCTCGATGCTCTCGCGGAGCTCCTGGTCGCAATCGTCGTCGTACCCGAGCTCCTGGACCACCTGTCCGGGCTCGAAACCAAGCCGGCTCGCCGGGTTGGTCCGCTCCTCCGCGTGGTCCGCGGTCGCGCTCACGCTTTGCCTCCTGTCATGGGGACTGCATTGTTTTCTCGGTGTCCGTATGTGCCCGCTGCGACGCGGGCTTATTGGCGGTAGTCCACACGGGCGCGGCGGATCGCGCAAGTACCCGGCGTACGAGACCGCCGAAACGGTGATGATTCGACCGTCTTCCCCGCAAGTTCCCCGCCGCCGATGCCCTTGGTTGCCGCGACTCACCTGGGTTTTCTCTACCCATAGTGACGCACGCCACGCCGGTTTGCCGGTGTTGTGGGTGATTGGAGCCGCGCGTCGGTCGTACGTCCGAGTGGGCGTAGAGTGCAGGTTTGGCCGCGCGCCGTTTTCAGCGGCCCGCCTGTTACCGACCGGTAGAGATGACGTATCGAACGCCTGCGGTACACGATGGTTGCGGCGAACCAGCAGACAGCCAGCAGCCGACTAGCAGCCGACTAGCAGCCGACTAGCAGAGCCCCTCTATCAGTGAAGGAACAGCGTGGCTTCCGGATCCGATCGCAACCCGATCATCATTGGCGGCCTTCCCAGCCAGGTCCCGGATTTCGATCCTGAGGAGACGGCGGAATGGCTCGACTCGCTCGATGCGGCCATCGACGAGCGGGGCCGCGAGCGAGCTCGCTACTTGATGCTCCGCCTCATCGAGCGCGCTCGTGAGAAGCGCGTCGCGGTGCCCGAAATGCGCAGCAGTGACTACGTCAACACCATCGCCACCAAGGATGAGCCGTTCTTCCCCGGCAACGAGGAGATCGAGCGCAAGATCCTCAATGCCACCCGGTGGAACGCCGCGGTGATGGTCTCCCGTGCACAGCGCCCCGGAATCGGTGTCGGCGGTCACATCGCCACCTTCGCCTCTTCCGCCTCACTTTACGACGTGGGCTTCAACCACTTCTTCCGCGGCAAGGACGACGGCCTCGGCGGCGACCAGATCTTCTTCCAGGGGCACGCCTCCCCCGGGATCTACGCCCGTGCCTACCTGCTCGACCGGCTCTCCGAGGCCCAGCTCGACGGCTTCCGCCAGGAGAAGTCGAAGGCGCCCGACGGACTGTCGAGCTACCCGCACCCGCGGCTGATGCCCGACTTCTGGGAGTTCCCCACGGTCTCCATGGGCCTCGGCCCGCTGGGGGCGATCTACCAGGCACGGATGAACCGCTACATGGAGGCGCGCGGCATCGCCGACACCTCCCGTTCGCATGTCTGGGCGTTCCTCGGGGACGGCGAGATGGACGAGCCGGAGTCGCTCGGCCAGCTCTCCATCGCCGCCCGTGAGGGCCTGGACAACCTGACCTTCGTCGTGAACTGCAACCTCCAGCGGCTCGACGGTCCGGTCCGCGGCAACGGCAAGATCATCCAGGAGCTGGAATCGCAGTTCCGCGGCGCCGGCTGGAACGTCATCAAGCTGGTCTGGGACAGGTCCTGGGACCCGCTGCTCGCCCAGGACCGTGATGGCCTCCTGGTCAACAAGATGAACATCACACCGGACGGTCAGTTCCAGACGTACGCCACCGAGACCGGCTCGTACATCCGCCAGCACTTCTTCGGCGACGACCAGCGGCTGCGCCGGATGGTCGAGGACCTGTCCGACGAGCAGATCCTGCACCTCGGCCGCGGCGGCCACGACCACCGCAAGATCTTCGCGGCGTACACCGCGGCCCTCCAGCACCAGGGCCAGCCGACCGTCATCCTCGCCCAGACCATCAAGGGCTGGACGCTGGGGCCGAACTTCGAGGGCCGCAACGCGACCCACCAGATGAAGAAGCTGACGGTCGACGACCTCAAGCGCTTCCGGGACCGGCTGCACCTGCCGATCACCGACCAGCGGCTCGACGAGGGGTACCCGCCCTATTACCACCCGGGCCGGGACTCCGAGGAGATCCAGTACATGCACGACCACCGCAAGGCGTGCGGTGGCTACGTACCCACCCGGGTGGTCCGTGCCAAGCCGCTGCCACTGCCCGGCGAGAAGGCCTACGCGACCGCCAAGAAGGGCTCGGGACAGCAGTCGATCGCCACCATGATGGCGTTCGTCCGGGTGCTCAAGGACCTGATGCGGGACAAGGAGATCGGCAAGCGCTTCGTGCTGATCGCCCCGGACGAGTACCGCACCTTCGGCATGGACGCGTTCTTCCCGAGCGCGAAGATCTACAACCCGCTGGGTCAGCAGTACGAGTCGGTCGACCGTGAGCTGCTGCTGGCGTACAAGGAGTCGCCGACCGGCCAGATGCTGCACGACGGCATCTCGGAGGCCGGCTGCACCGCGTCGCTGATCGCGGCCGGCTCCGCCTACGCCACGCACGGCGAGCCGCTGATCCCGGTGTACGTGTTCTACTCGATGTTCGGTTTCCAGCGGACCGGCGACCAGTTCTGGCAGATGGCCGACCAGCTCGCGCGCGGCTTCGTGCTCGGCGCCACCGCGGGCCGCACCACCCTCACCGGCGAAGGACTCCAGCACGCCGACGGCCACTCCCAGCTGCTGGCCTCCACCAACCCGGGCTGTGTCGCCTACGACCCCGCGTTCTCCTTCGAGATCGCGCACATCGTGCAGGACGGTCTGCGCCGGATGTACGGCGAGACCGCCGATGGCAAGCCCGGTGAGGACGTCTTCTACTACCTCACCGTCTACAACGAGCCGATCCAGCACCCGGCGGAACCGGCCGACGTGGACGTCGAGGGCATCCTCAAGGGCATTCACCGCTACAAGCCGGGACAGGCGGGTGTGATCCCGGCGCAGATCATGGCGTCCGGTGTCGCGGTGCCGTGGGCGGTCGAGGCCCAGCGCATCCTCGCCGAGGAGTGGAACGTGCGGGCCGACGTCTGGTCCGCGACCTCGTGGAACGAGCTGCGCCGGGACGCCGTCCAGGCCGAGGAGCACAACCTGCTGCACCCGGAGGAGGAGCAGCGGGTGCCGTACGTGACCCGCAAGCTCTCCGGCGTACAGGGCCCGTTCGTCGCCGTCTCCGACTGGATGCGCGCGGTGCCGGACCAGATCTCCCGCTGGATCCCGGGTCGCTACACCTCGCTGGGCGCCGACGGCTTCGGCTTCGCCGACACCCGCGGGGCGGCCAGGCGGTTCTTCCACATCGACGCCCAGTCGATCGTGCTCGCGGTGCTGACCGAACTGGCCAGGGACGGCAAGATCGACCGCTCGGTGCTCAAGCAGGCGGTCGACCGCTACCAGCTCCTGGACGTGGCCGCGGCCCACCCGGGCGCGGCGGGTGGCGACGCGTAAGGTGTGAGGTGTTCAGGCGTCAGATGCCCTGTCCGGTACGACAACCGGACGGGGCATCAGCGTGTCCGGGGCGCATTGAGGAGCCCATTCGGGGGCTCTGGGTGGAGGTTTGACGGGGCGTAACTTTTTTCCGCGTTATTCCGTTGTCAAACGTGATACACGTCACGCGTCCCCCAATCCCCGCTTCACGTCTTCTACGCTGCACCCAGGAGGCGTTATCTCCTGACGATCTCCTGACGTTCGTCGGCGTTTCTCCGGCGCCTCCTGGCACCCTTTGGAACCCCTCGGCGCCCCTTGGCATCCCGTGTCGCCCCCGGGCGGCACCGTTCCTCACCCTGGCCTGCCCGCTGACCACGGGAAGAATTCGCGAGGCATCTGCGAGTGACCCTTCTTTACCTGCGCACAAGCCCGGCCTTCCTGAAGGCACTGCTCGCCCTTTCCGTCGTCTTCGTCATGCTGGCGACCACCGGTTGGACCGCGGTCCGACCGCACAACCCCCTCTCCGATCCGCGCACCGCCTCCCTGGCGGCGTGGACGGCCGGCCGGATCGGCGCCCGCAAGCTGCCCGACCCGACCGCGGCGCCCCGGGCCATCGCCCGCTTCTTCGCCTCGCTCACCGGCGCCCAGCGCACCCTGCTCGCCGACCGCTACCCGCTGGTCGTCGGCAATCTCAACGGCGCCCCGCCGACCTTGCGTTACCTCGCCAACCGCCGGGCACTCGCCGAGGCCCGGGCCACCGAGGACACCCTCTCCCGCAGCGGCAAGCTCACCCCGCTCGGCCGGGAGAACGCCGCGGAACTCGTCGAGCGCTACGACTCGCTGCTCAGCGACCACCGGCAGATCCTCGCCTTCGATCCGTCAGGGACCGGGCGGGCGGCGGAAGTCCTCGGCGACCTCGCCACCGCCACCCGGGTCGCCATCATCGTCCCCGGCGTCGACACGGACATGCTCCGCTTCGAACGGGACGACAAGACGTACTCGGCGCCGGTCGGCATGGCCCATGAGCTCTACGGGGCCGAGCACGCCGCCGAGCCCGACGCGCACACCGCGGTGATCGCCTGGGCCGACTACACCACCCCCGCGGGCGTCGGCCTCGACGCCTCCACCGGCAAGCTCGCCGAGCGCGGCGCCGTCCGCCTCGAAGCGCTGCTCTCCGCGCTGCCCCAGCACTCGGACGTGGCCCTCTTCTGCCACTCCTACGGCTCGGTGCTCTGCGGCGAGGCCGCACCCGATCTGACGCACGGCCAGGTCTCGGACATCACCGTCTTCGGCAGCCCGGGGATGCGCGTCGAGCACGCCGCGGATCTGCACACCACGGCCAACCTCTGGGCGGCCCGCGACTCCGGCGACTGGATCGGCGACGTCCCCCATATGGAGTTCGCCGGTCTGGGCCACGGCGCCGACCCCGTCTCCGAGTCCTTCGGCGCCCGGGTGATCAGCGCGGCCGGCGCCAGCGGCCACCCGAACTACTTCGCGCCCGACACCACCAGCCTCGCCAACTTCGCCGAGATCGCCCTCGGCGAATACGCCGGTGTCGCCTGCAACCACGGAGACGCCTGTAGAGCGGGCCTGTAGTTCCGCGGCCGCCCTGACCGGCCTGACCGCACTGACCGTGCTCCCGTCGCCCCCCGCTCCGCCGCCGCCCCGCTCCCGTCGCCATGCCACCGCACGAACGGGTGCGCGAGGACCTTCGACCTCAGGTCCGAGCGGCCGGCGGCGGGGGCGCGGCGAAAAAGCGTCATAAGCTGACGTCCATGGGTGATGTGCTGGCCGGAAACAATGCCGTATGGGAGTTCGAACCCGACGCGGTGGTCGTCCGGTACAGCCGTTCGGTGCGCGGATCCCGGCTGCTCCAGGCGCTCGGCGAGCGCCGTGTCCCCTACCGCGCCCTGGCGAGCGTCGAGGTGGTGGCGGGCCGGCGCGGCACCGTGGAGCTGCGGGCGGTCCCGCGGCCCGGGGCCGACCCCGTGGTGGAGGTCGCCGGTAATCAGTTGCGGGAGACCGCCGATCCGTACCGGCTGGTGCTGCCCGAGCAGTCCCGGGCGGAGGCCGAGCGGCGCAGGGACGAGCTGGACGCGGTGATCGACAGCCTCGCCTCCGGGGAGCCGCCGAGCCGCTTCCTGGTGGCGGCGCCCACCGCGCCCCGCTCCTTCAAGGCGTATGACGCCAAGGCCTTCTTCGACGGCCGCACCATCACCTTCCGCTGGTTCTGGACGGGCGCGTCCACCGCCAAGTGGAAGGCCGGCGACCAGTCCTTCGCGGTGGAGGAGCTGACCGGCGTCGAGTGGCGGTCACCCGAACGGCTGCACGGCCACCTCCGGTTGCTGCGCCGGGACGCCGGCTCGCCCGGTGCCGCCGGCGGGCCGCCGCAGGAGGCGGACCAGGACCCGGCGGCGGTGATCTTCGGCCTCGGGTACGGGCCGGTGCACGAGTCGCTGCCGTTCGCAGCGGCGGTGTCGGCGGCGATCCAGACATCCCGGGCGCGGCAGCAGCCGTAAGCGGCGACACGGCGGCCCTGCGGCGGGGCCGAAGGCCGCTGGGCCCGCGGCGGTCGTACCCCCACGGGCCCAGCGGCCGTACCGCCGAGCGGCTACTCGCGGGCCGTCGAGGTGCTGGACATGTTGGCGTAGCGGGGCCCCGCCACCCGGGCGGCGATCGGCTCGAGCAAATCCAGTTCGGCCGGGCTGAGGGTGATGCGGGACGCCGCGGTGTTCTCCCGGACCCGGGAGGCCCTGCGGGTGCCCGGGATCGGTACCACGGTCAGGCCGTGCGCGTCGGCCCGCTGGTGCACCCAGGCCAGCGCGACCTGGCCGGGCGTGGCCTCGTGCGCCGCCCCGACCTCGCGGATCACGTCGAGCAGCTCGGCGTTGCGCCGGGCGTTCTCGCCGACGAAGCGGGGCTGGTCACGGCGGAAGTCATCGGCCGACAGGTCGCTCTGCGCGTCCTGGAACGACCCGGTCAGAAAGCCCCGGCCGAGCGGCGAGTACGGCACCACCGCGACATCGAGCGCGGCCGCCGCGGCGACCAGCGACAGCTCGACGTCCCGGCTGAACAGCGACCACTCCGACTGGACGGCGGCGATCGGGTGCACCGCGTGCGCCTCCCGCAGCTCGGCCCCGGTCACCTCGGACAGTCCGAGGTGGCGCACCTTGCCCGCCTCGACCAGTTCGGCCATCGCGCCGACCGACTCGGCGTACGGCACCGCCGGGTCGCGCCGGTGCATGTAGTAGAGGTCGATCACCTCGGTGCCGAGCCGCTTCAGGCTCCGGTCGACGGACTGCCGGATGTACGCCGGGTCGTTGCTCACCCCGCGGTAGGCGGGGTCGTCGGGCTTGCGGACGATGGCGAACTTGGTGGCGAGGGTGATCTCGTCGCGGTGCGCCCGCACGAACGGCGCCACGAACTCCTCGTTGGCGCCGTTGCCGTAGACGTCGGCGGTGTCGAAGAGGGTCACACCCAGGTCGAGCGCCGTCTCCAGGGTCTCGCGGGCGGCGCTCTCGTCGGTCTGCCCGTAGAAGTCGCTCATCCCCATGCAGCCGAGGCCCTGCACCCCGACCAGCGGACCGTCGCCGCCGAGCCGTACGGTGTCGAGCCGCGCCTCGCTGCCTGCTACTGCCATTACGCACCTGTCCTCTCCTGCGCCCTGGGGGCGCCCCCATACGAGGCGATCTTGCCGTCGAGCACGGTCAGCGTGTCCGTGAGTTCGGCGATCCGCTGGAGGACGTCGAGCCGGGTCGACTCCAGCAGCGCCCGGCGGTCGGCGAAGGTTCCGTCGCCGGCCCTGACCAGCTCCGCGTACCGCACCATGTCCGCGACCGGCATGCCGGTCAGCCGCAGCTTGCCGACAAAGGCCAGCCAGTCCAGATCCCGGTTGGTGAACCGCCGCTGCCCGGTGTGCGACCGGTCGACGTGCGGCATCAGCCCTATCCGCTCGTACCAGCGCAGGGTGTGCGCGCTCAGCCCGGTGAAGTCGGCGACCTCGCTGATCGTGTACTCGTCCTGACCGTCGGGCCGCAGATGTCCTCCCCCGTCCCCGCAGTTCGCCGTACGTCCTGGTGGCCGGCCGACCGGCCGACCCGGGGTCCGGCCAGGCGTCCGGCCGGTGGTCCGGCCGGTCGGCCGACCGGGATCGCTCTTCGTCGCGTGCACGACCGTCATACGCTCACGCTAGATCCTTGGAGTGCACTCCAGGCAAGTGCGCCGACCGCGGGGCGGGCCCCGTGCGGTGGACCGGCCGGTGGATCAGCGAGGGCGACCGGGCGGGCGACCGGGCCGCGCCGCCGCGGCCTGCGCACGCCCTAAGCTCGGCGGCATGGAGAGCCTGGGGATCATCGAGCAGTGGCCGGTGGCGACGGCGGCGGGCGCCGTGGTGCGGGGAGACGGGACGGTGGCCGGGACGTACGGGCCGGTGGACGAGCGCTTCCGGCTCGCCTCGGTGACGAAGCCGCTGGTCGCGTACGCCGTACTGGTCGCCTACGAGGAGGGCGTCTTCGAGCTGGACGACCCGGCGGGCCCGGCCGGCTCGACGGTCCGGCATCTGCTGGCGCACACCTCCGGACTCGCCTTCGACGAGCACAAGGCGGTGGCCCAGCCGGGGACCCGGCGGATCTACTCCAACGCCGGCTTCGAGGTGCTGGGCGAGAGCGTGGCGAAGGCGACGGGCATACCGTTCGCCGAGTACCTGCGGCAGGCGGTGCTCGAACCGCTGGGCATGGCGGCCACCTCGCTCGACGGTTCGCCCGCGGCCGGCGCCGCCTCGACCGTGGCCGACCTGGCGCTCTTCGCGGCCGAGCTCCAGGCGCCCCGGCTGCTGCATCCCTCGACGGTGGCGACCGCGACCTCGGTGGCCTTCCCCGGCCTCAAGGGCGTGCTGCCCGGCTACGGGCATCAGAATCCCAACGACTGGGGCCTCGGGTTCGAGATCCGGGACGGCAAGTCCCCGCACTGGACCGGGTCGCTCTCCTCGCCCGGCACCTTCGGGCACTTCGGCCAGTCCGGCACGTTCCTGTGGGTGGACCCGGCCGCGGCGGCGGCCTGTGTGCTCCTCACCGACCGGGACTTCGGCCCATGGGCGGTGCCGCTGTGGCCGCGGCTGACGGACGCGGTGCTCGACGAGCTGCGCGACCGGGGCTGAACCGCGGGGCGGGGACCCGGCTCAGCCGTACGCCGGCTCGCCGTGCATCTCCCACACCAGGTACTCCGCCGGGCCCGGGGTGGCGAACCCCGGCCGTCCGCCGCCGGTGATCCTGGCCGCGTCGCCCGGCTCCAACAGATGCTCCCCGATCCGCAGTTGACCGCGCACCAGGTGGACGTACACAAAGGGCGCTTCGGGCAGCCGGCCGGAGTCGGCGGCCGTTGGGCGGCCGATGTGGAGGGCCGCCTGGCGCTGCCGCAGCGAGAGCACCGGCCCTGCCTCTGCCGCCTCCTGTGCGGAACCGTCGGCCCGGGGTACGCCCGAGGCCAGCAGCCGCAGTCCGGGGCCGGGCGGCGCCGGATCGGCCAGTGCCGCGTGGTCGGGGGCGCCGCCGAACGCGTCGGGGTGCAGCCACATCTGGAGGAAGCGCAGTGGCACCGGGCCCGCGTTGCGCTCCTCGTGCCGGATCCCGGCGCCCGCGCTCAGCCGCTGCACACCCCCGGGGCCCAGCCTGGAGACGCGTCCGGTGCCGTCCCGGTGCGCCAGTTCGCCCGCCACCACCCAGGTCACGATCTCGGTGTCCCGGTGCGGGTGCTCGGCGAAGCCGGCGCCGGGGGCGAGCAGTTCCTCGTTGCAGGCGAGCAGCAGCCCGAACCGGACGTTGCCGGGATCGTAGTGGCCGCCGAAGGAGAAGGCGTGCCGTGTCTCGATCCCCGCGCCCTTGTCCCCACCGGGGTAGCGGTCGGCCGCCCGCCGTACGTCGATCATGCCGACCACCGTACGCACCGTGATACCCACCCCATGGCTCGACTCCAGTGCAAAACCGGCCGAAAACAGGCCCGCCGCACACCGAAAACGGCCCGGTCCGAAGGGGCCGTCCGCCCCCAGGCACCGGCCGGCCCAGGCGATAAGGCAGGCTTGTCCCGTGCCCGATGCCTCGCAAGCCCAGCAAGCGCCCGCCGAACCGTCGCGGGGCGGCCACTCCGCTACGCTGCGGCGCCTGGAGAAATCCGCCGGCCGGCTGGCCGCCCACGCCATCGCGCGGATGGACGAGCAACTGCCGTGGTACCGGGCGATGCCGCCGGAGAACCGCTCGTGGATCGGACTGGTGGCGCAGGCCGGTATCGCGGCGTTCACCGAATGGTTCCGGCACCCCGAGGCACCCCAGGCCATCAGCACCGATGTGTTCGGGACCGCTCCGCGCGAGCTGACCCGGGCCATCTCGCTGCGGCAGACCGTGGAGATGGTCCGCACCACGATCGAGGTGATGGAGTCGGCCATCGACGAGGTCGCGGCGCCCGGCGACGAGTCGGTGCTGCGCGAGGCGCTGCTCGTCTACGCCCGCGAGATCGCCTTCGCCACCGCCCAGGTCTACGCGCAGGCCGCCGAGGCGCGCGGCGCGTGGGACGCACGCCTTGAGTCACTGGTGGTCAACGCGGTGCAATCCGGCGAGGCCGACGAGGGCGTGCTCTCCCGGGCCGCCGCACTTGGCTGGAATTCGCCGGACAAGATTGTGGTGGTGCTCGGCACCGCGCCCAACGGCGACAGCGAACTGACCGTCGAGGCCATCCGACGGGCCGCCCGGCACGCCAAGTTGCAGGTGCTGACCGGCGTGCTCGGCGAGCGCCTGGTGGTGATCGCCGGTGGTGACGACGACCCGCTCCGGGTGGCCAAGGGACTGATCGGGCCGTTCGCGGCCGGACCGGTGGTGGCAGGACCCGTGGTCGGTGATCTGCTGTCCGCGACCCGCTCGGCGCAGGCCGCGGCGGCCGGGCTCAAAGCGTGTGCGGCCTGGCCGGACGCGCCCCGTCCGGTACTCTCCGACGACCTGCTGCCGGAGCGGGCGATGGCCGGGGACCGCTGGGCGCGCGAGCAGTTGGTGGAGGAGATCTACAGGCCGCTCGAAGAGGCGGGCTCCGCGCTGCTGGAGACGCTGAGTGTCTACCTGGAACAGGCCTCCTCCCTCGAAGGCGCCGCCCGCATGCTCTTCGTCCACCCCAATACCGTTCGCTACCGGCTACGACGTGTGACCGATGTCACCGGTTGGTCACCCTCGGATGTGCGTTCGGCGTTCACCCTGCGCATCGCCCTCATCCTCGGCAGACTGTCCGACGCGGAGCGGGCCCACTGAGCGTTTGTGGGACACTCACAAATCACCTGACACTTCTTGGTCCCTGTCCCCACCGGCACGGCGGGCCGCTCGCGCGAGAGAGTGTGAGAGTGCTCGTACTCGTCGCTCCCGGCCAGGGCGCACAGACGCCCGGCTTCCTCGCACCCTGGCTCGAACTCCCTGGTGCTGCCGACCGCTTGGCCGATCTCTCGGTCGCGGCCGGACTCGACCTTGCCCATTTCGGGACCAAGGCCGACGCGGACGGGATCCGTGACACCAAGGTTGCGCAGCCTCTCCTGGTCGCCGCCGGCCTGCTGTCGGCCGGCGCACTGAACGTCTCCCCCTCCCTCGTGGCCGGTCACAGCGTCGGCGAGATCACCGCCGCCGTTCTGGCCGGTGTACTGGACCCGGTGGAGGCGATGACCTTCGTCGCCGCCCGCGGCCGGGCGATGGCCGACGCGGCCGCCGTCACCGAGACCGGCATGTCCGCCGTGCTCGGCGGCGAACAGGACGCGGTCCTCGCCCACCTCGCCGGCCTCGGACTCACCCCGGCCAATATCAACGGCGCCGGCCAGATCGTCGCGGCCGGTACAGTGGACCAGCTTGCCGCACTGGCCGCGGACAAGCCGGAGAAGGCCCGGGTGATCCCGCTGAAGGTGGCGGGCGCCTTCCACACAGCACATATGGCCCCAGCGGTGGCGACGCTGGACGCCCTGGCTCCTTCGCTGAATGTCACCGACCCACGGCTGCCGTACGTTTCCAACGCCGATGGGCAGGTGGTCGACACCGGCGCCGAGATCGTACGGCGACTGGTCGCCCAGGTGTCGAACCCCGTGCGCTGGGATCTGTGCATGGAGACGTTCACCCGGCTGGGTGTCACCACGATCATCGAGGTGTCACCCGGCGGCACACTGGTGGGTCTGGCCAAGCGGGCGTTGCCCGGGGTGCGGACTCTGGCCCTGAAGACGCCGGAGGACCTCGACGCGGCGCGCGCGCTGATCGCCGCAGAGGACGCACCAGCCGAAGACCGAGCCGAATAGGAGTCCTGTCGGATGACAGCGAAGATCAGCCCCACCAAGGGTGCGCCGTACGCGCGGATCCTCGGCGTGGGCGGTTACCGCCCGAGCCGTGTGGTGCCCAACGAGGTGATCCTGGAACACATCGAATCCAGCGATGAGTGGATCAGGACGCGCTCCGGCATCACCACCCGGCACTGGGCGGGTCCGGACGAGACCGTCGCCGAGATGTCCCTGGCGGCGGGCGGAAAGGCCATCGCGGCCGCCGGGATCGACGCTTCCGACATCGACGCGGTGGTGGTCGCCACCGTCTCGCACTTCAAGCAGACACCGGCGATCGCCACCGACATCGCCCACCGGATCGGCGCGGGCAAGCCCGCCGCGTTCGACATCTCGGCGGGCTGTGCCGGCTTCACCTATGGACTGACCCTCGCCAAGGGTCTGGTCGTCGACGGCAGCGCGGGCCATGTGCTGGTGATCGGGGTGGAGCGGCTGAGCGACCTCACCGACAAGACCGACCGGGCCACCGCGTTCCTCTTCGGCGACGGCGCCGGGGCGGTCGTGGTCGGCCCCTCCGAGGTGCCCGCCATAGGACCGACGGTGTGGGGCTCCGAGGGTGACAAGGCGGGGACCATCACCCAGACCGTGGCGTGGGACAGTTTCCGGTCCGGCGACACCCTTCGGCTCCCGCTCGACGCCGACGGGGAGGTCAGGTTCCCCTCGATCACCCAGGAGGGCCAGGCGGTCTTCCGCTGGGCGGTCTACGAGATGGCCAAGGTGGCCCAGGAGGCGCTCGACGCCGCCGGGATCACCGCCGACCAGCTCGACGCCTTCATCCCGCATCAGGCGAACATGCGCATCATCGACTCGATGATCAAGGCGCTGAAGCTGCCTGACCATGTCGCGGTCGCCCGCGACGTCGAGACCACCGGTAATACCTCCGCGGCGTCCATTCCCCTGGCCATGGAACGGCTGCTCGACACCGGAGAGGCCAAGAGCGGTGACACCGCCCTGGTCATCGGGTTCGGGGCGGGTCTGGTCTACGCGGCGGCTGTCGTTACTCTCCCTTAGGCACATCACTCCGCGGCGCCGCAGTCCCGCACGCCGCACCACTCGGTTACACCACAAGGAGCGCCTTCATGGCCACCAAGGAAGAGATCGTCGCCGGTCTCGCCGACATCGTCAACGAGATCGCCGGTATCCCCACGGAGGACGTCCAGCTCGACAAGTCCTTCACCGACGACCTGGACGTCGACTCGCTGTCCATGGTCGAGGTCGTCGTGGCGGCCGAGGAGCAGTTCGGCGTCAAGATCCCGGACGACGACGTGAAGAACCTCAAGACGGTCGGCGACGCTGTCGACTACATCCTGAACGCTCAGGGCTGAGTCGGTCCCCTTCCGGGGGCCCCACCCCTTCCGGACGACGCGCCTGTCGCCCGCCCTTCTAGACGTGGAGAGATATTCCTGTGAGTCCGACCAATCGCACCGTGGTCGTCACCGGTATCGGAGCAACCACACCGCTGGGTGGCGACAGCGCGTCGACCTGGAACGCACTGCTCGCCGGCCGGTCCGGTGTGCGCACGATCGATCATGACTGGGCGGCCGAGCTGCCGGTCAGGATCGCCGCACAGATCGCTGTGGAGCCCGGTGAGGTACTGCCGCGGCCGTTCGCCCGCCGCCTCGACCGCAGTGCCCAGTTCGCGCTGATCGCCGCCCGTGAGGCGTGGGCGGACGCCGGCTTCACCGCCAAGGCGGGGGAGGACCCGTCGATCGACCCGGACCGGCTGGGCGCGGTCGTCGCTTCCGGCATCGGCGGTGTCACCACCCTGCTCGACCAGTACGACGTGCTCAACAAGCAGGGCGTCCGCAAGGTCTCCCCGCACACCGTGCCGATGCTGATGCCCAACAGCCCGGCCGCGAACGTAGGGATCGACGTGAACGCGCGGGCCGGGGTGCACACCCCGGTCAGCGCGTGCGCGTCCGGCGCCGAGGCCATCGGCTACGGCATCGAGATGATCCGCACCGGCCGCGCCGACGTGGTGGTCGCGGGCGGTACGGAGGCGGCCATCCACCCGCTGCCGATCGTCGCGTTCGGCAACATGATGGCGATGTCCAAGAAGAACGACTCCCCCGAGACCGCCTCGCGTCCCTATGACGCGGGACGCGACGGCTTCGTGCTCGGCGAGGGCGCGGGCGTGGTCATCCTGGAGTCCGCGGAGCACGCGGCCGCGCGCGGTGCGCGGGTGTACGCCGAGGCGATCGGGCAGGGCATCTCGTCCGACGCGCACCACATCACGCAGCCGGAGCCGTCCGGGCGCGGCATCGCCGCCGCGCTCCAGCACCTGCTGGACAACTCCGACCTCAAGCCGGCCGAGATCGTGCACGTCAACGCGCACGCCACGTCCACCCCGCAGGGCGATGTGGCCGAGATCAAGGCGCTGCGACGGGTGTTCGGCGACGACGTCGACCACATGGCGGTCTCCGCCACCAAGTCGATGACCGGCCACCTGCTCGGTGGCGCCGGCGGTATCGAGACGGTCGCCACCGTGCTGGCTCTCTACCACCGCATCGCCCCGCCGACGATCAACCTGGACCACCAGGACCCCGAGGTCGACGCGGATATCGTCAGCGGCAAGCCCCGCCCGCTCCCCGAGGGCACGATCGCCGCCCTCAACGACTCCTTCGGCTTCGGCGGCCACAACGTGGTGCTCGCCCTGCGGAGCGTGAGCCGCTGATCGCCCCTGTTGCGGCCGCCTTATGGCCGCCTTCTCGCCGCCGGGCGTCCATCGGGCGTCAGGGGTGGGGGTTGTCGGTGTCCGGGAAGCTGGCGAAGTAGGCCGCTGCCATGTCCTGACGGCCATGGCCGAGTTCGGCGGCCCGGTGGAAGCGTTCGGCGGCGGCCTCGGCCATGTCGAGCCGTACGCCCGCCTTCCGCGCAGCCGCCACGATCAGCCGCATGTCCTTCTCCGCCCCGGTGACCGTGAAGTTGGGCGTGAAGTCGTCACCGAGGATGGCCGCCGCCTTCTGGTGCAGATAGCCGACATCCATGGCGCCGCCGTCGATCGACTCGAAGAACCGCTCGGGATCGACGCCGAGCCCCTGGGCGAGCGCCAGCGTCTCCCCGGTCGCGACGGTGAGCGCGTAGACCCAGTTGTTCTGCACCAGTTTGAGCGCGCTGGCCGGAGCGTCGGCGGCGTCGCCGTCCAGCCAGACCGTCTTGCGGGCGATCGCGTCGAAGACCAGGTCGGCGACCGGGCGGGCGGCGGCCGGCCCGGCCGCGGTGACGGAGAGCTGACCCGCCTCGGCGACCGTCCTGGTGCCCAGCACCGGTGAGTCGAGGAAGAGGATCCCGTGCTCGGCGGCGAGTGCCGCCAGTTCGCGCTGCGCGTCCGGTCCCACCGTGCTGGTCTGGGCCCACACCGCGCCCTTCTTGGTCGCGGGGATGGCGGCCTCCATCACCCCGCGCACGGTGGGACCGTCGATCAGCATGGTGAAGACGGCGTCGGCGTCCCGTACCGCGTCGGTGAGGTCCGCGACCACCTCGACGCCGTACTCGGCGAGCGGCCGGGCGCGGTCGATCGTCCGGTTCCAGGCGCGGACCCGGTGGCCGGCGGCGGCCAGGCAGCGGGCCATCCCCGATCCCATCAGGCCGATGCCGAGGACCGCCACGGTCAGCGTGTCGCGGGTACCAGACGCACCGGACGTATCAGACGTATCAGACGTACCGGACGAACCCTGAGTGTCAGCGGCGGAAGAAGCGTCGGAAGGCATGCGGAGAGATTATCCGCCCGCGGTCAGACCACCTGGTGCAACCAGCGGACCGGCGCGCCTTCACCCGCGTAGCGGAACGGTTCGAGCTCGTCGTCCCACGGCTTGCCCAGCAGTTTGGACAGCTCGCTCTCCAGGTCGGCCTCGCCCTTGCGGGAGCGCTGCATGGCGGCGCGCAGCCGGTCCTCCGGGATCAGGATGTCCCCGTGCATACCGATCACCGCGTGGAAGATGCCCAGTTCCGGGGTGGCGCTGTACCGCTCGCCCTCCGCGGTGGCGCAGGGCTCGGCGGTGACCTCGAAGCGCAGCATGTGCCAGCCGCGCAGCGCGGACGCCAGCTTGGAGGCGGTGCCGGGCTCGCCCTGCCAGGAGAACTCGGCGCGCCAGGTGCCGGGCGCGGCGGGCTGGCGGATCCAGTCCAGCGAGACGCGCACGCCGAGGACACCCGCGACGGCCCACTCCACATGCGGGCAGAGCGCGCGTGGCGCGGCGTGCACGTACAGAACACCACGTGTCGTCACCGGTACCTCCAGTGTGGGACGAGGTTCGCCTTCCCCAGCGGCCTCAACACCCGAACCGGCTGCTCCCGGGGCAACATGAGACATTCTGCACTATTCATCGTAAACAGGACAACATTCACCGCTGACACGTGGCCGGTGCCGACCTCCCATCAGCTTTGCCAGGTTGACCGGGTTTACTCGGTTTACCGGTTTCACCGGGTTTGCCAGGTTCGACCGGGTGTCCCCTGATTATCCCCGGACCGTCCCCCGCGTTGTCGCCGGCTGGTCCCGGGATCCCTCGGGCCTCAGGCTAAAAGCTACCCTGCGGCGTCTGGGAGGGAGTGACGTACCGTCGGGCTGGTACGAGATGTCACCCACTCGTCCCCGCTCAGCCGAGGGGAGCACCCGATGCCGAACCCGAAACGACCGCCCGTCCGCCGACGCCTGGTGCCCGCCGTGGTGGCTCTCCTGCTGGCCGGCCTGAGCGGAGTGGTCGGATGCAGCGTAGGGGGTGGGCGGGCGGCCGGGCCACCGCGGACGGCCACCGCACAGATCTCGCATTCCACCGCGCCGGGTGGCGGCGGCCCGGAGCGGCAGGCCGCGCCGAAGCCGGCCCGCCCCTGGAACGTCCACCCGGAGTCGGTGGCGGCGCTCGGCGACTCGATCACCCGCGGCTTCGACGCCTGCGATCCGCTATCGGACTGCCCCGAGGTGTCCTGGGCCACCGGCTCGCGGAGCGCGGTCGACAGCCTGAGCAGCCGGCTGACCGCGGCGGCGCCCGGCACCCGGAGCTGGAACGTGGCCCAGTCCGGGGCGCGGGTGGCCGATCTGACCGCCCAGGCGCGGGCCGCGGCGACACACCGGCCGGCCATGGTCACGGTGCTGATCGGCGCCAACGACGCCTGTACGTCGACGACCGCCGCCATGACGTCGGTCGCGGACTTCCGGGCCGACTTCGATCAGGCGCTGGCCTATCTGCATCGGACGCTGCCCGCCACCCAGATCCTGGTGGCCAGCATCCCGGACCTCCAGCGGCTCTGGTCGGTCGGCCGGACCAATGTGCTGGGCAAGCAGATCTGGCGGCTCGGGCTCTGCCCGACGATGCTGGGCAACGCCGACTCGCGCAGCGCCACCGCCCAGCAGCGGCGCACCGCCGTACGGGACCGGGTGATCGCGTACAACACGGCGATGGGGCAGGCCTGCGCGCGCTACATCAGGTGCCGTTACGACGGTGGGGCGGTCTTCGGCTACCAGTTCGGTACGGGAGAGCTGAGCCGCTGGGACTGGTTTCACCCGAACGAGAAGGGTGAGGCCAAGCTGGCCGGGATCCTCGCCGGGGTGGCCGGTCTCGGCGGCCGCGGTTGATCGCGGGGGCGGTCCTTGGGGACGCGCGGCCGGGCGGCCCTCAGCCGACCCGGAGCGGAGCGGCGATCCGGGGGTCGGCCAGTGAGTGCGCGGCCGTCACCGTGTAGGTGCCGGGCAGCAGGCGCCAGCCAGCCGCCGCCTCGTCCCAGGCTTCCGCCGCCCGGCGGGGTATCGGGACGAGCACCTCGGCGCGGCCGCCCGGCGGGGCGGTGACCGAGCCGAAGCCGGCCAGCCGGCGTACCGGGCGCTCCGGGTCGGCCGGGTGCGCCGGGTGCGGGTGCTCCAGGCCCTCGGCGGGGGCCTCGCCGTCGGGCGCCAGATAGAGCTGTACGACCTCGCGCCCGGCCCGGGCGCCGGAGTTGCGCACGGTGACCCGGACGGTGGCGAGTACGCCCGCCTCCATGTCGCCGGGCTCGACGGACAGCTCCTCGTAGGTCCACTCGGTATAGCCGAGGCCGTGCCCGAAGGCGTAGGCGGGAGGGGCGGGAGGGGCGAGCTGTGCGGAAGCCGGCTCCTGGCTCCGCCGGTCCCAGCTCCGGTAGCCGATGAACAGCCCCTCGTCGTACGGGAGTACGCCGCCGGTCGGGCGGACCCGGGTGACGGGCGCGTCGGCCAGCCGGGCCGGCCAGGTGGTGGGCAGCCGCCCGCCGGGCTCGACGGCGCCGAGCAGCACGTCGGCGAGGGCGGCGCCCGCCTCCTGGCCGGGGAACCAGGCGAGGAGGATCGCCGCCACCTGCTCGCGCCACGGCAGCTCCACCGGAGCGCCGGAGTTGACGATGACGACGGTCCGCGGACAGACCGCGGCGACCCGGGCGACGAGGTCGTCCTGCCGTCCGGGCAGCCGCAGATCGGTCCGGTCGAAGCCTTCGGACTCGACGCGTTCGGTGGTGGCGACCACCACGACCGCGGTGTGCGCGGCCCGCGCGACGGCCACCGCCTCGTCGAGCAACTCCTCCTCGTCCCGCTCGGGTTCGCCGTGCAGCAGGGCGAATCCGACCGCCTGGATGGGCAGTTCGACGGCCTTGGGCGGGGTGTGCAGCAGGCTCACCACGACCGGCTCGCCCGCCGTCAGTTCCACCGTGCCGCGCTCGGTGGGCCGGCCGAAGAACGCCTCGAAGGGGTCGTCGTGCTCATCCTGCTGACGGCCGTCGAAGAGCACCCGGCCGGCCACCGTGAGCCGGAACCCCCCGGTTCCCCGGGTGCCGAAGCGGTGCGCCCCGCTCACCCGGGGGGTGAAGGTGCCGGCCGACTCCACGGTGTGCAGCCGGTCGTAGTCGACACCCTCGGGCAGCTCGCCGAGCCATTGCACCTGCCCATCCGGCATCCGCTCCGCGCCGAGTTCCCGTCCTTCGGCGTCCCGGGCCACGGCCGTCAGCGCGAACCCGGGCCCGGCGGCGGAGAGTTCGGTGCCGGGGTCGGCGCCGAGCGCGTAACCGAGCGGGACGCCGGCGGGCAGCGCGGCCCGCAGCCCGTCGAGCGGGGAGACGACGTGGTCGGGGAAGACCTGGGCGGAGCCGCCGCCGAGGATCCGGGCGTCGCGCGCGGCGGCGCCGATCACCGCGACGCCGCCGGGCAGCGCGTCGGCGGCCAGCGGCAGTAGCCCGTCGTTGCGCACCAGCACGCAGGCCCGGGCGGCGATCTCCCTGGCCAGCGCCTCGCCGTCGATGCCGGGCGGCCGCTCGGCGACGCTCACCGCCGCCGGGGTGCCGGCGAGCAGGCCGGCCCGGGCGGCGAGCCGCAGCACCCGGCGGGCGGCCGCGTCGACCAGGTGCTCCGGCACCTCCCCGGCCCGTACCGCGGCGAGGAGCGCCTCGCCGTAGACCGTCCGCGGGCCCGGCATGGCGATGTCGAGGCCGCCGCGGATCGCCCCGGTGGTGGACCGCGCGGCCAGCCAGTCGGAGACGACCACCCCGTCGAAGCCCCACTCGCCGCGCAGCACGCCGTTGACCAACGCGTCGTGCTCGGTCATCGGGACACCGTCGACGGCGTTGTAGGCGGCCATCACGCCCCATGGGCGGGCCTGGGCGACGATCGCCTCGAAGGGAGCCAGATACAGCTCGCGCAGGGCCCGCGCGCCGATCCGGTTGTCCACGGTGAAGCGCTCGGTCTCCGCGTCGTTGCCGACGAAGTGCTTGACGGTGACGCCGACACCGCCGTCCTGCACCCCCAGCACATACCCGGTGCCGATCTCGCCGGTGAGATACGGGTCCTCGCTGTAGGCCTCGAAGTGCCGGCCGCCGAGCGGGCTGCGGTGCAGATTGACGGTCGGCGCGAGCAGTACGTGCACGCCCTTGCGGTGGGCCTCCTGGGCCAGCAACCGGCCCGCCCGGCGGGCGAGTCCGGGGTCCCAGGTGGCGGCGAGCGCGGTCGGGCTCGGCAGCGCCACCGACGGGTCGTCAGCGGTCCAGCGCCTGCCGCGCACGCCGATCGGTCCGTCGGACATCACCAGCGAACCGAGCCCGATCTCACCGAGCGCCGGGAGGCTCCACATGTCCTGGCCTGCCAACAGCCTGGCCTTGGCGGCGAGATCGAGCGTGTCGAGCGCGGCTTCCACCGCCCGCTCCCGTTCGGCGTCCGGGCCCTGTCCATACGGCGTCATGTCCCGTTCCGTCCCCTCGTGTCCGGCCGGCGTGGCCCCTTCAGGGGCCATCCTGTGCCCATCGGGACCGACAACTTGGCAGTCGGTAGGCATAGTTGCCATTCCGTAATCTTGTAGGCTCTGGCCAGAGGCCGCGGTTGAACGCCCGGCCGCTGGATCCGGAAGGGGGCGGGGTCATGGCGAGAACACGGGGCGAACGCGGGGAGCGGCGGGCCGGGATCATCCAGGCCGCGACAGAGGTGATCGCCGAACGCGGCTACCGCGGCGCGACGTTGGCGGGCGTCGCCGAGCGGGTGGGACTGACCCAGCAGGGGCTGATGCACCACTTCCCCACCAAGGAGGCGCTGCTGATCGCCGTCCTGGAGGCCAGGGACCAGTGGGACGTGGCCTCGGCCGCGCTGCACGGCCACGCCTGGCCGCTCGAGGTGGTGGCGAACCTGGTGGAGTACAACGCCACCAGGCCCGGCATCGTGCAGGCCTTCACCGTCCTGGTCGGTGACAGTGTGACCGAGGGCCATCCGGCGCAGGAGTACTTCCGCGAGCGGTACGCACAGGTGCGGGACGGCGGCGCCGAGGCGCTGCGCGCGGAGTACGGTGACCGGCTGCCGGGCGGTCTGACCACGGAGCGGGCGTCGACACTGCTGGCCGCGGTGATGGACGGGCTCCAGGTGCAGTGGCTGCTCGATCCGGCGGCGGTGGACATGCCCGCCGCGTTTCGCGACTTCCTGGCGTTGCTGGCGCCGCCGACGCCGGACGGTCCGGCCGAGACCTCGCCCGCCGCCCTGGTCGAGGCGCCGGCTGGCGGTCCGGCCGGACAGCCCGCCTCGGCCGGGTCGCCGCCGCAACGGGCCTGACCCGCGCGGCCCGTTCGGTCTCAGGGCCGCCGCGCACCCTGCCGCCCGCGGACCCTGCCGCCCGCGGACCTGACGGGCGGGGCCTCGCCGTCTGCCGTACGGGTGTCGCCGCACCGGGTTAGCCGACCGGTTTCACCTGCCGGTTTCGCCCTGCCGGTGCTGCCCTGCCGGTGCTGCCGCACAGGTAAGGTCCCTCCTCCTCAGAGGGCGGCCCTTACCCGTTCGGCTTCGCCGACGCTCCCCCGGACCGGTCCGGGGGCCTCGTCGGCCGCGCTCGGGTCAGAGCGCCCGGGTCAGATGACCGACAGCTCGACCGCGATGTTGCCGCGGGTCGCGTTGGAGTACGGGCAGACCTGGTGCGCCTTCTCCGCCAGTTCCTTCGCGGTGGCCTCGTCCACGTTGGGTATGTGGACGGCGAGTTCCACGGTGAGGCCGAAGCCGCCGTCCGCGCTCTTGCCGATGCCGACCTTGGCGGTCACCCGGGAGCCGGAGACATCGGCCTTGGCCTGCCGGGCGACGCCGCCGAGGGCGCTTTGGAAGCAGGCGCTGTAGCCGGCCGCGAAGAGCTGCTCCGGGTTGGTGCCCGCACCGCTTCCGCCCAGCTCCTTGGGCGGGTTGACCACGACGTCGAGGTTGCCGTCGTCGCTGGCGACCCGGCCGTCCCGGCCGTTCTCCGCGGTGGCGACAGCGGTGTAAAGGACGTCTATGGACTGGATGGTCATACCGATCCTCCTGATGTGGCGATGTCCCTTGGTGTCGCGACTGCGACATGGGGTGTTGCGTTGTGAGGCGGAGCCGGGCGGTGACCCCCGTCACTCCGGGAGGGCGACAAGCATCTTCCCGGTGTTGGCACCACGGAGCATTCCGAGGAACGCGTCGAGGGTGTTCTCGATTCCCGAGACCACCGTCTCGTGGTGCCGCAGCCTCCCCTCACCCAGCCAGCCGGTGACCTCGCGGACGAACTCCGGCCGAAGGTCCTGCTGCTCGCCGACCAGGAACCCGCTCAGGGTGAGCCGCTTGCTGACGATTTGCGCCAGATTGCGCGGCCCGGGGTCCGGTTCGGTCGCGTTGTACCCGGCGATCGCCCCGCACAACGCGGCCCGCCCGTGCGGCCGCATGGACGCTATCGCGGCTTCCAGGTGCTCGCCGCCCACATTGTCGAAGTAGACATCGATACCGTCGGGCGCGGCCGCCCGCAGTTGCTCCGCGACCGGCGCCTTCTTGTAGTTGAAAGCGACGTCGAAGCCGTACTCCCGGGTCAGGAGCGCCACCTTCTCGTCGGAGCCGGCGCTGCCGATCACCCTGGCGGCGCCCTTCAGCTTGGCTATCTGCCCGACCTGGCTGCCCACGGCGCCGGCCGCCCCGGAGACGAACACCGTCTCGCCCGCGGTGAAGCCGGCCACCCGCAGCAGGCCCGCGTAAGCCGTCAGGCCGGTCATGCCGAGCGGCCCGAGGTACATCGGGAGCGGGGCCGCGGCCGGGTCGACCTTGACGCCCCGGGCGGCGTCCAGCACCGCGTACTCCCGCCAGCCGAGGCCGTGCAGCACATGGTCCCCGACGCCTATGCCGTTGGCGGAGCCCTCGGCGGCTTCCTCGCCGGCGTCCGCACCGGCCCCCTCACCGGGAACGGCGGGTCCGACGGCGACCACCCGGCCGATGGCGCCGCCGAGCATCGGCTCGTTGAGCCCGAAGGGCGGGCTGTACGACATCACGTCGTTCATCCGGCCGCGCATATAGGGGTCGACCGACACATACAGGTTGCGGACCAGGAGCTGGCCGGGCCCCGGCTCGGGCGCATCCACAGCGACCAGGGCGAAGTCATCGGGGGCCGGCCAGCCCTGGGGGCGGGCGACCAGGTGCCACTCACGGCTCTTCGGCATGCGGGTGTCTCCTTCCGGACCGACGGCGGTCTGCGTGCGGCGGAACATCGATGGAACGGGCTGGAAAAGGTTCAGATGCTGAATTAACGATGAACCTTGATGTTTCATGTTGTCAAGCAAAGCGGTAGCCTGGATCGCATGAACCGCCCCATGGACCCGTTGACCACTGAGGTCGTCGATCTGATCGGCACCGTGGTGGCGCGCTATCACCAGGAGTACGACGCGGCCGCCGCCGTGCATCGGCTGACCGGCGCCCAGGCCCGGGTGCTGGCGCTGCTGTCGCGCGGGCCGATGCCGATGCGGCAGATCGCCCAGCGGCTCAAGTGCGAGCCGTCGAATGTGACCGGGATCGTGGACCGGCTGGAGGCGCAGTCACTCGCCGAGCGGCGCGCCGACCCCGCGGACCGCCGGGTCAAACTCGCGGCGGCCACCGAGCAGGGGCGGCAATTGGCCGAAGAGCTGCGCTCCTCACTCGACTTCGCCCGCGAACCGCTGGCCTCGCTGACGGTGGTGGAGCGCACACTGCTGCGGGATCTGCTCCAGCGGATGCTGGGCCCCGAGGGCCTGCCGGACTGAGGCTCCCGGGAGAAACGCCCGAAAGGAGCCAGGCCCAGAAGCACGCCCAGAAAGCAGGCCCAGAAGCACGCCTAGGAGCAGAAGATCAGCACACAGCTCGTCGGCTTGGCCGTCGGCGACGGCGTGTGCGTCGGGCGGTGGGTCGGCGTGTGCGTCGGCGTCGTCGGGGGATTGACGGTCTTCGGGGGCGCGGACGACGGGCTCGGCGGCGGTGGTGGCGCGGCCGTGGCGGTGGTCGCCGTCGCGGACGGCGAGGGGGCGCCGGAGGCTGACGGGGAAGCGGACGCGGAGCGGCCGGCCGAGCCGGTCGGCGTGCTCGGGAGGAGATCGGCGTCGTCGGACGCGGGCGCACCGGAGCTCGCGCCCGGCGCGGGCGGCAGATCGCTCACCCCGGAGCGGGGCTGGACCGTACCGCCGGAGCCGCCGGTGAGCGCGGCGAGGGAGAACATCGTCGCGGCGCCGATGACGGCCACCGTACCGATGCCGTAGACCGCGGCCCGCTGCCGGCTGCCGCGCCGCGAGCCGCGCTTGCGCCCGCCGCCCGGCTCGGACCGGTACGGGTCGGCCTCGTACGGGTCGGGTTCGTACGGCTGCCGCGGTCCGAGCACATCGCCGGCCGGTGGCACGTCCCCGTCGACGACGGGCAGTTGGGCCGTGTCGGCGAGCGCGGGCGGCGGCGCGGCCGCCGACGGCTCCGCTATCGTCCCGCAACCAGGGCAGGAGTAGGCGCCGTTGAGGTGGCGGCGGCACGTGTGGCAGTAATCCATGGCGGATGGACCCTATGGGACGCCTGAGGCGCGGCGATACCCTCGCCTGTCGCCGAAGGTAAAGAGATAGTAAAATCCGCTGGAATACTGCTCCTTTCCGGCCCTCTTGGTCCGTTTTGTAACCCGAGATGGCTTGACGTACGGCCAGGCTTGGCGATCCTAATAAGGCTGACCTAACCAAGGGCAGCCTTAGTCAGTTGTCCGCAGTGCCCGCAGTGTCCCGCAGTGTCCGCAGTGTCCGCGATCCGGTCTCAGAAGGGCCCTCATGCTTCCCACGTTCGTCATCGGACTCCGTGAAGGGCTGGAGGCAGCGCTCATCGTGGGCATCATCGCCTCCTTCCTCGCCCACCAGGGCCGCCGGGACGCGCTGAAGAAGGTGTGGCTCGGGGTCGGACTCGCGGTGGCGATCTGCGTCGCGGTCGCCATCGGCCTTCAGGTCTACTCCAGCGACCTGCCGCAGCGGCAGCAGGAGCAACTGGAGACCGTGGTCGGCGTGATCGCCGTGGTGATGGTCAGCTACATGGTGCTCTGGATGCGCCGCCACTCCCGTGACCTGCGCAAGGACCTGGAAGGGGCGGCCGGCCGCGCGCTCAGCGAGGGCTCGGCGTCGGCGCTGGTGATGATGGCCTTCCTCGCGGTGCTGCGCGAGGGCTTCGAGACCTCGGTCTTCCTGCTGGCCACCTTCAACGAGAGCAACAACCCCGCGTACGGCGGCACCGGCGCCGCGCTCGGCATCCTGCTCGCCGCCGCCATCGGCTACGGCATCTACCGCGGCGGGGTGCGGATCAACCTCTCCCGCTTCTTCCGGGCCACCGGCCTGGTGCTGATCCTGGTCGCGGCCGGCCTGGTGGCCACCGCCCTGATGACCGCCGTCGAAGGCGGCTGGCTCAACCAGGGCTCCCAGGCCTTCGACCTGTCCTGGCTGGTACGGCCCGGCACCCCGACGTCCTCGGTGGTCACCGGAGTGCTCGGCATCCAGCCGTACCCGACCTGGCTGATGGTCTCCGGCTGGCTGATCTACGCGATCCCCATGACGGCCGTCGTGCTGTGGCCGGCCAAGCGGCGCAAGGCGCCGGTGAGCCCGAGCCGATCCGGGACCGAGGTCGCCGGCGTGAGCTGAGTCCACCACCTGCCGAGCGCCCGCACCGTTCATCCCCGTCGCCGGTCTTCTCCGGCCGCTCCCTTCGCCGGCGACTCGCGCCCTCATGCCCGCTGTTGTCCACCGTCCCGCCGCTTTGTCACGCTTTTTCTGTCTTTCCGAACTTTCCCGCACTTTCTCGAACTTTCCCGCACTTCCCGCACTTCCCGCGCCTCCCGCGCGGGTCATCCCCAGGAGCTGACTGTGAACCCCCTCGCCAACCACCGCCGGGCCTTGGCCTGTGCCGCGACTGTGATCTCCGCGGGCCTGCTGCTGACCGCCTGCGGCGGCGACAAGGGGAACGACGCCAAAAGCTCGGCGGCCACCGACGTGAAGAACGCCGATGCCAAGACCTCGAACGTCACCATCACCATCACCGACAAGGACTGCGCCCCGACGCCGGCCACCGTCCCGGCCGGCGCGGTGAAGTTCAAGGTCACCAACAAGGACTCGGCCAAGGTCACCGAGGCCGAACTGCTCGACGGCGGCAAGATGCTCGGTGAGAAGGAGAACCTGACCCCCGGCCTGTCCGGTGACTTCTCCCTCACCCTGACCGCGGGCACCTACCAGGTCTACTGCCCGGGCGCCGGCACCGACAAGACCGCCTTCAAGGTCACCGGGGCCGCCGCGCACAGCTGGAAGGACGACCCGGCGCTGGTCGCGGCCACCCAGAGCTACGCGGCCTGGATCGACGGCCAGGTGAAGCAGGAGGTGGCCGCCACCGACGCGTTCACCGCCGCGGTCAAGGCCGGCAAGCTCGACGAGGCGAAGCTGCTCTACGGCAAGGCCCGTATCTTCTACGAGCGCATCGAGCCCACCGCCGAGATCTGGGGCGACCTGGACGGCCGGATCGACGGCCGCGCCGACGACGCCGCCACCCCGGCCGACTTCACCGGCTTCCACCGCATCGAGCAGGCGCTGTGGCAGACGAAGTCGCTGGCCGGTACGGCCAAGCTCGCCGACCAGCTCAGCGCCGACACCCACGACCTCTACAGCAAGGTGCGGACGGTCGAGTACCAGCCCGCGGAGATCGCCAACGGCGCCACCGACCTGGTCAACGAGATCCAGTCCTCGAAGATCACCGGCGAGGAGGAGCGCTACTCGCACATCGACCTGCTGGACTTCGAGGGCAACCTGGCCGGCGCCGACGAGGCCGTCAACGCGCTGCTGCCGGTGCTGAAGACCAAGGATCCGGCACTGGTCGCCACCCTCACCGAGCGCCACCAGCAGACCGCCGACGCGCTCGCCAAGTACGTGTCGAAGCCTGGATATGAGCAGACCGGCTATGTGGACTACCGCACGGTCACCGCGGCCCAGCGGCGTACGCTGTCACAGACCGTCAACGCGTACGCCGAGGCCGTCTCCAAGATCGCCGGGAAGATCGCCTGAGCGGCCTTCGGCCTCACGAGAGAGATTGTCTGACTGCCCTGTGAACGACACTCCGGACATCACCCCAGAGCCCCGCGGTTCCGAGCCGACGGCGGTCAGCCGCCGTCGCCTCCTCGGTGCGGTAGGGGCCGGAGCGGCCGTGGCCGGCGCCGCTCTGGGAGCGGGCGGCGCCGCGCTGGCCAGCAGGCACGACGACCGTGCGGGCGGCTCCGGCGGCCCGGCGGCCGTCGAGGCGTCCACCGTGCCCTTCCGCGACGCGCATCAGGCGGGTATCGCCACCGCGTCCCAGGACCGGCTGTGCTTCGCCACCTTCGACGTGGCGTCGACCGCGTCGGCCGCCGACCTCAAAGTGCTGCTGAAGAGCTGGACGACGGCGGCCGAGGCCATGGCGGCGGGGCGGCCGGTCCCCGGCGACCCGGGCGACCTCAACTCGCCGCCGGACGACACCGGTGAGGCGATAGGGCTGACCCCGGGCCGGCTGACGATCACCATCGGATACGGACCGTCGCTCTTCGACCACCGTTTCGGTCTGGCCGGCCGCCGCCCGTCGCTGCTCAAGCGGCTGCCGCAGCTTCCCGGCGAGAATCTGGACCCGGCCAACTCCGACGGCGACCTGTGTGTCCAGGCGTGCGCCGACGACCCCCAGGTGGCCTTCCACGCGATACGGAACCTGCGCCGGCTCGGCTTCGGCACGGTGGTGCCGCGCTGGATGGAGCTGGGCTTCGGCCGTACCTCCTCCACCTCCCCGCAGCAGGCCACCCCGCGCAATCTGATGGGCTTCAAGGACGGCACCCGGAACATCGACGCCACCGACGCCTCGCTGATGGGCGAGCACGTCTGGATCGGCGACGACGAGCCGCAGCGGTGGGCCCGCGGCGGCTCCTACCTGGTCAGCCGGAAGATCCAGATGCGGCTCGAACAGTGGGACCGCGACCGGCTCGGCGACCAGCAGGACGTCTTCGGCCGCCTCAAGTCCAGCGGGGCCCCGATGACGGGGGCGAAGGAGTTCGACACCCCGGACTTCGCCGCCAAGGACAGCGCCGGGCAGTACGTCATCCCGGCCACCTCGCACATCCGGCTCGCCGCCCACGAGAACAACAAGGGCCTGCGCATCCTGCGCCGCGGCTACTCCTACACCGACGGCATCAACCCGGAGACGGGCGATCTGATGGGCGGTCTGTTCTTCATCGCGTTCATGAAGAGCCCGGACCAGTTCGTCACCCTGCAAAGGGTGCTCGGGTCGCACGACGCCCTCAACGAGTACATCCAGCACATCGCCAGCGGTGTCTTCGTGACCCCGCCCGGCCTCTCCCCCGCCCAGGACTGGTCCACCCAGCTCTTCGGCTGACCCCGGCCGCCCCGGTTGCCCCCGCCCGCCCCGGCTGACCCCGGCTCCACCCGACCTGGTCCGCTCCCCGCTCCCTCGCTGGGGGGCGGGGGCGGTGCGGGCCCGCGGTATGGGCCGGGAGGCTGAAAAGTGGCGGGGGTGGCGGGGGAGGGGCAGGCTGGAGCGCAGACGGGCCGCGTTCGCCGTCCGCCGGTTGTCCACCTGAGGAGGCATCCGCGCCATGGCGTTTCTTCTGCTGCTGGTGGTGATCGTGGCGCTCGCGCTGTTCCTCATCGGCGTCATCGCGCACGGCCTCTTCTACCTGCTGATCATCGGCATCGTGATCTTCGTGCTCGAGGTGCTCTTCATGGCCTTCCGCCGCCTCGGCTCCGGCCGCCGCTCCCGCCGCTGACACCGGCCACCACACCCGGCGGGATCAGACCCGCACGTCCCGCTGCCGGACGTCCTTGAGCACGCCGGCGACGGTGGCGAAGTCATTGTCGACGTGGAGCACGGTGTGGCCGTGGTGGACGGCCGTCGCGCACACCAGCAGGTCAATGGCTCCTGCCGCGCGGTGCTGTCCTCGCTGGGTCAGCTTGTACTGAGCGGTGTCCACCCACCGCCAGGCGCCCTTCGGGACGGAGGAGAGAGGGCAGAGCGCGTCCAGCTCCTCCGCGAGCTCGTCCCGATGAGAGGGGCCGGTCGCCGAGTGGAGAAACTCGGCGCGCGTCGGCTCGCAGAGGTGGAACACCCCGGCGGCGATGTGCCCTTCCCAGGGGGCCAACGCGCCGGGGACCCGGAACAGGTACCAGAGGGCGGAGGTGTCGAGCAGGTAGCTGATCACTCAAAGGCCTCGCGGCGGGCACGCTTCGCCGCGTCATGCGCCGCCGCAGCCTGTTCGAATTCGCCGCTCGCCCCCCGCGCGGCCAGCTTCTCGGCGGCTTCGAGCCGCTTGATCCGCGCCACGTAGTCCCGCAGCGCCGCGTTGACGGTCTCTTTCTTCGTCGTGACACCCATCAGCCGCATGGCCTCGGCAAGTGCCTCGTCATCGAGATCGATCTGTGTGACGGACATCGGACACCTCCAGCATCCCAATGTATGCCATCAGCATACAACACCAACATCGGGCCCGAACTCCGACCCACTCGCCAGGACCCACACAAGGCCGACGGCACCGGGGTGTGGTGGACGACGGACGACCTGACCCGCACCGCGGTTGTCCGGCTCGACGGCTCTACGACTCGACGGCACTGACGCTCACCGGACGGCGGACGCACCTGGTCCGCCACACAGCGGGTCGCAGCCGACCGCGGCCAGACCGCTGCTCTTCCTCCATCGCGTCGATCCGCTCCTGCGAGATCATCGGGATCGGCCCGGCGCCGAGCGGCCCGACCGGACCGATAACCCGTGTGACCGACCCCCCGGGGGCGTTCGATGGGCCCCTTCGAGTCGTCTGCTACCTGCTCATCGTCAGTGGCGTCTGGTCCCAGCTCATCTGTCGTTCCGTCAGGCAGGCCGGTCTTCTCCAGCGGCGCCGGCTCTGGCTTCGGCGGGCGGATGATCTCGATGGGTGAGCAGTCGGCCGGCTTCGGCGTGTGGACTCCCGCCTCGACGACGACGATCCGCCCCTCGGACGGCGCGGCCCACACGTCCATGTCCGGGTCGTGACCGGCCGTCTGGAGGAGGCTGAGGGTACGGTCCATGACCTCGTCGTCGTGGCGGGTCAGGTCCGGGGGCTCCGGGTAGTGGTGGATGAATCGGCCTAGGCGGTCGCACAGGCGGGCGTACACCGCGGTGTGGAGGATGAGGGCGTGCCACCCCTCCTCGACGACGCGAGCCGGTGCGATGACGGTGGCGGGGTTGGCCGCGGCGATGGCGACGAACGCGAGGGCTTCGGTGACGATGCGTTCGGCGGTGAAGATGTCCATGCTGAGGTTGTTGGTCCTGACCGTCTGGGCGACGGCGTCGAACTCCGGCGGGGTCAGTAAGCCCCGGGCATCGAGAGCGGTTGTGGTCATGGTGGTCCCTCTCATGGTGGTGGCGGTTGGGCAGGGGTCAGGTGGCTATGCGGAGCGGGCACCGGCACGGCGGCCACGCCGCGGCGAACTTGGGCGTCGGCGAGGCCGGTATGACCTGCCTCGCGGACTCTGAGACGCGCTTCCCGGTGCTGGAGTCCACGGTGTAGATCCGCACGGCGAGGCCGGGGTGTGCCGGCTGCTGGGCGGTCACCGCTCGCCCCAGGGGAGTTCGGCCCATACGGCGCAGCCGTCCACGGTCGCGCCGTATATCGCTGCCAGGCCGCCGAGGATCGTCTGGCCGGGGCCGTGCAGGGAGTGGAGCGGGAGCGGCCGGTCGCGGTGATCCGCGTGCGTGCGCCGGCCGTGGAGACGGTCAGCTCGATCTTCGACGGGTGGACGGCTAAGACCGCGACGAACAGTTCGCCGGTGATCTGCCCGGCGGCTTCGTGCTTGGAGCGGGTGGCCTGAGGGTGGCGCGCATGGCCGAGCAGCCGGAGTACCTGCGCATCGCACGCGAGTTGCGCGCGCAGATCGCCGACGGCACCTACGGAGTGGGCGACCGGCTCCCGACCATGCCCGAACTGGCAGAGGCACACTCGGTGTCCGACACGACGATCCGTCACGCCCTCGCGCTGCTCCGGTCCGAGGGCCTCATCGAGACCCGCACCCGGGCAGGCAGCACCGTCCGCGACCGCCCGCCCGTACACCGCATGCCGGCCGACCGGTACCGCACCAAGCCCGGGGCGCAGGCCACCGCGTTCACTGTGGACCAGGGCATCGGGTGGTCGGAGTACCGCCTCGACAAGCGGTTCGAGAGGGTCCGCGCCGATGCCGAGCTGGCGGCGCTCTTCGAGGGCGAGGTGGGCGAGCCGCTGCTCGCGCGGCACTTCGTCTTCTACGACAACGACAGGCCCACCCAGATGTCGACCAGCTACGTCCGCTGGTCGGACGTTGGCGGTACGCCCGTCGCCGACCCGATCAACGAACCCTGGCCCGGCGGCACCCGCGCGCAGCTCGCGCACATCGGCATCCGCGTCACCCGCATCACCGAGAGCTTCACCACCGGCATGCCCACCGAGGAGGAAGCGGCCACACTGCGGATCGGCGCCGCCATCCCCGTGCTCCGCTTCACCCGCCGGCACCTGGCGGACGACGGCCGTGTGGTCGAGGTCGCCCACCCGATCGTTCGCCGCGGCGACGCCACCGTTGTTGAGTTCGCCGTCGACCTCGACGACTGAGGCGCCCGTCGCGCTGTTGACGGGGGCCACCAACCGCACAGCCACATGGGATTGGAACTCCCACCGTACCGCCGGGGTCCGACAGCGGGGCCGGGTATACGTCGCGTATGACATCGAGGCGGCTGGCGGTACATACGGCGATCCTGACAGTCGTGCTCGCGGTGACGTGGGCACCGCTCATGCACTGGGGTGCGGGCAAGTCCTGGGCCTACACGGCGCTGCTGGGCGCGGTCATCGTCGCCGGCGGGGTCGTCACGCGGTTGGTGGTGCGTGCCCTCCACCGCTGAGGCGCCCCGCCCGGACGCACGAAAGCCCCCGCCCGGACCCTGAGGTCCAGACGGGGGCGGGTGTAGCAATCAGCCGAGAAATATTACAACCGCAGGTCAGAGCATCACGCGTCGACATCCCACATGAGCCAGTACCCGTCGTAGCCGCCACCGAGGTACAGATGGTTGGACGTGTCGCCCGGGTCGATCGACGGTGCGATGTACGCCGCGGCGATGGTGACGTTGCCGTCCGGGTCGATCTCTTCCGCCCGGATCACGAACATCCTGAGCCCGGCGATGCCCTTGTAGGCAGGGTTGTTGCAGAAGGGCGCGTAGCCTTCCGCGCCGGGCGACGATGTTCCAGTCGACACGTACCGGGAGACCGACCCATCAGCCTTGAGGATGGCCGCGTCCAGCGTGAACGCGGTGCCGCCCCGGAGGAATGACGGGGCCCACAGCACCCGGTGGCCGGTCGCGCAAGGGATGGCCTTCGACACGGCGGGCAGCACCGTCCACGTCGCCGCCGCGGTGAGGACGACGATCCCCGCGCCCACCGGGTCGTCGTTGATGAACCCGCCGGATCCACCACCGCCGCCGCTGTGCTGGTCGGTGTACGTCTTCGCCGCGGCCAGCGTGCTGACGTCGCCCTGGTCCGCGTGCGCGCTGGCCGACGCCAGGGTGGTGCCGGCCGCGACCATGCCGGAGGTGGTGCCGACATCGAGCAAGGCCGCGTCGCCGAAAGTCGACGGGTCGAGCAGCACCGTGTAGGGGAAGGCGCCCCTGCCCGACCTGGAGCAGACCCGCAAGCGCTTCACCCTCGTCGTCCGCGTCACGCTCGGGGACTGGCTCGACGAGTGGGCCGAGTCGCGGAAGACCCGGATGACCACCACGAAGAACTACAAGTCCCACATCCGCGTGCACCTCAAGCCGGGCGTCGGCCACCTGCGCCTGGACCGGATGGCCGTGCGGCCGTTCCAGGAGTTCTTCGACCGGATCGACGAGCAGAACGAGGTGATCCTCGCGGAGAACGCGGCCCGCCGGGAACAGGTGGCACGGGCGACCTGGGGGAAGCGGTCACGGCCGCCGAGCGGGAGCGCCTGGCGGTGGAGAAGGCCAAGCTCGATGCCATGCCGCCCTTCCGGCGCATCACCGGGCCGGCCACGAAGCAGCGGATCCGGGCGACGCTGCGGACCGCGATCCAGGCCGCGATACGGCAGCAGCTCATCGACGACTTCAACCCGGCCAAGCACGTGGAGTTGGTCTCGGGGAAGCGGCCGAGAGCGAAGGTGTGGACCGACCAGTACGTGGAGCACTGGCGGAAGACCGGGCAGCGGCCGTCGGCGGTGATGGTGTGGACGCCGGAGCAGATCGGCGCGTTCCTCGACGCGGCCGTGGACCACCGCCTGTACGCCTTCTACCACCTGGTGCTGTTCCGCGGCCTGCGCCGGGGTGAGGGCGTCGGCACGGACAGGGTCAACACCGACCTGGACGCCCACGAGCTGACGGTGCGGCGGACGATCGTGGTGGACGGATGGACAGCGATCGAGGAAGACCCGAAGACGGAGGAGTCGGCGGAGACGATCGCCTTGGACTCGGTCACGGTCATGGCACCGCGGGAGCACCGGCAGCGGCAGGACGCCGAACGGGAGGCCGCAGGCGACGCGTGGACGGAGACGGGCAAGGTCTTCACGGACGAGCTGGGCGGGTGGCTCCACCCCGACCACGTCTCGGAGGAGTTCCGCCGGATCTACGAGGCGGCCGGCCTGCCCCCGATCAACCTGCGGGACGCCCGGCACTGCGCGGCGCTGCTGATCCACGCGTCCGGGGGCGACATCCACAGCGTGAAGGAGGTGCTGCGACACGCCACGATCCAGCTCACCTCGGACACGTACACGAGCCTCTTCAAGGACGTGGACCGGGCGTTGGCGGAGAAGGCGGCCACCCTGGTCCCCCGCGCCCGGCGTGCGGCTGTGAAGATCACCGGGACGGATGCTCACGCATCGCTCACGCAGGGGGCAGAATCGCCGTGACGGCCACTCCCCCACTATCCGGCCTGAAAGTGCTAGCTTCGCAGGTGATTCGCGCTAGCACCGGACCCGGCACAGGGTGGGGCGGGTGGGACTCGAACCCACGACCGACGGATTATGAGTCCGCTGCTCTAACCGGCTGAGCTACCGCCCCGTCCGGCGCGCCGTGCGCGCCGTCTGCCGCAGCATAGCTGCTCATACGATCTGTCGCCCTCGCGGGTCACAGACGAGGCATCAGGTGGACACGTGGGAGGGGAAACACGGGTTGCCGGGCATGAAAAAGGACCCCACAGGGGCCCTGATCCTGCGCTCCCCCGACTGGACTCGAACCAGTAACCTGCCGGTTAACAGCCGGCTGCTCTGCCAATTGAGCTACGGAGGACCGAGCTCCCCCGACTGGACTCGAACCAGTAACCTGCCGGTTAACAGCCGGCTGCTCTGCCAATTGAGCTACGGAGGATCGCTCTGTGTGCACCGAATGCACCCGCCCGGGTCTTCCCGGAAGGCGCACGCTCGGTGCGACACATACATTAGCGCAAGTGGAGGGGTGCTCCGCCAACCGGTTGTGCCGGGGTTGCCACCCGGGCACGCAGGGTAGGCGCGAACCAGGCGCGCACCGGTGGCAGAAGCAGCCGAAGAAGCAGCCGAAGAGGTCCGCGCGGGACGAAGAAGGGTGGAGCCATGGTCCGGCTGACGTTCATCACAGGAGCTGTTGTCGGGTACGTACTCGGCGCACGAGCGGGGCGGGAGCGGTACGAGCAGATCCGCAAGATCGCCCAGCAGGTCGCGCAGAACCCCGCGGTGCGCAACACCGCGGAGAGCGCCGTCCACCAGGGGCGCAGCGCCGCCTCCAAGGCCGCCGACTCGGTGACCGCGAAGTTCGGCGACCGGCTGCCGGACGCGCTGGCCACCAAGGTGCGGGCGATGGGCAACGGCCACACCCCGGATGACGCCTGGGGCGGCAGCTCCACCAGCTGAGCCCACGCGACCCCGTGTGACCCGGCTGACCCCACGCGACCCCGTGTGACCCGGCTGAGCCGTCGCCCGACCAGCACCGCCCACCCCCGGCGACGTCAACGAGATCGATCCGTGAGGCGCGCACCGCCCCCGGTGCGGCATCATCTGCCCCATGGGCAAAGTCGCCGGGATAGACAGCTCGACCTCAGGCACCACCGTCGTCGTGTGCGACAGCGACACCGGGGAGGTGCTCCGGCAGGGGCATGCCCCGCATCCGGTCGGGGAGGGTGAGAAGCCGACCGAGATCGATCCGCAGGCCTGGCTGCTCTCGCTGGGCGAGGCGGCCAAGAACGGTGTGCTGGAGGGCGTCCAGGCGATCGGCATCTCCGGCCAGCAGCACGGCCTGCTCGCGCTGGACGCCGGCGGCGTGACCGTACGGCCCGCGCTGCTGCGCGGCGACAAGCGGGCGCAGGCGCAGGCCGCGGACCTCACCGAGGAACTGGGCGGCCCGGCGGCCTGGATGGAGGCGGTCGGCGCCGTGCCGCAGGCCTCGCATCCGCTGGCGAAGCTGCGCTGGCTGGCCCAGCACGAGCCGGCCACGGCCAAGCGGACCGCCGAAGTGCTGCTCCCCCACGACTGGCTGGTCTGGCAGCTCCTGGGCCGCCCGTCCCGCCGGACCACCGACCGCGGTGACGCCTCCGGCACCGGCTACTGGTCGGCGGCCACCGGCGAGTACCGCACCGATCTGGTGGAGCGCGCCTTCGGCCACCCGGTGGCGCTGCCCGACGTGCTCGCTCCCGCCGAGCCGGCCGGGCAGACCCCCGAGGGCCTGCTGATCTCGGCGGGCACCGGCGACACGATGGCCGCCGGGCTCGGGCTCGGGCTCGGCCCCGGCGACGCGGTGGTCTCGCTCGGCGCGGGCGGCACCGTCTTCGCGGTGCACCAGGAGGCGTTGCGGGACCCCACCGGCACGGTGACCGCGTTCGCCGACGCGACCGGCCGCCATCTGCCGCTGATCCACGTACGCAACGCGGTCCGCACCCTGCGCGCCACCGCCGAGCTGCTCGGCACCGATCTGGCCGGGCTCTCCGAGCTGGCACTGCGGTCGACCCCGGGCGCGTACGGCCTGGTGCTGCTGCCGTACCTGGAGGGCGAACGCACCCCGGACCTGCCGCACACCGCCGGCACGCTGGCCGGGCTGCGGCGGGACTCGATGAAGCCGGAGCATCTGGCGCGGGCCGCCTTCGAGGGCATGCTCTGCGGTCTTGCCGACGCGGTCGACGTGCTGCGGGACAAGGGCGCGCCGGTGCACCGGGTGTTCCTGCTGGGCGCGGCCGGGGAGCTGCCGGCCGTGCAGGCGATCGCCGCCAGCCTGCTCAACGCGCTGGTGATCGTGCCGGAGGCGGCCGAGTACGCGGCGATCGGCGCGGCCCGGCAGGCCGCCTGGTCGCTGGGCGCGGTGCTGGGTTCGCACACCCAGGCCGAGCCGCCGCAGTGGTCGCACAACGCGACCCGGCTGCTCGATCCGGGTGACGACGCGGCGGTGGGTTCGGCGGTGCGCCAGCAGTTCAGCGCGGTGCGCGAGAACATCCACCCGGGAGCTTTTGCCGCGCTTTAACCACCTGCGCCGGGGGCCTGTCGGAAGATATGGTTGCCCGCTGGTTCCGGGCACCCGGCCCAGTTCGGCGCCGCGACCGTGCGGCGCCGCGCCCGCGGTCCGGCGGCCGGTCAACCCCGACGGCACGCCGGACGTCTGCTCAATAAAAAACCAGTCGAAAACGTCGAGAACCAGTCAAAAGCAGTCAAAAGCGTCGTGCGCCACCGAGGTATCCCGAGGTATTGAGTTGTGCTGATCCGACTCCTGCGCTCCCATCTGGGGGCGTACAAGCGCCCCATCGGCCTCCTGGTGCTGCTCCAGCTCGTGCAGACCATGGCCACCTTGTACCTGCCGACCCTCAACGCGGACATCATCGACAACGGGGTGGTCAAGGGCGACACCGGCTACATCGTGCATGTGGGCGGCGCCATGCTCGGGGTCACCGTGGTCCAGGTGATCTGCGCCATCGGCGCGGTCTTCTACGGCGCCAGGACCGCGATGGCGGTCGGCCGGGACATCCGCGCGTCCGTCTTCAACCAGGTGCAGACGTTCTCCGCCCGCGAGGTCGGCCAGTTCGGCGCCCCCTCGCTGATCACCCGCACCACCAACGACGTCCAGCAGGTCCAGATGCTGGTGCTGATGACCTTCACGCTGATGGTGTCGGCGCCGATCATGTGCGTCGGCGGCATCGTCCTGGCGCTCGGCCAGGACGTACCGCTCTCCTCGCTGCTGCTCGCGGTGGTGCCGGTGCTGGGCATCTCGGTGAGCCTGATCATCCGCAAGCTGCGGCCGCTCTTCCGCACCATGCAGACCCGGGTGGACAAGGTGAACCGGGTGCTGCGCGAGCAGATCACCGGTATCCGGGTGATCAGGGCGTTCGTCAAGGACGACTACGAGCGGCGCCGCTTCGGTGAGTCCAACGACGAACTCACCGCGGTGTCGCTGGCCACCGGCCGGCTGCTGGCGCTGATGTTCCCGGTGGTGATGGCGGTGGTGAACCTCTCCAGCGTGGCGGTGCTGTGGTTCGGCGCGCACCGCATCGACAGCGGCGGGATGCAGATTGGCGCACTGACCGCGTTCCTCAGCTATCTGATGCAGATCCTGATGTCGGTCATGATGGCCACCTTCATGTTCATGATGGTGCCGAGGGCCGAGGTGTGCGCCGAGCGCATCGAGGAGGTGCTGGGCACGAAGTCCAGCGTCGTACCGCCGATCGCACCGGTCACCACCTTGGCCCGCCACGGTGAACTGGAGCTGTTCGAGGTCGACTTCGCCTATCCGGGCGCGGAGGCGGCGGTGCTGCGCGGGGTGGGCCTGGTGGCCAGGCCCGGTGAGACCACCGCGGTGATCGGCTCGACCGGCAGCGGCAAGTCCACCCTGCTCGGCCTGATCCCCCGGCTCTACGACGCCACCGGCGGGCAGGTGCTGGTGGACGGCGAGGACGTGGCGGAGATAGAGCCGGCGCTGCTCGCCGAGACGGTGGGACTGGTCCCGCAGAAGCCGTACCTCTTCTCCGGCACGGTGGCCACCAACCTCCGCTACGGCAAACCCGACGCGACCGACGAGGAGCTGTGGCACGCGCTGGAGGTGGCGCAGGCCAAGGAGTTCGTGTCCGGCCTCGAAGGCGGCCTCGACGCGGCGATCGCCCAGGGCGGCACCAATGTCTCGGGCGGCCAGCGGCAGCGGCTGGCCATCGCGCGGGTGCTGGTCAGACGGCCGGAGATCTACCTCTTCGACGACTCCTTCTCGGCGCTCGACTACGCCACCGACGCGGCGCTGCGCCGGGCGCTGGCCCGGGAGACCTCGGACGCCACGGTGGTGATCGTCGCCCAGCGGGTGTCGACCATCAGGGACGCCGACCGGATCGTGGTCCTGGACGAGGGCCGGGTGGTCGGCACCGGCACGCACGCGGAGCTGATGCGGGACAACGAGACCTACCGGGAGATCGTGTTGTCCCAGTTGACCGAGCAGGAGGCCGCGGCGTGAGCGACGACACTCAGAAGCCGGCGATCCCGCGTCCGCCGCGTCCGATGGGCGGTCCGGCCCGCTTCATGGGCGGCGGCCCGGTCGAGCGGTCGATGGACTTCACCGGCTCGCTGAAGCGGCTGATCGGCCTGATGCGGCCGGACCGCTTCTTTCTCTGGCTGATGCTGGCGCTCGGCGTCGTGAGCGTGTCGCTCGCGGTGACCGGGCCGCGCATCCTGGGCCACGCCACCGACCTGATCTTCGCCGGGGTGATCGGCCGGCAGATCAGCGGCGGCTCCAAGCGGGAGGCGCTCGACTCGCTGCGGGCGCACGGCCGGGACAAGATCGCCGACGTGCTCTCCGGCATCGACTTCACCCCCGGCCAGGGGATGGACTTCCACGCCATCGCGAACGTGCTGATGCTGGCCCTCGGGGTGTATCTGGTGGCCTCGGTGCTGAGCGTCTTCCAGATGCGCTGCGCCACCCGGGTCATCAACCGGACGGTCTACCGGCTGCGGGGCGACGTGGAGGCCAAGCTGTCCCGGCTGCCGCTGTCGTACTTCGACCAGCAGCCGCGCGGCGAGGTGCTCAGCCGGGCCACCAACGACATAGACAACATCGGTCAGAGCCTCCAGCAGACGATGGGCCAGCTCGTCAACTCGCTGCTGACGATCATCGGCGTGCTGGCGATGATGTTCTGGATCTCCTGGCTGCTGGCGCTGGTCGCGCTGGTGACCGTGCCGGTCACGCTGCTGGTGGCGACCCGGGTGGGCAAGCGGGCGCAGCCGCAGTTCGTGCAGCAGTGGAAGACCACCGGGGTGCTCAACGCGCACATCGAGGAGATGTACACCGGGCATGCGCTGGTGAAGGTCTTCGGCCGGGCCAAGGAGTCCGCGGAGATCTTCGAGCGGGAGAACGAGGCGCTGTTCCGGACCGGTTTCCGGGCGCAGTTCATCTCCGGCACCATCCAGCCGATGATGATGTTCATCGGCAACCTCAACTATGTGCTGGTCGCGGTGATCGGCGGGCTGCGGGTGGCGTCGGGCGCGCTGTCCATCGGTGATGTGCAGGCCTTCGTGCAGTACTCGCGGCAGTTCAGCCAGCCGTTGACGCAGGTGGCGAGCATGGCGAACCTGATCCAGTCCGGGGTCGCCTCGGCCGAGCGGGTCTTCGAACTCCTCGACGCCAACGAGCAGTCGGACGAGCCTTCGGTACCGGCCCGGCCGGCCGAGGTGCGCGGCCGGGTGGCCCTTGAGGAGGTGGCCTTCCGCTACGAACCGGAGCGGCCGCTCATCGAGAACCTGTCGCTGACGGTGGAGCCCGGCCACACGGTGGCGATCGTCGGCCCGACCGGGGCCGGCAAGACCACCCTGGTCAATCTGCTGATGCGGTTCTACGAGGTGTCCGGCGGGCGGATCACGCTCGACGGCACCGACATCTCGGTGATGTCCCGGGAGGAGCTGCGCTCCTCGATAGGGATGGTGCTCCAGGACACCTGGCTCTTCGGCGGGACCATCGCGGAGAACATCGGCTACGGCAGCGACGGGGCCACCCGCGCGGACATCGAGGCGGCGGCCCGGGCGGCGCACGCGGACCGTTTCATCCGTACCCTGCCGGACGGGTACGACACGGTGATCGACGACGAGGGCGCCGGGGTGAGCGCGGGCGAGAAGCAGCTCATCACCATCGCCCGGGCGTTCCTCTCCGATCCGGTGATCCTGGTCCTGGACGAGGCGACCAGCTCGGTCGACACCCGGACGGAGGTACTGATCCAGCGGGCGATGGCCCAGCTCAGCCACGGCCGGACCAGTTTCGTCATCGCGCACCGGCTGTCCACCATCCGGGACGCCGATGTCATCCTGGTGATGGAGTCCGGCGCGATCGTGGAGCAGGGCACGCACGCGGAACTGCTCGCGGCGCAAGGGGCGTACGCCCGGCTGTACGCGGCGCAGTTCGCGCAGGCGGTGGTGGAGGTCGACTGATCCGCCACGGAGACCCCCGCGATGGGCCGTTCGTGTGCCCTCCCCCGTGCGCGCTCCGCCCGAGGACAACCCGGCCCACCGGGTTCACCATGGAGTGATGGCGACCGCCATGTTGACGCGCTCGGGATTGCGGGAGCAGCGATGAGAAGACGGCACGCGATAGGAGCAGGCGTCGCGGGGGCGCTCGCGCTGGGAATGGCCGCCGGATGCACCGGCTCCGGCGGCCACGGCGGCACCGCGAGTCCCACCCCGTCCCCGACCACCGCCACGTCCCGTCCCACGGCGTCCGTGCTCACCGGTGAGCCGGGCGCGGCGGGCAGGGTGCTTGCCGTGAAGGTCGACAACGTGGCCGCGGCCCGCCCGCAGACCGGGCTCAACAGCGCGGACCTCGTCTACGCCATCGAGGTCGAGGGCGGCCTCTCCCGGCTGATGGCGGTCTTCGACACCAAGCACCTGCCGCCGGTGATCGGTCCCGTCCGCAGCGCCCGCGAGACCGACCTCCAGATCCTCACCGAGTACAACCACCCGGCGCTCGCCTTCTCCGGCGCCCAGAGCGAACTGCTGCCGGTCCTGAAGAACAGTTCCGACATCGTCGCTAAGACCGGGACGAAGAACTTCTTCCGCAACCCGGACCGGCCCGCCCCGCACAACGAGTACATCCACCCGGCGGGCCTCGCCGACCAGGCCGGGGTGGCCAAGAGCATCGGGCTGCGCTTCGCCGCGGCGACGCCCCCGGGCGGCACGCCGGCCACCGCCGCCTCGGCCTCGATGCCCGCCGCGCGCTTCACCTTCACCTGGAACGGGTCGCGGTACCGGGTGGCCATGGACGGCACGCAGTCGCCGTGGACGGCCGACAATGTGATCATCCAGCGGGTCACCGTCAAGGAGTCCCGCTTCCACAGCCGTACCGGCTTCGTACCGTTCTCCCAGACCGTCGGCAGCGGTACGGCCGAGCTGCTGCGCGGCGGCCGCTCGTACACGGTGCGGTGGGACCGCCCCGCGGCGACGTCCGGGACCTCCTACACCCTGAACGGCCGCACGGTGCCGCTGCGTCCCGGCCGGACCTGGATCGTCCTCGCGCCCAAGTGACCGCCCCCGCCCGCGCGTCGGACCGCCCGGACCCGGGTACGGGGAAGCCGTGATGCTCATCGCGTACGTGGATCCGCACGGTGGCTGCGCCGCGGGGGACGGCGGGTGCCGGGATCAGTCGGTGCACGCCCTGTGGATCATGGGCGGTCTGCTGGCCGCCGGGCTGCTGATCGCCCTCGTCACGGTGCTCGTCCTCGACGCCCGCCGCAAGAGGCTGCTGGCGCGCGGGACCGCCGCCCAGGCCGTCATCACGGTGCTCGACCCGCGCGGCCCGGTCAGGGACGCGGGCCGGGTCAAGGTGGCGGTCACGCTCACCGTGACGCCCCCGGACGGCGGCGCGTCCTTCGAGACGTGGACCACCGAGAGGTTCCCGCTGACCGCCCTGCCCCAGGTGGGCTGGGCGGTCCCGGTCCGCTACTGGCCGGACGACCCGCACCGGGTGGCGCTGGCCGGGCCCGCCGGGCCGGTCCGGCCACCGGTCCCGGAGGGGTAGCGGGGCCGTCAGGAGCCGGTGTGGCCGGGGTTGTTGAGCTTCGCCTGGTCCTGCTGCGCCTTGGTGATGAGGCGCTGCTCCTCGGCGGGGTAGGAGTCGAAGAGCCGGCTGAGCGCGTTCTTGCGGCCGGTGAAGTCGGTGGCCCAGCGGTCGGCGGCGTCGCCGACCCAGGTGTCGGCGCCCATCAGGTCGGTGACCTTCTGCAACGCGGCGCGGATGGTGGCGACCGAGGTCTCGATCTGCCGCATGTCCTGACGGCACTGGTAGTCGAGCCGGTCTTCTGTGGGTACGGGCACGGGATTCCCTACGGGTCCGGAGTCGGGCGGGTACGGGGTTCTGGCGGTACGGGTCGGCCGGTCGCGTCGCCGGGGTGCTCGGGCGGTACGGGCCAGGTCGGGACGGTACGGGCGGGTCGGGCGGGTCGGGCGGTACGGGTCAGGAGACGCGGATCTGGAGCACGTAGTCCGTCAGGCCGCCGAGGAAGAGGCTGCCCGACCGGTAGGCCATGGCGCCGGGAAGCGGGCAGGGCAGGTGGAGCGCGTCGACCGGCTTCGGGATCCGGCAGGGCTTCGCGGCGCCGGCGCCCTCGTTCTCATGGGCGACCAGGTCGGCCCGGCCCGCGTGCAGATGGACGACGGCGCCATTGCCGCCCGACGGGTCGTAGACCTGGGCGAAGACGCCGTCCGCGCCGTCGCCGGCCAGCCACCGCACATTGAGCTTGGCGGCCGCTCCCGGCAGCCCGGCGATCCGCGCCGGGACCAGCGGCTTGCTCAGTACGCCGTCAGGACTGACAGCCAGCACGTCTTCGAGCAGCCCGGGAACGCGCGGCCCCAGCTCCTCCGGGGTGAGGTAGGCGGTGCCCGACCCGTCCACGGCGCTCTCCGGGCCCAGTCGCAGCGGCAGCGCGTCCGGGCCCTTGCCGGTGATGCGGTACAGCCGCTTCAGGGTGCCGTTGTCGAGCGACCACAGGACGTCCTCGTCCGTGATCAGCACCGCTCCGTCCCGGCCGACACCGACCGGGCTCGGGGTGGCGGCGAAGGAGAATCCGGCCGCGGCGGCCGAGGCCGGCACGGGGGCGCCGGACGCGCGGGCCGCCCCGGCGGCGCCGGCCAGGACCGTGGTCACGCCGCCCGGGGCGATCTTCTTCACCTGGCTGCCGACGCCGACGACGAGGGAGCCGTCGGGCAGCGCGACGACGCCGGAGACGCGGTCCTCGGCGTCGGACGCGGCCGTCACCACGGCGACCTTCCGGTCCGGCTCCAGCCTGATCAGCTTCTGCCCGAGGCCGTAGACACTGCCGTCGGCGGCGGTCGTCAGGCCGGCCGGGCTGCCGCTGAAGCCGTAGAACGCCACCTGCCGGGTGCCGGCGTCTCGGCCGCCGGCCGAGAAGTCCAGCACCTGGGCGGCCTGGCCCTTGGCGAGGGGCGCCCAGCTACCGCCGTCCCCCTTGCCGCCATGGCCGCCGTGGCCGTGACCGCCGCCGCCCGATCCGCCGCAGGCGACGGCGGCGCCCGCGAGCAGCGCGACAGCCAGGCCGGCCAGCGACTTGCGCAGGATCATTCGGAGGTGCCTTTCGGATACGGAGCGGCGGGAGCGGCCGCTCGGACGGGGTGGAAGGGAGGACGGATCGGACGGATCGGACGGATCGGACGGGGCAGAGGGGAAGAGGGGAAGAGGGGCCCGAACAGATCGGACCCGGCCGGCCGCGACGGCCCTAGCTGGAGCGGAAACGCCCCGCGCCCAGGTCGAAGCCGTTGCCCATGGTGGTCTTGTAGATGTTCTCCACCTCTGGGTCGCGCTGCGCGATCCCGGTCCACCAGCCCTCGAAGTCCTGCTGGTCGTGGCTGCCGGGCCGGAAGGTGATGGTGCCGCCGGACCACTCGGGGTGGTTGGGCGGCGGCTGGATCCTGCCGGAGGCCACCAGTCCCTGCACGACGGAGACCCGCATCTGCGCGTAGTCGTCGAAGACGGTGACCTGCGCGTCGGTGTCCACGGTGGCGGCGTTGCCGGTCGAGAAGGCGGCACTGGCGATGGGGAGGCCGCCCCAGATCGCGGCTTTCACGAAGTCGGCGGGCACGTTGTTGGTGGGCACGCTGGCCACGAAACCGCCCACCGCGTTCAGCCACTTGATCTCGTTGAGATGGTCGGCGTCGGTCCTGGCGGCCGCGTCGTAGTCCACCTTGGTGCCCGCCACCGACACCTCGCCGCGCAGCTCCGCCAGGTTGGACAGATACGCCTGCGCCTGCTGGCTGTCCGAATCCCGGGCGAAGGTCAGCGCGACCTGGGCGTTGACCGCGTTCACCACGTTGTCGCCGTCGGCGTGGTTCCGCATCACCTCGCTGAGGAAGTCCCGCATGGTGTCGCGGCTGGCGTGGATCATGAAGGGGCCGTCGCCGTCCGGCTGGATCGCGTAGGCCCCGTCGCCGTTCTTGCCGTCGGTCGAGTAGGCGAAGTCGGGGACGTACCCGGCGAAGACCTGGGCCAGCGCGTGGGTGAGGTCGGCGGGGACGGCAGGGTACTGCTCCTTCTGGTAGTCGTCCCGGTTGCCTTCGAGGGTGTATTCGGCCGCTCCGGCGTTGACGACGTTCGCGGCGGCCTCGGCGGACTGCTGCCCGTGGTCCTTGCGGTCCAAGGTGGCCGCGGTGATGACCGCGGCCGGCCACTTGGCGTCGTCGAAGGCTTGCGGACCGGGGGTCTGCCAGGTGTAACTGACCAGTTCCTTCGCGTGGTTGGCACCGTCCGGACCGGTGAGGAGCTGCCGGGAGGCGTCCGCGTTCTCGCTGACCCGCCGCATCAGGGCGAGGGAGGGGTCGTTGGCGTCGATGCCGGGGATGTTGGCCGCCGCGGCGTCGGATCCGACGGTGAGGTAGTCGACGCCGAGACCGAGCGACTTGTACCAGGCGTTCTTGTCCTCGACGTAGCCACCGGGACTGCCGATGCTGAAATCCGGCGCGGAGTAGCCGGGCCGCATCTGCTGCTTCGAGCGCCAGTCGAGCATCGCGCCGCCCACCGAGGACAGCACGGTCGGGTCCCAATCGGCGCCCGAAGGGCCGTACTTGAAGAGCATGCCGACCGACCACATGTCCCCGCCGGCCGGCTGGGTCAGCTTCTTGAGGTAGTCGGGCGGCAGGCTGATCCGGCCCTGCTGGGCGAACGTGGTGGCCGCCGCCACGCCCTGGCCGAACTCGGCGAGGATCTTCTCGGAGTCCTTGCTGAGCACGACCCCGTCGTGGGTGCCGTCCTGGCCGTGCAGGATGCGGGCGGCCCGCGCCGCCTGGTCGAGGCCGCCGCCCGCCATGAACGCCTGGAGGTAGGCGGGGTCGTCCTGGTGGTCGGCGAGCGACTGGGCGACCTCGGCGATGGTGGCCCGCGACTGGGGGTCGTCCGGGTTGTCCATCGCCTGCTTGAGCTCGGCCGCCTCCTGCTGTGCCTCGACGGTCGTGTTGATCTTGCTGATGTCCCAGGGGATGGTGACCCAGTCCGGGTGCGGGCCGTTGGGATCGACGAAGCGCGGCTGGTGCTGCATGGTGAACGCCTCGTCGGCGCGGCGGGACATGGTCCTGGCGTCGTCGTGGATCTGGGCGGCCTGCTGGGCGAGCAGGCCCTGGTTGAGCTGCCCGTTCCACTCGGCGAAGAGGCGCCGGATCGTCGCGCCCTCCTTGTCGAGCGCGTCGGCGAGATCCTTCAGGCGGTCGGCCAACTGCCTTACGCGCTGCGGATCAACTCCTGCGAAATCACCCATCACGGCCCCCGTGTCAAGCCGCCGCCCGATCGGCGCGCGAGCATGCGCCATCCTCGCTCACCGCAGGCCGGAACCCAACCACCTTGGCCCGAAAGGCGTCCGGTCACCGGGCGGACCGGTGGTGGCGCGCTCTGAACGACGCCGGACGGCCCGCGGGCGGTTCGCCGAGCGTCAAAGTCGCTCCCGTATCGGCGAGTTGGGGAGGCGGTCGGTCGGGCGGCGGCCCCCGCCCGGACCCGGTCCCGCGACACCCCGGGACTGTCCGGGAGTTGCGCCGAGCTGATACTCCTATGGACGGGAAAAATGGGCGGCGGGCCAGGAATTGGCCGACGGGGGAGGTTGCCATCCCATGCGGATCACCGTGACGGTCGTACAGCAAGGCGTGGACGGGCAGGACGTCCTGGTATCGGCGGAGGACACCACCACCGCCGGGGATGTGGCGCGGGCGCTTGCGGCCGCGCCGGTCGGGACCGGGGGCGCCGCAGGGCCGCCCAAGGCGAACAGGGTCGTGCTGCCGTTTCCAGGGCCGCCGGCCGTCCCCGGGACGGTCGGCGCCGAGCCCGCCTTGTGGGCCGACGGGGTCCGCTGCGATCCGGCGGCCCGCGCCGCGGACGTACTGCGGGACGGTATGCGCGTCACCGTGGACGACTCGATCGGCCCGTTCATGCGCGCCGGCGAGCCGACCGGGCGCTACGAGCTGCGGGTGTGCGCGGGACCCGGCGCGGGACGGGTGGCCCGGCTTGACCTCGGCACCGCTGCGGTCGGCTCCGGCCAGCGCTGCACGGTGTCCCTGCCGGACGACGCCCTCGCCCCCACGGCGGTGAAGGTGTCGGTCGCGGCCGACGGACGGGTGACGGTCGCGGCGCACCCCGGCGTCCCGGTGACGCTGGAGAACGAGCCGCTGGCCGGCGAGCGCCCATGGCCGCTCGGTGCCCAGGTGAAGGCGGGCGACTCGGTGCTGGTACTGGACCGGCCGAGTGCGCCCGACGCACATCTGTCGGCGATGGGCGAGGGCGGTCTCGCCTACAACCGGCCGCCGCGGCTGTCGTCGCTGCCGCCGCGTGCCCGGCTCTACGTGCCGCGGCCGCCGGGGAAGGGCGAGGGCGCCCGGTTCCAGATGATGGCGGCCGTGGTGCCGCTGGCCTTCGGCCTCGGCATGTATCTGATGGTCCATCAGGTCTACATGCTGCTGTTCTGCCTGATGAGTCCGGCCATGCTGATCGGCCAGTGGGTGAGCGACTCACGGGCCGGCAAGAAGAAGACCCGGGTCTCCGCGAAGCAGTACAAGGCCGAACTGGCCGCTTATGAGGACGACTTGGCTGCCGCCCGGCTCGCCGACCAGCGGGAGCGGCGGGCCGCCTTCCCCGACGCGGGCGAGATCCTGCTCTTCGCCACCGGACCGCGCCGCCGGCTCTGGGAGCGGCGGATCACCGATCCGGACGCGCTGCGACTGCGGATCGGGGTGGCGGACCTGCCGGCCGACATCGAGTTGCAGCCGAAGGGGCATGTGGCCGAGGACGCGCCGGCGCCCGTACCGCCGCTGGTGCACGACGTGCCGGTGCCGCTGCCTTTCACCGAGCTGGGCGTCGTCGGCGTCACCGGTGACCGGTCCAGGACGCTCGCCACCGCCCGCTGGCTGGTCGCCCAGGCCGCCGCGCTGCACAGCCCGCGCGACCTGTCGATGGTGGTGCTGTCGTCAGCGCCCGACGCCGACAGCGCCTGGAGCTGGGCGCACTGGCTGCCGCACCTCGCTCCGCAGCAGGGGCAGAAGTGCGCCGCGCTGATCGGCACCGACCAGGAGACCACCAACCACCGGGTCGGCGAACTCCTCCAGGAGCTCGGCCGCCGCGAGGAGGACGCGGCGGCGACAGGTGGCGGCGGCCGACTGCGGCCCGACCCGTACGTCCTGGTCGTGCTGGACGGGGCGCGGCTGCTGCGCCGGACGCCCGGCGTCCCCAAGCTCCTCCAGGAGGGGCCGCGCTTCGGCATCTTCGCGCTCTGCACGGACGACGACGAACGGCTGCTGCCGGAAGAGGTACGGGTCGCCGTCTGCTGGTCGCCGCGGTCCGCCGGCCGGGTGCACCTGCGCGGCGCCGGTCTTGAACGGCTCGGCGACATCCTCGCCGACCAGGTCAGCGCCGAATGGTGCCAGTTGGTGGCCCGTTCGCTGGCGCCGGTCCGTGACGTCAGCCAGGACGACGCGGACAGCGCGCTGCCCACCTCGGCGCGGCTGCTCGATCTGCTGGGTATGCCCGACCCGACGGGACAGGACGTGGCGGCGGTCTGGCAGCGGGGCGGCTCGACCACCGCGGTGCCGATCGGGGTGGGCGCGGACGGCCCCTTCGTGCTCGACATCCGCAAGGACGGACCGCACGCGCTGGTGGCCGGCACCACCGGCGCGGGCAAGTCGGAGCTGCTCCAGACCCTGATCACCTCGCTGGCCGTCGCCAACCGGCCGGACGCCCTGAACTTCGTGCTCATCGACTACAAGGGCGGCAGCGCCTTCCAGGACTGCGCCCGCCTCCCGCACACCGTCGGCATGGTCAGCGACCTCGACCCGCATCTGACCGAACGGGCCCTGGCCTCGCTCGCCGCCGAGCTGCACCACCGGGAGCGGACCCTCTTCGCCGCGGGCACCAAGGACATCGAGGACTACGGCGACACCCGCCGGATCCGTCCCGGGCTCGAACCGATGCCCCGGCTGGTGCTGATCATCGACGAGTTCGCCTCGCTCGTCGGCGAACTGCCGGACTTCGTCGCGGGCCTGGTCGACATCGCCCGCCGCGGCCGCTCGCTCGGGGTGCATCTGGTGCTGGCCACCCAGCGGCCCGCCGGTGTGGTCAGCGCCGACATCCGCGCCAACACCAATCTGCGGATCGCGCTGCGGGTCACCAACGCCGACGACTCCCTGGACATCATCGACGCGCGGGACTCGGGGTCCATCGCCGAGTCGACCCCGGGCCGCGCCTACGTACGGTCCGGCGCGCAGCCGCTGGTCGGCGTGCAGTCCGCGCGGATCGGCGGGCGGCGGCCCGCGGCGGGCGGCCGGCGGGCCGGGGCGCGGGTGCGGCCGCTGGGCTGGTCCGCGCTCGGCCGGCCGCTGCCGCGCGGCCCGGAGGGTGACGGCGACGGCGACGCCACCATGGTCACCGACCTCGCGGTGCTCGTCGACGCGATCGGGGCCGCCGCGAACCTGATGGGCTTCGCGGCGCCGCGCAAGCCGTGGCTCGACCCGCTGCCCACCACGGTCACCGTGGACGCGCTGCCGGCCACCGGCGGCGACCCCGCCCGTGAGGTGCCGCCGATCGCGTACGGGCTCACCGACCTCCCGGCGCGGCAGGCCCGCGCGCCGCTCGCCGTCGACCTGGCGCAGGGCGAGCACGTGCTGATCGTCGGCGGCCCGCGCTCCGGCCGCTCCACCGCGCTGCGGACGATAGCCGGCGCCCTGGCCCGGGACACCTCGCCGCGGGACGTCCACCTCTACGCCGTCGACTGCGGCGCCAACGCATTGCTGCCGCTGGTCGGGCTGCCGCACTGCGGCGCCGTCGTCACCCGCGATCAGCCCGAGCGGCTGACCCGGCTGCTCGACCGGCTCTCCGGCGAGGTGGCCAGGCGGCAGCAACTCCTGGCGATGCGGGGCGCGTCGAGCGCGGCGGAGCAGCGGGCGACGGCCGCCACGCCCGAGGAGCGGCTGCCGTGGATGGTGCTGCTGCTCGACGGCTGGGAGGGCTATACCTCCACCTTCGAGACGTACAACTACGGCGCGCTGGTGGACGCGGCGGGCCGGCTGTTCCGCGAGGGCGGTGCCGCCGGGCTCAAGGTGATCATGACGGCGGACCGGTCGGGTTTCGGCGGGCAGATCTCCTCGGTCTTCGCGGACAAGCTGATCCTGCGGATGGCCGATCAGAACGACTACACGATGGGCGGTCTCACCACCCGCGAGATACCGAACGCCATGCCGTCGGGACGCGCGTTGCGGCCGACGGAGCAGGGCGTCCAGGAGAGCCAGATCGCCCTGCTGGCGCCCGAGCCGGCCGGTCAGGCCCAGGTGGGGGCGTTGCAGCGGATCGGGCGGGCGGCGGCCACCCGCGCCGAGGGGCTGCCCCGCTCGACGCGGCCGATGCGGGTGGACGCGCTGCCGCCCCGGATCACGGTCGCGGAGGCGATGGCGCTCGAACCGGACTTCACCGCTCCGTCGCCGCTGTGGACGCTGATCGGCGTGGGCGGCGACGAGTTGCGGCCCATGGGGGTCGATCTCCGTGAGGCGGGGCCCGGTTTCGTGATCGCCGGCCCCCCGAAGTCCGGGCGCTCCACCACACTGATCGCCGCGACCCGCACCCTGACGGCGGGCGGGGTGCCGGTCGTCCTGGTGACGCCGCGCCGCTCGCCACTGCGGGAACTGGCGGGCGCCGCAGGAGTGCTGGGGGTGCTGGGCGCCGACGCCGGCCGGGACGAGCTCACCGCGCTGACCTCGCGGGCCGGGGAGCAGCCGTACGTGGTGGTGGTCGACGACGCCGAACTCCTCTACGACACACCGCTGGACAGCGCGCTCGAGGAGGTCGTCAAGAGCGGTCTCGACGGGGAGCACGCGCTGATCGCGGCCGGATCCGCCGACCAGATGGGGTCGCAGTACCGCGGTTTCCTGGTGGAGGCCAGGCGGTCCAGGAACGGTCTGCTGCTGTCGCCCCAAGGCGCCTCGGAGGGTGATCTGTTCAATGTCCGGCTGCCCAGGGACGCGGGCGGCGGGCCGACCGGCCGGGGCCTGCTGATCCGCGGCGGCGAGGTGCTCCAGATCCAGGCGGCGGCCTTGGGCTGACGGTCACCCGGCGAACGCCGGGGGGCCGGGCCCCGAACCTGTCGGGACCCGGCCCCCGGGCCTCACCGGCCGGCGCCGGTGCGGGTGGTTCAGCCGATGGTTCGGCGGATTTTACGGCGGATGGCTCAGCGAGTAGCGGCCTCGACGTTGTCCGCGCTGGTGCTGGCGGACTTCTCCGCGTCGTGCAGCGTCTGGACGAACTTGTCGAAGGTCGGCTTGAGCTGTGACCACTCGCTGCGGAAACGGTCCGCGGCCGGGCCCTTCCAGTAGCCGTCGCTGCTGGAGGTCGCGCTCTGCAAGTGGCCTATGAGCGTGCTCAAGTTGCCGGCTTCCGACTTGAACTTGTTCGAAAGGTCCCGCAGTTGCTGGATGTCAGCACCCTGAATCGCCATGTGAATCCTCCCCGTTGCTCAGTGCGTCGTTCGGAAATCCTGGGGCGTCACGCCCACGCCAGGGACGCTAGCGCAAGAGCCGCGCGATTGCAGCACTGAGTCGCGAACCCCGTGCGGAGTCGTCGCACAGCCAGGACTCGGCACTGACGGGCGGCCCAACTCCCGCACCGGGCAGGTCAGTCCAGGTAGCCGCGGAGCTGATCGGCGAAGGCGTGGTCGCGGAGCTTGCCCAGCGTCTTGGACTCGATCTGCCGGATACGCTCCCGGGTCACCCCGAAGATCCGGCCGATCTCCTCCAGCGTGCGGGGGCGGCCGTCGGCGAGCCCGTACCGCAACTGCACGACTTTGCGCTCGCGTTCGCCGAGGGTGGAGAGGACCGCCTCCAGGTGTTCGCGCAGCAGCAGGAACGCCGCCGACTCGACCGGTGAGGCGGCGTCGCCGTCCTCGATGAGGTCGCCGAACGACACGTCGTCCTCCTCGCCGACCGGGGCGTGCAGCGACATCGGCTCCTGGGCGAGCCGCAGCACCTCGCCGACCCGCTCCCCGGTCAGGTCGAGCTGGGCGGCGACCTCCTGGTGGCTCGGTTCATGGCCCCGCTCCTGGAGCAGGCGGCGCTGGACCCGGACCACCCGGTTGATCAGCTCGACCACGTGCACCGGCACCCGGATGGTGCGGGCCTGGTCGGCGAGCGCGCGGGACATCGCCTGGCGGATCCACCAGGTGGCGTAGGTGGAGAACTTGTAGCCGCGGGCGTAGTCGAACTTCTCCACCGCGCGGATCAGTCCGAGGTTGCCCTCCTGGACCAGGTCGAGCATGGTCAGGCCGCGGCCGACATAGCGTTTCGCCACCGAGACCACCAGCCGGAGGTTGGCCTCGATCAGCCGGCGCTTGGCCATCCGGCCGAGGACGACCAGCCGGTCGAGGTCGACGGCGAGCTGTGAGTCCAGGGCGGGGAAGGCGGCGAGCTTCTCCTCGGCGAAGAGGCCGGCCTCGACCCTGCGGGCCAGCTCGACCTCGTCCTCGGCGGTGAGCAGCGGAATACGGCCGATCTCGCGGAGGTACTGGCGGAAGAGGTCGGCGGTGGGTCCTGAGCTGTCGTGGCGGCTGCCCGCGGCCGGCGCCCCCAGGTCGGCCGGCGGCGGATCCGTGTCGTCGGTCGCGTCCTCCGGCCCGCGCTCGGCGCCGCTCTCGCCACCCTCCCCGGCACCGCTGTGGGCAGCGTCCTCCGAAGCGTCGGCCACCCCCGGTCCCCCGTCCTGCTCGCGCTGTCGGTGCGCCCGGGGCGCCGTCGCGCCCACGGGCGCCCAGGGCGTCGTCGCACCGCCGGGCACCGCCGGACGTGTCCGGTGCTCCCCCGCGAGCAGCTCGGCCACCGCGGGGAACGCGGGCACCTGGTTCTGGGCCTCGGTCTGGCTTCGGGTCTGCACGGAAGCGACCTCCGCGGTGAGCGCGACGTTGGGCTCGGAGACGGGCTGGGGCCGAGCCGGTGCGCGGAGCTCCGAACGCCAGACCCCCGGACGCCGTCCAACAGTGTGGCCCACGACACACCTCCGCCACGAGGGGCGTGCGTACGCTATTTCACGCCACGTCACCAGCCGGGTCCGCCCCGTGACATAGGCGACCCGGCCCTGGTCCCCGGCAGGAGCCGCGGGCGAGCCCGCCAGGACCGTGCGGGTCAGAGGGCCGCCGCGCCCTGCTCGCGCAACCGCTGGCCGTACTGCTGGAGGGCCCACAACTCGCCCTGCACCGCGGCCATTTCCTGCTCGGCGACGCCGCCCTGCGCGGAGAGCCTGGCCTGGGCGGCGTGCACCTGGCCGATCCGGCGCTCCACCGCGAGCATCCTGACCCGGACCAGCACCTCGCCGGCGTAGATCTCCGGCACCTTGTGCATCACCGGCTCGACCGCCAGTTCGGTGACCATCATCCGTACCGCGTCGTCCGGCGCCGTCTCGCGGACCCGCACCAGATACTCGTCGTCGGCCGCCTCGACGCCGCCCGCCGCGGCGATGGTCCGCCGCACCGCGGCGTAGGGCGGGCCGGTGAACTCGTCCTCGCCGTACGCGTCGAAGGCCGGGGAGACGAGCCGCGGGTACTGGAGGGCCATCTTCAGCAGTTCCCGTTCCACCCGGTGGGCGGGACTGCGCAGGTCGAGCCGGGGTCCGCGCGGTCCGGGCGGCCGGTCGTCGGAGGGAGCGGCGCCGTAGCCGTTCTCCGATCGGCGGCCGCGCGGATCGGCCGGCCGGCCGGGGGCCTCGGCCGGGCCGCGGCCCTGCCGGCGCTCGTGCTCCCAGCGGGCCAGCCGGGACACCCGCTGGACCACGAACTGGGTGTCGGTCACATAGCCGAGCAGGCCGGACAGCAGCACCGCGTAACGATGCCTGATGGCCTGGTCCTTGATCCGCGCCACGATCGGCGCGGTCGCCTCCAGGGCCGCGGCCTGGCCCTCGGGCGACGACGGGTCGTACTGCCCGACCATCGACCTGATCGCGAACTCGAAGAGCGGGGTGCGGCCTTCCACCACCTGCTCGACCGCCGAGTCGCCTTTGGCCAGCCGGAGTTCGCACGGGTCCATACCGCCGGGGGTGATGGCGATCGAGGTGCGGGCGGCGAACTTCTGGTCGTCCTCGAAGGCGCGCAGCGCCGCCCGCTGTCCTGCCTCGTCACCGTCGAAGGTGAAGACCACCTCCGAGCGGGAGTTGTCCATCAGCAGCCGGCGCAGGATCTTGATGTGCTCGCCGCCGAAGGCGGTGCCGCAGGTGGCGATGGCGGCGGTCACCCCGGCGAGGTGGCAGGCCATCACGTCGGTGTAGCCCTCGACGACGACCGCCCGGCCGGTCCTGGCGATCTCCTTCTTGGCCAGGTCGATCCCGTAGAGCACCTGGGACTTCTTGTACAGCGGCGTCTCGGAGGTGTTGAGGTACTTCGGCCCCTGGTCGTCCTCGCGGAGCTTGCGGGCGCCGAAGCCGATCACCTCGCCGGTGATGTCCCGGATCGGCCAGATCAACCGCCCTCTGAACCGGTCGATCGCGCCGCCGCGGCGGCTCTCCGAGGCCAGCCCGGCGACGATCAGCTCCCGGTCGGAGAAGCCCTTGCCGCGCAGATAGCGCACCAGGTGGTCCCAGCCGCCCGGTGCGTAGCCCACCCCGAAGTGCTCGGCCGCGGTCTGTTCGAAGCCGCGCTCGGCGAGGAAGCGCCGGCCGATCTCGGCCTCGGCGGAGCCGAGTTGCTCGGTGTAGAAGAGCGCCGCCGTCCGGTGCGCCTCGACCAGCCGGATGCGCTCGCCCTGCTGCTGCCGGGTGGCGCCGTGGCCGCCCTCCTCGTACCGCAGGGTGATCCCGGACCGGCCGGCCAGCCGCTCGACGGCCTCGGTGAAGGTCAGATGGTCCAGCTTCATCACGAAGGCGAGGGTGTCCCCGCCCTCGCCGCAGCCGAAGCAGTGGTAAAGCCCCTTGGTGGGGCTGACCTGGAAGGAGGGCGACTTCTCGTCGTGGAAGGGGCACAGGCCCTTGAGGTTGCCGCCGCCGGCGGGTTTGAGTTGGAGGTATTCGGAGACGACGGCATCAATGGGGACGGCGTCACGCACCGCCTTCACGTCGTCGTCCCTGATCCTGCCTGCCACGCGTGAAGTCTACGGCCCAGGTCGGACGTGCCGGTCCGGTCGGAGCATTGACCCGGCGGCGGACAGGGGCTAGCTTCGCGATTCGTTAGGAACCCTTCCTAACATTGAGGCGAGGGGACGCGCCCGTATGCCGCTGCGACATGGAACCAAAGCCGTCGCCACCGGGCTGACCGCCACCGCGCTGCTGTCCGCGCTGTCGCTGACCGACGGGGCGCAGACGGCGGCGGCGGACACCACCGCCCTGGTCCGGGTCAATCAGGTCGGATACGCCGAGAGCGGCGCCAAGGAAGCCTTTGTGCTGACCAGGTCGGCGGTGGCGGGCGCCCGGTGGCGGCTGCTCGACGGCCGCGGCGGGGTGGTCGCGGCCGGCCGCACCAAGGCGAGCGTCGGGAGCTGGAACGCGGCCTATCCGGCGGTCTACCCGATCGACTTCAGCTCGGTGCGGGCCCCCGGCAGCTACCACCTGGTGGTGACCGGCACCGCGGCCGGTCACTCGCCGGTCTTCACCATCGGCCACGCGCCGGCCGTCTTCAGCAAGCCGGCCGCCGACGCCACCGCCTTCTTCCAGGCACAGCGGGACGGCGCCGACACCATCCCCGGCCAGTTGCGCCGCGAGCCCTCGCACCTCAACGACGCCGCGGCCGACGCCTACGCCTGGCCGGAGTTCACCGACCCGGACAGCGACACCATCGTGGCGGCGCCGAAGAAGATCGGTGGGCCGGTGGATGTGGCGGGCGGCTGGTTCGACGCGGGCGATTATCTGAAGTTCACCGAGACGACGTCCTATGCCGTGGCCGCGCTCCAGATCGCCGCCCTGGAGACCGGTGCCGGGCCCGGCTCCGCGCTGGGCGCCGAGGCGCAGCACGGCCTGGACTGGCTGGACAAGATGTGGGACCAGAAGACCAGGACGCTCTACATCCAGGTGGGCCTGGGCTCGGGGACCGAGAGCGGCAGCGTCGTCGGCGACCATGATGTGTGGCGGCTGCCGCAGGCCGACGACACGATCGCCACCACCGGCAAGGCGGCCACCACCGGCACCACCGGCAAGGCCGCCACGGCTGGCACCGCTGCCACCACCGGCAAGGCTGCCAACGCCGCCACCGCCGACCCCTCGCTGAGGTTTCTGGCGAACCGGCCCGTCTTCCGGGCCGCCGCCCCCGGCTCGCTGATCAGCCCCAACCAGGCCGGCCGGCTCGCCGCCGACTTCGCGCTCGCCGCCCGGCGCTACGCCGCCACCGGCCGGACCGCCGACGTCGCCAAGGCCCGCGGCTACCTGGCCACGGCCGCCCAGATCTACGGCCTGGCCGACACCAGCCCGGGTCAGCTGGTGACCACCGTCCCGTACGGCTACTACCCGGAGACGAGCTGGCAGGACGACCTCGCCTTCGGTGGCGCCGAACTCGCCCTGGCCGCCAGGAAACTCGGTGACCCCCGGGCCTCGGCGTGGCTGACGCAGGCCGCCCACTGGGCCAAGGGCCACCAGAGCGAGGCGGACGCGGACACGCTGAACATGTACGACACCAGCGCGCTCGCCGACCTGGACCTGGCGCGGGCGCTGAAGGCGGCCGGCGAGCCCAAGGGCCTGGCCGTGTCGTACCGGCAGCTCATCGGGTACGTGCGGGGACAGCTCGCCACCGGGCAGCGGCGGGCGGCCGCCGACCCGTTCCACGCGGGCGCGGTCTACGACGACTTCGACGCGGACTCGCACACGATGGGTCTGGCGGCCACCGCCCGGCTCTACCGCTTGGTGACCGGCGACTCCTCGTACGACACCTTCGCCACCGAGCAGTTGGACTGGCTGCTCGGCGCCAACGCCTGGGGCACGTCCTTCATGGTCGGCGAGGGCACGACCTTCCCCGAGTGCACCGCCGGTGAGCTGGGCAACCTCGCGGGCAGCCTGAACGGCACCGGGCCCCTGGAGATCGGCGCGATCGTCAACGGGCCCAACGGCTCCGAGCAGTTCTCGGACGGCCTCGGTGACTATCTCGACGGCATGCGCCCCTGCCCGCCCAGCGGCGACCCGTACAGCGCCTTCACCGGCCACGGCAGCACCTACGTGGACGACGTGCGGTCCTGGCAGAGCTCGGAGCCCGCGCTGGACATGGACGCGTCCGGACTGCTGGCGTTCTCGCTGGCCAGCCGCTGACCCGGAGCGGGCCGCCCTATCGGTCGAGGTCCTTGGTGACGAAGACGTAGTGCGGCCCGCTCGGTTCGAGGACGAACTCCTCGCCGATCGCGGTGAATCCCAGGTGCTCGTAGAAACCGGTCGCCGAGGTGCGGCCGTTGCACCAGACGACTTCGGCGCCTCGGGCGGCGGCCTCCCGCAGACCGGCGTTGAGGGCCGCCGCGCCGTATCCCTGCCCGCGGACCTCGGGGGCGCTGCCCATGCCGCGGAAGCGGTAGGCGGGGGCGCTCTCGCCGGGCAGCGGGTCGGGGAAGAAGGTCACGCATCCCTTGACGTCACCGCCGGCGTCGTACACCGCCACATGAAAGGTGTCGGCGGGCGCGTCCTCCGGGTAGATCGCGGTCTCCCGCGGCAATCCGGTGCGGAGCACCGCCCAGCGGAGGGCGAATATCTCCTCGACGGGTACGACAGCGGTACGCATCTGCGGGTGTCCTTCCTGGTCAGTCCAGGCAAGAGGCTACCCGAGGCCGTCGAGCGGGACGGCGGGGTCGGCGAGCGCCTCCGGGTCCACCCGATGGCCGGAGCGGATCAGCCGCTGGATGGATTCGGTGACATCCCACACGTTCACGTTCATCCCGGCGAGCACCCGGCCCTCCCGCAGCCAGAAGGCGATGAACTCCCGCTTGCCGACGTCGCCGCGGCACACCACCTGGTCGTATCCGCCGGGGGCGGCGTGTCCGGAGAACTCCAGGCCCAGGTCGTACTGGTCGGAGAAGAAGTACGGGATCCGGTCGTAGGCCACCTCGTGGCCGAGCATGGCCCGGGCGGCGGCCGGACCGCCGTTCAGCGCGTTGGCCCAGTGCTCGACCCGCAGCCTCTCCCCGAGCAGCGGGTGCTGGGCACTGGCCACGTCACCGGCCGCGAAGACATCCGGATCCGAGGTGCGCAGCGAGGCGTCCACCGCGATGCCGCCGCCCCGCTCGGCCAGGGTGAGTCCGGCGGACTCGGCGAGCGCGACGCGCGGCGCGGCGCCGATCGCGGCCAGCACGTTGTGCGCCGGGTGCTCCTCGCCGTCGTCGGTGATGGCGCTCAGCACCATGCCGTCCTGCCCGGTGATCTCGGTGAGCCGGCGGCCGAACTCGAAGCGGACGCCGTGCTCGGTGTGCAGATCGGTGAAGACGGAGCCGAGTTCGGGGCCGAGCACGGAGTGCAGCGGGGTCGGGGCGGGCTCCACGACGGTCACCTCGGCGCCGTAGCCCCGCGCGGCGGCGGCCACCTCAAGGCCGATCCAGCCGGCCCCGGCGATCACCAGATGCCCGTTCTCCTGGCCGAGGCCGCTGAGCACCCGCTTCAGCCGGTCGGCGTGCGCGAGCCTGCGCAGGTGGTGCACGCCGGCCAGGTCGGTGCCGGGGATGTCGAGCCGGCGCGGCTCGGCGCCGGTGGTGAGCAGCAGCTTGTCGTACTGGAGGATGGTGCCGTCGCCGAGCGTGACGGTGTGGGCGGCGCGGTCGAGCCGGACCACCGGCTGGCCGAGGTGCAGTTCGATGTCGTGTTCCGCGTACCAGCCGGCCTGCTGCACGAAGACGGAGTCGCGGGCCGCGCCGCCGGTCAGATAGCCCTTGGACAAGGGCGGGCGTTCATAGGGGTGGTCGCGCTCGTCGCCGATCAGTATCACCCGGCCGGTGAATCCCTCGGAGCGTAGTGTCTCCGCGGCCTTCGCCCCGGCGAGCCCCGCCCCGACGATCACGAAGGTCTGGTGTGCGTCGACCACTGTGCGCCTCCCCTACCAGTCGTTTGCCAGTCGTGTTGTGCCGTTCGAGCGTCCCGTACGGCGGAGCGCTCGGGAAGAGTGCCGCGCCGTTCCGTTCCTGCGCCGTTCATCTGCCGAACGCCCGACCGACCGATGGGGCGGGGCCCGTCCCGGCGGGGCGGCCCGCTGGGATTGATCATTGCACTGGTGCCCGTGGTTCCGCTGGGCCCGACGGCCGCCCCTGTGGACAACCCGGTCCGCCGGGGAGGCTCAGCGGCCTCAGGACGTCAGCCGGGCGTGCAGCAGCGTCGCCGCCGCGTCCGTCAAGGACGCGATCTGGTCCACCACCGCGCGGCGCCGCCCGCGGTCGTCGGCCGCCGCCTCGAACGCCGCCCTGAACTGCGGGTCGAGCCCCTCCGGCGCCCGGGCGAGCAGGGTGTGCGCCAGCTCACCGATGACCACCCGCTGCTCGGCGCGCCGCCGCGCCTGGGCGGCACGCTGCATCACGTAGCGGTCGGCGACCGCCTTCAGCACCGCGCATTCGAGCCGCTGTTCGCGGGGCACCACGAGTTCGGCGCCGTACCGGGTGAGCCGGGCCGTGCCGTGGCGGTCCCGGGTGGCGGTCTCGGCGGCGAGGCAGAACCGGCCGATGAGCTGGGACGCCGCGTCCTTCAGCCGCGCCTGGTCGAGCGCGCTGCCGTCGTAGCGCGCCGGCCACCAGGGCTGGCCGAGCAGCCGGTCGAGCGCGGCGGCCAGTTCGGCCGGATCGGTGCCGGGCGGCGCGTAGCGGGCGGCGGCGCAGCCGAAGACCTCGGCGCGCTCGGGGCCGGACCGCAGCGCCCGCGGGTCGATGTGGCCTGCCTGGAGGCCGTCCTCGACGTCGTGCGCGGAGTAGGCCACGTCGTCCGCCCAGTCCATGACCTGCGCCTCGAAGCAGCGGGTGTGCTCGGGGGCCCCCTGGCGCAGCCACCCGAAGACCGGCAGATCGTCCTCGTACACACCGAACTTGGGGCTGCCGGGCGTGGTGGGGTGGGCGCCGCGCGGCCAGGGGTACTTGGTGGCGGCGTCCAGGGCGGCCCGGGTGAGGTTGAGCCCGACGCTGATCAGGCCGCCGTCGCCGGCTTCCCCGTCGGGTCCGGTCACGAAACGTTTCGGCTCGATCCGGGTCAGCAGCCGCAGACTCTGGGCGTTGCCCTCGAACCCCCCGCAGTCGGCGGCGAACTCGGCCAGCACCATCTCCCCGTTGTGGCCGAACGGCGGATGCCCGAGGTCGTGGGCGAGGCACGCGGTCTCCACCAGGTCGGGGTCGCAGCCGAGCGCGGCGCCCAGTTCGCGGCCGACCTGCGCGCACTCCAGCGAGTGGGTGAGCCGGGTCCGCGGGCTGGTGTCCGTCGCGGCGGCCGGGCCCACCCCCGGGTCGACGACCTGGGTCTTGCCGGCCAGCCTGCGCAGCGCCGCCGAGTGCAGCACCCTGGCCCGGTCCCGCTGGAAGGCGGTCCGCCCGGGCCGCTTGTCCGGCTCGGGCACATAGCGCTCCAGATCGGCCCGGCCGTAGGGTCCCTGGCGCTCGTACGGTCCCGGGTGCGCGGTGGCCACGCCGGGCGGCCGGTTGTTGCCTTGCATGGTCACGACGGTAACCGGCTCCGGCGCGGGGAAGCGACGCGTACGGGTGCGGATCAGCCCGAGCAGCCCGGTCAGCCCGGTCGGCGCGTGAGTCTCGTCCTGGCGGGCCCGAACTCGCCTGGACGCCGGCCCCGACGGAGAGGCCCCGGCGGAGGGGCCCGGACCGGGCCGAGGCGCCCGGAGTGGAACCGGCCCGCGTTCCGGCCCGTCGATCAAGGAGGGCGATCCGGGGACGGCGTTCACGAGGGGAACAGGCGATGGACATGCGGGGGTGGGCGGAACGGGCCCGGGGCCGGCTGGGAGCGCGCGGACGCTGGGCCCGGCTGGTGGGTACGCGGCGCGGGCGGCGGGGGCTGGTCCGGGTGGCCGCCGCCGTCTGCGTCGTCGCCCTGCTGCCCGCGACCTGGCTGCGGCTCGGCGCGGGCGACCGGGTGCGGTCGGAGGCGGACGTGCCGAGCGAGCCGGTGGCGGTGGTGTTCGGCGCCGGGCTGTGGGGCGACCGCCCGTCGCCGTATCTCGCCCACCGGCTGGACGCGGCCGCCCGCCTCTTCGCGGCGGGGAAGGTGCGGGTGGTGCTGGTGACCGGAGACAACAGCAGGACATCCTACAACGAGCCCGGCGCGATGCGGAGCTATCTGGCCGGGCACGGCGTCCCCCGGGACAAGGTGGTGCTCGACTACGCCGGCTTCGACACCTGGGACTCCTGCGACCGGGCCAGGCGGATCTTCGGAGTGGACCGCGCGGTGCTGGTCAGCCAGGACTTCCACATCCGCAGGGCGCTGGCGCTGTGCGCCGCCGCCGGCATCGACGCGTACGGGATCGGCGTGGCCGAGCCGCACGATGTGACCTGGTACGCGGGCGGGGCGCGGGAGTTGCTGGCGGCGGACAAGGCGGCGCTGGACGCGCTGCTGAAGCCGGCCCCGCACTTCCTCGGTCCGCGCGAGAACGGGGTGGCCCGGGCGCTGGCCGCCCCGCCGGCGCCCTGATCGCCGCGGCGCGCCGCTACGGGGGGCGGCTCTCGTACCCTTTCCGTAGGAGTCGTGCGTGGGGTGCGCCGCGGCCAACGACCGAACCGCGGCCGAACGACCGGAACGACCGGACAAAGAGGACCTGAGCCGATGCCGTCAGCGAGGCAGCACACCTACGAGACCGAGGTCGTCTGGACCGGCAACCTCGGCCTCGGCACCAGCACTTACCGCTCGTACAGCCGGGACCACCAGGTGTCCGCGCCCGGCGTGCCGACCATCCTCGGTTCCGCCGACCGGACCTTCCGCGGCGACGCGGCCCGCTGGAATCCGGAGCAGCTGCTGCTGGCCGCGCTCGCCCAGTGCCACCTGCTGTCGTATCTGCACGTCTGCGCGGTCAACGGGGTCGTGGTTACCGCCTACACCGACCGGGCCGGCGGCACGATGGAGGAGACCGGCGACGGCGGCGGCCACTTCACCGAGGCCGTGCTGCGCCCGGCGGTGACGGTGGCCGCCGCCGAGATGGCCGAGAAGGCCCAGTCCCTCCACGGGGAGGCGAACCGGCTCTGCTTCATCGCCAACTCCGTCAACTTCCCGGTCCGCCACCTGCCCACGGTGACGGTCGCGACCGACTGAGCCCGGTCAGCGCGAGCCGTCCGGCGAAGCGGACGGCAGCGGACCGGCCGCCGGGGCGAGCGGGGGCTCGGTGGTACGGGCGCGCAGGCGGCGGAGCATCCGGGCGTCCTGGAAGCCGACGGCGCGGGCGGCCGATTCGAGGGTGACGCCCTGGCAGACGAGGTGCTGGGCGCGCTCCAGGCGGAGTTCCTGCTGGTAGCGCAGTGGGGTCAGGCCGGTACAGGCGGCGAAGCGGCGGGTCAGGGTACGTTCGCTGAGGCCGATGCGGGCGGCCAGCTCGGCGAGGGCGAGGCGGTCGGTGAACCGGGCGTCGATGACGTCCTGGGCGCGGTGCACGGCGTCGCTGACGTGGCCGCGGTGCCGCAGCATCGCGCTGGCCTGCTGTTCGTCGCCGTTGCGGCGGGCGTAGACGACCATCTGCCGGGCGACCCGCGCCGCGGCGGCCGGCCCGTGCCGTACGGCCAGCAGGTGCAGGGCCAGGTCGATGCCGCTGGCGATACCGGCCGAGGTGATGATCCGGCCGTCGACCACGTAGAGCACGTCCCGCACCACGCAGGCGCGCGGGTAGCGGCGGGCGAGTTCCTCCTGGACGTCGTGGTGGGTGGTGCAGCGCCGGCCGTCGAGCAGCCCGGCCCGGCCGAGCGCGTCGGCGCCCGCGCAGACGCTGGCGACGGTGCCGCCGGCCGCGTGGTGGGCGCGCAGCCGCGCCAGCGTCCCGGCGCTCAGCGGGCCGGTGTCGTGCAGGGTGGGCGACCGCCAGCCCGGCACGACGAGGAGGTCGGCGGCCGACAGCGCGGGCCAATCGGTGGCGGCCCGCAGCGCCAGCCCTTGTGCGCTGGGGACGTCTTCCCGCTCGGCGACGTAGTGCAGCCGATAGTCCAGGCCCTGATCCGCCGCGGTGGAGAACACCTGGGCGGGGCCCGCCAGATCGAGCAGATGCAGCCGCGGCACCAGCAGGAAGACGACCTCGGTCACGATCCGGTCAGCTCCTTGACGGTGGTCACGGTGGCGAAGCGGCCGGCCAGCGCGTACCGCGTCCGCTCGATGATCTGCGCCGGCGGCAGCGTCAGCGGATCGGCCAGCACCTCGGCGAGCGAGCGGCCCGCGGGCGCGCCGGGGTCCGGGATCGGCTCGGTGGCGGTGGCGTCCGCGACGAAGGTGACGTCGTAGCCGAGGTCGGAGGCGAGCCGGGTGGTGGTCTCGACGCACTGCTCGGTGCGGATGCCGCAGGTGATCAGGGCGCGGATGCCGCGTTCGGTGAGGATCTGCTGGAGGTTGGTGGTGGTGAAGGCGTTGTGCGCGGTCTTGGTGAGCACCGGCTCGCCCGCCTGCGCCGACAGCCCCTCGATCAGCCGGACATGGCCGAGCGCCGGGTCGAAGACGGTGTCGCTGCCGGCCTCGGCGTGCAGCACCCAGATCACCAGGTCGCCCCGGCCGCGGGCGAAGTCGACCAGTTCGCCGACCTTTTCCGCCACCTCGGGGTCGGAGACGGCCTGCCAGCCCTCCCGCTGCCGGAAGGACTCCTGGACGTCGATGACGAGAAGCGCGGTGTCGGTGTTCTTCTTCGTTTCCTTTGCGGTCATGGTCCGATCCTGCGGGCGGTGTGACCTTTCAGGGTAGACATGATCGCGCCCCGGGGCGGACCGATCCGGTCACGCGCCGCGCGGCGGCGCGCTGCTCGCCCGCTCCACCAGCCGGGTGGACAGATCCATCCGCAGTGTGCCCGGCCGCCGGCCCCGGCCGAGATCGAGCACCAGCCGGGCCGCCGCCTCGGCCATCTCGGTGAGCGGCTGCCGTACGGTCGTCAGCGGCGGACTGATCCAGCGGGCCAGCGGCAGGTCGTCGAAGCCCACCACGCTGAGATCGCCCGGCACCCCGAGCCCCGACTCGCGCGCCGCCTCGTACAGCCCCAGCGCCTGGAGGTCGTTGCCGGTGAAGACGGCGGTGGGGCGGTCGGGCATCCGCAGCAGCGCCAGCCCCTCGGTGTAGCCGGCCTCGTGGTGGAAGTCGCCGGTCCTGACCAGGGCCGGGTCGAAGGCCACGCCCGCGGTCTCCAGCGCGGCCCGGTAGCCGTCGATCCGGGCCCTGCTGCACATGACGCCGGCCGGGCCGCCGATCACCCCGATCCTGCGGTGGCCGAGTTCCAGCAGGTGGCGGGTGGCGGCAAGGCCGCCCTGCCAGTTGGTGGCGCCGATGGCCGGGACGTCGTCGCCGGGGTCGCCGGCCGGGTCGAGGACCACGAACGGGATGTCCCTGCTGGTGAGTTGGGCGCGCTGGGCCGGGGCGAGGCCGGAGAGCACCAGGATGACCCCGGTGGGGCGGCGGGCGAGCACCCCGTCCACCCAGGTCTGGCCGGGGACGAGCCGGCCGGCCGACTCGGACAGGACCACGCTCAGCCCCTCCTGCCTGGCCACGTTCTCCACCCCGCGGATGACCTCCATCGCCCAGGAGCTCTCCAGCTCGTTGAAGACCAGGTCGAGCAGCGGCGCCGCCTGGAGGCTGCCGCGCCGCCGCTGGTAGCCGTGCCGGAGCAGGAGTTCCTCGACCCGGCTGCGGGTGGCTGGGGACACATCGCCCCGGCCGTTGAGGACCTTCGAGACGGTCGGCGCGGAGACGCCCGCCGCTCTGGCGATCTCGGCGAGCGTGGTGGTGGCGCCGTCGGCGGCGGGCCCGGGCTGGTCATCACGGGGTTGCGAAACGCTGGCGGCGCTCATGGCAGCGATCGTAGCCGGGTCGGGGCGGGTGACGGGGCGGGTGACCGGGCGGTCGGGGCGGTTGGCGAGGGCGGCCGGGGCGGCTGGCGAGGGCGGCCGGGCGGTTGGGGAGGGCGGTCCGGGGCAGGCGACCTGGGGTGGGACAGGGGCTCCCCGGGCGGTCATGGCGACGCCCGGGGGCGGACCGGGGCCTTCATCCTCCTTCGCGGCCTTGGCCGTTCTTGCTGCTCTTGGCTGTTTTCTGCCGAAACCGTCGCCCGTCCCGGCGGCCGTTCGGCTACGCGGACGTCACAGGTGTAACACCGGCGTCTTGGCCGCCCAACGACTGGGCAACGGGTACCCTCTGGAGGCCAGTGACCGCCATAACCCCAGCTCTGGGGGGTAATTGAGCGGATGAGGAGGTGTGTCATGGAGACGCAGCAGATCGCGGTGACCCGTACACCGTGGTGGGCGAAGATTGTCATCGGAGTGGTGGGCATCGGCCTGCTCTTCTTTCTGCTCGGGCGGGCTGACTTGCTGCCGGGCATCCCCAATCCTTTCGAGGAGAAGACCACGGACCGCAGCGGACCGGTGCTGCTGAAGTCGATTCAGGACATGAACCGCTTCGAGGGTGCGAGCGGCAACTTCGAAGTGGTGGTGGACCTGGACAAGGACGCCAAGTTCCTGCCGGACTTCGTCCGCGGCAAGCGCACGCTCTACGTCGGAGCGGGCAGCGTGGACGCGTACGTGGACTTCGGCTCGATAGGCGACAACGCGGTGACGGTCTCGGACGACCGCAAGACCGCGACGATACGGCTGCCGCACGCGGCCCTGGAGCGGACGTCGCTCGACACCAAGCACTCCTACGTGGTCTCGCAGTCGCGCGGCTTCTTCGACCGGGTCGGTGACTTCTTCGGCAGCGACCCCGGCAACACGCAGCAGCTCGACGAGCTGGCCGCGCAGAAGATCCAGGACGCGGCCAAGCAGACCGAGTTGGGGTCCCGGGCCGAGACCAACACCCGGAGCATGCTCCAGCAGATGCTGACCTCGCTCGGCTACACCAAGGTCACCGTCACCTTCGGCCCGCCGCAGACCGCGACCCCGACCCCTTCCGGGTCCTCGCACGCGGCCTCGCCGTCGGCCAAGGCGTCGTAGCGGCGGCCCCCGATGGGCCGCGACGATCGCGGAAGTAGCCAGGACCACGAGGTAGGACGCGGTGATACGCGGGTCCACGAGGGACCACGAGGGAGGGGCGGGCAACCGCCCCTCCCTCTGGCTGTGGCCGGCGTCCGGCGGGATCAGCACATCTTGTAGTCGACCTTGGTGGAGTTGTACGAACAGGTGTCGACGGTGGCGCCGGGCCGGCGCAGCGCCGCCTTGTCCTTGTCGTTGTTCCACACGTAGGCCGCCCGGCCCTGGTAGCGGTGGGCCGCGGTGTTGGTGCCCTTGCCGGTGTGCACGGTCACCGTCTTGTGCGCGCCCAGGCTGTACGTGCCGAAGGTGTACGTGTGGCTGGAGGCGTCGGTCAGCGTCCAGCCCTTGAGGCTCACCGCCTTCGCGGTGGTGTTGGCGATCTGCACGTACTCCGCGTCGAGGCTCGCGTTGGAGCGGCGGTCGACGCCGGGGCTGTCGTAGTAGATCTTGTACAGATGCACCGAGCCGGTGGCGGCGCCGGCCTGCGCCGGCACCAGCGCGAGGCCCGCGGCCGCGGCGACGACAGCCGCGGCGGCTATCCGAGAGCGAATCATGAACGTCCCTTGATCATGCCGGGCACCCCCCATCGCGGTCCCGGCGAGACGCCCAGATTAGAGACGAACCCCCCACCCGGTGCCATTTGCTGCCGCCCGTTACACAACCCGGACACATCCGGTGGGACCCGTTCACCGGCCCCTTCGCCCCATTCCTCCCGGCGAATTGCCGATCCTTCTCCATAACCTCGCCGACACCCCTGGCACGGCTGGGACGAATCCTGGCGTCGGTGATCGTCTCCGTCCTCGGGCGTGCGCCTTGTGCAAGTACGTGCAAGTCGGTGTGGCGCATAGGTGGGGTGGAGCAAGCCCGTAGAGACAGTTCGCGCACAGACCACAGCGGAGGGGATCATGACGCTGCACAGACTGGGCAAGGACCCGGAGAGCCCTGAAGGAGAGTCTCCCACCGTCTATTACGACGATGAGACGGACAACTACCTCTTGCAGGGGTGGAAGGTGCTGGACGACGACCGTCTACGGCAGATGGACATCCCCGAGCACGAGACCGTGATCGAGTTCCCGAAGCGCATGATGCAGTTCTTCCCGGAGGTCAACGGCAGTGGCGGACCCGGCACCGACTCTTGAGGATCTCCTCCGATCCTGCTCCCGCACCGCCGTGCACCTGGAGATGCGGGACGGCTACATGCGCTCCGACCCGCGCTTCGCGGCCTGGCAGGCAGGAGTCCGGACCGGCCTCACGGTGGCCACCTCCTGGCTGTCCGTTTTCGCGCACACGACATCGCGAGGGGTTGCCGTACGGCGGGCCCGCATCGTGTCGGAGCCAGTCAGCGACTACGTCAGATTCGAGCACCACCTCAGCAGCGCCAACGTCACCGCAGGTGAGGAGATCCGCTGGTTGCCCAGGCGACGGGCATCGGATCTGGCCCTGCCGGGGAACGACTTCTGGCTCTTCGACGACGCGGTTGCCGTCTTCCACCACTTCGACGGGGACGGTGAGTTGGCCCCCGATGACGAGGAGGTACGCACTGACACGGCGGCCGTGAAGCTGTGTGCGGATGCTTTCGCCGCCGTATGGACACGGGCAGTTCCCCACCCTGAGTACAAGGTCATCTGAGGGCGGGCAGAGGGACAGTGTCGTCGCCCTCCTCCAGCGTCCAGGAATCCCGACGCGCGCTCGGCCGGCGTCTCCGCGAGATCCGGAAGGAGTCGGGTCTGACGGGCAGGGAGTTGGCCAAGCGCGCCGGCTGGCACGAGTCGAAATGCTCACGCCTGGAACACGGCAAGACACCTCCGTCCGATGCGGACATCCGCGAATGGACGCGGCTCTGCGACGCGACTGAGCAGGTGCCGGACCTCATCGCCACCGCGCGCGGCATCGACGGGCAGTACGTCGAATGGCGCCGTATGGAACAGACCGGACTCAAGCGCGCCCAGGAGTCTGTGCGTCCTCTGTTCGAGCGCACACGCCGCTTCCGCACCTATCAGTCATGGGTGGTCCCCGGTCTCCTCCAGACGGACGCCTACACGCGTGCGGTGCTCAACACGGTCAGCACCCTCCGGGACGTTCCGGACGACATCGACGAGGCCGTGGCGGTGCGGATGGACCGTCAACGGATTCTCCACTCGGGCAACCACCGCTTCGCCATGGTGATCGAGGAATGGGTTCTGCGGACGGTCATCGGTGACGCGGAGACCATGGCCGGACAACTGGGCCATCTGATCACCATTGCCTCGCTGCCGTCCGTGAGCTTGGGGATCATCCCACTGGGTCTGCCGCGCGGCGTCGGATGGCCCGTCGAGTCCTTCGCCTCGCGCAAGGAGTTCCGGGGGCACGTCACGGCCGGAGCCCTGCTGCTGCGTGCCGACGGCCGCGTACTGCTGGTGGAACACAAGGCCCTCGGCAAGTGGCTCTTCCCCGGCGGGCACCTGGAGGAGGACGACGAGACGCTCATGAGGGCCGCCCTGCGGGAGCTGGCCGAGGAGACCGGGATCGACCCGGGCCTGGTGACCCCCGTGAGCCCGATCCCGCTGCACATCGACGTCCACCCCATCCCGGCCAACCCCGCAAAGGACGAGCCGGACCACCGGCACTTCGACTTCCGGTTCCTCTTCCGCACGGCCGCCGATGTCGCCACGCTCCAAGCGGAGGAGGTCCTGGACTACTCGTGGCAGTTCGCCGACCAGGTCACCGCCGAGCCGCTCCGTAGCCGCCTGCTGGCCGTGCCGACGGGCTGATCCCCCGTAACGGCCGCAGGTCGTCCGGTCAGGGGGGCGTCATCGGCCGGCCGCGGCGCGGGCCGCCTCCAGCCGGGCGACCGGGATACGGAACGGCGAGCAGGAGACGTAGTCGAGGCCCGCGTGGTGGAAGAAGTGCACCGACTCGGGGTCGCCGCCGTGCTCGCCGCAGACGCCGACCTTGAGGCCGGGGCGGGTGGCGCGGCCGGCCTCGGTCGCGGAGCGGACCAGCGCGCCCACCCCGTCCTTGTCGATGGTCTCGAACGGCGAGACGCCGAAGATGCCCTTCTCCAGGTAGGCGGTGAAGAAGGACGCCTCGACGTCGTCGCGGGAGAAGCCCCACACCGTCTGGGTCAGGTCGTTGGTGCCGAAGGAGAAGAACTCGGCGCACTCGGCGATCTGCCCGGCCGTCAGCGCCGCCCGGGGCAGCTCGATCATGGTGCCGATGGTGAGCTTCAGCGACGTGCCGGTGGCCGCTTCGACGTCGGCGATCACCTGGTCGGCCTCCTCCCGGACGATCTCCAGCTCCTGGACCGTGCCGACCAGCGGGATCATGATCTCGGGCCGCGGGTCGCCCTTCAGCGAGTGGCGGTGCGCGGCGGCCTCCGCGATCGCCCGGACCTGCATGGCGAAGAGACCCGGCACGACCAGCCCGAGGCGCACCCCGCGCAGCCCCAGCATCGGGTTGGACTCATGGAGCTTGTGGACGGCCTGGAGCAGCCGCAGATCGTTCTCGTTGGCGTCCTCGCGCGCCTCGGCCAGCGCGACCCGTACCGACAACTCGGTGATGTCCGGCAGGAATTCGTGCAGCGGCGGGTCGAGCAGCCGGACGGTGACCGGCAGTCCGTCCATCGCTTCGAACAGCTCGATGAAGTCGGCCTTCTGCAACGGCAGCAGGGCGCCGAGCGCCTGGTGCCGCTCGTCGTCGGTGTCCGCGAGGATGAGGCGTTCCACCAGCTCGCGGCGTTCGCCGAGGAACATGTGCTCGGTACGGCACAGGCCGATGCCCTGCGCGCCGAACCGGCGGGCCCGCGCGGCGTCCTCGGCGTTGTCGGCGTTGGCCCGCACCCGCAGCCGGCGCACCCGGTCGGCGTACGCCATGATCCGGTGCACCGCGCGGACGAGTTCGCCGGCCTCCTCGGCGCCGGCGTGCATCCGGCCCTCGAAGTACTCGACCACCGGCGACGGTTCGACCGGCACCTCGCCGACGTACACCTTGCCGGTGGAGCCGTCGATCGAGATGAGGTCGCCCTCCTCTATCACCAGGCCGCCGGGGGCGGTCAGCCGCCGCCGCTTGGTGTCGACCTCCAGTTCCTCGGCGCCGCACACACAGGTCTTGCCCATGCCGCGGGCGACCACGGCGGCGTGCGAGGTCTTGCCGCCGCGCGAGGTGAGGATGCCCTCGGCGGCGATCATCCCGTTGAGGTCGTCGGGGTTGGTCTCCCGGCGGATGAGGATGACCCGCTCACCCGAGCGGGACCACTTCACCGCGGTGTACGAGTCGAAGACGGCCTTGCCGACCGCCGCGCCGGGCGAGGCGGCGATGCCCCAGCCGATCCGCTTGACGCTGCCGCTGTCGGCCACCGCGAGGTCGAACTGCGGGAACATCAACTGGGCGAGCTGCGCGCCGCTGACCCGCTGAAGGGCCTCGGCCTCGTCGATGAGCCCTTGGTCGACGAGTTGGGTGGCGATCCGGAAGGCGGCGGCCGCGGTCCGCTTGCCCACCCGGGTCTGGAGCATCCACAGCCGCCCGCGCTCGATGGTGAACTCGATGTCGCACAGGTCCTTGTAGTGCGTTTCCAGCGTCTCCATGATCTTCATCAGCGCGGCGTACGAGGCCTGGTCGAGCCGTTCGAGCTCGGCGAGCGGCACCGTGTTGCGGATGCCGGCCACCACGTCCTCGCCCTGGGCGTTCTGCAGGTAGTCGCCGTAGACGCCCTGGTGGCCGCTGGCCGGGTCGCGGGTGAAGGCGACGCCGGTGCCGGAGTCGGGGCCGAGGTTGCCGAAGACCATCGAGCAGATGGTGACGGCGGTGCCGAGGTCGCCGGGGATACGTTCCTGGCGGCGGTAGAGCTTGGCCCGGTCGGTGTTCCAGGAGTCGAAGACCGCCCGGATCGCCAGGTCCATCTGCTCCCGTGGGTCCTGCGGGAACTCGCGGCCGGCCCGCTCGGCCACGATCGCCTTGAAACGGTCCACCAGGGCGCGCAGATCGGCCGCGTCCAGGCCGAGGTCGCTGTCGGCGCCCTTGGCCCGCTTCGCCTCGTCCAGCGCCTCCTCGAAGAGTTCGCCGTCCACGCCGAGCACGGTCCTGCCGAACATCTGGAGCAGCCGGCGGTAGGAGTCCCAGGCGAACCGCTCGTCGCCGAGTTGGGCGGCCAGGCCCGCCACCGAGGCGTCGGACAGGCCGATGTTGAGCACGGTGTCCATCATGCCGGGCATGGAGAACCTGGCGCCGGAGCGGACCGACACCAGCAGCGGATCGTCGGGCTGGCCGAGTTCGCGCCCCATCCGCCGCTCCAGCGCGTCGAGGTGCGCACTCACCTCGTCGCGCAGGGCCGTGGGCTCCACACCGGAGTCCAGGTAGACGCAGCAGGCCTCGGTGGTGATGGTGAAGCCGGGCGGCACCGGCAGGCCGAGGTTGGTCATCTCGGCGAGGTTCGCACCCTTCCCGCCGAGCAGATCCTTGAGGTCCTTGTTGCCCTCAGTGAAGTCGTAGACGTATTTCTTGTTGCTCACTTGCTGCTGTGGTGCCGACACGTGGTCCTCGACTCCTCGCGATCCTCGCGGCCCGGATTGCGGCTGGATGCCCTGACGGCGGGGAGCGTACCCATCTCGCAGGCGCCGCAGTGCGTCCATCACTACGACACACGGGTGCGACCGCCCGTCTGCCGACAGATCGAATGCGGCGGGTTGACGAACGGCGGCCGGGCGCTTCGTTCACGAGTCGAAGGGACGACCCCGGAGAGCGAGGCGGCGCGCGAGTGACATTGACGCTGGGTGACGATCGAGGGGGCGGCGGGAGCGTGCTTGGAGACAACCGGGATGGCACTGAGTGCCGTTCATTCGAGAGGTAGGGCGCTCTTCTGTGCGCTCATTTGAGCAGCACAAGCCTCAAGCGTGACAGGAATCACGTGCCGCGCGGCGCCCTGCCTCCGTCAATGGGCGTAGGGAGGCTGCGTCAAGATGATGACGCGGCGGGCGCGTGCCGCCGGGCAGGCCAGGCAGGTCGAGCAGCCCTGCCTCAGCCGCCGGAGCTGTCCGCCTCCGCGTCCTCGCTCAGCGCCGCGCACGCGTACGGGTCGTCGAGCCAGCCGTCCGGCAGCACCACCCGCTTGCCCGCGGCGGTACGGCCGCGCGGGCCGTCGGCGTGCGCGGGCCACGGCTGGTCGTGGTCCAGCTTGCCGAGCAGATCGTCGAGTTCGGCGAGCGAGGAGGCGGTGGCCAGGGCGCGGCGCAGGTCGGAGCCGACCGCGAACCCCTTGGTGTACCAGGGGACGTGCTTGCGGAAGTCGATCACCCCGCGTGCCTCGTCGCCGATCCACTGCCCGAGCAGCTCGGCGTGCCGCCGCATCACCACGGCCACCTGCCCGAAGTCCGGCGCCGCCGGCGCCTGGTCGCCGCCGGGTTCGAAGGCCGCCACCAGGTCGGCGAAGAGCCAGGGCCGGCCCAGGCAGCCGCGGCCGACCACCACACCGTCACAGCCGGTCTCCCGCATCATCCGCGCCGCGTCCTCGGCGCACCAGATGTCGCCGTTGCCCAGCACCGGGATCTCCGGGACGTGCTCCTTGAGGCGGGCGATCGCCGACCAGTCGGCGGTCCCGCCGTAGTGCTCGGCGGCGGTACGGCCGTGCAGCGCGACCGCGGTGACGCCCTCCTCGACGGCGATCCGGCCGGCGTCGAGATAGGTGAGGTGCTCGTCGTCGATGCCTTTGCGCATCTTGATGGTGACGGGCAGATCCCCGGCGTTGCCGACCGCCTCGCGCAGGATGGACCGCAGCAGATTCCGCTTGAAGGGCAGCGCGGAGCCGCCGCCCTTGCGGGTCACCTTCGGCACCGGACAGCCGAAGTTGAGGTCGATGTGGTCCGCCAGGTCCTCGGCCACGATCATCCGGACCGCCCTGCCGACGGTCTCCGGATCCACGCCGTAGAGCTGGATGGAGCGCGGGGTCTCGGCGGCGTCGAAGTGGATGAGCTGCATGGTCTTCTCATTGCGTTCGACCAGCGCGCGGGTGGTGATCATCTCGCTGACGAAGAGCCCCTTGACGCTCCGGCCGGCGGCGGCCGTCCGCGCCGACCCGTCGACGGCCGCCGCGCGGTCCCCGAACCCGCCGACGCCCTGGGCGAATTCCCGGCAGAGGGTGCGGAACGGCGCGTTGGTGATACCGGCCATCGGCGCGAGCACCACCGGCGGCCACACGGTGTGCGGGCCGATCCGGAGGGCGCCCGACGCGGGCGGGGCCAGGGTGGCTTCAGCGGTCATGGGGTCCATTGTCCCGTATCCGGCGAGCCGCCCGCGGCCCCCGCCCCCACCCCTGGCGACAACCCCGCCCACCCCCGGCCGGACCGCTCGGCAAGTCTCCGGACTACTCCGCCGCCGCCAAGGCCGCCGCGATCCGGTCCAGGGCCGCGAGGTCTTCGGCGGGCAGGGCGCGCAGCGAGGCGGGCGGGGTGCCGAGAATGGCGTTGGCGCGGTCCGCGGCGGCGTGGCCCGCCGCGGTGGCCGACACGATCTTGCAGCGACCGTCGGTGGGGTGCGGGCGGCGCTCGACCAGACCGCGCTTGGCGAGATCGTCCACGACCAGCGTGGTGTACGGACGGTCGGAGGACAGTTCGGCGGCGAGTTCGCTCAGCCGGGCCGGCGCGGCGGCGACCCGGCGCAGCACCTTGACCCGGAAGAAGCTCATACCGAGCGCCTCGGCGGCCTCCTTGCGGCGCTCGTTGCGCCCGAGGACCAGGGAGCGCAGGTTGTCCCAGACGCGTTCGGCGGTGTCCGCCGCGGTTGCGCCGCCGGCGCCGCCGGCACCGCCGGCGTCGGCCGCGCTGGCCGCGCTGTCACGGGGGGCGTTCGTCGTGGTCATCAACTACTCACCGTCATCAGCTACTCACCGGGACTCGGAGGGGCTCTTCCACGGGGACGAGCAGGGCGGCGGCGCGGTCAGCGGTGCCGCGGGCCCAGCGGCCCGTGGTGAGCGTACCGAGGACCAGTACCGACACTCCGCAGCCCGTGATGATCCACCAGGCCGCGTCGTGCAGCCCCGCGGCCAGGGCCGCGCCCACCACCGCCACCCCCAGCGACTGCCCGATCTGCCGGCTGGTGGAGGCGACCGCCGCGGCCACCCCCGCCTGCGCGCGCGGCATGCCCGACACCGCGGTGTTCGTGATCGGCGCGTTGACCAGGCCGAAGCCGATTCCGAACAGGACGTACGAGGTGAAGAGCAGGGCGTTGGAGGACTGCGCGTCGAACCCCGCGAACAGCACCCCGCTGGCGGTCATCGCCGTACCGGCCATGATCAGCGGGAGCCGCGGGCCGCGCGATCCCACCAGCCGGCCGGACAGCGGTGCGAAGACCAGGCACATCAGCGCCATCGGCACCATGTAGAGCCCCGCGTCGAGCGCCGAGAGACCGCGGTCGTTCTGCAGGTAGAGGGTGTTGAGGAAGAGGAAGCCGCCGAGCGCGGCGAAGCTGCTCACCGCGATGACGGTGGCGCCGCTGAACGGCGCGCTGCGGAAGAAGCGCGTGTCGATCAGCGGATCGGCGCGCCGTCCCTCGTACCGGGTGAGGGCGAGCAGCGCGAGCACCGTGACGGCGAAGCAGCCGATGATCAGCGGTGAGGTCCAGCCGGCGTCCGAGCCCTCGATGATGCCGTAGGTCAGGGAGCCGAGCAGGGCGATCACCAGCACCTGGCCGACCGGGTCGACGCGGCGCGCCCGCTGCGCCTTGGACTCCGGGATGTACCGGGCGGTGAGGACCAGGGCGAGCAGGCCGATCGGCAGGTTGATCCAGAAGATCGACCGCCAGCCGACGCTCTCCACCAGGGCGCCGCCGACGATGGGTCCGGCCGCCATGCTGATGCCGACCACTCCTCCCCATACGCCGATCGCCCGGGCCCGCTCGCGCGGGTCGGAGAAGGTGTTGGTGATGATCGACATCGCCACCGGGTTGAGCATCGAGCCGCCGACCGCCTGCACCATCCGGAACACGATCAGCCAGCCGAGGCCGGGCGCCAGGCTGCACAGCACCGAGCCGAGCGTGAAGAACACGAGCCCGATCCGGAAGATCTTCTTCCGTCCGAGCCGGTCGGCGGTCGACCCGGAGAGCAGCAACAGGGAGGCGATCACCACCAGGTAGGCGTCGATCGTCCACTGGAGGCCGGAGACCGAGGCGTGGAAGTCCTTCTGCATCGAGGGCAGCGCGACGTTCAGGATCGTGTTGTCGAGGCTGACGATCAGCAGACTCATACAGCAGATCCCGAGGACGAGCAGGCGTCGCCGGTAGGACGGTTCGGGCATACGGGGTCTTCCTGATCCGGGAGGCGGGGCCTGCGCGACCGGGTTCGGGCGGCGACCGATGGTTGTACGAACCTAACTATGTTAACCGTACAACTGATGGCGGCCCCCGCCGACGCCGCCGCATGCCGTACGGGCCCAGGTGGTGCCGGCGGTCCGGCCTGCGGCCCAGGCGCGTCACCCGCACCGGACAGCGAGCCGCCGCGGCTAGAATTGAGGAGTTCTCGCCGAGCCGATCACCCGTCAGCCGCCACGTACGAGGATAAAGGTCTCTTTCACGAACTCGTTCAGGATTCACGGCAAATAAAGGGGCGCCTTCATTCATTACCGCAGCCGCAGCCGCCTGCGGGCATCGATCCGGAGGCAGCCAATAGCGGATCGGTCGCGACCGGGCGGAGACCGTGCGGCCCGCCGGGGGAAGAGGTGGCGCGGGGCCGGCGGATCGGGCGGGACGGCAGGACCGCGCGACCACGGCATCGCCGTGCGTGACGAGGAAACGGGGCAAGGGGATCATCCCCGGGAGCACCCGGGGCCGGGAGCGCCCAGGCGAGCGGCGGCAGACCGCGGCGCGACGGATCACCACCGCGCCGCACGACGCCGCCTGACGATGGCGTGTTCATGTCACACAAACCCCACCCGACCCATTGGTACCTCCTGGAATCATCCGCACCGGCTTTGGCAGTCTTGATTTGTGCTGCCCCATGAATAACAATCTCCTTTAATTCAGTAAGCGGAAGACGAGTAATATTGGCCACCGCACACGTCGGGGGCTCCTGTGTCGCGCCATCGAACTCGTCTGCTCCGTTACCGATCGTAGCCGGGGGGAAATCGTTGGAGTTCTGCATCCTTGGGCACCTCGAAGTCCTCGCTGACGGGCGCGCGGTGCAGCTCGGTGGTGCGCGGGAGCGGACCGTACTGGCGATGCTGCTTCTGGAGGTCGGGCACGTCATCCCGGTGGAGCGGCTCATCGACGCGGTGTGGGACGACGACCCGCCGGTGACCTCACGCGGGCAGATCCAGATCTGCATCTCCAACCTGCGCCGCCGCGTCCTCGCCGCCGGCGGGGAGGACCTGATCGAGACCCGCAGACCCGGCTATCTGGTGCGCGTGCCGGCCGGAAAGCTGGACCTGCACCAGTTCGAGGCGGAGGTGGCCAAAGGGCACGCGGCGCTCGCGGCCGGGGACCCGGCGGAGTCCGCGCGCATCCTGCGCGACGCGCTGAGGCTGTGGCGCGGGCCCGCTCTCGCCGACGTGGAGAGCACTCTGGTGCAGCAGGGGGTGGGCCGGCTCAACGAGCGGCGGCTCGCCGTCCTCGGCGAGAGCCTGAACTCCGGCCTGCTGGCGGGTGAGCAGCACCGGCTGATCGGCGAGCTGACCTCGCTGGTGGCCGAGTATCCGCTGCACGAGCACTTCAGGGCGCTGCTGATGATCGCGCTCTACACCGCGGGGCGGCAGGCGGAGGCACTCGACGCCTATCGCAAGGTGCGCGAGGTGCTCCAGGGCGAGTTGGGCATCGATCCGGGCAGCGAACTGCGCGACCTGCACCGGGCGATGCTCGCCGGCACGTTCTCCCTCCCGGACGCGAACGGGGACCCGGACCGGTCGGCGGGCCAGGCCGGGTCCGCCGCGGGACCGGCACATGACGGCCGAAGCCGAAGCGACCGGGGGTGGAACGACGGGGGTTCGGATCCGAAGGGCCATGACGACGGCGACCGGGGCGGTCCGCGCCTGCCCGCCCGCCCCGAGCCGGCCCCGCTCGTCCCCGCCCCGCGCCACTCGGCCGACACCCTCGCCGACCCGCACGGCGCGAACGCGTCCGCCGAATCCGGGCCGGCCCAGGACCATGCGCAGGCCCTCCCCGCCCCCGTCCAGAGCGAGGAGCCCCGGCGCCGCGCCCCCAGCCTGCTGCCCGCCGACATTCCCGACTTCACCAGCCGGAGCGAGACCGTCGACGCCATCGTGCGGCAGATCAGCGGCGACGAACCCGGCCCTCGCGACCAGGCGGTACGGGTCTGTGTGATCGTCGGTCAGGGCGGCGCCGGCAAGACCACGCTCGCGGTCCACGTGGCACACCTGCTCACCCCGGACTTCCCCGACGGCCGGCTCTTCGCGCATCTGCGGGTCGGCGACCGCCCGGTGAACCCGTCCGACATACTGGAGCGCTTTCTGCGGGTCCTCGGTGTCGTCGGCCCGAGTCTGCCCAAGACGCTGGAGGAACGCGCCGAGCTCTTCCGCGACCTGGTCAGCGGACAGCGGGTGCTGATCGTGCTGGACGACGCCATGACGGAGCGTCAGGTCACCTGGCTGCTGCCCGGCACCGCCGAGTGCTCGGTGATCGTCACCAGCCGGCAGCGGCTCACCGGCCTGTCCAGCGCCGGCCGGGTGGAGATCGGCGCGCTCAGCGAGAGCGGGGCCGCCGCGCTGCTCGCCCGCTATGTCGGCGAGGACCGGGTGGTGGCGGAGGCCGAGAGCGTCGCCGAACTCTCCCAGCTCTGCGGGCGGTTGCCGCTGGCCTTACGGATCTGCGCGGCACGGCTCGCGGCCCGCCCGCACTGGAGCGTCGCCGACCTCGTCGACCGGCTGCTGGACGAGTCCCGCCGGCTGGACGAGCTGAACCACGGTGAGATGCAGGTCAGGGCGAGTATCTCGCTGACGTACGACAGCCTGCCCGACGACGCCCGGCTGCTCTTCCGCCGCCTCGCGCTGCTCGACGTGCCCAACTTCGCCGCCTGGGTGGGCTCCCCTCTGCTCCAGGTCGACGTGCTGCGCGCGCAGGAGGCGCTCGAAGTCCTGGCCGAGGCGTATCTGATCGACGCCACCCCGGACCCCGGCGGCCATGTCCGCTACAGCTTCCACGACATCATGCGGCCGTTCGCGCAGGAGCGGCTGGCGGAGGAGAGTTCGGAGGAGCGCCTCGGCGCGCTGGAGCGCTGGCTCGGCGCGATGCTGTCGCTGACCGGTGAGGCGCACCGCCGTGAGTACGCCGGTGGTTATCTGGAACGCCGCAGCTCGGCGACGCGCTGGCGGTTGCCCGACCGTCTCGTGGAGCGGCTGCTGTCCGACCCGCTCTCCTGGTACGAGCAGGAGCGCACGTCGATCGTGGCGGCCGTACGGCAGGCGTCGGCGGCCGGCCTGGTCGAGCACTGCTGGGACCTGGCCCTCAGCTCGGTGACGCTCTTCGAGGCGTACTCGTACTTCGGCAACTGGCGGGAGACGCACGAGATAGCGCTCAAGGCGGCCTGCCGGGCGGGCGACCAGCACGGCGAGGCGGCGATGCGCTACTCGCTGGGCTCGCTGCACATGTTCGAGCAGAGCACCGGTCCGGCGATGCGGCAGTTCGAGCGGGCGCACACGCTTTACCACAACCTGGGCGACGAGCACGGTGCGGCCCTCGTGCTGCGCAACATGGCCTATCTCGACCAGTTGGGCGGTGACATCGCCTCGGCGCGGGAGCGGTGGGAGGAGGCGCTGGGCGTCTTCCAGGTCACCGGTGACCGGATCGCCGAGGCACACGTCCTGCAGAGCCTGGCCCCTTTGCATGTGGACTGCGGCGAAACCGCCACGGCGCTGCGGCTGTTGGAGCGCGCCGAGGCGATCTGCAACGAGGTGGGCAACCGCCGGGTCACCGCGCAGGTGCAGAACCGCCTGGGCGCGCTGCATCTGCGGGTGGGGCGGCTGGACGAGGCACATGTCTCCTATACCAACGTGCTGGAAGGTGTGCGGGTCACCGGCGACCGGGTCGGCGAGTGCTACGCCCTGCTCGGGCTGGCGACGGTCGACCTGCGCCGCGGTGAACCGGGCGCGGCCCGGGCGATGCTCACCGAGGCCCTGGAACACGCGGTACGGGCCGGGGCCCGCATGGTGGAGGGAAGGATCGCGCTGACGCTCGCCGAAGTGCTGCTCACCTCGGACCTCGACGCCGCGCCGGAGTACGTCGAACGTGCGCTGACCGGCTTCGAGGCGATCGGCGCCACTCTCGACAAGGTGCGGGCGATGGTGCTGCGCGGCCGGGTCCACGCGGCGTCCGGCCGGCCGCAGGGCGCGCGGGCTGACTGGCAGGCCGCCGCCGGGATGCTCTCCGGGCTGCGGACGGACAAGGGCGATGTGGCGCTGCTCGAAGAGGTGCGCCGGCTGCTGGGCACGCTGGCCGACGGGAACGTCGAGCTGCCCCGGCTGCTGGCCGAAGCGGAACTGCCGGCGTGAGCAGGCCCCTTCGGGGGCGGGGTGGTCCGGACACCGGCTCCTGGCAGGGGTGACCCGCGGGACCGGCGCTGTTTCCGGTCAGCGCGAATCTGCCCGCTGACCGGGCGTCGTGGAGCGTGGAGCGGGCAGTGCCCGACGGTGCGGGCGTGCGACAAGGCAGCCGGGATCACCGGGTGTCACGGGGCGGAGGATGCCCGGTCGCATGGGCGGCCCGGACGCGCGGCGGCGTCATGGGTGCCGGAGGTCCGGCGGTGCGGACGTACCCGAACGCGCGGGTGTCATAGGTGCCGGAGGTCCGGCGGTGCGGACGTACCCGGATGCGCGGGTGTCATGGGTGCCGGAGGTCCGACGGTGCGGGATCGCCGTTGGCGCGGGCTTCGCGGGGTGACGAGGTGCCGGATCGAGCCGGGCGCCGAGCGAAGGGGCTCATCCGGCTGACCGAGCGGCGGTCGTCACGCGGTGGTACGGGGGTCGTGCTGGTGTGGTGCCGCGGCTGGTCCGTGGCAGCGCGTCAGTCCCAGATGGTGTTGTCGGTGGAGACGGTGGGGGTGGGGGTGGGGGTGGTGCCGTCGACCCGGACGACCGCGGAGTGGCCGTGGCTGGAGGAGTCCGACGAGGCGACCGCGATGCTGACACCGCCGGTGACGGCGACGAGCAGGGCGGCGGCGGCGATGCTGCGGCGGAAGGCGGAAACCGTCATGATGCCATCTCCAAGTCTGTGGAGGCCGCCTGTTGCTTTCCGGCGGCTCGATGACTACATGGTTCGGCCCGTCGCTTTCGGTCCGTCCTCGCCCGGCTATCACGTCCGCTATCGCAGCGCTCTCATCCGGCGGCCCGCGGCCGCGGCGGGGAGTGCCGCCTCCCGCGCCGCCCTCGGTTCGCTATCGTCCGGCCCGCGGGGACGATGGCGGAACGATAGGACGATCCCCCACCGTCGTGCCCACCAGGCGCGACATGGCGAAAGACGCGCCCGAACCCCGAGGCGGGACCCGTGAGTCTTTGCGTGCACATCGTGGACAGCGCGTTCGGCGTACCGGCGGCAGACGTCGACGTTCTGCTGCGCCAGCACGCCGGGGACGACTGGCGTGAGCTGGTGCGCGGCCGCACCGGTCCGGACGGCAAGCTGGCGATGCTCGGAGACCGGCTCATCCATCCCGGGATCTACCAGGTGATCTGCGATCTGGACGCCTATTACGCCGTCCTCGGCTCCTTACCCCTGCATCCCCGGGCCATCGTCGAGTTCCGGGTCTCCGAGTGCGACGCCGACGTCCATCTGCCGATCGTCGTGTCCACACACTCCTTCCTGAGCTATCGCGGCGCCTGAACTACCGCTGGGCGAGGGCGGGGCGGCGCGGAAAGAGCTCGGCGCCCAGCTCTTTCGCGGGTGCGCCGTCCGCCAGGGCGTCGTCCAGCAGCGCGCCGACTGTCGCGTCCGGCGCGGTGGCGGCGCGCAGCGCGCCGAGGGCGACGGTCCGCAGCATGCTGGCGACCTCTTCCTCGCCGAGCAGTTCCGGATCGGTCCGTACCGTCACTTCCACCCAGGTTCCGCCGTCGCCGTTGACCCGGACGTAGCAGGGGTGGCCGGCGTTGCGGGCCGGGGGCACCCAGGTCAGGGAGGCGTCGGGCGGCGTGCCGAGCGGGCTTTCCGGCAACACGGCGGCCGGATTCGCCGGCTCCGTCACGTAGTTGAACCAGCAGTCGTGGACGAAGAGCGAGCCGTCGGGTCCGGGAGCGTCCGTGGCCAGCCGTGCGGCGGCGTCGACGTCGTAGCTGCCGTGGCGGTAGGCGAGCAGCGAGTTCAGGTGGGCGCGCTTGAGGAAGGCGGACAGCGGGGTGTCCGGATCCACCGCGCAGACCAGCGGGACGAGTTGGTTCATGGTGCTGATGACGGGCTGCCACAGCGGGTCGAAGCGGTTGGCGCACATCAGGCTCAGCATGATCCGGCCGCGGGACAGCACCCCGGACAGCGCGGCGCCGGTCAGCGCGGTCAGCACGCTCTGCGGCGACACCCGGTGCGCGGCGGCGGCCCGCGCGACCAGCCCGGCCAGCCGGTGGGAGCGCAAGGTGGCCTGGATCCGCCGCTCGTCCGGACGGGGCGGGAGCGCCGGCAGATTGCTCAGCGGGCCGCCGGCCAGGATCTTCTGCCAGTACTTCGCCGCGCCGCGGCGGTGGGCGGCCCAGGCGTCGCCGTGCTGGAGCCCGGCCAGCTCACGCGGCGCCGGGCCGGGGGCTGTCGCCCCGTCGGTCGCCGGGCCGGCCGCGATCTGCCGGAGCTGCTCCTCCAGCGCACGGATCGCCCAGACGTCCACCACCATGTGCGACATCGAGACGGCCAGATAGCGGGGCCGGCCCGCGGCGCAGACCAGCGTGCCGTGCCAGCCCGGGTCGCCGACCACCGGGAAGGGCCGCGCGTACAGCTCGCGCAGCACGCGCGCACCGTCCGCGGGGGCCACCGAGGGAAGGTCGAGCCGGTCCACCCGGACCGGGATGTCGGGGTGGACGCGCTGGAAGGGCCGGCCGTCGGCGCCGGTGTGGAAGGTGGTGCGCAGGCTCTCGTGGCGGCGCACCAGTGTGCGCAGCGCGCGGTCGATCGCGGCGGCGTCCAGGCCGTCGACATCCCACAGCGCGGGGACGTTCACCTCCATCAGCCGGTCGGCGGCGAAGGTCTCGATCGAACGCCAGGTCGACAACTGGCCAAAGGTGAGCGGGGCATCGACGAACATGGTCCCTCCCTGACGGGGCGGTCGGCTGCGGTGGGCGGTTCGGTGCGCGGGCACGGCCCGCGCCGCGCCCGTCGGCGCGCGGAAGAACGGTGACGACAGGCGCGGCGCGCGGATGCGACGGCTCAACGGCTCGACGGCTCAACGGCGACCGGTGCCGCCCGCCTGGCCAACCACCGTGCAGACCACCCGGGTACAGACGACCTCGCGCATTCTCATCACCTCCCTCCCTTTCGGTGCCGACCATTTCCCGGCGTCGGCCGGACGGCTTACACCGGACGGCTTACCGCGGCGCCGGAACGAGGTGTCCCCGGCAAGGCTTCGGCCGCATCACACACTTCATCCCAGGCCGCCTCTCCTCGTCCATACGCGCGCGTTGGCATCAAGTTCCCGGTATTCCCTGCCACCGTGTCCCGGCCGAACTTCCTTGACCGGCCCGGCCGTTGCGGCCACGCTTCTGCCATGCCCACAGCAGCCGGGGCCACCGGGGAACCCTCACCGGCAGGCCGGCCGCAATTCCGGTCCCGATCAGCGCGACGCGTTTCACCGAACCGCCCCGACATCCGCTGACCCAGCCGGAAATCGACGCCACGAGCACCATATCCGCACAGTGAAACCGCCCGTCGTCGCCGTGCCGAAAAAGGCAATTCGGGAGCACCACGGAGCAATACCGGACGACGCGATCGTCAATACCCAATCCCTGAAAGGTGGGTCATGTCCGCACTGACTGAACGGCCCTCGACCGCGGAGCCGGTCGCCGTCATCGGCATGTCCTGCCGGCTGCCCGGCGCGAGCGGCCCGGAGGAGTTCTGGCGGTTGCTGAGCGAGGGCCGGGAGGCTGTCGCGGAGGCGCCCGCCGAGCGGCGTCCGACCGACGGGACGGGCCGGAACAGGCGCGGCGGATTTCTCACCGGCGTGGACCGTTTCGACGCGGAGTTCTTCGGCCTCTCCCCCGCGGAGGCGGCCGCGATGGACCCGCAGCAGCGGCTCGTGCTGGAGCTGGCGTGGGAGGCGATCGAGCACGCCCGGATCGTCCCGTCGGCGCTGCGCGACACGGCGACCGGCGTCTTCGTCGGGGCCATCAACGGGGACTACGCCCTGGTCCACGACCGACTCGGGGCGCGGGCGCTGAGCCGGCACAGCGTCACCGGCACCCACCGGAGCATGATCGCCAACCGGGTCTCCCACCTGCTCGGGCTGCGCGGCCCGGGTCTCACCGTCGACTCCGGCCAGTCCTCCGCCCTGGTGGCGATCCGGCTGGCCTGCGAGGCGCTGGCCCGGGGCACCGCGCGCACGGCGCTGGCCGGCGGCGTCAACCTCAATCTGCTGGCCGAGAGCGACCAGGCCCTGGAGCGCTTCGGCGCGCTCTCCCCCGACGGTCGCTGCCGCACCTTCGACAGCGGCGCCAACGGATACGTCCGGGGCGAGGGCGGCGCTCTGGTGCTGCTCAAGCCACTGTCGGCCGCGCTCGCCGACGGCGACCCGGTGCACTGCGTCATCCTCGGCGGCGCGATCAACAGCGGCACCGGCGAGCACCTGACCGTCCCCGACGCCGAGGCCCAGCGCGAAGTCGTCCGGCTGGCCTGCCGCGAGGCGGGAGTGGCGCCCGGCGAGGTCGCCTATGTGGAGCTGCACGGCACCGGTACGGCGGTCGGCGACCCGATCGAGGCGGCCGGCCTGAGCGCCGCGCTGGAGCTCGACAGCCGGCTCGCGCGGGGTGGTTCGCCGCTGCTGGTCGGCTCGGCCAAGACCAACGTCGGGCATCTGGAGGGCGCGGCCGGCGTGGTCGGTCTGCTGAAGGTGGCCCTCAGCCTCAGCCACCGGACGCTCCCGCCGAGCCTGAACTTCGCCTCACCGCATCCGGCCATCGCGGCCGGGCAGCCCGGTATCGACGTGGTCGCCGGTGCCCGTCCCTGGCCGGGCGCCGCCGACGACCGCCCGGTCGCGGGCGTCAGCGCCTTCGGCATGGGCGGCACCAACTGCCATCTGATCCTGACGGCGGCGCCTGGCGGCGCGGCGGAGCCTACGGCCGACGACCGCCCGGCGACCCGCGCCCGCGCCGGGTCCGCCGGCGCTCCGGCGGACGACACCTGCTGGCTCGTCTCGGCCCGCTCCCCCCGCGCGCTGACCGCCCAGGCCGAACGGCTCGCCGCCCACCTCGGCGCCCGCCCCGCCCTACCGGCCGGGGACATCGCGCTGTCGCTGCTGCGCACCCGCTCCGCCTTCGCCCACCGGGCCGTCGTCCTCGGCGCCGGCCGTCCCGAACTGGACGCGCGGCTGGCCGAGTTGGCCGCGGGCAGACCGCACGAGGCGGTCGTCACCGGGCACACCGCGGCCGGGCGCCGCGGCTTCGTCTTCCCCGGCCAGGGTTCGCAGTGGCCGGGCATGGCACGCGAACTGCTCGACGAGCCGGGGCCGTTCGCCGCGCGGATGGCCGAGTGCGCCCGGGCGCTCGCCCCGTACACCGACTACGACCTGCTGGACGTGGTGCGCGGCGCGCCGGGCGCCCCCGGCCTCGACCGGGTGGACGTGGTGCAGCCGGCGCTGTGGGCCGTGATGGTCTCACTGGCGGAGGTGTGGCGCGCCGCCGGGGTCGAACCGGACTTCGTGATCGGCCACTCGCAGGGCGAGATCGCCGCCGCCACGGTCATCGGCGCGCTCACCCTGGACGACGCGGCCCGGGTGGCGGCCCTGCGTAGCCAGGTGCTTCGGCAGGTCACCGGCGGCCGGATGCTGTCGGTGTCCGCGCCCTCGGAGCTGCTCCGGGCGAAGCTGGCGGACCACCCCGAGGTCACCGTCAGCGTGCTGAACAGCCCCACCTCCACCGTCGTGTCCGGTGCCCCCGACGCGCTCACCGCGCTGGCCGCGGCCCTCGACGCCGAGGGCTTCCGTACCAAGGTGCTCAAGATCGACTACGCCTCGCACTCCCCCGCCGTGGCGGCGGTCAGGGACCAGGTGCTCGACGTGCTCGCGCCGATCCGGCCGGTGGCGGTCGACACGCCCTTCTACTCCTCGCTGACCGGCGGCCGGATCGAGGACACCTCCGGGCTCGACGCCGACTTCTGGTACCGCGGTCTGCGCCACGCCGTCCGCTTCTCCGACGCCACCCGCGCCGCCCTCGGCGACGGCGGCGGCCTGTTCGTCGAGTGCGCCCCGCACCCGGTGCTCGGCAACGCGATCGAGGAGACCGCGGAGGACGCCGGCCACGAGGCCGCCGCCGTCGCGACCCTGCGCCGGGGCGAGGGCGGTCCGGCGCGGATGCTGCGCGCTCTCGCCGAGGCGTACGTGCGCGGCGCCGACGTCGACTTGACCCCGGTCGCCGTGGCGGCGGGCGCCCGGACGACCGACCTGCCCACGTACGCCTTCCAGCGCGAGCGGCACTGGGTGGGCGGCGGCCCGATCCTCGGTACGGCGGTCGCCGCGGGCACCGTCGCGCCCCAGGACGTCACCCCGGACACCGCGCCGGCCCCCGAGGTGCTCCGTACCCCCGAGGAGGTGCGGACCCTGGTCAGCGCGAGCACCGCCGCGATCCTCGGCCACGCCGACGGCGGCGCGATCGACCCGCGCCGCAGCTTCAAGGACCTCGGGCTGGACTCGCAGGGCACCGTCGAGCTGCGCAACCGGCTCAAGGACACCACCGGTCTGCGGCTGCCGACCACGCTGCTCTTCGAGTTCCCGACGCCGAAGCGGCTGGCGGAGCACCTGGCCGAGCTGATGGCGGACGCGGCCGCACCGCCCGCCGCGGTGTCGCCGGCCGTCACCGTACGGCCGCAAGGTCCCGCGGCCACCACCACCGCCACCGCCACCACAGGCACCGCCGACAGCTCCGCCGGCACCTCCGCAGCCACAGACACCCCCGAACCGATCGCCGTCGTCGCCATGAGCTGCCGCTACCCCGGCGGGGTCAGCACGCCCGAGGAGCTGTGGCAGCTCATCGCGGGCGGCGCCGACGCGATCACCGGCCTGCCCACCGACCGCGGCTGGGACCTGGACGCGCTGCTGGGCGCGGGCCGGGACCGGCCCGGCTCCCTCACCACCAGCGGCGGCGGGTTCCTGCACGGCGCCCCGGAGTTCGACGCCGCCTTCTTCGGCATCAGCCCCCGCGAGGCACTCGCGATGGACCCGCAGCAGCGGGTGCTGCTCGAGACCTCCTGGGAGGCCGTCGAGCGGGCGGGTATCGACCCGGGCACGCTCGCCGGGCAGCCCGTCGGCGTCTTCTTCGGCTCCATGGCCTCCGACTACGGCCCCCCGCTGCACCGGCCGAACGGCGGCGGTGACGGCCATCTGCTCACCGGTACGGCGCTCAGCGTCATCTCCGGCCGGGTCTCCTACACCCTGGGCCTGCGCGGCCCCGCGCTGACCGTCGACACCGCCTGCTCCTCCTCCCTGGTCGCGGTGCACCTGGCGGTACGGTCGCTGCGCGGCGGCGAGTGCGCCATGGCGCTGGCCGGCGGGGTGACCGTGATGTCCACGCCGGGCAACCTGGTGGAGTTCAGCCGGCAGCACGGGCTCGCCGCCGACGGCCGGGCCAAGGCCTTCTCCGCCGACGCCGACGGCACCTCCTTCTCCGAGGGGGCCGGGGTGCTGCTGCTGGAGAAGCTCTCCGACGCCCGCCGCAACGGCCACCCCGTGCTCGCCGTCATCCGCGGCACCGCCGTCAACCAGGACGGTGCCAGCAACGGCCTCACCGCACCGGACGGGCAGGCCCAGCGCCGGCTCGTCCGGCAGGCACTGGCCGACGCCCGGCTCACCGCCGACGACGTCGACGTGATCGAGGCGCACGGCACCGGCACCTCGCTGGGCGACCCCGTCGAGGCCAACGCGCTCATCGCCACCTACGGCAGCGTCCCCGACGACGGCGAAGCCGCCGCCGCGCGACCGGTCTGGCTCGGCTCGGTCAAGTCCAACATCGGCCACACGCAGGCCGCCGCGGGTGTGGCGGGCGTCATCAAGATGGTGCAGGCGATGCGTCATGAGACGCTGCCGCGCACCCTGCACGCCGACCGGCCGACACCCCGCGCCGACTGGGCGGCCGGACGGATCAGGCTGCTGGACGAGGAGCGGGCCTGGCCGCGCGGGGAGCGGGTCCGCCGGGCCGCCGTCTCCTCCTTCGGGATCAGCGGCACCAACGCCCACCTGGTGGTCGAGGAGCCGGCCGCCGCCGACCTCCCGGCGGAGCCGGGTACGACGGGCGGTCAGACGGCGGGCGACCGGCACGCCGGGGACCCGGAAGCCGGGGGCCGGGAAACCGCCGCGCCCGGTTCGCCGGCCGGTCCGCTGGCCTGGCCCGTCACCGCCCGCACCGCCGAATCCCTGCGGCACCAGGCCCGGCGGCTGGCCGCGGCCGCCGCCGGCCGGCGTCCCGCTGACGTCGCCCGCACGCTGGCCGGCCGCGCCGTCTTCGAGCACCGCGCCGTCGTCCTCGGCGGCGGCGCCGACGACCTGATCGCCGGGCTGCGCGCCCTCGCCGACGGCGCCGCCGCGCCCGGCGCCGTCTCCGGCACGGCCAGGGGCCGCGTCCGCACCGCGCTGCTCTTCACCGGACAGGGCGGCCAGCGGCTCGGCATGGGGCAGTCACTGCACGCCGCCTTCCCGGTCTTCGCCGCCGCGTACGACGAGGTCTGCGCCGCCTTCGACCCCTATCTGGACCGCCCGCTGCGCGAGGTGCTGTGGGCCGACCCCGAAGGACCCGACGCGGTCCTGCTGGACGAGACCCGCTACACCCAGCCGGCGCTCTTCGCCTTCGAGACGGCCGCCTGGCGGCTGCTGCGCTCCCTCGGCGTCGAGGCCGACGTCGTCGCCGGACACTCGGTCGGCGAGTACGCGGCGGCCTGCGCCGCCGGGGTGTGGGAACTCACCGACGCGGTGCGGCTGGTGGCCGCCCGCGGCCGGCTGATGCAGGAACTCCCCTCCGGCGGCGCGATGTTCGCGGTGGCCGCGAGTGAGGAGGAGATCCGCGGCACGCTGGCCGACCCGGCGTACGCGGCCCGGGCCGTGGGCCTGGCCGCCGTCAACGGGCCGCGCAGCTGCGTGATCTCCGGCGAGGAGTGGGCCTGCGAGGTGATCGCCGAGCACTGGGCCGCCGCCGGCCGGCGCACCAAGCGGCTCACCGTCAGCCACGCCTTCCACTCGCCGCTGATGGAACCGATGCTCGACGCCTTCCGCCGGGAGGTCGAGGCCACCGTCCCGGCCGAACCCCGGCTCCCCTACGAGGCGGCGCTGGGCGCCGACCGCTCCTGGGCCGATCCCGCCTACTGGGTGGACCAGATCCGTGACACCGTGCTCTTCGCCCCGGTGGTGGACCGGTTGGCCGCTGCGGGCACCGGCGTTTACGTCGAGGTGGGGCCGCAGGCGGTGCTCACCCCGATGGCCCGCGAGAGCCTGGCGGCCAGGGCCGGCAGCGTCGTACCGCTGGTCCGGCGCGGCCGGGACGAGCAGGACGCGCTCCTGCGGGGCCTGGCCGAGGCCTTCGCCGCCGGGGTCCCGGTGGACTGGTCGGCGACCGCCGCGGCCGGGGTGCGGACCGAGCTGCCCACCTACGCCTTCGACCGGCGCCGCTTCTGGCTCACCGACACCGGGACGAGCGCCGGGACCACCGCCTCGCTGCTGCCCCGGGCGACCGCGGTCGCGGCCGACGGCGGCCATCTGCTCACCGGCCGGCTGTCCCTGCGCTCCATGCCCTGGCTCGGCGACCACGCCATCGGCGAGACCGTCGTCGTGCCCGGCACGGCGTTCGTCGAATGCGCCCTGCGGGCGGCCGAACACGCCGGCGCCGGGACGGTCGGCGGACTCACCCTGCTCACCCCGCTGGCGCTGCCGCCGCTGGGCGCGGTGGAGGTCCAGGTCGCGGTGGGCGGCGAGGACGCGGACGGGCGGCGCGCGCTGACGCTGCACGCCAGGCCGGCCGACGACGCGGACGCGCCGTGGACGGCGCACGCGACCGGCCACACGACGGCCGCGCCGGCCCCGGTCCCGGACGCGAGCTGGGCGGTGCTCTGGCCGCCCGCCGAGGCCGAGGCGGTCGACCTGACCGATGTGTACGGGCGGCTCGCCGCCGCCGGTTACGGCTACGGGCCGGCCTTCCAGGGTCTGACCGCTGCCTGGCGCGCCGGTGGTGACCTCTACGCGGAGGTGCGGCTGCCCGCCGGACCCGGCTCCGCCGCGGGCGACTTCACCCTCCACCCGGCGCTGCTGGACGCGGCCCTGCACATCCTGGTGCTGACCGCCCAGGACGCGCCCACCGCCGGCCGGCCGGTCCCGTTCTCCTTCACCGGCGTCACCGTGCCCGCCGCCGGAGCCGACGCCCTGCGGGTGCGGCTGACCCCGGGCGACACCCCGGGCGACGGCGTGCGGATGGCGCTGTGCGACAGCGCCGGGCGGCCGGTGGGCGAGGTGACGGTGACCATGCGGGACGCCCCCGAGGGCTTCGGCCTCGCGGCGGGTCCGGCGGACACCGGGCTGTACGACGTGGTGTGGCGGCCGGCGCCCCTGTCCCCGGCTGATCTGTCGGCGGCCACCACCGTGGCCGCGCCCTGGGCGGTGCTGGGCGCCGCCGACGCGGCCGAACCGATCGCGGCGGCGCTGCGGTCCTCGGGACGCACCGCGTCGGTCCTGGCCGGCCTCGACGCGGCCGGCACCGGACCGGCACCGGCGGTGCTGGTCGTACCGCCCCCGCCGGACCCGGCCGCGGCCGGCGGCCCGGCGAGCGCGACCCGCGCGGCCGGCGACGGCGGCGGGGACGGGCCCGGCAGCCTCCCGGCCGTCGTGCGCCAGGTCCTGGCGGACGCCCTCGACCTGGTCCGGCGGCGCGCCAACGACCCCGCCCTGGCCGGCACCCGGCTGCTCTTCCTCGCCGACCCCGACACCCTCACCGGCGGCCCGCTGTGGGGCCTCATCCGGTCCGCCCAGACCGAGCACCCCGACGCCTTCGCGCTGTCCCACGCCACCGGCACCGACCCGGCCGAATGGCCGCTGCTGGCAGCCGCGTTGGACCGGCTGGAGCCGCAGACGGCGGTGCGGGCCGGCGCCCTGCTGGTCCCCCGTCTCGCGGTCCGCCCGACGGATGCCGCACCCGGCACCCCCGGGGCGCGGGCGGCGGGAAACCCGGCAGACCCGGCAGAAGGGGACGGCGCCCTCACCACCGGCGCCCTCGGTACCGGCACGGTGCTGGTCACCGGCGGTACCGGCGGCCTCGGCGCCCGGCTCGCCGCGCATCTGGTGGCGCGGCACGGCGTGCGGGACCTGCTCCTGGTGTCACGGCGCGGGCCGGCCGCGGCAGGAGCCGCCGAGCTGGCCGCGACGCTGGGGGCCGCCGGGGCGGCCGTACGGATCGAGGCCTGTGACGTCGCCGACCGGGAGGCGCTCACCGCGCTGCTCGCCTCGGTGCCCGAGGACAAGCCGCTGAGCGCGGTGGTGCACACCGCGGGTGTGCTCGACGACGGGGTGGTCGCGAAGCTGGACGGCGGCAAGCTGACCCAGGTGCTGCGGCCCAAGGCGGACGCGGCCTGGCTGCTGCACGAACTGACCGCGGACCGCCCGCCCGCCGCCTTCGTCCTCTACTCCTCCGTCGCGGGTGTGCTCGGCACCGCCGGGCAGGCCGGTTACGCCGCGGCCAACGGCTTCCTGGACGCGCTGGCCGCCCACCGCAGGGCCGCGGGCCTGCCCGCGACCTCCGTGGCCTGGGGCCTGTGGTCCGCGGAAGCCGGCATGGCCGCGGCGCTGAGCACGGTGGACCAGGCGCGGCTGGCCAGGATCGGCACCCTGCCGCTCGGCCAGGAGGAGGGCCTCGCGCTCTTCGACGCGGCGCTGGCCGCCGATCTCGCGGACGGCCGTACGGTGGCCGCCCGCTGGGACCTGGCCGGGCTCCGGTCGCGCGCAGCGGCCGACGGCACCCCGGTGCCGCCGCTGCTGCGCGGCTTGGTGCCGCCGCCCCGCCCATCCCGTGCGGCGGCCGGCCCGCGGCCCGCCGCCGCGCTCGACCCGACGGCTCACGCGCCCGCCGCTGGCCCGGCCGCACTGGCCGGGAAGCTGGCCGGACTCGACCGGGAGGCCGCGCACGCGGTGCTGCTCGACCTGGTCAGGGAGCGCGCCGCCCTCGTCCTCGGCCACGACCGGGCCGACCGGATCGAGGTCGACCGGCCCTTCACCGAGCTGGGGTTCGACTCGCTGGCCGCGGTGGAGCTCCAGGAGGGCCTGAGCCGGCTGACCGGCGCGCCGCTCCCGGCGACCCTGACCTTCGACCACCCGACCGTCGCCGACGTGGCGGCCCGGCTCGCCGCGGATCTCGCGCCGGCCGCGGCGCCGCCGGCCGGCGACCGGCTCTGGGCCATCCTCGGCGCCGCGCTGTCGGACCTGCTCGACGGCGGCACGGGGGCCGGCCCGGCCGACTCCCCCGCCGACCCCGAGGAGCGGGCCCGCACCGAGGCGCTGCTGCGGGCGGCGCTGAGCCGGCTCGGCGACGGCGACGACCGGGGCGACACCGGAGGGTCCGGCCGCCCGCTGAGCCCGGCACTGCCCGACGGCGGCCTGGAAACGGTCTCCGACGAGGACCTCTTCGACTTCATCGACAACCAGCTCTGACCATTCGCGACGACCCGGACTTCTCGTACTGGAGGGAACAGCTATGACGAGCGAAGAGCGGCTTCGCGAATATCTGAAGAAGGTTGTCGGCGACCTGGCCGACACCCGGCGCAAGCTGACCGAGGCCGATGACCGGGCGCACGAGGCGGTCGCCGTGGTCGGCATCGGCTGCCGGTACCCCGGCGGGGTCGAGGCCCCGGACGACCTGTGGCGGCTGGTGGACTCCGGCACCGACGCCACCAGCCCGTTCCCCACCGACCGCGGCTGGGATCTGGAGAAGCTCTACGACCCGGATCCCGACACCCCCGGCACCAGCTACACCCGACGCGGCGCCTTCCTCCAGGACGCCGGCGACTTCGACGCCCCCTTCTTCCGGATCAGCCCCCGGCACGCGCTGAGCACCGACCCGCACCACCGGCTCTTCCTCGAAGCGGCCTGGGAGTCCTTCGAGCGGGCCGGCATCGACCCGGCGACACTGCGCGGCAGCGACACCGGCGTCTGGGCCGGGATGATGTACGAGTTCTACTCGGCGCGCTTCCTCGGCGCCGTGCCCGAGGAGGTCGACGGCACCCTCCTGGTGGCGAGCACCCCGAGCATGCTGTCGGGCCGGGTGTCCTACAGCTTCGGCCTGGAAGGTCCTTCGGTCACCCTCGACACCGCCTGCTCCTCCTCCCTGGTCGCGGTCCACCAGGCGGTACGGGCCCTGCGCAGCGGCGAGTGCGCGCTCGCGGTGGCCGGCGGGGTGACCGTGATGGCCGAGCCCGACATGTTCGCCGAGTTCTCCCGGCAGCGCGGTCTGGCGCCCGACGGCCGCTGCAAGCCGTTCTCCGCCGACGCCGACGGCACGGTGTGGGGCGAGGGCTGCGGTGTCCTGCTGCTGGAGCGCCTCTCCGACGCGCGCCGCAACGGCCGGCCGGTCTACGGCGTGATCCGGGGCACGGCCGTCAACCAGGACGGCGCCAGCAACGGCCAGACCGCGCCCAACCGCCGCGCCCAGGAGAAGGTGATCGCCCAGGCACTGGCCGACGCCCGCCTGACGCCCCGTGACATCGACGCGGTGGAGGCGCACGGCACGGCCACCCCGCTCGGCGACCCGATCGAGGCCAACGCGATCCTGTCCGCCTACGGCACGCAGCACACCGCGGAGCGGCCGCTGCTGCTCGGCACGATCAAGTCCAACATCGGGCACACGCAGGCCGCCGCGGGCATCGCCGGAATGATCAAGATGATGCTGGCGATGCGGCACGGCAAGCTGCCCCGCACCCTCAACATCGACTCCCCGACCCCGCGCGTCGACTGGTCGGCCGGCACCGTACGGCTGTTGACCGACGAGGAGCCGTGGCCGTCCCGTGCCGACGCGCCGCGCCGGGCCGCCGTCTCGTCCTTCGGCATCAGCGGCACCAACGCGCACGTGATCCTCGAAGAGCCGGCGCCGCAGCCGGTGACCGACGGTCCCGCGCCGGCGCCCACCGCGGCCCCGCTCGCCTGGGTGCTCAGCGCCCGCGGCGCCGACGCGCTGCGCGGCCAGGCCGACCGGCTCGGCCGCGCGATCGCCGCCGACCCCGCGCTCCACCCGGTCGACGTGGCGTACTCGCTGGCCGCAACCCGCGCCCGCTTCGACCACCGCGCGGTCGTCGTCGGCCGCGACCGCGACGAACTCCTCGACCGGCTGGCCGGTTTCGCCCAGGGCCGAGACGGCTCCCCGGTGACCTCCGGCACGGCGTCGGGGACGGCCAGGACCGTGTTCCTCTTCACCGGGCAGGGCGGCCAGCAGCCCGGCATGGGCCGCGGTCTGTACGACGCCTTCCCCGTCTTCGCGGCCTCCTTCGACGAGGTGTGCGACGCGCTCGACCCGCATCTGGAGCGCCCGCTGCGCGAGGTGATGTGGGCCGAGCCCGGCACGCCGGACGCCGCCGAACTGGACCGCACCTACTACACCCAGCCCGCCCTGTTCGCCTACCAGGTGGCCGTCTTCCGGCTGCTCGGCTCGCTCGGCCTGGTCCCCGACCGGGTGGCGGGCCACTCCGTCGGCGAGATCGCCGCCGCCCATGTGGCCGGCGTCTGGGATCTGGCGGACGCGGCCGCGATGATCACCGCCCGCGCCCGGCTGATGCAGGAACTCCCTCCCGGCGGGGCGATGTTCGCGATCTCCGCGGCCGTCGCCGAGGTGACCGCCACGCTGGCGGGCAAGGAGCACCTGGCCCAGATCGCGGCCGTCAACAGCCCCGGCGACGTGGTGGTCTCCGGCGACGAGCAGACCTGCGCCGCGATCGCCGCGCACTGGGCGGAGCAGGGCCGCCGCACCCGCCGGCTCACCGTCAGCCACGCCTTCCACTCGCCGCTGATGGAGCCGATGGTCGACGCCTTCGGCGCCGTACTGGCCCGGCTGACCTTCCGCCGGCCCACCCTCGCCCACGAGGTCAACCTCGGCGCCGAGCAGAGCTGGACCGACCCCGGCTACTGGACCGACCAGGTCCGCCAGGCAGTCGGCTTCGCCGACATGACGGCCAGGATCGACAGCGCCGGCACCGACGTCTACCTGGAGATCGGGCCGCGCCCGGTGCTCTCCGGCATGGTCCGCGCCTGCCTCCCCGACACCAAGGCCGTCGTCACCGCCGTCTCCCGGCGCACCCTGGCGGAACCCGAGGGACTGCTCACCGCGCTCGCCGAGGCCTACGCGGCCGGCGCGCCCGCCGACTGGAGCGCCGCGGCCCCCGGCGGCCGCCCCGTCGAACTGCCCACCTACGCCTTCGACCACCGCCGCTACTGGCTGCTGCGGACCCCGCCGGCCGCCGACGCGGCCGCACTCGGCCTCACCGAGCTGCGCCACCCGCTGCTGTGCGCGGCGGTCGCCGTCGCCGACGGCGGACTCGTCGCCACCGGCCGGCTCACCGCCGACGACCTGCCCTGGCTCGCCGACCACGCGGTCGGCGGCGCGGCGATCGTGCCCGGTACCGCCCTGCTCGACATGGTGGTGGAGGCGGCCGCGCGGATCGGTTACGACCGGGTGGCGGAACTCACCTTCGAGGCACCGATGCCGCTGCCGGCCACCGGGGCCCTGGACCTCCAGGTCGCCGTCGGCGGTGACGGCACGGTCGGGGTGTACGCCCGGCCCGACGGCGAGGAGAGCTGGACCCGGCACGCCGCGGGCAGCGTCGCCGCCGGCTCCGACGAACCGGAGAGCTGCGCCTGGGCCGCCGTGTGGCCGCCGCAGGACGCCGCGCCGGTCGACCTGGACGCCGTCTACGAGCGCCTGACCGAACGCGGTTACGGCTACGGCCCGGCCTTCCGCGGGCTGCGCGGCGCCTGGCGCCGCGAGGGCGAGCTGTTCGCCGAGGTCGAGATCCCGCTCGGTGCGGAGCAGGACGGTTTCGGCCTGCACCCGGTCCTGCTCGACTCCGCGTTCCACCCGTACGCCGCCGAGGGCGAGGGGGACGAGTTGCGGCTGCCGTTCGTCTTCCGCGGGGTGCGGCTGGCCGCGGTCGGCGCGTCGGTGCTGCGGGTACGGATCGTCACCGAGGGCGCCGACCAGTTGTCGCTGGCCGCCGCCGACGAGAGCGGCGGACTGGTCCTTGCCGCCCACGACATGCGGGTCAGGGCCGTCCCGGCGGCCGCCGTACGCGCGCTGGCCGGCAGTGCGGCGGCCCCGGAGAGCTACGACGGCCTGGAATGGACCGAGACCCCGCTGGCCGCGGTGAGCCCCGGCAGCTGGGCGGCACTGGGCGCACCGGTCGCCGGCCTCCCCCACCACGCCGACCCCGACGCGCTCGCCGAGTCCGGCTCCCGGCCCGACTACGTCCTGCTCGACTGCGAGGCGCTGGGATCGGCCGAGGCCGCCCAACTGCCGGACGCCGTACGGGAGGTGACCGGCCAGGTGCTCGGTCTGCTCCAGCGGTGGACGGCCGGGCCGGCCTTCGCCGGCTCCCGGCTGGTGCTCGCCGTCGAACCCGGTTCGCTGCGCACCTCCGGAGTCGTCGGCCTGGTGCGGGCGGCGCAGGCCGAGCACCCCGGCCGCCTGCTGCTGGCGGTCGTGCCCGGCGGCATCGCCGCGGCGGGGGCCGGCCAGGGCCGGGCGGAGGCGCTGCTGGCCGCGGCGGCCGAAGCCGACGAGCCGCAGGTGCTCCTGGACGGCGGCCGGACCCTGGTGCCCCGGGTCGCCCGCCGGGTGCCCGAGCCCGCCGTCGAACCGGCCTTCGGTGACGGCACGGTGCTGGTCACCGGCGGCACCGGCGCACTGGGCGCGGTGGTCGCCCGGCGGCTGATCGAACGCTTCGGCGTACGCCACCTGCTGCTGACCTCCCGGCGCGGTCTCGCGGCCCCCGGCGCGCGGGAACTGGCCGACGAGCTGGCCGAGTCGGCCGGCGCGGGCGCCACCGTGCGGATCGAGGCCTGCGACGTCGCCGACCGCGGCGAGCTGACCGCGCTGCTGGCCTCGGTGCCGGCCGAACACCCCCTGACCGGTGTGCTGCACGCGGCCGGGGTCCTCGACGACGGGCTGCTGGCCGGCCAGACGCCGGAACGCCTCGCCCGGGTGCTGCGGCCCAAGGCGGACGCGGCCTGGCTGCTGCACGAACTGACCGCGGACCGCCCGCTCGCCGCCTTCGTCCTCTTCTCCTCCGTCGCGGGCGTGCTCGGCAATGCCGGGCAGACCACCTACGGCGCCGCCAACACCTTCCTGGACGCGCTGGCCGTCCACCGGCGGGCGGCGGGTCTGCCCGCGGTCTCGGTCGCCTGGGGCCTGTGGTCGACAGCGGGCATGGGCTCCGCGCTGACGGCCGCCGACGAGGCGCGGCTGGCCAGGATCGGGGTCGCGCCGCTCGACGAGCGGCAGGGTCTGCGCCTGCTGGACACCGTACTGACCGACCCCGGCGCCGAGGCCGCCGTCGTGGCGTCCCGCTGGAGCCTCAGCGGGCTGCGCGCCGCACAGGAAAGCGGCGAGCGGATCCCGCAGGTCCTGCGCGGTCTGGTCCCCGCGGGGCGGCGGACCGCGGACGGCGCCGGCGCCCGGCCGGCCGGCGGCAAGACCGCGGGCACGCTGGCCACGACGCTCGACGGCCTCACCGGCGAGGCCGCGAAGGCGGCGGTCATCGCCGCCGTCCGCCGCCACGTCGCCGCGGTCCTGGCGCACGGCGCGCCGGACGCGCTCGAGGCGGACCTGCCGTTCATCGACCTCGGCTTCGACTCGCTGACCGCGGTCGAACTGCGCAATCGGCTCCAGAAGGACTCCGGTCTCGACCTGGCCCCGACGCTCGTCTTCGACCACCCGACCATCAGCGCCCTGGCCGAGCACCTCGCCGGCGAGCTGGTCCCGGCTCCGAAGGATGACGTGACCACCATGGAAGAAGCCCTCGCCGCCATCACCGGCTCTTTCGCCGGCGACCTCAGCTCGTCCGCACCCGCGCTGCGGGACCGCCTGGTGGTGGCCCTGCAAGAAGCCCTCACCCGACTCGGGGTCCCGACGGACTCCCCCGGCACGGTGCTGGACGAGGCCTCCGACGAGGAGATCTTCGCCTTCATCGACGCGCAGGCCTGACAGCGCACCAGCGACTCCGGCACCACCGGCTCCCGGCACCGGGCAGCCCGTCAGCACCCCACGAATCGGCAGAGGGCAGGAAGATGGCAGGCGAGGACAGACTCCGCGAATATCTGAGGAAGGCCACGGTCGACCTGGGTGACACCCGGCGCAAGCTGGCCGAGGTCCAGGCACAGACGCACGAGCCGATCGCAGTCGTCGGCATGTCGTGCCGCTTCCCCGGCGCCGGCTCGGTCGACGCCTACTGGGACCTGCTGGAGCAGGGCAGGTCCGCGGTCCTCGACGAGGTGCCGGACGGCCGTTTCGACCTCGCCCCGCACGTCGAGAGGGACGGCGTCTACACCACGCGCGGCGCCTTCCTCGACGACGTGGCCGGCTGGGACGCGCGGTTCTTCGGCAGCTCGCCGCAGGAGGCGCTGCGGATGGACCCGCAGCAGCGGCTGCTGATGGAGCTGACCTGGGAGGCGCTGGAGGACGCGGGCACGCCGCCGCCGAGCCTGGCCGGCAGCCGCACCGGGGTGATGATCGGCTTCTCCGACATCCTCCAGTACCTGCGGATCGAGAAGGAGCGGGAAGGGGACAAGGTGCTCACCGACCCCTACGCGGGTCAGGGCGCATCCGCCAGCGTCGTCGCCGGCCGGCTGGCCTACCACTACGACCTGCGCGGCCCGGCCCTGACCCTGGACACCGCCTGCTCCTCCTCGCTGGTCGCGGTCCACCTCGCCGGCAGCGCGCTGCGCCGCGGCGAGTGCGACCTCGCGGTGGCCGGCGGCGCCTTCCTGCTGCTGCACACCGACATGTACGTCAACGCCTGCGCCACCTCGATGCTGGCCCCCGACGGGCTGTGCAAGACCTTCGACGCGCGCGCCGACGGCTACGTGCTCGGCGAGGGCGCCGGGGTGGTCATCCTGGAGCGGCTCTCCGACGCGGTCCGCCGCGGCCACCGGGTGCACGCGGTCATCCGCGGCACCGCAGTCAACCAGGACGGCCGCAGCAACGGTCTGACCGCGCCGAGCCGCGGCGCCCAGGCGGACGTCATCCGCCGCGCGGTGGCCGCCGCGGGGGCCGTCCCCGACGACATCGCCTACGTCGAGGCGCACGGCTCCGGCACCAAGCTCGGCGACGCCATCGAACTGGGCGCGCTCACCGACGTGTTCGGACGCCGCAGTGAGGAACGGCCGCTGCACGTCGGCGCGGTGAAGACCAACATCGGGCACACCCAGGCCGCGGCGGGGATGGCCGGGCTGATCAAGGCGGTGCTCGCGGTCAAGCACCGCACGGTGCCGCGCAACCTCAACATGACCGACCCCGCCGAGACCGCCCTCGCCGCGGGCGCGGTCCGCCCGGCCGACGCGGCGCGTCCGCTCCCGGCCGACGAGACGCTGCCGCAGCTCGTCGGTGTCAGCTCCTTCGGCTGGTGCGGCACCAACGCCCACGTGGTGCTGGCCGCACCGGAATCCGCGCCGGCCGGGACGGACCCGGCGGCCGGGCCGGGCACGCCGACCGCAGAAGCCGTGCGAGCGGCCGAGGTCGCGGCCGAACTGCTGCCGGTCTCCGCCGCCGACGACGGCGGGCTCACCGAGCGGCTGGCCGCGCTGGCCGACACCGCCGGGCGCACCGGTCTCGACGACCTCGCGCACACCCTGCAAAGCGGCCGCGCGGCGCTGGAGTTCCGGCGCGCGGTGGTCGCCGCCGACGCCGCGGACGCGGCCGCCGCGCTGGCCGCGGCCGCGCGGGCACCCGGGGTCCGTACCGTCAAGGGCCGCCCCAAGCTCGCCTATCTGCTGCCCGGCACCGGCGACCACTACCGGGGCATGGCCCGCGACCTGTACCGCACCGAACCGGCGTTCGCCGAGGCCGTCGACACCTGCCTGGCCATCGCCGAGGAGCGCTGCGGCGTCGATCTGCGCGAGACGCTGCTCGGCGAGCCCGAGCCGGCCAAGGACGGCGCGGGAACGGGCTTCCTGGCCCGGCCGGACAGCGGAGCCGACCCGGCGGACGACCCGGACAGCCACGCCGAGATCGCCCACCTGTCGCTCTTCACCGTCGAGTACGCGCTGGCCGGGCTGCTGGCCCGGTACGGCGTCCGGCCGGACCTGCTGATCGGCTACAGCCTCGGCGAGTACGTCGCCGCGACGCTGGCCGGCGTCTTCGAACTGCCGGACGCCCTGTGGCTGGTGGCCCGGCGGGCCCGGCTGATCGAGGCGGCGCCGGCCGGCCGGATGCTGGCGGTGGCCGCAGACGCCGACCGGGTCCGCGCCGAACTGGCCGCCTGCGGCGCCCGGGTGGACATCGCCGCCGTCAACGGCCCGGCCATGACCGTGGTCAGCGGCGCCCCGGACGCGGTCGGCGCCGCCGCCCGCCACCTGGCCGAACAGGGCCTCGCCGCCCGCCAGTTGCGCTCCGCCCACCCCTTCCACTCGGAGCTGCTCGCCCCGGCCCGTGACGAACTGGCCGCCGCCGTCGCCGCCGTGACCCGGCGCGCCCCGGGCGTCCCGGTCATCTCCAACGTCACCGGCGCCCCGCTCACCGCCGAGCAGGCCACCGACCCCGCTTACTGGGCCGGCCACCTGACCAGCCCGGTGCGGTTCGCCGACGGTCTGGCGGCCTGCGCCGACCAGGGCGTCGACGGGTACGTCGAGCTGGGCCCCGCCCAGACCCTGGGCGGCCTGCTCCGGCAGAACGACCGCAGCGGCGCCAACCCGACCGTGCTCGGCACCATCCCCGCGCAGTGGGCGGCCGGCGGCCCCACCGACGGCCGCACCCGACTGCTGGAGACCTGCGGCCGGCTCTGGGAACTCGGCGTCGACCTCGACTGGGCCTCGCTGCGCGGCGGCCGCCCCGGACGGCTGGCGGAACTGCCCGCCTACCCCTTCCAGCGCACCCGCTACTGGCCGCGCACCGGCCAGGCGGCGGCCGGCGCCCACGGCGCCACCGCGGCGGCCGGCGCCCTGGAGCCCGCCGACCTCTGCTACGCGCCCGCCTGGCAGCAGGACGTCACCCTGCCCGCGCCGACCGCATCCGAATCCGCCGCCCCGCTGCTGGTGTTCACCGACGGCGAGCCCGGCGACGGCGTCGGAAGCCGGCTGGCCGATCTGGCCGCGGCCGGCGGCGCCCCGGTCACCGAAGTCGTCCCCGGCGCCGCCTGGCGGCGCGAGGGACGGCGGGTGGTCATCGACCCGGCCGACCCCGAGCACTACCGCCGGGTCGTCGCGGAGGCGCTGACCGCCGGCGCGGGACCGCTGCGCGTCGCCCACCTGTGGAGCCTGCGCGACCCGGCCGCCACCCCCCTGTTCGCCGACGACGCGGAACTGGTCGTGGCGGTCCGCCTGGGCTTCGACAGCCTGCTGCTGACCCTCCAGGCGCTCGCCTCGGCCGCGGCCGAGCGCGGGGTGCGGCTGCTGACCGTGACCGCGGGCGCCGCGCAGGTGCACGGCGGCGACTGCACGGCGCCGGACCGGGCCCTGGCCCACGGCCTCGCCCGGATCGCCCACGCCGAGCAGCCCGGCACCTCCTGGCGCGGGATCGACCTGGACCCGTCGGCGCCGGCCGGCGACTCGGCCGCCCAGCTCGCCGAGGAGATCGGCCACCGCTCCTGGGAGCCCGCCGACCCGGCCACCGTCCCGGCGCTGATCGCCTGGCGCCGCGGCCGCCGCCTGCTCAAGGACTGGCGCCTGGTGCCGCTGCCGGCCACCGACGCCGCCCCCTTCCCGGTACGCCCCGACGGCGCGTATCTGATCACCGGCGGCACCCGCGGCCTCGGCCTCGGGCTGGCCAGGGAACTCGTCCGCTCCGGCGCGCGCAAACTGGCCCTGGTCGGCCGGACCGACCTGCGCGCCGCGGCGGCGGCCGACCCCGAGGGGCGGGCCGCGCGAAGTCTGCGCGACATCGCCGCGCTGGAGACCGCGGGCGCCGAGGTGCTGCTGCTGACCGCCGACACCGGAGTGCCGGACGACCTGCGGCGCGCGCTGCGGGCCGGGCGGGAGCGGTTCGGCGCGCTGACCGGCGTCCTGCACGCGGCCGGCGTGCCGGCCGGCGGTATGGCGGTACGGATCACCCCCGGGACCGCCCGCGGCGTGCTCGCCCCCAAGGTGTTCGCCATGGGCCCGCTCGCCGAACTCGTCGGCCCGCGGACCCCGGCGGCCGACCGGCCGGAGCTGCTCGTCCTGTACTCCTCCGCGGTCAGCGTCTTCGGCGGCCTCGGCGAGGGCGACTACAGCGCCGCCAACACGGTGCTGGACGCCTACGGCGCGGCTCTGGCCGACTCCGCCGCGCCCACCACCCGGGTGCTGAGCGTCGCCTGGGGCCCCTGGCAGCACGACGACTGGCAGGCCGAGGCCGCCGGCGGCGCGCTGGCCGAGCGGGTCCGCGAGCACCGCGCCGCATACGGCTTCACCGAGGCCGGCGGCAACGCGCTGCTCGGCAGGCTGGCCGGCGCGGCGCGCGGCAGCCTGCTGGCGGTGCGGATGCCGATGGCCGAGGGCCTGCGCGCGTGGGCGGAACTGACCGACCTGGAGGCCCTGGTCGCGGCGGGCGCCCCCGCCGACAGCGGGCAGCCCCGTTTCCCGCGGCCCCTGCTGCGTACCGAGTACGCGGCCCCGCGCGGCGAACTGGAGACGGTCATCGCCGAGAGCTGGGGCCGGCACCTCGGCATCGACGGCATCGGTGTGCACGACCCGTTCTTCGACCTGGGCGGCAACTCCCTGGTCGGCATGGCGATGGTCGCCGACATCGAGAAGCGGCTCGACCGCCGGATCGCCCCGGCCGTCCTGTTCGAACACCCCACCGTCGCCGCCTTCGCGGCGGCACTCGACGGCGGTCCGGAACGGACCGCCACCACAGCACGCGACTCCGGCCTCGCCCGGGGCGAGAGAAGGCGCCGCGCCCGCGGCGCCCAGCCTTCCACCACCCGGAACTAGGAGGACGGACCCATGCCGCGCATACCCACCGAGGTGTCACCGATGGACATCGCCATCGTCGGTCTCGCCGGGCGATTCCCCGGCGCCACCGACGCGACGGAGCTGTGGTCCGCGCTCCGCGACGGCCGCTCGGGCATCACCCGCTTCACCGATGAGCAGTTGCGCGCCGCCGGCGTGCCCGACGAGCTGATCGACGACCCCGCCTACGTCAAGGCGGCCGCGGTGATCGACGGGATCGACCGCTTCGACGCCGACTTCTTCGGGATCAACCCGAAGGAGGCGCAGATCCTCGACCCGCAGCACCGGCTCTTCCTGGAGCACAGCTGGCACGCCCTGGAGGACGCGGGCTGCGACCCGGCGAGCTTCGACGGCTCGATCGGCGTCTTCGCCGGCTGCGCGATCAGCACCTACCTGACGCGCAACGTGGCGCCGTCCGGGATCGGCCGCAGTGTCGGCGAACTGACCGTCGGGCTGGCCAACGACAAGGACTCGCTGACGCTGCGGGTCGCCCACACCCTGGGTCTGTCCGGACCCGCCTACGGCATCCAGAGCTACTGCTCGACCTCCCTGGTCGCGGTCTGCGCGGCCGCCACCAGCCTGGCGAGCTTCGAGTGCGACCTGGCGCTGGCCGGCGGCGCCGCGATCGCGGTCCCCGACGACACCGGCTACCTCTACCAGCCGGGCGGCATCAGCTCCCCCGACGGCGAGTGCCGGGCCTTCGACGCCGCCGGCCGGGGCAGCCTGGTGGGCAACGGCGTCGGCGTGGTCGCGCTGCGCCGCCTGGTCGACGCGCTCGCCGACGGCGACCAGGTCTACGCGGTGATCCGCGGCTGGGCCGTCAACAACGACGCGGGCCGCAAGGTCGGCTTCACCGCGCCGGGCGTCAGCGGCCAGGCCGAGGTCATCGCCGAGGCGCTCGCCGCCACCGGTCTCGAACCGGAGGACATCGACTACGTCGAGGCGCACGGCACCGGCACCGCCCTCGGCGACGCGGCCGAACTCGCCGCGCTCCAGCAGGTGTTCGGCGGCACGGAGGTGCTGATCGGCTCGGTCAAGACCAACCTCGGCCACCTCGACCGCGCGGCCGGCGTGACCGGTCTGATCAAGACCGCCCTGTCGCTGCACCACGGCGAGATCCCGGCGACCCGCAACTACACCGCGCCCAACCCGCAACTGGAGTCCGGCGACGCGCGGCTGACGGTCCTCACCGAGCGGCACCCGTGGCCGCGCGGCGAGCGCCCGCGCCGCGCCGGGGTCAGCGCCTTCGGCATCGGCGGCACCAACGCCCACGTGATCCTGGAGGAGGCCCCGCCGGTCGCCGCCCGCAGCGCCGGCTCCGCCCGCCGCGGCGAACTGCTGGTGTGGTCCGCGCGCACCGCGGCCGCCGCCGACGAGGCCACCGTCAACCTGGCCGCCCACCTGGACACCATGGACGACACGGACACCGCGGTCGGCGCCGGCCTCTCGGATGTCGCCTACACCCTGCAAAGCGGCCGCCGGCTCTTCAGCCACCGGCGCGCCCTGGTCGCCGACTCGCTGACCGGCGCGGCCCGCGAGCTGCGCGCCGGGTCCGCCCTCGGGCGGTCCGACGGCACCACCGGCCGGCCCGTCGTCTTCCTGCTGACCGGAGCCGGGGCGCCCTATTCCGCCGCCGCGGCCGAACTCTACGAGACCGAGCCGGCCTTCCGCGCCGCGCTCGACGACTGCCGCGCCGCCGCCCAGGCCGTCGGCGGAGCGCCGCTGGCCGGGCTGCTCACCCCCGACCGGGCCGGCCGCCCCGACCAGGACGGCCACCGCGCCTTCGCCTTCGGATACGCGCTCGCCACCCTCTTCCGCTCCTGGGGCATCGAGCCGGACGCCCTGCTCGGGCACGGTGTCGGCGAGTACGTCGCCGGCTGCCTGGCCGGGGTCTTCTCCCTCCAGGACGCGGTCGCGCTGCTGCACCGGCGCACGCGGCCCGAAGGAGCGGCGCTGACCGACCTGGCCGCCGGCGGGATCGGCTTCGCCGCCCCAGGTCCTGCCCTGCTCTCCGCCGCGGCCGGCGGCCGGCTCACCGCGGCCGAGGCGACCGACCCCGCGCACTGGACCGTGCGGCTGGCCGGCGCGCCCGCCGACCCCGGCGGCGCGCTCGGCGCGCTGCGGGAGCTCGGCGACCACGCCCTGCTGGAGATCGGTGACGGCGGACTCGGCGTCCTCGCGGACCTCGGCGGCGAGCAGGCGGACCTGTTGGTCCCGGCGCTGCCCGGCGGCGACGACCCGCGCGAGGCGGGCACCGTGCTCACCGAGGCGGTGGGCCGGCTCTGGCTGACCGGCGTGGACGTGGACTGGGCCGGCTACCAGAACGGCCGCGACGTCCTGCGGACGAAGCTGCCCGGATACCCCTTCCAGCGCTCCCGCTACTGGATCGACGCGCCCGCCGCCCCCGCGGCCGAACTCCCGGCCGCCGGCCGGACGCGGGCCGCCATCGCCGCCGCCGGCACTGAAGCCGGCACCGAGGCCGCGGCGCCGGGCGCCGAAGAGGGCTCCGAGGAGCACGTGCGGGTGATGACCCGCGTGTGGAGCCCGGAGGAGACCGACGCCGACGGCGCGGACCCGGGCGCGGCCACCGGTCGCTTCCTGCTGTACGCCGACGCCGCCGGGACCGCCGACGCGCTCGCCGAGAAGCTGCGCGGCGCGGGCGCCGAGGCCGTCACCGTCGCACCGAGCGGAGCGCGGGACGCGGCGGAGCCGGAACTGGTGCCCGGCGACGGGCCGCTGACCGTGGTGGTGCTCTCCGCGCTGGACGCGGACGGGCCGGACGCGGACCCCGCGGCGGCCGTCCTCGGGGTCTCCCGCACCCTCGCGGTCTGGGGCGACCACGCCGGGACCGGCGGGATCGTCGTGGTCACCCGCGGCGGCCAGCGCGTCACGGCCGCCGAGCCGTCCCGGCCGGCGCAGGCCGCGGTCGCCGTACTGCCGATCGTGGCCGGCCAGGAGTACCCGGGCCTGGACGCCCGCGGCATCGACCTCGACCCCGCCGACGACCCGGCGCGCGCCGCCGAGCGGCTCGCCGCCGAACTGGCCGTCACCGACGGCCAGGTGCTCACCGCCCTCCGCGCCGGCCGCCGCCACACCCCCCGCTACCGGCCGGTCGACGCCCCGGCGCCGCACGGCGCGGCCGCCTCGGACACCGACGGGTCGGCGGTGGTCCGCCCCGGCGCGGGCTACCTCGTCACCGGAGGTCTCGGCGACGTGGGCCTGATGGTGGCGGAGCACCTGATCCGCGGCGGCGCCGGGCGCGTGGTACTGGCCGGCCGCACCGGACTGCCGGCCGACCCCGCCGACCCCCGCCGCCAGGCGGTCGTCCGGCTGCGGGCGCTCGGCGCTGACGTACAGGCCCCGAAGCTGGACATCACCGACGCGGCCGCCGTGCGCGAACTGCTCGGCGCCGAGAGCTTCGACGGCCTGGTGCACGCCGCCGCCGACACCGCCGAGGACACCTTCCTGCCGCTCGGCGCCCTCCAGGAGGGCACCGTCGCACGGCACTTCCACGCCAAGTACGAGGGCGCGCGGGTGCTGCGCGCCGCGGTCGCCGCACTCCCCGCGGACCGCGCGCCGCGCTGGGGCCTGCTGTTCTCCTCCACCTCCGCGCACCTGGGCGGACTGGCCTTCGGCAGTTACGCGGCGGCCAACGCCGCGCTGGCCGAGCTCGCGGGTCCCGGCACCGACGGCGGGCCGACCCGGTGGACCTCGGCCGCCTGGGACACCTGGGCGCCGACCCTGGCCAAGGTCGACGCCAGGACGGGCGCGTCGATGGCCGCGCACGCGATGACCGCCGAGCAGTCGCTGGCCGCCCTGGACCGGGTCGTGACGCAGCCGCTGCCGGCCGTGGTCGTGGTGGCGGGCGGCCTGGCCGGCCGGCTCCCGAGCCGTCCCCAGCCGGTCGCCGCGGCCCCGGCCGGTACGGCGCCGGTGGCCTCCTTCCCCCGGCCCGACCTGCCGCAGCCGTACATGACGCCGCTGACCGCCACGGAGCGCGAGCTGTGCGCGCTGTGGACCGAGACCCTCGGCGTCGAGCCGGTCGGCACCCGCGACAACTTCTTCGATCTGGGCGGCAGTTCGCTCTTCGCCCTCCAGATGCTGGCCACCGTCAAGTCCCGCTTCGGGGTGACGGTGCCGACCGTCACGCTCTTCGAGGCGCCGACCGTGCACCGGCTGGCCGCCGTCCTGGACCAGCAGCGGTCCGGGGCTCCCGCGGCGCGGGCCACGGACCGGTCCGCGGCTCGGGACGTCCAGGCGGCCGCCCCGGCCGCCACCCGGACCCCGGCACCGCTGCCGGCCCCGGCCCCGCGCCCTGCGGTCAGCACCATCCCCACCACCCCCGTCATCCGCGCCACCCCCGCCGCTCCCGTCCAGGCGGCACCCGCACCCGCCGTCGGGGAGCCGCAGCCGCTCGCGGCCCCGGCCCACGACCTCACCGGCGAGTCCGGCCCCGAGCTCGACCGCCGGATCGCCATCGTCGGTATGGCGGGCCGCTTCCCCGGCGCCGGCGACGTGGCCGGCTTCTGGCGGAACCTCTGCGAGGGCGTGGAGTCCATCAGGTTCTTCACCCCGGAGGAGCTGATCGAGGCCGGCGTCGACCCGGATTTGGTCGACGACCCGGAGTACGTGCCCGCCCGCGCCGTGCTGGACGACATCAGCGGCTTCGACGCCGGCTTCTTCGGGATGAGCCCGCGGATGGCCGCGCTCACCGACCCGCAGCAGCGGCTCTTCCTCGAGGTCTGCTGGGAGGGCCTGGAGCACGCCGGGTACGCCAACGAGGCCTACCGGGACCGGATCGGCGTCTTCGGCGGCTCCAACCTCAGCACCTACCTGTTCGGCATGACCGCGCAGCTCGCCGCGGGCGACATCAGCCCGTACGAGATCATCATGAGCAACGACAAGGACGCGCTGACCACCTCCGTCTCCTACCTGTTCGACCTGCGGGGCCCCAGTGTCGCGGTGCAGACCTTCTGCTCCACCTCGCTGGTCGGCGTCCACCTGGCCGTGCAGAGCCTGCGGTCCGGCGAGTGCGAGATGGCCCTGGCCGGCGGCGTGTCCATCAGCGTCCCCGACCGGGTCGGCCACCGCCGCCAGCAGGGCGGCATGGAGTCGCACGACGGCCATGTGCGCACCTTCGACGCGCAGGCCAGCGGCTCGATGTTCGGCGACGGCGCGACGGTCGTCGTGCTCAAGCGGCTCTCCGACGCGCTGCGCGACGGCGACACCGTGCACGCGGTCATCCGCGGCTCGGCGATCAACAACGACGGCGCCCTGAAGGTCGGTTACACCGCGCCCAGCGTCGCCGGGCAGGCCCGGGTGGTGCAGGACGCGATGGCCGACGCGCGGGTGAGCCCGCAGGACATCGGCTACGTCGAGGCGCACGGAACCGCCACCCCGATCGGCGACCCGATCGAGGTCACCGCGCTGAGCCGGGCGTTCGGCGCCGCGGGCGGCCCCGGCAGCATCCCGATCGGCGCGGTGAAGACCAACATCGGCCACCTCAACCACGCGTCAGGAACCGCCGGCCTGATCAAGACGGCGCTGACCGTACGCGAGCGGATGGTCCCGGCCACCCTCCACTTCACCGCCCCCAACCCGCAGATCGACTTCGCCGACAGCCCCTTCTACGTCAACACCCGGCTGACCGAGTGGCCGGTCCAGGACGGCAGGCCCCGCATCGCCGGTCTCAACTCGCTCGGCATGGGAGGCACCAACGTGCACGTCGTCGTCGAAGAGCCGCCGGCCCGCCGCGGCGGCCCCGACACCCCGCAGGGCGGCCGGCGCCACCACTTCCTGCCGGTCTCGGCCCGTACCTCCGACGCCGCGGACGAGGCCGTCCGCAACCTCGGCGACCACCTCGCCGCGACCTCCGGTGCCGCCGTCGCCGATGTCGCCTACACCCTCCAGGTCGGCCGCAAGACCTTCGAGCACCGCCGTACCGCCGTCGTCTCCGGCGGCGAGCACGCCGCCGCCGCCCTGACCGGCCGCGACGACACCCCGGTGGCGGCCCGGGTGGAGACCGCGCAGGGCCGCCCGGTGGCCTTCCTCTTCGCCGGGGTCGGCGAGCAGTATCCGGGCCTGGTCGGCGACCTCTACCGGCACGAGCCGGTCTTCCGCGCCGAACTCGACCGCTGCCTCGACCTGTTGGCCCGGCACCTGCCGGACGTCGACCTCATGGGGCTGCTGACCGGGGACCGCCCGGGCGGCGGCATGGACCTGGCGGCACTGCTGGGCCGGGCGGCCACCGCTTCCGACGACCGGGCCGCGGAGCTGGAGCGCACCGAGATCGTCCAGCCGCTGCTCTTCGCGGTGGACCACGCCCTCGCCTCGACGCTGATGGCGTGGGGCGCGAAGCCCGCGCTGATGCTGGGCTACAGCCTCGGCGAGTACGTCGCGGCCTGCCTGGCCGGGGTGCTCTCGCTGGAGGACGCGACCGCGCTGGTGGTCCACCGGGCCCGGCTGATCTCCGGCATGGAGCCGGGCGCGATGGCCGCGGTCCCGCTCGATCCCGCGCAACTCGGCGACCGCTACGAGCTGGAGGCGCGCGGCCTGGACATCGCCGCCGTCAACGGCCCGCAGACCGTCGTGGTGGCCGGTCCCGCGGAGGCGCTGGCCGGCCTCGTCGCCGACCTGGAGCGCGACGGCGTACCCAGCCGCGCGCTGCGCACCACGCACGCGTTCCACTCCCGGATGCTCGCCCCGATCGCCGACGAGCTGACCTCGTGGGTGGCGGAGAACATCCGGCTCAACCCGCCGCGACTGCCGTACCTGTCCAACGTCACCGGCGGTGTCGCCGACGCCAGGCTGGTGCGGGATCCCGCCTACTGGGCCGAGCACATGTGCCGGCCGGTGCGGTTCGCGGCGGCCGTCGAGACACTGCTGGCCGACGCCGAGCTGGCGATGGTGGAGATCGGCCCCGGCCAGTCGCTCGGCGCGATGGTGCGCGGCGCGGGCTGCCCGCCGCAGCGCTGGCCGATGATCACCGCCACGCTGCCGGCGCAGAGCGACCCGCGCCCGGCCGACCAGGTGCTCACCGAGGCCGTGTCGCGGCTCTGGCTGACCGGCGTCGACCTGGACTGGGCGGCCTACAACGGCCGTTCGCCGCACACCGCGGCCCAGCACGGGGCCGCCGTGCCCGGCCGGGTGCCGCTGCCCACCTACCCCTTCCAGCGGCAGCGCTACTGGATCGAGCAGACCCCGCTGATCGGCGCCAAGCCGGCCGCGCCGCAGGCCCTCACCGCGCCGGGCAAGCCCGGCGTGCCGGCCACCTTCGAGGACATCGACCGGGTGCCCAAACTGCCCGAGGAGCAATGGGTCTGGCAGCCGGTGTGGCGGCAGACCGCCGCCCCCGCGACCGCCGGGCAACAACCCGGGAGCTGGCTCGTCTACGCCGACGGATCCGGCGCCGAAGCGGTGCTCGACGCACTGGTCGAGGCGGCGGCGGCCGACGGGGCGACCGTCACCGCGGTCCGTCCCGGCGATGGCTGGAGCGCGGACACCAGGACCGGCTACACCGTACGGCCCGGCAACGCCGGCGACGCGCAGGCCGTCCTGCGCGACCTGCGCAAGCGCGGGCTCGGCCTGGAGCGGGTGGTCCATCTGTGGACACTGTCGCAGCGGCCGGGCGGCACCGGCGAGGCGATCGCGCTCGGCCTGAACACCCTGGTGGCGCTGGCCCGCGCGGCCGGCGAACTGGGCTCCGGGGACTGGCAGTTGGACATGGTCACCGCGGGCGCCCACCAGGTGCTCGACGGCTCCGAGGCACGGCCGGACGCCGCCATGCTCATCGGCCCGACGCTCGTGGTGCCGCTGGAGTACCCGAACGTCACCACCCGGCTGCTCGACGTCGAGCCGGACACCCCGGCCGCCGCGATCGTGGCCGAACTGCGCCGGCCGCGTACCGACGCGGCGGTCGCCCTGCGCGGCAACCGGCGCTGGCTGTGCGGCTACGACCTGCTGCCGGTCGTCGACGACGAGACGGCCGCGGCGGTCCTGCGCGACCGCGGGGTCTATCTGATCACCGGCGGTCTGGGCGGTATCGGCCTGGGCATGGCCGAACACCTGGCACGGCAGTGCCATGCCCGGCTGGTGCTCTTCGGCCGCCGGGGACTGCCGCCGCGCGACCGCTGGGCGGCCATCGCCGCCGGCACGGAACCGGCCGACGAGGCCCTGCGGACCCGGGTGAGCCGTGTGCTCGGCCTGGTCGAACTCGGCGCGGAGGTCGAGATCGTCACGGGCGACGTGTCGAGCGTGCCGGACGTCCGGCGGGCGATCGACCTGGCCGAGGAGCGTTTCGGCGCGCTGCACGGCGTCCTGCACACCGCCGGCGTGCCCGGAACAGGGCTGATCCAGTTCAAGGAGGCCGACGACTCCGAGCTCGTCCTCGCGCCCAAAGTTGCCGGTGTGCTGGCACTGGACGAGGCGCTCCGGATCGGGCAGTCTGATGAGACGGCACTGGACTTCCTGGTGCTGTTCTCCTCGATCACCGCGGCCACCGGCGGCGGCCCGGGCCAGGTCGACTACTGCGCGGGCAACGCCTACCTCGACGGTTACGCCGCCCAGCAGGCCGCTACCGGCCGCCGGGTCCTGTCGGTCGACTGGGGCGAGTGGACCTGGAACGCCTGGGACTCGGGCCTGTCGGGTTACGACGAGGGACTCCAGGCCTTCTTCCGCTCGCACCGCGAGGCCTTCGGCATCACCTTCGCGGAGGGCTGGCGCTCGCTGCTGCGGGCCCTGGCCTCCGGTGAGTCGCGGGTCGTGGTCTCCACGCAGGACCTGCCGACCATGGTCAGCTACAGCACCGGCTTCACCGTCGAGGCCGTGATGGCCCCGGCCGGCGGCGGCTCCGGCCAGGCCGACCGGCACCCGCGGCCCGAGCTGCTCACCCCCTACCGCGAGCCGTCAGGACCCGCCGAGGAGCGCCTGGCCGAGGTGTGGGGCGACATGCTCAAGCTCGAACGGGTCGGCGCCCGCGACAACTTCTTCGAACTCGGCGGCAACTCGCTGCTCGGCATCGCGCTGCTCGCGGCGCTGCGCCGGACCTTCCAGGACGCCGAACTCCCCCCGCACATCCTCTACGAGGCCCCGACGGTCGAGGCCCTCGCCAGGATCGTGGACGCCCCCGCCGCGGACGCGGCGCCCGTGCCCGTGCCCGAGCCCGACGGCCAGGAGCAGGCGCGCCTGCGCCGGTCAGGACTCAAGACCGCGGCCCGGCGGCGGGGCCGGAGCTGAACCCCCGCGCCGGCGGGAGCGATCCCGCCGGCGCGGCTCCCCAGCAACGCCACCAGTACAGCCACCAGCACAGCCACCCGTACATCCACCAGGGAATCGGAGAGATCATGACCGTCGTAGGAGTTGTCGGTGCCGGGGTCATGGGCATCGGAGTCGCGCACAATCTGGCCCAGTCCGGTTACGAGACCGTGCTCGTCGACATCGACGAGCAGATCCTCACCGACGCCAAGGCGGCCATCAGCCGCAACTGCCGGCTGAGCCGGCTGATGGGCGGCCCGGCCCTGGACCCCGACGAGATCCTGGGCCGGATCACCACCGCGGTCGGGGTCGAGGCCCTCGCCAAGGCCGACTTCGTGATCGAGAACGTCACCGAGAACTGGGACGTCAAGCGGGCGGTGCACGCCGAACTCGACCGGGTGCTCAGCCCGGAGGCGGTGGTGATCGTCAACACCTCCGCCATCCCGATCACCCGGGTCGCCGCGGTCGGCACCCACCCGGAGCGGGTCGTCGGGGTGCACTTCATGAACCCCGTCCCCGCCAAGCCGGTGGTGGAGCTGATCCCCGGCTTCCACACCGCCCAGGAGACGGTCGAGGTCACCCGGCAGCTGCTCAGCGGCATGGGCAAGAAGGCGGTGGACGTCAAGGACGCCTCCGGCTTCGTCTCCAACCGGGTGCTGATGCTCACCGTCAACGAAGCCGCCTTCCTCGTCCACGAGGGCGTCGCCACCGCGGAGTCGGTGGACGAGGTGTTCCGCGGGTGCTTCGGGCACCCGATGGGTCCGCTGGAGACCGCCGACCTGATCGGCGTCGACACGATCCTCTACAGCGTCGAAGTGCTCTACGAGCACTACGCCGACAGCAAGTACCGGCCCTGCCCGCTGCTCAAGCAGATGACGGACGCCGGACTGCACGGCCGCAAGAGCGGCCGTGGCTTCTACACCTACGACAACAAGGGATGACGACCATGTCCGAGAACACCACCGCCCAGACCACCATCCTCTCCTTCATCGAGGCCCGCTTCCCGCAGGCCAGCATCAGCACCGACCAGGACATCTTCTCGCTCGGCTACATCAACTCGCTCTTCGCGATGGAGCTGGTGATGTTCATCGAGAAGACCTTCGGCCTCGCCATCCCCAACGACGAGCTGCGCATCGACAACTTCCGCACCGTCGAGGCCATGGCGGACCTCGTCGCCCGCCGGAGCGTTCCCGTCTCCGTCGACTGAGGAGCCCTACCATGACGAGCTTGACCACGGCGCCGCGTCCAGCGGCGCCGGCAAGGCCCCGGATCGACCGGGAGTCGGTACGCGCGTTCGTCGACACGCACATCATGCCGGTGGCGGACGCGTACGACCGGCGGGGAGCTGTCCCCGAGGAATTGCAGGAGCGGATCGGCGAGGCGGGCCTGTGGGCCCCCTTCCTGCCGGCCGCACTGGGCGGCCAGGACCTTGACCTGGTGACGCTCGGCCAGGTGCACGAGGAGGTGGGCCGGGGATGTTCCTCGGTCCGGTCCCTGCTCACCGTGCACACCATGCTGTCGTGGGCGCTGCTCCGCTGGGGCAGCCCCGCCCAGATCGAGCAGTGGGCGCCGTCGCTCGCCGACGGCCGGGTGCGCGGCGCGTTCTGCCTGTCGGAGCCGGCCGGCGGCGGCAGTGACACCGCCGGCATCCGTACCACCGCCGTCGCGCACCAGGACGGCTGGCGGCTCAGCGGCCGCAAGAAATGGATCACCGGCGGCCAGCGGGCGGACCTGTTCCTGGTGTTCGCCCGCACCGAGTCCAGCGTGATCGCCCTGCTCGTACCGCGCCGGTCACCCGGCGTGCGGGTGATCCCGGTGGAGGACGTGCTCGGCACCCGTGCGTCGCTGATCGCCGAGCTGGAGTTCGACGACGTACGACTCGGCCCCGACGCGCTGCTGGGGCCCAGCTCCTTCGCCTCCGGCATGGTGCTCAGCGGCACCCTGGACCTGGGCCGCTTCTCGGTGGCCTCGGGTTCGGTCGGCATCGTCCAGGCCTGTCTGGAGGCGTCGGCGTTCTACACCGCGCAGCGCACGGTCGGTGGCAGCAAGCTGCGCGAACTCCAGCTCATCCGGGCGAAGTTGTCGGACATGGTCACCGACGTCCGGGCGGCCAGACTGCTGTGCCACCAGGCCGGGGTGCTCAAGGACGCCGGGGACCCGGCGACCATCATGGCCACCTGGGTGGCGAAGTACTTCGCGTCCACCGCGGCGGCCCGGCACTCCACGGAGGCCGTACAGATCCACGGCGCCAACGGCATGAGCGCGGAGTTCCCGGTCGCACGGCTGTACCGGGACGCGAAGGTCATGGAAATCATCGAGGGCAGCAACGAGATCCAGCGGATCACGATCGCTGACGAGGCATACCGGGAGTGGGCACTGTGAGCACGCTGACGCAACCGCCGGCCACCGCGCCGGCCCCCCGTCCGGCGTCCCCGCCGGACGGGCCGTACCGCAAGCCCGCGCAGGGCAAGATCAAGTGCGTGGTCTGGGACCTGGACAACACCCTGTGGGACGGGGTGCTGCTGGAGGACGCCGAGGTCACCGTGCGCCCCGGTGTGGTGGCGCACATCCGCCGGCTGGACGCCCTGGGCGTCCTGCACTCGGTGGCGAGCAAGAACGACCACGACACGGCGATCGCGAAACTGCGCGAACTGGGCCTGGCGGACCTCTTCCTCTACCCGCGGATCGGCTGGAACCCCAAGTCGCAGTCGGTCAAGGAGATCTCCGCCAAACTCAACCTGGGCCTGGACGCGTTCGCCTTCGTGGACGACCAGGACTTCGAGCTGGCCGAGATGGAGTTCTCGCTCCCCGAGGTCACCCGGGTGAACGCCGCCGACATCGACACCGAGCTGGTCAGGACCGAGTTCCGGCCGCGGTTCGTCTCGGACGAGTCGGCGCAGCGCCGCCACATGTACCACAGCCAGCTCGCCCGGGACGAGATCGAGAGCGAGTTCGTCGGCACCAACGAGGAGTTCCTGGCCAGCCTGGGCATGACCTTCACCATCGCCCCGGCCGCCCGCGAGGACCTCCAGCGCGCCGAGGAACTCACCATCCGCACCAACCAGCTCAACTCCACCGGCCGGACCTACTCCTACGACGAGCTGGACGAACTCCGCGAATCGCCCGACCACCTGCTGCTGGTGGCCACCCTCACCGACCGGTTCGGCTCCTACGGCAAGATCGGTCTGGCGCTGGTGGAGACCGGCCAGCCGGACTGGCAGCTCCACATGATGCTGATGTCGTGCCGGGTGATGTCCCGCGGGGTCGGCTCGGTGCTGCTCAGCCACATCATGGAGCGCGCCAGGACGGCCGGCTCGGGACTGCGCGCCGACTTCGTGGAGACCGGCCGCAACCGGATGATGCAGATCACCTACGCCTTCAGCGGCTTCCGCGAGGTGGCCAGGGAGGGCGACCGGCTGGTGCTCCGCGCCGACCTGGAGCAGATCCAGCCGCTGCCCGGCTACGTCGAGGTCCAGGTGACGCCGTGACGACCGTGCTGGAAGCGGTGGCGGCGCCCGCCGCCTCCTGGCTGCCCTTCGGCGAGCAGCCGGGCTGCGCCGGCCTGCGGCTGTACTGCCTGCCGCACGCCGGGGGTTCGGCCTCGGCGTACCGCTCGTGGTTCGGGAAGCTGGGCCCGGTGTCGGTGCGCCCGGTCCAGCCTCCCGGCCGGGAGACCCGGCTGCGCGAGACGCCGTACGACCGGATGGACAAGCTGGTGCCGGACCTCGCGGACGCCGTACTGGCCGACACCTCCCCCACCGGGGAGACGCGGCCGTACGCGGTCTACGGGCACAGCCTGGGGGCGCTGGTCGGCTTCGAACTGGTGCGGGAGATCCGCCGCCGCGGCGGGCCGCTGCCGGTGCACCTGTTCGTGTCCGGCTGCGCCGCGCCCGGCTCGCCCGACGACGGCGAGCCCCCGGTGGCGGGGATGACGCAGGATCAGGTCGTGGCGCTGCTGCGGCGGATCGGCGGCACCCCGGAGTGGATGCTCGGCGACCCGACCGTGCTGCGGATGATCCTGCCGCCGTTCCGCGCGGACTTCACCGTCCGTGACTCCTACGTGTACCGGCCGCAGCCCCCGCTGGAGGTGCCCATCACCGCGCTGGCCGCCACCGACGACCCGCGCGCCGGCACCGCGGACGTGGCGGGGTGGCGCGACCAGACCACCGGCCGCTTCGCGTCGTACACCCTGACCGGCGGGCACTTCGCGGTGCTGGAACAGGCCGCGGTCACCCACCGGTACATCGACCGGGCGCTGCGCGGCAGTTGGGGCCCGCGGGTCCCGGGTCTGCCCGGAACCCACGTTCGGGAGGCATCAGTTGCTCACCACTGACCCCGTGCGCCGGCCGGCGCCCCCGGGCCGACCGCGAAGGGAGGGAGGGACCCGGCCGGCGGTGACCGCGGAGTCCGCGGTCACCGCGGGCCGGACCCTCACCGACTGGTTCCGGCGCGGCCTGGCCCTCGACCCCCGGGCCGAGGCGCTGCGCGTCGGCCCGGCCGCCGTGGACTACCAGGAGCTGGAGGAGCTGGCGCTGGCGCTGGCCGGGACCGTCGTCTCGGCGGTCCCCGGCGGGCGCCCGCGGCGGGTCGGCCTGCTGGCCTCCCGCACCGTGACCGCCTACGCCGGGCTGCTGGCCGCCCAGTTCGCCGGAGCGGCCGTGGTGCCGCTGCACCCCGGCTTCCCCGCCGACCGCACCGCCCGCATGATCGCCGCCGCGGGCCTTGACGCCCTGATCGTCGACGAGCGCGGCGCGGCCGTGCTGCCCGAGCTGGCCGGCGCGCTCGACGGCGTCCCGGTGGTCGAGCGGCCGGCCGGGCCGCCGCTCGCGCACCCGCTGCCGGCGGCGCCCGACGACATCGCGTACATCCTGTTCACCTCGGGCTCGACCGGCACCCCCAAGGGCGTGCCGGTGCTGCACCGCAATGTCGACGCCTATCTGCGCTTCGTGCACGACCGGTACGGCTTCCACCGCGGGGACGTCTTCTCGCAGACCTTCGACCTCACCTTCGACCTGGCGATGTTCGACCTGTTCACCGGCTGGGGCAGCGGCGGCACCGTGGTGAGTGTGCCGCCGACCGCGTACGCCTCGCTGGAGCGGTTCGTCGCCGAGCAGGGCATCACGGTGTGGTTCTCCGCGCCGAGCCTGGTGTCGCTGCTGCGCCGGCGACCGCGGGGACTGCCCGCGGGCAGCATGCCCGGCCTTCGCTGGAGCCTGTTCTGCGGGGAGCCGCTGCTCGCGCACGACGCGGAGGACTGGGGCGGCGCGGCGCCCGGTTCGGTGGTGGAGAATCTCTACGGCCCGACCGAGCTGACCATTTCGTGCAGCGTGCACCGCTGGGACCCGCGGACCTCGCCGGGGGCTTGCGTCAACGACGTGGTGTCGATCGGCACCCTGCACCCGGGGATGCGCGCCCTGCTGCACGAGCCGTCGCCGGACGGCACCGGTGAACTGTGCGTCACCGGCGACCAGATGTTCCCCGGCTATCTCGACCCGGCCGACGACGAGGGCAGATTCCTCGACAGCGGCGGCGAACGCTGGTACCGCACCGGCGACCTGGTGCGCTACCTGCCCGGCGGCGAACTCGCCTACCTGGGCCGGCGCGACCACCAGGTGAAGATCCACGGGGTGCGGGTGGAGCTGGCCGAGATCGAATGGGCGCTGCGCAGGGTCGACGGCGTCAAGGAGGCGGTGGCCGTCGCGGTGGACGGCGAGCTGACGGCCTTCCTGCTCGGCGAGGAGCGGCCGCCCGTGGCCGTCGCCGAGGAATTGGCGGCGTTCCTGCCGCGGGCCCTGATCCCGCGCCGCTTCGTACGGGTCGGCGAATTCCCGCTCAACGCCAACCGCAAGGTGGACCGCAAGGCCCTCACCGCACGGGCCGCGGCGGCCCACCGGTGACGGCCGGCCGCCGCGGGACGGCGGAGCCGGGCGTGCCGGGGGCACGCGGCGGGCGGCCGACGCGGGAAGTCCGCGACGGCCGCCCCTGGCGGTTCGTTCACCACGCTCACCTGCGGCCTCAGCTCCCGATGACGCGGGCGAGACGCCGGACGGTGAAATGCTCCAGCAGGTCGGTCGCGGCCAGGTCGTTGGAGAAGGCCGCGCGGATGCGCGCGGCGAGCTGGACGGCGAGCAGTGAGTGGCCGCCGAGTTCCAGGAAGCCGTCGTTCGCGCCGACCTCCGCCACCCCGAGGACCGCCCCCCAGATCTCCGCGAGCGCCGCTTCCGCGCCCTCGGCGGGCTCGGCGTACGGGGTGCGCAGCCTCGGTCGCGGGTGGCGCTGCCCGTCGTCGTCGGCCCGCCGCTCGGCCGACGTGCCGTCGCCGGTGACCCACTGGGCGAGCCGCGGTGCGAGCGGCCCGGAGGAGACCACCACCTGGGCGAGCCGGTCGGCCGCGGCCAGCGCGCGCTCCAGGACGGCCAGGCCCTCCCGCGGCGCCATCTCATAGGCCTTGACCGCGGGGTTGTGGTGCGTCTCGGGACGCTCCGGGTCGATCGCCCAGGTGTCCCAGTCGACGGTGACCCAGCCGCCCTCGCCGCGCAGCCGCGCCACGCGGGCGTACGCGTCCAGCGCCGCGTTGGCCGCCGCGTAGGGGCCGAGCGCGATGCCGCCGAGCACCGTGGACAGCGAGGACAGGGTGATCCTGCGGTCCTTGGCCCGGTCGCCGAGCACCGCCTGGAGGGTGTGGAAGCCCGCCACCTTGGGGTGCAGATGGGTGGCGCGGCAGTCCCGGTCCGACAGGTGGGCGAGCGTGAACCCGCTCCGGTCCCGCGCGCCGGCCGCGTGCACCACCACGTCGATGCCGCCGAACCGCTCGTCGGCCGCCCGGACGACGGCCCGCATCGCCGCCTCGTCGCCGACGTCCGCGCCGATCGCGATCACCTCGGCGCCGTGAGCCTCCAGGTCGAGTACGTTCCTGATGTGCCGGGCCACCCGGTCGGCGCCGGACGACAGCTCCGACCACCGCTCACGCGGCGGGAGTTGAGTGCGCGAGGTCAGCACCAGACGGCAGCCGTAGCTCTCCGCCAGGTGCCGGGCCAGCGCCAGACCGATGTCGCCGAGACCGCCGGTGACCAGCACCGTCTCGCCGTCCCTGAACACCGGGCGGGCGGGGTCGGCCTCGGCCAGCGGGTACGGCTGGTAGATCCGCGCCCACAGGTCGCCGGACCGGACGGCCGACGGCCCCTGGTGCGGGCCGATGATCGCGGCCAGCGTCTGGTCGACCGCCGACGGCGTGGCGGCGCCCGCCGCGGGGTCCAGGTCGATGTGCCGGCACGACAGATGCGGGTTCTCCTGGGCGATGGTGGGGGCCAGCGCGGCGAGCGCGGCGTGCTCCGGGTGCCGCAGATCGGAGCCGGCGACGGAGGTCGCCCCGCTGGTCAGCAGGGTCAGTTCGGCTTCGGCGGGCTCGGGGTCGGCCGCGAGCGCGCCGACCAGGCCGAGCGCGGAGTGCGTCCCGAGGTCCTGCTCGGCGGTGAAGTGCGCGATGCCGTCACCCTCGGCGGAGGCCAGCGAGAAGCCGTGCACCAGGGTGCGGGGCGCGACGAACTGCCCGGCCAGCAGCTCGCGCAGATCCTCCGCGCGGTCGACGCGTACGGTGAAGTCCCCCGCCTCGTCCTGGCCGAACTCCGCGCCGGGCCTGGCCGTCACGACCTCGGCGCCGGCCACCGCCAGCCGGCGTACCAGCGCCTCGGCCCGTTCCTCGGCGGCCAGCACCAGCCAGGGGCCGGCCGCGCGCAGCCGCTCGTTCAGGTCCGCGGTGGGCAGCGGGCGCTGCTGCCACGAGGGAAGGTACGTCCACTGCGCCAGGTCGTCGACGCGGCCCTCGACCGGCGGCTTCACCCCGCGGGCCCCCGGCCGCGGCGCCACCCAGTGGCGGCTGCGGCGGAAGGGGTAGGTGGGCAGCTCGACCCGCCGGCCCCCGCCCCGGTGCAGCGCGGCCCAGTCGATCGCCGCGCCCGCCAGCCACAGCCTGCCGACGGTGGCCACCAGCCAGCGCGCGGCCGAGTCGGCGGGCGCGTCGGCGGCGACGGCGACGGTCTCGTACGGGCCGCGTCCGGTGTCCCGCTCGGCCCGGATCCGGACGCCGATCGCCCGCAGCCCCTGCGCCAGGGCTGCGGCCGGCTCCTCCCGGCCGGCGCCCTCGACCGCGCCCGGCAGCAACGAGGCCGCCGCCGCGGTCAGTTGCGACCGCCAGTGCGCGGACACGTCCTCGTCCTCGGCGTCCTCGGCCAGCAGCACCGCCGGATCGTGCCTGGTCGTCTCGCCGTCCACCCAGCGGCCGGGGTCGGCGAGCGCGGCGACCGCGTCCTGGAGGTCGTCGCAGACCACGAAGCGGCGCAGCGCGAAGTGACCGCGGGAGACCTGAAGGGTGTAGGCGACGTCGGCCGGTTCCAGCTCGGGGTGCGCCGCCAGATGGGCGCGCAGCCGCTCGGTGACCTCGTCGAGCGCGATCGGGTCGCCCGCGGAGAACGCCAGCAGGTGCGGGCCGGGCACGGGGCCGCGGTCGGTCCGCGGCGGGGCCTGCTCGATGACCACGTGCGCGTTGGTGCCGCCCATGCCGAAGGAGCTGACGCCGGCCCGGCGCGGCTCGGGTCCGGCCGGCCACGGCTCGTTCCGCGGCAGGACGGTGAAGCGGCCGCGGGCGGCGGCCAGCGCCGGGTTGGGCGTCTCGAAACCGGGGATGGCCAGCTTCACGCCGTCGCGAACGCCGAGCGCGGCCCGGATCAGGCCGGTGACGCCGGAGGCCCGGTCGAGGTGGCCGACGGTCGGCTTGGCCGAGCCCAGCACGATCGGCGTCTGCGGCGGCGTCTGGAACACCCGTGACAGCGCGGTCAGTTCGATGCCGTCGCCGAGTCCGGTGCCGGTGGCGTGGCACTCCACATAGCCGACGGACTCGGGCTTGACGTCGGCGACGTTCAGCGCGGTACGGATCACCGCGGCCTGTCCTTCGACGCCCGGCGCGCTGTAACCGACGCGCTCCTGTCCGTCGTTGTTGACCGCGGAGCCCAGGATGACCGCGTGGATCACGTCGCCGTCGGCGAGCGCGTCGGTCATCCTGCGCAGCGCGACCACGCTCACGGCCGCGCCCATCACGGTTCCGTCGGCCGCCGCGTCGAAGCTGCGGACCCTGCCGGTGGGCGAGGTGATGCCGCCCGGGTGGTACACGTACCCGGCCGGGTGCGGCAGCGGCAGGAAGGCCCCGCCGGCCAGCGCCAGGTCGCTCTCGAAGGTCAGCAGGCTCTGGCAGGCCAGGTGCACCGCGACCAGCGAGGTGGAGCAGAAGGTCTGCACACTCAGGCTGGGCCCGCGAAGGCCCAGCTTGTACGCCACCAGGCTGGTGAGCGAGTCCCGTTCGTTGCCGACCGCGACCAGCAGGCCGCCGCCGGGCTCGTCCACCACGTGCGCGACGTTGTCCAGCAGGTAGTCGGGGAACGCCGAGCCGCCGAAGACGCCGACCTGTCCCGGCGGGCCGACCGGCGGGTAGCCGGCGTTCTCCAGCGCCTCCCAGGCGCACTCCAGGAAGAGCCGGTGCTGCGGGCTCATCGTCTCGGCCTCACGCGGCGAGAAGCCGAAGGCGGCGGCGTCGAAGTCGGCGATACCGTCCACCGGACCGCCGACCCGGACGTAGTGGGGGTCGGCGGCGGCCGTCGGCGGGATGCCGGCCGCGGCCAGCTCCTCGTCGGTGATCTCGCGCAGTCCGCTCACACCGGCCAGCGTGTTGCGCCACAGCGTGGCCACGTCGGGGGCGCCGGGGAAGCGGCCGGACATGCCGACCAGGGCCACCGCGGAGTCGTACACGTCGTAGGTGTCGTCGCGATCGCCGTCGCCGTCCCCGTCCAGGACATCGGCTGTGCCGGAGGTGTCAGGTGTGCCGGGCATGGTCTCTCCTCACAGCAGGTGGCTGCGGCCCCAGCCGCGGGACAGTCGGTAGGTGGCGAACGCGCCGCAGGCCAGGCCGATCGCCAGGCAGACCAGCGTCGGGCGCAGCATCCGCGCCGCGTCGCCGTCGATGGCCGCGTGCAGCAGGGACATCGCCCAGTAGCCGGGCGAGACCGGGGCGATGTGCCGCACCCAGGCGGGCATCAGGCTCACCGGCACCAGGGCGCCGCCCAGCGCGCTGACCAGCATCGCGCCCAGGTCGGAGACCATGCCGAGGTCGCCGCGGCTGCGCACGATCGTGGCCAGCGCCGAGCCGAGCGAGAGCAGGGTGAAGCCCCACACCGCGACGGCCAGCATGATCCAGCCCAGGGTGGGCGGCACCGGCAGCCCGATCACCAGGCAGCCGAAGACCAGCAGCACCGACTGCTGGAGCAGCAGGATGACGAAGGCCGGCGCCACCTTGCCGAGCAGCAGTTCGGCCCGGGAGGCGCGGGTGACGCGCAGCCGGTCCCAGGTGCGCCACTCGCGCTCCACCATGATCGAGTTGCCCACGATGGAGAGCGCGAAGACGGAGAACATCACCAGCGGCCCGGTGACCGCCTGGAGGGTGCCGGTCTTCAGCGCCGTCACGTAGAGCGGCTTGAAGACCAGCATCAGCAGCATCGGCATCGCGATGTAGCTGATGAGCTGACCGGGGTCGCGCAGCCGCAGCAGGGTGTTGTACTTCACCATCAGGCCGGTCCGGTACAGGGAGTCAGTGGCCATCGAGCACCGCCAGGGATCGGTAGAGGTCGTCGAGATCGGGCTTGCGGACGTCCACGGAGACCACCGGCTGCCGCGCCTCGTGGAGCAGGCGCAGCAGGCCCGCGGTCGGATCGGTGGTGGACTCGTGCAGCTCCTGGCCGTCGGCCAGCACCACGCGCACCTCGCCGGGCAGTCCTTCGAGGAGTTGCGCGCTGGTGCCGCGGCTCACCACGCGTCCGCGCTTGGCGACGGCGATGGTCGCCGCCAGTTCGGTCAGTTCGCTCAGATAGTGGGTGGTGTAGACGACGGCCGCGCCGTCGGCGGCGCGCAGCTTGACGGCGTCGAGCAGCGCCTGCCGGGTCTCCGGGTCCGCGCCCGCGGTGGGTTCGTCGAGCAGCAGCAGGCCGGGCCGGTGGATCATCGCGACCGCGGCCTGGGTACGGCGCTGCTGGCCGCCGGACAGGACGCCGGCCGGCCGGTCGAGGAACTCCGTCAGCCGCAGCGCGGCGGACAGTTCGTCGATCGCGGCGGTGAGCGCGCGGTGGCGCAGACCGGACAGACCGCCGAAGAGCTTCATGTGCTCGCGGACGCTGAGCGGCGGGTAGAGGGCGATGTTCTGCGGGGAGACGCCGATGCGGTGGCGGGCCTTGGCGGGCTCCTCACCGCCGATCAGCACCTGGCCGGCGTCGGCCCGGATGAGTCCGGAGACGATCTCGACGAAGGTGGACTTGCCGGCGCCGTTGTGGCCGACCAGGCCGACGATCTCGCCCGGCCGGGCGGTCAGGTCGAAGCCGTCCAGCGCCTGGACGTCGCCGTAGCGTTTGCTCAGCCCGGTCACCTCGAGCATGGCCTGGGCGCTGTTCTTCCTGCCGCGGGGCGCCCGCCGGTCCGGGCCGGCCGGCGGCTCGCCCTGCGCGGGTGGCGAGGGAGTCCTCAAACTCATTGCTCCTCCAGGGGGTTGGCGTGCTGCCGGTAGGGGTTCTTCGGGGTGTCCGGGCCGGCGGCCCGGCCGGGCCGGTGTCCGTACGGCCCGGGGGCCGCGGGCCCGGGCCGGCCGGCCCGCGCGGCCGGACGCGGCGCCCGGGTCACTGCTCCTCCACCGATTCGGTACGCCGGCGGGTGGGGAAGGCGGTGGCCGGCCGGTTCCTGGGTGTCGCGGAGCGGGCGGCGGCCGCGCGGGCGCCGGGGGCCGCTCCACTGCCCGTGCTGGCCGCGAGGCCGAAGCGGTGCTGGTTGGCCGGGACGCCCCAGGCGGAGGTCTCGACGGGGGCCGTGGCCGCCGGACCGCCCGCCCCGCCGCGGCCGGGCCGCGGGGTCCGGCCGTCGGCCTGGTCGCCCGTCTCGCGCGCCAACCGCTCCAGCGCCCTGCGCGCCGCGTCCCGCCAGGAGTCCGCGCCGAGCCGCTCGAAGGCTCCGAGTGCTCCCCGCAGCCGGGCGGTGGCCTGCTCGTACCGCCGCTCGCGCAGGTCCAGCGTGCCGAGCGAGTACAGGATCGCGGCCTCGCCGAGGAAGTCCCCGGCCCGCTGGGTGGCGCGCAGCGCGTCCGTGCCCGCGGCCCGCCAGTCGTCGTGGGCCCGCTGGACCGCGGCCAGCGATCCGACGGCGACCGCCAGGTGCCAGCACGCCTCGGTCTCCAGCACCTCACCCGCCTGCCGCACGGTGGCGAGCAGCGTTTCGCGCTCGGTGGCGTACCACTCGCCTGGGTCGCTCAACACGGCCCGCAGCATGGGCAGTTCCATCGGCCACCGGGTGGGGTGGTGCAGCTCGGCGGCCGGTGTGCCGCCCTGGCGCAGCAGCGCTTCGTCGGCCAGCGTCAGCCACGCGCCGAGCAGCCGCCGCCGCGGCGCCCGCTCGTCCTGGTCCGCCCGCTCGTCCTGGTCGGCCTGGTCTGGCTGGTCTGCCTGGTCGGCTTGCTCGGCGGCCGATGCGGCGAGGCACTCGGCGGCGTAGAGCCGGACCAGGCCGCGCAGCCGGTAGCGGGCGGTGACACCGGTGCCGCCGACCGGGTCGACCAGCCGGGCGTCGACCAGCGTCTCCAGGACGTCCACCGCCACCGCGGGCGCCGTGTCCAGCAGCGGCGCCGCCGCCCACGCGGGGAACTCCGCCGCCGGCAGGCCGCCCAGCCGGGCGAAGAGCTGCCGGGCGGGCGCGGCCAGTTGCTCGTAGCTGCCGCGCAACACGGCCCGCACGTCGAGGCCCTGGTGGAACAGCTCGTCCAGCCGGCGGCGCTCGTCGCGCAGCCGCGCGGTGAGCTGGGCCAGGCTCCAGTGCGGGCGGGCCGACAGCCGGGCGGCGGCGGCGCGCAGGGCCAGCGGCAGCCCGTCGCACAGCTCGGCCAGCTCGATCGCCTCGCTGGGCTCGGCCGCCACCCGCTCACGGCCGGTCATCGCCGCGAGCAGCTCCACGGCCTCGGGGACGGGCGGCACCTCCAGTTCGACGGTGTACGCGTCGGCGGGCGCCGACAGCCGGGCCCGGCTGGTGACGAGGAGTCCGCAGGTGGGGGTGCCCGGGACCAGCGGACGCAGCAGGGTCACGTCGGCCGCGTCCTCGACCACCACCAGCATCCGCCGCTCGGCGAGCGCGCTGCGGTAGAGCGCCGCCCGGCCGTCCAGGCTCTCCGGAACGGCCGCGGCGGTGAAGCCGAGGGCCCGCAGGAAGCGTTCCAGGACGTCGGAGACCTCGCGGGGGCCGGCGCCCGCGGGCAGCCGGGCGTACAACTGGCCGTCGGCGAAGGCCGGGGCCAGGTTGTGCGCGGCCTCGACGGCGAGCGCGGACTTGCCGACGCCCGCGCAGCCGGTGATCAGGGCCATCGGCGCCGAAGGGGCGGACAGCCGGCCGGTCAGCTCGGCCAGTACCTCCGCGTGGCCGGTGAAGTCGGTGATGCGGGCCGGGAGCATCCGCGGCAGGGGCAGCGGCGCGGTCGCGGACACGGTGGCGGGGGCCGTGGCCTCCGGGAGATCGAGGTCGCCGGAGCCGTTGAGGATGGCCCACTCCAGTTTCAGCAGCGCCGGACCCGGCTCCAGGCCCAGCTCCTCGATGAAGGTGCGCCGCACCCGGTGGTAGGCGGCCAGTGCCTCGGCCTGCCGCCCACAGCGGTACAGCGCCGTCATGAGCTGCACGGCCGGGCGCTCGCGCAGCGGGAACTCGCCGGCCAGCGCGCTGATCTCGCCGAGCACCTCGTGGTGCAGGCCCAGCCGCAGCTCGGCGTCCAGGCACTCCTCAAGCGCCTCGAAGCGGCGTTCGGAGATCCGTACCAGCTTGGTCTGCACCACGGGGCTGTCCACCTCGGGCAGCGGGTCGCCGTGCCACAGGGCGAGTGCCTCACGGAAGGCGGCGCGGGCCGCGGCGGGCCGCCCGTCGGCGGCGGCGGCCCGGCCGCGCGCGGCCAGCTCGTCGAAGACGTGCAGGTCCAGCTCGCCCGGCGCCAGGTCGAGGGTGTACCCCAGGCCGTGCATGCTGATGCGCTTGCCGAGCCCGGCGCGTTCCATCCGCTGGCGCAGCGCCGACACCGCGGTCTGCACCTGGGACCGGGCGGTGGCCGGCGGGGCGCTGCCCCACACCGCGTTCAGCATCGTGTCCAGTCCGACCCCGCGGCCGGTCTCCAGCAGCAGCAGCGCCAGCACGACCTGCTGCCGCCGCGCGGTGACCGCCACCGGCTCTGAGCCGCGCACCTCCAGGGAGCCGAGCACCCGGAACCGGACCGCGGTGCCCGACGGGGCGCCGGCCGGCGCCGGCTGGTCCGCGGTCGGATCCGCCGTGCTTCTGGCGGGGAGGGGTGATGCAATCGCCATGTCCGTCAGCCTTCCTTGCAACGTGGGCTCGCGGGGCCGGTGCCGCCGCGGCGGGTCGGTTCAGATCAGGACTTCGTGCGGCGCCGGGTGGCCGAGGAAACCGATCGGGCTGGCCGTCAGCCCGTAGGCGCCCGCCTGGAACACCGCGATGAGGTCGCCGATCTCCGCGTGGGGCAGTGCCACGTCCTTGCCGAGCAGGTCGAGAGGGGTGCACAGGCAGCCGACCAGGTCCACCGTCTCGGTGGCCGGCTCGGTGGTCGAACCCACCACCGCGATCGGGTAGTTGCGGCGGATGGCGCGGCCCAGGTTGCCGGTGGCGGCGAGTTGGTGGTGCAGGCCGCCGTCCACCACGAGGAAGGTGGTGCCGCGGGAGACCTTGCGGTCCACCACCCGGGTCACGTAGACGCCGGCTTCCCCGACCAGGTAGCGGCCCAGTTCGATGACGGTCCTGGCCTGCGGGAAGGCCGGCCGGATCGCGGTGTCGAGGAGTTTGGCGAGGTTCTCGCCGATCGGCCCCAGGTCCAGGGCCCGGTCCCGGGAGGCGTAGGGGATGCCGAAGCCGCCGCCGAGGTTGAGGTAGCGCACCGGGCCCGGCGCGTGGTCGGCCAGTTCGGTGACCAGCTCCACGGTGCCGCGCTGGGCGGCACAGATGCTCTCCGCGTCGAGATTCTGCGATCCGGCGAAGACATGGAAGCCCTGGAAGTCGAGGCCGGCCGCGCCGATCCCGGCCAGCAGTTCGGGCGCCTGCTCGGCGTCCACCCCGAACTGCTGCGGCCCGCCGCCCAGCCGCATGCCGGAACCGCGCACCGCGAAGGGCGGGTTGACGCGCAGCGCGACCCGGGCGGTGACGCCGAGCTGCTCGCCGGCCAGCCGGACCCGGGCCAGTTCGGTGGCCGACTCCAGCTCCACGATGACGCCGGCCGCGACCGCCTGCCGCACCTCGATCGAGGTCTTGCCCGGCCCGGCGAAGCCGATCCGCTCGGCCGGGACGGTGGTGTCCAGCGCGGTGAGCATCTCACCGGCCGACGCCACGTCGAGGCCGTCGACCAGCCCGCTCATGTGGTGCAGCAGCGCGGGCATCGGATTGGCCTTGACGGCGTAGTTGAGCTCCACGCCGTCGGGCAGCGCCGCCCGCACCTGCGCGGCCCGCCGGCTGAGCAGCGAGCGGTCGTAGGCGAAGAAGGGGGTGGAGCCGACTCGTTCGGCCAGCCGGCCGGCCGGCACGCCGCCGATCGCCAACTCGCCGTCGACCACGGTGAATCCCCCATGGCTGCCGAAACCCCCGAACGCCTCGGGGTCGACCGCCCGCCGCGTGCCGTCCGCGCCGGGCGTGCTGTCGGCGCCGTGCGCGCCGGGGCCCTCGCCGCTCATCGGTGTCCCTCCACGGTCCTGCGCAGCTCGACCCGGTCGAATTTCCCGTTCACCGAACGGGGCAGTTCATCCAGTACGACCGTGCGGCGCGGCAGCATGTACGGCGGCAGCTCGCGGGCGAGTGCCTGGTGCAGCCGCGCGGTGTCGCAGACACCGGCGACGACCAGCACCACATGCTGGCCGAGCCGTTCGTCCCCGACGCCCAGCGCCACCGCCTCGGTGGCCAGGCCGCTGGCGTACGCGGCCTCCTCGATCTCGGTGGGACTGATCCGGTAGCCGGAGGACTTGATCATGTCGTCGGTGCGGCCGACGAAGTACAGGAAGCCCGCCTCGTCGCGGTAGACGGTGTCGCCGGACCAGACCGCGAGCTCGGTGCCGCCGTACGGGACGGCGCCCGGGACCGGGCGGAAGCGCTCGGCCGTGCGCTCGGGGTCGTTCCAGTAGCCGAGGGCCACCAGCGCGCCGCGGTGCACCAGTTCGCCGTGCTCGCCGGACGCGCACGGGGTGCCGTCGGGGCGGAGCACCAGGATCTCGGCGTTGGGGATCGCCTTGCCGATCGAGTCGGGGCGGCGCTCGGACTCGTCCGGGTCGAGGTAGGTGGAGCGGAACGCCTCCGTCAGCCCGTACATCAGGAACGGCCGTGCCCGCGGGAAGATCTCGCGCAGCCGTGCCAGGGTGGCCCGCGGCATCCGGCCACCGGTGTTGGCGAAGTACCGCAGCCGCCCGCAGGCCTCCTGCGGCCACTGCTGGGCGACCAGTTGCATCCACAGCGGCGGCACACAGGTGAGCGCGGTGACCCCGTGGCGGGCACACAGCCGCACCACCTCGCGCGGCAGCAGGTAGTTGGTGAGCACCAGGTGGGCGCCGGCGATCAGCGTCGTGGTGAGCTGGCTGAAACCGGCGTCGAAGCTGAACGGCAGCGCGGCCAGCACCACGTCGTCCTCGGTGTGTCCGAGGTAGGAGGCGACGCTCTCCGCGCCGGCGAGCAGATTGCGGTGCGAGAGCACCACGCCCTTGGGGCCGCCGGTGCTGCCCGAGGTGTAGAAGACGGCCGCCACATCGGAGTCGACGACGCCGTCGGCGCCGGGTACCGGCAGCCGCCCGGCCTGCCGCAGCCGGTCCCACGGCACCGCCGTCCAGCGGTCGTCGGCGGGCAGCACGGTACCGGTGTCGCCGATCAGCACCAGGTGCCGGACGGAGGTGCCGGGCGGCAGCGCCGCGCGGACCGTCTCCAGCCGCTCGGCGGTGGTGATCAGCGCGGTCACCTCGCAGTCGGCGGTGACGGCGGCCAGGTGACGGCCCTTGAAGAGCGGGTTGACCGGGACGAAGACGCCGCCGGCCGCCGAGACCGCCAGCATCGACACGACCGTCTCGACGCGCTTTTCCGCGTAGACCGCGACACGGTCACCGCGCCGCACACCCAACCGGTACAGGCCGTACGCCACTTCGGCGACCAGCTCGGCGAGTTCGCCATAGGAGACGGTGCGGTCCTTGAAGGTCAGCGCGGGGCGGTGGCTCGCGCCGCACGCGATCAGCCGGTCCAGGCGGGTCAGCGGCGCGGCCGCCCCGCCGGCGATCGTCGCGCGGTCGCTTGTCGCCGTGCCGCGGGTCGTCGCCCCGCCGGTGGCCGGCCCGCTCACCGCCGACGCGCGCACCGTCGGCTCATTCATGGCCGGCCGCGAGTTCCGGCGTGACGAAGTCGGCGACGGTCGCCCACAGCGAGCCGACCGTGGCGAAGGTCTCCTCGGTCAGCAGCTCGTCGTCCAGTTCCACCCCGAAGCGGTCCTCCAGGTCCGCGAGAAGCTGCACGACCCCCATCGAGTCCAGCCCCAGAGCGGCCAGATCGGCGTCCGCCGTCAGCTCGTCGCCCTCCGCGTACGGCAGGCGGGGCAGCAGCACGTCCTGAAAGGTGCGCGGTATCTCCCGCGTCGTCTCGGCCATGGTGATCGGTCCCCTTGTCTTCTTCCGGATCTGCGTCCGGTTCGCGTCCGGTTGTTCGTCCGGTTGTTCGTCCGGGGCGCGGGACCCACCCGCGCACAGAAGTCACTTGACCGCCGGCCGCTCTCGAACCGCCATCGCGGCGCTCTCGCCCGGCCTCTCGGGCGAGGTGGCACGCGATCCCGGAGCGATGGCGCGGCCCCCGGCGGGCGGTCGCGGACGGTGGGCCGATAGCCGATCGATAGCGCGCCGGGAGCCGCTATCCGGGGGCCTGGGCGCGACGAGGGTGGCTTGATGGCGGTCCGACGCACCATGGGCGGAGCACATCCGGAACCCGACCCGCCGCGGCACCGCGCTGATACACGAAGGGGAGGCACTCTCCATGCTCACGGGGATATCGGACCTCGCGCCGACACCGGACCGCCCGCCCGAACTCCCGCTGCCCGCGGCCCACGACCGGCACCGGGCGGCCGACGGCCACGACGCCGGCGACCTCGTCGCGGTGTACCAGTACGCGACCCGGCGGGGCGCCGTCACTCCCGGCTCGATCGACCTGGTGGCACTCGAACTCGGCCTGTCCGCCGGGGAGGTGTTCTCGGCCGCCGCCCGGCTGGTCGAACTGCGCCTGCTGCGGACCGACGAGAGCGCCGGCACCGGCCTGGTGCCGGTGGACCCGCACTCGGCCGCGACGCTGCTGACGTCGCCGATCGAACGCGCCATCCTCCAGCAGCGGGAGCTGGCCGACCGGCTGCGCGCCCGGATCGACTCCGTCGCGGGCGGTCCCAGCGGCGCCGACGGACCGCTCGGTGTCATGGACACCGTCGAGGGTGAGGCGGAGATCCGCGGTCTGCTGCGGCTGGCGGCCGTCGACTGCCGCACCGAGGCGATCGTGCTGCGGCCGGGACACGACGAGCGGATCGCGCCGGACGACCTCTTCGACGCCTGCTACGACGCGCTCGGCCGGGAGACCGACGTGCGGGTGCTCTCGCCGCACCGCGACCGCGCCGACTTCGCGTCCCGGGCCCGCGCCAAGAAGCTCACCGAACGCGGGGCGGCGATCCGGACGATCCGCTCCGTGCCGCAGACCGCGGTGGTCTTCGACCGCGCGCTGGCCGTGGTGGTCACCGCGGGCGTGGCGGGCGGACCGCCGGTCGCGCGGCAGGTCCGCGACGAGACGATGATCCGGTGCATGGTCGACATGTTCGACCTGCTGTGGGACGGCGCGGCGCCGTTCGCGGTGGAGGAGGCCGGTTACGCCGAGGACATCAACGACGACCTCCAGCGCTCCATCGCCCGGTTGATGGCCCAGGGCCTCACCGACGAGGTCGTGGCCCGGCGCCTGGACATGTCGGTACGCACCTGCCGGCGCCACATCGCGGCCCTGCTGCGCAGCCTGGGTTCGGTCAGCCGCTTCCAGGCGGGCGTCCAGATCGCCCAGCGCCTGTCCCAGGAGGAGGCCGCCGCCTGACCCCGCCCCCACCCCCACCACGGCGGCCGCCCCTCCCCGGGCCGGCCGCCGCGCTGGCTCACGACACGACTACGCCGTGCGGCACCCCAAAGGGACGCGGGCAACTCCGCCTGCGGCAACCTAAGGGGCGCGGGGAACTGCGCGCCCAGCCCTCGACCCCGGCTCCCCCCACCGTGGCCGCCACAAGCGCCACGCGGCACCCAGAGGGGCGCGAGGAACTGCGCGCCCAACCCCCACCAACCGCCACCCGAAAACGAACCCGCACCCCCCGAACCCCCCCTCCCCCCACCGTGGCCGCCGCAGACGCCATGCGGCACCCAATAGGGGCGCGGGGAACTGCGCGCCCAGCCCTCGACAACCGCCGGCCGAAAACGGACCTACCCGGGAACCGCCCCCGCCGTCGCCGGCCGCGCCCGGGTCGGGACCAGCTCGCGGGCCAGGCCCGACAGCGGCCTGGTTCCACCGAGCTGCCCCAAATCCGTCCCCTCCCACCCCCTGCCGCGCAGCTCACTCAGCACGCGCGGCGCCCGCAGCAGCCGGCCGCCGGCCACGGTGTAGGAGGCGTCGAGGTCCACCTCGGACAGCTCGTTGACCTCCGCCACGACGGCGGCGAGGGCCGCCGCGGCCGGCCCCGCCACCGAAAGACCCGAATCCTCGGCGCCCCATCCGCCGGCCCCCTCGGCCGTCACCCGGAAGACGTCCGGGCACCGCGTCCCCGGCACGGCCGGGCCCGCGTCCAGGCAGTGCAGCCGCAACTCCCCCTCCCCCACCTCGTGTTCAGCCGCGACCTCGGCGACGAGCCGGCCGTCGGCCACGGCCACCCGGGCCGACCGCACCGCCGGATGCGCCAGCAGCACCCGCTCGGTCGCGTCGACGTCCACGGCGTCCGGCCCGAGCCGGACCAGCCGCCGCGGAGCCGGGGCGTCGAAGCCGAACAGCTCGACGGCCTCACCGAGCCGCAGATCCACCGCCGCGTCGCGGTGCGCTTCCAGCAGCTTCCCGTATCCGCGCAGGAACTCCTCGACGCCCTTCGCGTCCATCACGTCCGCCCTCGCGTTGAGTCCGACGGTGACCCCGTCGTCCCACTCCCCGACCCGCAGATACGTGTCGGTCGCGGACAGCGCCCACGCGGTCGGCTCAGGTATCCGCAGGAACCGCTCCTTGCGGGTTCCGCAGCTCTTCGTCCCGTGGTTGAGGAAGTTGACCTCCGAGGAGGTCCTGATCGGCGCGCCGCGCCGGAACCCGTCCCGGGCGACCAGCTCCACGATCTCGTCGTACGGCGCGTACGCGTGCTCCTGTGCCGCGCGCAGCGCGGCGGCGACCCGCCCGGTCACCTCGGCGAAACCGGGGTTGCCGCCGAGGTCCACCGAGACGAGCGTCGATGAGAACATGCACGTCAGCACCGACATCCGGGGTCCGTCCTGCCGGTGGCTGGTCAGCCACCGGTGGGTGACCAGCCGCTCCCCGGTGTACGCGGCCATGGCCACCGCGTAGGCCGCCAGGTGCACCGCCGAGGGCCACACCTTCAGCCGGGCGGCGATCTCACGGACCGCGCTGAGCAGGGTCGGTGAGGTGAGGGTCGCCCCGAAGGCGGCGGGCCCCGCCGGTGCGGCCGGCGCACGGCGCCGCACGAACATGTCGGCAGGCAGTGTGGGCGCCATCTGCCGCCAGTACCGCAGCACGTCGGTCCGCTCCGCTGTCGGCAGCTCCTCGATGGCCGCGAGATCGGCCGGGTGGTACGCGACCGGCGCCAGCTTCGCCCGGCGGCCGGTGGCGAGCGCCTCCAGCAGCGCCTCGAACTCCTGCTGGAAGAGCTGCATGCTCCAGTCGTCGAAGGCCGTGTGGTTGAGGGCGAGCGCCAGCGAGCGCGGCGCTCCGTCCGTGGTGACCACGCACGCCCTGATCGGCCACTCCCGTTCCGGGTCGAACTCGGTGGTGGACATCTCGGCGATGACGTCCGCCGGCGCGGGCGTACCGTCCTGCTCGGTGCCGGCCACCAGCAGCGGCATCGGCCCGGGCGGCTCCACCCGCTGTCTCGGGCCCGGCCGGGCGTGTGCGTCGAAGACCGTGCGGAGCCCCTCGTGCCTGCGCACCAGATATCCCAGCGCGGCGCGCAGGCCGGCCAGCGAAAGCCCCTGAGGCAGCGGGTAGTTGGTGACGATGTGCGCGTCGTGACGAGCGCCTGCGGGCACCTGCTGGTATCGCAGCCAGTGGTACCGCTGCCCCCAGCAGAGGTCCGCGTTTCTCATCTCGGGCATCCCGCCCTCCTTCCATACCGTGAGTGGGACCGGCCCGGCCGCATGCGCGCGGGCCCGTGAGTCATCTCCCAGCATCCGGTCCGCCGTGGAAAAACGGCAGCATTTCACGGTGGCCGCTTGTTGACGGCAAAAAGCTGCCATCGGGAATCGGCGGCCCGCAACCGGGCGCGTCTTGACGGGAGTTGCGCCGTCCGGGAATCTCGTGATGTCGGAGAAACCAGATCCGGCAGCCGGGACCCGCTCGGGCCCCGGAATTCCTTTCATGGAAGGTGTGATTCCCTTGTCCAAGATCGCCGCGAAGGAAGCTGCGAAGGAAGCCAGCAAGTCCGCCACCAAGGCCGCCAGCAAGATCGCCGCGAAGGAGGCCACCAAGGCCGCCAGCAAGATCGCCACCAAGGCCGCCGCGAAGGAGGCCACCAAGGCCGCCACCAAGGCCGCCAGCAAGATCGCCGCGAAGGAGGCCTCCAAGGCCGCGGCGAAGTCTGCCTGACCTCGGATCCCGCACCACGTCCGAGCCTGAGGCCGTCTGAGACCGTCTGAGGCCGTCGCCGGTATGGCGCCGCGTCCGCCGCGAGGCGGCCGGCGCCCTGCCGGCGGGCCGTACCGGGACGGACCCCGCGGCCGCCCGCTCGGACACCCCTGCCAGGGAAAGGGAAAGTCCGGTGGAACACGCCGATATCATTGATCACCTTCAGCATTCCCTCTCCGTGATCCTGGACCGACCGCTTCCCGAATTCAGCGCGGATACCAGGATTCTCGAAGACCTGGAGATCGACTCCATGCGTTTTGTCGAACTCCTCATGAGCCTTGAGGACACCATCGGCCTCGATGTCGATCCCGAATCCCTCGAACCGGAGGTATTCCAGTCCGCAGGCTCTTTTGCCGACTACATCAAGATCCGGATCGACCTCTTCAGGGTCGCCGGATAGCCGGATCACGGCACGGCCCAACGGAGGATTCGATGAGGGACACGCTCGTGGCGTGCGAAGCGGCAGCCCATGACGGCGGGTTCACGCCCGGCCTGGAGCTGGCGCTGCGCACGGTGGACACCGCGCCTCCGGGACGGGTCGCCGCATACCCGGCCGGCCGGGTGCCCGCGGGCACCGAGGTCGTACCGCACCGCCTCGCGGAGCTGGAGGGCGTCGCCTTCGTGGCCTGGCCCCACCCGCCCGCGGAATCCGCCGCACCGGCCCCGTACGACAAGCCTGACGACCGCCGCACCGTATTCGCCGCGCTGCTCGGCGCGGTACGGGTGGGCGTGTCCCGCAGGCTGCTCGACGACGCGGTCGCCCACCTGTCGGGACGGGTGGGCGGCGGCGAGCCCCTGATCCGCAAACAACTCGTGCTCGGCACCGTCGCCGACGTCATCACCGCACTCGACGCCGTACGCCAACTCCTGCTCGTCGCCCACCGCGTCCCCGCGGCCGTGGCCGACGCGCACGACCGGATCACCGCACTCGACTGGGACACCGCCAAGCTCCTCGGGGCCTCCGGTTACCTCGCCGACGGACCGGTGCGCGCCGCATACGTCGGCCGGCTCGCGGCGGACTGCTGGACCGACCGGGAGGACGTACAGCCATGATCCCCCTCGACACTCCACTACGGGAACTGCGCGAGCAGTGCCGGGAAGCGGGCCGGGAACTACGCGCCCACGCCCTGGCCGTCGACGCCGATCCGGCGGGCACCGCCCACCTCGACCTGCCCGTCCTCGCGCTGGTCAGAGCCGCCTCCACACCCAAGGACTTCCGCACCGGCTCCGCCGTGAACGACGGCGGTTACTCCGACACCTGCCTGTCCCGAGTGGTCGCCAGCGTCGAACTGGCCAGGGGCGACGCGGGGGTGCTCAGCGCCAACACCGGTCCTTCACTGGCCGGCGTCGCCGTCGACACCCTGGGCAACGAGGCACAGCGCGAGCTCTTCTACGACACCATCGCCGACGGCCGCGCCTGGACCTTCTTCGGCATGACAGAACCGGCGCACGGTACCGACGCCACGGCGATGGAGAGCAGGTTCGACGCGGCGGGCGACCCCGCTGACGGATACCTGCTCTCCGGTACCAAGCGCTATGTCGGCAACGCGTCCCGGGGCGCGATCGGCGTGGTCTTCGCCCGCACCGGACGTACCCCGCTCTCCATCCGCGGCGCCCTGATCCGGCAGCCGGCGCCCGGCTTCCACGGCGAACCGCTGGACATGATCGGCTTGCGCGGCGCGCGGATCTGCAAGCTCGACCTCGACGCGGTGCCGGTACCGCGCGAGATGCTGCTCGGCGCCCATCTGCCCGCCTCCCGGCGCGGCCTGTGGGGCATCAGCAGGACCTTCAACGCGATGCGGCTCCAGATCGCCGCGCTCGCGCTGGGCACCGCCCTCGGCACCCGCGACTACGTGACCGAGCAGCGCCCCGGCTGGTCGGGCCACGAGGTGGTCTCCGCCCGGCTCGACGCGGCCACCGCGCTGCTGTACGAGTCCGCGGCCGCCGTCGACCTCCAGCCCGACGTGGTACGGCCGCCCTCCATGGCCAAGCTGCACACCACCGATCTGGCGGTCCGCACCACGCACTGGGCGGCCCGGGCGCTCGGCCCCGGCGCGCTGCTCGACCACCCGCTGCTGGAGAAGTGGAGCCGGGACGTGCTCGCCTTCGAGTTCATGGAAGGCACCAGCAACATCCAGCGGCTGCACATCACCCACGACCTGGCCTCGCGAAAGGGGCGGACATGACTGCCACCGACGTCACGGCCCGCCCGGCCACGGCGCCCGTCCCGCTTTCCACGACCGCCCCGGCCGCTTTCTCCTGGTCCGCCCGCCCGGTCACCGAGGACGACCACGCCGCCGTGCTCGACCTCTTCACCGAGCCCGACTTCTACTTCCGCACCCAGCGCCCCGACACCCGCCCGCAGTGGGAGATCCTCTCGCTGCTCGACGAGGACACCCGGCTGCTCAGCGCCGACGGCCGGCCGGTGGGCCTGTACGCCCTGGAGGCCGTCGGCGGCGAGCACGCCTGCCACTACCTCCTGCACCTGCGGCTGACCGCGCGGCTGCGCCCGGACGCCTGGGCGTCGGCGTACCGCGAACTGATCAGGGCACTGCGCTGGCAGCGCGAGGTGGTCCGACTGGAAGTCGTCATCGGCGAGTTCGACGACCGCGGGCTGACCGCCGCCCGGCAGGCCGGCTTCACCGAGGAAGGCGTCCTGGCCCAGCACGTCGTCCACGACGGACACCGGCGCGGTTCCGTCTTCCTCTCCCGGATCTGGGAGCCCACCTCATGATGCTGCGCGGATACCGGGACACCGACCTGCCCCTGCTCAGCGGCGACTGGCTGCCGGGCGAACTGCTCGGCCTGCCCGTGCCCGGCCGACCCCCGCTGGCCGAACCGGCCCGGGTGCCGGCCCCCCGCGATCCGGCGGCACCGGAAAGTGCGGAGACGGCGGGTGAAACGGCGGGAACGAGCGAGGCCGACGAGCTGTGTGTCGTCCCCGGCGCCGGCTTCGTCCGGCTGACCGCCGTGGACTGGGTCCACCGCAGGGCCCGCCTGGAGATCGGCCTGCGGTCCGGCGCGGCCGGCGGCGCCGAGCCGCTGCTGAAGGCCGCGCTCGACCACGCCTTCCGGGCGCTCAACCTGCGGCGTGTCTTCGGCTGGGTCACCCCGGCCGTGCCGCTGCCCGACGGGATCTCGCGCGACGCCCTGCTGCGCGACGCGGGCCTGGCCCCGGAAGCCGCCATCCCCAGGGCACTGTGGCTGGACGGCCGCCCGGTGGCCCGACAGATCTGGGGAGCGACCCGCCATGGCTGACCTGAGACTGCTCGGCACCGCCGAGGCCGCCGCGCGGCTCAGCGCCGAACCGAAGGCCGGCCGCGGCTTCCTCGGCCTCGACCCGGTCACCCAGAACGGCGCGCTGCTCGCCCGCGAGCTGGCCCGTACCGGGGCGCAGGTGCTCCAGGCCGGTGACGTACTGCTCGGATACGCGCCCAACTCCGCGCAGCCGCGCCAGGGTTGGGTCGCCACCACCTCCGCGGACCCGGAACCGCTGGCCGCGCTCCTCGCCTTCCTGCGCACCTACCGCCGGTGCACGTCCTACGTCGCCGAGGTCCCCGAGGGCGCGCCGGCGGTGCCCGCGCTCGAAGCCTGCGGCTTCACCGGCGCGGGACGGCTGCCCGGCCATGTCTTCCACTCCGGCAGCTACCACGACGTGCTGGTCTACTGCGCCACCCAGGAGGGCTGACCCATGCCGTTCGTGACCGTCCGGCATTTCACCGAGGACGACATCCCCACGCGGACCGCCCTGTTGCGCGAGTCGCGCTTCCAGGCCAATCTCACCGACTTCGCGGTCGTCAGCGACGACGACGCGCTCACCGCCAACCAGCAGCGCACCATCACCCGTCAGCACCGCGTCAAGCGGATGTTCACCCTGTGCGAGTCCCGCGGCGCCACCGTCGGCTTCGCCTGGATCACCTCGATCGACTGGCCCGGCCAGACCTGCGAGCTGTCCTTCGGAGTGCTGCCGGAGTACCGCGGCCCGTACGGCGCCGCCGCCGTCACCGCCGCGCACGCGCACATCCGCGCCGAGCTGAACATGCGGGTGGTCGTCAACCAGGTCCTGGAGCACAACACGATGCTGGTGTCGTCCGGTGAACTCACCGAGCAGCGGCGGGTCCGCTGCGCGTACGACTCGTACACCGTCGGCGAGTGGCGCACCGCCTGCTACTGGACCGAGAGCGAGCAGGACGTGCGCCGCTGGCGCGAGCAGGCCGCCGACCGGCGCCGCGCGATCGCCCACCGTATCCGTTCCGCGTCCGCGTCACCCCGGCCGTCATGACCGCCCGCGCCGCTGAAGGCGGCTATCTGCACCACGCGACCATCGCGGGCGACACCGTGGTCTTCGTGTGCGAGGACGAGTTGTGGACGGTGCCCGCCGACGGCGGCACCGCGCGCAGGCTCACCGCGGGCAACTCCGCCTGCGCCGGGCCGCGGCTGTCGCCGGACGGCCGGCAGGTCGCCTTCACCGGCACCTTCGACGGCCTCACCGAGGTCAGCCTGACCTCGGTCGCCGGCGGCCCGGTCCGCCGGCTGACCTACCAGGCCGGCCGCTGCGCGGTCACCGGCTGGCACCCGCTGACCGGCGAGATCCTCTACGCGAGCACCGCGGGCCAGCCCGAGGGCTTCGGCTTCCGGCTCTTCGCCGTCCACCCGGACGGCGGCCCGGCCCGGCTGGTCGAGGCCGGCCCGGCCGCGTCCGTGTCCTACGGGCCCGGCGGCGGCTCGGTGATCGGCCGGTCCATCGCCGACCCGGCGCGCCGCAAGCGCTACCGGGGCGGCGCGGCCGGCGAACTCTGGGTGGACGACGACGGATCGGGCCTCTACCGGCGCCTGGAGCTGCCCGCGGGCAACCCGGCCGACCCGGTGTGGGTGGGCAACCGGATCTACTTCATCAGCGACCACGAGGGCACCGGCAACGTCTACTCCTGCCACCCCGACGGCACCGGACTGACCCGGCACACCGACCACGACGAGTACTACGCCCGCGGCCTGTCCGGTGACGGCCGCCGGCTGGTCTACCACAGCGGCGCGCTCCTGCACGTGCTGGACCCGGCCCGCGGCGGCACCCGCCGGCTCCGGGTCGAGCTGGCCCCGTCGGGCATCCAGCACCAGCGGCGCATCGTCTCCGCCACCGGTTTCCTCGACGGCGCCCGGCTCGCCCCCGACGGCCGCACCCTCGCGGTGACGGCCCGCGGCAAGGCCTGCACCCTGGCTCCCTGGTCGGGCCCGGTACGGCGGCACGGCCGCCCGGACGGGGTCCGCTACCGGCTGCTGAACTGGCTCGCCGACGGCGAACGGCTGGTCGCGGTGGCCGGCGACTCGGGCCCGGGCGAGCGGCTGGTCCTGCTGCCCGCCGAGGGCGGCGCCGAACTGCTCGGCGTGCCGCTGGCGGACCTGGGCTACGTCACCGCGCTGGCCGCCTCGCCCGCCACCGGGCAGGTCGCCTTCGCCACCAACCGCCAGGAACTGTGGAGCGTCGACACCGACCGGCCGAAGCTGGAGCCGCGGCTGCTCGACAGCAGCGCCCATGAGCGGATCGAGGACCTGGCCTGGTCCCCCGACGGACGCTGGCTCGCGTACACCTATCCCGACAGCCCCCGGAGCACCGCCATCAAGGTCGCCGAGGTGGACACCGGCCGCACCTCCCGGATCACCCGTCCGGTGCTGCGGGACGCGCTGCCCTCCTTCGACCCGGCCGGCCGCTATCTGTACTTCGTCGGTCAGCGCGATCTGACCCCGGAGCACGACCAGGTCCAGTTCGAGATCGGCTTCCCCTTCGGCGCCCGGCCCTACGCGGTACCGCTGACCGCGGACCGGCAGCCGCCCTTCGGGTCGCCGCAGCAGTCGGCCGCCGGGCCGTTCGGCGACATCTACGACGGGGGAGACGACGACAGCCCGGTCGCCATCGACTTCACCGGCATCGAGCGGCGGCTGGTCCCGCTGCCCGTGCCGGAGGGCCGCTACGCGGCGGTACTCGGCCTGCCCGACTGCGTGCTGCTGCTGTCGGTACCGCTCAGCGCGCCGGAACCCGACGACCCGCAGCAGCAGCAGGAGGGCACCGTCACCCTGGTCGACCTGGCCACCGGCGACGTCACCGACGACTATCTCGGCCCGGTCGACGAGATCAGCACCGACCGGACCGGCACGGCACTGCTCTACCGCCACAACCACCGGCTGCGCGTCGTACCGGCCGGCGCCCCCAAGGAGGCCGTCGAGGACTTCGACACACCGATCGCGCCGCCCGGCCGGCCCACCGGCTGGGTGGACCTGGACCGGGTCAAGATCCCCTTCGTGCCCGCCGCGGAGTGGCGGCAGATGTTCCGGGAGGCGTGGCGGCTCCAGCGCGAGAGCTTCTGGAACGCCGAGATGTCCGGCATCGACTGGGACGCCGTCCACCGCTGCTATCTGCCGCTGCTCGACCGGGTGGCCACCCGCGCGGAACTGTCCGACCTGGTCTGGGAGCTGCACGGCGAGCTGGCCACCTCGCACGCCTACGAGCGCGGCGGCGACTACGGCGCGCCGACCGGCGAGGCCCAGGGGTTCCTCGGCGTCGACTGGGAGACCGCGGCGGAGGCCGACGGCCGCTGGCGGATCGCGCACGTGCTGCGCGGCGACCCCTGGAACCCCGACGCCACCTCGCCCTGCGACCGGCCGGGCATCGACATCCGCACCGGCGACGAGATCGCCGCGGTCGACGGCCATCCCGTCGGCCCCGGCGGCCCGGCGGAACTGCTCACCGGACTCGCCGGCCGCGAGGTCGAGCTGACCGTGCTGCGCAAAGGCGCCCTCCCGCGCCGGGTGGTGGTGCACGCCGCGCGCAGCGAGGCCCGCGCCCGCTACCTGGACTGGGTCGCCCGCAACAGCGCCTACGTGGAGGAGGTCTCGCACGGCAGGCTCGCCTATCTGCACGTGCCGGACATGTTCAGGACCGGATACGCCGACTTCGTCCGGCAGTTCCTCGGCGGCCTGGACCGGGAGGGCCTGGTGGTCGACGTGCGCTTCAACGGCGGCGGCCATGTCTCCCCGCTGCTCCTGGACCGGCTCGCCCGCAGCCGCACCGGCACCGAACACGGCCGGTGGAGCGGCGCGGTGCCGTATCCGCTGGAGTCACCGCGCGGGCCGATGGCGGCGCTGATCAACGAGCAGACCGGCTCCGACGGCGAGATCTTCGGCCATATGTTCCGCGAGCGGGGCCTCGGCCTCCTGGTCGGCACCCGGACGTGGGGCGGCACCATCGCCACCTGGCCGCGGCACGGCCTGGTCGACGGGACCGTCACCACCCAGCCCGAGTTCTGCTATTACTTCCGCGGGGTCGGGGCGGGGCTGGAGAACCGCGGGGTCGAGCCGGACATCACGGTCGCCGTGGTCCCGGCGGGGCCTCGGCCCGGGCTCGACGCCCAACTGGCCACCGCGGTGAACCGGCTGCTCACGATGTTGCCGGCGACGGCGACCGCGGACTTCGGGCCACCCGACCGCCCCGCCGACGCCGACGCGGCACGGGTCGACGCGGCACGGGCCGGCGCTGAGGCCGGCGCCGGGGCGGTCGCCACCGGGGGGAGCGGCGGATGACCGGCACGGCGACGGCGACGGCGGCGGCGACCGCGGGGACAGCGGGGACGGCGGTGCCGGTCACGGGGACCTGCGACGTGTGGCTGGTGCCGGTACGGCGGCGGGCGGCCTGGGCCGATCTGCTGGACGCCGGGGAACGCCGGCGCTGGCAGTCGCTCGGCGCGGGGACGGCCGCCGACACGCTGCTCACCTCGCGGGCCGCCCAGCGGCTCATCGTGGGCCGCTACCTGGGCGTACCGGCGGCCGACGTGACCGTGGAACGCGGTTGCGCGCTGTGCGGCGCTCCCCGGCACGGCCGCCCCCGGGTGCCGGGCGCGGCCTTCGACTTCTCGGTCTCGCACACCGGCGACTGGCTGCTGCTCGCGGTCGTCGGCGCCGGGCTGGTCGGCGCGGACCTGGACCATCTGGACCCGGCCCGCGACGCGGACGGCCTGGCCGCCCTCACCCTGACCCCCGCCGAGCGCGACGCCTACGCCCGGCTGCCCGGGGATGCCCGCCCGGCGGCGTTCCTGGACGCCTGGGTCCGCAAGGAGGCGGCGATGAAGCTGACCGGCCACGGCCTGTCGGCTCCCCCGGCATCGATCGACGTCAGCACCGGCCTGGCCACGGCCCCGACCGTCGCGGGCTGGCCGCGGGCCCCGCTCCACCTCACTCCCCTGCCCGCGCCGCCCGCCCACCGCGCCGCCCTGGCCACCACGATCCCCGTGACGCGGGTCCACCCCCGGGCCCTTCCGGCGTGAGGCCGGTCAGACCGCGATGGGCGCCTGTTCGGCCAGCACCGTCGCGTAGAGGCGGTCGAGACGCTCGCGGGTGGGCTGGTCGTCCGGGATGTACGTGGTGAGGCGCGGACCCGACTGCGGGCCGAGCCACAGATGGGTGCACTGGAAGGCCAGCGGGCCGACCTCGGGGTTGAGGAAGCGCTTGACGTGCGCCTCGGGCAGCAGCACCTCGTGCCGCTCCCAGACCTCGCGGAACTCCGGCGACGCCTGCTGAAGGCGCTTGAGGAGCGTCTTCCAGGCGGGCTCGCCGAGGTGCTGGGCCAGCGCGACCCGGAACTTCGCCGCCATCAGCCGGACGTTCAGCTCCCGGTCCAGGATCCGCTCCCGCCATCGCGGGTCGGTGAAGCACAGCCACATGATGTTGTGCTCCTCGACCGGCATCGCGTCGAGGTCGCAGACCATCCGGCCGTAGGTGCGGTTGTACGCGATGATGTCGTACCGGCTGTTGAAGACGGCGGCGGGCAGCGGCTCCAACTGGTCGATCATCTGCCGGATCGCCGGCGACATCCCGGGGCAGTCGTGGAGCGGTCGCGGGTCGGGCGTGCCGGCCAGGGTGAAGAGGTGCCGCCGCTCCTCCCGGTCGAGCATCAGCGCCCGGGCGATGGCGTCGGCGACCTGGGCGGAGACCTGGATCTCCCGCGCCTGTTCGAGCCAGGTGTACCAGGTGACGCCGACCGCGGCGAGCTGCGCCACCTCCTCGCGGCGCAGCCCCGGGGTGCGCCGCCGGCGGCCCGGCGGCAGCCCGACCTGCTCGGGCGAGATGCGTTCGCGGCGGCTGCGCAGGAAGGAGGCCAGCTCTCGGCGGCGGCTCTCACCGCCGTCACCGCGGCCGGTGTTCTCGTCGTAGGGCAGCGCGGTCGCGGCCAGACCGGCGACCGCGGCGAGATCCCCGTCGGCGCGGTCGAACGGGGCACCATCGAAGGCTGTGCTCATCCCACCAGCTTGCCTGATCGGGCAGCCGGTTGCCAGGTTCTCTGGATACCTGGATAAACCGTCTCTGGTACCCCTCTGGGAAAGAGGGCAGGGTGGCCAGAGTGACCGATCGAATCGAACACTCCCCGGTTTCCCGAGCTCAGGTGCTGCCGACCGTGACCCGGGTCGGCGCGCCCGGCCCGACCGCCGCGGCCCGGCGCACCTCTTCGCAGTCCCCCTCGTCACAGGTCTCCACGGCACCGGCCCCCTCTCCTTCATCGGCCCCGTCTTCGTCATCGGCCCCGTCTCCTTCCTCCCCGGCCGGGTCCCCGGCGCTCAGCACGCTCGGTCTGCTCACCGTGCTGCTCGGCGCGGCCCTGCCGATGGTGGACTTCTTCATCGTCAATGTGGCGCTGCCCACGATCGACCGCGATCTGGACGCGGGGCCCGCGGTGCTGGAGATGGTGGTCGCGGGGTACGGCGTCGCGTACGCCGTGCTGCTGGTGCTCGGTGGCCGGCTGGGTGACATGTTCGGCCGCCGGACCCTCTTCCTGTGGGGGCTCGCGGCCTTCGCGCTCACGTCGCTGGCCTGCGGTGTGTCGCCCAACGCGTGGACGCTGGTGGGCGCGCGGGTCGCCCAGGGCGCGGCGGCCGCGCTGCTGCTGCCGCAGGCGCTGGCCACCATTCAGGCCGCCACGTCCGGCAGCAGCCGCGGCAAGGCGCTCAGCTACTACGGCGCGACGGCCGGCATCGCGAGCGTCGTCGGTCAGGTGCTCGGCGGCGTGCTGGTCTCGGCGGACATCGCGGGCAGCGGCTGGCGCGCGATCTTCCTGGTCAACGTGCCGATCGCGGCGGTCGCCCTGGTGCTGGCGGTGCGCTCGGTGCCGGAGACGCGTTCGCCGCGGCCGGCCCGGATCGACCGGTCCGGCACGGTGCTGCTGGCGGCGACGCTGATCGCGCTGCTGCTGCCGCTGACCGAGGGCCGGGCGACCGGCTGGCCGCTGTGGTCGTGGGTGCTGCTCGCGCTGTCGCCGTTCCTGGCGGCGGCGTTCGTGGCGGTGGAGCGGCACGGTGAGCGGTCCGGCGGGACCCCGCTGCTGCCGCCGTCCCTGGTCCGTATCCAGAGTGTCCGCAGCGGGCTGGTGCTGATCCTGCCGTTCTGTCTCGGCTTCGGCGGCTTTATGTTCGTGCTGGCCGTGGCCATGCAGGACGGGCTGCACTTCGGGGCGCTGGCGGCGGGCGCGGCGCTGGCGCCGCTGTGCGCGGCGTTCTTCGCGGCGTCGCTGCTCGGGCCGCGGGCGGTGGCCCGCTTCGGCCGGGCCACGGTGACCGGGGGTTCGCTGATCCAGGGGGTCGGCCTGGTGGTGCTGGCCGGTACGTTCTGGTGGGGCTGGCCGGACCTGGGGATCTGGGCGCTCGCGCCCAGCATGGCGCTGGCCGGCTTCGGGCAGGGGTTCGTGCTGCCGGTGGTCTTCCGCATCGTGCTCAGCGAGGTGCCGCCGGCGCAGGCCGGAGTGGGCGGCGGCGCGATGGCCACCACCCAGCAGGCCAGCCTCGCGCTGGGCGTGGCGACGCTCGGCACGCTGTTCCTCACCCTGTCCACCTCGATCGGCATCCGCGACGCCCTGCTCTGGACCCTGCTCGGCCAACTCCTAACCGTCGCCGCCACGGCCACCCTGAGCCTCCGGCTCCCCCGCACGGTGACGTGACCTAAGCGGTTCCCCGGCGTCCACTCCGCTGTCGACGGCCCCCAACAAGGGGCGCGAGGAACCGCGCGACCAGCCACAACGCACCCGCACGTCGCCACCGACCCAAAGGGGCTGTTCCTGCCGTATCCGGCCCACCGGCCGGTGGCCGGTTGCTCGCGCAGTTCCTCGCGCCCCTTCGGGGCCCGACGGCGTCCACTTCGCGGTCGGCGGCACCCAACAAGGGGCGCGGGGAACTGCGCGGCCAGCCACAGCGCGACCGGCAGATCGCCACCGACCCAAAGGGGCTGCCGCTGTCGCCCCCGTGCCACCGGCCGGTGGCCCCCCCTTCAGGGCCCGAAGGCCGTCCGGGTCGGGGCGGGCGGGGCGTGAGAAGGGTCACGAGGGCCGTGGGGTTGACCCGAGGACCGCGCAGGCCCGGCGGCCGAGGGGCGCTGGGGTCACGAGCGCGGCACCGTAGGTGGCGTTATTCCGTACCTTGCCCGAGATCGCCGTGGGCAGACTCCAGGAAGGGTTCACCGCATTCCCGGCGTTGTCCAAGGACGCGGGGGCGCACCGGAGGGAGACCACAGTGATGCTCGTACGCCAGGGCCCGCCGCCGTACGCGGAATTCACCGGGCCGCCCGCGCGGCCGAGCGCCCCGCTCCGCCGCTGGCCCGGCTACGCCCTGGTGGCCAGCGGCATCGCCCTCGTCCCCTGGCTGGTCGTGCTCGCCACCGGCCTGCCGCCGACCGCCACCGCGCCGCACTGGGCCACCGCTTGGGTCGGGCTCGACACGATGGAGGCGGTCGGCCTCATCGCCACCGGCCTGCTCACCCTGCGCCGCCACCGCGTCCGTTCGGCGGTGGCCGGCGCCACCGCCACGCTCCTCGCGGTGGACGCCTGGTTCGACGTGATGACCTCGTCGGGCCCGGACTTCCGCACCGCCCTGGCGATGGCCTTCGCCGCCGAGATACCGCTCGCCGCGATATGCGGCGTCCTCGCCGTCACCAGCTTCCCCCGCCCGGCGTCGAACCCGGCCCACCCGACGGACCGGACGGACCGGACGGACCGGATCGACCCTGCGCGCCCCGCCGGACAAGCGGCCGGCCGCCGGACCGGGCTCGGGATCGAGCCGGTGCGGCGGCCGGAGGCGCTCACCGATCGGGCGGTGTGCGAGGCGGCGGGTCAGCAGCCCAGCAGCCGCCCACCGAGGTAGGACTCCACCTGGTCGAGCGACACCCGCTCCTGCTTCATGGTGTCCCGCTCGCGGACCGTGACCGCGTTGTCGTCGAGCGTGTCGAAGTCCACCGTGACACAGAATGGCGTACCGATCTCGTCCTGGCGGCGATAGCGGCGGCCGATCGCGCCCGCGTCGTCGAACTCGATGTTCCAGTTCTTGCGCAGCGCCGTGGCCAGGCCCTTCGCCTTCGGGGAGAGCTCGGGGTTGCGGGAGAGCGGCAGCACGGCGACCTTCACCGGGGCGAGCCGCGGGTCGAGCCGCATCACCGTGCGCTTCTCCATGGCGCCCTTGGCGTTGGGCGCCTCGTCCTCGTTGTAGGCGTCGAGCATGAAGGCGAGCATGGCCCGGTTGACGCCCGCCGCCGGCTCGATGACATACGGGAACCAGCGCTCGCCCGCCTCCTGGTCGAAGTAGGAGAGGTCCTGGCCGGACGCCTTGGCGTGCGAGGAGAGGTCGAAGTCGGTGCGGTTGGCCACACCTTCCAGCTCGCTGAACTCCTGGCCGCCGAAGTTGAAGCGGTACTCGATGTCCGCGGTGCGCTTCGAGTAGTGGGAGAGCTTCTCCTTCGGGTGGTCGTACCAGCGGATGTTCTCCTCCCGCAGGCCCAGGCCGGTGTACCAGTTCCACCGCTCCTGCATCCAGTACTCGTGCCACTTCTCGTCCTCGCCCGGCTTGACGAAGAACTCCATCTCCATCTGCTCGAACTCGCGGGTCCGGAAGATGAAGTTGCCCGGCGTGATCTCGTTGCGGAACGACTTGCCCATCTGGGCGATGCCGAACGGCGGCTTCTTCCGCGAGGTGATCTGTACCTGGGCGAAGCTGACGAAAATACCCTGGGCGGTCTCGGGCCGCAGGTAGGCCACGGAACCCGCGTCCTGGGTGGGGCCGAGGTGGGTCTGGAGCATGCCGGAGAACTGCTTGGGCTCGGTGAAGGCGCCCTTGGTGCCGCAGTGCGGGCAGTTGATGTCGGCCAGACCATTGGCGGGGAGCTTGCCGTGCTTCGCCTCGTACGCCTCCTCCAGGTGGTCGGCGCGGTAGCGCTTGTGGCAGGAGGTGCACTCGGTCAGCGGGTCGGAGAAGGTCGCGACGTGCCCGGAGGCGACCCACACCTCGGGGGCGAGGATCACCGACGAGTCGATGCCCACCACGTCGTCACGCGAAATCACCATGGAGCGCCACCACTGGCGCTTGATGTTCTCCTTGAGCTCGACGCCCAGCGGTCCGTAGTCCCAGGCGGCCTTGGAACCGCCGTAAATCTCGCTGCTCGGGAATACGAAGCCACGGCGCTTGCTCAGGCTGACGATGGTGTCGATCTTGTCGGCGGCCACGGTGCTCTCTTCAGTACGACGAAGCGGTCAGTTGTCCCAGATTACCGGCGGGTGCGGGGCGCATATCAAATCCGTTCCGCGGCCTGCAAGAACCGGGGCTCCCCCCGGCCAGTGGCAATTGACAACCGTTTCCACTTCAGTTGAAAATGACTGTCGTGAAGGATCGTCCCCGGGTGATACCCGCCACCGCGCTCGCCGTCGCCGCCGCACTCGCTCTTCCGGCGCTGGCCGCCTGCTCCGGTGCGGCACGGGCGGACACCGCGGGCGGCGGGCGCGACGGAAGGCTCAAGGTTACGGCCTCTTTCTACCCGCTGGAGTTCCTGGTCCGGCGGATCGGCGGGTCCCGGGTGACCGTCACCGATCTCACCAGGCCCGGCGTCGAACCGCACGACCTCGAACTCTCCCCCCGGCAGGTGGGCCGGCTCGGCGACAGCGACCTGGCGGTCTATCTGCGCGGCCTCCAGCCCGCCGTGGACGCGGCCATCGAGCAGTCCGGCGTCCGGCGCGCGGTGGACGCCGCCGCGCTGACCACGCTGGAGGACCACGGCACCGAGGTGGACGGCCGGCCCGGCGACACCGGCGACACCGGCGACAGCGAGGCCCACCGGGACGACCCGGGCGCCGACCCCCATGTCTGGCTGGACCCGGTGCGCTACGCACAGCTCGCCCGGGGCATCGGCGCCGCGCTGGCCCGAGCCGACCCGGCGTCCGCGGCCACGTACGCCAAGAACACCGACGCGCTGGTGGGCGAGCTCACCGCCCTGGACGCGGCCTTCCGCGCGGGCCTGCGGGGCCGGGTCTCCGACACCTTCGTCACCACCCACGCCGCCTTCGGCTATCTCGCCGAGCGCTACGGCCTGGTGGAGGAGGCCGTGGCCGGCGTCGACCCGGAGAGCGAGCCCGGCGGCGCCCGGATGAAGGCGCTCCAGGACGCCGCCCGGCGCGGCCACGCCACCACGGTCTTCTTCGAGCCGCTGGTCAGCGACCGCGTCGCCAGCACCGTGGCCGGCGATCTGGGGGTCACCACCGCCGTCCTCGACCCGATCGAGGGCATCACCGACCGGTCGGCCGGCCGCGACTACTTCCAGGTGCAGCGGGCCAACCTGCGGGCGCTGCGCCGCGCGCTGGGCGCCGCGTGACCACCGGCCCCGAGACCGTGGTGCGGCTGCGCGACGCCCATGTCACCCTCGGTACCCGCCCGGTGCTGCGCGGCCTTGATCTGACCGTCGGCCGCGGCGAGGTGGTGGCCCTGCTCGGCGCCAACGGCTCGGGGAAGTCGACGGCGGTCCGCGCGGTGGTCGGCCAGGTAGGGCTCGCCGCCGGTACCTGGGAGCTGTTCGGCACCCCGGGGGACCGCTTCCGGCAGTGGGCGCGGATCGGGTACGTACCGCAGCGCACCACCGCGGCCGGCGGCGTGCCCGCGACCGTACGGGAGGTGGTCTCCGCCGGGCGGCTGGCCCGTACCCGGCTGCGGCCGCCCGGCCGGGCCGACCGGGCGGCGGTGGACCGGGCGCTTGACCGGGTGGGGATGGCCGGGCGGGCCGGGGACTCGGTGGACGCGCTCTCCGGCGGCCAGCACCAGCGGGTGCTGATCGCCCGCGCGCTGGCCGGCGAACCCGAACTGCTGGTCATGGACGAGCCGATGGCGGGCGTCGACCTGCCCGGCCAGGACGTGCTCGCCCACACACTGCGCGAGCAGGTCGCGGCGGGCAGCGGCGTACTGCTGGTGCTGCACGAGCTCGGCCCGCTGGAGCCGCTGATCGACCGCGCGGTGGTGCTCGCGGACGGCCGGGTGCGGTCCGAGGGGCCGCCGCCTCACGGCGTGCGGCACCACACGCCGCCCGGCCCGCATCACGCGCACGCGCACTCGCACGCGGGCGAGCCCAGGCCGGCCGGGGTCGCGGGCTGATGGAGATCCTCGGCTACCCCTTCATGGAGCGGGCCCTGCTGGCCGCGGTGCTGATCGGTGTGATCGCGCCGGCCGTCGGCATCTACCTGGTGCAGCGCCGCCAGGCGATCATGGGCGACGGCATCGGCCATGTGGCCCTGACCGGCGTCGCGCTCGGCTTCCTGCTCCAGGTCAGCCCGGTCTGGACGGCGGTACTCGTCTCGGTGCTCGGCGCGGTCGCCATGGAGCTGATTCGCTCCTACGCCAAGACGCGCGGCGACATCGCGCTGGCGATGCTCTTCTACGGCGGCATGTCGGGCGGGGTGCTGATCATCTCGCTGGCGCCGAACGGCTCCAACGCCAACCTGACCACGTATCTCTTCGGCTCGATCCTCACCGTCGCGCCGCAGGACCTCGCGCCGATGGCCGCGCTCGCGGTCTTCGTGCTGCTGGTCACCCTGGGGCTGCGGCGGCAGTTGTTCGCCGTCTGCCAGGACGAGGAGTTCGCCCGGGTCAGCGGGCTGCCGGTGCGGGCGCTGAACCTGCTGCTCGCGGTGACGGCGGCGGTCACCGTGACGGTGGCGATGCGGATCGTGGGGCTGCTGCTGGTCAGCGCGCTGATGGTGATCCCGGTGGCCGCCGCCCAGCAGGTCACCAGGGGCTTCGCCTGGACCCTGGCGGTGTCGATGGTCATCGGGGTGACGGTGGCGCTGTCCGGGACGGTGTTCTCGTACTACGTGGACGTGCCGCCGGGCGCGAGCATCGTGCTGGCCTCGATGGCGGTCTTCCTGCTGATGACGGCGGTCGCGGCGCCGCTGGCCGCGCGGCGGAGCCGCCGCTCGGCGATCGGTCCGGACACCGGCCCGGACATCGGCCCGGAAGGGTGCACCCTTGATGGGGCCGACGGAGCGCCGCCGGCCCGGTACCCCGCCGAGTCGGACCGGGCGGTTCCGATCCGGGCCTGAGCGCCGCTCGGCCTGGCACAATGGGCCACCCGGACAGGTGCCCGATTCCGGCGGTGCCGGCGGCCGCCGGCGAGCACCCACGACGGGCAAGCACAGGCAACGCCGCCCGACGACGAGCAACGACGACCGAGAAGGAGACACCGGTGACCACCGCCAACCATCCCGTGCGCGGCCGTTCGACCCGGCAGCGGGCCGCGGTTTCGGCGGTTCTGGAAGAGGCCGAGGAGTTCCGCAGCGCGCAGGACCTGCACGACCTGCTCAAGCACCGCGGCGACTCGGTCGGCCTGACCACCGTCTACCGCACCCTTCAGTCCCTCGCCGACGCCGGTGAGATCGACGTGCTCAGGACCGGCGACGGCGAATCGGTCTACCGGCGCTGCTCCGGCGGCGGCCACCATCACCACCTGGTCTGCCGGGTCTGCGGCAAGGCCGTCGAGGTCGAGGGGCCCGCGGTCGAGAAGTGGGCCGACGCGATCGCCGCTGAGCACGGCTTCGTGGATGTCGCGCACACGATGGAGATCTTCGGTACCTGCGCGGAGTGCTCGGCGTCGGCCGGCGGCGCCGCCGAGCCCGCGGCACCGGCCGCGGGCTGATCGCCGCCGGGGTCAGCCCTTGAGGATCTGCTCCTCGTTGGGGATGGCCCCGCCGAAGCGGCGGTCGCGGGAGGCGTACTCCATGCAGGCCCGCCACAGGTCCCGGCGGTCGAAGTCCGGCCAGAGCACGTCCTGGAACACCATCTCCGCGTAACTGCTCTGCCAGAGCAGGTAGTTGGAGGTGCGCTGCTCACCGCTCGGCCGCAGGAAGAGATCGACGTCCGGCATGTCCGGGTAGTAGAGGTACTTGGCGAAGGTCTTCTCGTTGACCTTGCCCGGGTCGAGCCTGCCCGCCGCGACATCGCGGGCGATGGCCTGCGCGGCGTCGGCGATCTCCGCCCGGCCGCCGTAGTTGACGCAGAAGTAGAGCGTCATGGCGTCGTTGCCGACCGTCTGCTCCTGGGCGATCTGGAGCTCCTGGACCACCGACTTCCACATCTTCGGCATCCGGCCGACCCAGCGGATCCGGATCCCCAGCTCGTTCATCTCGTCACGGCGGCGGCGGATCACATCGCGGTTGAAGTTCATCAGGAAGCGCACCTCGTCCGGCGACCGCTTCCAGTTCTCGGTGGAGAAGGCGTACAGCGACAGGTTCTTGACGCCGATCTCCAGGCAGCCCTTGAGGACGTCGAGCACCACGCCCTCGCCGACCCGGTGGCCCTCGGTGCGCGGCAGCCCGCGCTCCTTGGCCCAGCGGCCGTTGCCGTCCATCACGATGGCGACGTGCTTGGGGACGAGTTCGGTGGGAAGTTTCGGTGCCCGGGCGCCCGACGGGTGCGGATCCGGGGTCCGGTAGGAGGTCCGGTTACGGGCCAGAATCCCCTGACGTGCCATGTCGCGCTTCTCCTGACAGTGTTCCTGGTGGGACCTGGTGGCCTGGTGGCCTGGTCAGCCGTTCGTCCACGCTACCGTGGGGCGCGCGGCTACCGGTCGGTCCGGTCGGTCCGGTTCGGGCTACCGGTCGGTCCGATCGGCCACCGCGACCTCCGGCCGGCGCTCGACGAAGCGCAGCGACCGCAGGCCGCGCTCCAGATGCCACTGGAGATACGCCGCGACCAGCCCGCTGCCCTCGCGGCAGTGGCGCGGTTCGCAGGCGTCCGCGGTCTCCCAGTCGCCGCCCAGCAGCGCCCCGAGCAGTTCGAGCGACTCCCGTGAGGGTACGACGCTTCCCGGCACCCGGCAGTCACCGCAGACGACTCCTCCCGCGCCGACCGAGAAGAACCGGTTGGGGCCGTTCATCCCGCATTTGGCGCAGTTGTCGAAGCTGGGCGCGTATCCGTTGACGGCCAGCGAGCGCAGCAGGAAGGCGTCGAGCACCAGCCGCGGCTCGTGGTCGCCCGCCGCGAGGGTGCGCAGCGCGCCGACCAGCAGCAGATACTGCTGGACGGCCGGTTCGCCCTCGTGGTCGGTGAAGCGTTCGGCCGTCTCCAGCATCGCGGTGCCGGAGGTGTAGCGGTCGTAGTCGGTGACGATGGCGCCGCCGTAGGGCGCGATGGTCTCGCCCTGGGTGCACAGCGGCAGCCCGCGGCCGACCAGTTCACCGCCCCGGGCGAAGAACTGCACATCGACATGGCTGAACGGCTCCAGCCGCGCGCCGAACTTCGACTTGGTGCGCCGCACCCCCCGGGCCACCGCCCGCACCCGGCCGTGTCTGCGGGTCAGCAGCGTGATGATCCGGTCCGCCTCACCCAGCTTCTGGGTGCGCAGCACGATGCCGTCGTCGCGGAACAGACTCATGGCCCCATTGTCCCGTACGCCGGTACGACCGGTCGCCCGGTCCCGGTCCCGGGTTCGGGTCCGGGTCCGGGTCCGGGTCCGGGTCCGGGTCCGGGTCCGGGTCCGGGTCCGGGTCCGGGTCCGGGTCCGGGTCCGGGTCCGGGTCCGGGTCCGGGTCCGGGTCCAGCGGTCGATGGCGGGTTCAGCGGTCGGTGCCGGGCGCCACCAGTCCTGACTCATAGGCGAGAACGACGAGTTGGGCCCGGTCCCTGGCGCCCAGCTTGCCCATGATCCGGCTGACATGGGTCTTGGCGGTGAGCGGGCTGAGGCCCAGCGCCTCGGCCGCCTCGGCGTTGTTCAGCCCGCGGGCCACCAGGGTCAGCACCTCCCGCTCCCGTTCGGACAGGCAGGCGAGACCGGCGGGGACCGGTGTGCCGGCCGGCGGCCGGTCCGGCAGCCGCAGCACGCGGGCGATCAGCTTGGCGGTCGGGCCGGGGGAGAGCAGCGCGTCGCCGGCCGCGACGGTACGGATCGCGTCGAGCAGCTCGCCGGGCCTGGTGTCCTTGGCCATGAAGCCGGACGCGCCGGCCCGCAGCGCCGCCATCACGTGCTCGTCGTCGTCATAGGTGGTCAGCACCAGGATCCGTACCCCGGCCAGGTCCTGGTCGGCGGCGATCCGGCGGGTGGCCTCGATGCCGTCCAGCTCCGGCATCCGGATGTCCATCACCACGACGTCGGCCCGCGCGGCGCGGCACACCTCGACCGCCTCGGCCCCGTTGCCAGCCTGGCCCACCACCTCCATGTCCCGGGCGGACTCGACGAGCATCGCGAAGGCGGCCCGGACCAGGTGCTGGTCGTCGGCGAGGAGGACGCGGATCGGCGGTGTCGGGGTCATCCGGCGCCTCCCTCGGCGGCGGCCCCGGCCGGGGACCCGGCGGGCGCGACGGCGGTCGGTACGGCGTCCGGCGGTACCGGCGGTACCGGCGGTACGGCGTCCGGCGGTACGACGGAGGCGGCAACCCCGGCCCGGGACCCGGCGGAAGCGGCGGCAGCCGGTGACACGTCCGCCGGGACGCCATCCGGCGGTACGGCGGGGGCGAGCGCGCCGGGCCGGGGCGCGGGAGCCTGGGCCGACGCGGGAGCCTGGGCCGGCCGGTCCGGGCCCCGGCCGGCACCAGCTCCCGCGTCCGCACCGAGCGGCAGCTCCGCGGTGACCGCGAACCCGGGGCGGCCGGCCCGGGGCCCCGCCGTCAGGGTGCCGCCGACGCTGCGGGCCCGCTCGCGCATGCCGAGGATGCCGAAGCCGGTGGCCTCACCCCGGCCCGCGCCAGCAGGGTCCCGGGAGGACTCGCGACCGGCCGTGCGACCGCCCGGCTCGGCGCCCCCCGGCCCCTCGTCCTGGACCAGCAGCCGCAGGGCCGCCGCCGCCCGCTCCACCCGGACCGAGATCCGCGGCCCCGGCGCGTCCGCGTGCCGAACCGCGTTGGTCAGCGACTCCTGGACGATCCGGTAGGCGGCGGCGCCCACGGCCGGCGGCACCTGCTCGGCCGCGCCCGGGGCCACCTCCAGTTCGACCCGCGCGCCGCCCGCCTCCGCCGCCTTGACCAGCGAGGGAAGACCCGCGAGACCGGGCAGCGGCCCGTCGCCGTCGGCCCGCAGCACCCGCAGGGTGGTGCGGAGTTCGGCGCGGGCCTCCCGGCAGGTGTCCGCGATGGCGTCGAGCGCGCCGGCCACCGCGGTCCGGTCGAGCCGCTCCGGGTCGGCGACCAGGATGTGGGCCGCCACCGAGGTCTGCACCCCGATCAGGGTGATGCTGTGCGCGAGCAGGTCGTGCAGGTCGCGGGCGATCCGCAGCCGCTCCTCGGCGACCCGGCGGGCGGCCTCCTCCTCCCGGGTACGTTCGGCCCGCTCGGCACGGTCGGTGATCTCCGCGACGTAGATCCGGTGCATCCGCACCACCTCGCCGATGACCGCGAACGCCACGATCCAGCCCGCGCTGCGCAGCGTGGCGATCGCCGCGTCCGGCTTGCCGAGCGAGCCGAGCTCCACCGCCATCGTGCAGACGATGACCGGCACCACCAGGACGGTGCGCGGCCGCGGTCCGGCCACCGCCAGCGCGTACAGGGCGACCGCGCTGCACGGCAGGGGAGCCACCTGGATGTACCGGAGGTAGTGATAGGGCGCCACCACGGCGACCATCCCGAGCAGGCACAGCATCGGCGCCCGCCGCCGCCAGACCAGCACCGCGGCGCCGGCCACCAGCATCGCCCAGCCGAGGGCGTCGAGCCGATGACTCGCGAAGCCCTCGGGGAGCAGCACGGCGAGCAGCGCCTGCGCCACCAGGACGAGGGCGGCCAGGCCGACGTCGTTGACCGAGACCGGCGGCGGCGCGGTGGCGTTGCGGCCGGCCCGGTCCTGCCGAGCGAGTGGGAACACGAGACTGTGGGTCACGCTGCCATCCTCCGTGATGAACGCTCCGGGCCCCAAGGGACGGCGCGCGAGCGCTCAGCCCGCTCGGGTGGCCGGTTCGGCGGCGCTGGCCGGCGCGGGCGCCGCGGTGCCGGTGCCACGCAGCGATGGCAGCCGGGCCGGCCACCACAGGCGGCGGCCGATCAGCGCGGTGGCCGCCGGGATCAGGAAGGTGCGGACGAGGAAGGTGTCCAGGAGGACACCGAGGGCCACCACCAGGCCGAGTTCGACCATCATCACCAGCGGCAGGGTGGCCAGGACGGTGAAGGTCGCGGCGAGCACCACCCCCGCGGAGGCGATGACGCCGCCGGTGGATTCGAGGGCGGTACGGGTGGCGCTGCCCGCGTCGGCCCCGCGCGCCGCCTCCTCACGCATCCGGTGCAGCAGGAAGATGCCGTAGTCGACGCCGAGGGCGACCAGGAAGACGAAGCTGAGCAGGGGCAGCCCGGGGTCGATGCCGTGCAGACCGAGCACCGGGCCGAAGAGCAGCCCGCCGATACCGAGGGCGGCGCCCCACACCGCGACCATCGCGGCGGTGAGGAGCAGCGGGGCGATCAGGCTGCGCAGCAGGGCGGCCAGCAGCAGGAAGACCGCGCCGAGCACCAGCGGGATGACGATGCCCCGGTCGCGCGCGGTGGTGTCCGCCGTGTCGATCCGCTGGGCGCTGGCGCCGCCGACGAGCCCGTGGCCCGCGGCGGTGACGGCCCGCAGCCGGGTGATGGTGGCGTGCTCGGCCGGGGTGTCGGGGGCGGCCGTCGGGAAGACCGAGATCTCGCTCCAGCCGCCGCCGCTGCGGCCCGCCGCGGTGCTCGCCACGCCGGCCGTGGACCGCAGCGCCGTCTGTTCCGCGCTCGCCTTGGCGGTGGGGACGACGACGGTGATCGGCTGGCTGCTGCGGTCGGGGAAGGCGCGGTGGAGCAGTTCGTCGGCGGCCACCGACTCGGGCTTGCCGGTGAAGGTGTCGTCCTGCCGCAGCGCGCCCGGCAGATTGCCGATGCCGAGCGCCAGCGCGCCGACCGCGAGTACGGAGGCGGTGAGCGTGACGACCGGTCGGCGGGTGACGTGCTCGCCGACGCGGCGGTAGAAGGCGCGGCCGGTCCGCGCGGGGCTGCCGTGGGCGGGGATCAGCGGCCAGAAGATCCGCCGGCCGAGCAGTACCAGGACGGCCGGCAGCAGGGTGGTCATCGCGGCCAGCGCGCAGACGACGCCGACCGCGCCGACCGGGCCGAGGCCGCGGCTGCTGTTGAGGTCGGCGGCGAGCAGGCAGAGCAGCCCGGCGACGACGGTGGCCGCCGAGGTGAGCACCGCGGGGCCGATCCCGCGCAGCGCGGCCCGCATCGCCTCGTAGGGCTCGGGGCGGCGGCGGAGTTCGTCCCGGTAGCGGGAGATGAGCAGCAGGGCGTAGTCGGTGCCGGCGCCGAAGATCAGCACGGTCATCACGGAGGAGCTCATGTCGGAGACGGTGAGTCCGAAGCCCTCGACGAGTCCGTAGACCACGGCCATCGCGGTGCCGGCCGCGACGCCGACGACACCGAGCGGCACCAGCCACAGGAACGGGCTGCGGTAGGTGATGATCAGCAGCAGGGCGACGACCGCCGCCGTGGAGAGCAGCAGGGTCCCGTCGACGGACGCGAAGACCTCCTTCGCGTCGGCCTGTGCGGCCCCGGGGCCGCCGACCCGGACGCTGAGCCCGGCGGGCCGGCCGGCGGCGAGCAGCGCCCTGACGTCCTTGACCACGACTTCCGGCTTGCCGTCGCGCTCGGCGATGGAGACCGGCACCATCAGGGTGCGGCCGTCCTTGGCGGTGACCGGCCGGGGCGCCGGGCCCACCAGGTCGTACGCCCGGTCGACCGCGGCGCTCTGGCGCGCGACGGCCGCCCGGTCGGCGCCGGTCAGGCCGGTGCCGCGGTCGTAGACCAGCAGCAGGTCGGTGGCGCCGCCGCCGGGCAGGGTCTGCTGGATCCTGGCGACCTGGGTGGACTGGGCACTGGCCGGCAGGTAGTCGACGGTCTCGTTGTGCTTGACGCCGCTCAGCTTGCCGGCGAAGCCGCCCGAGACGGCGAGGATCACGATCCACAGGGCGATCACCGCCCAGGGCAGTGCGCGGCGGTACGCGGGGGCGGCGGACTGGCTGGAAGGCATCGGGGCTTCCCCTCCGGGAGCGGCTGGTGTCACATGCACCAGCGTTCCGCCCGAAGGGGGTGGTCCGCGTCGCGCTGAGGGCCGAGTGGGGCGTTACTCCGCCGGACCGAGCGGGCGGCGCGGTACTCCCCGGGGAGTACGCCCGGCCCGCGCGTCCCCGGCCCGTGTGTCCCCGGTCCGCGCGCTGTTCAGGACGGCGTCGCCGCGGCGGCGGTCAGCAGCCGGTCGATATCGTCGGTGTGCAGCGACAGACAGCGCCCGATCGCTTCGAGCACCTCCCGCTCGGCCGGCAGATAGGGGCCGTCGGCGAGCGCGATGTGGGCGCCTTCGAGCAGTACGCGTTCCCTGCCGTACGTGTGCAGATGGTCGGCGAGCGGCTCCAACGCCTCGTGCAGCTCGATGGAGAGCCAGCTTCCGCAGCCGTCGACGGCCTCGGCGAAGGAGTCGGGCCCGAGCTCCTCGGAGCGGCGGAAGCGGCCCTCGTCGGCGACGATCGCGGCGAGCAGGCCGAGCAGTTGCTCCTCGGTGCAGTCGGTGAAGCCGGCCGCGCGGACCGCGCAGACCGCCGCGTCACGGGCGCCCCGGTCGGTCGCGCCGCCGGCGGTGAGCACGGCGAGCGCGATGGTGTGCACCGCGTCCCGCAGCATCGCGGAGAACCGGGTGGTGGTCGGGGTCAGCAGCACGTCGGCGTCGAACCGCCGGTGGCAGACGGTGCACTCGATGACGGTGCCGGCCGGACCGCGGGTGAGCAGCGGTACGTTGAGCACCGTCAGTCTGCGGGTGCCGGTTCTGCGGTGGTAGGCGCGGTCCCCGCCACAGTCGGGGCAGAAGAACTCACCGTCGTCCTCGGTGTGCCAGGCGGTGCGCACACCCCAGATATACAGCCCCATCTTCATCACGCTGCACCCTCCGGCCGTGTTCGTTCCGGTACGCGACCCTGCCGGCCCGAACGCGCACGATGACGCTCCGGCAACGGTGCCGTACGACCGTGATGTTAGCCACAGTGGTGAGGTGCAGTCAGTACCGCGTACGGGGGCAATTCACCTGGGCTCTTCGCGCGGGAGGCGCCGGCGCCCGCTGACCGTGCGCCCCGGGCGGGCGGAAACCCGGGGCGGAGCGGGGACAACGGCCGGCGGCGGGGCGCTGATCGGCGCCGGCCGCCGGCCCTGTCGCTCTCGGAAGTGTGGTCAGCGGCCCGCGCGATTGACGGCGGAGACCACGGCCTTCAGTGAGGCGCGGGTGGTGTTGGGGTCGATGCCGATGCCCCACAGCACCCGGCCGTCGATCGCGCACTCGATGTACGAGGCGGCCCGCGCGCTGGCGCCCTCGCTGAGCGTGTGCTCGGTGTAGTCCAGCAGCCGGGCGTCGATCCCCGCCGAGCCCAGCGCGTCGAAGAAGGCCGAGATGGGGCCGTTTCCGGTGCCGCTCAGCGCCGTCTCGACCCCGTCCACCACGGCCTCGACGGTCAGCGCGTCGGTGCCGTCGCTCGATGTGGACGCCTGGGCCGAGCGCAGGGTGATCCGGCCCCAGGGGTTGGCGGGGGTGGGCAGGTACTCGTCCTGGAAGACCGCCCAGATCTCGGCCGGGGTGATCTCGCCGCCCTGGACGTCGGTCCTGGCCTGGATGATCCGGGAGAACTCGATCTGCATCCGGCGCGGCAGGTCCAGCTTGTGCTCGTTCTTCAGCACGTAGGCGATACCGCCCTTGCCGGACTGCGAGTTGACCCGGATGACCGCCTCGTAGGAGCGGCCGACGTCCTTGGGGTCGATGGGCAGGTAGGGCACCGCCCACTCGATGGCGTCCACCGTGGTGCCCTTGGAGGCCGCCTCGGCCTCCATCGCCTCGAAGCCCTTCTTGATGGCGTCCTGGTGGGAGCCGGAGAAGGAGGTGTAGACGAGGTCGCCGGCGTACGGGTGGCGCGGGTGGACCTCCATCTGGTTGCAGTACTCGGCGGTGCGGCGGACCTCGTCGATCTGCGAGAAGTCGATCTGCGGGTCGATGCCCTGGCTGAACAGGTTCATCCCCAGGGTGACCAGGTCGACGTTGCCGGTGCGCTCGCCCTGCCCGAACAGGCAGCCCTCGATCCGGTCCGCGCCGGCCATCAGGGCCAGTTCGGCCGCGGCCACCGCCGTACCGCGGTCGTTGTGCGGGTGCACCGACAGGCACACGAAAGCGCGGCGGGACAGGTTGCGGGACATCCACTCGAAGCGGTCGGCGTGGGTGGAGGGGGCGGAGCGCTCCACGGTGGCGGGCAGGTTGAGGATGATCTCGCGGCCCTCCTCGGGCTGCCAGACGTCCATCACGCCCTCGCAGACCTCCAGCGCGAAGTCCAGCTCGGTGTCGGTGAAGATCTCCGGGCTGTACTGGTAGCCGAAGACCGTCTCATCGCCCAGCAGCTTGTCGGCGTACTCCATCACCAGCCGGGTGCCGTCCACCGCGATCTGCCGGACCTGGTCGCGGGTGCCGCGGAAGACCACCCGGCGGAAGACCGGCGCGGTCGCGTTGTAGAGGTGCACGGTGGCCCGGCGGGCGCCGCGCAGCGACTCCACGGTGCGCTCGATCAGCTCCTCACGGGCCTGCGTCAGCACCGAGATCGTCACATCGTCGGGGATGGCGTCCTGCTCGATGACGGAACGCACGAAGTCGAAGTCGGTCTGCCCTGAGGAGGGGAAGCCGACCTCGATCTCCTTGTAGCCCATCCGGACCAGCAGGTCGAACATCTCCCGCTTGCGGCTGGGCGACATCGGGTCGATCAGGGCCTGGTTGCCGTCGCGCAGGTCGGTGGACAGCCAGCGGGGCGCCTTCGTGACACGGGCATCCGGCCAGGTGCGGTCGGGAATGTCCACCTGCTCGTACCGGCCGTACTTGTGAACCGGCATGGCGGTCGGACGCTGGGTGACGGTCGCGGCCGTGATGGGCGTGGCACGGCCGATACGGTGCTGACTGGTCATGGGGGCTCTGGCTCCTCGGGGGTCCGCTGGGGGCGGCCGACGGCGGCGGGGAAACGCCGAACTCCGCGGGGAGGGGGTCGGCCTACGACTACAGGCCCTCGCCGCGGCGGCTAAGGAGAAGCAGCCCGAAACGCATGATGGACAGACCATAGCCGAGCCGGGCGGGATCGCGCAGCCGGGCGCGGCGTCCTCTCAATATGAGAGATGCGGCGGCCTGTCCATGGCACCTGTCCTGATTAGCTCCTTTTGGTCAATGAAAGGAGAAAACGGTGACAATGCGTGTGAGGGATGCCACATTGCGCGTATGGGAGTCTTCTGCACGATTGTGCCGCCGCATGTGCTCGACCACCTCGCCAGAAACGGGGCGGGGGTGCTCTCCGAGGCCGCCCGCCGCACGCTGGAGCACGACGCCCGGGAGCGGACCAGGCGGCGTCTGACGGCGGCGCTCGGCGCCACCGAGCAGATCGCGGGGAAGGCGCCCGCGCCGGCCGGCGGGGAACCCGAGCGCACCCTTTACGACGCGCGGCACCATGACGCGCTGCCCGGCCGCAAGGTGCGCGCCGAGGGCGCCAAGGCGTCGAAGGACATCGGCGTCAATCGGGCGTACGACGGTCTCGGCGCGACCTTCGAGACGTATCTGAAGGCTTTCCAGCGGTACTCCATCGACGGCCGGGGGCTGCCGCTGACCGCCAGCGTCCACTACCTGCGGGGCTACAACAACGCCTTCTGGAACGGCGAGCAGATGGTGTTCGGCGACGGGGACGGGGAGATCTTCCTCGACTTCACCATCCCGCTGGACGTCATCGGGCACGAGTTGACGCACGGCGTCACCCAGTACACCGCCAACCTCGACTACCACGGGCAGTCCGGCGCGCTCAACGAGTCGGTGTCCGACGTCTTCGGCAGCCTCATCAAGCAGTACACCCTCGGGCAGACCGCCGAGCAGGCCGACTGGCTGATCGGGGCCGGGCTGCTGGCACCGGGCGTCTCGGGGAAGGCGCTGCGCTCCATGAAGGAGCCGGGCACCGCCTACGACGATCCCCGCCTCGGCAAGGACCCCCAGCCCGGCTCCATGGACGGCTACGTCAGGACCTCCGAGGACGAGGGTGGTGTGCACCTCAACTCCGGCATCCCCAACCGGGCCTTCTACCTGCTGGCCGCCGCCCTGGGCGGCAACGCCTGGGAGCGGGCCGGCCGGATCTGGTACGACACCCTCACCGGCGGCGCCCTGCCGGCCAACGCGCAGTTCGCCGAATTCGCCGGGGCCACCGCCGCCGCGGCCACGGCCCGTTACGGTGAGGGCACGGAGGTCGAGGCGGTCACCACCGCCTGGACCACGGTGGGCGTCACGCCCACCGCCGGCCGCACCACCGATCCCGCCGAGCCCGCCCTCCCCCGCCAGCAGCCCGGCCAGACCCAGCAGGCCTGACCTTCCGGGCGGGGCGCCCGCCGAACCCGAGGAGCCGCCGTGCGGATCGAAGTCACCCGTACCGGCGGCTTCGCCGGTATCCGCCGCAACGCCACCGTCGACACCGCCGGCCACCCCGACGGCCCCCACCTCGCCGCCCTGGCCACAGCGGTCCTCGCGTCCTCTTCCCCGTCCCTCACCCCCGCCGCCACCCAGACAATCCACCCCCGCGTCGTCCCGGACGGCTTCAGCTACACCATCACCGCCGGCTCCCGCACCACCCACTGCGCCGACCCCCACCTCACCGACGCCCAACGCGAACTGATCGAAGCGATCCTGGGCGAAGGGGCGTAGGGCTCCGCCGGCCGTGTGCGAGAAGAGCCGGGCGGCGGGTCCGCCCGCTTCCTCGGAGATCCGCCCGGGGCCCCGGGCAGGGCCCCCGGAATTGGTCCGAGCGCTAGGGCGTGTTTTAGAAGTCCCGTCTGTCTCACGGCGCCTGGCACGCACGCTCGCTGCGTTGTCGGGCTCGTCCGAGTAGGCCCACTACGAGGACGACCCTCCGCCTTGCGATCGCACGCACCAGACGCCGTGAGCCCCGCCCTGCGGGCGGACGACGCTACTTCTAAAACACGCCCTAGCTGGTGGCGGGCTGCTCTTCCAGTGAAGGGGTGGGGGCTGCCGGGGTGGGTGAGGTGGGGCGGCGGACCGTGGTGAGGACGAGAAGGGCGCCGACGAGGCCGGCTATGGCGGCGAGGAGGAAGATGCGGTCGAGGCCGGCCGCGTAGGCCGCGTGGACGGTGCCGCCGGTCGAGGTGACATGGCGGAGGCGGGCGGTGAAGACCGCGCCGAAGAGGGCGATGCCCAGGGTCATGCCGAGCTGCCGGAAGGTGTTGACCGCGCCGCCCGCCATGCCGGCCCGGTGCGGCGGTACCGCCTCGATCGCGGCCGAGACGAGCACCGGGGTGGTGAGGCCGACCCCGACCCCGCTGATGGCGAGCCCGGCGAAGAGCGCGGACTGGCCGGAGCCGGCGTGCACGCTGGCCCAGATCAGCAGCGAGCCCACCGCGATGAAGAGCAGACCGCCGCCGATCGGCACCCGGGGGGCGAAGCGGTGCATATGGCGGCCGGCCACCGCCGCGACGACGAAGGCCGTACCGGCCAGCGGCATCAGCGCGAGACCACCGCGGACCGGGCTGAGGTGGAGGATGTTCTGCAGCCACAGCGAGACGAAGACCAGCCCGCTGAAGGCGGCGAGCTGGTAGAGGAGCGCGCCGGTGAGCAGCCCGGCGAAGGAGGGGCGGCGCAGCAGCGCGAGCTCCAGCATCGGGTGGCTGCTGCGGTGTTCGGCGACGACGAAGCCGACCGCGGCCAGTGCGGCGACCACGAAGGCGGAGACGGTGAGGGCGTCACCCCAGCCGTGTTCGCCGCCCCGGATCAGCGCGTAGGTGAGGGCCGCCGCGGCCAGCGTGAAGGCGGCGGCGCCGGGCAGGTCGAGCCGGGCCCCGGACCGGGCGGCGGGGGCGGGCGCGGGCAGCACCCGCAGGGTCAGCGCCACCGCGACCACCGCGATCGGCAGGTTCACCAGGAAGATCGCCTGCCAGCCGAACCCCTCCGTGAGCAGCCCGCCGACGATCGGCCCGGCCGCGGCGGCGGCGCCGTTGACCGCGCCCCACACGCCGAAGGCGACGCCGCGGTCCCGCCCGTGGTAGGTCGCGGAGACCAGCGCCGCCGAGGTGGCGAACATCGCCGCGCCGCCCACCCCCTGCACCGCTCGTGCGGTGATCAGCACCGCCGCGTTGGGCGCCAGCGCGCAGGCGAGCGAGGCGAGCGCGAAGACGGTGAGGCCGAGCGCGTAGAGCCGCCGGTGGCCGAAGAGGTCGGCGAGCGAACCGGTCACCATCAACAGGGCGGCCAGCGCGAGTGCGTAGATGTCGATCACCCACTGGAGCGAGGCGAAGGACGCGTGCAGGTCGTCGGCCATCCGTGGCAGCGCGACGTTCACGATGGTGACGTCGACCAGCAGGATGAAGGCGCCCAGGCATATCGCCACGAGGGGCAGCCATTTGCGCATGGGGTGGACTCCGTTTCGGGGTTCATGGGTGTGGCGGTTCCACCATCCGGCACCGCCCGGCAGATCCCCCAGCCACCCGCCCCCGCGCGGCGGAATCCGACATCTTCTAGCCTGGGGCGATGGAATCCGACATCTCATCGGCTCTGGTCGGCGGACCCGGCGGTACTGGCGGTCCCGGCGGACTCAGCGGCCTCGGCGTTTTCGGTCCGCTCGACCCGCTCGACCGCCGCATCGTGCAGGCGCTCCAGATCGACGGCCGGGCCCCGTTCAGCCGGATCGGCGAGGTGCTGGGCGTCTCCGACCAGACGGTGGCCCGGCGGTACGGCCGGCTGCGTACGGCCGGCGCGCTCCGGGTGCTGGGACTGGTCGACCCGCTGCGGATCGGGCTGACGCCCTGGCTGGTCCGGGTGCGCTGCACCCCCGACGCGGCGGCCTCGGTGGGTGAGGCGCTGGCCCGGCGGACCGACACCCGCTGGGTGGGCCTGATCTCCGGCGGCACCGAGATCTCCTGCCTGGTGCAGGCGGCCGGGCCCGGGCAGGACGACGCGCTGCTGCTGGCGAAGCTGCCGCGGACGCCCCAGGTGGTCCGGGTGACCGCGCACGCGATGCTGCACATCTTCTACGGGCGGGATCTGAGCCCGGTGAGCCGGCTCGGGGCGCTCGACCCGGCCGAGATCCGCGCGCTGACCCCGCCGGACGCGCCGCGCCGGGCCGTGGAGGCCGCCGATCCCTTTCCGCTGGGCGCGGACGACCAGAAGCTGCTGGCGGCGCTGGCCACCGACGGCCGGACCCCCGCGGCCGAACTGGCCGCCGTCGTCGGCTGGTCGCAGACGAGGGTGCGGCGCCGGCTGTCGGAACTGCGGTCGGCCGGCGCGCTCTACTTCGACCTCGACTACGAAACCGGGCCGCGGCCACGGGAGTTGCGGGTCGCGCTGTGGCTCGAGGTGGAGCCGGCCCGGCTCGCCGAGGTGGGCGCCGCGCTCGCCGAGCACCGGAACGTCGCCTTCGCCTGCGCCACCACGGGTACGGCCAACGTCTACGCGGTGATCGACTGCCGCGACCCGGGCGCGCTCTACCGCTATCTCACCGGGCCGGTCGCCGCGCTGCCCGGCATCCGCAGGACCGAGACCGCCCCCTTCCACCGGGTCCTGAAGGGCCCGGGACCCTCCCTCGACCCGGTGCGGCGCACCGCGGCGGCGCCGCGCGGCTGACCGGTCCCGCGCCGCGCCGGTCCGCTCAGAACCCCAGCTTGCGCAACTGCTTGGGGTCGCGCTGCCAGTCCTTCGCCACCTTCACATGCAGGTCGAGGAAGACCGGCGTGCCGAGCAGCGCCTCGATCTGGTGGCGGGACTTGGTGCCGACCTCCTTCAGCCGGGCGCCCTTGGGGCCGATGATGATGCCCTTCTGGCTGGGCCGCTCGATGTAGAGGTTGGCGTGGATGTCGAGCAGCGGCTTGTCGGCCGGGCGCCCCTCGCGCGGGATCATCTCCTCGACCACCACCGCGATGGAGTGCGGGAGTTCGTCGCGAACCCCTTCGAGCGCCGCCTCGCGGATCAGCTCGGCCACCATCACCTGCTCGGGCTCGTCGGTGAGGTCGCCCTCGGCGTAGAGCTGGGGGCCTTCCGGCAGCAGCGGGATCAGCAGATCGGCCAGGAGCGTGACCTGCTCGCCGCCGACGGCCGAGACCGGCACGATCTCGGCCCATTCCAGGCCGAGTTCCCGGCCGATCCGGTCCACCGCGATGAGCTGGGCGGCGAGCTGCTTGGAGTCGACCAGGTCGGTCTTGGTGACGATCGCCACCTTCGGGGTCTTCTTGATGCCGGCCAGCTCGCGCGCGATGTAGGTGTCGCCGGGGCCGAGCTTCTGGTCGGCGGGCAGGCAGAAGCCGATGATGTCGACCTCGGCCCAGGTGGTGCGGACCACGTCGTTGAGCCGCTCGCCGAGCAGGGTGCGGGGTTTGTGCAGGCCGGGGGTGTCGACCAGGATGAGCTGCGCGTCCGGGCGGTGGACGATGCCGCGCACGCTGTGCCGGGTGGTCTGCGGCCGGTTGGAGGTGATCGCCACCTTCTGGCCGACGAGAGCGTTCGTGAGGGTGGACTTGCCGGCGTTGGGGCGGCCGACGAAGCAGGCGAAACCGGACCGGTGGGGAGCCTTGGCGGTGGCGTCCGGGGTCGCGGCGGAAGGGGTACGAGCGCTCATGCTCCCCATTCTCCCCGATGAGGAGAGCGGCCGCGGACGCCGCCTCGGACGCCGGGCCGGCGGCCGCGGACGAGCGGGACGCTCACCAGCGCATTCCAGGGGTGCGACGGCGGCCAGGGCTGCCAGGGACGCCGCGGGGATACGGGGATACCGCCGGACGATCGGGCCCCGGCTCCTGCCCCAGCGGCTCAGGCCCCGGCTGCTCAGGACCCGGCGGCGACCGTCGCGCGTACCTCGCCGTCCGGCCCGGCCAGGATCACCGGGGTGTCCGGGCCGCCGAGGTCGCGTACCGCGGCCAGGTCGGATCCGGCGGGCCGCTCGGCGGCGGTGACCACCACGGCCGCCTCCAGCGAGCCGGCACCGCTGGCCACCGCCATGGCGACGGCGGTCTGGAGCGCGGTGAGCTTCAGCGACTCCAGCGTCACGGACCCGGCCACATAGGTGCGGCCGGTCTCGTCGCGTACGGCGGCGCCCTCGGGGGTGGCGTTGCGGGCGCGGGCCGACCGGGCGAGCGTGATCAGCTTGCGGTCTTCCGGGTCCAGGGGGCTGACGGCCTGCGGCCGCGGTTCGCTCATAGCCGTGATCATAAGGGCCGGGCCAACCCCCGCCCCCGCCCTGCCCGCAGCTTTACGCGTCAGCCGCCATCGTCGACCCGGAGTCCGCCGCCAGCGGCTCCACCAGCACCGCGCCGATCCGGTTCCGCCGCCCCGCCTGCGTCTCGGCGGTCAGCCGCAGCGCGACCGTGTGCCGTTCGCCGGAGCCGTCCTCTGGCAGCGGCACCACCGCCGTCGCGCCCGGGATGGGCACCCGGCCGAGGGCCTTGGCGAGCAGTCCGCCGACCGTCTCCACGTCGTCGTCGTCGAGCGGCACCCCGTACAGCTCGCCGAGGTCGCCGATGTCGAGCCGGGCGGTCACCCGGTAGCGGCCGTCGCCCAGCTCCTCGACCGGCGGGGTCTCCCGGTCGTACTCGTCGGTGATCTCGCCGACGATCTCCTCCAGGATGTCCTCGATGGTGACGATCCCGGCGGTGCCGCCGTACTCGTCGACCACGACCGCGACATGGTTGCGTTCCCGCTGCATCTCCCGCAGCAGATCGCCGGCGTTCTTGGTGTCCGGTACGAAGGCGGCGGGCCGGATCAGCGACGAGACCGGGTCGTTCTCGGCCTCGCGGCTGATGTGCACCCGGCGGGCGAGGTCCTTGAGGTAGACGAAGCCCACCACGTCGTCCTCGCTCTCGCCGGTCACCGGGATCCGGGAGAAGCCGCTTCTGAGCGCCAGCGTCATCGCCTGACGGACCGTCTTGAACCGCTCGATCATGACCAGATCGGTGCGCGGCACCATCACCTCGCGGACGATGGTGTCGCCGAGCTCGAAGACCGAGTGCACCATACGGCGCTCGTCGTCCTCGATCAGCGACTCCGACTCGGCGAGGTCCACCATCGCCCGCAGCTCCGCCTCACTGGCGAACGGGCCGCGTCTGAAGCCCTTTCCGGGGGTCAGCGCGTTGCCGAGCAGGATCAGCAGCCCGGGGATCGGGCCCATCACCCGGGCCAGCGGCAGCAGCACGTAGGAGGCGACCGTCGCGGTGTTGAGCGGGTGCTGGCGGCCGATGGTGCGCGGCGAGACGCCGATGGCCACGTACGACACCAGCACCATCACGCCGATCGCCACCAGCAGCACCTGCCAGGTGGCGTCGAAGTTCCGGTCGCTGACGACGGTGATGAGCACGGCCGCGGCGGTCTCGGCGGCGACCCTGACCAGCAGCGCCACATTGAGGTAGCGCGTGGTGTCGGAGGCGACGGCGAGCAGCTTGGCGGCACCCCGGCGGCCGGAGCGCAGCGCGTCCTCGGCGCGGAACCGGGAGACGCGGGCGAGGGCGGTCTCGGCGCAGGCGGCCAGCCAGGCGACGATGACCAGCAGAACAGCGGAGACGATCATGGTCTGGGGTGCCGTCGCCCGTCAGTGGGTGGTGGGGGCGGGTGACTCGCCCTCGATGCCGCGCTCGGCCCGCCAGTCGTCCAGGATCGTCTTCTGCAGACCGAACATCTCGGCCTTCTCGTCCGCCTCCCCGTGGTCGTAACCGAGCAGGTGGAGGACGCCGTGGACGGTGAGCAGGTGCAGCTCCTCGTCCATGGAGTGCTTGGTCGGCGCCTCCTCCCCCTGCTTCTTGGCGACCTCCGGGCAGAGCACGATGTCGCCGAGCAGCCCCTGGGCGGGCTCCTCGTCCTCCTTGCCGGGACGCAGTTCGTCCATCGGGAAGGACATGACGTCGGTGGGCCCCGGCAGGTCCATCCACTGGAGGTGAAGCTGCTCCATCGCCGCGGCGTCCACCACGATCACCGAGAGTTCGGAGAGCGGGTGGATGCGCATGCGCTGGAGGGCGTAGCGGGCGGCGTCGAGGACCGCCTGCTCGTCGATGTCCCAGCCGGACTCGTTGTTGACGTCGATCGCCATGATGGTTTTCGTCGGTTACTTTCTCTTGGGCCTGGAGCCGCTGCCGCCGCCGGCGGCCGCGTCCGCCGCGGTCTGGGCGGTGTCGTAGGCCTCGTAGGCGTCCACGATGCGTCCGACCAGCTTATGCCGCACCACGTCGGTGCTGGTGAGCCGGGAGAAGTGGACGTCCTCGACGTCGGCCAGGATGTCCTGGACCTGCCGCAGGCCGCTCTTGGTGCCGTTCGGCAGGTCGACCTGGGTGACGTCGCCGGTGATGACGATCTTGGACTCGAAGCCGAGCCGGGTCAGGAACATCTTCATCTGCTCGGCGCTGGTGTTCTGCGCCTCGTCCAGGATGATGAAGGCGTCGTTGAGGGTACGGCCGCGCATGTACGCCAGCGGCGCCACCTCTATGGTGCCGGCCGCCATCAGCCGCGGGATCGAGTCCGGGTCCAGCATGTCGTGCAGCGCGTCGTAGAGGGGCCGCAGATAGGGGTCGATCTTCTCGTAGAGCGTGCCGGGCAGGAAGCCGAGCCGCTCGCCCGCCTCGACCGCGGGGCGGGTCAGGATGATCCGGTTGACCTGCTTGGCCTGGAGCGCCTGCACCGCCTTGGCCATCGCCAGATAGGTCTTGCCGGTGCCGGCCGGGCCGATACCGAAGACGATGGTGTGCTTGTCGATCGCGTCGACGTACCGCTTCTGGTTGAGCGTCTTGGGCCGGATGGTGCGGCCGCGGCTGGACACGATGCTCTGGGTGAGCACCTGGGCCGGGGTCTCCGCGCCGCCCTCGACGCCCGCGGTGCCGCCTGCCCGCAGCATGGCGATGGAGCGCTCCACGGCGTCCTCGGTCATCGGCTGACCCGTGCGCAGGACCAGCATCATCTCGTCGAAGAGCCGCTGGACGAGGGCCACGTCCTCGGCCTCGCCGACGGCGCTGATCTCGTTGCCGCGTACATGGATGTCCACGCTGGGGAACGCCCGCTCGATCACGCGCAGAAGAGCGTCACCCGAGCCAAGGACGGTCACCATGGGGTGCTTGGCCGGTACGACGAAGTGGGCGCGCGCCTGCCGCGGCGGCTGCTGCTGCTTGGTCGGTGTCTGAGTCATGGGCCGGCGCTAGGGCCTGCTCATCCCGCTTTCTGCTGATCGATGGGCCCGGAAACCCCCGGGGTTCCAAGGGTACGACGTGGGGCGCCGCCCGCCGAGGGGAATTAGGCCTTGCGCGTAACGGCCCGGGAAAGCCATGGCCCGGGCCGTTACGCGCAAGGCCTCACGCCGGGCGGAAGCCGATGGTGGGCACCGCCCGCCGCAGCGGCCAGGGGCGGGTGCCGGCCGGCAGCAGGGCGTCGAGGAAGCCGTAGCGGCAGAGCGCCTCGCGGTCGCCGACGGCCTGCCCCGCGAACGCCTTCACCTGCTCCCACCAGCCGGCGATCTCGATCCAGCCGGGCGCGGAGAGCGAACCGCCGAACTCCTGCACCGACAGGGCCGCGCACAGCGAGGCGAAGGCGAGCCGGTCGGCGAGCGGCCAGCCGGCCAGCGTGCCGGTGACGAAGCCGGCCACGAAGACATCGCCCGCGCCGGTCGGGTCGAGCGCCTCCACCAGCAGCGCCGGCACTTCGGCGGTCTCACCGGACGCCGAGTCCACCGCGCAGGCGCCGTCCGCGCCGAGGGTGACGACGGCCAGCGGTACGCGTTCGGCCAGCTTCCGGCAGGCCTCGCGGGGGGTGGCGGCGCGGGTGTAGCGCATCGCCTCCTCGGCGTTCGGCAGAAAGGCGGCGCAGTGCCGCAGCCCGTCCAGGTCGGCCGGATCCCAGCGGCCCGTCTCGTCCCAGCCGACGTCGGCGAAGATCTGGGTGCCGGAGGCGGCGGCGCCGGCGATCCAGTCCAGCTCGGGGGCGCTGTGCCGGCCCGCGGGGTCGTCGAGGCGGTGCCCGAGCGAGGCGACCGCGGCCCGGGCCGGCGGCGGGCAGGCGGGCACCGCCTCCTCGGGCGGCGGCGCCTGGTGGCCGTGGCTGACCATGGTGCGCTCGCCCTCGTAGGCCATCGAGACGGTGACCGGCGAGTGCCAGCCGGGGATCCGGCGCGACGGCGTCAGGTCGATCCCCTCGCCGTCCTCCAGGCTGTCCCAGCAGTAGTCGCCGTACATGTCGTCCCCGAAGGCCGCGGCGAGCGTGGTGCGCAGCCCGAGCCGGGCCAGCGCGGTCGCCATGTTCGCGATACCGCCGGGGCTCGAACCCATCCCCCGGGCCCATGACTCGGTGCCGCGCACCGGTGCGCTGTCCAGGCCGGTGAAGATGATGTCGAGGAACACGGTGCCGGTCAGATACACGTCGGTCGCCGGGTCCCCCGGTGCGCGCAGGGCACCGAGCGGGTCGAGAACGGGGTGGTCGTCCATGATTCACACTGTGCCCGAAGACGGGGCGGGCGCGTAGGACCATTGCGGAGGCCGCCGGGCAGGACGGGCGCAGGGAGGAAGACCATCCGATGAGGCTGACGATTCTGGGCGGCGGCGGTTTCCGGGTGCCGCTGGTCCACCGCGCGCTGCTGGGCGACCCGCTGGTGACCGAGCTGGTGCTGCACGACACGGACCCGCGGCGGCTGCGGGTGGTGGGCGCGGTGCTGGCCGCGCAGCGGGCGGCCTGGGAGCGGGAAGCGGCAGCGGGGACGGCCGCCGGATCGGCGGGCGGACCGGCGGGTGCGTCGGCGGGTGCCCCGGCGCTGCGGCTCACCGGTGATCTGGACGACGCCTTGCGCGGCGCCGACTTCGTCTTCTCGGCGATGCGGGTCGGCGGCACGGCCGGCCGGGTCGGTGACGAGCGGACGCCGCTGGCCCAGGGGGTGCTGGGCCAGGAGACCGTCGGCGCGGGCGGGGTGCTCTACGGGCTGCGGACGGTGCCGGTCGCGCTCGCGGTGGCCGAACGGGTCCGCGCGGTCGCGCCCGACGCCTGGGTGATCAACTTCACCAACCCGGCGGGCCTGGTGACCGAGGCGATGGCCCGGGTGCTCGGTCCGCGGGTGATCGGGATCTGCGACTCGCCGGTGGGCCTGGTCCGGCGGGCGGCGCGGGCGGCCGGCGCCGATCCGGACGCACCGGGGTTCGGCTACGACTACGTGGGGCTCAACCACCTCGGCTGGCTGCGGCGGCTCACCTCCGACGGCCGGGACCTGCTGCCGGGCCTGCTCGCCGATCCGGCGGCGCTGGCCGGGTTCGAGGAGGGGCGGCTCTTCGGCGCCGAGTGGCTGGCGGCCCTCGGCTCGCTGCCCAACGAGTATCTGCACTACTACTACTTCCGCCGGGAGGCCCTGGCGGCGGTCCGTTCGGCCCCGGCCACCCGCGGGGAGTTCCTCGACCGGCAGCAGTCCGCCTTCTTCGCGGCGGCCGAGGCGGCGCCCGCCGACGCCTACCGGCTGTGGGAGGGGACCAGACGGGAGCGCGAGGAGACGTACATGGCGGAGAACCGGGCGGCCACCGGCGGCTGGGAGCGTGATCAGCGCGATCTGGACGGCGGCGGCTACGACCGGGTGGCCCTGGCGCTGATGCGGGCCGTGGCCCGGGACGAGCGGACGGTGCTGATCCTCAACGTGCCGGGCGGCGGGGCGGTTTCCCTCCTCGACCCGGCGGCGGTGGTCGAAGTGCCGTGCGAGGTGGGCGCCTTCGGGGCCAGGCCGCTGCCGGTGGCACCGCCGGACGAGCATCAGGCCGGGCTGATGCTGACCCTCAAGGCGGTCGAGCGGGCCACCATCGAGGCGGCCACCACCGGCTCGCGGCGCGCCGCCCTGCGGGCCCTCGCGCTGCACCCCCTGGTCGACTCGCCGACCGTCGCGGACCGGATCCTGACCGCGGCCCGTTGGTGAACACTCGCTGAACTGGGGCTTAACACAAGAGAAATGACCCGTCGCCGCATCCCGGCCGACCACGCGCGTAGATCATCCTTGACCTGCTCGGAAGCGGGGGTCTAGATTCCGCCGCACCAACGAGCCTTCAAGGAGCACCGCCATGCCCCGTGCCCGTCTCTCCTCCCGCCGCGCCCTGGCGCTGGCCGCCGCCGCGGTCACCCTCGGCGTCACCTTCTACGGCGTGGGCGCCGCCGGCGCGGACAACTCCGTCCCGCGCAGCGACAAGGAGATCCCCAACCTCACCAATGTCGTCAGCGAGATCAAGGCGTACTACGGCGACACGGTCGACGCCTCGGGTGAGCACCAGGCGTCGGCCGGCGGCAACTACGCCCGGCAGGTGGCCGGGATCGAGGCCAAGGCCACCGCGTATCTCGCGCACACCGTGCACGGGCACGCCGGAAGCGGCGGCCACGGCAAGAAGCCGGCGATCGTCCTCGACGTGGACGACACCAGTCTGCTCACGTACAACTACGAGCTGGAGGTGGGCTTCAACTACACGCCGGCCAGCAACCAGGCCTACCTGGACACCAAGAACATGCCGGCGGTCTTCGGTATGGACACCCTCGCCAACTGGGCCTCGGCGCACGGCATAACGGTCTTCTGGATCACCGGCCGCGGCGAGTCGCAGCGCGCCGACACCGTACGCAACCTCAGCGCGGTCGGCTACCAGGCAACTCCGGACACCGCCCACCTCTACCTGAAGAACACCGCCACGCCGCCCGCCTACCTGGCCTGCGGCGCCACCTGCACCACCATCGAGTACAAGTCGGGGACCCGGGCGCACATCGAGTCCCTCGGGTACGACATCGTGGGCAACTTCGGCGACCAGTACAGCGACCTGTCCGGCGGTTACGCCGACAAGTCCTTCAAGCTGCCGAACCCGATGTACTACCTGCCCTGATCTGCCCTGATCCGCCCTGATCCCCGCGGCCTCGACGGCGGCACCTTCGCGCGTTGCGGCGGCGAAGGTGCCGGCCGTCAGCGGCGTTTGGGGACCGGGATCCGCATCAGGTCCTCGGCGACGGTGAGTTCGGCGGTGAAGCCGGCCGCGCGGGCCTGCTCGGCGAAGGGGGCGGGGTCGGTGTAGCGCTGGGAGAAGTGGGTCAGCACGAGGTGGCGCACGCCCGCGTCCCTGGCCACCGTCGCGGCCTGGCCGGCCGTCAGATGCCCGTAGTCGGTGGCCAGGGCGAGGTCCTCGTCCAGGAAGGTCGACTCGATGACCAGCAGATCGCACCCTTCGGCCAGGGCGGGGACGGCCGGGCAGAGCCGGGTGTCCATGATGAACGCGAAGCTCTGCCCGGGGCGCGCCTCGCTGACCTCGGCCACGTCGACCCCGTCCAGGCTCCCTTCGCGCTGGAGGCGGCCGATGTCCGGGCCGGTGATGCCGTGCGCGGCGAGCCGCTCCGGGAGCAGCCGGCGGCCGTCGGGTTCGTCCAGCCGGTAGCCGTAGGACTCGACGGGGTGCGAGAGCAGGGCGGCGGACAGGGTGAGGTGCGCGGTGGCGGCGAGCGGTCCGTCGCCGCTGACGGGTGCCTCGCGCAGGTCCGCCGTCTCGTGGTAGGCGGTGGCGTGCCGGAGCCGGTCGAAGAAGTGCTGCCCGCTCGCCGGGTAGTGGGCGGTCACCGGGTGCGGCACCCGGTCGAGGTTGATCCGCTGGATCACCCCGGCCAGCCCCAGCGAGTGGTCCCCGTGGAAATGGGTGACACAGATCCGGGTCAGGTCGTGCGCGGACACCCCGGCACACAGCATCTGGCGCTGGCTGCCCTCACCGGGGTCGAAGAGGATGCCCTCGCTGTCCCAGCGCAGCACATAACCGTTCTGGTTCCGCTGCCGGGTCGGCACCTGGCTGGCGGTACCGAGGACGACCAGTTCCCGCACGAGCCGCTCCCACGAAGTGTCCGGTGACGTCCTACGCCCGCGCCGCGCGGCTCAGGCGACCAGCCGCCGGAGGTCCTGGCCGCCGAGTACATGGGCGTGCGCGTGGAAGACGGTCTGACCCGCGCCCGGGCCGGAGTTGAAGATGATCCGGTAACCGGATTCGTTCACCTGCTCCTGCGAGGCGACCTTCCCGGCCTCCCGCAGCACGTCGGCCGCCGCGCCCGGGTCGCCGGCGGCGAGCGAGGCGGCGTCCGGGTAGTGGACGCGCGGGATGACCAGGACATGGGTGGGCGCCTGCGGGTTTATGTCCCGGAAGGCGAGGGTCGTGTCGGTCTCCCGGACAATGGTCGCCGGGATCTCCCCGGCGACGATCTTGCAGAACAGGCAGTCGGCCTGCGGTTCTCCCGCCATGGCGACGGCTCCCTTCCTTGGCTTCCCTGGCTTCCCTGGCTTCGACGAGTTCGCTTGCTTCACCAGCTTCGCCGACCTGACCGGCTTGGCCGGCTTCGCCGACCTGACCGGCATCACCGACGCCTCCGGCCCCGGCCGGATGGTCCGGCCGGGCCGGCTTCGCCGCGACGATCAAGCCTTGGCATGCTACCGGGCCGCCGGACCTCCCCCGGTCCGGCGGCCGAGCGTCAGCCCCGTGGCGGAGCCGGCGGCACCGGCGGCAGCGGCGGCGGCGTCTTCGCCGGGCGCTCCACGAGCGCGGCGAGCGCCAGCTCGATCGCCGTGTCCAACTGCGGGTCGCGGTCCGCCGCCCAGTCCTGCGGGGTGTGCGGCACCTCGATGTCCGGGTCGACACCGTGGTTCTCCACACCCCAGCCGTAGCCCTCCAGCCAGAAGGCGTACTTCGGCTGGGTGACCCCCGTGCCGTCGACCAGGTGGTAGCGGCTGTCGATGCCGATGACGCCGCCCCAGGTGCGGGTGCCGACGACCGGGCCGATGCCGAGCGCCTTGACCGCCGCGTTGACGATGTCGCCGTCCGAGCCGGAGAACTCGTTGGCGACCGCCACCACCGGTCCGCGCGGCGCGTCCTGCGGATAGCTGAACGGCAGCGCGCCGCGCGGGATGTCCCAGCCGACGATCCGGCGGGCCAGCTTCTCCACCACCAGTTGGGAGGTGTGGCCGCCGCGGTTCTCCCGGACGTCCACCACCAGCCCCTCCCGGGCGAACTCCACCCGCAGATCACGGTGGAGCTCGGCCCAGCCGCTGCTGACCATGTCCGGCACGTGCAGATAGCCGAGCCGCCCGCCGGACGCCCGGTGCACATGGGCCCTGCGGTCCGCCACCCAGTCGTGGTAGCGCAGCGCCTCCTCGTCGGCGAGCGGTACGGCCACCACGTGCCGTACCGGCCCGCCCGCCGCCGGTGCGACGGACAGCTCGACCGGCTTGCCCGCGGTGCCGACGAGCAGCGGGCCGGGCCCGGTCACCGGATCCACCGGGTGTCCGTCGACCGCGAGCAGGGTGTCCCCGGCGCGTACCGCGACCCCGGGCGCGGCCAGCGGGGAGCGCGCGTGCGGGTCGGAGGACTCACCGGGCAGCACCCGGTCGATCCGCCAACGGCCCTCCGCCGTGCGGGAGATGTCCGCGCCGAGCAGGCCCTGCCGCTGGAGCGGGTCGCGGTAGCCCCCGGGCGGGATGACATACGCGTGCGAGGTGCGCAGCTCGCCGTGCAGCTCCCAGAGCAGGTCGACGAGGTCGTCGTGGGTGGCGATGGCGTCGAGCAGCGGCCGGTAGCGCTCGCCGGCCGCGTCCCAGTCGACCCCGTTCATGTCGGCGCGCCAGAAGTTGTCCCGCATCAGCCGGTGCGTCTCGCCGTACATCTGCCGCCACTCGTCGGTGGGGCGCACGGTGACCCGGATCCGGGAGAGGTCGACCCGCACCGAGCTGTCGGAGTCGTCGTCGGCCTTGCTGTCGGCGGGCGCCAGCCGCAGCCGGCCGCCGTGGGTGACCAGCACCCGGTTGCCGTCGCCGGTGACCGCGAAGTCCTCGGCGTCGTCGGCGATCTCCTCGGTGCGCAACTGCGCCAGGTCGTAGCGTTCGAGCACGGTGTTCGGCGGATGCGCGTCCGGCCCGGCCAGCGCGGAGCCGAGCACGCCGACCAGCGGGTGCCGCAGCCACAGCACCCCGCCCTTGGCCGCGCGCAGCGCGGAGTAGCGGCCCGCCTCCACCGGGAAGGGCACGATCCGGTCGGCCAGGCCCTCCGCGTCCACCTTGGTGACAGGGGTACGGGGGCGGTCGCCCTTGCCTTTGCCGTCCCCGTCGTTCTCCCCGTCCCTGTTCGCGGGGTCGTCGGTGCCCGTGCCGTCCTTGGCCGGGTCCTCCTCGCCCTCGTCGTCGTACGGCCGGCCGTGCCGCTGCGGTCCGAAGGGCGAGGGTGTGGTCGCGGCCAGCGTCATCAGATACGGGCGGCAGGCGTTCGGGAAGGACAGATCGAAGACATGGGCGTCGTAGACCGGGTCGAAGGCCCGCTCGGAGAGGAACGCCAAGTGCCGTCCGTCGAGGGTGAAGGCGGGCGCGAAGTCGTTGAAGCGCAGCGGGGTGGCGTCCACGACGGTGAGGTCCGAGGTGGCGGCGAGCTTGATCTGCCGCAGCGAGCCGGGCCCGGGGTGCGACCAGGCGAGCCAGCGGGAGTCGGGGGAGAAGGCCAGGTCGGAGGCGTCTCCGGCGTCCCCGGCGGTCACCTCTCTGACCTCGCCGGTCTGGGTCTCCACCAGCAGCACCCGGCCGTCGTGGGCGGCGACGGCGATCCGGTGGCCGTCGGGTGACACCTCGATCTCGTGCACCCGGCCGATCCGGCCGGCGGCCAGCCGGCGCGGCGCGGTACCGGCCGGCAGGCCGGTGGCCGGGGCGAGTTCGAGCGCGTCGTCCCCCTCGGCGTCGGTGACCCACACCACGTGCTGGTCGCCGTCGCCGCCCTGCGAGAACACCCGCGGATACCGGGTACGGACGCCGGGTTCCGCGGCGAGCACCCGGGCCGGGCCGCCGCGGTGGGTGATCCAGTGGGTGGTGCCGCGGATCTCGACGGCGCTGCCGCGGCCGCTGTGGTCGGGGCGGGCGCCGCCCAAGTGGTGCGAGGCGCGGACCGGGTGGGGGTGGAGGTCGGCGCGCTGACCACCGAGGGAGATACGCGGCACGCGGGGCTCGGCGCCGGCCAGATCGTCGAGCAGGAAGAGCCGTCCCGCGGACATATAGGCGATCCGGCTGCCGTCGGTGGCCGCTTGCCGCGCGTAGAAGCCGCCGAGCGGGCTGTGCCGGCGCAGGTCGGAGCCGTCGGGCAGGCTGGAGTAGACGGCGCCCTGGCCCTCGTGGTCGCTGAGGAAGGCGATCCGCTCGCCGACCCACATCGGGCACTCGATGTTGCCGTCGAGTCCGGCGTGCACCCGGTGGAACTCGCCCCCGCCGTCCGGGTCCAGCCACAGCTTGCCGGCGGTTCCGCCCCGGTAGCCCTTCCAGTACGCGGCCTCCCGACCCATCGTCGCCGACTGGAGCAGGACGGCGCCGCCGGGGCCGTGGGCCAGGTCGCCGAGCGGCCCGTACGGCAGGGTCCTGGCCGGCCCGCCGTCGAGCGGCACCGCGCGGGCCCAGCTCCGCCGCAGAGACGCCTGGCCGTCGGCGGTGATCACCACCAGCTCGCCGTCCGGCGTCCAACCCCGGACCGCGGTACGGCCGTTGCCCCAGTACGTCAGCCGCCGGGAGGGGCCGCCCTCGACCGGCGCGACGTGCACCTCGGGTGCGCCGTCCCGGGTCGAGGTCCAGGCGATCAGCTCGCCGTCCGGTGCGATCCGGGGCCGGCCGACCTGCACGTTGTCCACGCTCACCCGCCAGGCGCGACCGCCGTCGAGCGGGGCGAGCCAGACGTCGTCCTCGGCGGTGAAGGCGATCACCTCGCCGAAGGGGTGCGGGTTCCGCAGATAAGCGGGCTGCGCGGGCCGCTCACCGGCGGGGCGCGCCCTCCCCGCCCCCTGATCGCGCCGGGCGTCCGCCGCCCCCGCCCCGACCCGCTTCTTCCCGGCGGCCTTCTTCGGCGCGGCAGGCCCCGCCGCCGTCTTACCCGGCGGCGCCTTGCTGACGCCAGCCTTCTTCCCCGCCGCCGTCTCCCGCCCGGCCGCCTGCCCGGCGGACGCCCGCCCCGCCGCAGACTTCCTGGCCAGCGTCTTTTTCGGTGCGGCCTTCTTAGCCGCCGCCGTCTCCCGCCCGGCCGCCTGCCCGACGGACGCCCGCCCCGCCGCAGACTTCCTGGCCAGCGTCTTTTTCGGTGCGGCCTTCTTAGCCGCCGCCGCCTCGCGGCCGGCCGGCTGCCCGGCGGACGCCCGCTCGGCCACCGACTTCTCCGGGGCCGCCTTCTTCGCGGCAGCCTTCTTGCCGACCGCCGTCCCACCACCAGCCGCCTGCCCGGCGGACGCCCGCCCCGACGCCGTCTTCTTACCCGCCGCCGTGCGCTTCGCCGCGGCCTTCTTCGCGGGCTGGCCCGCCGCGGCGGGCTTCGCTGCGGGGCGGGTCGAAGGCTGGGGCTCCGGCTGGTCGGTCGGCGGCGGGGCGTCCTGCGCGGTCGACTGCCGGCGCTGCCGCGTCGGTCGCCGTTCCGTGGGCTGCTGCTCCGGCCGCGTGTGGGATGTCGGGTGCGTCACTCCGCCACCCTAACCAGGATCAACTCCTCACCGGAGTACGGATGTCACGGCCGGGCGGCCGGCTGCCCCGATTCCCGCCCCGACCAACTGGCGCCCGCGCCCTCGCCACCCCCGTCCCACAGAGCCCTCCTACACTCCCCCGGTGGACACCTACACCTGCACGCTCTGCGGCTCCGGCGGTCTGGAACGCGGCTTCGTCGAAGACTCCGGCGAGGGCGGTCGCGGCTATTCCCGCTGGATCGCGGGCCCGCTCCAGCTCGGGGCGTTCGGCGGAGCCAAACGCAGGGGCCGGCAGCGCTGGCAGATCGACGCCTACCGCTGCCCCGCCTGCGGCCACCTCGAACTCTTCGCCGCCCGCCCGATCTGACGGATCCACCGGGCCCCGGATCCCCCGGACCCCCGGACCCCCGGAGAGGCACGGGCGATCCCGCCCCCACGAAGCGGACGGAACCGATCCCCCCGTCCTCCCCTCTTCCACGGTGAGCCGCACCACCGCGCCGGTCCTCTGTCCGCCGGGCGGGGGCGCGGCTCCTCGGAGGTGACGGACCGCTGCCGCGAACCCGCCGGCCGGCCCCGGGATGACGGCCGCCCCGCTCGTACAGGCGGGTGAGCACGTCATCACGGTGGTCCAAGCCGGCTTGCCACCGAGTACACGGCGGACTTGTGCTGGTGTCATCAGCCGTTTCCCGGCGGCCGCGGGGCGAGCGTCCCGCGGGGCCGACGCGGAAGCGGCGCGGGCGAAGGCGGCGGGTTCATCCCCGTGTTTGTTACTACACGTCGTAGTAGCACGATTGGCGGACACGTCAACCGACCGATACGAGGGAGCGAGGTGACTCGGTGCTGACCTCCCGCGGAACCGTCGTAGCACCCTCGCGGGTGCGTTTCCGGGTCGCCGGACGGCGCCCCGAGGCCCAGTTCTCGGCCGCGCTGCTCGCGTCGCTGCTCGGCATGGGGGCCTACTGTCTGGCGATGGCCGTCCGGGGCACCTACCCGTTCGGGCCGCGCTCGCGGGCCGTCAACGACCTCGGCAACCAGTTCGTCCCCCTGCACGCGCATCTGTGGGACCTGACGCACGGCCAGGCCCACGGCGATCTGATCTTCAACTGGAGCAGCGGCTACGGGGTGCCGTTCCTGGCCGATTTCTTCACGTATCTGATGAACCCGTTCTCCTGGCTGGTCGGCCTCTTCCCCCGGGACGCCGTCCAGTTCCCGGTGTTCCTGGTCACCCTGCTGAGCATCGGCCTCGCCTGCGCCCTGATGACGGTCTTCCTGGGCCTGCTGCATCCCGGTTCGCCCTGGCTCCGCGCCCTGCTGGCGGTCGGCTACGGGGTCAGCGGCTGGACGATCTCCGACGGCTTCTCCGACCCCATGTGGATGTGGGGCCTGGTTTCCCTCCCGGTGCTCGGCCTCGTCTCCGACTGGGCGCTGCGCCGGCGCCACTGGGTGCCCGGCGCGCTGCTGGTGGCCGTGGCCTGGGCCGGCAACTTCTACACCGCGGCGATGGGCACCATCGCCATCGGCCTGGTCCTGCTGGTGCGGCTGACGCTCGACGGGCGTCCGGTACGGGAACGGGGGCGCGTCCTGCTGCGGGCGGTCTCCATGACGGCGACCGGTGTGCTGCTCGCCGCCCCCGTGCTGACCGTCACCTACAAGGCGAGCAAGGCGTCCCAGCCGGCCCCCGACATCGTCTACCAAGGGCCGCCGGGACCCCGGGACTACCTCGCCCATCTGCTGCCCGGCGGCCCGTTCCCCAGCGGCCCCCGGATCTCGGTCGGTGTGCTCGGGCTGCTGCTCGTGCTCACCTTCCCGTTCATGCGGCGGGTGCCGGGCAAGGAGCGCGCCCTGTGGCTCGGGCTGCTGCTGGTGGTCGCCCTCTCCTACGTCTGGACGCCGACGATCCTGCTGTGGCACGGCCTGGTCATGCCCAACGGCAGCCCGTACCGGGCGGCCATCGCGCTGACCGCCATGGAGGTGGCGGTCGCCTGGCTGGCCCTGGCCCGCCGGCCGCGGCCGGCCGAACTGCTGGCCGGCGGCGGGGTGCTGGCCGGGCTCTTCGCCGTCACCAGCGCCAGCCACTATCTGTCCGGCGACGACTGGATCGTGGCGGTGGCCGACTCGGCCCTGGTGCTCTGGCTGCTGGTGCTCTACCGGCAGCGGCGCGACCGGCGGGTGCGGGTCGCCGTCGTCGGCGCCCTGACCTGCTCGGTCTTCTTCGCCACCGCCTTCAACGTGCTCTCCGTCACCGCGGCGCGCGACCAGAGCCGCTGGTGGCAGCCGAAGCAGACCATCGACAGCCGGTCGCTGGCCGCGTACGCGTCGGTCAAGGGCCGGGAGGCGGCCGGGACCTGGCCGGCCACCCGGACCGACCCGGGCCCGCACAGCTTCGCCGACAACGACCCGCTGCTGATCGGCGGCGAGGGCGGCTCGTACTACAGCAGCTATCTGCCGGAGCGGACCGCGGTCACCCTGCGGGGGCTGGGCGCGGGCTGGTTCATAGAAGGCCGGCACACGGTCAGCTTCGACGACCCGGTCGGCCGGGCGATCATGGGCGTGAGCAGCTATCTCGTCGCCACCCCGCACACCGCTACTGGTTTCGCGCGGCGTGCGATCGCCGCGCCGCCGGTGGTCACCCTCAGACCCGCCGCGGCCCTGGACGGCGCCGCCGCCGACACCTCCGTCTTCGCCCGGCAGGAGCGGGTGCTGGGCGCCAGGGTCTACACCGTGCCGGCGGTCAGACCCACGGCGGGGCCCCGGCCCACCGCCGGACCCGGCGGCGTCTGGCGGCTGCCGCCCGCCGCCGAGGGCACCGCCGGGACCACCTTCACCGCGACCTGCGCGCCGGGCGATTCCGCCTTCGTGTACGCGCCCTGGTTCGCCGGCACCCTGCGGGCGAACGGGGTGACATATCGGCGCGGCGGCGTCTTTCCCACCACTGACAACGGGATCCTGCCGGTCGGGCAGGTCGCGGGCGGCGGCGCGCTGACGCTGGCGTTCGCCGGCGCCGGCGCCCAGGACATCCCGCGCTCGCCGGTCGCCTGTCTGAACCGACACGCGCTCAGCCGGGCGGTGAGCGCGCTGAAGGCCGGCGGGCCGGCCAGGATCACCGCCGGCGGCCACTCGATAGCGGCCTCCTTCGGCCGCCGCGCCACGGGTACGGCCGTGGTGGCCGTGCCCGCCGTCGACGGCTGGCGGTGCTCGGTGGACGGCGGGGCGGCGAAGGCCCCCGGCACACTCGGCGGCCTGATGGCCGTGAACCTCGGCGCCGGCGGGTCCCGCCTCGCCTGCTCCTTCTCGACCCCGGGTCTGACGGCCGGGCTGCTGGCGAGCGGTCTGGCGGCGGTGCTGCTGCTCGCCGTCGCTGTCGGCGGCCTGGTCCGGACCCGCTCATCACGTATCGGCACCGGGGAACACCCATGATGAAACTGTCCGTCGTCGTGCCCTGCTACAACGAGGAAGCGGTCATCGACCGGTTCGACGCCACGACCCGGGGCATGCTGGACGACCTCCCGATCCAGTACGAGATCTGCTACGTGGACGACGGCAGCACCGACGGGACCCTCGCCCGGCTCCGGCTGCTGGCCGAGCGGCACCCCGGAGGCACCCGCTATGTCTCCTTCAGCCGCAACTTCGGCAAGGAGGCCGGGATGCTCGCCGGGCTGCGGGAGGCCACCGGTGACGCCGTGATCATCATGGACGCCGACCTCCAGCACCCGCCGGAGCTGATCGCCCGGATGCTCGACCTCTATCAGCTCGGCCACGACCAGGTGATCGCCCGGCGCGGCCGGGAGGGCGACAAACCGCTGCGCTCGGCGCTCAGCCGCGCCTACTACCGGGCCGTCAACAAGTGGGTGGACGTCGAACTCGCCGACGGGGTGGGTGACTTCCGGCTGCTCTCGCGGCCGGTGGTGGACGCCCTGCTGTCGCTGCCGGAGTACAACCGCTTCTCCAAGGGGCTCTTCTCCTGGATCGGCTTCGACACCGTCACCTTCGACTACCGCAACGCGGCCCGTGAGGCGGGCGAGACCAAGTGGAGGTTCGGCAGCCTGCTCAACTACGGCCTCGACGGCCTCTTCTCCTTCAACAACCGCCCCCTGCGGATCGCCATCTGGCTCGGTGTCGCCCTGGCCGGACTCGCCGCGCTCTACGCGGTGTGGATCACGGTGACCGCGATGTCGTACGGTGTCACACTGCCCGGCTACGTCACCCTGGTCGCCATCGTGGTCGGCATGGGGGGTGTGCAGATGGTGATGCTGGGGCTGATCGGTGAGTACATCGGCCGGATCTACTACGAGACCAAGCGGCGGCCGCACTTCCTGATCAAGGAGAGCGCCGGCGTCGCCGGGAAGCCCGAGGACCCGAGGCGGCGCCGGCTGTCGCAGGGCAAGGTGGTGTGATGCCGCTCGAAGAAAGGCGCCGCGCCGCCGCCGTGCCACCGGCCGGCCGCAGCGCCGCGCGGGGCCAACTCGGCCAGATCCTCCGGTTCGGCCTCGTCGGCGGCGTCAACACCGTGACGTTCTACGGCTGCTACCGGCTGCTGCTGCCGCTGATGGCCTACTTCGCGGCCTACACGCTCGCCTTCCTGCTGAGCATGGTCGGCTCGTTCTTCATGAACACCTACTTCACCTACCGCACCCGTCCGACCTGGCGGAAGTTCGCGCTCTTCCCGCTCACCAACATCACCAACTACGCCGTACAGAGCGCCGGCCTCTTCGCGCTGGTGCACTGGGCCGGGATGGACAAGAAGTTCGCGCCGCTGCTGGCCGCGCTGGTCGCCATCCCCTTCACCTATCTGCTGTCCCGGCGGATCCTGACGCCGGCCGGCGCGCGGCCGGCGGCCGGGGAGAGATAGCCGTGGTAGCCGGGGAAGGCCCGTGAGTCCGGCAGGGTGACGGCGGTCCAGGAGCGGGCGTAGGCGGGCGGCCTGCCGTGGCGGGGGACGAGGACGGCGACCGGCCGGGTGCGGGCGGCGGCCACCAGTGCCGCCGTGCTGATGCTGGCGTCCGGGCCCCCGATCTGCCGGGACGAGCAGCCGGCGTAGAAGGCCATGGGCACGGCGTGGTCGCCGGTCAGCACGCACGGCGGCCGCACCCCGGCGGCGTGCAGCCGGGCGGCGACCGCGTCGTACGCGCCGCGCATCGCCCGGTTGGCGCGCACGTCGGAGGCGGTGACGGCGAACTGCACGGCGAGGTGGCCGCAGACCGCGACCGCGACGGCCCCGAGCAGCAGCGGCCGAAGGCGGCCGGCCGGGGCGGTGGCCAGCGCCCAGCCGCAGGCGGCGACGGGCAGCGCCAGCAGCGCGTACGCGGGCAGCAGGAAACGCGGCGCCGCGTAGCCGATCAGGAAGAGGTAGGGGACGGCGAGGAAGGACGCGGCCAGCAGCGGCGCCAGGGCGGTGGCCGCACGCCGGGCCCGGGCCGAGACGAGCACGCCGCCGGCCGCCAGCGGCGGCAGCGCGAACCACCACACCGAGGTGACCTTGTTCCGCCACGGCACGTCGCAGGGGCGGCACAGCGTGCGGCCGCCCAGCGCCCTGATCTGGTCGTCGACCGCGAAGTGCCGGCCGGTGCCGCCCTCGATGGCACTGGCCCGGTGCAGCCGTTCGGCGAGCCCGCCGTACCGGACGTACGCCTCGATCAGCCACTCGCCGCAGCCGAGCGCCACTCCGGCGGCGAGGGCGCCCCACAGCAGCGGGCGGCGCCCGCCGGGCAGGAAGAGCGCCAGCACGGCGAGCGACAGCACCAGCCAGGCGGCGTCCGGCGGCCGCATCAGCCCGGTCAGCGCCACAGCCAGGCCGAGTCCGACCACCGCGGACCGGTCGGCGGGATCCCGGGCGGCCCGCAGGAAGCAGCCGACGGCCGCCAACGCCCCGTACGCCGACCACAGGTTGGGCATCACCTGCGGCCCGTAGAACAGCGTGATCCACAAGGTGGCGAAGAAGCCGGCGGCGAGCGCGAGCACCGGCGCCGGCACCAGCGTCCGCCAGACGCGGAAGGCCAGGTAGAGCCCGGCGGCCGACAGCAGCGCCATCCACACCCGCAGCGCGACGGTGGAAGTCGTCAGGGCGGCGACCGGCGCGGCCAGGAAGGAGATCCCGCGGGCCCGGGGCGCGCTGAAGAACGCGGCCGGCAGCCGGCGGCTCACCTGGCTGGTGTAGACGGTCTCGTCCCAGCCCAGCCCGCTGCCCGGCACCACCACGGCCACCTGCGTGAGGCAGAAGCCCAGCGCGACCGCGGCCAGCCAGGGCACGGCACGCGGACTCACCCGCCGCCCGGCTGACGTGACCGGTGCTCGGGCTCCGACGGAGGTGCGCGCTGTTTTCTCGGACATGGCGGTGATCACACCGTAGGCACCCGACGGGCGGCCGCCGGTAAGGCGCGCCCATCGGGACACCCGCGGCCGTGACACTGTCACCGGCGTATCCCGGCCGGGCAACGACCATGTCCGGCGGCACATCGCGTTGAACGGGTTCGCGGAGGCGGCCGTGTACCTGTCCGAGCGGCTGACACAACGGCCGCCGCACCAGGTACTTCGGAGGAAAGACCCATGATCCGCACTCGTCTGGCCGGCTTTGCCGCCCTTCTCGCCGCGGGGTCGATCGCCTTGACGGCTTGCGGGCCCACGAGCGACAACGGTGGTTCCGCGCCCGCCACGACCGCCGGACAACCGGCCACCAGCGCCGCGGCACCGGCCGGTCCGGTCAGCCTCACCAACGGGACGGCCCAGCAGAACAACGCCCCGGCCGATACGGGCGACTTCTTCCAGGGGCCGAGCGACAGCCCGGCGGCGATGCGGTGGGTGGAGCTGACCGCGGGTTCGGCGGGCGACCTCAACCCGGTGGTGGTCAACGGAGCCGGTTTCACCCTCTACCGCTTCGACAAGGACACCGCGAGCCCGTCGAAGTCCAACTGCGACGGTGACTGCGCCACGACCTGGCCGCCGGTGGTGGTCAGGCCCGGTGCGAAGATCTTCGTCAACGGCGTGGCGAAGTCGCGGGTCGGTGTCGTCCGGCGGGACGACGGCAACCTCCAGGTGACGATCGGCGGCTGGCCGGTCTACAAGTTCAGCAAGGACACCGCGCCGGGACAGACCAACGGGCAGGGCGTGGGCGGCACCTGGTTCGGTGTCACGCCTGACGGCACGAAGGCCGGGCAGTCCCCGCAGGGCCAGGACGGCACGACCGGGCTCGACTACTCCACCGGAACGGCCGCTCAGCACCACGCGCCGCCGAACACCGGTGACAACTACAAGGGTCCGCGCACCGACCCGGCGGCGATGAAGTGGGTCCAGCTCACGGCGGGTTCGGCGGGCGGCCTCAACCCGATCGTGCACGACGGCGCGGGCTTCACGCTCTACCGGTTCGACAAGGACACGGCGCACCCCTCGATGTCCAACTGCAACGGTGACTGCGCGAAAACCTGGCCGCCGGTCCTGGTCCACCAGGGCACCCGGATCTTCGTCAACGGTGTGCCGACCGCGCAGGTCGGCATCGTCAAGCGCGCCGACGGCAGCCGGCAGGTGACCATCGGCGGCTGGCCGGTCTACCGCTTCAGCAAGGACACCGCGCCCGGTCAGACCAACGGTGAGGGCGTCGGCGGCACCTGGTTCGCGGTCTCCCCGAAGGGCGGCAAGGTGCTTCCCCCGGTCGCCCAGGGCGACGGCGGCACGGCGCCGGGCGGCGCTCCCGCCACCAGCGCCGCTCCCACCGCGAGCACCGGCGGCTCGGTGACCCTGGGCAACGGCAGCGTCATCCTCGACAGCGGCAAGAACCTGACGGAGCCCAGCGGTTCGGTGGGCGCCTCCGGCCCCGGCTGCCAGACCCTCGCCCAGCCGTTCGCCGCGCTGTCGATCCAGCTCAGCGGCGGCCCGGTCAAGATCTGGACCGGCCCCGACTGCACCGGCACCTCCAAGGTGATCACCGCCTCGGTCAACGACCTGACAGCCGTCGGCTTCACCCAGCCGGTCGCGTCGGTCCGCTTCGGCGGCTGACCGCCATAAGCCCCCAGGGCCCACCGGGATCCCCGGTGGGCCATCGGCGCGTGAACCCTCAGGACCGGTGGACCATCGGCGTATGAAAACCTCAGCTATGTGAAAAATCGATTCGGCATCGGGCCGGTGACCCTCTCGCTGACGGCGTTCGCCGTCGCGACCCTGACCCTCGCCGTGCTGCTCGTCACGGGTGCGGGCAATGAGCACGCACAGGCCGCCGCCTCACCGCGGACCGGCCCGTTCCCCGGCGACTTCACCGACATCCGCGATGTCCCCCGCTCCCCCGCGCCGGCCCCGGGCCCGGGCGCGTCCACCGGGACGTACACCGAGCGGTGCGGCGTCGACGCCGAGAACCACCGCAACGCCGACAACCTGGTGGTCTCCCCAGGGCTGGCGGGCGGCGCCCACCACACCCACGACTACGTCGGCAACCTCTCCACCACCGCGCTCTCCACCGACGCGAGCCTCGCCGCCGCCCCGACCACCTGCACCGACGGCGACCGGTCCACGTACTTCTGGCCGGTGCTGCGCCGCCAGGACCTGCCGGGCACCGATCCGCACGCGGTGGGCGGCGGACACGACGGCAACCTCGGGCGCATCCTGCCGCCCGCCTCGGTGACGATCCAGTTCCAGGGCAACCCGGCGACCCCGGTCGTCGCCATGCCGAGGTTTCTGCGGATGATCACCGGCGACCCGGTGGCCGCGACGGTGGGACTCGCCCAGGCGCACGCCGACTGGGGCTGCGCCGGCTTCCCCGACCGCGCCACGATGCTCTACCCGCGGTGCCCGACCGGCCACCGGCTCACCCGCACCTTCGACTTCCCGAGCTGCTGGAACGGTCTCGGCACCGACAGCGAGAACCACCGCACCCACGTCCTCTTGCCGGCCGCCGACGGGGTCTGCCCGCCGGGCACCTTCCCGATCCCGCGCCTGCACGTGGTCGTCGGGTACGACGTGGCGCCCGGCACACCGATCGCCGTGGACGCCTTCCCCGAGCAGAAGCACAGCCCGGTGACCGACCACTCCGGCTTCGTCGACGTGCTGACCGACCGGCAGATGGCCGGGGTCGTCCACTGCCTCAACACCGGCCGCCGCTGCGTGGAGTGAACCCGATCGCCGCGGGATCCGTGTTCAAGGCGACGCGGTCGCATCAGGACGGAGCAAATTGGATGGCGATACTGCGGTCCCGCGGATCTCGCACTCGGCAGAGCAGTAGCGACGAGTTGCTGATCCGCGCACTCTACGAGGAACACGGGAAGGCGCTGCTGGCGTACGCGACCCGGCTGACGGGAGACCGTCAGGCCGCCGAGGACGTGGTCCAGGAGACGCTGATCCGGGCCTGGCGCCATCCGGAGGTGATGGCGAACGGCGAGGGATCGGTCCGCGGCTGGCTGCTGACCGTGACCCGTAACATCGTCACCGACCGGCACCGCGCGAAGGCGGCCCGGCCCACCGAAGTCGCCGAGTCGGAATCGGCGGCGGCCTCGGCCGGATCGGTCGAGCGCGACCACGCCGACGCGGTGGTCGACTCGATGGTGCTCTCGGAGGCGCTCGACCGGCTCTCCCCCGAGCATCGCGCGGTACTGGTGGAGGTGTATTACAAGGGGCACACTGCCGCCGAGGCGGCCCGCAAGCTGGGCATCGCCGAGGGGACCGTCAAGTCCAGGGCCCACTACGCGCTGAAGTCGCTGCGCGAGCACTACGCACGGAAGCCCGGCAGCAACGTCAGCCTCCAGGAGGTGGCCGCGTGAGTGAGTCGCATCGCCATGAGGAACTGCTGGGGGCCTACGTCCTCGGGGTGCTCGACCCCGAGGAGACACGGGAGATCGACGAGCACACGGCCGGCTGCGACGAGTGCCGCGCCGAGCTGACCGAGCTGCGCGAGACGGAGCTGCTCCTCGGGGCGCTGCCGCCCGAGGTGTTCGAGGACGGACCGCCGGAAGGCGGCGATCTGCTGTTGCAGCGAACCCTGCGGCGGGCTCGCGAGGACCGGGCGGATGTCCGGCGAAAATGGTCGCTGGCGGTGGGCGCCGCCGTCGCCGCCTCGGCCGCACTCGTCTTCCTCGGCGGCTACCTCGTGGCGGGGGGCGACGACTCGGGAACACAGGCCGCCGGACCGGTGATCCCCACCACGACCGGCGTCACCTCGACCGCCACCCCGGTGCCGGGTGTCCGGGTCGCCTCCGCGACCGATCCGGACACCAAGGCCCGGATGACCGTACGGCTCACCCCGGCCGCCGGCTGGATCCGGCTCAACGCGGCCGTCACCGGCATCCCGGCGGGTGAACGCTGCCACCTGGTGGTGGTCTCCCGCGACGGGAGGCACGAGGACGCCGGCAGCTGGCAGGTGGGGGACGACGGGACGGGCGCAGGCAAGGGAGCCGACCTGGACGGCTCCGCCGCGGTCGGCGCAGACCAGGTGACGTCGGTGATGGTGCAGAACGACCAGGGCAAGACGTTCGTCACCGTCCCGGTCTGATCCGGTACGACCCGGGTGCCCCCCGCCACGGGGGCGGGGGACACCCGTAACGGCCCGGTCCCGTGGCCGTGGGACCCGGCTTACGCCCAGCGGCCCGTCCGGGTGAGCAGGAGGGCGGCGGCGGCCACGCCCGCGGTGGAGGTCCGCAGCACCGTGGGGCCCAGCCGGTAGGGGGGCGCCCCGGTCTCCGCGAAGGCGGCCAACTCCTCGGGGGCGACCCCTCCTTCAGGTCCTACGACCAGGACCAGCGACCCGGCGGCGGGCAGCGGCGCGGTCGCCAGCGGGGTGGCGCCCTCCTCGTGCAGCACGCCCGCGAAGTCGGCCGCGCCCAGCAGCCCGGCGAGCTGACGGGTGGTCACCGGCTCGGTCACCTCGGGAAAGCGCAGCCGACGGGACTGCTTGGCCGCCTCGCGGGCCGTGGCACGCCATTTGGCCAGCGACTTGGCGCCCCGGTCGCCGCGCCACTGGGTGACACAACGGGCGGCGGCCCAGGGCACGATGACATCGACGCCCGCCTCCGTCATCGTCTCGACGGCGAGTTCGCCGCGGTCGCCCTTGGGGAGGGCCTGGACCACGGTGATCCGGGGATCGGGTGCCGGCTCGTCCCGGACCGCGCTCACCTCGACGTTGAGCACGTCCTTGCCGACCACACCGGCCACCACCCCGTACGCCCCCCGCCCGGCGCCGTCGGTGAGCACGATCTCCTCACCTTCCCGCAGCCTGCGGACGGACACCGCGTGCCGCCCCTCCGGGCCGTCCAGGGTGAGACGGCCGGACGGGCCCGAGCTGTCCAGGAGCCCGGGGTCCACGAGGAAGACCGGGGCGGTCACGAGCGAGCCTCCTGGGTGGCGTGGAGTTCGGCGACGAGCGTCTCGACGAGGACGCCGGCCGACAGCTCACGGGCGAGCCGGTGGCCCTGCCCGGCCCACAGGGCCATGCCCTGGGCGTCGCCGGCCAGGGCGGCGGCCCGGCGCAGCGGCGAGGTGAGGTGGTGGATCTGCGGGTAGCCGGGCGGGGCGTAGGGGCCGTGATCGCGCATGAAGCGGTTGAGCAGGCCGCGGGCCGGCCGGCCGGAGAAGGCGCGGGTCACCTCGGTGCGGGCGAAGACCGGGTCGGTGACCGCCCGCTTGTGCACCACGTTGGCGCCGGACTCCGGGCAGACCAGGAACGCGGTGCCGAGCGCGGCGGCGTCCGCGCCCGCGGCCAGCACGGCGGCGATCTGGCCGCCGCGCATCAGACCGCCGGCCGCGATGATCGGCAACTGCACGGTCTCACGCACCTGCGGGATCAGTGAGAGCAGCCCCACGCCGCCGTGGTCGAGCTGCGGATCGTCGCGGTGGGTGCCCTGATGGCCGCCGGCCTCCACCCCCTGGACGCACACCGCGTCCGCGCCGGCCCACTGGGCGGCGAGCGCCTCGGTGGGCGAGGTGACGGTGACCACCGTGTACGTACCGGCCTTGGCGAAGGCGTCCAGGACCGGGCGCTCCGGGCAGCCGAAGGTGAAGCTGACCATCGGGACCGGGTCCTCCAGCAGGACGGCCACCTTCGCCTCGTACGCGTCGTCGTCGCCGAGGTCGGGGTCGCCGAGCGCGGTGGCGTACCAGGCGGCCTCGCCGGCCAGCTGCTCGGCGTAGACGGAGACGGCGGACCGGTCGGCGGTGGCGGGCTGCGGCATGAACAGATTCACCCCGAAGGGCTGCGAGCTGAGGTCGCGGAGCTGGCGGATCTCCTCGTACATCGCCTCGGACGTCTTGTATCCGGCCGCGAGGAATCCGAGCCCGCCGGCCGCGCCGACGGCCGCCGCGAGCTGCGGGTTGGACGCGCCGCCCGCCATCGGGGCCTGGATGACCGGGTGAGCGGAGAACGAGGAGAGGGTGGAGTGGGTGGAGCGATCGGTCGGCGCGGACATGGCCTCATCGTGCCATGCGCTTGCGCCCGGCTCGCGGTGGGTCGCCCATGGTCAGGGGCCGCGGGGACCCCCGCCACAACGCGCCGCGGGGACCCCCTGCCACGACGCGGCAGGGGGTCCCCGTTCACCGGACCGGCGGCCCGGTGAACGGGGGCGGGTCACCGGCCGAATCGGCGGGGTCAGCCGCCGGCTCAGCGGCCGTTGAACGCGTCCTTCAGGCGGGAGAAGAGACCCTGCTGGCCCGGCGCGAACTGGCCGGTCGGGCGCTCCTCGCCGCGGAGCTTGGCGAGCCGGCGCATCAGGTCCTCCTGGTCGGCGTCCAGCTTGTGGGGCGTGATGACCTCGACGTGCACCACGAGGTCGCCCCGGCCGCCGCCGCGCAGATGGGTGATACCGCGCTGGTGGAGCGGGATCGACTGGCCGGACTGGGTGCCGGGGCGGATGTCGATCTCCTCCATGCCGTCCAGCGTCTCCAGCGGGCACTTGGTGCCCAGCGCGGCGGCGGTCATCGGCAGGGTCACCGTGCAGTGCAGATCGTCGCCTCGGCGCTGGAAGACCGCGTGCGGGATCTCGCGGATCTCCACGTAGAGATCGCCGGCCGGGCCGCCGCCGGGGCCGACCTCGCCCTCGCCGGCGAGCTGGATCCGGGTGCCGTTGTCGACGCCCGCGGGGATCTTCACGGTCAGGGTGCGGCGGGAGCGGACCCGGCCGTCGCCCGCGCACTCCGGGCACGGGGTGGGCACCACGGTGCCGAAGCCCTGGCACTGCGGGCACGGCCGCGACGTCATGACCTGGCCGAGGAAGGACCGGGTGACCTGGGAGACCTCGCCCCGGCCGCGGCACATGTCGCAGGTCTGCGCGGAGGTGCCGGGGGCGGCGCCCTCGCCGTTGCAGGTGCCGCAGGTGACCGCGGTGTCGACCTGGATGTCCTTGGTGGTGCCGAAGGCCGCCTCGTCCAGCTCGATCTCCAGCCGGATCATGGCGTCCTGGCCGCGGCGGGTCCGCGAGCGCGGTCCGCGCTGCTGGGACTGGCCGAAGAAGGCGTCCATGATGTCGCTGAAGTTGCCGAAGCCCGCGCCGAAGCCGGCCGCGCCGCCGCCACCGCCCGCCGCGGACAGCGGATCGCCGCCGAGGTCGTAGACCTGCTTCTTCTGCGGATCGGAGAGCACCTCGTAAGCGGCGTTGATCTCCTTGAACCGCTCCTGTGTCTTCGGGTCCGGGTTGACATCCGGGTGCAGCTCACGGGCGAGCCGCCGGAATGCCTTCTTGATCTCGTCCGGTCCGGCGTCGCGGCGCACGCCGAGTACGGCGTAGTAGTCCGTGGCCACTTACGACTCCGCCAGGATCTGTCCGACGTAACGTGCCACTGCGCGTACCGCTCCCATCGTTCCGGGGTAGTCCATGCGGGTCGGTCCGACCACGCCGAGTTTGGCGACTGCCTCGTCGCCCGAACCGTAGCCGACCGCCACCACGGACGTGGAATTGAGGCCCTCGTGAAAGTTCTCATGACCGATACGGACCGTCATGGCCCCGTCGGCGGTCTCGCCCAGCAGCTTGAGAAGCACCATCTGCTCCTCGAGCGCCTCCAGCACCGGGCGGATCGTCAGCGGGAAGTCGTGGTTGAACCGGGTGAGGTTCGCCGCGCCGCCGAGCATGATGCGCTCCTCCTTCTCCTCGACCAGCGTTTCGAGGAGGGTGGCGAGCACCCCGGAGACGGTGGGCCGGTCGTCCGGTTCGAAGCTCTCCGGCAGCTCCTGCACCAGCGGCGGGACGTCGGGGAAGCGGCGGCCGACCACCCGGCTGTTGAGCCGGGCCCGCAGATCCGCGAGCAGGGTCTCGCCGACCGGGGCGGCGCAGTCGATCAGCCGCTGCTCCACCCGGCCGGTGTCGGTGATCAGCACCAGCATGACGCGGGTCGGGCCGAGCGACAGCAGCTCCACATGCCGGACCGATGACCGGACCAGCGAGGGATACTGCACCACCGCGACCTGCCGGGTGAGCTGGGCCAGCAGCCGTACCGTGCGGGCCACCACGTCGTCGAGGTCGACGGCGCCGCCCAGGAAGTTCTGGATCGCGCGCCGCTCGGCCCCCGACAGCGGCTTGACGCCCGCCAGCTTGTCGACGAAGAGCCGGTAGCCCTTGTCGGTGGGGATCCGTCCGGCGCTGGTGTGCGGCTGGGCGATGTAGCCCTCGTCCTCCAGCACGGCCATGTCGTTGCGCACGGTGGCGGGCGACACCCCGAGCTGGTGGCGCTCGGTCAGCGCCTTGGAACCGACCGGCTCCTCGGTGCCGACGTAGTCCTGAACGATGGCACGCAGCACTTCGAGTCGGCGTTCACTCAGCATCGCGCACCTCCCAGCCGTGGCCTGAGCCGTCTGGCCTGGCACTCGTCCGTTTCGAGTGCCAGCTTTCCCGCTGCAAGTGTACGGCGAGGCGGCAAGGGCTCGGCAAGACCGGCTCCGGAAAGGCTTCGCCAGGTACCGAGTTCGTACGGTGTGGGGCCGGATGTCGGCCGGATGCGGGGGCCCGGGCGCGCGTTCAGGGGTCTCGACGGGGGTTCACGGGCCGGCTCGCGCGCATCCGTGGGACTCCTCGGGGGACGCGCGGCTCGGATCGGCGGGTGCGCGCACCGGTGGGTACCGCGGCGCGCGTACCCAGGGTCACGGCGATAGCGTCGCCCCTGTGGAATCTGTGGAATCTGTGGAGAGCGCGGAGGAGCCGGACGCCGGGAGTTCGGTGTGGGAGCAGCTGGCTCCCGGAGTGGCCCGTCGGCGGCTGCCCCATCTCGATGTGACGGTCGGCCTGGTGGTCGGGGCGGACGCGGTGCTGCTGATCGACACCGGGTCCACGCTGCGCGAGGGCGCTGAGCTGCGGGACCAGGTCGCCGCGCTGACCGGCCGCGATGTGACGCACGTCGTGCTCACCCATGGACACTTCGACCATGTCTTCGGCGCCGCCGCCTTCCCGGCCGCCGAGGTGTACGGGCAGAGCTCCCTCGACGCCGTGCTGCGCGGCGGGCGGGAGGCGATGCGGGAGAACGCGGTGGGGCTCGGCACCGATCCGCTGGAGGCCGAGCGGGCGGCGCGGGCCCTGGCGGGCCTGGACCGGCCGGTGCCCGACGCGCTCGACCTCGATCTCGGCGAGCGCCCGGTGCGGCTGGTGCATCCCGGTGCGGGCCACACCGGACACGACCTCGTGGTGGTGGTGCCCGGCGCGACCCCGAGCGATCCGACCGTGGTGTTCTGCGGCGACCTGGTGGAGGAGTCGGGCCAGCCGCAGGCCGGCGAGGACGCGGTACCGGGCGCGTGGCCGGCCGCGGTGGACGCCTTGCTCGCCCTCGGCGGCGAGACCGCCCGCTACGTACCGGGGCACGGCGCGGTGGTGGACGCCCGCTTTCTGCGGGCCCAGCGGGAGACGCTCGCGCGGCGCTTCGCCGGACCGGAGGCGCCGGCTACCTGATCGCGGCCTCCCAGTCCGTCCGCTGGAGGGCCACCACCGCCATGTCGTCGTCGAAGACCCCGTCCGCATAGGCGAACAAGTCGTCGGTCATCACCCTGAGCAGCGTCTGCGGCGGGTGGTCGCCCGCCCACTGGGCCGCCCGCTCGACCAGCGGGTAGAAGACGCCGTGCCGGTTCCGCGCCTCGCTGACGCCGTCGGTGTAGAGGATCAGCCGGTCGCCGGGGCCGAAGTCGAAGGTGCTGGTGAAGTAGGTGGTGCCCTGCCCCAGGCCGCCGAGGCCGAGCGGCGGCGCGGGCTCGGCCACCTCCAGGACCGTGGCGGCGCCGTCCCGCAGGAGCAGCGGGCCCGGGTGACCGCAACTGATCACCCGCACACAGGGCTCGTCGTCCGGGATCTCCACGATCGCCGCCGTCACGAACCGCTCCGCCGCGTCGGCGCCGGAGTCGGCGCCCGGGTCGGCGCCCGGTACCGGTTCCGTCAGCTCGGCCAGGCTCCAGCGGAACCCTTCCTCCAGCGATCCGACCAGCTCCGGCAGCGGTCCCTTGCGGTAGGCGGCGGCCCGGAAGGCGCCCAGCACACTCTCGGTGTCCCCGATCGAGGACAGGCCCCGGCCCCTGACGTCGCCGATCAGCAGCCGGGTGGCGTCGTCGGTCCTGGCCACCGCGTAGAGGTCGCCGCCGAGCCGGGTCCCGTCCTCGGCCGCGCGGTACTCCGAGGCGATGGAGAGCGGTCCCGCCTGCTGGGGCAGCGGCCGCAGCACCACGCCCTGGGCGGCGGCCGAGACCCGGCGCAGCCGCTCCAGCTCGCGCTGCCGGCGCTCGCGCAGGTGGCTGAAGAGAACGAGGAGCGCCGAGAGCGACACCAGGGAGGCAAGCTCCACCAGCACGCTCTCGGTGGTGAGCGTGTGCCGCTCGCCGGCGGCGACCAGAATGGAGATCACCGCGGCCACGGCAGCCCCCACCCCCCAGCGCGGCCCCTTGAAAGCGGCCACCAGCGCGACCGGCACGACCAGCACATGGGCGAGATGGATCATCGGCGGCAGGAAGGCATCGGCTACCGGCACGGCGATGGTGACCAGCAGCGACAGCGGGAGCAGCCATCGGCCACCCGCTCCCGCGGACTCGTCCATCTCCTTGATGCGGGTCCAGAGGCGGCGCATCCAGGTTCCTCCCTTCCTCCGTCGCGGGCGGGATTGACCATTCACGCGTTGCCTGCCTTAACAACCCATCGATGAATCGTTGTCTTCCCGTTTCAATCGGTCCAAACCTGGATAAATCAGACTCCTCGCCACCCCTCGTCCGGCCGACGCGTCCCTGACCGCCGCCGCACCCGCCGCTGGCTACGATCTCCTCCATGCGCAGCAGGAGTTACGACGGCGACCTGACGCCACCCTGGAAGAAGGCGGCGCCCGCGCCCGAGGTGGCCGCCGAGCCGGACCTCGTGGTCGAGGAGGCCGGCACCGGCTTCTGCGGGGCGGTGATCCGCACCGAGAAGACCGCGGAGGGCCTCACCGTCACGCTGGAGGACCGCTTCGGCAGGCACCGGGTCTTCCCGATGGCCCCGGGCGCCTTCCTGCTCGACGGCAGGCCCGTCACCCTCGTCCGGCCGCCGCACGCGCCCGCCCCCCGCGGCCCCCTGCTCTCCCCCTCCGGATCGATCGCCGTCACCGGCGCCCAGGCCCGTGTCGCCCGCGCCGGACGGATCTACGTGGAGGGCCGCCACGACGCCGAACTCGTCGAGAAGGTCTGGGGGCACGACCTCCGGGTGGAGGGCGTCGTGGTGGAGTACCTGGAAGGCGTGGACGACCTGCCCGCCATCGTGTCGGCCTTCGCCCCGGCCCCGGACGCACGGCTGGGGGTGCTGGTCGACCACCTCGTCCCCGGCTCCAAGGAGTCCCGTATCGCCGCCTCGGTCACCGGCCCGGACGTGCTGGTCGTCGGCCACCCCTACATCGACGTCTGGGAGGCGGTGAAGCCCTCCTCGGTCGGTATCGCCGGCTGGCCGCGTGTCCCCCGCGGCCAGGACTGGAAGACCGGCGTCTGCCGGGCCCTCGGCTGGGCGGACCTCAGCACCGGCGAGGCCTGGCAGCGCATCCTGGCGTCGGTGGGTTCGTACAGGGACCTCCAGCCGGAGCTGCTCGGCCGGGTCGAACAGCTCATCGACTTCGTGACGGAGACCGCCGAGTGAACGGTCGGCGGTCGGCGGTCGTTCAGTCGGCGGTCGGCGGCGGTCGGCGGTCGGCGGTCGGCGGTCCTAGTCGACCAGGTCGCGCACCACGGCGTCGGCGAGGAGCCGGCCGCGCAGGGTGAGCACGGCGCGGCCCTCGGCGTAAGGGGCGGCTTCCAGGAGGCCGTCCCTTACCGCGCGAGCGGCGGCGCGGGTGCCTTCCGGGGCCAGCAGGTCCAGCGGGCAGCCGGCCGCCAGCCGTAGCTCGAGCAGCACCCGCTCGACCCTGCGGTCCTCGGCGGTGAGGACCTCGCGGCCCGCTCCCGGCGTGCGGCCTTCGCCGAGGGCCTGGGCGTAGGCGCCGGGGTGCTTGACGTTCCACCAGCGGACACCGCCCACGTGGCTGTGGGCGCCGGGCCCGGCGCCCCACCAGTCGGCCCCGGTCCAGTACAGCTCGTTGTGGGTGCACCGGCCGGCCGGGGAGGTCGCCCAGTTGGAGACCTCGTACCAGGAGAAGCCCGCCGCGCCGAGCCGCTCGTCGGCGATCAGGTAGCGGTCGGCGTGTTCGTCGTCGTCGGTCATCGGCACCTCGCCGCGTCTGATCCGCCGGGCGAGCTGCGTACCCTCCTCGACGATCAGCGCGTACGCCGACACGTGGTCAGGACCGGCGCCGATGGCCGCGTCCAGTGAGGCGCGCCAGTCGTCGTCGGACTCGCCGGGGGTGCCGTAGATCAGGTCGAGGTTGACGTGCTCGAAGCCGGCCGCGCGCGCCTCCGCGACGCAGGCCTCGGGGCGGCCCGGGGTGTGCGTACGGTCCAGTACGCGCAGCACGTGCTGACGCGCGCTCTGCATCCCGAACGACATCCGGTTGAAGCCGCCGGCCCGCAGCTCGGCCAGATAGCCGGGGTCGACCGACTCGGGGTTCGCCTCCGTGGTGACCTCGGCGCCCGGCGCCAGGCCGAACTCGTCGCGGATCGCGGCGAGCGCCCTTACCAGGTCGGCGGCGGGCAGCAACGTGGGCGTGCCGCCGCCGACGAAGACGGTGTCGACCGGCCGCGGGTCGTCCCCCAGCACCTTGCGGGCCAGCCGGATCTCCTCGATCAGCACGTCCGCGTAGTTGTCCCGGGAGGCCAGTGCCCCGCCGGAGCCGCGCAGTTCGCTCGCCGTGTAGGTGTTGAAGTCGCAGTAGCCGCAGCGGCTGGCGCAGTACGGCACGTGGAGGTAGAAGCCGAGCGGCCGGCCGGCGGCCCCGTCCAGCGCGTGCGCGGGCAGCGCGCCGTCGGCGGGTACGGGTTCACCGTCGGGAAGTACGGAAGGCATCCTCCCAGTATCCGGCACGGCGTCCGGCACCCGCGGCCAACCGGCTGGCTACCCGGCCGACGGGTCAGCCAGGGCGGTCGGCCGGCCGGTCAGCGGGGCGGTCGACCAGGACAGCCGGTCGCGGCCTCACCGCGCCTGGAGCACCAGCAGCGCCAGATCGTCGGCCGGGGGCGCCTCGTCGTAGTCGTAGACCGCCTGCCGGATCCTTTCCGCGACCCCCTTCGCGTCCAGCCCCGTACAGCCGCGCAGCACCGCCGCCAGCCCGTCGTCGTCATCGAACTGCCGGTGGCCCCTGCGGTGCTCGGTCACCCCGTCGGTGACGCACAGCAGGGTGTCGCCGGGCGCGAGGTCGAAGGACTCGGCGGCATAGCGGGCGTCGTCGGAGATGCCGAGCAGCATCTGCGGGGTGGCGACCGACCGCACCGCGCCGTCCGGGCCGAGGACGAGCGGCAGCGGGTGGCCGGCCGAGGCGAGGGTGCAGCGGGCACCAGGGCCGCCCGGGTAGGGCAGGATCTCGCCGTAGAGCAGCGAGAGGAAGCGGGCCTGGCCGCCCTCCCACGCGGCGGTCTCGCCGATCAGCGCGGTGGTGGCCTCGTCGGCGAGCGCCTTGTTGAGGCGGTCGAGCACGTCGGGGACGCCGTATCCCTCGCGGGCCAGCAGCCGCAGCACCGGGCGGGCGATGCCGGTCAGCGAGGCGGCCTCCGGACCGCTGCCGCAGACGTCGCCGAGGGCGAAGCACCAGCGGCCGTCGCCGGCCGGGAAGAGGTCGTAGAAGTCGCCGCCCACCCAGTCGCCGGCCATCGGCTCGTACACGACGGCGTGCTCGACCCCGGGGATCCGGGCGATCGCGGGCGGCAGCAGGCCGCGTTGCAGCACCGTACTGATCATGGCCTGGTGGGCGTACTGCCGGGCGGTGCCCATCGCCAGCGCGACCCGGCGGGCGAAGTCCTCGATCAGTCCGGTGGCCTCGTCGGGCAGTCCGAGCAGGCCGGAACGGCCGAGCAGCAGGGTGCCGTGGCAGCGGCCCGCCGCGATCAGCGGCACCGCGAGCGCTTCGCCGCAGCTCGCGGGGGCCCCGGGCGGCGCGGGCCAGCGCAGCGCCCGGGCGCCGGGGTGGGCGGCGCCGGGCGGCGGATGCTGTTCCAGCAGGACGCGCAGCGAGTCGATCCGGTGCTCGGCGCTGTGCCAGACCCGGGAGAGCCGGGGCGCCGCGCCGGCCGGATAGAGCCAGACCGCGCACCAGTCGGCGAACCGCGGCACGAGCAACTGGGTGGCGAGGGACGCCACATGGTCCTCGTCGAGCTGCCCGGCCAGCAGGTCGGAGGCCTCGGCGAGGAAGGTGAGGCTGCCGCGCCCGATCCAGTCCTCGTCGGCGTCGCGGGGGACCTCCGGCGGGGGGATGGGGGCCAGGAGCGACCGGTCCTGCTCGGCGATGTCCAGGATCACCGCGAGCGGCTCGGGTTCCGCGCCGAGGTCGAGCCGGCACCAGACGGCTTTGCGGTCCCGCTGATAGGTGACGCCCCAGGTGTCCGAGAGCGCGGCGACCAGGTGCAGCCCCCGGCCCCCTTCGCGGCTGTCGGCGGGCTGCTCGGTACTGCCGCGCAGCACCCGGCCCGGGTGGCGGTCGGCGACCTCGATCACCAGGCCGGGCGGCGCGGCCGGTCCGCCGTCCAGGCGGCACATGATGTCCACGGCGGTGCCGGCGTGCACCACGGCGTTGGTCACCAACTCGCTGATCAGCAAGGTGGCGTCGTCGACCACCCGGTCGCCGAAGCCGACCCCTTCCGGCAGGCCGGAACTCACCCACTCGGCGAGGGTCGCCCGCAGGAATCGCCGGGCCGCCCCGGCTGCCAACTCATCACCTGGCACGCTGGCGTTCCGTACCGTTACCTCGGCCCGGCTCGGGGGCGGGATCAACCTCACACGGCACAGCGTGACAGTCCGTCCGCCGCCGTGTGCGGAAAGTCATCCCTCTTCCCCCGTGCGGGCCCCTCTTCCGTCAAGTTCCCGCGCGGGCGGCGCCCAGCCGATACCCTGCCGCGATCCGCCGCCCGGAAACCGGGCCGCCGCCGCTCAGGACTCGTGGCTGCCCGCGTACATCTCCTCGATGAGCGGCGCGAACTGCCGCTCGACCACCGGCCGCTTCAGCTTCAGGCTCGGGGTGAGATCCCCGTGTTCGATGTCGAGGTCACGCGGCAGGATCCGGAACTGCTTGACCTGCTGCCAGCGCTGCAAGCCGTCGTTGACCTCGGTCACGTACCCGTCCATCAGCGAGCGGACCTCGGCGGCGGCGACGAGTTCGGCGTAAGGACGACCGGCCAGGCCGTTCTCCGCCGCCCAGCCGAGGATGGCCGGCTCGTCGAGCGCCACCAGCGCCGTACAGAAGTTCCGCCCGGCGCCGATGACCAGCACGGCGCTGGCGTAGGGGCACAGCGCCTTGAACCGCCCCTCCACCTCGACCGGTGAGATGTACTTGCCGACCGACGTCTTGATCAGGTCCTTCTTGCGGTCGGTGATGGTGAGGAAGCCGTCGGGCGACAGCTCGCCGATGTCACCGGTGTGCAGCCAGCCGTCGGGCTCCAGCACCTCGGCGGTCTTCTCCGCCAGCCCGTGGTAGCCCTGCATGACGCCGGGGCCGCGCAGCAGCACCTCGCCGTCCTCCGCGATCCGCACCTCAAGTCCTGGCAGCGCCTTGCCGACCGTCCCGGTGCGGTACGCCTCGCCGGGGTTGACGAAGCTGGCGGCACTGGACTCGGTGAGCCCGTAGCCCTCCAGGATGTGGATGCCGGCGCCGGCGAAGAAGTAGCCGATCTCGGGCGACAGCGCGGCCGACCCGGAGACGCAGGCCCGCAGCCGGCCGCCGAACGCCTCGCGCAGCTTGCCGTAGACGAGGCGGTCGGCGACCGCGTGCTTGCTCCGCAGCGCGAGCGGCGCGGTGGCCGAGCCGGTCAGCCGCATGTTGCGCTGGGTCACCCTGGCGTACTCGCGGGCGACCCCGGCCGCCCACTGGAAGATCTTGTACTTGGCGGGGCCGCCCTCGCGGGCCTTGGCGGCGATGCCGTTGTAGACCTTCTCGAAGATGCGCGGCACGGCGGCCATGTAGGTCGGCCGGACCACCGGCAGATTCTCCACGATCTTGTCGACCCGGCCGTCGACCGCGCTGACGTGCCCGACCGTGATGTGCCCGGCGGTGAGCACCTTGCCGAAGACGTGTGCGAGCGGCAGCCACAGGTACTGCACGTCGTTCTCGTCGAGCAGGCCGACCCCCTCGATGGCCCGGGCCATGTAGGACCAGGCGTCGTGCGGGAGGCGGACGCCCTTGGGCCGGCCGGTGGTGCCCGAGGTGTAGATGAGGGTGGCGAGCTGGTCCCTGGTGAGCGCGCCCACCGCGTCGACCACCGCGTCCGGGTGCAGCTCCAGATAGGCGACGCCGCGCTTTTCCAGCTCGGCCAGCGACAGCACCCAGCCGTCGCCGTCGGCGTCCGTGGCCCCGGCGGCCTCGAAGACCACCACATGGACCAGGTCGGGCAGCTCGGCGCGCCGCTCCCGGGCCTTGGCGAGCTGGGCGGCGTCCTCCGCGAAGAGCACCCGGCTGCCGGAGTCGGCGAGGATGAACGCGGTCTCGTCGGCGTTGGTGCTGGGGTAGACGGTGGTGGTGGCGGCGCCCGCGCAGAGCACGCCGAGGTCGGCGAGGATCCATTCGACGCTGGTGTTGGCGGCCAGCGCCACCCGCTCCTCGGGGCGCACCCCGAGGTCCATCAGCCCCGCCGCGATCGCGTACACCCGGGCCGCGGCCTTGGCCCAGGTGAGCGACTGCCACGCGTCGGGACCGGTGCCGGACTCGGGCGGTACCGGGTAGCGGTACGCCTCGGCGTCGGGTGTCGCGGCGACGCGCTCAAGAAAGAGCGTGGCCACCGAAGGCGGCCGATTCTCGATCAACGTCTTCGTGTCGGTCATCAGCAACCTCCGGGACACCTTCAGCGTTCTTAACTCACCAGTAACTATCCGCCGGATCAGCCTAGAGGGCCGACGGGCCGGTGCGTAAGAGGGCGCGGCGGGCGGTTTGGGAGCCGGGACCCCGCCACACGCCGCCGCGGCGCCCGCGCTACTTGCGGGTCTTCGACTCGCCCTCGGAGTCGGTGGACAGCACGGCGATGAAGGCCTCCTGCGGCACCTCGACGTTGCCGACCATCTTCATCCGCTTCTTGCCCTCCTTCTGCTTCTCCAGCAGCTTGCGCTTGCGGGAGATGTCACCGCCGTAGCACTTGGCGAGGACGTCCTTGCGGATGGCGCGCACCGTCTCGCGGGCGATCACCCGGGCGCCGATGGCCGCCTGGATGGGCACCTCGAAGTTCTGCCGCGGGATCAGCTCGCGCAGCTTGGCGACCAGCCGGACACCGTACGCGTACGCCTTGTCCTTGTGGGTGATCGCGGAGAAGGCGTCCACCTTGTCGCCGTGCAGCAGGATGTCGACCTTGACCAGTTCGGCGCTCTGCTCGCCGGTGGGCTCGTAGTCGAGCGAGGCGTAGCCCCGGGTCTTGGACTTGAGCTGGTCGAAGAAGTCGAAGACGATCTCGGCGAGCGGCAGGGTGTAGCGGATCTCCACCCGGTCCTCGGAGAGGTAGTCCATGCCGAGCAGCGAGCCGCGCCGGTTCTGGCAGAGCTCCATGATCGCGCCGATGAACTCGGTGGGCGCCAGCACCGTGGCCCGCACCACCGGCTCATGGACCTCGGCCAGTTTGCCCTCGGGGAACTCACTCGGGTTGGTGACGACATGCTCCCGGCCGTCCTCCATGACCACCCGGTACACCACGTTGGGCGCGGTCGCGATCAGGTCGAGCCCGAACTCCCGCTCCAGCCGCTCGCGGATCACGTCCAGGTGCAGCAGGCCGAGGAAGCCGACCCGGAAGCCGAAGCCGAGCGCCGCGGACGTCTCCGGCTCGTAGACCAGGGCGGCGTCGTTGAGCTGGAGCTTGTCCAGCGCCTCGCGCAGCTCCGGGTAGTCCGAGCCGTCCAGCGGGTACAGGCCGGAGAAGACCATCGGCTTGGGGTCCTTGTAGCCGCCCAGCGCCTCGGTCGCACCCCGGGTGAGGGTGGTGATGGTGTCACCGACCTTGGACTGCCGGACGTCCTTCACCCCGGTGATCAGATAACCGACCTCGCCGACCCCCAGACCGTCGGCCGGCAGCATCTCGGGCGAGTTGGTGCCGATCTCCAGCAGCTCATGGGTGGCGCCGGTGGACATCATCCGGATCCGCTCGCGCTTGGTGAGCTGTCCGTCGATCACCCGGACATAGGTGACCACGCCCCGGTAGGAGTCGTAGACCGAGTCGAAGATCATCGCGCGGGCGGGCGCGTCCTTCACGCCGACCGGCGCCGGCACCTCGCGCACTACCCGGTCGAGCAGCGCGTCCACGCCCACGCCGGTCTTGGCCGAGACCCGGAGCACGTCGGAGGGGTCGCAGCCGATGAGGTTGGCCAGTTCTTCGGCGAACTTCTCCGGCTGGGCGGCCGGCAGATCGATCTTGTTGAGCACCGGGACGATGGCCAGATCGTTCTCCATCGCCAGATAGAGGTTGGCCAGTGTCTGCGCCTCGATCCCCTGGGCCGCGTCGACCAGCAGGATCGTGCCCTCGCAGGCGGCCAGCGAGCGGGAGACCTCGTAGGTGAAGTCGACGTGCCCGGGGGTGTCGATCATGTTCAGGATGTGGGTGCGGCCCACGTCCTCACCGGTGCGCGGCGCCCAGGGCAGCCGCACCGCCTGCGACTTGATCGTGATGCCGCGCTCACGCTCGATGTCCATCCGGTCCAGGTACTGGGCGCGCATCTGCCGGCCGTCGACGACGCCGGTGAGCTGCAGCATCCGGTCGGCCAGGGTGGACTTGCCGTGGTCGATGTGGGCGATGATGCAGAAGTTGCGGAGCAGCGCCGGGTCGGTACGGCTCGGCTCCGGGACGTTCGAAGGGGTCGCGGGCACGCAGGGTCCAGTTTCTTGAGACTCTTGAGGACTTCATGAGACGCGGTACGTTGCTCCCATAGTCCCATGGCCGGGGCCCGCCATCGGTTTGGGAGCGCGGGCGGCCTGCTGGTAGCCTGGGGCGCTGTGCCTCGTGCCCTCTACCCGAGGCTGGAACCCGTGGAAGCTCGCGGGGGACACCCTTTTAGAGACACGTCTTTGTAGACCGTCCGTAGACACTGTAGATACGAACCTGAGAAGGCTCCTTCGTGGCGAACATCAAGTCCCAGATCAAGCGCAACAAGACCAACGAGAAGGCGCGCCAGCGCAACAAGGCCGTCAAGTCCGAGCTGAAGACCGCGATCCGTCGCACCCGTGAGGCCGTGGCCGCCGGTGACGCCGAGAAGGCCACCGCCGCCGCCCGCCTGGCCGCCCAGAAGCTCGACAAGGCCGTCAGCAAGGGTGTCATCCACAAGAACCAGGCCGCCAACAAGAAGTCGGCCCTGGCTCAGTCGGTCACCACGCTCCAGGCCTGATCCGCCGCCTCTCCGCCTCGGTACGTTCCGCGGCACCGCCGGAAACCGGACTCAGCGGCCCCTCTACCGCCCGGACCGGCATCGCCCGGATCGACCGCGCCGCACGCGGACGTTCGCCACGTGGCTGCGGCGCGACCAGCGGACAGGCTGTACGGCTCGCCTTCAGCAGCACGCAGTGCTCTGCCGAGGTTCCGCCGAGCTTCTAGCTCGGTGCTCGGCTCACCGCCCGCCCGGATCAACTCCCGGGCGGGCGGTTCGCTTTCCCACTAATCTCGGTCCATGTCGACGCCGCCGGAAGAGCCGAGCGCCTCTTCTCCGTACGCCCCGCAGTCCTCGCCGCCTCCGGCCTCACCGCCGTCCCCGCCCGTCATACCCTCCGTGCCGTCCGCGCCGCCTCCGCCGCCTCCGCAGTTCCCGGCGTCCCCGGCGTCTTCGGCGTCCCCCGCGGGCGGCCAGCCGGGTCAGGTGCCGGGTGTCGGCGGGTACGGGGCGCCGGTCCCGCCGCAGCACAATCCTTACGCGCAGCCGAGCCCGTACGGCCCGCAGACTCAAGGGGCCGGTGCGTATTACGGCGGCGGGCCGGGGCCCACCGGATATCCGGGAGCGCCGGGAACCGGCTACCCGGGTGGCGCTGGTGTTCTGGGAGGCGCCGGCGGCGCGGGCGGTCCGGGCGGGCGCCGGGGCGGCGGCGCGGCCAAGGCGGTGCTGTGGGCGGTGGTCGGCGCCGCGGTGGCCTCGGCCGTGTGGGGCGGCGGCGTGCTGCTCCTGCGGCGCGGCTCGTCCGCCGGCGGCCTGAACGGCTACACGCTCACCGAGAACCTCTGCAAGAACACCGACGTGTCGGCGTTCAAGAGCACCTATCCGCAGGACGACGCGACCCCCACCGGGAGCACCGTCAAGGGCAAGGCCGTGGACGACATGTCGTGCAGTGTGGGCTTGGAGATGGCGAGCTCCTCCTATCCGGACGCCTATGTCTACGTCCAGTACTCGCTGCACAAGAAGACCGACCCGGGACCCGAGTTCACCGACGACTGGCTCGGCTACAGCCAGCAGGCCGGCTCGCGGTACGACGTCAAGCCGATCAGCGGGTACGGCGAGGAGGCGTACCTGGTCACCCAGGACACCGTGACCACCAGCAGCGGCGACCGCTATGTGACGCTCGCGGTGCGCGACGGCTGGATGACGTACTCCATGAACTGGAGCCAGTACGCGTCCTCGCTCGACACCCAGAACGGTACGACGGTGCCGACGGTTGACCAGGCGACGGCGTGGGTGCAGGCGGCGACGAAGGCGACGCTGCCGAAGCTCAGGGGTTGAGCGGGCCGCCGGGGGGCGGGGGCGGCGGCGCTGAGGGTGGGGGCTGGGGGCTGGGGGTGGGGTGCGCGGGGTGCGAGGCCGAGGTGAGGCACGGGCCCAGGTCAGGCGGGGCCCAGGTCAGGCGCGGGCGCGGGATGCCTGGGCGATGGTGACCACGGCCTTCTCCAGGGCGTAGGCCGGGTCCGCGCTGCCGCCCTTGACGGCCGCGTCGGCCTCTGCGACCGCCCGCAGCGCGACCGAGACGCCGTCGGCGGTCCAGCCCCGGAGCTGCTGCCGCACCCGGTCGATCTTCCACGGCGGCATGCCGAGGTCCCGGGCGAGCTGCCCGGGGTTGGCGCCGCGCGGGGCGGAGGCGAGCTTGCCGATGGCGCGCACCCCGGAGGCCAGCGCGAAGGTGATGCCCGGCAGCGGCTGGCCGACGGAGAGCGCCCAGCGCAGCCGTTCCAGCGCGTCGGCGGTCCGTCCGGTGACGGCGAGGTCGGCGACCTCGAAGCCGGTGGCCTCGGCGCGACCGGTGTAGTACCGGGCGACGACCTCGACGTCGATGGTGCCGTCCACATCGGCGGTCAACTGGGTGCAGGCGCTCGCCAGCTCCCGCAGATCGCTGCCGATGGCGTCCACCAGGGCCTGCCCGGCCTCGGGTGTCGCGGACCGGCCGAGGGTGCGGAACTCGGCCCGGACGAAGGCCAGTCGGTCGGCCGGCTTGGTCATCTTCGGGCAGGCCACCTCGCGGGCCCCGGCCTTGCGGGCGGCGTCGAGCACCGCCTTGCCCTTGGCGGCCCCGGCGTGCAGCAGCACCAGGATGATCTCCTCGGCGGGCGCCGCCAGATACGCCTTCAGGTCCTTGACCGTGTCGGCCGAGAGGTCCTGGGCGTTGCGCACCACGATGACCTTGCGCTCGGCGAAGAGCGAGGGGCTGGTCAACTCGGCCAGGGTGCCGGGCTGCACCGTCTCGGGCGCGAGATCGCGCACGTCGGTGTCGGCGTCGGCGGCGCGGGCCGCCGTCACCACCTCCCGCACGGCGCGGTCGAGCAGCAGGTCCTCCTGGCCCACCGCGAGGGTGAGCGGAGCGAGCAGGTCGTCTGGAGCGGTCTTCCTGGCCATGTGGTGTCCAGCATCGCACGGGGGTAGGACAGCGCGGGCCCTGGGCGGTGGTCGGCGCCGGGGGGCCGCCGGGTCAGCATGGATCCGCCGGATCCGCCGGATCCGCCGGATCCGCCGGATCCGCCGGGGTGCGCCGGGTCGGGGAGAATGCGACGGTGAGCGACGTACGACATGTCCTGGTGCTGCCCGACCGCGACACGGCGGAAGAGGTCACCGAGCTGCTGACCGCCGGTTTCGCCCTGCCCGAGGAGCCGCGCCTGGTCAGGGACGCGCTGGCCGGCGAGGACGACGCGGAGGACGCGCAGTGGCTGCTGGTCCTGGAGGACCCGGCGGGCCTGCTCGACCCGGCGGAACTGGAGGCGGTGGCCACCGCGCACGAGGGGTGGATCGAGGAGTGAGCGGCGGCCGGGCGGGCGGCGGACCGGGCACGGCGGTCATCCGGAGTCGGCGCCCGGTTCGCCGGTCGCGTGGTGCGCGGCGGCGTGGTGCGCGGCGGCGTCCTTCGGCGGCGGGGACGCGGCCGGGTCCGGCGGCTTCGCCGGGAGCTCCCGCATCCGGGGCAGCGGCGACGGCAGCAGCCAGAGCACGCTGAGCACTCCCCCGACGGTGGCCACCCAGAGCGTGGGGCGCAGCCCGAGGGGGCCGGCGAGCACCCCGGCGGCCAGAGCGCCGAGCGGCCGCATGCCGTAGTTGACCGTACCCATGGCGCCGCTGACCCGGGAGCGCAGTGCGTCGGGTACGAGCGCGGCCTTCACCGAGCCGGCCGTGATGTCCAGCAGCATCACCCCGAAGCCGGAGGCGAACTCGGCGGTGAAGAAGGCCCCGAGGACCAGCCAGTGCGGTCCGCCGGCCAGCGGCACCAGGAGCAGCGGCGCGGGAAAGCCGAGGTAGCCGAGGAGCGCGGTGGGTCCGACGCCTATCGCGCGGGCTATCCGGCCGGTGCACACCGCCCCGATGAGGCCGCCGACTGCGCCCGCCCCGATCACCACGCCCAGCGTGCCCGCGTTCAGGCCCAGTTGGTCGACCGCGTAGAGGACGACCAGGGTGTGGAAGACGAAGTTGAAGAAGTTGACGGTGGCCGCGCCGCCCAGCAGGGCGCGCAGCACGGGTGACCGGCCGATGAAGCGCAGACCGGCCATGATGTGGCCCTTTTCCGCCCGTGTGGCGGGCGGTTCGACCGGGTCGATCCGGCCCAGTTGCCGCGCCGACACCAGGTACGACAGCGCGTCGGTGAGCAGGGCCACCGGCGCGGCCAGCGCCTGGACCAGCAGACCGCCGACGCTCGGCCCGGCGACGAAGGAGAACGCCCGGCTGCCGTTGGTCAGCGCGTTGCCCTCGACGTACCGCGCGGGCTCGACCAGCGCGACGAACAGCGCGGCGTCGCAGACGTCGAAGACCGCCGAGAGGGTGCCGACCGCGAAGGCCACCAGGTAGAGCTGGATCAGGGTGAGGTGGCCCAGGGCGTAGCCGACGGGTATCGAGGCGATCAGCGCCGCCCGGCCCAGATCGGCGGCGATCATGGTGCGGCGTCTGCGGCCTCTGCGGTCGGCCCGGGCGCCGGCCGCGAGCGAGAAGAGCAGCGCGGGCAGCAGTCCCGCCACCGACAACCCGCTCATCTCGGCCGCGTCGGCGTGCAGCACCAGCACGGCGGTCAGCGGGATCGCCAGGAAGGTCACCTGGTCGCCGAAGAGGGAGACGGTGTGGCCGGTCCAGTAGCGGCGGAACGGTGGCTCGCGGAGCAGCGCCGGGGCCCGGTCGGCGAGCGCGCGCAGCACGGTGGCGCCGGTCAACTCCCCTCCCGGGTGCCGGCGCCCGGCCCTGTTTCGGGCGCGACGTAAGCGACCTGGAGATACGGCACCCGGCGGGCACCCGCCGGGCGGCGGGACGGGTCGGTGTCGCGGTCGGCGTACTCGGCGATGAGGGCGTCGATCCGGTCGCCGAGGTCGGTCAGCTCGGCGGGGGTGAGGAAGAGCGTCCTGTCGGTGAAGCGCTCGGCCTCCTGCCATGGTCGCGGGAGCGCGGCCCGGGACTCCAGCGCCCGGGTCAGCCGGTGGAAGTAGTTCTCGGCCACCGCCAGGGTCAGTGCCTGGGCCGCCTGGGCTTCCGCCGGGTCGTCGGACCAGCCGGCCCAACTGGTCGACTCGGCGGTGGCCCGCCACGGCTTCTCCCGCCCGGGCCCGTCCGGGTCGTCCTCCTCGACCAGCCCGTACTTGGCCAGCATCCGCAGGTGGTACGAGCAACTGGCGACCGACTCCCCGGTCAGCTCGGCCGCCCGCGTCGCCGTAAACGGCCCTTCCCGCCGCAGCAGCCCCACCAGACTCATCCGCGTCGGATGCGCGTATGCCCGCAACGCCCGTGGATCACTGAGATGAACCTCGGACTCCTTGGCCTTCTTCTTCTCGGTCACCATCCTAAAGCTATCTTTAGAAACAGTCCTTTACAACCCACAGGGCAGGACGGTGCGGAGGGCGGTGGGATGGGCGAGAGGTGAAGTGGCGTGCCGCGGGGGGCGTTGCGGGGGAAACCGCCAGTGCACCCGCCGACGTGGTGTCGACGGGTGCACTGGTGGTGGGTCCTGGCCTGTCCGGCGTCTGGGGGTAGCGCCGGGCCTGGCAGCGGTGCGGGTCGGCACCGTGACCCTAGTGGTGGTCGATCAGCCTTACGGCAAGGGTCCAGAGCGCGCGTGCGCCCAGGGCTATGCCCAGCCGTTTGGCTAATTCCTGGATCGGGCCCCTTCGACTGCGAGCACTCTCCTTGTCCACCTTCATCACCTCATCTCTTTCTCCCATGAGCCGGGTCGACCGGGTGATTCGCGACCCCCAGTCACCGAATCGCCCAAACGACCCGGCCCCGCTCACCGATGAGGTGATGCGTTTCGAGCGTGCCATGGGTCCCGCGGCATCACCAGGGCGCACGGGGCGCGCGCATGGGGCGCGAACAGTTCACGCACTCCCCCCGGCTCGCCACTCCGACGGCGACTTCGACCGAGCCGAGCCGGCGGGTCCCCCGTCAGGTGGCGGCGCCGAGGGTGGCCGGGGTGTCGCCGGTGATGGCGATCGGGCCGTCGCGATCGGTTCTCAGCACGACCGCGCCCAGGGCGCGGAGGGTGATGACCGTGCGGGCCGAGGGGTGGCCGTAGGGGTTGCCGGCGCCGACGCTGATCAACGCCAGTCTGGGGCGGACCCGGGCGAAGAGCGCCGGGTCCTGGTAGGAGGAGCCGTGGTGGGCGACTTTGAGGACGTCCACCCGGGGCAGGCCGGGGTTCTCGGTCAGCAACCGGTCCTGTATGTCGGGTTCCAGATCGCCCATCAGCAGCAGGGTCAATCCGGCGGCGTGCACGAGCAGTGCCACGCTGGCGTCGTTCGGATCGTCGGGCGGCAGCCCGTCCGGGTCGGCCGGCGGCCAGAGCACCTGCCACTGGAGCGGGCCGATGCCCCGCCGCTCGCCCGCGGCGGCCCGCACCATGGGGACCCGGGCGGCCGCCGCCTCCCGCCGGACCTCGGCGGCCTGGCCGACGGGTTCGCCGATGACCGTCGTCTCGATCGCGCCCACCGTCCGGCCGTGCAGCACCCCGGGCAGGCCGTCCACATGGTCGGCGTGGAAGTGGGTCAAGATGAGCAGCGGGATGGTGCGCACCCGCAGGTCCCGCAGGCAGTGGTCCACCTTCGCCGGATCGGGCCCCGCGTCCACCACCACCGCAGCGCCGGGCCCGGCCGACAGCGCGAGCGCGTCCCCCTGACCGACATCGCACATCGCGAACCGCCACCCCGCCGGCGGCCACCGCGCCACCCACCGGGGCATGGGCAGCGGACGCAGCAGGGCGAGCAGCAGCAGGAGCGCGCAGGCCGCCGCCGGCCAAGGGCGGTACGGCAGCCGCCTGCCGGCCACCACCAGGGCGACCGTCACCACCGCGAGCAGGGCGGCGCCCGTACCGCCACCGGGCCAGCCGATCTGCGCGCCCGGCAACGCGGCACCCCGCCGGGCCACCAGCGCGATCCACTGGGCCGGCCAGCCCGCGCACCAGGCCAGGGCGTGCCCGGCGGCCGGGGCGACCGGAGCGGCGAGCAGCGCGGCGAAGCCGAGGACCGTGGCCGCCCCCACCGCGGGCTCGGCCAGCAGGTTGCACGGCACCCCGACCAGACTCAGCCGGGCCGACAGCAGCACGATCACCGGTCCGCACACCGCCTGCGCCGCCGCCGCAGCCGCGAGCCCCTCCGCCAACCGCACCGGCACCCCGCGCGCCCGCAGTGCCGCGCTCCAGCGCGGGGCGAGCGTCAGCAGCGAACCGGTCGCCAGCACGGAGAGCACGAAGCCGTACGACCGGGCCAGCGCCGGCTGGTACAGCACCAGCAGGAGCACGGCGGCGGCCAGCGCGGGGAGCAGGGATCTGCGCCGGCCGGTACCGATGGCCAGCAGCGTGACCAGACCGCACACGGCGGCCCGCAGCACGCTCGGCGAGGGGCGGCACAGCAGGGTGAAGCCCAAGGTGAGGGCCACCCCGGCGCACGCCGTCCACCGCAGCGGCAGCCCCAAGGAGGCGGCCACGCCTCTCCGTTCGGCTCTGATCGCCTGGCCGGGCGGCCCGATCAGGAGGATCAGCACCAGCGTGAGGTTCGCCCCCGAAACGGAGGTCAGATGAGCCAGGTCGGTGGCCCGGAAAGCCGCCGCGAGGTCCTGGCCGAGTGCGGAGGTGTCGCCGACCACCAGTCCCGGCAGCAGTTGCCGGGCGTCCTCGGGCAGCGGGGCGGCGGCGTCCCGCAGGCCGGCGCGAAGGCGGCCGGCGACCCGCTGGGCCCGGTCCGGCGGCGCGGTGACGCTCGGCGGGCCCCGCACCCGCAGCACGGCGGCGACATCGTCGTCCCGCGGTCCTGGCGGCGCGAACCGCCCGGTCACGGCGACCCGCGTGGACGGCACCAACCGCAGCCACTCCGGGGCGAACTCACCTGCGAGCAGCACCACCGGCGTTCGCATCCGGGTCGCCCCCACCCGCTCGGCGGTCGCCCGCACCACCACGGTCCGCGGTGTCCCCACCACGAACGGGTCGCCGTCCACCCGCACGATCACCTCGCCGACCGCCCGCTGCCCGGCCAGCTTCGGCACCGGGCCCCGGGTCAGGTCCGCCCGCCACAGCGCCGCCGCGCCCGCCGCCACGGCTCCGCACAGCACCACGGCGACCACCGCAGGCCACACCCCGGGCCGCCGCCACAGCAACGGACCGGCCACCACGGCCGCCGCGGCGACCACCGCCAACGCCCCCAACACCTGCGGCAACCCCGGCGTCCCCACCACACCGGACCCGACCACCGCCGCCGCCCCCCACGCGGCCAGCGCCGGCCCCGCCAGCCGCAGGTCGACGGGCCCTTCCTGCCGAGGGTTCGACGCCCCCAGCGGCGAGGCGGCAGCAGCGTGCACCGCCGCGCGCTCCCTGTTCCCCCACCCACTACCCCCCGCCTCCGGCCCAGCCGGGCCCGCTGGGTAGGCCGCGTCCGGCAAGGCCGCCGGTTCCGCGAAGGCCGCCGCGTCCGCCGGTTCCGCGAAGGCCGGTGAGAGCGACGAGGCTGACGAGGGCGGTGCGGCCGACGGGACCTCCGACTCCTGAACCGTCCCGTCCACCCCCGCAACCGCCCCGCCCGAGGTGCCGTCCAGCCTCCGGCCCCCCGCGCCACGCCTCACCCCGGCACCCCGCCCGGCCAACTCCCCGGCCCTGTCCGACCCGCCCCGCTGCCCGTCCCCCCGGCCGACCGCCCCGCCCGTGCCTTGGCCGGACCGCCAACCGCGATCATGTCCAACGCCCCTGTCGTCATCGCCGCCCGAGGGCCCGCCCGGCTCTCGACCGCCACTTGCCCCGCCTGGCCCGCCCGCCGCGGCTCGGCGGGCTTCCTTCCGTCTCCCGCGATGGCCGGTCATGGGCGGACCAGGGGCTGGAGGGTGGCGAATTTGCGGGGGCCGATGCCTGGGATCTGGCGGAGCTGGGCCGGGGAGGTGAAGCCGCCGTGCCGGGTGCGGAAGTCGAGGATGTGTTGGGCCAGTACGGGGCCGACGCCCGGGAGGGATTCGAGTTGGGCGGCGGTCGCGGAGTTGAGGCTCAGCGGGGGTCCCGTTCCCGTCCCGGCGCCGGAGGAGCCGCCGGGGTCAGCGGGGTCGGCCGGGGCGGGAGCGGCGGGCGGGGTGACGCCGACGAGAATCTGTTCGCCGTCGCTGATCTGCCGGGCGAGGTTGAGGGCCGTGGTGTCGGTGCCGGGCAGGGGGCCGCCGGCCGCGGCCAGTGCGTCTGCGACGCGGGATCCCCCGGGAAGGCGGCGCAAGCCGGGCCGCGCGACCTTGCCCGCGATATCCACGGTGACCTTCGGGGGCGCCTTGGAGGGCGGGGCGGATCCCGCCGCCGGGGTCGGGGCCGCGAGAGCCGCGGCCACCGGCGGTGGCACCCCGACGGCTCGTGGCCGGCCCACCCAGTAGTGCTGGAAGGCGAGCCCGGCGGCGACGACGAGGACCACCCCCAGCGCCAGGACCGTCCTGAACTCCAGCCCGCACCTGACAAAAAGCCACTGCCGCAGCCGGCCCACACGTCCCCCGGAGAACTCCCGCGTCCCGGGCACCCGCACCACCGGATCCGCCACTTCCGGCACCACCGGATCCGCCACTTCCGGCGCCACCGCCCCGCCGCCGAAGAGCGCACCCGCCCGCTCCCGCAGCCGCTCCGCCGCCTCCGACTTGCCCCCGCCCCGAACCGCGGCACGCCCCGGCCCGGTCCACGCGTTCGGCCCGCCCGGTCCGCTCGGACCGCCTTGCCCGCTGAGCACGCCCGGCGCAGCAGCTTTGTCCGGCCCGTCCAGCCTGGCGGATCCGCTCAATTCGTTCAATTGCCTCAATGAGTTCATGCACTCGATGCTGGACCGGATCACCGGCTGAAAACGAGCCGCACCGAAATCTGTGGAAAACCCTCCCCTGTGGATAACTCGCCCACACCCACCCAAAGATCAGTACGGTGAGATCACCACGCCGAGCAGCCCGGGCCCGGCATGCGCCCCGATCACCGCCCCCACCTCACCCACCACCAGATCGCCCAGCCCCGGCACCCGCTCCCGCAACCGGTCCGCGAGCACCGCGGCCCGCTCCGCCGCCCCGAGGTGATGCACCGCCACATCCACCCGCCGGGTCCCCGCCTCCCCCACCACGATCTCCTCCAGCCGGGTGATCGCCTTGGAAGCCGTACGGACCTTCTCCAGCGGTTCGATCCGACCGTCCACCAGCCGCAGCAGCGGCTTCACCGCGAGCGCCGAGCCGAAGAGCGCCTGGGCCGCGCCGATTCGACCACCCCGCCGGAGGTAATCGAGAGTGTCGACATAGAAGTACGCCGAGGTGTCGGCCGCCCGCTTCTCCGCCGCCGCCACCACCTCGTCGGCCGTTCCGCCGCTCTCCGCGGTCTCGGCGGCCGCCAGCACGGTGAAGCCCAGCGCCATCGCGACCACACCGGTGTCGACCACCCGGACCGGCACCGGAGCGTCCTTGGCGGCGACGAGCGCGGCGTCGTAGGTACCGGAGAACTCGGCGGACAGATGAAGGGAGACGATGGCCTCCGCGCCGGACGCCGCCACGGACGCGTAGACGGCGGCGAATTCGGCGGGGCTCGGGCGGGAGGTGGTGACGGGACGGCGCCGTTGCAGGGCGCGGGAGACGGCGAAGGCGGAGATTTCGGTGCCCTCTTCGAGGGCTTCGTTCCCGATGACCACCGTGAGGGGCACGACCGAGATGTCGTGCCGGGTCAGCGCCTCCGGTGCCAGATAGGCCGTGGAATCCGTGACGATGGCGACTTGCGGGGACATGAGCGGGAGGTTACCCGGCAGCAGGTCGGGGGGACAGTTCGGGCTCGCGTACCGCCGCGCTCACCCGGGCGTCGACTGGTGGGGCGTCGCTTGTTCGCCCTACTCTTGATCGCCCGCCGCAGGGCCTCCGCCAGGCGTAACGCATCCTCCGCCAGCCACGACGCGTCCCCCGCCGGGCGTCACCGCGGGGACCTGGTGCGGCCCCGCACCTCGCCCGGCCGCGCGCCCCCGCCGGAATCGGGCCCCGCCCGGTCCGCTCCGGCTCAGCCCGCCCGGGCCACCCCCCGCGGCCCGCCCGGGCCACCCCCACACCCACCACGGGCCACCCGGCCCGCCGTGGTCGACCGCCGGGCGCCGACCCTCAATCCCCCGGGCCGCCGAAATTGCCGGTCGGGCCCAACTTGCCGGGCGACTCGACGCCGCGCCCGTCGCCCCCTCGGGCCCCGAACAGCCGGCGCCCGAGTCCGGAGCCGGGCGCCGGTCCGGGCCCCGGCCGCACTTCCCCTGCCTCTCGCGCCTCTCTTGCCTCCCTTGCCTCTCCCGACTCCACCGGCGCCCAGTGCCGCAGTGCCCCGGCCTCCAGGTCGACCTCGCGGGTCAGCGCGGAGAGCTCGTCGTCGGCGAAGCGGCGGGCCCGGTCCTGGGCGGCCCAGCGCAGGGAGTCGGCGGAGCGGGTGATGCTGTGGGCGCGGGCGGTGAGATCGGGCAGGCGGTTGGCGATCCGGGCCCGGTCCGGCTCCTGTTCGAGCATCTTCAGCTCGGTGTCGAGGGCGAACGCGTGGTCGCTGAGCCGGTGGAGCAGACCCGCGGCCTCGGCGAGCGAGGCGTCCTCGGCGCCGTCGGCCTCCAGCGCCTGGAAGGTGCTGTCGATGGAGTTCCGCAGCTCCAGCCGGAGCCGGACCAGTTCTCCCGCCGGGCCGACGACGGTGTAGCGGCGGGCCCGCAGCCTGCCGTCCTCCATCACCCGCCGGGCCTGGGCGGTGCCCTTCCGGAAGCGCTGTTTGACCGTGCGGACCGTTCGAACCGTCGCCATCAGGGCCAGCGACACGAAGACCGCGAAGAACACGAAAAGCAGGAGCAGAATGATGCCTGCGGTCTCCATGGGCAACCTCCAGTCCGGGGCACTGCGGCGGGCCGCGAACGGCCTCCCTCCACCGTAACCGCAAGGGGCAAGCCCAGGGATCCCCGCGATCCCCGAGCCTGCCCTGACAACGCCCCCGAAGCCGGCACCGCCCGACCCCAGCTCCGGCCCCGGCGCACCAGCCCAGCCCAGCCCAGCCCTGCCCGCTCAGCCGGACCGGACCAGACCCCTCAGACGACGATGTTCACCAGCTTCGGCGCCCGCACGATCACCTTCCGCACCTCCGCCCCGCCCAGCGCGGCGACCACCGCCGGGTCGGCCAGCGCCGCCGCCTCCAGATCGGCGTCGGAGACGGTCGGCGCCACCTCCAGGCGCGCCTTGACCTTGCCCTTGATCTGGACCACGCACGTCACCGTCTCGTCCTGCACCAGCGCCGGGTCGGCGACCGGGAAGGGCTCGTGGGTCAGCGACCCGGAGTGGCCCAGCCGGGACCAGAGCTCTTCCGCGATGTGCGGGGCCAGCGGCGCGATCAGCAGCACCAGCGGCTCGACGACCGAGCGCGGCACCCCGCCCGACGCGCTCCGCGTCAGGTGGTTGTTGAGTTCGGTGATCTTCGCGATCGCGGTGTTGAACCGCAGCGCGGCCAGGTCGCCGGTCACCCCGTCGATCGCCTTGTGCAGCGCTCGCAGCGTCGCCTCGTCGGGCTCGGTCTCCACCACGGTGACCTCGCCGGTCGCCTCGTCGACGACATTGCGCCACAGCCGTTGCAGCAGCCGGTACTGGCCGACGACCGCCCGGGTGTCCCACGGCCGGGACACGTCGAGCGGGCCCATCGCCATCTCGTACAGCCGCAGCGTGTCGGCGCCGTACTCCGCGCAGATCTCGTCGGGCGTGACCGCGTTCTTCAGCGACTTGCCCATCTTGCCGAGCAGCCGGGAAACCGGCTCACCCTGGTGGTAGTAGGCGCCGTCCCGCTCCTCGACCTCGGTGGCCGGCACCGCGATCCCGCGCGCGTCGCGGTAGACGAACGCCTGGATCATGCCCTGGTTGTAGAGCTTGTGGAAGGGCTCGAAGGACGAGATGTGGCCCAGGTCGTAGAGGACCTTGTGCCAGAAGCGCGCGTACAGCAGGTGCAGTACGGCGTGTTCGGCGCCGCCGACGTACAGGTCGACACCGCCGGCCGGCTGCCCCTCGCGCGGTCCCATCCAGTACGTCTCGGCCTCCGGGGAGACCGCCTGCTCGCTGTTGGCCGGGTCCAGGTAGCGCAGCTCGTACCAGCAGGAACCCGCCCAGTTGGGCATGGTGTTGGTCTCGCGCCGGTAGCTGCGCACACCGTTGCCGTCGCCCAGGTCCAGTTCGACGGTGACCCAGTCCTCGTTGCGGGACAGCGGGGTCTCCGGGGAGGTGTCCGCGTCGTCCGGGTCGAAGGTGCGGGGGCGGTAGTCGTCCACCTCGGGCAGTTCGACGGGCAGCATCGAGTCGGGCAGCGCGTGGGCGGTGCCCTCCTCGTCGTAGACGATCGGGAAGGGCTCGCCCCAGTACCGCTGGCGGCTGAACAGCCAGTCGCGCAGGCGGTAGTTGACGGTGCCCTCGCCGATGCCCCGCTCGGTCAGCCAGGCGGTGACGGCGGCCTTGGCGTCGACCACGCCCAGGCCGTTCAGGCTCAGCTCGTCGTTGGCCGAGTTGATGATCTTCGCGTCATAGGACACGAAGGCGTCGTCCCAGGTCGACGGGTCGGTGCCGCGGCCGTCGGTCGGCTCGACCACCGGGCGCACCGGCAGTTCGAAGGCGCGGGCGAAGGCGAAGTCGCGGACGTCGTGCGCGGGCACGGCCATGATCGCGCCGGTGCCGTAGCCCATCAGCACATAGTCGGCGATGAAGACGGGGACCGGCTCAGCGCTGACCGGGTTGACGGCGAAGGCGCCGGTGAAGACGCCGGTCTTCTCCTTCGCCTCGGCCTGCCGCTCCACGTCGGACTTGGTGGCGGCCTGCTTGCGGTAGGCGGCGACCGCCTCGGCGGGCGTGGCGTGGCCGCCGGTCCACACCTGGTGCGTGCCCTCGGGCCAGGCGGCCGGGACGATGGGGTCGACCAGCTCGTGCTCGGGCGCCAGCACCATGTAGGTGGCGCCGAACAGGGTGTCCGGGCGGGTGGTGAAGACGGTGATCGCGTGCTCCCCGGCACCGACACCGCCGCCCACTCCGACTCCGGCACCGGCACCGCCGACTCCGGCACCGCCGTGCGCCGCGCCGCCGTGCCCGCCGTCGGCGCCGCGCACCGGGAAGTCCACCCGGGCGCCCTCGCTGCGGCCGATCCAGTTCCGCTGCTGGAGCTTGATCGCCTCGGGCCAGTCCAGCGCGTCCAGGTCGGTCAGCAGCCGGTCGGCGTACGCGGTGATGCGCATCTTCCACTGGCGCAGATTGGCCTTGAAGACCGGGAAGTTGCCGCGCTCGGAGCGGCCGTCGGCGGTGACCTCCTCGTTGGCCAGTACGGTGCCCAGGCCCGGCGACCAGTTGACGGGCGACTCGGCCACGTACGCCAGCCGGTAGTCGCTCAGTACGTCGGCCCGCTCGGGCCCGGTCAGCGCGGCCCACGGCCTGCCGTCCGGGGTCGCCCGTACGCCCTCGTCGAACTGGCGGACCAGCTCGTCGATGGGGCGCGCCCGGTCGGCGTCGGGGTCGTACCAGGAGTTGTAGATCTGCAGGAAGATCCACTGCGTCCAGCGGTAGTAGTCGGGGTCGATGGTGGCGAAGGAGCGGCGGCGGTCGTGGCCCAGGCCCAGCCGGCGGAGCTGCGCCTTCATGTTGACGATGTTGGCCTCGGTCGAGGCCCGCGGATGAGTGCCGGTCTGCACCGCGTACTGCTCGGCGGGCAGCCCGAAGGCGTCGAAGCCCAGCGTGTGCAGCACGTTGTGGCCGGTCATCCGCTGGTGGCGGGCGTAGACATCGGTGGCGATGTAGCCCAGCGGGTGCCCCACGTGCAGGCCCGCACCCGAGGGGTACGGGAACATGTCCATGATGAATTTCTTGGGCCGGGCGGCCAGCTCGGGCGCCGAGTTCAGCTCGCCGCTGGGGTTGGGCGCGGCGAAGGAGCCGTGCTCGTCCCAGTAGTCCTGCCAGCGCTCCTCGATCTCCGCGGCCAGCGCGGCCGTGTAGCGGTGGGGCGCAGCCGTCTCGGGGGTCGGGGTGGTGTCGCTCATCGTCCTCGGTACTCCATCGATGTCGTGACGGCAGCGCCGCCGGTGAGTCCGCGGCGGAAACAAAAAAGCCCCCCGCGCAGGAGGGGTGCCGCACTGACGTCGCTCGTGGTCAGCGCGGCTCGCTCAGCAGAAGGCTCACAGCTCGCATGCACTCAGGTTACCGCAGCACCCCGGGGCGCCGCACCGAGGATCCCCGGGCGGTTCAGGGCAGCGGCCCCCGCCGGTGGGCGCGGCCCGGCCGCACCCGAGGGCCGGGGAACGGCCGAGTCCGGCCGCCGGGGACCGGTGGCCGGACTCGTTTCTGGCTCTCCCGGGCGGCGGACCGCCCGGGAGGTGGAGCCGAGGGTTCAGCGGTTGTTCTTCGGCAGCGACGAGGTGACGTAGCCCTTGGCGGGGGTACCCACACCGGTCACGTCGTCGTAGCCCGGCGTGGCGTGCAGCGAGGCGTCCACACCCAGGGTGCGCAGCGACGTGATGAGACCGTCGGAGGCGTCGAAGGAGTTGGCGTAGTCGACCCGGACGACCCCGATGCCCTGACCCTGACCCAGCGGGTGGTCGGTGACGTCGTGGTAGGCGGACGTGCCGTACTGGTTGTAGATCAGCGGGTTGGCGAAGCCGATCGCGATGCCGTGCCGCGCCTGCTGGGCGAGCGCCTGCACGGCCGAGATCACCGGCGCGGCGAGCGAGGTGCCGCCGATCCGGTACTCGCTGTACTGGAGCGACCCGTCGGGGAAGGCCTGGGTCTGACCGACGAGGAAGCCGGTGTTGGGGTCGGCGACCGCGGAGATGTCGGGCTCGACCCGCTGCTTGACGGTGCCGCCGTTGGCCAGCGACAGCGCGTCGGGCACGACGCCCGCCTGGTAGAAGGGCTGCGCGTAGAGCTGGCTGGTGCCGCCGCCCGCGCCGGAGGTGTACGGGCCGGGGAAGCCGGTCCAGGTCTTGCCGTCCGCGGACAGCACCGACTTCTCGGTGCCCCAGCCGGTCTCCCACTCGTACTTGTCGTTCTTGCCGACCGCGAGCGAGGTGCCGCCGACCGAGGTGGCCCACGGGGAGTTTCCGGGCGTGTCGGCCTGCTTCACACCGGTGGACGCGACGTTGTCGCCGTTGTCACCGGAGGAGAAGTAGAAGCCGATGCCCTCGACCGCGCCCTGCTGGAAGACCTGGTCGTAGGCCGCGGCCACGTCCGGGGTCTCGTTGGCCTCGACGTCGCCCCACGAGTTGGAGACGATGTCGGCGAGGTGGTTGTCGACCACCTTGCTCAGCGCGTCGAGCAGGTCGTTGTCGAAGCAGGAGGCGCCGCCGACGTAGACGATGTCCGCGTCGGGCGCGACCGCGTGCACGGCCTCGACGTCGAGCGTCTCCTCGCCGTACCAGCCGGCCGCCCCGCAGTCGTCGGTGCTGTTGTAATCAGTGGGCAGCACCTGGGAGAGCTGGCCCTTCTTGTACTTCTGGTCGCCGTTGGCCTTGGCGTACTGCGCCGCGTCCTGGGCGATGTACGGCGAGGCGTACGCGTCGGTGATCGCCACCGTCACGCCCTTGCCGGTGTACTTGCCCGCGCCGTAGGCGGCACGGAGCTGCTCGCCCGTGTAGCCCTTGATGGTGTACGGGGCCTTGCTGCCGTACGCGCTGGGCAGGCTCTTGTCGGTCTTGGAGCCGTAATACGTCGAGAAAGGCCCGGAGTTGCGGAACACCGCCTCCGGGGGCGGCAGGGTGTCGTCGTGGCTGGACTTCTTCGGCGCGTTGTCCAGGCCGGTGACGGTGAGTACGGCGCCCTGGAGCGAGGCCGGCGCGGAGGCCGTACCCGTCGGAGCGCGGTAAGTGTGGCCGCTCTTGGTGTAATTGTGAAGCTGGGTGCCGAACGCCTTCTCGGCGGCCGACACATCACCCGTGACGGTGATGTAGTGCTGGTTGGACCCGGTCACCTTGAGGCCGGCCGACCGCAGCCAGTTGGTGACCTCGGCTATCTGCGACGCGGTGGCGCCGAAGCGCGACTGGGTCTGGGCCGAGGACAAGTAGTGCCCGTAGTTCGCCGAGTTCGGGTCCGATACGGCCTTGGCGTACGCGGCGAGCCCTGCGGCGTCCTTGCCGGCGAGGTAGACCCTTGCGGTCACCTTGCTGGAGTCGGCCGTGGCACCCCGGTCCGCGGCGGCGGTCGCCCACTGGGGCTTGGTGCCCTTCAGGAGTTGACGTCCCTGCGAGGTGTCGGCCGTGGCCGACTGCGCGCCCAGGACGAGGGCACTGGCGACCAGCGGCAACGCCGCCGCGGCCACCAGTCCCACGCGGGTTCTCTTGCGCTCAAGTCTCATGAAACCCCCATGCGAAGCGAGTTGCAGCATGATGCGGTGTCGCCGCCATTGCCGCTATGCGTACGGCTGGTACCGCAGAGCGATACTCTTTCGCTGATCAGTTCATGCCAGGGGCATGGTTTACCCAAGAGAAGGTCAAGGAACGGTCGGGTCCGCCGTCGCGGCGGCATGGCGGAGCGGCTCGCACACACACCGTCAACCCCGCTGTCCTTTATGCCCGTTGCGGACTCTCGTGCTCCGTTTCCACCTCACCGGGCCGACGCTAGCAGCGCCTTGCCCGCCTCAACAGATCACGTTTGTTGGGGATGTGGCGATACGTCGAACGTACGACGCAAGGCGTCGCCGCTTGAGCGGTCGCGAGAGCGGAGTGGGGAAACCCCCAGCCCTCAGCGCGGGCCGGTGGTCCGGCGACGACAGCAACTGCCCCTTCGGGCCGGTGGCGACGCGCGGGACGCGTCATGCCTGAGCGCGCGGTTCCCCGCGCCCCTGACGGGGCACCGCCGGTGCGGCGCACCAACCGCTGACGGCAACCCCGGCGGGCCCCCGAGGGGTGCCCCACCTGACCCTGGACGCCAGCCCCCTAGTGCCGAGAAGGGGGTGCGGGTGGCGAAGCCCCCGCCACGCGAGGCGAAGCCGAGCACAACACAACGAGGGTGAACCGGGCTCGCGCTGTCCACGAGCACACTTCACCCTCATCCGAGTGGAGCTACGGGGAATTGAACCCCGGACCTCTTGCATGCCATGCAAGCGCTCTACCAACTGAGCTACAGCCCCGCGTCTTCGGGTGGTGTGCCCGGCGACTTGGGGTACTTTACACGGCTCGCGGGGTGGTTCGGCAAATCGGTTTCCGGCCCGCGTAAGGCCGTTCGACCTCGGTCTTCGCGCCCACCCCTGGAGGTCCCACGGAACTCCCCGGTGCTTCCCCGAAGGCCCCCGGAGGTCCGCCCGGCACGGGTTCGCCCGCCGCGGCAGAGTTCATGAAGCCTCAACATTCCGCGGCCCGCCATCGGGTTACGGTATGCCCGGCCGACCGCCACGCCGGCCGGCCGTACGCCGAGCTGGGAGGCCGCCGTGACCACCGCGTTCGACCCCGTCGACCTGGGTGGGCTGCGGCTGCCCAACCGGATCGCCATGGCGCCGATGACCCGCAGCCGCGCCTTCGGGCCGGGGCTGAGCCCGACGGACGCCGCCGTCGCGTACTACGCGCAGCGGGCCTCCGCCGGGCTGATCATCACCGAGGGCACCCAGCCCTCCGCCGCGGGCCAGGGCTACCCGGACACCCCGGGACTGCACAGCGCCGCGCAGGTCGCGGCCTGGCGGAAGGTCACCGACGCGGTGCACGCGGCCGGCGGCCGGATCTTCGTCCAGCTCATGCACACCGGCCGGATCGGCCACCCCACCGTGACCCCGGAGGGGCTAATCCCGGTCGGCGCCTCCGCCGTCGCGGCCAGCGGCCGGATCTACACCGCGGCCGGCGCCCAGGACTACGTGGTCCCGCGCGAACTGGACGAGGACGGTATCCGGCGGACCATCGCCGATCACGCCGCCGCGGCCCGCCGCGCGATCGAGGCCGGCTTCGACGGGGTCGAGGTGCACGCCGCCAACGGCTATCTCGCCCACCAGTTCCTCGCCCCCAGCTCCAACCTCCGCACCGATGCCTGGGGCGGTGGTCCGGAGGGCCGCGCCCGCTTCGCCGCGGAGCTGGTCCGGGCGGTGGCCGACGCCGTCGGCGCCCACCGGACGGGGCTGCGGATCTCCCCCGGCAATCCGCTCGGCGACATCGACGAGCCCGACCCGGAGCCGACCTATCTGGCGCTGCTGCGGGCCCTGGAACCGATCGGCCCGGTGTATCTGCACATCACGGAGACCGGCGACCGGGCGCTGACGCTCGAACTGCGCAAACGGTTCAGCGGCGTGGTGATCCTCAACGCCCGCACGGAGGGCCGCCCCTCGGGCCCGCAGGAGCTGGCGCTGATCGAGGACGGCACCGCGGACATCCTCTCCTACGGCGCCCTCTTCCTCGCCAACCCCGACCTCCCCCGCAGGCTCCGCGCGGGCGGCCCGTTCAACGTCCCGGACCGGGCCACGTACTACGGCGGCGACGAGCGCGGCTACACCGACTACCCGGCCCTGGCGGACTGACCGCCGAAAGAGCCGCGGGCGCTCAGGCCCCCGCGCGCCGGCCGGATCAGCCCGGCACCCGCCGGCTCAGGCCCGCGCCCGCCGCCGGCTCCCCACACCCGCCGCCCCGGACACCAGCGCACCGGCCACCGAGACCGCCGTCAACGCCACCGTCGTCACCGCGAAGGCGTGCGCCGAGGGATGCGGGCCGGGTACGCCGAGCCGGTTCAGGAACAGCGTGCCCAGCGTCGCCACCCCGATGAGCTGCCCGATCTGGGTGACCGTGGCCAGCAGGCCGCTGGCGTCGGCGGCGTCCTGCGGGACGACCTTCATCAGGGCGAGCGTGAAGGTCGGACCGAAGGCCATGCCCAGGCCGAGGCCGAGGGTGAGGAAGGTCAGGTAGAGCCAGATACCGCCGTCGCCGCCACCGCGCAGCGCCAGCCCGAGACCGGCCAGCGACCCGGCGGATATCAGCAGCCCCACCGGCGCGAGCCAGGGCCGCCAGCCCACCGGCAGCCGCCGCCAGGTCAGCCCGAACCCGCCGAAGGTCACCGCGCAGGCCACGAAGGTGAGGCCGGTGTGCAGCGCGCTGAAGCCGAGCCCGGTCTGGAGGTGCAGCGCCACCGCGAAGAGGAAGCCCGCGTTGATCGCCATCGCCAGCATGATCACGACGACCGACGCCGTCATACCGGGTGCCCGCAGCACCCGGGGGGAGACCAGCGGCGCCCCGCCCCGCCGGGCCAGCCGGCCCTCGATGACGGTGAAGACCCAGAAGGCGGCCGCGCTCAGGCCGAGGCACACCCAGCCCCACACCGGCCAGCCCTCCTCCTGGCCGAGGACCAGCGGCACCGTGAAGAGGGTGACCGCGGCGGCCAGTACGATCAAGCCCGGCAGGTCCAGGCCGCGCCGCCGCTCGGGCGCGCTGCGCACGTCGGCGGGCAGCACCTTGGGCGCGAGCACCAGCAGGGCCAGGCCGATCGGCACATTGACCAGGAACACCGGCCGCCAGCCGGTGCCGAAGAGGTCGGCGCTGACCAGCACCCCGCCGAGCGACTGGCCGAGCGCGGCGCCCGAGGCGACCACCGCCGAGTAGACGCTCATCGCCTTGGTACGGGCCTCACCGGTGAAGTTGAGCTGGAGCAGGCTCAGCACCTGCGGAATCATCAGGGCCGAGCCGGCGCCCTGGACGAACCGGAAGCCGATCAGCTCTCCGGTGTTCTGGGCGAGCCCGCAGGCCAGTGAGGCGACGGTGAAGACCGCGAGCCCGGTCATGAAGAGCCGCCGGTGCCCCAGCAGGTCGCCGAGCCGGGCGCCGGTGATGAGCAGTACCGCGTACGCGATGGTGTATCCGGCGATCACCAGTTGCAGCCCGGCGCCGGAGGCGTGCAGGTCGGTACGGATGGTGGGCGCGGCGACGTTGACGATGAAGACGTCCAGGAGGGCCATGAACTGGCCCACCAGGATGGTGGCGAGCAGCAGCCCGGACCGCGGCCCCGCCGCACGCGCGCCCCCGGCGCCGACCGGGCCCCGCCCGGGAGAGACGGGTTCGAGAGCGGCGGTGGCGGACGACCCGCGACCGCTGATGTGATCGTTCATGATGCCAGCATGCGGTCGGCGCGGTACCGGTAACGAGAGCCCGCTGATGCTGGTACCAGCACTACCTGGCACAGGCGGCGGCCTGCGGTGACTATGGGAAGCATGCCCCCGTCGCAGTCCGCCCGCCGCATCGAGCTCTCCGCCTATCTCCGCAGCCGCAGGGCCCGTATCTCGCCCGAGGACGTCGGCATGCCGCCGGGGCTCCGACGCCGTACGCCGGGGCTGCGGCGCGAGGAGGTGGCGCAGCTCGCCGGGGTCGGTGTGACCTGGTACACATGGCTTGAGCAGGGCCGCCCGATCAACGCGAGTGTGCAGGTGCTCGACGCGGTCTCCCGGGTCCTCCAGCTCGACGTGACCGAACGCGAGCACCTCTACCGGCTGGCCGGCATTCCGTTCGTCCATGAGCCGGTCTCGGAGGAGGGCGCGCTCGGGCCTGAGGTGCTGGGGGTGCTGGAGGCGCTCAATCCGCTGCCGGCCAGCGTCTACAACGCCCGCTACGACGTGGTCGCCTCGAACGCCACCTATCGGCTGCTGTGGCCGATGACCGCGCTGGTGGAGCCCCGGCAGCGCAATGTGCTCTACAAGCTGTTCACCGTGCCCGGCTGCTGCTCGACCTTCGTCAACAGCGCGGAGGAACTGCCCTGGATGGTGGCGCAGCTGCGCCGCGACTACGGCCGCCACGTCGGCGAGCCGGCCTGGGAGTCGTTCATCGCCCGGCTGATCGGGGAGAGCGCGGAGTTCGCCCGGCTGTGGGCCAACGGCGACGTGGCCGCGCCGGGCAGCCATGTGAAGGTCTTCCGGCACGCCGAGATCGGGCTCATCAACCTGACGTCGATCTCGCTGAGCATCGACGGTCGGGCCGAGCACCGGATCGTGACCTTCACTCCCGTCACGGTGGAGGACGCGCGGCAGATCGAGCGGCTGCGGGAGATCCCCGACCCGCTGGTCGGCTGCGCGCTGCACGGCCGCCCGCTCTCCGAACTGTTCGCCGGAGCGGAATCCGCGCGGACCGCGCGGCTGGCGCCCCTCCCCGGCTGAGGGGCCGTGGCGAGCGGCCCGTCAGAACCGGTTGAACGGGCCGGGCCTGGCGTCCGTGCTAAGTGGTGCCGAAGGTGATCCGGTAGTAGCAGCCGCCCTTGCAGGACATGGTCGCCGCGTCGTCGAAGGCGTAGGAGTACGCGTACGGTTCGGCCTTCTTGAAGACCTGGGTGTAGTCGACGGGCCACTTGGCCGGTACGCAGTTGTCCCGGCCGGCCCAGGCGCCACGGCAGCAGTAGGTGTCGCCACCGAAGGCGGCGCAGGGCGGCTTGCAGCCGATGACCTGGCCGCCGTTGGTGGCCCGCATGGCGCTCGGGCAGTTCACCGGCGAGGTGCAGACGCCCTTGTAGCAGCCAGCGGAGCTGATCGGGTCGGTGGTCACCGAGTGCGAGATGTTGATGTACATCGGCAGGTTGGACCCGTCGACCATGCTCACATCGTAGAAGTCGAGGTTGTCGAAGCTGTTGAAGGTGAACTCGCCGAGCGTGGTCGGGGTGGTCGGCCCGCCGCAGTGGGTGGTGCAGTCACCGGTCAGGCAGGAGCCGCTGGCGTCGGTGTCACAGCCGGTCCGGCCCCAGATGCGGCCGCCCCAGGAGTTGCCGACCGTCAGCGAGGTGCTCTGCCCCGGCTGGAGTTCGCGACCCGCCGGATAGGCCGGTGAGTTGGTGACGACGGCCCAGATGGTCTGCTGGGTGGTGTTGACGATGGTGATCGAACGGTCGGAGCCCGTCGGCGCCTTGGCGGGCGGCGCTCCGGGCGCTCCGGTGGGCTTGGGCTGACCCGACTGGCCGGGTTCGCCCGGCTGGTTGGAGGCCTTCGGCTTGGTGATGCCGTGGCCGGCCCGGCCCGCGGAACCGAGCGGGGTCGTCCTGACCGTCGCGGACGGGCTGGGACGGCCGCTGGTGGGCGTCGCCGGCACCGAACCGTCCGGGGCGGGGCTCGTCGAGACGGTGGACGCGTCGCGGCCGGCCTGATCGCCGTGCTCGCCGGGCGGCGTGGCCACCCAGTAGATGAGCAGGGTCGCCGCCGCCGCGGCGAAAACGGCCAGCCATCCCCGCGCCGACCTCGCCCGATGCCGCCTGCGTTTCATCGTGTGCCTTCCGCCTCTGTCTCCGGTTCCGTCTCCGGCGTTTCGACCCCGTGCACAGGAGACCCCCCGGTCAGGCCCCGGATAACACTTTTTCGCCGACCCCGCGGTGGAGGTGCGTCCGGTGTATCAGGTGCGTCAGGTGCGTCAGGAGTAGGTGTACGCGCCGGGAAGTGTGGTGGTGCCGCCCGCGATGGTGACGGTGATGGTCACCTTGGTGCCGCCGGACCGCGGTCCCAGGGTGGGGGCCACGGCGTTGAGCGTCTGGATGACGCTGACGGTGTTGGATCCGCTGCTGGCCACATAGACGTTGAGCCCAAGGACACCCGCCGCCGAGGCCAGCGGCTGGATCCCCACCGGGACCGTCAACACCGCCCGAACGATCACCGGAGCCGCCAACGCGACGGCGGACTGCGGCCGTTGCGGGAGTCCGGTCGGCGACGTATGCGTTGCGCCCATCTTGCACCTGCCATTCAACGGGCCCCGGTTCGGGGCGGCGGAGCCGCGCTGTCCCCGCGGATCGGCGGCAACAAGCCTGTCGCGCCCTGGAATGCCTCCGCTTCGAGCCGCTGCGCCATTCGGGTGGTGCGCTGTCAGAGCCGTTGTGGCGTCCTCACTCCGCTGGCTTACTTGTCTCATCGATCCGGTGGGCCGCCCATCTTCTCCGGGAAGTGGCGTTCGGCCTTCGCGTTGATCCATCTCGATACCCACCCGGATGTGGTGTGGTCACAGCGCCTGGCATGAGCCCCGTCATGGGATCGCGGATCCACCAGCCGGCGGAATCCGGTCCGCCCGCGGTTCCCGCGTCTCCTCACACCCGCGTTCCAAATGAAGGAAAACGAAGGAAACAGCCATGCCTATCTCCCCCAACCAGGGATCCACCGGCGGCGGCACCGTCGTCACTATCACCGGCACCAACCTGAGCGGCGCCAGCGCCGTGCGCTTCGGTACGAAGCTGGCCACCATCACGGCCAACACGCCCACCTCGGTCACGGTCACCTCTCCCTCCGGCGCCGGCACGGTTCCGGTGACGGTGACCACGCCCGGCGGCACCAGCAACCCGCTGTCGTTCTTCTACGTCGGCGCGCCGTTCAAGTCCAGCATCAGCCCGACCTCCGGCGTCACCGCCGGCGGCGACACCGTCACCATCAACGGCACCGGCCTGTCCACCGCGACCTCGGTGCACTTCGGCGCGGCCACCGCGACCCCCACCGTGGTCAGCGACGCCCAGCTCACCGTGACCGCCCCGGCCGGCGCAGCCGCCGGCCCGGTCGGCGTCAGCGTCACCACCGCCGGCGGCACCAACAACGGCCTCTCCTACACCTACATCGACGCGCCCACCATCGGCACCCCGGTCCCCGCCTCAGGACCGACCTCCGGCGGAACAGTGGTGACCATCCCGGGTACCGCCCTCACCACAACCCAGTCGGTCACCTTCGGCGGCGTCCCCGCCCCGTTCAGCGTCCTCAACGACACCACCGTCACGGCGTCCACCCCGCCCGGAACCGCGGGCGCCCAGGACATCGTGGTCACCACCAGCGGCGGCACCGCAACCGGCACCGGCGCCTTCACCTACCTCGCCGGCCCCGGCATCTGACCACCCCCGAGGAACGCCCGCCCAGGCCCGCGGTCCCCGCGCGCCTGGGCGGGTTCAGCCCTGCCCGGCGGACTCCGCCGCCTCGACCGGCCTCGCGGATACCGCCCCACCCCTTGTCATATGCCGTCATAGGTGGACTACTTCGCATAACGAACATTCGCGGGATTGACGGGACAGGACCGGCCGAAACACTCCTCATCCGTCGGCCCGATGGATTCAAGGAGCCCCCCATGCCCGTCTCACCGAACCAGGGATCCACCGGCGGTGGAGACGCGGTGACCCTCACCGGCACCCACTTCACCGGCACCACCGGCGTGCGCTACGGAACCCGCCAGGCCACCAGCTTCACGGTCCTCAACGACACCACCACCGCCACCATCACCCCCTCCGGGCAGGGCGCCGTGCCCGTCTCGGTGACCACCCCCGGGGGCACCGGGGTCGTCGGCACCTTCTACTACCTGCCGCCGCCCAAATTCCGCATCATTGCCCCCAGCGCGGGCCCCCTCGCGGGCGGCAACACCGTGATCCTCTCGGGCCTCGGCCTGTACACCACGCTCGAGGTGCGATTCGGCACGCAACTGGCGGCGTTCACCGTCGACTCCGACGGGCAGCTCACCGTGATCGTCCCGGCAGGTATCGCGGTCGGCCCGGTGACCGTGACCGTACGCACCAGGGGCGGTATCGCCGGCGGGGTCACCTACACCTACCTCGGCGCCCCCGCCATCACGGTCGTCACCCTCGACTCGGGACCCGTGGGCGGCGGCGATCTCGTCGTCATCACGGGGACCGGCTTCTCCTACGCCACCGCTGTCTCCTTCGGCGGCACACCCGTCATCTCCTACCGGGTCGCCTCGGACACCGAGATCGACGCCGTGGTACCCGCCGGTGCGCTCGGCCCGGTCAGTGTCACCGTCACCACCCTCGGCGGCACCACCACCGCAGCGGGCGCCTACACCTACCTGGGGAGCTTCGCGGTGCTCGGCGGGGCGTCCGTCACCAACACCGGCCTGTCGACCATCACGGGGGACCTGGGGGTGAGCCCTGGAGTGTCCGTCACCGGATTCCCGCCCGGCCAGGTGGTGAACGGGGCCATCCACGTCTCGGACGCGGCAGCGGCGGCGGCCCACGCCGATCTCGCCGCGACGTACGCGGACGCGGCCGGCCGGCCCCAGACCGCGGCCATCTCCGGGGACCTCGGCGGCCTCACACTGACGCCCGGCGTCTACCGGGCGCCCTCCTCCATCGGGCTCACCGGCACACTGACCCTGGACGCCCAGGGAGACCGCAACGCCAAGTGGGTCTTCCAGATCGGGTCGACGCTGACGACGGCGACCGCCAGCAGCGTGGTCCTAGTCAACGGCGCGACCGCCCGTAACGTCATCTGGCAGATCGGGAGTTCGGCCACCCTGGGCACCGGCACCGCCTTCACCGGCCGGATCCTGGCCGCGACGTCGATCACCGTGACCACCAGCGTGACCGTCAACGGCCAGACACTGGCCCGCGACGGCTCGGTGACCCTGGACACCAACACCATCACCCGCCCCTGGTGAGCTGAGGCGCGGCGGCGGACGGCGGCGGCTCTCCGGCTTCGGTGCTCCGGGCGCCTCCGCCGCGCTGCCCGGCGCGCGAGCCCCACCTCATGAACCGCTCCCGCAAGCGCTCGACCAATTGGGTGAGTCCACGTCAAAGCTGTTGCGGGCCCCTTCACTCCCATGGATTAGTAGTCAGGTCCGATCCGGTGAACCGCCCGATCTCCCCGGGGGAACACCGGTCGGCTCGCCCACGCACCATCCTGGACGTCCGGCCAGGGGCGCCGGCGCTCACAGCGCCGCGACGGACTGTCTCCCGCCAGAGGACTTCGCACCCGCGAGCGGCGGTCCCCGCCCCGCGTGTGCCGGGTTCCCGGCCACCCGCTGTCATGTTCACGCGGCCCAGCGGCGAACAACCCCGCCAGGCCCGCCCGCGCTTGGTCCCCCACCGCGCCGACCGGCCCCCGCACACCCCGGTCCCGGCCCGGACAAGGCCCTCCCCCGCACCGACACCGACGCATCGACAAGGCGGCAGCCCGTCCGCCACGTCGACCCACCGCGTTCGGCGCGTCGTTCCCCTCATCGCACCCGCCAAAGGAGACAGCCATGCCCACGAAGCCCCGGCAGAAAGCCGACGACACCGCCAAGAAGGGGGCCGAGCCGGCCCGCCCCGCCGCCGTCACGCGGGCGAAGACGGCCACCCCGCCGGCTCCGTCCATCCACGCCCTCGCGGCGACGCTCATCGCCCCCGCGCCGCAAGTGATCGCGACCCTGCCGGCCGGCACCAAGCCACTGGGGCTGGCGACCAGCCCGCTGGGACCGCCGCTCGCCTACGCGGCCAGCCAGACTTCGGGCACCGTCAGCATCCTCGACACCGGCACCCTCACCATCTCCACCCCCGCCGCCCCGCTGACCGCCCCCGCCGGGGTCTCGCTCACCCCGGACAACGTCTACCTGTACGTGGCCAACAGCGGCGGCAACAGCGTCAGCGTGGTGCAGCGGAACCTCTTCTCGGTGATCAACACCATCGGGGTGGGAAAGAGCCCCTTCGGCATCCAGGTGGGCCCAGACGGCCTGTTCGCCTACGTCGCCAACCAGGACTCGAACACCGTCAGCGTGATCAGCACCGTCGCCCGCGCCGTCGTGGCGACCGTCCCGGTCGGGGTCAAGCCCACCTGGGTCGTGACCGCCCCCAACGACCTGGAGGTCTATGTGACCAACCAGGGCGGCAACTCCGTCAGTGTGATCAGCACGGTCACCAACACGGTGGCGGCGACCATCACCGGCCTGTCGGCCCCCTACGGCGCGGCGATCACCAGCGACAGCCGGTACCTGTACGTGGCCAACAGCACGGCGAACACCGTCAGCGTCATCGACACCACCACCCGGACGATCGTCGCGACCATCCCGGTGGGCGTCGCGCCCTGGGGTGTGACGGTCACCCCGGACAACAGCCACGTCTATGTGGCCAACAACGGCTCCGACACCGTCAGCTACATCGACACGATCACCAACACGGTGAGCAACACCATCGCCGTCGGCCATCAGCCGACCGGGGTCGGGGTCGCGACCAGCGGACTGACCGCCTACGTGTCCAACAGCGGCGCCAACAGCGTCACCGTCCTCGCGCTCATCAACATGATCAGCCCGGCGGCGGGACCTGAGGCCGGCGGCAACATCGTGACCATCACCGGCACGAATCTGACCGGTGCCACCGCGGTGAGATTCGGCCAGGTACCCGGCACCATCATGGCCAACACCCAGAGCCAGATCCTCGTGGTCGCCCCGCCCGGCGTCGGTGTCGCCCAGATCACCGTCACCACCGCGGGAGGCACCAGCAACCCCAAACCGTACGTCTACGCGCCCGGCGGCACGCTGGACAGCCTCGCCCCCGGGGCCGGCCGGACCCCCGGCCGGAACATCATCAGCATCCACGGCAACAGGCTCGCCACCGCCACCCAGGTACGGTTCGGCCCGACGCCCGCCGTGCCCACCGTGGTCAGCGACCAGCTCATCACCGTCACCGTCCCGCCCGCGGCCGCCCCCGGCCTGGTCCCCGTCACGGTCACCACGGCCGGCGGCACCACCCCCGGCACCATCACGTACGCGTACATCGATCCGCCCTTCCTCAGCACCGTGAGTCCGAGCACCGGGCCGATCACGGGCGGAAACGTCATCAACCTCTACGGCCTGAACCTGTCGACCACCAACTCGGTCACGTTCAACGGCGCACTCGTCCAGTACAGCGTCCAGTCCGACACCGTGGTGACCGTCGTCGTCCCGCCGAACCCGGCCCCCGGCACCGCGACCATCACCATCACCACCGACTCCGGCACCAGCACACTCACCGGCGTCTACACCTACGTCTGAGCCGCTCACTCCCCGCTCCGGCGATGCCGTCCACTCCCCAGCACGGATGGGCAGAGCGAGCACCACGCGTGGCGGTGCCCGGGGGCAGGGAACGGCCCCGCCCCCGGGCACGCACACCTCCGACGCCCACCCCGGGAAGACCACACGGGGGTGCGGGTGGCGAAGCCCCCGCCACGCGAGGCGAAGCCGAGCAAAAACGACGAGAGCGAAGCGGCTCGCGCATTCCGCGAGCACACTCCGCCCGCAACCACATGAACCCCGCCCCCCGGCACGCACACCTCCGACGCCCACCCCGGGAAGACCGCACGGGGGTGCGGGTGGCGAAGCCCCCGCCACGCGAGGCGAAGCCGAGCAAAAACGACGAGAGCGAAGCGGCTCGCGCATTCCGCGAGCACACTCCGCCCTCGATCTCGTGGAGCTACGGGGAATTGAACCCCGGACCTCTTGCATGCCATGCAAGCGCTCTACCAACTGAGCTACAGCCCCGCGTCCGCCCGCTTGTCGCGGCGACGAGAAGAAGCATAGCCGGTGAGCGGACCGGAAACGAAATCCTTCGGGACCCCGGCCCAGCCGCCTGCCCGCGGCCGCGGGCTATGTGTCGTCACCCAGCACCGGCTCCGGCACCGTGCCCGCGTTGTGCTCGTTGAGCCGCCAGCCCCGCACCCCCTCGCCCAGCACCGACCAGCAGCAATTGGAGAGGCCGCCGAGCGACTCCCAGCTCACCGGGTCGAGGCCGAGCAGCCGGCCGATCGTGGTCCGGATGGTGCCGCCGTGGCTGACCACCACCAGGACGCCGCCGTCGGCGAGCTTCTCCGCCGCGGCCAGCACCACGGGTGCGGCCCGGTCGGCGACCTCGGTCTCCAGTTCGCCGCCGCCGCGCCGGACCGGCTCGCCGCGCTTCCAGGCCGCGTACTCCTCACCGTGGCGGGCGAGGATCTCCTGGTGGGTGAGGCCCTGCCAGACCCCCGCGTACGTCTCCCGGAGGCCGTCGTAGTGCGTCACGGTGAGGCCGGTGAGCGCGGCCAGCTCGGCCGCGGTGTCGGCGGCCCGCCGGAGGTCGGAGGAGATGATCGCGTCCGGCTCCATCGCGGCCAGCAGCCGGGCGGCCCGCCGGGCCTGGCCGAGACCGGTCTCGGTCAGCTCGATGTCGGTGTCGCCCTGGAAGCGCTGCTCCAGGTTCCAGGCGGTCTGGCCGTGCCGCCACAGGACGATCCGGCGGCCTCGGCCGCCCTTGGCACCGTTCAGCTCAGGCTCCTTCGTCCTCGGCCGCCGCGGCGGCCCGGGCGTGGGCGGATGCCTTGCCGCGGGTGGCCACGGCGTCCTCCGGCAGCCCGATCTCCGGGCAGTCCTTCCACAGCCGCTCCAGCGCGTAGAAGACCCGCTCCTCGGAGTGCTGCACGTGGACCACGATGTCAATGTAGTCCAGCAGCACCCAGCGGCCCTCGCGCTCGCCCTCGCGGCGCACCGGCTTGACGTCGAGTTCCTTGAGCAGGGTCTCCTCGATGCCGTCCACGATGGCCTTGACCTGCCGGTCATTGGGCGCGGAGGCCACCAGGAAGGCGTCGGTGATGGACAGCACGTCGCTGACGTCGTAGGCGATGATGTCGTGCGCGAGCTTGTCGGCCGCCGCCTGGGCGGCGGCGCGGGTCAGCTCGATGGAGCGGTCAGTGGCGGTCACAGAAGCGGCTTTCCGGTCGGGGGCTCGTTTGTCCAAGGGTCTCACGACCCTCCGACACCCCCCGACCGGATTTCGATCACCGGAGTGACCCGGGCGGCCGGAGCGGCCCGGGCAGTACCTATGGCGACCTATGACGCCCTATGACGACCTACGGCGATGTCGTCGACGGCAGCTTGTAGTCCTTGCCGAGCACCACGGTGATGTCGGCGCTGCTCGGGTTGGTCGCCGCCGTGCCGCCCTGCTTCACCGCGGTGGGCGGCAGCCCCAGCGTGGCGGCCACGTCCTTGGCCGCGGCGAGCCGGGCCGGATCGGTGTAGAGCACCTGCGACCGCGCCTGGGTGGTGGAGTCCTTGCCGCCCGGCACCGAGACGTAGGTGCCGCCGTTGACGATCGCCGCCTGAGCGATGGAGGCCGCCTTCGGGATCCCGGTGGCGTCCTCGATCCGGACCCGCGGCTGGGTGCTGCCGCCGGACTGCCTGACGTTTCCGCCGAGCACGTCCTTGACCACCCCGGCGGCGGCCTGGGCGGCGAGGGTGCCGTCCTGCCGCACCGGCATCGTCACCGTGTCGTACGCACCGGTCTTGGCGAGGTTCGCGAGCTGGGCCAGCGAGGCGCCCAGCTCCTTCTCCGTCAGCGACGGGTCGAGGATCTGGCCGAGCCCCTGGATGGTCTTGGTCGCGTCGGCGGCGTCACTCGGCATCTTCTTCAGCACCGCCTGCATGACCTGGCCGAACCGGGCGAGCTGCGCCGACTGCGCCTCGCCGGGAGCCTTGTAGGTGGCGTACGCGACCGCGTCCTGGCCGGTCAGCTCCTGCTGCTTGCCCTGATGGACCAGCGTCGCACCGCTGTCCTTCCCGGTGCCCTTGACCGCCGTGTCGGTGTCCACGAAGACATCGCCGAGGGAGTCGACGAGCAGCTCCAGATACGGCGAGTCGAGCCGCCAACTGCCCTTGATGTCGGTGCCGAGCAGCGAGTTGAGCGAGTCCCTGGTGGGGCCGACGCCGTCGGCGACGGACTTGTCGAGGGTGGTCGCCGTGCCGTCGTCGGCGCTCACCTGGAGGGTGTTGGGGATGAGGACGGTGGTGCCGCGGGCCTTGCTCGCGTTGTCGACCAGCAGGGCGGTGGCGCTGGGGCCGCCGCTCACCGGGAGCAGATGGACCACGATCACATCGCGCTTCTGCGGACCGCCCGCGGCGGCCGGGGCGTTCTTGTCCTTGGCGAGGCCGGGGATCCTGCCCGCGTGCCAGAGGTAGCCGCCGGCGCCGAGCAGCGCCAGGACGACCAGCACCACCAGGCCGGCCTTGCGGTTGCGGCCGCGCCGCTTGGCCTCCTCACGCCGCTCGGTCCGCGACTCGGAGAACTTCAGCCAGTCGATGACCTCTTCCGACTCCTCGGAGTCCTCGTCGAGGAAGGCGAACTGCTCGGTGTGGTAATTGGGTCCGGCGCCATCGGCGTCGGGATCGGACTTGTGGCCGCGCGGCGCCTCGGGATCGCGCACGGCCTGCTGCCGCTGGGTCCCCTGGCCGGGCGGCCGGCCCGCGTCGTAAACGGGGGCCTGCTGGCCGGTGTCGTAAAGGGCCTGCTGGCCCGTGTCGTAAACGGCCTGCCGGCCGGTGTCGTAAACGGGCGGCTGCTGGCCCGTGTCGTAGACGGGGGGTTGCTGACCGGTGTCGTAGACGGGCTGCCGGCCCGTGTCGTATATGGGCTGCCGGGGGTCGGCGGCGGGGCCCGGCCCGCCGTAGTGCCCCGGCGGGCTGTACCCCTGCGGCTGCTGCTGCGGCTGCTCGTAATAGGGCTGCTGTGCCTGCTGCGGGATCCAGCCCGGGGGCTGGCCGCCGGTCTGCTGGCCCCCCTGCCCGCCGGGCTGGCCGCCGTACGCCGGGTCGTGGCCCTGGTAGTACGGATCCGCGTACCCCTGCTGCTGGGGCGCCGGCGCCTGCTGGGGCTCAAGGGGGCGGCCGTACGCGTCGTAGCCGTACTGATGCTGGTAGTAAGGATCCTGCGCGTAGGGGTCACTCTCGTTGTCGGGACCGCCCTCGGCTTGCTGCCAACGGGGGTTTGCGTCGTTCACGAGGAACCCCTTCGTGTGGTTCGTTGCGCGGGTTACCCGGTGGCGTCGTGGTACAGCGCGCGTTTGTCGATGTAGCGCACCACACCGTCCGGAACCAAGTACCAGACAGGATCCCCCTTGGCCACCCGCTGACGGCAGTCCGTGGACGAGATCGCCAGCGCCGGCACTTCCACCAGCGACACACCACCCTCGGGAAAGCCCGGGTCGGACAGGGTGTGCCCCGGACGTGTCACGCCGATGAAGTGCGCCAGTGAGATGAGATCCGCGGCGTCGCGCCAGGAGAAGATCTGCTCCAGGGCGTCGGCGCCGGTGATGAAGAACAGGTCTGCCGCCGGATGCTCCGCCCGCAGGTCCCGCAGGGTGTCGATGGTATAGGTCCGGCCCTCACGGTCAACGTCACTGCGGCTGACCGAGAACTGCGGGTTGGACGCGGTGGCGATCACCGTCATCAGATAACGGTCCTCGGCCGGGGCGACCCTGCGGTCTTCCTTCTGCCAGGGCTGTCCGGTCGGCACGAAGACCACCTCGTCGAGGTGGAAGAGGCTGGCCACCTCGCTCGCGGCCACCAGGTGCCCGTGGTGAATGGGATCGAACGTACCGCCCATCACCCCGATGCGCTGCTTCGTCGCCGCCGACATGCTAGTCGCGGTTGAAGCGGGTGACGATCCACAGCAGGATCAGCAGCACGCCGAGCGCCCCGAAACCGGTGAGATAGGGGCTCAGGCTGTGGTGATGACCGCCGCCGTTCTCGGCGAGGTCAGCGAAACCGGTCAGTGCGGAAGCTGCGACAGGTGACATGGTCAGCGAGACCCTTTGCGTACTCGGGGACGGGGGCGGAAGACACGTGAAGGCTCTGCGCACATCGTACGGGCGGCCTCGGGGGAACTTCGCGCAGGCTCCAGGCGTCCAGCACTGTGAACCGGTTGGCGAGCAGGGGGTTGGGCCAGTATGTCCGAATCGCATGGTACGAGCGGACCGCATGGACCGGACGAAGCGCATGAACCGAATGAACCGAACGCGCCGAACGAGCCGCGTGGCGAACGGGTGAGCACCGAGAAGCTGCCGGGACGCAAGCGCCGCCGCTTCCCCGACATCTCCTCGCGCGCCTACGAACATCCCGCCGACCGCTCCGCGCTGGTCGCGCTCCGCAAGCTCAGCGGTTTCGACACCGTCTTCAAGGCGTTGAGCGGACTGCTGCCGGAGCGAAGCCTGCGGCTGCTCTTCCTCTCGGACTCGGTACGGGTCAGCGACGAGCAGTTCGCCCATCTCAACGCCATGCTGCGAGACGCCTGTTACATCCTGGACCTGGAGAAGGTCCCGCTGCTGTACGTCAGCCAGAACCCGCAGCCGAACGCGATGTGCATCGGCATGGACGAGCCGATCATCGTGCTCACCACCGGTCTGGTGGAGCTGCTGGACGAGGAGGAGATGCGGGCGGTCGTCGGCCACGAGGTGGGTCACGCGCTGTCCGGCCACTCCGTTTACCGCACGATCCTGCTCTTCCTCACCAATCTGGCGCTGCGCGTCTCGTGGATCCCGCTGGGCAACGTGGCGGTGCTGGCGCTGGTCACCGCGCTGCGCGAGTGGTTCCGCAAGTCGGAGCTGTCCGCGGACCGGGCGGGCCTGCTGGTCGGCCAGGACGTACGGGCGTCGATGCGCGGCCTGATGAAGCTGGCCGGCGGCAACCACCTGCACGAGATGAACGTGGACGCCTTCCTGAAGCAGGCCGACGAGTACGAGGCGGCGGGCGATCTGCGGGACTCGGTGCTGAAGATCCTCAATGTGCTGCCGCGCAGCCATCCCTTCACCACCATCCGCGCGGCCGAGCTGCGCAAGTGGTCCGCCTCGCGTGAGTACCAGCGGCTGATGGACGGCCATTACCCGCGGCGCACCGAGGACAAGGACACCTCGGTCGGTGACGCCTTCCGGGAGTCGGCGCAGCACTACGCCGACACGGTGCGGCAGAGCAAGGACCCGCTGATGGGCCTGATACGCGACCTGTCGAGCGGGGCCGGCGACCTGGGCGGCAAGCTGCGCGACCGGTTCACCGGGGCAGCAGCTCCTGCGTCGGGCTCGTCGGCAGGAACAGCTTCGGCCGGGGAAGAGGCGCCGGAGAGCTGAGCGGTGTCGGGGCGGTCCCCGGTGTGGGGCCGTTCCCCACCGTCGGGCCGGACCCCGGTGTCGGGCCGTTCCCCGGGGTCAGGCTCGCCGCCGCCGGGGTGATGAGCGGCGCGCACAGCACGTCGGCCGGTCGCGCGTGGTCGTACGGGTCCGCCCCGGCGGCCGGCCCCTGCGCGGTCCGGCCGGCCAGCACCGGGCGGAAGCCGTCCACGGGCGCGGCGCACGGCAGCGGCCCGGCATCCACCCTCGCCTCGACGAGTTCGATGTGGTGGTCCCGCAGATCCCGGTGGTCGAAGCGGAAGGTCATCTGCCGGCGGACGGTGAAGAGCGACACGGCGCCGGCCACCGAGCCGGGGCCGCGCAGCGCGTAGACGAAGGTGTGGTCGGCGCTGACCTCCAGCATGCTGTCGCCGCTCTCGACGGCGGCCAGGGTGCCCCGCACCCGGATGTCACCGCCCACGGTGATCCGCGCGGCCGGGTCGAACCGCACCATCCAGCCGGTGGCGCCGTACAGCCCGTCGGCCGAAGGGCTGGTGAGAGCGGCGTCGAAGGCGTCGAGCTGGCCCGGGTCGAGCAGGTCCCGCACCCGGCGGATGTCGCCGCCGCTGATCGTCTGCCCGTCGAGCCCGGAGTCGCTCAGGTACTCCTGCGCGGTGGCGTACGCCTCCCGGACCTCGCCCTCGTCGAAGCCGCCGATCCGGTCCACCGCCCGGGGCAGCCGCAGACCGGCGATGCCGCGGTCGTACGAGGCGGCGGGCACCCCGGCGAAGGGCGCGGCGGCCTGCACCGCGGCCACCGGCCCTGAGGGGATCAGCGGGATCAGGGTCACCCGCGGCCGCTCGCCGGGGCCGGGGGCGGCGGCCCGGTAGGGGTGGCGGACGCCCATGTAGATGGCGAAGGCGAAGGAGAGCACGATCAGCAGGATCAGCGCGGCCGCCTGGCGGACGAGGCCCCTGGGCAGCACATGGCGGATCCGGACGGCGCGGGCCGCCCCGTCCAGTCGTTCCCGCGCGGAGAACTCCTGGATGCGGGCAGCCCGCACGAACGACTCGTCGAAGACGACGGACCGGTACTCGTCCTCACCGCCTCCCGGGGCGCCCTCGGGCGGGCCCTCGGGCGGGAACTCAGACCCGCTCATATCAGAAGGTCAAGTCCGTGAGCAGCGGAGTAAACGCCCTGGAGCCGGTCAACTTGACACCGGCTCAGGGTAGCTGGGTGGTCGCGACCGGCTGCTGCTGCACCCGCTGGGTGCCGACCGGACCGCTGGAGGGGGGTGGCGCGGTGGGCTGGCGGCCGCTGCCGGTGCCCCGGTAGACCGCGGCGAAGCTCAGGGCCACCACCCCGATGCCCATCACCACCGCGAGCGCCCAGGCGACCGGCCGGTGCCAGCGGGTACTGCTGCCGCGGTACGGGTGCCCGGCCGCGTACAGCTCATCGGTTCCCGGCACCGCCGCGTCGTCCAGTTCGGGCACGGCGGCGGGCCCGGCCGCGCGCCGCCCCGGTCTGCTGGGGGGCAGCGCTGGACCGTCGGCGACGGCAAGCAACCGTTCCCTGGCCGTGGGCTCATGGAACAGTGCGGACCGTACGAAACTCTCGTCGAGGACTAGGGAGGCGAACTCGTCATCGTCCGGCATCCGTCCAGAGTAATGCGGAAGTTGGCCCTTTGGGCAGGGGAATCCGGACCGTCTGTCAAGCCGTGCTGCGCCGTCCGGGTACGGGTGGGGCAGGGGTCAGCGGATGTGACCGTCGCCGGTGACGATGTACTTGGTCGAGGTCAGCTCGGGCAGCCCCATCGGGCCGCGGGCGTGCAGCTTCTGGGTGGAAATACCGATCTCGGCACCGAAGCCGAACTGACCGCCGTCGGTGAACCGGGTGGAGGCGTTCACCATCACCGCGGCGGCATCGACCAAACGGGTGAAGCGGCGGGCGGCCGGCTGCGACCCGGTCACGATGGCCTCGGTGTGTCCCGAGGACCAGAGCCTGATGTGCTCGACCGCCGCCTCCAGGGACTCCACCACGCCGGCCGCGATGTCGTAGGACAGATACTCGGTCTCCCAGTCCTCCGCGGTGGCGGGGACGACGACCGCCTTGCTGCCGGACGCCTCGGCGACGGCCAGCACCCGGGGGTCGCCGTGCACGGTGACCCCGGCCTCGGCGAGCGCGTCCAGCGCGCGGGGCAGGAAGCGGTCGGCGACGGCCCGGTGGACCAGCAGGGTCTCGGCGGAGTTGCAGACGCTGGGCCGCTGGGCCTTGGAATTGACCAGGATGTCGACGGCCATGTCGAGGTCGGCGTCGGCGTCCACGTACACATGGCAGTTGCCGGTGCCGGTCTCGATCACCGGCACGGTGGAGCCCTCGACCACGGTACGGATCAGGGCGGCGCCGCCGCGCGGGATCAGTACGTCGACCATGCCGCGGGCCCGCATCAGCTCGGTGACCGACTCACGGCTCTCGCCCGGCACGAGCTGGACCGCGTCGGCGGGCAGGCCGGCCCCGCCCACCGCGTCCCGCACCACGGTGACCAGGGCGGTGTTGGAGGCGTGGGCGGAGGAGGAGCCGCGCAGCAGCACCGCGTTGCCGGACTTCAGGCAGAGCGCGGCGGCGTCCACGGTCACGTTGGGGCGGGCCTCGTAGATGATGCCGACCACGCCGAGCGGTACCCGGACCTGGCGGAGGTCGAGCCCGTTGGGCAGGGTGGAGCCGCGCAGCACCTCGCCGACCGGGTCGGGCAGCGACGCCACATGCCGTACGTCGGCGGCGATGGCGGCGACCCGCTCCCGGGTCAGGGTGAGGCGGTCGATGATCGCCTCACCGGTACCGGCCGCCCGGGCCCGCTCGACGTCCTTGGCGTTGGCCGCGATGATCTCCTGGGTGCGGACCACCAGGGCGTCAGCGATGGCCAGCAGGGCGTCGTCCTTCGCCGCCCGGGGCAGCGGTCCGAGATCCGCGGCGGCGGCGCGGGCCCGGTAGGCCGCGAGCATCACGGGGGACTTGGGCAGCGGCGAAGGCAGCGTCATGGGTGCAGCCTACCGAGTGAGCCGCGGCCGGCGGGGCCCTCAGAACGGGTGGACGCCGATCGGGACCGCCGGCGGCGGACCGTATCCCTCGGCGAGCCGCTGATGGTAGGTCGCCCGGTCGATGACCTCGAGACCGACCGTCTCCCACGGCGGCAGCCCGGCCGTGGCGCGGTGCTCGCCCCACAGCCGCAGCGCGATGGCCGCCGCGTCGTGCAGGTCGCGGGCCTCCTCCCAGTAGCGGATCTCCGCGCGGTCGGTGGCGTACCGGCTGGTCAGCAGGAAGGGGTGGTCGTTGGCGAGCTGTTCGAGGCCGCGTCTGACCTCGGCGAGCGGGGCCGCGGGCCCGGAGACGTTGAGGGTGATGTGCCACAGCCGGGTGCTGGGCGGTCCCTCCGGCCGGGGCCGGCCACCGCTGTCGCCGGGCTCGGCGGCCGGGGCCGCGTCGCATCCGGGGCCGGAACCGTCGACACTGACCAGAGCACGGTCGGCCCTGCCCCTGGCGGGCGGCCCTGGGCGCCCTCGTTGCACCGGCGGCCTCCCTGTGGGTGACGTTCCCGAGGGCATCCGCGACTACCGGTGCGGACGATCCCTGGGCATCGGGTCTTCGTCAAGTTGAGCAGGCTCCGGCGAGGCGCGCGGCCGTTTCGCACAAGAAGCAGGTCAGGGGCGGGTCAGCGGACGTCAGGGGGCCGTCAGGGGGCGTCAGGGACGCAGCAGGACCAGGTCGTCGCGGTGCACGACCTCCCGCTCGTAGGCGGGGCCGAGCTCCCTGGCCAGGTCCCGGGTGGAGCGGCCCAGCAGCCGGGGCAGCTCGCGGGCGTCGAAGTTGACCAGGCCGCGGGCGACGGCGCGGCCGTACTCGTCCAGCAGATCGACCGGGTCGCCGGCCGCGAACTCGCCCTCGACGGCGATCAGTCCGGCCGGCAGCAGTGAACTCCCCCGCTCGGTGACCGCGCTCACCGCGCCGGCGTCGAGCCGCAGCGAGCCGCGCGGGGTGGAGGCGTGCGCCAGCCAGAGCAGCCGGTCGGCGGAGCGCTTGCCGGTGCGGTGGAAGAGGGTGCCGGTGGGCCGGCCGGCCAGCGCATCGGCGGCGTGCACGGCGGAGGTGAGCACCACCGGGATGCCGGCGCCGGTGGCGATCCTCGCCGCCTCGACCTTGGTGACCATGCCGCCGGTGCCGACGCCCGCCTTGCCCGCGCTGCCGATGGAGACGCCCTTGAGGTCGGCGGGCCCGGCCACCTCGGCGATCCGGCTGGCGCCGGGGGTACGGGGGTCGCCGTCGTAGAGGCCGTCCACGTCGGAGAGGAGGACCAGCAGGTCGGCGTGGACGAGATGGGCGACGAGGGCGGCGAGCCGGTCGTTGTCGCCGAACCTGATCTCGTCCGTGGCCACGGTGTCGTTCTCGTTGACGACCGGCAGGGCGCCCATCGAGAGCAACTGCTCAAGGGTGCGGTACGCGTTGCGGTAGTGGGCGCGGCGGGCCACGTCGTCGGAGGTCAGCAGCACCTGGCCGACCCGGATGCCGTAGCGGGCGAAGGAGGCGGTGTAGCGGGCGACCAGCAGGCCCTGGCCGACACTGGCCGCGGCCTGCTGCCTGGCCAGGTCGCGCGGGCGCTTGGCCAGGCCCAGCGGGGCCAGGCCCGCCGCGATGGCGCCGGAGGAGACCAGCACGATCTCCCGCTGCTCGCGTGCCGTGGCCAGCACATCGACCAGGGCGTCCACCCGGTCGGCGTCCAGCCCGCCCGACGCCGTGGTCAGCGACGAGGAGCCGACCTTGACCACGACCCTGCGGGCCCCCACCACGTCCTGCCGCGCCGCCGCTGTCACTGACCGTTCCTCAAAGCCGTCGGGGAAACCCGCGGTGCAATCTACGCGAAGCAGCGTGGGTGGCGCCCGGCGGTCCACCCCTCGGGCGGCCGGCCGGGTGAACCGCGGGAGGAACGATTCGCCCGCTCGTACGGGCGCGCGATAGCGTCCAGCGCGATCAGCTTTTCCGCCGGTACCAGCGGTTCCGGGCACGTCCGGCACCGCCGGCCGCGCCCGCCGCGCCGGCACCGCCGGCTCGCCGCCGGTCTCACCGCTCCCACGTCCTACGAGGTCTTCCATGGCGCCACAGCTCGGCACGGTTACCAAGGCTGTCATTCCTGCGGCGGGTCTGGGGACCCGGTTCTTGCCGGCGACGAAGGCGACGCCGAAGGAGATGCTGCCGGTGGTGGACAAGCCGGCGATTCAGTATGTGGTGGAGGAGGCGGTGGCGGCGGGTCTGGCGGATGTTCTGATGATCACGGGGCGGAACAAGCGGCCGTTGGAGGATCACTTCGACCGGAATTACGAGTTGGAGGAGGCGTTGACGCGTAAGGGGGACGCGTCGCGGCTGGCGCGGGTGCGGGAGTCGAGTGATCTGGCGACGATGCATTATGTGCGGCAGGGTGCGCCGAAGGGGTTGGGGCACGCGGTGCTGTGTGCGGAGCCGCATGTGGGGGATCAGCCGTTCGCGGTGCTGCTGGGTGATGACCTGATCGATCCGCGGGATCCGCTGCTGGCGCGGATGATCGAGGTGCGGGGGCGGTACGGGGGCAGTGTGGTGGCGTTGATGGAGGTGGATCCGGAGCAGATTCATCTGTACGGGTCGGCGGCGATAGTGCCGACGGGGGAGGGGGATGTGGTGCGGGTGACGGGTCTGGTGGAGAAGCCGGAGGCGTCGGCGGCGCCGTCGTCGTATGCGGTGATCGGCCGGTATGTGCTGGATCCGGGGGTGTTCGAGGTGCTGCGGAAGACGGCGCCGGGGCGGGGCGGGGAGATCCAGCTGACGGACGCTTTGCGGGTGCTGGCCGAGCGGGACGGTGAGGGGGGTCCGGTGCACGGGGTGGTCTTCACCGGGCGGCGCTACGACACCGGCGACCGGGGCGACTACCTGCGCGCGATCGTCCGGCTCGCCTGCGAACGCGAAGACCTCGGCCCGGACTTCCGCGCCTGGCTGCGCACCTACATCACCGAGGAGATGCACGAGTAGCCCACGGGCACCAGCCCGGCGAACGCCGCCGCCCGCGGCGGGCACGGCCGACGGCCGGTCGGCGGCACACCCGCGTCAGCGCGCGGCCCGCGGATCGCCCGCGGCAGGCGGCTCGCCCGCGGCAGGCGGCTCGCCGGGCGGGCGGCGCCCGGCCGGCATCGGCGGCACCGTCGCTGGTCGACGGCACCCCCCGCCGGGTCGAGGTGGGGCCCCGCCTTGTGCGGTGGTTTGCCGGGTGGCGGTCCGTTGCGGCTCGTCGCGCGGTTCCCCGCGCCCCTATCGGGTCCCACGGCCCGCACCGCGCGGTCAGGGCCGCCGGCGGGCGGTTAGTGGCGGTGGCGCCAGCTTGACCAGGCGGAGGAGACCATGTCCTCAAGGTCGTGGCGGGCGGTCCAGCCCAGCTCGCGGCCGATCAGTTCGGCGGAGGCGACCACCCGGGCCGGGTCGCCGGGGCGGCGGGCGACCACCTCGGGGGTGATGTCGGCCCGCCCGGTGACCTTGCGGATCATCGCGATCACCTCGGCGACCGAGACGCCCTCGCCGCGGCCGATGTTCAGCGCGAGCCGGGCGGACGGGTCGGCGGCCAGCCGGCGGGCGGCGGCCAGGTGCGCGGACGCCACATCGGAGATGTGGATGTAGTCGCGGACACAGGTGCCGTCCGGCGTCGGATAGTCGTCACCGAAGATCCGCGGCGACTCCCCCGCCTCGATCCGCTCGAAGACCATCGGGATCAGGTTGAAGACACCGGGGTCGCCCAGCTCGGGGGTGGCCGCGCCCGCAACGTTGAAGTACCGCAGCGACGCCGTCGCCATGCCGTGGGCCGCGCCGGCCGCCGCGACGAGCCACTCGCCGGCCAACTTGGTCTCGCCGTAAGGGCTCATGGGCAGGCAGGGGGTCTGCTCGGTGACCAGGTCGACGTCCGGCATGCCGTAGACCGACGCGGACGAGGAGAACAGGAAGCGCTCGACGCCGGCCGCGGCGGACGCCTCCAGCACGGTCCGCAGCCCCTCGACGTTTTCCCGGTAGTAGGAGAGAGGGCGCTGCACCGACTCGCCGACCTGCTTCTTGGCGGCGATGTGCAGCACCCCGCTGACCTCGTGGCGGCGCAACACCTCACCGACGAAGGGCAGATCGAGGATGGTGCCCCGCTCCAGCGGCACGCCCGCGGGCAGCCGGGCCGGGTCGCCGGTGGACAGGTCGTCGAGGACGACGACCCGCTCGCCGCCGTCGACCAGCTCCTTCGCCACGTGTGAGCCGATGTATCCCGCACCGCCGGTGATCAACCACGTCATGGCGGCCATCGTACCCAAGGCCGCCGACACCGCCCGCCGACACCCACCGACACCCGCCGGCCCCGCCCGCCGTCGGGCTGCCACCGCCCGCCGTCGCCGACCGGGCCCGGCCGCCCCGGCGCGGGACCGGACCGGACCTTTGAACGATCCGTGACGGGACTCTGAACAGCCGGTGACACGTGTGGGATACGCTATGGAGCTGCGAAGACCGTAATTCCGACCTGAGGTGGCTGTGTCAAGAATGACCAACGCGGCTGAGGAGATGGCCGGCAACACACCGGACATCAGCGTTGTCGTTATCGTGTACAACGACGCCGCCCGGCTGCCCACGGCGGTGCGGTCCGTGCTCGACCAGTCGCTGCGCAACGTCGAGGTCATCATCGCCGACGACTGCTCCACCGACGACTCCTACCAGGTCGCCCAGCGGCTCCAGGCGTCCGACCCGAGCCGGGTGCGGGCCATCCGGCTGCCGGAGAACAGCGGCGGCTGCGGCGAACCCCGCAACCAGGGCATCAAGGTGGCCCGCGGCCGCTACGTCATGTTCCTGGACAGTGACGACATCCTCGATCCGCACGCCTGCCGCAACATGCTGGACGCGGCCGAGCGGACCGGCGCGGACCTGGTCTCCGGCAAGTGCGTCCGGGTGCACGTGGACAGCCGCAACAACAAGCGGGCCGACTGGTATCCGTGGCTCTACCGCACCACCCGGACCCTCGACAGCATCGCCGAACTCCCCGATCTGCTGGTCTTCGACACCCTGTCCACCAACAAGTGCTACCGCCGGGAATTCCTGCTGGAAAAGGGACTCACCTTTCCCCGCGGCATCCATTACGAGGACCTCCTTTTCTCCGCGCAGGCGTATCTCGCGGCCGAACGCATCACGCTGATTCCGCAGACGGTCTACCACTGGAACGTGGTGGAGAAGACCGAGGCGAAATCCATCAGCAACCGGCGCCACGAGATCAACAACTTCGCGGACCGCCTTGAGGTCCACCGCCGGGTGGACGCGATCCTGGAGCGCCGCGGTCTCGCCGAGCTGAAGCTGCACAAGGACACCAAGTTCCTCAAGCACGACCTGGTGCTCTACCTGCGCGACCTGCCGTTCCTCGACGACGGCTACCGGCACCGGTTCGCCGAGATGGCCAACGGCTACACCAGGGACTTCCCGCGGGAGGCGTTCGAGGCGCTGGACCCGATCCACGCGATCTGCGCCTATCTCCTCCTCCAGGAGGACTGGCGCAATCTGATGCCGGCCATCGACACCCTGATCAACCGCAACAAGCTCTCCTCGCCGCTGATCGAGCGGGACGGCCGGGTCTACTGGTGCGCCGACCATCTGGACGACCCGCACGCCCGGGACATACTCGACGTCACCGACCGCAATTACCACGGCCTCCAGCTCAACGCCCTGTCGCTGCGCGACGAGCTCACCGGCTACCACGAGGACGCCTCGGGGGCGGTGCTCGACGGCCGGGTGGTCAATCCGCTCGGCGTCATCCCGCCGACCGCGAAGATCAGGGCCGAGCTGGAGTTCAAGGCCCGCCGCCGCAGCCTGCGCAACTACCGGGTGCCGGTGGACACCGTGCGCCACGACGGGGACTTCATCACCTGGCACGCCGAGGTGCCGCTGCGCAAGATGCTGCGCCCGCTGGGCGTGCTGGACGAGGTGTGGGACATCCGGCTGCGGCTGACCGCCGACGGAAAGACCACCACGGGCAAGATCACCGCGGGCAACATCGACCTGGAGAGCGGCGGCACGATCGTGGTCCGCCCGCTGCTCACCCGGGCCACCGCCGACCGGCTCAAGCCGGAGATCTCGGCCAAGGGCCACCTCGCCTTCGTGCTCACCCAGCACAGCAAGACCGCCCGGGTCGGCCGCGCGCTGCTCGAACGCAACCTTCAGGGCCCGCCGGCCCGCGCCGCCAAAACGGTGCTGCGGGCGGCCCGCGACGCCCGGCGGCGGATGGACTCGGGCCCGCGCAAGATCGCCGGCTACCACCAGATGCTCAAGGTGCTGCCGGTCCGCAAGGGCAGCGTGATCTTCGAGAGCCACCTCGGCAAGCAGTACAGCGACAGCCCCCGCGCGATCTATGAGGAGCTGCGCCGCCGCGGCGCCCCGATCCACGCCGTCTGGTCGTACGACGGCCGGACCCCGACCACCGACTTCCCCGACGGCGTGGAGCTGGTGGAGCGCTGGTCGTGGAAGTATCTGCGGGCTCTCGCCCAGGCGGAGTTCTGGATCGACAACCAGGGCTATCCGCTGAAGCTCGCCAAGCGGCCGGAGACCACGTACATCCAGACCTGGCACGGCTCGGCGCTCAAGCGGATGGGCTTCGACGAGCCGAAGTACCGGATCATGTCCGAGGTCGACCAGGAGGAGTACCAGCGGGCGCTGAACCGCTTCGACCACTTCGTGGTGCGCTCCGAGCACGATGTGCGCACCCTGGCCCGTGCCTACCGGCTGCCGGAGGCGAGGCTGCTGCGGACGGGCTATCCGCGCAACGACGCTCTGGTCAAGGGCAGGGGCGCCACCGAGCGCCCGCCGGAGGTACAAGAACTGGCGGAGCGGCTCAAGCTGCGGCCAGGACTGCCGGTGGTGCTCTACGCGCCGACCTTCCGGGCGGCGGCCGACGGCAAGGTGCAGGCGTTCGAGGCGCCCTTCGACGTGGAGGCGTTCGCCGACCGCTTCGGGGACGACTTCACCCTGCTGGTGCGCTCCCACTACCTCAACAAGGTGACGCTGCCGCCGTCGGTCGCGGGCCGGCTGATCGATGTCACCGGGGTGCCGGACATCACCCCGCTGCTGCTGCTCTCCGACGCGCTGATCACCGACTACTCCTCGGTGATGTTCGACTACGCGCTGCTGGAGCGGCCGATCGTCTTCTACGCCTACGACTGGGAGGAGTACGCGCACGACATCCGCGGTACGTACTTCAACCTGCTGGAGGAGGCTCCGGGGCCGGTGGCGCGGACCCAGGACGAGCTCTTCTCGACGCTTTCCGACCTCGACGCCGTACGGGCCAAGTACGGCGACCAGGTGCGTGACTTCGTCGCCAGGTACGGGGAGTTCGACCGCGGCGACGCGGCGGCCCGGATCGCGGACCGCTTCTTCGGCCCGGCAGGGGGGACCACCACCCGATGAACACGACGCATGAGCAGCCGGAGACGACCGGGCGGCCGGCGACGGCACAGCCGGCGCGGCGGGACATCTTCTTCGTCGCCAACGAGGTCGACGAACTCGGCGGCGTCGCCCGCTGGCAGGCGCAGATGGCCGGGCTCTTCGCCGCGCGCGGCCACAAGGTGACCATCGTCGGCATCGCGCCGGCCGAGGTGCCGATGGACCTGGGCGCCAACCCGCCGTTCGACACCGTGACCCTCTACGACGTCCGGCCGCCCGGCAGGTGGCGGCCGAAGGGGCTGCTCGACCGGGCCAATCTGGCCGCCCGCCGCACCGAGTCGGCCCGGGACAAGGGCATCGAGCGCGCGGCGGCGAAGCTCTCCGCGCTGTTCCGCGCCGCCGGGCCGGGCGCCATGATCATCGTCACCCAGGTGTGGGCGATGGAGTGGGTGGAGCTGGCCGACACCGCGGGCCACCCGGTGATCGGGATGAGCCACGAGTCGTACGAGTACTCGCGGCAGTCGTCCCGCTTCCTGCGGGTGGCCAAGTTCTACAAGGACGTGGACCGGCTGCTGCTGCTCACCCAGGAAGACGCCGACCTGTGGGCGGGCCGCGGGCTGAACAACGTCGGCTTCATGCCCAACCCGCTGCCGATGATGCCCGAGGTGCCGTCGCCGCGCACCGAGAAGGTGGTGGCGAGCGTCGGCCGGCTCAGCCACCAGAAGGGCATCGACATGCTGCTCGACGCCTGGGCGGAGGCGGCCCCGAAGGCGCCCGGCTGGCGGCTGCGGCTCTACGGCGCCGGTGAGCTGGAGGCGTCGCTGAAGAGCCAGTGCACCGAGCTGGGCCTGGACGACTCGGTGGAGTGGGCGGGGCAGACCGGTGACGTGCCGGGCGCGCTGCGCGGCGCCTCGGTGTTCGTCCAGTCCTCGCGCGGTGAGGGTTTCCCGCTGGCGCTTCTTGAGGCGATGGCCTGCGGGCTGCCGTGCGCGGCCTTCGACTGCGCGCCGGGCGTGCACGAGATCATCGAGGACGGGGTGGACGGGCTGCTCGCCCGGCCGGGCAACACCTCGGAGCTGGCCCGCCAGCTCGTCCGGCTGATGAACGACGCTGAGGAGCGGGACCGGATGGGCGAGCTGGCCCGGCGCAATGTGCAGCGCTACACCCCGGAGTCCATCACCCGGCGCTGGGAAGAGCTCTTCGCGTTCCTGGAGCGCTGAGCGGCCCGGCTCCCCTCGCCCTGAAAACGCCAGACCGGCGCGTCCCCACCTCGGTGGGTGACGCGCCGGTTTCGTCGCACCGGACGCCGCCGGGCGGCGGGCCGCTAGCCGCGGGCCGGCTGGGCCTCGCGGAGCGGCTCGGTCTCGGGACGGGGGCCGGGGAGCTGGGCGGTCCGCCCGTCGGGGCCACCGCGGTCGAGCCAGCGCTTGGGGGTGTGCTTGCGCCACCACTTCTCGGCCGGTTCCTCGACGAAGGTGAAGAGCGCCCAGGCCAGTACGTTCACCACCACGCCCATGCCGAGCAGGGTGAAGAGCACCGCGTTGTTGTCGGGCATCCGGCCCCAGGTGTAGGTGGCGAGCCGGCTGATCGAGTGGTGGATCAGATAGAAGCAGTACGACCAGAGGCCGAGCATCACCAGCGGCTTGGTGTTCAGGATGCCGTGCAGACCGCGCACCTCGCGCTGGACGAACGCCAGGATGATCAGCGCGGCCAGGATCGCGATGATCGGGCGGACGGTGAAGTCGAGTTGGGCCACGGTGCCGGCCGACAGCCGGGCCCGGCCCTGGTAGTAGCCGTAGACGTAGGCGATCAGCAGGGCCACCGGCACCACCGGGCGCAGCGGCAGCCGCCAGCCGCGCTTGATGGCCAGCGCGAGCGTCATGCCGAGCACGAACTCCGGCAGGTAGACGACCGGGTTGCGCATGACCCAGCCGGCGTGCGACGGGGAGTAGTGGGCGGTGGCGAACCAGTCGACGGCCCACATGCCCATCAGGCCGAGCACGGTGGCCACGGCGAGGAAGCGGGTGCGCAGCCGGACCGCGATGCGGCCCAGCAGCGGGAAGAGGGCGTAGAAGAGCAGCTCGACGCTGAGCGTCCAGGTCACTTCGTTGCCGGGCAGGGTGGGGGTGACCTGCGGGAACCAGGTCTGCACCAGGAAGACCGAGGAGATCAGGCTCGGCCAGTGGATGGTGAGGTGGGCGCGGATGTAATAGGCGTAGACGCCCAGGACCAGGGCCACAAGATGGGCCGGCCATATTCGGCCCACCCGGCGCCAGTAGAAGACGCCCGGATGCTCGTGGGACTTGAAGACCCACATCATCAGGAAGCCGGAGAGCACGAAGAAGAAGGTGACGCCGTGCCCGCCGATCTCCGAGTAGGGGAAGATCAGCGGCGACCGCCCGAAGCCGGACCCACCGCCGGTACCGGTGAAGTGATGCGTGAAGACTGCGAAAGCCGCGAAGAATCGCAGGCTCGTCAGGGAATCCAGGCGCTTGGGCAACGCGGCCGCACCGGCCCTGAAGCCTCGTATTGGCATAGGTATGCGATCAACTTCTGGGAGACGGCGGAGATTCAGCGGAAAGACTGCGTAAGCATGCAGACTAATACGATCTTCCGATGAACACTAAGTGAAGAGCGTCCACGCTGTCCAGGATGGAACGGCCTCCTGTGCGGGAGCTGTGTCTACACCGATTTGTCGACTCGATCGACTTTTACAGCTCTGCCGGCTCTGCCGACTTAGGCGATCTTGGCGGCCTTGCCAACCTTGGTGGCCTTGCCGACCTTGGTGGCCTTGCCGACCTTGGCGACGCTGTTGACGCTCCGCGTCCGCGGTCAGCGGCCCATCAGCCGGCGCAGGCGGCCGCCGGCCACCCGGCGGGCGCCCTGCATACCGTCGGCGACCCGCAGGATCAGCGCGCGCCCGGCGGTGATGTGGGTCTGCACCAGCAGCACCTGGCCGGTGGGGCGCACCACTGCCCCGCGTCGCGCCTCCTGCCCGTCGGCGGCCCGCACCTCGACGGGGGTGCGCTGGTCGGTGCCGGCGTAGCGAATCTCCGCCCGGACATGCCAGATCGCGAGCCGGCCGCCACGGGCGAGATCCGCGGTGTTCAGCCGCAGCGCCGCCGTCCAGCCGTCGCCCTCCCGCACCAGCGGGGTCTCCAGGTCGATCGCGGGCTTCACCGTGCCCCGCTCGGTCAGCTCCACCCGCAGCGCCACCGGGTGCAGCGCGGCGAGCCGTCCGTAGAGCTCGTAGACCCGCAGCGAGAGCCGGGTGTGACTGCCGGTGCGCACCCGGGCGTCCACCATGACCGGCAGCGCGGCCGGTGCCAGCTCGTCGAGCTCGGGCGGCGGCACCGTGCCGTAGGGCGGGATCAGCCGCGGCGGGCGGGCGGCCAGCTCCACCAGCCGGCCGATGCCGGCCGCCCCCGGCTCCGGCTTCTCGGCGTGCGTCGCGGTCAGCGCCCGCACCGTCCAGCGGGCCGGCACCGTGGCCAGCGCGACGCCCTCCCGGTCGAAGCCGCCGACGTAGTCACGGGTGATCCGCCACCACTCCTCGACGTACTCCGCGTTGCGCTGCGGCAGCTCCCTGACGTACATCGGCAGGTCGTAGTCGAGGAACTTCGCCTGCGCCGCCTCGGCCAGACCGTACGCGCCCGCGTCCTGGAAGGTGTCCACCACGCCCCGGTGCGCGGCGATGCGGTGCCGCCAGTTGGCGATGTCGGCGCGGCGCAGGGAGATCGACAGCTTGGCCGCCTGCCGCCGGACATACCAGATGTAGACCGGTACATCGGTGATGACCAGCCGCGGCCGGGCCGCGTAGAGGCGGGCGGTGAAGACGAAGTCCTCGTAGTGGAAGGCGCCGTCGGGGAAGGTCAGTCGGCGGTCGCGGAGGAAGGCGGTGCGGTAGAGCTTGTTGACCGAGAGGGTGTCCCAGAGCAGCTCGGGGTGGTCGGCGATGCCCTGGAGGACCTGTCCCGGCAGGGTGGCGCCGGCCGCCGTGTCGTAGAGGTTCGGCGCCCAGCGGGTCTCCCGGCCGTCCGGCAGCTCACGGCGGAGCACCTGCCCGGCCGTCACGTCCGCGTGGTGCGCCTGCGCGAGCGGCAGCAGGGCGTCGACGGCGCCGGGCGCCAGCTCGTCGTCGCTGTCGAGGAAGAGCAGATAGGGGAAGGCCGCGGCGCCGATGCCGTCGTTGCGCGGGGTGCCGCAGCCACCGCTGTTGGTGGTGCGCGGCAGCACCCGCACCCGCGGGTCGTCCTCGAATGCCGCGAGCACCTCGGCCGTGGTGTCGGTCGAGCAGTCGTCGACGACGATCACCTCGCCGACCGCGTCACCCTGGGCGAGGGCCGATCCGACCGCCGTGCTGACATGTTCGGCGTCGTTGTAAGTGATCACGACGACGCTGACGCGTGCCTTCAAGGACCCTCGCTTCTGATCGGCTCTCAGAGTCCTAAGAGTAGTATTCGCGGCTTTCGGTTGTGCACACCGGGGTGAATCTTCCAGGCGTACCTTGCGGAGGTTTGCTGAACTTTGGGGGATCGACCGGTTAGCGGCCGGTATCGCGCCGGGGCCGCCCTAGGCTGACAGAGGAGCGAGCTGCCGGTAACCGGAGCCGCACCCTCCGTATTCGCGCGCGGCTCCGGAAGTGAACCCATGCGACTGTCGATCGTTGTCCCCTGCTACAACGAAGAGGCCGTGATCGACCTCTTCGACCGGCGGATCCGGGAGACACTGGACTCCCTCGCCGTCGACTACGAGCTCTGTTACATCGACGACGGCAGCGGCGACGGCACCCTGGAGCGGCTGCGGCACCTCACCCGGGACCGCGCGGGCCGCGCCCGCTACATCTCCTTCAGCCGCAACTTCGGCAAGGAGGCGGGCATCCTGGCCGGCCTCAAGGACGCGGCGGGCGACGCCGTGGTGATCATGGACGCCGACCTCCAGCATCCGCCGGAGCTGATCGGCCGGATGGTCGAGCTCTACCGGGCCGGCCACGACCAGGTCGTCGCCCGGCGCGGCCGAGAGGGCGACAAGCCGGTGCGGACCGCCGTCAGCCGGCTCTACTACCGGCTGGTCAACTCCTGGGTGGACGTCGAACTCACCGACGGCGTGGGCGACTTCCGGCTGCTGTCCCGGCGGGCGGTGGACGCGCTGCTGGCGATGCCGGAGTACAACCGCTTCTCCAAGGGGCTCTTCTCCTGGATCGGCTTCGACACCGTCACCTTCGACTACCGCAACGCGGCCCGCGGCGCCGGGGAGACCAAGTGGCGGTTCGGCGCGCTGGTCAACTACGGCCTGGACGGCATGATCTCGTTCAACAACCGGCCGCTGCGGCTGGCCATATACCTGGGTACGGCGCTGGTGGCGGTCGCCGGGCTCTACGCGGTGACCGTGACCGTGCTGGCGATGGCCGAGGGGCCGGACGTACCCGGGTATGTGACGCTGCTGGTCGCGATCGTCGGCCTCGGCGGACTTCAGATGCTGATGCTCGGGCTGATCGGCGAGTACATCGGCCGTATCTACTACGAGACGAAGCGGCGCCCGCACTTCCTGGTCAAGGAGACCAGCGCGTCACGGATCCTCACGGCGCGGCAGGTGAGCCCTGTGGGGCGGGTGGACGCGCGGTGAGGCCGGGCCGGGGAGGTCAGGTCAGGGCGGCGAGGTCAGGGCGGGGAGGCCAGGGCGGCGAGCCCGGCGCCGCGGTGGGCGGGCCGGGCTCATCACCGGTGCCTGACTCGGCTCCCCCGCTTACGCGAAGGGGTCGAAGTCGCGGAACTCCTCATCCGCCTCGTCCCGTTCGGCCTGCTTGTCGCGCCGGCGGGTGACGGCGGCCCGAGGGGCGTCGAAGCGGTGGTCCTCACCGCGGCGGCCGAGCATCTCCGCGCCGGCCGCGAGTGACGGCTCCCAGTCGAAGACGACCGCGTTGTCGTCCGCGCCGATGGCGACCCCGTCCCCCGCCCGGGCACCGGCCTTGACGAGTTGATCCTCGACACCGAGCCGGTTGAGCCGGTCGGCGAGATAGCCGACGGCCTCGTCGTTGGCGAAGTCGGTCTGGCGGACCCAGCGTTCGGGCTTCTCGCCACGGACCCGGAAGAGGACGTCGCCCTCGGCGGACTCCTCCGGGGTCACGGTGAAGCCCGCGTCGTCCACCGCCTTCGGGCGGATGACGACCCGGGTGGACTCCTGGGCGGGCTCGGCCGCGCGCGTGTCGGCGACGATCTTCGCCAGCGCGAACGACAGCTCCTTCAGGCCCTCGTGGGAGACGGCCGACACCTCGAAGGTCTGGTAGCCGCGGGCTTCGAGCTCGGGCTTGATCATCTCGGCGAGTTCCCGGCCGTCGGTGACATCGATCTTGTTGAGCACCACGAGCCGCGGCCGGCCCTCGAGCCCGCCGCCGTAAGCCCGCAGCTCCGCCTCGATGACGTCGAGGTCGCTCAACGGGTCCCGGTCGGACTCCAGCGTGGCGGTGTCCAGTACGTGCACCAGCACCGCGCAGCGCTCGACATGCCGCAGGAACTCCAGGCCGAGGCCACGCCCCTGGCTGGCGCCCGGGATGAGGCCGGGGACGTCCGCGATGGTGTAGACGGTCGAACCGGTGGCGACCACACCGAGGTTGGGCACCAGTGTGGTGAACGGATAATCGGCGATCTTCGGCTTGGCCGCGGAAAGCACCGAGATCAGCGAGGACTTGCCGGCGCTCGGGTAGCCGACCAGCGCCACGTCGGCGACGGTCTTCAGCTCCAGGACGATGTCCTGGGCCTTCCCCGGCTCACCCAGCAGCGCGAAGCCGGGCGCCTTGCGCCGGGCCGAGGCCAGCGCCGCGTTGCCGAGGCCGCCGCGGCCGCCCTGCCCGGCGACGAAGCTCGTGCCCTGACCGACGAGGTCGGCGAGCACCTGGCCGTCGGCGTCCAGCACGACCGTGCCGTCGGGCACCGGCAGCACCAGGTCCGTACCGTCCTTGCCCGAGCGGTTGCCGCCCTCGCCCGGCTTGCCGTTGGTGGCCCTGCGGTGCGGGCTGTGGTGGTATTCGAGCAGGGTGGTGACGTCCTGGTCCACCACCAGGATCACATCGCCGCCCCGGCCGCCGTTGCCGCCGTCAGGACCGCCGAGCGGCTTGAACTTCTCCCGGTGCACGGAGGCGCAGCCGTGGCCCCCGTTACCCGCGGCGACATGCAGCTCGACGCGGTCCACGAAGGTGGTCATGGGTGCTTCCTCCAGATACATACGGGAGCGTGTGGGTTCACACACCTGATAACACGCCGAGGGCGGCCCCGCTTCCCGTTGCCGGGAAGGGGGTCCGCCCTCGGAAGTGGTGCTGTCGCTCTACGGCGCCTGGATCAGGCGGCCGGAACGATGTTCACGACGCGACGACCGCGCTTCGTACCGAACTCGACCGCGCCGGCGGCGAGGGCGAACAGCGTGTCGTCCTTGCCGATGCCGACGCCGGAGCCCGGGTGGAAGTGGGTACCGCGCTGGCGGACGATGATCTCACCGGCGTTGACGACCTGACCGCCGAAGCGCTTCACGCCGAGCCGCTGGGCATTGGAGTCGCGACCGTTCCGAGTGGACGATGCGCCCTTCTTGTGTGCCATCTCTCCTCAGTCCCTTACTTCGTCGCTGCCGCGGGAATGCCGGTGATCTTCAGCGCCGTGTACTGCTGGCGGTGACCCTGGCGACGGCGGTAACCGGTCTTGTTCTTGTAGCGCAGGATGTCGATCTTCTGGCCCTTGTGGTGGTCCACGATCTCGGCCTCGACCTTGATCCCGGCGAGCACCCACGGGTCGCTGGTGACGGCTTCGCCGTCAACGATCAGCAGCGTCGAGAGCTCGACCGCGTCGCCGACCTTGCCTGCGGAAATCTTGTCTACCTCGACGATGTCGCCGACGGCCACCTTGTGCTGGCGGCCACCACTACGCACGATCGCGTACACGCGGGACTCACTCTCTCACTCGATTCGGACCCCTGATGCCAGCCGTCCCGATACCGCGAGGCGAGGGGGGCCTCTCCCGGCCGCCACGAGGGCCACCGGAAGGAAAGTGCTCAGGAGAAAGCGCAGAAACGCCGAAGGTCAAGACTACGGAGTGGCCTGGGCAGGGTCAAATTCACCCCGCCCGCCGCCCGGCTACCGCGACCCGCGCGGTCACCTCGGCGGGCCCGGCTGGCCCGACTGGCCGGCCCCCTGGCTGCCCCGGCTCAGCCGACGGGCGTCATCCGCGCGCCGGTGCGGGGGTTCTTGGCGCGGCCGGCCCGCCCACGGGCCCGGTGCGGGCCGTGGGGCTGGGGCTGGGGCAGCCCGCTCGCTGCGGGCGGGCCCGGGGAGCGCGCGGCGCGGGCGGGCAGGGTCCGTGACCCTGCCCGCCCGATTGCCCGCTCGACTGACCGCCCGGTGTTACTCGGGCGACGAAGCCGTCCGCTTCGCCGCGGCCTTCTTCGCCGTCGTCTTCTTGGCTGCGGCCTTCTTGGTGGCCGCCTTCTTGGCGGTCTTCTTCGCCGCCGCCTTGCGCGGCGCCCGCTTCTTCGGCTCGGCGTCCTCGCCCTCGGACGAACCGTCGGCCACGGGTGCCGGGTTGGGCACGACCACCACGGCGGCGTCCTCCGCCGCGGCCGGCGAACCGGTCGGGGCTGTCGCCTTTCGGGTGGCACGACGCCGGGTACGGACCGGCGGCTCCGCGGAGACAGCCGGCTCGGACTCGTCCACCGGCGCCGCCTGCTGCTCGGCGGGCACCACCACGACGGCCGCTTCCTCCGCCGCCACCGGCGAGCCCGCCGGGGCGGTCGCCTTACGGGTGGCACGACGCCGGGTACGGACCGGCGGCTCCGCGGAGACAGCCGGCTCGGACTCGCTCACCGGCGCCGCGGGCTGCTCGGCGTCCGGCTCGCTCACCGGGACGACGACCACGGCGGGCTCCGCCTCGCTGCTGGCCACGGCCGGCGCGCCCGCCGGAGCGGTCGCCTTGCGCGAACCCCGGCGGCGGCTGCGGCCCCGGGGACCCGCGGCGGCCGCCGCCTCGGCGGCGCTGCCGAACCACTCCTCCTCCGGGTCGCCTTCCGCGGGCACCAGATCCGATTCGCCGACCTCGAGCGGCTCCAGCTCGGGCAGCGCGTCCTCGGCCGCCTCGTCGGCCTCGATCTCGTCGATGCCCTCGACGCCCTCGATTTCCTCGATGCCGTCCGGCTCTTCGGCCTCGTCGGTGTCGTCGGTGTCCGTGTCGAGCACATGCTCGTGCTCATGGCCCTCGCCGACCGCGGTGCCGTTGCCGCGGCCGCGCCGCTTGCGCTTTCCGCCGCCACCGGTGGTCGTCGCCTGGTCCATGTGGACGATGACACCGCGCCCGTTGCAGTGCACGCAGGTCTCGGAGAACGATTCGAGCAGCCCCTGGCCGACCCGCTTGCGGGTCATCTGCACCAGGCCGAGCGAGGTGACCTCGGCCACCTGGTGCTTGGTCCGGTCCCGGCCCAGGCTCTCCAGCAGCCGCCGCATCACCAGATCGCGGTTGGACTCCAGCACCATGTCGATGAAGTCGACCACCACGATGCCGCCGAGGTCCCGCAGCCGGAGCTGTCGGACGATCTCCTCGGCCGCCTCCAGGTTGTTGCGGGTGACGGTCTCCTCAAGGTTGCCGCCCTGCCCGGTGAACTTCCCGGTGTTGACGTCGACCACGACCATCGCCTCGGTCTTGTCGATCACCAGCGAACCGCCCGACGGCAGCCAGACCTTGCGGTCGAGCGCCTTCAGCAGCTGCTCGTCGATGCGGTACGTCGCGAAGACGTCCACCTCCGACGTCCAGCGCGACAGCCGGTCCACCAGGTCGGGCGCGACGTGCGCGACGTACTCGCGGATCGTCGCCCACGCCTCGTCACCGCTGACGATGACCTTGGTGAAGTCCTCGTTGAAGATGTCCCGGACCACCCGGACGGTCATGTCCGGCTCGCCGTAGAGCAGCGTCGGCCCGTTGGAGCTGCCGCCGCCCTTGGCCTTCTTCTGGATGTCCGCCCACTGGCCCTGCAGCCGCTCGACGTCGCGGCGCAGCTCGTCCTCGCTCGCGCCCTCGGCGGCCGTGCGCACGATCACGCCGGCGTCCTCGGGGACGATCTTCTTCAGGATCGTCTTCAGCCGGGCCCGCTCGGTGTCGGGCAGCTTGCGGCTGATACCGGTCATCGAGCCCTCGGGCACGTAGACCAGGTAGCGTCCCGGCAGCGAGACCTGGCTGGTCAGGCGGGCACCCTTGTGCCCGATCGGGTCCTTGGTGACCTGGACGAGCACCGACTGGCCCGACTTGAGCGCGGACTCGATCCGGCGCGGGCCGCCGGAGTGGCCGAGCGCCTCGAAGTTGACCTCACCGGCGTAGAGCACCGCGTTGCGGCCCTTGCCGATGTCGACGAACGCGGCCTCCATCGACGGCAGCACGTTCTGGACCTTGCCCAGGTAGACGTTGCCGACGTAAGAGGTCGCCTGCTCTTTGTTGACGTAGTGCTCGACGAGGACGTCGTCCTCCAGCACGCCGATCTGGGTGCGCTCGCCGTTCTGCCGGACCACCATGACGCGCTCGACGGCCTCGCGGCGGGCGAGGAACTCGGCCTCGGTGATGATCGGCACCCGGCGGCGGCCCTGCTCGCGGCCTTCGCGGCGGCGCTGCTTCTTGGCCTCCAGGCGGGTGGAGCCCTTGATGGACTGCACCTCGTCGGCGCCGGTGCCGCCCTCGTACCGCTGGCGCGGCTCGCGGACCTTGACGACGGTGCGCTCCGGGTCGTCGGACACCACGCCGTCGTCCGTGCTCGCGTCGGAACCGCGGCGGCGACGCCTGCGACGGCGCCTGCTGCTGGAGCTGGAACCCCCGTGGTCGTCGTCGGCCTGCTCGTCGCCGGCCTCGTCCTCGTCGGACGCCTCGTCCTCGTCGTCGCCGTCGGTCACGGTGCCTTCGTCGTGGCCCTGTTCCTGGTCGGTCGCGTCACCGCGACGACGGCGCCGGCCACCCCGACGGCGGCGGCGCGAGGGGCGCTCCTCGTCGTCGTCGGCGCCCGCCTCGTCCTCACCGCTGTCGTCCGCGTCGCCCTCGGCGTCGTCGATCTCGGGGATCTCGCGGATCTCGGGCTCGTCGGCGACGGTCACCTCGGCGATCTGGTCGGGGGCGCCACCACCGCGGCGGCGGCGCCGGCGGCGCGGGGTACGGCCCTCGTGCTCGGCCGCCGCCTCGTCGTCACCGATCTCCTCGGCGGCCTCCTCGGCCTCGGCGTCCTGGGCCCGCGTCGCGGGGACCGCGGGACCGGCCGCCTGGAACACCGGCGGCTGGAAGACCGCGAGCGAGGGGCGCGCGGCCCGGCGGCCACGGCCCCTGGGGGCGGTCTCCTCAGGGGCTTGCGCGTCCTCGCGGCCGCGCACCTCGATCGTCACGGACCCGGGGTCCACGCCGAAGGCCTCCGCGATGGAGGCGAGTGCCTCGGCGGTGGCCTCCTCGACGGTGTCGCCGTAACCGCGGATCTCGTAGGCGTCCTCGACCTCGACGCCCCATCCGTCGCCGTCCCGGAAGGCGCGGCCGACATAGGGGGTCGGCGTCCGGGCCGCGCCGGCGGCTTCGCCCGCGGCGTCCTCGGTGCCCTGGGCGTCCTGGCTGTCCTTCGGGGCGAGCGCCCCGGGACGCAGCCTGCGGGTGCCCTCGCCGGCCGAGAAGGTCGCCGTGGTGTTGCCGCGCTGACCGCGCCGGCGCGACCTGCCGCCACCGTCGCTCTCGCCACCGCGGCCGTTGCCCTGGTTCTGGCCCTGGCCCTGGCTCTGGGGGGCCGCGGCGGGGGCGGCCTCGGGGGCCGGAGTCCGCGGACGGGCTTCGGCCTGGGCCTCGGCCTGGGTGGCGGGGGGCGCACCGGCCGGGGCTGCGGCCTTACGGGTGGCACGACGACGGCCACGCGGCGGCGCCGCGTCCGTGCTCTCAGCGGTTTCGGGAGCGGCCTGCTCGGCCACGGGCTCCACCGGGGACGGCGCGGCCTGGACCTCAGCCTCGGCCGCCGCGGGTGCACCGGCCGGAGCCGTCGCCTTACGCGTCGCACGACGACGAGCGCGCGGCGGCGCCGCGTCCGTGGACTCGGCCGTTTCAGGGGCGGCCTGCTCGGCGGCGGCCTCCACCGAGGAGGGCGCGGCCTGGACCTCGGCCTCGGCAGCGGCGGGCGCGCCCGCCGGGGCGGTCGCCTTACGCGTGGCACGACGACGGCCACGCGGCGGCGCCGCGTCCGTGCTCTCAGCGGTTTCGGGGGCGGCCTGCTCGGCCACGGGCGCGACCACCTCGGGCGCGCTCTGCTCCGCCGCCTCGGCGGCGGCGGGCGCACCGGCCGGAGCCGTCGCCTTACGCGTGGCACGACGACGAGCGCGCGGCGGGGCCGCGTCGGCCGGGGATTCGGCTTCGGGGTCGGTCACCACGGCGTCCGCCACGTCTGAGGCGAGGGCGCTGCTCTCGGCGGCGGCCTCTTCCGGGGCCGGGGCGGCCGACTTACGGGTGGCGCGGCGGCGTACCGGCGCCTGGGGCTCCTCGGCGGTGTCCGAGGCGCTCGCGGAAGCGTCGGCGGGCGCGCCCGCCGGCGCGGTGGCCTTGCGGGCCGCGCGGCGCCGGGCGGGGGCCGGGGCGCTCTCCTCCTGGGCGGCCGGCTCGGGCGCCGAGGTCGTCGCGTCCTGCGCGGCGGACTCGGCGGGTGCCCCGGCCGGCGCGGTGGCCTTACGGGTGGCGCGGCGCCGGGCGCGGGGCGCGGCGGCTTCGTCGGCTCCCGTCTCGGCGGGCGCGCTCTCGGCCGCGGCGTCCTCCGGGGCGGAAGCGGCGGTCTTACGGGTTCGCCGGGTCCGGGTCGGTGCGGCCTCTTCGGCGGCGCCGTCGGACGGGCTCGCGCCCTCGGCGGCGGAAGCCGCGGTCTTGCGGGTGGCGCGGCGGCGCGGGGCGGCCGGAGCGGCCTCGTCGCTGGCGCCCGCGCCGGTCGGCGCGGTCGCGGTGTCCTCGCCCACCGGCGGGCCCGCGGGTCGGGAGGCGGCGCGCCGGCGGCGGCGCGGGGCCGCGCTCTCGTCGGCGGCGTCCGGGTTCGCACCGGGCGCGGTCTGGTCGCCTTGAGTGGTCTGGTCGGTCGGATCGGTCTGGTCGGGCATTCGGGCATTGCTCCCGTCATGCTCCCGGGCGCCGCGTCCTGTTCGGGGCCGGTGGCCGCTTGGATCGCGGGGCCGGCCTCCGGGGCGCGGGCGCCGCACGGGAGCTGCTGTGTCGCTCGTCGGCCCGCCCTCGGGGGGCCGACGAAAGTCTGTTTGGTCAGCGGCGCCGGACCCGGGTGGCTCCCTGGTGCGTCGGCGACGCGTGACGCCGTACTTAGGCGGAACCGGCCGGTACCGCCACGGCGTCGCGGTCTGGCGCGAGCGGGTCGGTGACCGTACCGGACTCCTCGTCGAGCGGCCCCTGCGCCAGCCTGGTCACCGCTACGGGGACCGGCGGCGCGAGGTCGGCCGTCGCTCGGAGGCCGGACAGTACGTCGTCGGGCCGCACGGCAGGTGTCAAGTGCCGCACAACCAGCCGCAGTATCGCACAGGCGCCGTCATGCGGCCTACCGGCACCCGCTTCCGGGTCCGGACTCGCGTTCTCATTGTCGTCGCTCAGGCCGGCCTGCGCCGCGTCGGGCGGCGTGGTGTCCACCACGTCGAGCCGTGTGACGGCGGCCCGGCAGTCGAAGGTGCGGATGCCGTTCTTGGTGCCGCGCTGTACTTCCACGGTCTCCGCGGCGAGGAACGCCGTGACAGCCCGCCGGGCTTCGTCCGGCGTCACACCGTCGAGCCGGAGCTGCCAGACGGACGCCTCCAGCCGCTCGGCCAGGCCCGAGGTGTGCGCCTCGACCGCGTCGACGATGTCGAGCCCGGCGGGCAGCGACGCGTCGAGCAGCAGCCGGAGCTGCTCCGGGTCACGGGTCTGGGCGAGCCCGATCTCCAGATACTCCGCCTCGCTGCCGACGCCGGTGGGCGCGGCGTTGGCGTAGGAGACCTTGGGGTGCGGGGTGAAACCGGCCGAGTACGCCATCGGTACCGCGGCGCGGCGCAGGGCCCGCTCGAAAGCGCGCTGGAAGTCGCGGTGGCTGGTGAACCGGAGGCGGCCGCGTTTGGTGTAGCGGAGGCGGATGCGCTGCACCGTCGGTGCCGGCGGTGGGCCTTCGGGCTGTCGCTTGCCCAGTGTCGTTCAGTCCTTCGGATGTCTGGCCTCGGCACGCGGGCGCGTGCCGATGGGTCGGGTGTCGACCAGGGTTGCTTCGCACGGTCCGGCAGCCGTCGCTGTCGGTCCGTTCCGTACTCCACCAAGGTTACGCCGCGTCGCGGCGCGCCCACGCCGCTTGTTCGGGGCCTGTGGACAAAGGGGTCGGGGCGCGGCGGGAGCCGACGCTGCCGAGGACGCCAGGGTCCCGAGTGCGTCAAGCGGCGCTTGGTGGGCCGGTCACCCGGCGGACCCTCATCCCGACCCTTCCGACGCGGGCGTCAGGTCGGTGTCGCGGTCGGCCGCGGGGCCGGACCCCGGCGCGTTCCGGGCGGTGCGGGCCGCGCCGAAGAGGGCCACCCGGACGACGCGGCGGGCGTCGGCCGCCGCGAGGGCGACCGGTCGCAGGACGGCGCGGCCGAGCCGGCGCCCCGCGGTGCCGGCGGCGCGGAAGGCGGCACCGAGGAAAACGGCGACGGGAAGACCGGCCCGGCGCCAGAGCCACACCGCGGGGACGGCGACCATCACCCGCAGCACCCAGCCGATGCCGCGCCCGATCGCCCGGGACACCTGCCCGCCGACCCGCCACGCCGCCACGATCGCCGCGCCGAACTCCCGGCCGACCGGGACCAGGACCCGCCGCCACAGGAAGACCAGCGGGGCCACCACCAGCACGGGCACCAGCCACACCAGGCCGCGCCCGGCCGGCTTGAGCACGTAACGCCCCAGCGACACCAGCAACCAGACCAGCCCGCGCCCGGCCGGGGTGAGCAGGTGGCGCCACAGGGCGACCAGCGGCCAGACGAGCCCGTACCGCACCAGGAAGGCCGCCGCCCGGCCGAGCCCCGTCAGCGTCGGGCGCAGCACGACCCGCCAGAGGGGCAGCAGCACCCGCCGCCACAGGAAGACCAGCGGGACCAGCACCAGTACGCGTACCAGCCACGCGAGGGCGAGAGCCGCCGGCACGCAGCCATAGCGCCACAGGAACACCGCCGGCTCAACCAGCCCGTAGCGAAGGAGCGCGGCGATCACGACAACGGCCGCCAGCAGCACCGGCCGCAGCACGTACCGCCCCAGGAAGACCGCCGGTATGACGATCAGCACGCGGGCCAGGGGAGTCAGCACGCGCCGACCGACCCAGCGCAGCGCGCCGTCGGTCCTGCGGACCACCGCGGCCAGCAGATCCCAGGCCAGCCGCAGCGGCAGGACGATTAGCAGCGCGGCGACCCGTACCGGCACTCTGATCATCGCGACCAGGCAGCCGTCGCCCTGCCCCCTCGGCGCCTTTTCCACTCCACCCACCGGGCCCCGCCCCCCGTCAGTCATGAGCGCAGAACTTAGCGCGTGTGAGCGCGTATGAGCGCGTGCGGGCGGGCGGGGGCTCGTATGCCGGGTGCGGGTGCGCTGTGGCTAGTCGCGCAGTTCCTCCCCCAGAGCTTCGCCTGGGGGTACCCCCAGCGCCTCCTGACGGGGCTCGTCATAGCCCCTTCAAGCCGCATTCCGGGTGCGAGTCCGCTGTGGTTGCGTGCACGGGAATCGGCGTCAGCAGCCCCGCAAGGGGCGCGAGGAACTGCGCGAGCAACCACGCCCGCACCCGGGACACAGCCGGAAGGGCCTCCCACGAACCCCGTCAGGGGGCGCGAGGAACTGCGCGAGCAACCACGACCAGACCCGCACCCGGGACACAGCCGGAAGGCGGCCGCCCCTACCCCTTCCCGGTCCGCACCCAGAACCGCAGCTTCCCGCCGCGCTCATCCTCGAAGACCCCGCCGCAAGCCTGTATCACCTTGCGGGACGCCACATTGCCGGTGTCACACGTGATCAGCGCCGGGTCGATGCCGAGTTCCGCCGCTTCCGGCAGGGCCGCGCGGAGCATCGCCGTGGCGTGGCCGCGGCGGCGGGCCGAGGGGCGGACGTCGTAGCCGATGTGACCCCCGTACTCGCGCAGGAAGTGGTTGAGGCGGTGCCGTACCGCGATCCGCGCGAGGTATTCGTCGCCCTCGACCCACCACAGGTTGGTGCACGGCACCAGGGCGTCCGGGCGCGGCAGGTCCGGGTCGGCGACAGCCAGCAGCGCGGCGACGTACGCCGCGAAGTCCGCCGGTTCGTGCCACCGCCGGGACCAGGTCCGCAGATCCCGGCCGACCATCGAGGAGTCATCGGCGTCTCCCCTGCCCTCGGCGACGAATTCGGCCATGGCGGCGAGGAAGGACCGGTGGATACGGACGTCGGGCACGATGAGCTGCGGCATCGCCTCAGTCTGCCGGGCCGCCGTCAGGCGGGGCCACCGATTACGCGCGGTACGCGCGCCGCGCGCTCCGGCGAGCCCCGCCCGTGAGGTGCCGGACGGTCAGACCGTGACCGGCGCCGCGTCGGGATCGAGCCCGGTGAGGTACTCCTCGGAGACCTCCTTCGGGCCGAACGGCCAGACCCGCTCGGCGCGTGACCACAGGGCGTACGCGACGAGCCCCAGCGCGACCCAGGCCAGCGACCACTCGATCGGGTGACGTCCGGGCGAGTTCTTGTCCGCGTAGCCGTAGATGACGAGCCATCCGACGAGCGCGACGATCGCCGGCACCGGGTAGAGCCACATCCGGTACGGCCGGCGCAGCCCCGGCTGGCGGCGCCGCAGCACCCCGAGGGCGAGCACCTGGGCCAGCGCCTGCACGATCACCATCACGGTGGTGAGGAGCTGGATCAGCGTCTGGAGGTCGGTGTGCCGGCCGATCAGGAAGCCGATCGCGGTGATCACGCCCATGGTGGCGAGCCCCCAGACGGGGAAGCGGTGCCGCTCGTGCAGCGTGCCGTAGGGCCGGAAGAAGACGCGTTCGCGGGCCGCGTCATAGGGCACCCGGGAGCCGCCGAGCAGACCGGTGAAGACGGAGGCGAACGCGGTGATCAGGATGAGGACGGTGACGGTGTCCGCGGCGGCCTTGCCCCAGGTCTTCTCCAGCACGGCGGAGGCGACGGAGGTGGCCGCGATGTCGTGCGGGTCGGTCATCCGGTGCCAGTCGATGACGCCGAGGGTGCCGATCTGGAGCAGCAGGTAGATCGCCATGATGCCGAGGATCGAGTAGACGATGGAACGCGGCAGCACCCGTCCCGGCTGTTTGATCTCCGCGCCCATGTACGCGGTGGTGTTGTAGCCGAGGTAGTCGTAGATCCCGATGGTCAGACCGCCGGCGAAGCCGGTCCAGAAGTGGCCGCTGCTCAACTGGAAGGCGTGCGCGGGGTAGGTGAAGGCGAGATGGCCGGAGAAGTCGGTGGCCGCCGCGATGATCACCAGCAGCACCGAGACGATCATCACCGCCCACATCACCGCGGTGATCTTGGCGATGTGCTCGATGCCGCGCCACAGCAGCCCGATCACCACCGCGATGACGGCGAGTCCGATCAGATCGCCGGTCGTCTTCCCCAGGTGCGGGGCGAGATAGCCGAGGTACTGCACGAAGCCGACCACGCCGGTGGACATGATCAGCGGTATGAACAGCATCGCCGTCCAGACGAAGAGGAACGGCATCAGCTTGCCGGTGCGGTACTGGAACGCCTGCCGCAGATAGACGTAGCTGCCGCCGGAGCCGGGCATGGCGGCGCCGAGTTCGGCCCAGATCAGGCCGTCGGCCAGGGCCAGCAGGGCGCCGGCCACGAAGCCGATGACGGCCTGCGGGCCGCCGAACGCGCCCACCATCAGCGGGATGGTGACGAAGGGTCCGATGCCGCACATCTGGCTCATGTTGATGGCGGTGGCCTGGAACAGGCCGATACGGCGGACGAAGCCGCCGGCCGGGGGCGGGTTGCCGGACGTGGTGGACATGGGGCTCCCTGGGCGCGTGGGATTTCCGGTCACCGGCCCGGGGCGGCTGCCCCGGACTCGGGGCGTTCAAGTTAAGTTCCCTTACTAAGAGCGTCAAGAGGTACGGACGGGGGGCGGCCCGCGCGGCGCCGCGATGCGTGAGAATGCCCTCTATGACCAGCAGCGACGGTGGTTCGGGGCAGCCCTGGGCCCGGCACGACGGGCCAGGCCGCCAGGAGCCCTGGAACCAGCAGCGGCTGCGCAGCTCCAACGAGCGGCTGCTGCTCGAACGGCTGCGGGCCGCGCCCGCCTCCCGCGCCCAGCTCGCCCGCGAGACCGGCCTGTCCAAGCCCACCGTCTCCAGCGCGCTGGCCGCGCTCGAAGCGGCCGGGCTGGTCCGCGAAGCCGGCCACCACACCCCGGAGCGCGGCCGGGCCGCCGTCCTCTACTCCCCCGATCCCGCCGCGGGTTACGCCCTCGGTATCGACATCGGCCGCGGCTGGCTCCGGGTCGCGCTCGCCGACCTGGACGGGGTCGTCGTGGCCCGCGGGGACGTACGCAACCGGGCCCGCTCCGCCGCGGCGATGGCCGATCTGGTGGTGGCCACCGCCCAGGGTGTCGTCGCCGACTCCGGAGTGGCCGCGGCGAAAGTGGCGCACGCCGTCGTCGGCACCCCCGGGGTCTGGGATCCGGCCGCCCGCCGGGTCCGCTACGCCCGCCATCTGCCCGGCTGGGGCCGGGCGGGCCTCTTCGACCGGATGCGCGAGGGGCTGGGCGTCCCGCTCGCCGTCCACAACGACGCCAACCTCGCGGCCCTCGGCGAGTACACCTTCGGCGTCGGCGCCGGCAGCCGGCTCTTCGTCTACGTCATGATCGGCACCGGCCTCGGCATGGGCATCGTCGCCGACGGGCGGCCCTTCACCGGCGCGGGCGGCGCCGCCGGGGAGATCGGCTTCCTGCCCTGGCCGGGGCGCGAGCCGGACACCCTGGAGGACGCCGTCTCCGCCGACGCGGTCGTCCGGGCCGCCCGGGCGCTGGGCATGACCGGGCCGCTCAGCGCCAAGTCCGTCTTCGCGGCGGCCAGGAACGGCGTCCCCGCCGCGGTCGCCGCGGTCCGCCAGGAGGGCGAACGCCTCGCCCACACCGTGGCCGCCGTGGCCGCGGTCCTCGACCCCGACCTGGTGGTGCTCGGCGGCGGGGTCGGCCACAGCGCCGACCTGCTGCTGTCGACCGTCACCGACACGCTGCGCGGGCTGACCCCGCTGCGCCCCCGCGTCACCCCCAGCGCCCTGGGCGAGGACGCGGTCCTGCTCGGCGCCGTCGCCACCGCCCTGACCACCGCCCGCGACGTCGTCTTCGCCCGCCGGGGATAGGGCCTGTCGTGCGGATCTCCGCGGCGTCGCGGGCCCCGGCATCGTTCCTCGCCGATGACCCGCCCGCCGTTCCCGTCGCGTTCATCGATGCGGATGTGCCGATAAGAGCATTGCATTCACCGGAGGATGGTGGCGGCGTCCTTGCCGGGATGCGGTCCCGGGATTACCGCAATACGGTGGAGGGTGGGTGCGGGTTTTTCCGGAAAGTCAAGAGGCGGCTCTTCCCGAACCGGCGCCGGAAAGCAAAGTCCGCCGGCCTTGACAGCGGACGCGGCGCCCGGCGGGAAAAGCCGGGGGCACCCCTCAGGCACCCACCGAGGAGCGATTGTGGACGTCGTCGTGATCGGAGCGACCGGGACCGTGGGGACGGCGGTGGTGCGCGCGCTGCGCGAACGCGGCGCCTCTGTCCGGGTCTATGTGCGGGACGAGGGGAAGGCGCGCGACCGGCTCGGCGGGGCGGGGGACGCGCCGGGCGCCCTGGAGATCGTGGCCGGCGAACTCGACGATGTGATGCGCCTCCAGGAGGCCCTCACCTCGGCGGACGTCGGCTTCCTCGCCCTGGGACCCACCGGTGAGCAGGGACGGCTCCAAGCCCAGGTCATCATGGCCGCCGCGCGCGCCAAGCTCCCCCATCTCGTCCGGCTGGCGGTGCTGAACACCGGGCGCGCATCGCTCGGGATCAACCAGCGGGCCCACGCGGCGCTCGACGACGTGGTCGCCCTGTCCGGCCTCCCGTGCACCTCGCTGCGGCCCGCGCTCTTCGCCACCGCCGTGCTGGCCCTCGCCCCGCAGATCCGGGCCACCGGGGGCTGGACCGGCGGCTCGGCCCACGGGCGCAACGCGCTGATCGACCCGGACGACGTGGCGGCCGCCGCCGTGACCGTGCTGCTCGACCCGGCCGCCCGGGGCCGTCCCTACGACCTCACCGGCCCCGCCCTGCTGAGCTGGCCGGACGTCGCCACGCTGCTCAGCCGGGAACTCGGCGTCCCGGTCGACTTCCACGCCGCGGACGACGACGAACTGCGCGCCGTCCTGCGGGCGGAGGGCATCCCGCAGGACGCGGCCGAGGTGTTCATCGCCCGGGAGCACGCGATGGAGGCCGGTGAGAACGAGCGGCTGACCGGCGACGTCGAGCGGCTCTCCGGATCACCGCCCCGGCCGCTCAGCGCCTACCTGCGCGAACACCGGTCGGCCTTTCTCCCGTCGGCCTGAGCCGCTCTCTTCCGGAAATGGCCGCCTGAAAAAACGTACGCACGACGTCGTACCCGGCCGTCCGCATGTCCCGGTTGTCCGAAAACCGCCTGGACAGCGGGCCGATGGGCGAGCCCGGCGCGCGAAGAGCGGGCCCAGGGCGCCCGGAGGACCGGCGAAACGGCGGCACCGGACGATCGAAACCCGGTTCGCCGGGTGCCAAACATGGTGACCGGACAAATTTGCCGGAGGTCCGGGAAAGGAAATCACCAGGGACAAAGGGGATACTTCGCCGCCCTGGACAACCCTCGATAACTCTGCCTATTCTCCTGACTCGTCGGCTCCCCCGAAGGCATGGCCGCGTTCGCCGACGGCGGCGGCCATTTTCTCCCGGCAGCCCGGCACTGTGAGGAATCGCGGGCATCCACGCGTTTGCGTACGACCTTTATCGCCGACAACGGAGCTGCCATGACGGCCGCACAGCGAATGATCGGTTCTACCTCTGGATTCGGATTGTCCCCGCGGGCGCATGTGGTCCCTGACGCCGCTTCCGGCGCCCTCGATCGCCCGGCCCGCGTCGTAACAGGAAAGCGGGTGGAGGCACGATGACCATCGAAGCCACAACGATACCGACCAGGCAGGACGTTCGAGCCCTGCTGCAGAAGTTCTCGGACATCGCCGTCAGCAGCGACGAGCCCTCGGCGCCGGCCACGATCAGGCACATCTGGGAAGAGGCGGCCTCGCTCGGGCTGCTGGCCGCGGCCGACGCGGTCGGCCCCGAATGGCGCCGCCATTCCCTGGTGATCGCCGAGGAGATGGGCAGCCTGTGGTTGCTCGATCTTCCGTTGTGGCTGGCCAGCGACATCCTGCCCACGGTGCTCCGCGCCCATGGCACCCCGCGGCAGCAGGAGTTGCTGCCCGGGCTCGCCAGGGGCGAGACCGTCATCTCCGCGGCGCTGACCGAGACGGGCAACGCCTCGGCGTTCACCGGGCTCGCCTCCACCGCCCGGGCCGTCGACGGCGGATACGTCATCGACGCCGACAAGCGCTACATCAGCAACTCCTCGCTCAACGACTACTTCGTGATCTCCGCGAGCGTCAGCGAGGACCGCCAGACCACCGGCCTGTTCGTGGTGCCGCGGAGCACCCCCGGCATCGAGGTGACCCCCACGTCGATGGGGCACGGGCTCGAACTGCTCGGAACCGGCTCGGTCCGGTTCACCGATGTGCGGGTCCCGGCGGACTCGCTGCTCGGCGGCGTCGCCAACGCGCCGCTCCAGCTCCAGAGCGCCATGGCCATGGAGTGGTTCTTCCTCGCGCTGATGAGCAACGCGGCGGCGTGGAGCGCGGTGGCCGGTCTCTACGAGCGAGCCAACGCGGAGCGGCCGACCGGTCCGCTGCTGAGCCACTCCTCCGTGCAGCAGGAGTTCGCCCACGTCGTGGCCCGTCTGCACTCGGTGACGGCGCTGGTCAAGAGCCTGGCCGCGGGCTATGTCGAGACCGGCGTGGTGCCCGCGGATCTGGGCGCCGTCAGCAAGGTCGAGACGTCGGTGGTGCTGAACGCGGTGCTCGACCTCGAAAGCGGGCTGCGCGGCGCCGCCGACCTCGTGGCGACGCCGAAGCCCAGCCGGGACCACCTGGACAGCCGCCGCAGGGCCGCCATGGCGCAGGTGCTCGCCGGCGGTGCCAACTACGCCCTCAACGGGCTGACGCTCGCCGGACTGGCCGCGCGGGTCGGCAAGGACCAGATCGTCTGACGGTCCTCCGCCCTCGCGGCTGACAGCCGCCAGGTGGCCGCGGCCGCCCAACCCCGCCGGGCCGCGGTCACCTGGCATCACACGGCCGCTCGCGCCGTGCCGTTTCGGCGCCGGGCGCCCTTCCTACCCGAGCGCTTACCCGCATGACACCGCTCCGGCGCGGTGCCTAGACTCACCGCCCATGACCGAACTGGACGAGCAGGGCCGCCCCGAACCTCCCGAGTCGGCCGGGGAGGTCGAGACCCTGCTGGGCTTCCTGGAGTTCCAGCGCGCGACCTTCGAGTGGAAGTGCGCGGGGCTGGACGCGGCCGGGCTGGCGGCGGCCGTCGGCACGTCGGCGATGACGCTGGGCGGGATGCTCAAGCACCTGGCGTACGTCGAGGACTGGTGGTGCTCCCGCCGGCTCCACGACCGGGACCAGCAGCCGCCGTGGGACACCGTGGACTGGGCGGCCGACCCCGACTGGGACTGGCACTCGGCCACCGAGGACACCCCGGACCAACTCCGCACGCTCTGGCAGGACTCGGTGGCCCGCTCCCGCGCGCTGGTCGACGAGGCGCTGGCAGCCGACGGCCTCGACCAGCCCGCCAAACACACCGACGCGGCCGGCCGGTCCCCCGGTCTCCGCTGGATCCTCCTCCACCTGGTCGAGGAGTACGCGCGGCACAACGGCCACGCCGACCTCATCCGCGAATCGGTGGACGGCCGCACCGGTGAGTAAGCCGGCCGGGATCTCCGCCCGGATCAGAAGCGCGCGCGCCGAGGAAGCCGGGATGCTGAGCCAACTCGCCCTGCGCTCCAAGGCGCATTGGGGCTACGACGAGGACTTCCTGGAACGGTGCCGGGAGGCGTTGACGTTGCGCGGCGCCGATGTCGAGCGCCGGCGGACGGCGGTGGCCGAACTGGACGGCCCCATAGCCGGGGTCGCCGGCTTGGTCACCCTTGAGGGGGAGCCGCCGGTCGGCGAGTTGGGCATGCTCTTCGTGGATCCGGCCGCCATCGGCCGAGGCGTCGGCCGCCTCCTCTTCCAGCACGCCCTGACCACGGCCCGCGACCTCGGCTTCACCCGCCTCACCCTCGACGCGGACCCGAACGCCGAGCCCTTCTACCTCGCCATGGGCGCGACCCGCGTCGGCACCTCACCCTCCAGCGTGATCCCGGGCCGCCGCCTTCCCATGATGTTCCTCCCCGTGCCGGCGGCTACTTGTTGACGACCGCCAGCGGCAGGAGCTTCTTGCCCGTGGGGCCGACCTGGATGTCGAGGTCCAGCTGGGGGCAGACGCCGCAGTCGAAGCAGGGGGTCCAGCGGCAGTCCTCGACCTCGGTTTCGTCGAGGGCGTCCTGCCAGTCCGCCCAGAGCCAGTCCTTGTCGAGGCCGGAGTCGAGGTGGTCCCAGGGGAGGACTTCCTCTGCGGTGCGTTCGCGGGTGGTGTACCAGGCGAGGTCGAGGTCATGGGCGGGGAGGGCGGCGGCGCAGGCGCGCAGCCAGCGGTCGTAGGAGAAGTGCTCGCGCCAGCCGTCGAAGCGGCCGCCGTCCTCGTAGACCGCGCGGATGACGGCGCCGACGCGGCGGTCGCCGCGGGACAGCAGGCCCTCGATGATGCCGGGCTTGCCGTCGTGGTACCGGAAGCCGATGTTACGGGCGTACTTCCGGTCGCCGCGGATGGCGTCGCGGAGCTTTTCCAGCCGGGCGTCGGTCTCCTCGACGCCGAGCTGCGGCGCCCACTGGAAGGGGGTGTGCGGCTTGGGGACGAAGCCGCCGATGGAGACGGTGCAGCGGATGTCGTTCTGCCCGGTGACCTCGCGGCCCTTCTGGATGACGCGCTTGGCCATCTCGGCGATCTGGAGCACGTCCTCGTCGGTCTCGGTGGGCAGACCGCACATGAAGTAGAGCTTGACCTGGCGCCAGCCGTTGCCGTAAGCGGTGGCGACGGTGCGGATCAGGTCCTCCTCCGAGACCATCTTGTTGATGACCTTGCGGATGCGCTCGGAGCCGCCTTCGGGGGCGAAGGTGAGGCCGGAGCGGCGGCCGTTGCGCGTCAGCTCGTCGGCGAGGTCGATATTGAAGGCGTCGACCCGGGTCGAGGGGAGGGACAGGCCGATCTTGTCCTCCTCGTACCGGTCGGCGAGGCCCTTGGCGATGTCGGCGATCTCGCTGTGGTCGGCAGAGGAGAGGGAGAGCAGGCCGACCTCCTCGAAGCCGGTGGCCTTGAGCCCGGCTTCGACCATCTCGCCGATGCCGGTGATGGAGCGTTCACGGACCGGCCGGGTGATCATGCCGGCCTGGCAGAAGCGGCAGCCGCGGGTGCAGCCGCGGAAGATCTCCACCGACATACGCTCGTGCACGGTCTCGGCGAGCGGGACCAGCGGCTGCTTGGGGTACGGCCACTCGTCCAGGTCCATCACGGTGTGCTTGGAGACGCGCCACGGGACGCCGGAGCGGTTGGGCACCACGCGGGAGATGCGGCCGTCGGCGAGGTACTCGACGTCGTAGAAGCGCGGCACGTACACACCGCCGGTCCTGGCGAGCCGCAGCAGCACCTCGTCCCGGCCGCCGGGGCGGCCTTCCGCCTTCCAGGCGCGGACGATCTCGGTGATGGTCAGCACGGCCTGCTCGCCGTCGCCGATCACGACCGCGTCCATGAAGTCGGCGATCGGCTCGGGGTTGAAGGCGGCGTGGCCGCCGGCCAGCACGATCGGGTCGTCCAGGGTGCGGTCGGCGGCGGTGAGCGGGATGCCGGCCAGGTCGAGGGCGGCGAGCATGTTGGTGTAGCCGAGCTCGGTGGAGAAGCTGAGCCCGAAGAGGTCGAAGGAGCGCACCGGCCGGTGCCCGTCCACGGTGAACTGGGGGACGCCGTGTTGACGCATCAGCGCTTCCAGGTCGGGCCAGACGCTGTAGGTGCGCTCGGCGAGCACGCCCTCCCGCTCGTTGAGCACCTCGTAGAGGATCATGACGCCCTGGTTGGGCAGCCCCACCTCATACGCGTCCGGGTACATCAGCGCCCAGCGCACGTCCGCGCTGTCCCAGTCCTTGACGGTGGAGTTCAGCTCCCCGCCCACGTACTGGATCGGCTTCTGTACGTGCGGGAGCAGCGCTTCCAGGCGCGGGAAGACCGACTCGACAGGCATCTCGGCGACTTTCATCAGCGGGCGGGGGAGCATCCACCGGGCCCCGACCGGGCTCCGACCGGGCTCCGGGAAGGATGACCCTCAAGACTACCCGAGCCGCGGCGCCCGCCGTCCCGCCCGTCCACAGGGGCCGGCACTCGACGCGTCGCCGGGGTCAGAGGGGCTGGTCGGCGGACTCCCAGGCGGCGGGGAGGTCGGATTCGACGGTGGCGGCGAGATCGCGTTCGCGCCGGACCATCGCGTCGTAGGGAGCCGGGTCCTCACCGGCGGCGAGGGCGGCGGCGCGCAGCGCGATCAGGGCGTCGCGGGCGATGCAACTGTCCTGGTGCTCGCCGAGGAGTTGCTGCACACGCTTCATCCGGGTGGTGTGCGCGGTCGCGCGGTCGCCGAGGACGGGGGTGGCGGCCTCGCTGGAGTAGCGGACGCGTTTGGCGTCCTTGCGGGCGTCGTGGAGGGCGATGTCGCGCTCCTCGCCCGGGGGGAGGGAGAGGGCGTTCTCGACGGCGGCGCGCAGCCGGGCGTGGTCTCGGCGTACGGCCGCGGCGGCGCCGTCCTCGGCGGGGGCGTCGGCGGCGGGCCGCAGGTACGGGGGTGCGGCGACGAGCGCTTCGAGGGCGTCGAGGAGGGCGAAGTAGCGGGCGCCGTCGAGTTCGTGGAGCAGCGCGGTGTGCGGGGAGGGGCCGGTCGTGTCGGGGGCGCGCAGCCGGCGGCGCAGCGGCTTGCCGACGAGTTCCGGGTCGAGTTCGGCGAGGCGCCGGGCGAGGCGTTCGGCGAGGACTTCGCGGTCGCGCTCCAGACCGAGGACGGCGGCCAGCCACTTCAGCTCCTGCCCGATCGGGTCGGTGGCCTCGCGGTCGAGTGCGCGGCCGAAGCTCTTCAGGGCGCTGCGGGCGCGGCGGGTGGCGACCCGCATCTGGTGGACGGCGTCCTCCTCGGCGCGGCGGACCGCGGGGTCGAGGGCGAGCAGCGCGGTGACCTGCTGGTGGAGGTACGCGACGGCGGTGAGGCCGGTGGTGGCCGGTTCCGCGGGGGGCCGGGGCGGCGGGGTGAGGCGGTCGCCGAGGGCGTGGGCGAGCTTGGAGGGGGAGGCGGCGCGGTGCATTCCGGCGGCGAGCAGGCGCTCTTCGACGGCGTCGAGCAGGTCCGGGTGGCCGCTCTCGCCGAGTTCGACCTCGGTCTCGGTCCAGGAGGGTCCCGGGGTCCAGCGGTTCGTCGGCTCGGCGGCGGCGTCGTCCTCGGGCAGTTCGGTGCGCACCTCGTCGTGGGCGATCTCGGCGAGGGTCCGCCCGGCGTCGTCGAGAAGCAGGGTCCGCCGGCGAAGGGTGCGCAGCCGTACGACGGGGCCGAGCGGGCGCCCGCGGAGGATCGCGGTGACCTCGCTCCGCAGCTCTTCGGGAGGCGTGTCGTCGCCCCGGCCGAGCGGGGCGTGCACCTCGGTCCGGGTGTCGGCCCGCGTGGCCGGGAGCTTGAGGTGCCAGCCCGCGTCCTGCCCGCCGGTACGCCGGCGCAGCGTCACCCGATGCGTGGCGAGCGCGAACCCGGCGGTGTCGTAGTACGTCGCGTCAAGCTCATCCGCCTCGACCCGCCGCACCTCCGCGACCCCGGCCACCCCCTCCACCCCGACCTCCGGGGCACCCCCCTCGTACTTCCGCTCAACCTCCGCCACCCGTTCACCCATGCCTTCGACCGTAATCCCCCCACCCCCCAACAGCAATCACCCGCCCCCCGCCGCCCTCCTGAAATACCACCCCCTGCTGCAACCGAAGCGCGAGCTGGCCGCGGATCGGCATGACCCGCCGCCAGGCGCAGCTCGCCGCAGGCGGACCGGCCGTCCGGGCGGACCCGAGAGCAACCCGGCCTCGACGCAAGCTCAGCAGCCCGCCAGCAGGCGCGGCACGCCGCAGGCGAAAGCGGCGCGCCCAGCCGCACCCAGCGGACCCCGACGCCAGCCCCCGCACCGCCACAGGCGGAATCCCTCGCCGCCAGGCGGAGCACGCCGAAGGCGGACCGGCCGCGCCGGGCGGGCCCGAGACAACCCCGCCCCACCCACAGGCTCGGCAGGCCGCGCCGGGCGCAGCACACCGCAGGCGAAAGGGGTGCGTGAAGCCGAACCGGGCGTTACACGCGGCAGCCGCGCCCAGCGGACCCCGGCGCCAACCCCCGCCACGCCGCGAGGCAGAGCATGCCGCAGGCGGACCGGCCGCGCCGGGCGGACCCGAGAGCAACCCGGCCTCGACGCGAGCTCAGCAGCCCGCCGTCAGGCGCGGCACGCCGCAAGCGGACCGGGGGCCGTCAGGCGGAGCTCGCCGCAGGCGGGGGCCCGGGGGCGACCCCCGGCGTCGGGCGGGGCGGGGGTCGGCCGGTTTGGCCAGCGCAGCGTCAGGCTGACATGGGGCGCATCATCTTGACGGACTGGAGCATTCCTATGGCGATGAAATTGGCGAACATCGATGATCCGCCGTAGGAGACAAAGGGTAGGGGGATGCCCGCCACCGGCATGATGCCCAGGGTCATGCCGATGTTCTCGAAGGACTGGAAGGCGAACCAGGCGACGATGCCGGCGGCCACCACCGTGCCGTAGAGGTCGCTCGCGTTGCGGGCGATGGAGCAGGCGCGCCAGAGGATGACGCCGATGAGGGCGACGATCAGCAGCGCGCCCACGAAGCCGAGCTCCTCGCCGGCCACCGAGAAGACGAAGTCGGTCTGCTGCTCGGGCACGAACTGCCCGGTGGTCTGGCTGCCGTGGAAGAGGCCCTTGCCGAGCAGGCCGCCGGAGCCGATGGCGATCCGCGCCTGGCTGGTGTTGTAGCCGACGCCGGCCGGGTCGAGCGCGGGGTTGGCGAACGCCGCGAACCGGTCGATCTGGTACTTGTCGAGAACTCCGAGCTTCCACACCAGCAGCGACCCGACGACCCCCGCGCCGATCAGCCCGAAGACCCAGCGCGCGGAGGCGCCCGAGGCGAGCAGCACGCCGAGCACGATGGCGGCGAGCACCATCACCGAGCCGAGGTCGGGCATCAGCATGATGATCCCTATCGGCACGGCGGCCAGCGCCAGCGACTGCGCCACCGACCGGTGGTCGGGATGCAGCTTGTCGCCCGCGTCGACCCGCGCGGACAGCACCATCGCCATGCCGATGACGATGGCCACCTTGACGAACTCCGACGGCTGGAGCGAGAAGCCGCCGCCGATCACGATCCACGAGTGCGCGCCGTTGACGGTGGAGCCCAGCGGGCTGAGCACCGCGAGGATGCCGAGGATCGCCAGCACGTAGAAGAACGGCACGATCGTCCGCATGCGGTGGTGCCCTATGGCCATCGCGCCGATCGCCAGCCCGATGCCGATCCCGGCGTTCATCACATGGCGGATCAGGAAGTAGTACTGGTCGCCATGGGTGAGGTTGGTCCGGTTACGGGTCGCCGAGTAGACCAGCACCGTGCCGATCGCGCAGAGCAGCAGGGTGGCGAGCAGCAGGACCCAGTCCATCCGGCGGACCACCGAGTCCCGGGCGAAGAGCTTGCCCAGGGTGGACTTCTCCGGGCTGAACCGTGGAACCGCGTAGGTGGGGGCGCTCATGTCCAGGACTTCCTGCCGTACAGCAGCCGCTTGGTGTCGGTCGGGGTGAGGGCGGCGGGCGGCTGGCCGGCGTAGTCCGCGCCGCGCGGTCCGGCCGGTGCCAGCAGCGTGTCGGAGGCGACGTAGGACGCCTGCCGGACGACCGCGCCGTCGGAGGTGATCTTCGGCAGGCTCGTCACCGGCTTGGGCATGATGCCCTTGCGCGGGTCGATCGCCGTGCTGTCCTTCTGGATGCCGTACATCGCCTCGTAGATCCGGCGGACCGCGGTACCCGAACCACCGGAACCGGTACCGGCCTGCGAGATCGTCATCACGATCGTGTAGTCCTTGGTGTACGTGGTCAGCCAGGACGTGGTCTGCTTGCCGGTGACCTCGGCCGTACCGGTCTTGGCGTGCAGCGGGATCTTGTCCTGCGGCCAGTTGAGGAACTTCCAGTTGGCGGTACCGCCGGTGACCACGCCGGCGGTGGCCTCGTTGATGTCCTTCAGCGTCTGCTTGGTGTCGGGCAGCTTGCCGACGACCTTGGGCTTGATCGGGGTGACGGTCTTGCCGTCGGGGCTCACCACCGCCTTCCCTATGGTCGGCTGGTAGAGCGTGCCGCCGTTGCCGAGCGCCGCGTAGATCCGGGCCATCTGGATCGGCGTGACGAGCGTGTCGCCCTGGCCGATCGCGTAGTTGACGGAGTCACCGGCGCGCAGCACATAGCCGTCGGTGCAGTTCTCCCGGGCGATGTTGGTGGCCAGCGACTGGTCGGACTTCTTGGCGGTCTTCTTGACCTTGCACCAGTAGTCCTTGTTGGCGTCGTAGTACGCCTGCTTCCACTGCCGGTCCGGGATCCGGCCGGTCACCTCGCCCGGCAGGTCGACACTGGTCTTGGCGCCGAGCCCGAACTTGTGCGCGGTGGTGTAGAACCAGTCCTTCGGGTGCTTGGGCTTGGTGCCGCCGTCCTTCTGCCACTCCTTGAACGCGATGCCGTAGAAGACGGTGTCGCAGGAGACCTCCAGCGCCCGGCCGAGCGAGATGTCGCCGAAGCTCTCGCCCTCGAAGTTCTTGAAGACCTGGGAGCCGATGGTCATCGAGGAGGTGCAGGGGTAGCCGCCGTCCATCGGGTAGCCGGCGTCGACGGCGGCGGAGGTGGACACCACCTTGAAGGTGGAGCCGGGCGCCGACTGGCCCTGGATCGCCCGGTTGAGCAGCGGGTAGTTGGACTTGATGGCGGTCAGCTTCTTGTAGTCCTTGGCGGAGATGCCGCCGACCCAGGCGTTGGGGTCGTACGTCGGCGCGCTCGCCATGGCGATGATCTGACCGGTGTGGTTGTCCATCACCACGGCCGCGCCCGAGTCGGCCTTGTAGTTCTCGTGGGTGATGGGGTCGTAGGTCTGCCGGGCTTCCTTCATCGCGTCGTTGAGCTGGAGCTCGGTGACCGACTGGACCTTGGCGTCTATGCTGGTGACCAGATTGTCACCGGGCGTGGCGGGGGTGTCACCGGCCTTGCCGATGACCCGGCCGAGGTTGTCCACCTCGTAGCTGGTGACGCCGGCCTTGCCGCGCAGCTCGGAGTCGTAGGTGCTCTCCAGGCCCGAGCGGCCGATCTGGTCCGAGCGCAGCAGCGGGGTCGCGGTCTTCTCCGAGGCGGTCAGCTCGGCGTCGGTGACCGGCGAGAGATAGCCCAGCACCTGCGCGGTGTTGGCCTTGTACGGGGCCGGGTAGCGGCGGACGGCGGTGGGCTCCGCGGTGATGCCGGGGAAGTCCTCGCGCCGCTCCATGATCTGGAGGGCCTGCTGGGTGGTGGCCTCGTCGGTGATCGGGATCGGCTGGTAGGGCGAGCCGTTCCAGCAGGGCTGCGGGGTCTTGGCGTCGCAGAGCCGCACCTTGTCGAGCACGTCCTGCGGCCGCATGCCGAGCACCGAGGCCAGCCGGGTGAGGACGGCCGCGCCGTCGTCGGCCTGCTTGAGCAGGTCGGTACGGCTGGCGGAGACCACCAGCCGGGTCTCGTTGTCGGCGAGCGGTACGCCCTTGTCGTCGAGGATGGCGCCGCGCACGGCGGGGGTGACGACCTGCTGGATGTGGTTGTTGGCGGCCTTCTGGTCGTACTCCTGGCCGTTGCGGATCTGGAGGAACCACAGCCGGCCGCCCAGGGTGAAGAGCAGCGACACGGCGAGGACCTGAAGGATGATCAGGCGGATGGTGACCCGGGTGGTGCGGCCGGTCTCCGGAATGTTGCTCATGGCTAGCGACGCGCTCCCCTGGCCGGCGAGTTGATCTTGATCATCCTGCCCGCCCGCCCGAAGATGCCGCGCTGCGGGCCGAGTCCGGCGCCGGCGGTCCGCGTCCGGCGGCGGCCGCCGCCCATGCCGCCGATGCCGCCCATCCCGCCGTACCCGCCGGCCGGGTCGTCGGCGAGCGGATCGTTGTCGAAGCGGCGGGCCAGCGCCATCACCAGCGGCACCACGAAGGGGGCGAGCAGCAGGTCGTAGAGCGCGGCGGTGAACACCAGCTTGACCAGGCCGACATGGGCGCCGGCCTGGTCGCCGACGAGGCTGCCGACACCGACGTAGAGCAGGGTGGTGCCGATGGCGGCACAGACCACCACCATCATCGGGCCTGCCGCGGAGCGCAGTTGGCCGCCTTCGGGCTTGGCGAGCCCGGCCGCGTAGCCGATCACGCACAGCACCAGGGCGTAGCGGCCCACGGCGTGGTCGGCGGGCGGCGCGATGTCGGCCAGCAGCCCGGCGAAGAAGCCGATCAGACAGCCGGCCACATGGCCGTAGGCGAGGGCGAGGCCGAGCACGGTCAGCAGCAGCAGATCGGGCACGGCGCCCGGCAGATGCAGCCGGGCCAGCACGCTGACCTGGGCCACCATGGCGATGACCACCAGCACGGTGGAGAGCGCGATCCGTTTGAGGTGCATGGTTCAGCCCCCGCTGGTGGTCGTCGGGGAGTTCCGGGTGGCCGAGTCGGTACGGCCGATGGTGACGTTGTAGTCCTCGACACCGGTGGTGGTGGGCGTCCCGTTCGGCGTGCCGCTCGGGTTCACTCCCGAGGTGCCGCCGGGCGCACCGGTCGGGGTGCTCCCCGGCGTGCCGCTCGGCTTGCCGTTCGGCGTCCGCTTCGCGGTGGGCTTCGGCTTGGCCGGCGGGGTGGGCCGGGGCGGCAGCACACTGTCGCGCGGGTCGGTGCGCGGGCCGAGCACGACCACGCCGACCACGTCCAGTGAGGTGAACCGGACGAACGGCTGGACCTGCACGGTCTTGGTCAGGTTGCCGCCGGACGGGTCGATGCTGACGATCCGGCCGACCGGCACGCCCGCCACGAAGGGCTTGCCCGCCTGCGAGCCGAAGGTGACCAGCCGGTCGCCCTTGTGCACGTCCGCCTTGCCGTTGAGCAGCTGCACCCGCATCGGCCGGTTGCCCTCGCCGGTGGCGAAGCCCAGCTCCATGGAGCCCTCCAGCCGGGTGCCGACGGTGAAGTCCGGATCGTTGGCGAGCAGCACGGTGGAGGTGGCCGGGCCCACGGTGGTGACCCGGCCGACCAGTCCGTCGCCGTTGATGACCGTCATGTCGCGGGCGATGCCGTCCTTGGTGCCCGCGTCGATGGTGACCGTCCAGGAGAAGCCCTGAGCGGCTCCTATCGCGATGATCTGGGCGCCCTTGATGGTGTACTGGCCGGCGCCCGCGGTCTTGAGCATCGAGTCGAGTTCGGCGGCCCGGTTGCGGGTGATGTCCTTGCTGCCGAGCTGCGTCTTGAGCGCTTCGTTCTCCCGCTCCAGACGGCTGATGGCCCTGCTGCGGCCGCCCGAGTCCCGCACCGCGTCTATGGCGTTGCCCACCGGGTCGACCGCCCCGGCCACCGCGTTCTCCACCGGGCCGAAGGCGGACTGCGCCGCCTGCCGTGGCCGGTCGAGCGGTGAGTTCTCACCGCCCCGGATGTCCACGGTGATCAGCGCGAACGCCACCACCACCAGCAGTACCAGCAGCAGCCGGCTCTCCTTTGTGTCCCTCACGGGCGCCAGTCCGTGCCTTCCTCATCGGACCCGCCGCCGCTGAGGCCGCGGCCGGTCGGAACTAGTGTGCTGGTTACGGCCGGTGGGCGGGGCGACCCGCCGCGGCCGGGCCGGCCTGGTCAGTCACTCACCTGCGCGGCGCGGCGTCGAGGACCTGCTGAAGCGCCTCGAACTCCTCCACGCACTTGCCGGCGCCGAGCGCCACGCAGTCCAGCGGTGCCTCCGCGATATGGATCGGCATGCCCGTCTCGTGGCGCAGCCGCTCGTCGAGGCCGCGCAGCAGCGCGCCGCCGCCGGCCAGCACGATGCCGCGGTCCATGATGTCGCCGGAGAGCTCCGGCGGGCACTTGTCCAGGGTGGTCTTGACCGCGTCCACGATCGCGTTGACGGGTTCCTCGATCGCCTTGCGGACCTCGCCGGCCGAGATGACCACGGTCTTGGGCAGCCCGCTCACCAGGTCGCGGCCGCGGATCTCGGTGTGCTCCTCCTGCTCCGGCTTGGAGTCGAAGGCGGAGCCGATGGTCAGCTTGATCTGCTCGGCGGTGCGTTCGCCGAGCAGCAGGCTGTACTCCTTCTTGATGTGCTGGATGATCGCGTTGTCCAACTCGTCACCGGCCACCCGGATGGACTGGGCGGTGACGATGCCGCCGAGGCTGATCACCGCGACCTCGGTGGTGCCGCCGCCGATGTCCACCACCATGTTGCCGGTGGCCTCGTGCACCGGCAGCCCGGCGCCGATCGCGGCCGCCATCGGCTCCTCGATGATGTGCACCGCGCGGGCGCCGGCCTGGGTGGCCGCCTCGATGACGGCGCGGCGCTCCACACCGGTGATGCCCGAGGGCACGCAGACCACGACCCGCGGCCGGACCATGTAGCGGCGGCGGTGGATCTTGAGGATGAAGTAGCGCAGCATGCGCTCGGTGATCTCGAAGTCGGCGATCACACCGTCCTTCAGCGGACGGACGGCGACGATGTTGCCCGGCGTGCGGCCGATCATCTTCTTCGCCTCGGAGCCGACCGCGAGGATGCCCCCGGTGTTGGTGTTGACCGCCACGACCGACGGCTCGTTCAGGACGATCCCGCGGCCCCTGACGTACACCAGCGTGTTGGCGGTCCCGAGGTCGACAGCCATATCACGGCCGATGAACGACATGTTGTTCGCCATGTGGATACGTCTGGCCTTCCCGAGCTTGAGCGGAGATTCCATCGTAGTCGCGCCCGACGTGCCGCGTTGCCGGGGTCCTGTCGGGGTCCCGCCGGGTCAAGCGTCATCAGGATCGCGGAGTTCTGAACGTTCTGGGGGGTGCTGCGCGTCAGGATGCTGCGGGCGGGTCCGGGATCCTGCGGGTCCATTGTCATCAGAACACACAGCGGACCTCGGTAATGGTGACGCCGTGTCGGGATGATTGGTTCCCGTTGGCCCCGGGCCCATGCCCTGCCCGGACCGGCGGTTAGGCCAGACCGGGGAAGAACAGTTTGATCTCGCGCTCCGCCGATTCCTCGGAGTCCGAGGCGTGCACCAGATTCTCCCGCACGATGGTGCCGAAGTCCCCCCGGATGGAGCCGGGCGCCGCGGCGATCGGGTCGGTCGGACCGGCCAGCGTACGGACCCCTTCGACGACCCGCTCGCCCTCGACGACCAGGGCCACGCTGGGACCTGACGCCATGAAGGTCATCAGCGGCTCGTAGAAGGGCCGGCCGACGTGCTCGGCGTAGTGCTGTTCCAGGATGGAGCGGTCCAGGGTGCGCAGTTCCAGCGCGCTGATCGTCCAGCCCGCCTTGCTCTCCAGCCGGCCGAGCAGCTCGCCGATCAGGCCGCGGCGAACGGCGTCCGGCTTGAGAAGGACGAGGGTGCGCTGGGACACGGGGCGGCTCCTGATGCGTAAGACACGTGCGGTGTACGGCGAGCCTAGCTGTCAGGCAATCGGCGCCGCAGGGCGGGCCCGGATGTCGTCGATCTTGCGGCCGTAGTGGATGGACGCCCACCACAGGGCGGCGAAGATGATACCGAGGAGGAACATCGTACCGACCACGAAGCCACTGGCGATCAGCCCGATCTGCAGGGCCCAGCCGACCGCCAGCGCGCCCGGCCGGGTGACCGCGCCGCACAGCAGCACGCACAGGGCCATCGCGATGCCGCAGACCGTCCACACCGCGCCCTGCGACAGGTCCGGGTGCTTCATGGCGACCAGCCCGGCGAAGCCGATGACGAAGAACTCGCCGATCAGCGTGCTGGAACACAGCGTGCGCATGGCCTGGGCCCTCTCACTTGCGGCCCAGCAGCAGCCGGGCCTCTCCCACGGTGATGACCGATCCGGTCACCAGCACCCCGGCCCCCGCGTACTCGCCCTCTTCCTCGGCGAGGGTGATGGCGGCCTCCAGGGCGTCGTCCAACCGCGGCTCGACCTGCACCCGGTCCTCGCCGAACACCTCGACGGCGAGCGCGGCCAGCGCGTCCACGTCCATCGAGCGGGGGGTGGAGTTGCCGGTGACGACGACCTCGGCGAAGACCGGCTCGAAGGCTTCGAGCAGCCCGCGCACGTCCTTGTCGCCGCTGGGCGCGACCACGCCCACGAGATGGGTGAAGCCGAAGACCTCGCCGATCGCCGCGGCGGTGGCGAGCGCGCCGCCGGGGTTGTGCGCGGCGTCGAGCACCACGGTGGGGCTGCGGCGGACCACTTCGAGCCGGCCGGGCGAGGTGACGGCGGCGAACGCGGCCCGCACGGTCTCCTGGTCCAGGGTCCGCTGGTGCAGGCTGCCGATGCCGAAGAAGGCCTCCACCGCGGCGAGCGCGAGGGCCGCGTTGTGCGCCTGGTGCTCGCCGTGCAGCGGCAGGAAGATCTGCTCGTAAGCGCCGCCGAGGCCGCGCAGGGTCAGCAACTGGCCGCCGACCGCGACCTCGCGGTGCAGCACGCCGAACTCCAGGCCCTCGCGGGCCACCGTGGCGTCCGCCTCGGCCGCCTTCGCCATCAGCACCTTCGCCGCGTCCGCGGGCTGCTGGGCGAAGACCGCGGTGGCGCCGGGCTTGATGATCCCGGCCTTCTCGGCGGCGATCTCCCCGGTGGTGGCGCCGAGCCGGTCGGTGTGGTCCAGCGAGATCGGGGTGACCACGGCGACCTGGCCGTCCAGCACGTTGGTGGCGTCCCAGGAGCCGCCCATGCCGACCTCGACCACGGCGACGTCCACGGGGGCGTCGGCGAAGGCCGCGTAGGCCATCGCGGTGATCACCTCGAAGAAGGACAGCCGGTGCTGCTGGCCGCCGTCGACCAGGTCGATGTACGGCGCCAGGTCGCGGTAGGTCTCGATGAAGCGCTCGGGGCCGATCGGGGCGCCGTCCAGGCTGATCCGCTCGGTGACGGACTGCACGTGCGGACTGGTGTAGCGGCCGGTGCGCAGTTCGAAGGCGAGCAGCAGCCGCTCGATCATCCGGGCGGTGGACGTCTTGCCGTTGGTGCCGGTGATGTGGATCGAGGGATAGGCGCGCTGCGGGTCGCCCAGCAGGTCGGTGAGCGCCTTGATCCTGACGAGTGAGGGTTCGAGCCGGGTCTCCCCCCAGCGGCCCTGGAGCTCCTCCTCGACCGCGCGCAGCTCCCGGTCGAGCGCCGGGTCGGCCGGCCGGGAGGGCACGTCGTCCTCGGGCGCGGGCGGGGCGACCTGGGTGCGCAAGGTACGGCTGCCGGCCTCGATGAGGGCCATGTCCGCGTCGCGCAGCGGCAGGTCCGTGTCATCGGAGGCGTCCCCCTCGTCGGCGGCCTCGTCGTTGTCGGCGTCCCCGTCGTGTTCCGGGTCGGCGCCGTGGTCGTCCGGGAAGCCGTTGGCCGAGGGGTCGGCGGGGTCGGAGGGGTCGTCGCTGGGGGGGTTCTCGCTCACGGCGCCCAGTCTACGGAAACGGGCCCGGTCCTTTTGGTCCGGGCCCGTCCGGGTTGCTCGTGCGGGGCGCTCGCCGCTCAGCGGCACGGCCCGCTCGTACGGGCTGTCCCCGCGGGCGGCCCGCCCGTCCGGTCCTACGCCTGCGGGAGTCCGGCGAGCTGCGCGGTGATCCGGGCGATGTCCGCCTCCGCCACCGTCAGCCGGCCGCGGATTCCGGCCACGACCTGATCCGGCGCCTTGGCCAGGAACCCCTCGTTGCCGAGCTTCCGCCGCGCCTGGTCCCTCTCCTTCTCGGCCAGGCCGAGGTCCTTGCTGAGCCGCTTGCGCTCGGCGGCCACGTCGATGGCGCCGGACAGGTCGAGGGCGACGCTCGCTCCGGCCACCGGCAGGGTGGCCGTCGCGTGGAAGCCCTCGCCGGGAGGCTGGAGCCGCAGCAGCTGCCGGATCGCGTCCTCGTGCGGCGCGAGCGCGGTGCCGTCCAGCGTCAGCAGCGCCGGGACCCGCTGGCCGGGCTGGAGGCCCTGGTCGGAGCGGAACCGGCGGACCTCGGTGACCACCCGCTGGACCTCGGCGATCTCCGCCTCGGCGGGCGCGTCACGGAAGCCGCTGTCCTGGGGCCAGTCGGCGAGGACCAGCGTCTCCTTGCCGGTCAGGGTGGTCCACAGCGTCTCGGTGACGAAGGGCACGATCGGGTGCAGCAGCCGGAGCGTCACGTCGAGCACCTCGCCGAGGACCCGGCCGGAGACCGCCGCCGCCGCGCCGCCCTTGAGGAAGGTGGTCTTGGACAGCTCGACGTACCAGTCGAAGACCTCGTCCCAGGCGAAGTGGTAAAGGGTGTCGCTGAGCTTCGCGAACTGGAAGTCCTCGTAGTACGCGTCGACTTCGGCGACCACGGTGTTGAGCCGGGAGAGGATCCAGCGGTCGGCGGCGGACAGCTCCGCCGGCGCGGGCAGCGGTCCGTCGACGGTGGCGCCGTTCATCAGCGCGAACCGGGTGGCGTTCCAGATCTTGTTGGCGAAGTTGCGGGACGCCTGGACCCAGTCCTCGCCGATCGGCACGTCGGCGCCGGGGTTGGCGCCGCGGGCCAGGGTGAAGCGCACCGCGTCCGAGCCGTAGGCGTTCATCCAGTCGAGCGGGTCGACCGAGTTGGGGTTGGACTTGGACATCTTCTTGCCGTGCTCGTCACGGACCAGGCCGGTGAGCGCGATGGTGTGGAAGGGCGCGACGCCGTCCATCGCGTAGAGGCCGAACATCATCATCCGGGCCACCCAGAAGAAGATGATGTCGTGGCCGGTGAGCAGCACATCGGTCGGATAGAACTTCTCCAGGTCGGCGGTCCGGTCCGGCCAGCCGAGGGTGGAGAAGGGCCACAGGCCCGAGGAGAACCAGGTGTCCAGGACGTCGGAGTCCTGGGTCCAGCCCTCACCGGGCGCAAGGTCCTGCGGGCCGACGCAGACGGTCTCGCCGTCCGGGCCGTACCAGACCGGGATGCGGTGGCCCCACCACAACTGCCGTGAGATGCACCAGTCGTGCATGTTGTCGACCCAGTCGAAGTACCGCTTCGCCATCTCCGGCGGGTGGATCCGCACCCGGCCGTCGCGGACCGCGTCACCGGCCGCCTTGGCCAGCGGCTCGACCTTGACCCACCACTGGAGCGACAGCCGCGGCTCGACGGTGGTCTTGCAGCGCGAGCAGTGGCCGACCGAGTGGACGTAAGGCCGCTTCTCGGCGACGATCCGGCCCTGTTCGCGCAGCACCTCGACGATCGCAGAGCGCGCCTCGAACCGGTCGAGTCCGCGGAACGGACCGGGCACGGTGATGACCGCGCGGTCGTCCATGATGGTCAGCGACTCCAGGCCGTGCCGCTGGCCGATGGCGAAGTCGTTGGGGTCGTGCGCCGGGGTCACCTTGACCGCGCCGGTGCCGAACTCCGGGTCGACGTGGGCGTCCGCGACCACTGGGATGGTCCGGTCGGTGAGCGGCAGCCTGATCCGCTTGCCGACGAGATGCGCGTACCGCTCGTCGTCCGGGTGGACGGCGACCGCGGTGTCCCCGAGCATCGTCTCGACCCGGGTGGTGGCGACCACCAGCGTCTCGTCGCCCTCGCCGTACCTGATCGAGACGAGTTCGCCCTCGTCGTCCTGGTACTCCACCTCGATGTCGGAGATCGCGGTCAGACAGCGCGGACACCAGTTGATGATCCGCTCGGCGCGGTAGATCAGCCCGTCGTCGTAGAGCTTCTTGAAGATGGTGGTGACGGCCCGGGACAGGCCCTCGTCCATGGTGAAGCGCTCCCGCGACCAGTCGACGCCGTCGCCGAGGCGGCGCATCTGGCCGAGGATCCGGCCGCCGTACTCTTCCTTCCACTGCCAGACCCGCTCGACGAAGGCCTCCCGGCCGATGTCCTGCCGGGACTTGCCCTCGTCGCCGAGCTGCTGCTCGACCTTGTTCTGGGTGGCGATGCCGGCGTGGTCCATGCCGGGCAGCCACAGCGCCTCGTAGCCCTGCATCCGCTTGCGGCGGGTGAGGGCGTCCATGAGGGTGTGCTGGAAGGCGTGCCCGAGGTGCAGGCTGCCGGTGACGTTGGGCGGCGGGATGACGATGGTGTACGGCGGCTTCTCGCTCTTCGCGTCGGCCTCGAAGTACCCCCGCTCCACCCAGCGCTCGTACAGCGCCCCCTCTACCTCGGCCGGCGCGTACTGGGTCGGGAGGTCGGGGGTGCTGTTCGGCCCGCGTCCGGGGCGCTGAGTGTTGTCGGTCACGACAGCGATTCTACGGGGGCGCCGCGGGTCGTTACGAATCAGTTGCCCTTCCGGGGACAGGAAGACACCGTCCATCCGGGAGGATGGTCCGACTGTAAACGGAGGGGACCATCGCATGAGTTACAACGAGCCACCGGCGAGCCCGTACGGCCAGCAGCCCACGGGGCAGCCGGCGGGACAGCCGGCCGGAGCAGACCAGGGGCAGCCACCGCAGCCCCCGGCATCCGGCGGGTACGCCGAGGGTCAGCCGCAGCAGGCGCCGGCCCCCGGCGGGTACGGGCAGGTGCCGCCGCAGCCGTACGGGCAGCCCGGCTACGGCCAGCCGCCGGCCGCGCCGGCCGGCGGGAAGAAGAACCGCACGGGCCTGATCGTGGGCGGCGTCGTGGTGGTGCTCGCGGTGGTCGCGGGCGCGCTGCTGATCGTCCACAAGTCGAACGGCGGGTCGTCGGACGACGGCAAGAAGTACCAGCTCACCACGCCGGCGACGGTGGCCACGGACTACAAGAAGAGCACCGACCCGGACGCGAGCGGCGACGGCTTCGACTCCACCGACCTGGCCCTGCTCAAGAAGCTGGGCATGACGGACCCGAAGCCGGTCTCGGCCGGCTACGTCCAGGGCTCGGAGACCACCGGCAAGCTGCTGTCGTTCAGCGGGGCGTGGGGCAGCATCAAGGACCCGCGGAAGCTCGCCGACGGCATGATGGCCGACGCGCGCAAGCAGGCGGCCAAGGACGACGGCGACGGCTCCAAGACCGAACTGGTCGGCGGCACCAAGACGTTGCACCCGGACGCCGCGAAGGACGCGGTCGTGGAGTGCCAGACCGCGAAGGTGACCGACAGCGGTTCGCCCAAGTCGTTCAACGTGACGATCTGCCTGTGGGCGGACCACAGCACGATCGGCACCATCGCGCCGATCGACATCGCGGCGATCACCGCGGGGACCGGCGGCGGCGCCACCCCGGAGGACACCGCGGACCTGCTCGCGCGGGTGCGGACGGACACCCGGGTGGAGATCAAGTAATCGTCCGGCCCGGCACAACGGGGAAGGGGCGCCCGGTCCGCGGTGGACCGGGCGCCCCTTTTCCGTACGGCTGCCCGCTTACGCGCTCTTCTGCTCGCCCTTGCCGATGACCCGCGGTTCCCGCGGCACCAGGGTGGGGTTGACGTTGGAGTGCACGACATCCGCGGTGATGACGACCCGGGCCACGTCCTTGCGGGACGGCACCTCGTACATCACCGACTGGAGCACCTCTTCCATGATGGCGCGCAGGCCCCGGGCGCCGGTCTGCCGCAGGATCGCCTGGTCGGCGATGGCCTCCAGCGCGGCGCGCTCGAACTCCAGCTCCACACCGTCGAGTTCGAAGAGCTTCTGATACTGCTTCACCAGCGCGTTGCGCGGCTCGACCAGGATCTGGAGGAGTGCCTCGCGGTCCAGGTTGTGCACGTTGGTGATGACCGGGAGGCGGCCGATGAACTCGGGGATCATGCCGAACTTGACCAGGTCCTCCGGCATGATCTCGGAGAACTGATTGGCCATGTTCAGCTCGCGCTTGGAGCGGATGGTCGCGCCGAAGCCGATGCCCTTGGCGCCCGCGCGGGCCTCGATGATCTTCTCCAGACCGGCGAACGCGCCACCGACGATGAAGAGCACGTTGGTGGTGTCGATCTGGATGAACTCCTGGTGCGGGTGCTTGCGCCCGCCCTGCGGCGGCACCGATGCGGTGGTGCCCTCCAGGATCTTCAGCAGTGCCTGCTGCACACCCTCGCCGGAGACATCCCGGGTGATCGACGGGTTCTCGCTCTTGCGGGCCACCTTGTCGATCTCGTCGATGTAGATGATCCCGGTCTCGGCCTTCTTGACGTCGTAGTCCGCCGCCTGGATCAGCTTCAGCAGGATGTTCTCGACGTCCTCCCCGACATAGCCGGCCTCGGTGAGCGCGGTGGCGTCGGCGATGGCGAACGGCACGTTGAGCATCCGGGCCAGGGTCTGGGCGAGCAGCGTCTTGCCGGAGCCGGTCGGGCCCAGCAGCAGGATGTTCGACTTGGCCAGTTCGATGGCGTCGTCATGTCCCGGACGGCCGCTCTCGCCCGCCTGAACGCGCTTGTAGTGGTTGTAGACCGCGACGGACAGAGCCTTCTTCGCCGGCTCCTGGCCGACGACGTAGCTCTCCAGGAACTCGTAGATCTCCCGCGGCTTGGGCAGATCCTCCCACCGCACCTCGGAGGATTCGGCGAGCTCCTCCTCGATGATCTCGTTGCAGAGGTCGATGCACTCGTCGCAGATGTACACACCCGGGCCTGCGATGAGCTTCTTCACCTGCTTCTGGCTCTTTCCGCAGAACGAGCACTTCAGCAGGTCTCCACCGTCACCGATGCGTGCCACGAGGTGTTTCCCCTTCGCCTGGGTTCCGCCGGCCTTCAACGGAGCCTGGTGCTTCTCTCATCGACGGTACCTTGCCGCGCCCCCGGAGTGGGCCCCCCTTGGACGTACTCGCTCTCCGAGTCCAAGGAGGGCCGGGCCTCGAAGGCGGGCCGCGGTGCCGTAAGTCGCCGTCCGTCACACGCTCACGGAGGTCTTGCGGGTGGAGACGATCTGGTCGATCAGACCGTAGGAGAGGGACTCCTCGGCGGTCAGGATCTTGTCGCGCTCGATGTCGTCCCGGATCTGCTCGATCGGCGTGGTGGAGTGCTTGGCGAGCATCTCCTCCAACTGCTGCCGCATCCGGATGATCTCGTTGGCGGCGATCTCCAGGTCGGACACCTGGCCGCGACCGGTCTCACTGTACGGCTGGTGGATGAGTACCCGCGCATTGGGCAGCGCCATCCGCTTGCCGGGGCTGCCGGCCGCCAGCAGGACCGCCGCGGCGGAGGCCGCCTGACCCATGCAGACCGTCTGGATGTCGGGCTTCACGAACTGCATGGTGTCGTAGATGGCCGTCAGCGCGGTGAAGGAGCCGCCGGGGCTGTTGATGTAGACCGAGATGTCCCGGTCGGGGTCCATCGACTCCAGGCACAGGAGCTGCGCCATGACGTCGTTGGCGGAGGCGTCGTCGATCTGCACGCCGAGGAAGATCACCCGCTCCTCGAAGAGCTTGGCGTACGGGTCGTACTCACGCACACCCTGCGAGGTGCGCTCGACGAAGCGGGGGATGACATAGCGGGCCTCGGCGCCGAACACACCGGGCCGTTCGGCCTCGGTGCGCTCGTACAGGCCGCTGCCGGGGAAGTTCAAGGGGTTCACGTCCACCGTCCTGGTGATGAAGAGCTTCGAGGGATCTGCGGGGCTGCCGGGCCTTGGCCGGCCCGGGACCGGGGGCCGGTCCCGGCCGGGCCGGTGCGGGGCGCGGGGCTCAGGCCGGGCCGCCGGCGCCGGTGCCGCCGCCGCCCGGCACATGCGCGGCGGAGAGCATCACGCCGTCCAGCAGGCCGTACTCCTGGGCCTCCTCGGCGGAGAACCAGCGGTCGCGGTCGGAGTCCTTGGTGATCTGCTCGAAGGTCTGGCCGGAGTGCTGGGCGATCAGCTCGGCCATCCGGCGCTTGGTGTGCAGGAGCTGCTCGGCCTGGATCTTGATGTCCGTGGCGGAGCCGCCGAGGCCCGCGGACGGCTGGTGCATCAGGATGCGGGTGTTCGGCAGCGCGAACCGCTTGCCGGGGGTGCCCGCGGTGAGCAGGAACTGGCCCATCGAGGCGGCCATGCCCATGGCGATCGTGACGACGTCGTTCTTGATGAACTGCATCGTGTCGTAGATGGCCATGCCGGCGGTCACGGAGCCGCCCGGGCTGTTGATGTAGAGGTAGATGTCCTTGTCCGGCTCGGCGGCCAGGAGAAGGAGCTGCGCGGTGATCTTGTTGGCGATGTCGTCGTCGACCGCCTGGCCGAGGAAGATGATTCGCTCGCCGAGCAGCCGGTTGTAGACCTGGTCGCCGAGGCCACCGAAGGTCGGCTCGCCGGCGGCGGAAGGCATCGGAGTCGTCACGTATCCACCTGCTCGTTGTCGGACGGCTGAGCTGCCGCCACAGGGTCTTCGTCAGGGCCGGGGGCCGCTGTCCCGGCGTCGCCGGTGCTGCACCCCTGCCCTCCTACTAACGGACCCTAACGCGCAGGTGGGGCCCAGCAATCCCCTACGCGGAACTGTTCGCTGTGAGCGCAGGGTCGCCGCGCTGGCCTATCCGGGTAACCAGGGGGCAGCCTCGCGCCGAGCGGCACCCACAAGGGGCGCGGGCCCCCTCTGCGCCGGGCGGCGCCCACCAGCGCCGCTCTCGCGGGAGACGGCATCCACCAGGGGCGCCCCGGTGCTCGACGGCAACCACCAAGGGCGCGAGGAACTGGGCGAGCAACCGGCCGACGGCCGGTGGTCCGGAGACGGCAGCAACAGCCCCTTCGGGCCGGTGACGACCCGCGGAAGCGTCGTGGCCGCTCGCGCCGTTCCTCGCGCCCCTTCGGGGGCTACGCCTTCTCGTCGGCCTCGGGCGCGTCCTCGGCGGGGGCGGCGGCCTCGGGCTCCTCAGCGGACTGGGCCTCGACCGTTTCCGGGCCGGCGGCCTCCTCCTCGTCCTCCAGGTCCACCGTCTCCCCGTTGGTGTCGGTGACCTTCGCCGCCTCGACGACAACGGCGAGCGCCTTGCCGCGGGCGACCTCGCCGACCAGGATCGGCACCTGGCCGCCCTCGACCACGGCCTGGGCGAACTGGTCCGGGGTCATCCCGGAGGTGGCGGCCCGACGCATGAGGTGCTCGGTGAGCTCCTCCTGGTTGACCGACAGCTTCTCCTTGTTGACCAGCTCGTCCAGGATGAACTGGGTCTTGATGCCCTTGACCGCCTGCTCTTCGAGCTCCGCGTCGTACTCCTCGCGGGTCTTGCCCTCGGCCTCCAGGTACGACTCCCAGGTCAGCCCCATCTGCGGGAACTGGTGGTGCTCCAGGTTGTGCGTACGGGTGCCGATCTCGTCCTTGAGCAGCTTCTCCGGGACCGGCACCTCGATGAGCTCGATCAGCGCGTCGAGCACCTTCTCCTGGGCCTGGGTGGCCTGGTCGTAGGACTTCATCTGCTCCAGCCGCTTGCGGCTGTCCGCGCGAAGGTCCTCAAGGGTGTCGAACTCGGAGGCGAGCTGAGCGAAGTCGTCGTCCAGGGACGGCAGTTCGCGCTCCTGGACGTCGGTGACGTCCACCTTGACCGAGGCGGTGCTGCCGGCGCCGATGCCGCCCTTGAGCTCGGAGGTGAAGGTGGCGGTGCCGCCCTTCTCCAGGCCGATGACCGCCTCGTCGATGCCTTCGAGGAGCTGGCCGGAGCCGATGGTGTAGCTGACGCCGGTGGCGACGCCGTCCTCCAGCACCTCGCCGTCGACACTCGCCTCCAGGTCGACCACGACGACATCGCCGTCGGCGGCGGCGCGCTCGACCGGGGTGGTGGAGGCGAAGCGGTCGCGGAGCTGCTCGAGCGAGGCGTCGATGTCCTCCTCCGAGACCTCGACGGCGTCCACGACGACCTCGATGCCGGAGTAGTCCGGGATCTCGATGGCCGGACGGATGTCCACCTCAGCGGTGAACTTGAGTTCGTCACCGTCGTTGAACTCGGTGATGTCGACGTCGGGCTGGCCGAGGACGTTCAGCTCACCCTCGTTGACCGCGTCCGTGTAGAACTTCGGCAGCGCGTCGTTGATGGCCTCTTCGAGGACCGCGCCACGGCCGAACCGCTGGTCGATGACGCGCGCAGGGATCTTGCCCTTGCGGAAGCCCGGCACCGTGACCTGCTGGTTGATCTTCTTGTACGCCGCGTCGAGGCTGGGCTTGAGCTCCTCGAAGGGCACCTCGACAGTGAGTCGAACCCGGGTCGGGTTCAGAGTCTCGACGGCGCTCTTCACGGTTGGGTCTCCTTGGGGGCTTTACGTTGATGGGGGCGATTCGCTGTGCGCGGAAAGCGGAAAGGTGCGCGCGTCCGGTCGCCGACGGCCCATCCTACCGGTACCACAAACCTCCCGGAGGAGGTCGTACCGCAGCCTCCCGGGGCCGCGGCCCCGTACTCCGGCCCGCCGCGGAACTGCTGGTCGGGGTGGCCGGATTCGAACCGACGGCCTTCCGCTCCCAAAGCGGACGCGCTACCAAGCTGCGCCACACCCCGCTGGTGCGACACGTAGAGTACATGCCCCCGCACCCCTGGACGGGCCACGTTCACCCCGGGCCACGTCGAGGCCCCCGCGACCCGTTTCGCATTCGACCGACGGCGCCCCCATGTGCGACAATCACTGGCGCTGCGGGCGTAGCTCAATGGTAGAGCCCTAGTCTTCCAAACTAGCTACGCGGGTTCGATTCCCGTCGCCCGCTCTGTACGGCCACGGCCCAGGCCCCGGACCCCTCCGCCCCTGGGCCGTTTCCCATTCCCGGCCCCCGCTTCTCCGGTCTTTCCGGTGCCGCCCCCAGGCCTGTGGGCCCACCCCACGCACCCCTCCCCGCACCCAAACAGCACACACGTTCGACCTGATCCTTCCGCTCATGCGGCGGGGAGCCGAACCGGTCGGCATTCGAGCGGGGGGCGATACCGCTCGGGGTGGTGCGGTGCGACGCGTGCTGGAATCGGCTCGCCAACGAGCTGGCGGCCATCGACGGGGCAGCGAACCTGCCAAGACCCGACCCGGGCCCGGAGAGTCTCGAGCCGATCAAGCCGGATGAGTGCCCCAGGTGCCGTACGGGTCGGTGCGATCGAACCACTTCCCGATGATCTCGTGGTGCGCCGTCCGCGGAGGAACTCGAAGACCCGGGCACGGACGTGGGCTGGGCGGGGTACGCCCGCCGGGCCGGCCGGCCACCTCACCGCCGGGTGAGTCCACTGGCCACGCCCGAGAGGCGCGCCCTCTTTGCTCGCCCCCCGGGAGGGCCGAGCAGGGTGCCGGCGAGGGGGTTAGTCGACGGGGATGCCCTGGGGGGACTTGATGCGCTTCATGATCATTTGGGAGTTGACGTCGGTCACGCCCGGCAGGGCGATCAGTTTCTCGGTCCAGAAGCGCTCGTACGCGTCGGAGTCGGCGACGGCGATGCGCAGGAGGCTGCCGGGGGCGCCGTAGAGGCGGTAGGCCTCGACGACGTCGGGGATGGTCTGGAGGCGGGCCTCGAAGTCGGCGACGGAGGCGCGGTCGCGGCGCACCTCGACGGAGGCGAAGACCTCGAAGCCGCGGGCGACGGCGGCCGGATTGACGACCGCGCGATAGGTCTGGATGACGCCGTCGTCCTCCAGTTGGCGGACCCGGCGCAGGCACGGGGACGGGGTGAGGCCGACCCGCTGGGCCAGTTCCTGGTTGCTCAGCCGGCCGTCCGCCTGGAGTTCGCGCAAGATACTTCTGTCGATCGCATCCATGGTGGCATTTCCTAGCACAGTCTGACCAGATCCTAGCTGATCTTAGCAATCATATGGCAGGTCTACGCGCATATCATTGTGTGGGAGAGCCGTGCCCGTATTCCCTTTGGAGGCGAAGACACCGTGCGTCACGTCGTGGTCATCAGCACCGGAGGCACCATAGCCAGCCGCTGGCAGGGCGACGGGTACGCGGCCGAGGCCGCGGGCCAGGAGGTGCTGGCGGCCGGCGCCGTACCGGAGTGCGTGGACGTACGGGTGGTCGACCTCTTCACCGTGAACAGCTCGCAGCTCACCACCGACCACCAACTCAGGCTGCTGCACGCGGTGCACGAGGTGCTCGCCGACCCGGCGGTGGACGGTGTGGTGGTCACCCACGGCACCGACACCCTGGAGGAGTCCGCCTTCTTCCTCGACCTCTTCCACGGCGACCGGCGCCCGGTGGTCCTCACCGGTGCCCAGAAGCCGCTGGACGCCGAGGACGGCGACGCGGCGGGCAATCTGTACGACGCGCTGCTGACCGCCGCCACCGGCCGCGACATCGGCGCGGTGATCGTCTTCGCGGGCCAGGTGTTCGCCGCCCGCGGCACGGTGAAGAAGCACACCCTGGACGCGCACGCCTTCGGCGACCCGGACCGGCTGCCGCTCGGCCGGGTGGAGTTCGGGCGGGTGAGCTGGGGCCGGCGCCGGCCGCGGGCCGAGGCGCTGCCGCTGCCCGTGCCCGGCACACCGGCGCCCCGGGTGGACATCGTGATGCACCACAGCGACGGCGACACCGTGCTGCTCGACGCCTCGCTGGCGGCCGGGGCGCGCGGCGTCGTGGTGGTCGGCACCGGCGCGGGCAACGCCAACCCGCAGGTGGCCGCGTCGGTCGCGCGGGCGGTACGGGACGGGGTGCTGGTCGCGGTCAGCACCCGGGTCGCGGCGGGCGCGGTGGCCCCGATCTACACCGGGGGCGGGGCGGTGGACCTGGCGGCCGCGGGCGCACTGCTGGCCGGCACCCTGCGGCCCGGACAGGCCCGGATCGCGGTGCTGGCCGCGCTGCTCGCGGCGGCGGACCCGGCGGTCGGCGGCGCCGCCGACAGCAGCAGCGCCGCCGACCTTGATGGCGCGGCCGGGCGTGCGGCGACGATCCTGCGGGGCATCCTGGAGACCGCCCCGCAGGCGCTGCCGGCGTCAGAGCTTTATCTGGTTGATCGTGTCGGCAAGTGAGGTCAGGAAGCGGTTGACGGAGGGCGCCATGTTCGTCGAGGCGACGAAGAAGCCGAAGAGCGCGGCCACGATGGCGGGGCCGACCTTGATGGACTTGCTCCTGACCATCACAACCAGAATGATCGCCAACAGCAGCACCGCGGACAGGGAGATAACCACAGCGGATCACTTCCTCTTTCGGTAATTCCTTGCCGGCCCGGGAGCCGCGCCGCCGCCCCCGCTCGCCCGTTCCCATGGTGCCATCACCGATCCGCACCAGAGACCTGTCCGGCCCATAGTCCCATTCCCTGGGGCTAGTCGCGGCACACCACGAGCAACGCCCGGTCGTCGTTCACGTCTTTGGCGACCGCCTCGATCAACCGCCAGGCGGAGCCGTGGAATCCGGTGGCCACATAGCGGTCGGCCTCGCCGATCAACCGGTCCATGCCCTCGGTGATGTCCCGGTCGGCGGCCTCCACCAGCCCGTCGGTGAACAGCAGAAGAACATCCCCGGCCCGCAACGTCCCCTTCACGCCGTGGAATTCGGCCCCCGCGTAGACGCCGAGCAGCGGCCCCTCGGCGGCCTTCTCCTCCCAGCGCCCGGTGCCGGCGTGGAGTTGGACGCCGGGCAGGTGGCCGGCGGACAGCAGCTCGTAGTCGCCGCTCTCCAGATCCAGTACGAGGTGGACCGAAGTGGCGAAGCCCTCCTCCCAGTTCTGCCGCAGCAGATAGCCGTTGGCCGCGGTGAGGAAGGCGTGCGGCGGCAGCGAGCCGAGCAGGCCGCCGAACGCGCCGGAGAGCAGCAGCGATCGGGAGGCGGCGTCCATGCCCTTGCCGGAGACATCGGTGAGCACCGCCTCCAGGACCCGCCCGCCCGAGGTCCTGGTGGCCACCACGAAGTCACCGGAGAAGGACTGGCCGCCGGCCGGCCGCAGCGCCATCTCGGCGTGCCAACCCCCGGGCAGCCGGGGCAGTCTGCTCTGCACCCGGATCCGTTCCCTGAGGTCGAAGAGCATGGTGTGGCCGCGCCGCCAGGGGACGCCGACCCGCGCTCTGAACTGGGCGATGATCAGCCCGGCCAGCGCCACCGCGGTGACCACCAGGACGGTGCCCGGCGTGACCCGGGCCGGTCCCTCACGGTACGGGCCGAGCGCCGCGGACTCCGCGACCAGCGCGGTCGCGGAGGCGGCGTAGAGCAGCAGCAGGCTGGACGGGCGCAGCAGCAGGCCACCGGTGAGGATCGGCAGCACCAGCGCGCTCGGCGGGCACCATTCCGGGGTCCAGACCGTGGTGAGCGCGAGCACCGGGATGGTGAGGGCGAGAAAAGCCAGGCCGGCCCAGTCCGAGGCGTCGCCGCGGAAGTAGTCGACGGCGGATTTGCGCACGGCGAGCCGGGCCCGGTGCATCCCTCTGCTCCACCGGAACCGCAGATCCTCCGTTGCCGAACGCTTTGCCATCCTGCGGCGACCCTACCGATCGAGGGGCCCGCCGTGCAGGGCGGGTGACCAGTGAGATGAGCCGCGAAGTGCGGAAATCGGTACGGAAATACGTTCGCCGCCCGACGCGCGGGCTGGTAGGCAGAGGCCATGACGTTCGACACAAGGGCACTGGCGCCCGAGAACCCCCAGGAATGGGACACCTTCTTCGACCGGCTCGAGCGGGCTTTCGGCGGCCCGCCGGCCCTCCCCGAGGAGCGGGCGCAGTGGCGCGCTGTCACCGAGTTCGACCGGACGCTCGCCGTCCGGGACGGCGCGGAGCTGATCGGCACCGCGGGCGCCTTCTCCTTCCGGATGACGGTGCCCGGCGGGGCGGCGCTCGCGGTGCCCGGGGTGACGATGGTGAGCGTCCAGCCGACGCACCGCCGCCGCGGGGTGCTGACCGGGCTCATGCGCACGCAGCTCGACGACTTCCGCGAGCGCGGCGAGGCGGTGGCGGTGCTGACCGCCTCCGAGCCGGCGATCTACGGCCGGTTCGGCTACGGGATCGCCACCAAGCAGCTATACGGCACGATCGACACCACCCGGGTCGCCTTCGCCCGGCCGGCCGGCGCGGAGCGGATACGGTTCCGGTTCGTCTCCCCCGCCGACGGCCTCGACGCCTGCGAGGCGGTGTACGCGCGGCTGGTGCCCGGCCGGGCCGGACTGCTGGCGCGGGCCCCCGGCTGGGCGGCCAGGTTCGTCCTCGACCCGCCGGCCGGCCGGGAGGAGACCGGGCCACTGCACTGTGTGCTCGCCGAAGTGGACGGCGAGACCCGCGGCTACGCGCGCTACGCGGTCGCCGACGGGTGGAGCAACGCGGGCGCCGACGGGACGATCCGGCTCCAGGACGTCGAAGCACTCGATCCGGTGACCTACGCGGCACTGTGGAACTTCCTCGGCTCGGTCGACCTCACGTCGAGCATCACCTTCCACAACCGCCCGGCCGACGACCCGTTGCAGCACCTGGCCTCCGACCCCCGCCGCTGCCGGCTGGGTTACCGCGACGGCCTGCACGTACGGCTGGTGGACATCGGCGCGGCGCTGGCGGCCCGTACGTACACCGCGCCGGTGGATGTGGTGCTGGACGTCGAGGACGCCTTCTGCCCCTGGAACAGCGGGCGTTGGCGGCTGTCGGGGGACGCGAAGGGCGCGGTGTGCGAGCGGACCGTCGACCCGGCGGAACTGGAGCTTTCCATCAAGGAGTTGGGCGCGGCCTATCTGGGCGGGTTCGGCCTCTCGGCGATGGCCGGGGCGGGGCTGGTACGGGAGGCCCGGCCGGGCGCGCTCGCCGAGGCGTCGGCCGCGTTCCGCGGCGACCCGGAACCGTGGCTGCCGCACGGCTTCTGAGCGCGGGGCGCTGGGCTCTGGGTGCTGGACTCCGGGGCGCTGGCTACCGGGCTTCGGGCACTGGGATGGGGGGACTTGGCTGTCAGCCGCCGCGCCATGAGCTGACCCGGCAGGTCAGTCCCTGGCGGGCTGACAGGTCGGGCACCAGAAGAGGTTGCGTGCCGCCAGCGGCACGGTACGCACCTCGGTGCCGCAGATCAGGCACGGCAGGCCGGCCCGCCGGTAGACGTACACCTCGCCGCCGTGGTCGTCCTCGCGGGGCGGGCGGCCCATCGCCTCGGGCGTGTGCTCGGGCCGTACGGTGTCGATCCGGTTGGTGCGCACGCCCTCGCGCATCAGGATCCCCAAGTCGGCCCACATCGCCTCCCATACCGCCCGGGGCAGCTCACGGCCGGGCAGGAGCGGGTCGACGCCGTGCCGGAAGAGCACCTCGGCCCGGTAGACGTTGCCGACTCCCGCGATGACCTTCTGGTCCATCAGCAGGGTGGCGATGGGCATCCGGGAGCGGGCCAGCCGGGTCCTGACCCGCTCGGGGTCGTCCCGCGGGCGCAGCGGGTCGGGGCCGAGGCGGTCGTGCAGGGCTCGCTTCTCGGGTTCGGTGACCAGCTCGCAGGCGGCCGGTCCCCGCAGGTCCATGGTGTGTTCGCGGTGCCCGCCGCCGACGACGCGCATCCGCACGGTGTCGCTGACCGGCCCGTCGAAGGTGACCTTGCCGATCAGCCCGAGGTGGATGTGCACCCAGCCGAGGCCGGCGCCGTCAGCGGGGTCGGCGCCGTCAGCGCCGCTGTCACCCAGCCCCTCGACCTCCCCGGCGGCGCCGGACCCGCCAAGGCCCGGAAACCCGAGGAAGAGGTGCTTGCCGTGCGCGTCCACCCGCTCCAGCACGGTCCGGTCGAGCAGCGCCGCGCTGTCGGTGAACTTCCCCTGCGGGCTGCTGACCCGCACCTCCCGACCGGCGAACCGCTCGCGGCAGTCGGCCGCCAGCCGGTGGATCGTGTGGCCCTCGGGCATCCTCGGCGTCAGTGCTCGCGGTGGTTGTGGTCCGCCACCGGCGGCAGCTCACCGGTGGCCTCGTAGTCGGTGACCATGTCGATCCGGCGCTGGTGCCGGTCCGCGTGCGAGTAGGGGGTGGTCAAGAAAGCCTCGACGAACTTCTCCGCTTCGTCGGGCTTGTGCATCCGGGCGCCGATGCTCAGCACGTTGGCGTCGTTGTGTTCGCGGCCGAGGACGGCGGTCTGCTCGCTCCAGGCGAGGATCGCGCGGACGCCCTTGACCTTGTTGGCGGAGATCTGCTCGCCGTTGCCCGAACCGCCGAGGACGATGCCGAAACTGCCCGGGTCGGCGATGGTCCGGGTGGCCGCTCGCAGGCAGAACGGGGGGTAGTCGTCCGCGTCGTCGTAGACGAAGGGACCGCAGTCCACGGGCTCGTGCCCGGCGGCGGTGAGCCACTCCACAAGGTGGGTCTTGAGTTCGAAGCCGGCATGGTCGGAGCCGAGGTAGACGCGCATACCTAGATTTTGGCACGTGGGGCCGGGTGGCGCCGCCCGGGCCCCCGCCGTGCGGGCGGCGCCGCACGGCCGGGGTGCCGGTTCTCCGCCATCGGCGGCCGCCATCCCCGCAGCTCGGTCGCCTGTTGTGCGGCTGCGACCGCCGCGCGTGGCCGAAAATTGCTCACGGCCGCCGGACGTCTTCACCGGCCGCGGTCACGGATGTTGCCGGGCGTTTGGCCGGGGCCGGGGCGAAGTCGGCCCGTGGCTCAGCGCCGGCCGGCCAGCTTCCACGCGGTGGGCAGCGCCGCCATGGCGAGCGCGGCCTTCAGCGCGTCGCCGGGCAGATAGGGCCGCAGGCCGAGGGAGACCGCCTGCGAGGCGGACAGATGGGCGGCGTGCGCCAGATAGGGGACGCCGACCACGTAGATGATCAGTGAGCCGAGGACCATGACGCCGGCGGTGCGCAGGATGGTGCGGTCCGCGCCGCGCCGGGCGAGGGCGCCCACCACGGCGGAGGCCAGCAGCATGCCGAGGATGTAGCCGAAGGTGGGCATCGACCAGCCGGAGGTGCCGCCGGCGAACCAGGGAAGCCCGGCCGCGCCGGCCGCCGCGTACAGGCCGAGGGAGGCGAAGCCGCGGCGGGCGCCGAGGGCGGTGCCGACGAGCAGGGCGGCGAAGGTCTGGCCGGTGACGGGCACCGGGGAGCCGGGCACCGGGAGGGAGAGCTGGGCGGCCAGGCCGGTGAGGGCGGCGCCGCCCAGGATCAGCGTGGCGTCGCGGAGCCGGGAGGCGGGGAGCAGATCGGCCAGCACCGCGCCGGGGGCGGCGGTGACGGCGGGGGCAGCGGTACTCATGGCGACTCCGCGAGTGAGAGGGGCTGACGGGAGCTGAGGGCGCCGACGAGGGCCGGGCCCGGGCCCCACTCAGCCGGAGTGAGCCGGGACGAGCCGGGCGGTGCCGGGCCGGCAGAGCCCGGCCCGGCCGGTCGGTGGTCGACATCGTGACGCTAGCCCAGCGGGCCGGACCGATCATCGTGCGACCACCACAAAGCGCGGCCGCACCGCTTGGAGAGTTCCGTGCACCATCAAGGTATCGGCGGGGCGCCGGGGTTGGCCGCGTTTCGGCAGGTCGCGTGAGTCGCGTCACGTTCGCCGGTCCGCCGACCGGCCGGGCGGCAGGAAGGAATCACCCTCCGTGCCGCCCGGCGGATGCTGTGGGGTTCCACCAAGAAACAGGCCACGCCATCCGACCGGGAAATCCGGCCGGGGAGTCCGGCCGTCCGGCGGGGACACGACCCCCGGTCAGGCCGGCTCGATCAGATCCCACCGGTTGCCGTACAGGTCGCGGAAGACCACCACGGCGCCGTACGGCTCGTAGCGCGGCTCCTCGTCGAAGACGACGCCGGCCGCGACCATCCGCTTGTAGTCGCGGTCGAAGTCGTCGGTGTTGAGGAAGAGTCCGACCCGGCCACCGGTCTGGTCGCCGATCCGGTCCGCCTGGGCGGGCGTCGAGGCGCGGGCCAGCAGCAGCGCCGTCTCACGGGCACCGGGCGGGGCGACGACCACCCAGCGGGTGCCGTCCCCGCGTGGGGTGTCCTCGCGCAGCTCGAACCCGAGCGCCGTCCGGTAGTAGGCGATGGCCTCGTCGTAGTCACGGACGACGACAGCCACCAGGCCGAGGTGGGGCATGACGTGATCACCGTCGCTTTCTGCCCCCGTGCGTACGGGGGTGGTCCGGCCGGCCCCCGGCCGGGGGCCGGCCGCGGTCCGCCGGAGCGGGCGCCGCCCGCGCCGGCGGGCGGTCAGTCGAAGCTCGGGCCCGCCGTACGGGACCGCTTGATCTCGTAGAAGCCGGGAACCGAGGCCACCAGCAGGGTGCCGTCCCAGAGCCTGGCGGCCTGCTCGCCACGCGGGGTGGGGGTGACGACGGGGCCGAAGAAGGCGACCTGCTCGCCGTCGGCGCCCGGCACCGCGATGACCGGGGTGCCGACGTCCTGGCCGACCTTGTCGATGCCCTCCTTGTGGGAGGCGCGCAGCTCGGTGTCATAGGCGTCCGAGTCGGCGTAGTCGGCCAGCTCCTCGGGCAGTCCGACCTCGGCGAGCGCGGCGACCAGGGTCTCCCGGCTCTTGGGCAGACCCTGGTTGTGGTAGCGGGTGCCGAGCGCGGTGTAGAGCTTGCCGAGCACCTCCTCGCCGTGCTGCTCGCGGGCGGCGATCACCACCCGGACCGGGCCCCAGGCGTCACGCAGGAAGGTGGCGTACTGCTCCGGGAGTTCGTCGAGCTTGGGCTCGTTGAGAACGGCAAGACTCATCACATGCCAGCGCACCTCGACCGGTCGCACCTTCTCGACCTCCAGCATCCAGCGGGAGGTCATCCACGCCCAGGGACACAGCGGGTCGAACCAGAAGTCGGCCGGTGTCTTGGCGGCGGTCTCGGGAGTGCTTTGGGTCACTGCTTGCTCCTCGGATGACAGAACTGGGGTACGGGCGTTCCCACGGGGGCCCGGGGCGGCGGCTTCGCCCACGGCCCGGCGCGGACCGCGGCGGTCCTCGCCGGACCTCCGCGATCAGCAACCTGGACGGCCCCGCGGGCATTCCCCGGTGCCGCCGATCGGCCGCCATGGGAGGATGCGGGTCGTCCGGCGCGTCCGCATACCCGATATACGCCGCTTTGGTCGATCAGTCGAGTAGATCACGCGAACACGCAGTCACGAATTCCACCTTCCCAGGAATGACACGAAGGAGCCGCCCGTGCCCGGCGAGAACCTGAGCCGTGAGGAGGCCCACGAGCGGGCCGCGATCCTGTCCGTCGAGCGGTACGACGTGGCTCTGGACCTGCGGTCGGCGGTGGCGCCCGCCACCGGGGAGGGACCGCGGACCTTCCGGTCCACCACGGTGATCGACTTCCGCTGCTCGCGGCCGGGCGCCGCCTCCTTCGCTGACCTGATCGCGCCGGCGGTCACCTCGGTGCGGCTCAACGGCCGCGAGCTGGACCCGGCGGTGGTCTTCGACGGCTGCCGGATCGCCCTGGCCGACCTGGCCGAGCGCAACACGCTCGTGGTCGACGCGCGTTGCGCGTACAGCAGGACGGGTGAGGGGCTGCACCGCTTCGAGGACCCCGAGGACGGTGAGATCTACCTCTACACGCAGTACGAGCCGGCCGACGCCCGCCGGGTGTTCGCCAACTTCGAACAGCCGGACCTGAAGGCGCCGTTCACCTTCGAGGTGACCGCTCCCGAGGGCTGGACGGTGATCAGCAACAGCGCCACGGACGGCGCGCCGTCCCCGGCCGAGGGCGGCGGCGTCACCTCGCGCTTCCTGCCGACCCGGCCCATCTCCACGTACATCACGGCGGTGGTGGCCGGTCCGTACCACGTGGAGCACGACCACTACTCGCGCGCGCTGGACGCGAAGGCGGTGCTCGACATCCCGCTGAGCGCGCTCTGCCGCCGTTCGCTGGCCCGGCACTTCGACGCGGACGAGATCTTCACGGTGACGAAGCAGGGTCTGGACTTCTTCCACGACCACTTCGACTACCCGTATCCGTTCGGCAAGTACGACCAGGCGTTCGTGCCGGAGTACAACCTGGGCGCGATGGAGAACCCGGGATGTGTCACCTTCCGGGAGGAGTACGTCTTCCGCGGCAAGGTGACCCGGGCGTCGTACGAGCACCGGGCCAACGTGGTGCTGCACGAGATGTCGCACATGTGGTTCGGCGACCTGGTGACGATGCGCTGGTGGGACGACCTGTGGCTGAAGGAGTCCTTCGCGGACTTCATGGGGGCGCTCTCCCAGGTCGAGTCGACGCGGTACACCGAGGGGTGGATCACCTTCGCCAACCGCCGCAAGTCCTGGGCCTACCGGGCCGACCAACTGCCGTCCACCCACCCGGTGGTGGCGGACATCCGGGACCTGGAGGACGCCAAGCTCAACTTCGACGGCATCACGTACTCCAAGGGTGCCGCGGTGCTCAAGCAGTTGGTCGCCTATGTGGGGCGGGAGGCGTTCCTCGAGGCGGCCAGGCACTACTTCAAGCGGCACGCCTACGGCAACACGACGCTGGCCGATCTGCTGTCGGTGCTGGCCGAGACCTCGGGGCGGGACATGACGCGCTGGTCGCGCGCCTGGCTGGAGACGGCGGGCGTCAACTCGCTGACGCCGGAGGTCGTTTACGGCGATAACGGGCGGATCGCCGAGCTGACGGTGGCGCAGGCCGCGGACGAGGCGTATCCGGTGCTGCGCCCGCACCGGGTGGCGGTCGGCCTCTACCGGAGCGGCGCCGACGGGGCGCTGGAGCGGTACGCGCGGGCCGAGACGGATGTCGCCGGCGCGTCGACCGTGGTCGCGGAGCTGGCCGGGCAGGCGGCGCCCGACCTGGTGCTGGTCAACGACGACGATCTGACGTACTGCAAGATCCGCTTCGACCAGGCGTCGCTCGACACCGTGCGGGAGCGGCTGGGCGAGCTGACGGATCCGCTGGCGCGGGCGCTCGCGTGGTCGGCGGTGTGGAACCTGACCAGGGACGGGCTGATGCCGGCCCGCGACTATCTCGACCTGGTGCTGCGGTTCGCCGGGCGGGAGAGCGACATCGGGGTGCTGCACGGTCTGCACCAGCAGGCCCGCACCGCGCTGACGTTCTACGTCGCGCCGGACGCGCGGCCGGAGACCGGGCGGGCGCTGGCGGAGGGCGCGCTGCGCGAGCTGCGGCTGGCGGAGGCGGGCAGCGGCCACCAGCTCGCGTGGGCGCGGTTCTTCGCCACCGTGGCGGAGTCGAAGTCCGAACTGAACCTGCTCCAGGGGCTGCTGGACGGCTCGGCGGAGATCGCCGGGCTCGATGTGGACCAGGAGCTGCGCTGGACGTTCCTGGAGACGCTCACCGCCGAGGGCGTCGCCGACGCGGACGCCGTCGCGGCGGAGCGGGCCAGGGACGACACCGCCTCGGGCCACCGCCATGAGGTGCGATGTCTCGCGGCACGGCCCTCGGCGGCGGTGAAGGCCGACGCCTGGGCGGAGGTGGTGGATTCGGACGCCCTGTCCAACGCGCTGGTCGAGGCGACCATCGCCGGCTTCGCGCAGCCGGGCCGGCGGGAGCTGACGGCTCCCTTCGTGGGGCCCTACTTCGCGTCGATCGAACGGGTGTGGGCGTCCCGCTCCATCGAGATCGCCATGTCCGTGGTCCGCGGCCTCTTCCCGGCCCACCAGGACCGGCTGGCCACCCTGGCGGCCACCGACACGTGGCTGGCCGACCACGGGGCGGCGGCGCCCGCCCTGCGCCGTCTGGTCCTCGAAGCCCGCGACGACCTGGCCCGATCGCTGCGCGCCCAGGCCTGCGACGCGGCTTTGTGACCCCCGGCCGGGCGGGCGCCGTCCCTTCGGGGGCGGTCCCCGCCCGGGAGTTGCCCGTCGGCAGCCGGGTGCCGCGACTTTAGCCCCGCGTTGTCCCGTTTTGTCGACGAGTGTGTAACAGCGGTTAGCGAGGGGGGCGGGGGCGGGAACGACGGGGGCATGGACGCCGATCAGCACACCTCGCACATCATTGGTGGCCCGCACGGGCTGGAGGCCGCGGCCGGAGCGGTGGTGACGGGACGGGAGTTGAAGGCGCTGGGGGTGCCGGCCGAGACGCTCGCCGAGCGGTGCCGGCCGGGCGGCCCGTGGCGCCGGGTGCTGCCCGGTGTGTATCTGCTGCACCCGGGGGCACCGAGCGGCGAGGAGCGGGTACGGGCGGCGCTGCTGTACGCCGGGCGGCCGCCCGGGGCGGGCGGGCCGGCCGATCAGGGGCGCGAGGCACTGGTGACCGGGCGGGCGGCGCTGGCGCTGCACCGGTTCACCACGGTGCCGTCGCTGCCGGACGTGCCGGCCATCGACATCCTCGTGCCGTACCAGCGCCGGCTGCGGGACAGCGGCGGCGTCCGGATCCACCGGACCCGTGAGCTGCCGCGGCCGTTCGACGTCGGCGGGCTGCCCTGCGCGCCGGTGCCGCGAGCGGTCGCCGACGCGCTCGCCGGTCCGCCGCAGGAGCCGCCGCTGGAGCCGGAGAGCGTACGGCGGCTGCTCACCGAGGCGGTGCTCGGCGGCCACTGCGACCCGGCCTCGCTGCTGCGCGAACTCGCCGCCGCCGGGCTGCCGGATCGGCCGGAGGTGACCGCGGCGCTGCCCGCGCTGCGGGAGGCGGGCCGGCGGGCGGCCGAGCAGCGGCTCTACACCATGGTGCGCTGCTACGGGCTGCCCGATCCGGTGTGGAACGTCGAACTGCGGCTGCCGGGCGGCCCGCCGCTCGGGACGGTGGACGCCTACTGGCCGGAACACGCGGTGGCCGTCGCGGTGGACGACCGCACCGGGGCCGCCGACGACGACGCGCTGTGGGCCCCGGCGGCCGCGCTCCGCGAGCGGCTCGACGCGCTGGGCATCACCTTGGCGCACCTGACCCCGGCCGAACTGCGGGACGCCATCGAGCGGCAGGCGACGGTGGTCAGGACCGCGCTGATCGACTCGGCCGACCGCGGCCCCGCCGCCTATGTGGTGGTCACCCCGCACTGAGAGACCCGCCCCGCGTTCGTGCCCTTCGTCGCGGCCCGCACCGCTTCCGCTCTTCGTCCGCTTTGACACCGACTCGTCCGCAATCAACTCCCGGTGGCGGGTGGCGGGTTTACGTCATGGCAGGACCATAAAGAGGTCAACTCTCCCCAAAGGTCTTCCTATTCCATCAGTGTGAGCGGTCGTAGGACTCCGCACTCCGAACAGACCTCCATTGTGCGAACAGGGATGCCCATGCCTTTCGATCACATATCCGCGAAGAGACGCGCGGCCCGTATAGCACTGGCCGCGGGCCTGGTCGCCGCTTTGTCGGCCGCCGGGCCCGCTCTCGCGGTCGCCGACCCGGCGCCCCCGACTCCCGCCGCCACCGCGGCGGGTGACGCCCCGGCGCCGGACGCCCCCGCCAAGGACGCGGCCGACAAGCTCGGTTCGGCCGATGCCTCGCTGCTGGCGAAGGCGAAGTCGGACGGCGACAAGAACGTCACGTTCATGCTCGCCACCACCCCCGGTGACACCGCGCAGGTCACCGCGAAGCTGCACGCGCAAGGCGCGAGCGTCGGCCAGACGTACGACAAGATCGGCTACGTACGCGCCACCGTGCCGACCGCGAAGGCGGACTCGGCGATCGCGGCGGCGACCAGACTTCCCCAGGTGCTCTCGATCGACCTCAAGCAGGAGATCGCCCTGGACGACCCGACCCCGGCGGCGGACACCACCACCGCCGCGGCCCGGCACGGCAAGCCGGCGAAGACGTACCCAGGTCCCGACCGGAACACCCCGGCGAAGAACCCGTACCAGCCGGCCTTCGAGACCGGCGCGGTCGACTTCGTCAAGGACCACCCGAGCGACGACGGCCGCGGCGTGACCATCGGCATCCTGGACGCGGGCGTGGACGTCGGCCATCCGGCGCTGCAGAAGACCACCACCGGCGAGCGAAAGATCGTCGACTGGGTGACCTCGACGGACCCGATCCAGGACAGCGACGCCACCTGGCGGCCGATGGTCACCGCGGTGACCGGTCCGGCCTTCACCGCCTCCGGGCGCGCCTGGACCGCGCCGGCCGGCTCGTACTACTTCAGCACCTTCGCCGAGGCGGCCACCAAGGGCGGCGACGAGGCGGGCGACCTGAACCGGGACGGCGACACCACCGACGTGTGGGGGCTCCTCTACGACCCGACGACCGGCACGGTGCGGGTCGACCTGAACAACAACGGTGACTTCACCGACGACACGGCGATGAAGCCGTACAAGGACGGCTTCCAGATCGGCCACTTCGGGACGGACGACCCGAAGACCGCGATCTCCGAGTCGGTGCCCTTCACCATCGAGATCCGCAAGAACGTGCCGATGGACCCGTACGGCGGGACCTGGGTCGGCAAGACCGCGGACTTCGTCAACATCGGTGTGGTGGAGTCCGAGCACGGCACCCATGTGGCCGGCATCACCGCCGCCAACGGGCTGTTCGGCGGCCGGATGGACGGCGCCGCGCCCGGCGCGAAGATCGTCTCCTCCCGGGCCTGCACCTGGACCGGCGGCTGCACCAGCATCGCGCTCACCGAGGGCATGATCGACCTGGTGGTCAACCGGCACGTGGACATCGTCAACATGTCCATCGGCGGGCTCGCCTCCCTCAACGACGGCGCCAGCGCCCGCGACCAGCTCTACAAGCAGCTGATCGACACCTACGGCGTGCAGCTCGTCATCTCGGCCGGCAACGACGGCCCCGGCGTCAACACCATCGGCGACCCGGGCCTGGCCGACCACGTGCTGAGCGTGGCAGCCTCCATCTCCAAGGAGACCTGGGCGGCCAACTACGGCTCGGTCATGGACGTGCCGTACGGCCTGCTGCCCTTCTCCTCGCGCGGTCCGCGGGAGGACGGCGGCCTCGCCCCGGTGATCACCGCCCCCGGCGCCTCGATCAACGCCATCCCGACCTGGGAGCCGGGCGCCCCGGTCACCGAGGCCGGCTACAGCCTGCCGCCCGGCTACGCGATGCTCCAGGGCACCTCGATGGCCTCCCCGCAGGCCACCGGCGCCGCGGCGCTGCTGCTGTCGGCCGCCAAGTCCCACCACATCACGGTCAGCCCGGCCCAGCTCAGGACCGCGCTCACCAGCACCGCCAAGGACATCCACGGCACCCAGACGATCGAGCAGGGCGCCGGCCTCGTCGCCGTCGGCCCCGCCTGGGACCTGCTCAAGCGCGGTGTCTCCGCCGACACGTACACCGTCAAGGCGCCGGTGAACACCGTACTGTCCGGCTTCCTCCAGACCCCCGGCTTCGGCACCGGTGTCTACGACCGCGAAGGCGGCCTGAAGACCGGCGGGCAGCGGACGTACGACGTCACCGTGACCCGCACCAGCGGTCCGGCCTACGCCCAGGCGCACAAGCTGAGCTGGGCGCACAACGACGGCACGTTCAAGGTCGCGACCCCGTGGGTGCTGCTGCCGCTGAACAAGCCGGTCACCGTGAAGGTGACCGCCAAGCCCAAATCGGTCGGCGCGCACAGCGCGCTGCTGAACCTCGACGACCCGCTGACCCGCGGCGTCGACACACAGATCCCGGCCGCGGTCGTGGTCGCCAGCCCGCTGGCCGGCCCGGCGTACGCGCAGACCCGCTCCGGCAGCATCGGCCGTGACGAGACCACGTCGTACTTCTTCACCGTGCCGGCCGGGGTCACCTCGCTCGAGGTCGCCATGGACGGTCTGAAGACGGGCAGCCAGACCCGGTTCGAGACCATGCACCCGTACGGCGTGCCGATGGACTCCACGGCCACTCCCGACTGCTACCCCAACTACAACAACCCGGCCAACACCTGCCGTCCCGACGTGCGGTCGTACGCGAGCCCGCAGCCGGGCGTGTGGGAGATCGAGGTGGAGGCGCGCCGCACCTCGCCGCTGCTCGACAACCCGTACAAGCTCACCGTCTCGCTGCTCGGCGCCGCCTTCGACCCGGCGACACAGACCCTCGACGAGGCCAAGGTGGGCACGCCGACGCCCGCCACCTGGCAGGTCACCAACAACTTCGCCTCGCTGAAGGGCGCGTTGAAGGGCGGCCCGCTCGGCTCGGCGCTCACCGCCAAGCCGACCATCGGCGAAGGGGACGCGCAGACCACCGAGCTGACCATCGGCGCGGGCGTCTCGCGGCTGGACGTGTCCATCGGTTCGCCGTCGGACACCGCGGCCGACCTGGACCTGTACGTGTACCTGGACGGGGCGCTGGTCGCCCAGTCCGCCGACGGCGACGCGGAGGAGTCGGTCAGCCTGACGAATCCGGCCGCCGGTACGTACACCTTCGAGGTGGACGGCTACTCGGTGCCGTCCGGCTCGACCACGTACGACTACGAGGACGTCTACTTCGCGGACAGCCTCGGCCAGGTCTCGGTGGGCTCCGGCACGGTCGACCTGCCGCACGGCGCCAGCACCCAGGTCGCGGCCTCCGTGCTGGTCTACTCGCCGGCGCCGGCCGGCCGGCGGTTCTTCGGCGAGGTGCAACTGCTGGACGCCCGCGGTTCGGTGGCGGGCAAGGGCAGCGTGATCATCACCAAGACGGTCTCCTGACCGGGGCACTTCCGTGCCGCGGAACGGGATCGGCGACGTGATGGGAACGTGACCAGGAAGTCGGCGCGGTGACCCATACGGAGCCGTGTCGGTGACGAATCCCCCGTGAGGGGGAAGCAGGCGGGGCGGGCGCTCAGGGGGCGCGCGCCCCGCCTTGCCGTTGGCGGCCGTCCAGCCGCGCCTGTGGCGTGGTTGTGTTCCCCTTGCGCCGGGCCCGGTCACGGGGTAGGGGATCGAGGCGCGGGGTAGTGCTAACGGGATGCCTGGGAGGACGGAGACGTGATGGACCGGGTTCGGCTGGCCGGACTGTACGGCGTGGATGTGGCGTATCGGCCGGCTCCGGGGGTGGAGGTGGCCGTGCCGGCGGAGACGGTCGTCGCCGTGCTCGCGGCCCTCGGCGTGGACGCCACGACCGGCGCCGCCGTCAAGGACGCCCTCGACGCGTACGAGCGGCGGGAGGCGCGGCGGCTGCTCCCGCCCTGCACGGTGATACGGATCGGGGAACCGCTCCCGCGGCCGCCGGACGGGGGCCGGCTGACCGTGTTCACCGCCGACGGCGCCCCGCTGGGCGCGGGCGCGCCGGCCGTGCCCGGCCGCTACACCCTGCGGGCCGAGACCCGGGACGGACGGACCGCGCGCGGCGACCTGGTGGTGGCCCCCGGCCGGCTGGCGGGCCCGCGGGAGCGGACCTTCGGCTTCATGGCGCAGCTCTACTCCACCCTGTCCTCGCGTTCCTGGGGCATGGGCGACCTCGGCGACCTCGCCGATCTGGCCGCCTGGTCCGGCCGTTCGCTGGGCGCCGGGTTCCTCCAGATCAACCCGCTGCACGCGGCGGTCCCCGGCCATCCGACCGACCCCTCGCCGTACAGCCCGTCCTCCCGCCGCTTCCCCGACCCGGTGTATCTGCGGGTCGAGGAGGTCCCCGAGTTCGCGTACCTGTCGCCCGAGGACCGCGAGGAGGCGGGCCGGCTGCTGGCCAGGGCCGCCGCGCTGCGCGACAGCGTGCTGCTGAAGGACGCGCTGATCGACCGGGACGCGGTGTGGGAGCTGAAGTCGGCGGCCCTGGAGCTGGTGCGCCGGGTGCCGCTCAGCCCGGGGCGCCGGGCCGCGTACGCGGACTTCCTCGCCGCCCAGGGGCAGGCGCTCGACGACCATGCCACCTGGTCCGCGCTGGCCGAGGTGCACGGCTCCGACTGGCATTCCTGGCCGACAGGTCTGCGCGATCCGCGCTCCACCCATGTGGCCAGGGCGCGCGGCGATCTGCTGGAGCGGGTGGACTTCCACTGCTGGCTGAGCTGGCTGACCGACAGTCAGCTCGGCGCCGCGCAGCGGGCCGCCAAGGACGCGGGGATGGCGATCGGGATCGTGCACGACCTGGCGGTGGGTGTGCACCGGTCGGGGTCGGACGCCTGGTCGATGCAGCATGTGCTGGCGGCCGGCATGTCGGTGGGGGCGCCGCCCGACGCCTTCAACTCGCGCGGCCAGGACTGGGGGCTGCCGCCCTGGCGGCCCGACGCGCTCGCCGCCACCGGGTACGCGCCCTACCGCGACCTGGTCTCGCGGATGCTGCGGCACGCCGGCGGGCTGCGGATGGACCATGTGATGGGCCTGTTCCGGCTGTGGTGGGTGCCGGAGGGCCGCCCGCCGACGGAGGGCACCTATGTCCGCTACGACGCCAAGGCGATGCTGGGGCTGCTCGCCCTGGAGGCCCACGAGGCCGGCGCGGTGGTGATCGGCGAGGACCTGGGCACGGTGGAGCCCGGGGTCAGGGAGGACCTGGCCGACCGCGGCTTCTTCGGCACGTCGGTGCTCTGGTTCGAACGGAACTACCAGAACGCGGACGGCGAGGCCGGCGACGGCCTGCCGCTGCCGCCGTCGGCCTGGCGGGAGTCCAGCCTGGCCACCGCCACCACGCACGACCTGCCGAGCACCGCGGCCCGGCTGACCGGTGAGCATGTGGAGCTGCGGCACCGGCTGGGGCTGCTGACCCGGCCGCTGGCCGAGGAGGAGGCGGCGGACTCCGCCGACGTCGCCGACTGGATCGCGCTGCTGGAACGGCTCGGGATGCTGCCGGAGGGCACCGCCCAGGAGGAGGGCGTGGTGAAGGGGGTGCACCGCTTCCTGGCGAGCACCCCGGCCCGGATGGTCGGCATCTGGCTGCCGGACGGGGTCGGCGACCGGCGCCCGCAGAACCTGCCGGGCACCTGGACGGAGTACCCCAACTGGCGGCTTCCGGTGGCCGGCCCCGACGGCACCCCGATGACCCTGGAGGAGCTGGCCGCCTCCCCCCGCCTGCACGCCCTCGCCGACGAGGTACGCCGCCGCATCGAACGGCCGGCCACCGACACTCCCCCACCCGCGGCCGCCTCCCGACCCCCCGGGACGGTCGACATCGCCTCTTAAAGGACCCCCGGGCGCGCGGGGCGTGGTGGCGGTCACTACATTGAACGGGTGGACAAGAAGCTCACCAAGAAGGTCACGCGCGCCGGGGTCGTCACCGCTGGTACGACGCTGATGCTGCTGTTGTCGTCCCCCGCGTTCGCGCTGACCCGTGACGACGGCGACGACCCGGGTTCCGGCCTGAGCGTGCTCCAGACGCTCGGGCTGTACGTCGGCATCCCGCTTCTGCTCTTCATCGTCATCGCGGGCGCGGTCGTGCTCACAGACAAGCCGCGCAAGACCCCGCAGGACTGATCGCACGCACCGGCCGCCCGCCGACTGCCCCCGCCACGCCCCGCCTCATCCCGCCAGCGGGTGCGCCGGGGGCTCGGTGCCGTCGGCTTCGGCCGGCGGCCGGTGCGGGCCGGCCGGCCCGTCCGGCGCGGCCGTCGGCAGATTGCGGCCGAAGGCCCGCCAGGACGCCGCGGTGACCACCGTCATCGCCGCCGCCGAGCACCAGAACGGCGCGGTCACCCCTCGCCAGCTCACCAACGGCCCGCCGATCAGCGCCCCCACCACATTGCCGCCGATCGCCAGCGTCATGAAGACGCTCTGCACCCGGCCTCGCAGCTCCGCCGGGATCCGCCGCTGCCGGAACGTCGTCTCCACCCCGGCCAGGACCGACGAGTGCGTGCCGAAGGCCACCAGCACCGACGAGGCGGCCCACGCCGCAGTCGACAGGGCCAGGCCGACGTGCGTCAGTGTCTCCACCACCAGCCCGGCCCGCAGCAGCGACGACACGCGGAACCAGGACTGGAGCCGCGGGGCCAGCAGCGCCCCGAACACGCCGCCGACCGCGCTGGCGGACAGCAGGAAGCCGTAGCCCACATCGCCGAGGCCGAGCCGGTCGCGCGCGTAGAGCACCATGATCGAGAAACCGGCGGTCAGGGTGACGTTCATCAGGCACAGGGCGACCGACAGGGTCCGGATCACCGGGTCGCCCCACAGCCAGCGGATTCCGTCGCCGATGTCGGCCCGGATCGACCGCCCCGGGGCCGGGATGGCGGGCCGCTCCCCCACGCCGCCCGCCCGGCCGCCCGCCCCGCCGCCGAGGCCGCGCATCGTGACCATCAGCAGCGCGGAGACCAGGAAGGACGCCGCGTCCAGGCCGAACGGCAGCGCCGCCGCCAGCACGAACAGACCCGCGCCGAGCGGACGCCCGGCGAACTTGTCCAGGACGAAGTACGCGCCGTGCAGCCGCGCGTTGGCCCGGGGCAGCAGCTCGGGCGCGACCACCGCGGGGACCAGCGTGGACGCCGCGTTCTGGGCCAGCGTCTCGCCGGTGCCCAGCAGGAAGGCGACGGCGTAGATCAGCGGGATCGAGGCATGTCCCCACCAGACGCCGAGCGCGAGGACCGCGGTGATCGCGCCGCGGGACGCGTCCACCGCCACGATCAGCCTCCGCTTGTCGACCCGGTCGATGAGCGCGCCGCTGATCAGGGAGAAGAGCAGCCAGGGCAGTTGCTGGACGAAGACCGCGAGGCCGATGAGCACCGGGTCGTCGGAGACCGAGGCGACCAGCAGCGGTGAGGCGGCGGCCACCATGCCGTCGCCGAGGGTCGAGACCGAGTTCGCCGCCCACAGCGTACGGAAGTCACGACCGAGCCCCGCCGCCGCCATGTCGTGCCTCCCGTAACAGCCAAAGACGCCGACTGTAGTCGTCGGACGCCCGCGCGCCCACCGGTTTTCGGTGGGCGCGCGGGCGGGGGGCTCCGGGGGCTCAGACGTGCGGGCGGGTGCCCGGTTCCTGGTGCGGGAGGGACTGGGTGGCGCCCGGGAGCGTCGGCTTGGGGAGGGTGGCCACCTCCTGCTCGGCCTGTTCGAGCCGCGCCGCCGTGTCGTCGGGGAGCGTCGGGGTGGGCCGGGCGTCGGTGAAGCGGAAGACCGAGGTCAGGTCGCCGAAGGTGCGGCGGCGCCAGGCGGAGATGTTGGTCTCCTTGACGCCGGTGACGGTCTCCAGCAGCCGCAGCGGCGAGGTGTGGTCGAAAGCCTCGCTGGCCACGTAACCCCCGACCGTCCAGGGCGAGATGATGATCGCCGGGACCCGGAAGCCGGCGCCGATCGGCAGGTTCTGCACGAACTCGGCCGCGGTGCCCGCGGGTGCGGTGGGCGGTGCCACGTGGTCGAACAGGCCGTCGTTCTCGTCGTAGTTGAGGATGAACGCGGTCTTCGCCCACACCGCGGGGTTGGACGCGATCGCCTCGATCTTCTGGGCCACGAAGTCCGCGCCGGCCGCGGGCAGATAGTCCGGGTGCTCGGACTGGGCGCTGGTGGGGATGATCCACGAGACGGCCGGCAGCCGGTCGTTGCGCGCGTCGTCCTCGAAGGTGCCTTCCGCGCCCGGGCGGACGCCCTTCTCGTAGAGCGCGGAACCGGGTTTGGCGTTCTTGAAGTTGGCGAAGTTCTCCAGCATGTTGCAGCCGTAGTCGTCGTCCTGCTGGTAGACCTGCCAGCTCACGCCGGCGTTCTGGAGGCGCTCGGCGTACGTGGTCCAGGTGTACGGCGTGGGCGCGCTGTTGGAGATGACCGGGCCGCCCTTGGTGCCGCCCGGGTCGATCGTGCCGGTCATCCAGTAGAGGCGGTTGGGCCAGGTGGGGCCCATCACCGATGAGAAGTAGTTGTCGCAGATGGTGAAGTTCTCCGCGAGGGCGAACTGGAAGGGGATGTCCTCGCGGTTGTAATAGCCCATCACGTAGGGGCCGTTGGCGCCGTCCGCGCTGCGGTGGGCCGGCAGCCACTTGTCCATCTTGCCGTTGTTCCACGCCTGGTGCTGGACCGACCAGGCATGGCTGGTGGACGGGATGGCCTGCGCGCTGGTGGTCTTGGTGTCCAGGTGGAACGGCAGCAGATAGCCGTCGGGGTTCACCGTGTCGGGCTGGTAGAAGACCGAACGCCCGGTGGAGAGCTTCAGCGCGTTGGGGTCGCTGAAACCGCGGACCCCGGAGAGGGTGCCGAAGTAGTGGTCGAACGAGCGGTTCTCCTGCATCAGCAGGACGATGTGCTTGATGTCCGTGATGGAGCTGTTGCGGGGCGGGCCGGCCGCCACCGCCTTCTGCACGCTGGGGGGCAGCAGCGAGAGTGCCGCCGCGCCGCCGATGGCCCCCGCCGCCGATCCGAGGAGCCGGCGTCGTGTCAACTCGGCCATGAACGTTCCTCCTAGAGCTTTGAGCCTGCTAAGCCTGGAGCTGCCGTTGCTGGGCCCCCCGCGGGGCCACTCAAAACTCTGCGGAAGTTGAGCGTGTGGCGATGGAGGCGGGCGGTGAACAGGTGACCAACGAGCAGAGAGCGTTGGACCACAGCTTTCCGTGCTTCGCCCGGCCATGACCGCAGGCACGCCGAAACTCGACCGGAAGGGGTGCCGGACGGCGTATCACCTCGTCAGGGGCGGTCTGCCGTGGTAATGGTGCGTCAGTCGACGGGCTGGAGGTGGGCCTCGGTGATCACTCCGTCGACGACGGTGAACGTTCCCTCGTAGCGCTGCGTGCTGCCGTCGTCCTGGGTGGCGAGCAGCCGCACCGAGGCCTCGTCGGGCCCGGTGTCCTCGGCGTCCGCCTCGTCCTTGGCGGTGTGCTCGAAGCCGGCCGCGAAGGCGGAGTAGGTCTCGCCGAGGTTCTTGCCGCCGAGATCCCAGGCGGACCGGTAGTCCTCGCGGTTGATCGCGGCGAAGTAGGCGAGGGCCACCTCGGCGGGGTCCGTCGGGGCGGTCGCCGGGAGGGTGTCCGAGTCCATGGGGGTGCCGGTGGGTGTGCCAGTCGGTGTGCCGGTGGGTGTGTCCGTCGGCAGGTCGGTGGGCGGCGGCTCGGGCGCCGGTGAGGTGAGGTCGGTGGGCGGTGTGCCGCTCGGGGACGGCGTGCCCTGGGTGCCGGCGGTCGCCGAGCCGGCCGGTGCGGTCGCCTCGCGCCGCCCGTCGCCGGACGAGTGATGGGCGTTCACCGCCACCGCGGTGCCACCGCCCACCAGCAGCACGGCGGCCACGGCGAGCAGCAGGCGGTTGCGCCTGCCCGGCGACCGGCCCGGTCCACCGCCCTCGCTCTCGGGCGGTCCCGGCACGGGGGCGATCCGCGCGGTGACCGTGGAGTCGGCGGACACGGGCGGGCCCGGCGGCAGCGGCGCGGCGGGCGGTACGGCGGGCGCGGGCCGCGACGGTGCGGGGGGTCCCGGCGGTACGGGCTCGGCGAGCGGTACCGCGGGCGCGGGCCGCGAGGGTACGGGCGGTAGCCGCTGTCCGGGCGGTACGGGTACCGCGGTTGACCCGGGCCGCGCGGTTGATCCGGGCTCCCCGGCCGGAACCGGCGGCACGGGCGGCGGCGCGGACGGCGCCGGCTTCGTCCACGACACGGCGGGTCCGGACGACGCGGCTCCCGGCGAGGCAGCGCTCCCCGTCGGCCAAGGCGGCGGCAGCGGCCAGTCCAAGGGCGTCCGGTCCGCCACGACCGTCGAAGGGCGCGAATCGCCGGGCATGACCACGGAAAGCGCCGGGCCCCCGGTGGCCCGGGGCAGCACCGGCTGAGCCAGCGGCAGGACGGCCGCGTCGTCGGATTCACCGGACAACGCGCCGAGAACGGCCGCCTCGGCCCGGTCGGCGGCGAGCACGGTGAGGCCCAACTGGTCCTGGAGCGCCTCGGCCAGTCCCGGCACCCGGGTGGCACCGCCGTAGAGGAAGACCGCGGCGAGTCCCCCGGCGGGGATGCGGGCCGCCGCCACCGCGCCGGCCAGCGCGGCCACGCTGGCCCGCAGCCGGGGTTCGAGCAGCGCGGCGATCTCCGCGCGGGTCAGCTCGGTACTCGTCTCCGTACCGGGGACGGGCACCCGCGGCACCGACGCCAGCCGCTCCCGCAGCCCGCGCACCTCACCCGGCGCCCCGGCCTCCGACACCTCGGCCGCTCCCGGCGGCAGGGCGGCGCGGATCCGCACGGCGAGCGCCCGGCCCACCGCCTCGTCCACCGCGGCGTCGCTCAGCGGCCCGCCGTCCCCTCGCGCCCACCGCTCCAGACCGTTCGCGCCCCGGGTCAGCACACTGACGTGCGCGTGGTCGGCCGCCACCCCGTAGACCGCGACAGCCGTGCCCGGGGGCAGCGCGAACCGGTCACGGAAGTAGCGCCCGGCGCCGTCCGGAGCGGGCAGCAGCTCCACCGGCCCCGCGGGCGGGGGGAAGGCGGCCCGGGCGGCGGACCGTACCGCGGCGCGGGCCTCCTCCCCCCACCACGGCGGGTGCACGATCACCAGCCGGCTCGGCGGCTGTCCCCGATGCGGCGCCGCCGCCGCCCGCACGGCGCGGCCGAGTTCGGCCACCGCGTCAGGGGCGGCGGCACCCCGACTCGCCGGCGCCCCGGCGTCCTCACCGAGGTCGAGCCCGGTGAGCAGGCCGTCGACAACCGCCGCGCCCACCACGGGCACGGCGCTGACGTCCACCGCGACGGAACGGTCGGCCATCGGAGCTCAGCCGCCGAAGAGCTTGCGGAAGACGTCTTGCAGGGCGGCCACCGAGCCGGCCATGCCGCTGACCCCGCCGAGGATCGCCGCGGCCCGCTCGATGGCCGCCCGCAGGGTGTCCTTCCTGGGCTCCTCGCTCCCGGTCTCCGTCGCCGCCTCGGTGATCGCCCGCTCCACGGTGAGCGCCTGGGGCGCCGACAGCGCCTCGGGTGCCCGGTCGATCAGTGCGGCGAACTCCGCCCGGAGCGCCTCGATCGCGGTCGACAGGTCGGCGATGGTGACCGTGCTTCCGTCCCGCGCCGCCGGACCGCCGACGTGCTGGGTGAGCCGGCTGCCGGCGCCGGTCGACTGCTGGCCGGAGATGTGCTGGCTGCCGCCGCGGACGATGTTCTGGATTCCCGAATTCCCGCCGGGCGGCGGCGACGCGGCGTCAGATGCGGACATGGGGTTCCTGCTTCCCTTTTCGATACGGAGATGGGCCGGCTCTTCGGTCGCTCTGTTGTTCGGGACTTGCCGTTCGCAGCGTGTCGTTGGCGCGTGCCGTTCGGGGCGTACTCCGCGGGCTTCGCTCTTCAGAGCCCCGACTGTTCGAGCCGGCTGTCGGCGCCGGTCGACTGCTGACCCGTCATGTGCTGAACTCCGCCTTCGGCGACGACGTTCTGGATTCCGCCGATTCCGACCGTGGCGTTGGCACCGAAGAGGTTCACCTGGGAGTTCACCGTCTGCGCCATACGCTCGAATTCGGAGGTGGCGTATCCGGCCCGCCGCAATTCACCGAGCACGGCGCTCGACGCCCGCTGACGTACGCTCACGAAGAAGCGGTGCACATCCACTTCCTGGAAGAGCTGCTGATAGACCGGCTCGGAGCCGAGCTCGCGCAGACTGAGCCGCGGTCCGTGGTCGACCGGGCGGCCGGCGACGATCATCCGCTGGTACCAGTGGGCGCGCCGACCGGCCCTGATCACCGAGCGCAGCGCGAGCGCGGGCTCTATCACCGAGGTGACGGCGTCGAAGGCGAAGGCCCGCAGGGACCGGCCCACGGCGGCGGCGCCGTCGGGCACCCGCTCCGGGGGAAGGACGCCGTCCACCACCCGGTAGCGCTCGGCGATCGGCGGCAGCAGGAAGGGCACGCCCTCCACCTGCAACAGGCCGCCCTGGATGTAGGCGCGCAGGAACACGGCGGCGACGATCTGCCCCTCCCACAGCTCCGCGCGCGCCTCCAGGTAGTGGCGCACGCGCTCGTGGGAGCCGTAGTCCAGCAGGTCGGCGATGGACGGCTGGATGGCCATCACGCCGGTGCCGGGTGTGGGGACGCTCAGCGCGCCGTACCACCGGCTGGGGTCCTCCTTGCGGGTGCCGGTGCGGAAGACCCGGTCGCGCACGATCAGCCGGCGCAGCGGGTCGCCGGGGTAGAGGGAGCCGCCGGCCAGCTCCGCCAGGCCCTGGCCGAGGGCGCGGTGCACGGCCGGGAGGAAGAGCTGCTGCGGCTCGGCGCCCGCGTCGCGGTGCTTGGCGTCGGGGGTGAGCTCGATCGGGAAGGACCACGCCTTGTCCTCGATGGCGAGGCCCGCGCCGACGAACGGTTCGAAGTCGCTGTAGAGCGTCTCCGCCTCGGCCCACCGGTTGCGCAGTCCGTCGAAGACCGTTTTGAAGTGCGGGAAGTGGCCCTCCGCGCTGCGGCCGGTGTGGAGCGCGGCGAGATCGCCGTGCCGCCGGTACCGGGCGACGGCGCCGATCGCCACCCAGAGCAGGATGATCAGCAGGACGGCCCACCAGTGCGGCCCGCCCCCGCCGGAACCGCCGACAGCCGAGCCGTCGTAGCCGGACCCGGATCCGGACGAGAAGAACCCGCCGTCACCCGAGGAACCGCCGAGTCCGCGCAGCAGGAAGAACGGCACGACCAGGATGCCGCCCACGAACCACAGAGCGAACAGGGCCACCGCCATCACGACCAGGCTGCGGGTGTTGCGGCCGCGGCCGGTGGCGGCGGTGCGGCCCCGGGTACGGCCCGCGGCGAAGACCAGTTTGACCACCCAGACGATCAGCCTGGTGACGAGGACGAAGGCGATCGCGACGCCCGTACTGGCCGACGCGGCGAGCAGGCCGCCGATCGCGACCACCAGCACCAGGGTGCCGGCGACGACCGCCTCCCGCCGGGCGAGCAGGCACTCGGCCAGCACCCGCGCCATGTCGACGCCGGGCGTGGCGGCGGGGACGCGGTGCTTGTTCTCGATCAGCTCCTCGATGGCCCGGGTCCTGAAACGCCGGTCGAGATGAGCGGCGGCGCAAAGATGCCGGGTGGCGTCCCCGCTCGGCGGTCCGGCGTGATAGTCGAGAAATCCGCGATGATCGGCTTGTACGGCCACGCTGGTATCCAAGGTCCCCCCTCTGGATATGAGCCGACCCACCGCGCAGATGTGACGTGGGTCTCAACTCTCCTTCAGCATAGGGGGGATGCCGGGGCGCCGCGCGGGTAATTCCGAGAGTTCCGGTACGGCCGCCGATTGCGTGGCCGGCCGCCCGGCGCGTGGAGTCCCTTCCGTGTCACGGCGGTGCCACCGGCTGCACAATTCCCGCCGGCCCCACGAATAGCGGGGACGCCGTCGCGGTGAATGGCGAACCCCCCGGTGATTTCACCGGGGGGTTCGACGGGGCCATCGGTCAGCCGGCCGCCGCGTCCACCGCGCGGGCCCTGAGCGCGCGCTCGACGCCCGCGCGGGACTCCACGACCAGGCGCCGCAGCGCGGGCGCCGGCCCGGCGGACGCCAGCCAGGCGTCGGTCGCGTCGAGCGTCTCCTGGGAGACCTGGAGCGCGGGGTAGAGGCCGATCACGATCTGCTGGGCCATCTCGTGGCTGCGGGTCTCCCACACGCCCTTCACGGCGGCGAAGTACCGCTCAATGTACGGCGCGAGGAGTTCTCGCTGGTCGGTCTGGACGAAGCCGCCGATGACCGCTTCCTGGACCGCGTTGGGCAGCTTGTCGTCCTCGACCACGGACGTCCACACCTCGGCCTTGACGTCGGCGCTCGGCCGGGCCGCCCTCGCCTCCGCCGCGTGCTGCTCGCCGGCCGAGGTGGGATCGCGGACCAGCTCGGCGTCGATGGCCTCGGCGCCGGCCCGGCCGGTCGCCGCCAGCCGGTTCAGCAGCGTCCAGCGCAGATCGGTGTCCACGGCCAGCCCGTCGTACGACCGCGAACCGTCGAGCAGGCCCTGGAGAAGCTCCAGTTCCTCCTGGGTGCGGGCGGTGACGGCGAAGGCGCGGGCCCAGGCGAGCTGGTGGTCACTGCCGGGGGCGGCGCTCTCCAGGTGGTGGAGGGTGGCCTCGGTCCAGCGGGCCAGCCCGGTCTCACGCCACGCCGGGTCGGCGTACAGGTCGAGGGCCAGCTTCGCCTGGCGGTGCAGCGACTGCACCACACCGATGTCGGTCTCCTTGCCGATGCCGTGCAGCACCAGCTCCAGGTAGTCCCGCGCGGCCAGTTCGCCGTCCCGGGTCATGTCCCAGGCCGCCGCCCAGGCGAGGGCGCGCGGCAGCGACTCGGTGAAGTCGCCGAGGTGGTCGCGGACGGTGGCCAGGGACTGCTGGTCGAGCCGGATCTTGGCGTACGACAGGTCGTCGTCGTTGAGCAGCACGACGTCGGGGCGGCGGGCGCCGACCAGCTCCGGGACCTCGGTCAGTTCACCCTCGATGTCCAGCTCGATCCGCCGCTCCCGGACCAGCTTGCCGTCGCGAAGGTCATAGCCGCCGATCGCGATCCGGTGCGGCCTGAGCACCGGCTCGCCCTTGGCGCCGACCGGCAGCGCGGGGGCCTCCTGGCGCACCGCGAAGGCGGTGACGACGCCCTGCTCGTCCACGGTCAGCTCGGGCCGCAGCACATTGATGCCGGCGGTCTCCAGCCACGCCGTCGACCAGGTCTTCAGGTCGCGCCCGGAGGTCTCCTCCAGCGCGCCCAGCAGGTCGGACAGCCGGGTGTTGCCCCAGGCGTGCCGCTTGAAGTAGGCCTGCACACCGGTGAAGAACTCGTCCATCCCGACATAGGCGACGAGCTGCTTGAGGACCGAGGCGCCCTTGGCGTACGTGATGCCGTCGAAGTTGACCAGCACGTCGTCCAGGTCGTTGATCTCCGCCATGATCGGGTGGGTGGAGGGCAGTTGGTCCTGCCGGTAGGCCCAGGTCTTCATGGAGTTGGCGAAGGTGGTCCAGGCGTGCGGCCACTGGGAGCCGGGGGCGTGCGCCTGGCAGGCGATGGAGGTGTAGGTGGCGAACGACTCGTTCAGCCACAGGTCGTTCCACCACTCCATGGTGACCAGGTCGCCGAACCACATGTGGGCCAGCTCGTGCAGGATGGTCTCGGCGCGCACCTCGTAGGCCGCGTCGGTCACCTTGGAGCGGAAGACGTACTGGTCGCGGATGGTGACCGCGCCGGCGTTCTCCATCGCGCCGGCGTTGAACTCCGGGACGAAGAGCTGGTCGTACTTGGCGAACGGGTACGCGTAGTCGAACTTCTCCTCGAACCAGTCGAAGCCCTGGCGGGTGACGGCGAAGATGGCCTCGGCGTCGAGGTGTTCGGCGAGCGAGGGCCGGCAGTAGACACCCAGCGGGACGCTGCGGCCGCCGCCCTCCCAGGAGCTGTGCACGGCGGCGTAAGGCCCGGCGATCAGCGCGGTGATGTACGTGGAGATGCGCGGGGTCGGCTCGAAGGTCCACACGCCGTCCGCCGAGGGCTCGGGCGTGGGCGAGTTGGAGATGACCGTCCAGCCGCCGGGGGCCTTGACCGTGAAGGCGAAGGTCGCCTTGAGGTCGGGCTGCTCGAAGCTGGCGAAGACGCGGCGGGCGTCCGGCACCTCGAACTGCGTGTAGAGGTACGCCTGCTTGTCCACCGGGTCGACGAACCGGTGCAGTCCCTCGCCGCTGTTGGTGTACGCGCACTCGGCGACGACCCGCAGCTCGTTGCCCCCGGCCTTCAGGGCGGGGAGCGTGATCCGGGAGTCGGCGAAGACCTTGGCGGGGTCCAGAGCGTCGCCGTTGAGCACCACCTCGTGGACGGCGGGGGCCACCAGGTCGATGAAGGTCGACGCGCCCTCCTCGGCCGCGTCGAACCGCACGGTCGTCACCGACCTGAAGGTGCCTCCCTCCTGGGCACCGCTCAGATCCAGCTCGATCGCGTACGCGTTGACGCCGAGCAGGCGCGCACGCTCCTGCGCCTCCTCGCGCGTGAGGTTCGTACCAGGCACAGCGGCCCACTCCTTCTCGTCAGGTGAGACGGCCATCCTCGCACGGCGCCCGCACCCGCGATCGGAACCCCTGTGGACAACCCGACGGGCTGTGCTCATCGCGTTCATGACGGCTCTTGACGTTCTCGACGGCTCTTGACGCTCCGGACTTCGGCCGATGGGGTGAACCGGGTCACCGCGGCCAGTGTTACCGAAGGTAAGGGCAGCCGGTGCGGAGGCACGGGGCATCACGGGGTGGCCCCTGGCCGTATCGGCCCAGGTGAGCGCGCCCCGTGGACCCGGTGCCGGCCGGAAGCCGACACACGAAGGCCCGGATCTCAGGCCGATATGCCGTCGATCCGGGCCAGGGCGTCGTCCGCGCCGAAAGGTTGCAGGTATGGCAGCCAGCGCGGGTCCCGATGTCCGGTCCCGATGATCCGCCAGGCGAGCCCGGACGGTGGGGCCGGCTGATGGCGCAGTCGCCAGCCCAGCTCGGCGACGTGCCGGTCGGCCTTCACATGGTTGCAGCGTCTGCACGCCGCCACCACGTTGTCCCAGGCGTGCTGCCCGCCGCGGCTGCGCGGAATGACGTGGTCGACGCTGGTGGCGGCGGATCCGCAGTACGCGCACTTGCCCCCGTCGCGGGCGAAGAGGGCCCGCCGGGTGAGCGGCACGGTGCCCCGGAAAGGCACCCGGACGAATTTGGTCAGTTTGACGACACTGGGCGCCGGCAGCGCCTGTGTCTCGCTGTGCAGAAAGGCGCCGGATTCCTCGAGGCACACGGCCTTGTTGTTCAGCACGAGGACGAGCGCGCGGCGGAGCGGTACGACGCCGAGCGGCTCGTACGACGCGTTCAGGACCAGCACATGCGGCACGGATGCCTCCTTTAACGCCGGCGGCGCGTGGCTCGCGCCGGGACGATCTGACTTCAGTCTCTCCGGAAGGCGGGGCGGTGCGCCACCATGCCCGGGTAACGGACCCGAGGTGTTTTGGACCACACTCCCCCGGGACTCCCCCGGCTTTCGCCCTTGTCCCCTCCCGTAATCCCGTGCGCATCCCCGTACAGCCCTGTACATCCCCAGTCCGCGGGGCTTCCGCCCCTCGGACAAGGCAACAAGACGGCATCGGTCGCCCATTAGATTGGAACCCTCGTACCCCCACGGAGGTTCCCGCACGTGCCCATCGCGACGACCTGGGGCGCCGCGCCCCCGCACGCCATGACCGACCTGGCCCTTCCCCACTCGGCCGATCAGGCGGGGAGCTGGGTGGACGACAACTGGGCCGATTGGCTCACCGCGGGTCTGCGGATCGTGCTGATCGTGGTGATCGCGATCGTCCTGCGGCGGCTGGTGGTGAAGACCATCACCAAGCTCATCGAGCGGATGAACCAGGGCGCGGAGGCCGCGGCCGCCACCACGCTGGGCGGGCTGCTGGTCAACGCGGAGCGGCGGCGGCAGCGCAGCGCGGCGATCGGCTCGGTGCTCAAGAGCATGGCGTCGTTCGTGATCCTGGGCACGGCCGCGCTGACGGTGCTCTCGGTACTCAAGATCAATCTGGCGCCGCTGCTGGCCAGCGCCGGCGTGGCGGGCGTGGCGATCGGTTTCGGCGCGCGCAACCTGGTGACGGACTTCCTGTCCGGTGTCTTCATGATCCTGGAGGACCAGTACGGCGTCGGCGATGTGATCGACGCGGGGGTCGCCTCCGGCACCGTGGTCGAGGTGGGCCTGCGGGTGACGAAGCTGCGCGGCGACAACGGCGAGATCTGGTACGTGCGCAACGGCGAGGTGCAGCGGATCGGCAACCTCAGCCAGGGCTGGGCGACGGCCATGGTCGATGTCCAGGTGGGCGCGGGCGAGGACCTGGAACGGGCCCGTGCGGTGATCGTGACGACCGCCGAGGAGCTGGGCAAGGAGGACCCGTGGGACGAGAGGCTCTGGGAGCCGGTGCGGGTGCTGGGCCTGGAGTCGGTCGGCGCGGAGTCCGTGGTGATCCAGACGCAGGCCAAGACGATGCCGGGCGAGGCGGCGGCGGTGGCGCGGGAGCTGCGCTGGCGGATCAAGAAGGCGTTCGACGACGCCGGCATCGCGATCACCAGCGGCGCCCCGGCGGCGGCCGCGCAGGAACCGGGGGCCACGGCGGCCGAGCGGGAGCCGGTCCAGGTCTCCGACACGCCCGCCTCGGCGCCGCCGGCCGCCGCGGGGGCGCCGAAAGCCGCGGAACCATCGGAACCATCGGAACTGGCGAACCCTGCGAACCCGGCGGACCCGGCGGACCCGGCGAACCCGGCGGATCCGGCGCGCCCGGCCGCGCAGCGGTCGGCCCGATCGCGTCACCGCCAGGTGCCCCCGCCGGCCGCCGGGGAGCGCTGACCGCCGGCCCTTTCCGTCCCTGAGCCTTTCGCGGCGCCGCGGCCCCTGTCACGCTGGTACGGCGTGCCGGGGGCCGCTTGGTAACGACTTGGCCGACGGCCCGCCAACCCCCCTTGACGCCCTGCTGACGGCGGGCCTACCTTTCGTTGCCAATAGGAAACTTTCCTAACAGTGAACGTGAGGGAGGATGGCGCGCATGGCCGGCACCCCGGGAACACCACGCGTACTGCGCGCCATGAACGACCGCGCCGCTCTCGACCTCCTGCTGGAACACGGCACGCTCTCCCGGACCAGGATCGGCAAACTCACCGGCCTGTCCAAGCCGACCGCGTCCCAGTTGCTGGCCCGGCTGGAGACGGCCGGACTCGTGCTCGCCACCGGCACCACCGCCGGCCGCCCCGGCCCCAACGCCCAGCTCTACTCGGTCAATCCGGCCGCCGCCCACGTGGCCGCGCTGGACGTCAACCCGGAGCAGATCAGGGCCGCGGTCGCCGACATCACCGGCCGTACCATCGGCACCTTCCTGCTGCCCACCCCGCGTCGGCGGGGCGGCAGCGCGGTCGAGCAGGTGGTGGGGGCGCTGGACGGCGCGGTCAAGGCCGCCGGGATCGACCGTTCCGCGCTGCACCGGGTGGTGATCGGCACCCCGGGCGCCTTCGACCCGAGCACCGGGCGGCTGCGCTACGCCAGCCATCTGCCCGGCTGGCACTCCACCGCGCTGCTGGACGAGCTGGCCGCCGCGCTGCCGATGCCGCTGGAGTACGACAACGACGTCAATCTCGCCGCGGTCGCCGAACAGCGGATCGGCGCCGCGCGCGGCCACGACGACTTCGTCCTGCTCTGGAACGAGGAGGGCATCGGCGCCGCCATCGTGATAGGCGGCCGGCTGCACCGCGGCTGGACCGGCGGTGCGGGCGAGGTCGGCTTTCTGCCGGTGCCGGGCACCCCGCTGGTCCGCAACGTCACCAAGGCCAACAACGGCGGCTTCCAGGAGCTGGCCGGCTGCAACGCGGTGCTGCGGACCGCCCGCGAGCTCGGCCTCGAACTTCCGGCGGGCACCCAGCCGGAGGCCGCCGCCGTGCTGCTCGCCGGCGCGGCCGCCCGCCACGAGGAGGCCGGCGAGGACGGACTCGCCGCCGACGACCCCTGGCGCGAGCTGCTGGCCCGCTGCGCCACCGGCACCGCGGTGGGCCTCGCCTCCCTGGTCGCGGTGCTCGACCCCGAACTGATCGTCCTGTCCGGTGACGTGACCGTCGCCGGCGGGGAACCCCTACGCGCGTCAATCCAGGCCGAACTCGCCGAACTCGCCGTACCACGGCCCCGGTTGGTGCTCGGCACGGTACAGACCCATCCCGTGCTGAGCGGGGCCCTGGAGAGCGCGCTCGCCACCACCCGCGACGAGGTGTTCGACACCTCCCGCTGAACATCCCCCGCCCGCCCCTTTCCCCTTCCTTTTCGCTTTCCCGCCCCCGCCCCCCGCCCCCCGCTCACCGTCGGAGCGGCGTCCCGCCGCCGCTCCGACGGCACCGCACACCCTCGTTGGCCCCTCCCGGAGGTAAAGAGCAGTGTCCCGACTGACGAAAGCAGCCGCCGCCCTGGCGGCGACCGCCGCGATATCCCTGCTCGCGAGCGCGTGTACCGGCCAGAGTTCGAGCACCGCGAGCGACGACGCGACCAAGGACGTCACCATCAACTTCTGGCACGGCTGGTCCGCGCCCAACGAGTTGAAGGCGATCAACGACAACATCGCCCGGTTCGAGAAGGCCTACCCCAACATCCACGTCAAGGTGCAGGCCAACATCACCGACGACAAGATCAACCAGGCGCTGCGCACCGGCGGTGACAAGGCCCCGGACGTGGTCTCCTCCTTCACCACCGACAACGTCGGCCAGTTCTGCTCCTCGGGCGCCATGGCCGATCTCACCCCGTTCCTCAAGAAGGACGGCATCGACCCGGCGGCCACCTTCCCCAAGCCGATGCTGGAGTACACCCAGTTCCAGGGGAAGCGCTGCACGCTGCCGCTGCTCGGCGACGCGTACGGGCTGTACTACAACAAGAAGGAGTTCGCGGCGGCCGGGATCTCCGCCCCGCCGAAGACGCTCAGCGAGTTCAAGGCGGACGCCCTCAAGCTGACCAAGTCCAAGGGCGACTCCTACAGCCAGCTCGGCTTCATGCCGGACTTCCACGGTTACGAGAGCACGCCGGGACACTTCGCCGCCCAGTGGGGTGTGCAGTACTTCGACGCCAACGGCAAGTCGCAGGTGGCCACCGACCCCGGCTTCGCCTCGATGTTCGACTGGCAGCAGGGCATGGTGAAGTCGCTCGGCGGCTTCGCCAAGCTGGAGAAGTACCGCAACACCTTCGGTGACGAGTTCGGCGCCAAGAACCCGCTGCACACCGGCCAGGTGGCGATGGGCATCGACGGCGAGTGGCGGCTCGGCATGGCCAAGGACGCCGGGGTGACCGACCTCGGTGTGGCGCCGTTCCCGGTCCCCGACGACCAGGCGAGCACCTACGGCAAGGGCTATCTGTCCGGCACCATCATCGGCGTCTCCAACCAGTCGGCGAAGAAGAACGCCGCCTGGGAGCTGGTCAAGTTCATGACCACGGACACCGACGCGGTGGTCTCCTTCGCCAACGCGATCCACAACGTGCCCTCCACGCTGGCCGCGCTGAAGTCCCCGAAGCTGGACCAGGACCCGGGCTTCAAGACCTTCATCGACATCGCGCAGAACCCGGACAGCACCACCACCCCGCCGAGCGTCAACGGCGGTGCCTACCAGGTCACGCTCCAGGACTTCGCCTACGCCTACGAGTCGGGCAAGTCCAAGAACCTCAAGGCCGGTCTCCAGGGTGTCGACAAGCAGGTCGACAAGGACATCGCGCAGGCCAAGTGATGAGCGCCGCCGCCGTACACCCCCTGCTGAAGGTGAAGCGCCGCAAGGCGGCGCTCCGCACCCTGGCCTTCCTGTCGCCGTGGATCATCGGGTTCTGCGTCTTCTTCGTCTATCCGCTGCTCTCCACCGTCTACTTCTCCTTCATGCACTACGACGGCATCAACGCGCCGACGTGGACCGGCGGGAAGAACTGGACGTACGTCTTCACGGAGTACCCGCTCTTCTGGCCGGCGCTGCGCAACACGCTGTGGCTGGTCGTCGTGATGGTGACGCTGCGGGTGATCTTCGGGCTCGGTATCGGGCTGCTGATCACCAAGATCAGGACCGGCGCCGGCCTGTTCCGTACCGCCTTCTACCTGCCGTACCTGGCACCGCCGGTCGCCGCCACCATGGCGTTCGTCTTCCTGCTCAACCCCGGCACCGGTCCGGTGAACCACATCCTGGGCAACCTCGGCATCCCGACGCCCGGCTGGTTCACCGACCCCGCCTGGTCGAAGCCGGCGCTGACGCTGCTCGCGGTGTGGGGCATCGGCGACCTGATGGTGATCTTCATGGCCGCGCTGCTCGACGTGCCCAAGGAGCAGTACGAGGCGGCCGAGCTGGACGGCGCCGGGTCCTGGCACCGGTTCCGCTTCGTGACGCTGCCGAACATCTCGCCGATCGTGATGTTCGCGGTGGTCACCGGGGTCATCCAGACCATGCAGTACTACACACAGCCGCTGGTCGCCGGGAAGGTCGCCTCCGGGATCATCGGCAACTCGGGCCAGCAGTTCGAGCCCGGCTACCCCGACAAGTCGACCCTGACCCTGCCCCAGCTCGTCTACGAACGCGGCTTCCAGCGCTTCGACTACGGCTCCGCGTGTGTGATCGCGCTGGTGCTGTTCGTCCTGGCGATGGCGTTCACCGCGTTGTTGATGCGCCGGCGCAATGGCTTCCTGTCGGCCGAGGACTGACGCCCGAACTCCCGAAGTGGCCGGCCGAGGCACGAGGCCGTCCGCAAAGGGAGAGAGCAGGAAGGGCGACCAAGAGAGGTGAGGACTGATCGAAATGACCCAAGCCACGCTCAGCACACCGGTATCCGAATCCCGTACCGGACTCGACATCCGCGCCCGGCGGACCGCCCAGCGCAAGCGGACCCTGCACTGGATCGCCGTGCACGCGCTCGGCATCGCGGCCGCGGCCTTCTTCATCCTGCCGTTCGTCTTCGTCTTCCTCACCGCGGTGATGAGCGACAACCAGGCGCTCACCCGCGACCTGTGGCCGCACACCTGGGAGTGGTCCAACTTCCGCACCGTCTGGGACACCCCCGGCTTCCTCACCTGGTGGCGCAACACGCTGGTCTACGCGGTGGCCGGCACGGTGCTGACCGTCGTGTCGTCGCTGCCGGTGGCGTACGCGCTCGCCAAGTTCCGCTTCCGCGGCCGTAATCTGATCATGGTGCTGGTGATCTCGACGATGATGCTGCCGCCCCAGGTGGTCATCATCCCGATGTACCTGTTCTGGACCAAGCAGCTCGGCATGGACGGCAGCCTGTGGCCGCTGATCATCCCGATGGCCTTCGGCGACGCCTTCACCATCTTCCTGCTGCGGCAGTTCCTGCTGACCATCCCCAAGGAGTACACCGAGGCTGCCAAGGTCGACGGCTGCGGCGAACTGCGCACCCTGCTCACCGTCATCGTGCCGATGATCCGTCCCGCCATCGCCGCTGTCGCCCTCTTCCAGTTCTTCTACTGCTGGAACGACTACTTCGGCCCGCAGATCTACGCCAGCTCCAACCCCGGGGCCTGGACCCTCAGTTATGGATTGGAGTCCTTCAAGGGCGCCCACCACACCAACTGGAATCTGACCATGGCGGCCACCGTTCTCGTGATGGCCCCGGTGATCGTGGTCTTCTTCTTCGCACAAAAGGCCTTCATCGAAGGCGTGACCCTGACTGGAGTCAAGGGATGAAACTGGCAGTCGTGGGCGGCGGGTCCACCTACACACCTGAACTCATCGACGGATTCGCGCGGTTGCGCGACACCCTGCCGGTCGAGGAGCTGGTGCTGGTCGATCCGGCCGCCGACCGCCTGGAACTGGTCGGGGGCCTGGCGCGGCGGATCTTCGCCAAGCAGGGGCATCCCGGCAGGATCGTCACCACCTCCGACCTGGAGGCGGGAGTGGCCGGCGCGGACGCCGTGCTGCTCCAGCTCCGGGTCGGCGGCCAGGCGGCCCGCGACCAGGACGAGACATGGCCGCTGGAGTGCGGCTGCGTCGGCCAGGAGACCACCGGGGCCGGCGGTCTCGCCAAGGCGCTGCGGACCGTGCCGGTGGTGCTCGACATCGCCGAACGGGTACGCAGGACCGCCCCAGACGCCTGGATCATCGACTTCACCAACCCGGTCGGCATCGTCACCCGGGCGCTGCTCCAGGCCGGGCACAAGGCCGTCGGGCTGTGCAACGTCGCGATCGGCTTCCAGCGGAAGTTCGCCGCGCTGCTCGACGTGACGCCCGGCCAGGTCCACTTGGACCATGTCGGCCTCAACCACCTCACCTGGGAGCGGGGGGTGCGGCTCGGCGGTCCCGACGGCGAGAACGTGCTGCCGAAGCTGCTCGCCGAGCACACCGACGAGATCGCCGCGGATCTGCACCTGCCGCGCGAGGTGCTCGACCGCCTCGGTGTGGTCCCGTCCTACTACCTGCGGTACTTCTACGCGCACGACGAGGTGGTGCGCGAGCTGCGGACCACTCCGTCGCGCGCCTCCCAGGTGGCCGCGATGGAGAAGCGGCTGCTGGAGATGTACGGCGATCCCGCGCTCGACGAGAAGCCGGAGCTACTCGCCAAGCGGGGCGGCGCCTTCTACTCGGAGGCGGCGGTCGCGCTGGCCTCGTCGCTGCTGCGCGGCACCGGCGACGTACAGGTCGTCAACACCTACAACAACGGCACGCTGCCCTTCCTCGCCGACGACGCGGTGATCGAGGTGCCGGCCGTGGTCGACGCCGACGGTGCCCGGCCGCTGCCGGTCGCACCGCTGGAGCCGCTCTTCGCGGGCCTGGTCGCCAACGTCACGGCGTACGAGGACCTGGCGCTGGAGGCGGCGCTGCGCGGCGGACGGGACCGGGTGTTCACCGCGCTGCTCTCGCACCCGCTGATCGGCCAGTACGAGTACGCGGAGGCGCTGACGGACCGTCTGATCGCCCACAACCGGGAGCACTTGGCGTGGGCCTGAGCCGGGAGCCGCTCGTCCCCGGTGGCGTCCTCGCCATCGACGCGGGCAACAGCAAGACCGACGTGGCGCTGGTCGCCGCCGACGGCACGGTGCTCGGCGCCGCCCGTGGCGGTGGCTTCCAGCCGCCGATCGTCGGGGTCGAGGCCGCCGTGTCGGTCCTCGCCCGCATCGTGGAGCGGGCGGCGGCCGACGCGGGTTTTCCGACGGGCGGAGGGACGCCGCCCGTACCGCTGGCCGAACACACCTCGGCCTGTCTGGCCAACGCCGATCTGCCGGTTGAAGAAGCCCAGTTGGCGGCCGCGGTGCACGGCCTGGGCTGGGCGCGCAGCACCGAGGTGCGCAACGACACCTTCGCGATCCTGCGGGCCGGTGTGGACGAGCCGCGCGGTGTCGCGGTGGTCTGCGGGGCGGGCATCAACTGCGTGGGCATGCTGCCGGACGGCCGCACCGCCCGCTTCCCGGCGATCGGCAAGATATCCGGGGACTGGGGCGGTGGCTCCGGCCTGGCGGAGGAGGCCCTCTTCCACGCCGCCCGCGCCGAGGACGGCCGGGGCGGACCCACCGCGCTCGCCACCACGCTGCCCGCGCACTTCGGCCTGGACTCGATGTACGCGCTCATCGAGGCGCTGCATCTGGAAACGATCGAGCCGGCCCGGCGGTACGAGCTGACGCCGGTGCTCTTCGCGACCTCGGACGCGGGCGATCCGGTGGCCCGCTCGCTGCTGGACCGGCAGGCCGCGGAGATCGTGGCACTGGCCTCGGTGGCGCTCGGCCGGCTCAACCTGCTGGACGAGGAGGCCGATGTGGTCCTCGGCGGCGGCATCATGGCGGCGCGCCATCCGTATCTGATGGACGCCATCACCGACCGCCTCGCCGCCCGCGCCCCCAAGGCACGGGCCCATGTGGTCACCGCTCCGCCGGTGCTGGGCGCCGCCCTGCTGGGACTTGACCATGTCTCAGCTCCCCGGGAGGCCCAGGCGACGCTGCGCGAACACTACGCATGAGGCCGCAAGACCGTATGCCTGCATGCCTACGTGACTGCATGCCCGCCTGCCCCGGCTGACCGGCTGACCGGGGCCGGCCGGCCGCGCCACGCGGCCACCACCGCACCCGGCCGTCGCGCCCCCGGCCACGCCTCCTCCCCCCGGCGGAGCGCGGGGCGCGGCGGGGCGCGGTGCCGCGGGCCGGCCGGGGCGCCCGGTGCCGGGAACCGATCCACCGGCCGGGCGCGTGTGACCTGGTGGGGGCCGGGGAGATCCCCCGCAGGCGCTGGAACCGCGCGGGCCGAGGCCGCCATACTGCTGGGTGACCCCGCGTGAGGCGGGTCCGCTGGGGGAGGTCATGTGACGTACACGCCGACGCAGGGCACGCGACCGGGCGCGCCCGGGCCGCGGGCCGTCGGGGTCCGGCGCCGGGCGTGGGCGGAGAACGCCCACCGGATCCGGACCGCCACGACCACGGAACCGGGCAGGCTGCGGCTGATCGGCGCCGCGCTCTCCGTCCTCGTCGTCGCCTTCGGCGCCGTCACCGCCTGGCAGATCACCGACCGGGCCACCGCCGCCGACCATGTGGTGCACCACAGCGCCCCGTTGAGCGCGGACGCGGCCGAGATATACCGCTCGCTGGCCGACGCGGACGCGACCATCACCGGCGGGTTCCTCGTCGGCGGGGCGCAGCCGAGGGACGTGACCGACCGCTACCAGCAGGACATCGCCACCGCCGCCCGGCTGATCACCCAGGCCGCGGCGAGCAGCGAGGGATCCGGCGAGGCGGCGGCCCAGATAGCGTCGCTCAACCGCCAACTGGCCGACTACACCGACAAGGTGGCGACGGCGCGGGCCGACAACCGGCTCGGCTACCCACTGGGCGGCGCGTATCTGCGCTACTCCGACACCGAGATGCAAAGCGGCATGCTCCCCGCCGCCAACCGGCTCTACCTGATCGAGACCGAGCGGCTGAACCGGGACTACGCCGACGCCAAGGCGCTGCCCTGGGCGGCCTGGGTGCTGGGGGCGCTCGCCCTGGTCGCCCTGGTGTGGGCGCAGCGCCGCCACTACCGGCGCACCCACCGGGTGTTCAACCAGGGCATGCTGGCGGCCAGCGGGGCGTGCGCGGTGGTGCTGCTGTGGGTGGTGGCCGGACACACCCTGGCCCGCGGCCAGTTGTCCGACTCCTATACGCACGGCGCCAAGTCGATGCAGGTGCTCAACACCGCGCGGATCGGGGTCCTCCAGGCGCGCGGCGACGAGAACCTGACGCTGGTCGCCCGGGGTTCCGGCGGCCAGTACGAGGCGAACTTCGAGGACGAGATGCGGAAGCTGGCCGGCCAGGATCCCCAGGGCGTGGGCGGCCAGCTGGCCCAGGCACTGGCGCTCGCCGACAACGAGGCAGGACGCGCGCCGGTGAACGCGGCCATCGACAGCATGCGGATCTGGCGCGCCCGGCACACCGCGGCCCGGGCCAGCGACAACGGCGGCGACTACACCACGGCCGTCGCCGAGGTGATCGGCGGCGAGAACAGCAGCCACCAGGTGGTCACCGACACCACCGAAGTGTGCTTCGACAAGGTGGACACGAGCCTCGGGCAGGCGATCGCGCGCGAGCAGACGGAGTTCCGCCAGGCGGCTGACAACGGGCGCGGCTCGCTGTCGCTGCTGCCGGCCGGCGCGGCGCTGCTCGCGGTGCTGGCGGCCGCGGGCGCGGCGCTGGGCATCGCCCGCAGGCTGTCGGAGTACCGGTGAGCGGCATCATGAGGACGGGCCGGCAGGGCGGGCGGAGCGGACGGGGCGATGGCGGCGACGACGGCGATGGCGGCGGAGGCGGGCGTACGGTGAGGGCCAGTTGGCGCGGCTGGGGCGGTGTGGCGGCGATGGCGGCGGCCTGCGCCCTCGCTCTGACCTCGGCGGTGGCGCCGCTGCACGACAGCGGCTTCGGCGGCCGGTTGACCTCGGCGGCGCGGGACACCCCGGTCCCCGCCCGTTACGCGTCCACCCACGACGCGCCGAAGACCTGCGCGCATCCCGAGGCGAGCCTCGACCCGGCGCTCGGCAGCACCGACGGGGCGGCCGTGCGGGCGATCGCCAAGCGCGGCCGGCTGCGGGTCGGGGTGGACCAGAACAGCTATCTGTGGGGCTTCCTCGACCCGAACACCCACCAGCTCGCCGGGTTCGACATCGACATCGTCAAGGCGATCGCCAAGGACATCCTCGGTCCTGACGCCAAGGTGCAGTATCTGACCGTCCCCACCGACCAGCGCATCTACGCGATCCAGCACGACCAGGTCGACATGGTGGTGCGCACCATGAGCGTCACCTGCGAACGCCTCTCCCAAGTCGCCTTCTCAACCGCCTACTTCACCGCCGGACAGCAGCTCCTCGTGCCCGAGGGCTCGCCGGTGAAGGGTTACGACGCCACCCTCCGGAACAAGACGGTCTGCGCGGCGCGGGGTTCGACCGGGCTGGCGAAGCTCACCGACACCGGCAACGGGACCCGCGCCTCCGACGCCCGGCGTTTCGGCGCCCGGGTGCTGATCGTCGACAACCAGTTGGACTGCCTGGTGCGGGTCCAACTCGGCCAGGCCGACGCGGTGTTCACCGACAACGCGCTCGCCGCCGGACAAGCCGCCCAGGATCCTTTGATGCACCTGGTGGGTGAACCGGTCACTCAGGAGCCGTACGGTGTGGCCATGAAGCTCGGAGCGCCCGATCTGGTACGCAGGGTCAACCGAATACTGGCCGGGTACGAATCGGGCGGTACCGGCAGTGCCTGGCAGAAGTCGTACACCACCTGGCTCGCCCAGGACCTGCCGGGCATCACCGGGCCGCCGGCCCCCGTGTACCGGCCGGAGCCGTAGCCGGACGGGGGCGGGAACAGGGGCCTCCGGCTCGGGACGGCTCGAAGTGGCTCGGGGTGGCCCGGGGCGGGACGGGCGGATCGGGGCGGGGACCAACCAGTACCGGGCGGCCGGCGGGCGCGGCGGCGGAAGCACAGGAAGAGGGTGTGATGGCGGTCGCGGGAGCATCCGGTCCGGTCATGGGCCGGGAGGACGTCGACCGTGCCCTGGCACGGCTCGGCGCCGAGCACGAAGCCATCGAGTCCTCGCTGCTGGCCCTCCAGGACCACTCGGGGCGCCGGCTGCTCGAAGGCGCCGAACTCACCGGCGTCACCAAGGAGCGCTGGGCCGAGACCGACGCCGCGGTCTCCGCGCTGTGGACGCACTTCGAGGCGTACACCGACGCGCTGAACACCGCGCGCGAGCTGCGGGCCCGGCGGCGCTGGCCCACCCAGACGGAACTGGCCCGGCTCACCGAGCTGTTGCACGGCGAGGGGATCACCGTCACCGGAGCGGCCGTCCCCGACCACGCCCGGTCGCTCACCGGCCCGGCCCGGCTCAGCGAGCGGTTCAGCCTGGAGCAGCTCCTGGCGCGGATGAACGGCTGGTACGACCGGGCGATGGAGACGGTGGCCGCCGCCGACTCCGTGTGGTCGGCGCTGCCCGCCCGGATAGATCTGCTCGCCGCCGAGACCCAGCGGGTGCGGTCGCTGGCCGACTCGGTGGGCGTGCGCCCCGGCGCTCACCCGGCAGGGGACGAACTGGACGCGCTGGTCGAGGAGCTGGCCGAGCTGCGGGCCCGTACGGTGTCCGATCCGCTGGCCTTCTGGCGCGGGGAGTCGGCGCCGGGCCGGCCCGACACCTCGCGCTACGACCAGGCCGGCCGGCGGCTCGAGGAGATCCGCCGCGAGGTGGAGGCCGTGCTGCACGTACGGGACGACGCCGAGCACCGGCTGAAACGGCTGCGCGATGTGCTGTCCCGTGCGGACCGCACGCTGACCGAGGCGCGCGGCGCCCGGGTCGAGGTGCTGTCGAAGATCCTCGCCTCCGATGTGCCGGCGGTCAGCGGTCCGGCCGCGGCGCTGCACGAACAGCTCGACACCGCCGAGGAGTTCGCCAGGACCACCCAGTGGCACCGGCTGTCGCCGCTGCTGGACAGCCTGGAGGAGCGCGCGGACGAGGAACTGCTGCGCGCCCGCGACTCGTTGACGGCGGTGACCGCCCCGCTGGCGATCCGCGCCGAGCTGCGCGGGCGGCTCGACGCCTACCGGGCGAAGGTCGCCCGGCTCGGCATGGCGGAGGACCCGCTGCTGATCGAGCGGTACGACCAGGCACGCCGGCTGCTGTGGAGCGCGCCCTGCGACCTGGCCGCCGCGGAGCGCACCGTGCGGCGCTACCAGGAGGCGGTGGCGGAGATCGGCGTCCCGCGCACCCCGACCGACCGGTGGGGACCGGGCCGGGGCGGGGGATCACGATGAACGGCCCGGGGGGCGGCCGGTGCCACCGGGGGAACGCACCACACCGGGTCGGGGAAAGGCTGAGGGGGAGACCGTGAGCAAGTGCCAACGGCCCGGCTGCGCCGGGACCTTGGAAGACATGGGCGGCGGCGAGGTGTACTGCGACACCTGCGGTCTCGCGCCGGTGCCGGCCGCGGCCGGCGTACGGTCCGGGCGGCCGGCCGCGGGCGCGGTCGCCGGCGCCCCAGGCCAGGCGGTGCCGCCCGCGGGCGGGGCCGGCGGCTCCGGGCGCCCGGGCGCCGGCCAGTCCGGCCCGTCCGCCCGGTCCGGGCCGTCCGCGCCCTCCGCCCGTTCCGCGCCCTCAGCCCACTCCGCCCGTTCCGCCCGCTCCTCGCAGGCGTCCAAGCGCTCGGTGTCCGGGCGGCTCTCGCAGTCGCTGACCGGCGCCGCGTCGGGCCGCTCGGTGTCGGTCCGCAGCAGCCGCGGCACCGGCAGCGGCCCGACCCGCGGCAAGCTGGGGGCCGGCCTGGTGTCCGTGCCGACCGTGCCGCGGCCCGACCCGGCCGCCGCGGTGCTGGAGAACCCCGAGGTCCCCGAGCGCAAGCGGTACTGCAGCAAGGGCGACTGCGGGGCGCCCGTCGGCCGCAGCCGCGGTGACCGCCCCGGCCGTACCGAGGGCTTCTGCTCCACCTGCGGCCACCCGTACTCCTTCACGCCCAAGCTGCGGCCGGGCGACGTGGTGCACGGCCAGTACGACGTGGTGGGCTGCCTGGCGCACGGCGGCCTGGGCTGGATCTACCTGGCGGTGGACCGCGCCGTCTCCGACCGCTGGGTGGTGCTCAAGGGCCTGCTCGACACCGGCGACGAGGACGCGCTGGCCGCCGCGGTGTCGGAGCGGCGCTTCCTCGCCGAGATCGAGCACCCCAACATCGTCCGCATCTACAACTTCGTCGAGCATCTCGACCAGCGCACCGGCACCCTCGACGGCTACATCGTGATGGCGTACGTCGGCGGCAAATCGCTCAAGGAGATCGCCAACGAGCGCCGCGGCGCGGACGGCAGGCGCGAGCCGCTGCCGGTCGCGCAGGCCATCGCCTTCGCCATCGAGGCGCTGGACGCGCTCGGCCATCTGCACAGCCGCAACCTGCTCTACTGCGACTTCAAGGTGGACAACGCGATCCAGACCGGCGACCGGCTGGAGCTCATCGACATGGGCGCGGTCCGGCGGATGGACGACACCGAGTCCGCGATCTACGGCACGGTCGGCTACCAGGCGCCCGAAGTCGCCGAGGTGGGCCCGTCGATCGCCTCCGACCTCTACACGGTCGCCCGCACCCTCGCCGTGCTGGCCTTCGACTTCCAGGGCTACACCAACGTCTTCTCGAGCAGCCTGCCCGACCCGGCCGGCATCGAGGTGTTCTCCCGCTACGAGTCCTTCTACCGGCTGCTGGTCCGGGCCACCGATCCCGACCCCGGCAAGCGGTTCGGCTCCGCCGAGGAGATGGCCGACCAGTTGCTCGGCGTGCTGCGGGAGGTCGTCGCGCTGGAGTCCGGCCGGCCACGGCCCGCCCTGTCCACCCTCTTCGGGCCGGAACTGCGGGTGGTCGACACCGAGTTGGTACGACCGGTGACCGGTGACGCGTCGGCGCTCGGCGCCGACCGGGCGCTGGAGAAGGCGGCCCGCGGACGGGGCAAGGCGGGTCCGGCCGCCCCCGGCACCCCGGTGCCCGCCCCGGCGGGCGCGCCGGCTCCCCCCGGCCCGGGGGCTTTCGGGCCGCCGCCGGTGATCACCGCCCGCACCGGCGCCAACGGCGACTCCGCCGCCTCGGGTGCCTGGGGCCCGGCCCGGCCCGTCGTCTCCCGGCTCGACCAGGCGGCCGCCGTACTCGCCCTGCCCGTACCGCATGTGGACCCGAGCGACCCCAACGCCGGCTTCCTCGCCGGTCTTTCGGCCGCCGCGCCGGCCGAACTGGTGGCCGCGCTCCGGTCGGCGCCGGAGGACTCGGTGGAGAAGCGGCTGCGCGATGTGCGGGCCCGGCTGGAGCTGAACGACACCGAAGGTGCCCGGCAGGTCCTCCAGTCGCTCGCCGACGACCATCTCGACGACTGGCGGGTGGTGTGGCACCGCGGTCTGACCGCCCTGTCCACCGGCGACTTCGAGACGGCCGCGCTCAGCTTCGACGCGGTCTACGACGCCTTCCCGGGTGAGCCCGCGCCGAAGCTGGCGCTGGGCATCTGCGCCGAGGTGCTCGGCCAGCTCGACAACGCCGCCGAGTACTACCGGCTGGTGTGGACCACCGACCACAGCTATGTGAGCGCCGCCTTCGGTCTGGCCCGGGTGCTGCTGCGCTCGGGGGACCGGACCGGCGCGGTGGACGCGCTGGAGTCGGTGCCCGAGTCGTCCATCCACTACACGGCCGCCCGGGTGGCGGCGATCAGGGCCCGGCTGCGGGACCGCTCCCCGAGCGAACCGCTGCTGCCCGATCTGGTCGCCGCCGCCCGCCAGGTGGAGGACCTGCAACGGCAGGGCCTCGACTCCGACCGCCGCGAACAGCTCGCCACCGAGGTGCTGGGCAGCGCGCTCGACTGGGTGCTGGCCGGCCGGGCCGGGGAGCCGGCCGCCGGCGAGGCGCCCGCGGGAGCGCCCACCGGGGTGCTCGGCGCCCGACTCACCGAGCGGGACCTGCGGTTCGGCCTCGAGCGCTCGTACCGGGTGCTCGCCAGACTCGCCCAGCAGGGCAGCGCAAGGATCGAACTGGTGGAGCGCGCCAACCGCTTCCGCCCCCGGACGTGGGTGTAGCCGATGCCACCACTGCCAGAATCGGCGGCCTCGGCCGCCGCCGTTCCGCCGATCGTTCCCCGCCAGGGTGGCCCCGGACGGGCCGACCCGGGCAGGGCCGCCTGCCCCAACTGCGGCGAGCCGCGGGCGGAGGGCGACCGCTTCTGCGAGGAGTGCGGCGTCGACCTTGCCGTGCCCGGACCGGCACCCGTACCGGACCCGGTGCCCGTGCCCGGACCGGCGCCGGCCGCCGCGGGTCAGGACGACGAGGTGGCCACCGGGTCCTTCACGCTCGCGCCGCCCGCCCCCGACGGAGGCGACACCCTGGTCCTCGGCGCGGCCGGGCAGGCGGACCCCCGGCAGGAGGCCGCCGGGGCGGGCGACGGCGCCGCGACGTGCGTCGCCTGCGGGGTCGGCGGGGTGGACGGGGACGGCTACTGCGAGCACTGCGGACACGCCCAGCCCCGCCGGCGCGACCACCAGGAACTCGAACTGGAGGGCGTGGCGGCCGTCAGCGACCGCGGCCTGCGGCACCACCGCAACGAGGACGCCTTCGCCCTGGCCACCGCCTCGCTGCCGGACGGCACCCCCGCGGTGACCGCGGTGGTCTGCGACGGCGTGTCCAGCGCGTACCGCCCGGACGACGCCTCAGCCGCCGCGGCCACGCGGGGTAGTGAGTCGCTGCTCGCCGCCCTGGAGCGCGGTACGGGCCCCGAGGAGGCGATGCGCGGCGCGCTGCTGGCCGCCTTCGACGCGGTCAGCGCGCTGGCCGAGGAAGAGGAGGCCCCGGGCGGCCCGCCGCACCACAACGCCCCGGCCTGCACCTGCGTCAGCGCGGTGGTCACCGGAGCGGTGTTCACCGTCGGCTGGATCGGCGACAGCCGCGCCTACTGGATCCCCGACGACCGCGCCCTGCCGCCGTCGCGGCTCACCGAGGACGACTCGTGGGCGGCCAGGATGGTGCTCGCCGGGCTGCTGACGGAGGCGGAGGCGTACGCCGACGAGCGGGCGCACGCGATCACCGGCTGGCTCGGCGCCGACGCGGTGGAGGTCGACCCGCATGTGGCCGCCTTCCGGCCGCAGGGCCCGGGGGTGATCGTGGTCTGCACCGACGGGCTGTGGAACTACGCGGAGTCGGCGGCCGAGCTGGCCGCGGCCACCCCCGCCGACGCCCGCACCCGGCCGCTGCACAGCGCCCGCACCCTGCTGGGTGTGGCGCTGGACGGCGGCGGCCACGACAACGTAACGGTCGCGGTGCTGCCGTTCCCGGCGACCGTGTCACGGGCAGGATTCCCACCCGCCTAGCCCGCGGTCCGGGAGGCCGGGCCGCCGGGATACCGGACTGCCGGGTCGCCGGGCTGCCGGGACGGGCGGGGTGGGCTGGGGTGGTAGGAGCGGGCGGGGCAAGGGCTCAAAGGAGTGTTGGGGTAGCGATGGCCATTCTTTCCAAGTCGAACGTGCCGCAGTTCTCGGTCGACGTGTACCAGAACGAGTACCTGCACGAGGGCGGCCGTGACGTCAACGCCATCGTCACGGTCACCTCGACGGGCGGCGGCACCACCGGCGGCCTGCGCGGGGCCGGTGGTCCTGGCGGCAGGCCCGACGCGGGCGTGGTGATCATGGTGGACTGCTCAGGCTCGATGGAGTATCCGCCGACCAAGATGCGCAACGCCAGGGACGCCACCGCGGTCGCCATCGACACGCTCAGGGACGGCGTCTCCTTCGCGGTGGTGGCCGGCACCCACCAGGCGCGTGAGGTGTATCCCGGGGGCGGCGGCCTGGCGGTGGCCGATCCGGCCACCCGGGCGCAGGCCAAGCAGGCGCTGCGCAAGCTCACGGCCGGCGGCGGGACCGCGATCGGCACCTGGCTGACGCTCGCCGACCGGCTGCTGGGCGCCGGCCAGGTCTCGATCCGGCACGGCATCCTGCTCACCGACGGGCGCAACGAGCACGAGAAGCCCGAGGATCTGCGGGCCGCCCTCGACCGGTGCGCGGGCTCCTTCACCTGTGACGCCCGGGGCGTCGGCACCGACTGGGAGGTCAAGGAGCTGACCGGCATCGCCTCGGCGCTGCTCGGCTCGGTGGACATCGTGGCCGATCCGGCGGGCCTGGCCGCCGACTTCCAGGCGATGATGGAGAAGGCGATGGGCAAGGAGGTGGCCGACGTGGCGCTGCGGCTGTGGACCCCGCAGGGCTCGGAGATCACCTTCGTCAAGCAGGTCGCGCCGACCGTCGCGGACCTCACCGGACGCCGCGGCGAGGCCGGGCCGCGGGCCGGCGACTACCCCACCGGTTCCTGGGGCGACGAGTCCCGCGACTACCACGTGGCGGTCCGGGTGCCGGCCGCGGGCGTCGGCCAGGAGATGCTGGCGGCGCGGCTCTCGCTGGTGCTGCCGCAGCCCGACGGGTCGCCGCGGGTGCTCGCCCAGGGCCTGGTGCGGGCGGTGTGGACCGACGACATGGCCGCCTCCACCCGGATCAATCCGCAGGTCGCCCACTACACCGGACAGGCCGAACTGGCCCAGGTGATCCAGCAGGGCCTGGAGGCCCGCAAGTCCGGCGACATGGACGGCGCCACCGCCAAGCTGGGCCGCGCGGTGCAGCTGGCGAGCGCCTCGGGCAACGAGGACACCGCCAAGCTGCTGGCGAAGGTGGTGGACGTGGTGGACGCCGCGAGCGGTACCGTGCGGCTGAAGGCGAGGGTCGCCGACGCCGACGAGATGACCTTGGAGACACGGTCCACGAAGACCGTACGCGTCAAGAAATAACCGGGGGGAGCCGGCATCATGCCGATTTGTCCGAACGGCCACCAGTCGCCGACCGACGACTGGTGCGAGATCTGCGGTATGCGGATGGCGCCGCCGTCCGCGCCGCCCCAGGGGTCCCGCCCGGCGTCGTCCAGCGCGTCGTCCTCACCGGCCTCGACCCCGCCGGCCTCCCTCTCGCCGCCCGGCTTCGATCCGGCGGCCACCCGGGCGGCGGAGCTGTGCCCGCAGTGCGGGACGCCCCGGGAGGGCGCGGCGCTCTTCTGTGAGGAGTGCCGCTGGAACTTCCGTACCAGCGCCCCGACGATCACCCCCGGTTCGCCCATCACCCGGGCGGGGCCCGTCGTTTCGGGTCCCGTCGGCGCATCGGGCCCCGCCGGCCTGTCGGGCTCTTCCGGCACCTCCGGTGTCCCGGCCGCTTCGGGCGGCGCTTCGGGGCCGCCGATCACCCCGGTGCCGCCCACCTCGGCGGTCTTCCCGCCCTATCCGCGGTACGAGTCGCAGGCCTCACGCCCGTCGCGGATCAACCGGCCCGCCGAGCCGGTGCCCTCGGAGTCGGTGACGGTCACCTCCGGGTCCGGCGACTATCTGATCAGCCCGCCGTCGACGCCGGTGGCGGCGCCCGAGCCGGCGGCCACCGAAGCGGCGGGTCCGGCGGGTCCGGTGACTGAGCGGGATTCCGCCGCCGAGCATCGCAACACGCCCCCGGAGGCCGCGCGGAAGACCGCCTGGGTCGCGGTGATCACCGCCGACCGCGCCTACTTCACCGCGATGATGGGCCGCAGCGGCCCCGAGGCGGAGAGCCTGTACTTCCCCTCCTTCTCCCCCGCCGTCGAACTCCCGCTCACCGGGGACCAGATCACCATCGGCCGCCACCGGCACAGCACCGGCGAGGCCCCCGACATCGACATGGCGCGGGCGCCGGAGGACCCCGGGGTCTCGCACAAGCACGCGCTCCTGGTGCGGCAACCGGACGGCGCCTGGTCGGTGGTGGACCAGAACTCCACCAACGGCACCACGGTCAACCTCGGTGAGGACCCGATCCGCCCGTACACCCCGATCCCGCTCGGCGAGGGCGACCGGGTCCACGTGGGGGCGTGGACCACGATCACCCTCACCCGGGTCGGGGAGCGGCCCGGGACGAGCGGCGACGGCGGAAGTGCCCGATGAACGGCGGGAGTCCGCGATGAGCGGCAGCGGCGACGGGCCGCACGCGGTACGCAGGCTGGATCTGGGCTGGTTCGTCCGGCCCGGCTCGGAAACCGCCGACGGGCGGCACCGGGTCGAGCCCGCGCTCGCCTATCTCGTCGCGCACCAGGGTGAGTTGCTGCTCTTCGACACCGGCATCGGTACGGCCGACCCGGAGACCGACGCGCACTACCGGCCGCACCGCCGCCCGCTGCGGGCGGCGCTGGCCGCGGCCGGCGTGGCACCGGCCGACATCTCCCTGGTCGTCAACTGCCACCTGCACTTCGACCACATCGGCGGCAACCCGCTCTTCCCCGGCACCCCGATCCTCGCCCAGGCCGCCGAGATGGCGCTGGTCCGCGGCGGCGAGCACACCCCCGACGAGCTGGTCGGCTTCCCCGGCGCGCGCTACGAGGAGCTGTCCGGTGAGAGCGAGATCCGGCCGGGTGTGTGGATCGTGCCGACCCCGGGACACACCGCCGGGCACCAGTCGCTGGTGATCGAGGAACCGGACGGCACGGTGATCCTGGCCGGCCAGACCCACGCCTCGGCCTCCGACTTCGCCGCGTCCCGGCTGGCCGCGACCGCCGTGGCCGAGGGGGCCGCGGCGCCGCTGCCGGCCCCGGACTCCTGGCCGGAGCGGCTGCTCGCCTTCGACCCGCGGCGGGTGCTCTTCGCCCACGACGCCTCCGTATGGGAGCCGCCGAGCGGCTAGAAACCGCGAGGACTGATCCGGCCCGACCGCGCCCGCCGACCTCGTGGCCCGGCGCGGGCGGCTCGGTGCGACCATGGAAGGGTGAACGAGATCCCGCACGGCGCGCCCCCGGAAGCGACCTTCTACGAGCAGGTCGGCGGCGAGCAGACGTTCCGCCGCCTGGTGCACCGCTTCTACCAGGGCGTCGCGGACGATCCCGACCTGCGCGCGATGTACCCGGAGCAGGATCTCGGGCCCGCGGAGGAGCGGCTGACCCTCTTCCTCATGCAGTACTGGGGCGGCCCCCGCACCTACAGCGACCATCGCGGCCACCCCCGGCTGCGGATGCGGCACGTTCCCTTCACCGTCGACCGGGCCGCGCACGACGCCTGGCTGCGCCATATGCGGGACGCGGTCGATGAGTTGGCGCTGGCGCCCGAGCACGAGAAGCAGTTGTGGGACTACCTGGTCTACGCTGCGGCGTCCATGGTGAACACTCCCGGCTGAACGGATCCGGCCAGTCTTCCCCGCACCGGAGCGGCTCTCCCGGGGCCGCTCCGCACCGCCTTCCGGCCGCCCTGGGCACCATCCCGGCTGGTCACGATCGCATTGCGACATTCTCCGCCACTTTTCCTGATCATTTCCGTTTGAGAGCATCCCCCCTGTAAAGGACGGGGGACGCTGGTGGCCGGATTCATCCTGTTGCGCGTGCGCGCGCACCGGTTGCTGCTGACCGCCGCGCTGCTGACGGTGCTGCTGACCACGTGCGTACTGGCCGGCTTCACCGCTTTCACCGGCGCGACCGGCGACGCGGCGCTGCGCCGTACGCTCCAGCACCAGGCGGCCGACCGCTCCACGGTCGAGGTGCGGGCCGATGTGGACGGCTCCGACCACGGGAGCGGCGGCCCGCTCGACCGGGCGGTACGGACCGAACTGGCCGGTTCATTCGGCGGGCTGCCCGCGCGGGTTGCCGCCAGCACCCGTTCCGGGCCCTACGGACTGCCGTTGGCGCTGCGCCCGGCGAGCGCGCCGAAGAGCCCCGACTCCGATCTGACGCTGCTGGCCACCTTCGACCGCGCCCGGCTGACCCTGGTCGCCGGCGGCTGGCCGGCCCCGGCCGCCCGGACCGCGAAAGAGGTGCAGGTCGCGCTGCCCCAGGCCGCCGCGACCGCCCTCAAGGTCGCCCCGGGAAGGGTGATCGCCCTGGCCGACCGGCTGGGCGGGGCCCCGCTGCGGATCCGCGTCACCGGCGTCTACCGGCCGGTCGACGCGACCTCCCCGTACTGGCATCTGGACACCCTGGCCGGACGCGGCGTGCACACCGTGGCCTTCACCACCTACGGGCCGATGCTGGTGGACGACGGGACCTTCGGTTCCGGCCGGGTGACGGCGGCGAGCATGTCGTGGCAGGCGACCGGGGACTTCGCCGGCGCCACCACCGGCCGGATGGACGCCGTCGAACAGGGCGTCCGGCAGACCGTCGCCGACCTCGGCAACGATCAGGCCACCACCGCCGCCCAGGTGTCCAGCGGGCTGCCCGACCTGCTCGACGGGCTGCGCCGCAGCCTCCTGGTGACCCGCTCGACGCTGCTGATCGGCGCGCTGCAAGTGGTGATCCTGGCGGCGTTCGCGCTGCTGCTCGTCGCCCAACTCCTCGCCGAGGAACGGGCCGGGGAGACCGCGCTGCTGCGGGCCCGCGGCGGCTCCCGGGCCGCGGTGGCGCGGCTCGCCGCCGGTGAGGCGCTGCTGCTCGCGGTGCCCGCCGCGATCGTGGCGCCGCTGCTGGCCGGTCCGGCCACCCGGTGGCTGGCCGGCACCGGCGCGATGGCCAGGACCGGGGTGAGCCTCGGCGGCGGCGACGCCGGCGCGGCGTGGCTGGTCGCCGGGATCGCCGCGCTCGCCTGCGCCCTGGCGGTGATCGGACCGGCGCTGCGCGCCACCGGTTCGCACACCGCGGCACGCGCCGCCCGCGCCCGGCAGGGCATGCTGCCGGGCCCGGTCCAGGCGGGCGCCGACCTCGGATTGCTGCTGATCGCCGGGATCGCCTTCTGGCAGCTCCGACGGCGGGCCTCCGGCGACGGCGCGCTCAGCGCCGGTACGGGCGGTGGCCTCGGCGTCGATCCGGTCCTGGTGGCGGCGCCCGCGCTGTGCCTGCTGGCCGGTACGGTCCTGGTGCTGCGGCTGCTGCCGCTGGCCGCCCGGCTCGGCGAGCGGCGGGCCGCGCGCGGCCGCGGCCTGGCACTGGCGCTCGCCGGCTGGCAGCTCGCCCGGCGCCCCCGGCGCGGCGCCGGCGCCGTGCTGCTGCTGGTGCTCGCGGTGGCGATGGGCGTCTTCGCGATCGGCCAGGGCGCGAGCTGGGACCGCTCCCAGCGGGACCAGGCGGAGTACGCGGCGGGCTCGGACATCCGGGTCACCGGTATGACCACACCGCCGTTCGGCCAGGCCGGCATCTTCGCCGCCGTCCCCGGCATCACCGCCGCCGCGCCCGCGGCCCGCGACCAGCTCCTGCTGACCGACCAGCGGCACGCGACCGCCCTGGCCATCGACACCCGCCAGGCGGCCCGGACGATGCGGTTCCGCTCCGATCTGACCGACGGGCGCCCCATCGCGGACCTGCTGGCACCCCTGCGGGCGGGCGAGCCCGCGCCGGACGCGGGCGCCGCCTCCGCGGCCGCGCCGTCCGCCGACGGCGCCGGTATCGAGTTCCCCGGTTCCGCCGGCTCGGTGACCTTCACCGGGACGCTGCGGGCGGCGGGAGCCGGCGGGCGGTCAGGACCGGCGCCCGGTCAGGGGCCGGACCAGGTGACGGCGACCGTGCTCGACGCCCACGGCGTGCCGTACGACTTCGCCCTCGGCGATGTGCCGCCGGACGGCGCCCCGCACCAACTGGTGCTGGATCTGGCCGGCCAGATCGGCGTCGCCGGCGGCGCCCCGGCGGGCCCGCTGCGGCTGGTGCGCTTCGAGGCCGACTACCCGCTGCCCCTGGTCGGCGCGAACCAGCGGCCGGCCCCGGCCGCCCAGAAGTGGCGGCTGACCCTGGCCGGCGGTCTGGTGACGGGCCACGACGGCGGCACCCGGCCGCTGGGCCAGGGCGCCACAGGCTCCTGGACCGCCGCCGTGGGCATCGACGACCCCACGCTCGCCGACTCGCCGGATGTGCGGCGACCCTCGATCGCCGCCCCGCACGCCGGCGGCCCGGCGCTGCTCGACGTCACGTATTCGACCGGCACGCTGCGGCAGGGCACGCTTCCGTACGCGATCGTGCCGCGGGCGACGATCAGGCTCGACGTCAAGCGGCCGGCGCCGCCGCCGCTCACCGCGATCGCCACCGACTCCTGCCTGCGGGCGCTGGACGCCAAGGTCGGCGACACGGTGAAGGTGCGGCTCGGCGGGGTCGACCTGCCGGTGCGGATCACCGCGACGGTGCACGGCGTCCCCGGCACCGGCGACGACCTGAGCGCAGGCGCGGCGGACGACACCGGCGACGCGACCACCGCCGACGCCGATCCGGACAGCACCGCGGGACAGGCCGACGGGGGCGACCGGGACGCGGGCACGCTGCTGCTCGATCTGGGCGCGGTGAACCGGCAGTTGGCGGCGCACGACGCCCGCCCGATGGCACCTACCGAGTGGTGGCTGGCCACCGCGCCCGGCGCGTCCGCGCGGGTGGCGAGCGCGCTGCGGGCCCGCACCGACGTCGACACCCTCCTGGTACGTGACGAGATCGCCGCCGAACTGCGCGCCGACCCGCTCGGCGCCGGCCCCCAGTCGGCGCTGCCCGCCGCGGTCATCGCGGCGGCGGTGCTGGCCGCGGTGGGCTTCGCGGTCTCCTCGGTCGGCGCCGTCAGGGAGCGCGCGGCGGAGTTCGCGGTGCTGCGCGCGCTGGGCGCGCCGCCGCGCCGGCTGGCCCGGGTGATGGCCGCCGAGCAGGGACTGCTGGTGCTGATCTCGCTGGTCGTCGGGGTGGTGCTCGGCGTCCTGCTGACCCGGTTGGTGACGCCGCTGATCGTGCTGACCGGCCGGGCCACCCGGCCGATGCCGGAGCTGCTGGTGGAACTGCCGGTCGGCCGGCTGGCGGAGTTGCTCGCGGTGGTCCTGGTGACGCCCCTGCTGGTGGTGCTGGCGACGGCGGTACGGCGCGGCGACCCGGCGGCGGCGCTGCGCCGGCAGGGGGAGGACTGAGATGGCGGACACGTTCGGCGCACCAGGACACACCGGCGAACCGGCGGCCCCGCCCCCGGCCGCCCTGCCCCCGGCCGCCCTGCCCTGGGTACGGGTACGGCTGCGGGCCGCGCCCGGCGCCGCGCTCGCCCTCTTCGCCCTCGTCCTGGCCACCGCCTTCCTCGCCGCCGCGCTGCCCCGCGCGGTGGACCGCTACGAGGACCGGGCGCTCCGGCAGGCCGTGGCGGAGGCCGCGCCCAAGGACCGCGGGGTGGATCTCACCGACACCTACGACTCCTTCCAGCCCGGCGCCGCGACGGACCCGCTCAGCCCCGCCGCCGTCGACCTGGTGGAACAGCGGTTCCAGCAACTGGTCCGGCCGCCGGTCCGGCTGGCCGAGGGGGGCGCCGTCTACGGGGTGCGGACCGGCGCCGAGTCCGACGTCACCGATCCCGGGATACCCCGGATCAGCGAACACCTGCCCGGCGCCGATCTGGTCGCGCAGACCTCGATGGCCGCGCACACCCGGCTGGTGAGCGGCCGGATGCCGCGTCCGGTGTCGGGAGCGCCGCTGGCGCTCGAAGCCGTGGTCACCCAGCAGAGCGCGAAGGTGCTGCACCTGAGGGTGGGGCAGTCGATCCACCTGGTGAAGAAGGGCGCGACCACCCCGATGACCGTCACGGTCTCGGGCATCGTCGTCCCCCGCGATCCGGCGGCCCTCTACTGGCACGAGGACGTCGACCTGCTGGCCCCCCAGGTGCACACACCGCCCACCCCGCCGAACGAGGATTTCAGGAGGTACCAGTACTGGCACTTCACCCTGCTGGTGGACCGTACGGCCGCCGACTCCTTCCCGGCACTCGGCGCCGGCGCGGCGCTGTACTGGCACCACCCGCTGGACCCCGGCGCGCTCACCGCGCACGAGGTGCCGGCGCTGCGGGCGGAGCTGGCCCGGCTCGGCGACGGCCCCGACGCCGTCGCCCTCCAAAGGGTGACGGGCACCCAGGTGACCACGACCGGCGGCATCGGCACGGTACTGGACACCTTCGTCGAGGACCGCGACGCGGTCTCACCGCTGGTGCTGATCGCCGGGGTGGGCGTGGCCACCACGGCCTGCACGGTGCTGCTGATGGCCGGCGCTCTCGCCGCCGAGCGGCGGCGCGGCGAGTTCGCGCTGCTGCGCGCCCGGGGCGGATCGCTGGCCGGCATCGCCCGGCGCCTGGCCGGGGAGACCGCCGCGGCGACCCTGCCGGCCGGGGTGATCGGTACGGCGCTGGCCCTCGCCCTGCTGCCGACCGCACGGTGGGGTCTGCCGGTGCTGCTCGGCGCGCTGGTGACCGGGGTGGCGCTCCTCGCCCTGCCGCTGCGGGTCGCGTGGACGGTCCGCCGGCGGCGGCCCGCCGAGCGGGCGGATCTCGCCACCGCCCGGCCGTCGCGGCGCCGGCTGGTCGCTGAGCTGACCTTGGCCGTGGTGATGGTGGGCGCGGTGGTCGCCCTCCGGGAGCGCGGCACGGCGACCGGCCCCGACCTGCTCACCGCGGCCGCCCCGGTCCTGGTGGCGATGGCGGCGGCGCTGGTGCTGCTGCGGTTCAGCCCGCTCCCGCTGCGCCTGCTCGCCCGGCCCGCGGCCCGGTTGAGGGGTGCGGTCGCCCATCTCGCCCTGGCCCGGGCGGGACGCTCCCCCGCGACGGGCCAACTCCCGCTGCTGGCGCTGCTGGTGTCGCTGACCCTGGCGTCCTTCGGCGGTTCGGTGCTGGCCGGCATCGACCACGGCCGGGACCGGGCGACCGTTGCCACGGTCGGCGCGGACGCACGCGTCGACGCCCGGCTCGAACTCGACCCGCGACTCCCTGATCAGATCAAGAAGGTGGCGGGCGTCGGCCAGGTCGTCACCGTGCGGGTCGAGCGGAACAGCCCCGACACGGTCTTCGGCGGCGCCTACGCGCTGGTGATCGTCGAGCCGACCGCGTACGCGAAGCTCACCCGGGCGATCGGCCTGCCCGCCTTCCCCGTCTCGGCCTTCGCCGGTTATGACGGGCACGGGCCGCTGCCGGCCGTGATGTCGCCGAAGCTCGCCGCCGCCCTGGGCGACCGGTCGAACCGGATCAGCACCGGCGTCGGCATCTCCGACGTCCGCAGGGCCGCTGTGCTGGCCACCACCCCGGCGACGCCCGGCGCCGATTTCGTCATCGTCTCCGCGGCCCAACTCGACGCCCAGCACCCGGACACCGCGGGCGTCGACCACTCCACCGACCCCACCACGCTGCTGGCGATGAACGCGCCGGGCCGGTCCATCGACGGCAGGCGACTGCTCGCCGTCGCGCGGCACGGTACGGCGTATGTGACGGTGCTGCTGCGGTCGCAGCAGCGGGCGGAGCTGCGCGACTCCCCGTTGCAGCACGGCGCCAGGACCGTCTATCTGGCGGCGATCGTGGTCGGCGCGGCCTACAGCGCGCTGGCGCTGCTGCTGTCGCTGCTCCAGGCGGCGCCGCAGCGCGCCACGACGCTGGCCAGGCTGCGGACCATGGGCATGACGCGCCGGGCGGCCCGGCGGCTGGTGCTGCTGGAGATGCTGCCGCAGGTGATGCTCGCGGCGATCGGTGGCGTGCTGGTGGGGCTCGCGGTGATCCCGCTGCTCGGGCCGGGGGTGGATCTGCGGGCGCTGACCCTCGGCACCGGGCCGCGGGACTTCGCGGCGGTCGACTTCGGCCTGGGGCTGCGGCCGGACCCCTGGTCCCTGGCCCTGCCGTCGGCGGGGCTGCTGATACTGGCCTGCGCGGTGCTGCTCGCGCAGGTGTGGGTGAGTGGACGGCGGCGTGAGAGCGCGGAGCTGAGAGTGGGTGACCGGGTATGAGCGGTTCTGAGTCCGGCGTCGGCGGCGCCGCGGGTCCGCCCGGCGGGGCGGCCGGGGACGGCGTCACGGCGGCTGTCGGCACTACCGGCGGTGCCGGTGGCGCCGCCGACGACGGGCGGCGGCCGGCCGTCACCAGCCTCGCCGAGCTGGAGCGGCGGGCGGCCGAGCGGCGCGAACAGGGCGCGGCCTACGGCACCGACGCGCTGATCAGTTGCGACCGCCTGGTCCGTATCTTCACCGCCGACGGCGTGGAGGTGCAGGCGTTGCAGGGCCTGGACCTGCTGGTCGCGCCGGGCGAACTGATGGCGCTGGTCGGCGCGTCCGGCAGCGGGAAGTCCACGCTGCTCAACATCCTGGCCGGTCTTGACGTGCCCACCGCGGGCGCGGCCTCCGTCGGCGGCTACGACCTGCTGGCCATGGACGCCGGCTCCCGGCTGCGCTACCGCCGGGAGGTGGTCGGCTTCGTCTGGCAGCAGACCGCCCGCAACCTGCTGCCGTATCTGACCGCGGCGCAGAACGTGGTGCTGCCGATGCAGTTGTCCGGCCTGGAAGGGCGCGGCGGGCACGGCGGGAACGAAGGGCGCGGCGGGGGCGGCGGGCGCGGTGCCAAGCGGCGGCGGGCGGCCCGCGCCACCGAGCTGCTCGGCATGCTCGGCGTCGGCTACTGCCACGACCGCAGGCCCGGCCAGATGTCCGGCGGCGAACAGCAGCGCGCCGCGATCGCGGTGGCGCTGGCCAACAACCCGGCGGTCATCCTGGCCGACGAGCCCACCGGCGAGCTGGACTCCGCCACCGGTGAGCAGGTCTTCGCCGCCTTCCGCACCGCCAACGAGGAGCTGGGCACGACGGTGGTCGTGGTCACCCATGACCACGCGGTCGCGGGCGCGGTACGCCGGACGGTCGCCATCCGCGACGGCCGCACCTCCTCCGAGGTGGTCCGCCGCACCGAGGTGGACGAGCACGGCCAGGAATCGGTGGTGGCCCGCGAGTACGCCACCGTGGACCGGGCCGGACGGCTCCAGCTTCCCCGCGACTACACGGAGGCGCTGCAGATCCGGTCCCGGGTGCTGCTGGAGCTGGAGCCCGACCACATAGGCGTGTGGCCGGACCGGGAGCCGGAGCCGGGCGAGAGGCCGTAACCGGGCGGCGGTCGCAGCCGAGCGCGAGGTCGCAGCCGGGCGGAGGTCGCAGCCGGGCCGCGGCTCGTGGGCGCCGGCCGCGCGCCCCGGCGGTCCGGCGGCCGGGCGGGTCAGCCGCGCAGGGTGTCCTCGGAGACCTGCCACAGCCGCGCCGCCGCCTCCGGGTCGAGGGCGTGAGCCGCCACCCCGGCACGTACCTCGGGGGTGTACGGGAGCGCCTGGTTGCCGTCCTCGAAGTACCGGCCGCCGATCCCCTCCAACGGGGGCCAGGTGGCGGCCAGGACGGAGGTGGCCGCGCCCTGTTGCGGCGACTTGAAGGTGTAGCCGCCCTGGTTCACCGCCTGGTCGAGTTCCTCTTTGCTCAGGTGCCGGGAGAGACCGGACTCCAGCACCGCCCCCGGGTGCACGGCGTTGACGGTGATGCCCTCGCCGGCCCAGCGGCGGTGCGCCTCGACCGCGAAGAGCGAGGTCGCCGTCTTCGACTGGCCGTAGGCCACCGACGGGTCGTAGGGCCGGCGGCGGAAGTGGATGTCGTCGAAGTCCACGCCCGCGCGCAGGTGTCCGACCGAGGTGAGGCTGACCACCCGGGCCCGCCCGGCCCGCGCCAGCGCGTGGTGCAGCCCGGTGGTCAGGGCGAAGTGCCCGAGGTGGTTGGTGGCGAACTGGAGCTCCCAGCCCTCCGCCGTGCGCAGTTCGGGCGTCATCATCACCCCGGCGTTGTTGATCAGGATGTCCAGCGGGGTCTCGCCCCATTCGGCCACGAACGCCCCGACGGACGCCTGGTCGGACAGGTCGAGCCGCCCGACGTGTACCCGCTGGTTGCCGATGGTCGCGGTGATGTCCGCGGCGGTGCGCTCCCCGGCGGCCGTGTCGCGCACCGCGAGGGTCACCTCGGCGCCGGCCCCGGCCAGCGCCCGGGCGGTCTCGACGCCGATCCCGGAGGCGGAGCCGGTGACGATCGCCCGGCGACCGCCGAGGTCGATGCCGTCGATCACCTCGGCGGCGGTGGACGTCCCGGTGAACGGGGTGGTGAAACGGGTCTTCTGCGCGGTCATGACGAGGCCTTCCCTGGCTGTGAGGGTGCTGCGGGCTCTGCGGGGTCTCCCGGGTGTTCTCCCCGCCTGGGCGGTTCCCCGGGCTCACTTCCCAGGCAATCACCGGGAGGGGCGGCGCGGACGGGTGGAAGAGGTCAGGCGCTGCCCGGGGTCCGCCAGTACCCCCCGGCCGGACCGGGCCCGGCGGCGCCGGCACGGAACCGGCCATCGCGGACGCGAGGTCGGAGCAGCACCGGAGCAGCACCGGAGCAGGAAGCGTGGCGGCCGGCGCTCGCGTCGTCGTCCGCCCCCCGGTCGTCCGGTGCGCGCCGGCGGTTGCTCCCGCCTCGTACGATGCGGCGCGCGAGCGGACGGGGCGTGCGGGCGGTGGCGGCGTACCGGCCGGCCGGGCGGGACCGCGCGGATGGCGGGAAACGTGCCCCGTACACGAACCTCGTCTTCCCCAGCCGCCACGGCGCTATTACGCTCCGAAAGCAAGAGGTTGCTTTGGTTAAGCAACCCCGGAACCGCTCGTCCCGCACCGTTCACCCGCACCGTTCACCCGCACGAGAAAGGCGGCCCATGAACATATCCGCGGACACCGAGAAGTGCTGCGGGGCCGGCCAGTGCGTCCTGGCCGCTCCGGAGGTCTTCGACCAGCGCGAAGACGACGGCGTGGTGATCATCCTCGACCCGTCGCCCGGCGAGGAGCACCGCGCCGGGGTCGAGGAGGCCGTACAGGTCTGCCCGGCCGCGGCGCTCACCCTGGAAGGGCGGTGACGACCGTGCGCCCCGCCGAGAGTGACACCGGGACAGCCGCCGGCACCGGCGCCGGAACCCGCCCCGATCCCCCCTTGTGGACCACCCGGCGCGCCCCGGGCTGCCCCTTCGACCCACCGCCCGCCAGGACGCGACTGATCGACGCCCGGCCGCTGACCCGCGTCACGCTGTGGAACGGCGACACCGCCTGGCTGGTGACCCGCCACGCCGACCAGGTCGCCCTGCTGCGCGATCCCCGGATCAGCGCCAACAACACCCGGCCGCACTACCCCAGCGTCAGCGCGGCCAGCGAGGTCACCCGGCTGCACAACCGCACGTTCATCACCATGGACGAGCCGGAACACAACCAGCACCGGATGAAGTTCACCGCCGACTTCACCGTGCGCAGGTCCCACGCGCTGCTCCCGCGGATCGAAGGCATCGTCACCGACCTGCTCGACGCGATGGAACAGGCCGGTCCGCCCGCCGATCTGGTCACCGCCTTCGCGCTGCCGCTGCCGTCGCTGGTGATCTGCGAACTGCTCGGCGTCCCCTACGCCGACCACGCCTTCTTCCAGCGGGCCAGCGCCGTCATCATCGACACCCGCAGCACGCCGGAAGCCTCGCTCACCGCCTCACAGGAGCTGATCGACTACCTCGGCGACCTCGTCGAGTCCAAGGTGGACCGTCCCGGGGACGATCTGCTCAGCCGGCTGGCGGCCGAGCAGTTGGCGACCGGGAACAGCACCAAGGAGGAGTGCGCCAAGGAGGCCCGGCTGCTGCTGGTGGCCGGGCACGAGACCACCGCCAACATGATCGCGCTGGGCACCTGCGCGCTGCTCCAGAACCCGGACCAGCTCGCCGCGGTACGCGACGGCGGCCCGGCGGAGGTGGCCAACGCCGTCGAGGAGCTGCTGCGCTACCTGACCATCACCCACACCGGCAGGAGGCGGGTGGCGATCGAGGACATCGAGGTCGGCGGCACCCTGATCCGGGCCGGCGACGCGGTGATCTGCGCCAACGACACCGCCAACCGCGACCCCGAGGTGTTCGAGGACCCCTTCAGCCTCAAGGTCGACCGGGCGGCCCGCCGCCATCTCGCCTTCGGCTCCGGTCCCCACCAGTGCCTGGGCCAGAACCTCGCCCGGGTGGAGCTCCAGGTCGCCTATCCGGCGCTGCTGAACCGTTTCCCGGGGCTGCGGCTCGACCAGCCGCTCGACGAGATCCCGTTCCGCGACACGATGGCCATCTACGGCGTCCACGCGCTGCCGATCAGTTGGTGACACCGGTCGCCCGGCCGGCACCGCGGTCCGCCCCGGCCCCCGCACCGCCGGGGAACGTGGTGGTGATCGGGGCCGGGGCGGCCGCGCTGGCCGTGGCCGAGGGGCTGCGGCGCGGCGGCCATGGCGACGGGATCGTACTGGTGGGCGCGGAGGCACACCTTCCGTACGACCGGCCGCCGCTGTCGAAGCACGTGTTGCGCGGCGACTGGCCGGCCGAGCGGGCCGCGCTGCGGCCCGCCGACACCTACGAGCGGCTGGGCGTCGAAGTGCGCACCGGCGTACGGGCCGTGTCGCTGGACACCGGCCGCCGCCTGCTGGCGCTCGACGACGGGAGCCGACTGCCGTACGGGGCGCTGGTGGTGGCCACCGGGGTGCGCCCGCGCTCGCTGCCCGGCGGCGAGGGGATCGACGGCGTCCATGGGCTGCGCACCCTCGACGACGCGCTCGCCTTGCGTCGAAGACTCGCCGGACGGCCGCGACTCGTGGTCGTCGGCGGCGGCTTCATCGGCGCCGAGGCGGCGGCCGTCGCGCGGGAGCTGAACTGCGACGTGACCTTGGTGACGAACCGTGCGGTCCTGCTGGCCGACGCGCTCGGCGTCCGGATCGGCGGCCTGCTGGCCCGGCTCCACCAGGAGCGGGGGGTACGGATCGAGGCGGGTGTGCCGGTGGCCGCGGTGGTCCACGACGGCCACCGGGCCACCGGCGTCCGGCTCGCCGACGGACGGCTGGTGGCCGCGGACGCGGTGCTGGTCGGCATCGGTTCACTGCCGAACACCGACTGGCTGGCCGGCAGCGGGGTGCCGGTCGGCGACGGCGTGCTCTGCGACGCGACGCTGCGCGCGGCGGACGGGGTGTGGGCGGCCGGTGACGTCGCCTCCTGGCCGGACCCGGCGGCCGGCGGCCGGCTGCGGATCGAGCACCGCACCAACGCCGCCGAGCAGGGGCTGACCGTCGCCCACAATCTGCTCGCCGCACCGGGCGAGGCCGCCGCCTTCACCACCGTGCCGTACGTCTGGACCGACCAGTACCACCTCAAGCTCCAGATCTACGGCCGCACCCGCGGCGCCGACCGGCTGCGGATCGTCGAGGGCAGCCCGGACGAGGGGAAGTTCACCGCCCTGTACGGCCGGGACGGGCGCGTCGTCGCCGCGCTCGGCGTCGACATGCCCCGCGCGCTGCGCACGCTGCGCCCCCTGGTGGCGACGCCCACCCCCTGGCCCACCCCCTGGCCCGACGCGGTGCCGGTGCCCGGCGGCGGCTAGGGACAAGCGGCCAGGGACAAAACGGGCGGTGGCGGCCGGTCCACGACCCGCGCCGCCGACTGCCAGGGGATGGCCCGTGGCGGGGGGCGCGAGCACGGCTGATTGACTGGGGGCCTATCACCGCACGTCCAGAGAGGGTTCCCCATGTCGCGTTCAGTTCTGGTGACCGGCGGCAGCCGCGGTATCGGTCTCGCCATCGCCCGCACGTTGCGGGAGTCCGGCGACCGGGTCGCCGTCACCTACCGCTCCGGGGAGCCGCCGGCCGGTTTCCTCGCCGTCCGCTGCGACATCACCGACACCGCGCAGGTCGACCAGGCCTTCAAGGAGGTCGAGACGGAGCAGGGTCCGGTCGAGGTGCTGATCTCCAATGCCGGCATCACCAACGACCAGTTGCTGCTGCGGATGAGCGAGGAGGACTTCACCTCCGTCCTCGACACCAACCTCACCGGCGCCTTCCGGGTGGTCAAGCGCGCCACCCGCGGGATGCTCCGCAACCGCTCCGGCCGGGTCGTGCTGATCTCCTCGGCGGTCGGTCTGATGGGCCAGGCGGGCCAGGCCAACTACGCCGCCTCCAAGGCCGGCCTGGTCGGCTTCGCCCGCGCCATGGCCCGTGAGCTGGGATCGCGCAACATCACCTTCAACGTGGTCGCGCCCGGACTCACCGAGACCTCGATGAGCCAGAACCTGACCGACGAGCAGCGCGACGCCATGCTCGTCCACATACCGATGGGTCGGCTGGCCCGCCCGGAGGAGATCGCGGCCGCCGTCGCCTTCGTCGCGTCCCCCGACGCGAGCTACATCACCGGCGCCGTCATCCCCGTCGACGGCGGAGTGGGCATGGGCCACTGACCCGCCGGCCGTCGGGCGGGGGGAGACAGACGGGGTCAGGCGGGCGAGACGGTCAGCCCGGACGCGGCCGACGCCCCGCGGATCGCCACCGAGCCGTACGCCGTACGCAGCCGCGACCACGAACCGGCCGACAGCACCGCCACCGTGTCCTCGGCCGGCCCCCGGGCCGGGAGGAAGCCCAGCGCGTGCGCGGCGTGCACCACCCGCAGGGTGACCGCGGAGTCCGGCGGCCCCGCCGGCAGCGGCCGGCGCCACAGCTCCTCGGCCAGCGCGTCGAGCTCGGCCCGGGTCCGCAGCTCGGGTACCAGTGCCTCGGTCCTGGCCCGGAATTCGGCGACCACCCGCGCCGCCAGCTCCCGCACCGCGCCGCCCGCCAGCTCGGCCTCGCGCCGCCAGCCGGTGCGCGGCGGCAGCACCCCGGCCCAGGCCGGCCCGGTGACCGAGCGCGGCACCCCGAACTCCCCACCGTGCGCGGCCTCGGCCACCGCTTCGAGCAGTTCCCCGGCGGAGACGGTCGCGTCGACCGCCTCCCGGACCCCGCCGGGGCTCAGCGCCATGCTCTTCACCGCGAGCACGCCGCCGAACGGGGGGTACCCGAAGACGCCGAGCGCGGCCTCCCCCTCGGTGGACCTCAGCCGCACCACGGCTGCCTTGTCCCAGCGCACCAGGCGCCCGAGGAACGCGGCGAGTTCCGCCTCCGCCGCGCCCACCGGCCGCGCGTCCGTCGTCTCGGGCCTCTGCCGCGGCTCCTCGGGCCGCTCGGGCCGGTCAGGCTTGTCGGTCAGGGCGGCGAAACCGAGCCGTACCGTCATACGGGGACGGCTCCGTCGTCCAGATACCCCTCGAAGAACGCCTTCTCCGCCGGTGTGAGCCGCCGCGGCCGCTGCTTGGCCAGGTTGTACGGCACCACGACCGTCGCCGCCCGCGCGTACAGCAGGTCGTGGTCCTTGACCTCGTACTTCAACTTCATCGACGCCGCGGTGATGTCGGTCACCCAGGTCTCGATGGTGACCGGCTCATGCCGGTGCACCAGCGGTCGCAGATAGTCGATCTCATGCCGCGAGACGACCGAGCCACCGCTGAACGACTCCTCCCCGTCGCCCGGCGCCAGCCGGAACATCAGGTCGATCCGCGCCTCTTCCAGATACCGCAGGAAGGTCACGTTGTTGATGTGCCCGAAGGCGTCCATGTCGCCCCAGCGCAGCGGGCAGTGGTAGATGTGGCGGGCCATCAGCCGCGGGTCAGCTTCTTGTAGCTGGCGCGGTGCGGCCGGGCCGCGTCCGGACCGAGCCGCTCGACCTTGTTCTTCTCGTAGGAGTCGTAGTTGCCCTCGAACCAGAACCACTTGGCCTCGCCCTCGTAGGCGAGGATGTGGGTGGCCACCCGGTCGAGGAACCAGCGGTCGTGGGAGACGACCACGGCCGCCCCGGGGAACTCCAGCAGCGCGTTCTCCAGCGAGGAGAGCGTCTCCACGTCGAGGTCGTTGGTCGGCTCGTCGAGGAGCAGCAGGTTGCCGCCCTGCTTGAGGGTGAGTGCGAGGTTGAGGCGGTTGCGCTCACCGCCGGAGAGCACCCCGGCCGGCTTCTGCTGGTCCGGGCCCTTGAAGCCGAACGCCGACACATAGGCCCGCGACGGCATCTCCACCTGGCCGACGTTGATGTAGTCCAGGCCGTCCGAGACGACCTGCCACAGCGTCTTCTTCCCGTCGATGTTGGACCGGCCCTGGTCGACGTAGGAGATCTTCACCGTCTCGCCGACCTTGATCGACCCGGAGTCGGGCGTCTCCAGCCCCTGCAACATCTTGAACAGGGTGGTCTTGCCTGCGCCGTTGGGACCGATGACGCCCACGATGCCGTTGCGCGGCAGCGTGAAGGACAGGTCGTCGATCAGCACCTTGTCGCCGAACGCCTTCGACAGATGCTCGACCTCGACCACGATCGAGCCGAGACGCGGGCCCGGCGGGATCTGGATCTCCTCGAAGTCCAGCTTCCGCATCTTGTCGGCCTCGGCCGCCATCTCCTCGTAACGGGCCAGTCGGGCCTTCGACTTGGCCTGCCGACCCTTGGCGTTGGAGCGGACCCACTCCAGCTCCTCGCGCAGGCGCTTTTGCCGCTTGGCGTCCTTCTGGCCCTCGACCTTGAGCCGGGACGCCTTGTTCTCCAGGTAGGTGGAGTAGTTGCCCTCGTAGGGGATCGCCCGGCCGCGGTCGAGCTCCAGGATCCACTGCGCCACGTTGTCCAGGAAGTACCGGTCGTGGGTCACGGCGACCACCGTGCCGGCGTACTTGGCCAGGTGCTGCTCCAGCCACTGGACCGACTCCGCGTCCAGGTGGTTGGTGGGCTCGTCGAGGAGCAGCAGGTCGGGGGCCTCCAGCAGCAGCTTGCAGAGGGCGACCCGGCGCTTCTCACCGCCGGAGAGGTTGGTGACCGCCCAGTCGCCGGGCGGGCAGCCCAGCGCGTCCATCGCCTGCTCCAACTGGGCGTCCAGGTCCCAGGCGTTGGCGTGGTCGAGCTGCTCCTGGAGCTTGCCCATCTCGTCGAGCAGCGCGTCGGAGTAGTCCGTCGCCATGAGTTCGGCGATCTCGTTGAACCGGTCCAGCTTGGCCTTGGTGTCCGCCACGCCGTCCTCGACGTTCTCCAGCACCGTCTTGGACTCGTCGAGGGGCGGCTCCTGGAGCAGCATCCCGACGCTGAACCCCGGCGACAGGAACGCGTCGCCGTTCGACGGGTGCTCAAGGCCGGCCATGATCTTGAGCACGGTGGACTTACCGGCACCGTTGGGGCCGACCACACCGATCTTCGCACCGGGCAGGAAGCTCAGCGTCACGTCATCGAGGATGACCTTGTCGCCGTGCGCCTTGCGCGTCTTGCGCATGGTGTAGATGTACTCAGCCAAGAGAAACCGTCCGGCAATCGAGAAGGGCCACTATGCGGCTCCGCCGCGTGAGGGCAGATACACCCCATCTTGCCAGCCGTCCACCCTCGCGGGCGAATGAGTACGTCAGGGCACCGGTGCGGGGAGCGGTGGCGCCGGGGCGGCCCGCTGCGGCCGCTCGCCGGCCGCCGGCCGGGGGGCGCCCGCGGCCCCTGCCACCCGGGTGAATCGGGCCACGCCCCGGGACAGGTCGTGCCCCACCGCGACCGCCTCGATCTCCGCCGAAAGATAGCGGCGTCCCTCCTTCTCGTCCTCGCGGACCCTGAGCCGTCCCTGCACGACGAGCGGCTCGCCGAGGCCGATCGACTCCTTGATGTTCCCCGCCAGGGTCCGCCACGCCCGCACGGTGAAGAAGCTCGTGCTCCCGTCGGTCCAGCCGCCCCGCTCGGCGTCCCAGCGGCGGGCCGTCGTGGCCAGCCGGAATCGGATGGTCGCAATGCCGGTGGCGGTTACATGCGTCTCCGGCTCGGTGGCCACATTTCCCACCACGGTCACCAGCGTCTCGTTCATCGGAGGTCCTCCCCGTTCTCGGTGTTCCCGGCGTTCCGGTGTTCCCGGTTCTCGATTCGCGCTCTCGTGCCGAACGCGACAAGAACATCGTGCGGGAAATCGGGCAGCCGGAGCGGAGTACGGCGCAATCTGTGGACAACCGATGAATTGTGGATAACTCGGCCACCCGTGTGAGTGACGGAGCGGTGCAAAACGGTTTCTCCCGGCCCCGGCGGTTCGGCTGGGCGCCGCAGCGGGGTTCAGCAGCCGAAGGAATCGGCCGGGCGCGGCACCGAGAGCCGCGGCACCGACCCGGCCACCACCGCGTACTGCTCGCGCACCTCGCGGTACCGCATCAGCTCGGCCGCGACCGGCTCCAGCACCCGGGCCCGCCCGCAGTCCGCCGCCGCTTCCCGCAGCAGCCGCTCCGCGCCCTGCCCGTAACGCCTCGCCGGCCCGCGCGCGACGACCCGGCAGGCCCCTTTGACCAGCGGTCCGCCCAGCACACCGACCGCGGTCACCACCAGCGGCAGCCACCAGGTCAGCGCCAAGGTGCCCGACACCATGCCCGACCCGCACACCACGCCGGCCAGCGCCAGCGCCATCAGCAGCCACTGCGCGGACCGGGCCGCCGACCACCAGCCCGGCTGCTCCGGCGGCCCCGGCCGGGACCGCGCCACCGCCGCGTCCAGCGCCGAGGGCAGTCCCTGGCCGCCTCTTCGCGCCGCGTCCCGCACCGCCTGGGCCCAGGGCGCGGGCAGCCCGTGAGCCGCGTCGGCGGCCAGTCCGCGCACCGCCTCGTCGATCACCGGCCGCGACGCCGACACGCCCGGCACCGACCCGGCCGCCGGATCCCCGGTGTCCTGGCCGGGCACCAGACCCACCGCGCCCCGCGCCCCGCGCCCGTACCCCGAGCGCCCCGCGGTCCGCCGGTCGCCGAACGCGCGGCCCCGGCCGCCGCCGATCCCCCGCCTCATCCCTCGAACGGGTGATCCGGTGCTTTTCCGCCGAAAACGGGAACAGCCGCTTCCGCCGGCCCGTTCTCCCAGCAGCCGTCCCCACGGTGTGCCGCAAGCGTCCCGGGCGGCACGTGTCCAGTCCCGTTCCGCCGACTGACCGGCGGCCGCCGCGCCCACGGCGTCCGCGAGCCGGTCGATGAACTCCTCGCGCGCGAGATCGGTGAGCCCGCCACCGCCCTCGCCGACGAAGAGCGGCCGGAGCCGGTCCGCGATGTCGTCCATGTCGGCGGCCAGCCGCTGCCCGGCCGCGCCGCGTTCGCCGACGATCCGGGCCAGCACGGCCCGCAGATCGGCCAGGCCCTGGCCGGTGACGGCCGAGACGGCCAGCACCACCGCGCCCGCCTCGCCGTATTCGCCGACCGCCAGACCGTCCTCGTCCAGCAGCCGGCGCAGGTCGTCGAGGACCAGCTCGGCCGCCTCCTGCGGCAGCCGGTCGACCTGGTTGAGCACCAGCACGGTGATGTCGGCGTGTCCGGCCCGGGGCCGCAGATAGCGCTCGTGCAGCGCCGCGTCGGCGTACTTCTCCGGGTCGAGCACCCACACCACGACATCCACCAGCCGCAGCAGCTCGTCCACCTGCTCGCGGTGGCCGGCGGCGGCGGAATCGTGGTCGGGGAGGTCGATCAGCACCAGCCCCTCCAGCCGCCGCTCCCGCGCGCCCTCGGGCTCTCCCCCGCCACCCGGGCCCGCGCCGCCCCCCGCCCCGGCCCCGGACCCAGCCCCGGCGCCGCCTCCGGCCCCCGCACCGCCGCCACCCGCCCCGCCGTCCTCTCGTACCTGCGGCGGCAGAGCGAGCCCGCCGGCCAGCGCCGCCACGTCCAGATACCCCCGCCCGGTGTACCGGTCCTGCGGGGCGATGCCCATCCGGTCCAGCAGGCCCGCGGCGCCGGTGGGCTGCCAGGTGCAGGAGATCGGCCGGGCGGTGGTCGGCCGGCGGACCCCGGCGCGGGAGATCTGCCGTCCGGCCAGCGCGTTGAAGAGCGAGGACTTGCCGCTCCCGGTGGCCCCGGCCAGCGCGACGACCGTGTGGTCGAGCGACATCCGCTGCCGCTCACCGAGCCGGGCCAGCAGTTCACCGGTCCCGGCGAGGGCGTCGGGGCTGATCCTGGTCCTGGACAGGCCGAGCAGTTCGCCGAGCGCGTCGGCCCGCGCGGTCAGCGGGTCGTCGCTGCCGGCCGGCAGCGACGACCCGGAGCGGGCGGCCGGGGCCTGGAGCGCGTGGGTGGTGGTGGCCAAGGGGGCTCACCTCTCCTTCTTCAGTACGGACAGGGCGGCGATCAGCGCGGCCTGCTGGCCCGCGGTGACGTCATAGCCGTCGACCGGCGCGACCCGGCGGTCCCGTTCGGCCCGCAGTACGTCGGTCACCGTGTCGTCGAGGTCGGCCGCGGCGACGTCCCGCAGCCGCAGCGCGGCCTTGGCGCCGAGTGTCTCGGCGAGCCGCTCGCCGGCGATCCGGCCGCCGCCGTGCCCGCCGAGCAGCGTGGTGGCCAGCAGCGCGGCCACGTCGTGCGGGTCGGCGGCCGGCCGGTCCGCGACCCGGACCGCGCCCGCGGTGACCTCGGCCAGGTCGGTGAGGCGGCGCTGCCAGCGGCGTACGCCCTTGTCGATGCGGGCGGCGACGGCGACACCGTCCCGGTCCGGCCGGGCGGCCGGCTCGTCGAGCAGCGCCGCGCCGCCCCGGTCGCGCCGCCAGGCCTCGCGGATGCGCTCGTCGGCCGCGTCGGTCTCGGTCCGCAGCAGTACGGCCAGCTCCTCGGCCAGCGCGCGCTGGAGGGTGGTCGGTCCGCAGGCGGGATAGCCCTGCCAGTGGGTGAGCGCCTCGCCGGCCAGCGGGGCGCCGGCCGCGATGGCGGTGGTGACGGCGGTCGACGCCCGTTCGTAGGACTCCTCGGCGACCCGGGCCAGCCGGACCACCGCGGCGTGCTGGCCGGCCGAGGCGGCGGCGAGAGCGGTCAGCCGGCCGCTCAGCGAGTCGAGGGTGCCGGCCACGGTGCGGCGGGCGGCGTGCTGCCGGGCGGCCGGGTCCTCGGCGCAGTGGGCCAGCCAGGCGCGCAGCGCGGCCACCGTGGTCTGGGGCAGCAGTCCGCCGCCGCCGGCGGACTCGGGCAGTTCGGGAACGGTGAAGCGGGGGACGTCGCCGAGGCCCGCCTTGGTCAGCAGGGCGGCGTAGTGGCGGCTGACGTCGTCGGCGATCTGGTGCGGGACCCGGTCGAGGACGGTGGCGAGGGTGACCTCGTACTCCCTCGCGGTGCGCAGCAGGTGCCAGGGGACGGCGTCGGCGTAGCGGGAGGCGGTGGTGACGAGGATCCAGATGTCGGCGGCGCAGATGAGTTCCGCGGCCAGTTCCCGGTTGCGGGTGACGAGGGAGTCGATGTCGGGGGCGTCGAGCAGGGCGAGGCCGCGGGGCAGCGAGTCGTCGGTTTCCAGCCGGAGTTCGGCCCGCCCGGTGTCCCCGCGCTCCGCGGCGTCCTCGTCGGCCCGGGAGCGCTGCCGTACCGCCCAGGAGCGGGCGAGCCGGGGCAGGATTCTGGGGTCGGCGAACCAGGCGCGGTCCTCCGGGTGGCAGACGAGCACCGGGGTGCGGGTGGTCGGCCGCAGCACCCCTGAGGCGCTGACCCGGCGCCCGACCAGCGAATTGACCAGGGTCGACTTCCCGGCCCCGGTCGAACCGCCGACCACCGCGAGCAGCGGGGCCTCCGGGTCTTTGAGCCGGGGCACCAGATAGTCGTCGAGCTGGGCAAGCAGCTCCTCACGGGTGCGACGGGCCCGGTCGGCTCCGGGCAGGGGGAGGGGGAAGCGTGCGGCGTCGACACGGTCACGCAGTGCGGACAGCGCGTCAAGCAGCTCGGGCCGTACGTCCAAGATCACCACAATGGCAGAATGCCCTATATTGCGATGCTTTTGAAGCGTATTCCGGGTAATTTGCCCTATTCGATCCATCCGAGGTCCCAGTGGGGCCAACGGGGGTCAGGGGACAGAATGAGCCACCGGCATAACGACTGCACAACAGCAGGATTTCGAGGCGTCAAAAGCGATGCACGTTCTGCACATGCCTGCGATTATCGGACCGCTTCACCGAACCTCCACAACGTGTCACGCGGGTGAAGCGCCCGGCAGCAAGGGTGTGGCGCCCTATCCTTGACCTCGGCACAAGGTCACGGAACAACCCTGGGGCGGAGCAGCCGCGGCCACTGTCCGGCCCCCGTAGCTCAGTGGATAGAGCAGGCGCCTTCTAAGCGCTTGGCCGCAGGTTCGAGTCCTGCCGGGGGCACCCATTTCCGCAGGTCAGAGGCCCTTTCTAGCCGATCACGACCTCGCTTGTGCCGGGTTTCTTGCGCCCCAAATAGCCCTTTTGATCCAGTTTCGAGCCCACTTTTTGCGCCTCCATCCCATATGCGTCCCGCGCCGAGCCTCCCTTCCCCCGTCCACGGACGTACCCGTGAAGGGAAGTATCTGGTCAGAGCGTTTCTAACGAATCATCAGCTAAGAACAGAGCAGGCGCCCTGTTGGCACCTGTTCGCAGCCGATCTGGCTCGTTTCAACCTGGAACTGCAGGTCGCGGGGCTTGCGCGAGACGAGGTTAAGTCGCTCGTGCCGGTCGGGTTGGCGATTGGTAGCATTAGGTGATCATCATCAGGTGGTGCCGACCGGTCATACCGAGCGACTGCACAGGTGACTCGCCCGGATCGGAGCCGACGTAACCCGACCAGTCCGCGGAAAGGTACGGCGCCCGGTGGACCGGGGGTGGCTCCACCCCAGCCCCGTCGGCCGTGTCATCGCGGGCCGGTCGTTCAGCCTCCTGACCCGAGGGGCGGCTCGATCTCGATCGTCCCCCGCGTGTTCGCATTAAGTAGGGAATGGCCAGCGCTCCGGCCCGAGGGGCGCACCCCTCGATCGTTGGCGCAAGCGGCACTGCCATCGGATCGCCGGGAGTCTTGTCGGGCAACGCCCTCCAGGTCCCGATCGACCCTCCCGTCGACGCACGCGGCAACTCGCTCAATCTGCTCGGCGTCCTCAGCCCGGCCCTCGGCACTGCCACCTGCGCCAACGTCGGCTCCTGGGACGGCGCCTCGGATGACAACAGCGCCACCGCCGACAGCAGGGTGGTTGTTGGGCTGATCGGGTGAACTTGGGCAAGTCGAGCCATCTCAAGGTCCTGTTGGGGACGAACGTGCCCCGGAACCTGTCCTTAGACCGGTCTCCTCTCCCCACAGAAAGACCTTCGATGAGTTCACGCAGAAAACCGGTCGGCGTCGGCCGGTGGAAGTCGACCGCGCTGCTCCTGGCCCTTGGCACGATGGTCGCGGGCGCCGCGCTGGTCGGGCCGGGCTCGGGTGTCGGCCAGGCTTCCAGCCACCGCGAGGCGCCGCTGATCGCCTCCGACCCGCAGGTCGACAACACCGACCTGTACGCGTTCGCCAGCCCGGACAAGTCCGACACGGTGACGCTGGTCGCGAACTGGTACCCGTTCCAGGAGCCGAACGGCGGTCCGAACTTCTACCCGTTCGCCACTGACGCGCACTACGACATCAACATCGACAGCCAGGGCACCGGCAAGCCGGACCTGACCTACCGGTGGACGTTCCGCAACGAGGACCGCCGCGGCGACAAGACGTTCCTGTACAACAACGGGGTCGTCAACAACCTCACCGACAAGACGCTGCTGTTCCGGCAGCACTACTGCCTGCAGGAGATCCGGGCGGGGAAGAAGCCGGTCACCCTGGTCAAGGACGGCATCGCCGCCCCCTCCAACGTCGGCAAGGCGTCGATGCCGAACTACGGCCGGCTGCGCAGCCAGGCCACCAGGAAACTGCCCGGCGGCGGCCGGACGGTGGCCAGCCAGGCCGCCGACCCGTTCTTCCTGGACCTGCGGGTCTTCGACCTGCTCTACGGCGGGAACCTGTCCGAGACCGGGCACAACACGCTCAACGGCTACAACGTCAACACCCTGGCGATCCAGCTGCCGAAGTCCGCGCTCGCCTACCGGGGCAACGCCCGGCGCAACCCGGTGATCGGCGTGTGGAGTTCCACCGAGCGTCGCACGATGCGGCTCAGCCCCGGCAAGCAGACCGCGACCGGCCCGTACGTGCAGGTCTCCCGGCTCGGGAACCCGCTGGTCAACGAGGCGGTCGTACCGGCGGGCCTGAAGAACGCGTTCAACGCGCTGCCACCGTCGCAGGACCACAACCAGCCCAAGGTCGTCGCCAAGGTCCTCGACCCGGAGCTGCCGAAGCTGATCCAGGCGATCTACGGCATCCCGGCGCCGAAGACTCCGCGCAGAGACCTCCAGGAGATCTTCCTGACCGGCATCGCGAAGGCGGCCGGCGGCCCGCTGGCGGTGGACCTCAACTCGCAGCTGCTCAACAAGGACATCAATCCGAAGCGGTTCGTGCCGGCCGAGGAACTGCGGCTGAACATGTCCACACCGGTGACCGCCAAGCCCGACCGGCTCGGTGTCCTCAACGGGGACTTCCAGGGCTTCCCCAACGGGCGGCGGATGGGTGACGACGTCGTGGACATCGCCATCCAGGCGCTGGAGGGCGCCACGCCGGGCCATCTCGTCCAGGCGCTCGCCGCCGGTGACGGGGTCAACGGGCCCGGCCGCCCCTACACGGGCAGCTTCCCGTACATCGCCCTGCCCTTCACCGGCTCGGTGAACCAGGCGGGCTGACCGACCGCCCGGTGCGGGCGCGTTCCTGCCCGCGCCCGCACCGGGCACCTCGCCGCTTCCGGCGGAAACCCTGCCAGCCGATTGTTCGTCCGAACGGAAAGACCGTCGTCCATGCGCCGCCTCGCACTCATCGTTACCACCGCCGTGCTGTGCGCCGGCCTGACCGGATTCGCCGCCATGGAGCACTCCGGGGGCTCCTCGCCCCCGCCCGCGGGCAGCCCCGTACCGGCCCCGAACGCCGTGGGCCCCGGAACGCAGCTGAGCATCGACGCCGTGGTCGGCAAACTGCAGCAGACCTTGCGCGCGCAGCCGTCCGACGCCTCGTCCTGGTCGCAGCTCGGCTCTGCCTACGTCGAGCAGGCCCGGCTGAACGTCGATCCGACGCTGTATCCCAAGTCCGAGGCGGCACTGCGGCGTTCGCTGAAGCTCCAGCCGCGTGACAACACCGCGGCGCTGACCGGGATGGCCGGCCTGGCCAACGCCCGCCACCGCTTCGCCGACGCGCGCACGTGGGCGGCCCGGGCCATCGCCGACGACCCGTACGCCTGGGCCCCCTACGGAGCGCTCAACGACGCCCTGACCCAGCTCGGCGACGACCGGGCCGCCCAGGACGCCGTGCAGCGCATGCTCGACCTGCACCCGTCCACCGCGTCCTTCACCCGCGCCTCCTACACTCTGGAGCTGCACGGCCGGACCGCCGAAGCCTCGCAGGCCCTGCAACGGGCCCTGGAGGACGCCAGCACACCCGCCGACCAGGCGTTCTGCCAGCACTACCTGGGCGAACTCGCCTTCAACACCGGACACCCCCAGCAGGCCCTGGACCACTACCGCACCGCGCTGCGCCTCGATCCGACCTACACCGCCTCGCTGGCCGGATCCGCCCGCGCCGAAGCCGCCCTCGGCAGCAGCTCCCGCGCGGTCGCCGACTACCGGACCGCCATCGACCGGGTCCCGCAGCCGCAGTACGTGCTGGAGTTCGGCGAACTGCTCCAGTCCCTCGGCCGCGCCCAGCAGGCCCGCGCCCAGTACGGCCTACTCGAAGCCGAGCAGCGGCTCTTCGCCGCCAACGGTGTCGTCGACGACCTCAACCTCGGCCAGTACCAGGCCGACCACGGCGACCCGAAGCTCGCGGTGGAGCTGCTGACCGCCGAGTGGCACCGGCGCCACAGCGTGCTGGTCGCCGACGCCCTCGGCTGGGCCCTGCACCGCGCCGGGCGCGACCGCGAGGCGCTGCCGATGGCCGACCAGGCAGACCGGCTCGGCTGGCGGGACGCCCTGCTGCACTACCACCGCGGCGTCATCGAGCAGTCCCTCGGCGACGACCGGGCATCGGCCAAGGACCTGGCAGCCGCGCTCACGGCGGACCCGCACTTCTCGCCGCTCTACGCCACCGACGCCCGCACCCGCCTGGCCGCCCTGCGAGGACACCGATGATCCTGAGCAGCCGCCTTCGTGCCCGCACTCGTCGTGCCGCGCTTCTGCTGGTCGCCGCACCCGCGCTGGTCTGGTTGGCCGCGCCCGCCGTGTCCGCGCACCCGCTGGGCAACTTCACCGTCAACCGGTACGACGGACTCACACTCCGCACCGGGGGCATCGACGACCTGGCCGTGGTCGACACCGCCGAGATCCCCACCCTCCAGGCCAAGCCCGCGATGGACACCGACCACGACGGCACCCTCAGCGCCGCCGAGGCCGCGGCACATGCCAGGATCGCCTGCGCCACCTTGGCCGGCGGAGTGCGCGCCACCACCTTGCCGGGACCAGGCAGCAGCCGCCGACCGGAGACGCTGCACTTCCGGGTGGCCGGGGCATCCTTCCGGCTGATCCGCGGCCAGGCAGGACTGGACACCGGACGGCTCGAATGCCAGCTCGCCGCCCCGGCGGATACGGGCACGGGCGACGTGGTCGAACTCTCCTCAGGTGTCGACAACACGCACATCGGCTGGCACGAGATCACCGCCCGCGGGGACGGGGTCCGGATCGGGTCCGCCGACGTACCGGCCCGCTCCGTATCGGACGAGCTGCGCCGCTACCCGGCCGACCTGTTGTCCGACCCGCTCGACCAGCGCCGGACCCGCGTCGTCCTCGGCGCCGGGCCCGGCGCCGTCGCCGCCACCACGCCGGGCACCGGGTGGACCGGCACCTGGTACGCCGCCCTCGACCGGCACCTGAGCGCCCTGACCGACAGCCGCCGCCTCACCCTGCCCGTCGGAATCCTCGCCGTCCTGATGGCGATTGTCCTCGGCGCGGGACACGCGGCGCTGCCCGGCCACGGCAAGACGATCATGGCCGCCTACCTGGCGGGCCGGCAGGGCCGTCCCCGCGACGCCGTCACCGTCGCCGGGACCGTGACCCTCACCCACACCGCCTCGGTCCTCGTCCTCGGCGTCGCCCTCAGCGCCTCCTCCGCGCTCCTCGGCGAAGACGCGCTGGCCTGGCTGGGCACGATCAGCGGCGTCATCATCACCGCCGCGGGCCTGTGGCTGCTCCCCGCAGCGCTCCGCACCCTCCGCTCCGGGCAGACGGCCGGACACACGCATCACCATTACGACGACCACGGACATCACGGGCACGGGCACCACCACGACCATAACGAGGCACCGGTGCATATGGCGCCTCCCCATCCCCTCGCCCCGGAGGCATCGCTGGCCGCTGCCGGTTCCGGTCCGTCGGCGTCGGGGACGCTCCTCGCCGCTGATACGGCCCCCGTTCACCATCATGATCACGAAGATGACGATCCTCATGGTCACGGCCACCATGGGGCAGAGCACACACACAGCCACGGATTGGTCGGCCACCATCACCACGAGCAGCATGGCGCCGGCCGCAGAAGAGGCGGACTGATCGGGATCGGCGTCGCCGGCGGCCTCGTGCCCAGCCCCTCCGCCCTCGTCGTGCTCCTGGGATCGATCGCGCTGGGCCGCACCGCCTTCGGCGTGGCGCTAGTCATCTGTTACGGCCTCGGCATGGCCGGCACTCTCGCCGCCGCCGGCCTGCTGCTCCTCAAACTCCGGGACCGGATCCCCTCGCTCGGGGCCACCGGCTGGCGTGGACTCGCCGGATGGGGTACCCGGGTCACTCCTCTGGGCGCAGCGCTCCTGGTCCTGGCCGTCGGAGTGGGTACGGCCCTGCGTGCCATGCCCCTGTAGATGAACCCGCTCCATCCCGATCCCGACATGCCCGAGGAGAACACCGTGCCCTCCCGCCCACGCCGCTTCGCCCCTCCCCTCCTCCTGAGTGCCGCGCTCGCGCTGACCGCCTGCGGCGGCTCCGGATCGTCCACGGGTGCCCTGGCGACCGGCGCCCCCAGCCCGCACCCCACCTGCCGCGTGCACCAGCAAGTCCTGCCCGACGACGATTACACCGGCGGAAAGGATGGCAAGCCTCTCGCCGTCCTCACCATGCTCCGCTACTTCACCGCCCAGAAGTCGCTCCCCTTCTGCGACGGGAAACCGCCCACCTCCCAGGACGTCGCCTGGGGCCGGCTCTATACGGACCTCACCCGCGAGTGAACCGGAGCCTCAGTGTCAGCCTTAGCTGGTCAGTGCGGTGAGGGCCGCGCGCGCTTTGGGGGCGAGGAGGGGGCTGAAGTGGGGGTTGATGGCGAGTGCTTCTTTGAGGTCGCTGCGTGCTGAGTCGAGGTAGCCGATGGCTTGTTCGATCGTGGCGCGGTGGTAGTGGAACAGGGCGTTGCGGGTGCCTTGGGCGAGGGCCTGGTCGGATTCGGTGAGGGCTTCGCGGTCCTGGCCGTTGGCGTGCAGGGCCCAGGCCAGGGCGTCGTGGGTGTCCATGAAAGGGCGGGTCTTGATGCCCTGCCGGGCGATGGTGAGGGCCTTTTCCGGACTGCCGTGGTCGGCTTCGAAGAGGGCCGCGTCGGCGTCGAGGGCGACGCCGTTGGCGGTGAAGAGCTGCTGCTCGGCGCGGAAGACCTGGTACTGCTGATCGGCTTCCGATGTGCGGCCGAGGGATTGGTAGAGCTCGCCGAGTTGGAGGACGTACTCGGGCTGGGGGACGCGCTGCACGGCCTTGTTGAGGTCGGTGAGGGCGGCGGTGGTGCTCCCGAGGGCGGCTTCGGCGTGGGCCTTGGCCTGGAGCAGCGAGGTGTATCCGGGGGCGGTGCGCAGGCCGGCCTCGGCTTGTGTGAGTTCGGTGGCTGGGTCGCCGTTGTTGAAGGCGAGTTCGCCGAGGTAGTAATGCGCGAAGGCCGCGTCGGCGGGTCCGGCGGCGTCGTTGAGGGCCCGGCGCATGTCGGTGCGGGCGGTGGTGATGTCGCCGCTGAGCTCGGCGACGTAGGAGGCCCGGGACAGGGACGGTGATCCGGGGCGGAGGTCGACCATGCGCTGGACGGCGTCGGCCGCCTCGGAGTAGCGGCCGAGTTGGGTGTAGGCATCGGCGAGGGTTCCGTACAGGGAGGAGTTGTACGGGTTGACGGCGACGGCTCTGCGGGCCCAGTCCAGTGCCTGGGTGAACTGGTGGCGGCCGGCTTCCAGGGCGGCCATGCCGCCCATCGCGGTGAAGTTGTCGGTGGTCCGCAGGGCCAGGGAGCGCCGGAGGACGGCTTCGGCCTTGGGGTAGTACGACGGGTCGGCGGTGGTCTTGGCCTGCTGGACGTAGTCGAGTCCGAGGGTGGCCAGGGTGACCTCGTCGTGGGGGTTCTGCTGGGCCTTGGTCTGGAGGCGAGTGATGTCGGCGGCGAGCGGGTCGGCTCCGGCGGCCGGGCTGCCCGCCTGTGCGGGCGGGCCTGAGCCGGGGTCGGTGGATGCTGCGGGCCAGGGGGACAGACCCAGTCCTCCGGCAAGGAACAGCCCTACGCCGAGGGCGCCGGCGACAGTGGCGGAGAGCATGATGCGGCGGCGCGATGGGCGCCGGCGGAGGGCCAGGGTCAATTCCCGCTCCGGTGGGGGGTGCGTGAGGGTGATGGGGACGAGTGCGAGGGGGTGGCGGGCGTGGCGTAGACGACGACGTTGTCGAGGTAGCCGCCCTCTGCTGGGTCGTAGGGTCCGCCGCAGGTGATCAGGTGCAGTGTGGGCGGGCCGGTGGTCGCGTAGACCTCGTTGTCGGGGAAGTCATCCTTCTTGTACTGGCGCAGGGCCTGGACGGTGAAGTCGACGTGGGTGTGGTCGGCGCGGTCGACGGTTATGGAGTCGCCCGGGCGCAGCGCGGATATGCCGTAGAAGGCGGCCGGGCCGGTGAGCGAGTCGACGTGGCCGACGACGATCGCGGCGCCCGCGGCGCCGGGGCGCGGGCCGTCGCTCCACCAGCCGACCTGTCCGGGGTCCTCGGGTGCGGCGAGGTGGCCGTCGGACTGGACGTGCAGGTCGGTCAGAGAGCGGTCCACGCCGATGCCGGGTATGCGTATCCGCACCGGGCGGGCCGCGGCGGTGGTCCCGGCGGCGGGGTGGGTGCCCCCGGCAGCGGGTGCCGGCAGAGCCCCAATGTCCAGGTGCGCGGCCGGGCGGGTGTGGTCGGTGATCAGTGCGGTGGTGCCGGCGGCGGCCAGGCTCAGTCCGGCGACGACGGCGGCTGCGGTGAGCCTGCGGACGCGGCGCGGTCGCCCGCCCTCCGGTGCGGAGGGCGGGCGACCTGCCGTGGGGAAGCCGGTCACACCTGGTCGGTCCGCCGGCGGCGCAGGGCGAGAACTCCCGCCCCGGCCAGCAGGACGCCGCCGCCGACAGCGGCTACCGCGACGACGGGGACGCTGCCGCCGAAGGCGGTGCCGCCGAAGCCCGCTCCGACGCCGCCGCCGGGCTGCGCCGAGAACGCCAGGTTGACTGACATGTTGCTGGGCAGTGCCACGTAGGGGAACGTCGCGCTCGGCGCGCGGTAGGGGGCGTTGACGCCGTCGCCGGCAGCGAGGGCGGGCACGATCTTGCCGGTCTGCGCGGCGCCTTCCAGGGCCTGCAGCTCGATGTCGAGGACGTCGTCGGTCAGCCGGCGGCCGTTGGGGAAACCGCCCAGGTCGCCGCCGAGTACGCCGAGGCGGTTGGGGCTGGCGGTGGGCGCCACCGACATGTTCAGCCGCAGCTCCTCACCCGGGGTGAACGCGTTCTTGTCCACGTCGCCGTTCAGCAGCTGCGAGTTGAGGTCCGCCTTGATCGGGCCGCACGCCTTGCAGATCCCGGTGAGGAAGATCTCCACCAGGTCATTGCGGGGGGTCGCCGGGGCCGGGATGCCGTAGATGCTCTGGACGACCTTGGGCAGGATCGGGTCCTTGACCGCGTTCACCACCGGCGTGACCGTGTGGTCCTGGAACGGGCTGAGCGTGTTGAAGGCGTCCTTGTACTGCAGCGGCACGACCACCTCGTTGACCAGCGGGTTGCCGAGACGGGAGACCTGGTGCCAGCCGGCGCCGCCACCCGACCCGTCCTTGCTGGGTGCTTTCCCGTTGTCCGCCGAGCCGGCGTTGCCGTACGACGCGGTGCCCTCGGACCCCTTGCTCGCCGAGGAGGTGACCTGCGCGCCCTGGCGGTCGGTGGTGGACCACACGCCGATCACCGGGTTGCGGGTCGGGTCACCCTTGAGGGCGAGGTCCTTCTTGGGCACCTGGATGACGACGGTGTTGACGTTGTAGCCGGCCAGCGTGTTGTTGCCGGTCTCGGAGAGGTTGCCTCCATAGAGCAGGTCGAAGACCCGCAGGTCCGCGAAGAACGGGTCCGACGTCTGCCCGGCCAGGGTCTGGCCCCCGCCGGGCAGCGACAGGGTGGCCTGCTTGCGCAGCGAGGCGTAGTTCGGCATCGACGCCTTGCCGACGTTGGAGGGGGCCGCGGGGGCGTCCTTGAGCAGCGTCGTGGTGCCGCCGGCGTCGGTGACCGTCAGGTCGTACGTCTGGCGGAAGTTCAGCGTCGGGTCGTCCAGATGGTTGACGACGCCGGTGTTGTACAGGAACTGGTGGGCGGCGTCGCGGATGTGGTCGGTGAAGGACCAGGTGTAGGTGGTGTCGGCCTTGCCGTCACCGTTGCTGTCGATCTTGATGTTGTAGTGCGCGTCGTTGGCGAACGGATAGAAGTTCGGGCCGCCGTTGGGCTCCTCGAACGGGATCCAGTTCGCCACCATCGTGACGGTGTCGGGCTTGTCGGGGCTGGTGAAGGCGTAGACGTCGGTGTTGTCCGCCTTCGGGTCGCCCGCGATCAGCGGCGCCTCGCGGTGGCTGGAGGCCGAGCTGACACCGGGCGCCAGACCGGTCAGGGCGGCAGCGGACACCAGGGACAGGACGCCGAGGGTGGCGAGGGCGCGTTCGGCCGGGCGGGCCGGGAATCTCCGGCGCGAGCGGGTGCGGAGCATGGGCCATCCGTTTCGGGTGAGAGCCACGCCCCTCCGGGGGCGGGAGGGCAGGCTGACGGCGGTGGACACTCGAAGCCCCAAACGGACCGCCTCGACCCCGCCCGTCACAGGCGCCGGCCTCACTGCCATGTGTGTCCGCAATGCGACTTAAGTTATGAATAAGTCACCATGGGCGCCACCAGTCCGCAACGCTGCAGAGCCGAACGAGCGGTCCCGCGCCGCCGCACCGCCCCTTTCAGCGGCCCGCCACGACGGTGCCGCTCATTCGGCCCCCGCTTCGGCCAGCGGACTCGGGGCGGTCCACCGCTGCTCGATGCGGCCGTACTTCCACACCAGCACGGCGCAGGCCCAGGCCACCGCGAACAGCCCCACAACGACGAAGCCGACAGTGTTGAGGTTCAGCGCGGCGACCCACCCCCAGAACCCACCGGTCAGAGCGAGCTGGTCAGCGAGCAGCGCGAGCAGCTCCACGGTGCCGATGATCAGAGCCACAGCGACCGACAGGCCCGTGACGGTGAGGTTGTAATAGATCTTGCGGACAGGATGAGAGAAGGCCCAGCCGTAGGCGACGTTCATGAACGAACCGTCGATGGTGTCCAGCAGGCTCATCCCTGCGGCGAACAGCACCGGCAGGCACAGCACGGCGTACCAGGGCAGTCCGGTGGCGGCGCCCGAGGCGGCCATGACGAGCAGGGCGACCTCGGTGGCGGTGTCGAAACCGAGACCGAAGAGCAGGCCGACGGGATACATCTGCCAGGGCTTGTCGATCGAGGTCATCACCCGCCCCAGCAGGCGGTTCATCAGGCCGCGCTTGTCGAGCTGCTCCTCCAGAGCGTGCTCGTCCAGGTCCCCGGCGCGCATCTGCCGCCAGACCCTCCAGATCCCGGCCAGCACGACGAGGTTGACCGCCGCGATGGCATACAGGAAGGTCCCGGAGACCGCTGTCCCGATCAGGCTCGTCATCCGGTGCAGCCGGGAGCTGTCGTCTTTCAGGGGCCCGGCGAGGGACTTCAAGCCGAGGGAGAGGAGGAAGGTGAGGCCGAAGACGACGCTGGAATGACCCAGGGAGAACCAGAACCCGACCGACAGCGGACGCCGGCCCTGGCCCTGACCCTGACCCTGGGCCATGAGTTTGCGGGTGGTGTTGTCGATGGCCGCGATGTGGTCGGCGTCGAAGGCGTGGCGCATACCGAGGGCATAGGCCGTGATGCCGATCCCCAGGCCGAAGGACTGCCCGTTGGCGCTGTAGTGACCCGGCGCGACGACCGCCATCAGGGTGAACCATCCGACGATGTGCAGTGCCGCGATGAACGCCGCCATGCCGGCGAGGCGGCGCCGCTCGGGACGGGTGAGTGTGCGCGCAAACCGGCTCAGAAACGATGGTGTCCTTGCGGAGGACGCAGAGCTGGAGGGGCTGGCTGCCATCGGTGCTCACATTCGTCTGCGGGGCATGAGCACCCGCGCCATGCGGGGCCCCTTGTTGCAAGCTATGAGCAATTGAGACTGCACATCAGGTGCACGTAGTGCATTCGAGGGGGCGCTCAGAGGCAGTGCACAGTTCGGGCACACCCCTCGGGGCGCCGGTGACGTGCTCACGCAGTGGTCTCCGCGGACGGCGAAGCCAGCAGAAGTCACTCGGGCAGGTGGCCGCCATCCGTTCGTATGACAAGAAAGGTGGGTCTCCGGCCCTGACAGCAAAGTGGCGGCCAGGCTGATGGATGAGTGCATCCAACAGGAGGAACGCATGCCGTACGGTCTGTCCCGCCGCTCCCTGCTCGCGGCCACCATCCTGGGATCCGGAACCCTCGCCACCGGTACGGCCCTGGCCCAGGGCTCCGACCTGGCCGGCCCGGACCAAGCGGCGGAACTCTCCTTCCCCTCACCCCAGCTGACGCCCTACGTGGACCAGTTGCCGGTCCTTGCGACCTTGCGGGGGAGCGGAACGCTCGCGATGGCCCCCTCGCGGCACCGCTTCCACCGTGATCTGGGCATCGCGCCGACCTGGTCCTACGGCGGCCAGCAGTACTGGGGACCGACCATCGAGGCGCACCGCGACCAGCCCATCGCGCTGGCCTTCACCAACCGCCTGGGGCGGCATCTGTTCGCCGCCGACGTCGATCCCTCCCTGGAGGGCGCCACCGAGCAGGACCGCAGCAGACCCCGGGTGTCGGTGCACCTGCACGGCGCGGTCACCCCGCCGGGTATGGACGGGCACCCCGAGCAGGTCTTCCTCCCGGGCGGTGCGATGACCTACCGCCATCCGAACGGGCAGGAGGCCGCCCACCTCTGGTACCACGACCACGCGATGGGCATCACCCGGCTCAACGTAGTGGCCGGACTGGCCGGCTCCTATCTGCTGCGCGACGCTTTCGACACGGGCACCGCGAGCAACCCGCTGGGGCTGCCGAGCGGCAGGTTCGAGGTGCCGCTCATCCTCGCCGACCGCAGGTTCCACACCGACGGCTCGCTGAACTTCCGCACCCTGCGCTCGGTACCGCAGGGGCACTGGGACGGCGGGATGATCGGCGACCGGATGACGGTCAACGGCACGGTCTCCCCGTACCTGCGGGTGGCGAAGGGGTACTACCGGTTCCGGGTCCTGAACGCCTCCAACCTGCGCGGCTATCACCTGTACTTCACCAACAAGATGCCGTTCTGGGTGATCGGCACCGACGGCGGCCTGCTCGACGCCCCGGCGCGGACCACCTCGGTGCGGCTGCTCCCGGCCGAGCGCCTGGACCTGGTGGTCGACTTCTCCGCACTGGCGGCCGGCGCTCACGTCGACCTGACCAACGACCAGGAACTCGCCCCCTCCGTACGCGCCATGACCGGCGCCAGGCCCCTGCCCTACATCATCCGGTTCATCGGCACCGGCGGCACCGGCCACAAGACCGCCCCGCCCACCCATCTGCGCGGCGGGAAACGGCAACCGGCACGCCTGCCCACCTGGGCCGCCCCCACCAGGCACCGCGTGGTGTCCATCGCCCAGATGCGGGGCAAAAACCGGCCGCCGAGCATGATGCTCGACAACCTCACCTACGACGACAACCCGATCCTCATGCCGAAACAGGGCACCGTCGAGCTGTGGGAGATCGTCAACGCCTCCTTCCAGGACCACCCGATGCACCTGCACCTGGTCAAGTCACGCATCGTCAACCGCCAGTCCTTCGACCTGAAGAACTACCTGCGCGCCAACCCCCGCCCCAGGCCCGGTATCTTCTGGGCACCGAAACCGGACCCTTTCCTGCTGGGCACTCCGCAGCCACCGCAATCCTGGGAGGCCGGGCTGAAGGACACCGTCCGCTGCCCCTGGGGCATGGTCACCCGCATGCTCGTCCGCTTCCCCTCCGCCGCCGAACTCGGCTTCGACCCCGACGCCGCTTTCGCGGCGCAGAACGGGAAGGCCCTGCGGGGCTACGTCTGGCACTGCCACATCCTTGACCACGAGGACGACTGCATGATGGCCCGCTTCCGCCTCATCAAATAAGCGGCTACTGGGTTCTCAGGTGCTGCTCCGGTGAGGCGGGCGATGGCAGGCCGGGTCCGGTGCCGGGCACGCCGACGCAACGCGATTGATCTTGAGGCACCCGGCCGTCCGGAGGGACGGCCGGGCCCAGTCAGGCGCCCGTCGCCGCCGCGCCTTCCCGGGGGATGAGGTTCCCCCGCTGTGCGGGAGTGGCTGACTAGCTGGTCAGGGCGGGTTGGCTTGGTTTCAGGTTCACCGGTTCGGCCGCTGCCTGGTCGGCGTAGCGCTTCTCCTCGAACTCGATCGGGCTGAGGTAGCCGAGGCGTTTTTGGATGCGTCGGGGGTTGTAGAAGCCGTCGATGTACTCGAAGAGCGCCAGATTGGCTTCGGCCCTGGTCGCGAAGACGCGGCCGCGGATGCACTCGGTCTTGATGATCATCCACAGGTTCTCCGCCAGGGCGTTGTCGAAGGAGTCCCCGACGGAGCCCATGGACGCCCGGATACCCGCTCTGACCAGCCGCGTCGTCAGCTTGATACTCGTATATTGGGCGAGTTCAACCGGTCGTTGCAACGCCGGGTTGTTGCAACGAGCGTAGCTGCTCTTCGAATACCTCGGCCGGCGTTCGCCAACCGAGTACCTTGCGTGGCCGGTTGTTGATCGCCATGGCGACGGCTTCGAGGTCCGTGGACGACCAACGGGAGAGATCAGTTCCCTTCGGGAAGTACTGACGCAGTAGCCCGTTCGTATTCTCGTTCGTCGGTCGTTGCCAGGGCGAGTGCGGATCGGCGAAGTACACCTTCGTCCCGGTATCGAGAGCGAACTGGGCGTGACCGGAGAGTTCCTTCCCGCGGTCCCAGGTCAGGGTCTTGCGTAGCTGCTCGGGCAGCTGCGTCATCGACGTGGTAAGCGCCGCGTTCATCGCGATCGCGCCATAGCCTCCGAGCGAGGGGCCGTTCTTCACGGGCGGACTCTCGCCCCAGCCCTCGAGCCGGGGCAGGTGCACCAGGATCGTGGAGCGGCTGCTGCGTTCGGCGAGCGTGCCGATCGCGGAGCGGCCCGTCCCGATGATCAAATCGCCTTCCCAGTGTCCGGGGACCGCGCGGTCCCCAGCTTCGGCCGGGCGTTCGCTGAGGATGACGTCCGCGGTGACGTGCCCCTGCGGCTTGTTCTGCGACCGTGCACGGGGAACCCGCAGCGCCCGGCCGGTGCGCAGACACATGACCAGTTCCCGCTTGAGCGCGCCACGGCCTTGGATGAACAGCGCCTGGTAGATCGCTTCGTGGCTGATGCGCATGGACTCATCATCGGGGAAGTCGACCCGGAGCCGGTGCGAAATCTGCTCCGGGCTCCATGCCGTCGCCCAACGCCTGTCCTGCCGGTGCGGCTTGTTCAGTCCTTTCCATCCAGGTGTCTCAGGCCCGGTGACGATCACGCCGTCGGGGCGACGGACGCTGCCGGCGAGCCGCTCCTGCACGTACTCACGCAGCTGCTCGTTGTCCACCAGCTTCGCTGTCTTCGGACGTTTCGCGGCCTGCTGCGCCTTCCATTGCGCCACCACGGCGCGGTAGACGGGCTTGCCGCCCCTGGTCGCAGCGTTTCGGCGCAGTTCACGGGAGACGGTCCCGGGGTCACGGCCGATCGTGAGAGCGATCGCGCGCACGCCCTTGCCCTGGGCCTTGAGCAGCGCGATCTCCTCACGCTCGGCGAACGACAGGTATCGGCCAGTAGGCTCGTCCAGGCTCAGCGGCGTCATCCCGCCAGCGTGTCGAAACCATCGGATCCCGACCGGTGCCGACACGCCGACACTGTCGGCGGCCTGGACTGTTGTGGCCCCGGACGCGATCAGACGCCAGAACTCCCGTTGCACAGCGCGCGACGGCTCCGGCCGACCGGGCGAGCGCATCGGCGCCCGCATCGCCCGATCCGCGGCCCACTGCCGTCGCGCCCCGGCCGGCGCCTGCGGCATCGGCTTCCTCGGTCGCCCCATCCAACACCTCCGTGATCAAGGTGTTGCGACGACCAGTTGAATCCGCCTTGACAGCCGTGATCGGCATGGTGGACCAGTTCGCCCGGGGCGACCTCACGGCTGGCCAGGGCATACTCCAACGAGGACAGGACCAGGTCCGCGTCCGCGCGGGCGGAGGTCTCCCATGCCACGACGCGGCGGGAGAACGCGTCGCGGATCGCCGACAGCCACAAAGGCCCCTCCTCGGTGGAGATCATGGTGAGGTCGGTGACCCACAACCGGTTCGGCGCGGGCGCGGTGAAGTCGCGTTGCACGAGGTCAGGGGCGAGATCGGCGTCCGGATCGCGGCGGGTGAACCCCTTGCCGCGGCGGGGGCTGATGCCGACGAGACCGGCCTCGCGCATGAGGCGCTCGACCCGTTTGCGGCCGACGTGCACTCCACCGCGCTTCAAGACGGCATGGACACGGGGCGAGCCGTAGACCCCGCCGGATTCCTCATGGACCTGCCGGATCCGGCCGGTCAGCTCCGTGTCCTGACGGCGCCGTTCACACGGCTCCTTTTCTGCCTGGCGCCAGCGGTAGTAGGTGGACGAGGGGATGTGCAGCTCCCGGAGTACGGGCTCGACCCCCAGGTGCGCGTGCTCATCGAGGAGCGCGGTCACCTGGGCCGGGTCGGGTCGAGCTGGGCCGCGAAAAAAGCCGAGGCTGTCCGCAGGACTTCGTTCGCCCGCTTGAGCTGGGCATTCTCCCTGCGCAGGGCGGCCAACTCCTCGCGCTCGGCAGTGGTCAGCACGTCCTCCCGTTCGCCGGCGTCGGCCTCGGCCTGGCGGATCCAGTTGCGCAGGGCCTCGTGGTGGACACCGAGATCCTCGGCCATGCGGCGGATCACCGGCTTCGGCTCGGCCGCCCGGTGCGCGCTCTGATCGCTGACCCCCGCTCGCTTGCTCGGTGGATCGAGGAGACCGCCGGACGCTTCGAGATGTGCCTCGAATGGCTGTACGCGCTACGCAACACCGCCCTGCACGACGGATGGTTCGACTCCAGCACCGATCTGCTGGACGTCCACTTTGGGCGTTCCCTAGTCGACCTGACGCTGGAGTTCCTGGGCAACTGGTATCAGCACGCGGCTACGGCCTCGGCAAAACAGAGCGGGATGACCGCGTTCGGGGTCATCGAACACCTTGCTGATCGGCAGCAAACCGTCGTTGGGGAACTGCGCGCGGGCAGACGCACGGGGCTTAACGTGACTCGGCTGACAAGCCCGACCTCAAGCGGATGGGATCGAGCCTGACCCGGCGATCTAGTGATAATGGGAAGGAAGGGAGTGTCCTGCCGATTGAACGAGCACGCCCGCGTGGACGGCCGGGGGCTCGAACCCCGATCTCTCCCAGGTGAACCGGTGCGATGGTGAATCGCCGCACCTGAAGTGCTCCGGTCCGGCCGCCCAGTGTACGACGACGAGTGCCATGACGTCATCAGCCAGAAACCGAAGCAGGTCCGCTTGTAGCTGTGTGACGGAGGAGCACCGCTAACGCGCTGACCAGAGAAAACGCAAGCTTTGGCCACGTTCCGGAGCCGTTTCTCTTCTTGCCCCTCCCGTGCTCACGGCCCGTCGCCCGCCTCAGGCGGTCGGATGCCCTGGCCGTCCCAAATATGTCCCATGGGCGGCCCACGACTGGCGCAAGGCAGTGCATTAGCGCAGGTCAGAGCTATGGAGAATGACACGCACCGGGCGCCTTCTAAGCGCTTGGCCGCAGGTTCGAGTCCTGCCGGGGGCACCGCACGCAGCGCGTCCCCTTCCGCCGTCGGCTCAGGTCAGCCCCCTGGCATGGCCGGATCCCCGACGGCGGCGGCCCACGGAAGGCGGACCCGGCGCGACCGGAATGTCCGGCTGCCCCTGGCTGAATCCCGGGTGCTACGACCGGCCGTCCCTTGTCCCTCCCACATAGGTCCTACGGTCCGTCATCTCACCCCTGCTGTCCGGCCGGACGGCGACCACGGCGGGCGGGGCCGGGACCGGGAGACGGCGCAGAACTGCGCGCTGGCCAAGCGGACGACGCTCACCTGCCGCCCCGACCACCTCGCGGAGGCGGCCCGCACGGCCGCCGCGGCGGTGTCCTGAGCCTCGTCGCCGGCCGGCGACCACCCCCGCGGCCGGTGCCGCCGTGCGCCGAACCGTTGCGGGGCGTGCGGGCGAGCGGCGCGCCCATCCGCACCATCCAGCCGCAGCACCGTAATAGCACTGATTTTCCAAGGGTGAATTGCCGCGGAACCTGACGTGCCCGGAGCCGGGGAGGGGCAGCCTGCTAGCCGAGTCCAGCGCGGCGGTCCAGCCGCTGAACGGGCGAACGCCGCAGCGAGGGACGGTGCGGCGGCAGGCGGCGGGAGTGTGTGATGGTGGAACCGGTCGGCTCTTCCGCTCCGGCGCCGCCCAGCGCGCGTCCGTCGCCCCCGGCTGACGGGGAGTTCCGGCCCAGGGTGCCGCGCCATGTCGCGTGCGTGATGGACGGCAACGGCCGGTGGGCGGCCCGCCGCTCCCTGCCGCGTACATCGGGGCACCGGGCGGCGGAGACCACGGTGATCGACATCATCGAGGCGGCGCGCACGGCCGGGGTGGGCTGGCTGAGCCTGTACGCGTTCTCCACCGAGAACTGGCGACGTCCGGGCGACGAGGTGGACTTCCTCATGCGGCTGGTACGCCACGCCGTACGCAAACACGCGCTGCTGCTGCACGCGCGCGGCATCCGCTGCCGGTTCCTGGGCGTGGCGGATCCGCGGATTCCCCCGCCGCTCGCCCGGGACTTCGCCGACCTGATGACGCTCACCGAGGCGAACCGGGGCATGACGCTGACCGTGGCCTTCGACCACGGCGGGCGGCGGGACATCGTCGAGGCGGCCCGATCCCTCATCCGCGGCGGAGTGCCGGCCGACGCGGTCGACGAGCAGAGTTTCGCCGCCCACCTGCCCTATCCCGACACGCCCGACGTGGACCTCGTCATCCGGACCTCCGGCGAGCAGCGCATCTCCAACTTCATGCTCTGGCAGGTGGCCTACGCCGAGTGGATGTTCCCGCCGGTGCTCTGGCCCGACTTCCGCGCCCCGCACTTCGTGGAATGCCTGCACACCTACCGGCAGCGCGACCGCCGCTTCGGCGGCGTGCCGCCGCACACGATCGGAGAACCCCACCCGTGACGGACACCGCCGAGGACCGGCCCGAGTCGCTGTTCGGCCGCGACTCGCAGTTCCACCGCTTCTTCAACGATCCGCGCTGGGCCCTGGCCATGGTCAGGGCCACCGTGCTGGAAGCCGCCCACCCGCAGGTCGGCGCCGCGCTGATGGACAACTCCACCTTCGTGGCCCACCCGTGGCGCCGGCTGCACAACACCCTCATCAGTTTGCAGCGCATGTTCGGCGACGACGACCAGACGCGGCAGCGGGAGGCGGCGCGGCTCAACCGGCTGCACGCCCGGCTGCACGGCAGCGACGCGCGACACCGGCCGTACGACGCGATGGACCCCCACGTCCGCGGCTGGGTCGTCGCGACCCTCTTCGAGAGCTCCGTCACCATGTGCCGGCTGAGCGGGCAGCCGCTCGACCAGAGCACGATGGAACGGCTGTACGCCGAATTCAAGGGCTTCCACGCGGTGTTGGGCGATGATGGCGGTCAACTGCCGGCGACGTTGATCGAGTTCTGGTCGTACTACGACCACATGGTCGAGGAGGAACTGGAGAACACCGAGGCGCTGCGCATCATCCTCTACAAGCTCTTCGACCACCTGCCGGCGCCGCCGCTGCTGGACGGCGTGCCCACCATCTGGGCGGCGGGCCGCACGCTCGCCGGGCCGGTCATCGGCACGATCACCGTGGCGTCCCTGCCCGAGCCGTTCCGCCGGCGGGCCGGACTGCCCGAGATCCCCGGCGCGCAGACGCTGATGCAGGGCGCCTACCTGGCCACCGGACTGGCCCGTTTCCTGCCCGACAACTGGATCAGGACCGACAGCCTCACCGAACTGCTCTTCCGCTCCCCCGACGGCTCCGACAGCTCCGCCGGCTCCCGCGGCTTCGCCGGTTCGGGCCGCGGTAACCTCGGCGATCCCCAACCGGTGGCGCTCACCGCGCTGCGCGGCCGGATGAAGCAGGCGGGCGCCCTGTTCCGGCTGGTCACCTCCTTGCCCGAGCAGCGCGGTCCGGCCGGGGCGAGCGCACCGGAGCGGAGCGCCGACGAGTTCTTCACCGCGGTACTCGACCAGACCGGCGACGGCTACCTGGACTGGCCCGATCTCGCCGCCATGGCACGGGAACTGTCCTCCCGCCTCGACCTGGACGAACCGGAGGAGACCAAGCTCTACGACGCCTTCGCCGCGTGGTGGCGGGAACTCCAGGCGGCGCTCGACATCGACGGCGACGGCCGCGTCAGCAAGGACGAGTACGCCGCCGCCGTTCCCTCCCTCGCCGGACCCGCTCTCATCCGGGTGGCCGAGGTGCTCTTCGACGCGACCGACAAGGACGGCGACGAGTTCATCGACGCGGACGAGTACCGGGCCCTGTTCCGCAGGGCGTTCGGACGGACCCTGCCCGGCGCTGACGCCCGGTACTCCCGGGGCGCGTTCGTGACGGAATTCCTCTCCTTCATGTCGGGACGCCGCCGGTCGACCGCGTACGACCCGCTGTTCGCCGGGGCGTGAGCGTCCGAACCGCCCGACGTCCGCTCACCGACGTCCGCTGACCAACGCCCGCCCCCCGGGCCGGTACCGCCGGTGGCCCAGCGCCGCTCCGACGCGCCGACGGCCGCCGGCGGGCGGAACCCCGGCCGGGGTCCTGCCCGCCGACGGCCGTCGGTCAGCGGATGCCGCTCGCCGCGCTCACCACGAGCGCGGCACCCTCACGCGCTCGCGCCGCCGGGGCCCGGGGTGGCCGAGGGGGTCACCAGCGGGTGGTGGGACGGCGGCTGCTGGTGCGCGGTCAGCCGCACGGTGGCCGTCGCCGGGATCTTCGAGGACGCGCCCGTGGCGGTGACGGAGTACCGCCCGTCGCGCGTGCCGCGGGGCACATCGAGGGACGTGTGGATCGTCCCGTCCGCCGCCGCCGTCACCGTCACGGACGCCTGGGGGCTGGTGCCGAGCTTGACGGTCACCCGTTCCCCCGCGGTGAATCCCGCGCCGCTGACGGTGATCGAACCGCCGCCCTTGCCCCCGGAGACCACCGAGGCCGTGACGGACGGGTGCGCCGTCTGCTTCGCCACGGTCACGGTGAAGGTCCGGCTGACGCTCGACAACGTGTCCCAGGCGGTGACGTGCACGGTGTACGTGCCCGGCTGCTGGTACGTGTGCTGGCCGCTCAGTTCGCCGGCCTGGCCGACCGTGACGTCCGCGGGGACCGCGCCGTCACCCCACTGCACCCGGGCCTGATAACCGGCCTGGTCGGTGACCCCACCGCTCACCGAACCGAGGTCCGCCGACAGGGCGCGCCCCGCGGTGGCCGTCTGGTCCTCGGGGGCGGTGGCCGTCAGCGCCGCGGCGGGGGTGCCGTCGTCGGCGATGGCGAACACATGGATCCGGCCGGCCGTGCCGGGGTCGCCGGTCTGGGTCGGCAGGGTGACCGAGACGAGCGTCTTGCCGGCCGGAATCTGGTACGGGGTGGTGGCGAACAGGAACGGCTGCGCGCTGTCCTTGCTCGCGCCTTGCAGCCGGTACGCGGACTTGGCGACGACGATGTTCCCGAAGGACGGGGTGCCGTTGGCGTTGCCGCCGAGCGTCCAGTCGCTGAACTGGATCGGGATGTCAGCGGTGCTGCCGTCGCCGAACGTCGCGGTGCCGGTCGTGTTCTGGTTCCCCTCCGTGCCGGTGCCGACGAAGGAGACGCTCTTCGCGTCGGCCGGCAGGTAGAGCGCGATCGTCCGGCCGTTGCCGGTCGCGTCGTCCGGCTGTCCGGCATCGGTGGCCGGAACGGTGAAGTGCAGCGAGGTGCCCGGCACTTGGGTCTGCTCGCCCGGGGTCACACCGGCGGCCGCGAGGGCGGTACGGGAGTACCCGTAGCCGACCGAGTCGCAGTTCGCCGCGAGCACGCCCTCGTCACCGACGCAGACGGTGTCGAAGGCCGCGACGAGGCCGGAGTCGGCCGCGAAGGAGACGTCGACGCCGACCGTCGTGGAGCTCTGGCTCCTGCCGTCGGTCGCCTGGACGCTCGCCTGGTAGTAGCCGGGCTTGGCGTAGACGTGCGAGCCGCCGACGTTGTCGACACCGCGCGAACTCGGCGTGATGACGCCCGCGGTGGCGGGCGAACCGTCACCCCAGTTGATCGTTGCCTGGTACCCGGCCGCCGTGCCGCCGGTGACGGTCGCCAGCGGCGCCGTCGCGGCGACGCCCGATGTCGCGTGCACCGTGCTCTGTGCCGCGCTCACGCTGACCGTGTTGCCGCCGAGCTGGACATCGCCGCCGGCCAGCAGCTCGACCTCGGCGAGGTTGGTCCGCGCGGCTCCGGTGGTCTTCGTCACCACCAGCCGGAACTGGGCGAACCGGCCCGGTTTGGCGATCGCGAACGGCCGGGTCTGGTCCCGCCACGGGAACGCCTGTCCGCTGCGGGAGTCCACCGTGGTCCAGGTGATCCCGTCATTGGAGCCCTGGAGCTTCCAGTCCTGCGGATCGCCGGCGCTCGCACCCGAGGTGAGCGTGTAGTACGTCGGCGCCTGCTTGCCGCCGCGGTACGCCCAGGTGACCCGCGGCGTGCCGTCGGCGAAGGTCACCTGCGTGGTCGACGTGTCGTCGAACAGCTTCGAGGCGTCCTGCCCGCCGTCGGTGGTCGCGGTGCCGAGGCCGGGTCCCGTGGTGTCCTGGAGCGGCTTGGGCGCCGCGCTGCCCTTGGTGAGGGACGGCGGGGCGTCGTTGCCGCCGGTGCCCCACGACGACGGCTTCGGGCCCATCCGGAAGTCGATGGTCCCGCCGTGCGCGAGGACGGAGGAGTCGATCGACACCTGCCGCTGGGGCTTGCCGTTGACCGTCACACCCTGCACGTAGACGTTCTTGGTGCTGTTGTCCGGCGCGTTGACGACGAGGTCGCCGTTCGGGCGGTGGACGGTCATCTTGGTGAACTGCGGGGAGCCGATGGCCCAGTTGGACGAGCCGGCCTGGAGCGGGTAGATGCCGAGCGAGCTGAGGATGTACCACGACGACATCTCGCCGTTGTCCTCGTCACCGGGGTAGCCCTGGCCGATCTCGTCGCCGACGTAGAGCCGCTGCATGATCTGCCGGACGAGCGCCTGGGTCTTGGCGGGCGCGCCGGCGTAGTCGTACATGTAGGGGATGTGGTGCGAGGGCTGGTTGCTCATGCCGAGCTGGCCCATCCGCACCGCGCGGGCTTCGAGCATCTCGTGGATGGTGCCGCCGTAGCCGCCGGGGTGGTCGGCGTTCTCCGGGGTGGCGAAGAACTGGTCGAGCTTCTGCTCAAGCCCCTTCTTGCCGCCGTAGAGGTTGGCCAGGCCCTGGCCGTCCTGCTGCGCGGTGAAGGCGTAGTTCCACCCGTCGGTCTCGGTGTAGACCCCGCCCCAGTCCAGCGGGTCGCCGGCGAGGAAGTCGCCGCTCGCACCGCGTCCCTCGAAGAAGTCGGTCTTGGGGTCGAAGAGGTTGACGTAGTCGCGGGCCCGCTCCAGGAAGTAGTCGGACTCCTCCTTGATCCGGGCGCGCTCGGCCTTCGGCGTCTTCGGGTCCTTGGCCAGCGCCGCGCCCATGTTGCCGATGCCGTAGTCGCTGATGAAGCCCTCGAGCGCCCACGACACCGATTCCCCGGTGGTGGTGGGGGTGTAGCCGAGGAAGATCGAGGACTCGATCCCCTTGCGGCCGACCTCGCCGCGCCCGGACGCCACCGTCGCGTCCTTGACCGCGGCGTTGTAGGCGGCCAGCGGGTCGGGCAGCTTGACGCCGTTGAGGTACGCCTCGGACAGCGCGTCGTCGGCGCTGGTGCCGGTCATCAGGTCGGCGTAGCCCGGCGAGGACCAGCGGGCGATCCAGCCGCCGTCGCGGTACTGCTGGACGAAACCGTCGGCGATCTTGGCCGCGATGTCCGGGTAGAGCAGGGAGTACGCGGGCCACCCGGTCCGGTAGGTGTCCCAGAACCCGTTGTTGACGTAGATCTGGCCGTCGACGACCTTGGCCCCGGTGGTCGTGTCGGTCGCGGTGCCGGCCGGCGCGGACACCGGGCTGGCGTACTGCCAGTGCGGCTGCGCTGCGGTGCCGGTGTTCTCCGACTGCGAGTTCGGGTAGAGGTTCAGCCGGTAGAGGTTGGAGTAGAGCGTCACCCGCTGCGTGTCACTGGCGCCGGCCACCGACACCCGGCCGAGCCGGTCGTTCCAGGCGGCCGTGGCGGCGGCGTGGATCTGGTCGAAGCTGCGCCCGGTGACCTCGAGGTCGAGGTTCCGCCGCGCCTGCGCGGTGGAGATGAAGGACGTGGCGATGCGCAGCGTCACCTGACGGTCCGACGAGAGGTCGAAGGTGGCCGAGGTGCCGGACGACACCGTGGGCGCGCGGTCGAAGGCGCCGGACACGAACATCCTGCTGCGGCCGGCCGACAGACCGCTGCCGTTGTCGACCCAGCCGGTGAAGGTGCCGTCCGCGGCGATGGTGAAGGTGCCGTTGAAGAAGACGAGGCTTCCGGTGTCCTGCCCCGAGGGGAAGGTGAAGCGCATGATGCCGCCGTGGTCGGTCGGCGACATCTGCGCGATCAGGCCGTCCTGCAGGGTGACCTGGTAGAGGTCGGGACGCGCGATCTCGTCGGTGTGGCTGAAGGGGAGCGCCCGGCTGGCCGGCGATCCGGTGAGCGATCCGCCGGCCGGTACGGGCATGACCGACATCTGGTCACGGTCGCCCATCCAGGGGCTGGGCTCGTGCGAGATCGCGAGTCCTTGCAGGGTGGGGAGGTTCGCCGCGTTGTTGTTCTGCTGGTACGTGTACTCCCACGAGTTCGACGAGGCGTCGGTGACCGGCGTGAAGAAGTTGAACCCGTTCGGCACCGCCGAGATGGGCAGGTTGTTGCCGCGCGAGAACGAGCCCGAGGCGTTGGTGCCGCGGCGGGTGTCCACGTAGTTCGTCAGGCTGGAGCTGTCGATCGGGGCCGGCGTCGAGGTCACCGTGATGTCGTCGAGCCAGCCCTGGAAGCGGGTGGCGGCCTTGGCCTGGGGGTCGTCGTAGGAGAGCAGGATCCGGTCGATGGTCTTGCCCTTGGCGACCTTGCCGAGCTCGGACTGCACCGCGTTCCACTGGTCGGCGTAGAGCACCTTGGACGCGCCCTGGCCGGCCGCCGTGAGCGGGTAGCCGTGCTGGTCGAGGGGCGAGAGCCCGCTCAGGTAGCTGCCGTCGGTGAAGTGCAGGTCCACGGCGGCGTAGGTGGACGGGTACTGGGCGTCCTGGCCGGTGAACTCGGGGAAGATCTTGTACGACAGCCGGGTCTTCGGACCGACCGGGATGTGCACGTCGAACAGCCGGTTGGTCTCGGCGGAACGGCCGTCGGCTTCCGCGCCGCCGGAGTACCGCAGCGAGGCGAGACCGGTGAACCCGGCGCTCGGCTTCATGTTGTAGCCGCTGACCGGACCGGAGCCGACGGCGCTGACCATCGGGGTGGCCGGGGGCTCGGTGGTGGAGCCGTCGCTGATGTCCCAGTCGGCGAGCTGGATGATCGAGTCACCGGAGTTGGCGGTGATGTTCAGCCGGTAGTACGGGTAGGCCGTCGTGTTGGTGAAGCTGTACGTGTTGGTGGCGAGGCGGCCGCTGAAGGTCACTCCGGTCCGCTTGTCCAGGTCCACCCAGCCGCTGCCGTCGGCGGACCCCTGGAGGACGAAGTCCTTGGGGTCGCGGGTCGGCGAGTCGTTCGCTGAGGTCAGCGAGTAGGTGACCACCGCGGCGGGCTGGGCCAGTTGGTAGGTCACCCAGCCGGTCAGGCTGAACGCCAGCCACTTGGTGGACGGGTTGCCGTCCTTGAGGTTCACGGCGACTTCGCCCGTCGGGTTCTCGGCGCTCGCGGTCACCGCGGTGACCTGGCCGAGCAGGCTGCCGGGCAGGCCGGAGGGGCTCGAACCGCTCAGGTTCCGCTGGACCGGGGCGCCGTGGGCGTCGACCTCGACGGTGCTGGTGGCCGGTTGCGGGTCCGCGGACTCGAAGGAGGAGCTGAAGTCGCCTTGCGGCGCCGCGGCGTGGGCCGCCGGCGCGGCGGTGAGCGCCAGCACCGGCAGCAGCATCGCCGCGACCGCGCCCACCCACCGTCTCAGGGACAGGAGGCGGGCATGAGGGTGATGGGACACAACGGGACCTTTCGGGGCGGGAGATGTCGCGGCTGACACCACGAGCGGTGTGGGCTCGCGGGGTAGCGTGGCTCGATTGGACAACGTTGTCAACAGTTATGGCCATGAATTCGAGTGGGGGGGGCGGGCTGCGCGGCACCGGTCCTTCGCCCGCTTCGCGGGCGACCCTGACGCGCCTTCACCTCGGGGTGCCCCCGCGCCGGGTTGTGCGGGGGCCCCTGGCCGCCCGCGGGGCGGCTTCCGCGTCCGCGCCGCGCGCGCCCCGTAGCGCGAACGGGGCGGGCCGAGGCGTCCGGGCCGCGCCGGAACTTCCCCGAATTCGCGAGCCCTGTATGCACGGTGCGGCCCGGTGGGGGCTGGTCGCGCAGTTCCTCGCGCCCCTGACCGGGCGGCTCCCTTGCACGCACGGTGCGGCCCGGTGGGGGCTGGTCGCGCAGTTCCTCGCGCCCCTAGCGGGGCCCGAGCACGCAGGGTGCGGGTAGCCCTGACGGGGCTCGGGTTGTGCGGAGCCCCGGAGTGCCGGCAGGGCAGAGCACGCTGTACCCGCAGAGACCGACTCCCCGAGCGGACCACAACCCAAGGAGGCGCTGGGGGTACCCCCAAGCGAAGCTCTGGGGGCGAACTGCGCGACAAGCCACGACGCACCCGCACACAACCGTCCACCGAACCCACCGCGGCGCAAGGGGCGCGAGGAACTGCGCGACCAGCCACGACGTGCCCGCACACAACCACCCACCGAACCCACCACCACCCCCAGGGGCGCCGCGAGGAACTGCGCGACCAGCTGCCACGCACCCGCGGCCGATGACGCACCCAATCCGGAGCGCGGGCGCGGGGCGCCACGGGTGAACGCCCGGGAGGGCTACCGCCGGGCCACGCTGGCCCGCAGCGGGTTCCGCCGGGGGCGCCAAGCCGTCGGGCCGCTGGGGCTACGGGAGCCAGGGGCCGTCGCGGGTGGGGGTGGGGACGTTGGTGAGGCGGGCCAGGAGGAGGACGACGTCGTCCTCCTGGCCCTGTTGGGCCTCGACGGTGGTGACGATGTGGTCGGCCAGTGCTTCGAGGTCGTCGGGGCCCTCGGTCAGGACCGCGAGCACGCGGCGCTCACCCGTGTCGAGGTCGGAGTCGTGGGACTCCAGCAGCCCGTCGGTGCACAGCAGGAGCGTCACGTCGGGGCCGAGCTGGACGAAGCGGGTGGGGTAGGACTCGTCGTCGTAGGGGGAGACCCCGAGCGGCAGTCCCCCCGGCACGTCGATGGTGAAGCTCCGGCCGTCCGAGCGCCGCACGATCGGGTAGGGGTGTCCTGCCCGTACCAGCATGCCCGCGCCGTTGGCCGGATCGAGGTGGACGCAGACGCAGGTGGCGATCAGATCGGTGTCCAGCTCGTAGAGGAAGCGCGACGCTCTGGCCATGACCGTCGTCGGCGGATGGCCCTCGGTGGAGTAGGCGCGCAGGGCGGCCCGCAACTGCCCCATGACCGCCGCCGCCTGGACGTCGTGGCCCTCCACGTCGCCGACCACCAGCATGACCTTCCCGCCGGGCAGCACGATCACGTCGTACCAGTCGCCGCCCACCTGGTGCCCGGTACGGTCCGGCTGGTAGCGCACCGCGACGCTCGCCCCCGGCACGTCCGGGATGTGGCCCGGCAGCATCGACTGCTGGAGGGCCACCGACATCGCGTGCTCCCGGTCGTAGAGCAGGGCCCGCTGGAGCGACTGGGAGAAGGTGGCCCCGAGGCTGAGCAGCAGATTCCGCTCGTCGGGGGTGAAATCCCGCCGGTCCTTGAAGAGCACCGCCAGCGCGCCGGTCGCCGCGCCCTGCGCCGCCAGCGGGATGACGGCGGCTGCGGTCAGGTCGGTCGGTTCGATGTGCGGCCACAGCGGCGGGTACGTGTCGCGTACGTCCTCACGGGTGATGAAGAGGGGCGTGTCGCTGCGGATCGCCTCGGCGAGGGGCATCGGGCCGTCGAGCCGCCCGGTCCCGAGGTCCCTGACCAGAGCGGCCGGCAGCCCGGTCGTGGCCAGCACCACGCGCCGGTCCCGGTCGAGCACGCTCAGCGCCACCCCGGACGCCCCGACGAGGTCGAGAAACGGCTGGCCGGTCGCCAGTTCCAGCAGGTCCTGGACGGTCATCACCCGGGACAGCTCGGCGTTGAGCGTCCGGGTGACATCCAGCCGGCGCTCCCGTTCGCGGCCCAGGGCGGACTGCTGGGCCGCGTGCCGCAGCTCCTCGTCGGCGTTCCGCAGCACACCCACGGCCCGCAGCGCGGTTCCGTCCTCGGCCCTGACGTACCGGGCGTGCACATGTGCCCAGCGCAGGGGCCCCTCGGGCGAGCGGATCCGGAAGTAGGCGCCGTACTCCGACGCGCCGGTCGCCGCGCCCTGCGCCAGCCTGGGCGAGTCGTGGACGACCATCAGCGCGCGCAGCGTGTCCGGCCGGCCGTCGAACTCGTCCGCGCGCAGACCGAAGACCGCCAGCGCGCCGGGGTCGAGGTACACCTCGTCCGCCGTCAGGTCCCAGACGAAGCCGCCGGTCCGGTACTCCACCAGATACGTGGGGAGCTCGCTCCGGAGGACCTCCTCCAGGCGCTCGGCGGACGTCCCGGGCTCCGCCCCCGGCCAGCCCGGGGCGGCCCGGGGGCCCTCCCGCCCGTCGCCGCGGGAGGCATCGCCTCGCTGCTCCATGGGTCCAGTGTCCGTCGGGACGGCATCGCGCGCCTGGCTGCACCGGGGCGGCGCCTGTGCTCGGCCCCGCCCAGCCGCCAGAGATACCCGGATCCGGCCGGATCGGCCCGAATCCCGCCCGGCCGCGCTCATCCCCCGGCAAGGCGGATCCGCCCGGCCCCGCTGATCCCCCGGCGCGGCCCCGGCGGCCGACGCGCCCGGCGGTGCGCGCGAGCCGCCCGCGACTCAGCCCCGTTCCGCCGTCGGCGCGCCCGTCTCCAGCAGCCGCCCGTCGGAAAGCCGCAGCCACCGCTCCACCTTGATCTCCGCCAGGAACCGTTCGTCGTGGCTGACCACGACGAACGCGCCCCGGTAGGCGTTGAGCGCGCTTTCCAGTTGTCCGACGCTGACCAGGTCGAGGTTGTTGGTCGGCTCGTCGAGCAGCAGGAGCTGGGGTGCCGGTTCGGCGCACAGGACGCAGGCCAGGGTGGCCCGCAGCCGCTCCCCGCCGGACAGCGCGCCGACCGGCAGGTGGACGCGGGAGCCCCGGAAGAGGAACCGGGCGAGCAGGTTCAAGCGCTCCGGCTCCGGCAGCGCGGGCGCGAAAGCGGCCAGGTTCTCCGCCACACCGCGGTCGGGGTCCAGCAGGTCCAGCCGCTGGGACAGATGGGCGATCCGCCCGGCGGCTCTCTTGACCTGGCCGGCCCGCGGCTCCAGCTCACCGCTGATCACCCGCAGCAGACTGGACTTGCCGGCTCCGTTGGGCCCGGTCAGGGCGATCCGCTCCGGGCCCCGGACCACCAGGTCGGCGCCCGGTCCGGCGAAAAGGTCCCGCTCGCCGAAGCCGACCCGCATCCCCTCGCCGAGGAAGACGGTCCGGCCGGCCGGCACCTGCGTGTCGGGCAGTTCCAGCACGATCCGCTGCTCGTCGCGCAGCGACCGCTCCGCCTCGTCGAGCCGGGCCTTGGCCTCGCCGACCCGGGCCGCGTGCGTCTCGTTGGACCGGCCGGCCGACTCCTGGGCGTTGCGTTTCATCGTGCCGGCGAAGATCTTCGGCAGTCCGGCGCTGTTGAGGTTCCGGGCGGCGTTGCCGGCCCGCCGGGCGGCCCGCTCCCTGGCCTGCCGCATCTCGCGCTTCTCCCGCTTGACCTCCTGCTCGGCGGTGCGGATGTTCTTCTCCGCTGTCTCCCGCGCGGCGCGCACCGCGTTCTGGTAGGCGGTGAAGTTGCCGCCGTAGGAGCGGACCTCGCCGCGGTCGAGTTCGGTGATCCGGTCCATCCGGTCCAGCAGCGCCCGGTCGTGGCTGACCAGCAGCAGACAGCCGTGCCACTCCTCGAGCACGGTGTACAGCCGGTGGCGCGCGTCGAGGTCGAGGTTGTTGGTCGGCTCGTCGAGCAGCAGGACGTCGGGGCGCTTCAGGAGCTGCGCGGCGAGCCCCAGCGAGACGGCCTGGCCGCCGCTGAGGGTGCGCAGGCGCCGGTCGAGCGGGATGTCGCCCAGACCGAGCCGGTCGAGCTGGGCCCGGGTGCGCTCCTCGATGTCCCAGTCGTCGCCGATGGTGGCGAAGTGCTCCTCGCCGGTGTCACCCGACTCGATGGCGTCGAGCGCCCGGATCACCGGCGCGATCTCCAGCACCTCGGCGACGGTCAGGTCGCCGGACAGCGGCAGGCTCTGCGGGAGGTAGCCGGCCGTCCCCTGGACGGAGGCGGTGCCGGCGGCGGGCCGCAGCTCGCCGGCGATCAGTTTGAGCAGGGTGCTCTTGCCCGACCCGTTGGGTGCGACGAGGCCGGTGCGGCCGCCGCCGACGGTGAAGGACAGGTCGTGGAAGACCGGGGTGTCGTCGGGCCAGGAGAAGGAGAGATGCGAAAGGACGATGAACGCGTCGGACATGTCGAAGCCCTCGGGGGTGATACGGGCGCGCCGAAGCCGCCCGGCGGGGTGCAGGGGGGTGATCGAGCTGATCAAGCTGGTCGAACTGATCAGGCTGATCGAACGACGACACGGCGAATCGACCACGACGGCGGCGCTGTCACGCGCCCGCTCGCGGCCGGTCACCTTCCGGTCTCACCCGGAGATGTCGTCGTCACCCGCCATGCCTGGTCTCCCTGTCCCTCTTCGTACGGCCCTCGTACGGCCCGGTGTCGAGCTGTCGATCGCTCCCCGGCTCACCGCACAACCGGGTCAAGAATAGTGATCCACCGGGCCCGGCGCGAACGGTCAGCGGATCCGGACCCGAACGGGACCGGCGAACCAGCCGCGGAACCGGCCGCGTAACCGGCCCGAAAAAGCGGTGGAACAGGCGTCATGCCCACAAATGAGGGCATAAGAAGCAAACAGGGCGTTTTCGGCCGAGCGGGCCGGACGGACGATCGCGGCCGGACCGGCTCCCCGTAACCCGGCGGCTCGGAGGTGGCACGGTGACAGAGGCCGGCGAGGCCAGGGTCGGGGCGGGTCACGGGCTGCTGGACGACGTGCTGGACGAGACGGTGCGCCGCACCGGGGCGTACGCCGCCGGCATCTACGCCCTCGACCCGGACGAGCCCGTGCTCGAGGTCATGGTGATGTGCGGGATCCCGGGTGATTTCATCACGCCCTGGCGTCGGGTCTCGCTGGCCGCCCCGCTCCCGGTGGCCGACGCCGTCAACGAGCAGCGCCTGGTCTGGGTGAGCGGCCAGGAGGACCTCGCCCGGATGTATCCCCGCACCGCCCTCGCGGTGCCCTACCAGTTCGCGCTGGCCGCGGCCCCGGTGACCAGCACCCGCCACCGCTGGGGCGCCCTGCTGCTGCTGTGGCCGCCCGACCATCCCGACCGGCTGACCGAGCGGGACGAGGAACAGATCGCGGGCTGCTCCCGCCGGGCCGCCGACCTGCTGGAGGACGCCTCACGCACCGGCGGCCGGCCCCTGACGCCCCCCGACCGGCTGCGGGTGCTGCCCGCCGAGACCACCCGTACGACCTGGGCGGAAGACCTCCCCGCGGCCGATTTCGCCGAGCGGCTGCCCGGCGGCTCCTGCGCCCTGGACCTGGAGGGCCGGGTCACCTTCATCACCGCCGCCGCGGCCGGCCTGCTCGGCCGCAGCGTGGAGCAGCTCCAGGGGACCCTGCTCTGGCGGGAGCTGCCGTGGCTCAACGACCCCGTCTACGAGGACCGCTACCGCGCCTCGGTCTTCAGCCGCCGGCCCGCCTCCTTCAGCGCCTGCCGGCCGCCCGACCGGTGGCTGGACTTCAGCCTCTACCCGGACGACAGCGGGATCAGTGTGCGCATCACCCCGGCCGGCACGGGTCCCAGGCCGGAGTCGGCCGCCCCGGCGCCCGGGCCGGCCGGCGCCGCCACCCCGATGAAGCCGGGCCAGCTCTACCAGGTGATGCATCTGGCGGCAGCCCTCACCGAGGTGGTCGGCGTGACGGATCTCGTCGACCTCATCGCCGACCAGATCATGCCGGCCTTCGGCGCCCACGGGCTGATGCTGTTCACCGCGGAGGACGCCGGTGAGCTGCGCGTCGCGGGACACCGCGGCTATCCGGCCGCTGTCGTCGAGCACCTCGACGGCCAGAGCCTGCACACGACGTCGACCCCCACCGGAGAGACGTTCTCCACCGGCACGCCCCTGTTCTTCGCGGACCCGGAGGAGCTGGACCGCAGATACGCCTCCCCCGCCCCGGTCACCGGCAAGAAGGCCTGGGCGTTCCTGCCGCTGATCGTCTCCGGCCGCCCGGTCGGCTGCTGTGTCCTCTCCTACGCCCACCCGCACCGCTTCTCCATCGAGGAGCGGGCGGTGCTGGCCTCGCTCGCCGGACTCGTCGCCCAGGCGCTCGACCGGGCCCGGCTGTACGACACCAAGCACCGGCTCGCCCAGGACCTCCAGCAGGCGCTGCTCCCGCACACCCTGCCCTCCGTCCCCGGTCTCGAAGTGGCCGTCCGCTACCGGCCCTCCACCCGCGGCATGGACATCGGCGGCGACTTCTACGACCTCATCCGGCTCGGCGACAGCAGTTGCGCCGCCGTGATCGGGGACGTCCAGGGCCACAACGCCGACGCCGCCGCGCTCATGGGCCAGGTCCGTACCGCCGTCCACGCGTACGCCACCGCCGGCACACCGCCCCACCAGGTCCTGGCCAGGACCAACCGGCTGCTCGGCGATCTCGACTCGGCGCTGTTCACCAGTTGCCTCTACGTCCACCTCGACCTCGCCCTCCGCCGGGCGTACCTGGTCAACGCGGGACACCCGCCGCCGCTGCTGCGCGACCCCGAGCTGGGCACCCATGTCCTGCATGTGCCGCCCGGCCTGCTGCTCGGCATCAACCCGAACGTCACCTATCCCATCGCCGAGATCGACCTGCGGCCCGGTACGGTCCTCGCGCTCTACACCGACGGGCTCGTCGAAGCCCCGGGGATCGACCTCGACGCGTCCATCGCCGACCTGGTCCGCTGCCTGGCCCACGAGAAAGGCTCGCTGGAACGGATCGCCGACGCCCTCCTGGACCGGGTCCGGCCGCCCGGCCGCCACAGCGACGACATCGCCCTGCTCGTGCTGCGGGTCACCTGACCGGTCGGCGTCACCCCGGCCGCTCCGGACCACCCGGTCCGCTCCGGATCACCCGGCGCCCCCGGGAGGCCCGCCCCCACCGACCGGCTCCGGCACCCGCCACACCGCTCCGTACGATGGGGCCGAGGGCGGCCCGGTCCGAAGGGGACCGTGCGCGCCGCCGGGCCGCGATGGCGGCGGCTGCTGGAGGGCGGGTTCACATGGTCGACCGGGGGGCGAAGGGCGGCGGGCCGACGAGCGCGGCGCACGGCCGCCCCGCCAGGACACCGCTGCGCGGGCGGGCCGCCGAACTCGGCGGCGCCCTCGAAGCGCTGCGCTCGGCCCGGCAGGGACAGCCGACGCTCCTCGTGGTCAGCGGCGAACCCGGTATCGGCAAGACGGCCCTGACCCAGGCGGTGGCCGAGCAGGCGCACCGCGGCGGCTTCGCCGTCGCGCGGTCGACCGCCTATGCGGCGGACCGGGTGGCCCCGCTGGCCTCGCTCGGGCCAGGACTGCGGTCGGGCGCCGACCCGCTGATCGGCTCGGCGGACTTCATGGGACTCGCCGAACTCCATGGACAGCCACTGTGGCTGGTGGAGCGGCTGGCGACGCTGCTCGAGCAGCGGGCCGAGGAACGGCCGCTGCTGTTCACGGTGGACGACGCCCAGTGGGTCGACCCGCTCACCTTCTTCGCGCTGCGCCTCCTGCCCGGCCGGCTGGCCGCCTCCCCCGTGGTGTGGCTGCTCGCCACCCGGGAGGTGCCCGGCGGCCCGGCCGACCAGATCGCCGAAGCCGCCGGGCGGGACGTACCCGTGGTCCGGGTCGGCCTGGCCGCGCTCACCGACGACGCCGTGCTGGCGATGGCGGTCGACCGGCTCGGCCCCCGGCCCGATCCCGAGGTGCTGCGACGGCTCGGCCGGACCGGCGGCAGCCCGTTCCTCGCCGCGCAGCTCCTCGACGGCCTCTTCGCGCCGGACGCCGCCGGCCACGCGGCCCCGAGCCTGCCGACCGGGCTGGTCGAGGGGGTGCGCCGCCGGATGACGGCGACCTCCAAGGAGTGCCGCGACCTGGTGCGGGCCGCCGCGGTCCTGGGTCCGCTGTCCGTCCTCCCGGACATCGCCCACCTGCTCGGCCGCGGCCCCGGCAGCCTGACCGACCCGCTGACGGAGAGCATCGAGGCCGGGCTGCTCGCCGACGACGGCGCCGGGGTGCGCTTCCGGCACGAGCTGCTGCGGGAGGCGGTCTACGAGGACATCCCGCCGTCCGGGCGGCGCGCCTGGCACCGGGCGATCACCGAACACTTCCTCGCCTCGGGCCGCGGCCCGGCGGCGGCGGCGCCCCACGTACTGGCGACCGCGCAGCCCGGCGACACCACCGCCGTTGACCTGCTGCGCGAGGCCGCCCACGAGGTGATCGCGACCATGTCCATCACCTCCGCGGCCTTCATCCGGCAGGCGTTCGACCTCACGGCCGAGGACGACCCGCGGCGACCGCAGATCGGCGCCGAAGTCGTGGAGGTGCTGGTGTCGGCCCGGCAGTACGCCGAGGCCGGGGCCTTCGCCGACCGGGTGCTGCCGCTGGCCACCGACCCGGACCAGGTGGCGACCGTACAGCTCGCCCTGATGCCGAGGCTCTGGGCGGCCGAGGAGTTCGGCGAGCTGGCCGACCGGGCCGCCGACGTACGCGCCGCCGGGGCCGCGCCCGCGCCGACCGCCCGGCTCGCCGCCTACCGGGCCCTCGCCGGGACGTCCGCCGAGGCGGCTGACGACGCGCTGGCCGCCGCCCGCCGGGCCGGGGACGTCACGGCGACCGTGGTGGCCCACGCGGCGGTGGCCGTCCAGGCCGAACGCGCCGGGCGGTACGCCACCGCCGACCACGCCTACGGCCGGGCGCGGGAGGCCGCCGCCGGGGCGGACGGCGGAGTCGGCGCCCCCGTCACCGGGCAGCTCGAACTGCGCGGGCTGCTCGCCCGCGCCCGGCTCGACGACGTCGAAGGGGTCCTCGCCGAGCTGGCGGACGCGCCGCCCGGCGACCCGCGCTTCCCGGAGTTCTGGCAGGCGCCCCAGGTGGCCTGGGTGCGCGCGTGTCTCTGCCTGGGCGCCGGGCGCCTGGACGAGGCCGCCGGGCACGCCACTCGATCGCTCCAGCTCATGGACGACGTGGGCGACCGGGCCTTCGAACGCCATGTGCGCCATGTGCTGGCGGAGGTCGCGCTGTTGCGCGGCGACCGCGAGCAGGCGCGCACGCACCTGGCGGCGGTGGAGAGCCGGGGCGGCGCCCTGCCGGTCGCGCGGGCGCTGCTCGCCCAGGCCGAGGGCGGGCCCCGGGGGGCGGCCGCGCTGGTGCGGCTGCTGGCGGCGGAAGGGTCGTCGGAGGTCACCGAGTGGGTGCCCTGGCCGGACCAGCTCCTGGTGCAGGCGGCCTGCTCGGCGCGGCGCGCGGACGACGCCGAGGTGGAGCGGGCGGCGGCCGGACGGCTGGCCGAACTGGCGGCTGCGTCGCCTGGCGTGACGAGCCTTCAGGCCGCCGCGCTGATCGCCGGGGGCGGCAAGGCCGCGGCGCCGGCCGCCGCGGTGGAGATGCTGCGCGGGACCCCGCGCATCCTGCTGCTGGCGTACGCGCAGGAGGAGTTCGGCCGCGGCGAACTCGCCGACGGCGACCGGGCGACGGCGGTCGCGGCCCTGGACGAGGCGAGGGACCTCTTCGCCGGCGCCGGGGCGTCGACCGCCGCGACCCGGGTGCAGCGGGTGCTGCAAGCGGCGGGCGTCCGGCGGCGCCGCTGGCCGACGGTCCCGGAACGCCCGCTGGGCGGCTGGGAAGCGCTGACCGAGATGGAGCGCCGGGTGGCCCTGCTCGTCGCCGACGGCCACAGCAACCGCTCGGCGGCGGCCGAACTCGTCCTGTCGCCCAGCACGATCAGCACGCACCTGCGGGCTGCCTTCAGCAAGCTGGAGGTGCACTCCCGGGTGCAACTGGCGAAGGTCGTCCTGCGGCACGGCGCCGACGACGCCGGACGCACCGGAGACGCCGGAGACGACCCGCGGGCGCCGCGCTGAGGGGCGCGACGCCTGCGATGGGATCGGTTCGTCAGCTTGTCAGGTTGTCAGGTCACTCTGGCCGTACGGGCCCGTCTGGGCGGTGTGGACGGTCTGGGCGGTCGGGCTGGTCCGGGCGGTCCGGCCATAGCTGCCGTACTGGCCGTTTTTGACCGCTCCGGCCGTCAGCGGACCTGGGCCGCGGCGCGCTCGATGACCGAGGTGACGCTGCCGGGGTGGGAGACGGGGACGTCGTGCGAGGAGCGGACGTGGACGATGGTCGCGCCGGCCCGCTCGGCCTCGAACTCCTCGGCGGCGGGTGCGATGGCGTGGTCCTGGCTGCTGACGATGGCGTACTTGGGGATGTCCGCGGGGGCTGCGGCGGTGATCGTCTCGGTGAAGGCGGAGGCGACGACCGGACGCTGGCCGGCCGCGCTCACGGCCGCCTCGGCGGCGGGACGGTCCGCGGCGAAGACGTCACGGTAGGACGCCGCCTTGATGTAGAGGTCGGCGCCGTTCCCGTTGTCCACGGTGTAGGTCGTGTCCGGACCGATGAGGGAGCCGGGGAACTGGGCGTTGAGCGCCCCGAGGGTGTCGCCGGCCTTCGGGATGAAGGCGGACGCGTAGACCAGCGCCTTGACGTTGGGGTTGTCCGCCGCCAGCTCACCGATGACCGCGCCGCCGTAGGAGTGCCCGGCGAGCACAACCGGGCCGGGGATGGTCTTGAGCAGCTTCTCCAGGTAGGCGGTGTCGGAGGCCACCCCGCGCAGCGGTACGGCGGGGGCGATCACCGGGTAGCCGGCCCGCTCCAGCCTGCTGGTCACGCCGTTCCAGGCGGAGGCGTCCTCGAAGGCGCCGTGCACGAGGACCACGGTGGGCTTGGCCTGGTGCCGGGCCGCCGCCGGGGCGCTCTTGGGCGCCGAGTCGTGTGCGGAGGCCGTGGTCACCAGTGCTCCGGACAGCAGTGCGGCGGCTCCGGCGGCCACGGCTGCCGACAGGGTCCACTTCTTCGTCGCTGACTTCATCGCTGATCTCCTGTGCTGATCGTGCCCGCCGGCCGCGGCTGCCGCCGGGCTCCTGGGTCTTGTTCGGTGCTTCGTTGACAGGCATCAGGAAACCGCCGACGGCCCCCGGTCCGGATCAGCCGTTCACCCGAACATGTGAGGCGCCGGCCCGGCGACGGCGGGCGCGGGCGCACCTCTTTCTCACGTGAACGCAGGAGATCGGCGAAGCGGTCTGGAACCCGGCCGTCCCCGGCGCTCTACTGGCCTGGCGACCCACCGTGACCTGCGGATACGTCAACGGTCCCGGGAGGTCGCCTGTTGTCGCCTGTTGTCGCCACGATCATCGCGAACCCGGAGTCAGACCATGTCCAATCTCCCCGTCATCAACCCCGACACCGCCACCGGCGAAGCCGCGGCCCAGCTCGCCGCGGCCGGCAAAGCCCTCGGCGGAACGCCCAACATGGTCAGGGCCATGGCCAACAGCCCGGCCCTGCTCAAGGGTTACCTCGCGCTGAACGGCGCGCTGGCCGGTGGCGCCCTCCCCGCCGGTGTCCGGGAACGGCTGGCCCTCACCGTCTCCGAGGCCAACGGCTGCTCGTACTGCCTCTCCGCGCACACGTACATCGGCGAGCACCTGCTGAAGGTGCCCGCCGTGGAGCTGGAACACGCCCGCCACGCCACGTCCGAGGACCCGCACGCCGCCGCCCTGCTGACGCTGGCCGCGACCGTGGTGCGCGAGCGCGGCGCCGTCGGCTCCGAGGCGCTCGGCGCCGCCCGCCGGGCCGGCGCCACCGACGAGGAGATCGCCGAGGTGGTGGGGCACGTCGCGCTCAACGTGCTCACCAACTACTTCAACGTCCTGTCGGACATCGACGTCGACTGGCCGGTGCGGGTCCTGCCGGGCCGCCCGGCGGCCGGCGACCGGTAACGGAGGTCCACCCACCGCCGTCCGCGGGGTCGGTGGCACCGCCGGCGGCGTGTCGGGCCGTCGCCGGCGTCAGCGGGTGACCACCACCTTGCCGGTGGTGCGGCCGGATTCGACCAGCCGGTGGGCCTCCCGCAGGCCGGCCGCGGAGAAGTCGGGGAGGGTCTTGGTGAGCGTCGTACGGATCCGCTTGTCGTCCACCAGACCGGCCACCGTCTCCAGCAGCTTCCCCTGCTCGGCCATGTCCGCGGTCTGATACGTCGTGCGGGTGAACATCAGCTCCCAGTGCCAGGCGATGCTCTTGGACTTCAGCGGCAGCAGGTCCAGGCCCTCGGGCTCGTCGATGGCGGTGATGTGCCCGAAGGGCCGGACGATCCGCGCGAACGCCTCGATATTGCCCTTCGAGTGGGGGCTGAACAGGAAGTCGACACCGTCGGATGCCACCTCGCCGGCCGACGCGACCAGGTCGTGGTGGTCGACCACCCCGTCGGCGCCCAGTTGCCGCACCCACGCCTGGGACTCGGGACGGCCGGCCGAGGCCAGCACCCGGACGCCGGTCAGCTCCATGGCGAGCTGGATCAGGATCGAGCCGACCCCGCCGGCCGCGCCGAGGGCCAGCAGGGTGCCGGTGGAGTCGGCGGTCAGCGCGAAACGGTCGAAGAGCGTCTCCCAGGCCGTGATGGTGGTCAGCGGCATCGCCGCCGCCTCCGCCCAGTTCAGGGAGACGGGCTTGCGGGCCACGATCCGCTCGTCCACCGCGTGGAACTCGGCGTTGGTTCCCGGCCGGGTGATGTCGCCCGCATACCAGACCTCGTCCCCCGCCGCCAGCGTGGTCACCTCAGGACCGACCGCCTCCACCACACCGGCCGCGTCGAAGCCCAGGATCCGTGGCTCGTCGGTCGGTGCGAGGCCGGACCGCACCTTGGCGTCGACCGGATTCACCGAGACGGCCCGCACGCGCACCAGGACGTCCCGGGGCCGGAGTTGCGGGACGGGGACCTCGATGTCCTGCAGGCTGTCCGGGTCGTCGACCGGCAGCCCCCGGTAGGAGGCGATCGCCCGCATCGTGCTGGGTGTGCTCGGCGTACTCGTGGTCATACCTGTGCTCCTTCGGACCCTGGCTCGGCTCGGTGCCGCCGCGTACTTCTTCCCCCACCATCGCCCAGGCATGGCCCGGCGGCCGTACGGGGCTGGTCCGTACGGCCGCCGGACGGTCGACATGCCAGGTCAGGGATGGGTCAGCCGGCCGTAGAGCCTGGTCCAGGCGGTGTCCTGTGCGGTGGCCGGCCTGCCGTCGCAGAAGGGGAGGGCGCCCTTCGCCGTGTAGTACTTCAGCATGCCGAGGACGGCGAGCGTCCTGCCGCCCGCGCCGCCGGTGTAGTCGCCGTCCGGCAGCACCCGTTGGTGGGCGCGGCAGTGCGCCCGCCTGCTGTCGGTGGTGCTGTCGAAGGCGCCGGTGCGGGGGCCGGACGCGGCGCAGCCGGTCAGCGCGAGAGCGGCGGCGGCGAGCGTCAGGGCCCACCGGGTGCGGGTGGCTGGGCGCATGGTGGTGTCCCGTCTTCGAAAGGTTGGTTGGCGGTGTCCACGGTTGACGGGGGTGCTCACAGGGGCGCTCACAGGGGCAGGGCCCGCAGCGCGGTGCCGAGACCGACGGCGAGGATGAGCAGGGCGGTCCCCAGCGGGACGACCCGGGTGCTCCACGCGATCAGCCCACCGGGACGGGCCCCGCCGAGGGCCGGGATCCGGTCCCGCAGGGTGAGCAGCAACAGACCGGCGGCGGCCAGTGTCGCGGCCATGCCCAGGCCGTAGCAGAGGACGAGCACGACACCGAACGCGGTGCGCCCGAGCGCGACGGAGCCGAGCAGGACCACCAGGGCCGAAGGGCTGGGCACCAGGCCGCCCGCGACGCCGATGCCGATCAGTCCCCGTCGTGCGCCGGCCTTCCGGGGGCCGTGGTGGTGGGGCCGGCCGGGATGGCTGTGGGTGTGGTGGGTGGGCGGATGGGCGTGGTCGTGGGAGTGCGCGTGGGATTGGTCGTGGGCATGGGCCTGCTGACCCTGGTGGGCATGATCGCTGGCGTGGTCGGCGAGGGCGACGCCCGCGGGCACCTGTCGGTCGGGGGTGGTGGAGGTCCGGGCCGACGGGACCGTATGGGCGTGCCCGTGGGCCGCGACGGCACGGAGACCGTGTCGGCCGTGGTCGTGACCCTCGGCGCCGGCCGCCACCGCGTGCCCGTGCCCGTGCCCGTGCCCGTGGCTGTGCCCGTGCCCGTGCCCGTGCCCGGCAGGCTGGTCGAAAGCCCCGGTGTGCAGCCTGCGCAGGGCGGCGGGCAGCAGCCACAGCCCCGCCCCGGCGATGACGATCCCGCTCAGGGCGCCGAGCCAGGCCAGCACGTCCTCACCGACCAGCGCGGAGGACACGCTGAGCGCGGCCCCGAGGGCGAGGACCGAGCCGGTGTGGGTGAGCGTGACCGTGCCGGCGACGGTGACGGCGTCCCGCGGCCTTCCCTCGCGGCCGGCCAGATAGGCGGCCATCACCGTCTTGCCGTGGCCCGGGAGCGCCGCGTGACCCGCACCGAGCACCATGGCCATCAGTACGGCGAGCAAACCCACCGGAAGGGTGAGCCGGTCCCGGTCGGTGAGCGCGCCGAGGCGCCGGTCCAAGGCGGCGTACCAGCTGCCGAGCCATCCGGTGCCGGGAGCCGTCGCGGCCACCGCGCCGGGACCGGCGCCCAGTGTCACCTCCGCGCGGCGGCTGTCGAGCGGGTTGGCGAGCAGATCAGCCGGATACCCGCGCAGGGCGTCGGAGACCGAGACGGCCGGTACGTCGGCCGACCCGATCCGTACGCCGTCGCCCCGGGCGGTGATCTCGTGCCAGCCGATGTGCCCGGCGTCGACTCCGGTGGCCAGCCGCAGCGTTCCGCCGGCGCCCAGGCGCGCGGCGGCGGTCAGCCGGCATTCCAGGCGCCCGGTGTCGAGCCCCGCCTGGCCCCGTACCAGCCGAAAGGTGGCGGTGACGGGGCGGAAGCGCAGGTCCCCTCGCGGCCCGCGCGGGTCGGGCCCGGCGGTGGCTTCGATGCGGTCCGCCAGGCTCGCGCACGCTGTCCGCGCGTGGGCGGCGGCCTCACTCGGGCTCAGCCGGCCGTCGTGATCGGTGTCCATGGCGGGCCCGGCCTGGAGGGTCGGGATCTCCGCGGTGTCCACCACCGCCAGATCGTCGACCCGGTCCCGGTGGACGGTCAGTCCGTCGTAACGGTTGACGGTGAAGTTCCCGAGCGGGTGCGCGTCGGCGGCCGGCGCGGCCAGCCAGAGGAGCAGGGGGGCGGCGAGGACGGCGAAGGCGCCGCGGCGGGCCCGCCGGACGCGGCGGCCCAGGGCGGGCCGGTGCCTCGGAGCGGGGCGGGTGGTGGCCGTGGGTGTGGTCACTGCTGTCCTTGGAGTGCGGCCAACCGGGCGCGCGCGTCGGGGGCGTGGAGCGGGGAGAAGGCGGGGTTGGCGGCCAGCGCCCCGGCGAGGTCGGTACGGGCGGCGCGCCGGTCGCCGAGCGCCTGCTCGATGACCCCCCGGTGGTAGCGGAGCAGGGCGTCCCGCCAGCCGAGCCGGCCGGCCTGCCGGGCCGGCGGGAGCGCCTCGGCGTCGCGGCCCGCCCGGTGCAGCGCCCAGCCGAGCGCGTCCGCGACGAGCACGCTGTGGCGCCGGTGCCACTCGGCGGTCAGCAGGGTCACCGCGATGGCCGGATCGCCGTGGTCGGCCTGGTACTGGCCAAGGTTGAGGTCGTCGACCACGCCGTTGGCCGCGAAGAGCCGCTGTTCCGCTTCGAGCACCGTGTACTGCTCGCGTGCCTCACCGCTCCGGCCGAGGGAGTCGAGCAGTTCGCCGAATTCCAGTACGTACTGGGGCTGGGGCACCCGGTCGATGGCCGTACGGTAGTCGCGGATCGCCGGCCCGGTCCGGCCGAGCGCGGCTTCGGCGCGGGCGGCGCCGGCGAGGGAGGGGGTGTAGGTCGGGTCGAGTGCCAGGGCCGCGCGGTAGTGCCGCAGGGCCTGCGCGGTGGCGCCGGTGTTGAAGGCGAGCTCGCCGAGATAGTGCTGGCAGAACGCCTCGTCGGCCGGGTTGGACGCGTCCGCCAGGGCCCGTCGCAGGGCCTGCGCCGCCTCGGTCGTGCGGCCGTGGAGTTCGAGGGTGTAGGAGGCGCGGGTGAAGGAGGCGGTGGAGGGGTGCAGGTCGAGCATCCGCTGTACCGCGTCCTGGGCACCCCGGTCGTCGCCGAGTTGGGTCAGCGCGTCGTTGAGGGCTCCGTAGGCGGCCCAGGCGTAGGGATCGTCGGTGACGGCTGTTCTCGCCCAGGTGCGGGCCTGGGCGAACTGGTGCCGGGCGTTGGCGAGTCCGGCCATCCCGATGAGTGCCTGGGTGTTGTGCCGCGGCTGGAGCCGCAGGGAACGCCGCAGGGCGGCCTCGGACTTCGGGTAGAGCGTCGGGTCGACGTGCAGCCGGGCCTGTTCCACGTAGGCGGAGCCGAGTTGGGCCCAGGAGGAGGCGTCGGACGGCTGCGCGCGCAGGCTCCGCTGGAGCTTGTCGACCACGCCGTCCATGCCCGGCGGTGTGCGGGTCGCGCCGGCCGGCGGGCCGCGGAACGCGGTGGCCGGCGGCGAGGAGTCCCCGGAACTCCGGAGCGCGGCGAATCCGGTCAGCCCGGCGCAGAGCGCGGTGGCGGTGACGATCAGGGCGAGGCGGCGCATCGGCGTCTCTCTGGTCAGGTCGGAAGAGGCGGTGGGATCCAGCACCGGGCGACCCGGCGGTCCGGGGATCCGGCGGTCCGAGGCCTGGCGGTCCGGCGGCCCGGGGATCCGGGGCCCGGCGCGGGCGAACGCGGCAGAGGTCCGCCCGCGCCGGAGTCTGGTCAGCCGGCCTGGTTCACCGACCCGGTGTACGGCAGGGCGAGGTACGGGAAGGAGGTACCGAACGGCACACCGGGGCCGTTGACACCATCGCCCGCGGCCAGCGCCGTCACAAGGTGGCCGGGGGTGGCGCCCTCCAGCGCCTGGATGGCGATGTCCACCACGTCGTCACCCGGCCGGCGCCCGTTGGGGAAGCCCTGGAAGTCCCCGTCCAGCACCCCGAGACGGTCGGGCTTGGCCGTCACCGGCGTGGACATGTTCAGCCGCAGCTCCTCGGCCGGTACGAACTTCTTCTTGTCGATGTCCTGGTTGAGCAGCTGGGAGTTGAGGTCGACCGCGAGCGGGCCGCCGGCCGCCTTGGCGATGCCCGTCAGGAAGATCTCCGCGAGGTCCAGGCGTGGCGTCTTGGGGGCCGGGATGCCGTAGATCGACTGGATGAGCTTGGGCAGTTCCGGGTCGAGGACCTTCGCCACCAGCTTGGGCTGCTTGTGGTCCTGCGACGGCGGCAGGGCGTTGAACGCGTTCTTCAGGCCGGCCGGCACGACCGCCTCGTTGACCAGCGGGTTGCCGAGCCGGGAGACCTGGACGAACGGCCCCCTCGGGGTGGCCTTGCCCGGCGTGAGGTTCAGGGTGCGCCGCTCGGTCGAGCTCCACACGCCGATCACCGGGTTGCGCTTCGCGTTCCCCTTGTAGGCCAGGGCGGACTTCGGCACCTGGATGGCGACGGTGTTGACGTTGTAGCCGTTCAGGGTGTTGTGCCCGGTCTCGGAGAGGTTGCCGCCGTAGAGCAGGTCGAAGACCCGCAGGTCCAGGAAGAACGGGTCGGCCGCCTGGCTCGCGACCGTCCGGCCGCCGCCGGGCAGCGGCCTGGTGGCCTGGCCGCGCAGCCTGGCGTAGTCGGGCATGGACGCCTTGCCCACGTTCGAGGGCGCGGCGATCGCGTCCTTGACCAGGGTGACCGGCTTCCGGCCGGCGCGGAGTTCCTGGAGCGTGTAGTGCTGGCGGAACAGCAGGGTGTTGTCGGTGAGGTTGTTGACGACCCCGTTGTTGTAGAGAAACGTGTTCTCACCGCGCCGGTCCTCGTTGCGGAACGTCCACCGGTAGGTGAGGTCGGGTTTGCCGGTGCCCCGGCTGTCGATGTTGATGTCGTAGTGCGCGTCGGTGGCGAAAGGGTAGAAGTTCGGCCCGCCGTTGGGCTCCTGGAACGGATACCAGTTCGCGACCAGCGTCACCGTGTCGGACGCGTCGGGGCTGCTGAAGGCGTAGAGGTCGGTGTTGTCGACCTGCGGGTCGGCGGCGATCAGGGGCGCTTCCCGGTGGCTGGACGCCTGGCTGACGCCCGAGCCGGGCCCGGCGAGCGCTGCTGCGGCGACGGCCGTGCTCAGCGCGAAGAGCAGCGCCGCCGACTTCCACCGGCCCGGACGAACCGGTGGCTTGGTGCGTGTCGTCATGGATGGTCTTCCTGTGAAAGGGCCCGTTGTCCTTGAGGACCGGCCTCACAGCGCTCTTCGTCCCCGAGATGTCCGGGGATTGGCCCACTCCGCCGGGTTCACCCGAGCGGCCTAAGCCTGCCGCCGCCGGGATCTTGGGCGTCGGCCCGCCACCGCGCGGCGCTTCACGCGCCCAGCCGCTCAACGGGACCCGGCAGCCGGAATGGCGGGGTGTCCCGGCCGGAAAGACGGGTGGGAACCGGCGGTTAATTGGTAACAGTTGATTACCGACCGCACAGTCTTTTTCGTGGCCCCCGATCAGAAATCCGCGGCCGACAAAACCCCACTGGCCTCTATAACACCTTGGCCAACACCCCCGACTCCCCCTTCTGTTCACCACTCCCTCATCCGCCGGATCGCCGGACCCTCTCGTCCTGCCGCCCGGGGGTCGAGGGAGGCGGAACGTTTCCCGGAAGTCTTCGAGTCGAAAGGAGTGCTGTGAGAAGGTATCCGCCTGAGCCACCCCCCGGTTGGCTGGTTATTCGGATGAACCGGCCGTCGGTATCGTGATCGCCGCCAAGGGCCGCGCGGTGTTCACGTGGCGACGCTCGGCGAGCGAGCGATACGAGGATCGTTGCGTATGGATTCCACACTGCCTGGAGCCGCACCGGCTTCGAAATCGGCGGCGACATCGGCGGCCGCGGCCTCGTCGTCGGCGGCACCTCCGGCGTCCACCGCGCGGCGGCGCAGAAGGCTGACCGCCCGGATAAAGGACGGCGTCCGCGATCTCAGCACCCAACTCTCCCTGCTCACCCATCAAGTGGGCACTCATGTCGACCTTCGGGACGCCGATCTGGAGTGTCTCGACCTGATCAGCCGTTACGGGCCCATCGGCCCGACCGCGCTGGCCAAACGCGCCGGTCTGCACCCGGCCACCATCACCGGCGTACTCGACCGCCTCGAACGCGGCGGCTGGGTCGTCCGCACCCCGAACCCCAGTGACCGGCGGGCGATCCTCGTCCGGATCATCAAGGAGAAGGAGGCCGAGGTCGCCTTCCTCCTCTCGGAGTTCAACACCGCGCTCGACGACGTCTGTTCCGGCTACGGGGACGCCGAACTGGTCATGATCGCCGACTTCCTGCTGCGCACCTCGAAGGCGGCCCGCATCGCGACCGACGACCTCGCCGACAACTGACGTCCCCTGATCCCCCCGCTTCTCCCGCTTGTCCCAGTTCCACCCCCGCTCCACTTCAGCGCCACCACTGACTCATAGCCGCGGGCCCGTCACGGGGCCCGCGGTTTTTTTGGGTGCGCACCGCCCGTCGCACGCCGCCGGATCGTGTCGGAGCCGTCTGGCGTGCAACCGCTTGTACTTTTCTGCTCGTTCACCACTCGTTTCGAGCAGGATCAATCACCTACACTGGCGCGGCAAGCACCTGTGCGACCCCCGTGCCCCGGTGGGCCGCACGCCGGCCGGCCCAACTGGTGAGGAGCACCTATGCCCGCGTCGTCCCTGACCACCGCCGAGATCAGCACCCAGCCGGAGTGCTGGCAGCGGGCGGCCGAGCTGGCCGCCGCCGAGGCCGGCAAGCTGCCGGTGGCCGGCGAGCGCGTCGCGGTGATCGGCTGCGGCACCTCCTGGTTCATGGCGCAGTCCTACGCCGCGCTGCGTGAAGGCGGCGGGCAGGGCGAGACGGACGCCTTCGCCGCCTCCGAGTTCCCCTTCGGGCGCGCCTACGACCGGGTGCTGGCCATCACCCGGTCCGGCACCACCACCGAGGTGCTGCGGGCCTGCGAACGGCTGCGCGGCGGGGCGCGGGTCACCGCGGTCACCGCCGACCCCGACACCCCGGTGCTGGGGGCCGCCGACGACCTCGTCGTGCTGGACTTCGCCGACGAGCGGTCGGTCGTCCAGACGCGCTTCGCCACCACCGTGCTGGCGCTGCTCCGCACCCACCTCGGCGACGACCTGACCCCGGCCGTCGCGGACGCCCGCAAGGCGATCGACGACGAACTGCCCGCCGGGCTGACCGAGTCCGAGCAGTTCACCTTCCTCGGCACCGGCTGGACCTACGGCCTGGCCCAGGAGGCCGCGCTGAAGATGCGCGAGGCGGCGGGCGCCTGGACCGAGTCCTACCCGGCGATGGAGTACCGCCACGGTCCGATCAGCATCACCGGGCCGGCCCGGGCCGTCTGGTCCTTCGGCCCGCTCCCGGACGGGCTCGCGGACAACGTGGCCGCCGTCGGCGGCCGCCTCGAAGCGCACCCGTCCTTCGACCCACTGGCCGACCTCATCCGCGCCCAGCGCCTCGCGGTGGCCATCGCCGAGGCCAAGGGATTCGACCCCGACCAGCCCCGCAACCTCACCCGTTCCGTCATCCTCCGCTGATCGCCCCTGGCCGCCTCGCCGCCGGCTCTCTCACCGCCACCCGCACGACGTCGAAGGACCCGCCGCCATGCCCGCCGCCCCCACCGCCGAACTCGTGTCCGCCGCCCGGGCCTCGGGCCACGGCGTCGCCGCCTTCAACGTCATCACGCTGGAGCACGCGGAGGCGATCGCCTCCGCCGCCGAACAGACCGGGCTCCCGGTCATCCTCCAGATCAGCGAGAACGCGGTGAAGTTCCACGGCGGCCGGCCAGAACCGCTCATCGCCGCGACCACCGCCATCGCCTGCGGCGCCAAGGTCCCCGTCGCCGTGCACCTGGACCACATCAACAGCGAGGACCTGCTGCGCGCGGGCGTCGCGGCCGGCGTCACCTCGGTGATGTTCGACGCCTGCGCCCTGCCCTATGCGGAGAACGTCGAGGTCACCGCCCGGATCACCGCCTGGGCCCATGAACGCGGAGTGTGGGTGGAGTCCGAACTCGGCGAGGTCGGCGGCAAGGACGGCGCCCACGCCCCCGGTGTGCGCACCGACCCGGGCGAGGCCGCCGCCTTCATCGCGGCGACCGGGGTGGACGCGCTCGCCGTCGCGGTGGGCAGTTCGCACGCGATGACAGAACGCACCGCCGAGCTGGACTTCGACCTGATCACCCGGCTCCGGGCCGGCGTCGGGGTGCCACTGGTCCTGCACGGCTCCTCCGGCGTGCCCGACGGCGACCTCCGCCGGGCCGTCACCGCCGGGATGACGAAGATCAACATCGGCACCGCGCTCAACGTCGCCTTCACCGCCGCCGTCCGCGACCACCTCGTCGCCGAGCCCGCGGTGGTCGACCCCCGCCGCTACTTCCGCCCGGCCCGCGCCGCGATGACCAGCACGGTGGCGCATCTGCTCAAGGTCATCGCGGCCTGACCGACGCCCGTCCCTCGGCGAACCGCTGGAGCCCGGCGGCCAGCGGCACCATGGGCGCCGGATAGTCATAGCGCGCCCGGTCCCGCTCGCCCAGCTTCCACGGCTCGTGCACCTCCTTGCCGGCCAGCCCGCCGAGTTCCGGCACCCACCGGCGCACATACGCTCCCGCCGGGTCGAAGCGGAGCCCCTGCCGCACCGGGTTGAGCACCCGATTGGGCCGGGTGTCGGTCCCGGTGCCCGCCGTCCACTGCCAGTTGAGCTGGTTGTTCACCAGATCACCGTCCACCAGCAGGTCCAGAAAGTGCCGGGCGCCGATCCGCCAGTCGATGTAGAGCGTCTTGGTCAGAAAGCTGGCCACCAGCAGCCGGCCCCGGTTGTGCATCCATCCCTCCTCGCGCAACTGCCGCATCGCGGCGTCCACCACGGGGTACCCCGTCCGTCCCTCCTTCCATGCGGCGACCTCCTCGGGAGCGGTGCGCCAGCGGTCGTTCCTCGTCCGGTAGTCCTGCCAGGCCGCGTCCGGGCGAGCGGCGAGCACCTGATGGTGGAAGTCCCGCCAGGCCAACTGCCGCACGAAGTCCCCCGCTCCGGTACCCTCCGCCGCCCCGGCACCGGCCCGATCACCCGATTCCCTGGCCTGGTGGACGAGTTCGGTCACCGACAGACAGCCGAAGTGCAGATACGGCGACAGACGCGAGGTGACGTCACCGGCCAGGTCGTCATGCCGCTCCCCGTACGCGGCCAGGTCCCTGCTCCGCCACCCGCTCCACAGCTTGCGGCCGGTCGTCTCACCGCCCCGTGGCAGCGCGGGCGACGGCCTGCCCCCGCCGCGGCCGGTGAGCTCGGCGGCCGTCGGCAGCGGCAGGGACCGCACCGCCTCGGGCACCGCCACCCGTCGCGGCGCCGCCCGCGGCGACCGGAGCGGCTCGGCCTGCCAGCGCCGCCAGTAGGGGGTGAACACCCCGAAGTGGTCCCGGCCCGCCGGGGTGATCACCCCGGGGGGCACCGCCGTGATCACCGCGTCGTGCACGATCAGCTCGCAGCGGAGCCCGGCCAGCTCCTCGCGGAGCCGCTCCTCACGCCTGGCCGCGTAACCACTCACCCCGCCCGCGATGTGCACCTCACGGGCGCCGGTCTCCCGCACCACGGCGCCGACCTCCGCCGCCGGCTCACCGTGCCGCACGACGAGCCGGCCGCCGCGCGAGCGCAGTCCCTCGTGCAGGTCGGCCAGGCACTCGGCGAGGAAGGCGGCCCTGTTCGGCGCGGCGAACCCGATCCGGGCGACCGCCGGGTCCACGACGAAGAGCGGAACCGTCCGGCCGGCACGGACGGCTTCGGCCAGCACGGGGTTGTCCCGGAGCCGGAGGTCCGCCGTGAACAGGGCGACGGACACGGACTCAGTCATGAGCGGTGGGTGTCAAGGGAGTTGCTGGGGTCGTCATGTGTTCGAAGTCTGCCGCAGACACGGCTCACAGAAAGGGTAGAACACGGCGAAAAACCCGAAAGAGTGAGCGAACGGCGAATCACGGACAGAGTCACCTTCCTGCCACGTTTGTCACCGTTACGCGGGTGCCACGTCACAGAAGATCAACAAGCCCATGCGGGTCGGGCCACCTCTCGTTGTCCGGATGAAGGGACCGATCGACATCCCCACCGCATGGAGGTGCATCATGACCGACCGGACTCTGTGGTCGTACGCGGACATCGCGGCGCACATCCGCGTACAGGTCGAGACCGTGCGCTCATATCGCAAACACGGGCATCTGCCCGAACCGGACGTCGTCGAGGGCGGCAAGTCGTTCTGGTACGCGGACACCATCCGGGCCTGGAGCGCCCGGCGGCCGGGAAACCGCAGCCGCCGGGACGCGGACTGAGCGGGCTCTCAGCCTCTGGTGGCCGGCTCGGGATCCCGCGACTGCTCCGCCCGCGGGGTCCCGGAGCCACCGGCGCCCGGGTGCCCACCACTCTCCGATATGCCGAACCGGTCGTGGAACCTGCGCAGCGCCGGCGGCGCCCACCAACTGAACCGCCCGGTCAGCCGCATCACCGCGGGCACGAGCAGGGTCCGCACCACCATCGCGTCCATGATCACCGCCAGGGCGATCCCCAGACCCAGCATCTTGGTGTCGGTCACCCGTGAGGTGCCGATCGCCACCATCACCACCGCGAGGATCACCGCCGCGGCGGTGATCAGCCCGCCGGTCCGCCTGAGTCCGAAGACGATGGACGCCTGATGGTCCCCGGTCCGGTCGTACTCCTCCTTGATCCGGGACAGCAGGAACACGCCGTAGTCCATGGAGAGTCCGAAGGCCACGCAGAACATCAGCACCGGCAGGGTCGTCTCGATGCTTCCGCTGGAGGTGAACCCCAGCAGTCCGGAGAGATGGCCGTCCTGGAAGACCCACACCACCGCGCCGAACATCGCGGTCAGGCTCAGCGCGTTGAGCAGCACCGCCTGCACCGGGATGATCACACTTCCGGTGAGCAGGAAGACCAGCAGCAAGGTGACCAGCACGATGATGCCGACCGCCCAGGGCAGTTTTTCGCCGATGGCGTGCTTGGAGTCGTCAAGCACCGCCGCCTGCCCCGCGACCGACGCCCGGAAGTCGGTCGGCACCGCCCGTATCCGCCGCACCAGAACCTGCGTCGCGGTGTCCACCGCCTCACCCTTGGGCAGCACCCGCACATAGGCGCTTCCCGAGCCGGAGTCGGTGAAGGGGCCGTCGACCCGCACCACCCCCGGCAGCGCGGCCACCCGGCGGTCGTACTGGGCCAGTTGGGTGGCGTCCGCCCCCTGGGTGAGGACGGTGATCGCCCCGTCCGGGCTGCCGGGGAACTCCTGGCGGATGTGCTGCTGCACCACATGCGCCTCGGCGGTGGCCGGCAGTTGCCGATCGTCGGCGGTACCGAACGTGACCCGCAGGAAGGGCAGCCCGAGCACCAGCAGCGCGGCGACCGCCCCCGCCGCGAACAGGGGCGCCCGGCGCATCACATACCGCGCCAGCCCGGCGTACCCGGCGCCCGGCTCCGCCGAGGTGCTGAGCCGCAGCGCCTTCCGCAGATCCAGGGCGTTGACCCGGTCGCCGAGCAGCACGAGCGCGGCGGGCAGCAGGACCAGTGCGGCCGCCGCGGCCAGCAGCACCACGGCGATGCCGGCGTAGGCGAAGGAGCGCAGGAAGTACTGCGGGAAGACCAGCATCGCCGAGAGCGAGGCGGCGACTGTCAGCGCCGAGAACAGCACGGTGCGGCCGGCCGTGCGCAGCGTCGTGCCCACAGCGGCCCTCGGGGTCTGCCCGGTGGAGAGCTCCTCGCGGAACCGGCGCACGATGAACAGCGCGTAGTCGACCGCCAGTCCCAGGCCGAGCGCGGTGGTGAGGTTCTCGGCGAAGACCGAGACGCTGGCGAACTCGGTGAGTCCGCGCAGCACCGCACTGGTGCCGAGGATGGCCACGATGCCGACGCCGAGCGGCAACAGCGCCGCGATCGCGCTGCCGAAGACCATGACGAGCAGCAGCAGGGTGATCGGCAGGGCGATCACCTCGGCGCGCAGCAGGTCCGCGCGGATGGTGCTCTGCAACTCGTCCCCCACCGCGGCGGATCCGCCCACCGTCACCGTGACCGGGCCGTGCGCGCCGCGGTAGGCCGGGGCGATCACCTTGACCTCGGAGGCCACCGTGTCGTCGTCCCCGCGGAGCCTGGCGGTGATCATCGCGGACCCGCCGTCCTTGGCCCGCAGCGCGGCCGCGTGGGTGTCCCAGTAGGAGGTCACCCCGGCCGCCGCGGGATCGGCGGCGAGCCGGCGGGCGAGTTCACGCCCCTGGGCGGCCACGGCCGGGCTGTCCACCCCGGCTCCCCTGGCGTCCACGAGCAGCACCAGGTTGGGCTGGGAGGCGGGGAAGTGCTGGGCCAGCGCCTTCGTGGCGTAGGAGGACTGCGAGCCGGGTGCCTCCCAGCCGCCGGCGACCAGGCGGCTGCCCACCCCGCTCCCGGCGACCACCGCGAGGGCGGTGAAGAGCAGCGCCAGCAGCAATGTCAGCCGCGGCCGTGCGGTGACGACCCTTGTCCAGCCGCGGATGGTGCCTTCGCGGTTGTCATCGGACATGACAGAGGTGTCCCTTCCCCGGAGAACGACATGACGACATAGCCCCACCGGGGCTTTAGACTCGAAACACGAACGATCGCTCGTGTTTTCTAGAATGCGAGCGATCTCTCGTGTTTGTCAATCCTCTCTGGGGGTTCAACGTGTCCGAGCCGGACGAAAGACCGCGCCGCCGGCAGGCGCGCGGCGAGCGGCGGGTCAGCCAGCTCCTGCAAGCGGCGGCCAACGTGTTCTGCGCGGTGGGCTACACCGCCTCAAGCACCAACGCCATCGCCCGGGAGGCGGGCGTCTCGCCGGGCACGCTCTACCAGTTCTTTCCCAACAAGGAAGCCATCGCCGTCGAGCTGAGCGGCCAGTTGATCAAGGAGATGGAGGCGACCCACGGCCGGATCTTCACCGCGGAGACCGCCCGGCTGCCGCTTGGCCGGCTGATCGACGAGGTCACCGATCCGTTCATCGAGTTCAACGCGGCCAACCCGGCGTTCCTCGCGCTGATCCAGGGTCCGGACACGCCCGGAAGGGTCGCCGACGAGCACAATGTGCTGCACGACTCGCTGCTGGAGCAGGTCACCGAACTGCTGGCGGTGCGGGTGCCGTCCCTGTCCCGGGCCGAGCGCTCACTCATCGCCGAGATGTCGTTCGCGATGTTCAAGGCAGGCCTCAACCTGGTCATGCAGCACCGGGAGGACCGGCGGGACGCCTACGCGCGGGAGCTGAAAGGCGTGCTCTACCGCTATCTGGAGCCCTATGTCGGAGTCGATGCCGTAGCGGCGCCGTAACGGGGGCGGCTCTCCTCCCGGCAGCCGGGCCTACTTCCCCTGGCCGGCCGCCCCGCACGGAAAACGGCCGCTGCGGGCGCTGCTGCCGGTGGCGTCGCCCTCGCCGCCCCCGTCGGCCTCTTCGTATTCGCCGGCACCGTCGTACTCATTGGCCAGCGGGACGAAGGAGCGCGGCGACGGCGGCACCAACGCGGAGGGCGGCCCGATCCTCGGACCGCCCTTCGACATGACCACACGCTCCCCGGGAGCCGGCTTGGCCGTGGCCCGCATCGAGGCGGCCCTGCCCCCTTCTCCGGCGAGGGACGTCCTGACGACCGTCGACGGCCGGGCGACCCCACCGGGACCGCGCGGATGGCGCCTGTCCGCCGAACGGGACATCCACTGCACCACGGTGCCGACGGTGGCGACCAGGATCGATATCCCCAGACCGAGCGTGAGCGCGAAGAAACTGTTCGACGCCGCGCGGCCGCTGAAGTAGCCGGCGCCGACCGAGTAGCCGGCCCACACCGCCTCCGCCACGCCCGCGCCGATCGCGTACCGGCGAGCGGGATACCGTACGACACCCGCCGCCAGGCCGCCGACCACCCGGCCGCTCGGCAGGAACCGGACACCTATGACGAAGGGCACGCCATGGCGCTGGATGCGCTCGGCGGCCCAGTTCAACAGGGCTGCCCTGCGCGGCCGGCGCCGCATGCGGTCCAGCACCCGGCCGCTCACCACCCGGCCCGTCCGGTGGATCAGCAGGTCACCGAGGAACGCGCTGCCCGCCACCACCAGCAGGACGAGCACCAGGTTGAGCCGGCCCTCCGCCGCCAGCACCCCACCGGTCACGAGCAGCACCGCGTTGGGTACGAGCGGCGGGGCCGTGGTGGCCGCCAGCAACGCGTACGCCAGAAGGACATGTCCACCTTTGAGGTACCCAGCGAGGCCCGAGGTGAAGTCGAGTGCGTGCACAGCCCTTACAACGCCCCTACCACCGACCCTCTTCCCGCTCGGGCCACCGAAATACGGACATCCGCCGGGATCGTCGGACGGGGTCCAACAGGGGAACCAATGGGTGAAAAATGGTCGAAAACAGTCAGTTACAGCCGGATGCCGCCAGATGCAGTCGGATACGGCCAGATACGGTCAGCGACCGAGCAGTTCGCCGCCGTTGCACTGGAGGATCTCGCCGGTGATGAACCCCGCCTCGGGCGAGGCGAGGAAGAGCACGGCCGAGGCCACATCCGCCGGACGTCCCACCCGCCCGACCAGAGTGTGGCCAGCTCGGCGGGTCAGCTCCGCGTCGTTGAGGCGTGAACCGAAGAACTCGGTTCCGGCCACCGTGCCCGGCGCCACGATGTTGCAGGTCACGCCCTGCGGTCCGAGCTGGGCGGCGAGCGAGTGGTTCCAGGCGTGCAGGGCCGCCTTGGAGGCGCCGTACGAACCGCCGCCGCGCAGCGCCGCGACCGAGGTCACGGTGACCACCCGGCCGCCGTCGGTGGCGAACCGGTCCCGCAACGACTCGGTGATCAGCACCGTGGTCAGCACGTTGCGCTCGAAGTCGCCCCGCCAGCGCGCCAGTACGCCGTGCAGACCGGCGCCGACCGCGAGCTCGCGGCTGCCGGCGTTGTTGATCAGCACATCCACCCGATCGGGGAGCTGCGGAAGCACCGCTTCCACATCGTCGGGATCGGCCAGATCACAGACCACCGGCGTGATGTCGAGGCCGTGGCCGGTTCGCAGTTCCTCGGTGGTGGCGAGAAGCACCTCGCGGCGGCGGCCGACGATGGTGACCCGGTGGCCGTCCTCGGCGAAGCGGGTGGAGATGGCCAGACCGATACCGGTACCTCCGCCGGTCACCACGACGTTGCGGACCGCTGTCCCGTTCTCTGCCATCTGCTCCGCCCCTCGAGAGAACAGCACGGTACGGGATTGCCCACGACAGGCCGCGAGCGGGGTAGCCTACAAAAGCACCCTTTCCGGGAAGAGACGTAGATCACAGGCTGTCATGCGTAACCATTACGGTGGTTCGTGGGTCTTATGTCTTGAGCACCGCACTCCCGGCGGAGTCGGTGTGGGGGATGCGGAACGGACTGTCTTGGGGGACGGTCCGAGTTGCGTCGCCGGGGCGACGCCCGGGAAGCTTGAGCGGCCGTCCCGGGCCTTTCGTCCCGGCCGCGGCGCAGCCGCCGAAGACGCCCGGTTCGGACCCGTGGGGGGATTCGCACCGGGAGACGGGAGCGCCCCGTGCCGGACCCGTGGGGGGATCCGTCGCGGGGCGCTTCTTTTGTCTCTGTCTCCACGGCTCCTGCTTGCCGCCGTGGCTGCTGCCGCTCTTTGCCCGTCCGGGGTCAGCGACCCTCGACCGGCACGTAGTCACGGGTGACGACGCCGGTGTAGATCTGCCGCGGGCGGCCGATACGGGAGCCCGGCTCCTTGATCATCTCGTGCCACTGGGCGATCCACCCGGGCAGCCGGCCGATCGCGAAGAGCACGGTGAACATGCTGGTCGGGAAGCCCATGGCGCGGTAGATCAGGCCGGTGTAGAAGTCGACGTTGGGGTAGAGCTTGCGCGACACGAAGTAGTCGTCGCTGAGCGCGTGCTCCTCCAGCTTGAGCGCGATGTCGAGCAGCTCGTCGGACTTGCCGAGCGCCGACAGGACATCGTGCGCCGCGGACTTGATGATCTTCGCCCGCGGGTCGAAGTTCTTGTAGACGCGGTGCCCGAAGCCCATGAGCTTCACGCCGTCCTGCTTGTTCTTCACCTTGGCGATGAAGGAGTCGACGTCGCCGCCGTCCGACTGGATGCGCTCCAGCATCTCCAGCACCGACTGGTTGGCGCCACCGTGCAGGGGGCCCCACAGAGCGCTGATGCCCGCCGAGATCGAGGCGAACTGGTTCGCCTGCGAGGAGCCGACCAGGCGCACCGTCGAGGTGGAACAGTTCTGCTCGTGGTCCGCGTGCAGGATGAACAGCTTGTCGAGCGCGCTGACCACGACCGGGTCGAGCTGGTACTCCTCGGCCGGCACCGAGAAGGTCATCCGCAGGAAGTTCTCGACGTAGCCGAGGTCGTTGCGCGGGTAGACCACCGGCTGGCCGACGGACTTCTTGTACGCGTACGCCGCGATGGTCGGCAGCTTGGCGAGCAGCCGGATCGTGGACAGGTGGCGCTGCTTGGGATCGAACGGGTTGTGGCTGTCCTGGTAGAACGTGGACAGCGCGCTCACCACGGACGACAGCATCGCCATCGGATGCGCGTCACGCGGGAAGCCGTCGTAGAACCGTTTGACGTCCTCGTGCAGCAGGGTGTGCTGAGTGATCTCACCCTTGAACTCGGACAGTTGGTCGACCGTCGGAAGCTCACCGTTGATCAGCAGGTACGCGGTCTCCAGGAAGGAGCCCCGCTCGGCGATCTGCTCGATCGGGTATCCCCGGTAGCGCAGGATGCCCTGCTCGCCGTCGAGGAAGGTGATCGCGGACTTGTAGGCCGCGGTGTTTCCGTAACCACTGTCCAGGGTGACCAGGCCGGTATCGGCACGCAGCTTGCCGATATCGAATCCCTTGTCGCCGACGGTGCTGTCCACGACCGGGTAGCTGTATTCGCCGTCCCCGTACCGCAGTACTACAGAGTTGTCGCTCACGTCATTCCCTCACCGACGGTGTTGCCTCTTCTTCGAGGTGCCCTGACTACATCCACTGTCCCCCATTTGGCACTGTGGTGTGCACTCGGGGTCAGTCACCGGGCCCAAAAGTGGCACGGAGTGCCTATTCTGCGCCCCGGGAGAGCCGGTGGTCGAGTGCTGTGAAGCGTCTGCCGGCCGAGACGGTACGCACCGCCTGGCCGATGGCGCGCCGCGAGCCCACCAGGACAACCAGCTTCTTCGCCCTGGTCACAGCCGTGTAGAGCAGGTTGCGTTGAAGCATCATCCAGGCCCCGGTGGTGACGGGAATCACTACGGCTGGATACTCGCTCCCCTGTGAGCGATGGATGGTCACCGCGTAGGCATGGGACAGCTCATCGAGCTCGTCGAAGTCGTAGTCGATCTCCTCGTCCTCGTCGGTGCGCACGGTCAGCTTCTGTTCGACGCTGTCCAGTGCGGTAACGACCCCTACCGTGCCGTTGAAGACACCGTTGGCGCCTTTGTCATAGTTGTTTCTGATCTGGGTGACCTTGTCGCCGACCCGGAAGGTCCGGCCGCCGAACCGGCGCTCGGGCAGATCGGGGCGAGCGGGGGTGACCGCCTGCTGGAGCAGTCCGTTCAGCGCCCCGGCCCCGGCCGGCCCGCGGTGCATCGGGGCGAGCACCTGCACATCCCGTCTCGGGTCGAGGCCGAATCTGGCCGGGATCCGCCGGGCCACCACATCCACGGTGAGGCGGCCCGCCTCCTCCGAGTCCTCCTCGGGGAAGAGGAAGAAGTCCGGCAGGCCCTGAGTGACCGGCTGCTCTCCGGCGTTGATCCGGTGCGCGTTGGTCACCACTCCGGACTGCTGGGCCTGGCGGAAGACCCGGGTGAGCCGCACCGAGGGGACCGGGCTGCCGGCCGCCAGCAGATCCCGCAGCACCTCCCCCGCCCCGACGCTCGGCAACTGGTCCACATCCCCGACGAAGAGCAGATGCGCGCCGGGCGGCACCGCCTTCACCAGCTTGTTGGCCAGCAGCAGATCGAGCATCGACGCCTCGTCGACCACCACCAGATCGGCATCCAGCGGCCGGTCCCTGTCGTACGCGGCGTCACCGCCCGGCTTGAGCTCCAGCAGCCGGTGGACGGTGGAGGCGTCGGCACCGGTCAGCTCCGCCAGCCGCTTGGCGGCGCGGCCGGTCGGCGCCGCGAGCACCACCTTCGCCTTCTTCGCCAGGGCGAGGGCCACCACCGAGCGCACGGTGAAGGACTTGCCGCAGCCGGGACCGCCGGTCAGCACCGCGACCTTCTGAGTCAGGGCCAGTTGGACCGCCTGCTGCTGCTCGGGCGCCAGGTCGGTGCCGGTCGTGGCGGTGAGCCAGGCCAGCGCCTTCTCCCAGTCCACCTCCCCGAACGCGGGCAGCCGATCCTCCGGTCCGCGCAGCAGCCGCAGCAACTGGGCGGCGAGCGATATCTCCGCGCGGTGGAAGGGCACCAGATAGACGGCTTTCACCGGTTCGTGGTCACCGTCGGCGGCCGGCACCTCCTCCCGCACCACGCCTTCCTCGTCGGCCAGTTCACCGAGGCAGTCGATGACCAGGCCGATGTCCACCTGGAGCAGCTTCACCGAGTCGGCGATCAGCCGCTCCTGGGGCAGGAAGCAGTTGCCCTGGTCGGTGGCCTGCGAGAGGGCGTACTGGAGTCCGGCCTTGACCCGCTCCGGACTGTCGTGCGGTATCCCTACCGCCTGGGCCAGCCGGTCGGCGGTGAGGAAGCCGATGCCCCAGACATCGGCGGCCAGCCGATAGGGCTGGTTCTTCACCACGGAGATGGACGCGTCGCCATAGGTCTTGTAGATCCGCACGGCGATGGACGTGGAGACACCCACGCCTTGCAGAAACACCATCACCTCCTTGATCGCCTTCTGCTCGTCCCAGGCGGCGGCGATCAGCCGGGTGCGCTTGGGACCGAGTCCGGGGACCTCCACCAGGCGCTTCGGCTCGGTCTCGATGACATCGAGGGTGTCGGTGCCGAAGTGATCGACGATGCGCTCGGCGATCCGCGGACCGATGCCCTTGATCAGCCCCGACCCCAGGTAGCGGCGGATGCCCTGGATCGTGGCCGGCAGCACCGTCGTGTAGTTCTCCACGGTGAACTGTTTGCCGTACTGCGGATGGGAGCCCCAATGACCGTGCATCCGCAGGGATTCACCGGGCTGCGCGCCGAGCAGCGCGCCCACCACCGTCAGCAGGTCGGCGGAGCCGCGGCCGGTGTCCACCCGGGCGACCGTGTAGCCGTTGTCCTCGTTGGCGTAGGTGATCCGTTCCAGGACACCTTCGAGCACGGAGAGGTGCGTCGTCTCAACCATGCCTGGTCTCCCTTCCGGACGCGTTGGTGATCTGCTCAGAAGGTACCGCCCGGCACGGACAGCCCGTCAGCTCGTCGTCGCGACCTGTGGATAACTCTCCCGGTCCGCATGAACGCTGCCGAACACCGACGAGCACGACGAGCACTGACAAACACCGACGAAAACACAGAAAAGCGCAGAGAACACAGAGGAACACAGAGGAACACAAACGAAAGGGGCCCGGCACAAGGCCGGACCCCTTTCGCGTTCCCCCCACTTACCCCCGAAGCCCCCCTCGGGCGCACTACCGTCCGACTCCCTGAAACCCCTCCCGGGAGCCGTGATGCCATGTATGACCACCGACCCCCCGGAAGGGTTGTAGTACGAGCATCAAATTTCTCAAGATTTTTTCAGCAGACGTGCCGGAGGTACCGATCGGCGATCTCGGCGGCCACGTCGGCGCCCTCCCGCGCCCACAACGCCGGGCTGAAGATCTCCACCTCGACCGCCCCCCGATAGCCGGCCGCGTCGACCTGTTCCCGGAATCCCCGCAGGTCGACGCAGCCGTCACCGAGTTGGCCGCGGCCGAGCAGCACTCCTTCCGGCAGCGGCGTCACCCAGTCGGCGACCTGGAAACAGGCGATACGGCCGCCGGCCCCGGCCCGCACGATCTGCCCGGGCGCCCGGTCGTCCCACCACAGGTGGTAGGTGTCCACGACGACACCGACCTGAGCCGCCGGGAAGCGCTCGGCGATGTCCAGCGCCTGACCGAGGGTGGAGATCACACAGCGGTCCGAGGCGTACATCGGGTGGAGCGGTTCGATCGCGAGCCGGACCCGGTGGTCCGCCGCGTAGGGCGCCAGGACGGCGATGGCATCGGCGACCCGCTCCCTGGCGGCGGCGATGTCACGACCGCCGGCCGGCAGCCCGCCGGAGACCAGGACCAGGGTGCCGGTCCCCAGCGCCGCCGCCTCGTCGATCGCCGCCCGGTTGTCGTCCAGCGCCGCCGCTCTCTCCTTGGGGTCCGAGGCGGTGAAGAAGCCGCCGCGGCACAGCGATGTGACGGTCAGCCCGTTGTCCCGCATCAGTTCGGCGGCGCGTTCGACGCCGTACTCCTGTACCGGGGCCCGCCACAGTCCCACCTGGTCGACCCCGAGTGCGACGCAGCCCGCCGCGAGCTCGGGCAGCGACCACTGCTTGAGGGTCTCCTGGTTGATGCTCAGCCGGGTCAGGTCTCCCCCGCTCCCCCAACCCCCCCGGCTCTCCCGACCGCCGGCCTCGTCGCTCGTGCCGCCCATGCCGCTCACGCGTCCACCCCGTGGAGGGTGAGAAGCCGGCGCATCCGGTCCTCGGCGAGCGCCGGATCGGGGAACAGGCCCACCCGGTCGGCGAGTTCGTACGCCTTCGCCAGGTGCGGGAGAGATCGGGCCGACTGGAGGCCGCCCACCATGGTGAAGTGGGACTGGTGTCCGGCCAGCCAGGCGAGCAGCACGACGCCGGTCTTGTAGAAGCGGGTCGGCGCCTGGAAGAGGTGCCGGGACAGCTCCACGGTGGGGTCCAGGACGCTCCGGAAGCCGGCCGTGTCCCCTGTGTCGAGGGAGCTGACCGCGGACGCGGCCAAGGGCGCCACCGGATCGAAGATGCCGAGCAGGGCGTGGCTGAAGCCCTGCTCGTCGCCCTCGATCAGCTCCGGGTAGTTGAAGTCGTCGCCGGTGTAGCAGCGCACACCCTCCGGGAGGCGGCGGCGCAGGGCGATCTCACGGCCCGCGTCCAGCAGCGAGACCTTGATGCCGTCGACCTTGTCCGGCTGGGCGGCGATGACATCCAGGAAGGTCTCGGTGGCCGCGTCGAGGTCGGTCGAACCCCAGTAGCCGGTGAGGGCGGGATCGAACATCGGGCCCAGCCAGTGCAGAATCACCCGATCGGTTGATTGGCGCAGCAGACGTTCATACACCGCCAGGTAGTCGACGGGGCCTTTGGCCACGGCTGCCAGGGCTCGCGAGGCCATCAGGACCGGCTGGGCTCCGGCCTCCTCGACCAGCGCCAGTTGCTCCTCATAGGCGTCGACCACCTCACCGAGCGTCGCCGCGCCGGTGAGCTGGTCGGTGCCGACACCGCAGACGATCTGTCCGCCGACCGACCGGGCCTCGGCCGACGACCTGCGGATGAGTTCGGCCGCCCCTGCCCAGCCAAGCCCCATGCCCCGCTGCGCGGTGTCCATCGCCTCGGCCACGCCGAGTCCGTGCGCCCACAGATGGCGGCGGAAGGCGAGGGTGGCGTCCCAGTCGACCACCGCGGGGGCGTCGGTGGAGGCGTACAGCGGGTCCGCCACCACGTGTGCGGCGGAATAGACGACGCGACTGCGCAGCGGCAGTTTCGCGGCATAGGAGACCGCTTCCCGGCGGGGCACATAGGCACGTGGTTCGCCGGATTCCGATGGCAGCAGGATGGTCACAGCGACAGCTCCGGAACCTCGACGCGGCGGCCCTCGGCGGAGGAGATGAGGCCGAGCTCCGCCAACTGCATTCCCCTGGCGCCGGCCAGCAGATCCCAGCGCCACGGCTCGTCGAGCACCACATGCCGCAGGAACAGCTCCCACTGTGCCTTGAAGCCGTTGCCGAACTCGGCGTTGTCCGGCACCTCCTGCCACTGCTCGCGGAAGGACTCGGTGGCGGGCAGATCCGGGTTCCACACCGGCTTGGGCGTGGCGGAGCGGTGCTGCGCCCGACAGTTGCGCAGCCCGGCCACCGCTGACCCATGGGTGCCGTCCACCTGGAACTCCACCAGCTCGTCGCGGTTGACGCGCACCGCCCAGGACGAGTTGATCTGGGCGATCGCCCCGCCGTCCAGTTCGAAGATGCCGTAGGCGGCGTCGTCGGCGGTGGCGTCGTACGGCTTGTCCCGCTCGTCCCAGCGCTGGGGGATGTGCGTGGTCGTGAGCGCCTGCACCGTGCGCACCCGGCCGAAGAGCTCGTGCAGTACGTACTCCCAGTGCGGGAACATGTCGACGACGATGCCGCCGCCGTCCTCCGCGCGGTAGTTCCACGACGGTCGCTGGGCGCTCTGCCAGTCCCCCTCGTGGACCCAGTAGCCGAACTCACCGCGGACGGAGAGGATCCGGCCGAAGAAACCGCCCTCGATCAGGCGCCTGAGTTTCAGCAGACCGGGGAGGAAGAGCTTGTCCTGCACCACCCCGTGCTTGATCCCGGCCGCCTCGGCGAGCCTGGCGAGCTCCAGTGACCCCGCCAGGGTGGTGCCGGTGGGCTTCTCGCAGTAGATGTGCTTGCCGGCCGCGATGGCCTGCCGCACCGCCGCCTCACGGGCCGCGGTCACCTGCGCGTCGAAGTAGATCTCCACCGACGGATCGGCGAGCACCGAGTCGAGATCGGTCGTCCAGTGTTCGATGCCGTGCCGCTCGGCCATCGCTTCGAGGGCGCTCGCACGCCTGCCGACGAGCACGGGTTCGGGGATCAGGACATCGCCGTCGCCGAGGTCGAGCCCTCCCTGGTCCCGCAGGCTCAGGATCGAGCGGACCAGGTGCTGCCGGTACCCCATGCGCCCGGTGACGCCGTTCATGGCGATCCGCATCGTCCTGCGTGTCATGGCTGCTCTCCTCGGAGCCGGTGGCGATCCTTCGGAAGGGATCAATAGCAAGCGCTTTCTGTCCGCCAAGCTATCCGGCCCCGGCGACCAGGGCAAGACCGGCCCCCCGCCATGCGAACGGGGTCTCGTGACGCTGACGCGTCCGCCGGCGGGGTCGGCTCCCGCCGCCGACCGGCGGACCCCGCCGCGGCGGCGGAATGAGAGCATGAGCCGCGCCGGATCGCCGCCTCCTCCGGGAATCGGCGGCCACCGGTACCGCAGCCGCCACGCCCTGAGGAGGACCGGACCGAGATGGCAGTGACCCTGGCCGATGTGGCAGCGCGGGCGGGGGTGTCGTCGGCGACCGTCTCCCGGGTCCTCAACGGCAATTACCCGGTGGCCGGCAGTACCAGGGAACGCGTCCAGCGGGCGGTCGAGGAACTCGACTACGTCGTCAACGGCCAGGCCCGCGCGCTCGCGGCGGCCACCTCGGACCTGGTCGGCGTGCTGGTCAACGATGTCGCCGACCCCTTCTTCGGCCTTGTCGCGAGCGCCCTCCAGAGCGAGATCGGCACCGGCGGCACCGGGCGGGCGGGCGGCAAGCTCGCGGTGGTCTGCAACACGGGGGGATCGCCCGAGGCCGAGTTGACGTATCTCACCCTGCTGGAAAGGCAGCGGGCGGCCGGGGTGGTGCTCACCGGCAGCGCGGTGGAGAACGAGGCGCACACCACCGCGGTGCTCGCCCGGCTGACCCGGCTGGCCGCCTCGGGCACCCGGATCGTGCTGTGCGGCCGGCCTCCGCTGGTCGCGGGCGACGACCCGCTCGGCGTGCTGACCGTCGCCTTCGACAACCGCGGCGGGGCCCGTCGGCTGACCGAGCATCTGCTGTCGCTCGGGCATCGCCGGATCGGTTACGCCGCCGGGCCGGCCGAACGCAGCACCACCCGGCACCGTCTTGAGGGCCATCGGGAGGCGCTGGCGGCGCACGGCCTCGGTCCGGCCGGCGGGGCCGGGGACACGGCGGAGCTGACGGTGCACGGCCGCTACGACCGGGCCTCCGGCTACGACGCCGCGCTCGAACTGCTCCGCAGAGAGCCGGGGACGACGGCGATCGTCGCCGCGAACGACACCGTGGCATTGGGGGTGTGCGCGGCGCTGCGAGCCGGCGGATTCGACATTCCGGGTGATGTGTCCGTGGTGGGTTTCGACGATCTGCCGTTCAGCGTCGACGCGTCGCCCGCGCTGACCACGGTGCGGGTTCCGCTGCTGGCGGCGGGGATGCTGGCCGGGCGGCTGGTGATGGGGCGTCAGGAACCGCCGCCTGGTGGCGTGACGACGGTCGGCACGGAGCTGATCGTCCGCGGTTCCACGGCGCCACCGGCGCCACCGCGTCGTTGAGGTTGTCCACAGGCCGGTCCGGGGGATTGCGCGCCCGGTCGTCGCACCCGGATATCGTGGGTGCTGTCGGCGGACGTCACCCGGGGGCCGCGGCCGCTGGAGGGCCGTGCGGGCGCGTGCGGCGGACGCCGGCGGGCGGATCGAACGGGTTGACCAGGTGGTGCGGGTTCCGGTTCGGGTACGGGTGACGCCGGGTGGACCGGGCGAACCCGACCCTCGGGTTGACCGGGCAGACTGATAGCTAGCGCGGACCGGTTGATCGGGAGGGCCGCGCCGCGCATTGCCGGGCAGGGCACTAGTGTCCGGCACATGAGACTCGCCTTCTCGACCCTCGGGGTCCCAGCACTGCCCGTCGACCAATTGGTCCGGCTCGCGTCGGAGCACGGCTACAACGGCGTCGAACTCCGGGCGAGCGAGGAGGGTCCGGTCCACACCGGGCTCTCGGCCGGTGAACGCGCCGCTGTGGTGGGGCAGTTCGCGGACGCGGGCGTGGAGATCCTCGCCGTGGCCGCCTACGCCAAGGTGGCCGCGCCCGGGGACGACGAACCGGTGCTGGAGGCGATCAGCGACGCGATGACCCTCGCCGCCGACCTGGGCGCCCCGTTCGTCCGGGTCTTCCCCGGCGGTGGGGACCTGCGCCCGGCCGAGGCGGACCTGGTGGCGGCGCGGCGGCTGGCGGCGGCAGCGCCGATCGCCGGCGACCTCGGAGTGCGGGTGCTGTTGGAGACACATGACTCACACCCTTCCGGCGGCGACGTGGCGAGGGTGCTCGGCCTGGTGGGGCATCACTCGGTGGGCGCCATCTGGGATGTGATGCACACCTGGCTCGCCGGGGAGCAGCCGTACGCGACCTACCCGGCGCTCGCCCCCTATCTGGGATATGTCCAGGTGAAGGACATCGCCTCGGCTGCCGACACCACGCCATTGCCGCTGGGGGCGGGGGTGCTGCCGCTGGCGGAGACGGTGGAGGTGCTCAGCCGGGCGGAGTGGGACGGCTGGCTGTGCTGGGAGTACGAGAAGAGGTGGTACGCCGACGCGGCGGAGTTGCCGGAGCTGCTGGGACCGGGCCGGGAGCGCCTGGCGCGGCTCCAGATCGAGTCGGCCTGAGCGGTCGACCGCGGCCGGGCGGAACCGGAAGAGGCCGGCGTCCGTCCCATCGGCATGGTGACGGTGAGGATGCGCGGAGGGTGGCAGACCACGTTGCTGGTCGCCTCGTTGACGATGGTCGCCGCCGGCTGTGGCGGGCGGTCTTCTGCGGTGGGATCCCCGGACACGCCGACCGCGAGGACCGCGCCGAGTCGGGTCGTGTACTTCTCGTCGTCCGCGCCCACAGCGGTCGGGGCACATGAGCTGCTGCACGATCAGGGGGAACTCAGCCGGTTCGCCCAGCGGGTGGCGGCGCGGTCTCCGCGGACGTCCGAGGAGATCGTGGCGGCGGGGAAGGCGACGGACTTCTCCCGGAGCGCGCTGGTCGGCTGGACGGCGGGGACCGGATGCAGCGCGGCGACCTCGGCGAGTCTGGTGGTGTCGGGCTCGCGGCTGTCGCTGCGGGTGGTCCAGCCCGACCCGCCGCAGGAGTGCGTGCGGGCGTTCGGGATGACGGCGGTCTTCGAAGTGCCGAAGGAGAAGGTGCCGCCGCACCCCGCGTTCGGCTGACGTCTCCGGTGGTCGGGGGCCCGCGGCGGCGCGCGCCGCGGCCCCCCGGTGGGCGGAGGCGTGGCCGGAGGGTCACACGGTTGTGCTCAGCTCACCGGTGAAGGTACGCCACAGCTCGGCGTAGCGGCCGTCACGGGCCAGCAGCGACTCATGCGTACCGTCCTCGATCACCTGGCCGTGGTCGAGGACCACCACCCGGTCGGCGCGGGCGGCGGTGCTGAGCCGGTGGGCGACGACCAGCGTCGTACGGCGGGTGGCGAGCCGGTCGGCCGCCTGGTTGACCAAGCCTTCGGTCGCCAGGTCGAGGGCCGCGGTGGCCTCGTCCAGCAGCAGGACGGCCGGATCGACCAGTTCGGCCCGGGCCAGCGCGATCAACTGCCGCTGACCGGCGGAGAGATTGCGGCCCCGCTCGGCGACCTCGTGCAGATAGCCGCCCTCCAGGGTGGCGATCATCGCGTCGGCGCCCACCGCGCGGGCCGCCGCCTCCACCTCGGCGTCGGTGGCGTCCATCCGCCCGTAGGCGATGGCGTCACGGACGGTCCCGGCGAAGAGGTAGGGCTCCTGGGGGACCACGCCGAGCTGCCCGCGGTATGCGGTGAGGTCGAGCTCACGGATGTCCACGCCGTCCGCCAGCACCGCGCCGTCGGTCGGGTCGTAGAACCGCGCGACCATCTTGACCAGGGTGGACTTGCCGGCGCCGGTCTCGCCGACGAAGGCGACGGTCTGCCCCGCGGGCACCCGCAGGGTGACGCCGGCCAGCGCCTCGGCCCCTTCGGCGCCGGCGCCCCCGTAACGGAAGTGCACATCGCGGAAGGTGATCTCGCCGCGCAGCCGCGGCACCGGACGCGGGTTGACGGCGGCCGGCGTGGCCGTCGGCTCGTGCAGCAGCTCACGGATCCGGCCGAGCGAGACGGATGCCTGCTGGTAGCCGTCGAAGACCTGGGAGAGCTGCTGCACAGGGGAGAAGAACAGATCGATGTAGAGGAGATAGGCGACCAGGGCGCCCACGGTGAGCGTCCCTGAGGTGATCCGGTGCGCGCCGACGGTCAGGATCAGGGCCGCCGCCACGCTGGACAGGAGCTGCACGAAGGGGAAGTAGACGGAGATGAGGAACTGCCCGCGCACCCGGGCCGTGCGGTACTCCTCGCCGCGCCGCCGGAAGCGCTCCTCGCCGCGCCGCTCACCGCGAAAGGCCTGGACGATCCGCAGCCCGGCGACGTGTTCCTGGAGGTCGGCGTTGACCACGGCGACCCGCTCGCGGGCGAGCTCGTACGCCTTCTTGGATCTGCGCCGGAACACCCAGGTGGCGATCACCAGCAGCGGCAGGGTGGCGAAGACCATCAGGGCGAGCTGCACATCGATGACGAGCAGGGCGACCAGAATGCCGACAAAGGTGAGCAGGCTGACCAGCGCGGTGACCAGACCGGTCTGGAGGAACGTGGACAGCGCGTCCACGTCGGTTGTCATCCGGGTCATGATCCGCCCGGCCAGCTCACGCTCGTAGTAGTCGAGTCCGAGGCGGTGGAGCTGCGCGAAGATCTTCACGCGCAGGGAGTACAGGACCCGTTCGCCGGTACGGCCGGTGAGCAGCGCCGAACCCCACTCCACCACCCACTGGGTCAGCACCAGACCGAGACCGAGCAGCGAGGCGACCCACACCGCGCCGAGGGCGGCCTGCCGGACACCGGCGTCGATGCCGTGTCGGATCAGCACCGGCAGAAGCAGTCCGGCCACGGCGTCCACCGCCACCAGCAGCAGGCTCACCAGCAGCGGGGCGCGGAAGCCGCGCAGCAGACTGCCGAGGCCGAAGGTGTGGTCGGCCTCCCTCGCCCGTTCCTCGTCCACGTCGGGGGTGTCGAGGGCGGGTGGCAGCGCGGCGACTTTGGCGAGCAGCTCGGGGGTGGCGGGCATGCCGGCCAGCGCGCCCGCCATGGCTCCCGGGCCGCCGGGTCCGCCGCGGGGCGGCCGCGCCACCGCCGGGGCACCCGATCGCCGGTCCGCGGCGTCGTCGGGAGCGGTGCGCCGGTCGGCCGGCCACAGCGCGGGGGTGACACCGGCGACGACCGGTTCTTCGATGTCCAGGTCGCCGACGGTGCCGGCCGGGTCCACGTCCACCACATCGGCGCCGAGGGCGTCGGGGTCGGTGAGCAGGGCGCGGTACAGGGGGCTGCGCAGTTGCAGCTCCTCATGGGTGCCGATGTCGGCGAGCCGGCCCGCGTCCAGCACGGCGATCCGGTCGGCGAGCGCGAGTGTCGAGCGGCGGTGGGCGATCAGGATGGTCGTCCGGCCGCGCATGACCTCGCGCAGGGCGTCGAAGATCTCGGCCTCCACCCGGGCGTCGACGGCGGAGGTGGCGTCGTCGAGCAGCAGTAGCCCCGGGTCGGTGAGGATGGCGCGGGCGAGGGCGACCCGCTGCCGCTGACCGCCGGAGAGGGTGAGGCCCTGCTCGCCCACCACCGTGTCGTAACCGTCCGGCAGGGCGGTGATGAAGGTGTGGGCCTGGGCGGCCTTGGTGGCGGCGAGGATCTGCTCCTCGGTGGCGTCCGGGTGGCCGAAGGCGATGTTGGCCCGGACCGTGTCGGAGAACAGGAAGCTGTCCTCGGGGACCAGGCCGATCACCGAACGGAGCGAATCGAAGGAGAGCTCCCGGACATCGGTGCCCGCCACGCGCACCGCGCCGCCGGTGACGTCGTAGAACCTGGGCAGCAGCAGCGAGACGGTGGACTTGCCGGAGCCGGAGGAGCCGACCACGGCGACCTTCTCCCCCGGTGCGACATGCAGGTCGAAGCCGTCGAGGACGGGCCGGTCCTCGGTGTAGCCGAAGCTCACCCCGTCGAAGTCGACGGTCGCGGGCACGTCGTCGGGCAGCGTGCGGGTGCCCTCCGTGAGGGTGGGCTCGGTGTCGATCAGTTCGAAGACGCGCTCGACACCCGCCCGGGCCTGCTGGCCGACGGTGAGGATCACGGTGAGCGTCCGGACCGGACCGGTGAGCTGCGCGAGGTAGGTGGAGAAGGCGACGAAGGTGCCCAGGGTGATCTGGCCGCGGGTGGCCATCCAGCCGCCGAGCGCCAGCATGCCGACCTGGCCGAGGGAGGGCACGGCCTGAAGTGCCGGGGTGTAGCGCGCGTTGAGCCGGACGGTGCGCAGCCGGCCGGCGAAGAGCCGGCGGCTGACCCGCTCCAGCTTGCCCATCTCCTGCTGCTCCTGGCCGAAGCCCTTGACCACGCGGACGCCGGTCACCGAGCCGTCCACGATGCCCGCCACCGCGGCGGCCTGCCCCTGGGCGTACCAGGTGGCGGGGAAGAGCCGCTTGCGCGACCTGGAGGCGATGAACCACAGGGCCGGGGCCACCGCCAGCGCGACCAGGGTGAGCAGCGGCGAGAGCGTCAGCATCACCACGAGCGAGAGCAGGAAGAGCAGCAGATTGCCGATCACCATCGGCAGCATGAAGAGCAGGCCCTGGATGAGCTGGAGGTCGCTGGTGGCCCGGCCGACGACCTGGCCGGTGCTCAGCTCGTCCTGTCGGCGCCCGTCGAGCCGCATGATCGAGTGGAACATCTCGTTGCGCAAGTCGTACTGCACATCGAGGGCGAGCCGGCCGCCGTAGAAGCGCCGTACATAGGTCAGCACGTACACCACGACGGCGGCGGCCACCAGGGCGATCGCCCACGGCAGCAGCGGCTTGTCGTGCTTGACGATGACGTCGTCGATGATCAGCTTCGGGACCAGCGGGACCAGCGCGGTGACCGCCATGCCGCCGAGCGAGGCGCCGAATGCCAGCAGCACCTCGCTCTTGTACCGCCAGCAGTACCTGCTCAGTCGCCGGAGCCAGCCCTGGCCCGGTTCGTCCTCGGCGCTCGTCACGCGGTCCTCCCACTGTTCGTCGGACGCCACGGCCGACCGCTTGCTCGCCGTCCGCCCGTCCCATGCCCGACGCTGCAACGCGCCGGGCTGCACGTTTCATCCTCTCGCAACAAAACCAACGACGAAGGTCGTACAAGAGTGCGACTTTCGTCCTCATCCTTTCGAGTGGTCCGGTCCGGTGCCGGGACGACCGTCAGCGCGCCGCCGCGATCTGCCGGGCCATGATCGTCGTCAGCTCGTACGCGGTGTGGGAGGCGGCGACGGAGGTGATCTCGGCGTGGTCGTAGGCCGGGGCGACCTCCACCACATCCGCCGAGACGAGTCGGCAGCCGGACAGGCCGCGCAGGATCTCCAGCAGTTCACGGGAGGTCAGCCCGCCGGCTTCCGGGGTGCCGGTGCCGGGGGCGTGGGCCGGGTCGAGCACGTCGATGTCGACGGAGATGTACAGCGGCCGGTCGCCGATCCGCTCGCGGAGCTGCTGCGCGACCTCGTCCACCCCTCGGCGCATCACGTCGGCCGAGGTGACGATGCCGAATCCCATCCGCTGGTCGTCGTCCAGGTCGCTCCGGCCGTAGAGCGGTCCACGGGTGCCGACGTGGCTGAGGGCGGAGGTGTCCAGGATGCCCTCCTCGAAGGCCCGGCGGAAGGGCGTGCCGTGGGTGTAGGCGGCGCCGAAATACGTGTCCCACGTGTCCAGGTGCGCGTCGAAGTGCAGCAGTGCCACCGGACCGTGTCTGCGGGCCACCGCGCGCAGCAGTGGAAGGGCGATGGTGTGGTCGCCGCCGAGGGTCATCAGCCGGGAGCCGGCGGCGAGCAGGTCGTCGGCGGCGGCCTCGATGGTCTCGATCGCCTCGTCGATGTCGAAGGGGTTGGCGGCGATGTCACCGGCGTCGGCGACCTGGGCGAGCGCGAAGGGCGAAGCGTCCTGGGCCGGGTTGTACGGGCGCAGCAGCCGGGACGCCTCGCGGACGGCGTTGCCGCCGAAGCGCGCGCCCGGCCGGTAGGAGACGCCGGCGTCGAAGGGCACGCCGACCACCGCGACGTCCGCGGCGCCGACCTCGTCCAGGCGCGGGAGCCGGGCGAAGGTCGCGGGGCCCGCGTAGCGCGGGATCCGCGAGGAGTCGACGGGGCCGCGCGGCTGTGCGCTGCTCATGGGGGCTGCCTTCCTGGTGGGGGCGGGGTTCGCGGGCGACCCTACGGGCCAAGCCGGGCCGCCGGAATGTACGTTTGCTCCAATTCGGGCCGGTCTTTGCGCCGCGGTGTCGATCCCGGCGGCGGTTGCGTGACCCGGTTGTCCACAGGCCGTCGCCCGCCGCGACGCGCGGCGCGGGACAATGAGCGCATGCCCATGGATCCAGCGCCCGTCGCCCCCAGCCGTCAGGACCTCGCCGCCCATCTCATCCGGACCCGGATAGCCGGGGACGTCGCGACCAGCCGTGAGAACAACCTCGACCATTACCGCGCGCTCGCGGAGGGCAACCGCTATTTCTGGCTGGGGCTGGATCTCGGCGACCGCTGGACCGACCCGGGTGACGTGCTGGAGCTGATGGTGGAGCGTTGCGGAGTGATCGCCGACCCCGCGCATCGGTTCGGGCAGGACACCATAGACGCCGAGCTGACGATCGACGCGCTCGACCGGATGGGTGAGGCGCTGCACAAGGCGGTGCGCAACGGCTCCCGGGTGCTGCTGGCCACCGGGCACCCGGCGGGCATGTTCGCCGTGCACCACGAGCTGGCCGCCGCGCTGCGGGACGCGGGGTGCGCCGTGCTCGCCCCCGCGGAGCACTTGTACGCCGACGGTGGGGAGATACGTCAACTGGCCGGCGTGTCGATGCTCCACCGGGGCGGCGGCCTGGTGCACACGCACTCCCCCGATCCGATGGAGCAGATCCTGGACGCGCTGGAGCGGGACGGCGAGCCACTGCCGGATCTGGTGATAGCCGACCACGGATGGGCGGGGTGCGCGGGCGGTCGCGGGCTGGAGACGGTGGGCTTCGCGGACTGCAACGACCCGGCGCTGTTCGTGGGTGAGGCGGAGGGCCGCATCCTGGTGAGCGTGCCGCTCGACGACAATGTGGCGCCGCACTATTACGCGCCGATGACCGCGTATCTGCTGGACGCGGCCGGACTGGCGCCGAGCTCCCGCGTGTAGGGGTGGCTCAGCGGCGCGGCACGCGGATCAGGCCCTCCTGGATCACGGACACGGCGAGGCGTCCGTCGCGGGTGTAGATCCGGGCGGTGCCGAGGCCCCGCCCGCCGGAGGCCGACGGGCTCTCCTGGTCGTAGAGCAGCCATTCGTCGGCGCGGAAGGGCCGGTGGAACCACATGGCGTGGTCGAGGCTGGCGCCGACGACGTCGCCCACCGCCCAGCCGCCGCGGCCGTGGGCGAGCAGCACGGAGTCGAGCAGGGTCATGTCCGACACATAGGTGGCCAGGCAGACATGGAGCAGCGGGTCCTCGGCGAGCTTGCCCCGGGTGCGGAACCACACCTGGGAGCGCGGTTCGCGGACGACGCCGGCGGTGAGGAACGGCGGGGCCGCCACGTAGCGGAGATCCACAGCCGCGCGGGCTTCGATCAGCCGGTCCACGATGGTGGGGTCGGCGAACGTGGCGGCGTGCGCGGGCAGTAGTTCCTCGGCGCTCGGCAGCGTCTCCGGGTCGGGGGCGTACGGCATCGGCTCCTGGTGTTCCAGACCCGCCTCATGGGTCTGGAAGGAGGCGGAGAGGTGGAAGATCGCCTGGCCGTGCTGGACGGCCACGACCCGCCGGGTGGTGAAGGAGCGGCCGTCACGGATGCGGTCCACCTGGTAGACGATCGGCGCGCCAGGGTCTCCCGGCCGCAGGAAATAGGCGTGCAGGGAGTGCGCGCCGCGCTCCTCGGGCACGGTGCGGCCGGCGGCGACCAGGGCCTGGGCGGCGACCTGGCCGCCGAAGACCCGCGGTACCACCGCCGACCGGCTGAGGCCGCGGAAGATGTCCCGGTCGATCGGCTCCAGGTCCAGCAGATCGAGCAGGGATTCCAGTGCTGGCGGAGTCTCGGCGGCGGCCTCGTCCGGCAGCTTCACAGGCCCATCGACTTGGCGATGATCGACTTCATGACCTCGCTGGTCCCGCCGTAGATGCGGTTGACGCGGTTGTCCGCGTACAGGCGGGCGATCGGGTACTCGTTCATATAGCCGTAGCCCCCGTGCAGTTGGAGGCAGCGGTCGATGACGCGGCCGGCGACCTCGGTGCAGAAGAGCTTGGCCGAGGCGGCGTCCGCCGCGGAGAGCTCGCGAAGGTCGTGGGCTTCCAGGGCGCGGTCCACGACGGCCTGCGCCGCGTCCACCTCGGCCTTGCAGGCGGCCAGTTCGAACTTGGTGTTCTGGAAGGAGGCGACGGCCTTGCCGAAGACCACCCGCTCCCGTACGTAGTCCTGGGTGAAGCGGATCGCGGCGGCCGCCTGCGCGTAGGCGCCGACCGCGATGCTCAAGCGCTCCTGCGGCAGGTTCTGGCCCAGGTAGGAGAAGCCCTTGCCTTCCTCGCCGAGCAGGTCCTCGACGGGCACCCGGACGTCGGAGAAGGAGAGTTCCGCGGTGTCCGAGGTCTTCAGGCCGATCTTGTCGAGCTTGCGGCCGACCGCGTAGCCCTCGGACTTGGTGTCGACGATGAAGAGCGAGATGCCGGCCCGGCGGTCGTCGGGGTCGGCCGGGGCGGTGCGGGCGCAGACGATGACACGGTCGGCGTGGACACCGCCGGTGATGAAGGTCTTGGCGCCGTTGAGCACGTAGTGGGTGCCGTCGGCGGAGAGCTTGGCGGAGCTCTTCATGCCGGCCAGGTCGGAGCCGGTGCCGGGCTCGGTCATGGCGATGGCGAACATGATCTCGCCGGTCGTGAAGCCGGGCAGCCAGCGCTTCTTCTGCTCCTCGGTGGCGTATGCCATCACATAGGGCAGGCAGAGGCCGACATGGACGCTGCTGCCGCCGAAGCTGACACCGGCCCGGGCGCATTCCTCGGCGATCACGGCCTGGAACTTGAAGCTGTGCTCGCCGGCGCCGCCGTACTCCTCGGGCACCTCGATACCGAAGACGCCCAGCTCACCGAGTTTGTAGTAGAACTCGCGCGGGGCCTGTCCCGCCGCCAGCCACTCGTCGTAGACGGGGACGACCTCGCCCTCGATGAAGGCCCGGATCGTCTCGCGGAACGCCTCGTGGTCCTCGTTGAACACCGTACGACGCACAGCGCGCCTCCCCTTTGGCCGGCGACGACCGGTGCCAGAATGCGGGGGCGGCCGCTCGTCAAATCATCACGAAAGAACAATAAGCAAGCGCTCAGTAAGTTACCGGTCGGTCGGCGCCGCTGTCCAGAGCGCCCCTGCCGCCGGAACGGGGCCCGCCGTCCAGCGCCTCCAGGGCACTCAGCGCCAGCCGGTGGAGCAGGGCGGCCATGCTGGCACGATCCGGCAGCCCGGCCTGGCCGCCGAGGTGCGGGGTGGAGTTGAGCAGACCGAAAACGGCGTGCACGGCGGCCCGCACCTCCAACTCGGTGGCCTCCGGATGGACCCGGCGCACCACGGCGACCCATTCCTCCACGTACTGCCGCTGGAGCTGACGGACCAGCTTGCGGTCGGAGTCGCGCAGCCGGTCCAGTTCGCGGTCGTGCAGGGTGATCAGCGGCCGGTCGTCGAGGGCGAAATCGATATGGCCGTGGATCAGCGCGTCGAGCGCCTGCTCCGCGTCGTCGGTCTCGGCCACCCGCATCCGGCCGGCGGCCAGCAGCCGGTCGCTGATGCCGACCAGCAACTCGGCGAGCATCGCGTCCTTGCCCGCGAAGTGCCGGTAGAGGCCGGGGCCGCTGATGCCCACAGCGGCGCCTATCTCGTCCACGCCGACGCCGTGGAAACCGCGCTCGGCGAACAGTCGCGCGGCCTCCCGGAGGATCTGCTCGCGCCGGTTCTCTGCGGTCTTGCTCGGGTTCATGGAATTGAGTCTAGACAATCCTGTTAGCGAGCGTTAACGTAAAGACATCACGTTAACGCTCGCTAACATCCCCGGGGGGCCGAACCATGGCAGCACCCGCCCTGTCCAGCGCCGCCGATCCGGCGTCGCAGGCGTTCCGCGCCAACACAGAGGCACATGCCGCACTCAGCGCCACGCTGCGCGACAAGCTCGCCACCGCACGCCTCGGCGGCGGCGAGAAGGCGCGCACGCGGCACACCGCGCGCGGCAAGCTGCTGCCCCGTGACCGGGTCGACGGGCTGCTCGACCCCGGCTCGCCTTTTCTCGAACTGGCTCCGCTCGCGGCAGAGGGGATGTACGACGGCCAGGCACCGGCCGCCGGAGTGATCGCCGGCATCGGCCGGGTCTCGGGCCGCGAGGTCGTCGTGGTGGCCAACGACGCCACGGTCAAGGGCGGCACCTACTACCCGATGACGGTGAAGAAGCATCTGCGGGCCCAGGAAGTGGCGCTCGACAACAGACTGCCGTGCGTCTATCTGGTGGACTCCGGCGGCGCCTTCCTGCCGCGCCAGGACGAGGTCTTCCCCGACCGCGACCACTTCGGCCGGATCTTCTACAACCAGGCCACCCTGTCCGCCCGCGGCATCCCGCAGATCGCCGCGGTGATGGGCTCCTGTACGGCCGGCGGCGCCTATGTGCCCGCGATGAGCGACGAGGCCGTGATCGTGCGGAACCAGGGCACGATCTTCCTCGGCGGCCCGCCGCTGGTGAAGGCCGCCACCGGCGAGGTGGTCACCGCCGAGGAGCTGGGCGGCGGCGAGGTGCACGCGCGTGTGTCGGGTGTCACCGACCATCTGGCGGAGGACGACGCGCACGCGCTGAGCATCGTGCGCGACATCGTGGCCACCCTGCCGGACCGCGACATGCCCCCGTGGACCGTGCGACCCGCGGAGCCACCGGCGGTGGATCCAGCGGGGCTGTACGGGGCGGTGCCGGTGGATTCCCGTACGCCGTACGACGTGCGGGAGGTGATCGCCCGGCTGGTGGATGGCAGCCGGTTCGCCGAGTTCAAGGCGGAGTACGGCGCGACGCTGGTCACCGGGTTCGCCCATGTGCAGGGGCACCCGGTGGGGATCGTCGCCAACAACGGCATCCTCTTCGCCGAATCCGCTCTCAAGGGGGCGCACTTCATCGAGCTGTGCGATCAGCGCGGCATCCCGCTGCTCTTCCTCCAGAACATCTCGGGGTTCATGGTGGGCCGTCAGTACGAGGCCGGGGGCATCGCCAAACACGGCGCCAAGATGGTCACCGCGGTCGCCTGCGCCCGGGTGCCGAAGCTGACCGTGGTGATCGGCGGCTCCTACGGCGCGGGGAACTACTCGATGTGCGGCCGCGCCTACAGCCCCCGTTTCCTGTGGATGTGGCCCAACGCCAAGATCTCGGTGATGGGCGGCGAGCAGGCCGCCTCCGTGCTGGCCACGGTCAAGCGGGACCAGTTGGCGGCGGCCGGCGAGAAGTGGAGCGAGGAGGCCGAGGAGGAGTTCAAGGCCCCGATCCGCGAGCAGTACGAGACCCAGGGCAACGCCTACTACGCCACCGCCCGGTTGTGGGACGACGGAGTGATCGACCCGCTGGAGACCCGCACCGTGCTGGGGCTGGCCCTGACCGCCTGCGCCAACGCCCCGCTGCCCACCGCCGATCCGACCGCGCCGCGCTACGGCGTCTTCCGGATGTGAGCGCCATGACCGACTCCGGGACACCCGCCGTGAACACCTTGCCGCCGTCAACACCGTCCGCCCCGTCAACCCCGCCGACGCCCGGCACACATGGGGCGCCCGCAACGCCCGCAACAGGATCCAGCGCGGCCACGACGCCCCCGCCCGCGGGAGCGGGCGGCACCGTCCCGGTGGCCGGTGCCGCGCCTGGCGCGGGCCTGGGGGCCGGGGCCGCCATGTTCGACACCGTGCTGGTCGCCAACCGCGGTGAGATCGCGGTCCGGGTGCTGCGCACGCTGCGCGAGCTGGGGGTACGGTCGGCGGCCGTCTTCACCGAGGCGGACGCCGACGCGCGCCATGTCCGGGAGGCGGACACGGCGGTGCGGGTGAGCAGTTATCTCTCGGCGGCCGAGCAGGTGCGGGCCGCCGCCGTGGCGGGCGCCGCGGCGGTCCACCCCGGCTATGGCTTCCTCGCGGAGAACGCGGGCTTCGCCCGGGCCTGCGCGGCGGCCGGGCTGGTCTTCATCGGCCCGCCGGCCGAGGCGATCGAGCTGATGGGCGACAAGATCCGCGCCAAGCAGCGGGTGCGGGCCGCCGGGGTACCGGTGGTGCCCGGCAGCGACGGCAGCGGGCTGACCGATGCCCAACTGGCTGAGGCGGCGCGGGAGATCGGGATGCCGGTGCTGCTCAAGCCGTCGGCGGGCGGCGGCGGCAAGGGTATGCGGCTGGTGCGGGACGCCGAGTCGCTGGCCGAGGAGATCGCGGCGGCCCGGCGCGAGGCGCTCGGCTCCTTCGGTGACGACACCCTGCTGGTGGAGCGGTGGATCGAGCGGCCGCGGCACATCGAGATCCAGATCCTCGCCGACGGCCACGGCTCGGTGGTGCACCTCGGGGAGCGCGAGTGCTCCTTGCAGCGGCGGCACCAGAAGGTGATCGAGGAGGCGCCCTCGGTCCTGCTGGACCCGGCGACCAGGGCCGCGATGGGCGAGGCCGCGGTGCAGGCCGCGCTGAGCTGCGGCTATACCGGCGCAGGCACCGTGGAGTTCATCGTGCCGGGCGATGACCCGGGTGCCTACTTCTTCATGGAGATGAACACCCGGCTCCAGGTGGAGCATCCGGTGACCGAGCTGGTGACCGGGCTCGATCTGGTCGCCTGGCAGCTTCGGGTGGCCAGTGGCGAGCGGCTGGACTTCGGCCAGCCGGACGTCACGTTGACCGGGCACGCCATCGAGGCGCGGATCTGCGCGGAGACGGCACGGCCGGACGGTGGCCGGGTGGACTTCCTGCCGTCGGCCGGGACCGTGCTGAAGCTGGTCGACCCGAGCGGGCCGGGGGTACGGGTCGACTCGGGGCTGGCTGCCGGGACGGAGGTGGGGACCTCCTATGACCCGATGCTGGCCAAGGTGATCGCCTATGGCCCGGACCGGCCCACGGCGCTGCGCAGGCTGCGGGCGGCCCTGGCCGACACGGTGGTGCTCGGGCTGGACACCAACACCGGCTTCCTGCGGCGGCTGCTCGGTCATCCGGCCGTGGTGGCGGGCGAGTTGGACACCGGGCTGATCGACCGGGACGCGGCGGGGCTGGTGCCGGCCGAGGTTCCGGACGAGGTCTACCAAGTGGCGGCGCTGCTGCGGCAGCGGGCGCTGGCTCCGGCGCCCGGCGCGGGCGGCTGGACGGACCCGTTCTCGGTGCCCAGTGGTTGGCGGCTGGGCGGTGAGCCGGCCTGGACCGTGCACCACCTGCGGGTGCCGGGGCGCGATCCGGTCACCGCGCGGGTCAGGGACGGGCTGGTGCGGGTCGGTGACGGCGCGGCCGTGGAGGCGCGGCTCGTCGTGGACGGGGAGCGGGCCCTGCTGCACCGCGAGGGCACGGTGCTCGCCTTCCACCACGCCGGCGAGTGGCTGGGCCGGGACGGCGACGCCTGGCAGGTGCGCACGCACGACCCGGTGGCCGCCGCCCTGCGGGGCGCCGCGAGCGGTGCCGGCGGCGGCGCGCTGACCGCTCCGATGCCGGGCACGGTGACGGTGGTGAAGGTGGCCAAGGGCGATGAGGTGACGGCCGGCCAGAGCCTGCTGGTGGTGGAGGCCATGAAGATGGAGCATGTGATCACCGCCCCGCACGGCGGGACCGTCTCCGAAATAGACGTCACCGTGGGCACGGCGGTGACGATGGACCAGGTGCTGGCCGTGGTGACCCCGGCCGTCACCGCCCGGGTGGAGCCGGGCGACGTGGCCGGGCCTTCCGAGGCCGCCCCCGGGGAGGCGTCATGACCGGGACCACCCCGGACGCCCGGACCGGGTCACCCGGCGCGGTGTCCCCCGACCCTCTGGGCGGCGGCTCTCCCGTCACCGGCGCCGGCAGCGCTCCGACCGGTTCCGGCCCCGCCCGCACCGCGGGCGACGAGACCCCGGGCCCCGGCGGAGCCGCCGGCAGCTCCGCGGGGATGCTGGCCGCCGGATTGCCGATGGCGGTGCCTTTGGAGGGGCTGCCGGCGGAGGTGCGGATCCATGAGGTCGGTGCGCGGGACGGGTTGCAGAACGAGAAGTCGACGGTGCCGACGGAGGTGAAGGCCGAGTTCATCCACCGGCTGGCCGCGGCGGGGCTGCGCACGATCGAGGCGACCAGTTTCGTCCACCCCAGGTGGGTGCCCCAACTGGCCGACGCCGGCGACTTGATGCCGCTGCTGGCGGAGCTGGCCGGGCGGGAGCCCGACCTGCGGCTGCCGGTGCTGGTGCCGAACGAACGGGGGCTGGAGCGGGCGCTGGCGCTGGGCGTTCGGGAGATCGCGGTGTTCGGCAGCGCCACGGAGTCCTTCGCCCGGGCCAATCTCAACCGGACGGTGGACGAGTCGCTGGCCATGTTCGAGCCGGTGGTGGCGAAGGCGAGAGCGGCCGGGGTCCAGGTCCGCGGCTATCTGTCGATGTGCTTCGGCGACCCCTGGGAGGGCCCGGTGCCGATCGCCCAGGTCGCCGGGGTGGCCAGGCACCTCCACGAGATGGGCTGCGCCGAGCTGAGCCTCGGCGACACCATCGGGGTCGCCACGCCGGGCCATGTCACCGCCCTGCTCGATGAGTTGACCCGCCACGTCCCGGTCGCCCGGCTGGCCGTGCACTTCCACGACACCTACGGCCAGGCGCTGTCCAACACGCTGGCCGCGCTGCGGCGGGGGGTCACGGTGGTGGACGCGTCGGCCGGCGGGCTCGGCGGCTGTCCCTACGCCAAGAGCGCCACCGGCAATCTCGCCACCGAGGACCTGGTGTGGATGCTCCAGGGACTCGGCATCAGGACCGGGGTCGACCTCGGCCGCCTCAGCGCCACAAGCGTCTGGATGGCGGAGCACCTGGGACGGCCCAGCCCGTCCCGTACCGTCCGCGCCCTTACCCATGAGGAGCAGTAGCCATGTCTATCGACCACCGGTTGTCCGATGAGCACGAGCAGCTGCGGTCAACGGTCGCGGAGTTCGCCCGGGACGTGATCGCCCCGAAGATCGGCGAGTTCTACGAGCAGGGGGAGTTCCCCTACGAGATCGTCCGGGAGATGGGGCGGATGGGGCTGTTCGGGCTGCCGTTCCCCGAGGAGTACGGCGGCATGGGCGGGGACTACTTCGCGCTCGGGCTGGCGCTCGAGGAGCTGGCCCGGGTGGACTCGTCGGTGGCGATCACACTGGAGGCGGGGGTGTCGTTGGGGGCGATGCCGGTGTTCCGGTTCGGCACCGAGGAGCAGAAGCGCACCTGGCTGCCCAAGCTCTGCTCGGGCGAGATGCTCGGCGCGTTCGGGCTGACCGAGCCGGAGTGCGGTTCGGACGCGGGCGGCACCCGGACCACCGCGAAGCTGGACGAGGCCACCGCCGAATGGGTGATCAACGGCACCAAGTGCTTCATCACCAACTCGGGGACCGACATCACCGGGCTGGTGACGGTGACGGCGGTGACAGGCCGTACGGAGGAGGGCAAGCCGCGCATCTCGTCGATCATCGTGCCGTCGGGGACACCCGGGTTCACGGTGTCGAAGAAGTACAGCAAGGTCGGCTGGAACGCCTCGGACACCCGGGAGCTGTCCTTCGCCGACTGCCGGGTGCCGGCCGCCAATCTGCTGGGTGCGGAGGGCCGGGGGTACGCCCAGTTCCTGCGCATCCTGGACGAGGGGCGGATCGCGATCTCCGCGCTGGCCACCGGCCTCGCGCAGGGATGTGTGGACGAGTCGCTGGCGTACGCGCGGACCCGGGAGGCCTTCGGCCGGCCGATCGGGGCCAACCAGGCGATCCAGTTCAAGATCGCCGACATGGAGATGCGGGCGTACACCGCGCGGTTGGCATGGCGGGACGCGGCGGCGCGGCTGGTGCACGGGGAGCCGTTCAAGAAGGAGGCGGCGCTGGCGAAGCTGTACTCGTCGGAGATCGCGGTGACCAATGCCCGGGAGGCCACCCAGATCCACGGCGGATACGGGTTCATGAACGAGTATCCGGTGGCCCGGATGTGGCGGGACTCCAAGATCCTGGAGATCGGCGAGGGCACCAGCGAGGTCCAGCGGATGCTGATCGCGCGTGAGCTGGGGATGGCGGGTTAGGGGCACCGCCCGCGGAGCCGGGTCCGGCGACCAGGGCCAGCCAGGTCCGGGGGCCGGGCCAGGGCCTGCCAGGGACAGGGCCGGGCGCCGGGGCGGGAGCCAGCCGCCGGGACGAGAGCCGGGCGGCTCAGCTCGCCGGCCAGCTCACGTCGGGCGACCGGTAGTAGGTGATGCCCAGGGTGTCCCAGCGCGGGGCCTGGGCGGCCAGCCGCACCCGGTAGGCGTCCCAGTCGTGGGTGGCTGCCGGGGACCAGCCGAGTTCGGCGATCCCCGGCAGCCTCGGGAAGGCCATGTAGTCCAGGTCGGCGGAGGTGGTCAGGGTCTCCGTCCACAGCGGGGCCTCCACCCCGTAGACCGCCGAGGCCGGGACGCCCTGCACAAAGGTCGCCGGGTCCCAGTCGTAGGAGTCCTTCACCTCCACATAGCCCGCCCAGCTCTTGCCGAGCGTGGTGGACGGTGTGTACTTCATGTCGAGGTAGGCCCGGTTCGCCGGGGACATGATCAGCCGGGTGCCCGCCTGGGCCGCCGCCGCGACCTCCTGCTCGTCGCCCGCGGTGCCCCAGTACTGGGCGATGGTGCCCGGCGCCGGGTGTGCCGCGTCGATCTGGTGCCAGCCGATCACCGACTTGCCGTGGTCGGCGACGAGCTGCTGCACCCGGTCGACGTAGGCGACGTAGTCCGACGCGCTGGTGGACTGTGCCTCGTCGCCGCCGATGTGCAGATAGGGCCCGGGGGTGAGGGCGGCGACCTCGCCGATCACCTGGTCCATGAAGGCGTACGTGCCGGGCCGGGCCATGCACAGCGAGCTGAAGCCGACGCCGGTGCCGGTGTAGAGCGGCGGGGCGGTGTCGTCGCAGGTGAGCTCGGGGTAGGAGGCGAGGGCCGCGTTGGTGTGCCCGGGGCCGTCGATCTCCGGCACGACGTCGAGGAAGCGGGCGCTCGCGTAGCGGACGATCTGCCGGTAGTCGTCCTTGGTGTAGAAGCCGCCGGGGCCGCCGCCCACCTGGGTGCTGCCGCCGTAGCCGGTGAGCCGGGGCCGGGCGTCGACCGCGATCCGCCAGCCCTGGTCGTCGGTGAGATGCAGATGCAGCGCGTTGATCTTGTAGAGGGCCAGTTGGTCGATGAACCGCTCGACCTGGGCGACGGTGAAGAAGTGCCTGGCCACGTCGAGCATGGCCCCCCGGTAGGCGTACCGGGGCACGTCACGGATCTCGGTGCTCGGCACCGTCCAGGCGGTGCCATGGACCACCGACCGGCTTTCGATCGGCGCGGGCAGCAGTTGCCGCAGGGTCTGCACGCCGTGGAAGAGTCCGGCGGCGCTCCGGGCGCTGATCAGCACGGAAGCCGACGAGGTCCGCAGCCGGTAGCCCTCGGTGCCCAGGCTCTCGTCGGGGTCGCCGAGCGCCAGCACCACGCCGGCGGAATCGTCCGCCGCGCCCTCGACGACCGGCAGCGGATAGCCGGTGGCGGGCCGCAGCAGCTGGGCGGTGTAGTCCGCCACCCCCCGGGCCGCGCCGCCGGCATCGCCGGCCACCTCGATCCGGGTCCCCGCGCCGATCAGGAAGCTCCCCGCGCCCGGCAGCACCGAGGCCGGGACGGGTACCACCCGGGAGGTGACCGCCGCGGCCCCCGGATCGACGGCGGCCCGCCCGCCGGACCCCCCGCCGGAGCCCCCGGACGTGGCCGCCCACGCCCCGGCCGCCGAGACGCCGCCCGCCAGCATCACCGCACACAGCACCCGCAGCAGCGGCCCGCGGAAGACCGGCCCATGGAGTCGATTCACCCTGCGATGCCTACCCGCCGAACCGCGCCGGGGCAAGTCGCCGCCGCGCGGGAGCGCCAGCTGCTACCCGCCCGCCCCACATCCATCACCCTTTTGGCGGCCCCTAGCGCGCTGGGGTGCCCGAAATCGGGCAGGATTCTTGCAAAGGCCCGTTGATGCACCCCAGTATCAACGGGTGCTCGAACGCCGGACGCCCCATGAAGACCTGATCGACCACCTGGTGCGCACCACACCGCTGCACCGCGGCGAAGCGGTCCGGGTGGTCCTGGACGTTTTGGCGTACTTCGATGAGACCACCGAGGAGTTCGTCCGCAGAAGACACCGCGAACTCCAGGCGAAAGGCCTGGTCAACGCGGAGATCTTCGAACGGATCGGCGAGGAGCTGCCGCACCGGGCGGTCACCCCGGCCGGACTCTCCCAGCGCCAGCTCCGCCGGATCGTCTACGGCTGACCGGCCACCCCGGCACCGCCAACCAGCACCCACCCCATCGAAGAACCGTGGTCGAAGAACCGCGACGCACCACCCCGCCCACCACCAGGGCATCCCGGCCGGGGCCGCCACCCCGGACCCGCAGGGACGACGTAAGGCGAAGGACGACGGAGAGGGACGACCATGTGCGGAATCGTCGGCTACATCGGCAGGCGTGACGTGGCACCGCTGCTGCTGGAAGGCCTGCAGCGGCTGGAGTACCGGGGCTACGACTCGGCCGGTGTGGCCATCACCGGCAAATCCGGTGAGCTGCGGACGGTGAAGGCCAAGGGCCGGGTCCGCGACCTGGAGGCCCGGATCCCCAAGCGGTTCGCCGGCACCACCGGCATCGCCCACACCCGCTGGGCCACCCACGGCGCCCCGAGCGACGAGAACGCGCATCCGCATCTGGACGCCGAGCAGAAGGTCGCGGTCGTCCACAACGGGATCATCGACAACGCCGGCGAGCTGCGGGCCCGGCTGACCGCCGAGGGCACCGTCTTCACCTCCGAGACCGACACCGAGGTGCTGGCCCATCTGATCGCCCGCTCCTCCGCCGAGACGCTGGAGAAGAAGGTCAGCGAGGCCCTGCGGGCGATCGAGGGCACCTTCGGCATCGCGGTGCTGCACAAGGACTTCCCGGACCGGATCGTGGTGGCCCGCAACGGTTCGCCGGTGGTGCTGGGCATCGGCGAGAAGGAGATGTTCGTCGCCTCGGACGTCGCCGCGCTGGTCACCCACACCCGCCAGGTGGTGACGCTCGGGGACGGCGAGATGGCCACCCTCAAGGCGGACGACTTCCGTACGTACACGACCGAGGGATCGCGGACGACCGCCACCCCCACCACCGTGGAGTGGGAGGCCGAGTCGTACGACATGGGCGGCCACGACACCTACATGCACAAGGAGATCGCCGAGCAGGCCGAGGCGGTGGACCGGGTGCTGCGCGGGCGGATCGACGACCGCTTCTCCACCGTGCACCTGGGTGGCCTGAATCTGGAGCCGGGCGAGGCCCGCCGGGTGCGGCGGATCAAGATCCTCGGCTGCGGCACCAGCTACCACGCCGGCCAGATCGGCGCCGGGCTGATCGAGGAGCTGGCCCGTATCCCCGCCGACGCGGAGCCCGCCTCGGAGTTCCGCTACCGCAATCCGGTGGTGGACCCCGACACGCTGTACGTCGCGGTGTCGCAGTCCGGTGAGACATACGACGTACTCGCCGCCGTACAGGAGTTGAAGCGCAAGGGCGCGCGGGTCCTCGGCATCGTCAATGTGGTGGGCTCCGCCATCGCCCGTGAGGCGGACGGCGGTACGTATGTGCACGCCGGTCCCGAGGTGTGCGTGGTGTCCACCAAGTGCTTCACCAACACCGTGGTGGCCTTCGCGCTGCTCGCCCTGCACCTGGGGCGGATCCGGGACCTGTCGGTGGCCGACGGCAAGCGGATCATCGCGGGTCTGCGCCGGCTGCCCGAGCAGATCGACGAGATCCTCAAGCAGGAGCCGGAGATCCAGCTCCTCGCCCAGAGCTACGCGGACGCCAAGTCGATGCTCTTCATCGGGCGGGTACGGGGCTACCCGGTGGCGCGCGAGGCGTCGTTGAAGCTGAAGGAGGTCAGTTACATCCACGCCGAGGCGTATCCGGCCTCCGAGCTGAAGCACGGGCCGCTGGCGCTGATCGACCCCGGGATGCCGACGGTGGCGATCGTGCCGGACGACGATCTGCTGGAGAAGAACCGGGCGGCCATGGAGGAGATCAAGGCACGCAGCGGCCGGATCCTCGCCGTCGCACACCAGGAGCAGCCGAAGGCCGATCACACGATCGTCGTACCGAAGAACGAGGACGAGCTGGACCCGATCCTGATGGGCATCCCGCTCCAGCTCTTCGCCTACCACACGGCGCTGGCCCTCGGCCGCGACATCGACAAGCCGCGCAACCTGGCGAAGTCGGTCACCGTCGAATAGCCCGCCCGGCGCGCGTCCGGTGCGCCCCGCCATGGGGCGCCCGGCCCACCCGACTACGGGCGTACGAACCCGCGGGCTTACGGACCTACGGACCCACGGACCTACGGGATGACCACGACCGGCCGCTGCGCCCGCCGCGCCAGCCGCCCCGCCACCGAGCCGAAGATCCGCCCGACCAGCCCGTGCGTACCGCCGACCACGATCGCGTCGGCCTCGTACTCCCGGCCGACCTCCTCCAACTCGTGGCAGATGTCGCCGCCGCGCTCCACCAACACCCAGGAGATCTCGGCGAGATGGTCGGCGCACGCCAGCTCCAGGCCGAGGAGTTCGGTGCGGTGGTCGGGGACGTCGACGAAGACCGGGGGTTCGCAGCCGGCCCATACGGTGGCCGGCAGCCGGTTGGCGACATGCACGATGATCAGCGCGGAACGGGTCCTGCGCGCCATACCGACCGCGTAGGACAGGGCGCGCTCGCTGGAGAGCGAACCGTCGAAGCCCACCACGACGCCGTGCCGGAAGGCCGGATCGCAGGCCGGCCGCGGCAGGGACGCGGGCCGCGGCAGTGCCCCGGCGTCGGCGAGCGGCCTGCCTGCGTCGGCGGGTTCGGGAAACTCATGACCGGCCATGATGCGGATTCTCGTCGGCGAAGGCGGCGCTGACGCGCCGAGAAGCGGACAGGACGGTGCCTGTGGGGCAGGCCGCCGCGGCAGCCGGTTTGGGGCAGTTCGCCACTTCCCGTCCCACTCCCTCCAGAGTACGGCCGGCAGGTCCACCTGGACAGACCTGGCGGCGCCTTCACAGGGTCTCGGGTACCCGGGTTTCCAGGAGGATGCCGGAGCGGGGCCGTGAGCGCAACGCCATCCCGCCAACGGGCAGCACGGTTCGGCGCAACGGCGCACCGCGGGGGCGCACCGGTTACAGCCGGTCCTGCCTAGGTCAGCGCGGGGTCACGGGGGTTGCCGGAACGCGGCGGGACGCCTTTTACGCACACCCCGCGGCAGAACGATGATTTTCGGCCAACTTCCGGACGTAGCCGGAGCGTTGGACTTTTGCTCGGCTAACACCTCTGCCACCTGCGGTTCTACGATGCGCGATGACTCGGAAAGTGGTTTCCGAGGCCCGTGTGACGCGAGGCGTACTTCCCAGCGGGCTCTCGGAGTGAAACGCTTCGTGATCGAACGCTTTACGCCACGTTATCTTGTCGACTTACCGTCAGCGGGTGAGCTTGTCACTACCGCCCCACCTGACACAGTAGATTTGATCATGAAGTAACCGCGCGGGGATCAGCGGGGGAGAACGTGCAGGACCGAGAGGACGACGCGTCGATTCGAGGGGGGCTTGAGGTCCATGAGCCAGGAGTCCAGTTCCGGTACGGCGACGGACAGTCCGTCGCAAGCACCATCGGCATCGCCACGCGCCATCCGTAAGCTTTCCGCACGCCGCCGACCGGAAGTCGTCGCGGTGCTGCTCTTCAGTGGCGGACCCATCTTCGAAAGCTCCATACCGCTGTCGGTGTTCGGCATCGACCGGCAGGACGCGGGGGTGCCCCGCTACCGGCTGCTGGTCTGCGCCGGCGAGGAAGGCCCGCTGCGCACCACCGGCGGCCTCGAACTCACCGCGCCCTACGGTCTCGAGGCCCTCGCCAGGGCCGGCACCGTGGTCGTGCCGGCCTGGCGCTCGATATCCCAGGCGCCGCCGCCCGAAGCGCTGGACGCGATCCGCCGCGCCCACGAGGAGGGCGCCCGGATCATCGGGCTGTGCACCGGGGCCTTCGTGCTGGCCGCGGCCGGGCTGCTCGACGGCCGGCCGGCCACCACGCACTGGATGTACGCGCCGACGCTCGCCAAGCGCTATCCGTCGGTGCACGTGGACCCGCGCGAGCTCTTCGTGGACGACGGCGACGTGCTGACGTCCGCGGGCACCGCCGCCGGTATAGACCTCTGCCTGCACGTGGTGCGCACCGACCACGGCGCCGAGGCGGCCGCGGCGCTCGCCCGGCGGCTGGTGGTACCGCCCCGGCGCTCCGACTGGCAGACCGGGCAGCGCCACCTCGACCGGTCTTTACCCGAGGAGATCGGCGCCGACCCGCTGGCCGAGGTCGTCGCCTGGGCGCTCGAACACCTCCACGAGCAGTTCGACGTGGAGGCCTTGGCCGCGCGCGCCTACATGAGCCGGCGCACCTTCGACCGGCGATTCCGCTCGCTGACCGGCAGCGCGCCGCTCCAGTGGCTGATCACCCAGCGGGTGCTCCAGGCGCAGCGGCTGCTGGAGACCTCCGACTACTCGGTCGACGAGGTCGCCGGGCGCTGCGGCTTCCGCTCCCCGGTGGCGCTGCGCGGGCACTTCAGGCGGCAGCTCGGCTCCTCCCCGGCGTCGTACCGCACCGCCTACCGCGCCCGCAGGCCGCAGGACGAACCGGAGCGGCCGCTGCCGGCCCAGGAGCTGCCGGCGCTGCGCCGCGGCCCCGTCTCCCAGATCCTGGCCGCGCCCGCCAAGGCCGACCCGGAGACCTACACCTCGCGGGTTTCGGAGCAGCAGGGCCGCTCCGAGGTGGCGGACACCTCGGGCGTCGCGGCGCGCAACCGGCTGCGGGCCGCACGCGGGCTCGGCGCCGCACTGCCGGGACCTCGTGATCGCCCCGTAGGGTGAGACGTATGAACGACCGGATGGTGTGGATCGACTGTGAGATGACCGGGCTGTCGCTGGCGCAGGACGCGCTGATCGAGGTGGCGGCCCTGGTCACCGACTCGGAGCTCAACGTGCTCGGGGAGGGTGTGGACATCGTGATCCGCCCTCCCGCCGAGGCCCTGGAGTCGATGCCGGAGATCGTCCGGCAGATGCACACCGCCTCCGGGCTGCTCAAGGAGCTCGACGGCGGGGTGACGCTCGACGAGGCGGAGAAGCTGGTCCTCGCCTATGTGCGCAAGCACGTCAAGGAGCCCCGGAAGGCGCCGCTGTGCGGAAACTCGGTCTCCACCGACCGGGGCTTCCTGGCCCGGGACATGCCCGCGCTGGAACAGCACCTGCACTACCGGATCGTGGACGTCTCCTCGATCAAGGAGCTGTCCCGCCGCTGGTTCCCCAGGGCCTACTACAACAGCCCGGACAAGAACGGGAACCACCGGGCGCTCGCCGACATCCGCGAGTCCATCGCCGAGCTGCGCTACTACCGCGAGGCGGTCTTCGTCCCGGCGCCGGGACCGGACACCGACACGGCGCGGGCGATCGCGGCGAAGCACGTGGTGGCCGCGGAGAAGCCCGCCCACTGAGGCGGGCTTGCCTCGGTGCGCCGGCTGTCTTCTAAGGGACATCTGCGGCGCCGGCGGACCTCTGCGGCGCACCGGAAAACCCTGGCGCGACCACCCCGCCCGACCCTGTACACTTTTTCACGCGGCGCCGGTCCACCAGGAAAAGCGCCGCACATGGTGGGTGTAGCTCAGCTGGTAGAGCACCTGGTTGTGGTCCAGGATGCCGCGGGTTCGAGTCCCGTCACTCACCCTGGTGAAGGAAAAGCTCCGGCCCGTGGAAACGGGCCGGAGCTTTTTCGTGCGTCCCTCCGGCCAGAGATCATCCGGCCACCGGCCACCGGCGGAGCCGGTCACCAGCCACCGCCGGACCCGGTCACCAGCCACCGCTCACCAGCCACCGCCCGGCCGCGCGGCGCCGCCCCCCGGGCCTGTCGTAAAGGCGACACCGCAAAACCCCGAGACGGCTGGCGGACGCCCCCACATACACGGCCGTTCACGGCGAAACCGGTAGGAGTGGCACCGCCTCCGCTGTAGTTGAAATCAACACTGGTTGTGACATCGCCCCTGAGTGCGATTGTCTTGATCCGGCCCGGTGATTTGACAGTGCTGTTCACCCCCGGACCCGTGCCCGGTAGCGCTCTCCCACACCGCCGGGTTCGCCCCTTTGATACCGAACGCAGTGCTTTCGCGGGGGCTTCATCCGTTGTGAGTTCACCAATACGCGCTGAACAGGGAGTTGTCCGTTCGAGACTCGAAATCGGCGGTGCGCCAACAGGCCAGTATTGAACAACTTATTGACGGCGAAGTACGCGGCTTGTAAACATCACCTCGCTAGAGAGCGCTCTCAATGGCGCTCCGGCCTCCACCACGGACCCCCACCCGGTTGAGGAGAACACATGTCAGGCAGCACAGCCTCTCTGGTGCGCCGGCGGCCAGGGCGGCACGACAGATCCCGGCCGTATCTGATCATCGCGACGCTGATCGCCGTCGTGGCGGGCATCGCGCTCGTCGTGACCTCGCAGTCCCCGGCCCGCGCGGCCGGCACCTTGCTGTCACAGGGCAAGCCCGCGACCGCCTCCTCCACCGAGAACGCGGGTACGCCCGCGTCCGCCGCCGTGGACGGCAACACCGGCACCCGCTGGTCCAGCGCGGCGGCCGATCCGCAGTGGCTCCAGGTGGACCTCGGCTCGTCGCAGTCCATCTCGCAGGTGACCCTGAACTGGGAGGCCGCGTACGGCAAGGCCTTCAAGATCCAGACCTCGGCCGACGCCACCAACTGGACCGACATCTACTCCACCACCACCGGCACCGGCGGCGTGCAGAACCTGAACGTCACCGGCACCGGCCGCTATGTCCGGATGTACGGGACCGCGCGCGCCACCGCTTACGGCTACTCCCTCTGGGAGTTCCAGATCTACGGCGCCGGTGGCACCACCACCACCCCGCCGCCGACCGGCTGCGGCACCGCCAACGCGGCGCTGAACCGTACCGCCACCGCCTCCTCGGCCGAGAACGCCGCCTCGGCCGCCTCCGCCGCGGTCGACGGCAACACCGGCACCCGCTGGTCCAGCGCCTTCAGCGACCCGCAGTGGCTCCAGGTGGACCTCGGCTCCTCGCAGTCCATCTGCGGGGTCGGGCTGAACTGGGAGGCCGCGTACGCCACCGGCTTCAAGATCCAGACCTCGGCCGACGCCACCAACTGGACCGACATCTACTCCACCACCACCGGCACCGGCGGCGTGCAGAACCTGAACGTCACCGGCACCGGCCGCTACATCCGGGTGTACGGGACCGCGCGCGCCACCGCCTACGGCTACTCCCTCTGGGAGTTCCAGGTGCGCATCGTGGGCACGGTCACCTCGCCGCCGCCCACCTCGCCGCCGCCGGACGACTCGTTCTGGGGCACCACGAGCGACATCCCGGCCGCGCACAACGTGATGGAACTCAAGATCCTCAACCGGACCAACGGCCAGTACCCGGACAGCCAGGTGTACTGGAGCTTCAACGGCCAGGTGCACTCGATCGCGGACCAGCCGTACTTCGACATGCCGGCCAACTCCTCCGGCCGGATGTACTTCTACCTGGGCTCGCCGAACAGTCAGTACTACGACTTCATCGAGTTCACCATCGGCGCGACCGTCTTCAACGGCAACACCACCCGGGTGGACGCCTGGGGTCTGCCGCTGGCGATGCGCCTGCACGCCCACGACGGCTCGGAGATCCAGCTCGGTGACAGCCAGGATCTGTTCAACCAGAGCCGGGACGCGACGTTCGCGCAGTTCCAGGCCGCGGTGCCGCAGCAGTTCAAGGTGCTCGCGCAGACCCAGGCGCCGTACCGGATCATCGCCCCGGGCAGCGACCCGAGCTTCCGGACCGGCGGCGCCAACGCCAACTACTTCACGGCGTACGCCAACTCGGTCGGTGTGAACGAGCCCACCTCGAACATCTTCGGCTGCGCCGGCTCGCTCGCCGGCAACCCGTCGATGTGCGCGGCGCTCAACCGGCACACCGCCACCCTCCCGACGGCCCAGCAGCAGGACCCGACCAAGTTCTACTCGGGTGACCCGGCCAACTGGTACGCCAAGTTCTGGCACGACCACGCGATCAACCACCTCGCCTACGGCTTCCCCTACGACGACGTGGCCGGCCAGGCCGCGTACGCCTCGCAGCAGAACCCGCAGTGGATGGAGATCGCGGTCGGCTGGTAGCAGCCGGCCCGGCACGTGGGGGCTCCGCTCCCCCGCGTGCCACCGCCCCTCATCTCCACGGGCCCCCCACGGCCCCGCAACCCCCCACAAGACCGCCGGGGGCGGCACACGGACACCGCACCAGGTGCCCGCGTGCCGCCCCCGGCGGCATGTCGGGGATCGGATACGGAGGCGCGTACGGCGACGCGTACGGCGACGGTTGGGGAAACAGGTACGGGAACGGTTGTGGGGACGGCTGTGGGGACCGCTCAGAGGGCGAGCCAGCCGCTGGCGGAGTGCCAGTGGCCGCCGGCCCGCAGATGGTCGCCGATGGCCCGTTCGAGCGTCGTACGGCGCGGGAGGCCGGCCGGCGGCAGCTCCGGGTCGCCGAAGACGAAGCCGACCGGGGTACGGTCGTCAGGGGTGGGGTCCGGTTGCCCGGGGTGGAAACGGCGCTGGAACCGCACGATGTTGGACGTCGCCGGAAGGTGCTCGGCGAGTTGCGGGTCGAGCAGCCAGGAGTAGCAGACCGCCACCGGGTACCGCTCGGCGGGGAAGTGCCGGGGGAAGAAGGCGCGGGCCGCGGCGAGGGACGCGTCGCAGGCCTCCGGGGTGAGCGGGCCCCGGAAGTCGGGGATGTGGACCAGCAGTACGGCCGCGCCGGGCCCTGGGAGCAGCCCGGCGGAAGCGAGCGTACGGCCCATGGTGCCGCCGAGCCTGGCCCGTTCGAACTGGAGGCGGCCGAGCTGGTAGAGGGTGCCGCGGAAGGCGCGCAGCAGCCAGCGCGGGTGGAGGACGCCCGGGGTGCCGAACTGGCGCCGGTGCAGGGTGACATGGCGGCCGACGTCGGCGAGGGTGCGGCGGGTCGTCTCGTCCGGCACGCCGTGGTCCCGGTGGTAGGCGCGGGTGTACGGCAAGGTGCCGATCAGCGTGAAGAGGGTGAACCAGCGGGCGGCGGCGCCGAGTTCGGTGGGCAGCTCGGGCAGGTCCGGGCCGAGCGCCGGGCCGCCGCCGGGGCCGCCGTGCGGCAGCCCGATGTCCCGTACCGCCAGGGCCACGCAGCGGTCCAGCAGGGCCGACAGCGCGTCGTCGGCGCCGAGTTCGGCCCGCGCGGCGAGCACCGGGTTGACGTCCTCCGGGGCCACCCCCAGATCGAGCAGCACATCGGCGAGTTCGACACCGCCGGGCACCGCCACCCCGACCCCGGGGGCGTGAGCGTCTTCCAGTGCCCTTACCCACGGGCCGAGTTCGGGGTCCGCGAGCAGCACTTTCCGGGTCTCGGCCATATCGTCACCCTACGGGCGGAGGGTCCTTCCGCCGTGGATCAGCGCGCTGCCGTCACCCCTGGAGCCGCGAGCCGGCCGGCCACCGTGATGACCTCCGGACCGGCCCCGGACCGCGACCGCTCTTCCCGGCCCCCGGATGGCCCTCGACGACGAGCCCGGCCGCACCCGGGAACCCCGCCGGTCCCGGCACGTCCGCGAAGCACAGCGGCCGTCGTCGCAAGCGGGCGGGGCCGGGGTCAGGCCGCGCTCACCGACGACGCCCGGCTGCCGGCCGCCGCCATCGCCGTACGGACCGGCTGTCCGCAGTCGACCGTACGCCGCCGGCTGGCCGCGCTGACCGAAGCGGGGAAGCTCGGCACCCAGGTCGTCATCGACCCCCGCCGCCTCGGGCTGACGATCGACGCGAGCGTGATGCTGCGGGTGCCGCCCGACCACCTCGCCTCGGCAGGCCGGGCGCTCGCCGAACACCCCGCTGTGCACCGGGCGTTCGCCACCTCCGGGGCTTCGAATCTCTACGCGGCCGTCTGGGTGCGGGACCTCGCCGCTCTCTACACCTTCCTCGCCGAGGACTTGACGGGCCTCGGCATCACCCACACCGACACGGCGATCGTCGCCCACGCGGTCAAACGCCCCGGCGGCCGCGCCGCACGCGATCCCTCCCGGGCCGGGTCCGGCCAGACCGGGTCCCGCCAGACGGAGTTCGGCCAGGGCGTGTTCCGCCGGACCGAACTCCGCCAGCCCGACTTCCGCCAGCCCGACTTCCGCTAGACCGAGTCGCGTTGGACCAGTTCGGTCGCCAGGACGACATGGCGGCGGACCGAGGCGCGTTCGGCGATCTCCTCCAGGAGGACCCGGGCCATGGTCCGGCCCATCTCCTCGGTGGGCTGGCGCACCGAGGTCAGCGCGGGGTCCATGTGGCGGGCGATGGCCGAGTCCTCGAAGCCGACCAGGGCCACGTCGTCGGGGACGCGGCGGCCCGTCTCGCGCAGCACCGCGCGGGCGCCGGCCGCCATCAGGTCGGAGGCGGCGAAGACGCCGTCGATGTCGGGGCGGCGGAGGAGCAGTTCGCGCATGGCGCGCCGGGCCCCCTCCTCGGTGAAGTCGCCGCCGCGGACGAGGGATTCGTCCGGGTCGAGGCCGGCCTCGGCCACCGCCTGGTGGTAGCCGTCCAGCCGGGAGCGGGCGACGTACATGTCGAGGGGGCCCGTGATGGTGGCGACGCGGCTGCGGCCCCGCGCGATGAGGTGGGCGACGGCGGCGCGGGCGCCGCCCACGTTGTCGGCGTCGACGTACGAGACGGCTTCGAGGTCGCTGCGGCGGCCGTTGAGTACGGCGGGCATGTCGAGCTGTTCCAGCAGGTCGGGCAGTGGGTCGTCCTCGTGGACGGAGACCAGGAGGACGCCGTCGACCCGGTGGGCGGAGAGGTACTGGGCGAAGCGGGAGCGTTCCTTGGGGGTACGGATCAGGGTGAGCAGGAGCTGCATGTCGGTGTCGGCCAGCTCGGCGCCGATGCCGCGGATGATGTCGGAGAAGTAGGGTTCGGCGAAGAGCCGGGTCTCCGGCTCCGGGATGACCAGGGCGATCGCGTCGGTACGGTTGCCGGCCAGGGCGCGGGCGGCCCGGTTGGGGACGTACCCCAGCTCGGCGATGGCCGCCTCGACCGCCGTCTTGGCGCGGTCGCTGACCCGGGGCGAGCCGTTGATCACCCGCGAGACCGTGCCGCGCCCGACCCCGGCGCGCACGGCCACCTCTTCCAGGGTGGGCCGTCCGCTGTGCCGCCCGTTCATGGCCACTTCCGCCTCCTGCTGGCTTCCTGTCGCGCCACCTTAGCGCCCACGGCGCGCCCCTCCGACAGGGTCATGAGAGCGCTCCCACGATACAAGGAGCGGGCCTCGCCTAGGGCTACCGACCACCACGTCGGCGCGCCCCCAGGGGCGCCCCCGCCCCCACGGGCCACCCCCGGTCAGCCGGCCCCCGCGGCCGCCCAGCCAACGAACCACACCGAGCGCCCCGAGACGCCCTCAGGGGGTGCGGCCGCGACGGGTCAGCGGCCCGGACGGACCGGTCGCCATCAGCCTCGCCCCATCGCCCGGCAAGACCCCGCGGCCAACCGGCAACCTCCGGCGAACGCCGGACGAACTACGCAGCGCCGCCGGACGGTGCACCCGCTCCCGGCTGGTAGGCGCCGCCGGGTCAGTCAGTGGGCAACCCCCCAGCGAGACCCTGCGGGCAGCCCCGTCCAGGTAGCCGCCGCACCGCTCGTCGGCGGAGCCGGTGCCGTCCTGCCCCTGTTGCCGCGGCGCAGCCGCGAGCCGACCGGGCGCCGGGGCGCGGCGGGGTGCCGGGCGGCCCGCCGCCCACCCGCCACCCCGCCGGGCCGGCCGCCCCGTGCCCGCCCGATTGCCGCACCCGTCCGCCCCGGCGGCGCTGCCGCGGCACCGCGCACCGCCCGCCGGCGGAGCCGGTGCCACCCCGTCCAGGTAGCTGCGGCGACGCGCAGCGACGCGCAGCGCGGCGGACGAGGGAGGGGGATGGGAGCCGCGTTCAAGAAGTGATGTTCCGTCCGACCCGGACACGTTCCGGCAACGAAATCGACTTCACGTCTTGACACTGGGGGCTCCCAGGCGTGAGTGTTCCGGAAAGCCTAATGGGAGCGCTCCCACACTGGATCTCCCACCGCCCCTCGCCCGGTGCACTCGGGGGACCCGTACCACCCGCACGCCAGACCCACCCTGACAAGGAGAGTGGAATGCGCACTTCCGGCAGAACCCGCAGGACCGCCGTCATCGCGGTCGCGGGTCTCGCAGCCTGCGCGACCCTGATCACCGGCTGCAGCAGCGACAGCAAGGACTCCGGCGGCGCGGACGGCGGCAAGTCCTCGGCCAACGAGAAGATCACGCTGCACATCGGTGACTTCGGCTCGTTCGGCTATGACGACAAGACCGGCGCCAAGCTCTTCTCCGAGTACCACGCGCTGCACCCGAACATCACCATCGTCGAGGACAACGTCTCCGACAGCGGGGCGTACTGGAACTCCCTCAAACTGCACCTCACCCAGAACTCCGGCCTCGACGACATCCAGGCCATCGAGATCGGCTTCGTCGCCAACGCCACCCAGCCCCAGTACGCCTCGAAGTTCCTGGACTTCAAGACGGTCAAGGGCTTCAACGCCGGTGACTGGCTGGACTACAAGGAGAAGGAAGCCACCACCACCGACGGCAAGGTGATCGGCGTCGGCACCGACGTCGGCCCCACCGCCATCTGCTACCGCAAGGACCTCTTCCAGCAGGCCGGGCTGCCGACCGACCGGGACGCGGTCGCCGCGCTCTGGCAGGGCGACTGGAGCAAGTTCGTCTCCGTCGGGCAGCGGTTCAAGGCGAAGGCGCCGGCCGGGGTGGCCTTCACCGACTCGGCGAGCGGCCTCTTCAACGCGGTGCTGGCCAGCCAGACCCAGCAGTACACCGACGACAGCGGCAAGCTGATCTACGACACCAGCACCGGTGTGAAGACCGCCTGGGACCTCTCCGCGCAGGCGGTGCAGGACGGACTGACCGCCAAGCTCCAGCAGTTCGACGCGAACAACACCTGGAGCGCGGCTTTCAAGACCAACAAGTTCGCCACCCTCGCCTGCCCGAGCTGGATGATCGGCCAGGTCTCGGCCAACTCCGGTCCGGCGAACAAGGGCAAGTGGGACATCGCCCAGCCGCCGCAGGCCGGCAACTGGGGCGGTTCCTTCCTGGCGGTGCCGAAGTCCGGCAAGCACGTGGCCGAGGCCGCCGCGCTGGCGCAGTGGCTGACCGCCGCCGCGCAGGAGGTCAAGGTCTTCCAGAAGTTCGGCAACATCCCGTCGAACAAGGCCGCGCTGAGCGACCCGGCGGTGGCCAACACCACCAACGACTACTTCCCCGGCACCCCGGTCGGCAAGATCTTCACGGCCACCGCCAATGACATCAAGCCGGCCCCGATCGGCCCCAACGACAGCCTGGTGAAGGACACCATCACCCAGAACGGGCTGCTCGACATGGAACAGCGCGGTACCTCGAAGGCCAAGGCCTGGTCGAACGTCGAGGCCCAGGTCAAGGACAAGGTCGGCGAGTAGTCAGACCGGCTCCGGGCCGCCCGGCGGTGCTCCTCCCACGCGCCGGGCGGCCCGCGCCACCCCCTGAACAGCCCGGCGGCCTCGCGCCGCTCCCACCGCTCCCCCGGTCTCACCACCGCTCCCCCGGCTTCGACCCGTCCCACCCCGCTCCCCCGGTCAACCCGCCCCATCCCACCCTCGCCCGCTCCCTTTACCGGAAGGACGCCCTCGTGGCCACCTCCGTCAGGGCGGTGTCCGACGGCCGCCCCTCCGGCTGGCGCAGCAAGCTGTACCGGCTGGACACCAAGGCCTCGCCGTACGCCTACATCGCCCCCTTCTTCCTCTGCTTCGCCGCCTTCGGGCTCTTCCCGCTGATCTACACCGGCTGGCTCTCCCTCAACCGGGTACAGCTCGGCACCAGTGCCCACTGGGTCGGCCTCAAGAACTACACCGAGCTGTGGAACAACCAGTTCTTCTGGACCGCGCTGCGCAACACCTTCACCCTCGGGCTGATCTCCACCGTGCCGCAGCTCCTGATGGCGCTGGGCCTGGCCCATCTGCTGAACTACCGGCTCAAGGCCCGAGGCTTCTTCCGGGTGGCGGTCCTCGCGCCGTACGCCACCTCGATCGCCGCCGCCTCGCTGGTGTTCGTCCAGCTCTTCAACCCCGACTACGGGATGATCAACCAGCTCCTCGGCCACCTCGGCGTGGACCCGGTGCAGTGGTCGTCGTCCAAGTGGCCCGCGCAGATCGCCATCTCGTCGATCGTGACCTGGCGCTGGACCGGCTACAACGCGCTGATCTACCTCGCCGCCATGCAGGCGGTGCCCGCCGATCTCTACGAGGCGGCGGCGCTCGACGGGGCCTCGCGCTGGCGGCAGTTCCTCAGTGTGACGATCCCGTCGATCCGGCCGACCATCTTCTTCACCATCATCGTCTCGACCATCGGCGCCACCCAGCTGTTCGGTGAGCCGCTGATCTACGGCGGCAACAGCAGCTCGGGCGGCTCGGCGCACCAGTACCAGACGCTGAGCCTCTATATGTACGACAAGGGCTGGCAGGTGGGCGAGCTCGGCCAGGCGTCCGCGGTGGCCTGGGTGATGCTGCTGATCCTGCTGCTCATCGGCGCGGTCCAGCTCCTGGTGCTGCGGAGGAACAACAACCGCCGGAAGCTGGGAGGCTGACCGATGGCACAACTCACCCAGCCGGTACGGCCCGCAGGTGCGAGCCGGTCCGCCGCCACCGCCGAGAAGCCGCGCCGCTTCCGGCTGCGCGCGAAAGGCGCGGGCAAGCAGCAGGACGGCGGCCCGGTCGCCTATCTCTTCCTGATCGTCGCCGCGCTGCTCTCGCTCTTCCCGCTCTACTGGACGGTGGTGGCGGCGTCGCACACCGACACCGACATCGTCACGCCGCCGACACCGCTGCTGCCGGGCAGCCACCTGATAGAGAACCTCAAGATCGTGTGGAGCCAGGTCGACATGACCACGGCGCTGATCAACTCCACGATCGTGGCCGGCTGTGTGGCCTTCAGTACGGTGCTCTTCGCGACGCTGGCCGGATTCGCCTTCGCCAAGCTGGAGTTCAGGGGCCGCAACGCGCTGCTGACGATCGTGGTGGCCACCATGACCATCCCGCCGCAGCTCACCGTCATCCCGCTCTACCAGATCATCACCAACGTGGGCTGGGTCGGACACATCCAGTCGGTGATCCTGCCGTCGCTGGTGGCGGCGTTCGGCGTGTTCTTCATGCGGCAGTTCCTCGCCGAGGCGCTGCCGGTGGAGCTGGTCGAGGCGGCCCGGGTGGACGGGGCCAATTCGCTGCGGATCATCTGGCACGTGGTGTTCCCGATCGCCCGGCCGGCGATGGCGGTGCTCGGGATGCTGGTCTTCGTGCAGTCCTGGAACGACTTCTTCTGGCCGTTCATCGCGCTCAACCAGCAGAACCCGACCGTGCAGGTCGCCTTGGCCGGACTGGGCTCCGGCGACCACACGATCGACCACGCGGTGGTGGTGACCGGCGCGCTGGTGGCGACGCTGCCGCTGCTGCTGGTCTTCGCCGTGCTCGGCAAGCAGATCGTCGGCGGCATCACGGCCGGTGCGGTCAAGAGCTGAGCCCGCCGGAGATCTCCGAGAAGGCGCCCGCGCCCCGCACCGCCAGCCGCACCCCCAGTCGCTCCCCCAGCCGCCCCCGCACCCCGCACCCCGCTCCCCGGCCGCCGCCCGGCGCCGCCCCGCCCCCGCTCCCCGACGACCCCTGATTCCCCTTGGAGTCCCCCGCCATGACTGCTGTCCGTTCCGAGAGCCCCGGGCTCTCCGCGAGCCCGGGCTCGCTCCGCTTTCCCCCCGGCTTCGTCTGGGGGGCGGCCACCGCCGCCTACCAGATCGAGGGCGCCGCGGCCGAGGACGGCCGCACCCCGTCGATCTGGGACACCTTCAGCCACACCCCGGGCCGGGTGCTCAACGGTGACACCGGCGACATCGCGGCCGACCACTACCACCTCTTCCGCGACGACGTGGCCCTCATGTCCGACCTGCACCTGGGCGCGTACCGCTTCTCCGTCTCCTGGTCCCGGGTGCAGCCGACCGGGCGCGGTCCGGCCGTACAGCGCGGCCTGGACTTCTACCGTCAGCTCGTCGACGAGTTGCTGGGGCGCGGCATCACGCCGGTCGCCACCCTCTACCACTGGGATCTGCCGCAGGACTTGGAGGACATCGGCGGCTGGACGGTCCGGGACACCCCCGAGCGGTTCGCCGAGTACGCGGCCATCGTGGCCGGCGCGATCGGCGACCGAGTGCCGTACTTCACCACGCTCAACGAGCCGTGGTGCTCGGCGTTTCTCGGTTACGGCTCCGGGGTGCACGCGCCGGGACGCACCGACCCGGAGGCGGCGCTGAAGGCCGTGCACCACCTCAACCTCGCCCACGGCAAGGCGATCGGGGCGCTGCGGGCGGCGCTGCCCGCGACCGCGCAGACCTCGATCACCCTCAACCTGCACCAGATCAGGCCGCTTTCCGCGGCCCCCGCCGATCTGGACGCGGCCCGCCGGATCGACGCGGTGGGCAACCGGGTCTTCCTCGGCCCGATCCTCGGCGGCGAGTACCCGGCCGACCTGCTCGCGGACACCGGGCACCTGGTGAACTGGGAGACGCTGGTCAAGGACGGCGACCTCGCCGAGATCTCCCGGCCCATCGATCTGCTGGGCATCAACTACTACACGCCGACGGTCGTCTCCGACGGCCGGGCCATGGGCCCGGCCGCCGAGCTGACCAGGAACGACGGGCACGGCGCCAGCGACCACTCGCCGTGGCCTGGCTCCGAGCACGTCGCCTTCCACCTCTCGCCCGGTGAGACGACGGCGATGCGCTGGGCGGTGGACGCCAGCGGGCTCTACGACCTGCTGATGCGGATCAAGCGGGAGCACCCCGAGCTGCCGATGATGGTCACCGAGAACGGCGCCGCCTACGACGACTACGTCTCGCCGGAGGGCACGGTCAACGATCCGCAGCGGATCGACTATCTGCGCGGCCATCTGACGGCGGTGCACCAGGCGCTGGCCGAGGGCGCCGACGTCCGCGGCTACTTCCTGTGGTCGCTGATGGACAACTTCGAGTGGGGCTACGGCTACAGCAAGCGGTTCGGCGCCGTCTACGTGGACTTCCCCACCCAGCGGCGCATCCCGAAGCGCAGCGCCCACTGGTACGCGTCGGTGGCGCGCGACAACGTCCTTCCGGATCTCCCGGCGGAGGACGGGAAGTCCTGAGGGGACGAAAAGGAGCGGTACGGCAGACGAGGGTGCTGCCGTACCGCTCCCCGCTCCTCTCCCGTGGGGGTAAGAGAGGAACGCGCTGGGTGGGCCCGTCGAGGCGGGCCGGGGGGTCAGCCCGTGTAGGCGGCGAACGCCTTGGCGAAGGCGCCCGCGCTCTGGGTGATGGAGCTGCATGACGGGTCGGCCCAGCTCTGGGCGCCGCCCGCGCACTGCTTGTCGCGGGTCGCGGACCACATCGACAGCCACGCCAGGTGCTTGGTCCTGGCGAAGTTCACCAGTTTGGTGGCGTCCGCGACGGTGAAGGTCTCGCTGCTGACGTCGTTGACGCCGATCATCGGGGTGACCGCGATCTTGCTCCAGGCGGCGGCGTCGGAGAGCCCGAGCACGCTCTTGACCTGGGCCTGGGTGGCCGTGGCGCCGTCGATCGCGTACTGGCCCATGTCACCGGTGAACGAGGAGCCGTAGTCCATCGCCATGATGTTGACGGCGTGCACGTCCACGCCGTTGCTCTTGGCGTTCGACAGCAGGTTGATGCCGTCCTGGGTGAGTCCGGTGGGCATCGCGGGCAGGGTGTACGACACCTGGAGTCCGCTGTGGCCGCGCTGGAGCTGGGCGATGGCCTGGGCGCGCCGGGTGTTGGCGGCGGTGTCCGGCAGCGCGCCGCCCTCCACGTCGAAGTCGACCTTGGTCAGCTTGTACTGGTCGATGACCTTGCCGTAGGCGGCGGCCAGGTCGGCGGACGAGGAGCAGGCCGAGGCGAGCTCGCTGCCGTTGGCGCCGCCGAAGGAGACCCGTACGTCGCCGCCGGCCGCGCGCACCGCGCCGATCTGGGCGGCCACCGCGTCACTGCCGAGGTCGCTGACCCCGCCCCATTTGGGGGTGCAGCCGCCGCCGGAGATGACGAAGGCGAGGTTGAACTGCCTGACCCCGGTGGAGCTCATCGCGCCGGTGAGGTTGTAGGCGGGGTAGAGCGAGGTGTCGACGTAGGGCGCGAAGCCGTCGGCCGCCGTGCTGCCGCCGCCCGTGCCGGGGGCGGTCGTGGGCGGCGCGGTGGGCTGCTTCGGCGGGGTCGCCGTCGGGGCCGTCGTCGGAGCCTTCGTCGGGGCCGTCGCGGTGACGGTCGGGGTCGCGGTGGCCGTGGGGCGGCCGGTGGGGGTGGGTGTCGGCTGGTCGGAGACCGAGCACTTGACGTTGTCGATCAGGCAGTTGACCGGGTCGCCCGCGTTCGCGGTGGCCTTGGTGACGAAGCCGACGTCCACCGAGCCGCCGGGCGCGACCGCGCTGTTCCAGGAGGCGGGGGTGACGGTCACGGTCCGGCCGGCGACGGTGTAGGCGCCGTTCCACAGCGAGCTGACGCTGGTGCCGGCCGGCAGGTCGAACTTCAGCGTCCAGCCGTTCAGCGTGCTGCCGTTGGAGTTGGTGATCACGTACTGCCCGGTGTAGCCGGTGGTCCAGTCGCTGGTCCTGGAGTACGCGGCACCGACGGTCGCGGCGCTCGCGGTTCCGGCGAGCGCGAAGGCGCCGGCGGCTATCGCCGCGGTGGCGGCGGCACCGCCGATGAGTTGGGCCTTTCGGCTCGGACGGCGCCGATGCGTGGTTGCCATGGGTGTGCCTGCCTCGTACTGGGGGGTGTACCGGGGGTGTACCGGGGGCGTACCGGGGGGTAGGTACCGCGGCATGCACGCTAGCCCCAGGTCAACGGACAAATGGCCGGTTGACGGGTGGTGCGGCAGGTTCTTATGGCCGGCTTAAGGAAGCGGAAGGAAGGGCTTAATGGTCAGCGCTTACCGGCCTTGTCGAGGTGGGCGAAGACCACGACGTTGTCCTTGTAGTCCTGCTTCTTGCGGTCGAAGGTGCCGCCGCAGGTGATGATCCGGAGCTGCGCGTCCGGGGTGTTCCCGTAGACCCGCTGGTCGGGGAACTTGTCCTTGTCGAAGGTCTCCACCGAGTCGATGGTGAAATGGGCGACGCTGGCGTCCGCCCGGGTGATGCTGACCTTCTCGCCCGGCTTGAGCAGCGAGAGCAGCACGAACACCGCCGGTCCGGTCTTGGTGTCCACGTGCCCGGCCACGATCGCGTCGCCGGTTTCGCCCGGCGTCGGCCCCGCCCCGTACCAGCCGACGAGATTGGTGTTGTTCGGCGGCGGTGCCTGGAGCCGTCCGTCGGAGCCGAGCGCCAGCTTGGTGAAGGGGGCGTGTACGCCGATGTCCGGGATCGACAGCAGGGTCGGCTCGGAGCGGGTCATCGCGGTGGCGTCGGAGGGGGCCGCCGCGGCGGTGCCGGTAGCGGTGGAGGGCGCGGCGGGGAGGGGCCCGGCGGCGGGGCCGCTGCCGGGAACGGCCGCGGCGGGCGCGGGCTGGGCCGTGTACACCCCGGAGGTCACCGGCGCCTGGCCCTCGGCGTGGGTCAGCGAGTTGTACATCAGGAAGCCGCCGACCAGCACACCGGCCACGGCCCAGCGGATGACCCGCGAGCGTGGGTCGCGGACCGGGGTGTCGCGCTGCGGGGACTGCGAGGTCATGGGGCGTTGCCTTTCGAGCCGGCCGGGATTCGCACGGGGCGCCGGGAGCCGCTGCGGGGGGCAGCGGGCACCGACGCGAGCGGCGTGGCCACCGCCGGGAGGAAGCGGTGGCCACGCCGGACGGGCGGGTGGGGGGAGCACGCGCCGGTGGGGCGCCCGCGGTGTGTCAGGTCACCGCGGGGGCACCAGGAGGGAGGTCCCGAGCCGGTCAGACAGCCGTGGTCGCGCCCGCACCGCGGCGACGCAGCGCCCACGCGCCGGCGCCGAGGCCACCGAGCAGGAGCACCGAGCCGGCCGCCAGGCCGCTGCCGCCGGCGTTGGCGAGGCCGCCACCACCGGTGTGCATGCCACCGTGCGGCTTGTGCCAGTCGCCCTCGCCGTGCGCCTCTTCACCGTATGCCTTTTCGCCGTGCGCCTCTTCGCCGTGCGCCTTTTCGCCGCTGCCCGTGGCGTCCTCACCGTTGCTGGTCTGGGCCTCGCCGCTGTCGCCGCCCTTGCCCTTGTGCGTGTTGCCCTGGTCGCCCTGGGACTGCTGCGAGGAACCGCTGGCCGAACCGCTGTCGGAGCCGCTGGCGTCCGAGCCCTTCTGCCAGTCGTTGCCACTCTCGGCGGCACTGGCGGTCGAGGACCCGCTCGGGTCGTAGGCGTTGACAGCGCCCATGGCGTGGGCGGCGGGGGCGGCGATGGCGAGGCAGGCGGTGAGGGCGGCACCGGCCAGGATGGAGCGAGCAGTACGCATGGGGACGTTCCTTCCGTCGCGACTCGCGCCGGCCGGCATGGGTCCGGCTCTGGAAAGCGCAGTGGCGACGTGTTCACCGTCTGTCGCTTTTCGCACGCGTGCCACCTGAGAGCGCCTCAAGGGGGATAAAATACTCTTTTCGGGTGATGGCGGGTGTCGAAAATCTGACATTCCGTCCTTTTTGACCCGCCATCCGACGCCTCGTGAGGCTGACGGCCCGTCAACCGGACGGTGCGTCACCCGCTCGGCCCGGACGGGCGGCGCGACCCGGTGGATGGGACCCACAGTGGTCCCCACGACTAGTGCGCCGCCCCCTGAGAGGACGCGATGGCTTCGGACCACGAGGACCCAACCCCTGCCGGCAGCGGACGCCGGACCCTGCTGCGCGCGCTGACCGGTGGCGGCGCCCTGGCCGCGCTGACCCTCCCAGGCGCCGCGCCCCGGGCCGCGGCGAGCACCGGCGAAGCGGACGTCCGCCCCTTCGCCGCGGACACCTTCCGGGCCGGCGGGCGGACGCGTGAATTCTGGCTCCAGGCCGACTCGTTCGACCACAACGTGGCGCCGAACGGCTACGACGGCATGATGGGCACCCACTTCACCGCCGACCAGACCACCTTCCAGGCGGTCGGCTTCCGCGCCTACACCGCGGACTGGGGGCGCCCGCTGGACGCCGACACCGGCCCGCTGGGCATCGGACCCAACACCGGTATTCCCGGGCCGGTGTTGCGCGCGCGGGTGGGCGATGTGATCAAGGTGCACTTCAAGAACAACGACACCGCCCACAAGTGGCCGCACAGCGTCCATCCGCACGGGGTGCGCTACGACCAGGACAGCGACGGCGGCTGGCTGGCCGACGTCCCCGACCGCCCTGGTACGGCGGTGCCGTTCGGCGGGACGTACACCTACACCTGGATGTGCACCCCAGGCTCGGTGGGCAGTTGGCCCTACCACGACCACGCGGCGCCGCAGAGCGTCGCCCACGCCGCCGCCACTGGTACGGCGCCGGCCGCGGGCATGGCGTCAATGGGCCACGGTGGCGGGGGCGGTGGCGGGCCGGTGATGGAAATCGGCGCGGAACTCGGCCTGTTCGGGATGCTGGCCATCACCGACGCGGACACACCGGAGGTGGACCGGGAGTTCGTGCTGTTCTTCCACGACGTGTCCGCGGCCGACGCGCCCCCCTTGGCACAGGACGTGTCCCTCTGCAACGGGGGCGCGTTCGTCGACAACGCCCCCACCTTCACCGCCAAGGTCGGCGAGCGGGTGCGGTGGCGGGTGGGCACGCTGGGCAACTCGTTCCACACCTTCCACATCCACGGGCACCGCTGGTGGTCGAGCGAGGGATGGGTGGACACGCAGGTGCTCGGCCCGGCCACGACGCTCACCGTGGAGTATCTGGAGGACAACCCGGGCGACTGGATCTACCACTGCCATGTGCCCGGACACATGATGCGGGGCATGGCCGGCCGCTACCGCGTCCCCGGATAGGCGGGACCGGCCGGCCGGCGGATCGCCGGGCCGTACGGAAGATCCGTACGGCCCGGCGATCCGGGTCCGGCGCGGGCGCCTGGACGACGGCCGCGCCGCCGACGATCCCAGGGGCCGGCGGGGTCAGTCGCGCCGCAGCACCCGGTCGAGCACCCGCTCCAGCATCCGCTCGGCGTCCGGGTCGCCGGCCGCGGAGCGCCAGGCGATGAACCCGTCGGGGCGGACCAGCACCGCGCCGTCGTCACCGACCGCGTGCAGCCGGCCCCACGCCTCAGGGTCCTCGGGCAGCAGGTCCTGCCCGATCCCGTAGCACGTCAGCGGGACACCGGTGCGTTCGGCGATCCGGCGTCCCGCGGCGCGCCACTGGTCGGCCGCCGGGCCGCAGAGCAGGACCGGCGTGCGCTCGTAGAGGTCGAGCAGCGACAGCCGTTCGTCGCCGCGCCGCACCCACAGGTGAGGGGCCCTGCCGCCGGGTACGGCCATCGGGCTGAACTCCTGCGGGATGGCGTCGGCGGCCGGGTCGGCGCCCTCGACGGCGCCCGACTGATAGCGGTAGCCGAGGACCACCGCCATCATGCCGGCCTGCCGGCCGCGGGCCGGCGAGACGTCGTAGCCCGGGTGGCTGTGCTCGGCCGACCGGGCCGAGGCGCGGGCGGCGGTGGCCAGCGCGACCGGCCGGCGTTCGGCGTCGTACGTCTCCACCAGCCCGGGACCGGCCCAGCCGGCCAGCACCGCGGCGATCTTCCAGGCGAGGTTGTGGGCGTCCTGGATGCCGGTGTTGGAGCCGAAGGCGCCGGTCGGCGACATCTCGTGGGCGGAGTCGCCGGCCAGCAGCACGCGTCCCTCGCCGTAGCGCTCGGCCACCCGTTCGGCCGCGTGCCAGGGCGCTTTTCCGGTGATCTCGATGTCGAGGCCGGGGACGCCGGTGGCGGTACGGATCAGTTCGGCGCACCGCTCGTCGGTGAAGTCCTCCAGCGTCTCGCCGTCGTCGGGCCGCCACGGGGCGTGGAAGACCCAGTCCTGCGCGTTGTCGACCGGCAGCAGGGCGCCGGGGCTCTCCGGGTTGGTGAGGTAGCAAACGATGAACCGCCGGTCGCCGACCGCGTCGGCCAGCTTTTTGGCCCGGAAGGTGATGCTGACGTTGTGGAAGAGGTCGCCGGGGCCGGTCATGGCGATGCCGAGCCGTTCGCGGACCGGGCTGCGCGGACCGTCGGCGGCGATCAGGTAGTCGGCGCGCACGGTGCGCTCCTCGCCGGTCTCCCGGGTGCGGATCACCGCCGTCACCCCGTCGGCGTCCTGCTCGTAGGAGACCAGCTCGGTGCCGAAGCGCAGGTCGCCGGTGAGCGAGCGGGCGGTGCGCAGCAGCACGGGTTCGAGGTCGTTCTGGCTGCACAGGCACCAGCCGGCCGGGCTGATCCGGTCCAGGGTGCCGCCGGGGTCGATCTGCTTGAAGAGCCACTCCTGGTCGGCGCCGGTGAGGGTGTCGGCCTGGAGGATGCCGTGGTTGTCGGCGAGCACGGCGGCGGCGGCGCGGATCCGCGGTTCGACGCCGGCCGTTCGGAAGAGCTCCATCGTGCGGACGTTGTTGCCTCGCCCGCGGGGGTGGTGGGAGGTCCGCGCGTGCCGTTCCACCAGCAGGTGTTCGACGCCGAGGCGTCCCAGGAACAGCGAAGCGGACAGCCCCACCAGGGAGCCGCCGGCGATCAGGACGGGCACACGCTCGTCGGTAGTGAGGGTCATGTGCTCTCCCTTCCCTGCGCGGGCGCTCCAGGGAGCCGGATGACCGGGTCTTCACTCGCCCGCGTCACGCGCAGTGCGTGATGGGTCGCCTTACGTGAGCATTACGGTAGCCGAGCACGCCGTCACCCCCACGCCGACGGCATGTCTCGGAGAGGGCTGCCCCCGTATGCGAGAGGAACCTTCCCGTGACGACTCTGGACGACCGGCACACCGCGCCGGCCACTACGCCTCCCACCATCACCCGGCTGCGCGTCGTACTGCTGCTCGATGTCCTGGACGGCCGGCAGCAGGCCTTTCTGAAGGCGTACGAGCAGATCCGCCATCAGGTCGCGGCCGTGCCGGGCCACATCAGCGACCAGCTCTGCCAGTCGCTCGGCAATTCCTCCCAATGGCTCATCACCAGTGAATGGGAGGACAGCGAGTCCTTCCTGGAGTGGGTGGAGAGCGCTGCCCACCGCAAGATGGTGGAGCCGCTGCACGGCTGCGTACGGGACACCACGTCGCTGCGGTTCGTGATCGCCGCCGAGACGCCGGAGGGCGGCGTGCGCGCCGGCCGGCCGGCCGGCGCCCGGCGGGCGCCCGCCACCGGCCTCGACCCGCTGCCCGCGCCGCCGCTGTGCAGTGGCGGCGTGGTCCGGCACGCGATCACCTTCACCGTCAAACCGGGCAGCGAGCCCGAGGTGGCGAAGATCCTCGCCGACTACGACTCGCCGCAGGCCCAGGTGGATGACAGCACCCGGCTGCTGCGGACCTCGCTCTTCATGCACGGCAACCGGGTGGTGCGGGCGGTCGAGGTGTCCGGCGACCTCGGCAACGCGCTGCGGCACGTGGCCGCCCAGCCCGAGGTCAGAGCGGTCGAGGAGGCGATCAACCCCTACCTTGAGGAGCTGCGGGACCTGACGGACGGTTCGTCGGCGCGGGCCTTCTTCGCCCGGGCGGCGCTGCCCGCCGTCGAGCATGTCGCGGCGCCCGGTGAGGATGCCACGGCCGGCGAAGCCGGCGCGATCACCCGGCACGCCTTCGTGCACACCGTGCGGCCCGACGCGGGCCGGGCGGACGCCGACCGGCTCGCCGCCCTCGACGCCGAGGCCGCGGCCGACCCGGACCATCCGCTGGTGGCCAGCACCGTCTTCCACCGCGGCGACGTGCTGGTGCGGCTGGTCGATGTACGGGCCGACCTGCCGGCCGGCGGTGACCGCGCCGCGGTGGCGCTCGGCGGCCGCGCGATGGAGCCGATCACCGACCGCACCTCGCCGCGGGTCTGAGCGGGCCGGCCACCCGGCACCTCGTTCGTCCGGCCCCTCGGCCCCTTTTCCGTTCGTCCCCTCCTCCGTTTGCCCGCGCACCCCACCCGGCGCGACCGCGCCGCCGCACTTCCAGGAGCAGCAGCCATGACCGAACGGCAAACCCGTATCGTCCACCTCGACGACACCAGCCCCAACCGCCGCCGCGGCGGTGACCTGCGGGCCATGCTCACCCCCGCCACGGTCGGGTCCACCAGCGGGTTCATGGGCCTGGCGATCGTGCAGCCCGGGGAGCGGATCGGCGAGCACTACCACCCCTACTCCGAGGAGTTCGTCTACGTCATCCGCGGCTCACTCGAAGTGGACCTGGACGGCGTGAGCCATCCGCTGCGGCCGGACGAGGGCCTGCTGATCCCGATCGACGTACGCCACCGGTTCCGCAACGTCGGCGACACCGAGGCGCGGATGGTCTTCCATCTGGGGCCGCTGGCGCCCAGGCCCGAGCTGGGCCACGTCGACACCGAGGCCACCGAAGGCGTCGAGGCGGGCACGAGCGCGCCCCCCGACCCGGCCAAGGCCCGCGCGTGACCCGGCGGGTGGCGGTCACCGGTCTGGGTGTGGTCGCCCCCGGCGGCACTGGCGTACCGGCCTTCTGGGACCTGCTCACCGCGGGGCGGACCGCGACCCGGGGCATCACCCTCTTCGACCCGGCCGGCTTCCGGTCGCGGATCGCCGCCGAGTGCGACTTCGACGCCGCGGGCCTGGGCCCGGAGCGCGCCGAACTCGCCGACCGCTACATCCAGTTCGCGCTGGCGGCGGCCAGGGAGGCGGTCGCCGACAGCGGCCTCGACCTGGCGGCCGTCGACCCCTGGCGGGTGGGCACCTCGCTCGGCTCGGCGGTCGGCGGCACCACCCGTCTGGAGCGCGACTACGTCGCGGTCAGCGGCGGCGGCAGCCGCTGGGACGTCGACCCGGCGCAGGCGGGACCGCATCTGCACCGGGCCTTCCAGCCCAGCGCGCTCGCCTCGGAAGTGGCCGAGGACCTGGGCGCGATGGGGCCGGTGCAGACCGTCTCCACCGGCTGCACCTCCGGCCTCGACGCGGTCGGCCACGCCTTCCACCTGGTGCAGGAGGGCAAGGCCGATGTGATCGTGGCCGGCGCCGCCGACTCACCGATCTCCCCGATCACGGTGGCCTGCTTCGACGCGATCAAGGCCACCTCGACCCGCAACGACGACCCGGCGCACGCCTCCCGCCCCTTCGACGCCGAACGCGACGGCTTCGTCCTCGGTGAGGGCGGCGCGGTGCTGCTGCTCGAGGAGTGGGAGCACGCGCGCCGCCGGGGCGCCCGGATCCACTGCGAGCTGCGCGGCTTCGCCACCTTCGGCAACGCCTACCACATGACCGGGCTGACCACCGAGGGCCTGGAGATGTCCCGGGCGATCGACCACGCGCTCGCCGACGCCCGGATCGACCCGACCGGCATCGACTACGTCAACGCGCACGGCTCCGGGACCAAGCAGAACGACCGGCACGAGACCGCCGCCGTCAAGCGGTCGCTGGGGGCCCACGCCCGCGCGGTGCCGATGAGTTCGATCAAGTCGATGGTCGGGCACTCGCTCGGCGCCATCGGGGCGATCGAACTCGCCGCGTGCGCGCTGGCGCTGACCCATGACGTGATCCCGCCCACCGCCAACTACGAGACCCCGGACCCGGAGTGCGACCTCGACTATGTGCCGCGCACCGCGCGGCAGGCCCGGCTGCGGTCGGTGCTCTCGGTCGGCAGCGGCTTCGGCGGTTTCCAGTCGGCGGTGGTGCTGGCGCATCCCGAGAGGAGCACGGCATGAACGGTCCGGTACGACCGGAGGGTTCCCGGCGGGCGGTGGTGACCGGGCTCGGGGTGATCGCCCCGAACGGCATCGGCACCGACGCCTTCTGGAAGGCGGTACAGCAGGGCACGCCGGTGCTCGGCCGGATCACCCGCGAGGGCTGCGAGAACCTGCCGCTCCGGGTGGCCGGCGAGGTGACCGGCTTCGACCCGTCGGCCCTGGTCGAGGAGCGCTACCTCATCCAGACCGACCGCTTCTCCCACTTCGCCATGGCCGCCGCCGAGATGGCCCTGGCCGACGCCCGGCTGGCCGCCGACCCGGAGAACCCGTACGCGGTGGGCGTGGTGACCGCGGCCGGTTCCGGCGGCGGCGCCTTCGGGCAGAGCGAGTTGCAGCAGTTGTGGGGCAAGGGGCCGTCCTTCGTCGGCCCCTACCAGTCGATCGCCTGGTTCTACGCGGCGAGCACCGGCCAGATCTCCATCCGGGGCGGCTTCCGCGGCCCCTGCGGGGTGCTCGCCGACGACGAGCCCGGCGGCCTCGACGCCTTCGCACAGGCCTGGCGGAGCATCAGGCGCGGCACCGACGCGATGGTGGTCGGCGCCACCGAGGCGCCGCTCGCCCCGTACTCCGTCGTCTGCCAGCTCGGCTATCCCGAGCTGAGCCTGGCCGACCAGCCGCGCCGCGCGTATCTGCCGTTCACCGCCGACGCCTGCGGCTACTCGCCGGCCGAGGGCGGCGCCATGTTCGTGGTGGAGGACGCGGAGGCGGCCCGGCGCCGCGGCGCGCGGCCCCGGGCGGTGGTCGCGGGACACACGGCCACCTTCACCGGCAGCGGAGGCTGGGACCGTTCCCGGGAGGGGCTGGCCCGGGCGATCGAGGGCGCGCTGGCGGAGGCGGACTGCGCCGCCGAGGAGGTGGACGTGGTCTTCGCCGACGCGCTCGGGGTGCCGGCCGCCGACCGGGCCGAGGCGCTGGCCATCGCCGACGCGCTCGGACCGCGGGCCGCGACGGTCCCGGTCACCGCGCCCAAGACCGGCTTCGGCCGCGCGTACTGCGGGGCCGGCGCGCTCGACGCCGCCGCCGCCGTACTCGCGCTCGAACACGGCGTCGTACCGCCGACGCCCAACGTCGTCGAGGTACGGCACGACCTGGACATCGTCACCGGCGAGGCCCGCGCCGTGGAGCTGCGCACCGCGCTCGTCCTCAGCCGCGGGCTGATGGGCGGCAACGCGGCGCTGGTGCTGCGCCGCGGCCATCCCGATGAGCGCTGACCGGCCGCCAGCCGGCGCCTACCGGCGCGCACCGGCGCTGACGAGCGCCGCGACCCGCCGGCGCCCACCCGGCGTCACGGCGGCGCCCGCCCTGTCCCCGGCGGACACCGCCACCCTCAAGCCTTCCCGTCCCGCGGCGCGGGGCCGATGAAGTCCCCGCGCCGCCCCGCCGCAAGCCCCACCGCAGAGAGAGGCAGCACCCGATGAACGCACCCGTCACGTACGAGGAACTGGCCGCCCTGATGAAGGGCCGGGCCGGCGTCTCCGTCGACCCGCAGGAGATGGCGAAACGACCCGACACGACCTTCGAGGAGCTCGAACTCGACTCCCTCGGGCTGCTCGGCATCGTCGCCGAGCTGGAGAAGCGCTACGAGCGCCCGATCGGCGAGGACGCGGAGACCTGCAAGACGCCGCGCGCCTTCCTGGAGAACGTCAACGCCCAGCTCACCGCGGGGGTCTGAACCATGGCCGGACGCACGGACAACCGCATCGTGATCGCCGCTCCCCGCGACCTGACCTGGGAGCTGACCAACGACCTGGAGAACTGGCCACAGCTCTTCAGCGAGTACGCCTCGGTGGAGATCCTGGAGCGCGACGGCAACACGGTGACCTTCCGGCTCACCATGCACCCCGACGAGAACGGCACCGTGTGGAGCTGGGTCTCCGAGCGCGAGATGGACCGCGACTCCTGGACCGTCGAGGCGCGCCGGATCGAGACCGGCCCGTTCGCGTACATGAACATCCGCTGGGAGTACGAGGAGGTGCCCGGCGGTACGTCGATGCGCTGGCTCCAGGACTTCTCCATGAAGCCCACCGCCCCGGTGGACGACGCCGCCATGACCGACCACATCAACCGCAACTCGGTGATCCAGATGGAGCGGATCCGCGAGCAGGTGGAGCAGCGGGCGGCGACCGTCGGCGCCGGAGAGGTGTGATCCCGTGTACCGCTCGCTCATCGTCGCGCGGATGAGGCCCGGCTCCGCGCAGGACATCGCCGACACCTTCGCCGCCTCGGACCAGGGCGAACTGCCGGGCCTGATCGGGGTGACCGGACGCAGTCTGTTCCAGTTCGGCGATCTCTACATGCACCTGGTCGAGGCGGAACGGCCACCGGGTTCCGAGGTGGCCCGGATGAAGGACCACCCGGAGTTCCGCACCATCAGCAAGGCCCTGACCGCGTACGTGGAGGCGTACGACCCGGCGACCTGGCGCGAGCCGAAGGACGCGATGGCCCGCGAGTTCTACCGCTGGGAGCGGTCGCCGGTCGGCTGAGGCGGTGGCCGGACACAGCGGTCCGCCCGTACCCCCATGGCGGGGAGTACGGGCGGACTGCTGTGTCGGGGCCCTTACTTGGCGGCCGGGGCGACCGTGGCCTCGAAGGCGTGCAGATAGCCGTTGACCGGGCGGATCTCGCCGATCCGCAGCCCCGCCTCGGTCATCAGCCGGGTCATGCTCTCCTTGCAGTGCTTGGCGCCGCCCACGTTGAGCAGCAGCAGCAGGTCCATGGCGGTGGTGAAGCGCATCGAGGGGCTGTCGTCCACCAGGTTCTCGATGACCAGCACCCGGGCGCCCGGAGCGGCGGCGTTCACCACGTTGCCCAGCAGCGCGCGGGTGCTGGCGTCGTCCCACTCCAGGATGTTCTTGATGATGTAGAGGTCCGCTTCGACCGGGACCGCGTCGCGGACGTCGCCGGGCACGAGGCGGACACGGTCGGCGAGCGGACCGCCGTCGCGCAGCCGGGGGTCGGCGTTGGCGACGACCGCCGGCAGATCGAGCAGCGTGCCGTGCAGCGAGGCGTCGCGCTCCAGCAGCCCGGCGAGGACGAAGCCCTGGCCGCCGCCGATGTCGGCGACGCTCTTGACGCCGGTGAGGTCCACGAAGGCGGCGAGGTCCTGGGCGGCGGACCGGCTGGAGGAGGTCATCGCCCGGTCGAACACCCGGGCGGACTCGCCCCCTTCGCTGTGCAGGTAGTCGAAGAAGCTCTTGCCGAACACGTCGGGGAAGACGGCGTCGCCGGTGCGGACCGCCTGGTCGAGCCGCGGCCACACCTGCCAGGTCCACGGCTCGGTGCACCACAGGGCGATGTGGTGCAGGCTGCCGGGGGTGTCCTCGCGGAGCAGGCGCGACATCTCGGTGTGCTCGTAGCGGCCGTCGCCGGCTTCGGCGAACAGCCCGTGGCTGGCAAGGGCTTGCAGCAGGCGGCGCAGCGGCCGGGCCTGCACGCCGAGCCTGGCGGCAAGCTCCTCGGGGGTGGCCGGGGCTTCGTCGTCGAGGGCGTCGGGCAGGCCGAGGGTGGCGGCGGCGCGGACCGCGCCGGCGGCGGCGGCGCCGAAGACGATCTCGCGCAGCCGCATGTTGGCCTGGGTGGAGGGTGCTTGGGCGGTGGGGCCGCCGGCGGCCGGCTTCGCCCGTGGGTCGGTGTGCTGGTCGGTGTGCTGGTCGGTGCCGGTGCCGGTCTCTTGGCCGGTGCGGCGCTTGGCGGGAGGCGCGGTCGTCATGGGGCCGCCTTTCTCCTGGAGGTTCGGACGGGGGCAGGGCCTATTTGGGGGACGGGGCGGTACGGAGGGGGGTGGGGGCGTTACGGGGGCGGTACGGGGCCGGCGCTCGCGGGGTGCCGGGGTCAGCAGCGGCCGGCGGGGGCGGAGATCCGGCAGGTGTTGCCGGTGACCGTGTTGCCGGTGTCGGCGTCCCAACCGGAGAGGTCAGCGGGGCCGTTGTCGAGCAGTACGTTGTCCTGGACGGTGTTGTCCGAGTTGGGCACGTTCACGAAGCTGTGGAAGAAGACCACGCCGCCCGACATCGCGGAGGCGCCGGTGTTGCCGGTGATCGTGTTCCGCTCCACCAGCGTGTCCTCGACACCGGTCAGCACGATGCCGGCGCCTTGCACGTAGGGCAGGCGGGTGTTGGCGGCGCAGTACTTGATGTTGTCGGTCACGCTGTTGCCGACGACGGACAGGTGCCCGGCCTTCGGCACGCCTTCGTCGCCCACGATGAACATCCCGGCGCAGTTGCCGGTGACCGAGTTGCCCGCGACGGTCAGGTCGCGGAGCCGACGCAGCACGATGCCGGTCTTGTTGCCGGACAGCGCGTTTCCGGCGACCACGGCGCCCCGTGTGTCGAGGGCGCCGCCCTCCTCGCCGACCGTGTTGGCGAGGAAGATCCCGGCTTCGCCGTTGTCCCGGGCGGCGTTGCCGACGAAGTGGGCGCGGACCGATTTCTGCTCCCCGATGCCGTACTGGCCGTTGGCATCCGCCCGCACACCGCGCACGGTGAGCCCGTCGGTCTCGGTCGCCCCGATCCCGTAGGACGCGAAGCCGGTAACGGTCAGATCCTGAATCCGCACCCCGGTCAGCCGATGCCCCGCGGTACCGGCGACGCAGATCCCGGTCCCCGCGCAGTCGCCTCCGGCGGGGGTGGCGGCGGTGCCCGCGGTGCCCGCGGGGGCGGTGCTCGCGGGGGCGGCAGCGGTTTCGGCTGTCGCCGAGCCCGCGCCTGCGGGAGCGGCGGTCGCGGGGTCCGTACCCGCGGGGTCGGTGCCGGTTGACGCGGCGGCGTCCGCGGAAGCGGCGCTTGCCGGAGCAGCGGCGCCCATCGCCGACGCGGGAGCCGCACTGGCGGGCTTGTCTGCCACCGGGTCCGCACTGGCGGACGCGGCGGTCATCGAGTTCATGCCCGCAGAGGCGGAACCTGCGGGAGCAGAGGCGCTAGTCGCCGAGTCGGCAGCGGAAATCGTGGTCTTGTCGGCCACCAGGTCCGCGCTGGCGGGAGCGGCGGTCACCGGGTTCATGCCCGCAGAGACGGGGGCCGTACTCGCGGAAGAGGAACTCTCGGTCTGTCCGGCCGCCGAGTCCGTACCCGCAGGGGCGGTGCCCGCTGACGCAGCAGCGCTTGCCGGAGCGGCGACACCGCTCGCCGGCGCGGGGGTCGCGGCCTGGGCGGTCACCGAGTCCGACGTCGCGGGAGCCGCACTCGCGGTAGCGGAGGAAGCCGAGTCGGTACCCGCAGGGGCGGTGCCCGCTGACGCGGCGGAATCCGCGGAGGCCGCGCCTGCCGGAACCGCGGCATCGGTCGCCGACCCGGGAGCCGCACTCGCGGGAGCGGCAGCACCGGTCGTCGCGGCGGGAGCCGCACCCGCCGGAGCGGAGCTCCCCGTCTCACCGGTTGCCGCGGCGCCAGCCGCAGCCGTGGGGGACTGGATGATCACCCGGTCCGCGTCCGTCCCCCGGAGGGTCAGATCCGACGTGCTGATATTGATGTTCTCCCGGTACGTACCCGGGCGGAGAGTGATCGTGTCGCCCGCGTGGGCGGCATCCACGGCCTGCTGAACTGACTGGCCGGGGCTGACGACATGGTCGGTCGCCACGGCGGCAGGCGCGGGCTGCGCGGCCAGTAGTCCGAGGGTGGCGGCGAGGGTCGCCGCCACCCCGGCCGGCCTGCGCAAACGTCGAACGGTCATCGGCTCATCCCGCTTTCCCAGAAGGTAGATGTCCCAGGGCGTGCCGGACGGGCCCGCCAAGCCGAAGCTATGACCGGGTACGACCCCTCGCCACAGATGATCGCCCGCCCGTGTTCACCACGATCCGCCCAGCCCGACCCCGACCTGACTAACCGTCCACTCCCCGCCGGACGAACCGCTGCTCAGCCCTCCCACCTCGGCTTCACCCGCCCACCTCCAGGCCCCCTGAACCTGACTCGCCGTCCACTCCCCGCTTGAAGGACCGCTGCTCAGGCCTCCCACCTCCACCCCACCCGCCCGCAGGCCCCAGACTTGACCAACCGTCCACTCCCCCGCCGGAGGCAACCGCGCCGGCAGCAGCGAGGCCGCCCGCAGGCCCGGCCCCCGCCCGGGGGCAACCCTCAGCCCGGCCCGCGCCGAAGAGCAGGGAACCCGCCGGACGGACCACTGCTCAGCCCCCACCTCCGCTTCACCCACCCGCCCGCAGGCCCCAGACTTGACCAACCGTCCACTCCCCCGCCGGAGGCAACCGCGCCGGCAGCAGCGAGGCCGTCCGGGGGCCCCGGTCAGTCGCCGCCCCCGCCGGGAGGCGACCCGCTGGGGAGGGCGTCGCCCAGCCGTCCCATATACCCGCGCCCCCGCGCGGCCGCGCGCCTGCGGCGATAGCTCGCCGCCCCGGAGAAAAGAAACCGCTCAGCGGCGCTTGAGAGGGCCGCGGCGGTGGGTGGAGGTGCGGGGGGAAGAAGGAGTGCGGGGGTCGCGGGCGAGCCAGACGCGGATCTCGGCGCCGCCGAGGACACTGCGGCCGATGGCCACGTCACCGCCGGTGGACTCGGCGACGCGCCGCACGATGTCGAGGCCCAGGCCGGTCGACCCCTGGCCGCCGTCCCCGTGGCCGCGCCGCACCGCCGCGGCGGGGTCGGCGACGCCGGGACCGGCGTCGGAGACCAGCACGATCACCGCGTCCTGCGAACTGTGCACGTCGACCGCGAACGCGGTCCCCTCCGGGGTGTGGCGGAAGACATTGCCGAGCATCGCGTCCAGCGCGGCCGCGAGCTCCACCCGGGCCACCGGCACCCGGACCGGCTTGTCCGCGCCCGCCGTCCGTACCTCCCGGTCCTCGTCCTCGGCCAGCGCGGACCAGAAGGCCATCCGGTCCCGTATCACCTCGGCCGCGTCGCAGCCGGCCGGCACCGCCGCCGAGGCGCGGTGTTCACGGGCGGTGCGGATGATCTGGTCGACCTCTCTTTCGAGCTGGGCGACGGCGGCGCGGGTCTGGTCGGCGGCGGGGCCGTCCCCGAGGGACGCCGTGTTGAGCCGCAGCACGGTCAGCGGGGTCCGCAGCCGATGGCTGAGGTCAGCGGCCAACTCCCGCTCGGTTTCCAGGAGTTGGACGACCTGGTCGGCCATCGCGTTGAACGCGGCCGCCGCGGCCCGCAGCTCGCCCGGCCCCGCCTCCGGCACCCGCACGCCGAGGTCGCCCTGGCCGAGTCGGTGCGCGGCGCCCGCGAGCCGTACGGCGGGCCGGACCATCCGGCTGCCGAGCCGGTCCGCGATGGCCACCGAGGTGATCATCAGACCGAGGCCGACCCCGGCCAGCATCAGCCACGCGGTGGCGACCCCCCGGGTGAGATCGCCGTCCGGCACGAAGACCTCGACCACGGCGATCGCGTTGGAGCTGACCGCGGTGGGCCGCAGCAGCGCCAGCCCGCCGGGCACCTTGACGGTCGCCGCCTCGCCGTGCGCGGAGGCGCTCTCCAGGGCGGCCAGGCCGACCCGGTGGTGTCCGATGTCCACCGCGGGGGCCGTCGCGGTGGCCGGGATCCGCAGCGCGATCCGGTTCTCGGCGCCGGCCTGAGTAGTGGCCACCGCCCGCTCCAACGGCACCCGGTCGCTGGTGATGGCCAGCGCGGGCGCGATCGCGGCGGCCTGGCGTTCGGCGTTGCTGAGCGCCCGGTCGCGGGACAGCTCCTTGACGACCAGGCCGAGCGGGACGGCGAAGGCGATCACCACCATCGCGGTCACCGCGAGGCAGACCCGTACCAGCGACCACCTCATGCCGGCGGCTCCAGCTTCACGCCCACCCCGCGCAAGGTGTGCAGATAGCGGGGCCGCGCCGCCGTCTCCCCCAACTTGCGCCGCAGCCAGGAGAGATGGACGTCGATGGTCTGGTCGTCGCCGTACGACTGCTGCCAGACCTCGGCGAGCAGCTCACGGCGGGCCACCACCTCGCCCGGCCGGGCGGCCAGGAAGGCGAGCAGGTCGAACTCCCGCCGGGTGAGGTCGAGTCCGGCGCCGTCGAGCACCGCCTGCCGCCGCCGTACGTCGATCTCCAGGCCGCCCACCCGGATCACCGGCTCGACCGCCGCGGCGCCGCCCCTGCCATGCGCCCGGCGCAGTACGGCGGCCAGCCGGGCCGACAGATGCTCGACGGAGAACGGTTTCACCAGATAGTCGTCGGCGCCGGCGTTGAGCAGCCGGACCACCTCGGTCTCGTCGTCCCGCGCGGTCGCCACGATCACCGGCACATCGCTCAGCCCGCGCAGCATCTTCAGCGCCTCCGAGCCGTCGAGGTCGGGCAGCCCGAGATCGAGGATCACCACGTCGAAGCCCACCTGCGCGACTTCCCGCAGCGCCTCCAGCGCCGTCCCCACACTCCGCACCGTATGCGCCGCCTCCGTCAGATGCCGGATCAGCGCCGACCGCACGAACTGGTCATCCTCCACGACGAGCACACTTGCCATGCGCGGCAACTTAGCGTGTCCCTGTCCGCCGCTGCCCCCGCCCACCCGTCCGAGCCCCCACGGCCCCGCTGCGTCGCCGGAGCGCCGGGGGTCAGCCGTCGCCGGCAATCCGCGCGGGCAGATGCTCGTCGTGCCAGCCGTCCGCGTGCAGCAGGGCGCTCCGCATGGTGCCTTCCAGCGGGAAGCCCGCCTTCGTGGCGGTCCGGCAGGACGCCGGGTTGGCGGTGGAGTGGGTGATCCGCAGCCGGTGCAGGCCCAGGTCGTCGAAAGCCCACCGGCTGACCCGCACGGTCGCGGCGGCCATGGTTCCACCGCCCCGGCCGGCCGGCAGCAGCCAGTACAAGATCTCGCCGCTGCCGCCCCGCGGATCGAGATCGGCCACCCCGATCAGGCCGACGGCCTTCCCACCGCCGGCTTCCCCGCCGCCGGCCGGCGCGACGGCCCAGATCGCGGCCGCCTCTTCCTGCCAGCGGCTCCGCCACCGGCCGATCCTGAGCCGCGCCTCGGCCTCGGAGAGCAGGCCGGGACGGTTCCAGTGCTGGATGTCGGGGTCCAGGCAGGCGGCGGCGAGCGCCGGCGCGTCGCTCTCCCGCCACGCGCGGAGCCGTACGCCGCCGGCGAGCAGCAGGTCCGGTTGCCCGCTGCCGCTCATCCGGCCGGGCGGTACGACGGGAGGTATGGCGTTGTCCATCGGTCCATGATGGCGAGCCGGGCGCGCGCCACGCCCGGCTCCCCGCCACGAAGGCCGGGCCGTACGGGAGTCGGGCGACGGCGCTCGGGTCCGCCCGCGGGCGGGGTGGCAGGATGGGCGGGGTGTACAGAGGGCTGCTTCATGCCGGAGCGTGGATGGTGGCGACCGCGGCGGCGGTCACCCTGTCGTGGTTCGGGGTGCACTCGGTGCTCAGGAGTACGGCCTACGATCTGCCGCCCGTGCTTCCGGTGACGGCGGAGTCGGTGGGGTCCGCCACCTCGTATCCCGACGTGGCGCAGTCGCCGCCGGTCGCCTCGTCGACACATCGGCCGCGGCCGACGACGCCGCCGCCGAGCACGGCGACCACCCCGGCCAAGCCCACGCCCACGCCCACCACGGCCGTACCGCCGAAGACGCCGCCGGGCACCCCGCGGGCGACCAGCTCCTCCCCCAGCACGTCGACCGGGAACGTGCACAGCTACCCGGTGAAGGGCGGCCGGGTGGTGCTCGACCTCGCGCCGAGCGGCGCGACGCTCGTCAGCGCCTCCCCCACCGCCGACTGGAAGATGCAGGTGTGGAACGAGACGGGGTGGCTGCGGGTCACCTTCACCTCGGCGGACGGCGATGAGGCCTCCTCGGTGTTCTGCACCTGGAACGGGCATCCGCCGTCGGTGCAGACGTACGAGGACTGAGAGGACTGAAGGGCGGCAGTGCTTTGGTCGGATCTAGTCGGATCTAGTCGGATCTAGCCGACTCTAGCCGGATGTAGGCGGATGTAGGCGCGGCTTCAGTCGAAGGTGTGGCTCGGCGGTTCCGGCGAGGCGGCGGCCGTCGCGTCGGTGACGGCGGGGGCGCCCGCGGTGAAGTCGGCCAGGGCGGAGCCGCTCTCGGTACGGGACTGCTGGGGGTCGGTGGCCAGCCGGCGGGTGAGCGCGGCCAGCGGCAGCGGGTGGGCGGCGGCCCACAGGATCAGGTTGCCGAAGCGTTTGCCGCGCAGCACCGCGGGTTCGGCGGCGAGGACGACCTCGGGGAAGGCGGCCCGGACGGTGGCGATCTGGCCGCGGGTGAAGGCGAGCGGGGCGCCGTCGGTGAGGTTGGCCGCGTAGTGGCCGTCGGGCCGCAGCACCCGGCGGACCTCGTGCAGGAACTCCAGGGTGGTCAGGTGGGCGGGGGTGCGGGCGCCCACGAAGGCGTCGGCGATGACCAGGTCGGCGGACGCGTCCGGCAGCTTGCCGAGACCGTCCCGCGCGTCGCCCGCCCGGACCCTGATCCGCCAGGCGCGGTCGAGCGGCAGCTCCCGCCTGACCAGTTCGGTGAGGGCCGTGTCCACCTCCACCACCTGCTGGGTCGACCGGGGCCGGGTGTGCGCGGTGTAGCGGGCCATGGTGAGCGCGCCGCCGCCGAGGTGCACGGCCTGAATGGGGCGGCCCGGCGGCGCGACGAGGTCCACGATGTGCCCGAGCCGGCGCTGGTAGGAAAAGCTGAGGTAGGCCGGATCGGCCAGGTCCACATACGACTGCGGGGCGCCTTCGACCAGCAGCGTCCAGGCGTCCGGCCGGTCCGGGTCGCGGCGCAGCTCGGCCAGACCACCCCCCACGGGGGCGGTACGGCTCTCCGGGACACGTCGCGTTCTGGCCATGCTCCGATTATCGGGCCGACCGATACCGGCGCCGTCCAGGCCCGGCTCATCGACCTCCGAGGCCACCCGACCGGTCTCCGAACGGTCTCCGAACGGTCCCCGGCCGCTGCCAGGCGCCGACCTTGACCCGCACCCCGATCTCGGCCCGAGCCCCGACGTTGAAATCAACTCCGACCCCGATCTCGGCCCGAGCCCCGGCCCCGACCTTGAAATCAAGCCCGGCCCCCGCCCGCGCCTCACCCCGTCAGGTCCGGCCGCCCCGCCCGCCCGTTCTCCGCCGCCTGCTGGTGAGCCGCCTGCTGGTGGTAGCCGTCGACCAGCCGGATCATCCGCGCCGCCTCGCCCAGCGCGGCCCGCAGCACCGCCGGGTCGGTCACGGCGGTGTCCGTGTGCGGCGGCACCAGCCAGCCCACGCCGGGCGCCTCGCCCTCCTCCGTGCGGCAGCAACAGGAGCTGCCGGGCACGTCCCAGGCGTCCGCGGTGCCGGGCGGCACGAGAAAGGCCAGGCTGGCACCGGTGTCGTCGTGCAGGACCGGCCCCACCCCGCCGGAGCTGAAGCGGAGGATGTCCACGGCTTCGAGCCCCTGCCGGGACGGCACCCGGACCAGGTCGCAGGGCGCCGGAACCCCGGCCGCCGCCGCCGGACTGTGCGGGACCTTCTCTGTCTCCGCCACCGCGAACCTCCTCGCAATCGCCGTCGGCGCCCGTCCTCGTGGCCGGGCGCCCACCCACTACAACGCCCGCGAGCGTCAACGGCTACGTGGCTTTCATGCCTCAAGGGGTGGCGATTGCTGGCGAATGGGGCGGGTCAGCCCAAGTGCCCCGTGTCGTTCCACCGCTCGAGCGCCGGCGCACCGTAAGCCCAGCCGAGGATCGAGAGGGACGCCGGGTCCAGCCGGAGCGCGGCGGCGAAGTCCGGCGCGAAGCCGAGCCAGCGGGCGCCGAGCACCCGCAGGAAGTGGCCGTGCGCGAAGACCAGCACGTCCTGCCGGCGGCTCCGGGCCCAGGAGATCACCTCGTCGGCGCGGGCGGCCACCGAGGCGAGCCGCTCACCGCCGGGGACGCCGTCCCGCCAGATGTGGAAGCCGGGGTGAAGCCCCTGGAGTTGGGCCGGGGTGAGGCCCTCGTACTCCCCGTAGTCCCATTCGAGCAGCGCGTCCCACTTCTCGGCCCGGCCGCCGAAGCCGGTCAGCTCGGCGGTCTCGGTGGCGCGCAGCAGCGGGCTGGTGCGGATCTCCAGGTCGGGCAGGGCGTCCCAGGGGGCGGCCGCGAGCCGCCGGCCGAGCAGCAGGGAGGTGCGGCGCCCCTCCTCGGTCAGCGGGATGTCGGTACGGCCGGTGTGCCGACCGGACAGCGACCACTCCGTCTGCCCGTGCCGGACGAGGAGGATACGCGGCGCCATGGCGAGAGGCCCTTCGTACGAGAGGAGGCGGGGGTGCAGACGGGAACGGACGGGAACAGGCGGGACAGACGGGAACAGTCAGGGAGCAGGCGGGGGAGCGGTCGGGGAACAGTCGGAACCAGAGGGTCCATCATGAACCACCCCCGGCCGGCCCCCACAAGTACACCCTCCGCGGCCGCCCACCCGTCACCCGGGTTACGCCGTGGTGCCCGGCCGCTCCGGCAGCAGCCCCCGCAGCATGGCGTCGAGCCCCAGCTCGTACTGCGCGGTGCCGTCCCCCTTCGCGCACATCAGTTCGGGCGCCAGCGCGACCAGCGCCGGATAGCGCTCGGCGGGCAGCGTGTCCAGCTTGGCCCGCACCCGGTCCCGTACGCTCTCGTCGCGCAGCGCGCGGGCCCGGCGGATGTTCCACAGCGCGGAGCCGACGGTGTACTGCATCAGGGCGACTTGGACCCGGGCCGCCTCGTCCGGCCGCAGCCCCGACCGGCAGAGCAGGGCGAGCATGCGCTCGATCACGGCGATCGCGTCGCCGCCGCGCACCGGGCGCAGCGTCAGCAGCGGCAGCGCGGAGGGGTGCTCGGTGAAGAGCCGGTAGACGCCTCGGCAGACGTCCCGCAGTTCGCAGCCGGGATCCGCGGAACCGCTCGGCGGCAGTTCGATCGTGTTCAGCAGGCGCAGCGCGACAGCGTCGTGGATCTCGTCCTTGCCCTTGAAGTACGAGTAGACGGCCATGGTGGCGACCCCGAGCTGCTCGGCGAGCGCGCGCATGGTGAAGGACTCGATGCCGTCCCGGTCGAGCAGGGTGACGGCGGCGTCGAGGATACGATCCGGGTTGAGCGAATTACGGGGTGCGCGGCGCCGCTCTGGACGGACCGGCTGACTGACGGGCATCGGATTCTCTAGTTTTCTCGTCCTGCGAAGGAAGCAAAGGGAGCAAAGGGAGCATCGGAACGCACCAAACCAGTGGAACGGGTGGAACTCTTGAGCGTCCCCGAACTCGGGGCAGGCAACCCGGACGTACGACCGGGGCGTCCTTCCGCGTATCTACCCGGTCACGGAAGGTTGAACACCGTACAAATTGCGGATACTCCGACAATTTCCGGGCCGGTGCCGGTACGGTTTAACGTACGTCGTACGGTAGAGCTTACGCCAGAAGTCCCTGACCGCCGCCCGCGGCGTTCGTCCGCAGAACCTGGAGAGACGTCCGCATGACGATCACCGCCACCGCGCCGCGGGCTGCCGCGTACCGGGGCAAGCTGCGCTGGTGGACCGAGCTGCCGCTCGTCGCCGTCATATACGCCCTCTACTCCGCGGCTCGGCTGATGGTCCGGGGTGATGTGAACGACGCCGTCAAACACGGCGCGGACATCCTTCACTTCGAGCAGTTCACCCACCTTGACCCGGAGCACTTCTTCAACCGGCTCTTCACCCATCACGCCTTCCTCGGGGTGCCGGCCGACTTCGCCTACGCCTCGCTGCACTACGTGATCACGCCGTCGGTGCTGGTCTGGCTCTGGCTGCGGCGGCCCACCCACTACCGGATGGCCCGCACCTGGCTGCTGGTCTCCACGATGATCGGCCTGCTGGGCTTCACCCTGGTGCCGACGGCGCCGCCCCGGCTGCTGCCCGGCGGGCACGGCTTCATCGACACCATGGCCCAGTACGGGTCGTACGGCTGGTGGGGCACCGACGCGAGCGCCCCGCGCGGCCTCGGTCACCTCACCAACCAGTACGCGGCGATGCCGAGCCTGCACGTGGGCTGGTCGCTGTGGTGCGGGATCATCCTCTGGCGCTACGGGCGCCACCGGGTGGTGCGCTGTCTCGGGCTGCTCTACCCGATGGTGACCGCGCTCGTGGTGATGGGGACCGCCAACCACTATCTGATGGACGCGGCGGCCGGTGTGGCAACGATGGGGATCGGCTTCCTGCTGGCCAAGCCGTTGCTGCGGCTGCTGGACCGGGTGGAGGGCGGGATCGCGCGGACCTTCGGGCGCGGCGCGGTCGTTCCCGGCCCGCGCGGGTCGGAGGCGGAGGTGGCGCCCGAGGTGGCGCGGGACGCGGGGCGGGGGTCGGGGCGGGACGCGGGGCGGGGGTCGGCGGAGGCGGCGGCCGGCGCGGAGCCGGTGGGCCCGGAGAAAGCGGGTCCGGAAAAGGTGGGCCCGGAAAAGGTCGGCGCCGAGAGACCGGAAAAGGTGGGCCCCGAGAGAGTGCGGGCGTCCGCCGAGGGCGAACCCGCCGGTTCGGAGGCCGCGGTGCCGGGCGCCCGGACGACCGTACCGCGACCCCTCACCGTGCCGTCGAACCGGAAGAACGGGTCGGACGACGACCGGATCGGCGACGGCGGACGCTCGGTCAGCAGCCGGATGTCGTAGGCAGGTGCCACACTTTCGCGGGTGAGTACTACGCACCACCACTCCCTGCGCGAGCGGATGGCCGCGCTGCGCGGTCCCGGCACCGATCCCCGCCCGATGGACGCGCGGGCGCTGGCCGCGCTCGCCGCCAACCCCGGCTGCCGGCGCCGCGCGCTGCTGGACGCGGCCGGGGTCGACAAGGGCGCCGTCGCGGAAACGCTGGGCGCGCCCGCCCGGTTCGGCCAGTCCCGGTTCGCCTTCTCCCGCGGCCACGCCTTCGAGGCCCGGGTCAAACGGGACGACTGCGCGGAGTTGCTGCGCCTGTTGGGGGTGCGGGGTCCCGGACTCGACGGCACCGAGGTCGAGGGCGAGCCGGCCGGGGACGTCGCCGTCGAGGTGCCCGAGCTCGGGGCGCCGGGCCCTGAGGGGCGGGTGCTCCGGACGAGGCTGGCGCTGGCCGAGGCGACGCCCGGGGTGTGGACGCTGCTGGACCACCCGCTGCTCGCGCTCGACGTGGCGGGCTCCACCGCGTATTTGGAGCCGGACGCGGTGGCGATCGCGCCCGACGGGCGCTGGACCGTGGTCGAGATCAAGTCCTTCCCGATCCTGGACGGCGGCGCCGACGCGATGAAGGTGGGCGCGGCGGCCCGGCAGGCGGCGGTGTACGTACTCGCCCTGGACGCGATCGAGGCGGGCCGCGGCCGGACCGACGTGCTGCTGGTCTGCCCGAAGGACTTCTCCAACCTGCCCACCGCCGAGTGGGTCGACGTACGCAAGCAGCTCGCCGTCACCCGGCGGCAGTTGGCCCGGCTCACCCGGATCGAGGAGATCGCCGCGGCGCTCCCCGCGGGCACCACCTTCGACCTGGGGTACAGCCCGGACGGCCGTACGGTGACCCGGCCGGTCGCCGAGCTCTCCGCCGCGGTGGAATCGGTGCCGGCCGCGTACGCCCCGGAGTGCCTGTCCACGTGCGAACTCGCCTTCCACTGCCGGGACCGCTCCCGCGCCGAGGGCCGGGTGGACGCGCTCGGCCGCGGCCTGCGCGGCGACCTCGGCGAGCTCACCACCGTGGAGGCCGTACTGTCCGCCGCGAGCGGTCTCACCGGCGACCCGGCCGACCCGGCCGTCTCCTCGCTGCGCCGCGCGGCGGCCCTGCGCTCCGAGGCCCTGTCCGAAGCGGCGAAGCAGGGGACCCCCGCATGAGCCCGCCCCAGCCCACCCCGGCGACGCCCCTTGCCCGCCGCCACCCCGCCGAACCCACCCCGGGCGGGGAGGAGCCGGTGACCGGGTCCGGAACCGAGCCGCATCGGGACGCCCCCGACGGAGGCAGGCACCGCCCCACCCCGCCCAGCCGGACGGCGGCCGCGACCCCAGGGCACCCGTGCCCCGCCGAATGGCCCCCGCGGCGGGTGGAACTGGCGGCCCGGTCCGACGCGCAGCCGCGTCGGGAAGCCCACCACGGGACTGAGCGCAGCCCCGCTCCGGGGCATCGGCGCCCCGCCGCCCGGTCCGGCGCATGCGACGGATGTGCGGGGGCGCGACGTGGCGCTGTCGTGGTGGCCGGCCGGACGGCCGGCGCGGGTGCGGTGCTCGCGGTTCGAGCTTCCCGCGGCGGCCCGGTCGGCGACGGCCGGGACGCGGCGGCACAAACCCCCGGAGGGTCCTCATGTCGGTGATGGGAACGCTGGCCCGCGCGGAGGCCGTCGCCGGGGGGCGGGCGGTGGCCGCGGCGACCGTACGGCACCGGTATCTCGCCGAGAAGCCCCTGGTGTTCGTGCCGCTGACCACCGCGGGCGAGTCGGGCGCGCCGCTGGGGGCGATGATCGGGGACGACCGGGACGCGCCGACCCTGCTGGTCGTACCGCAGCCGCTCGACCGGGAGTTGCGGTTCGGCTTCTTCACCGGTCTGGCCGGTGTGCTCCTGCCGCTGCTCGACGCGTACGGCGAACAGGTCGAGGTCGAGCCCGCCACCCGGAACCGCGAGGAGTCCGAACTCTGCGCCGACGCGCTGCAGATCGTGGTGCCCAACGGCGCCGCGCTGGAGTTCGTCCGGCTGGTCGGCCGCTCCACCCGGTTTCTGCGCACCGTCGAGGATCCGGAAGCACCGCACCCCGTACCGGTACCGGTGCCGCTCTTCGGCCGCTGGCTCACCCACTACGCCGAGCGGGCCCGCACCCCCGGCAGCGCGCTGCTGGTCGCGATGACCGACCTGCTCACCCGGCACTGGGCGACCGGACAGAGCGCGATGGAGGACCAGCACCTCGGCGCGCTGCTCGGCTGGATCGATCCCCCGCCGGGCCTCGACGGGGCGGCGGCGGCCTCCCGGGCGCAGACCGGACGCGGCCCCGACGGGCTGCTGTTCAGCCCGCCGGCCGGCCCGGCGACCGACCCGGTCTTCGACAACCGGGTGCTCGCGCCCGCGATGGCCCGTTACGACGAGGCACGGGCGGCGGCCGAGCAGGATCCCCGCCGCGCCAAGCCCCGGCTGGCGGCGGCGGAGGCGGAGGCGGAGGTGCGCCGGCTGGTCGCCTCGCAGCTCAAGCCGACCTGGGACGACGTATGGCGGGGCATCGACCTGCTGCGGGCGCTGCCCGCGGGGGCGCACGTCGAGGAGCGGTGGAAGCGCGACCGGTGGTCCTTCACCGGCCACCGGGACCGTATCCGCGCCGGGGAGCCGCCGCAGCCGAAGCGGGACGACGCGATCACGGCCGCGCAGAAGCTCGCCGGGCGGGAGACCGCGCAGGCCAGGCTCTTCGCCCAGGAGGCGCTCGACGATCCGCTGGCGATGGCGGCCAGGCGGCTGGCCGGGGAGGCGTTCGCCGGGGAGGTGGCGGCGGTCGAGATGGCGTACTCCGAGGGGCGGCGGCCGATGCCGCGCCCGCTGGTGACCGTGACCACGGGCGACGTCCCGCAGGCGGAGCCGGGGGCGAAGGCGTACCGGGCCGTGCCGGGAGCGAAGTCGGCGCAGCCGGCGGAACTGGTCGCCGCCGAGGAGTTCGCCGGGGAGTGGCAGGTCACCGTCCGGCTGACCGGGGGGATGGGCAACGGGCGTACGCCGAAGGAGGGTTCGGTGCCGGAGCCGGGCGAGCGGGTCTGCTTCACCTTCTTCGAGCACGAGCCCCGGAGCGGTCCGGCCCTGCCCGACCCCGAGGCCACGCCCTGGACGCACGGCGGCCCGCCGGAGCGGGCGCCGGTCCCGGTCCAGCCGGCGGGGCCCGCCGGGGAGCGTGGCGGGGAGACGCCGGCGCCCGCCGCTTCCGCCGCGCCCGGCGCCTTCGTCCTGTCCGGCTCCCCCGCCGTGCTCGGCGCCTCCGCCAAGCTCGGCCCGACCGCCACGCCCGCTGAGGCGGGCGCCCCCGCCGCTTACCACCGCCCCGCCGACCCGCCCGATCCCCTCACCGCCGAGGACTACCTGTGAACCCCGTAACGGACGGGCCGGCCGCCGATCCGAGCCCCATCGCGCTCCGGGCCGCGCCCGCCGGCTCGGATCCGGCCGCCGACGCGGCCGCCGCCACCGCCGCGATCCTCAACAGCACCCTGCACTCCCCCGCCAGGGGCGTCGTCGTGGACTCGCCCCCGGGCGCCGGGAAATCCACCCTGGTCGTCCGCGCGGCACGCGAACTCGCCGCCGCCGGGGAATCGTTGATGATCGTCGCGCAGACCAACGCCCAAGTGGACGACCTTGCCGACCGGCTGGCCACCGCCGACCCGGAGCTGCCGGTGGGGCGGCTGCACGGCGCCGACTCCCCGCCCGACCCGATGCTCGACCGGCACCCCGCGCTCGCCAAGTCCACCTCGGTGGCCGATCTGCGCGACCGTACGGTGGTGATCGCGACCGCGGCGAAGTGGGCGTACGTCAAGGACACCGAGCCCTGGCGGCACGCGATCGTCGACGAGGCGTATCAGATGCGCTCCGACGCGCTGCTGCAAGTGGCCGGGCTCTTCGAGCGGGCGCTCTTCGTCGGTGACCCGGGCCAGTTGGACCCGTTCAGCGTGGTGGCCGCCGACCAGTGGGCGGGGCTGAGCTACGACCCGTCGGCGAGCGCGGTGGTGACGCTGCTGGCCCACAACCCGGGCCTGCCGCAGCACCGCCTGCCCGTCTCCTGGCGGCTGCCCGCCTCGGCGGCGCCGCTGGTGTCACGGGCCTTCTATCCGTACACGCCGTTCCGCAGCGGCACCGGACCGGGCGACCGGCGGCTGGCCTTCGGCGTGCCGGGCGACGGCGGGGCCCCCGACCGGGTGCTCGACGAAGCCGCGGCGACCGGCTGGGGGCTGCTCGAACTGCCCGCCCGGCACACCCCGCGCACCGACCCGGAGGCCGTCCGGGCCGTCGCGCTGGTGGTCCGGCGGCTGCTGGACCGCGGCGGCCTCACCTACAGCGCCCCCGATCCGGATCCGGCGCCGCTGACCGCCGACCGGATCGCCGTCGGCACCGCCCACCGCGACCAGGCGGCGGCGGTCCGGGGCGCGTTGGCGGCACTCGGCGTGGCCGGCGTGACCGTGGACACCGCCAACCGGCTCCAGGGCCGGGAGTTCGACGTCACGGTGGTCCTCCACCCGCTCTCCGGCCGCCCCGACGCGACCGCCTTCCACCTGGAGACGGGCCGCCTCTGCGTCCTCACCTCCCGGCACCGCCACGCCTGCATCGTCGTATGCCGCGCGGGCGTCGCCGACCTCCTCGACGAACACCCGTCCTCGGAGCCGGTCCGCCTCGGCGTCACCGTGAAGTTCCCCGACGGCTGGGAAGCGAACCACGCGGTCCTGGCCCACCTCGCCGAACACCGCATCCCCCTCCACCCCTGACCCCCACCACACCCCGTGCCGCCCCCTCCGCGACCCCGCCCCGCCGGAGGGGTGGCCGTCAGGGGGTGCTCAGGGGCACGGCGGGCTCTTCGGGGTGTTGGGGTGTTGGCGGGGGGTGGGGGGTGAGGCGGAAGGCGGTCAGGGCGGAGAGGGTCAGGGCGGCGATGATCAGGGACATCGGGGCGGAGGTGTGGGAGCCGGCGAGGCCGGCCAGGGGGGCGGCGAGGCCGCCGAGGAGGAATTGGGACAGGCCCATCAGGGCGGCGGCGGTTCCGGCCATCCGGGGTGGTCGCTGGGAGAGGGCGAGCGCCATCGAGTTGGGCAGGATGAGGCCGATGGACGCGACCACCATGAACAGGCCGGGCAGCAGCGTCCAGAGCCCGAGGGACAGCGAGCCCGCCACCGCCAGGCCGCCGCACGCGGCGATGCGGAGGCCGGCCCGGACGAGGCGGGCCGGGCCGTGCTCGTCCACCAGACGCGAACCGATCCGGCCCGCGACCGCGATCCCGGCGCCGTTGACGGCGAAGAGGCCCGCGAACGCCAACCGCGGCAGCCCGTAGACCTCCTGGATCACGAAGGGGGAGCCGGAGATGTAGGTGAACAGCGCGGCGAACGCCAGCCCGCCGGTGAGCGCGTAGCCGATGAAGGAGCGGTCGGCGGCCAGCTTGCCGAAGGCCGCGACGAGGGCCAACGGCCCCTCTCCGCGCCGGGCTTGCGGCGGCAGCGACTCGGGCAGCCCCTGGTGGACGACGATCAGGAGCAGTACGCCGAGGCCGGCGATCACGGCGAACAGCCCTCGCCAGGGCAGGACCTGGAGCAGCGCCCCGCCCGCGAGCGGCGCCACGACCGGCGCCAGCGCGCTGACCTGGACCAGGCTGCCGAAGAAGCGCGCCGCCGCGGCCCCTTGGTGCAGATCGCGGACCACCGCCCGGGCGATCACGATCGCCGTACCGCCCATGGCGCCTTGCAGCAGCCGGGCCCCGATCAGGAACCACACGGTCGGCGCCACGAGGCAGAGCAGCGAGGCGGCGGCGTAGCCGGCCACCCCGACGAGCAGCGGCCGGCGCCGCCCCAGCCGGTCGCTGGTGGGTCCGGCCACCACCTGGCCGAGGGCGAGCCCGATCAGACAACCGGTGATGGTGAGTTGGCTGAGCGAGGCGCTGCCGCCGAGATCGTCACCGAGCCGGGGCAGCGCCGGGAGGTAGAGGTCGATCGACAGCGGGCCGAGCGCGGAGAGCCCGGCCAGGATCACCACCAGCAGGATCGGGCGGGCCTCGGCGGTGACCGGGGTGGCCTGCGTCACGTCGTTCCCTTCCGGCCGGGGTCGGGGCAGCGGCCATCTATCACAGATGCCACAGGTGCCACGGGTGTCACGCCTCGACGAGGCGGACCGGGTCGCCGAACCGCATCAGGTCGCGGTAGGACTCGGCCCTGGCGTGGCGCATCGTGCGCAGCACCCTGACCGCGCTCTCGGCCGCCTGCCCGCTCTGGACCAGCGAACGGTCGTCACCGACCAGAGCGGCCGTCACGATGATGTGCCGCTCGATGTCCTGGAGGTCCGCTTCGAGCAACGCGTCCCGGGCCAGAGCCAGTTCGGGGTCGGCCGCGGCCATCTCGGCAAAGGGGACGGCGGATACGTGGACCAGCCGCCGCATCGCCCGCCGGAAGGCGCGGTGTTCCGGCTGGGTGCGCCCGGTGAGCGCCTCGGGTACGGCCGGCGGGTGCATCGTCGGGCGGACCTTCGCGTCGTAGCAGGGCGCCGACATGTCGCCGGCGTGCATCATCGCCGCGGTGAAGCCGCGGACCAGCACGACGGCCTCCCGCACGGCCTCGAAGGCGGTGTCCCGCTCGCCGGCGGCGAGCGCCGGGACGGCCCGGGAGACGGCGTCGGCCGCCGCCAGGTTGAGGACGAAGTAGAGGTGGTGGGTGACGACCCAGCGCGTCAACTCATCCTGCGCGGGCTGCGGTGCCGGGCGGGCGTCGGTCACCCTGGGGCGCGGTTCGGCCGCCGCGCCCTGCCGGGGCGCGAGTCCCTGCCCGAGGGCGAGCCGCCGCAGGAGCGCGGCCATCGCGAGGACCTCGGCGGCCCGGTCGTTGGCGCCGAGCCGGGCGTGCCGGAGATCGGTGAGGGCCCGGGCGACGATGGCGGTCGTCTCGGCGGCCAGCCGGGCGTCGTCGAGCTTGGCCGTACGGACGCCGAAGTAGTCGTGGTTGGGGACGACGGGCACCAGCGCGGCGGTGTCCATCGGGTCGGCGGTCGTCTCGGCGGCGAGCCGGTCGACCCGGGCCACCGCCGTTTCCGTGGTCGCTTCGCGGGAGCCGGCGGCGCCTTCCCTGCTCAGCAGTTCGCCGTGCAGGGCCGTCAGCGCGTCGACCGCGGCCAGCAGGGTGGTCTCGACGGACGGGGCGAGACGGGCGCGGCAGCGGACCACCCCGTCCTCGGGGAGAACGACGATCGGTAGGGCGGGGCAGGCTCGCGCCATGTCAGTCACCTCGGTTCTTCGGCACGCCGGCGGCGTACGGGGGCGGCCGGCTTCACCGTCGGGACGGGCGTACGGCGGCGAAGCCCCGTACCTCGTTGAGGAAGGACCCGAGGTATCCGTCGTGCGGCAGGTAGGGGTCGCGCCACCAGCCGGGGATCCGGCCGTGCAGCACGGTCCTGATGCCGGGCGCGGCCAGCGCCGCGGCGACCAGCGGGATCCTGTCGGTCAGCAGGGTCAGGGCGAGAGTGTCGCGCAGCGGGGCCAGCCCCTCGGACGGCTGCCAGGGCGCCACCCAGACGCAGGGGAAGGGGAGTTCGGTGCCCAGCCCGGGGTGGTCGGCGCGGTCCGCGCGGATCACCGCGGGACGCAGCGCCGCCGCGTCCCCGTCGACGACCGGCAGCGGGCCGTCGGCGTAGTGCGGCGCCGCCAGTTCGACGGCGCCGCGGGCGGCCGCGTCCAGCGCCGCCCGCAGGGCCTCCGCCTCTTTGCGCGGGCGGGCCGGGAGGACCGCCCGCTCGTCGGTGACCGGGTGGACCGGCAGCGCGGCCAGCCGTTCCGCCAGGTCGGCCGCGAGGCGCCGGTGGTCGCCCGAGGTGAGCACGACACTGGCGTTGGTGCAGCGCACCCCGCCGTCGTCGGCGATCTCGGCGACGAGGTGGTCGAGCGTCTCCTCGTCGGCCGGGCGGTCCAACAGGATCTTGCTGCGGCCCGGGCCGCGGACCAGGACCCGGTCGTGGCCGCGCAGCCGCGCCACGGTGTCCTCGCCGCCGTAGACGAGGGCGAGGTCGGCGGCGTCCCGGAGCGCGTCGGCGGAGCTGTGCGAACCGGGCAGCAGGCTGATCATGCCGGGGGCGAGCCCGGCGTCGAGCAGGGCCCGCACCAGCCGCAGCGGGGTGACCGGATCGCGGGCGCCCGGGCGGACCACCACCCGGTAGCCGAAGGCGAGGGCCTGGAGCCAAGCGCCTTGGGTCGCCGGGTGGTTGCTGGGCGCCACCACGCCGAGGACCTCGCCGCGCCGCACCCAGCGGGCGGTTCCGCCGGCGCCGATCGGCCGCTGGCGCGCCATCACGTCGCCGAGCCGTCCGCACAGCTCCGCCAGATGGCCGAGCGTGCGGCGGGTCACGGCGATCGGCACGCCGGAGGCGAGGGCCTGGGCCCGGCAGAACTCCTCCGGACTCTGGCCGCCGAGGGTGGCGCCGGCGAATCGGCGGCCCGCCTCGGCGAGTACGGTCAGCCGCTCGGCCGGTGACAGGTCCGGCGCCCCGCGCATCTTCTTGACGGTCAGCCGGGTCAAGAGGGCGGGTGCCTCGTGGACGGTGGCGAGGGGGACGCCGTCGACGCCGTGCAGCACCCGGGTCTCCCGGGAGGCGGCCTCCTCGCCCGCTCGGACCAGGGGAACGGACAGCATCTCAGACCAACTCCTCGGGGGCCGGCCAGTTCTGCCGAGCGGCGGACCGGGTGGACTGGCAGGGCACCTGCGTCGGCACCCGGAACTGGGTGCGCTCCTGCTCGGTGACGGCGTGCCCCATCGCGTACCGCAGGCCGGCGGTCTGGATGGCGCGCGGCGGGCAGCCTTCGAGGTAGACGCCGGCCTCCCGGTGCTCGTAGAGCGCGTTGCCCACCAGCACCACGGCGCCGCGCGGTTCGGGCAGCCTCCGTACGGGTCCGGAGACGATCGTCAGCTCTCCCGGGTAGCGCAGCAGATCCGGTCGGAGCAGGTGCAGGGCCGCGGCGACCCATCGGCGGCAGTCGTCGCACGCCGTGTCGGCGTGCACGTGGATGCCCTCGCGCGGCGGGGTCAGGTCGATCGGGGCCCGCTCGATGGCGAAGGCGACCGCGGCCAGGTCGGCGCCCCTGATCTCGATGTCGGCGAGGTCGATCGGTCCGAGCCCCCGCCGGGCCGCGTCCCGCAGATAGGCGAGCTCCCAGGAGGCGATGCCGGCCGCGGCGGCCATGGTGACGTCGAGCGCGACGGCGTTCTCCGATGCGGCGAGCAGTCCGACCGCCCGACTGCTGCCCTCCATCGGGTAGTTGCCCTCGATCACGGTCAGCGCGTCGCAGACCACGAGGTGCTGGGGGCGCAGCAGGTTGAGGTCGACGATGGATTCCTCGACCCCGGCCATGTGCACGATCCGGGTGGTGAAGCCGGGCAGCAGCCCGACCAGGTTCTTCATGGCGTTGGTGAAGACCACGCTGGAGTGGGTGCGCAGTTGGGGGGCGCCGATGAAGAGATCGCACTCGACCACCAGGTCGGGGACGGCGATCGGGACCCGTAGCGAGGTGGCGCCCGGCACCTGCACGATCCGCAGCGGCCGGTCGTCGAAGCTGACCACCTGTGCGTAGCGGTGCAGCGGGCTGCCCTTGAGGATGTCCTTGATCACCTGGGTGCGTTCGGCGACGAAGACCTCGGCGCCGCGCTCCGAGGCACGCTTCGCCACCGCGAGCAGCAGCTCCGGGCTGGTTCTGAACCCCGGCTTGAGCTGGAACATATTGGGCTTGATGACGACCCGGTCGCCCCTGCCCACCTGCCGTAAGGGGTCGCCGAGCAGGTCGAGCAGGGCCGCCACCGCCCGGTCGACGGCGGGGGCGGTCCGGTACTCGACCTCGGTGAGCGCGACCGCGACGGGATTCCCGGTCATCCGGCCCCCCGGCAGGACCGCCCCGCCACGGGGCTCACCACGGCCAGCCGTCGAAGACGACGGCGCGGGCGGGAGCGGCCTCGACCCCGGCGATCTTGACCGGCAGCGCCATCAACTGGGCGACGGAGGAGCTGATCCGGTCGAGATTCTGCACATTCTCCAGAATGGGGATTCCGGCCGCCAGCAGCCGCCGGTGCACCTGGCCGCTCCGGTCGTCGGGGCGCTCGGTGATGCAGTCCATACCGACCAGCACCGCCTCGTTCGCCACCATCCAGTCGGCCGCCGAAATCGTCAGGTACGGCGGCGTGTCCCAGTAATCGGGCCGGCCGAGGTACCGGTTGGGATGGTCGGTGCGGATGAGAAGCCGGTCACCGGGCCGCCACACATCGCGCAGCGCCTTTTCCAGGTCGTCACCGGTGACCGGGTCGAGATCGCGTTTGTCGGAGAGATCGGCGATGCAGACCCGGCCGACAAAGGTTTCCAGCGGGACTTCGTCGATCTTCTCGCGGTCCTCGAAGAAGTGATATCCCGATTCCACATGCGTTCCGTTGTGCGGAAATAATCGCAGGTCGGAGAAGGTGCGCCCACCCCCGGCCGGATCGGTTCGCGGGGTCATCGCCTTGACCACGGCGAATTGCGGATACCAGGAAGCGCCATAGGCGGGCATACCTTCATACCAGCCCTGACTGATGTCGATCATCTGCACAGCGCACCTCACTATAGTGATCAGATTTTTTGATCAGCGGACAACTTGTCCCGCGATGAGAGCGGCAATGAAGATCAGAGCACAGAAAGAGCGACCCTGGCAATCCCCTGTGAACTAGGCTACGATCAACATCGCGATCCTCGCTTAAGCCGAGCCGGGGGGCTCCGATCATCACATTTCTGGCCGACGGTCATGCCGTGGCCATCATTCGATAAACACATCACCGGAAAAACCAGCACCTGATCAACCGAGCGCCACCCCGCCACCTCAGATACCGGGGTATTCATGAGGGGCCGGAACGGGTTTTTCCGGCAAAAATCTACGCGCGTCCACTCGGTTCCGGGTGGCCACATCGTGCGAGCCCAACCGCCCCTGATCCGGGGTCGCTCCGGCGTTCCGGCGCCCTCGGCTTCTTTGCTTCTTTGGCGTTCCTGAAGTTCTTGGCGTTCTTGGAGTTCTTGGAGTTCTTGGAGTTCTTGGCGTTCTTGGCGTTCTTGGCGTTTCGTCATCTGGAGACAGCGCATGCCCGACCGCACAGCCGATCCGTTCACCACCCACCCGACGTCCGGGAACCCCGGGAGCCCTGAGCACCCCGAGGACTTCTGGACCCCTGGCGGCTCCGGGAACCCCGGGAGATCCGAGAGCCCCCAGGCATCGGAAGCCTTCGTCCGTGCCGCGATGCGCTGGCACTTCTCGCCGGCCACCGGCTCCCCGTTCTGGATCAAGCGGGCGGCCGAGCTTGACTTCGATCCGCTGACCGACATCCGCAGTTGGGAAGACCTGGACCGTTTCCCGGACGTCAGCGACGAATGGCGGGACGTGCCGGTCGACGCGCTGGTGCCGTCCGGAATCGACCGGGCCGGCTGGGACTTCCGGGTCTTCGACAGCGGCGGCACCACCGGCAGACCCACCCGCATCGTGGAGTCGCGCTCCCGCCTCGCCGGCGTCCGCTGGGTGAGCGGGGTGCTCGCCGAGCACGGCATCCCCGACGCCGGCCCCGGCCACTGGCTGCACCTCGGACCCACCGGGCCGCACATCGTCGGACGCTCCATCGGACTCCTGGCCCACCTGCGCGGCACCTTCTGCCACTACATCGACTTCGACCCGCGCTGGGTGAAGACCAGCCTGCGGGAGGGGCGGACGGAAGAGGCCCGCCGCTATCTGCGGCACATCCTGGCGCAGGCCCTCGATGTGCTGTCCACCCAGCCCGTCGCGGTGCTCTTCGCCACCCCGCCGGTCCTGGAGGCGCTCGCCGCCGACGAGCAGCTCTACGATCTGGCGCGGCGGAAACTGCGCGGCATCATCTGGGCCGGCACCAGCATCAGCCCGGAGACGCTCCGGGTGGTCGAGGAGGAACTCTTCCCCGACGCGGCCGTCGTCGGCCTCTACGGCAACACGCTGATGGGGATCGCCCCGCAGCGGCCCAGGGATCGCTCCCGGCCGGACGAAGGCTGCGTCTTCATCCCGTATCACCCGTTCAGCCGAGTGCGGGTGGTCGATCCCGAGGAGCCCGGGCGGCTGGTCGGATACGGCGAGCGGGGTCAGGCCAGGATCAGCCTGCTCAGCCGGGACATGCTGCTGCCCTGGGCGCTGGAGCGGGACGCGGTGATCCGGGTGGCGCCCACCGCCGCCTACCCGCAGGACGGGCTCGCCGACATCCGCCCGCTCACGGCCGACGGCGCTCCCGCACCCGTGGTCGAGGGGGTGTACTGAGGTGCGGCCCGGCCTCGTTCCCGGCACGGACCGGGATGCGGACACCGGTCCGGATACGGGCACGGATACGAGTTCAGGCGCGGATACGGGCGCGGGCACGGATACGGGCGCGGATGTGGGTCCTGCCACCGCCGCTGCCTCCGCCGGCCCACCCTCCACCGCCGCCGCCACGACCCGCGCCGCCGTACTCGACCGGGCCGACCGGGAGAGCCTGCGCGACACCCTCCGGCGCGCGGTCGCGCGGGCCCGCCGCACCCAGCGCCCGGTGCTGGCGAGTTGGGCCAGGAGCGAGGAGCTCGCCGACCCGGTCGCGACCTGGTGCCGGTCCCGCCGCAGCACCCAGCGTTCGTTGGTGTGGCAGTCGGCCTGGGACGGCGGCGTCATCGTCGCGCTGGGCACGGCGCGGGATCTGCGCGGAAGAGGGGCCGGACGGATCGGGTCGGTCCGCGACCACTGGGCGGCGCTGATCGCGAACCTGGTCACCGGCGGCCCGGACGGGCCGGACCCGTCGGGCGGCGCGGGGCCACTGGCGGTCGGCGGCTTCGCCTTCCGGCCCGAGCACATCCGGCCCGAGCACATCCGGCCCGAGCACATCCGGCCCGAGCACGCCGAGCCGGCACGCACCGCGCCCGGGTACGCCAAGCCCCGTCTCACCGCGCCCGGGTCCACCGAAGAGATCATCCGGCTCCCCGACACGCTGATGTGGGTCCCGGCACTCCAACTGCGCGGTACGGCGGGCGAGGCCGCGGATCGGCCGGGACCCGGTGAACTGCGGCTCAACGCGGTGCTGTTGCACGACAGCGATCCCGAGCAGACGGCCGACGCGCTGATCCACTTCGCCGAGCGCTGCCTCGCGGACGAGCGGAAGAGCGAGGAGCCGAGGCCGTACCCGGCCGGCCGCACCTGTGACGCCGTGCCGCGGCCGGGCCCCGACGACTGGAAGCAACTGGTCCGCCGCGCGGTCGGCCGGATCCAGCACGGCGGCTTCGAAAAGGTGGTGCTGGCCCGCGAGTTGGCGGTCACCTCGTCCTCGCCGTTCGATGTGCCGGCCACGGTCCGCCGGCTGCGCGACACCGGTCCCGGCACCACCGTCTTCGCCCTCGACCACGAGGAGTACACCTTCCTCGGCGCGACCCCCGAATACCTGGTGCGGGTGGCCGGCCGTACGGCGCACACACTGGGCCTGGCCGGCACCGCCCCGCGCGGGTCCACCCCGGAACAGGACCGGGCGCTCGCCCGCGAACTGGCCGCGAGCGCCAAGAACCGCCACGAGCACGATGTGGTGGTCGGGATGCTCCGCGAGGTGCTGCGCGCCTCCTGCCGCCATGTGACGGCGGACCCGGTCCCCTCCGTGGCGCAACTCCCCCATGTGCAGCACCTGTCCACCCAGGTCAGCGGTGAACTGGCCGATCACGGGACCGGAATCCTGGACCTCGTCGAGCACCTGCACCCGACCCCGGCGCTCGGCGGCCATCCCCGCGAGGAGTCGCTGCGCTGGCTCGCCGCCAACGAGGGTCTCGACCGGAGCTGGTACGCCGGGGTGGTGGGCTGGACGGATCCCGCCGGTCAGGGGGAGTTCGGGGTGGCGATCCGCTCGGCGCTGCTCGACGGCCCGCGCGCCTCGCTCTACGCGGGGTGCGGCATCGTGGCCGACTCCGATCCCCAGGCCGAATACGCCGAGTCCTGCGCGAAGTTGCGCCCGATGCTGTCCGCGCTGGAGATCGAGTGACCGCCATGCCGCCGTCCCCGTCCCCGTCCCCGTCCCCGTCCCCGTCCCCGTCCCCGTCCCCGTCCCCGTCCCCGTCCCCGTCCCCGTCCCCGTCCCCGTCCCCGTCCCCGTCCCCGATGAGTGTGCCGCCGTCCGATCCGCTCACCTCGCGGCTCGACGCGCTGCACCGGCGGCTGACCGGTCTGGGTTCCGTGGTGGTGGCCTTCTCCGGTGGCGCGGACTCGGCGCTGCTGCTGGCCGCCGCGATCCGCGCCCTCGGCCCCGACCGGGTACTCGCGGCGACCGGTGACTCGGCGAGCCTGTCGGACACCGAGCGCGGCGCCGTACGGGACATCGCCCGTGAACTGGGCGCGCGGCACACCTTCGTCACCACCCGTGAACTGGACACCCCGGGCTACCGGGACAACTCCCGCGCCCGCTGCTGGTTCTGCAAGGACGAGCTGGTGGCGCGGCTGCTTGAGCTGGCCACCACCGCGGAGTTGGCGCATGTCGCCGTCGGTACCAACGCGGACGATCTGCTGGACCCCTTCCGGCCCGGCATCCGGGCGGCCGCGGCGCTCGGCGCGGTCACCCCGCTGGCCGACGCCGGCCTGACGAAGGATCAGGTACGGGCGGCGAGCCGGCGGTGGGACCTTTCGACCTGGCAGAAGCCCGCGTCACCGTGTCTGTCCAGCCGGATCGCCTACGGGCTGACGATCACCCGGGACCGGCTGACGAGGGTGGCGGCCGCCGAGGCCGGACTCCGCGCCAGCCTGCGCCGCGCCGGAATCGACTCGGCCGACCTGCGGGTGCGGGACCTCGGCGACCGCGCGCTGATCCAGGTGGCGTTGCCGGCGGTGCCGGCCGTGCTGGCCTGCCCCGAGGCGCTGGCGGCGGTGCGGGCGAGCGGTTTCCCCGCCGTGGAGGTCGACCCCCGCGGCTTCCGCTCCGGCTCGCTCAACGAGGTCCCCGCGGGTCCGGCCGACCCCGAAGGCCCCGCGGGCCGAGCCGATCGCGCCGCCCCCACCGGCCCCGACCCAGCCCCCGACCACGCTCCGGCTCCCGACGGACCGGGCCACGGCCCATGACCAGACCCGGCGGCCCCCGCCCGCGGGCCCAGAACCCGGTATCCATCCGTCCCGACCCCTGGTGAGGCACGCATGACCACCACCCCTTCGGCTGTTCCCCCTGTCGTCGCCGTCGTCGACGCCTACTCCAGCGCCCGCTGCCTGGCGCCGCTCTTCCAGGAGCGGGGGTACGCGTGCGTCCACGTACGGAGCGCCCCCACCGCCAACGCGTCGTACGAACGCAGTTACCGGCACCGGGACTTCACCGGGCAGGTGGTGCACCGCGGCGACGCCGAGCAGACCGCCGCGGCCGTCGCCGAATACGCGCCGGTGTGCGTGCTGGCCGGCATCGAGAGCGGGGTGGAGCTCGCCGACGTGCTGAGCGAGCGGCTCGGCCTGCGGACCAACGGCACCGCGCTGAGCAGCGCCCGCCGCGACAAGTACCTGATGATGGAGACGGTGAAGGCGGCCGGGGTACCGGGCACCGACCAGCTCCTGGCCACCGATCTCGACACGCTGCTCGACTGGTACAAGGAGACCCCGGGCCGGGTGGTGCTGAAGCCGGTGCGGAGCGCGGGAAGCGACAGCGTCCACTTCTGCGACGACCTCGACCAGGTGCGCCGCGGCTTCCACGCGCTGATCGGCACCCGCAGCGCGCTGCACACCGAGAACAGCGCGGTGCTCGCCCAGGAATACCTGGTCGGCGCCGAATACATCGTGGACACCGTCAGCCTGGACGGCGAGCACCTCGTCTCCGACATCTGGAAGATGCACCACCTCACCGCCAACGGGGTCAGCGGCATGGCGGCCGGCGCCCAACTGCTGCCCCGGCACGGGCCCGAGCAGGAGGCCCTGGTCGAGTACACCTTCCGGGTGCTCGACGCGCTGGGGGTCCGCCACGGCCCGGCGCACACCGAGCTCAAGCTGACGCCGCACGGCCCCCGGCTGGTCGAGACGGCCGCCCGGGTCTGCGGCGCCGACGTCCACATCCCCGTCGGGGGCGCGATCGGCAGAAACCAGCTCGACTGGACGGTGGACGCCTACGCCGAGCCCGACCGGTTCCGCCCCCACCTCGGGACCGACTACGAACTGGCCCGCCACGCCGGCATCGTCAACATGGTCTCGCCCACGTCCGGCAAGCTCGTCGGCTATCCGAAGATGGACGAGCTCCACGCGCTGGAGAGCTGCTACGACATCGCGCTCCAGGTCCGGCCGGGTGATGACATCCTCCGCTCGGTGGACGACTGGAGTTACCCCCTGCGGGTGTATCTGGTCCATGAGACCGAGAGCGTGGTGATGCACGACATCCTGACCGCGCGCCACCTGGACGGCCCCGGCTTCTACGACATCGCCGCCCCGAGCTGACCCCGCCAGACCGGGTCCGGCGGGGTCCGACCGCGGCCGACCACGGCCGACCGCGGCCGATCCCGGGCCATGCCACCCGATTGGGTCGGTCCGGGACGCCCCCGCGGAGGTACGGATCTGATGCCCACTTCGCTCGGCGCCCCGGCGAGGGCCCAGCGAAAGCCCGGAGCACGCCAGGAGCCCGCAGAAAAGAGCCAGCCATGACCTTGGTCCAAACCGTCGTGAAGGGGGTCGAGCGGGCGCGCCTGCTCGACGCGGTGGCGGTTCCGCTGGCCGGCCTCGTCCACCGGGCGGCCCGGCCGCGCCGGGTCCGCAACCTGCTCAGCGGCACCCCCCTGGGGCACCCGGCCCACCCGCCGCTCACCGACGTACCGATCGGCGCCTGGACCACGGCGGCGATCCTGGACGTGCTGGGCGCGGCGAACTCCATGTTCCCGCTGCGGAAGGACCACACCGCGCCGCTCGCCGAGCTCTTCGTGCTACTCGGCATCGCGGCGGCGCTCCCGGCCGCGGCCACCGGGCTGAACGACTGGTCGGACACCCAGGGCGAGCCCGCTCCCCGGCGGGTCGGCGTCGTGCACGCGGCGGCCAACACCACCGCCCTCGGCCTCTACACCGCCTCCTTCGTCGCCCGCCGCCGGGGAAAACCGGCGCAGGGCAGACTGCTGGGCTTCGCGGGATACGGCGCGCTGCTCGTCGGCTCGTTCCTCGGCGGGCATCTGGCCTTCACCGACGCGGTCAACGTCAATCAGAACGCCTTCGAGGAGCGGCCGCTCGACTGGACCCCGGTCCTGGACCAGGCCGAACTCCCGGAGGGCGCGCTGCGCCGGGTGCTCGCCGGCGCCACCGCGGTGCTGCTGCACCGGCATGAGGGGGCGGTGCACGCGCTCTCCGCGACCTGCTCGCACATGGGCGGTCCGCTGACCGCCGGCCGGGTCGAGGACGGCTGTGTGATCTGCCCCTGGCACGGCAGCACCTTCGAGCTGACCGACGGTCATGTGGTGCGCGGCCCGGCCACCGCCCCGCAGCCGGTCTACGAGACGCGGGTCCGCGAGGGCCGTATCGAGGTCAGGGCGCGCGACTCGGGCCGGGGCCCGGCGCTGGGCTGAGCCGCTGGGCTGGGCTGGGCTGAGGCGCTGGGCGGCGTGGGCCGGATCAGCCGCGCGCGTTGGCCCATCGGTGCTGGTAGACACGCATGTTCATGAGCGCCAGATCCAGCAGCGGGGTGTCGACGGCGAGCGCGGCGGCGCGGGTGGCGAGATCTCCGAAGACGTGCTCGGCCTCGATCGGGCGGCCGGCCCGCATGTCCCGGTAGAAGGAGGGCGCGTAGGGGGATCCGGGCTTGGTGAGGGTGGCGGTGTAGCCGGCGAGCTGTTCCTCGGGGACGGGGTACGCGGCGGCCGCGGCGACCGCTGCCGCCTCAGCGACGGCCGCCCGCTCCAGCTCGACGCCGCCCGGCACCGCGGCGATGTCGCCGACGGCGCCGCGCATCAGACAACTGATCACCCCAGCGCCCGCGATGAAGACCCACTTGCTCCACATCTCGGCGAGGATGTCATCGGCCACACCGACCTCGAAGCCGGCTCCGTGCAGGGTCTCCAGCGCCCGCTCGGCCCGGAAGTTGGCGCCGGCGCCCTGGTCCCCGATGAGCAGCCGCTCATCGGGGGTGAGCACGTGGATGTCCCCCTGGTCGTCCACCGAGGTGGCCAGATACGCGACCCCGCCCAGCACCGCGTCCTTGCCGAACCGGGCGTTGAGCAGGTCGATATGGGCCATCCCGTTGAGGATCGGCAGGATCGAGGTGTACGAGCTGACCGCGGGGGCGATGTCGTCCATCGACTGATCGAGGGCGGTCGCCTTCACCGCCAGCACGACCAGGTCGTAGGAGCTGTGGAGTTCCGCCGCCGTGACCAGCCGCGGCTCGATCCGGTCGTCCCCACCCACCCCGGTGATCCGCAGCCCGCGCTCCCGCAGCGCCGCGGCCCGTCCCGGGCGGACCAGGAAGGTGACGTCGCGGCCGGCCCTGGCGAGTCTGAGCCCGAAGAACCCGCCGGTGGCACCGGCACCCACGATCAGCACCCTCATCGGGACCTCCTCCGGCGAACCGGCCGCCGTTTCGGTCGGCCTTCCTGCCCGCCCCTTGCCTTCGGCGGGGACACCCCCACCTGCCCGTCTCACCACGATGGCCCCCTTCGGCCGGCGCCGCAAACGCTGGCCGTCCCGGGCGGATCCCGGCTCTGCCAGGTAACGGGGTCGCTCGGGCGTCATAGGGTGTGGAACCCGACGGCGCCGATCCCGGCGGTCCGCGATCCGATGCGGGTCCTGTCCGCGCCCGCACCCCCAGCCACACCCGTACGCACACCCGTACCCACACCCACCCCCCGCTGACCCTGGAGCCGAGTCCATGTCCGAGCGAATCCAGCGCAACCGGTCGGTGATCGACGAGTTCCGGTCCGCGGCCGGTGTGGTGGGCGGTGATTTCACCGGGGTGCCGCTGCTGCTGCTCACCACCATCGGTGCCCGCAGCGGGGAGCCGCGCACCACACCGATGACGTATCTCAGGGACGGCGAGCGCCTGGTGGTCTTCGCGGCCAACGGCGGCCGGGAGCAACGCCCCGGCTGGTACCACAACCTGCTGGCCGACCCGTCGGCCCACGTCGAGGTCGGCACCGAGAGCTACCGGGTGACCGCGACGGTGTCGGCGGGCGCGGAGCGGGAGCGGCTCTGGACCGAGCAGGTGCCGCGCACCCCGTACTTCGCTGATTTCGAGACCAGGGCCGGCCGGCCCATCCCGGTCCTCCTGCTCACCCGGGTCGCCGGCTGACCCCGGGCCCACGCCCGCGCGTCCCGGTCACGGCAGGCGGCAGCGGCGGCAGCGGCGGCAGCGGCGGCCGGTCGTCCCGAACAAACCGCCTCTCTTATGAGTGATGTAACGTCAGATACGCCAAATGAGGTATCCGGCGTCTGCGCGGGGTGGTGTTCTGGAACTCGGGCCGGTTGGGCGCGGGGCCAAGGCGCGCGGCGGTAGCGGGCACATGGACCCCCCGGGATGCGAATCCCCTGGCTCGGGGCGGGACAATGGAAAGGGATGGACGGATCAGGGAGGTAACCGTATGACCGAGCCGCAGCCGGCTCAGCGGCCGCGCGCGGAGCGGCCCAAGCGGCCTGCTCCGTTGCTGTTCGAACCGGGCGCGCCCCTGGACGAGGGCGGTGACCGGTTCTTCGACCTGGAGTCGATGGAGGATCCGCGGGAGCTGCTGTCCCGGGCCACCGAGTTGGCGGTGGCGTTCCGGACCGCGGCCGAACGCGCGACGGACTTCCAGGCGATCGCCGCCGCCCAGCTCACCGATCCGCGCCGCTTCGACCGGCTGACGTACGCGGTGCTCGCCGAGCAGGCGGGGTGGACCGAGGACTACGCCAAGCGGATGGCCGAATACGGCGAGGGCCTGCTCAAGGGCGGCGGCCCGGCGTAGGACGGCACCGGCGGTCGCTCACCGTGCCCGCGCCGTTACCGCGCGCGTCAAGATACCTCACGTCCGGCCTATCCGTCCCGGATTTGGGTGATTCTGGAAGGTGCAACCTGGCAGCGGAGTACTCCTGGTTGTCATGGACGAATGGCATGCCCTGGATATCGTCACCGAAGCCCGACGGCAGCAGCACACCGCCTGCGTCACCACCGAAGGAGCCGCCTGGCTCGCCTCCGCCAGCGCTTTTCCGCGCAGCGTCGAGGCGCTGTGGTCGGCCCGCCCCACCGCCCCCAGCGTGCTGCCCTGCGGGACCGCGTTCGACGTGGTGAACCTGCCCGCGCTCTTCGGCCGCCGGGTGCTCGAGCGGATGTGGTCCTCGGGACCCGGCAGCGGCCCGGTGGCCGTGCACCGCGGCCGGGTGCTGCTGCTGGTGCTGCCCGGGACCGCGCAGCGGCTGCCCGCGCTGCTGCGCTGGGAGGAGTGGGGAGCCGCGGTCCCGCCGATGCTCTGCCACGGCGCCGGGGACGCGGTGACCGTACCGGCGCTCTACGGGTTGCCCGAGCCGGGTCCGCCGGCCGGGGCGTGCGCGGACGGCCCGGTGTCCCGCTGGGTGGTGGCGCCGGACTGCCGGGACCCGTGGCTGCCCGGCGCGGACCACCTGCTGTGGGCCATCGTGCGGACCGTCCGCGCGGCCCCGGGAAAGACGGCTTCCTCACTGGTCAGCCCGCCGGGGACGGTCTGAGGCTTATCGATTTTCCTCCGCCCGGGACCGGGTGCTAATGTCTACGACGTCAGCAGGCGCCGCTAGCTCAGTTGGTTAGAGCAGCTGACTCTTAATCAGCGGGTCCGGGGTTCGAGTCCCTGGCGGCGCACCTGAGGATGAAGGCCCTCCGCTTGCGAGCGGGGGGCTTTCGTCGTGCCCTTGGTCCATGGGGCACTGGCTGGGGCATCTGTACCGCGATCGGATCGTGGACGACGGCCGGGAGCCCCTCTTCCTGCTGCTCCTCGGCCTGCTCGGCTCCTTCCTCTTCATCCGGTTCAGCGTGCGGATGATCCGGCGGCAGGTCTCCTGGTGGCCGGGGAACGTCTCGCCCGGCGGCACCCATATCCACCATGTGGTGTTCGGCCAGGCGTTCCTGATGATCGCCGGGGTCGGGGTGTTCGCGGTCCGGGACGGCGGCCGGACGACGTACGACGTGCTCGCGGTGGTGTTCGGCATCGGCTGCGGTCTGGTGCTCGACGAGTTCGCGCTGGTGCTGCACCTGGAGGACGTCTACTGGAAGGAGGAGGGCCGGCAGTCGGTCGACGCGGTGATCCTGGTGGTGGCGGTGGTCGGCCTGCTGCTGGTCGGCCAGGTCCCGCTCGGCGGCTACGTGGGCGGCACCTCCTACGAGTCCTATCTGGTGGCCGCGGCGCTGCTCGGTTTCGTGGTGCTGTGCCTGATGAAGGGCAAGGTGTGGACCGGCCTGCTCGGCGTGATGGTGCCGGTGTTCGCGGTGGTGGGCGCGCTCCGGCTGGCCCGCCCCGGCAGCCCGTGGGCGCGCTGGCGGTACGGCGCCAGGCCCCGCCGGATGGCCCGGGCCGAGCGGCGTGAGCACCGGATCCACCGGCGGGTCGCGGTGGCGAAGACGGCGGTGATGGACGCGGTGGCCGGCGCGCCGAGCGTGCCCAGGAGCGCCCCGGCGGTGGCTCCCGCGCCGGGACCGACGATCGTGGACCTGCCGCCGTCGCGGCTCGAACTGCTGCTCGCGCGGGTGCTGCGGCCGCTGCCGGAACCGGGGGCGGCGGTCGCGGTCTGGTATCTGCGGGTGGTCGGCGCGCTCGACCTCGTCACCGCGCTGGTCCCCGCGTTCCGGCACGCGGTACGGGCGGCCGGCGGCGGGCAGTACATCAGCGCCTTCCTGGTCGGTCCCGGATTCACCGGCGCGGCGCTGGCCTTCGCCTTGTCGGTGAGCCTGCGGCGGCGGAAACGGGCGGCGTGGATCCTCACGGTTGTGCTGGTCGCGGTGTACGCGGTCGGCACCGGGCTCTCGCTGGTGTCCGTGAGCGCGGCGCGCGGCCACCCGGGCAACTGGGTCTTCTGGTCGGTGACGGTGCTGCTGCTCGGCGCGCTGCTGGTGTCCCGGCCGCTGTTCAATGTGCGCGGTGAGCGCGGCAACGCCTCGCTCGGGCTGCTGAGTCTGCTGATCGGCGCGGTGGTGGCGGTGGGCGTCGGCACGCTGATCGTGCGGGCGACGGACCGGGTGCCGCCCGCGCAGTGGGGCAGGAGCGCGCAGTACGCGTCGGTGCGGGTGCTGACCGTCTCCGGGGTCTTCAGCCTGCCCGGGGTGCGGGTGCCGGGATGGACCGATCTGACGATCAACCTGCTGAGCGTGGCGCTGCTGCTCGTGGTGGTCCTGGCCTTCCTCCGCTCCCCGCGCGGCCGGGCCCGCCTCACGCCCGCCGACGAGGAGCGGTTGCGGGGGCTGCTGCGGGCCGCCGGCGGGGGCGGCCCGGCCGCCGCCGAGCGGGCCGCCCGCGCCGGACCCGCCGCGCCTGCCGGACCCGCCGGACCCGTTGATCCCCCGGATTCGCTCGGCTACTTCGCGCTCCGGCGGGACCACGCGGTCTGCTGGTCGGCCGACGGCCGGGTCGCCGTCTCCTACCGGGTCACCAACGGGGTCGCCCTGGCCACCGGGGACCCACTCGGCCCCCGGACCGCCTGGCCGGACGCGATCGCCGACTGGCTCACCCTGACCCGCCGCCACGCCTGGGTCGCCGCGGTCGCCCACGCGGGTCCGGCCGGCACGGTCGCGTACGAGTCCGCCGGTCTGCTCGCGGTCTCCGCCGGCGAGGAGGCGGTGGTGGACCCGGCGGTCTTCGCCGCCGCCCTCGGGGATACCGGCGGCGGGACCGGCCAGGACCGGGAACGGCCCGAAGGCTCCACCCGGCTGGGGCCGGCCCCGCACCGGGCCGACCGGTCGGGCGCCGACCTGGCCGGCGCCCGGCATGCGATGAAACGCGCCGGCTACCAGGTGGCGGTACGGCGGGCGGCGGACGTACCGGCCGGCGAGTGGCCGCGGCTGACCGCGCTGGCGGCGGCCTGGCGGCGCTCCAGGGGCGGGGTGGAACTGGGGCGGATCGGCGACGGGGCGGACGGCGCCTGCGTGATCGCCGAGTGCCGGGACCCGGGGGGCCGGACCTGCGCGGTGCTCGCCTTCGTGCCGTGGGGCGCCGACGGCCTGACGCTCGACCTCGTACGGCGGGACCGGGAGTCGGGCCGCGGGCCGGTGGATCTGCTGCTGACGGAGGTCCTGCTGCGGGCGGCGGCCGGTACGCCCCCGCTGGCCGGAATCGTCCGCGTCTCGCTCAACCTCCTGCGCTGGCCACTGACCGCCTACGCCCCCCGCCGCCAAGCCCGGCAGCTCCTGGTCGAACGCCGCGCCGAAATCCCCCGCGTGATGACAGCCGGACTCCTCGCCGAGCGCCGCCGACCGAGACGCCTACTGCCGCGCTGACCTCGCCGCGCGCCCCACCCGTACCCGCGCACCCGCGCCCCGCACCCGCCAACGCCCGCCGACACCCCGACTTCAGCTCCCCTGCGGCTCCTCGGCGAAATCCCCCGCGTGATGGCGGCCGGACTGCTGGCCGAAGGCCGCTGGCCGAGGCGCCTGCTGCCGCGCCGACCGCGCCGGGCGCCGGCGCCGCGTCCACACCCGCTGGCGCCGGCGGGCGACGCCCGCCCCGACATCGCGGCTTCAGCTTGCGACCCCGCGCCGGCCGCCCGCGGGCCACTCTGAGTCCTTCTGGAACCCGCCGGACCTGCGCCGACGGCTGATAAGTCGGTCGTGTTCCCGCCTCGTTCACGGTGAGGCCACAGGGACCGCTGAGTCTCGACAAAGAGACATTCTGGATCACGGGATCTCGGGACCATGCCATCACGCGGCATCGCGAGAGACGCGACCCAGTGCGGGCGGCGCCGCCGTAAGCGACGCGCCACGACACCGGAGGACCTTCATGGCCGGAACCCGTTCCGCCGTCAACCGCCGTCGATTCCTTCTCCTGTCCGGTGCCGCCGCCGCGGGCACCGGAGCGGCGTGGCCGCTGGTGGCCGCCCAGGGCCGCAGCAGCGCCGCCTCGCCCGCGCCCGATCCCGTACGGCGGCCGCCCCAGCCGCCGAACCAACCGCCCACCGGGCGGCCCACACCGCCCGTACGCCGGGCCGCGCCCTACGGGCTGACGACGCTCGACAGCGCCGCCCGGCTCCAGGGCCAGGGCGGCGGCTACCGCCGGATCGTCGCCGGCCCCGGCTGGCCGGCGGTCGTCCGCCCGGAGCTGGCCGCGGGCGCCATCGGCCGGGCCGACCGGCGGACCCCGCTGGCCTGCTTCGTCCAACTCACCGACCTGCACATGGCTGACGTGCAGAATCCGCTGCGCACCGAGTTCCTGCGGGCCGGGTCGCCCGGTTCATGGCGGACCCAGGAGGCGCTGTCGGTGGCCGGGGCGGTCGCCCTCGTCGAGCAGGTCAACGCGCTGGGCGCCGGCCCGTACACCGGACTGCGGCCCGCCTTCGCGATGTCCACCGGCGACAACGTCGACAACAACTCGGCGATCGAGCTGGAGTGGTACCTGACCGCCATGAGCGGCGGACTGATCACCCCCAACACCGGCGACCCGACCTCCTACGAAGGCGTGCAGAACTCCGGGCTGCCGCTCTTCTGGCAGCCGGGCGGCGCGCTGCGCGACCTGGACAAGCAGCGCGGCCTGCCGCGGCTCGACGGGTTCCTGGCGGCGGTGATCCGGCCGCTGGTCAGCCCCGGTCTGGCCATCCCCTGGTTCTCGACGCCCGGCAACCACGACGCCCTGCCCGGCGGCTGCCTGGCGCCGCGGGACGAGCAGTTGCGGGACGTCGTCACCGGCGGCCGCAAGCTCTACACACTCCCCGACGCCGACGTGGCCGCCTACCGGGCGGTGATCAAGAGCGGCAACGACCCCAGGAGCATGGTCCTCAAGGACATCCTGCGGCGGAACGCGGCCCACGCCCGCAGTGTCACCCCCGACCCGCGGCGGCGGCTGTACTCGGCGCACGACTATCTGACCGCGCATCTCGACCCGGCGTACGCGGGCAGCGGACCGGCCGGCCACGGCTACACCCAGGACAACCTCAACGGCGACCAGTTGTACTACGCGTTCCCGATCGCCGACGGAGTGCTCGGGATCAGCATCGACACCACCTACCGCAGCGGCCACTTCCAGGGCTCCGTCGGCGCTGAGCAACTGGACTGGCTGGAGCGGACGCTGGCCGCCCACAGCGCGCTCCACTACGACCCGGACGGCCGGGTGGTGCGGAACACCGGCGCCGACGACGCCCACATCATGGTGTTCAGCCACCACCACAGCCCGAGCATGACGCGCCGCCCCGACGCCACCCGCCCCGAGGAGCAGCGGCACGACGGCGCCGACGTCATCGAACTGCTGAGCCGCTTCCCCAACGTGGTGGCGTGGATCAACGGCCACAGCCACATCAGCAAGATCACCCCGCACCCGCACCGGACGGCGAGCCGCTCCTTCTGGGAGATCAACACCGCCTCCCACGTGGACTATCCGCAGCACGCGCGGCTGATCGAGCTGATGGACAACCACGACGGCACGGTCTCCCTCTTCACCACCCTCGTCGAGTCCTCGGCCCCTTACCGCACCGACTTCGGCGATCTCTCCTCCGTCGGCCTCGCCTCCCTCTACCGCGAGCTGGCCTTCAACGCCCCGGGCCTGGCACCCCGGTTGACCGACGGCGTGCTGGAATCCAGCGCCGGCACCAGAGCCGACCGCAACACCGAACTCCTCCTCCGCCGGGCATAGCGGTTGACACCACGAGCCGAGCTAGCAGACCGCGCCGTCGGGGGGCAGGGCGCCGTCCAGCAGGTAGGCGTCGACGGCTTCGCGGACGCAGGCGTTGTGGGCGAAGTACGCGCCGTGGCCCTCGCCGCGGTAGGTGAGGGCGCGGCTGCCGTTGGCGAGGGCGGTGGCCATCCGCTGGGCGCCGGGGTACGGGGTGGCGGGGTCGCCGGTGGTGGCGACGGTGAGCATCTGGGGGGCGTCGGGCGCGGCCACCCGGTGGCCGGTGTCGGTGCCGCGGGGCCAGCCGGTGCAGGAGAGCAGGGTGGCCTGGACGGAGGGGCCGAAGAGCGGTGAGGCGGCGGCGAAGCGCGCGTCGAGGGCGTGCACCTGCCGGGGGGTGGGCCGGCCGGAGGTGTCGCGGCAGTCGACGGCGAGATTGGCCGTCTCGGTGTTGGCCTGGGGCGGCCCCGGCCAGTCGGTGAGCGCCCGTCCGACCGCCTGGCCGCCGAACTCCCCCGGGTAGGCGAGCCGCAGCATCAGCCGGCCGTCGCCGCCGTGGAGTCCGGCCAGCGCCTGGCGCAGATAGGGCCAGTTGTCCTTGGAGTACAGGGCGTTGCGCAGGCCCTGGAGGTAAGCGAGCCTGTCCAGCGGGCCGCCTGCGGTCAGGAGCGGCGTGGCGTCGAGCCGGTCGGCGGTCTTGGTGAGACCGGTCATCACCTCGGCGCCGCTGTGCCCGGGGACGGGGCAGTGGTGGGCGGCGCAGTCTCCGGCGAAGTCGCCGAGCGCCTTCTGGAAGCCGCGGGCCTGGGCGAGGGCGGTGCCGGCGTCGTCGAGGGTGGGGTCGGGTACGCCGTCGAGCACGATCCGGCCGACGCGCGCGGGGAATTGGTGGGCGTAGACCGCGCCGAGCCGGGCGCCGTAGGAGAAGCCCAGGTAGGAGAGCCGGGCGTCGCCCACCGACTGCCGTATGACGTCCAGGTCGCGGGCGACGTCCGGGGTGCCGACGAAGGGCAGCATCCAGCCGGAGAAGTGGACGCAGGCCTTGGCGAGTTGGGCGGGGGTGGTGACCTCGCTGAGGTCACCGCAGTTCACCGGGGCGGAGCGGGCGACGCCGCGCGGGTCGAAGCCGATCAGGTCGTAGCGCCGGTTGAGGGCCGCCAGGTCCTTGGCGCGGGCGCCCACTTCGGTGACGCCGGAGATCCCCGGGCCGCCGAAGTTCACCGCGAGCGAGCCGAGCCGCGGTCCCGGCCCGGTGGCGGCCAGTTTGCTGACGGCGAGGTCGAGGGTGGCGCCCTTGGGGTGCCGGTAGTCGAGCGGCACCCGGACCGTGCCGCACCTGGTACGGGCCGGCGCCGCCGCGTCCCGCAGGTCGAGGCAGGCGCCCCAGTGGACGCGCTGGTGGTAGAACTCCCGCAGGCCGGTGGCGGGGACCTGGGCGACCGCCCCGGTGAACGGGGTGATCGCGACCAGTCCGCCCACCGTCGCGGCCGCGGGCCGCCGAAGCCAACGCCATCCGGCCATGGGACCAACGTAAGCGGCCCGGCCGGGTCCCGCATGTCGCGGCCACCTGGCATGCACCGCACGTATACCCGCTGTGTATAGTTCCCTCGCGGTCCTGCTCCCCGGCGGACCCGACGAGCCCGGCCACGGCCGACCCACGGCCGACCCGCGGCCGAAACGCCACGGCCCGGGCACAGACCAGCCGACCAGAGACCCAGAGGACCTCCCGCATGCGGAGTACGACCAAGGCCCGCCGCACCCGCGTGCTCGCCGCGCTGCTGACCACCGTCGCCGTCGCGATCGGCCTGACCGGCTGCGACGGTTACGACGCGACCTCTCCGGCCGCCGCGAGGAAGCACCACCCGGCAGGCGGACAGGCAGCTTTCGCGCCGGGCGCGGGCGGGCCGGTCGACTGCCGGCGGGTGAAGTGCGTGGCGCTGACCTTCGACGCCGGGCCGAGTGTCCGCACCCCGCAGATCCTGGCCATCCTCGCCAAGTACCACGTGCACGCGACGTTCTTCACCCTGGGCAAGAACCATGTGATGGTCCACCCGGAGATGGTCAAGGAGATGGCCGCCCAGGGCCATGAGATAGAGACCCTCACCTGGTCGCACCAGATCCTCACCAAGATCAGCGACGACGAGGTCCGCAAGGAGATAACCGAGGGGCGCGACGCCGTACAGAAAGTGACCGGCGTCCGTCCCACCCTGCTGCGCCCGCCGCAGGGCCGCACCAGCTCCAAAGTGACCGCGATAGCCCGTGACCTGGGCATGGCCGAGGTGGTGTGGAGCGCGGACGGCGCGGACTACCGGACCACCGACTCCGCGCTGATCACCAAGCGGATACTCGCCCACACCAAGCGTGACGGCATCATCCTGCTGCACGACCTGGTGGACCCCACCAACCGCGGCTACAACGGCACCGTGGCCGCGGTGCCGGGCATCATCTCCACCCTTCAGGGACGTGGTTACACCTTCGTCACCGTCTCCCAGCTCCTCGCCCCCGGCACGCCCCAGCCCGGCAAGGTCTACAAGTGACCTCCGGCCCACTGCGGTTGGGCGGGTGACGGCGGCGGTGATCCGCACCGGCCGCCCCGGCGGCGGTCCGCGCGTGATCGGCAGGACGCGCCCGGCCGCCGCGTCGGGAGCCGCAGCGTTGTAGCGTTCGGAGGAAGGCCCGGTACGTACCTCTTGGAGGCTTCATCATGGCAACCACCCGCACCGCGACGACCGAGTGGAAGGGCGCACTCATCGGCGGCGCCGGTACCGTCTCGCTGGACACCTCCGGCGTCGGCACCTACGAGGTCAACTGGCCGTCCCGCGCCGAGGCCGCCAACGGGAAGACCAGCCCCGAGGAGCTGATCGCCGCGGCCCACTCGTCCTGTTACTCGATGGCGCTCTCGCACGGCCTGGCCGGGGCCGGCACTCCGCCGGAGACCGTGCAGACGGTGGCCAACGTCACCTTCCAGCCCGGCGAGGGCATCACCGGCATCACCCTTTCGGTGAAGGCCCGGGTGCCCGGCATCGACGCCGAGGCGTTCGAGGCCGCCGCGCAGGACGCCAAGGCCAACTGCCCGGTGAGCAAGGCGCTGGCCGCGGTCCCGATCACCCTTGAGGCCGAGCTGCTCGCCTGACCAGGGCGCTCCACCGGCTCTGCCAGCTCCATCAGCTCCATCAGCTCCATCAGCGGCGGGTGACGTGGACCTCCCACGCGCCCGCCGCGTCGTGCGAGAGCACCTTGAAGGACATCCCCGTCGCGCTGTCCGTCCAGCCCTCCCCCACCCCGAAGGGCGCGTCGTTCAGCGAGTTGAAGGCGCCGCTGCTGAAATCGCAGGCCGAGGTGAGCGGATGGGCGTCGGTCACCGTCACAGGACCCTGCCCGGAGTCCACGTCGGTACGGATCCAGTAGCCGAGCACCCCCTCCCGGCAGGCGTTCTTGTCGTTGCCCGCCGCCTTGCGGACCTCCAGCACATAGGCCCGCGTCGGCCCGAAGGGGAGGATCACCGCCTTGCGCCCGCCGGCCATCTCGACCGGGGTGAGGTCATATGTCGCCTGCCCGCGGCCGGTGTCGCAGGCGATCTGGCGGTCCGCGAGCCAGCCGAGCCGCCACTTGTGCCAGGCGAACAGGTCCCCTTGCATCCCCCAGTCCAGGGACATGGTGTCCCACTGGCCGGCCAGCACGTCGGTATGGGCGAAGTCGTCGGCCGCGTAGAGGTCGGGCAGCCCGAAGGCGTGGCCGTTCTCATGGCTCAGCACGCGGGAGCCCGACTGGTCGTGGCCGTAGATGACGGAGACCTTGTCCAGGTGCGCGCCCTCGTCGGTGGTGGCCGCGGTGGCGCCGGTCCAGGTCACCGAGAGCACCGCCTCGTCTGCGGGCGGTCCCGCGTTGGGCGTGACGAGGATGTTGACGATGTCGTAGCCGCGGAAGTCGATGCCGCGGTCGGCCACCTTGAGCAGATCGCGCATCATCTCGGTGTGCGCGTCCCAGCCGTAGCCGCGGCCGATCCCGTACGCGCTGAACGGCCGCGGCATGCGTATCCAGCGCGGCACCGGCGTGGACCGGTAGTCGAGTTTCCCGTACGAGGCGCGGGTGTACCACTGGCGGACGGCCGGGAAGAACTCGCCGTACCGCTCCTTGGCGCTGTACGGGGCCTTGGCGTCCGGGAAGTCGATCATCAGGGTGAGGGCGCGCACCGTGCCGGTGGACGGCGCGAACTCGGCCCCCGAGCCGTGCACCACCTGGTCGGGGAAGCCCTCGGACATCGCGACCCCCGGGACGGCCCGCAGCGCGCAGGGCCGGCCGGCCGGCGGCGGGGACGCGTGCAGGGCCGGGCCGTGTTCGCCCGAGGAGGCGGTCGAGCCGACGACGAGCAGCGCGACGGCGCTCAGCGTCAGGACCCGCAGCCCGGCGCGGGCGTGCCACGCCACCGCGCTACACCCCGCTGCCGGCGCCGCTGCCCGGGGCGCTCTCGGTGACCCGGACCGTCCAGGTCCCGTCGGAGGGGTGGCCGGTGACGGTGACCTGGGTGGTGCCGTCGGGCACCGCGTAGGACTCGCCGACGCCGAGCGGCGCGTCGGCCAGCGGCGGGTAGACCGAGGACGCGGCGCACGCCGAGCTGCCGGGATGGCCGTCGAGTACGTCGATGGGGCCGTCGCCCGACTCCCGGTCGGAGCGGACCCGGTAGACCAGCACCCCCTCCCGGCACAGGTGCCGGTCGTTGCCGCTCCTGGTCCGGGCCTCGACGGCGAGCACCGTGTCCGGTCCCGTTCTGACCACGATCAGTTTGGTGCCGCCGGCCACCTCGTCGGGACTGAGGTCGTAGTACGTGATGCCGGTCCGCGCCACACAGCCGACCTGGTTCCGGTCGAGCCAGCCCAGCTTCCACTTGTGCCAGGCGAACGGCTCGGGCGCCAGGCCGAACTGGCTTCCCATCAGATCCCAGTCGCCGACATGGGTGTCCCAGTCGGCGTTGCTGCCGGCCGGCGGCCGGTAGTACAGGTCGGGCAGGTCGAAGACATGGCCGGTCTCGTGGGCCAGCACGTTGTGGTCGGGCGGGTGGTGCTCGAAGACGGTGACGAGCCGGCGCAGCGGATTACCGTCGACGGTGTAGGGCGAGGCGAGGTTGACGACCTTCGTGGCGTCGGAGTCCACGCCGGGGGCGTCCGGGTCGGCCACCAGGTAGACCACGTCGTAGCCGTGGAAGTTCACCACCGGGTCGGCGGTGGCGAGGGCGTCCCGCAGGTAGTCGGTGCGCTGGGCGGCGCCCCAGTCGCGGCTGATCCGGTAGTCCGTCGACGGGCGCGGCATCGTCAGCCAGCGGGTCTCGGGGTGGACGTGCAGCCGGAATTTGCCGTACGAGGCCTCGGCGAAGAAGTCGCTGGTGGCCGGGAAGTGGTCGGCGACCACCTGCGCCGGGGTCAGTTCCGGTCGGGCGTCGGGGAAGGACAGGAAGATCATCAGTGCTCTGACGTCGCCGCTGGGCCGGGCGTAGCCGCGCTCCCAGCCGTCCAGGCCCTCCGAGTGGTGCACCGGGGTGCGCGGCAGCAGGCAGGCGGCGCCGGGTGCGGCCTGGGCGGCGGGGCCGGTCATCAGGGTCCAGGCGACCAGGGCGGCGAAGCCGGCCACCGCGGCGGCGGTCGAGCGCAGCAGCCGGCGCTGTCGCGCGGCGGCCGCGGCCGCGGCGTGGCGCCTGCCGCCGGGCGGCTTCCGCGACCCGCGTCCAGGCATGCGGCCGGCGCGCCGGCCCGGGCGACTCCCCGACCGGCGGCCGGACGGCTTCCCTGCCGGATCGCCGGACCCGAAGCCTGATGCGCTGCCTGACCGCCGCACTTGGACCTCCGTGGGTGGGTGCGCCCCTGCGGGACACCCCCCTCACATTGCTATCAATTGCGGAGGTTTGCGGCATTCGACTGGTCCGTGTGGGTGGCGCCGCGGCCGGGAGTCGGCGGTGCCGGGCGGCGGTTGACGTCGGCTGCCAGCGGTTACCGGCGGCTGACGGCGGCTGGGAACGCCCCGGCGTCCCACCACTCACCCACGCCTTTCAACTACCCTCCGTCATGATGTGCGGAGTGCGATCAGGTGATCGAGCCAAAGGTGGGGAAACAGCCGATCTGTCGGTACCCGTGCCAAGAATCACCGCGACAACGCTGGAACACCAACTCCGCCAGCCCATATGATCGCGAGCGAGACGAGCGCGAACAGGGAGCAGGCCATGGGCGGACCCTCGGGCGGCCCTGGCGTCGAACCCGAAAGCACCACACATTTCATCACGCAGAGTAATGTCGACCCCCTGCTTTCCCGGGACCGCGCGCCAGGCTCGGGCGAGGTCGTGGACGGGAAGCCGGGCGACGCCGGGCCCCGCGACCAGCCGCCGCCCGAGGCCGGGGCCACCGGTCACCGGCCCGCGGGACCGCGGGAGACGGGGCCGCAGGAGCTGGGCCTGCGCGGCATCGGACTGCGGGACGCCGAGCTCCGCGACTACCGGGCCGCCTTCGCCATCGCCCGCTCCCCGATGGCGCTGCTCGGCCCGGACGGCTCCGTGCTCGCCGCCAACACCGCGCTGGGCAGTCTGCTGGGGAATTCACCCGAAAGCATGACGTCGATTGGCGCCGACGCGTTGCTCGGGCTGACCGGCGACCCGCACGCGGGCGCCGCCTTCCACGAGGTGCTCACCGGCCGCCGGGAGAACCTGCGCTGCACCCGCCGGATCGGCCGCCCCGACGGCAGTACGGTCCGCGCCGAGATCACCCTCGCCCGGACCGGCGCCAGGCCGCTGCTGCTGACCGTCGAGGACGTCGGCGAACGCGACGGTCTGCGCGAGCAGGTTCGGCATCTGCGGATGCACGACCCGGTGACCCTGCTGCCCAACCGGGCGCTGTTCTTCGAGCGCCTGGCCGACGCGTGCGACCGGGCACCGGGCGGCCGCGGCGGCCGTACCGCCGTCGCCTGCGGCCGGATCGGCCTGTGCTACCTGGACCTTGACGGCTTCAAGGCGGTCAACGACACCCTCGGCCACCGGATCGGCGACGAACTGCTCGCCGCGGTGGCGGGCCGGCTGCTGGTCTGCGCCGAGCCCGGCGGCCATCTCGTGGCGCGGCTCGGCGGCGATGAATTCGCCCTGCTGCTGCGGGACTCCACCGGCACCGGGCAGGCCACCGCGCTCGCCGAGCGGGTGCTGGCCGCGCTCCAGCGGCCGTTCGACATCGCCGGGCACCGGCTGGCGGTCTCGGCCAGCATCGGCGTGGTGGAGCGCGAGGCGGCCGGCACCTCGGCGACCGGGCTGATGCAGGCCGCCGACACCACGCTGTACTGGGCCAAGGCCGACGGCAAGGCCCGCTGGACGCTCTTCGACCCGGAGCGCAACGAGCACCGGATGACCCGTCAGGCGCTGTCCAGCACCCTGCGCCAGGCCGTGGAGCGCGGTGAGTTCGTGCTCGACTACCAGCCGCTGGTGGCGCTCGACAGCGGTGAACTGCGCGGGGTGGAGGCCCTGGTGCGCTGGCAGCACCCGCGCTTCGGGCGGCTGGCACCCAATCGTTTCATCGGGCTGGCCGAAGAGGACGGCTCCATCGTCCAGTTGGGCCGCTGGGTGCTCGCCGAGGCCTGCCGGCAGGCCCGCGCCTGGCAGCGGGCCCATCCGGCGACCCCGCTGGTGGTGAGCGTCAATGTGGCCGTGCGCCAGGTGTGGGACTCCGACCTGGTCGCGGACGTGGCCGCGATCCTGCGGGAGACCGGGCTGCCGGCCAGCCTGCTGCAACTGGAGCTGACCGAGTCCGCGGTGATGGGCTCGGCCGGGCGGCCGTTGCAGGCGCTGCACGCGCTGGACGAGATGGGGGTGCGGATCGCCATCGACGACTTCGGCACCGGTTACTCCAACCTGGCCTATATGAGCCGGCTGCCGGTCTCCGCGCTGAAGCTGGACGGCTCCTTCGTGCAGGGCTTCCGGTCCGACGAGCATCCCAACCCCGCCGACGAGACGATCGTCGAGGCGCTGGTGGACCTCGCGCACCGGCTGGGCCTGACCGTCACCGCCGAGTGCGTGGAGAACGCGGAACAGGCCGAGCGGCTGCGCCGGATCGGCTGTGACACCGGGCAGGGCTGGCACTACTCGCGGCCGGTCGAGCCCGAGGCGATCTCCCGGCTGCTCGGCTGACCGGCCGACCGGCCGACTGACGGACCTCGGCCGACCGGCGGACGGACGAAGCGGGCCCGCGTCCTCGGGGGGGAGTGAGGACGCGGACCCGTTCAGGCGCCGTAATTCAGGTGATGCGGGGCGCCTTCGTCAGCAGACCGGTGGTGGGTCAGCAGGCGCCGAGATCCTGCCAGACGCCCCACTCCCCGGTCGTGCCGGGCTCCTCATTGGTGGTCCACCACTTCGCGTTCCACTTGTGGCCCTTCCAGGAGACCTGGTTGCCGGCCACGTAGACCGCGCTCGACACCCATGACGGCAGGCTGCCGCAGCTCGCCGGCGGCGTCGTCGGAGGCGTGGTGGGCGGGGTCGTCGGCGGAGTGGTCGGGGGCGTGGTCGGCGGGGTCGTCGGCGGGGTGGTCGGCGGCGTGGTCGGGCTGCCGCAGCCGGAGGCCGAGCCGTTGGTGGCCGTGACGATCTTGTTGAAGAGCGTCGCCGACGGGTCCGAGTCGAGCAGCGAGTACATCATCGAGCCGGCCAGGCCGTGGCAGTGCGCGTAGTCCGCCTTGGCCTGGATCGCCTGGGCGCCGAGGCCGGTCCAGAACTCGGTGCCGTTGTAGAACCAGTTGGACTGGGAGGCGGCGTCGTAGAAGGTCGTCGACGCGTTGTCGACGATGCCGGTGAGCTCCTTGTAGTACGCCGTGCCCGCGGTCTGGCTGAGGCCGCGCGCCGCGGCCGGTCCGGTGGCCGAGGAGTACAGGCCGTGGTTGGCGCCGGCCGGTACGCCGGTCCAGCCGCGGTAGTAGAGCGGGTAGCCCATGGTGATCTTGTTGGCCGGGAAGCCGCCGGCGATGCCGTAGGCCTGGTCACCGGTGGTCCACGCCTTGATCGCCGCGTCGGTGCTGTACTTCTCGGTGCCCGGCGGGACCGCGCCCGACGGGTCCTTCGACGACTGGTAGAGCGGGTCCTGGAAGTTGGTCGGCCCGGTCGTCTCGAAGGCGCCGTGCATGTCGTACGTCATGATGTTCGCGTAGTCGAGGGACGCGCTGATCTTGTTGGTCTCGATGTTCGCGATCTTGTCCTGGCCGGCCGGCAGCGCGGCGGTGAGCAGCATGTGCTTGCCGCCGTTGGCCGCCCCGTAGGCGTCCAGCTCGGTGCGGAACTCGGCGAGCAGCGCGGTGTAGTTGGCCTTGTCCGCGCTGCTGTAGTGGTTGCCGGTGTGGCCGCCGGGCGAGCCGGGGTACTCCCAGTCGATGTCGAAGCCGTCGAAGATGCCGGCCCCGGTGCCCGTGCCGCCGTAGCCGCCCTGCACGGGCAGGTTGCCCTTGATGAACATGTCGATGCAGGAGCTGACCAGCTTCTTGCGGCTGGCGTCGGTCTTGGCCGCGTCGGAGAAGTACTTGGAGTACGTCCAGCCGCCGATCGACGCGACGATCTTCAGGTTGGGGTACTTCGCCTTGAGCTTCTTGAGCTGGTTGAAGTTGCCGACGATCGGCTGGTTCCAGACGTCGGCGACGCCGTCCACGCTGTCGGCGGCGGCGTACGACTTCTGGTAGTCGGCGAAGGCGTCGCCCGCGCCGTCACCGGCGTTGGGGTCGCTCTCGTTGGTGGCGTCGGACGCCTTGGTGGCCTCGAAACAGGTCAGGTTGGTCGGATCGATGTTCTCGAACGAGTAGTTGAGGATGTTCAGCTTGCCCGCGACGCCCGAGGTGTCGAGATTCTTCGGGTAGTAGGCGTTGCCGTACACGCTCCACTGGTCGTAGTACGCGATCTTCACGCCGCCGCTGCTCGCGGCGGCCGCCGCGGGCTTGGCTGCCGCCGGCGCGGGGCTGGCCTGGGCGGTGCCCACACCGCCGACGAGCGCGGTGAGCGCTCCGATGGCGAGGGCTGCGCTGGTGGCGGCGGCCACGAGCGCTCTCTTCCTGGACTGCACGAGTACCTCCGGGGGGAGAGGGAGGAACAACAGGGGGCCACAACTGCGATGTTGAATGGATAACCCCTCGTCAAGTGCACGTCAATGGTCTGAACCAGACTTGGACTAGACCAATTTGGGCCCGCCCGACCGGCGGTGGATCGTTCACGACACGAGAGAAGCCGCTCGTCATCAGGATGACGAGCGGCTTTAACGCTGGCTTAAGGCGGCCTCGGGCGACGGGTCCGGCATTGGACCACCGCGCCCCGGAAATCGGTACGTAACCTGCGGCCCCTTGGTCCCGTTGGTCCCCTGGGTGCTACCCCTGCCGCGGGTGTGCCTCCAGCGCCACGTCCTTCGGGAGGCCGTAGGCGTCGGCGATCAGTTCGTACGAGCGCAGGCGCACCGCCGGGGTGTGCGCGTTGGCGGTCAGCACCAGCTCGTTGGCGCCGGTCCGCTCGACCAGCTCGTTCAGCTCCGAGGTGACCGTCTCCGGGTCGCCGTAGACCACATTGGCCAGCCAGGAGTCGATGAACTCCTGCTCCGCCGGGCTGTACGGGTAGGACTCGGCGTCGTCGGGGGTCGGGACGAGGCCCAACTGGCCGGTCCGCAGCCGCATCATGCTCAGCGCGGCGGTGGCCGCCTGGCGCCGGGCCTCGGCCGGGTCCTCGGTGGCGATCGCGGACACCCCGATGGAGGCGTACGGCCGGTCGAGCACCGCGGACGGCCGGAAGGAATCGCGGTAGAGGGCCAGCGCCGGGACGGTGTTGGCGGCCGAGAAGTGGTGGGCGAAGGAGAAGGGCAGGCCCAGTGCGCCGGCCAGCTGGGCGCTGAAGCCGGAGGAGCCGAGCAGCCAGATGCTGGGCCGGTCCGCCGACTGCACGCCGCCCTCCGAACTGCCCTGCACCGGGCCGGGGATGGCGTGGATCTTGCTGTACGCGTGCCCGTCGGGGAAGGAGTCGTCCAGGAAGTGCGTCAACTCCGCGAGCTGGCGCGGGAACTCGTCGCCGCCCTCGTGCGACGCGCTCCGGCGCAGCGCCGCCGCGGTCGCCCCGTCGGTGCCGGGCGCCCGGCCGAGGCCGAGGTCGATCCGGCCGGGGGCCAGCGCCTCCAGCGTGCCGAACTGCTCGGCGATCACCAGCGGCGCGTGGTTCGGCAGCATCACGCCGCCGGAGCCGAGCCGCAGGGTGCTGGTGTGCGCGATGAGGTGCGCGAGGATCACCGCGGGCGAGGTGCTCGCCACATGCGGCATCGAGTGGTGCTCGGCCACCCACATCCGGTGGTAGCCGCGGGTCTCCGCGGTCTTGGCGATCTCCACGTTGGTGGCCAGCGCCTCGGTGGCGGAGACACCCTTGCCGACGATGACCAGGTCCAGTACGGACAGCGGTACGGGCGCCGAGCCGCGGATCGTGCCCCGGATGCCGTTCGCGTCGCTGCCCTGCCGTAGCTCACCCACTGCGGGCGCCTCCTTGATCGTCACGCTGACCGTCCTGCGGGCGGGAAACCCACCCTGACCGCAACCGTAACCGCCGATCGGATGTTCCCCAGGGGCTTTCTCCGGCCATGGACCGCCCCACAAGCGGACCGCAAGCCGCACACAAGCGAGCGGCGGCCGGGGTCCCGGGCCGCCGCTCGCCGGATGAGCGGGCTCACCCGAAAGGGTTGCTGGAGGGTAATGCTGCTGGCATATGCCAGTGTGGCGCTTTCCTGCATATACGCGCGCGGTAGCTCGAAATACCCGTCAACAGCCCCAACCGAAATGCCTTCGAGGGCTATCGTGAGAAAAGGCAGGGGTCACACCTTCAGGGGGCCACCGTGGTGACACAGTACCGACAACCGGGGCCGGTCTACGCGGTCCGGTACGCGCTGCGGGTGCTGGAGACGGTGGACGCCCACCGGCACGGCGTCACCGCGGAACACCTCGCCGAGCACACCGGTGTACCGCTCACGTACATGGGCCAGCTGCTGTCGATGCTGCGCCGGGAGGGATATCTGGCGCCCGCGCCGGGCTGCCGTTACGTGCTCGGTGAGTCGACCCTGCTGCTCGGCGCCGCGGACCGCGACGCCGCGGTGGCGGAACGGCTCCGGGCGATCCTCGTCGAGCTGCGCGAGGAGATCGGCGCCGCGGTCTACTTCGGCCGGTACGACGAGGGCGAGGTCCGGATCGTGGACTACGCCGACAGCCCGGAGACCCCGGCGGTCAACGAGTGGGTGGACTTCCGCTCCTCCGGCCACGCCAGCGCGATGGGCAAGTGCCTGCTCGCCCAGCTCGACCACAACGGCCGCCTCGACCACTTCTCCCGGCACCACCCGGCCCGGCTCACCTCCAGGACCGAGGTGGACGACCGGGTGCTGCTCACCAGGCTGGAGCGGCAGCCCGCCACCGTCCCCACCCTCGACCTCCAGGAGTACGCGGTCGGCACCGTCTGCGCCGCCATCCCGGTCACCATCGGCAACGCCGCGGCGGCCCTGGCGCTCTCCTTGCCGGCCACCCGCGCCCACCGGCTGCGCCCCGCCGTGGACGCGCTGCACGAGCGCGCGGCGCCGGCCCTGCTGTCCATGAGCATCTGAGCCGCGAAAACACCGAAGGCCCCCCGGGTGAACAGGAGGGCCTTCGGTCTTCAGGTGCGCCGCCAGGGACTCGAACCCCGGACCCGCTGATTAAGAGTCAGCTGCTCTAACCAACTGAGCTAGCGGCGCCTGCTGACAAGAAGATCGTACCTGATGGCCGCGGCCGTCCCCAAACCGAGCCCGGCGGTCAGCGCCAGTGGGACGGCCGGGTGAGCGCGGGCGGCAGCGCGGTCCTGGTGTCGCCCCTGGCCGCGTTGAGCTGGGGCTGGGTGAGGAAGAGCGCCCCGGTGAGATCCGCGCCGCGCAGATCCGTGTCGCGCAGGTCGGCGCCGAGGAGGTCGGCGAGGCGCAGATCGGCGTCGCGGAGGTCGGCGCCGATCAGTAGGGCGCCGCGCAGCCCGGCACCCCGCAGGGCGGCCCCGCGCAGCCGGGCGCCCATCAGGTCGGCGCCCCTGCGGTCCTTGCGGCGGCCGGGCACCTGGGCACGTACCGCCTCGCTCACCCGGCCGAGCAGTTCGCCGACCTCGGCGCGCTCGGCGGCCGGGTCCACCGCGAGCAGGGCGTCCGGGTCGAGCCGGGTGAGCGCGTCGACCCGGTCGAGCGCCCGGCCGATCGCCGCCCGCTCGGCTGACGCGGCCGGGTGGTCACGGGCCTCGGTGAGGTGGCGGAGGAGTTCGTGGAGCTGGCGCATCACGGGCAGCGCGGCGAACATCGCCCGGCCGCCGTCGGGGGCGCCGCGCCAGTCCCGGCCGGCGAAGGTGACCTGGGAGAGGTGCTGGCCGGCGCCGAAGCAGTCGTAGACGGTGCAGCCCCGGTAGCCGCTGGTCCGCAGCTCGGCGTGGATGCCGCAGCGGTGGTCGGCGCCGAGGTGGCGGCAGGGGTCGCCGGCCTTCTTGTCCGCGGCGAAGTCGGTGGAGACGGTGAAGGCGAGGGCGACGCAGCAGAGCCCGAAGCAGTTCGCGCAGTCGGCCCGCAGCCGCCCGGCGGTCACCTGTGCCGCTTCCTCCACCGCTCCCGCGCCTCCGTCTCCGTGGTCCGGCCGATCGCCGTGCTCTGGACGATCCCCGTGGTCTAGGCGATCTCCGTGGTCCGGACGGCTGTCCGGGTCGGTGCCGTCCGGGCTCCATGGTGCACCATGTGCGGTTGCGGTCCGGGGGGAAGGTCGGAACGCTTGAGCCGACGCGGTCGGACAGCCGGATAGGTTCTCATGTGAAGAAAGCCTGGTCGAAGGTGAGCACGCTCCTTGAGCGGGCGGAGAGCGACTACCCCTCCCGGGTCGGGGTCGTGCTGCCGCTGATCGCCATCGCGCTGGTGGTCGCCGCGGATCTGCTGGCCGGCCGGGACCACTATCTGACGCCCGGCATCGTGGTCGCGCCCGCGCTGGCCTCGCTCACCCTGCGATGGCGCGGCACCCTCTTCATCGCCCTGCTGGGCGCGGCCGTCCAGGGCGCCCTGGCGCCTTACGACGGCGCGACCGACATCCCCAGCCATGACGTGCTCTTCGGCCAGGTCTTCGCCTACGCCGCCGTCTCCGTCTTCAGCGTCTACATCTCCTGGCGGCGGGAGGCCGGGGCGCGGGCGTACACCGCGATCACCACCGTCGCGGAGGCCGCCCAGCACGCCCTGATGCGGCCGCCGCCAGCGCGGGTGGGCGGGGTGCGGCTCGCGGTCCGCTATGTGTCCGCCGCCACGGATGCCCAGATCGGCGGCGATCTGTACGCGGTGCTCGACACCCCGTACGGCGTACGGGCGATGGTCGGGGATGTCCGCGGCAAAGGGCTCCAGGCGGTGCAGGCCGCGTCAGTGGTGCTCGGCTCCTTCCGGGAGGCCGCTTACGACGAGGGCGGGCTCGGCACCGCGGCCGCGCGCGTCGACGTGAGCGTGCGGCGCAATGTCACCACCGGGGAGTTCATCACCGCGCTCTTCGCCCAGTTCGACCGGCCGGACAGCGTGCAGTTGCTGCACTACGGCCATGTGGCGCCGCTGCGGGTGTCGCGGGACGGCTCGGTGGAGACGCTGAACCCGGCCGATCCGTGGGTGCCGCTCGGCCTGGCCGACATGGTCGAGGGCGAACCCGTCCCCTGGCGGGTGCCGATGCGGCCGGGCGATGTGCTGGTGCTCTGCACGGACGGGGTGATCGAGGCGCGCAGCCCGCGGGACAACACGTTCTATCCGCTGACCGAGCGGGTGGGCCCGCTGATCGCGGGGTGCGGGACCGACCTGGACGCGGCGGTGCAGCAGGTCTACGCGGACCTGCTGCGGCACGCCGGGGGTTCGCTCTCCGACGACGTGGTGCTGCTGCTGCTCACGCCGCTCCCGTATCCGCTGCCGGCCGAGCCGACGGGGCCGCGCGAGGACGTACTGTAGCGGCTCCGGCGCGCACCGTCCCCCCGCCCGCCGAGAACTCACCGGCTCCGCCGGGAGCGGCGCTCAGCGCGTCCAGTCCTTGAGCGGCTCGGTCTCCAGGGTCACCCCGACCGGCTGTGGCAGCTCGACACGCTTGCCGAAGTAGTGCCGGTCGATGTGGCTGTGGACGCCGTCCTCCGGGTCGCTGTACACCACGACCTCGCCGAGGCTGCGGTCGATCAGGAGGTACACCGGAATGCCGGTCTCCCCATAGGCGCGCGGCTTGTCCTGCCGGTCCCGCTTGTCGGTGTCGCTGTCGTAGGACGTGACCTCGACCGTCATCAGCACCTGCCCGGCGTCGGCCCATTCCCCCTGGCCCGCGAAGCTCCCGTCGGGAGCGAGCGTGCCGCCCGGCCTGGCGTGGCCCTGGCGATAGGCCTCGACCTTCAGACCGCGTCCCGGATAGAGCCAGAGATCTGGGCGTTGCTGTACGCATTGCTCCGTGACCCAGCGGATGATCTCGCCTTGATCCCCGTCCGAAACCGGCTTGACCAGCAGTTTTCCGCCGAGGAACTCCAGCCGGACCGCTTCGCGTTCGGCGGCGGCCGCGATGTGCTCGAACTCCTCGGCCAGCATCCGCGGCCGGTCCTCGATGGCGGTCACCGTGCCCCTCCGATCCGCTGCCTCCGGGGATCCGGAAGCGACGCTTCGCACGCTACTACGCCCTGCTACTACGCCGGGTGGGAGCCCGTGAGGGTGGCGTAGACGACGAGGTTGGCGGAGTAGGTCCGGGCGGTGCGGTCGAAGGTGCCGCCGCAGGTGATGAGGCGGAGGTCGGGGCGGGGGGTGGAGCCGTAGACGCGGGCGGGGTCGAAGTGGGACTTCTGGACGATCTCGACGGCCTCGACGGAGAACTGGGCGACGGTGCCGTCGTGGCGGGTGATGTCGATGTGGGCGCCCTGGTGGATGTCGCCGAGGTCGTAGAAGACGGCGGGGCCGGTCTCGGTGTCGACGTGGCCGACGACGAGGGCGGCGCCGGCCGCGCCGGGGGTGGGGCCGCCGCGGTACCAGCCGGCGACCTCGGGGGTGGTGTACGGCGGCGGGTCGACGGTGCCGTCGGTGAGGCCGCGGGGGACGAGAGCCGCGTGCAGGCCGATGGAGCCGATGTCGATGCGCTCGGGGACGGCGCCCGGCAGCGGGGCGTGGGCCGGGTGGAGCCACGGCGGGTGGTCGGCGGCCCCGGCGGGCGCCGGGTGGGGTGCGGCGGCGGCCGGGCGCGGCGTGGCGGCCGATCCGGGGTGGCCGACCAGCCAGGCGGCCGGCAGCAGCAGCGCGGCGGCGATGGCCGCCCACCGACGGCCGGCGGAGCCGGACCGGTGCGGGTCGGCCGCGTCGATCATCCGGTTCAGCCGCGGACGGAGCCGCGGCGCCGGCGGATCAGCAGGCCGGCCAGGCCGAGGACCGCGCAGCCGCCGGTGACCAGCAGCGGGCCGGTGCTGCCGCCCAGGGCGGTCGGGCCGGCCGCCAACTGCGCCGTGCCGCCACCACCCGCGGGCACCGGCCGCACCGGGCTCGGCGGGCCGCCGGGGCCCTTGGGTCCGTTGGGCACGCCGGGGATGGGATTGGCGGCGGGCGAGGTCGGCAGTCCGCCCGCGGTGACCGTGATGGACGCCGAGGCGGTACTGGTGGCGCCGTCGCAGTCGACGGAGATCGCGTACGACCCGTCGGCCGCGTCGGACTTGATGAAGGCGCTGCCCTGGAGGCCGTTGCCGTCGTCGGCCGGGGCGAGAGTCACGGTGTCCACGAAGACCTGGGCGCTGGCCTTGGCCTTCTTCCCCGCGGCGCAGGAGGCCGCCAGGTGGAGGGTCACCTCGCCGCCGGGGGCGACGGTCCGCGGGGACACCTCCATCGTGCGCGCGGCGTCCGACCAGCCGGAGGAGTCCGGCGCGTACGAAGCACCCGAGCCGGCATCCGAACCGGCACCCGGACCGTCCGACCCGCCGGGCGCCCCTGACGCGCCTGACGCGCCTGAAAGGTCCGGCGCGTCCGACGCACCGAACGCCCCTGACGCGTCGGGCACATCCGCGGCGTCGGGCGCGTCGGATGTACCTGAGGTGCCTGAGGTGTCCGCGGCGCCTGAGAGGTCGGCCTGCCCGGAGGAGCCGGCGTCAGCCGCCCAGCCGTCCGGCCCGTCGCTCCCGGTGCTCGCGCTGCTGCCCGCTCCCCCGCCGCCCTCGTCCGCGACGGCCTGCTCCGTCACCGCCGCCCCGCCGAAGGCGAGCACGGCCGCGACGCCGACAGCGGCGACGGCAGGGGCTTTCAGACCAAACATGGGAACCTCCGCTCAGCCCGGGGCGGCGTCCGCGCCCGGTGCTTACGAAGATTCCGGTCCGGGCCACCGCCCGCACTCCGGGCGGAGCCTCACTGGCCCATCTCGGTGACGCAGCGTGCACCAGGGGTTACCCGGCGGCCGCCGCCCCCGGCGGGTCCCCACGAGAGCCCGGCCGCGCGTCAGAACTCAGCTCAGACGTCGGCCCGGGGTCGGCTCAGACGCCGGCTCAGACCTCGGCGACGAGATCGGCGATCGAGTCGACCACGTAGGACGGACGGAACGGGTAGCGGCCGATGTCCGCCACCGTGGTCAGCCCGGTGAGCACCAGGTACGTCTTCATGCCGGACTCAAGACCGGCCAGCACATCGGTGTCCATCCGGTCGCCGATCATCGCGCTGGTCTCGGAGTGCGCGCCGATCGCGTTGAGCCCGGCCCGCATCATCAGCGGGTTCGGCTTGCCGATGAAGTACGGCTCCTTGCCGGTCGCCTTGGTGATCAGCGCGGCCACCGACCCGGCGGCGGGGAGCACGCCCTGCGGGGAGGGACCGGTCTGGTCCGGGTTGGTGCACAGGAAACGCGCCCCGTCGTTGATCAGCCGGATCGCCTTCGTCAGCGCCTCGAAGCTGTAGGTACGGGTCTCGCCGAGCACCACGTAGTCCGGCTCGGAGTCGGTGAGCACGTAGCCGACGTCGTGCAGCGCGGTGGTCAGGCCCGCCTCACCGATGACGTGCGCGGTCCCGCCGGGCCGCTGGTCGTCGAGGAACTTGGCGGTGGCGAGCGCGGAGGTCCAGATGTTGGCGACCGGCACGTCGAGGCCCATCCGGGCGAGGCGGGCCCGCAGGTCGCGCGGGGTGTAGATGGAGTTGTTGGTGAGCACCAGGAACGGCTTGCCCGACTCCTTGAGCGCCTTCAGGAAGGCGTCTGCGCCCGGTACCGGCACCCCTTCGTGGATCAGCACTCCGTCCAGGTCGGTGAGCCACGACTCGATGGGCTTGCGTGTCTGCACGGTGCGCACTCCTGTTCCCACGGCCCCTGGGAAGGGCCGGTCTGATCGCCTGTTCTGCCCAGGGTAGTCGGGGCCGGATGACCCCGCCCCGACCGTCCGTCCGCAGGTGGCGCCGGGGTCAGCACCCGGTCAACGGGATCGGCGCCGGGTCCGCGCGGGTCGGTGGAGGGTGGCGCGGGTGAAGAGGGGGGTCAGGGCGAGGAGGGCCGCGCCCTCGGGTACGGCGAGGGGGGCGGCCAGGGTGACCGGGACGGCCCGGCCGCGTTCGGCGAGGACCGCGGCGACCTCGCGGCGGAAGATCTCGGAGGCGGCGAGGGGGGTACGGCCGCCGAGGATCACCTGGTCGATGTCGAGCAGCGCGACGAGGTTGGCGGCGCCTATCCCCAGCACGCGGGCCGCGCCGGCCAGGTCGCCCCGGTCCACCGCGGCCAGGCACAGGACTTCGAGGCAGCCCCGGTTGCCGCACGCGCACAGCGGTCCGTCCGGCGCCACGGCCTGGTGGCCGAACTCGCCCGCGCCGGTCCGCCCGCCCCGGTACGGCTTTCCGTCCAGCACGAGCGCCGCGCCGAGTCCGGCGCCGAGGTGCAGATAGCCGAAGGAGCCGGGGGCGGGGGCGCGGGGGCCTGCGGCCGGCATGGCCGGTGTTGGCCGTGCTGGCCGTGCTGGCCGTGCTGTCAGCGCTGCCGGTGCTGCCGGTATGGAGGAGGTCGAGCGGGCCGCGAGGATCGCCAGCGCGGCGGTGTTGGTGTCCTTGTCCACGGTGACCGGCAGGCCGAGGCGGGCGGTGAGTTCGTCGGCGAGCCGGACGCCGGACCAGTGCGGGTGGCCGGTGACGCGGTGCAGGGTGCCCGAGGTGTGGTCGAGGGGGCCGCGCGTGCCGACGCCGACGCCGAGCACCGGGCGGGGGGCGAGGTCGAGGGTGACGCGGATCTCCCGGACGATCGCGTCGAGCGCCTCGGGGACGGGGCGGCCGAGGTCGAGCGGCGCGGAGCGGGAGGCGAGGACGCGGCCGGCCAGGTCCGTACGGACCGCGGTGAGCGTCGCGCCGTCGAGGTGCACGCCGACCGCGTGCCACGCGTCCGCCGCGAGCCGCAGCCCGGTCGACGGCTTCCCCCCGGTCGACGCCCGTCGCCCCGCCTCCTCGACCAGCCCCTCCCCCCGCAGCCGCCCGGCGATCTTGCTGACCGCCTGCGGCGTAAGCCCACTCCACCCCGCCAACTCCAGCCGACTCAGCCCCCCGTCCCCCCACCCCACCGCCGCCCTCAACAACTCCAGCACCACCCCCGCGTTATGACTCCCAACCCCAACCCAATTCACCCCACCCCACCCCCCGGAACCGGCGCCGGCGCCGGGCGCCGCCACCGGTCCAACGCCGGGCGGGGCAAGCCCCGAACGCCCAGCCGATCCGGCCGCCGACGGCGCAGCCGCTGGTTCGCCCCGCGGGGCGGGGGCCGGGGCGGCACCCGCAACGGTCTCGCGCCCGGAAGCAGCATCGACCCCGCTGGTCCTCGCCGCGCCAGCGGGCGACCCTCCAGGCACGGCCGCCGCCGAAGGCGCGCGCCCCCCGAAACCGGCGCCGGCACCGGACGCCGCCACCGGTCCAACGCCCGGCGGGGCGACAACCGAAGGCCCACCCACCGGCGGCGGAGCCGCAAACCCACCCGGACCCACACCACCACCCCCCGCCGCGCCAGCGGGCGACTCCCCGGGCACGGCCGCCGCCGAAGCCACTAGCCCCCCGGAACCGGAACCGGCGCCGGGCGCCGCCACCGGTCCAACGCCGGGACAGGCGGGGGCGGGTGGGGTCCGCGGGCGCGGGGGCGGGTCGGGCGGGGTGGAGGTGGGGGGCACGGAGGCATTCTGCACCGCACTTGCACTTCGGCAACACTGTTGCAAAAGTGACCGCATGAGCACTTCCGGCAGCACCAGCCCCGGCGCCGGGTCCGGCGGGGATCGGACCGGGTCACTTCGGGTCGCCCTCGTCGGGTACGGCCCGGCCGGGTCGTTCTTCCACGCGCCGCTGATCGCCAGTACCCCGGGCCTCGTCCTGGACACGATCGTCACCGGCAGCGAGGAGCGACGTCAGCAGGCCCGCGCCGAGCACCCGGAGGTCCGCTTCGCCGGCAGCGCCGACGAGGTGTGGGCCCGGGCCCGCGAGCTGGACCTGGTCGTGCTGGCCTCCCCCAACCGCACCCATGTCCCGCTGGCCACCGCCGCCTTGGAGGCCGGCCTGCCGGTCGTGGTGGACAAGCCGATCGCCGGCACCGCCGCCCAGGCCAGGGAACTGGCCGATCTCGCCTACGCCAAGGACCTGTTGCTCACCGTCTTCCAGAACCGCCGCTGGGACAGCGACTTCCTCACCCTGCGCGAAATCCTCGCCAAGGGCGAGTTGGGCGACATCCACCGCTTCGAGTCCCGCTTCGAGCGCTGGCGCCCGCGACTCAAGGGCGGCTGGCGCGAGTCCGGCGACCCGGCCGAGGTCGGCGGCCTCCTCTACGACCTGGGCAGCCACCTCGTCGACCAGGCACTCACCCTCTTCGGCCCGGCCCGCCTGGTCTACGCCGAGGCCGACGTGCGGCGGCCGGGCGCCGCCGCCGACGACGACAGCTTCATGGCGATCACCCACACCGGCGGCGTCCGCTCGCACCTGTGGATGAGCGCCACCACCGCCCGGCTCGGCCCGCGCTTCCGGGTGCTGGGCAGCGCCGGCGGCTATCTGAGCCACGGCCTGGACCAGCAGGAACCCGCGCTGCGGGCGGGCCTGCGGCCGGGCGACGGGACCGCCTGGGGCGCCGTGCCGGAGTCCGCCTGGGGCACCCTCGGCACCGACGAGGACGCCCGGCCCGTACCGTCGCTGCCCGGTGACTACCCCGCCTTCTACGCCGCCGTCGAGACGGCCCTGCGCGAAGGCACCGAGGCGCCGGTGAGCCCGCTCCAGGCGGTGGCCGCCCTTGAGGTCATCGAAGCCGCGCGGCTTTCCGCCCGCACCGGACGGGTGGTGGAGCTGTGAGCGAGAGCGACTCCGCCGGCCGGCCGGCCGACCCGCCGCACCCCGCAAACCCGCCCCGCCCGGCAGACTCGGCGCACCAGTCAGCCGCGCCGCAGCCGACCGAAGCGGCCGACCCCGCCGAACCAGCCGACCCCGCCGAACCAGCCGGCCTCACCGAACTCGCCGAGCAGGAACGGACCCTCGTCCTGCCCCGCTTCACCCCCGACGACGCCTGGCGCCTCGGCTGCCTGCTGGTGGAGCTCGCCCGGGAGCGCGACGCCGCCGTCACCATCTCGGTCGTGCGCGGCCCGCAGCGCCTCTTCCACGCCGCACTCGACGGCACGACCGCCGACAACGACGCCTGGCTGGAACGCAAAGCCCGGGTCGTCGAGCGCTACGCCGCCAGCTCGCTGATGGTCGGCGAGCGCTTCCGGGCGAGGGGCACCACCTTCGAGGAGTCCTCCCGCCTCGACCCGAACCTCTTCGCCGCCCACGGCGGCGCCTTCCCCGTACGGGTGACCGGCGTCGGCGTGGTGGGCGTGGTCGGCGTCTCGGGCCTGCCGCAACGGGAGGACCACGCCCTGGTGGTGGCCGGACTGACCCGTTTCCTCGACGACCTCAGGACGTCCTGGGACACCTGACCGGCCGGGCCGGGGGCGACCGGGCCGACCGCCGGACCCCCGACGGCCGGCACCCGCTCCCGAGCCGCCGCCCCTGAACCCCCTCAGCCAGGTCAGCCCGGTCAACCCCGTCAGCCCCCTCGGCCAACCCACAAACCCTCAGGCCGACTTCAGCTCCTGCCGCTGCCGCCCCAGCCCCTCGATCGCCAGCTCCACCACATCACCCGGGTTCAGATACGGCTTCGGCTCCGGCTGCCCCAGCGCGACCCCCGCCGGGGTCCCCGTGTTGATCACATCACCGGGGTAGAGCGTCATGAACTGGCTGAGGTACCGCACCACTTCGGCCACCGGGAAGATCTGGTCCCCGGTGTTGCCGTCCTGCTTCAACTCCCCGTTGACCCACAGCTTCAGCGGCAGCGCCTGCGGGTCGGCGATCTCGTCGGCGGTGACCAGCCACGGGCCCAGCGGGTTGAAGGTCTCGCAGTTCTTGCCCTTGTCCCACTGCCCGCCGCGCTCGATCTGGTACTCCCGCTCGGACACGTCGTGCGCGAGGGCGTACCCCGCGACGGCGGCCAGCGCCTCCTCGTGCGAGGCCGCGTACCGCAGCTCGCGCCCGATGACGACGGCGAGTTCCACCTCCCAGTCGGTCTTCCGGCTGCCGCGCGGCACCAGCACCGTGTCCTCGGGCCCGACCACGGTGTCCGGCGCCTTCATGAAGACGACCGGCTCGTCGGGCGCCTGGGCGCCGATCTCGGCGGCGTGGTCGTGGTAGTTGAGGCCGATGCAGACGATCTTGCCGATCCGGGCCAGCGGCGGCCCGACCCGCAGCGACGCGTCCAGGGCCGGCAGCGAGCCGTCCGCCCCGGCGGCGGCGACGCGTTCCAGCGCGGCGGCGTCGGCGAGCAGCGAACCGTCGATGTCGGGCACGAGAGCGCTCAGGTCCCGCAGCACGCCCTCGTGGTCCAGCAGGGCCGGGCGCTCGGCCCCGGCGGGTCCGACTCGCAGCAGCTTCACAGTGGTACTCCGTAGCTTGGTTGACTTCGTTCGGGGTGGGCGAACAGCGTGGTTCGAGGTGGGCGATCCGGTACGACGGCCGGTCAGTGCACCAACGGTCATCGGATGTCTGTCCGATCCTCCAATCCCCGCCCCGCCCCGCGCAACCCCCGATCCGATCCGAGCCGCCGCCCGTTGTCCGGGCCGACCAGGCCGATAAGGCCGACAGAAGACCTCAGCCGCCGGCCGCCTGCGAGACCGCGTAGATCACCAGACCGGCCAGCGCTCCGACCACCGTGCCGTTGATCCGGATGAACTGGAGGTCGCGCCCCACGTGCGCCTCGATCTTGCGCGAGGTCTGGTCCGCGTCCCAGCCGGCCACCGTGTCGCTGATCAGCGAGGTGATCTCGTCCCGGTAGGTCGTGACGAGATACGTGGCCGCGTCCTCCAGCCAACTGTCCACCTTCGACTGGAGCCGCTCGTCGGTGGTCAGCCGGGTGCCGAGTGACAGCAGCGAGGCCCGGGCGCGCAGCCGCAGTTCGCTGGTCTCGTCCTCGGCGGCGGCCACCATCATGCCGCGCACCGCGCCCCACACCGACGCGATCAGATCCTGCACCTCGCTCCGCGCCAGCAGGTCCTTCTTCAGCCGCTCCACCCGCTGCCGGGTGTCGGGGTCGGACTGGAGCTCGGTGGCGAAGTCGCCGAGGAAGCGGTCGACCGCCCCCCGCGCGGGGTGCTCGGGCGAGTCCCGCATCTCGGTGACGAACCGCAGCAGCTCCTTGTAGACCCGCTCGCCGACCTTGCGGTCCACGAACCGGGGCGTCCAGCCGGGCGCCCCGTCCTGCACCGCGCCCATCACCGAGTCGCCGTGCTCCACCAGCCAGTCGTGGACCCGTACGCACACCAGGTCCACCATCCGCCGGTGGCCGCCGTCGACGACGATGCGCTCCAGCAGCTTGCCGAGCCCGGGTCCGATCTCCTGCGCCTCGGCCCGCCGGGTGATCGCCTCGCTCACCACCGCCTGCACATCGGAGTCCCGCAGCACGGTCAGCACACCCCGCAGCGCGGCCGCCGCCTGCTCGGTCACCTTGTCCGCGTTGACCGGTTCGGCCAGCCAGTGGCCCAGGCGCGAGCCGATGCCGACCGCCCGCAGCCGGGTGCGGACCACATCGGCGGACAGGAAATTCTCCCCGACAAAATCGCCGAGGCTCTCGCCGAGCGCGTCCTTCTTCGTCGGGATGATCGCGGTGTGCGGGATCGGCAGCCCCAGCGGGTGCCGGAAGAGGGCGGTGACCGCGAACCAGTCGGCCAGCGCGCCCACCATGCCGGCTTCGGCCGCCGCGGCCACGTACCCGGCCCAGCCGCCCGCCCCGTGCGCGCCGGCCACCTTCGCCCCGACGTAGACCACCGTCGCGACCAGCAGAAACCCGGTCGCGATCAGCTTCATCCGCCGCACACCCCGCCAGCGCTCGGCGTCCGCGTCCGCGCCCTCACCCGGCCGGTCAGCCGGCCCCTTCGCCACACCCATTGGCTCCACCCACGTATTCTCACCGCCTTGTACGTCTTGGAACGTACGAATGACCCGCGACGCCTCCCGGTGTCGTCCACCTCACGCCCTGGAGGGACCCGTCCCATGTCCACCGATGGCCTTCCCGGTTACGCCGAGCACTTCGAGGAGCCCGCGGGCTACCTGGATTTCGCCCGCTACGGACCGCCCTCCCGGGACGTACTGGCCGCCACCGCCACCGCCCTGACCCGCTCCGCGCACGCCGACCACACCACCGTCAACGACCTGATGCGCGCCGAACGGGCCGCCCGGGACAGCGCGGCCCACCTCGCCGGGGCCGCCGCCGAGAACACGGTGCTGCTCCCCAACGCCTCCACCGGCCTCTTCCACGCCGCCTTCGGCATCCCCACCGGCACGGTCCTCGTCCCCGGCACGGACTTCCCCGCCAACCACTACCCGTGGCGCCGCACCGAAGCCCTCGGCCGCGCCGTCCCCCGCTGGCTGGAGCCGGATCCGTACGGCCGGATCACCGCCGACACCGTCCGCGCCGCCCTCACCGACGAGGTGGTGGCGCTCGCGGTGAGCGCGGTCGATTTCCGTACCGGCTACCGCGCCGACCTCGCGGCGCTGCGCGAGGCGATCGGGCCCGACCGGCTGCTGATCGTGGACGCCATCCAGGGCTTCGGGATCGCCGAACTCCCCTGGCAGGCGGCCGACGTGGTGGTGGCCGGCGGCCAGAAGTGGCTGCGGGCGAGCTGGAGCACCGGCTTCGCCACCCTCTCGGACCTGGCCCTGGACCGCCTGGAGCCGACGCTCACCGGCTGGACCGGTATCGAGGACGTGGCGTCCTTCGACGACGTCGAGCACCCGCCCGCCACCGGCGCCCAGCGGTGGAGCATCACCAATCTGAGCCCGGTCGCCGCCGCGGCCTTCGCGGCCGCGCTCCGGATCGTGGCGGACACGACCGTTCGGGCGATCGAGGCGCATATCGCGGAGCGGGTGGGTGAGTTGATCGACGCCGTCCGGAGCGGTGGCGGCGAGGTCCTCTCGCCCACCGCGCCCGCCGAACGAGCCGGCATCGTCTCCTTCCGGATGCCCGGCACGGACACCGCGGCGGTCGGAAAGGCGCTGCACGCGCAGGAGGTCTCACCGACCGTCCGCACCACTTCGGTACGGCTGTCCGCCCACGCGTCCACCGGCCGGGGCGCCGTCGACCGGGTACGGGCGGCCCTGGAATCCCTGCGGTGAGCGGCCGGTGAGCGGTGGGGCGGCGGTGAGCGGTGCGCCGACGGGCGGTGGGTCGGCGGGTCACCGGTGCGGTTCAGGCGAGAACCCGCTGTCTGAGCGCCGTCTCCACCCGTTCCCACTCGGCTCCGAACCCGGCGGTGCGCGGTTCGACCACCTGCCCCTTGATGGCGGGGACGGACAACTCGGCCCATACGATCTTGCCGCCCACCGCGGGCCGGCAGATGTCCCACCGCTCGCTCACCGCCTCCACCAGGAAGAGCCCGCGCCCGCCCTCGGCCTCCAGGGTCTGCTCCCGGATGACCGGGATGCCCTCGCCCGGATCCCACACCTCGACGTAGAGACTCGCGCCGACCATCCGGAGCTGTACGCCGATCACATGGTGGACGCTGGGCGGGCACGCGATCGTGGCCGTGGTCTTCACCGCGTTGGTCACCAACTCGCTCACCACCAACTCAACGCTGTCCAGGAGCGCCTGGAGCCCCCACTCGCACAGGGTGCGCCGGATGAAACCCCGGCTGCGGCCCACGGCGGCGAGCACCGCGCTGAGCCGGAGTGACGCCACATACAGACACTTCGGGTCCTCGACCACGCCCCCACAGCTCACGGAGCCACCTCCACCACATTCGCACCGGTTTCCGACTCCAGCCACGCCAACCGCTGTTCGCGTAACGCCTCCCCAACTCCGAAATGCCGTAAGGACGGTGTGACCACCAGCCCCGCCCCGGTCCGCTTGAGCGCGGCGATCAGTGCGGTGAGCGACTCGCCGCGGCCGTCGTCCTCCTCCTGGAACAACCCCGCCAACACCTGGCCCTCCTTCTCGGCGTAGCCCCGTAAGAGCTGCTCGGTGTCCCGCACGTCGACATCCGCCTGATCTTCGTAGACCCGCATATACCCATACATCGGCGATTTCACGACGCGGCCTTCCCTCTCTCCAACCCGCACCACACGGACGGTCCCTGGCGTTCGGCCGCACCACAGGTTCGAGGCAGGCTGCGCCCAGTACGCGCGAAGTCGCCCAAAGGCATGATTTCGCCAGCGCACAGCAGTCGGCCTAAAACAGAGCGTGCCATACTGCGCGCTACTAGCTTGCTCCTAGCGGAGCATCCCGCGCAACCACATCCGAAGCAACGGTTGCGTTCGTAATACGACCTGCTGCGAGGGGCGAGTGTCGGTCAAACTCATCCCGGTCAGCCGTGCACACGAAGGGCAGAGCGAGTGCCAACGAAGCGGCAGATGCCGACGATCCGACTCCGGCGGATGGCCGGCGAACTACGACGCCTGCGCGACGTCAACGGCTTGACCAGGGAAGAGGTCGAGGAGCGCACGGGCATCAACAACGTGACGCTGTACCGGATCGAGTACGCGAAGGTGCGCCCGCAGCGCCGGACGGTGATGGGGCTGCTCGATCTGTACGGGGTGGAGGACCCGCAGCGCTCGGAGATCTTGGCGCTTTTGAAGCAGGCCGACGAACAGAGCTGGTTGCGGCCGTATCACGCCGATCTGACTGACACTTACACTACGTTCATCAGCTTCGAGACCGAGGCCAGGAGCCTGCGCAACTACGAGTCGCTCTTCGTTCCCGGCCTCCTCCAGATCGAGGATTACGCGCGCGCGGTGATCAAGGGCGTCCTTCCAACGTCCACCACCAAAGAGGTAGAGCAGCGGGTGCAGGCCCGCATGGACCGGCAGGCGATCCTCCGGAGGGAGGCTCCGCTGGAGCTGTGGACCATCGTGGATGAGGCGGTGCTGCGACGTGGAATCGGAAAGCCGAACGTGATGGTGGACCAACTCCACCGCATGGTCGAAGTCGCCGAGCTCCCAAATGTGACGCTCCAGGTCATCCCATTCACCGCTGGGCCTCACCCCGGGATGCTCGGGAGCTTCGTTCTGATCGACTTCCCGGACCCCGCAGACCCGACCCTGAGCTACATGGAGAGCATGGCCGCAGACCTCTTCCTCGAAGCGGAGGCGGACGTGCAGCGGTACAACCAGAGCTTCGACCATCTACGCGCCATGGCACTCAGCCCCGACGACTCGAGACACCTGATCGCCAAGGTGGCAGATGAGATCAACTGAAGGAGAGCGGCAATGAAGATGGCGGACCTCAGCAACCCCAAGTGGTTCAAAAGCAGCTACAGCGCCGGCAACGGCAACTGCGTGGAAGTTGCTCCCACCTGGCGCAAAAGTAGCCACAGCAGCGGCAACGGCCAGTGCGTCGAGGTCGCGGCGTCACCCGACGCGATAGCCGTCCGGGACAGCAAAGACCCCGCCGGCCCGGCGCTCCTCTTCGCCCCCGGCGAGTTCACCGCCTTCATCCGCGGCATCGCCGACGGCGACTTCGCCCAGCCGTAACGCCCAACTCCAACGGCCCGGTTGTCACCCCGAAGGGTCGACAACCGGGCCACTGGGCTCCGCGGAACCCAAGCGAAAGCACCTCCCCATGAACGAACCCGAAGACCTCGCGGACGCCCTCGCCCGCCTTGAGCGGGCCCGCGCCCTCGGCCGCGACGAGCCCCCCATCCCCCACGCCGAGGCCCGCCGCACCCTCCTGCTCGCCGCCGGGCGGCCGGACCCCGCACCGGCTCACAGAAATGGAGAGCCAGAAGAACGAGGCGATCACACTCGCCGTCAGCTCCGGCTCGCCTGCGTGGCCAGCCTGCGCAGGGCCCGCGCGGCAGGCGATCCGGGGTCGGCCGTCATCAGGACAACCTCCTGGTCATCCTCGGGCACGAGCAGGACGTCGCAGTTCAACCGCAGCGCACCGGCTTCCGGATGGTCCAGGGTCTTGGTGCGATGCCCGGGAGCGTGGACCGGACGCGCCAGCCAGATCTGCCGGAACTCCTCGCTGCCGGCGTTCAGCTCGGCCAGCAGCGCGGCAAGCTGCGGGTCATGCGGGTAGCGGTCCGCGGCCCGGCGCAGCCGCGCCACCACGATGTGCCCGGATTCCTCGGCGCTGGAGCTCTCGTACGTCCGCCCCTGGCCCAGGAAGCGGCGTCGGGCCAGGTTCGTCGTCCCGCCTCCGAGGTCGGCGCCGAGCAGTGCCCGGGCCAGGGGGTTCCAGGCGACAACGCCGTACGCCGCGTCAGTGACGATGGCACCGGTCTCCGGCAGCCGCTCCAGCATCCGGGCCACGTGCGGGCGCACCCGCCGCACGGCGCTGATGCCAGGCGGCGCGCTTGAACCCGCCAGGCGGAACAGATGGCTGCGCTCGGCCGGCGTGAGCCGCAGCGCGCGGGCCAGCGCGTCCAGGATCCGGGCCGATGGCCGCGGCCCCCGGGCCTGCTCCAGCCGCGTGTAGTAGTCGACCGACATGTGGGCGAGCTCCGCCACCTCTTCGCGGCGCAGACCCGGTGTGCGGCGGTCGGTGCCCGTCGCCGCCAGGCCGATCTCGTGCGGATGCAGGGCCGCCCGGCGGTCCCGTAGATAGTGGGCCAGCTCCTGCCGTGCCATGTCGCCTCCTCCCGCTGCCTGGTACAGGCTGTCCCTGGCGGGGCACCCACAACCAGGGAAGTGTGGTTGCCATGGACGAACGCACAGCTCTGGTTACCGGTGCCAACAAGGGCATCGGCAAGCATATCGCCCGGCTGCTCGCCGCCGAGGGCCTCACCGTGTACGTGGGCTCCCGTGACCCCGGGCGCGGGCAGCGGGCCGTCGAGGAGATCGGAGCCGGGGCCCGTCTGCTGGTCCTCGACGTGACAGATCCCGACGGCGTCGCACAGGCCGCGGCTCAGATGGACCGCTTGGACGTGCTGGTCAACAACGCCGGCATCTCGCCGTCACTCGCCCCGCCGACCGACACCGGCGTCGAGGAGTACCGGCGCACATACGAGACCAATGTGTTCGGGGTAGTGGCGGTGACCAATGCCTTCCTGCCCGCCCTGCGCCGGTCCCCGCGCCCGCGCATCGTCAACATTTCCAGTGGCACGGCGTCGCTGGCCTGGAGCACCACCCCCAACCCCCAGTTCACCCCGGGAAACGGCGCCGGGGGCGCCTACCGGTCGTCCAAGGCCGCTCTCAACGCCCTCACCGTCCTCTACGCCCAGACGCTGGCTGAGGACGGCTTCAAGGTCAACGCGCTCGCCCCCGGCCTGCGGGCCACCGATCTCAACCCCCGGGCCGCCGCTGCCGCCGGCGACCCGGCCGAGGCCGCGCGGGGTGCCCTCCGCCTGGCCCTGCTGCCGGACGACGGCCCCACCGGTGGCTTCTTCTCCTGGGACGGAACGCCCGTGCCCTGGTGATCAGTCATGGGCGGCGACGATGACGGTGGCGGTCCCCCGGGGTCGGGCGCTGACCAGGGCGGACCGCCTTCGGCGGTCAGTCGCAGCGGCCGCAGGGGAATCCGCGCCGCAGGGCGGACCGGGCCCCGGTCAGCCCCGGCCACGGGGCCCAGCGGCCGCGGTGGGTGCGGTGCGGCGGGGGTCCGTACGGGGATTGCCAGGCGGCCCGGTCGGGCCGGCCCGAGCCGGGCGCCTGACGGCGCGGTGCGTCGTTGCCGTTGCCGTTGCCGTGCGGCAGGTTCAGCTCGTCATCGCGCCCGGCGCACAGGCGGAGCACGATCGGCAGGCAGGTGGGCAGGGCCACCCGGTTCTTGGGCACAGAGATACACCGTTTCCAGTGAGAGGACCGCAGCGAAAAGGAGCGCGGCGCGTTTGCGCGACGCGCGACGGTTCAGCGCTTGGGGGGTCTCACACGGTGTACAACGGCACGTCCTTCACGGGTAGCTGCGGGCCGCACCACGCTACCCGCCCCCGCCGCTGCGGCTCCACCCATTTTCGCCCTGCGGTGCCCCTTGCGGCCCGTCCCGCGACCTGACCGCCCGCCGTGGCCGAGCGCGCAGTTCCTCCCCCAGAGCTTCGCCTGGGGGGGACCCCCAGCGCCCCTGGTCCGGCGCCGCACAGCACCAACGCGCCCACCCAACGCCGCCCCCAGCGGACCGGGCCCCAAAGCGGCGCGGGGAACTGCGCGAGGAACCCCCACCCACCCGCAGCCGAAGAACAACCGCACCGCCCCGGGAAAAGGGCACCCTATCCCGCGAGCCACCCGGCAAGGGTCACGCTCGGGCGCCCCCGTCGACGCGGAGGACCGTGCCGGTGACGTAAGAGGCACGATCGCTGAGGAGCCACGCCGCGGCCTGGGCGATCTCCTCGGGGGCGGCCGAGCGGCCGAGCGGGGTCGCCGCGCGGAGTCGGTCGGCGAGGCCGGGGGAATCCGCCGCCCAGGTGCTGATCATCTCGGTCGCCGTGTTGCCGGGCGCGATCGCGTTGACGCGGATGCCCTCCGGGCCGTAGGTGATCCCCGCCGACTCGGTGAGGCTGTTCACCGCCCGCTTCATCGCACCGTACGCGGGCAGTTCGGGGTTGCCCCGCAGGCTGCCGACGCTGGAGTTGTTGACGATGGCCCCGGTCCCCGCGGTGGCCCGGATCGCGGCGACCTCCGCGACCATGGCCAGCCACGGGCCCTTGAGGTTGACGGCGTAGATGTGGTCGAAGTCCGCCTCCAGCACCCGGTCGAGCGGGCCGGGCGGGGTGATCGTCGCACCGTTGTTGAAGGCGACGTCGAGCCGGCCGTACACCTCCACCGCGCGGTCCACCGCCGCGCGCACACTCGCCGCGTCGGCCAGATCGCACACCACGTACTCCGCCACGCCGCCCGCCGCGCGGACCTCCTCGGTCACCGCCGCCAGCTGCGACTCCGTCCGGGCCGCGAGCAGCACCCGGGCGCCCTCGCGGGCGAAGAGCCGGGCCGCCGCGGCGCCGATCCCCCGGCCCGCGCCGGTGATGAAGGCGACCTTGCCGGCCAGCAGACCCGGCGCGGCCGGGGCGGACGCCTCGGCGCCAGGTGCGTTCCCGGTCGCTGTGCCGGCGGCCGGATGGTCGGCGGTCAGATGGTCGGCGGCCGGATTCGTGGCCGCCGGATTCTTGATGCTCGCTGTGTCGTCCATGACAGCGAGCCTGCGCCGGGCGGCGAAGCCGATCCAGGCACCGGCGGTACCTGGCTCGGCCCCGCGCCCCGGGGGCACACTCGACGTGTGGACAGACAAGAACTGGCCGACTTCCTGCGCACCCGGCGCGAGCGGATCACCCCCGCCGACGTGGGGCTGCCCGCCGGCCCGCGCCGCCGGACCCCGGGGCTGCGGCGCGAGGAGGCGGCGCAGCTCGCGTACATCTCGACCGAGTACTACACCCGGCTCGAACAGGCCCGCGGCCCGCGCCCGTCCCGCGAGGTGCTGGCCGGGCTGGCTCGGGCGCTGCGCCTTTCCGACGCCGAGCGCGACCACCTCCACCACCTGGCCGGCGCGCCGCCCGGCCCGCCGCCCGGGCCCTCGCGCGAGGTGCCGCAGAGCATCCTGGACCTGCTGCACCGGCTGCCGCACTCGGCCGCCTTCGTGACCTCCGCGATGTACGAGGTGATCGCCTGGAACGAGCTGGCGGCCGCCCTCATGGAGGACTTCTCCGCCGTACCGCGCCGCGACCGCAACCTGCTGCGCCGGGCCCTCCTCGGGCCCGACCCGGGCGGGCTGCGGCTGTTCGGGGTGTCGGACGCGGACGCCTTCGCCCGCACCGCGGCCCAGGACCTGCGCGCCACCGCCGCCCGCTACCCCGACGATCCCGAGCTGACCGAGCTGGTGGCCGAGCTCAAGGCCGGCAGCGCGGAGTTCACCCGGCTGTGGGCCTCCCACGACGTGCGCACCGACCGCACCCGGCAAAAGACCTTCCAGCACCCGCTGGTCGGCCCGATCACCGTCAACTGCGATGTCCTCGACATCAGCGACCGGGACCAGCGGGTGGTGATCTACACCGCCGCCCCCGGTTCGCCCGCCGAGGAGGCGCTGCGCCTGCTGTCGGTCATCGGCACCCAGCGCATGGACGTCCCCCACTGAGGCGCCCGCCGTCCACCACCGCCCCGGCCGCCATCCCCCCGGGCCCCGCCACCCCAGGGCGCCCCGCCCCCGGCCCCCGCGCAAACCCGTCCCCCACTCAATCCCTACCCTCTGAGCGGCGGGAACCCCCGATCGTTGGGTAGTCGGAGCAGGGGCGCCGGCAGCGGACGACGGCAGACGACGGCAGTCGACGGCGCGTACAAGGGAGCGAAAGTGGACGCAGTGGGGACGGACGGGGCCGCCCGGATCGACGGCGGGGAGGCGCCCGAGCCGCCCGGACGCGGCGGCGGACGGCAGCGCTCCCTGTGGAAGGAGCTGCCGATCCTGGTCGTCGTCGCCCTGGTGCTCGCGCTGATCATCAAGACCTTCCTGGTGCAGGCGTTCTCCATCCCCTCGGAGTCGATGCAGAACACCTTGCAGCCGGGAGACCGGGTGCTGGTCGACAAGCTGACGCCGTGGTTCGGCTCGAAGCCGGCCCGCGGCGAGGTGGTGGTCTTCCACGACCCGGCCGACTGGCTCGGCGACGAAGGGGCCCCGCACCCCAACGCCGTGCAGAAGGCGCTCGGCTTCGTGGGGCTGATGCCGGCCGCCGGCGAGCGGGATCTGATCAAGCGGGTCATCGCGGTGGCCGGCGACAGGGTGGAGTGCCAGGGCACGGGACCGGTGAAGGTCAACGGCAAGCCGCTCGACGAGCCCTACGTCTACGCCGGCAACACTCCGTGCAGCGCCGACGACCAGGGCGGCCGGTTCGCCGTCACCGTGCCCAAGGGGAAGATCTGGGTGATGGGCGACCACCGCCAGAACTCGTACGACTCCCGCTATCACCAGAACGACGAGACACGCGGCTTCGTCCCGGTCGGCAACGTCGTCGGCCGCGCCTTCGTCGTCGCCTGGCCCGTCGGCCGCTGGGCCACCCTCCCGGTTCCGCACACCTTCGGCCAGCCCGGCATCCACGCCGCCGCGGCGGCCGGACCCGGCGCCCTGGGACTGGCCGGCGCCCTCCCCCTCGTCCTGTGGCGCCGTGGGCGGCGGCGTCGGGACACCCTGCCCCGCGGACGGGGTGTGCTAAACAGGCGGTAACCAAAGGGGCAACTTGCAGCAGCTCACGCTCGGCATCATGGCGCACACCCGCAAGGAAAACGAGCACCGCCTGCCCGTCCACCCGGCGCACTTCGAGCGGATCGACGCCGATCTGCGCGCGCGGATCTTCCTGGAAAAGGACTACGGCGCGCACTTCGGCGTCGCCGACCGGCAACTGGCGCCACTGGTCGCCGGGCTCAGATCCCGGGAGGAGCTGATCGCGGAGTGTGACGTGATCCTCCTGGCCAAGCCGCTCCACGAGGATCTCGCCGAACTCCGCGAGGGCCAGGTGCTGTGGGGCTGGCCGCACTGCGTGCAGGACGAGAAGGTGACACAGAGCGCCATCGACCGGCGGCTGACGGTGATCGCCTTCGAGGCGATGAACCACTGGAGCCGCGAGGGCGCCTTCAATCTGCATGTCTTCCACAAGAACAACGAGCTGGCCGGCTACTCGTCGGTGCTGCACGCCATGCAGCTCACCGGGGCGACCGGTGACTACGGGCGCCGGCAGCGGGCCGTGGTGATCGGCTTCGGGGCCACCGCCCGGGGCGCGGTGACCGCGCTCAGCGCGCTGGGCGTGCACGATGTGGACGTGCTCACCGCCCGCGGGGTCACGGCGGTCAGCTCACCGATCCACTCCGCCCGGATCGTGCACTTCGACCACGACGAGGCGGACGACACCCTCGACCCGCGGCGGAGTGTCGCCCTCACCGAGGACGGTCCCCTGCCGCTGGCGGAGTTCCTCGCCGGGCACGACATCATCGTCAACTGCGTGCTCCAGGACACCGACGCGCCGCTGATGTTCCTGATAGAGGACGACCTGGCCACGCTCGCCCCCGGCACCCTCGTCATCGACGTGTCCTGCGACGAGGGCATGGGGTTCGCCTGGGCCCGCCCCACCACCTTCGCCGACCCGATGTTCACCGTCGGCGACCAGGTGCACTACTACGGCGTGGACCACAGCCCGTCCTACCTCTGGGACTCCGCCACCTGGGAGAACAGCGAGGCCCTCCTGCCGTATCTGCGGGCCGTCCTGGACGGGCCCGACGGCTGGGACGGGGACGAGACGATCCGGCGCGCCATCGAGATCCGCGGCGGCACCGTACAGAACCCCAAGGTGCTGGCCTTCCAGCACCGGGCGGCGGAGTACCCGCACGCGCACGTGTAGGACGCCGCGCACGCGCGGGACACCGGCCGACGGGTAAGGCACCGGCGCACGCGCGGGTCAGCGGCCCTCGCCGTACATCCGGGCGATCACATCCTCGATCGCGGGCTCCCGGACCGACAGGTCCACCAGGGGGTGACCGGCGGCGACGGCCGCGACCAGCGGGGCGGCGCTGCCGGTGGCCGGGAAGGCCAGCCACTGGCGGGGGCCCTCGACCCTGACGCAGCGGGCGCCCGGCACCTCGACCGGCGGCAGTTCATGGGCGAAGTCCACGACGAGGGTGCGTTCGCTGTCGCCGACCGCGTGCAGTCCGGCGAGGTCGCCGTCGTACATCACCCGGCCGTGGTCGATGACCATCACCCGGCGGCAGAGGGTCTCGATGTCGGTGAGGTCGTGGGTGGTGAGCAGGATCGTGGTGCCCCGCTCGGCGTTGTAGTCCCGCAGGAAGTCGCGCACCCGGGCCTTGCTGACCACGTCCAGGCCGATGGTGGGTTCGTCGAGGTAGAGCACCTCCGGGTCGTGCAGCAGCGCCGCCGCGATGTCGCCGCGCATCCGCTGGCCGAGCGAGAGCTGCCGTACGGGGACGTCCAACAGCGGTCCGAGGTCGAGGAGTTCCACGCAGGCGTCGAGGTTTCGGGTGTAGCGGGCGTCCTCGATCCGGTACATCCGGCGGACCAGTTCGTACGAGTCGCGCAGCGGCAGGTCCCACCACAAGGTGGTGCGCTGGCCGAAGACCACCCCGATCCGGCGGGCCAGCCGGGCGCGTTCGCGGGTGGGGTCGATGCCGCAGACGCTGATCCGGCCGCCGCTCGGGTTGAGGATGCCGGTGAGCATCTTGATGGTGGTGGACTTGCCCGCACCGTTGGGCCCGATGTAGCCGAGGATCTCGCCGCGCGGCACGGTGAAGGAGATGCCGTCCACCGCCCGCACCTGGTGCCGCTCGCGGCGGAACGTGCCCGCTTTCCGGCGCACCTCGAACACCTTGAAGACGCCGTCGAGTTCGATGACGGTGTCGGCCCCAGTGGCGGCCCCAGTGGCGGTCCCAGTGGCGGTCCCGGTGTCGGCGCCGGATCCGGCGGCCAGCGCCGCGCCGAGCGGCTCGACCGCCGCTCCGGGCCCGGCCGGGGCCGCGGCCCCTGGATTTCCACCTGGTACGTGTTCCGCCGCGCTCATCAGAACCTCAACTCCCTGTGCTGCGGTACGAACGGAGGCCGACCCGCCAGGCCAGCCCCGCCAGCAGGCAGCAGCCGAGCGCGACCGGCGGAGAGGCGAAGTCCACCCACCCGGGCAGGCCGAGCGGATCGGGCTCGCCGAGGACCCGCAGGGCGGGCAGCCAGTTCACGAAGGCGAGCGGCACCACGAAAGTCACCCCGCGGACCAGCTCGCGGGCGAAGATGCCCGGCGGGTACTGAAGCATGGTGTTGCCGCCGTAGGTCACCGAATTCTGCACCTCGGAGGCGTCGCTCGCCCAGAACTGGAAGGCGGCGGCGGCCACGAAGATCGCGCTGAAGAGCGCCGCCCCCGACACCACCATCACCGGCACCAGCGCCACCTTCACCGGCGACCACGCCACGTCCACCCGGCTCAGCGACCAGCCGAGCACGATCAGTCCCTGGGTGATCCGGCCGAGCCGGCGCAGCGCGAACCGGTCGGCGGCGACCTGGGCGAGCACCGGCACCGGCCGCAGCAGCAGGGTGTCGAGCGTGCCGTCCCGCACCCGGCGCCCGAGCCGCTCCATCGAGCCCATCACCATGTCGGCGACGCCGAAGGAGGTGCTCGCGGTGCCGTAGAGGAAGGCGACCTCGGGCAGGGTGAAGCCGCCGAGCACGGTGACGTGGGTGAACATCAGCAGGATGGTGACGAAGTCCAGCGCGGTGGCGGTGAGGTTGCCGAACGCGGTGAGGAAGAAGGACATCCGGTAGGCCATCGTGGACCGCACCCACATGGCGACGATCAGCCGGTAGGCGCGTACGGACTCGGTGGTACGCCGCCACGGGCCGTCCGGCCGGTCGGCGAAGCCGGGCGGGGCGGCGCGGCCGGGCAGGGGCCCGCCGCCGGGCAGGGGCCCGCCGCCGGGCAGGGGCCCGCCGCCGGGCGGCGGCCCGCCCTCGGAGCAGTCGGCCGGGGCCGCGAACTCAGCCACCCTGCACCACCACCCGCCGGGTCGCGACGCTCTGGAGGGCCCGGCCGCCGGCCAGCAGCGCCACCGCCCACCCCGCCTGGAGCGTCAGCGCGAGCAGCGCCCCGCCGCCGGTGTCCCGGCCGAGCAGCACATCGGCCGGGGTCTGGAGCATCGCCGCCCACGGCAGCGCCCGCGCCACCTCGCCGAGGGTGCCGGGAAAGACGTTCAGCGGCAGCAGCATGCCGGAGAAGAAGAGCCCGGCCAGCCACACCACCTGGCTCACCCCCGTCCCGTCCAGCAGCCAGAACGCGCTCAGCGCCACCGCGAAGCGCACCGCGAAGCTCACCAGCGCGCCCAGCGCGATCGACACCAGGAAGAGCAGCCAGGTCAGCGGGTCGGCGGGCAGCGCCAGATCGAAGAGGAGCGCGCCGGCCGTCATGGGGACGACCCCGCGCCCGAGCAGTTGGAAGGCGGCCCGGCCGAGGTCCGCCGAGAGCCACCAGGTCTGGAGGTCGGCCGGCCGGTAGAGGTCGACCGCGATGTCACCGGATCTGATCCGCTCGATCAGTTCCTCCTCGAAGCCGCCGCCCATCAGCGCCATCGTGGTCAGCAGCGCCTGCCCGACCCAGACGTACGTCAGCGCCTGCGCCTCGCTGTAGCCGCCGAGGTGCGGGCGCTGGTCCCAGAGCGCGATGTAGCTGTAGGAGACGATCAGCCCGAAGACGGTGTTGGTGAAGACACCGGCCGCGGTGGCCGTGCGATAGGTCGCGTACCGCCGGAAGCCGCGGACGACCACCGCCCCGTAGAAACCGCCCATCCGCCTGCTCACCCCCCACTCCCTGTCCGGACCGTCCAGCCGCCCGGCCACCCGGCACACAAGCCGCCGAGCCTAGTGCGGCCCCAGGGAACGGCACCATCGGTTTTCCGCTGGTTTTCACCCGTCCGGATGAGGGCACATCACGAGCTGTCACAGACCTGTCACGGATGTGTTGCGATGCTCAGCGCCGAACAGATGATGCGAGAGTGTTGACTGGGACCTTATTGGGTTTACGGCAGCGTACGTAACAAACGGCGGCGTACGTAACGATTGGTCCACCATGTTCCGCCGCAGACCAACCACGGCGGCGGCGGAGGAGTCCCTGTAGTCATGAGCGATGTACCGAGGACGCGTGCCGGGCAGGACTGGGGCACGCTCGCGGCGCCGGTGAGCGGCGCGGGCCGCCCCCGGCGGAACGTCCTGCGCCGGGTCCTGCCCTCCTGGAAGACCGTCACCACCCTGGCGGTGACCACGGGGGCGCTGCTGGTCGGCGCGTTCTTCATCGGTTACGCGCTGGTGTCGATCCCCGACCCGAACGCGGCGGCGATCGCCCAGAACAACGTCTACCTCTACGCCGACGGTCACACCGAGCTGTCCAGGGACGGCGCCGTCAACCGGCAGAACGTGCCGCTCAGCGAGGTCGCCAAGACCGCCCAGTACGCCGTGCTGTCGGCCGAGGACCGCAACTTCTACCACGAGTCGGCGGTCAGCCCGAAGTCCATGGTCAGGGCGGCCTGGAACACCGCGACCGGCAAGGGCAGGCAGTCCGGCTCGACCATCACCCAGCAGTACGTGAAGAACTACTACCTCAACCAGAACCAGACCGCGTCCCGGAAGGTCAAGGAGTTCTTCATCGCGATCAAGCTCGATCGCAACGAGTCCAAGAGCCAGATCCTCGAGGGCTACCTCAACACCAGCTACTACGGCCGCAACGCCTACGGCATCCAGGCGGCGGCCCAGGCGTACTTCGGGAAGGACGCCGCCGATCTCAGCACCGCCCAGGGCGCCTATCTGGCCACGCTGCTCAACGCGCCGAGCGAGTACGACCTCGCCGCCCACCCGGAGAACGCGCCGGCCGCCAAGGCCCGCTGGAACTACGTGCTGAACGGCATGGTCAAGGAGGGCTGGCTCACCCAGGCCACCCGGAACTCCACCGCCTTCCCGGTGATCGGCAAGCCCAAGCCGATCGCGAGCAAGGCGGGCCAGCGCGGCTACATCATCGAGGCCGTCAACCACTACCTCACCGACAACCACATCGTCGACAGCGACGAGCTGGCCGCCGGCGGCTACCGGATCGTCACCACGATCCAGCAGCCGAAGGAGGACGCCTTCGTCCGGTCCGCGCGGGAGAACGTCTACGACAAGCGCGGCTCCGCCAAGGCCGACCAGTACGTGCGGGCCGGCGGTGTCTCCATCGACCCGGCCACCGGTGATGTCGTCGCCCTCTACGGCGGTGTCGACTACACCAAGCAGTACGTCAGCAGCGCCACCAACTCCACCTACCAGCCCGGCTCCACCTTCAAGCCGGTGGTCCTCGCCGCGGCGCTCCAGCACGGATCGACCACGCAGGACGGCGAGCCGATCACCTCGGACACCGTCTACGACGGCACCAACCGGCGGCCCGTGCGGGGCCCCGACGGGCCGGTCGGCTACAAGCCGGAGAACGAGGACGGCGCCTCCTACGGCGACATCTCCGTCACCCGCGCCATGGACAAGTCGGTCAACGCGGTCTACGCCCAGATGGCCCAGGACGTGGGCACGTCCAAGGTCATAGACACCGCGCACGCCCTGGGCCTGCCCGACTCGGTGGACGTGCCGAAGACCCCGGCGATGGCGCTCGGCGCCTTCGGGGCCAGCCCGCTGGACATGGCGCAGGTCTACGCGACGCTGGCCAACCACGGCCAGGAGATCCCGTACTCCCTGGTCGTCAAGGTGACCAAGGACGGCGACAGCGTGGGGCTGCCGGACCGCCGGCCGGTCCAGGCGGTGTCCCGGGCCACCGCCGACACCACCACCTCGGTGCTGGAGAGCGTGGTGAACAGCCCCGGCGCGACCGCGGTGGCCGCGCAGAACTCCGGCTGGCCGTCGGCCGCCAAGACCGGCACGGCGGAGAACGACAAGGCGGCCTGGTTCGCCGGCTACACGCCGAAGCTCGCCACGGTGGTGGCGGTGCTCGGCATGGACCCGAAGACGGGCGCCCAGGAGCCGCTGACCGGCGCGCTGGGCGCGGGACGGATGAACGGCGGCGGGCCGCCCGGCAATGTCTGGGCCCAGTACACCGCGGACGCGCTGCACGGGGTCGAGCAGACCGACTTCGACCTCCAGGGGAACGACACGGCGCCGGTGGACGACCCGAGCACGGAGCCGCCGGACACCCCGAGCACCGAGCCGCCCACCACCACCGAGCCGCCGCACACCAGCAGGCCGCCGGCCACCGGGACCACCGCGCCGCCGAGCGCCCCGCCGACCCACACCGGCGACCCGACCCCGACCGACACCGGTACGGCGACGGAGCCGACCCCGACCGACACCAAGACGCTGGACCCGATCGGCGGGGCCCTGGGCGGGTCGACCGGCGGTCCCGGCGACCCGGGTCCTGACCACGCGACGGGACCGGGAGGCACCGGTGGCGGCGGGGGTGGCGGCGGCGGAGGTGTGGGCGGCGGCTGAGCGGCCTCGGAGAGGCGGGGCTCGGAGCCCCGCCGCCGGAGCGGACCGCCGGGTTCGGCCCCGCGGGGCATGGGTTTCCGGGTGCGCCGGCCGCGCCCGCCGGTGACGGTCAGCGGCGCGTCCGGCTCAGCTCACAGATAGAGCCCGGTGGAGTCGTCGGTGTCCTGGAGCCGCTCGGCGGCGACCGCGTGCAGATCGCGTTCCCGCATCAGCACGTACGGCACACCCCGGACCTCGACCTCGGCGCGGTCCTCCGGGTCGTACAGCACCCGGTCGCCGACCTCGACGCCCCGGACGTTCTGGCCGACCGCGACGACCTCCGCCCAGGCCAGCCTCTTGCCCACGGCGGCGGTCGCCGGGATCAGGATGCCGCCGCCGCTGCGGCGCTCGCCCTCGCCGCCCTCCTGCCGCACCAGAACCCGGTCGTGCAGCATACGGATGGGCAGCTTGTCGTGCTCACTCTGGGAACTCACGACAACGACGTTACCGGCGCCGCCGCCGCGCCGAGAGACCGGCCACCACACCGACGAGCAGCACCGCGGCCACGGCGGCCGGCACGATCCGCTCGGGGCGGGGAGCGCCCTCCTCGGTGACGAACTCCGACCTGGCCCGGGCCAGCGCGCGATTGACCGCGACATACGCCTGACCGACGGTACGGTCGACGGCGGAGACGGCCTTGGCCTTGGTGTCCCGCGCGATCGTCACGGGGTGGACCCGGACCGCGAGTTCATCGAGCGTCGCCGCGAGATCCTGCCGGCGGCGTGCGATCTCCGCCTCGATCTGAGCGGGCGTCCTGGCAACCTCCGACACGCGCAGCCTCCCTCACCGATTCGGTAGCGTTCGGACAGTGTGTCAGTACCGCGAGGCGCCCGCCTCGTCGGCACCCCGTCCGCAAGGAGCCATCCCATGTCCGAGCGCCTCGCCGCCGGTGACCCCGCCCCCGACTTCACCCTGCCCGACGCCGACGGCAAGCCGGTCTCGCTGGCGGACCACCGCGGCCGCAAGGTCATCGTCTACTTCTACCCGGCCGCGCTCACCAAGGGGTGCACCGCGCAGGCCTGCGACTTCACCGACAACCTCGATCTGCTGGCCGGCGCCGGGTACGACGTGATCGGCGTCTCACCGGACACGCCGGAGAAGCTCGCCCAGTTCCGCGAGAAGGAGTCGCTGAAGGTCACCCTGGCCGCCGACCCGGAGAAGTCGGCGATCAACGCCTATGGCGCGTACGGCGAGAAGACCAACTACGGCAAGACCGTGCTGGGCGTGATCCGCTCCACCTTCATCGTGGACGAGGAGGGCCGGATCGCCAACGCCTTCTACAACGTCAAGGCCACGGGACACGTCGCCAAGCTCATCCGCGACCTGGGCGTCGCCGCCGGGGAGTAGGCGTCCGCGCCCGGACGTAATGGCTGACCGCTCATCGCGGGGTCGCTAGGATTGGGGGAGTGCCACGCGGCCGTGTCGTAATTGGCAGCCGAGCTGGGTTTAGGTCCCAGTGGGGGAAACCCCGTGTGGGTTCGAGTCCCACCGGCCGCACGGGTGATGGGCCCGCCCTGATGTGATCGGGGCGGGCCTTCGGCATACGGGGGGCCGGTTCCGCGGCGGCGCCGCGACGGCGGTGGAGCGGCGGCCGCGGTCAGCCGAGCAGGGCGCGGACCTCGACGGCGAGCGCGCGGAACGCCTTGCCGCGGTGGCTGATCGCGTTCTTCTGCTCCGGGGTGAGCTCGGCGCAGGTCCTGGTGTCGCCGTCCGGCTGGAGGATCGGGTCGTAGCCGAAGCCGCCCGTGCCGGCGGGGGTGTGCCGGAGCGTCCCGGTCAGCCGGCCCTCCGCGACGCGGGTGGTGCCGTCCGGCAGCGCGAGCGCGGCGGCGCAGGCGAAGTGGGCGGCCCGGTGCGGGGTGTCGATGTCGCCGAGCTGGGCGAGGAGCAGCCCCAGATTGGCGGCGTCGTCGCCGTGCCGGCCGGCCCAGCGGGCGGAGAAGATGCCGGGGGCCCCGCCGAGCACGTCGACGCAGAGCCCCGAGTCGTCCGCGACGGCGGGCAGCCCGGTGGCCTCGGCCAGCGTCCGCGCCTTGAGCAGCGCGTTCTCCGCGAAGGTGACGCCGGTCTCCTTGACGTCGGGGATCTCGGGATACGCGTCGGCCCCCACCAGATCGATGTCGAGTCCGGTGGCGGCGAGGATCGCCCGGAGTTCGACGACCTTGTGGGCGTTGCGGGTGGCGAGTACGAGGCGGCGGGTCATGGCTGGATTATCCCCGCCGGGCCGCCCCGGGCAGGCCGCGGGTCCGGCGGGGGCGAACCCGTCAGCGGGCGTTCAGCGGTTGAGGTGCTTGATGACGGAGAGATCCTTCAGCTCCTGGAGCGCGGCCAGTTGCGCCGCCGCGAGCTCCGTACAGCCGCCGACCGCCAGATCGAGCAGCGAGTCGAGTTCGGCCCGGTCGAAGGGGATGCCCTCGGCGGTGCCCTGCACCTCGACGAAGCGGCCGTCGCCGGTGCAGACGACGTTCATGTCGGTCTCGGCCTTCACGTCTTCCTCGTAGGCGAGGTCGAGCAGCGGCACGCCGTCCACGATGCCGACGCTGACGGCGGCGACACTGCCGGTGATCGGCTGGGCCTTGGCCTTGAAGAAGTGGTTGGCCTGCATGTACGTCACGGCGTCGACCAGGGCGACATACGCGCCGGTGATCGCGGCGGTCCGGGTGCCGCCGTCGGCCTGGAGGACGTCGCAGTCGAGCACCACGGTGTTCTCGCCGAGCGCCTTGTAGTCGATGACGGCCCGCAGCGAGCGGCCGATCAGCCGGGAGATCTCGTGGGTGCGGCCGCCGATCTTGCCGCGTACCGACTCGCGGTCGTTGCGGTCGTTGGTGGCGCGGGGCAGCATCGCGTACTCGGCGGTGACCCATCCCTCGCCGCTGCCCTTGCGCCAGCGCGGCACCCCCTGCGTGGCGCTGGCGGTGCACAGCACCCGGGTGTCCCCGAAGGACACCAGGACCGAGCCCTCGGCGTGCTTGCTCCAGCCCCGCTCGATGGTGACGGGTCGTAGCTGGTCGGGCCTGCGGCCGTCGATTCGTGACATACCCCGAGCCTATCCGGGCGCCCCCACCGCCCTTTCCCCGGGCGAGCACGCCTCGGGGCGCCGGCCCCGACCACCGCACCCCCGAGAATCAGCACATCAGCAACATCAGCGCATCAAAACATCGGCACATCAAAACATCGCCTCGATGTCCGCGGCGATCGGATCCGCGTCCGTGCCGATGACCACCTGGATCGCATTGCCCATCTTGACCACGCCGTGCGCCCCCGCGGCCTTCAGCGCCGCCTCGTCGACCAGGCCGGGGTCCCTGACCTCGGTGCGGAGCCGGGTGACGCACCCCTCGACGTCGTCGATGTTGTCGAGTCCGCCGAGCCCGGCGACGATCTTCTCAGCCTTGCTGGCCATCCGAGTCTCCTGAGTCGCTGACCCGCCGACGGGTCCGTCATAGCGGCTGTGGCAGCCACGGCGGCTGTGCCGGCTACCCGCTTATGACCGTTATGACACAGTAACGCACGGTTGGCGCGACGTCATGAGCGCTCGACCGCCTGCCCGGCGTGCCCGCCCCCGGCCTCAGATCTCGTAGACCGCGCCCGCCTTCGCCAGCTCGACCGCTCCCCCGAACGTGGACTGCGCATCCCGGAGGTTGACGGCCGGATTGGTCCACGGCGGGATATGGGTGAGCACCAGCCGCTCGACCCCGGCCACGGTCGCGGACTCCCCCGCCTCCCGCCCGTTCAGGTGCAGCCCGGGGATGTCCTCCTTGCCGTGGGTGAAGGACGCCTCGCAGAGGAAGAGGTCGGCCCCGGCGGCAAGGCCCTGGAGCGCGTCACAGGGACCGGTGTCCCCCGAGTACGCCAGCGTGCTGCCCTCGTGCTCGACCCGGAAGCCGTACGCCTCCACCGGGTGCCTGACCAGGTCGGTGGTGATGGTGAAGGGCCCCAGCGGGAAGGAGCCCGGTTCCAGGGTGCGGAAGTCGAAGACCTCGCTCATGCACTTCTCGTCCGGCACGTCCCCGTACGCGATGCTCAGCCGCCGCTCGGTGCCGGCCGGACCGTAGACGGGGATGGCCGAGGCCGGTCCGCCGTCGTGCCGGTAGTAGCGGGCGACGAAATACCCGCACATGTCGATGCAGTGGTCGGCGTGCAGATGGCTGAGAAGCACCGCGTCCAGGTCGTAGAGCCCGACGTGGCGCTGGAGTTCGCCCAGGGCGCCGTTGCCCATGTCGATCAGCAGCCGGAAGCCGTCGGCCTCGACGAGATAGCTCGAGCAGGCCGATTCCGCGGATGGGAACGAGCCCGAGCAGCCGACGACGGTGAGCAACATGTCGGGAAACACCTCCGTGGGCACGCCGCAACGCCCCAGACCGGCCCGGGTGGGGGGTGGCGGGACGGCCCGCCCTTCTTCGAAGGGTAAGCGGACGCAACGGCCGCCGCTCCTCCACGGCGCTCCGTTGTGGGCGGAATCACCAGGACGGGCGGCGGCGGGAACACATCACCGGCGCGCCGGTGACGGAGCGTCGGGAGGTGCCGGGCGGGGCGGGGGCCGCATCGGGGGCACGCCCGATCAGGCCCCGAATCGCCCGGTCACGCCCAGAGTTGCCCGTGCAGCAGCGCCACCGCGGCCTCGGTGGACTCCGCGGTGTAGATGCCGGTGGAGAGGTACTTCCAGCCGCCGTCGGCGACCACGAACACCACGTCGGCACGCTCGCCGGCGGCCACCGCCTTGTTCGCCACGCCGATCGCCGCGTGCAGCACCGCGCCGGTGGACACACCGGCGAAGATGCCCTCCCGGGCCAGCAGTTCGCGGGTGCGGCGGACCGCGTCGGCGGATCCCACCGAGAAGCGGGTGGTGAGCACGGACGCGTCGTACAGCTCGGGCACGAACCCCTCGTCGAGGTTGCGCAGCCCGTAGACCAGATCGTCGTAGCGCGGTTCCGCGGCGACGATCGCCACGCCGGGGGCCTTCTCCCGCAGATAGCGGCCGACACCCATCAGGGTGCCGGTGGTGCCGAGGCCGGCCACGAAGTGCGTGATGGTGGGCAGGTCGGCCAGGATCTCCGGGCCGGTGCCCGCGTAGTGCGCGCCGGGGTTCGCGGCGTTGCCGTACTGGTAGAGCATCACCCAGTCGGGGTGCTGCCCGGCCAGCTCCTTGGCGACGCGGACCGCCGTGTTGGAGCCGCCGGCGGCCGGCGACGGGATGATCTCGGCGCCCCACATCGCCAGCAGCTGGCGCCGCTCCTGCGAGGTGTTCTCCGGCATCACGCAGACCATCCGGTAGCCCTTGAGCCGCGCGGCCATCGCCAGCGAGATCCCGGTGTTGCCCGAGGTGGGCTCCAGGATGGTGCAGCCGGGGGTGAGCACGCCGTCCGCCTCGGCCCGCTCGATCATGTGCAGGGCCGGCCGGTCCTTGATGGAGCCGGTCGGGTTGCGGTCCTCCAGCTTCGCCCAGAGGCTCACCTCGTCCGAGGGCGAGAGGGAGGGCAATCGCACCAGCGGGGTGTTGCCGACGGCGGCCAGCGGGCTCTCGTAGCGCATCAGCGCGTTCCGGTCCGGTGCCCGGACCCGCCGGCCACCGCGGGCAGGATCGTGACGCTGTCGCCGTCGTTGACCTTGGTGGCGATGCCGTCCAGGAAGCGGACGTCCTCGTCGTTGAGGTACACGTTCACGAAGCGGCGCAGCTCGCCCTTGTCCACCACACGGTCGCGCAGCCCGGTGTGCCGGGTGTCCAGGTCGGCAAGCAGCTCGTCGAGCGTGCCGCCGGCGCCCGCCACGGCCTTCTCGCCGTCGGTGTAGGTGCGGAGGATGGTCGGGATACGGACCTCGATGGCCATGGCTGCGCTCCTGTTGAGTGCGTACGAAAGCGGTGCGGGTGCTGCTGCGGGGCTGAGCGGGGACGGTCAGACGCGCGTACTCGCCGCCGCGGTGCGGCGGCACAGGTCGACGTGCAGCCGCGCCACGAGCAGCATGCCCGGCGCTTTCTCGCTCACGTCGAAAAGAACCATGCGGTCATCGTATCGATTCCCCCCGACCGCCCGAGCCGGCCGCTCCATGATCAGGAGGAAGCAGCCACGACGGTCACGGGTTCCTCGGTCACCGCGCCGTCCAGGATGCGGAACGAGCGGAACTGGAACTCCTCGGCGGTCGACACCAGCACGTAGTGCGCGCCCGGCTCATTGGCGTACGAGATGTCGGTCCTGGAGGGGTACGCCTCGGTCGCGGTGTGCGAGTGGTAGATGACCACCGGTTCCTCGTCCCGGTCGTCGAGGTCCCGGTAGAGCTTGAGCAGATCGGTGGAGTCGAACTCGTAGAAGGTCGGCGAGCGGGCCGCGTTCTGCATCGGGATGAACCGCTCGGGACGGCCGCTGCCGGCCGGTCCCGCCACGATGCCGCACGCCTCGTCGGGGTGGTCGGCGCGGGCATGGGCGACGATCGCGTCGTACAGATCCTGGGCGATGGTGAGCATGCGGGCAACGTAACAGGGACCCGTACCTCACCGGGAGGCGGCGTCGGAGGCGGGATCGGGACCGGCTTCGGACCCGGCGCCGAGAGCGGGCTCGGGAGCCGTCGCGGACGCGGCCCCGGCGCCCGGCGCGAGGTGCGGGCGCCGGGCGAAGGCGGCCGGATCGCGGCGCTTCAGCACGGCGTACCCGATCGCGAGCGCCGCGAACCAGATCGGCGCCCCGTAGAGCGAGACCCGGGCGTCGGTGTCGATGCCGATCAGCACCACGACCAGGCCGAGGAAGCCCAGCGCGCACCAGCTCGCGATCGATCCGCCCGGCGCGGTGTACCAGGCGGGCGCGGCCCGGCCGGCGCGTACGGCGGCCCGGTAGCGGATGTGCGCGGCCAGGATGACACCCCAGGTCCAGATCCCGGCCACGGTGGCGAAGGCGGTGATGTAGGTGAACGCCCCGGCCGGATCCACGTAGTTGAGCCACACCCCGACGCTCATCACGCATACCGACACCATGGTGCCGAGCGCCGGGGTGCGTCGTGAGGTGAGCCTGCGGAACACCCGCGGGCCCTGCCCGTTGACGGCCAGGTCGCGCAGCATCCGACCGGTGGAGTACATCCCGGAGTTGCAGGAGGACAGGGCGGCCGAGAGCACCACGAAGTTGACGATGCCGGCGCCGAAAGGGATGCCGATCCGGGCGAAGGCGGCCACGAACGGGCTGACGCCTGGCCGGAACTCGCCCCACGAGACGACGCAGAGGATGACGGTGAGCGCGCCCACGTAGAAGAGCACGATCCGCCAGGGCAGCGTGTTGATGGCCTTCGGCAGGCTCTGCCGCGGGTTCTCCGCCTCGCCGGCCGTGACGCCGACCAACTCCACCGCCAGGTAGGCGAACATCACGATCTGCAAAGTCAGCAGCGACTTACCGACGCCGTTCGGGAACACCCCGCCGTCACGCCACAGATGGGTCACCGAGGCGGTGTCGCCGGCCGCCGACACCCCGAGGGTGAGCACGCCGATGCCGATCAGGATCATGCCCAGGATCGCGGTCACCTTGATCATCGACAGCCAGAACTCGACCTCGCCGAAGAGCCGCACCGAGATCAGGTTGGCGACGAGCAGCCCGACCAGGAAGCAGAGCGCGGCCAGCCACTGCGGGACCGAGGGCCACCAGTAGGCGATGTACGTGGCCGCCGCCGTCACCTCGGCCATCCCGGTGACCACCCACATCAGCCAGTACGTCCAGCCGGTCGCGTAACCGGCGAACGGGCCGAGGAACTCCCGGGCGTAGTCGGCGAAGGAGCCGGAGACCGGACGGTAGGTGAGGAGTTCGCCGAGCGCCCGCATGATGCAGAAGATCACCGCGCCGGCGATGGCGTACATCAGGATCAGGCTGGGTCCCGCCTGGTGGATGGCGCGGCCGGCGCCGAGGAAGAGACCGGTGCCGATGGCGCCGCCGATGGCGATCATCTGGATCTGCCGGCTGCCGAGCCCCCGGGCGTACCCCTCGTCCGAGCCGCGGCCCGGGCCGCCTTCCGAGCCGTCCTCCGGGCCGCCGGCCGGACCTCCGCGGTCGCCGTCGAGCGCGCGGGGGTCGGACTCTCCCGTTACATCCGTCATATCCGGATTCGTACCACGGGGGCGGTGGTGCGGCCCGCCGGGCGAGGCCGGGCGGCGGACACCCCGGCCGGCCGCGCCCCGGCTACTTCATCAGCGTCTCGACCAGCGATTCCTGGAGGCCGCCGAGCCACAGGTAGGCCAGCACCAGCGGCTTGCGCTCGTCGTCGTCCGGCAGCGAGAACAGCCCGCTTTCGCCGTCCTCGGCCTCCTGGGTGACCTCGAGCCGCGCGCCCAGCGTCAGCCGCAGGTCGTTGAGGGCGCCGAGCCACTGCCTGGCCTGGTCGGGGGTGAGCTGGACGAGCGGGCCGCCGAGGTCGAGGGCGCGGATCGCCGCGAGGGCGTCGTCCCGCTTGCGCGAGCGCAGGTCGTTCTCGGTGAAGCGGCGGAACTCGGCGGAGTTCTCGGTCTCCTCATAGGCGTTGGGGAAGAGCCGGGCCAGCGCGGGGTCCTCGGGCGGTTTGCTGGGGCCTTCGGCGAAGAGCGAGGCGAGCGGGTCGGCGTCCTCGTCCTCGGCGGGTCCCGGGCCGATGAGTTCCACCAGTTGGACCAGCAGGCTGCGCAGGATGGAGATCTCCACCTCGTCGAGTGAGATCGTCGCACCCCCGCCGCGGACCGGCTGGAAGAGGCCGATGCGGGCCCGGCGGCGCGCCATCACCGGTCCTGCGAGAGGGTCGCCCACAGGCCGTAGCCGTGCATGGCCTGGACGTCCCGTTCCATTTCCTCGCGGCTGCCGCTGGAGACCACGGCCCGTCCCTTGTGGTGGACGTCCTTCATCAGTTTGGTGGCCTTGCCCTTGGAGTAGCCGAAATACGTCTGGAAGACGTACGTCACGTAGCTCATCAGATTGACGGGGTCGTTGTGCACGAGGGTCACCCACGGAACGTCCGGTTCGGGAACCTGGAACGGCGCTTCGCGCGACTCGGGGCGTTCGATCTCGACAGGTGCGACACTCACAGGTCCCATGCTGCCGCGCTTCGGGGGCGTCGCACAAATGGGCGTGCGAGGAGCACGCGGTCGCGGGCGGGATGCCGGCAGGGATGTGACGGCGGCCACAGCCGCTGAATCTCGTCATCCTGACGAAAACGAGGGGGATTTGGCGTAGCATCCTCGCCATGAGCACAGCAGACCTGGGACTGCCGGTGGACGTGCCGTCCACCGCACTGTTCACCGACCGGTACGAACTGACGATGCTGCAGGCGGCCCTGCGCAGCGGCGCCGCGCACCGCAGGTCGGTCTTCGAGACGTTCACCCGGCGGCTGCCCGAGGGGCGCCGCTACGGCGTGGTGGCGGGCACCGGACGGGTGCTCGACGCCGTCGAGAACTTCCGCTTCGACGGAGCGGTGCTGGACTTCCTGGCCCGGGAGTCGGTGGTGGACGACCCCACTCTCGAATGGCTGGCCGGCTACCGCTTCACCGGCGACATCTGGGGCTACCCGGAAGGCGAGGTGTACTTCCCCGGCTCGCCCGTGCTGCGGGTGGAGGGCAGCTTCGCCGAGGCGGTGGTGCTGGAGACGGTGATCCTCTCCATCCTCAACCACGACTCGGCGATCGCCGCCGCGGCCTCCCGGATGGCGGTCGCCGCGGGCGACCGGCCGCTGATGGACATGGGCGCCCGCCGGACCCACGAACTGGCCGCGGTGGCCGCCTCCCGGGCCGCCTACATCGGCGGCTTCCGCTCCTCCTCCAACCTGGCGGCCGGCTTCCGCTACGGGCTGCCGACCATCGGCACCAGCGCGCACGCCTTCACCCTGGTGCACGACACCGAGCGGGACGCCTTCACCGCCCAGGTGGAGTCGCTGGGCCGCGGCACCACGCTGCTGGTGGACACCTACGACGTGGCGACCGCGGTGCGCACCGCGGTGGAGGTGGCGGGGCCCGAGCTTGGCTCGGTCCGGATCGACTCCGGTGATCTGCTGCTGCTCGCCCACCGGGTCCGCCAGCAGCTCGACGACCTCGGCGCCCGGCAGACCAAGATCGTGGTCACCTCCGACCTCGACGAGTACGCCATCGCGTCGCTCGCCTCGGCGCCGGTGGACGCGTACGGGGTCGGTACGGCGCTGGTCACCGGCAGCGGCAACCCGACGTGCTCGATGGTCTACAAACTGGTGGCCCGGGCCGCCTCCGACGCGCCGGACGCGCCCCTGGTGCCGGTGGCGAAGAAGGCGGTGGGCGGCAAGACCAGCGTCGGCGGCCGCAAGTGGGCGGCGCGGCGGCTGGACGAGGAGGGGGTGGCCGAGGCGGAGGTGATCGGCACCGGTGAGATCCCGCCCGAGCTGCGGGACCGGCTGCTCCAGGTACCGCTGGTCCACAAGGGCGAGATCACCGGACGCGAGCCCTTGGCCGCCGCCCGCGACCGTCACGTCCAATCCCGCGCCCTCCTCCCCCTCTCCGCCACCCAGCTCTCCCAGGGCGACCCGGTCCTCCCGGTAGAAACACGCTGACCCCTCCCCCGAACCCGCCGCCCGGACCCCGGTCTCACCCGATCCTCCGCCGGCCGTCGCTCTCGCGAGGACCCCGCAGCCCGTCGCCGACCCGGCGAGCGGGACTGGGCGGGCGGCCCGGGCGGCCGGGCGTGGCCGGGCGCGGGCGGCGGTGAAAGCACTTCCCGGGGCGTGGGAGACTCCCTACGCTCGGTACCCCAGCACACCCCCCAGCACCCGACCCATCTCATCCGCCGGAAGGGCACTATGCACCGCGCACTGATCGTCGTCGACGTGCAGAACGACTTCTGCGAGGGCGGCAGCCTCGCGGTCACGGGCGGGTCCGACGTGGCCGCGTCGATCACCGACCTGATCGGCGCCTCGGCGGGCTCGTACCGCCATGTGGTGGCCACCCGCGATCTCCACATCGACCCGGGCGCCCACTTCTCGGCCCACCCCGACTTCCGGACGTCGTGGCCGGCGCACTGCGTCGCGGGCACCGAGGGCGTCGGGTTCCACCCGAACTTCGCCCCCGCCGTCGCCTCGGGCGCCGTCGACGCGGTCTTCGACAAGGGCGCGCACGCGGCGGCGTACAGCGGCTTCGAGGGGTTCGACGAGAACGGCCTGAAGCTGGCCGACTGGCTGCGCGACCGGCAGGTCACCGAGGTGGACGTGGTGGGCATCGCCACCGACCACTGCGTGCGCGCCACCGCCCTCGACGCCGCCCGCGAGGGCTTCACCACCCGGGTGCTGCTCGATCTGACGGCCGCGGTGGCCGCCGACTCCACCGAGCAGGCCGTGGCCGAGCTGCGGACGGCGGGTGTGGAGCTGACCGGCACACCCGCGGTGCCCCGCTGAGCTCTCCCGCCGCCGGCCTCAGCCGTACGGCAGCGCGCGGACCCGGTTCAGCGCCGAGATCGGATGCCAGGGCTCGCCCGCGGGCGCGTGGTAGTCGCGCCAGATCAGCCCGTCCGGGTGATGCAGCACCGCGGTGGCCTCGTCGGTGGTGGGCGGCTCGGCGTTGCCGCTGAGCCGGGCGCCGCGAAAGCCGAGGTTGCTGAGGCGGGTGAGGGCCCGCTGCCGGTTCAGGGTGTGCACCACCACCCGTACGGTGCGGTCGGCGGCGCCCGGATGCGGCAGGGCCAGCGCCACGACGACCGTGCCGCTCGGGAGCCTGATGAAACCGCCGACAGCCATGCTCACATCATCAGTGGTTCGGCCGCCGCCCACCAGAGGGCGACGGCCGAACTCAGCATCTGCGCAGGTCAGACCCTATGTGTGGATAATCACCGATGGGCCGGCGAGACCAGGAGCGTCAGCGTGCTGCCGTCGAGCGGCTCGCTCACGATGCTGATCCTGGTGTTGGTGTCCGGCACCTTCACGCCGCCGGTCGGGTTGGCGCTGCTCCAGTAGGACCCGTAGTGGTCGTCGAAGACCGGCGTGCCCAGCTTCGCGCCGACCTTCGCCGCGACCCCGTTCTTGTGGACGGTGAAGCCCTGGGTCGGATACCAGCTGAAGGTGGAGTCGTAGGACTGGATGCGGTTGCGGATGACCGCGCCGTCCGCCCACTTCGCCGGGGTGCTGTGCGCGTCGACCGGCAGGATCTCACCGGACCCGGGGTGGACGCCCACGTTGTTGTCGGCCTGCGAGGTGTCCCACAGCCAGACCAGCAGACCGTTCTGGTACGAGTAGTGCTCGACCTGCTTGGGCTTGGTGGAGACCCAGCCGAAGTTGTACGGGCCGGTCTTCAGCGCGGTGTCGTAGGAGACGTACTGCCGGTTCTCCGCGATGTAGTACTCAGGGTAGTCCTTGGTGAAGGACGCGCCGATCCGGGAGAAGCCGTCGGCGGTCCAGCCGTTGTCGTCGGTCTCGGCGCCGTCGCTGAGCACCGGCTGCCCGTCGGCGGTGATGGTGATCGCGTCGGCCGCGAAGCCCTTCTGGGCCACCCCGCCGTCGGTCAGGTAGCGGAAGCGGAGCTGGATCTTCTGTCCCGCGTAAGCGTCCAGCGGGTAGACCAGGTTCTCGTAGGCGCCCGAGGTGCCGGTCAGTGCCGGGTTGTCGCCGCCGTCGCGCGGGATGGCCGCGCCGTTCGCGGTGCCGTCGAGGTCGGTCCAGTTGGCGCCGCCGTCGGTGGAGACCTCGGCGTAGAGGTAGTCGTAGTTCTCCTCGATGTCCCACCAGCCCTTCAGGCTGAGGGACGCGCCGGCGGCACCGGTGAGGTCGACCGGGCGGGTCAGCGTGTTCGACAGGTTGTCGCCCATGCCGCTCCACCACTGCTTGGCGCCCTCGGCGGGCGCGACCACGCTGGTGGTGAGTTCCTTGTCCGGGAGCTGGACGATCAGCGCCTGCTTGTCCCTGGTGTTGTACTCGGCGACGCCCAGCTTGGCGGTGGCGAGCTTGCCCGCCTTGGCGGTGCCGTAGTTCAGCCAGCCGAGCTGGAGCTTGTCCCAGGCGCTCAGGTCGTCCGGCAGGTCACCGATCTCGTTCTTGCCGGTGCCGAGCCAGGAGCCGTCGGACATCAGGGACCAGTAGGAGACGCTGGACTCGCCGGCCCCGGTGGTGTCGTACTCGTCGGGCAGCCCCAGGTCGTGGCCGTACTCGTGGGCGAAGACACCGAGGCCGCCGTTCTCCGGCTGGAGGGTGTAGTCGCCGATCCAGATGCCGGTGTCACCGATCTCGGTGCCGCCCGCCTTGTCGCCCGCCGGGCCGGTCTTGCCCGCGTCGGTGCCGAAGGCGTACCAGCGGTGCGCCCACAGCGCGTCCTCGCCCTGGACGCCGCCGCCGGCCGACTCGTCCTCACCGGCGTGCACGATCTGGAAGTGGTCGATGTAACCGTCGGGCTCGTTGAAGTTGCCGTCGCCGTCGTAGTCGTAGCGGTCCCACTGGTCGTACGCCGACAGGTCGGACTTGATCTGCGCGTCGGTACGGCCCTGCGCCTTCTGGTCGGCGACATAGGCGGTGGTGGCGTCGCGGATCAGGTCCCAGGCGCTGGCGCAGGTGCTGGCGCCGCAGTAGTTGGAGCCGTAACGGGCTTCGTTCCAGGGCACCTTGACCCAGGCGGAGACCTCGCCGTCGACCGAGTAGCGGCCCGAGGACTGCGTCTCGTAGTACTTCGCCAGCGACTCCTTGCCGGCCGCGTGCGAGAAGTACAGGTCCTGGTAGTGCGCCTGGTTGTAATCGGCCTGCCAGGCGGTGCTGTTGTCGGTCTTCGGGTCCGGCTTGGCGATGGTGTTGTGCGCCGGGCCGGGCGTGCCGCCGTACTTGGGCGCGGGGGCCTCCGGGCCGCTCGGGCCGTCCGGGTCGTAAAGGGTGGTGTTGTCCACCTGGTCACCGAACTCGGCGAGGATGGTGAAGATCTTGTCGGTCTTCTCCCGCTCCAGCTCGACGTACTTGCTCTTCTTGCCCTTGCCGGCGCCGAGTTGGACGACCTTGGAGGCGCCGCGCTGCTGGACGGTGGCGTCTCCGGAGACGACCTGCTGCAGCGCGGCCTTGTGCTCGGCCGCCTGCTGCTTGCTGAACGGGCCCGGCAGATCGTGCGCGTGGCTGTCGGCCGGGTCGTGGGCCGCGGCCGGTGCGGGCTGCGCCGACGGCGTCGCCGCGTGGGCCCCAGCGGCGGTGGCCGCGGGTATGCCGAGCACGGCTATCGCCAGTGCCAGGGCGGCGGGTTGGATGATCCTCCGCTGAGTTCTCAAGATCCTTGACCTCCCCTTGGGAAAGGCCATTGCATCGGAGTGACCGGAGAAAAACCAGATCTTGACTTGGGCATGGCACGCCAGTACGTTTGCCGGTTTCCGCTGCCCCGCTGAGCGGACACTCCGTCAGGCCTCGTCGGCCCGGCCAACTCCGCGCGGGCGCACGCCTTTCGGGCGGTCACGCGTGCGACCCTCCGTGCGCCCCGCGTGCACCGCACTGGGGGTGAGGTGGTGCTTACCCAGGGTCGGGGACGGGCATGCCGCTTCGTAGAGTCATTCCGTAAGCCGGCGAGACACCTGTCGGCCGAGGACGGCCCAGCCCTCCGTGATGCCGGTGACCCCCGGTGCGGACCGGCCGCCGTCGGCCGGTCCGCACCGGGGGTCACGTCGGCACCCGCGCCGCCCGCGCCCACCCTGTGTCCCCGCTCGACGTACCGAGGACGGATTCCCCCGATGCCACGTCCGACGAACGCCCAAGTCGCCTACGGTTCGCTGACCGTGGTGCTCTTCACCTTCGCGGTGCTGCTGCTGACCCACGCGCGGTCGAGCGCCGCGGTGCTCGGCGTCGCGGTGGGCGGGCTGGCGCTCGGCCTGCTCGTCGCGACGGCCGTGGCGGCCCGCGACCGCAGGACCGAGGCCGCGCGGACCGCGGCCGGCGCGGCCGCCCTGTCCGGCGCCCTCGCCTCACCCCTCCCGGGGGCGCCGTCCCCGGCGCAGGCGCCGAAGCCGGGGACCCGGCCCCGGGTGGGCTCGGCATCCCAGCGGCGGATCGGCTAGAGCGCACCGGCCGCCGGTGCGGGTGACGGCGGGGGGCGCCCGGGGTCAGACGGCGGACACGACCACGGTCTTGGCCGCCTTGTCGTGCAGGCACTGCCGGAAGGGCCGGTCCCAGGTGCACCACACACAGTTCAGCAGCCAGAAGATCGGGCCGATCACGATGGAGAGCAGCACCCCGGGCAGCGCGTAGACGGCGGCCCGGGTCCAGCCGGCCCGGCCGGGCACCGCGCCGTCCTCGATCAGGGCCACCCGTATCCTGAGCGCCATCTTGCCCAGGGTCTGGCCGCGGCCGGCCGTCATGGCGCCCTCGTAGGCGAAGTAGAGGATGAACACCAGCGCGCTCATCAGCACCTTGCCGGCGTGGGAGAAGTCACCGGGCGAGGTCGGGCCGGCGACGAGGGCGGCCAGCAGCCACTCGATCGCGATCAGGATCACCGTGTCGATCAGCCGGGCCAGAAAACGGCTGCTGAGCCGGGCCGGCGCGGGCATACCAGAAGATGGATCAGCAGTCATGGCTGTTGAGTAAATCAGCCATTCGGATGATCGTACAGAGGGGTCAGATGCCCCGGTCCGAGACTTCGACCACCACGGTCCTGGCGATCCGGTCGTGAATGCCCTGTTTGTACGGCCGGTCGAAGGCCACGGTGATACCGATGGCCAGGAACCAGATGATGTAGCAGCAGAAGACCGGCAGCCAGAGGACGGCCGCCCGCAGGGCGGACGCCGTCGAGGTGGGTACGGAGCCGTCGGCCAGCATCGCGGTCCTGATCCGCATCGCCCGCTTGCCGACGGTCTGGCCCCGCGACCTGGTCGTCAGCCATTCGTAGAGGAAGCCGAACCCGGCCGCGAACACCCCGCCGACCGCGGAACGGCCCGCGGTCGCGTTGTGGATCTGCATACCTTCCGCCGCCCACTCCAGCAGATACGCCGGGATCAGCACGATGATCACATCGATGATCCGGGCGAGGACACGCTTGCCCGCGGCGGCCAGCGGCGGCATGCCCGCCAGCGGGTCGGGGCCGACGCCTCGGGGATCGCGGGCGAAGGGGTTGCGGCCGTAGCGGCTCCGGCGGTAGGGGTCCTGCCCGGCGGGGTCGCCGCCCTTGCCATAGGGGTCGCCGGCGGGCCCGTACGGGTCGCCGCCCTGGCCGCCCGGTCCGTACGGGCTGCCGCCGCGAGGGCCCCAGCGGCTGGTGCCGGCCTGGTCCTTGTCCCCCTCATCGTCCCCGCCGCCGGGCTCGACACCGCCGCCCCGGTCGCCAGGCCCGCCGGGCCCGCCCCGGTCGCCCAGGTCGTCCTCGCCGAAGGGGCCGCCGGAGCCCGGGGGCGGCGGGCCGCCGGGGCTGTCCTGGCCGTAGGGCCCGCCCTGGCCGGGCGGCGGGGACGGGGGCTCCTTCGGCCGCTCCTGGCGGGGCGGCAGCGGGCCGTACGGATTGTTGGGCGGCGGCTGCGGGTCGGGCGGCCGGTCCTCGGGCTCCCCGCCGGACGCACCGGACGCACCGGACGCCTCATCACCGTCATGGGGCCGCTTGCCGAAGGGGTCGTCCTCGGATCCGGGGCCCGGCTGATCGGTGCTCATGGACCGAGTCAACCCCGGAGGTCCCCCGGGCGCCCGCCACCAGACCCGTTCGGGCTAGGCCGTGTCTGACAAATAGCGTCGTCCGCCCGCAGGGCGGGGCCCGCGGCGTCTGGTGCTCCCCCAGACTTCGTCCGGGGGTACCCCCAGATCGCAAGGGCGGTGGGGGCACCCCCAGGCGGTAGCTGGGGGAGGTCGTCCTCGTAGTGGGCCTACTCGGACGACCCCGACAACGCAGCTGGGGGAGTGCGTGCCAGACGCCGCGGGGCTGGGGGCACCTCCCAGCGGTAGCTGGGGGAGGGATTTGTCAGACACGGCCTAGGGCCTGGCCGGGCCGCTCAGTCGGCGGCCACGAAGGTGCGGGCCGCCTTGTCGTGCCAGCACTGCTTCCACGGCCGGTCGAAGAGGCACCACGTCAGGCTGACGACACCGATGACCAGCAGGTCCAGCACCGCGTGCGTCAGCCAGCGGCGCAGGCTGGCCCCGAAGCCGGGCGGCTGCTGCGCCTCGATGTCCAGCACCCGCAGTCCGACCAGCTTCTTGCCCAGGGTCCGACCCCACTTGGCGGTGGGCAGCACCTCCAGGAGCAGGCCGACCGCGATCGCCACCACCAGCACGGCGCCGAGCTGCACCCCGGTGGTGCCGTCGATCAGCCACACCCTGACCGTCTCGCCGGTCAGCTTCGCCGCGTCCACCTTGTCCTTGGCGTGGTGATACGCCGCCGTCCCCAGCGGCACCGCGGCCAGCCCCACCAGCGCGCCGCCGAGGACCGTGTCGATCACCCGCGCGGCGAACCGCCGCACCAGACCGCCGGGCCGCCCCTGGCTGAGCGCGCCGGCGAACGGGTCGGCGGCGACGGGACGCCAGGGTACGACGGGCTCGCCGGGGGATGCCGGGCGGCCGGGAACCGGCGCCCCGCCCTGCCGGGCCAGATCGTGCACCTGCGCGGCCCATGGCGGGGCCTGCTGGGGCTGGGGCTCCGGGGCGAGCGGCCGCGGCGCGACGGGTACGGCGGATACGACGGGCGCCGCGGGTGCGGCTGGCGGCGGCGGTACGGGCTGGGACCGGGCCGGTGCGGGCGGCGCTTCGTGGCCCGGCTCCCGGCGCGGCTCCCGGACGGCCGGGGTGGCGGGCGCGCCCCAGGAGATGGGCGGCAGGCCCTGGCCCCGCGGGGCCGGTACCGGCCAGGCGGGGCCCGGCGTCTCGGACTGGGGCGCGAGCGGGTCCTCGTCGAGGAACATCGGGCCCGACTCGTCGATGGCCGGGCCCGCGTGCCGCGCGGGCACGGCGGGCGGGCCGGACGGGGTGCGCACGGCGGGAAGAGCGGGCGCGGGATCCTGCGCCGGGCCGGCGCCACTGGGCGGCGCCGGCCGGCTCGTCCCCGGCACCCAGGAGGACCCGTTCCAGTAGCGGATGTAGTCGGGGACCGACGGATCGGGGTAGTAGCCCGGCACCGGCGAGGCGGCCGCGCCGGCGGGCTCGGCAGAGCCCGAAGAACCGGCCGCGCCCGAGGAGTTGGCGGAAGAACCGGAGGAGCCAGAAGTGGGTGCGCTCATGGTTCACGGGTTCCGTATCTGCTCGGCCGGGGGGACGTGGGTCCACATCTACCAGACGGGCGGACGCGGCGGGCCCACTCCTTCGCGTCCTTACCCTTACGCGCTGCGGGCCGCCACTCGTTGAGGATATTTGAACCAAATATCGAGAAGCCGCGTAATGGTGGGGGAGGCACGCGCTCTCTCCAGGTGCAGGCCCCGAAGCACGACCCCGCGGGGCCACCGCGCCGAGGAAAGGACGTCGAACCATGCTGACCGTGGTGGAACGCGAACTCGAAATGCAGCTTGTGCTGTCGCCGGAGCGCAGCATCCCGGTACCGACCCGGCTGGCCTATCGCCCGGCCGACCCGTACGCCGTGCACATCACCTTCCATGTGGGCTCGGCCACCCCCGTGAACTGGACCTTCGCCCGCGAGCTGATCGTCGAGGGGGTCTTCCGGCCGACCGGCAGCGGCGATGTGCGGATCTGGCCGACGAAGACCGACGGCCGCAGCGTGATCTGCCTCGCGCTCAGCTCCCCGGACGGCGAGGCGCTGCTCGAAGTGCCCTCCTCACCGGTCTCCGCCTGGCTCGAACGCACCCTGCGCCTGGTCACCCCCGGCCATGAGCACGAGCAGCTCGACCTGGACGACGAGCTCGGCGCACTGCTGGCCCCGGCGCCCGGCGACGAGAAGACGCTGCAACGTGATCCCTGCGCGGGGAAGGACGACGGCCCGGACGCGGGTGCGTAGCGGCTGCCGCCGGTCCTGCCACCGGTCGAGTACGCCCCCGCCGGCCAACCCGGTCGGCCCGGTCGAACCGGTGCGAAGAGCCCCCCCGGTGGGAAGAGCCCGCCGGGTCAGAAGAGCTTGCCCGGGTTCAGCAGGCCCAGCGGGTCGAACACCGCCTTCACCTGCCGCTGCAACTCGATCCCGGTCGGCCCCAGTTCCCTCGCCAGCCACTCCTTCTTCAGCAGCCCCACCCCGTGCTCACCGGTGATGGTGCCGCCCAGCGCCAGGCCGAGTGCCATGATCTCGTCGAAGGACTCCCGGGCCCGCCGGGACTCGTCGGCGTCCCGGGCGTCGAAGCAGACCACGGGGTGGGTGTTGCCGTCGCCGGCGTGCGCGCACACGCCGATCGTCAGGTCGTACTTCTTGGCGACCGCGGCCACCCCGTCGAGCAGCTCGCCGAGCCGCGACCGCGGTACGCACACATCGTCGATCATGGTGGCGGTGGAGACCTTCTCCAGCGCGGTCAGCGACAGCCGCCGGGCCTGGAGCAGCAGCTCCGACTCGGCCGCGTCCTGCGCCGGTACGACATCGGTGGCGCCGGCCTCGGCGCACAGCGCCCCGAGCGCGGCCAGGTCGGCCGCCGGGTCCGGGGTGTCGAAGGCCGCGAGGAGCAGCGCCTCGGTGGTCTCCGGCAGGCCCATCTTCGCCAGCGCGTTGACCGCGCGGATCGTGGTGCCGTCCATCAGTTCGAGCAGCGACGGTACGTGCCCGCTCGCCATGATCGAGCAGACCGCCGCGCCGGCCGCCGCCGCGGACGGGAACTCCGCGACCAGCGCGAGCTGCTGGGGCGGGGTGGGCCGAAGGGCCAGCACCGCCTTCACCACCACGCCGAGTGTTCCCTCCGAGCCGACGAAGAGCCGGGTCAGGTCGTAGCCCGCGACGCCCTTGGCGGTGCGCCGCCCGGTCGTCAGGAGCCGCCCGTCGGCGAGCACCACGTCGAGACCCAGCACGTACTCCGCCGTGACGCCGTATTTAACGCAGCACAGCCCGCCGGCGCCGGTGCCGATGTTCCCGCCGATGGTGCACATCTCCCAACTCGACGGGTCCGGCGGGTAGTACAGCCCCTGCTCGGCGACGGCCCGGGACAGCACCGCGTTGACCACACCGGGTTCCACCACCGCGATGCGCTCCACCGGATCGATCTCCAGGATCCGGTCCATCTTCTCCAGCGAGAGCACGACACATCCCTCGGTGGCGTTGGCGCCGCCGGACAGCCCGGTCCGCGCGCCCTGCGGCACCACCGGCACCCGCAGGTCGGTCGCCGTCCGCAGCACATGCCGGACCTCTTCCACGGTCCGCGGCCGTACCACCACGGCGGGGGTGCCCGCCGCCGAGAAGCTCGCCATGTCGTGCGCGTACGAGGCGGTGAGGTCCGGGTCGGTCAGCACGGACTCCGCCGGGAGGCCGCCGCGGAGCCGCGAGATCAGGTCGTCCATCCGCCCAGCCTGACACCGTATGAGGCGCGCCTCAATCGTCCGGACAGCACCTGGCGCCGGCCGGGGACCGGTTTGGGCCGCCACCGCGTTTCCTCCCGGTGGTTCGCGGCCGGATCCGCGATGCTCGGTCCTGTGCCGCACCGAACCGTCGTCTCCGTCACTCACACGTCGCTCCCCGGTGCCGCCGGACCGCGCCCGTCCGCCGCGGCGCTCCCGACCGCCGCGGGGGCCGCCGTATGAACCGCGGGGCCGGGCTGATCCTGGACTTCGGCGGGGTGCTGACCACCAGTTTCACCGCCGCGACCTGGAGCTTCGACCGCCGCTCCGGGCTGCCGGAGGGCACCTTCCTCTCGGTGGTGACCGGCGAACCGGCCGGTCAGGCGCTCTGGGAGGACGTCGAGCGCGGCGCGATCAGCCAGACCCGGTGGAGCGAGGGCACCGCGACCCTGCTGGGTGTCGGCTCCACCGATCTTGTGGCCCGGCTGCTGGCGGACCTCCGCCCGGAGCCGTCGGTGATCGCCGCCGCCCGGGCCGCCCGCGCGGCCGGCGTCACGGTCGGGGTGCTGTCCAACAGCCTCGGCACCGAGCCCTTCGACATCTACGCAGGCTACGACCTGGCCGCCAACTACGACCCGGTGGTGATCTCCGGCCACCACGGCCTGCGCAAACCGGACCCGGAGATCTACCGGTTGACGCTCGACCTGATGGAACTCCCCGCCGAGGCCTGCGTCTTCGTGGACGACACCGAGGCCAACCTGCCGCCGGCGCGGGCCCTCGGCATCACCAGCGTCCTCACCGAAGGCCCGGCGGACACACTCGCCGCGATCGAGACGGCGCTCGCCATGCGCTCGGCACCGTGATCGCGGTCCGCCCCGGCGATCGCGGTCCGCCGCGGCGAACGGCTCCGACCAGCGGCGGCCGGAGCCGGCCAGCGGCGGCTACAGGTTGCCGCGGCGCTCCTGCTCGCGCTCGATCGCCTCGAAGAGCGCCCTGAAGTTGCCCTTGCCGAAGCCGAGCGAGCCATGGCGTTCGATCATCTCGAAGAAGACGGTCGGCCGGTCCTGGACCGGCTTGGTGAAGATCTGGAGCAGATAGCCGTCCTCGTCGCGGTCGGCGAGGATCTTCAGCTCGCGCAGCGTCTCCACCGGGACGCGGGTGTCGCCGACCCATTCGCCGAGGGTGTCGTAGTACGAGTCCGGGGCGTCGAGGAACTCGACGCCGGCCGCGCGCATGGCCCGCACCGAGGCGACGATGTCGTTGGTGGCGAGCGCGATGTGCTGGACGCCGGGGCCGCCGTAGAACTCCAGGTACTCGTCGATCTGGGACTTCTTCTTGCCGGCCGCGGGTTCGTTGAGCGGGAACTTGACCTTGCGGGTGCCGTCGGCGACCACCTTGGACATGAGGGCGGAGTACTCGGTGGCGATGTCGTCGCCGACGAACTCCTTCATGTTGGTGAAGCCCATGACCTGGTTGTAGAAGGCCACCCACTCGTCCATCCGGCCGAGTTCGACATTGCCGACGCAGTGGTCGACGGCCTGGAAGAAGCGCTTGGCGACCGGCGCCACGATCGGCTCGGCGGCGGCGTAGCCCGGCAGGTAGGGACCGTCATAGCCGGTGCGGTCGACCAGCGTGTGGCGGGTCTCGCCGTAGGTGGCGATGGTGGCCAGCACCACCGTGCCGTGGTCGTCCTTGAGTTCGTACGGCTCCTCGATCCCGGTGGCGCCGTGCCCGGTCGCGTAGGCGTAGGCGGCGCGGGCGTCGGGGACTTCGATGGCGAGGTCGGCCACGCCGTCGCCGTGCGCGGCGACATGCGCGGCCAGGAAGCGGCCGTAGGCGGTGACGGGCTTGATGACGGAGGTGAAGACGAAGCGGGCGCCGCCGGAGACCAGTACGTACGAGGCGGTCTCGCGACTGCCGTTCTCCGGACCGGAGTACGCGACGAGGCGCATCCCGAAGGCGGTCGAGTAGTAGTGCGCCGCCTGCTTCGCGTTGCCGACGGCGAAGACGACGGCGTCCATGCCCTTTACGGGGAAGGCATCCCGGGTCTCAGTCATGACAGAAGCGTCTCGCCACCTTTCACAGTGCGCAACGGTTCCGGATTTCGCTGGACAGTCTGCGCGGTGGAGACCAGGATCGACGGGTCAATCTGTGCAGGATGACCACGGGGGGAGCCCGGGATGGGCATCGACGCGCTGGACGGCCGGCTGATCACCCTGCTGGCCGAGGAGCCGAGGATCGGTGTGCTGGAGGCGTCCCGGCGGCTCGGGGTGGCCCGCGGGACCGTTCAGGCCCGGCTGGACCGGCTGCGGGCCACCGGGGTGATCCGGGGCTTCGGGCCGCAGGTGGACCCGGCGGCGCTCGGCTATCCGGTGACCGCCTTCGCCACCCTGGAGATCAAGCAGGGCCAGGGGGCGGAGGTGCGGGCCCACCTGGTGGGCGTGCCGGAGGTGCTCGAGCTGCACACCACGACCGGGGAGGGGGACATGCTCTGCCGGCTGGTGGCCCGCTCCAACGCGGATCTGCAACGGGTCATCGACCGGGTGCTCGGGTTCGAGGGGATCGTGCGGGCCGCGACGGCGATCGTGATGGAGAATCCGGTGCCGCTGCGGATCATTCCGCTGGTGGCGCAGGCGGCGCGGGATACGTAGCGGGATCCGTACCGGGTTCCCAAGGGGCAGCGTGTGCGGCGGGCGGCCCGTTCAGCAGGAGGGGGTGGCCGATCCCGAGCGGACCGCGGCGAGGGCGGACAGGGCGCCGTCCAGCGTCGTCACCGGGATCAGTTTGAGGCCGCGCGGCAGCTCGGCCTTGGCGTCGGAGCATTCGTCGCGCGGGACGAGGAAGACCGTGGCGCCGTCCCGCCGGGCGGACTGCTCCTTCAGCGGTACCCCGCCGACCGCGCCGACCCGGCCGGCCGCGTCGATCGTGCCGGTGCCCGCGATGACCCGGCCGCCGGTCAGATCGCCGCCGTGGCCGTCGCCCGCCACCTTGTCGATGATGCCGAGGGTGAAGAGCAGCCCGGCGCTCGGGCCGCCCACGTCGGCCAGCCGCAGCGTCACCTTCACCTTGGCCGGGGAGAGCTTGAGCCGCTTGAGGGCGGCGGCGGTGGCGGCGTCCTGCGACTGGACCATCTCCTTGGTGTTGGCCTGCTGGATCTCCTTGACCGAGCCGCCGGTGGGGTAGACCGCCTCGCGCGGCATCGCGGCCTGCTTGGTGTTGAACCAGGCCCTGGCCACGTCGGAGAAGTGCACCGCCGCGTTCGGCTCGGTCGCCGAGATGGTCACCAGCCGCAACTGTCCGCTGGTACGGCGGACCGGGGTGCCGGTGACGGTGATCACCGGGGCGCCGTGGTCCGTACCCAGCACGTCCGTCGTCGGACCCGGCAGAACGATCGACACCGGCAGCGGCACGAAAGCGGCCACCGCGAGCAGCGCGGCGACAACCGCCGCACAAGCGGCAAGGGCCAGCGACCGACGGGAAAGCGTAGGCATGCGCCCGACCCTAATTCACCCGCGCCACGTTCCCCTCACGCGGTAGCCCGGCGCCGCCCGGCCGCGACGGCCGGCACCTCAAGGGGCCCGGCTCCGGCGGCCGGCACCTGAAGGGGCGCGGGGAACTGCGCGCCCAGCCCCCCACGGCCGTCGGATAGTCACCGGCGCAAAGGGCTCGGGGCGCTCGGGGCGCCGGGACGGCGCGTCGCAGCCGGGCAAGGCAGCGGAGGTCCGGTGCCCCACCGCCGCCGGGCCCGGGCACGGGCCCACACCCGTGCCCGGGCCCGCGCCTAGCGCAACGCGTCCGCGACCTCGGTAGCGGCCTCCACGACGCGCAGCCCCACCCGTTCCGGTACGGAATCCGCCAGCATCACCACACCGACGCTTCCCTCGATGCCCGGGACGCCGAGCAGCGGGGCCGCGGCGCCGCTGGCGCCCGCCTCCAGCTCACCGTGCGTCAGCACATACCGCACCGGGTCGGCCGCCGCCGGAACCCCACCGACCCGGTCGGGCCGGTCCACGCCGTCCGCCCGCGCGGCGCCCGAGCCGTGGTGGCCGACCTCCGCGTAGATGTCTGCGGGGTCCGGGGACTGGTCCGAGCACAGCTCCCACGACCGGCCGTCGGCGGCCGGCTGCAAGCCCCGCCCGGCCAGGATCGCCCGGCCGGCCGCGCCGCGGTCCAGCGGATGGCGGAAGCCGGTGCGATAGGCGACGTGATAATCGGTCCAGGTCGGTTCGACCACGGCGACGGCCAGCGCCTCCGTACCGTCGACCAGGGTGAGATGGGCGGTCGCCCCGATGTCCTCGGCCAGCGAGCGCAGCGCCGGCAGCGCCGCCTCGCGCAGCAGCGGGTGCACCTGGTGCGCCAGGCCCAGCACCCCGAGCCCGACCCTGGCCCGGCCGCCCAGGTCGCGCCGGACCAGCGAATGCTGCTCCAGCGTGGCCAGCAGCCGGTACACCACCGTGCGGTTGACCCCGAGCTTGGCGGCCAACTCGGTCACCGTCAGCCCATGGTCGGTGTCGGCGAGCAGCTTCAGGACCCGAAGTCCCCGGTCGAGCGTTTGAGACGTCTCCGCGGTCACGACGCCCCCTCCTCGTGAAATCGGCGGCCGTCTCGCGGATGGTGCACACCGCCGGTCCCGCGGCAGTGCGCGCGAAGTGGCCGCCGGACTGGTCGGCATACCGGCTGCGCTCCGCGGCTGCACTGCCACGGCGCGTGCGTGACCGGCACCGTAGCGAGCGGGTACCGCTCAGCGGAAGGGGTCGTCCACAATCCGGGCGTCGCCTTGACCCGACCTTGGGGTTCCGCGGGGGCTCTTTCCCTTACAATTCGGCGGACATCATCGCATTCGGGTGGCCCACTCCTGGACCTTCTTGATCCGCTCGGTGAGCTGGCCCGCCGTCGCCTCCGCACTGGGCGGACCGCCGCAGGCCCGGCGCAGTTCGGTGTGGATCACGCCGTGCGGTTTGCCGCTTTGGTGGTTGTACGCACCCACCAGCGTATTCAACTGCTTGCGCAATTCGAGGAGTTGGCGGTGGCTGACGACCGGCCGCCGGTCGGCGGGCAGTTCGAGCAGATCCGCCTCTTCGTCCGGTTTCTTCCGGCTGTGCGCGATCTGCCGGGCTTGTCGCCGTTGCAGCAGTATCTGCACCTGGTCCGGCTCCAGCAGCCCCGGGATGCCGAGGTAGTCCTGCTCCTCCTCGCTGCCCGGATGCGCCTGCATCCCGAACTCGGCGCCGTCGTACAGCACCCGGTCGAAGACCGCGTCGGACTCCAGCGCCTCGAAGGGCAGCATGTCCTCCTCGGTGTCCTCGTCCTCGGCCTTCTCGGCGTCCGCCAGGAGCTTGTCCTCCTCGGCGAAAGGATCTTCCTCGCCCTGCTTCTTGGGCTTGTCGAGCACGTGGTCGCGCTCGACCTCCATCTCGTTGGCGAAGTCCAGCAGCATCGGGATGGTCGGCACGAACACCGACGCCGTCTCGCCGCGCCGCCTGGACCGTACGAAACGGCCCACCGCCTGCGCGAAGAACAGCGGCGTCGAGATGGTGGTGGCGTACACCCCGACCGCCAGCCGCGGTACGTCCACCCCCTCCGACACCATCCGCACCGCGACCATCCAGCGGTCCTCGCTCGCGCTGAACTCCTCGATCCGCTTGGACGCGCCGGTGTCGTCGGAGAGCACCACGGTCGCCTTGTGGCCGGTCAGCTCCTTGATCAGCTTGGCGTAGGCGCGGGCCGAGTCCTGGTCGGTGGCGATGACCAGGCCGCCGGCGTCCGGGATGCCCTTGCGTACCTCGGTCAGCCGCTGGTCGGCGGCGCGCAGCACGTTCGGGATCCAGTCGCCGGTGGGCGCGAGCGCGGTCCGCCAGGCCTGGCCGATGGCGTCCCTGGTCATCGGCTCGCCGAGCCGGGCGGACAGTTCGTCGCCGGCCTTGGTGCGCCAGCGCATGTTGCCGCTGTAGCTGAGGAAGATCACCGGCCGCACCACACCGTCGGCGAGCGCGCTGCCGTAACCGTACGTGTAGTCGGCGGAGCTGCGGCGGATACCGTCGTTGCCCTCCTCGTACGTCACGAAGGGGATCGGGTTGGTGTCCGACCGGAAGGGGGTGCCGGTCAGCGCGAGCCGCCGGGTGGCCGGCTCGAAGGCCTCAAGGCACGCCTCGCCCCAGGACTTGCTGTCGCCCGCGTGGTGGATCTCGTCGAGGATCACCAGCGTCTTGCGCTGCTCGCAGCGGTTGCGGTGCAGCATCGGCCGCACCCCGACCCCCGCGTACGTCACCGCGACCCCGTGGAACTCCCGCCCCACCGGCCCGGCGCTGTAGTCCGGATCGAGCTTGATCCCGACCCGGGCCGCCGCGTCCGCCCACTGGGTCTTGAGGTGTTCGGTGGGCGCGACCACGGTGATCTGCTGCACCAGGTGGTTGTGGAGCAGATACGACGCCAGCGTCAGCGCGAACGTGGTCTTCCCGGCCCCGGGTGTCGCCACCGCCAGGAAGTCCCTCGGCTGGGCGGCCACATACGTGTCGATCGCCCCTTGCTGCCAGGCCCGCAACTTGCCCGCGGTCCCCCAGGGGGCGCGCCCGGGGAAGGCGGGAGAGAGGTGGTGATGCGCGTGCGAAGCGGTGGTAGTCACGGTCTCCGTGGTGGGTCGGCGATGTCGTCGTTGTCGTCGTTGTCGTCGATTTCGTCGATTTCGGCGATTTCGGCGGTAGGGGCGCGGACCCGCGTACGTCGAAGGTCCGCGGTACGCCGAGGGTCCGGCGAGAGGGCTCCCCTCCGGATCCTACGAAAACCGCCTCAGCCTACCGGCCCCCTCCCCCGCCCTCCCGCCCAACGCGTCCCCGCCCCCGGTCTGCGACCCACCTCACACCCGCCGCCCCCAGCGGGTGGACGGGAGCGGCACGGGGCGGCGCGGTACGCGTTCTGAGGCGGGCGGGGCGGCGGGGCGGCGGGGTCAGGTCGCGAAGGCCGGCAGGATTCGGGCGATGGCGGGGACGGTCAGATGGCCCTGGCAGACCGACAGGACGAAGCTCTCGGCCGCGTCCACGTCGAAGTGCGGGTCGAGGGGGTGGCCGCCCAGGTGGAGGAAGACCCAGGTCGCGTACCAGGCGATGCGTTTGTTGCCGTCGACGAGGGCGTGGTTGCGGGCGAGGGACTCCATCAGGGCCGCGGCCTTGAGCCAGAGGTCCGGGTAGGCGTCCTCGCCGAAGACGCTCGCCCGGGGGCGGGCCAGCGCCGACTCGAGCAAGCCGCGGTCGCGTACCTCCTCCTCGCCGAGGCGACGCGCCAGGTCGAGGAGTTCGGAGAGCACGAGGTGGTCCGCGCCACCGGTCACCGTCATGCCAGCCTGCGGTTCAGCTCGGCGCTGGCCTCCAGCACGTGCGCGGCCGCTTCCTCGAAGAGCCGTGCGCGGGCGCCGACCGCCGCCATCAGGGCGTCGTACGCGAAGGACTGCACGCTGCGCCCCTCCGCCTCGGCCCGTTCCCGAAGGGCCGCGAGCTCTTCGTCGGTCAGTCGTACGGTCAGTCCCGGCATGGCCGGACGGTAGCAGGCGGTGCCGAGCCACCGGACAGGATTTTCGGGGCGTCAGGCCGCCGGGCGAGGTACGCGGCGCTTGGGGCGCAGCCGGGCGGCGACCAGGGCGCCGAGGAGGGCCACGGCGGCGGCCGGGAGGAAGACGGCGGCGAAGGCGGCGGGATGGGAGGGGGCGGCGGTGAGGGCGCTCGTGGCGGCGGGGGCGGTGGAGCCGCCGCCCAGGGCGGTGAAGACGGTACCGGCCGCGGCGACCATCAGGACGTTCGAGAGCGCGTCGGAGACCTGGAGGGCCGCGGAGTTGGCCCCGGCGTCGGCCGGCGGCGAGAGCTTGAGCAGCAGCACGCCCAGCGTCGTGACGGACAGGCCCATGCCGAGCCCGCCGACACCCCACGCGATCGCGACGATCCACGGCGGCACGGCGTGGTCGAGGGTGAGCGGGACCGTGGCGATCGCCGACGCCGAGCAGAGCAGGCCGAGCTGGACGAGCCGCTCGCGGGAGCCGTCGAAGCGGGGCCGGGACTGGATGAAGGAACCGAGCGCCCAGGTGAGCCCGGCGCCGGCCAGCGAGAGCCCGGCCAGCGTCGGCGACAACCCCCGCTGGGTGACCAGCATCAGCGGGATGAAGCTCTCGGCGGCGATGAACGAACCCGCGGCGATCCCCCGCATCAGCACCACGGTGGGTATCCCGCGGGCCGCCCGGAAGGTGCCGCGCGGCAGCAGCCGCAGCGCCGCGGGGACGAGCAGGGCGGCGCCCGCCACGGCCGGTACGACGGACAGCGGCCGTAGATCCTGGCCCGCGTACTGGAGCAGTACGGCGCCGGTCGCCAGGGCCGCGGCGAGCCAGATCCGCGAGGCGTCCATGGCGGGCCGGGTGCCCTTCTCCCGAGCGTCATCGCCCGCCTCGCGCCCGGCCCGCGCCGCCCGCCGCAGCGCCGGCACCATGACCGCGAGCGGCAGCACCACCAGCGCCGGGATCGCCAGGAACACCCAGCGCCAGCCGAGCTGTTCGGTGACCGTGCCGGAGACGAGCGGCCCGACGATCGACGGCACCACCCACGAGGCCGAGAAGGCCGCCATCACCGCCGGCCGCAGCCGCTCCGGGTACGCGCGGCCGACCACGACGTAGAGCGCGACGATGACCAGCCCGCCGCCGAACCCCTGTACGGCCCGGCCGAGCACGAAGGGACCCATCGACCGGGCGGTACCGCTGATCGCCAGCCCGGCGGCGAAGCAGGCGATGCCGACGCCGATGGGCGGCAGCGGGCCGTTGCGGTCGCACCACTGGCCGCTGACCACCATGGCAAGCAGGGAGGTGGTGAAGTAGCCGGAGAAGGCGAACGCGTAGAGCCCCAGACCGTTCAGCTCCCGTGCCGCGACGGGCATCGCCGTGCCGACGGCGGTCGCCTCGAAGGCGATCATCAGCACGACCGAGACGATGCCGAACGTCAGCGCCCGATGCCGCCGCCCCAGCACCCCGCCGGCGTCCGTACCCTCCGCGGCAGCTCCAGCGACTCCAGCGACCCCGACGACCCCCGCGCCGACCGCGACCCCAGCCGGAGCCGCAGCCGCCGCCTCGATTCCGGCCCTCACTCCAGTCCCGCCCACGACCCCGGCCCCGACCTCGCCCGGGACTCCAGCTCCAGCCGGAGTCCCGGCCGCGACCCCAGCCTCAGCCGGAGCCCCGGCCGCCGCCGCACCCGTCGCCGCGGAAACCCCCTGCTCATCCCGCTCGCCGTCGCGCGCCCGCACACCTTTCACCCGCCCAGCGTAAGGGGCAAACCCGCATAACGCCCCTGCCCGTACGCCCCCTCCGCCGCCGCCACCCCGGCCCGCCCGTTTGTTAACGCCGCATGGCGGTCCCGTGGCACCCCGGCCGGCCCCATTGACCGTCACCCCGACCCCCCGCCATGGTCGTAACACCACCGCACGACACGGCCGTGTGCCCGAGTGGTTGAGGGACTCGCCTGCAAAGCGAGTTACGCCGGTTCGATTCCGGTCACGGCCTCCACCGTCAGTCCGAGCTGCCGGAACCGTCCACCGCGGAGCGGTGGGCCGCACCGTGGCGACGGCTCCCGCATCGCGGCCTCCCGCTCCCCCGGCGTCCCGCCAACTCCCCCTCGCGGGCGCCCGTGCCGCCCCGCGCAGCCTCAGTTGGACCCGCGACGCCTACCGGCGGTAGCGGCCGGTCCGGCGGCGCCGGGATCGGTTGTGAAGGTGCTGGTCGCGGCGACCCGTCGCGGACCGCGGCCGGCTCCTTCCCGGCGTCGGCCCCGCCGGATTCGGCCGAACGGGGGCGGGGCTGACAGGGGCATATGCCGAATGAGCGCTAACGGTTGAGGCTATGGCCAGAGCCTGAGATGCTCGCTGTCCGTTCGGGTAGGTCCGAGCCCCTACCGGAGGAGGGCGCAGGTATGGGCGGAGTCGCGCTCGACGGCGGCGTGCTGGTGATCACCGGGGTGATGGCCGCCGGCAAGTCGACGGTGGCGCAACTCCTCGCGGAACGCCTGCCGCGCGCGGTCCACGTCCGCGGTGACGTGTTCCGCCGGATGCTGGTCTCCGGGCGGCGCGAGCTCGTACCGCGCGGCGACGGGGAGGCCGTCGAGCAGCTCAGGCTGCGCTACCGGATGTCCGCCTCCACCGCGGATCTCTACGCGGCGGCCGGCTGGACAGCCGTCGTCCAGGACGTGGTCCTCGGCGAGCACCTGAAGCCCTATCTGGACGCGATCACCTCCCGCCCGCTCTACCTGGTCGTCCTCGCCCCCTCCCCCGAGGCCGTCGCCGCGCGCGAGGCGGCCCGCGCCAAGAGCGGCTACGGATCGTCGTGGACCGTCGGCGGCCTCGACCACGTGCTGCGCGACGAGACCCCGCGCCTGGGCCTGTGGCTCGACTCGTCCGCCCAGACCCCGCAGGAGACGGTGGACGCCATCCTGGGCGGGCTGAAGGACGCCCGCGTCGCCGTCTAGGCCCGCTTGCCAGGGCCCGAAATCCGGTTGAGAAGCGCGCATCGGACGGGTAGCAAGGGCGGATGATACGAGGCGAGAAGGTCGGGCTGCGGGCCCGCGAGGAGAGCGATGTCGCGGTCCTGCACGCCGAGTTGTACGAGGACGTGGCGCTGAAGAGCCGCACCGATCCGCGCCCCTGGCGGCCGGTCTCCGCCGGGGCGGGGCACTCGCCGCACGCCGTGCCCGAGCCGTCGGAGAAGGAGGCGGTCTTCTCGGTGGTGGAGCTGGCCACCGAGAAACTGGCCGGCGAGGCGATCCTGTGGGGCATCGACACGCACAACCGCTCCGCCCACCTGGGGATTTCGCTGCTGCCCGGCTCGCGCGGGCGGGGGCTGGGCGTCGATGTCGTACGGGTGCTGTGCGAGTACGGGTTCGCGGTCCGGGGGCTGCGCCGGCTGCAAGTGGAGACCCTGGCGGGGAACGAGGCGATGATGGGGGCGGCGCGGCGGGCCGGCTTCCGCCACGAGGGCACGCTGCGGCGGGCGGCGTGGGTGTACGGCGAGGAGTTGGACGAGGTGGTCTTCGGGCTGCTGCACGACGAGTGGGCTCCCCGGACGGGGTGAACGCCGCGGGCGGTCCGCCGGGGCCTCGGCCGCGTGGAGCGGGCCCGGGCGAGCAGGCCGCCGAGCCGCCCCGGGTACGGCCGGAACCCGCCGGCCGCCGGAACCCGCCGACTTCCGGACCCGTCGCCTGCCGGACCCGTCGGCCAGCGGGAATTGGCCCGCGACATGCGGAGCGGATTGGCACTGCACCGGGGGCCTTCCCGACGTAGCGTCAACCCATGACGAACGTCACGACAAACGAGGCAAGCGAGCGAGCGGATCGGCTGGACCGGGTGGACCGAGCGGATCGGCCGGAACGCCATGTCGAGGCGGCCGAGCTGAGCCGGCCGGTCGGCGCGATCGTGGCCTTGGCCGTCAACGCCCGGAACCGCTTCGACGCCACCTCCAGGACCGCGCCCGGGGGGCTGATGTGAGCGACAAGGCGGCGGTGCTGCGGGCACTGCACCACGGGCGGGCCGCGGACGATCCGCTGGTGCTGCCGGGGCCGTGGGACGCGGCCAGCGCCCAGGTCTTCGCGGACGCGGGGTTCGCCGCGCTGGCCATCCCTAGCGCCGGCGTCTCGGCGTCGCTCGGCTACCCGGACGGTCACGGGACGCCCCCGGCGGAGATGTTCGCCGCGATCGGCCGGATCGTACGGGCCGCGGGCGACGTACCGGTGACCGCCGACGTGGAGGGCGGGTACGGGCTGCCGGCCAAGGAGTTGGTGGAGCGGCTGCTCGCGACCGGCGCGGTCGGCTGCAATCTGGAGGACTCCGACCCGGTGACCGGGAAGCTCGACGATCCCCGGCGGCAGGCGGACCGGCTGGCGGAGGTGCGGGCGGCGGCGGGCGACGCGCTGGTGATCAACGCGCGCGTCGACACGTATCTGCGGGGCGATCTGGCGACCGCGGCGGCCGTCGAGCGGGGCCGGCTCTACGCGGCGGCGGGCGTGGACAGCGTCTATCCGATCATGGCCCCCGCCACCCAACTCGCCGCGCTCGCCGAAGAGATCGGCCGCCCGCTCAACGCCTTCTGCAAGGCCGGCGGCCCCTCCCCGCGCGAACTGGGCGTGATGGGCGCCACCCGGGTCACCTTCGGCGGCGGCCTCCAGCAGCAGGCGCTCGAAGCGGTCAAGGAGCTGGCCCGCGGCCTGCAGGCCTGAGCGACTCCCCCGAGCCCAGCCCCCTCAACGCCGCCGCGCGGGCCCCGCTCGTGCGGGCCCCGCGCCCGCGGCCCTAGCTGCTCGGCTTCACGATCGCCGCCTGCGGGCGGATGGGCAGGCGGTTGACCGGACGCCCGGTGGCCGCCCGGACGGCCGCGGCCACCGCCGCGGGCGAGGTGACCACCGGGACCGCGCTGACCGCCTTCGCCCCGAAGGGCGCCAGCACATCGCGCTCCTCGATCAGCTTCACGATCCGCACCTCGGGGGCGTCCAGGGCGGTCGGCAGCGGATAACCGGTCAGGTTGGGGCGCTTGATGATGCCGCGCGGGGCCCGGAGGTCCTCCATCAGGGCGAGGCCGACGCCCTGGGTGACGCCCGCCTCGATCCGGGCGGCGAGCTGGCGGGGGTTGAGCACCCGGCCCACGTCCTGGGCGACCGCGAGCTCCACCACACGCACCGCGCCCAGTTCGATGTCGACGTCGACGACCGCCCGTACCGCGCAGAAGGTGAGGCCCACGAAGGCGTCGCCCTGGCCGCTGTCGTCGAGCCGGTCGGTGGGGTGCGGGCGGCACTGGGCGGTCGCCCACAGCTCCTTGCCGTCGAGCGTCTCGGCGACCGTGGTGGACAGCACCCCGTCATACGAGGTGATCTTGCCGTCGGCGATGGCGAGCAGCTCCACCGACATGCCGAACTTCGCCGCCAGCGGCTGGAGAAGCTGGGTACGCACCATCTTCGCGGCCCGCTCCACCGCCCCGCCGGAGACCCAGGTGTGCCGGCCGCGGGCGGATGGTCCGGCCGGCGGCTGGTCGGTGTCGGAGGGCAGCACCCGGACGTCCTCGACGCCGAGCACCTCCTGCACGATCTGCTGGGCGAGGGTGATGAACCCCTGGCCGGTCTCGACGGCCGAGCAGATCACGGTGGCCCGGCCGTCGTGCACCCGGACGGTGGCGGTGGACACCTCGTCGGTGCCCTCGGCGCCCAGCACATGGACCATGCCCAGCGCGTACCCCACGCCGCGGCGGACCGCGCCGGGTTCGCCAGCGCCCGCGGTGCCGCCGGGCAGCAGCCACTGGGACTCGTCGTCGCCGTCGGGCAGCGGCGGCAGGTCGGCGTCGCGGACCGCCTTGAGCAGCTCGCCGACCGGGGCGGGGCAGGTGACGGTCTGGCCGGTGGGCAGCAGATCGCCGGTGGCCAGCACATTGCGCATCCGCACCTCGGCGGGCTCCAGGCCGAGTTTGGCGGCGAGCTTGTCCATCTGCCCCTCATAGGCCGCGCAGACCTGGAGGGCGCCCTCCCCGCGGACGTGTCCCGAGGGGGGGTTGTTGGTGCGGACCGCCCAGCCCTCTACGAAGACATGCGGGACGACGTAGGGGCCGGCCGCGAAGGCGACCGCGGCGGCGAGGGCGTCGGAGGAGGCGTCCGCGTAGGCCCCCGCGTCCAGCAGGATCTGCGCCTCGACCTTGACCAGGCGGCCCTCGGCGTCGGCGTGGTGCCGGTAGCGCAGCAAGGTGGGATGGCGGTGGGCGTGGCCCAGGAAGGACTCCTCCCGGGTGGCCACGAACTTCACCGGGCAGCCGGTCTTCAACGCCAGCAGCCCGAGCGGCAGTTGGACCCCGGCGTCCTCGCGGTCGCCCATCGCGCCCGGCACTCCGGTGACGACGACCTTGACCCGGTCGGCCTCCAGGCCGAAGCAGGCGGCGGCGATGTCGCGGTCGGCGTGCGGGTCGGTGGAGGCCACGTAGAGCTCGACGCCGCCGTCCGGGCGCGGTACCGCCAGCCCCGCCTCGGCGCCGATCGGCGCCGGGTCCTGGCGGCCGACCCGGTAGAGGCCCTCCACCACGATGTCGCCGACCGTCTCGGGGTCGCCGAAGCGCAGCGGGATGTGCCGGATCAGATTGCCGTCGGGGTGCAGCGGCTCGGCGGCGAACGCCTTCTCCGGGTCGGTGACCGGCTCCAGCACCTCGTACTCGACGAGGATCGCGGCGGCGGCCAGCCGGGCGGTGTCGGGGTGGTCGGCGGCCACCGCGGCGATCGGCTCGCCGTGGTGGCGCACCAGTTCGTGGGCGAAGACCGGGCGGTCGGCGACGCCGCGGCCGTGCATGGCGTCCCCGGGGACGTCCTCGTGGGTCACCACGGCCCGCACCCCGGGCATCGCGACGGCCTCGGTGGTGTCGATCCGGGTGATCCGCGCGTGTGCGTACGGCGAGCGCAGCACGGCGGCCCAGAGCAGGCCCTCGGCCCACAGGTCGGCGGCGTACGGGAAGGTGCCCTGGGTCTTGGCGAGCGCGTCGGGGGACGGCAGGGAGACCCCGATGCCGTGCAGCCCGGGTCCGTCGGCCAGCGTGCCGGGCAGGGCGGCGCCCACCGTGCCCGCCGCGCCGACCGTGCCCGCGCCGACCGTGCCGTCGGTGATGCTCATACGGTGCCTCCCGGCGTCGCCGGGCCGCCCTGGTGCGGGACGCGGGCCTCGTCGGAGAAGGCCGGGTCGTCGTCGGTGTCCCGGGCGGTGACCACCTCGCGGACCGCCTCGATCACCCCGCGATAGCCGGAGCAGCGGCACAGGTTGCCGCTGAGGGCCTGGCGGATGTCGAGGTCGGTGGGCTTGTGGTTGCCCTCCAGCAGGTCGTGCACCGTCATCGCCATGCCCGGGATGCAGAAGCCGCACTGCACGGCCCCGGATTCGGCGAGCGCGGTCTGCACGTCGGAGGGCCGGCCGCCCACCGAAAGGCCCTCCACCGTCCGTACTTCGCTGCCCGCCGCGGTGGCCGCCGGCACCAGGCAGGAGGCCACCAGCCGCCCGTCCACCTGCACCGAGCAGGCCCCGCACTCGCCCTGCTCGCAGCCGTCCTTGGCGCCGGCCAGGCCAAGGCGCTCACGCAGCACGTACAGCAGTGATTCGCCGAGCCAGGCGTCGGTGACGGGGCGCTCGGTGCCGTTGACCCGGAGCAGGTACGAGGCGAGGGGGTGTTCGCTGCGGGTCTCCGGCAGCGGCTCCGGCTCGGCGGCGGCTTCTTCGGCGCCCGGTCCCTCGCCCGCGTCGGACGGGTCCTGGAGGTCGGAGGCGTCGGAGGAGCCGGTGTCGGGATCGAGCGGGTCGTCCTCGGCCGCGGCGCCTTCCAGGGCCGCGAGGGCGTCGAGGCCGGGCAACTCCAGTCCTGGCACCGCGTCGAGACCGTCGAGCGCGGCCAGCCGGTCCAGCGCGTCCAGGCCGTCGGCGGGGCCGCTCCCGGGTGTGAGCCGGCCCTGGTCGTCGTCCGGGGCGGATTCGGCGTGCGGGGCGGCCGAGATCTGGCTGCGGTCGGCGGGGTGGCCGCCCTGGGCTCCGTCCGCCGCGTAATCGTCGGCCGCGGCTCCCGGACTTCTGTACGACGCCGGTTCGTTGAGCCGTTCGGGGTCGTCCACCACGGCGGACCAGGCCGCGTCGGCGGCCGGCGGGTGCGCGGGCAGCCAGGGCGCCGGGGGCCCCTGGTCCGGGCCGCCGAAGGGCATCTCCCACTGGCCGGTGAGGTGGTCGCCGTGCGAGAGGCTCGGTGCGCCGTGGCCGGCCGGTGCACTGTGCCCCCCCGGTGCGCCGTGGGCGGCCGGCTCTCCGTGGTCGCCGGAGGCGCCCCGCGGTCCCTCAAGGGCCCTGGCGTGCCCGGCCCGCGCCTCGACCGCGGCCCTGGCCTGGGCGGCCGCCTCGGCTTGCGCGGCCTGTGCGGCGGCGGCGCCCTGCCCGAACATCCCGGCGGTCATCCCCGGCGGCATCCCGGAGCCGAAGGCCTGCGGGGCGGCGGGCGGCGCGGGCTCCCACGGCTGGGTGTAGGCGCCGACCGAGAACTCACCGGAGTCGGCCTCCGGGTCCTCCCCGGTGGCCGGGATGACCGGGATCGACCACTGGGTGGCCGGGTCCCGCTCGGCGTCACCGGCCGGGCCGTGGGCGCCCAGCGGGTCCTCCCCGGGCACCGGCTGCGGCGGCAGTTGCGCGGCGAAGGAGACGTGCATGGTCTGGTCGGGGTCGTAGTCCCCGCCTCCCGGCACGGGCTGCCACGCCCCGGAGTTGCCGGGCGCGCCCGGCGCGTGCGGCTGGTCGGTCATGCCAGGGCCCTCCCGAGCGCTCGGCGGGACAGTGCGGCCACGGTACGCCGGAGCTGGACGGCGGCCGGTGGCAGTTCGACTCCCGGCTGGTCCGGGATACACGCGGCGGCAACATACTCCCCGAAGGCGGTGCACGCCTCGGGGGCGAGGCTGCGCTCACCGTCCCAGTCGATCAGTCCGGCCACCCAGTGCTCGGCCTCCAGCGGGCGCAGCGGTACGGGGGCCACCGCGCCGACCGCGCAGCGCACTTGGCGCCTGGCCGGGTCGACGACGAGGGCGACGGAGGCGACCGCCCGGCCGGGCCCGGTGCGCCCGGTGGCCTTGAGGAAGGTCTGCGGGGCGTGCAGCAGCGGGATCCGCACGAAGGCGAGCAACTCGCCCGGACGCAGCGGGTCCATCCCGGTGAGCAGATGACTCACCGGCAGTTCGCGGTCGCCCTCGGGTCCGGCGAGGATCACGCTCGCCTCCAGCGCGGCCAGCACCGGCAGCGAGTCCCCGGTGGGCGCGGCGGAGACGATGTTGCCGCCGAGGGTGCCCGCGTTGCGGATCTGCGGGGGTCCGGCGGAGCGGGCGGCGGCGGCCAGCGCGGGGATCAGGGCGGCGAAGTCGGGGCGGCCCATGCGCGCGTGGGTGAGTCCGGCACCCAGCAGCGCGGCCCCGTCGGCGTATTGCCAGCCGCGGATCTCGCTGATCCGGCCGAGGCCGACCAGCGCGGCGGGGCGCAGCAGACCGGAGTTGACGGAGGTCATCAGGTCGGTGCCGCCGGCGACGGGCACGGCGCTGGGCATGGCGGCGAGCGCTTCCACCGCCTCGTCGAGCGAGGACGGCAGGGTGACATTCTCCGCCGCCTGCTGTGCGTATGTGCTCACGGTGCTGCCCCTTCCCGGCCTACCTCCGTCACGCGGTAGCCGTACCGTACGTGCTGACAGCCCGGACGTGGCAACTCTGGCACATGTTCCCGGGTGGCCGACGCGAGGGTCCGCGAAGTACCGATCCGCCCGCCGCGGGGCTGATCGTACGACTGCGTCGCCATTGGTCGCCGTGCCGGAATTGCCATCGTTCAAGGCAGTTGCCACGGTACGCGTTCCCGGTCCCGGCCCGCCGGGAGCCTGTGGATAACTCCCCGCGCCCCGCCGCCCGGCCCACCCCGTCACCCGGCCGCACGCTCACACGATCGGGGGCGGCCCGGCCTTGGGGCGGCCGACGACGCCGGGGCGCCGCTGCCAGGGCAGCGGTCCGCCGGCCGGCCGGTACTCCACGCCGAGGGCCTGGAGCCGGGCGTAGTGCGCGGTCATCCGGCGTTCGAAGTCGGGCCAGTCACGGGCGGCCGGCGCCGGCAGCGCGGACCAGGCGACCTCGGCGAAGGCCGCGAGCCGGGGAAAGGCCATGTAGTCGAGCACCCGGGGCGAATCCATCACCTCGGTCCAGATGTTGGCCTGGGTGCCGATGACCCGGGCGGCCTCGTCCTCGGTCAACTCCGGCGGCACCGGCTCGAAGCGGTAGACGTCCTCCAGGCCGCGGGCGTGGGCGATCGGCACCGGCTCCTCCGGGGACTCCGACTGCCGCCAGTCCAGGTAGACATGGGACTGCGGGCACATCACCACGTCGTGCCCGGCCCTGGCGGCGGCGACACCGCCCGCGTAGCCCCGCCACGACGACACCGCGGCGCCCGGGGCGAGTCCGCCCTCCAGGATCTCGTCCCAGCCGATCAGCCGCCGCCCGCGCTCGGCGAGCCAGGCGTCGAAGTGCCGGATGAACCAGCTCTGCAACTCGTCCTCGTCGGCCAGGTCCAGCTCCTTGATCCGGTTCTGGGCGGTGGCCGAGGCGCGCCACTGCTCCTTGGGGCACTCGTCGCCGCCGATGTGGACGAAGGTGCCGGGGAAGAGGTCGAGGAGTTCGGTGAGGACGTTCTCGTAGAAGCGCAGGGTGTTGTCGGTGGGTGCCAGTACGTTGGGATTGACGCCCCAACTGGTGAGCACGGGAAGGGTGGTGGTGTCGATGACGTCGGCGTTGCCGAGTTCGGGGTACGCGGCGATGGCCGCCTGCGAGTGGCCCGGGATGTCGATCTCCGGGACGACGGTGATATGCCGCTCGGCCGCGTAGGCGACGATCTCGCGGATGTCGTCCTGGGTGTAGTAGCCGCCGTGCGGGCGCTCTTCCCACAGCGGTGACTCGCGCAGGCCCACCTTGGTGCGCTCGCGCCAGGCACCGACCTCGGTGAGCCGGGGGTAGCTGCGGATCTCCACCCGCCAGCCCTGGTCGTCGGTGAGGTGCAGGTGCAGCACGTTGAGCTTGTGGGCGGCCATCAGGTCGAGGTAGCGCAGCACCCCGTCCTTGGGCAGGAAGTGCCGGGCCACGTCCAGCATGAAGCCGCGCCAGCCGAAGCGCGGGGCGTCCTGGAGGTGGCAGGCCGGGACCCGCCAGACCCGGTCGGGGCCGGCCACCTGGGCGCGCCGGAAGGCGTCGGGGCCGAGGAGCTGCCGCAGGGTCTGGACGCCCCAGAAGACGCCTGCGGGTCCCGCGCCGGTGATCCGTACGCCGGAGGTCGGATCCACGGTGAGGCGGTAGCCCTCGGGGCTGCCGGAGGCCCGCTCGTCGATGGCCAGCCGCACCACGCCGTCGGGGGCCGGTTCGCCGGTCGGACCGGCCACGGCGGACGCGGCGGGCGCCGCGGGGGTGAACGGCAGCCCGGTGGCGGCGCCGAGTGTGGCCCGCAGCCAGCGGGCCGTCCCTTCCGTGCCCGGCCCCGCCACGACAACGGTTCCGGCGGTGAGCGGGAAGCTTCCGTCGGCGGAATAGGCGGGCGTGTGGCTCGGGATGGGAATGAGATCCATGCGGGCAATCCTGCCGCCGATTCTCGTATTGGCATAGACCAATGCAGGGATCGGCCCCGCCGGTTCTTCCCCGGGCCGGTGGTCGGACCCCGCGCGGCGTCGACTCGGCGGGCCCGCCCAAAGCCGGGGGCAAGGGGCTGCCCCTACCCCGACAGGGGCGGGGGGCTCCCCCTACCCCGACAGCGGCGCCTGGTGCCTCTTGAGCTGGATCCGCCAGACCAGCACCAGCGCCACCGACGCGCCCAGCACCGCCCAGGCCAGATGCGCGGCGGCCAGCGCCACCCACTCCCAGCGGGGCGCGTCGCCATGGGCCGTGAGCGCGAGGGTGCCGGCGGCCAGCCCGCCCGCCACCACGAGCTGCACGGCGATCAGCCGCCCGTAGCGCACCATCCGCCGGGCCAGCCACGCGCCGTACCACCAGCGGGCGCCCAGCAGCGTGAGCAGCACCCCGCAGAAGCCCGCGGTCACCGCCGTCATCGCGGCCCACAGCGGCCAGCCGTGGCCGCGCCAGGCGCGGTCGGCCACCAGCCCGGTGGAGAGCAGCATCGGCAGCGGCAGCAGCGCGCCGACCTGGACCGCGCCGATCCGCCACAGCCAGTCGTCGCCGGCCAGCTCGGTCCTGGTGGTGGCCCTGATGCCGCCGAGCCGGTGCCTGGCGCTCACCCCCGAGCGGCGGGTGCCGATCCGCAGCAGCACCGCGATCAGCAGCGCCAGCGAGGCGAACACCGCGCCCGCGACCACGATCGCCCAGGCGCTCCCGGTCTCGGCCCGGTAGATCTGCACCGCGCAGAAGACCGAGAAACCGATGCCGCCGACCACCGCGCCGCCGCGCGGCGCGGTGAGCTGCCCGGGGTCGACGCCCAGGGTCAGCGCGCGTTCCACCGCCGATTCGTGCTCGGCGCGGTGCCGCCGGGGCAGCCGGCCGGTCAGGCCGCGGCCGGCGGAGAGCGAGCGGGCCAGCGCCACCTGGGCCTCGGCCTCATAGGGCGCGACCGCGACCGCCCGGCGGGCCGCGGCGATCGCGTCCGGCACCCGGCCCAGGCGCCGGTAGACGTCGGAGAGCAGCACGGAGGGCTCCCAGCCGTCGGGATCCGCGCCGCTCGCCCGCACGGCCACGGTCAGCGCGGCGTGCGCCTCGTCCAGCGACAGCAGCACCACTCCGGCCAGCACGAAGACGTCGGCGGCCTCGGCGGGCCCGGCGATGGCGAGCGCCCAGTCGACGGCCTCGCGGGCCGCCGCGGGCCGGCGTTCCTGGGTCAGCACCCAGGAGCGCAGCAGATAGCCCGCGCTGCCGTTGCGCTCCACGAAGGCATCGCTGACCAGGGCGTGTGCCTCGGCGAATCGGCCCTGGCCGACGAGGACGTGCACCCGCTCACCGCTGCTGGCGTCGTCCTCGGGCGAGCCGCCGCCCGGCGGCCCGCCGCCGGGCAGGTCCTCGTCGTCGGGCGGATCCGCCGCGCCGAACGCGCCGCTGTCAGCCGTTGCTGCCCCTGCCGGACTTGTCCTTGGCGCCGTCCCCGCCGCCGAGCGACATGCCCTCGTAGATCTCCTTGCACATCGGGCAGACCGGGTACTTCTTCGGGTCGCGCCCGGGGACCCAGACCTTGCCGCACAACGCGACGACGGGCGTGCCTTCCAGCGCGCTCGCCATGATCTTGTCCTTCTGGACATAGTGCGCGTAGCGCTCGTGGTCGCCGTCACCGTGGGAGAGCTGCGGAGTCGGCTCGACCAGAGTGCCGGTGCCCGTCCCGCGCTCGGGCTCAAGAGTGCTCATAACCGTCAAGACTAATTGAGACTCGGATCGTCCGGATACGTGGCCACCATCGCCAGTTCGCCGCGCTGCCGGCGCAGCACCGAGCGCCACAGCTTCTCCGGGTCCGGCGCGGACACGTCGCCCGGCTCCGAGTCCACGACGTACCAGGTGCCGCGGGTCAGCTCCTGCTCCAGCTGGCCCGGGCCCCAGCCGGCGTATCCGGCGAAGATCCGCAGCGAGCCCAGTTCGGCGGCGAGCAGTTCGGGCGGCGCCTCCAGGTCGACCAGGCCGATGGCGCCGTGCACCTGCCGGAAGCCCAGCGGCCCGGGGCCGCCCGGGATCACGCCCACCCCGAGCGCGGAGTCCAGCTCCACCGGGCCGCCCTCGAAGACGACCCGGGGCGCACCGGCCAGCTCCGCCCACGGTTCGAGCACCTCGGCGACCCCGATGGTCGAGGGCCGGTTCAGCACGACGCCGAGCGACCCCCGCCCGTCGTGATCGAGCAGGAGCACCACGGCACGGTCGAAATTGGGGTCCGCCAGCCTCGGGCTGGCGACCAGCAGTCGCCCGGTGAGCGAGGACGCCTCGGTCATGCTCCACATGATCCCGCACGGCGGGGGCACACGTACGCTCGACCCCGGGCGGCCGTCGGGCGCGGCGGGACCCGCCGGGCGCACTACCATTTCGTTCTGGTTACCGCGCGGCGACGCCGAACCCGTGGGGTCTCCCTGTTCTTGCAGCCCGGCCCGACGACTGTCCCCATGACCGTTCCGACGATCGCGAGATCCATGACCGACGCCGACGTACTTGTTGTCCATGGCGGAACCCCCCTTGAAGGCGAGATCCGGCTCAGAGGCGCGAAGAACCTCGTACCGAAGGCCATGGTCGCCGCGCTGCTCGGCAGCGGTCCCAGCAGACTCCGCAACGTCCCCGAGATCCGCGACGTCCGCGTGGTGCGCGGGCTGCTCCAGCTGCACGGGGTCACCGTGGAGAACGGTGACGAGCCCGGAGAGCTGGTGCTCGACCCGACCCGGGTGGAGAGCGCCAACGTCGCGGACATCGACGCGCACGCCGGCTCCTCCCGGATCCCGATCCTCTTCTGCGGCCCGCTGCTGCACCGGCTCGGCCACGCCTTCATCCCGGGTCTGGGCGGCTGTGACATCGGCGGCCGGCCGATCGACTTCCACTTCGACGTGCTGCGCAAGTTCGGCGCGACCATCGACAAGCGCGCCGACGGCCAGTACCTGGAGGCCCCGCAGCGGCTGCGCGGCTGCAAGATCCAGCTGCCGTACCCCTCGGTGGGCTCCACCGAGCAGGTGCTGCTCACCGCGGTGCTCGCCGAGGGCGTCACCGAGCTCTCCAACGCCGCGGTGGAACCGGAGATCGAGGACCTGATCTGCGTGCTCCAGAAGATGGGCGCGATGATCTCGATGGACACCGACCGCACCATCCGGATCACCGGCGTCGACCGGCTGGACGGCTACACCCACCGTGCCATCCCCGACCGCCTGGAGGCCGCGTCCTGGGCGAGCGCGGCGCTGGCCACCGAGGGCGACATCTACGTGCACGGCGCCCAGCAGCGGTCCATGATGACCTTCCTCAACACCTACCGGCGGGTCGGCGGGGCCTTCGAGATCGACGACGAGGGCATCCGCTTCTGGCACCCGGGCGGCCCGCTCGACGCCATCGCGCTGGAGACCGACGTCCACCCCGGCTTCCAGACCGACTGGCAGCAGCCGCTGGTGGTGGCGCTCACCCAGGCGTCGGGCCTGTCCATCGTGCACGAGACGGTCTACGAGTCCCGGCTCGGCTTCACCTCCGCGCTCAACCAGATGGGCGCCCACATCCAGCTCTACCGGGAGTGCCTGGGCGGCAGCGCCTGCCGCTTCGGCCAGCGCAACTTCCTCCACTCGGCGGTGGTCTCCGGGCCCACCAAGCTCCAGGGCGCCGATCTGGTCATCCCCGACCTGCGCGGCGGCTTCTCGTACCTGATCGCGGCGCTGGCCGCCCAGGGCACCTCGCGGGTGCACGGCATCAGCCTGATCAACCGCGGCTACGAGAACTTCCTCGCCAAGCTCCAGGGGCTCGGTGCGCATATCGAGCTGCCGGAGCGGGCGCCCGGTCGGGAGCCGGCCCGTGAGCCGGTTTCCGAGCCCGCCTGAGACACGCTCGCCGGAGACCGGCCCGCCGGAGAGACCGGGCGGCGAAGCCGCCGACCGCCGGAGACCGAGCGCCGAAGGGCGGCTGTCCCCCACCGGGGACGGCCGCCCTTCGTGTGTCACGCCTTCGGCGGCTTACTTGCCCTTGGCGGCTTCCTTCAGCTTGGAACCCGCGGAAACCTTGACGCTGTAGCCGGCCGGGATGTCGATCGGCTCACCGGTCTGCGGGTTGCGGGCGGTACGGGCGGCACGGTGGGTGCGCTCGAAGGTCAGGAAGCCGGGAATAGTGACCTTCTCGTCACCCTTGGCGACAATTTCACCGACGGTCTCAGCGAACGCGGCCAGGACGGCGTCCGCGTCCTTGCGGGTCACCTCGGCGCGGTCGGCCAGGGCGGCCACCAGCTCACTGCGGTTCATATCTGTACTCCCGTGTTCTTTCTAGCCATGGGGGCGCGAGCTCGAAGCTGATGCCTGTATGCCTCACTGCCCAGGTGTGCATCCTGCCCCCACATATGGGGGGAAAGCCAATCGCCTTCCCGCGCGAGTCGCGGAAAATGGGTGGCCGGGGGCCTGTCGGAGGCCGCGCGGATGACGCGTGGATACCACACGGAGTCCGGCCGGACGCCTAAGCGGGTCCATTGTCGTGTCGCGATCGCCGCTCGTATTGCGGCTCGCGTCACAGCACGGCGGTGTCGCTGATCGTATGGGCCGCCTCCGGGGCGGCGGCGCCGGCGACCGACGGGCCCTGCGCCTTGGCCGCCTGCCGGACCGCGTCGGCGACCGCGCCGGCCACCTTGTCGTTGAAGACGCTGGGCACGATGTAGTTCGGGTTCAGCTCGTCGTCCCCGACGACGCCCGCCAGCGCCCGCGCCGCGGCCAGCATCATCTCGGTGTTGACCGTACGGGACTGGGCGTCCAGCAGGCCGCGGAAGACCCCGGGGAAGACCAGCACGTTGTTGATCTGGTTGGGGAAGTCGCTGCGGCCGGTGGCGACCACGGCCGCGGTCTCCCTGGCCACCCCCGGGTCCACCTCGGGGTCCGGGTTGGCCAGCGCGAAGACGATCGCCCGGTCGGCCATCCTGGCCACGTCCGAGCCGTCCAGCACGTCGGGCGCGGAGACCCCGATGAAGACGTCGGCGCCGACCACCGCCTCCTTGAGGGTGCCGGTGTAGCCCTCCGGGTTGGTGTTGTCGGCGATCCAGCGCAGCGGCGACTCGGGGGCGGCGTCCACCAGGTCGTGCCGCTTGGCGTGCACCACGCCGTGGATGTCCGCCACCACCGCGTGCCGCACGCCGGCCGCGATCAGCAGCTTCAAGATGGCGGTGCCGGCCGCGCCGGCGCCGGACATGACCACCCGCAGCGTGCCGATCTCCTTGCCGACACAGCGCAGCGCGTTGGTGAGCGCGGCCAGCACCACGATCGCGGTGCCGTGCTGGTCGTCGTGGAAGACCGGGATGTCCAGGGCCTCGCGCAGCCGCGCCTCGATCTCGAAGCAGCGCGGCGCGGAGATGTCCTCCAGGTTGATGCCCGCGAAGCCGGGGGCGATGGCCTTGACGATCGCCACGATCTGGTCGGTGTCCTGGGTGTCCAGGCACAGCGGCCAGGCGTCGATGCCGGCGAACCGCTTGAAGAGCGCCGCCTTGCCCTCCATCACCGGCAGCGCGGCCTTGGGGCCGATGTTGCCCAGGCCGAGGACCGCGGAGCCGTCGGTGACCACCGCGACCGAGTTGCGCTTGATGGTCAGGCGGCGGGCGTCCTCCGGGTTGGCCGCGATCGCCATGCAGACCCGGGCCACGCCGGGGGTGTAGATCATCGACAGGTCGTCGCGGTTGCGGATCGGGTGCTTGGACTGCATCTCGATCTTGCCGCCGAGGTGCATCAGGAACGTACGGTCGGAGACCTTGCCGATGGCGACGCCCTCGATGTCGCGCAGCTTGCCGACGATCTCGGCCGCGTGTTCGGTGGAGCTGGCCGCCACGGTGACGTCGATCCGCAGCTTCTCGTGGCCGGAGGCGGTGACGTCGAGGCCGGTGACCGACCCGCCGGACGACTCCACCGCGGTGGTGAGCTGGCTGACCGCGGTCCCGCTCGCCGGGACCTCCAGCCGTACCGTGATCGAGTACGAGACGCTTGGCGCCGTTGCCATGACGACCTTCTTCCGGTTACTGCGGGGTGGTGTTCGCAATGCGCCTCGATCGTCGCACCTACCAGCGGGTACGCGGAAACCCGGGGTGGGCGGCGGAAGCCTCCTTCCGCTCTGCGGAGCGAGGCGGCGCCGACCGTCGCGGAGCAGGGGAAATGGCAGGGGAATGGCAGGGGGAACAGCAGGCGAGCGGCGGGCCGACGCGGGGGGCACGGCCGGTGAACGCCGAGTGGCCGCAAGACGATCCGCGAGAAATCCGCCCGGTGGGAAGAGGTTCCGCGAAGGGTTTGTTAGCCTGAGTACGGCACCGGCTCGATCCAAGCCCCCGGGCCCAACCTTAGGCGCTTCGAGCGCCCACTTGCCGCGAGGCGAGCATGGCGGGCCGGTGTCGTGAACGTCCCTCGGGCGCTCTTCCGCAAGCGGAGGAGCGCCCGAGGCATGTCCGGGGCGATCGCGCAGGTCCGGGGCGCGGGTCAGGGGCGCGGGTCCGGGGCGCCCCGCGGGTTTGAGGCGGCCCCGCGGCTCCGGGGCCGCTTTCCGCGGGGCCCGCCCCTCAGCCCCGCCCCTCAGTCCGTTCTGAGCAGGTCGGGCACGCCGTCCTCGTTCGGCAGATCCCGCTCGCCGGCCAGTACGGTCAGCCGCTGGGTGGCGCGGGTGAGCGCCACGTAGAGCACCCGCAGACCCGCGGGGGACTCCTCGGCGATCTCGGCGGGCGAGACGACGACCGTGGCGTCGTACTCCAGGCCCTTCGCCTCCAGACTGCCGAGCGCCACCACCCGGTCGCCGAGTCCGGCCAGCCAACCGCGCGCCTGGGCCCGCCGGTTCATCGCGACCACCACACCGACCGTGCCGTCCACCTCGGCCAGCAGCCGCCGCGCCGCGGCCCGTACGTCCGCGGCCAGATCCTCGCCCGCCACCTCGTACCGCGGCCGGACGCCGGTCGAGCGGACCGCCCGCGGCGACTGAACGCCGGGCATCGCGAGCGCCAGTACGGTGCTCGCGACCTCGGCGATCTCGGCGGGGTTGCGGTAGTTGACGGTGAGGGTGAAGCGGCGGCGCGGCCTGCTGCCGAGCGCCTCGTCGCGGGCGCGGGCCGCCTCCTCCACGTCCGACCAGGAGCTCTGCGCCGGGTCGCCGACGATCGTCCAGGTGGCGGTACGGCCCCGGCGGCCGACCATCCGCCACTGCATCGGGGTGAGGTCCTGCGCCTCGTCGACGATGACGTGCGCGTACTCGGTGCGCTCCCTGGCCAGCCGCTCAGCCCGCTCCCGGCCGCTCTCGCCGCGCTGCGGCATCAGCTCGTCGAGACCCGTCAACTGGTCCATCGGATCGATCTCCCGCCGCTTCTCGCGCGGCGGCAGCCCCAGCAGCGTCTCCAGCTCGTCCAGCAGCGCCACATCGTGCACGGAGGTGCCGGACCTGCGCAGCGAGCGGGCCACCCGGCGGACCTCCGGCGGCGACAGCACCCGGCGGGCCCAGCGGCTGAGCTGCTTCTCGTCGGCGAGGGCGGCGAGCACCCCGCGCGGTTCGAGGACCGGCCACCAGGCGTCGAGGAAGTCGATGAACTCCTGCTCGGTGCTGATGTCCTCGTCGAACCCCTGCCGCTCCTCCGCGACGAGTTCCCGGTCGGCCCGGTCGGCCCGGTCGTCGAGGCCGCGGCCCGACTTGCGCCACAGCGCGTCGAGCAGCAGCCGGCGGGCGCGCGGGCGCATCAGATTGACCGGGGCGGTGCCGCCGAGGGCCTGCTGGCGCACCGCGTCGAGTTCCTGGGCGGCCAGCTCGATCCGGCGGCCGAAGGCGACCACCCGCAGCGTGGCGGTCTGCCGGTCGGACCGGTCGAGACAGCCGCGGGCGGCGCCGCGCAGCACCTTCAGCATCCGCAGCGAGCCCTTGACGCGGGCGACGGCCGGATCGTCGTAGAGGTCGGCGGTGACGCCGTCCACCAGTGAGCCGACCGCGCGGATCGCCACCTGGCCCTCCTCACCGAGCGACGGCAGCACGCCTTCGGTGTAGGCGACCAGCAGCGGGGTGGGGCTGACGCACAGGATGCCGCCGGCGTAACGGCGCCGGTCCTGGTAGAGCAGATACGCCGCCCGGTGCAGGGCGACCGCCGTCTTGCCGGTGCCGGGGCCGCCGGTCACCTCGGTGACGGAGGCGGCGGGCGCCCGGATCACCAGGTCCTGCTCGGCCTGGATGCTGGAGACGATGTCCCGCATGGTGTGCGTACGGGCCTGGCCGAGCGCGGCCATCAGCGCGCCGTCCCCGATCACCGGCAGCCCGGTGGTCAGCTCCGGGCGCAGCAGGTCGTCCTCGACGCCCAGCACCCGGCGGCCCTTGGAACGGATGACGCGGCGGCGCACCACCCGGCCGGGTGCCACCGGTGTGGAGCGGTAGAAGGGGGCGGCGGCCGGGGCGCGCCAGTCGATCACCAGGGGCGCGTAGTCGGTGTCGAGCACCCCGATCCGGCCGATGTGCAGGGTCTCGGCGATGTCGGCGGTGGCGTCGGCGCGGATCGCGTCGTCGGCCGGGTCGACTGAGGTGAAGGCGCCGTCGGAGCCCTTCTTGCCGTCCTTGCCGCGCAGCAGGTCGATCCGGCCGAAGAGGAAGTCCTCGAACTCGCTGTTGAGCCGGTTGAGGTGGATCCCGGCCCGGTAGACCTGGGCGTCCCGCTCGGCCAGCGCGCCCGGCGTGCCGACCTGACCGCGCTGGGCGGCGTCGCTCATCAGGAACTCCGCCTCGTGGATCTTCTCCTCAAGGCGGCGGTACACCCGGTCCAGGTGCGCCTGTTCGGCGGCGATCTCCTGGTCTCTGACCCCCGGTGCTGCGGTCTGCGCGGCCACGCGGGACCCCCTTCTTCGTGCGGTGCCCCTCGCGCGACCGTGCGTGGGGCAGCCTGCTACCGTACGCGACCTGCGGGCTTCTGCCCACCCGGCCGCGACGGGAAGGGCCCCGTGATTCGCCCGGGTGGACCGCTGTCAGCGCCGGGCGGCACCGGGCGCGGCGCGGCGGCGGTGGCGGGCCACCCGCTCCCGGTTGCCGCACACCTCGCTGCTGCACCAGCGGCGGCGCTTGCCGCGGGAGGTGTCCAGGTACACCAGTGTGCAGTTCTCCCCCGCGCAGCGCGTCAGCCGTGCGCACGCCGCGGGGTCCGTGAACAGGTCGACCGCGTCCCTGGCCACCGCGGCGAGCAGTCCGGCGCAACTCGGCGCGCCGTGGAGTCCTCTGCGCAGCCCGCCGCCGGGGGAGATCTCCGCGACGGGCGGGGGCGGCGCGGGCCGGGCCGCCTCGTTGAGCGCCGCCACGTCCTCCGGGGCCTGTGCCCCGGCTTTCAGTTCGACCCCCACCATGCGGTCGAGCCGCGCCCGCAGTTCCTTGAACGCCGCGAGCCAGCCTTCCGTGACCCCGACCGGTGCGCCGTCCGGCACCAGCCCCGCCCCGTACACCCACTCCCGTAACCTCCCGGCCGACGGGAGCCCTTCCACCACCGGTCGCCCCGCCCTGGTCCCCACCAGATCCAGACAGACCCGCCCACCGTCAAAGCGCAGCGGCCCCATCACGCCACCACCTTCCCCATCCGTCACCCTCCCTCCAGACTTCCCGCCCAGCCCGCCACCAAGCGGCTATCTCCGGCGGTCTGTCCGAATCCGACCGCGCCCCGGCGCGGCGCGAGCGGCCCCGGGAAGCCGGCAGCCCCGGCCCGAGCGGCCCGAGCGCGGTTCCGGTCTGGCCGATGCGGTGGCGGAGAGGCGGCGGCCGGGGCGCCCGCAGACCCTGCCGCCAGGCGCCGCCGGCGAGCCCACCCGGCCGGGGGGTTTCCCGGGCTCGGGGATGCGGCGCCGAGGAGGCGGCGGCCGGGGCTGCGCGAAAGCAGGCGACCTCGGCGGATCCTGTTGGCACGAGGGCGGATCCGGGGCGGAGGAAGCGGTGAAGGGGTGCGGGCGGCAGGAGGTGGCCGCAAACCCTCCACCGAGCTATTGCCTTCGCCAGATCCGGCGACCCAAGTGCGCTTCCCGGCCCGGGCAAAGCGGTGGCGCGCGGAAGGGGGCCCAAGGCGCTCGCCGGTCCCGGCTGGCGAACCGGCGCCGCCGGCAGCGCATCCCCGAGCCTGGGGTGGGCGCCAAGCCGGGGAACTCGGCGGGGAGGTGGCGGGCCCGGCTGCCCCCGAGCCGGCACCCTCGGGCGGGGCCGGGTGGGCCGGGTGGCCCGGGTGGGCCGGGTGCGGGGCAAGCCTCGGGCCGGGGGTGCGGCCCGGGCGCGCGGCGGGCGCCGCGAAGGGGTCAGTTGGCCGGGGTCGCGTACTTGGTGGTGGGTGGGGGGTCCAGGGCGAGGCGGTAGCCGCGTTTGACGACTGTCTGGATCAGTTTGGGGGCGCCCAGAGCCGCTCGGAGGCGGGCCATCGCCGTTTCGACGGCGTGTTCGTCGCGGCCGGCGCCGGGGAGGACCCGGAGCAGGTCGCCGCGGGAGACCACCCAGCCGGGGCGGCGCGCGAGGGTGCGCAGCAGGGCCATGCCCGCCGGCGGCACCGCGCGCAGGCCGCCGTCCACCACCGCCGCCTGGCCGCGTATCTCCAGCCGGTGGCCGGCCACCGGCAACGCCCGTACCCTGCCCGGCAGTTCAGCGGCGATGAGCTGCGCCAACGGGCCCAGCCTGGACCGTTCCGGCTGCCGGGTCGGCACATCGTGCGCCTGCAAGGGCGACGCGGTCACCGGCCCCACGCACGCCGCCAGCACCTCACCGCCCCGGAACGCCGCCAGCAACTCCCGCAGCCGGCCGCGCCGTTCCGCCCGATGCAGCAGCGAAGCGGCGGCCGGCGCGCTGGTGAAACTCACCGCGTCCACCCCCCGCGCGCACACCGCGTCCAGCAGCCGGTCCACCGGCGCCAGATCCTCCGGCGGCATCCACCGGTAGACCGGCACCCCGACCACCCGCGCGCCCGCCGCCCGCAGCGCCTCGCCGAACCCGGGCAACGGCTCACCGTGCCACTGCACGGCCACCCGACGCCCGTCAACGCCCTCCGCCAGCAACCGCTCCAGCACCTCGGCCAGGGATTCCGCCTCAGGGGACCACGCCTCGGCGAGACCGGCCGCCCGCAGCGCCCCCCGGACCTGCGGCCCCCTGGCCAGCAACCGCACCCCGCCGAGGCCGCGCAACAGCGCCTCGCCAAGCCCCCAGGTATCAGCCGCCTCGATCCAGCCGCGGAAGCCGATCGCGGTGGTGGCGACCGCCACGTCCGGCGGATCGCCCAGCAACTTCCGGGTGGCCTCCCGCAGTTCGGGATCCTCCGCCGGCCGCATGATCCGCAGCGAGGGCGCTTTGAGCACCACCGCGCCGCGCTCTACCAGCAACGCCGCCAACTCGTCGGCGCGGCGAGCCGCCGTCACCGCGACGGTGAAGCCCGCCAGCGGCGGCACCCCCTCCGGCGCCCCGCTCTCCTCCGCGTCCATGGCTCCGCCCCTCTCCGCCGGAGGCGCCCGTCCCGTCCGCCACCGGGACCCGCGTCGTCGCAAGGGATCGTCGCAATGGAGGGTGACGAGCCCGGTTCGGCGGCATTACCCAGGTGTTACGGACCGCGGGGCCATACGCCGCGCCTGCCGGACCGGCGCCGAGGCGGGCGCCCCGCTCCGGCCTCCGCCCGTACCGTCCGGGCCGCCAACCGGTATACGGCTCACGTGACGCCACATGTGACGGCAGACCCCGGTGGCACCCCAGAACGATGAGGGCGCCACTCCCGCCCACCCCGCCCAGGCCGCCGCGTCAAGCGCCGCCGGCGCATCCGAGCCCGGCCCGTCAGCGACGCCGACGGGCGTTGAGCCGGGCGGCCTGGCGCGTGAGGTGGTCGCGTTCGGCAAGGTTGGGGGCCTTCCGGGCCGCCTCCGCGTACAGCCGTGCCGCCGTCGCCAGATCACCGTCCCGCTCGTGGAGGTACGCCGCCACCGCGGTGTGGCGGGGCAGCGAGTCGTCCAGCGCCGCCAGCGCCGCCAAGCCGGCGCGCGCTCCGTCCGCCTCCCCGACGGCCACCGCGCGGTTGAGCCGGACGACCGGACTGTCGGTCAGCCGCGCGAGCTCGTCGTACCACTCGACGATCTGCACCCAGTCGGTCTCCTCGGCGGTCGGCGCGTCGGCGTGCAGCGCGGCGATGGCGGCCTGGGCCTGGAACTCCCCCAGCCGGTCGCGGGCGAGCGCCGCCTGGAGGATCGCGACACCCTCGGCGATCGACCCGGTGTCCCACCGGCCGCGGTCCTGCTCGGCGAGCGGCACCAGGCTGCCGTCGGGCGCGGTCCTGGCGGCGCGCCGGGCGTGGTGGAGCAGCATGAGGGCGAGCAGCCCGGCCACCTCGGGGTGGGCGATCGCGGCCGCGAGCCGCCGGGTGAGCCGGATGGCCTCGGCGGCGAGGTCGACATCCCCGGAGTAGCCCTCGTTGAAGACCAGGTAGAGGACGCGCAGCACGGTGGCGACATCGCCGGGCTGGTCGAACCGCACAGCGGAGACGGTGCGCTTGGCCCGGCTGATGCGCTGCGCCATCGTCGCCTCGGGCACCAGGTAGGCCTGGGCGATCTGGCGGGTGGTCAGCCCGCCCACGGCGCGCAGCGTGAGCGCGACCGCGGACGAGGCCGTCAACGACGGGTGGGCGCAGAGGAAGTAGAGCTGGAGCGTGTCGTCCACCGCGGGCGCGGGCCCGGGCGCCGGCTCGTCGTCGAGGCGCTCCTCACGCCGGCGGCGGGCAGCGTCCGCCCGGGTCGCGTCGAGGAACTTGCGCCACGCCACGGTGATCAGCCAGCCCTTGGCGTCGCGCGGCGGGTCGGCCGGCCAGACGCGGACCGCCTCGACCAGCGCGTCCTGCACGGCGTCCTCGGCCGCCGCGAAGTCGGCTCCGCGACGGACGAGGACGGTGAGCACGCTCGGCGTGAGGCTCCTGAGCGAGGCCTCTTCCATTGATGGGGTCAGTCCGTGACAGGGGTGTGCGCGCCCAGGAACGGGCGCACCTCGAGCCACTCGTGGATCGGCCGGCCGCCCGCGCCGGGGGCGGCCGACAGTTCCCCGGCCAGCTCGACGGCGCGCTCCTGGCTGTCGACGTCGATCACCATCCAGCCGGCGATCAGGTCCTTGGTCTCGGCGAACGGGCCGTCGGTGACCGGCGGGCGGCCCTCGCCGTCGTACTGGACCCACATCCCCTCCGGGGCGAGTGCCTGACCGTCGATGAACTCCCCGCTCTTCTCCAGCCGGGCCGCGAAGTCCTGCATGTACCGCAGGTGCGCCGAGATCTCGTCGGGCGTCCACTGGTCCATGGGTACGTCGTTGACCGGGGCCGGAGCGCCACGGTAGTGCTTGAGCAGCAGGTACTTGGCCATCGTGTGTTCTCCTCAGTGCCGGCGGGACCCATTGTCGCCGCCTTCACCACGGGGACGGAGCCGGCCACGGCTTCTCGACATCACCGCGAGAACTTTTTTGTCCTCCCTCACCCGAGCCCAATCAAGCCGCACCTTCCTGCCCTGATCCGCCCCGCGACCCTGGCCGGGGTGGGCCGGGCCGGGCGTCGCACCAGGAGGCCGTCGCGTGTACTGTCCACGCACCGACGGGCCGCAAGGGCGCGGCGGATGAGGGGGATCATGACTGGAGTAGTGGCGGTGTTGGCGGAGGCTCCACCGCTCCGCAGGGCGGGAAAGCTCGGCGTCGTCATCGACGGGCAACGCGTCGGCGAGGTCCGACAAGGAGAGATAGCGCAATTCAGCGTCGAGCCGGGATCGCACACGGTACGCGTCGGTTCGGGTGGGAGCAGGTCGAACACGCTGACCGTGGCGGTTCACGACGGTGCGACCTGCCGGGTCGTCAACAGCAGCACGGGGCTGGGCACGGCGGCGGCGATTGTGCCCCTCCTCGGAGTGGTCATGGCGTTGATCCCTGGAGTGGTCTTCCGCCTGCGGGTCCACGACCCCCGTCCGGCCTCCGCACCGGCGCCCGGGAGCAGGGAAGACGGCGCAGCCACGGGCGGCTCGGTCGGTCTGTGGTGGGAGTCCGACCCCGTCCTGGCCAAGCGCTACCGCAAGGCCTCCGCTCCGGAGGCCAGAAAGTAGTCCGTCTCCGCAGCCACCTCCGGCCCACCCGCCCGGGGGTGCGGGTGGCGCAGCCCCCGCCGGGCGAGGCGTAGCCGAGCAAAAAAGAGAGAGCGATACCCGTCCGCAAAAAGCGCGGACGGGTATCGCTCTCTCATCAGGTGGAGGTGCTGTCCTCTTACTTGAACCTGTCCACCGAGGTCGAGGCCCTGCGCGCGACACTGGCCCGCCTCTCGGGCCCGGACGCGCCAGCGGACGAGCCCGAGCTTGGGGATCGGTGAGTTTCTGGCATCGACAATGTACCCAAAAGCGCAGTGTGGGCTCCGAGGACGAATCACCCAGGGCGCAGAGCAGTTCGGCCTTGGCCGTACTGAACCCTTGAAGGCGAAGGCAGTGAAAGAGCGACCGCGTCAACTGTCGGAGGAAATGTAACGCACGCCAGCCGGACAGTGTCAGCTACGCCGAAGTCTCCGTCAGGTTAAATATCCTCAGAATGCGCTTCAGAACTGGGCCAGTCGGCCCTAGAGCTAGGGCAACTAGCGAGCGCCCGAGCGGTCATCTTATCCAAGCTCCGGGGGCCGCGTCTCCTAGGCGCAGCCAGGGGACACGGTTAGCTAGACTCTGGGCGTTAGGAAAGCTCGCGAAACATACCCTCGATCGCATTACGTTCGGAAACAGATACAGAGTTGGCTCCTGGGAATCCGTAGCCCCCATAGGTTGACTCGCCGCGGGGATACTCGTCATCTGCGTAATGTTGTTCAATCGACTCTCGGGCAGAATCGATGTCGGATCTCATGTCGTCGATGACACCGACCCTGATCGCCGCATCTTCGACTTCGTTGACCCATTGATGATCGGCATCACGATCTTGCTTATTGTCGGACAGGTTCTCCAGTTCCTGCTTTAGCCCAGAGCAGGCGCTCTCGTAGAAAATTTCACTAGGATCGAAGTGCTGGCTAAGAACTGGACCGTATGATTCATAGAACTCTTCGAATGCGGTCACGTCATCCATGGTGTATAGCAATTCGCCCCAGCTCTCAAAGGCCCATCTCAGATCGCCTCGAACGTGGTCCGGATCGTCCGCGTAACCCATCATCAATGCCGCATTGAAGGGCTTCCAATCGTCGGGATCCATGTACCTAGAGGCGGGGCTCTTAACGAGTTCAGTTGCCACTGCGAGGATCTCATTGAACGATCCCATCATCAGCCGATGCGCCGGGCCTAGCGATTCGAGGAGGGGTTTAATCGTTCGCCCATACACCCTAGATGGTTCATGCGAATCGGACTTACTGACTTCTTCCTCTTTGGCAATCAACTCCATCATCTTTCTGGCAATGGAGATTGAGTGGTGAGTCACGGCATCAGCGCAGCGCCGGAATCGCAGCTCTCCGTCAAGCTCGGATACTGCATACGCCAGGAGGGTGCTCACTTGATCCAGATGTATCGCGTCTCCGATGATTGCCATCAGGTAGTCCGGCTCTTCATCAAGGAAAGCGAGAGCAAAGTCGCGTACACTTGGATTCGCATAGGCGATCATAGTGACCCCGCCAGCACCTTTCTCCAAACGGATAAAGGTGCCTTCCAGCACTCGAAGTGCGCTCGTGTACTCCGTTGGCTTCGCCTCTTTTTGAACCAAAGCCTTGAGGTCATCAGAGTTGGTCCCAGATACAGGGAAGGAGGCAAGCGTAAGCGTCAGACGTTGACCAAGATCCGACAATCCAATATTGAAGACGATTCTCCAAAGATCCAGCGGATGGTCAAGCGTGTGATTAAGAGCGCGCGCGAGCTGATCTGCCGACGAGTGAGACCGCTTAATCACCAATTCGAGGATCCGCGGGGAGAAATTTTTGTGGTTAACGACTGCCCAGTAGGACGAATTTTCTACGTACCGCTTGACAGCTTCTCGCGGGAGGGCAGAAAAATAGAGATGGTTGTATAGCATGCGCGCTCGCTGAATCGCCCCATAATCAGCGATTTTCACAACGCACTCGACAACTCGAAAGTCGGCATGCGCGATTGGCTCGCTGATTAGTCGCGTTTGTTGAAGGATTTGCGATCTCGTTGTCATGACAAGCCGCTTGTCGGGGTTCCGCGCTACACGGTCCATTAGGCGTACTACCCAACTGTCCTTCGCGCGCCTTTCGCTGAGGTCCGTCTGGCCCAGAAAATCGTCATATAGGAATACCTGTTTACGACCCGACTTGTATGCACCCCACGCGTCGTCAACATCGGTTCCCACCGATACGATCTGCCATCCGTCGTGCCAGTACCTCAGAGCGAGCATTTCGGCAAGCATGCTCTTGCCGACTCCGGGCGAACCCGTCAGAACGACGACATGCTTCTCGTCGAGTACTTCGTATGCTGCTTTGAAGCTGCCAGTGGGAACGTATAGCTTGACTCGATCCCTGATGTCCTCAAGCAGCGCCTCGCTGCGCTCCCAAATGCCACTCTGAACGATGCGTTCAAGAATGGTTGTCGAGGCGAGCCAAAGCTTGAAGTGTTGTTGCTCCACTAGCGGATGTCGCGCGATCAGGCCGTTAATGTCAGCTTGGGCCAGTAGGTCAGCGCTGTCAGAGAGCCACGGCTTGAGATCACCTGCAAGGGTGTCCTTCTGGGTCTTGCTTAGATTCTGGGACGTGGCGAAGAGATAGCGGTCGGGCTTCTCTTTGTCCATCTTTGGAACTTCCCGCCGTGCCGACGAGCGGAGATCTGAGAACGACGAACCGAGGTAGTGCTTGCACTGGACGACGACCTTCCCCTCTGCCGTGCTCGCCCGTAAGTCAATGCCTCCGTCGCGGCCGCGCCCGAACGCCTCCAAGCGCCAGTGATACTCGGCTTCGAGAAGATCATGGATCAGTATCTCGAAGTCGTTGGGCGAGAGGGTGCGGAAGTCGTAGTCGGCCAAATCTGTACTCCAACAGAGTGAGTGGGCCATCAGCCCGCACGCTGAGGCGAGGCGCACAACTATAGCGGCGCGAAGCCGTCTCGTTGAGATGCCCTGATCGTTGGTCTGAGTGTGCCCCTAACTGATGCGCAGTGGGCATAGATCGAGCCGTTGTGCCGCACCAGACGCCCAGACGGGGTGGTTGCGGGATCATCGCGAGGTGATCGACGCGATCGAGTCTAAGTTCCAGAGCGGATCGCAGTGGACACACCTGCCGGAGGAATACGGCAACTGGCGCGGCGTCTACAACCGGCTGCGGATGTGGGTCGTGGATGGCCCCTGGGAGCAGGTCTTTACCGCGCTGATGGCCCAGGCGGACGCCTGGGCCACCTCGGTCGACTCCACTATCGTTCGCGCGCATCAGCATACGGCGGGGGCCGGTAAAGAGGTCCCGGGATACCGCCTCGCCCGCTCCTCACCAGCGACGCGGTCAACCATTGAGGCCGGAGGTGCCCCACACGCGTTCGAAGCTTTCCAGGTAGTTCGCGGCGAGTATGCCGTCGTGTGTCTGGCGGGTGTGGAGGACGGGGGCGGTGGCGGCCGGCTGGCCGTAGACGTGGGGGTTGACGAGCAGGTCGTCATCGGCGCGGTAGATGGAGTTGTACAGCGCGGTCCGGTGGAGCCGGATCTCGACGGCGGGCAGCGCGGTGAGGGGGCGGAGCAGGGCAAGTGCGTTGCGGACGCGCGCGGACATGGCGTCGCCGATGCCCTCCTCCTTACCGCGCTCGGCTACCTCGGGGCTGTCCGGGTCGCCGAGTAGCAGCCGAACGCGGATGCCCGCACGTGCCCGGTCGGCAAGGGTGCGGGTGATCCCGGGATCCTCGATGAGGAACAGCGCGCTGTAGGCGAGGATGCCGATCCCGCGTTCGGCTCGCGAGAAGAGCCGGAGCCAGGTCTCGCGCGGCACGGCCCAACGGTGCGGGTAGATCGTCAGGATCTCGCCGCCGGGCGGCACTCGGGGACGTGTATGTCCGCTGGTTGGCCACAGCACGTGCTCGTCGCGGCCGACGAGGGCGGCGAGCGCGGCGCGATTGCGCGCGTAAGGAACGCGGCCGGCGCACCACTGCTCGACAGTCTTGGGGTCGACGCCGAGTCGGGCGGCGACATCGGCGTGGTCGAGGCCAGCGGACATGAGGGCACGGCGGAGCGCGTCGTTCACGCTGTCCCCCTTTCGGGGTGTGGACGGCTTCAGCGTAGCCAAGAAATCCCTAGACGTCCCTCAAGTCGCGGTGTCCGCGCCGCTGCGTCGAGCCGACCCTCATGCAGGAGAGCCCCGAGGCCGCAAGAGAACAGAGCTGGGGCACGGTCGTGCTGCGAAGGAGCGCCAACCTTGATCTATCCCATCTGCCACCCCACCCCCGGACGGACGGGAGCACCGCAATGACCGCAGGTGCACCGACCGCAGTCACCGAGGAACGTCCTTCCATCATGAAGATGTGGCCGCACAACCCCCGATCGGTGGGCAGGGTGCGGCGGTTCGTCGCCCAGAGCCTCGACTCATGGGAGCTGCCACACCTCACGGAAGCCGCCCAACTCATCGTCTCCGAGCTGGTCACGAACGCCGTGAGGCACGGCCGCCCGCCGTACGGGCACCTGATCGGCACCCGCTTCGAACGGCTCGGATCCGGTGTGCGGATCGAGGTCCATGACGCCAACGACAGCAAGCCGGAGCACCGAGAAGCGCCCGAGGACGCCGAGTCCGGGCGTGGATTGGCCCTGGTGGACGCACTCACCGGCGGCCAGTGGGGAGTCAGTGACCGGAACGGTCCCGGAAAAATGGTGTGGGCGGTCTGCACCGAAGACAGCACGGAGGTGCCCAAGTGACGCACATGATTGACCCATTGGCCCCGTCTGGCCAGACCTGGGCCATCACCACAACCGACGGACACACCGTGTCGGGATACCTGCCCGACTGGGCGCAAGAGGACCCGAGCAAGACGGGCGTGGCTCCGGATCGACTGCCCATCGAACTGTCCGACATGACCCACGAAGCTTCCTTCGGGGGTCAGTTGATACGCGTCTGCCCGGCGGCGGAAGATCCTGGCGAGGATTCGGCGGTCTTCACCGCGCTCATGCAGTGCAGTCCGTTCGTCGAGGACAATCCCGAAGCAAGGGTTCCGCTCGTCAACATCCGAATTTTCGAGGACTTCTGGATCACGAATCTGGACCCTTCCGGGGTCGTCGAGGCTGCCGAGAGGTTCCGCGACTTCGCTGATCTGCTCACGAACAAGGTGGCGCCGGAGTTGTCCGCCGCTCGTTCCGCGTGGGCAGAACATGTCTCGGCGCGAAATCTGCGGAGTTGAATCCAGCCCGACGGCCGCCCGATCCAGGTAAGGGCAATGGAAGCGCCCCGCACCAGCGCAGCCCTGCTCACGTGCGGGGTCGGTGCGGGGCGCGCCGGCCCCGCGGGAGGGAGGACGAGGGCGTCACCCCGAAGCTTGCCGTCATACGCGACGATGTACGAACGCGGCCAGCGGTCACGTCCCGGTCGGCGGGCCGATGACCATGCGGGCGGACGACAGCGCATGGCTGTCGGACCAGGAGAGGACACGAGTGGGCTCGAACGCGACGCCGTGGGGAGCGTACAAGGCCATCACGGACGCCCTGCGCCGTCGTATCACCGAGGGTGAGTTCCCCCCGGGCGCGTCCCTCCCCAGCGAAGCCGTCCTCAGAGCGGAGTACGGGGTCGCGCGCAATACGCTGCGGCGCGCTCTCGCGGATCTGGAGGGCGAGGGCTTGCTCATCACCATGCCCGGCCGCGGACGCGTCACCTCGTCGCCCGAACACGCCGCACCCCCGGGACCGATCTTCCGGCGGATCTCCGTGGACCTTCGCGCCGCGATCGAGAGGGGTGAGCTACAGCAGGGCGACGGACTTCCCAGCGAGGCCGCATTGACCGAGCGGTACGGGGTCTCTCGCTGGACGGCCCGGCAAGCTCTCATCGAACTGGAGGGCGCGGGGCTGATCGAGACATATCACGGCAAGGGCCGTTTCGTGAAGTGACGCCCGGCGCGGATAGTCTCGACGTGTGACATCTGTTCCGTGGTGGCAAGGGCTCGCCGAGCAACTGCTCGCCGAGCCGCTTCCGCGTCGCTGGGCGCACAGCCAGGGCGTAGGGCGCAAAGCCGAATCGATCGCGCACCTCGTTGGCGCCGATGCCGAGGTACTGATCAGCGCTGCCTGGTTGCACGACATCGGGTACGCACCGGCACTCGTCAAGACAGGTCTTCACTCCCTCGACGGCGCTCGCCACCTCCGTGATGTCGAGCAGGCCGATCCCCGTGTGTGCTCTCTGGTCGCCTACCACTCCTGCGCCCAGATCGAGGCCCGCAACCGTGGCCTCGATGACGAATTGACCGCCGAATTCGATCCGGTCGACGGACTGCTCGCGGACGCCCTGATCTACTGCGACATGACGACGACGCCGGACGGTGAGCCGGCGGACGTCGAAAAGCGGTTGTCCGAGATCCTGTCGCGCTACGGCCCCGGGGACGTCGTCACGGAATCCATCACCGAGGCGGCTCCGCGCATTGTGACCGCCGCGCACCGTATCGGGGCCCTCCTCGTCACGTAGCCGAACGCGTCGATCGGATGAGCGTTCCCTGCTCGTCGCGGTTCCAGTGGCGGCCGGCACTGTCGAGGAACTCGATCTCCACGGGTTCCGGCTCGACATAGGAGCGTAGCCATTCGTGGGGCGCCGGGCGGCGGATGGTCTGGCTCGGTGGGACGAGACCGATGAACTCGGTGTGTGACTCCTCTCCGGGAAGAGCGGGTAAGGGGAGTTCGACCTCATATATGGGCATGTCGCTGGCGTTGTGGACATGAAAGGCGAGTTCTCGGGTGCCATCGTCGCGGCGGTACAGCTCGACCCACGCACTGACCCGTGCCGCTTGAGCACGGCGTGCTTCCTCATCGCGGTCAGCCTCGCGGCGGTGTTCACGGCGGAGGAGAACGAACCCGGTGCCGAAAGCGCCGACCGTGCCGATGGAGGAGAAGACGTCGGCGGCCGTCCCCACCCAGTCGTTACCCAAGCTGGGGCAGTCCCTCGCCCTGGAGGTAGGCGTCGATGCGGTAGCGCATCGAGCGGTCCATCTTCAGCTCGCCCACCTCGTCGCGCGGCACCCACACCACATCGCGGGATTCGTCGCTCGGGGTCGGGTCACCGCTGACGTAGCGTGCGGTGAAGACGATGGAGAACTCCTGCCGCACCTCGTCATTGCTCGTGTAGTGGATGACATGGCGCGGATCGGTGTAAATACCGACAAGCCCCGTGATCTCGCTGTGGATCCCGGTCTCTTCGAGAGTCTCCCGCACCGCGGTCTGTTCGATGGACTCCCCCATGTCCATCGCACCGCCGGGCACAGCCCAATTGCCGTTGTCGCTCCGGCGAATCATGAGGATGCGTCCCTCGTCGTCGGTCACGATGGCGTTCGCGGAAGGGACGATGCTGTTGGCCTTCGGTGCACTCGGGTCGTCGAAGTAGTCGATGCGCGTTGCCATGGTCGTCGTTACTCCAGTTCCCGGGCTCGGCCCCAGACGTTTTCGAAGCTCTCCAGGTAGTTGGTCACCATGCTGCCCCCGGCGACCTTGCGCAAATGGATGACCGGGGCCTGCGCCGCCGCGAATCCGTAGATATGGGTGTTGACGAGAATCTGATCATCCGCGCAGTAGATCGAGTTGTAGAGGATCGTGTCGTGGAGCCGGAATTCGATCCCCTCGACGTTCCGCAATCGCCTGTACATCACCAGCGCGTTCCGGATCTTGGCCGCCATGGCGTCATCGAGGCCCTCGTCCACGCCACGCTGGGCAACGGCAGGGCTGTCGGGATCGCCGAGCAGGATGCGTACGCGAACACCGGCTTCGGCCTTGGCCCGGAACACCCGGTGTGTTCCCGCGTCCTCCGACAGGAACAGACCGCTGTAGACCAGGACACCGATCTCGCGTTCCGCCGTCTCGAACATGCGGCGCCACAGATCGGACGGGACCGCCCAGCGGTGCGGGTAGACGGTGAGGATCTCGCTCTCCGAGGCGCCCGCGACCTGATCGGGCGTCAGCGCGTCCGGCCACAGATAGGTCTCGTCCAAGCCGAGCTGCGCCGCGACGGCGTAGCGGTGGCGCCGGTAGGGCGTACGTCCGGTCGTCACCCAGCGTTCGACGGTCTTGGGGTCCACGTCGATCGAGTTCGCCAACTCGTCAAGGGTGAGTCCGCGTTCCAGCAACGCGGCACGAAGGCGCTCATTCTGCATGCATCGACCCCAAGACGTCACGTGACGGCACCACGATAGGCGGGACGTCTCGCACACGTCCAGTCATGTAGTGATGACGTACCGCGCGTGGAGCGCACTCTCGGTGATGTCGACGCCGGCCCGGCGCCGAGAACCACTGGCCGAGTCGCACCGCCCCAAGATCCCCGCCTTGACAGGTCGTCACTGGCTGGGCATCGTAAATCTATACATGTTCAACATGTTCAGATTTACGGCGGTGCACTCCCCGGAAGAGAGGAGTTGTCACCGTGACCGTCATCCCGAGCCCCGACGAGGAACCGCGATGCATATGCGGAGCCCGGCTCACCGAGCAGGAACACAGCCGCAGGCGAAAGACGCAGCCCTGCCGCAAGTGCCGTTCCCGCGCCCGCTGGCAGCGGAACGAGCAGGCACAGCGCCGGATCGCCGCACGGCGGATGCGGAGGTACTGAGCGTGCTTGTTTCCGTATCGGCCGCCGTCCTGCTGGGCGCTCTGGTCTGGCTCCTGTGGAGGTACGCCAACGTCCGCGCCTGGCACGCGGCCCTCTGCGCCCTGTTCGGGTTCTACCTCGCGTCCTCGTCGTCCGGACCGCACATCGCCGGCGCGCTACAGGCGCTGGCTCGAACGATCTCCACGCTCCACCTGTAGCGCGACGCGTTGCGCGTCACCTCCGTATCGCGGGGCCTCGCGCGACCGAACTCCGGCGGCGACTCGCCGCCGCATCAGCACCCGAACCCGACCGAAAGGAGGCGTAACCCACCTCATGACCAGCAACGCACCCCGACCGACCCTCGATCAGGAGGCCGTATCCGAGCACTTCACCACCGCCACCAGGCGCCGTACGCCCACCGCACTGTGGACCGCGCTCACGGACATCCCCGTCCTGCTCGCCGACAACAGGCGACTGGCGTCCCTGCTCACCAACGCGCGGGCCGAGTTCGCGAACCTGCTCGCCGCAGCACGAGCCACGGTCCACGCCGACGACGACGGTGAGCCCGACCCGATGTCGTACCTCCGTGACGAGGTCGCCGCCCACGACCCCATCGACGAGGACGGCCGATGAGGGCTTACGGCCGCCGGGCACGCCGCTCCCGGAGAGCGCAGCCCTTGATGATCGTCGCCGACGAGTCGCCGCTCATTGACGCGCTCGCCGGACTGGCCCGCCTGGCCTTCCGGTACCGCTCGGAACTCGCGCCCCTGTCGACCGCCCTCGGACTCGAAGTCGCCGGGGTCTGGTTCCACGACGACCACCCGACGTGGTGGCGGTATACGCCCGTGGCGGGCCTGGCCCTGCTCCTGGTGGTGCTCAAGCGCCTGAACCGCGCCGAGGAACGGCTGTACGCCGTCCTCATGGCCGCGGGAGCCGGCGCGTGGCTCGCCGCCGCGGTGCAGGTCGGACCGACCCATCCGCCGCTACCGACCGTACTCATCGTGATGACCGTGGCCGGCGGCATCCCGTGGTGGACCCACCGACGCCGCCGAGTACGGGTGCAGGTCGACCGCACCATCCAGGCGTGGCCGAACATCGCCGAAGCTGTGGGGCTCGCCGGATCACGCGTCCTGTCCGCCGTCGTCGACCTCTGGGGCTGGCGCGCCCGGATGACCCTCCGCCCGGGTCAGACCGTCGCCGACGTCATCGCGCACGTACCCGCCATCGAATCCGGGCTCGGCACCCGCCCCGGTGCCGTACGCGTCGAGCCCGACCCCGCACACGCCGGGCGCTTCCTCATGCGGGTGCTCGCCGAGGACCCGCACGCGTCCGCGATCCCGTGGCCCGGAGCGTCGAACCCGTCCGTCGGCGCTCCGATCGACTTGGGCGTGTACGAGGACGCCACCTTGGTACGCGTGGCGTTCCTGCGGCGTCACGCCCTCGTCGGCGGTATCGCCGGATCGGGCAAGAGCGGCGTGCTCAACGTCATTGTCGGCAACCTCGCCGCCTGCCCTGATGTCGTGCTGTGGGGCGTCGACCTCAAGGGCGGCATGGAGCTGCGCCCGTGGGCATCCTGCCTCGACCGGCTCGCCACCACGCCCGCCGAGGCCGCCGCGCTGCTCCACGACGCCGTGCGCGTTGTCGACGCCCGTGCTCGCGCGATGAGCGAGAGCAACGCCCGCCTGTGGGAGCCAACTCCTCAGGCACCCGCGCTTGTGGTCGTCATCGACGAGTACGCCGAACTCGCCGAGAACGCGCCCGAAGCCGCCGCGTCAGCCGACTCGGTGGCCCGGCGTGGACGTGCCGTCGCCGTCACCTTGCTCGCCGCCACTCAGCGGCCTACCCAACAGGCCATGGGCAAGGGCGCCGTGCGCTCACAGATGGACATCCGGATCTGCCTGCGCGTACGGGAGCGCAAAGACACCGACCTCATTCTCGGACAGGGCGCGCTCGCCGCCGGCTGGCTCGCGCACACCCTCGACGCCCCAGGCAAGTTCCTCGTCTCCGCCGAAGGGCTCGATCAGCCCCGACGGGCCCGCGCCTACCTCGTCACCGACGACGACGTACACGCCACGGCCCTACGCCACGCGCCCCATCGCCCGCCGCTCGACGACCTGTCGGCCGCCGCACTCGACGTCGATGACGCCCAGGAGACGGAACCCGCGGAAGTCATCGATGCCGAACTCGTCAACGACACCGACCCCGAACTCACCCTCTGGACCGCCCTGCGCGACGCCCTCGACGAGGGCCTGACCGTATCCGACCTCATGACCATCACCGGAATGGGCCGCACATGGGTCTACGACCGTCTCCAAGCCCACGCTCAAGCCGACCGCGCCCGTCAGGTGGCCCGCGGTCGGTGGCGAGCCACCACACACAACCACCCGCCGTCCGCATAGCCGTCCGCGTCCGCGCGGACGTCCGCTCCCTCGCGCGCGTCTGCGCGTCAAGGAGCGCGGACGGACAACGGACGGACGACCGCGCGGACGCGCACCCGGCTCTCGGACTCATCGAGAGGAGGCGCCCACGACCACCGCCGAACCCCGGCTGCTTCCCAGCGGCACCCGCCCCCGCGCCCGCACACGACGACTCATCGAGCCTGACGAACAGCTCCTCGTCCAGGCGCTCGTCCTCATCGCCGAGGACATCGCCAACCGAACCGCTCCCGTGCATCCACCCGCCGCACCCGAACCGATCCTGACGAGAGGAAGCCATGACCGAGTCCACGACCCGCCGCCGCGACCGCCCGACGCACGCACAGCGCAAACGCGCTCTCACCTACCTGCGGGTGTCATCGGCCGGCCAGGTCGACACCGACTACGACCCCGAAGGCATTTCGCTTCCGGCCCAGCGCTCGGCCGTCCAGCGACGCGCCGCGGAACTCGGCGCCGAGATCGTCGGCGAATACGTCGAGCCCGGCCGGTCGGCGACCTCGACCGACAAACGGCCGAAGTTCCAAGAGATGATGGCCCGGCTCAAGGCCGAGCACGATATCGACTACATCATCGTGTACGCGCGCAGCCGTCTGCACCGCAACAGCATCGACGCGGCCATCACCAAACGCGAGATGCGCGGGGCAGGCGCCGTGCTCATCTCCGTCATGGATTACACCGAGGATTCGGCGATCGGCGACCTGGTGGCGACCGTGCTCGACGGCGTGAACGAGTACCAATCGCGTGCCTCGGGCGCCGACATCGCCTACAAGATGGGCCAGAAGGTCACGCGTGGCGGCTCGTTGGGCGTCGCACCGATCGGATACGTCAACGTGCGCGAGAAGTTCGAGGGGCGTGAAGTCCGAACCGTGGCCGTTGATCCTGAGCGCGGCCCACTGGTGACGATGGCCTTCGAGCTGTACGCGACCGGTGCCTACAGGTTCCACGCCCTGATCGAGGCACTGACCGATGCCGGACTGCGCACCCGTCCGACCCGTCGATACGCCGCCCGACCGATCTCGATCAACTCGCTCGGCACCATGCTGCGCAACCGCTATTACCTCGGCTACGTGAGCCACGACGGCCGAGAGTACGAGGGGCGGCACACCCCGCTCGTCACCCCGGAGCTTTTCGAGAAAGTGCAGCACATGCTCACGGCACGCCGCGCGGGGGGAACCCGGGAGCGGAACCACAACCACTACCTCAAGGGCGCTGTCTGGTGCCATCGGTCCAAGCAGCGCCTCATGATCATGCGAGGCAAGAGCCACACGGGAGAGCTGTACTTCTACTACTTCTGCAAGGGGCGCCAGGAACACACGTGCGACCTGCCGTACCTGCCGGTCGCCCGCACGGAGCAGGCCGTACTCGACGCTTACGCGCGCATCGCGCTCCCGGCGGACCTGCGCGCCCGTATCGCGGCCCGTATGGACGAAGCCATTGACTCGGCGGCCACGGTCAACGCGGACATGCGCAAGCGGCTCGCCGCCGAGCTGAAGCGGCTCGGCGCCCAGGAAGACCGCTATCTCGACCTTGTGGGAGACGCTGACTGGCCACAGGCAAAAATCGCCGAGCGGCTGCGCGACATTCGCGACGAGCGCGCTCGCATCGCCCGGCAGCTCAACGACGCCGACCGGCTCGACACCGACGCCGGCCGCGACGTCCTCACCTACCTGACGGGACTGCTCGCGGACCCCCAGGAGATGTACCGGCAGGCGGGCAAGCGGGCTCGCCAGGTGCTGAACCAGGCGTTCTTCCGGCGCCTCTACCTCGACGCGGACGACGAGGGCCCCTACGTCGCCTCTGACGAGCCGACGGCCGTAGTCGCTCCCCTCGTCGAGCTGGCGCGCCATCCCGGCCCTGACGGGCCCGGAAACGACAACGGCGCCACCCAGCCGGGTGACGCCGTGACGCACATGAACCCTCTCCGCCCCGCGCTCTACGGCGCGGGTTGGAGTAAGGCGGGAATGGTGGAGATGGCGGGAATCGAACCCGCGTCCTGTGGTGCGGAATCAGGGCTTCTCCGAGCGCAGTCCGCTGTGCTTTTCTCGGCCCCGGCAGTCACGCGGACAAGCTGCCGACGGGCCCAGCCACTGTTTGATTTCCTTCCGGGACCCGTGACCGGTCCTGGAAGTTTAGTTCCCTAGCTGATGCCAGGATCCGGGTCGGGAACAGCCCCGGGCTGACACTTCGCAAGTCGCTACTTAGGCAGCGAGGGCGAAGGAATCGCGCTTGGTGTTGGCGATTATTGGTTTCGGCATATGGTTAACGAGATCATTGCCGCTTTCTCGGCTCGCTTCCCCTGCTTCGACATCCCCAGTCGAAACCGATCATCCCCATGTGTTTTTTTCAAGGTGCCCGCCGGACTCACCATGGCCCCGCGGTACTGCCGCTGTGCTACTTCGGTGCTGCTTCTCTGCTGGGTGGTGCTCGACCCATCGTAGTGGAAGAACGCCCGGTGAGGCGAGCGCATTCCCCCGCGCTCCGCCCCCCATCCACCCGGACGTCACCCCACGAGCGGTGCGAGCAGCGCTCTGGCGCCGATGCGACAAGTCGCATCGGCGCCAGAGGAAAGCGATGACACGCCCTCCGGCCCCGGCTGATTCTGTCCAGCAATCGCGTGCGAGCGCACTGGAAGGGGCTGGACCGATGAAGCGAACCCGCCTGGCGGCGGTCATGTCGGCAGGGCTGATGATGACCCTCTGCGCCACGGTTCCGAGCGTGGCTCGGGCGGACGGCCGAGATCCCGGGACCACGGCGCCGCCACCGCCGACCGCGGCGGAGACTACGTCCACCGTCCGGCTGATCACCGGCGACGAGGTGACCATCACCGCGACGGCCGGTGACGGAAACGGCAAGAAGGCCGCGTCGATCCGGCCCGGCGCCGGACGCGAGGGCGTCGTCTTCCACACCTCGGAAGCCAACGGCGAGGTGACCGTCATCCCGTCCGACGCCGACCCGCTGGTACGGTCCGGGCGGCTGGACCGGCGGCTGTTCGACGTGACGGCGCTGGTCAAGGAGCGGTACGACGAGGCGCACAGCGCCACGCTGCCGCTGATCATCGGGAAGCCGGCCGGGGCCGCCGCCGCGACGGTGAGGCGGCTGACCGCGCCGACCGGACCGGTCCGCACCGTCCGTGAGCTGACCAGCATCGGCGCCCAGGCGGTGACCGTCCCGTCCGGCGACCTGGACGACTTCTGGAAGCAACTGGTCCCGGCCGGTCAGCCGGGCGACACCGACCGGACCACTACCACCAGAACCGGCACAACCGCCAGAACCAGCACAGACACCGGCACCGGCAGAACCCGCACCAGCACCGCGACCACCCCTCCCCACACGACCCCCGCCACCATCAACGCCACCCCCAAAATCTGGCTCGACGGCCGGGTCACCGCCGCCGCGGACACCGGGGTGGACCAGATCAACGCCCCCGAGGTGTGGAAGTCCGGCTACCGCGGTGCCAACGTCAAGGTCGCCGTGCTGGACACCGGCGTCGACCAGACCCACCCGGATCTGACGGGCCGCGTCGCGGCGGCCGAGGACTTCACCTCCAGCCCCTCCGGAACCACCGACCTCTTCGGGCACGGTACGCACGTCGCCTCCATCGTGGCCGGTGACGGCGCGGCCTCCGCCGGCCGGTACACCGGGGTGGCGCCGGAGGCGAACCTGCTGGTCGGCAAGGTGCTGGGCGACGACGGCTACGGCTACGACTCCCAGGTCATCGCCGGTATGCAGTGGGCGGCCGACCAGGGCGCCAAGGTCGTCAACATGAGCCTGGGCGAGGACGAGGCCAGCGACGGCACCGACCCGATGAGCCAGGCCCTGGACCGGATCAGCCTGGCCAGCGGCACCCTCTTCGTGGTCGCGGCGGGCAACAACGGCGAGGCGGGCGCCCAGACCGTGGGCATCCCGGGCGTGGCCGACGAGGCGCTGACGGTGGGAGCCGTCGACTCCCACGACGCGCTGGCCGGCTTCTCCAGCCGCGGCCCCCGGGCCGGCGACGGAGCGGTCAAGCCCGACGTCACCGCGCCCGGCGTCGACATCGTGGCGGCCCGCGCGGCCGGCACCACGCTGGGCGACCCGGTCGGCCCGTACTACGTCACCCTGTCCGGCACCTCGATGGCCACCCCGCACGTGGCCGGCGCCGCGGCCCTGCTGGCCCAGCGGCATCCCGGCTGGAGCGCCCGGCAGCTCAAGGACGCCCTGATCAGCACAGCCGACACCATCAGCGGCCAGGCGGTGACCGACCAGGGCGGCGGCCGGATCGACGTCGCCGCGGCGACCCTCGGCCCGGTCACCGCCACCGGCAGCGTCCTGCTCGGCGATGTGCGCACCACCGACCCGAGCAGCACCGTCACCGTGACCTACACCAACACTTCGGCCTCGACGGTCACCCTCGATCCCGGCATCGAGCTGAGGACCGCGGGCGGCCGGGCGGTGGACGCGAAGGCGGTCCGCCTGCCGCGGGGCTCGTTGGTGGTCCCGGCCGGGAAGACGGTCGGCCTGCCGGTCACCGTCAATCCCTCGGCGGCCTCCGGCGGCTCGTACTACGGCTATCTGACCGCGACCTCGCCCGACGGCTCGGTGCGGGTGCACACCACGACGGCCCTGGTCGTCCACGGCCCGACCCACACTCTGAAGATCGTCTCGTACGATCGGCACGGCGTCGCGGCCGCTCCGTATCTGACCGTCTGGGGGGCGAACGGACCGACCGACCTGACCGATGACGGCAGCGGTACGGCCACCGCCACCGTCGAGGACGGCACCTACCAGGTCCGCGCCGCCTTCGCGGAGGAGAACGCGGCCGGAATCGAGGAGCGCCTGGTCGTCCTGCCGCAGGTGACCGTCGGCAAGGACACGACCGTCGTCGCCGACGCCCGCAGGACCACCCAGGTGGAGATCAGGACCCCGCGGCCGGCCGAGCAGCACGGGGTGCCGTACTACCAGACCTACCGCGACATCGACGGCCAGATGATCACCGAGGGCGAGCAGTTCTTCACCGGCACGCTCAGCAAGCTCTACGTCAGCCCCACCACCCGGGTGACCGACGGCGCCTTCGAGTTCAGTTCCCGCTGGCAGCTCACCGCCCCGCTGCTGGTGGCGGACGCCCCCGGCACCGGGCTCGACCTCGACGCCTACTACCTGCCCAGGTCGGCGCTGTTCGACAGCCGCGGCGAGAGCCTGACCGCGGTGGACGCCGGCAGTCTCGAACACCCCGACCTCAGCCGGGTCCGCGGCAAGCTGGCGGTGGTCCGCGACGAGACCGGCGCCGACGAGTCCGCGCTGGCCAAGACGCTGGCCGCGGCCGGCGCCCGCGGCCTGATCGTGGTCCACTTCGGCGACGTCGCCTGGACCCGCTGGTCTCCCACCGGCGACCGCGACGCCCTGCCCGCCGTACGGATCGGCCACACCGTAGGCAACGCGCTGCTGGCCCGGCTCGCCCGGCACACCACCACCGTGCGCTTCACCGGCACCGCCGTCAGCCCCTACCTCTACGACGTGATGCAGACGTCCGCGCAGCAGATCCCGCAGCACGTCGTCCACACCGTCTCGGCCCGGAACAGCGCGGTCATCCGCAGCACCTACGCCGAGAACGGCGGCGCGCCGTGGGCCAGTGAGCAGCGCTACGCCTGGCGGCCCTACCAGGGCACCGCGTGGGAGAACACCCGCGACGTGCCGACCGGCGTCACCCGTACCGAGTACGTCACCTCCGGCGACACCACCTGGCGGCACATCGTCAACCAGCGGACCACGTTCGACATCGACGTACCGCTGGTGTCCGGCATGAGCGAGCCCCCGACCACGTACCGGCCGGGGCCGCGGCCGGGCGAGGCCTGGCAGCAGGCGGTGGTCCGGCCGTCGATCCCGCGCGGCACGCGGAGCCCGAGCGTACGCACCGGTGACGTACTCGACCTGCGGATACCGGAGTTCACCGACTCCGGGGCCGGTCACTGGGCCCGCGCCGTCGTCGATGGCGGCGGTATCGGCGGGTTCCGGAACACCGCCACCGCGGACACCGGTGGCACGCAGGCCCCGGCCGAGGGCGACTCGGCCCGGGCGGTGCTCTACCGGGGCGGAGTGAAGGTGGGTGACGCCGACAGCGCCTGGGCGGACTTCGAGGTGCCGTCAGGACCGGCCGACTACCGCCTGGACCTGACCACTTCACGGGTCTCCGGCGAGTGGAGGTTCGCCACCGGCACCGACACGTCGTGGTCCTTCCGCTCCGACACCACCGCCGACGCCGCCCCGCTGCCCCTGTTGCAGCTCGACTACGCGGTGCCGGTCGGCGCCGACAACGCGGTGCGGGCCGGCCGCTCGCACACCGTGGGAGTGACGGTACGGGCCCAGGACGGGGCCGCCGTGCCGCACGGCGTGCAGGTCAGTGTCGAGACATCGTTCAACGACGGAAAGGACTGGCGCCAGGCGAAGGTGAGCGGCGGCGGCCACACCTTCGAGGCCGTCGTGGGCAGGCCCGCGCACACCCGGGGCGACACCTACGTGACGTTGCGGGTCACCGCGCGGGACGCGGCCGGCGACCGCGTCCGGCAGACCATCGACCGCGCCTACGTGTGGCGCGGCTGACCGCGGGCTGGTCAGCACCCACCGGACCGGATGGGTCGCTCCCCTCGGTGGAGGGGAGCGGCCCATCCGCCGGGGCTCCCGGTGCCGGGCCGCCCGTAGTAGCGTTTCCCCCCGCCGGGCCGGTGGCGTGCGAGGAGGGTGCCGTGGCGCTTCAGGCCGCTGGGGTGACCGGCCCCGAGGAAGCCGTCTACCGGGTGCTGGTGACGGCCGAGAGCGTCCCGGCCGAGGACATCCGCCGACTGACCGGCATGAGCGAGGAGACCGTCCGCTCGGCCCTGGCCGCGCTGGTCGCGAAGGCCATGGTCAGCCCGTCGGACGGGCAGCCGCTCCGCTACCGCGCGCACCCGCCCGATGTGGCGCTGCTGCCGCAACTCAACCGGCGCGCCGACGCGCTGGAACAGGCGCGCTCCGCCATCACGGACCTGCTGGAGACCTACCGGAGCACCGCCCGCCGGCAGGACGCCGGGCTGCTGATCGAGGTGATCACCGGCGCCGAGGCGCTCCGCCAGCGGCTGCGCCAGATCCAGCAGGGCGCCCGCGACGAGATGCTGTGGTTCTGCAAGGCGCAGTACGTGGCCATGCCGTCCGGCAGCAACCGGGCCGAGTACGAGGCGCTGGAGCGCGGGGTGCTCTACCGGGTGCTGTACGAGCGGGACTTCTTCGACGACGAGGGCGCGGTGGCGAATGTCGCCGAGGGCGTACGGTCCGGCGAGATAGCCCGCGCGGTCCCGCATCTGCCGCTGCGGATGGCGGTGGCCGACCGCGAGGTGGCGATCTTCCCGCTGGTCCCCGGCGGCCCCCACGGCAGCCCCCATGAGCCGACCACCGCCCTGGTCCGCGACAGCAGCCTGCTCGACGCGCTCATCGCCCTCTTCGAGCGGTACTGGGAGGACGCCGTGCCGCTGCATGTGGACGCGACCGGCGTGGTCACCGGCACCGACGGGGTGGGCAGCGGGGAGCCCCTGTCGACGACCAACCGGCGGCTGCTGTCCCTGCTGGTGGCGGGCGTCGCGGACAAGGCGATCGCCACGCAGATGGGGCTCAGCCGGCGTACGGTGCAGCGCCGCGTCCAGGAGCTGATGGAGCTGGCGGGCGCGGCGACCCGGGCGCAGCTCGGCTGGCAGGCGGCCCGCCGCGGCTGGCTCTGAACGGCGGGTGCCCTTGGCCGGCCGCCCTCAGGTCCGCTGCCTGCGGCGGGCGGCGGAGATCGCCCGGTCCGACTCGCGGCGGTCCTGCTTCTCCCGCAGCGTCTGCCGCTTGTCGTACTCCTTCTTGCCCCTGGCCAGCGCGATCTCGACCTTCGCCCGGCCGTCCTTGAAGTACAGCGCGAGCGGCACGATGGTGTGGCCGCTCTCCTGGGACTTGTGGACCAGCTTCTCGATCTCCGCCCGGTGCAGCAGCATCTTGCGCTTCCGGCGGGCCGTGTGGTTGGTCCAGGTGCCCTGGGTGTACTCGGGGATGTGCACGTTGTGCAGCCACGCCTCGCCGCCGTCGAGTTGCGCGAAGCCGTCGACCAGCGATGCCCGGCCCAGCCGTAGCGACTTCACCTCCGTACCGGTCAACACCAGACCGGCCTCAAAGGTGTCGAGGATGAGGTAATCGTGTCGCGCCTTCTTGTTCTGCGCGATCATCTTGCGACCCGTCTCTTTTGCCATAGCGACCCCATTCTCCCACTACGAGGGGGCGCCGAGGCCAGCGAATACCTCGCGGCTGTCGGCGACCGGGTCCTGTCCGTCCGGCACCCGCACGTCGGGGGTGATGCCCTCGCCGTCCACGTCCCGCCCGCCCGGCAGGTCGTAGTGGCCCACGGTCAGCTCGGCCACCGAACCGTCGGGCAGGGTGCTCGGCATCTGCACCGCCCCCTTGCCGAAGGTCCGCGAGCCCATCACGACCGCCCGGCCGCGGTCCTGGAGGGCGCCGGCCAGCATCTCCGCCGCGCTCATCGTGCCGCCGTCCACCAGCACCACCAGCGGCACGGCCGTGTCGCCGCCCTGGGCCGCGTAGAGCGCCCGCTGCTGCCCGTGCACGTCATACGTGGCGACGAGGCCGCCGTCGAGAAAGACCGAGGCGACCGCGACCGCCTCGGTGACCAGGCCGCCGGAATTGCCCCGCAGGTCGAGCAGGACCCCGCGCTTGGCCGCCTCGGCCGCCTTGGCCGCTTGCTCGACCTGTGCGCCGACGCCGGCCGAGAAGGCGTCCACGGTGATGACGGTCGGCCCCCGCGGCGGGCGGGTCACGGTGACGGCCTCGGTGTCCAGGGTGGCGCGGCGCAGGTTGATCCGCAGATTCGCCGCGCCGCGCCGCACCCCGAGGGTGACCTCGCTGCCCGGGACGTTGTGCCCGCGCAGCTCCGCGACGACCTCGGTGACGGGGAGCCCGGTGCACGGGGCGCCGCCGATGGCGGTGAGCACGTCGCCCAGCCGGATGCCGGCCCGCGCCGCCGGGCTGTCCCGCTGCACCCGGGCCACCTCGATCCGGCCGCCGTCGATCCGCCGCACCCAGATGCCGGTGCCCACGTAACGGCCGTCGAGCGCCTCTTGGAGGCCCGCGTACTCCTGCGCCGTGTAGAACGACGACCAGCGGTCGCCGCTGCGGCTGACGAGCGTGCGGACGGCCGCGGCACCGATCCCGCCGTCCTGGATCTCCTGGGCGATCCGGCCGGTGTCCAGGACCGGCGGCCCGGCGCTCTTCCCGGCCGGGCCGTCCGTGGCGCCGGGGCCCGGCGCGGCGCCCTGCCCGGATTCCCCGGCTCTCCCGGCGTTCCCGAATTCCCCGGCGCCCCGGCCCGACCCCTCGGCGGCGCCCTCCGCGGCGGGCCCCCACGGCTGCCCGACAGGACCCGTGGCCGCGACCGGTCCCGCGGCGATCCGGTTGCCCTGGCCGCGCTGGGCCGGCTCGGTGAGGCTGCTCGCCGCGGCCCCGGTCACCAGCATGGCGCCGAAGACCAAAGTCAGGGTGGCCCCGCGGCGGATGCGGCGGGGCGTCCCGAACAGTGACGGGCCGGACATGGCCGGAAGTCTAGGCCAGAAACGGCTGGCGTACGGGGAGTTGTGCACAGCCAGGACCGTGACCGTACGCGACCGGGCCTGGTTGGGGCGCTACGGAGGGTCGCCGGCATCGCGGCATCGCGGCATCGCGGCATCGCGGCATCGGGTGCGGTCGGCGTGGAGTCCCGCGGCGAGCTTCCGGGCAACTCCCCCCGTCAGACCCGCAGATACCTGCGCAGCGCGACGAAGGCGGCGATCGCCGGCATCACCACGCCGATCAGCAGCACCAGCGGCAGCACCCCGAGCACCGGTCCCCAGCCCAGGAAGGACACCGTGTGGATCTTGTCCTGGAGTTTGAGACCGCCCTCGATCAGGAAGTACCGGCCGGTGAGCAGCATGACGCAGGCCAGCCCCGCGCCCACGAGTCCCGCGAAGGCGGCCTCCATGATGAACGGCATCTGGATGTAGAAGCTGGACGCGCCGACCAGCCGCATGATCCCGGTCTCACGGCGGCGGCTGAACGCCGAGACGCGGACGGTGTTCACGATCAGCAGCATGGCCACGGTGAGCATGAAGGCGAGAACGACGTACGCCACTCTGGTCATACCGTTGAGCAGGCCGAAGAGACTCTCCAGCACCTGGCGCTGGTCCTCGACGGACTGCACCCCCGGCGCCTGGTTGAACGCGCTGGCGATGACGGCGAACTTGGTCGGATCCTTGAGCTTGATCCGGTAGTTCTCCTGCATCTGGTCCGGCGTCACCGAGTTGACCAGCGGCGAGCCCTTGAACTGCTCCTGGTAGTGCTTGTAGGCCTCTTCCGCCGACTCGTAATAGACCTTCTCCACGACCGGCAGCTTCTTCACGTCGCTGAGGATCTTGGCCTTCTGGTCGTCCGTGACCGCGCCCTTGGCGCAGTTCGGCGTCGTCACCGCGTCACTCTTGTTGCACATGTAGACGGTGACTTGGATCTTGTCGTACCAGTAGCCCTTCATCGAGTCGACCTGCTTGTTGGCGAGCAGGGCGCCACCGGCGAGGGCGAGCGAGAGCGCAACGGAGATGATGACGGCGAAGGTCATCGTGAGGTTGCGGCGGAGACCGACGCCGATCTCCGACAGGACGAACTGGGCGCGCATGGTGTCGAGTTCCTTTCAGGGGCTGGTGGTCAGCGGCTGTCAGTCAGTGCTGGTAGCCGTAGACACCGCGCGACTGGTCGCGCACCAGTCGCCCCTTCTCGAGTTCGATGACGCGCTTGCGCATCTGGTCGACGATGTTCTGGTCGTGGGTGGCCATCACCACGGTGGTGCCGGTCCGGTTGATCCGGTCGAGCAGCCGCATGATGCCGACCGAGGTCTGCGGGTCGAGGTTTCCGGTCGGCTCGTCGGCGATGAGCAGCATCGGCCGGTTGACGAAGGCGCGGGCGATGGCCACGCGCTGCTGCTCACCGCCGGACAGCTCGCCGGGCATCCGCTCTTCCTTGCCGGCCAGACCCACCAGGTCGAGCACCTCGGGCACGGTCTTGCGGATGGTGCCGCGCGGCTTGCCGATCACTTCGAGGGCGAACGCCACGTTCTCGCCGACGGTCTTGTTGGGCAGCAGCCGGAAGTCCTGGAAGACCGTGCCGAGCTGGCGCCGCATCTGCGGCACCTTCCAGTTGGAGAGCCGGTTCAGATCCTTGCCGAGGACGTGCACCATGCCGGTGTCCGTACGCTCCTCGCGGAGGATCAGCCGCAGGAAGGTCGACTTCCCGGAGCCGGACGAGCCCACCAGGAAGACGAACTCACCCTTCTCGATCTCCAGCGAGACGTCCCGCAGGGCAGGACGATTCTGCTTGGGGTAGGTCTTGGTGACGCTGTCGAAACGAATCACGTTCGCACCAGGTTTGCGGGATGAGCGGACAGGGGATGTGGGGGCGACACTACGCGACCGCGCTCGGGGCGCGCAGTCGCCGTCGGAGGTTGGTGGCCTTGCCCACAGGGCATCCAGGGACAAACCCTCACTTCTCTCCTGGCGGTCCGCCGAGTGTCCCTCCGGGCTTTCGCCGGCCGTTCCCCGGCCGGCCCGTGGCTGCTCCCCGCCGGCCCCCCGGAGCGTCGCCCTGGCTGGTCCCAGCCCCTCCCTTTCCGGGTGGGGGCGCCGAATCCGGCGGAACCTGTCACAGTAGAAGGTGCGTGTACATGCAGTAGCCCCACAGGGCACCCGCGGAACAGCACCGCACCCCTCGGGAACGAATTCCGGGCCGGGGGCGTTGACCCGGATCGGAGGAGGAGATCGCATGACGTGCGACCGACTGGTGTGTGCCAACTGCGCCGGCCCGGTGAGCGAGGGCCGCTGCCCCGTGTGCCGCGCCAGCCGCGCCCGACTCGAGCGCGAGAACCCCTGGTCCGCCATCTCCCCCGCCGCGCTGATCGCCCTCCTCGTCGCGCTGCTCGCGCTGGTCCTGGTCGTGGAGCACGCCGCGGCCTGAGACGGCCCGCCGCTGGAAACCGTAGGCCGCCGGAAGCCGGTGGCCGTCAACTGATCGTCAACGCGAGCGGGGCCCGGCCCACCCTTTCGGTGGGCCGGGCCCCGCTCGGTGCTGTGCTTGCTGAGCGTGCTGTAGAGCCGCGGAGTTGGGCTCAGGCGGCGTCGTTCCGGCCGACCAGGCGCGGGGAGAGGCGGAAGCCGACACCGCCCGCGATCAGGGTGGCGGCGCCGAGGACGAGGTAAGTGGTGCCGCTGGAGCCGGTCTCGGCGAGCTGGCTCGTGGTCGCGCCCTGCGGCACCTGCTGGACGTTGTCCGCGCCCGGCTGGTTGTTCCCGCAGTCGACGCTGTCCCCGGTCAGGGTGCAGGTGTTGCCGTTCCCACCACTGGTGGACGAGCCGCCCGTGGTGGCCGAACCGCCGGTCGTGCTGGAGCCGCCCGTGGTGGCGGACCCGCCGGTGGTCGAGGACCCGCCGGTCGTGGCCGAGCCGCCCGTGGTGGTCGTGCCGCCGGTGGTCGTGCCACCCGTGGTGTCGGTGCCGCCGGTCGTGGTGGTCCCGCCGGTGGTGGTGTCGCCACCCGTGGTGTCGCCGGCAGTGGAGCCGCCGGTCGTGTCACCACCGGTCGTGTCGCCGGCCGTGGAGCCGCCAGTGGTGTCGCCACCGGTCGTGTCGCCCGCGGTGGTCCCACCGTTCGTCGTGTCACCACCGGTCGTGTCCCCGGCCGTGGAGCCGCCGGTCGTGTCACCACCCGTGGTGTCACCCGCGGTGGTGCCGCCGGCCGTCGTGTCGCCACCGGTCGTGTCGCCCGCGGTGGCTCCGCCGGCGGTGGTGTCGCCACCCGTGGTGTCGCCACCCGTGGTGTCCCCGGCCGTGGAGCCGCCGGTCGTGTCACCACCCGTGGTGTCGCCGCCGGTGGTGACCCCCGAGGTGACACCGGTGGTCGTGCCCTCGGTGTCGTCGAGAGCCTGGATCTGGACGTGGCCATTGCTGGTTGTGGCTGCCTGAGCCGCGCCCACGACCGTCAGGGAGACGCCGGTCGCGACGAGGGCGGCAGCGGCTATACGGGTTACGCGCAGCCGTGTGTTGCGCTTGCTCATGAGTCAAGTACCCCCAGTAGATGTCTGCTTGCGGCTGCGCGGCCCAGGGAGGAGTTCGGTGCCGTCAGAGGACCGCTTGCGCTCGTCCCCCGTGCGCTCACGCCTCAATAGTGCGCATGCCGCGCAACACCCTTGTGGGTTACCAGGGGCCCGTCAAGCTCGATTGGCGAACTATGCGCGAATTGCCCCTGTGTGCACGGGTGTTCGCTACATCACTGTGACATCGGACATGTACAAGGGCTGACGAACAGGCTACGCGGCAGTCTTCTCACGGGACTTGCGCCAGCGGATCCCGGCCTCGATGAAGCCGTCGATGTCGCCGTCCAGGACACCCTGGGGGTTGCCGACCTCGTGGTCGGTGCGGAGGTCCTTGACCATCTGGTACGGGTGCAGGACGTACGAACGCATCTGGTTGCCCCAGGAGTTGCCGCCGTCGCTCTTGCCGAGGGAGTCCATGAGGGCCTGCTCCTCCTGGCGGCGCCGCTCCAGCAGCTTGGCCTGGAGGACGTTCATCGCGCTCGCCTTGTTCTGGATCTGCGAGCGCTCGTTCTGACAGGAGACGACGATGCCGGTGGGCAGGTGGGTGATGCGCACGGCCGAGTCGGTGGTGTTGACGCCCTGGCCGCCGGGGCCGGACGCGCGGTACACGTCGACCCGGAGCTCGGACTCGTCGATCTCGACGTGGTCGGACTGCTCCACCACCGGCAGCACCTCGACGCCGGCGAAGGAGGTCTGGCGGCGGCCCTGGTTGTCGAAGGGCGAGATCCGCACCAGGCGGTGGGTGCCCTGCTCGACGGAGAGGGTGCCGTAGGCGTAGGGCGCCTTGACCACGAAGGTGGTGGACTTGATGCCCGCCTCCTCCGCGTACGACGTCTCGTAGACCTCGGTGGAGTAACCGTGCCGCTCGGCCCAGCGCAGGTACATCCGCTGGAGCTGCTCGGCGAAGTCGGCCGCGTCCACGCCGCCCGCCTCGGCCCGGATGTTGACCAGGGCCTCCCGGGCGTCGTACTCGCCGGAGAGCAGGGTGCGGACCTCCATCTCGTCCAGCGCCTTGTGCACGGCCTCCAGCTCGGCCTCGGCCTCGACGCGGGTGTCCGCGTCGTCCTCGGCCTCGGCCAGTTCGAAGAGGACGGACAGGTCGTCGATCCGGCCGCGCAGGGCCTCGACCTTGCGCAGCTCGGCCTGGAGGTGGGAGAGGCGGCTGGTGATCTTCTGCGCGCTCTCCGGGTCGTCCCACAGGGACGGGACCGCGGCCTGCTCCTCGAGCGCGGCGATGTCGGCCCGCATCCGGTCGAGGTCGAGGACGGCCTCGATCGACCCCATGGTCGAGGACAGGGACTTCAGTTCTTCGGATACATCGACGATCGCCACGCGTCCAGCCTACCGGCTGGTCGCGCGAACCCGGCTCGGCCGGCGACTCCATCCGCACGCGGGCGCCCCTCGCGCCGTGCGGCCCGCTGAAGGGGCACGAGGAACTGCGCGCTCAGCCGCGACGCTGCCGCGGGTCGTCACCGACCCAAAGGGGCTGTTCCTGCCGCATCCGGCCCACCGGCCCGGTGGGTGGTTGCTCGCGCAGTTCCCCGCGCCCCTGATGGTTGCCGCCGAGCACCAGGGCACCCCCTGATGGGCGCCGCCCTCACCTCCGTGGGAGGCGCCACGCCCCAAAGGGGCGCGAGGAACTGCGCGACCAGCCACGACGCACCCGCAGGTCGTCACCGACCCAAAGGGGCTGTTCCTGCCGCATCCGGCCCACCGGCCCGGTGGCCGGTTCCCCGCACCCCCGGTGGGCGCCGGTCAGGCGGAAGCCGCGGTGGCCCGCACCAGCGTGCCCGCCGGGGTCCGGCTGTAGAGCTGGAGCGTGCGATCGGTGGCCGCCGCGGCCACCGGTCCCGTACCGCCGCCGGACGGCAGGGCGGTCGCGGGTCCGGCGCCCGCGGACTGGGCGCCCCCGGCGAAGACGTAGAGGCGGTCCCCGGCGGCCAGCGCCTCGGGGCGGCGTCCTGCCGCGTCCAGGCCCTGGACCACGGAGGAGGGCCGCCACGCGCCGCCGGAGTACGGCAGCCACAGCACCGCCCCGTCGGCCTTGCGCACGACAAAGGCGTCCAGGGTGCCCGCGGTGGGCGAGACCAGCGCGGGGGCGGCGGTGATCCGGCCCGCGGTGGGCACGAGCGCCCAGGCGTTCCAGCGGCCGTCCACCAGGGAGGCGGTGACGAGGTCGCCGCCGGCCCGGCCCACCAGGTCGATCCGTCCCGGCGCGGAGGAGGCGGCGGCCGGGGCGGCGTCGAAGTGGGTGCGCTCGTCCACCTGGGACCAGTCGTTCCAGTAGCCGCCGGCGAGGGTGCGGCGGTAGAGGAGTCCGTCGGTGCCGAGTGCGAAGAGGTCGATCCGGCCGGCCTTGGCCGAGGCCACCGCGGGGTCGTCCTCGGTGCTTATTCCGGTCAACTTCTGCCACGGACCGTAGCCGGAGCCGCCCCGGACGACGTACCAGACGTTCTTGTCGGCGCCCCGCGCGAAGACGTAGGTGGCTCCGTTCACGACCACGGCCCGGGGCCCGCCGGTCAGCCGGACCACCGGGGCCGGCACATCGTGGAAGGACGACCACTGCGGCAGGGCGACCGGCTCGCCGGTGCGGCCCTGCGGCGAGGGGGCACCCGCGGTGGGGGCGTTCAGGATGGTGGCCGCGCTGGTCGGCGGGGTCGTGGTCGGCGGGGCGGACGGGGGCGTGTCGTCGCGGGAGGTGCCGGAGTCGCCGCCGCCGGAGCCCGCGGCCGCGATGCCCCAGCCGCCGATCCCGGCCACCGCGAGGGCGGCGGCAGCGGCCGCGGCGACCTTGATCCGGCGCTGACGCAGCGCGTCGGACACCGCCCGGTGGCGGGGGCTGGCGGGGCGGTCGGGCGCGGAGGCCCGCGCGGCGCCCTTGCCCGCGGCGTTTCCCGATCCCTTGGCCGCGCCCTTGCCCGAGGCCCGGCCGGCCGCCGCCAGCTCGTCTGCGGTGGGCAGCTTGATGCTGGTGTGCGTGTCACGGCTGGAGTCGGGGGCGGCGCCGCGCACCAGCGGTACGGCGGCGCGCCTGCGGTCGGCGCCGGCCGGCGCGCCGGTGCCGGGGCCGTGGCCCGGCGCGTAGGGCGATTCGAGGAGGTCGTCATCGCCGTACGGGGTCTCGGCGGCGGTCCCGTCGGCCCCGGGGGCGGCCACCTCCAGGGCGGGCGCCCCGGCGAGGGAGGGCAGCATCCCGCGCAGCCGGCCCCCCAGCTCGCCGGCGGTGAGGCGCGAGGCGGGCGCCTTGGCCAGACACTGGGCGAGCACCTGCCACAGCTCGTCGGCCAGTCCCGGCAGCGGCTGTACGGTCTCGGTCACGTGCCGGCGGAGCACCGCGCCGGGGTGGCCGCCGCCGAACGGGGTGAAGCCGGCCAGGAGTTCGTAGAGCACCGTGGCGAGGGCGTAGATGTCGACCGACGCGCGGGGCGGCAGGCCCTCGATGATCTCGGGGGCGAGGTAGTCGGGGGTGCCGATGATCCGGGTGGCGCGGGTGCGGCGCGGGGAGTCGACCAGCCGGGCGATGCCGAAGTCGGTGAGCAGGGCGGGCGGGGCGCCGCCGGGACCGGCCGGGGCCGCCGAGTCGAGCAGCACGTTCTCCGGCTTGACGTCGCGGTGGACCACGCCGGCCGCGTGCGCGGCGGCGAGCCCGTCGGCGACGTCGGCGGCGATCGCGACCGCCGCCTCGGGAGTCAGCCGGCGCTCGCGTTCGAGCCGGGAGCGCAGGTCGGTGCCCCGGACCAGGTCCATCACGAGCGCCAGGTCGGTGCCGTCCACGACGAGGTCGCGGATGCCGACGATGTGCGGGTCGTCGAGGGAGAGCAGCGCGGTGCGCTCCTGGACGAAGCGGCCGACGAGATCCTGGTCGGAGGCCAGGTCTTCGCGCAGCAGCTTGATCGCGACCGGCCCCTCGGGGCCCTCGCCGAGCCACACCGTGCCGGCGGACCCCCGCCCGAGCACCTGGTGTGCGGTGTACCGGCTGCCGATCTTCCTTGCCAAGGCTGCTCCGACTCCTCCGAAGGTCCGTCGCGTTGGCGACAAAACTACGCGGGTCAGCGGGTGTTCGGGGTACGGGCGGGCGGTCGGGAGGCGTATCGGTGGAGAAATCACCCTCCGGAAGTCGATATATCGCCAACCTCGGCTGTCCGCCGGGCAGTTGCTCACCGCCCCGCGGGGCGGCCCGGCGGTCGGCCGGTGACCGGTCGGGGGCCCGCCGCCGCCCGGGCGGTCGCCGGTCCGGAGACCCGCCGGTCGCGGGCAACCCCGAACCGGGTCAGGTCAGTTCCGGTCACGTCAGATCACTTCAGGTCAGATACAGGTCGGATCCGGGGCGGGCCCCGATCAGTTCCGGCCGGAACCGCCGCCCGAATCACCGGTGATCGCCGAGAGCTTGTCCCAGATCGTGCTCACCCAGTCCGAGGACGCGTCCCAGAGGTTCTGGGTGCTGTTCACCCAGTCGGGCAGCGGCGTCGTGTACCAGATCAGCACAAAGATCACCACGAGGACGAGGATCACCACCAGGCAGCCCTTGAGGCAGCCGAGGCCGGGGATCTTCACCGGGTTGGCGCTGCGGCCGCGCGGCTCGCGGCCCCTGGGCGCCTCGGGCGCCGGCGGCCGCGGGTCGGCGGCGGGCGGCCGGGAGCGCTGCTGCCGCGGTGGCGGCTCGTAGCGTTGCTGGGGCTGCGGCTGATGGCCGGCCGGGGTGGGGCGCCGCTGCTGCTGGCCGCCCTGCTGCGGATAGCCGTAGCCCTGGCCCTGCTGGCCGTGACCCTGCTGGCCGTGCTGGCCCTGCTGGCCCTGCTGACCCTGCTGGCCTTGGCGCCCCTGCTGTCCGTACTGCCCCTGGCCTGGCCCGCCCTGCCGCCCCTGACCGCCCTGCTGCGGATACTGCTGCTGGCCGCCGTACACCTGCTGCCCGTACGGCTGCTGCGGTGGCTGGCCCGGCTGGCGGCGCGGCCGGCGCCGCAGCGGGTCCTGGTCCGGCGGCAACTGCTGCTGGAGTTCGGTCTGCTCGTTGCGCTGCCGGGCCGCGCTGAGCTGGGACTCCCACGGATGCGGGCCCTGCGGCGGCTGGGGCGCGGCCTCAGGGGTCGGCGGCAGCAGCCGGGTCCCGTCGGGGGCGTGGCCCGGGGCGCCGGAGCGGGAGTCGGACGGCATGACGCGGGTGGCCGCGTTGGGATCGAAGGCGCCGGCCGCCGAGCCCGAGGGCAGCACCTGGGTGGGTTCCGCGTCGCCGCCGCCCGGTCCGTCGGCCGTGCCGGGGACGAGCGTCGGCGTCGGGTCGGGCGCGAGCAGCGCGCCGACCGCGTAGGCCGTCTCGACCTGGGCGGGACTGGCGTGCACGCCCACGCCGGCGGCGACCACCCGCAGCGCGCGGGCCAGGTTCACCGCGCTGGGCCGCTGGGCGGGCTCCTTGCGCAGGCAGCGTTCGATGACCGTCCACAGCGGCTCGGGGACGTTCCCGGGGCGCTCGGGTGTGTCGTTGAGGTGGTGGTGCAGCACCTCGATCGCGCTGTCGCCGCGGAACGGCGGCCGACCGGTGACCAGCTCGTACAGCATGATCCCCGCGCCGTAGACGTCGACCGCGGAGGTCTGCGGGCGCCCTTGCGCCGACTCGGGCGCGACATAGGCCGGGGTGCCGACGAACTCGTGGGTGCGGGTGACGCCGGGGGAGTCGGCGAGCCGCGCGATGCCGAAGTCGGTGAGCATCGGGTGCATCCGCTCGGCGCCGTCCTCGCCGGTGACGGTGGCGAGCAGCACGTTGGCGGGTTTCAGGTCGCGGTGGACGACCCCGTCGGCGTGGCTGGCGGCGAGCGCGTCGGCGACGGCGGCGGTGAGCAGGGCGGCGCCGACCGGAGACAGGGGCCCGTTGTCCCGCAGATAGCGGTGCAGGTCGGGGCCGTCGATCAGGTCCATCACCAGGGCGAGCAGATCACCCTCGACCACCAGGTCGCGGACCCGCACGATGTGCGGGTGGCGCAGCCTGACCAGCACGGAGCGCTCGCGCAGGAAGCGCATCACCACATCCGGGTCGCCGGCCAGCTCTTCCTTGAGCACCTTGACCGCGACGGCCTCGCCGGGGACGACGGAGCCGTCCTCCGCGCGCACCCGGCCACGCCAGACGGTGCCTGTGGCGCCGCGTCCGAGCGGCTCCTCCAGGAGGTATTTGCTGCCTACCGGCCGCACGTCATGCGCTCCCTAGCTCCCAGTGGGCTCGTGATCCCCGTGGTGAAAAACCCGCCGTTTGACGGGCAGGTCCCGGCAAGAGTAGTGCCGTCCGGGGCCTACCGGTCGTGGTGGCACCGTGCGAACCTCGCCACCTCGGGCCCCGGCCGCCGCGTCACCGCGGTTTCCTTATGCCCGTAATTCCCTGGTAGGACGCGGTCGCGGAGTGCTTGGTTGCCCCCGGGCAGCCGGTCGTTTCCGGTACCGGAACCGCCGTGGGATGATCACCCATCGATCGGTCAAGATCACTGGGGACGGGAGCGGGAACGGACTGTCGGTGCCGGGTGGCAGGATGCATCCGTACACCGGGGATTACGTCGACGCGCCCGTGCGCGACCGGGGAGGGACCTCCGCTCCGGACGTGTGCCCGGGCCCGGGCAGAAGGGACCGCGGACCAGATGCAGATCCGGCTGACTGTCCTCGGGCCGCGCAGCGGCCGGGCCGCGCGTGCCTGGGACATGCTGATCACCGCGCCCGAGGGCACCGCGCTGAGCGCGGTGGCCGGGGCGCTGGCCTCCGCCGCCGGATCGGGGCAGCCGGGGGGCCGCTCAGGCGGTTCCTCCGTGGTGCTCTTCGCCGGCGCCCAGCGGCTCGCCCCCACCGCCGTCCTCGGGGTGCCGCCGCTGGTGGACGGCGCGCTGCTGTCCCTGCACGCCCCCGCCGAGCAGTACGGCGAGTCGGCGGGCCAGACCGACCACGGGCAGTACGGACGCTTCGGGCAGTACGGCAGGCCGCCGGCGGATCTCCCCCGGCTCCACGTGGTGGGCGGCCCGGACGCGGGCGGCGTCCATCTGCTGCCCGGCGGCCGGGCCAGGATCGGCCGCTCGGCCGACGCGGACGTCCCGCTGGACGACCCCGATGTCTCCCGGCTGCACTGCGAGGTCGCGGTCGGCGCGGACGGCGAGGTCACCGTGGCCGACCTCGGCTCCACCAACGGCACGACGCTGTCCGGCGCGGCGGTCGGGGACCACCCGGTGCCCTTCCCGCCGGGGGCGCTGCTGGGCATCGGCGAGTCCACGCTGCGGCTGGCGGCGGCGCACACCCCGGAGCCGCCGCCGCTGCCCTCGGTGCCAGACGCCGACGGCCATCTGCGGGTGGCGCTGCGGGAGGAGCCGTGGCCCCCGCCGGAGTACGGCGGACTCGGCTACGGACCGGAGGTCGGCGCCCGGTACGCGGAGTCGTACGCGGCGGACGACCTGTACGCGTCGGCCCCGGCCGTGAACTCCCGGGAGGCCGAGACCTTCGGGCGCGGCCTCCCGAGCCCGGACCGGCCGGGAGCGTCGGACACCCGGGATGCCGAGGGGCGGCGCCCCACCGGAGAGCGGTCGAGGCCCGGGCGCGGGGCCGCCCCGGAAGCGGACCGGCCGCGCGTCGTCGGGGCCATAGGGGCCTGGGCGAAGCGGCGGCTCGGCGGTGGCCGCGACACCGGTTACGGAGCGGGGGCCGGCGACGGCGGCGAGGCCGAGTCGCTGCGGGGCCGCTGGCCGGACCCGGCGGCCGTGCTGCTGACCGCGCTCGGGCCGGGCCGGCGCCTGTGGGAGCGGGGGCCGGGCCACCCCGACGCGCTGACGGTGCGGCTCGGCACCACCGAGCTGCCCTCGCAGGACGGCGCGCGGAAGCTGCCGGACGTGCCCTTCACGGTGGATCTGCGGGCACCGGGCTCCACCGCGCTCACCCTCGCGGGACCGCGCCCCCGGCTCGCCGGGCTGGCCCGCGCGGTGCTGGCCCAGTTGTGCGCGCTGCACTCCCCCGCCGCCCTGGAGATCGTGCTGATCAGCGCGGACCGGGCGCGGGCCGCGGACCAGCGCGCCGAGGAGTGGGCCTGGCTCAACTGGCTGCCGCAGCTACGCCCTTCGCACGGCCAGGACTGCCGGCTGCTGCTCGCCTTCGACCGTGACCAGGCCGAGGCCCGCCTCGCCGAGCTGGGCCGCCGGCTGGAGTCGGGTCCGCTCGGGCCGCGCTGGGCCACCGCCGCGCCCGACGCGGTCGCGGCGGCGACGGACGGGTACGAAGGGCCGTACACCGTGCTGGTCGTGGACGGCGACCCCGGCTCCGTACCGCTCCGGGAGAGCGCGGCCCGCCTCGCCGCCCAGGGGTCGGCGTCCGGCATACACGTACTGGCCCTCACGGAGACCGGCGACCGGCCGGTGGTCGGGACCGGGTTGGTGGCCCAGTTGGCCGGGGACGTGGCGACGACCCTTCATGTCACGCCCGTGGGCGGGCGGACGGGGACGGCGCACGGGGACGGCGGGCGGGGCGGCACGGCTGCTACGACGGAGGTGGGTCCCGCCGGGGCCGGTCCCGGCGAGGGGCATGGCGGGCGGCCGGCCGGCTTCCCGGGATCTGACGAGGCCGCCGCGCGGCCGGCCGGCGCTCCCGTCGGCCAGGCCCGGACCGTGGCCGATCCGGCCGTCCCCGGCGGGCAGTTCCCGGGCCGTACGCAGGCCGATCACGCCGGGCAGGCCGCCCTCTCCAGTCCGCCGGAGGGCGTCGTGGTGGACGCGGTGTCCGCCGCGTGGGCCGAGCACTTCGCGCGGGCCCTGGCGCCGCTGCGGGAGGCCGACGCCCAGGTGGGCGGCGGCCGGTCACGGCACGCGCTGCCGACCACCGTACGGCTGCTCGACGAGCTCGACCTGGCGCTGGCGACACCCGCGAAGGTCGGGGCGCGCTGGGCCGCGGCACCGGCGGCGGTCGCCTCGGCCGGGGCGGTGCTGGGCGTGGGCGCCGGCGGCCGGATCACCGTCGACCTGGTGGCGGAGGGGCCGCACGCCGTGGTGGGCGGCGCGCCGGGGGCCGGCAAGACGGAGCTGCTGCGGTCGATCGCGGCGGCGCTCGCGGCGGCCGAACGCCCGGGCCGGCTCGCCCTGGTGCTGGTGGACGGCGCCGGGCAGGAGCGCGGCGAGGGCCTCCAGGTCTGCGCCGACCTGCCGCACGTCTCCACCCATCTCGTCGCCTCCGACCCGGTCCGTATGCGGGAGTTCGCGCAGGCGCTGACCGCCGAGCTGAAACGGCGCGCGGAGGTGCTGGGCGGGCTGGAGTTCGGCGCCTGGCACGCCGAGCGGCACGCCGCGCCGGGGATCGCGGGGGCCCCGAGGACGCTGACGGAACCGGCGCCGCGGGGCGCCCCGGACGAGCGGGCGGCCACCGCCCAGGACGACCGCAAGACCGCCGCCCCCGACGCCGCCCGCTGGCCGGACATCCCCCGCCAGGAAGGCGCCGGCCGGCGCGACCTCACGGCTCAGGACCAGACCGTCCGGTCGGACACGCCCCACCAAGGCGCCGCGCCACAGTCCGGAACCGGCCGGCCCCGGCCCGCGGCCGAGCCGATCCCGGCGCTGCCCCGGCTCGTCGTCATCGTCGACGATTTCGACGCCCTGGTCGCGCCGGCCCTCGGCAGCCCGGGCCGCCCGGCGGCCGGAAGTGTCGTACGCGCGCTGGAGGCCGTCGCCCGTGACGGTGAACGGCTCGGTGTGCACCTGGTGTTCGCCACCGGGCGGCCGGAGCGGACGGCAGGCACCGAGGCGGACGAGCGGGCCCGGCTGCGGATCGCGCTGCGGATGGCCGATCCCGAGTCGGCCGCGCTGCTGGTCCATGTGGAGGATCCCGCGGGGCTCGACGACACGGTGCCGGGCCGGGGCTATCTGCGGCGCCCCGGCGGCGCGGTGACGGCGTTCCAGGCGGCCCGGGTCAGCGCCCGGATCCCCCGGACGGCGACGCTGCGGCCGACCGTCGTGGCGATCGAGTGGGAGCGGATGGGTGATCCGCCGGCCCGCCGCCAGGTGCGGGAACTGGGCAACGGGCCGACCGATCTGGCGCTGCTGGCCAGTGCGTTGGAGCGGGCCGCGGCCGAATCGGCTGCCTCCGCTGCGGAGTCGGCGCGTCCCGCGAACGCCGAGGACCCGGCACACCGTGCGAGCACCGAGGAGCCGGCAAACCGTGCGAACGCCGGAAACGCCGGAACCCCCGGGAACCCCGGGAACCCCGGGAACCCCGGGAACGCCGCGGAAGAAAGCACCCGCTCTCCCAATTCCCGGGCAACTCCTCTCATCTGAGCGGTAATCGGCTGGGCAAAAGGGCAACCCTGACACGCCATGTTTACGCCAAGATCACGGCATGGTCACGATCACTCGCGCGCTCCCCCACCCGCTCTTGCGGGCCCGTTCCGCCGGGCGTATCAACAGACGCCAACGGGACTGAGGGGATGACAAATGGCCATGTCATTAAGGAAAGTCACACGCACCAGCCCTGCCGACGGAATGAGCCGCGCGCGCACCACCCGGATAGCACTCGCCGTCGCGGCCGCCTCGGCGCTCGCCCTGACCACGGCCGCCTGCGGCGGTGGCGGCGACAAGAAGGACGACTCCAGCGGCTCGCCACCGGCGAGTTCGACCGCCACCTCGGCGGCCGGCTCCGGCGTGACGCTCCCCGATCTGCACGGCCAGAAGATCGAGGTGGCCGCCGTATGGACCGGCCCCGAGCAGCAGAACTTCCAGAAGGTGCTCGACGCCTTCGACAAGCTGACCGGCGCCAAGTCGACCTTCGTACCGACCGGCGACAGCCAGTCCACCTTCCTGGGCACGAAGATCGAGGGCGGCGCCCCGCCCGACGTCGCCTTCCTCGCCCAGAACGGCGTCCTGCACCAATTCGCCGACAAGGGATGGCTGAAACCGCTCGGCCCGCAGGCGCAGGCCCAGCTCAGCAAGAACTTCTCGCCGGGCTGGCAGAAACTCGGCGCCTGGAAGGGCAAGCAGTACGGCGTGTACGCCAAGGTCTCCAACAAGTCGATGATCTGGTACAACGCCGCGGCCTTCCAGAACGCGGGCGCGACCGTGCCCAAGACCTGGGCCGACTTCCTGAAGACCGCGGAAACCGTCTTCGAGTCGGGCACCCCGCCGGTATCGATCGGCGGCGCCGACGGCTGGACGCTCACCGACTGGTTCGAGAACATCTATCTCTCGCAGGCCGGACCGGATAACTACGACAAGCTGGCCGCGCACCAGATCAAATGGACCGACCCGACGGTGAAAACCGCGCTCACCACGCTGGGACAGCTCTTCGGCAAGAAGGACCTGATCGCCGGCGGCACCAGTGGCGCGCTCGCCGCGGACTTCCCGAAGTCCGTCACCACGGTCTTCACCGGCAACCCGCCCGGCGCGGCCATGGTCTACGAGGCCGACTTCGTCTCGGCCTTCATCAGCGCCAACACCAAGGCGAAGGTCGGCACCGACGCCAAGGAGTTCCCGTTCCCCGCGGTCGGCACCGGCAAGCCGCCGGTGGTCAGCGGCGGCGACGTGGGCGTGGCGCTCAAGGACAGCAAGGGCGCGCAGGCGCTGCTGACCTACATCGCCTCCACCGACGCGGCCAAGATCTGGGCGCAGGGCGGCGGTTACCTCTCGGCCAACAAGTCGCTCGATCTGTCCGCCTATCCGGACGACGTACAGCGCGACATCGCGAAGTCGCTGATCGCCTCGGGCGACGACTTCCGGTTCGACATGTCGGACCAGGCGCCGGCCGCCTTCGGCGGCACCAAGGGCCAGGGCGAGTGGAAGGACCTCCAGGACTTCCTCACCAAGCCCGGCGACGTCGCGGGCGCCCAGGCCAAGCTGGAAGCGGACGCGGCCAAGGCGTACGGGAGCTGAGGGCCGGATGGCTGACGCTTCCGTGCCGGAAGCGGGGGGCGGCATCACCGGCATCGCCGGTGTCGCCCCGGCCGCGCCGGGACCCCTCCAGGGCCCCGGCGCCGGCCGCCCCCGGCTTCGCAGCATCACCGGCACCCGCCCATGGATCGCCGTCGTCTTCCTGCTGCCCGCGCTGATCCTGCTGGGCGCGCTGGTGGCCTATCCGATCGGATTCACCGTCTACCGCAGCCTGTTCGACGCGGACGGCAGCGGCTTCGTCGGGCTGAAGAACTTCGGCACCGTCTTCACCGACCACGGCATCCTCACCGCGGTCCGCAACAACGTCATCTGGGTCGCGGTGGCCCCGACCGTGGCGACCGCGCTCGGCCTGGTCTTCGCGGTGCTGACCGAACGGGTCAGCTGGGGAACGGCGTTCAAGCTGGTCGTCTTCATGCCGATGGCCATCTCGATGCTGGCCGCCGGCATCATCTTCCGGCTGGTCTACGAACAGGACCCGTCCCAGGGGGTGGCCAACGCGGTGGTGGTGGCGGTGCACGACACCTTCACCGACAACGCGGCCTATCCGGGCGCCCGGCCGCGTCCCAACAGCGATCTGGTGCCGACGGCCGGCGGCTCGTTCACCTCCAAGTCGGCGGCGAGCACCGGCACGTCGGCGGACCTGCCGCTGGTCGGCATCCCGCAGAACAAGGTGCCGTCCGGCGCCCGCCAGGCGAAACCCGCCCCGCACCGCGCCGACGCGGTGACCGGCACCGTATGGCTGGACTTCCGGCCGGGCGGCACCGGAAAGCCGGGGGTGATCGACCCGGGCGAGAAGGCGCTGTCCGGGGTGAAGGTGGAGGCGGTCAAGGGCGGCAAGGTGATCGCCTCGGCCAAGTCGGGCAAGGACGGCACCTACGCACTGCCGGCCGACGCCGCCGGGGCCCGACTGCGGCTGCCCGCCTCGAACTTCTCCGGCAAGTACGGTGGCATCAACTGGCTCGGCCCCAGCCTGGTCACCCCGTCCATCATCGCCTCCTACATCTGGATGTGGGCGGGCTTCGCGATGGTGCTGATCGCGGCCGGTTTGGCCGGGGTGCCGCGCGAACTGCTGGAGCAGGCCCGGGTGGACGGCGCCGGCGAATGGCAGGTCTTCCGCCGGATCACGGTGCCGCTGCTGGCGCCGGTCCTGGTCGTGGTGATGGTGACGCTGATGATCAACGTGCTGAAGGTCTTCGACCTCGTGTACATCATCGCGCCCAGCGCCACCCAGTCCGACGCCAACGTGCTGGCGCTCCAGCTCTACCTGTCGTCGTTCGGCGGCGGTGACGACCAGGGCGTCGGCAGCGCGATCGGTGTGATCCTGCTGCTGCTCGTGCTGCCCGTCATGATCTTCAACATCCGGCGGCTGCGCAGAGAGGGGCGGCGATGAGCGCGGACGCGAGCGCGGCGGGGCCGAGGGACGCGGCGGTGGGCGGTCCGGCCGCCACGACGGCGGGCGGACCCGGGGGACCCACGGGGTCGGCCGGGTCGGCCGACCCGGCCAGGGCATCGGGCCGGCCGCGGCCGAGTCTCGGCGCCCGGCTGGCGGCCCGGTTGAGCGGCGGGGTGCTGCGGATCTTCCTGCTGGTGGTGGCGCTCTTCTGGCTGCTGCCGACGTTCGGGCTGCTGATCTCCAGCCTGCGCACCCCGACCGACATCTCGGCCAGCGGCTGGTGGAAGGTGTTCACCTCGCCGTCCCAGCTCACCGTCACCAACTACCGCACCCTGCTGGACAATCACGCGATCACCGACTCGTTGCTGAACACCGCGCTGATCACCGTGCCGGCGACCGTCCTGGTGGTGGTGATCGGCGCCCTGGCCGGTTACGCCTTCGCCTGGATGGACTTCCGCGGCCGGGACTGGTGGTTCATCGCGGTGGTGGCGATGCTGGTGGTGCCGGTCCAGGTGGCGCTGGTGCCGGTGGCCCGGCTCTTCGGGGACATCGGCATCTTCGGCGACATCATCGGGGTGGTGCTCTTCCACACCGCCTTCGGTCTGCCGTTCGCCATCTTCCTGCTGCGCAACTTCTTCGCCGAGATCCCGCGCGAGCTGCTGGAGGCGGCCCGGCTGGACGGCGCGGGCGAGCTGCGGCTGTTCACCCAGGTGGTCATGCCGCTGGGCGGCCCGGCCATCGCCTCGCTGGGCATCTTCCAGTTCCTGTGGGTGTGGAACGACATGCTGGTGGCGCTGATCTTCGCCGACAGCGGCTCCCAGCCGATCACGGTGGCGCTCCAGCAGCAGGTACGGCAGTTCGGCAACAACATCGACATCCTGGCGCCGGGCGCGTTCCTGTCGATGGTGATCCCGCTGATCGTGTTCTTCGCGTTCCAGCGGCAGTTCGTGTCCGGCGTGATGGCGGGCGCGGTGAAGTAGCGGGCCACGGTGTCCGGCGCGGGGGCCTGCGGGGCGCCGGTGCTGGTGCCGGCGCTGGTGCCGGCGGGGTGCCGGTGTGTGGCGTGGGGAGCGGGCGGGGCGCCGAGCGGGCGCCCCGCCCGTTCCCCCATCCGGCCGTAGGGGCCCCGGCTCGTCCGCGTGGCGGCCCGGTCGGCGAACGACTCCTTGGCAGGCTCGGCGACCAGGACGCCAGAACCCGGAGTTGTCATGACATCGCATGAGCTGATCCCCGCGTCGGCGCCTCGCCCACCCACCGAGCAGGCCGGGCAGACCGAGCAGGCCGGCCGAACCGGGCAGCCAACGCGGGGCGGCCGGGGCGGTCGGGCTGGCCGGGGTGACGGCACCGGTCCGGGTCACCGGCGGGCCGGCCGGCGGTGGGTGCGCGAGGCGGTGGTCCTCGGCGGCCCGGCGCTGGTCGCGGTCGCGCTCGGCTGGACCCACCGGTGGGTCGGCGACGACGGCATGATCTACGCCCGCACCGTCCGCCAGCTCCTCGCCGGGCACGGCCCCGTCTTCAATGTCGGCGAACGCGCCGAGGCGTCCACCGGCACGCTGTGGCAGTGGCTGATCGCGGGCGGCGGCTACCTCTCCGGCGCCGACCCCTCGGTGGTCGCCGTCGGTCTCGGCCTCCTGCTCACCGGCATGGGCTACGTGCTGGCCGTCGCCGCGGCCCGCAAGGCCGTACGGCCGCTGTCGGCGGCGCCGCTCCTGCCGCTCGGCATGCTGGTCCTCCTCGCCGTCAAGGCCGACTGGGACTACACCACCTCGGGCCTGGAAAACGGCCTGACCACCGGCTGGATCGCCGGGTCCTGGTGGCTCCTGGTGAGCGCCCGCCGCCCCGGGGACGACCGCCCCCGCGGCAGGCACCGCGGCGGACACCGCGCCCGAGCGGACCGCACGTTCCGGGGCCGCCGGTCCGACCGTACGACCAGCGGCGGCCGGTTCCGCCGTACGCGCCAGGTCGCTGCCGCCGCCCCCGGTCACCGGGGCGACCTCCGCCCCGGTGACCACGCCGCCGCCTTCGTGATCGGGCTCGGACCGCTCGTCCGGCCGGACCTCGCCCTGGTCACCCTGGTCTTCCTGGCGACGCTGGGATGGATGCTGCGGCCGGGGGCCTTCGGGGCGCTGCGGATGCTGGGGGCCGCTTGCGCGCTGCCGCTGGCGTACGAGGTGTTCCGCGCCGGGTACTACGGGGTGCTCGTCCCCCTTCCGGGCCTCACCAAGGAGGCGTCGGACGCGGTATGGACGCGCGGCCTGGCGTATCTCGGCAACTTCGCCGACCCCTACCGGCTGTGGGCCCCGCTGCTCCTGCTGGCCACCCTTGCCGCCTTCGGGCGGTGCCGGCCGGCGATGCGCCCGGAGCTGCTGGCGCCGCCGATCGCCGGACTGCTGTCCTGGCTGTACGTGTGCCGGGTAGGCGGCGACTTCATGCACGGCCGGCTGCTGGTCCCCGGCCTGTTGCTGCTGATGCTGCCGGTGTGCGCGGTGCCGCTGTCCCGCCCGGTCGGTGTGGTCGCGGGCGCGCTGGTGGTGTGGGCGGTGTGCTGCGCGCTGCTGTGGCGGCCGGTCTCGTCGACCGGCAATCCGTATCTGATCCTCGACGAACAGCGCGGGTACGCGGCCTTCACCCACGACCCGCATCCGATCAGCGAGGCCGTCCACGCCCGTCGGCGCAAACCGTTCCTGCCCGCCGTACGGGCGGCCGAGGCATCCGAGGCATCCGGCCGGCCGACGCTGCTGCTGGTCGTCTCGGGCGACCGCCGGATCGTGTCGCTGCCGCTCGCCCACCGCTTCGGCCACCGGACGGCGGGCTCGTACGAACTGCTCGGCTACAACGGCATCGTGATGCCGCTGCGGGACACCTCGGTGGACCCGCTCGGGCTCGCCTATCCGCTGGCCGCCCACCAGGGGCGCGCCGCCCGTCGTACGGCGGGCCGTTCCGGCCATGAGAAACCGCTGGACCCCGCCTGGATCATGGCCGACTACACCGACCCCGGCACCCCGGTGCCGCGCGGCGTCGACCCCGCCCGGGTGCTGGCCGCCCGCCACGCCCTGACCTGCGGGCCGCTCGCCGAACTCCAGTCCTCCGTCCGCGCCCCCCTCACCCCGGGCCGCTTCCTCGACAACCTGCTGGGCGCCTGGACCCGCACCGCCTTCCGCTACCCGGACGACCCCCGCCACGCCGAACGCGCCCTCTGCCACGACTGAGCGCGGCGGGTCAGGGGTCTCCTGGCCCGCCGCCTCATCGGGTCAGCGTCGGCGGCGTCCGCACCGTCGGCGGAGCCCGCTCAGCGGTGGACGCGCAGCAGCGTGCGGAAGGTCCGCATCGCCACCGACAGGCTGGCCAGGTCGAACTCCTCCGCCCCCTGGATCTCCTCCAGCGTGGTGCGGGCCCGGCCGATCAGCCCGGCGTTCTGCTCCTCCCACGCCTTGTACCGCTGTTCGGGTGTGGCCGCCGCCTCGCCCGCCGCCAGCACATCCGCGGTGAGCGCCGCGTGCGCCGCGAACAGGTCCTCGCGGATCGCGGCCCGCGCCATGGACTGCCAGCGGTCCGAACGCGGCAGCAGGATGATCCGGTCGAGCAGCTTGGTGATGCCCAGCCGGTCGGCGAGGTCGAAGTAGACCTCGGCGACGTCGAGCGGCTTCTTCCCGCCCCGGTCGGCGACCCCCACGATGTCCAGGATCGGGAACGCCGAGGAGAACCCGGCCACCCGCCCGGCCAGCTCGGCCGGCACCCCGGCGCCGGTCAGCTCGTCGTGCAGCGACTCGTACCACTCCAGGTCGGGCCCGCGCATCAGCTTCGGCAGCCGTCCCCAGACCGTGTGGACCCCCTCGGTGAAGAAGTCGATGGTCTCGGCGATCTGGAGCGGCTGCATCCGGTTGTTGAGCAGCCAGCGGGTGGCCCGCTCCACCAGCCGCCGCGAGTGCAGCCTGATCCGGGTGAGCACGGCCGCGTCCACCGTGTTGTCGAGCGCCTCCACCTCGTCCCAGATCCGGCCGAGTCCGAAGATCGCCCGGGCCGCGGTGTGCGCCCGCACGATCTCCTCGGTCGTCGCGCCGGTCTCCTCCCGGAGGCGGTGCAGGAAGGTGGTACCGCCGGAGTTCACCGTGTCGTTGACCAGCACCGTGGTGACGATCTCGCGGTGCAGGGCGTGGCCCTCGATCTGCTGCTCGAAACGCTCCCGCAGGGGCTGCGGGAAGTAGGCGTGCAGCAGGGACCGCAGATAGGGGTCGTCGGGCAGGTCGGTGTGGATCAGCTCGTCGGCGACGGTGATCTTGGAGTAGGCGAGGATCACCGCCATCTCGGGCTGTGTCAGTCCCTGGCCGGCCGCGAGCCGCTCACGGATCTGCCGGTCGGTGGGCAGGAACTCCAGCCCACGGTCCAGATGTCCCTCCCGCGCCAGCCGGCGGATGAACCGCTGGTGGGCGGGGAGCAGGCTGCTGCTCTGCGCCATGCTGTTGGCCAGCGCGACGTTCTGCGCGTAGTTGTTGCGCAGCACCAGGTCGCCGACCTCGTGGGTCATCTCGGCCAGCAGGCTGTTGCGCTGCTTGACCGTCAGATCGCCTTCGGCGACGACGCTGTTGAGCAGCACCTTGATGTTGACCTCGTGGTCGGAGGCGTCCACCCCCGCGCTGTTGTCGATGGCGTCGGTGTTGATCCGGCCGCCGGAGCCCTCGGGGCCGCCGCCGCGGGCGAACTCGATCCGGCCGAGCTGGGTGAAGCCCAGGTTGCCGCCCTCGCCGACCACCTTGACCCGGAGCTGCGCGCCGTCGATCCGGATGGCGTCGTTGGCCTTGTCGCCGACGTCGGTGTGGGTCTCGGTGGACGCCTTGACGTAGGTGCCGATGCCGCCGTTCCACAGCAGGTCGACCGGCGCCTTGAGGATGGCCTTCATCAGCTCGGCGGGGGTGGTCTTCACCGCCGAGGTCTCCATGCCGAGCGCGGCGCGGACCGCCGCGCTCAGCGGGATCGCCTTGGCGGACCGCGGATAGATCCCGCCGCCGGAGGAGATCAGCGAGGTGTCGTAGTCGGCCCAGGAGGAGCGCGGCATCTCGAAGAGCCTGCGCCGCTCGGCGTAGGAGGTGGCGGCGTCCGGCTTGGGGTCGAGGAAGATGTGCCGGTGGTCGAAGGCGGCGACCAGCCGGATGTGTTCCGACAGCAGCATGCCGTTGCCGAACACGTCACCCGACATGTCGCCGATGCCGACGACGGTGAAGTCCTCTTCCTGGGTGTTGTGGCCGGTCTCCCTGAAGTGCCGTTTCACCGACTCCCAGCCGCCGCTGGAGGTGATGGCCATCTTCTTGTGGTCGTAGCCGACCGAGCCGCCGGAGGCGAAGGCGTCGCCGAGCCAGAAGCCGTAGCTGACCGCCACCTCGTTGGCGATGTCGGAGAAGGACGCGGTGCCCTTGTCCGCGGCCACCACCAGATACGTGTCGTCCTCGTCGTGCCGCACCACGTTCTGCGGCGGGACCACCTCGCCGGCCACCAGGTTGTCGGTGATGTCGAGCAGGCCGGAGATGAAGGTCTTGTACGAGGCGATGCCCTCGGCCAGCCAGGCGTCCCGGTCGACGGCCGGGTCGGGCAGCCGCTTGCCGACGAAGCCGCCCTTGGCGCCGACCGGCACGATCACGGTGTTCTTCACCATCTGGGCCTTGACCAGGCCGAGCACCTCGGTGCGGAAGTCCTCCCGGCGGTCGGACCAGCGCAGACCGCCGCGGGCCACCTTGCCGAAGCGCAGATGCACGCCTTCGACCCGCGGCGAGTACACCCAGATCTCGAACGCCGGGCGGGGCGCCGGCAGATCGGGGATGGCCTGCGGGTCGAACTTCATCGACAGATAGGCATGCGGGTCGCCCTTGGAGTCGCGCTGGAAGAAATTGGTGCGCAGCGTCGCCTTGATGAGGGTGAGGAAGGCCCGCAGGATGCGGTCCTCGTCCAGGCTGGCCACTTGGTCGAGGGCGCCGTCCAGCTCTTCCAGGATGCCGTCGGACAGTTCGCTGCCGGCCCGCTGGTGGTCGGGGGAGAGCCGGGCCTGGAAGAGGTTGATCAGCAGCCGGGTGGTGTGGACGTTGTTCTGGAGGGTGTCCTCCATGTAGTCCTGGCTGAAGGTCGAACCGGCCTGCCGCAGGTACTTCGCGTAGGCCCGCAGCACCAGCGCCTGCCGCCAGTCGAGCCCGGCCCGCAGCACCAGGGAGTTGAAGCCGTCGTTCTCCGCCCGGTCGGTCCAGGTGGCGGCGAAGGCCTCCTGGAACCGCTTGCGCGCGTCGTCCCCGAGGTCGCCGAGGGCGGGGTCGAGGCGCAGGCCGAAGTCGTAGACCCAGGCCGGGGAGTTGTCGGAGCGGCGCAGCTCGTAGGGGCGCTCGTCCACCACCTCGACGCCGAGCCGCTGGAGCACCGGGAGCACCGCGGACAGGGAGACCGGGGCGCCCGTCCGGTAGATCTTGAAGCGCCGCTCGGCCGGAAGGGCGCCGACCGGTTCGTACAGGCTCAGGGTGAAGTCGTCCTCGCCGAGGCTCTCGATGTGCTGGAGGTCGACGACCGCGGTGCGCGGGGTGAAGTCCGCCCGGTAGCCGTCGGGGAACGCGTGCGCGTACCGGCGGTTGAGGTCGGCGGCCCGCTCCTCGCCGCACTCGCTGGTGAGCGCCTCGACGAAGCCGTCCGCCCAGGAGCGGGTGGCTTCCGACAGCCGGCTCTCGATCCGCTCCACCTCGGCGTCGTTGATCTGGGGCAGCTGGGTGCCGGGGTCCACCCTGATCACGAAGTGCAGCCGGGAGAGCACCGATTCGGTGTTCCACGCGGTGAAGTCGGCGCTGAGACCGCCCAGTTCCTCCTGGAGGATGTGGGTCAGCCGGAGCCGCACCTCGGTGGTGTAGCGGTCGCGCGGCAGATACACCAGCGCGGAGAAGTAGCGGCCGTACTCGTCCTGCCGCAGGAACAGCCGCAGTTTCCGGCGCTCCTGGAGGTAGAGCACGCTGGTGACGATGGACCGCAGTTCGTCGGCGGGGGTCTGGAAGAGTTCGTCGCGCGGGTAGGTCTCCAGGATCTGGAGCAGGTCGCGGCCGTCGTGGCTGTCACGGGAGAAGCCGGCTCCGTCCAGCACCTCCTCGACCTTGCGGCGGATCACCGGGACCCGCCGGATCGACTCGGTGTAGGCGGCCGAGGAGAACAGGCCGAGGAAGCGCCGCTCGCCGATCACGTTTCCGTCCGCGTCGAACCGCTTGACGCCCACGTAGTCCAGGTACGACAGCCGGTGCACGGTGGAGCGGCTGTTGGCCTTGGTCAAGATCAGCAGCCGGTGCTCGCGCGCCTTGGCCCGGGCGTCCGGGGACAGCCGGCTGAAGGATGTCGAGGTGTCCTGGCCCGGGTGTCCCGGGTGGGTGCTGTCGGCCAGCCGGTGCAGCGGGTCGGAGCGCAGGATGCCGAGCCCCGTACCCGGCATCGGGACCAGCACGTCCTCCACGGCGTCGTCGGGACCGGGCTCGGCGTCGAGTTCGTACTCGCGGTAGCCGAGGAAGGTGAAGTGGTCGTCGCAGAGCCAGCGCATCAGCTCCACCGCCTCGCCGGCCTCCCGCTCGGGCACCGGCGGCGGGGTGGCGGTCAGCTCGTCGGCGATGGAGAGCGCCGCCTGCCGCATCTTCGTCCAGTCCTCGACGGACTCCCGGACGTCGGAGAGCACCCTGCGCAGATGTCCGGTGATCTCCTTGAGATCCTCGGGGTCGGTCTCCCGGTCGATCTCGACGTGGATCCAGGACTCGATGAACACGTCGTGCGGCAGTTGCTCCTCGCCGCCGCAGGCGGAGCCGATCACCTCGAGGAGCTTGCCGGTGACGTCCCGGCGGACCTGGAACTGCGGATGGACGACGCTGTGGATGGCACGGTCGGCGAGGTTGAGGGCGTTGGTGACCGAGTCGACCAGGAAGGGCATGTCGTCGGTGACGACCTCGACCACGGTGTGGCCGCACTGCCAGGCGTTCTCTTCCACCGTCGGGGTGTGCACCCGGACGTTCGCGGTGCCCTGCGGCCGTACCTCCGCGAGCCGGTAGTGGGAGACAGCGGAGCCGAAGACGTCGACCGGATCGCGGTCCACCAGGTCCTCGGGGGCGCTGTGCAGGAAGTAACGCTGGAGGAACGCGGTCAGTGCCGCCGCTTCGAGGCCGTGCCCGGAGGCTCCGCCCGTCGGGCCGTGCTCACCGACCCGGGCTGCGCGTTCCAGCACCTCGGCTTTGGCTTCGTCCAGCTTGGTCTGCATGTTCTCTGACTCCTGTCGCGCGCCATTGCGTGACGTCGGGTGATGGCGCGACGTCCCGTGGCGCGGGGTTTCCGCTTCGGGACGACGTTATGCCGGAAATAGGGTTCGCCGTGCCCGTCGGCACGAATCCGCCCCGGGTGTGTGGATCAACGGTGATCACGTCGGCCAGGCTATCGCTCCGGCCGGGGTGCATGTATCCGTCTCCGGTGGTAAAAACCACCGCACATCTTTGGCCCGAATGGACAGAGTCCCGGTTCCGTCCCAGGTCAGCTGGCTATCTCTGCCGCCAATTCGACCGCGTGCGCGAGGGTGTCCACCACCGGCACCCCCGCCGACTCCAGCGTGCGCCGGCTTCCGGAACCGCCGGTGTAGAGCACCGCGTACGCACCCACATGAGCCGCGGCCGCGGCGTCGTCCAGCGCGTCACCGATCACCACCACCCGGCCGGTGTCGACCCCGTCGAGCGTGGCGAGCGCGGCGAGATGGCGGGCCATCTGCTCGGCCTTGCCGGCGGTGGACGGTCCGGTCCGGCCGTCCACCCGGACGAAGTGCTCGCCGATCCCGTGCGAGGTGATCATCGGCAGCAGTCGCTCGTGCGGGGCGAGCGAGCACAGCGACTGGGTGAGCCCGGCCGTCCGCCGGGCGGCGAGCAGTTCGAGGGCGCCCTCGGCCAGACCGCACGCCTCGGCCAGCGCCCAGTAGTGCCGGTGGAAGGTCGCGTCCATGACCTCCCACTCCACGTCGCTGGGCAGCCGGCCGAGGAGCCGCTCGTAGAAGCGGGGCACCGGCACGCAGTACAGCTCGCGGTAGCGGTCGAGGGTGATCGGTGGCAGGCCGAGTTCGGCGAAGGAGGCGTTGGTGGCCCCGATCACCGCGTCCATGTCGTGGAACAGGGTGCCGTTCCAGTCCCACACGAGATGCGCGTTCACAGGGAAAACGGTACCCGCGCGGCCCGGCCGCCCGTTTCGAGCCTGTGGACAACTCCCGTACGCGGCCGTGGAGCTGGGCCTGACAGGCGCTGACCTGCGCTGATCTGCCCTGACTTGCGCCGATCTGGCCTGACCTGCGCTGATCGGCCCTGGACTCGACCCGGACCTGCCCCCGACCGGCCCCGGGACCCGCCTCAGCCGATCAGATTGGGGATCTCCTGCGTCGCGTACCAGAGAAGTTCGTGATCCTCCGCGCCGTCCACGGTGAACTGGGCGTCGTCGTCACCGGTGTCGGCCGCGCCCAACGCGTCGGCGGCTGCGCTGACATCGTCCTGCGCGTCGGCCGCGTCCAGGTGCACCGCCGCCGCCTTGCCCATCGACACCGCGCGGGCCAGCCGCACCTCGCCGAGCGCCGCCGGGTCCAGGCTCCGGTCCGGGTCGTAGCGGACCTCGGCGTCGGTGACATCCACCGCGATCACCACCCGGCGGCGCGGCGCGTCCGGGTGGACCGCGATCAGCCGCAGCGACGCCTGGGCCGCGCGCGTCAACGCCGCGTACTCGAGTTCCTCGATGTCGTCCGAGAGGTACCACTCCCGAAGGCTGGGTGTGACGGCGAAGGCGTCCAGCGGCGCCGGCCCGAGTTCGCCCGCCTTGTAAGCCTCGGCGAGCCCGGCGAGGGTGGTGGGAATGTAGACGCGCATGGCGTGAAGCATACGTGCGCCGTCACGCTGATAGGTGAATCTCGAGCGGCCTCCCGGCGGCTCCTCCGCCGCTTGCCCCGAACTCCCGCGGCCCCCTAGAACCGGCCTTACCACCCGGTAACGATCTTGGGAGTCCGTCTCATGCGCAGTTCAGCCCCGCCGTCGTCGGCGCCGTCCCCCGCCGCCTCGTCCGCCCGCCGTGGCAGTGGCACCGCGCCGCCCGGCCGCCGCGACTCCCGGCGCCCCGCGAGCCGCCCAGGAGGGGCCGTACGCCCCGCCGGAGCGCCCGCCGGGCCGCTCACCCCGCTCACCCCGCCCACCGCGGCGCCCGCCGCAAACCCCGCCGTACGCCCGCTGCCACCCCACGTCTGGTTCGCCGGCCGGCTGCTCGACGTGCTCACCGGCCGGCAGCCGCTGACCTGCCTGGCCGGACGGGTCAGGGACGAGGCCTACCAGCGGCTGTGGGAGCTGCACGCGGCCCGCGCCGACTGGCGGCGCCACGTGCGCGGCCGTACCCCTTACGTGTATCGCTGCCGGCCCTTCCGTACCGCTGACGGGGCCCTGGAGGTCGCCGCCGTCGTTGCGCTCGACCAGGACGTCTTCCGGGCGCTCGCCTTCCGCCTCGAACCCGGCGACGAGGAGTCGGGCCCCGGTTACGGGCCGGCCCGCTGGCGCTGCACAGCAGTGGCGGCGCGATGACTCCCGCGAGCCGTGAGCACGGGTCCCGGCGCCGCTCCCCCGGCGCGACCGGACACCGGACCCGGCGCCCGACCGGGCCGGACGGGAGCTTGACCGGGCCGGGCACGGCACCGGCTCGGGGCCGGGCCGGTTCGGCCCGGCCCCGAGCCGGTGGTCGTACGACATGCCGCGCCGGGCGGCGCGCTTCCTACTTCTTGCGGCGACGGCCACCCTTGGCGGCCCGGCGGCGCTCCGCCCGGGTCGAACCGGGCTCGTCGTCCGCGTCGGACCCGCCGCCGTCCACCACGGCGCCCGCGAAGTCACCCTCGACGACGCCGCCCTCCCCGTCCACGGTGGGAGCCGAGAAGTGCAGCCGGTCGGCGCGCTTGGGGGCATCGAGGCCCTTGGCGCGGATCTCCGGCCGGACCTCCTTGACCAGCGACGGGGCCGCGTCCTCGACCTCGGCGTCCGTCACCGGGACCTCCTCGACCTGCTGCTCGACCTGGACCTCCAGGTTGAACAGATAGCCGACGGACTCCTCCTTGATGCCGTCCATCATGGCGGTGAACATGTCGAAGCCCTCGCGCTGGTACTCCACCAGCGGGTCACGCTGCGCCATCGCGCGCAGGCCGATGCCCTCCTGGAGGTAGTCCATCTCGTAGAGGTGCTCACGCCACTTGCGGTCGAGCACGGAGAGGACCACGCGGCGCTCCAGCTCGCGCATGATCTCCTCACCGAGCTGCTTCTCCCGCTCGGCGTACTGCTCATGGATGTCGTCCTTGACCGACTCGGCGATGAACTCGGAGGTGATACCGGCCCGGTCGCCCGCCGCCTCCTCCAGCTCGTCGACGGTGACGCTGGCCGGGTAGAGCTGCTTGAAGGCGCCCCACAGCCGGTCCAGGTCCCAGTCCTCGGCGAAGCCGTCGCGGGTCTCGGCGTCGATGTACGCGTCGATGGTGTCGTCCATGAAGTGCTGCACCTGCTCGTGCAGGTCCTCGCCCTCCAGGACGCGGCGGCGCTCACCGTAGATGACCTCGCGCTGCCGGTTGAGCACCTCGTCGTACTTCAGGACGTTCTTACGGATCTCGAAGTTCTGCTGCTCGACCTGCGACTGGGCGGAGGCGATGGCGCGGGTGACCATCTTGTTCTCGATCGGCACGTCGTCCGGCACGTTCGCCATCGACATCACGCGCTCGACCATCTGCGCCTTGAACAGCCGCATCAGGTCGTCGCCGAGGCTGAGGTAGAAGCGGGACTCGCCCGGGTCGCCCTGCCGGCCGCTACGACCGCGGAGCTGGTTGTCGATCCGGCGGGACTCGTGGCGCTCGGTGCCGAGCACATAGAGGCCGCCCAGCTCCTTGACCTCCTCGAACTCGGCCTTCACCGCCGCCTCGGCGCGCTCCAGCGCCTCAGGGAGCGCCGCGGCCCACTCCTCGACGTGCTCGGTCGGGTCGAGGCCGCGCTGGCGCAGCTCCGCCTCGGCGAGGTCGTCGGGGTTGCCGCCGAGCTTGATGTCGGTACCGCGGCCGGCCATGTTGGTGGCGACGGTGACCGCGCCCTTGCGGCCCGCCTGGGCCACGATCGAGGCCTCCCGGTCGTGCTGCTTGGCGTTGAGCACCTCGTGCGGGACACCGCGCTTGGAGAGCTGCGCCGACAGGTACTCGGACTTCTCGACCGAGACGGTGCCGACCAGGACCGGCTGGCCCTTCTCGTGCTTCTCCACGATGTCCTCGACCACGGCCGCGAACTTCGCCTCTTCCGTGCGGTAGATCAGGTCGGGCTTGTCCAGCCGCTGCATCGGGCGGTTGGTCGGGATCGGGACCACGCCGAGCTTGTAGATCTGGTGGAACTCGGCGGCCTCGGTCATCGCCGTACCGGTCATACCGCAGAGCTTGTCGTAGAGGCGGAAGAAGTTCTGGAGGGTGATCGTGGCGAGGGTCTGGTTCTCGTCCTTGATGTCCACCCCTTCCTTCGCCTCGATCGCCTGGTGCATGCCCTCGTTGTAGCGGCGGCCGGCGAGGATACGGCCGGTGTGCTCGTCGACGATCATGACTTCGCCGTCCATGACGACGTAGTCCTTGTCGTTCTTGTAGAGCTCCTTGGCCTTGATGGCGTTGTTCAGATAACCGACGAGCGGGGTGTTCACCGACTCGTAGAGGTTGTCGATGCCCAGCCAGTCCTCGACCTTGCTGACACCGGACTCGTGGATGGCGACCGTGCGCTTCTTCTCGTCCACGTCGTAGTCGCCGGTCTCCTCCTTGCCCAGGGAGCTGGCCTCGCCGCGGTTGAGCCGCTTCACCAGCCGGGCGAAGTCGCTGTACCACTTGGTGGCCTGGTCGGCCGGGCCGGAGATGATCAGCGGGGTGCGGGCCTCGTCCACCAGGATGGAGTCGACCTCGTCGACGATCGCGAAGTTGTGGCCGCGCTGCACCAGCTCGTCCTTCGACCACGCCATGTTGTCGCGCAGGTAGTCGAAGCCGAACTCGTTGTTCGTGCCGTAGGTGATGTCCCGGGCGTACTGCTCACGCCGCTCGGCGGGCGTCATGTTGGCGAGAATGCAGCCGACCTCGAGGCCGAGGAACTTGTGCACCCGGCCCATCCACTCCGAGTCGCGCTCGGCGAGGTAGTCGTTGACGGTGATCAGGTGCACACCCTTGCCGGAGATCGCGTTGAGATACGCGGGCAGGGTGCCGACCAGGGTCTTGCCCTCGCCGGTACGCATCTCGGCGACATAGCCGAGGTGCAGGGCCGCGCCGCCCATGATCTGCACGTCGTAGTGGCGCTGTCCCAGTACGCGCTTGGCCGCCTCACGGACGGTGGCGAAGGCCTCGGGGAGCAGGTCGTCGAGCGACTCGCCGCCCTCGTAGCGTTCTTTGTACTCGTCGGTAAGGGCCCTCAGCTCGGCATCGGAGAGGTCGAGGAAGTCCTCTTCGATGGAATTGACCTGGTCCGCGATGCGGTGCAGCTTGCGCAGGATCTTGCCTTCACCTGCACGCATGATCTTGCTGATGACGGACACGTAGGCTGGCTCCTTGCCGGTCGGGCCTGGCGCGGCTCCCGCGCTGGCACAGCGGGGGGTGCACCGACGGTCTCGGACGGTCTAAGCCCTGCTGCAACGGCCATCGTAAGCGAGGAGACCAGCGGGCCGGGAGGCCCGGCGATGGCAAAACGGTTTTCCGCGGCCCCAGGGCCTCGGCGATACTCAGCCGCAGGTCCTCGGCCCGGCTCCGGAAGGCACGATTCACTATGGCGAGTATGGCGCGCACAGGGAGTACGGCGGGTACCGCGGGTACGGGACCGGTCACCCTCACCACCGACCGGCTGCTGCTGCGCCCACTGGGACCCGCGGACGCCGACGCGGTGTACGCGGCCTGCCAGGACCCGGAGATCCCGCGCTGGACGAGCGTGCCCTCCCCCTACACGAGGGAGCACGCGGCGGACTTCGTCGGCCGGGCCGTCGTCGAGGGCTGGCGGGACGGCACGCTCTACAACTTCGGCGCGTTCACCCGGGACACCGGGACGCTCGTCGGCTCCATCGGTCTGGTCCGGCTCGGGCTGCTCGCCACCCCCGACCACCAGGCGGAACTGGGCTACTGGACGGTGCGGGAGCAGCGCGGCAAGGGCTACACCGCGGAGGCCGGCCGGGCGGTGTGCGGCTGGGCCTTCTCCTCACTCGGGGTGGAGCGGATCGAGTGGTACGCCGAGGCCGGCAACGAGGGCTCGCGCGGGGTGGCGCTGAAGCTCGGCTTCGTGATGGAGGGCACCATCCGCGCCAAGATCGTCCAGGGCGGGACCCGGCGGGACGCCTGGAGCGGATCGCTGCTGCCGTCGGACTGGGGGCTGGGGTCCGGCACGGCGTATCTGCCGTACGGGAGCTGAGCGGGCCGAACGGGCCGACCGGGAGGCGGGCGCGGCGAACGGGAGCCGGCGCGGCGAGCAGGGGCCGGGCGCGGCGGGCAGCGGCCGGGCGCGGCGAGCGGGGGCGCCGGCGAAGCCCGGGTGCGCGGGGCCCGGCCGTTTCCGCTGGTCGGGGCGATTGTCGGTGGGCGGTCCTAGTCTTGCGCGCATGACGCTCCTGCCCCCGCCCCAGCTCACCTTGTCCGCCGACGAGGCCCGCAAGATCGTCCTGCGGGCCCAGGGGTTCCTCGGCGCCCCCGACCGGCGGGCCGGCGCCCGCGGGGTGCTGCGATCGCTGGGCGCGGTGCAACTCGACACCATCTCGGTGCTGGCCAGGTCCCACGAGCTGATTCCTTACGCCCGGCTCGGCGCGGTGGGACGTGACGTGGTGGAGCGCGCTTACTGGACGGACCGGCACGCGTTCGAGTACTGGTCGCACGCCGCCTGTGTCCTCCCCATCGAGGAGTGGCCACATTTCGCCTTCCGCCGGCGTGTCATGCGCGCCCGCGGCCGCCGCTGGCACGTGCTGGCGGATGCCGAACGCTCCTACGCCGCCGTCCTCGACCGGCTCAAGGCCGAGGGCCCGCTGAACGCCACCCAACTCGGCGGCGCGAGGAAGGGCGGACCGTGGTGGGACTGGTCGGAGTCGAAGATCGCGGTGGAGTCGCTGCTCGACACCGGCGAGGTCGTCTGCACCGAGCGGCGCGGCTGGAAGCGGATCTACGACCTGGCCGAGCGCGCCGTGCCCGAGGCGCTCTTCCACGACGACCTGGACGACGCGGAGTGTGTGCGGCGGCTGGTCACCCAGGCGGGCACCGCGCTCGGCGTCGCCACCCGCGCCGACCTGGCGGACTACCACCGGCTCAAGGGCGAGCAGGTCACCGAGGTGATCGCGGACACCGGGCTGGTCCCGGTGGAGGTGGCGGGCTGGGCCAAGCCGGCCTGGGCCGATCCGGCGGCGCTGGCGGCCGAGCCGCGCGGGCGGCACCGGACGACCTTGCTCTCCCCGTTCGACTCGCTGATCTGGGACCGGCCGCGCACCGAGCGGATCTTCGGCTTCACCCACCGGCTGGAGGCGTACACCCCCAAGCCCAAGCGGGTGCACGGCTACTTCGCAATGCCGCTGCTTGCGGGCGGGAAACTGGTCGGCCGGGTGGACCCGGCCCGCGAGGGGCAGACACTGGTGGCCCGGCAGGTGTCCCTGGACGGCCCGAAGGCGGTGCGGCCCGCGGCGGAGGCGATCGCGGAGGCCGCGGGCTGGGTGGGCTGCGTGGAGGTCCGGGTGGAGAGGGTGCTGCCGGAGACCCTGCGGGAGCCGCTGATCACCGAACTCGGCGGCGCCCACATCCCCACCGGCCTGGGCTGACACTGCCTGAATACTGCCCGGATACAGCCTGACGCCGGCTCGGCCCCATCCGCCCGGACGATGGGGCCTAGCGGATCTCCAGGATCTTCTCCCGCATCGCGTAGACCACGGCCTCCATCCTGGAGTGGAGCTGGAGCTTCTCCAGGATGTTGCGGACGTGGTTCTTCACGGTGTTCTCGCTGATGAAGAGCTCTTTGGCGATGTCCCGGTTGTTGAGGCCGGTGGCCACCAGCTTGAGCACCTCCAGCTCCCGGTCGGTGAGCTTGGGCGCGGGCAGCAGCCGCCGCTCGTCGGTGCGCTGGATCATCGACTTGAACTCGGTCAGCAGCTTCGACGCCATCGACGGGCTGATCTGCGACTGCCCGTCGGCGACCGCCCGGATCGCGGTCGCCACCTCGTCGGTGGAGATCTCCTTGAGCAGATAGCCGGTCGCCCCGGCCTTGATCGCCTCGTAGAGATCGGCTTCCTCGTCGCTTATCGTCAGCATGATGATCTTGGCGCTGGGCGCGACCTCCTTGATCGAGGTGCACGCCTCGATCCCGCCGCGCCGCGGCATCCGCACATCCATCAGCACGATATCCGGCAGCAGATCGGCCGCCTTCTCCACGGCCTCCGCCCCGTCGCCGGCCTCACCGATGACCTGGATGTCCTCCTCCTGCGCGAGGACGATCTCCAGACCCCGGCGGAACAGCGCGTGGTCGTCCACCACCAGCACCCGGATGGGTTCCGCACGGGCCGGGGTCGCGGGCGGCGCGTCATAGGGGACCGGGCCGCGCGCGCCGGGAGCCTCGCGGTCGAAGTCCGGCATCAGATCCTCCCCCTCAGACCAGAGTTGGGCACTGGTCCAGCATTTCACGTCCGCACACACCGGCGCCCCCAGGACGACCCCGGGGGCACCGACTGCCGCTTGTCTGCCGGTCAGGCTCCGTGGTTGAGCAGGTCGCCCGCGCCGGCCGGAGCGGGCACGCCCACCTGGTCCGCGTTCAGATGGATGACGCCGTAGTCATAGCCCTGCCGGCGGTAGACCACGCTCGGCTGCTTGGTCTCGCTGTCGACGAAGAGATAGAAGTCGTGGCCCACCAACTCCATCTCGTACAGCGCCTGGGCGAGCGCCATGGGCGACGCCGCGTGCGTCTTCTCCCGCACCACCAGCGGACCCTCGCCCTGCACTTCCAACGAGCCGATCCTCGTGGTCGGCACCCCGTCCGTGACCTGGTCGGCCACCAGCGTCCCGTCCGGGTTGATCCGGGCGGCGTCCGGCAGGCTCGCGCCCACGCCCGAGGCCGGCGTCCGGCCGTTGCCCCGCCGGGTGTGACGCTTACTGGCGGCCTTGCGCAGCCGCGCCTCCAACTTGCCCACCGCCACGTCGAGCGCGGCGTACGGGTCCGCCGCCGCGGCCTCGGCACGAATCACCGGGCCGGGAGTGTTCAGCGTGATCTCCACCCGGTCGGCGTGATCGGCCTGTCGCGGATTGAGCTCTTTGGACACCTCGACGTCAAGGCTGATCACCTTGCCGTCGAGCTTCTGGATCCTGTCCAGTTTCTCGGCCACATGCTTGCGGAACCTCTCGGGCACCTCGGTCTTGCGGCCTTTGACGACGATGTCCACGCAGAACTCCGTTCCGGACCACCCCATAGGCGAGGGCGATCCCTTTCCTGAGGCCGAAACGGGTGCGACACCCGTCCGGCGCTGCGTCGGCTGCTGCCTCGTCGCCCGGGGCATCCGGGAGGCGAAGCCGCGGCTTTCACCTCCTCCTGCCCCAGTGGGAAGATCAACACCCCCCAATGTTTACTTTCCCTTCTCTCCCGAACATAGACCCGAAGTGCGGAGGTCGGCATCCCGTAGCACCCCATTCCGCCATCCGAATGAATCGCCCCCTTCCCTACCTGCGGTCATACCTCTTCCGATTGTTCTGACCGTGCCGATACACCCGCGGCTGGTGCGACCCCCTCGCCGCTGTTCTCCCACTCGTTCGGCCCTGCCACCACCGCCGCCCCGGCCACCCGGCCGCCCGCCACCGTCACGGCTCTGGCCGCCACCGTCAGTGAGACTCCGGTGGTCATCAGGTCGTCCACCAGCACCACCGGGGCCACCCCCAGCAGCGGCAGCCGGCTCCCTCCCGCGGCCACCGCTCCGGAGAGGTTCACCAGCCGCTCGGCGGCGGTCAGCCCGGACTGGTCGAGCACCGGCCGCCGCTGCCCCAGCACGGCCACCGCCCGCACCTGGCCGCCCTGCCCGCGCAGCTCCCGGGCCGCCGCCCTGGCCATCCGCGCGATGGCGTCATGCCCCCGCTGGGCCACCGCCCGCCGAGCGGAAGGCACCGGGACCAGCAGCAGCGGGCCGACGACGCCCACCCGCCGGACCGCCGCGGCCAGTGCCGCCCCAAGCGGCCGGGCCAGACCCAGCGCACCCCGCTCCTTGTGCGCCAGCATCACGGCCCGCACCTCGTCGCCGTACCGCCCGGTCGCGTAGACCGGTGGCAGTCCGGGCGGCTCCGGGGACGGCCGCACCCGCCGTACGGTGGCCGCCCCGCCCAGCAGCCCCGCACACCGTTCGCACAACTCCGTCCGCGGCAGCCCGCACCCCGCGCAGTCGACCGGCAGCACCAGCCCGGTGATCTCCTGCCACCAGCCCCGCATACCTCTACTGTGCGGGGTGGCGCGGTCGCGCCGCCAGTCACTCTTTCGGGCTGTGGACAACGCGGCGGCCGGGTCGGCCGGACCACCAAACGGGACACGGCGGACCGTGGGCCGGGGTCAGCCCGGACCGTTGGCCCGGATCAGCCCGGACCGTCAGCCGGGATAGACCGGGCTGCCGCCCTTCGGCGAGACCTGCTTCCAGTTCTCCTCCGGCAGCTCCTCCGGAAGCACCCGGTAGACCCGGCCGTTGTACGACGCCAGCAGCGGCTTGCTCTGGTTCTCCGAGGCCGCCACGGACGAGGCCTCGTTTATGCCGGGAAGGACGGTGGGCGCGGACCCGTCGGTGTTCATGTACTGGATCTGCTGCACCCCGGACACGCTGTCGAGCACCACCAGCCGGCTGGGCCCGGCCCAGGACACCGACGTCACGTTCTCACCGACCGGGGTGAGATCCCTCAGTCCGGTCACCGTGAAGGCGTTGGGGTCCTGCTTGGTGCCCCGCTCGATCCTGCCGAGCTCGAGCGTCACGAAGGCACCCACCCGGACGACCAGGGCGATACGGACGCCGTCCGAGGCGACCCGCAGCGACTCCACCCGCCCGTCGAGGCCGGGCACCGACACCTCGTACGGCTTTCCCCGACCCTCGCGCAGCATCAGCAGCCGAGGATCGGTCGGATTCCGGTCCGCCACCCACAGGTCGTCGAAGCCGTCCCAGCTCGGGGCGCTCAGCCCGTCCTTCTTCGGGTCCGCGGCCTTGCTCTGCAGCACCGGCTGGCCGAGCGGCTCGTCGTCGACCAGCGAGCCGACCACCAGATCACGCCCATTGGTCCGCACCCCGGCCGCCTCCCGCTCGTCCCGGCGCACCGCCACCGAGCCCAGATCTGCCTTGCTGTCGCCGAACGGCCCCGGCACGGGCTTCGCGGTCGCCGTGGTGTCCGCGAGCGCCAGCAGCCCATGCCCGTCAGCCGCTATGTAGTAAGGCTGCGAGGTCGCGCCGGTGAGGTCCGCCGACGCGTAGTCCTGCTCCTCGATCCGCTGCGGCAGACTGCACCACGCCGAACCGTCCGCCTGCTCCACCTCCACCGTCGCGAGCTTGGCCGACGCCTGGGCCTGCACCGTGGCGAAGATCTGAGCCGCCAACCGGACGCAGGAGGCGTAGGGCAGCTTGTCCGCCGCGTGGTCGAGCCGCACCCGCAGATGCTGCGAGTCGTCGAGCGTCACCCCGTGGTCCGGCGCCTTGTCGTACAGACGCACCGTGGACGGCACCGCGTTGTACGTCACGTGCGCCAGCCAAGTCGTCGGGCCGCCGAGCAGCGCCGAGACGGTGGACACCAGGGGATCGGCCTGGTTGCGGAGGAAAACGGGGTCGGCGACCAGCGTCTGCCTGCCGCTCCCGTCGCTGGGGGCGTCCGACCCGAGCTTGGCGAAGTAGTACATGTTCGTCGACTGATAAAGCCGCTCGAAGTCCTGCTCGGAGAGCACCAGGCCGTTGTCCAGTCCGTCGATCCGCCACTCGTTCTTCTCTTTGACGAGGTGGAAGGGCGCCTGGAACTCGCCGCTCTGCGGCTCGTAGGCGTGTTTGAGGTCGACCGTGGCCGCCTTGGTGCCGGACCGGTCGATCGTCTCGCCGTCCTCGCCCGCCTGCTCCTCGGTGGTCTTGAGCCCACCGGAGTACACGGTTATCCCCGCCAGTGGCTGCCAGGTCTTCCTCGTGGCGGTGGAGAGGTACTTCTTGGCGGTCGTGAAGTCCGCCTCGCCACTGGTCGTCGCCTCCAGGAATCCGCTGACGATCTGCCGCGGGTCGGCGCCAGCCCTCGGCGGCACCCCGAAGACGCGCACCTGGGAGTCGGCGTCGGCCCGCTGCCCCTCACCGACCTTGCGCACCTCGCCGCTGCTGGGCATCGAGGCGCAGCCGGCCACCAGCAGCGCCGTGCCCACCGGCAGCACGCCGAAGCGCAGCAGCCGTCTCCAGCCCCCCACCGTCCGCATCAGAGGTCGTCCTTCCGAGCCGTCTCCCTGCGCTCCACCACTCGCGCGCCGCTGCCCGGCAGCGCCGCCGGGTCCGCGGCGGGCAGCCTCGGCAGGACACCGGGTACCGCCGGCAGGCCGGACATCTGAGCCGACGAACCCGCCTCACGGGACCACGCCCCATCGCCCGGCGCACCCTTCGCCGCGCCGGTCCGGGGCCCGGGAACCCCCGGAACCCCTGGCGCGCTGTCCGGTGCGGCGGCCTTCGCCGGCAAGCCCGAGGAGAGCAGCCCGCGGTTGCGCCGTGAATCATCCGGTTCCAGCGGTATCGGCGAACCCCGCAGCGAGTCGCCGGCGGTCCGCGGCAGCGTCATACGGAACTGCGATCCACCCCCCGGCTCGCCCCACGCCTGCAACCAGCCGCCGTGCAGCCGGGCGTCCTCCACCGCGATGGACAGGCCCAGACCCGTGCCCCCGGTGGTCCGTGCCCGCGCCGGATCGGCCCGCCAGAAACGGTTGAACACCCGGGTCGCCTCGCCCGGCTTCAGCCCGACGCCGTAGTCCCGCACCGCGACCGCCACCGCGCCGTCGGCCGTCGCCAGCCGGACCACCACGTCCCGGCCGTCGCCGTGCTCGATGGCGTTGACCACCAGGTTCCGCAGCACGCGCTCCACCCGGCGGGGGTCGGCCTCGGCTATCACCGGCTGCGCGTCGCCGCGTATCAGCATGCGGCTGCCCTTGCGCTCCGCCAGCGGTTCGGCCGCGTCCACCACCCGGCGCACCACCTCGCGCAGGTCTATCGGCTCCGCCGACAGCTCCGCGGCGCCCGCGTCGAAGCGGCTGATCTCCAACAGGTCCGAGAGCAGCGACTCGAAGCGGTCGACCTGGTTCTGCAACAGCTCGGCGGACCTGGCGGTCACCGGATCGAAGTCGGTCCGCGCGTCATGGATGACGTCAGCGGCCATCCGCACCGTGGTCAGCGGAGTGCGCAACTCGTGCGAGACGTCGGAGACGAAACGGCGCTGCATCCGCGAGAGATCCTCCAACTGCTGGATCTTGCTCTGGAGGGTCTGCGCCATCTTGTTGAAGGATTCACCGAGCCGGGCGATGTCGTCTTCACCGGTGACCTGCATCCGCTCCTGCAATCGGCCGGCCGCCAGCCGCTCGGCGATCCCGGCCGCCATCCGCACCGGGGTCACGACCTGCCGCGTCACCAGCCAGGCGATGGCCCCGAGCAGCACCACCACGAAGATCCCGGCGGTCGCGAGGGTTCCCTTCACCAGGCCGAGCGTCTTCTCCTCCTGGTCGAAGGGGAACAGATAGTAGAGCTGGTAGGGGTTGCCGTTGATGTCCGTCAGCCGCTTGCCGACCGCGAGCGCCGGCCGCGGCGGGTTGCCGTCGTCGGTCTTGACCAGCGTGTACTGCTTGAGCGCGCCCTGATGGGTCTCGACGGCGTCGCTCAACGACTTGGGGATGCTCGCGTCCGGCAGGATGCTCCCGGAGCCACGTGGACCGCGTGCGTTGACGGTGTGCTGATTGGCGGTGCCCTCACCGAACGTCTGACCGTCGTCGGCGTTGGGGCTCAGCGTGACGATCCAGTAGACGCCCTTGCCACCACTGGCGAACTGCTGGACCAGGCTGTTCAGCCAGGTCCCCGAGTCCGCGGGGCCGTGCGGGGTGCCGGCACCCGACGCGTCCGTCGTCTGGCCGCCCTTGTCGGCCATGTCCTGCGCGATCGAGAATCCGCCGGTCGCCTGATTCTCCGCGGCCTTCTCCTTGGCGTCGAGCAGGCCGTTCTTGACCTGCCCGATCACCACGAAGCCGAGCAGCAGCACCACGCCGACCGACATCAGCAGGGTGAAAGCGACCACCCGGAGCTGGAGATTCCGCCGCCACAGCCGGGACGCCGGCTGAAGCGGACGCCGCGCCCAGCGCACGAACGAGCGGATCACCGGCAGCAGACCCCGCAAGGGATCGGCCAGCCGGCTCTCCAACCGCTCACGCTCGTACGACGCGCACATCTCAGCCCGGTCCCGCCTTGTATCCGACACCGCGGACCGTCACCACGATCTCGGGACGCTCCGGGTCCTGCTCCACCTTCGACCGCAGTCGCTGTACATGCACATTGACCAGCCGGGTGTCGGCGGCGTGCCGATAACCCCAGACCTGCTCGAGCAGCACCTCCCGGGTGAACACCTGCCACGGCTTGCGCGCCAGGGCCACCAGCAGATCGAACTCGAGCGGAGTCAGCGCGATCGGCTGCCCCTCGCGCTTGACCGAATGGCCGGCCACGTCGATCACCAGATCGCCGATCGCCAACTGCTCCGGCGTCGGCTCCTCGGCCCGCCGCAACCGCGCCCTGACCCGGGCCACCAGCTCCTTCGGCTTGAACGGCTTGATCACATAGTCGTCGGCCCCTGATTCGAGACCGACCACCACATCCACCGTGTCGCTCTTCGCCGTGAGCATCACGATCGGCACCCCGGACTCCGCCCGGATCTGACGGCACACGTCGATACCGTCCCGCCCGGGCAGCATCAGGTCGAGAAGCACCAGATCGGGCTTGGTCTCCCGGAATGCGGCCAGCGCCTTGTCACCGTCGGCGCAGAACGACGGCTCAAAACCTTCTCCACGCAGCACGATGCCAAGCATCTCTGACAGCGCAGTGTCGTCGTCGACGACCAGGACACGTCCCTTCATACCGACCATCATCCCATTTGCATATCGATACTGGTGACCAATGGTGATCGAGGTCACGCTACGCGACCATTGTCCCTGGTTGTCCGCAGATGCGCCGCCCCCATTTGACCGGCCTGTGGATAACTTGTGCGATTCTGTCGAAGCCACTGCACCCGTCCGGACCCCGGGCCCGAACACGGCGCCGACCGCCGCGTCAGCCGCAGACCGCCGCCAGGTTTTCGGCCATGACAGGCGACACCACACCGTTCTCCGTCACGATCGCGGTGATCAGTTCCGGCGGTGTGACGTCGAAGGCCGGATTGTACGCCTGTGTGCCCAGCGGAGACGGCGCGAGGTCGGTCACCTCGCTCCCCGGCCGGTGCTCCACCTCGATCGACGCCCCGTCCGGCGTTCCGAGGTCAACCGTAGTCGTCGGCGCCACCACGATGAACGGCACATGGTGATAGGCGGCGAGCACCGCCAGCGGATAGCTGCCCACCTTGTTCGCCGTCGCCCCGTCCGCCGCGATCCGATCCGCCCCGACCAGCACCGCGTCCACCTCTCCCGCCGTGACCAGCGACCCCGCCGCGCCGTCCACGAGCAGCGTGTACGGCATCCCCGCCCGCGCCGCCTCGTACGACGTCAACCGCGCGCCCTGCAACATCGGCCGTGTCTCGTCGACCCACAACCGCCGCAACTCGCCCGAGCGATGGGCGGCGAGCACCACGCCGAGCGCCGTTCCCTCACCGCCCGAGATGAGAGCGCCCGTGTTGCCGTGCGTCAGAATGCGGTAGCCGCCGCCCGGGATCAGCTCGGCCAGCAGTCGACCGCCGTACTCGGCCATCGCGGCACTCGCCGCCGCGTCCTCCGCGTGCAGCCCCCGCGCCGCAGCCAGCGCCGCGGCGGCCGCCTGGTCCGGGGCCGCCTGACGGTACGCGTCGATCGCGCGCCGAACGCCGTATCCCAGGTTCACCGCGGTCGGACGCGCATGCGCGAGCAACTCGGCCGCGTCCTCCACGTCATACCCACGGGCTGCGGCCAACGCCACCCCATAGGCCCCCGCCAACCCGAGCAGCGGAGCACCCCGTACGGCGAGGCTGCGTATCCCCGCCACCAGAGCCTGAACATCTGTACACACCAACTCGACTTCATCGTGGGGAAGCCGAGTCTGATCGAGGAGCACCAGTACCGGACCCTCCGGCGGCTCCTCCCAACGCAGCGCGGGAATCGTGCCGTTCTCGGTTCTCGTGGAGAGATCAGCCATTTCCTCAGTCTGCCCCGCGAAGCCGAATTGACGGCAGCCCATGACACGATGGGCGGCCAGTACCGCAGCACAATCCGAAGGGGCAGCCACCGATGACCAGCACTCCGGGCTCCGAATCGCCCGGATCCTCCTCCGACTCCAACGAGCCGGACGACGGCCCAAGCCCCGCCGCCGCTGTGCCCGAGCAGCCGGACCAGCCGGACCGGTCGGCCGCTTCGGCGCGTTGGTCCGCTCAACAACCACCGGCTGCCGAGGGCTGGGCCCGCTGGGCGCCCCCACCCGGGCCGCACCCCCAGCCGTCCCGGCCCGGCGGTCCGGGGTGGCAGGGCGGCTGGCACGGGCCACCGCCACCGGGAAACTCGGGCGGTTGGCAGGCGGGGCCTTGGACTCGGCCCGCGGCACCGAAGCCCGGCGTCATCCCGCTGCGTCCGCTGGACCTCTCGGACATGCTGAACGGCGCCTTCGCCACGCTGCGGCTCCACTGGCGGACCATCATCAGCGCCACCTTTGCCATCGCGCTGGTCACGGTGGGGCTCTCGGTCGTCATACAGGGCCTGTTCGTCGACGACACGCGTCTCAAGGACCTGCGGGACAACCCCAATCCGAGCGCGGGCGACATCCTGCACAGCTTCAGCGGTACGGCGACGGCTCTGGGACTGACCTCGCTGGTCACGCTCGTCGGATCAGTCGTCGCGACGGGATTGGTCGCGCTGGTCACCAGCCGCTCGGTCGTCGGTCGTCCGGTGAAGACGGCGGAGATCTGGCGGGACGCCCGGCCCCGGGTGCCTCAACTCCTCGGTCTGACCTTCCTTATGGCGCTGCTCCTCTACGGAGTACTCGCCGTGTCGGTGCTTCCCGGGATCCTCATCGCGCTGGCCGGCGCCGATGACGGTGGCGCGGCACTGGGGTCGCTGGGCATGCTCGGTGGAATGGCCGTCGCCCTCTGGCTCTGGGTCCAGTGGAGCCTCGCGGCCCCGGCCCTGACGCTGGAACGGCAGGGCGCCGTGGCAGCGCTGAAGCGTTCCGCCAAGCTCGTTGACGGGACATGGTGGCGTGTCCTCGGCGTGCAGCTCCTGGGGCTGCTCCTCGCGCTCCTGCTGAGCACGATCATCGAATCGCCCTTCATACTGATCGCTGCCGCCGTGTCCAGCGATGGTGGTGCTTCGCTGTTCAGTTCAGCCGGCAATCCCGGCTGGACGTATCTCCTCATCAGCGGTGTCGGCCAGATCGTGGCCTCGACGCTCACGCTGCCGATCAGCGCCGGTGTGACCGGGTTGCTCTATATGGACCAGCGCATTCGTCGTGAATCCCTCGACATCGAACTCCTCCGCGCGGCGGTGCCCAACCAGCCGGCTGCCGACCGCGAGATCTGAGCGGGCTCATCGCCGACAAGTCCACCTGGAGGGGCTGGCCCCCGAAAGGGGGCAACGGGCAAACGCGAGAAAGCCCTTGTCCTTGAGTAAAAACTCAAGGACAAGGGCTTTCTCATCAATATTTGTTCGGCGGTGTCCTACTCTCCCACAGGGTCCCCCCTGCAGTACCATCGGCGCTGAAAGGCTTAGCTTCCGGGTTCGGAATGTAACCGGGCGTTTCCCTAACGCTATGACCACCGAAACACCATGAAACACACACCAACCCCGGAGAGAATCCCTCACAGGGGGGTGGTGGCTGATTGTTTCAGAACCACACAGTGGACGCGAGCAAACATGGACAAGCCCTCGGCCTATTAGTACCGGTCAGCTCCACCCATTACTGGGCTTCCACATCCGGCCTATCAACCCAGTCGTCTACTGGGAGCCTTACCCCATCAAGTGGGTGGGAGTCCTCATCTCGAAGCAGGCTTCCCGCTTAGATGCTTTCAGCGGTTATCCCTCCCGAACGTAGCCAACCAGCCATGCCCTTGGCAGAACAACTGGCACACCAGAGGTCCGTCCGTCCCGGTCCTCTCGTACTAGGGACAGCCCTTCTCAAGACTCCAACGCGCGCAGCGGATAGGGACCGAACTGTCTCACGACGTTCTAAACCCAGCTCGCGTACCGCTTTAATGGGCGAACAGCCCAACCCTTGGGACCGACTCCAGCCCCAGGATGCGACGAGCCGACATCGAGGTGCCAAACCATCCCGTCGATATGGACTCTTGGGGAAGATCAGCCTGTTATCCCCGGGGTACCTTTTATCCGTTGAGCGACGGCGCTTCCACAAGCCACCGCCGGATCACTAGTCCCTACTTTCGTACCTGCTCGACCCGTCAGTCTCACAGTCAAGCTCCCTTGTGCACTTACACTCAACACCTGATTGCCAACCAGGCTGAGGGAACCTTTGGGCGCCTCCGTTACCCTTTAGGAGGCAACCGCCCCAGTTAAACTACCCACCAGACACTGTCCCTGATCCGGATCACGGACCGAGGTTAGACATCCAGCACGACCAGAGTGGTATTTCAACGATGACTCCACCACGGCTGGCGCCGCGACTTCACAGTCTCCCACCTATCCTACACAAGCCGAACCGAACACCAATATCAAGCTATAGTAAAGGTCCCGGGGTCTTTCCGTCCTGCTGCGCGAAACGAGCATCTTTACTCGTAGTGCAATTTCACCGGGCCTATGGTTGAGACAGTCGAGAAGTCGTTACGCCATTCGTGCAGGTCGGAACTTACCCGACAAGGAATTTCGCTACCTTAGGATGGTTATAGTTACCACCGCCGTTTACTGGCGCTTAAGTTCTCAGCCTCGCCACACCGAAATGTGACTAACCGGTCCCCTTAACGTTCCAGCACCGGGCAGGCGTCAGTCCGTATACATCGCCTTACGGCTTCGCACGGACCTGTGTTTTTAGTAAACAGTCGCTTCTCGCTGGTCTCTGCGGCCACCCCCAGCTCACACCGTAAAGATGATCACCGGATGTGGCCCCCCTTCTCCCGAAGTTACGGGGGCATTTTGCCGAGTTCCTTAACCATAGTTCACCCGAACGCCTCGGTATTCTCTACCTGACCACCTGAGTCGGTTTAGGGTACGGGCCGCCATGAAACTCGCTAGAGGCTTTTCTCGACAGCATAGGATCATCCACTTCACCACAATCGGCTCGGCATCAGGTCTCAGACTTCATGTCATCCGGATTTACCTGGACAACGCCCTACACCCTTACCCCGGGACAACCACCGCCCGGGCTGGACTACCTTCCTGCGTCACCCCATCGCTTACCTACTACCCCATCGGGTCAGCGGCTCCACCACTCCCCATCACTCCGAAGAGATCAAAGGCGGCTTCACGGCCTTAGCATCAGAAGATTCAGTACTGGGCGTTCCAAAGCGGGTACCGGAATATCAACCGGTTGTCCATCGACTACGCCTGTCGGCCTCGCCTTAGGTCCCGACTTACCCTGGGCAGATCAGCTTGACCCAGGAACCCTTAGTCAATCGGCGCAAGAGTTTCCCACTCTTGTATCGCTACTCATGCCTGCATTCTCACTCGTGAACCGTCCACCACTCGCTTACGCGGCGGCTTCACCCGGCACACGACGCTCCCCTACCCATCCGTACACCCGTTGGGGCTTAACATACGAATGACACGACTTCGGCGGTACGCTTGAGCCCCGCTACATTGTCGGCGCGGAATCACTTGACCAGTGAGCTATTACGCACTCTTTCAAGGGTGGCTGCTTCTAAGCCAACCTCCTGGTTGTCTCTGCGACTCCACATCCTTTCCCACTTAGCGTACGCTTAGGGGCCTTAGTCGATGCTCTGGGCTGTTTCCCTCTCGACCATGGAGCTTATCCCCCACAGTCTCACTGCCGCGCTCTCACTTACCGGCATTCGGAGTTTGGCTAAGGTCAGTAACCCGGTAGGGCCCATCGCCTATCC
>NZ_CP108580.1:2827500-4577500 GCF_045039895.1 Streptomyces sp. NBC_01190
CAGGAGGGTGGCGTCCCCGCCGTCGTCCAGGATCATGTTGGGGCCGCCGGTGGGGGTGTTCGGCCAGGTCAGCGCCTGTTCCGTGCACCACCAGTACTCTTCGAGGCTTTCGCCCTTCCAGGCGAAGACCGGGATGCCCTGCGGGTCCTCCGGGGTGCCGTGCGGGCCGACGGCGATGGCCGCGGCGGCGTGGTCCTGGGTGGAGAAGATGTTGCAGGAGGCCCAGCGGACATCGGCGCCCAGCGCCACGAGGGTCTCGATCAGCACGGCGGTCTGCACGGTCATGTGCAGGGAGCCGGTGATCCTGGCACCGGCCAGCGGCTGACTGGCGCCGTGTTCCTCGCGGAGGGACATCAGGCCGGGCATCTCGTGCTCGGCGAGGGTGATCTCCTTGCGGCCGAAGGTGGCAAGGGAGAGATCCGCGACTTTGAAGTCGGCGGTGGAGGTGGTCATGCGGTCTGCTCCTCGCGGTTGAGGTCGGGGCGGACAGGAAGGTGGCGCGGCCGACGGACGGCTCGGGGTGTGGCGCACTGCGGGCACACCCGTCCCCTTGCGGCAGCGCAATCCGTCGGAGGCCCTCTCTCCCTCGGCCGATCACCCAGTGGGGATCGCCCGACCGCCATCAGCAGCGACGTCTGGCTAAGGATGAATCTACACCGGTCGGCGCATCGGCCCCAGTGGGTCCGGCTCAGCGGCCACCGGGCGTCTGCGCCGCGTCGGGCCCCGCCGAGGCGGCGGCGTCGCTGTAGATGTCCGGTTCGAGGTAGATGACGCGGGCGAAGGGTTCGGCCGTTCGGATGCGTTCCTCGGCGGCGTCGATGGCGCGGGCGACCTCGACGGCGGTGTCGTCGTGCTGGACGGCCACCTTCGCGGCGATCAGCAGCTCCTCGGGGCCGAGGTGCAGGGTGCGCATGTGGATGACGCCGGTGACGGTCTCCCCGTCGATCATGGCGGCGCGGATGCGGGCGACGGATTCCGGGTTGGCACCCTCACCGATGAGCAGGGACTTGGTCTCGGCGGCGAGTACGAGGGCGATGACGATGAGGAGGGAGCCGATGCAGATGGTGCCGACGCCGTCCCAGGTGCCGTCGTCGGTGGCGATGGCGATACCGACACCCGCGAGGGCGAGGACCAGACCGATGAGCGCGCCGAAGTCCTCCAGCAGCACGATGGGGAGCTCGGGGGCCTTGGCCCGGCGGATGAAAGCGACCCAGGACAGGGAGCCGCGGGTGTGGTTGGACTCCTTGATGGCGGTGCGGAAGGAGGAGCCCTCGGCGACGATCGCGAAGAGGAGCACGGCGACCGGCCAGTACCAGTGGTCGACGGAGTGCGGTTGGCGGATCTTCTCGTAGCCCTCGTAGACCGCGAACATGCCGCCGACCGAGAAGAGCACGATCGACACCAGGAAGGCGTAGACGTACCGTTCCCGGCCGTAGCCGAAGGGGTGTTGCTCCGTGGCGGCGCGCTTGGCGCGCTTGCCGCCGATCAGCAGGAGTGCCTGGTTGCCGGAGTCGGCGAGGGAGTGGACACCCTCGGCAAGCAGTGAGGAGGAGCCGCTGAACGCGAATGCCACGAACTTGGCCGCGGCGATGGCGAGGTTCGCACTCAGCGCCGCGATGATCGCCCTGGTTCCGCCTGACGCGCTCATAGGTTGCTTGATGTCCCTTCCATCGGCCCGGCGGTCGCCACGCCTGCGCGGGCGCCGCGGTCGGTCATTGTTGCAGTCCGTCGCGGGTTGTGGGTGGGTCAGGCCGCCACGGCGGCCCGGAAGACGGTGCCCGCACCGCTGATCTCGGCGTGCTCGCCGGCCGGGATGAAGGCGGATTCGCCGGCGGCGAGGGTGAGGGCGGTGGCGTCGTCGGTGCGCAGCCGTGCCTCGCCATCGGTGCACAGCAGGATCTGCGGGCTGCTCGGGTCGAGCCGGCGGGCTTGGGCGCCGGGTGCGAGCACGTAGCGGGAGAGCCGGAATTCGTCGATGGGGGCCGCGTAGAGCTCCTCGCCGTCGGCGGCGGCCTCGGGGCGGAGCACGGCGGGGTCGCCGGCCTCGAAGCGGACGACGCGCAGGAGTTCGGGTACGTCGATGTGTTTGGGGGTGAGGCCACAGCGGAGCACGTTGTCGGAGTTGGCCATGATCTCGACCCCGAGGCCGTCGAGGTAGGCGTGCGGGACGCCCGCGCCGAGGTAGAGGGCTTCGCCGGGCTGGAGCCGGACGTGGTTGAGCAGCATCGCGGCGATGATGCCCCGGTCGCCGGGGAAGCTGTGGGCGGCCTTGGCGTAGGCGGCGTAGGAGGCCGCGTACGGGGTGCCGGGGCTTGCGGCGAGACGGATGGCGGCCTCGGTGGCGTCGTGCACGGTGGGCCGCATGTCGTCGGGGTCCGCGCTCAGGACGGCGGCGAGCACCTCGCGCAGCGCCCGGTCCTCGGGGTGGGCGCGCAGGATGTCCACGTAGGGGGCGAGGCTGCCGACGCCGAGGGTGTCGAGGAGTTCGGCGGCTTCGGTCGGTCGGCGGAAGCCGCACAGGCCGTCGAAGGGCGACAGGGCCACGAGCATCTCGGGCTTGTGGTTGGCGTCCTTGTAGGTGCGGAACGGCGCGTCGAGCGGGATGCCGCGGGCCTCTTCGTCGGCGAAGCCGGCCCTGGCCTGGGCGAGGTCGGGGTGCACCTGGAGAGAGAGGGGTGCGCCGGCGGCGAGCACTTTGAGGAGGAAGGGCAGCGTGGGACCGAACCGCTTGACGGTGGCCTCGCCGAGTGCGGCGGCGGGGTCGGCGGCGATGACCGTGTCGAGGGCGACGAGGCCGTCACCGCGGTCGATACGGGAGGGTGCGCCGGGGTGGGCGCCCATCCACAGTTCGGCCTGGGGTTCGCCGGTGGGCTCGGTGCCGAGCAGCTCCGGAATGGCGGTGGTGGATCCCCAGGCGTAGGGGCGGATGGTGTTGAAAAGGCGGTTCATGCCGGTTATGTTCTCTCGGTCGAGGCTACGGCGAGGTAAACGGCGGCGAAATCCGTCAGGGCGAGGAGTTCGGCGGCGGTGTCGAGGGGGGTCTCCGCCGTGGTGGAGATCTCGCTGAGCGGAGTGTCGTGGGCGTACGCCTGTGCGCGGGCGGCGGGTGCGGCGGAGCCCGGCTGGTCGGCGGCCTCCTGGAAGAGCACGATGCGCAGCCGGAGCCCGTCGCTGTTCTCCACCCGGTCCCGGAAGAAGTCGTCGCTCTCGACCGCGAGGACATGGGCGCTCGCCTGGAGCGGGCCGTGGGCGGTGAGGGCGGCGGGCAGTTCGGCGTTGAGCGCGGGCCGGCCGGCGCGGGCGGCGAGCACGGTGGTGAACCGGCGGGCGCCGGCCGCGGCGATGCGGCCCTGGCTCCACAACAGCGGCAGGGAGCCGTCGAGTTCGGCGGCGAGGGTCTTGGCCGGGTTGGTGTAGGTGGCGACGGCGGGTCCGCAGCGGGCGGCGACGGAGTCCAGGGTGTCGGCCATGGCGTGCAGGGCGGCGGGGGGCGCGTCAAGCAGTCCGATGCGGTCGGTGAGGGCCAGCAGCGGGGTGAGCAGGGCCCAGAGCGCGCCGGTGTCGGTGATCTGCTCGGCGTCGAAGCGGGTGCCGGTCGCGCGTTCGTTGCCGTCGGGTCCGGCGAAGGGCAGTGCCATGCCGCGGACCTGCGCGACGGCTTCGGCCAGCGGCGCCTTGGGCGCGGTGACGGCGGCGGCCGTGCAGCCCCGCCGGTAGGCCTGTTCCACCAGGTCGGTCAGTCCCTGTTCGGTGCCGAGCGGACTGACCAGGAGCAGCAGGTCGAGGGAGCCGGCCCAGCCGGGCAGCGTCCAGCGGGACTGCTGCGGGGTGGGGCCGGTGGGGTGGAGGAGCTGCACCGGGCAACTGCCGGAGCCGAGCGCGGACAGCAGGTCGGCGACGGCCGCCGCCTCGGGACCGCTGCCGGCGACGAGCACGGCTCGGGGCTCGCCGTCGGGTTGCAACCCGGCTACCCCGGCCTCCTCGGCCAGCCGCAGGGCGGTCCGCACCCGGGCGCCGGCGCCGGCGACCCCGCGCAGCAGTTCATGGACGTCGGCGCGGGCGAGGGCGTCGGCGTCCTCCAACAGCGACTCGTCGAACAACGCGACCTCCGGGTCGGATACGGCTGTGATGCGGTTTCGCGCCGCGCGGTGCGGGGCGCCGCGAGTGGTGGACGCGCATGGTGGACGCGGGGTGCGGTGGACCCGGGGGCGGGACGCCTTCCGGTGCTTCGTTCTGGGGCGTCTGCCCGCGAGATCCGGGGGAACCCCTGCGGAGTTGCCCGAACGCGCTCGGCGTCAGGCGGGGCGGCGAGCCTCGTCCACCAGCAGGACGGGGATGTCGTCGCGTACCGGATAGGCCAGGCCGCACGTGGCGGAGGTGCACACGAGCTCACTGGCGTCGGTGTCCTCGCGGAAGGGAGCGTGGCAGGCCGGGCAGGCGAGGATCTCCAGCAGGCTGGGTTCGACGAGCGACATGAGCGGTGTCCTCCGGACGGTGTGCGGCCGAGGGCGGCCTGTGTCGGGCATCGGATGCCGGTGCCGGTCGGCGACGACCGGACCCGGCGGTCGGTGAGTTGTCCGCTGGACCGTCCGTCGCGTCGGCGGCTTTCTCCCCGTGCACCTCAGCCTATCGCCGTGCCGCGCGCCCGTACGATCCCGGCGCCGGGGCCGGGATCGTACGGGCGCGGTGCCGGGCCGCGGCACGACAGCGGCCGGGCAGCGGTCCGGTGCCCGCTATGCCCGGACGATCCCCAGTACCTGGTCGCGGAGCCGCGCGACGGTCTCCTCGTCGCGGGCCTCGACGTTCAGCCGGAGCAGCGGCTCGGTGTTGGAGGCGCGCAGGTTGAACCACCAGTCGGCGGCGGTGACGGTGAGCCCGTCGAGCTGGTCGAAGGTGACGCCCGGCTGCCCGGCGAAGGCGGCGCGGACGGCGGCGGTGCGGCCGGCCTGGTCGGCGACCGTGCTGTTGATCTCACCGGAGGCGGCGTAGCGGTCGTACTCGGCGACCAGGGCCGACAGCGGGCCGTCCTGGCCGCCGAGGGCGGCCAGCAGGTGCAGGGCGGCGAGCATGCCGGTGTCGGCGTTCCAGAAGTCCTGGAAGTAGTAGTGCGCGGAGTGCTCGCCGCCGAAGACCGCGCCGGTGGCGGCCATCTCCTGTTTGATGAAGGAGTGCCCGACCCGGGTGCGGACGGCGACGCCGCCGTGCTCGGCGACGACCTCGGGCACCGACCACGAGGTGATCAGGTTGTGGATGATCACCGCCCCCGGGTGCTTGGCCAGTTCGCGGGCCGCGACCAGGGCGGTGACCGCGGACGGCGGGACGGGTTCGCCGCGCTCGTCGACGGCGAAGCAGCGGTCGGCGTCGCCGTCGAAGGCGAGGCCGAGGTCGGCGCCGGTGGCGAGGACCCTCGTCTGGAGGTCGACGAGGTTCTTCGGATCGAGCGGGTTGGCCTCGTGGTTGGGGAAGGTGCCGTCCAGTTCGAAGTACATCGGCACCAGCTCGACCGGCAGGCCGGCCAGCACGGTGGGCACGGTGTGGCCGCCCATGCCGTTGCCCGCGTCCACCACCACCTTGAGCGGCCGGATACCGGAGAGGTCGACCAGGGAGCGCAGATGCCCCGCGTAGTCGTCGAGCACGTCCCGCCGGCCGATGGTACCGGGCGCGCCGACCGGGGCCGGCAGCTCGGTCTCCGACCACTTCTCGGCGAGCGCCCTGATGTCGGCGAGCCCGGTGTCCTGCCCGACGGGGGCGGCGCCGGCCCGGCACATCTTGATGCCGTTGTAGCGGGCCGGGTTGTGGCTCGCGGTGAACATGGCGCCGGGCAGGCCGAGCCGGCCGCTGGCGAAGTACAGCTCGTCGGTCGAGCAGAGGCCGATCTCGGTCACGTCGGCGCCCCGCGAGGCGGCGCCGCGGCCGAAGGCACGGGACAGGGCGGGCGAGGAGGGCCGCATGTCGTGGCCGATGACGATCGCGTCGGCCTCGGTGACGGTGGCGAAGGCGGCCCCGAGGATCTCCGCGAGCGGCTCGTCCCACTGATCGGGAACGACACCGCGCACGTCGTATGCCTTGACGATTTGCGACAAGTCGGCCACAGCACACCTCTGTCGAACGGGGTCAGTCGAACGGAACCGGCGGGTACAGCGCGAAGAGCGGGGCCGGCCGACGCGGGAAGACCGGGCCGGTACCTGGAACGTCGCGCGCCGGGGCTCCGCACAACCTATCCAAGGGTGCCGACGGGGCTATGACTCCGGGGACCGCAGCACGCGCAGGTGCCCGCGCCGGGCGACCTCCAGCGGATCGATCTCCCGCGCCCCCGAGCGCCGCGGCTGGGGCCTGGCGGCCTCGCGTACGGCATTGGCCAGTGCTTCGAGATCGTCGCCGCTGGGACGGACCGGGCCGTTGTCCGTGGCCAGCCGCACGACCTCCCAGCCGCGCGGGGCGGTCAGCCGCTCCGAGTGCTCGGAGCACAGGTCGTAGCAGTGCGGTTCGGCATACGTGGCGAGGGGGCCGAGAACGGCGGTGGAGTCCGCGTAGACGTACGTCAGCGTCGCGACGGCGGGACGGCCGCAGGCGGTTCGCGAACAGCGACGTACAGGGCTCACGACGTTGGACGGTACCGCACTCTTGAACGGGCCGCGACGACTCTCCCCCGACTCACCCGGTCGTGTCGCTCGCCACACCTGGGAGGGCCGGTCTTCACTCCGTTGGCGCTGACCTGCGGGGACGGTGGCAGCCCTCCGCTTATATACCGAGGGTAAGGCTTTGGTCACGACCCGGTGGCGAGCGACGGCCTGACCGAGGTGGCGGATATCCGTGGCTTCCCTGGCCGGATGGCGTCCGACGATGGCCGAATACCAGCGGGTTGCCACGAGGACACCGCCCGGACGCGGCTCCCGAGCCGCGCGGATTCCGCCGGTACCCGGTCCCCGGCGCCGTCCCGGCCGATCACCCTCCGCTCTTCCGGCGACAAGAGCGGGATCTATTGCTGTACGGACCCTCATCGAGGACTAGGCTCACGCTGATGGACAGCTCGGCACCCACGCCTCCGATCCCTCCCGCGTCACGACCGCGTCGCCGCGATCGTCACGGGCGAGGGATGCGCGGACCCATCGCGCCCCCGCAGGTGCCGCTGGCGGTCAGCCGGGCCGATGCCTTCGACGATCTGGTCCGGGACGCCGCCGACCGGCTCGAGCGGCGCTGGCCGCAGCTCGCCGATGTCGAGTTCGCCGTCCAGGAGGTGCCCTGGCCGCAGGACGGTCCGGCCACCGACGGCGACACGGTGCCGCTGGGCCGGCTGATCAGCGCGGCCAAGGACCGGCCGAGCCGGATCGTCGTCTACCGCCGGCCGGTGGAGATCCGCGCCAAGACCCGCGACGAGCGGGCGCTGCTGGTCCACGAGATCGTCGTGGAGCAGGTCGCCGAGCTGCTCGGCCTCTCGCCGGAGAACGTCGACCCGAAGTACGGCGAGGACTGAGCGCCGGGCGCCGGGCCCGCCGCACCCGACGCCCGGCCCTCAGCCCTCAGCCCTCAGCCCTCAGCCCTCAGCCCTCAGCCCTCAGCGGTTGAGGATCCGCAGGTCCTGCGCCGCCTCCGGCACCGACACCGTCCCGTGGTCATCGGGCATCGGCTGGATGGTGAACATCTGCACGTCGCCCACCGGCAGCGCCAGGGTCCGCGACGCGTAAAGCTGCCCGCCGGACAGCCGCTCGACCGTCAGCGCGTAGGTGCCCTTGAGGCCGGCCGGCGGGGTCGGCACCAGGGCCGTCGTGGTGCCCGCCTTGACGATGAGCGTCTTGCTCGACCCGGTGCCGCCGCCGGAGCCCGCCGACGAGGTGACCCGCACGGTGGCCGACCCGCCGACGGCGGTCAGCGACAGCGTCGACCCCTTGGCGCGGTTGTCCGCCACGCTGGCCCTGGTGTCGATGCGGGGTGTCGCGGGCAGGAAGGCGATCTCCTGCTTGGCGCCCTTGCCGCGGGTGACACGGAGTGCGGCGACCACCGGCACGGCGGTGTGCGCGTCGCTCGATCCGATGATCAGCGAGGAGGCGTCGCCCTTGGTGACGTCCCCGAGGTCCGCCACCGTCGACATCCCGCTCTTGACGTGCAGCGTCTCGTGCCCGGCCGGCGTGATCGAGCCGGTCGGGGTGGCCAGCTTGAAGGTGAGGTCGGCGTCGTCGGACCCGGTCGCGAAGGCGACCAGGCGGACGTCGGTGGCGTCGGCCGGGATGCCGGGCAGGACCAGGCTCGTCGCGGGCTCGGCGGCCGGGGCCATCCAGTCGGCGCCCGCCTTGTCGTCGACGGACTGGAGCAGGGCGCCGACCCGGCCACTGCGGGCGACCACGTGCACGGTCAGGTCGGCCGCCTTGTCTGCCACCAGGGTGGACAGCATGACCGGTTCCGAGCTGCCGCCGGCCACCGTGATGCCCTCGCCGGTGGATGCCTTGAGCAGGCCGTCCTTGCCGTAGAGCTCGATGTCCACGACGGCGGGCGTCTCATCGGGATTGATGAGGTGCACATAGTCCTGCCGGCCGGTCACGGTGCTGGCGCCGGGGAACCAGAACTCGCTGTCGGGCGCGACACACGACGTGCCGAGCAGGCCGCGCCCGTCACCGCTGTCGACGACCGTGGTCTGCTGCACCGTCCAGCCGGGTGCCAGCGAGCCGTCCGCGGTGCCGATGAGCGCCGGACCGTCCGGCTTGTCGACGTTCGCGACGGCCGGTTTGCCGACCGAGGTGAGCGGGGCGACCGGCTTCGCCTTGGGGGTGACCGGCAGCAGCTTGGCGCTACCGCCGCCGGCTGCCGTCCCCGCCCCGGTCCCCGATCCGTTGGGGGTGAAGGACGTGTACTGCGTGCTGGCCAGCTCCGAGGAGGACGGTTCCGGGCACAGCAGGCTGGTTCGCTGCACCGGCAGCCGGGCGGCGGCGCCGGCGGCGGGGGTGCCGCCGCTGTCGCCACCGCCGCTGTTCAGGCCGGCCGCGCCGGTCAGGACGGCGAGTACGACGACCGCGCCGGCCAGGGAGTAGGTGTTCCGGTTCACTGGTGGTTGCTCCCGTCGTGGCGCGGGTCGCCCTCTGGGTAGTACGCCCCGGGGTCGGGGTACGCGGCCGGGTCGGCGTAGCCCTGGTCCTCGCCGTATCCCTGCTGCTGGCCGTAGCCCTGGCCCTGGCCGTACCCCTCCTGCGGGCCGCCGTACGCGGCCTGGTCGTCGGAGGCGGGTGAGCCGTAGGCGTCGTAGCCGGGCTGGGGCGGCACGTAGCCGTATTCGTCGCCGTACGCGCCCTGCTGCTGCTCGTACCCGCCGGGACCGGGGGCCTGGGCCGGGACGGGCGGGTACTGGCCGGTGTCCCACTGCTGCTGGTCGGCGCCGGTGGCACCCTGGGCGTACTGCTGGTCCGGGTAGCCCTGCTCCTGGTAGCCGTAGCCGTTCTCGCCGCCGGTCGGGACCGCGTAGGGGTCGTAGCCCCCCTCGGCCGGGTCGTACGCGACCGGCTGTTCATACGGGTCCTGCTCGTACGGATCCCGCTCGTGGCCGGTCTGCTCGGCCGGCTCCCCGGCGTCGGAGCCGGCGCCCGTCTCCGGGGCGTCCGGCGCCGCGGCGCCCTCGGCCTCGGCGGCGGCCTGGAGGCGGCGGGCACGGCGGCCCTCGCCGACCGCCTGGGCGGGGATGTCGGCGGTGAAGGCGGCGGCCGGGGCCCCGGTGGTCCCGGCGGCCCCTTCGGCCTCCGGCAGGTCGTCGTCGACCTCGCGGCGCCGGCCCGGCAGCGCCAGCACGATCACCAGCAGCAGCAGGAAGGCCTGGACGACCAGCCAGCCGATGTGGGTGACCGGCTCCTCGAAGGTGACGTCGAGCCGCCCGGCGGTGGCCGGCAGTTCGAAGCCCTGGGCCCAGCCGTCCACGGTCGTCGGGGTCAGCGCGGTGCCGTCAAGGGTGGCGTGCCAGCCGGAATTGGCGGAGTCGGCGAGCCGCAGCACACGTCCGCTGGGCCCGGCGGGCACCTTGGTGTGCGCCTCGACGCGGCCCGCGGCCACCTGGACCGGCTGGGCGCCCTTGCCGGTGATGGTGATCCGGGAGACGTCGGAGTCCACCCGCCACAGCTCGGACCCCGCGGTCTGGCTGACCCGGGACAGGCCGGGGGTGCTGTCCAGGACCTTCTCGTACGAGCGGGGCGCGCCCTTCTCGGCGAGGACGTAGCGGATCGCGTATCCGGCCAGCCGGCTGCCCTGATCGGCGCCGGAGCCCGCGACGAGGTTGGCGACGACACCGTCCAGCGCGCTGTCACGGCCGGCCTGGGCGGCGAGTTCGGCGTCGCCGAGCCGGGCGCCCGAGCCGCGTACCAGGAAGTAGGAGACGCGGGCGGGGGTGCCGTTGATGACCAGGGTGCGCGGCTGGTCGCCGGAGGTGCTCTCCTCGGCGACGAAGGCGGGGACCTGGACGGGGTCGGTGCGCTTGATCGGGCCGTCGGCGCCGTCGGCCACCCAGGTGAAGGCGGCGAGCAGCGGCGCGGCGACGGCGGCGATCGCGATGAGGCCGGCGACGGGCTGCCGCCAGCCGAAGCCGCTGGCGGCGATCCGCTCGTTGGCGCCTTCCGCGCCGACCGCGGCGGCGGCCAGGAGCGCCAGGCCGTAGACGAGGGTGGCCGGTCCTGCCCAGTCCTTGCCGTTCTCGACGACCGCGAAGAGCAGGCCGGCCGTGGCGGCGGCCCAGGCGGCGACGATGGCGGTGCGGCGGCTGCCGCGCATCAGGGCGGCGAGCGCGGCGAGCACCACACCGATCAGCAGGAATCCGCCGCCCGCCTTGGGGCCGCCGGGGCTGAGCAGCAGCAGATCGGCGCCGGAGGCGGAGCCGGTGCCGTAGGGCAGTCCGGCCTCGTTCATCAGTCGGCCGGGGTGGCCGAGCAGGGTCAGCGACCAGGGGGCCAGCAAAACGATCGGTGTGATGATCAGCGCGGCGAAGCGGAGCAGATGCGGGACGAGCAACTGCCGTTGGCCCGCGACCAGCCGCCAGCCGATGGTGGCGGCGGCGAGCACCAGCGCGATCGGCCAGGTGACCGGGGTGAAGGCGGTGGTGAAGGTCAGCATCAGGGCCAGCGCCCAGGTGGCGCGCCAGCCGGGACGGGCGCCGCGCTCGACGGCTCCCGCGCTGAGCTGGAGACCGGCGGCGGCCACGGCGGCGCGTGCCATCAGCGGCAGCAGGATGGCCAGCAGCGCGGTGCCGAGACGCCCGGCGGCCAGGGCCCCGGTGGCCGCGGGCAGGAAGGCGTAGGCGACCGACGCCCAGGCGCGCAGCAGCCGGGATTCCACCAGCGGCCGGGACGCGAAGTAGGCGGCGATGCCGGCCAGCGGCACCGAGGCGACCAGGAACAGCGTCAGGGTGAGCCCGGTGGAGCCGAACAGCACGGTGGCGAAGAGGGCGAGCACCGCGAGGTAGGGGGGCGCGTCCTGGGTGCCGCCGACGCCGAGGGCGTGCCAGGAGCCCGCGTAGGTGGCCCACAGGTCGGAGGCGCCCGGGTCGGCGGGCAGCAGTGCCCCGCCGGCCAGCGCGCCACTGCCGACGAGGGACCGGCACGCGGCGAGCGAGACGACGAGCAGCACGGCGAAGAGCACCGGGCCCGGCTTGCGGGCGATCCGCTTGAGCCGCGCGAACTGCTCGACTTCCAGGAAGTCGCCGTCCTCGTCGCCGGGTCCGGACTCGACCGAGCCGCCGTGCCGTCCGACGGCGGCGGAGGCGGCGTCGGCGCGGCCGGAGAGGTTGCTGACGACCTGCTCGACGGTGGCGCGCACGGTGGCACCGGGCGGCGGGAAGAGCGGCCGGAGTTCGGCGGGCGGCACCTGGCCGCGGCCGCGTCTGGCGCGGGCGGCGAGCAGCCGGCCAGGCCGCAGCAGCACGCTCATCAGGCCGACGATCTCGTCGACGGCCTGGCCCGGGACCTTGCCCACGAGGTAGGCGAGCGTGCGCAGCAGCGTGCCGAGGAAGATCCGCAGCACCACGTAGGGCAGCAGCGGGCCACGGGTGTTGGCGAGCAGGGTGTAGACGGCGCCGGCCTTGTCGACGCGGTGCGGGTTGACCGCGGAGCGGCCGGCGCAGTCGACCGGGCGGCGCTCGCGGGAGGCCGCCTCGGCGTGCCGCAGCACGGCGTCGGGGGCGATGAGGACGGTGTGTCCCGCGGCGTGGGCGCGCCAGCAGAAGTCCACGTCGTCCCGCATCAGCGGGAGTCTGCGGTCGAAGCCGCCGAGTTCCTCCCAGACGTCGCGGCGCACCAGCATGCCCGCGGAGGAGACCGACAGCACCGGGCGTACCTGGTCGTGCTGGCCCTGGTCCTGCTCGCGGCGCTCCAGTCCGGTCCAGCGCCGGCCGCTGCGGGCGATGCTGACACCGGCTTCGAGCAGTTGCCTGCGGTCGTACCAGCTACGGAGTTTGGGACCGATGATCGCGGCTGATGGTGACGCCTCGGCGGTGCGCAGCAGGGCGGCGAGGGCGCCGGGGTCCGGTTCGCAGTCGTCGTGGAGCAGCCACAGCCAGTGGACGAGGTCGCCGTGCGGCTGCTCGGGCTCGTCGTAGACGTCGTCGTTCCAGGTGCGGGTCACCGGGTCCCAGCCGCTGCGGCGCCGGAGGTACGGCAGGTCGTCGGCGGTGAGCGGCGGTGCGGTGCGGACGGCTTCGTCGACCGCGGCGCCGAAGCCGGTACGGCGGGCGAGGTGGAGCACGCGCTGGTCGCCGAGGGATTCGGCGAGCAGGCGTGCGGAGTCGTCGGCGCTGCCGGTGTCGGCGGCGACCACCTCCTGGACCGGGCGGTCCTGGGCGAGCAGCCCGGACAGGGCTTTGGGCAGCCAGCGCGCTCCATCGTGCGCGACCAGCACGGCGGTGACGACATGGCGCGGGGACTCAGGGGTGCCGGCCGGGTGCGCGGCCGGTGCTGGGCTGTTCACGGACATCGAGGTTCTGGCCCCGGTTCGCTGGACTGCGGTGGACGGTTGTGCCCGCGCGGCGCGGGCCCATGTCTTGGACGGCCCCCCACACTAACGGCTTACACCGGGGGTCCCGTCCGGATGCGCTCCCGGGCGGCCGGGAACGGCCGGCCGAGAGAGTGGGGACGGCGGCCGGAACGGGAGCGGGCACCCGCGCGGGAGCGCGGGAACGCCATAAGACAGCGACAGCCCGCCTGCCGTGCCGCGGGCACGGAAGACGGGCTGTACGCGGGTGGTCGCGGGGATCCGCCGTCGGACGGCGCCAGGAGCCGCGTCAGACGACGCCCTTCTTCAGCCGGCGGCGCTCACGCTCGGACAGGCCGCCCCAGATGCCGAAGCGCTCGTCGTTGGCGAGGGCGTACTCCAGGCAGTCGGAGCGGACTTCGCACGCCAGGCAGACTTTCTTCGCCTCGCGCGTGGAACCGCCCTTTTCGGGGAAGAACGACTCGGGGTCGGTCTGCGCACACAGCGCGCGCTCCTGCCAGCCGAGTTCCTCGTCGGCCTCTTCGGCCAGCAGCAACTGGAACTGCTCGGTCATGCGCGCCCCTCGTCTGTCGTGCTTCCCCGTGATGTTGCCTGCCGTCACCATGTCCGGCTGAAACGACACGAGTGAAATTACAAGTGTGCCGATCCGCGCCAGTCAAGCCGAGATCTGCTATTGATCCCGTTATTCACTCCGCTGAACCAAGGTGTCACGGAAAGTGTTGAAATCAGTCTGAAAGCTCGGCGCGTCAACAACGGTCCTGTCGATGACCTCTCTCAGGCAGACGCATGGGCAACGCACCGCGTTCCGACCCTGTACACGAAGCGCGGCGGATCACGGTTCGATGACAGAAGACCAACGTCACACCAGGCACGCGCCTTCCCGCCGGACCCGCATCGAATCTGCACGGATGCCGCACCATCTATCCCCACCCCTGAGTGCACAAACCTTTCACCACCGTGCGTTACCGAATCGGGTGAACATGGCGGACCAAACGGACATTGAGTTGACAAGTGCGGGCCGCGAACGGTCTTCTTGACACCATGTCCGCTGAGCACTTCGCGCCTTTCCGGACTCGCCGCGGCGAGTCCCGCTGCGTCGCGCTCGCGCAGAGCTGTTGTTGTTCCTGTCGCTGCCGCTGAACCCCCGCCCGGGACCGTATGAGGACCCGGCGCCCCCCATTCACGCGCGTCACAGAGGAACACACCCCCATGTACTCCGACGTCTCTATCGCCGGTGACCCACTCGCTCTGCCCCATCTGCTCCCCCCGGTGCGGCAACACCCCGCTACCGTCGCGGAGTTCGCAGGACTGGCCCGCTCCATCGCCGCCGACCGGTCCCGCTGGGCGCCCCTGGTGCGCTACGACGCCACCACCCGGTGGTACGCCCGGCTCCAGACCGGTCCCGGTTACGAGGTGTGGCTGCTCAGTTGGCTGCCGGGCCAGGGCAGCGGCCTGCACGACCACGGCCCCTCGGCCGGCGTGCTGACCGTCGTGCGGGGCACCCTGAGCGAGCGGGCCCGCGGCGCGAGCGGCGGGATGACGACCCGGGTGCTCACCGCCGGGCACCAGCGGGCCTTCGCCGAGGGCTACGTGCACGAGGTGGTCAACGACTCGCTCGAACCCGCGGTGACCGTGCATGTGTACTTCCCCGGGCTGACCGAGATGACGCCCCACGCCTGCACCGGCGGCGGCGACGCGGTCGCGCGGGCCGAGGGGACGCCCGGCGCGAGCACCGCGCCCCCGGCTCCGGCGGCTCCGGCCGGACGCTGATTCCTCCGCCCGGGCGGGCGGAGGGCAGACTGGGAACCATGCGAATTGTGGTTCTGGCCGGAGGTATCGGGGGCGCGCGCTTCCTGCGCGGCCTCAAGGCAGCGGCGCCCGAGGCGGAGATCACCGTCATCGGCAACACCGGAGACGACATCCATCTGTTCGGTCTGAAGGTCTGCCCCGACCTCGACACCGTGATGTACACCCTCGGCGGCGGTATCCACGAGGAGCAGGGCTGGGGCCGCGAGGGCGAGACCTTCGCCGTGAAGGAGGAACTCGCCGCCTATGGCGTCGGACCGGAGTGGTTCGGGCTCGGCGACCGGGACTTCGCCACCCACATCGTCCGTACCCAGATGCTCGGCGCCGGCTATCCGCTGAGCGCCGTCACCGAGGCGCTCTGCGCGCGCTGGACGCCGGGGGTGCGGCTCATCCCCATGTCGGACGACCGGGTGGAGACCCATGTCGTCATCGAGGTGGACGGCGAGCGCAAGGCCGTCCACTTCCAGGAGTACTGGGTACGGCTGCGGGCGGCGGTCCAGGCGCACGCGGTGGTGCCGGTCGGCGCGGACACGGCCAAGCCGGCGCCCGGGGTGCTGGAGGCGATCGCCGCCGCCGATGTGATCGTCTTCCCGCCGTCCAACCCGGTGGTCAGCATCGGCACCATCCTCGCGGTGCCCGGCATCCGGGAGGGGATCGCGGAGGCGGGTGTGCCCGTGGTCGGGCTCTCCCCCATCGTCGGGGACGCGCCGGTGCGCGGCATGGCCGACAAGGTGCTGGCCGCGGTGGGCGTCGAGTCGACCGCCGCCGCGGTGGCGGCGCACTACGGCAGCGGGCTGCTGGACGGCTGGCTGGTGGACACGGTGGACGCGGCCGCGGTCGACGAGATCGAGTCGGCGGGGATCCGCTGCCGGGCGGTACCGCTGCTGATGGAGAGCGTCGAGGCCACCACGCGGATGGCGCGGGAGGCGCTGACGCTGGCCGAGGAGGTCCAGGCGTGAACGCGGCGGACACCGGCATGGAGAACATCGAGAACGCCGAGAAGACCGCGGCCGCGGAGAGCACGGGTACGGAGAGCGCGGCCCGCTACGAGGTCTTCGGCGTGCCCGGCATCGGCGAGGTGCAGCCGGGCGCCGACCTCGCCAAGCTGATCGCCGCGACCGGGGTCGAACTCGCCGACGGGGATGTGCTGCTGGTCACTTCGAAGATCGTCAGCAAGGCCGAGGGCCGGATGGTGCGTGCCGAGGACCGGGAGGCGGCGATCGACGCGGAGGCGGTCCGGCTGGTGGCGCGGCGCGGGCCGACCCGGATCGTCGAGACCCGGCACGGCTTCGTGATGGCCGCGGCGGGCGTGGACGCCTCCAACACCCCTGCGGGGACGGTGCTGTTGCTCCCCGAGGACCCGGACGCCTCGGCCCGGCGTATCCGCGAGGGGCTGCGCGACACGCTGGGGGTACGGGTCGGGGTCGTCGTCACCGACACCTTCGGCCGGCCCTGGCGGGAAGGCCTCACCGATGTGGCGGTCGGCGCGTCAGGGGTAAGGGTGCTGGGGGATCTGCGCGGCGCCCTGGACTCGCACGGCAATGAGCTGAGCATGACGGTCACCGCGACCGCGGACGAACTGGCCGCCGCCGGTGACCTGGTGAAGGGCAAGGCGACGGGCGTGCCGGTCGCGGTGGTACGCGGCCTGGCATCGGTGGTGGACCCGGACCCCGGATCCGGCGCGGAAGACCCCGGGGCGCGGGCACTGGTGCGCCGGGCGGCGGACGACATGTTCCGGCTCGGTACGTCGGAGGCGGTACGGGAGGCGGTGTCACTGCGCCGGACGGTACGGGAGTTCACCGACGAGCCGGTGGATCCGGCGGCGGTACGGCGCGCGGTCGCCCTCGCCGTCACGGCGCCCGCCCCGCACCACACGACGCCGTGGCGGTTCGTGCTGGTGGAGTCGGCGCGGACCCGGACCCGGCTGCTCGACGCGATGCGCGAGGCGTGGGCGGCGGATCTGCGGCGTGACGGGTTCTCCGACCAGAGCGTCGCCAAGCGGCTGCGGCGCGGGGATGTGCTGCGCGGGGCGCCGTGCCTGGTGGTGCCGTGCCTGGTCGCGGAGGGGGCGCACGCCTATCCGGACGAACGGCGGGCGGCGGCCGAACGGGAGATGTTCGTGGTGGCGGCGGGCGCGGGCGTCCAGAACTTCCTGGTCGCGCTGGCCGGGGAGCAGTTGGGGTCGGCCTGGGTGTCGTCCACGATGTTCTGCCGCGAGGTGGTGCGGCAGGTACTCGATCTGCCGGCGGCCTGGGATCCCATGGGAGCGGTCGCGGTGGGTCGCCCGGCGGTCCCGCCGGCCCGCCGTCCGGCCCGCTCCGAGGCGGATTTCCTGGTCGTGCGTTAGGCGGCGGGGCCGCGGGCCGGGGGCTCCTCGGACGGCTCCACCGGGCGGGTTCGGCCGGTCAGGAGTGCCGGGTCGGCGGGTTGGGGGCCAGCCGGGGCGCGCGGCGCGGCGGGGCGTGGGTGGTCAGGAGGATCAGCCGGGCGGCGCGGTGGCGGTGTCCCGCGTAGGGGGCGAGCAGGCGCAGCATGGCCTCGTCGCTGGAGCGGCGGGTGCCCTCCAGGGCGTAGCCGATGTGGTGCGGGAGGTGGAGATCGCCGACGGTGAGGGCGTCGGGGTCGCCATGGGTGCGCTGAAGGGTCTCCGCGGTGGTCCAAGGGCCTATGCCGGGGATGGTCTGGAGGCGGGCGGCGGCCTCCAGCGGGGAGAGGGCGGCGAAGGTGTCGAGGCGGGCGCCGACCCGGACCGCGCGCAGGATGGTGGAGGCGCGTTTGTTGTCGACGCCGACGCAGTGCCAGTCCCAGGAGGGGATGAGGGCCCAGCCCCGGGCGTCGGGCATGACGCGCATCCGCTCCGCGGGGCCGGGCGCGGGCTCGCCGTGCTGGAAGAGCAGCAGCTTCCAGGCACGGTTGGCCTCGGTCGTGGTGACCTTCTGTTCGAGGATGGTGGGGATCAGCGCCTCCAGCACGAGTCCGGTCCTGGCGAGCCGCAGCCCCGGGTGGCGCTTGTGCGCGTGCTGCACCACCCGGTGCCGGGGGACGAAGCCGGCGGGATCGTCGTGGGCGCCGAGGATGCCCGGAAGCGCGTCGAGCAGCCATTCCGCGCCCGGCCCCCACGCCTGGCCTTCCAGGGCGGCCGGAGTGCCGGTGATCCGCAGCGTGCCGGGCCCGGCGGGTGTCCGGCTGGCCCGCCACACCGCGCCGTCCGGGGTGATCCGGAAGGTGGGGTCGCCGCCGCCCCTGCGCAGCGGTAGCACGGTGAGCCGTACGTCGAGCGGCCCCGACGGCACCCAGGTACGTGTCCGCGGCGCCGGTACGGCCGGCCCTGCGGCGGGCGGGCCCGCGGCGAGCGGGAGTGGGTGGGGCGACGGCATCCGCCGAGCGTACCCGGCCCGGCGCACCGCCCTCCGCCCGCCGGCGGGCGGGACTACTGGTCGGACGAGAAGCGGATCGCGCCCGCGTCGATGCGCGCCCCGCACCAGACCCGGGCGCCGTGGGCGAGCTCGTTGTCCGGGCCGAGGACCGCGCCGTCGCCGAGGACCACCCCGTCGAGGACCGTGCGGGCGCCGACCCGCGCGCCGGCGCCGATCAGCGAGCCCCTGACCACCGCGCCGGCGTCCACCCGGGCGCCGGCCAGCACCGTACTGCCGTCGACGCGCGCGCCGGAGCCGATGACGGCGCCCGCCGCGACGCAGGTGCCGCCGGAGAGCTTGGCGTCGTCGGCGACGTAGGCGCCGGGAAGGACCAGCCGCTCACCGTGGCGGCCGGGGACGGCGGGTGACGGGGCGCGGCCGAGAACGAGATCGGCGGAGCCGCGGACGAACGCCTGCGGGGTGCCGAGGTCGAGCCAGTAGGTGGAGTCGACCATGCCTTGCAGATGCGCGCCGGCCGCGAGCAGATCGGGGAAGGTCTCGCGTTCGACGGAGACCGGGCGGCCGGCCGGGATGGCGTCGATGACCGACCGGGTGAAGACGTAGGCACCGGCGTTGATCTGGTCGGTGGCGATCTCCTCGGGCGTCTGCGGCTTCTCCAGGAAGGCGGTGACACGGCCGCTTGAGTCGGTGGGGACCAGGCCGAAGGCGCGCGGGTCGGGCACCTTCGTCAGATGCAGGGAGATGTCCGCGCCGGTGGCCCGGTGGGTGGCGACCAGCGCCGGGATGTCGAGGCCGGTGAGGATGTCGCCGTTGAAGACGAGCACCGGGTCGCCGGGGGCGGAGCGCAGGCGGTGGGCGACGTTGCGGATGGCGCCGCCGGTGCCGAGCGGGTCGGTCTCGGTGACGTACTCCAGGTGCAGGCCGAGCGCGGAGCCGTCGCCGAAGTACGGTTCGAAGACCTCGGCGAGGTAGGAGGTGGCGAGCACGACGTGCTCGACGCCGGCCGCCCTGGCCCGGGCGAGCTGGTGGGTGATGAACGGCACACCGGCGGCCGGGATCATCGGCTTGGGGGTGTTCACGGTGAGCGGCCGCAACCGGGTCCCCTTGCCGCCGACCAGCAGGACGGCCTCGGTCGCGCGGCGGCTCCCCCGGGGCGCGTCAGGGGTCGCGGCAGCCGTCGCGGCCGCCGCAGCGTCCCCGGCGCCCGTGGCGTCCCTCGCGCCCCTGGACAAGGAGCTGACTTCGCTGATCACCGGGGGGCTCTGTGCGGGCTGGGGTGCGGACATGGGGAAGATGGTGACATAAGCCGTAAAGCCGTCGATTCATGAGCTGACAGCCCGTCGGCCGCGTCGGGGCAGGCTACCCGTACGGCCCAGCCGCGGCGGCTCGATCATGCCAGGTAGCCTGGCCGACGTGACACCCACCACCCGCACCCCCGCCGCGCTGCTCGCCGACGCCCTGCGCGCCGACGCCGGCCGGCCGCTGATCACCTTCTACGACGACGCGACCGGCGAACGGGTCGAGCTGTCGGTGGCCACCTTCGCCAACTGGGTGGCCAAGACGGCGAATCTGCTCCAGGACGAGCTCGGCGCCCAGCCCGGCGACCGGCTCGCGCTGCTGCTGCCCGCGCACTGGCAGACCGCGGTGTGGCTGCTCGCGGCCTTCTCCACCGGCGTGGTGGTGGCGCCCGAGGCGGATCCGGCGGGCGCCGATCTGGTGGTGAGCGGGCCGGACACGCTGGACGCGGCGCTGGCCTGCCCGGGCGAGCGGGTCGCGCTGGCTCTGCGGCCGCTCGGCGGACGTTTCCCGCAGCCGCCGGCCGGATTCGCCGACTACGCGGTCGAGGTGCCAGGACAGGGCGACCGCTTCACGCCGTACGCCCCGGTCGGACCGGACGCGCCCGCGCTCGAACTTCCGGGCGGCGGCGGGGTACTGACCGCCGGCGACGTGGTGGAGCGGGCGATCGCCTCGGCCGAGAAGCTCGGACTCGGCCGCGGGTCCCGGCTCTTGAGCGGATTGCCGTTCAGCACGTGGGACGGGCTGGCGGCGGGGCTGCTCGCACCGCTCGCGGTGGACGCCTCGGTGGTGCTCTGCCGTCACCTGGACGCGCTGCCGGCCGAGCGGCTGGACCGGCGCAAGGACGCCGAGAACGTCACCCACACGGCGGTCTGACGAGCGGTCGGGGTGGGGCGGGGCACCGGCCGCGCCCAGGTTTTCGGTGAACAGTGCGGGGAATCCGCCCCCTCAGGCAACCAAGTACGGTATTCGACTGTCTGAACGAGTGCCGGTAGGGCATTCGGGTCCTAATCCCCCGGAGACGGCCGGCGACCGGCCATCGGCCGGACGAACAACCGAGGGACGGGCACCGACGTGACCACGCCAGACGAGCCCCCGCAGCACGAGCCCGCCACCGCGGCCGCTCCGGACTCGCCGAAGAGCACCACAGGGAAGGCTCCCGAGCCGGTCACCCCGCCGGACGGACCCGCCGCGCCCGCCGAGCCCTCAGCCGCCCCGGAGGCCGAGCCTCCCGCCGTGGACGATTCGGGCGAGCCCGCGACCGGCACGGCCGGCGCAAACGAAGCGGACGCTGCAAACGACACGAACGGCGCGACCGACACGAACGCCGCGAACGACGCAAACGACACGGCCCCGCCCGAGCCCCCCGCTCCGGTCACCGCCGAGCCCGCGCCGGGCCGGCCGCCCGGCCGCCGCTGGCCGCGGGTGCTCGCCGCCGTCACGGCCTTCGTCGTCCTCGCCCTCGGCGCCGGCTGCTGGTACCTCTACCACCAGCTCAGCGGCAACATCACCACCGACACCGCCACCGAGACCCAGTTGAAGGCCGACGACGCCGACCGGCCCACGGAAGGCCCGACCACGGCCGAGAACATCCTGCTCATCGGCTCGGACAACCGCGGCGACGGCAACGAGAAGTACGGCGAGGACACCGGCACCCAGCGCTCGGACACCACGATCCTGCTGCACCTGGCCGCCGACCGGGGCAGCGCCACCGCGGTGAGCATCCCCCGCGACCTGATGGCCCAGGTGCCCAAATGCACCAAGCCCGGCGGCGCCACCGTCTCGCCGCGCTTCGAGCAGTTCAACTGGGCGTTCGAGATGGGCGGCGCCGCCTGCACCATCCGGACCGTCGAGGACATGACGGGCGTCCGGATCGACCATCACCTCATCGTGGACTTCACCGGCTTCAAGAAGATGGTCGACGCGGTGGACGGGGTCGAGATCTGCGCGCCGGAACCGGTGCACGACCAGAACGCCCACCTCGACCTGCCCGCCGGCCGGCAGAAGCTCGACGGCGAGCAGGCGCTGGGCTACGTACGGGCCCGCGAGAGCATCGGCGACGGCAGCGACACCCAGCGGATGGAACGCCAGCAGGACTTCCTGGCCTCACTGGTGAAGAAGGTGCGCGGCAACGGCGTGCTGCTCAACCCGGTCAAGCTCTATCCGCTGCTGTCGGCCGCGACGTCCTCGCTCACCGCCGACCCGGGTCTCGACTCGCTCAGCGAGCTGTACGACCTCGCGCACGGCATCCAGCAGACGCCGACCGGGGCGATACGTTTCCTCACGCTGCCCCAGGAGCCGTACACCGAGGACCACAACCGCGACCAGTTGATGCAGCCGGCCGCCGACACGCTCTTCGCCGCGATCCGGGAGGACCGGGTGGTGAACGTGAGCGGCGACGTACCGTCGGACAGCGGGACGGCGTCGCCCGGCGACGGGGCAACCGGGACGCCCACCGGTTCGCCCACCGGTTCGCCGGCCACCGATACCTCTGACGGTGCTTCACCCAGTGTGACCGCGAGCACCGTTCCCACCTACGAGGGGACGACCGCCGACCGCGATGTATGTGGCCAAAATCGGTGAAAGCCCGGCAAAGGCGGGTACGGCACCAGTAAAGGCCGCTCCAAGGCCCACTCAAGCCATGGCCGGGATCGTCGTTTTTGTCCGCTTGTAGCGGCGCGGGATTTGTCACGGGCGGATATCGGCGCTGAACTGTGCGGCTAGTGTGAGCGCTCCGGCCGATCCCGGATGGAGGACCCGAGGGACCGTGGACAGGCAAGGCCGTAGGAACATCGACCCGGCGGACCAGTGGGTGCTGGATCCTGCCACGGGGACGTACCAGTTGCGGCTTGACCCGGAGGAGCCCTCGTCACCGAGCGTGCCGGCGCAGGGCAACTACGGTGAAACGGTGGTGCGGTCGGCGGAGCCGCCCCCACCGCCCGCCGGCCCGACCTCCTACGGCGAGGCGTACTTCACCCCTGGAACCCCCGGACCCCCCGGGCCTCTCGAAGGCCCCGCGCCCCTCGGATTCCCTGAAGCCCTCGGGCCCTCTGGAACGCCCGCGGTCCCCACCGCCGCCGGGCTCCCCACTCCCGCTGCCACCGCCGCCATCGCCGTGCCGGCCCGCCCGGCCCGGCGGCCCGTCACCGCGCTGACCGGCCCCCGCAGCCGCCGCAGGCCCCGGCAGAAGACCTCGCGCCGGCACCGGGCGCTCGCCTGGACCGGCGGCGCCGTCGGCCTCGTGCTGATCGCCGGCACCATCGGCGGCTATCTGCTCTACCAGCACTTCAACGACAACATCACCACCATCGACGTGGGGGACGCGGGCAGCCGCAGCGTCACCCACGAGGGTCCGATGAACATCCTGATCATCGGCACCGACAGCCGGCAGGGGCTGGGTTCGCGCTACGGCGACACCGGCAGCGTCGGCCACGCGGACACCACGATCCTGTTCCACGTATCGGCGGCCAGGAACAACGCCACCGCGCTGAGCATCCCGCGAGACATCGTCACCGGCATCCCGGACTGCCCCACCAAGCAGCGGGACGGCTCGACCAAGGTCGTGCCGGGGACCCCGGCGCGGGTGAGCACACCGCGGTTCAACGAGAGCCTGGGGCAGGACGGCCGCGACCCCGGCTGCACGATGCGGCTGGTCTCCCGGCTGACCGGGCTGCGGATCGACCACTTCATGATGGTCGACTTCGAGGCGGTCAAGACGCTGTCGACGGCGGTCGGCGGGGTGAACGTCTGTCTGGCCCGCCCGCTGGTCGACCCCAAGTCCCACCTCGATCTGCGCGCCGGACCGCACCTCATCAAGGGCGAGCAGGCGCTGGAATTCGTCCGGACCCGGCACGCGCTGCGCAACCAGAGCGATCTGGACCGGATCAAGCTCCAGCAGAACTTCATCAGCGCGATGATCCGCAAGGTCAAGTCGAGCGGCACCCTGACCAGCCCGTCGAAGCTGTGGACGCTGGCCGACGCCGCCACCAGGGCACTCACCGTGGACACCGCGATCGGCAGCGTCAGCAGGCTCAGCAGCCTGGCCGAGGACCTCAGCAGGGTCGACACCCGGCACATCACCTTCACCACGCTGCCGGTGCGGGACAACCCCGACGAGAAGGTCCGCGCGACCGTCGTCGTCGACCAGGTGAAGGCGGCGTCGCTGCTCTCCCTGATCAGGCGTGATGTCTCGCTCACCCAGGGAAAGAAGGCCTCGGGCGCGCCCGATCCCCGGCTCGTCGGCGCCAAAGCGGCGCCCTCCGACACCCGGGTCGGCGTGTTCAACGGCAGCGGGGTGTTCGGCGCCGCCCAGGACACCGTCAACTGGCTGCGGAACGAGCAGCGCGTCAACCGCTCGGCGAACTCCGGCAACGCTCCCGTACGGGTGGCCAGGACCACACTGGAGTACGCGCCCAACCAGGCGGACCAGGCCCGCTCGCTGGCGGCGATGATGGGACTGCCGGCCGCCGCGCTGAAGGAGGGGGCCGTGGACGCTCGGCCACTGGCGTACATGAGACTCACCCTGGGCGCCGATTTCACCAGGCCGGGCGCTCCGATCGGCACGCCGACCGCCGTGCCCGACGGCGTGCAGAGAACCGAGGCGGACAGCAGGACGTGCGTCGGATAGCCGAATTCTGTGGCCGGGTCCGTCAGGACCGGCCGACTGCTTGGAGAGCCTGAGCGACCGTGGACACACAAGGCCCCGATTTCGTGGACCCGGCGGACCAGTGGGTGCTTGACCCGGCCACCGGCACCTACCAGTTGCGGCTGGACCCGGTGGACCCGGGGCAGCCCGGCACGGCGCCAGCCGCGCCTTCGGCGTCCCCACCGGCGACGGCGGCTTCGGCGGCTTCGGCCCAAACGTCCCCCGAGGCTTCGGCGCCCCCGACGCCCCGGCCCCCGTCGGGCGGCGGCCGGCGGGCCGCTCCCCCGGCGAGCCGCCGCAGGCGCAAGCCCAAACAGAACGGACGGCGGAACGCGGCGCTGTGGACGGCCGGCGCGGTCGGCGTCGTCCTGGTGGCGAGCGGTATCGGCTATCTCGCCTCAGGCGACGGCGGCCAGGGCGTCAGTACGGTGGACGCCGGGGACGCGGGCGCCGCCACCCTCGCGGCGGGCGGACCGCTGAACCTGCTGATCGTCGGCGACCCCGACGGCCCCGCGGGGGGCGCCGACGCCACGATCCTGCTGCACGTCGCCGCCGACCGGGCCGACGCGACCGCGCTGAGCATTCCGCGCGACCTCGTCACCGGCATCCCCGACTGTCCGGCGGGCCGGAGCGGTGTCGTACCGGGATCACCGCTCAAGGGCGCCTCCCCCAAGCTGGCGGAAAGCCTCGGCACCGACGGCCGCGATCCGAGCTGCACCCTGCGGCTGGTCAGACAGCTCACCGGCATCCCGGTCGACCATCTCGTCGAGGTGGACGCGGCGGCCGTCAAGGCCCTGTCGACGGCGGTCGGCGGGGCGGACGTCTGCCTCGCCCACCCGATCGACGACCCCGGGTCAGGGGCGAATCTCGGCGCGGGCCGGCACAAGGTCGAGGGCGACCAGGCGCTCCACCTGGTACGGGCGCCCGGGCTCGACGGTCTCGACCGGATCCCGGTGCAGCAGCAGTTCTTCGCCGGACTGATCCGCGCAGCCAAGAGCGGCGGGATGTTCACCGACCAGAAGCAGCGGCAGGCGCTGGCGCGGACCGCGGCGGGAGCGCTCACCGTGGACACCGCGCTCGGCAGCGTCGAGGCGCTCGACAGCCTGGCGGCGGACCTCGGCAAGGTCGACACCAAGCACATCACGCTCACCACCCTGCCGGTGGGGGACAACGCGGCGGACCCGACCGGCGGCACGGTCGTCATCGACCAGGCCAAGGCCGCCCAGGTGTTCGCGCTGATCAAGAACGACGTGTCGTTCTCCCAGGGGTCCGCCAAGCCCGATCCCCGGCTGACCGGCTCCAAGGCGACCCCGCACGACACCCGGGTCACCGTCCTCAACGGCAGCGGTGTCTTCGGCGCCTCCCAGGACGTCCTCAACTGGCTGCAGAACGAGCAGGGGGTCAACCGCTCGGCCAACGGCGGCGACGCGCCCGCGAAGCTCGCCGCCACCACCCTGGAGTACGCCCCCAACCAGGCCGACCAGGCCAGGTCGCTGGCCGCGATGATGGGACTGCCGGGATCCGCCCTGCACGAGGGCACCAAGGACGCGGAACCGCTCGCCTATATGACGCTGACGCTCGGCGCCGACTACACCGCACCGGGCGCGCCGATCGGTCCGCCGACCGCGCCCCCCAAGGGCCTGGCGATGACGACGGCGGACCGCACGGCGTGTGTCGGCTGACGGTTCGGCTGAAGTTCGGTCGAAGGTTCGGCTGAAGCTCGCCCGACGGTCGGCCGCCGGGTGTCACCCGAGGACCGGCCGGCGCTCCGCCGATCGCCGGCCGAAGGTGCTCGCCCGCCGCGTGCAACTCCGCGCCCCTCGTCGCCGTCTGACAGGTGAACCGACGACACCACGCCCGAGGCTTCGGGGGAGGGGAACACATGCGCGACGGGACGGCGGGGGGCCACCAGGTGGACTGGGGTCCGGACCCCTACGGCGACGACAGCGGACCCCACACCTCCGAGTCCGACCGGGTACCGATACCCGGGCCCCGGCCGGGCGGTCACCGCGGCGGCCCCAAGCGACGCGAGAGGACCCGCAGGCAAAAGGCCCTCAAGTGGACCGCGATCGTCGCCGCCGTCGGGGTCCTCGGCTCGGCGGGCGCCGCGTACGGCTACTACGAGTACCTCGCCGGAAAGATCCGCAAGGGCCAGCGCAGCAGCGGTTCGAGCGATGTCGCCAAGCCGAAGGCCAACTCCGCCGGGCAGACCGCGATGAACATCCTGATCCTCGGCTCCGACACCCGGGCCGATCCGGCGGACGCCAAGCTGGGCGGTGCGGCGGACGCCGCCGGGGCGCGGGCCGACGTGATCATGATCGCCCACCTCTCGGCCGACCGCGCCAACATGTCGGTGGTGAGCATCCCGCGCGACACCCGGGTCGACATCCCGGCCTGCACCGACCCGAAGACCGACAAGACGTATCAGGCGACCAACGACATCATCAACGCCTCGCTCGGCCGCGGCGGTCCCGGCTGCACGCTGGCCACCGTGCAGAACCTCACCGACCTCTACATCGACCACTGGCTGATGATCGACTTCTCCGGTGTGGTGAAGATGGCCGATGTCGTCGGCGGCGTCGAGGTCTGTGTCGACCAGCCGGTGCGGGACCACCCGACGCCCAGCGCCCCCGGCTCGTCGCACCTGCTGCTGAAGAAGGCCGGTCCGCAGAAGGTCTACGGCACGATGGCGCTGGCCTGGCTGCGCGCCCGCCACCCGTTCGAGAGCGACGCGGGCCGGGCGAAGGCCCAGCACATGTACATGAGCTCGCTGATCCGCTCACTGCGCGGCCAGAACTACTTCACCAACCCCGGCAAGCTCAACAAGGTCGCCACCGCCGCGATGTCCGCCTTCGAGGTGTCCGAGGAGATCGGCACCCCGAAGAAGCTCTACGACCTCGGGATGCAGCTCAAGACGATCCCGCCGGACCGGATCACCATGCTGACGATGCCGCGCGTCGCCGACCCGTTGAACAGCGCGCATTACCTGCCGATGCCGGGCGAGGCCGACGGGGTGTGGACCTCGGTGCGCAACGACGTGGCGCTCGACGCCAACGGCAGGCCGCGCGCCGGCGCCTCGGCCACCCCCCAGCCAACCGTGAAGCCGGGACCGCCGGCCGCCGCGGCGGCCACCATTCCGGTCACGGTGGTGAACGGCACGGCCGGCACCGCGGCCGGCGAGCCGACACCCCATCGGGCCGGCGACATCACCGAGGCGCTCAGGACGGCGGGGTTCGCCAAGGCCGGCTTCGACCGGGCCCCCGCGCCCAGCCTCGGCACCACAATGGTCTACCCGCGGAGCGCCGGCGCCCAGGGCAGCTCCGACGCCCTCTCGGTGGCCAAGGCGCTCAGGATCCCGGCCGGCAACGTCAAGCCGTCCGCCGACGCCCAGGGCATCACCCTGACGATCGGCTCGGACTGGAAGAGCGGCACCGACTTCAGCGCGACCCTGCCGAAGTCCGGCACGGTGCCCACCTCCGCCGAGGCCGTCAACGGCGCGGACAAGGGCTGTATGCCGGTCTACCGGCCGTACGTCTACCACGGCGGCTGACGACCCACACGGCGGCAGACGTCGAGGGGCCCGCCGGACGTGATCCGGTGGGCCCTTCCGCACAACGACCGCCGACGGCCCCTGGATGCCCGTGGATGCCTGATTGCCTTTGGGCGCCTCTGGATGCCCCTGGATGCCCCTAGACGTCCGCCCGCTCGGCGGACTCCGCCTTCACCGCCGGGCGGCGGCTGGCGATGACCTTACGGGCCAGCGAACGGGGGCTGGTGAGGAAGCCGTACCCCCAGCACATGTGCATGGTGGCGAGCGCCAACGGGATACGGATCCGGGCGCCGATCGGCAGCCCGCGCCCCGCCGGGAGCGAGCCGACGACGATACCGACGACGTATACGGCCGGGATCAGCAGCGCCCAGGGTGTGACGGCCGCGCCGACGACGAGACCGACGACGTTGGCGAGCAGCGCGGCGGGGGCGGCGAGATAGCGGAGGTTGACCGAGCCGCGGTGGTAGCGGGTGACGACGCGACGCCAGCGGCCGTAGTCCTTGTACTGCTTGGCGAGGGTGCGCACGCTGGGCCGGGGGCGGTAGGAGACCCGCAACTCGGGCGAGAACCAGATGAGATGACCGGCCTCGCGGATGCGGTAGTTCAGCTCCCAGTCCTGGGCGCGGATGAACTCCACGTTGTAGCCGCCCTGCTGCTCGAGCACCTCGCGGCGGAAGACGCCGAGGTAGACCGTGTCCGCGGCGGCGGCCAGGCCCCCGGTGTGGAAGGCGGCGTTGCCGACGCCGATCTTCGCGGTCATCGCGGCGGCCACCGCGTGCTCCCAGTCGTTCTCGCCCTCGGCGTGCATGATGCCGCCGACATTGGCCGCGCCGGTCTCCTCCAGGAGGCGGACGGCGGTGGCGATGTAGTTGGGCGAGAGCATGCCGTGCCCGTCGACCCGGACAACGACCGGGTGCCGGGACGCCTTGATCGCCGCGTTGAGGGCGGCCGGAGTGCGTCCGGTGGGATTGGGCACGGTGTGGACCCGGGGGTCCTCCGCGACCAGTTGGGCGGCGATCGCGTCGGTCCGGTCGGTGGACGGACCGAGGGCGATGACGACTTCCAGCCGTCCCGGGTAGTCCTGTTCCAGGATGTGCCGGACGGCGTTGCGCAGATGGCGCTCCTCGTCGAGCACCGGCATGATCACGGAGACGGCCGGGAGCGCGGAGTTCACAGCGGGGTGAGTGGCGGCGTTCATCGCGGCAAACGTTACCGCTTACGGGGGACCTCAGCGCGTGGGGTCAAGACCGACTGTCCTATTTGCAGGTAGTTTGTCGTTGGCCTGAACGGGTCTGTTCCCGCTGGTTGGAGGTCTCGCCCCGTGCCGCCCACCCAACGCCGGTCCCCAGCACCATCCCCGCGCCGCTCCCCGCCGCCGTCCCGGCACCGCCCGCCGCCCGCTCGGCGCCGCCCGCCGCCCGACACCCGGGTGCCGGCGGCCAGAGGTCCGCGGCCCGCGGTCCGGCCGCGCCGCCGGGCGCCGATCCGCTGGAGCACCCGGATCGCCGGCGGCCTGGCCCTGCTGGTGATCACCGTCAGCGGGGTGGGGCACGCCGTCGTCAACGGGATGAACAGCGCGATCGGCCGGGTGGACGCCTTCGGCGGCATGCAGGGGCGCCCGGGCGGCACCAAGGGCACCACTTTCCTGCTGGTCGGCACCGACAGCCGGGACGGCATCGACCCGGCGGAGAAGCGCCGCTACCACCTGGGCGGCGCCCCCTGCCACTGCACCGACACCATCATGCTGGTGCACCTCTCCGAGGACCGGCGGCGCGCCAGCATCGTCAGCATCCCGCGCGACAGCTACGTACGGCTGCCCGACCAGCCGGGGCGGCCCGTCCACGCGGCGGCCACCGCCTCCCTCATCACCGCGCCCACGCCGATCGGGCTGTCCGCCGGCACCCACCCGGCCAAGATCAACGAGGCGTACGCGGACGGCGGCGCCAAGCTCACCGTGCGCACCGTCGAGCAGTTGACCGGCGTCCACATCGACCACTACCTGGAGGTCGACTTCACCAGCTTCATGAAGACGGTGGACGTCATCGGCGGCGTCCAGGTGTGCACCACCGAGCCGCTGAAGGACTCCCACAGCGGCCTCGACCTGCCGGCCGGCCGGACCACGCTGGACGGCGCCCAGGCGCTCCAGTACGTCCGCTCCCGGCACCTCGACGGTTCCGCCGACCTCGGCCGGATGCAGCGTCAGCAGCACTTCCTGGCCCAGGTCATCGAGAAGATCACCAGCGGGAACACGCTGGGCAACCCGGTGGCGCTGAGCCGGATCGCCGGCACCGCGCTCGGTTCGGTCCGCGCCGACCAGGGGCTGCGGCCCACCGATCTGATCGCGCTCGCCAAGGGCATGAAGGGCCTGTCGGCGAGTTCCTCGGAGTTCTTGTCGGTGCCGCTCGGCGACATCGACTACCAGGTCCCCGGCATCGGCTCGACCGTGAAGTGGGACAACGCCAAGGCCGGCAAGCTCTGGGCGGCGATCCGGGCCGACCGGCCGCTGGCCCCGTCGCACCCGGAGCCCAGGCACCAGGGCGCCCGGGCCGAGGTCGACCCGTCGCGGATCCGGGTGCGGGTGGAGAACGGCACCGGGACCAAGGGGCTGGCCGGTGAGGCGCAGAAGGCGCTGCGCGCGACCGGATTCGTCACCCCGGGCCTGCCGACCACCGCGGAACACCACGTCCGGCGGACGGTGATCCGCTACGACCCCCGCTGGGACCGCTCGGTACGGTCGGTGGCCGCGGCCCTGCCGGGCGCCGAGCTGGTGCCCGCCGCGGGGCAGGGGCCGGTGATGGACATCACGCTCGGCGCGGACTACACCAAGGTCATCCCGGTGAAGATCACCGCCCCGGCCGTCGGGGAGAACGCGGTGACCGGTGACGAGGTGGCGTGCGGCTGAGATGAGGTTCGCAGCGAGGTTCCACGCGAGGCTGAAGCGAGGCCGCGGGTCGGGTGAGGCGCGGGTCGGGTGAGCCGGGGGGCTACTCGTCCCGGCCTTCGGCCATCCGCCGCCGGCGCAGCTCGACGATGGCCCGGCGCCTGGCCAGCCGGTGGGTACGGCGGATCTGCGCCTCCTGCCGCCTGCGGTGGTCACGGTCGGTCCCGGGTATGACCTGCGGCACGGGGCGCGGCTTGCCCTCCGCGTCCACGGCCACGAAGACCAGATAGGCGCTGGCGACCTGTTTCGCCGGCCCGGACTCGTTCCACCGCTCGGCGACCACCCGGACCCCGACCTCCATGGAGGTCTTGCCGGTCCAGTTGATCTGGGCCTTCACATGGAGCAGGTCGCCGACCCTGACGGGTTCGAGGAACGCCATCTCGTCCATCGCGCCGGTCACCGCCGGCCCCCCGGAGTGCCGGCCGGCCACCGCGCCTGCCGCGTCGTCGACCAGTTTCATCACCACCCCGCCGTGCACGGTGCCGAGCAGGTTGGTGTCGTGCGCGCTCATGATGTGGGAGAGCGTGATCCGGGAGGCGGAGGTCGGCTTGCCCGGGATCACCGGGACGGCCGGGGCGGGCAGCGGCTCGGGGGTGCCCGGGCCGGTGCGGCTGCCGCGGTCGGGGCCGGATCCCGGCCCCGCTGGGGACTCGATCATGGCACCAACCTTATGTCCGTCACGGAAGCACCGCGGCTGGTGCGGATATGCATCGGCTGTGCTACAGAACGGCCTCGGAAGGCGGGGTTCCCCGCGCCGCCGGGCACACTGGCGGCATGAACGGTTGGAGCGATGACACCGAGCGGCGCCGGCTCACGGAGCCCCCGCTGCCCCCAGAACTGTCGCCGCGCAGGGCCGCTGCCGCCGGCGGGGTCCCGCCGCAGGCCGGCCGCGGTCAGCAGCCGGGCGGCGCCGGCCCGCAGCCCGGCGGGAACGGCGGCGGCTACGGTCCGCCCAGCACCGGGGGCCCCGACGGCCGCGGGCCGCGCGGTCCGCGCTGGAGCACCCGCAGGAAGATCGGGTACACCGCGCTCGGACTGGTCGTGGTGCTGCTCGTGGTGTCCGTCTCCACCTACTTCTGGGCCGACTCCAAGGTGCGCCGCGAGGTGGACCTCAGCAAGGTCGAGGACCGCCCGCCGACCGGCAAGGGCACCAACTACCTGATCGTCGGCTCCGACAGCCGTGAGGGGCTGACCAAGGCCGAGGAGAAGCAGCTCCACACCGGCGCCGACAGCGGCCAGCGCACCGACTCCATGATGATCCTGCACACCGGCTCCAACGGGACCACCATGATGAGCCTGCCGCGCGACTCGTACGTCACCATCCCGGCCTTCACCGGGCAGCAGTCGCACAAGCGGTACGCCGCCTCCACCCACAAGCTCAACCGCGCCTACTCGGACGGCGGTCCCGAGCTGCTGACCCGGACCATCGAGTACAACACCGGCATACACATCGACCACTACGCGGAGATCGGCTTCTCCGGTTTCGTGAACCTGGTGGACGCCCTCGGCGGTGTGAACATGTGTCTGGACAAGCCGCTGCACGACAAGGCGTCCGGCGCGGACTTCGCGGCCGGCTGCCAGAAGCTGAACGGCAAGCAGTCGCTCGCCTTCGTCCGGCAGCGGCACCAGGAGGCGGACCAGGACCTGGGCCGGATGCGGAACCAGCAGAAGTTCCTGTCCACCCTGGCCCACCAGGCCGCCTCGCCGTCCACGGTGCTCAACCCGTTCAAGCTCTACCCGGTGATCGGCTCGGGCCTCGACACGCTCATCGTCGACAAGAAGATGAGCCTGTTCGACCTCACGTCCATGTTCTGGGCGATGAAGGGTGTCACCGGCGGCTCGGGCCACTCGATCACGGTGCCGATCGCCAACGCCAACTACCAGACTCCGAACGACGGCGACGCCCTCAAGTGGGACATGACGAAGGGCAAGACGCTCTTCGACGAGCTGAAGAACGACCAGAAGGTGACGGTCGGCGTCAGCGCCGCGCAGTAACGCCGGACAACGCCGGACAGCGGCACCGCACACACAACGGCCGTACGACTGGGTGTCGTACGGCCGTTGTGTTGTGCGTGGTGCGGCAGAACGTTGGAGCGGTGAAGCAGCGGACGTCAGTGCGCGGACGGCTTGCGGCGCCGCAGCACGAAGACCGAGCCACCACCGACGACGACCAGCGCGGCGGCGATGCCCGCGATGATCGGGGTGCTGCTGCTGCTTCCGGTCTCGGCCAGGTTCTGGCTGCCACCGGCGGCCGGGGACGGCGCGTTGGTGTCGGCCACGACCGGAGCGGCGGTGGTGCTGGACGGCGAGGCCGTCGGCGCCGTGGCGGGCGACGTGGTGGGCGCCGCGGTGGGGGTGTCCTTGGTGGGGGTGTCGGACGGGGTGGGGCTGTCCGACGGCTGGGTCGGCGGCTTGGGAGCGGTGCAGTCGCCCTCGAGGGTCAGATCCTGGTCGATCTTCTTACCGCTGAAGTGACCCTTCACATCGATAACGACCTGGTACGTGGAGTTGGGCGTCCAGGCAACCGGGAGCGTGAAGTCGCTGCCCTGGTCGCTGAAGTCCTGCGACGCCACCACGGTGTCGCCGTTCTTGACCGTCACGGTCACCGGGCGGCTGCTGTCGGTGTCGTGGACCGTGACCGTGCTCGTGCCGGTCGCGTGGTCGCACGAGATGCTCGAGGTGAAGTCACCAATTTTGCAAGCGAACGCGTTGCCTGCAACGCCCAGCGCCAGAGCGGCTGCGGCGGAGGCGACGCCAATGGATCGCACCGCTATCGCGGTGCGGCGGTTAATGGACACGTCTTCCCTTCACGGGACTCGGATCACAAGCAGAGGAAGGCCGCTCAGCAGACGCGTACGGCCCCCCGTCCCGCTGATGGCCCTACAGCTCTACAAGCCGCCTGACACGCTTGTCAATTGATCGCAAAACGGATCCTAAACCACCCCAACTACCCAAAGGGCACCCCGTGGGGTTCCCCTCGGGCAGCGGTTATTACAGAGTTGAGACGCTAAAAAACGTCATGCGGGCAAGTTGCGGGCCATCACGATCCGCTGCACCTGGTTGGTACCTTCATAGATCTGGGTGATCTTGGCGTCCCGCATCATCCGTTCCACCGGGTAGTCACGGGTGTAGCCGTAGCCGCCGAGGAGCTGGACCGCGTCGGTGGTGATCTCCATGGCCGCGTCGGAGGCGAAGCACTTGGCCGCGGCACCGAAGAAGGTCAGATCGGCGTCCACCCGCTCGGACTTGGCCGCCGCGGCATAGGTGAGCTGCCGGGCCGCTTCGAGCTTCATGGCCATGTCGGCGAGCATGAACTGGATGCCCTGGAACTCGGCGATGGCTTTGCCGAACTGCTTGCGCTCGTTGACGTAGCCCTTGGCGTAGTCGAGCGCACCCTGGGCGATGCCGAGGGCCTGGGCGGCGATGGTGATGCGGGTGTGGTCGAGGGTCTTCATGGCGGTGGCGAAGCCGGTGCCCTCGGCGCCGATGATCCGGTCGGCGGGGATGCGCACGTTGTCGAAGTAGACCTCGCGCGTCGGGGACCCTTTGATGCCGAGCTTCTTCTCCGGGGCGCCGAAGGAGACGCCCTCGTCGCCCTTCTCCACCACGAAGGCGGAGATGCCCTTGGTCCGCTTGTCCGGGTCGGTGACGGCCATCACCGTGTAGTAGTCGGAGACGCCGGCGTTGGTGATCCAGCGCTTGACGCCGTTGAGCACGTAGTGGTCGCCGTCGCGGACCGCGCGGGTCTTCATACCGCCCGCGTCGGAGCCGGCCTCGGGCTCGGACAGGCAGTAGGAGAACATGCCCTCCCTGCGCGCGAGCGCCCCGAGGTACCTGGCCTTGAGCTCCTCGGACCCGGCGAGCTGCACGGGCAGCGATCCCAGCTTGTTGACCGCGGGGATGAGCGAGGAGGAGGCGCAGACGCGCGCGATCTCCTCGATCACGATGACGGTGGACAGCGCGTCCGCGCCGGAGCCGTCGTACGCCTCGGGGACGTGCACCGCGTGCAGGTCGTTGGCCTCCAGCGCGTCGCGGGCCTCCTGGGGGAAGCGCGCCTGTTCGTCGACCTCGGCGGCAAAGGGCGCGATCTTCGCCTCGGCGAGCGAACGTACGGCGTCCCGGAGCATCTCGTGCTCCTCTGAGGTCCGGAAAAAGTCGAAGTCGGAGGATCCGGCCACTGTGTGTCTCACTCCCCGGTGCTAACTACCGTTAAGTAACTCTTCGATCCTAGGGCCGCCCCGGCCGGACGTCTCATGGCGTGCGCCACCCTGATCGGGTGACCTTCACGACACCCGGTCACCCAGGGTGTCCAGGCTGTGGGTGGCCACGAAGTCCGTCATGGTGTCGTTGCGCATCGCCTCCCACAGTTCACCTGAGGCGTTGGTGTCGAGCAACACCACGGACTGCTTGCGGATCGTGTCGAAGCCGGCTACCGGCGCGTTCATGAAGGCCATGTCGGACGACCTGACGTTCCGCAGATCCCACACCAGGCCGCGCAGATCGCCGTTGGACAGCTGGTCGTCGACGCTCACCACCGAGGTCACCTGGTCGAGGGTGCGCTTGAGTTTGAGCGGGTTGCTGAAGGTGCCGCCGGAGAGCATCTTGGCCAGCACCGCCCGCAGGAAGTTCTGCTGGCGGTGGGTGCGGTCCAGGTCGCCGTTGGGCAGTCCGTAGCGCTCGCGGACGTAGTCGAGCGCCTCGCCGCCGTCCATGTGGTGCGTGCCCGCGGTCCAGACGCCGCCGGGGCCGTGCAGCCGGGAGACCGTCTTGTCGACGGTGATGTCCACACCGCCCACCGCGTCGGTGAGCTTCTTGAAGCCACTCCAGTCGATGACGGCGAGATGGTCGATCTTCACCCTGGTCAGCCGCTGCACGGTGTCGATGAGCAGCGGCGGGCCGCCCCAGGAGAACGCCGCGTTCAGCTTGGCCTGGCCGTGGCCCGGGATGCTCACCCAGGAGTCGCGGGGCAGCGAGACGACGTAGGCGTGGCTGTGGTCGGCCGGCAGGTGGACCAGCATCATCGTGTCGCTGCGCTGGGCGCCCGGCTTCCACTCCGGCGCCTTGGCGTCCTTGCCGGTGGTCGGGAGGTCGGACCGCGCGTCCAGACCGACCAGCAGAAACGTCTCGCTGCCGTCCTTGGACGGCGGCGGCAGCGCGGCCTTGGGCACATTGGTGGGGAAGGCGTTGGGGATGCGCGCGACACGCCCGGTGTAGTGCTCATAGGCCCAGTAGGCGGAGCCGCCGGCCAGCAGGAGACCGGCGCACAGCAGGACGAGCGCGCCATAGAGGACCCTGCCGGCGCGGCGGCGCCGGGTGCGGCGGGCGGGATCGCCGGCCGGCTCACCGGGCTCCTCAGCCGGTTCTCCGGCTGGTCCGGCGGTCGGCTCACCGGGCTCCTCAGCCGGCTCCCAGGCCGGATCATGGGCCGGCGGACGGGGCTCCTCGGCCGGCCCCTGTGCCGACCGGGCCGGGCTCCCGGCGGAATCCTTGCTCAGGTTCTGCCGGCTCTCCGCCGGGCTCTCCCCCGCGGCGAGCCCGGCGGGCCGCTCCGTTCCAGCGCTGCCCTTGCCACCGTCGGCACTCTCGGCCACAACCCACCCCTTAGATGTATGCGCGCATTGTGGACCGAGTGGCCACCCTCCGTACCTCATTTGGTTCACCTTGTGCCGACTATGCTTCGGCCCATGCCTCTGAAGCTCACCGTCATCGGCACCGGATACCTGGGTGCCACCCACGCCGCCGCCATGGCCGAGTTGGGGTTCGAGGTGCTCGGGCTCGACATCGACCCCGGCAAGATCGAGATGCTCGCGCGCGGCAAGGTGCCGATGTACGAACCGGGTCTGGAAGACCTGCTCGCCCAGCACGTGGCGGGGATGGCCGGCTCCAGCGGGCGGCTGCGCTTCACCACCTCCTGGGAGGAGGTCGCCGAGTTCGGCGATGTCCACTTCGTGTGCGTCAACACCCCGCAGAAGCAGGGTGAGTACGCCTGCGACATGAGCCATGTGGAGAGCGCCTTCACCCAGTTGGCCCCGCATCTGCGGCGTCCGGCCCTCGTGGTCGGCAAGTCGACGGTTCCGGTGGGCAGCGCCTCCCGGCTCGCCGAACTCCTGCACCGGCTGGCGCCGGCCGGCCAGGACGCCGAGCTGGCCTGGAACCCGGAGTTCCTGCGGGAGGGCTTCGCGGTCGAGGACACCCTGCACCCGGACCGGATCGTGGTCGGTGTGGCCGGCGAGCGGGCCGAGGCGCGGCTGCGGGAGGTGTACGCGGGGCCCATCGCCGAGGGCACGCCCTTCGTGGTGGCGGACTACCCGACCGCCGAGCTGGTCAAGACCGCGGCCAACGCGTTCCTGGCCACCAAGATCTCCTTCATCAACGCGATGGCCGAGGTCAGCGAGGCGGCCGGCGGCGATGTCGCGACACTCGCGGAGGCGATCGGTTACGACGACCGGATCGGCCACAAGTTCCTGCGGGCCGGCATCGGCTTCGGCGGCGGCTGCCTGCCCAAGGACATCCGCGCCTTCATGGCCCGGGCCGGCGAACTGGGCGCCGACCAGGCGCTGACCTTCCTGCGCGAGGTCGACTCCATCAACATGCGCCGCCGCACCCACATGGTCGAGATGGCCCGTGAGGCGGTCGGCGGCGGTTTCCTCGGCCGCCGGATCGCGGTGCTGGGCGCCAGCTTCAAGCCGGACTCCGACGACGTACGCGACTCCCCCGCGCTCAACGTGGCCGGTCAGATCCACCTCCAGGGCGGCCAGGTGATGGTCTACGACCCCAAGGGCATGGAGAACGCGAAACGGCTCTTCCCCACCCTCGGCTACGCGCCCACCGCACTGGACGCGGTGCGGGGCGCGGACATAGTGCTGCATCTGACCGAGTGGCGGGAGTTCCGGGAACTGGACCCCGCCGCGCTGGGCGACGTGGCCGGCCGCCGGCACATCCTGGACGGGCGGAACGCGCTGGATCCGGCGCTGTGGCGCAAGGCGGGCTGGACGTACCGGGCGATGGGGCGGCCCGCTGCTTGACCCGGCCGGCCACGGCGCCTTCCTGACGCCTGATGCCTGAGGCGCGGGTGGGCGGGGTCGCGCGCGGGCGCACCGGGCGGGGACGTACCGACGGTGGACGTACGGGCTACCGGGACCTGGGCTTCGGCTCCCGCGCCGGCCGGCCGGCGGCCTGACCCCGGTGGTCGGCACCGCGGTCGGCGGCGCTGCGGCCGTCGGCGCCTCGGTGGTCGGCACCGCGGTCGGCGTCGTCGGCGAGGAAGGACTCCGCCTGCTCCACGGCCTCCCTGGCCGGCATCGCGCGGAAGACCCAGGTGCGGTAGGACCAGAAGCGGAAGAGGGTGGCCACCCCGATGCCGACGAACTTGAAGATGTTGCTCTGGATCCGGCTGTCCCAGTCGAAGCCATAGGTCGCCAGGTAGAGGACGCCGTTCTCGATGACCAGGCCGACCGCGCTGAAGAGCAGGAAGAGGCTGAGTTCCTTGGTGCGTCCGGCCCGGTCCCGGTCACGGTAGGTGAAATACCGGAAACCCACGTAGTTGAAGGCGATGGACACCACGGTGGCCAGGATGCTGGCCCGTACGGTCTGCAACCCGGTGTTGTTGCGCACCAGGTTGAACACGCCGATGTTCACCAGCACGCCCACCCCGCCGACGGCCCCGAACTTCGCGATCTCGCGGTACAGCAGGCGCACCCGGGAACGCATCGCGCGCAGTCCGCTCATCTGATCGCTGGGCCTGTCTGTGGAGGGCGGTTGCCTGGTGGAGAGCCGGACGGCCAGGTGCCCGGCAGGTGGTCGGCACGAGGCCGGAGGCACCTCATGCTAACCGCGTTGTGCGAAAATACGGCGATCGAGGGCCGTTATTCGTGCCGCCGCACGGCGGATATCCTGGAGGAGCCAGTTTCCGGGGCGATCCGCACGACAGGCCCCGCGTACCACGCGCGTATCTCCGGCAGGACACAACGTGACATTCCCCGTAGTCGGCATGGTCGGTGGCGGCCAGCTCGCCCGTATGACCCATGAGGCGGGCATTCCGCTCGGCGTCCGTTTCAGGATTCTCAGCGACGGTCCGCGGGATTCCGCCGCCCAGGTGGTGGCCGATGTGACCGTCGGTGACTATCGCGATCTGGACACACTGCGGGCCTTCGCGGCGGGGTGTGACGTGCTCACCTTCGACCACGAGCATGTGCCCACCGAGCATCTGCGCGCCCTGGAGGCGGACGGCGTGATCGTCCGGCCCGGCGCCGAGGCCCTGGTGCACGCCCAGGACAAGGGCGTCATGCGGACCCGGCTCGCGGTCATCGGGATCCCCTGCCCGCGCAACCGGATCGTCGCCGACCCCGCGGACGTCTCCCGGTTCGCGGCCGAGGTCGGCGGCTTCCCGGTCGTGCTCAAGACCGTACGCGGTGGATACGACGGCAAGGGCGTGTGGATCGTCCGGTCCGAGGCGGACGCCGCCGAGCCCTTCCGGGGCGAGGTGCCGGTGCTCGCCGAGGAGAAGGTGGACTTCGTCCGTGAACTGGCCGCCAACGTGGTGCGCTCGCCGCACGGCCAGGCGGTCGCCTATCCGGTGGTGGAATCCATCCAGGTGGACGGGGTGTGCGACACGGTGATCGCGCCCGCGCCCGGCCTGCCGGAGGAGCTGTCGGCGCGGGCCCAGGGGATGGCCCTGACCATCGCCGACGAGCTGGGGGTCGTCGGACATCTCGCGGTCGAGCTCTTCGAGACCGCCGACGGCCGGATCCTCGTCAACGAGCTGGCCATGCGCCCGCACAACAGCGGCCACTGGACCATGGACGGCGCCGCCACCTCGCAGTTCGCCAACCACCTGCGGGCGGTGCTCGACCTGCCGCTCGGCGACCCGCGGCCCCGCGCCCCCTGGACGGTGATGGCCAATGTGCTCGGCGGCGACTACCCCGACATGTACACCGCCTATCTGCACTGCATGGCCCGCGACCCGGGGCTGAAGATCCACATGTACGGCAAGGACGTCAAGCCGGGCCGCAAGGTCGGCCACGTCAACACCTACGGCGCCGACCTGGCCGAGGTGCGCGAGCGCGCCCGCCACGCGGCCGACTACCTGCGAGGAACGATCGATGAGTAGCACCCCGCCGGACGCGCCCGCGACCTCGCCGCTGGTCGGCATCGTGATGGGCTCGGACTCCGACTGGCCGGTGATGGAGGCGGCGGCGCAGGCGCTGGACGAGTTCGGCGTGCTCTTTGAGGTCGATGTGCTGTCCGCGCACCGCATGCCGCGGGAGATGATCACCTACGGTGAGCAGGCCGCCGACCGCGGTCTCAAGGCCATCGTGGCGGGCGCGGGCGGCGCGGCCCATCTGCCGGGGATGCTCGCCTCGGTCACCCCGCTGCCGGTGATCGGCGTACCGGTGCCGCTGAAGTACCTGGACGGGATGGACTCGCTGCTGTCGATCGTCCAGATGCCGGCCGGGGTGCCGGTCGCGACGGTCTCGGTCGGCGGGGCGCGCAACGCGGGGCTGCTCGCGGTCCGGATCCTGGCCGCGCACGACCCGGAACTGCTCGCCCGGATGCGGGAGTTCCAGGTGTCGCTGAACGAGCAGGCGCAGGAGAAGGGGAAGCGGCTGCGGGCGAAGGCGACCGGGGCGGCGGGGTTCGGCTTCGGCCGGTAGCGCTAGGGGCTGGTAGCGCAAGGGGCCGGTGGCGCGAGGAGGTTGTCCACAGGTCGGGTCGCGGCGGCCGCGGTTGTCCACAGGGTCGAACGCCGGGAGGCGCCCGGCTCAATACAGTGGTCGGCATGGACCTTCTGACGCACGCTCGCGATCTGCTCGCCGTCCACCCGGTCGTGGACGGGCACAACGACCTGCCGTGGGGCCTGCGCATGCAGGTGTCGTACGACCTCGACCGGCTGGACATCGCGGTCGACCAGACCGGCCGTACGCACACGGACATCCCCCGGCTGCGGGCCGGCGGGGTCGGCGGGCAGTTCTGGTCGGTGTACGTGCCGGCCGACCTGCCCACCGGCTCGGCCGTCACCGCGACGCTCGAGCAGATCGACGTGGTCCACCGGATGACCGAGCGGTACACCGACGACCTCCGGCTCGCGCTCACCGCCGACGATCTGGAGGCCGCCAGGTCGGAGGGCCGCATCGCCTCGCTGATGGGAGCGGAGGGCGGCCACTCCATCGACTGCTCGCTGGCCGTGCTGCGTCAGCTCTACGGGCTGGGTGTCCGCTATATGACCCTCACCCACAACTCCAACACCCCGTGGGCGGACTCCGCGACGGACGAGCCGGCCGCCCACGGCCTCACCGCCTTCGGCGAGGAGGTCGTCCGCGAGATGAACCGGCTGGGGATGCTGGTCGACCTCTCCCATGTGTCGGCGGACACCATGCGGCACGCCCTGCGGATCGCCGAGGCGCCGGTCCTCTTCTCCCACTCCTCGGCCCGCGCCGTCTGCGACCATGTCCGCAACATCCCGGACGACGTGCTGGCCCTCCTGCCGGCCAACGGCGGGGTCGCGATGGCCACCTTCGTGCCCAAGTTCATCCTCCCCGCCGCGATCGACTGGACGCTGGAAGCCGACGCCAACATGCGTGAGCACGGCTTCCATCCGCTCGACACCACGCCGGGGGCGATGACGGTCCAGCACGCCTTCGAGGCCGCGCGTCCCCGTCCGGCGGCGACCGTCGCCACCGTCGCCGACCACCTGGACCACATGCGCGAGGTGGCCGGTGTCTCGCACCTCGGCCTCGGCGGGGACTTCGACGGCACCGCCTTCACCCCCACCGGCCTCGGCGATGTCGCGGGCTACCCCAACCTGATCGCCGAGCTCCTGCGCCGCGGCTGGTCCGATTCCGACCTGGCCAAACTCACCTGGCAGAACGCGGTGCGGGTGTTGCGCGACGCGGAATCGGCAGCGGTGACGCTCCGGGCCAAGCGTGAACCGTCGACCGCGACCTTCACCGCACTGGACGGCTGAGGGTCCCGCGGCGACGGGGCCAAGCGGGAGCACGGCGCGACGGGCGCACGGGCGCACGAGCCTGCGGCAGCACGGCGCGCAGCAGCCCGGCCTCCCGGCGGCACAGGGGCACGGCGGCACGGCGGCACGGCCTCAGGTGATGATGTCGTCCGGCGGGGGCTGGCGCGGGGTGATCTCCTGGGCCAGGAAGAGGGCGAACACCGGTGGGCGCTGCTGGAGGAGTTCCAGCCGTCCGCCGTCCGCCTCGGCCAGGTCGCGGGCCACGGCGAGGCCGAGGCCGGTGGAGTTGCGGCCGCTGACCGTGCGCTCGAAGACCCGGGCGCCGAGGTCGGGGGGCACGCCGGGCCCGTCGTCCGAGACCTCCACCACCGCCTGGTTGCCGGTCACCCGGGTGTGCAGGGCGACCGTGCCGGCCCCGTGCATCAGGGAGTTCTCGATGAGGGTGGCCAGCACCTGGGCGACCGCGCCGGGGGTGCCGACCGCACGCAGCGAGCGGCCGCCGGAGAGCACCAGGGCGCGGCCCTCGGCCTGGTAGGCGGGGCGCCACTCCTCCACCTGCTGCCGGATCACCTCGTCGAGGTCGAAGTCGACGGCGGAGCCGGAGCGGGGGTCGCGGGAGTTGGTGAGCAGCCGCTGCACCACGTCGGTGAGCCGCTCGACCTGGCCGAGCGCGATGCTCGCCTCCTCCCGGACCGCCTCCTCGTCCTCCGCGGTGGCCACGATCTCCTCCAGCCGCATGGAGAGGGCGGTGAGCGGGGTGCGCAGTTGGTGTGAGGCGTCCGCGGCCAGCCGGCGCTCGGCGGTGAGCATCCGCCCGATCCGTTCGGCGCTGGCGTCCAGGACGTCGGCGATCCGGTCCAGTTCGGGCACGCCGTAGCGGCGGTGCCGGGGCCGGGGGTCGCCGGAGCCGAGGCGTTCGGCGGTCTCGGCGAGATCGGTGAGCGGGCTGGCCAGCCGCCGGGCCTGCCGTACGGCGAGGGCGACCGCGGCCAGTACCGCGAGCAGCGCGACGGCCAGGATCACCAGCAGGGTGCGGCCGATCTGCTGGCTGATGGTGGAGCGTGACTCCTCGACGGTGACGGATTCGCCCTCGTCACCGGTCTGGGTGGAGGTGATGACGCTGCCGCGCGGCTGTGTGCCGAGCCGTACCTCGGGGTGGTGGGGGACGCGCACCACCGCGAAGCGGCCCTCGGCGATCTGCCGGTCAAGCCCCTGGGCGTCGACCGGCTCACCGGCCAGCAGGCGGTTCTCCACGATGCCGACCAGCCGCACCGCCTCGGACTCCACCCCGTCCCGCGCGCTGCTCTCGATGGTCCTGGCCTCGACGATCACCAGGGAGATGCCGAAGACAGCGATCACGACGAGCACCACGGCGAGCGTGGAGGAGATCAGGCGACGGCGCATGGAGGTGCCGGTTCAGTTCTTCTCGAACCGGAAACCCACTCCGCGCACGGTGGAGATGAACCGCGGGTTGGCCGCGTCGTCACCGAGCTTCTTGCGCAGCCAGGAGATGTGCATGTCAAGGGTCTTGGTGGAGGACCACCAGGTGGTGTCCCACACCTCGCGCATGAGCTGCTCGCGGGTGACCACCCGGCCGGCGTCCCGGACCAGCACCCGCAGCAGGTCGAACTCCTTGGCGGTGAGCTGGAGTTCGTCGTCGCCCATCCAGGCGCGGTGCGACTCGACGTCGATCCGTACGCCGTGGGTGGACGGCTGGGTGGGCTCGGTGGTGCCCCGGCGGAGCAGAGCGCGGACCCGGGCGAGGAGTTCGGCGAGGCGGAAGGGCTTGGTGACGTAGTCGTCGGCGCCGGCGTCGAGGCCGACGACCGTGTCGACCTCGTCGGCGCGGGCGGTGAGCACCAGGACCGGAAAAGTGTGGCCTTCGACACGGATCCGGCGGCATACGTCGAGGCCGTCCATGTCGGGCAGGCCCAGGTCGAGCACCACCAGATCGACGGCGCCGAGCAGTGCCGTCTCCAGCGCGGTGGGTCCGTCCTCGCGCACCTCGACCTCGTAGCCCTCACGACGCAGTGCGCGTGCCAGTGGCTCCGAGATGGATGCGTCGTCCTCGGCGAGAAGTACGCGGGTCATGGGCTTGATGGTAGTCCGCACGAGAGCGTCCCGACTCGGTGGTACGTAGAGGGCTGCGCGCGGGATTGCCCGAGCGGGCGCGTTTTCAACCGATCGGACACGCTATGGCGCCCGCACCGAGTCCTTGCGGCCGCTAGGAGGGCGCGGCCATCTCCGCCCACACGGTCTTGCCGGGCTGGCCCTCGACGCGGGTGACCCCCCAGTCGAGACAGAGCCGCTGCACGATGAACATGCCGTGCCCACCGGGCCGGCCGGCGCGGTGCGGGGTGCGGGGCGCGGGCTCACCGGGGCCGCCGTCGACGACCTCCATCCGCAGCGCCTTGGGGTGGCGCCACAGCCGCAGCTCCTCGGGGCCGCCGGCGTGCAGGCAGGCGTTGGTCACCAGCTCGGACACCACCAGCAGTACGTCCTCGGCGGCGGCCCGGCGATCGGCGGTCGCGGCGGGCAGCCATCCCCAGTCACGGAGCGCCTCCCGCGTGAAGTCCCGTGCCAGGGGCACGACACCGCTTTCGCCGGAGAGCGCCAGTCGCCGCATGGGCTCGGGGGCCCGGGTGTCGACCTGGGGCACGCCCTCTGGGCCGGCCGGTTCCGGACCATGGTCGTCCGCGGCGTAGGGCCGGGCGGTGCTCATCAAGGCCTCACCTCACGGATGTCCAACTGTGATCCGACAGTCTTCTGCCCGGTCGATCTCCGGGAACACGTCCGGAGCGACGGCAATGCCCGTGTGCTCCGGCGCACAACACTCACGCCCGCCCCCGTCCGCACTCCGCTATTCCTGAAGCGCCTGATCGAGCGTGTCATGAATGGTGAAGACGGCCTCTGCCCCGGTGATCTCGAAGACCCGGGCGACCGTCGGCCGCATCGCCGCCAGATGCACCGCGCCGCCGATGGCCTCGACCCGCAACCGGGCTCCGAGCAGCACGTTCAAACCGGTGGAATCGCAGAACGCCAGGTTCGCGCAGTCGATCACCAGCCGGTTCACCCCCGCCTCGACGGCGTCGCCGAGCGGTCCGGCGAGCACCTCGGCGGTGTGGTGGTCCAGCTCTCCCGACGGCGTGAAGACCGCGGTATGGCCGACCTGCCTGACCTCAACCTGCAGCCTGCCGACGTCGGCCGTGCCGACCGCCTCGCGGTCCATGTGCGCTCCTTATGCATCCTCATGACGCGTGTATGACCCTACGCGTTCGGCGGCACCGACGGTAGTCGCCTCTTGTCCCGCTCCACGCCACCTCCCCCCGCAGAGCTTTACGCATCCTTTTCCCTGGCCGTGGATTGATTTCGGACTCATCCTCCCCTGACTTGCGACACGCCCCGAAAACGGGGTAGGGGTGGAGATACGGCATTGGCACGTCCGGGCACGTCCGACATCGAGCCAACCGCCGAAGCAAGGAGAGGGAGGAGCACATGGCACCCCAGCTCGGCCTGGATCAGCAGCAGGAACGGCTTGAGGGTCTCGCAGGGCTCCCGGAGATTCCCGCCTACGACGAGATCGGACCGGTCGACGCGCGCGCCCTGTCCAAGACGCTCTTCGCCCGCCTCCGCACGCTGGAGGAGGGCACCCCCGAGTACGCGTACGTCCGCAACACGCTGGTGGAGCTCAACCTGGCGCTGGTGAAGTTCGCGGCGTCCCGGTTCCGCACCCGCAGCGAGCCGATGGAAGACATCATCCAGGTCGGTACGATCGGCCTGATCAAGGCGATCGACCGGTTCGAGCTCAGCCGCGAGGTGGAGTTCCCCACCTTCGCGATGCCGACCATCGTCGGGGAGATCAAGCGTTTCTTCCGTGACACCAGCTGGTCGGTGCGGGTACCGCGGCGACTCCAGGAGCTGCGGCTCGATCTCGCCAAGGCCGGCGACGAGCTGGCCCAGGAGTTCGACCGGACGCCGACCGTGCGGGAGCTGGCCGAGAAGCTCGACCTGCCCGAGCACGAGATCATCGAGGGGATGGCGGCGAGCAACGCCTACACCGCGAGTTCGCTGGACGCCCAGCCCGCCGAGGACGACCCGGAAGGGGCACTGGCGGACCGGATCGGGTACGACGACCACGATCTGGAGGGCGTTGAGTACGTCGAGTCGCTGAAGCCGCTGATCGCGAGTCTCTCCTCGCGTGACCGGGAGATCCTCTCGCTCCGCTTCGTCGGCAACCTGACCCAGTCCGAGATCGGTGAGGAGCTGGGCATCTCCCAGATGCACGTCTCCCGGCTGCTGACCCGCACGCTCTCCCGGCTGCGGCGGGGACTGCTGGTCGACGAGTAGGTCGACGAGTAGGGGGCCGTCCACCGGCCGGGCCCGGCCGACTCTCCGGCGATCTTACGGGGCCCGGTGGACGAGCCGCCCCGCCTGCCATACGGCCGCTGTCAGGGGCACGCCGGGGCGGTAGGCGAGGTGGACATGGCTGGGAGCCTCCAGCAGGTGCAGATCGGCGCGCGCGCCCGCGGTGACCGTACCGATGTCGGTACGGCGCAGGGCGCGCGCGCCGCCGTACGTGGCCGCGTACACCGCCTCGTCAGGGGTCATCCGCATGTCCCGGACGGCGACCGCGACGCAGAACGGCATCGACGTGGTGAAGGACGAGCCCGGATTGCAGTCGGTCGACAGGGCGACGGTGGCGCCCGCGTCGAGCAGCCGGCGGGCGTCCGGGTAGACGGCCCGGGTGGAGAACTCCGCGCCCGGCAGCAGCGTGGCGACCGTGGTGTCCGCGCCGCCCGCCAGGGCGTCGACGTCCGCCTCGGTGAGGTGGGTGCAGTGGTCGGCGGAGGCGGCGCCGAGTTCCACAGCGAGCAGCACGCCGGGCCCGGGTCCCAGCTGGTTGGCGTGCACGCGTGGGATCAGGCCCCGCTCACGGCCGGCGGTGAGGACGGCGCGCGCCTGGTCGCCGTCGAAGGCGCCCCGCTCGCAGAAGACGTCGACCCAGCGGGCGTACGGGGCGCAGGCGGCCAGCATGTCCCCGGTCACCAGGTCCACGTAGCCGGCCGGATCGTCGGCGAACTCGGGAGCCACCACATGGGCGCCGAGGAAGGTGACCTCTTCGGTGTGTCCGGCGGCGATCCGCAACGCCCGGGCCTCGTCGTGGACGGTGAGGCCGTAGCCGGACTTGGTCTCCATGGTGGTGGTGCCCTGGCGTGCGGCCTCGGCCAGGTGCCGGGCGACGTTCGCGGACAGTTCGGCGTCGGAGGCGGCGCGGGTCGCGGCGACCGTGGTGCGGATGCCGCCCGCGGTGTACGGGCGGCCGGTCATCCGGGCGGCGAACTCGGCGGTGCGGTCACCGGCGAAGACGAGATGTGCGTGCGAGTCGACGAAGCCGGGGAGCAGGGCCCGGCCGGCCGCGTCGAACCGGTTGTCAGTGGGGGGTGCTTTGCTGGTCGCACCGGTCCAGACGATCCGGTCGCCGTCGATGACGACCGCCGCGTCCTGGATCAGACCGAGGGGATTGCCGGGAGCGGAGCGGGAGGGATCGTTGGTGACCAGGCTGCCGATGTTGGTGATGACGGTACTGCTCGGCTGCGCCGCCGGGACAGGGCGCGTGGCCGGCGCGGTGGGCGTCGTCGGGACCGGCCGGGTGGCCGAGGTGGGCGGCGTGGCCGAGGGGGCCTGGTGGCTCGGCATGCTCGGCGCGGGGGTCATCCTCGGCACGGCCTTCGCTTTCCTTGGACGGCGGTCGGTTCGGGGGTTCTTCGCGGGCGGTGGGGCCGAAGTCAGCGGCGGACGGCGGCGATCGCCCTGGCCAGGGCGCCGGGGACGTCCTCGACAAGCTGGTGGCGGCCGTCGCGGACGATCTGCCGGCCGGCCACCACGGTGTGCCGGACATCCGCCCCGGTCGCCGCGAATACGGCCGTCGCGGCGCCCGACCGGGGCGCGGGTCCGGCGGTGCGGACCGAGTCCAGCGCGATCGTGGTGAAGTCGGCGAGCGCGCCTGCCACGAGTCGACCGGCGTCGGTCCACCCCAGGCTCGCGTGGCCGTCCTCGGTGGCGGCCCGGAGCAGTTCCGCCGCTGTCCAGTGGCCGCGGGTCCGGCTGCGGAGCCGTTCGTTCAGCTCCATCGCGCGGGCCTCCTCGAAGAGGTCGATCACCGCGTGGCTGTCGCTGCCCAGGCTCAGCGGGCAGCCGGCCCGCCGTAGTCGGGGAGCCGGGCCGATCCCGTCGGCCAGATCCCGCTCGGTGGTGGGGCACATGCAGACGGTGCTGCCCGCGTCGCCGAGCAGGGCGATGTCCTCGGCGGTGAGGTGGGTGGCGTGCACGGCGGTGGTGTGCGGGCCCCAGAAACCGGAGTCGGCCAGCAGGCGGGTGGGGGTCCGGCCGTGGAAGGCCAGGGACGCCTCGTTCTCCGCGGGCTGCTCGGAGAGGTGGACGTGGGTGGGCGCACCGGCGGTCCAGGAGGCGAAGGCGGCGTAGTCGTCCCGGTCGGCGAAGGCCCGTACCGAGTGCAGCGCGGCGCCGATCCTGCTGTGCCCGCCGCCCTTGAGCAGCGACCAGCGGTCGTGCCAGCGGTCGGCGGTGCCGTCGCCGAAGCGGGTCTGGGTGCCTTCGAGCGGCTGATAGCCGTCGCGGGTGAGGCCGCCGCGCAGGTAGGCGGTGTCGAGCAGGGTGATGCGCAGGCCCGCCTCGGCGGCGGCGGCGATCAGTGCCTCGCCCATCGCGTTGGGGTTGTCGTACGGGGTCCCGCCGCGCTGGTGGTGCAGATAGTGGAATTCGCCGACGCAGGTGATGCCGGCCAGCGCCATCTCGGCGTACACCGCGCGGGCGAGGGCGAAGTAGCTGTCCGGGGTGAGGTTCCGCGCCACCTCGTACATGACGTCGCGCCAGGTCCAGAAGGAGTCGGTCACCGACGGCCCGCCGTCCGCGGGGGCGCCGCCCTGGGCGGTGCCGCGCAGGGCGCGGTGGAAGGCGTGGCTGTGGGCGTTGGCGAGGCCGGGCAGGGTGAGGCCGCGCAGCACCGTCGCGCCGGGCGGTGGCGCCTGCACGCCGGTGCGGAGCTGGGCGATGCGGCCGTCGGTGACGGTCAGGGCGACGCCCGGCTCCACCCGGGTGCCGAGCCAGGCGTGCTCCAGCCAGTACGTCACCCGCACGCCAGCCCCTCCAGTACGTCGGCCAGTGCGGTCACGCCCGCGACGCAGTCGTCCTCGGCCGCGGACTCCGCCGGGGAGTGCGAGACGCCGGTGGGGTTCCGTACGAACAGCATGGCGGTGGGCACGGCCGCGGAGAGGATTCCCGCGTCGTGTCCCGCGCCGGTGGGCAGCACGGGCACCGGGGTCCCGCGGCCCGCCGCGGCCGGGTCGAGCAGCGCGGTGAGGCGGTCGCGCAGGTCGTGGGCGAACTCCACCACGGGGGTGAAGGATTCGCGGACCACCCGGACGTCCACGCCGTCGCGGGCGCCGTGCTCCCGGGCGGCCGCTTCGACGGCCGCGACGAGTCCGGCGAGGGTCTCCTCGTCGGCGGCGCGGGAGTCGAGCCAGCCGCGGACGAGGGAGGCGATGGCGTTGACCCCGTTGGGCTCCACGCCGACCTTGCCGAAGGTGGCGAGCGCCCCCGCCAGCCGCGCCTTCTCGCGGGCGGCGAGCACGGTGTGGGCGTAGGTGAGCATCGGGTCGTGCCGGTCGTCGAGACGGGTGGTGCCGGCGTGGTTGGCCTCGCCGCGGAAATCGAACCGCCAGCGGCCGTGCGGCCAGATCGCGGAGGCGACGCCGACCGGGGCGCTCTGGAGGTCGAGGGCGCGGCCCTGTTCGACATGGAGTTCGACGAAGGCGTCGATGCGGGCGAGGCGTTCGGGATCGGCGCCGATGGCCGCCGGGTCGTACCCGGCCCGTTCCATGGCGGCGGCCAGCGTGACGCCGTCGCCGTCGCGCAGTTCCCTGGCGTCTTCCGGGCCGAGTTGACCGGCGGTCAGCCGGGAGCCGACGCAGGCGAGGCCGAAGCGGGCGCCCTCCTCGTCGCCGAAGTTGACGACGGCGAGCGGCTTGCGGGGTACGGCGCCCCGGTCGCGGAGTTCGTCCAGGGCGGCGAAGGCGGAGACGACACCGAGCGGGCCGTCGTAGGCGCCCCCGTCGGGCACCGAGTCCAGGTGGGAGCCCGTGACGACGGCCTGTCCCGCCGTCGGATCCCCGAGCCAGGCCCACTGGTTGCCGTTGCGGTCGATCTCGTAGGCCAGGCCCCGGTCCGCGGCCTGTGCGCGGAACCAGGCGCGGCAGTCGCCGTCGGCCGGGGTCCAGGCGTAGCGCCGGTAGCCGCCCGAGCGCGCGTCGCGGCCGAGCGGCAGCAGGTCCCGCCACATCTCGTGGAAGCCGGCCGGCCGGGAGGGCGGGGCCTCGCCCGCCGCTCCCGGCGGGGAGGTCTCCGTCACTGCTCGGTGCCCTCTGCCATGGGCACGCGGACCCCGCGCTCCGCGGCGACTTCGCGCGCGCGGTCGTAGCCCGCGTCGACATGGCGGATGACGCCCATGCCGGGGTCGTTGGTGAGGACCCGGCGGATCTTCTCGCCGGCCAGGGCCGTGCCGTCGGCCACTGTGACCTGGCCCGCGTGGATGCTGCGGCCGATCCCGACGCCGCCGCCGTGGTGGATGGAGACCCAGGAGGCGCCGGAGGCGACATTGACCATGGCGTTGAGCAGCGGCCAGTCGGCGATGGCGTCGGAGCCGTCCAGCATCGCCTCGGTCTCCCGGTAGGGGGAGGCGACCGAGCCGGCGTCGAGGTGGTCGCGGCCGATGACGATGGGGGCCTTGAGGGTGCCGTCGGCGACCATCTCGTTGAAGCGTTCGCCGGCCCGGTCGCGTTCGCCGTAGCCGAGCCAGCAGATGCGGGCCGGCAGGCCCTGGAAGTGGACCCGTTCACCGGCGAGCTTGATCCAGCGGGCCAGCGACTCGTTCGCCGGGAAGAGGTCGAGGATCGCCCGGTCGGTGGCGGCGATGTCGGCGGGGTCGCCGGAGAGGGCGGCCCACCGGAAGGGGCCCTTGCCCTCGCTGAAGAGCGGCCGGATGTAGGCGGGCACGAAGCCGGGGAAGTCGAAGGCCCGCTCGTACCCGGCGAGCCGGGCCTCGCCGCGGATGGAGTTGCCGTAGTCGAAGACCTCGGCGCCCGCTTCCTGGAAGCCGACCATCGCTTCCACGTGCCTGGCCATGGATTCGCGGGCCCGTTCGGTGAACTCGGCGGGCTTCTCGGTGGCATAGGCGGTCATGTCGGCGAGGTCGACACCGGTGGGGAGGTAGGCGAGCGGGTCGTGGGCCGAGGTCTGGTCGGTGACGATGTCGATCGGGGCTCCCATGGCGAGCAGCCGCGGCACGAGGTCGGCCGCGTTGCCGAGGACGCCGATGGAGAGCGGACGACGGGCGTCGCGGGCCTCGGTCGCCAGCCGCAGGGCGTCGTCGAGGGAGTCGGCCTTGACGTCGAGGTAGCGGTGCTCGATCCGCCGGTCGATGGCCCGCGGGTCGCAGTCGACGCAGATGACCACGCCGCCGTTCATGGTGACCGCGAGCGGCTGGGCGCCGCCCATGCCGCCGAGCCCGGCGGTGAGGGTGATGGTGCCGGCCAGCGTCCCGTTGAACCGCTTGGCGGCGACGGCGGCGAAGGTCTCGTAGGTGCCCTGGAGGATGCCCTGGGTGCCGATGTAGATCCACGACCCGGCGGTCATCTGCCCGTACATGGTCAGGCCGAGCGCCTCCAGGCGGCGGAACTCCTCCCAGGTGGCCCAGTCGCCGACCAGGTTGGAGTTGGCGATCAGCACCCGCGGCGCCCACTCGTGGGTCTGCAGGACGCCGACCGGGCGGCCGGACTGGACGAGCATGGTCTCGTCCTGCTTCAGCCCGCGCAGGGTGCGGACCATCGCGTCGAAGGAGTTCCAGTCCCGGGCGGCCTTGCCGGTGCCGCCGTAGACCACCAGCTTGTCCGGGTGCTCGGCGACCTCCGGATCGAGGTTGTTCTGGAGCATCCGCAGCGCGGCTTCCTGCTGCCATCCCAGAGCGCTCAGCTCCGTGCCGCGCGGTGCGCGTACCGGCCTCGGTCCTGCCATCGGTCCGGCCTCCTCGTCGTCGCCATCACCCGTGGTGCAATTCATTCACATCCTTGCCAGGTGAATAGCTCTAGTCAACAAGGCGGCGGTGGCGATCCGGCGCCGCCTCGCCCGTCCCTCCGCCGGTCCTCGGCCCCGACTCGGCCGGTACGCCCCGCCCCCGATGCCGCCGGGCCGCCTCCCCGCTCCCGACCCCGCCAGGCGCGCGTCCCCGCTCCCGGCCCGCCGCTTCCCGGCCGGGTACCGGGGGGCGGGTGGCGTCCCTCCCCCGGCTGGTGGTGGGATGGTCGGTATGAGCGATGAGCTGGGGATACGGCGTGGCCAGGCACTGCGCGCCGCAGTGGAGCAAGGGCTGGCGAGCGAGGCCGAGCCGGTGGTCGGGCTGCTGGACGTCACCGGCATCGAAGAGTCGGCGACCGCGCTGCACGCCGCTTTCACCACCCCCGGCATGGCGATCACCCACACCTTCGCGGTGAAGGCCGCTTCGCTCGTACCGGTCCTGGCGCTGCTCGGCGAGTGCGGGCTCGGCGCGGAGGTGGCGAGCCCCGGCGAGCTGGCACTGGCGCGGGCGGCCGGCATCCCGGCCGACCGGACGGTGCTCGACTCCCCCGCCAAGACGGTCGCCGAACTGCGCACCGCGCTGGGACTCGGCATCGCGGTCAATGTGGACAACCCCGAGGAGCTGGCGCGGATCGACGCCCTGCGGTCGACCGTGCCCGGCGGCGGCTCGCCGGTGGGGCTGCGGGTCAATCCGCAGGTCGGCGGCGGCAGCATCGGGGCGATGAGCACGGCGACCGCCACGTCCAAGTTCGGTGTCGCGCTGCGCGACCCGGGCGCCGAGGAGTGGGTGCTGCGCACCTACGCGGAACGCCCGTGGCTCAACCGCCTGCACACCCACACCGGTTCGCAAGGGGTACCGCTGGAGCTGATGGCCGAGGGGGTCAGGGCCGCCTACGACCTGGCCGAGCGGATCAACCAGGCTGCCGGAAGGCAGCAGGTCACGGTGCTGGACATCGGCGGCGGTCTGCCGGTCAACTTCGACTCGGACGAGATCACGCCGGCCTTCGCGGACTACGCCGCCCTGCTGCGGACCCGGGTGCCCGGGCTCTTCGACGGACGCTACGGACTGGTCACCGAGTTCGGCCGCTCGCTGCTGGCCAAGAACGGCTCGGTGCTGGCCCGGGTCGAATACGCCAAGTCGGCCGGCGGTCGGCCGATAGCCGTCACCCACGCCGGTGCCCAGGTCGCCACCCGGACCGTCTTCGTACCGGACGCCTGGCCGATCCGGGTACTCGCCCTGGACGGCAAGGGCCAGGAGAAGAGCGGGCCGCCGGTGGTCCAGGACGTCGCGGGGCCGTGCTGCTTCGCCGGCGACCTGGTGGCCAAGGGATGTCGGCTGCCGCTGCTCGCGGCCGGCGACCATGTCGCCCTGCTCGACACCGGCGCCTACTACTTCTCCAACCACTTCGCGTACAACTCGCTGCCCCGCCCGGCGGTCCACGGCTACCGCGTCCGCGAGGACGGCGGGGTGAGCTTCAGTCCGGTCCGGGCGGCCCAGAGCGAGGCGGAGGTGGTCGCGGAGAGCGGCGGCGGACTGCCCCCACTGCGCCGGGCCCAGTGACAGCGGGCCGGACCGGCCGAATACGGCGGACAGGCCGGCAGCCCGAGCAGTGCGTGCCCGGCAGCGCCGGGCCGCCCGGGAGGGCAGGGTCCGGTAAAGCGCGGCCGGTCGCAACCTGCCCTTCACCCCCGGCGGCGCCGGCCGCCACCCGGGGCCGCGTCGCCGGCGGCTATCCCGGTGAGCTGGTAGGCGGGCGGGTCGCTGTCCGGGCGCACCCACAGCAGGGCGTCCCGGGAGCGCTCGATCCGGCCCACCCGCACCGACTTCGCCCACAGGCCGGCGCCCACCCCCGCGAGCAGCATCCCGCCGGCGCACGGCAGCAGGGCCGAGGACCCGGCGGCGACCAGGAACGCGGCCAGCAGCCACCAGCGGCGCCGCCGCAGCCAGCTCCGGGCGGTCACCTTGCGGTCCTGGAGGAACACCGCCTTCGCGGCCCGCGCCGCCTCGTTCGCCCGCGCTCCGTACCGGCCGCCCCGGATCACGAACGCGACCACCGCCGCCACGACGAAGAGCGCCGCCCCGGCCATGACCCCGATACGGCGTCCGGTCGGACTGAACGTCACCGCCGTCCCCGGCGCGGCGGCCATCACCCCCAGCCACCACAGCCAGCACGCCGCCACCCGCACCGTCACCGCTACCCGTGCCAATGTGTAGGCCCCGCGCACCACGACGTACTCCCTCCTCGTCTTCGGTAAGTGGTCGGGAGAGTACTTCGCGTTTCTCAGATTTTCGTTAAGACGTTCAGACTCAGTCGACGAACATGCCGCGCGCCGCCGCGTACGCGTCGAACTCCTCAAGCCGGGCCTGCGCGTCCGGCAGCGCGTCGCACATCGACTCCAGCAGCACCCGGCCGAGCAGCATGGGCGCGCACGCGGTGTCGAAGGCCAGGCCGGTGCCGACGGCCGCCGGGAGGAGCAGGTCGCTGACGGCGGCCACCGGGGCGAAGGCGCTGTCCGCCACGGTCACCACGGTGAGACCGGCCGCCCGCGCATAAGTCAGCGCGTCGACCACCTCGCGGGGGTGGCGCGGCAGCGCGAAGCACAGCAGCGCGCTCGCCCCGGCCCGGACCGAGGCGTCGACGCGGTCGGCGAGCATCGTGCCGCCCTCGTCCAGCAGCCGCACATCGGGGTGCACCTTCGCCGCGAAGTAGGCGAAGCCCCGCGCCTGGGCGCCGGCCGCGCGCAGGCCGAGGACCGGCAGCGGGCGGGACCCGGCGAGCACCGCCCCGGCCCTGGCGACGGGTGCCGGGTCGGCGAGCAGTGCGGCCAGGTGCCGCAGATTCTCGATCTCCGCGTGCACAGCCTGCTGGTAGGCGTTGTACGCGGCGCCCGCCGGCAGGGCTTGGGCGGGTGCGACCTCGCGCAGGTGGCGGCGCAGCGCGGGATAGCCGTCGAAGCCCAGGGCGACCGCGAACCGGGTCACCGACGGCTGGCTGACACCGGCGAGCTCGGCCACCTCCACGCTGGACAGGAAGGGCGCCTCGTCCGCCTTCCGCACCAGGCAGTGCGCGATCCGCCGCTGGGTGGGCGTCAGCCGGTGGGCCTCGAAGAGCCTCAGCAGCCGCGCCGACGCCTGCCCCGCCCCTTCCGCCGCCCCGATCACCGTGCCGCCACCGGCTCCCACCCCGCCGCCACCGCTGTCCCCACCGACCCCGGTGCTCGTCCCGATCCCGGTGCTCGTCCCGACCCCGCCACCGATCCCCGTACCGCTGCCGCCCGCAGCCCCACCGACGGCGATGCCGCGCTCCGCACCGACGGCTACCACCCCACTGTCGCCTTGCGCCGCATCACTCATCGCAGTCCCGTCCCGACCCATGGCCCAGCGGGCCGCTATTCACCGGAACACGACTCTGCATGAGGCTATTCAGTCACGCAAGACGGGCGGCAACGGCAACGGACCTCCGCCACTCACCATCCCGCACCACCCTTCGCCGATCCTTCACCCGCCCAGCATCGCCCAAGCACCCCCGTTCCCCACCCCTCGCCTCCGACCATCCACAATCACCCACAGTCACCCGCCGCTCCGCCAGCGTAACGGAAAGGGCCGGACAGGTGATCAACACCTGTCCGGCCCCGTGGAAAACCACGATCGGCTCCGGCCGACCTCAGCCGCCCCCGGCCTCAGCCCCGGCCGGAACCGTCCGCTCCCGCACCCATGTTCAGGTGTTCAGGCCTGCTCAGCGGCGCCCGGAATCGTCCAACTCCGGCGCGTCCCGTGTCTCGCCGCCCTCCGGACGACCGTCACCGGCCGCCAGGAGCTCGCCGGTGTGGCCCCCGTCGCCACGGTCCGCGTGCCCGGGCCACCAGGCGGCGTGCCCGATGAGCGCGGTGAGGCTCGGCGTGAAGAACATCGCCATCACGAACGCGGCGACCACGATGCCGAAGGCGATCGCGAACCCCATCTCGACCAGGAAGGCGTTGCCGCCCAGCATCAGCGTGGCGAAGGTGGCCGCCAGGATGAAGCCGGCCGAGGCGATCGTCGGCCCGGCGTGCCGCAGCGCCGCAGCGGCCGCCTCACGCGGCTCCTTGCCCTCACGGGCCTCCTCCCGCAGCCGGGCGATCATCAGGATGTTGTAGTCGGTACCGATGGCGACCACGAACAGGTACATGATGATCGGCAGCAGGAAGATCAGCCCGTCACCGCGGCCGAAGATCAGCACCGTCGCGCCGAGCGTCGCGCCGAAGCCGAGCGCCACCGACGCGATCAGGTACCAGGGCGCGACCACACTGCGCAGCAGCAGCCCCAGGATGACCATGATCAGGATCGCGGCGATCGGGAAGACCGTGCGGTAGTCGTGGTCGACCGCCGCGTTGATGTCCCGGTAGATCGAGGACGTACCGCCGACCACCGCCTCGGTGCCCGGCGGCGCGCCGGCGGCGGCCACCGTGCGGACCTTGCCCACCGCGGAGATGGCCTGGTCGCTGGCGCCCGAGTACTTGAGCGTCAGATCGACCAGGGCCGTCGTGTGGTCCTTGTTGAGGCCGGTCTTCTGGTCGAAGGACGCACTGGCGACCCCGTCGACCTGGCGCAGCTTGCCGACGAAGCCGGAGAAGTCCACCGAGTCGAGCGGCTTGCCGTTGGTGCTGGTGAGGAAGACCGAGGTCGGGTCGGCGGCGCCGGCGGAGTACGCCTTCTCCATGGTGTCCTGGACGACGACCGATTCCTTGGTCTTCGGGATGGACCCGGAGGCGAGGTCGTAGTTCGCCTTGAAGCCGAACGTGCCGAGCGCCAGCACCACCATGACCAGGCCGGAGAAGACGGCCACCATCGCGGACTTGCGGCCGACCAGCCGGCCGAGGGCCGCGAAGCGGGCGTCCGACGGCTCCTCGCCCCACTTCTTGCCGGGCCAGAACAGCGCACGCGGCGGAATCAGCGAGCAGATGGCCGGGAAGAGGGTCAGACCGGCGATCAGGGTGACGGCGACCAGGATGGCCAGCGCCGGGCCGAGCTGGGTGAGGAAGCCCAGGGTGGAGAGCGTCAGGGCCAGGAAGGAGATGATCACCGCGCCTGCCGCCGAGGCGATCGCCTCGCCGACCCTGGTGACGCTGTTGATCATCGCCTGCTTGGGTTCGTCACCCAGACGCAGCCGCTCCCGGTAACGGAACATCAGGAAGAGGAAGTAGTCGGTGCCCACGCCGAGCACCACCACGATCAGCAGCGCCGAGACACTGCTGTTGGCCTGGAGTCCGAACAGCTTGGTGGCGTCGGCGATCAGTGCGTTGGCGTCGAGGTAGACCATCGCCAGCACGAGCAACGGCAGCACGACGACGATCAGGGACCGGAAGAGCACCAGCAGCGTGATGATGATGATCAGCACGGAGCCGAGGAACGCGATCGCGTCCGAGGTCTTTCCCGCGTCCTGCTGGTCAAGGGCCTGTGCGGCCTGACCGCCGACCTGCGCCTTCAGATCGGTGCCCTTGGTGAGCGCCGTGGAGTCGGTGCGCAGCGCCTTGGCCGCGTCCGCCTGCTTGGGCTGGCCGGCCGACTTCTTGTCCATCTGGACCAGCGCCGTCTGGTACTTGCCGTCCTTGGACGGGCTGCCGGCGATGACCTTCTGGACTTGGTCGATCTTCTTCTCGCCCAGTTCGTTGGTGATCCGGGTGATGTCGGCCTTGTCTGCGGCGGTGAGCGGGGCGTGGTCGGCCCGCTCGTAGAGGACGATCGCGGCCGGCGTGAAGGCGGCGGGGAACGCCTTCTGCTGGATGTCCATCGCCTTGATCGACTGATAGCTGCTGGGCAGGAAGCTGCTCTCGTCACTGTTCGACGGCAGGTTCGGTGCGGTGGAGACGATCGCGACGGTCGCTATGAGCCATACGACGATCGTCCAGATGGGATGGCGGACGACGGTGCGTCCGATGCGGTGGAACATGCGGTGCTGCCTCCATGGCAGGACGTATCACCGCCACCCTTTGGAGCGGGACCCGGGTATCGGCGACCCGGACGGTGTGCACACCCCGTCCGGCGGTTGTCTTATGGGCTGGGCTGATCGGGCACGATCTTACTTGCCGACCGGCAAGCTAACGACACGATTTTAGTTGCCCACCAGCAATCATTTGCTGGTGGCCCCCCATCCTGTCGCCGATCGTCACTCCTTCGCCGCGCATTTGTCGCCCATTCGTCGCCCGCGCGCACCGGCCGCGCCTGCCCTTCAGATCGGCGGCAGCAACCGCTTCTGCGGCTTCCCCATGGCGTTGCGCGGGAGCGCGGCGAGAAAGCGCACCTCGCGTGGCCGCTTGTGCACCGACAGCCGGGCCGCGACGAAGTCGGTGAGTTCCCGCTCGCTCACCCCGGTGGCGACCACATAGGCCACGATCTGCTGCCCCAGATCCGCGTGCGGCGCGCCGACCACGGCCGCCTCCCGGACCGCGGGGTGGGCGAGCAGCGCGTTCTCCACCTCGCCCGCGCCGATCCGGTAGCCGCCGGACTTGATCAGATCGGTGGAGGCCCGGCCGACGATCCGGTGGGTGCCGTCGGGATCGATCGAGGCGATGTCGCCGGTACGGAACCAGCCGTCGTCGGTGTAGGCGGCCGCGGTCGCCTCCGGCCGGCCCAGGTAGCCGTCGAAGAGCGTCGGGCCCTTGAGTTGCAGCTCGCCGACCCCGTCGACGGCGTCGGCGATCCGGGTGCTGACGCCGGTCAACGGGGTGCCGACCGCACCCGGCCGGCGCTCTCCCGCAGCCCGCGCGCTCACCGTGATCAGCGTCTCCGTCATGCCGTAGCGCTCCACCGGTTCATGACCGGTCAGCGCGTGCAGGGCGTGGAAGACCGGCGCGGGGAGCGGGGCGCTGCCGGACACCAGCAACCGGGCCCCGGACAGCGCCCGGGCGGCGGCCTCGTCCTGTGCCACCCGGTGCCACACCGTGGGCACCCCGAAGTAGAGGCTGCCCCGGGCCGCCGCGTAGGCCGCGGGGAGGGGGCGCCCGGTGTGCACCAGACGGCTGCCGGTGCGCAGCGCCCCCAGGACGCCGAGCACCAGGCCGTGCACATGGAAGAGCGGCAGCCCGTGCACCAGGGTGTCGTCGGCGGTCCACTCCCAGGCGGTGGCCAGCGCGTCCAGGTCGGCGGCGATCGCGGCCCGGGAGATCAGCACGCCCTTCGGCGGCCCTGTCGTGCCCGAGGTGTAGAGGATCAGCGCGGTGTCGCCGGCCGGCTCCCCGCGGTGGTCGGCGCGCTCCGCGAAGTCCACCGGCAGCACCTCGGCGCCGGAGTCCCGCAGGACATGGGCGCGTTCCTCCGCGCCGGCGTCCGGGGCGATGGGGACGACGGGAACGCCCGCGAGCAGGCCGCCGACGACCGCGGCGACCGTCTCCAGGGAGGCGGTCGCCTCGACCGCGAGCGCCTTGGTCCCCGCCGCGCGCCGCGCCACCGCGCCGGCCGCGCCCAGCAGTTCCTGGTAGCCGCAGGACCTGCCGTCCACGGTCAGCGCGTCCGCCCGGTCGTCGCCCGCGTCCAGGGCGGTGAGCAGCGGCGCGTCGGGCATGAGGGTCTCTCCTCCAGGACGGCGGTCCCCCGGGGAAAACCGGGGGCTAACCCCAGTGTCGCCCACCCTCGGGGTCCCTACGGTTGGGCCATGGACGCCCGCGACCCGGAACTCAACAAGGAATTCGCCGCCACCGTGCAGGCCCGCAAGGATCTCGGGGCGGAGTACGAGTCGGAACTCGTCGACTCCTTCATGGACAAGGTGACCGAACGCGTCGACAGCCATGTCGAGCAGCGCGTACGCCGTGAACTGGCCGAGCAGCAGACCTCGTCGGCCCGGGCCGACCGCCGCCCCATCGGGCCGCCGCAGCCGAGCGCGTGGTTCGCCCGCTACGGATTCGCCGGTTTCACCATGATCGCGGCGATCCCGCTCTCCGCGATCGGCGCGGTCCAAGCCGGTACGCCCGGTCTCTTCATCACCTGGGCGGGCATCGTCGGCGTCAATGTCGCGCAGAGTCTCGCCAACGCGCTGGGCCCCCGGCACAAGCAGGAGGCCGACGAATGGTCGTGAGGAAAGGCGGAAGGAGACGGAAAAGAGAAAGGCCCCGGGAAGGGGCCGGAAAGATTAAGGGCGGGAACCGCCGCACCCCCTGGGGCACAAGGCCCAGAGGGGCGGGACGACGGCGGTTCCCGCCGGGACGCGAGCCGGGTCAGGGCCGGGCAGGCGCGTCCAGGGCCACCATGGAGTCCGGGAGCCGCTCCGGAAGCCTTGGCGCCACATCGGTGGGTCGTCCCGACCGGCGTACCGGTCGTTCCGACATCACCAAATGTGCCGGACGCTTGTTAAGCCCGTGCTGCGCGTACGTGTCGCGGGTGTACCAGTTCCGCGAATCGCCGTGGCGGGCGCCGGAGACTCCGGCAAGGGCCCGGGGCGGCCGACGGCCCGGCGCCGGACACCGTGTCAGGCCGAGGCACCGCCGTGCCCGGCGAGGAAGGCCAGCAGGTCCTGCCTGCTCACCACTCCGGTCGGCTTCCCCTCGACCAGCACGATCGCCGCGTCCGCGACCTCGAGCACCGTCATCAGGTCCGCCACCGGCTCACCCGAGCCGACCTGGGGCAGCGCCGGCGAGAGGTGCTTGTCCAGCGGGTCGTCCAGCTGGGCGCGCTTGGTGAAGAGCGCGTGCAGCAACTCGCGTTCCACCACCGAGCCGATCACCTCGGCGGCCATCACATCGGGGTGCCCGGCGCCGGGCTTGACGACCGGCATCTGCGAGACGCCGTACTCGCGCAGCACCTCGATGGCCTGACCGACCGTCTCATCGGGGTGCATATGGACCAGGTTCGGCATGCCCCCGTCCTTGCGGGCGATGACGTCGGCGATCCTCGCCTGTCCCTCGCCCTCGTCCAGGAAGCCGTGTGAACTCATCCACACATCGCTGAAGATCTTCGACAGATAGCCGCGCCCGCTGTCCGGCAGCAGCACGACCACCACGTCGTCGGGGCCGAGCGGTGCGGCGATCTTGAGCGCCGCGACGACCGCCATCCCGCAGGAGCCGCCGACCAGCAGGCCCTCCTCGCGGGCGAGCCGACGGGTCATCTGGAACGAGTCCTTGTCGGAGACCGCCACGATCTCGTCGGCCACGTCGCGGTCGTAGGCGGTGGGCCAGAAGTCCTCGCCGACACCCTCCACCAGATACGGGCGGCCGGAGCCGCCGCTGTAGACGGAGCCCTCGGGGTCGGCGCCGATCACCCGCACCCCGCCCTCGCTGGCCTCCTTGAGGTAGCGGCCGGTGCCGGAGATGGTGCCGCCGGTCCCGACACCCGCCACGAAGTGGGTGATCCGGCCGTCGGTCTGCCGCCACAGCTCGGGACCGGTGGTGTGATAGTGCGACAGCGGATTCTGCGGGTTGCTGTACTGGTCCGGCTTCCAGGCGTTGGGCGTCTCGCGCACCAGCCGGTCCGACACGTTGTAGTACGAATCCGGGTGATCCGGGTCAACGGCGGTCGGGCAGACCACGACTTCGGCGCCATAGGCCCGCAGTACGTTGATCTTGTCCATCGAGACCTTGTCCGGGCAGACGAAAATGCAGTGATAACCCTTGCGCTGGGCGACGATCGCCAGCCCCACTCCGGTGTTTCCCGAGGTGGGCTCGACGATGGTGCCGCCCGGCTTGAGTTCGCCGCTGCGTTCCGCCGCCTCGATCATGCGCAGTGCGATACGGTCCTTGACCGACCCGCCGGGATTGAAGTATTCGACCTTGGCAAGGACGGTTGCCTGAATGCCGTCGGTCACACTGCTGAGCTTCACCAGCGGGGTGTTGCCGACGAGGCTGATCATGGAGTCGTGAAACTGCACCGTTGGTCTCCGGGTTCTCCGAGATGGGTACGGCCAGCGTAGGCCGGAAACGCAAAGGCGACCGCCACCGTCGAGTCACGGAGATGTTCTACGGTGCACCTGGTTCATGTCGAGGCGGGCTATTGGGGCAGTGGAGGTGGCGGGCTCGATGTCGAGGGCGAGAGTGGCACGGCGGATCGCGACCGCGGCGGCGTTCGGCGGCGGCGGGATCAGCCTGCTGGGCGGGGCGGCGGTCGGTGTGCTGCTGACCGAGGTACGGCTGGCGAAACGGGTGGTCGGCGGCTCGGACGACGTACCGCCGCGGGCCGACGGCCGGTACGGCTCGGCCTTCGCGCACCAAGGCGGCGAGCCACCCCTGCGGCTGGGCTTTCTGGGTGATTCCACCGCGGCGGGACAGGGCGTCCACCGGGCCAGGGAAACCCCGGGCGCGCTGCTCGCCTCGGGCCTGGCGGCGGTCGCGGAACGGCCGGTGAAGCTGGTGAACGTGGCGCTGCCCGGCGCCCAGTCCGACGACCTGGACCGGCAGGTGTCCCTGCTGACCGATCCGGCGGTGCCGGCGCCGGACGTGGCGGTCATCATGATCGGCGCCAACGATGTGACCCGCCGGATGCCGCTGGTCACCTCGGTACGGCTGCTGTCGGACGCGGTACGGCGGCTGCGCGCGGCCGGTACGGAGGTGGTGGTCGGCACCTGCCCCGATCTGGGCTCCGTCGAGCCGGTCTACCAGCCGCTGCGCTGGCTCGCCCGGCGCGCCAGCCGGCAGCTCGCCGCGGCGCAGACCATCGCGGTGGTGGAGCTGGGCGGGCGGACGGTCTCCCTCGGGGATCTGCTGGGCCCGGAGTTCGAGGCGAGGCCGCGGGAGCTTTTCGGACCCGACAACTACCACCCCTCCGCCGAGGGGTACGCGACCGCGGCGATGGCGATGCTGCCGACGGTGTGCGCGACGCTGAATCTGTGGCCCGAGGCGGATGAGCGGCCGGACGCCCGCCGGGGCGAGGGGATCCTGCCGGTGGCCCAGGCGGCGGCGGAAGCGGTTTCCGAAGGCGGTACGGAGGTCGCCGCGGCGTCCGAGGCCGGCCCCCGCGGCCGCTTCGCCCTCCTCAAACGCCGCCGCCGTCGCCCCCTCCCCGCGGAGCAGCCCGCGTCGACCCCCCACACCACCCCCGCAGCACCTTGACGCCCCCTCCCACCCCGACACCGCCCGCCCGCACCGCCACCGTGGCTGAGCGCGCAGTTCCCACAGCCGACAACGACGGCCGAGCCCCCACTAGGGGCGCGAGGAACTGCGCGACAAGCCACGACGATCCCGCAGCCGGCAACGACGACCAAGCCCCGAAAGGGGCGCGGGGAACTGCGCGAACGACCACGACGCACCCGCCGACGGCGACGGCGCCCCGCCACCCCCTCACGCCCCCGACCCCACCCCCGCCCAAGCCCCGCAGGGATAAGCAAGCGCTCAGAAAGTATCCCGCATCACACCCCTACCCCCGTGACCCACCCGCTACGGGCGGGTAACTTCCCTGAGGGTCCGGACAGAACACCCGCCGCTCGCCGAGGAGTGCCGCGATGCCCGAAGCCGTCATCGTCTCCGCCGCCCGTTCGCCCATCGGGCGCGCCTTCAAGGGTTCGCTGAAAGACCTCCGCCCGGACGACCTGACCGCCACCATCATCAGGACCGCCCTCGACAAGATCCCCCAGCTCGACCCGCGCGAGATCGACGACCTGATGCTCGGCTGCGGCCTGCCCGGCGGCGAGCAGGGCTTCAACCTCGCCCGGATCGTCGCCGTGCAGATGGGCATGGACCACCTGCCCGGCTGCACCGTCACCCGCTACTGCTCGTCCTCCTTGCAGACCACGCGGATGGCCCTGCACGCGATCAAGGCGGGCGAGGGCGACGTCTTCGTCTCGGCCGGCGTCGAGATGGTCTCCCGCTTCGCCAAGGGCAACTCCGACAGCCTGCCCGACACGGCGAACCCGCTCTTCGCCGACGCGCAGACCCGTACCCGGGAGCGGGCGGAAGAGGGCGGCGGCGAGTGGCACGACCCGCGCGAGGACGACCTCGTGCCCGACCCGTACATCGCGATGGGCCAGACCGCGGAGAACCTGGCCGCGCTCAAGGGCATCTCCCGCCAGGAGCAGGACGAGTTCGGCGTGCGGTCGCAGAACCTCGCCGAGCAAGCGCTGGAGAATGGCTTCTGGGAGCGCGAGATCACCCCGGTGACGCTTCCGGACGGCACGGTGGTGGCCAAGGACGACGGCCCCCGGCCGGGCGTGACGATGGAGGGCGTGGCCGGCCTCAAGCCGGTCTTCCGGCCCGACGGCACCGTGACGGCGGGCAACTGCTGTCCGCTCAACGACGGCGCCGCCGCGCTGGTGATCATGTCCGACACCAAGGCCCGGGAGCTGGGCGTCACCCCGCTCGCCCGGGTCGTGTCCACCGGCGTCTCCGGACTCTCCCCCGAGATCATGGGATACGGGCCGGTCGAGGCGTCCGAGCAGGCGCTGCGGCGGGCCGGCATGTCCATCGGCGACATCGACCTGGTGGAGATCAACGAGGCGTTCGCCGCCCAGGTCATCCCCTCCTACCGCGGCCTCGCCATCGACCTGGACCGGTTGAACGTCAACGGCGGCGCGATCGCCGTCGGCCACCCCTTCGGCATGACCGGCGCCCGGATCGCCGGCACGCTCATCAACAGCCTCCAGTTCCACGACAAGCAGTTCGGCCTGGAGACGATGTGCGTGGGCGGTGGCCAGGGCATGGCCATGGTCGTCGAGCGCCTCTCCTGACAGCGCCCGCTCCGACACCACCCTCAGCAGGAACGTTCACTCAGAGCAGCCAACCGGCTGCGTTGCGCACTCTCTGTGACATAAGTCGCAATGAAATCGCCCCCGGGATGTGATTTTTCCCCGGGGGCTCTTCATTTTCGCAGGTCAGCCTGGTACATCTCAGGAAGCCTCAACCCGCAGACCAGCCCAATTCATGACGTTCCGTACAACCAAGGCCACGGGTTTACCGGCAGAGTGATGAGTGGGGAAAGTTTCGTACACCACTCAGGTGGGCGTTGCTGGGTCGCGTCAGTCGGGAGAACGTCAGTGAGTGTCAACTTCACCGTCCTGCTGGTCGCGGCGGGGCTCGCGGTGGCCGCGGGTTCGGCCGCCCTGCTGGCGGCTCGGGGGATGCGCCGGGAGCTGATCGCGCTGCGCCGGGATCTGGCCGGGCTGCGGCTGCCGGGGCCGCGCGCGTCCGCCGCGGACATCCGTACCGCGGTGGCCGGCGCCCTGGCCGACGAGCGGGATCGCGAACTCGCCGAGGCCCGCGCCTTCTGGGCCGAGCAGGAGGCGCGCGAGACCGCCGGTGAAGGAACGTTCTTCCGCGGTGGCCTCTTCGCCGCCTCCGCCGACGCCGAGGGAGCCGTGGAAGGGCTGCCCGACCACCCCGACCACCCCGACTACCCCGGCTACCCCGATTACGAGGTCCCGCCGGTGCTGCCCTTCGTGCCCCGGCAGCCCGACTTCGCCGGAGTGGAACCCGAGGCCCCCGAGGTGACAGTGCCGGCCCCGGGCGCGATCCCCCACCCCTCGGGGCCCGACTTCGCACCCTCCCCGGTGGTCGCCTCCCGCGACCAGACCGCCGACCGGCTCGCCGACCTGGCCGACGCGCGCGTCCCGCTCGCCGACGTACGCCCCGGACCGCTCGGCACGCTGGACGTGTACGTCTTCGCCGACGGCACCACGCTGTGCATGACCCCCGGCCACCGCGAGACCGCCCTCAAGCTCTCCGCGGCGCTGAGCCGCGGCGAAGTGCCGGTGCTGCGCGGCGGATCGGCGATCGCGGGCGCCTACGCGCTGACGTTCGCCTACGGCGAGGAGAGCATCTACGTGCTCGCCGACCGCGTGGTCGCCTCGCTCTGACCGACCGGGCCGCCTGGGCAGCAGCGGGTCCGGCCCGCCCGGACCGCCCCGCTCCTCAGCCGATCGCCTTCGCGGCGGCCGCCAGCCGCCGCAGCGCCTCCCGCAGCAGAGCGTCGGCCCGCTCCGGGTCCGCCGCGCCCGCCGTTTCCAGCGCGGCGACCAACGCGTGCCCGGCGACGGCCAGTTGATCACCGACCACGAAGATTCCGTCATCCGGCAGTTCATGGGGCGGGCGGCCGGGAAACTCCAGCAGCTCCGCCTCCCGCGCCAGCCAGCGGGCCAGCTCCAGAGCCGCCACCGCGGCGCCCGACTGGAGGCGCCGTTGCGGCAGCGACCGCAGCCGACCGGCGAGGCGTTCCACGGCGGCGGTCAGAGCGGTGCGATCGGCCATGGCGCCGACCCTACCGGGGGCCGCCGACATCCCTCGCCCCGGATCCGTCGGCCGTCCGCCGGCTCCGCCTCGGTCGTCCACCCCGCGCTCCGTAGGCCTTCCATCGGGTATCCATCGGCCGACATGGTTGCCAAGTGCCGACCACTGGGGCACCGTGGGGTTACCGGACCACCTACCGGAGGCGCCGATGTACCAAACGCACTTCTCTGAAGAAACCCACCGGAATCTGATCTCCCGCATCCCGGACTGCACAGGCCGCGAGGTCACCGACTGGCTCCGCGCCGTCGACGACGGGCCCTCGTTCCTCCGCTTCGACGACAAGGTGAGCTGGCTGCGCAGCGAGCACGCTCTCTCCTACGGCCACGCGAAGGCCATCGTCCACGAACACGATCTGCGGCGGGCCGCCCGCAATCTGCTGTAGCCGCCCGCCCACCTCGCGTCCGCAAGCTCGTCCCACGCACGCCGGGCCGCCCGGAAACCTCTTCCGGACGGCCCGTCGTGGCGTCGACGCGAAGGACGCGCCGCGGCTCGCGCGTCAGTCGCGCAGGATCGAGATCAGCCGCAGCAGTTGCAGGTAGATCCACACCAGGGACACCGTCAGACCGAACGCGGCCAGCCACGACTCCCGCTGCGGGGCGCCGTACCTGATGCCGTCCTCGACCTGCTTGAAGTCCAGGGAGAGGAAGAAGGCGCCGAGCCCGATACCGAGCAGGCAGAAGACGATGCCCAGGCCGCCCGTCGTCAGGCCCAGGCCGTTCGAACTGCCGAAGGCGTAGAAGAGCAGGTTCGCGAAGAGGGCGAGCACGAAGCCGACCGCGATGGCCAGGCCGATCCGCTGATAGCGCGCGGTGACCCGGATGAGCCGGGTGCGATAGGCGACGAGCATGCCGGCGAAGACCGCGATGGTGCCCAGCACCGCCTGCACCGGGGCGCCTTGCCAGGCGTCGTTGTAGGCACGGCTCAGCACGCCGAGGAAGATGCCCTCGAAGGCCGCGTAGCCGAGGATCAGGGCCGGCACCGGGGTGCGCTTGAACGACTGGACCATCGCCAGCACGAAGGCCACCAGAGCCGCGCCGAAGGCGAGACCGGTCCGGTCCGGCAGGACCGTCCAGCCCAGCACCGCGGCCACCGCGACCGTGCCCAGCGTCATCGCGGTCCTGGCGACGACGTCGTCGATCGTCATCCGGCCGGTCTGCGCGGGTCCCGCGGCCGGGCCCGCGTACATCCGCTCCATCTCGTCAGCGGTGAGGGGCTGGGTCCGCGGCTGGTCATAGGGGTTGCGCGGCGCCTGCGCGTACGGGTTGCCGCCCTGTCCGCCAAAGGGGTTGCCCTGTTGGGCGCCCTGCGCCTGCGCGCCGAAACCGGCGTACTCGCTCCCGCGGGTGAACCCCCGTCGGGAGAAGACCGGGTTGGTGCTCCTCATGTCACTCCTCCATGGACCGCTTCGCTGCGGCACTGGCGTCAAGATTAATGGCATGGCAAAAATTCCGGACGGCGCCCGGCCGGGGATCTTCCCCTGAGCTGGGCCGCCACTCCTGTCCGGCCCCCATCAGACCCGAGGGAACCCCCGGCACCCGCGGCGATCGGCTATGGAGTGGACGGTGGCGCCCCGGCGCGGTATCACTGACATGTGGAAACGAACGCGCGTTCGAAGATCAGGGAACAGGCCATGCCACGCCCCGACCACACCCGCGCCCTGCACGCGGCGCTGCTGACCGCCGCGCGCGGCCTGCCGGTGATCCCGCTGTCCCGCAGCAAGCTGCCCGCCGTTCGTTCGCCGCACCGGGACGAGCCACGTCCGTCCGCCTGCCGGGGCGAGTGCGGCCGGCCGGGGCACGGGGTGCACGACGCCACCACCGACCCGGCCGGGATACGCGCGCTGTTCGCCGTCGCCCCCTGGGCGACCGGGTACGGCATCGCGTGCGGCCGGGCGCCGCACCACCTGATAGGGCTCGACCTCGATGTGAAGCACGGCTCCGACGGGATGAAGGAGCTGGGCGCCCTCACCGCCGCCCACGGTTTCACCCTTCCGGAGACGGTCACCGTGCTCACCCCGAGCGGCGGCCGCCACTTGTGGCTGACCGCACCGGGGCCGGTGCCCAACTCGGTGGGCCGGCTGGCGGCCGGCATCGATGTGCGCGGCCTCGGCGGCTACGTCGTCGGCCCCGGTTCGCGTACGGTCGCCGGCCGGTATCTGCTGCTGCCCGGCACCCGGCAGCACACCCTCGGCGAGGCCCCCGCCGCGCTGCTGCGACTCGCCGCCCCGCCGCACCAAGCGCCCCTCTCACCCCAGCCGTCCCGCGAGACGCGGGGCACGAGAGCCCGCCATCCGGCCGAGAAGCGAGCCGAGGGGCTCGTCCGGTTCGTGCTGGATTCCCGGGAGGGCGAGCGCAACGGCCGACTGTTCTGGGCCGCTTGCCGGGCTTATGACGCCGGACTGGGCGACACCCTGGCACCGGCCCTGGTGACGGCGGCGGTGCACACCGGACTGAGTGAGCGGGAGGCAGCCAGCACGGTGGCCTCCGCGGGCCGGCTCCGGGCATCCGCGGAGCACTGAAGTGCCCGGAGCCGGACTTGAACCGGCACGCCCCCGAGGGGCAGCGAGGTTTAAGCTCGCCGTGTCTGCGTTCCACCATCCGGGCCGGCGGGGCGCGGTGAAAAGCGTATCCGGGTTAAGGGACGCGAACAGGACGCCCAACCAGCCATGTTGTCTTATTTTAGGGGTTACTGACGACCCGTTAGCCCCTCCAGAAGGGCCTCCATGCACCACAGGCGCCCTTCCCGGCAAGGTTGGTCCTTACGCAGAAGTGACGCGAAATCGCTCTCCGCAATCACCTTCCCGGTGCGGAATCCGACCGTCCGCACCGAAAGACGTGCACTTATGCATCATTTGCAGCGACACCGGTCCGGCAAGCCGCATACGCACAGTGATGATCGGGACCGCCGAACGCCGGAGAGTCACGCCGCATTCCTCCTACCTCCCGGACGCCGGCGGCCCGCGACAATTGCGCCAGCACGGGCGCTCTCCCGGCCGCCGGCCCAGGGCGTCCCGCTCAGGACAGCCACGCGGTACGGGTCGGGGGCATGTCCGAAGTACCGTCGTCCCCCGTGCGGACCGCCAGCACCTGGTTGACGCCGATCCGGTTGCGCTCGAAGGACACCGCCGACGCGGCCATGTAGAGCCGCCAGACCCGGGCCCGGCCGGGGGAGGTCGCGGCGACCGCCTTGTCCCAGCAGCTCTCCAGATTGCGCACCCAGGCTCGCAAGGTGCGTGCGTAGTGCTCGCGCAGCGCTTCCATATCGCGTGCTTCGAAGCCCGCCTGCTCCAGCCAGGAGATGGTGGCGTCGATCGGCGAGAGTTCGCCGTCGGGAAAGACATAGCGGTCGATGAACTCGTCGATCCGGTACGTCTCCTCGTCCATCAGCGGGCGCCGGCCGATCTGGTGGTTGAGCAGCAGACCGCCGGGCCGCAGCAGGGCGTACAGGGTGCGGGCGTACTCCAGATAGCGCTCGCTGCCGACGTGTTCCGCCATGCCGATCGACGAGATCGCGTCAAAGGGCTCGTCCTTGACGTCCCGGTAGTCCTGCACCCGGATCTCGATCCGGTCGCTCAGCCCGGCGTCGGCGACCCGCTTGCGGGCATAGGCGGCCTGCTCCACCGAGAGGGTGATCCCGGTGGCGCGCACCCCGTAGTGCTGGGCGGCGTGCAGCACCATCGAGCCCCAGCCGCAGCCGACGTCCAGCAGCCGCTGGCCCTCGCGGAGCTGCAATTTGCGGCAGACCAGGTCCAGTTTGGCCCTCTGGGCCTCCTCCAGAGTGCTGTCGGACTCGGGAAAGACCGCGCAGGAGTAGACCATGGAGGGCCCGAGGACCATCTCGTAGAAGGCGTTGCCGACGTCGTAGTGGTGCGAGATGGCGGCCTTGTCGCGCCTCTTGGTGTGCACCATGCCGCGGCGGCCGCGGATCTCCTCCGGCGGCGGCGCGGGCGGCAGTCCCGGTCCGGCCAGCGTCAGCGCCTCGCGGGCCAGCCGGTACGTCGCCGGGTCCCGCAGGGCGGTACCGGCCCGCCGCACCCTCTCGACCCGGCCGACCGCCGGCTGCCCCTCGCCGCGCTCCCAGAAGAGGCCGGACAACTCGTCCAGCGCCTTGTAGAGGTCACCCTCGATGTCCAGGTCACCGGCCACCCAGGCACGGGCCAGACCGAGCTCGCCCGGTCTCCAGAGCAGCCGGCGCAGCGCCCGGCGCCGCCGGATGATGAGGACGGGTGCGCCGGACGGCCCGGCCTCGCTGCCGTCCCAAGCGCGCACGCGCAGCGGGAACGACGTCGAGAGGGCATGTTCGGCGAGGTCAAGGATGCGATGAGCCGCGTCAGCCATGGTTCTGAGCGTACGACCGAAGAAGCCTGTCAGCAGCGCTGACGCGAAAATCTACGTTGCAGATACACACACTTATGCCGCGAGGGCGCCCGCACCACGGATGGCGGGCGCCCTCGGCGACGATAAGGCGGTTTCGCCGACGATTCACCGTTGATGTGCCGGTGGCTCGTCGACAGCTCGCTCAGGAAGCCGCGGCGGTCTCCGCCGGCTTGTCAGCGGGAGCCGCGGGAGCTGCTTGGCCGGCCGGCCGGACCGGTGCGGCGGCCTGCGCCGGGACCGGCCTCGCGGCCACCGCGAACTCCTCGCGGGGGTGCTCGATGGCGCCGAGCGAGACGACCTCGCGCTTGAGGAACATGCCCAGCGTCCAGTCGGCGAAGACCCGGATCTTGCGGTTCCAGGTCGGTACGGCCAGACCGTGGTAACCGCGGTGCATGTACCACGCGAGACGGCCCTTGAGCCGGATCTTGGTCTTGCCGAGCACGATCATGGCGACGCCCTTGTGCAGGCCGAGGCCGGCGACCGCGCCCTTGTTGGCGTGCTTGTACTCCTGCTGCGGGAAGCCGCGCATCCCCGAGACCACGTTGTCGCCGAGCACCTTGGCCTGGCGCAGCGCGTGCTGCGCGTTCGGCGGGCACCACGCGCCCTCGCCGACGGCGAGGTCCGGGACCTGGGCGTTGTCGCCCGCCGCCCAGATGTAGTCGGTGCCGCGCACCTGCAAGGAGGGGGCGGTGTCCACGTGGCCGCGCGGGCCGAGCGGCAGGCCGAAGGTGGCGAGCGCCGGGTTCGGCTTCACCCCGGCCGTCCACACGATGGTGGAGGCGTCCACTTCGAGCCCGTTGGCGAGCACCACGTGCTTGTCGACGCAGGACTTCATCGAGGTGCTGAGGTAGACCTCGATACCGCGCTCGCGCAGGTGCTCCAGGCCCCAGGTGCCGAGCTCGGGACCCACCTCGGGCAGGATCTTGTCGGCCGCGTCGACGAGGATGAAGCGCATGTCCTCGCGCTTCACGTTCGGGTAGTACGCGGCCGCGTCGCGGGCCATGTCCTCGACCTCGCCGATGGTCTCCGCGCCGGCGAACCCGCCGCCGACGAAGACGAAGGTGAGCGCCCGGCGGCGGATCTCCTCGTCGGTGGTGGAGTCGGCCTTGTCGAGCTGCTCCAGCACGTGGTTGCGCAGTCCGATGGCCTCCTCGACGCCCTTCATGCCGATGCCGTTCTCGGCCAGGCCGGGGATCGGGAAGGTCCGGGAGACCGCGCCCAGCGCGATCACCAGGTAGTCGAAGGGAAGCTCGTAGGACTCGCCGACGAGCGGCTCGACCGAGGCGACCTTGCGGTCCTGGTCGATGCCGGTGACGCGACCGGTGAGCACCTCGGCGCCGGGCAGCACGCGCCGCAGCGGGACGACGACATGCCGCGGTGAGATGCTGCCTGCTGCTGTCTCGGGCAGGAAGGGCTGGTAGGTCATGTACGAGCGCGGGTCGACGACAGTGACCGTCGCCTCGCCGTACCGCATCTTCTTCAGGATGCGGCGCGCCGCGTACAGGCCGACGTAACCGCCGCCTACTACGAGGATCCGTGGACGCTCCGTGGTGCTCATGTCTCTGAGTATCCAGCACGACGCGGCACCCCCCTCGTGAGCCCCTTCACAAGGTACTGGACAGCCTGTGCTACCCTGCCCGACTTCACGACCTGGGGGTACGCGAACCCTGTGCGCCGCCCATGGAGGCCGGTGCTCGCACCCGGCTCTGAGCAGCGTCGTTTGACTCCTGAACACGGCCCGGTCGGACAGCCGTCATACCGCCGAAACACGGCCCCACCATGGATTACCGGGGTTTGAGGTCGCCGAACCCTGGAAAATCGCCGCTACGACGCGGGAACTTCATGTGAAGAGTTTCACAAAGCTTTTCCCGGCGGACTTCGCGAGGGCCGATCGGGCCAGTGCTTCCGGGCCGAAAGGGGCAGTCTTCCGGGGGCGCTCAGGCCTCCGCGACCTTCCAGGCGATCCCGTCGAGGATGTCGTGTTCGCTCACCACGACCTCCTGGGCGCCGGTCCGTTCCATGATCCGCAGCAGGATCAGCGCGCCCGCGCCGATCACGTCCACCCGGCCCTCGTGCATCACCGGGATCGCCGCGCGTTCCGCGTGCGTCGCGGCGAGCAGCCGGCTGGTGATCTCACGGACCTGCTCGACGGAGAGGCGGGAGTGGTGGATGGCCGCCGAGTCGTAGGCGGCCAGCTCCAGGGCGATACCGGCCACCGTGGTGACGGAGCCGGCCAGGCCGACCAGCGTGCCGGCCAGGTCCAGCGGCACGGTCCCGGCCGCCTCGGTCAGGGCGGCGTCGATGTCCGCTGTTATGGCCGCGACGTGGGGGGCGGTGGGCGGGTCGGTGAGGTCGCCGTCGTGCAGCAGGTGACGTTCGGTCAGCCGGACGCAGCCGATGTCCACCGAACGGGCCGCGGTCACCGAGTCGTCGCCCAGCACGAACTCGGTGGAGCCGCCCCCGATGTCCACCACGAGGTAGGGGGTGGACAGCCCGTGGCCGCGCCCGAGTTCGCGGGTGGCGCCGGTGAAGGAGAGCTCCGCCTCCTGGTCGCCGCTGATCACCTCCGGTTCGACGCCGAGGGCGGCGCGTACGCCGGCCACGAAGTCGTCCCGGTTCTCGGCGTCGCGCGAGGCGGAGGTGGCGACGAACCGCACCCGCTCGGTGGGCACATGGTGGGCCCTGATCACCTCGGCGTACTCCCGGCAGGCGGCGAAGGTCCGCTCCAGCGCCTCGGGGGCGAGCCGGCCCGTCCGGTCGACGCCCTGTCCGAGGCGGACGATCCGCATCCGCCGGTCCAGCTCGGTGAGGGTGCCGGTGACCGGATCGAGGTCGGCGACGAGCAGACGGATCGAGTTCGTACCGCAGTCGATGGCGGCCACCCGAACGCTGCCTGCCGCGGGCCGGTCTGACGCGGCGTCCGCCGGTACGGCCGCGGCGTCGGCGTCGGCGCTCATCACGTCGTCCGCCGCCGGGGTCACGCACGGGCCCTTCGCCCACCAGTCGGGGAGCAGGGCCAGCGTCTCGTCGCCCAGCGGGTTGACGCCGGGGCCCGCGGCGAGGGCGTGCGCGGCCAGCACGTGGAGGCACTTGACGCGGTCCGGCATCCCGCCGGCGCTGGGGAAGCCCGGCAGCACCTCGATGGCGTCCCGGCGGGCGATGTAGTCCTCGTGGGCGGCGCGGTAGCCGGCGGCCAGCTCCTCGTCCTCGGCGAGCCGGGCGGTCATCCGCTTCATCTCGCCCTCCGCCTCCAGGGTGCCGATCGCGGAGGCCGCGCGCGGGCACGTCAGGTAGTACGTGGTCGGGAAGGGGGCGCCGTCCTCCAGCCTGGGCTGGGTCTCCACCACATCGGGGTTGCCGCAGGGGCAGCGGTGGGCGACCGCGCGCAGGCCGCGCGGCGGGCGGCCGAGCTGGGCCCGGACCGCGGCGAGGTCCTGCTCGGCGATCGGGGCGGGTGGTTGCTGAGGAGTGCTGTTCATGAGCCGTTCCGCGTCGGGGAGGTGGGGGCGTTCCGGGGGATCCTCGGGCGCCTGCGCGCGACCGGCCGGTACGTGGCGGGAGGGCCCCGTCCGTCGCGGGCGGGCCCGTCAGTGGCGGGAGGTGGTCGCGGCGGCGTCGGCCTGGTCGACGCCGTCCCACAGATTGTCGTACCACGGGCGGTTGGCCGCGGCCTCGCCCGCCGCCCGGTCCGCGGTCGCCGGATCGGCGGCGGAGCCGGGGGTGGCCGTCGGGAGGGGTCCGGTGAGCTGATAGCCGGTCTCCCCGGGGACCACGTAGTGCAGCCGTTGCCGGGCCTGCGCGCGTACGTAGTCCGGGTCCTCCCAGCGGGCCTTCTCCTCGCGGAGCTGCTCGACCTTCTCCTTCGCCCGCTGCGCCGCGCGGCGCTGATCGGCGATGTCGGAGCGCTGGGCGATGTACTGGCGCGTCGGATACGCGAGGGCCACCACCAGCGCGCACAGCACCAGAGCGAGCAGCGCGGCCCGCCCGGTGAGCTTGTTGCGGCGCACCGGGCGCCGGGTCGCGGCACGGTAGACCCGGGCCTGCGCCTCCTGGCCGATGGCCTTCAGCCGGGCCGCGGTGGAGAACCGGTCCGCCTCCACGCCGTGACTCCCCTCGCCGTTCCTGCCGGCCGCCTTGCTCCCGTATATCCCGTATGTCCCCGCCCACGGTACGGGACCGGGTGCGGGGACATACGGAGGCGGGGCGCCGAGCCGTCCGGCTCAATACCCTGGGCGGTTCAGCGCCCGCGGCGCTTTCAGTGCTTGAAGCGGGGGAACGCCGAGCGCCCGGCGTAGACCGCCGCGTCGTCCAGGATCTCCTCGATGCGGAGCAACTGGTTGTACTTGGCGACGCGCTCGGAGCGGGCCGGGGCGCCGGTCTTGATCTGGCCGCAGTTGGTGGCGACGGCCAGGTCGGCGATGGTGACGTCCTCGGTCTCGCCGGAGCGGTGCGACATCATGCACTTGTAGCCGTTGCGCTGGGCCAGCTCGACCGCGTCCAGGGTCTCGGTCAGCGAGCCGATCTGGTTGACCTTGACCAGCAGCGCGTTGGCGGTGGCGTTGTCGATGCCGCGCTGGAGCCGCTCCGGGTTGGTGACGAACAGGTCGTCGCCGACGATCTGCACCTTGGTGCCGAGCTTGTCGGTGAGCACCTTCCAGCCGGCCCAGTCGTCCTCGTACAGCGGGTCCTCGATGGAGACCAGCGGGTACGAGGCGACCAGGTCCTCGTAGTACTCGGTCAGCTCGGCGGCGGACTTGTCCTCGCCCTCGAACTGGTACTTGCCGTCCTTGTAGAACTCGGAGGCGGCGACGTCCAGGGCGAGCGCGATGTCCTGGCCGGGGGCGTAGCCGGCCTGCTTGATGGCCTCGATGATGAGGTCGAGGGCGGCGCGGTTGGACTCCAGGTTCGGCGCGAAGCCGCCCTCGTCGCCCAGACCGGTGGACAGGCCGCGGGACTTCAGCACGCCCTTGAGCGTGTGGTAGACCTCGGCGCCCCAGCGCAGCGCCTCGGAGAAGGACTCGGCGCCGATCGGCGCGATCATGAACTCCTGGATGTCCACGTTGGAGTCCGCGTGCGAACCGCCGTTGAGGATGTTCATCATCGGGACCGGCAGGACGTGCGCGTTCGGGCCGCCGAGGTAGCGGAAGAGCGGCAGGTCGGACGCCTCGGAGGCGGCGTGGGCGACGGCGAGCGAGACGCCGAGGATGGCGTTGGCACCGAGCGAGGACTTGTCCGGGGTGGCGTCCAGGTCGAACATCGCCTGGTCGATGAGGCGCTGCTCCGTGGCGTCGTAGCCGACCAGCTCGGGGCCGATCTGCTCGATCACGGCGAGGACGGCCTTCTCGACGCCCTTGCCCTGGTAGCGGTTCTTGTCGCCGTCACGGAGTTCCAGTGCCTCGAAGGCGCCGGTGGAGGCGCCGGACGGGACTGCCGCACGGCCCGTGCTGCCGTCGTCGAGGCCGACCTCCACCTCGACAGTGGGGTTGCCTCGTGAGTCGAGGATTTCCCGGGCTACGACGACGTCGATGGACGGCACGTTGTCTCCTTCTCAGCAGGCTTCGATGTCTTCTCTTCTTTTTCCGGGACGAGCCTAACCGGCTTCGGCGTCCGGGGAGGCGCTCGCCCCCGCACCGGAGACGTAATACCCCGGCCGGGCACACCTGGGGGAGGGCGTGCCCGGCCGGGGCGGTCGAGGGGTTCGGCTGCCGTCAATCCGCTGTTCGGCCAACAGCCGTCGCGCGGCTGTGTGGAGGCCGCGCGGCGGGCGTGGTCAGCGCAGGTGCAGGTGCTGGCCCGGGAAGATGAGGTCCGGGTTGTTGACGATGCCGCGGTTGAGGTCGTACAGCTTCCGCCAGCCGCCCTTGACGTGGTGCGACGCGGCGATCCGGGACAGGGTGTCGCCGCCGACCACGGTGTACTCGCCGTGGCCCTTGCGGAACCCCTTGTGGTGGGTGGTGGTGTGGGTCGGGGTGCTGGGCTTCGGCGCCTTGGCGGGGGCCGGGGCGGTGGTGTTCGACGACGATGACGAGGCCGCCGACGATGACGACGACGACGCCGACGACGCTGCCGGAGCGGGCGCCGAGGACGACGCGGACGACGAGCCGCCGGAGTTGATGTCCGGCGCCGGACCACCCGCGGTCAGGCCGCCGGCCGACGCGCAGGACCAGGCACCCGGGCCCTGGAGCGCGAGCAGCTTCTCGGCGACGGCGATCTGCTGGTCCTTGGTGGCGAGGTCGGCGCGCGGCGCGTACTGGAGGCCACCGGCCGCTTCCCAGCTCGACTGGGAGAACTGGAGGCCGCCGTAGTAGCCGTTGCCGGTGTTGATGGACCAGTTGCCACCGGACTCGCACTGCGCCACCGCGTCCCAGGTGGCGACCGAAGCGGCGGAGGCGGAGGTGGCGCCGATCAGCGGTACGGCGATCGCGGTGCCGGCGACTCCGGCGAATGCGGCGTATCGGACAAGCTTTGAGGCACGACGGTGCTTACCCATGATGAATTCAGTCCTCACCGACGCCTACGAGGTGAGCTGTCGGGTTCGGGCGTGAGTTGCCCGGCCGGACCGCCTGTTGCTCATCGCGGCCATCTCGGCTTCACCCCAAGCCGGTCCCCGTCCTGGTGTACGTCCGCAGCGTGGGCGTGTGCTGTCCGGTGCTGCGGCGGCGTACGGCCGGGGTCCCGGCGGAAGACCTTGGGTCCCCCGCTCCTGCCTGCGGCGCTTTCGCGTCGGCTGTTCCCGTCGGGCGGCGGCAGGACTCGGCGTTCTGCCCGGCGGGGCCCGCTGTGGCGAGCGTGGAAACGTTAAGCACAAGGCAGCAGATAGGACAAACACCCCGATCACGTCGGCCAACTGGGCCCACGCGCTCGGGTCAGGACAAGAACCGCAGGTCACAGCGGTCGATTTCAGCGCTCCGCAAGCGGGTGGTCACAGCGGCCCGAGAGAGGCTTGTCACATCCCCACAGCGAGGAGGCGAGCGGTACGTCCGGTTTGTCGGCCGACCCTCATTTCCCCTTTTCTCAGTCGAGGTTGATGATCTGTCCTGGTTTGATGAGGTTCGGGTTGGCGCCGATCGCCTGCCGGTTGACGTCGTAGAGGTGGCGCCAGCCGCCGTCCACGCGCTCGGCCCGCGCGATGCCGGAGAGCGAGTCGCCGGCGCCGATCGTGTAGTGACCCGTGGGCGAAGTGCGCGAATCCTCACCCTTGTTGGTGGTATCGGTAGCGGTCGGGCTCGCCGGGCCGCCGTCGGCGATCGCGAAGACCTGGGTCCGGGTGGCCTGGTCCTGGGCGGCGAGCTCCTCGTCGGTCGGGCTGTACGGCTTCGCGTGCCGTCCCGTGCCGCTGCTCGCGTCCGGCGGGGCGACCGTGGCGCCGGAGGAGTCGGTGGGGGCCAGCGTGCTCGCGCCGGAGCCCGGCGTGGCGGGCGGCGGCGTGACGGTGGCGGGCGGCGCGGGGGTCCGCGGGGTGGACGGCGTCACCGGGGTGGTGGGGTCGGTAGCCGGGTCGCCGGGGTCGCTCGGATCGCCCGGGTTGCCCATCCCGGTCGTCGGCGGCGTGGTGGGCGTGACCGGGACACCGGGGGTCGTGGCGGGCGCCGAGGGATCCGCGGTGGGGGCGGTGGGCGTGGCGACCGGCGCCGAGGGGTCCGGGGTCGGAGCCGGCGTGTGCTCGCCGGGCTGCGCCGGGGTGGGCGCGGCGGTCGGATCGGTGGGCGGGCTGTCCGGCAGCAGACCGGTGCCCTCCTCGCAGCCCGGCCAGGCGCCCGGGCCGAGATTCGTGAGCATCTTCTCGGCCACGGCTATCTGCTGGGCCTCGGTGGCGAGATCGGGGCGCTTGGCGTACGCGTCACCGCCGTACTGGTCCCAGGTGTCCTGGGTGATGGCGAGGCCGCCGTAGAAGCCGTTGCCGGTGTTGGCCTGCCACAGGCCGCCGGTCTCGCAGAAGGCGACCCGGTCCCACGTACTGGGGTCCGCGGCCTGTGCGGTGGCGGCGCCGAAGAGCGGAAGGGCGATGCCGGCGCCCGTCGCGGCGGCCGTCGCCATGGTCACCACGGCCGCGGGGGTCGGTCGGGGACGGCGGTGCCGGCCGTTGCCTGACGAGAGCATTGCGGTCGCCTTTCATTCTGGCCCTACGCGCCCGCGCCCACCGCGTCGGTCCTGTTGACCTGCGGACTCGGCCGATCCGGCCGTTCTGCCGTCCGCGACGGTGAGCGCTGTGGGGATGAGCGCGTCCCGCGAGCCGTGCGTGCCTCGCGTTGACCGCAGAACGTAGCGGGAGTCGACACTGGATCACAAGTGGATGTAGCGATCATCACGTCGCGATCACGGTGGTGACGGGGCGTCATTCTTCTTTCCCGGCCCGCTCGAAGTGCCGGGCGGGTCCGGGGATGGGATGGGGGTGAAACGCGGGTGGGACGGGGGTGGGATGCGTTTGGCCCGGCGGCCGGGCCCGGGGTGACTCAGGGGGCTCAGGGGTGACGCGGGGGTGAGAACGCGACCGGAAGCGTACGCAGGCCGCGCATGATCAGGCCGCCGCGCCAGCGCAGTTCGGCCGGATCGGCGGCCAGGCGCAGATCCGGCAGCCGGGTGAGGAGGGCGGCCAGCGCGGTTCGCGCCTCCAGGCGGGCGAGTGGAGCGCCGAGGCAGTAGTGGATGCCGTGGCCGTAGCCGAGGTGCGGATTGTCCCGGCGGGCCAGGTCAAGGGTGTTGGGGCCGTCGAAACGGTCCGGGTCCCGGTCGGCGGCGGCCAGCACCACCAGCACCGGATCACCGGCCGCGACGGCCTGGCCGCCGATGGTCAGCGGCTCCGTCGCGTACCGCCAGGTGGCCAGCTCCACCGGCCCGTCGTAGCGGAGCAGTTCCTCGACTGCGGTCTCCAGCAGGGCGTACTCGCCGCGGGCCAGCGACTCCTGAAGGCGCGTCCGCTCGGCGGGGTGGCGCAGCAGGGTGTGCACGCCGTTGCCGATCAGGTTGACGGTGGTCTCGAAGCCGGCGAAGAGCAGGATGAACGCCATCGCCGCGGCCTCGTTCTCGGTCAGGTGCTCACCGTCGTCGCTCGCCCGGATCAGGCCGGAGATGAGGTCGTCGCCGAGGTCGCCCCGCTTGCGGTGGATCAACTCGACCAGATACGTCCGTATCCGCTTCACCGAGCGCGCCACGCCGCCGCGCGGTCCACCGCCGTGTCTGATCATCATCCCGGCCCAGTCCCGGAAGTCGTCCTGGTCCTCGGCCGGCACACCGAGCAGGTCGCAGATCGCGTAGATCGGCAGCGGGAACGCGAACTCGTGGATCAGATCCGCCTCGCCCCGCCCCGCGAAACCGTCGATGAAGCGGTCCGTCAGCTCCCGCACCCGCGGTTCGAACTCCGCCACCCGGCGGGGGGTGAACGCCTTCGAGACCAGTCGGCGCAGCCGGGTGTGGTCCGGTGGATCGAGGTTGAGCAGATGCGTCATCAGGTCGGCGCCGCGCTCCCCCGGGATGCCGGTACGGCCCCGGGCCCGCGACTCCTCGGCGTGGTGGACCGGGTTCTTGCTGAGCCGGCCGTCCGCCAGGGCCTCACGGGCGTCGACGTACCGCGTCACCAGCCAGGCCTCGACCCCGCTGGGCAGCTCCGTCCACCGGACCGGCGCGTACTCCCGCAGCCAGGCGTACGCCGGATACGGGTCGGTGGCGAACTCCCAGGTGAAGAGGTCGGGCATCCGGGCATCGCCCGGCCCCTCCGGAACGACGGGCTGAGTCACCCCCTGACGTTATCCGTCCCGGCCGGGGCGGGATCCCCCGGCTGCTTCATTCCTCCGGCCGACTCCACCCCCGGGGCTGACCTGACGCCGGGGAGCGGGGCTACTGGTCCTCGTCGAAGCGCCCGGCGCCCCGGTCCGCCTCGGCCGCCCGTATCGCCGCGCGGTAGCGGCGGGCGGCATGGCGGAGGGCGGCCTCCGGGTCGATTCCGGCCGCCTGGGCCGCGGCGGCCTCGGCGAGGAGATGGTCGCCCAGCGTGGCCTCGTCGTCAACGGCGGGCGCCGCTGGGGCGGCCGGGAGCGGCAGTCCGGCCGCGCGAGCCCGGTCGGCGAGCTTGGCGGCCTGCGCGAGCGCCGGTGAGGCGACCGGAACCCCGTCGGTCACCGAATCCCGCGCCTTTTCGACGCCCTTGAGCCGCACCCAGTTCGCCTGCACCTGCTCGGGGGTCTCGGCGACCTCGTCCCCGTAGATGTGCGGGTGGCGGTGGACGAGCTTCTCGACCAGCGTCGCGGCCACGTCATCGATCCCGAAGGGCTCCTCCGGGTGGCCCTCGGCGATCGCCGCGTGGAAGACGACCTGGAGCAGCACGTCCCCCAGCTCCTCCCGGATCGCCTCCCGGTCTCCGTCCTCGATCGCCTCGACCAGCTCGTACATCTCCTCGATGCCGTACTTGGCGAGCTCCTCGTGGGTGCGCAGACTGCTCCAGGGGCATTCGGCCCTGATCCGGTCCATCACCTGGACGAGGTCGAGCAGCCGGGCGCCCGGCAGATCGTAGGAGCCGGGCAGCAGCTCGAGATCCGGCATCGCGACCCGTCCGGAACCGCCGAGCCGGGCCAGCTCGTCGGTGACGGCCGGCGGCGCCCCGCCCGACGGCGGCAGATAGACGACGGTACGGCCGCCGGCGGTCGCGTCCACCAGCTCCTGGCCGGTGAGGTCGGCGAGCTCCACCGGGACGCCCGCCTCGCGGAGATAGGGGAGGTGCGGGTGGTCCGGGTCCGGGCACAGCACCCGATCGGCCTCGTGCAGGGTCCGCCAGGCGGGCCAGGAGAGCTGGCCGGCCGCGACCCGGTGGCTGGTGGTGAGCAACACCACGCGGCCCGGCGCGGGCGCACCGCCCGCGCCGCCGTTCACCTGTGCCGCGTCTGCCGCTTCGTTTGCTTGCTCCACCCCTCGAACGTACCGCGAGGCACCGACAACGCGTTCACACGCCCGGGTGCCGCGGCCGCCGGGACCGGCCGGGGCCGCTGTCAGGTCCCGCTGTTCCCGGTGGTGACCGCGGCCGCGACCGGGGTCTTGTCGACCACCCACGGGTCTTTCAGGGTGGCGATGGTCGCCTTCTTCGCGTCCCAGGCGCCGTACCGGGGGTTGACGGTCACGCCCAGCGACGCGGCCGCCTTGCTGATCGTCTGGGCCAGCGCGGTGTTCCCGCCGTCGCTTCCCGGCTGGTACCCGAGGCTCTGGATGAGCTTGCCGGAGGCGACGTCCCGGTAGAAGAAGTGGTCGATGTCGTTGGGCGCCACTCCGTAGTTGACCAGCAGGGTGCTGTTGAGCTGCGCCTCGTTCCCGCTGAACTGGGCGAGCGCCGCCTGGCGGTCCTGCTGCACCTCGCCGTTGCTGACCGAGATCCGCGCGTCGGACAGGGCCTGCTGGAGCACCTGGTCGGCCACCAGCCGGCCCAGCATCTGCGTGGAGAGATTGCCCGCCGCGTCGAGCAGTTGCTGGCCCTGCGGGGACTTGACGGCTGCGGAGCGCAGGTCGTTGACCGCCGTCTCCAGGGAGGAGACGGTGATCCGGTGGTCACCGACCACCGCCGCGGCGCCCGGATGGGCGGGTCCCGAGCCGCACGCGGTGAGCGCCGGTGCGGCGAGGAGCAGCCCGGCGGCGGCGATCGAGACAGCGGTACGGCGGCGGACCATGGTGCCTCCCGGCGAGGAACATGCCTCGCGATGCTGACGTGACGACGATGACCATGACGTTGATCGAACCACCCGAGGATATTGAGCCGGGGGCGCCGATAGCCAGCACTCTGCCGAAGGTGATCCTCCTGGGGGCGTGTTTGTGGGTGCGCTGTGGGCGGGCCTGGGCTTCGGCGGTGGCTACGGCGCCGGCATCCGCGCCGGCATCCGCATCGACCTCGGCCTCGGCCTCGGGCGAACCCCGGCTACGCCGCCTGTCGGATCAGCCCCCGCACTGCGTCAGCATCGCCTGCTTGTCCGCGCTGGTCACCGGCAGGTCGTACTTGAGGGACACCTGGGCGATCCGCACGGCGTACGAGCAGCGGATCTGCTTGCTCGGCGGCAGCCAACTCGCGGCGCCCGAGTCGCTCTTGGCCCCGTTGGAGGGGCCGTCGACCGGCAGCAGGTTGAGCGGGTCGTTGGCGATCTCCTCGCGCTTGTCCTTGCTCCAGTGGGCGGCGCCCATCTGCCAGTCATACGACAGCGGCATGACGTGGTCTATCTGGACGATGGTCGCCTTGGCCTTGGTCCAGTGGATGGCTTTTCCGGTGTAGGGGTCGTCCAGGGTCATGGACATCACCACGCACTTCGAACCCGACCGGTAGTGGACGTCCTCGCCGTCCCGCTTGAGCAGGTCGTTGCGGGTGTCGCAGCCGTTGTGCGCGAACGGTACGTCAGGTGCGGAGTCCATCCAGGCGGTGCCGAACTCCTCCCTGCTGTAGCCGGTCTTCGGGCCTCGCCCCTTGGTGGCCACCTTCTTGATCAGGCTGACCGCCTTGGCCCGGTCACCCGACGAGGTGATGGCGGCGAGTCCCGTCTTGGTGCCGTCGGGGTTGTCGAACGGACTGACCGCGCGGCCATTGCTCACCACGGGCCCGCTGCCCGCGGTGGTCGCGCCCCCCTCGCCGGGTCCCTCGGCACCGATCGTGGTGTCCTTGCAGCCGGCGACGCCGATCACCGCGGCGATGGCCGCGGCGCAGGCGAGGGTTCTGGAAATCCGTATGTCCATCTACCACCTCGGAGGGGAAGTGACGGGGCAGGCCCGCCCGCGTCCTGTGCTGTCCATGAGGAGCATCTGCCCCGACAGGCAGAGATTAGAGCCGAGTTGACCGGCGGAAACACCACCCCCGACCGGAGGTTCCCTACCGCCCGTCACGGCGCTAGCGCTGAACTTGCCCCAGCCAGGTCAGCGTTCGGCGGATCTCCACCGGAAAGGGGTGGTGCGGGCCGTGGACGCGCTCGGCGTCGTAGAGGAGACGGGTGAGGACCTCCCGCGCGCCGGGGCGGTCGCCCACCGAGAGCAGGAGATGGCCGATCCGCCGGCGGATGTCCAGCGGTACGGCCGGGGCGGTCGCCGCGTACCGCTCGAAGTACGGCAGCAGGACCCGGTATTCGGAGAGCGCGGCGGTGGTGTCCCCGAGCTGCTCCAGGCATTGCGCCGCCTCGTAGCGGAACTGCAACGCCTGCTGGTCCGCTCCCCCGTACTGATGCGCGAACTGCTCTGACAGCCGGCGCAGCTCCGGCAGCGCCCGACGGTACTGGCCGTCCTCCATCAGCGTCGCCGCGTACTGCTTGCGCAGCGCCCGCAGCACCGGGGAGTGCTCGCCGTGTTTCTCCGCTGCCGCCGGGATGATGCCGCCGAGCATGTCCACCGCCTGGGTGATCCGGCCGGCGTCCAGCAGCCGCTTCACCTCGTCCACCGCGGTGGCCAGATCGGCGCCTTTGGGCGCGGGGGCGGGCGCCGGTCCCGGGTTCGGCTCGGGGGGCGCCGCCCGGTCGGGCCAGGGCGCGTGCGGGCGCAGGAACGGCCGGGTGGGGTCCATCGGCCCCAGCGGCGCGTGCGACGAGCCGGCCGCGGGCAGCAGAACGGCCAGCTCACGGAAGACCTCCTGTGCACCGGCCGGTCGGTGCTGCGGGTCCTTGGCGAGCAGCCGCAGCACCAACGACTCGACCCGCTCCGGTACCTCGGGCCGCAACTGCCGCAGCGGCACCGGCGCCTCGTAGAGATGGCGGTGCAGCACCCCCAGCGCGGTCGAACCCGCGAACGGCGTCTGGCCGCTGAGCAGTTCGTGCAGCACGACGCCGAGCGCGTACAGGTCGGTGCGCGGTCCGACGGCGCCCCCCATGGCCTGTTCCGGCGCCATGTAGGCGGGACTGCCGATCGGCGAACCGGTGTGCGTCAGCCGGGTGGTGTCGGTGTCCATGACCGACGCGACGCCCAGGTCGAGCACGATCAGGGTGCCATCCGGTCTGACCATCACATTGCGCGGCTTGAGGTCCCGGTGGACGATCGGCACCGCGTGCACGGCGGAGAGGGCTCCGCAGAGCTGCGCGGCCACCGCGACCGCCCACGGCCAGGGGTACGGGTCGTGCTCGGCCAGGTGATCGCTGAGGTCGGCGCCCTCCACGTACTGCATCACCAGGTACAACTCGTCGCCGTCACCGCCCGCGTCGTGCACGGTGACCAGCCCCGGGTGGTCGACCTGCGCGGTGACCCGGCACTCCCGGTCGAATCGCTGCCGCAGCTCCGAGGCGTCCTCGCCCGCGGCCACCTTGTCGGGCCGCAGCAGCTTCACCGCGACCCGGCGGTCGAGCCGGCGGTCGTAGGCGGTCCACACCTGGCCCATGCCGCCCTGACCGATGACGGTGGCCAGTTCGTACCGGTCGGCGATGAGCCGACCGATCACCGGTCCTCCTCTTTGCGGAGGTAGTCACTCAACTCGTCGAGCTCGGCGCGGACCTGGCTGATCCTCGGGTGCGGAGGGCCGGCCTGCGGGACCGGCGGGACCGGTGGCCCGGGGAGCCCGGCCGGAGCGGGGGGCCGGTGAGGACGGGGCTGCTGCGGGTATCCATATGCCTCCCGCCCGGTTGTGCCGCCCGTGTTCGTCCGGCCGACCGGCGCGCCCGGTATCGGCCCCGCTGTTCGGCCCGGTACACGGCCGGGCATCTGGCCGGATATCCGGCCCGGGACCGGACCGGTGACCGTGCCCGGGACCGGACCGGCGACCGTGCCCGGGACCGGACCGGCGAAGTAGGGCTGCTGGCGGCCGAAGGGCTCGGCTCCCCCGGCCAGCCGCCTGGCCTTGGACGACTGCTGGAGGTCCACCACGAGGAAGTAGACCGGCACGGCGAACATGCAGAACATCAGACAGCCACCGCCGATGTTGCTCTGCGTGCTGTTCTCGTCCTCGGCCTGACCGATGAGCACGAAGGCGGTGATGGCGATCGCCGCCACGAAGGGGACCAGGACCCAGTCCAGCGGACGCCGGAACCGCACGGCCAGCCAGAGCACCGAGCCCCAGGCGGCGATGCCGAGGGTGATCGCCGGCAGGACGGTGAACAGCACGCGCAGTCCGATGACGACGGCCGCCCGCCCCGCGGGGCGGAGGGGTGGCGGAGCGGTGCCGGGGCCGTACATCGTGTGCTCCTGGTCGTCGATCGGTCGCTGGGGGAAAGCACTTGGCGAGAGCGTATCCGCCTGAGCCGACACCCGTCGCCCGCTCCGGCACGACCTGTGGATAACTATTCGGGCCGCACCGTACCGTCCGTCAGCCCGTCGTGCAGGCCCTGGACGAGCTGCTCGCCGAGCTGGGACGCCTGGCGCAGCGCGTCCTCGAACCCGGCGAGGGTGCGGAACCGCTCGCCGTACCGCCGCTGGTCCGCCGCCGGCATCCTGGGTACCTGGAGGCGCCGCACATCGAGCCGGGTGGATGTGGAGGCGTAACTGCTCGCCTGGCGGTTGTTGGCGGTCCCCCGCAGAAAGCCGGCCAGGAACCACGGGTCGATCGCCGCGGGGTCGGGGCGCAGCAGATAGACATTGCGGCCGAGGGCGGCGCCGGCGGTGCTCTCGTCCACGACTCTGGCCACCGCGCCACCACCCAGCACCGGCACCACCACGTCGCCCGGTTCGGTGAGCACCGGCTCCTCGGTGGATGTGTCCGGCTGGGCCGCCGGAAGGAGGCCCGTCGGGCCGCCGCCGCCGATCACATCGTGCTCGGTGAGCACGGCGACCACCGGCGTGCCGGCGTCCGCCGGGGCCGTGCCGACGCCTCCGGCCCGCATCAGCAGCGCGCCCGCGCGGGCGAGTTCGCCGATCGTGGTGGTGGGCCAGTGGGCCGGGTCGCCGGGCGCGGCGGGGGCCGGGGCGAGTTCCGCGGTGTGGCGGAGGCTGGCCGCCAGCCGGTCGCGTATCGCGTCGAGCGCGGCGGCGCCGCCTTCGGCCGTCGGCGGCGGCAGGTGCCGGGCCGGGGACAGGTCGACGTCGTCGTCGAGGAGTTCGATGACCGGCACGGCCCGGCTGACCCCGGGCCGCGCCTCTGTGGTGCCGTGCCGGTCGAAGGACTGCCAGGCGTCGAGCACCGCGGCCCTGACGGCGTGCCAGGGCGCCTTCTCCGCTCCAGGGTTGGGGATGGCCGCGGTGTCGACCAGCAGCAGGTCGGCGGCGGGTCGTTGCTCGGCGCCGGGGCTGCGCAGCACCCACAGGTGCAGGGGGATGCCATAGGGCGGCGCCGCTCCCGCCGGCAGCGCGATCACGGCTTTCAGGGCTCCGCGACGCAACAGGTCGGCCCGGATGCGCCGGCCGGACCTGCGGGAGGCGGTGGCCGGCGGCATCAGCATGACCACGGTGCCCCCTTCGCGCACCCGGGCGAGGGCGTGTTGCAGCCAGGCGAGCTCCGATTCCGTCCGGGCAGGGAAGCCGTACTCCCACCGGGCGTCGTAACCCAGTTCTTCATGGCCCCAGTTCCGGTCGTTGAACGGGGGGTGGCAGAGCACGGCGTCGGCGGTGAGCCCCGCGAAGGCGTCGGCGCGGAGGCTGTCGCCGGCGCGGACCCGGATCCGGACGGCGGCGTCGGTGGCGAGCGCCAGCCGCAGCGCGGTCAGTGCGGCCAACTCCGGCTCGGCTTCCTGGGCGTTGACGGCCTCGGTCGCCGACACCGCGCGCAGCAGGGAACCGGCGCCGCAGGCCGGGTCGAGCACGCTTCCGGGCGGGCCGCCGAGGAGCGCGGCCATCAGGTCGGCCAGGGCGGCGGGGGTGAGGGTGAACTGCCTCGGGTTGGCGTCCAGATAACGGCCGAGCAGAAATTCGTATGCCTGACCCGGGCCGGTCTCCAGGGCGAGCTTCGCGGTACCGCGCAGCAGCGGCACCGCGTCTTCCAGGTCTGCCGGCAGCCGCACCGGGTGCTGGGCGCCGAATCGCGCGGTCAGCACCGACGCGAGATCCGCGGGCAGGCGCGCGGCGAACTCGCTGTCGGAAGCGCCGACATACCCTGCGGACACCCCCGGCCGGTCGCGGACGAGCAGCAGCAGCGAGCCGGCGAGCCGCAGGGCCGCTGGCGTGCCCGCCGGATGGCTGTCGGCCTGCTGCCACACCCGCTCGTGCGGCGGGACCACGGCGAGCTTGCCCTGATCGCGCAACCAGCTCTCCACCGCCGTCAGTTCGAACGTCGGGCTGGTCTCGGTACCGCCAACCGGCTTGGGGAAGTCGACGTGCCGTCGGCGCCAGTTGCTGACCGCGGCGCGGCCGACACCGGCCAGCCTGGCGATGCCCGCTGATGTCACCTCGCTTGCCTGCTCCGACATCCGCCCGACTCCTCTCCCCCGCTGTCTCCCGTCGTTGTGACGTCGAGCATACCCACGACGGTCCGAGAGATCACTTCACAACACGAACGAGTGAGGACAGGGAAATGCTGGTTGATTCGGTTCACAGAACATGCTCTCATTGACTCATCGCTCACGGAGCGGGACTGTCACAGCGTTGCCTCCCCGCTCCCGTGCCCGATGTCGCTATTTCTCCTCTTTCTCCTCTTTTTTTAAGCTTTCGACTCTTTGGCCTCTTGGGCCTCAGTTCGGCTTCCGCGCTTCTCCGCTGCTCATCTTCAGAAAGGCACTGCCATGCGCCAGAACCCCTCCCGCCGCGGCACGTTCGCGGCCCTGTGCGCCCTCACCGCCATCGCCGCGGTCGGGCTGACCGCGTGTCAGGACAAGGACGACAACGCCTCGTCCACCGACGGGCCGCCGAGCGCGACCGCGACCGCGAAGCGGACGCCCGAACCGCTCACCGGTGACCAGTTGACCAAGGAACTCGCTCCGGCCTCGCTTTTCGCGCCCGGACTCGCGGTCGACCCGTCGGCCACCCGGGACACCGGCTCCAGCTATCAGACGCAGGCCGTCGAGAACCCGCCGAAGGCGCCCTGTTCCACGCTGGACACCACGGGATGGATGACGATCACCGGCATCTCCGGTGTCTCGTTCACCCAGCAGGACCGGTTCGACAAGAGCACGACCACCGAGGTCTACCAAGGCATCGACGTCTTCAAGGGCACCACGTCCACGACCGTCCTCGACAAGCTGTCGCGGATCGCGGACCGTTGCCCCTCGTTCACCGACGACCAGACGCACACCAAGGTGAAAGTCACGGTGAAGCCGCTGCCCGGGATAGGCGACGGCGCCTACAAGGTGACGCTGTCCTGCCCGGGCTGGCAGAGCGGCAACACCCTGATAGCGGCCCGGGTCGGCACCGCGGTGGTCTCGGTTCTCTCCACCGACGGGAGCGCGGGCGACGGCAGCGGGACCGCGAAGAAGGTGGCCGCGCACATCGCCGCCGGACTCAAGGGCAAGGCCTGACCGCCGGCTCGGCTCAAGGCCCGGCGGCGCCACGGGCTGGACCGTACAGGGCGCGGACCACGATCGGCGGCCATCCATCACCTATCTTTCGGTGCATATCGCCATAAATCGCCGAAAGAGTGGTGTCCATGGACAGGGCAGAAGCCGTCCTTCCCACGCAGGGGGTCGCGTCGCCCGACGCGGCCGCGAGCACAAGCAGCGCCACGACCGCAGCCACACCTGCGGCGACGACCACAGAAACACCACCTTCCGCAGCCACGGTCACGGCCCTGGCGGGGAGCCCCCGCACCGTGGAGGCCGCCGAGATCGCAGTGGCCGAGGAGGACACCCGGACCGGGGACTCGGTCGGCGGTGGTGACGACGGGGACGGACCGCCGCCGGGACGACTGGACCCCTGGCTGCTCGCCGGCGGCTTCTTCCTGCTCTACGCCGCGCTGTCGGTGGGGCGCGACCGGCGGATGCTCAGCCAGTCGTGGGATCTGGGCATCTTCGAGCAGGCGATCAAGTCCTACGCCCACTTCCACGCCCCGGTCGCGATCCTGAAGGGCCCCGGATTCAATGTGCTCGGTGATCACTTCAGCCCGGTCATCGCGCTGATCGCGCCCTTCTACCGGTTGTTTCCGACCTCGGTGACGCTGCTGGTGGCCCAGGCGTTGCTCTTCGGTATTTCGGTGGTGCCGGTTGCCCGGGCAGCCGGCCGGGGACTCGGCCGGGCCGCGGGGCTGCTGCTCGGCACGGCCTACGGACTGTCCTGGGGCATCCAGAACGCGGTGGACTTCGACTTCCACGAAGTGGCCTTCGCGATGCCGCTGCTGGGGTTCTCACTGGAAGCGGTGCTCCGCAGGCGGTGGGCGGCGGCGATGTGGTGGGCGCTGCCGCTGGTACTGGTCAAGGAGGACCTGGGGGCGAGCGTCGCGCTGATCGGCCTGGTGGTGTGGCTGCGAGCCCGCCCGGCAGGAGACCGCGAGAACGAGGGAGGCACACGAGAGAAGGAGAGCGAGGGACGAGCGGGCAGGACACGGAGGTACGCGATCAGGCTGGCGGTCTTCGGGGTGGCCGCGTCGCTGTGGGAGATCGACCGGCTGATCCCGGCGTTCCACGGCCCGGGGTACGACATGTTGACCCACATCAACGGGGAAGGTTCGGTCACCGGTCACATCCCGGTGGACACCGCGATCCGCACCCTGCTGTGGATCCTGCTGCCCACCAGCGGATTGCTGGCGCTGCGTTCACCACTGCTGCTGGTGGCGCTGCCGACCATCGGCTGGCGGTTCCTGTCGCACTACCCGGAGAACTGGGGCACCGGCTGGCACTACAGCGCCGTGTTGATGCCAGTGGTGTTCCTCGCCCTGGTGGACGCGGCCGGGGCGGTCGCAGCGGGCGGCCCGGGGGACGGGAAGCTCCGCCGGTGGGCGCGCGGATACGCCGGCGGGATGCCACTGGCGGCTGCCGCGGCGGCGGTGGCACTGAGCACCCAACTGCCGCTGGCCGGACTGACACACACGGCCGCGTACACGGTGGACGCGCGGACCAGGGCGGCCGAGCGGCTGCTGGCGCGCATTCCGGACGGAGCCACGGTGGAGGCGAACGTCGGACCGATCAGCAGCCTCGTGAGCAGGACCAATGTCTATTGGCTCGGTGGGACGAAGGGGGTGACGCCACGGTATCTGGCGCTCCAGGGCGACGTCGGAGAGAACGGGGAGGTGCGATGGCCAGGCGATCCGGTGGAGTACGCGCGGGAGCTGCATCCCGGGGCGAGGTACGGATTGCTGGGGAAGGCCGGCGGCTATGTGGTGCTCCGGCGGGAGTGACGGGACCGCGACCGGTCGATGACGGCCGGACGGAAGGCTGGGGATGTCACACGGGTCCCGCGGGCATTGCGTCGTCCCGTATCTTTTCCGGCAGACCCCGACCCCGTTTCCACAGGAGGACGACGATGGACAGGGCCGAGGCTGTCATACCGGCGCAGGGCGGCAGGGCGGCGCGCGAGGCGGGCCGGCGGGAGCGGCCGAGCGTCGTCCAGCGCGCCAGGTTCCGGGCGGCCGGGGCGCGTCTGGATCCGTACCTGCTGGCCACCGTGTTCTTCGTGGCGTATCTGCTGCTGTCGGTGACGCGTTACCGGCGCATGCTCACCATGTCCTGGGACCTGGGCATCTTCGAGCAGGCGATCAAGTCCTACGCCCACCTGCACGCGCCGGTCGCGGACCTGAAGGGGCCCGGATTCAACATCCTGGGCGACCACTTCAGCCCGATCACCGCCCTGATCGCGCCGTTCTACCGGGTGTTTCCCACCCCGGTGACGTTGCTGGTGGCGCAGGCGCTGCTCTTCGCGGTGTCGGTGATCCCGGTCACGCGGGCCGCCGGGTATCTCCTCGGGCGGGGTCGCGGGCTGGCGATCGGGGCCGCCTACGGGTTGTCGTGGGGGGTGCAGAAGGCGGTCGAGTTCGACTTCCACGAGATCGCCTTCGCGATGCCGCTGCTCGCGTTCTCGCTGGAGGCGGTGGTCCGCAAGCGGTGGGCGGCGGCCTTGTGGTGGGCGGTGCCGCTGATCTTCGTCAAGGAGGACATGGGGATCACCGCCGCCGCGATCGGCGTGATCGTCTGGTGGCGCACCCGCCAGGAGACCGGGACCGATCCCGTACCCGTGGAGGCCACCGCATCGGCCACCGTGGAACGGACCGGTGACACGGCCTCCGGCGAGGGCATCGACGATCACGCGGGTGATCCGGGCGGCGGCGAGGGCGCCGAGGAGGAGCTGTCGGACGCGCTGCGGTACGGACCGTGGGCGATCGGTCTGATGGGGTTCGGGGTGGCGGCGTCGGCGCTGGCGTTCGGGGTGATCATCCCGGCGTTCAACAAGGCGGGCGGCTACGACTACTGGAACAAGCTGAACGGGGACGGCGCTCCGATGCCCGGCCACATCCCGTTCGGCACCGCGCTGCACACCCTGCTGTGGATCCTGTTGCCGACCAGCGGGCTGCTGGCGCTGCGCTCCCCGCTGTTCCTGGCGGCGCTGCCGACCATCGGCTGGCGGTTCGTCTCGCACGACGACCACTACTGGGGTACCGACTGGCACTACAGCGCCGTACTGATGCCGGTGATCTTCCTGGCGCTGGTGGACGCGGCCGACCGTTCGCGGGCCAGCCGCAAGCCGTGGCTGCGCTCGTACGCGTCGGGGGCGCCGGCCGCGGTGGCCGGGGCGGCGCTGGCGCTCACCCTCACGCTGCCACTGGCCTCACTCGACCAGGGCGCCACCTACCGGGTGGACGCGCAAACCAAGGCGGTCGAGAAGCTGCTGGACGAGATACCGGACGGGGCCACGGTCGAGGCGAACGTCGGACCGATCAGCCGGCTGGCGCACCGGACCACGGTCTACTGGGTCGGGGACACTCCGGGCGTGACCCCCGACTACATCGCGCTGGACAACTCCTCGGGCTGGGTGCCGGACCCGTTGACGTACGCCGGGCAGCTCCATCCGATGGCGAAGTACGTGATGGTGGCCAACTCCGAGGGATATGTGATCCTCCGCCGGAGCTGACCGAACGGCGGCCGGCGGCCTCGCGGGCTCCTCCTGGCGGCACGTCCCTTCGGCCAGACCCCCCGCGTCAGATCATCGGATAGTCAACGTAGGCGAAGTGCTGGGAGTCGGGGGCCCAGCTGTTGACGTTGAGGCTGCCCTGGCCGCCGAAGAAGGAGAGGACGTCCCGCGGGGCGCCGCCGTCCGGGTCGATGCGGCGCAGGATCACCTCGCGGTCGGCCGGGTGGCCCTCGGTACCCGGCGGGAAACTGATGTAGAGCACGTGGCGGCCGTCGGGCGACAGATGCGGGAACCAGTTGACCCGTTCGTCCGAGGTGAGCCGGGTCAGTCCGGTGCCGTCGGGCCGCATCCGAAAGAGCTGGGCATGGCCGGGGACGGTGGCGCCGTGCTCGGAGTTGAAGTAGATCCAGGCACCGTCCGGGCTGAACTCCGGGCCGTCGGCGGGAGCGGGTTCGTCGGTCAGCCGGGTGTCGGGGCCGCCCGCCGCCGGCACGGTGAAGATGTTGCGATAACCCCATTCGTCGCCACCGTAGGGTTCGACGCCCACGTAGGCGAGGGTGCGGCCGTCAGGGGAGACACCGTGCAGGAAGTGCCGGAACGGCTGGAAGACGCCCGGTGCCTGCTCGTTGGTCACCCGGCGGGCCGGGCCGCCCTCGAACGGAACGGCGTGGATGTGCCCGTCGCCCGCCGAAAGATAGAGGGTGCGGCCGTCCGGGGAGAGCACATGGTCGTTGTTGGCGTCCGTGATGCCCCCGGTGTCGATGATCTCGGGGCCCGGGCCAGCGTCGCCCCACGACACGTCGGCGGCGATCCGCAGCAGCAGACCGTCCTGGTTGAAGACCAGCCAGCGGCCGTCCGGCGTCCAGTTGGGGGCTTCCAGCGCGCTGCCCGTCGTCTCGTGCACGACCCGCGGGGAGCCCTCGTCGCCATCCCGGACGGAGGCGACCATCAGTCGGGCACGCTGCCCCGGCGCCAGGGGTCGGATGTTCGTACCGGCACGGGTGATCGTCACAGCCGCCCACCCTAATGGGTGGCGCGCCCCGCTCCTCAGGGTCCGGGAGCGGGGCGCGCGTTCGAGGGGTGCCCGCGGCGCCGGTGAACGGCTAAAAGCCGGGGCCGTCAACCGTCGACGCTGGTCACAAGTCACTGGTCGCTGGACACTAGTCACCGGTCACTGTTCACCGGTCGGCACAGCCCCCTCAGCAGGACAGGTTGCCCCCGGTCGGCACGCCCAGGATCGAGGTGAAGCTCGTGTACGCGTTGATCCGGCTCTGCACCTGCGCCGGGTTGCCGCCGTTGCACTCGATGCTGCCGTTAATGCTGCGGATCGTCTGACCGAAGCCGGCGCCGTTGACCATGGCGTTGTGCGGGGTCATGGTGCCGGGTCCGGATTGGGTGTTCCAGTACCAGAGGCCGGTCTTCCAGGCGACCGCCGCGTCGGTCTGGACGAGGTTCGGGTTGTGCAGCAGATCGATGCCGAGTGCGTCGCCGGCCGCCTTGTAGTTGAAGTTCCAGCTGAGCTGGATGGGTCCGCGACCGTAGTACGCGGCCTGTCCGGCCGGGCACCCGTACGACTGGCTGCTGTCGCAGTAGGTCGGGTAGTTGGCGGTGTTCTGCTCGACGATGTAGACGAGGCCGCCGGTCTCGTGGCTGACGTTGGCGAGGAAGGCCGCGGCTTCCTGCTTCTTCACCGTGTCGCTGCCGGTGGTGGCGAAGCCGGGGTACGCGCTGAGGGCGGCGGTCAGCCCGCTGTAGGTGTAGAAGGAGTTCCGGCTCGGGAACATCTGGTTGAACTGGGCCTCGCTGACGACGAATCCACCGGGGTTGGGCGGCGGCGTGGTACCGCCGGTCGTCCCGCCGCTGCCGCCGGTGCAGGTGTACGGGTCCCAGTACCAGGTGCTGATGATCGGGTCGTAGCCCGGGTTGTCGTGCTCGGCGATGTAGTAGTTGCCGTCGGTGTAGCGGACGACGTTCCCGGTCACGTAGGACTGGCCGGCCACCCAGGCCGGGTAGCTACAGCCCCCGGTGCCTCCGGTGCCACCCGAGGAGCCGCCACAGGCGCCCTGGTCGCTCCAGACGTCGGCGGCGCCGGGCGTCTCGCCCTGCGTCCACCACTTGGCGAGCCAGTTGTGGCTGCTGTAGGAGGCGGACTGGCCGCCGGTGTAGACCGTCGACGAACTCCACGGCGAGGCGCAGGTGGCGGCGGAAGCGGTGGAGGACAGCGGTACGAGGATCGCGAGCCCGATGGCCACCGCGAGGGCGGCGAACAGGGCGATGATCCGTTGTCTCGACACGTGACCACTCCTTGTGGGGGGGTGAAGTGGGGTCGAGTCAGCACTCAAACGGATTGGTCTGGACCTGTCAATAGTCCAGACCAATTCAAGCCACGGTCACCGGCAAGAACTGCCGGGAACCGGCGGAAACAAGCGGTGGGCCGACGGCACTTCAGCCGTCGGCCCACCCGCCGCTGCGCCGCGGAGCCTTACGACCCCAGCACCGTCGTCAGGAACTCCGCCGTCCACTGGAGCAGTTCCCGGCCCACCACGGGCTTCCCGCCGATCCGCGCGGTGGCCGGCCGTGGCACCAGCACCTGCCTGGTCGAGTGCTTGATCAGTGACCGCGGGTAGATCCGCTGGAGCCGCAGCTCCTGCGACTCCCGCAGCTCCACCGGGCCGAAGCGCACATTGGCCCCCTGGAGGGTGATGTCGCCGACCCCCACCCGCCGGGCCAGCATCCGCAGGCCCGCGACGAGCAGCAGGTTCTCCACCGGCTCCGGCAGCTTGCCGTAGCGGTCGGTGAGTTCGTCCCTGACCGCGGTGATGTCCTCGTCGGTGGTGGCCGCGGCGATCGACCGGTACGCCTGGAGACGCAGCCGTTCACCGGGCGCGTAGTCGTGCGGGACGTGCGCGTCGACCGGCAGCTCGATCTTGACGTCGAGCAGCGTCTCCTCGGGCTCGCCGCCCGTTTCCAGGGCCGACCGGTAATCGGCAACCGCTTCGCCGACCATCCGTACGTAGAGGTCGAAGCCGACGCCCGCGATGTGCCCCGACTGCTCGCCGCCGAGCAGATTGCCGGCGCCGCGGATCTCCAGGTCCTTCATCGCGACGTACATGCCCGCGCCCATCTCGGTGTGCTGGGCGATGGTCGCCAGCCGCTCGTGCGCCGTCTCGGTGAGCGGCTTCTCCGGCGGGTAGAGGAAGTAGGCGTAGCCGCGCTCCCGGGACCGGCCGACCCGGCCGCGCAACTGGTGGAGCTGCGAGAGGCCGAAGGTGTCGCCGCGCTCCACGATGAGCGTGTTGGCGTTAGGGATGTCGATACCGGATTCGACGATCGTCGTCGACACCAGCACATCGAACTTCTTCTCCCAGAAGTCCACCACGACCTGTTCGAGCTGCGACTCCCCCATCTGCCCGTGCGCGGTGGCGATCCGCGCCTCCGGCACGATCTCGCGCAGCCGGGCCGCGGCCCGGTCGATGGATTCCACCCGGTTGTGAATGTAGAAGACCTGGCCCTCGCGCAGCAGCTCCCGACGGACCGCGGCGCCGATCTGCCGTTCCTCGTACGGTCCGACGAACGTCAGCACCGGGTGCCGTTCCTCCGGCGGGGTGGTGATCGTGGACATCTCACGGATGCCGGTGACCGCCATCTCCAGGGTGCGCGGGATCGGCGTCGCGGACATGGTGAGGACGTCCACGTTGGCCCGCAGCTTCTTCAACTGCTCCTTGTGCTCGACGCCGAACCGCTGCTCCTCGTCCACGATGACCAGGCCCAGGTCCTTGAACTTGGTCTCCGACGAGAACAGCCGGTGGGTGCCGATGACCACGTCGACCGAGCCGTCCCGCAGCCCTTCGAGCGCCGCCTTGGCCTCGGTGTCGGTCTGGAAGCGGGACAGCGCCCGCACCTTCACCGGGAACTGCGCGTACCGCTCGGAGAAGGTGCCGAAGTGCTGCTGGACCAGCAGTGTCGTCGGTACGAGCACCGCGACCTGCTTGCCGTCCTGCACCGCCTTGAAGGCGGCCCTGACCGCGATCTCCGTCTTGCCGTAACCCACGTCGCCGCAGATCAGCCGGTCCATCGGCACCGACTTCTCCATGTCCTCCTTCACCTCGGCGATGGTGGTGAGCTGGTCGGGCGTCTCCGCGTACGGGAAGGCGTCCTCCAGCTCGCGCTGCCAGGGGGTGTCCGGGGTGAAGGTGTGGCCGGGGGCGGCCATCCGCGCCGAGTACAGGCGGATCAGGTCGGCGGCGATCTCCTTGACCGCCTTCTTCGCGCGGGCCTTGGTCTTGGTCCAGTCCGCGCCGCCGAGCCGGTGCAGCGAGGGCGCCTCGCCGCCCACGTACTTGGTGATCTGCTCCAACTGGTCGGTGGGCACGAAGAGCCGGTCGCCGGGCTGGCCGCGCTTGGCCGCCGCGTACTCCACCACCAGGTACTCGCGGGTGGCGCCCTGCACCGTCCGCTGCACCATCTCCACATAGCGGCCCACACCGTGCTGTTCGTGCACGATGTAGTCACCGCCGACCAGGGTGAGCGGGTCGATGGACTTGCGGCGGCGGGACGGCATCCGCCCCATGTCCTTGGTGGACGACTTCTGGCCCGACAGGTCGGTCTCGGTGAGCACCGCCAGCTTGCGGGCGGGGTCGATGAAGCCGTGCTCCACCGAGCCGGTGGCGACGTGGACGACCGCGGGCGTCAGCGCGCCGAGTTCCAGGTCGAGGCGGGCGGCGATGCCCTCGCCGCCGAGCACCTCCACCATCCGGGAGGCGGGGCCGTGGCCTTCGGTGACGAAGACCGTGCGCCACCCGTCGGCCAGCCAGCCCTTGGTGTCGGCCAGCGCCCGCGCGGTGTCGCCGCGGTACAGCTCGGGCGCGTGCATCCCGAGCCGCAGGGTGTCGCCGAACTCCCGCTCCAGGCCGGTGTCACCGGTGGCGAGCCGCTCGGCGGCGGCGATCTCGTCGGCCGCGAAGGGGCTCACCGACCACCAGGCGAGGCCCAGTTCGCGCGCCCGGTCCCGTACGTCCGCGATCGCCCACAGCGAAGCCGCGCCGAGGTCGACCGGGGCCTCACCGCCGCCCGCCGACGCCGCCCAGGACGCTTCCAGGAACTCCTGCGAGGTCGCCACCAGGTCGGCGGCGCGGGTACGGACCCGCTCAGGGTCGCAGACCACCGCCATCGCGCCGGCCGGCAGTACGTCCAGCAGCAGCTCCATGTCGTCGACGAGGACGGGCGCCAAAGACTCCATGCCCTCCACCGCGATGCCCTCGGCGATCTTGCCGAGCATCTCGTCGAGTTCTGGGTGCCGGGCGCCCAGCTCGGCGGCCCTGGCCCGCACCTGCGGGGTCAGCAGCAGCTCGCGGCAGGGCGGCGCCCACAGGCCGTGTTCCGCGACTTCCAGGGAGCGCTGGTCGGCGACCTTGAAGTAGCGGATCTCCTCGACGTCGTCACCCCAGAACTCCACCCGCAGCGGATGCTCCTCGGTGGGCGGGAAGACGTCCAGGATGCCGCCGCGTACCGCGAACTCGCCGCGCTTCTCGACCAGCTCCACCCGGGCGTACGCGGCTGCCGCCAGCCCGTCCACCACGCTGCCGAGGTCCGCGCTCTGCCCGCTGCGCAAAAACACCGGCTCCAGGTCGCCGAGCCCCTTGACCTGCGGCTGGAGCACGGACCGGATCGGCGCCACGACGACCTGGACCGGTCCTGCCGACGGGTCGTCGGCCCGCGGGTGGGCGAGTCGGCGCAGGACGGCGAGCCGACGGCCGACGGTGTCGCTGCGCGGGGAGAGCCGCTCGTGCGGCAGTGTCTCCCAGGCCGGGTACTCCACTACGGCGTCGGGCGGCAGCAGGGAGCGCAGCGCGGCGGCCAGGTCCTCCGCCTCGCGGCCGGTCGCGGTCACCGCGAGCACGGTGCGGTGGGCGCGCGCGGCGAGCGCGGCGACCACCACCGGGCGGGCGGCGGGCGGACCCACCAGGTCCACCAGGGGGCGGGCGCCGGAGGTGGCGGCGGCCACCGCCTCGGCGAGGGCGGGGTCCTCGACGACGACGTCGACCAGACCGTTCAGACTCATCAGGATTCCGTCCCGGGGGCAGGCGAGAGAAACAAGGCGCGGTGCCGTACGGGCAACACGAACCGCCCGACACGTGTCACGGGCCGGGGTACTCCCAGCGTACGACCTGCCGCCGACACGCACCGCAGGGACCGCTTTCCGGCCGCTTTCCGACGTGGTCCCGCCATCGGCGGGGGCGGGCGGCGGGGGCCTGCGGGGGCCGCCGCCGGACGGACGACGGCCCCGGCGCGCGGGGGGCTGCGCTGCCGGGGCCGCCGCGATCGGTGCGGACGGGTGGATCAGTCCGTGGCGATGGCGTTGAGTACGTTCATCCGGGCCGCCCTGAAGGCCGGCAGCAGGGCCGCCAGCAGGCCGACGAGCGCCGAGGCGACGAAGACCACGATGATCGTCGTCCAGGGGATCCGCAGGATGCCGAGTCCCTGGGAGGCCAGGACCCGCTGCCCGGTCGAGCCCCAGCCCAGGCCGAGGACCACCCCGATCAGCGCGCCGAAGAGCGCGATCACCACCGATTCGAGCCGGATCATGCGCCGGAGCTGCCGCCGGGAGGTGCCGATGGCGCGCATCAGGCCGATCTCCCGGGTGCGTTCGACCACCGACAGGGCGAGGGTGTTCACCACGCCCAGGACGGCGACCACGATGGCGAGGCCGAGCAGCACGTAGATCATGTAGAGGAGCTGGTTGACCTGGTGCTGGATCTGGGTCTTGTAGTCGGCCTGGTCCCGCACGTCGATCTGCGGATAGTTCCTGGCCGCGGCCTTGAGCGAGGCGTAGGCCTGCTGTTCCTTGCCGTCGACCGCCTTGCCGAAGAGCAGGAAGTCGCCGGGCATCTTGTCGGCCGGCAGATAGCGGCGGGCGGTGTCGATGCCGGTGAACAGCGTGCCGTGCTCGATGGTGGTGTCGTCGCTGGTGATCGCGGCGATCCGCAGCTTGGCGGTGCGGCCGCCGACCATGGCGACGGTCATCTCGTCGCCGAGCTTGACGTGGTTGTCGTTGGCGAAGCCCTCGGGCACCGACATGGCGTCCTTGCCGTAGGCGTCGGTGAGCTTGCCGTGGACCGTGTCGAGGCGGAGGTCCTCGGCGTAGCTGGGATCGGCGGCGCTCAGCCGGTCCTTGATCACCTTGCCGGCGGGGGTGGTGAGGGTCGCGTTGACGACGGTGTAGTCGGTGAAGTGCTCGACGTCCTTGGCGGACCGCAGCGCCTTCAGCGCCGCCGGGGTGATCGGCTGGGCACCGTTGTCGCCGACCTGGATGATGAAGTCGGCACCGACGGACTTGTCGAGCTGATCGTTGGCGGAGGCGACCATGGAGGAGCCGACCACCGACATGCCGGCCACCAGCGCCAGTCCGATCATCAGCGCGGACGCGGTGGCACCGGTACGGCGCGGGTTGCGCAGCGCGTTGCGCTCGGCGAGCCGGCCCATCGGACCGAAGAAGCGCAGCAGCACGGCACTGACCGCTCGTACGATCACATTGGCCAGCAGCGGGCCGATGATCACAAAGCCGATCAGGGTGAGCAGCACCCCGAGGCCGAGCAGACTGCCGCCGGTCGCCGCCTTGGCCGCCTGGGTCGCCGCCACCAGGGCGAGCACGCCAGCCGCCGAGACGAGGAGGCCGAGTGCGGCCCGGATCCGGCCGGACTTCGCGTCGGCCGGGGTGCCCGCGTCGCGCAGCGCCGCCATCGGGGAGATCTTCCCGGCCCGGCGGGCGGGCACATAGGCGGACACCACGGTGACCACGACACCGATGAGCAGGCCCACCAGCGGGGTGGACGCCTTGATGGTCAGCTCGGACATGTCGAGCTTCATGCCGACCTTGCCCATCAGCTTCATCAGTCCGATGGCCAGCCCGATGCCGCCGCCGATACCGAGCACCGAGCCGGTGACGCCGAGCATGACCGCCTCGATCAGCACCGACCGGTTGATCTGCCGGCGGCTCGACCCGAGGGCCCGCATCAGACCGATCTCACGGGTCCGCTGGGCGACCAGCATCGAGAAGGTGTTGACGATCAGGAAGATGCCGACCAGGACCGCGATCCCGGCGAAGCCGAGCATCGCGTACTTCATGAAGTTCAGAAAGCCGCCGAGGTCGTCCTTGTCCTTCTGCTTCGTCTCGGCCGCGGTGTCGATGGTGTAGTGGCCGCCGATGGCCGCCTTGACGTTCGCCTTGAGCTGCTCGTCGCTGACGCCCTTGGCGGCGGTCAGCCCGAAGCCGGTGTAGGCGTCGGTACGGCCGAGCAGCTTGCTCTGGGCGGTCGCGGTGTCCACGTAGACCACGGCGGCGCCGGGGTTGGTGGACTTGAAGGTGACGATGCCGGTGAGCGTCACGTCGAAGTCGCCCGGGGCGGCGATGACCCGCAGCGTGTCACCGATCCGCAGGTGGTGCTTGTTGGCGGTGTCGGCGTCGAGCAGCGCGTCGGAGGCGCCCGTGGGCAGGTGCCCCGAGGTCAGCTCGACGGCCTTGGTCTCGGTCGGGTCCCAGTTGCTGACGATGGTCGGGGCGCCGGAGGACGGACTGATCTTGTCGTTGTGCGCGTCGGCGACGGTGACGTCCTGGCTGGTCACATCGGGGGCGGACGCGGCCACCCCGGCCACGTGGGCCAACGTGCCCTGGAGCGACGCCGGCACGGTGTCCGGGATGCCGGTGGCCTGCTCGTTGTCGACCTTCGGCGCGCTGATGGTGACGTCGGAGGCGGTGGAGCCGAAGAGCTTGTCGAAGGTGGCGGTCATGGTGTCGGTGAGCACCAGGGTGCCGCAGACGAACGCCACCGACAGCAGGACGGCGACCGCGGAGAGCGCCATCCGCCCCTTGTGCGCGAAGAAGTTGCGCACGGAGGTCCTGAAGATGGTCACGACGCGCTCCCGCGACCCTCGACGCGACCGTGCGACTCGTTTCCGGCGCCCTTCCGGGAGGCGTCCCCGGCGGTCTTCCTGTCCCCGGCGGCCCTGCCCGCGGCGTCCCCGGTGGCCTCCCCGGTGAAGCGCAGCATGCGTTCGAGGACGGACTCGGCGGTCGGGCTGGTCATCTCCTCGACGATCCGGCCGTCGGCCAGATACAGCACCCGGTCCGCGTACGAGGCCGCGACCGGGTCGTGGGTGACCATGACGATGGTCTGACCGAGTTCGTCGACCGAGCGGCGCAGGAAGCCGAGTACCTCGGCGCCGGCCCTGGAGTCGAGGTTTCCGGTCGGCTCGTCGCCGAAGATGATCTCGGGACGGGCGGCGAGGGCCCGGGCCACCGCGACCCGCTGCTGCTGGCCGCCGGAGAGCTGCGTCGGGCGGTGCTTGAGCCGGTCGCCGAGGCCGACGGTCTCCACCACCTGGTCCAGCCAGGCGCGGTCGACCTTGCGGCCGGCGATGTCCATCGGCAGGGTGATGTTCTCCACCGCGTTGAGCGTCGGCAGCAGGTTGAACGACTGGAAGATGAAGCCGATCTTGTCGCGGCGCAGCCGGGTGAGGTGCTTGTCCTTCAGCCCGGTGATCTCGGTGCCGCCGATCCAGATGCGGCCCTCGGTCACGGTGTCGAGACCGGCCAGGCAGTGCATCAGGGTGGACTTGCCGGAACCCGAGGGGCCCATGATCGCGGTGAAGCGGCCACGGGCGATGTCGACATCGACCTCGTCAAGGGCGAGCACGCGGGTCTCGCCGGCGCCGTACGCCTTGGTCACCGAGCGGGCCGCGGCGGCAACAGCCGAACGTTCTCCGTTGCCCCCGGCCTTGGGAATCGTCACTGCCGTCGTCACTTTCACTCCTGGTGTTCTTCTGGCGTGGTTGCCGTGTTGCCGTGTTGCCGTGGTTGCCGTGGTTCTGCGGTGGTCCTGCCGTGGTGTCGCGTCCCAGCCTGCCGAAGCGTGCCCGGCGGCACGATGGGGCAGGTCTCCGTCGTGGAGTGGGGGTAGCCCCACCCCCGGTCCCGGGGAGCGGGGCGTGTCTTCCCAACCCCATGCTCAGACGGTATTGACAGCGGGCGCCGGGATCGTCATCCGGCGGTACGAATCAGCGGCTGCCGAAAGTAGGTGTCTCCCCCTAGGGGAGTGCTACCTGGGGAGGAGGCAGACGTCGGGGTCCGGCGCGGACACGTGCGAGGGTGTGGCGTACACGGAAGTACGGGGGCGGGCCCGGGAGTCGGATGGGCCGTCGGCGATGGGCGGATGCCGAGCCGCTGATCGGTCCTGGACGGGGCGGTGACGGGCCGTCAGCAGGGTTGTCGGCGGCCCGGCGTCAGCGGTCGGTTGAGGCGCGTCAGCCGTCAGCCGTCAGTTGAGGCTGAGCCGGGCCGGCCGTTCGCCGCCGACCAGTGCGGCCAGCGCACGATCGATGTCGGGCCCGGCGTACCAGTCGCCGGTGTGGTCCACCGCGTAGACGCGCCCCTCGGCGTCGATGGCCAGCAGGGCGCCGGTGTCCGGCTCCTCGCCGAGCGGGCTGATCCCGGTCTCCAGAGCGCGGCCGAGGTCGCCGAAGGTACGGGCCAGGTGCAGGCCGCGCATCGGGTCGACCACCACGGCGCTGGGCACGGTCTGCCGGCCGGGCCCTGACACCGGCGGGATCTCCAGACCGCCGAACTCCGCCCACGCCTCGACCGCGGCCGGGAAGACCGCGTGCCGGTGACCGGCCGGCGACTCGTACGCCCGCAGCCGGTCGGCCCACTCCTCCGCCTGCCTGATGTCCCAGCGGCCGGGCCGCCAGCCCGCGGCGCGCAAGGCCGCGTCCACTCCGACCGGGAAGCGCGTACTGGCCGGTCCCTCGGCCGTCATGAAGTCGCTCACGCCCCCTCCACCGCCGGGTCGAAGGGCCGTACCCCGAAGTGCGCGAGCAGCGGGGCGCACGACCGGCAGGGCGGGGCATAGGCGCCGTGCGCCGGGTCGCCGTCCTCGCGGATCCGGCGGGCGGTCACCTTGGCGCCGCGCAGTGCCTTGCGCGCCTCACTCTGGGTGAGCGGCCGACGGGAGGCGCGCTTGCCGCGGTTCGCCTCGACGGCCGTCAGATGGCGGGAGAGCAGCACCGCCTCGGCGCAGCGCCCGGTGAACCGCTCGCGCTGCCCGACCGGGAGTGCGTCGAGCAACTCCCGGACGAGAGGGTGGAGTTCGGGCGGCTGCTCGCCCTTGGACCCGGTGCAGGTCAGCACCTCGTCGCGGATGGAGAGCGCCGCCGCGACCGCGGGCAGGATCCCGTCCCTGCGGTGCCGCAGGACCGGCGGCCCGGCCGGATCGAGAACCGCGCTCCAGCTCGGCCTCGGATCGGCGGTCCCCGCCGCTTGTAGGTGACTTGTCATATTGTGCGTGCATCCCTCCGTCCGCCCGCCTCGAGGCGGGTGGTCCCCCATGTGTTGATCAGAGTGCCAAACGGGTCGTGTGATGGGGAAGCCGAACGCCGTTCACCACCCGTTCCGTGTGGGACTTGTCACCGTCGGATGACGCTCCGTCGCCGACGCGGCCACAGGGCGTACACAGGAAGGCGAAGCAGCATGGACGATACGGCCCAGGTGGCGGAGGATCGTCAGTCGGCCCGCCTCGCGGGTCCCCCCACCGCCGAGACAGGGAATGTGACCCATGCGCAAGACCCGGATCGCCGTGGCCACCGTCGCCGTACTGCCGGCGCTGCTGCTCGCCGCCGGCTGCTCGTCGGGCTCCTCGGGCTCCTCAAAGGCGTCGAAGTCGGCGAACGCCGACGGCGGCTCCACGACCAGGCCTCCCTCGTCGTCCACGGCGTCCTCCGCGCCCAACGGCAAGGCGCCGCTGACCAAGGCCCAGTTGACGAGCGCGCTGGTCACCGACGCGGACGTGCCGGGCTGGACGGTGCAGGTCTCGCAGACCGACACCCAGGACTCCCAGGACGACTCCACGCTCACCACGGACAAGCCGCAGTGCCAGCCGCTGGCCGACATCACCAGCAGCAAGCCCAAGATCCACCGGATGGCGTTCGTCGGCGCGGCCTTCGCTAAGACCCCGGCCGCCGGCCAGACCACACCGGCCGAGATCGACCAGATGCTCGTCGCCAGCCACGCGCCCGGCGACGCCCAGAAGGTCATCGACTCGGTGAAGCAGGCGCTCGGCACCTGCACCACCTTCAACGCGGTCGACAACACCGGGACGAAGACCCCGTTCGCCATCACCAAGGGCCCGGCGGTGGCGACCGGCGATGCCTCGGCGTCCTATGTGATGACCGATACGGCCGACAAGAAGAGCGGGGCGGCGCGGGTGTCCGTGGTGAAGACCGGTGACACCATCACCGCCTATCTCTCGGTGAAGTCGGCGGGCGGCGCCGGCGAACTGCCGCTCAACGTGGCCCGCGAGCAGAACGACAAGCTGCGGGCGGCGCAGGGCAAGTAGCGGCGGCGGGAGTGGGCGGGTTCCTCGCCGGGTCGCGCCGGATCCGTGATCGTGTTGTGAGCGGCGCCGCGGGGGGCAGGCCGGAAGGGGTGCCGTAAAGTCGCGCGGCAGCGAGTCGTCGCCGCGCGGCTCCGGGACGGCACCCGGAGGCCGCAGGACGGCCACGGCACCGCATGACGCAGCCACGCAGCCACGCCACCGCCACCGCCACGACGTAGCAAGGACGCAGGGGGACCTATCGATGTCGATCCGTGTACGCAGTCGCCTACTGGCCGGTAGCCGCGCCGGTCGCCGTACGGTCCCGGTCGCCGTCGCGCTGCTGCTGCCCGTGCTCGCGCTGACGGCCGGCTGCGGCGGGGGCGGGAAGGGGCCGAAGACCGTGCCGGCGTCGGGCGCGGTGCCCGCCGCCAAGCTCACCCTGGCGCTGCTCACGCCCTCCGACGTTCCGCATCTCCAGGTGCTCCCCTCGGGCACCAAGAACCAACTGCTCGGCGGGCCGTCGAAGCCCGACCACCCGGACTGCCAGCCGATCGCCGACCAGTGGGCCACCCGGCCCAAGCACCCCCGGCAGGTCTACGCGGGCGCGCTGCTCACCGACACCGCCGACAAGGACAAGAAGGCCAAGGCCATCAGCCTGGAGGTGATCGCCTCCTACAAGAAGGGGGAGGCGAAGGCGGTCCTGGACGAGCTGAGCACCGCGCTGCGGACCTGCCGCGGCTACAAGGTGACGCGGAGCGGCGTCATCTCCACCTTCGTCGTCCGCCCGGTGACGCCGGCCGGCCCGCCGCTCGGGGATCAGCAGGTCACCTACACGATCGGCGACACGGCGAGCGGGGCCGCGGGGACGGTGCTGGTCACGGTGGTACGCAGCGGGGACGCCACCGCCGCGTTCGAGACGGTCCGCGCCGATCACAAACCGGCGACGCTGCGCCGGGCGATTCCGCTGAAGCAGGTGGCGAAGCTGGAGGCGGCGGAGAGGGGATAGCCGGATAGTCGGTGGGGGCGCTTCCGGGGGCCGGGAGCGGCCGGCGGAAGAGGTGCCCGAAGTTATCCACAGGCGGGGGATCGGACCCGGCGCGGCTTGTGCCGCAACCCCTAGGCTGTGGTCATCGGTTCGGAGGGCTGTAGGGAAGAGCAGGGGGCGACGGCCATGACAACAGGTCGGCAGGGACTGGGAGTACCTCCCGGACCGGCAGCCGCGGGGCAGTCGGCGCCGCCCAACGCGGCTTACGCGGGGCAGGTCGTGCACTTCCCGGATCCGGTGCGGGCGGCCCGCCACCCGCGGGGGGTGTGGATCGATGACGACGGGCACCCCGACTTCTCGCCGTACGCCCGCGCCGCCGCCGAGATCGCCGAACCTCCGGAGGGCTTCGGCGTGGACGAACTCCGGCTGACCGATTACGTGTCCGCCAACGCCGCCCTGCACGCCGCCCGTCACGAACTGTGGGGCAGCCTCCCGCGGGTCGCCACCCCGCACGGCTGGACCTGGCACCACGTCTTCGGCGGCCGCCGGCTGGAGCTGATCCCGGTCGAGGTGAAGGCGCTGCTGCGCCATCACGGAGGGCTGGCCACCTCCGTCGCCGACCACGGCAAACGCGGCACCCGGCCGTTGCAGGACAGCCGCCCGGCGCACTTCGGGCTCCCCACGGACCCGGTCTCCGTCACCGAGCACCAAGTTCGAGACGTCGAGGAGGAGTTGGGGTACCGGCTGCCTGGCTCCTACCGCGCCTTCCTCAAAGCGGCCGGCGGCTGCGCGCCCAAAGGCGTGGCCCTCGATCCCGAGCTGGGTCTCCTCATCGACCAGCCCTTCTTCACCGTCAGGGACGAGGCGGCGGTGAACGACCTGGTGTACGTCAACAAGTGCCTGCGCGACCACCTCACCAAGGACTTCCTGGCCATCGGGTACATCCAGGGCGGCCTGCTCGCCGTCAAGGTGCGGGGGGCGCGGACCGGTTCGGTCTGGTTCTGCGCCTATGACGACGTGCGCGACGGGGACCGGTGGGAGGCTGCGGCGGACCGGGTGGCGGAGCTGCTGCTGCCGTGCGGCGACACGTTCGACGCCTTCCTGCTGCGGCTCGCGGGCAATCCGCCGGAGCTGGAGACGGTGGCGAACCTGATGGTGGACGGCGGTTTCGCCGCCGCCGTACCGGTGGAGGGGTGAGGCGGGCATGGTGACGTTCGCACAGGCGCAGGAGCGCGCGGAGCACTGGGTCAACGCGGATGTGTCGGGGTACGAGACGCGGGACATCCGGGTCCGTGAGTTCGACCTCGGGTTCGTGGTGTGGTCTGAGGCCCGGACGGACGGCCCGTCCGCCGGACCCGCCGACGAGGGCTCGGTCCGCGTCGTCATCGCCCGGGACACCGGTGAGGCGACGCTCTGGCCGGCGCTGCCCATCGGCGAGCTCATCCGGCGGTACGAGGAGGAGTACGGTCCGGTGCCGAACGACGCGGTGCCGGGACCGCCACCGCGGGTCGACCTCGAAGCGACGTCTTTTCTGCTGAGCCCCCCGCAGTGGCTCCAGGACGCGGCGGACCGGATGAGCGACGCGGGAAACCGGGGCTCGGCCGCCGGGCCCGGTGATTCCGCTGGCCCGGGCAATTCGCTCAACGCGGCCTCGGCGTTGGCCGGTTCACCCGGCCCGGCGGACGCGGCCCCACTGGCCGACCCACCCGTGGCAGACCAGGCGCCCGCCGCGGCCTCGCCTGCTGGCTCCGCCCACGCCTACGGTTCCTCCCGTACTTCCGGCGATCCCGGCGATCCCGGCGCCGCGGTTGCTTCTTCGCCCGCCGTTTCCGGGACCGGCTCCCCCGCTGACCCGGGGGGCACCTCTCCGGCCGATTCCACACCCGGTCACGGGACCGCTGCCGCTGCGGCCGACCACCCGATCGACTACCGACGGCCCGGCCAAGCGAGCGAGCAGGCGTCCGCCCAGGCCCAGCCCACCGCAGCAGGGGGCAGCGATCCCGGCGCCACCGTCGCTTCTTCCCCCGCCGTTCCCGGGACCGGCTCCCCCGAAGACCCAGGGAACACTTCTCCGGCCGATTCCACACGCGGTCACGGGACCGCTGCCGCTGCGGCCGACGGCCCGATCGACTACCGACGGCCCGGCCAAGCGAGCGAGCCGGCGTCCGCCCCTGGCGAGCCGGCCGCCGCGGGGGGTATCGACTACCGGCGGCGGGAGGCGGGCGCCGCGCAAGCGCCGGCTGATCGCGTGCCGACGATGCCGCCCGCGCCGCCGGGCGACATCCCGCGGCCGGCGGCACCGGCCGCCCCGGCTGCCCCCATGACCCCGGCTCAAGGGGTCGGCGCCGAGGGAGGTTGGGCCGGGAAGACGGTGAGCGATTCTGGGGAGGGGCAGTCCGTCGAGGTGCCGGCAACCGTTTTCGCACCCCCGCTCACCGGGGCGGACCTGGCCGAGGAAGAGCTGCCGCCGGGCGCGGACGACCGGACGGAGCTGATGCCGCAGGTGAGTTCGCTGCCAACGACGAAGGTGGCCCCTCGGCGGCCCGGGGTGCCGAACGCGGTCCGTGGCTCGGCCTACCCGCCGCCGGCCGGACCCGCCGTGCCGCTGCCGCCGCCACGTGCCGACGCCGCGGACATCGCCGACCTGGAAACCGCCAAGGCGCCGCGCGGCAGCGTGCCCCCGCCTCCGGGCCACCCGGGCCCTGCCGGACCCGTTCCGGCCACCCCGCCACCGCCGCCCGGCGCGAGCGATCCCTTCCACGCGGACACCATGCTCGCCGGGCCGGGACCCGTCGGCCCGCCCCCGCCGCCGCCCGGGACCGGGACCACGCCGCCTCCCGGCGCGGGCGCGCCCCATTATTCGTCGACCCTGTTCGCCGGTCCGGCGGGTCCCGCCGGACCCGCCGGTCGATCCGGTCCGCATGGTCCCTCCGGCGCCGGGCCGGTCGGCCCGCCGCCACCCCCACCGGGGGTCGGGACCCCTCCTCCGCCGGGGGCGGGCAACCCGCATTACGCGGCCACCATGCTGGGTGGGCCCGCGGGGCCGCCGGCTGCGCCGGGCAGCGGCAATCCGCAGTATCCCGGCTCACCGCTGGGCGGGCCCGCCGGCCCGCCGCCACCGCCCGGGGCCAACGATCCCCACTACGCCGCCACCATGCTCTCCGGACCCGGGCCCCTCGGGCCGCCCCCGCCGCCACCGCCTCCGGGTGGCGGTGCGGGCGGGGTGGCGCCCCTGCCGCCACCGCCACCTCCGCCACCGCCGCTGGGGTACGGCTATCCGCAGCAGACCGGGGTGCCGACTGTCGGGCCGGGGTACATGGCGGTGCTGCGGTATCGCGGTCAGGACGGCAGCGAACAGCAGGTGATCCGGCGGTCGGCGCCCGGCACCCCGCATCCGGAGTGGCAGATCCTGCACGAGCTGCGGTCGTTGGGCGTACGGCCCGAGCAGGTGCTTGAGCTGCACACCGAGCTGGAGTCGTGCGATCTGCCGGGTGGCTACTGCACCCGGATGATCCGCGAGACCTGGCCACAGGTGCGGATCAGCCACACCGCGCCTTACGGCAGGGACCATGCCGGGCGGCGACAGGGCGTGCACCATCTGCTGACGCACCAGGGTGAGTTGCACCAGGTCGCCGGGGCTCCGGCGCGCCCGCAGCCGCAGCGGGTGCCGATACCGGACCCGCGCACGGTCCAGCGGGTGCCGCCGGTGGGGCTGGAGGTGATCGGCCAGGAACTGGCGGGCGCGTTCGGTCCGCGGGGCGTCTTCCGGTTCGACCAGCGCGCGGTCTCCCGGCAGGGGGTGCCGGACATCGTGGCGCGGACCCTGACGTGGGTGGGGCTGCCGGTGGACTTCGGACCGTTCTTCTGGGCACAGGCCCAGCCGGGCCGGCCGGTGCCGACGCTCGCCGAACTCGCCGCCGAGCGCGGGGTGCGGCCGGCCGCGGACGCGGGCTCGTATCTGGTGATGGGCAACGACTTCGGTCGCCAGCTCTGTGTGCAGTACGGCACGGCGCACATCGTGGCGGTGCCCCTAGAGGCGGGAGCGGAGGGGGCAGCGGGGGCGGCCGGGCAGCCGGCGCCGGCGCAGTTCGTCAACTCCAGCCTGCCGGAGTTCGCCCGCTGTCTGGCGCTGCTCGGCCGGATGTGGCGGCTGCGGATCGGGCTGACCCCGGAGCAGGCCGGCCGTTGGACGGTCGATTTCCAGAGCGGGTTGGCCGCCCAGGACCCGGCGGCGATCGCCTCGCCGGACAACTGGTGGTCGGTGCTGATCGAACAGATGTGGGACGGCTTGCTGTAGCTCTCTCGGTGGCGGTTCTACGGCCATGGGGTGCGGGCCGGGTGGAAGGTGCGTCTTCGACCCGGCCCGTCCGTGTTTCCGGGGTAGGAGACCGGTCGGAGTGTCGATGCTCCTCAATTCGGACATACACGAAAAATGGGCACCACGGATCAGCCCGACGTTCGAGGGCGAGAGGCAGTGGCCATGAGCAGTGATACGACCGCGTCGACGGCGGCGCGGGGACGGTTCGACACCGTGCGCGTCCGCGGTTACCGGCCCGACCAGGTGGACCGGTTCCTCGACGAGTTGTCCGAGGACCGGGACGCGGCGTGGGAGCGGGCGGCCCGGCTGACGGTGCTCGCCAATGAGATGGACGCCGAGTGCGCCGAGCTGCGCGGGCAGGTGGCCGCGCTCTCCTCGGCCGTCTACGACGTGCTCGGTTCCGGCGCGCAGGACTTGCTGCGGCTGGTCGAGGAGGAGGCCGCGGCCGTAAGGGACCGGGCGGAGACCGAGGCGCAGTACGCGCGGGACGCCGCGGACACCGCGCGCCGCACGCTCCAGGACGAGGCGCGCGCGGCGGCCGCCGCCCGGGTCGCGGCGGCGGAGGAGCAGGCCCAGGCCGTACTGGACGAAGCGCGCGGCCGGGCCAACGAGATTCTGGGCGAGGCCCGGGCCGCGGCGCAGGCGGTCCGCGGCGAGGCCGGCGCGGCGCTGGCGGCGATCCGGGACGACGCCGAGCGCGGCCGGGCACAGGCCGAACAGGACCGGCGGGAGCGGCTCGACGCGCTGGAGCACGATCTGGCCGAGCGCGAGGCCGGTGTGGACGGCCGGCTCACCGATCTCCTCACCGACGCCGAGGGACGGCTGGCCGAGGCGCAGAAGGAACGTCTCCAGGCGGAGGAGGCGCTCCAGACCGAGCAGGCGGCGGCCGAAGCGCGGGCCTTCGAACTCATCGCCCGGGCACGGGCCCAGGAGGAGCGGGTGCGCCGGGAGGCGGAGCGGGTGCTGCGGGAGCACGAGGAGCACGGGGAGGAGATCCGGGCGCACCTCGCCCACATCCGCACCACGCTCGCCGCGCTCACCGGCCGTACCCTCCCCGAGGACCGCGAGCCTCCGATGCCCGCCTAGCCGGAAGCGGCCCACCCGGCCCCGGGCCGCCGACCCGACTGCCAGCCGCCGGCCGCCGACCGCGGGCCGCGGGCCGCGGGCCGCTGACCGCCCGGGCGTTCTACCCCACCGGCGCCGGGATCATCGCGGAGACCCGGAAACCGCCGTCGGGGGTGGGGCCGCAGGCGAAGCCGCCGCCGTGGGAGGTGACCCGTTCGCGCATGCCCAGCAGGCCGTGCCCACCGCTGGGCAGCGGGGTGGTGGCGGTGCCGTCGGAGGGGCCGTTGGTGATGAGGACGGCGATCTCGGCCTCCCGGTAGGCGAGCCGCACCTGGGCCTTCGCGCCGGCCGCGTGCTTGTGCACATTGGTGAGGGCTTCCTGGACGACCCGGTAGACCGTCGCCTCGACGGGGGCCTCGCAGGGCCGGAACTCCCCCTCGACCGACAGCTCGACGCCCATCCCGGCGGCCCGCGACTCCTCCACCAGCGCCTCCAGCTCCGCCAGGCAGGGCCCCGCGGTCAACGGTTCCAGCCGCTCCGGCTCTTCAAGTCCGGGAAACCGTTCCGGCGGCTCCAGGAATTCCAGCGACTCCAGGGATTCCGGCGGCCGCCGCGGCGCCACCCGCGCCGCCGGCACCACCGACGCCTCCACCTGCGAGGCGGTCCGCAGCACCCCGAGCATCTGCCGCAGCTCGGTCAGCGCCTGCCGCCCCATGTCCCCCAGCAGCTCCGCGCTCGCCGACGCCTTCTGCGGGTCCTTCAGGGCGACCGCCTTGAGCGCCGCCGCGTGCACCACCATCAGGCTCACCCGGTGGGCCACCACGTCGTGCATCTCCCGGGCGATCCTGGTGCGTTCGTCGGACCGGGCCCGTTCGGCCCGCTCCAGCGCCTTCTCGGCGAGCAGCTCCAGCTCGCGCTCCAGACCGTCCGCCCGCTCCCGCAGCGACTCCACCAGCCGGCGCCTGGCCCGCGCGTAGAGGCCGAGCAGCACCGGCGGCGCGGTCAGGCCGAGCGCCACCAGCGCGGAGACGATGAGGGTCAGGGACCGCGACATCGAGCCGTCGTCCGCGTGCCGCAGGCTCGTCTCGAAGTTGAGGAAGGCGACCAGCATGGTGCCGAGGCCGTTCATCACCGCGAGCGCCGCGGTGATCCGGCGGGGCACCTCCGACGAGGCCAGGGTGTAGAGGCCGACCAGCGTCAGCAGAAAGCCCATCTGGGCGGGCGAGACCCCGATTCCGACCAGCACCACCGCCACCGGCCAGCGCCGCCGCAGCAGCAGGACGGTGCCGACCAGGATGCCCAGCAGGGCGCCCGCGGCCGGCACGATCCCGGTCTTCTCCGCGAAGGTCCCGCCCTCGAAGGCGCATTCCAGCGCCGAGACCGCGGCGAGCGTCGCGTCCAGCAGAAAGCCGCGCCGCCTCGTCCACCACCACCAGCCGGACCCGGACAGACCTCCGGCCCCGTCGTCCGGTACGTGCGCCCCCGTCGTACTCATGGTGTCCAGCCTAGGCGGTGCCCTGCCCGCCGTCCCGGCCCCGTCGGGCCCTCCCGGGCACCGCTGGTGGGCGCCGGTCCCACCGTGAGATCGGCCACCTATCCTGGAGCCGTCGGACAGCGCGGTCCGCGAGTACGCCATACGTCCGGAGTACGTACGTCGGGTATGTACGAGGGGCGGGTACTGGCGATTTCCCCGTCCATTCCCCTGCACAAGGAGCCGCACCTGTGAGCAGCGCCGACACAGCCCCGGACAGCAGCACCGCCTTGCGAGCCGATATCCGACGCCTGGGTGAGCTGCTGGGCGGCACCCTGGTGAGACAGGAGGGCCAGGAGCTTCTCGACCTCGTGGAGAAGGTCCGCGCCCTGACCCGCAGCGACGGCGAGGCCGCCGCCACCCTGCTCGGTGACACCGATCTGGAGACCGCGGCCAAGCTGGTCCGCGCCTTCTCCACCTACTTCCATCTGGCGAACGTCGCCGAGCAGGTGCACCGCGGCCGCGAACTGCGCGCCCGCCGCGCCCAGGAGGGCGGGCTGCTCGCCCAGACCGCCGACCTGCTGAAGGACGGCGACCAGGACCATGTCCGTGAGACGGTCCGCAACCTCAATGTGCGGCCGGTGTTCACCGCCCATCCCACCGAGGCGGCCCGCCGCTCGGTGCTGAACAAGCTGCGCCGGATCGCGGAGCTGCTGGAGGCCGCTCCGGTGGGGAACGGCTCCGGGGACAAGCGCCGCGCCGACCTGCGGCTGGCCGAGAACATCGACCTGCTGTGGCAGACCGACGAGCTGCGGGTGGTCCGCCCGGAGCCCGCGGACGAGGCGCGGAACGCCATCTATTACCTGGACGAGCTGCACGCCGTCGCGGTCGGCGACGTGCTGGAGGACCTGGCGGCCGAGCTGGAGCGGGTCGGGGTGCAGCTCCCGGCCACGACCAGGCCGCTCACCTTCGGCACCTGGATCGGCGGCGACCGGGACGGCAACCCCAATGTGACCCCGCAGGTCACCTGGGACGTACTGATCCTCCAGCACGAGCACGGCATCACCGACGCGCTGGACCTGGTGGACCTGCTGCGCGGCGCCCTCTCCAACTCCATCCGCAACTCCGGCGCCAGCCAGGAGCTGCTCGACTCGCTCTCCAACGACCTGGTGGCGCTGCCGGAGATCAGCCCGCGCTACAAGCGGCTGAACGCCGAGGAGCCCTACCGGCTGAAGGCCACCTGCGTACGGCAGAAGCTGGTCAACACCCGGGAGCGGCTGGCCGGCGGTACTCCGCACGTCGCCGGCCGGGACTACCTGGGCACCGCCGACCTGCTGCACGACCTCCAGTTGATCCAGGACTCGCTGCGCGCGCACCGCGGCGGGCTGATCGCCGACGGCCGGGTGGACCGGACGATCCGCACCCTGTCCGCGTTCGGGTTGCAGCTCGCCACGATGGACGTCCGTGAGCACGCCGAGGCGCACCACCACGCGCTGGGCCAGCTCTTCGACCGGCTGGGCGAGGAGTCCTGGCGGTACGCGGACATGCCGCGCGACTACCGGCGCAAGCTGCTCGCCAAGGAGCTGCGCTCGCGCCGGCCGCTGGCGCCGACGCCGGCCCCGCTGGACGAGGCGGGCGCCAAGACGCTCGGGGTGTTCCACACCATCGGGGAGGCGTTCGAGCGGTTCGGGCCCGAGGTGGTGGAGTCGTACATCATCTCGATGTGCCTGGGCTCGGACGACGTGTTCGCGGCGGCCGTGCTGGCCCGCGAGGCGGGTCTTATCGACCTGCACGCCGGGGTGGCCAAGATCGGCATCGTGCCGCTGCTGGAGACCACCGACGAGCTGAAGATCGCCGACAAGCTGCTGGACGAGATGCTCTCCGACCCGTCCTACCGGCGGCTGGTGTCGCTGCGCGGCGATGTGCAGGAGGTGATGCTCGGCTACAGCGACTCCTCGAAGTTCGGCGGCATCACCACCTCGCAGTGGGAGATCCACCGGGCGCAGCGGCGGCTGCGTGACGTGGCGCACCGGCACGGAGTACGGCTGCGGCTGTTCCACGGCCGGGGCGGCACGGTCGGCCGCGGTGGCGGCCCCTCGCACACCGCGATCCTCGCCCAGCCCTGGGGCACCCTGGAGGGCGAGATCAAGGTGACCGAGCAGGGCGAGGTCATCTCCGACAAGTACCTGATCCCCTCGCTCGCCCGGGAGAACCTGGAGCTGACGGTCGCCGCCACGCTCCAGGCGTCGGCCCTGCACACCTCGCCGCGGCAGTCCCAGGAAGCCCTGGCGAGCTGGGACGCGGCGATGGACGTGGTCTCGGAGGCGGCCCACTCCGCGTACCGGAAGCTGGTGGAGGACCCCGATCTGCCGTCGTACTTCTTCGCCTCGACCCCGGTGGACCAGCTCGCCGAACTGCACCTCGGGTCGCGGCCCTCGCGCCGTCCCGACTCCGGGGCCGGTCTCGACGGGCTGCGGGCCATCCCGTGGGTCTTCGGCTGGACGCAGTCCCGGCAGATCGTGCCGGGCTGGTACGGCGTCGGCTCCGGGCTGAAGGCGGTGCGGGACGCGGGTCTCGGCCCGGTGATCGACGAGGCGTTCGGGCAGTGGCACTTCTTCCGCAACTTCCTGTCGAACGTCGAGATGACGCTGGCCAAGACCGATCTGCGGATCGCCCGCCACTATGTGGACACGCTGGTGCCGGACCACCTCAAGCATGTGTTCGACGCGATCGAGGCCGAGCACGAGCTGACGGTACGGGAGGTGCTGCGGATCACCGGTGAGAGCGAGCTGCTCGCGGCGAGCCCGGCCCTGTCCCGGACGTTCCGCATCCGCGACCAGTACATGGACCCGATCTCCTACCTCCAGGTGACGCTGCTGGCCCGTCAGCGGGAGGCCGCCGCCCGCGGCGAGGAGCCGGACCCGCTGCTCTCCCGGGCGCTGCTGCTGACCGTCAACGGTGTGGCGGCGGGTCTGCGCAACACCGGCTGACGGATCTGGTCCGCCCGCCGCACACGACCCGGTCCCGTACCCGCGGAGGTACGGGGCCGGTCAGTTCTTGCGGTGGCCGATCAGCCGCGGGCTCGGCTCCAGGCCTGACAGGCCGTGCCAGGAGAGGTTGACCAGGTGGGCGACGACGTCCGCTTTCCTGGGGTGCCGGGCGTCGAGCCACCACTGGCCGGTGAGGGCCACCATGCCGACCAGCGCCTGGGCGTAGAGGGGGGCGAGTCCGGCGTCGAAGCCGCGCTGTTCGAACTCATGGCCAAGGATGTCCTCGACCTGGGTGGCGATGTCGCTGATCAGTGAGGCGAAGGTGCCGGTGGACTGGGCCACCGGGGAGTCGCGGACCAGGATCCGGAAGCCGTCGGTGGACTGCTCGATGTAGTCGAGCAGCGCGAACGCGGCCTCTTCCAGGAGTTCCCTCGGGTGCCCGCCGGTTAGCGCTCCGGTCACCATGTCGAGCAGGCGCTGCGTCTCGCGGTCGACGACGACCGCGTAGAGCCCTTCCTTGCCGCCGAAGTGTTCGTAGACCACCGGCTTGGAGACGCCCGCCTGGTGGGCGATCTCCTCCACCGAGGTGCCCTCGTACCCGCGTTCGGCGAAGAGGGTGCGGCCGATGGCGAGCAGTTGCTCGCGCCGCTCCGTGCCGGTCATCCTGACCCGCCGCGTGCGCCGGGCCGTCGGCCCCGCGGCGACACCGGCCGTACCGGTGATCGCCGCGGGGCCCTTCCGGCCGTCCCCGTCATACCCGTCGCCGCTCGCGCGGCGGTCCCTCCCGGCTGCGCCGGCCCCGCTGTTCCTGCCGTCTCCGTCGTCGCTGGGGCCGCCTCGGTCGTTCACCTGTCCATCATGCCGCTTGTTTGACGCTCTCCTCGATGCTGTCCTGGCGGCGCGAGTCGATCCGCTCCGGCGAGGGCCAGCGGACGTCGGTCGCCCAGCCCGCCAGCTCGAACCAGCGGATGATCCGGGCGCTGGAGTCGACCTGGCCGCGCAGCACACCGTGCCGGGCGGAGGTGGGGTCGGCGTGGTGGAGGTTGTGCCACGACTCGCCGCAGGAGAGGACGGCCAGCCACCACACGTTGCCGGAGCGGTCACGGGACTTGAAGGGGCGCTTGCCGACCGCGTGGCAGATGGAGTTGATCGACCAGGTCACGTGGTGCAGCAAGGCCACCCGAACGAGGGACCCCCAGAAGAACGCGGTGAACGCGCCGTACCAGGACATGGTGGCCAGGCCGCCGATGAGGGCGGGCAGCAGCAGCGAGATCGCGGTGTACGCCCAGAAGTCCCTGGAGACGCGGCGGATGTCGTTGTCCTTGATCAGGTCGGGCGCGTACTTCTGCTGCGAGGTCTGCTCCTCGTCGAAGAGCCAGCCCATGTGGGCCCACCACAGACCCTTCATCAGCGCGGGGAGGGTCTCGCCGTACCGCCACGGGCTGTGCGGGTCGCCCTCGGCGTCGCTGAACTTGTGGTGCCTGCGGTGGTCGGCGACCCAGCGGACGATCGGGCCCTCGACCGCCATCGAGCCGGCGATCGCCAGCGTCACCCGCAGCACGCGGTTGGCCTTGAACGAGCCGTGGGTGAAGTAGCGGTGGAAGCCGATGGTGATGCCGTGGCAGCCGAGGTAGTACATACCGGCCATCAGGCCGACATTGAGCCAGGAGAGGCCGTGCCCCCAGGCCAGCGGCACCGCGGCGACCAGCGCCACGAAGGGGATGCAGATGAAGAGGAGCAGCGCGATCTGTTCGACCGTGCGCTTGCTCTCGCCGCCGAGGGTGGCGAGCGGCGCCGGCGGTTCCTCCCCGGTTGACCCGGGCTCCCTGGCCTCGGTGTACACGTCTGTCTGAGTGGTCATAGTTGTCCCTTGGGTCGGCGGTGATGAGGGGGTGGGTCGGGGTACGCGGGGTACCTCCGAGGCGGTGGACGACTGGTTACGGTGGTTACGCCCGTAACCTACGGCTCCGTAAGTATTGCAGCGGCGCCGGTCGGGGCAACAGGACCAGCCGGGGTAAGGGTTGCCTTTCCTTCTTCCCCGATGATCGGCTTTTCACTCCGAGAAGATCGGACGGGGCGGGGATTCACCGTCGCGAGCACCGGGGCTCGTACGGCATGATGGTGGTGACCAGCCCGTCGGTCCCGATCGCGGACCTCGGGCTTCGGGTTGATCCGCCGTGGTGTAATGGCAGCACTGGGGCTTTTGGTGCCTTAAGTCCGGGTTCGAGTCCTGGCGGCGGAGCAGAATACGTCCATGGTCTGGCCCGTCAGTATCCGTTGGTGTCCGTCGGTATCCTGCGGGTGTCCAACACCCGAAGCCGAGGAGTCTCCCCCGTGAGCCCCAAGCAACCGGCTGCCGTCATCATCCTCGCCGCGGGTGAGGGCACCCGCATGAAGTCGGCGACCCCCAAGGTTCTGCACACCCTCTGCGGCCGCTCGCTGGTCGGCCATGTCGTCGCCGCCTCCCGCGCGCTGGAGCCCGCTCACCTCGTGGTGGTCGTCGGCCACGCCCGCGAGCAGGTGGCCGGCCACCTCGCCGGACTCGACCCGGCGGCGCTGACCGCCGTACAGCACGAGCAGAACGGCACCGGCCACGCCGTCCGGATCGGCCTCGACGAGCTGACCGGGCAGGGCGTCGCCCTGGACGGCACCGTGGTCGTCACCTACGGGGACACCCCGCTGCTCACCGCCGAGACCCTCGCCACCCTGGTGTCCGCGCACGAGTCCGACGGCAACGCCGTGACGGTCCTCACCGCCCAGGTCCCCGACCCGACCGGCTACGGACGGATCATCCGCGGCGCCGGCGGCGACGTCACCGCGATCGTGGAGCAGAAGGACGCCACCGAGACCCAGCGCTCCATCGCCGAGATCAACTCCGGTGTGTACGCCTATGACGCGCGGCTGCTCGCCGAGTCGCTGGGCAAGATCACCACCGACAACTCCCAGGGCGAGGAGTATCTGACCGACACCCTGGCGATCCTGCGCGAGGCGGGCCACCGGGTGGGCGCGTTCGTCGCCGCCGACCACCGGGAGATCGCCGGGGTGAACAACCGGGTGCAGCTCGCCGAGGCCCGCCGGGTGCTCAACGACCGGCTGCTCGTACGGGCGATGCTGGACGGCGCCACCATCGTGGATCCCGCCTCGACCTGGGTCGACATCGGCGTCACCTTCGCGCCGGACGCGCTGGTGCACCCCAACACCCAACTGCTCGGCGCCACCAGCCTCGCCGAGGGCGCCGAGGTCGGCCCCAACTGCACGCTCACCGACACCGCGGTGGGCGCGGGCGCCCGCGTCTCCAACACCGTGGCCGACCAGGCCGAGGTCGGCGACCAGGCCACCGTCGGCCCGTACGCGTATCTGCGGCCGGGCACCCGGCTGGGCCCGAAGGCCAAGGCCGGCACCTATGTCGAGATGAAGAACGCCGCCATCGGCGAGGGCACCAAGGTGCCCCATCTCAGCTACGTGGGGGACGCGACCATCGGCGACTACACCAACATCGGTGCCGCCAGCGTCTTCGTGAACTACGACGGGGAGTCCAAGCACCACACGACGATCGGCAGTTACTGCAAGACCGGCTCCGACAACATGTTCGTCGCGCCGATCGTGGTCGGCGACGGCGCGTACACCGCGGCCGGCTCGGTCATCACCAAGGACGTCCCGGCCGGCTCGCTCGCCGTCGCGCGCGGTCAGCAGCGCAACATCGACGGCTGGGTGGCCCGCAAACGCCCCGGCAGCGCCGCCGCTCAAGCGGCCGAACGCGCGCAGCGGCCGGCGGGTACGCAAGCGGAGTGAGGGTCGTCTCATCGCCCCCTTCAGAGGTGCACAGGCACACTGGAGGGGGCGTACCGTGTGCGTTGCACACAATTCCGCCAGCTCGCCCAACCTCGGGCGCCGCTGTGTCGAACACCAGTCGAATACCAAGGAGACGGTGCAGTGACCGGGATCAAGACGACCGGTGAGAAGAAGCTGATGTTCTTCTCCGGCCGCGCCCACCCCGATCTGGCGGAGGCGGTGGCTCGGCAGCTCGAGGTCGATCCGGTGCCGACCAGGGCCTTCGACTTCGCCAACGGCGAGATCTATGTGCGGTTCGAGGAATCGGCCCGCGGCGCGGACTGCTTTCTGATCCAGAGCCACACCAGTCCGATCAACCAGTGGATCATGGAACAGCTCATCATGCTGGACGCCCTCAAGCGGGCCTCCGCGCGGAGCATCACCGTGATCGTGCCCTTCTACGGCTATGCCCGGCAGGACAAGAAGCACCGCGGCCGGGAGCCGATCTCGGCCCGGCTGATGGCGGACCTCTTCAAGACCGCGGGCGCCGACCGGATCCTCACCGTCGATCTGCACACCGACCAGATCCAGGGCTTCTTCGACGGCCCGGTCGATCATCTCTTCGCGCTGCCGGTCCTCGCCGACTACGTGGGCTCGAAGGTGGACCGCTCCAAGCTGACCATCGTCTCGCCGGACGCCGGCCGGGTCCGGGTCGCGGACCGCTGGTGCGACCGGCTGGGGGCGCCGCTGGCCATCGTGCACAAGCGCCGCGACCCGGATGTCGCCAACCAGGTCAAGGTCCACGAGGTGGTCGGTGACGTCAAGGGCCGGGTCTGTGTCCTGGTGGACGACATGATCGACACCGGCGGCACGATCTGCGCCGCCGCCGACGCGCTCTTCGCCAACGGCGCCGAGGACGTCATCGTGACCGCCACCCACGGGGTGCTCTCCGGGCCCGCCGCCGACCGGCTGAAGAACTCCCGGGTCAGCGAGTTCGTGCTCACCGACACGCTGCCGACGCCCGCCCAGATCAACCTGGACAAGATCACCGTGCTGTCGATGGCGCCGACCATCGCCAACGCGGTGCGCGAGGTGTTCGAGGACGGCTCGGTGACCAGCCTCTTCGAGGACGACGCCCACTGACGGTCACCGCCCGCCGACGGCACGGTTCGGAAGTACCGCCGCGGCAGGGCAGGGGCACAGACGATTTCGTCCGGGGCCTTCCCGCCGGTTACGCTGTCCGCGTTGCTCGGCGAGGGAGGCCCCGGACGTCTGTCCGGCCCGTGCCTCCGTTATCGACGCGCTCCTCGTAAAAGTGGAACGGCCCGTCGTGGGTCGGGCGACCGTCACCACCGTCCTTCCCTGATTACGAGGAGCTGATCATCATGGCCGAGGTCAAGATCGCCGCCGAGGCGCGGACCGAGTTCGGCAAGGGTGCCGCCCGCCGGGTGCGCCGCGCCAGCCGTGTCCCCGCCGTCATCTACGGTCACGGCGCCGACCCGCAGCACGTCACGGTCCCCGGCCACGAGCTGCTGCTCGCGCTGCGCACCGCCAACGTGCTGATCGCCCTGGACATCGACGGCAAGTCCGAGCTGGTCATCCCGAAGGCTGTGCAGCGCGACCCGCTGAAGGGCTTCATCGAGCACGTCGACCTGCTCTCCGTGAAGCGCGGCGAGAAGGTCACCGTCGAGATCCCGGTCAACGTCGAGGGTGAGCCGGCTCCCGGCGGCAACCTGCTCGAGCACGTACTCAACACCCTGCCGGTCGAGACCGAGGCCACCCACATCCCCGAGGGCGTCACCGTCTCCGTCGAGGGTCTGGAGGCCGGCGCGGCCATCCTCGCCAAGGACATCGAGCTGCCGCGCGGCACCACGCTCGCCGTCGACGAGGACGCGGTCGTCATCCAGGTCGTCTCGGCCCAGGCCGAGGCCGCCGACTCGGAGACCGAGGAGGGCGGCGAGGAAGCCGCTCCCGTGGTCACCGAGGAGGCCGGCGCCGAGGCCTGATCCGGCCACCGCGCTCCACGGCACCCGGCCGCCGTCGTACCCTCTGGGGTGCGGCGGCGGCTGCTGCCGTTGGGATGACCGCCGATATTCCGACCGGAAGACGGACGACCGATGGATGACCGACCGACCGAAGAGCGACGGATGAGCCACCGATGACCAACAGCGAAGGGCCCTGGCTGATCGCCGGCCTGGGCAACCCCGGGCCCGAGTACGCGGGCAACCGGCACAACATCGGCTTCATGGTGGCGGATCTGCTGGCGGCCCGGATCGGCGGAAAGTTCAAGCGGGCGCAGAAGGCACAGGCGCAGGTGGTCGAGGGGCGCCTCGGCCCGCCGGGACCGGCGAGCACCCGGGTGGTGCTGGCCAAGCCGATGACGTACATGAACCTGTCCGGCGGGCCGGTGACCGCGCTGAAGGAGTTCTACAAGGTCCCGACCGAGCGCATCATCGCCGTCCACGACGAACTGGACATCGACTACCCGACGTTGCGGCTCAAGCTGGGCGGCGGCGACAACGGGCACAACGGGCTGAAGTCGATCACCAAGTCGCTCGGCCCCGGCTATCTGCGGGTGCGGGCCGGCATCGGCCGGCCGCCGGGCCGGATGGACGTGGCGGCCTTCGTGCTGAAGGACTTCTCGGCCACCGAACGCAAGGAGCTCGACTGGTTCGTGGACCGGGCCGCCGACGCGGTGGAGGCCCTGGTCGCCGAGGGCCTGGAGCGGGCGCAGAGCGGCTTCAACAGCTGATCACACCGTCCCGAGCAGCCGAGTTGACCTGACGCCACGCCATGGCCAAAGATCACCTCCATGGCCAAAGGGAGCGGTGAAGGCCCGTCGGGGTTCGGGTTGTTCGCCCGGCTGGTGGGTGCGGGGGCGCTGGCGCTGCTGCTCCTGGTGGCGGCCGGCTGGAACTCCTGGCAGACCGCCCAGTACGTGGTGCTGACCAAGGGCCGCGACCAGGGCACCGTGACGCTGGACTCCTGCGACACCTCCGACGACTGCACCGGCCCTTTCACCCCCAAGGGGTCGGCGACCGCCCGGCCGGAGGTCACCGTCAACCTGCCGGTACGTCACCATGTGGGTGACCGGGTGGACGTGGTGATGGAGCCCGGTACGGATGTCGGGGTACGGGCCGGCGTCGGCGGACTGCTCTTCGCCTGGGTGCCGTTCGGCGGCGCCCTGCTGCTCGCGGCCCTCATCGTCGCCGGCGGCCTGCGCAACTCCCGAATCGCCTGGGCCCTGGCCACACTGGGCGGCGCCCTCCTCGGCGCGGCCTTCCTGACCCTCTGACCCGCTGCCGCTCTGTCCTCGCGCACAATTGCCCTTCGCCTGGCTGGGGGTGCCCGCGGGGCGGGGAGCTGGATGTGGTCGAGGGCGGTGATCAGCCGCGGGCTCCTACGAGGCGTGGGCCGCGGTTCTGGCGACCGCGAAGATCCGGCGGAAGGGGAAGACGGTACCGTACGGGCCGGGCGGATACGCCTCGCGCAGCAGTTCCCGGTACTGCCCGACGAACTCCGCGGTCGCCGCCGGGTCCCCTTCCAGCGCGGTGAGCACCGGCCGCAGCGCGGTGCCCTTGACCCATTCGAGTACCGGGTCCTCGGTCCCTTCACCGGCGCCGCCGGCCTGGAGCAATTGCATATAGGTGGTCTCCCAGACGTCGACCTCGGCGCAGCCCAGCGTGGTGAGCCGTTCCAGGTACGCGTCCGGTTCCAGGACGTGGCCATGGCGGGCGCCGAGCCCGCCGAGCCGCTCCCGCCAGGCGGCGCTCTCGCAGAGGCCGGTGAGCAGGGTGTGGCTGGGGGAGTCGAAGTTCCCCGGCACCTGGAAGGCGAACACCCCGCCGGGGGTGATGCGGCCCAGCCAGTCCGGGAAGCGGTCGGCGTGTCCCGGCACCCACTGCAGCGCGGCGTTGGAGACGATCAGGTCGAAGCGCTCCTCGGGGGTCCAGCCGGCCGCGTCGGCGTGCCGGAAGTCGAGCTCGCCGCCGCCGGGGGTGGGCCCGGCCGAGGGCGCCGCCGCGGCCAGCATCTGCGGGGAGTTGTCGAAGCCGGTGATCCGGGCGGCCGGCCAGCGGTCGGCGAGCAGCAGGGTGACGTTTCCCGGACCGCAGCCGAGGTCGGCGATCCGGGGCGCGGCGCCGCCGGGCAGCGCGGTGATCCGGTTGAGCAGGTCGTGGAAGGGGCGGGTGCGGTGGGTGGTGTGCCGGAGGTACTGCCCGGGATCCCACGTCGGAGTCTCTCGCATCGCCTCAGACTCCCCCGGTAATATCTTGATGTCAAGAGACTTCATATCGACAGACCTACTACACTGATCGCATGGAGGACGAGGTCGACCGGCTGGTCGCTGCATGGCGCCGAGAGCGCCCCGACCTCGACGTGGAACCGTTGGAGGTGCTCAGCCGGGTCAGCAGGCTCGCCCGGCATCTGGACCGGGCCCGGCGGCTGGCCTTCGCCGAGCACCGCCTGGAGCCGTGGGAGTTCGACGTGCTGACCTCGCTGCGCCGCACCGGCGCGCCGTACCAGCTCTCGCCCGGCCAGCTACTGACCCAGACCCTGGTCACCTCGGGAACCATGACCAACCGCATCGACCGGCTCGCCCAGCGCGGACTGGTCGAGCGGCTGCCGGACCCCAGCGACCGGCGCGGGGTCCTGGTCCGGCTCACCCCGGAAGGGCAGGAGCGCGCCGATCAGGCGCTGGCCGGACTGCTCGCCCAGGAGCGGTCCATCCTGGGCGAGCTCAGTGATCGGCAGCGCGGCGAACTCGCCTCGCTGCTACGACAGTTGACCGCGCCGTTCGACAACATCCCCGGCTGACGGCACCAGTTCGACCGGCCCGACGCCGGCCCGCCGGGCGAGCGCCACCGCCGCCAGGGTGGAGTGGACGCCCAGTTTGCCGAGCACGTTCTGCATGTGCGTACGGACGGTGTGCGGGGAGAGGAACAGCCGCTCGGCGACCGCCTTGCGGCCGAGGCCCGCGACCATGCAGCGCAGCACCTCCTGCTCGCGCGGGGTCAGCGACTCCACGAGCTGCTCGCTCTCGGTACGGTGCCGGCGCGCCGCGGTCAGCTCCCGAAGCACCCCGGTCAGCAGCGCCGGCGGCAGATGGGTCTCGTCGCGCAGCACGCCGCGGACCACGGCCAGCAGCCGCGACAGCGAACAGTCCTTGGCCACCCAGCCGGAGGCGCCGGCCTGGAGCGCGCGGGCGGCCCGTACCGGGTCGTCCCGCTCGGCCAGCACGACGGTACGGGTGCCCGGGTAGTCGGAGCGCACCCGCTCCACCAGGGCCAGGCCGTCAAGCGCCGGCTCGCGCGACTCGGCCTGCGGACGGCGCTCGGGCTGCCGCGCGTCGGCCGGCCGGTACTCGGCGGCCCGGTACTCCGCGGTCCGCTGGTCCGCGCCGGACAGCGACGGCACCGCGGCCAGCGTCACCGGCTGCCGCGGGCCGGAGCCCAGGTCGGCGTCGACCAGCAGGACGTCGTAGCGCCGATTGTCCACCGACGCCCGGTCCAGGCAGCGTTGCGCGGCGGGACCGCTCCCCGCGGCCGAGACGTCGACGTCGGGTTCCGCCGCGAGGGCGGCGGCAAGCGACTCGGCGAAGATGCGATGGTCATCGACGACGAGAACGCGGATTCGTCCCACGGACACCACTCCCGTAACAGGGCACTCCCCCAGTGGCTGCGGGGCGTCATTCGCGTGGGATTCGGCATCCGGCCGGGACCGCCGCCCCGGCCGGATGCCGAACCCCTTGCGTCTCGCCCCCTGATGGACACCGGCCCCCACCGGCGTCGTGGGAAAAGCGTAGGCGTTCAACCGTCGATTGGAACCGTCTTAGCGGAAGTTACCGGCCGGACGCGCCGTGCAATTGCCGCCGACCTGTTACGGGAGGGGCGGAAGTGACGCAGGAGTGTGATGAGTCCACTGGGAACACCGCCGTCGGGCGCCGGGCGGGCTTCCGATGGCGAAAACGCGCGCCCGGCGGCGCAAATGCACCGCGCCCCAGCCAGCGCTCCGCCGTCAGGACAGGCGGCGCGCCCCCGGTCCCGGGGTGGTGACGAACTGCCGTGACCGCGGCAGCGCCCGCGCGATCGCCGCGCCGATCCGCTCCTCGTCCGCCTCCTCCAGCAGCACGATCGCCGAGCCGCCGAAGCCGCCGCCGGTCATCCGGGCGCCGAGCGCGTCCTCGGCCAGCGCCGTGTCCACCACCAGGTCGAGTTCGGGGCACGAGATACGGAAGTCGTCGCGCAGCGAGGCGTGACCGGCGGTGAGTACCGGGCCGATGTCGCGGGTGCGGCCCGCGTCCAGCAGCGCGAGGACCTCCTCGACCCGGTGGTTCTCGGTGACGATGTGCCGGGTCAGCCGGCGCAGCCGCTCGTCCGGCAGCGCCGCCAGCGCCGCGTCCAGCCCGTCATAGGCCACGTCCCGCAGCGCGGGCAGCCCCAGGGCCGCCGCGGCGGCCTCGCAGCCGGCGCGCAGCTTGCCGTACTCGCCGTCGGCGTGGGCGTGCTTGACGCGGGTGTCCACCACCAGCAGCCGCAGCCCCTCGGCGGCCAGGTCGAAGGGCACCTGCCGCTGCGTCAGCGTCCGCACGTCCAGGTGCAGCGCGTGCCCCTCGGTGCAGCAGGCGGAGGCGGTCTGGTCCATCACCCCGACCGGCGCGCCCACGTAGACGTTCTCCGAGCGCTGGCAGAGCAGCGCCAGTTCCTGCCGGCCGAGTTCGACCCCGTGCAGCTCGCTCAGCGCCAGCGCGGTGACGACCTGGAGCGCGGCCGACGAGGAGAGCCCGCCGCCGACCGGGACCGTGCTGGCGAAGTGGAGGTCGGCTCCGCCGACCGGGTGGCCGCTCTCGCGCAGCGCCCACAGCACGGCCGCGGGGTAGCGGGCCCAGCCCTCGGTGGCGCCCGGGGCGAGGCTGTCGACCGCCAACTCCACCACGCCGCCCTCGCCACCGCGCATGTTGGCGGAGTGCACCCGCAGCACGCCGTCGTCGCGGCGGGCGACCGCCGCGCGGGTGGTGTGCGGCAGCGCGAACGGCATCACGTAGCCGTCGTTGTAGTCGGTGTGCTCGCCGATCAGGTTGACCCGGCCGGGCGCCGCCCAGACGCCTTCCGGCGGCCGGCCGAAGACGTCCTGGAAGGCGTCGCGGAAGGCACGCTCGGCGTCGGGGTCCGGCGCCTCGTGGGCGGACGCGTCGGCCGGGACACCGGCCGGAGCGGCCGGGGTGCCCTGAACGGCAGAGGTGACCTGAGCGGCCGAGGTCGCCGAGGTATCGAATGCCGCTTCCGTCATCGTGACTCCCCCTGCTGCCGGTCCAGTTCCAGCGCCTGGGCGAAGGTCCAGGCGTCGCGGACCATCCCGGTGAGGTCGGCGCGGCTCGGCTGCCAGCCGAGCCGCTCGCGGGCGCGGTCGGCGGACGCCACCAGCACCGCGGGGTCACCGGCCCGGCGGGGCTCGACGGTGGCCGGGATCGGGTGTCCGGTGACCTCGCGGACCGCCTCGATCACCTGGTGGACGGAGAAACCGGTGCCGTTGCCCAGGTTGCAGATCAGGTGCTCGCCGGCCGGCGCCTTGTCCAGGGCCAGCAGGTGCGCCTCGGCGAGGTCGGCGACGTGGATGTAGTCCCGCAGGCAGGTGCCGTCCGGCGTCGGGTAGTCGTCGCCGTAGACCGAGATCGCGGGCCGCCGGCCCTGGGCGACCTGGAGGATCAGCGGGATCAGGTGCGACTCGGGGTCGTGCCGCTCGCCGTGCCGGCCGTACGCCCCGGCCACGTTGAAGTAGCGCAGCGACACCGCGGCCAGGCCGTGGGCGGCGCACTCGGCGCTGATCATATGGTCGACGGCGAGCTTGGTGGCGCCGTACGGATTGGTGGGCGCGGTCGCCGCGGTCTCGGTGATCGGGGTCGCGATGGGCTCGCCGTACGTGGCGGCGGTGGAGGAGAAGACCAGGGTGCGCACCCCGGACTCCCGCATCGCGGCGAGCAGTTCGAGGGTGCCGGCCACGTTGTTGCGCCAGTACTTCTCCGGGTTGGCCACCGACTCGGCGACCTGCGAGGACGCGGCGAAGTGCAGCACCGCGTCGAAGGACGCGTCCAGCACCTTGGCGGCGTCCTGGACCCGGCCCTCGATGAACTCGGCGCCCTCCGGGACGCCCGCCCGGAAGCCGGTGGACAGGTCGTCGAGCACCACCACCTGGTGCCCGGCCTCCAGCAGATGGGCGGCCACCACGCCGCCGATGTAACCGGCTCCGCCGGTGACCAGCAGCTTCTTCCGCAGGGTGCTCACTGTGTCGCTACCTCTCGCAGTCGCGTCGCAGCGGACTCCGGTGGCACGTCATTGACGAAAGCGCTCATGCCCGACTCGGAGCCCGCGAGGAACTTCAGCTTGCCCGAAGTCCGCCGGATGGTGAAAAGCTCCAGGTGGAGCGCGAAGTCGCGACGGTCGGGAGCGGTGAAGGGCGCCTGGTGCCAGCCGGAGATGTACGGCGTCGGTGGCTGGTCGTCGCCGAAGATCCGGTCGAAGCGGCGCAGCAGCTCCAGGTAGAGGTGCGGGAACTCGGCGCGGGCGTCCTCGTCGAGGCCGAGCAGGTCGGGCACCCGGCGGTTGGGGTAGAGGTGCACCTCGTAGGGCCAGTGCGCCGCGTACGGGGTGAACGCCGTCCAGTGCTCGCCGGTCAGCACGATCCGGCGGCCGTCGGCGATCTCGTCGGCGAGGATGTCGTCGAAGAGGTTGCGGCCACCGGTGCGTTCGCGGTGCTCGGCGAGCGAGCGCAGCATCAGCGCGGTGCGCGGGGTGGTGAACGGATAACCGTAGATCTGGCCGTGCGGGTGGCCGAGGGTGACGCCGATCTCCTCGCCGCGGTTCTCGAACGGATAGACCTGGACGACACCGGGGAGCTGCGAGAGGTCCTGGGTGCGGTCGGTCCACGCGTCGAGCACCAGGCGGGCGCGGGCGGGGGTGAGCCGGGCGAAGGACGAGTCGTGCTCGGAGGTGAAGCAGACCACCTCGCAGCGGCCCTTGTCGCCGGTCAGCGAGGGGAAGCGGTTCTCGAAGACCACCACCTCGTAGTCCGAGTCCGGGATCTCGCTGAGCCGGCCCTCGCTGGACGGGCAGAGCGGACACTGGTCGGCCGGCGGGTGGTAGGTACGGCCCTGCCGGTAGGACGCGACCGCCACCGCGTCGCCGAGCAGCCGGTCGTCACGCACCTCCGAGGTGGTGGCGACGGGCTCCAGCGGGCGCAGGTCGACGGCGTCGCGCACCACCGAATCGGCGGAGTCGTAGTAGATCAGTTCGCGGCCGTCCGCGAGCCGGGTCGTCGTCTTCTTCACCCTGCGGCACCTCACACCACAATCTCCCAACAGAACCGCACACAATGAACCACAACAGAACAGCCCAGTCAATGCGAGTGGCGTGGTGAACTTCACCATGCTCCGGCGCGGGCGCCCGTGGGGCGAAGTGAGGTAACCAAACAAAGCCGAACAGATGGCGGCAGGTGGGACACCCGATGGCCGCTCTGCGCACCGGACTCGTCCGATCTGGGCGCGCGGGGTCCACGACCGCCGCGCGCCCGCCCGTCACGGGAGCCGCCTCGGATCCGTCAGGGGACGCCCGCCGCCGGGCGGTGCGGGGCCGCCCCCGACAAGACCGATACGGCGGCACCCAAGCCGCACCGGTGCGGCATCGGAAGGCACCGCGCAGAGACGATTCCGCGGGTACCGGAGGCCCTAGGCGGAGCCGGCCGCGCTCTCGCCCGCCGCGCGGTCCAGCAGCCCGGTGCGGGCCGCCAGAGCCGCCGCCTCCAGCCGGGAGCCGACCCCGAGCTTCATCAGTACCCGCTGGACATGCGTACGGGCGGTGCTCGGCGCTATCCGCATACCCGCCGCGATCAGCCGGGTGTCCTCGCCCTCGGCCACCCGCACCAGCACCTCGATCTCGCGCGGGGTGAGCATCTCCAGCAGCCGCGCGCCCTCGTCGTCCGGCTGCCGCGCCGGGTTGAGCAGCTCGGCGAAGGCACCCTGGAGCAACGGCTGGGCGATGGCCACCTCACCGGTCCGCGCCTTGGCCATCGCCCGCTCGACACCCTCGATCCGCTCGTCGTGCCGTACGTAGCCGGAGGCGCCCGCCGCGAAGGCCGCCGCGATGCCGCGCGGATCCGGCACCGGGCCGAGCACCACCACGGCCACCCCCGGCCGCTCCCGTTTGATCCGCGCCACCGCCTCGAACGCGCCGGGCTCGGCCGGCGCCGCGGTGCCGAACAGGCACACCTCGGGCGACCTGCTCAGTACCAGTTCGGCCGCGCCACCGGCCGGGGCGGCCGCGGCCAGCACCCGGTGTCCGCGCAGCTTCAGCGCCGAGGCCAACGCCTCGGCCAGCAACCGGTGGTCGTCGACCACGACAAGTCGTACGCCCATTCGGGTATCCCCCATCCCCCCAGCGGGCCCGGACCGCTTGGCCGGTCCCGTGCCCTGGTCATACCGCCGCGGGACCGGTCCGAACCGCGCCTCCACGCCGGGGCCCCTCCCGCTTAGGCCGCGAAGCTACACGCTCACCGGAGCCCGCGTGCGCCCAACCGAACAGAAGACCCCGGCAATTGCGCTCCGGTCCGGCCGGCAGACGGCAGCCCGGCAGGTCCGAGGGGACGGGGGTGTCGCCGGGCCCACCGATCCGGGGACGGCCCCGGGTGCTCCGGGGGTGCCGGCGTCCGTCGCGGATCGCGCCTCACGGGTCACGCGTCGCGCCTCACACCTCACGCGTCCGTCGCGGCCCCGCGGGCTCAGGCGTCCTCGGCCAGATCGAGCCAGCGCATCTCCAGCTCCTCGCGCTCCTCGCGCAGCGTCCGCAGCTCCGCGTCGAGAGTGGCGACCTTCGCGAAATCGGTGGCGTGCTCGGCGATCTGGCCGTGCAGCTTGCTCTCCCGGTCACCCATCTTGTCCAACTGCCGCTCGATGCGCTGGAGTTCCTTCTTGGCCGCCCGGGTGTCGCCGGTCTGCTTCTCCTTGGCGGGCGGCGGCGGGGGCGCGGCGGCCTCCACCATCCGGTGCCGGCGCTCCAGATACTCGTCCACCCCGCGCGGCAGCATCCGCAGCGCCTGGTCGCCGAGCAGCGCGAACACCCGGTCGGTGGTCCGCTCGAGGAAGTAGCGGTCATGGCTGATGACGAGCATCGAGCCGGGCCAGCCGTCGAGCAGGTCCTCCAGTTGGGTCAGCGTCTCGATGTCGAGGTCGTTGGTCGGCTCGTCGAGGAAGAGCACGTTCGGCTCGTCCATCAGCAGCCGGAGCAATTGCAGCCGGCGCCGCTCACCGCCGGACAGATCGCCGACCGGCGTCCACTGCTTCTCCTTGGTGAAGCCGAACTTCTCGCACAACTGGCCCGCGGTCATCTCCCGGCCCTTGCCGAGGTCCACCCGCTGCCGTACCGACTCCACCGCCTGGAGCACCCGCTGGGTCGGCTCCAACTCGGCGACCTCCTGCGAGAGATAGGCGAGCTTCACGGTCTTGCCGACGACGACCCTGCCGTGGGCCGGCTGCGTGTCGCCGTCGCTGAAGGCGGCGTTCGCCAGCGACCTGAGGAAGGAGGTCTTGCCCGAGCCGTTGACGCCGACCAGGCCGATCCGGTCGCCCGGGCCGAGCTGCCAGGTGATGTGCTTCAGCAACTCCCGCGGCCCGGCGGTGACCATGACGTCCTGAAGTTCGAACACGGTCTTCCCGAGGCGGGAGTTGGCGAATTTCATCAGCTCCGCGGTATCCCGCGGCGGCGGTACGTCCTCGATCAGCGCGTTGGCCGCCTCGATCCGGAACCGCGGCTTGGAGGTACGGGCGGGGGCGCCGCGCCGCAGCCAGGCGAGTTCCTTGCGGACCAGGTTCTGCCGCTTGCTCTCCTCGGTGGCGGCGATCCGCTCGCGTTCGGCGCGCGCGAAGACGTAGTCGCTGTAGCCGCCCTCGTACTCGTAGACGGTGCCGCGCTGCACGTCCCACATCTGGGTGCACACCTGGTCGAGGAACCAGCGGTCGTGCGTCACGCAGACCAGCGCGGAGCGGCGTGCCCGCAAGTGGCCCGCGAGCCAGGCGATGCCCTCCACGTCGAGGTGGTTGGTGGGCTCGTCGAGCACCAGCAGGTCCTGCTCGTCGATGAGCAGCTGCGCCAGCGCGATACGGCGCCGCTCGCCGCCGCTCAGCGGGCCGATCACGGTGTCGAGGCCGTCGGCGAACCCGGGCATGTCCAGGGCGCCGAAGAGCCCCGTCAGCACATCGCGGATCTTGGCGTCCCCGGCCCAGTCGTGGTCCGGGCGGTCGCCGACGATCTCGTGCCGGATGGTCGCCGCCGGGTCGAGCGCGTCGTGCTGGGTCAGCACCCCGAGCCGCAGTCCGCTCTGATGGGTGACGCGGCCGCGGTCCGGCTCCTCCAGCTTCGCCAGCAGCCGGATCAGCGTCGTCTTCCCGTCCCCGTTCCGCCCGACGACCCCGATCCGGTCGCCCTCGGAGACGCCGATGCTCAGCGCGTCCAGCAGGGTGCGCGTGCCGTAGGTCTTGCCGACGGCTTCGACGTTGACGAGATTCACGGCCACGTGCGGTGTTCTCCAGATTCTCCGGGTGCGGCGGGTACCGCCGGGGGCGGCGCGGGTGCTGCCCCGGTGCCGCCGGGGCATGGGGGCTCGGGGCTGAGGGGGCTGGGGGGCTGGGGAGCTGAGGACTGGGACGAGGTACGGCTGCCCAGCGTAGTCCGCTCCCCGGGGGTCACCCTCCGGGTGCCGGTCAGCGCAGGACGACGGCCCCGGGGGCCGGGGCGGTGGCGACCCTCGCCGCGGGGCCGAGGGCGACCGCGATACGGGTCGCCGCGTCGGTGTCCTCGGCGAGGAAGGCGCAGGTGGGACCGGAGCCCGAGACCAGCGCGGCCAGCGCGCCGGCCGCGGTGCCCGCGGCCAGGGTGGCAGCCAGATCCGGGCGCAGGGACAGCGCGGCGGGCTGGAGATCGTTGGTGAGGACGGCGGCCAGCGCGGCCGGCGAACCACCGCGAAGGGCGGCCAGCAGCGCGGGATCGGCCACCGGTGCGGGGATGTCCGCGATGGTGTCGCCGGCGCCCTCCTCCCGGCGCAGCCGGTCGCACTCGCGGTAGACGGCCGGCGTCGACAGCCCTCCGGTCGCCGCCACGAACACCCAGGGGAAGGTGCCGCCGACCTCCAGCGGGGTCAGCAGCTCCCCCCGCCCCACCCCCAGCGCGGCCCCGCCGACCAGGGAGAACGGCACGTCGCTGCCGAGTTCCGCGCACAGCGAGAGCAGCTCCTCGCGGGACGAGCCGAGCCCCCACAGGGTGTCGCAGGCCAGCAGCGCACCGGCCGCGTCGGCGCTGCCGCCCGCCATGCCGCCGGCCACCGGAATGTCCTTTTCGATGTGCAGCCGGACCCGCGGCTCGATCCCGTGCAGCTTCGCCAGCGCGACCGCCGCCTTCGCCGCCAGGTTGGAGCCGTCGAGGGGCACGGCCGCGATGTCCCTGCCCTCCCCGGTGATCGTCAGCTCGTCGGCGGCCGTCGCGGTGACCCGGTCGAAGAGCCCGACCGCGAGGAAGACATTGGCCAGGTCGTGGAAACCGTCCGGCCGGCGCCCGCCCACGGCGAGCTGGACGTTGACCTTGGCGGGCACGCGTACGGTGACGGCGGTCACGGGCGGGGGCTCCTCGAAGTCATCGGGTGGATCGGGCGCATCGGGTGGAACGGCTCAGCGGGTTCATCGGGTGGAGGTGGGGCGGGTCGCGGCGCGCGGGGGACCGGCGGTCCCGCGGTGGGCTCAACGTAACAAGCCGGCGGGCGCGGCCGCGGCCCGAGCCCGGCCTGATCCCGGTCTAGGAGGCCGCCGCTCCGGCCTGAGCCGGCTTGTGCTCGGCGATGGCCGCGAACTCCTCCACCGTCAGCGCCTCGCCGCGGGCCTGCGGTGACACACCTGCGGCGACCAGCGCGGCCTCCGCGGCGCCCGGCGACCCGGCCCACCCCGTGAGCGCCGCCCGCAGCGTCTTGCGGCGCTGCGCGAAGGCCGCGTCCACCACCGCGAACACCTCCTGCCGCGACGCCGTGGTGCGCGGCGGGTCGCGGCGTACCAGCGAGACCAGGCCGGAGTCCACGTTGGGCGCGGGCCAGAAGACGTTGCGGCCGATCGAGCCGGCCCGCTTCACCTCCGCGTACCAGTTCGCCTTGACCGAGGGCACCCCGTACACCTTGTTGCCTGGCCGGGCGGCGAGCCGGTCGGCGACCTCCGCCTGCACCATCACCAGCGTCCGCTCGATGGTGGGGAAGGTGGCGAGCATGTGCAGCAGCACCGGTACGGCCACGTTGTAGGGCAGGTTCGCCACCAGCGCGGTCGGCGGCGGCCCCGGCACCTCGGTCACCCGCATCGCGTCGCTGTGGACGAGGGCGAAGCGGGCCGCCCGGTCCGGCAGCCGTGCGGCCACCGTGGCGGGCAGCGCGGCGGCCAGTACGTCGTCGATCTCGATCGCGGTGACCCGGTCGGCGACTTCGAGCAGGGCGAGCGTGAGCGACCCGAGCCCGGGCCCGACCTCGGCGACGGTGTCCTCGGGGCCCACTCCCGCGGTGCGCACGATGCGCCGTACGGTGTTGGCGTCGATGACGAAGTTCTGACCGCGCTGCTTGGTGGGGCGGACGCCCAGCGCGGCGGCCAGCTCGCGGATGTCGGCCGGCCCCAGCAGGGCGTCGGGGTCTGTCGTACTCACACCGGCAAGGCTAACCGCCGGGGAGGGCGGCTCTTCCCGCCCGCCCGGGTCCCTCCGGGTCCCCTGGGGGTCCCCCCGGGTCCGCTCAGGTCTCCCCCGGCTCTCCCGCTTCCGGGCCCCCCTCAAGCTGCCGGCTCGCTCAGTAGCCGAAGACCCTGGCGGTGTTGGCCGCGATCGCCGCCGCCAGCGTGTCCTCGTCGTCGCCGCGGGCCGCGGCCATCGCGCGGAGGGTGAGCGGGATGAGGTAGGGCGCGTTGGGGCGGCCGCGGTGCGGCACGGGGGTGAGGAAAGGCGCGTCGGTCTCCACCAGCAGCAGCTCCCGCGGCGCCACCGCCACCGCGTCCCGCAGGTTCTGCGCGTTCTTGTAGCTGATGGTGCCGGCGAAGGAGAGGTGGTAGCCGCGCTCGGCGCACACCTTCGCCATGGCGGCGTCCCCGGAGAAGCAGTGGAAGACCACCGTCTCGGGCGCGCCCTCCTCCAGCAGGATCCGCAGCACGTCCTCGTGGGCCTCCCGGTCGTGGATGACCAGGGCCTTGCCCTCCCGCTTGGCGATGGCGACATGGCGGCGGAAGGAGTGCTGCTGGGCGGCGACCCCGTCGGGCCCGGTGCGGAAGTAGTCGAGCCCGGTCTCGCCGACGCCCCGGACCTGGGGAAGGGCGGCGAGTTCCGCGATGGCGTCGAGCTGGGCGTCGAGGGCGGCCAGGCCGGCTGCCGGGCGCTCACCCTGGCGGGCGGAGCCCGCCGGGTCGCCGTGCGCGATCCGGGGCGCCTCATTGGGGTGCAGGGCGACGGTGGCCCAGATGTTCTCGTGCTCGGCGGCCGTGCTCGCGGCCCAGCGGGAGCCGTTGAGGTCACAGCCGACCTGGATCAGGGTGTCGACACCGACGGCGGCGGCCTGCGCGAGTGCTTCCGGGACCGTGCCGGACTGCATGTCCAGGTGGGTGTGCGAATCGGCGACCGGGATCCGGAGCGGCTCGGGCGCGGGCGGGGCCGTACTCCTGTCGCGCTGGTCGGCCCGGCGCTTGCCCTCGGCCCGGTCCTGCCGGTCGGCCCGGCTCTTCTCGTCGGCCTTACGGCTCTCGTCGGCCTTGCGGCTGTCCTGGTCCTTCTTCGTCGCCATGGGTCCGATCCTAGGGACGGGGACTGGTCCCTGGACCTGGGGCCCCGCGTGCGGGCCCTGGCTGGTGGCGCTGTTCCTACGGGGTCCTACGGGCCCCTGTCGCGGAGTTCGCGGAGTTCATGGAGATCCCGGGCCGCCGGAGGTACCGGCTTTCCCGAGGTGCCCGCGGTGCGGTCAGTGCTGCTCGGTCGGTGCCTGCGCCGCGCCGGGCGGTCCCTGCCTGCGCCGCAGGAAGTTCCGGGCGGAGCGGTGCGGCCGGCGGGGTGCGGGCTGCTCGTTCAGGTGCTCGGCGAGGTGATCGGTGAGGCGCTCGGTCGGATGATCGGTCCGCCGGGGCCTGGCGGCCGAGCCGGACACCTGGCCCGCGCGCATGATGCGGACGAGATGTCCGTCACAGTTCTGGCAGGTGGGGCGGGTCAGTGGCGACGGCACTTTGGCGCCGTCGGCCAGATAGGTGACGAAGGGGCGCCCGGACGAGTCGGTGCGGTGCTCTATCTCGTAACTCTGCTCCCACCCGTGACCGCAGTTCAGACAGGCGAAGGCATAGGCCTCGGTGACATTGGGTTCCGCAAAGCTCACGGCAGCTCCTGTGTGCCCTCCGGACAGCGCGTCCGGACCGGTCTTCCGCTCTCCAGCGAACGCCTCATCGCCCCCGCGCGCAGCAGCAGAGCGGACTCTTGGTGATGATTTGAGGCCTATATGGAAATTAGCCGGTATTGCTTTGCCAGGGACCGGGTTTACGCAGGGACGCCGACGCGAACGAACCCGTCACGCAGAGTCGTTGCCCACGCCGTGTTTGGCCGCCACCACCGCGTCGAAGACCTCCCGCTTGGGCAGGCCGACCGCGACCGCCACCGCGGCGATGGCCTCCTTGCGGCGCTCGCCGGCCGCCTCCCGTACCGCCACCCGGGCGACCAGTTCGGCCGGGGTCAGCGCTGAAGGACCCGGCTCGGGGGCTCCCTCCACGACCACGGTGATCTCGCCGCGGACCCCTTCTGCCGCCCAGTCGGCCAACTCCGTCAGCGGGCCCCGCCTGACTTCCTCGTACGTCTTGGTCAACTCCCGGCAGACCGCCGCCCGGCGCTGCGCACCGAAGACCTCGGCCATCGCCGCCAGCGTGTCGTCGATCCGGTGCGGCGCCTCGAAGTACACCAACGTCCGCCGGTCGGCGGCCACCTCGCGCAGCCGGGCGAGACGCTCCCCCGCCTTGCGCGGCAGGAAGCCCTCGAAGCAGAACCGGTCGACCGGCAGCCCCGACACCGCGAGCGCGGTCAGCACGGCGGACGGGCCGGGCACCGCCGTCACCTTGATGCCGCGCGCCACGGCGGCGGCCACCAGCCGGTACCCGGGGTCGGACACCGACGGCATCCCCGCGTCGGTCACCAGCACCACCCGGGCGCCCCCTTCCAGCGCCTCCACCAGCTCAGGGGTCCGGCCGGCCTCGTTTCCCTCGAAGTAGGAGACCACCCGGGCGGTCACCTCGACGCCGAGCGCCTGCGCGAGCCGCCGGAACCGCCGGGTGTCCTCGGCGGCCACCACATCGGCCCCGGCCAGCTCCACCCCCAGCCGGGGTGGCGCGTCGGCGGGATCGCCGATCGGGGTTCCGGCCAGTACGAGGACGCCTGCGGGAGAGCTGGTCACCGGTCCAGTTTCCCATCCGGCCGGGTCGGGGCCGGCCGGGCCGGCCTTTCCGCCACCCGGCGGCCGATCCGCTCGCAGATACGGGACAAAAGCGGGCGGGGATCGACATGCACATCGCATTCTCAGACCCTTTCCCTACGATGGGCCGGTGACGAGTGAGACCGCTACCCAGGACCGTGCCGACGAGGACGTCCGGCCCGAGCCGGAGCCGAGCCCCTGGGCGCGGCGGCTGCGCAGGTTCGGCTATGCCGAGCGGCCCCGTACGGACACCCGTGAGCGCCTGGTCCCGCCGTTCCCGGAGCCGGGGACGCGGATGTGGGAGATGTTCGGCTTCGGCCCGGTGCTCTCCCACCGGCTCGCTAGGTGGTCGGGCTGGCTCGGGCCGATCCTGGTCTCGCTCTTCGCCGGGATCATCCGCTTCTGGCATCTCGGCAGCCCGCGCGCGGTGGTCTTCGACGAGACCTATTACGCCAAGGACGCCTGGTCGCTGCTGAAGTTCGGCTACGAGGGCACCTGGACGGACGGCAAGGTCTCCAATCCGCAGATCCTCGCCCATCCCCAGGTCATCCCGCTGTCGGACGCCCCCGGTTATGTGGTGCATCCGCCGATGGGCAAGTGGATGATCGCGGCCGGCGAGTGGATCTTCGGTCTGAACCCCTTCGGCTGGCGCTGTGTGATGGCGCTGCTCGGCACGCTGTCGGTGCTGATGCTGTGCCGGATAGGGCGCCGGCTCTTCCGCTCCAACGCGCTGGGCTGTCTGGCCGGCCTGCTGATGTCGGTCGACGGACTGCACTACGTGATGAGCCGGATCGCGCTGCTCGACCTCGTCATCATGTTCTTCGCACTCGCCGCTTTCGGCTGCATGCTGGTGGACCGGGACTGGGCGCGGGCCAGGCTGGCGGCGGCGCTGCCGGTGGACGAGGACGGCTTCGCGGGACCGGACGCGCGCACCGGCGACCGGGTCGGCATGGGCTGGCGGCCGTGGCGGATCGCGGCCGGCTTCTTCCTGGGTCTCGCGGCGGCGAGCAAGTGGAACGGCCTGTACTTCCTGGCTTTCTTCATGATCATGACGGTGCTGTGGGATGTCGGCTCCCGCCGGCTGGCCGGTGCCCGCAGGCCGCGGTGGGCGGTGTTCCGCAAGGACCTCGGCTGGTCGGTGCTCTCCGTCGTCGGCACCGCCCTGGTCACCTACCTGGTCACCTGGACCGGCTGGTTCGCCTCCGACAACGCCTACAACCGGCACTGGGCCGACGACCGCGGCGGGTTCTGGTCCTTCATCCCCGCGCCGCTGCGCAGCCTGTGGCACTACGAGTACCAGGTCTACCAATTCAACGTCGGCCTGCACACGCCGCACCCCTACCAGTCCAACCCGTGGAGCTGGCTGGTCCTCGGCCGCCCGGTCTCCTACTACTTCGAGTCCCCCAAGCTCGGCCAGAGCGGCTGCCACGCCACCGCCGGCTGCTCCCAGGAGATCCTCGCCCTCGGCACGCCGCTGCTGTGGTGGTCCGCCTGCTTCGCCCTCGTCTACCTGCTCTACCGCTGGGCGCTGCGCCGCGACTGGCGGGCCGGCGCGATCCTCTGCGCGGCGGGCGCCGGCTACCTCCCCTGGTTCCACTACCAGGACCGTACGATCTTCTACTTCTACGCCGTCGCCTTCGTGCCCTACCTCTGCCTGGCGGTGGCGATGATGCTCGGCGCGTTCCTCGGCCCACCCGCGGCCACCGAAAGCCGCCGCATGTGGGGAGCGGTGGGCGCGGGCACGCTGGTGCTGCTCATCATCTGGAACTTCATCTACTTCTTCCCGATCTACACCGGCCAGACCATCCCCTATACCTCCTGGCAAGCCCGAATGTGGCTCGACTCCTGGATCTAGCCGGACAGATCGGGCTCTGGGCCGAGTGTCGGCCCGCTTCTGAGGTGTCCGGGCGTGGTTGCGGGGCCGTGCGAATGGGCCGGACGGCCAGGTGGAGGCGGGGGTTCCGGTCGCCGTCGAGTCAGTACAAAGCCGTGGCCCGATCGAGACCTTTGGCCTTGTGGGCGTCCCGTAGAGTCCCGGAGGCGCGTTAGTTGAACGCGTTCAAGGGGAGGGAGCGGGTCAGGTGCCTATATCACGGGGTGTCAAAACCGGCATCATCACAACGGTCGCCGTCGGCATGCTGTCGGTCGCCGGCTTCGGGGCCTACAACATCTACTCCGCGCTCGACAGCGGGACCGGAGGCGGCGCGGGCGGCGGCGGGGGCAACAGCCAAGCCGTGGCGACGCCGGTGAACACCCCGCTGACGCCGGAACAGGTCTCCGACACCGCCACCGACTTCCTCACCGCCTGGTCCTCCGGGGACATCGCGGCGGCCGCGAAGCTGACCGACTCACCGCGGACGGCGACGGCCGCGCTCACCGCCTACCGGACGCGGGCGCATGTGACGGCGGTGAAGATCGTGCCGGGCACGGCGGCCCTCACCAAGGTGCCGTTCACCGTGAACGCCACCCTGACCTACCCGGGCCTGGCCGCGACACCGTGGTCGTACAGCGGGACGCTCGGCGTCGCCCGCGACGACCAGGGCAAGCCGGCCGTCACCTGGGCCCCTTCGGTGCTCCACCCGGACCTCCAGGACGGCGACACCCTGGTCACCGGTCCGGCCGAGACCCCGGAGCTGGACATCGTGGACCGCGCCGGCAAGGTGCTGACCCCGACCGCCTACCCCTCGCTGACCGGGATCCTCGACGATCTGCGCGACCGTTACGCCGCCCAGGTGAAGGGCGGCACCCCCGGCATCGAGACGTACATCGAGGGCTCGGACGGCAGCCAGACCAAGACGCTGGACATCCTGCGCAAGGGGACGAACGCCAAGCTGCGGACCACCCTGGACGCCGGCATCCAGGCCGCCGCCGAGCGCGCGGTGGCCAGGGCGAAGGAGAAGGCCGGGGTGACCGCGCTCGACACCGAGACCGGCGGCATCCTCGCGGTCGCCTTCAACCCGCCAACCGGCCAGGACCTCGCGCTCGGCACGCGTCAGGCCCCCGGCTCCACCTTCAAGATCGTGACCTCGACCGCGCTGCTGAACGCCGGCCTGACGCCCGCCACCAAGTCCCCCTGCCACAGCCCCGACAACATCGACAACGGCAAGGAGTACACCAACGTCAGCGGCGACAACCCGGACGCGACGCTCCAGTGGGACTTCGAGGAGTCCTGCAACACCGGCTTCATCAAGCAGGCCCATCACATCGGCCCCACCACGCTGTCGCAGACGGGCGCGCGGTACTTCGGGCTCGGCCCGGCCTGGTATGTGGGCACGGGCACGGTCGACGGCAGCATCCCCGACGGCACCGGCGACGACCTCACCTCGGCGATGATCGGCCAGGGCACGGTCCAGATGAGCCCGCTGGACATGGCCTCGGTCGCCGCGACCGTCCGCGAGGGGACCTTTCGCCAGCCCACCCTGCTCCAGGACACCGCTCTGATCGCCAAGCGCACCGCCATCAGCACCAGCCCGCTGCCGTACGGCGTCAAGCTCGACCTCCAGCGGATGATGCGCGGCACCGTCACCGAGGGCACCGCGGCGAAGGCGATGAGCGGCCTGTCGGGCAAGCTCGGCGCGAAGACGGGTTCGGCCGAGGCCGGCACGGTCCAGCCCAACGGCTGGTTCACCGCCTACCGCGACCATGTGTCGGCCGCGGCGATGGTGCTCCAGGGCGGCCACGGCGGCGATTCGGCGGGGCCCATCGTGGCGTCCGTGCTGGGCGCGTCATGAGGTGCCGCCGCCCTGACGGCCCGGGCGAGCGGGCCCCCGGAGCTTCGCGGCGGACCGCGGGCCGGCGTTGACCCCGCTGGTCGCCGGGGCGGTGCTGCTGGCCGCCGTCACACACGCCGCCTGGAACGCCATCGCGCACGGCATCAAGGACCAGCTCGTCGCCTTCACCCTGGTGGGTGGAGGCGGCGCGCTGTGCTCGGCGGCCCTGCTGCCCTTCGCCGCCGCGCCGCACGGCCGGGCGTGGCCGTATCTCACCGGCTCGGTCCTGATCCATCTCGCCTACCAGTTCCTGCTGATGCGGGCGTTCCGGCTCGGTGAGTTCGGCCAGGTCTATCCGGTCGCGCGCGGCGTCGCCCCGGTGGCGGTGACCGTGCTGGCCGCGCTCTTCGTCCACGAACGGCCCGGCGCGTGGCAGACGGTGGGCGTACTGGTCGCGTCGGCGGGCCTCTGCGGGGTCGCCCTGTGGGGCATGTGGGGCCGCCGGCCCAACTGGCCGGCGCTGGCCGCCGCGGTCGGCACCGGACTGACCATCGCCGCGTACACCGTCGTCGACGGGGTGGGCGTACGCGACGCCGGCTCCCCGCTCGGCTACATCGGCTGGCTGCTGATCCTCCAGGGGCTCGTCATCCCGGCGGCGGCCTTCGCGGCCCGCCGCGGCGAACTCCTCACCGCGCTCCGCCCGGTCGCCGCCCGCGGGCTGCTCGGCGGCGCCCTCTCCTTCGCCGCCTACGGTCTCGTCCTGTGGGCCCAGACCCGCGCCGACCTGGCCCCCGTCGCCGCCCTGCGCGAAACCTCCGTCATCGCCGGCGCCGCCATCGCCACCCTCTTCTTCCACGAACGCTTCGGCCGCCCGCGCCTCATCGCCGCGGTGCTCGTGGTGGGCGGCATCGCCCTGATGCTCCACCCGGGCTGACCCCGCCGCTGAGCGGCCGGCCGCCGCGGCTCAGTCCCGGCCGCGGACGGCGACCGCCGACCGGGAGCTTGCCCGGTACTCGTCCAGCAGTCGGAAGAACACCTCCAAAGGAGGCTCGCCGAACGAGTTCGCCGTGATCGCGCCGTCCCAGCCGAGCGCCGTCGACCAGCCGCGGCTGCGCCGCAACCAGTCGGCGAACCCGCCCGCGGCCGGCCGGAACTCGAAGGGTTCGGCGACCTGATGGATCTGCAACGCGACGTAGTACCCGAAGAGCAGCGCCGACAGCTCCCGCAGCGAACCGTCGGGCACCCACATGCCCGGCCGCAGCCGGATCGCGTCCAGCCAGTCGTGAATGCCCCGCCACTCCTCGAACGGACGACCCTGAGGAGACCTGTCCACCTGTTCCACGCGCACCTTCCCGTCCCGCGAGCTGCCTGCCCACCGGAAGTCTGGACCACCGCCCGGGTGCGGGGCATCCGGAACCCGGCACCCCACCGCCACCGGACCTGGACCCGGAAGGGTGACAGGGGCACCCCGGTTGGACGCCGACGGGCGGCCGGTGCGAGCCTTTCCCAGGTCGGGCCGGGTGTGGCAGCGCTGACGCGTGCCACGCGAGGGCCGGCGCCCACCGGCGCGGGCCGGGCGCGGGCTTGCACAAACCCGAGCCCCGGCCGACCCGGACCGGCGCCCAACGGCATCCACCGGCGACCACCGGCGACCACCGGCACCTCCGAGCACCGCCACGAACCGAGGACAGTCCCATGAGCAAACGCGTGATCGCCCCCCGCAACCGCGGGTTCCTCTTCCTGGACTCCCACCCGGAGGGCTGCCGGCGTCTGGTCGAGGGCATGTGGCGCTCCGCCGCCGAGCTGCCGGGCGCCGACCTGCCGGCCGCCGCGCCGGCCGAATCCGGCCCGGTCGCCCTGGTGATCGGCTCCTCGGCCGGTTACGGCCTGGCGGCCACCGTCGCCGGCCTGGCCCGGGTCGGGATCCGGGGCATCGGCCTGTGCCTGGAGAAGGCGCCCACAGAACGCCGTACCGGCACCGCCGGCTGGTACCGGACCGCGGCCACCGCCGAGTTGGCCCGCGAGGCCGGCCGGGACATGGTCTGGCTCAACGCGAACGCCTTCTCCGACGAGGCCAAGGACCAGGTGGCCGACGTGCTGCGGGAGCGCTTCGGCGGGCGCCTCGACTACCTGATCTACTCGGTGGCCGCGCCCCGCCGGGTCGACCCCGACACCGGCGCCGCCTACGCCTCGGTGCTCAAGCCGATCGGCGCCCCGCACCGGACGAAGACCCTGGTCTTCGACGCCGAGGGCGTCCCCGACGTACGCGAGGTCGAGACCGGGCCGGCCACGGACGACGACATCGAGCAGACCGTGAACGTGATGGGCGGCGCCGACTGGGAGCGCTGGATCGACCGGCTCGCCGGCGACGGCCTGCTCGCCGACGGCTTCACCACCGCGGCCCTGACCTACATCGGCTCGCCGCTGACCGCCGCGATCTACCGCAACGGCACCATCGGCGCCGCCAAGGCCCATCTGGAGGCCACCGCCCGCACCCTGGACGACCGGCTCGGCAAACTCGTCGGTGGACGCGCGGTGACCTCGGTGAACGCGGCGGCGGTCACCCAGTCGTCGACCGCGATCCCCGGCATCGCGCTCTACACCGGGCTGCTGCGCGGCGCCCTCGGCGAACGCCTGGTCCCACCGGTCGCCCAACTGGCCGAGCTGTGGGACCAGCTCACCGGCGCCCGCCCGCTGGAGACCGACGCGTCCGGCCGGGTCCGGCTCGACCTGTGGGAGCTCTCCGACGAGGTGCAGTCCGAGGTCGCCGACCGCTGGGCGGCGGCGGAGAACGGCACGATCACCGAACTCGCCGACCTCGGCTGGTTCCGCGCGGAGATCCAGCGGCTGTACGGATTCGCCGCGCCCGATGTCGACTACGACCGGCCGGTCGAGACCGACGTCCCCTGGCCGGGCGGCGCCTGACCGCGGGCCGGGGGACGACCGGGGGCGGGCGGGGGCAGTCGGGGGCCTCAGTCCGGCTCGACGGCCAGCGCGTCCGTGAAGGACGCGTTGCTCGACAGGATCCCGCCCTCCACCGGCAGCGTGACAGCGGTGATCCACGCCGCGTCCAGGGAGGCGAGGAAGGCGACCGCCGCCGCGATGTCCGCGGGCTCGCCGACCCGGCCCAACGGGTAGGAGCGGGCCGCCTGCCGGAGCACCGCCTCGCGGCCGTCCCACGCCGGGGTACGGATCGTGCCGGGGGCCACGCAGTTGACGCGGACGCCGGTCGGCGCGGCGTGGACGGCCAGCGTGCGGGTCAGCGAGATCAGCCCCGCCTTGGCCGCGCTGTAGGCGTGATTCCCGAAGTACGACAGGCCGTTGACCGAGGCGATGTTGACGATCGCGCCGCGGCGGCCCGGGGCCTGCGCCAGATACGGGAGGGCGGCGCGCGAGCAGCGCATCGCGCCGGTGAGGCAGATGTCGAGGTCGAGCCGCCAGTCCTCGTCGCTCTCCTCGGTGAAGTCCTCCTGATGGAGGCTGCACGAGTAGGCGTTGTTGACCAGTACGTCCAGGCCGCCGAACGTGTCGGCGGCGTACGAGATCGCCGCGTCCACCGACGCGCGGTCGGCGACGTCGCAGGCGCGGCTCTCGGCGCGGCCGCCGTCGGCGCGGATGGCGGCCGCGGTCGCCGCGCCGGCCTCGGCGTCGATGTCGGCGATCAGCACCGCCGCGCCCTCGGCGGCGAACCGGCGGGCGGTCGCCTCCCCGATCCCGCGGGCCGCACCCGTCACCACCACGCCGTATGTGTCGAACCGTGCCGTCATCGGGTCAGCGTAGGCACTCCTGGACGGCCCTGACCAGGGTCTGGGCACGGGGATCGGCGGTGACGCTCTTCTGGAGGCCGTTGGTGACGTAACCGAAGCCGATGCCGGTGCCGGGATCGGCGAAGGCGAGCGAGCCGCCGCGCCCGGGATGGCCGAAGCCGCCGGGGCCGAGCATCGGGGAGGCCGGTCCGTTCAGCATGTAGCCGAGGCCGAAACGGGTGTTGACGATCAGCACCCGGTCGGGTCCCTCGGACTCCACCGTACGGGCGGCGGTGAGCGTGGCCGGTACGAACAGCCGCCGGCCGCCGTCCACCTCGCCGATCAGCGCGGCGTAGAAGCGGGCCAGCGAGCGGGCGGTGGCCATGGTGTTGGAGGCGGCCAGCTCGCCCGCCCGGTACGCCGGATCGTTCTCGTCCGGCTCCGGGGTGATCGCGGCGAAGGCGCGGCGGGTGAGGGAGCCGGGGTCGGCGTAGGCGTCGTGCACCGACTGCTTGGGACGGGCCCGCAGCCCGCCGGACGAGGCGGGTTCCGGCGTGGGGGTGCCGCCGATCCGGCCGACCCGGTGGACCTGGTCGGCGGGCAGCCCGATCCACAGGTCGAGCCCGAGCGGGCGGGCGATCTCCTCGGCGACGAAGCGGCCGATGGTGCGCCCGGAGGCCCGCAGCACCAGCTCGCCGAGCAGCCAGCTGTACGTCTGCGCGTGGTACCCGTGCGCGGCGCCCGGCGGGAAGAGCGGCGCCTGCGCGGCCACCGCGCGCGGCCCGGACACGCCGTCCAGGGCCTCGGCCGGTGTCAGCGGGGTGTCGAGCGCCGGCACCCCCGCCCGGTGGGCCAGGAGCTGCCGTACGGTCACCCGCTCCTTGCCGAGCGCGGTGAACTCCCGCCAATAGGCGCCGACCGGGGCGTCCAGGTCGAGCTGGCCGCGCTGGTGGAGCAGGAGCAGGCAGGCCGCGGCCACGCCTTTGCCGGCCGAGCGGACGGTGTGCACCGAGTCCTCGGCCCAGGGTGCGCCGGCCACCGCTCCGTCGTAGTCGGCGGACCCGGCCCACAGGTCCACCACCTTGCGGCCCTGGTGGTAGAGCGCGACCGCCGCGCCCCGGTCGCCCCGGCGGGAGAAGTTGGCCGCAAAGGCGGTCCTGACCGGCTCCCAGCCGTCCTCGACCGTCCCCCGGACCTCGACCGGGTCGTGGATCGGGTCGTGAATCGGGCCGTGGGTCGAGTCGTGGTCGGGGTGCTGGACCGGCTCCTCGCTCGGGTGCTGGATCGGGTCGCGGACCGGCTCCCGCGCCCGGACGGGTGCGAAGGCGCTGCCGCCGACGGCGGCGCCCGCGCCCGCCGCCCCGCCCACGTCTCCCCGCTGGTCCATCAGTGCTGCCTCCTGCCGTACGGACTCTCCCGCACCCATGGTGCCCGACGCCGCCGGCATCCGGTGCGCGCCCCCGGCAGCGGCCCGCGGGGCCGGGCGGCGTCCGGGCGCGGACGGCCCTGGACAGCCCCGGACGCCCGCGACGGGGACCGCGACCCGGCCGTCTGGCCGGGCGCGGCCCCCGTCAAGGGCCCGGTGGGGGGTCCGCTGCCTGCGCCTCCCTGTGTACGAGAGGTGCTACGACAGCGGCGGGTAGGCGTTCTGCACGAGCTGGTGGAACTGCGCGGAGAACCACTGGCCCGCGAGAGGCGCGTTCGCCAGCGCGCCGGTCGGGTTGTTGCCGTTGCGCGCGTTGCCCGTATACGTCGGGTCGCACATCCGGTCGAAGCCCTTGCCCTCGTCGTTGGCGATCGCGGTGCTCGAACCGTCGGACTCACCCGGCGGCTTGATCCACGCGTAGGCGTCGATGCCCGGCTGCGGGGCCGCGGTCGGCCGCTCGCCGATACCGGCTCCGGACTGGTTGCACCAGTTGCCGGCGTGGATGCGCCGGTCGATCCGGCCGCCGTTGACGTAGGTGTCCACGTCGGTCTTGGCGCCCGGGCCGGTGGGACGGGCGCTGCCGCCCCAGCCGTTGCGCGAGGTGTCGATCAGCATGCCGATGTTGGAGTTGAAGCCGATCGAGACCAGCTCGCTGCGCAGCGCCTGGGCGTAGGTCAGCTCGTCGACGTAGTTGTTCCAGTCGACCCACTTGGACTGCCGCACGGTCGTGCCGTTGACGCTGTCGGTGACCTTGAAGTACGGCTCGGTCAGCGCGCTGTAGTTCGCCGTGTTGGTGATGAACCCCTGCACGTTGTTGACGGTGGCGCCGCTGCTCGTCGCCGCCTTCAGGAACTCCTGCGCGGCGGGCACGAAGTTGGAGTCCCAGCCGAGCCAGGCGTGGTGCGCGACGTCGATGTAGTTGTACGTGTTCGGCAGCGCGCCCAGCTTGTTGAGCGCGTAGCCGACGCCCTTCTCGTAGTTGCCGTTCGCCTTCATGACCGCGCAGGCGTCCGTCGAACCCGCGGAGCCGCCCGCGTTGGTGGTGATGTTCGGCAGCGAGTCCGGCTCGATGACGTTCACGATCCGCAGACCGGCGTACTTCGAGTTCGACATGATCGACGCGATCGGGTCGATGTAGTCGGTCTCGTAGCGGCTGAGTTCCGTCGGGCCCAGCTCACCGTTGGAGGCGAGCGCGGAGCAGTCCCGGCCGGGCAGGTCGTAGATGACGAACTCAACGGTGAGCGGCTTGCCCGCCGCCTGCTGGACCGCGGCGTCGAGGTGCGCCTTCAGACCCATGCCGCCGCTGACGCCCTGGATCGCGGCGATCCGGTCGAGCCATACCGCGGTGGACTGGTTGGCGATCGCCTGACCGCCGTCCGCGGCGGCCTCGGCGGACCACAGCGGGTTGACGTAGCCCTTCGCGCCCGAGTATGGGTTGTCGACCCGCTGTCCGGGCGGCGGCGTGGTCGGCGGGCTGGTGGGGGGTGATGTGGGCGGGCTGGTGGGAGGTGATGTGGGCGGGCTGGTCGGCGGCGTCGTGGTGGTGCCGCCACCGCCGCAGGCCACGCCGTTCAGCGTGAAGGCCGTCGGCGAGGTGTTCGTGCCGCTGTAGGACCCGTTGAAGCCGAAGTTGGTGGAGCCGCCGGTGGCCAGCGACCCGTTGTAGGACAGGCTGGCCGCGGTGACCGCGTGGCCGGACTGGCTGACCTGCGCGCTCCAGCCCTGGGTGACCTGCTGGTCGCCGGCGAAGGACCAGCCGAGGTTCCAACTGGTCAGCGCGCTGCCGGTGTTGGTGATGGTCACCGAGGCGGTGAAACCGTTGTTCCACTGGCTCTGCACGGCGTATTGCACCGAACAGCCGGTGGTGGCCGCCGAGGCGGACGGGGCGTTCATGGCGGCAACCACCCCGCCAGCGGCGACCACGAGGGCGCCTGCGGCCAGTGCGGCTGTTCTGCGTCGGACGATCGGGACTGCCATGTGCGGGCTACCTCCATAGGGGGGATGGACCCCGGGGACACGGCTGCTCGGCCGCCCCGTGGCGTCAAGGGAGGTGGTGCGGTGGTACTCGGACGTACATTCGCGGGTTACACAGACTTAATGTGGGAGCGCTCCCATAGTGAGCAGACGCCCACTTCCTGTCAATGCTCGAAGCAAGAGAGGGCGGAAGTGCCGCCGGGCACTCCGGGATTGCGGAGGTGCTCGGGGTGTTCGGGGGCGACGGGCGCCCGGCGGCTTCAGGCGGTCGCGCGCGCCGCGGCCCGCCCCGCCGTACGGCCGGAGAAGAGGCAGCCGCCCAGGAACGTCCCTTCGAGCGACCGGTAGCCGTGCATGCCGCCGCCGCCGAATCCGGCCGCCTCACCGGCCGCGTAGAGGCCGGGCAGCGGCGCGCCGCGCGACTCCCCCGTGGCCGGCGCGAGCACCCGCCCGTCGAGGTCGGTCTCCAGGCCGCCGAGCGACTTGCGGGTGAGGATGTTGAGCCGTACCGCGATCAGCGGGCCCGCCTTCGGATCGAGCAGCCGGTGCGGCGCCGCGGTGCGGACCAGTTTGTCGCCGAGGTAGTTGCGGGCTCCGCGGATGGCGGTGACCTGGAGGTCCTTGGTGTAGGTGTTGGCGATCTCCCGGTCGCGCGCCTCGATCTCGCCTCGCAGAGCGGCGGCGTCGATGAGCCGCCCACCGGTGATCGCGTTCATCCCCTCCACCAGCGCGTCCAGCCGGCTCTCGACCACGAAGTCCGCGCCCTGCCGCATGAACGCCTCCACCGGTCCCGGCGCGCCCGGCAGCGCCCGCTTCAGCACCTGGCGTACGCTCCGGCCGGTCAGATCGGGGTTCTGCTCGGAGCCCGACAGCGCGAACTCCTTCTCGATGATCTTCTGGGTGAGGACGAACCAGGTGTACTCGTAACCCGTCCGCATGATGTGTTCGAGGGTGCCGAGCGTGTCGAAGCCGGGGAAGTACGGCACCGGCAGCCGCCGTCCGGTGGCGTCCAGCCACAGCGAGGACGGTCCGGGCAGGATGCGGATGCCGTGGCGGGCCCAGATCGGGTTCCAGTTCTCGATGCCCTCGGTGTAGTGCCACATCCGGTCGCCGTTGACGCCGGAGGCACCGGCCGCCGCCGCCACGCCCAGCATCAGGCCGTCGACGTGCGCCGGCACGCCGGACAGCAGCTTCTTCGGCGGGGTGCCGAGCCGCTCCGGCCAGGCGGCCCGCACCAGTTCGTGGTTGCCGCCGATGCCGCCGCTGGTGACGATCACCGCCTGCGCCCTGAGGGTGAACTCCCCGGTGGTCTCCCGGGAGCTGGCCTGCCCGCGCTCGATGTCGCTGGGTATCAGGATCTCGCCGGCCACGCCGTCGATCGCGCCCGCGCTCCTGGTCAGCCCGGTCACCCGGTGCCGGAAGCGCAGTTCGACCCGGCCGCGCGCGACCGCCTCCCGTACCCGCCGGACGAAGGGCGCGACGACGCCGGGGCCCGTACCCCAGGTGATGTGGAAGCGCGGCACCGAATTGCCGGGACCGGTGGCCAGGAAGCCGCCGCGCTCCGCCCAGCCCACCACCGGGAAGAACGCCACGTCCCGCTCGCGCAGCCAGGCCCGCTTCTCGCCCGCCGCGAAGTGCACGTAGGCCTGCGCCCACCGGCGCGGCCAGTGGTCCTCCGGGCGGTCGAAGCCGGCGGTGCCCAGCCAGTCCTGCCAGGCGAGTTCGGCGCTGTCCTTGATCCGCAGCCGCCGCTGCTCCGGCGAATCCACCAGGAACAGCCCGCCGAAGGACCAGAACGCCTGGCCGCCCAGCGAGACCTCGGGCTCCTGGTCGAGCAGGATCACCTTCCGCCCCGCGTCGGCCAGTTCGACGGTCGCGACCAGCCCGGCCAGCCCCGCGCCCACCACCACGACATCCGCGTCCAGCGCCGCCATCCACCCGCTCCTCGCCCACCGGCCGGAAGCCCTGCGCCGGTTGTTGGTCGGTGATACCTACCGGTCGGTCCAACTCGCCGGTAGGCAGGCTACGCGAGCGGGCGCCACAGGTCAGCGGGTCGGACAGCACGAGATCGGCTCGCTAGGCTGTGCGGCATGTCCACCGCCGCGACCCGTGTCCGTTTCGCCCCCTCACCGACCGGTATGTTCCATGTCGGCGGGGCCCGTTCCGCGCTCTACAACTGGGCGGTGGCCCGGCAGTCCGGCGGCACCTTCGTGCTGCGGATCGAGGACACCGACGCGGCCCGCAACAAGCCCGAGTGGATCGACGGCATCGTGAGCGCGCTCGCCGCCATCGGCGTCTCCGCCGCCGACCCGGCCTTCGAGGGCCCGTACTTCCAGTCCGCCAACGCGGCACGCCACCGCGAGGCGTCCCTGTCCCTGCACGAAGCCGGGCGCGCCTACTACTGCGACTGCACCCGGGAGGCGCTGACGCTGCGCACCGGTTCGGAGCACCTCGGCTACGACGGCTTCTGCCGCACCCGCGGCCTGTCCTACGAGCCCGGGCGCGCGCTCCGGTTCCGCACCCCCGACGAGGGTGAGACGGTCGTGGTCGACCTCGTCCGCGGCGAACCGGCCTTCCCCAACAGCGCGATCGAGGACTTCGTGATCGCCCGCGGTGACGGCTCGCCGGTCTTCCTGCTCGCCAATGTCGTCGACGACCTCGACGAGGGCATCACCCAGGTCATCCGCGGCGAGGAGCACCTGTCCAACACCCCCAAGCAGCAACTGCTCTGGCAGGCGCTCGACGCGGTGCCCCCGGTGTGGGCGCACCTGCCGGTGATCGTCAACGAGAAGCGCCAGAAGCTCTCCAAGCGCCGTGACAAGGTCGCGCTCGAGGACTACGTCGCCGAGGGATATCTGCCGGACGCGCTGGTCAACTATCTGATGCTGCTGGGCTGGGGGCCGGGCGGCGACCGCGAGATCCTGCCCTATCCGGAGCTCGAACGGCTCTTCCGGATCGAGGACGTCAACGCCTCATCGGCCTTCTTCGACGTCAAGAAGCTGACCGCCTTCAACGGCGAGTACATCAGGGCGCTCTCCCCGGCCGCCTTCGCCGCCGCCTGCGCGCCCTGGCTGGCCGCCCCGCACGCGCCCTGGCCGCTCACCTCCTACGACCCCTCGGTCTTCGCCGCGGTCGCGCCGCTGGCCCAGACCCGGCTGGCGCTGCTCTCCGAGATCACCTCTTATGTCGACTTCCTCTTCCTGGCCGAGCCGGTCCACGACGAGGCCTCCTGGGCGAAGGCCATGAAGGAGGACGCCCCCTCGCTGCTGCGGGGGGCGGCGGCGGTCTTCGCGGCGGCGCCTGTGTGGGCCGCGGAACCGCTGAAGGAGGCGCTGGAGTCGGTGGCCGCCGAGCACGGTCTGAAGCTGGGGCGGGCGCAGGCGCCGATCCGGGTCGCGGTCACGGGCCGCACGGTGGGGCTGCCGCTCTTCGAGTCCCTGGTGGTGCTGGGGCGGCAGCGGACGCTGGCGCGGCTGGCGGCGGCGGAGCGGCGGCTGGCGGCAGCGGGAGCTTCCTGAGCAGGGGTTCCTGGGCGGGAGCTTCCCGAGCAGTGGTTCCTGAGCAGGGGTTCCCTAGCAGCGGTTCCTGGACGGCCGGTTTCGGGGACGGTGCCGGGCCCGTAAGGCGGTGAAAAGTTGCTGGCGCGGCGGGGGCGCCGAACCATGGGACAGGTGAGCGATGCCGCATACCTCCGGTTCCCGCACCTGAACGGCGACCTGCTCTGCTTCGCCGCCGAGGACGACATCTGGGTGGCCCCGCTCGGGCCGCCCGACGGGACACCGGGGCGCGCGTGGCGGGTGACGGCGGACCGTACCCGGGTGGGAGCGCCGCGCTTCTCCCCCGACGGCGGGACCATCGCCTTCACCACCTGGCGCAGCCTGGATCCCGAGGTGTACCTCGTTCCGGTGAGCGGCGGCGCCCCGTCCCGCCTCACCTACTGGGGCAGCTCCGACACCCGGGTGTGCTCGTGGTCGCCGGACGGGCAGGTGCTGGCGGTGTCGTCCCACAGCCAGCCGTTCGCCTATCACACCTGGGCGCACAGCGTGCCCGTCGACCGGCGGTGCGGTCCCGGCGGCCCGCTGCCCTGGGGCCCGGTCTCCGACATCGCCGTGCACGACTGCCACGACGGCGAACACCGAACCCTGCTGCTCACAGGCACCCCGCCGCACGAGCCGCACGCCTGGAAGCGCTACCGGGGCGGCGCCACCGGCCGCCTGTGGCTGCACGGCCGGCGCCTCGTCCCCGAACTCCGCGGCCACCTCCACTCACCGATGTTCGTGGCGGACCGGATCGCCTTCCTCTCCGACCACGAGGGCATCGGCAACCTGTACTCCTGCCGGTACGACGGCTCGGACCTCCGCCGGCACACCGATCACGCCGACTTCTACGCCCGCAACGCCGCCACCGACGGGCGGCGCGTGGTGTACCAGTGCGCCGGCGAACTCTGGACGGTCGAGGAGCTGACGGCCGACTCCCGGCCGCGCCGACTGGAGATACGGCTCGGCGGCCCGCGCAGCGGCCGCCGCCCCTACCAGGTGCCTGCCGCCGCGAACCTCGACGGCCTGGCCATGGACCGCACCGGCCGGGCGAGCGCCGTGTGCGTCCGCGGCGGCCTCTACTGGCTCACCCACCGCGACGGCCCCGCCCGTACCCTCGCCGACGTCCCCGGCGCCCGGGTCCGGCTGCCGGAGATGCTGGGCGACACGGGGCTGGTCGCCTATGTCACCGACGCGGCCGGCGAGGACGGCGTCGAACTCGCGCCGCTGCCCGGACGGGCGTTGACCGGCGACGACGAGCTGGCGGCGGAAGCGGCCGGGGAGCTGTCCACGGCCGACCTCGACGGCGACCTGACACCGGTGGGCGCCGGGGCGCGGACCGGGTCGACCCGGTGGGGCGAGCGATCCGGGCAGGCAGCCACCGAGACAGCCACCGAGGAAGCCGCCGAGGAAGCCGGCGGAGCCGATGACCGGGCCGCCGGCGGAGCCGAGGCCGGCCCGGCACCGGGGTCGGAGCCCGGCGGCGAGGCGGGCGCGCCGCCCGGACCCGAGGGCGCCGCGCGGGCGGCGGGCGGCGGGCCGCCGCACCCCAGCCAGTACGACACCTCGGACCGGCCACGCCCGGCGTCGCCCGGCGGCCCCGTCGCGGCGGCCGAGGACGAGGGGGCGACCGCCATCGACGACTCGCTGACCCTGCTGGCCGCGGGCCGGCTCGGCCGGGTCCTGGAGCTGGTCTCCTCCCCCGACGGCGGCACCCTCGCGGTCGCCGCCCACGACGGCCGGCTGCTGCTGGTCACCACCGGCTTCGGTGAACCACCGCCGGAGCGATCGTCCTTCCTGTCCTACGCCGCCGACGACGTTCCCTCGTACGACGACGCGTCGTACGCGGAGTCCTACGGCGAGTCGTCGTACGAGCGATCGACCTACCAGGCTGACAGGGCAGCCGAGTTGCCGTCCGACGATCTGCCCGGCCCGGACGACGTCGGAGCCGGCGACACGGAGGACGCGACCGTCCGTACCGCCAACGGCCGGATCAGCCCGCCATCGCCCGGCGACGTCGTGGAACTGATCCGCTCCACCAACGGGCCCGTGCGCGACCTCGCCTTCTCCCCCGACTCCGGCTGGCTCACCTGGTCGCACCCGGGCGTCGGCCGCTCACTGCGCTCCATCAAGATCGCCCGGCTCGCCGACCGTACGATCATCGACGTCACCAACGGCCGTTTCGAGGACGAGCAGCCGGTCTTCACGCGCGACGGCCGCTACCTGGCGTTCCTCTCCTGGCGCGGCTTCGACCCGGTGTACGACGTCCATACCGGCGACCTGTCGTTCCCGCTGGGCTGCCGCCCCTATCTCGTCCCGCTGAGCTCGGCGACGCCCTCGCCGTTCGCCCTCCGGGTCGAAGGCGGTCCGGTGGGCGAGGGCCTGGATCCGGCGGAGATGGTCGGCGGCCCGGTGGTGGTGGAGGCCGAGGGGCTGCCGAGCCGGGTGACGCCCTTCCCCGTCTCCGCGTCCAAGTACTCCTCGCTGAGCCCCGTCCAGGGCGGGCTGGTCTGGCTGCGCTGGCCCATCTCCGGTGCCCTCGGCGAGACCTTCGCCAACCCCACCGACCCCTCCTCCCGCCCCACCCTCGAGTTCTTCCACCTCGGCAAGGTCCGGCGCACCGAACTGGTCCGCCACATGGACTGGTACGAAGTGAGCGGCGACGGGCTGCGGCTGGCCGTCTTCGACCGGGGCGAGCTCGCCGTCCTGCCGGCCACCGAACGCGGCGACGACGACTCCACCGTCTACGTGGACATGCGGCGCATCCTGCACGAGGTCCAGCCGACCGCCGAGTGGCGCCAGGCGTACGCCGAGGCCGGCCGGCTGATCCGCGACTTCTTCTGGGCGCCGGACATGTGCGGGGTTGACTGGCCGGCCGTCCTCGACCAGTACCGGCCGCTGGTCGAACGCGTCGCCACCCCCGACGAGTTCGCCGACCTGCTGCGCGAGGTGCTCGGCGAACTCGGCACCTCGCACGCCTACGTCCAGCCCGCCCGCCGCAGCGAGGGGCCGCCCCACTACCAGCGGCCGATCGGCCTGCTCGGCGCCGACTTCCGGCACAACAAGGACGGCACCTGGACGGTGGCCCGCATCCTGCCGGGCGAGTCCTCCGACTCCAAGGCCCGCTCGCCGCTGGCGGGCACCGGCGTGCGCGAGGGTGCCGTTCTGACCCACGTCGACGGCCGACCGGTGGACCCGCTGACCGGGCCCTCCCCGCTGCTGGACGGGGCGGGCGGCACCACGGTCGAGCTCACCTTCGACTCGCCGGACGGCCGGGGCGCGCCCCGCCGGGTCGCCGTCGTCCCGCTGGTCAACGACCGTCCGCTGCGCTACCAGCACTGGGTGGCCAGGCGCCGCTCGGTCGTCCGGCGGCTCAGCGGCGGTCGCTGCGGCTATCTGCACATCCCGGACCTGGGCGGCTCGGGCTGGGCCCAGTTCAACCGCGACCTGCGCAAGGAGGTCGCCTTCGACGCCCTGATCGTCGACGTCCGCGGCAACGCCGGCGGCAACATCAGCGAACTCGTCATCGAGACGCTCAGCCGCCGGGTGCTCGGCTGGGACCTGACCCGCAACGCGCAGCCCGTCTCGTACACCAGCAACGCGCCGCGCGGCCCGCTCGTCGCCATCGCCGACGAGGCCACCTCCTCCGACGGCGACATGATCACCGCGGCCTTCCAACTCCTCGGCCTCGGACCCGTCGTGGGGCTGCGCACCTGGGGCGGTGTCGTGGGCATCACCGGCCGCCACCGGCTCGGCGACAACACGGTGATCACCGTGCCCATGAACGCCTCGTGGTTCGACGCCTACGGCTGGTCCATCGAGAACCAGGGCGTGACCCCCGACATCGCATGCCTGCGCGGTCCGCTCGACTGGGCCGAGGGCCGCCAGGGCCAGCTCGACGTGGCCGTCCGCACCGCCCTCTCGCTGCTCGGCGACCACCCGGCCGCCGTCCCGCCGGACCTCGCCGACCGCCCCAACCGGGCCCGTCCCGAACTTCCGCCGCGCTGAGGTCCGGTAAGGGGCACCCACCCATGTCGGGTGCCCCTTACCGGCGGCTGTCGGTCAGAGTGCTCCGACAAAGTACGGGGACACCGACATCCAGCCGTTCCCGCGGGCACCATTGAGTCGCCCGCTGGAGGTCCGGGCGAGCGTGTACCAGGAATCCACGTAATCCGCGTCGTTGGTGTACCAGGAGGCGGGGATGGCGGCGAGGATCGCGTCGACGAGGGGGATGTACGCGCCCTGGTCGGTGATGGTGAGCAGGGCGTCGGCGAGGGCCTTGGCCAGGGTCGCGTAGTTGGTGTCGCCGTCGTCCTCCATCATCACGACGTCGGCCAGGTTGTACTTGTAGTTCGACCAGTTGACGAGAATCTGGTTCGGGTAGTAGGTGGTGTGGTCGTCGTCGAGGTACGGCATGTCGACGGTGTCCACCCGCACTTTGCCGTCGAGCCCGAAGCCGCTGACGATCGAGAAGATCTCCGCGTCACCCAGGATCCACGGCTCCTCGTCGTCGTTGAGGTAGACCGAGTCGACCCGGGTGGTCCAGAACCCGCCGGTGTTCGGGGTGACCGCGCCGGGGGTGGTCAGGCCGGCCTTGGCGAACGCCTTGTCGACCTGGGCGAGTCCGGCGGACACCGCCTTCGACACGTCGATGTCGACCACGTAGACCGCCTGCCGCGGCGCCTTGGCGGCGCTGAGCGGGTGGGCCCGGCCCGCGCTGTCGTAGGCGGTGACGGTGGCGGCGTCGTCGGCGGAAGCGGAGTCGTCGGAGGTGGCGGCGGCGACCAGCGGCAGGGTGCCCGGCGTCAGCGCGTCGCGCATGGCGTCGGCGCCGAGGCGCAGCCGGAGCAGCGAACCGGTCCCGGGCGCCAGGCCCTTGGCGGCGGCGATCCGGCGGTCCGCGGCAGTGACCGTCGCGTCGAGTCCGGCCGGCGCGGCGGTACGGCCGGCCAGCGTCCTCAACTCCACCTGCCGGGAGCCGAGGGCGGCGGTACGGACCTGGGCGCGCCAGGCGGGGTCGGCGAGCGAGGCGGCGAGGGTACGTGCGGTGGCCGCCTCGATGCCGGCGACGGTTGCCGCGGGCGCGGCGGCGGTCGAAGCGGCGGTCGAGGCGTGGGCGGCGGGCAGGGCGAGGCCCTGAAGGGTGAGGGCGGCGGTCGCACTGAGCGCGAGGACGATCGCTGCGCGCCGGGCGGCGGTTAACTGCACGGAGGTTCCTCCTGGAGGCGTTGCCGCGGCTGCTTCGTGGGCGGCCGGGCGACAGACGGGGGCGTTCAGGATGGAGCCGGATCTATGCGGGTAGACACACCCACGGCACAATGATGTCCGTAACATGCCAACTGCCGCAAGAGCCCCGCCCCACACGCGAACGGCCTTACGGCCCTCGCGTACCCGCCCGCCGCGCCCGCCCCGCCCGGATCACCGCACCCGGGCGCGCACGACGAAGAAGGGGCACCCCGGCAGGGGGTGCCCCTTCACGCGCACGGTGGCGGCGTCGGCGCGAGCGCCGTGCCCGCGTCCGCACCCGCCTCCACTCAAGAAGGCGTCAGGCGCGGCGGCGGTCCCGCTCGTCCCGCTCGGCGTCCATGCGCTCGCCCATCCCGTCGTCGAAGGGGGAGTTGCGCTCCTGCTCCTCCTGCCGCAGACGACGCTCCATCTGCTCCCGGCTCTCCGGGGCGGCCGACTTGTTCCGCTTGTTGCCGACAGCGGTCCTGGCCTTGCCGGCGCGGTCCTCGGCCTGGTCCTCGAACTGGTCGAAAGCACCCATGATGACTCCTCCTGGAGTTTGGGGGGATGGGGCCTCGACCAGATTTACATGCCCCGATGACCCCCGCATCTTGGGAGAATAACCCCAGGTCAACGTGTGGTTACCGTGACCGTGTGTGATGGGCGGCCGTTCGTCCCGCCTGGTCGGCGGCCCCGCCGCTGCCGACGAGACCGCGCGGCACGCCCGCGCCGCGCGCCAGCGCCGGCTGCGCGCGGCGCATCTCGCGCCGGCCGAGCGCACCGCCGATGACCGACGGCAGCAGCCCGCGGACGGGCTGCATCCCGCGCAGCCACCATTGCGCGTACACATGGGGCGCACGTCGGACGACGCCGGCCGCGATCCGCTCGACGGCCGGCTCCAGCGGATAGGTGCGGTTCGTCGGCCAGGGCAGTTTGGCGCGCATCTCCCGCAACGCCTCGTCCTGATCGGCGCCGCGCACCATGTCGGTGTCGGTCCAGCTCAGGTAGCCGACACCGACCTTGACGCCCTGATGCCCGAACTCCGCCCGCAGGCTGTGCGCGAACGCCTCCGCGCCCGACTTGCTGGCGCAGTAGGCCGCCATCAGCGGCGCGGGGGTGAGGGCGGCCAGGGAGGCGATCTGGAGCAGATAGCCACGCGAGGCGACCAGGGCCGGCAGGAAGGCACGGGCGGTGGCGACGCTGCCCAGCAGGTTGACCTGGATCACCCGGTCGAAGACGTCCGGGTCCGAGTCGAGGAACGGACCGCCGGTGGCGACACCGGCGTTGGCCACCACGACGTCGATCCGGCCGAAGTGTGCGGCGACCTCCTCGGCGACCCGCGTCATCGAGGGGCGATCGGTGACGTCCGCGGTCCAGCAGGCGGCGTCCCCGCCGATCGCCGCGGTGACGTTCGCCAGCTCATCGGGTTCAAGGCCCACCAGGGCCAATCTGGCCCCACGGGCGGCGAGTTTGCGGGCCAGCAGCGCGCCCACCCCGCGGGCCGCGCCGGTGACCACCACGACCTGACCCGCCAACGACGATCCGCTCATGCCCTCTTCCCCTCCGTCTCCGTGACGACCGCGGGTGTCGGCGCCGAGGCCGCCGCGCTCTCCTGATCGCCGGTACGACCGTCCGACGCGTCGGACGCGCCGCCCGTCAGATGGGCGACCGCCAGTTCCCTGACCACCCGTGCGACGGCGGGCGCGTCTTCGATCGGGGTCATGTGCCCGAGACCCGGCAGCTCGGTCAGCCCGACCGGCCGCCGCACCTCGGCGATCAGGCCGCGGGCGTGCGCCGCGGGGGTGAGTTTGTCGGCGGTGCCGACCAGCACGGCCGTGGGCGCGACGAGTTGGGCCACCTGGGCGTCCAGGTCGAGTTCGGCGAGCACCCGGCCCCACGCCGACCGCTGCCGGGCCCGGCACGCGTGCACGATCCGCGCGGTGAAGTCGACCTGTTCGGGTGACGCGTTCCGGCCGAGGATCCCGTACTTCAGTGCCGCTTTGGAGAGCGGGGTCACCGGGCCGAGCGGCAACCGCGACACCAGCAACTGCCGGTGGAACAGCCGCCGCAGCCGCGGTGATCCGAACCTTGTGGGCAGCACCTCCGTCGACCCGAGCAGTCGGCCGCTGCCGGTGCTGGCCAGCAGCACGGCGGCGGTACGGGCCCGCACCGAGTCCCGGCCGGCTGCCGCCATGATCGTCATACCGCCCATCGAGTGCCCGACCAGCAGCGCCCGTTCACCTTCGGGGACGACGGTGTCCAGTACGACTTCCAAATCATCCGCGAGAGCGTGGGTGCCATACCCCTTGCGGGTGGCCGGCCCGCCACTGCGACCGTGGCCGCGCTGGTCGTACGCGACCACCCGGTAGTCGTCGGCGAGCAGCCGGACGAGCGGGGCCCAGAAGAGAGTCGAGCAGGTCCAGCCGTGCGACAGGACGATGACGGGTCCGTCGCCGCGCCCGTACTCCTCGATGTGCACAGGGGTTCCGTCGGCGGAGACGGCGGTCGCCTCGCGGCGCGCCGGCACCGCCTCGTAGGGCAGGCTCATGAGACCACCTCCACGGCGGGCGCGACGGCGTCGACCGCCGCGAGCACCTCGTACTCCGATGGATCCAGCACCCGTGTCGCCCGCCGGAATTCGGCCGTCGTCCCGGGCCAGGCGGTGGTGTTGCGGCCGTTGGCGTCCAGATACCAGCTCTCGCAGCCGCCGGTGTTCCACACGGTGCCGGCCGCCCGGCGCCGCACGCGCGCGTTCCACGCGGCCACCGCGGCCGGCTTGGCGTCCAGCGCCGCGCCTCCCGTACCGGCCAGCGTGCGCAGATAGCCGGCCAGATAGTTGAGCGACGATTCGATCATCAGGATCATCGAACTGTTCCCCAGGCCGGTGTTGGGCCCGACGATGAAGAGGAAGTTGGGAAATCCGTCGACCGTACAGCCGCGCAGCGCCGCCATACCGCCCGCCCAGTGTTCGTGCAGCGTCCGCCCGTCCGCCCCGATGATCCGATCGCCGATCGGCATGTCGGTGACATGGAAGCCGGTGCCGAAGACGATCGCGTCGACTTCCCGCTCGGTGCCGTCCGCGGTGACCACCGACGACCCCCGCACCTCGGTCAGCGCCGACGTCACCACCTCGGTGTTCGGCCGCGCGAGCGCCGGATAGTAGGTGTTGGACAGCAGGATGCGCTTGCAGCCGATGGTGTAGTCGGGGGTCAGCCGGGCCCGCAGCCCCGGGTCCTTGATCGAACGCCGAAGGTGGGCGCGGGCGATCCGCTCCGCCGCCTTCATCAGTCCCGGCCGCTTCACGAAGGCGCCGACCTGGAACTCCCTGATCAGCCACAGCACGCCCCGGCGCGCCTTCGCCGAGCCCGGCACCGTCGCGTGCAGCCGGCGTTCCACCCGGCCGATCGGCCGGTCCACCCGCGGCAGCACCCAGGGCGGCGTCCGCTGGATGACGGTCAGCCGTGCCACCTCGGGCTGGATCGACGGCACGATCTGGATCGCCGAGGCGCCCGTACCGACCATCGCCACCCGCTTGCCCCTGAGGTCGGCGTCGTGGTCCCAGCGCGCGGAGTGGAAGACCGGCCCCGGGAAGCCCTCGATCCCCGGAATGTCCGGGATCTTCGGATCGGACAGCGGCCCGGTCGCCGACACCACCACATCCGCGGTCAGTTCGCCGGCCGCCGTATCCAGCCGCCAGCGCCGGGCGTTCCCGTCCCAGCGCGCCTGCCGCACCTCGGCGCCGAACCGCAGATGCGGCCGCAGCCCAAAGGTGTCGGTCACTCTTTCGAGGTAGTCGCGGATGTGTTCCTGACCGGAGAAGGCGCGCGGCCAGTCGGGATTGGGCGCGAAGGAGAACGAGTAGAGGTGGGAGGGCACATCGCACGCGCAGCCCGGGTAGCTGTTGTCGCGCCAGGTGCCGCCCACCGCGTCGGCCCGTTCCAGGATCACGAAGTCGGTGATTCCCTCCCGCCGTAGCCGTACCCCGGCCCCCAAACCGCTGAAGCCGGACCCGATCACCGCCACTCGTACGTGGTGCAGTCCGTCGTCCATGGCACCCGCCCTTCGCTGTGTCGCCGTGCCGCTGTGGTGTCCCGCTCGCCCGCCGCGCCGATCGGGCCAACCGCGCCACTAATCACTGGCACGGTCCGTGGATCGGACTCTAGGGCATTCGGGTTACCTGCGGTAGGGGTCGCACCGCATCAACGACCGGGCAGCAGGAAGGGGGTCGGCCCGTGGGGGCCGTGGTTGCCGTGGTTGCCGCACCAGGCCGTGCCCACCAGGGACGAGCCGTTCGCGCCCCCGCATAAGGTGGCCTTCGTGGACGACAACGGAACCCACGCCCCCGCGGCCCCCGCCCCCCGCGAATACCGCGTCGGGGAACTCGCCGAGGCCGCCGGCATCCCCGTCCGCACCCTCCGCTTCTACCGCGAGCGCCGCCTGCTCCCGCCCCCGCGCCGCGAAGGCCGCATCGCCTGGTACACCGACGACCACCTGGCCCGGCTGCGCACCATCGCCGCCCTGCTGGAACGCGGCCACACCCTCGGCGGCATCGCCGAACTCATCGCGGCCTGGGAGCACGGCCGCACCCTCGACGGCGTCGCCGAACACCTCGGCCTCGAAGGCGCCCTCACCACCCCCTGGTCCGACGAGGTCCCGGTCCGGCTGACCCCCCAGGAACTCGCCGACCACTTCGGCGAGGACGTCAGCCCGGACAACCTCACCACAGCTCTTGAGATCGGCTACATCGCCGTCGACGGCGAGGACGTCGTGCACGTCAGCCGCCGGCTGCTCGACGCCTCGGCAGCGCTGGTCCGCGAAGGCGTACCCCTGACGGCCGTGCTCGCGGCGGGCCGCGCCGTACGGGAGCACGCCGACGCCTTGGCCGAACTCTTCACCCAGGTGATAAAGACGCACGTCATCGGCCCACTGGACGCCCTGCCGCCGGGCGAGGCGCACCGCGTCTCCGAGTCGCTCCAGCGGCTGCGTCCGCTGGCCAAGAACATCGTGGACGCCGAGATGTCGCTGGCGATGGACCGCCGGGTACGCCGGGAGATCGACGGATGGATGCGGGCGGGCGCGGAACCGGGCGGGCCGGAGAAATGACCCCCACCCCGCGCATTCCACCGCCCGACCTGCAAGAGTGGAAATACTGAAAGAGCACCATCGCGTGGCCGCATCATCCGACCCGGAGGTTCCCGTGCAACAGCCCAACGACGCCGGCGCCGAACACGCCATCCTCGGCCGGATCAGCAAAATGGTCGCCGACGAGAAGCTCCTGCGCGATCTGCTGACCGACGGCGGTATCGACGGCGAGACCGAAAAGGAGCGCCTGGCCGCGCTTGAGCGCGAGCTCGACCAGTGCTGGGACCTGCTGCGCCAGCGCCGCGCCCTGACCGACGCGGGCGAGGACCCCGGCAGCGCGCGGGTCCGGCCCTCCTCGACCGTCGAGAACTACCGGTCGTGAACGCCAGCCCGGCGGCCGCCCCAGGCGACGGTGAGCGCACCGGCCGGTCCGGCCGGACCGAAGAAAAGCCCGTGGTGAAGGACGTGCCGGCGACGCGCCGCTACGAGGCGACCATCGGCGGTCATCCCGCCGGTTTCTCGGTCTACATGCGGACGCCGGACATCATCGCCTTCGTCCACACCGAGGTCGAGGGCCGGTACGAAGGCCATGGCGTGGGGTCGGCGCTGGCCCGCACCGCGCTCGACGAAGCCCGCGCCCAAGGCCTGCGGGTGGTCGCGATCTGCCCGTTCTTCGCCGGGTGGATCGAACGGCACCCCGAGTACCAGGAGCTGTGCTTCGAGCCGAGCAGCCGGGTGAGCGACTAGTTTTTCTCGGGGCACACACCGGGCGGGGGTGGGCGCCCCATCCCGCCCGGTCCGCCCGCCCGCACCCTGTCCGCGCCCTGTCCGCGCCCCCGCCGACACCCGCGCCCGGACGGGGCACACCCCACCTCGCCGCCGCCCGACCTCCATGTCGGATTCTCGCCAGACCGACGCCCTGACGACGCGCGATGCTGGAGAGGTGCACACGGACTTCGACACCTGCGTTCGCGCCGTCCAGTCGAAGGACGCCCGCTTCGACGGGTGGTTCTTCACGGCGGTGCTGACCACGCGCATCTACTGCCGCCCGAGCTGTCCGGTCGTGCCGCCGAAGGTCGAGAACATGACGTTCTACCCGAGCGCGGCCGCCGCCCAGCAGGCCGGCTTCCGCGCCTGCAAGCGCTGCCGCCCCGACGCCAGCCCCGGCTCACCGCAGTGGAACGAGCGCGCCGACCTGGTGGCTCGCGCCATGCGGCTGATCGCCGACGGGGTGATGGACCGCGCCGGCGTCCCGGGCCTGGCCGCCCGCCTCGGCTACAGCGAGCGCCAGATCGAACGCCAGCTCCGCGCCGAGCTGGGTGCGGGCCCGCTCGCCCTCGCCAGGGCGCAGCGCGCGCAGACCGCCCGGCTGCTGATCGAGACCACCACGATGCCGATGGGCGAGGTGGCCTTCGCGGCCGGTTTCGCCAGTATCCGCACCTTCAACGAGACCGTCCGCGAGGTCTTCGCGCTGTCGCCCGGCGAACTGCGGGCCCGCGTCGCCAAGGGCCGTCCGGCGGCCACCACCGGGATGATCACCCTGCGGCTGCCGTTCCGCCGCCCCCTCACCCCCGACAACCTCTTCGGGCATCTCGCCGCCACCGCCGTCCCCGGCGTCGAGGAATGGCACGACGGCGCGTACCGCCGCACCCTGCGGCTCCCGCACGGCACCGGCATCGTCGCCCTGCGGCCCCGGCCCGACCACATCGGCTGCCAGCTGTGGCTCGCCGACTGGCGGGACCTGGCCCAGGCGATCAGCCGCTGCCGCCGCATGCTCGACCTGGACGCCGACCCCTCGGCGGTCGACGCGCTGCTCTCCCAGGACCCGCTGCTGGCGCCGCTGGTCGCCAAGGCACCGGGCAGGCGGGTGCCGCGGGTCGCGGACGGGCCGGAGTTCGCGGTGCGAGCGGTGCTCGGCCAGCAGATCTCCACCGCGGCGGCCCGTACCCACGCCGGCCGCCTGGTGACCGCGTACGGCGAGCCGGTGACCGACCCGGCCGGCGGCCTCACCCACCTCTTCCCCTCCGCCGAAGCCCTCGCCGACCACGACCCCGCGGAACTGGCCATGCCGCAGTCCCGCAAGGCGACCCTGGCGGGCCTCGTACGGGCCCTGGTGGACGGTGAGCTGGACCTCGACGTCGGCAGCGACTGGCGGCGGACCAGGGCCAGGCTCGCCGAGCTTCCCGGCTTCGGGCCGTGGACGGTGGAGACGATCGCGATGCGGGCGCTCGGCGACCCGGACGCCTTCCTCCCCACCGACCTCGGAATCCGGTACGCGGCCCGCGCGCTGGGGCTGCCGACCACCCCCGCGGCGCTGCTCCGCCACGCCGCCGCCTGGCAGCCGTGGCGGTCGTACGCCACGCAGTACCTGTGGGCGACCGGCGACCATCCCGTCAACGTCCTTCCGCCGAGCGGGCCCACCGCCCGTCCGGCAGCCACCTCCCCGAGCAAGAAGGGTGCTTCACGATGACCACCCCCGTCCACACACAGGTGGACAGCCCCTGCGGCCCGCTGACCCTCGTGGCCAGCGGCGACGGCATCGCCGGGCTCTACATGACCGACCACCGGCACCGCCCGGCCCCGGAGAGCTTCGGCGCTTACGTCGAGGCCGACGAGATCTCCGTACTCGCCGATGTCTCCGAGCAGTTGGCGGCGTACTTCGCCGGCGACCTCACCCGCTTCGAGATCCCGATGACCGTCGCGGGCACGCCCTTCCAGCAGCGCGTTTGGTCGGCGCTGAACGACATCCCCTACGGCCGGACCGTGTCGTACGGCGAACTCGCCGCGGCCCTCGGGCAGCCGGGCTCCTCACGCGCCGTGGGGCTGGCCAACGGCAAGAACCCGATCAGCATCATCGTCCCCTGCCACCGGGTGATCGGCGCCAACGGGAGCCTGACCGGTTACGGCGGCGGTCTCGACCGCAAGCGCTGGCTGCTCGACTTCGAACGCGGCGGCACCCAGCCGACCCTGATGTGACCCCGCGCGGCTGACGTCAGGGCGCGGACGGCTCACGGCCCCGGTCGTGAACGGCTTCACGGCCCGGGTCGGGCCGGTGTCACGGCCGGTCCCAGCGGCCCCACCGGCACGTCGGCGCCACCCCGGCCACTCCGCCGGCGCCGCCGCTGCCACCACCCGTACCCGGCGAGCGCCGCGACGCCGAGCAGCGACGCACCACCCACCGCCTCGCCGGTCCTGAGCCCCGGCGGGGTGAAGGCGCACGAGACCTCGCCCGTACCGCCGCTGAGCGGTACCGACACCAACCCGAGGTAGGACGACGCCGGTTGGGACGGGCCGCCGTCGGCCGAGCAGTTCCACCCGGTGATCGCGGGCGCCGCGATCACCGCGAATCCGCTTGATCCTGGCGGGAGTTGAGCGCGGACGCCGTCCGCGGTCACCGCTACCCGGGTCGCGGCGGTCGCGGTGAGGCGCCGCTGCGCGGCGGCCAGCCGTGCCGTGTCCAGGCAGCCGACCGCGTCGGCCGGCACCCTGCCGCTGCCCCGCATCGGGTGCAGCAGCACGGAGAACCGGCCTCCTCGCGGCGCGGTGTTTCCCAGCGGTGCCATGGGCGCCCGTTGCCCCCGTGCCGGGCGGCCACGGTAGAGGACCGGATCCTGCCCGGCGGTCCGCGCCGAGCCGTCGAAGTCGGGCGCCCAGAAGTACGGCCGGCTGCCGGCCGGGCAGGAGACGACGGCCCGGTAGACACGGGGCTGACCGCCGGGCGCGCCCGGAGCGGCGTAGAAGCTGCCGTGCCGCGCCCGCAGCGGCTTCCCGCCGTCCTGGGCGACCTGGGCGATGCGCCCCGCGGTGTAGACGCGGCTGCCGAGCAGCAACTCCTGGTTGGCGTACGGCGACGGCCCGTACCCCGTGGCGGGCGCGGCGGCGCGTACGGTGACCAGCGGCGGTACCGCGCGGCGGGTCACCGTGGGCTGCGGAGCGGGCTGACCGGCGGCGTCCTGCGGCCGGGGTACCGCCTGGGAGCGCAGCCGGGCACCGACGGAGAAGATGACGTCGGTGACCGGGTTGTCCAGGCTCTGGAGCGACCGGCCGTGTGAGCTCCAGCCGCCGCCCAGCGCTTCGAGGGTGCGGCTCCACACGTCGGCGGTGAGGCTGCTGTAGTACTGCGCGCCCTGCCCGCCCACCGCCAGTGGGTCGTTGGCGACCGTCTCCGCACGGCCGGGCTCGGTCCGGTAGTCCGGCCAGTGGTCCACGCCGGCGATCGTGGCGCGTTCCGTTGCCTGCCGAGGGCCCCACACCGCGGAATGGCCGAGCAGCGGCGGCCGCTTCCGGTCGATCCAGGCGTTGCTCAGCGCTGACTGGCCCAATTGGGCGGCGAGCAGCGCCCCGACGGCCATCACCGCCGGCACGCCGAGCCGCGACCCGGCGGTTCGTGGCCCTTCCTGCCGCCACAGGACGAGCAGCGCGCAGAACACGGCGAGCAGACCCACCACGGCCAGCGGATACGTACCCCGCCCGGTCAGCCCGGGATCCCCGCTGAGCACCCCGACGGCGATCAGAGCGCCCATCGTCCCCGCGCCGTAGCCGAGTTGGCGCGGTCCGGGCAGCCGGTGCGCGAGCGCCAGCCAGCCGCCGATCACCATGATCCCGCTGAGCACGAAGGTCTCGCGGTACGGGCTGCCGTTGGGCGTGGCGAAGCCGTGCCACATCAGGTGGGTCGGCTTCCACCGGAAGGACAGGGCGACCACGACCGCGAGCACCGTCCACACCGTGCGGGTCCGGCGCGGCACCGCGGGGTGGAAGGGCAGCACGAAGGCGAGCAGCAGCGCCGCCGTGTCGAGGTAGGTGGAGGGCGTGCCGAAGCCGTACGTGCCCGGCAGCATCCGCGTCAGCAGGTCGCCGAAGGCGTGCGGCTCGAACGCGGCCCGCGAGCCGGGGTAGGCGAGGCCGGTGCCTTTGACGACGGTGAGCAGGAGGGGCGCGGTGAGGCCGATACCGAGCAGGGTGGTGCGGGCGGCCCGGCCGAGCGCCAGGACGGCGGCGGCGCCGGGCCTGGCTCCAGGTTCCGGTTCGGGCCCGGGTTCGGGCCCGGGTTCGGTTTCGGGTTCGGTGAGAAGGCGGGCCAGCAGGACCAGGGCCGCGCCGATCGTGGCCATGTAGGCGGTGTAGAAGTTGGCGAACCAGCAGACGGCGACGACGAGGACGCCGGCCACGGGCCGCCGCCCCTTCCGCGCCCACTCGCCGACCAGGCACAGCAGCGGGAAGGCGATCAGGCCGTCGAGCCACATCGGGTTGTAGGACGCCAGCATCAGCGTCCAGCCGCACAGCGCGTACGAGACGCCGAGCATCGCGGCCGCCCACCGCGGTCCCGGGCGCAGCTCCGGCAGCAGCACCGCCATCGCCGCGGCGGCCGACGCCAGTTTCAGCACGGTCACCACGTAGACGGCGAGATCGATGTCATGACGTGGAAAAAGTGCCACCAGCGGCGCGAACGGGCTCGACAGATACGTCCCGTAGTCGGGCAGAAAGCTGCTGCCGTAGCCGGACTGCCAGTTCAGCAGCCACCCGCCGGCCGCGGCGCCGTGCAGCAGATCCCACAAGTGGGCGTGGAAGGGGACGTATTGATTGCCGAGGTCGCTCACGTCCCGGGTCCGTGACCCGAAGGGATACTGCCGCGCCACCGCGTCCCCGAGGCAGAAGGCGACCGCGGTCAGCCCGGCGGCCAGCAGCGCCGTACGGAGCCGGGCGACGTTCTCGGATGCCATGAGTTCCCCCGTCACGCCGCCGCGCCCACCAGCGGGCCCGTTCGGTCACCGACAGTCAGGCAGTCCTGTCCGACGGAATGGTGTCCTCCGACCGACGTGGCGGTTAACAAGGGGTCCGGGGGGTGTCATGACCCGTCAGGAGAGCCGCAGCGCGGGCACGACCACGGCGTCGATGAACCGGTGGCTGTACTCCGGGTCGGGATCGACGCCCTCGATGATCGGGCGGGCCAGCGCGGCGCCGAAGAGCATGTGCGGCAGGAACTCGCCGGCCGGGCTGTCGGCGGCCAGCTCACCGCGGTCCACGGCCCGCTGCACCAGATCGCGGAAATTGACCAGCTCCGGCTCGATCAGCAGCTCGCGCAGCGCGCGGAACAGGTCCTCGTTCCGGAAGGCGGCGTGGGCGAGCCCGCGCATCAGCTCCTGGTCGCGCTTGACCTCGCTCTCGTCGTGGAACCTGACGAGTTCGTGCAGATCGCCAGGGAGCGACCCGGTGTCGATGTCGGCGAGCGAGCCCGGCTTGTGGTGCCGCAGCGCGGTGGCGACCAGTTCCGGCTTGCCCTTCCACTGGCGGTAGAGGGTGGCCTTGCTGGCGCGGGTCCTGGCGGCCACGGCGTCCATGGTCAGCGCCTCGTAGCCGACCTCCCGCAGCAGTTCGATCACCGCTTGGTAGAGCTCGCGCTCCCGCTCGGGGGTCAGGCGGGTCCTCCGCGCGGCAGCCGCCTCAGGAGTCATGTCCTGTCTCCTGTCTGCGATCGAAACGGTCCCGTACACATAAGACTAGACGACCCACAATCGAAACGCCACCGTTTCGATCGTGGGCCTCATCACGTGGTGATCATGCCGTCAACGCCGCGCCGCGATCAAGCCGGAAGCGCCAGCGTGTGTCCGGTGTGCTTGACCTCCGACCGCAGGTAGCGCACGTTGGACGGCGACACGTGGCCAGCGGTCGACACGTGCTCGACCACCATGACACCGAGCTCCGCGAGCTGCCGCGACTCGCATAGGCGTCGAGCTTGGCGTTGAGGCCGATACCGCGGCCCTCCCGCCGCAGGTACAGCAGGTAGCCGCCAGTGCCGGCGATGTGCTCCACCGCCTCCCGCACCTGCGGCCCGCAGTCACAGCGCCCGGAGCCGAACACGTCTCCCGTCAGAAGCGGATCGGGACGCGGACCTTGGTACGGATACGGGCGCCGGGCGCCGGACGCACGCCGACGGCCGCGGGTGGACGCCGCCCCCCTCGAACCTCCGGCCCACCCCCTCGGACCTCCGCCCCGCCCCGCCTCGGGGATGCGGGCGAGCGGCGCCCACCGACGCGGGGGTGCGGGTGGCGAAGCCCCCGCCGCGCGAGGCGAAGCCGAGCAAAAAGAAAAGGCGAGACCCGTCCGCGCTTTCCGCGGACAAGACTCGCCTTCTCGCCGTGTGGACCTGAGGGGATTCGAACCCCTGACCCCCTCGATGCGAACGAGGTGCGCTACCGGACTGCGCCACAGGCCCTTGCGACGAGGAAAACTCTAGCATCCCGGCAAGGGTGATCGTGAACGCGATTTCGGCAGGTCCGCGCGGGATCGACCGGTACGGCGCTCAGTTGCCGGCTGCTACTCGTTGGCCGCGCGGGGGCGGTCACCCTCGGCGTACTGGTCGAAGAGCGGGGTCCGGCTGGTGCGCGGCCGGCCGCCCCGCGGCCGCGCCTCGCCGTCCCGCGCGGCGCGCGCCTCACGCGGCTCGCGGGACCCCGCGGGGTCGGTCGGCGTCGTACCGGAGCGGGCCGAACTCCAGGTGTCGACCGCGCCCACGTCGACACCGCCCGGAGTGCGCGGGGCGACCGGGGCGGTGACATAGGTGGGCAGCGGCACCGGGACGGGGTCCCAGCCGTCCTCGGCGCCCTGCTGGGCACGCTGCTGGTCCACCCACTCGGCGTGGTCGGTCTGCTCGACCAGGGCGCGGCGGTCGGCGGTACGCGGCGAGGGCGGCCGTACGGCCGGGGCGGGCCGTACAGCAGGGGTGGGCCCGGCCTGCGCGGCGGGCATCGAGGACGGCGCCTGACGGGCCGGGGCGGGCTGGCGAGCGGCTGCGCCCTGGCGGGCAGGCGCGGCCTGGCGTTCGTCGTGCTGCGCGGCGGGCGCGGCGGCCGGCGCCTCGGAGCGGGCCCGCAGCCGCCGGGCCGCCTCGGCCGCGTGCCGCTGGTCGAGCCGGACTTCGTACCGCCGGCGCTCCTGGCGGCGCATCTGACCGATGTACGCGGTGAGGAGTACGGCGGGCACGGCCGGCACCCACAGCAGGGCGATACCGCCGACCGCCGCCACGATCGTGCCCACGGTGAAGAGCAGGAAGAGCAGCGTGATGGTGCGGCGCCGGCGGGCCAGCACCTTCGCTCGGGGGCTGCCGATCGGCGCGTGCCCAGCGGCGAAACCGCCGGAACCGCCGGACGCGTTGGACCCGTTGACCCCATGGGCCCCGTTGGACGGCGAGGCACCGGCCCGGGCCGGCGGGCGCCGTACCTCGGTCGCGGGCACGGCGAGGCCGCGGACATCCACCGGACCCGCGAAGTCCGTGTCGTCCGCGTATCCGGGGGATCCGGGGGACCCGGGCTCGTCGGCTGCGGGGTCGAAGCTCTCGCCTCGCGCCTTCGCGACCCGCCGCTCCATCGCCGCTCGTCCGGACAGAAGCCGGATGGCGGTGCTGAAGCGTTCGGTCGGACGCGCTTCGTTGAGCTCATCCTGCCTACGGAGCCACATCGGCACCAAATAGGCAGCCCAGGCCCCGACGATGACTGCGTAGATGAGGCCACTACTGCTCACGCGATACACGGTAGGGGTGATCGCGACACGCCATAGGCAATTCGGCTCGGTGTGTCGCACGATCTGGCTGATATGCCGAGTATTTCTTCGGATTACGCTGAATTTCGAACTATTGTTTTATTACCGAGGGGTACCCGGCCGCGCCCGCCGCCAGCGGTGCAGCAGACCCTCCGGGACTTCCTCCGCGGTCAGCGCGAAGACGAGATGGTCCCGCCAGCCGCCGTCGATATGGAGGTAGCGGGGACGCAGCCCCTCCTCCCGGAAGCCGAGCTTTTCCGCCACCCGCCGGCTCGGACCGTTCTCGGGGCGAATGCACACCTCGATCCGGTGCAGGCCCACCCGGCGGAAGCAGTGGTCCACGGCGAGCGCCACCGAGGTGGGCATCACCCCGCGCCCCGCGACCGCCTCGTCGACCCAGTAGCCGACATGGGCGGAGCACATCGAACCCCAGGTGATGCCGGCGACGGTGAGTTGACCGGCCAGCCGCCCCTGGTACTCGATGATGAACGGCAGCATCCGGCCGGAGCGGGCCTCGCCGCGGAGATGGCGGACCATCTGACGATAGGTCGGCCGCTGGGCGATGTGCCCGGGCGGCGCGGGCGGGACGGTGGCCTCCCAGGGCCGCAGCCACTCGCGGTTGCGGCGGTTGACCTCGCGCCAGGCGCGCTGGTCACGCATCCGGATCGGGCGGAGGGTGATGTCACCGTCCACCAGCTCAACCGGCCAGGACCCGTTCAGCTCGGTCTCCCCGTGACGGAGTTCGGATGATCGTCGGGTTGGTCAGGTGATCGGCCGTGCGGCGGCGGCTCGGCCGCGCCGTCCGACCGGCCGTGCGGTTCGTGGGGCGGCTGGTGGTGATGGGATTCATCGTACGGGCGGTCCCCCGGTGCGTTGTTCGGATGATCGCCCCCGCGCAGCTGGTCGACGGCGTGCGCCAGCAGGGGTGCGAGAACGGCCAGCCCGTCCCGTACCCCGCCGGTGGAACCGGGCAGGTTCACCACCAGGGTGCGGCCACCGACCCCCGCGACGCCACGGGAGAGCACCGCTGTCGGCACCTTCTCGCGGCCCGCGGCGCGCAGCGCCTCCGCGATACCCGGGATCTCGAAGTCGAGCACCGCGCGGGTGACCTCCGGCGTGCGGTCGGTCGGTGAGATACCGGTGCCACCGGTGGTGATCACCACGTCGTAGCCCTGGGCGATCGCCTCGCGCAGCGCCTGCCCCACCGGGTCGCCGTCCGGCACGACCCGGGGGCCGTCCACGGTGAAGCCCAACTCCGCCAGGCCCGCCACGATCAGCGGCCCGCCGCTGTCCTCGTAGACGCCGGCCGCGGCGCGGTTGGAGGCGGTGACGGCGAGCGCCCGGGGCGCGGGCCGCCCGCTCATGACCGCCGCCAGTCGCCGGACTTGCCGCCGGTCTTCTCCTCCACGCGGACGTCGGTGATGACCGCGCCCTTGTCGACCGCCTTCACCATGTCGACGACCGTCAACGCGGCGACGCTGACCGCCGTCAGGGCCTCCATCTCGACGCCGGTGCGATCGGTGGTCCGGACCGTCGCGGTGATCTCCACCGCGTCGTCGGCGACGGTGAGATCGACCGTCACCCCCGAGACGGCCAGCGGGTGGCACAGCGGAATCAGCTCGGGGGTGCGCTTGGCGCCCATGATGCCGGCGACACGCGCGACGGCGAGAGCGTCGCCCTTGGGCACGCCCTCACCCCGCAGCAACTCCACGACGCGCGGGGCGACGAGAACGCGTCCGGTGGCTCGGGCGGTGCGGGCGGTGACGTCCTTGGCGGAGACGTCGACCATGCGGGCGGCGCCCGCCTCGTTCAGGTGGGTGAAGTGCTGCTGGGCGCTGCTCATCGTTCTCCCGGTGCGGTCTCCTGGGCAGACACCGTACCGGCCCGCGCGTACGTACGGACCCCGGGCCCGCAGGCCGGGCCCCCGTACCGGTCACCTCAGCTAGCCCAGCAGCACCACGTCGACCTCCTCGCCGGCCGCGACCGAGGTGGTCTCCTCCGGTACGACGATCAGCGCGTCGGAGTAGGCGAGCGCCTTGACCAGGTGGGAGCCGGCCCCACCCACCGCGGTGACCGTGCCGGACGTCCGGTCGTAGTGTCCGCGCAGATACTGGCGTCTTCCTTCGGGTGAGTGCTCGACCGCGACGACGCATGCCGCCCGGACCACATCCCGGTGGACGGGGCCCACTCCCATCAAGGTGCGGATCACCGGTCGTACGAACAGCTCGAAGGACACATAGGCGCTGACGGGGTTTCCCGGCAGGGCGAGCAGCGGCGTGCGGTCGGGGCCGATCCGCCCGAATCCCTGCGGCTTCCCCGGCTGCATGGCCAGCGTGCGGAACTCGACCTGCCCCGCAGCGGCCACCGCGTCGTCGCCGAAGGAGTCGCCGAGCGACGACAGCGCCTCCTTGACGACGTCGTAGGCGCCGACGCTGACGCCCCCGCTGGTGACGATGACGTCGGCGCGGATGAGCTGGTCCTCGATGGTGGCGCGCAGCGTCTCGACCTCGTCGGTGACCGCGCCGACCCGGTAGGCGATCGCCCCGGCGTCGCGGGCGGCGGCGGTGAGGGCGAAGCTGTTGGAGTCGTGGATCCGGCCGGGGCCGAGCTCCTCGTCCGGCTGCACGAGTTCGCTGCCGGTGGAGAGCACCACCACCCTGGGCCGCGGCCGCACGGTGACCGTGCCGCGGCCGATGGCGGCCAGCAACCCGATCTGCGGCGGCCCGAGTACGGTGCCGGCCGGCAGCGCCAGCTCACCGGCGGCGGCGTCGCTCCCCCGGGACCGGACGAACTGTCCGGCCGACGGCGAGCGGTGCACCCGCACCTCACCCGCCGCGCCCGCGGGGTCGACGCTGTGCGCCGTCATGGTGGTGGCCGGCCCGCCGCCGGTGCCGCCGTCCGTCCATTCGACGGGGACGACCGCCTCGGCGCCGGGCGGCAGCGGGGCGCCGGTCATGATCCGGGCGGCCTGGCCGGGGCCGACCGTGGGGAGGTCGCCGCTGCCCGCCGCCACGTCACCGATCACGTCGAGGACGCAGGGGTGTTCGGCGGTCGCCGCCTGGGTGTCGGCGACCCGCACCGCGTATCCGTCCATGGAGCTGTTCTCGAACGGTGGCAGCGCGACCGGCACCCTGACGTCCTCGACGAGGACGCACCCCTGGGCGTCGAGCAGTTGCAGCTCGATCGGGTCGAGCGGGGCGAGCTGGCCCAGGATGCTGTCCAGATGTTCGCTGACGGTCCATAGGTGGTCGGTGCCGTGGGTCACTCGTGCATCTCCTCGGTGATGTAGGTGCGCAGCCAGGCGCGGAAGTCCGGGCCGAGGTCTTCGCGTTCGCAGGCGAGCCGGACGATCGCGCGCAGGTAGTCGCCCCGGTCGCCGGTGTCGTAGCGGCGCCCGGTGAAGACCACCCCGTGCACCGGACCCCCCTCACCGTCCCGCTCGGCCAGCACCCGCAAAGCGTCCGTCAGCTGGATCTCCCCGCCCCGCCCCGGCGCCGTCTTCCGCAGCACCTCGAACACCCCCGGATCCAGCACATACCGGCCGATCACCGCATACGACGACGGCGCCGCCGACGCCTCCGGCTTCTCCACCAGACCCGTCACCCGCACCACATCCCCCTCCCCCGTCGGCACTATCGCCGCCGACCCGTACAGATGAATCTGCTCCGGATCCACCTCCATCAACGCCACCACACTGCCCCCGTACCGCCCCCGCACCTCGATCATCCGCGCCAGCAGCGGATCCCGCGGATCGATCAGGTCATCACCCAGCAGCACCGCGAACGGCTGATCCCCCACATGCGGCTCCGCACACAGCACCGCGTGCCCCAACCCCTTCGGCGCACCCTGCCGCACATAATGCATCGTCGCCAGATCACTCGACTCCCGCACCCGCGCCAGCCGCGACGCGTCCCCCTTACGCGTCAACGCCTCCTCCAACTCGTAATTCCGGTCGAAGTGATCCTCCAACGGCCGCTTGTTCCGCCCCGTGATCATCAGAACATCCGCCAGACCCGCCGCCACCGCCTCCTCCACCACATACTGAATCGCCGGCTTGTCCACCACCGGCAGCATCTCCTTCGGCGTCGCCTTCGTCGCCGGCAAGAACCGGGTCCCCAGACCCGCCGCAGGAATGACAGCCTTGATGATCCCGGTATGTGTGTGCGTCATGCCGTGCACCATAGCGGGCGCGTATGTGCGGAAGATGAAGAATCGGTGGATTTCGACTGATAGGCGGCGATTATGGAACCCGGCGGCCGGACCCGCGCCCTCAAGACGGAGTTGCGGGCGCGTCTCCTCGCGGCCAGACGCGGGTTGACCGCCGATGAACGCCGGGCGGCGGGCGCGGCGTTGGTGACGAGGGTACGTGACCTGCCGGCCGCGGCGACCGCCGGGACCGTGGCGGCTTACGTGTCGACCGGCACCGAACCCGGCACCCGGGACCTGATCGAGGCGCTGCGCGTCCTGGGGGGCCGGGTGCTGCTGCCCGTGCTGCTGCCCGACAACGACCTCGACTGGGCGGAATACGCCGGCCCGGCCGCCCTGGCACCCGCCTCGCGCGGCCTGCTGGAACCCACCGGACCGCGGCTCGGAGCCAAGGCGGTGGAGGAGGCGTCGTGCGTCCTCCTGCCGGGTCTCGCCGTGGACGCCCAGGGTGTACGGCTCGGCCGCGGCGGCGGCTCCTACGACCGCGTCCTCGCGCGCGTGCGGGCCGCGGGGACGCATCCGCTGCTCGTCGTGGTGCTCTACGCGCACGAGGTGGTCGACACGGTTCCGCGGGAACCGCACGACCACCTCGTCGACGCGGCGCTCACCCCGGACGGCGTCCGACTCTTCACCGGCTGACCTTTCCGGCGTCCTAGGAGGCCAGGCCGGACCCGGCGTCCTAGGAGGCCAGGCCGCGGCCCCGGCTCGCTAGGGGGTCAGCACCATCTTCGCCTTGGCCGCCTTGCCGACCTGTTCCTCGGAAAAGGACCAGGGCAGCAGCTCGCCGTGCGCCCACAGATCCGTCTGGTCGGTGTAGTGCGCGTTGTACGCGTGTCCCGAGGCGCCGGTGAGGTTGATCCAGCGGGACTTGTCGAAGTCCTGGAGGTTGACGATCATCCGCATGGACGGCACCCAGTCGACGTCGTAGCCGCCCGCCGCGTTCCAGCCGGTGGCGTCGACCGCCGCCTCACCGCCGCTGAGCTGCCAGGAACCCCGGTTGAACAGCCACTTTATGGCGCTCGGACCGTCGGTGCCGATCGTCTGGTTCTTCAGGTCCAGCTTGTGCAGGCGCCCCCAGCTCCAGGTGTCTATGTCCTTGCCGAGCTTGGCGGTCAGCTCGTAGCGGGCGTCCTTCATGGCCGTGGCGAGGAGCTGGTCGCGGTCGCTGTGGTGGGCCTTCACCGGGTCATCGGTGAAGAAGGCCGTGGTGGACATCGTCCACCAGGGGCTGTCGGGCTGATCGAGGATGTCGCGGACGACCTCGAACCAGCGGTCGCCGCCGTCCGGCTGGGCCTCGGCGGGATCGCGCTCACCGCACTCCTGCACGGTCGGGTTGGTGCCGTCCAGGTTGTCGACGGGGCCGGTCGCCCCGGCCGGCAGCACCCTCAGGCACTGGCCCTCGGGCCGCAGCTCCTTGGGCAGCTTGTTGCCGAAGGCGAGCTTGAGGACGTTGCGCCACACCGCGTTGAAGTACGCCGCCGCCGCCGAGTCGGAGTCCTGCTTGAAGTCCCATCCGTCGAGGAGCTGTTGGGCCTGGCGTACGTAGCCGCCCTTGTCGTTCTTGATGTCTATCTTGGTCAGGATCGGCGTCAGGAGCTGGGCGATCTCGCTGGTGTCGTCGTTCTGCATGGACTGCATGTCGTCCATGGAGATCTTCCCGCCGTCCTTGATCTTGGACTGGATCAGGTCGTTGATCCGCTGGCTGCGCGTGCCGTAGCCCCAGTCCGCGGTCAGCAGGTAGGGGTACTTGCTCTGATCGATGACGGCCTGGTTGGCGGTCACGATGTAGCCCCGCTGCGGGTCCTCCTCGTACGGCATCGAGTTGGCCGGGATGTAGCCCTTCCACTGGTAGTCCCCGTTCCAGCCGGGCACCGGGTAGGTGCCGTCGTCGCCCTTCGGCCGGATCGGGATCTTGCCGGGCGCCTGGTAGCCGATGTGGCCCTTGGTGTCGGCATAGACCAGGTTCTGCGACGGTACGGCGAAGTCGGCGGCCGCGGCCCGGAACGTCTTGAAGTCGGTCGCGCTGTCGAGTTCGAAGATCGCGTCCATCGTCTTCGAGGGGTCGAGCGCGGTCCATTTGAGGGCGACGGCGTAGCCGCCGTTGACGCCGCCCGGCGGATCGGCGACGGGCGCGGTCCGGCCGACGTCGCTGATCTCGTCGCTGCGGTCGGAGATGATCGGACCGTCGTCCTTGGTCTCCCGAACGGTGATCATACGGTCCTTCCCGCCGGCGACCTTGATCGTCTCCCGGCGGGTGATGAACGGCACCTGCTGGCCGTTGAACAGGTATGTGGTGGCGGTGACCTTCTCCAGGTAGAGGTCGGTGACGTCGGCGCCCAGGTTGGTCATGCCCCAGGCGATGTCCTGGTTGTGTCCGATGATCACACCGGGCATACCGGAGAAGGTGTAACCGGCCACGTCGAAGGGACAGGTCTTGCCGACCTCCCGGCAGTGCAGACCCATCTGGTACCAGAGGGAGGGCACCTGTGGCGCGAGGTGGGGATCGTTGGCCAGCAGCGGCTCACCGGTCGTCGTGTACTGGCCGGAGACCACCCACGCGTTGGAGCCGATTCCGCTGCCGGTGGGCCCGAGCAGCGCCGGCATCTGGTCGATGATCTGACTTATACCGGCGAGTTGCGCGTCCACCGTGCTGTTGAGGCCCTGCGGAGTGCTCGATCCGGCGGGCTGGTAGTCCCCGGTGGTCGGATCGATCGAACCCGTGTCCACGATCGGACGATTGCGGTCGTAGGGATAGGCGGGGTAGAGCTGCTTGATCTGCTGCTGGCTGAGCCGGCTGGTCATCAGCGAGCGGTCGATCTCGTCCTGCATGTTGCCGCGCAGATCCCAGGCCATCGCCTTGAGCCAGGCCACCGAGTCGACCGGCGTCCACGGCTGCGGCTTGTACCCGTGGCTGAAGGAGAGCGCCTCGTACTCCAGCGAGAGCGCGGCGCCGCTGTGGTCCTTCAGATACGCGTTGACGCCGTCGGTGTACGCCTGGAGGTATTCCTTGGTGGTCTTGTCGAGCTGGGTGTCCCACTCCTGCTGCGCGACGCCGCGCAGGTTCAGGGTCCGCAGGAAGGCGTCGGTCTCGACCTGGCCCTTGCCGAACATCTCCGAGAGCCGGCCCGCGGTCAGATGGCGGCGGACGTCCATCTCGTAGAAGCGGTCCTGCGCCTGCACGTACCCCTGCGCGCGGAAGAGGTCGTCGGGGGTGTTCGCGTAGATCTGCGGGATGCCCTTGTCGTCGCGCTCGACGTCCACCGGCGCCGACAGTCCTTTGAGCTTCAAAGAGCCCGTGGTCTGCGGGAAGGAGGCACGCACGGTGCTTACGCCCCAATACGACCCGAATCCGATACCCGCCACCAGGAGCAGCACGAACGCGATCACGATGAGGCGTACGCGGCGGGATTTCTTCCGTGCGGGCATCGCTGTCCTTCGAGGGGGCAGGGCGGACCGGTGATCAAGTGCGGGTGGTGCAAGGGCAACCATAGGCGCACGCGCTGTGCCGCCAGGACTCGGCGTCCGGCTGGTGGGCCGGCGAACGGGGAATCGTCAAGGCAAGGTAAAATGTTAGGTAAGGCAATGAAGTTGAGAGGACCAGGCCCCTGACTGTCCACCACCTGAACGAGATCCTCCTGATCGGCGCCGCGGTGCTCCTCGTCGCGGTTGTCGCCGTGCGGCTCGCCTCGCGCAGCGGCCTGCCGACCCTGCTCATCTACGTCGGCATCGGTGTCGCGATCGGCCAGGACGGCCTGTTCGGCTTCACCTTCGACAACGTCCAGCTCACCCAGGTGCTCGGGTACGCCGCACTGGTGGTGATCCTCGCCGAGGGCGGTCTCGGCACGAAGTGGCACGAGATCAAGCCGGTGGTCCCGGCCGCCGCCGTGCTCTCGACCGTGGGCCTGCTGGTGAGCGTGTTCATCACCGCCGGCGCCGCGCACTTCCTGGTGGGGCTGGACTGGCGGCAGGCGCTGATCATCGGCTCGGTGGTGTCCTCGACGGACGCGGCGGCGGTCTTCTCCGTGCTGCGGAACATCTCGCTGCCCAAGCGGGTCACCGGTGTGCTGGAAGCCGAATCGGGCTTCAACGACGCGCCCGTGGTGATCCTGGTGGTCGCCCTCTCCAGCGCGGGGCCGGTCGAGCACTGGTACACCCTGCTCGGTGAGGTCGGGCTGGAGCTGCTGATCGGGGCCGGTCTCGGGCTGCTGATCGGCTGGGCGGGTGCCTTCGGGCTCAAGCGGCTGGCACTGCCCGCCTCCGGTCTTTACCCGATCGCCGTGCTGGCGATCGCGGTCGGAGCCTATGGGGCAGGGGCCACCGCACACGGTTCCGGCTTCCTCGCCGTCTACATCGCCTCCCTCATCCTGGGCAACGCGAAGCTGCCGCACCGGCCGGCCACCCAGGGGTTCGCCGAGGGCCTCGGCTGGATCGCCCAGATCGGGCTGTTCGTCCTGCTCGGCCTCCTGGTCACACCACACGAGCTGGGTGACGACATCCTGCCGGCCATCGTCATCGGCCTCCTCCTCACGCTGGTGGCGCGCCCGGCGTCCGTGGTGGCCAGCCTGCTCCCCTTCCGCATCCCATGGCGCGAACAGGCGCTGATGTCCTGGGCGGGGCTCCGCGGCGCGGTGCCGATCGTGCTCGCGACCATCCCGATGGTGACCGGCGGCGACGACAGCCGGCGGATCTTCAACATCGTCTTCGTCCTGGTGATCATCTACACGCTGGTGCAGGGCCCGACGCTGCCGTGGGTGGCGAGGACACTGCGGCTGGCCGACGGCGACGCGAGTGACGCGGCGGACCTCGGCATCGAGTCGGCGCCTCTGGAACGCCTCCAAGGGCACCTGCTCTCGGTCGCCATCCCTGGACGCTCGCGCATGCACGGCGTCGAGGTGGACGAACTGCGCCTGCCACCGGGGGCGGCCGTCACCCTGGTGGTACGGGACGGCGCCAGCTTCGTGCCGTTGCCGACCACGATGCTGCGCCAGGGCGACGAACTGCTGGTCGTGGCGACGGATCCGGTACGTGACGCCGCCGAGGACCGGCTGCGAGCGGTGGGGCGCGGCGGCAAGCTCGCGGGCTGGCTGGGGCGTTGAGGGCGGGTGCCCGGCGGACCGTTCGGCTCGGCCGGGGCGGTCGGCTCAGTCGGCTCGGTCGGGGCGGTCCGTCGAACCGTATACAGAACGGTGGGCGGAGATACGTATGATGAGCTGGTCATTTTGAGCACAACCTCTGCCTGACGCAGGGCCGGGCGTGGGCGACCACGCCGACCGGACGGCCTTCGGCGTGACACGCGCGAAACACCTCGCGGGTCCGCTACCAGGCGGCAGAAGGCCCCCAGCGTGGCATCCACCGTGCCGACCGTGCCCACCGTGCCCACCTCGCCGCCCGAGCGGCAGCGGGCGACGGCCCGAACCCCCGCGAACACCCAGGCGCGGCCCCCGCATCACTCACATCCATCACAGCCCACACAACCCGCACACCCCCCGAAACCCGGCTACGGACGGCTGCTCCGGACGCCTGGCGCGTGGACTTTCCTGGTCCCGGGCTTCGTGGCCCGGCAGCCGTTCGCCATGCTCACCATCGGCATCGTGCTGCTCGTCCGGCACACCACCGGCTCCTACGGCACCGCCGGCGCCGTGGCCGCGGCCACCGGGGCGTCGATGGCCCTGTGCGCGCCCCGCGGCGGGCGTCTCGCCGACCGTTACGGGCAGCGGGCCGTCCTGCTGCCGGGGGTCGTGGTGCACGCGGCCTCGGTGGCCGGGCTTGTCGCGCTGTCCGTCTCCTATGCACCCACCTGGGCGCTGTTCGCCATGGCGGTGCCGGTGGGCGCGAGCGTTCCCCAGGTCGGGCCGATGGTGCGGGCCCGCTGGGCGGTGGCGCTCGGCGGGTCGTCCGATGGGGCACCCCATAGGGCGTCGTCTCTGCTCACCACGGCCGCGGCCTTCGAGTCGGTGACCGACGAGTTCACCTTCGTGATCGGGCCGGTGCTGGCCACCGCCCTGTGCGCCGGCGTGCACCCCGCCGCCGGGCTGATCGCGGAGAGCGCGCTGACCCTGATCGGCGGCGTCCTCTTCGCGACCCGGCGGGCCGGCGCCCCCCTCCCCCACCGGGTCGCGGCGGCCAGGGACGCCCGTCACGGCTCGGCGCTCGCCGTGTCCGGAGTCCGCGCCCTCGCGGTCGCCTTCCTCGGCATCGGCACCGTCTTCGGCGGCATGCAGGTGTCGCTGACCGCGTTCACCCAGGAGATCGGCAGGCCCGGGCTGAACGGCCTGCTCTACGGGGTGTTCGCCGCCGGCAACATGCTGGCGGGCCTCGGGTACGGGGCGGTCGCCTGGCGTGGCGGCGCGCGCACCCGCCTCCTTCGCGCCTACGCGGCCCTCGGCGTCGCCTGCGCGCCTTTGTGTGTGCTGCACACCGTGCCGGCCCTGGGCGCTCTCGGCGTGGTCGCGGGCCTGTGCGTCGCGCCGACCGTCATCACGGGCTACACCCTGGTCGACGCGCTCGTGCCGCCGGCGATCCGTACCGAGGCGTTCGCCTGGCTGACCGGCGCCGTCGCCTTCGGGCAGGCGATGGCCGTGACCGCTGCGGGGCTGCTCACCGACCGCTGGGGCTCCCACGCCGGTTTCACGGTGCCGCTGGCCGGGACGGGGCTGGCGCTGGTGGTGCTCGTGGGGCTGCGCGGTCGGCTGGTTCCGCGTCCGCGCGGAGGAGTGGCGACGGGTGGGATCGGTCACCGTTCGCCGGTCGCGGTGGACTGACGGCGGGAAATACTGCACTATTGAGCGTCGTTAGCACTCAACGACTGCGAGTGCCAGGAGGAGCAAGTGCCGACGTACCAGTACCAGTGCACCGAGTGCGGTGAGCCCCTTGAGGCGGTGCAGAAGTTCAGCGACGACGCGCTGACGGTGTGCCCCAACTGCAGCGGACGCTTGCGCAAGGTCTACTCGGCGGTGGGCGTGGTCTTCAAGGGATCCGGCTTCTACCGGACCGACAGCCGCGGTTCGTCGTCGAGCAGCGCGCCCGCCACCGCCAAGACCGGCGGGGGTTCGGAGAGCAAGTCGTCCGACAGCGCGGCCGCGGCGTCGAGCGGTTCGTCGTCCTCGACGGGTTCCTCGACCTCGTCGTCGGGGTCCTCGTCTTCGAGCAGCACGTCGGCTGCCTGAGCGTCGAATCGCCGTTCGCCCGGGCGAGCGGCAGCCTTGAGAACCCCCGCCGGAGACGGTGGGGGTTCGTCGCGCTGCCGACTCCCGCATAGGGTGACCGGCATGGTGCGAAGCGACGGTGTGCGGAAACAGGCCGAGATCGGTGTCATCGGCGGCTCGGGGTTCTACTCCTTCCTCGATGACGTGACCGAGATCACGGTCGACACTCCCTACGGTTCCCCGAGCGACTCGCTCTTCCTCGGCGAGGTGGCCGGGCGCCGGGTGGCCTTCCTGCCGCGTCATGGGCGCGACCATCGCCTGCTGCCGCACAAGATCAACTACCGGGCCAATCTGTGGGCCCTCGCGTCCTTGGGTGCCCGACAGATCCTCGGCCCCTGCGCGGTCGGTGGACTGCGTACGGAGTACGGGCCGGGCACGCTGCTCGTACCCGACCAGCTCGTGGACCGCACGAAGGCACGCGTCCAGTCGTACTTCGACGGTGAGGTCCGTTCCGACGGCCAGGTGCCCAACGTGGTCCATGTGACGTTCGCCGACCCTTACTGCCCGGTGGGCAGGCGCGCGGCCGTCGACACCGCGCGGAGCAGCGGTTGGAGCGCCGTCGACGGGGGCACGCTGGTCGTGGTCGAGGGGCCGCGCTTCTCGACCCGGGCGGAATCGCTGTGGCATGCGGCGCAAGGGTGGTCCGTGGTGGGGATGACGGGGCATCCCGAGGCGGTTCTCGCCCGGGAACTGGGCCTTTGCTACACCTCCCTCACCCTGGTCACCGATCTTGACGCCGGCGCGGAGACCGGTGAGGGCGTGTCGCACGAGCAGGTGCTGGAGGTCTTCGCCGCCAATGTCGGCAGGATGCGGGACGTGCTCGTCGACGTCGTTCGCGCCCTGCCGGACAACGGGCGGCGCGACTGTCTGTGCGTGAACTCGCTCGGCGGCCAGGAGCCCGGGATCGCCCTCCCGTAGCGTCCGGTACGACGGCGAGGGTCGGCCCTCGATGTTATGAAGAGCCGATCATCCGCTGCCTGTTGAGTTATCCACAGGGCTTCCGCGGCGAGGTCGTCGTGATGCGCGATGGTGGTCGCACCGACCCGTTCCCGGTCGGTTCCCCTCATCAAGGCGGAACCTCGTCATGCTCACCACGGCTTCTCGCTCGCTGTCGTCCGGGCCGTCCTCCACACGGCCGACCGGACTCTCCCCCGCTGCACCGACACCCGGTGTACCGCGGCCGTACACCCCGCCGAGATGCGCGGTGCCCTCCTTCCCGCCCATCCATGTGAGCGGGCGGGGCGGCAGGCGGCTCTTTCGCCGGGCGCTGTGGCGCAGGCGCAAGGCCCTGGCCGTCGGTCTGGCCGTCACGGCCGCCGCGCTGGCGGCCTCGACCGCCCACAGCGCGGCGCCGCGACCGGTTCCGGCCGTTCCGCGCGGCCCGGCGGCGGGCCCTGTCCGCCATCTGCCGCCGCAGACCTCGGTACGGGCCCCGGTGCGGATCGCCGACGCGGCCGTCGCGGGCCTGCTCCACCCCGGTGACCGGGTGGACGTCCTCGCCGGGGTGCGGGTGGTGGCGGCGGGCGTCACCGTGGTCGCCGTACCGGCGGTGGCCCAGGCCCCGCCCGATACCGCCGCGGTCTCCGACGCCGGTGCCCCCGGCGGAGCGCTGATCGTGCTCACCGTCCCCCGGCGTATCGCCGCCGCGCTTTCCGGGGCCGCCGCGACCTCGCCGCTGGCGGTGGCACTGTGCTGAGCGATCGGTGGGATCGGTGGTCGGCCCTGCTGGCCCGAGGAGTTCAGAGGTGGTGCGGCGGCTTCTCGTTGAGGAAGCGCGTGAAGTCGTCGTCCCCGGCGCCCGAGGGGGATTCGCCCCAGCCGCGATCGGCGTCGTCGGGGGACGGGCGGTCGAGCGGATCGTCGAAGACCAACCGCCCCGAACCACCCGCTGACCCTGTGGGACGGGCAACAGGCGACGACGGCACGGCGGCGCCTTCCGTCGGGGTGCCTGCCGTTCCGGTGTCCGGGTCGCGCTCGTCATCGCGGGCAGTGGTCATGCCACAAGCGTACGGCGCCCCGCGCCCCGGGGATCAGACGCCCGCGGCGCCGAGGAGGACACCGACCGCGTATGTGACGGCCATCGCGATGGCGCCGCCGAGGGCGTTGCGCATGATGGCCGGACGCGCGGGGGCGCCACCGAGGCGGGCGCTGACCCAGCCGCAGCCGGCGAGGGCGACCAGCACGGAGACGACGGTGATCGACAACCGCCAGTCGTGCGGCGGGAGCACGATCGCCAGCAGCGGGAGCAGGGCGCCGGCGGTGAAGGAGATGAAGCTGGCCCAGGCGGCGTGCCAGGGCTTGGCGAGTTCGTCGGGGTCGATGCCGAGTTCGACCCGGGCGTGGGCGCCGAGAGCGTCGCGGGCGGTGAGCTGCTCGGCGACTTCGCGGGCGAGGTCGGCGGTGATGCCGAGCTTGTGCAGGAGGCCGGTGAGTTCATCGAGTTCGGCCTGCGGGGTGGTGGCGAGTTCCTCGCGTTCCTGGGCGAGGGCGGCCTGTTCCGAGTCGCGCTGGGTGTTCACGGAGACGTATTCGCCGGCCGCCATGGACAGGGAGCCGGCGAGCAGCCCGGCCAGGCCCGCGGTAAGCAGCGTGGAGCGTGAGTCGGTGGCGCCCGCGACCCCGACGACGAGGCCCGCGGTGGAGACCACCCCGTCGTTGGCGCCGAGGACGGCGGCTCGCAGCCAGTTCAGCCGGGTCTTGAGGCCGTCCTCGTGGGATTCCCCCTCGTGCGGGGCGGTGAGCTCCGTATCGCTTGGGGTGCCTGAGGTGCCTGGGGTGTCGTGGTCCATGGGCATAGCAGGCAGGGTCTCACTCCGGGGCCGGTCCGGGCACGGGACACAAGGCCGGACCCCGGTGCGGGGGGGATGCACCGAGGTCCGGGTCTGTGGGGGCGGCCGCCTGGCGGGAGCCGCCGGTTGGTGGAGGTCTTCGGGTCAGGCCGCTTCGTAGTCCAGGCCGGTGGCGCGTGCCATGCGCTTGAGATCGGCGAGGGCGTGCTTCTCGATCTGACGGATGCGTTCCCGGGTGAGGCCGTGTTCCTTGCCGACCTCGGTGAGGGTCCGTTCGCGGCCGTCCACGATGCCGTAGCGGGCCCTGATGATCGAGGCGGTGCGGTCGTCAAGGCGGGCGATGAGGCCGTCGAGTTCCTCGCGCCGCAGCATGACCAGCACGGAGTCCTCGGGCGACGGCGCGGCGCCGTCCTCCACGAGGTCGCCGAACTCGGTCTCGCCCTCGGCGTCCACCGACATGTTCAGCGACACCGGGTCGCGGGCCCAGTCGAGGACGTCGGCGATGCGCTCGGGAGTCGAGCCGAGTTCCTTGGCGATCTCGACGGGCTCCGCGTCGCGGCCGTTCTCCCGGTTGAACTCGCGCTGCACGCGACGGATACGGCCGAGCTCCTCGACGAGGTGGACGGGCAGCCGGATCGTGCGCGACTGGTCGGCGATGGACCGGGTGATGGCCTGGCGGATCCACCAGGTCGCGTAGGTGGAGAACTTGAAGCCCTTGGCGTAGTCGAACTTCTCGACGGCGCGGACCAGGCCGGCGTTCCCCTCCTGGATCAGGTCGAGGAGCGGAAGGCCGCTGCGCGGGTAGCGTCGGGCGACGGCGACGACGAGGCGGAGGTTGGACCGGATGAAGACGTCCTTGGCCCGTTCGCCCGCGGCGACGATCGCTTCCAGTTCCTCGCGCTGGGCGTCCCCACCCGCCTGGGCGGGCAGCTCGGCGTCGGCCGCGAGTATGCGTCCGGCGTAGACGCCGGCTTCGATGTCCCGGGACAGCTCGACCTCCCTGGCGGCGTCGAGCAGCGGGGTGCGCGCGATCTCGTCCAGGTACATGCCGACGAGGTCGCGATCAGCGACTTCCCCGCCTGCGGCGCGAACGCTGCTGGTCCCGCCGGCGTTGCGACGGGCGACGGCACGGGTTGCCATGCGAGCTCCCTTACGAAAGTGCGTTGGTCTCGGTGTGGATCGGGCCGCCGCGCGAGGCACCAACCGCGCATCGGCTCCTGCCTGGCGGCTTCCCCATCCGTTCTGGATAACGACTGGAATCCGGACACAATTCCCATGTCGTCACCTGATTTTTATGATCATGCAGTACCCTGTGCGGCCACATAGAGAGGTCATAGGATGTCGGATCCTATGAGTGCGCAGGTCACCCCGGCTGAAGAGGGTGATCTGGGGGCGCTCACCGATATCTACAACCATTACGTCCGGGAGACCGCCGTCACCTTCGACGTCACTCCTTTGGCCCCGGAGGAGCGCCGGACTTGGCTGCTCTCCCATCCGGAAGACGGCCCGCACCGCCTGCTGGTTGCCCGGGACCCGGCCCTCCCCGGTCGGCTGCTCGGCTATGCGACCAGTAGTCCCTTCCGGCCCAGGGCGGCGTACGCGACCTCGGTGGAGACGAGCATCTATCTCGCCGCCGATGCCGTCGGCCGGGGTGTCGGCACCCTGCTCTACGAGCGGCTTTTCGCGGCCCTCGCCGATGAGGACGTGCATCGCGCGTACGCCGCCGTCACGCTTCCCAATGAGCCGTCGATCCGCATCCACCGCCGTTTCGGATTCCGGCAGGTCGGGGTCTTCGGCGAGGTCGGCCGGAAGTTCGGTGTTTATCACGACGTGGCCTGGTTCGAGAAGCGCCTGAACTAGACGGCGGCGGGTCGCGAACCGGTCGTGTCCGCAGAACAAGCGGGTATGCGACCCGTCTATTCCGAACGGGTTCCGAAGGGGTTCCGAACGCGCCCGACGGTACCGCCGGGCGGCGGACCGCCGGGCCGCAGCACAAACGGCAGGCCCCCGCCCCTCCGAGTGGCTTTCGGAGGGGCGGGGGCCTGCCGTCGTGCGTGCTACCCGCGGCCGCGCTGTCGCATCGGCCGGATCACGGTCGTCAGTGCGCGATGGCCGGGATCGCGAAGTCGTCGACGGACTCGTCGCCGTCGGCCCGCTCCGCGTGGTTCTGGATCTCGGCGTTGATCAGGACGAACGCCAGCACCGCGGCGACCGCCAGGATGGCCGTGGCCCAGTAGATGGCGACCGAGTAGCCGTGCACGTTGGCCTCGTTGATGAGCAACTGGCTCTTGAGGGTCTTCGCGCCGTGCAGGTGGTCGGCGGTCCAGGCGGTGGTGGCACTGGCCGCAAGGGTGTTCAGCAGGGCGGTGCCGATGGAGCCGCCGACCTGCTGCGAGGTGTTGACCATGGCGGAGGCGACGCCGGCGTCCTCGGGGCGCACCCCGTGCGTGGCCAGGCTCATGGCCGGCATGAAGGCGGTGCCCATGCCGAGACCCATCAGGATCAGGCCGGGCAGCAGCACGGAGGCGTAGTTCGAGTCGACCTTGATCTGGGCCAGGATGGCCATACCGATCGCGGCGACGAAGAATCCCGGCGCCATCAGCAGCCGCGGCCGGACCCGCAGCATCAGCCGGGTGCCGATCTGCGTGGAGCCGACGATCATGCCGCCGACCATGGGCAGGAACGCGACGCCGGACTTGAGCGCCGAGTAGCCCATGACCGTCTGGAGGTAGTAGGTCAGGAAGAGGAACAGACCGAACATGCCGATGATGGCGAGACCGAGCGACAGGTAGACGCCACCGCGGTTGCGGTCGGTGACCACGCGCAGCGGCAGCAGCGGAGCCTTGACCCGGCCCTCTACGAAGGCGAAGGCGATGAGCAGCAGCACCGAGGCGACGAGCAGACCGATGGTCACACCGGCGCCCCAGCCGTCGGACTCGGCGCGGCTGAAGCCGTAGACGAGGGCGACCAGACCGGAGCTCGCGAGGACGACGCCGGGGATGTCGAGCCGGTTGTGGTTGCGTCCCTGGGCGGGCTCGTTGACGTACCTGATCGCTCCGATGACGGCGGCGATCGCGAAGGCGATGTTCACGAAGAGCGCCCAGCGCCAGTTGAGGTACTGGGTGAGGACGCCGCCCAGGATCAGGCCCACGGCCGCGCCGGCGCCGGCGATGGCACCGTAGATGCCGAAGGCCTTGGCGCGCTCCTTGGCGTCGACGAACGTCACCGAGATGAGCGACAGGGCGGCGGGGGCGAGCAGCGCGCCGAACAGGCCCTGGAGACCACGGGCGCCGAGCAGCATCGCCGTGTTGACGGCGGCGCCGCCGAGCGCGGAGGCCGCGGCGAAGCCGAGCAGGCCGACGATGAAGGTGTTCTTGCGTCCCCACAGGTCGGCGACCCGGCCGCCGAAGAGCAGCAGGCCACCGAAGGCCAGGGTGTAGGCGGTGACGACCCACTGGCGGTTGCCGTCGGAGATGCCGAGGTCGGCCTGGGCGGACGGCAGGGCGATGTTCACGACGGTCGCGTCGAGCACCACCATGAGCTGGGCGATCGCGATGAATATGAGCGCTGTCCAGCGCTTCGGATCGGGCTGGAGCGTTTCAGGCATAACTGGGCTCACTAAAGGGATGCGGAGTGACAGGACGTGGGGACGTGTGTCAGCTTCCGGCCACGGGGTCCTGGTTCGGTTTTCCGGGGCCCGGTGCCGGCGTCGGGAGGGCGAGCGGTCTTCTCTGACGTCGCTTGCTTGCTTCTTGGTGCTTCCGGTCGGTCCTTCTGGCGTCGCGTTATGGCGTGGGACGTGGCGAGTTCCGCGGAGTCGGCGGCTCACCGGACGGTGGGCCTGGGCACGAACCGACGCGTGCGACGAACTTGCCGACGCTATAACCCGACTGATGCTACTTGCGACTTATTTATGGCAGCCTTGCAGGTCCTCCAGAGTGGCCGCGGCCCCCACGAGTTCCGAGCGCGCCGGCGCGCTCAGCCCGTCGAGGAAGAGTTGAAGGTGTCGGTGCACGAAGCGGTCGAAGCCGACACAACCGGTGCCCGGCAGCGGCCGGGTGAGCTGGGTCAGTGCGACCATCAGATCTCCGACGCCGATGTCATCGCGCAACTGGCCGGCGCTCTGGGCCCGGTCCATGATCGCGGTGATGGACCCCGCCAGGCGTCGCATGTGCTCCCCGACCGCCGGGTCCTGGTGGTCGAAGGTCTGGGACAACAGCGGGCACATGGCGCCGATGCGCTCCCCGACCGCTTCGAAGACGAATCGGCGCAGCGCGGAGAATGCGTCTGCTTCCTCCGCGAGCGCGTCCTCCGCCAACTGGGCGGTCCGGGCCATCACCGAGAGGGTGACCTCACGAATCAGTTCGGTGCGGTCGGCGAAGTGGCGGTAGAGCGTGGCGTTGCCGACGCCGGCCCGGCGGGCCACCTCGTCGAGCGCCATGTCGGGCCCCAGTTCCACGATCGCGTCGCGGGCGACACTGATGATCCGCTCGCGGTTGCGGGTCGCGTCCGCGCGCAGCCGTACCGTGCGAGCCCTGATGACGGCGGCGTCGGCGTCGGCACCAGTGACGGCGCCAGGGTCAGTAACGGTGCCGGTGCCGGTGCCGGGTTCGTGGGTCACGGTGCGCTCCTTTCGCGGTCGGGGCGGGCCAACTCGGGTGAGATCGTCCGAAACGGACAACAACTCCCCGCTTGGTTCATCAGATCAAACGGGGAGCGGGTCCCCGGATATTTCACCGTCCGCGTGTGACCTACGACACATTGTCTGATGATATTTTATTGAAGCTTCAATGAGTTCGTCTATCATGTCCGTCATGCGATGGCTGAGTGAAGACGAGCAGGCGACCTGGCGGGCCTTTGTACACGCCACGACGCTGCTGGACGACCACCTCGACCGCCAGCTCCAGCGGGACGCGGGCATGACGCACCTGTACTTCGCACTGCTCAGCACACTGTCGGAGACGCAGGGCCGGTCGATGAGGATGACCGAACTCGCCGAGAAGACCAAGATCACCCGTTCCCGCCTCTCGCACGCCGTCGCCCGCCTGGAAGGCAACGGCTGGCTGCGCCGGGAGAGCTGCCCGTCCGACCGCCGCGGCCAGATGTGCGTCCTCACCGACGAGGGATACCAGGAGGTGGTGCGTACGGCGCCCGGTCATGTCGCCGCCGTACGGGCCGCGATCTTCGACCGGCTCACCCCGGAACAGACGGCCCGGCTCGGCGAGATCGCCCGGATCATCGCGGAGGGGCTGCACCAGCCGGCCGACGCGGATCTGCCCTGGCAGCGCTGAGGACTCTCGGCGGATCTCAGCGCCCCTCGCCGGCTCCCACCGGTTCTTCACCGGCTCGCAGCGGCTTCGCCTGTCCCTCAGCTATCCCTCAGCTATCCCTCAGCGGCCGCCGGAGCGGGCCAGCCACCGCCCCTCATGACGGCTGACCTCGATCGGCCGGCCGAAGCACTCGGTCAGCCGGACGCCGGTGAGGACCTCGGCAGCCGGCCCCGACGTCAGCACCCGCCCCTCCTTGAGCAGCAGCACGTGCCCGATCGCGGGTGACAGCTCCTCCAGGTGATGGGTCACCGTGATGGTCGCCAGACTCGTACGGGTGACCGCGAGACGGTGCATGGTGTCGATCAGATCCTCGCGCGACGGCAGGTCCAGCGCGTTGAACGGCTCGTCGAGCAGCAACAGGGACGGGTCGGCCATCAGCGCCCGGGCCACCAGGACGCGCGCCCGCTGACCACCTGAGCACACACCGAACGGACGCTCGGCGAGTTCCTTGATCTCCAGTTCGCTCAGCAGGGCGTCCGCCCGATCCCGTACCTCGGAGTCGTACTTTCGCCACAGGGGCTGCACGGTGCCGGTGTGGCCGGTCAGTACGACGGTGTGCGCGGGGGCGTCCAGCGGGACCTTCTGCGCGGACGACACCAGACCGATGCGGGCCCGCAGTTCGCGCACGTCGACGCGGCCCAGGCGGTGGCCGAGGACCTCGACCGTGCCGGTGGTGGGGTGCATGAGCGCGCCGATGAGCCGGAGCAGCGTCGTCTTGCCCGCGCCGTTGGCGCCGAGCAGCGCCCAGTGCTCACCGGCCCGCACGCTCCAGTGGATGTCGTCGAGGATGACCTGCCCGGTGGTGTGGCGCCGCACGCTGGCGGCTTCGAGGGCGGCCACCACCCGCGGCCCGCCTTCCGGGCTCCCCGTCCCCTCGGCGCTCACGGCTGTCACCTCTGTCATACGGACGAGGTTAGCTGTATCCACCATCTTGACGTGCGGCGGTCCGCGATGTGGATGGCCGGCGGGGACGGCGCGGAGAGGGTGCGGAGAGGGCCCGGGACGGTCAAGCGGCCGGCGCGTTCGGGTTGGAGGACAGGCTCTCCGGCACCCCGCTGCGATACAGGAGCACGGTGACCACGAAGCCGACCGCGAAGAATCCGGCCGACCACCAGTACGCGACCATGAAGCTGTGGAGCTGCGCCTGCGCCTCGACCGCGGCGGTCGGCGGTCGGCCGACCAGGTAACGGGTGGCCGCGCTGGTCGCCAGCGTGTTGAGCAGGGAGGTGCCGATGGAGCCGCCGACCTGCTGCGAGGTGTTCACCATCGCCGAGGCGACGCCGGCGTCGTAGTCCTTCACCCCCGCGGTGGCGAGGTTCAGGCCCGCGCCGAAGATGATGCCGAGGCCGACGCCGATCACGAGCAGCGGCGGCAGGACGTGCGCCCCATAGCCGCTGTGCTGGTCCAGCGCGGTCAGCCAGGCCATCGAGCCGCCGCAGAGCAGCATGCCGGCCGGCACGATCGGCCTCGGGCCCACCCGGGGGATCAGGATGTTGGTGGTGATCACCGAGGTGGCCATGATCGCGACGACCATCGGCAGGAAGGCGACACCGGTCTTCACCGGTGAGTACATCAGGGTCCGTTGCAGATAGAAGGTCAGGAACAGGAACACTCCGAACAGCCCGGCACCCGAGATGAACATCGCGAGATAGGACGCGCCGCGGTCGCGGTCGGCGACCACCCGCAGCGGCAGCAGGGGGTGAGCGGTCCGCCGCTGCCACCAGACGAAGACGACCAGCAGGACGACTCCGGCCAGCAGGGTGACCCAGGTGCCGACCGCGCTCCACCCCTGCCGCTCGGCGTTGGCGAAGCCGTAGACGATGCAGAACAGGCCGCCGGACACCACGACCGTGCCGGGGATGTCCAGAGTGACGCGGCCGGACCGGCGCCCCGGGCTCAGCAGCCGCAGACCGCCGAGGAACGCGATGAAGGCGAAGAGCAGATTGACGTACAGGCACCAGCGCCAGTCGAGGTACTCGGTGAGCAGGCCGCCGAGCAGCAGCCCGACCGCGCCGCCGGCGCCCGCGATCGCCCCGTAGACGCCGAACGCCTGGGCCCGCTCCTTGGGATCGCTGAAGGTCGTCGTCAGCACGGAGAGCGCGGCCGGTGCCAGCAGCGCGCCGAACAGGCCCTGGACGGCGCGCGCGAAGACCAGCACCTCGAAGCTCGGCGCGCCGCCGCCGATGGCGGACGCCACCGCGAAGCCGACCAGGCCGATGAGGAAGGCCCGGCGGCGGCCGATCAGGTCGGAGAGCCGGCCGCCGAAGAGCAGCAGGGAGCCGAAGGCGAGGGCGTAGGCCGTCACGACCCATTGGCGGTTGCCGTTGGAGAAGCCGAGGGCCTGCTGGGCGGACGGCAGGGCGATGTTCACGATCGTCGCGTCGAGGACGACCATCAGCTGGGCGAGCGCGACCACGCACAGGACCCACCAGCGGTGGGAGGGGGATGCCTCGTCGTCGGGCCGGTAACCCAACCGGAACCTGGACCGGAACCTGGACCTGGACCTGGACCTGGAGCGGCCGCCGTCGCCCCCACCCGGGGCGCCGGGCCCCGGCCCGCTGCTATGGGCCATGGCGCCGTGCCACCCCGATCAGCGGACGAGTGCTCACACGCTGCGCCCTTCACAGAACCGACCGCCGCGCACCCCTGGGACCGTGCGCGCGGCGCCGTACGGAGTGATCGGTAACCGTTCGTTCGGTACGACTAACGCTCGGCCCCTCGGACGGCCCAGCCCGGTGAGCGTCCCCGGCCGCCGAACTGTACGGCGGCCGTCACTCGTTCGAAGACACCAGCCGGAGCGTCCATCGTCCGCCGCGCGAGGCCACTCCGCTGCGGTCACTCCTCCGCGGCCAGCGCGGCGAGCTGCTGCTCGAAGGGCACCACGGCCTCTTCGGCCGGCTCCTCGGCCCTGGCCGGGCGCGCCTCCACCAGGGCGGCGAGTTCCGCCGCGGCCCGGTCGATCCGGCGGTCGAGCGCGCCGTCCCCGGCCGTGCCCCAGTCCTCGGAGGCGGCGTAGACCGCGGTCGGTACGACGATCGACCGCAGATAGGCGAAGAGCGGGCGCATCGCGTGTTCGAGTACCAGCGAGTGCCGCGCGGTGCCGCCGGTCGCCGCGATCAGCACCGGCGTCCCGGCCAGCGCGTCCTTGTCGACGACGTCGAAGAACGACTTGAACAGGCCGCTGTAGGAACCGGTGAAGACCGGGGTGACGGCGATCAGGCCGTCGGCGCCGGTGACCGCCTCGATCGCGTCCCGCAGCCGCGGGCCGGGGAAGCCGGTGACCATGTTCTGGGCGATCTCGCTCGCCAGCTCGCGCAGCTCGACCACCCGGACGTCGACCGCCGCCGCCCGCGCGTGCCGCAGGGCGGCGTCGGTCAGCCGGTCGGCGAGCAGCCGGGTCGAGGACGGCCGGCTGAGTCCCGCGGTGACCACCACGAGCTTCTTCGTCATGCCTGTATCTCCTCCTGCTCGGCGGCCCGCGTGTCGCGGCGGGCGACAAGCGCCTGGTGGGTGGGGCCCTCGGGTACGTCGGCCGGGCGGCCCTTGGCGAATTCCGCGCGCAGCACCGGCACGACCTCCTCACCGAGGATGTCGAGCTGTTCCAGCACGGTCTTCAGCGGCAGTCCGGCGTGATCCATCAGGAACAACTGCCGCTGGTAGTCGCCGAAGGACGCGCGGAAGGCCAGTGTCTTGTCGATGACCTCCTGCGGGGAGCCCACGGTCAGCGGCGTCTGGTCGGTGAAGTCCTCCAGCGACGGGCCGTGCCCGTAGACGGGCGCGTTGTCGAAGTAGGGGCGGAACTCCCGCACCGCGTCCTGGGAGTTCTTGCGCATGAACACCTGGCCGCCGAGGCCGACGACGGCCTGCTCGGGCGTGCCGTGGCCGTAGTGGGCGTAGCGCTCGCGGTAGAGGCTGATGAGGCGCTTGAAGTGCTCCTTGGGCCAGAAGATGTTGTTGGCGAAGAAGCCGTCGCCGTAGTAGGCGGCCTGTTCCGCGATCTCCGGGCTGCGGATCGAGCCGTGCCACACGAACGGGGGCACGCCGTCCAGGGGGCGGGGCGTCGAGGTGAACGACTGGAGCGGGGTGCGGAACTTGCCGGCCCAGTCCACCACGTCCTCGCGCCACAGCTTGTGCAGCAGCGCGTAGTTCTCCACGGCCAGCGGGATGCCCTGGCGGATGTCCTTGCCGAACCAGGGGTAGACCGGCCCGGTGTTGCCGCGGCCCATCATCAGGTCGACGCGTCCGTCGGCCAGGTGCTGGAGCATGGCGAAGTCCTCGGCGATCTTCACCGGGTCGTTGGTGGTGATCAGGGTGGTCGACGTGGACAGGATCAGATGCTCGGTGCGGGCGGCGATGTAGCCGAGCATCGTCGTGGGGGAGGACGGTACGAAGGGCGGATTGTGGTGCTCGCCGGTGGCGAACACGTCGAGGCCGACCTCCTCGGCCTTGAGGGCGATGGCGACCATCGCCTTGATCCGCTCATGCTCGCTCGGCGTCCGGCCGTTGGTCGGGTCCGTGGTGACGTCGCCGACCGAGAAGATTCCGAACTGCATTTCTCCCACCGTCCTGGTTGCGTCCATTTGGTTGATTGTTCAACCATGCGAACGTGGGGTGCCGCCGGACTATTCCGGCGGCCGGCCCGGCCGCCGGAGTACGGCAGGCAGGGGCCCACCGTCTCCGTCCGACGCCCGCGGGCCACGGCGGCGGTCGGCGGGACACAGCCGGGAGGCGATCCGGTACTCTGTCGGTGGTTCAGGCACTCCCCCGCCCCAGTAGCTCAGGGGATAGAGCACAGCTCTCCTAAAGCTGGTGTCGCAGGTTCGAATCCTGCCTGGGGCACGTACGCGCGACCGTGTGACCGTGTAGTCCGTGCAGGCGCCCGCGTCCCTCTCGTAGGGCGCGGGCTTTCGTACGTCCGACCGCTCAGCGGTCGTGGGTGATGGCGGCGGTCGGGACGTCGAGCGCGTGGGCGCAGCGGCGGATCGTGTCGTCGCTCGCTCCCACCAGTCCGCGCTCCAGACGGGACAGGTGTCCCCGGTCGAGGCCGGTCCTTGCCTGCATGTCGCGGAGGCTCATTTTCCGAGCCAGACGGAGTGCCCTCATTGCCGCGCCATTCGGTCTCACATCCCGAAATTAGTCGCCGCAGGCTCTCGCAGCAAGCACGCTAGCGAGCAGTCAGCGTTCATTGAGCGAGCTTTTCAGCTCGGTGATGCAGCGCGAACCGAGCCCGCTGAAACGCCGTCATGCAACCGAACGGCCTGTTCGCACCCCCTCCCGCGCAGGTCAAAAGGCCGGAAGACGCCTCCGTGGTTGCGTGGACTAGGGCATGATGAGGCCCCATGGACGGAGACTGGTCGCGACTGGGCAAAGCCGTGCAGGCAGCGCGTAACGGCATGGGGCTCAGCCAGGTGGGACTCGGCGAACTGGCCGGCGTCAAGCGGACCGCCATCCAGACGATCGAGCGCGGTCACACATTCCTACGCGTCACCTCGACCCTGCGCGATGTCGAGCACGCACTCGGCTGGGGGCGCGGCTCGATCGAGCTGATCCTCGCCGGCGGGGACCCGCTGGCGCCCGGCGAGCCCGGGGAGCTCGACTCCAACGGGCGGCTGCGGTCCGGCGCTTACGGCGGGCTGCCGCTCCGGGTCACCCACGCCCTGACCGAGGGCACCACCCTGGACACCACGATCGTGCCGCTCACGCCGAACGCCGAGATGGTCGTCGTGGTCAAGGGCAAGCCGAGCGCGACCCCCGAGCAACTGCGGCTGGCGCTGCTGGCCTGGGAGGAGCAGGGCGGCTATCTCGCCCGGCTGGCCAGGCTCGCGGACACCCCGCAGCGCAACACCTCAGAGTCCTGACCGCTCCGCCGTATGCACGCCGTCCGGCACGCGCTGTCCATCGCCGGGGAGATGACCTGGGAGATCACCTGGGCCCTGATCCTGGGCTTCGCGCTGTCGGCCGTGGTACAGGCGGTGGTGCGCAAGTCGACGGTGGTCCGGCTGATGGGCGACGACCGGCCGCGGACCCTGGGGGTGGCGGCACTGCTCGGGATGGCGTCGTCGTCCTGCTCCTACGCGGCGGTGGCGCTGGCCCGTTCGCTCGTCGTCAAGGGCGCCGATTTCACGGCGGCGATGACCTTTGAGATCGCCTCCACCAATCTGGTGGTCGAACTGGGCGTCATCCTCGCGCTGCTGATGGGGTGGCAGTTCACGGCGGCGGAGTTCATCGGCGGCCCCATCATGATCGTCGTACTGGCGGTGCTGTTCCGGCTGTTGCTGCGGGACCGGCTGCTCCGGGGGGCGCGGGAACAGGCCGCGCGCGGGGTGGCCGGGTCCATGGAGGGGCACGCCGCGATGGACATGTCCGTGCGCCGTCCGGGGACCTTCCGGCAGCGGCTGCTCTCGCGGGAAGGCGTCACCTCGGTGGCGCACGTCTTCGTGATGGAGTGGACGGCGATCGCCCGCGATCTCGCGGCGGGGCTGCTCATCGCGGGGGCGATCGCGGCGTGGGTGCCCGACTCGTTCTGGCGGACCTTCTTCTTCACGGGCCATCCGCTCGCCGCCAAGCTCTGGGGTCCGATCGTCGGACCGCTCGTCGCGGTGGTGTCGTTTGTCTGCTCGATCGGCAATGTGCCGCTGGCGGTGGTGCTCTGGAAGGGCGGCATCAGCTTCGGCGGGGTGGTGGCGTTCATCTTCGCGGATCTGCTGATCCTGCCGGTGCTCAACATCTACCGCCGGTACTACGGAGCGCGGATGGCGGTCTTCCTCGCGACGACCTTCTTCGCGGCCACGGTGGTGGCCGGTTATCTCGTCGAGCTGATCTTCGCCGGCGGTGGGCTCGTCCCGGACCAGGCGGACGCCAAGCTCACCGAGGGCGGTGTCACCTGGAACTACACGACCTGGCTCAACATCGTCTTTCTGCTCCTCGCGGTGGCCCTGGTGGTCCGCTTCTGCCGGACCGGCGGGGTGGCGATGCTGCGGATGATGGGCGGCTCACCGGCGAAGGGGGAGCACCACGGCGCCGGACCCGCCGATCACGGCGGCCACGGGGACCAGGACGGGCACGGGGCTCAGGGCGGGCACGACGGACACAGCGGACACGGCCGCCGGGGCGAGCAGAGCGATCAGGGGAAGCACGGCGGTGACCCGCACCCGTAGCCTGGCAGCGACCGGCGAACGGATGGGGTGGTGGCGGGGATGGCGCGCAGACCGGGGCGGAAGGCGCCCCCGTCACCGCTGGAGCAGCGTGACGGAGTGGACCCGGTGTGTCTGCGGCTGCCCGCGATCACCGCTTCGGACCCGGGTGCGGACGGGCCGCCGTCGACCGTGACCGCCTATCTGCTGGCGCGCTACGCCACCGCCATCGGACCGGCGGAGGTCGAGGCGATGCTGGCGGCGGGCCGGTTCGTGGGCGAGGGCGGCCGGCCGGTGGACGCGGCGACGCCGTACGAGGCCGGGGCGTACATCTGGTTCCACCGCGACTTCGCGCCCGAGACGCCGGTGCCCTTCCCGATCGAGGTCGTCCACCGCGACGAACGGATCGTGGTCGCGGACAAGCCCCACTTCCTGGCGACCACCCCGCGTGGCCGGCACATCACGCAGACCGCGGTGGCCCGGCTGCGCCGCGAGCTGGGGCTGCCACTGCTCTCCCCCGCGCACCGGCTGGACCGGCTCACCGCGGGGCTCGTGCTCTTCGTGGTGCGGCCGGAGGACCGGGGCGCCTACCAGACGCTGTTCCGGGACCGGCGGGTGCGCAAGGAGTACGAGGCGGTCGCGGCCCACGATCCGGCGGTGGAGCTGCCGCGGACCGTGCGGAGCCGGATCGTGAAGGAACACGGCGTGCTGGCCGCCCAGGAGGTGCCGGGCCCGGTCAACGCCGAGACGCGGATCGACCTGCTGGCCCACCGCGGCGGGCTCGGCCGTTACCTGTTGCGGCCGGCCACCGGTCGCACCCACCAGCTCCGCGTCCACATGAGCGGGCTCGGGCTGGCGCTGCTGAACGATCCGCTCTATCCCGAGGTGGCGCCGCAGCCGCGGGGCAGCGGCGCCGGGAGCTTCGAGGATCCGCTGCAACTCCTCGCGCGGGCCCTGGAATTCACCGACCCGTGGACGGGCCGCCCGTTCCGCTTCGAGAGCGGACGCGAGCTTGCCGCGTGGCGGGGGCCCGCCGCGAAGTGACCTCCGCGGCAGGGATCGGGGTGCCCGGACACCGGGGTCTTACGGTATGGACTCGGCGGGAGTGAGCACCGCGAAATGCGCGCCTTCGGCGTCCCTGAGCAGTGCCATCCGGCCGACGCCTTCCATGTCGGTGGGGGGCACGACCACGCTGCCGCCCAGCTCGGTGGCCTTCGCCGTCACGGCGTCGGTGTCGACGGCCGCGAAATACGGCTGCCAGTAGCCGTCACCGCCGGGCAGCATGTCGGTGCCGAGCTGCATGATGCCGCCGTGCGAGCCCTCCTGGCCGCCGCCGGAACGTGAGGCCACGATGTACGTGCCGTCGCCGTCGGGCAGCGGCATGTCCTCGTAGTCCCAGTCGAAGACCTTCCCGTAGAAGTTCCGGGCCGGGTTGGCGCCGGTGGTGTAAAGCTCCGTCCAGCACAGGCCGCCGGCACCGACCCGGTCGAGGCCGGAGTTGGTGCCCGGTTGCCAGACGGCGAAGTCGGCGCCGCCGGGATCGGTGTAGACGGCCATTCGGCCCGCGTCGAAGACGTCGGTGGCCGGCACGCGGACGGAGCCCCCGGCCTGTTCGACGGCCTCGGTGGTGGCGTCCACGTCGGCCGAGTCGAAATAGACCGTCCACGTCGGCTCGTTGCCGGCGTGGCGCAGCGGGCCCATCGCCGCCACGGTCTGGTCGGCCATCTGGAACATGCCGTATCCGCCCGCCTGGGGACCGGCCGACTGGAAGTCCCAGCCGAAGAGCGACCTGTAGTACGCGGCCGCCGCCTCGGTGTCACGGCTGCCGAGATCGACCCAGTTGGGCGCGCCGGGAGCGTAGTCGTTGGTGAGCATGTGCTGACCTCCGAGAACTGAGGGTTTTGCCGGATTCGAGCTCTGTGTCCAGCTCTGTGTCCTCTCTCACACCAGCATGGCAGCCACCGCCGACACTCGCCGTTCGCGGGCAGGTCACGGCCGTGCGCCGGCGGCGGCGCGTGATCGGGGCGTGACCGTCGCGTGACATGGAGCACACGGGCGGCGGCCAAATGGATTCGGGATTGTCAGTGGTGCCGCCTAGGGTTGTTCGCATGTACGGGGGAATCCTTGACCAGGCGAACGCGGCACTGCGCGCGTATGTACGGGAGCACGGTGACCGGCCTTGGACGGCCGAGGAACTCACCGAGCTGGCCCGGCTGCGCACCCAGTGGACCGCAGCCGCACGCGTTCGTATGCAGATACGTCCGGCGGCCGGTCCGATCAACGGCTCATCGGTGGTGACCGCCGCCTGACGCGGGCGGCGACCGCCTGCCGGCCCGCGGCTCAGACGTGGGCGACGGCGTGCGGCGGACGGACCGTGCCGGAGCCGGGGGTGGGCTCGGCGGCGTCACTGCCCAGTGCGGTGATCCGGTTGGCGGCGTCGACATGGACGACCGCGGGTCGCAGGGTGCGGGCCTCCGCGTCCTCGACCTGTGCGTAGCTGATCAGGATGACCAGATCACCGGGGTGCACCAGGTGGGCGGCCGCACCGTTGATGCCGATGACACCGGAGCCCCGCTCGCCCTCGATGACGTACGTCTCCAGGCGGGCGCCGTTGGTGATGTCGACGATGTGGACCAGTTCTCCGGGCAGCAGGTCGGCGGCGTCCATCAGGTCGCGGTCGATGGTCACGGACCCCACATAGTGCAGATCCGCCTGGGTCACGGTGGCCCGGTGGATCTTGGACTTGAACATGGTGCGCAGCATGTCGCCGCCTCCTGGTGAAGGGAAGGTCGCGTCCGGGGTGCGGTACGCGCCGACGGATCAAGAGTAGAGCCGGCACCGGCCGTCCCGGCCAGGGCCTCCTGGGGAGTGCGGAAGATCTCAGGTCGCGGGGGTGGCGGGCGCGGGTTCCGGCGCTGCGGCGGGCGGGGCGGCCGGGCCGGGCAGCCGGTGGTAGAGCTCGGCGAGGGAGGAGTTGAGGCGGGAGAGGTGGTCGGGGCCGCCCCGGGTCGGGCGGGGTGGGGCGGCGTCGGGGCGGTGGCCCAGGCGTCGGCGCACCTGGCCGATGTTCTGGGCGGTCAGGCCCAGTTGGGGCCGGACGGCGGCGAGGGCGCTGGTTTCCGTGGCGGCCAGGGCGCGGGCGGCGTGGGCGCAGGTGGCGAGGGAGTCGGCCCAGTCGGCGGTGTGCGGGTCCCGACCGCCGGGGCTTTCGGCGGCTGAGCGGCGCGGTCGCCATGGGGCCGGCCCCGACGAGGCGGGCCGCCACCGGGTGAGGCGGCGGTGGGCGCGGGCGGGCGCGGCGGCTTCGGCGAGTTGGCGGGCGGCGCGGTCGACACGGCGGGCCAGGCGGCGCAGCGCCGTGGGGTCGGGGGTGGGTTCGCGGACGGCGCCGAGGAGTTCCTGGAGTTCCTGGAGAGCTCGGGCGGCCCGGCCGCGCATGACGGTCTCGGTGCGCAGCGGCAGGATGAAGAAGGCCGCCGCGATACCGCAGGCGGAGCCCAGCAGGATGCCCTCGGGGCGTTGGACGAGCAGGGCCGTACCCCGCTCGCCGTCGAGACCGTAGAGGACGGCGAGCAGGCTGGTGACGCAGAAGGCCCAGATCGCGTAGTTGAGGTCGCGCAGCCAGACGCCGATCAGCAGATAGCAGAAGATGACGGTGACACCGGCGGCCGGGACGCCGGACACCACACTGGCGATCAGGGTGCCGGTGAGCGCGCCGGTGAAGGCGCCGGCCACCCGCAGGCCGCTGCGGTGCACCACGTCGCCACGGTCCCGGGCGGCGGCGCACACCACGAACGCGGTGATCACCGTCCATGTCCAGTGGGTGGGAAAGAGCAGGTGGCCGACGAGGAACGCAGCTCCCATGGCGCCGGCGAGCTGGGCTGCGAGCCGGGTCTGCGGCTGGGGGTCGCGCCGCCCGCCGGGGCGGCGGCCGGGGGCCGGGGTGTCCGGGGTGGGACGTTCGGCGGCGGGCAGCGTGCGAACGGTGGCGGCGTGCTCGCGGACCGCGGCGAGCGCGCTCTCCAGGCGGGGGGAGTCGGGCCGTCCGCCTTCCGGCGACCCGGCCGCGACCTCGGCGTGCAGCACGGCGAGGGCCAGGGCGTCGAGCGGGGTGCGATCGACCCCGTCCGGTAGACGGGCGGCGTCGAGGCGGTCGTCGACGACGAGGGCGACGCGGTGGACCGTGGCGGCGGCGCGGAGCCGGGCGCGGCTGCCGGCCGGAAGCGTGCGCAGCCGGGTGATGGCGTCCGACAGGTCCCGGGCCGCCGCCGCGGCTTGGCGGGTGGGCCCGGCGGGCAGCAGCGTCTGGACGGCGACGACGCACGCGACCGCGATCAGACCGGCGAGCCCGCCCCACAGCGGCCCGGTGGCACGGGCGGCGCTCGGCGGGACGGGGACGACGAGAACCGCGATCAGCGGGGTGAGGGCGAGCCGGCCGAGGCGGCGGGTCCTGCCGCCGAAGCGCATCAGATAGCGGGAGGCCCCCACGGCACCGACGAAGGACATCGAACCCAGCCACGTGTGGTGCAGCATGAAGCGGCCGGTGAAGGCGGCGAGGATGCCGATCGCCGGCACATAGAGCAGTGCGGACAGACGATGCGGGAGGCCTGTCGCGTGCAGGACCCGCGAGATCATGACGGCGACCACGGTGGCGATCACCACCATGCCGCCGGGCAGATCGGCGGATCGGCAGACCGCCCAGGTGCCGAGCAGCGCGGCCAGGGCGGCGAGGATCGTCCTGATGGCGAGGTGCAGCCTCACCCGGCCGGGATCGAGCAAGCGCAGTCGGATCAGCATTCCGGTGCCCCTTGGTCGACGGTCGTCAACGCGCGCCCCCGCAACTCACCCGCACGAAGACGCGAAGCAGCAAAGTACCCAGCTTTGCGTACGATCATCACTCTGCCTCTGCCCAAGAACCACGGCACGCTGAGCTTGCTTACCTTGCTCGCCTCCCAAAAGATAATACGCCTTGCTTAGAAAATGGCCGCCATGTTTCCACCGCCGCCCACCGACCGAGCCGCCGTCGTCCGCCGCGCGGTCAACCGGCTCGGCCGCCGGATGCGCGCCGAGCGACTGCCCGACGGCCTGCCGAACGGCAAGCTCGCCGTGCTGGCCCACCTCTACCGCGCCGGGCCGGACCGCCCGAGCGCGATCGCGGCCGCGCTGCACATCCAGCCCCAGTCGCTGACGCGGACGCTGGCCGCGCTGGAGGACGACGGGCTGGTGACCCGGACCCGCGACGCGGCGGACGGGCGGCAGCAGCGGATCGAGCTGACGGGGGACGGCTTCGAGGCGATGGCGCGCGATGTGGAGCACCGTGACGCGTGGCTGCGCGCACGGATGGCGGCGGAGCTGAACGAGACCGAGCAGGAGCTGCTGCGGCTGGCGGCCGGGCTGCTCGACCGGCTCGCGGCGGACGACTGAGTGGACGGCCCGAGCGGACGGCCGATTCGACGAACGACACCGGCGGCGTATGGTCGTATTCAGCAGCTCGAAATACCCCCTGGGGGTAGCCATTTTTAATACCCCTAGGGGGTATACAGTGGTGATAGAGAGGGCGGGGAAACCCACCCCCCGCACGCACACCACGAGGAGCACAGCATGAGCGAGGCCGTCTACTCCGTGACCGGGATGAGCTGCGGTCACTGCGAGTCCGCCGTCACCAAGGAGGTCACCGCGCTCGCGGGCGTCACCTCGGTCCGCGCGGTGGCGAAGACCGGACTGCTGACCGTGGCCTCCGAGCAGCCGCTCGACGAGGAGGCGCTTCGCGCCGCGGTGGACGAGGCGGGTTACGAACTCGTGGGACCGGCCTGAGTCCCGCCCCCGCCACCGGGCGCATCCCTCCGGCGGGGACACGGGCGGACGGACGCGTTCGGCGATCAGGCGAGAGCGGGGAGTGAGTGGACATGGCGACCAGCACCGCGATGACGGACGGCACGTCCGCCGAGCAGCGCATCGAGCTGGCGATCGGCGGCATGACCTGCGCGTCCTGCGCCACCCGGATCGAGAAGAAGCTCAACCGGATGGACGGCGTGAGCGTCGCCACGGTCAACTACGCCACCGAGAAGGCGAAGGTCGCCTACGCGGAGAGCGTCTCGGTCGGCGATCTCATCGCGACCGTGGAGGCCACCGGATACACCGCCGTACTCCCGGCGCCGCCCACTCCCCCGCCGCCGGCGGCGGAAAGCCGACCATGGCGGCGCCGTAAGCACGAGAGCACCGCGGCCGACCCGTCCGAACGGCCCGCGGACGGCGAACGGAGTGCGGACGCTGACCGGCCCGCGGACGCCGAACGGAGCGCGCTGAACCGGCGGTTGCTCGTCGCGGTGGTGCTGGCCGTCCCCGTCGTCCTGCTGTCGATGGTCCGCGCCTTCCAGTTCACCGACTGGCAGTGGGTGGCCTTGGCGCTGGCCACGCCGGTCGTGGCGTACGCGGGCCGGCCGTTCCACCGCGCGGCGTGGGCGAACGCCCGCCACGGGGCCGCGACCATGGACACCCTCGTCTCGGTGGGGACGCTCGCCGCCTACGGCTGGTCGGTGTGGGCACTCTTCTTCGGCACGGCCGGGACGCCGGGCATGACCCACCCGTTCGAGTTCACCATCGCCCGAGGCGACGCCGGGGGCGACATCTATCTGGAGGCGGCGGCCGGGGTGACCGCCTTCCTCCTGGCCGGCCGCTCCTTCGAGGCTCGCGCCAAGCGCCGCGCCGGAGCCGCTCTGCATGCCCTGCTGAGCCTGGGCGCGAAGGATGTCGCGGTGCTGCGGCCGGACGCAAGCGGCGGCGAGCGGGAGGTGCGGCTCCCCGTCGGCGACCTGGCGGTCGGCGATCGCTTCGTCGTACGGCCGGGGGAGAAGATCGCCACCGACGGGGTGGTCCGGGAGGGCGGTTCCGCGGTCGACGCGTCGATGCTGACCGGTGAGTCGGTTCCGGTCGAGGTCGGACCGGGGATCCAGGTCGCGGGCGCGACGGTGAACGTCGGCGGCAGGATCGTCGTCGAGGCGCTGCGGATCGGCGCCGACACCCAACTGGCCCGGATGGCCCGGCTGGTGGAGGACGCGCAGAACGGCAAGGCGGCGGCGCAGCGGCTCGCCGACCGGATCTCCGCGGTGTTCGTGCCGGCCGTGATCGCTCTGGCGCTCGGCACGCTCGGGGTGTGGCTCGCGCTCGGCGAGGGCGCGGCGGCGGCCTTCACGGCGGCCGTGGCCGTACTGATCATCGCCTGTCCGTGCGCGCTGGGTCTGGCGACGCCGACCGCGCTGCTCGTCGGCACCGGACGCGGCGCCCAACTCGGCATCCTCATCAAGGGACCCGAGGTGCTGGAGTCCACCCGGGCCGTCGACACCGTGCTGCTGGACAAGACGGGCACCGTCACCACCGGCGTGATGACACTGATCGAGGTCCACCCGGTGGGCCCGGAGCCAGCCGCGGACGCCGACGCGGCGGACGCGGCGGACGAGGCGGACGAGGCGGACGACGCCGACGCGGCCGACGAGAAGGAGGTGCTGCGGCTCGCCGGAGCGCTGGAGCACGCCTCCGGGCATCCGGTCGCGCGGGCGATCGCCGCGCGCGCCGCCGAGCTGATCGGTGACCTGCCCGCGGTGGCGGACGACTTCGCCGACGTGCCGGGGCTCGGCGTACGCGGCACGGTGGACGGTCACGCGGTGCTGGTCGGCCGGGAGGGGCTGCTGCTGTCCGCCGGGGTGCCGCTGACGCCCGCGGTGGCCGAGGCGAAGGCGGCGGCCGAGAAGCGGGGCGGTACGGCGGTCGTCGTCGCCTGGGACGGCCGGGCCCGTGCGGTGCTGGTCGTCGCCGACGCGGTGAAGCCGACCAGCGCGGAGGCGGTACGGCGGCTGCGGGCCCTGGGACTCAGGCCGGTGCTGCTCACCGGCGACAACGCGGCGGTGGCCGCCGCGGTGGCCGCGGCGGTCGGCATCGACCAGGCCGACGTCCACGCCGAAGTGCTGCCCGAGGACAAGGTGGCGGTGGTCCGCGGGCTCCAGGAGCGGGGCCTTACGGTCGCGATGGTCGGCGACGGCGTCAACGACGCGGCGGCGCTGGCCCAGGCCGACCTCGGCCTCGCCATGGGGACCGGGACGGACGCGGCGATCGAGGCGGGCGATCTCACGCTCGTCCGGGGGGACCTGCGGGTCGCCGCGGACGCGATTCGCCTCGCCCGCCGGACGCTGGCCACGATCAAGGGCAACCTGGTGTGGGCGTTCGCCTACAACCTCGCGGCGCTCCCGCTGGCCGCCGCCGGTCTGCTCAACCCGATGATCGCGGGGGCGGCGATGGCCTTCTCCTCGGTCTTCGTGGTCGGCAACAGTCTGCGGCTGCGCGGTTTCAAGCCACTCGCCGACTGACGAGGCCCGGGGCGGCGGATCCGGGGCCGAGGCGGTGACCGGGGCTGACCGGACGGCCGGCACGCGCGGAGGGGGCGGCCGGATCACGAGCTGATCCGGCCGCCCCCTTCGGCGCCTATGGGCCCTGCGAGCCGCCGCGCCCGACCGTCAGAACCAGGTGAGCTTCTTGGCGAACGACGGCTCCGACAGGTTGCTCTGGAGCAGCACCGGCACCGTCGTGCGGGCCGAACCCGTGCCGAAGCCGATCGTGCCGACCTGGCTGCCGGCCTTCGCGTTGTGCGGCACACCGGAGGAGTTGGCGTCGATGGTGATGTCCGCCTTCATCCCCGGCCAGCCGATGGCGTTCAGGTCCTTTCCGGCCACCACCGGGGTGGCGCCGCCCAGTCCGTCCCGGACCTCGCCGACGACCTGGCCCTTCTTCACTATCGTCGCCGAGGCCAGGCCGCCCTGCACGGACTCGATCAGCTTCTGGCTGTTCTTCAGCGCGACCTGGAGGCTGTCGAAGACGGTCGAGCCACCGCGTTGCTGGAGCACGACCCCGAGGATCAACTGCTGCCTGCCCGCGACCGTCTTGTGCGCCGCCCACATCAGGGCGCCGCCGGCCGGGGTGCTCGAGCCGGTCTTGATGCCGACGACCCCGAGGTGCACCAGGTCGTTGTTGTTGTTGTAGATCATGCCGACGCCGGGGATGTTGATGTTCGGCAGCGCCACCACGGACCGGAAGACGTCGTTCTTCATCACCTGCCGGGCGAGCTTCAACTGGTCCTCGGCGGTGCTGACGGTGGTCTCCTCGAAGCCGCTCGCCCCGGTGTAGGTGGTGTGCGTCATCCCGAGTTCGGCGGCGGCCGCGGTCATCTTCCTGACGAAGGCCGCCTGCGTCCCCGCGTCCCAACGGGAGAGCAGGCGGGCGATGTTGTTGCCGGACGGGATCAGCAGCAGTTCCAGCATCTGGCGTTCGGTGTACTTGTCGCCCGCCTTGACCGCGGCGGTGGACTCGTCGGCGGACGAGGACTCGTTCGCGGCCTGCTGGTCGACGGTGATCAGCGGGCCGGTCTGCCGACCGCTGAGCGGGTGGTCGTGCAGGATCAGATACGCGGTCATCACCTTGGTGACGCTCGCGATCGGCACGGGTGTCTGGGCGCCGTGCACGCCGAGCGAGCCGAGGCCCTCGACCTCGGCGACGGACTGCCCCTGCGCCGGCCACGGCATCGACCGCGGCAGCGGGGTGCCCTCGAAGGTGTAGACGGGGTCCGCGGTGAGCGCCAAGTCCGGTGCGGGCAGCGGACGTACCGCCTGCACGATGACGTAGACCACGGCGAGCAGCACGACCAGCGGGGTCCAGATCTTGAACCGGCGCACGGTGGTGCGCAGGACGGTCTGCGGCGGGGGCGGGGTGTTGGTGAGCTCGGCGAGGAGCTTCAGCGGAGCCGGCTCGGCCGCGGGCGGCAGGGGCAGCGGCAGCGCGCGGGTGCCCTCGGGGCCGACACGCTCGCCCTCGGCACCGGTGGCCGGCTGGCTGCCGGTCGTCCCGGTGGCCGCGGCGCCCTGTGCGCCCGTCTGCCCGGCCGCCGGCTTGGCGGACTTCGGGAGGGGCACGGGGGCGGGCCGCATGGGCGCGTAGGGGCTCGGACGAGCCACGACGGGCCTGCCGGGCTTGCCGAACACCACCGGACCTTCACCCTCGCCGGCCGGGCGATCCGGCAGATCGGAGACGAGCGGGGTCACACGGCGCTTGGCCGGGGCGGCGGTTGCCTCCGCCGCACGGTCCGCGGGCGTGGGCGCCGCCGCGTCCCCGGGGTCCGGTTCGCCGTCCTCGGGGGCGCTCTCGGCGGGGCCGGAGACCGCCGAGGCGACCTCGACGGGGCCGCTCTCGGCGGCGCCGGCGTCATCGGGGATGGACCCGCCGGGGCCGGCCTCCGCCGATTCGACGGCCACCGCGTCCGTACCGCGGTCCGTATCGCCGTTCGCAGCGGCACCCGCCGCGCCCCCCGGCCCTTCCTCGTCCGCTTCCGGGGCGCCTGGGGCCTGAGGGGCCTCAAGGAGCGCCTGGGAGCCGGTCGGCGGGACGGCCACGCCCGAAGCCGCCGGCGAAGCGCCCACCGCCTCGTCCACCGGCTTCCCGGCCCGTGCGCCCGCCGCCGGAACGTCACTCTCCCGGTCGCCCTCCGACCAGGAGTCCCGCTCCGCCACCGGAGTGCTTTTCCGCTTGGCGGCCGACTCGGCCGCTTCGGCCGGGACCACCGCGTCTGCCGTATCCGACGGATCCGCCGTATTTGTCGTCTCGGCCGCATCCGCCACAGGAGCCTCGTCCGACCCGGCGTCCAGGTCACGATTTGATTCCGTTTCCTGGGGCTCGGCAGCCGCACCGGACCCCTCGGACGGAGCCGGGGGGACGTCCTGCGGAGCCGGATCGTCGACGGCGACTACCCCGTTCGGCGTATCCACGCTCGGCTCCGCCGTGGACTCGTGCGCGGGGCGCGGCCTGGCGGCCGAGGCGGCGCCGCCGCCCGACGCCGCGGACGCCGACGCGACGGCGCTGTTCAGCGCGGCGGGGGCGCGCTCCGCAGGTACGTCCGACGTTCGCTCCGCCCGGCCCGCACCAGGCGCCTCATGCGTCTCACCGGGCAACTGGACCACCGTCGGCCTCGGATCTTCTGGGACCCGCCGATCGGCCACCTCCCCCGACGTTCCGCGCTGCCGTTCCCTGCCGGGGGACTCGCCCGTCACGCAGACCTCCTCCACACATCGTCATCGACTTTCACCTGCTGCGAGGGGCCCCGTCGCACTGGTCGCGCTGGTCAGGCCGGTCCACACCGGTCCGCACCGATCGTTCTCGTTCAAACCTGGCACATCGCACCGCGCTCGCCGCTACCCATCCGGTCTCACTGGGGCCAGTGTCCCGCGAGCGGCCCGTGGCCCGTCCGCGACACCCCACCCGCCCCATAGACGAGAACGACATACCACCCGGTTCCCACCGATATGGCAAAGGCGCTCTCGACAGGCCGGTGTGAGAGGCGTCACCCTGTCATTCATCCACGCGGGGAGGCATGGATGGGCAAGAGCCGCAGAAGTATTCCGGAAGAGTTGTTGCTGCTCGCCCTGGACCCGACGACCGGGACCACGGCGCAGCCGCAATCACTCGACCTCGGCCTCGCCGGAGCACAGCTCGTCGAGCTGGCTCTGGCAGGACGGATAGCCCCTGACGGGGATCGTATCGCCGTGGTGCACCCACGGCCGACTGGAGATCCGACCCTGGACTCCGCGCTCGAGCTGCTGCGCCGTCGTGGCAGCCCGGTCCGCGCCGTCCACTGGATCGGCGGGCCCCGACTGGGGCTGCGTCAGACGTATCTCGCGCATCTCGAACGGTGCGGCATGGTGCACGCCGTGCCGGGTCAGATGTGCGGGGTGCTGCCGACCACGCGGTATCAGGCGACCGACAGCGCGGTCAGCCGGGAGATCAGAGCCCGGCTGGACAGTGCGATCCGCACCGGCGTTCCGCCGGACCCGCGGACCGCCGCGCTCGCCGCGCTCGCCCACGCCGTGGGGCTCGGCAAGCACCTGTACCCGGGCAACGAAGGCCGGTCCTCGCGATCGCGCCTGCGTGACCTGATTCGGTACGACCCGATGGGCGGTCTCGTCGCGCACGCCGTGATGGATGTGCAGAACGGGGTGGCGGCGCAGCCGAAGCGTCCGCCTGCCCAGGCGCAACGCCCGGCAGGGCAGGGCTCCATGGCCCGGGCCGGTGCCCGTTGACCGGCGGCACGAGTTCTTTATCGGCGACATCAGCACGGTTTTAGCAGCCGGGCTGTACGCGGCGGATAAGCACCCGGCCGCGGCGCACATCCGGCACACAGCACGGCGTAAGCGCATGATCCAGCAGTACCCGCACGCCCGGCGTGCGCGGGACGGCCGCGGTGCCCGTCGGCAGGGACCGGACACCGCGGCGACGGCTGTCGTTCGCGGCGACCCGTTCGGGGAGCCGCTGTGCCGCGCTGGGCGGCGGACTCCGGAGGATTCCGGGGCCCGGCGCCCCGCGCGGCTCGTTTTCGCGCCCGCGCGCTGTCGCTTTGCCATCGGATTCGCACCGGATTTCCACCGGGAAGCCTCGCCGACAAGCTTGTTCCGCTCATTCGCCAGCGGGGCGATGACCGGTAGTGGCAGGCTGCTGACCATCAGTATGGATCAGTGTGGAGGTGCGCTACCTGTGGTCGCCAACGTCAACCCCACCGTCAGGCGACGCCGGTTGGGTTCGGAGCTGCGCAAGCTCCGCGAGCAGAAGGGCATGACGGCCGAGGAGGTCGCGGCCCGGCTGCTGGTCTCCCAATCGAAGATCAGCCGGCTGGAGAACGGCCGGCGCAGCATCAGCCAGCGCGATGTCCGCGATCTGTGCGGGGTCTACGGTGTCGAGGACCTCCGGATCGTCGACTCGCTGATGCAGATGGCCAAGGAGTCGCGCCAGCAGGGGTGGTGGCATGCCTTCGGTGACATCCCGTACAGCGTCTACATCGGTCTCGAGACCGAGGCGGCGAGCCTGCGCGTCTTCGAACCGCAGGTCGTGCCCGGCCTGTTGCAGACGCGGGGGTACGCCGGCGCGGTGATCGCCGGGAATCTGCCGGAGGCCCCGGCGGAGCAGGTGGACAAGCGGGTGAATGTCCGGCTGCGGCGCCAGGAGCGCATCCTGGAGGACGAGTCGCCGCTGCGGCTGTGGGCGGTGATCGACGAGGCGGCGCTGTGCCGCAAGGTCGGCGACAACGCGGTCATGCGGGAACAGCTGCTGCACCTGGTGGACCTGAGCCAGCTTCCGCATGTGACGGTCCAGGTGCTGCCGTTCGAGGCGGGCGCCCATCCGGGGCTCAGCGGGCAGTTCGCGGTACTGGAGTTCACCGACACCACCGACGCGACGGTGGTGTACCTGGAGGGGGTCAACAGCGACCTCTACCTGGAGAAGGACACCGATGTGCAGGCGTACAGCGTGATGTACGAGCACTTGCGGGCACAGGCGTTGAGCGCGGAGCACACCCGGCACTTCATCACCGAAGCGGCGGAACGTTACGTCTGACGGCCGGCGCCGCGCCGCTGTCGACGCGGCGCTCCATCGACTCCGGTCGGGCCGAGCCAGGGGTGATCGGATCGGCGGGAGCGGAAGATACCGTACCCCTTGCCCAACAGGCAAGATTTCATGGGTATATGCCACCAGCTTGGGTGAAGTGACCCCTTGAGTGGCGATGTTCGCGAGTAGCGTCCAGCGTGTCAGGCAAGGGCGTGTCGTACGCCAAAGCCACCAGCACACACCGGAGCAGAGATGGCAATCAAGCTGGGCAGCACCCCCGCGTGGATGAAGTCCTCGCGGTCCACCGGCAACGGCGCCTGTGTCGAGGTCAAGTCCCCCGCCGTCGAGTCCGTGGTCGTCCGTGACTCCAAGGACCCGCAGGGCCCCGTCCTCACCTTCTCCCCCGAGGCGTGGTCGTCCTTCGTCACCGATGTGGACCGCGGTTCCTTCAACCTCCGCTAGTCAGCCGGTCCGCCGGTCACTCACCCGGCCGGTCCGCGAAGCAGCACGCCGGTTCACTCCGCGCCCCTCTCCGGGCGCGCAGCAGCAGCGGAGCCCTCTCGACTGGCCGCCGTCCTGGCCGAGGGGGCTCTTCGCTGCCGTGACACGGGTCGGGGCGCGGGTCAGGGCGCGGGTCAGGGCACAGATCGGGGCGCGGGTCGGGGCGCCGGTCGGGGCGCCGGTCGGGGCCGGGGTCGCCGCGCGGATCGCGGCGCGCCGGGTCAGAACACCTTGGCCAGGCGCGCCAGGCCCGCCGCGATCCCCGCCGGCGGGTGGGCGGTGAACGACATCCGCAGTGTCCTGGCGTCGGGTGCGGCGGCGAAGAAGGGCGCGCCCGGCACATAGGCGACGTCGTGGGTGATCGCGGTCCGCAGCAGCGCGGTCGCGTCGTGGCCCTCGGGCAGGCGGACCCAGAGGAACATCCCGCCCTCCGGCCGGTTCCAGGTACTGCCGGCCGGCAGCGCGGCGGGCAGTCCGGCCAGCAGCGCGTCCCGCCGGGCACGGTAGGCGGTACGGACCAGGGCCAGATGCGCGTCCAGGTCCCGGTCGGCCAGGTAACGGGCCGCGGCGGCCTGGTCGACGGTGGAGGTGTGCAGGTCGGCGGCTTGCTTGGCGATGACACAGGGCCGCCCGAGGCCGGCCGGGGCGCGCAGCCAGCCGAGCCGGAGGCCGGGCGCCATGATCTTGGAGAAGCTGCCGAGCAGGATCGTCCGGTCGGCGGCCCCGTCCAGGGCGGCGATCCACGGCTCGCCGCGGCCCTCGAAGCGCAGTTCGCCGTACGGGTCGTCCTCGGCGATCCACAGGCCGTGCCGCGCCGCCACCTCGGCGACCGCGTGCCGGCGTGCGAGCGGGAGCGTACGGCCGGTGGGGTTCTGGAAATTGGGGACCAGGTAGAGCAGTTTCGGCCGCTCCCGCGCGACCAGTTCGTCAAGCGCCGCCGGGGTCACCCCGTCGTCGTCGGTCGGCACCGGCACCACCCGGGCGCCGGCGAAGCCGAAGCACTGCAACGCGGCCAGATACGTGGGGTTCTCGACCAGGACGACGTCCCCGGGGTCAAGCAGCACGGTGGCCAGCAGCGCGAGGCCCTGCTGCGAACCGCCCGTCACCAGGAGGTCGCCCACCTTTGTCGGCAGTCCGCGCGCGGTCAGCCGGCCGGCCACCGCGGCCCGCAGCGCCGGATCGCCCTCGGTCGTCGAGTACTGGAGCACCGTGCCCGGCTGCTCGGCCAGCACACGGTCGTACGCGGCTCTGATGCCCTCCGCATCGAAGAGTTCGGGCGCAGGCAGTCCGCCGGCGAAGGAGATCACCTCCGGACGGGCCGTCAGGGCCAGGATCTCGCGTACGGGTGAGGCGCCCACTTCGCGGGCGCGGGCGGCAAGGGCGGGAGGCGCGGCGGCGGGCGTCGTCATCATGGCGGGCAGCCTAGGGAGAATTACTAGGACGTCCACATACTTTCCACCATCCGGGCGCCCAATAGCCCGCTGCCCGCTGCCGCCTGGCCGCTCCCCACCACCGTCTCCGCGGCGGCTTATGCCGCCGGATAGCGGTCGAGCCAGGCCGGGCTGGCGCCGGAGGGACCGTGCAGGGCTGGCGCCTGGGTCATCTCCATGGCGAAGTCGTCGGCGAGCTGCAATATCGTGCTGCGCCCCTCCAACTCCGCTATCCAGGCGGGCGGCAGGGCCGTCTCGCCGTGCTGGACGCCCAGCAGATTGCCGCAGATGGAGCCGGTCGAGTCGCTGTCCCCCGAGTGGTTGACGGCCAGCAGCAGGCCGTGCCGTACGTCCTCGGCGACCAGCGCGCAGTAGACGCCGATCGCGAGCGCCTCCTCGGCGGTCCAGCCCTCGCCGAGCGCCTCCACCCGCTGCGGCGACGGCAGCCCCTGCCGTACGGCGCCCAGGGCGCTCTGGAGGGCGTCGGTGGTCTCCTGGTGGCCGGGGCGGGCGCCGAGCAGGGCGAGCGCGTGCTGGACCGAGCCGTCCAGCGCCTCACCGCGGGCGAGGCCGTGCACGATGACGGCGAAGGCGCCGGCCGCGAGCTGCCCGGTGGGATGGCCGTGGGTCTGGGCGGCGCACTCCACCGCCAACTGGAAGACCAACTGCGGCTCCCAGCCGACCAGCAGCCCGAAGGGGGCCGACCGCATCACGGTGCCGCAGCCTTTGGAGCCGGGGTTCTTGGGCTCCTCCAGGGTGCCCATCCGGTCGTCCGACAGACCGGACAGACACGCGCCGCCCGGGGCGCGCTGTGCGTAGAGCCACTCCTCGCGGGCCAGCCAACCGGTGTCCTTGCGGCGCTCGTCGGGTCCCCACTCGCTCTGGGTGGCCGCCCAGCGGCGGTAGGCGCGGTGGATGTCGGTCGGCGGGTGCCAGGCGCCGGTGTCCCGGCGCACCTGGGCCCGTATCAGCCCCTCCACGGTGAAAAGCGTCATCTGCGTGTCGTCGGTGACGGCGCCGCGCCGCCCGTACGCCGTCACGTAGTCGGTGACGCCGTCCGGGCCGTGACTGAGCTGGATCGCTTCGAGCGACTCGAACTCCACACCCCCGCCGAGGGCGTCGCCGATCGCGCCGCCGAGCAGGCAGCCCCGTACCCGGCTGCGGAAGTCCTGCTGCTGCGCGCGTCCCCAGACAGCGGTCAAGGCGCTTCCCTTCGATCGGCCCCCGGTCAGACCCGTTCTGCGCCCAGCACGATAGCCGACCCGACCAGGAGAGGAAGGGGGACGGCCGGGGGACTGCGGGGGACGACGGGTAGGTCAGGGTTGTCCACGAACCGCCGCCTAAGCGCGGATGGCGGCGGATTCTCCCCGGCCCACAGGGAACGGAAAGGGGCGTCCTGGGGCGGGTGTTCGGGAGGGGGGCGGGCGCGGTCCGGCGGCCGGCTCAGCGGGGGGCGAGGATGCCGATCGCGTTGGCCACCGGGCGTTCCGCGCCGCCCGAGGGGTGGTTGCGGACGGCCGCGGATCGTCTGCCCCTGGCGCGGGTGACCAGGGTGGAGGAGCCGCCGCCGTCGAGGTTGACCGCGTTGTCGGCGCCGATCCGCCGCAGCACAGCCGCGAGTTCGGCGAGGGTGAGGCCCGCGTGGGACTCGGCGCCGCCGTCGAGGGCGAGCAGGTACAGGGTGGCGCCGCCCCCGCCGAAGCCCGCCGCGGTCCTGGTGGCCGCCGTCGTGGTGTCGAGCCCGGCGAGCGGCCGCCCATTGCGCAGCACGGGGACGCCGCCGACGGCGAAGGTGTAGCGGATACCCGAGGGGGCCCGCACCAGCCGTCCGCTGACCTGGACCCGGTCGCCGACGCGGAGCGCCGAGCGCAGGGCGTCGGCGCCCGCGTCCCGGCCGAGCAGCACCGTCGTACCCGCCGGGATCCGCCCGGCACCCGGTTGGGGGGCGACCGAGACGACGCGTTGCCCGCGTACGGCCACCTCGTACGTGTCCGCGCTGCATCCGGCGGCGCGCGAGGTGTCGCTGCCGCAGACCGCGCGGCGGCGGGAGCGGGCGCCCCAGTCGGCGGTATAGGCGCCGATGCCGTTGCCCGGCAGCGCGAACTGGTTGTAGCCGCGCAGGGGGTAGGCGGCGCGAGAGGTCCTTACGGAGCCGTCGAACGTCAGCCGGTCGAGCCGCGCCCGGTGGTCGGTGCCGACGCCCAGCACGTCGCGGGAGGTGGCGCCGGGCGGCAGCGCGGGGCCGAACCGCTGGGCGTCGGGGACGGCGGCCTTCAGCACGCGTCCTGACGCGATCTCCGGTCCGTCGGCGGAGCCGGTGGCGGCCACCCCGGGATGCTGCTCCTCGGAGATGTCGAAGAAGTCACCGTTGACGGCCGCCACCGCGTGCCGGGCGTCGGCGAGGCGGGACACGGTGGCGCGGCCCGCGACGGCGCCGGGTGTCAGCAGGTCGACGCCGAGGCCGCGGGTGACAAGGCGCACGGTCAGCAGATGGCCGTGCACGGTGCGGCGGGCGGCGGTGACGGTGAAGTTCCCGAAGGTCACACCCGGCGCCGGCCTCTCGACGTGGTCGTAGCGCATGCCCCGCGCGTCCGCCGCCGCGCCGCCGGCGCCGGCCAGGGTGCCGACGAGTGCGCCGAAGGCCGCCAGCGCGGCGGTCCCGGCCCGCCTGGAGGCCCGTCCGGTGCAGGGCGCGCGCCTGCCGCCGGTCTCGGGTCGATGTCCGCCCGCGCGGCCCCGCCCGTCGCCCGTGCCGATGCCGACGCCGATTTCGATGCCTCTGCCGATGCCCCGCACCACTTCGCCCCCCACCGGATGCCGCACGTCACTCCTGACATCGGCGACTTCACCATCGGCCGGCGCCCCCGCCAAGGAAGAACGCCGAGGAGCACCGTGACGGACCACCGAATTCACCGCCCCGGGTCCCCCGGCCCGGGGCCGTGCGGGTGAGTGTGCGATTCCCGGGTTTCGCCCGCCGGGACCGGACCCGGCGCCCGGACCCGCGGCGAGGCTGCACATCGGGTCCAGGTCCGGGTCCGGATCCACGTCCGGGTAAGGGTCAGTCAGCGGCCAGTCGGTCAGTCCCCCAGCACCGGCAGCAGCTCGGGCAGGTGCCCGTCGGAGGCGAGCCCGGCGGCGAGGCGTTCGGCCGACGGCTCGCCGTAGAGCGTGGTGCGCTGGACCGCCGGCCGCCCGGCCAGCTCGGCGATGGCGACGAGTTCGCGGATGGACCGGTAGGAGCCGTAACCGGACCCCGCCATCCGGGAGATGGTCTCCTCCATCAGGGTGCCGCCGAGGTCGTTGGCGCCGGAGCGGAGCATCTCGGCGGCGCCCTCGGCGCCGAGCTTCACCCAACTGGTCTGGATATTGGGGATGTACGGGTGGAGCAGCAGCCTGGCCATCGCGGTGACGGCCCGGTTGTCGCGGGCGGTGGGGCCGGGGCGGGCGATGCCGGCCAGATAGACCGGGGCGTTGGTGTGGATGAAGGGGAGCGTCACGAACTCGGTGAAGCCCTCCCGGCCGTTCGCGAGCGCGGTCTGCTGGATGCTCGCGAGCAGCCGCAGATGGCCGAGCCAGTGGTGCGGCTGGTCGACATGGCCGTACATCATGGTGGACGAGGAGCGGATGCCCAACGCGTGCGCGGCGGTCACCACTTCGATCCAGGTGGCGGTGGGCAGCTTGCCCTTGGTGAGCACCCAGCGCACCTCGTCGTCCAGGATCTCGGCGGCGGTGCCGGGGATGGAGTCGAGGCCGGCCTCCTTGGCCGCGATCAGCCAGTCCCGGATCGACAGGCCGGTGCGGGTGGCCCCGTTGACGACCTCCATCGGTGAGAAGGCGTGCAGGTGCATACCGGGGACGCGTTCCTTCACCGCCCGGGCGATGTCGAAGTAGGCGGTGCCGGGCAGATCGGGATGGATGCCGCCCTGCATGCACACCTCGGTCGCGCCGACCTGCCATGCCTGCTCGACCCGGTCGGCCACCTGGGAGATGGACAGGGTGTAGGCGTCGGCGTCGGTGCGGCGCTGGGCGAAGGCGCAGAAGCGGCAGCCGGTGTAGCAGACGTTGGTGAAGTTGATGTTCCGCGTGACCACATAGGTCACCTGGTCGCCGACCACCGCGCGCCGCAGGTCGTCGGCGATCCGGCAGAGGGCGTCGAGCGCCGGTCCGTCGGCGTGCAGCAGGGCGAGCGCCTCGGCGTCGGTGAGCTTCGTCGGATCGTCGGCGGCCACCGACAGCGCCTGCTTCACGTCGGCGTCCACCCGGTCAGGCACCATCCCGGGGGCGGCGCGCTCCCGCAGCGACTCCCAGTCCCCGTAGACCTCGTCGAAGTCGTCGCGCCGGTCCGCGGTGCGGCCCTCGGTGTCGATGGTGCGGTGCAGATCAGTACGTCCCTGGCCGCCGGCCGCGGCGAAGGCGTCGTCGGGCTCCTGCCACGGGCGGCCCTCGACCACGGCGTCCTCCCGGGCCAGACCGGTCGCGGGGTCGGCGAGCGCGCGGACGTGCGGCAGCAGCCGCGGGTCGAGCCAGGGTTCGCCGCGCCGGACGAACTCCGGGTAGATGGTGAGCCGTTCCCTCAGTGCGAACCCGGTGGCCGCGGTCTGCTCGGCGAGTTGGTCGATCTGCGGCCAGGGACGCTCGGGGTTGACGTGGTCGGGGGTGAGCGGGGAGACGCCGCCCCAGTCGTCGATGCCGGCCTCGATGAAGCGGGCGTACTCCCCGTCCACCAGGTTGGGCGGCGCCTGGATGCGGGCGGCCGGGCCGAGCACGATCCGGGCGACGGCGATGGCCGCGGCCAGCTCCTCCAGTTCGGCGTCGGGCATGCCGCGCATCGCGGTGTCCGGCTTGGCGCGGAAGTTCTGGATGATGACTTCCTGGATGCCGTGGTAGGCGCGGGCGGTGCGGCGGATCGCGAAGAGGGAGTCGGCGCGCTCCTGGTAGGTCTCGCCGATGCCGATGAGGATGCCGGTGGTGAAGGGCACGTTGGAGCGGCCGGCGTCCTCCAGGACGCGCAGCCGGACCGCGGGCTCCTTGTCGGGCGAGCCGTAGTGCGGGCCGCCGCGTTCGGACCAGAGCCGGGTCGCGGTGGTCTCCAGCATCATGCCCATCGAGGGCGCGACCGGCTTGAGCCGCTGGAGGTCGGTCCAGCCGAGCACCCCGGGGTTGAGGTGGGGCAGCAGCCCGGTCTCCTCCAGCACCCGGATCGCCATCGCCCGGACGTAGGCCAGGGTGTCGTCGTAGCCATGGGAGTCGAGCCACTCCCGCGCCTCGGGCCAGCGGTCCTCGGGGCGGTCGCCGAGGGTGAACAGCGCTTCCTTGCAGCCCAGCTCGGCGCCGCGCCGGGCGATGTCGAGCACCTCGTCCGGCGACAGGAACATCCCGTGGCCTTCCCGGCGCAGCTTGCCGGGCACGGTGACGAACGTGCAGTAATGACAGGAATCGCGGCACAGCCGGGTGAGCGGGATGAAGACCTTGCGGGAGTAGGTGATGACCCCCGGGCGGCCGGCCGTCTCCAGTCCGGCGTCGCGCAGCCGGGCCGCGACGGCCGCCAGCGCGGTCAGATCATCGCCCCGCGCCTGGAGCAGCACAGCGGCCTCGTTGACGTCGAGGGCGACTCCCTCTCTCGCTCGGTGCAGGGCGCGTCGCATGGCGTTGGCGGTGGGTACGGGACCAGCGGGCGGCGGCAGGCTCATCCTCCGAGGATAAGTTGCCGGATCGGGACCGACCGGCCCGGCGGACCAGCAACCCACCGGGGTCACTTGTCGGAAACATCACCTGCCGATCGGGTGGGCGCGGGGAATAGCGAGAGCGCGGCCCCGTCCGGGGCGCGGGGAACCGCGCGAGCAACCCCCCGCCGGGTGGCAGCCGGGAGGAGACCGCACCACCCATCCCCTCCCTCCGCCCCGTCCCCGCCCCTTGAGAACACCGTGGGCGCGCGCCCGGCCGGCTCAGACGCTGACCCGTACCGGCAGCAGGATCCGCCACACCGCGTCCTCCACGCCGTGCACCGCGGCGATCCAGCCGACGTTCTCCTCGTCGGTGCCGAGCCGGATCGCCTGGGTCAGTTCGCCCATCACGTCGGCGAGGTCGGAGTGGGCCATCGCGGGCTCCAGCCGGCCGCTGACGCCGCCGTCGTCGTGGTAGCGGTGGTAGGCGGGGGCGCTGCGCAGCACCCCGACCGGGCGCCAGTTCTGGGCGAGGCGCCGGACGGGTTCGCCGGCCACGCTCCGGCCGTCGGCTTCGAGGACCTGGGTACGGGTCCGGTCGACCGCCAGCGGCGTCCAGATGTCGGCGCCGGTGAGCACCAGATCGGGGACGCACCGGGCGACCGCGCGGCCGACTCCGCCGGTGGCGCCCGGCTCGGGCAGCACCAGCGGGATCGCCGCCATCCCCGCGTAGAGGCAGCCGTAGAAGGCGCCGGCCAGGTCGGGGCCCTCGGGGTAGGCGAGCATGACGCGGCTGCCGGGCTGGAGCAGGGCGCCGAGGCGGGAGGCCACCGCGCGGGCCCGCCGGTCGAGTTCGGCGAAGGTGCAGCCGGCCGTGCCGGTGCGCCGGGCGCTCGGATACGGCAGCGCCGGCACCGTCTGCGGGCGGCGGGCGGCGCGGTGGCGCAGCAGGGTGCCGGGCAGCCGGCCGATGTCGCCGGGGCCGGGGCGCATCCCTCCGGTGCCGCCACCGCCGCCACCGCCGCCGGTGCCGCCGGGTCCGCCGGGTCCGCCGGTCCGGCCGTACGGGAGGTCAGGGCCGTCGGTCATGCCGGCCGCCTTGGTGGCAGCGGGTGCCGCCGCGGAGAACGCCAGGACGGGCCACTGAACCGGGGCGGCAGCGGGCAGGGTCGACAGCGAGCGCACCGGCGGGCCCGTACGGACGCGGCGTGGCAGGCGCGGGTTGAGGAACGCCGAGCCGCCTGTCGGCTCATGCCCCGAGGGGTGACCCGGCGGGAACGCCCGGTCCCGGTCGGGCCGGAAGTAGTCGAAGGCCCGCGCTGAATCCGCTGAACGCGCTCCCCACAGCGGGAAGAAGGGCGAGACGGGCGGAAGGCAGGGCGGCGCGGGATCGACCGCGTCGGCGAGACCGGCGACGTCCGCGGACCCGGCGGCACCGGCGGCACCAGTGGCTTCGGCCCGCACCACAGGTGAAGCGGGTGAACCGGCGGCACCAGGTGATCCGGCCGCATCGTCAACACACCAGGCACACATGACGATCCCGTCACCCGGCCAGTCGCAGAACGCACACCGGTACGAACGGATCCCACACAGCACAACCTCCGCGCACGCACAGACGGAACCTCGGATTCGGACCAACTTTTGCCGTGAGGCCGGATCGGGACCCTGCCCGGGGTGACCTCAGCCGCCCGACACGGCAAACTGGCACCGAAGGGGCAGGAATCCCGGCCCCACGTGCCATGCGGACAACTGTTCCGTCCAGCGATGAACGATAGATATACGCGCGGAGAGTCGGGTCCGGGGAAGCTCCGGCTCCCGGGCGGTTCAGGGGGCAGAAATGGAAACCAGGCCGGAGCCGGGCGCCAGCCTGCGGTTCGCGGTCCTCGGGCCGGTTCGTGCCTGGCGCGGCGACGAACCGATCGGCACCGGCGCCCCACAACAGCGTTCGCTGCTCGCCGCCTTGCTGCTGCGCGGCGGCCGTACGGCGACGGCGTCCGAACTCCTGGACGCCGTGTGGGGTGAGAGCCCGCCCAACACCGCACTGGCCGCGCTGCGTTCGTATGCCTTCCGGCTGCGCAAGGCACTGGGTCCCGAGGCCCTGGTGACCGATTCGGGCGGCTACGCGCTGCGGGTGGGCAGCGACGCGCTGGACTCCTCGGTGGCGGAGCGGCTGGCCACCGAGGCGGACCGGCGGCGCGCCGCGGGTGATCCCGCCGCGGCCCGTGAACTCCTCGGCGAGGCGCTTGACCTGTGGCACGGCGAACCGCTGGCCGGCCTGCCGGGTCCGTACGCCGAGACGCAGCGCTCCCGGCTCGCCGAGTGGCACATCGGGCTGATCGAGACCCGCCTCGAACTCGACCTGGAACTGGGCGCGCACGCCGAGACGGTCTCCGAACTCACCGCGCTCTCCGCCGACCATCCACTGCGGGAGCGGCTGCGGGCGCTGCTGATGCTGGCCCTGTACCGCAGCGGCCGGCAGGCCGAGTCGCTCGGTGTCTACGCCGACACCCGCCGCCTGCTCGCCGACGAGCTGGGCATCGACCCGTCCGCCGAACTGGCCGAGCTGCACCAGCGGATCCTGGAGGCGGACCCCGGCCTGGCCGCCCCGGCCGGTACGGCCTCGGGCACCCCGGAGATCCTGCGGCCCGCGCAACTTCCGGCGACGGTCGCCGACTTCACCGGCCGCGACTCCTTCGTGGCCGAGCTGGGCGAGCAACTGGCCGCCGCGTCCAAGGGCAGCGGGGTGATGGCGGTCTCCGCGGTGGCCGGCATCGGCGGCGTCGGCAAGACCACGCTCGCCGTACACGTCGCACACGCGGCCCGGGAGGACTTCCCCGACGGCCAGTTGTACGTCGACCTCCAGGGCACCGACCCCCGCCCCGCCGAACCCGAGGCGGTGCTCGGCGCCTTCCTGCGCGCCCTCGGCATCCCCAACCCGGCGATTCCCGAGACCCTCGCCGAGCGCGCCGCCCTCTACCGCTCCACCCTCGACGGCCGCCGTGTGCTGGCCCTGCTCGACAACGCCTACGACGCCGCGCAGATCCGCAATCTGCTGCCGGGCACGCCGGGCTGCGCCGCGCTGGTCACCAGCCGGGTCCGGATGGTGGACCTGGCCGGCGCGCATCTGGTGGACCTCGATGTGATGTCGCCCGAGGAGGCGCTGAAGCTCTTCACCAAGATCGTGGGCGAGGAGCGGGTCGCCAGCGAGCGCCAGGCCGCCCTCGACGTCGTCGGTGCCTGCGGTTTCCTTCCGCTGGCCATCCGGATCGCCGCCTCCCGGCTGGCCGCCCGCCGGACCTGGACCGTCTCCGTACTGGCCCACAAACTCGCCGACCAGCGGCGGCGGCTGGACGAGCTGCGGGCCGGCGACCTCGGGGTGAAGGCCACCTTCGCGCTCGGCTACGGGCATCTCTCGGTCGCCCAGGCACGCGCGTTCCGGCTGCTGTCACTGCCCGACGGGCCCGACATCTCGCTGGACGCGGCCGCCGCCGTCCTCGACCTGGACCCGTACCGGACCGAGGAGCTGCTGGAGGCGCTGGTCGACATCAGCCTCATCGAGTCGGCCGCGCCCGCCCGTTACCGCTTCCACGACCTGCTGCGGCTCTACGCGCGGGAGTGCGCCGAGCGCGATGAGCCCCCCGAGGCGCGCTGCCAGGCGCTGTCCCGGCTGCTGGACTTCTTCCTCGGCTCCGCCGCCAACGCCTACGCGTTCGAGTCCCCGGGCGACCGGATGCTGGACCACCTCGCCCCGACCACCCACCCCGGCCTCGGCTTCGGGGCCCGCGAGGACGCCCTGCACTGGCTCTTCTCCGAGGCCCAGGGACTGCTCGCCGCCGTCCAGCAGGCCGCCGACGGCGGCTGCGAGGGCCCGCTGCGCCGCGCGGTGGACCTGCTGCTCGCCGCCCAGGACCTGATGGAATCCGGTATCTACGCGCGGCAGTACGAACAGGCCACCCGCGCGGTGGTCGCCACCGCGAACGCCTGCGGCGACCCGCTGGTCGAAGGACGCGCCCGGATCCTGCTCGCCCAGCAGTTGCAGATGACCGGCCGCTTCACCGAGGCCGACGACCAGGCACGCCTGGCCATGACCGCGGGACAGGGCGCCGAGGACCCGCTCACCTGCAGCTACGCGCCGAACCTGCGCGGCAGCATCGCCCACCACGACCACCGCTTCGCCGCCTGCGTCGAATACCACCGCACCGCGCTCGACGCCTTCCGCGCCGACGGCGACCGGCACGGCGAGGCCTCCGCCCTCAGCAACCTCTCCCGCGCCCAGCTCAGCCTCGGCGACTCCGACGCCGCGGTCACCACCAGCCGCCAGGCCCTGGCCATCAACCGTGAGCTCGGCGCCGGCTACCGGATCGGCAACACCCTCTACACGATGAGCATCCCGCTCACCGCCACCGGACAACTCGACGAGGCCCACAACTGCCTCACCGAGGCCCTCCAGATCTTCCGCGACGCCCGCCAGCAGTTCTGGGAGGGCGTCACCCTCTACCGGCTCGCCCAGGCGCACTTGGCGGCCGACCGCAGGCGCCAGTCGGCGGCGCACGCCGAGCAGTCGCTGGCCATCCTGCGCGAGGTGGGCGGCGAATGGCGGACCGCCAACGCCCTGACGGTGCTCGGCCGGGCGCTGGCCGGCCTGGGCCAGGTCGTGCGGGCGCACGCGTGCTGGCACGACGCCCTGGGTATGTACGTGGCGCTCGGTTCGCCCGAGGCCCAGGAGGTACGCCGGCTGCTCAGCGACGGGGCGACACCCTCGTCCGGTTCGCTGGCCGGCTGACTCCGCCGTCCCCGAACGCCCAGGTCGGGCAACTCATCGATACCGTTTATCGGTTGATTATCGGCGCCTGCCACGATTCCATCACTTGCACGAGCCGCCCACCCGGTGAAGCACGGGGGACCTCGCCGGGTGGGCTTTCGACCAAGCATGTACCCAAGGCACAGGAGAGCACCATGAGCACCGAGACATCGCCGACCGAGCCGACCGATCCCACCGACCCTCAGCCGCCGGCGCCGCCGAAGCACTCGAAGGACGACCCGGATCACTGGTACACCGACGGCACCCCGGAAGCCCCGGGTGGCACCGCGCCCAAGGCGCCCTGACCCAACGACTTTCCAGCCCGCGAGCCGACGCTGTGACCACGGCTCGCACCCGCCCGCGGAGCGTTGGGGAACGCTCCGCGGGTGATCACGGGGGAAACAAAGAGGGGGACCACGGGGGCCGGGGGACCTCGGGGGGACCTCGGGGAAATGGGGGGGAACGGGGGAAACGGGGGGCGCGGGAGACCGCAAAGGGGGCGCCCGGGGGGACCGGCGGGTCTGGTTCAAAAGGGGGAGCAGACCAGCCGGACGGGCACCGGGGAGCCGATCGCAGCGCGGAGGGGGCGCTGCGGCCGGCTCCTTCGCATGTCCGCGGCCGGTACCCGGTGGGCGGCGGCTCGGTGGGGGGCTCGGCGAAGACCGTGCTGCCCGGGGGCCGCGGCGCCGATGTCCGCGCGGGTGCTGGTGCCAGCGCGGGTGCTGGTGCCTTGCCCGTTGCCGTCCGGGGCCTGGGCCGGCGGCCGGGCGGCCCTCACTCCGCCGGAGGCGCCCGCCTCGCAGCGCCAGTGCGCCCGGCGTAGCGTCGGGCGCGAGGGGGCCGAACGCGCGATACGAGGCGGTGGCACCCATTGATCCGCAACACTCTGGGCTCCCTGCTCGCGCTCGCGGGTGCCGTAGTCGTCGTCCAGAGCCCCTTCCATCCCTGGTACGGCGGCCGGCACGGCACCGGCATCCGGGTGGACGACCTCTTCACGAGCGTCGGCGCGACCCCGCATGACGCGGCCCCGCTCGGCTCCCTCTTCCTGCCGATGGGCTTCGCCGCCCTGCTCAGTGCCCTCGGCGCGCTGATGCGCTCATGGCTCGTCGAGACCGCGGCCGGGCTGCTGGTCCTCGGCGTCACCGTGCTGTGGATGGTGCGGCAGGCGCAGTTCGCCGGCTCGCTCACCGCGGGCGGCGACGGCATGGACACGGGCGTGGCCTTCGCGACGGGCGGCGCGCTGTCGTTCTTCCTGGCCGGCTGGCTCTTCCACGGCCGCCGCAAGCGGCGGCGCCGGGCCCGGCAGCCGCGGGACGCGTCGTACGAGCCACCGCCCGCCGAGCCGTACCCCTCCTGGCCCGCCGACTCCTACGCTCCCCTGCCCGCTCCCGAGCCACTTCCGCAACCGGTCGGAGCGTACGAACCCCCGCCGCCGTACGAGCCCCCGGTGCTCGGCCCGGATGACCCGGATGACCCGGATGACCCGGACAGCGCGCCCACACTCGTCGGCCTGCCGCTGATCTTCGGCGAACCCACCACGCAGGGCGGCACTCCGGCCCCGGCTCCGCCCCACGATCCCGGCGCGCCGCCGCCCGAGGCTCACGGCGCTGTCGAGAAACCCTGATCCCCCGGCACCGGTTCACGCCCGGCGGGCGGCCGCCCCGGTGCCCTTGGCCGCGTCGAGCGCGTACACACAGCGGTCCTTGGAGCAGGCGTACACCACTCCGTCGGCGGCCACCGGCGAGCCGGTGATCTCCCCGCCGGTCTCCAGCCGCCACCGCAACTGGCCGCCCTGGGCGTCGACCGTGTAGAGGCAGTGGTCCTTGGAGCCGAAGTGCACCCGGCCGGCGGCGACCGCGGGCGACCCCACCACTTCGTCCTGCGCGGCGAACCGCCAGCGCGGGGTGCCGCTGACCGCGTCCAGCGTGTAGAGCGCGGCGCCCGCGCCGAGATGCACCGCGCCCGCCGCGACGACCACCGGTTCGACCGACTGCCGCGGCTCGGTGGCGACCCGCCAGCGGTCCCGGCCGTTGGCGGGGTCGAGGGCGTACACCGTGCCGAGATGGTCGGTGACGTAGACACCGCCGCCGGAGATCCCCGGCCCGGGCACATAGGTGGGCGGCGCGAACATCACCGCGGGCGCGTCGAACCGCCACCGCTCGGCGCCGCTCCGCGCGTCCAGCGCCAGCACATGGGTGCCGGCCGTCAGATAGGCCACGCCGTCCGCCACGACCGGCCGGGTCGGCACCGAACCGGCCGCGCCGGGTTCCCCCACCGGGTAGGACCACAGCTCGGCGCCGTTGAGCGCGTCCACCGCGTGCAGGTGGCCGCCGCCCTGGTAATAGACGGCCCGGTCGATGACGGTGGGCCCGGAGTCGGGCGACTCGAACTCCGTCTGCGCGCCGCCGCGTTCCCAGCGCAGGGTGCCGCGGTGGGCGTCCCACGCCTGGACGCCGCCGCCGCGGGTGCCGCTCACCACGGTGCCGCCGTCGGCCCGCACCGCGTAGACCCAGCCGTCGATCGGGGTACGCCACCGCTCGCTGCCGTCCGCCGCGTCGAGCGCGAAGAGGCTGGGTCCGTCGGAGGCGTGGATCCGGCCGTCGGCCACCGCCATCGTCCAGGCGACCTCGCGGGTCTTGAACTGGCGGCGGCCACTGGCCACATCGAGCGCGTGCACCTCGAAGGAGGTGACGTAGAGCAGGCCGTCGGAGACGACGGGGGTGCCCCAGACGTCGTTGGACATCCGGAAACGCCAGGGGCGCCACTCGCCGGGCGCCGGGGCGGGCTTCGTCGGGGACGGCACCGGCGGGGGCGCGGGCGACGCCTCACCGGCGGGCTGGGCACCGATCCGGTGCCGTACCCATTCGGTGCCGGGCGCCGGACCCGAGGGCGCCTTGTGCCGGGTGGCGCCGGCCACCCGCAGACCCGGGCCGATCGGCGCGGAGCCGGCGAGCTGGACCGGCGCGGCGCCTTCCTGGCGCTGGGTCTCCGCGCCGTTTCCCTGGCCGCCGCGGGGCGCCTGGACCGGGCGGGGCGGCGACTGCGGCGGGGGCGGCACATTGATCGGGACCTGCGGTCCCGCGGCGTGCGCGCCCCGGCTGCCGGCCGGCACCGCGGGACGCCCGCTGCGCCGCTGCTCTATCAGCGCCACCGCGGCCGGCGGCAGCCAGGCGGAGGCGGTGCCGGTGTCGTCGCCGCCGGAGGAGAAGAGGTGCGGGGCGAGCTGCGCCTGGAGATCGGCCGGGGTGGGCCGGCGATCCGCCTCCATCCGCATGCACGATTCGATCAGCGGCCGCAGCTCATGGGGCAGCCCGGCCAGATCAGGGCCTTCGCGCAGCAGCATGAACACCGTCTCCACCGGGTTGGCGCCGTGGAACGGCGCGTGGCCGGTGGCGGCGAAGACCAGGGTGGAGCCGAGCGAGAAGATGTCGCTGGCGCCGCGCACACTGCGGGAGTCACGGGCCTGCTCGGGCGACATGTACGCCGGGGTGCCGACGGCGACGTTGGTCATCGTCAACCGGGTGTTGGAGACGCCGGAGGCGATCCCGAAGTCGATGACCCGCGGCCCGTCCTCGACGACCAGCACATTGGACGGCTTCATGTCCCGGTGCACCAGACCGGCCGCGTGAATGGACTGGAGCGCCTCGGCGATGCCGGCGGCCAGCCACCGTACGGCCTGGGCGGGCATCGGCCCCGACTCGTTGATGATCTCTTCGAGCGAGGGCGCCGGGACATACGCGGTGGCCAGCCACGGAACGGCGGCCCGCGGGTCGGCGTCCACGACGGCGGCGGTGTAGAAACCGGAGACGGCGCGCGCCGCCTCCACCTCACGGGTGAAGCGGACCCGGAAGAGCTGGTCCTCGGCGAGTTCGGCCCGCACGGTCTTGATCGCCACCCGGCGGCCGGAGGCAGAGCGGGCGAGATAGACCAGCCCCATGCCGCCGGCGCCGAGCCGTCCGAGCACCTCGAAAGGGCCGATCCGTCTCGGGTCGTGCTGCGTAAGCTGCTCCATCACTGCCCTGCCACCTCCCCGTGACCCCGCGTTGTTGCGGCCTTTCCCCGTGCCCTCCGGGTGCTTCCGGCCGCGAGCGGCCGGTCGCCGGCTCCCGCGCCAGGGTACGGGCCTGATTGTTCCTGGGATGGGCCCCGGTTGCGAACCCGGGGCCGTCGCGACACGCCCGGTGAGCGAACTCGTTATCATCCGCCCCCGGGCCGGGGAGCCGGCCGCGCCACGCCGGGTCTAGCGGGCGGGCGGCTCGCCCACCGTGCGGCTGAGGTCGATCATGGCGAAGCGGGCGCCCTGGTCGTCGGAGACCACCGTCATCCGGCCGAACGGGGAGTCCTTGGGCTCTTGGTGCACCTGGCCGCCGAGCCGGCGGACGGTGGCCGCGGCGGCGTCGGCGTCCTCGACGGCGAAGTAGATCTGGTAAGCGGCGGGCGCGTCGGCCTGATCACCGGCCGGCTCGTCGGCCGCGCGCCCCGCCCGGCCGGCCACCGGGCCGTCGGGCATGGTGGGCAGCGAGTAGACCGCGTAGTCGAACTGGGCGCCGTCGCCGATCTGCTGGGTGTCGTACCCGAAAACGGAGCGGTAGAAGGTGTCGACGGCCGCGCCGTCCGTGGTGAGGTTCTCGGTCCAGCAGAAGCCGCCGGGCTCGTTGACGATGCCGAAGCCGGGGTGGGTGCCCGGCTGCCAGACACCGAAGAAGGAGCCGCCGGGGTCGATCGCGCCCACCATGACGCCGGTGTCGCCGACCGTGTGCGGCCCGTAGACGATCTGGCCGCCGGCCTCCCGGACGCGCTCGGCGGTCTTGGCGGCGTCGGCCGAGGCCAGGTGCTGGTTCCAGGCCGTGCGTGTGGACGGGTCCGGCTTGGCCATCAGCGCCGCCGCGTGCTTTCCGTCCCGCAGCGCCATCGTGTAGTGGCCGTACTGCTCACCCTGATCCTGGAACGTCCAGCCGAACAGCTCACCGTAGAAGCGCTGGCCGGCGGCGAGATCGGGCAGCGACACATCGGCCCAATTAGGTGCACCTTCACTGAATTCGGGCATCGTCTGGTCCTTCCCCGTACATACGCGGTGTCTTTTCCGTCACGGTAGCCAGTGATCTACCTCACGGTGCGGATTTAAATCGAACATATGGTCAATTTTCTCAGGGGGGCGCTCGACGGCCCATCGGGGGCCGGAACCGGTGTCGGCCGGCCCTCCAGAACGGGTTAAAACGCCCATTCATCACATCCCGCAAGGACCTCGAAGCGCTCGAAGAGGGGTGATAAAAGCGGCATTGACCTGGACATTCGTCAAACGGAAGGGGTCGCTCCCCGTTTGCACGCGGCCAAATCGCGCGCTGATCACCCGACGGTAAACTGACGGCATGACAGGACAAGTTCGCACCGTCGACGGCCGCGTGGCGGGCCGCCGCGGGCAGGCCACTCGGCAGAAGCTGCTGGACTGCCTCGGCGAGATGCTCAGCACGTCGCCCTACCGGGACGTCAAGGTGATTGACGTCGCCCGGATGGCGGGCACCTCACCCGCAACGTTCTATCAATACTTCCCCGACGTCGAGGGCGCTGTCCTCGAACTCGCCGACGAGATGGCCACGGAGTCGACCGGCCTGAGCCATCTGGTGGCCGGGCGCTCCTGGGCCGGCCGGGCCGGCGCGCAGACGGCCACCGATCTGGTGGACGGCTTCTTCTCCTTCTGGCGCAAGAACGACGCGATTCTGCGCGTCGTCGACCTGGGCGCCGCAGAAGGCGACAAGCGGTTCAACCGGATCCGTACCCGTGTGCTCAACGCCGTGACCGGCCCGCTCACCGAGTCCATCACCGACCTCCAGTCCAAGGGCCGGGTCGGCAAGGAGGTCAGCCCGCCGGCCGTGGCCGGCGCACTGGTCGCCATGATGGCCCAGGTGGCAGGCCACCAGAAAGGTTTCACCGGCACCGGCGTCAAGCAGGCAGAACTCAAGCCGAACCTCGCGCTGCTGGTCCACCTCGGAGTCACCGGCAAGAAACCGACCAGATAGCAGCGGCCCGGCAGCGCGGACCGCACGGCCTCGGGGGAGGCCGCCGCCGACAGCGGCCATCGGTTCCGTATCGCTCCCGCCCCTGGTCTTCCGCACCTTGGCCTTCCGCACCTGGTCTTCCGCACCTGGCCTTCTCCGCTCCCGGACGGGGTCATCCGCGGACGTCAGCGACCCGTCGCAACCCGCCGCGGCCCTCTTGACGGCCCTTCGGCGGCCCTGAACTCCGGCGCCCGGCCCGCTACCTCGCCGACCGCCGACCCGGCCCGCCCGGCATCATGTCTGACATGACCAGCGCCATCCGGCTCCCCGACGTCGCCACGGCGTTCCCGCACCACCGGGCCGTGCGATCTCACTCCCGGTGCGGCTCAACGCGCGACGCAGACCATGGCTCGTCCAGATCATCCGGAGCCCACGCCGAGCGCTCCGCGTACCGTCCCCCTTTCGCCGCTGACTACCCGCGGCCCCCCTGCGTCGCCGCCGCGCGGTCCGGCTGAGCCGCGCTCAACTCCCCACACCGGGAGCCCGGTGGGCTACTCCTCGCCGCGCGGATGGGGTTACCTTCCGATACACCAGCTTTTCGTCCTCCGTTCGATCACTGCGCCCATGCGCCCGTTCGCCCGTTCGTTGATTCGCCCCCCGTTCCCTCAGACGATCCAGGTTCCAGGAGTTCCCCATGCCCGAGTCCACCCCCGCCGCCCCGGGTGCCCCGTCGAGCACCGCGGCCCCCGACGTCATCGTCATCGGCGCCGGGCCCGGCGGCCTCGCCGCGGCGGCGGCCCTGCGGCAGCGGGGGCTGCGCCCGCTCGTGCTGGAGCGCGGTGAACGGCTCGGCGCCTCCTGGCGCAACCACTACGACCGGCTGCGCCTCCACACCACCCGCCGGATGTCGTCGCTACCGGGCCTCACCATCCCCCGGGCGTACGGGCGTTGGGTCCGCCGCGACGACCTGGTGCGCTATCTGGAGCAGTACGCCGAGCACCACGACCTCGACATAGCCACCGGCATCGAGGTGACCCGGGTGGAGCGGACGGACACCGGCTGGGCGCTGCCGGCCACCGGGGGGCGGGTCCTGACCTCGCCGGTGGTCGTGGTGGCGACCGGCTACAACCACACCCCGCACATACCGGACTGGCCGGGCCGGGACACCTTCTCCGGTGAGCTGCTGCACGCCTCGGAGTACCGCAACGCGGCCCCCTACGCCGGGCGGGACGTGCTGGTGGTCGGCGTCGGCAACACCGGCGCGGAACTGGCGGTCGATCTGGTCGAGGGCGGGGCGGCCCGGGTACGGCTGGCGGTACGGACGCCGCCGCACATCCTGCGCCGCACCACGCTGGGTTGGCCCGCGCAGGCCACCGCCGTCCTGGTCCGCCGGCTGCCCACCGCGGTGGTCGACCTGGCCGCGCCGGTCGTCACCAGGATCAGCGTCCCCAACCTGTCGGCGTACGGGCTGCCGCGACCCTCGACCGGCCTCTACGCACGGGTCAAGCAGGGCTCGATCCCGGTGCAGGACCCCGGTCTGATCTCGGCGGTACGGTCCCGCCGGGTCGAACCGGTCGCCGCCGTCGAGCAGTTGGACGGGGACAAAGTACGGCTCGCCGACGGCACCGACATCACCCCCGAGGTGGTCATCGCCGCGACCGGATACCGCCGGGGGCTGGAACCGCTCGTCGGCCACCTCGGTGTACTGGACGACCGCGGGCGCCCGCTGGTGCACGGGCGCCGCACCGCGTCGGGCGCCCCTGGCCTCTACTTCACCGGTTACTCCAATCCCATCAGCGGCCTGCTCCGCGAAATGGCCATCGACGCCAAGAAGATCGCCAGGGCCGCCGCCCGCCGCGGCTGACTCCTCCCTCCGGCCAAGCCGCCGTCCGGCCCTCGGGTCATCCGGCGACCGCCACCGCCACCGCCGGTGCCACCACCGGCCGGTGGCGGATGACCAGGGACATCAGCGCGGCTATCGCGCACAGCCCGCCGGACGAGTACCAGACGACGTCGTACGAACCGAAGGCGTCCCGCGCGACGCCGCCGAGATAGGCGACAAGGGCCGCGCCTATCTGGTGGGACGCCAGCACCCAGCCGAAGACGATCGCGCTGTTCTCCCCGTAGTGCTCGCGGCACAGCGCGATGGTCGGCGGCACGGTGGCCACCCAGTCCAGGCCGTAGAAGATGATGAACAGCACCATCGAGGGGTGGATGCTGTCGCCCAGCATCATCGGCAGGAACATCAGGGACAGTCCGCGCAGCCCGTAGTAGATCGCGAGCAGCCGACGCGGCGACAGGCGGTCGGTGAACCAGCCCGAGGCCACCGTGCCGGCGATGTCGAAGACTCCGATCAGCGCGAGCAGCGAGGCGGCGGTGGTGACCGGCAGCCCGTGGTCGTGGGCCGCGGGCACGAAGTGGGTCTTCACCAGGCCGTTGGTCGACGCCCCGCAGATGGCGAAGGTACCGGCCAGCAGCCAGAACGTGCCGGTGTGCGCCGCGTCCCGCAGCGCGCGCAGCGCCCGTATCGCGGCGCCCCTGGACGGCGGCGGCTTCGGGGTGAACTCGGTTGCCCCATAGGCGGCCAGACCCACGTCCGCCGGATGGTCGCGCAGCAGGAACCAGACGAACGGCACCACCGCGACCGCGGCGATCGACACCGTCATGGCGGCCGGCCGCCAGCCGTGGTGCTCGGTGATCCACGACAGCAGCGGCAGGAAGACCAGCTGCCCCGCGGCGCCACCCGCGGTGAGGATGCCGGTCACCAGACCGCGCCGGGCGGCGAACCAGCGGTTGGTCACCGTGGCGGCGAAGGCGAGCGCCATGGACCCGCTGCCGAGGCCGACCAGGACGCCCCAGCAGAGCACCAGTTGCCAGCTCTGGGTCATCCGCACGGTCAGCCCGGAGCCGATCGCGATGGTGATCAGGGCGCAGGCGACGACCCGTCGGATGCCGAACCGGTCCATCAGCGCCACGGCGAACGGCGCGGTGAGGCCGTAGAGCGCCAGGTTGATCGACACCGCGAAGCCGATCATGGCGCGCGACCAGCCGAACTCGGTGTGCAGCGGGTCGATCAGCAGTCCGGGCAGTGAGGCGAAGGCCGCGGCGCCGACGATGGTCACGAAGGTGACGACGGCGACGAGCCAGGCGCGGTGCACCCGCGGGCCTCGGCGGCCGGAGACGGCGGCGGGGTCGGCGGACGGGTCTTCCGCGGGCGCTGGGAGTTGAGATGTCTGCGTCACGTAAGGAGTCTCCGATCTGGATGTGTCCACGACGAGTGGCCCGACGGCCATGGTGTGCAAGGATCGGGCCATGACCCAGGACACCCGTCCGGCCATCGGCCCTGTCTTCCGGCATCCGGGGCGGCACCGGATCGCTGTCTTCGCTCTCGACGGGGTGATCCCCTTCGAACTGGGCATCCCGCTGCGGATCTTCGGCGGAGCCCGAGCCGCCGCCGACGGCCGCACGTTGTACGAGGTGGTGACGTGCAGCCTGCGGCCCGGCACGGTACGGACCGACGCCGACTTCCCGATCGTGGTCTCCCACGGCCTGCAGGCCCTCGCCGAGGCCGACACGGTGGTGGTCCCGGCTTCCCATGAACTGGGCCCCGTCTACGACGAAGGCCTGCTGCCCGCACACCTCGCCGAGGCCATCGCCGGGATCCGGCACGGGACCCGCATGGTGTCGATCTGCACGGGTTCCTTCCTGCTGGCCGCCGCTGGACTCCTCGACAACCGGCGCGCCACCACCCACTGGAGCAGCGCCGACCACTTCCAGCGGCTCTTCCCCCGGATCAAGGTCGACCCGGACGTGCTCTACGTGGACGACGGCGATGTGCTGACCTCGGCCGGGGTGGCGGCCGGGATCGATCTCTGCCTGCACATCGTGCGCCGGGACTTCGGTGCGGCCGTGGCCAACGCGGTCGCCCGCCGGACCGTGGTCCCGCCCCACCGGGAGGGCGGCCAGGCCCAGTACGTGCGCCGCCCGCTGCCCGAACCCCGGCAGGCCGGCACCGAGCGGGCCCGGGCCTGGGCCCAGGACCGCCTCGACCAGCCGCTCACCCTCCGGCAGTTGGCCGAGCGGGAGTCGATGAGCGTGCGGACCTTCACCCGGCGCTTCCGGGAGGAGGTCGGCCTCAGCCCCGGCCAGTGGCTGACCCAGCAACGGATCGAGCACGCCCGTCAGTTGCTCGAGTCCACCGACCTCAGCGTGGACCAGATCGCCCACCAGGCCGGCTTCGGCAGCAGCGCGTCCATGCGGCAGCATCTCCAGGCGGCGCTGGGCGTCTCACCCACCGCCTACCGCCGCACTTTCCACACCTCGTCCCGCACTTAGCCGAGAGCGCGCCCGGCACGATCCGGTCCGGCGCGGCCTGCCCGTCTTTCGGGTGGGCTCAGCGAAGCCCCACGGCGGCGGCGCGGTCGACCTCGCACCAGATCTGCTTGCCCGCACCCTCAGGGTGCCAGCCCCATCGGTCGGCGAGACCGTCGACCAGTTCGAGTCCGCGGCCGCCGGTCTCCTCCCGCTGGGCGTGGCGGGGGGCGGGCGGGAGATCGCTGTTGTCCGCCACCTCCACCCGCACCGGGGCAGCGGGGGTCGCCGGAAACAGCATGCGCAGCACAGCGGGGCAACCGGTATGGACCACCGCGTTGGTGACCAGTTCCGAGATCAGCAGGATGAGCGTCTCGGCCACCGGCTCATCGGCTCCTATCCCGGAACCCACCAGCCGCGACCGCGCCCAACGGCGAGCCCGCCCGACCTCCGCGGGATCAACGCCGACCTCCATCTGCACCTGAAGCACCTGCATTGCTCACACCATCCGAACCGGCGGACACGACGCCTCACGCCAATCCACAGTCACGGAGCGTGACTCTGGTTTTACACAGCATGATCGACTTACAGTCACCCCGACAAGCGCCTCGGGCCGCGCCTGACGCAAGGGACGAGGCGTGCCGCCAACCGCTCGGCGCACCCGCTGAGGAGTCGCGCGCCCAGGGCTGACGCCCGCCCGGCCTGGCCGGGCGGCGCCGTGAGAATTCCCTGAACGGACACGCACCCGATGGAGCGTACCGGAGGTATCCCCCGACTCCACCGCGTAACAAGTCACGCCTCGGACACAACACCGTGCGGACGCTCCGTAATCACCGCCTGACAGATGTCGAGTCTCGATGACAAGACCCCAATGACCCATCCCCCGACCGCATACGGGCTATTGATAAGCCGCAAATGCCGCATAAGCCATGGCGTCGAAAAGAACGAACCGCACTTCCGACACGGAGGTGTCAGCCTCTCGCACCGTCTTGACGGCGAGCCGCGCCCCGTCGTCCATCGGCCAGCCGTAGATCCCGGTGGAGATCGCCGGGAAGGCGACGGTGGCCGCCCCCAGTTCATCGGCGACCCGCAGGGATTCCCGGTAGCAGGAGACGAGGAGTTCGGAGCGATCCTCCCGCGCCTGCCACACCGGGCCGACCGTATGGATCACCCACTGGGCCGGCAGCCGCCCGGCGGTGGTCGCGACAGCCTGCCCGGTGGGCAGCCCCCCGCCGTAGTGCCCGGCACGCAGCTCCCGGCAGGCGGCGAGGATCTCGGGGCCGCCCTTGCGGTGAATGGCACCGTCCACTCCCCCGCCCCCCAGAAGCGAGGAATTGGCCGCGTTGACGATGGCGTCCACCCGCTGCTCGGTGATGTCGCCCTGGACAAAGCTGAGATGAGACATGAGGTCATCTTGGATCACTCCTTCACGCCGACGACAGATCGCTCCTCGGACCCGGATCCGGTTTTCTTGACTGGCCCTAAATTTATGTCGGACCAAGGATCTGGTCAAGCACTTTTTTGGTCCGACCCACTAAAGTCTCCTCATGGCGCAGCTCCGCGAGTTCAAGAAGCAGCAGACCCGGCAGACGATCGCCCGCGCCGCCACCGCTCTCTTCCTGGAGCGGGGCTTCGAGCGGACGACGATCGCTGACGTCGCCGCTGCCGCCGGGGTCTCGAAGATGACCGTCACCAACTACTTCGCCCGCAAGGAAGACCTCTTCTTCGACCAGCACGAGGAGGTGATCACCGGCCCGGCCCGCGCGGTCGCCGCCCGTCCGGTCGGCGCGTCCGCACTGGACGCCGTCCGCCGCGACTGCCTGGAAGCCGTCGAACGCCACGACCCGCTGCTGGGCTGGACGGACCCCGGCTTCACCCGGCTGGTGGGCGACAGTGCGGTGCTGCGGGCCCGGCTCAGGGAGATGTACGACCACCAGGAGCAGGCGCTGTCCGTGGTGCTCGCGGAAGCCGTCGGCGACGAGCCGGGCGCCTTCGAGCCGCGGCACGCGGCGGCCCAACTGGGCACGGTCCTGAGGCTGCTGTTCGACGAGGCGCAGCGGGGCGTGCGACGGGGCGCGACTGAGGAAGAGTTGTTCGCCCTGCTGGACCGTAACGCCCGGGCCGCCTTCACCCGGCTGGAGCCATCCCTTGGCGGTTACGCGGTCCGAACCGCCGGATAGGTGATCAGGCCGAATATCCGCCGGTCCGCCGGTCCGTCAGGCGGACAGCGGCCGGGCGGCCTCGTCGGTGGCGGCCACCATGTCCGGGAAGACCTCGAAGAGTCGACGGACGCCGAGCGCCGCCAGCACCCGGTTGACGTGCGCGCCACTGCCGTTGTCAGGCTGGGGAAGCACGACGCGCAGCCGGCCCGCGCAGGATCGCATCAGGCGCCGCGCGCCGATCAGCACGCCCACCCCGCTGGAGTCGCAGAAGCGCACATCGGCGAGGTCGAGGACGAGGCTGCGGTGCCCGTCGGCAACCGCTTCGTGCACCTTCTGCCGGACCGCCGGAGACGAGATCAGGTCCATCTCGCCCGCGACTGTCACCACCATCCAGCCGTCCTGCTTGGCCTGGGTCACCAACACGGGTCCCCACCTTGCCTCGCCGTCAACCGCCACATGTTCATCATCCGTTTCATCACGAGGACCCTATGCCCCTTCCCGGTCATAACCCCGCCTTTTGGCGGTCACACCCGGATAACAGACCGCCAAAAGTGGTCGCATCCGGTGCCAGGTTGCTGCAAAGCGACGTACTCACTTGCACGTGCCCGGTACCTTCGTCGGAGAGTGCGGTACCGATCGAACGCACGGCGCCACCGGGTTGTTCAGCGGACAGGACGAGGCTAGGGGGCCGGGAGATGGCGACACCCGCACCGCCGCGCTGGGACCGCAAGATGCAGCAGCGGTTGGCGCGAGGCGAGGAAGCCGCGCTCGGCGAGTTGTACGACCGCTATGCCTCACTCGTGCACGGCCTGGCCAACCGGGTGATGGACGACGATGACGCCGCCGACCAGATCACCCGTGAGGTGTTCGGCTACATCTGGGAGAACCCGGACGCGTATGAGCCCCAGCACGGTTCGCTGCGGTCATGGATCGCGTCGCTCACCCAGCGGCACGCGGTGCACCGGCTGCGGCAGTTGGAGAACCGCGAACGGTCCACGCCCTCCGAGGTGGAAGCCAGGGTGCGGGAGGCCAACACGGCGGCGCGGGCCGACTTCATCGTGACCTCGATGCCGGCGCCGCTGCGCACCGCGCTCGAACTCGCCTACCGCGAACGGCTTGACTACCGCGCCACCGCCGTGGACCTCGGAGTGAGCGAGGACGAGGCCCGGCGCCGGCTGCGGCTCGGGCTCCAACTGCTGTCCACCGCCATGGAGCCGAGCGGGCAGCCGGAAGAACCGTTCGACGTCCCCGGTCCGCGGAGGCGTTTGTGACCGGCCCGGTGTTCCGAGACGGCGACGGCGACGGCAGCGAGAGCCCCGAACATCCGACCGCCTCCGACCAGCGCCCCGACGCGCTGCTCCCCGCCGTCCGCCCGCCCGGCCCCGTAGCGCCGTATGAGCCCGCGCCATCGCACCTGCCGGCCCCGGCCGCGCCGTCAACCAGATCGACCCCATCCCCGGCCACACCTCAGCCCCCGCCCGACCATGGCACGCTGAAATCGCTGCTCGGGGCCTGGGCGCTGTCGGCTTGCAGCCGCGACGAAGGACGCGCCGTCGAGGCGCATCTGCCGGGCTGTGCCACCTGCGCGGACGAGGCCCGGCGACTGCGCGACGCCGTGGGCCTGCTGCACCAGGACGAATCCCTCGACCTGGACCCTTTGCTCCGGGTCCGAGTGCTCGAAGGCTGCCTGGGCCGCCGCCCGGCGCGCATTCCGGTACCCGAGTGGGCCGCTCCTTACGACGCCGAGACCGCCCGGCTCGACGCTCTCCTACGGGACCTCGGCGGCAGTTACTGGAAGGCGCCGGTCGAGGTGCAGTGGTTCGACGGCACCCAGGTGCGCAAGCAGCTCACCGTGGGCGAGGTCATCTGCCATCTCACCTCGGTGGACAGTCTGGTGGGGCGCGCCCTCGGACTTCCGCTGCCGGTCGCGCGCACCGCGGCGGACCCCGGTCGTCCGCAACCCGCGGCCCGCGCCCGTCTGCGCCGGCTGCGCGGCGAGAACACGGATCTGCCGCTCGACCCGTGGGAGCGGACCGCCGCGCACTGGGCCGCGCAGCGGCATCTGCCCGGCGGCACCCTCCGCGCACTGTGGCGCGAGCAGAGCCACGGCCTGGTGCGCACGGTCTCCTTCGCCGGCCGCGGGGCGTCGGGACTCGCCGTGGACTACGGCTCGTTCGCGCTGCCGTTGCGGGACGCCTTCGTCGACCGGGCCTTCGAGTGCTGGATCCACGCCTGGGACATCGCCGAGGCGGTGGACTACCCGTACGAGCCGCCGGCGCCACGCAATCTTCATCGGATGATCGACTTGGCGGCCCGGATGCTGCCGCTGGCGCTGGCGGAGCGGCGGCGCGCCGGGCTGACGACCTCGGCGTCCAAGCTGGTGGCGGCGGGTTCGCCCGGTCGTTCGCTGCGGCTGGAGATCGAGGGTGACGGCGGTGGCGACTGGTACCTGCCGCTGGACTCTCCGGGCGCGCTCGCCTCGGCGGACGGGATGGTCGCGCATGTGGCCATGGACAGTGTGGAGTTCTGCCAACTGGCCGCCGGTCATATCGAGCCGGAGCGGATCGCGCTGGGCCAGATGGGCGACCGGGACGTCATCAGGGACGTGATCTTCGCGACCGCCTCACTGTCCAGAATCTGACCACCTGGGCGACGGCCCCGGGCCCCGGCCCCAGAAGCGCGGACCGGGCACCTAGGCGCCGAGGCACTCAGGCACTCAGGCACTCAGGCACTCAGGCACTCAGGCGAAGACAACCGTCCGCCGCCCGTTGAGCAGCACCCGATGCTCGCTGTGCCACGTGACCGCCCGCGCCAGCGCCTGGCACTCCACATCGCGGCCGATCGCGACAAGCTGCTCCGGCGTGACCTGGTGGCCGACCCGCTCGACCTCCTGCTCGATGATCGGCCCCTCGTCGAGGTCGGCCGTCACATAGTGCGCCGTCGCGCCGATCAGCTTGACGCCCCGGTCGTGCGCCTGGTGGTACGGCTTGGCGCCCTTGAAGCTCGGCAGGAAGGAGTGGTGGATGTTGATGATCCGACCGGACAGCTCGCGGCACAGGTTGTCGGAGAGGACCTGCATGTAGCGGGCCAGGACGACGAGCTCGACGCCTTCCTTCTTCACCACGTCGAGCAGTCGCGCCTCCGCGGCCGGCTTGCTGTCCCGGGTGACCGGGATGTGGTGGAAGGGGACACCGTAGGAGCCCACCAGGTCACGGAAGTCGGTGTGGTTGGAGACGACCGCGGCGATGTCCACCGGCAGCGCGCCGATGCTGGTGCGGAAGAGCAGGTCGTTGAGGCAGTGGCCGAACTTGCTGACCATGAGCACGATCCGCATGCGCTCGTCGGACGGGTGGATCCGCCAGTCCATGTGATACGCGTCACCGACCGCAGCGAAGCTCGCCCGCAGCTTCTCGACGGTCGACGTCGTCTCGGCGGAGAAGTGGACCCGCATGAAGAAGAGACCGGTGTCCCGGTCGCCGAACTGCTGGCTGTCGACGATGTTGCAGCCGGTCATGAAGAGGTAGCTGGAGACCGCGTGCACGATGCCCTGTTTGTCGGGGCACGACAGCGTGAGGACGTACTCCGACGGCGGTTCCGCGAGCTGCGGCGGCTGCTGATCGTTCACCTCGCCAGCCTGGCACACCAGGACGCCGGCCGACAGGCGTATCCGGCAGCCGGAACAGCCCGGCGGGTCAGGGCGCGGTGCGGTTGTAGATGGCCAGCAACTCCAGCGACCGGGGCGGCCCGTCCGGGTCCTCGCCGTCGGCCAGCGCCATCCGTATGTGGGCCTCTCGGGCCGCCTGTACCGCCTCCGGCCAGGCCTGGTGCTCCAGATAGGCGGTGGCGGGCGCGTCCGCCCCCACCTGGTGCAGGATCTTCAGCACGCGCAGCACCGCGACATCGACCAGCGCGGCTTCCTGGGAGTCGCGGATGATCGTCCCCACGTACTTCTCGGCGGACCAGTTGTCGAGCCAGGTGTCCTCGACGAGGCGGTACACGGCGTCGGTGACGTCTCCGTATCCGTCGCGGCCGGACTGCCAGACGTCCCGCTGGAACACCGGGTCGCTGATCATGTGCAACGCCGAGCGCACATTGCTGCGCCAGCGCCACCACGGCATGTCGTTGAGGGGCATACCCCCCATCGTGGAGGAGGGGCGGCCGCGACGGGAAGACTTCTCCGAACCTTGCACAGTGCCAGATCGTACGCATGCCGATCCCGTCACTCGTAATTCACCCGAAAGTGACGGCCGATTCTTCTGCGGACACCCTGGCGTTGGCACTGTGCCGGAATCTTCCCATTACATGACTGACCCGCGTGTGCGCAGGGCTCTTTCGGCTGTCGTCGCGGCTCTGGCCGCTTCGGCACTGGTCGGCGGCTGCGGTGTGCTGCCGGGGAGCACCCGCTCCGCCGGGCCGATTGTGGTGATGACCTGGGCGCCGGTGGGCACCAATGCCACCAACATGCCCGGTATGCCCGCCATGGCGCAGGTGGTGGAGAAGTACGTCAACGCCGACGGCGGCCTCAACGGGCGCAAGCTGAAGGTCCTCACCTGCAACGAGCGCAACGACCCGATCGCCGTCACGGACTGCGCCCAGCAGGCCGCGGACGCGGGCGCCGTGGCGGTGATCGGCTCCTACAGCGAGTCGGGCCAGGCCTTCACCACCGCGCTGGAGACGAGCGGCATCCCGTACATCGGCGGCTACGGCATCACGGAGGAGGAGTTCCAGAGCCTGATGTCGTACCCGATCAACGGGGGGCTGCCCTCTCTGTTGGCGGGAAACGGTCGGCAGTTGGCCGATCTCTGCAAGAAGGTGACACTGGTCCGACCCGACTCGGTCACCGGCGATCAGTTCCCGATCTTCCTCGACACCGGGCTGAAGGTCGGCGGGCTCGCCTCGGCCCGTGACCTGTCCACCCCGGACGACTCCTTCGACTACACCTCGGCGGCCGCGCGGGCGGTCGGCGACGACAAGCACTCCTCGTGCGTGTCGGCGGTGCTCGGCGACCACACCAGCACCTTCTTCGACGCCCTGCGCCGCACCGGCGACTCGCAGCCGAAGGTCCAGCTCTCCTCGGTGATCGGCAGCGTGCAGCAGTCGGTGATCGACTCCTCCGGGGGACCGGAGAGCCCGCTGGAGCACGCCTACATCACCGACTGGTACCCGCCGGCCTCCGACCCCAAGTGGGCCGAGATGAAGGCGGCGGTGAACAAGTACGCCTTCGGGGACGACCGCATCGACGTCGCCGACCCGGGGGTGCAGACCACCTGGATCGCGTACGACGTCTTCGCCAAGGTGGTCCGGGCGATGGGTGCCGGGACCACGGTGGACGCGGCGAACGTGCAACGGGCCCTGGACAGCACGTCGCACCTCTCGACCGGCGGCCTCACCCCTGACCTCGGCTGGACGGACGCGGACATGAAGTCGATCCCCGAGCATGCCCGCATGGTCAACACCGAGGTGGCCTACCAGCGCGTCACCAAGGGCAGGCTGGTCTCCGCCCGGCCGGGCTTCGTCGACCTCACCTCGACGCTGCGGAGCAGCACCACCGGCTACTGAGGCGGCCTGAGCCGGCCCGTTCGCCTCGCGCCGGCCGGCTGGCTCAGAGCTGGCTGTACTGGCGCTTGGTGAGCCCGTACGTCTCGGCGATGGAGTTCCACAGCTTGACCGCACGCTTCTTCTGCTGCGTGGCCGTACCGCTCTGCGCGTCCCCGGCCTCGGTCTCCGACGTGCCGTGCGCGTTGCCGCCCTTGCAGAGCTTGTGCTTGTCCTGGCCCACCTGGTCGGCCCAGGCCGCGTAATGGCCGTCGGCGGCGGCGGACGCCTGCCACGCCTTGGTCAGCGCCTCCGTGAGTTCCGCGTGGCCGGGCAGCTTGTCCACCGACAGGCTGCCGAGCTGGGTGACCAGGCCGGTGCGCTGGCTGGAGGCCGAGCGCAGCTTGGCGGAGGCGTCGGACAGGTCCTGGCAGTTCTTCACCGACGCCACGGCGCCGACGACGGTGCTGCGGCTGTTGCCACTGGTGTTGAGCAGCGCGTCGAGCGCCTGGGCCTGCTGCTTGGCGGCGGCGTCGCCGCCACCGCCCGAGCCGGACCCGGAGGCACTCGCGGAGTCGGTGGGAGCGGCCGCCCCGGTGGTCGCGTCCGCCGCGTTGCCCCCACCGCCGCCACCGCTGCTCAGCAGACCGCCGACGATCAGACCGGCCACCACGCAGCCCGCCACCACGACGCCGATCAGCACCTTCGGCGACATACGGTTCCCGCCGCGGCCGCCGCCGGTTCCGTCGTCATAGCCGTTGCCGTAGCCGTTGCCGGGGTCGTAGGGGCCCCCCGGCTGCTGCCCGTACGGCGGCTGGCCCGGCTGGCCGCCTTGCTGCTGGGCACCCTGCTGCTGGGACGGCGGCGCGATGATGCGCTGCCGTATCTGCGGCGGGCTCGGCACGTCGGTCCGGTAGAGGTGGTCGTAGTCACTGTCGTACTGCGGGCCGGGCGTGGGCCCTGACTGCTGCTCGTAGCCGTACTCCTGGCTGCCCTCTTGCTGCGGCGCGCCGTACTGCTGCTGCTCGAAGCCCTGCTGGTACGGCTGCTGCTGGTCGTACCCGCCCGGTCCGTAACCCTGCTGTGCCTGCGGGACCTGCTGCTCGTAGCCCTGCTGCTGGTACGGCTGGTCGTCGCCGAAGATCGACAACGGCAATGCCTGGGTCGCCTCGGCGGGCGCCACCGGGGGCTGCCCGAGCTGCTCGTGCTGCTGGTACTGATCCTGTCCGAGGTGCTGCTGGCTGTGGCGGCCCTGCGATGCCTGCTGGGGCGCCTGCGGCGGTACGGGCGGCATCGGCGGCACAGGGCCGCCGGACTGCTCCTGGGCCACGGGGTCCCCGCCGGGGTACGGCGGCAGCATCTGGGTGGCGTCCGCGACCGGTATCCCCGGGCCGGCGCCGTGACCGCCGGCAGGACCGGGACCGGCGGCCGGGTAGGGCGGCAGCATCTGCGTGGCGTCGGCCGGCTCAGGGGCGGCTCCGGGCCCGGGGCTGCCCCAGGGGCTGCCGCCGGCGGGCTGGACCTGCTCGCCGTACGCCAGGGGCTGCTGGTTCTGCCCCGTGGGGTGCACGACGCCCCGGTACGCTTCCGGCGATTCCTCGCCGCGTCCGCTGCTGTGCATCGCCGCCCACTCCCGCCTCTACCCCGCCGTCTCAACCGTCGGCCAACGCTACCGGGTTATCGGGAGAGCGGACCACGCGCCCGAACGAGTGAGCGCTACGGCACACTGTCCGGGCGCGGCCGCCCCCCGGGCGGCACCCGGTCCTGCCCGGTCTGCCCAGCACTTTGACGGGGGTGAGGTCGTGCGGTGTCGGTCCGGTAACGATTCGGTGCGGACCGTTGTTGGCGCCGGCTTTTCCCGTCTATGCCGCCTCCTGTTCCTCCAGCCGGGCGCCGAACTCCCTTACCGCGGGCTCTCCTTCGTACGGCTCGAGCCGGCGGCGGAAGTCCTCCAGGTACTCCGCGCCGCGGTTGGAGCGCAGGCCGGAGAGGAGGGTGACGGCCCGGGTGCCGGTGTCGCATGCCTCCTCGATCTCGCCCTGCTGCACCTGGGCGTCGGCGAGGAGCAGCAGATCGATCGCGCGGCGGCGCGAGCGCGTCTCGGGATGGGCGGCGAGCGCCTCCTCGGCCTGTCGGGCGGCGGACGCCGCCTGTCCCAGATCGCGGTGGCAGTGGGCGAGTTCGTCGGCGAGGTAGCCCTGATCGAAGTGGGCTATCCAGGCCGGGTCCTCCTCCGGCCGTGAGCGTTCCATGGCCTCGGTGGCGAGCGCGGCGACGGCGGTGAAGGTGCGGGCGTCGCCGAGCAGCGCGTGGCCGCGGGCCTCGGCCGCGTAGAACATCGCCTCGGCGGTCGCGGTGACCTGGCCGCGGGCTCCTTCCTGAGCGGCGCGCGCGAGTTGGGCTATCTCGCGGGGAGTGCCGAGCGACGCGGCGAGGTGGCTCATGCTGGCTGCGAGGATGTAGCCGCCGTAACCGCGGTCGCCGGCGGCCTGGGCGAGTCGAAGGGCCTGGATGTAATACCGCTGGGCGAGGCCGGGTTGGCCGGTGTCGACGGCCATGTAGCCGGCGAGTTCGGTCAGCCGGGCGACCGCGGAGAAGAGTTCGCGCCCCACCGATTCGCGGTAGCTGCCGCCCAGCAGCCCGGAGACCACGCTGTTGAGGTAGTGCACCACGACGGGCCGGACGTGGCCGCTGCCGAACCGGTGGTCGAGATCGGTGAGCGCCTGGGTGGTGGCTTTCACCGCCTCGACGTCCGACATGCCCACCCTGGCGCCGCCGTTGCGGGCCACGCCCTGGTCGGGCCGGGTGATCAGCCAGTCGCGGCTCGGCTCGACCAGGGCGGAGGCCGCGACGGTCGATCCGGTCAGGAAGTCGCGGCGGCCCACATCGCTGCGCCACAACTCGCAGACCTGCTCGATCGCGCCGAGCACGGTCGGTGCGAAGTGCAGGCCGATGCCGGTGGCCAGGTTCTTGCCGTTGGCCATGCCGATCTCGTCGATCGACACCGCGCGGCCGAGCTTGCGGCCGAGCGCCTCCGCGATGATCGCCGGCGCCCTGCCGCGCGGCTGCTGGCCCCGAAGCCAACGGGCCACGGAGGTCTTGTCGTAGCGCAGATCGAGGCCGTGCTCGGCCCCGCACATGTTGACCCGGCGGGCCAGCCCCGCGTTGGAGCAGCCGGCCTCCTGGATCAGAGCCTGCAGCCTCTCGTTCGGCTGCCGCGCCACTAACGGTCGTGCCGCCATCAATCCCCCCTCGTCGTCCCTCGACAACGTCATTTCCCACCAGACAGTGGGAATACGCCGCTAGTGACGTCAATTCACCCGCGCCGGGCGGTTCCCGACTCCTGTTGACTACCCGAATACCGGCGTCGGTGCCCGTACGCGCCCCCGGCAGTGCACCCGTGCGCCCGCGATGAGCCATAAGTCCCTTCGGCTCCCCCGCCGTTGCGTCCGGTGGCTCGCCCGGCGACACGGGATCGACCTGGGAACGACCGGCGGGGAGGAGGGAAACGACGGGGGAAGCCGCGGGCCGCCGGGAAGGCCGGGGGCTGCGGGCCAGCTCACCGGCCGACCGACCGGTATGCCGGTCCGACAGTCAGTCCTTCTGGATGTACGACCTGGAGATCCGCTCCCTGGTCGCGGCCGGGGTCGGGCCAGGGGGCGCACCGCGCCGCCCGCACGCGACCGCCCGCCCGATCCCGGTCCGCCGCCCCGCGAGCCAAGATCAACGAGGCTCGATCGTCACTGTCAGTGGTGGCCCCTAGGGTGGTTGTACGGATGAGCCGGGCCCGCCGCTCCGAGCGGCGACGGTCGCGGCCCGAGGGTGCGACGGGACAGAGGTGCCACATGATGGGGCAGCCGGAGGAGACTACGCCGGGTGACGACGGGCGGTCGCGGCCGGCCCGCGGGCTGCCTGTCCACGGGGCGATTCCGGTCGGTGGTGTCCCGGGTCCGGACGGCGGCACGCCGGCGGTGCTGGTGCGCGGGCTGTGGAAGCGGTTCGGCGAGCACGTGGCCGTCGCCGGCATCCACCTGGCGCTGCCGGCCGGCCGCTTCATCGGCCTGGTGGGTCCGAACGGCGCGGGGAAGACGACGACGCTCTCCATGATCACCGGCCTGCTCCGCCCGGACGACGGAAGTGTGCGGATCGTCGGCCACGACGTGTGGGGCGACCCGGTGGCCGTGAAGTCCCGGATCGGCGTGCTGCCGGAGGGTCTGCGCCTCTTCGAACGGCTCTCCGGGCGCGAACTGCTCGGCTACACAGGTCGCTTGCGCGGTCTGCCCGGCGCGGAGGTCGACACGCGGGCGGCGCAGTTGCTCGACGTCCTGGACCTGGCCGACGCCCAGCACAAGCTCGTCGTCGACTACTCGACGGGTATGCGCAAGAAGATCGGCCTCGCCGCCGCGCTGCTGCACAACCCGGAAGTCCTCTTCCTCGACGAGCCGTTCGAGGGCGTGGACCCGGTGTCCGCGCAGGTCATCCGTGGTGTCCTGGAGCGCTATACGGGCAGCGGCGGCACCGTGGTCTTCTCCTCGCACGTGATGGAGCTGGTGGAGAGCCTGTGCGACTGGGTCGCGGTGATGGCGGCCGGCCGGATCGTGGCGCACGGCCCGCTCGCCGAGGTGCGTGGCGCCGCGCCCACCCTCCAGGACGCCTTCTTGTCGCTGGTCGGTGCCGACAGGCGCGGCGGCCAGCGGCTCGACTGGCTGGGCGGAGGCGCCCGATGACCGCCGACGGCTCCCCGGTGATCCACGAGCGGCCTCCGGTCCCGGCCGCGGCCGCCCAAAAAGGCGCCTCGATCACCCCGGTCTTCGTCCGGCTCAAGCTGACCGTGATCCGCAACGGGCTGCGCCAGTCCCGGGGCCGCACGACCGGTTGGGTGATCGGCGTCTGCCTGGCCGTCCTGTACGCGCTCGCGCTCGGGGTGGGCATGACCGGGCTGCGCGGCAATCACTTCGCCCCCGCCGCCGCCCTCTCCCTGGCCGTGGTGCTCGGGCTCGGCTGGGCGGTGATGCCGCTCTTCCTCTTCGGGGGCGACGACACCCTCGACCCGACCCGGCTGGCGATGCTGCCGCTGCGGCCCCGGCCGCTGATGACGGCGCTGCTCACGTCGTCGCTGGTCGGCGTGGGCCCGCTGTTCACCGTCCTGGTGTCCACCGGCGCGGTGGTCGCGGTGGCACACGGCGCGGCGGCCACCGTCGTCGCGGTCGTGGCCGTCTTCCTTCTGCTGCTGACCTGCGTGGCGCTGTCCCGGGCGGTGGCCGCCGCCAACACACGGCTGCTGACCAGCCGCAAAGGACGCGATCTGGCCCTGCTCAGTGGCCTGTTCGTCGCCGTCGGCGCCCAACTGGTGAATCTCGGCGTCAGCTCGCTCTCCTCCGACGGGGGTCTGCACCGGGCCAACTCGGCGGCCTCGGTGCTGCGGTGGATACCGCCCGCGCCTGCCGTGGACGCGGTGCGTTCCACCGGGCGGGGTGCGTACGGACTGGCCGCGGTGCAGCTCGGGTACGCGGTCGTGGTTCTCGCGTCGGTCCTGCGCTGGTGGTACCGCAGTCTTTTCCGGCTGATGGTGTCGCCCGACGCGTCCACGATCCAGGCGGCGCCCGACCTGGCCAGGGGGTCGCGCAAGGGCTTCGGCGGCGGTGCCGGCCGGCGGCGGGGAGCCGATCGATGGCTGCCCGCGTCCCTGACCGGCGGCCGTACGGGCACGGTGATGGAGCGCCAGTTCCACTACCTGTGGCGTGATCCCCGCTCCCGGGCCGCCCTGGCGACGGGTCTCGCGGTGGGGTTGCTGCTGCCGCTGGTGGCGGTGGTCCAGCACGGCACGATCTACCAGTGCCTGTGGGCGGCCGGGCTGCTCGGCATGCAGATGTACAACCAGTTCGGCACCGACGGCTCGGCGTTCTGGACGGTGGCGGCGACCATATCCACCCGCCGGGACGCGGCACTCGAACTGCGCGGCCGGGCGCTGACGCTGCTGGTGATCGCGGTGCCCTATGTCATCGTGGTGACGGCGGGTGCCTCCCTGCTGCTCGGCAAGGTCGCCGCGCTGCCGGAGACGCTGGGCCTTTCCTTCGCCTCCTTGGGCGCGTTGACGGCGACCGGCACGTATGCCAGCGTCCGCTTCCCGTACGCCGTGCCGCAGCAGAGCCCTTTCTCGAGCGCCGCGCCCGGCCAGAGCAGTCTGGTGACGCTCAACGTGGTCGGCGGCACGCTGGGCGGCGCCGTGTTCTGTGCGCCGGTGCTCGCACTGTCGGTGGCGCTCCATCTCACCGGCCACCACGCGCTGTTGTGGACGGTGCTGCCGGTGGGCGCGGTGTACGGCGCGCTGGTGGTGGCGGCGGCGCTGCGGTTCACCGCGCCGCGGCTGCTCGACCGGTTGCCGGAGATCCTGGCGGTCGTGGGGAAGGGCTGACAGCCCGGGCGGGCGGCCGCGGGCTCAATCGGCGGGCTGCCCGGCGGTCTTGGTCCGACGCGGTTCCGTGGTCCAGCCGAGCAGGGCCAGCAACGGAAGCGCGGCCCCCAGTACGGTCGCGGCGGGCCAGCCGCCGGCGTGGTAGGCGTAGGAGCCGGCCTGCGATCCCAGGGCGCCGCCGACGAAAAAGGTGGCCATGAAGGCGCTGTTGAGCCGCGAGCGGGCCTTGCCGTCGAGCCGGTAGACCACCTGCTGGCCGAGTACCAGGGTGACCTGGACGGCCATGTCGAGCACCACGGCCGCGGCGCCGAGCGCGACCACGTTGTGCCGGCCGAAGCCCGCCAGGGCGAAGGCCAGCGCCGCGGCGACGAAGGCGACCGCGGTCATCGGCCGGACCAGACCCCGGTCCGCCCACCGCCCGGCGAAGGGCGCCACCAACGCGCCGCCGGCACCGACCAGGGCGAAGAGGCCGACCTGCCACTGCTGGTAGGAGAAGGGCGCGCTGGTCAGCACGAAGGAGATGGTCGTCCAGAAGACGGAGAAGGCGCCGAACATCGCCGCCTGGTAGAGCGCCCTGCGGCGCAGCGCCGGATGGACCTTCAGCAGCCGGGCCGTGGAGCGCAGCAGGGCGGCGTAGGAGAGGGTGGCGGCCGGTCCGTCCGGGGCCCGGCTCGGGAGAGCGTTGCGCAGCACCAGGGTCATCACGGTCATCAGCCCCGCCGAGGTCAGGTAGACGACCCGCCAACTCGTCGCCTCCGCGAGCAGACTGCCGACGGTGCGGGACAGCAGGATCCCGGTGAGCAGCCCGCTCATCACCTGCCCGACCACGCGCCCCCGGCTCTCGTCCGGCGCGAGGTCCGCGGCGAAGGGCACCAGGATCTGGGCGACCACGAGGGTCGCCCCGGAGATCAGGGAGGCGATGAGCAGCACCGGGAAGTTCTGCGCGGTCCCGGCCAGCACGAGGGCGCCCACGGTGACGGCCAGCAGCAGGGTGGCGAGCCGGCGTTTCTCGATCACGTCGCCGAGCGGCACGAGCAGCAGCAGTCCAGCCGCGTAACCGAGTTGGGTGGCGGTGACGAGGCCGCCGGCGGTGACCGAGGAGATCCCGAAGGTGTGCCGGAGTTCGCTGAGCAGCGGCTGGGCGTAGTAGAGGTTGGCGACGGTCAGGCCGCAGGCGACGGCGAGCAGGATGATCAGACTGCGTGGCGGGCCTTGGGAGTCCGGAGCGGCTGTTCCGTGCGGTGCGCTGTCGGTGGGGTGCCCGGAGGGTGCGAGGTCGGTGCGGTGGGCCATCGGTTTCTCTCGGGTGGGCGGGGTGGCGCGCGATATGACTGGCCGGAGTGATGGGGCACCGGTTTAACCGGTACCCAGGGCCAGTTGACCGTACCAGTTAAACCGGTGCCACCCGTAGGCTGGCCCCATGACCGTCACCGACGCCACCGTCACTCGGGTCCCCGTCCACCCACCGGGGCGATTCCGGCAGGGCTCGGGTCGGCTGTGCCTCGACTTCCTCCGCACCCTGCGGTATCGGAACACTCCTGAGGTGCGGGAGGAGTTGGTCGACGAGGAGGCGCTCGCCGCGTGGGTCGAGCAGTGCGGGCCCTTCGGAGCCGGGCCACTCCCGCCGCCTTCCCCCGAAGAGTTAGGGGACGCCCGCGCCGTGCGCGAGGCCGGCTATGCGCTGATCCTCGCCGCCCTCGGTCCCGAAGGCCCCGCCGGGCTCTCCGAAGCGGCCAGGGTCCGGCTCAATTCCGCCGCCGGGTACCCGCCTCCGACTCCTCGGCTCGCCCCGTCCGGCGAACTCGGCTGGCACGCCGACCATCCCGTCCTCGCCACCGTCGCCCTCGTCGCCCGCGACGCGCTCGACCTCGCGGCGTCCCCCGCACTCCTCCCCCGCCTTCGCCCCTGCGCCTCCCCCGCCTGCGGCGCCCTCTTCCTCGACAGCTCCCGCCCCGGCACCCGGCGCTGGTGTTCGATGGAGCCCTGCGGCAACCGGGCGAAGAAGGCGGGGCTCAGGGCGCGGGCGTGAGCCTCAGCCGGCGAACGGCCCCTCAGACGGCCGGTGGCTCCACGCGAAGGTGCTCATGATTGCGTCGAAGAGTTCCGTCACCGCGCGAGTGAAGGGGCTCACCGGATCCCCGTCCCCGGCGGTCGAGAAACTGACCGTCAACCAGCGGCCCTCGTCACCGGGCACGGGCAGTACGTAGTCGACGTGCCGGGTCACCGTATCGGCCTCGGGCTCCCCTTCGTCGGGCTCCTTCACGTACTCCCGCCGCACCCCCGCGGTCTCGCCGACCCCCCTGACCTCGCCGGCTTCGACGGCCAGCCGCCCCAGCAGCACCTCGGGGCGCACGCCGCCCTCCCCCACGGCCTCAGCGACCACGAAGGACGCGGCCAGCACGGCGCCGCCCGGCCGAGCGCGTACCGGCACGTACAGATCAAGCCCGCCGGACCTTCTGGCGTCCTCCGCCAGCTTCTCCACCCGCCGCCGCACGTGCAGCCGGTACGCCATCCCCTTCTCCCGCGACACATCGGCGGGCACTTTCTCGATACCCCGGAAAACCTTCTCCTCCAAGCTCTCCCGGGTACGCCCCCGCAGCGGAATCCGCACCCACCCGGGCGGCAACAGCAGGCTGTACGTAGCCGGCGCACCAACAAGACTCACCGCGCCACCCCCGCACCCCGCCCACCCCGACGCATCCTCCACCGGGCGACCGTCGCGACAAGGGGGGCAGCGAGCGGAATTGGGGTTACTTCGGGAACGCCGGTGAGGAACAGCGTTTGGGCGGAGAAGATACCGCCGATGATGAGGTAGAACATGACCCCGCTGTCCCAGGTCCGCGTCCTCCAGAGATCGAGCATTGCAAGCCACACCATCGCCTGGCCAAGGATGGTAAACACGCCCACACAGGGCGCGAGTTGCGAGCCCCCCGCACCAATGATCCGCAGGACAACCAGCGTGCCGATCGTCGCAAGGGGAGGCAGGGCCGCCCCGAGTCGGGCCCGTCGCATGATGCGTTCCTCGATATGGCCCTTCCCGTGCTCGGATGATTTGATCACCTTCGCTCGTGGTTTTGAACCCGGCACTTCCGAAGGTGTCACCATTGGCTTCCGATCTCTCTGACGTACCGCTGCTTCATCTGGCCGTAGGTTTTCGAAGCTGGCTTTGTGGAAAACACATTGCTGTCGCCCACGAACTTGTCGCCGAGGTCCACGGCCGAGCCGGCTCCGAATGACACGCGGAGCGTGCTGTAATGCCGGTCCGCGCCAACGCTTGCCCGCTGCACCTCCGGGCTGTCCGGATACGCCGCCCGGAGCCTTCTCACGTCCTTATGGAGATTCGCCGTTTCGCGTTCTCCCCCCACCGCCGCCGCCTCCCAGCGGGACGCCGTCGCGACGGGGACCGCCGCCTCCTCGGCGGACGCCGCCACGCCGGCGCGGAGGGCCGCCGCCCGGGCGATATTGCGGGCGTGGCGCGCCTTCGCCCGCGCCGCTCGCGTGGAGGAGCGGCGGTTGACCACCGCCGACGTTCGGTCGCGCAGGGGGCGGGCGGACCGGGCCGTGGCCTCGACGGCCCGGTCCTCCGCGGCGAGTTCGGCCGCCAGCTTCGTGGCGTCGCGCACGCCGCGGAGTTTGGTGAGGGCGATCGTGCCGACCTGCATGGTGAGGAGGCCGAAGACGTCCATGGCGACGTCCGCCCAGGAGCCGTCGGCGGACGAGGCGAGGAGAAGGTGGCCGGCGAGGACCCCACAGGTGAGCCAGACGGCGAGGCCGGCGATCCAGCCCGCCGGGGTCATGGTGATGGCGGCCAGGGCGATGCCGGTCGCGACCCAGCTCATCGCGTCGACCACGAAGGAGATGGCCCCGGCGTGGTCGTCGACGGCGTCCTTGACGCCCTCCCACCAACTGTCCTTGATCGTGTCGTCGATCTCGTCGCGGATCCGGGCCGCGTAGTGACGCGCTCGTTCGTCGCGCTGGGCGGTGATCCCCGCAAGGGCCGCCCGGTGCGGCGCCGTTGAGTCCTCACCCGGGTCGTCGGAAGCCGCGGCATCGGCGGCGGCCCGGGCCGAGCGCAGCACGTGCCCTGCCTGCGTCTGGAACTCCTCCAGCTCGTGGGCCCAGCCGCTCAGCCCGCTGTGGACGCGTTCGTACCGCTCGGCGGTCTCGCGGAGCCTCAGCTCCAACTCGCGCGCGCCGTCTCGGAGCGCTTCCGCGTAACGTCCCTTGAGTCCATGGCCCTCAGCGATGGCCCTGAGATCCCTGGCCTCGGTTCTGAGCATGGCCGCGATCTGCCGGATGTGCGCGACTTCCTCGAGGATCGCCGCCGGGTCGCCGGGGACGGGATCGCCGGCGGTGAGGGGGTGCCAGTCGTGCGGCCTGGAACGACCGCTCAACCCGTCTGCGCCAGACGCTGATCGGTCCGCCGAAAGGTCTCCCGCGCCGAGCCGACGAGTCCGCCCACCGACTCGATCCGGGACAGAAGCTTCTTGCGGTACCAGGACCAGTTGTCCACGAACGCGTCCATCGCCCCGTCGATCGCCGCCGCGCCCCACGCGTCGTGCAGGTCGTCCCGGCGCGCGGAGATCGTACGGAACTCGCCGTGCAGCGCGCTCAGCAGGCGCTCCGCCTCGGCCAGTACCGCGTCCGTGACCTGGAGGTCGGTCATGCCCGCACCTCCGGTCGATCCCGTGCTCCGTTGTCGGCAACCACCTCCTGACAACGGTCGCGGGCCGCCCGGAGGTTACGGGCAACACGGCATATGCCAGCCGATCGGGTTGCGGAAGCCGGAGCGGCGGACGGTCGGCGGCGGACCGTCAGTTGGCGATCTGTCCGCGCCAGGCCGGGAGGAGTTCGTCCAACAGCGCCTCCACCCGGGGAGGAAGGCCCCGCCCGGAGCCGCTGACGGCGCCGCCACGGGCGATCAGGGACTGGGCCGCCGCCTCAAGGCGAGCCGGGTCGCCGGTGGCGCGGGTAGCGCGCAGGAGTTCGAGCCAGAGGCGTTCGTCGTCGGGGGCGACGGTGAGGCCGGTCTCCACGGCGGCCGCCGCTGCCTTGGGCTTGTCGGCTTCGAGGTGCAGTTCGGCGAGGGCGAGCGCTATCTCCGCGACGAGCACCGGGTGGTGGGCGTCGACGATCTCGTGGCCGAGCCAGCCGTAGCGGCCGGGCGAACGGTCGGCGAGGAGCGGTCCGCGCGCGAGGGAGAGGGCGTCGGTGAGGAGCCGCCGACGGGCCACCGGGTCCGCGGCGGCCCCGCCTTCGGTGGCCTCGTGGTGCAGGGTCTGCAGCACGTCCCAGTCGGATACGACGGTGGTGGCGAGCACGATGCGGCCGGTGGCGTCGAAAGTGAGCCGGTAGGTGCCGTCCGGGTCGGTGCCGAGCCAGTCGCGGAGGCGTTCGATGAGCGCGTCGCGTACGTCCTCGGTGACGCCGCGCGGCCAGAGCGCGGAGGCGAGCACTCGGGGGTGGACGCCCTCGCGGTGCAGAAGCAGCAGGGCGAGCGCCTCGTTGAGGAGCGGGCCGCGCTCGGCGGAAGGCGCCTCGATGCCGATGATCTCGAACGGGCCGAGAAGGCGGGCGTACACGCCGGGGCGGCCCTGGTCGGAGAGGTCCACCAGGAAGGGCGGCGCGTCCGGGCCGGGGCCGTCGTCGTCCCCGCCGGCTTCACCGAAGAGCCGAAGCACCGCCTGGTACTGGGCGGCGGGCAGCATCTGCGCTTCCAGGTCGAGGCCGAGCAGCGGGGCCAGCAGCCGTCCGGCGGGAGTGACTTCGAGTTCCCAGGCGGCGCCCGGCAGGTCGGTGCGGCCGGTAGCGACGAGATAGCCGATGCCGAGGCGGCCCGCGTCGGCGGCGAGTTCGGCGAGACGCTCGGCCTCGTCGTCGGTCGGTTCGACGGCGAGCAAGACCAGGTGCGGGGCCCATTGGGTGTGCTGGGCGCGGCCGGCGCGGCCGGTGAGCACGCTGTCCTGGCCCGCGGTCCGCAGCGCCCCGGCGCGCTGGGCGGTCTCCGCCGCCATGGTCTCGATCACCTCGGGCACGTCGGCGAGGTGGCGCATCCGGGCGGGCGCGAGGGCGGTCAGGTCCTCCGCGAAGCCGACCAGGGTGACCGTCATCCGGTCCGACCAGCCGTTGGTGGCGAGTTCGGAGGCGATGGAGGCGAGTACGGCCTCGCGGTCCACCTGGCCGCCGGCCAGGGACACGATGCCCGGCACGGCTTCGAGGTTGAGCAGCAGCCGGGCGCCGTCGAGCCTGCCGAGGGACACCAGCCCGGGGTACGGGGCGGCGGCGGCCGTGTCGGCGTCCTCGGCCAGGTCACCGCGGTCGAAACGCCAGAACGTCTGGTCCTGGCCGAGCTGCCATGGCGCGGGGGGCTGGCCCTCGGGCATGGCGAGTTGCAGATGGAGGGCGTCACCGGTGAGCCAGGCGGCGTACACGACGGGGAGTTTGCGGCCGTCGGCGTCGAGTCGGGCGGACAGGGCGCGCAGGGCGCGGTCCAGGAAGGCGACGGTGTCCGGGTCGGCGCCCACGCGCAACGCGTCGGCGGCGTCGGCCTGCGGGCCGCTGGGGGTTCTGGGGGTGCGCGGCGTACCCGCGGCGACCGACTGCCACAAGGCGGTACGGCGCCTACGGCCGAGGGCGGCGAGCAGGCCGGCGGCGAGCAGCGGGGAGGCGATGAGCGCTTCGGACAGGCTGAAGCCGGCGGCCGGGGAGGCGACGAGGGAGAGGGCGGAGTCGGCCGGGGAGCGGTGGTGGTCGGTGTGGGTGCTGTCCGTGCTCTGCGCTGCCACGGTGTGCTGGTCGCCTTGCGGGTCGCCAACGGTGGTCTCAGGTGCGTCCGCCCGCCTAGCGGGGGCGCCGCCGGTCCCGGGTGCCTCGGTGCCGCTCTGAGCTGCCGTCGAGGGTAGGACGGTGGCGTGTGCGCCCTCCGCCGCCGTGTCCTTCGCTCCCCCGTGCTCGGCGTAGTGCCGTACGTCGGGGGCGGTGTGCGGGGCGGCGACCGGCATCTCCACCAGATCGCCGCCGTGCGCGTCGGCGGGCATCTCCATCACCCAGCCGGGCCGGATCAGACTGGCCTGGGACAGCCGTGAACCGTCCGGCTGCACCCGGTCCTTGTTGAGTTCGTAGATCTCCTTGTAACGGCGGCCGTCGCCGAGGTGGCGCTGCGCGATCTCCCACAGCGAGTCGTGGTGGCGGCCTTCGGGCGGACTGATCCGGTAGAACTTGGTCGCCTCCCGCGCGGACTGCGCGGCGCCGTGGCCGGCTCCGGGGCGCGCGGCGGTCTGCTGGTGCGGTACGGCGGCGGCCTGCCGAGCCGCCTGGAACTGCCCGGGGGTCTGCTGGGCGGTCACGGCCACACCCGGCCGGGCCTGGCTCGCCGTCTCGTGGTGCTGGCCGATCTGCGCCAGTCCTGGGACCATTCCGGCGGTGCTCACCCCGATCAGCAGCAGGGCCGCGATCAACTGCCTGGCCAGCAACTGGCTCGGGCCGGAGGCGGGCACCCGGTGCGGCATACCGACGCCGGAGACCGCGGCCTTCGCCTCGACCAGCACGCACGCGGTGAACTGCGCCCACGCCAGCCACACCACCACGGCCAGGGTGTTGACGAAAGTCTCCGAGGTGATCGGCTGCTGCACCAGGTCGGAGTCGAAGTGGTGCGGGAACGGCGAGCCGATGAGGTACAGCAGCACCCCGGGGACACCCACGACCAGCACGGCGAGCGCGGCGAACGCACCGAGCGCCCGTACGAGGTCGCCGAACGAGCGGTGCCTGCGCGGTGGACCGGCCGCGGGCCCGCCGTGCGGCGCGCGGTTGGGTCCCGTGGCGGCGGTGCGTGCCATGGCTGCTTCCTCTTCTGCGTACTGTGCGGGCTTCGGTACGGGTTTCACTACGGGCTACGGGCTACGGGCTACGGTTTATGGGCTATGTGCTACGGGCTGCGGCTCTTCGGCGTCCGGTCGGTGGGCGGGTTGACGGACGGGCGGCGCGCGTCAGTTGGCGGAGCCGGCCACGGACTCGGCGGCGGCCGTACCGTGCACCACCACGTCGTGGTCGTAGAAGAAACCGGTGAGCATCGGCTGGTAGGTGAGCTGGATGGTGACCTCGACCCGGTCGGCGTCGGCGAGTGTGCAGTGCGAGGCGGCGACATCGGCCGGGTCGAGTCCGGACTGCTCGGCGAACTGTTTGACCCGGGTGTCGCAGTCGCCCGTGTTGATCACCGGCGTCGCACCACCCGGCGGGGCGCCGCGCAGCGCCTCGGTGTCGACGTCCTCGGCCGCGTAACGTGCCGCCTGCTCTGCGATGTCGGCGGCGCGCTCCCGCTTCGATATGGAGAGCCCGCCGTCCACCACGAAGCCGGCGAGGGCCATGAAGACGATGGCGAAGATCAGGACGGCGGCTGTGCCGGAGCCCCGGTCGCCGCCCCCTCGCCTGAGCGGGTGCTGCGGGTGGAGCGGGTGCGGCGATCGGAGTGGCGGCGGCGGGTGCGCGGCGAGGCGGCGTACGGCGCCGGTTCGCGGCCCAGGGAGCCGGCCGGTGGTCGTCATCAGTTGGTCACCGCCCGGCGGTAGGGGTCGAGCGGTGAGGACGCCGACGAGGTGAGGGTCTTGTTGATGTCCAGGCCGAGGGAGCCGAGGCCGCGGATGGTGCAGTGGATCTCCACCGTGAAGAGGGTGTCCGGGGCGAAGCCCACGCTCGTCTGGGTGACCTGGAGGGAGTCGCCGACGCAAGTGTCGCCGAGGTCGGCCTCCGCCGCCGCTGTGGCTTGTCGCATGGCGATCTCCTGGCTGCGCTGTATGGAGCCCGCACGGGCCGCGTCCCGGGCGGCGCCGTCCACCGCGCCCCGGCCGTCGACGAGTTGGCCGAAGGCGACCAGGATCAGCACGAACAGGATGATGAGCGGGGCGAGGACGACCACCTCGATGGTGGAGAGTCCCCGGTCCGCCCCGGGGCGGTCCGGCGTTGGCTCCTGCCCACGGTTCGCCGCGGACCGCCCTTGCTCGTGGGCCATCGGATCAACCCCCCTGACACGTGGTGGCTCGGTCCTCGGCGTCATCCACGAAGCACTCCACCGGGCCCTGCGACATCTCGTGGACCGAGAAGTGCAGGCCGGGGAAGACGGCGGGCACGTCCGCGGTGACCCGGATGCCGACGGTGGCCGGGTCGGGGTTGAGCGCGGTGATGGTCCGGCCGTCCAGCAGGTTGGGGCCGAGCTGGTCGATGTAGCCGGCGGTGGTGGTCCGGGCGTCGTCCTCCCAGCGGCCGGGGTTGTCGTGAGCTTCGGCCCGGGCCTTGCGGGCCCCGGCCTGGGCGGCCGCCTGGGCGACGTGTTCGGCGAAGAAGTACATCCCGAACTGGACGGTGGCGAAGATCATGAAGAAGAGCACCGGGGTGAGGAAGACGAATTCGATCGAGGTCATGCCGCGATCGGCGCCGGTCCGCGCGGTCGCACGGCCGGCCCTCCCCGTACCCGTACGGCCGACCACGCCCACGCCGCTGTCGCCGCGGGCGGCGTCCAGTCTGCGGCGCAGGGCGTGGCGCGGCCCGTCGGTTCGTCGTCCTGTCACGGCTGCGGCCTCAGCAGGTCTTGCTGTCCGAGGCGCCCTGGATGCAGTTGCCGACGTCGGTGGCCTTGTCCTTGAGCGCGCCGTTGATGATCACGGCGACCACCCCGACGACGGTGACGACGACCGCGGAGATGATGACCCACTCCACGGCGGAGGCTCCGCGCGACAGGTCGTCGGCGGAACGGACGCGCTGCACACGGGCTTTGAGGTAGGTGATCAGGAAGTCGACAGCCGGATGGCTGACCGCGGGCGGACGGTTCATGGTTCAAGTCCTCTCGACTCGATGCTCGGCATGCGATGACGGTGGTGCTCGACGCTCGTGCTCGGCCGTGCCGATCAGACCTGGAACACGCGCATCGCGGCGGGGAAGATCAGGAAGACCAGAAAGCCCGCGCACAGCAGGAGTTGGGCCACGAGCATGGACTGGGATTTCTCCCCGGCCGCTCCTTCGATCTCGGCGAGTTCACGGTGCCGCATCGTCTCGGCGCGCGACGCGAGCGAATCCCGGACCTTGGCGCCGTCGTCGGCCACCAGGCCGAGGGTGACGGACAGGTCCTGCAACTCCTCGATACCAAGCTCCTCTCCCAGCCGGCCGAGTGCCACCCACTGGCTGGTACCGGTGATCCGGGCGTCGGCGAGGCAGTTGCGGATCCGCAGGAGGGCCCAGCCGTCGCTGATCTCGGCGGCGGCCATCAGCGCCTCGGGAAGACCGCGGCCGCCGGCGAGGTTCATCGACACCAGATCCAGATAGGCGCCGATGACGCGGCGCAGGTCCTTGCGTTTGTCCACCGCGTCCCGCCGGACCTCTATATCGGGCAGCACGAAGAAGGCGCCACCGCATATCAAGGACATCCAGACCGGGATGACGGGGTTGCTGCCCATACCGAGCTGCCAGATCAGTGCGAAGACGAAGGGGCCGAAGATCAGGCCGGCCGCCGCCAGGATGATCTTGGTGGCCAGGAATCCTTCCCAACCGCGGTCGAGCACAGCCAGGTCGGCTCGAAGCGAGCGCTGTTCCCAGCCCTGCTGGAGGTAGAACTGGGCGACGCGCTGACCGATCCGGCTCCGCAGGTCGGTGGACGCGGGGGCGGCCGGGCTGCTCGCGGGAGCCGCGGCGCGGAGCGCGTCGATCTGCGCCACGGTGGAGACGGCGCTGCGCCGACTCGGCAGGAGTGCGCGGATCAGGCCGAAGACACCGAGACCGATGGCGCCGCCGACCAGACAGGTCATGAGGACGTTGTTCATCGGGCGCCAGCTCCCTGTCCAGGTACGGCGGCGGGGCTTGTCGCTCCGCCGGTCGGAAGGGGTCGGGCGCCGGCGTGCCCGGGCTGGCCGGGGTGTCCGGGGGTGAACTGGCCGGGCAGACCCTGCCGTTCGGCGAGCCGCTCGGTGGAGTGGACCAGGAACCGCTCGGGTGTCTCGATCTTCGACAGCTTGCGCAGCCAGAAGAAGCCGGCCGCGAACAGCGCGCACACCAGGGCCAGCACGGCCTGTCCGATCGCGGTGCCGTAGGGCTCCACGAAGCCGCGGTTGAAGATCGCGAGGCCCAGGACGAACAGCACCGAGACCACCACGACGATCTGCACACTGCGGCGGGTGCTGGCCCGCTGGGCCATGACGCGCTGGCGCATGTCCACCTCCTCACGGGCCGACTTGGCGAGGGCGCCGAGCACGTCGCGCAGCCCCGGGCCGCGCAGTCGGGCGTTGAGGATGAGGGCGGCGATGATGATGTCGGCGGAGGCGTCGTTTATCTCGTCGGCCAGGTGCTGGAGCGCCTCGGGCAGCGGGGTCCGGGACCGCAACCGGTCGACCAGGGAGGCCAGATGAGGCCGCAGCGCCGGGGCGGCGGCCCGGGCCGAGGCGGGGATGGCCTGTTCGAGGCCGACGGCGCCGGCGATGGTGTCACGCAGCGACTCGGTCCAGCCGGCCAGTGCTTCGACCCGCTTCATCGCGGCGCGCTCTTCGGCCGCGCCGCCGAAGAGCTTGTCCCAGCAGAAGACGAGGATCGCCGAGGAGACGCCGAGCACGGCCCAGCGGGTGAGCCCGAGCACCACGAGCCCGCCGACCACGGCCAGTGAGCCGCGCTGGGACAGAAAGCGTACGAACTCCGTCGCCTTGTCCTCGCTCTGGCCGGGCTTGGGCGGCTTGGGCGCCCAGCCGCGCAGGGCGACGATCAGCAGGGCGATGCCGCCGCCGACCCCCGCGCCGGCGAGCAGGCCGTAGAGCACTTCGACGGAGAGGATCCCGGTCATTACCGCCACACCCCCGTGGGCTGGTAGCCGTTGGCGAGCAGTTCTTCGAGGCAGGAGATGGGGGCGTGCGGCAGAGCCACACCCTCCCTGCCCTCGGCGAAGACCTCGCTGGACAGAACGCGGCCGTCCACCCCGTTCACCTCACGGATGGAGGTCACGACACGGCGCAGGGTACCGCCGCGTTGGTAGTCGTTGCGGCGCTGGAGGAAAACGACGAAGTCGATGGCACCGGCCACCAGCATCTGGGACGCCTCGACCGGCAACCGCTCGCGTGCCTGGAGGGCGTAGGTGGAGATGCGGTTGAAGACTTCGGCGGAGCTGTTGGCATGGATGGTCGAGAGCGAACCGTCGTTGCCCTGGGACATCGCGTTGAGCATGGTGACGATCTCGTCGCCGAGCACCTCGCCCACGATGACCCGGGAGGGGTTCATACGCAGGGAGCGGCGGACGAGTTCGGCCATGGAGATGGCGCCGTGGCCCTCGGAGTTGGGCAGTCGTTCCTCGAACGCCACCACGTTGGGGTGGAGTTCGGGGAACTGGTCGAGACCCAGTTCCAGCGCGCGCTCGACGGTGATGAGCCGTTCGTGCGGCGGGATCGCATTGGCCATGGCCCGCAGCAGAGTGGTCTTGCCGGCGTTGGTGGCGCCGGCGATCATCAGGTTCTTCCGGGCCAGTACGGCCGCCGACAGGAAAGAGCCCAGCTCCGGGGTGACCGTGTAGTTGCCCACCAGGTCGGCGAGGAAGACCTTGCCGAGGCGCGCCCGGCGGATGGAGAGCGCGGGCCTGCGGGTGACGTCCATGACGGCGGAGAGCCGGGAGCCGTCCGGAAGCCGCAGGTCGAGCTGGGGGTTGGCGGTGTCGAAAGGGCGGGAGGACAAACCGGAGTAGGCGCCGAGCACCTGGATGAGCTCGATGAGCTCCTCGTCGGACTCGGCGACCGGGTCGACCTGGAGTTCACGGCCGTCGGAGTATCCGACGAAGACCTGGTCGCAGCCGTTGATGTCGATGTTCTCGACTTCCGGGTCGTCCAGCAGCGGCTGGAGCCGGCCCACCCCGAAGAGCGCGGCGTGCACAGCGGCGGCGTACGCCTCCTCGGACTGCGCGTCCGGCGGGGTACGGCCGACGGTGATCTCGGCCCGCGCGTAGTCCTCCAGGATCTGGGCGATGATCGCCCGGGCGAACTGCCGCTCGTCCTCCGCGGACATGGGCGCCGTGTTCGACACCTGGTCCAGCCTGCGCTGCTCGGAGATGCGGTCGCCAGCCTCCTGCCGGAAGCGTTTGACGAGCTGGTGGTCCACCTCGCTCATCGGAAGACCCCGTACCGCTGCGGAACGTCGGCGGTGATCTGCCGTGCGGACCTGATCAGCAGCGACTTGTCCAACCGCCCCCGACGACGGCCGTTGAGCATCTCGGCACCGGCCGGGTCGTCGGCGATGGTGCCGACGACCCGCGCGGCGATCTGCGAGCCCACCAGCATGTCGTTGACCTGGCCGGCGACCCGGGCGCTGTGGGCGGGATCGGCGATGAGCAGAATGCCGATCGGTGGATGCCCGAGCGCGGCGGCGGCGCCCCGCTGCGAACCGTGCAGCTTCGCGGAGAGCGCGCCGGCCCGGTCCCGGACGCGCGCGAGGTGTTCGGCCTCGGTGCGGGAGACGAGGAGCACCAGCGCCGAGTGCGCGAACAGCTCCAGGGTCGGGGAATCGGCCCCGATCCGCCCGCAGTCGGCGATGACGTCGGCCGCCCCGTTCGGTGACTCGTCCAGGGTGGCGAAGGCCTGGCCGAGCATCGGCCACAAGCCGGCCAGCCCTGCGGCCTGTTCGGCGCTGCCGATGCCGACCAGGACGTCGAGGCCGCCGACGAGCGGCTGGGCGTGGTCCCACAACTGCTCGGCGGCAAGGCCGCGACGGGCGGTCGCGGCCAGCGACAGCAGCCCCGAGTTGGGATCGAGTACCCCGCCGTGCGCGGCGCGGGACCGGTAGACCAGGTCGCCGCCGGCCGGGTCGGTCTCGGCGAGCAGGACGCGTCGGGGCCACACGGCGGCGAGCGCCACGGCGGTCGTGGTGACACCCGGTGAGCCCTTGTCGGCGGCGACAGCGATCAGTGCCATGACTCTTCGCCCGCTCGCTCAGTCGATGCTGCTGGGAACGATGGCCAGCGCGACTTCGTCGGCCGAGGCGGCGATCGTCAATTTCCCGGCGTCCGCGCTGTCCACGACGACGGTGACGGAGGTGTCGCCACCGAGGCCGTTCGACCCCGGATGGACGTCCCGGACGATCAGATGGCCGTTGATGAGCGTGCTCTGCGCGCCGGTCGCCTCGCCGCCGGAGCCCGCACCCGTGGTTTCCTGTGCCTTGGCCGCGTCGGTACCGACCCGGTAGGCGGCCACGATGTCGCCGGGCTGAAGACCCGGGGGGAACTCGCCGTCCTTCAGGGAGATTCCGACGAGGGACTTACCGGTCGTCAACACCTCGTCCTGCTGACTGATCATCGTCTGGGTGAGGAGGGAACCCTCGACAAGATTGGTCTTCGCCCGCCAGTTGGTGACCAGGTCGTGGCGCTGTTGCCACCTGATGAGCTTCACGTCGCTGCCGTCGGTGACATCCGAGACCATCACTTCGCGGATGGCGTCCTCGGGAATCTTTCCGCCGGCCGCAATCGGTGCGACGACCTCGACCACCGAGACCTTGTCGCCCGCACGCATCACCATCAAGGTCGCGCCGAGCGCGCCCACCAGGATCAGCAGCACCGCCAACGCGGCCAGCGCGGGCTTGCGTTCGCGCGGCGCCGTGGGCAGCCGCTCCCCGCTCAGCGGCGCCCCGAGTGCCGGCGCCGGAACGGGCTGACGGCCACCGCCACCACCCGCGCTTGATCGTTCCCTGGTCTTCACGTCAATGCCCCCGTCGAGCCGGCGTGTACATCGGTATCGGTTGTGAGAGAGGAGACTGCCGCGCTCCGGTCCGGCGACAGCCTGCAGGCCGATGTCAGGCCACCGCACGCTATCAGCGCCTGACAAACACCCTCAAGGCGCTGCCCGCGATGCCAGGCACCCAACTCCCCTACAGAACAGGACGATCCGCGTGGCGTGCCCAGCATCGGGCCGCACGGCTCAGCTCCCGTCCGGACCACCTTTTCGGTCCGGCCGAGACCACTCTGCCACTGCGGACCCGCCCCATGTGCACTCCCGATTCCGGCCTGTGGACAACTCGACTCGGAGTTATCCACAGGCCGGTGGATCGGCCACGCGGCGGTGTCCCGGCAGCGGTTATCGTCCAAGAACAAGCAGATCGAATCGGGGGAAATGAGGAAAAGATGCGTCTGTCGTTGACTGTGGTCGACCTGCTCGCCGCGGCACGCGCGGATGTCGTGGTCGAAGCCGATTGTGCGGCGACCATCGCGGATGTCGTGCGCGAATTGAGTCGCAAGGTTGGCGGGTGCGGGCCGGAGATGTCATCCATCCACGGCGGGGCGTTACGCGGGTCCGCTGCTCCAGTGGCGTATGTGGACGGACACCAGCTCGATCCCGCCTCGTCGCTGGCTCGGTCACCCCTGCGGGAGGGCGCGGTGGTGAGCCTCCACGACCCGGCCGGCTGCCTGCCCGGCGAACCCACGGGTGTGGTGGAGCTGCGGGTCGTGGGCGGCCCGGACGCCGGCGCGGTGCATCGGCTCGACATCGGCAAGGCGGAGATCGGCCGGGGCCGGGCCGCCCGGATCAGGATCGACGATCCGGAGCTCGCCCCGCGCGCGGCACTGCTGACGGTAAACCAGGACGGTACCTGCCGGGTGTCGGTCGGGGATGAGCAGATCAGGGACTGGCCGCTCGGTGGGCAGCTCGCCCTCGGCAACACCCTGGTGGAACTCGGCCCCTACGTCCCGCCGAACGCGGCCCTGCGTCCGGGGGAGGACGGTGTGACACTCGAGTACAACCGCCCGCCGCGATTGCCGCCACCGGAGCGCGTCACCGTCTTCCGGCTGCCGAGCCCGCCGAAGGAGCCGGGTGCCAGGCCGCTGCCATGGCTGATGACGATCGTGCCGCTGCTGGTGGCCGTGACGGTGGCGTTCCTGACGCACCGTCCGACGTATCTGATCATGGCGGTGGTCGGCCCACTGGTCATGGTCGGCAACTACTTCACGGATCGAAAGCACGGTCGCACATCGTTCGCCAGGACGGTAGCCGACTACCGGGAACGCCGGGAGCGTGTGGAGCAGGACGCCCGCGATGCGCTCGACACCGAGCGCATGGACCGGGCGGCGGCCTCACCCGACCCGGCGACCGTGCTCAACACGGCCACCGGTCCCCGCACCAGATTGTGGGAGCGGCGGCGGGGCGACCCTGACCATCTGCTGATCCGGGTCGGCACGGCGACGGTGCCCTCCGATGTGGTGCTGGAGGATCCGGAGCAGGAGGAACACCGGCGCGGGATTCCTTGCGGGCTCAATGACACGCCGGTCGCCCTTGAGCTGCGGCGACTCGGGGTGATCGGGTTCGCGGCGCCGGACGATGGGGCCCGGGGACTCGGCCGTTGGGCAGTGGCGCAGTCGGCGACATTGAGCGGTCCGGGCGATGTTCGGTTCTATGTGCTCACCGAGCGGTCGGCACGGGAGAGCTGGGAGTGGGTGCGGTGGTTGCCGCACGCCCGACCGCCCGAGGGACAGGATGCCTCGGCGCTGCTGGGCACGGACGCGGAGACGGTCGCGGCACGTGTGGCGGAGCTGTTGTCGGTGCTCGCCGACCGGCAGCGGGCCAGGGCGAAGGCGGGCTCGGCGGCCGACCGGCCCGGTTTCTTCAAAGGGCCCGACATCGTGGTGGTCCTCGACGGCTCCCGGCGGCTGCGGGCGCTGCCCGGTGTGATCCAACTGCTGCGAGAGGGGCCCGGGGTCGGGATGTTCCTGATCTGCCTGGACACCGAGGAGCGCTTTCTGCCTGCGGAGTGCCAGGGCGTGGCGGTCACCGAGTCCGCCGGGCCGAGGGAGTGCGGTGCGGCCGCTGAGGCCTTCGGGGCGGCGTGCGTCCCGTTGGTTCCGGCGGCGAGGATCGGTGGCCTGGCCTCACCGGGTCGGACCGATACGCCGTACGACGCGGTCCCGGCACCGGGCCGCACCGCCGTGCCGAAGATCGGGGCAGGGCTCCGCCAGGGTGAGTCGGTTTCGCGGCTCGGCGGCGGCGCGGCCGCCCCGAGCAGCCGAGCGCGGGCTCAGCGAGGCGGGGCTGGGCCACCGAAGGTCGGGTTGCGGGCAGTGGGACTGCCCAAGGCTGAGTCGCCGAAGATCGGATTGCCGAAGGGCGGTGCCGCGAAACGGGGATTGCCGAAGGCTGGCTTCCGGGAAGGGCGGGGGCGGCTGCGGAAGGCGGAGTCGCCCAACGGAAGTGCCTCGGAGAGGGTTGTGCCCGGAGGCGGGTTCCCGTCGCACGACGCCTGGTATGGCGAGGCGCGGCAGGCTGGGGCTACCGCTGGGGATCCGGGTACAGCGCCTTTCCGGCTGCGGGTGGAGCAGGTGGGAGCCGCTCCTGTTCGCCACGTGCGGCCCGACGTCGTGTCGCCGGCCTGGTGCGCCCGGGTGGCCCGCGGTCTGGCGCCGCTGCGCGACGTCAGCGGTGAGGCGGAGGGTCCGGCGCTGCCGTCGGCGAGCCGGTTGCTCGATGTGCTGGGCCTGGAGCCGCCGACCGCCGAGGGCATCGCCGCCCGCTGGCGGGTGAGCCCGAGGTCCACCCGGGCGGTGGTGGGCGAGTCCTATGACGGGCCCTTCGCCATCGACATCCGCCGGGACGGCCCGCACGGGCTGATCGCCGGCACCACGGGTTCGGGCAAGTCGGAACTGCTCCAGACGATCGTGGCGTCGCTGGCTGTGGCCAACACCCCCGAGGCGATGACCTTTGTGCTCGTGGATTACAAGGGCGGCTCGGCGTTCAAGGAGTGCGTCCGGCTGCCGCACACGGTCGGCATGGTCACGGACCTCGACGCCCACCTGGTGGAGCGGGCGCTGGAGTCCCTGGGCGCGGAGTTGAGGCGGCGTGAGCACATCCTGGCCGAGGCGGGCGCCAAGGACATCGAGGACTACACGGATCTGGTGACGGCGGGACGGCAGGGCGCCCCGATGCCGCGGCTGGTCATCGTGATCGACGAGTTCGCCTCGCTGGTGCGCGAACTGCCCGACTTCGTGGCCGGGCTGGTGAACATCGCGCAGCGGGGCCGATCGCTGGGCATCCATCTGCTCCTGGCCACACAGCGCCCGAGCGGGGTCGTCTCGCCGGAGATCCGCGCCAACACCAATCTGCGGATCGCGCTGCGGGTCACCGACGGCATCGAGTCCGCCGACGTCATTGACACCCCGGACGCCGGGACCATCCCCAAGTCCACTCCGGGCCGGGCCTATGTGCGGCTGGGCGCGGGTTCGTTGGTGCCATTTCAGACCGGTCGGGTGGGCGGACGGCGTCTCGACGCGGCGGAGAAGGTGCCGGCAACGCCGTGGGTGGAGGTGGTGGAGTGGGAGCGACTCGGTCGGGGCGTGCCACGAGGTCCGGCGGCGGCCGAGGACACCGCGGACGTGACGACCGACCTTGACGTGCTGGTGGCGGCGATCCGCGGGGCGAATGAGCGGATGCGGATCCCCGCGCAGCACTGCCCGTGGCTGCCCGCGCTCCCCGACGTGCTGCCGATCGGTGAGGTGCCGATGCCGATGCCGGAGGCGGGTGGCGCATTGCCGGCCGCGCCCTACGGTGTCGAGGATCTTCCGCGGGTGCAGTCGAGGCGAGCGCTCGCCGTGGACTTCCGGACCTTCGGGCATCTGCTCGCCGCCGGGGCGCCGCGGTCGGGGCGGTCACAGTTGCTGCGGACCGTCGCCGGTTCGCTGGCGCGGACCCATTCGACCGCCGACCTGCATCTCTACGGGATCGACTGCGGGAACGGCGCGCTGAACCCGCTGACGAGGTTGCCGCACTGCGGGGCGGTGGTCAGCCGTTCACAGTCCGAGCGGGTGGTGCGGCTGGTCGAGCGGCTTCGAGCGGAGTTGACGCGACGCCAGGAACTACTGGCGAGAACCGGTTTCGCCGATATCGGGGAGCAGCGGGCGGCGGTGACCGGCGAGGAGCGCCTGCCGCACATCGTGGTTCTGCTGGACCGGTGGGAGGGCTGGACCGCCTCGCTGGGGGAGTTGGACCACGGGGCGCTCACCGAGGAGTTGCTCACCTTCCTGCGCGAGGGTGCCTCGGTCGGCATTCACCTGGTCATCACCGGCGATCGGAGCTTGATGGCGGGGCGGATCGCGGGCCTTACCGAGGACAAGATCGCGTTCCGGATGGCGGATCGCGCGGACTTCGCGCTGCTCTCGGTCAACCCGCGCAAGGTGCGGGACGGGTTGCCGCCGGGTCGTGCGTATCGCGCCGAGTCGGGCGTCGAGGCGCAGATCGCGCTGCTATCGGGTGAGGCCACCGGCCAGGGCCAGGCCGCGGCGCTGGCCGCGATCGGTGCCGCGACCGGCGAGCGGGACGCGGGGGTGCCGCGTGCCCGGCGACCGTTTCGGGTGGACGTGCTGCCGTCGCGGCTCTCCTTCACGGATGCCTGGGGGCTGCGGGACAGGGACGCTGCGCGGCGCCCGCTGTGGTCGCTGGTCGGTGTGGGTGGCGACGAACTCACCGGCCACGGTCCCGACCTGGCCGAGGGGCTGCCCGCGTTTGTGATCGGCGGGCCGGGCAGGTCGGGGCGGTCGACTCTGCTGCTCGCCCTGGCCCGTGGCTGGCAGCGGCAGGGGGTGTCGTTGGTGGTGGCGGCGCCACGCCCCTCACCGCTTCGGGAACTGGCCGGGGGCGAGGGGGTGCTGCGGGTGTTCACCGGGAGCGATCTGTCGGCGGCCGAGTTGGCCGGGGTGCTGGCGGGAGCCGCCGGGGCGCCGGCGGTGGTGCTGGTCGATGATGCCGAGACGTTGCGGGACTGCGACGCCGGGGACGTACTGAAGGAGGTCATCGCCGGTGGCCGGGAGCGGGGCCGGGCGGTGGTGCTGGCCGGCGCCGAGGAGGACGTCTGTGCCGGCTTCTCCGGCTGGCAGGTCGAGGCCAAGAAGGCTCACCGCGGGGCGCTGCTCTCTCCCCGGCAGATGACGAGCGGCGAGCTGATCGGTACCCGGCTCAGCCGCGGCCACGTCGGCGCCCAGGTGACGCCGGGCCGTGCACTGCTCCACCTCGGCGACGGCGAACTCCGGACGGTGACGGTCCCGCTGACGATATGACCGGGCACCCGTCCACGGGGAAGCTGTTCGGGACCCCGTCCTCCGTGACGGCCATTCAGGGGCGCCGTACCTGGGCCCGGTCGGGGCGCCGCGCCCGCTGCTCCGGGTGGCGTGGGCGGCGAGCCGGGCCGGGAGGAGAAGGCGTCGGGGCGGTCGTCCTCGGGCGCACTCATCCCCCGGGGCGGCTGTCGGGGCGCCCCGCGTCCTGGCTGGGGAGGAACGGGGGGTTAGTTGCTGGGGAGGCCGGTGCGGGAGAAGGTGTCGGTGGGGCCGTTGGTCCACTTTACGGTGAGGGTTTTGCCGTCGGTGGCGAGTACGCCGTGGCCAGAGGTGCGTTCCTTGTCGCCGTCCATGCAGGTCATGGTGAGGCCGATGCCGTTCTTGTCGGTGAAGGCGCCGCCGCACAGATGGGTGCTGGTCAGGCCGGCCTTTCCGTCGCTGCCCAGGACGAGTTGGACCTTGGTGCCGCCCGACGTGGCCAGCCAGACCCCTTCGACGCCGGTGGTCGGGACGGCGCTCGGGGTGTCACTCCCGGTGGGCGAGGGGGTGGTGGTCGTCGGCGATGGGCTCGGTGAGGGGCTCGCGCCGCGGGCGCTGCCGCTCGGCTGGGCGGTGCCGGTGGGCCGGGCGGAGTCGGAGGCGATCGCGGTGGGCTGCTGGGCGCGGTCGCCGTTGTTGTCGCCGCCGCATCCGCTCAGCGTCAGCACGGCCGCGACGGCCACCGCCGCGAATCCCGCTCCCGCGAACCTACGACCACGGCAACCCATCGGTACTCCCCCATGTCGCTATCCGTATCCAGCGCATCGCAAGTTACCAGCAGGCCCCGGGGTGGTGCGCCGGCCAATGCGTTGACGGTGGAAGGACCATGGCGGACGGAAGCCGGACAGTCCATAGATGTCCAATAGAGTAGGCCCAAGCGTGCGGCGGGCGACCGGCGTATTTCCATGGAATGCCGGGAAAGGGTCGATTCAGTGGCGTCGCAGATCAGCGGCGCCGTGACACGATTCGGGAAAGACCTTCGCATAAACGCCGTGGCCGTCTTCGGCGAGGACTGACACTACGTCATCAAATCGATACCCGACACCGCCGAGGCATCATCCCTTCGACCCCTTCGATCCCTTTGACCGTTCGGCGAGCCGGCCGATCGTATCGAAGCCGATCTTCCGTCGAAGACGGTCCGTGGTCGGCCAATTCCCGGCAACCCATGGGAAGTAGCGCCGGCGTCGTCCGTGACTTCCCGTAGTCCGCGGATTCGCCTCCGTTCCGTTCACCGCTTCGCGGAAGGCCGAGCGCCGGGTGCCGAACCGTGGCCCCGGGCGGCCCCCACTCGGGCGCCTGGCCGCACGCCGTCCCGCCCAGCCACGGACCCGAGCCCCGGCCTCGGACCGAGCCGGGCCCTGCCCCCCCGCTCGGCTCACCGCTTACGCCGCCCCGACCGACCCCTGTAACGCGTCGGCGGGCCCCATCGCCTCGGGCAGGAAGCTCTCCAGCGTCGCGTACCAGGCCCCGGGCTGCTCCCAGGGGACGAGCGGGCCGGCGTCGGGGATCTCGGCGTATCGGCCCCGGGGCAGGACCCGGACCATCTCCTGGGCCTCGGCGCGGCCGAGCAGTCCGTCGAGGCCGCGGACGACCAGGGCGGGGCAGGTGACATGGGCCAGCTCGTCCCAGTGGGCGTCTCTTATCCAGGGATCGCGGGAGCGCAGCAGGTGCTCCGTGGCGTAGAGCGGGCGCCAGCCGTCCTGGCGCTCCTCCATCACCTCGGCGAAGTAATCGCCCCTGACCGGGTCGGGCGAGTCGGTCCGGCCGCAGCCGGCCGCGAACCAGCGCCGCACATCGCCGAGGGTGGCGAAGGGCACCGGCCAGCTCGCCAGCCAGTCGGCCAGTTCGCGCTGCCTGACCTCGCCGACCGGGGAGGCGCGCATGTCGCAGATGACGACGGCCGCGACCAGATCGGGCCGACGGGCGGCGCACTGCCAGGCGGTGAGCGCGCCCATGGAGTGGCCGACAAGGGTGACCGGGGCCAGGCCGAGCTGTTCGACCGCGGCGATGGCGTCCGCGACATACGCGTCCGGCGTGTAAGGGCCGCCGGGCTTGCCGCTGCGGCCGTGGCCGCGCTGGTCGAGGGCGAGCACCCGGTAGTGCGGGGCGAGCCGGCGGGCGGTCGGCGCCCAGTGCGAGGCGCGGCCGAGCAGCCCGTGCAGCATCAGCACGCCGGGGCGTCCGCCGGGCGGACCGGGGACCCCGACGGTGTCCGCCCCCGCGAATTCCCAGGCCGCGAGGCGTACATCGCCCGCACCCCGCACCTCGTGCCGCTGGATCATCTGCCGCACCTCCATCCGCCCCACACGCTATCGAACTCTTATTCGAACAAGTGGGCGGCGCGGCCAACACCCCTCGTTCGAGTGACAAGGCACCGGGATTGGCCACGGACGCCGAGGGGAGGACTCCAGCGGGGCGCGGTGCGAAGGGGAAGCGGACCGCGACGGAGGTACTCGGGAAGCTCGGGGTCCCGGGTCCGCCGAGGGGGAAGCCGGGGGGAATCGGGGGATCAGGAGGGGGTCGGGGAGGGATCAGGGAGGGGACAAGAGGGGGGACCCAAAGGGGGGTCGCAGGGGGGAAGGCCCCGGCGCCGTAAAGCGGCGCCGGGGCCCAGCACTCGACCTGTCGGGCGGGTCAGCCACCGCTCACCTCTTCGCCACGAACACATGCGAGGCGATCTCGGAGTCCAGCTCGGCCGCCTCACCGCCACTGCCGACCAGCACACCGCCCGGCGCGCTCGTCACACTGATCACAGCGCCCGGCTGCACACCGGCCCGCCGCAAGGTGTACATCACCTGTGCGTCGGTCTGGATCGGCTCGCCGATCCGGCGGACCACCACGCTGGCCCCCGCCTCACCGGGCCGGAGCTCGTTGAGGCTGACCATCCCCTCCTCCAGGAAGGGGTCAGCGGCGCCCGACTCGCCCAGCTCCTCCAAGCCGGGGATGGGGTTGCCGTACGGCGACTCGGTCGGGTGCTGCAACAGCTCCAGCACCCGCCGCTCCACCGCCTCGCTCATCACGTGTTCCCAGCGGCACGCCTCCGCGTGCACCTGTTCCCACTCCAGGCCGATCACATCGACCAGCAGGCATTCCGCGATGCGGTGTTTCCGCATCACCCGGGTCGCCGTCCGGCGGCCTTCGTCACTCAATTCCAGATGCCGGTCCCCGGCGACGTGCAACAGCCCGTCGCGCTCCATGCGTGCGACCGTTTGGGAGACCGTCGGGCCGCTCTGGTCGAGCCGCTCCGCGATCCGGGCACGCATCGGGACCACACCCTCCTCTTCCAGCTCCAGGATGGTGCGGAGGTACATCTCCGTCGTATCGATCAGTCCGGACATCGCGCCTCTCGTGTACTTGTGCGTGGCCCTCGGTCAATTCTGACGCATCCAACCGACAAGCGGCCCCGATGTCGGATTCCCGTCTTGACACCGCTAGCTCGCGGGCCCCACGGTGATCCGCATGAGTGAGCCCCCACGGCCCTTGTCGGACCGGTATCTCGATGCTGCCATCGCCCTGCTGGGCCGGGTCAGGGACGAGGAGGGGGCCGGGATCAAGGCCGCGGCCACCGCCGTGGCCGACGCCATCGCCGCAGGTGGCAGGGTGTTCACCTTCGGTGCGGGACACTCCTCGCTGCCGGCCCAGGACGTGGTGTACCGGGCGGGCGGGCTCGCCCTGGTGAATCTGCTCACGGTCCCCGGTGCCACCGGGGTGGACGTGGTGCCGGCCACCCTCGGCAGCGCGCTGGAGAGAGTCGAGGGTCTGGCGACCGTCGTATTGGAGACAAGTCCGGTGCGGGCCGGGGACGTGCTCTTCGTGATATCGCTGTCCGGCCGCAACACCCTGCCGGTGGAGATGGCGCAGCGCGCCCGCGCGCTCGGGGTGACGGTGATCGGTGTGACGTCGGTCGCCTACGCGGCGGGGACCCGGTCGCGCCACGCCTCGGGGACGTTCCTCAAGGACCACTGCGACATCGTGCTGGACTCCAAGATCGCGGTGGGCGACGCGGAGCTGGCCGACGACGCGATACCGGCGCCCTTCGGTCCCGCGTCAACGGTGGTGACCAGCGCGCTGATGCAGGCGGTCGTCGCCACGGCCGCCGCCGATCTGGCCGCCCGTGGCATCACCCCGCCCATGATCCGCTCGGGCAATGTGGACGGCGGCCACGCGTGGAACAGCCAGGTCTTCGAGGAGCACCGGGACCGGATCTTCTTCCGCCACTCCGCCCGCCGCTGACCCACCCACAATCGCCGCGCCACCGACCAAACGTCCGGCCCGCGGCACCCACAGCCACCCCGCCGCCGCCCCTAGCGACTCCCCGCCGGCCCCACCGAGCCCGCCAGGTCCAGCGCCATCGCGACCCTCGCCGCCACGTCCTCCCCGTACGCCGCGTCCGCCCGGTCGAAGACGCGCCGGCCGGAGGTCCGCAGGAAGGTGAGCGCCCCGACCGTACGCCCCCGGCTGCGCAGCACCGTGGTGAGCGCGTGCATCGTGCCCGGCGGCCAGCGCCTGGCCGCCGCCCACGCGTCGGTACGCTCCCGGGGCGCCTGGTCGGCCGGGTCGGAGGCGGCGAAGCTGCTGCGCACCGTGCCGAGCCGTTCCACCGCCTGGAGCACGGGGTGGCCGGTCTCGTAGCCGACCGGCACGGCATTGCCGTCCAGGGGCAGGGCGGGGCCCTTCTCGCCGTCGGGGGTGGCGGCGATCCGGACCAGCCGCCCGCCGGCGTCCGCGAGGTCGACCAGCGCGTGGTCGGCGAATCCGGCGAGCGCGAAGTCCAGTTGGAGCAGGGCCGCCTCAAGGGCGTTCTCGCACTCGGCGGCGGCCCGGTCGGCGCGGTGGAGCTGCTGGTAGCGGAAACGTATCCGGGTGCTCTGCTGCTCGACCGTCTTCTGCTCGGTGACGTCGGCGAAGAGCCAGCCGACGCCGAGCGGCACCGGCTCCTCGCCGAGCGGGGAGCCGAGCAGCACGAAACCGCTGCGCCAGCAGTACCGGGCGCCGGTCGGGTCTCCGCGCAGACTGACCCACACCTCCACACCGGCCGGTGAGACGCCTTCGGCGAGTACGTGCTGGAAGGTGTTCTCCAACTCCTCGACGCCTTGGTCGAGGAGATCGCCGAGCGGCCTGCCGAGCAGCGCGTCGCGGCCGGAGCGCATCAGCCGGGCCGCCTGCTCGTTGACCACGGCGGGCCGCAGATCCGCGTCTATGAGGACCACGCCCCAGGAGGCCTCGGCGAAGAGCGACTCGCTGAGCGCGATGGAGCGCTCCAGGTCGATCTGCGCGTGCACCTCGGAGAAGGCGCAGTAGACGCCGGCCGGGCGACCGTCGGCGCCGGCCACCGCGGCGGTCTGGGCGCGGACCAGCACCCGGCGGCCGTCCTTGGTCAGCAGCGCGAACTCGTGCACCTGGCGTCCCGGGGCGTCCATCGCCGCGAGGAGTCGTTCCTCGGTGCCCCGGGCGTCGGCGGCCCGCGCCGCCCAGCCGCCGAAGCCTTTGCGGCCGATGGCCTCCTCGGCGCTCCAGCCGAGGATCCGGACGGCCTCGGTGTTCCAGTGGGTGACCACGCCGTCCCGGTCGAAAGCGCACAAGCCCGCTTCCATCCCGTCCAGCAGCGCGGCCAGCAACTGCTCATCGCCCTTGGGTTGCGCATCGAATGGCTGCACGGCACACCATTCAACCCGGGTGTGCCCTGTGTCACAGGAGATTTACATAAATCAGTTGTGCGTTTGCCGGATCGCTTTTTAGTGTGGAGGTACACACGAAGGGAGGTGGTCTGAAGCATGAGTTGCAGTCGGACACGTGAGGTGACTGCGGGCTAGCACCGCGCACTCGGCGTGCACATTGCTCGCCAATCCCACGCAGTTCACCCGGCCCGCGGGCTCGTCGGACTTGTCCGGCCGGTGCTCGGAGCCACCTGGCTCCGGGGAGCAGCCCGCGGGTCGTTTGCGTTCCCGTCCGGACCAGGACCGGATCCGACCAGGACCCAGCCCGGACCGGACCCGACCTGGACCCGACCCAGCCGGAAGCCCCCGCCTCCTACGGCGCCAGCCGCTCCACCCGCCACCGCCCGCCGTCCTCCCGCGCATACCGCAGGCGGTCATGCAGCCGGTTCTCCCGCCCCTGCCAGAACTCGACGCTCGCCGCGACCACCCGATAGCCGCCCCAGTGCTCGGGCACCGGCACCCGCGTACCGGTCGGCCAGCGGGCGGCCTGCTCCTCGTACGCCTCCTCCAGCACGGCCCGCGAGGCGACCACGCTCGACTGCTCGCTGGCCCGCGCGCCGAGCCGCGAGCCGTACGGCCGGCTGTGGAAGTACGCCTCGGTCTCCGCCGCCGTGACCCGCTCGGCCCGGCCGGCGACGATCACCTGGCGGGCGATCGGGTGCCAGGGGAAGAGCAGCGAGACATACGGATTGGCGGCGAGTTCGCGGCCCTTGTGCGAGCCGTAGTTGCTGAAGAAGACGAAGCCGCGCGGGTCGTAGCCCTTGAGCAGCACCGTACGGGAGCTGGGGACGCCGTCCGGGGCCGCCGTGGAGACGATCATCGCGTTGGGCTCGGTGAGCGCGCCGTTCCCGGCGGCCCGCACGGCGTCCGCGAACCAGTGGGCGAACTGCTCGTAGGGGTCGGCCGCCAGCTCCGTCTCGTCGAGGCCGGCCGCCTGGTACTGCTTGCGCATGGCCGCCGGGTCGTCGCCGGGTACGGCCCGTGCCGCCGGCTCCTCGACGTGTACGGCCCGCGCGGCCGGTTCCTCGGCGGGCACCGCCCGGTCGCGTCCCTCATGGGGCTCTCGTGGTTCTCGCACCCGCACATCTTGCAGGAGTCCGGCCGCCGTCGCCGGTGGCCGCCGCCCGAGCGGGCCCCGGCGTACGGATACGCGGCGTTTCACCCGGTCCGCCACGCCCCCCGGCAGCGAGAATCGTCAGCGGCACGCGTACCCCGACGACCCGCACCCCCCAGGACGCCCAACCACCCACTCACCCCGCCACGCCCCGCACCCCAGAACCCCCGCCCCCGCCCCCGCCCCCGCACCAGAGGAGCCGCCTCATGTCCGACGTCGTTCCGGGACTCGAAGGAGTCGTCGCGTTCGAGACGGAGATCGCCGAGCCGGACCGGGAGGGTGGCGCGCTGCGCTACCGAGGGGTCGACATCGAGGACCTCGTCGGCCACGTGGGGTTCGGAAACGTGTGGGGCCTGCTGGTGGACGGGAAGTTCAACCCGGGTCTGCCGCCGGCGGAGCCCTTCCCGATCCCGGTGCACTCGGGCGACGTGCGGGTCGACGTCCAGTCCGCGCTGGCCATGCTCGCCCCGGTCTGGGGGCTGAAGCCGCTGCTGGACATCGACGCCCAGGAGGCCAGGGACGATCTGGCCCGGGCGGCTGTGATGGCGCTGTCGTACGTGGCCCAGTCGGCGCGCGGGCAGGGCGTGCCGATGGTGCCTCAGGGTGAGATCGACCAGGCGCGCTCGATCGCCGAGCGCTTCATGATCCGCTGGCGCGGCGAACCCGACCCGCGCCACGTCGCCGCCATTGACGCCTACTGGTGCTCGGCCGCCGAGCACGGCATGAACGCCTCCACCTTCACCGCCCGGGTGATCGCCTCGACGGGCGCCGATGTGGCCGCGGCGCTCTCCGGCGCGGTCGGCGCGATGTCGGGGCCGCTGCACGGGGGCGCGCCCTCGCGGGTGCTCGGCATGATCGAGGAGGTCGAGCGGACCGGCGACGCCGAGGGGTACGTCCGGGCGGTGCTCGACCGGGGCGACCGGCTGATGGGCTTCGGGCACCGCGTCTACCGGGCGGAGGACCCGCGGGCCAGGGTGCTCCGCCGGACCGCCAGGGAGCTGGGCACGCCGCGCTACGAGGCCGCCGCCGCGCTGGAGTCGGCGGCGCTCGCCGAGCTGAACGCGCGCCGTCCCGACCGGGTGCTGGCCACCAATGTGGAGTTCTGGGCGGCGATCCTGCTGGACTTCGCCGAGGTGCCCGCACACCTGTTCACCTCGATGTTCACCTGTGCGCGCACCGCCGGCTGGTCGGCGCACATCCTGGAGCAGAAACGCACCGGCCGGCTGATCCGCCCCTCCGCCCGTTATGTCGGCCCGGAAAGCCGCAGCCCACAGGAGGTCGAGGGGTACACGGCGGTGGCGCACTGACGGCGTGCGGCCGCCGAGCACCCCGGTCCTGCCGCCTTCGTACACGGCCGGGCGGGCGCCGGGGTACGCCCTCGACCCCTTCGAACAGCGCTGTCTCACCCGATGGGACACTCACCGAAACGCATCCGTCACGCACTACGCTCGCCCCGTGGCCGATATTCAGATTCCCGCTGACATCAAGCCCGCCGACGGACGGTTCGGGTCGGGCCCCTCCAAGGTACGGACGCAGGCGCTCGACGCGCTGGCCGCCACCGGGACCTCCCTGCTCGGCACCTCGCACCGGCAGGCGCCGGTGAAGAACCTGGTGGGTCAGGTCCGTGACGGCATCCGCCAGCTCTTCACCCTCCCCGACGGCTATGAGGTGGTGCTCGGCAACGGCGGCTCCACCGCCTTCTGGGACATCGCCACGCACGGCCTGATCACGGCCAAGTCCCAGCACCTGTCCTTCGGCGAGTTCTCCTCGAAGTTCGCCAAGGCCGCCGAGTTGGCGCCGTGGCTGGCCGACCCGGCGGTGATCTCCGCCGACCCGGGTTCGCACCCGCAGCCGGTGGCCGAGCCGGGCGTGGACGTCTACGCGCTCACCCACAACGAGACCTCCACCGGTGTCGCCATGCCGATCAACAGGGTGCCGGGCGCCGACGAGGACGCGCTGGTCCTGGTGGACGCCACCTCGGGCGCGGGCGGCCTGCCGGTCGACATCGCCGAGACGGACGTCTACTACTTCGCGCCGCAGAAGTCCTTCGCGGCCGACGGCGGGCTCTGGCTGGCCACGTTCTCGCCGGCGGCGCTGGAACGGGCGGCGGCGATCGCCGCGTCCGGCCGGCACATCCCGGCGTTCTTCGACCTGCCGACCGCGATCGACAACTCCTCGAAGAACCAGACGTACAACACCCCGGCGTTGTCCACCCTCTTCCTGCTCAAGGAGCAGCTCGAGTGGATCAACGGCCAGGGCGGGCTGAAGTGGGCGGTGGACCGCACCGCCGAGTCGTCCGCGAAGCTCTACGGCTGGGCGGAGCAGGCGTCGTACGCGAGCCCGTTCGTGGCCGACCCGGCGCAGCGTTCGCAGGTCGTCGGGACCATCGACTTCGCCGACGGCATCGACGCCGCCGCGGTGGCGAAGGTGCTGCGGGCCAACGGGATCGTGGACACCGAGCCCTACCGCAAGCTCGGCCGCAACCAGTTGCGCGTCGCGATGTTCCCGGCCGTGGACCCGGCCGACGTCGAGGCCCTGACCGCCTGCGTCGACTACGTCATCGGCAAGCTCTGATACGAGGCCGCGCGTCCCTGACCTGACGTCGCGGCAACGAAACGGCGGCGGACCCCCTCCCGGCGGCCCGCCGCCGTAACGCGCCACCCACCCCGCCGCTAGCGCCGCGCCTGCTCGCGCCGGCGGCGGGCGAGGTTGCGCACGCCCACGCCCACCACGCCGATGCCCAGGAGCAGGCCGAGGCCCACCACCTTGGGGCGGCCGGTCGACGAGGTGCCATCGGTCGATGAGGTGCCGGCCGCGCCGCCATGGGCACCCGACGAAGACCCAGCCGACCCTGACGACCCTGATGAGCCTGACGACCCCGCCAAGGCGGTCACGTCGGCGGGCAGGTCCTTGCCGCTGAGCGGTTCCCGCCAGACCTCGCTGTCGGCCCCCTCGCTGCCGTACATCAGCGCCCGGCCGTCGGTCGTGTAGGTCACCGACTCGCCCTGCCGCTCCAGGGGTACGTCGAGGCTGCCGATCTTCTGCGGGCGGTCGCCGCTCCAGCGGTAGTCGGTGGACCAGAAGTAGCCGCGCAGCACCAGCCGGCTGCCGTCGGGCGAGAAGGCGCCGTCGGTCACCCAGGGCACGTCGGCGATCCGGCGGAAGATGTTGACGCCGTTCGGGTGGAGCTTGGCCGGGCCTTCGTAGAGGTGGCCGCCGTCCTCGTTCTTGCTGGCGATGTAGACCCGGCCCGTTTTGGGCTGGACCATCAGCGCCTCGGCGTTGCGCGGCCCGTCGGCGTAGCGGACGGTGTAGCGGGTCACGTCCACCGTCTGGTCGTGGAGCCGCTTGGGCTCGGGGAAGCGGTAGATCCACACCTCCGGCCAGGTGCCGTTGAGGTTGTCGCCGATGTCGCCGACGTAGAGGTCCCCGTCGGGGCCGAGCGAGATCGCCTCCACGTCCCGGGCCGAGATGCCGCGCATCGTCACCTTGGCGACGGTCTTGCCGGTGGCGCCGTCGATCGCGTAGACGTACGGGCCGTCGTCGCTGTCGTTGTGCGTCCAGTAGACGCCGGGGTGGGCGCGGCTGGCCGCGAGCCCGCTGGACTCGGTGATCCGCTGGTCGCTGATGTGGAAGGCGACCGAGGGCCCGCTGTCGGCGTCGGCGACCCCGGCGGAGCCGCCGACCAGCGCGAGGGTGGCGACGGCGACGGCGATGACGGCGACCAGCACGCCGAGGGCGGCCGGAGCGGGCGGGGCTGAGGCCCGGGAGGTGCTGTGCGGAGGGACGCGCATGCCCCCAGTGTCCCTGGTCGGTCCCCAGTCGGGGATGATGCCCCGCATGCGTTACCTCTTCGTCGGCGACTCGATGACCGTCGGTTCGGCCGGCGACTTCACCTGGCGCTATCGCATGTGGCAGCACCTGCGGGAGGTGGGCGAGCCGTTCGCCGTGGTGGGACCGCGCGACACGCTCTACGACGCGGCGGCGGACGCCGCGGTCTCCGCCGACTACGCCGATCCGGCGTTCCCCCGGCACGCCCGCCGTCATCTGGCGGGCTGGGGCGAGGGCTGGCTGCACATGGTCCCGCAGATCGGCGAGGTGGTCCGCGAGCACCGTCCGGACGTGCTGCTGGTCTCGCTCGGGCTGATCGACCTGGGCTTCTACTCCGACGCCGAGCACACGGCGGCGAACGTGGCCCGTTTCATCGCCGAGGCGCGGGCGGCCAGGCCGCGGATGCGGATGGTGCTGCTGCCGGTGATCCCCAACATCCGGGCCGATCTGGACCCGGACTTCGCCGGTCAGTGCGCCGAGCTGAACGAGCGGACCGCGAAGGTGGTGGCAGAGCTGGACTCCCCCGACTCGCCGCTGCTGATGGCCTCGCGCCCGGCCGGCTACGACATCCTGGTGGACACCTACGACGGCACGCACCCGAACCGGACGGGCGAGCACAAACTGGCGGCGGCCTTCGCCGACGCGATGCACCGGGCGTGGGGCGTCGGCGAGCCGTACCGCCTCGGCTGACCTGCCAACTTCCAGGCCCCGCGCGGACGATGGCAGGCCGAGGCCTTGATTCGAGCGCACTCCAAGGGCTTTTGTTGAAATATGGAGTACACACAGCTCGGACGAACGGGTCTCAAGGTCAGCCGTCTGGTGCTCGGCACCATGAACTTCGGTCCGCAGACCGATGAGGCCGACAGTCACACGATCATGGACACGGCACTCGCCGCGGGCGTCAACTTCTTCGACACCGCGAACGTGTACGGCTTCGACGCGAACAAGGGCCGCACCGAGGAGATCATCGGCACCTGGTTCGCCAAGGGCGACGGGCGCCGCGACAAGACGGTGCTCGCCACCAAGGTCAACGGCTACATGGCCGAGGGCGAGCCCTGGCCGAACCACGACAAGCTCTCCGCGGTCAACATCCGCCGGGCCGTCGAGGCGAGCCTGAAGCGGCTGGGCACCGATTACATCGACATCTACCAGTTCCACCACGTGGACCGGGCCACCCCGTGGGAGGAGATCTGGCAGGCGATCGACGTCCTGGTCCAGCAGGGCAAGATCCTTTACGCCGGGTCGAGCAACTTCGCCGGCTGGCACATCGCCCAGGCCAACGAGGCCGCCGCCCGGCGCGGTTCGCTGGGGCTGGTCAGCGAGCAGTGCCTGTACAACCTGATCGAGCGGCGGGCCGAGATGGAGGTGATCCCGGCGGCGGAGTCGTACGGCCTCGGGGTGATCCCCTGGTCGCCGCTCCACGGCGGGCTGCTCGGCGGGGCGGTGCGCAAGCAGCGCGAGGGCGGCGGCGCCCGGTCCACCAGCGGCCGGTCCGCGGAGGCGCTGGAGTCCGAGCAGCAGCGGGCCTCGATCCAGGCATACGAGGACTTGTGCGACAAGTACGACATGGCGCCCGGTGATGTCGGTCTGGCATGGCTGCTGACCCGGCCCGGTGTGACCAGTCCGATCGTCGGCCCGCGCACTCAGGAGCAGCTCGACTCGGCGCTGCGGGCGATCGAGTTGAAGCTGTCCGAGGAGTTCCTCACCGCTCTCGACGAGATCTTCCCCGGCCCCGGGCCCTCCCCTGAGGCCTTCGCCTGGTAGTGGCGTGGCGGAACGGCCGCGGCGGCCGGCGGGGCTTCCTTCCCCCGGCCGCGGCGGCCGTGTCGGCGAAGCGGCGGGATCAGCGGACCGCGGCGGTGACGATCACGACCACGAGCATCAGGACGAAAGCGGCGGTCATCACTCGGGTACGGGTCTTGGGGTCCACGCGACGAGGTTAACCGGCCGGGTGGGTGCCGGTTTCGGCCGGGCCTCCCGGACGGCCCAACGGCCAGTGGGCGAGCGCCGTGTAGCGGGGGGCGTCGGCGGGGGTGTCCGGCCCGGCGGGGTCAGCGGGAACGCTGCTGACCAGGCTGAGGTCGGCCGCCGTCCAGGGGGCGCCCCGGAAGCCGTCGAGCGCGGCCACGAAGGGCCGCAGGTCGGCTCCCGGGCGCGGCCCAGTCCGGGACCCGCCCGGAGCCGTCCTGGACCGGTCGCGGGCCCGCTCGCGGGGGACCCCGGACGTACGGGCCACGGTCAGATGCGGCGCGAAGCCGTACGTCTCGTCCGCGGCCGCCCCGGCCGCCCGAGCGGCGGCCCGTACGGACTCGGCGAGCCGGACCAGCCCGGGCAGGTCGCCGTCCGCGCCGACCCACAGCGCGCGCCCGCCGAACCGGCCAGCGCCCGCCAGCCGCAGCTCGTGCGGGCGGTCGGCGGCCGCGGCCCCGCCGAGCCGCCGGTGCAGCTCGGGCCGTACCGCGTCGGGTACCTCGCCGAGGAAGGCGAGGGTGAAGTGCCAGCCGGCCGGCTCGGTCCAGCGCAGCGCGGCCGCGTCGCCGAGCCGGCGCACGGCCGAGAGCGCCGCGCTGAGTTCCCTGACCGGGTCCGGGGGCGGCAGCAGCGCGACGAAGAGCCTCATCCGGTGGACGTCAGCCGCTTGCTGAGGCCGGAGTCCCCGTCGCCGGGACCTCGGTGGCCGCCGGGCTCGTCGGGCTCGTTGGGCTCGCCGGAGTAGGAACGGTCCGGGCGGTCCGAACGGTCCGAACGGTCGGGGCCCTGGGAGTCGTCGGACCCGTCGGAGCCATCGGAGCCGGAACGGTCGGAGTCGGAACGGCCCGAGCGGCCCGAGCGGTCGGGGCCCTGGGCGTCGCAGGAGCCGTCGGACCCGTGGGAGCGATCGGCGGAGTCCGCGACCGGCCGGCCCGCACCCTGCCGCTCGGCGTCCGGTGACCGCTCGGCCGCCGTCCCGGCCGGCTCACCCACCCCGACCTCACGTATCTCCAGCTCGTCGGCGGGACCGGGCGCCACCATGCCGTCCTTGGGGACGAAGGCGACCAGCGGCCGGCCCGCCGCCCGCCGCAGGTTGAGCCGGAGCCGCAGTCCGCCGGCCCGGGCCAGCACCACACCGACCCCGACGGCCGCCGCCGCGGCGACGAGGCCGCCGGACATAAAGCCGATCCTGGCCCCGTACTTGTCGGTGACCCAGCCCATGACCGGGCCGCCGATCGGGGTGCCGCCGACGAAGACCATCATGTAGAGGCTCATCACCCGGCCCCGCATCACCGGCTCGGTGGCGAGCTGCACGCTGGCGTTGGCCGAGGTGTTGAAGGTCATCCCGAAGATGCCGATGGGCAGCAGCAGCGCGGCGAAGAGCCAGAAGGCGGGGGCGACCGAGGCCAGCGCCTCAAGGACGCCGAAGAGCAGCGCCGCGGCCACCAGCATCCGCAGCCGGGTCCTGGTCCGGCGGGCGGCGAGCAGCGCGCCGAGCAGTGAACCGGCCGCCATCAGCGTGTTGAACAGGCCGTACGTACCGGCGCCGCTGTCGAAGACCTTGTTGGCGAAGGCGGACAGCCAGATCGGGAAGTTGAAGCCGAAGGTGCCGATGAAGCCGACGAGCACGATCGGCCAGATGAGTTCCGGCCGGCCGGCCACGTACCGCAGGCCCTCGCGGAGCTGGCCCTTGCCGCGGCGCGGCGCCCGTTCGATGGCGTGCAGCTCGGAGGTGCGCATGAGCAGCAGCCCGGTGAGCGGGGCGATGAAGGAGAGGCCGTTGATCAGGAAGGCCCAGCCGCTGCCGACGGCGGTGATCAGCACACCGGCGACGGCGGGGCCGACAAGCCGGGCGGCCTGGAAGTTGGCGGCGTTGAGCGAGACGGCGTTGCGCATCACCGACGGGCCGACCATCTCCACCACGAAGGTCTGCCGGGTGGGGTTGTCGACGACGGTGACCATGCCGAGCAGGAACGCGATGGTGTAGACGTGCCACACCTGGACGACGCCGCCGAGCGTCAGTCCTGCCAGACTCAGGCCCAGCAGGCCGAGGGCGGCCTGGCTGCACAGCAGGATCTGCCGTTTCGGGTAGCGGTCGGCGATCACCCCGCCGTAGAGGCCGAAGAGCAGCATGGGCAGGAATTGCAGCGCGGTGGTGATGCCCACCGCGAAGGACGAGCCGGTGATGCTGAGGACCAGCCAGTCCTGGGCGATCCGCGACATCCAGGTGCCGGTGTTGGAGATGACGGCACCAGTCGCGAAGAGCCGGTAGTTGCGGATCTTGAGAGCGCTGAAGGTTCCGGTCTTCCCTGCGGACCGTCCGGGTTCCTCAGGTTCGGTGGCGGTGTCTGTTCCGGCTGCCGAACTCAATCGGTACTCGCCTTCCCTTCTCCGGTGTTCTCGGGTGTTCGTTCGGTGGTGTGAGCGTGGTGAGTGCTGTAAGTGTTGGTCGACGTGCTTGCGCTGGGCTTCGGTGAGCTTTCAGCGCTCAGAGGTGGGCGAGCTTTTCCAGGACGGGTGCCGCCTCGCGCAGCACCGCCAGCTCTTCCGCGCTGAGCCCCTCGGCGAGCTGGGCCAGCCAGGCGTTCCGCTTGTCGCGGCTCTCGGCGAGGATCGCCGCGGCCTGCTCGGTACGACTGACCACCACCTGGCGCCGGTCGTCCGGATGCGGCTCGCGGCGGACCAGGTCCTTGGCCTCCAGCATCGCCACGATGCGGGTCATCGACGGGGGCTGGACATGCTCCTTGCGGGCCAGCTCACCGGGGGTCGCGGACCCGCAGCGGGCCAGGGTGCTCAGCACCGACATCTCGGTCGGGCTGAGCGACTCGTCGACGCGCTGGCTGCGGAGCCGGCGGGAGAGCCGCATCACGGCGCCCCGCAGCTCGTTGACGGCGGCGCGGTCGTCCTCGGACAGTTCGGTCACTTAGTTAGATTAGCTCATTACCTAGGCTAAGCAAACTCAACGCCCCGTCGGCCTCACTCCTACGAGTGAGCACCGTACGCAAGGTGCCCTACGGGGATCGGACACCGGAGCCGGGCCCGCGGCTCATCTGTCAGACCCCCCGCATACGATGGGCACCATGAGCAGCAGCATGCAGCGGACCCCCCTGCGCGAGGCCCCGGAGCCGCTGGAGGCCAACGACGTCGCGACCATCACGGTGGGCGTGATCGTCTGGTTCGTGCTCTTCCTGGCGCAGCTCCCCTTCTACGGCTGGTACTCCGACCACGGGCACGCCTGGTTCATCTGGAGCTGCCTGGCCGGCGGCTCCTGCGGGCTGCTCGGCCTGTGGTACGTCCGGACCAGGCGGGACGCGATACGCCGGTCCCGGGAGCTGCCGGGACCGACCGCCGGGGAGTAGTCCGGGAGCAACTGGGAGCGGCCGGCGACACCAGGGAGCGGCGCCGGGGGCAGTCGGGGGCAGTCGGGGGCAGTCGGGGATCCATACCTCAGGCGCCGCCCCGCCCGCGCGGGCCGCTCCTCCCGGGGGAAGCCGGTTCCGGCACGTAGCGTCGGGGCCATGACGGAACCCACCCCCGGCGCCGAGGGATCCGCCGGCCGGGGCCGCGGGCTCAGCGCGGCCGAGGTCGCCGGGGCGGTGGCACGTGGTGAGGTCAACGACGTGCCGGCCCGCTCCTCCCGCTCCACCCGGGAGATCGTGCGGACCAACGTCCTCACCCGCTTCAACGCCCTCATCGGCGGGCTCTTCGCGGTCATCCTGGTGGTCGGCCCGATCCAGGACAGCTTCTTCGGCTTCATCATCGTCGCCAACACCGCGATCGGCATCGTCCAGGAGCTGCGCGCCAAGCGGACGCTGGACAGCCTCGCGGTGGTCGGCGAGGCGAGGCCCCGGGTCCGCCGGGACGGCGAGTCCGCCGAGGTGCACGCCTCCGACGTCGTGCTCGGCGACCTGGTCGAGCTGGGTCCCGGCGACAAGGTGGTGGTGGACGGCACCATCGCCGAGGCGGAGCATCTGGAGATCGACGAGTCGCTGCTGACCGGCGAGGCCGACCCGGTGCTCAAACACCCGGGCGACGAGGTGATGTCGGGCAGTTTCGTGGTGGCCGGCCGTGGCGCCTTCACCGCCACCAAGGTCGGCCGGCAGGCGTACGCGGCCCAGCTCGCCGAGGAGGCCGCCCGCTTCACCCTGGTCGACTCGGAGTTGCGCAACGGCATCGGCCGGATCCTGAAGTACGTGGCCTGGGTGATGGTGCCCACCGCCATCGGTCTGATCATCAGCCAGTTCACCGTGGGCCGGCACGACGTACGCGGCGCGGTCCGCCGTACGGTCGGCGGGATCGTGCCGATCGTGCCCGAGGGCTTGGTGCTGCTCACCTCGATCGCCTTCGCCATCGGCGTGATCCGGCTCGGCCGGCGGAACTGCCTGGTGCAGGAGCTGCCCGCGATCGAGGGACTGGCCCGGGTGGACGTGGTGTGCCTGGACAAGACCGGCACCCTCACCGAGGGCGGTATGAGCGTCAACGAGCTGCGGCCCGTGCGGGGCGCCGACCTCGGGTACGCCCGCGGGGTGCTGGCCGCGCTGGGCGCCGCCGATCCCCGGCCCAACGCCAGCCTGCGGGCGATCATCGCCGCCTATCCGCCCTCGGACGCCGGCGGTTGGCGGCCGGTCGCCGCGCTGCCCTTCAGCTCCGCCCGAACGTTCGGCGGCGCCACCCTCACCGGTCCGGGTCCGGGTCCGGGTTCCGACCCCGGCGCCGGTCCCGGCACCGGCCCCGGTCAGGGCACCGACGGGAGCGGGAGCGGGACCACGACCTGGCTGCTGGGCGCCCCCGACGTACTGCTCCCCGCCGGGCACCCCCTCCTCGCCGAGGTGGAGCGGCTCGGCGCGGACGGCCTGCGGGTGCTGCTGCTGGCTGTCGCCGAGCGGGACCTGGACGACGAGCGGGTGGCCTCGGACCTCACCCCCTACGCCCTGGTGGTGCTGGAACAGCGGCTGCGGGCCGACGCCGCCGACACGCTGCGCTACTTCGCCGAGGAGCGGATCGAGGTCAAGGTGATCTCCGGGGACAACCCGGTGTCGGTGGGTGCCGTCGCCGCGCGGCTGGGCCTGCCGGGCGCCGAGCACCCCGTGGACGCGCGGGAGTTGCCGGCCGAGCGGCGGGCGATGGCGGCGGCGCTGGAGGGAGGCTCGGTCTTCGGGCGGGTCACCCCGCGGCAGAAGCGGGAGATGGTCGGCGCGTTACGGGCGGGCGGCCACCTCGTGGCGATGACCGGCGACGGCGTCAACGACGTACTCGCCCTGAAGGACGCGGACATCGGCGTGGCGATGGGCGCCGGCTCCGAGGCCACCCGGGCGGTCGCCCAGATCGTGCTGCTCGACAACAGCTTCGCGGCGCTCCCCTCGGTCGTCGCCGAGGGGCGCCGGGTGATCGGCAACATCACCCGGGTCGCCACGCTGTTCCTCACCAAGACGGTCTTCTCGGTGCTGCTCGCGCTGCTGGTGGTCTTCTGGCAGATCCCCTACCCCTTCCTGCCCCGCCACTTGACGCTGCTCTCCACCCTCACCATCGGCATCCCGGCCTTCTTCCTCGCCCTCGCCCCCAACACGGAGCGCGCCAGGCCGCGTTTCGTGCACCGGGTGCTGCGCTACGCGGTTCCGTCCGGTGTCGTCTGCGGCGTCGCCACCTTCATCACGTATCTGACGGCACGGCATCACTACACCGGCGCCGGCGCCCTCGGCGCGGAGGCCAGCGCGGCGACGCTGACCCTCTTCCTGCTGGAGGTCTGGGTGCTCGCGATCGTGGCCCGGCCGTACACCTTTTGGCGGATCGTGCTGCTGCTGGCGATGGGCGCCGGTTTCCTGGTCGTGCTGGCCACGCCCTGGTTGCAGCGCTACTTCGCGCTGCGCCTGGTGGGGATGGAGCTGCCCTGGACGGCGGTGGGCATCGCCGCGGTGGGAGCGGTGGCCCTGGAGATCGCCTGGTCCTGGGTCCGCCGCCACGAGCCGCCGGACGAGAGCTAGGGCCTGGGGCGGGACCCGCGAAACACCGCAGACCGGCGGCAGCGCGGCCCCGGCGGCCCGGAGGGGTCAGTCGAACCAGCGGGCCTGGGCGAGTTCTTCGGTGCGGGAGGGGTCTTCGAGGAGGGCGGCGAGTTCGAAGCGGCGCTCCCAGTGGCCGGCCGCCCAGGCCAGGCCCGCGGCCACGCCCTCGACGGTCGCGGCGTGCAGGGTGCCGTCGGTCCAGCGCCAGTCGACCTCGATCTCCCCGGTGAGCAGGAGTTCCTCGTGCTCCACATACGTGGTGGGGGCGCCGGGGAGAAGGTCGTGGACGGCGGGGAGCACCTCGTGCGGCTCGCCTTCGGAGACGACGGCCGCGTCCAGGGCCTCGGTCAGCCGGCGGACCTGGAGGAGTTCAACCAAGTCGCCCGCCAGACGCGGTGGTACGGGCAGCAGCGGGCGGGAGCCGGCCAGCGGCAGCAGATCGGGGGCGTCGGCGACCAGCGCTTCCGCCGCGTCCACCACGACCGTCTCGCCGTCCACGACGGCCCGCAACGCGTCCGGCAGGGTGACCTGTTCGGGATCGAGTTCGGCGAGGGCGGTGTAGAGGCCGAGGAGCTGGGCCGGGGCCACCTCGCGCGCCGGATCGGCGAGCCGGCCGAGCAGTTCGGCGGCGCCGCCCGGTTCGGCGAGCAGCGCGGCGACGGTGGTGCGCACCCCGAGGGCCCGCAGCACCTGTTCGTCCACGCCCTCGTCGGTCTCGGCCTCGTCGTAGAGCCCGGCGAGCAGCCGGTCGCCGCCGGCCGCGCGCAGGCCGACGGGGCGCCGGCCGCCGAGCACCGGATGGTCGCGCAGCCACCAGGCGGCGTGCGGCCGTACGGACTCGGTGGTGCCGTCGGGCAGCAGCACCCGGACCGGCAGCGTCACGGCGTCCCGCAGCGGCGGCCTGGAGAGCAGTGCCAGCGCCTGCGGCCAGGCGTCGTCGTCGACCAGGTCCAGGTCGCGCACCCCGATCACCTCGGTGGCGACCGGCGGCACATCGGTCTCGGGCAACTGGTCGAGTACGTCCTCGCACCAGACGTCGACCGCGTCGAGCAGGCCCACGTCGTCGGGTTCCGCCCAGTCGCTGTCGCGCGGCTCCACGTCGTCGGGGTCGAGGACCACGTCCTCGGCCCGGACCAGGGCGAAGGTGGCGAGCACCCCGACGGCCGCGAGCGGCTGTTCGCCCCAGCGGGCGGCCAGTTCGGCGTCGACGGAGGCGAGTTCGCCCTCCCTGAGCACTTCTTCCAGCGGGCTGCCGGGCAGGATCAGCTCGCCCGCCGGAGCGAGTTCACCGTCCTCGTCGGGCAGCGCGAGCGCGGCCAGCCACGGCTCGTCCCCGGGGGCGAGCCCGGCGGCCTTGGCCAGACCGAGCACCACGTCGGCCAGTTCGTCCGCGTCCAGGCCGGTTTCGTCGTCCCAGGCGGCGTGGTCGTCGTCCAGCGAGGCGGCGACGGCGGCCCGCACCTGCGGGGTGGTCAGGATGGCGCGGGGCGTGGCCGGGGCGGCGCCGAGCTTCTCCAGCAGCGGGTGGGCGGCGTCGGGGTGGGCGACGCGCAGCCCGAGCCGGGCCAGGAGCAGCGGATCCGCGCGGGGTGCGCCGTCCGCGCCGTGCCGGTCGCCCTCGTCGTGGTCGCCGCGCACCGGGAGCAGCACCTGCCGGGGGCCGACCACCGTACGGCCGTCGGCGAGCGGTACCGGCAGGCCGCTGAGCACGTCGGCGTCGGTGCCGGCCAGCGCGTCGTAGAGCCGCCACCACCACTCGGCCGGGCGTTCGGCGCCGGCCAGCCGGTCGACCGCGTCGGCGAGGGAGAGCCGGGCGACGCCCAACTGCCGCAGCGCCGGGCGGCGTTCCAGTGTCGAGGGGACCAGCGTGGGCAGTACCTCGGCCAGCACCCGCACGGCTTCCGCGGTGGCGCCCTCCACCACTTCGGCCTCGACCGGGCGCAGCGCGTGGCCGTCGCCGACGAGCGGGCCGCCACCGTCCCACGCCTCGGGGTCGGCGACCGGGGCCGCCACCGGTTCCACCGGCGTCTCGGCGGCGCGGGGCAGGAAGGCGGTACGGGGCAGTTCGGCGAGGATCCGGCGGCGCAGTTCGGCGTCGAGTTCGCCCTTGCCGAGCGGCCCTGGCACCAGGTCGACCACTCCGGTGCCGACCGGCCGCCAGCCGGCGAGCAGCCGGACGTATCCCTCGGCGGCGCGGTCGAGCAGGAAGTCGGTGAGCGGGCCGAGGGCGGCGTGCCGCCGGGTCGGGTCGAGCGGGAAGGAGGCGAGCAACAGGGCGGGCAGCCCGAGCGGTTCGTCGGTGGGTGTCGGGGCGTGCACGACGCCGGCGGTCGCGGGGGTGCGCGGGGCGCCTTCCGCGTCGACCGGGACGGCCCAGGTCACCGACCAGACCGGCCGCAGCCGCTCCTCCACCGGCCGGTCCACGAGAAGTCCGGGTTCCAGCGCGCCCCCGGCGGCGTCGACACGCCAGCGCGTGGGGGCGGTTCCCGCGCTGTCCTCGATCAGTACGTCATCCGGTGCGTACTCGTCGTCGAGTTGACGGCGAGTCAGCGTACGGATGCCGTCGGGGGTTTCGATGACGACTTCGGCGAGTCCGGGCAGCGCGAGCAGCAACGCGTCGTCCACGGCGGCGAGCAGCCGGTCCGCCAGCTTCTCGGCGGCGGCGTCCCGCAGCGGCAGGACGACCACCGTGTCGTAGGGCTCCGGCGCGCTGCCGGTGGCGGCGAACGGCAGCCGCAGCAGCGGGACATGGCCGTTGCGGCGGTTCAACTCGTCGCTGAGACCCGGCACGTCCGCGGTCAGTGAGCGGGCCTCGGTGAGTGACCAGCGGACGCCGCCGGTACGGCTGAGCACCGCGGGTTCGTCGCTGACGGCGAGCACGGCGGCGAAGCCGACGCCGAAGCGGCCCACCGCGGCGGGGCCGTCGTCGCGTTTGGCGGAGGCGCGCAGCGTGGCGAGCGATTCGACGGCGGCGGCGTCGAGGGGGGCGCCGGTGTTGGCGGCGGTGAGGGTGGCCGGGCGGTCGCCGTCGGCCGGGTGCAGGGTGAGGCGGAGCCGGCCGGGGACCCCGGCGCGGGTGGCCGCGTCGGCGGCGTTCTGGGCGAGTTCGATGGCCAGCCGGTCGCGGTAGCCGCCGAGCGCGAGGTCTTCCTCGGCGTTGGCGTCCTCGCGGAAGCGGGCGGCGGAGGTGGACCAGGCGGTCAGGACCGCCTGCCGCAGGATTCCGGTACGGAAGGGGTCCGCGTCACCCTCCGGGGCGGTCCCTACAACACCTGCGCGGGTCACTTACGGCGCCCTCTCCATCACTCACCCTGCGACCCCTGCGGGGCCCTGCCAGTCGTGACGGTACCGCCATTCCCCGTCCCCCCGCGGCCCGGGTCCACCGCTGCTTCTTCTCCCGATCGACCCGCACCGGCCGGCGGCGGCGCACCCCCGGAACGCGGGGCGCGCCCCGAGAGGCGCGTTACCCCTCGTCAAGATCATCCAGCACCATCGGCGACGGCTCCACCGCCGGCGGCATCACCGCTGCCTCGGAGTGTCCCCCGCACCCGTACCCGAGCGAGACCACCCGGCCGTCCGCCGGTGAGAACTCGTTCGCGCACACCCCGAACGCCTGGCGCAGCGACCCGGTGATCGGCAGCAGGAACCCGCAGCTCAGGCAGGGCGCCGGCGCCGCGATCGCCATCGGGCTCTTGGGCCCGAACTCCTCCTCCCACCGGTCCGCCGCCGCGTGCAGCCCCTCGCGGGAGAGCACCCGCCGCCGGCCCATCCCGATCTCGTAGGCGACCGAGCCGATCTCCGCCACCGACGGCAGCGGGACCTCCTCCCCCTCGCTGGGGTCCGGCTCGCCCGTCCACCCGGGTTCGAGCCGGAAGTCGTCCGCCTCGGTGGGCAGCAGGTCGCCGGGGCCCATGTCGCCGGGCCGCAGCCGTTCGCTCCACGGCACCCAGGCCGGCGCCAGCACCGCGTCGTCCCCGGGCAGCAGCACCGTCTCGTCGACGGTGATCTGCTTGGAGCGCGAGGCTCTGGTCAAGGTGGTGGCCCAGTGCCACCCCCGGTAGCCGGGCTGTTCGCAGGCGAAGTGATGGGTGACCACCCGATCACCCTCGGCGACCACCCCGAGGTGCGCACCGACGGAGTTCGGCCCGGCCGCCTCCTGCGTCATAGCCAGTGCGACATCGACCGCCTCGGCGCACAGGCGGTCAGGGGTACGGCTTCGCATCGCAGGACTCACAGAAATCGTTTCTCTCTCTACGCCGTCTCACGTGTGCGCCCACGGGGGACGGACCCGGTACCGGGAGCGAGGGCGGAGCGGACCTGTGGACCGCTTCAACGCCTTCGTTCCCATGCTCCCCGGTCAGTTTCCCCGGTCTGCCCGAGCGTCCCCCGGGCGCACCTGTTGCCACCATTCTGCGCGATCGCAACCTACCTGTGCGCACCACCATGGCAAAGGAGGGGGTGCGGGGCTCTCCGATTGGGGCAGGATTGGCCCGTGGCACGAACCGTGACCGCGGGCCCTGGGCCCGTACGCAGGGGTGGGCGCGCCCTCGCGCACGGCGCGGGGCGGGTCTTCGGCGGTGTGCTCCGGCGTATCCGCCGTACGACACGCGCGGGAGGCGCGGGCGAGTCGGGCCTCTCGAAACTCATCGAACTGCACGCGGTCAACTCGGCCGGCGACATGCTCATCACCATCGCCCTCGCCAGCACCGTGTTCTTCTCGGTGCCGACCGGGCAGGCCCGCGGCCGGGTGGCGCTCTATCTGCTGGTGACGATGGCGCCCTTCGCGGTGCTCGCCCCGGTGATCGGCCCGCTGCTCGACCGGCTGGGCCACGGCCGGCGGGCCGCGATGGCCACCTCGATGGTGGCGCGGGCGGTGCTGGCCTGGACCATGGCCGGGGTGGTGTCGACCGCGGGTCTGGGGCTCTATCCGGCGGCGCTCGGTGTGCTGGTGTCGTCCAAGGCGTACGGGGTGGTACGCAGCGCGGTGGTGCCCCGCTTGCTGCCGAGCCGGACCACGCTGGTGAAGGCGAACTCCCGGGTCACCCTGGCCGGCCTGCTGACCACCGCGGTCGCCGCGCCGATCGGGGCGGGCCTGCATTTCATCGGGCCCCAGTGGCCGCTCTACGCGGCGTTCGTGGTCTTCCTGTGCGGGGCGCTGCTGTCGATGTCGCTGCCGCACAAGGTGGACTCGGCCCGCGGTGAGGCCAAGGCACGGCTGCGGGCGGACGAGGAGGCGTCACCGGAGCCGGCCGGGATTCCGGGCAAGAAGCCGGGTCTGCTGGGCGTCGGCCCTTCGGTGCTGCACGCCTTGCAGGGCAACGCGGGGCTGCGGGCGCTGTCCGGGTTCCTCACGTTCTTCCTGGCGTTCCTGCTGCGCGAGCATCCGGTGGGCGGCCTGAGCGGAGCGGTGTCGCTGAGCGTGGTCGTGGTGGCGGCCGGCGTCGGAAACGCGCTGGGGACGGCACTTGGCGCCTGGCTGAAGGCGCGCGGCCCGGAGATCATCATCGCCACCGTGCTGGTGTTCGCCCTGTCGGTGGCGGCGGCCGCGGCCGGCTGGTTCGGCCTGCTGACGGTCGCGGCGGTCGCGGCGGTGGCGGGCATCTCGCAGTCGCTGGCCAAGCTCTCGCTGGACGCGCTGATCCAGCGGGACGTGCCGGAGCAGGTCCGCACCTCGGCCTTCGCCCGCTCCGAGACGGTCCTCCAACTCGCCTGGGTGGTCGGTGGCGGCCTCGGCATCGTGCTGCCGCTGAGCAGCCCGTCGCTCGGCATGGGGGTGGCGGCGGGTCTGGTGCTGCTGGCGTTCCTGATCTCGGTACGCGGCCTGCTGGGCGCGGCCCGTCGCGGCGGCGGCTCCGCGGCCCGGGTCGCGTAGGGCGAACCGCCCCGCGGCGCCGACCCGCTCAGGACGGCGAAGCGACGGCGGATGGACGGCAGGGCGACGGCGAGTGGGCGACGGCGGCACGGCGAAAGCCCCCGCGCAAAGCCGCAGGCACCGCCCCTACCGCGACCGGAGAGCACTCCGCACCCGCGCGCGGGCCGGAGTCGGCCGCCCGGTAGCCTCACCCCCATGAGCATTCGCCGCGCCGTCACCGCTATCGGTGCCATCTCCCTGGGGCTGATCGCCCTCACCGCCTGCGACAAGCCGACCGCGCAGGCGACGGTGACCGTGGGCTCGAAGTCCGTCCAGGCGGAGGCGAGCAGCAAGTGCTACGCCAAGGGCGCCAAGCTGCCCCAGGCGATCTTCATCGCCTGCCTCCAGGCCAAGCCGGCCCACCACATCACCGTGCCGGTCGGCGACCAGGTACGGATCGGGGTCGACCCGTCGATCGGCGACAAGGGCTGGCTGATCGTGCAGGGCACCTCGCTGGTCACCAACGAGCTGATCAAGAACAAGACGTACTGGCAGCTCGACAGCGCGCAGCTCTTCAACACGCAGGACCCGCAGTCGGGGCAGACCCGGACGCAGAAGTCGGTGACGCTGAACATCGTGGAGTCCGGCAACACCACCGGCGACGAGACCTTCCGGGTCATCTCCTTCACCCTGCTGCGCGGCCAGTGACCGCTGCGGCCCCGCTCGTACCGCCCGGCCGGCTGCTGGTGGTGACCGCGGTCGCCGCCGAGCGGGACGCGGTGACGGCGGGCCTGCGGACGGCGGGGTCGGCGGTCACCCCGGACGTGAAGGGCGCCACGGGAGGCGCCGCGCCGGGTGCGACCGTGATCGCCGCCGGGGTCGGCCCCGCCGCTGCCGCCGCGGCCACCGCGACCGCGCTGGCCCGCGCCGAGGCGGCCGGCGACCCGTACACCCTGGTGGTCTCGGCGGGCATCGGCGGCGGCTTCGCCCCGACCGCGCCGGTGGGTTCGGTGGCCGTCGCCTCCTCGATCGTGGCCGCCGACCTCGGGGCGGCGACCCCAGAGGGCTTTCTGAGCGTCACGGAGCTGGGTTTCGGGACCTGCGAGCACGTGCCGGACCAGGAGTCGGTACGAGCCGTCGCGGCGGCTCTGGCGGCCGTGTACGGGCCCGTGCTGACCGTCTCCACGGTCACCGGCAGCGCGGCCCGCGCCGCCGAGTTGAGCCGGCGTCATCCGGGGGCCGTGGCCGAGGCCATGGAGGGTTTCGGCGTGGCCGAGGCGGCGAGCGCCGCCGGGGTGCCGGTCCTGGAGATCCGTACCGTGTCGAATCCGGTCGGCCCACGGGACCGGGCGGCCTGGCGGATCGGCGCGGCGCTGGCGGCGCTGACCACCGCGTTCGAGCGGCTCCCGGCCGCCCTGGCCCCGGTCACGGCGAGCGCCCCGCCGCCGGACGGCCCGGCGCACCCGTGAACGTCAAACGGACCGCTGGAAATCACCCGGTCATATGGGAGGTTGACGCTGAACATGGCTGACGACACTTTTGACACCGACACCGACACCGACACCGCTCACGCCCCATACGCCGCGGGCGCCGCTGACGCCGCCGACAACGCGGCGCTGAAGATCGCGTACTCCCCCTGCCCGAACGACACCTTCGTCTTCCACGCCTGGGCGCACGGCCAGGTCCCGGACGCGCCCCCGCTGGACGTCACCTTCGCCGACATCGACATCACCAACGGGATGGCGGAACGCGGCGAGTTCGACGTACTGAAGGTCTCGTACGCGGTGCTGCCCTGGGTGCTCGCGGAGTACACGCTGCTGCCGTGCGGCGGCGCCCTCGGCCGTGGCTGCGGCCCGCTGGTGCTGACCCGGGAGCCCGGCGTGGACCTGGCGGGCAAGACGGTGGCGGTGCCGAGCGAGCGCTCCACCGCATATCTGCTCTTCCGGCTCTGGGCCGCCGACGAAGTGGCCGGCGGGGTCGGCGAGATCGTGGTGCTGCCGTTCCACGAGATCATGCCGGCGGTCAGGGACGGCCGGGTGGACGCGGGCCTGGTGATCCACGAGGCGCGCTTCACCTACCAGGACTACGGCCTGCACAAGCTCGCGGACATGGGCGAGCACTGGGAGGCCACCACCGGGCTGCCGATCCCGCTGGGCGCGATCATCGCCAAGCGCTCGCTGGGCAAGGAGCGGCTCCAGGACCTGGCCGCGGCGGCGCGTGCCTCGGTACGGATGGCGTGGGACGATCCGGCGGCCTCCCGGGCGTATGTGCTGGCGCACGCCCAGGAGATGGACCCGGCCGTCGCCGACCAGCACATCGGGCTGTACGTGAACGAGTTCACCGCGGACCTGGGCGAGGACGGCTACGCGGCGGTACGGGGGCTGCTGACCCGGGCGGCGGCCGAGGGGCTGGTGCCGGCGCTCCCGGCGGACGCGCTGGTCTTTTGACCGTCGTAGTAGCGCGCGCCGAGTGGCACCGACCGGAAAGACGGCCGGAGCGAGGCGGTAACCGCCGGCAAACACGGTCGGCAAAGATGGCCGGCGAAGGCGGTCGGCGAAGGCGGTCGGCGAAACGTGGCCGGAAAACTCGAAAAGGCGGCCGGAAAACGTCCGGCGGCGCCTTACCGGAATGGAGCCGTCCGGTAAAGCGCCGCCAAGGCCGAGCGAGTGTCGGCCGGAAAACTTGGGCCATTGGTTAACGGATTCAACCGGGCCCGAGGCCGGAAGATCGGCCGGAAGATCGGCGGGCCGGAAGCCCGGAACACCGGGGACACCGAAGAAGGGCTCACCGGTGTCCGGTGGCACCGGATCAGACGTCCAACTGGTCCGCCACCACCCGCAGCACCGTAGCGATCTTGTTGCCGTGTGCCTTGTCGGGGTACCGGCCCCGTTGCAGCGAACGGGCCACCTCTTCAAGCAGCGTGGTGAGGTCCTGCACGATGGGCAGCAGTTCGTCGGGCTTGCGGCGCTGAGCCGCGGCGACCGAGGGGGCCGGGTCGAGCAGCGTCACCGAGAGTGCCTGATCTCCGCGCTGGCCCGCGACCACTCCGAATTCCACCCGCTGACCGGGCTTGAGCGCCGCCACGCCTTCCGGCAGCACCGAAGAGTGCACGAAGACGTCGCCACCGTCGTCGCGGGAGAGAAAGCCGAAGCCCTTCTCGCTGTTGAACCACTTGACCTTGCCGGTAGGCACGTCCGACCTCGTCCTCGCTGTTTGGAAATGCTGCTGGAAATGACGTGGAACCACATCGAAGCAACGCGTGGGCGGGCCTCATCGGAAACCCGCTGGCAACAGGCTAATGGCCCGCCGCCCTGTGACAAGACGCCGAGGTCCGGATCCACGGTCCACGGCGTCCACGCCACGGATCTACCCTTGTCCGGTGAGCAAACAAACCATGGGCGCAGGTGACCTGCTGGTCAGGATCGGCGCGATCGTGTTTCTCGTCGGGGCGGTCGGCACGCTGGCGACCATCGCACCGCTGCTGCTGCACACCAGGCCACTTCCGACGCCGGCCTATTTCGTCTCCATGCTGATGGCGCTGGGACTGGCGCTGGCGCTCGGCGGCCTGCTGCGGTCGGCGCTCGCCCAGCGGCAGGCGGCGCGCGGGCCGGAGGGCGGTCAGGCCACCGCGGAGCTGTAAGAGGCGAGCCAGGCGGGGAATCCGGTCAGATCCGCCAGCACCACGTCGGCGCCGGCCGCCCGCAGCTCGGCCTCGTCGCACGGGCCGGTGGACACCGCCACGGACACGGCGCCGGCCAGCCGGGCGCCTCGGACGTCACCGATGTGGTCGCCCACGTATATGGACGCGCCGTACTCGAGCAGCGCCTCGGCCTTGGCCTCGGCCCACAGCCAGCCGCGCACGTCGGCGTCGATCCCGACGTGGGCGAGGTGGAGCGCGGCGTTCGGCCCGTACTTGGCGGTGACCACGACCGGCCGCCCGCCGGCGGCCGCGACTGCCGCGACGGCGTCGATCGCGCCGGGCATCGCCGGGGTCGGCGCGATCGCGTGCGCCGGATAAAGCTCGCGGTAGCGCTCGCCGACCGCCACGATCCGCTCCGCGGGGAACCAGTGGGCCAACTCCTCCTCCAGCGGCGGCCCCAGCCGGGTCACCGCGAGCGCGGAGTCGATGAACACCCCGGTCTCGGCGGCCAGCTCGTCGTACACCGCCTTGATACCGGGCCGCGAGTCGATCAGCGTCATATCAAGGTCAAACCCGACGGTGAACGGGGCAGGGTTCTTGGTCACGCCTCAGATTGTCCCCCCTCTCCCACGGCACCCACGCCTCCGGGTGACCTCCGCCCGTGCGGGCACCCTGGGGCGGGCACCCCTGTGGGTATGGGCACCGCCCTGGCCCCTTATTGCCGCGCCCTCACCCCGGGGGCCCGCTCAACGCCCTGCGTCACCCTCGTTGGGCACCGTTTCCGCTCCGGGTTCGCCGGTAGCCAGCGAGCCAAAGGCCGCGCCGGTGTCGAAAGGGAGAACGCGCGGAGGCTCCGAGGTACGAGGAGTCGAGCACGATCGACCGTCGACACCGGGTCTGAGCGGCCGGAGGCGAGAGGGCGGCAAAAAGGGCCAGGGCGGCACCCACACCTACGGGGGTGCCCACCCTCCCGCACCCTCACCTCCAACGGCACCCCCTCACCCACCTTCCCCCCAGGCGACACCCACCCTCCGGGGGCACCCCTACCCGCGCAGGTCACCCCGAGGCGAGGGCGCGGCAATAAGGAGCCAGGGCGGGCCCCACACCTACGGGGGCACCCACCCTGCGGTACCCCGAGGCGAGAGGGTCACCAACTCACGCCGTGCGTCGGGAGCGCCAGAGGAGGTAGAGGGCGGAGCCGATCGCGGCGAGGCGGATGGTGGCGGGGAGGGCGTCCTGGATCGCCTCGCCGAGCTTGCCGTCGGCGATGGGTGTGCTCCACTTGCCGACGTCGCGGCCCCAGAGCCAGACCAGCATGCCCAGGGCGGCGGTGCCGGGTATGCCGAGGATGCCGAACTTCGCCTGCTGGCGGCTGAGGCGCCGGGAGAAGTAGCCCAGCAGCCAGCCGAGACCCATCGGGATCAGCGAACCGATCGCCGCGCCCGCGACGAGCAACGCGGCGGCCAGCAGCAGGACCGGGCTCCCCCACCCCTTCCGGCCGGCCTTGGCGACCTTGGCCGCCTCACCGGCCTTACCGGTTTTCGCGGCCCTCTCCGCCTTGGCGGCGGCTCCGCCCCTGCCGGGCAGCCGCGGCCACCAGCGGCTCTTGCCTGCCACGGCTTCGGGAAGCCCCTCGGCCTCCTCGGCCGCCGCCTCCTCCACCGGCACCAGCCGCTTCCGTACGACCCGGGGGCCGAACGGGCCGTCCACCACGTCCTCGACAAGATCCTCGTCGTACAGAGGGATGGTCACGCCACCGGTCATCCCGGGCAGCCCGGCCAGCTCTTCACCGGCCGGCGGCCGGCCGCCGGCCGGTTGGACGCGCCACCACTCGGTGGCCCCGGTGGGCCCGGACGCCGCAGCATCCCCGGGGCCCTCGGGACCCGCGGCATCCCCAGAGCCTCCGGCACCCCCGGCACCTCCCGCACTCTCCGGCCGACCCGCCGCCTCGGGCTTGCGGTACGGACCGTAGTAGCCGGTCGGCGCCTCCGCACCGGGCGGCGGCACCGTACCGCCACCGCCCCAGCCCCCACCGCCCCAGCTTCCCCCGCTACCCGAGCCCGCCGTCCCGCCCCTCTCGGCCGCCGCGTCCACCACCGCGTCCGGCGAACCGATCCGGTCCAGGATGCGGCGGACGGCGGCCGGGCTGTCGCTGCCGCCGCGTTGCTTGGCGATGTCGGTCCGCAGCCGCGCGACGAGCTGCATCCGCTGGGCGGCGGGCAGGGCGGTCTGCGCCAGATCGCCGATCCGGCTCAGATAGTCGAACACCAACCGGTCGCTCTCGACGCCCACCGCCAAGCCCCCTTTCAGCGCTCTCTGTTGGCCTGCCCCGACGGTACCCGGCGACGCCCGCGGCTGTCCGCGTCCCAAGCGACCCCATGCGCGGGCTCGGATATTCGAGCGGTGCGGCTACTGTGGGACGGATGACGAGTGAAGCCCGGGAAGGCGCCGCGGCCCACGCCCCGCGCACCTTGGCCGAGGACCTGCGCGCGCGGGACGACGCGGCCCTGGCCCTGCTGCTGCGTACGCGCCCCGATCTCCTCACGCCCGTCCCCACCGACCTCACCCAGCTCGCGACCCGTGCCGTCACCCGGGCGTCGGTGCTGCGCGCGCTGGAGCATCTCGACACCTTCACCCGGCAGGTGGCCGAGGCGCTGGCGATCTCGCCCGATCCCTGCGGTTACGCGTCGCTGCGCTCGCTGCTGACCGGCCGCACGTCGGCGGCTCGTGGGAGGCGGGGATCCGGCGCCGCCGCCAAGGGAGCCGCCCCGGCTGCCGCCGCCAAACCGCCCACCGCCCAAGGCCGCACCGAAGCCCCCGCCGCCGACACGGCCGCCCCCGACCCCGCCGCCGCACCCGCCTCCACCGCACCCGCCTCCACCGCACCCGCGTCCGCCGCCCCCGGCCCGACCGCACCGCCCTCCGCCGCCGCCACCGACAATGGCGACACCGCCCCCGCCCCCCGCCGCGTCTCCACCCCCGCCGACTTCCCCCTCGGCGACGCGCCCCTCGACCCGGCGGTGGTGCGGGCGATCACCGACGCCCTGCCCGCCGCCCTGGCGGCCTTGCGGGTACGCGGGATCGTGTGGGGTGGCGAGGACGAGCTGCGCCTGGTCCGTACGGCCCGCGACGTACTCGCCCCTTCCGCGGCCATGGCCTCGGCGACCGGTCTCGGGCCCGCCGTGGGCGAGGCGACCGCGGGGATGTCGCCCGCGCGCTTGCAGGAGGTACTGCGGGACGCCGGGCTCGCGGCCACCCACGATCCGGTGAGCGCCCTCAACGCGCTGGCCGGGCTCTTCGGCGACCCCGAGCGGCTCGCGGCGCTGCTCGCCAGGGCGCCGGAGGGGGTTCGGGGAGTTCTGGAGCGACTGGTGTGGGGGCCGCCGTACGGCGAGGTCCGGGACGCGAACGTGGCGGTGCGCGCCGCCGACGCGGTGACGCCCGTGCAGTGGCTGCTGGCCAGGGGCGTGCTGCTGCCGTCCGGCCCGCACAACGTGGTGCTGCCCCGCGAGGCGGCGCTGACCCTGCGGGGCGGGCGGGCGCACCGTACGCCGCAGCCGACCCCGCCCGAGGTGACGGCGGTCGCCAGGACCCCGCGGACGGTGGATCTGACCGCGGCCGGGCAGGCGCTCACCGCGGTCCGGATCGTCACCGAGGTGCTGACCGCCTGGCAGAGCGGTGGCCCGCCGGTCCTGCGGGCCGGCGGCATCAGCGTCCGGGAACTGCGCCGCACCGCCGGGGCCCTCGACCTGCCCGAGCAGGAGACCGCCTTCTGGCTGGAGCTGGCCTACGCCGCCGGTCTGATCGCCACCGACGGCGAGTTGGACGAGGCCTACGCGCCCACCCCGGCCGCCGACGACTGGCGGCAGCAGCCGGCCGCCCGGCAGTGGGTGGTGCTGGCCGGCGCGTGGCTGACCGCGACCCGCACCCCCGGTCTGGTCGGCAGCCGCGACCCGAAGAACCGGGCGCTGTCGGCGCTCGGTCCCGACCTGGACCGGTCGCTGACGCCGCAGGTCCGCCGCCGTACGCTGCGGCTGCTCGCCGAGCTGCCGCCGGGTTCGGCCGCGGATCAGCCGTCCCTGCTGGCCCGGCTGCGCTGGGAACGTCCGCTGCGGGCCGGGGCGGACGCCTTCCGCGGCGATCTGCTCGGCTGGACCCTCAACGACGCGGAGACCCTCGGGATCACCGGCCGCGGCGCCCTGGCCGCGCACGCCCGGCCACTTCTCGACGGCGGTGGCGGCAGTGGCGGCAGTAGCCGCAGCAGCGGGAAGGGCAGTGGCGGCAAGAACGGCGATGGCAGCGAAGGCGACGGTACGGATCTGGCGGCCGCCACCCTCGCGCCGCTGCTCCCCGAGCCGCTCGACCACGTCCTGCTCCAGGCCGACCTGACCGCGGTCGCGCCCGGACCGCTCATCGCCCCGCTCGCCGAGACCCTCGGCGTGCTCGCCGACATCGAGTCCAAGGGCGGCGCGACCGTCTACCGCTTCACCCCGGAGTCGGTCCGCCGGGCCCTGGACGCCGGGCGTTCCGCGTCCGAGCTCCAGTCCTTCCTGACCGTGCACTCCCGTACGCCGGTGCCGCAGCCGCTCAGCTATCTCATCGACGACGTGGCCCGTCGGCACGGCACGCTGCGGGTCGGCGCGGCGTCCGCGTATCTGCGCTGCGACGACGACGCGCTGCTCACCGAACTGCTCGCCGACCGCCGCGCGTCAGGCCTGGGCCTGCGCCGCCTCGCCCCGACGGTGGTGGCCGCGCAGACCGAGCCCTCGACGCTGCTCGACCGGCTGCGCGCGATGGGGCTGGCGCCGGCCGCGGAATCGGCCGAGGGCGATGTGGTGATCAGCCGCCCCGACGCCCGCCGCACCCCGCCGCGCACCCCGCCGGTCCCGGTCGGCGAGGGTCCGCCGGTGCCGCAGGACCGGCTGCTCGGCGCCGCGGTCAAGGCGATCCGGGCCGGCGACCGGGCCAGCACCGCCGTCCGCCGCGCCTCCGCGACGGCCACCGGGCCCAACGGCGCCAACGGCGCCACCGAGCAAGGGCTTCCCCGCTCCCCCACCGCCGACAGCCTCGCCACCATCCAGGCCGCCGTCCTCACCGGCTCTTCCCTCTGGATCGGCTACGTCAACGCCGAGGGCGCCGCCAGCCAGCGCGTCATCGCCCCCGTCCGCGTCGAGGGCGGCTACGTCACCGCCTACGACCACAACGCCGACGAGGTCCGCACCTTCCCCCTCCACCGCATCACCGGCGTCTCCGAACTGGCCGACGACCCCGCCTGACCCCTCAGCTCAAATCAGCTCAAACCGTTCCGGCGCCGTCAGCCCCGGGCCTGTACGAGACGCCCCGGGTCGACCTCAACCGGAAACGGGTCCTCGATAACCGTTTCCCGGCCCGCGTCACTCAGAGTGTGGCACGGCCCACCGACAGCGCACGGCGACCGCCTACACCTCCGTATTCTGGTCGCGGCGGTAACGGTGCCACCAGTGGGTGCGGCGGGGGTGGAGGGCGAGGCCCAGGCGGCGGCCCAGGAGGAGGTAGCCGATGAGGGCGCCGGTGGTGTTGAGGATGACGTCGTCGATGTCGAAGGCGCGGCCTTCGACGATCGCGCCCTGGGCGGCTTCGACGATCACCATCACCAGGGCGGTGATGACGGCGACCCGGATGAAGCCGCGGGCCTTCGGGAAGAGCATCGGGAGCAGGATGCCGAACGGCACCCCGAGGAGGATGTTGCCGCCGATCTGCTTGACCGTGTCGCGCAGGGCCGGCTGGTCGAGGTAGGCGCGGATCGAGGCGCCCGGCCGGAGGTTGGTGTGGATCAGCTTGACGGAGGCCGGGGACGGCACCAGCGTCACCTTGGCGAGGGCCACCGCGAAGGCGACCATGCCGATGATCGCCACGGCCATGACCGCGGCGCGGGCGAGCGTGGAGCCGAAGGAACGGCGCTGGAGGACCGGGCGGCGTGCGTCGGTGTCGGTCGCGAGGGTACGGGTGCGGCTCGGTGCCGTGTCGGCGGCGGCCGTACCGCCCACCGGCCTGCGGCGCAGCCGCGACGTCCTGGGCGCCGGCTCGCGCAGCTCGGGCGGCAGCGGTTTGCGGTCGACCGCCCTGGCGGTACGGAACCTCGGCGCGCGCGCCTTGGGCACGGCCTCCTTCGGCGGAGCCGGCCGCGACTTCGGCTCGCCCCGCTTCGACGTCACGCGGAACAGCGTGTCTCGGACGGCCATGAGCCGCGTCCCCCCTCGGGTAGGCACCCAATGTGCTGACCGTGCGCCTACCCCGAACCCGCCCCCGTACGCGTCCGGCAGGGCCCCGAAGGGCACCGGAATTCAGCCGGAAAACCAGCCGAAGGGCAGCCGGGAAGCCAGCCGGACGGCAGCCGGGAGCCGGCCGTAAGGCGGGCGGGAACGGCCGGGAACCGGCGGGAGCGCGGTGCGGGAGCGGCGGCCGGCGGGCAAAACCGCGAGCCCCGCCGACCCGGCGTCAGATGTCCTCGCCCGCCCCCGTCAGCAGATCGTCCGCGTCCACGATCCGGTACGCGTACCCCTGTTCGGCCAGGAACCGCTGCCGGTGCGCGGCGAAGTCCTGGTCGATGGTGTCGCGGGCGACGACCGAGTAGAAGCGCGCCTCGTGGCCGTCCGCCTTCGGCCGCAGCACCCGGCCGAGCCGCTGGGCCTCCTCCTGCCGGGAGCCGAAGGTGCCGGAGACCTGGATCGCCACCGTCGCCTCGGGCAGGTCGATGGAGAAGTTGGCCACCTTGGAGACGACCAGCACCGAGATCTCGCCCTGCCGGAACGCCTCGAAGAGCTTCTCCCGCTGCGCGTTGGACGTCTCGCCCTTGATCACCGGCACACCCAAGTGCTCGCCCAGCTCGTCCAGTTGGTCGATGTACTGCCCGATGACCAGCGTCTGCTGCCCCGCGTGCTTGGCGACCAGCGCCTCCGTCACCTTCCGCTTGGTCGCGGTGGTGGCGCAGTACCGGTACTTCTCCTCGGCCTCGGCGGTCGCGTACGCGAGCCGCTCGGAGTCGGTGAGGTTGACCCGGACCTCGACGCAGTCGGCGGGCGCGATGTACCCCTGCGCCTCGATCTCCTTCCACGGCGCGTCGAACCGCTTGGGCCCGATGAGCGAGAAGACGTCCGACTCGCGCCCGTCCTCGCGGACCAGCGTGGCGGTCAGCCCGAGCCGCCGCCGCGCCTGGAGGTCGGCGGTGAACTTGAAGACCGGCGCCGGCAGCAGATGCACCTCGTCGTAGACGATCAGACCCCAGTCCCGGGAGTCGAAGAGCTCCAGGTGCGGGTAGACGCCCTTCCGCCGGGTGGTCAGCACCTGGTAGGTGGCGATGGTGACCGGCCGGATCTCCTTGCGGGTGCCGCTGTACTCGCCGATCTCGTCCTCGGTGAGCGAGGTCCGCCGGACCAGCTCGTGCTTCCACTGGCGGGCCGACACGGTGTTGGTCACCAGGATCAGCGTGGTCGCCTTGGCCTCGGCCATCGCGCCCGCGCCCACCAGCGTCTTGCCGGCGCCGCAGGGCAGCACCACCACGCCCGACCCGCCGTGCCAGAAGTTCTCCACGGCCTGCTTCTGGTACGGCCGCAGGCTCCACTGCGACTCGTCGAGCTCGATCGGGTGCGCCTCACCGTCCACGTATCCGGCGAAGTCCTCGGCCGGCCAGCCGAGCTTCAGCAGCGCCTGCTTGATCTGGCCGCGCTCGGAGGGGTGCACCAGCACGGTGTCCTCGTCGATCCGCGCGCCCACCAGCGGCTGGATCCGCTTGGACCGCAGGATCTCCTCCAGTACCGGGCGGTCGGTGCTGGTCAGCACCAGCCCGTGCACGGGGTCCTTGCTCAGCCGCAACCGCCCGTAGCGGTCCATGGTCTCGGCCACGTCCACCAGCAGGGCGTGCGGCACGGGATAGCGGGAGTACTCCATCAGCGCGTCCACCACCTGCTCGGCGTCGTGGCCGGCGGCGCGGGCGTTCCACAGGCCGAGCGGGGTCAGCCGGTAGGTGTGGATGTGCTCGGGAGCGCGTTCCAGCTCGGCGAAGGGGGCGATGGCCCGCCGGCAGGCGTCGGCCTGTTCGTGGTCGACCTCCAGCAGGAGGGTCTTGTCGCTCTGGACGATCAGACAGGACACGCAGGACCTCCGCGGTCGGGAAGCGCGTTGGGTGAACGTTCCGGGGGCCGCGTGGCTCGGGGCCCGCTGGAGCGTTCGGGGGGAACAGAAAATTGTACGTCGGATACCGGTGGGACCAGGGGTTCACTCGTTCGGGCGGCATTCACCGGCGCTGGGGTGGCCATCCGTGCGAACTTGGGGTGTCATCTTTCGTGGCATACAAGGTGATGAGTCGTATTTGATGTTTTCTGCACTTATGGATCACCAGCAGACGCATCCTCCCGCCCCGCCGCGCAAGCGGAGGACGCTCCGTGCCGTCACGGCGTCCACGGCAGTCGTCGGAGTGGCCGTCCTGGCCGCGACCGGCCTGCTGCTCCCCGCTTCCGCGGCCGGCCTCCCGCCCGCGGACGGCGGCGGCCCGACCAGTCCCTTCACCCAGAGCGGCGGCGCCCAGCAAGGCGCCGACGGCGGCTCCGGCACCGGCACCGGCACCGGCACCGGCACCGGCCCATTCCATGGCCAGCGACCCGTCGCCGCCGCCACGACCGACACCACCGGGTCAGCGGCGGCCGCCTCCCAAGGCCAGCAGCCCGCGGCGGCTCAGGGCGAACAGCCCGCGGCGGCTCAGGGTCAGCAGCCGGCGGCCGGCACCTCCACCGGGTCCCCCTGGCAGGGCCACGGCCAGCGACCCGCCGCCGACAGCGCCGCCGGATCATCGGCCGCCGCCGAGGGCCAGCGGCCCTCGGCCGACCCTGCCGCGCAGGCCCAGCAGCCGGCGGCCCAGACCACGACCGGGTCACCTTGGCAGGGCCAATCCCACGGCCAGCGACCCGGCGCCGACAGCGGCACGGGGTCGTCCTGGCAGGGCGGCCACTCCGGCGGTGCAACCGGCGCCGGCCCGGGTACGGGCACGTTCACGAACACAGGTATGAGCACCGCCTCGAACACCGGCACCGGCTCGGACGCGAGCACCAGCTCCGGCTCCAGCACAAGCACCGGCACCGGCACCGGCTGGCAGGGCTCCGCCCACAGCGGTTCCGGACACGGCTGGTCGGGCAACGGCTCCACCACCCATGGCGCCCCGGCCACCGGCTTCAGCACCGGTTCCTGGGACGGCGGCCACTCCTGGCCGCGCCCCGCCACCACGACCGGCGCCGCCCCCAGCAGCTCGGACAGCGGCTCGGACAGCGGCTACGGCGAGAGCGACCCGGCCGACGCCTACGGCACCGACACCTACGGCACCGACGACCCGGGCACCGCCTACGGCGCCCCGGACCCCACCGACGACCCGGGAACCGGTTACGGCCGGCCCACGCCGACCACCCCGGCGTACGGCCACACCGCCCCGGCCACCCCCGCGTACGGGCACACCGCCCCGGCCGGACACAGCGACTCGGACAGCGACTACCTCGCCGGATTCGGCAACGGCACTGGCCACGAGCACCCGCAGCCCACCACCACGAGCAACGGGTACGGCCACGGCGACCCGGGCAGCGGCCACGGCGCCGGCTACGGCCACCCGAAGCCCTGGCCCACGGCGACCAAGCCCCCGAAGCCGACCACGAGCTGCCCGCCGAGCACGCACCAGCCGAAGCCGCCGCACCACTGGCACCCCCCGCACCACCCGAAGCCCACACATACCTGGCACCCCCCGCACCACACGAAGCCGCCCACCCCGCCGACCAAGCCACCGCACACCCCGCCCACGAGGCCCCCGCACACCCCGCCGACCCACATTCCGCCCACTCATTCGCACCCGCACCCGCACCCCACGCACACCGCCCCGCCCACCTACACGTCGCCGACCCACATTCCGCCGACCCACCCGCACCCCGTTCACACCACCCCGGCCGGCCTGCCGCACACCGGCGCCGACGGTGTCCAGTGGATGGCGCTGACCGCGGCCGGTGTCCTCGGAGCCGGCGGCCTGATCGTGGTCTTCACCCGCCGTCGCGGACGCCACAGCTAACCGCGACCGGTTAGGAAGGAAGCAGGCAGCGGACGGACCCCCCGTCCGCGGGCACGAAGGAGGCCGGCCACCCAGGTCACCCTGGGCGGCCGGCCTCTTCGCACGCCCGCCCCCCACACCCGCGCGCCATAAAGAGCCCGGCTCAGCGCCACCGCCGCGGTCGCCACCTGAGCAGCGGATTGATCACGTACCGCATGCCGTCCTCCCCGAAGACGGCGACCTGGACGGCGGCGCCCGCGTAGGTGCGGACCGCGTGCAGCGCGTTGCCGAGGCGGTGGTCGACGTCCGCCGGGTGGGCGCCCAGCGAGGTGCCACCGTGGGTGCTGGGGCGGGAGAAATAGGTCGAAGTCGTAGGAGATGCCATATTTCAACCCTACGATTCCGGCGTCCGGAGTACGTCGGACCGGGGAGGTAGATCTCGGCCGGGCGTGTCCGCCGCCGGGCGGACCTCGGCCCCTGACCCGGCCCAGGGTCGGACCCCGAGTGCCCGCACCCCGCGACCCGCCGCAGACCGGACCCCGCGCCGTAAACCGGACTCCGCGACGCGCCGTAAAACCGTTCGCACCGCTCCGGCCCGAAGCGTATGATCGCCGGTCTTGCCGCCTCCCCTCGGGAGCGCCGCCGCCCGGACGGAAACCGGCCGGCTCCTCGTGACACCGCCTCGTGCGCGTCCCCGGACGTCCCGGTACGTCCGGCACCGCCCGCCCGCCCGCCCAGCCGGACGGCCGGCCGCCGCGAGCCGTCATGAGCCGTACCGAACCGCATGGATCCGCGTGATCCCTACGGATCCATCTCCGAGCCGGAGGCAAAGCCGTGCCCTCGCCCGCCCAGACCCCACCCCAGCCCCAACCCCAATCCCAGCCCCAGGAACCACCCCGGGACCCGTCGGATCCGCTGCGCCGCGAGCGCGACCACCTCGCCTCCTCCCGGGACGCCCTGCGGGCCATGCGCCACGACGTCGAGGCGCTCGACATCACCGACGTCACCGGGAACTGGGTCAACGCCAAGATCCTGGCCGGCGAGATCGAGGTGCGGATCAAGGCGCTGGCCGATCTCGCCGGCACCCCGCTCTTCTTCGGCCGCCTCGACTACCGCCGCGCCCCGGGCAGCGAACCGGCCGAGGACGCCGAGGGCGAGAGCTTCTACATCGGGCGGCGGCACGTGCACGACGCCAAGGGCGACCCGATGGTCGTCGACTGGCGTGCCCCCGTGTCGCAGCCCTTCTACCGCGCGTCCCGCGCCGAGCCGATGGATGTGGCGCTGCGCCGCCGATTCGGCTACACCGGCGGCGAGTTGACCGCGTACGAGGACGAACACCTCTCCGACCCGGCCGAGTCGGAGACGTCGAGCAAGCTGCTCCAGAGCGAGATCGAGCGCCCGCGTGTCGGCCCGATGCGGGACATCGTCGCCACCATCCAGCCGGAGCAGGACGAGATCGTCCGGGCCGGGCTCGCGGGTTCGGTCTGTGTGCAGGGCGGTCCCGGTACCGGCAAGACGGCGGTCGGCCTGCACCGGGTGGCGTATCTGCTGTACGCGCACCGGGAGCGGCTGGCCCGTACCGGCACGCTGGTGATCGGGCCGAACAAGTCCTTCCTCCAGTACATCGAGCAGGTGCTGCCTGCGCTGGGCGAACTCCAGGTCAAGCAGGCGACGGTGGACGATCTGGTGGCCCATGTCGAGGTGCGGGGCGCGGATACGGCGGAGGCCGCCCGGATCAAGGGCGACGCCCGGATGGCGAAGGTCCTGCGGCGGGCGGTCCGTTCGGCGATCGCCATGCCGAAGGAGCCGGTGATGGTGGTCAGGGGATCCCGGCGCTGGCGGGTGCCGGCCTATGAACTGGAAGAGATCGTGCGGGAGTTGGCGGACCGTGACATCCGTTACGGGGCCGCCCGCGACGCCTTGCCGCAGCGGATCGCGCACGCCGTGCTCGTCCAGATGGAGCGGGCCGGGGAGGCGCCGGACGACCGGGTGCAGGACGCGGTGGCCCGCAACCCGGCGGTGAAGGCCGTGGTGAAGGCGTGCTGGCCGCCGGTGGATCCGGCGAAGACGGTGCTGCGGCTGCTCACCGAGCCGGAGTTCCTGGCCTCGTGCGCCGACGGGTTGCTGAGTCCGGCGGAGCAGGCGGTGATCGGCTGGCAGAAGCCGGCCCGCGGCCTGAAGTCGGCGCGCTGGTCGGCGGCGGACGCGGTGCTGGTGGACGAGGCGAACGACCTGGTCCAGCGCACGTCTTCGCTCGGCCATGTGGTGCTGGACGAGGCGCAGGACCTCTCCCCGATGCAGTACCGGGCGGTGGGGCGCCGCTGCTCCACCGGGTCCGCGACGGTGCTCGGCGACCTCGCCCAGGGCACCACCCCGTGGGCCACCTCGTCGTGGGCCGAGGCGCTGGCCCATCTGGGCAAACCGGAGGCCCACGTCGAGGAGTTGACGCGCGGCTTCCGTGTCCCCCGGGAGGTGATCGCGTACGCGTCGCGGCTGCTGCCCGCCATCGCCCCAGGACTGGCTCCCGCGACCTCGGTCCGTGAGTCGGCGGGCGCGCTCGCCATCCGCCAGGTGCCGCGCGCCGGGCTGGACTCGGCGGTGGTGGACGCGTGCCGCGCGTCCCTCGGTTTCGAGGGCTCGATCGGCCTCATCGCGGCGGACCCCCGGATCCCGGAGCTGGCCGCCGCCCTCGCCGCCGCCGGCCTCGCCCACCTCTCCCCCGGCGAGGAGACCTCGGCGTCCGCCCGCCTCACCCTGGTGCCGGCCTCGCTGGCGAAGGGCCTGGAATACGACTACGTGGTGCTGGACGATCCCGCGGCGCTCGTGGCCGCGGAGCCGGATGCCCGTACGGGGCTGCGCCGGCTGTACGTGGCGCTGACCCGTGCGGTGTCGGGGCTGACGGTGGTGCACGCGGAGCCGCTGCCGGAGGCGCTGCGGTGAGGGCCAGGACGGGTCACGCCCTGGGCCCGGGGGTCCGGGGCGCCGGAGGCCCGGGGTCCGGGATGCCAAGGTGCTCAGGTCCGGGCTGACCACGTCCGGGGTGCCCAGGCCTGGGGCGCCGAGGACCTCCCAGGTCCAAAGATCCCGCGACCTATAACTCCGGACAGCAAGCCCCCTCGGCCGGATAGTCGCCCTCCTCGAGCCGGAAGAGATAGCGGCGCAGGTCGGCCGCGAGCCCGCAGCGCAGATACGCGCCGTACTCGCGCAGGCCCGCCGCCGCCTCCCGCTCGTCGGCGCGGGCACTGTCGGCCCAGTGGGCGGCGAGCGCGTCGACGTACGCCCGCACCCGGCCCCGGTCCTTCCACCACTCACGCACGGCCGACGGCGTCCAGTGCTCGTCGCCGTCGTAGGCGTAGCCGCTGTAGGGGTCGCTCCAGGCGGCCTCGACAACGGCCAGCACCTCGGTGGGAGTTCGCGGCTGCCGGTAGACGTACTCGTTGTGGAAGCCGGTGTAGCCCTGGTACTCGCCGTAGCAGACGTTGGCCGGCGCGCATATCCGTCCTGTCCAGCAGGAGTCGTTCATCCCGACGTAGAACGGCCCGGGGACGTTCAGCCAGTGCCGTTCCGGCCAGCAGGTGCGGCGGGGGAAGGACCGGTCGGGCTCGTCGGGCGGCAGCGCGTCCAGCGGGTCCCAGCTCAACCCACCGCCACCGGTGTGTCCAGGGCCTGCCGCCAGGCGCGGACCGCGGTGACGTCGACGGAGCCGGCCCAGCCGTCGCGCCGTACCGCCCCGCCGACATGGAAGGCGTCCAGGCCGGCCGCGCGCAGTCCCGGCACGTGGTCGAGGAGCAGCCCGCCGCCGACCAGCAGCCTGGGCTCGTAGCCGGGTTCGCCGACCCGCGCGGCTTCCGCGCTGAGCACGGCGAGGCCGTCGGCGACGCCGTGCGCGGATCCGGCGGTCAGATAGGTGTCGAGGCCGGGCAGCCCGGCGAGTTGCAAACGCAGCGCGTCCCGGTCGGCGGCCCGGTCGAAGGCGCGGTGGAAGGTCCACTGGCAGCCGTCGAGCACGTCCACCAGGGCGTGCACGGCGTCCAGGTCGGCCCAGCCCCTGGCGTCGAGAAACCCGAGCACGAACTCCTCGGCGCCCTCGGCCCGCAGCCCCTGCGCCGCCTCGCACAGCGCGTCCAGCTCCTGCGCGTCCCTGACGCTGAACCCGTCGGACAGCCGCAGCATCACGCGCAGCGGGATGTCCACGGCGGCCCGGATCGCGCCGAACGTGGCCCGGCTCGGCGTCAGCCCGTCCGCCGCCATGTCGGTGACCAGTTCAAGGCGGTCCGCCCCGCCGTCCTGGGCCGCTACGGCATCGTCTGCGCCGAGCGCGATCACCTCGAAGATTGGTCTAGACATATGAGGATGGTGCCACACCCGTCACTCCCGCGCGAGAGGCGCCCCCAGCCTTCATCCGATCCCCCGAGAACGATTCCGCCACCGCGTTCCATGCCCCCGACATGAAACACCGTCAGGTAACAACCCCCGCCGGGCCGACCGCAAAGGTGACACCGCACCAGCAACCCCCGCCCGCCGACGCCCCGCCCCGCGTCGACCCGGCGGACCAGCCGCCCGCCCCCGCCAGACGCTCACGTCGCGGAAACCCGCGCGCCAAGAGGGCTATGGATATCCGTGCCGCGATCGGACCCCGCGCGGGCCGGTGATGGCGCCGCCCTCAACACCGCCCCGACCCCCCACCGGACGAACGAGGGCTTCGCAGCCGGGCGGCGGTCGGGGGTACTCCGTATGGGTGCAGCCGCACACTGCGGGGCGCACGTTGAGTAGCGTGTCGATCACACACCGTGCATGCTTCGGCGCCGCGTGGGGCGGGCGCTGTCGATGGGAGGGGTTGGTGGACGTGGCCGGGCGGACGAGCCTTGAGAGGGCGGGTGGGCCGAGTCGGACGGATGTGGAGCGGAGTTGGGCCGCGCTGGGGAGGGAACTGTTCGAGTCGGCGGCGCTGGCGCCGGATTGGGCGCCGGCGTTCGCGGACGTGCCCCGCTGCGCTTTTCTGCCCGAGCTGATGTGGCCCTACGACCCGGACGCCGGGGACAACGTCGCCGTCGCCAAGTCCGCCGACCCGTGGGCCTGGCAAGCGTACGCCCACGCCGACGTGCCGATCGTCACCCAGTGGGACGACGGCCGGCACACCGGCACCTCACCCGGCCGGGTGGCGAGCTCCTCCGCCTCGATGCCGTCCGTCGTCGCCTCGATGCTGGCTCGGCTCGACGTACGGCCGGGCCTGCGGATCCTGGAGATCGGCACCGGTACGGGCTGGAACGCCGGCCTGCTCGCCCACCGCCTCGGCGACGCGGCCGTCACGTCCGTCGAGGTGGACCCGGCCGTCGCCGCCACCGCCCGCGCCGCGTTGGCCCGGGCCGGCCTCAACCCCACCGTGATCACCGGCGACGGCTCGCTCGGCCACCCCCCGGGCGCGCCCTATGACCGGATCATCGCCACCTGCGGCCTGCGCGAGATCCCGGCCGCCTGGATCGAGCAGATCGCCCCCGGCGGCTTCATCCTCGCGCCCTGGGGCACGCACTACGCCAACGGTGACGCCATCGTCCGCCTCGCGGTCGACGGGGCGGAGGCCTGCGGCCGCTTCGGGGGGCTGGTGGAGTTCATGAAGTTACGCGCCCAGCGCCGCGCCACGATCCGCCACCGCGACTACGTGCCGCCCGAGGGCACCGACACCGCCGACCGCAGCGTCAGCACCCTGACCGAGACCCGCTTCCACTCCGGCCCGCAGGCCCCCGACCCCTTCGTCCTCGGCCTGCTCGTGCGGGACTGCGTGCAGGCGGTGGCGGAAAAACGGGGCCGGACCCGCCCGATCTGGTTCTACAGCCGCACCGACCGCTCCTGGGCGGTGATCGTCTTCCGCGACGGCCACCGCGAGTCCGTGGTCCACCAGTCCGGCCCGCGCCGCCTCTGGGACGAGGTCGAGAGCGCCGTCCGCTGGTGGGAAAGCCACGGCCGCCCCACCCCCACCCGCTTCGGCCTCACCGTCACCCCCCCAACCCACCACATCTGGCTCAACACCCCCCACCCCTCCTAACCCAGCCCGAAAGGGCCGCGAGGCCCCATGCGCCGGCGAACCCAAGCCCGAAAGGGCCGCGGGGACCCGTGCGTCGGCGAACCCAAGCCCCCAAAGGTGGCGCTGGGGGTCCCCCCAGGCGAAGCTCTGGTGGGGGTCCCCCCAGGCGAAGCTCTGGTGGGGGTCCCCCCAGGCGAAGCTCTGGTGGGGGTCCCCCCAGGCGAAGCTCTGGTGGGGGTCCCCCCAGGCGAAGCTCTGGTGGGGGTCCCCCCAGGCGAAGCTCTGGGGGCGGAACTGCGCGCCCAGCCCCAACGCACCCGCACCGAAAAAACAACCGGCACCCCGAGAAACCCGCAGAGCCGCACGGCCGCAGCGCCGCAGGCCAAAGCCGCCGCAAGGCCAAGCCCACCGCAGGGGCGCCCCACACCGCTACCGGCCGCCCGCAGGGCGCCGCCCCGCCCGCCCCACCCGTACCGCACAATATCCCGCATGCCCACCACGCCCGCTGCCGCGCACCCCCGCTACGCCGCCCTCCTCGCCGAGTGGTGCGACCTGCTGCGCCGCTGCCAGAAGGACCCGGAGCACGCGCCCGACCCCGCCCTGTACGGCACGGACCTGCTGGAACGGTGGGCCGAACCGCAGCGGCACTATCACACCCTCGACCACCTGGTCGCCGTACTGGCCCGCGCCACCGAGCTGACCGCCCACGCGGACGACCCCGACACCGTCGCGCTGGCCGCCTGGTTCCACGACGCCGTCTACCGTCCCGACCGCACCGAGAACGAGGAGCGCAGCGCCAACCTCGCCGAACGCGCCCTGAGAGAAGCCGGCCTGGACCAGGACCGTACGGCGGAAGTCGCCCGCCTGGTCCGGCTCACCATCACCCACGACCCGGCCCCCGGCGACCGCAACGGCGAGGCGCTGTGCGACGCCGACCTCGCCGTCCTGGCGGGCGACCCCGCCGCCTACGCGGCCTACGCCGCCGCTGTCCGCGAGGAGTACGGCTTCGTCCCGGACGACGCCTTCCGCACCGGCCGCGCCGAGATCCTCACCCAACTCCTCGCTCTGCCAACACTGTTCCGCACCGAGTACGGCCGTACGCACTGGGAGCCCATCGCCCGCCGCAACCTCGCGACCGAACTGGAGCTGCTCGGCTGAGCCGCCGGGGCCGGGCGGGAGGCGGCTGACCCACGGGCCGCCGGCCCCCAACCAGTCGGCCCCCGACCCCGGCCGACCCGCTACCCGCCGTCCCCCCGCCGGTACGCCCCGTACCACCAGATCTTCCCCAACTCCCGGGCGAACGCGGCGTCCCCGCTCCCGTCGTCCACCCCGATGTGGTGCGCGATCGCCTGCGCCCCGCCCCACACGATGATCCGGCCGGCGGCCACCGCGTCGAGATCGGCGACCGTGTCACCGGACCTCTGCTGGTCGACGAGCGTCTGGTAGACGGCCTTCTCGAACTCCTCCAGGTCGGCCGTGTAGAAGTCCTGAACCGCCGCGTCGTAGGCCGCCAGCTCCCTGACGGCGGACAGCACCGCGTAATTCTCCCGGTGGATCGCGATGACCTGCGAGAAGAACCGCGCGTACCGCTCGGCGCCGTCCTCCCCCGCGGCCGGGTCCCACGCCTGGGCCAGCCCGAGCAGCCGCGCCCGCAGCCCGTCGGTGAGCCGGATCAGAAGCTGCGACTTGTCCCGGAAACGCGCGTAGAAGGTGGCGCGGGACACGCCCGCCTCTTCGAGGATCTGCTGCACGCTGATCTCGGTGAAGACGCGCCCGCCCTTGAGCAGCCGCTCCAGCGCGGCCACCAACTGCTCCTCCGCCGGGGAGCGCCTGTTCGCGTCCCGGCGCTGTCGGGTGACGGAGCCCATGTTTCCCACCTCGAAGAAGGAGCGTTTCGCCGCTCAGCCCTCGATCGTACGCGTCCCGATCTCCATCAGCGTCTCGGCGAACTCCTTCGGGTGGGAGTAGAAGGGCGCGTGGTGCCCGGGAACGCGGTAAACGGTGTCGGCGCGCGCCGCCATCCGCTCCGCGACGGTGCCGGTGATGGAGACGTCCGCCTCGGGGATGACGTAGCTGTTGGGGACGTTCCGCCAGCCGGCCCGCGTCACCGTCTCGTAGTCCGCGCGTACCGTCTGCGGCAGGAGGCGGGCGGACGCCGCCGCGGTCTCCGGGTTCGCCGGGTCGCCGTCGTAGAAGGCGGCCGGCAGGTTGAGGTCCGGGTTCTCCGGCGGCCGCAGCCCGGCCAGGGACTCCGGCACCGGCACACCGTGCGTCTGGAACATCCCCTCGCCCACGTCCAGCATGTACGCGGCCACGTAGACGGCGTGCACCACGTTGGGCAGGTCGGGCAGCGCCTCGGTGACCGGCACCCCGGCGTACGAGTGCGCCACGACGATGACCGGCCCGTCGATCGCCCCGGCGGCGGCGCGGACGGCCTCGGCGTCGTCGTACACCCCGGGCAGCGGTTCCCCCGCCGCCTCCTCCGCTACGGCGCTGCGCAGGCTCATGGCGTGGCTCGCCCAGCCATGGTCGGCCAGCACGGCCTGGAGCCGCTCGTAGACCCAGGGGCCGTGGTGACCCCCCGGCACGAGCAGGAATACGGGGCGGGTGGTGTCTACGTCCGACATGGCGATCTCCTGATCCAGCCGCGTGCCCGCACGCGACCTGGCTGACCTGGGCAGATTCCTTCTACTCCATCAACCATACACACTGTCTGGACACAACGTCCACCATCGGCGGCTACCCACGGTCATCACCTACACCGTCGACACCTACGGCGCGGACCTGACCAAGGTGACCGACCACAATGGCGACTCGATCACCGTCGCCACGCACACCGGCGGCGGCCGGTGCTGAGTCGGGGGAGATGCGGCCAACTGTCCGGTACCACAGCCGGAGTCGTGGCTGGTGCCGTATGTGAAGCGGCAACGGGACGCGAAAGCACCCGTTTGTCCACCCTTGCCGTAAGAGCAGCCGGCTGTGGCCAACGCCCGGGACGACCCGGCGTGTCCTGGACGGGGTGTGACGGGGCAGCGCTCTTTGACAGCGCGCGGTTCGCCGGGCGCTGCGGTGCGGTGCGGGGTGGGATTACTGGCGGGTGAGTCCTGCGGGGTCGATCTGGAAGGGGAACGGCTCGCTGACGCCGGTGACGAAGCCGGCCAGCGCGGTGGTGCGCTCGATGTACCGACTGCCCTGCAGTTCGGAGATCACCAGCATCGGTCCGGGGTCGCTCTCCAGCCGCCAGTAGGCGGGAATGCCGGCCTCGGCGTACAGCAGGGGCTTGAAGCGACGGTCCATGGTGGCGTTGCCCGGGGAGACCGACTCGACCACGAGCAGCACCGCCTCGGCGTCGATGCTGACGCCGTCCTCGGCGGTCGCGCCCGCGTCGGCGACCACGATGTCCGGGACGACCAGGCCGGACGGCAGAGTGACGTTGATGGCCTCCAGAACCTCGACCGGGGCGCCGGCCGCGCGGGCCGCAGCGTCCAAGGCGACATGGAGGCGAAATGCGGCGCGCTGGTGGCGCAGGCCGGGGGCGGAGGACATGACCAGAGACTCGCCGAGCAGCTCGTACCGGTACCTGCGGTCCTCGTCCAGGGCGAGAACGTCCGCGACGGTCCAGGGCCCGCTGTGCTGCTCGATGCTGGCAACGCTCACGCCTTCCGCCCCCCTTCTCCTTGCTCCTTGTGACCGTCTCCAGTGTGCTTGGTCGCGGGGCCGGTGTCGCCCACCTGCGGCTGCGGTGGCTACCGCGGGGCGCGCAGCGATTCGCGTCGTGTAGTGACCGTGGCCTGCCACCGGGCGCGGGTGGCGTCTTCACTGTCGTGCCAGGTGGCGGGGTGTGGCCGGGGGCAGTATGCGGGCGCGCACTTGAGCGCGATCCGCTCTGGGATGGCTCGGCGGAGGGAGGTGGAGGCGTCAGGGGGCAGGGAGGGCGTTAGCTAGTACGTGCGTAGTTTTGGGTTTTTGGCTGCACGGCGGGTGAGGGGTCGCTACGGTCGGTCATAGCTCTGATCGAGCTCACTCTCGCACGCAAGGGAGCAGCGCAATGACCCAACGGCAACCGGGAAAACCCAAGAAGCTCGACGTCACGGCGTCGTCACGGGAGCTGTACGGCTCCGAGTTGCGCTTCAAGCGCGAGCAGGCGGGGCTCAGTCTGGAGGAGCTGGGCGCGCGGCTCTTCGTCGCGAAGACCCACGTCTCGAACCTGGAGGTCGGGCGGCGCCGTATTCAGCCGGACATGGCGGTGCAGTTGGACGAGATCCTGGGCACGGACGGATTCTTCGTACGGAACCTGGAGGCGGGCCGGGCAACGCCGTTCCGCGAGCACTTCGCCGACGTCGCTGAACTGGAAACCTTGGCGCTGGCGATCAGGGAGTGGGAGCCCCTCCTGGTCCCGGGCCTGCTCCAGACACCCGCCTATACGAGGGCCGTGATCCGTGGCTACGACCCGCTCGTTTCCGACGGAGTAGTCAGGAATCGACTGGCGGCCCGACTTGCGCGGGCAGAGATCTTCAACAACCCGGACCGGCCCCTGTATTGGGCGGTCGTTGACGAAGCAGCGATCCGCCGCGCCGCAGGTGGCCCCTTCATCATGGCCGAGCAACTACGTCATCTGGCCACCATGATCCGCACCAACCGAATCATCCTTCAGGTGCTGCCCTTTGGCGTGGGAGCCCACGCGGGGATGGAAGGTGCGCTGAAGCTCATGACCTTCCAGGACGATACCCCGATGGCGTACCTCCAGGGCCTGGAAACCGGGTCGCTGGTCGACGATCCGGCGACCGTCAAGCGCTGCTCACTGACTTACGATCTCCTCGGAGCGGCGGCGCTGTCGCCGGAAGCCTCCCTGACCCTCATCGAAGCGGTAGCCGAGGAGTACGAGCATGGACCTCAAGTACAGCCGGACGGAGCTGACTTGGCGTAAGAGCAGCTACAGCGGCGGCAGCGGCGACAACTGCATCGAAGCCAGCGACAGCCTCACCCGAGCCGGTTGGCGCAAGAGCACGTACAGCGGCGGGGATGGCGGAAACTGCATCGAGGTCGCCGACAACCTCCCCGACCTCATCCCGGTCCGCGACAGCAAGGACCCTCACGGTCCGGCCCTCACCTTCACCCCGGCCGCCTGGACCGCCTTCGTCACCGCGACCGCCAACGGCGTGTTCCCCACCGCCTGACCACCTCCCACGCCGAAGCGGGAGGGGGTCAGCCCCTTCCCACTTCCGCGCGTCATTTGGAGGGTTCATGCAGAACACCGCACCCCGCCCCTGGGGCATCAGCCGGATGCGGCCCTACCTGGCCACGTACCAGCAGCCGTTCGCGACGGTGGGCTGAGGTCCGTGCCGTCTATCGGCGTCGACCGTCCTGGCCGGTCCCTCGGACATCTGGGCGAGGCGGACGCGAGGTTCGCGGCAGCACGGGTACGCCACGGGCTCGGCGGCGCCATCCACGGGCTGCCCGGCGGCGCGGCCCACCGCCGCGCCCTCGCCGATCGCCTCACCGCGAGCGGCTCACTGCGCTCGGCGCCCCTGCGGGCGGCTGTTGAGGCCGTACCCCGCGAACTGTTCCTGCGACCAGGTGTGTTCCTGCCGACGGAGGACGGGGCATGGCGGCCGGTCGTGGCGGAGAACACCAAGCCGACGGAGTGGGCAGCGATCGCCTACCGGGACGAGTCGCTCGTGACGCAACTCGACGGTCACCTCACGGCCGATCAGATCGCCGGCCACGTTCGAGGCTTTCCGACCTCCTCCTCCACCGTCCCCGCCACCGTCGTCGGCATGATCGAGGCACTGGACTTGGCGGACGACCAGTCCGTGCTGGAAATCGGCACGGGCACGGGGTATTCGACCGCGCTGATGTGCCATCGGCTCGGCGAGGACAACGTCACCAGCGTCGAAGTGGACCCCGAGGTCGCCGCCCGTGCGGACACCGCGCTGGAGGCGGTGGGGTACTCGACCTGGACCGTCACCGGTGACGGCCTGCTCGGGCACCCGCACCGAGCACCGTACGACAAGGTGATCGCCACCTGCGCGGTCCGCCGTATCCCCTACACCTGGGTGCGCCAGACCTCACCCGGCGGAATCATCCTCGCCACGGTCGGGTCGTGGTCGTACGGGACCGGACTGGCCAAGCTGGTGGTGCGCGGGGACGGTACCGCCGAGGGGCGGATCATCGGTCCCTCCTCCTTCATGCCCGCCCGCTCCCAGGCCCTCCCGCCCCTCGCCGGCGACTTGTCGGCTCGTGCCGCATACGCCGAGACGGAGCACCGCACATCGGTCGGGCCGGACGTACTCGACGAGTGGATGCCCGCCTTTCTCGTCCAACTCGCGCTGCCTGGAGTGCAGGTGGTCCGCTCCACGGCGGAAGACGGTGAACAGACGACGTACCTGTTCGACACCGATCAGGAGTCCTTCGCCGCGCTCAACCACGGTCCCCACGGCTCCGGCTGGACGGTCCGCCAGGGTGGCCCGGTCGCGCTCTGGAGCACCGTCGAGGACACCCTCACCGCTTGGCACCGGGCCGGATCGCCGGACATCGACGCGGTCCACCTCCGAGTCACCAACCGCTCCCACACCTACTGGATCGCCGCCGACCCAGCCCTCCGCTGGGAGCACCGCATCCCGAACACCTCCGCCACCCGGGGGGACGCGGCGTTTCCGCCGCCGTAACGGCCCCTCGGCCGACGGCCCGCGCCCCTACCCCCGGCCCCGGCACGGTCAGCGCTGGGGGCTGAGGCCCGCCACGGTCAGCTGGAAGAGCCGGGCCGCCTCCGCGGCCGGGTCGGGGTGGTTCTCCGTGGCCAGCGCGATGCCGACGACCAGGGTGATCAGGTCGGTGACGGTGACACTCGGCGCCACCGCGCCGTCGGCCACGGCGCGCTGGAGGAGTGGGGCGCCCGCCTGCTCCAGCGCTGTGGCGCAGGAGTTGTCGTGCAGCGGGTCGGGCTCGGGACCGTCGTAGGCGAGCGCGGCGGCCAGCCCCCGCGCGGAGGCGGAGTAGGCGACGACGTCGCTCAGCCACGCCAGCAGCGCGCCCCTACTGTCGTCGTCGCCGGTCAGGTCGCGAGCGCGAGCGCCCAATACCTCGATCCGGCTCCGGGACACCGCCTCCAACAGCGCGCGGCGGGTGGGAAAGTGCCGGCGCACGGTGGCCGAGCCGACCCCGGCCGTACGGGCGATCTGTTCCAGCGAGGCGTCGGCCCCGTGGGCGGCGACCTCCCCCTCGGCCACGGCGAGGATCCGCGTGTAGTTGCGCCGGGCGTCCGCGCGCTGGTGGTCGGGCATCGTGTCACCTCAGGCGTTGTTAAGTGGCGGGCCCCGCCGTATCGTACCCCGGGAGAAAACGGCGGGCCCCGCCGTTTCTGCTGTCAGCCCCGGGAGTACGCATGTCCACACACTCCGCACCCGTCCTTGTCACCGGCGCCACCGGCAGGCAGGGCGGCGCCACGGCCCGCGCCCTGCTCACGGCGGGCGTTCCCGTCCGCGCGCTGGTGCGTGATCCGGGTTCCGCCCGGGCCAAGGCGGTCGAAGCGCTCGGAGCCGAGCTGGTCCTCGGCGATCTCCACGACCGCGGGTCGGTGGTGCGGGCGGCCGAGGGGGCACGCGCCGTCTTCTCGGTGCAGATGCCCGCCATGACCGAGGACGGCTTCGACTTCGAGGGGGAGGTGGCGCAGGGCGTCAACCTCATCGAGGGCGCCAAGGCCGCCGGGGTGACGCACTTCGTCCACACCTCCGTCTCCGGCGCCGGGCAGCACACCAGCGCTCCCGGCTGGGCAGAAGGCCGCTGGGCGCCGATGGAGCCCACCCTGGGAGCCAAGGCCGCGCTTCAGGAGCGTGTCCGCGCGGCCGGCTTCCCCCGCTGGACCCTCATCAAGCCGGCCTTCTTCATGGAGAACTTCCTTCCCTCCATGGCGTTCCTCTTCCCACGCGGCATCGAGGGCGGCATCGTGAGCGTGCTCAAGCCGACGACCCATCTGGCGCTCGTCGCGGCGGACGACATCGGCAAGGCGGCTGCCGCCGCCGTCACCGCGCCGGAACGGTTCGACCGGGTCGAGCTGGAACTGGCCGGGGACTACCTGACGATGGAGCAGATCGCCGACGTCCTCTCCCGGACCCTCGGCACGCACCTGGCCGCGCCGGATATGACGGTGGCGGAGGCGCTCACCGCGGGCATGCCGCCCATGGGCGCCTCGCACGAGTGGATGAACGCGGCCCCCCAGCCCGCCCGCCCCCAATTCGCCCAGGCCCTCGGTATCCCCCTCACCCCGTTCGCCCAGTGGGCCAGGCAGCACCTGGCGCCCACCGCCTGACCCGGCGGGCCGTACGGCGACGGCGGCGGCGTAGCGCACCACCGGTGGCGCACAGTTAGGTAGATCCCGTCTACGTAGATTCGATCTACGTAGATTTGGTCTACGTAGACGGGATCTACCAACCGCCTCTCCGGGGGCAGGCGTGCGGTCAGATAGTGGTCGGGGATCGGTCGGCCGACCCGGGCGCGGGGTTCCGGGACGGGGTGATCTGTGCGATGAGGGCGCGGACGCGGCGCTCGATCTCGTCGCGGATGGGGCGGACCGCTTCGACGCCGCGCCCGGCGGGGTCGTCGAGCTGCCAGTCGAGGTAGGTCTTGCCGGGGAAGACGGGGCAGGTGTCGCCACAGCCCATGGTGATCACCACGTCGGACGCCTGGACGGCTTCGACGGTGAGGACCTTGGGGGTCTCGGCGGAGATGTCGATGCCGGCTTCCCTCATCGCCTCGACCACGGCCGGGTTGACCTGGTCGGCGGGGGTCGAACCGGCCGAGCGGACCTCGACGGTGTCGCCCGCGAGATGGGTGAGGAAGGCGGCGGCCATCTGGGACCGGCCGGCGTTGTGGACACAGACGAACAGCACGGACGGGCGAGGGGCGGAGTCGGTCACGACGGATCTCCCAGCGGGGGTGTTCACGGGTTCAAAGGGGCTACGGGGGCGCTGAGCTCGCTCTCAGCGTCTTGGACGGCCGCCCGGGCGGGGGCGGTCCGGCCGAAGAGGAGCACGACGAGGGCCAGGCCGAGCCCGGCGCCGAGGAACTGGGCCGCTATGAACGGCGCGAGGGAGGCGGGGGCGATCCCCGCGAAGGTGTCGGTGAACGCCCGCCCCACCGTGACCGCGGGGTTCGCGAACGAGGTGGAGGAGGTGAACCAGTAGGCGGCGCCGATGTACGAGGCGACCGAGGCCGGGGTGAGTTGGCCGCGACCGGTGCGGGCCAGACCGAAGATGAGCAGCACCAGGCCGGCCGTCGCGACCACCTCGCCGAGCCACAGATGCCCGGCGGACCGGTCGTGGGTCGACCACCGCACCAGCGGCCGCGCGAACATGGCGTTCGCCAGCACGGCGCCGGCTATCGCGCCCAGGGTCTGGGCCGAGACGTACGCGATCACCGCGCGGCCGGTCAGGCCGCGGCCCGTACGGCGCTCGCTCCACCAGGCGGCCAGCGTGACGACCGGATTGAAGTGCGCGCCGGACACCGGCCCGAGCAGGGTGATCAGCACGCCGAGACCGAAGACGGTGGCCAGGGAGTTGGCCAGCAGCCGCACGCCGCCATCGCTGGACAGGTGCGCGGCCTGGATGCCAGAGCCGACCACCACCGCCACCAGCAGGGCCGTGCCGACCGCCTCCGCCGCCGCCCGCCGGAGCAGTGGCACCGGGGCGGTCACGCGCCCACCCCCGCGGCTCGCGGGACCCGCAACACCGCGGCCAGCCGCTCCAGAGCCGCCGGCATCGCCCAGTAGTACACCCAGGTCCCGCGGCGTTCGCAGTCGATCAGGCCGGCCTGCCGCAGCAGCTTCAGATGGTGGGAGATCGTCGGCTGGGCCAGGTCGAACGCCGGCGTCAACGCGCAGACGCACACCTCGCCGCCCTCCCCGGAAGCGATCATCGACAGCAGCCGCAGCCGCACGGGATCGCCCAGCGCCTTGAAGACCTTGGCCAGGTCCGCGGCCTGATCCTCATCCAGCGGTGCGGAGGTGATCGCCGGGCGGCACGGCGCGGCGGGCTGACCGATGACCGGAAGCGGCCGCGAGGTCTGTTTCGACATACGTCCATCGTGACGTACATCGATGAACATCGATACAGCGGGGTCACAGGAGTCAACGGGGCCAACGGGGCCGGCACTGTCCCGGGAGAGGGCAGGCCCCCGCTACGGGAAGCGGTGGACGAAGCGGCGTTGCCAGGGTGTCTCGACGGCGCGCGGGGCGTAGTGCTCCCGGACGTAGGCGACGGCCGCGCGGCTGGGCACCCCGTCGAGCACGGCGAGGCAGGCCAGGGCGGTGCCGGTACGTCCCTTTCCGCCGGCGCAGGCGATCTCGACGCGTTCGTCCTCGGCGCGCGCGTATGCCTCGCGCAGCGCGGCCGCGGTCGCGGTGCGGTCGGACGGCAGCCAGAAGTCCGGCCAGCGGAGCCAGCGGCTCTCCCAGCCGACCGGCGGTGGCCGGTGACCCAGCAGGTAGAGCGCGAAGGTCGGCCGCGGGCCCGGCGGGAGCGGCCGGCGTAGCCCCCGGCCGCGGACGAGCCGGCCGGAGGGCAGCCGCAGCACACCCGCCGCCGTGGGGTCCCATGACGTGGTCATCCTGCGAACCTATCCCCCGTCCGGCCGACGGTCAGGCCGCTTCCGAGCCTTCGCCGGAGCCGCAGACGCCAGAGGGCTCCTCACGGAAGGGGAGGCGACTCGGATACGGGCCGTTCGGCCTGCCGCTGCCCCGAAGGCCCCGGCTGCCCCGGATCCGCCGGCGCGGCGGGCCGGTCACCGTCGGGTAGAGCCAGGTGGTTGAAGGCGTAGTAGACGGCCATCAGTCCGTGCGCGGCGAGCATGACCGCCGGGGATACCAGGGCCAGAGCGACGGTCGCCGGATACGCCAGCGCACCCAGGTTGAACCGGACGCGGGTGGCGCGTGCCGCTGCCCGGTCCACCCCGGCACGCAGCAAGTGGCCCCGGGAGGTGACGTACCACCAGATAGCCACGTAGAGCGCCGCGTGCACCATCATCACGGTGCTGTAGATCACCCCGGCCACCCGGGCGTCGTCGGGGTCCCGCAAGTGCTCGGCCAGCAGCGCCGTCGGCCACGGGAGCGCCGCCACCACCATCAGCAGCAGCAGGTTGAGGAAGATGAGCGTGCGGTCGACGCGGGCCAGGTAGCCGAAGAGGGCGTGGTGGTTGACCCACATCACCCCGATGACCAGGAAACTGACCACGTAAGCGGCGTAGGACGGCCACTGGTCGGCCAGCGCCCGGGTCAGCGCGTGCCCGTGCTGGGAGGGCACGTGGATCTCCAGGACCAGCAGCGTGGTGGCGATCGCGAAGACGCCGTCGCTGAACGCCTCGACCCGTTGGGTCTCGCTCACTTGAGCCCGTTCCAGCCCCAGCGGGGTGTCGGCCCCGGCGTGCCGAGATCGGTGCCGACCGGGTCGGCCGAGACCGCGCGGGCGATCTTCGTGCCCCACGCGAAGTAGTCCAGCACCTCGCGGCGCAGCGCCTGGTCGGCGGGGAGTTCCCGGCTCACCGCTTCGGTCATCAGCTCCATCCACCTCGTCCGCTGCCGCTCGGTGATCGACAGGCCGAGGTGGGCGTTGAGCAGGCCCTGGTGACCGCCGTGCGCTGCGGTGAAGTCCGCGGGGCCGCCGAAGACCTCGGCGAGCCAGACGGCGACGTGCTCGACGTGGGTGCGGGTGAAGTTCGCGAAGACCGGGGCGAGCAGCGGGTCTACGAGCACGGCGTCGTAGAAGGTGGCGCTGAGCCGGCGGAGCGCCTCGATGCCGCCGACGGCCTCGTACAGGGTGCCAGTGCGCTCGGTCACGGCCGCCGCCCGCCTTCGGGAACGGTGGCGACCTCGGCTGCCTTTTCGACGTCGGCCCGGCGTTCGGGGTCGCAGCTGCGGTACCGGATGTACTCGACGGTCATGTCGGCCCTCCGTGGGGATCGGTTCCCCGCAATGATCGCAATCGCCGGCCCGGGAAACAGTGGTGTTCGCTTCGGGCACATGAACCGGATCCTGGCGGGCGCCCTGGGGCCTGGCCGGCCGAACGTGTCGGCCAGGCACCAGGGTTGAGGAGGACTCAGCGCTTGAGGGTGAAGGTGAAGTCACCGGAGAGCTTGCCGCTCAGCCGGACCGCCGAGACAAGCGTCCCCGCGGCGATCAGCCGCTCCACCTCGGCCCGCGACACAGCGAATCCTTCGGCGATCAGCCGCACCGGCCGGACCGGGATCCGCGCGGCGAAGCGGACCGAGACGTCGATCACCTCCTGGTCCAGGTCATCGGATCCGCCGGTGTCGAGCCGCCAGGCGCCGTCCCAGTCGAGGGCGACGCGGTTGCGGTGCCGCAGGGCTGGATCCTGGAGCAACTCGGCGGTCAGGGCCGGGTCGTTGGCGTGCAGCCGGGCCAGCAGCCCGGGAGGTACGGAGCGTACGTTCACCCGCTCCAGGACCGTGAGCTTCACGGTTTCCCCGCACCCGGTGCAGAGCGCGAGGAGCCAGGCGTCGATGAGCTTGTGGTTGGCGTTGACGCGGAATTTGCCGCTCGCCCGGAAGCGGTCGGCCGGGCACGCGTGGCAGCGGCGCAGCACGATTGGCGGGCAGGTGGGCATGACCACCCAGATTTTGAGCACAGGGGTACACCGGTTTCAGTGAGAAGACCGCAGCGGAAAGGAGCGCGGCGCGGAGATGCGCGCGGCGCGCTTCGGATCAGCGGGTGGGGGGTCTCACACGGTGTACAAGGGAGGCCTTTGGTTGGCGGCGTGGTCGGGCAGCAGGGTAGTGGCGCTTGGCGGCGCGGCTCCATCGGTTTTTGGGACCCCCGGCGCCCGCGTGGGGTCCGCCCCCGACGCATGCGCCGTCGTGGCTTGTCGCGCAGTTCCCCGCGCCCCTGACGGGGCACGGTTCCTCCGCCGCCGGAAGAGGGGGCGCCCCAAAGGGGCACGATTCCGCAGCCGTCGGGAGTGGGGGCGGCCCGGAGGGCGATACGCGGTGGTTCGGGGGATGTAGGGGGTGTACGGCCTCGGTCGTAGATCTGGTCGCGTGCGGGTGGGCGGGTGGGGGCGGAGACCACCGGTCGGAAACATGCCCGATACACGGTGCGGCAGTTAACGGTGTGACGGGTGTGGTTTGCGGTTATCGCCGGGCCCTCGCCGGACAAGGCCCTGAAGTGCACACCTGCGCGATATTCGGCGCCCGGTTTCCCTGGCCTATGCCAATTGACTGTGCCATGCGCCTCCGCGCGGCAGCCGTCGCTTTCCGGTCAGCGATCTGGCCGTTCCTGGTCGAGTGTCTAGTCACCGTCCATCGACCGGTCACCTCCGGCCACCACGGCTCGTCATGCTTTGGCCTCGCATATATTCACGGAACCATCGTGCCCATCCTTAACCGCTAGAGAAACCACAGGTGAGATGGGCGAGGCGGGCAGATTCGAAAATCCATCCGGAATCGGCGGGCCCCCGTCTACCCCGACTTCTCGCGGTCAATCAAACTGGTACCGAGCGACCCTTCTTCGCGGCCCTCATCAGCCAATCCCGGCCCCGGTTGGCAACGTCCGATAACGGCCGGAAAGCTGTTGTACGCTGACCGGGTCCCGATGCAGTTGTATTGTCCTACCGGCCGGGATGCCTTACCAGAGCTGAGGCATCGACCCGATCCGGCTTGATCGGCGAAGTCAGTGAACCGCGATGTGGGGGAGTTCTCCGATGGCAAATCCGTTCGACGACGAAACCGCCCGTTTCCTCGTACTGGTCAATGACGAGCGGCAGTATTCGCTGTGGCCGGCCGACGCGGCGGTGCCCGCGGGCTGGCACATCGCGCTGGCCGAGAGCTCGCACGCCGAGTGCGTGGGCTTCGTCGAGGCGACCTGGACGGACATGCGGCCGGCCAGCCTGGTCAAGGCGATGGACGCGGCCGGCGGCTGACCGTGTGAGCCGGCGGCCGACTGTGCCCGCCGGCGGCTGACCGTATGAGCCGGCGGCTGGCCGACGCGGCGATGCGGGCGGGCCCGGCCGGGGCCGCCGCCGCGGTGCCGCAGTGCCGCAGTGCCGTGGGCAGAGCGACGCGTCCTCGGTGGAGCGGCCTTCCACTGAACCGCGCTGCCGGACCGGACCCTTTTCCCGTCTTGTCCGGCGCCTTTCCATCCTGTCCGGCGGCGCCGCCGAGCGCGCTCGACGCCGGTCACCGCCTCCCTTTCCCCTCACTTCGCAGAACTTTCCCGAACGGCGGAATTGGCATGCCCGAAATCGATTCCCCTATCCTGCCGCTGACCTATGCTCAGCAGGGAGTCTGGTTCAGCCAGCACCTGGACCCGACGAGCCCGAAGTACAACATCGCCGAATGCATCGAGATGGCCTCCCGTATCGACGAGAACGCCTTCACCGAGGCCGTGGCGACAGCCGTGGCGGAGTGCGGGTCGCTGCACGTCGAATTCTTCACGGTCGACGGCCTCCCGTATCAGCGGCAACTGGTCCCGCGCCGGGTAGCGCCTTCGGTCATCGATCTCACCACGCATGCCGATCCGCCCGCCGCCGCCGAAAGACGCATGGCGGAAGACCTGCGCAGACCGACGGATCCGACACGGCCCGCCGAACTCTTCGCCCATCTCCTGCTCAAGGTGGCCGAGGACCGGTACCTCTGGTATTCGCGCTATCACCATCTCGTGATGGACGGACTGGGTTTTTCGCTGCTGGGCCGGCGGGTGGCCGAACTGTATACGGCGCTGGTGGCCGGGACCGCGATCGAGCCGAAGACCGCCTCGCTGCGGGCGCTGGTGGACAGCGACCGGGCGTATACGGAATCCGCGGACCACACCCGTGACCGCGCCTACTGGGCCGGCCGCTTTCCTGACTTCCCGGCGCCGGAGAACCTGGTCCCCCCGCGCGTCACGGCGCCCGGCGGCCCCGGCGGCTCCAGCGGCTTCGACGGCGACCCGGCCGCCGGGGAAACGGAGAACGCCGCCGCCGGCCTGCACGTCGCGGAAGGACTCGGCGCCGACGTACTGACCGGGCTGAAGGCCGTCGGCCGCGCCGCCCGTACCACCTGGTCGGCCGTCGCGGTCGCCGCCGCCGCGCTGCATGTCGCGCGGGCCACCGGCTCGGGCGACGTCATGCTGGGCCTGACCACGAACGGCCGGGCCGGCACACACACCGAGATTCCCGGCATGACCGCCAATGTCGTCCCGCTGCGGGTGCGCATATCGCCGGGTATGACCGTGGGCGAACTGATCGGACACGTCGCGGCGGAAATCCGCGGCGCACTGCGTCACCGCCGCTATTCCCGGGAGATGTTGGTCCGGGATCTGAAGGCGTCCGGTGGCCCGAACCCCACGGCCATGAGCAGCCTGGTGGTCAACATCATGCCGTACGACTACGGGTTGATGTTCGGTGACGCCCCGTCGAAGTCCCGCATCCTGTCCACCGGACCGGTGGACGAAATCGCCTTCTTCCTCTCCGAGAGGTCGGAAGCCACCGGCCCGCTCATCGGCTTCGACGCGAACCCCCAGCTTTATCCGCCGGAAAGCCTGGCTCCGCACCAGCGCGGAATCGTCGCCCTGCTGACCTCGTTCTCCGGCGCGCGGCCCGAAACACCGCTCGCCGCCCTCCAGTCCGTATCGCCGCAGGAGCGGGCGGAGGTGGCGGAGCTGGGCCGAGGGCCGGTCCGGGAGCTGCCGGAGTCCACGTTTCCCGCCCTGTTCGCGGCCCAGGTGGCGCGCTCACCGGAAGCGGAAGCCGTACGGGACGCAACCGGGTCGCTGACGTACGCCGAACTCGACGCGCGCTCCGACCGGTTGGCCGCTCACCTCGCGGGCCACGGGGTGGGCCCGGAGACCGTGGTCGCCCTCGCGCTGCCACGCCGGGCGGAACTGGTGGTCGCCGTCCTCGCCGTGTTCAAGGCGGGAGGCGCCTACCTGCCGCTCGACCCGGCGTATCCACGCGAGCGGCTGGCGTACATGCTCGACGACGCCCGACCGGTCCACCTCCTCACCGTCCAGGAGTTGGCGGACCAGCTGCCCCCCACCGGGATACCCGCCACCTACCTGGACCGCGACGCATGGCACACGCCAACGGCCGCGAAGCCCGTCAGGGACGCGGTCCTGCCCGACCACCCCGCCTACGTCATCTACACCTCAGGATCCACCGGCCGCCCCAAAGGCGTCACCGTCACCCACCGGGGTGTGGCCTCCCTGATGCGTACGCACGCCGAGGTACTGGGCGTCAGCGGTGACAGCACGGTGCTCCAGATGGCGTCCCCCAGCTTCGACGCGGCCTTCTGGGATCTGGCCATGGCGCTCGGCAACGGTGCCACCCTGCTGCTGGCCGACGCCGACACGCTCCTGCCGGGGCCCGCGCTCATCCGGCTCGCCGCCGCCGAGGCCGTCACGCACGTCACCCTCACCCCGGCCGTGCTCGCCGCCACCCCGTACGACGCCGACGCCTTCGCCGGTGCCCGCATCATCGTGGCCGGTGAGGCGTCCTCCCCCGGCCTGGTCCGCCGCTGGGCGCCCGGCCGGCGGATCCACAACGCGTACGGCCCGACCGAGACCACCGTCTGTGTGGCCATGAGCGGCCGGCTCACCGCCGACGGCCCCGCCGCCCCGACGCACACGGTGCCCATCGGCCTCCCGGTGGTCAACAGCCGCCTGTACGTACTGGATCCGGCGCTCTCCCCGGTGCCGCGCGGTGTCATCGGCGAGCTGTACGTAGCCGGTCCGGCGGTCGCCCGCGGCTACCTGGGCCGCCCAGGCCTGACCGCCGCGCGCTTCGTCGCCGACCCCTACGGCCCGGCCGGCAGCCGCATGTACCGCACCGGCGACCTCGTCCGCTGGAACACCGACGGACAACTCGACTACGCCGGTCGCGCGGACGACCAGGTCAAACTGCGCGGCTTCCGCATCGAACTCGGCGAAATCGAAGCCGCGTTGACATCACTGGAAGGCATCGGCGCGGCCTGCGCCATCATCCGCGAGGACCAGCCGGGCGACCGCCGCATCGTCGCCTACCTCACCGCCGACGAAGGCGCGGGCCCGGCCGACCCGGCGACGCTCCGGGAGGCGCTCGGGGCCGCGCTGCCGCTCCACATGGTGCCGTCGGCGTTCGTCGAACTGGCGGCGCTGCCGCTCACCCCCAACGGCAAGATCGACCACCGCGCCCTGCCCGCGCCGCCCGACCCGGCCGGTACCGCGGGAACGTCGGGACGGGCGCCGCGTACCCCGCGGGAGCAGGTGCTGTGCGAGCTGTTCGCGGAGGTGCTGGGGATAGCCGGCGCCTCTGCCGACGACGATTTCTTCCTGCTCGGCGGCCACTCACTGCTGGCGACCCGGCTGATCAGCCGGATCCGCTCGGTGCTCGGCGTGGAGCTGTCGGTCAGGGAACTCTTCGAGCACCCGACGGTCGCCCAACTCGCCCCGCTGGTCGAGGTGTCCCGGCGCGACGACGGCACCGGCGAAGGCGCCGGCCGCCATCGGCCGCGGGTCGGCGTCCTCGACCGCCCGGAGCGGCTGCCGCTGTCGTTCGCGCAGCGCCGCTTGTGGTTCCTGAACCGTCTGGAGGGGTCGAGCGCCACCTACAACGTCCCGCTGACCGTGGAGTTGGACGGTCCGCTGGACGTCGCGGCCCTTCAGGCGGCGCTGGGCGACGTCGTCGGCCGGCACGAGACGCTGCGCACGCTCTACCCGGACGTCAACGGCGTTCCGTACCAGCGCATCCGGCCGGCCGCGGAGGCGACGCCCACGGTGAGCGTCACCGATGCGAGCGCGGTGGACCTCGCCGGCCGGATCGCGGACATCCTGGACCAGCCGTTCGACGTGACCCGGGATCTGCCGGTACGGGCCCGGCTGTTCCGGCAGCGCGCCGACCTGCACACGCTGGTGATCGTGATCCACCACATCGCCGCCGACGGCTGGTCCCTCGACCCGCTCACCCGCGACCTCGCCACCGCCTACCGCGCCCGCCTCGACGGCCAGGCACCGAACTGGGCACCCCTACCGGTGCAATACGCCGACTACACCCTCTGGCAGCACGACCTGCTCGACGGATCCGGGCCAACGCAGGCCGCCGGTCTCGCCGATGAACAACTCGCCTACTGGCGCGAGGCGTTACGCGGTCTGCCCGAGCAGATCACCCTCCCGCTCGACCGGCCCCGCCCGGCGGTCAGCGCCCACCGCGGCGACGTGCACACCGCGACCCTCGACCCCGCGCTGCACGAGGGACTGCGGCGGCTGGCCCAGAGCAGCGGCACCAGCCTGTTCATGGTGCTCCAGGCCGCTCTCGCGCTGCTGCTGCACCAGCACGGCGGCGACACCGACATCCCGCTGGGCACGCCCATCGCGGGCCGCACCGACGACACGCTGGACGACCTCGTCGGCTTCTTCGTCAACTCCCTCGTCCTGCGGACCGACCTGTCCGGCGACCCGACCTTCCGCGAGCTGCTGGAGCGGGTCCGCGACCAGGACCTCAGCGCCTACCAGCACCAGGACCTGCCCTTCGAGCGCCTGGTCGAAGACCTCAACCCCACCCGCAGCCAGAACCAGTCCCCGCTCTTCCAGGTCATGCTCGCCCTCCAGAACCAGCGGGCCGCCCACCTCGACCTGCCCGGCATCAAGGCCACCGTCCTGCAACGCCACAACGGCGTCAGCAAGTTCGACCTGACCTTCTTCTTCACCGAACTGCCCGACCACGGCGGCCTGCACACCACCGTCGAGTTCGCCACCGAACTCTTCGACACCGCCACCGTCACCCGGCTCACCGACCGCCTCACCCACCTGCTCACCCAGCTCACCACCGACCCCGACCGGCAACTCACCGCCTACACCGCCCTCACCGACCGGGAGCGCACCGATGTCCTGGCGCTGGGCCACGGCGCCGCCGGTCCGCGGTCGGCGCGCACCGTGCCCGAGGTCTTCGCCGAGCAGGTGGCCCGCTCGCCGCAGGCCGTCGCGGTCCGGGACGACACGACCACCATCACGTACGCCCGACTCGACGTGCTGACCGCGGACCTGGCCGGCGCTCTGGTCGGCCGCGGGGTGGCGGCCGAGGGCGGCGTGGCGGTGCTGATGGACCGCTGCCCTGGGCTCGTGGTCGCCTCACTCGGCGCACTGCGGGCAGGTGGCGCGTACGTGCCGCTCGACGGCCGCTGGCCGGTGGCCCGGATCCGCCAGGCGGTACGCACCGCCGGGGTCCACGTCCTCCTGGTCGACGCGGTATGGCGCGGCCACGCCTGGGTCGAGGAAGCCGCGGCCGCCGGCATCCACGTCCTCGAACTCGACGCCGTCGGCAACGTGGTCGCCGGCGCACCGGAAACGGACGGGCCGCTGCCCGAGTTGCCGCGCCCGCTGCCCGAACCGGCCGGTGGCGAGCGGCTGGCGTACGTGATGTTCACCTCGGGCTCGACCGGCGAACCGAAAGCCGTCGCCATCACCCACGCCGACATCCTCGCCCTCACCCGCGACTCCCTCTTCGACGGAGTCCGCGACGCCGTCCTGATGCACTCCGCATACGCCTTCGACGCCTCCACCTACGAAATGTGGACACCCCTGCTCTCCGGCGGACGCGTCGTCGTGGCACCGCCCGGCGTGCTGGAGCCCGCCGATGTGCGGCGGCTCGTGGCGGACGAGGGACTCGCGTCGATGTTCGTCACGACGGCGCTGTTCAACGCGCTGGCGGAGGCCGACCCGACCGTCTTCGCCGGCCTGCGGATGGTCTGCGCGGGCGGTGAGGCGGCAGCCGCGGGCGCCCTCCAGAAGGTCGCCGACGCGTGCCCCCGCACCGCCGTCAACAACGCCTACGGCCCGACCGAGACCACCACCTTCGCGGCACGCCAACTGGTCGGCCCGGGGGGTTCGTTGGTGACGGCTCCGCCGATCGGCACGGCCTTGGACGGCATGCGCCTCTATGTCCTCGACCGGCACCTCGCCCCGGCGCCGCAGGGGGTCACCGGTGAGCTGTACGTCGCGGGCGCCGGCCTCGCCCGCGGCTACCTCGGCCGGGCCGGCCTCACCGCCGGCCGGTTCGTGGCCGACCCCTACGGACCGGCCGGCAGCCGCATGTACCGCACCGGCGACCTCGTCCGCTGGAACAACCACGGACAGCTCGACTACCTCGGCCGCGCCGACAGCCAGGTCAAACTGCGCGGCTTCCGCATCGAACTCGGCGAGATCGAAGCCGCGTTGGCGGCGCTGCCCGAGGTGCGCGGCGCGACCGTGACCGTACGGGAGGACCAGCCGGGCGACCAGCGGCTCACCGCCTACCTGACCGCCGCCGACGGCGCCTCGCCGCTCGACCCGGCGCGGCTGCGCGAGGCACTGCGGACGACGCTGCCGGAGTACATGCTGCCCGCCGCGTACGTCGAACTGGCCGCGCTGCCGCTCACGGCCAACGGCAAGATCGACCGCAGGGCGCTGCCCGCGCCCGATCCCGCCGCCCACCTCGCCGGCGGCGCCGGTGCGGGCCGCCTGCCGCGCACCCCGCGGGAGGAGGCGCTGGCCGGGATCTTCGCCGATCTGCTCGGCGTCGACCGGGTCGGTGCCGACGACGACTTCTTCCAGCTCGGCGGCCACTCGCTGCTGGCGACCAGGCTGGTCAGCCGGGTGCGTTCGGTGCTGGGCGTGGAGTTGGCGATCCGGGACCTGTTCGAGCATCCGACGGTCGCCGGGCTGGCGGCGCTGCTGACCGGCGCCGGGCGAGGACGCCACCGGATCGCCGCCGTGGACGCGGCGGACCGCCCTTCGACGCTGCCGCTGTCCTTCGCGCAGCGCCGGCTGTGGTTCCTCAACCGCTTCGAGGGCCCGAACGCCACCTACAACGTGCCGCTCACCCTCCGCCTCGACGGCGCTTTGCGGGTGCCGGCGCTCCAAGCCGCGCTGACCGACGTGGTGGGGCGGCACGAAACGCTGCGCACGGTCTACCCGGACACCAACGGCACCCCGCGCCAGTCAGTGCTGCCGGTCGAGGCCGCCGCTCCGCGATGGGAGTTCGCCGACGCGCCGGAAGGGATCGCGGACGACGGCGTCGGCAGGTGGGTGGACCAGAGCGTACGGGCGGCGATGCGCACACCGTTCGACGTCACGCGGGATCTGCCGGTACGGGCCCGGCTGTTCCGGCAGCGCTCCGACCTGCACACGCTGGTGATCGTGGTGCACCACATCGCCGCGGACGGCTGGTCCCTCGACCCGCTCACCCGCGACCTCGGCACCGCCTACCGGGCCCGCCTGGAGGGACACGCGCCGAACTGGGCACCCCTGCCGGTGCAGTACGCCGACTACACCCTCTGGCAGCACCAGTACCTCGACGCCGAGGGCGTGGCCGAGACGCAACTGGCCTACTGGCGGGAGGCGTTACGCGGCCTGCCCGAGCAGCTCGGCCTTCCGCAGGACCGGCCACGCCCGGCGATCAGCGCCCATCGCGGCGACGCCGAGGTGCGTGTCCTCGACGGCTCGCTGCACCGTGGCTTGCGGCAACTGGCCCAGAGCAGCGGCACCAGCCTGTTCATGGTCCTCCAGGCCGCTCTCGCGCTGCTGCTGCACCAGCACGGCGGTGACACCGACATCCCGCTGGGCACTCCGATCGCGGGCCGCACCGACGACGCGCTGGACGACCTGGTCGGCTTCTTCGTCAACTCCCTTGTGCTGCGGACGGATCTGTCCGGCGACCCGACCTTCCGCGAGCTGCTGGCCCGCGTGCGGGACCAGGACCTCAGCGCCTACCAGCACCAGGACCTGCCCTTCGAGCGCCTCGTGGAAGACCTCGACCCCACCCGTACCCAGAACCAGTCCCCGCTGTTCCAGGTCATGCTGTCGCTCCAGAACCAGCAGACCGCCGTTCTCGACCTGCCGGGGCTGACCGCCACCGCCGAGGAACGGCACCACGGCATCAGCAAGTTCGACCTGACCTTCTTCTTCACCGAACTGCCCGGCCAGGAAGGGCTGCACACCGCCGTCGAGTTCTCGACGGAACTCTTCGACTCCGCGACCGTCACCCACCTGCTCGACCGCCTCACCCACCTGCTCACCCAGCTCACCGCCGACCCCGACCGGCAACTCACCGCCTACACCGCCCTCACCGACCGGGAACGCACCGAACTCCTCGTCCTCGGCCGGGGCCGCGCCGCAGAACCGGACGCCCTGTCCATACCGGCGGCGTTCGCGCGGGCCGCCGCCCGGAACCCGGAAGCGGTCGCGGTCCGGGCGCCGGGCGTAGAGCTGACCTACCGGGACATCGACCGGCGCTCCGAGCGGCTGGCCGGCGCTCTGGTCGGCCGCGGGGTGGCGGCCGAGGGCGGCGTGGCGGTGCTGATGGACCGCTGCCCCGGGCTCGTGGTCGCCTCACTCGGCGCACTGCGGGCGGGCGGCGCGTACGTGCCGCTCGACGGCCGCTGGCCGGTGGCCCGGATCCGCCAAGCCGTACGCACCGCCGGCGTCCACGTCCTCCTGGTCGACGCGGTATGGCGCGGCCACGCCTGGGTCGAGGAAGCCGCAGCCGCCGGCATCCACGTCCTCGAACTCGACGCCGAGGGTCGCCTGGCCGAACAAGAGCCCCCGTTCCGCGGGGAATTGCCCGTGGTCGACGGTGGCGAGCGGCTGGCGTACGTGATGTTCACCTCGGGCTCGACCGGCGAACCGAAAGCCGTCGCCATCACCCACGCCGACATCCTCGCCCTCACCCGCGACTCCCTCTTCGACGGAGCCCGCGACGCCGTCCTGATGCACTCCGCCTACGCCTTCGACGCCTCCACCTACGAAATGTGGACACCCCTGCTGGCCGGCGGACGCGTCGTGGTGGCACCGCCGGGCGTGGTCGGTCCGACGGCGCTGACCCGCCTCGTCCAGGACGAGGGAGTCCGCGCGCTGTTCCTGACGACGGCGCTGTTCAACGCGCTGGCGGAGGCCGATCCGACGGTCTTCGCGGGCCTGCGGATGGTCTGCACGGGCGGTGAGGCGGCGGCTCTCGGCGTGCTCCAGAAGGTCGCCGACACGTGCCCCCGTACCGCCGTCCACCACGTCTACGGACCGACCGAGACCACCACCTTCGCCACCCGGCAGCACATCGACTCCGGCAGCTCCTTCGACACGGCGCCGCCCATCGGACGCGCCCTGGACGGCATGGCCTGCTACGTGCTCGACGAGCGTCTCGACCCGGCGCCGCGCGGGGTCACCGGTGAGCTGTACGTCGCGGGCGCCGGCCTGGCCCGCGGCTACCTCGGCCGGGCCGGCCTCACCGCCGGCCGGTTCGTGGCCGACCCCTTCGGCCCGGCCGGCAGCCGCATGTACCGCACCGGCGACCTCGTCCGCTGGAACAACCACGGACAGCTCGACTACCTCGGCCGCGCCGACAGCCAGGTCAAACTGCGCGGCTTCCGCATCGAACTCGGCGAGATCGAAGCCGCGTTGACGGATCAGAAGGGCATCGGGGCGGCCTGCGTCGTCGTCCGCGAGGACCAGCCGGGCGAGCGGCGCCTGGTCGCCTACCTCACCGGGGCCGAAGGCCGCGTGAACGACGCGGAGTTGCGCGCCGCGCTGGCCGTCACCCTGCCCGACTACATGGTGCCCGGCGCCTTCGTGGACCTGCCGGCCCTCCCGCTCACCCCGAACGGCAAGATCGACCGGGCGGCACTGCCCGCGCCCGACCCCGCCGCCCACCTCGCCGGCGGCGCCGGCGGCGGCCGGAACCCGCGCACCCCCGAGGAAGAGGCACTCTGCGCGGTCTTCACCGAAGTCCTCGGCGTCCCCCGGGTCACCATCGACGACGACTTCTTCCAACTCGGCGGCGACAGCATCCTGTCCATCCAGGTCGTCAGCCGGGTGCGCGGCGCCGGCCTGGCGATCACCCCGCAGGACGTGTTCGTGCACCGTACGCCGGAGCGGATCGCCCAGGTCGCGGCGGCGCTCACCGCAGAACCATCGCGGGCGGCCGACGCGGGCACCGGACCGGTGCCGCCGACACCGATCGTGTCGTGGTTCCTCGACCGGCCCGGCGGGCAGGACGGGTTCAACCAGTCGATGACCTTCCAGACCCCGGCGGACGCCACCGAGGCCGGCCTCGGCCGCGTCCTGCAAGCGGTGCTCGACACCCACGGCGCGCTGCGGATGCGGCTGGTGGAGCGGCCGGACGACGGCAGGCCAGGGCTTGAGGTGCCCCCGGTCGGCACGGTGTCCGGGGCGGAAGCGCTGACCCGGGTGGACGTGTCGGGACTCGGCGCGGCCGAGGCCGAGGCGGTCTTCGCCGGGGAGGGCGAGGCCGCGCGGCGGGCCCTGTCCCCCGGCGCGGGGACGATGCTGCGGGCCGTCTGGTTCGACGCGGGCCCCCGGCGGGCCGGCCGGCTGCTCCTCGTCGTGCACCATCTGGCGGTCGACGGCGTGTCGTGGCGTACGCTCGCCGCCGACCTGTCCGCCGCCTGGACGGCGGTGGGCGCACCCGACGCCACCGGACGGACGGGCGATCCGCTCCCGGCCGCGGCGACCTCGTTCCGGCAGTGGGCGGAACTGCTGACCGCGGACGCGCTCAGCGACCGCCGGACCGCCGAACTCCCGCACTGGCAAGGCGTGTTGCGCACCCCCGACCCGCTGCTCGGCAACCGCCCGCTCGACCCGGCCCGGGACACCGCCGAGCGGATCAGCACCCACACGGTGGAACTGCCGACGCAGTGGACACAGCCGCTGCTCACCACGGTGGCGTCCGCCTACCACGCCGGGATCAACGACGTACTGCTGGCCGCTCTGGCCGTCGCGGTGGCCGGCTGGCGCACCCGCCGCGGGATCTCGGAGCGCACGGAGCTGCTGCTGCACCTGGAAGGGCACGGGCGGGAGCACCTGGCGGACGGCGTCGACCTGTCGCGCACGGTGGGCTGGTTCACCAGTCTCTTCCCGGTCCGGCTCGACCCCGGCCCGGTGCCGCGGCTGACCGCCGCGCGGATCCCCGGAGCCGTCCTCGACCAGGCGCTCAAGCAGGTCAAGGAACAGTTGCGGACCGTACCCGACCGGGGCATGGGCTTCGGCATGCTGCGCTATCTGAACCCCGCCACCCGCGAGGTACTCGCCAGGACCGACACCACCCCGCAGATCGGCTTCAACTACCTGGGCCGGATCTCGGGCGCCGCTCCGGCCGCCGACGGCGACTGGCAGGTGGTCTTCGACGCGCCCGCGCCGCGCAACCAGGACCCGGACATGCCCGCCTCGCACGTCCTGGACATCAACGCGCACACCCGTGACCTGTCGACCGGGCCGCAACTGGTCGCGCAGTGGTCCTGGCCGCGGGATCTGCTGCCCGCGGAGGACGTGGCGGAGCTGGCGGAAGGCTGGCTGCGGGTGCTGCGCGCCCTGGTCGATCACGCCCGCGGCGCGGACGCGGGTGGCTTCACCCCGTCGGACATGCCGCTGATCACCATCAAACAGGCTCAGCTCGACCGGCTGACCGACAAGTGGGGGAAAAGGAAATGACCGGGTTCAGTCTGGAAGAGCTCCTGCCGCTGACACCACTCCAGTCGGGGATGCTCTTCCACTCCCTGTACGACGCCGACGGCGTTGACGTCTACACGGTGCAGATCGTGCTGGAGACCGAAGGACCGGTGGACACGGGCCGGTTGCGCGGCGCCGCCGCCGCGCTGCTGCGCCGGCACGCGAACCTCCGGGTCGGTTTCCTGCACGAGGACCTGGACGAGCCGGTGCAGGCGGTGGCCGCCGACGTACCGCCCCGCTGGTCGGACGTGGACTTCAGCGGCTTGGAACGGGACAACGCGGCGAACGCGTTGGAGTGGTTCCTCGCCGCCGACCGGGCCGAGCGGTTCGACCTGGCGGAGCCGCCGCTGCTGCGCTTCACCCTGGTCCGCCTCGGTCCTGAGACTCACCACCTCGTACTGACGAGCCATCACATCCTGTGGGACGGCTGGTCGATGCCGGTGCTGCTCCAGGAGCTGCTGGAGCTGTACGCGCACGACGGCGACGACAGCGCGCTGCCCCCGGTCACCCCCTTCCGCACCTACCTGGCCTGGCTGGCCGGCCGCGACCGGGCCGCCGCCGAGACGGCCTGGCGGTCCGCGCTCGGCGGCGTCGCCGCCCCGACACTGCTGGCCGGGCGGGACGCCTCGGACAGCGGCCGGGCGCCGGCCGCCGCGCTGCCGGCCCGCCTCGTCGTACCGCTGCCGGACGAGACCTCGGCCACGCTGCGGGCGACCGCGAGGAGCCACGGCCTCACCCTCAACAGCGTGGTGCAGAGCGCCTGGGGCATCGTGCTGGCGCGGGCCACCGGTCAGCGGGACGTCGTCTTCGGCACCACGGTGTCCGGCCGGCCGCCGGAGATCCCCGGCGTCGAGTCGATGATCGGGCTGTTCATCAACACCATCCCGGTCCGCGTCGAGGTCCGGCCGCAGGAGTCCCTGGCCGAGCTGTGCGCGCGGGTGCAGAAGGAACAGGCTCGGCTCCTCGACCACCAGCACCTGGGGCTCACCGAGATCCGGTCGCTCACCGGGCTGCCCACGCTCTTCGACACGCTCGCCGTCTTCGAGAACTACCCGCTGAACGCCGTGTCGGCGGCGCCGCCGCAGGACGGCCTGCCCCGGCTGCGGGTCACCGGCTTCCGCGGCGCCGACGCCACCCACTACCCGCTCGCCCTCACCGTCGACCCCGGAACCACGCTGCGGCTGGCCTTCAACTACCGCGCCGACCTCTTCACCGCCGAGGCCGTCGCGTCGCTGGCCGACCGCACGACCGCGCTGCTGACGACGATCGCCGAGGATCCCGGCCGCCGGGTCGGTGGGGTGGACAGCCTCACCGGAGCGGAGCGGGAGACGCTGCTGGCGCTCGGGCAGGGTGCCGTACGGCCGCAACCTGCCCGTAGTTACGTCGAGTTGTTCGCCGAGCAGGTGGCCAGGACGCCCGGCGCGGTGGCGGTCCAGGACCCGTCGACCACCCTGACCTATGCCGAGCTGGACGCCCGCACCGACCGGCTCGCGGCCTACCTGGCGGCGCACGGCGCGGGTCCCGAACGGATCGTCGCCCTCGCCCTGCCGCGCGGCGCCGACCTGGTCGCGGCGATCCTGGCGGTCCTGAAGTCCGGCGCCGCCTATCTGCCGCTGGACCCGGCCTATCCGGCGTCGCGCCTCACCCACATGCTGGACGACGCCCGTCCCGTGCACCTGGTCACCACCGGTGCGATCGCCGCGACGCTGCCGGCCGGCGGCGTGGCCACCACCTGGCTGGACACGCTGGGCAACAACTTCGACGGCGGGGCCGGCTCCCGCCCGGCGCCGGCCGGGGCCGCCGGTCACCCGGCCGCCGACCACCCGGCCTATGTGATCTACACCTCCGGGTCCAGCGGCCGGCCCAAGGGCGTCGCGGTCACCCACGGCAACGTGGTGGACTACGTGACCTGGGCGCGGGCGACCTATCCGGGGGCGGCGGGCAGCGCGTCGTTCCACTCCTCCATCGCCTTCGACCTCACCGTGACCGCCGTGCTCGTCCCCTTGACCGCGGGCGGGCAGGTGACGTGGGACGACCTGGGCGCGCGGACACCGGACGCGGCGGCGGGGACGGCAGCGGCGGCGGAAGGCTCGGCGGCGCCCACCACGTACCGGCTGTTGAAGGTGACGCCGAGCCATCTGGCGCTGCTCGAACACCTGGACCGGCCGGAGTTCGCCGGGGACCTCATCGTCGGCGGCGAGCAACTGCTCGGCGGGGTCCTGCAATCCTGGCGCGACCGCAACCCGGCCGCGACGGTGATCAACGAGTACGGGCCGACCGAGTGCACCGTGGGCTGCGTCGCCCACCGCGTCCACCCGGGCGACCCGGTCCCCGGCTCCGCGGTCCCGATCGGGACGCCGGTGTGGAACAGCGCGGTGTACGTACTGGACCAGGCGCTGGCGCTCACACCGCCCGGGGTGGCGGGCGAGCTGTACGTGGCCGGCGCCGGTGTCGCCCGCGGCTATCTCGGGCGTCCGGCGCTGACCGCCGGGCGCTTCGTCGCCGACCCCTTCGGCCCGGCGGGCAGCCGCATGTACCGCACCGGCGACCTCGTCCGCTGGAACGCCGACGGACAGCTCGACTACCTCGGCCGCGCCGACGACCAGGTCAAACTGCGCGGCTACCGGATCGAACCGGGAGAGATCGAGGCGGCGTTGACCGCGCTGCCCGAGGTGCGCGGCGCGACCGTGATCCTCCGCGAGGACCGGCCGGGTGACTCCCGGCTCGTCGCGTACGTGACCGCCAGTGGGCTCGACGGTCCGTCCCTCGACCCGGTGCGGCTGCGGACCGCCCTCGCCGCCGCGCTGCCGGAGTACATGGTGCCGGCCGCGTTCGTGGAGCTGCCCGCGCTGCCGCTGACGCCCAACGGCAAGGTCGACCGGGACGCGCTGCCGGCCCCGGAGGCGGAAGACGGACCCGCCGGCCGCCCCGGCCGGGAGCCGCGTACGCCCCAGGAGAGCATCCTGTGCGGGCTGTTCGCCGATCTGCTGGGCCGCCACCAGGTGTCGATCGACGACGACTTCTTCCAACTCGGCGGCCACTCGCTGCTGGCGACGAGGCTGGTCGGCCGGATCCGCTCGGTGCTCGACGTGGAGCTGCCGCTGCGCGAGCTGTTCGCCCATCCCACCGTGGCCGCCCTGGCGCCGGTGCTCGCCGGCGCTTCGGCGGCCCGCCGCCAGGTCCGGCGGGCGGAGCGCCCCGCCGCGTTGCCGCTGTCCTTCGCGCAGCGCCGGCTGTGGTTCCTCAACCGCTTCGAGGGCCCGAACGCCGCCTACAACATCCCGTTGACCGTCCGGCTGACCGGGGAGCTGGACGTCGACGCGCTGCGGACCGCGCTGGGCGACGTGGTCGGCCGGCACGAGACCCTGCGCACGGTCTTCCCCGAGACGAACGGCACACCGCGGCAGGAGATACGTCCGCCGGAAGAGGCCCTGCCCGAACTCGCGTTGATGGTGTGCGGCGAGGGGACGCCGGGAGCGCCGGGGATCTCGGAGGAGCCCGGGACTTCGGGGATGCCTCCGGCCGGGGAGCAGGAGTCGGTGGACGACGCGGTACGGGCGGCGGTGCTCACGCCGTTCGACGTCACGCGGGATCTGCCGGTACGGGCCTGGCTGTTCCGGCAGCGCGCCGACCTGCACACGCTAGTGATCGTGGTCCACCACATCGCAGCCGACGGCTGGTCCCTCGACCCGCTCACCCGCGACCTCGCCACCGCCTACCGCGCCCGCCTCGAAGGCCGCGCCCCGAACTGGGCCCCCCTACCGGTGCAATACGCCGACTACACCCTCTGGCAGCACGACCTGCTCGACGGCGAACAGGGCCTCGCGGCCGAGCAGTCCGCCTACTGGCGGAAGGCCTTACGCGAGCTGCCCGAGCAGATCACCCTCCCGCAGGACCGGCCCCGCCCCGCGGTAGCCACCAACCGCGGCGACATGCACCTGCGCACGCTGGACGCCACGGTGCACGGCGCGGTGCGGCGGCTGGCGCAGGAGAGCGGCACCAGTGTGTTCATGGTGCTCCAGGCCGCTCTCGCGCTGCTGCTGCACCAGCACGGCGGCGACACGGACATCCCGCTGGGCACCCCCATCGCGGGCCGCACCGACGACACGCTGGACGAGCTGGTCGGCTTCTTCGTCAACTCCCTTGTGCTGCGGACGGACCTGTCCGGCGACCCGACCTTCCGCGAACTGCTGGAGCGGGTCCGGGACCAGGACCTCAGCGCCTACCAGCACCAGGACCTGCCCTTCGAGCGCCTCGTGGAAGACCTCAACCCGGTCAGAAACCAGAACCAGCCCCCGCTCTTCCAGGTCATGCTCGCCCTCCAGAACCAGCGGCTCGCCCGAGTCGACCTGCCCGGCGTCGAGGCGACCGTGCTGCAACGCCACAACGGCGTCAGCAAGTTCGACCTCGCCTTCTCCTTCACCGAGCTTCCGGACCTGGGCGGCCTGCACACCGCCGTCGAGTTCTCCACCGAACTCTTCGACCTCGCCACTGTGACCCGGCTCACCGACCGCCTCACCCACCTGCTCACCCAGCTCACCGCCAACCCCGACCGCCAACTCACCGCGTACACCGCCGTATCGCCGCAGGAGCGGGCGGAGGTGGCGGGGCTGGGCCGGGGGCCGGTCCGGGAGCTGCCGGAGTCGACGTTTCCCGCCCTGTTCGCGGCCCAGGTGGCGCGCTCACCGGAGGCGGAAGCCGTACGGGACGCAACCGGGTCGCTGACGTACGCCGAACTCGACGCCCGATCCGACCGGTTGGCCGCTCACCTCGCGGGCCACGGGGTGGGCCCGGAGACCGTGGTGGCCCTCGCGCTGCCGCGCCGGGCGGAACTGGTGGTCGCCGTCCTCGCGGTGTTCAAGGCCGGAGGCGCCTACCTGCCGCTCGATCCGGCGTATCCACGCGAGCGGCTGGCGTACATGCTCGACGACGCCCGACCGGTCCACCTCCTCACCGTTGAAGAGTCGGCGGACCAGCTTCCCCCCACCGGGATACCCGCCACCTACCTGGACCGCGACGAATGGCACACGTCAACGGCCGCAAAGGCCGTCAGGGACGCGGTCCTGCCCGACCACCCCGCCTACGTCATCTACACCTCAGGATCCACCGGCCGCCCCAAAGGCGTCACCGTCACCCACCGGGGCTTCAACAGCCTTGCCCACAGCCAGACGTCCGTGCTGGGGATCGGCGCGGGCAGCGTGGTGCTCCAGATGGCCTCGCCCAGCTTCGACGCCGCCTTCTCGGAGATCGCCTCCGCCCTGCTGAGCGGTGCGACGCTGGTGCTGGCGGACGCCGCCACGCTGCTGCCGAACGCCGGCCTGGCAGAAACGTTCCGTGACCAGGGTGTCACCCACATGACGGTCACGCCCGCCGTACTCGCCGCGATGCCCGCCGACGAGACGGTTCTGTCCGGTGCCACGATCCTGCTGGCCGGCGAGGCGTCGACGCCGGATCTGGTGCGGCGGTGGGCCGACGGGCGACGGGTCTTCAACGGCTACGGGCCCACCGAGACCACTGTCTGTGTGGTCATGAGCGGCCGGTTCACCACTGACGGCCCCACCGCCCCGGCACACACGGTGCCCATCGGCCTCCCCGTGGTCAACAGCCGCCTGTACGTACTGGATCCGGCGCTCTCCCCCGTGCCGCGCGGTGTCATCGGCGAGCTGTACGTGGCCGGTCCGGCGGTCGCCCGCGGCTACCTGGGCCGCCCAGGCATGACCGCCGCACGCTTCGTCGCCGACCCCTACGGCCCGGCCGGCAGCCGCATGTACCGCACCGGCGACCTCGTCCGCTGGAACACCGACGGACAACTCGACTACCTCGGCCGCGCCGACCACCAGGTCAAACTGCGCGGCTTCCGCATCGAACTCGGCGAAATCGAAGCCGCGTTGACGTCACTCGAAGGCATCGGCGCGGCCTGCGCCATCATCCGCGAGGACCAGCCGGGCGACCGCCGCATCGTCGCCTACCTGACCACCACCGGGGCAGGGGGCGGCCAGGGGGTGGACACCGCGCGGCTGCGTACGGCACTGGCCACCACCCTGCCCGACTACATGGTTCCCTCGGCGTTCGTCGGGCTCCCGGCGCTGCCGCTCACCCCCAACGGCAAGATCGACCGGCACGCTCTCCCGGCGCCCGGCAGCGACGGCCGGGCCGGCCGGGACCACGCCGGACGCGCTCCCCGTACTCCGCAGGAGGAGGTGCTGTGCGGGCTGTTCGCCGATCTGCTGGGGGTGCCGGCCGTCTCCGTCGACGACGGCTTCTTCCACCTCGGCGGCCACTCACTGCTGGCGACCCGGCTGACCAGCCGGATCCGCTCGGTGCTCGGCGTGGAGTTGTCGGTCAGGGAACTCTTCGAGCACCCGACGGTCGCCCAACTCGCCCGGATCACCGCGGGCGCGGGCGACGGCCGACGGCGGGTGACGGCGGGGGCACGGCCCGAGGTCCTGCCGTTGTCCTTCGCCCAGCGGCGGTTGTGGTTCCTCGACCAACTGGAGGGCCCGAGCCCGACCTACAACATTCCGCTGACCGTCCGGCTCGACGGAACCCTCGACGTCGAAGCACTCCAGGCCGCGCTGGGCGATGTCGTCGGCCGGCACGAGACGCTGCGCACCCGGTATCCCGAAGTCGGCGGCACCCCGCGCCAGTTGATTCTGCCGGCGGCGGAGGCGACACCGCGCCTGGTGCTCGATGACGTGGCGGACCAGGCTTCGCTCGACGGCCGGATCGCGAGCGTCATGGACCAGTCGTTCGACGTCACGAGGGATCTGCCCTTGCGGGCCCGGCTGTTCCGGCAGCGCGCCGACCTGCACACGCTGGTGATCGTGGTCCACCACATCGCCGCCGACGGCTGGTCCCTCGACCCGCTCACCCGCGACCTGGCCACCGCCTACCGGGCCCGCCTCGACGGCCGGGCCCCGAACTGGGCCCCCCTACCGGTGCAGTACGCCGACTACACCCTCTGGCAGCACGACCTGCTCGACGGCGAACAGGGCCTCGTTTCCGAGCAGTCCGCCTACTGGCGGAAGGCGTTGCACGAGCTGCCCGAACAGATCACCCTCCCGCAGGACCGGCCCCGCCCGGCCGTCAGCACCCACCGCGGCGACCTGAGCTTCGCCACTCTCGACCCCGCCCTGCACCGGGAGCTGCGGCGACTGGCTCAGGAGACCGGGACCAGTCTGTTCATGGTGCTGCAAGCCGCTGTGGCCCTGCTGCTGCACCAGCACGGCGGCGGCACCGACATCCCGCTGGGCACGCCCATCGCGGGCCGCACCGACGACGCATTGGACGACCTGGTCGGCTTCTTCGTCAACTCCCTCGTCCTGCGGACCGACCTGTCCGGCGACCCCACCTTCCGCGAACTGCTGGCCCGCGTCCGGGACCAGGACCTCAGCGCCTACCAGCACCAGGACCTGCCCTTCGAGCGCCTCGTGGAAGACCTCAACCCGGTCAGAAACCAGAACCAGTCCCCGCTCTTCCAGGTCATGCTCGTCCTCCAGAACCAGCAGGCCGCCCGCCTCGACCTGCCAGGGCTGACCGCGACACCGCTCACCCGGCACGGCGGCGTCAGCACGTTCGATCTGACCTTCTCCTTCAGCGAACTGCCGGACGAGAGCGGCCTGCACGCCGCGGTGGAGTTCGCCACCGAACTCTTCGACACCGCGACCGTCACCCGGCTGCTCGACCGCTTCCGCCACCTGCTCGGCCGGCTGACCGCCGACCCCGACCGCCGGCTGGCCGCGTACACCGTCCTTGCCGACCAGGAACGCGCCGATCTCTTGGCCCTGGGCCGTGGGAAGGTCGTCGGGGCGCCGGCCACGACCTTCCCCGAGCTGTTCACCGGGCACGTCTCGCGCGCCCCGGGTGCCGCCGCCGTACGCGATGGGTTCCAGGCGCTGACGTACGCCGAACTGGACGCCCGATCCGACCGGTTGGCCGGTCATCTGGCGGCCCAGGGGGTGACCCCGGAGACCGTGGTGGCCCTCGCGCTGCCGCGCCGGGTGGAGCTGGTGGTGGCGGTGCTCGCCGTTGCGAAGGCGGGCGCCGCGTACCTGCCGCTGGACCCCGCCTACCCGCGGGCCCGCCTCGCCTACATGATCGACGACGCGCGGCCCGTCCACCTGATCACGACCCGGCAGCTCGCGGCCCAACTCCCGGCCGCCGACTGCCCCGTCACCTATCTCTCGCCCCCTCTCCCCGGTGAGAGCGCGGGCGCCGGCGACGCGGGTGACCTCGCGGGATCGGCCGACGTCGCGGCCGTCACCGGCTTCGAATTCTTCGAACCCTCCGAACCCTCCGACGAGTCATCCGCGTTCGCCGAGCGGCCCGGCACGGTGCCGTCGCCGCGGTGCCTTCCCGACCAGCCGGCCTACGTCATCTACACCTCCGGATCGACCGGCCGTCCCAAGGGCGTCGCGGTCACCCACCGCGGCGTGGCGAGCCTGCTGCGCACCCACGCGGACATCCTCGGCGTCACCAGCGACAGCACCGTGCTCCAGATGGCGTCCCCCAGCTTCGACGCGGCCTTCTGGGAGCTGGGGATGGCGCTCGGCCTCGGCGCCACCCTGGTCCTCGCCGACCCCGCCACCCTGCTCCCCGGCCACGAACTGACCGCGCTGGCGGCGCGCGAGGGCATCACCCACGTCACGATGACGCCCGCCGTACTCGCCGCCACCCCGTACGACGCCCGCGCCTTCGCCGGCGCCACGCTGGTCCTGGCCGGCGAGGCGTGCACCCCGGAACTGGTGCGGCGCTGGGCGCCCGGCCGGCGGATCCACAACGCGTACGGCCCGACCGAGGCCACCGTCTGCGTCACCCTCAGCGGACCCCTGACCGCCGACGGCCACGCCGCCCCCGGTCACACCGTGTCGATCGGCGGCCCGGTGCACAACGCCCGGGTCTACGTGCTGGGTGACGCTCTCGACCTGCTGCCGCCCGGTGTGGTCGGTGAGCTGTACGTGGCAGGGCCGGCGCTCGCCCGCGGCTATCTCGGGCGTCCGGGCCTCACGGCAGGCCGGTTCGTGGCCGATCCGTACGGGCCGGCGGGCAGCCGGATGTACCGCACCGGCGACCTGGTCCGCTGGAACACCGACGGGCGGCTCGACTACCTCGGCCGCGCCGACGACCAGGTCAAACTGCGCGGCTTCCGGATCGAACTCGGCGAGATCGAGGCGGCGTTGACGTCCTTGGCGGGTGTCGGCGCGGCCTGCGCCATCATCCGCGAGGACCAGCCGGGCGAGCGCCGCATCGTCGCCTACCTCACCGGGGCCGAAGGCCGCGTGGACGACGCGGAGTTGCGCACCGCGCTGGCCGACAGCCTGCCCGGCCACATGATCCCGGCCGCCTTCGTCCGGCTGCCCGCGCTGCCGCTCACCCCCAACGGCAAGCTGGACCGGCGGGCGTTGCCGGCTCCCGACCGGACCTCCGCCGGCGGCCGGGCCCCGCGTACCCCCCAGGAACAGGCCCTCTGCGAGGCCTTCGCCGAGTTGCTGGATGTCCCCCGGCTGACCATCGACGACGACTTCTTCGACCTCGGCGGCCACTCCCTGCTCCTGGTCAGGCTGGCCCAGCGCGTCGACGAACTCTTCGGGGTGCGGCTGCCGATCCGGGAACTCTTCACCGCCCCGACGGTCGCCGCCGTGGCCCGGCTGCTCGACCTGGCCAGGGACGGCGATGTGGACGCCGGTCCGGTGGATCTGGTCAAGGAGGTGGAGACGCTCGGCGACGTCCGGCGCGTCCGGACCGCCCTGACCTCGTCGTCGGGACTGACGCCGACCGCCCTGAACCCGTCGGCCGCCCCGACCCCGCTCGCCGTCCCGGCCGCCGGGCCGTCGGCCTGCGATGGCCGGACGCTGCTCACCGGCGCCACCGGCTTCCTCGGCGCGTTCCTGCTGCGCGACCTGCTGGAGTCGGCCGACGACCCGGTGGAGTGCCTGGTCCGGGCGGACGGTCCCGAGCAGGGCCTGCACCGGCTGCGGGCCGCGCTCACCCACTACGGCCTGTGGCGGGCGGAGTACGAGGGCCGGATCGTACCGCTGCCCGGCGACCTGTCCGCCCCCTCGCTCGGCTGGGACAAGCAGGCGCTGACCTCGCTGAGCCGGCGCGTCGGCACCGTGATCCACAACGGCGCGGACGTCAACGTACTGGCGCCGTACGGGAGTCTGCGGGCCGCGAACGTCGAGGGCACCAGGGAACTGCTCCGGGTGGTCGCGGACTCGGCCGCCGGGGTCATGCACTTCGTCTCGACGACCAGTGTGTACGCGCTCGGTGGCGCGGACCGGGCGGCGATCGTCGAGACCACGCCCCCCGGGCCGCCGGAGGCGCTGACCAGCGGTTACGTCCAGAGCAAGTGGGTGGCGGAAGGCATCGCCCACCTGGCGCGGCAGCACGGCGTGCCCGTGCATGTGCACCGCCCGGGCCGGATCTCCGGCGACCGCACCACCGGAGCCTGCCAGGAGCACGACCTGCTCTGGCAGTTCGTCAAGGGGTGCGTGCAGGCGGGGGCGGTGCCCGAGGGGGCCGCGGAGCCGACCGGCTGGGTCCCGGTGGACCACGTCAGCGCGGCGATCGTCCGGCTGGCCGGCGAACGGCTCGCGCCGGGGGCCGACTTCCACTTCACGGATCCGGCCGCGCCGACCATCGACCGGGTCTTCGCGGTGCTGCGCGAGCGCGGCTTCGTACTCGATGGGCTGCCGGCGGAGCGGTGGTGGGAGCGGGTCGAGCGGCGGAGCGCCGCCGGTGACCAGGGCGGCCAGAGCGGCCAGAGCGACCAGAGCGACCAGAGCGACCCTTCCGGGCACGGCAACGCCGGTGCTTCCGCCGCCCAGTTGCTGCTCGGTATGCGGTCCGACGCCCGGGCCGCCGAGCGGTCCGGGGCCGCTCCGGCGACCCCGCCGGCCGCCCGCGCGTTCGACTCCTCGCGGACCGCGGCGGAGTTGAGCCGCCTCGGCGTTCCGGCGCCGCGGATCACCGACGCCACCATTCGTACGTATGTCGACTGGTTCGTACGGACCGGATTCCTGCCCGCGCCTCCGTCCACGTCCCGGTCCTCGTACTCGTCCCCGTCCTCGCGCGGCGAAGGTCACTGATCCGCCGCCGCCACGCCCCATGACCCGTCTCCGGGCGCGCCGTTCGGCCGCCCGGCCACCCCTTCACCAAGGAGACCGATGATCCACGCCCAGCGCCACCGCCGTGCCCTGGCCACCTGCGCGTCCGCCCTGCTGCTGGGTGCGGGGACGCTCGCCCTGCCGTCGGCGGCCCACGCCGACACCGCCACGGCGGACGCGGCCGTGACGTTGACCGCCACCCCGCACTTCTCCCTGCTGACCCCGTCGATCGTCTACACGGTCACCGTCACCGACAACGGCCCGGACGCCCTGTCCAGCGCCACCGTGACCACCGCCGTCTCCGACGTCCTCACCCCCGCCTCCGGCAGTGCCTGCACCACCAACCCGGGCAGCGCGGTCTGCCCCTTCGGCCCGATCGCCTCAGGCACCTCCCAGTCCCGGACCTTCACCCTCCCCATCAACCCCGTCACCCTCGCCCTGACCCTCCGCGCCACCGCCACGATCACCACGGCCTCCGCCACCGACCCCAACCCCACCAACAACACCGAGACGGTCGACTGCACTTACCTCACCGCCCTCGACGCGCGCTGCTCCTAACCCCCACCGACCCCCGCCCGTCCGCTCGCCGCGAGTCGCCCCGACGACTCGCGGCGGGCGTGGTCAGATCGCGACGACGGTGACGATGCTTTCGAGGCCTTTGAAGTCGTCGGCGTTGCGCGTGAACAGGGGGAGCCCTTTGACGGAGGCGATGGCGGCGATCATCAAATCCATCCTGCGGGGACGCGGATCGCGGCGCGCGGCGACGGTGAGCGTGACGAGTGTTCCGTAGCGGGCTGCCGCGTCGTCCGCGAAGGGCAGCGCGTCGAAGTCGGCGACAGCCGCTCCGAGCTTTTCCATCCGGGTGGCGCGCACCGCGGGATCTTTGGCCATGGCGACGCCCTGGTGCAGTTCGGCCAGGGTGATGGCGGTGATTTCGGGGACGGCCGGCAGATCCGCGGGATCGAGCAGGTCCAGGTCGATGTAAGTACGGGTGTCGAGGACTCCCGACGGGTGGCGGTCAGCCACGGTCGCGCGCCCAGGGGTCGTCCTCGCCGACGCGGTCGTCTGTCCCGAAGAACTCGTCCGCTTCCTGACGCATCTGTGCGGAGTCGACGCGGGGCAGCCTTCGGTGCCGCTCCACCAGTTCCTCGGCGCTCAGGCGCCGCCTTCGGGCAAGGGGGCGCAGTTCGGCGACCTCGGTTCCGTTCCGGGTGATGTGGTAGGTCTCGCCCGCTTCGACAGCGTCCATAACTGCCGCGGAGTTGTTGCGGAACTCACGCTGGGTAATGGTCTTCACTCTTCCACTGTAGCGCGCCGTGTCCTAAGGGGCTACGCCAGCGAGCCCACCAGGGACGTGGCGGGCGTTACCCCCGTGGCCGTACGGAATTCGGGCGACATGGGCGAACCGCTCTGCGATGCTGCCTCGGGCCCGCGGCCCGAGAAGCCGGCGCCGCACGAGTCCCTGGACGGGGGAGAAAATGACCTTCACGCTTGAGGGACCGGCCTTGGAGGGCAAGCTCGTCCGGCTGGAGCCCCTGCGGCAGCAGCACGCCGGCGACCTGGCCGTCGCCGCCGAGGAAGACCGGAACCCGTACCGCTTCACCTGGGTACCCACCGCCTCCGAGGTGCCCGCGTACATCGACGCCCAACTCGCCCGCGCCGCCGCCGGCCACCTCGCCCCGTACGCCCAGGTGGAACGCGCCTCAGGCCGCGCCGTCGGAGTCACCGCCTACTGGGACCCGCGGCTGTCGCCGGCCGGCGACCGCCTGCACGCGATCGAGGTCGGCTTCACCTGGCTCGCCGCGTCAGCCCAGGGCACCGGGCTCAACACCGAGGCCAAGTACCTCCTCTTCCGCCACGCCTTCGACAACTGGACCGTCGCCCGCCTCGACTTGAAGACCGACGCGCGCAACAGCCGTTCCCGGGCGGCGATCGAGGCAGCGGGCGCCCACTTCGAGGGCGTGCTGCGCAACTGGTCCCGCTCCTGGGCCCCGGGGGAGGACGGCCTGCTCCGCGACTCCGCGATCTTCTCCGTCACGGCTACGGAGTGGCCCGCCTGCCGCGCGCACCTCGAACAGCGCCTGGCCCGCGGGGGCGCGGACCCGTACCGCCCTCGCCCTCAGTCATCCACCGGTTCGAGCTCGAACCTGGAGTAGACCCTCAGCACGTACGGCTCGTCCTCGTCGGGCCGGAATCCCCCGCGACGTCCATCAGGAGGACGTGCTGCGCCCCCACCCGCTCGTACGCCTTCTTGAAGGCCCCGCGGCGGTCGCGGCGAGGTGGCCCCTCAACAGCGTCCGCTTCCGGACCTGTTGGGGCTTGGCGGCGCCCATGGCGCCCCCCCACGCGTGTCCGCCTCCGGCGACCCCCCTGGCCGCGAGCCTGCCCTCGTCGTGAGAGTCAACTTGCACGAGGCGGTGCGACTCGCCTATATTCATGCGAGTCAGCTCTCAGGAAGAGGCCCCGCTTCCGCGAAGCAAAGGAACCGCCCCATGTCCGCCACCGCTTCCCCCACCGCCTCTGCCGCCCCGGCCGCCCCCGCCGCCCGCGTCGACACCCCAGCCCGCACCACCCGCGTCGTCGGCCTCCCCAACAATCTCTCCCTCACCATCGACGAAGCCGGCCCCACGGCCACCGCCACCGGCCCCACCGCCGACGGCGGCACCGTCCTGCTCCTGCACGGCGGCGCCGGCCCCCGCACGATGGCCGGCCTCGCCACCACCCTCTCCGAGCACGTCCGCACCATCACCCCGACCCACCCCGGCTTCGACGGCACGCCCCGCCCGGAGTGGGCCGACTCCATCGCCGACCTCGCCATCGCCTACCTGGACCTGCTCGACACGCTCGACCTCACCGGCGTCATGGTCATCGGCAACTCCGTCGGCGGCTGGATCGCCGCCGAGATGGCCCTGCGCGACACCCGCGGCCGTATCGGCTGCCTCACCCTCCTCAACGCCGTCGGCATCCACACCGGCACCCAGGACGAGATCCTCGACGTCCGCGCCCTGGCCCCCGCCGAGATCAGCCAACTCTCCTTCGCCAACGCCGCGTTCCGCCCCGACTTCAGCACCTTCACCGACCGGCAGCGGGCCGGCATGGCCGCCAACCAGAAGACCCTCGCCACCTACGGCGGCCCTTTCTTCACCCACGACCCGAAGCTCCACGGCCGCCTCCACCGCGTCACCGTCCCGGTCCTCGTCGTCTGGGGTGAGCAGGACGGCATCGCCCCCCTTCCCTACGGCCGCGCGTTCGCCGACGCCTTCCCCACCGCCCGCTTCGCCCCCATCCCCGAGGCCGCCCACTTCCCCCACATCGAACAGCCCGGCCGCACCCTCGCCGCGATCGGCGACTTCGTCGACACCGTCATGAAGCCCACCGCCTGAACGCCCCAGCCCCCGGCGGCACCCTTACGCCCGCCCCGGCCACCCCGCGGCATCGTCCAGCACCGGCGGCGTCCACGCGGCGGGCCACCGCCAGTGCGCCCAACCGGCGGCCTCGCCGAAAGGCCCGCCGCGGGCCGCGATCATCGCCAGCGCCTGCTCCCTCGCACCCTCCACCGCCGCGTGCTCGGCCGCGCTGACCACCCCCTCTCGCAGCGCCTGCGCGCTCCACACCCTCCCCCGAACCACGTCCCGCCGCACCACCGCCTCCCCCACCCCGAACCCCCGCACGCCTCCCCCCGCTCTCTCAGACCCCGCCGCCCGGTGCGGCACCCGCTCGCGGCCGAGGGGCTTTCCTGGCCGCGATCCGATATCCGGCCCGCACCCCGTGGTTGCTCACTGTAGCCACAGGGTCACGAACGGACCCGCCGAGGCGGTTATGGCCGGGGCGGATGGTTGGGAGTGGGGAGGGTGGCGAGCCAGGTGCGGGCCGAGTGGGGGGTGGGGAGGTGGATGACGTCGAGGGGAGTGAAGCGGGGGTCGGCGCAGCGGGAGGTGATTTCGGCTCGGCGGGCGGCGTGTTGGGACCAGGCCCACCGGGCGGGGTGGTCGGGGGTGAGCCAGGCGGCCATGGTTTCGATGTTGCCGGCGAAGATCCGGCGGCGCAGGAGGGTGCGGGCCGCTGAGCGGCGCAGCACGCGGCGCATGATCACCGGGCGGGAGTAGTCGAGCCAGACGATGGTGTCGGCCCGGGACCAGAGCAGGTCTCGGACCTGGGGGCGGCCGAAGGAGTCGAAGATCCAGCAGGGGCCCGCGGTGAGGTGTTCGACGTCCTCGACCAGGCGGGGGTTCTCCTGCCAGCCGGGGCCGGTGATGGCCAGCGCGTCCATCTCGTGGCAGGGAATCGCCAGCCGCCCGGCGAGCGCCCGGGCCAGCGTGGACTTGCCGGCGCCCGTACTCCCCACAACCAGGACTCGTCTCATCGAACGATGGTCACCAGCAGCACGTGCCAGGTCAAGATCGATCGCCCGCGATCTCCGGTGGCCCAGGCGCCGCCGCCCCGGGGATCGGACGGGGTCGCTGGGGGACGGCTGGGGTTGCCGGGACGCTGGGGGCTGCCGGGGGCCTGGGCTAGGGGGTCCCGACCGGTTCCGCGTCCTCGGCGGCGGCGACCTCGGCAGGCGCCGCGGGCCTGAGCCTGCGGGCCGCCCAGACGCCGCCGAGGATCATGAAGACCCCGCCGACAGCGTAGACCGTGTCGATCCGCCCGAAGTGGACTCCCCCGACCGACACGTCGAAGCCCCGCAGCACGGTGCTGGTGAGGACACCGGCCAGAGCCATGGCACCGAGCGAGGTGAGCTGCTGTACCGGGCCGATGACGGTGACCACCCGGCCTATCAGCCGCTCCGGAGTAATGCTGAGCAGCAGGGGGCCGATGACCGCGTTGACGGCGCCCACCGGCAGACCGAGGAGGGCGATGACCACCAGCGCCGCCGGAACGGTGGTGAGGCGGGAGTAGACGATGACGAGCGTGCCGGTGGCCACCAGGCACAGCCAGTAGATCCGCGTGTCGCTGACTTTGCCGGCGATCGCCCCGAAGAGCAGGGCGCCGGCCAGCGCGCCGACGGCGAAGAACGCGCCGACCGTGCCCAGCCAGGAGGCCGCCGCATGCAGGTTGTCGGTGACGAAGAAGACGTCCAGGACGTTCAGGGCGCCTACGCCGACGGTGTAGACGCAGGTGGAGCCGAGCATCGCCATCAGTGCTCTGCTGCGCACGAAGAAGGTGATGCCCTCGCGGAAGTCTGCGGCGAACGAGGTAGGGCGCCGGGCGGACTGTGACGGATCGGGCGTCACCCGCAGCGCCCTGACCAGGAAGAAGGACAGCACGAAGGAGAAGGAGTTGACGACCAGCGCCCACTGGACGCCGGCATCGAACAGCAGCGGCGCGGCCAGCGGGGGCCCGAGGATGCCGGCGGCGCTGCCGGTGGCCTGGGAAAGGCCGAATGCCCGGGACCGGTCCGCCCGGGGAATGGTGGCCGCGACGATGGTGAGCCGGGCCGGGTTGAAGAACTGCGACGCGCCGGCGCACAGGGCGACCGCGGCGTACACCAGGCCGAGCCGCACACCGACGGGCAGCGCCGTCCCGGAGGCGGGGATCACCAGCAGCAGAGCGATGACCGCGGCGCGCAGGGCGTCGGTGGCGAGCATCAGCCGCCGCCGGTCCCACCGGTCGACGAACACCCCGGCGATCGGACCGATGAGGAAGATCGGCAGTGCGGCCGCCATCAACACCCCGCTCACCGCGGCCGGTGCCCACGGGCGACCGTGCGCGATGACGGTGCCGACCCACAGCACGACGGTGATGTCGAACACGTAGTCGCCGACGACGGACACCGCTTGGGCGAGCCAGAGCCGTTGCCAGTTGCGATTGGCGCGCAGCCCCGACGGGACGGGGGCCGGGGTCTCGGCGGTCATGGCGCCTCCTCGTGGGCGATCCGGTCCTGCGGACGATCGGGACGGCGTGAGGTGAGCGCGGCGCGCAGCGCCCCTCGCGGCGGCGGGGTCCGGGGGTGGGCGCCGCGCAGCCTGTCGACGGTCCCGCGGCTGGCGGAGGGCACGCCGTCGGCGGTGAGCCGGGCGACGAGCGGCGCGGCCCTGTCGGCGAGCCTGCGGTCGAACTCCTGCCGGCCGAGCCGGTGGAACGCGTACGGCAGGCTCTCGCGCAGCGGCTCCTCGCTCTGTCCCTCCGCCGCCATGGCGGCGATCAGAGCCCCCCAGGTGATCGGACGCAGGGCGATCGACAGGTGGAGCGAGGCTTCGTCCGTGGCGTCGCCGACGTGGAAGAACCCTCGCGGTAGGTAGAGGCATTCGCCCTCGTGGAGGACGACGTCCATGATCTCGTCCACCGGGGTGTTGTGCGCCGCCGACCAGTCCCGGGCGGGCCAGCGCTGAAGCGGGCTGCCGATCCGCCAGCGCTTGGAGCCGTGGACCTGGCGGAGCAGCACACTCGCCGTGTCGTAGTGGGGGGCCACGCCCCGGGCGCCGGGCGGAGTGAGGAACGCGGCGCAGTAGGTGCCCAGTCCGGTCTCGTCCGTGACCTCGCCGCACAGGTCCGCGATCTCCGGGTGATGGGTCCGGAGTTCCTCCATGACCAGGGTGGCGCCCGCGGCGATCTCGCGTTCCACGGCGGCGGCGTCGACGAGGCCCTCGCGGGCCGCGCCGCCGCGTTCGCGCCGCCGGGTGTGGCCGCGGGCGGGCAGTTCGGTTCCGTCGCGGAACAGCCGGACCGATGCCGCCGGCAACGCGGCGCTGTGGAGCAGCCGTTCAGCCACCTCCAGGCCGAACACGCCGTCCAGTGCGCCGAGGCCGGCGCAGACGAAGGGCCGGTCCTCCCAGTGCCGGGCGAGTTGCCGCGTGTCGATCAGCCGGTCGAGGTTTCCCACCGCCGTCACGCCCCCGCCCCGGTCCGCGGCTGCCGGGCCCGGTGCCCCAACCGCGCCGCCAGGCGGCCGGAGACGACGAGGAGCGACTCGATGTCGGGGGGCCGCTCCGGCCCGGCGGGGATGGTGACCCCGGCGGCGTCCAGCCACCGGGCGGCTCCGCCGGCCAGAGCGGTGTCGCCGGCCCGGCGCCCCGCGTCCAGGGCGTCCAGCAGCAGTGCCCGGCCCGACCTCTCGTCGCCCGCCCGGACGAAGACGGCGCCCAGGACCGCCCGCCACCGCGGCACGGTCGTCGCGGAGGCCCATCGGCCGCCGGTCAGAAGCGGCAGTCCGGCTGCCAGGCGGGAGGCGGACTCGGCCGCTTCCGCGGTCCGGCCGGTGTCGGCTTCATGGGCGGCGGTGTGCAGTTCGCGGACGAACGCGAGCCGGCTCTCCTGGACCGTGCGCGCCCTCGGGCCGGCCGGTCCCGGCACGCTCCGGCGTCCCGGCGCCACCGTCCAGGGTGCCTCGGCGGCCTGGTGCAGACCGGCGGCGGTCAGCGCCGGCCACAGCGCGCGGAAGCGGGACGCCTCGGACAGGAGCAGTTCGTGCCGTCCCCGGCGCAGGAGGATCTTGCAGGTGTCGCCGACGCGGACGTTGCGGGCGATCGTGCGGAGGCGGCGGTGCAGAGCCGGGTCCGCGTCGAGGTCGCCGGGGGACCAGTCGATCCCGCCGGATCGAACCGCGCGCCCCGCGGCCACGTCCTCCAGGGCCGCCAGACCGGTGAGCGCGCGGTCGAGGTCGCCCGCGTAGCCCTCGATCCGCAGCAGGTTGATCCGGGGCTGAAGGCCCAGAGCGGCCAGCCGGGGCCGCAGCGCCGAGTCGGGCCGGTCACCGGCGTAGTCGATCTCGCTGTGGCACACGGCGCGGGCCTCGTCCAGGCGACCGAGCCGGAACAGCGTGAGCGCCACCAGGTTGGCCGCAGAGAACAGGTCCTCCGGTCCGGGCCGGGGGTCGGCGAGGAGGGCACGCACCCGGTCGACGAGCGCCTCCCCGCCATGCGGTACGCGTTCCTCGTCGGACAGGAATCCCAGCCAGTTGGCACGCGGTACGGTCACTGTGCGGCCCTTTCTCGCAGGTCGGCGGCTGCGGTGCGGTGGCCGCCCGTCCGGAACCGGGCGGCGTCCCGCTCCAGCAGCCGGCGCCACAGGCCGAACGCGGCGCGTTCCCCGGCCCGGCCCAGACCCATCCGGTTGGTGTGCATGTGCAGCAAGGACGCCGCTGCCCGCAGCCTCCGGTCACCGCCCGAGCTGCCCGGCCACCGCTCCCCGAGCCGGAGGGCGTAGGCCGCGCCGCCCTCGGTCCAGCGTGCGGCGACCCTCGCCGGCACGGCGTCGGCCGGCCCGCGGCCGGAGCGCAGCTCCCACAGCGCGCTCCCGTGTGCGCGGTACTCCGCGGAGCCGGCCCGTGAGTCGGTCAGCCGCGCGGCCAGGGTCAGCCGGTCGGCCCGGTCGGGCAGCAGCACGGCGGCGATCCGGTCGACACTGGCGGCGGTGAGCACGGCCCACGGCAGCGGCGCCGCGGCCTTCCGGGCGAGAGCTTCGGCCACGGCGGCGGAGTCCGTGTCGAACAGCGCCTCGGCGGCGCCGATCAGCGCGGGACCGCCGTAGCGGTCGGTCTCCGGGCGGTAGGTACGCAGCGACACGTCGCTCACCGGCAGTTCCCCGCTCACCCGGCGCGTCCAGTCGAGCAGGTCGTCCAGCAGCGCGCCATGCCGGCCGTCGGCGCACCGCAGGCGGATGCGGAGTTCGTCGACGGGATCGGCGTAGCGGACGAAGAACATTCGGTCGGCGCCGTACCGGGCGGCCAGGGCGGCCCGCAGGTCCGGGAACCGCCGCGTGATCAGGGTGTCCTGGAGCCGGTGGGGCAGCGCGAGGTGCAGCGCGAGCCAGTCGCCGCCGGGCGGGTGCGACCGGCGGACGGCGGTGCGGACGCCCGAAGCGGCGGCGTCGGCGACGGTGGCGGCGGCGACGCCGGCACTGGCACTGGCGGCGGAATCTCCGGAGGCGCCGGTCCGCGCGGCCCCGACCGGTCGCCCGATGGTGACCGGGACGACCGCCTCCAGCAGGTACCGGCCGCCGTCCTGCCCCGCCACGACCTCACCACCGGGTACGGGCACGACCTCCTCGAGCAGCACCCCAGCATCGGCACGGCCCCGCACGGCCCGGCCGGGTGCGGCCCGGCCGGGTGCGGCCCGGTCGAGTGCGGCCCGGTCGAGTGCGGCCCGGTCGAGTGCGGCCCGGAGGTGGGCGAGCGACACCGCGCTGCGCAGATCGAGCAGCAGCCCTTCCGAGCCGCGCACCAGCCGGACGTGACGCGGCACCATCCAGGTCTTCGCCCAGGCACCCACCGCCGTGGTGAACTCGCCGGTGAGGTCTACGCGGCGCAGCCGCCAGCGGGCGGGCGCGACCACCAGGGGGCCGCGGGCGAGCCGGGGCAGGAACGGCCCGTGGCCCGTGCTGCCCCAGTCGAAGGGCGCCGGGTGCCGGAAGCTGTTGGCCGAGGCGTCGAGCAGGAACCGGCAGACGGGTGGTGCCAGGTGCAGGCCGAGCGCCGAGGACTGGGTGATGTACAGCCGCCGCCCGAGGCGGGCGCTGAAGAACTCGAAGCGCCCGGACTCGACGGCGACCAGGATGTCGGCGGGCGCGACGACCCGGTGCGGGGGGACCGTGGGGGCGACGTCCACCGGCATCTCCCACCCGCGCCACCGGTCGCGTGCGGTGACGTGTTCCGCGGCCGCCGGACCCGGCCGGTAGGACAGTTCTACGAAGAGCCTGTCGGGGGCGGCCGACTCCTGAGCGCGGAAGGTGTCCTGGAGGGCGCCCCGGGTGGCGTCGTCCAGGAGGTCGGTGAAACGGCCGTATCCGGTGCCGGCGGGCGCCGCGCCGAATCCGCTCAACGCGGCCCGCAGGACGCCGTGGCCGTCCCGGGCGACCCGCAGGCAGACGTCCACGCCGGGCAGCGGAGGTGCGGCGGCCGGTGGCCCGGCGCTCGCCACCAGCCTGGTCACGAGCGCGTCGTCGAGTTCGCAGGTGAGGCGCCGGTGGGCGAGCGCCCCGGTGACCAGCTCGGCGAGCAGCGCGTCCCGCTGGTCGTACCCGGTCTCCACGGCTTCGGTGGAGACGCGCAGAAGGCGGAGGGTGTGCACCGTCTCCAGGACGGGGACACGGGCGCCCTCACCGTAGTGCGCGGTGAACGCCTCGGCCGCGCGGGCCAGATAGCGGGGATAGCGGCTGCCGCGCCCGACCAGGGCGAGAAGCGACGCCGCCGTCTCGGCCAGCCGGGCCACCCGCGGGTCGGCGGCGGATGATCCGGACACGGCGGCGATGGCGTCCAGGTGCCCTGTCGGGCCGGCGCCGGCAGTCGGCCGGGCCGCGACGGCGGGCGACGGAACCGCGACGTCCGGCAGTGCCGCGACGTCCGGCGATGCCGCGACGTCCGGGGGTGCCGCGGGTTCGCGGGACGCCGCCGCACCCGGCGCGCGCTGTGCGCCGGCGAGCGGCCGGCGGATGTCAGCGCGTGTCCGCGGCGGGCTGTCGGGGACCGGGCGCAGGAACCCCGTCCGGACCATCGCGGTCACCAGGACAGTGGCCGCGGCCGTCGCCGGGGTCGCGCCGTCCGGGCCGCCCCCGAGCAGCGCGACCAGGGTGTCGGCCCTCTGCGGGTGGCGGGCCGCTCGGAGAAGGGCCAGCGCGGGGGCGGAGCCGCGCAGCCACACCGCGACGCCTTGGCCGTGCGGCTCCCGCCACAGGTGGCCGTCCAGTTCGTGGGCCAGGTCGGATGCGATCAGCGAAGTCGACCCCGCGAGCGGACCGGCGCCGGCGGGGGCGTCCGGCGCGGTGCCCGCGGGCGCGGCGGGCTTCCGGCGCGGCCTGGGCGCGGGCGGCCCCTCCAACCGGATGTCCCGGTCTGCGGCGAAGGGCACGCCGACGACACCGGCGAGCAGGCCGAAGGGCGTGGGCCGAGTGCTCATCCGGTTGACGTACCGGTCCAGGGCCAGCGCAGCGCGGGTGCCGGGCGACGGCAGGGTGTCGCCGAGTGCGGCGAGCAGGGCGGGAGCGGCGTGGCGGAGCGCCGGGGGGACGTGCGGCAGCCGCCAGGTCTCCTGGAGGAAGGCGTGGTGCGCGGTCGCCCAGTCCGGCCGGTCGGCCGGGCAGTCGTCGAGCATCGCGGTGTAACGGTCGGCCGCCAGCGCGGGGATCCGCAGGATCGCGCGGGCACCGGCCGTGTACCGCGGGGCGCCCGGCGGCGGTCGGTTGCCCGGCGGCGGGCGGTCCTCCGCGCTCCGCGGCTGCTCCAGCGGGGACATCGCAGCTCCCAGGGCCGTTGTCCGATCTTGCTGCCGAATGCTGCGCCGATCAGCGGGGGGACGGCGTGGACGGTACGGCCCCACCTCGCGTCAAGTTCCGCGGGGCAGGGCCGTACGGTCATGGCTGCCGGCCAGGCGTCAGAAGGACTCGCTGCAGCCGAAGTTCGTGTCGGTGTAACCGGCTTCCTGGTCCGTCACTTCCTCGGCGTGACCCTCCACGTCGCCCTCCGCGACCGCCGCATCGGCTTCTTCCGCCGCCGCGGACAATTCCTCGCCGTCGATCTTTCCGGGCTCTTCCGCCATGATTTCCTCCCGAGTCCATTACCGCCCGATCCGATCGGGCGGCCTATTTAAATTATCGGAACGGAGCGTTGGTGCGTCAATAGTCACACCCAGGGAATAAGAATGAATGACAGCGAATCGAATTCCGGGCACGGCGAATTGACCGATATCCTTTCGCATATCGGTCGTCGCCTGCACCTGCGGAATTACTTTCAGGCTGCCGCGCGGGCCGCTCCTTTCGGCGTCACGGCCACGTCGAGTGCTTCTTCCGTCGGCCCGGGGATTCGTGCGGCAAGATGCATCCCGGGGCCTAGGCTTCCTGGTCCACGAGGTCGGTGACCGCGTCGAGGAGGGCGGCCACCGCGGCGGCGCGCGGCGCGCCGGCCCGCAGGACGGCGGCCGACAGGCGTTCCAGCGGCCCGTCGACGGGGCCGCGTTCCGATCCCCGCCTCCGCGCCAGCGAGAGCCGGAGAATGGCGGCACTCTGGTTGGCGAGTTCGGTGAGCAGATCCATGGCGTCGAGGTCGCCGATCCGCTCCAGCGTGGGGTCCAGCACCTCCAGGACGCCGATGATCTCGCCGTCGCGCTCCATCGGCACGGCCATGATCACGTCGGGGACCAGGCCGGTGCCCTCGGCGAAGTCCCGGTCGAAGCGGCTGTCCTCGGCGACGCCCCGGACGATCAGCGGGTCGCCGGTGTTGGCGACCCAGCCGACGATGCCGTGGTCGCCGGGGAGCGTCGTCCCGACCAGGCGGTCCTCACCGACACCCGACGAGGTCTCGAAGACCAGGCTGCCGGTCCGCGCGTCCCGGATGAAGACCGAAGCGGCCGCGGCGGCGAAGGACAGCCTGGCCAGCCGCACGGTGGAACGCAGGATCTCGTCGAGTTCCGCGCCGCTCACGCCGCACTCCCCGCCCTGATGTTGCCGGCGGTCGCGGTCAGTACGTGCCGCAACTGCGGGGTCCGGAAGCCGGGGTGACGCTCCAGGATGCGGGCGCACAGCCCGGTGATCCGCGGCGCCGCGAAGCTGTTGCCGGACACGCGGCGGACCGAACCGCCCCGCCAGGGCACGGTCACGTCGACGCCGAGCGCGAACAGGTCCACCGGGGGCGCCGGGTTGGACTCGACGTGCTCGGTGTCGGGGACGGCGTGCGCGCCGACCGAGATGACCGAGGGGAAACGCCACGGGTAGCTGTCGACCGGGCCGTTGTGGGCGGCGGAGACCAGGGTGACCCCGGCGAACCACGCCTCGTCGGTCAGGTCGTGCAGGTGTTCCTTGAAGGCGGCCCGGCGGGTGGACAAGCTGACGTTGACCAGGGCGAACCGCTGCCGGACCGCCCATTCGAGAGCGGCGAGCAGCGCTTCGCCGTTGCCCTGCAGATTGCTGTCCAGTACCCGGACGCTGGTCAGCTCGCAGCCGGGGGCGACCGCGCGGATGATGCCCGCGCAGGCGGTGCCGTGGCCGCTCACGTCGCCCGCCGTGTCCTCGGCGACGGTCCATCCGCGGTGGCCGGCGCCGTGGGGGGCGGCCGGCGCGGGCGGGGCGGCGGTGAACTGCCGCACATCCGGTCCGATCCCCGGGTGGCCGGCCTCCACACCGCTGTCCACCACGCAGACCCTCACGCCCCGCCCGGTGGCATCGCCCCAGGCCCAGTCGCGCCCGATCGGCTCGGGGGCGGCGACGGCCGCCGCATCGTAGAACTGACCGGTGGAGACGTGGGAGAAGCGGACGACGCGGCGCGCGCCGGCCGGCGCCGCGTCCGTCACCGCACGGCTCCGGCCAGGAGGTCCCGCGGCGCGGTGGCCACCGGGATCCAGCCCCGGCGGCGGACCTCGATGTCGAGCCGTTCCTCCCAGTTGAACCGCAGGCTGGGGCAGGGCAGGTGGCCGTCCCGCCACAGCTTGGGGCAGGAGCCGCCGCACACGGGGAGGATCGGGCAGCGGGCACACTGGGCGCCGCCGGAATCGACCTGGTCGTACCAGTCGTCGAAGGCGCCGGCGGGCCGCGGCGCCGCACCGGTCAGGTCGGCCACCTCGGCGACCACCTGGGTGTCGCGTACCCCTGGCACCAAGGGGTGCTCGGAACAGGAGTAGATCCGGCCAGCGGTGTCGATGATCTCGCCGGACCTGCTGGTGGCGATGCAGGTGGTGGAGACCGTGGAGCCGGGCAACGCGACGAAGTACAGGCCGAGCGCCTCGGCTGTGCGCAGCCACCGGGCCTCGCGGCCGGCGTAGGCGTTCGCCTGGAGCTCCACCGCGGACACGTCGTTGCCCCAGGAGTGCACCGGGGACAGCTGGATGCGTACCTGGCGGTCGGCCAGGCCGAGGCACGCGAGGTCGTCGAGGAGGTCCGTGACGTGGTCCTCGTTGCCGTTGTCGATGTTCACCCGGATCCTGATGTCCAGCCCGGGCACGCGCCCGCGACGGACCACCTCGCCGAGCACCTCGACGGTACGGCGGAAGGTGCCCCGGCTGTTGCGCATGATCCGGCGCCGGTTGTGCACCGCCTCGGGACCGTCGATGGTCAGCTCCATCGACGTCAGGCGCCAGTCGAGGTGGAGTTCCTCCAGGGTGCGAACGGTCAGCAGACTCCCGTTGGTGGCCATCCGGGCGGAGTACGCGGTGCCGTGCCGGTCGGCCGCCGAGGTGAACCGGGCACTCATCTCGCGGATGACGCGCAGGGCCAGCAGGGGTTCGCCACCGAACCAGGTGACCTTGACCGCCGAGGTCTCCGGGTCGGCGATCATCGCCTCGACGCGGCGCGCGGTGCGGTCCATACGCCGCGCGTCGTGGGCGGCCTTCCTGTGCTCCTGTCCGCAGTAGTCGCAGGCCATGTTGCAGTACGACGTCGGCATGATGGTGACGGCACGGGTCTGCCGCCGGGCGGAGCCGGCCCGCAGCCGTCCGGTGACGGCGGCCAGTTCGTTCTCCTCCCGGTCGACCAGGACGCCCAGCCCGGCGAGCCGTTCCAGCTCCGCCGGTTCGAGACCGGAGAGGTCGCCGGTGCGCAGCGCGTCGTGGGCGGTGCGGCCGAACCGGACGAGGGACGCGGTGCGCGTGACGAAGCCGAACCACGCCTCGACACCGCCCGCGTCGCGGTACGGGGACGCGCCGAGCAGGAGGTAGCGGCTGCGGACAAGTGCGGCGGCGACCGGTGTGGACATGGGCGGGCTCCTCGGGGCATGGAGGCTCGGCGGAAGCGGGGCAAGGGCTGCTGGGGGGCTGGTCTGGGCTACGGCTACGGCTACGGCTACGGCTACGGCTACGGGATGGTCGGGCGCCAGTGCCCGGTCGCGGCGAGTTCGACGGTGAGATCGGCCGACGCCCGCGAATAGGCTCCGCCCGGCGGGACCGTCAGCCGCAGCGCCACGTCGTCGGTCCCGTCGGTGAGCGGCCGGCATCGCAGGAGGCTCACGGTGGCGGCGCGGTGCACGGTGACCGCGCGTCGCAGAAAGCCGTACAGAGCCGGGTCGGGGCAGCCGACGTCCACCACCTGCCCGCCGGAGACGGCGAGGCGCACCGGCCGGTGGACCAGCGCGGTGCCGAAGCGGACGGCGCGATTCACGCCAATCCTCGCGTTTGCCACGAAGATGCCGTCCGCGCCGATGACGGGGACCTCGGCATGCCCTGCGGGGAGGAAGCGCAGCTCCCCCGGTTGCGGCGTCCCGTCGGCGCGTCGTACCGGCGTGTCCGGGTCGCCGAGCAGGTCGAGGCTCGCGGTGTCCGCCGACCGGAGGTGCGACGCCACGGTGACCCCGGCGGGCAGGGACCGCAGCCGGACGGCGGCCGCCTCGCGTACTTCCTCCTCCCAGCCCTGGGGCAGCGCCCCGGCGGGACTCCCGACCGGGTCGGGGAGTTGAACCGCGCCGAGCCACGGCGGCAGGTGCAGGTGGGAGGGGTCGAGGAGTTCGCCGCCGAGGAACAGCGCGACGTCGTGCGCGGAAGGCGCCGGGACGACGTCCGGGGCGGAGGAACGGAGCGCGTCGGCCGCGTCGCGCACCCGCCGGCCCAGGCGCGGCGTGCCCCAGCCCGCCGGGCCGATCAGCCGCACGTCCACGCCTGCCGTACGGGCCCGGGCGCACAGCCAGACGGCCCGCGTGGTGTGTGCGGCGGCGAAGGCGATGACGAGGCGGTCACCGGCGTCCAGCCCGAGCGACAACAGAAGCAGGTCGACCGTCGACCGCTGCGCGCGGTCGGGAGCGGTGATAGGAGCAGCGGACATACGGAGAAGTACTCCCGTCGTGGTCGGACGAACGGCTCAGACCTTTGCGGCACCGCATCCGGAGCGCGGGCGGGCGCGGGCGGGCGCGGCCGAAAAGCGCTTTCACACTGTTTTCGGACGGAGAGGACTGTGGCACAATCCACCGGTGGTCGCGATGTTCATGGGCGCACCGACTTACCGGCCGGCTGATGGGAAACCGAAGGTCGACGTCGTCGACGATCTTCGGCGAAATGACGGCAGTGGGTATTACCTCAGGCTCAGCGGCATTGCTGGTTCCGGCGTTGCGCTCGGCAAGACGACTCCTAGACCGAGTTCCGACTCCCGATGCGGAAAGGACAAGGACCGGCTGTCCGTGCAATCACATGACGGTGCACCAGGCGGCTGCTGATTGTCGAGCGCCGGGTTCTGGCAGCAAACTGCATGTCCACAACTGACATGATTCGACTGGGGGCCACGTTGTCCGAAAAGAGCGGCAGAGAAGATCGGGACATGGCCCGCCTGCTGGACCACTCCGCGCTGTCGCTGTTCGACCACGCGCTGGCCGAGGGCCGGCTGGACCTGGCGGCGGGCCCTCGCGCGTACCGGTTGTCCGCCGAGGAGTTCGACCGCGCGTGCCGGGTACTGGTCGACCTGCGGCTGCTGCACCCCGATCCGTTCCGGCCGGAGACCCTGGTGCCGATGAACCCGGAGACGGCGGCCTCCACGGTGGTGGCGCCGATGGAGGAGGAGATCGCCCGGACGAAGGCCCGGATGCGCTCGATCCGGGGGGAGTTCGCCGCACTGATGCCGCATTATCGTGCCGCCCGGCAGGCGTCGGAGCACCGGCACACCGTCGAGGTGCTGCCCGGGACCGTGGGCGCGGCTCCGCTTCTCGCGCAGGAGTCGTCGCACTGCCGCCACGAGGTGTTCGCCATCCGGAAGGAGGCGCTGCTCACCGGCGTCCCGGAAGACGCGCTGCGCCGCGAACTCGCGCTGCTGGGACGGGGGGTGCGGGTGCGCACACTGTGCCGGCTCGGTGTGGACGGAGGATCCAGGTTCCGCGACCAACTGGCCGTACTCGGCTCCGCGGGGGCGCAGTTCCGCGCCGCGCCGGAACTGCCGCACGATGCCACGGTCTTCGACCGCAGCGTGGCCGTGCTGACGCGTATCGGCCCGGACGGTACCCCGGCGGGGACGCTGGTGATCCGGGACGCGGAGTCGGTGGCGTATCTGTGCCATGTCTTCGACCAGTTGTGGGCCGCGGCGGCGCCGTTCCGCCCCGGAGGCCCGGCACCAGTGGGCGGCGCCGAGTCGCGGAGGGCGGACTCCGAGGTGCGGCGCGCCGTGGTGGGGATGCTGGCCCAGGGCACGAAGGACGAGATGATCGCCCGACGGCTCGGTGTGTCCTTACGGACCTGCCGCCGTCACATCGCCGAGATCCTGGAGAGCCTCCAGGCGCAGAGCCGCTTCCAGGCCGGCGTTCTGGCCGAACGCGCGGGCCTCACCCGCCCCGCATCCGCGCCCGCGCACGCGCCCGCACCGCTGAACAGCCGGATCCTGCAGCCCGCGACGACGCCGGCGAGCGAGCAGCGCCTGTCCGGAACCACCTGACCCCCCGCCCGCCGCCCGAGCGGACCCGCGGCCTCGCGACTCCCCGCTCCCACCCCGCCCCGCCCGCCCCAGCTCACACGTCGATCCGCGCCCGGTCCAGCACCGACGCCGAGTTGGTGATGAACCAATCGGCTGGCTAGGCCGTGTCTCACACATAGCGTCGTCCGCCCGCAGGGCGGGGCCCACGGCGTCCGGCGCGTGCGCTCGCAAGGGCGGTGGGGGCACTCCCAGCGGTAGCTGGGGAGGGACTGGGGGAGGGATTGGTCAGACACGACCTAAGGGCAATACCGGTGACTTTGGTGTGGTCTGGTCGTTGGATGGTGTGTGCCAAGGCCTGGACAGGTGAAGTCGTCGGGGGTTGAGCGGTTCTCGGATCGGATCGCGTTGGGGGTGCTCACGCGGGCTTTCCCGCCCGAGTTGATCGATGAGGTCGTCGCTGAGTGTGGTCGGGCCGAACAGCGGAACCGGCTGTTGCCTGCTCGGGTGGTGATGTATTTCGTCCTGGCGATGTGCCTGTTCTTCGGACAGGGCTATGAGGAAGTGGCCCGGCTTCTCGTGCAGGGACTGGAGCACGAGGGCCGCTGGGCGAAGGCATGGCGGGTGCCGACCACTGCGGCGATCGGCCGGGCGCGACTGAGGCTGGGGCCGGAGCCGCTTCGGGTCCTGTTCGGCCGGGTCTGCCGACCGGTAGCGGTCCAGCAGACTCAGGGTGCCTGGTTCGGCCGGTGGCGGCTGGTCGCGGTGGACGGCACCGGGTTCGACGTGCCGGACACGGCCGCGAACGCGGAGTTCTTCGGGCGGCCGGGCAGCAGCCGCGGACAGGGCAGGAGCGCGTACCCGCAGGTGAGGGTCGCGGCCTTGGCCGAGTGCGGCACTCATGCCGTGTTCGCGGCTGAGGCCGGCCCGTTGTCTTCTCATGAGACCGCCCTGGCCCAGCGGATCTTCCCCGCTTTGACCAGGGACATGCTCGTGCTGGCCGACCGGGGCTTTTGCGGCCTGGACCTGTGGCGGGCGGCCAAGGCCGGAGGCGCTGACCTGCTGTGGCGGGTGCGGAGCGTCATCGTGCTGCCGGTCCTGGCCACGCTGGAGGACGGCTCGTATCTCTCGGAGATCGTCGCCACCCGGGACAAGCACCGCCGAGCGGACCCGGAACAGGTTCGGGTGATCGAGTACACGCTCGGTCCGGGCGGAGGTGACGGGACCGTCTACCGGCTGATCACCACCATCCTCGACCCCGCCGATGCCTCGGCAGGCGAACTCGCCGCCCTCTACGCCCAGCGCTGGGAGATCGAGAACACCCTCGATGAGATCAAGAACCATCAGGGCGGCCCCGGGATCGTGCTGCGTTCCCAGCACCCACGCGGGGTCGAGCAGGAAATCTTCGCGTTCCTGCTGGTCCATCACGCACTGCGGGACCTGATGCACCAGGCCGCCTTACACACCGGGCACGACCCCGACCGGCTCTCCTTCACCCGCACCCTGCGCATCGTCCGCCGCCACGTCACCGGCCAGGCGGCGCTTTCCCCCCTCCCGCCTGGCCCGCACATTCACACAGAGTCTGCGTGAGATCACCGAACGACTGCTGCCCGCACGGCGATTGCGCTCCAACCCCCGTGTCATCAAACGCAAGATGTCGAACTGGGCACTGAAACGAGCCGAGCACAACAACCCACCCCGGCCCAACACCCCCACCGTCCAGCTGGTCGAGCCGACCAAAGCCAACCCGACTCGCCGGAAAAAAACCTAAATCACCGCTATTGGCCCTAAGGGGTGTCCGGGGGGTCGGGGAAATCGGGGAAATCGGGGAGGGGGACGTCGTGGACGAGGCGGAGGGCGTTCTTGGGGGGCTTGCGGCGGCGCAGGCCCGCCTCGGTGAGGCGGCGCAGGAGTTCCTTGCTGCCGATCTCGGCCGCGCCGAGGCGGACCGCGTCGGCGTAGCGGTGGGAGGGGATGTCGTAGTGGTCGCGTTCGAAGGCGCGGGGCGGGGCACCGAGGCGGGCGGCGAAGTCGTGCAGCTCGTCGTAGGAGGTGTCGCTGACGAGGTGCGACCAGAGGCGGCCGTGGCCGGGCCAGGTGGGCGGGTCGATGAATATCACCGCAGCGCGCCCACCGCTGAGACGGCCTCGCCGCGTGCCTCGCAGACCCAGTGCGGGTCGGGGCCCAGCTCCGGCTCGACGGCCAGCGCGTGCGGCTCCTCGCACCGCGGGCACAGCGGCCAGCGGCCGTGCGTCTCCAGCAGCGCGTCCTGGATGTCCTGGGCGAGCAGCCCGGCGACGTAGGCGGCACCGTCCGGCCACTGCCGCACCCACCAGCGCCGCTTGCTGAGTGCCTCTTCCAGCAGCGAGACGACCTCGGCCGCCGCCACCTCGCGGGCGGTCAGGTCGGCGAGGACGCGGGCGCGGGCGTCGTGCAGCGCCGCCTCGATCGTACGGTTGTCGGCTTGGCCTTCCATGGCTCCATTGTCGCAAGTCGGGCGGCGATCCGGGGCGGCTACGGTTACGGGGCCGCCGAAGTGCCTGGCGGCGGGGGCCAGGCACTTCGGCGGGCCCGGCGGTCCGGCGCACCGGCGGCCGGAACCGGGCGCCTCACCCCCCTGTGTCCCCTTGACGCTGCCGAGCCGGTGAAAATACCTTTCAGAGCGTGACCCACAGCGTGAAGGAAACTTTCCCCCCGCCCCGCCCCCTGCGCGCGGGACGCGGGGCGCGAGGAGTGCCCGGCGCGCCCGCTGCCCCGGTCACCCCCACCGATCCGGGCGCGCTGGCCGCCAAGGTCCGTACGCTCGGCCCGTCGATGACCCGCTCCATGCAGCGGGTCGCGGAAGCGGTCGCGGGCGATCCGGCCGGCTGCGCCCAGCTCACCGTCACCGCCCTTGCCGGGCGGACCGGCACGAGCGAGGCGACCGTGGTCCGTACCGCCCGCCTGCTCGGCTACCCCGGCTACCGCGACCTGCGCCTCGCCCTCGCCGCGCTGGCCGCCCACCGGGCCGCAGGCGCCGCGCCCGCCGTCACCGCGGACATCGCCGTGGACGACCCGCTCGGCCAGGTCGTCGCCAAACTCGCCGCGGAGGAGCAGCAGACGCTCGCCGACACCGCCGCGCAGCTCGACATGACCCAACTGGAGGCCGCCGTGGCCGCGTTGGTGGCCGCCCGGCGGATCGACGTCTACGGGGTCGGCGCGTCCAGCCTCGTCGGCCAGGATCTCGCGCAGAAGCTGCTCCGGATCGGGCTGATCGCCCACGCGCACACCGATCCGCATCTCGCGGTCACCAACGCCGTCCAACTACGCTCCGGCGATGTGGCGTTGGCGATCACGCACTCCGGCAGCACGCACGACGTGGTGGACCCGCTGCGGGCCGCCTTCGACGGGGGCGCCACCACCATCGCGATCACCGGGCGGGCGGACGGCACGGTCACCCAGTACGCGGACGTGGTGCTGACCACCGCGACATCGCGGGAGAGCGAGCTGCGGCCGGCCGCGATGTCCAGCCGGACCGGCCAACTGCTCGTCGTCGACTGCCTGTTCATAGGCGTCGCGCAGCGTACGTACGAGGCGGCGGCGCCGGCCCTCTCCGCGTCGTACGAGGCGCTCGCGCACCGGCACATCCCGCGCGCGGGCCGCGGGTAGGGCCGCGCCTGAGGCTGCGCGTAAGGCCGCGCCGTACCCGGACGGCGCGGCGCCGTACCCGCCGCGCCGCGGTTGATCCCGAAGACCCCGAACCACCCGTACCAGCACGTCGTGAGAAGGATGAACGAGCCGCATATGACCCAGTACACCGAGCTGCGCCGCGAGTTGGGGACGCTGACCACCGAGGCGTTCCGGCCCGAGCTCGCCGAGATCGACCGGCTCTCCACCCTGGAGATCGCCCGCACCATGAACGCCGAGGACGCGACCGTCCCGGCCGCCGTCGCGAGCCAATTGCCTGCGATCAGCGCCGCCATCGACGCCATCGCCGAGCGGATGGCGCGCGGCGGGCGGCTGATCTACGCCGGCGCGGGCACCGCGGGGCGGCTCGGCGTGCTCGACGCGAGCGAGTGCCCGCCCACCTTCAACACCACCCCGGGGCGCGAGGTCGTCGGGCTGATCGCGGGCGGGCCCGACGCGATGGTCACGTCGGTGGAGGGCGCGGAGGACCGGGTGGACCTGGCGGTGGCGGACCTGGCGGGACTGCGGATCACGCCGGACGACACGGTGGTGGGTATCTCGGCGTCCGGCCGCACGCCCTACGCTCTCGGCGCGGTTCAGCACGCGCGGGCGGCGGGGGCGCTGACGGTCGGGCTCTCCTGCAACGCCGGGTCGCCGCTGGCGGCTGCCGCGGAGCACGGTATCGAGGTGGTGGTCGGGCCCGAACTGGTGGTGGGGTCGACGCGGTTGAAGTCCGGTACGGCGCAGAAGCTGGTCCTCAACATGCTGTCGACGATCACGATGATTCGGCTCGGTAAGACGTACGGGAGCTTGATGGTTGACGTCCGGGCGTCCAATGAGAAGTTGCGGGCGCGGTCGCGGCGGATTATCTGGCTGGCGACGGGGGCGGGGGACGCGGAGATCGAGGGGGCGCTGGCGGCTGCGGGGGGTGAGGTGAAGCCGGCGATTCTTGCGTTGCTCGGGGGGGTGGACGCCGCTACCGCGGCTCGGTTGCTCGCTGCGGCGGGGGGTCACCTTCGCGCTGCGTTGGCCTCGGCGGCGGCGCGGTAGCGGTTGGGGGTTCGGCGGTGTTCGGGGTGCGGCTCCGTCGTGGCTAAGCGCGCAGTTCCTCGCGCCCCTTTTCGGGGCGGGTCCGTGGTGGTCCGGCTGATCCCCGTCTGCGGGTGCGTCGTGGTTGCTCGCGCAGTTCCTCGCGCCCCTGTAGGGCACCGCCCTACTGCCGCGGCGGCGGAACAGTGCCCCAAAGGGGCGCGGGGAACTGCGCGCACAGCCACGGCGAAGGCGCGCTTCGACCCAACCGGAACCCCCCACCCCGGTAGGGGGCGGCGTCGCGCTTGGCGGTTGGGGAAGCAGGCCAAAAAGGAGCACCCGCAGGCGGGGACGGGGCGGGACGTTGCGGGCGCACGCCGCGGGGCGCCCCACGACGGGGCGGAGGAGAAAGCGGTGCCCCTCCCCGGAGGGGAAGGGCACCGCTTTTCAAGGGTGGAGCGGGGCTTCTGATCCTGCGGATCAGAAGTCCATGTCACCGCCGGGCATGCCACCGGGCGCGGCCGCTGCGGCCTTCTCCGGCTTGTCGGCGATGACCGCCTCCGTCGTGAGGAACAGCGCCGCGATCGACGCCGCGTTCTGCAGCGCGGAGCGGGTGACCTTCGCCGGGTCGATGATGCCCTCGGCGATCATGTCGACGTACTCACCGGTCGCGGCGTTGAGGCCGTGTCCGACGGGCAGGTTCCGCACCTTCTCGACGATGACGCCGCCTTCGAGACCACCGTTGATGGCGATCTGCTTCAGCGGGGCCTCAAGCGCGAGCCGCACCGCGTTGGCGCCGGTCGCCTCGTCGCCTTCGAGCTCCAGCTTGTCGAAGACCGCGGTCGCCTGGAGCAGGGCCACGCCACCACCGGCGACGATGCCCTCCTCGACGGCGGCCTTGGCGTTGCGCACCGCGTCCTCGATGCGGTGCTTGCGCTCCTTCAGCTCGACCTCGGTCGCGGCGCCGGCCTTGATGACGGCCACGCCGCCGGCCAGCTTCGCCAGGCGCTCCTGGAGCTTCTCCCGGTCGTAGTCCGAGTCGCTGTTCTCGATCTCGGCGCGGATCTGGTTGACCCGGCCGGCGACCTGCTCGCTGTCACCGGCGCCGTCGACGATGGTGGTCTCGTCCTTGGTGATGACCACCGTGCGGGCGCGGCCGAGCAGGTCGAGGCCCGCGTTCTCCAGCTTGAGGCCGACCTCCTCGGAGATGACCGTGCCACCGGTGAGGATGGCGATGTCGCCGAGCATGGCCTTGCGGCGGTCGCCGAAGCCCGGGGCCTTGACGGCGACGGACTTGAAGGTGCCGCGGATCTTGTTGACGACCAGGGTGGAGAGCGCCTCGCCCTCGACGTCCTCGGCGATGATCAGCAGCGGCTTGCCGGACTGCATGACCTTCTCCAGCAGCGGCAGCAGGTCCTTCACCGCGGAGATCTTGGAGTTGACGATCAGGATGTACGGGTCGTCGAGCGACGCCTCCATCCGCTCCAGGTCGGTGGCGAAGTAGGCCGAGATGAAGCCCTTGTCGAAGCGCATGCCCTCGGTGAGCTCGAGTTCGAGCCCGAAGGTCTGCGACTCCTCGACGGTGATGACGCCTTCCTTGCCGACCTTGTCCATGGCCTCGGCGATCAGCTCGCCGATCTGGGTGTCGGCGGCGGAGATGGAGGCGGTGGAGGCGATCTGCTCCTTGGTCTCCACGTCCTTGGCCTGCTCCAGCAGGGCGGCGGAGACGGCCTCGACGGCCTTCTCGATGCCGCGCTTGAGGGCCATCGGGTTGGCGCCGGCGGCTACGTTGCGCAGCCCTTCCTTGACCAGGGCCTGGGCGAGAACGGTCGCGGTCGTCGTGCCGTCACCGGCGACGTCGTCGGTCTTCTTCGCGACTTCCTTGACCAGCTCGGCGCCGATCTTCTCGTACGGGTCCTCGAGCTCGATCTCCTTGGCGATGGAGACACCGTCGTTGGTGATCGTGGGGGCGCCCCACTTCTTCTCAAGGACGACGTTCCGGCCCTTGGGGCCGAGAGTGACCTTGACGGCGTCGGCGAGCTGGTTCATCCCGCGCTCGAGTCCGCGCCGCGCCTCCTCGTCGAACGCGATGATCTTAGCCATTGTGAAGTGTCCTCCGCGGACTGGGGGTTCCCCCACCGAGGCAGGGGGCGGTGGATCGGACCGCGTGGCGCCCGCGACGGACGGCCAGCCGGCCGCCGGTTCCTTCCCGACGGCCGAGCGGGCCTCGCCGACCCGGTCCAAGTTGTCACTCTCGCTAGGAGAGTGCTAACGCCAATGATTAGCACTCTCCCCCGGCGAGTGCAAGCTTCCAGGGCTCGTTCACCCCTCCTGGCAGACCCCGTACGAGTGCCGCCGGCACTCGAACACGCAGGTATACACGGAAGGGTCCACACCCTCACCGGGTGCGGACCCTCCCGCGTTCACTGCGTATGTACGTCGCGTCGGTGGCCGAACGCGCCGGGATGTCAGCCTGCCAGCCGGACCATGTCCGCCTGCGGCCCCTTCTGACCCTGCGAGATCTCGAACTCGACTCGCTGGCCTTCTTCGAGGGTGCGGTAGCCGTCCATCTGGATCGCGCTGTAGTGGACGAAAACATCCGCACCACCGTCGACCGCGATGAAGCCGTAGCCCTTCTCCGCGTTGAACCACTTGACGGTGCCCTGAGCCATTCCCAACTCCCCTATTACTGGCCCTATCGCAGCCCCGCACTCCGCGGGCCCGGGTCAGACCTCACCCGCCAGGGTGACCCTTACCAAGAACAGGTGGGAACCCTGGGAGGCGTGCGCCGGAACGCGTCGACCGCGGCTGAATGTATCTGCACGGATGCCCAGTGCAACAGGTCAATTGGACGAGAATTCAGGGTCTGACTCATCGGATATAACATCAGAAGAAATGACAAGGCCGGGCAACTCGGACCGGACATAAAGGGTTAACCGGATAATTCGTTCGTGAATTTGGCGATAAATCGCCGGACGGTGAAGGCCGTGTGGAGACTTGACGCGGGAAACTGTACAACCTTTCAACTATCTCCCCGCACCGACAGCCGCCGGCCGGAATCCCGGTAGGGTCCCGACAACACCCCGCCGCACAGCGGCGGCCCGGTAACAAAAACAGCGCCCCGATCACCGCAATGGGTGACCGGGGCACCGAAAGCCGAACAGCCTCGGAGCTTCCTCCAAAGCCGCGCCCGGCGGGTTCAGCCGCCGGCGACGGCGGGAATGATCGAGACACTGGCGCCGTCCGGCACCGCGGTCTCCAGGCCTTCGGAAAAACGCACATCGTCGTCGTTCACATAAACGTTCACGAAGCGGCGCAGCTTTCCGCTGTCGTCGAGCACCCGCGCCGAAATACCGGTGTGCAGCGCTTCGAGCGATCCGATCACCTCGGCCAGCGTCGAGCCCTCGGCCGACACCTCCGCCTTGCCGCCGGTGTAGGTACGCAGGATGGTCGGGATTCGAACAGAAGCAGTCATGCGAGGCCAGCCTCTCGGAACGCGGCGACGGTGGGACGGATGATCGCGGTGGGACCGGTGGTCGGCGCCACCGCGTCCAGGGTCTTCAGCCCGTCGCCGGTGTTCAGCACGACGGTCTCGGCGGCCGGGTCGAGCTGCCCGGTCTCGATCAGCTTGCGCAGCACACCGACGGTCACCCCGCCCGCGGTCTCGCCGAAGATGCCCTCGGTCCTGGCCAGCAGCTTGATCGCGGCGACGATCTGCTCGTCGTTCACGTCCTCCACCGCGCCGCCGGTGCGCCGGGTGACGTCCAGGACGTACGGGCCGTCGGCCGGGTTGCCGATCGCCAGCGACTTGGCGATGGTGTCCGGCTTCACCGGCCGGACCACGTCCTTTCCGGCCTTGAAGGCCGCCGAGACCGGGGAGCAGCCCTCGGCCTGGGCCCCGTAGATCCTGTAGGGCTTCTCCTCGACCAGGCCGAGCTTGATCAGCTCCTGGAGGCCCTTGTCGATCTTGGTGAGCTGGGAGCCGGAGGCGATCGGGATGACCAGGTTGTCCGGCAGCCGCCAGCCGAGCTGCTCGGCGATCTCGTAGGCCAGCGTCTTGGAGCCCTCGCCGTAGTACGGGCGCAGATTGACGTTGACGAAGCCCCAGCCCTCGCCGATCGGGTCGCCGATCAGCTCGGAACAGAACCGGTTCACATCGTCGTACGAGCCCTCGATGCCGACCAGCTCGCCGCCGTAGACCGCGGCCATGACGACCTTGCCGGCCTCCAGGTCGTGCGGGATGAACACGCACGAGCGCAGGCCCGCGCGGGCCGCGGCGGCGCCCACCGCGCCGGCCAGGTTGCCGGTGGAGGAGCAGGACAGGGTGGTCAGCCCGAAGGTGCGGGCGGCTTCGAGGGCGATGGCGACGACCCGGTCCTTGAAGGAGTGCGTCGGGTTGCCGGAGTCGTCCTTGACGTACAGACCGCCGGTGATGCCCAGCTCGCGGGCGAGGTTGTCGGCCTTGACGAGCTTGGTCCAGCCGGGGGCGAGGTTGGGGTGCTCCGCGACATCGGCGGCCACCGGGAGCAGCGGGGCGTACCGCCAGATGCTGGTGGGGCCGGCCTCGATCCGGCGGCGCAGGGCTTCCGGGTCGCCGAGCGGGAGGTCGTAGGCGACTTCGAGCGGCCCGAAACACTCCTCGCAGGCGAAGATGGGGCTCAGCGGGAAGCGGGTGCCGCATTCCCGGCAGCTCAGTGCGGCGGCCGGTCCGAACGGGGCGCCGAGCGGGGTCCGGGGGGCGGCGGTGCTTGCGACAGTCTGCGCAGCCATGATGGCGAGGCCCTTTCTCCTCATCTTCCTCGTGACGTACATCGCCACAAGACGGAATTGGCACCTTCCCCACCGTGTGACCTCGCGGTCGGCGGGAGGGTTGCCGGGGCTTCAACGGGCCGTTCCCTCTGCCCCTCTGGATGAGCGGTATGGCACTGGATGCGATGATCCAAGGCGTTTGTGCCAGGCTCTCGGCATGACGGGAGCCCGGGTCGTGTTCAAGACTGTAACGGAGAAGCAGTGGATCCGAGCAGGCCGTCCGTAAGGCGAGACTCCTGAAACTCGTCCGATGGATCACACCGCCCGTATCCAGGGCCCACCACGGCAGGGAGAAGCGCGCGTGCTCAACGAGGTGGAGCGCTGGCTGACAGGCCGATCGTGGTCGGCGGACGACCGTCCGCTGGACCTGCTGCTCGCCGCCAAACACGCGGCGGGCGAGCGGGGCACGATCAGTGTCGTACTGCCCGCGCTGAACGAAGAGGCCACGGTCGGTGAGATCGTCACGACGATCCGCCGCGAGCTGATGTCGGCGGCGACGCCCCTGGTGGACGAACTGGTGGTGGTCGATTCCGGTTCGCGGGACCGGACGATGCGGGTCGCCGCCGAGGCGGGGGCCCGGGTGGTGCCGCGGGACGCGATACTGCCCAGGCTGCCCACCCTGCCCGGCAAGGGCGAGGTGCTGTGGCGGTCACTGATGGTCACCAGCGGTGACATCGTCTGCTTCGTCGACTCCGACCTGCGCGAGTTCGACTCCCGGTTCGTCTCCGGGATCGTCGGCCCGCTGCTCACGGACCCGGCGCTGATGCTGGTCAAGGCGATGTACGACCGCCCGCTGGAAACCGGCGACTCGGTGGTGCCGGCCGGCGGCGGCCGGGTCACCGAACTCGTCGCCCGCCCGCTGATCAACCTGCACTGGCCGCGGCTGGCCGGCTTCGTGCAGCCGCTCGGCGGGGAGTACGCGGTCCGGCGGTCACTTCTTGAACAGCTCCCGTTCCCGGTCGGCTACGGGGTGGAGCTGGGCATGCTGATCGACTCGCTGGGCCTGGTCGACCTGGACGCGCTGGCCCAGGTGGACGTGGGCGTACGGCACCACCGCCACCAGGACGGGCAGGCGCTGGGCCGGATGGCGGCGGCGATCTACCGGACCGCCCACGTCCGGCTCTCCCGGGGCCCGCTGGTCCGGCCGCGGCTGACCCAGTTCGACCGGGTGGACGAGGGGTTCATCCCGCGGACCCATCCGGTGGACACCGAGGAGCGGCCGCCGATGCTGGAGATCGGGGAGTACCTGGCCCGGCGGGCGGCCTGAGCGGGCTGCCTGACCGGCGGCCTGAACCGGGCTGCCTGAGCGGGGCGGCCCGACCGGGCTGCCCGGGGCCCCCGGCGGCCCGGGGACGGGCCACTGGCACAGCGTGTCACCACCGGTGGCACCCAGTGGCACACCGGTGGCCCGCGCAGCCGCCGCCCTCGGCGGGCTCCCGTACGTCGTGGCTGGTCGCACCGCTCGCCGCGGTCCCGCCGCGGCCGCCGGGGACGTTTGAGACGGGCCCTGTCTGGCTAGGCTCGCGGCATGGTCGGAACCCAGCACGCTGCCCGGATTCTGGTCGCCTCCAATCGCGGCCCCGTCTCGTACGCCCTCGGCGACGACGGCGAGCTGACCAGCCGCCGCGGCGGGGGCGGCCTGGTGTCGGGGCTGAGCGCGATCGGCCCGGACGCCGAGGCGGTGTGGGTGTGCGCGGCGCTCTCCGACGGCGACAGGGAGGCCGTACGGCGGGGTGTCGGCGAGGACGGCGTCCGGATGATCGCGGTCGAGCGGCCGGTCTTCGAGGCGGCGTACAACGGGATCGCCAACTCGGTGCTGTGGTTCGTGCACCACCTGCTCTACCAGACGCCGCTCGAGCCGGTCTTCGACGAGGACTTCCGCGGCCAGTGGGCGTCCTACCAGGCGTACAACGCGGCCTTCGCGGACGCGCTCGCCCAGGAGGCGGACCGGGGCGCGGCGGTCGTGGTGCAGGACTACCACCTGTCGCTGGTGCCGGCGATGCTCCGGGAGCGCCGCCCCGACCTGCGGATCGGCCACTTCACCCACACCCCGTGGGCGCCGCCGGACTACTTCCGGCTGCTGCCGGACGACGTGGCCGAGGAGGTGCTCGGCGGCATCCTCGGCGCCGACCGGGCCGGCTTCCTCACCCGCAGGTGGGCGGACGCCTTCGCGGCGTGCTGCCAGACGCTGCTGGGCGCCACCGTCACCACCACGCCCGCCGGGCCCGAGGTCACCTGGCGCGGCCGCACCACCCGGCTCGGGGTGCACGGGCTCGGGGCCGACGGCGACTTCCTGCGGGAGCGGGCGCACCGGCCGGACGTGGCCGAGCGGATCACCGCGCTGCGGGCGGAGACCGGGGCGGGCCGCAAGCTGATCGTCCGGGTGGACCGGACCGAGCTCTCCAAGAACATCGTCCGCGGCCTGCTCGCCTACCGGCAGCTCCTCACCGACCGCCCCGAGTGGCGTGAACGCGTCGTGCACGTGGCCTTCGCCTACCCCTCCCGCCAGGACCTGCCGCTCTACCGCGACTACACCGCCGAGGTGGCCCGCCTCGCCGCGGCGATCAACGAGGAGTACGGCACGCCCGGCTGGGATCCGGTGCTGCTGAAGGTGGACGACGACTTCGCCCGCTCGCTCGCGGCCTACCGCCTCGCCGACGTGGCCCTCGTCAACCCCATCCGCGACGGTATGAACCTGGTCGCCAAGGAGGTCCCGGTCGTCTCCGACCACGGCGTCGCCCTCGTCCTGTCCCGGGAGGCCGGCGCCCACGCGGAACTCGGCGACGACGCGATCAGCGTCAACCCCTACGACATCCGCGCCACCGCCGCGGCCCTGCACACAGCGCTCACCCTCCCCGACGCCGACCGCGCGGCCCGCACCAAACGCCTCGCCGACGCGTCCACCGCGCTGCCGCCGTCCCGCTGGTTCCTGGAACAGCTGCGGGAGCTCCAGGGGTGAGCCGGTGCGGAACCCCGCGGCGACCGCCTCGCTGACGGGGGCTCAGCCGCTCGGCTGAGTCTGAGCCCCCCTGTTGTTCAGTCCAGCGCGTCGGCGAGGGCGTTGAGGACGCTCACCACGCCCTCCGGGCCCGGCACGCTCAGATCCGCCTGGTCGAGGAGGTCTGGGGGCGTCTCGGCGGCGCCCGCGCTGGCCACCAGGAGGCCGGGCAGGCCCTCTTCGCGGAGCGCCACGACGGCGGCGAAGGCGGCGAGGTCGCCCAGGTCGTCACCGGCGTAGAGAACGGATCCGGCCTTCGTCTCGCGCAGATACGCGGCGAGGGCCACGCCCTTGTCCATGCCGGGGGGCCGCAACTCCAGGACGTAGCGGCCGGGTTCGATCATCAGGCCGTGGGCGTCGGCGAGTTCGGTCAGCGGGCCGCGCAGGGCCTCGAAAGCGGCGTCCGGGTCCTCGGTGCGGCGGGTGTGGACGGCGACCGCCCGGCCGCCCTTGTCCTCGATCCAGGTGCCGTGCCAGGCGCCGATCCGGTCGAGGTGGCCCGGGAGTTCGGCCCGCACCGCGGTGACTCCGGGGTGGGCGCCGGGAGCGCGGACCTCGCCGCTGTGCGCGTCCCAGCGCTCGGCGCCGTAGTGGCCGAGGACCACGAGGTGGTCCAGGCCGGGGACGCCGGCGAAGCCGCCGTAGCGGACCGCGACGCCCGCCGGACGGCCGGTGACGACGATGATCGAGGCCACCTTCGGCGCGAGCCGGGCCAGCGCGGGGACCGCGCCGGGGTGCGCCCTGGCCTGCTCGGGGTCGGGCACGATGGGTGCGAGGGTGCCGTCGAAGTCGAGGGCGACCACGGCCCGTTCGGGCCGCGCGAGCAGCGCCGCGAGCCCTTCCTTTCCCTCGGGCGTGCGGGGCGTGAGGATGTCGGCGGAGGCCATGGGGCCGACCCTACCCGGGTGGGGCGGACGCATGCGCGGCGAACGCCCGCGAATGATCCGTCCGGGCTCGGCCGATCCGGCGGGGCGATCCTGAGCGGCCCGATCCTGAGCGGCCCGATCCGGGGTCCTGCCGGCCGGTACGGCTCAGCGCTCGTCGCGCAGCCGCTGCCGCTCCCTGCGCAGCCGGTTGACGGCCCCCGGGGCGTACCGCAGGGCCCGGGGGTCGTCCAGCAGGGCGTTGAGCAACTGGAAGTAGGCGGTGGGCGAGATGCCGAGCCGCTCGCGGATCGCCCGCTCGCGGGGTCCAGGCCCGGTGAAGGTGCGGCCGGCGATGTCGAGCACCGCGCGGTCCCGCGCCGAGAGCCCCGCGGGCTCGGCGGCATCGGCAGGCTCGGCAGCATCGGCAGGCTCGGCGCGCTCGTCGGTATTGGACGGCTCCACCGGCTCGCGCCCCCTCACCTGGACCGCCCGGACGACCGGGAACCCTGAACGGCCGGCCGCGAGCGGGCCGGCCGGACCTACGTTACGACCCCGGCTGCGCCCTGGTGCTCTTGGCGTCCAGCGTCATCGCCTGGTTCTGGAGGGCGGACAGGACCGTCTTGGGGTCGGATGTCATCGTCTGGCCGATGGACTTCTTCACCGCGTCGCTGACCGGCCCCCACGAGGTCTTGTCGACCGGGTAGAAGACCGCGTCGGGCAGCAGCTTGAGGAACGGCCAGAGATCCGCGTCCTTCTTGTTGACCTGCATCGCCTGCGAGGCGCTGGTGGTCACCGGCAGCAGGCCGTACTCGTCGAGGAACCTGACCGCGTTCTGCTGCTCGTACACGTACTGGAGGAACTTGCCGTCGGCGTCCCTGTTGCCGTTCTGCTTGAACGCCATCATCCAGTCGGCGACGCCGAGCGTGTCGGTGCTCAGGCCCGTCTCGCCCGGCAGATTGACCGCCTTGACGTCGATGTGGGCGGCCTTCGCCTGGGTGAGCAGCGAGGGGTGGCCCATGACCATGCCGGCCTTTCCGGCCAGGAAGTCGTCGAAGATGTCGCGGCGGTTGGTCTTGGCCGGCGGGGTGGACTGGATCAGGCCCTTGTCGACCAGGTTCTTCTTGACCCAGGTGAGCGCCTCGACGTTGGCGTTGGAGTCGAAGGTGTAGTTGCCGGCCGTGTCGGTGTAGCCGCCGGACGAGCCGAGCATCCACAGCAGCGCCTCGGCCTGCGCCTCCTCGGTGCCCAACGGCAGCCCGTACGGCACCGGTACGCCGTCGTTCTTGAGCTTCTTGGCGTCGGCGGCGATGTCGTCCCAGGTCTCCGGCGCCTTGGTGATCCCCGCGGCGGTGAAGAGCTTCTGGTTGTAGAAGAACATCCGGGAGCTGGAGACCCACGGTATGCCGTACTGGACGCGGTTCACCGAACCGGCCGTCGCCAGCGAGGGGATGAAGTCCGCCTGCTCGCTGATGGTGAAGAGGTCGTCCGCGCTGTAGAGCTGGTTCTGCGCCGCGTAGGCCGCGTAGGAGCCGATCTGGGCGATGTCGGGCGCCTTGCCCTGCGCGACCAGTTGGGCGACCTTGTCGTCGACCACGTCCCAGCTCAGCACCTGCACGTCGACCTTGATGTGCGGGTTCTTCTGCTCGAAGGCGCTCACCAGGTCGTTCCAGTACGTGGTGGAGCTGTTCCCGGTCTTGGGGTCACCGTAGTCCGCGGCGATCATGTGCAGGGTGACGTCTCCGCTGAGCGGATTGCTTGTGCCGCACGCGCTGAGCGTGCTCATTGCCATGACCGACGTGACGCCGAGCGCCGCCAGCCCGAGTAGTCGCCGCTGCACCGTTCCTACCGCCCTTTGAAGTACCGGCGTACTGCGTTGCGTACTGCCAGAAGCACTGTCTACGGAAGCGCCGAGTCTTCCTCATATCTTTAGCCAAGGTCTACACCATGAGTGATCTCACTTCGACATCGGCCTCCGCTCAGGGACCCGTTGATTCCGAATTGCGGATGCTGATCGATCTTCACAGGCGAGTGGACTAGACCTTTAGGCGGGCGGCCGGGACACTGTCCCCGTGAGACATGTCATCGCCCTTGATGTCGGCGGAACCGGGATGAAAGCCGCCCTGATCTCCGCGGACGGCACGCTGCTGCACGAGGCGCGCCGCCCCACCGGCCGGGAACGCGGACCCCACGCGGTGATCGCGGCGATCCTCGACTTCGCCGCCGAGCTGCGCGAACACGGCCTCGCCGCCTACGGCGAGGCGCCCGCCGCGGCCGGACTCGCGGTCCCCGGCATCGTCGACGAGGTGGCCGGGATCGCCGTGTACGCGGCCAACCTCCGCTGGAAGGACGTCCCGTTGCGGGCGCTGCTCGCCGAGCGTCTGGGCGGCGTGCCGGTGGCGCTGGGACACGACGTACGGACCGGTGGGCTGGCCGAGGGCCGGATCGGCGCGGGCAACGGCGCCGACCGCTTCCTCTTCGTCCCGCTGGGCACCGGCATCGCCGGCGCCATCGGCATCGAGGGCCGGATCGAGGCGGGCGCGCACGGATACGCGGGCGAGATCGGCCACATCGTGGTCAGGCCCGGGGGCCGGGAGTGCGGCTGCGGGGCGGCCGGCTGTCTGGAGGCGTACGCGTCGGCCGCCGCGGTCGCCCGCACCTGGGCGGCGGAGAGCGGCGACCCCGAGGCGGACGCGGCCGACTGCGCGCGGGCCGTCGAAGCCGGGGACCGGCGGGCGGCAGCCGTCTGGGGCGAGGCGATCGACGCGCTCGCCGACGGCCTGGTCACCGGTCTCACCCTGCTCGACCCCCGGGTGCTCATCATCGGCGGCGGGCTCGCCGAGGCGGGGGACACCCTCTTCGGCCCGCTCCGCGCGGCCGTCGAGGCCCGGCTGACCTTCCAGAAGCTTCCGCTCATCGTCCCCGCCGCGCTCGGGGACACCGCCGGCTGCCTGGGCGCGGGCCTGCTCGCCTGGGATCTGATCTCCGTGGAGGTAACCGCCTGATGGCCCCGGTAACAACGACCCAGCCGACGCCGCCGACCCGGCCGACCCAGCGCACGGTGCTGGCCGGTGCCCGGGTGGTGCTGCCGTCAGGTGTGGTGGAGGGCGGCCGGCTGACCGTCGACGGCGGCACGATCGCCGCCAACGAGCAGGCGGAGCATGTCACCCTGGACCTGGCGGGGCGGGGGTACACGATCGTGCCCGGCTTCGTGGACCTGCACAACCACGGCGGCGGCGGCGCGTCCTTCACCTCGGGCACCGCGCAGGACATCCTCACCGGCGTACGCACCCACCGCGAGCACGGCACCACCACGCTGGTCGCCTCCACGGTCACCAACGACCTCGGCGTTCTCGCCCGGCAGGCCGCCGTCCTGTCCGAACTCGTCGAACAGGGCGACCTGGCGGGCATCCACTACGAGGGCCCGTTCATCTCGCCGTGCCGCAAGGGCGCGCACGACGAGGGACTGCTGCGCGACCCGGACCCCGCCGAGGTCCGCAAGCTGGTCGAGGCGGGCCGCGGCGCCGCGAAGATGGTCACACTGGCCACCGAACTCCCCGGCGGCATCGAGTCGGTACGGCTGCTCGCCGACCTCGGCGTGATCGCCGCCATCGGGCACACCGACGCGACCTACGACCAGACCCGCGCGGCCATCGACGCGGGCGCGACAGTGGCGACGCACCTCTTCAACGCGATGCCGCCGCTCCAGCACCGGGAGCCGGGCCCGATCGTGGCGCTGCTGGAGGACGAGCGGGTCACCGTCGAGCTGATCAACGACGGTACGCACCTGCACCCCGCGGTGCTCGAACTCGCCTTCGCCAGCGCGGGTGCGGGGCGGGTCGCCTTCATCACCGACGCGATGGACGCGGCCGGCTTCGGCGACGGCCTCTACCAACTCGGCCCGATGCAGGTCGAGGTGGTCGACGGAGTGGCCCGGCTGGTCGAGGGCGGCTCGATCGCCGGCTCGACGCTCACCCTGGACACCGCCTTCAAGCGGGGCGTCACCCTGGACAGACTCCCGCTCGCCGACGCCGTGCTCGCGACCTCCACCAACCCGGCCCGGCTGCTGGGCCTGTCGGACCGGATCGGCACGCTGGAGCCGGGCAAGGACGCGGATCTCGTCGTACTGGACGAGGGGTACGAGGTGGTCGGTGTGATGCGGAAGGGTGAGTGGGTGGTCCGGCCGGCCTGAGGGGGCCTGCGGGGCTTCTCGCCAGGCCCCGGGCCGCCCCGGGCCCGCCCGGGGAGTGCGGGAGGCGGCCCGGCGGCCGTACGGGGCCCTGCGGGGCTCTGTCGGTCCCGGCGGTCTCGGTCGGGCGGGCCTTGGGCGCGGTGGCCGGACCCGCGACGGTACGGCGGCCCTGACGCCCGCTCAGCGGCGCGGGCCGCCGCCCCGGTTCGGGGGCGGATTTTCGGGGGCGACCCGGATTTCGGGGGCGCCCCGAGGGGCCGGGGGGTGGGCCGGGCGGCCGGCGTTTGCCATGATCAACGGGTGATCATCACCGTCACGCTGAACACCGCGCTCGATGTGACCTACCGGGTCGCCTCGCTGCGTCCGCACACCACCCACCGGGTCCTCGACACCGCCGAACGGCCCGGCGGCAAGGGGGTCAACGTCGCCCGGGTGCTGTCCGCGCTGGGCCACCGCACGGTCGTGACCGGTTTCGCCGGCGGGCCGACCGGCGACGAGGTACGGCGGCTGCTGGCCGCCGCGTCGCCCGGCGGGCTGCTCACCGACGCGCTGGTCCCGACGGCGGGGACCACCCGCCGCACGGTCGGCGTGGTGGACACCGGCACCGGCGACACCACGATGTTCAACGAGCCGGGGCCCACGGTCGGCCCGGCCGAGTGGGACGCTTTCCTCGGCGTCTACCGCGCGTTGCTGGCCGCGCCGGACGCCGCCGCCGTCGCGCTGTGCGGCAGCCTGCCGCCGGGGCTGCCGGTCGGCACGTACGCGGAACTGGTCAGGGAGGCGCGGGCGGCGGGCGTCTTCGTGCTGCTCGACACGAGCGGGGAGCCGTTGCGGCGCGGGGTGGCCGCGCGGCCCGATCTCATCAAGCCCAACGCCGACGAGCTCGCCGGTCTCACCGGCTTCGCCGAACCGGCCCGCGCGGCGCGGGACGCCCGGCGGCGCGGTGCGCGGGCGGTGGCGGCGTCGCTGGGGCCCGAGGGGATGCTTGCGGTGACCCCGGACGGTACGTGGCAGGCGCGCCCGCCCGCCGCGCTCACCGGCAACCCCGCCGGAGCGGGCGACTCGGCCGTCGCGGGCCTCCTCTCCGCCCTCACCGAGGGTTTGCCCTGGCCGCACGCCCTGACCCGGGCGGTGGCTCTTTCGGCGGCGACGATTCTTGCCCCCACGGCGGGGGAGTTCGATCCCACCACGTACGCCAAACTCCTCCCCACCCTCCACGCCACCCCCCTCCCACCCTGACCCCCGGGGGAGGCCGCCCCTCCTGCCCTCAAACGCCGGGCGGGCTGAAAAGCAGGGGTTCGGCGTTGGGGTTCGCCGACGGTGCCCCCGCGGCCGGCCTTGGCCACCCCCACCCCCGGAGGGCCCCTACTTGGTGACCTGGCCGTCCTTCAGCCAGAGTTGGTCGAGGTTGACGCCGCAATTGGTGTTGGGCATGCAGGTCAGCGCCAGCACGTTCGCGCCCTTTTTCAGGTCCACCCAGGAATACGTGAGATTGCTCCACGCCTTGGACCAGTCGGTATAACGAGGGCTACCGTAATTCTTCAGGTTGACCGCGTCACTGCGCGGCTTCCCGTTGATCGACAAGCTGAGGTTGGCGTCGTCACCGGCGTTCCCGTAGCTGATGAAAAACGTGTAGGGGCCGTCCTTCGGCACCGTGACGGTCCACGCCACCGACGCGCCGGCCTGGCCCATGTGGTCCACGTAGGTGCCGCCCGCCGCGTCGGCGCCCGGCCACTGGTTGCTCTTCGCCGCCCCGCCGGACAGCGCCAGCGTCGCCGCGTCCACCTTCTGCGAGTCGAAGGGGGTCGGCTCGGCCGAGGAGGGCGTGGGCGCCGTGCTCGGCGCCGAGCTGGCCGCGGGGGCACCGGTCGGCTGGTCGCCGAGCTTCTTCTTGTCGTCGCCCGAGCCATTGGTCATCGCGAAGGCGATGCCGATCGCGACGGCGGCCACCACCGCGACCGCGCCGATCAGCAGGCCCTTGCGGTTGGGGGCGTCAGGACCGCCGTTGCCCTGCCGACCTCTGCGCCCACCGGGCGGCGGGGTGTCGTACGGCTGCTGTGGCGCGCCGTACTGCTGCTGCTGCCCCTGGTCGTATCCGTACTGCTGCTGGCCCTGCGGCTGCTGCTGCGGCGGATAACCGTACCCGCCCGGCTGCTGCTGGGGCTGCTGCTGCGGGTAGCCGTAACCGCCCTGCGGCTGCTGCGGGCTGCGGCGCTCGCCGACCCGCTGCACCTGGTTGTAGGAGGTGCGGGGCACCCGGGGCTGCTGGGCGTCCGGCTCGGGCTGCTGCTGCGCACCGCCGTCGGACCGGTACAGATACCCGAACGGGTCGTCGTTCTCCGGGGTGCCGTCGTGTCCGGCGGTCATGAGCTGTCCAACTCCCTACGTACTTCCGATGCCGAAACCCTACCGGCCCCGGGAGACACACCGCTCGTCCCCTTGGACGCGCGGGCAGGTCAGGAAGGTTCCCCTGTGACGGGATCCACCCGCATCTCACGTACGGTCAACGCCGTGGACGATGAGTGGCTGCCCTGGCGTACGGCGATGGAGCGCGCGCTCTACGGCCCCGACGGCTTCTTCGTGACGCACCGTCCCGCCGACCACTTCCGCACCTCCGTGCACGCCTCGCCGCTCTTCGCCGCGGCCGTCGCCGCGCTGCTGGGCCGCGTCGACACCGCCCTCGGCCACCCCGCCGAGCTGGCCTTCGTCGACATGGCGGCCGGCCGGGCCGAGCTCTGCGGGGCGCTCCCGCGCCACCTGCCGCCCTCGCTCGCCGCCCGGGTCCGGCTCTACGCGGTGGAGCGCGCGCCGCGCCCACCGGACCTCGATCCGAGGATCACCTGGACCGCGACACCCCCGGCCGGCGTCCGCGGGCTGCTCTTCGCCAACGAATGGCTCGACAACGTCCCCGTCGCGGTGGCCGAGGCGGATCCCGCCGGCACACCGCGGCTGGTCGAGGTCCGCGCCGCGGACGGCGCCGAGCGGCTGGGCGCGGCGGTGGAAGGGCCCGACCTGGCGTGGCTCAGCCGCTGGTGGCCGCCGGCCGGGCCCTGCGGGCGCGCCGAGATCGGCCGGAGCAGGTCCGAGGCGTGGGCGGAGGCGGTGGGCGGCCTCGCCGGGGGCCTCGCGGTCGCCGTCGACTACGGGCACCGCGCCGCGGACCGGCCCCCGTACGGGACGCTGACCGGTTACCGGGCCGGCCGCCAGGTGCCGCCGGTCCCCGACGGCACGTGTGATCTCACCGCTCACGTGGCGATGGACGCGCTGCCGGGCACCCTGACGACCCAGCGGGACGCGCTGCGCGCCCTGGGGCTGCACGCCGGCCGGCCGCCGCTGGCCCTGGCGTCCAGCGATCCCGCCGCCTACGTACGCGCCCTCGCCGCCGCTTCCCAGGCCGCCGAACTGATCGCCCCCGGCGGCCTCGGCGACTTCCTCTGGCTGACCACGCCGATCGACCCGCCCTGCGCCAACCTCCTCACCCCGCCGCCCGCCACTGACGCCGCCCCCTGAGGGTTAGCCCACCGCCCGAGGCCGACACGCCCCACGGCGGTCCGCCCACCTTAGAAGGCCAACGCGCCCCGGCAGGTCCGCCCGCCGCCCGAGGCCGACTCGGCCCCAGAGATCCGCGCGCCCCAGAGGCCCGACTCACCCCCGGAGGTCCGCTCACCCCGTGAGGCCGGCCAGGACCTCGCGCTCCACCTCGGGGTCGAGCCCCGGGCTCGGCCGGTCGGCGCGGCGCGGCGCCTCCCCGCCGATCGACCGCAGCCACGCCCAGGTGTCGGCGACCGTCTCCGCCGCCGGCCGGCACCGCAGACCCGCGCGGAGCGCCTTGCCGACGTCGACGCCGTGGATCCCGTCGTGCTCCTTGCCCGGCGGCACCCACACCGGCAGCTCCGTCCACGGCGCTATCCCGGCCGCCTCGATCACCGCCGGCTCGGCCCAGCGCAGCCGCGCCGGGGAACCGGTGACCCGCACGCACTCCGCGAGCAGCTCGCCCATGGTGGTGTGGCCCGGCTCGCTGACCACGTTGTACGGGCCGGCGAGCCCGGCGGCCAGACCGTCCAGCGTGAATGCCGCCAGGTCCCGCGCGTCCACGAACTGCAAGGGGTTGTCGCGGGGGCCGGGAGCGAGCACGTCACCGCCGCGGGCGATCCGGTTCAGCCACCAGGGCAGCCGGCCGATGTTCTCGTGCGGCCCCAGGATCAGTCCCGGCCTGACCAGCAGCCCGCGGTCGCCGAAGGCGTCGAGCACGGCCAGTTCCGAGGCCCGCTTGACCGCCGAGTAGTCGTCGCCCTCGCCGTCGACCACGGGCGCGTCCTCGTCCGCGCCGAGCGGCGCCGGATACACGTACACCGACACGGTCGACACATAGGCGTACGCCCCCACCCGCCCCTTGAGCAGCCGGGTCGCCGTTCGGACCGCGTCCGGCTTCGCCGACCAGGTGTCGACCACCGCGTCCCAGCGCCCCTCGGCGAGGGCGGCCAGATCGCCCTCCCGGTCGCCGACGAGCCGCGCCACGCCGTCCGGCGCCGGGTGCCGCCCCCGGTTGAACACGCTCACCTCCCAGCCCCGTGCGACCGCGGCCTCGACCACGGCGTGCCCGACGAATTCCGTCCCGCCCAGTACCAGTAGCTTCATCCCTCCACCCTGTCCGCCCGCGCCCGCCGGCAGAACCCCTGCTCGCCGAGAGCGGATTCCGCCCACGGCGGAGCCCCCCGGCCGATGGGCCGGGTCACCGCCGGGCAACTTGCGGTGGGCCGACCGGGCCGGGCGGCGACCTGAGAGGATGGGGGGCATGACGGAGACCACGATCGGGGTGGGCGGGGCGGCCGAGAGCACCGACATGGTGCTGAACATCGGACCGCAGCACCCTTCGACACACGGTGTGCTGCGGCTGCGCCTGGTGCTCGACGGGGAGCGGATCCAGCGGGCGGAGCCGATCGTCGGCTATATGCACCGGGGTGCGGAGAAGCTCTTCGAGGCGCGCGACTACCGGCAGATCGTGATGCTGGCCAACCGGCACGACTGGCTGTCGGCGTTCTCCAACGAGCTGGGCGTGGTGATGGGTGTCGAGCGGATGCTCGGCATGGAGGTGCCGGCCCGGGCGGTGTGGACCCGGACCCTGCTCGCCGAGCTGAACCGGGTGCTGAACCACCTGATGTTCCTCGGCTCCTATCCGCTGGAGCTGGGCGGGATCACCCCGATCTTCTACGCGTTCACCGAACGCGAGGAGTTGCAGCGGGTGATGGAGGAGGTCTCCGGCGGCCGGATGCACTACATGTTCAACCGGGTCGGCGGCCTCAAGGAGGACCTGCCCGCGGGCTGGGCGGCGCGCGTCCGCGCGGCGGTGGCCGGGGTGCGGTCCCGGATGGGCCGCTTCGACGACCTGGTGGTGGGCAACGAGATCTTCCGCGCCCGTACCCGCGGCGTGGGCGTGCTGAGCCGCGCGGATGTGCACGCGTACGGCGTCAGCGGCCCGATCGCGCGGGCCTCCGGGGTGGACTTCGATCTGCGGCGCGACGAACCGTATCTGGCCTACGGCGAGTTGCGGGACACCCTGAAGGTGGTGACCCGCACCGAGGGCGACTGCCTGGCCCGGTTCGAGGTGCTGCTCGGCCAGACGCACAACGCGCTGGACCTGGCGGACGCCTGCCTGGACCGACTGGCCGAGCTGCCGCCGGGACCGATCAACCAGCGGCTGCCCAAGGTGCTCAAGGCCCCGGAGGGGCACACCTACGCCTGGACCGAGAACCCGCTCGGCCTCAACGGCTACTACCTGGTCTCCAAGGGCGAGAAGACGCCGTACCGGCTCAAGCTGCGCTCGGCGTCGTTCAACAACATCCAGGCGCTGGCGGTGCTGCTGCCGGGCCAACTGGTCGCCGACATGGTGGCGATCCTGGGCTCGATGTTCTTCGTGGTGGGAGACGTTGATAAGTAGGGGCCAAGTAGGGCCAAGTAGGTGATGAGCAGGGCCAAGTAGCCGCTAAGTAGGGGCTACACACCGGCCGCGCAGGGCCGGGCGGGAAGCGCCCGGCCCTGCGGGCGTTACGCCTGGGCGCGCAGCCCGGACATGTCGAGCTGTTCCGTGTCGTCGTGAGCGGTCAGGTCGATGATCTCGGACCCGTTGTCGTCCACCTGGGTGTGCTCCCCGGCGGCGTCGGCGGCGCCCCCGCCGTTCCCGCCGTCCGCACCGTCGGCGCCGTCGTCGAGGGAATCGCCCGCCTCCCCGCCTCCCGGCGTCTTCAGCGTGCCGAAGAAGTCGAAGCCGCCGACCGCCCGGTGCGCCGGCGTGCCCGGCGCGGCCGACCGCGGCGGCTGGGCGTACGGCAGTACGGCCGCCGCGACCGCCGGCACGAGCCGGTGCTCGCGCATCGGCAGGCCGGCCGGCGAGGTGGCCGGGCCGCCCCCGCCCGAGGTGCCCGCGTCCCCTTCCGGGGCGGACGCCGCGTGCTTGCCCTGCGGCTCGTCGGGCGCCGCGACATCACGCCGCCGCGCTTCCTCGACGGTCGCCTGGGCCTGCTGGGTGGCCACGTTGCGCGACAGGTGCTGCAACGCCTGGTCGGCCTTGAGGAAGGCCGCGGGGCCGACCGGCGACGGGGCGCCGGCCAGGGCGAGTTGCCGCCCGCCGGAGCCGCCTTCCGCCTGGAGCCTGCGGCGCGCCTCAAGCGCCCTGGCCCGCTCGCTCTCCGCCGTGGCGTACCGCCGCAGCAGATCGGCGTGTTCGGTGCGCAGCCCGGCGAGTTCGGCCCGCTTGCCGCGCAGCTTCCGCTCCAGCTTCCCGCGCAGCTCGCGGGACTCCTCCAGATCGGTCTCCAGCTCGGCGACCCGTTCGTCGGTGCGCCACTCGTCCCGTTCGCGGAGCGTTTCCAGCTCGGCGACCTCGCGGCCGGCCGACCGGTCCCAGGTACGGGCGAGGCCCGCGCCGGCGATCGCGGTCAGCGCGGTGGCGAGCGTGATCACCCGGAGGGCACTCGTATCACCGGCGAACAACGAGGCGGCGGCGAGTGCTACGGCGCAGCCCGCCACGGTGAGTGGCGGCAGCATCCGGTGCAGCGGCTGCGAATGGCGGTGACGTCCACGGGGCATGGCCAGAAATTTAGCGTGCGCGGCGGGTCCGTGGGGGGCCGGGGTCGGAAAATTCGGGGGGTTTGGCCCGTCGATTCCGCCGGAAGCACGGAGGGCATTCATCGCGCCACCTTGCGTTCACCCCGGCCGGGCGGAAATGACGGCCGCGTGGCCGGGGTGAACTCCCCCTGGACCGCCACTACTTGGCCAGCCCTTTCGCCTTCAGGTAGTCCGCCGCGACATCGGCGGGCTTGAGCCGCTCGCCGTCCACCTTCTCGTTGAGTTCGGTGAGATCGGCCGTGGTCAGCACCTGGGTCAGCTTGTTCAGCGCGGCGGCGACCACCGGGGCACCCGCGTCCTTGGCATTGACCACCGGCAGCACGTTGTCGGCGTTCTGCAGGTGCTTGTCGTCGGTGAGCAGCACCAGGCCGTACTGGCCGAGGGTGGCGTCCGTGGTGGTGGTGAGCACCAGTTGGTCGGTGCCGTCCTTGACCGCCTGCTTGGACTGGGGAGTTCCGACGCCCTTGGGGTCGATTCCGGTGATGTCGATGCCGTAGGCCGACTTCAGGCCGGGTGCGCAGAAGGGCCGGTCGGGGCATTCGTCGCCGGCCGCCAATTTGATCTTGAGCTTGGCCGCGCCGAGATCGGAAAGGGTCTTCAGGTGGTGCTTGGCGGCGAAGTCCGCGGTGACCGCGAAGGCGTTCTGGTCGACGGCCCGGCCGGCCGGCAGCACCGTGAGTCCGCGCGGTCCGGCGAGCGTCGTCAGGGCGGCCACGGTGGCGTTCACATCGCCGGAGGCGACCGGCTTCTTGGTGGCCGCGGCGGCGCCGTTCACCTTGGTGTTGAGGAACTCGGCGAGGGTCGCGGCGTATTCGGGCACCACGTCGATCTGCCCCTTCTCCAGGGCGGGTTCGTAGAGTTCGCGGTTTTGCAGGGTCCGCACCGAGGTGTGGTAGCCGGCGTCCGCGAGCAGCTTGGCGTAGAGCTCGGCGAGCACGGTGCTCTCGGTGAAGCCGGCCGAGCCGATCACCAGGCTGCCCTTGCCGCCGCCGGTGGCGGCGGACGGACCGGCCGAGGAGTCGCCCGAGCCCTTCTGCTCCAGGCTCTTGCCGCCGCAGGCCGCCACGCCCGTCAGCAGCAGGGCGGCGGCGACGGCCGTACCGGCGACGCGCAGGCGTCCGTTCATGGGTTCAGCACTCCAGACAGGGGGGTCGCGCCGGGCCGACTGCGCCGGCGCATGGGGTCGAGGACCCGTTGCAGGGCCAGGAAGACCCCTTCTACGAGCAGCGCGAGGCCGGCCACCAGCACCGCGCCCGCCACCACCTGGGCGGTGATCTGCCGGTTGAAGCCCGCGGTGATGATCCGGCCGAGGCCGCCGAAGCCCGCCATGGCGGCGAGGGTGGCGGTGGCCACCACCTGGACGGCGGCGGACCTGACACCGGTCCAGATCAGCGGGAAGGCGAGCGGCAGCTCGATCCGGAAGAGGAGCTGACCGCCGGTCATGCCCATCCCCCGGGCCGCCTCCACCACATCGCGGTCGGCCTCGCGCATGCCGACGTAGGCGTTGGTGACCAGCGGCGGCACCGCGAAGAGCACCAGCGAGACGATCACCGGCCAGTCGCTGCCGGAGCCGATCGCGATCAGCAGCAGGGTCAGCACGGCGAAGGTCGGCACCGCGCGGCCGATGTTGGAGATGTTGACCGCGAGCGCGCCGCCCTTGCCGTAATGGCCGAGCAGTACGGCCGGCGGCAGCGCGATCAGCAGCGCGATGCCGAGCGAGACACCGCTGAAGTAGAGGTGTTCGGAGAGCCGGTGCGGCACGCCGTCCGCGCCGTGCCAGTTGGCCCGGGTGGTGAGCCAGTCCCAGGCTCCGCCGATCGCGTTCACGCCGCGGCCACCCCCTCCGTCGTGTCGTCGCGCTTGCCGTCCCGCCCGCCGTCGCGGCCGCCCGCGCCGGGGGCCGCCCCGGCGGCCGGGCGGCGGGGCCCGCCGCGGCCGCGGTGGGTCCACGGGGTGATGAGCCACTGCACACCGAGCAGCAGGGCGTCGGCGGCGAGCGCGATCACCACGCACAGCACCGAGGCGGCGAGCACCTGCGCCTTGAAGTTGCTGGAGATCCCGGCGACCAGCAGATTGCCGAGGCCGCCGTAGTCGATGATCGCGCCGACCGTGGTGAGCGCGACCGTGGAGACGGTGGCGATCCGCAGCCCGGCCATCAGCGCGGGCAGCGCCAGCGGGAGTTCCACCGTGAGGAGCTGCCGCAGCGGTCCGTATCCCATCGCGCGGGCCGCCTCCCGTACGTCCTCGGGCACGGCGGCGAGGCCGGCCAGGATGTTGCGGACGAGGATGGTCAGCGAGTACAGGACGAGACCGGTGACCACCAGCGACGGTGAGATGCCGAAGAAGGGCAGCAGCAGCGAGAACATCGCCAGCGACGGCACGGTGTAGAGGACGGTGGTCACCGCGAGCACCGGTCCCGCCAGCGGCCGCCAGCGGCGGGCCGTGAGGGCCAGCGGAAAGGCGACGAGCAGACCGATGGCCACGGACACCGCGGTGAGCCAGATGTGCTGGACCGTGGCGTCCGTGAGTTCCTGACGGTACGTGCGGAGATAAGCCCCGCATATCCAGTCGTTCGCCACCATGCAGTTCCGCGATGCCATGCGGGTCCACCTCCTTCGTCGTGCTCCGCAGTGCTTCTGTCGTGCTTCTATCGCGCTTCTGTCGTGCTCCCGCTGTGCTCCCGTCGTGCTCCGTAAAGCCCGGGGTCTGCCGCGAACGATCTCCGGCGAGCCTATAGCCGGGAAATGCGGATCGGGCTTTCCGCCATACAGCCGCAACATTGCTGCCATATTCGGACGCCAGGGTTGCGGTGAGTACCGTGAGTACGGCAGCCCCCGCGGATCGTTCCGCTCGATCGTTGAGGACCCATGATCCGTTTCGAGCACGTCAGTAAGCGCTACCCCGACGGCACCACCGCGGTGGACGACCTGTCGTTCGAGGTCAAAGCGGGGGAACTGGTCACGCTTGTCGGGCCGTCAGGATGCGGCAAGACCACCACCATGAAGATGGTGAACCGGCTGATCGAGCCGACCGGGGGCCGTGTTTATCTCGATGGCCAGGACATAGCCGGTATCGAACCGGTAAAGCTGCGGCGGCGGATCGGCTATGTGATCCAGCAGGTGGGGCTGTTCCCGCACAAGACGATTCTGGAGAACACCGCGACCGTCCCGGCGCTGCTCGGCTGGAAAAAAGCGGAGGCCAGGCAACGGGCGGCCGAACTGCTGGAGTTGGTCGGTCTCGACCCCGGGACATTCGGCTCCCGCTATCCGGACCAGCTCTCCGGCGGCCAGCAGCAGCGGGTCGGTGTGGCCCGCGCGCTCGCCGCCGACCCGCCGGTGCTGCTGATGGACGAGCCGTTCGGCGCGGTGGACCCCGTGGTGCGGGAGCGGTTGCAGAACGAGTTCCTCGACCTCCAGGAACGCCTCGGCAAGACGGTGCTCTTCGTCACCCACGACATCGAGGAGGCGGTACGGCTCGGCGACCGTATCGCGGTCTACGGCGCCGGTCGCATCGAACAGTTCGACACCCCGGCCACGGTGCTCGGCGCCCCCGCGACGCCCTACGTGGCCGGGTTCGTCGGCTCCGACCGGGGGTTGAAGCGGCTCTCGGTGACCGCGATCGAGCCGTCCGACCTGGCGCGGCCGGTGACGCTCGGCCCGGCCGACCCGGCGCCGTCGGCCGGCGCCCGGCTGCGGGCGGCGGCGGCCGACTGGGCGGTGGTCCTGGACGCGGACGGCGCGCTGCACGGCTGGGTGACGGCCGACGAGCTGGCGGCCTCGACCGGGACCGTAGGCGACCACGTACGGCCGGTGGCGGCGCGGGCTTGGGTCGGCTCGTCGCTGAAGGACGCCCTGGCGGCGATGTTGCAGGACGACGCGGGCTGGATCCCCGTGATGGAGGGCCCCCGCTTCGCCGGTGTCCTCACCCCGGCCCGGCTCCACACCGCGCTGCGACGATCCGTCAACACGGCCGCCGCCGACTCCCTGCCGGTCGCCCCCGCGTCGGCGACGTCGGCGAGCGAGGCCGCCGGCCGGTCGACGTCCTAGAGCGGCGGCTTGGGGGGTGCGGGGGGCCAGCCGAGGCGGTGGGCGAGGGCGACGGCCTCGCCGCGGCTGGTGACGGCCAGCTTGGCGAGGATGTGGGAGACGTGCACACTCACCGTCTTGGGTGAGATGAAGAGTTCCTCGCCGATCCCCCGGTTGCTGTCGCCCCGGGCCAGCAGCCGCAGCACGTCCAGCTCGCGCGCGGTCAGGCCGAAGGCGTCGGCGCTGTCGGCCGCCGCTGACGGGTCGGGGACCGGCTCGGCCGGGGCGGCCGAGGCCGCCGGGCCGGCCTTCGCGGTGGCGGGCGTGAGGTCGATCCGGGCCCGGCCCGCCAGCAGCGCGATGTCGTCCATCAGCAGACACGCGCCGAGCCCGTCGGCCACCGCGTACGCCTGGCCGAGCAGCCGCGCGGCCAGCGGCCGCTCCTCGCGGGAGGGAAGCAGCGCGGCGGCCCAGTTGCGGCGGACGAGGGCCAGTTCGTAGGGACGTTCCACCGCCGCGAAGGCGTCGGCGGCCCGCGCCCAGTGCCCGGGGGTCGCCGTGCCCTCGGCCCGGTGCAGTTCGGCCCGCAGCAGCAGGTCGTAGGCGCGCCTGACCGGCACGAGGAGCCGCAGCCGCCCGGCGTGCTCCCGGATGGTGGCGAGGACCGCGGCGCGGCCGGGTTCGAGTTCGGGGACGCCGCGGCTGTCCGCCTCGACCGCGGCCATGGTGCAGAGCAGCGGCAGGGCGTACCGCTCGGTGCCCGGCGGGAAGCCGGCCGCCACGATGGCGGCGAACTCCGCCCGCGCCTCGGCGAACCGGCCTTCCTTGGCGGCGATGCGGATCGCCATCTCCGCTGGGGAGATGAGCAGTTGCGGCTGCGGATCATGGGTGCCGAGGTGCTCGCGGGCGAGCGCCAACTGGCGGCCCGACTCGGCGAGGTCGCCGCGGGCCAGGGCCATCTGCGCGCGCCTGGCGCTCACCAGGCCGCGGGCCTTGCGGGACCTGGCGACCCGCTCGGCCTCGTCCAGGACCCGCTCCGACTCCGCCCACTCGCCCAGCCAGAACAGCGAGAGCGACAGGTTGCACCCCACCCATGCCTCGCTGTTGGCCAGGCCCCGGGCCCGGCAGGTCCTGACGCCCTCCTCGGCCGCGGCGACGGCCTCGCGGGAGCGGCCCATCCCTTCCAGAACCGACGGCAGGATGATGCTCACCCGGCCGAGGACGCCGACCGCGCCCAGCTCCGCCGCCCGCCGGCGCACTCCGTAGAGCTCGGCGCGGCTCTCCTCGATGCCGCCGATGTCGGCGGTGAGCCAGCCGCGGACCAGCCGGGCGTGCAGCTCGGTGTACTCCGCCTTCACCTGCCGGGCGTAGTCCACCGCGCGCTCGGCGCTGGCCAGGCTGTCCGGCCCCGGCTCGTGGCGCGCTCCCCAGGCGGCGAGGCCGGCCAGCACCTCGGCGTGGAAGGCCGACGGCGGCTGGTCGCGGACCAGCTCGTGGGCGCGGTCCAGCTCCCGCCGTCCGTCGCCGAGCGCCAGGTCCTGGGCGAGCTGGGAGCGCTGGGCCCAGAACCACGCCTCGCGCAGCGGATCCCCCTGCGCCCGCGCGCCCGCCGTGCCCTCCCTGGCGATGGTGAGGGCCCGCTCCTGATCGCCGCTCCACCGCGCGGCCACCGCCGCCTCGGCCACCAGATCGAGATAGCCGAGGACGGTGGCGGCGCCCGTACCGTCCCCCGACGGGTAGACCTCCGCGCCGTCCGGTGGCCGCAGCCGGGACAGGACATCGGGCGGCACCACGTCCCACAGCTCCATCGCCCGCTCCAGCATCCGCAGTTGCTCGGCGTAGGCATGCCGGCGCCGGGCCTCCACCGACGCCCGCAGGCTGACCACGAGCGCCTTCTCCGCGTCGCGGGCGGCGTACCAGTAGCCGGCCAGCCGCGCGGTCCGTTCGTCGGCCCGGACCGAGGACGGGTCGGCCTCAAGGGACTCGGCGTAGCGCCGGTTGAGCCGGGAGCGTTCACCGGGGAGGAGTTCACCCGCGACGGCCTCGCGCACCAGCGAGTGGCGGAAGCGGTAGCCGAGACCGTCGGGGGTGGGCTGGAGCAGCCGGACGTCCACCGCGGCCCGCAGCGCCTCGATCAGGTCGTCCTCCGGCAGCCGCGCCACCGCGAGCAGCAGCGGGTATTCGACGTTGCTGCCGCCCTCCGCGACGACCCGGGTGATCTGCTGCACCTCCTCGGGCAGCGAGTGCAGCCTGGCGAGCAGCAGTCCGCGCATCGACTCGCTGAGGTAGGCCCGCGAGCCGGCCGCGTAGGCGCGGACCAGCTCCTCGACGAAGAAGGCGTTGCCGTCGGAGCGCTCGAAGATCCGGTCGAGGTCGGCCGGGTCGGGCGCGGCGGCGAGGATCCCGGTCACCTGGCGCGTCACCTCGGCCCGGGTGAAGCGCGGCAGGTCGATCCGCTGGACGGCGCGCAGCCGGTCGAGCTCGGCGAGCAGCGGACGCAACGGGTGCCTGCGGTGGAGGTCGTCGGAGCGGTAGGTCGCGACGAGCAGCAGCCGGCCGCGCCGCAGCGACCGGACGACGTAGGCCAGCATGGCCCGGGTGGAGGCATCCGCCCAGTGCAGGTCCTCAAGGACGACGACCACCGTGCGGTCGGCCGCCAGCCGCTCCAGCAGATCGACGGTGAGGTCGAAGAGCCGCGCCGTCCCGTCGGCCAGGTCGGAGCCGCGGGGCGGGGTCCTGCCCAGCTCCGGCAGGATGCTGGCCAGCTCGTCCCGCACGCCCTCGGCGAGGGCGGCCTCCTCGTCGGCGGACTGTCCGAGCAGTGACCGCAGCACCGCGGAGATTGCCGCGAACGGCAGCCCGTCCGCGCCGATCTCGATGCACTCCCCCACCGCCACCAGCACGCCGTGCCCGCGGGCCGTGGCGACGAACTCCTCGAGCAGGCGGGTCTTGCCCACCCCGGCCTCGCCGCTGACCAGCACCTTCTGCGGTTCACCCGCTGCGCTCCGGTCGAGGGCGGCCCGCAGTACGGCGAGGTCGGCGCTTCGGCCGACGAACGCGGGACTGACGGGGACGTGCTCAGCGATGGTCATCAGTGGTCATTATCGTATAGCGGCCGAAACCAGGATGACTCGCCCGAACGTACCGTCGTCAGCCGGCGTCAGCCTGCGGCGCCCGTCTTCAGCCGGCGGCGGCCTCCGCGGACAGCTCCTCCGCCCCGGACCGGTCTCCCGGCCGGGGTGCTGACGGCGGCGTCGGCGCCCGGCGCTTGGCGGGCAGGATCAGGAGGAACGCCACCGCCGCCACCGTGCCGAGTACGGCGCAGCCGCCCCACAGCGGCGCGGACCCGCCGTGGTCGAGGATCAGACCGCCGGCCAGCGGGGCGAGGCAGGTCGCGGCCGAGGTGCCGAAGCCGAACACGCCCTGGTAGCGGCCCCTGGCGTGATCGGGCGCCAGCTCGGCGACGACCGCGGCGGACGCGGGGGCGTACACCGTCTCGCCCACGGTCCACACCACCACGGTGGCCGCGTAGACCAGCGTGGCCGACCCCGCGAAGGCCGTCAGGCCGAAGCCGCCGCCGATCAGCAGCGCGCCGAGGGCCAGCGACCGGCCGGGGTCGCGCCCCTTGACCAGCCGGGTGACCGGGATCTGGAGCACCACGATGAGCAGCCCGTTGAGGCCGATGACGAGGCCGTACTCGTGCGATCCCAGGCCGTGGTCCGACATGACCAGCGGCAGCGAGGTGCCGCCCTGGAAGAAGACCAGCCAGAGCGCGAAGGCGAGCGCCGTCAGCGCCATGAAGCGCCCGTCCCGCAGCACCCGGGTGGCGGCCACGGCCGGGGCGGACGGCCGGTCCGCCGCCGTCGGGGACGCTTTCCCGGCGGCCGGACGGGTCTCGGCCAGCTTGACCCGCATGAGCACCGCGCAGGCCAGCGTGGTGGCGGCGTCGCCGACGAAGAGCCAGATGTATCCCTGCTGGGCGATGAAGCCGGCCACCACCGCGGAGAGGCCGAACCCGATGTTGATCGCCCAGTAGTTGACGGCGAAGGCCCGCAGCCGGTCGGCCGGCGGCATCAGGTCCGAGATCATCGCGGAGACCGCGGGCCGGGACACGGCCGCGGCCACCCCGACGGCGAGGACCAGCGCGGCGATCGCCGCCGCCTGGGTCACCAGACCGAGGGCCGCGGTGGCCGCCGCGGTGGCCACCTGGGCCCAGACCATCGTGGACCGGCGGCCGACCCGGTCGGTGAGTTCGCCGCCGAGCAGCACCCCGGCGGCCGAGCCGACCCCGTACAGGGACAGCACCAGGCCGGCTTCGGTGGCCGAGTAGCCGCGCCGCACCGTGAGGTAGAGGGTCAGGAAGGGGAAGACGAAGGTGCCGAGCCGGTTGACCAGTGTGCTCGACCAGAGCCACCAGAATCCCGCCGGGAATCCCCGCAGTGTGCCGCCGATGGCGCGTGGCACGGTGGGCATGGCATGCGCCTCCTCCCTGATTGTCGCGCTCTGTCCGGTGTGCCAAGGCTGCGTGCCCTGGTACCGGAGGCGCATCGGGAAGGTGGCTTATCTTCCGGGCGGCGGACTCGTGCGTCGCCCGGGATGCCTAAGACGGCTCAGGCGGCTCAGGCCCCTCAGGCTGCTCAGGCTGCTCAGGCGGCTGAAGGCGGCTGCGGCTGGGGAGTGCCTGACGCGGCTACGCCGGCTGGACGTGCGCGGACCCGGCGGCGGTCGCCGCTATGTGGGGGGTCGGCGCTGTCGGGGTGCCGGTCGGCGGCGCTATGGGGAGGCCGGCCGCGCGCCAGGCCTGGAAGCCGCCGGTGAGGTCGGTGGCGTGGTGGAGGCCGAGGGCGTGCAGCGAGACGGCGGCCAGCGAGGAGGCGTAGCCCTCGTTGCAGACGACGATCAGCTCGAGGTCGTGGCCGACCGCCTGGGGAACCCGGTGGGGGCTGCTGGGGTCCAGCCGCCATTCGAGTTCGTTGCGCTCGACGATGACCGCGCCCGGGATGGTGCCGTCGCGGTCGCGCAGCGAGCCGTAGCGGATGTCGACCAGCAGGGCGCCGTGCCGGGCGGCCTCGGCGGCCTCGGCGGGGGTGAGGCGGGTCAGCCGCTCGCGTATGGAGGCGAGGTACTCGTCGACGGTCGGCTGGGCCGGCGGCGGCCCGGGGAGGGGGGCGGTGGCCGGCATCACCACTCCTCGGGGCGCTCGACGAGTTCGAGCCGCAGGGTGCTGCCCTTGCGGCTGTAGCGGCGGATCAGCGGCAGCGGCGGGTAGTAGGCGTGCACGGAGACCGCGTGACCGGTCTGCGAGCGGTTCTCGACCTGGTGGACGTGGTTGCGGCCGAAGGCGCGGCCCGCGCCCTCGGGCAGGACGCGGTGGCGGTCGAGTCCCTCGGCGAGTTCCAGGGAGCGCCAGCCCTCGGTGGGCAGCGGCACCGACAGGGACCGCTCGGTGAGTTCGCCCGCGGCGGTGACGAAGACGCCGTACGAGCCGCCGTGGTCGTGCCAGCCGGTCTCGGCGCCGGGTGGCCAGCCGATCAGCCAGGCCTCGGCGCCGCCGGGTCCTTCGAGTCTGACCCAGGTACGGCCCTCGGGATCGAGCGGGAGGTCACCGACGAGGGCGGCGTCGGCGGCCACCTTGCGGGCGAAGTCGAGCAGATCGGCCGCGGTGGGGGCGGTGGCGGAAGAGGGGGCGGTCGCTGCGGGGGCGGCGGCAGCAGCGGTGGAGCGTGCGGTACGCGGAGCTGAGATCGTCATGGGAACCACCCTGAGGAGGGTCGCGTCGGCGCTCGGCTGATGCGGTGCGATCCAGCGGGACCCGGTGTGATCCGAGGTGACCCGGTGGAGTTCAGCTGATCGGTGCGAGCGGACGCGAAGGTGAATGGCGGACCGGAGCGCGCGTCAGCGCGCGGCGGTACACACGCAGCCGGCGTACCGGACCAGGTCCAGATGGACCCTCCGATGCAGACGCAGGCCGATACCCTTCACGTGAAGGACTGAATCACGCCACCTGGCCGGCGGTCAAGCCGGGGCACAGCTTGCCCCAGGTCAGCGGCGGTGCTGCTGGTGCTGATGTGGCCGCTGTTGTCCCGGCTGCGGAGTGTCGTCGTCGTCGGGGAGCTTGCAGACCCGCTCCAGGAAGAGCGCCGCCGCGATGACGGCGAAGGCGGTGAGCACCGCGAGAGCCGCGTAGATCGCCTGCTGCCGCCGGGGATCCTGGTCCAGCTTCGAGGCGATCAGAAAGACGCACGTACCGCCGTAGAGCCCGGCGACCAGGGCGGCCACCAGCGCGCTCGCCTGCCCGAAGACCACCGAGCGGGCGGCGGCCAGCGGGTCCACCCCCTTGGCGCCCGGCTGGCGTTCGCGCTGGGCGCGCAAGCGGGAGCGCAGCGACAGGGCGGTGGCGAAGAGCGCGACCGCGATCAGCGCCAGCACGATCGGCGCGGCCACCGGCACCCCCGGCAGCGTCCCGAAGGTGTCCCACAGGCGGGCCCCCGACCACGAGAGCAGCATCGCGATCGCGAAGACCCCCGCCAGTGTCCTGATCCGCAGCGTCTTCACCGAGTCCCCGCCTCCACCTTCTGTGCCCGCATCCGTGCCTGCCGTCGGGCCCGTCCTCGCCATATGTCGCTTGATGCCAACGTTTACTCCGGCAGCCGGAGTTCCAGGTCGGCCCGGCGCACCACGACCTGGTCGGCGACCGCGGCCAGCAGCTCCGCGACCGGGCCGTGGCCCGGCAGTTCGGCCGAGGGCTCGATGTCGTGCCACGGGACGAGGACGAAGGCGCGTTCGTGGGCCCGGGGGTGCGGCAGCGTGAGGACGGGGTCGTCCGAGCGCACCCCCTGGTAGGCGACGATGTCCACATCGACGGTGCGCGGGCCCCAGCGCTGATCGCGGACCCGGTGGAACGCCTCCTCGATCGCGTGGCCGCGCTCCAGCAGCCCGTCCGGCGGGAGGGTGGTGCGGACCAGGATCACGGCGTTGAGGTAGTTCGGCTGGCTGCCGGCCGGCACGCCCCAGGGTTCGGTCTCGTAGACCGGCGAGACCGCCTTCACCCGGACGCCGGGGGTGTCCTCCAGGGCGTCGACCGCGCTCTGCAGGATCTCAAGGCGGTTGCCGAGGTTGCCGCCGAGGGCGATCACCGCGGTCTTGGGGTTGCTCAGGGTGGTGTCGGCGGCGTCCACCCGGGCCACCACCGAGGCGGGTACCGGCTGCCTGGTGGGGTCGCCGGCCGGGCGGTCGTCGGTGGTCACGGCCGCCTCCGGGTGATGGTCACCGTCACGTCGTCGAAGGGCACGGTGATGGGCGCGTCCGGCTTGTGCACGGTCACCTCCACCTCTTCGACCAGTCGATGGCCGAGACAGGCGTCGGCGATCCGCTGCGCGAGTGTCTCGATCAGATCGACGGGGTCGCCCGCGACCACGGCCGCCACTTGTTCGGCCAGCTCACCGTAGTGCACCGTCCGGGTGAGGTCGTCACCGGCCGCCGCCGGCGCGGTGTCCAGGCCGAGCGACACATCGACGACGAAGGTCTGGCCGTCATCCCGTTCGTGCTGGAACACCCCGTGGTGGCCGCGGATACGCAGCCCACGCAGTGTGACCCGGTCCACCTGATTCACTCCTTCGTGTCCGGGCCCGGCCCCTTGGGCTCGTCAGGGCCGTCAGGGCCGTCAGGGCCGTCAGGGCCGTCAGGGCCGTCAGGGCCGTCATCGGGATCGTCCGGCCCGTCGGGCAGGTCGTCCGGGTCGTCGGGCCCGTCCAGATCCTCGATGTCGTCGAGTCCCTCAAGGCCCGCGAGACCGCCGGGCGCGTCCAGTTCGTCGAGCCCGCCGGAGCCGCCGCCCAGGCTGTCGAGGCCGCCCGGCGCGTCGTCGGGCGCGACGGTGTCCTCGTCGTCCTCGTCGTCCTCCTCGTCCGCGAGCACCGGCGAGCCGTGGTGGACCCACAGCCGCCAGCCGTCGGAGGTGCGGCGGAAGACGTTGGTGGCCACCACCAGCCCGCCGACCAGCGAGCCGGCCGAGCCGTCCTCCTCGGCGGGGCCGCCGGTCAGGATGTTCTCCGTACAGGTCACCAGGGCGGTGTCGCCGTCGACGGCGACCTCGACATCGGTGAGGAAGAACTGGATGTAGTCGGTGTTCGCCATGATCAGCGCGTACGAGCGCATCACCTCGCGGCGGCCGCGCAGCACCGGCCAGCCGGGGTGCACCACGGTGACCGACTCGGCGAGCGGCCCGTCGAGCACGACCGACTCCAGCGCGTCCAGGTCCGAGGTCTCCACCGCGTCGTAGAACGCCTGGTTGGCGCGCTCGGCGGCCCTGGCCTCGGCGGTGCGCGGCGTCATGCGGCGGCGCCGATCGCGCGGGCCACCCGTACGGCGTCGGCGCTCGCCCGCACCTCGTGCACCCGTACCGCCCAGGCGCCGTCCCTGGCGGCGATGGCGGTGACGGCGGCGGTGGCGGCGTCGCGCTCCCTGGCCGGTGGCGGATCACCGGCCTCGTCGGCGAGCACCCGGCCGAGGAACCGCTTGCGGGAGGCGGCCACCAGCAGCGGCCGGCCGAGGTCCTGGAGCCGGTCGAGATGGGCGAGCAGGGTCAGGTCGTGCCCGGCGGTCTTGGCGAAGCCGAGGCCCGGGTCGAGCACGATCCGCTCGGGGGCGACCCCGCCGGCCACCGCCCGGTCCAGCGCGGTCCGCAGTTCGCCGAGCACTTCGGCGAGCACGTCCTCGTAGACCGCCCGGTTGTTCATGTCGATGCTCTGGCCGCGCCAGTGCATGACGACGAAGGGCACCCCGGCGGCGGCGACCGCCGGGATCATCGCGGGGTCGGCGAGGCCGCCGCTGACGTCGTTGACCAGCCGGGCGCCGGCCGTGACGGCCTGCTCCGCGACCGAGGCCCGCATGGTGTCGACGCTGACCAGCACACCGGCCGCGACCAGGCCGCGCACCACCGGGAGCACCCGGCGCAGCTCCTCCGCCTCGCTCACCCGCTTGGCACCGGGCCGGGTCGACTCACCGCCGACGTCCACCAGGTCGGCGCCCTGCGCGACCAGGTCCAGGCCGTGTTTGACGGCCTGCTCGTGGTCGAACCAGCGCCCGCCGTCGGAGAACGAGTCAGGGGTGACGTTCACCACGCCCATGACCGCGCAGCGATCCCATTCCGGCAGGCCGCGCGGGCCGGTCCGGCCCTGTGACGTACTCGTCGACGTAACCATGGGCCCAGCCTACGGGTCAGGCGAGCGCGCTCCCCTTGCGCGGGTCCGGGGCGGCGGCCCCGCGGGTGAGCTCGGCGTTCGCGTAACAGGCCTTCTGGTGGCCGAGCCGTCCGGCGCGTCCCGGCAGGAAGCGCTGGAGCGCGGCGGGCAGCGGCAGTGAAAGGGTGACGAAGCCTTCGGCCTGCATGATCGCGAAGCCGATCCGGGGCAGGTCGCGCGAGTTGGGGAAGACCAGGAAGCGCGGCACCCACTCGGGCTGGAACTTGGCGTTGAACTTGTAGAGCGACTCGATCTGGAACCAGCGGGAGAGGAACACCAGCAGCCCGCGCCAGCCGCGCAGCACCGGTCCGGCGCCGATCCGCTCACCGCGGGCCAGCGCCGAGCGGAACATCGCGAAGTTCAGCGAGACCCGCTTGACGCCGAGGTCCGGCGCCTGCCGGAGGGCGGCCACGATCAGCAGCTCGTTGAGGCCGGGGTCGGCGGCGCGGTCGCGGCGCATCAGTTCGAGCGACATGCCGTCCGCGCCCCAGGGCACGAAGTGCAGCACGGCCCGCAGATCGCCCAGCTCGGGGTGCGGATCGCCGTCCTCGCGGTCCTTGTGGGCGGTGACGACCACGCAGTCCCCGTCGGCCTCCTCGCCGAAGCGGCCGAGGGCCATCGAGAAGCCGCGCTCGGTGTCGGTGCCGCGCCAGGCGTCGGCGGCCAGCCGTACCCGCTGCTTGTCGAGGTCGGACAGCTCGCGCACCCGGCGCACCCGGCAGACGTATCCGGCCCGGTCGATGCGCTTGACCATCTGCCGCACATTGCGCATGGCGCGGCCTTCGAGGGTGAAGCCGGCGGTGTCCACGATCGCCTCGTCGCCGAGTTCCAGGGCGTCCAGGCCGGTCTCGCGGGTCCACACCTCGCCGCCGGTCTCGCTGCATCCGACGACGGCGGGCAGCCAGGCGTGCGCCCGGGACAGCGCCATGAAGCGGTCGATGGCGCCGGGCCACGCCTCCACGTCGCCGATCGGGTCACCGCTGGCGAGCGCCACGCCGGAGACCACCCGGTAGCAGACGGCGGCCTTGCCGCTGGCCGAGAAGACCACCGACTTGTCCCGGCGCAGCGCGAAGTGGCCGAGCGAGTCACGGGCGCCGTGCCGGGCCAGCAGGCCGCGCAGCCGGTCCTCGTCGTCGGCGCTGAGTTCGGCGACCGGGCGGGCCGGGCGGAGCACCAGATAGACGGTGGAGCAGGCGATGAGCAGGCCGAGGCCGCCGAGCGAGTAGCTGACCACGTCGCCGACCCGGTCGCTGGTGTAGTGCACCGGGCCGCTGAAGCCGAAGAGGCCCTCGATCACGTGCAGGCACCGGTCGGTGAAGCCCGGGTTGCCGGTCTCGGCCGCCGGGTGGGCGCTGGTGATCACCAGGCCGAGGGCGAAGGCGACGCCGCTCAGCCCGAAGAAGTTGGCCGCGGCCCGCCAGCGGGTGCGCGGGTCGGAGAGCGCGGTGAACTCACCGCGGTGCCGGATCAGCAGGGCGAGCAGCCCGAGCGAGACGGCCACGCCGAAGACGGAGTGCCGGTAGACGAGCTGGGTGGCCGCGCCGACGGGCATCAGCACCACCGCCGCCCACCAGGCACGCTGCTTGCCGCGCTTGAGGCCGTGCGCGAGCATCAGCAGCAGGATGCCGGTGACCACCGAGGTGGCGGCGGCCAGCGAGCTGACGGTGCCGGGGAAGACCGCGGCCATGTGGTGCATCCGGCCGTTGCGGAACGCCGGGAACACCGCCGAGACCACATCGAGCAGTCCGATCACCGCGGTGGCGGAGCCCATGATCTTCGGTACGGCCTTGGGGCGGGGCCATCGCCGTCGCCGGGCCGGCTCGCCGGGTCCTTGGACCCGTGCTGGGCTCTCGCCCGCTGCTTGTGCTGACATGGGTCACCAAACCCCGACTTCACCGGGCCGCGGGACTCGGACCCGCTACCAACTCCGGTACGAATATATGCGCCCCCTGTAGGACGAGATCCGGGGCTCGGGGGTTCCCTCCCGTCCCGGATATCGCGCGCGAGACGGAAAGGTACACGGCCACGGGGAGTCTTACGAGTTGGCGCGATCCCGGCTGGTAGGGGGCCCGGCCGTTACAGGGCCCGGCTGCCGCCCGGCTGGTGACGGACCCGGCAGCAGGGGCCGGGGTCAGCCGCGGCCGATGATCAGGCTCATCGCCTCGGCGCGGGTGGTCGGATTGCGGAGCTGGCCGCGGACCGCCGAGGTGATCGTCTTGGCGCCGGGCTTGCGCACCCCGCGCATCGTCATGCACATGTGCTCGCACTCGACCACCACGATCACCCCGCGCGGCTCCAGGATGCGCATCAGGGCGTCGGCGATCTGCGTGGTCATCCGCTCCTGCACCTGGGGGCGCCGGGCGTAGACGTCCACCAGCCGGGCCAGCTTGGACAGGCCGGTGATCTTGCCGCTGCTCGCCGGGATGTAGCCGACGTGGGCCACCCCGACGAAGGGCACCAGGTGGTGCTCGCAGGACGACATCACCTCGATGTCCTTCACCAGCACCATCTCGTCGTGCCCGATGTCGAAGGTGGTGGTCAGCACGTCTTCCGGCTCCTGCCGCAGCCCGCTGAATATCTCCCGGTAGGCGCGGGCCACCCGGGCCGGCGTCTCGCGCAGTCCCTCGCGGTCCGGGTCCTCGCCGACCGCGATCAGCAGCTCCCGGATCGCGGACTCGGCCCGCTTCTCGTCGAACTCGCCAATCGTGCCCTCGCCGTCGAGCGTCACGGGATCCGTCATGAAGAGTGCCTCGCTCCTTGTGCGTACTCGATTGCCGGGCGTCCGTGTCCCCTGGGCCCCCGCACAGCACCGCGGCCCCAAGGGTAGAACCCCTGGGGCCGCACTGCGCATTCCGGGACGTACCGGTCAGCTCTCCGGGTGCTCCTCCGGATGGTCCACCGGCTCGGTGACGGGCTTGGTGGTGGACACCGGCGAGATCCCGTTGCCGTTGGTGGTCTGGGAGCCGTTGGTCAGCGCCAGCTCACGCGGCGAGAGCACCGGCGGCCGGGTGGACGGACTGCGCCGGGCGGAGCCGGTCCAGGCCGGGCGCGGCGGACGCTTCACGATCGGGGCGAAGACCTCAGCGATCTCCTCCTTGTTCAGCGTCTCCCGCTCCAGCAGGGCCAGCACCAGGTTGTCCAGCACATCCCGGTTCTCGACCAGGATCTCCCAGGCCTCGTTGTGCGCGGTCTCGATGAGCTTCTTGACCTCTTCGTCGACCAGCCCGGCGACCTCTTCCGAGTAGTCGCGCTGGTGACCCATCTCACGGCCCAGGAACGGCTCGGCGTTCTCCGAACCGAACTTGATGGCGCCGAGCCGCTCGGTCATGCCGTACTGCGTGACCATGGCGCGAGCGGTGGCGGTGGCCTTCTCGATGTCGTTCGAGGCGCCGGTGGTCGGGTCGTGGAAGACGAGTTCCTCCGCGGCCCGGCCGCCCATCATGTACGCGAGCTGGTCCAGCATCTCGTTGCGCGTGGTGGAGTACTTGTCCTCGTCGGGCAGCACCATGGTGTAACCCAGGGCGCGGCCACGGGACAGGATCGTCACCTTGTGCACCGGGTCGGAGTTGGGGGAAGCCGCCGCGACCAGGGCGTGTCCGCCCTCGTGGTACGCGGTGATCTTCTTCTCCTTGTCCGACATGATCCGGGTGCGCTTCTGCGGACCGGCCACCACGCGGTCGATGGCCTCGTCGAGCGCGTTGTTGTCGATGACCTTCTTGTCGCCGCGGGCGGTCAGCAGCGCCGCCTCGTTGAGTACGTTGCTCAGGTCGGCGCCGGTGAAGCCGGGGGTGCGGCGGGCGACGGCCATCAGGTCGACGTCCGGTGCGACCGGCTTGCCCTTCTGGTGCACCTTGAGGATCTCCAGGCGGCCCATCAGGTCCGGCGGGTCGACCGCGATCTGGCGGTCGAAGCGGCCGGGACGCAGCAGCGCCGGGTCGAGGATGTCCGGCCGGTTGGTGGCGGCGATGAGGATCACGCCGCCCTTCACGTCGAAGCCGTCCATCTCGACGAGGAGCTGGTTGAGCGTCTGCTCGCGCTCGTCGTGCCCGCCCCCGAGGCCCGCGCCGCGGTGCCGGCCGACGGCGTCGATCTCGTCGACGAAGACGATCGCCGGGGCGTTCGCCTTGGCCTGCTCGAAGAGGTCACGGACCCGGGAGGCACCGACACCGACGAACATCTCGACGAAGTCGGAACCCGAGATCGAGTAGAACGGCACCCCGGCCTCACCCGCGACCGCGCGGGCGAGCAGCGTCTTACCGGTACCCGGGCGGCCGTAGAGCAGCACGCCCTTGGGGATCTTGGCGCCGACGGCCTGGAACTTGGCCGGTTCCTGGAGGAACTCCTTGATCTCCTGGAGCTCTTCCACCGCCTCGTCACAGCCGGCCACGTCGGCGAACGTGGTCTTGGGGGTGTCCTTGGTGATCAGCTTGGCCTTGGACTTCCCGAACTGCATGACGCGCGAACCGCCGCCCTGCATCTGGTTCATCAGGAAGAGGAAGACCAGCACGATCAGGACGAACGGCAGCAGCGACAGCAGGATGCCGACGAAGGCGTTCTGCTTGGACTGCGAGACCGTGTACTTGTCCGGGAGCTGAACGCCGCGGACCTTGCCGTCCACGATGTTCTGCAGGTTGTTGGCGATGGCAGCGCCCTGGTTGCCGATGTAGCTGGCCCGGACCTTGCTGCTGCCCTCGATCTTGACGCCGCTCTTGAGCTGGACCTTGATGGAGTTGTCGTCTCCGGTCGTGAGCTCGGCGGACTTGGCCTGGTTGGTGTTGACCGCGTGCAGTACCGCGCCGGTGTCCACCGTCTTGAAGCCGCCGCCGGACCCGACGACCTGCATCAGCACGACCACGGCGAGGACAGCCAGCACGATCCACATCACTGGCCCACGGAAATAGCGCTTCACGTCCATCCATGCGGGGCGAACACGCCCCGTCCCTCCTGCCACAGTGAGGCACCGGCGCCTGTTGGCGCCGTGTGCATCCGGTGTTGTATTGATCCGACCTTCGGACGGTACCCCAGCATTGTCACCCGAGGTTGCCGCCGACCGTTAACAATCCCGCTTTCCCCTGCTCCAACGGCGGGAAACCGGTCGGGGTTCCCGTCGCCCCGCGGCCGATCCGCGCGATGGGCGGCTGGCCGGATCTCAGCCTCCGTACACATGCGGGGCCAGGGTGCCGACGAAGGGCAGATTGCGGTACTTCTCGGCGTAGTCCAGGCCGTAGCCCACCACGAACTCATTGGGGATCTCGAAGCCGGTGTACTTCACATCGATCTTGACCTTGGCCGCCTCGGGCTTGCGCAGCAGCGTGCACACCTCCAGGGAGGCGGGCCCGCGCGAGCCGAGATTGCTGATCAGCCAGGAGAGGGTCAGACCGGAGTCGATGATGTCCTCGACGATCAGTACGTCCCGGTCGGCGATGTCGGTGTCCAGGTCCTTGAGGATGCGGACCACGCCGGAGGACTTGGTGCCGGCGCCGTACGACGACACCGCCATCCAGTCCATGGTGACCTCGCTGGACAGGGCGCGCGCCAGGTCGGCCATCACCATGACGGCGCCCTTGAGCACACCCACGATCAGCAGGTCCTTGCCCGCGTAGTCCCGGTCGATCTCGGCGGCGAGCTCGATGAGCTTCGCGTCGATCTCTGCCTTGGAGATGAGCACCTTTTCCAGATCGGCGCCCATGTCGGTCTCGTTCACTGCGCGGTACGTCCTCAGGTGGTCGGCTCTACGACGGCGAGAAGAACAGTCTGCCATTCACCCTGAGCACGGCTACGCCGCCCGGTAGGTTCAGTGCTTTCTGCCCGTGCCAGTCGGTGACGAGCCGGTCCACCTCCTCGATGTGCCGGGCGAAGAGGAAGCCCGGTGGTGAGCCCGCCGCGATGGCGGCCCGCCGGAGCACCCGCCGGCGGACGGCCGGGGGCAGCTCGTACAGGCGCGGGACGTCGAGGCTGCCGTCCTCGCCGGCCGCCTCGCCCTCGGCGTCGGCCGCCCACTGGTCGAGCGCGTCGGCGTCGTCCCTGGAGAGCTGGGCGGTCCTGGCCAGCGCCTCGATCACGCCCTTGCCGAGGGATTTCTCCAGCACCGGCAGCGCTTCGTGTCTGACCCGGGAGCGGGTGTAGGCCGGGTCGGCGTTGTGCGGGTCCTCCCAGACCGTGATGCCCTGGGCGAGGCAGCCCTGGCGTACGGTGTCGCGGTCGAGCAGCAGGAAGGGCCGGCGGTAGCGGCCGTTGGTCCCGGAGACCGCGGCCATCCCGGAGAGCGAGCGGGTGCCGGAGCCGCGGGCGAGGCCGAGCAGCACCGTTTCGGCCTGGTCGTCGCGGGTATGTCCGAGCAGCACGGAGACGGCGCCGTGGCGGTCGGCGACGGCGTCGAGCGCGGCGTATCGCGCGTCGCGGGCGGCGGCTTCCGGTCCGCCCTGGCGGCCGACGGTGATGCCGACCGCCTCCACCGGGTTGAGGCCGAGGCCGCGCAGGCGCTCGGCGACCTCGACGGCGCGCACGGCCGAGCCGTCCTGGAGGCCGTGGTCGACGGTGACGGCGCCGGCCCGCACGCCGACTCTGGGGGCCTCGAAGGCCAGGGCGGCGGCGAGCGCCATGGAGTCGGCACCGCCGCTCGAAGCGGCGAGCACGAGAGGTCGCGGGTCGGGAGTCGCGGTGAGCACGTCGTGCAGGACGCGGCGGACCGCCAGGCGTATCGCCGCGACCGTGGGGTGGGGTCCCATGTCCGGTTCCCTCCGGGGGAGCTTAAGAGAGGCGAGAGAGGCGAGAGAGGTGCGAGGGGCGTGAGGGGTGCGATGGGGATGAGAGGCGTGGAAGGCAAGAGGGTCGTGAGGCGCTTGAGGCGCGTCGGGGAGGTCGTGAGCGGCCGTGTGGGTGACGTCGGGTGAGCACGCGCGGGGCAGTGAAGATGACGCAGGGTATTCAGATGGTGACAGAAGACCGGGCATAACCCGAGCATCGCACGCGGTACCCCACGCCAACGGTCCCTCGGACGGGTGAACCGGTTGTCACACAGTCGCTTTCGGTGGCCCCCACTGCCGTCACCGCGACCCGCCACCCGCCGCCGTGACCCGCCACCCCGACCCAGCGCCGCGACCCCGACCCGCCGCCGCGACCCGCCGCGCACCGCCGGCCCCGCCGAGGGCCTCCAGAAGTCCCCGGCGAGGTGGCGGCGCCACGTGGCTACTCGGCTGCCTCGCCCTTGCTGTGCACCCTCGCCACCCACTCCGCCGGCTTGGCGATCTCCGTCTTGGTCGGCAGCGTGTTCGGGGAGGTCCAGACCCGGTTGAAGCCGTCCATGCCGACCTCGTCCACCACCGCGCGGACGAAGCGCTCACCGTCGCGGTACTGCCGCAGCTTCGCGTCCAGGCCGAGCAGCTTGCGCAGCGCCTGGTCGAGGCGGCCGGCGCCGCTGGCCCGGCGCTGGCTGAACTTCTCCCGGATCTCCGCGACGCTCGGCACGACCTGCGGCCCCACCCCGTCCATCACGTAGTCCGCGTGGCCTTCGAGCAGCGACATCACCGCGGTCATCCGGCCGAGGATCTCCCGCTGGGTGGGCGTCTGCACCAGGTCCACCAGGCTGCGGCCCTCGCTGTCCGACGCCTCGTCGGCGTTCGGACCCCCGGCGCCGGAGCCGGTGAAGGACTGCACGGCCTGCCGTACCCGCTCGATCACCGTCGACGGGTCGAGTTCGGTCTCGCCGAGGAACGACTGGATCTCGCCCTCGATGTGGTCGCGCAGCCACGGCACGGCGGAGAACTGGGTGCGGTGGGTCTCCTCGTGCAGGCACACCCAGAGCCGGAAGTCGTGCGGGTCGACGTCGAGTTCCCGCTCCACGTGCACGATGTTGGGCGCCACCAGCAGCAGCCGGCCCGCCTTCGCCTCCCCCGGGCCCGGCTTCACCGGCCCGGCGGGCAGCTCCCTGGTCGGCGGCGCGAACGTCTCGTACTGCCCGAGCACCCGCGAGGACAGGAAGCTCAGCAGCATCCCGACCTCGACCCCGGTCACCTTGCCGCCGACGGTGCCGAGCACCAGGCCGCCGGCCCCGCCGGGCCGCCGGGCCTGCATCTTCCCCAGCAGCGGCTTCATCACCTCGCGGAATCCGGCCACATTCGCCTTCACCCACCCGGGCCGGTCCACGATCAGCACCGGGGTGCCGTGCGGTGGAGGTTCGGCGTCCCCGAACATCCTGGTGTACGCGCGGACGTGCGCCTCCGACTCCCGGGCGTGCTCCCGCAGCTCGGCCACGATCGCCCGCGCCTCGTCGCGGCTCACCTCCGGACCCGGCCGGGTCAGCCGCTGTGCGGTCGCCACGGCGAGGTTCCAGTCGACCATCTCGCTTCCACCGATGCTCGTCATGTCTTCACGGTACGTTGCCGGTCACCCTTTGGGGGTTGCACCCGCGTCATCGGGCCGCCGGATCGGGGTTTTTCCGGGGGCGGTCACGGGCCGGCCGCGAGCGGTGCCGGGCCGTCAGGGAGCGGTCCCGGGCCGGTCAGGGTCCGGCGAGCGCCGCCGCCAGACGGTCCAGGGCCGCTTGGGCGCCGGCCGGGTCCGGGGCGCGCTGGGTCATGAAGGAGAAGGCGAGCAGTCGCCCGGCCGGCGTGACGGTGAGGCCGGCGATGGTGTTGGTGCCGGTGAGGGTGCCGGTCTTGGCGTGGACGAGACCCGCGCCGGGCGAGGCGTGGAAACGGGCGGTGAGGGTGCCGGTGAAGGCCGCGATCGGCAGCCCCGTGACGATCGCGCGCAGCTCGGGCTGGGCCGGGGAGGCGGCCAGGGCGAGCAGGTCCGCCTCGGTGACCGGGGCGAGCCGGTCGGCGTGGTCGAGGCCGCTGCCGTCGGTGAAGACCGCGCCGGTGAGCGGGATGCCGTCCCGGGCCAGCACGGCGGCGATCGCCTTGGCGCCCCCGGCGAAATCGGCGGGCAGACCGCGCGCCCGGGCGGTCTGGCGGGCCAGCGCCTCGGCGAAGTCGTTGTCGCTGTTGGTCAGCATCGTCTCGACCAGGTCAGACAGCGGCGCGGAGCCGTGCACGGCCAGCCGCGTACCGCCCGCGCCCGAGCCGGGCCCGGGGCGGCCCTTGACGGTGACGCCGCGCACCGCGAGCCGCTCGGCGAAGGTCGCCGCGGCCGCCTCCGCCGGGTCCTGCGCGCGGGGCGCCGGGCCGCTGGCGGTGTGGTCCAGCCGGCCTTCGCGCACCATCAGCGCCGTCACCGGGGCGAGGTTGTCGTTGACCCCGATCGGGTGGAGCGCGGGGCCGGCGAACCACGAGGTGTCGTACGCGAGGGTGACCGTGGTCGTACCGGCGGCGGTGAGGGCCTTGGCGGTGTCGTCGGCGAGGCCGTCGAGGCCCTCGGAGCCGAGGCTGGGGTCGCCGCCGCCGACCAGCACGATCCGCCCCGGGGCGGTGCTGACGACGGTGGTGCTGAAGCGGTGGCCGGCCCCGAGGGTGCTCAGCGCGGCGGCGGCGGTGGCGAGCTTGGTGGTGGACGCCGGGGTGGAGGCGGCGGTGGCCCGGTGGTCGTAGAGCAGCGTGCCGGTGGCGACGTCGACGACCGCGCCGGTACGGAAGGGGCCGAGGGCGGAGGCGGCCATCAGCGGGCCGAGCCGGGCGGCGAGGCTCTTGGCCTCGCCGGCGGCGGCCGCTGCGGCGGGGGCCGTGGCCGGGCCGGTGGCCCGGGTGGCGGGGGCGGTCCGGCCGCCGGACGGCGCGGCCGCCGTGGTGCCCGCGCCGAGCCGCACGGGGATCAGCACGGGCGGGGCCGACGGCGGGGGCGCCGCTACCCGGCGTACCGGTACCGGGTGCGCGATCCGGTCAAGTCGCTGGTCCCTGGCGCCGGCGAAGGACCGTTCGGCCGTACGCTGACCCGAATCCCACGGGCCCGCCGCGGCCACCACCCCGGCGGACACCGCCAGACCCAAAGCGGCGGATCCCGCCACGACCTGCCATGTCCTGCCGAGCGGCACCGACGACCAGCCCCTTTCGCGACCACCCATATGCGTGGGGGACACTTAACCACCCGCACTGTGCGCTGATCATGGAGGAGTAGGGCCTTGGAGTTCGACGTCACGATCGAGATCCCGAAGGGTTCCCGGAACAAGTACGAGGTGGACCACGAGACCGGTCGTATCCGCCTGGACCGCCGGCTCTTCACCTCGACCAGCTACCCGGCGGATTACGGCTTCGTCGAGAACACCCTCGGCGAGGACGGCGACCCGCTGGACGCGCTGGTCATCCTGGACGAGCCGACGTTCCCCGGCTGCCTCATCACCTGCCGGGCGATCGGCATGTTCCGCATGACCGACGAGGCCGGCGGCGACGACAAGGTGCTGTGCGTGCCGGCGTCCGACCCCCGCGTCGAGCACCTTCGCGACATCCACCACGTCAGCGAGTTCGACCGGCTGGAGATCCAGCACTTCTTCGAGGTCTACAAGGACCTGGAGCCCGGCAAGTCCGTCGAGGGCGCCGACTGGGTCGGCCGCGCCGAGGCCGAGGCGGAGATCGAGGAGTCCTTCCGCCGCCTCAAGGAACACGGCGGCGCTCACTGACCCCCACCGCGTAACGAAGGGCGGCCGGCCCCCCGCCGGCCGCCCTTCGCCGTCCCCGCCCCGCCCCGTCCTGCCTACGCGGCCCGCGTATCAAAGCTGACAGCCGACCCACCCGTCGGACTGAGATGAACGTCCACCCCCACCGACAGCGTGGCCGCGAGCCATCGCCCCGCGGGGTCAGTGAAGCAGGTGGGCTCCGGGGTTCAGGTCCCAGCTTTTCGGGCGGGGGAGGGATTGCCATTCGGGGCGGAGGAGGGACCAGACGGCGACGTCGTGGCGGGTTCCCCGGTGGAGGCAGGCCGAGCGGCGGATGCCCTCCTGGGTGAAGCCCGACTTCGCCAGGGTGGCCAGGGCGGGCGCGTTGGTGGTGTGGGTGACGGCTTCGAGCCGGTGCATGGGGAGTTCGCCGAAGGCCATGTCGACCAGGGCGTCCACCGCGCCGGCACCGTGGCCGCGGCCTCGGTGCCGCGGGTCGAGCAGCAGCACGATCTCGGCCGTGCCGTCCACGATGTCCTGGTCCACCAGCGCGATGTGGCCGACGGGTGTCCCGTCCGGCAGCAGGACGAGGAAGTCGTCACGTTCGTGGTCGGCGACATCCCGCTCGACACGGTCACGGAGCCGTGACAGCGGCTGCGGCCAGATGCCGATCTCGAACCCGGCGACCGGATCGGACCGCCACGTGTGCAGCAGCTCCGCGTCGTCCACGTCGAGGGCGGACAAGCCGACCCCGCTGCCCCGCCAGTGCACCTCCCGGTCCGGCTCCGTCGTCGACTCGTCATCGTCCAGGTGCGCAGCAGCGTTGTCGGCCATGACCGGGACCCTAGGGCGCGAGCCGGCCGCGGCTCCACGCAATTACCGCCCGCGCCCTCGTACCCGGGGGTTACTCCAGGCGTTGCTGGTGGGGTGGGACCGGGCAGATGCGGTTGCCGGACTGGTCGAAGACGTAGAGGTGGGCGAGGTCGACGAGGAGGGGGACGCGGTCGCCGCGGCGGACGCGGATGTCGGGGCCGGTGCGGACGACGAGGTCGCCGGTTTGCTGGTCGGGGCCGCCGATCGGGCGGTCGAGCACCTCGACGGGCGGAGCCGAGCCGACGCGGCGGGTCCGGTCCGGCTTGGCCGGGGTCGCCGCCCCGTCAGCAGGGGCGCCGGGGGCGCCGGGTTCCGAGCGGTCCCGTTCCATCACCGACGCCTGGATGCGCCGGGCCGCCTTCTGGGCGAGCTTGCCGAGCCCGTTGCCGCCGGCCGCCGCGCGCCGGTTGCCGGCCCGGCTCCCGGTGCCGTCGATCGGACGCGGCGATTCCAGCTCGGGCACATACGCCGGCCGGGACCCGGTGTTGAGATGGACCAGACACTCATGGCCCTGGTACTCCACGTGCTCGACGATCCCGCTGAGCACCACCTCCCCGGGCCGGGCCTGGCTCGGCTGGGCGATCCGTACCGCCTCCGAGCGCAGCCCGACGATGATCCGCCGCCCCTGCTGGATCCGCAGCATCTGGTGGTCGTAGCTGAGCGGATCGGAGAGGCCGAGCCGCTGCCGGCCGAAGTCGATCCACATCCCGCCGGTCAGCGGGGCGATCACGGTGGCCTGGAGCAGATTGATCCGCGGCGTGCCGACGAAGGCCGCCACGAACACGTTCGCCGGCAGGTGGTACGCCTCGCGCGGCGTGCTGAGCTGCTGGAGCACCCCGCTGCGCATGATCGCCACCCGGTCGCCGAGCGACATCGCCTCGGCCTGGTCGTGGGTGACGTAGACCGTGGTGACGCCCATCCCGTGGGTGAGCCGGGCGATCTCAGTGCGCAGATGGGCGCGGAGCTTGGCGTCGAGGTTGGAGAGCGGCTCGTCCATCAGGAAGACCGAGGGGTGCCGGGAGATCGCCCGGCCCATGGCGACGCGCTGCCGCTCACCGCCGGAGAGCTGCCCGGGGTAGCGGTCCAGGATCTCCTCGATGCCGAGGATCCGGGCGGTCTCGTCCACCCGGGGCCCGGGCTCCGCGCCGGGCATCTCGAAGCGCAGCGGGAAGCCGATGTTCTCCCGGCTGGTCATGCTCGGATAGAGGGCGAAGTTCTGGAAGACCATCGCCATCTTGCGGTCGCCGGGCGCCAGGTCGTTGGAGTACTCGCCGTCGAGCAGCAGTTCGCCGGTGGTGATGTCCTCAAGGCCGGCGATCATCCGCAGCACGGTGGATTTGCCGCAGCCCGACGGGCCCAGCAGGACCAGGAACTCCCCCGGTGCGATATCGAGCGAGAACCTGTCCACGGCCGGCGTCGGCTGCTTCGGGTAGTACTTGGAGACTTCATGCAGGGTGATGGCGCGTGTCATAACGGGAGCCGCCAGGGTGGTCGGACGCGGTGACGGGGCACGTGGGGGGCTGGGTGCTGCTGGTACGCGAGGTGCGGGGTGCCGCGGGCGGTACGGGTAGCGCTGAAGGTACGAGGGTGACGCAAGGTGCTGGCCTTACTGGTGGTGCCTGAATTTCCGGTGGTGCGTGACATGCCAGACGTGCTGGATTTCCTCTGGTTACCGCTGGTCCGGGCAAACTTGCAGTGGTACGCGCATGACGCTGCCGAGAAGGTAGTGCACGATCGACGGCCAGCGGAACGTTTGTGTCAACACAGGATTGATACTTTTGGACCGTGAACACCATCGCGCTGGGCCCGAGCTGGCTCGACCCAAACCACCTCATCAGCACATACGGCCTGTGGGGTGTACTGCTGATCGTGTTCGCCGAGTCCGGTCTGCTGATCGGTTTCTTTCTGCCCGGCGACTCCCTGCTCTTCACCACCGGCCTGCTCGTCGCCTCCGGCACCCTGCACAAGCCGCTGGCCCTGGTGGCCGCGCTGATCGCGGTGGCGGCGGTGGCCGGCGAGCAGGTGGGCTACCTCTTCGGGCGCAAGGTGGGCCCCTCGCTCTTCAGCCGCCCCGACTCCCGCCTGTTCAAGATGGAGAACATCGAGAAGGCGCACGGCTTCTTCGAGCATCACGGCCCGAAGGCCATCGTGATGGCCTGCTTCGTGCCGGTCGTCCGGACCTTCACCCCGATCGTCGCGGGAGTGAGCCGGATGAACTACCGCACCTTCCTCACCTTCAACCTCATCGGCGGCACGATGTGGGGCGCCGGCGTCACCCTGCTCGGCTACTGGCTCGGCCAGATCAGCTTCGTCAGCAAGAACATCGAGGCGATCCTGGTGCTGGTGGTACTGGTCTCGGTGGTGCCGCTCGGCATCGAGTACCTGCGGTCGAAGGGCAAGGCGAAGAAGGCGGCGGTCGGCGGCCCCGCCGAGGGCGCCGGATCCCTGTCCGGTTACGCCGAGGGCTCCGCCGAGCCGCCGGTCGCGGCGGCCCGGGGCGGCCGGCACCGGGCGCAGAAGCGCTGAATGTCTTGAGCGGCACGGAAACGGGGGCAAGCTCAGGGGCGGCGGCACAGCCGCCCGGCAGCGGTTACGGCTACGGCGGCGCCGCGGGGCCGGTGCCCGGTCACACCCCCGGTCCCGCCTCGGGCCCCACCTCCACCCCCGTTCCCGTCCCCGTCCCGGACGGCACCACCGCCCCCGGCGGCCCGTTCACCCCGCCGGACGGCATCCCGGTGGTGGTCCTGCCGCCCGACGACGCCGGGTGGCAGGACCGGATGAGGGCCATGATCCGGCTGCCCGCCACCGAACGGCCGGTCCCCCGCGTCCCCCTGGAGCGCGCCGAGGCCGCGCACACCGTCCCCGTCCCGAGGATCCTCGACCTGACGCTGCGGATCGGCGAACTGCTGCTGTCCGGCGGCGAGGGCGCCGAGGACGTGGAGGCGGCGATGTTCGGCGTCTCGTACGCCTACGGGCTGGCGCGCGTCGAACCCGCCGTCACCTTCACCCTGATCGGCATCTCGTACCAGCCCTCGCTCACCGAGCCGCCGCTGGCCATGAGCCGTACGGTCCGGCGGCGCGGCACCGACTACACCCGGCTGGCGGCGGTCTTCGCGCTGGTCGGCGCGATCACCGCGCACGAGGTGACGCTGGAGGACGCCTACCGGCGGCTCGCCGGCATCCGCCGCAACCGGCACCCGTACAGCAGTTGGGCGCTGACCGGCGCGGCCGGGCTGCTGGCGGGCGCGGCGAGCATCCTGGTCGGCGGTGGTCCGACCGTCTTCGTGGCGGCGGCGCTGGCCGCGATGCTCGGCGACCGGCTGGCCTGGCTGCTGGCCGGGCGCGGGCTGCCGGAGTTCTACCAGTTCGCCGCGGCGGCGATGCCGGCCGCCGCGATGGGCGTGGTGATCGACCGCTACGGGCACTGGATACCGGGCGGCGGGGCCGTACAGTCCTCCGCGGTGATCACCGGTGGGCTGTTCGCGCTGCTGCCCGGGCGGGCGCTGGTCGCCGCCGTCCAGGACGGCCTGACCGGCTTCTACATCACCGCCTCGGCCCGGCTCCTCGAAGTGATGTACCTGATCGTCGGCATCGTCGTCGGCGTGACGCTGATCCTGTACGCCGGGGTGTCGCTCGGCGCCGACCTCGACCCGGACCAGGCGCCGCGGGCCTACGACCACCCCTGGGTGCAGTTGGTCGCCGCGATGGTGCTGACGCTGGCGTTCGCGGTACTGCTCCAGTGCGAGCGGCACGTACTGCCGCTGGTCACCCTCAACGGCGGGGTCGCCTGGACGGTCTTCGGCGTGCTGCACCAGCGGGCCGGCGGCAACCAGGTGGCCGCCACCGCCGCCGCGGCCGGCCTGGTCGGCCTCTTCGGCCAGCTCATGGCCCGCTATCGGTACGTCTCCGTGCTGCCGTACGTGACCGCCGCGATCGGCCCGCTGCTGCCGGGTTCCGCCACCTACTTCGGGCTGCTGGCGCTCACCCAGCACCACACCGACCAGGGGTTCACCCAGCTCACCAAGGCCGCCGCGCTGGCCCTGGCGATAGCGATCGGCGTCAATCTGGGCCATGAGATCGTCCGGCTGACGCTCAAGGCGCCCGGTGGTGCCCGGCCGCGCAAGGCGCGCGGGGCGGCGAAGCGGACCCGCGGGTTCTGAGCCCGGTGGCGGGCCCGCGCGTCCGGCAGGACCGTGCTCGGTCCGGTAGGACGCGCCGGGCGGGGAAGGCTGAGCCCCGAACGGCAACGCAACCGAGCGGCCCGCGGCCCGCGGCCCGCCACGACGGCCCGTACGACAGCCCGCAGCACCGCCCGCACGACGGCCTGCGCAGCGACCCGGCCGACGACCTGCGAGCCGGGCGAGATGACCGTATTGTCGCGATTGTCACGTACGACGCGTGAGGCCCACCGCGGTCACCAAGGGCGTACGGCTCGGTTCACCACCACCGTCCGGAGGACCCGTATGTCCCTGCACAAAGGCTCCGGCTCCCGTCGCGAGGTGTCCGTCAACCCGTTCTTCGACGGCGCCGACCCGCTGGGCGGCATGGCCACCGCCCCGCCCAAGCACGAGCTGGCCGAGCGGCCGATGATGCCGGCCGCGGCGTACCAGCTCGTCCACGACGAGCTGCTCCTCGACGGCAACGCCCGGCTCAACCTCGCCACCTTCGTCACCACCTGGATGGAGCCGGAGGCCGGCCGGCTGATGACCGAGTGCGCCGACAAGAACATCATCGACAAGGACGAGTACCCGCGTACCGCCGAACTCGAGCGGCGCTGCGTCTCGATCCTCTCCCACCTGTGGAACGCCCCCGACCCGGACGCGACCGTCGGCTGCTCCACCACCGGCTCCTCCGAGGCGTGCATGCTGGCCGGCATGGCGCTGAAGCGGCGCTGGGCCAAGCGGACCCCGGGCTATCCGGCGACCGCCCGGCCCAATCTGGTGATGGGCGCCAACGTCCAGGTGTGCTGGGAGAAGTTCTGCGCCTACTGGGAGGTGGAGGCGCGGCTGGTGCCGGTGAGCGGCGACCGCCTGCACCTGGACGCCGAGAGCGCGCTGGCCCACTGCGACGAGCACACCATCGGCGTCGTCGCGGTCCTCGGCTCCACCTACGACGGGTCGTACGAGCCGGTCGCCGAGATCTGCGCGGCGCTCGACGCGTACGAGGAGCGGACCGGTACGCACATCCCGGTGCATGTGGACGGTGCCTCCGGCGCCATGATCGCGCCCTTCCTCGACCCGGACCTGGTCTGGGACTTCCGGCTGCCGAGGGTCGCCTCGATCAACACCTCGGGCCACAAGTACGGGCTGGTCTACCCGGGCGTCGGCTGGGCGCTGTGGCGGGACGCCGAGGCGCTGCCGGAGGAGCTGGTCTTCCGGGTCAACTACCTCGGCGGCGAGATGCCGACCTTCGCGCTCAACTTCTCCCGGCCCGGCGCCCAAGTGGTCGCGCAGTACTACACGTTCCTGCGGCTGGGCCGGGAAGGCTACCGGGCGGTGCAGCAGAACGGGCGCGAGGTGGCGATGTCGCTCGCCTCCCGGCTGGCGGAGATGGCCGACTTCCAACTGGTCAGCAAGGGCGATCAGTTGCCGGTCTTCGCCTTCAACACGACGCCGGACGTGACGCGGTACGACGTCTTCGACCTGTCCCGGCGGCTGCGGGAGCGCGGTTGGCTGGTGCCGGCGTACACCTACCCGGCCGACCGCAAGGACCTGGCGGTGCTGCGGGTGGTGTGCCGCAACGGGTTCTCCGAGGACCTGGCCGATCTGCTGATCGAGGACGTGAACCGGCTGCTGCCCGAACTGCGGCGGCAGCAGGGGCCGATGAACATGCCGGAGAGCAGGGCGACGGCGTTCCACCACTGATTCCGGCGAGCCGGGGAAGCAGCCCTGGGGGTCCACCCGCTGAGTTCCCGTAGTTCCCGTTCATTCCGTTCATTCCGTTCATTCCGTTGGTTTTGTCCACCGAAAGGGAGAGCACCATGGCCGAGCACACCTACCGCGTCACCGAGATCGTCGGCACCTCGAAGGAGGGCGTGGACGCCGCTGTCCGCAACGGCATCGAGCGGGCCGGCAAGACGCTGCGGGACCTGGACTGGTTCGAGGTCACGGAGATCCGGGGCCACATCGTGGACGGGGCGGTGGACCACTACCAGGTGGGGCTGAAGGTCGGGTTCCGGCTGGAGGAGGTTCAGTAGGCCCGAGGCGTGGCCCCTGGCGGGGCGGGGGCTGCGGCGGGCTGGCGCGGGCAGGGGCTGCGAGCGCGGGTGCGGCAGCGGCAGCGGCAGCGGCAGCGGCAGCGGCAGCGGCAGCGGCAGCCCCTGATACCGCCACGGCCGGAGATCGGCACGCCGGGCTCGCCCATCAGGGGGGGATTTGGGGGGTGAGGGTAGCCCGGTCGGGTTAAGTGCGGTCGCGCGATCCGACAATGCGTCAAATCCTTTTGTCATGAAGGCGGGCATTCGCCGGACTCGTCTCCTCCAGTCCGCTCTGCTCGACAGCCCGCGTTTGGACGCCGACCGCATTCCCGGGAGCCCCGCCATGGACCAGCAGGAACCGCCCGCCTCGCAGCCCCCGCGCCCCGGGTCCAAGCCGCCGGGGCCGACCGGGCCGCAGCCCACGGGTCCCTCCCCCGCCGACACTCCGCCGCCGGCCGGGCAGCCGGCCCGCCGGGACGTCCCGGCCGTCCCGGCCGTCACCGCGGCGCTCCGCGGCACCCGCCCGGCTTCCGCGGGCGGTGCGCTGTGACGGCGAACCCCTCCTACCTCACCTTCGACGACCACGTCCCGCTCTCGCCGACCCTGGTCCAGCTCCGCCGCTGCTCGGTCGCGGTCGACATCGGCGCGTCCCGTACCCGGGTGCATCTGCGCGGCAGCGGACTGGTCGCCGACGAGCCGAGCGTGGCGGCCGTCGACATCCGTACCGGCGCGCTGATCGCCGTCGGCGCCCGCGCCGAGATGATGGAGGGCCGCACCCCGGCCCACATCCGGGTGGTACGCCCGGTGGCCGGCGGCGCGGTGGTCGACGTCTCCATGGCCCAGCGGATGCTGCGGCACATCCTGCGGCAGAAGCTGGGCCGCCGCTGGCTGCGGATGTCGGTGTTCCGCGGGATGCCGGTGATCCGGGCGGCGGTGTGCACACCGCACGGCAGCGAGCCGGTGGCCCGGCGGGCGGCGGTCGAGACGCTCTACGGGCTCGGCGCGCGCCGGGTCGAGCTGGTGGACACGCTGATCGCGGCGGCGGTCGGCTGCGGGCTTCCGGTGGAGCAGCCCGAGGCCACCATGATCGTGGTGTGCGGGGCCGGTACGACCCAGGTGGCGGTGCTCGCCCTCGGCTCGATCGTGTCGGCGGAGACGGTGCCGGTCGGCGGGGACGCGATCGACCGGGCGGTGATCGAACATCTGCGCAGCCGGCATGAGTTGATGCTGCCGCGGCGGGCGGTGCGGCCGCTGCACCAGATGCTCGGCGCGCCCGCCACGGGCGGCACCGAGACCACGGAGGTGCACGGCCGCGATGTGCTGAGCGGCATGGGGCGTTCGGTGCTGGTCTCGACGGAGGGGGTGCGGCACGCGATGCGCACGCCGCTCACGTCGGTGCTGGACGCGATCACCAATGTGCTCCGCGACTGCCCTCCGGACCTGGTGGCCGACCTCGCCGACCGCGGCATCATGCTGGCCGGCGGCAGCGCGAAGATGCCCGGCCTCGATCTGATGCTCCGCCGGGCCACCCGCATGCCGGTCCACATCGCCCCCGACCCCGACACGGTCGCCGTCCGCGGCCTGGGCGCGATGATCGAGGGCAAGGTCCGCCCGATGCCGCTCTCCCCTCTGACCCCGTAGAGCACCCCGCGGCCCTTACGGCCCCGTCCGTTACGGATCGGCCCGTCCCATCAGGCCCGTCGTGGCCGAGCGCGCAGTTCCGCCCCCGGAGCTTCCCCTGGGGGTGCCCCACCGCGTCGCCTCCCTCCGCCGCCTCCCTCACCCACCGAGATCCGAAGGACACGCCCTGACCCCCGCGGCCGGCCCCCGCCCGGCCGTCGAAGAAAAGCCGCCCGCATCGCCCCCCGTCCCGTCACCTGGGCATGGCATCATGCGCGCGTGATGAACGGGATACCGCTGGCGCGGCGGCTGGGTGTCACGGACGCCGTGGTGGTGGGGCTCGGGGCCATGCTCGGCGCCGGCGTCTTCGCGGCGTTCGGGCCCGCCGCCCGGGCGGCCGGCAGTGGGCTGCTCGCCGCGCTCGGGCTGGCCGCCGCCGTCGCGTACTGCAACGCCACCTCCTCCGCACGGCTCGCCGCCCGGTACCCGCGGTCCGGCGGCACCTATGTGTACGGGCGGGAGCGGCTCGGCCCGTTCTGGGGCTACCTCGCGGGGTGGAGCTTCGTCGCGGGAAAGAGCGCCTCGTGCGCGGCGATGGCGCTCACCGTGGGGCAGTACGTGTGGCCGGGCGAGCGGCGGGCCGTCGCGGTCGCCGCCGTCGTCGCGCTGACCGCAGTCAACTGCCTCGGCCTGCGGAAGGCCACCTGGCTGACCCGGCTGATCGTCGCGGTGACGCTGGCCGTACTGGTGGCGGCCGTCACCGTATGCCTGTCCTCGGAACACGCCGAGGCGGCTCGGCTCGGCTGGGCCGCCGGTGGCCGCCCCACCTCCGCCCGGGGCCTGCTCCAGGCCGCGGGCCTGCTCTTCTTCGCCTTCGCCGGCTACGCGCGGATCGCCACGCTCGGCGAGGAGGTCAAAGACCCGGCCCGGACCATCCCGCGGGCGATCCCGACCGCACTCGGCATCACCCTGGCGGTGTACGCGGCCGTCGCCGTCGCCCTGCTCGCCGTCCTCGGCCCCGACCGGCTCGCCGCCGCCCCGGCACCGGTCGCGGACGCGGTACGGGCGGCGGGGGCGTCGGCCCTGGCCCCGGCGGTCCGGGCCGGTGCGGCGGTCGCCGCCCTCGGCGCCCTGCTCGCGCTGATCCTCGGGGTCTCCAGGACGGTACTGGCGATGGCGCGGGACCGGCACTTTCCCGGCGTCCTCGCGGAGGTCCGCGGCGGGACGCCCGTACGGGCCGAACTCGCCGTCGGCGCGGTGGTGCTGCTGCTGACCCTGACGACCGACCTGCGGGGGGCCATCGGCTTCTCGTCTTTCGGCGTGCTGCTCTATTACGCCGTGGCCAACGCGAGCGCGCTGCGTCTCACCCGAGCTGAGGGCCGGCCCCCGCGGGCGGTGCCCCTGGCCGGGCTGGCCGGCTGCGCCGTGCTCCTCACCAGCCTCCCGTGGGGTTCCCTGGTGGCGGGCGCCGCCGTCGTGGCAGTCGGGGCCGCACTCTTCTTTTGGACCCGGCGGTAGGGGCGGGGTGCGTCGGGCCGTCTTCGGGGTGCGGACCATGGCCGGTTGCGCGCGCGGTTCCGCCCCCAGAGCTTCGCCTGGGGGTACTCCCGCTCCACCTTTCGCCGCCGCGGCAGTAGGCGGCGCCCTACAGGGGCGCGAGGAACCGCGCGCTCAGCCACGGTGAGAGCCGCGCCCCGGGGACGGGGGAAGCCCTGCGGCGGGGGGCGGCGGGACCAGGCGACAGCATCGCTCACAATTGGAGCCGTGGAAGAATTCGACGCCGCGTTCGCGCGGGCCGTGGCCGCGGGTGGGGCGGAGGGCGAGGTGGACGCCGCCGCGTCCACGCTGGCGGCCGGGGGAGAAGGGTGGGCCGCCGTCGCGGGCCAAGCGGCCGCCCGGTTGGAAAGGGAATGCCGAGCCCGCGGCTGGGACCCCCCGGACCTCCTCCGGATGGTCGACCGCGAACTCACCCCGCGCCACCGCAAAGCCGCGGAAGCCCTGGCGGAAGGCGCCGCCGCCCTGACCGCCTTCGCCACGCGAGAACGCCTCGGCCGCTTCTCCGCGGCCACCCTCACCGTAGAAACCCTCTGCCTCTACGGCCGCCTCCCCCGCATCACCCCGCTCGTCCCCCCGAAGCACGCCCCCGCCCCCGCCGGCGAAAGCAAAATGCTCGGCCGGATCCGCGCGCTGCTCGCCAAGGCCGAGTCCACCGGCTTCCCGGAGGAGGCCGAGGCGCTCTCGGCGAAGGCCCAGCACCTGATGGCCCGGCACAGCATCGACGCGGCGCTGCTCGGCGCGAGCGGCGAAGGCGCCGCCGACCGCCCCGGCGCCCGCCGCCTCGGCGTGGACCGCCCCTACGAAGGCGCCAAAGCGCTGCTCCTCGACGCCGTCGCCGCCGCGAACCGCTGCGAGGCCGTATGGTCCGCCGACTTCGGCTTCTCCACCGTCGTCGGCCACGTCGCCGACCTCGACGCCGTCGAACTCCTCTACACCTCACTCCTCGTCCAGGCCGACCGCGCCCTGCACCGCGGCGCCTCTCGCTCCCGCGACTTCCGCGAGTCCTTTCTCATCGCGTACGCCTCCCGTATCCGCGAACGCCTCACCGCCGCGAGCGCCGAGGAGGCCGCCGCGCACACCGCCCCCGACCTGCTCCCCGCCCTCGCCTCCCGAGACCTCGCGGTCCACGACGAGACCCGCCGCCTCTTCCCGACCACCACCACCTCCCGCCTCAAGGGCCGCGACCCCGAAGGCTGGACCCACGGCCACACCGCCGCCGACTCCGCCACCCTCCCCACCCACTCCCGGCCCTAGCCGGGGTCTGTCGTTCGGACCTTCGCGGCGTCGCCTCCCGCCAGGACTTCGTCCGGGATGCCGCCCGGCCTGGCGGCCCGGGTGTACCCCCACCGCGTCGCCTCCCTCCTCCGCCTCCTTCACCCACCAAGATCCGAACGAGGGGAAGCGGCCCGACGGGGAATGTGACTCAGAGTTTGATGAGGTTGCTGAAGCGGATCTCGTGGAGGATCGCGGGGTTTTCCTGGGGGCGGCCGTTTTCGACGATGTAATAGCCCTGACCGGGGTGATCGTTGAGCCAGTCCATCACGTTGTGGACGGTCGCTTTTCCATCCCGCAGGCCAGCCCAGGAGTAAGTGCCCGTGTGGATGCCGTGCTTTTTGGCGGTGAGGCCGTCGCGGATCTGGTCGGCCGGGTGGTACGAATGGCCCGCGATCTCACCGGTCTCCAGTTCCAGCACCTCGTTCTTGCCGGCCCCGGCCGACCGTACCCGGACTTTTCTGATGACGGACGCCAGCGCCAGCCCATAGGCGATCGCGAGGGCCGCGTCCTCCAGGGTGTGTTCGGCGTTGGTGAGGAATCCCGGGTTGTAGAGGATCTCCAGAGTTCCGTTCTGCTGCGGGACGTGGAAGTGCCGGACGACCGGGTCCTGTTGGTGGAAGATCCGGTTGTGCGGAGCCGACAGGTACTGCACGTCCTCGATGACCAGTTGGACGATCTCCCCCTGTGCGAGTCGTACATTGACCCGGTAGAGCCCGTGCGCGGTTGTGGTGCCGGGATGTTGAGCCATGACAGATCCCCCCTGTCGTTCAGCCAATGGTGTGGTGAAAGTTCACCGCCACGGCCTGCTTGCCGTTCGACTTGACGGCCACGTAGTACGTGCCGGGCGCCATGGTCCGGAAGTCGAAACGCCAGGCCGCTTCGGCCGCGTCGTATTCGTCGAAGATGAGTTCCAGGTCGTTCTCGTCGGCGATGGCGTAATGCCGGGCGACCGCCCGCCGCGCGTAGGAGAGGACGGCCGGGCGCTGGGCCGAGGCCGTTTCCGTCGAGGTCGAGGCGGGGGTTGTGGTGGCCGGCGGGGACGGATCCGCGGCCATGGGCGCGGTGGCGGCGTCCCTTCCCGCCGCTTTCGCGCGCTTGGCCTTCATCCGCCGTACCTGGCCCCAGGCTTGGCGGCCGACGATGAAAAGTGATGCCGCCTCACTCAACTCGCCGAGCGCGTGGGCCGCGTGATGTCCGAAGGAATGCGGGTCGTGGTCCGTGCCATCCGCGTCGTGCGCGTGACCCGTGTGCGGATGGTGATCGCTGAGGAGCGCGAGATCCTCGGGATTCGCGGTCCGGAGCAGCTCCTTGAGAAGTTCGGACGCCATGGCAACCTCCTGCGCCGGTTGGTCTCCAGGGTGTACGGGGAACGCGCGGGAGTGCGGCGGGGAGGAGAATCCTGCCTCGATGTCAGATATCTTCGGCTTCCTCCGCCTACTTGCCGCTACGGCAACGGGCTTACGGATTACGGCTGTTGTTCCGGCGGGGTGACGAGAAAAGTCCCGTACGGGTCGACGTCGGCGCGGTGGTCCAGTGTGGGCAGGTCGTGCCCCGGGAGACCGGCGAGTTCGATCGCGGAACGTCCGGAGGCGTGAGCCGAACCGAGGGACTGGCCGTTGGCGACCGCGGCGTAGAACTGGGCGGCGTACGTGATCGCGTCCTGGTCGGCGACGCTGTCGGACATGCCGATGGCGAAGGGGCCGACCTCTGCGACCAGGCCGGGGGTTTGGGCAGCCGAGCCGCAGGAGTTGAGCAGCACCAGGAGGGGTGGGGCGTCGGTAGCCGCGAGCGCGCGGGCGAAGGCGCCGGCGGAGACGACCGCGCCGCCGTGGAAGGCATCGGTGTCGTACTCGAAGACGATCAGGTCCTCGCCGCTGTGGCCGGAGAAGTGCACGACGTGCGGCCGGAATCGGGCGAGGCCGTCCAGCAGGTCGCCGGTCGTCGCCGAGGGGCGCAGGTCGATCTCCACCAGGTCGCGGTGCAAGGCGCGTTCGACGGCGGCGCGGATGCGGGTTGCCTCCCGGCCGATCCGTAAGTCGCCCTCGGCGGAGGCGGCGAGCATGAGGATGCGCAGCTTTTCCGGTTTTGGGGCGCGGAGTTCGCGGATGACCTGCTCCATTCGGGCTTCCGTAGTGGCGAGGCGGCCGGTCAGCGTCTCCCGTTCCGCCCCCTCCGCGCGGGTGACTTGGGCTTGGAGGGTGAGGATCTCTCGCTGGTACGACGTGGCTCGGCGCAGCCAGGAGTCGGCGTCTTGAGCGGCCCGCGCGGCTTCTCGTTCGCGGAGGCCGGCTTCGCGCAGGTGCTGCGCGGAAACCAGTCGGTTGCCGGTGCCCGCCGCGACGGCCCGCGCTTTTGCCGCGGCACCCCGCTTGGCGGACTCCCGCCCCCGGAACTCCCCGACCATCCGCTCGGCCTCGGCGAGGCGCTGCCGCGCGAGAGTCAACTGGGCCTGGAGCGAGGTGGGATTCACGCGTCCCCCGGTTGTGAGCGCTTGCCTCAGCATACGGTGGGGCTTCGCGTCACCGGGGCCGGAAGCGGCGACCCGCGGGTAGGCGACGTCGCGCAGTTCCTCGCGCCCCTAGCGGGGCGATTCCCTTGCACGCAGGGTGCGCGGGTAGCCCTGACGGGGCTCGGGTCGGGTAGGCGGAGCCCCGGAGCGCCGGCAGGACAGAGCACGACGTACCCGCAGAGACCGACTCCCCGAGCGGACCACAACCCAAGGAGGCGCTGGGGGTACCCCCAGGCGAAGCTCTGGGGGGAGGAACTGCGCGAGCAACCACCACACACCCGCACACAACCGTCCACCGAACCCACCACCACCCCAGGGGCGCGAGGAACTGCACGACCAGCCACGACGTGCCCGCAGCCGACAACGCACCGGAGAGGTGGTCACCCGGGAGCGCTAGCGTTCGGCCTGCGCCACCTCAATCGTGCCGTGGAGCTCGTGCGCCGCCTCCAGCGCGCACCCCGCGGAGAGGGTGAGGCAGGCCGCCAGGACCGCCGCTATCGCCCGCGGCGCGGGCGGAGCGGGCCGCGCCGCCGGCGCCAGCAGCGCGGCGACCCGCCGCGGAACCGGCCCCGCGGCCACGGAGAGAACCGCCCCGCTCGGCCGAACCGTGGCAAGCGCCGCCCGCCCGATCGCGCGCGCCGCGAGGCGCCGATCCCCCACCGCCACCGCCGCCGCCTCGTCGGCCCACCGCTCCAGCGCGTACGAGAGCGGCCCCCGCAGGACCCGCAGCGCGGGATGGCACGCGCAGGCCAGCGCGAGGGTGGTGAGGAAGAGGTGGTGGCGCCCACTCAGATGCGCCCGCTCATGCGCGAGCAACACCTCCCGTTCCGCCGGGTCCAGCGCCCGCAGCATCCCGCTGGTGACCACGATCCGCCCGGGCCGCCCGGGCAGCGCGTACGCGTCGGGACCGGCGTCGGGCAGTACGGTCAGATCCCCCACCGCCGTACCGGCCGCCGCGGCCGCCCGCCGGGCCCGCGCGGGTTGTACGACGTGGCGCCGCCCGGTCCGCACCAGCGCCACCGCGACGGCGGTGAGCACCACGGCGGCCAGGCACGCGGCCGGTACGGTCACCTGATCACCGACCACCGGCAGGACGAGGTGCCCGAGCGCGGCCACCGGCGGCAACCGCAGCGCCCCCGCCCCGGCCAGCAACGCCAGCGCCGCGGTACTGCACACGGCGAGCGCCGCCGCCGACCCCGCCAGCAGCCAGGCCGCCGCACGCGGGGGCAACGCATCCGCGAGCCGCCGGGCGGAAGGCGCGGCCAGCAGCGGCAAGAGCAACGGCACCCACACACTGAGGTTCACGAGTGCCGCTCCCCGCCGGGCTCCGACGAGCCCTCGCCGCCGTCCCCCACCGGCTCACCCGGGGAGGTCCGGGGACCGTCGGCCGCGTCGAAGCCGGCCACAGGACGCGGAAAACGGCCGGCCGCCGTACCCCCGGCACCCGAACCGCCGTCCGCCACGTCACCCGCCGACGCGTCACCCACCCCTACGGACCTGGACGGAGCAACGCCGCCGGCCACATCGCCGACGGCCGCCGAACGCCCGGCCCCACCCCCGTCCGGCGCCGCCCCCGCCCCCGGCTCCCCCTCCCACAGCAACTCCCGCAGCAGCGCCTCATCCGCCGGATTCAGCCCGGAGACAAAGCGCGCCAGCACCGTCCCCCGGTCGTCGGACGCCGACTTGTCCAGCTCCGTACGCATCCGCCGGGCGGCGAGTCCCGGCGAGTCCTGGACCGGGAGGTAGGAGTAGCCACGGCCGGCCCGGGCCCGGCTCACCGTGCCCTTTTCGTAGAGCCGGGCCAGGATGGTGGTGACCGTGGTGCGCGCGAGGTCGGTACCGAGGTCGCGTTGGACCTCGGCAGGCGTGAGCGGGCGGCCGCCGGCCGCCCACAGGGCGGCGAGCACGCTCGCCTCGAGTTCGCCCGACGGGCGGCGGGCCGCGCCGCCTTCCGGCCCTGGCAGGTCCGGCATGGATCGCTCCTTCCCGCTCGTTCGCCTACAGTGCTGTCGACCGACTACATCACTGTAGTCGGCAGGGTACCCCGACCCAGCGACGACCCGCCCATGGACCCGACCATCGACCCGACCCTGACCGACGCACCGACCCGCGCCCCGATCTACGCCCCGACCGACGCACTGACCCACCTACCCGACCCATTATGAGAGGGCACCACCGCCATGCCGCTGCCCATGCTCGACCAGGCCGTGAACGTGCTGGACGCCACGTCCCTGCTCTCCTCCTTCGGCGCGCTCGGCATCGCGTTCGTGATGTTCGCGGAAACGGGTCTGCTGATCGGCTTCCTGCTGCCCGGCGACTCGCTCCTCTTCACCGCCGGGCTGCTCTGTGTCCCGAGGGCGTCCGACGCGGTGCACCTCTCCCTGTGGCAGGTGCTGATCGCCGCGGCGACCGGCGCGCTCCTGGGGGCGCAGGCCGGATACACCATCGGGCGCCGGGCCGGTTCCGCCCTGCTCGCCAGAAGCCGGAGCCGCAAGCTGCACGAGGGCGCCGACCGGGCGGCGGAGCTGCTCGACCGGTACGGGCACGCGAAGGCCGTCGTCCTGGCGCGCTTCATCCCGGTGGTCCGCACCGTCCTCAACCCGCTGGCCGGCGTACTGAAGGTGCCCGCCCGCACCTTCGTGCTGTGGCAGGTGGTGGGCGGCACGGTGTGGACGGTCGGGCTGGTGCTCGGCGGGTACGCGCTCGGCTCGTCGATCCCGCACGTGGATACGTATCTGCTGCCGATCGTCGCGCTGATCGTCGTGGCGTCGCTGACCCCGCTGGCGCTCGAACTGCGACGCGGCCGCAAGAGGTCCAGTCCCGCCGCACCCGAGGAGCAGCCCTCGACCCCCACTCCCCCGGTCAAATCCTCCGAACCCCTCTGACCCGGCGCACGGCGTTGGGCCCCGCGGACCTGTCCGCGCGGGGGAAGCGGGCCCAAAGGGTGGCGCTGGGGGCGGAACTACGCCGACCAGCCACAACGCACCCGCACCCGGCGAAACCGCGCAAGGGTCCGCCACCGCCCCCGCCCGCCGGCGGCGGCACGCCGATGAACGGAGCAATCGGCCGGGGCCCGCGCCCCCAGGTGCGATTGTCGGATCGGCGCACCCGGCCCCCGTACCGTCCGTCACCGTCGTCCTTCCCCTACGGCGGTGGCGGTCGTACGTGCGTCAACGTGGTCGTGGGTGCGGCGCCCGCCGCGAGTCCGGTCGACCGCAACCGCGGCGGGCGCCGCTGCGTCACGGGTGCCGGCGGAGGAGCCGGCCCGGCGGGAGACGACGAACGGCCGCCGACCACGCCCGAGGGCGTGGCGGCGGCCGCCGGGAGAATCGTTACGGCTCAGGCCTGGGCCTGCACGGCCTCGACCTCAAGGGCGATACGGACCTTGTCGCTGACCGCGGCACCGGCGGCGCCACCGGTCACGCCGAACTCGGTGCGGCTGATCTCGGTCGCGGCGGAGAAGCCGGCGATCGGGCTGCCGTCCTGGCCCTTGCCGAAGCCGTTGAGCTCCAGCTTGAGGGTGACCGCCTTGGTCACGCCGTGCAGCGACAGCTCGCCGTCGACCTCGAAGAGCTCGGAGGACTGCGGGCGGACCGCGGTGGAGGTGAAGGTCAGCTCCGGGAACTGCTCGACATCGAGGAAGTCGGCGCTGCGGACGTGGTTGTCGCGCATCTCGTTGTTGGTGCTGACCGAGCCGGTCTTGATCACCGCGGTGACGGTGGAGTCCAGCGGGTCCTCGGCGGTGACGATGGTGCCTTCGAAGGTGGCGAAGTGCCCGCGGACCTTGGAGACACCGAGGTGACGGACGTAGAAGGAGACGTCGGAGTGCACGGCGTCGATGGTCCAGGTACCGGCGACGTATCCGTCGATCACGTCGGTCTGCGTGGTCATGGCGAGAGCTCCAAAGGGGGACCAGGGTGTGGAAAGTGCTGCGCGTACCGCACGTACCGCGGGCACGGGTGCCGCGGTCGCGCGGAGCGCGCGAAGGTGCGGGTGGGGCGGGCGGTGCGGGTGAAGCTGGAAATGCTTGAGCTTTCACGGAAACCTTAGCGCACATGGGGTTGAGAGTTCAACCACCCGTATGCTGGGTCACATGAGCGATGTGCGGTGGCTGACGGAGCGGGAGCAGGAGATCTGGCGGGCCTACCTGGCCGCGAGTGTGGAGTTCGGGGCCCATATCGACCGGCAGCTGCGCCGGGAGTCCGGCATGCCCATGGCGTACTACGAGATCCTGGTCCGGCTCTCCGAGGCGCCGGACCACTGCTTGCGGATGAGCGAGCTGGCCAGTGCGTCGCTCTCCTCCCGGAGCAGGCTCTCACACGCGGTGTCGTCGCTGGAGAAGAACGGCTGGGTCGAGCGGCGGCCGGCCGACGGGGATCGGCGCGGGTGGGTGTGCTCGCTGACGTCGGAGGGGTATGCCACCTTGGCGGCGGCGGCGCCTGGGCATGTGACGACGGTGCGGGAAAAGCTTTTCGATGTTTTGACCCCGGAGCAGTTGGAGACGTTGCGGGAGATTGGGGTGGCGATCAGTGCGGGGCTGAAGGCCGACTGCGAGGATGCCTGCGGCGCTTCGGCGGGCGAGGAGCCTTGCGAGGCTTGACGCTCTGACCGGTCCCGCGGCGAGCGTTTCCGTCTCATCCGGGCCGCAGCTTGCGTCGTGGCTGGTCGCGCAGTTCCTCGCGTACGGTTCCACCGCCGGAGCGGATCCGGTGGGGGGCTTCCGTGCCATTCGGGCTGCGGCTGCGCTGTGGCTGGTCGCGCAGTTCCCCGCGCCCCTTTGGGCCCGGGCCCGCCGCCCCGAAGCTTTGCGGCAACCTCGGAGTGCCTGAGCGGATCCAACGGGGTGCTTCCGTCTCATCCGGGCTGCGGCTGCATTGTGGCTGGTCGCGCAGTTCCCCGCGCCCCTTTGGGGCACAGGTACGCGGCACCCCCGAGACGCCAAACAAAGCGCCAACTCCGGCCCCCCAAGGGGCGCGAGGAACTGCGCGGGCAACCACGACGGGCCCGCAGGCCGGGAGCGACCGCGCCCCCCGCCGGGAAGGCAACCGCGCCCCGGGGAGGGGGAGGTTAGAGGGGGCGGGTGGGCCAGTTCATGAGGCGGGCGCCTAGCGCGGCCGTCTCCAGGGTGTACCGCTGCAACGCGTCATCAGGGTCAAACCCAGTCAGCGCAGCGATCCGCTCCAACCGATAAGAAAGCGCCCGCACACTCAGGTCCAGCCGCCGCGCGGCCTCCGCCCCGATGTAGCCCGCCGCCGCGTACGCCGTGATCGTCTCGAGCAGCGGCTCCGCGCCGCCCCGCGCGTGGGCCAGCGGCCCCAGCACCGTACGGATGAGGTCGGCCATCGCCGCCCGGTCCCGCAGCAGGACCGGGAAGACCACCAGTTCCGCGGCGTTGAGGACCGGCGCGGTCAGGCCCAGCCGGTCGGCGAGGTCGAGCGCGCTGAGCGCCTCCTCGTAGGAGCGGACCACACCCGGCGCGCCGCTGTGCGGGCGGCTGACCGCGACCCGGTGGCTCGCGGTGAGCTTGACGAACGCGTCCAGCACCGCCTGCTGCGTGGTCGGCGCGATACACACCAGCCGGCCGTCCTTGGGCGCGATCAGCGCGTCGTGGTCACCGAACCGCCCGGCCAACTCCCGCTCCACCCGCTGGACCAGCGGATGCGTACGGTCGTAGGTCTGCCCCTCGGGCGCGGCCGAGACCGCGACCAGGTGCCGGTCCGCCAGCCGCAGCCCGTACCGCTCGGCCTGCTCGGCGATCTGTCCGGGGTCGCTGCGTCCGTAGAGCAGCGCGTCCACGAAAGCCCGGCGCTCCGCCTCCGCGCGGTGGACGGCGTGGCGCTGGGCCCGGTCGTGGCCCTCGGCGAGCGCGGCGATACCCGTTTCCAGCGCGGTGAGTACGGCGCTGCCGACCCGGCGCAGTTCGGCCGCGTCGTGCGCGGCGGTCACCCCCGGCAGGTGCGGCCAGGCGCGGCGGGCGGCGGCGAGGTGTTCCGCGGTGAGTTCCCGTAAGGCCAGCCCGGAGTTGGCGGCCTGCTCACCGAGCACCCGCCGGCTCTCCCGCTCCGCCCGGCTGAGGGTGCGACAGCTTCGGGAGACCTCCGCGAGCGCCTCCGGAAACCCCGCGACGAACTCCGGGGGCACCGCGTGCGCGGCCGCCCCCAACCCCGATGCCCCCACAGGCCCCCCACTGTGCCACCCGGTTCACTCGCCCGAAACCCGGACGTCCTGACATGAACGTACCAAGTCAGCCGGGCCCGGACGGAGGGAGGTCCGGGGCGGCGTCGATCCGTACTACTGCATCCGCTCGGCCCGCTCGGCCGCGCTCGATCGCCCGATCATCCGCCGGTACGCGGCTGGTCGCCGCGGCGAACCCGCACCATCAGGGGCGCTGGGGCTACCCCGAGACGAAGCCCTGGGCAGGGAGCGCGCGAGCGACCGGCCGCCGGCCGGTGGTCCGGCGACGGCGGCAGGGAGCGGCCCGGGCGGTCCGGTCGGCCCGGGGCACGCCGGCCGCCCCTCCGGACTACTTGACGCTCGAGTGCTGCGGCTCCGCCTTCGCGGCGCCGGCCTCGTGCGCGGGGACCACGTCGCTGGGGGTGATCGCCTCGGGGGCCTGGACCGTCGAGGAGGCCGGCGCGCTGCCCGCGGCGGGCGTGTCGTCGGTCTTCATCGCCTTGGCCTCGGACTTCAGGATGCGCATCGACTTACCGAGGCCGCGGGCGGCCTCCGGCAGCTTCTTGGAACCGAAGAGCACGATGACGACGATCGCCACCACGATCAGGTGCCACGGCTCCAGCCCGTTTCGCAACATGGGATCCTCGCTTCGTTAAGGGTCGACCGCTCACGCTTCGACTTCCGCATTGTCGCCCGAAAGCCATGGGTCACGACACTCGGGTACTCAAAGCATGCGCAAAAAGCTCGTGAACGGGAAGCCCTGACCGCCCATGGACTCGATCATCGGGGTCGATTCGTGGTGCCATATGGGTTCAATTCATACTTTACGGGTCGCCTGGACGGCCCCTCGACAGAGCCTTGGCACACCCCGCCGACCCGGGCACCGATGACGGCGGCCCGGGGACCGCGTCCCCGGGCCGCCGTCATGGTTCGCCGGCCAAACGGCCCGTACGGTCCGGACTGTCCGTACGGCCTCAGCGAATCCCGCGCCTCACGCCCGCTGCATCTCCGCCGGCACCGCGTCCAGCGCCTCCTGGATCGCGGCCACCAGCTTCCGCGCGGAGTCGGCGGTCAGCTCGACGGCGACCCGCGCCGACGGGCCCTTCGACGGGTCGGTGAAGTCGATGTTCAGGGTGTGCTCGGCCATCGCGTGGACCGGGTGGTCGAAGTAGACGGTCACGTCGGAGACATGGAACCAGGAGCCGTTCGGGCCCTTGGCACTGCCGTCGATCTCGTCCTTGACGGTGAGGTAGGTGCACATGGTCAGCTCCCGAGGTGGCGGCCGAAGAACGTCTCGATCCGCTCCCAACCGTCGTTGGCGGCGGGCACGTTGTAGCTGGGGCGGTCCACCGCGAAGAAGGCGTGGCCCGCGCCCTCGTAGCTGTGGAACTCGAACTCCTTGCCGAGGTCGGTCAGCCGCTGGTCGAGCTCGGCGACCTGCTCGGGGCTCGGGTACTGGTCCTCGGCGCCGAAGAGGCCGAGCAGCGGTGCGCCGAGGTCGGGCAGCTTGTCTACGAGGGTGGTGATCTTCATCGGGAAGCCCTCGGGGACCACGCCGGTGACGAAGGCGCCGTAGCAGTCGACGGCCGCGTCGACCGGGGTGCTGCACGCGGCGAGTACGGACTGCCGGCCGCCGGAGCAGTAACCGATCGTGCCGACCTTGCCGTTGGAGGTGGACAGCGAGCGCAGGTGGGCGGCGGCGCCGGCCACGTCGCCGACCAGCCGCTCGTCCGGCACACCGCCGTTGGCGCGGCCGACCGCCGCGGCGTCGTCGGGCGCGGCACCGGGGGCGTCGCGGTGGTAGAGGTTCGGGCAGATGGCGTCGTAGCCGAGTTCGGCGAAGCGGCGCGTGATCTCCTTCGAGGCCCGGTCGTAGCCGGGCATGTGGTGGATGACGACGACGCCGCCCCGGGTCGTCTCACCCTCGGGGCGGGCCAGGTACGCCTCGATCCGGTCGTCGCCGTGTCCCGCGATGCTGATCGTGGTCGCGGTCAGGGAGCCGGTGGGGGAGGTTGAAGATTCACTCATGACGTCAGCTATACCATAAGGCTGGACTGCTAAGTTTATACTGAAGATTATGTCAACCAGCCGCGCCGGAACCGGCGGTCCGACCGGCCTTCCCACCGGCCCTCCCGAGCAGGCCGCCCCCGCGGAACCCGCCCCGACCGGCCTCGTACGGACTGGCGCCGCCCCGGACCCCGCCCCGCCCGCTGCCGCCCTCGCGGAACCCGCCCCGGACCCCGCCGGGGACCTCGCCGCGCGGACCGCCACCGAGCTGCGGGCCGCGCTCGGCCCGCTGGTGCGCCGGCTCCGCCAATTCCGTCCTGACGGCGAACTCACCCTCTCCCAGACCTCCGCCCTGGTCCGGCTCGACCGGGACGGCCCGGCCACCGCCTCCGAACTGGCCGCCGCGGAAGGCATCCGCCCGCAGTCGATGTGCACGATCGTCGGCGCCCTCCAGGACCGCGGCCTGGTCGGCCGTGACCAGGACCCGGCCGACGGCCGCCGGATGGTCGTCTCGCTCACCCAGGCCGGCCGGGAGGGACTGCACGGCGCCCGCCGCGAGCGGGCCCGCCGGCTGACCGCCGCGATCGCCGCCGAACTCACCCCCGCGGAACAGGAGCGACTGGCCGCCGCCATCCCGCTGCTGGAGAGGATCACCCCCCATGTCTGAGGCCGCCGGGGCCGCGTCCCCCGCCGTCGCCGGAGGCGCGGACCGCCCCGAGTCCGCCGGCTCCGCCCAGGGGTCCGACTCCTACAAGTGGCTGGCGCTGTCCAACACCAGCCTGGGGATGTTCATGGCGACGGTCGACTCCTCGATCGTGATCATCTCCATGCCGGCCATCTTCCGCGGGATCCACCTGGACCCCTTCGCCGCCGGGAACATCAGCTATCTGCTGTGGATGATCATGGGATATCTGCTGGTCACCGCGGTCCTGGTGGTCAGCCTCGGCCGGCTCGGCGACATCGTCGGCCGGGTCAAGATCTACAACCTCGGCTTTGTCGTCTTCACCCTCGCCTCGGTGGCGCTCTCCTTCGACCCGGCGCACGGCGGGAAGGGCGCGATGTGGCTGATCGCCTGGCGGATCGTGCAGGCGCTCGGCGGCGCGATGCTGATGGCCAACTCGGCGGCGATCCTCACCGACGCCTTCCCGGCCAGGCAGCGCGGCATGGCGCTGGGCATCAACCAGATCGCGGCGCTGTCCGGGCAGTTCATCGGCCTGGTGCTCGGCGGACTGCTCTCCGCGTGGGACTGGCGGGCGGTCTTCTGGGTCAATGTGCCGGTCGGCGTCTTCGGCACCATCTGGGCGTACCGCTCGCTGCGCGAGATATCCGCCCGCCAGCCGGCCAGGATCGACTGGTGGGGCAACCTCACCTTCGCGCTGGGCTGCGGTCTGATCCTGATCTCCATCACCTACGGCATCCAGCCCTACGGCCACGACACCATGGGCTGGACCAGCCCCAAGGTGCTCACCGGTCTGATATCCGGCGCGGTCCTGCTGATCGTCTTCGGGATGGTGGAGACGAGGGTGGCGCAGCCCATGTTCGACCTCGCGCTCTTCCGCAACCGGCACTTCGCGGCGGGCAACGCGGCGGCGCTGCTGGCGTCGGTCGCCCGCGGCGGGCTCCAGTTCATGCTGATCATCTGGTTGCAGGGCATCTGGCTGCCGCTGCACGGCTACGACTTCGCCGACGCGCCGCTGTGGGCCGGCATCTTCCTGCTGCCGCTGACCGCGGGCTTTCTGCTCGCCGGGCCGGTCTCCGGCACGCTGTCCGACCGGTTCGGGGTGCGCTGGTTCACCACCGGCGGCCTGGTGCTCTTCGGCGCCAGCTTCGTCGGGCTGCTCCTGCTGCCGATCGACTTCCCGTACTGGGCGTTCGCGCTGCTGGTGCTGCTCAACGGGATGGGTTCCGGGATGTTCTCGGCGCCGAACACCTCGGCGATCATGAGCAGTGTGCCGGCGTCCACCCGGGGAGCCGCCTCCGGCATGCGGTCGACCTTCCAGAACTCCGGTACGTCGCTCTCCATCGGTGTCTTCTTCTCACTGCTGATCATCGGACTGGCCAACCGGCTGCCGGGCGCGCTGGAGGCCGGGCTGCGGGCCCAGGGCGTACCGCCGGGGGTGGCGCACCAGGCGGCCGGACTGCCGCCGGTCTCCACGGTGTTCTCCGCGTTCCTCGGCATCAATCCGATCGAGACGCTGCTCAAGCCGTCCGGCACGCTGGCCCGGCTGCCCGCGCACAACCGGGCGGTGCTGACCGGCAAGGAGTTCTTCCCGCATCTGATCTCGTCGCCCTTCCACCACGGTCTGATCATCGTCTTCGCGACCGCCGCGGCGATGTCCCTGCTCGCGGCCACCGCCTCGGCGCTGCGCGGCACCCCGAAGACGAGCGCGCCCTGAGACCCGGGGGCGGGCGGGAGTCCCGGGAGTCCCGGGAGTCCCGCCGGCAGGAGGCCCGGCATGGGTGTGGGCGGCCCCTGAGCGGGGCCGCCCACTGTCCGGCGGGTCATGCTGCCGTCAATACGTCCCTGCGGACGTATGTCAGGATCGGCGGCTGAGTCGCCGGGTCGCCATCAGACCGAGGGCCATCGTGGCGAGGCCGACGAGGACCGCCACACCCCCGGTGAACGAGTTGTTCCAGATGATCTTGTAGAACACCGGATGCCCGGACACCACCCAAGGGGCGATGATCGTCCACACACCGATCGCCGCTACGACCCAGCCGAGGCCGTGGGCCCGCTCGAGGACCGACCCGAAGCTGAAGCCCAGCACGGCGAGCGCGATGCCCATGATCAGGTTGGTCACCCGCAGGCTCTGGCTGAAGTTCTGAAAACCGATCACCCAGGGCGAGATCGCCAGGTAAAGGCCCGTGATGATGCACAGGCCCTCCAGCATGTTGCTCACCGGCTTGTGCGACATCGCCGTGTGCCGGTCTCGCAGGGACACCAGGTCGGGATGGGTGTCCAAATGGGACGTGTCGGTCGAATGGGTGGCCATTCAAGCCACCTCCTTCGTTCCATGTCGGAAGTGAAGTTCATTTACGGCCGAGTTGGTCCCGACCGCTCAGGCCACCGGACTTCGCCGGGCCCCCGGATGTCGTCCGGGCTTCTAGCCCCGGAACTCACACATCCACCAATTCACTGTAAAACCGACATTAGGGATACGGCCACCCGAGCGGTCATCGGCTTCTCGAGTGACCGCCAGCCGACGGGCTCAGCCTGCGGCGGGGCCCGTTTCCGGCAGGCCGGCGGCCGGTCGCCGCACAGGGTTCCTGGGGGCCGCGTCGAAGAGCACGGTGGCCGCCGCACGGGCCGCGGTGGCGGCCGACGGGTCGCGGTCCATCCGGCCGGAGAGCACCGCGCCGTCGTAGAGCAAGTGCAATTGCTGCGCGAGCACTTCGGGCTCGGCCGCGCCCGCCTCGGCGGCGAGTTCGGTGAGCAGCGCGCGCATCCAGCCGCGGTGGTCGTCGGAGACGGACTCGATGGCGCCGCCGGGGTGGGCCTCGGCCGACGCGGCGACGAAAGCACAGCCGTTGAATCCCGGCGCGGTCACCGTCTCGCCGGCCGCGTCGAAGACGCCGAGCAGCCGCTCCCGGGGGGTACGGAAACGGGTCAGGGTCCGGTTGACGCGCTCCTCGACCCGGTCGTGGCGGCCTTCGAGATAGGCGCGGACCAGCCCTTCCTTGTTGCCGAAGGCGTTGTAGAGGGACGCCTTGGCGACCCCGGCGTGCTCGATGACCCGGTCGATGCCGACGCTCTGCACACCGTCGCGGTAGAAGAGATCGTTGGCGGCGGCGAGCAGGCGGTCGCGGGCGGAGGGTTTGGCCTGGGCCTTGCCCGCGGGGGCCGGGGCCCCCTTGGCCCCGGCCTTGTTCCCGGCCTTGGCCGCGGACCGCTTGGGCGTGGTGGGGGCGGCGGGCCCGGCGGGCGTGGGGCGCACTCCGGTCGCCGCCGGCGTGTTGGGTGTCGTGGGCCGCGTCGCCGACCGCTCGGCGAGCGCCGCCGCGGCGGGCTCGGCCGGGCCCGGGTTCCCGTCGGGTGTCCTGGTCACCATGTCCCTCATCCCCATCAACTGGTCAGACAGGTCTGTCTAGCTTAGCTCTCAGCGGCCGGCCGGGCCGCCTGTTCCGCGGCCTCCGCCCCTGCCGCCACCGAAGCGCGGGCCGGCTCACGGATCGGCTCTGGCTGACGGACCGGCCCACGTACGGGCTCGGCGGCGGTCGCCGGGCCGGCCGGCTGTCCGGCGTCCGCCAGCGGTCCGGCGCCGGACCTGGCGACGATCCGCCCGGTGGCCCGCGGCGTACGGTCCCCGCTGAGCAGCAGCCCGGCCAGCGCGGCGGCGGCCAGCACGACCACCGCGACGCCGTACTCCCGCGCGGTGTCGAGCAGCCCGCCGCCGTGCACCACCAGCACACCGCCGATGACCGCGGGCACGCCCATGCCCAGGTACGACACCACGTAGAGCAGCGACAGCACCCCGGCCCGCTCATGCGGCTCCACCAGCGGCACCACCAGCCGGATACCGCCCTGGAAACCGCCGCCGAAGCCCACACCGGCCACCGCGGTGCCCACGAAGAAGCCGGTCACCGAGGCCGTACCGCCCGCGCCGGAACCGATCGAGAGCAGCGTCACCCCGACCCCGACGATCAGCGAGATCACGCCGAGCACCATCACCGTACGGGTCGGCGTGGCGCGCAGCACCAGCACGGACAGGGCGCCGGCGGCGGCGAAGACGAAGAGGCCGAGGCCGCCGTAGACCACCGAGTGGGAGTGCACCAGGCCGGCGGTGATGCCTGGTGCGAGCGCCCCGTAGAAGCCGGCCAGCGCCCAGACCGCGAAGAGCACCGGGGCGGCGATGGCGACCGACCCGCGGGCCGCGCGCGGCAGCCCGATGTCGGGCTTCATGCTGGCCAGCGCGCCGCGCTTGCGGCTCACCGACTCCGGCAGCGCGACCAGGCCGAGCGCCTGGAGGGCGAAGACGCCGAGCAGCAGCAGATAGACCAGGTGCGTCGGCGACGGCAGGTACTGCACGACGATCCCGGAGATCAGCGCGCCGGTGGCGGTGCCGGTCGCGGGGGCGAAGGAGTTGGCGACCGCGCCGCGCACCCGGTCGATGTCCAGCAGCCCGGCGCCGATCGCGCCGAGCGCGGCGCCGGTGGAGACACCCTGGACCACCCGCGCGGTGAGCAGCGCGTCGACGCTGCCCGCGGTGGCGAAGACCACCATCGCGGCTGCCTGGCCGGCCAGCGCGGCGAAGAGCACCGGGCGGCGGCCTATGTGGTCCGAGATCCGGCCGAAGACGAGCAGCGCGGCGAGGACGGCGAGTGCGTAGACGCCGAAGACGACCGTGGTGGTGATCGGCGAGAAGCCCCATTCCCGTTGGTAGACCGCGTAGAGCGGGGTCGGGGCGCTGGACGCGGCCAGCAGCGCCACCACGATCGAGGCGAGCAGGGTGAGGGAGGCGGTGGGACCGAATCGGAGGCGACTGGACACGGGTGGCTCCTGGTGCCGGAGGGTGACGCCGAGCGGAACGACGTCGGGGATGAGATTAGACAGACCTGTCTGTTGAAGTCAAGTTGTTGGGCCTTTGGGCTGATGGGGGTCGTGTCGCGATCCCACTCTGATGCCGGGTCAGACCGATCTGTCTAGACCGAGTGCCCGAACTGTCCGGTTTACCGGTCGGCCGGGATGGAGAGGCGCTGAGAGGCGGGTGAACGGAACGGCCCGCGAGCGATCAGACAGTGATCCGCGTACTCCGCGAGCGACCTGAATCGGATCCGAGCGCGCGCGAGAGGTGACCGGAGGGAGACGGTGGTGGCCCCCAGGGATTCGCTGGACGAGTACCGGCGCAAGCGGGACTTCGCCAGGACCGGCGAGCCGGACGGACCCCGGGCGGGTGCCGAGAGCCAGGCGCGGGCCGGCGCGGACGACGGCGGCGGCGGCGATGGCGACGGCGGACACCGTTTCGTCGTCCAGATCCACGACGCGAGCAGCATGCACTTCGACTTCCGGCTGGAGGTCGACGGCGCCCTCAAGTCGTGGGCGGTCCCGAAGGGCCCGTCGCCCGATCCGCAGGTCAAGCGGCTCGCGGTGCCCACCGAGGACCACCCGCTGGAGTACCGGCACTTCGAAGGGGTCATCGCTCAGGGCGAGTACGGCGGCGGGACGGTGATCCTCTGGGACGAGGGGCACTTCAGCAACCTCAGCAGGGACCGGCGTTCGGGCGCGGAGATCCCCTTCGCCGACGCCCTGCGCAAGGGCCACGCCTCCTTCCGGATGAACGGCGCCAAGCTGCACGGCGGCTACGCGCTCACCCGGATCCGCAACAACCGCGGCGAGGGGGAGGTGTGGCTGCTGATCAAGGAGGCCGACCGGTCGGCCAAACCGGGCGGCGCCACGCCCGACCCGGAGCGGGCCCGTTCGGTACGGACGGGGCGCACGCTGCGGCAGGTGGCGGCGGCGGAGGCTGAGGGGTGAGCCCCCCGAGGGAGCGGGCGCCCGACGCCGGGGCCGACGTGCGGGCATCGTCCCGGGCCCGGGGCACCGACGAGCCCGCCCTGCCCGCCGACCTCGCCCGGCTCCCCGCCGTCGAGAAGGTACGGCTGCGCCCCGCCCCCGAGGACCGGCTCGCGCTGGCCGACCACCCGATGCTCGCCACCCTCACCGGGCGGCCGCCCGCCTTCGACGAACGCTGGCTCTTCGAGCGGAAGATGGACGGGGTACGGGCCCTGGCCGTACGCGACGCCGACGGTGTCCGGCTGGTCTCACGTACCGGCCGGGTGATGAACAGCACCTACCCCGAACTCGTCGAGCTGCTGGCCGAGCAGGCGTGCGGCGACTTCGCGGTGGACGGTGAGATCGTCGCGCTGCGGGACGGCCGTACCGACTTCTCGCTGCTCCAGCAGCGGATGGGCCTGACGGATCCGCGTGCGGTACGGGCCAGCCCGGTCACCGTCCACTACTACCTCTTCGACCTGCTCGGCATCGACGGCTGGGACACGACGGGCCTGCCGCAGCGCACCCGGAAGACGCTGCTGCGCGGCGCCCTCGCCTTCCACGGCCCGCTGCGCTACACCACCCACCGCAACCACTCGGCCAACGACGCCAGGCTGCTGCGCGACGCGTGCGCCAAGGGCTGGGAGGGGCTGATCGCCAAACGCGCCGACGCCCCGTACCAGCACCGCCGGACCACTCACTGGCTCAAGCTGAAGTGCGAGGGCGGGCAGGAGTTCGTGATCGGCGGCTTCACCGAGCCGGCCGGCAGCAGGACCGGCTACGGCGCGCTGCTGCTCGGCTACTACGACGAGCGGCGCCGGCTGCGTTACGCCGGCAAGGTCGGCACGGGCTTCAACGAGCGAACGCTGCGGGCTCTGCGCTCCCGGATGGACGCGCTGGAGCAGGCACGGTCTCCCTTCGCCGATCCGGTCCGTGAACGCGCCCCGCACTGGGTCGCGCCCGAACTGGTCGCCCAGGTCGGTTTCACCGAGTGGACACGGGACGGCATGCTGCGGCATCCGCGCTTTTTGGGGTTGCGGGATGACAAACGACCTGCCGAGGTCGTGCGGGAGGTGCCGCCGGGCTGAGCGGTGCGGTGCCTTTGGCGCGTCCGCTTTTAGCGCCGCTTCCCCTACCCGGGCAAGTCCACGGTGCCCTTCGCCCCTGGCGGGGACGGGGGAGACCCTTGCGGGGCTTCGCCGGCTGCGGGTGCGCTTGGGCTGGTCGCGCAGTTCCTCGCGCCCCTTTTGAGCCCCGCTTCCCCCGCTCCGGGCAAGTCCACGGTGCCCTTCGCCCCTGGCGGGGACGGGGGAGATCCTTGCGGGGAATCGCCGGGTGCGGGTGCGGTGGGGCTTCTCGCGCAGTTCCTCGCGCCCCTTTTAGCCCCGCTTCCCCTGGCCCCGACAAGTACACGGGGCCCCGGCGGGAGGTCGGCGGCGGCTTGGGGCAGGTGGATGCGGGCCGGACCGGTCTGCGGGGACTTTGTGGGGGTGGGACAGGGGCTGGGCAGGAGGGGCTTTAGCGTAGAAGTGCACGGCTGGCGTCACAGGACCTGGAGGATGGGCATGCCCGAGGACGAATTGATGGGCGACGAGGTGTATCAGCCCGACGGCTCCGAGGTACAGGACGACGAGGGGCTGCTCGACCCGCTCGACACCCTTGAGGACCGGGGACTCGAAGACGACGAGGACGAGGGCTACTCACCGCCGGAGCGGCCGCTGGGCGTCAACCGCTTCGGTGTCACCGCCGAGGAGCAGCGCAGGGGCGAGTCCCTCGACCAGCTCCTCGCCGAGGAGGAGCCCGACGTCGCTCCCTTGTGGGGGGACGGGGTGGGCGACTCCCTCACCGACGGCGAGGTCGTCGACCCGGAGGTGGGCGAACTCCGCAGCGGGCGGCTGGTCTCCCACGACCCCGGTGTCCCGCTGGCCGAGGGCGAGAGCGCGGATCTGTGGGCGACCGACGTCGGCATCTCGGGCGGGGCGGCGTCCGCCGAGGAAGCGGCGATGCATGTGGTCGACGATCCGCAGAGCGTCACCTACGACAACGACTTCTGACCGCCGCCGGTCAGGCGGGCACCGACAGCGGTGTCCGCCTGACCGGTGTGGTCCGCGCCGCTGGGCGATCCAGCGCCGCTCAACGATCCGGCGTCGCCCGCCGGTTCAGCGCCCCGCCCGGCGGTTCAGTGCCGCCCGGCGGTGGCGACCAGTCGGCGGCCGTGCTTCTCGATGATCGTCTCCACCGCGAAGGTGAGCCGGCGCGACCGGGCCTCGCCGAGGGAGAGCCAGACCGGGGATTCGCCCTCGTCGTTCACCGTTACTTCTGGGGCGGCGGTGACATCGAGAAGATAGGCGTGCCACAGATGTGCGTCGGAACCTCTTCTGCAACTGTCTCCCCGCAGGCGCTCACTGGCGATGTGCTCAAGGTGGCCGGCCCGGATTCCGACTTCCTCCATGAGTTCGCGGGCAGCGGTGACGTCCGGGGTTTCACCCCGGTCCACATGGCCCGCGGGAACCGTCATCGAGAACGGGAAAGCCACCCTTTCGAAGAAAAGAAAGCGGCGTGCCGGATCTCGGACGAATACGCCAGCGCTTTCGTGCCAGTACTCACCGACCTCGTCGGTCCACCAGGAAATTCCCGGGTCGATGATCAGCGCCCGGGCCGAGTGCCTGCCGCACACCCGGCAGACGCACTCCTTTCTGCCGCCGACGGTGCACCATTCGACGGCGGCCGCACGGCAGTGCAGACAGTATTCGCGATAGGCGTTGTCCACGGGTTGCAGAAAGTCGATTCTCATTCGGACCTCCGGCCGAGCGTTTCGGCGGGCGCCCCGGGGTCCGGCCCGCACCGCCCGGGCGCGGCGGCCGGTCGGTCGGGGGCCGCCGCGCTGACGCGGTGGGCGGTGACGAGCAGCAGACCCGAGGCGAGCGCCGTACAGCAGAGTGTCGCGGCGGCGGTGCCGCTCCAGCCGGTGTACCCCACCACCAGGCCGAAGACCGGGGGGCCGGTCAGAATCCCCAGGCTGCCGAACTGGACGAGGGCGCCGTTGGCGAGGTTGACGTCGGCCGGCCCGCGGGCGACGGCCGGTACGGCGGCGAAGACCGCGGAGATCAGCAGCCCGTCCACCAGCAGGACGACCACCGCGCCGCCCAGGCCGGCGGCGGACGGCACGGCGGCGGAGAAGGCGGGGACGCAGCCGAGCGGCATCAGCGCGGCCAGCGGTACGAGGGCTTTGACGGGGACACCTCGGCGCAGCAGCCGGCTGGCGAGCAGACCGCCCACCGCGCTCGCGGCGGCGACGACCGCGACGACCGCGCCGGCCGCCGCGGCACTCTGATGCCGCACCTCGACCAGAAACCTCGGCAGTATCACCACCACGGCCACCCCGATCAGCGACAGCAGGGCATACGCCCCGGCCAGCACGCAGAACCGCCCCACCGCCTCGCCCCACCGCTCGTCCCCGCGGCCGGCCCGTCGGCGCCGCGACCCGACCCTCGCCGCCTCCGCCGCCCCCGTCGCCCCCGCCGGGCCGGACCGCGACCCGGGCCGGGGCCGGGCCTCGGACCGCGGCCGAACCGTGCCCGCGACCCGAAGCCGCCGTGCCGCCGCGCGCAAACCCGCCGCCGGCCGGGAGCCGGGCACAGGCTCGCCCGCGGACCGGGGCCGGACCCCTCGCTCCGACCCAGGCCACCGCACCGCCGCCGCGATCGCGCCGGCCACCGGCGGGGAGTCCGGCCGGGGTCGGGCAGTGGGCTCGTCAGCGGGGCCGGGCGCGGAAGCGGAACCGGGGGGCGTTGGTGGCGGGGTGGCCGCGAGGAAGTAGGCCGCCAGCAGGAGGGGGCCGATCGCCGTGACGGCGAGCCAGCCGTGCCAGGTCAGCGCCGCGCCGAACGCCCCGCCCGCCGCCGCCGCGACGGCCAGTCCGGTGGGGACGCAGGTGCCCCACAGCGCGAGGGCCGCCGCCCGCCCGCGCCCGCTGGTCATACCGGTGAGCACGATCGGCCCGGCCACGAAGACCAGCAGATAGCCGGCCCCCTCCACCGTACGCAGCGCGAGCAGCGGCAGCCACGAGTCGGCGAGGCCGCTGAGGCCGGCCGTGACCGCGATGACGACGAGGCCGGCCGGCAGCGCCCGGCCGGCGCCGAAGCGGCTGGTCCACCACCCGGCCGGAATGCCGAACACCGCACCGACGGCCGTTATGAAGGAGGTGGCGCAGGCGACCGTGGAGAAGGACAGGCCGAACGACGACTGGACGGCGGAGCTCACCGGTGAGACCGCGCCGAGTCCGATGGCGGCCTGCACACCGGCGAGCCAGGTGGCGGCCACCCGACGGCGGGTCGCGGCCGCCCGACGGCGAACCGGGGCCGCGTGCCGTCGGGCCTTCCGGGGCGCGTCCGGCGTGGCGCGGCCGGGACCGCTTCCATAGCTGCGGAGCAAGGGTTCTCCCGTTGGGGGGCGCCGCGGCGGTCGGCGGGGGCGCCCCACCGGCCGCCGCGGCGGTCTGCTCGCCCGGGTGGCGGGCGACGCGCGCCGCCCGCCACCCGGGCCCGGATCACTCGGCCAGTCCGTACTTCCCCAACAGCTCCTGGTGGCCCGCCACATAGGAGGTGTCGGTGATGACGGTCTGGTCGGACGGCCCACGGCTGCACATGCACATGTGCCGGCCGCTTGACGTGACCCGGACCGCCTGGGCACCGCCGGAGGACATGATCTCCTCGGCGATCTCCTTCACCAGATACTCCTGGATCTGGAAGCGACGGCTGTACGCCTGCACCAGCCGGGGAAATTTGCCGAGCCCCAGAATTCGGTCGCCCGGTACGTACGCGATGCTGATCTTTCCGAAGAAAGGCAGAAAGTGGTGCGCGCAGATGGAGAAGAAATTGGCGTCGTGCACCCGGACGACACCGGCGTGTTCTCCCTCCACCAAGCAGGTCGTCTTGAGGATCTTCGAGGGGTCTGTCTCGTAGCCGCTGAGCAATTCACGGTAGGCGCGGATGATGCGGTCCTCGCACTCCGGTCCGTTGTACCAGCCGAGCGCTCTCTCGTCGGTGGTCACATTCTGCTTCAGCCATTCCGCCATGGTCACGGTGGGACCTCCGTTCCGTTCTCGCCAACAGGCCCAGAGGGGCCCGGATGGAGTAATGCCGACTGTCGCGGGAAAACCGGCCTTTGGAAAGACCTTGTCCCGGCTGTCACTCCACCAGCGCAATGACGGGATGATCCCACCATCGGGAGAGCGGTGTCCCGGCCGCCGGAGCACACGACCGCGCCCCGCCGGGCGCACCGGCGGGGCGACGGGTCTCGGGATACTTCGGGAAACCTCAGCAGACCTCAGGGGGCTTCAGGGGCCACAGTGGGCCTCGGAAAGCCGCGCGGATCCTCAGGACGCCGGGAAGGAAGCGGGCTTGGCGGGGGTGTAGAGCCAGGTGGTGAAGAACGACGCCAGGTCCTGACCGGAGATCCGCTCGGCGAGCTGCTGGAACTGGGCGATCGTCCCGTTGCCGAAGTGGTGCTGGGCCGGCCACGCCTTGAGCAGCTTCTTGAACGCCTTGTCGCCGATGGTGTCGCGCAGCGCCTGGATGGCGACGGCGCCGCGATCGTAGACCGCGTCGTCGAACTGGTTCTGCGGCCCCGGGTCACCGGGCTTGACGGTCCAGAACGGGTCGTCGGCCGGGTGCGCGTCGTACACCTGCCGGGCCAGCTCCTGCGGGGTGCCCTGGCCGAGGTGGTCCGCCCACAGGTACTCGGCGTAGCTGGCGAATCCCTCGTTCAGCCAGATGTCCGACCAGCGGTCGAGCGAGACGTCGTCGCCCCACCACTGGTGGGCCAACTCATGAGCGACGACATCGGTGTTGGGGGCCGAGGTGTAGAAGTTGGGGCTGTAGAAGACCCGGGTCTGGGCCTCCAGCGAGAAGTGCGACGTGACGTCCGGGACGTAGCCGCCGGCCGCGTGGAAGGGGTAGGGCCCGAACCAGCCGCTGAGGAAGTCGATGATCTCACCGGTGCGTTCGACGCTGGCCCGGGCGTTGGCGGCGGTGGCGGCCGGCAGGTCGGTGCTGTACGCGTTGATCACCGGGACGCCGGTACGGGTCTTGCCGTGGGTGATGTCGAAGTGGCCGACCGCCAGGGTGGCGAGGTAGGTGGCCTGCGGGTCGTCCTGCCGCCAGTGGTAGCTGGTCAGTCCGCTGCGGGTGCGCTGCGAGACCAGCAGGCCGTTGCTGATCGCCTGTTCGCCGCTGGGCACGGTGATGTCGACGTCATAGGTGGCCTTGTCGGACGGATGGTCGTTGCTGGGGAACCACCACCAGGCCGACTCGGGTTCGTTCGCCGCCACGCCGCCGTCGGGGGTGCGCTGCCAGGAGGTGAAGCCGTAGCGCTGCACGCTCGACGGCACCCCGGAGTAGGTGACCGCGACGGTGTAGTGCTTCCCGCGCGGGATCGTACGGGCCGGGGTGACCACGAGTTCCTGCTCGCCGCTGGTGGCGAAGGCGGCCGGGCGGCCGTCGACCGTGACCTTGCTGACCGTCAGCGCGAAGTCGAGGTCGAAGGCGGTCAGGCTCTGGGTGGCGGTGGCCGTGATGGTGGTGGTGCCGGTGAGGGTGTCGGTGGCGGGCTGATAGCCGAGGTCGAGGGCGTAGTGCGAGACGTCGTAGCCGCCGTTGCCGTAGGTCGGGTAGTACGGGTCGCCGATCCCGGGCGCGCCGGGTCCGGCGGAGGCGGCCGAGGCCGGCACTCCCAGCAGCAGGCCGAGCGTCGCGGCGGTGGTCGCGGCGGCCGAGGTGATCACGCTCTTGCGCAGTTTCTCGCGCACGGAGGTCCTCCAACGGGGGACGAGTCGGTGGGGCATGGCGTGCGATACGTGCATGCCGACCCTAAGAAGCACCTCGCGTCGCAGGAACCCCGGTTCCCTCTGCTGTCGCAGAACCTTCACCTGGCGCAACATCGCCGTCCGGTCATCGATCCCGGGGCGGGGGGCGATCCTCGGGCGGGCGTCGGGCGACGGGCGGTCGGGCGGACGGGCGGTCGGGCGGACGGTCGGGCGGACGGCGGGGGCTCCCGACCACCCGCCGACCGCCCGCGGAAAAAATTTCGGTGACCCTCCGTCATATCGTCGCGACCGAAGGTACGGTGGAAACCGCCGGTGGAGTCATGTGGACCGCCCCACGACCACGGCGTGGAGGAGGCCGACGATGATCGAGATGACACTCCGTGAGGTGGCCGAGGTGACCGGCGGCACCCTGCTCCAGGTCGGCCACCCCGGCGCCGTGGTCAGCGGCGCGGTGGTCATCGACTCCCGCGACGCCGGTGCCGGCGATCTCTTCGTCTGTATCCCGGGTGAGCGGGTCGACGGTCATGACTTCGCCGCGGCGGCGGTCCGGGCCGGCGCGGTCGCGGTCCTCGCCCAACGCGCGGTGGACGCCCCGGCGGTTCTCGTCGAGGACTCGGTGAAGGCGCTCGGCGCCCTCTCCAAGGAAGTGCTGACCCGGGCCGCGCGGGCCACGGTGGTGGGCCTGACCGGTTCGGCGGGCAAGACGTCCACGAAGGACCTGCTGGCACAGGTGCTCGAGCGGTTCGGCCGGACCATCGCGCCGGTCGGCTCCTTCAACAACGAGATCGGCCTGCCGCTGACCGCGCTGCGCACCACCGCTGAGACCGACTTCCTGGTGCTGGAGATGGGCGCGCGCGGCAGGGGCCACATCGCGTACCTGGCCGGCCTGACCCCGCCGAAGGTGGGCCTGGTGCTCAATATCGGCACCGCGCACCTGGGCGAGTTCGGCGGCCGGGAACAGACCGCGGTGGCCAAGGGGGAGCTGGTCGAGGCGCTGCCCGCGGCGGCCGACGGCGGCCTAGCGGTGCTCAACGCCGACGATCCGCTGGTGCTGCCGATGGCCGGCCGGACCGCCGCCCGGGTGCTGACCTTCGGCACCGGCCCCGGCGCGGACGTCAGGGCCGAGGACGTCAGGGACGAGGGGGGCCGCGCCTCCTTCACGCTGGTGGCCGGTGACCGGCGGGAGCGTGTCACCCTCGGGCTGGTCGGCTCCCACCACGTCTCCAACGCCCTGGCGGCGGCGGCCGTCGCCCATGGCCTCGGCCTGGATCCGGCGGACATCGCAGCCGCCCTGACCGGCGCGGTCCGGCGGTCGCCCGGGCGGATGGAGATCCTGGAGCGGCCCGACGGCATCACCGTCGTCAATGACGCCTACAACGCGAACCCGGATTCGGTGGGCGCCGCCCTCAGCGCGGTGGACGCGCTGGCGGGCGGCCGGCGCAAGGTGCTGGTCCTCGGCGAGATGGCCGAGTTGGGCGAGAAGTCGGCGGCCGAGCACGAGGCGGTCGGCGGCGCGGCCGTACGGCACGGGTTCGCACTGATCGCCGGGCTGGGCGGCGGGGCGGAGGTGCTGGCCGTGCTCGACGGCGCCCGCCAGGCGGCCCGGGAGACCGGGCTGACCCCGGAGTTGGCGGTGGTCCAGGACATCCCGGAAGCCCTCGCCCTCCTGCACGGCCGACTGCACCGCGGAGACGTCGTCCTGGTCAAGGCATCAAACAGCGTCGGCCTCCAAGACCTGGCCAGAAGGCTCGCCACGGAAGCCCGCTGACCGCCGAGGGAACCGGCACGGGCGCCGGCGGGAGCGCCGGCCGGCGCCGACCCCGGCACCGGCTGCGCCCCCTCAGGGGCGCGAGGAACCGCGCGACCAGCCACGATGAGACCCGCGCCCCGGGGTCGGGCGAACCCCCGCGGCGGCCGGGCCGCACGGGTCCGCCCCAGGCGTCAGCTCGCGCTGTCCAGCGCCGTCAGGATGACCTGGGTCACCGCGTCAGGCTCGGAGATCATGATGACGTGGGAGCCGTCGATGTCGGTGATGTCCGCGCCCGCGCGCTCGGCCATGGACCGTACGACATCGGCGCCCGCCGCCTTGTCACCGGTGCCGACGGCCGCCCACACGGGCAGGTTCTTCCACGCCGCCGGGCCGCCCTTCTCCGCGAACGCCGCCGCCGCGATGGGCCGCTGGGACAAGGCGAGCACGTCGGACGGGAGCGATCCCGCGCAGCGGGTTGACGATGGCGCGCACCGGCACCCCGGCGGCCACCAGACGTTCGGTGGAGATCCGCCGACCGTCCGTGCGGCTTTCCGGTGCGACCGCGCACCCTGGGAAGCGGATCTCAGCGCAGGCCCGGCAGGTTGCGCAGCTCGGCGATTTTGAGGGTCCGGGCCAGGACCAGGAAGAGCAGTGCCATCGTGGTGCCGCCGGCGGCGAGGGAGAGGGCCGGGGCCCAGACGGCCGCGGCCAGGCCGTGGGCGCAGGAGCGCGCGACGAGCCAGCCGATGGTCCCGGCGGAGGTCGCGGCCGCGATCAGCCGGCCGTAGGTGCGGCAGATCCGCCGGCCGTCGAGCAGTCCTCCGGTGCGCCGCCGCAGCCGAAGCGCGGTCAGCAGCATGCCGATCCCGTACGACACGGCGTACGCGGCGGCCATGCCGGTGACCGCCCAGCGCGGCGGCAGGAGCAGGTGGCAGCCCGTGGCGAGAGCGACGTTGACGGCGCCGACGCACACCGCGAGCCGGAAGGGGGTGCGGGTGTCCTCGAAGGCGTAGAAGCCGCGCAGCAGCAGGTACTGGGCGGAGAACGGGATCAGGCCGAGTCCGAAGGCTTGCAGCATGCGGCCGAGCGGGGCGGTGGCCGCGGCGCCGGCGGCGCCGTGGGCGAAGAGCAACTGCGCGATCTGCGGGCCGAAGGCGAGGAAGAAGAACGCGGCCGGCACGATGACGACCCCGCTGACCCGCAGCGCGCGGGACAGGTCGGCGCGAAGGTCGGCCACCCGCCGCTCGGCCACGGCACGGCTCATCCGGGGCAGCAGCGCGGTGACCAGGGAGACCGTGACGATCGCCTGCGGCAGGGTCCAGATCTGCTGGGCGTAGCTGTACGCGGTGAAGCCGACACCGCTGTCCGGCAGCGCGGCGTCGGCGGCCGAGGCGAAGCGGGTGACCACCGTGCTCGCCACCAGGTTCACCAGCACGAACAGCAGCGTCCACCGGGCGGCGCTGACGCTCTTGCGCAGGCCCGCGCCCCGCCAGTCGAAGCGCGGCCGCAGCCGGAAGCCCGCCGCGTGGGCGTAGGGGATCAGGGCGAGCGCTTGGACGGTCAGGGCCACGGTGGTGCCGATCCCGAGCAGCCGGACCTGCGCCCCGGTGATGTCCGCGACCTGGCCGGGCACCGTCATCAGGCCGAGGTAGAGGCCGAACATGGTGATCAGGACGACGTTGTTGAGGACCGGCGTCCACATCATGGCCCCGAACCGGTGCCGGGCGTTGAGGACTTGGCCGAAGATGCTGAACACGCCGTAAAAGAAGATCTGCGGGAGCAGGAAGCGGGCGAAGACCACCGTCAGCTCGAACGCGTCGTGCGTGGCCGGTGTGTCCCGCTGGTAGAGGCTGATGATCACGGGCGCCGCCCACACGGCCAGGGCGGTGCCGGCGCCGAGTACGCACAGCACCAGGGTGACCAGCCGCTGCTCGAAGGCGGCGCCGCCGTCCGGGTGCGTGGCGCGGGCCCGGACCAGTTGGGGGACGAGCACGGAGTTCAGGGCGCCGCCGATGAGCAGGAAGTACAGGCTGGTGGGCACGGTGTTGGCCTGGTTGTAGGTGGTGGCCAGCAGGCCGGTGCCGAGCGCGGCGGCTTGCAGCACCTGCCGGATGAGCCCGGTGGCCCGCGAGGCCACCGTCCCCACCGCCATCAGCGCGGACGAGCGCAGCAGCCCGCCGCCACCGCCACCGGCGGGTCTGCGGGCGGCGTGCCGCCCCCGCCCGGCGCGCTGCTGCTCCAACGGCTCCTGGGATGCTGCCTCGACCATGGCCCCAATCTACGATCCGCGAACCGCCCGCACGACACGCACTCCCGACCACGCCCCTCCCTACCCCCGCGCCGCCCGCACCTAGAAAGCGAACCGGCCGCCAGGGTCGTCAGGCGAAGTCCGTTGCCGGCGTGGTGGCGTAACGTTCCATCACCTCGGCGGTGACCTGCGCGGGGGCGAGGTTCTCCGGGGCGCTCGCGAGCGTGTCCCGGAGTTCCGAGAAGTACCGCACGTACAGGTCCGGGGTGAACGTATTGATCATCACCAGCGGCTCGTCGCCCGGGTTGGCGAAGGTGTGCGGCGCCCCCGGCGGCACCATCACCAGCGTGCCGGCCGGCGCCTCGTGATCGGTGCGGCCGACGGTGAAGCGGGCGGTGCCGGCCACCACGTAGAACCCCTCGTCATGCTCGGCGTGCCGGTGCTGGGGCGGCCCGGCGCTGCGCGGGGCAAGGGTGATCTCGCCGATGCCGAGGCGGTGCGCGGTGGTGGCGCCGTCCTCCAGGACGCGTATCCGGGCGGGGCCCAGATCGATGACCTCGCCCCCGTCGGGGGCGACGATCGAGACGTCAGCCATGGTTTCGCTCCTTTGTGAGAGTATGCTCTCATGACTGTAGGGCGCTTGCGTCATACGATGCAAGCTTGCTCTCATCATGGGAGCCGACTTGCTCCTGGCCGCGGAACCGGCGGACGAAAGGTGGACCGATGACAGCGCAGAGCACGGCGGGCCGTGCCAACCAGAAACTCCGCACCCGCACCGCGATCGTGCGGGCCGCGGCCGAACTGAGCCGTACCGGCCGGGAAGTGGCCATGCCCGAGGTCGCCAGGCTCGCCCTGGTCTCCGAGGCCACCGCCTACCGCTACTTCCCCGACCTGATCAGCCTGTTGCAGGAGGCGATCGCCGGGCAGCTCCCCACCCCGGCGGAAGCGCTCGCACCCGTCGCCGACTCCGCCGACCCGGTCGAACGCGTCGCCGTCGCCACCGAGTTCCTGCTCCGCCACGTGCTGGCCAGGCAGGGCGTGGTCCGCGCCATGATCGCGGCCACCGTCACCCGCCCCGGCGACGCCGTCGCCCGCCCCGGCCTGCGCTTCGGCCTGATCGAGCACGCCCTCTCCCCCGTCGCCGAGACCCTCGCGGCCACCGACCCCGAGGCCCTCGCCCAGCTCAAACGCGATCTCGCGGTCGTGGTCAGCGCCGACGCGCTCTTCAACCTCACCGATCTGCACGGTGTCGCCCCCGAGGACGCGATCGCCAGCGTCGTCCACACCGCCACCACCCTCACCCGCGCGGCCCTGGCCCCCTAACGCCCGCCGCAGGCGTACGACAATGCGTCGGGCGGAAATCGGTATTGCCTGAACGAAGGCGCCCGGCGGGCAGGTCAGGCATGGTCGGCACTGATGAACGGTGGCGAATTCTATGGTATATAAAGAGAGTTCGCCCGCCACCGAAGGTGGACCCCGCGGAAATGCGCGTGGTGGGAATGGCGGGGCCTGAGGCGGGGGAGTGATGGGAATTTCAACAAAGCACCATGAGGTGCCGGATGACGAATCCCCTTACGGATCCCGCAGCGCACCGCCCGACTGCCCGTTCTGCAGCATTGTGCGGGGTGACGCGCCCGCCGCCGTTCTTCGCGAATGGCCGGACGCGCTGGCGATCCTGCCCAGGGACGGCGGCGTCACCGCCGGCCACGTGCTGGTCCTGCCGAAGGCGCATGTCGCCGATGTCGCCACGGATCCGGCGGTGTCGGCGATCACGATGCGGCGAGCGGCCGAACTCGCCGCGGAAGGGGGCGACTGCAACGTGATCACATCACGCGGTCCGGCCGCCACCCAGACGGTCCGGCATCTGCACATCCATCTGGTCCCCCGGACCCACGGGGACGGCGTGCTGCTCCCGTGGACCCCGTCGCCCCGCCCCTGACCAGTGCCGGAACCGCCGGGTCAGGCCAGCAGCACGACGACCATGTCGACCGCGACCAGCAGGCCGTAGGTGCAGAGCATCGTCCGGGACAGCGCCACGCTCCGCCAGCCGACCCTGTCGCCGTACCGCGCCGCGTCCATGGTGAACAGCGGCGGGCCGGCCGGACCCTGCACGACAAACCTGTCGTACAGGGTCCGGAAGAGCCGCTCCTGCCGCAGATAATAACTGTCGAGCAGCCAGAATCCGGCCGCCAATGACAGGGAGATCATCACCCCTCGCCACGACTGGCGCCGATCGGTGACGACGATGAATGCGGCGTTCAGCGTCACCGCCCAACTCTTGACCAGAAATGAGTTGTTGCCGTGCCGGGCGATCACCGTCTGCAGGAGTTCCAGATATTTCAGGTCCTCCTCGCGAAGGCGTGTCAACGCGGTCACGATGACGCTTCCCCGGGACCGGGCAGCCTGAATTGGGCATTCGAACTCGCCGCGGTGGCGCGCAGCGAGGCGTGCAGCGGCTCCGGCGCGAAGGTTTCGAGCAATTCCCGGCCGCGTACGAGAAGTTCGAGATGAAGACCGGGTTCGTCCGGGCGGTTCTGCGCGGCGGGCCACGGCCAGACCGGCCGGGCCAGCGGCAGGGTGATGTGTCCCGCCCGGCCGCTGTCGGCCCGCTCTTCCACGATCCGGGCGTAGGCGTCCTCAAGCACCGCGTGCGCCGTGGTCTCGGCCTGGCGGACGGCGGCGTCCAGCCGCAGCCACACCTTGGTGTGCGCCACCAGGCGGCGCCTGGCCCGGGCCAGCAGCCGGGTGAACTCCCGGTCCGCGGCGGCCACCGCCTGGCCCGCCTCCCGGGCACGGTCCGCGAACGGATTGTGCGCGAGCACCTTGGCCACCACGGTCGCCACGCTGAGCACGACGATGAAGATCACGATCATCGGCTGGTACGCGGCGAGTTCCCGGAATTCCTGTGCTCCGTAGCGGGCGCGCATCGCCGCCCAGGCCCCGATCACCGAGAACAGCGCGAGGACGAGGGCGACGGGACCCGCGGCGTTCGGCCAGGGCAGGTCATCGGCGGCACGGTGCTCGGTACGGGGTGTACGCGGGCGGAAGAGGTCGCCGACGGCGGTGCGCAGGCCGCGGCGGGTGCGTTCCAGTGTCCGGTCGGCCCGGTTCCGCCACCGGAAGACCGATTCGGCGAGCAGGCCGGCGGCGCCGTAGAGGCTGATCGCCATGCCCATTCCCGGGACGTAGGAGAGCCAGTAGCTCACCGTGTCCGGGGCGATGCCGAAGAACCGCCGGATGATGGTGCCGACGAAGACCGTGTCGAACGCCCCGCTGCCGACGCCGGTGACGAAGGCGAGCAGACGCCACTCCCTCGTCCGGCGCTGCCGGCTCTCCGGGCCGTCCTGGGCGTGCCGGGTGCGGACGACCGCCACCTTTCCCTGCGCGTGCTGTGACGTCTCCCCGATGGTGAACCGTTCGACGGCGGCGACGGCGGCGTGCGCCTTCTGGTAGGCGTTCACCACCGCCACGCCGTCGGCGCCGAGCCGCTCCTGAGCCGCGGCCAGGGTGGCGTTGGCCTGGGTGAAGGCCCGCATCAGGACGGCCTGCTCCCGGCTGTCCGTCTGGTCGGGCTCCCGGTTGACCTCCGGCGGGCTCGTCAGCGAGTTCCGGTCGACGAACGTGCCGGCTCCGACCGGGTGGTCGAGCGCCGACTGGTACCTGGAGGCGGGTCCCGCCCCGTTGGCGGCTTGAGCGGGCCCCGCCCCGTTGGTGGTCTGACCACTCATGGCTGACCGCGTCCTTTCACTGGCCGATGATGTTGATGTCGACCCGGCGGTCGCACTGGAGTGCCTGGTCCGGGTCGGCCTGGTCCGGGTCGGGTGCGGCCCGACCCGTGGCTGCCGGGCACCCCGGTGCCACACCGAGGCCGCGGGTGGTCACATGGGTCGCGCCCAGTTCTCTCAGCACACCCCCGACGGCGTCCGCGCGGGCCTGTGACAGTTGGTGGTTGTTGCCCGGGCCGCCGCGCGGGTCGACGTAACCGTCGACCACGACCCGGCTGCCGTCCACCGTGCGGGCGCTGACCGCGATGGTGGTGAGGACAGCCCTGGCGCTGTCCCTGACCGCCCAGGAGTCGGTGGCGAACAGCGCCGCGCCCGGCAACGAGTAGGTGCGGACCCGGCCGTCGCCGTAGCCGACCAGCGGATCGCGCGCGGCGCCCGCCACCGTCCGGGTCCGACGCGTCGTGTCGACGGTCACCGGCGGAACCGCGCACGCTCCACCGCCCTTGGCGCACAGGGCGGTCCACAGATCCGCCAGCCAATCGCGCTGCAGGGCAGAGGGCTTCTTCTGGTCGCTCGCCGACTGCGCGAGCCCGATGATCTCCGTCTTCACCGCGTGCAGGGCCGGAATCTCCCGGCGCGCGGCGCACACACCGGCGATGGCGGTGATCTCCTCGTCGGTCCGGAAGCCGGCCGAGCGCAGATCCGCGCAGCCGGTGGTGGACAGGCCGTCCGTCAGCACGACCAGGTGCCGGTTCGTGGCGCCGCTGTCGGCCGCGAGCGCGCCCACGCCGGACGTCATGGCGGCCAGTACGTCGGTACCGCCGCCGGTGGGGTTGCCGCGCTCGGCGTCGGAGATGTCCTTCGCCAGACAGTCCGCGGCCTCCTTCTGACGCTCCGTCCGGTTGTCCGGATCGGGGTTGTCCAGTTTCCAGTCGGCGCTCTGGTCGCGGGCGATCCAGGTGATCCGGCCCGCATCGCCGCTGAACGCGCCCACGGAGAAGGTGTCGCGCCTGCCGACCAGCTCCGCGATGGCGTCCTTGGCCGCGGCCGCGTAGTCCCTGCCCTGCTGCCCGCCGGCCGAGCCCTGGACCGATGTCGAATCATCGACCAGGACGACCGAACTGCCGCTGTCCGCCGCCGTTTTCGCCGGGCTGGCCGCTTTCGACGGGTCCGCTGTTTTCGCTGTTCTTACTGGGTCCGCCGTCCGCGCCATCCAGGAGCACGACGCCGCCGGACCCGGGTCCGGGGTGCCGCAGGCCGTGACCACCCCGGCCAGGAGGACACTCGCGCCCACCAGCGCGGCCATGGCGGACCGGCTCGTGCCCGGCCGCCCGCGGCGCTTCCGTTTCACTGGGTCAGCTCCCCGTGATCGTCGTTGACGGCCTGGTCCACCCAGGAGAAGGGGGTGAGCCCCATCTGCTGGCAGAAGGCCCTCAGTGCCTTGTCATAGGCGTTGGCGTACTCGAAGAGGCCGACCTGCTCGTGGTTCTTGACCGCCTGGTCGAGCACCTGGGCCAGCACGACGGTGCCGCTGCGCCGGGCGGTCTCCAGCTTCTGCATCACCTTGGCGAAGTCCGCGTCGACCAGCATGGACACCATGGGCAGCATGAGCCGGCGCTCGATCGGCGTCAGCTCGCCCAACCGCTCCAGCTCCCTGACGACCTCGATCCACTTCTCGCCGAGCTCCTTCACGTTGTCCGCCCGCTGGAGACTCAGCCGGCGCTCGCGGTCCATGCTCAGCTCGGACAAGTGGTACGGCTTGACGTGCGCCCGCAGCGCCGGGTCGATGCGCACCCGCACCGAAGGCTCGCAGTGGATGCCGCCCTCCTGGTCGTCGTACCACCAGCCGGCGCGGAGGGCGTCGTTGACGGTCTTCTCCGCCAGCATCGGGTCGGACGGGTCGCAGGTGCGGATGAGCGGCCAGGCACGGCGGGTCAGTTCGACCACGGCCGCGTCCTGGTGGATCAGCGCGCGCTGGCGCAGCAGTTCAAGCGACATGGCGCTGCTCGTCCAGCGGAAGTGCGGGGCGACCTCGAAGGAGAACATGTCGTGCGCGGCGTCCAGCCACAGTGCGGCGCCGCTCGGCGGGTTCACCCCGTCGCGCCGACCCGGGGCGACCTCGTCCCGCGCCGTCGCGTCCGCGGAGACGCCGGAGGTCTCGATGGACTGGGTGCCGGTCGTGTCGGTCGACTGGGTGACCGGGTTGACCCCGGTTCGCGGCGACTTGGACCGCCACCAGTCGCGCAGGGTGGCGAACAGTCCCTTGGGCCTTGGCATGCCGGTATTCCTTTCGTCGTGCGGAGGACGTGCTGGAGTGTGCGGAAGCGTCCGGACGGGATGTGCCAACGGGATGTACGGGCGCGATGTCCGGCCAGATGGACGGAGAGGTGGACGGGTGCGCGCCGGGGAACGCGCGGAGCGAGGGCGGGACAGCGGCGGAACGGCCGCGCCGGTCAGGACGTCGGGCCCTGACCGCCTTCGAGACGGCGGCGGATCTCGGCGAGCAGCCGCCCGTCCGGGTGGCGCCGGCACCACACCCCGAGGTGGAACAGCGCCCGGCCGCGCAGCGGGCCGACACAGACTCCGGGCACGAGCGACCTGAGGAAGCCGGCGAAGTCCGGGTCCTCGTCCCCCGACACCAGCCAGCGCTCCAGCAGGTCCCACGCGCGTTCGGCGTCGTCCTGCCCGGCCAGGGCCAGCCGCCACGAGCGCAGCAGGACGCGGGCGCTCATGGAGTCCTGCATCGCCAGGTGCGCGAGCACCGGGCGGTCCTGGAGATCGGGCGCGGCGCTGAACCGGCCGAGCGCCAGCATGGTGCGGACCGCGTGCCGCGGCAGGTGGTCGTTGCGGACGTCGATCCACTCGCCCAGGGCGTCGGCGACCGGCTTGGCGGCCCCGCCGAGGAAGAGCAGCGCCATCGAGTAGGCGACCGAGCTCAGCCGGGCCAGCTCGGGGCGCCTGCCCAGCTCGCGCAGCGACCAGATCGCGTCGTCCGCGTCCTGTCCGCCGACCAGCGTTCCGTACGTACGGGCCGCGGCGTCCTGCAACCGCCAGTCGGAGCTGGTGGACCAGTCACGGACCTGCTGGCGGATCCGCGGCGCGAGCTGCTCGTCCCCGGCCGCCATCTCCATCGCCAGCGCGGCTCCCTGCCGGTACACCGCGTTGCCCCGCGCCCAGAGCCCGACCAGGTCCCGGTAGACACTGTCGAAGTCGTGGCCGAGCAGGATGCCGGCGATCTGCGCCGCCCGGACCCGGACCCGGACCAGGTTGTCGCCGGCCAGCCGGGTCAGCCACAGCCGCAGCGGCTCGCGGAGGCTATCGTACTCGTGCCACACCACCTCGATGACCGCGGGCATGAGTTCCTCGTCGACCAGCCAGGCACGGCGCGGATTGTCCCTGAAGCCGCTGCGGGCGACGGCCGTCGTGGTGGTCAGCATCTTCTGCGGGATCAACTGGTCGAGCACCCGGTCGAACAGGTGGTTGTTCGGCAGCGATTCCCGCTGCTCGAACCTCGGCAGTACGGAGGCGCTGAGCAGTTCGCCCGCCATGAAGACGTCGGAGAGCGGGTGTCCCTGGAACAGCGCGTAGGTGATGCGGAACGCCTGCCCGTGCGGTTCCAGCGTGCTGAGCGCCGCCCCCTCGGCGGTCGTCACCTGGAGGATCTCCTTGGCCAGCAGGCGCAGCCGGTCCCGCCAGCGGTTGACCGCCTCATCGAGCCCCGCCTGCCCGGAGTGGGCGTGTGCGGCGAGCAGCAGCGCGAAGTCCACCACCGCGCGCATCGAGGGAGCACGCTCCAGGACATGACGTACCTGCGGGTCGTCCGGCATCCGGGCGATGAAGGCGCGGCTCTGCTCGGCCGAGCAGCCCTCCTCCCCGCAGGTGCCGGGGTGGCGGCCGGCCATCGCGATCGAGAGGTGCCTGGTGAAGACGGCCCGCACGTCGGGCCGCACATGGGTGAAGGCGTAGGGCCTGAGCTGCTCCGGATCCACCGTGTCGCGCTGGGCCATCAGCACGAGGTGGGCCCGGCGTGCCTTGGCCTGGTGGCCGAGCGTCTCGACCGTCGAGAGGTTCAGCGGCTGGTCGCCCAGGTCCACCAGATAACCGTGGCCGGCGGTCAGCACGCTGTCCGCCCGACCGGTGAGGGCCTGCGCGATGCTCGACGCGTCGCTGTGCACGATGCCCATGCGCTCCTTGGCGCAGACCTTCTCGAGCAGCGTCATCGCGGTGGACTGGCGGCCGCTGCCCGGCTGCCCGCACAGGACGACGAGATGCTCCTCGCGCAGTCCCGACTCCATCTCCCCTTCCCCGTCGACAAGCTGATGCGGCGTCACGATCCGTGCGACGAGCTGCGGTTCGCACGGCACCGCCTGGACATCGACGTCTCGCTCCGCGCCGATGAACGCCTGGCCGATGTTGTAGGCGCTGCCGGTGCCGACGACGATCGCGCTGTCGTTGGTCCGTCGCAGCTTGATCACCCGGCCCTCCTGCAAGGAGGAGTAGAACTCGCCGGGATCGGTCGCCTCGGGCTCCGGCCGCTCGGCGGCGGCGACCGAGCCGGAGTCGGTCAGCGGATCGTCCGGCCGCTCGGCGGCGGCAGTGGCGGTCGGCCCGGGATCCGCCGTACCCGAGGCGCGCGCCTCCGGTGCCGCGACCTCGTCGGCCACGCCCGTGCGCTGCTCGGGCCGGTCCGTTGCCTCGCCGGGACCCGGCCGCGCCGGGGCCGGCTCCTCGCCGGACGGCTCGCGCGGCACACCGGCTTCGTCATCGACACTGCTCACGACGTGCTCCCCGTCAATTCTTGCCGTTGGTTGCGTTGCCATTGCCGATCACGACCGCGCTCCCCTTGATCCCCGTGAGCGAGGTGCCGCCGTTCGGTCCCCGGCCCGGTCCGCGGTCCTTGGCCCGCTTCCCGCCGGCGGGCGGCAGGTACTTGCGCACCTCCTTGACGACGAGCGGAAGGTCGAGATGGGCCAGCGGCGTCCGCAGGTACATGACCTGCCGGTCCGCCAGCTTCTTGATCTCGGGCGGAAGTTGGGCGGCCACGAGGTGCGGCGTGCCGTTGAGCAGGATCGTGATGACCCGGGTGGGCGACTGCTGGAGGGCGGCGGCGATCTCGTCGTGCACGTAGTCCCCCTTGACGAGCAATTTGAGCTCGCCCGCCTCATTGCGCGCGGTGAGCCAGTTCGGCCCCACGAGTACCAGGACGACGTTGCTTTCCCGCAGCCGCTGCCACAGCTTCGCCGGAAAGTCCTCGCCCGGCTCCAGCGCCCGCTGGTCCCGGAAGACCCTCTTGTTACCGAATTCCTGCCGCAGCACCTCGTCGAGCAAGGCCGCTTCTTTTTCTCCGTCGCCGGTTCGGTAGTTGATGAATGCTCCGGTCATGGTGTCTGCCCTTCTTCGGAGGCGCGCGGAAGTCGCGGAACGCGAAAGAATGAGAGGGCGCGCGGCGGTGGTCCGACCGCACATCGTCAACTCGACGATTACAGCGGCCGGAAGAGGGGTCAACTGTTGCCCGAGGCCGCTTCGCCGGGAAACGGGAAACCGCCGCGGCGCACCGGTGTACAGGCGGGTGTGCGCGATCCGGCGCACACAAAGGGTGAGTCGGCGAATACCGTCAGTGGGATTTTTCCGGCCGTACGCGACCGGTACGCAGGCTTGCCGCGATGAGCGGGACGGTGCGGCTGACCGAGGAATTCTTCGGCCATCGATTGAGCACGCGGCTCAGCCGCAACAGGTCGGAGCGAATGGTCGCGGAGTCGATGAGGGCCACCGTGGACGCCACGGATTCGGCGACCGCGCACGCCTGCTCGATCTCCCCGTCATGCGCCAACGCCAGGGCCAGCCGGGCCCCGTAGCGGGCACGAGCCCGTTGCGCCTGCGGATCGATGGCGTCGAGACCGCCGCCGAAGAGGGTCACCGCTTCGCCCGGGGAACCGAGTTCGTCCATGCACCAGCCCGCCACGAACGCGGAGAGGTCGGGCAGGTGAACGCTGCCGAGCACCGGGTCCTCGGCGTCCGGCGGCGCGCTCCCGGCCGCCAGCGCGACCCCCCGGTCCAGCGCGCGACGGCACTCGTCACGGTCGCCGAGCAGGGCGTGTCCCTGTGCCTCGCGTTGCGCGGCGAGCCCCTGGATCCGCTCGCTGCGGGCGTGCTCGGCGGCCCGCCGGGCCAGGGCCACGGTGCTCAGCGAATCCCCGCCGTAGAGCGCCAGTTCCGCCTGGCGGACCAGGGCGTACGCGGCCAGCTCGTCGTCCCCGCCGGCCGCCGCGAGCCGGACGGCCTGCTCCGTCCACCAGAGCGTCGCCGCGTTGTCCCCCGCCTCCTGGGCCATCCAGCCGGTGTACTCGGCGAAACGCGAGGCGAGCCGGAGCACGTCGTCGCGGTGTGCCGGCCTGGCGGTCCTGGCCATCCCGCGCAGCGCGCTCGTCGCGGCGACCGCGGGACCGGCCACCACCGCGGGGTCGAGCAGTTGCCCCAAGCGCCGCAACTGATGGAACATCATGCGGAAATGCGGGAGCGCGAGCCCCACTTCGACATGGTCCCGGAAAGTCGGCGTAATCAGCCAGTTCACGGCGGTCACGGGGCCCCGCCCGGCGCTGAACGTGGCGGGGTCGAAAGCGATGAACTCGCTGGTCCCATCGACATCCGTGCGCCATGACCACGACATCTGGGCGTCGGGCCCGAAGTCCGTCACTTCCGGGGTCTCGGCGTCGCCGGAAGATATCAGCGTGCTGAGCCGGCCGTCGGCCCGCAAGGCGGTATCGCAGATCTGGGCGAGATCGCCGCTCGGGTTTCTTTTTCCGTGCTCGACCTTGCTCAGGTAACCCTTGGTATAGTTGATCAAGGTCGCGAACTCCCCCAAGGAGTATCCCGCCTCAACTCGCAACCGACGTAACTCGACTCCGAAGATCGCTGATTCCGCTTGCATGTCGCTGCCCCCCTGGTGCTCACGCTAAGTCGAAGTGTGCCACGCACGACCACTTTCTAACCGGCGCCGGGAGTTCCGTTTCCTATCGATTCCATCACATGAACGTGATCGCGGGGTGAGCCGGCAATCGGATATGCCGTCCGACCATGCCTTTCGGCCGGGCTCGGCGAAGCCCTCGGACAGCCGTCGTGGCGACGCGCGGGACACGGCGGTGGGCCCCGGAGGTCGGGGGCCGGCCGCCCCGTCGCGGGGCGGCCCGCCCCTGCCCCCGCGGCCCGCCGCGCCGGACCGCCGGCCGCCCAACTCCCCCAACGGGCGTGACGCATGAGGCGGCGACGACCAGGAAGTCAAGAATTTACATGACCGCATCAAAGCATTGCGCGCTGCTGTCGATGCGACTACGTTCCCCCCGGCGTACTGCTCGTCCCTGGGAGGGACCCCATGAGACACCTACCGAACGCCGCCCGACGTCCCTGGACCGGGCTGGTCGTCACGGCGATGCTGGCGGCTTCCGCCCTGGTACCGACCGTCATCGCGGCGACCGCGACGGCGGCGCCCGTCAAGGCGGCGAGCGCGACGCGAACCGCGTCGTCGGCGACGGCCGCGCCCGCCGCCACCGGTGGCGCCGGCGCCACCGTGCCGTTCACCAGCTACGAGGCCGAAGCCGGCACGCTCAGCGGCGGCGCCACCGCCGTGTCGCTGACCGCCGCGCCGACCACCCAGTACTCGAGCGCCGCGGTGGAGGCCTCCGGGCACGCCTATGTGCAACTCACCGGCACCGGCCAGGGTGTTCAGTGGACCAACACCACCGGCGGCTCGATCAGCGCGCTCAACCTCCGGGCGAGCATCCCGGATTCGGCGACCGGCGGCGGCACCACCGCCACCCTCGACCTCTACGTCGACGGGGTGTTCCGGCAGGCGCTGAACCTCAACTCGCGGCAGAGCTGGTTCTACGAGGGCGGCAGCAACCACTACAACGGCAGCGACCAGAACCCGGCCGACGGCAACCCCCGCGAGTTCTTCGACGAGGCGCACACCTTCGTCACCGGCTCGCCGATCGCGGCCGGCAGCACGATCACGCTGAAGAAGGACGCCGCGAACACGGCCGCGTTCTACTACATCGACGTCGTCGACGTGGAGAATCCGCCGCCCGCGCTGACCCAGCCCGCCGGCTCCATCTCCATCACCAGTTGCGGCGCGGTGGCGGACAACGCCCCGACCAACGGAACCGCCGACAGCGGCGCGGTCGACAGCACCACCGCCATCCAGAACTGCGTCAACCAGGCCCAGTCGCAGAACAAGGTGCTGTGGATCCCGGCCGGCACCTTCTACCTCAAGGGCACGACCGGTATACGGGCCCAGGGCATCACCATCGCCGGCGCCGGCATGTGGTACAGCACGATCTACCGTGACATCCCGCTGCCCAACAACACCCCGCTCGCCGCGCTGTTCGAGGTCACCTCGTGCACCGTGCAGAACTTCCACCTCGACTCCAACTCCACCAGCCGCGAGATGGTCGACGGCGGCGGCGGCGCGATGGACACCTCCGGGACCAACTGGGTCGCCAACGGGATCTGGAGCCAGCACGTCGAGTCCGGCTACTGGGCCTCCGGCACCGGCGGCACGGTCGAGAACGCCCGCGTCACCGCGGTGTGGGCCGACGGCATCAACCTCAACAACGTGTCGCTGAACAACTCCGTCGGCAACAACATCACCGCGACCAACAACTTCGTGCGCGGCACCGGCGACGACGGCATGGCCATCAACTCGGTGAACTACAACACCGACTCCAGCGGCAACAAGACGTACTACACCGCGATGTCGCACATCACGATGACCCACAACACCGTCATCGCGCCCTGGGGCGGCAAGGGCATCGGCATCTACGGCGGCAGCAACCAGGACGTCGAGAACAACTACATCGCGGACACCGCCCGCTACATCGGCCTCGGCGCCGGCCGGTTCGGCGTCAACGGCAGCGATCTGCTCACCGCCACCGTCAACGGCAACGTCGTCGTCCGCTCCGGCGGCAACGGTTACAACCAGGGCCAGCCGGCCCTTCAGGTGGGCAACGGCGGCGACGGCCAGAACGTCGGTGTGGTCGACCATGTGACGGTCACCAACAACACGGTGCTGAACGCCCTGTACGACGGGGTGGGTTTCTCCACCTCCACCAACACACTGCTCCAGAACAACACGGTCACCTCGCCGTGGCGCAACGGCATCGTCATCGCCCCGCCGTTCTACCCCGCGCCGACCGGCTCCGCGACCATCACCGGCAACACCGTCACCGGGCTCACCGGCGGGGCGCAGCCGTTCATCAACAACTCGGCCGGCTTCACCGCCATCACGAGCGGCAACAGTTGGCAGACCGGCGGCGGCGGTCCCGTCGAGGGACCGTACGGCGGCACCGCCGCGGCCGTCCCCGGTGTCGTCCAGGCCGAGAACTACGACATCGGCGGCCAGGGCCTCGGCTACAACGTCTCGACGGTCAACGGAAACGCCAACGGATACCGCGCCGACGGCGTCGACCTGGAGGCCACCTCGGACACCGGCGGCGGCTACAACCTCGGCTGGACCACCGGCGGTCAGTGGTTCCGCTACACCGTCAACGTCGCCACCGCGGGCACCTACACCGTCAGCCTGCGGGTCGCCTCGCCCAGCGCGGTCACCGGCGCCCTGCACCTGTCCAACGCGGCCGGCGCCAGCCTCAGCGGCGCGGTCAACCTCCCGGCGACCGGCGACTGGCAGACCTGGGGCACCGCGACCGCCCAGGTGACGCTGCCGGCCGGACAGCAGGTGCTGACGCTCAACCAGGACAACGGCGGCTGGAACCTCAACAGTCTGGGCTTCGCCGCGGCGGGCGGCGGTGGCGGTACGGCGACGCTGACCGCGGGACCGACCACGCTGAGCTTCGGCAGCCAGAGCGTCGGCACGAGCAGCGCGACCCAGGCCGTCACGGTGACCAACACCGGAACGGCCGCCGCCTCGGTCACCTCGATCGCCACCTCCGGTGACTTCGGCCAGACCAACACCTGCGGCACCTCGATCGCCGCGAAGGCCGCCTGCACGGTCAGCGTCCGCTTCACGCCGACCGCTTCCGGTACCAGGACGGGGTCGCTGACGATCACCGGCAACGCGTCCAACAGCCCGACCACGGTCGCGCTCACCGGCACCGGTACGGCCGCGGCCGGCACCAACCTCGCCGCGGGCCGGCCGACCAGCGAGTCCGCGCACGCCGATGTGTACGGCTCGGGCAACGTGACCGACGGCAACCAGAGTTCGTACTGGGAGAGCGGCAACAACGCCTTCCCGCAGTGGGTCCAGGTGGATCTGGGCTCCGCGCAGTCGGTGAGCCGGGTGGTGCTCCAGCTGCCCGCCGGCTGGGGCGCCCGGGACGAGACGCTGTCACTGCTCGGCTCGACGGACGGGGGCACCTTCACCACCGTGAAGTCCGCCGCGGCCTACACCTTCAACCCGTCGGCCAACAACACCGTCACCCTCACCTTCTCGGCCACAACCCAGCGCTATCTGCGGCTCAACATCACCGCCAACACCGGCTGGCCGGCCGGCCAGATCTCCGAGTTCCAGGTCTGGAACCAGTAGCTCGTCGCAGGGACGGTTCCGCCGCCGGGCCTCGGGCCGGGCGGCGGAACCGTGCGTTGTACGGCATGGCAGCGGCGCGGCGGCTTGACGCGACGGCCCGGCCGGCCGGGGGGATCAGCCGCCCGCGGTCACGGCTTTCAGCTCATCGAGCGACTCTCGCAGGTGGTACGGCAGGTCGTGCTGGCCGGTGTCGGCGGTCCACCGCTCGAACGCCACCTTGAAGACGGCGATCCCCGCCTCCGCGGCCAGACTCGCGGCCGGCTCGCCGACACCGCGCCGGCGCAACGTGTCGGCGAGCGCCGCGGCCAAGGACGCGAGCTTGATCAGCTCGCGCTCCCGCAGCTCCGCGTTGGCGGCGATGACGGCCTGGCGCTGCCGGGCGAAGGCGCGGCGCTCCCGGAACGGCGCCGCGGCGGCCTCAAGGGCCTCGGCCACCGCCTCGATGGGAGTGGCGCCTTCCGGCGCGCCGGCCAGGGTGCTCACGAACAGCTCCTGCAACGGGCCGGCTCCCCCGAACAGGACCTCCCGCTTGTCGGCGTAATGCCGGAAGAACGTCCGCTCCGTGAGCCCCGCCCGCTTGGCGATCTCCGCCACCGTGGTCTGGTCGAACCCGCGCTCGCTGTAGAGCTGGAGCGCGGCCTGTTCGAGCCGCCCGCGTGCGTCTGGCTCCCATCGGCTCATGGCTGAGATCCTACTTGATGACAGTCGCTGACATCAACTGCTATGGTTGATGACAGTAACTGACATCGATCGGCCCGGGCGCGCCTGCCCTGTCGCGCGCGGACCCGGTCCGCCCCCTGGAATTCGGAGTTCTTCCATGCGTGTATTCGTCACCGGCGCGTCCGGCTTCATCGGCTCCGCCGTGGTGCCCGAACTCATCGACGCCGGCCACAAGGTCCTCGGGCTCGCCCGCTCGGACGCCTCCGCCGACGCCCTGGCCGCGGCCGGAGCGGAGGTGCAGCGCGGCGCTCTCGGCGACCTCGACAGCCTGCGGGCCGGCGCCGCCGCGTCCGACGGGGTGATCCACCTCGCCTACATCCACGACTTCTCGCAGTACGAGGCGGCGGCGCGGGCCGACCTGCGCGCCATCGAAACGCTCGGCGCCGCGCTGGAGGGGACCGACCGGCCGCTGGTCATCACCGGCGGGACGCTCGGGCTCACCTCGGGGTCCGGGCGGACGGCCACCGAGCAGGACGCGCCCGACCCGAACGCACCCTTCTCGCACCGATCCGCCAACGCGGTCGTGGCCCTCTCCTTCGCCGAGCGCGGCGTCCGCTCGTCCGTCGTCCGCCTGTCCCCGACGGTGCACGGCGAGGGCGACCACGGATTCGTGCCGGCGCTGATCGGTATCGCCCGCGACAAGGGTGTCTCCGGCTACATAGCCGACGGATCCAGCCGCTGGCCCGCGGTGCACCGTCTGGACGCCGCCCGGCTCTTCCGGCTGTCGCTGGAGAAGGCCCCGGCCGGCTCGGTGCTGCACGGGGTCGATGACGAGGGCGTCCCCACCCGGGACATCGCCGAGCTCATCGGCCGCCACCTCGGCGTCCCGGCCGTCTCCGTCTCCCCGGCGGACGCGGCCGGACACTTCGGCTGGCTGGGCGGTGCCCTCGGCGCCGACGTCCCGACGTCGAGCGCCCTCACCCGCGAACTGCTCGACTGGCACCCGACCCAGCCGGGACTCATCGCCGACCTCGAAGCGGGCCACTACTTCCGCTGAGGCACGTCCGCCGAGGCACGTCCGCAGAGGCACTTCGCGGTACGTCCGCAGAGGCACTTCGCGGTACGTCCGCCGAGCGGGGATCAGCTCGGCCGCTGGGAGGCGGCGGCCTCGGGGCGGAGGTCGGCGAGGGACATGGGGTGGCGGGGCGCGGCGTCGAGCAGGATCTGGCTGGTGACGGCGAGGTCGGGGCCGACATGGAGGAGTTCGCCCGGCGCCATCAGCCGCCAGTCCGGGTTGTCGTCCAGCCGTTCGCTGGCGACCACCACCGCGGGGACCGCGGCGAGCTGCTGCGACCTGACCCGCATATGGCCGTCGCTGCCGCAGTGGTCGAGATGGCGGTCGCCGTGCCGGCCGCCGCCGGGACGGTTCAGCACGTACAGCTCGTGTGTGTCGGGGTAGCGCAGCGCCCACAGCTCGTGCGGGGTGGCGAGGATCAGGTTCAGGGCGTAGACGGGCAGGTGTGCCGCCACCCAGCCGGCCGCGTCCCGGATGCCCGCGGTGACATCGCCGCCGTGCGCCCGGGTCTGGCGGGTGATCAGGGCGAAGAACCGCTCGGAGTCCGTGTCGCCCCGCACCAGGGACAGGTCCTCGCCGAGCTCCGCGTCGAGCGCTTCCAGCTCCTCGATCACCCCGTTGTGCGCGAACACCCGGCCGTCCTGCTCGAACGGGTGGGTGTTGCGGTCGGTCAGCGCGCCGGTGGAGGCGAAGCGGATGTGCGCGAGGAAGGTCGAGGACTCGACACGTTTGGCCTCCTCGGCGAAGGAGCGGTCCTGGTACGCGGCGATCGCCGCCTTGTGGATCTCCGGTTTGCCGTCGGCGCCGAAGTAGCCGATACCCGTGCCGTCGGGGTTGCGCCGGCTCTGGTCGCTGAGGCTGTCCGGCGCGTCCAGCAGCCAGAACGTCGCGTGTGTACGGCGCGGACCGCTGCTCATGCCGAACAGACGACACATGGTGAGATCTCCTTCTGCCTTCCGGCGGGGCCGATGGACCGCGCCGGTAACTCGGTTGCCTATGACCTTTTTTGCCCGTTACCAGCTTCCAGCGACGACTGCCCGGCATCCCGCCGCCTATTGCTCCGTGCCGCGGAAACGGCCGCCGCCGTGGCAACGGCGGCGGCCGTCGGTCGCCCGCGCTCGACGGTATGAAGAGGTGTTGGCTAGTCGATCGCCACTCCGGTCGGAGCCGCGCCCACCGGAACGGTGGACACCACCTGGTTGGTGCTGGAGTTGACCACCGACAGGTTGTTGGAGAGCAGGTTGGTCACGTAGACCCGGCCGCGGCTGGGATCGGTGGCCACACCGACCGGGGCCTGGCCGACCGGGACGGTGGTCAGTACGGTGTTGGCCGCCGTGTTGATCACGGACAGCCGGTCCGTGCCCTGTCCCGCCACGTACGCGCGGTTGTTCCGCGGATCGAGGGCGACACCGAACGGCGCCGGCTGCACCGCGATCGTGGCGATCACCGTGTTGCTCGCCGTGTTGATCACGGAGACGCTGTCCGACCCCTGATTGCTGACGTAGGCGCGGCCGCGGTCCTCGTCCACGGCGACCGCCACCGGGCCGGCGCCGACCGTGATGGTCGCGGTGATCTGGTCGGTGGCGGTGTTGATCACCGAGACCGTACCGGCGGCGATGTCGGTGACGTACGCCCGCCGCCTGCTCTCGTCCACCGCGACACCGAACGGGTTGCCGCCGGTGGTCACGGTGTCGGTCAGTGTGTTGGCGGCCGTGTCGATCACCGAGACCGTACCGGCGGTGTCATTGGCCACGTACGCACGCCTGCGCTGTTCGTCGACGGCGACACCGAAGGGACCGGCGCCGACGGGGATCGTGGCGGTCACCCGGTTGGTGTCCGTGTTGATGACGGACACACTGTTGGCGCCGTGGTTGGTGACGAAGGCGCGATCACGCGGGTGGTCGACGGCCACACCGAAGGGGGACGCGCCCACCGGAATGGTCCGGGTCGTGTTGTTGGTGCTCGTGTCGATGACGGACACGGTGTTGGCGCCCTGGTTCACCACGTACGCCTGGCGCGAGCAGTCCCACTGCGAGCCGTGCGACCATCCGCCGCACTGGTCCCAGCCGGGATCGTCCCAGTCCCGCGCGGCGGCGGCCGGTGCCAATGCCAGGAACGACAGGAACGACAGGAACGCCATGAGCACGGAGAGCAGGACGGCCGCGGGTCCGAGCGAGCGCGTACCGCGCTCGCCGTGGGGGGTCCTGGTGCTTCTGGCGGTCGGCAGCTGGGGTTTCGTGGAGCCGCGGCTGAAGGTCATCTGTTTCGTCGGCCCCTTGTTGGTGCGCAACATGGTTTCTCCCGAGAGGATTTGTCCCATTGATGGAGCGGGGAAGGAGGAATGACAGGCGGTCGGCGCGATCCGCTGACCGGAAGCTGACCGGAATGGGTCAATAACCGGTCCGGTGGATGTTGTTGCGCGTCCGGAGCGCCGCGCCGCGCCCCGTCAGGTGCCGGACTCGTCAGGCGAGGACGAGAGGTGCCGTGGTCGTGGCCGGTCCGAAGCCCGCGGTCCCGGCGAAGGTCGCCGTGAAGCGGCTGCCCGCGAGGATGATCGCTTGCGGACTGATGGTGGTGTTGCTGAGCTGGGCCACACCACTGGCGTTGGTCACTCCGGTGCCCAGCGTCGTGGTGCCCACCTTGAAGGTGATCGTCTGTCCGGGCACCGGTACGCCCGAACTCAGCACGGTGAGGGTCGCCTTGAGCGTGCCGATGTGGGCCAGTCCGTCGAGCCCGATGGTCGCGCTGGCCGGGGTGGCGGTGAGTTTGGTCGCCACCGGAGACGTATTCGTCACGGTCTGGGTGATGGCGGGGGACGTCGAGGCGTTGTAGCTCGCGCTGCCGCTGTAGACGGCGGTCAGCGCGTGCGGGCCCAGGGCGAGGGCGGAGGTGGTCAGCGTGGCCACGCCGCCGGTCAGAGTGCCGGTGCCGAGCAGGGTGGCGCCGTCGAAGAAACTGACCGTGCCGGTGGGGGCGCCGGATCCGGGCGCCACCGGGGCTACCGCGGCGGTGAGGACGACGGGCTGGCCGACGGTGGACGGGTTGGGCGCCGAGGTGAGGGCGGTGGTGGTGTTCGCCTTGTTGACCGTCTGGATGTCCACCGGCGAGGTGGAGGCGGTGAAGCCGACGCTGCCGTTGTAGACGGCGGTCAGCGCGTGCGCGCCGACGGCGAGGGCTGCGGTGGTCAGCGTCGCCACGCCCCCGGTCAGAGTGCCGGTGCCGAGGAGGGTGGCGCCGTCGAAGAAGCTGACCGTGCCGCTCGGGGCACCGGATCCGGGCGCCACCGGGGCGACCGTGGCGGTGAGGGTTTTCGCTTGGCCGAAGGCCGAGGGGTCAGGGCCGGAGGTCAGGGCGGTGGTGGTGTTCGCCTTGCTTACCGTCTGGATGTCCACCGGCGAGGTGGAGGGGTTGAAGCTGCCACTGCCCGAGTAGACGGCGGTCAGGGAGTGCGACCCCACGGTCAGTGCGGCGGTGTTCAGCGTCGCGACGCCGCCGACGAGGCTCGCGGTCCCCAGCAGGGTGATGCCGTCGAAGAAGCTGACGGTCCCGATCGGGGTGCCGGTGGCCGGGAGTACGGGGGTGACGGTGGCGGTCAGTGTCTTCGGCTGGCCGAAGACGGAGGGATCGGGCGCCGAGGTGAGCGCGGTGGTGGTGTTCGCCTTGCTCACCGTCTGCACGTCCACCGGCGACGTGGAGGCGTTGAAGCTGCCACTGCCCGAGTAGACGGCCGTCAGCGAATGCGACCCCACGGTCAGGGCGGCGGTGTTCAGCGTCGCCGTACCGCCGATAAGGCTCGCGGTCCCCAGCAGGATGGCGCCGTCGAAGAAGCTGACGGTCCCGATCGGGGTGCCAGTGGCCGGGGCCGCCGCCATCACGGTGGCGGTCAGGGTCTTCGGCTGGCCGAAGGTCGACGGGTCCGGCGCCGAGGTGAGCGAAGTGGTGGTGTTCGCCTTGCTCACCGTCTGGACATCCACCGGCGAGGTGGAGGCGGTGAAGCTGCCGCTGCCGCTGTAGACGGCGGTCAGCGCGTGCGACCCCACGGTCAGGGCGGACGTGGTCAGCGTCGCGACGCCGCCGATCACCGTCGCCGTTCCGAGCAGGGTGACGCCGTCGAAGAAACTGACCGTTCCCGTCGGGGTGCCGCCTCCCGGGAGCACCGGAGTGACCGTGGCAGTGAGCGTCTTGGTCTGGCCGAAGACGGCGGGATCAGGCGCCGAGGTCAGGACGGTGGCGGTCGCCGCCTGCGTGACGGTCTGGGTGTCCACCGGCGAGGTGGAGGCGGTGAAGCTGCCGCTGCCGGAGTAGACGGCGGTCAGCGCGTGCGACCCCACGGTCAGGGCCGACGTGATCAGCGTCGCCACGCCGCCGATCACCGTCGCCGTTCCGAGCAGGGTGACGCCGTCGAAGAAACTGACCGTTCCCGTCGGGGTGCCGCCTCCCGGGAGCACCGGAGTGACCGTGGCAGTGAGCGTCTTGGTCTGGCCGAAGACGGCGGGATCAGGCGCCGAGGTCAGGACGGTGGCGGTCGCCGCCTGCGTGACGGTCTGGGTGTCCACCGGCGAGGTGGAGGCGGTGAAGCTGCCGCTGCCGGAGTAGACGGCGGTCAGCGCGTGCGACCCCACGGTCAGGGCCGACGTGATCAGCGTCGCCACGCCGCCGATCACCGTCGCCGTTCCGAGCAGGGTGACGCCGTCGAAGAAACTGACCGTTCCCGTCGGGGTGCCGCCTCCCGGGAGCACCGGAGTGACCGTGGCGGTCAGGGTCTTGGTCTGGCCGAAGACGGCGGGATCAGGCGCCGAGGTCAGGACGGTGGCGGTCGCCGCCTGCGTGACGGTCTGGGTGTCCACGGGCGAGGTGGACCCGGTGAAGCTGCCGCTGCCGGAGTAGACGGCGGTCAGCGCGTGCGACCCCACGGCGAGGGCGGACGTGGTGAGGACGGCGATGCCGGCGACGAGCGTCCCAGTGCCGAGGAGGGTCGCGCCGTCGAAGAAGCTGACCGCGCCGGTGGGGAGGCCGAGTCCGGGCGGGACCGGGGTGACGGTGGCGGTGAGGATCTTCGGCTGACCGAAGAGTGACGGGTCGGGCGCCGAGGTGAGCGTGGTCGTGGTCGCCGCCTGCGTGACGGTCTGGGTGTCCACCGGTGACGTAGAGCCGGTGAAGTTGACGTCACCGGAGTACACGGCGGTCAGCGCGTGCGACCCCACGGTGAGCGTCGAGGTGATGAACGTCGCGACGCCGCCGATCACGATCCCGGTGCCGAGGAAGGTGGCGCCGTCGAAGAAGCTGACCGTCCCGATCGGGATGCCGAGTCCGGGCGGAACCGGGGTGACGGTGGCGGTGAGCGTCTTCGGCTGACCGAACACCGACGGGTCGGGCGCCGACGTCAGGGCGGTGGTGGTCGCGGCCTGGGTGACGGTCTGGGTGTCCACCGGCGAAGTGGAGCCGGTGAAGTTCGTGTCACCGGTGTAGACGGCCGTCAGGGGGTGCGAGCCCACGGTGAGGACGGACGTGGTCAGGGTCGCCACGCCGCCGGTCAGGATCCCGGCGCCGAGCAGGATGACGCCGTCGAAGAAGCTGACGGTCCCGGTGGGGGTGCCGCCTCCCGGGGGCACCGGAGTGACCGTGGCGGTGAGCGTCTTCGGCTGGCCGAGGGCCGAGGGGTCGGGGGCGGAGGTGAGGGCGGTGGTGGTCGGGAAGGGCGCGGTGGTGGTGACGCTCACGGTGTTGTCGCCGTTGTTGGCCACGTAGGCGGACAGGCCGCTGGGCGCGATGGCCACCCCGAAGGGCGCGGCGCCGACCGGGATCGAGCCGCTGATCGTATGGGTCGTGGTGTCGATGACGCTGACCGTGTTGTCGCCGTTGTTGGTCACATAGGCGGACAGGCCGCTGGGCGCGATGGCCACCCCGAGCGGGGCGGAACCCACCGGGACGGTGGCGGTGACCGTGTTGGTCGCGGTGCTGATCACGCTGACGGTGTTGTCGCCGTTGTTTGCCACATAGGCGTACAGGCCGTCGGGGGTCACCGCCACACCGAAGGGGGCGGTGCCGACCGGGATGGTGGCGGTGACGGTGTTGGTCGCGGTACTGATCACGCTGACCGTGTTGCCACCGGAGTTGGTCACGTAAACGAGCAGGCCGTTGGGCGCGATGGCCACGCCGAAGGGGGCGGTGCCGACCGGGATGGTGGCGGTGAGCGTGTTGGTCACGGTGCTGATCACGCTGACGGTGCCGTCGGCCGAGTTGGCGACGTAAGCGAGCAGGCCGCTGGGCGCGACGGCGATCCCGAGGGGAACCGACCCGACGGGGATGGTGGTGGTGACGGTGTTGGTCGCCGTACTGATCACGCTGACCGTGTTGCCGCCGGAGTTGGTCACATAGACGGACAGGCCGTCGGGGGAGACGGCCGCCCAGAACGGTACGGAGCCGACCGGGATCGTGGCGATGACGGTGTTGGTCGCGGTGCTGATCACGCTGACGGTGTTGTCGTCCTCATTGGTGACGTAGCCGGACAGGCCGCTCGGAGTGACCGCCACCGAGGTGGGGAAGCCGCCGACCGCGATGGCCGGGTCGGCGAGCGTGGTGAGCTGTGGACGGTCGAAGGTGCGGAACCTGATGAGCTGACGCCACTGCGATGTGATTCCTTCGGACATGAGTGCCTCTCATCGTGGACTTCCGTGTGGTCGCGACGGGCGTCCAGAGGGGGTCTCACGTCCGGTGTGTCCATGGGGCGTCACGGTGGCCGGCCTTCCCAGAGGTGCCCGTCGGTCCGCCGCCGGCCGTCCTGCGGCACGTGCGGCGATTACCGGTCCCCCGGGGAGAGGTGGGCAGCCGACCGGGGTTCCTATGCCGCCCAAGTAACCCATTCACCAGCTCACCAGACCAGCACACAACCCAACTACCACCCGAACGGCCCAGCACCGTCCGGCCCGGGTCGACGGGCGCGCGGGGTGGCGCGTCTCTACCCGGTCAGGGGGTCAGCCGACGAGGGACTGGGTGCCCAGGACGGTGAGCAGGGCGAGTCGGTCGGCGTCCTCGGTGGCGGGCTCGGCCGTGTAGACGATGACGCGCAGGTCGCTGCCGGCGACGGTGAGGATGTCGCAGTCCAGCGTCAGCGCACCCACGTGCGGGTGCTCGATGGTCTTGCGGGCGGCCCGCTCCTCGCTGACGGTGCCGGACTCCCAGAGTTCGGCGAACCGCTCACTCGTCGCGTTCAGCTCGGCGATCAGCCGCCGCAGCCGCTGGTCGGCGGGGTAGCGGGCGCTGGCCGAGCGCAGGTCGGTGACCTGCACCGACTCCAGCGCGCGCCGCGACTGCGGCGTATGCCGGACCCGGCCGGCGAGACCGGTGAAGTTCCGCCACACCGCGTTGCGCTCGTTGCCGCGCCAGCCGGACGGATCGCCCATCAGCGCCGCGTACGGCGGGTTGGCGACGAGCAGCGTCAACATCGCGTCGTAGACCGCGACCGGTGTCCCGGCCAGCCGGTCCAGCATGCGCTGCACGCTCGGGGTGACGTACGCGGGTACGGTGTCCCGGCTCGGCGTCGCGAGCCCGGCGAGCTGGAAGAGGTGGTCCCGCTCGGTCCGCGACAGCCGCAGCGCCCTGGCCAGGGCCTCGACGACTTGCGCGGACGGGTTGGAGGCGCGGCCCTGTTCGAGGCGGGTGACGTAGTCGACGGAGATGCCGGCCAGCATGGCCACTTCCTCGCGGCGCAGCCCGGCGGCGCGCCGGTGCCGGTCGGCGGGCAGCCCCGCCGCGTCGGGCGCGATCCGATCGCGCCACCGGCGCACCGCCTTGCCGAACTCCGCCGAAGCCATGCTCCCAGTGTGCCTCGCCGGGCGCGGCCGAGCCTGGTACGGACAGTCCCAGGAAGAGGGGACGACTGGCTGGCCGTACGGGGTGGGCCGGAGTCTGTGAGGCATGACGAAAACGACCGGAACCAATGAACTGACCGACACCACCGGAGCCACCGAACTGACCGCAGCCGCCGGCACGGCCGGAAACACCGGACCGACCAGAACACTGATCACCGGGGCCAACAAGGGCCTCGGCCTGGAGACCGCCCGCCGGCTCGTCGCCGCTGGCCACACCGTCTACATCGGCAGCAGGGACGCCGAGCGCGGCCGCCGGGCCGCCGAGCGGGTCGGCGCGCGTACGGTCCTGCTGGACGTCACCGACGAGGCGTCCGTGGTATCGGCGGCGGCCACCATCGAGGCCGAGGGGGGCCTCGACGTCCTGGTCAACAACGCCGGGATCGAGGGTCGCGGGCCGGACGGGTCCGTGGTGGACGCGGCGGCGGAGACCGCCGACACGATACGGCCGCTCTTCGAGACGAACGTCTTCGGTGTGGTGCGCGTCACCCACGCGTTCCTGCCGCTGCTGCTGCGCTCCGCCGCCCCGGTCGTGGTGAACGTGGGCAGCGGCCTCGGCTCCCTGGCCCACGTCGCCACGCCCGGCACGCCGACGTACGCGTACCCGGGCGTCGCCTACCCGGCGTCCAAGATCGCGCTGAACATGGTCACCGTGCAGTACGCGAAGGCCTTCCCGCGGATCCGGATCAACGTGGTCGAACCGGGCTTCACCAGGACCGACCTGAACGCCAACACGGGCACGCAGACGGTTGAGGAGGGCGCGGAGATCATCGTCCGGATGGCAGGGGTCGCCCCCGACGGCCCGACCGGCGGCTACTTCGACGTCAACGGCCCGCTGCCCTGGTGAACCCGGGAAGCCGCCGGGAGGCGGAGGCTCGCGGCGAGTTTGGCGAGGGCCTGGGCGCCGAGGACGGCGAGTTCGGCGCGGGAGGCGGTCACGGCGGTTTCGGCTTCCCGGCGGACGGCCCGCAGGTCGCGGGTGACCTGGCGTTGGAGGCGGTGCAGCTCGCGCTCAGCGGTGGCGCGGCGGCGTTCGGCGGCTTCGCGGGCGTCGCGGTGTTCGCGGCGGGTGGCGGGGGCGCCGCGTTCCGGCGCGGCCGGTACGGGCGTGTCACCGCCCGCTCCCGTAACACGCCGCCGCGCCGGCCCTACGCCCACCGTGTCGAGGTAGGTCCCGATGGCGTCGAGGTCCGCCGCCGCGCGGACCGCCGCCACGTAGCCGTCCGGCCGGACGAGCACCCACTGCCCGGCCGCCGCCCCGTACGCGCGGCCGACGTGCCCGCCGCTGTCGGCGAGGTCACCCCGGGCCCCGACGATGTGGATACGCAGGCCCGCCCGCGGAGTTGGCGCCGTGGCCGCGTCGACCTCGTAGCCGAGCAGCGTCCAGTGCGGCCCCTGGAAGAGGGTGAACAGCCGGGTGCCGAGCCCGCCCGCGCCGGTCACGGGCGCGTCGGGCGCGCGATCGCCGGGCAGGACGCCCGACCGGCCGTCCGGGCCGCCGGGCAGCGACAGCGGCGAGTCCGGGTAGCCGAGATCGAGCTGGCTCACCTCGCGGCCCCGCCGGTTGTCGCGGTTCTTGGCCGCTTCGAGCAGCTTCTCGGAGAGGCCGAGCACCGCCTCGGCGATCGGCCGCCGCTCCTGCTCGTACGTCGCGAGCAGTGATTCCGGCGCGCCGTCGAGCACGGCGGCCAGCTTCCAGCCGAGGTTGTACGCGTCCTGGACGCTCGTGTTGAGGCCCTGGCCGCCGGTCGGCGGGTGGCAGTGCGCCGCGTCGCCGGCCAGGAACACCCGCCCGCGCCGATAGGTCGCCGCCAGCCGGGAGTTCATGGTGAACGCGGAGGCCCAGGAGACCGAGCGGACCACCACGTCCTGCCGGCCGGTGCGTTCGCGGAGCAGCGCGGTGAGCCCTTCGGCCGAGAGATCGACGTCGACGCCGAAGGGGACCGGGCCCTGGAGCTGGAACATGTCCGTGCCGTAGAGCGGGCACAGCGATATCTGCGCGGCGCTGCCCTGGCCCCAGCGGTGCCAGACGTCCGCCGAGACACCGTCGACCAGCACATCGGCCACCATCGCCCGCACCCCTAGGGTCTTTCCGGGGAAGTCGATGCCGAGGCTCTTGCGGACGAAGCTCGATCCGCCGTCCGCGCCGATCAGATACCGGGCCCGGACGGCCAACTCCCCGTCCGGGGTGGTGATTCGCGCGGACACGGCGTCGGCGTCCTGGTCGAAGCCGACGAGTTCGTGGCCGTAGAGCGGGGCGTGGCCGAGTTCGGCAAGCCGCTCGCGCAGCCGGCGCTCGGTAAGGAACTGCGGGACGAGCAGGGGACGTTGGTACGGCTCGGCCGGTGTCGGGTCCGCCGTCACGACGGCGGCTTTATCGACCGCGCCGCCGTCCTCGGCGTAGACGCGCTCAAGGGGATACCAGCCGCCCGAGGCGACGAGCCGGTCCAGCACCCCGAGGTCCTCGAACAGCTCCTGGCTCCGGGGCTGGATGCCCTTGCCGCGCGAGCCGATGAAGGGGTGCGGGGCCTTGTCGATCAGCAGGAAATCGACCTGGCGGCGGGCGAGATCGATGGCGAGGGTCAGCCCCGCCGCGCCGGTGCCGCAGATGATCACCTCGGTGTCGGTGGTGTGTGCCATGGCTCGACTCTCCTTCGGTGGGTGTGCGTTGGGCGTCCTGGGCGGCAGGTCAGGCCGTCGGCGGAGCACCGGGAAGCAGGTAGTTGGTGACACGAACCAAATTAATTCGTGCCACGTACCAAGTCAAGTGATTGGTGGCACGTACTACCTCGCGTACAATGGGGGCATGCCTCGCCGTCCAGCCGCCACTCCCGCCTCGGCCCCCGCCCCCGACGCCGACGCCGCCGTCGGCGCTTCGGTACGGGAGGGGGCGCCGGAGGCGTCCGGCGAGGAGGAAGCGGGCGCGTCGGAGGCGTCCGCCGAGGCCGGCGACCTCGGGATCGTGGACGGCCTTGCCCAGCTCTCGTTCCTGGTGCAGGCCACCTTGGGCAAGCTCGCCGCGGAGTACGGCCTCTCGGTCATCCAGCTCCGCCTGCTCGGCGTGCTGCGCGATCGCGAGCCCGGCATGCAGGAGCTCGCCCGCCACCTCGGGCTCGACAAATCCAGCATGACGGGTCTGGTCGACCGGGCGGAGCGCCGCGGCCTGGTCCGCCGCACCCCCTCACCCCACGACGGCCGCGCGGTGCTGGTCGCGCTGACCGACCAGGGCCACGACCTGGCCCGCACCATCGAGGCCGACGGCAACCCCCGCATTCACGCCCTCGCCGCCCACCTCACCCCCGGCCAACGCTCCCAGCTCTCCCTGCTGGCAACCGCCCTCGTCACGGGCCACACCACGCTCTGACGGAGCGGACGAGGGCGCCGCGGGGGCTGGGTGGCGTCGGGGGTGGCGCTGGGAGCCGGGGCGCCCAAGAGGTGCGGGTCGATGGCGGGGGCAGGCCTTGACGACATGACATGTACACCAGTTCAATCGCTACCGATCAGAGTTCAACACCAAGGGACCCCCGCGGCCCGGACCGGCCGCACCCGCTCTCCCCCCACCCGTCATGACGGAACGTCAGGAGCTTGAACGTGACTGATCATTCCTCGCCTGGCCGTCCCCTGCCGCGGCTCTCGCGGCTGATCCGGCGGTGGCGCCGCCTCGCCCTGCCGGTGGCGCTCGGCGCGCTCGCCGTCCTGGCGACCGAGGCGCCGGCCGCCGACGCCGTCACCGTGCCCGGCGCGCCCTCCGGCTGGAGCACCGTGTTCAGTGACGACTTCGCCGGGGGAGCCGGCAGCGCGCCGAACGGCGCCAAGTGGACGTACGACACCGGTCCGGGCTCGAACTTCGGCACCGGTGAGATCGAGACCATGACCAACTCGACCAGCAACGTCCACCTCGACGGCAACGGTCATCTGAACATCACCGCCCTCGGCAGCGGCAGCAACTGGACCTCGGGCCGGATCCACACCCCGAGCGCGGTCGTCGGCGCCCCGGCCGGCGGCAAGTTGCAGGTCTCCGCGTCGATCCAGCAGCCCAACCCCGGCAACGGGCTCGGCTACTGGCCCGCCTTCTGGATGCTCGGCCCCGGCCAGTGGCCGGAGAACGGCGAGATCGACATCATGGAGGACGTCAACGCCCTCTCCCAGGTGGCCGGCACCGTGCACTGCGGTACGTACCCCGGCGGCGTCTGCAACGAGGGCAACGGCGTCGGCAGCGGGCTGCGCGGCTGCGGTGGCTGTCAGACCGGCTACCACACGTACTCGATGATCCTCGACCGGACCAACACCTCCGCCGAGTCGATCACCTTCTACCTCGACGGCGCCTCGTACTTCACCGTCACCGAGGGCCAGATCGGCACGTCGACCTGGCAGCAGGCCTTCGACCACAACCTGAACATCATCTTCGACCTGGCCATGGGCGGCGGCTTCCCCAACGGTGTCTGCGGCTGCAACTCGCCCAGTTCCGCCACCACTTCGGGCGGCACGATGAGCGTCGGCTGGGTCGCCGCGTACAGCACCAGCGGCGGGGGCGGCACCACTCCGCCGCCGAGCGGTGGCCACGCCATCACCGGCTACGCGGGCCTCTGCCTTGACGACCGCGCGGCGAGCACCGCCAACTACAACCCCGTTCAGGTCTACACGTGCAACGGGAGCAGCGCGCAGCAGTGGACGGTCGTCCAGGCCGGCAGCACCCTGCACGTACTGGGCAAATGCCTCGACGTGAGCGCCGGCGGCACCGCCAACGGCACGCTGGTGGACCTCTACGACTGCAACAGCACCGGGTCCCAGGTCTGGATACCGCAGTCCAACGGCTCGTTGTACAACCCGCAGTCCAACAAGTGCCTGGACGACACGGGTTGGTCGACCACGGCCGGCACCCAGGTGGAGATCTGGGACTGCACGGGTGGCGCCAACCAGGTGTGGAACCTGCCTTCTTGACCCAACCCAACCCGACCCGGCACGACCCGGCCGGGCCCGGCTCCGCGGCGGACCGCCCGTCCGCCGCGGAGCCGGCCCCCGCGACCCGCCGGACCGTCGAAACGGCCGGTCGGATGAGGCCGGCGGCTACGTGTACGGACCGTTGTCGCGAACGCCTGCCGCGGCGCGGGTCAGTGGAGAAAGTCGAGGAGGAGGCGGGTCATCTCCTCGGGGTGCTCCTCGAAGATCCAGTGGCCGCTGTCGGCGATCACCTCGCGTCTGACGTCGGTGGCGTAGCGGCGCGCCTGGTCGGCGACCACCTCGCCGAGGCTGGCCGCGGCGCCGACGGCGAGCACCGGCATGGGCAGGGGCCGCTCGGCGAAGCCGTGGTTGTCGGCGACGTCCTGGGCCAGCGCCCTGAACCAGGCGAGGCTGCCGCGCAGATGGTCCGGGTCGGCGAGCGCGCGGGCGTACGCGCGTACGGCGTCGGGGGCGACCGCCCGCTCCCGCTGGACCGCCATGGAGCCGATGAACTTCTCCACCCACACCGCCTCGCGCCCCTGGATCACCGCCTCCGGCAGCCCGTTGGCGAGGTTGAAGAACCCGATGTTCCACAGGCCGGGTCCGCCGGGGGTGAGGGTGGGGAACTGGTAGAGGCTCGCGTCGGGGATCGGCGCCTCGCTCAACACGAGCCTGGCCACGTCGTCCCGGTACTGCGCCGCGTACGCGTACGCCACCATGCTGCCGATGTCGTGCCCGACCAGGTTGATCCGCCGGTCCAGCCCGAGACCGCCGAGCAGCCCGCGCAGGTCCCGCGCCATCGTCTTCTTGTCATAACCCCCGTCGGGCGCGCCTGACCCGCCCGCGCCCCGCAGCGCCGGCACGATCACCGTGAAGTGCTCGGCGAGCGCGGGCACGACCGCCCGGTACTCGTACCAGGTCTGCGGGTAGCCGTGCAGCAGCACCAGCGTCGGCCCCTCCCCGGCCCGCACGTACTCGACAGCCAGCCCGTTCACATCGGCCACAAGGGGCAAAAGCGGATCCATAGCACGAATCTACGCGCTCACCGGTCTCTCCCGGCCCAACCCCACGCCAATACCCCAGGGCTGCACGGCCACAAGTACGCGATCGACGCGATTGTGGCGGCCACCGCCTTGGCCTCGCCTGCTCCGGTCACCATCCTGTCGTCGGACCCCGACGATCTCCTCGTGCTCTGTGGACCGGGTCCCCAGGTCTTCAAGATCTGACCGGTACGGCGCTCCGACCGCCGGGGGGCGCGGGCCCAGGGGGCAGACCCAGCCCGCCGACGGGGGCGGTTCGTGGCGGTGGTGGGGGCGGGGGCGCGCCGGGGGGCGCGTTGTCTCGGCGGATGCACCTTTTCACATCTCCGTTTCCGCCGTTCACAGCGGGGGTGCGTGACGTGCACCCCTTATTGCCAGTAGCTTGCAACTAGTAGGAGTGCGCGTCTAGCTTGTCCCAGGCCACGAAGACGAAGGACGACCACATGACCATCACCGCACCCGCCGAGCCGGCCGCAGGCTCCCGCTGGCGACGGATATCCGGCGCGATGACCAGAGCCGAATGGAGCCGCCTGGGCGGGATGGCCGCCTTCATCGTGGCACTGCACGTGATCGGCTGGTTCACCCTCGTCGCGATCGTCGCCCCCAACCACTACAGCCTGGGCACCAAGTCCTTCGGCATCGGCATCGGTGTCACCGCCTACACCCTCGGGATGCGGCACGCCTTCGACGCCGACCACATCGCCGCCATCGACAACACCACCCGCAAGCTGATGGGTGAGGGCAAGCGGCCCCTGTCGGTCGGTTTCTGGTTCTCGCTCGGCCACTCCAGCATCGTCTTCGCCCTGGCCTTCCTGCTCTCGATGGGCGTGAAGTCGCTGGCCAGCCCGGTCGAGGACGACAACTCCGGCCTGCACAGCGTCACCGGCTGGATCGGCACCACCGTCTCGGGGACGTTCCTCTACGCCATCGCCTTCGTCAATCTGCTCATCCTCGCCGGGATCTGGAAGGTCTTCCGCCGGATGCGCGAAGGACACTTCGACGAGGCCGCGCTGGAGGAACAGCTCAACAACCGCGGCTTCATGAACCGGATCCTCGGCCGGCTGATGAAGTCCGTCACCAGCCCCTGGCAGATGTACCCGATCGGCCTGCTCTTCGGCCTCGGCTTCGACACCGCCACCGAGATCGCGCTGCTCGTGCTGGCCGGCTCCGGCGCCGCCTCAGGACTGCCCTGGTACGCGATCCTCTGCCTGCCGGTCCTCTTCGCCGCCGGCATGTGCCTGCTCGACACCATCGACGGCTCGTTCATGAACTTCGCCTACGAATGGGCCTTCTCCAAGCCCGTCCGCAAGGTCTACTACAACCTCACCATCACCGGCCTGTCGGTCGCCGTCGCGCTCATCATCGGCACCGTGGAACTCCTCGGCCTCGTCAGCGAGAAGGCGAACCTGCACGGCGCCTTCTGGGACTGGGTCGGCGGCCTCGACCTCAACATCGTCGGCTACGTCATCGTCGGCCTCTTCTTCGCCACCTGGGCGATCGCCTTCGCGGTCTGGAAGTTCGGCAACATCGAGGAGAAGTGGAGCGCGGGCCTGCGCACCGCGGACCAGCCGAGCGACTGACCCCCGCCCCCGGCGGCCCCGGCGCCGGCCGCGTCCACCGCCAAGGCGTCGTCCGACGACTCCACCGCCCGCCGCATCGGTGTCGCCGGCCTCGCCGTCGGCGTCCTCGGCCTGGCCGCGGCGGCGTTCGCCCTCCTGCGCGGCCGGTCCGCGCGCTCCTGACCGGCCGACTCCCGACCGGCGGACCGATCGGTGCGGAGCCCGGCCCCCAACGAGACCGGGCTCCTCGCCTCCGTCCACCGACAACACCCGGCCTACGCGCGCCTCAGAGGTCGAGCAGTTCCTCGTAGAAGCCGCCGAAGCCCCGGTCGCGGTCGACGAGATGGATCTCCAGGATCCAGTGCACGAGCTGTCCCGCCTCGTCCGTACGGCGCAGCGGCTTGTCGTTGGCCGGCACGATGTGGGATTCGACGTCCTCCCAGTCGGCGTACTCGGGCGGGAACTCGCCCACCAGATGCCCGACGTGCCAGCCGCCGAGCTGCCAGCCCGCTTCCGCCGCCAGCCGCTCCACCTCGGCGTAGAGCTGCTCGCCGGTGATGCCCTGGTCCGCCTCGAAGGCGCGGCGGCCGGCCGCGAAGACACGCGCCAGGTCGTCGCGCAGCCGGTGCTTGACGGGGTCGTCGCCGAGGACGAAGGTCCGCCCGAAGTCGGCCTCGAACTCCTCGAAGACCGGCCCGAAGTCGGCGAAGGCGATGTCGTCCGCGCCGATGACCCGGTCCGGCGGGTTCTCCCGGTAGGGCAGCAGGGTGTTGGGGCCGGACCGCACGATCCGCTTGTGCCAGTAGTGCGTGGTCCCGAACAGCTCGTTGGCCAGGTCGCGGATCCGGTCGCTGACCGCCCGCTCGCCCTGGCCCACGGCGACCAGCCGGCGCTTCTCGATCTCGCCGAACAGCACCGCCGCCTTGGCCTGGGCGTCGAGCAGTCGCGCCGCGCGTGTGGATTCGTCCGTCACGCCCTTCACCGTACCTCCCCGCCTCGCCCCCGCTCCGGGCAAGCGGTACCGGACCGGCCGGCGGGACCGGACGACGCCGCCCCGGGACGGCCGGGGCAGCCGCGGTCAGCTCGCGACGAGCCGCGAGACGAGGGAGTCGCGGATCTCGCCGGCCCGCACGGCCGTGGTGGACAGCAGGGTCGAGGCGAGTCCGTGGGTGTGCTCGGTGCCGCCCTGGAGGTAGATGCCCGCGTGCACGTCGGCGGTGACCTCCACCCGGTGGTCGCGGCCGACCCGGACCGCGTCACCGTCGTCGCGCAGGCAGATCTTGGCGGCCTCGCCGAGCAGCGTGCCGATGTCCCGCGCGCGATAGCCGGTGGCGTGCACGAGGATGTCCGTCGCCAGCACCTGCCGCTCACCGGTGGGCAGGAACTCCACCGCGACCTCGAGCCCCTCGTCCCCGATCCCCACCTCGCGGATCCGGGAGACGTTGAGGAAGCGCAGCCGTTCCCGGCCCTGCACCTTCTCGCGGTACGCCGTCGCGTACAGCGCCTCGATCAGGTCCATGTCGACGACGGAGTAGTTGGTGGACCGGTGGTAGTCGAAGAGCGACTGCTTCACCTCGGACGGGGAGTCGAAGTAGACGTCCACCGCCTCCGGGTCGAAGATCCGGTTGGCGAAGGGGCTGTCGTCGGCCGGTGTGTAGCCGTACTTGGCGAAGACACCGCAGATCTCCGCGTCGGGGAAGGTGCGGTGCAGATAGTCGACCGCTTCCGCGGCGCTCTGCCCCGCGCCGAGCACGACCGCCCGGCGGACCGGCGTCCCCGCGGCGGTGAGTTCGGCCACGCGGGGGAGCAACTGGCTGTTGTGCCAGACGCGTTCGGACAGCGCGGTGCCCGGCGGCAGGTGTGGTTCGAGGCCGACCGCGACGCTGATGTTGCGCGCCCGGTGGGTCACCGTCGCCGACAGGCCGCCCGGCGTGCGGCAGGTCACGTCGAAGTGCTGGACCCCGCCGTCCTCGTCGCGCACCGGTGTCACCGACAGCACCTCGGAGGAGTAGGAGACCAGGTGCGCGACCCGCGCCGCCGCCCACTCGAAGTACGCGTGGAACTCCACCCGCAGCGGGAAGAGCGTCTTCTGGTTGAGGAAGTCCACCATCCTGCCGCGCTCGCGCAGGAAGCACAGGAAACTGAAGTCGCTGGTCGGGTTGCGCATCGTGACCAGGTCCTTGAGGAAGGACACCTGCATCGTCGCGTCGTCGATCAGCATGCCCCGGTGCCAGCCGAAGCCCGGCTGCCGCTCCAGGAACAGGGCGTCGATCCCGCCCGCGGCCGGCTGATCCGCGTTGTGCTCCTCAACGGCTATGGCGAGCGCCAGATTTGACGGGCCGAAACCGATTCCGAGCACGTCATGGATGATCCGCGGCCCACTGTCCGGTGCTTTCACCGTCGCATCGCCTCCCTCAGCGAGGCTCATCCTAGATAAGGTTAGCCTTACCTTGCAATCACGTCGTCGAAGGGACAACCGCCATGCGGGTCGCCGTGTTCGGCTATCAGACCTGGGGCCATCGCACGCTACAGGCACTGCTGGACTCCGCCCACGAGGTCGTCCTCGTCGTCACCCACCCGAAGAGCGATCACGCGTACGAAAAGATCTGGGACGACTCGGTCGCCGACCTGGCGGACGAACACGGCGTTCCGGTGCTGCTGCGCAGCCGCCCCGACGACGGCGAACTGATCGACGCCCTCCGCTCGGCGGCCCCCGACATCATCGTGGCCAACAACTGGCGCACCTGGCTGCCGCCGGAGATCTTCGACCTGCCGCCGCACGGCACGCTCAACGTGCACGACTCGCTGCTGCCGGCCTACGCGGGCTTCTCCCCGATCATCTGGGCGCTCATCAACGGCGAGCGGGAGGTCGGCGTGACCGCCCACCGGATGACCGCCGAACTCGACGCGGGCGACATCCTGTCGCAGCGGTCGGTGCCGGTCGGGCCGGCCGACACCGCGACCGACCTCTTCCACCGCACGGTCGATCTGATCGCGCCCCTGGTCCGCGAGTCGCTCGACCTGATCGCCTCCGGCGAGGCCCGCTGGACGGCCCAGGACCGCGGCCGGGCCAGCTTCTTCCACAAGCGCTCGGTCGAGGACGGCCGGATCGACTGGAGCTGGCCGGCCGAGGACCTGGAACGGCTGGTCAGGGCCCAGTCCGACCCGTATCCCAGCGCCTTCACCCACCACCGGGGGAAGCGGATCAGCATCGTCGCCGCGGCCGTGTCCGAGGCCCACTACGGCGGCACGCCGGGCCGGGTCTTCATCCGGGAGGGCGACGGGGTCGTCATCGTGGCCGGCGCGGACGCCCGCAACGGCGCGCGTCCCGGGCTCGTCATCCGCCGGCTGCGCACCGAGGACGGCACCGAGTACGCGGCGACCGACTGGTTCCGCACCATGGGCGGCTATCTCACGGCCAGGCCGTGAGCGCCGTCCTCGCCGGCCAGGAGCCGCGCCGGCGGCTCGACGGGCTGCGCGGGCACACGGTCGTCGCCAAGTACGGCGGACACGCCATGGCGGACGAGGCGCTGCGGCGGGCCTTCGCCGAGGACGTGGTACGGCTGCGGCAGGCGGGCGTGCGCATGGTCGTGGTGCACGGCGGCGGCCCGCAGATCGACGCCCAACTGGACCGGCTCGGCATCGAACCGGTCTTCGTGGCCGGGCTGCGGGTCACCACCCCGGAAACCCTCGACGTGGTGCGCATGGTGCTCGCCGGCAAGGTGCAGCGCGAACTCGTCGGTCTGCTCAACGCCCATGGTCCGTACGCGGTCGGGCTCACCGGCGAGGACGCGCACACGCTGACGGTGGTGCGGCGCCCGGCCCATGTCGACGGCGCACCGGTCGACATCGGGCTGGTGGGCGCGGTGGCCGAGGTCAACACGGCTGTGGTGGACCTGCTGTTGGCGAACGGCCACATCCCCGTCGTGTCGTCGGTCGGCCGGGGCGCCGACGGGCAGGTCTACAACGTCAACGCGGACGCGGCGGCCGGCGCGCTCGCCGCCGCCCTGGGCGCCGAGGCGCTGGTCGTGCTGACCGACGTGCCCGGTCTCTACGCCGACTGGCCGCGCCGCGAGCGGGTGCTCGACCGGCTCACCGCCGACCAACTGGAGTCGCTGCTGCCTGCGTTGGGCGGGGGTATGGCGCCGAAGATGGAGAGCTGCCTGCTCGCGGTGCGGGCCGGGGTACGGATGGCCCGGGTGCTCGACGGGCGCGCGCCGCACGCCCTGCTGCGGGGACTGACCGCGGCGGGGCGGGCGGGGGGCGGCGGGACGACGGTGCTGCCGGGGTGAGCGGCTCTGGCGGCGGCGGGTGGTGGACCGCGAGCCGCCGGGGTACCGGGCGGCGGTGGGGGCGGCGGTGGCGGGGCCGCCCCGGTGCCGGTCGGTCCGCGCCCGTCAGTCCGTGCCGGCCGCCACCCCGGTGTGGTGCCGGCCCATGGGGATGACCAGCGGGGTGCCGCTGACCGGGTCGGTGGTGACCTGGCAGCGCAGGTCGAACACGTCCTCGACCGTGGCGGCGGTGATCACCTCGGCCGGCCGGCCCTGCGCCACGATCCGGCCGGACTTCATGGCGATCACGTGATCGGCGTACCGGCAGGCGTGGTTGAGGTCGTGCAGCACCATCACCACCGTACGGTTCTCCCGCCGGTTGAGGTCGGTGATCAGATCGAGGACATCGATCTGGTGGGCGAGGTCGAGATACGTGGTGGGCTCGTCGAGCAGCAGCACCGGTGTGCCCTGGGCGACGGCCATGGCGATCCAGGCGCGCTGCCGCTGACCGCCGGACAACTCGTCCACCGCGCGGTCGGCGAGCCCGGTCAGGCCGGTCGCCGCCAGCGCCTCGCGGACGGCCGCTTCATCGGACTCCGACCACTGCCGCCACCAGGTCTGGTGCGGTGAACGGCCCCTGCTCACCAGGTCGATGACGGTCAGGCCCTCCGGGGCCACCGGTGTCTGCGGCAGGATGCCGAGCCGCTGCGCCAACTCCCGGGTGGGGATGGACCGCAGCGCCCGCCCGTCGAGCCGCACGCTTCCCCGCCGGGGCGCCAGCAGCCGGGCCAGGGCGCGCAGCAGGGTGGACTTGCCGCACGCGTTGGCGCCGACGATGGCGGTGATCCGGCCCGGCGGCACCACCAGGTCGAGGTCCTCGACGACCACCCGGTGGTCGTAGCCGAGGTGCAGGCCCTCGGCCCGCAGTTCGGGGCCCGGCCGCTTGTCGGGTTCCGCGGTCGTCATGCGTTCAGCCTCCTGAGCCCGCGCGGTTGGCGCGGATGAGCAGCCAGAGCAGGACCGGCGCGCCGATGACGCCGGTGACGATGCCGACCGGCAGTTCGGTGCCGGGGATCGCCTCACGTGCGATGAGGTCGGAGCCGAGCACGACCAGCGCCCCGGTGAGTCCCGAGGCGGCCGGCGGCGGATACGCGGTGCCGGCCAGCCGCTGGGCGATCTGCGGCGCCGCCAGCGCCACGAAGGCGACCGGTCCGGCCGCCGCCGTACCGAAGGCGATCAGCGCCACACCGACGAGCATCAGCAGAAACCGGGCTGACCGTACCGGGGTGCCGAGACCCGCCGCCACGTCGTCGCCGAGTTGCAGGGTGCGCAGCCAGCGGCTCATCGCCAGCGCCGCGGGCACCAGCACCGCCATCGCGGAGCCGAGCAGCGTCACCTGGCTCCACGTACGGCCGTTGAGGTTCCCGACCAGCCAGCCGAGCGCGGCCTCGGCCTCGAACCGCTGGCCGCGGGCGAGCAGATAGTCGGTGGCGCTGGTGCACATCCAGGACACGCCGATGCCGACCAGGATGATGCGGTAGCCGCTCGCGCCGTGCCTGAGCGCGAGCGCGTAGACGATCAGGGCGGTGGCGAAGGCGCCGAACAGGCCGAGCGCCTGGGTGCCGAGACCGCCGCCCCAGCCGAGCACGATGCCCGCCACGACGGCGGTGCCCGCGCCCTCGGTGAGGCCGATCATGTCCGGGCTGGCCAGCGGATTGCGGGTCATGGTCTGGTAGAGCGCCCCCGAGATGCCGAAGGCGATGCCCACCAGCAGCCCGGTCAGCGCCCGCGGCAGCCGCAACTGCCTTACCACCAGCACCGTTCCGGGATCGCCCGAGCCCGCCAGGGCCTTCACCACACCGGTGAGGCTCACCCGGTAGTCGCCGATCGCGACGCCCCAGCAGAAGAGCAGGAACACCGCGACGGTCAGGGCGGCGCAGACCGCGATGAGCCGGGGCCGCAGGATCCCGGAGACCGGCGGCGCGGCGGTCCTGAACGGCAGCCGGTCCCGTACGGAGGGGGCCGCGGTCATGGTTCACACCTCCGTCAGCTTGCGCCGGCGGACCAGCGCGATGAAGAACGGGCCGCCGATGAAGGCGACGAGGACACCGGCCTGGATCTCCGTCGGCCGGGCCACCACCCGGCCGAGGATGTCGGCGGTGAGCAGCAGGCACGGCGCGAGGACGGCCGAGAGCGGCAGCAGCCAGCGGTGGTCGGGGCCGAGCCCGGCGTACTGGGCGAGGATGCGGGCGATGTGCGGCACCACGAGGCCGAGGAAGACGACCGGGCCGATGACGGCGACCGACGCGCCGGTGAGCAGCATCACGGCGGTCACGCCCTGGAGCCGTACCAGGCCGGTGCGCCGGCCGAGCGAGGCCGCCACGTCGTCCCCGAGCGCCAGGCTGTTGAGGGCGGGCGCGGTGGTGAGCGCGAGCACCGCGCCGACGGCGAGGAAGGGCAGGATGCTCAGCACCACCCCGCTGTCCTGGTCGGCGAGGGTGCCGGCGGACCAGAAGCGGTAGCGGTTCAGGGCGTCGGGGTCGGTGAGCACGATGGCGTTGGTGAGCGAGAAGAGCAGGAACGTCACTGCCACGCCGGCCAGCGCGAGTTTGACCGGGGTGGCCCCCGAGCGCCCGGTGCGGCCGAGCAGGAAGACCACCACGCTGGTGGCGAGCGCCCCGGCGAAGGCGAACCAGACGTAGCCGTAGAGCGAGCCGGCCCCGAAGACCGCGACGGCCACGACGATCCCGAAGGAGGCGCCGGCGCTGACGCCCAGCACCCCGGGGTCGGCGAGCGGGTTGCGGGTCAGCGCCTGCATCAGCGCCCCTGACAGACCGAGGGCGGCGCCCGCCGCGAGGCCGAGGAGGGTCCGCGGTACGCGGACGGACCACACGATGTTGTCCACCAGCCGGCCCGGCGGGTGGCCGAGCAGCGCCTCGGCGACCTGATCCAGCGGGATGCTCAGCGCGCCCAGCGCGATGGAGAGCAGGCACAGCACGGTCAACAGGGCGGCGAGCAGCACGACGAGCAGGGCCGGGCGGAGGTTTCGCTGCCGGATCACGGGCCTGTCTCCCTGGTCAACGTCATGAGGTTAGGCAGACCTTACCTCCGCCGCCGGCCTGTCGGGACCCGCCGTGGAGGAGCACTACCTAGTTAGGTAATCCTTACCTTAGTATGGCGGCCGGTCGCGGCTCACCGGAGCCGGTTCCGCACGTCCTGGGAGGCACGGACCCTGTGTCGGATATCTCTGCTGGTTCGGGTACTTCGGCTTTTTGGCGTGCGGCGGAGGTGCCGGCGACGGAGGCGAAGGCGGTGGCGGTGACGGTGGCGGACTACTGGCAGGAACGGCTGGTCCCGCTGCCGCGGGAGACTCCGCTCCCCGTCGACTTCCCGTACCCGGCGCGGCCCGCGGACGCCCGTTTCGCCGGTTTCCTGACGCGCGGGACGGCGCTGACCCTCCACACCGACGCCGTGACCCAACTGGCCGCCTATGTCGCGCTGTTGCACCGCTACGCGAGCGGTTCCGACGACATCACCGTGGGACATGACGGGCTGCCGCTGCGGATCACCGTCGACCCCGCCGCTTCGTTCGCCGAGCTGCGGGCCCAAGTCGCCGCGGCGGTCGAGTCGGCGGCGGCCCGCCGGGTGCCGCTCGACGCGCTCGCGGCAAGGCTGCGGCCGGAACCGACGCGGGGCGGGGGGCTGTTCTTCAATACGGCGTTCAGCGCGGTGAGTGGCGGGTCGGACGACTTCGGCCACGGTCCCGGCGGCGGGTCCGAGGGCGGCCTGGGCGGCGACTCCGGCGGCGGTCCCGGCGGCGACGTGGCTGGGGGTGCCGGGCCCGGCGCCCTGGACGGCGCCGCCGCCCCGCTCGACCTCGTCCTGGCGGCGACGGCGGCGCGGGCGCGGCTCACCTACCGGCCCGGCCTCTTCCGACCCGCCACCGTCGACCGGCTGTTGGACCACTACGCGCGGCTGCTCGCCGACGCCGTGGCACACCCCCTGACCCCGGTCGGCGACCTGGCGCTCCTCGGCGACGACGAGCGGCACCGCCTGCTCGTCGAGTGGAACGCCACCGAGCACGACGTGCCGCTCGCGACCTGGCCGGAGATGTTCGCCGAGCAGGTCAGGACGCGGCCGGACGCGATCGCGCTGGTCTTCGAGGACACCCGCCTCACGTACGCCGAACTCGACGCGCGGGCAAGTCGGTTGGCGCACGCGCTGGTCGCCCGCGGCGCCGGTCCCGAGCGCGTGGTGGCCCTCGCGGTGCCGCGCTCCGCCGAGCTGATCGTCGCCGAGGTGGCCGTACTCAAGTCCGGTGCGGCGTATCTGCCGATCGACACGGATTACCCGGCCGACCGCATCGCGTACACCCTCGCCGACGCGGCCCCGGTCTGCCTCGTCACGACCTCCGGGATGGTCGCGGAACTGCCGCCGGACACCGGCGCCGACCTGCTGGTCCTCGACGCGCCCGGCACCGTCGCCGAACTGGCGGGCCACCCGGCCGAGGATCCCGACCGCGGGGGTTTGTCGACGGCCAACGCCGCCTACGTGATCTACACCTCGGGCTCGACCGGGCGGCCCAAGGGCGTCGTGCTGTCGCACGCCGGGGTGGCCGGACTCGTCGCCACCCAGCGCGAGCGCTTCGGCATCGGACCCCACAGCCGGGTGCTTCAATTCGCCTCGCCCAGCTTCGACGTCGCCTTCTGGGACCTGTGCCTCGGCCTGCTCTCCGGCGGCCGGCTCGTGGTCGTCCCCGCCGAGCGCCGCGTGCCCGGCGCGCCGCTCGCCGACTACGCCGCGGCCAACGGGATCACCTTCATGATCCTGCCGCCCGCGCTGCTCGCCGCCATGCCCGATGACGTCGAGCTTCCGCCCTCGGCGACGCTGTTGGCCGGGACCGAGCGGGTCTCCCCCGAGCTCGTGCGGCGGTACGCGCGCGGCCGGATGATGTTCAACGCGTACGGCCCCACCGAGGCGACCACCAACTCCACGCTCGGGCGGTGCGATCCGGACACCGCGCCCGGCACCGTCGTGCCCATCGGCGTGCCCGATCCCGGTACGCGGGCGTACGTGCTCGACGGGCGGCTGCGACCGGTGCCCGCGGGCGTTCCCGGCGAGCTCTATCTCGGCGGCGCCGGGCTCGCCCGCGGCTACCTCGGCCGGCCCGCGCTGACCGCGGAACGCTTCGTCGCCGATCCGTTCGGCGCGCCGGGCGAACGGCTCTATCGCACCGGTGACCTGGTGTGTTGGCGGGCCGACGGCCGGCTGGAGTTCCTCGGCCGGGCCGACGACCAGGTCAAGATCCGCGGCTTCCGGATCGAGCCGGGCGAGATCGAGTCCGTGCTGCGTGCCCACCCCGGCGTCGCCCAGGCCGCCGTCGTGGTCCGCGAGGACCGCCCCGGCGACCGGCGGCTCGCCGCGTACGTCGTCCCGTCGCTCGACCGCGAGGCGGATGTCGCCGAGTGGAAGGACCTGCACGAACTCCTCTACGCGGCGGCCGGCTCCGACGGGTTCCAGGAGAACTTCGCGGGCTGGAACAGCATGTACGACGGGCTGCCGATCCCGCTCGCCGACATGCGGGAGTGGCGCGGGGCCACGGTGGACCGGATCGCTGGGTTGCGGCCGCGCCGGGTGCTGGAGATCGGGGTCGGCAGTGGGCTGTTGCTGTCCCGGCTCGCCCCGGACTGCGAGAGCTACTGGGGGACGGACCTTTCGGCGGCGGCGATCGGCGCGTTGGCGGAGCAGGTCCGGGGCGTCCCCGGTCTCGCGGACCGCGTCGAGCTGCGCGTCCGCCCGGCGCACGACACTTCGGGGCTGCCCCGGGGCCACTTCGACACGGTGATCATCAACTCGGTCGCGCAGTACTTCCCGAGCGTCGACTATCTCACCGACGTCCTGCACGCGGCGGCGGCCCTGCTGGCCCCCGGCGGAAAGCTCTTCCTCGGCGACATCCGCAACCTCCGGCTGCTGCGGACGCTGCGAGCGGCGGTCGCCCTGACGGGCGGCGCCGCGGCTGAGCCCGCCGACAAGGACGCGCTGCGCGCCGCCGTCGACCGCGCCGTCACCTGGGAAGGCGAACTCCTTCTCGACCCCGACTACTTCACCTCCCTCCCCGCCTTCACCCCCACCATCCACGTCAAACGCGGCACCCACCACAACGAACTCACCCGCTACCGCTACGACGTCATCCTCCACCCGACCGCCCCGGGCGCCGTTCCCAGCACGACGACCCCCGACGCGGCGCCAGCCGACCGCGTCCCGGCCCAATCCGCGGGCCCGGCCCCGGAAGCGCTGGGCTGCGCCGCAGGAAACGCCGCCGACGCCCGGGCAGCCGAGCGGTCCGGGGCCGCTCCGGTGACCCCGCCTGTCGGCCGCGCGACGGGCCATGCGGGTGGCACCCACCCGCAAGCGCCCGAGCAAGAACCGACCGGGGCCACCGGCACGGACCCCGACGCACCCGGCGCCCCCGCGGGACATGCGGGTGGCGCCGGGGCTGCCCTGGACGAGCGGGAGCTGGTCTGGTCGGGCGGGAGCACACTGGATGGGCTGGATGGGCTGCTGGGCGGGGTCGATCGGCCCGGGCGGCTGCGGGTGAGGGGGGTGCCGAATGGGCGGCTGGGGGAGGATCTGGCGGCTTGGAGGGACGTGGATGACCGCGGGCGGCCGGTGGCGGGGGTGGGCGTCGGGGTTGATCCTGAGGCGTTGTACGGGCTGGCCGCTCGTCGGGGGTACCGGTGTGCCGTCACCTGGGACGGCGGGGCCGACGACGGGAGTCTGGACGTCGTGTTCGCGCTCGGCGACACCCCGTTCGGCACGCTGTACCGGCCCGGAGGCGGGCGCCCGTACGCCAACCGGCCCGCGCCGTTCCGTGACGTCACCGCGCTGATGCGGACGCTGCGCGCGCACGCCGAGGGGTCGTTGCCCGCTTATATGGTGCCCGCCGCCCTGGTGCCGCTCGACGCGCTGCCGGTCACCGCCAGCGGCAAGCTGGACGCCGCCGCCCTCCCCGTGCCCGATTACGCCGCCCTCAGCTCGGGGCGGCCCCCGGGCGACGCCCGCGAGGAGGTGCTCTGCGGGCTGTACGCGCAGGCGCTCGGCCTGCGCTCGGTCTCCGTCGACGACGACTTCTTCGCGCTCGGCGGCGACAGCATCCTCGCCATCCGCTTCCTGGTCCTGGCCCGCCGGGCGGGCCTCGGCCTCACCCCGCGCGATATCTTCCGGCACCGCACCGTCGCCGCCCTCGCCCACGTCGTGCAAACCACCGGCGCCGACCCCGCGGCACCGGACGACGACGCCCCGCTGCTGCGGCTGACCGACGCCGAACTAGGAGCCCTCCAGGGCGAGTACCCGGTCGCCATCGCCGACGTCCTGCCGCTCAGCCCGCTCCAGGAAGGCTTCTTCTTCCACGCCCTGGTCGACGGCTCCGACCAGCGGGAGTACGTCGTCCAGCAGGCCGTCGAACTGTCCGGCGCGGTCGACGGCGACACCCTGCGCCGCGCCGCGGGCCGCCTCCTGGCACGGCACGCCCCGCTGCGCGCCTGCTTCCGGCAGCTCGCCGGCGGCCGCCCGATCCAGATCATCGCCGACGGGCTCGAACTCCCCTGGCGCGAGGTCGACCTCTCCGTCCAGGCGGCGGCCATCCGCGACCCGCTCGCCGACGCCGTCGCGGCCGACGAGCGCACCCAGGGCTTCGACCTGGCCGAACCCCCGCTGCTGCGCTGCGCGCTGATACGGCTCGGCGACGGGCACAGCCGGCTGCTGCTGACCTTCCACCACATCGTGGCCGACGGCTGGTCGCTGCCGATCCTGCACCGCGAGCTGATGGCCTGCTACGCGGACACCCCGGTCGGCCTGCCCGACGTCACCCCCTACCGCGCCCATCTGCGCCGGCTCGCCGCCGCCGACCGGGACGCCGCCCGCGCCGCCTGGCGTACCGCGCTGGCCGGTGTCGACGAGCCCACCCGGTTCGTCGACGCCCCCGCGCACGCCACCCCCGACGGCGCGGTGACCGAACCCGCCCAGGTCCAGGTCGCGTTGTCCGAGCGGGCGACCGCGCGGCTGGCCGCCCGCGCCCGGGAGCACGGCCTGACCCTGGGCACGGTCGTGCAGGGCGCGTGGGGTCTGCTGCTCGGCCGGCTGACGGGCCGTCAGGACGTGGTCTTCGGCACCACGGTCTCCGGCCGCGACGCGGCGGTCGACGGCGTCGAGTCGATGGTCGGGCTGTTCATCAACACCCTTCCGACGCGGCTGCGCTGGGACCCGGCCGACACCCTCGCCGGGCTGCTCGCCCGCCTCCAGCTCGAACAGAGCGCCCTGCTGGACCACCAGCACATCGGGCTCGCCGAGGTGCAGCGCGTCGCCGGACTGGCCGGCGCCGGCGAACTCTTCGACACCTTCGTGGTGTTCGAGAACTACCCCGCGGAACCGGGCCTCACCGACCCGTCCGGCGGCGTACGGATCACCGGGCACACCTTCCAGGACGCCGTCCACTACCCGCTCGCCCTGATCGCCAAGCCCGGCCACCGGCTCGACCTGCGGCTCAAGCACCACGCGCACCGCGTCGACGCGGCCACCGTAAGGGCGTTGGCGGACCGGCTGATCCGTGTCCTGCACGCGATCGCCGACGATCCCGCCGGCACCGTGGCCGCCCTCGACCTGCTGTCGCCGCGGGAGAGGGCCGCCGCGCACCTCGAAGGCGCCGCCCGACCCGTCGCCGCGACCACGCTCACCGCGGCCTTCGCCGAGCGGGCGGCCCGTACCCCGGACGCCACCGCCGTGGTCTTCGGCGCGCGGACCCTCAGCTACCGGGAACTCGCCGACCACGCCGCCGCCTTGGCGCGCAGACTGCGGGCCCGGGGTGCGGGCCCTGAGCGGTTCGTCGCCGTCGCCGTGCCGCGTTCCACCGAGCTGATGGTCGCCCTCCTCGGCGTCCTGCGGTCCGGCGCCGCGTATCTGCCGGTCGATCTGGACTACCCGGCGGACCGGGTGGCCCACATGCTCACCGACTCCGGTGTCGGCACGGTGGTCACCACCGCGGCGCACGCGTCCCGTATCCCCGCCGTGGCCGGCCTCTCGGTCCTGGTCATGGACGGGCCGTCCGACGAGACCGCCGGCAAAGAAGCCCAGACCGCTGCCAAAGAAGCCCCGGCCGACGCCGACACCCCGACCACCGCCCCCGCCACCCCCGAAGCGGCGGCCGGTCCCGACCACCCCGCGTACCTGATCTACACCTCCGGCTCCAGCGGCCGGCCCAAAGGCGTGGTCGTCACCCACCGGGCCATCGTCAACCGCCTCGCCTGGATGCAGGGCGAATACCGGCTGACCCCGGCGGACCGGGTGCTCCAGAAGACCCCGGCCAGCTTCGACGTGAGCGTCTGGGAGTTCTTCTGGCCGCTGATCGAGGGCGCGACCGTCGTACTGGCCGCGCCTGACGGGCATCGCGACCCGGCGTACCTGGCCGCGCTGGTCCGCGAACAGGCCGTCACCACCCTGCACTTCGTACCGTCGATGCTCGAAGCCTTTCTGCGGGTCGACGCGGTCACCGGCGACCCGGGATGGGCGGCGACCCTGCGCCACGTGTTCAGCAGCGGCGAGGCGCTGCCCGCGGCCGCCGCCGCCCGCTGGCTGGCGCTGACCGGCGTCCCCCCGCACAACCTCTACGGCCCGACCGAGGCCGCCGTCGACGTCACCCACCACCCCTATGACGGCGGTTCCGCCACCCCCGTGCCCATCGGCCGCCCGGTCTGGAACACCGGGCTGCGCGTGCTCGACGGCTGCCTGCGCCCGGTACCCGCCGACGTGCCCGGCGAGCTGTACGTGACCGGTGTGCAACTGGCCCGCGGCTATCACGCCCGCCCGTCGCTGACCGCCGAGCGGTTCGTCGCCGACCCGTTCGGCGCGCCCGGTACCCGTATGTACCGCACCGGTGACCTGGTGCGGCGCCGGGCGGACGGCACGGTCGAATACCTCGGCCGCACCGACCGGCAGCTCAAGCTGCGGGGCAACCGGGTGGAACCGGGGGAGATCGAGGCCGCGTTGGCCGGTCTGCCGGCCGTCGGCCAGGCGGCGGTGACCGTCGTCGGCGGCCGGCTGACCGCCTATGTGGTGCCGGCCGCTGACGGCGGCCTGACCGACACATCGGCCCTGCGCGCGGCGATGGCGGCGGCGCTGCCCGCCCCCATGGTGCCGGACGCCTACGTCGTCCTGGCGGCGCTGCCGCTCACGCCGAGCGGCAAGCTGGACCACGCCGCGCTGCCAGCGCCCGACCTGGACCGGACCCCGTCACGCGGCCCGCGCACCGAGCCGGAACGGGTGCTCGCCGCGATCTTCGCGGCGGTGCTCGACCTGGCGGAGGCGGGCGTCGAGGACGACTTCTTCCTGCTGGGCGGCGACAGCATCAGCTCGATCAGCGTGTCGAGCCGGGCCCGGGCCGCGGGGCTTCGGCTCGACCCGCGCGATGTGTTCGAGCACCGTACGCCCGCCGCTCTCGCCGAAGCCGCGGCCACTGCCGCCGCCACCGCCGTACCCCGGCCGGCGGTTCGCCCCGCCGCGCCCTCCCTGGACCTCACCGCCGAGGAGACCGCCCGGATCCACCGCCTCGGCGGCGGCGAGGTGGTGGACGTCTGGCCGCTCGCGCCGCTCCAGGAGGGCCTGTTCTTCCACTCCTCCTACGACTCCTACGACTCCCACAGCTCCCCCGCCGCCGGCACCCTCGACGTCTACACCGTCCACGAGTCCTTCGACCTCGCCGAACCCGTGGACACCGGCCGGCTGCGCGCCGCCGCCCGGACCCTGCTGGCCCGCAACCCCAGCCTGCGCGCCGGATTCACCAGCGACGGGCTGCGCCGGCCGGTCCAGTTCATCGTCCGCGACCCCGAGGTCCCCCTCGACGAGGTGGACCTGTCCGCGCTGCCCGCCGCCGAACAGGACGTGCGGCTGGCCGAGTTGACGGCCGCCGAGCGGACCCGCCGCTTCGACCTGGCGGCGCCGCCGCTGCTGCGCATGCTGCTGGTACACCTCGGCGCCGAGCGCGGCGACCGGCTGGTGATCGGCCGGCACCTCATCCTGTGGGACGGCTGGTCGGCGTGGCTCTTCCTCGACCAGCTCTTCGCGCTGTACGCGTCCGGTGGCGACGACGCGGCGCTGCCCAGCCCCGGCTCCTACCGCGACTATCTGACCTGGCTCGACGGCCAGGACGACGACGAGGCCGCCGCCGCCTGGCGCACCGCCCTGACCGGGCCGGCCGAGCCGACGCTGATCGCCCCCGGCGCCGTCGAGCAGGGCCTGGTGCCGGTCATCCCGGAAGAAATCGGCACGCGGCTGCCCGCCGAACTGTCCGACCGGCTCCGCGACACCGCCCGGGGGAATGGCCTCACCCTCAACACCCTGCTCAACGCGGCCTGGGGGCTCACCCTCGCCGCCGCCACCGGCCGGACCGACGTGGTGTTCGGCACGACCGTCGCCGGACGGCCCAGCCAGGTGCCCGACGTCGAGAACGTCATCGGCATGTTCCTCAACACCGTGCCGGCCCGGATCGCGTACGACCCGGCCGAGTCCGTGCTCGACCTGCTCCGCCGGATCCAGCGCGAGCGGCTGGCCCTGATGCCGTACGAGTATCTGGGCCTCGGTGTGCTCCAGGCCGAGACCGGCCACCGGCGGCTGTTCGACACGCTGTTCGTCCTGCGTGACAACGACACCGAGGAACGGCTGGCGCGGCTGCGCGCGCGGTACGCGGTGACCGCCGTCGCCAATGTCGACGCCACCCACTACCCGGTCAACCTGATCGTGACGCCGGGGCGGCGCATCACCGTCACCCTCACCCACCGCGCCGACGTCATCGGTCACGACCTGGCGGGCGGCCTGCTGGACCGCTTCGGTCATCTGCTGGAGCGCCTCTCCCACGACCTGACCGCGCCGGTCGGCCGTCTCGACCCGCTGCTGGCCGGCGAACGCGCCGCGCTGGCGCGGGAGCACACGGCCGCCCGGGTGCCCGTCCCCGAGGAGACCGTCGCCGACCTCCTCGCGGCGCAGGCCGCCCGTACCCCGGACGCCACCGCCCTCGTCTTCGGGGACCGCGTCCTCAGCTACGCGGAACTCGACGCCGCCGTGAACCGGACCGCCCGGCTGCTGCTGGCCAGGGGCGCGGGTCCGGAGCGGGTCGTCGCCCTCGGGCTGCCGCGGTCCATCGACACGGTGGTGGCGCTCTTCGCGGTGCTGCGCACCGGCGCCGCCTACCTGCCGCTGGAGCTGGACCATCCCGCCGACCGTCTCGCGCTGATGCTCGCGGACGCCCGGCCGCTGCTGCTGCTGACCACCGCCGCCGTCTCCGCGCGCCTGGCGGGCGACATGCCGCGGCTGCTGCTCGACGACCCGGCCGTCATCGCCGAGTTGGCCGCGCTCCCGGCCGACCGCGTCACCGAACGCTTCAGCCTCGACCACCCCGCCTACGTCATCTACACCTCCGGCTCGACCGGCCGCCCCAAGGGTGTCGTCACGCCCTACCGGGGGCTGACCAACATGCGGCTCAACCACCGGAAGGAGATCTTCGCGCCCGCCGTCGCCGCGGCCGGCGGGCGCCGGCTGCGGATCGCGCACACCGTCTCCTTCGCCTTCGACATGTCCTGGGAGGAACTGCTCTGGCTGGTCGAGGGCCACGAGGTGCACGTGTGCGACGAGGAACTGCGCAGGGACGCCGAGGCGTTGGTGGCGTACTGCGCGGACCACCGCGTCGACGTCGTCAACGTCACCCCGACCTACGCCCGGCTCCTCATCGAGGAAGGGCTGCTCGAAGGCCATGTGCCGGCGCTGGTGCTGCTCGGCGGCGAGGCCGTCCCCGAGACGGTCTGGTCGCGGCTGCGCGACACCGAGGGCACCTACGGCTACAACCTGTACGGCCCCACCGAGTACACCATCAACACCCTCGGCGGCGGTACGCACGACAGCGCCACCCCGACCGTCGGCCGCCCGATCCGCGGCACCCGCGCGCACATCCTGGACGCCTGGCTGCGCCCCGTACCGCGGGGCGTGGCCGGTGAGTTGTACATCGCCGGCGTCGGACTCGCCCGCGGCTACCTCGACCGTCCCGCGCTGACCGCCGAGCGGTTCGTCGCCGATCCGGCGGGTCTGCCGGGCGAGCGCATGTACCGCACCGGGGACCTGGTGCGCCGCCGCCCCGACGGCGCCCTGGACTTCCTCGGCCGCACCGACGACCAGGTCAAGATCCGCGGCTACCGGGTGGAGTTGGGCGAGATCGAGGCGGCGCTCAGCCGCCATCCCGCGGTGTCCCAGGCCGCGGTGGCGGTCCGCGAGGAGCGGCTGGTCGGCTATGTCGTACCGGCCCGGCTCTCCGGCGCGCGGCGGGAGTCCGCGGAGCGGGCGCAGGTCGAGGAGTGGCAGGAGATCTACTCCGACGAGTACGAGGAGATCGGCACCGCCGTCTTCACCGAGGAGTACGCGGGCTGGGACAGCTCCTACGACGGCCGCCCCATCCCCTTCGACCACATGCACGAGTGGCGGGAGGCAACGGTCGCGCGCATCCGCGAACTGCGGCCCCGCCGGGTGCTGGAGATCGGTGTCGGCTCCGGGCTGCTGCTCTCCCGGCTGGCGCCGGACGCCGAGGCGTACTGGGCGACCGACTTCGCCGCCCCGGTGATCCGCAAGATCGGCGCGGAACTGCGCCGCGACCCCGCGCTGGCCGCCAAGGTGGAGCTGCGCTGCCGCCCGGCGGACGACCTCGGCGGGCTGCCCACGGGCTACTTCGACACCGTCGTCATCAACTCCGTCATCCAGTACTTCCCGAGCGCCGACTACCTCACCACGGTGCTGCGCGGTGCGATGGACCTGCTCGCGCCGGGCGGCGCGCTCTTCGTCGGCGACGTGCGCAACCTGCGGCTGGCCCGCGCCTTCCACACCGAGATCGCCCTGGCGCAGGGCCTGTCCGGAGCCGAACTCGGCCGGGCGGTCGAGCGCGGACTGCGGCTTGAGAAGGAACTCCTGCTGGACCCGGACTACTTCGCGCACCTGGGCTACGGCCTGGATCTGCGCACCAAGCGCGGCCGCCACCACAACGAGCTGACCCGCCACCGCTACGACGCGGTGCTGTACCGGGGCGCCCCGGACGCGCCGCTCGGCGACGCGCCGGCCACCCGCTGGCGGGCGGGGCTCGACCTGGCCGAAGTGCTGGGCGCGGCGCGCCCGGAGCGGCTGCGGCTCACCGCACTCCCGGACGGCCGGCTCGACCCCGCGGGCGTCGACCCCGAGGCGCTGCACGACCTGTCCGCCGCCTTCGGCTACCGGACGCTGACCACCTGGTCACGCGAACCGGGCACCTATGACGCCGTGTTCGTCCCCACCGGCGACCTGCGGGTGACGGCCGGCCTCTACGTTCCGGGCGGCGGCGCCGAACCGTACGCCAACGACCCGGCCGGCGCGCGGGACGCGAGCGCCCTGGTCCGGCGGTTGCGCGAGGACCTCAAGCGGCAACTGCCCGAATACATGGTGCCGGCCGCCTTCGTCACCCTCGACCGGCTGCCCATGAACGACAACGGCAAGCTGGACCTGCGGGCGCTGCCCGACGCCGAACCCGCGGTCGCACTGGGCGGCGGGCGCGGCCCCCGGACGCCGCGGGAAGAGGCTCTGTGCGGGCTCTTCGCCGATGTGCTCGGGCTGCCCGCGGTCGGCGCCGAGGACGACTTCTTCGAGCTGGGCGGCCACTCCCTGCTCGCCACCCGGCTGGTCAGCCGGGCGCGCGTGGAACTCGGCGCCGAACTCGCCATCCGTGACCTCTTCGAGGCGCCCACTCCCGCCCTGCTGGCCGGCCGGACGGACACCGGCCGCGCCGCCCGCCCCGCCCTCACCCCGGTTCCGGCCGCCGAGCGCCCCGCCCGGATCCCGCTGTCGGCGGCCCAGCGCCGGCTCTGGCTGATCGGCCGGCTCGACGACGGCGCGGCCGCGTACAACTTCCCGCTGGTCTTCCGGCTGCGCGGTGAACTGGACACGGACGCGCTGCGCCGGGCGCTGCGCGATGTGACCGGCCGGCACGAGGCGCTGCGGACGGTCTTCGCGGAGCACGAAGGGGAGCCGTACCAGCGGGTGCTGGCCGCCGCCGAGGCCGTACCGGACTTCACCGTGACCGACCGCACGCCGGATCGGCCGGACGCGCCGGACGGCACGGGCGTGCTGGAGGACCCGGACGCGCTGGACGGGCTGAAGCCGCTGATCGAGGTCGCGGCGCGGCGCCCCTTCGACCTGTCACGCCAACTGCCGCTGCGAATCGAGGTGTTCAGGCTCGGCCCGGCCGACCACGTGATCGCCGTCGTCCTGCACCACATCACCACCGACGAGTGGTCCGACCGGCCCTTCCTCGCCGACCTCGACACCGCCTACGCGGCCCGCGCCGCCGGGAAGGCCCCCGACTGGGCCCCGCTGCCGGTGAGTTACACCGACTACACGCTCTGGCAGGAGCGGCTGCTCGACGAGGTCGGCGCGGCGCAACGCGCCTACTGGACCACCGCCCTGCGCGACCTGCCCGACGAACTCGCCCTGCCGCTGGACCGGCCGCGCCCCGCCGAGCCCACCGGACGCGGCGGCACGGTGAGCCGCGAGCTGCCCCGCGAGGTGGCGGCGGCGCTGCGCGAGCTGTCCGCGGCGACCGGCAGCAGCATGTTCATGGTGCTCCAGGCGGCCACCGCCGCCCTGTTGCACCGGCTGGGCGCCGGGGAGGACATCCCGCTGGGCGCGCCCATCGCCGGCCGTACCGACAGCGCGCTGGACGACCTGGTCGGCTTCTTCGTCAACACCCTGGTGCTGCGCGCCGATCTGTCCGGCGACGGACTCACCTTCCGCCGACTGCTCGGCCGGGTACGGGAGTCGGCGCTGGCCGCCTACGAACACCAGGACCTGCCCTTCGACCGGGTGGTCGAGGCGGTCAACCCGCCGCGCGTCGCCGGGCGCAACCCGCTCTTCCAGGTGATGCTCGGCTACCACTTCCGCCCGGCCGGCGACCCCGACCTGCTCGGGCTGCCCACCGAGTGGCCCGTCCTGGCGCACGGCACGGCCAAGTTCGACCTCGACTTCACCTTCGTGGACGAGGGCGAGGCGGCCGGCCGGCTCACCCTGCTCCTCGAATACGCCGCCGACCTGTTCGACCCGGACACGGCCGGACTCCTCGCCGAACGCCTGGTGCTGCTGCTGCGGCAGGCCGCCGCGACCCCTGACCTGCCGCTGGCCGCCATCGACGTGCTGACCCCCGCCGAGCGCGCGGCCGCCGCCGGGGCCTGGAACGCCACCGACCGGCCGGTCGAGACCCGCGCCGTACCGGAGATCCTCGCGGCCACCGCGCGCGCCCACCCCGACCGGACGGCCCTGGTCACCGCCGCCGGGCGGCTGACCTTCGCCGAACTCGCCGCCCGCGTCGACGACGTGGCGGCCCTGCTGCGGGGCCGCGGCGCCGGCGACGGCGCGGTGGTCGGCCTGGCCCTGCCCCGGCACGAGATGGTGCCGGCCGTGCTGGGCGTGCTCACCGCGGGCGCGGCCTATCTGCCGCTCGACCCCGACCTCCCCGCCCACCGGCTGGCGTTCATGCTCGCCGACGCGGCGCCCGCGCTCGTGCTGACCACCACCGCCCTGGGCGGCCGGCTGCCCGCGTCGAGCGCGTTCGGCACGGTGGCGCTCGACGGGCCGCTCCCGGCCGCCCCGCGCCCCGAACCGCGCACGTATCGGAGTCAGTCGGCCGCGTACACGATCTACACCTCCGGCTCCACCGGCACCCCCAAGGGTGTCGTCGGCACCCACCGGGGCCTGAGCAATCTCTACGCCGCCCACCGCCGCGACCTGCTCGACCCCGCCGTCCGTGCCACCGGACGGGACACGCTGCGCGCCGTGCACGCGGCCTCCTTCAGCTTCGACGGCTCCTGGGAGCCGCTGCTGTGGCTGCTGGCCGGCCATGAACTGCATGTCGTGGACGAGGCCACCCAGGTGGACCCGGCCGCGCTGCTGGCGTATCTCGACGCTCAGGCCATCGATTTCGTCGACCTCACCCCGAGCTATCTGCGGGAACTGCTGCACCACGGCTTCCTCACGCCCGGCAGCCGCACACCCGCCGTCATCGCCGTCGGCGGCGAGGCCACCCCGGCCGCCCTGTGGCAGCGGCTCACCGCACTGCCCGGCACCGCCGTCCACGACCTGTACGGGCCCACCGAGTGCGCGGTCGACGCCTACGGCTGGCACGGCGGCGACACCGGCCGGGCGCCCTGGGCCGCCCCGCTCGACAACATCCGCGCCCACGTGCTGGACGAACGGCTGCGGCCCGCGCCCGTCGGGGTGCCCGGCGAGCTCTACCTGGCCGGCGAAGGGCTCGCCCGCGGCTACCACAACCGCCCCGGACTCACCGCCGGCCGCTTCGTGGCCAGCCCCTACGACGCGCCCGGCGCGCGCATGTACCGCACCGGGGACCTGGTGCGGCGCCGCCCCGACGGCACCCTGGTCTTCCTCGGCCGGGCCGACGACCAGGTCAAGCTGCGCGGCTTCCGGATCGAACCGGGCGAGACCGAGGCCGTCGTGACCGCGCACCCGGACGTCTCGGCCGCCGCGGTGGTGGTCCGCGAGGACTCCCCCGGCATCCCGCGGCTGGTCGCTTACGTGGTGCCCGTGTCCGGCCGCGCGCCGGACGCCGCCGCGCTGCGCGCCCACGCCGGGGCCGCGCTGCCCGGGCACATGGTGCCCGCGGCCTTCGTCACCCTCGACCGGCTGCCGCGTACCGTCAACGGCAAACTCGACCAGGAGGCCCTGCCCGCACCGGACTTCGCGGCGGCGGCCGGCGGACGCCGGCCGCGCACCCCGCGCGAGGAGGTGCTCTGCGAGCAGTTCGCCGCCGTGCTCGGCGTCGACGGGATCGGCATCGACGACGACTTCTTCGCGCTCGGCGGCCACTCGCTGCTCGCGATGCGGCTGATCAGCCGGATCCGTACGGTCCTGGGCGCCGAGGTGCCGCTGCGCGCGGTCTTCGACACCCCCACCGTGGCCCGGCTCGCCGCCCGCCTGGACGCGGACGGCCCCGCCCGGCGCGCCCTCACCGCCGGGCGGGCCGGGCGACTCGGGCAGCCGGACCAGCCAGGCCAGCCGGGTCTGGAGCGGCTGCCGCTGTCCGCCGCCCAGACGCGGCTGTGGGTGCTGCACCAGGTGGAGGGCCCCCACCCCGCCTACACCATCCCGGCGGCCTGGCGGCTCACCGGCCGGCTCGACCGGCAGGCGCTGGCGGCCGCGGTGCACGACCTCGTCACCCGCCACGCCACCTTGCGCACCCTCTTCCCCGTCGAGGACGGCCTGCCCCACCAGCGGATCCTCACCCCCGAGCAGGCCCGTACCGAGATCACCACCGCGCCCCTCGAAGACCTCGGCGCGGCCGCCACGTACGCCTTCGACCTGGCCCGCGAACTCCCGTTGCGCGTCACGCTCTTCGCGGCCGGCCCCGACGAGCACGTACTACTCCTCCTGCTCCACCACATCGCCACCGACGAGTGGTCCGACCGGCCGCTGCTGGCCGACCTGAGCGCGGCCTACGCGGCCCGCACCGCCGGAAGTGCGCCCGACTGGGCGCCGCTGCCGGTGAGTTACGCCGACTACACGCTGTGGCAGCGCGAACTGCTCGCGGACAGCGGCGACGACCTGCTCGCCTACTGGACCGGGGCGCTGCGTGACCTGCCGGCGGAGCTGGCGCTGCCCACCGACCGGCCGCGCCCGCAGGAGCCCGCGCACGGCGGCGGCACCGTGGGCTTCACCGTCCGGCCCGCGGTGGAGCGGGCGCTGCGCGCACTGGCCCGGCGCGAGGGCGCCAGCATGTTCATGGTCCTCCAGGCGGCGGTGGCCGCCCTGCTGCACCGCCTCGGCGCCGGCGACGACATCCCCCTCGGCGCGCCCGTCTCGGGCCGCACCGACGAGCAACTCGACGACCTCGTCGGCTTCTTCGTCAACTCCCTGGTGCTGCGCACCGATCTGTCCGGCGACCCGGACTTCGCCACCCTGCTGCGCCGGGTCCGGGCCACCGACCTGGCCGCGTACGAGCACCAGGACCTGCCGTTCGACCGGCTGGTGGAGGCGCTCAATCCCGAACGCCACCTGTCCAGGCACCCGTTGTTCCAGGTGATGGTCGTCCATCTGGCCGGTCCGGCCGGCCTGCCCGCCTTCCCCGGGCTGACCGCGCGCCCAGAACCGGTCGGCCAGGAGTCCGCCAAGTTCGACCTCAGCTTCGACTTCGTGGAGCAGGGCGAGGGCGGCGGCATCCAGGGCTGGCTCGAATACAGCGCCGACCTCTTCGACCGCGGTACCGCCGAGCGGTTGGGACAGCGGCTGGTGAGCCTGCTCGACCAGGTCACCGAAGACCCGCGGCGCCCACTGGCGCAACTCGACATCCTCGACGCGGAGGAGCGGGCGACGGTCGTCACCGAGTGGAACGACACCGCCCACGAGGTCCCGGCCGGCACCCTGCCGGAGCTGTTCAGCGCCCAGGCCGCGCGCACCCCCGATGCCACCGCCCTGGTCTTCGAGGGCACCACCCTGAGCTACACCGAACTCGACGCCCGGGTCGAGCGGTTGGCGCACGCGCTGGCCGCGGCCGGGGTCGGCCCGGAGCGCACCTGCGCCGTCGTCCTGCCGCGCTCGGCGGCCCTGGTCGTCGCGCTGCTCGCGGTGCACCGGGCCGGCGGCGCCTACCTGCCGCTGGAGCCGGGCGACCCGGCGCCCCGCCTCGGCTTCATGCTCGCCGACGCCCGCCCCGTGTGCGTCGTCACCGCCGAGGGCGTCGCGCTCCCGCACCCCGGCATCCCGCGCCTGGAGGTCGACGAGGCGGGTGCGGCGCGCCCCGGCACCCCGGAGGCGCCGCTGCCCGGGTCCTACGATCCGCGCCACCCGGCGTACGTGATCTACACCTCGGGCTCCACCGGCCGTCCCAAGGGCGTCGTCGTCCCGCAGGCGGGCATCGTCAACCGGATCGCCTGGATGCAGGGGCGGTACGGACTGACCGCCGGGGAACGGGTGCTCCAGAAGACCGTGTCGAGCTTCGACGTGTCCGTGTGGGAGTTCTTCTGGCCGCTGGTGACCGGGGCGACCCTGGTGGTGGCCCGGCCCGACGGGCACCGCGACCCCGCCTACCTCGCCGCCCTGATCCGCGAACACGCGGTGACCACCGCGCACTTCGTGCCCTCGATGCTCCGGGCGTTCCTCGACGAACCGGCCGGCGCCCGCCGCACCGGGCTGCGCCGGGTGATGTGCAGCGGCGAGGCCCTGCCCGCCCCGCTCGCCCGCCGCTTCCACGAGGTGCTCGGCACGGCGCGGCTGCACAACCTCTACGGTCCCACCGAGGCGTCCGTCGACGTCACCGCCCACGAGGTGGTACCCGGCGCGCCCGCCGCGCCCATCGGCCGCCCGGTGTGGAACACCCGCGCCTACGTGCTGGATGGCGCGCTGCGCCCGGTGCCGCCCGGTGTGCCGGGCGAGTTGTACCTGGCCGGCGTCCAGTTGGCCCGGGGCTACCTGGGCCGGGCGGCGCTGACCGCGGAGCGGTTCACCGCCGACCCGTACGGCCCGGCCGGCACCCGGATGTACCGGACGGGCGACCTGGCGCGCTGGACGCGGCACGGCGAGCTGGAGTACCTGGGCCGGGCGGACGACCAGGTGAAGCTGCGCGGGTTCCGGGTCGAACCCGGCGAGGTCGAGGCCGCGCTGGCGGGCCACCCGGCCGTAGCCCACGCCACCGTCGTCCTGCGGGACGAGCGCCTGGTGGCGTACGTGGTCCCGGTCGGGGGCGCGGCCCCCGACCCGGCCGAGCTGCGCGCCCACGCCGCCACCGCGCTGCCGGGACACATGGTGCCGGCCGCCGTCGTCGTGCTGGCCGCCCTGCCGCTCACCGCCAGCGGCAAGCTGGACCGCCGCGCGCTGCCGGCCCCCGACTTCGCCGCCGAGGTGACGCCGGCGCGGCCGGCGACGCCGCGCGAGGCGCGGCTGTGCGAGCTGATCGCCGCCGTCCTCGGCCTGGAACGGGTCGGACCCGGCGACGACTTCTTCGCCCTCGGCGGCGACAGCATCATCGCCCTGCAACTGGTCGGCCGCAGCCGCGCGGCGGGGCTGGCGATCACGCCGCGCGATGTCTTCCGGCACAAGACGGCCGCCGGACTGGCCACGGTGGCAACGGACTTCGTCCCGGCCGCCGGGCCCGCCATCCACGGCGAGCACGCCGAGACCGCCGAGACCGCCGAGCACGACGGCCGCGACGGCCGGGGCGACCGCGACGCGCGCGCCGGGCTGCTCGACCTCACCGAGGACGAACGGGCCGAACTGCGCGACACCTCGGGCGCCGCCCTGCTGCCGCTGTCGGCGCTCCAGGCCGGCCTGCTCTTCCACGCCTCCTTCGACTCCGGCGACCAGGGCCCGGACGTCTACACCGTCCAGGTCTCCTACGACATCGAGGGACCGCTGGACGCCGACCGGCTGCGCGCCGCCGGGCAGACCCTGCTCGACCGGCACGAGAGCCTCAGGTCAGGCTTCCGCTATCTGTCCAGCGGCCGCCCGGTGGCAGTGGCCCCCCGGTCGGTGCGGCTGCCCTGGCGGCACGTCGACCTCACCGGCGGCGACGCCGGATGGGAGCGGCTGCTGCGCCAGGAGCGGCGCCGCTTCGACCCGGCCGAACCGCCGCTGCTGCGGCTGCTGCTCGCCCGGCTCGGCGACGGGCGGCACCGCCTGGTCCTCTCCCACCAGCACCTGCTGCTCGACGGCTGGTCCGTACCCCTGGTGACGGCCGAGCTGGCGCGGCTCTACGACGGCGGGGCCGAGCCGCCCGCCCCCGTCCCCGTTCCCTACCGCGACTACCTGCGCTGGCTCGCCCGCCGGGACACCGCGGCCTCGCGGGCGGCGTGGGCGGCGGCCCTCGACGGCCTGGCCGAGCCGACCCACCTCGCGCCGGCGGATCCGAACCGCGCCCCGGTCGTACCGAGCACCCACACCGTGGAGTTGGCGGCGGAGCTGACCGACGCGCTCACCGCGCTCGCCCGGCGCCGCGGCCTGACCGTCAACACCCTGGTGCAGGGTGCCTGGGGGATCCTGCTGTCCCGGCTCACCGGCCGTGACGACGTGGTCTTCGGGGCGACCGTCGCCGGGCGTCCGCCGGAGCTCGACGGCGTCGAGTCGATGATCGGCCTGTTCATCAACACCGTCCCGGTGCGGGTGCTGATCCGCGACGAGGAACCCGTCGCCGCGTTCCTGGACCGGCTCCAGGACGAGCAGTCACGGCTCATCGACCACCAACACCTCGGGCTCGCCGACATCCAGCGCCGGGCGGGGCTCGGCGAACTCTTCGACACCCTGGTGGTGTTCGAGTCCTACCCCGTCGCCGACGACGACCGCGACGCGACCGGGCTGACGATGACCGTCCGCGACCACCAGGACTCCACCCACTACCCCTTCGCCTGGGCCGTGGAACCGGCCGAACGGCTGCGGCTGACCGCCGAGTTCAGGCCCGACCTGTTCTCCCCGGCGACCGCCGCCCGGCTGGCCGACTCGATGGCCGCCCTCTTCGCGGCGATGTGCGCGACCCCCGAACTGCCGTTGGGGCGCCTCGACATCCTCACCCCCGCCGACCGGCACAGCGTCCTGCACACCTGGAACGACACCGCGCTGCCCGCAGGACCCGCTGACCCCGGTGATCCCGGTGCATCCGCCGACCCCGGCACCGTCCCGGCGCTCTTCGCCGCCCAGGCGGCGGTCACCCCCGACGCGACGGCCGTCACCGACCAGGCCGTCAGCCGGACCTTCGCCGAACTGGCCGAGCGTGTCGACCGGTTGGCGCGGGTGCTGGCCGCCCACGGCGCGGGGCCCGAGCGCGTCGTGGCGCTGTCGCTGCCGCGGACGGCCGACCACATCACCGCGATCCTGGCGGTGCTGGCGGCAGGCGCCGCCTGTCTGCCGCTGGACGCCGAACTGCCCGCGGAACGGCTGCGCGGCGTGCTCGCCGACGCCCGCCCGGTGCTGATCCTCACCACCGCGGCGCACGAGGCCGCCTTCGCCGGGTCCGGGGTCCGCCGGCTGCTGATCGAGCGGACCGAGGACCTGCCGCAGCGAGAACCCCGGCCGCCCGCCCCCGACCACCCGGCCTACGTCATCTACACCTCGGGATCGACCGGAAAACCGAAGGGCGTGGTCGTCACCCATCGCGGCCTCGCCAACCTCTTCCGCAGCCACCGCCACGACCTGTACGACCGGGCCAAGGAGCTGACCGGCAGGCGCCATCTTCGGGTCGGCCACGCCTGGTCGTTCTCCTTCGACGCGTCCTGGCAGCCCCAACTGTGGCTGCTCGACGGCCACGCGCTGCACATCGTGGACGACGAGACCCGCCGGGACGCGGAGTCGCTCGCCGCCTTCGTCCGCGACCGGCGGCTGGACTTCATCGAGGTCACCCCGTCGCTGCTGGCGCGGATGGCCGAGGCCGGCCTGATCCGCGACGGCCACTGCCCGCTGGCCGTCGTCGGTGTCGGCGGCGAGGCCGTACCCGACTCCCTCTGGTCCCAACTGGGCGCCCTGGCACCGACCGAGGCGTTCAACCTGTACGGCCCGACCGAGGCCACGGTGGACGCCCTCGTCGGCCGGGTCCGGGACAGCCGGCGGCCGGTCATCGGGCGCCCGGTGCACAACTCCCGCGCTTACGTGCTCGACGCGGCGCTGCGGCCGGTGCCGCCCGGTGTCACCGGCGAGCTGTATCTGGCCGGTCCAGGACTGGCCCGCGGCTACCTCGGCCGCCCCGACCTGACCGCCGAGCGGTTCGTCGCCGACCCGTACGGCCCGGCCGGCGGCCGGATGTACCGCAGCGGCGACCTGGCCCGCTGGACCGAGGACGGCCTGCTGGAGTACGCGGGCCGCTCCGACGACCAGGTCAAGATCCGCGGCTACCGGGTCGAACTCGGCGAGGTGGAGGCCGCGTTGGCCGCCCATCCGTCGGTGGCCGAGGTCGTGGTCCTGGCCCGCGAGGACCGGCCGGGCGTCAAGCGGCTGGTCGGTTACGTGGTGGCCGCCGACGGCCGTGGCGCGGACCCGGCCGCGCTGCGCGCCCACGTGGCGGGCGTGCTGCCGGAGTACATGGTGCCGGCCGCCGTGGTGGTCCTCGACCGGCTTCCGCTGCTCTCCAACGGCAAGCTGGACCGCAAGGCGCTGCCCGCCCCGGACTTCACCGCGGCCGCCGGCGGGCGTCCGCCCCGGACGGACACCGAACGGGCCCTGTGCGCGGTCGTCGCCGACGTCCTCGGGCTGCCCGTGGAAGCCGTCGGCGCCGACGACGACTTCTTCGCCCTCGGCGGCGACAGCATCGTGGCGATGCGGCTGGTCAGCCGGGCCCGCACGGCGGGGCTGCGGATCACCCCGCGCCAGGTCTTCCAGCACCGTGACGCCGCCGCGCTGGCCGGGGTCGCCGTGCCGCTGGACGCCGCGGAACGGACCAGGACCCACGATGACGGCACCGGCGACGTGCCGCTCACCCCGATCATGCACGCGCTGCGCGAACGCGGCGGCCCGATCGGCGGCTACCACCAGGCCGCCCTGCTGCGGACCCCGGCGGCGCTGGACGAGATCCGGCTGCTGGCCGTACTGCGGGCGGTCGCCGACCGGCACGACATGCTGCGGGCCCGGCTCGTACGCGACCGGTCCGACGGCACCGGCCCGACCGCCCTCAAGGGCACCCGCCTCGACGCCGCGCCCACCTCGCCGTCCCCGCCGTCCCCGGCGTCCCCGGCGTCCCCGGCGTCCCCGGCGGGCGGGAGCGGCGAGTCGTGGACGCTGCGGGTGCCGCCGCCGGGCGCGGTCGACGTGGCGGACTGGCTGAGCCGGGCCGACGTGACCGGTCTGGACGACGCGGGCCTGCGGGCGGCCATCGCCGAGCGGGCCGCCGCCGCCCGCGACCGACTCGACCCGGACGGGGGCGCCATGGTGCGGGCCGTCTGGTTCGACGCGGGTCCCGGGCGTCCCGGGCGGCTGCTGCTGCTCGTCCACCACCTGGTCGTGGACGGTGTGTCGTGGCGGATCCTGCTGCCCGACCTCGCCGCCGCCTGGGAGCAGGCGGCGGCCGGCCGGACGCCCGAGCTCGCCCCCGTCGACCTCTCGTTCCGGCGCTGGTCGCGGCAACTCGCCGCGCGGGCCGCCGCGCCGGTCACCGAGGACGAACTGCCGCTGTGGCGTTCGGTGCTGGCCGACGGCGCCACCCTGCCGCTCGCCCGACCGCTCGACCCCAGCCGGGACACCGTCGAAACCACCCGCTATCTGTCGCTGACCCTGCCGGCCGAGGTCACCGCCCCGCTGCTGAGCCGGGTCCCGGCGGCTTTCGGCGCGACCGTCAACGACGTGCTGCTGACCGCTTTCGCGCTCGCCGTCGCGCAGTGGCGGCCCCGGCTGACCGGGACCGCCACGGGCAACGCCGTACTGGTGGACCTGGAGGGCCACGGGCGGGAGGAGGAGCTGGTGGCCACCGGCGAGGCCGATCTGTCCCGTACGGTCGGCTGGTTCACCAGCGTGGTGCCGGTCAGGCTCGACCCGGGCACCGTCGATCTGGCGGACGCCTTCGCCGGCGGCCCGGCGCTGGACGCGGCGGTCGCCCGGATCGGGGCGCACCTGGCCGCGCTGCCCGTGGCGGGTGTCGGCCACGGCCTGCTGCGCCACCTCAACCCGCTGACCGGTCCTGGGGTGGCCCGGCTCGGCGAACCGCAGATCGAGTTCAACTACATGGGCCGCTTCGACCACCCCGAGGGCGCCGACTGGTCGTACGCCGAGGAGAGCGACGCGGCCGACCTCGACGCGGACCCCGGGATGCCGATGTCGCACGCGCTGACCGTCAACGCCCTCACCGAGGACCGGCCGGAAGGACCCGAGCTGAGCGCCCACTGGGGCTTCGCCGCCGGGCTGGTGACCGAGGAGGCGGTCGGGGACCTGGCGCGGACCTGGTTCCTGGCGCTGCGCGCCTTGGTGGCTCGCGCCGGGCGGCTTCACCGGTGAGGAAGCGCTGTGCGGGCCGACGCGGGCCGACGCCGGCCCGCTGGAGAACCGCAGCAGACCTGAACCCCCGAAGGGAAGGAAGAGAGAGATGAGCAACCCGTTCGAGAACGCCGAGGGCGTCTACCAGATCCTGGTCAACGACGAGGGCCAGCACAGCCTGTGGCCCGACTTCGCCGAGGTGCCGGCCGGCTGGACGACCGCGTACGGACCGGCCGGCCGCCAGGAGTGCCTGGACTACGTCGAGGCCAACTGGACGGACCTGCGCCCCAAGAGCCTGCTCGGCTGACCGGCGAGGGCACCGGCCGGCACAGCGGCGGGCAGACACATGTGTGAGGGGGACGGCCCGGCGGGCCGTCCCCCTCACACATGTCGCCGCCGGGTCAGGAGGCGGGCTGCGCCACCTTCGTCGCGGTCTTGCCGTCGACCGCCGCCGCGAGCTGCGGCACCAGCCGGTCGAGGACGTAGGGGATGCTGAGCACGGTGGACAGGGACACGGCGTTTCCGTAGTCGCTGGTCTCCTTGATGAACACCTCACGGCCCTGCTTGACCACGTCGAGGTCGCCGTAGAGCTTGTCGGCGTGCAGCTTGGCGACGGCGGCGGTGGTGTCGGGCACGATCCACACCGCCACGTCCTGGTCGAGCAGGTCCGTCCGCTCCTTGCTGATGTTGGCGCCGAAGGAGTCGCCGATCACCTTGTCCAGGCCTTTCGGCAGGGTGAAGCCGAGGCCGGTCAGCAGCCGGGAGCGTACGTCCTCGCTGCCGTAGACGAAGGTGCCTTCGTAGGGCGTGGCCATCACGGCGGTGGCGCCGGCGAACTCCGGGTGCGCCTGCTTGGCCGCGTCGATCTTCGCCTCCACGCCCTGGACCAGGGTCGCCGCCTCTTGCGCCTTGCCGAGCGCCTTGCCGATGGTCTCGGTCTGCTGCTGCCAGGGCACGCCGTAGTCGTTGTACTGCTTGGGCTGGGCGATGACCGGGGCGAACTTCGACAGCGTCTGGTATTGGTCCTTCGTCAGGCCGGAGTAGACGGCGAGGATGAGGTCGGGCCGCAGGGCGGCGATCTTCTCCATCTGGGGTCCGGTGCCGGTGTCCTTGAGGACGGTCGGCGCGGCGGCCCCGCCCAGCTTGTCCCGCGCCCAGGGGCCGATGGCGCCCTTATAGCCGCCGACCCACTCGGTCGTCCCGACGGGCACCTTGCCTAGGGCCAGGACGGCGTCCTGGTCGGTGAGGCCGACGGTGACGATGCGCTGGGGCTGCGAGGTGATCGTCGTACTGCCGTACTTGTGGGCGATGGTGACGGGGAAGGCGTCCGACGGGTTCTTCCCGGCGTCGGAGGGGCCGGCGGTGGCGCCGGCGGTGCCGGTGGTGGAGTCGGTGGTGGAGTCGGTACGGGAATCGGTCGAGCCGCAGGCGGCCACCCCGCCGAGGAGCAGGGTTACGGAAGCGAGCAGGCCGGCGATCCGGCCGGCTCTCCGAGCGCGGTACATCACATGATCCTTCTGTTCGTTGGGGCTGATGATCGGGGTCCGGCGTCCGGCCGGGGTCTCACCACGCGGTGCGGCGGCTGTCCGACCAGGCCCGCCACAGGGCCGCGTACGGCCCCCCGGCGGCGCGCAGTTCGTCATGGGTGCCGCTCTCGACCACCCGGCCGTCCGCCAGCACCACCACCCGGTCGGCGGCGGCGGCCTGACTGAGCCGGTGCGCCACCACCAGCGCGGTACGGCCTTCGAGCGCCCGGTCGGCCGCGCGCTCCAGCAGGTGGGCGCCGGCGCTGCCCGCCTCCGCGGTGGCCTCGTCGAGTACGGCGATCGGTGGATCGGCCAGCACCAGCCGGGCCAGCGCGAGTTGCTGGGCCCGGTCGGGGGTGAGGCGGTGTCCGCCGTCCCCCAGCACGGTGGCGGTCCCGTCGGGCAGCGCCCGCGCCCAGTCGAGGGCGCCGACCCGGTCCAGGGCGTCGAGAAGCTCCGGTTCGTCGGCGTCGGGCCGGGCCAGCCGCAGGTTGTCGGCGAGCGAGCCGGCGAAGACGTGCACTTCCTGGGTGACCAGCGCGACCGTACGGCCCGACTCGACCGGGGCCGCGCCGCCGATGTCGATCCGGCCGGTCGTGGGCTGGTGGAGGCCGGCGATGAGTTTGGCCAGCGTGGTCTTGCCCGCGCCGCTCGCGCCGACCAGGGCGACGCGCTCCTTCGGGCGCAGCACCAGGTTCACGTCGTGCAGCACGGGGCGGCCGGGGGCGTAGGCGTGGCCGACGCCGGTGAGGGTGACGAGCGGGACGACCGGGATGGGCGGGTGGGCCTCGGGCGCGGTGCCGCCGGGCTCGCCCGGCGCCGCCGATCGCGGGTGCGCCGGGTCCGGAACCGGCACCGGCTCGTCGATGACGCCGACCAGCCGGGCCAGCCCGGCGGAGGCGGCCTGGGCGTCGTCGAGCAGCACCAGGGCGGTGTTGATCGGCCCGAAGAGGCTGTGGAAGTAGAGGGCGGCCGCCGTCGCCGTACCGATCGACGCGGATCCGTCCCTGACCAGCAGAAAGCCGACCACGAGCACGGCCGCGAGCCCGGTGTACTCGCCGACGTGCAGCCGGCTGTAGAAGCCGAGCACCAGCCGTACCCCGCGCAGCGTCAGGTCGACCGCGGCCCGGGAGCGTTCGGTGACCCGGCGGGTGTGCTCGGCCTCCATCCGGTACGCCCGCACCGTCGCGGCCCCGCCGATGCTGTCCAGCAACTGCTGCTGCTGGGCGCCGGTGGCGACCCGCTCCGTGGCGTACAGCGGCGTGGCCCGCGCGGTGTACCAGCGCGCGGTGTGCGCCTGGAGCGGCACCGCGAGCAGTGCGGCAAGCAGGAACCGCCAGTCGAGGAGCGCGAGCGCGCCGAGCGTGAGCAGGATGGCCAGTCCGGAGCGGGCCAGTTCGGGCAGCGCGGACCGTACGGCCTCCGCGACCCGGGACACGTCCTGGGTGACCCGTGCGGTCAGGTCCCCCGAGCCCGCCTTCTCCAGCCGGTCGAGCGGCAGCAGCAGCGCCCGCTCGAGAAACCGCTCCCGCAGCTCGGCCAGTACGGTCTCGCCCAGCTTCGACACCAGCGACATCCCGAACGCCGTCGCGACCCCCTGCCCGGCGCCCACCAGTACGAGCAGCACCACGGGCAACGTAAGCGCCCCGGCCGCCCGGTGCTCGGTGACCAGATCGATGATCCGCCCAAGCAGCGGCTGCGTCAGCAGCCCAACGCCGGTAGCGGCGACCATCACCCCGACCCCGCCCACGGCAAGCTTCCGATGGGACCCCAGCATTTCCCGCACCACGGCCCAAGTACGAGCGGACGCCGCAGTCGGCAACAGCTCCCGCCCCGCCCCGGGTCCGAAACCACCGCTTTCTCCGGCGACCGGGGTGACGGCGGCCGGTTCCGCGCCGGGTGCGGTTTCGCCCAACGCGGCATCCTTGCCGACGGGTTCGGCGAGGACAGGGGGCCCGCCCACCGCCGCCGGGGTGACGGCAACCAGCCCAACGCCGGGCCCGGTTTCGCGTACCGCAGGTTCCGTACCGGCGGGCTCGGCGACCGCGGGGCCTTCGCCCACCCCGGCCGGGGTGGGGGCGGCCAGCCCGGCGCCGGGTGCGGCCTCGCGTGCCGCCGCCGTACAGGCCGGCTCGGCGAGAGCAGACGTCTCGCGCGCCCCAGCCGGGGTGACGGCGACCGGTTCGGCGCCGGGTGCGGCTTCGGCCACCGCGTCCGGGCCGGCGTTCGGGTCGGGGAGGTCCGCGGGGGGTGGGGGGTTGGGGGTCATGAGAGGACCGTTCGGCGGTAGGGCGGGGTGTCGTGGAGGAGGGTGGTGTGGGGGCCGGTGGCGGTGATGCGGCCGGCGTCGAGGAAGATCACGCGGTCGGTCACCGCGAGCAGGGCCGGGCTGTTGGTGACCAGCAGCGTGGTGCGGCCCTGGCGGAAGTCGCGGACACCGCGGGCGATACGGGCCTCGGTGACCGCGTCGACGGCGGTGGTCGGGTCGTGGACCACCAGCACCGGCCGGTCCGCGTTCAACGCGCGGGCCAGCGCCACGCGTTGACGCTGCCCCCCGGACAGCGCGCGCCCGCCGTCGCCGATCCCGGTGGCCGCGCCCAGCGGCAGCGCGCGGGCCACCTCGTCGGCCGCCGCCGCGGCCATCGCCCGCTCGGCGTGCTCGCCGGGACCGACGTTGTCGCCCAGCGTCCCCTCGAAGAGGTCGGCGTCGTGCGAGGCGACCAGCACCGCCAGCCGGACCTGAGCCGGGTCGAGCGCGGACAACGGCACCCCGTCGAGCTCCACTTGCCCCGCCTCGGGGTCCTCGGTACGGCCCAGGACCCGCAACAAGGCCTCGCAGCAGGCCGGTTCCGTACTGGCGACGCCCAGCAACTCCCCCGGCGCGACCACCAGGTCCACTTCCCGCAACGCGCCCAGGCTGACCCCGCTGAGCCGCAACGCCCCCCGGACGGCGCCGGGCAGGCCGGCACCCGGCAAGTCCGCGCCACCGGCCAAGGCACCGGCCGGGACAGCCGCCCGGACACCAGCCGGCGCGCCCAGCACCGCCGCGATCCGCGCCGCCGACGCCCGGCCCTGCGCCAACTCGGCGTTGACCCACGCCAGCACCTCAAGCGGCCCGAGCAGAAAGAGCGCCAGCCCCACGGCCGACACCAACTGGCCGAGCGTGACCTCGCCGTGGACCGCCAGCCGGCCCCCGACCAGCGCCACCAGCGCGATGAAGCCGCCGGTCAGCGCGAGCACCACGCCGCTCTGCCACGCCTCGGCCCTGGCGGCGCGGAGGGTGGCGGCCAGCGAGTCGCGGCTGGTGGTCCGGTAGCGGTCGACGGCCGCGCGCTGCGCCCCGATGCCCTTGAGCACCCGCAGCCCGGCCACCAAGTCGGCGGCTATGCCGGAGGCGTGGGCCGCCTGCTCCTGTTCCGCCTCGCTCCGCGCTTCGAGCGGTTTGCTGAGCAGGTGCCCGAGATACAGCAGCACGGGTGATCCCAGCAGCACCGTCAGACCGAGCGGCACCGAGACCACCAGCAGCACCACCGCCGTCACCGCCAGCCCGACGAGGGCCGCGACGCCGGTGGTCACGGCCATGGTGACCGCCCCGACCCGCTTGGCGTCCTCGGTGGCGATGGTGGCCAGCTCGCCCGGCAGCCGGTCGCGGTCCGCGCCGCCCCGCGGGTCGAGCACGCGCCGCACCACGGCCACCCGCAGCAGGTGCGCGGCCTCTTCCGACGCCCGCTCCCCGGCCCGGGCCCCGAACCGGAAGCTGAGGGACAGGCCGACGTAGACCGCGGCGAGGACGGCCAGCCAGCGCACCAGCGCCCCGGTGTCGCCCGCCGCGACGGCGCGGTCGATCAGGACACCGATCAGCACCGGCACCATGACCTCGCCGAGTTGGTGCCCGGCGCCGAGCACAGCGCCGAGGGACACGTCGCGCCATTGCCCTCCGACCGTCCGCGTCAACACGTCCCGCGGCCGCGGTACCTCTGCTCCCACCGGTGCACCTCTCCGGAACCAGCCCTACGAAGTTAGGTTAGGTTATCCTAACTAAACCTCGCGCGGTCAAGGCAGTACGGTGCGCACGCGGCGGCCAGAGCCCGGTCGCCTTCCCATCGAGACCCGGAGGAATCGGTGCCCCCCACACCCGCTACACCCCCCACGCCCGCCACGCCTCGTACGCCCGCCACGTCCGCCACCTCCCTCACGCCTCCCGCGACCGGAGCCACCGCCCCGACCATCACGCTGCGGCAGGTCCGGCTGGGCGCGGGCGGGCCGTTGAGCGACGTCGTCATCGAGGGCTCGCGCGTCGCCGCCGTCTTCCCGGCCGGGCAGGCGCCGGCCGGGCCCGAAGGGTCCGGGAAGTCAGGGACGTCGGGGGAGCCCGGGGAGCCGGGCAAGCCCAGCGAGGACGTGCGGCTCGACGGCCGCACCCTGCTCCCCGGCCTGTGGGACTCCCACGTGCACATGACGCAGTGGGCGCGCCTGCGGCACCGGCTCGACCTCTCGGCCGCCGGGTCGGCCCGGGCGGCGGCGGACACCGTCGGCCGGGCCGCCGCCCTGCTGCCGCCCGGCGAGCCGCTGATCGGCGCCGGCTTCCGGGACGGCCTGTGGCCGGACACCCCGCACAAGGACCTGCTGGACGCCCTCGTCCCCGACCGCCCCGCCGTACTCATCAGCATGGATCTGCACTGCGTCTGGTCCAACTCGGCCGGACTCGCCGCGATAGGCCGCCGCGGCCACCCCACCGGGCTACTGCGCGAGGACGAGGCCAACGACGCGGTGGCGCGGCTCCCCGAGGCGTCGGTGGAAGCGACCGACGAGCGGGTGCGGGAGGCGTGCGCGGCGGCGGCAGCGCGCGGGGTCACCGGCGTCATCGACTTCGAGTACGCCGACAACGTCACGGACTGGACCCGCCGGATGCGCGGCGGCACCGTACCGCTGCGGGTACACGCGTCCATCCGGCCGGCGTATCTGGACGCGGCGATCGAGCGCGGGCTGCGTACGGGTCAACTGCTCGACGTACCCGGCGGGTTGCTGGCGGTGGGGCCGTTGAAGCTGTTCACCGACGGCTCGCTCAACACCCGGACCGCGCTGTGCCACGACCCGTATCCCGGAGCGGCCGCCGGTGCGCCGGGCGCGCACGGTCTCGGGCAGGTGCGCCCCGGCGACCTTGTCGCCCTGATGCGGCGGGCCGCCTCGCACGGCATCATGCCCGCGGTGCACGCGATCGGCGACCGGGCCAACCAGATCGCGCTGGACGCCTTCGAGGAGGTGCGCTGTCCCGGCCGGATCGAGCACGGCCAACTCCTCGCGCCCGAGGACATCCCGCGCTTCGCCGCGCTCGGCGTCACCGTCGGCGTACAGCCGGCTCACGCGGTGGACGACCGGGACGTGGCCGACCGCTACTGGGCGGGCCGCACCCACCGGGCGTACGCGTTCGCCGAACTGCTAGCCGCCGGGGCAACGTTGGAGCTGGGTTCCGACGCGCCGGTGTCACCGCTGGACCCGTGGCTCGGCATAGCCGCCGCGGTCGCCCGCACCGGCGACGAGCGCCCCGCCTGGCACCCCGAGCAGCGGATCCCGGTCCGGGCCGCCCTCGCCGCTTCGGCCCGGGGGCGCCGCCTGATCCGCGTCGGCGACCCGGCCGACCTCGTCATCCTCGACGCCGACCCGCTCACCGCGGACACCCCCACCCTCCGCCACCTGCCGGTCCACGCCACGCTCCTGGCCGGCAACTGGACCTACGGCGCCACCGCCTGACCTCCCCCGCGCCGGCCGAAGCCCCCGCACCCTCGCCGGGTCCCGCCCCGCCGGCGAGATGCTCCTGGCTGCCCGGGCGTACGACGCGGGCCGATGCCCCGGGCCCACCCGTTACCCGCTTTACGCGCTTAACGCGCTTTACCCGCCGGCCGGCGCACTCCGGATGATGACCGTGCCGGCGATGGTGTCGTACGTGCTGTGGTGATACGGGCGCTCCTTGACCAGGTTCACCACCCTGACCAGCACGACCACCGCGTTCAGCAGCGGAATCAGCCACCCCGTCACGGCCAGGAACCGGGCCCGCCGGTACGCCTGCGCCCACGTCGGGCGCTCGAACCCCTCCCACACCCGCGCCACCCGCAGCCCGCACATCAGCAGACCAGGCGTCCCGCCCCACCGCGCCACCCACACCGTGCCGTAAAGAACCAGCCATCCGGAGCCGAGCAGCCACACACCCAGCAGGAAAAACCCGTCACTGTCCGGCGCGATGGCGCTCTGCAACCCGGACGCGAGGAACGCCGGCACGAGCAGACTCACCCCGGCTATCACCAGGTCGACCACCATGGCCGCGAACCGCCGCCCGACCGGGGCCAGTTCAACGAGCACCGCCCCACCACGGCCAGGCAGAGTCCCCTCCACCCCCGCCCGCAGATAAGCGGTCGTCGAGCCCGCCGGCCGTATCCCGTTGAGCGGATTCTTCCCCCGAGCCGCGTCACTTCCCGCGCCACTCCCCAACGTGCCGGGGGCAGCCAGCCCTTGTCGCGTCATCCCGTAACTCCCGTCACCCCGTGCCTGATCAGCACGCCGTCTTACAACGCCGCTGCCTGCCAAGGCAAACGTGGCGGCGCCGCGGCGGCCAAGCTCTGGGCCCGGCCTCGGGTACGGCCTCGGGTACGGAGCCGGCCCTCGGGTGACGTGGGGGTACGGGGGTGCCGGGGTGGTCAGATGCCGTGCAGGTTCTGGAGGGTGGTGGCGACCTCACGGCGGATCTGGCGGGCGATCTCACCCGCGCTGACCACGTCGGGGGTTGTCGCGGCGGCGGACCGGTCCGTGGACTCGTCGGTGCCGGCGGCTGAGGACTGGTCAGTGGTACGTGACATGAGGATCATGAGTGGTGCGCTCCTTGGTGGGTGTGCGGGGCGCGCGCCGGGCTGGCAGGCTTCGGGCGCGTGCCCCGGTTGCTGGTGGAGGTCCGAGGGATTCCGAGGGATTCCGAGGGATGGTGTCAGAGGTTTCCGACAGGAGCGTAGATCTTTCCGACAGGGACGGTGGCGCGTGGTAACTTCTGCCCGCTCTTTGCCTTCACCCTCGCGGGTGAGCGGATCGGCCAAAAATTGGTGTACGTACTGATGGCGGAACCGACCCTTGCCGCATGGGTACTGATGTGCGTGTGCCCCGCGCGAGCAAGCCCCAGACCCGCGACATTGCCGTGGTAAGAGGCCCGGCCCTCCCCTACGTGCCACCGGGCCGCGGCACCGCCCGCGTCAGGCTCGCGAGGTGGTCATCCGGTCGAAGTGGCGGGCGAAGAAGCGGACCGCGCTGTCAGCCTCGAACCTGGGCAGTTCCTTGTGCTTGCCCGCGTTGGCGTGCAGCGACTTCTCCCGCGAGGCGAAGGCGTCGAAGAGCGCCAGGCCCGCCTCGCGGGGGATGTGCTCGTCGTCCCATTGCAGGTCGAACTCGATCGGCACGGTGATCCGCCGCGCCGTCTCGGCCAGCGCGTCCGGCCAGTGCTGGCCGAAGACCGCGGCGGTGATCCTGGGTTCGACCGCCACCAGCGGCACCCCGATCGCGGTGCCCATGTTGATGCCGAAGTAGCCGACCGGCCCGTCGGCGCCGATCTCCGGAAGCTCCTGGAGGGCGTCCAGGGTCGTCCGCCACTCGGGCACGGCGATGTCCGCCAGGTGGGCGTTGTAGCGGACGACGATCGGGCCTTCCGGCTCGCCCGCCGCCCGCGCGCGGTACAGCGCGGCGATCTCCCGCTCGTCGTGCGCGGTACGCGGCCGGTCGCCGTGTCCGGGCGCGTCGATGACGGCGACGTGGCAGCCGCAGCCGGTCACCAGGCGCTGCGCCCGGCCCGTCATGGCCGGTGCCTTCTTGTGTGTACCGCCGCCGTGGCCCATCAGGACCAGGGGCGCGCGATCGGCGCCGGCGGCCGGCGACCAGAGGACGCCGGGGATCCCGTCCACGGTGAAGTCGCGTTCGACGATGCCGTGCGAGGACGACTCGGCGGTGAAGCGCGGAGGGTGCATGGGTGAGGCCTTTCGGGAGTGCCGTGGTGTCGAGGCGCTCCCGGCGGCGGTTACGTCAGCCGCCCGGCCGTGACGGAAAGGGGGAGCGCCCATGTCGATACAGCGTTCACGGGTCTCACCTCCTCGGGCGGTGTCACGATCGCCTGGAAGCTATCAGCGCGGTCCTCGGCCGCTCAACCCCTTTTTTTCCCGCCCGCACGGGTCAGTCGCGCCACGTGCGCCGAGCCGTACGGATCCCGGCCCGGCCGCCGGGCCCCGCGCGTTAGCATGCGTGCCATGCCGGACGTGCCGCCCCACCTGGAACCGTTCACCCCGCGGGCCGAGCCCGCGGCGCTCGATGATCTACGGACCCGGCTGCGCGCGACCCGCTGGCCGGACGCGCCCGAGGACGCCGGGTGGTCGCTCGGGACCGACCTCGCCTACCTGCGTGAACTCGTCGCCTACTGGGCGGACGGGTTCGACTGGCCGGCGCAGGAGGCGGCGCTCGCCCAACTGCCCCGTTTCCGCGTCCGGCTCGGTGATCTGGGGATCCACTACGTACACGCCAGGGCCGTCGCGCCGACCGGCCCGGTCCTGCCGCTGATCCTCAACCACGGCTGGCCGGACTCCTTCTGGCGCTACTCGAAGGTCGTCCCGCTGCTGACCGATCCCGGCGCGCACGGCGCCGACCCGGCCGACGCCTTCGACGTGGTCGTGCCCGACGTGCCGGGCTACGGGTACTCCGACCGGCCCGCGGGCCCGCCCCTCAGTTCCGTCGCCGTCGCCGGTCTGTGGGCCGAACTGATGTGCGTCCTCGGCTATCCGCGGTTCGGCGCGACGGGCGGGGACATCGGCAGCCACGTGAGCCGCTACCTCGCGCTCGACCACCCCGACCGGGTCGTGGCCGTCCACCGGATGGACGCGGGCCTGCCCCTCTTCACCGGCGACCAGGCCGATCTCACGCCCGAGGAGCGCGCGTGGTTCGCGGACATCGCGGCCTGGGGCGCGAGCGAGGGCGGCTACGGGGCCATGCACCGCACCAAGCCCCAGACCGCCGCCGTCGGGCTCACCGACTCCCCCGCCGGGCTCGCCGCGTGGATCGTCGAGAAGCTCCGCGCGTGGAGCGACTGCGGCGGCGACATCGAACGCGCCTTCACCAAGGACGAGATCCTGACCAACGTCACGCTCTACTGGCTCACCGGCACGATCGGCTCGTCGATGCGCATGTACCAGGCGAACGCGGCGATCCCGCCGGCCCAGTTGGCCCGCCGGGTCGAGGTGCCCTCCGGCTTCTCCCTCTTCCGGGGCGACGTCCTCCGCCCGCCGCGGGCCTGGCTGGAGCGCGCGACGAACCTCGTCTACCTCAACGAACCCGAGCGCGGCGGCCACTTCGCCCCGTTCGAGGAACCCGAGCTGTACGCCGAGGAACTCCGTACGTTCTTCCGCCCCTACCGCACAGCGGCGGCCCCGCCGGCCGGCGGAGCCTGACCCACCTGGCCCCAACGTTCAACCCGCCGAGGGGTGGCCGTCATGGAGGATCGCACCGGCCCACACGGCTGCCCCCGGGGGCAGCCGGAAGTGCCCGCTCACCTCTCGGCAGCGGACCGGCCGCGCGGTAGGTTCGACCGTCGATCGGATCATCTTCGGCGGGACCCAGGGAGCGACCGGTGCACGCACGCGAAGAAGCAGGCAGGACCAAGGGAAGGACAGCTCCGGCCCGGCCCCGCCCCGCCACCGGCGCCATGTCGTCCGCAGCGGCCTCGATGCTGGACCTGCAACGCACCGCGGGCAACGCCGCCGTCTCCCGCAGCCTGTCGAGCCGGGGGCAGCAGGCGCCCCTGACGGTGCAACGCGCGGGCGGCCGGCAGAGCAAGTACGAGGACGGTACCTACGGCGCCCGTAACCGTGAACGCCATTACCTGGAAACCGAGTACGACGAGGACATCGACGGCAACCGGACGCACCAGGCCGAGCACCCGATTCTCTACTCCGCCGCCGCACCCAGCAACCGTACGGGGGTGCGCAGGGGCCAGAGCGGCCAAGCCGGCGGCTCCGCCCGGTACGTCGAGAACAACCTGCCCGCCTACTACGAGACGTTCCGGGAGCACCGCGACCACGACGGAACCGGCACGCGTCCCGCCGACGCGATCGGCACCACCGGTCTGCGGCAGAGCGAATACCGCGACTCCCAGCGCAGGGCGCTGGAGGAGGCGAACAACCCGGCCACCGCGATGCACATGAACATGATCGGGTACGCCAACCAGCGCAGCTTCCGCAACCCCGCCCCCACCACGGCCATTCGGCAGTCGGACGCCAGCTACGAGCGGATGCTGAGCGGCTCGGGAAGGTCGCCGTACTTCGACTCGGCCGGCAGCGTACGCACGACGCGGTCCCTGATCCCGCAGGAGCGCGCCGACCTCTACGCGGGACGGCGGGTCGCCCGCGGCGAGCCGTACCCCGACGCGGCCCAACAGGACAGGGTGATGCGGCGATTCGGCGCCCGCTCACACCAACTGCGTTCGCAGGGATCCGGCGGCTTGGCCGCCCTCTCCGACTATCCCGACCTGGGAAGCGACCGCAGTCAAAGCCCCCATGAACTCGACACCTCGTACCGGCAGCGCAGCCGCTCCCGCGCCCGCAGCCGCTCACGCGGCCCGGTGAGCCAGCGTGAACAGCTCCGCAGGCTGGCCCGCGGGCGGGACGTCACGGTCGGCTCCGACAGCTTCTCGTACGGCGGCGGTGCCACGTCCGTAGCCGACTCGGAGCTGTCACGCGGCCGCTCCCGCAGCCGGCAGCGCGCACAGAGCCGTGCTCTCAGCCGCTCCCGCACCCGCACCCGCGCCAGCAGCACCGCCCCGAGCATCTCCGACGCCTACAGCTACCTCGACGACAACGCCACCGAACTGCCCCGCGGCCGCTCCCGCAGCCGGCGACGGTCCCAGAGCCGGGCCGTCAGCCGCTCCCGCACCCGCACCCGCGCCAGCAGCACCGCCCCGAGCATCTCCGACGCCTACAGCTACCTCGACGACAACGCCACGGAGCTGCCGCGCGGCCGCTCCCGGTCGCGTTCCCGCGGCCGGCAGCGGTCCCAGAGCCGGGTGGCCCGCCAGTACGGCGGCCCGAGCAGCGTCGACTTCGACGTCACGGGCAGCTACGACTACGGCTCCGGCAACTACGACGACGAACCGGTCTACAGCCAGTCCGCCCCCAGGCGCCGCTACGACTACTGACCCGCCCCGCCAGCCGGGCCGGCCCACCGGCACGTCGAAGACGACACCCAGGCCCACGACTGTGCCCCGCAGACCCCCTGATCTGCCCTTCCCACCCCGCACCCGGAAACCGCCCCCGGACCGACGTCGCCTTCGCAGATGAACCGCGCGCCCGACGGCGTGCTACGTCGGCCGCCCCGTCCGCTCCCGCAGCCGGCTGCGGCTGACGCGGTCGGCCCATCGCGTCGTCTCCGGCAGTCGGTACCGCGGGGCGAGGTGGAGCGTGTGGGCGCAGGCACGGTCGATGCCCATGGCGTTGCCCACGGAGACGAAAACCGGTTTCACCCCGTCCTGGGTCCGCAGCGCCCGGCCGACGATATCGTCACCGTCCACCAAGGGCGTGCTGTCCCCACGCCGGGGTCCAGGGGGCTGAAAGGTGCCGGTGAACGGGGATTTCGCGACTCCGAAGCAGGGCAGGCCGGTCAGAACTCCCAGATGGACGGCGAGTCCCGCCCGCCTCGGGTGAGCGATCCCGTAGCCGTCGCACACCACGATGTCGGGGGTGCGGGTCAGCTTCTCCAACGCCTCGATCACCGAGGGCAGTTCACGGAACGCCAACAGGCCGGGGGTGTACGGGAAGGTGCTCACTCCGTCGACGACCGCGACCTCGACCGGGTCCAGTGTCTCCGTGTCGAGCACGACGGCCGCCGCGACCAGTTGATCGCTGTCCTTGCCGTACGACACGTCCACACCGGCAATCCACCGGACCTCGCCGACGGACGGTCCCGGCACGTCGAGGACCGCCGCGCCCCTGAGCCGTTCCTGGATCAGGAACGCCTCCGCGACGGATGACGGCCATCGATCCGGCGGCGAGGCCGCGCCCGACGTGAGCATCCGAGCATCCTTCACATCCGGCGGCGCCAGACCACTGCCCGACGTGTTCGCCCCAGTGGTCAACCCAAGATCCCCGACGATACCAAGGTCAGCCACGCCACCTCCGGCAACGCCACCTCCGGGAACGTCGCGGCTGCCGCACCGCGAAGGGCGGGGCGGCAGCCGGTTGCTGAGCGATCAGGGGTGCGGCCGGGGCCGGGGCGGGGTCAGGAGCTGAACACCTGGAACTCGGCGAGCTGGGCGGCGGGCCAGCCGGTGTTGGCGGTGACGTTCAGCCGGACGTAGCGGGCGCTGGCGGCGGTGAAGGTCAGGGTCGCGGTGTTGCCGGAGGCGGGGTTGAGGGTGACGCCGCCGGAACTCTTCGCGCGGGGATCAACAACGACTACGTCACCGCCGACAACGCGGGCGCGGCGGCCCTCATCGCCAACCGCACCGCCATCGGCCAGTGGGAGCAGTTCGACCTCCTCGACGCCGGCAGCGGCAACACAGCCCTGCGCTCGCACGCCAACAGCCGTTACGTCACCGCCGGTTCGTCGCCGCTGATCGCCGACAGCACCACCGTCGGCCGCGCCCAGACCTTCACCCTCGTCCACAACACCGACGGCACCGTGAGCCTGCTCGCGATCGCCAACAACCAGTACGTCACCGCGGAGAACGCCGGCGCGGCCGCCCTGGTCGCCAACCGGACCGCCATCGGACCCTGGGAGAAGTTCACCCTCGTCACCGACTGATCCGCCCGTCCCGGGAACCCGCGGCCCCCTCGTCGGCCCCCGCCGTCAGACGCGTTGCTCGGCCGCGGGTTCCTCGGCTGCGGGTTCCTCGGCGCCCGGTCCCTCGGCCGCGGGTTCCTCCGCCGCGTGCTCCTCGATGGTCCGGGAGTCGGTGAGGCTCAGCGCGCCACCCGCGGCGATCAGCCCGACGACGGCCGCGAGGAGGGCGTAGGTGATCCGTTCGCCGTGGAAGAACGACGCGACGAGGTCGCCGCTCCAGGTACCGGCCGGGAGCCGGGTGGTGACGAGCGCGGCGATCAGGGTGCCGACCACGGCGGTGCCCGCGCTGGAACCGACCTCCTGGGCGGTGTCGTTGAGGGCCGCGCCGATGGAGGTGCGGTTGCCCGGCATGGCGTCGACGAGCGCGACCGCGCAGATCGTCATCACGGTCCGCAGTCCCACCGTCATCAGGACCATGCAGACCGCGATGGCGGCGTACCCGTGGTCGACGCCCCAGGAGAGCCCCGCCAGCGCGCCGGCCAGGCAGCCCGCGCCGATCAGGCACGCGACGCGGTGGCCGAACCGGCGGGCGAGCCACTCGGACAGGGGCGTCGCGGCGAGCATCGTCACGATGATCGGCAGGTTGGCCAGGCCGGCCCGTACCGGACTCCATCCGTACGCGTACTGGAAGTGCAGGATCAGCCCGAACATCACGCTGGCCATCGCTATGGACGTGCCGACCTGCGCGATGACGGCGCCGCGGACGGTGCCGTTGGAGAAGAGGCCCAGATCCAGCATGGGCGCCGCGCTGCGCCGCTCGTGCCGCACGAACACGATCGCGGCCGCGACGGCGCCCACGATCGACGCCAGCGTGATCGCGGAGAGCCAGCCCCGGTCGACACCGCTGGTCAGCGAGTAGCAGGCGAGCCCGATGGCGCTGACGCTCAGGGCGGCGCCCGGCAGGTCGAGCGCGTCGTCGGTCAGGTCCTCCGGCCGGTCGGCCGGGACGCCGAGCCGGACGCCGACGCAGGCGAGCGCCGCGATCGGGGCGTTGACGACCAGCAGCCACTCCCACCGCACGTGGGCGAGTGCGGTGCCGCCGAGCAGTGGGCCGAGGACGAAGCCGGACATGCCGACGACGATCATCACCGTCATGGCGCGCATCCGCAGGGCCTTGCCGTCGAAGAGACGGAAGACCAGCGAGTTGGTGATCGGTGCCATCGCCGCGGCGGCGACGCCGAGCGCGGCCCGCAGGGCGATGAGCTCGCCCGCCGTGGTGACGAGGATGACGCACAGGCTCAGCGCGCCGAAGACGGCGAGTCCCACCAGCAGCACCCGGCGGCGCCCGAGCCGGTCGGCCATCGACCCGGCGGTGAGCAGCAGCCCGCCGAAGGTCAGCGAGTACGCCCCGGTGGCCCACTGGAGCGCGGTCGTCCCGCTGCCGAGGTCGCGGCCGATCGTGGGCAGCGCGATGGACAGCAGCGTGTTGTCGACCATCTCGACGAAGAAGGCCAGGCAGAGGGCGGCCAGCGGGATCCACGCCGCGAGCAGGGACGGGTAGGTGTGGGTCGGCTTCTGAAGCGTGGTGGTGGTCATGACAGTCCTCCGATCGAACGCCGTTCGGCTATCGAACAACGTACGATGAGGTACAGTAGAACATCGTTCGATAGTGTGCAAGGCAGTGATGGAGAGGTGAGCCATGGCACGCCTGCAAGACCGCCCGCGCGAGGGACGTCGACGGGCCTCGCACTCGATGGAGTCCGTGCTCACCGAGGCGGTGGCCCTGCTCGACGAGGCCGGGGCGCCGGCGCTGACCTTCCGGGCGCTCGCCCAGCGCCTCGGCGGCGGCGTCGCCAGCATCTACTGGTACGTGGCGAGCAAGGAAGAACTGCTCGACCGCGCCACCGACCACGTGATCGGCGCCGCGCTGGCCGACATCCAAGCGCTTCCGGCCAGCGACGACCCGATCGCCGACCTTCGCGCGATGGCCGTGACCCTCTTCGACGCGATCGTGACCCGGCCCTGGCTGGGCGCCTACTTCATGCGCGACACCGACGTCCAGGGCAACTCCTTGCGCCTGTACGAGACGCTCGGCCGGCAGACCCTCCGCCTCGACCTCACCGCGCGCCAGCGGTTCCACGCCGTGTCCGCGGTCGTCGGGGTCGTCATCGGCTCCGCGGTCGACATGGGGCAGGAGCCGCCCCAGGAGATCCTGGACGGCGCCGTGAACCGCGAGGAGTTCCTCGGCCGCTACGCGCAGACCTGGCGGGAACTCGACCCCGGCGACTTCCCGTTCGTGCACGAGATCGTCGACGAGTTCGACGGCCACGACGACGCCGACCAGTTCCGCTCCGCCCTGGACCTCACCCTGACCGGCCTCCGCCTCCAAGCCGGCCTCTGACCGGCCGCCGCATCCCCGCTCAGCGTCCCGCCCGACCATCACAGCCTCTCGCCCCCACCCCGCAGACGCAGAGTCCGGCAACACCGTTGCCCGCCACCTGCCCCATGACCACCGGGCCTAGGTGTTGACCCGCAGCGTTGTTGACTCGGCTGATCGGGGGCTGGCCTGCGATTGCGGTGTGGCCGCGGTGGTCGTTGTAGGTGTGGAGGAAGTCTGCCGGGGCTGCGGTTCGTTCGTCGTTGGCGGTGTCCGACCACGCGGTCCGGGTCCACCGGACGAAACCTCCTGCTCGACGCCCTCGAACTCCGGTGAGCAGTTCGAGCGTCATGGCGGTGGGGACGCCCGCCACGGCCGGCGCGGCGGCGATCAGGAGGATCACGATCACGACGATCTGGTCCACGGGGCGGACGTGGCGGTCGGACGGTCCCGGGACGGTCGGCGGGATCGGACGACGACGTGAACGGCTCCGGTGTCGGGCAGGGCAACCAGGTTGCCGGGCGCCGGCAGGGGAAGCGACCGCCCCTGGGCGACCAGGTCACCGGCAAAGCAGCCCCGCCGTTCCCGAGGGCTATCGCCAGGGCATCCGCGCCCGGCCCCGAGGGTGCCCTCCTACGGTGCCCCATCTGCCAGCCGTACCGTCCCCGCAGTGATTCCTCCGCCACGAGCCACCCCGCAACGGCCTCAGCCTCATCCGCAGCCTGCTCGCCGGAATCCGGTGCCGCAGTGCTCGGCCCCGTGATGGAATCGACACGACAGCCGTAGCCCGGCGGCTCGACCGTACGGATCGACTGTCGTCAGGACCGAGCCACGATCGTGAGGCACAGCCGCCTTGAACACAATGAAACCGTCGTCGCCCTCCGTCTCGTCACGCATGAGTAGGCAGGCGACCAAGGACACGGCTGCCGAACTGCTGGTCCGACGCCTCCTGCACGCGGCCGGCCTTCGCTACCGCGTGGAGTACCCGGTGCCAGGCATGGCACGGCGCCGGATCGACGTGGCGTTCACCTCGGTCAACGTAGCTGTCCTGATCGACGGATGCTTCTGGCACGGCTGCCCCGAACACGCAACGCAGCCGAGGTCGAACGCAGAGTGGTGGCGGCAGAAGTTGAACCGCAACATGGCGCGTGATAGAGAGACCACCGAGCACCTCGTAGCGGCCGGCTGGGAGGTACTGCGCTTCTGGGAGCATGAAGCACCGGATGACGTGGCTCTCCGTATCGCGGCGGCGGTGGAGCGGCGGAAGGTCCAGCGGGGACGGGGGAGGAATCGATGAGCGGACTGAGCTTTGTCGACGTGTGCTCGGGGGCGGGTGGACTCGCTCTGGGACTGGAGCGAGCGGGCTTCACGCCGCGACTCCTCCTGGACAACGAGTCGTCCGCCTGCGACACGCTCAAAGCCAACCGGCCGCATTGGAACGTACTGAAAGCGGACCTTCTCGACTTCGACCCCGTGGACCACCCTGAGGTCTACGACGTCGATCTGCTGGCCGCCGGGCTACCCAGGGTGAAGTCGAGTGCGACAGTGACGCGTCAGTCGTCGGACACCGAGTTGCGTCTCATCGAAGCGACCGCCTACCTGGTCCACGCCGTCCAGCCACGCGCACTGATCATCGAGAACGTGCCCACCTTGGTCGACCAGGAAGCCCTGGCGCCGGTAAGGGAATTCCTCCACAAAGAGCTGGAACACCTCGGCTACAAGCTGACCTGGTTCATCCTGAACGCCTCCGACTTCGGAGTGCCCCAGGACCGGATGCAAGGCATCCTCGTGGCCGTGAAGGAGCAGTGGGCGACTGTATTCCAACCGCCCCGCCCCACCGTCCACGAGCACGTATCGGTCGGAGAGGCGCTGTCACCGTCGATGCGTTCCTGCGGCTGGCCGGACGCCGACCGTTGGGTTGCCCAGGCGACGAGTGTGGCGCCGACCTTGGTGGGCGGATCCAAGACGCACGGAGGTCCTGACTTCGGGCCGAGTGGCACAAAGGCCAAGTGGCGACGCATGGGGGTCTACACGAAGTCGTTCGGGAACGAGCCGCCGGGCCCCGACTTCACGTGGGATCCGTCCCTCGGGGACGACGGCCTGGTAAGGATCACGGTGGACCAGACCGCCCTGCTCCAAGGCTTCCCCGAAGCGTGGCGGATCTCCGGACTCAAGACCGCCCGGTACCGTCAGATCGGGCACGCGACCCCGCCGCCGGTGGGAGAGTCGTTGGGACGAGCCGTCGCCGAAGCCTTGAACGCGGATCCGGGAGTCCCCGCGGCCGGCTAGACTTCGGCCACATGACCAGTTCGGCGCACCACCAGCCCATCCTCGACAATCCCTTTGTCCTGGACCTCTTCGCAGGACCCGGAGGGCTGGATGTCGCCGGGCACGCGCTCGACATCCCGAGTCTCGGCATCGAGTGGGACAGAAGTGCGTGCCTCACGCGATACGCGGCCGGGCTGGACACCCTTCACGCCGACGTGAGCGCGGTACGCAGGAATTCCTTCGAGACGCTACCGCCGGAGATCAACGTGCTCGCAGGCGGCCCTCCGTGCCAGACGTACTCGGTGGCCGGGCACGGTGCCGGACGCCAAGCCTTGGACGGGGTCAAGAGGTACATCGAGAGGCTGATGGAAGGTGAGTCCGACCAGGACATCGACGAGGACCTGAAGACCCTCACCGATCCGCGCACCGCGTTGGTCCTCGAACCTCTCCGTTACGCGATCCAAGCGACCCGGAGCCCCCGTCGGGAGCACCGCCCCTACGACGTCATCGTCCTGGAACAGGTCCCCGCGGTGGCCCCGCTCTGGGAGCACTACGCCAAGGTGCTCGAGGAGACAGGGCTCCCAGACAAGACCAAGTACAGGGTCGTCGTCGATACCCTCGACACCGAGACCTACGGGGTGCCTCAGACACGATCCCGCGCGGTACTGATCGCTCGGCGTGAGGGGCTCGGCAGTCCCTCGGTTCCCGCCCCGACCCACCGCGCCTATGAAGCGAAGGAATGGAATCGGAAGAACGGAACGAGCGAACCCGACCAGGTTGCGGACCAGGTCCATCAGCCGACTCTCGACGAGGACACCACCACGTCGAAGAGGGACGCGGACCTGTTGCCCTGGCGATCGATGCGGGATGCCCTCGCGAAACCGGTGGGCTCGCATCCGGGGCGTCGCACCCCCTTCCTGGTCCGCTCGAACTACGGGAGTTCCGGGAACCCGGGGAGGCGTGGAGTCCGGACCGACCAGCAGCCGGCCACCACTGTCACCGGCCGCATCTCCCGCTTCGTGGTCTTCGAGCACCTCGACGAGAAAATCGTCTACGAGGGCCCGCGGTTCAGCATGAACGAGGCGGGGATGTTGCAGAGCTTCCCGCCGGACTATCCATGGTCCGGTACGGCGCAGTCCCAGCAAGTGGGCAACGCCGTACCGCCCTTGTTCGGCACATACCTGCTGAGCGCTGCTCTAGGGCTCCCCAAGCCGGACCCGGAGGCATTGAGGAAGCCGTGGCAGCCGGCCACGAAGGAACAGCAGGCCAAGCTGCGCGGCAACGGCTGCGGGGCCGCCGATGCCTGCACCGACAGGTGCCCACGCCCCAAGGACCAGGTGCCGCCCCCTTCCTCCGTGCGCCCTCGTAAGAGCAAGAACAAGGAAGCGTCGGCGAAGTAGCCCGAGCGTGGCACAGGTCAATCCCCGCTCTTCCTACCCCTGACCGGCGCAGTCTCGAACAGCTCCGCGAAGTAGCCGGTGAGCGCGGCCACGGCCTCCTCTGAGACAGGGTCCTCGTCTGGCCCGTTCGGGAGTTCGTACCGCTGGACCGGTGGCGCCGATTCCGCTTCCGCGATCCAGTCCCGCAGACGGGCGGGGTCGCGGGGCTTGTCCGGCGCGAGGACGTCGTAGGTCAAGGTCGCTCCCGCTGCGTTGATCGCGACGCTGAGGCCGTTGATCTCTCGCCCGCCGGAGACCTGTCCGGTCTTCAGAAGACGGACCAACGCCTGAGCGGTGGGACGGTGATCGATCAATTCGCTCCGGAGAACGGTGTGGATGAGGTCCTGATTGCCGCAGGCGACCTCGACCGGCTCGTAGTCCGACCCATTTCTAAAGAGTTCGGCCGCCCACCACAGGCGGGAGAAACACTGACGGTCCGCGGGGCCACGGAAGCGCTCTGCAGCGACACGCCTTCCCGGCCTGTTCGCCGTCGGCTCCGACAGGTGCCGCCAGGCCACATAATCCGGGGCCACGGCCAGGGCGAGGTGGTTCCACAGACGCTTGTCCGCCGCTTCTCGTCGCGTCAGGCGCAGCGTGGCATGGAGCCGTGGCGCGAGCCATGCGTCGGCTCGGGTGCGGTCCTCCCGGAACTCGAACATGGCGTCGTCCACCAGACTCCGGATCGGCTCGACCCACCACCTGGCGTCGACTTCGGGGAGCGGCTCGACGACCTTGGCAAGATCGATGCCACCGTGTACCTGTTCGCCCTTGAGCAGTTCCTCGGTGAGGAACGGATCGACGGCGGAGGTGGCGAGCAGCCCCAGGCGCTCCGGTACGTGGTTCGGTTGGGTGATCACGTCTCACTCTCGCGGTTCATCTGTTCGAGACGGCGGATGACAAAGGCAAGCGCCTTGGTGGCATCGGCGCGGCGGACCGCCGCGTAATGGATACGCGTCTGCAGTTCCACCCAGCCCGAGTCACCGGTGCGCCGGCGATGGACCTGCCGTAGGGCCTCTTCGACATGGACGTTGGGAATTACGTCCGGGAGCATCTCCCGCAGCACCTCACCCTGCCAGTCGGTGGGGAAGACCGGCCCGCCACCGGGCTCCACCTCCAGATCACCGATGGCGCCGTGAAACACCGCGGTCCAGACGTCGGTGGCCATCTGAGCGACCAGAAGGTCACGCACCTTGCTGTCCACATCCGAGCCACTGCTGTCCAGCAGGTCGACCACACCTTCGACATCGGTGTTCACGAACACGGTGGGGACTCTGGCCGAGGTGTCCACGATCCAAGGAGCGTCGGCGTAAGCCTGGAGCCACTCCCGGGAGCTTCTCTTGAACGACGCCTTCTGGACGTCCAGTTGAAGCCCACGGACCGGCTCGTCGGAAACCGTGTCGATGATCCAGCTCCGGTCGGTCTCGGCGATCGACCGTCCACGCACCCCGTCCACCGTCCCGACTGCGTACACGGCGAGGGAGGCCCGACCCAGGTGATCGTCACGAAACACCTCCAGCGAGCCGGACCAGTCCCGGCCGCCCTCCGCGACGAGCGTGAGATTCGCAGAAGTACGGACATTGGTCTCCCCGTCCGTCAGTACGGCGAGGACGCACAGATCCGACCAAGGAGCGTCCGGCGCGTTCGACCCGGGCGGCAGCGTTGCCGAAAGACCGACCATGGCGCTCACCCAGTCCGTGCGGCCCGCGATGCCGAACGCGACCGCCTGCTGTTGGGTCGAGTACGCCGTTGTCTCCAACTGGTCGCGGGTACCGTCGGAGAGCTTGAGGGAGACCGAGGTCACCCTGAGCGTGACCGGCCGGTTGAGCCGCTTGTACGGGTAGAACTTCACTCGTCACTCCCCCTTGCCGGCGCGGAGTTCGACAACAAGACGGGTGAGAGTGGTCCTGACCGGATGGCTGGTGACGTCGGTGGTTCCTCGGAACTTCGCTCGCCTCGCGCCGGGTGTGAAGCGCAGGGTGCCATTCTCCGCTTCGCAGCCCTCGACGCCTACGAGTTCCGCCCAGTCCAGCCTGGGCCGGCCCCCCGAGCGTACGTCCAGCTGGGCCACCGGCACCATCGGGACGATCTCGTCGCCCCGCGGGATGCTCACTTCGCCGATGATCTGCCACTCCCCGCCGTCGCCGACCGTCGCGTCGAGCCCGTCCAGGACCGGAACCACCGGGCCGGTGGGTGTCTTGGCCTTGGGCCTCGTCCGCACCGTCAACGCCTTGCGCAAGGCCTCACCGCCTTCGCCGCCGCTGCGCTTCGGCCGTGCGACAAGCTCTCTCACCGCATTGTTGGCCTCGGCGGTCAGCGCGTTGATCCGCCGGTACGCGGACGGCGACCACCGCAGCGTCAGCTCCTCCGTCTGCCCCCAACGGTCGTGCTCGGGAGGTTCCGCCGCACGCAGGAACTCCTCGGCCTCCTTCGCGAAGGGGGCTGTCTCTCCGGCCGCCTCCCCCACCAGCAGAACGGCTTGAAAAGGATTGGTGCTGTTCGGCAGCCTCGGAACCACGGTTCTCTTGACGGTCATGCGGTTGCCGCGCAGCGAGTGCATCTGGTTCTTCGCCCCGTCCCTGTCCCCCTCGGCCTCGGTGACGAGCAGAACCGCTTGGTGCGTACCGAACGTCCCATGGGCGCCTCCGGACAACGGCAGCTTCAGCGGGACATTCCGGGATGCCACCTGCCCGGCCTCGGTGAGGCGAGTCACCGTGGTGCCCTCGTAGTACGCCCTCAGGGCGTGGGTCCGGGAGGGCTGCGCGACAGACGGGTCCACCTGTTGCTCCGCAACCACCTCCTTGCCGTTCCGCAGTGCACGGACGGCGACCTCCAGGAGGGGGAGCCTGCTGCCCCCACCGGTCATCGCGGCCCAGAAGTCACGCCCCAGTGCTTCGACCAGTCTCGCGTGCATCCTGTTGATATCGCGCGTGTCCTCATCGCCCTCCACGTCGCCGATGGGCACGTCGTCAGGGTCGGAGAAGTTCGCCGCGAGGCCAGCCACATCGTGCGCACCGACGATGAGGAAGGACGTACCGGGTTCGTCGTTCTCCCGGGTCAGGTAAAGGCTCGCCACGGTCTCCTCGTCCGCCCACCAGGAACGGGCTACCCTTGCGCCGGGCGAGTCAGGGTCAGGGCGCCCGAACCAGGCGGGCCCTGCGTACGACTCACCGTCGACCTCACGCCAGGGCAGTTCGAGACGGCCGATGACCCGACGCTCGGTACGTCCCTCGTGCGGCACGGAGAGGGTGGAGTTGATGAGCACGAGGCCGAGGGCGCTGGTGGCCCACAGCGTCGCCTTGCCCAAGCCGTACGAACCACCTGCACCAGGTCCGGACTTGAGGCTCTCCAGCTGGCGTCTGACCACGGCGGCGAACTTGCCGTTCCCGTAGTCGTCGCCGATGAGCCCGGAGGCGTTGTAGTCGTCGATGCGCAGCAGAACCAAGCGGCCCTTCTCGTACATGTCGCGCACACCTGCGTCCACGACTCGACCGACCTTCTGGTTGCCGGCCGTCTCCGAGACGGCGGAGTAGTGCGGAAAGAGATCGTTCCAGCGGATCGCCTCACGGAAGGCGTCCAGGGCTTCGCCGGTGAGCTCGTGCAGGGTGTAGCGGACCTTGACCGGACGGCCGTTCTCCGTCAGCCGCTCGTCCAGGCTGTTCTGGCACGTCTCTCGCGCGAGAACCTGCACGTCGGCGTCGAAGGCGAAGGCTGCGGCATTGCCCAGGTCACGGCCGCCGTCGGGGTAGCCGGGGCGGTGGTACCAGGTGACCGGGAGGCCGTCTTGGGTGTCGGTGGTACGGGTGTGCATCGTTCCCACATCCGTGCCGAGCGCCTTGGCGATGTCTGCCATGACGGTCGGGCGAGGCGTCGACCGACCGGTGATCCACGCGGACACAGCGGCCCGAGTCAGCCTGAGCTCGTCGGCCAGTTCAGCCTGCGTCTTCCCTGCGAGCTTGAGCTGTCGGGCCAACCAAGGCCCGAACTCTTCACCTGTCTCCACGCTCCACCTGCTCTCCTCGGCGTCCCATGCCGATCGCACGGTGTGGACCACGAGGCTAAGTTGACAAGTACGGCAGCGTCAACCAACAGTTGATCGAACGCGATCTCCCGATGCCGGTTCACTTCGATGTCCAACTTGCTCCGAATGATCAAGTTCACCCCAAAATGGGACACTTCCACAAGCCGAGTCATCAACTCGTCTCAATCGGGCGGGAGTTCTGATTGCACAGTCGGACGAATTCAGGATACGGTCGTTGACGATGGGGACCCCGTCCCGCTTGCGAAACCCAGAATGGGAAGGTCGGGCGGCGGGAGAGAACTCCGCCCAAATTCCGACCCTCATGGCACGCGACACCTCCGCAGAGGCTTACAGAAAAAAGCCTTCCGAAAAGGACTGGCTGCACGAGACCTCCATCCCCTAATTTTATTTGAGGGAAGACAGGCTCACTCAAGGCGTCAACTTATCAATTTCTTTTCACACGGGGGACGTGTGCCCGAAATACACCCCTGTGCAGCTGCAGGATGCGACTCGACAGGGGTAGATCGGATGAACGAGCAGGACAGTGAATCGTTGGACTCACTTCGGGAGTCGAGCGCATTCGAGCTGGCAATCAAGACGGCGGAGAGCAACGACAAGGTTCTGGGAATTCTTCACGAATATAACCTGTCCGAGGAGAACTTCACCAACAAGTTCCCCGTACTGGCGAAGGTGGTCCAGGGGCTGCCAGACGTTCCGGACGAGACTGCTTCCCCGGGTTGATTCAGCACGTCACGGGCCCGAAGTCTCAGTCTTGCAACAACCGAAGACTTCACCGTAAGCCCTCCGCCTCACGAAGGCACTATGGAAAAACCCAGCGCCACGAGGAACAAGAGCCGGCCGACGATCCGCTGGCCGGCCCGCCGTTCGCTCTTTCGTCCGGATCTTCGAAACCCAGGAGTGCAGAAGCAGTGCCGTCATCGTCCTCTTCGGTTGTTGAAACCGTTCTCGAACAGTCCTCGCGTGTCCTGCAGACTTACGCTGTGGACCCTGGTCTCGTAGCCGAGCATGCCAATGGCGAGCGTCGTATCACCCAGGGCGGATATGGCGATCGTCAGCTTTTCGAGCTTGTTCAGAACGCGGCAGACGAAATGTCTGACGAGTCGGGTGGGCGAGTTTATGTTGTCCTCACGGAAACCCACTTGTACTGCGCGAACGAGGGTAGCCCAGTGACCCCGCAAGGCACGGAGACAATTCTCCGGATGGGCATGTCGAAGAAGCGTGGCGGCCAGATCGGGCGTTTCGGGGTGGGCGTCAAATCGGTTCTCGTGGTGACCGACGCGCCGGAATTCTTCAGCAGCACCGGAAGTTTCGGATTCGACCGCGCCTGGTCGTACGACCAGATCAAGGCCGTACCCGGCGTGACTGCGCGCTACGGTCCGGAGTTCGACGCCCCCGTGCTGCGGATGGCTCGACCTCTGGACGTGCGGGCCGAGCGCGCTTCCGATCACGTCCTGAACGAGCTGTTGAACTGGGCCATCACCGTCGTTCGCCTGCCCCTGCTCCCGAAGGCGGATGACCGGCTGGGCCGGGACATGCACGGCGGACGTGCCAAGGACCACGGCGAGCTCCGCGAGGAATTCCCGGTCGGCTTCCAACTCTTCTCGCCGCACGTCGCGAAGGTCGTGCTGGAGGACCGTCGGCCACGGCCCATGGCCCGTCGGACGCTGACCGCCCAGCAGACCGGCGACTTGCACACCGTGGTCGAGGAGCGGACCGGGAAGGCCTTCGCCACCGAACGGTGGCGCGTGTTCACCACCACCCACGAACCCGGTCCGAGCGCCCGCGCAGACGCCGGAGAACTGCACGGCCGGCTCTCCCTCGACCTCGCCTGGGGCGTCCCCGCCCTGGAGAAGGACTCGGAGAGCGGTCTGTATGTCAGCCCGCGATCGCGCGGACGCGGCACGTTCTGGTCTTTCTTCCCGACCAAGTACGAGATGTCGCTGAGCGGCATCCTCAACGGCGCCTGGAAGACGAACGAGGACCGCCAGAATCTCCTCGACTCCTCTCCCCTCAACCAGGAGATGATCCGGGTGTCGGCGAAGCTGGTCGTCGACTCCCTCCACTCTCTTGCGCCCGAGGAGGACCCCGCCGCCTATCTCCCCCTGCTGCCCGGCAGAGTCAAGGAGGCGATCAGCTGGGCCGACGAGTTCCTGACCCGGGAGATCTGGGCCCACATCGCGGACCGTCCGTCGCTGCCCGACCAGGACGGCGTCCTGCGCATCCCGACGGCACTGAGGATCCACCCGCGCCTCGACAAGGACCTGAAAAAACTCTCCCGTTGGCTGCGGATGTGGCATGAGTGCCCCCGGCGCCCCTCGAACTGGCTTCACCCGAGTGCCGAGGCGGACACCCTGCGCTCCGGAAAGGTCGAGCACATCATCAGCGCGGCCGGGCATGAGCGGACCGATGTCCGGGAATGGTTGGAGGCTCTGGTCGAGAGCGGCGTCCCCGAGGCGTCGGCAGTGGCCGTTCGCATCCTCGCGGACATGGTCGAGAACGGCTCTCCCTTTGCCGAGGAGGCCCGCAAGGCCCACGTCGTGCTCACCGAGGAGCACGGTCTCGTCGCACCCGTGCACGGCAAGGTGTTCCGCCGTGCCGACCAGGGCGGCCTGCGCGAGGCCCTGGTGTACGTGGTCGACGAGCTCGCCCAGGACCCATCGCTGGCTCACGCGCTCAATGTCCTGGGCATCCGGGAGGCCGATGTCGAGGGCCGGTTCGTCAGCGTCCTCGATCAGGGCTTCGGCCACTACGGCGACTCGGACTGGGAGCGGTTCTGGGAGCTGTTCCGTCAGGCGGGGATGCGTCGGCTGAGCCACAAAGTCCTGGAAAGGGTACCCACTCCGCGCTCGACGCTCCGGGTGCGGACCGCCGACGGTCGGTTCCGGCCGGTCGAGTACTGCATGCTGCCGGGTGTCGTGGTCGATGCGAAGCGCGACCCAAGCATCGCAGTCGACATGGCGTTCCACTCCGACGACACCCCCTTCTTCTCACAGGTCGGCCTGCAGGAACGACCGTTCGGTGGGGCCCGCCCCCAGGAAGACGAAGCGTGGTTCGTGGAGTACCGCGAAGCCCTCCACGCCGCCTACCTGCGCGGCTTGGACAGTCGCGCCCCCCGCCCCGCGCTGAACCGGATGAAGGTCGAGGGCGCCGCGATCGGCGGCCCGCTCCACCTCTTCCGCGCCCTCTCCGAGGAATCCCGCGCCGCCTTCCTGAAAGTGCTGCCCGACGACGCCGTGGTGGACAACTGGACGCGCCAGATCGGCGCACAGACAAACACCCGACAGGCCGTTCCCTCACCGATCCGCTGGATGCTGAGGAAGTTCGGCACGATCGCCACCTCCCAGGGGATCAAGCCGCTCAAGGAGGCCGTCGGGCCCCAGCTCGCGGACTACCGGGATGTGCTGCCGGTCGCCGACATCTCTGCCGAGAAGGCCCGCAGGCTGCGACTCCCGACCACCGTTGACGAAGTTCCTGCCGACCGATGGGACACGCTCCTCGACGAGGTGACCCGCAGTGAGGACGACTCCTTCGTGGGCGCTACCTACGTGATGCTGACCCGGTTCGGTGCGGACTTCCCCGAGGACTCCCTGACCCGTTGCAGGATTGGCGACGCCTGGGGAACCCGGCCCGACGGTGAGATCACGGTCGCCGTCGGAGCCGCTCAGTACCAGGCGCTGCGCGCCGAGGAGCTCCCTGCGCTGCTCGTACCGACCGCCGACGACGCCGAGCTGATGATCGAGAAGTGGGGCATGCTCCGCTATGCCGACGTGATCAGCATGGAGACGCGTGAAGTGCCGGAGGGCGGCCCCGTGCCGCTGGTCGAGCTGTTCCCTGCCCTACGGCAGCGTCTGAACAGCGGGTACCGGAACAGCATGGTGCAACTGTGCAGCGAACTGGAGGAGATTACCCGGACACCTAACGGCACACATGCCTCCCCTCTGGACGCCGTGCGCCAGGACAGCACGGTCAAGGTCCGAGTTCCTCTAAACCCGGAGCCGATGCTGCGACTGATCGACCGCGAACTCGGCTTGGGCCTCGGTACAGCCGGTTGCCGTGCGGTTCTGGAGCACCAGGATCGTATGGCTCGGGACAGCGAGATGAAGGCAGCGCAGAAGGCGGTACGCGAGGCCGCGGACGTGGTGGCCAAGATCGAGCTGCTGATCGGGGCCGACGCACTCCGAACCGGCCTCCCCGAAGGATTGATGGAGGCCGAACTGCTGTCGACCGATGGCGTGGAGCCGTCCGGGCTCCGGATCGCGCAGATGGCGTTCAACGCGCACGGTGACGGGGTGCTTCAGCAACATGTGCGGGACATCCAGGCACGCTTCCCCAACGCCCCGGTCGCGTACGGGGGTTCGTCGGCGGCCATCGGGTTCGTCTCGGAATTGAATCTGCCTGTCGCGTTCGCCGGTTCGAGGACCCCCTCTCCGGCCCCGTTCGAGACCGTGGAGGGCCCTCGAGACTTCCCGAGCCTCCATGAGTACCAGGAGGACCTGGTGCGGAACATCTCCACCATGCTCGACCGACTGGCGCCCCAGCGGGGCATGCTGTCGCTGCCGACCGGTGCCGGCAAGACCAGGGTCGCCGCCGAGGCCGTGATCCGCTGGGTGAAACGTGTCGGTGACCTCAAGGGTCCGCTGCTGTGGATCGCGCAGACCGAGGAGTTGTGCGAACAGGCCGTCCAAAGCTGGAAGTTCGTCTGGAGCAAGGTCGGCGCTGAACGGACACTGACGATCAGTCGACTATGGAGCACCAACGAGGTCGGGAACGTCGTTGACCACCCGCACCTGGTGATCGCCACCGACGCCAAGCTGGAGCGGTGCCTGGGTGCCGACCAGTACATCTGGCTGCGCCAGGCCGCACTGGTGATCGTGGACGAGGCACACACCGCCATCTCCAAGCGGTACACCGAGATCCTCGGCCGGTTGGGACTCACCCAGTACGAGACCGGCCGGCATCTGCTCGGTCTGACCGCCACCCCGTTCCGGAACACCAACGAAGCCGAGACCCGACGCCTGGTCAGCCGCTTCGGCAATCGACGACTCGACGAAGGAGTCTTCCCGTCGGGCGACCCGTATCGCGACCTCCAGGACTGGGGGATGCTCGCCCAGGTCGAGCACCGCACCCTTGAGGGCGGTCATATCGAACTCACACGGGACGAGAAGACACACGCCGATCGCATGGCCATGCTCTCCCGCTCCGCCGAACAGCGGCTCGCCGACGACCACGCGCGCAGTCGGCGCATCGTCGACTCGGTGGCCGACCTTCCCGACGATTGGCCGACGTTGCTCTTCGCCACCTCTGTTGACCACGCCAAATACCTGGCGGCCATGCTCAACGACCGGGGTGTCCGATCCGCAGCCGTGGACTCGACGACCAGTGCACAGGACCGTCGTGCACGCATCGAGAACTTCCGAAGCGGACGTATTCGGGTCCTCACCAACTACGGTGTGCTCACCCAGGGATTCGACGCTCCGGCGACGCGTGCCGTGGTGGTGGCCCGGCCGGTCTACAGCACCAACGTGTACCAGCAGATGATCGGTCGCGGACTGCGCGGACCACGGAACGGCGGCAAGGAAAGCTGTCTGATCCTCAACATCAGTGACAACATCACCAACTTCGATACCGACCTCGCCTTCAATGAGTTCGAACACCTCTGGAGCCGGAAGTGACCGACGCCTACCGCGACAGTCCCCCGCTCACCGACGAGCAACTGGCCGTGGTCGAGCAGCCTTGGGACGCTCGCGTCCTGGTCGCCGCAGGCGCCGGTGCCGGAAAGACCCACACCCTGGTACGCCGACTCGACGCGCTGTGTGGTCATGAGGACCCCGAACAGGGCCTGGAGGCCGTGGAGATCCTGGTGCTCACCTTCTCCCGGGCCGCCGCCCGGGAGTTGCGCGAGCGAATCTCTCGGCACGGAGAGCGAGCCCGTCGAGTGCGCGCCCGTACGTTCGACGGATGGGCCTACGAGTTGCTCCGCCAGGCGCATCCGGACGCCGACTGGGCAACGGTGGGCTTCGACGAGCGGATCGCCACCGCGACCCGCGCGATCGAGGTGGGCGCACTGGAGATCGGCGACGCGGTCCCGCCGGCCCATGTCGTGATCGACGAGGTGCAGGATCTGCTGGGTGGACGCCGCGAGCTGGTGGAGGCGCTTCTCGATCGGTACCAGGACAGTTGCGGCTTCACCCTCGTGGGTGACGCCGCCCAGTCCGTCTATGGCTTCCAGATCGATGACCTGGGCGAACGCGCTGACGAGACCGGCCGCTTCTTCGAATGGCTGCGCTGCTCCTACCCCGACGACCTGGTGGAGTTGCACCTCACCCGGAACTTCCGGGCCGCCACCTCGGAGGCCCGGGTCGCCCTGGCACTCGGCCCCCGCCTCCAACAACCGGGCGATCCGGACGAGGTCGGAAAGCTCTACGAGGAACTGCGCGACCTCCTCCTGGATCCGGCGAACGGCATGGGCGGCCTCGACGACGAGTTCACCCTGGGCGGCCTCCGAGACCTCTCCGACACATGCGCCATCCTCACCCGTGACAACCAGCAGGCCCTCGTGGTCTCCGACCTGCTGCACGCGCACGGCATCGACCACCGACTCCGACGCCCGCTGGAGGAGCGTCCAGTGCCTTACTGGGTGGCCGAGTTGCTGCGCCGCACAGAGGCGAACGCCCTCACCGAGGAGCGGTTCCGTAGGCTCCTCGCGGACATCCCGCTACCGTACGAACCGGACGTCACCGCCCTGTGGACGGTGCTGCGTCGGGCCGCGCGCGGAGCCGGACGTGGCGTGCTGGATCTGGACGGGTTGCGCCGGGCGGTCGCCCAAGGCGGATTCCCCGACGAGGCGGCCGAGCCGGAGACGTCCGACGTCGTCGTCTCGACAGTGCACCGGGCCAAGGGCCTGGAGTTCGACCGGGTGATCGTCCTGACACCACCTGCTCTCTCCGAACTCCACAAGCGATACCGGAACGAATTGGACCTGCATGCCGAGGCGTGCGCCCTGTATGTGGCGATGACCCGTGCCCGTCAGGACCTCTACCACGTGGCCCCTCCCGAGCTGCCGCTCTTCAGGAGAGCGGGAGGCCGGCACCGCGGTCGTCGCTACCTCGGGTCGTGGCGGTCGTACGACAGGTACGGGATCGTCGCGGAGCCGGGCGACGTGAGCCAGGACGACCCACCCGGCCGGGCGACGGATGCCGTCGCCACTCAGGCGTATCTCCTGAACCAGGTTCGCCCCGGTCAGGAGGTGCTGCTGCGCAGGCGTCACAGTCTGCCGATGGGCGAGCAGGAGAGCCCGCCGTACGCCCTGGTGCACGAAGGACGGGAGATCGGCGAGGCCTCACAGAGGTTTCGCGAGGAGCTGTTGCAGGTGCAGAAGGTGAACCGCGCCTGGGACCCTTGGTGGCCCGACGAGATCCACGGCCTGCGGATCGACACCCTGGAGACCGTGACAGGCAGCACCGCCGTCGGCGCCAACGCCGGTCTCGGGGAGCGAGGCGTGTGGATCGTCCCACGGATCACCGGCATCGGCCGTTATCGGAGAGCTGACAACCACGAGGAGCAGCGAGCATGACACAGGTGGCAGGCCGACACTCCGAGCACTACCGGGTCCGGGACGAGGAACTTCTGGCCGGGCTCCGCCGTGAACTCCTGGGCCCTGCCGAGCACTCCGAGTCGGCGGACCGGAATGAGATCCTCACCCAGGATGCACCGATCGACCGCTATCTGACCGGTGTGCTGTATCCGCGTGCCGCGGACAGGGACACGAGGGACCAGCAGAACGACGACGCCGACGGACAGCAAGGCTTGGATGCCGCCCCCTTGATCGCCCGGGAGGACTTCGAGGAGTCCGGCGCCGCGCAGGATGTCGGCACCTCGGGAGACAGGCGTCCCTCCTCGATGGGCCTCACCTTCGCAGTCCGCCCGGCTATAAGCGGTTCGATCGTGGTCTCGACCCGTGCAGCCCGTTACGAGCCCACCGACGCCGCAGGCAAACGTGTCCCTGCCCGCCGTGCCGAGGCCCGTACCACCGTCGACCAACGGGAGCTGTGGCGACGCAAGGAAATCGCTTTCCCTGACCAGACCATCGACGTGACCCGGCCGGATCCGCGGATGGTGATCACGCCGGCCCCGGAAGCCGCGCTGCACGTCAACGTCCGGCGTCTGGACCAGGCCAACGGCACGGTCACGATCACGGTCACGTTGATCAACACGCAAAAGGTCGGGGAGTGGGACCTTCAGGACGCCTTCTCCCTGTTCCAATGCGGTCTGACGGTCCGGGCCGCCGACGGCTCCACCGTGTTCGTCGAGCGTCCCGCCCCCGCCGCCGATCACGACCCGGAGATGGCCACGAGTCGGTTGCTGCACCGCCACGCCCCGACTTTCGCGGTCGGCCACGGCTGCGCTGCCGAGTGGGACTGGACTCCGCAGCCGATCGGTATGACGGAAGTCGAAGTGCCCGCCGTCTCTGAGGTGCGGACCCAGTTCGTGCCCTCCGTGGAGGTGCTGCTCACCGATTCCAACCCGGAGATCGATAGTTCGGCGCTGTCCATGCTGGAACTGGCCGAGCGGTCCGACGCCGAGGTCCTGTCCGCTCTGGAGGCGCTCGCTGCGGGTTACGAACATTGGATCGACCGCAAGTCGGTCGAGGCCGACGCCCTGACAGGCGGTCGGGATGAGAAGCCCGCGCGGGAGCAGGTGACGGCCTGCCGCGAGGCGCTCGACCGTCTCTGTGAGGGCATCGAGCTCCTGCGGACCAAGCCCGATCTGATGAGGGCCTTCCGACTCGCCAATCGGGCCATGGCCGACCAACGCGCCCGGAGCGCCTGGGTGAAGGGCGGACGTGTCGGCGCCCCCGACCCGGCCGCCGGTCGCTGGCGCCCCTTCCAGATCGCGTTCGTGCTCCTGTGCCTGGCCGGCATCGACGACCGCGCACATCCCGACCGGCAGATCTCCGACCTTCTGTGGTTCCCGACCGGTGGCGGCAAGACGGAGGCCTACCTCGGTCTGATCGCCCTCACATCGTTCCTGCGCCGTATCCGCAAGGGCGCGGACGGCGGCGGTGTCACCGTCCTCATGCGGTACACACTGCGGCTGCTCACCCTCCAGCAGTTCGAACGCGCCGCGATCCTGCTCTGTGCCATGGAGCACATGCGGCGCAGTACACCCGAGTTGGGCCGTGAGGAGTTCTCCGTCGGCATGTGGGTGGGGCGATCGGCCACCCCCAACACGCTGGCCGTAGCAGGGCTGAAGCTCGACGAGTTGCGGAGGAGTCTCGACAAGCGCCTCGCCACCGAGAATCCCGTCCAACTGCACGCCTGCCCCTGGTGCGGAACCCGTCTCGACGCACGGAACTACGAGGTCGACGAGGACGCCAAGCGGATGTGTGTGCGCTGCCCCGGCGCGGGCTGCGACTTTGCGGACGGCCTGCCCGTCCACCTGGTCGACGAGGCGGTGTACGACGCGCGGCCGACCCTGGTGATCGCCACCGTCGACAAGTTCGCGTCGATGCCCTGGCGTCCCGCTACCTCCGCGCTCTTCAACCGCGACGACAACCCGGACGGCGGCACCCCTCCTCCGGAACTGATCGTCCAGGATGAACTTCACCTGATCTCCGGACCATTGGGAACCCTCACCGGCCTTTATGAGACTGCGATCGACGCACTCGCCGATCGCCCCAAGGTGATCGCCTCCACGGCAACCATCCGTCGCGCCGCCGATCAAGGACGCTACCTCTTCGCCCGTGACGTTCGGCAGTTTCCTCCCGCCGGACTGGATGCCCGCGACTCGTGGTTCGCGGTGGAGACACCACGCGAGGAAAAGGCGAGCCGCCGCTATGTCGGCCTCCTGGCCCCCGGCACCAGCCAGTCCACCCTCCTGATCCGCACGTACGCCACTCTGCTGCACCGGTCCAAGCAGGCGAAGGCCGATGATGAGGTCCGCGACGCGTACTGGAGTCTCGTCGGTTACTTCAACAGCCTCCGGGTGCTGTCGGCGGCCGAACTCCAGGTCCATGACGACGTGATGGCGTACCTGGAGCTGCTGGCGGAGCGCGAGGCAGTGGCTGCCCGGTCTGTCGCCAACTACTCCGAGCTGACGAGCCGTGTCGACGCCAGCGAGATCCCCGCCCGTCTCAGGCGCATCGAGAAGCGGCTGCCCGATGACGACACCGTGGACGTTCTCCTGGCCACCAACATGATCGCGGTCGGCGTGGACGTGGACCGCCTCGGCCTCATGGCGGTGATGGGCCAACCGCAGACAACCGCCGAGTACATCCAGGCCACCAGCCGGGTCGGCCGCGCGCACCCCGGCCTGGTCGCGGTCATGTTCAATTCGACGCGGTCCCGGGACCGTTCCCACTACGAGAGCTTCCAGCATTTCCACTCGGCCCTGTACCGCGAGGTGGAGTCCACGTCCGTCACCCCGTTCTCCGCCCGCGCCCGCGACCGGGGCCTGCACGCGGTGATCGTCGCCCTCGCCCGCATCATGATCCCCGCCGCCCGCCCCAACGACGGCGCCGGCCAGGTCGAGTCCTACGAAGACGTGCTCCGAGGGCGTATCAGAGCGATTCTCCTGGAGCGCGTGAAGGCCGTCGCCCCGGAGGAGACCGACGCCGTGTCCCGGGCCTTCGAGGAGTTCGTCGAGTGGTGGTGCGCGGAGGCCGACGTCCACAACTGCCTGCTGTTCGAGCGTCAGAAGAGCAGCCGTATCCCTTCACTTCTGAAGGCGTACGACGACGAGTCCCAGGACGCCGAGGCATGGGCCACGTTGTGGAGCCTGCGCGACGTCGATGCCGAGACCGCCCTGTTCATGGAGGGAACCCGATGACCCCGCCCCCCGCCCGCCGCCGGACCGGCTCGAAGGGAGCCGCCCCCGCCCACAACTTGCCGCGGCGTGGTGCGGTCCGCCGCGCCCAGGCGATCACCACGTACGGCGTGGGCTCTCTCATCGCCGTCGACCACGAGTCCTTCATCGTCTCGGGCCTCGACGAGGCCGAACAGAGCTGGAGCCGTGACGAGTCCCCGCGGATCTACGAACGGCGCCTGGCCCGGGTACTCGGTGTCGACTATTTCCGGCTGCCACCCGCTTGCGACGACACCAGCAGGGACGGCCTGCGTGTCCGGCGATTCCCCTTGATGCACTCGTGCCCCGAGTGCAACGACCTGCAACGGCACCGCGACTTCAATCCGCCTGCCGGGAGAAGTGTCTGCGGTACGTGCGAGGTCGACCTGGTCCCCTCTCGTTTTGTCGTCGCCTGCGAGGCCGGACACCTCGACGAGTTTCCGTACTGGCAGTGGGTGCATCGCTCCGCGGACCGTGGTGCCACGACTGCGGAACAGTGCGGAGGAAAGCTCAAGATGCGAACAACCGGGCGCAGTTCATCACTCCGCTCCGTGCTCGTCTCGTGCACCTGCGGGCGGGCCCCGGAGGTCTCGATGGAAGGTTCCTTCCGCAGGCGCGCGCTCAAGGACCTCGGTCTCACGTGCCGAGGCACCCGCCCATGGCTCGGCACGTCCGCTCTCGCTCGGGAGTGCAGACTCCCGCTGCGTACGTTGCAGCGTGGTTCGTCGGCGGTCTGGCAGCCGGTGCTGAAGTCGGCGCTCTCCATCCCACCTTGGAGCGACAGCCGCGCGGACCCGCTCGCCGAGCACTGGGACGCGCTCCGCGCGTACGACCAGCGTGACCACGTGGAGATCTACCTCCGGGGCGTTTTCAAGGGGGAGTGCCCGGTACCGCTGGACGAGGTGATGGCGCTCCTCGACGCGGAGCGCCTGGAGGACCCGGGCAGCGAGTCCTCCCCCGTCCTCGACGTCCGCTATCGCGCCCTGCGCAACAAGGAGTACGAGCGGCTCCGCGCGGGCAACGACGAGAGCGAGCACTCCCGCAACGAGCAGTTCGTCTGTGAGGGCCCGCTGGGCGAACAGAGCGTGCTCGACCCTCTCGGCGTCACCGGCCCGATGCTGGTCAAGAAGCTTCGCGAGGTGCGCGCCCTGAAGGCGTTCACCCGGCTCGTCGATGCCGAGTCGAGGACCGACTCCACGGAGATGCCGCTGTCGGCACGTCCCCTGCGCTGGCTCCCGGCCATGGAGGTAAGGGGCGAGGGAGTCTTTCTCAGATTGGACGAGGAACGACTCGGCGCATGGGAGAAGAGCGCTCCGGTGGCAGTCCGGGTCGAGCGGATGCGTAGCGCCCACCAGCGAGCGCTCGAACAGCGGGTCGATGACCCGAGCAGGGTCGTACCCTCCCCCGCAACCCCTCGCATGGTGCTGCTGCACACGCTGGCCCACGTTCTCATCAACGAGTGGAGTCTGGAGGCGGGTTACCCCGCCGCGGCACTGCGCGAACGCCTGTATGCCGCCGACGAGATGGCCGGGATACTCGTCTACACGGCGACGAGCGACTCGGCGGGCAGCCTGGGTGGTCTGGTCGCCCAAGGTGAACCGGAGGCTCTCGGTCGTACGGTGCGTTCGGCCGTTCGCCGTGCCGAATGGTGTTCCTTGGACCCGCTCTGTATGGAGACCGAGGCGTCCGGTGCCGGCGGAATCAACCTGGCGGCCTGCCACGCCTGCGTGATGCTGCCGGAAACGAGTTGCGAGCACAACAACATCCTGCTCGACCGCGCCCTACTCGTCGGTACCCCCGACGACCCGCGACTCGGGTACTTCGAGGGCGTCCTGGGGCAGTGATATCGAATCATCCGCAATGACACCGATGGTGATCCGACATGTGCCGCTCTCCCGGTCCGGAGCCGGACAAACGGCCGCCACGGCTCCGAAAATCGGGAGAGCGCGGCTCAGTGGGTGAAGGTGAGGCTGTTGAGAACGGCGGGGCCGGTGACGGTCAGATAGATGGTGGCCGCGCCCGTGGGTTCCGGGTAGCAGGAGTTCGCCTTGAGCTGGAAGGTGCCGTTGCCGTCCGGGTAAACGGTGCAGACCGGGCTCGCGGTGGCGCTGCCGAGGTGGATGTTGACGTTGACGCCGGGCGTGGTGGTGGAGACCCGCAACTGGACGCCGGCGGCGCCGGGGGTCCGAACCGCACGTTGCGGGAGGCCAGATAGCTGCCGGCGCCGCTGAGTTTGACCACCGTGCCGCCGTCACCGCTGACCGTGGTGGCGCCGGAGGCGCTGTCGTACGACTCGGCCTCGACCGTGCTGTGCGCGTCCCGCGAACCGCCGGTGGGTGGCGCGGCGGCGCGGTGGTGGGCGGCGGGCTGGTCGGCGGTGACGTGGGCGGCGGCGAGGTCGGAGCGACGTTCGGCATCCGGCGAAGGCACGTCTGGGCTGGCGTCCGCTCAGCGTTCGGTGAGCATTCCGGTGCGGAGTTTGGCGAGCAGGCGGTTCAGCAGGCGGGAGACGTGCATCTGGGAGTACCCGAGTTCGGCGCCGATCTCGGCCTGGGTCATCTCCTGTCCGAAGCGCATTTGCAGGAGGAGCCGCTCGCGGTCGGTCAATTCGGCCAGCAGCGGGGCGAGGGCGTGGAAGTCCTCGACGAGTTCCATGGCAGGGTCTTTGGCGCCGATGGTGTCGGCGTAGGAGCGCCCTTCGTCTTCCTCGGAGTCGCCGGACGGCTGGTCGATGGACCCGGCGGTGTAGCCGTTGGCGGCGATGAGGCCCTCGATGACCTCCTCCTCGCTGATCTCCAGGTAAGCGGCCAGTTCCGCGACGGTGGGCGGGGTGTCCAGCACGGCCGTGAGGTGATCGCCGGCCTTGGCCAGTTCCACCCGCAGCTCTTGAAGGCGCCGGGGTACGTGCACCGCCCAGGAGGTGTCACGGAAGAAGCGCTTCATCTCGCCGACGATGTAGGGGACGGCGAAGGTGGTGAACTCGACCTCGCGGCTGAGGTCGAAGCGGTCGATGGCCTTGATCAGGCCGACGGTGCCGACCTGGAGAATGTCCTCCATCTCCTCCGGTCCGCGGCCGCGGAAGCGGCGGGCGGCGAAGCGGACCAGGGACATGTTCATCTCGATCAGGGTGCCGCGTGCGTAGGAGTACTCCCGGGTGCCCTCTTCCAGGCTCTGGAGCCGGTCGAAGAACAGCTTCGACAGCTCTCGCGCGTCGCTCGGGGCGACCTTGCCCGCGTCCTCGATCCACGGCAGGTCCGTGATCTCCGTCCGCGCGGGCCGAAGGGACGCTGCTGCGAACTGCTCAGTGGATGCCGTCATGTCAACTCCTCGACTCGTAGACCTGCCAGGCCCAGTACTGCCCCTCATCGCCGGTCCCATACATCTCGATCCGGATGAATGAGGGTCCCCGCGCAGGACTCCGCCGTGCGCGGTTGCCGGGCGGCGCGCGGATCACGACGGAAGGGGGGTTCCGTCCTGCTCCCGCCCGCCCGGAAAGGCGTGTTTTCACCCGCTCGTCCGCCGGCGAACAGCGCCGGCACCGGCACCGGCACCGGCACCGGCACCGGCACCGGCGGATCACCGCAGACGACCGATCAGGCGTCGGCCGGGTGCCGGGACGCCGCGCTGCGCAGGCCCTCGTTGATGCGCTGCGCTTCGTCGAGTTGGTCTTCGAGGATGACGATGCGGCAGGCCGCCTCGATGGGGGTGCCGTGGTCGACGAGTTCGCGGGCGCGGGCGGCTATGCGCAGTTGGTAGCGGGAGTAGCGGCGGTGGCCGCCCTCGGAGCGCAGCGGGGTGATCAGGCGGGCTTCGCCGAGGGCGCGCAGGAAGCCCTGGGAGGTGCCGAGCATCGCGGCCGCCCGGCCCATGGTGTAAGCGGGGAAATCGTCGTCATCCAGTCGGCCGAACGAGCCTTCTGCCGTCATCGCACCTCTCTGTGGAACACGTGGAGGGGCCCTGGTGCGCTACGGCACCAGGGCCCCGAAGGAACTGCAACACCATCTGCCGGCCCTAGGACTGCGCCGGCCTACTGTTTCCGCCGACCCGACCGAAATACTGTCGGGAATGCGGGGATCGCGGTTGCTTGACCGGAGACCACCTCACTATCGATGTCCTGCGGTACCCGGGTTCAACACATCCACCCGGGCGATCCCGATGGCGCCGACTCCTCCGTTCTTCCCTCTGGATCGACTACTTGCCTTACCTGCCAAACATGAACTGCGTACTGCCCGACTTGCTCACCGCCGGTACTGCCGGTGACGCAAACCGCTGGTGGCCCGAAACAAGCGGCCACTCTTCGGCAGCCAGCCCCGTCGCCCGTCCTGCGTCCGCTCTGGCTTGGAACCCCACTGCCGAACCTCCCGGTACGCGCGCCCGCAGCCGACGCCTTTACCGAGGTGCTGCTCACACAACTTCGCTGCTGATCACCGCGGACCGCACTGACACGTGTTAGCACGTACTGCCATCGCGTCAACCGCGATCCTGCTCACGGCGGCCCCTGATCACCGCGGGCCACCCGGTCCGGCCGTCAGCCCCGTCGCCGTCCTGCAATCGCTCTGGCTTCGGAACTCCACCGCCGTACCGTCCTGCGCACTGCACTTGCTGGTACTGCTGCCCGGCAGTTCATCTCTGCCGCGCCCTGCTGATCTCGGCTACGAGAGAAACCATACCCACACCGCGGCCCAATGTCTACTCCAGCCACCATAGATTTTTCCGCGTTCGAGGCGGAGATAACCTGCCCCGGGTGAGGGGCTCGGCGGCCGGTGGGGGCCGGGAAGGCCGCTTCAGCCGGCGATCTGCTGGGGCTGCGACGCGCCCGTGACGGAGATCTTGCGGGGCTTGGCGCGCTCGGCGATCGGGATGCGCAGGGTCAGGACACCCGCGTCGTAGTCCGCCTCGATGTGCTCGGTGTCCAGGGTGTCGGCCAGGGTGATCTGGCGGGAGAAGACACCCAGCGGCCGCTCGGACAGCTCAAGCTGCGCGTTCTCGGCCCGCTCGGCCGGCCGGCGCTCGGCCTTGACCGTCAGCATGTTGCGTTCCACGTGGATGTCGATCGCCTCCGGGGTCACCCCGGGCAGATCGAACGCCACGACGTACCGGTCGCCTTCACGGTAGGCGTCCATCGGCATCGCCGACGGCCGGGTCCAGGTGCCCTGTGCCCCCATCAACTGCTGGGCGAACCGGTCGAGCTCGCGGAACGGGTCAGTGCGCATCAACATCGCGAAACACCTCCAGTCGGATCAGGCAGAAACTGCCAATGCGCTGCAACGGACACCGTTGTAACATGTCATCCATCCGATGACAAGCTCGGTGTCGTCAGGAAGGTGACGCCCACGAAAGGGAGCCCATGACCACAGCCGACCACCCCAACGACCCCGCCTCCTTCCTCGCCGCCGCGGCGGCCCTGGACACGATCAACAACGCCCTCGCCGCAGCCCGCCAACCCGTCGGCACGCCTCCTCCCCAGAGCGCACGGACCGGCCCCGACCAGGCACTGGCCGCCCTGCTGCTGCTGCGCCAACTGCGCGAACAGCTCGCCGCATGGGAACCCGGCCTGATCGAGACCGCCCGTACCTCCGGTGCCAGTTGGGCCGACCTCGCCCAGCCCCTGGGCGTCGCCAGCCGCCAGGCCGCGGAACGCCGCTACCTGCGGGTGCGCCCCGGAGCCCCCGGCAGCACGGGAGAACAGCGCGTCCAGGCCACCCGCGACCGCCGCGCCGCCGACCGGACCGTGACCGCCTGGGCCCGCGCCAACGCCGCCGACCTGCGCCGCCTCGCCGCCCGGATCACCACGCTCCCCCACCTCCCCGCCATCACCCGCGACCAGCTCGACCAGGCCCTCGCCGCGGACGATCCCGCCACCCTCATCACCCCCCTCACCGCGGCCCACCCCCACCTGCGAACCCACCACCCCGACATCGCCGCGACCATCGACACCCTCACCCAGCACGTCAGCACACTCCGCCCCGACAGCGGCACCTCCCCATAACGCAGCACCCCGCCCCGGCCCGCCCCCTGCCCCGCCCGTCCCCCGCCGAGGACCCCACCGCGGCGGCATCCGGAGGACGGCGGTCATGGTTCGGTACGGTGGGCGGCGGCTATCGGACGTCGTCGGCGGGCACCAGAGCCTGGCCGAAGTCGGTACGTGCCTGGTCAACGATCGAGGGCGCGGGTCCGCCGGGACGGAGCCACTCGGCCAGATCCCGCGCCTCGACGAGCGTGCGTCCGTCGGCGACGTGCGTCACGGTCCACTGCGAAAGGTCCGTGACCCGGTCCAGGTGTTCGTCGGTGAGCAGTTGGATGCAGTGGACGTCCGGGACGAACCGGCTCCACAGGTCCGCGTGCATGCGCGGTGCGTAGGCCGGGATCCCTTCCCGTAGCGGCGGCAGGGCCCGGCCGCGTGCATCCCAGCCGTATGCGCGGCGCGGCGTCGGCGCCACGAAAGCGTAATGCGCGTACGCCGCTTCGGCGAGGATCGCCGTCCGAGCCCGGTCGGCCTGAGCTGCCAGGGAGACGGACGCGTCGTGGATCTGATAGATCGCCTGACCGTCCGAGCGGATCTGAACCAAGGCGGCCCGCGATGCCTGCTCATCCGTGTACAGCACCGCACCGGACGAAGCCACGTGCAGCATGGACGCCAGGTGCACCGTCACCTCGCCGGTGGCGTCGAGCTGACTCATCCCGCTACTGCCGACGTAGGCGTCCCCTCCGGCCTCGGCCGCCCAGCGCACCGCCCGCTCGGCCCAGCCCGACATACCGGCACCGCCCAGCGCGGACAACGCGCCCAGCGCGATGTACGCCGTCATCATCGGATCAGCCGAATCCCAGGCCGGCAGCCTGACGGTCTTCGTGGCCCGCAGCTCACCCGACAGCCCGCCCGCCCGCACATGGCCGCCGAACGCCTCCAGCCAGGTATTCAGCGCCTCCTCACTCTCCATCGACCCCAGCCTCACGGAGAAACCCGCGAGGCTTGCTGTCAGCAAGGACCCCCAGATGGAGTCCGGCGCCGCCTCATTGGCCACGTCATTGGCCACCCTCACCGCCTGACGCACCACGTCGACGACCGCCGCCGCACCGCCACCGTCATCCGGAGCGAACTCCACCCGGACCTCATCAAAGCCATTGGCCTCAAGCTGACGCAGAATGCCGTCGAGATCAATACGGACGCCTTCACGATCCGCCATGCCGCCACAGTAGGGCGAAGGCCCGCCGCCTGAACCGAAGTTTGCGGCAGGCGGCCGGCGAGGTGGGCACGACACTGCCCGCGTTCGGGAACACACCGTCAACGCTCAGCGCCCCAACGGCGGACGACGCTGACCCGGTAAGCCAGGCGAAACCCCCGGCGATCAACGCACCGGGCGCCCCTGCGGCGAGGGCGTCCCATCAGGATCTTTTCTCCAGCTCCAGCTCACGCACCTGGCAGCCCGCAGCGGCGAGTTGGTCTGACACATTGGCCGGCTCCCTCTCCGTGCCGGGGTCGGGCCAGGTCGCCGCGTACGCCGGGAGGGGGTGAAGGCCCGTGACTCCACAAGGAAGTGCGGGCCTTCACCCTGTCCGCCCGGCTGCGGGCCCCGCGCCCTCAGGCCGTCATACGCGGCAGTCGCAGGCTCAGCAGCACCGTCAGCGCGATCGTGCCGAGCTGGACGAGGAGCGTGATCAGCAGGGCGTCCCGCATCCCCGAGCCGGGCAGCAGCGAGAGGAAGAGCGAGCCGAGCGTCGCCACCCCGAGCGCCAGGGCCGACTGCTGGGTGGTGATCATCACGCCGCTGCCCACACCGGCCCGGTGCGCGGGTACGTCCGAGAGCACGATGCGGAAGAGCACCGGCTGTTGGAGTGACGTGCCGAGTCCGGCGAGCGCGACCCCCGGGGCCAGGTCCGCGATGCCGAGCCCCGGCCAGTTCCGCCAGACCGCCCCCGCGACCAGCGCGACGCCCACCGCCTGGATCAGCCCGCCGACCGACACGATCCGGCTGCCGAACCGTGCGGTCAGCCGCGGTCCCGCGAGGGAGCCGAAGAAGAACGCCAGCGCCATCGGCAGCAGGGCGAGCCCCGCCTTGACGGGCCCCATCCCCAGCCCCTGTTGCAGCGCCACGGCGAAGATGAACATGAAGCCGCTGAAGCCGAGCATGAGCGGCAGGATCAGCACAAGTCCCCTACGCAGCGACACCGATTGGAACAGGCTCGGTGGTACCAGCGGAGTCCGGCCCGACCGGTCGGCGCGCAGTTCGACCTGGCAGAAGGCGGCCACGGAGACCGGGAACAGCGCCAGCATGACCCAGGTCCACACCGGCCAGCCCGCCGCCCGGCCCTCGGTCAGCGGCAGCAGCAGGGTGACCAGGGAGGCGGCGAGCAGCAGCGTGCCCGCCACGTCCACCGACGCGGGCTGTGCGCTGCGGGTCTCCGGGACGGAGCGCGCCGCGAGGATCAGACCGAGCAGGGCCACCGGCACGTTCACCAGGAACACCGCACGCCAGCTCGTGCCGGCGATGTCGGCCGCGACGAGTACACCGCCGAGGATCTGCCCGGCCACCATCGAGAGCCCGATCGTGGCACCGTAAAGGCCCATCGCCCGTGCCTTGCGCGGACCTTGGGTGGTGGACTGGATGGTGGCGAGCACCTGCGGCAGCATCATCGCGGCCGCGGCGCCCTGGGCGACCCGGGCCCCGACCAGCGTCCAGGCGTCGGGGGCCAGACCGCAGGCGAGCGAGGTGAGGCCGAAGGCGGCCATGCCGGCCAGGAAGAGCCGGCGGCGTCCGACCGTGTCGCCGAGGCGGCCGCCCAGGACGAGGAGTACGGCGTACGAGACGCCGTAGCCCGCGACGACGAGTTCGAGCAGGGCGGGGCCCGCCTGGAGATCCTGGTCGATGGAGGGCAGGGCGACGTTGACAATGAAGAAGTCGATAAGCGGCAACGCGGCGCCGAGCAACACGGTGAACAGCCCGAGCGAGGTTAACTCGGGCGCTGCGGAGGCGCGTTCGGGCGGACGGAGAGGGGTAGTGGGAAGAGAGACAGGACGACGGGGCGACGCAGTCGATTCACTCACGACTCTACGATCCTCGCCTCGTTAGCCTGGTACCAGAGTGTCTTAAGCGTGTCTTTATCCTGGTATAAGAAGTACACCTGACAACGGGTCGAGGCATCCGGCACCTTGGGAGTATGACGACGATGACGCACAGCCCGGTGAGCGCGTCCCAGGCCGCCGCGCGCAGCCCTCGGACCAGCGGGAACGGGCCGGGTGCCGACGTCGAAGCGCCTGGACCCGCCGCCCGCAGGGCCGAGTTAGCGTCCTTCCTGCGCAGCCGTCGCGAGCGCATCACCCCGGAGCAGGTGGGCCTGCCGCCGGGCCGCAGGCGCCGCACACCGGGGCTGCGCCGCGAGGAGGTCGCCCAGCTCGCCGTGGTCGGGGTCACCTGGTACACCTGGCTCGAGCAGGCCCGGGACATCCAGGTCTCCGGACAGGTCGCCGACTCGATCGCCAGGGCGCTGCTCCTCGACTCGGCCGAGCGCACCCATCTGTTCGCGCTCGCCGGTGTGGCCAATCCGCATGCCGACGCGCACTGTCCGGCGCTTTCGCCCGCGATCGACACGATCCTGCGCCGGCTCGAGCCCTATCCGGCCGCGGTGATCAACAGCCGCTTCGACGTGCTGGCGTACAACCGCACGTACGGCAATCTCATCATCGACCTCGATCAAGTCCCCCCGGAGGACCGTAACTTCCTGGTGCTCAGCTTCCTCTACCCCGCCTGGCGCAAGGGCTTCGTCGACCAGGAGACGGTGACCGATACGGTGACCAAGGTGGTGGCGAAGTACCGCGCGGCGATGGTCGAGCACATGACCGACCCGCTGTGGAAGGGCCTGGTGGCGCGGCTGCAACGGGAGTCACCGGAGTTCTGCGAGGTGTGGGACCGGCACGAGGTGCTGCAGCCGGACCAGCCCACCACCAAGTTCCTCACCAGCGACCTGGGCCTGATGACCTTCGAGTACACCCGGCTGTGGCTGGGCCCGCGCATCGGACCGCAACTGGTGACGTACACCCCGTCGGACGAGGCCACCCGGGAGCGGATGACCAGGCTGTACGAGCGGGTGCGCGGCGAGGACTGAGGCCGCGCCGCCGGTTCGTCAGCCCGGCTTGGAGCCGCTGGGGCAGCGCCTGCCGTAAGGCCATAGCTCAGCCCTTCTCGCGTCCCGGCTCTTCAACTCTTCGGCTTCCCTTTTGGCGTTCCGGCCCCTCGCCATGGTCACGAATTCGACGAGTCACCTCCATAACTACCCACCACCAGCTATGAGTTGGGAACCACGAGCTATGAACAAGGAGCTGTTATGACCGCGAGCACCACCGTTGAACGCTTCCGCACCGCCATGGAGAAGGGCGACCTGGCCGGCTTCGAAGAGCTGCTCACGCCGGACATCCGCTTCTACAGCTCCATGAGGTTGCAGCCCACCGAGGGCCGGGATCTGGTCATGGGCCTGTTCGGCGTGTTTGTGCGGACACTCGAGGACTTCCGATACGTCGGGTCGTACACCGGATCCTGCGAGACCAGCGCGGACGGGAGCGAGGCCGAGTCCGCCGTTCTGGTCTTCCGGACCACCGTCCGCGGCAACGAGCTCCACGGCATCGACCTGCTGCACTTCGACGAGGCGGGCCTGATAAAGGAGTTCACCGCGATGGTGCGCCCGCAGGCGGCGGCGGAGGTGCTCGGGCAGGCCGTGCTCGAGGGCCTCGTCGCGGACGGGCTCGTCCCGCCGCCCGCACCGGCCGCGGAGTGACGGTCAGTCAGCTCCCCTCCGCACGAAGGATCAACTCCCCCTCATACGGAGGCATCGGTCAGCTCTCGGCCGGATGAAGGATCGCGTCACCCGGCCGTCAGCGCCGCCGCGATTCCCCCGCCCCTCACCGCACCGGCCGCCTTCGCGGGCGGGGGGATCACCGTGACCGCCTCGGGGAACACGGTGACCGCCAGTACCCAGGCGTGCCCCATCGGCGGCAAGGCATCGCTGATGAGCGGCGGCCAGGCCAACTTCGCCCCGGGCCGGCAGAAGGGCCGTATGAGGGGTCCTGCCAGGGGAGGCCCGCTCGCGCAGCCAGCCCGATCCGGCAATCGGGCGGCCCGGAAAGGGGCCGTGAAACGCCGGATAAGCAAATCCGCCCCGCGACGTCAATAAAGCGGTCGGCAAAAGGCCGGATACCGCTCTTCGACACGGCCGGGCGGAAGGCCGGGCACACGCGACGGGCAGGTTCGACGGGCCAACTCGGCTCTCTGCGCGATCTATTGACAGCACAGAGGAGGTGGTGCAAGCTGCCGCAGTCAGTTCCGGAGCATATCCGCCGTCGCAAACCCGCATCCGCTCCGACTATTTTGTTAGCGCTAACATTCACCCGAAAACCTTGCTCCCCCACATACCGCAAGGAAGCTGCGTGAACATCAGAACGCCTGGCGCATCCCACCGCGGGAAACGCGGGGGTGAAACCGACGCGACCCCCGCGCGGAATTGACCGTCGCGCGCACCAAGGGGAACGACCGGCTGCGGCGCGGGTCACGGACGGCGGCCCGCAGCGCGGGCGCCGCACGCGAACCCGCCGCGCAGGGTGGCGCGGGCGCGCCCGGTTGACGCGACGGCGACCCGCCGGCCCGCGGCCGCGATGTTCCCCGACCGGTCCGCCGCCAGGGGGGACCTGACGAGGCAGGGCCGTGCGGACCCCGCGCCAACCGAACCGGGCAGGGCCATGCGGTCCCCGCCGCCAACCGAACGGGGCAGGGCCCGTGCGGACCCCGCCGCCATCCGAATACGAGAGAGGCTCCATGATGTCGTCAAGAAAAGCACCCCGCGCCCTTCTGGTGGGCGCGCTCGGGATCGTGACGCTGGTGACGCTGACGGCATCTCCGGCGTCGGCGGCCAATGAGCCGGTCCAGAAGTGGCTGACCACCTCGGACCTCGGCCAGCACCTGGCGCAGCAGCCCGACCTCGCCTTCTCGGCCTCGTCCGCGGCGGGGACCATCACCGTCAACGACGCGCAGACGTACCAGACGATGGACGGTTTCGGCGCCGCGATGACCGACTCCTCGGCCTGGCTGCTGTCCACCAAGCTGAGCAGCACCGCGCACACGAACATGATGAACGCGCTGTTCAGCCCGAGTCAGGGCATCGGGATCAGCTGGCTGCGCGTTCCCATGGGCGCGTCCGACTTCTCGGCGACCGCGCAGCCGTACTCGTACGACGACAACCTCTCGGTCTCCACCGGCACGACGGTCGGGGTGGGTTCGGGCCGCTGCCTGGACGACACCGGCAACACCGCCAACGGTGTGCAGCAGTACATCTGGGACTGCACGGCCGGCAACGCCAACCAGCAGTACTCCTACACCAGTGCGTCGGAGTTGCGCATCGCCGGCAAGTGCCTGGACGCCAACGGCCAGGGCACCACGCCGGGTACCAAGGTGATCCTGTGGACCTGCACCGGCGCGGACAACCAGAAGTGGAAGCTCAACGTCAACGGCACCATCACCGCGGTGCAGTCCGGCCTGTGTCTGGACGCCAGCGGGGCGGCCACGGCCAACGGCACCCTGGTCCAGCTGTGGACGTGCGGCAACGCGAACAACCAGAAGTGGACGCGGCCCGACCCCGCGCTCGCCAACTTCTCGATCGCGCACGACCTCACCAACATCATCCCCGACCTGAAGCAGGCCACCGCGCTCAACCCGGCCATCAAGATCATGGCCAATCCGTGGAGCCCGCCGGGCTGGATGAAGGCCAACGGCCAGATGAACAACCTCAACAACACCGGGACACTGCTCTCCTCCAGCTACGGCCCGCTGGCGCAGTACTTCGTGAAGTTCCTCCAGGCCTACAACGCCCAGGGCGTCCCGATCTACGCGATCACCCCGCAGAACGAGCCGACGTACGCCACCGCGTACCCCGGCATGGAGTTCAGCGAGCCGGCCGAGGCGAGCTTCGTCGCCAACAACCTCGGCCCGGCGCTGGCGCAGGCGAATCTGACGCCGAAGGTGCTGGGCACCGACTTCAACACCAACCTGCTGAACAGCTACGCCGAGCCCCTGATCAAGGACGCCGCCGCCGGCAGGTACCTGGCCGGCACCTCCTGGCACTGCTACGCGGGCAACCTCGGCGCCATGTCCACCATGCACACGGACGTGCCGTCCAAGGACAACTACGAGACCGAGTGCTCCGACGGCATCGACCCGCAGAACGCGATCGAGACCTTCATCCAGAGCAGCCGCAACTGGGCACGGGCCGCCACGATGTGGAACATCGCCCAGGACCAGAACAACGGTCCGGTGATTCCCGGCGGTTGCAGCAGCTGCACGCCGCTCGTCACGATCAACCAGAGCACCGGGAACGTCACCTACAACGCGGCCTACTACTCGGTCGGACACTTCAGCAAGTTCGTGGTGCCCGGGGCCAAGCGCATCGCCTCGACCACCACCGCCAACCTGGACAACGTGGCGTTCAAGAACCCCGACGGTTCGATCACGCTGGTCGTGTACAACACCTCGGGCTCGACCCAGTCGTTCACCACGAGCTGGAACGGCGAGAGGTACAGCGACTCGCTGGCCGCCCACGCCATCGCCACCTACAAGTGGACCCAGGGGTGACGGCCTCCCGCCGCGGGTAACACCCACCGACCCGCCGCCCGAAGCAGCGCTCGACCCACCGCTCGAACCACCCTTGGAACCACGGCTCGAAGCAGCGCTCCCCGGCGCCGTCCCGGACCCCCGGGAGGCGCCGGGGATCCTGCTGTAGCGCGGGCGACAAGTCGCCGTACGGCTTCTCCGTCCACAACGCGGCCCGCGCACCCGGGCACCTTCCGGGTGTACGTGCTCCCTCAAGCTGAAGGGTGGCAAGGCCACTCGGGGGCTGAGTTCGAACCGGCCAAAGCGGATCGTGATCGGGCCATCACCGACAGCACTCCTTGTTTGAGCGGGTGGCCCGATCAAGGATGAACCCGGTCCCGCCCCAACTGCACCACGGTCCACGGAGGCATCGCACACGCCGGGACACAACCCGTTCCCCACTTCGTCAGAGGAGCCCCACCATGCCGGAAGCGGTGCTCGACCTGGTCGGTGTCGGATTCGGACCGTCGAACCTGGCCGTCGCGCTCGCGCTGGACGAAGCGGGCGCGACCGCCGGGTGCGACGCGCTGTTCCTGGAGCGGCAGCCGGCCTTCGGCTGGCACACCGGAATGCTGCTGGACGAGGCGACGATGCAGGTCTCGTTCCTCAAGGACCTGGTCACCATGCGGAATCCGACCAGCCCGCACAGCTACCTGTGCTACCTGCGGGACCGGGGCCGGCTCGCCGCGTTCATCAACCAGAAGTCGCTGTTCCCGCTGCGCACCGAGTTCCACGACTACCTCGCGTGGTGCGCCGAGCGGGTCGGACACCTGGTGCGCTACGGCACGCGGGTGGTGGACATCCGTCCGGTGTCCGGCCCGGACGGGGCCGTCGACCTGCTCGACGTCGTCGTGCGTCGCGACGGGGCCGAGGAGGTGCACCGCACCCGGAACGTGGTGATCGCCGCCGGCCTGCAGCCCTGGCTGCCGGACGGCATCGAGCGGTCGGACCGGGTCTGGCACACCTCGGAACTGCTGCACCGGCTACCGGAGTTCGAGTCCGTCGCGCCGCGCAGCCTCACCGTCGTCGGTGCCGGACAGAGTGCCGCCGAGGCGGTGGCGCACCTGCACGGGAGGTTCCCGGCGGCCGAGGTGCGGGCGGTGTTCGGGCGCTACGGGTACAGCCCGGCGGACGACTCCCCGTTCGCGAACCAGATCTTCGACCCCGACGCCGTCGACGCGTACTACGTGGCGCCCGAGCACATCCGCCGCCGGCTGGTCGACTACCACCGCAACACCAACTACGCGGTCGTGGACCTCGAACTGATCCAGGACCTGTACGCCCGGTCCTATCGGGAGCAGGTGCTGGGCACCCGGCCGCGGCTGGTCATGATGAACGTCAGCCGGCTCGCCTCGCTGTCGCAGGAGGCCGACGGGGTACGCCTCGTCGTGGAGCACCTGCCCACCGGGGAGCTGACCGAGTTCGAGACGGACGCGGTCGTGTTCGGCACCGGGTACCGCCCGGCCGATCCGCTCGCCCTGCTCGGGTCGTTGGCCGACCAGCTCAAGCTGGACGACCAGTCCCGCCCGCACCTCGACCGCGACTACCGGTTCGTCACCACCGACCGGATTCGCGCCGGGATCTACCTGCAAGGCGCGACGGAGCACACCCACGGCCTGGCCTCGACGCTGCTCTCGGTCACCGCGGTGCGCGCCGGCGAGATCCTCGCGGCCGTGACGGCCGCGGTTCCCGCCCAGGCCCTCAGCGCGTCCGCCCGATGACCGGGGTCCTGGCGGCTTCCGGGAGGTCGGGCGGGCATCCAGGAGAAAGGAGACGCACGAGATGTACGTTCCGAAGATCTACCAGTCCCCGGACGCCGAAGCCGTCCGGCTGATCCGCGAGTACCCGCTGGCCCTGCTGCTGAGCAACGGACCCGCGGCGCCGTTCGCCACGCACCTGCCCGTGATCTTCCCGCCGGCCACCGAGCCCGAGGGGATCGAGTCGCTGATCGGCGTCACGCTCTACGGCCACCTCAACCGGGTCAACCCGCACTGGGAGACGCTGTACGAGGGGCAGCACGCGACCCTGGTCTTCCAAGGCGCGAACGCCTACGTCTCAGCCGCCGTCTACGAGCAGACCCCGGCCGCCCCCACCTGGAACTTCGCCACCACCCACGTCCACGGCCGTGTCCACCCGATGCCCGCCCGGGAGGACGCGCTCGACGTGGTGCGCTGGACGGTGGCGGCCTTCGAGGCCGAGCACGGCCTCGGCTGGGACCCGGGCCCGTCGCTCGACTACTTCGACAAGATCGTCGACGGCGTCGGGGCCTTCCGCTTCACCGTCGAGTCGGTCGACACGATGCTCAAGCTCAGCCAGGAACAGGCCGACCCCACCAGGGACAAGGTGGTCGCGCACTTCGCCGCCAGCCCGGTCGGGCTGCGCCGGGAGGTCAGCCACCTGATGAGGACCGCCGCCCCGACCGCCACCACCGGAGAGTGAGAGAGAACGTGGCAGAAACCGCTGATGTCCTCGTAGTCGGCCTGGGTGGGCTCGGCAGCGCCGCGGCCTACCACCTGGCCGCGCGCGGCAGCCGGGTGATCGGCATCGACCGGTTCGGGCCCGCGCACGCGCGCGGTGCGAGCCACGGCGAGAGCCGCGGGGTCTGGAAGGCGTACTTCATGGGCGCCGGGTACGTCCCCCTGCTCGACCGCGCCTACGACCTCTGGGACGAGCTCGGCGAGATCCGCGGCGAGACGCTGTTCCACCGCACCGGCGGCATCTGTGTCGGCCCGGTCGGCGGCGCGCTCGTGCCCGCCGCGCTCGCCTCGGCCCGGGAGGCGGGCCTGGAGTTCGAGTACCTGGAGAGCGACGAGATCCGCTCGCGCTTCCCGGAGTTCAGGCCCGGGCCGGGCGACGTCGCCGTGTGGGACCCGTCCTCGGGTTACGTGCGTCCCGAGCAGGTCGTCACCGCGCACCTCGACCTCGCCCGCAAGCACGGCGCCGACCTGCGGTTCGACGAGAAGGTGCTGGACTTCTCGGACACCGGCAGCGGTGTGCGGGTGCGCACGGAGACCGGCGTGTACGAGGCCGACCGCCTGGTGGTCGCGGCCGGCGCCTGGGCCCCGCAGCTGCTCCCCGAACTCCGGCCGCACATCAAGGTCCTGCGGAAGGTGATGCTCTGGTTCGACCCGATCTCGCGGGCCGAGGACTTCTACAGCGGCCGGATGCCGTACTGGATCTGGGAGGGCGAGAACGGCACGGTCGGCTACGGCCACCCGGCCGTCGACGGCCCCTCCGGCGGCGTCAAGGCCGGCATCCACAGCGGCGGCGAGCTCGCGGACCCGGACTCCCTCGACCGCCACGTCAGCACCCAGGACGTCGAGGCCGTGCGGGAGTTCCTGGCCAAGCGGATCCCGGCGCTGCCCGGCCGCTACCTGCGCAGCCGCGTCTGCATGTACGACAACTCGCCCGACCTGGGCTTCATCATCGGCCCGTCGGCCCAGAGCGACCGGATCACCGTCGCCGCCGGCACCTCGGGCCACGCCTTCAAGTTCGCCCCCGCGCTCGGCGAGGTGATCGCGCAGCTGGCCACCGAGGGCGCCAGTACCCACGACATCTCGCTGTTCGACCCGCGCCGCCTGACCGACGCGAACGCGTGACCGGCGCGGGCCGCACCGTGCACCGGGGCCCGCACCGGGGCCTGACGATCGCCATCACCGGCACGCGGCAGGTCGAGTCGCGACGAGACGTCCTGGCCGAGCTGTTCGAGCGGGTGCTCGCGCCGTTCGCCGACGGACCGGCCGCGGAGCGCGGCTGGCTGCTCGGCGGCGCGGCGGGCGTCGACACCTCGGCGTTGCGCTTCCTGGCCGGTCGCGACGCCGGCCGGCTGGTCGTGGCCGTCCCCGTACGGTGCGCCGACCAGCCGGCGGACGCGCGGGAGGCGATCGAGCAGGCGCGCGCCGTGGGCCGCGTCGAACAGATCGTCGAGCTCGACCACCCCGAGGGCGTCGGCCCGGCCGCGTTCACCACGCGTAACCGCTGGCTCGTCGACCACAGCGACCTCGTCATCGGCTTCCCGCTGACCGGCACCGATGACGGGTCGGGCACCTGGGAGACGCTCGCGTACGCGGCCGGACTCGGCAGGCCCTACCTCGTCGCTCCGCTCTGCTGACCCACCGATCCCCAACCCCCTTGAGGAGAACCACATGCCCATGATCCGCGTGCAGATGTTCCCCGGTCGCACCGCCGACCAGAAGGAAGCCCTCGTCAAGGAGGTGAGCGAGGCGATCGTGCGCACCTGCGACGCCAAGCTGGAGGACGTCTGGGTGATCATCGACGAGGTCGACCGCGAACACTGGGCGCTCGGCGGGACCATGTACTCCCGCCGCTAGGGCCTGTTTGGGGTTCGGATCATGTGGTTGAGGTGAGGAGCTTCAACCACATGATCGATCCTCGGAGGTGGAGTCCGGCCTCGTAGCTGGTGGGGGACTTGTCGTAGCGGGTGGCCAGGCCGCGCCAGGTCTTGATCTTCTGGAAGCAGCGTTCGACGGTGTTGCGCTGTTTGTAGCGTTCCTTGTCGTAGGTGACCGGCCGTCCGCCTGTCGAGCCCCTCTTCTTGCGGTTGGCCTGCTGGTCGATCTTCTCCGGGATAACAGCGGTGATGCGACGCCGGCGTAAGTAGGCCCGGTTGGCCTTGGAGGAGTAGGCCCTGTCCGCCGCGACGGCTTGTGGTCGGGTGCGGGGGCGCCCGACCGGGCCGGGGATGCGGATCTTGTCCAGCACGTTCTGGAACTGGGGGCTGTCCCCGGCCTGTCCGGGGGTGAGCACGAATGACAGCGGCCGGCCGCAGGCGTCGACCGCGGCATGGATCTTGCTGCTCAGTCCGCCTCTGGACCGGCCGAGCCCGGCGGCATCAGCCCTGGCCCTGCGACGCCGTCGCGCTGCGGCCCGCTCCGGGTCCGGCGCGCGCGTGTCACACGTGTCCGCGCCGGCCCCCTGCGGATCACCCGCAGTACCGGCGGCTGGTGCGGGGGCGGAGCCCCCTTTTCCTCGGTCAGCGCCTGTTCCAGGGCGTCCAGGGTCTCCCCGGCCACGGCCAGACCTGCCGATTCGTGATGCGCCCGCACGATCGTGGAGTCCACGCTGACCAGCTCCAGGCCGACCTGCCCCCGTCCGGCCGCCTCGGCGATCAAGGCGTCCATCATGTCCTGGAACACCCCGGCCTTGGCCCAGGTACTGAACCGGGAGTAGATCGTGGACCAGGGCCCGTACCGCTCCGGGACATCACGCCAGCCACTGCCGGTGCGAAACCGCCACAGCACCCCGTTGAACTGGTCCCGCACCCGCCGCGGCAACGGCCCGGTAGCCGCCACCGGCAACAGCGGCTCGATCAAAGCCCATTCAGCATCCGTCACGTCAAAACGCGCCACACCCGAGTTCTACCAGCCACCCCCACCAGGCCACCGGACCTCACCAAGATCCGAACCTCGAACAGCCCCTAGGCGCGACCTGTCCCACCGTCAGCCGTCGCCGGGGCGCGAAGAGTCGCCCCGGCCGACCGCACAAAGGAAAAACCCCAGGTCACGGCGAGTGAGTCCTGGGGTCTTCCGGAGCCGCCTTCGGGATTCGAACCCGAGACCTACGCATTACGAGTGCGTTGCTCTGGCCAACTGAGCTAAGGCGGCTTGCTGGGGTGCTGACACAGGGTGGCAGCAGCAGCGGGGGAAAGTCTACAGGGTTCGCGGGGGTGGTCGGGACGCGGGCGGGATCATGGGGAAGGGCTGGTCAGGGGGGTACAGGACGCACGCCCGGCTCCGGCCGGGCCGCCAACTGCTTCGGCCCCGTCAGGGCGTACGGGACGGGTCGCTCGCTGGCCCCGCCGGGGCTAGCCGCATTTTTTGGCCGGTGGCGGGAGCTTCGCCGAGAGGAGATACGCGTTGACCGCTGAGTCGATGCAGGAAGAGCCGCGGGCGTACGCCGTGTGGCCGTCGCCGTCGTAGGTGAGGAGGTGGCCGGAGGAGAGTTGGGAGGCGAGGGAGACGGCCCAGGCGTAGGGGGTGGCCGGGTCGCGGGTGGTGCCGACGACGAGGATGGGGGCGGCGCCCTTCGCCTCGATGCGTTCGGGGCGGCCGGTGGCCGGGAGGGGCCAGTACCCGCAGGTGAGGGAGGACCACGCCAAGGTCGTACCGAAGTGCGGGGATGCCTTGTCGAAGGCGGCCAGGGCGTGGGTGACGTCCGCCGGGGAGGAGAGCGCCGGGGGCAGATCGAGGCAGTTGACGGCCGCGTTGGCGAACATGAGGTTGCTGTACTTGCCCGAGTCGTCCCGCTCGTAATAGCTGTCGGAGAGCGTCAGCAGGTCGGCACCCTTCCCCTTCTCCGCGCTGGTCAGCGCGTCGCGCAGGGACGGCCAGGCGGACTGGTCGTACATCGCCGAGATGACCCCGGTGGTGCCGAGCGATTCGGTGAGCGGGCGGGAGGTACCGGTGGGCAGCGGGTGCGCGTCGAGCGACCGGAAGAACGCGTCGAGCCGCTTGCCCGCGTCCGGCACCGAGGTGGTGCCCAGCGGGCAGTCGGACTTCTTGACGCAGTCGGCGGCGAAGGCGTCGAAGGCGACCTCGAAGCCGCCCGCCTGGGCTCGGCTGCTCTCCAGGGAGCTGACGGAGGGGTCCATCGCCCCGTCCAGGACGAGCCGGCCGACGCGCTGCGGGAAGAGGCCCGCGTAGGTGGCGCCGAGGAAGGTGCCGTACGACTTGCCGACGTAGGTGAGCTTCTGGTCGCCGAGCAGGGCGCGCAGTACGTCCATGTCGCGGGCCGAGTCGATCGTCGAGACGTGGCCGAGGAGTGCGGCGGAGCGCTTCTCGCAGCCGGCGTCGAAGGACTTGTCGGCGGCGACGAGTTTGTCGACCTCCGCGGTGGTGTCCGGGGTGGTGTCGACCTCGGTGAAGGTGTCCATCTGCTGGTTGCTCAGGCACTCGACGGGTTCGCTGCGGGCGACGCCGCGGGGGTCGACGGCGACCATGTCGTAGCGGGAGGTGACGGAGGCGGGGTAGCCGACCGCCGCGTACTGGAGGTAGTCGATGGCCGAGCCGCCGGGCCCGCCCGGGTTGACCAGCATCGAACCGAGCCGCTTACCGGGGCCGGCCGCCTTCTTACGGGTGACGACGAGTTTGAGATCGTCGGCGGAGCGGGGGTGGGCGTAGTCCAGCGGGGCTTTCATGGTGGTGCAGTCGAAGCCGGGGATGCCGCAGTCGTGCCAGCGCAGCTTCTGTCCGTAGTACGGCGCCAGGTTCGCGGGGGTCGCGGCGGCGAGCGGCTGCAAGGTGGCGGATGCGGGGTCGGGGTCGGCGGCGCCCGGGGTGCCGGCCGGGCCGGCGCCGCCGGTGGTGGCGGACGAGGTGACGGCGGACGAGGTGAGGGTGTCCGGCGCGCCGGACGACGCCGCGGCGTTGTGGCCTGCCCCTCCGGATGAGCATGCGGACAGCAGCAGCGCGGTCACCGCGAACACGGTGGCCGGGATGCGGAGCAGGTGCGTGGCGCGCTTCGGCGTGTGCATCGGCGGCTCGGTCCTCCCGTCGGATGACAGCGAGCGTATCCGGCGTACGGCGTCGGTGATCGGCCGAGCTGTCGCCTTTTGAGTGGTTTACGGTTTTCCGCGGGCGGTTTCCGCGCGGGCCGCCGCGGGCGGGGCGGTCGCGGCGACCGGGGCCGTTACGCGGGCGGGGCGGGGTACGGGTGCGCGGCGACTACCTGGCCGGGGTGGCTACGGGTGCGCGGCGACTACCTGGCCGGGGTGGCTACGGGTGCGCGGCGGCTACCTGGCCGGGCGGGGTACCCGGCCAGGGGTGGCTAGGCCGTGTCTGACAAATAGCGTCGTCCGCCCGCAGGGCGGGGCCCGCGGCGTCTGGTGCGTGCGCTCGCAAGGCGGAGGGTCGTCCTCGTAGTGGGCCTACTCGGACGACTCCGACAACGCAGCGAGCGTGCGTGCCAGGCGTCGCGGGGCAGGCGGGATTTGTCAGACACGGCCTAGTACTGCAACGGTCTTTGTTCTGATGTGTAGGCAGTTTCTGGTGGTGTGTGGCCGCGTCGTTTGTAGTGGCTGATGCGGGCTTGGAATTGTCGTCGGCGGCGCCAGCGTGACCAGTGCAGGACGTGGTCGATGAGGTTGGCGCGGGGCCGGGTCAGGCGGGTGGTCAGTCGCCGGATTTCGGGGAGGGTCAGGCCGATGAGCTGGGAGGATCCGTTTCTGCTTTCTCCGTGTCGAGCGCGCGGGCCCGCAGGACGGTCAGGCAGGCGTGGGCTGCCATGGCGAGGGTGATGTGGCGGTGCCAGCCGGGGTAGCGGCGGACCTGGTAATCGTCCAGGCCGCATTCCTGCTTGGCGGTTTGGAAGCATTCCTCGACGGCCCACCGGCTGCCGGCGACGCGGATCAGCTCATCGAGCGTGGTCTCGGCGGGGCAGTAGGCGATGTAGTAGGAGATCTCCTGCGGCCTGGCGATGCTGCGGCGGGCGATGACCCAGTGCCGGCGGTCCTCGCGGTGCCAGGGACGGACCTCGACCCTGGCCCAGTCGTAGACGCGTGGGCCGTGGGCGCCGTTGCCGCAGGAGCGGCGTTTCCACTTCTGCCGGGGCAGGTGGGGAAACAGGTCGTGGACCGGGTGGTCCATGGCCCAGCGGGTGACGACGGTGTCGTGGCGGGTGGTGGCCATGACGTGGAAGACATCAGCCTGCTCGAGTTCGGTCCGCCAGCCTTTGGAGAAGCCGTAGGCGGCGTCCGCGGTCACCCATCGGAACGGGATCTTCTCGGTGATCGCGCGTCGGACCATCGCTTTGGCGATGACGACTTTGGTCTCGAAGGCGACGTCGTCGCCGACGCCGGCAGCCTGGCAGCGTTCGCGGTCGTCCGTCCATGACGTGGGCAGATACAGGCGGCGGTCGATCAAGGTGCGGCCGCGTTCTCCGGCATAGGCGAGGAAGACACCGACCTGACAATTTTCTGTCCGCCCCGCGGTGCCCGAATATTGGCGTTGGACGCCGGCCGAGCGGACGCCCTTCTTCAGGAATCCGGTGTCGTCCACGATCAGCACCGCGTCCGGGTCGCCGAGGTGCTCCACGACGTAATCGCGGACGTCGTCGAGGACCTCATCGGCGTCCCAGTCGCACCGGTTCAGCAGCCGGTGCATGCGGTCGGGAGCCGCGTGGCCGGCCTCCTCCGCGAGCGTCCAGCCGTTTTTCCGCTCCAACGGAGCGATCAGCCCCTGCATGTAGGCCAGTGCCGACTCCCGCGGCTCCGACCGAGCGAATCGGTGCACGAACCGCTCGTGCAACTCGCCCAGACCCGCTGCCCACGTCCTGACCTCACCGAGTTCCCCACCCATAATCGGATCAACGACTGTCCTGGCCACCAGTCACACCAAACGCCGTTGCAGTACTAGGGGGCCGGGGCGGCTACGGGACCGGCCACCGGCTCCGCCCGGGTGACCCTCGCCGGGCCGTCCAGCTTCTCCGTCAGGTACGCCGCCGCCATCCCCATCACCTGCTGCCGCTTCCCCATGCCGTCGAGCAGCCGTACGTCGTCGCCGTGCGGGCGAAGCGCCGCGCGCAGTTTGACGGCCGAGGCACGCGGCCCGCTCTCCCCGTCGGCCACCGCGAGCAGCAGCGGGGGGTGGCGGGGCAGGGTCGCGGGGGCGAGCGGCGGGTACGTACCGGAGATGCCGACGCCGGCGCCGTAACGCCCCGGCGCGGCCAGCGCCTCCCGCACCGCGCAGGCCGCCTGGCCGCCGACGCCGAGCACCCCGTGGGCGGAGACGGGGGTCAGCAGGCGATAACGGCGGGCCGCCTCGGCGAGTACCGCGCCGGGGTCGCGGGCGCAGCCGGCCGGCATGACCAGCACGAACGGGTCCGCCAGGTGGCTTCGTACGGCGGCGGTGAAGCCGGCGTAGAGCGCCGGATCGCCCTGGGCGCCGTCCACATGGGCCAGCACCACGGGGAACGCGATGCCGGCCACGCCCGGCGAGTCGTAGAACGGCGGCAGCCATACGCGGGTGCCGTCACCAAGGAGTTGCAGCGTTCCACCGGACGGGTGACCGATGGTACGGGGCGGGGTGGACGCGGGGGTGCGGGTCGGCGATGGCGGTGCGTACGGGGTGGCCGGGATGGGCGGGAGGGTCCGGGCGGGTGGTCCGGCGTGCCCGGCCGAAGCGGTGGGGGTGATGGTTGCGCCGGCGTGGACGGAGGAGGGGGAGTAAGGGGAGAACGGCGAGGTGCGCAGGAACGGTACGGCGAGGGTCGCGGCCACCAGCGTGGCGAGCGCCGCCGCGCCCACCCGCAGCGCGGTGCCACGGCGGTCGACGGAGAGTTCGTAGACCTGGCCGGCTCGCTCCGCGCGCCAATAGCGCCGGGCCCGCAGCGTGAGCCGTACGGCGGCGGTCGCGGACAGCAGCAGGAGGAGGGCGAGTACGGCGTCGGCCACGGCGGACCCCTTCGGGACGGCTGCGGCCCCGCGAGGACAGGGCGGAGCAAACGGGGACGCTGCCCGCCACCTTGCAACGACTCCCCCCGCCTGACCGGAAGCCGTTACGTCCGCCGCCCACCGACCACCCAAACGCACCAACCCGACCCCCTCCGGGCACCCCCGCCCGGCTCCCCGGCAAGGCCCCCGGCGGCCCAGCCACGAGCCCCCGATCGACCGGACCCCGCGACCCCGAACTCCTCGGAAGGCCAGGCACTCCAGCCAAGGCCCCACGCAGGCCAAGAGCAGCCCGGCTCTCGGCAGGGAAGGCGCGACCTCCCTCACGAGCAGCGATATCCGGGCGGAAATAGTCTGCGACCCCGGACTCCCCCGAGGGCCCAGGTCTCCCGGCCCAAAGCGACCCGCAGCCCCGTCTCCCGAAGGCCAACAGCAGCCCCACCCCCAGCCGGAAAGGCGCGGACCACCCCGGAGCAGCACCCCTCCGGTCGGCCAAGGTCCCCCGAAGTCCGGCCCCAGCCCCCGGCAGGCGGGGCGCGGACACCGCTAGCGGGTCGCCCCCTGGCCGCCGGCGCCGGCTCGGCCCGGAGCTGGTTCGGGCATGGGTTACCTCCGCGCGGAGGAAACGCCCGCCCCGAACCCGAACTCCCCCGGGCCGGCGGCGCCGGTCAGCCCGCTCGGAGGGCGAGGGTCATCGCCTCTACCGCCAGGAGGGGCGCCACGTTGCGGTCGAGGGCGTCGCGGCAGGCGAGCACCGCTTCTATGCGGCGCAGGCTGTGTTCGGGGCGGGAGGCGATGGCGATCTGGCGGATGCCGTCCATCGCCTCGGCGTTGGCGACGGTGTCGGGGGCGCGGCCGAGCTGGAGGGCGAGCACGTCGCGGTAGAAGCCGGCCAGGTCGGTCAGCGCGAGGTCGAGGGTGTCCCGCTGGGTACGGGTGGAGCGCCGCTTCTGCCGATCGGCCAGCTCCTTCATCACACCGGCGGTGCCCCGCGGCATCCGGCTGCCCGCGCCCGCCGCCGCGCCCAGGGCGGCCCGCATCTCCTCGGTCTCCTTGGCGTCGGTCCCCTCCGCCACGGCCTTCGCGTCGTCGGTCGCGGAGTCGACCAATTCCTGCGCCGCCCGCAGACAACCGCCGATGTCGGCGACGCGCAACGGCAGCCGCAGTACGGTCGCCCGCCGGCTTCGCGCGGACGCGTCGACGGCCAGCCGGCGGGCCCGGCCGATATGGCCCTGGGTGGCGCGCGCGACCTCGGCGGCGAGCGCGGGCTCGACGCCGTCCCTGCGGACCAGCACGTCGGCGACCGCGTCGACCGACGGCGTCCGCAGCGTCAGCAGCCGGCAGCGGGAGCGGATGGTGGGCAGCGCGTCCTCGACCGAGGGGGCGCACAGCAGCCAGACCGTACGGGGAGCGGGCTCCTCGATCGCCTTCAGCAGCACGTTGGCCGCGCCTTCCGTCAGCCGGTCGGCGTCCTCCAGGAGGATCACCTGCCAGCGGCCGCCGGCCGGGGAGAGGCAGGCGCGGCGCACCAGCTCCCGGGTCTCCTTGACGCCGATGGAGAGCAGGTCGGTGCGGACGGTCTCCACGTCGGCGTGCGTCCCGACGAGGGCGGTGTGGCAGCCGTCGCAGAACCCGCACCCGGGCGCTGCGCCGAGCGCCTTGTCCGGGCTGGTGCACTGGAGGGCCGCCGCGAAGGCCCGCGCGGCGGTGGAGCGGCCACTGCCCGGCGGACCGGTGAAGAGCCAGGCGTGCGTCATACGGGACGCGGCCGTGTCAGCGGCGCCGGACCCCCCGGCTCCGCCGGACCCCCCGAACGCGCCGGCACCCCCGAACCCGACGGCCCCCTCCCCCGAACCCACAGCCCCGGTCGCGGCCCCAGTCCTAGCCCCACCCCCAGCCGTCACCGCAACGAGAGCATCCGCGTCCTGGGCGGCAGCGCTCAGCTCGGCCACCGTCCGCGGCTGCCCCACCACGTCATCCCATACCGTCATCGCACTCCTCCTCGCCCCGCCTCGTGCGCTTCCGCACCCGTCCTGCTCACGAACTCGACCACAGCCACGCCCACCGCCGCGACCACGGCCCGGCTCACACCCCGGTCCACACCCCGGCCCACGGCCGCCTCACCACCCCGACCGCCCGCTCGCCCACCGTCCCGACCATTCTGCGGCACCCCACTGACAACGCCCCGCCGCCCAGCGATCACCAGGCCCCGCGACTCCAAAACCGCCGCCCGCCCGGCCGAGCGCGACCCACCGCACCCCACCCCACCGCACCCCGCCCCACGTCACCTCGCCCCACGTCACCTCACCCCACCTCACAGCGAAAGCCGCTGCACCCCCGACGCCACCGCCCGCTGCTCCGGCGCCCCCGCCCCGCCCGTCCAGCAGGAGCCCCGGCGGGCGAGCAGCCGGCGCAGCCACAGCTCCACGGAAACCAGTTCTCCGAGGCCCTCGATCGACACCGGCTCCCCCCGGGCGGCGGCTTCGAGGGCCTCGCGGATGGCGCCGGCCTCGATGAGGCCGGCGTCGGCGAGCAGGGGCGCCTCGAAGAGGTCGAGCAGCGGATCGAGCGCGGCGCGCAGGCCCCGGCGGGCGGCGGCGCCGGCCACCGACCAGGAGGCGGAGGAGGCGCCCCAGCCCGGCGGCAGGTGCCGCACCCCGGCCCCCTCCAGGACCTCGCGGAGCACGTCCGCACGGGCGCCGGGCCGTACCCGCAGCGCGCCGGGCAGGGCGCGCGAGGCCCGGACCACCTGGTTGTCGAGGAAGGGGGCGTGCAGCCGCTGCGAGGGTACGGCCGCGGCCTGTTCGAGTACCCGGAAGTCGGCGGCCTGCCGGGCGAGCGCGGCGCGGGCCCGCCGTTCGCCGGGGCGTTCGAGCGGCCAGGGGCGGCGGGCCGCTTCCTGGAGCCGTACCGACACCTCGGCGAGCGCCTCGCCGGTGAGCCAGCGGGCCGCCGGGCCGGGCCGTACCCAGGTCATGGCGGCGAGCGACGCGCCGAGCGGCCCGCCGGTGACCTCGCGCCCCGCCTCCGCGAAGTCCCGGTGCAGCAGCCGGGCCGCCGCGTCCTCGACGCCCTGGCGGTAAGAGGTGCGGGCCAGCCGGCGGGCGGCGCGGTAGACGGTGATCGGCACGGTGAAGGGCAGGAGCAGCGAGTTGCCGTACACCGCGCCGTCCGCCCTGGTCAGCGCGGCGACCGGGCGCAGCAGACTGCGCCGGCGGCGGTCCATCAGCAGGTCGGCGAGGCGCGCCGGGTGCGCGTCGAGGACCTGGCGGGCGCCGTACCCGATGAGGTGGTCGGCGCCACCCGCGGCGAGCCGCCGCCGGTTGCGTTCCGCGGTGACGAGGGAGAGTCCCGGCTCGTCGGTGAGCGGGCCGAGCGCGCCGCCGGTCAGTTCGGCGTAGGGCAGCGCCTCCTCGCCGCCGATGACGACGATGTGCCGCAGCCGGGGGTCGGTGCCCATCGCGCGGGCCCGTTCGAGTTCGGCCTCGCGCGCGGCGGGCAGGCCGGCGCCGGAACCGCCGCCGACCAGGTCGTTGAAGGTGACGGCGAGCAGTCGTTCGCCGGCCAGCGACCCGGGGGCGCCGGGCAGGGTGCCGGGCATCCCGGGCAGTCCCGCGGCGAGCAGCGCCAGGGTCGCCGAGGCGCTGCCGCCGGAGAGGTCGGCGCCGATGCCGGGCGCGGGCGCCTCATCGGCGTCGGGTACGAACCGCGGCTGCGACAACCGGGCCCTTACCGCGTCGACCAGCGCGTCCCGTACGCCTTCCACGGCCGCTTCCGCGTCTCCGGCGCCGGCCGGCTGGTGGCCGACGGCGAGGGAGACGGTCGGCTCGTAGCTGGAGATCTCCGGGGCGCCGTCGCGAAGGATCAGCGCGTGGCCCGGCGGCACCCGGCGTACCCCGAGGTAGGGCGTGCCGTCGACCAGCGCCTCGGGGGCGTCCGGGCAGGCGAGGGTGGCGGCGAGGTGGGTGACGTCGAGGCCGGCCTCGATCAGGTCGGCGAGCGGCAGCGCGGCGGTGGCGAAGGCCGTACCGCCGGCCCAGCGGGTGTGGAAGACCGGCCGGGCGCCGGCGAGGTCGCCCAGTACGGTGATGCGGCGGCCGAGTTGGAGTACGGCGGTGTAACTGCCGGGCCAGGCGGTCACATGCCGCAGCGCGCCGCCGCGGGCCGCGACGAGGCCGAGCCGCAGTTCGGCGTCGGTGGCGCCGCAGCGGCCGAGCACCGCGAGGCGGGCGGGACCGGCCGCGCCCGAACCGTTGGTCGAGCCGCCGCGAGCGTAAGGGCGCCGGAACGGCTGGCCGTTGGCGTAGGGGCCGCCGTACGCGCCGCCGTCGTATCCCGCGGCGCCCGAGCTGTCGGAGCCGGGGCCGCCGGGGGATCCGTGGCCGGCGGCACCCGGGCCGGCGCCGGAGCCGGCGCCGTACGAGGACCCCGAGCCCGAGCCGTACGAGGACGACGCCCCGTACCCGCTCCCGTATCCGTCGTAGCCCGCCGCCCCGTTCGCCGCGCGACCGCTGTGCGCCCCCGCCGGGTCCGCGTGCACGACCCGGATCTCGTCGGGGCGCCAGTCACCCACCGCCCACAGCGGATCGGGGTCGTCCCACAGGAGTTGGGCGCCGACGGGCTGGAGCGCGCGGTTTCCCGAGCCGGGCACGGAACCCGCGGTGGCACTGCTCCACCCCACCAACCACCGCATCGCCGCCTCCACAGGCTGTGGACAGTCGGTGCGCGGGCGCCATCGCCGCTCGCCCCGCCTCGTCGCCACGTCTGATGTCCCGGAAGACCATGCTGCCACGTGAAAGCGCGCGAGGAGGCGCATGGGGGCAGCAAGAGGTGTCGGGTCGCGCGCCGGAGGCGGGCGGGGAACGCGCGTGAGACGAAACGTCTGATTCGCGCCAAAGTCTGCGGCACATTACGCAGTTGATATGCCGGAGTACCGACGGGAGGCCGGCGTACCGGAGCGGAGCCTGATCGGAGCCCAACGAAAGCCGTACGGAAGTGCGTCGAGGGGTTCGACGGCCCGGGAGGCATGTCCCATCCTCCCGGGCCGGATCCGCCACCCGCGGGGATTGTGGCAGCGGAACCCCTGGGCCCGCCCGACCCCGGCAAGCCGCCTGCCGGGGGTGCGGGCCGACCTATGGGCACTATGCAAGCGTCGGCGGCACCCGCCGGGCCAGAGCGCACGGCCGGGCGCACGGCCACATATACCGGGAGCACACGCCCAGCCGTGCGCGTGCCCCCACCGGTCCCCCGCACCGCCCGCCGGGCTCGCCACAAGGACGACATCCGGCCCTCACAACCTCTGTACAGCGCCCGCACATTGGCCGGTAAGGGACTGGTTTCCGGCCATCCGGCACCAGCCCCTTAACGGTCGGGAGGCGGCGAACTACGCTGGGTGCATCCGGTTCGCACATCTACGCGCGGATCGGCTGCCCGGCCCTTCCGTCGCGCCCGCCGTGCCACGGTGGTCGCGGTGGCCGAATCGGGCTCCAGGGGAGGGCGACCCCCGACCCCCATGTCATCACCAGGCCGGCCGGCCTGCCCCCAGCGGCATCAGAGGTGAACCGCAGTGAACAGAGAACACCGCGGGCCGAACGAGAAACTCGGCACCCTTCTCGCTCTGGCGGGCATCAGCAACGCCGGACTCGCCCGCCGGGTCAACGACCTCGGCGCACAACGCGGTCTGACGCTGCGTTATGACAAGACGTCGGTGGCCCGCTGGGTCACCAAGGGCATGGTGCCGCAGGGCGCCGCCCCCCATCTCATCGCGGCCGCCATCGGCAGCAAGCTCGGCCGTCCGGTGCCGCTGCACGAGATAGGCCTGGCCGACGCCGATCCGGCGCCCGAGGTGGGACTCGCCTTCCCCCGGGACGTCAGCGAAGCGGTGAAATCGGCCACCGATCTGTGGCGGTTGGACCTGGCCGGGCGGCGCAACCCGGGCGGCGCGGGGATCTGGCAGAGCTTGGCCGGATCTTTCGCAGTGAGCGCTTACGTCACGCCGGCCTCCCGTTGGCTGATCACCCCCGCCGACGCCACGGTGGCCCGGGACGCCCCCGCCCCCGGGATGGCGCATGTCGGCCACACCGATGTGACCAAGTTGCGTGAGGCCGCCGAGGACGCGCGCCGCTGGGACTCCAAGTACGGTGGCGGCGACTGGCGTTCCGGCATGGTCCCGGAGTGCCTGCGGGTCGAGGCGGCGCCGCTGCTGCTCGGCTCCTACAGCGACGACGTGGGCCGCTCGCTCTTCGGCGCCACCGCCGAACTCACCCGCCTCGCCGGGTGGATGGCCTTCGACACCGGCCAGCAGGAGGCCGCCCAGCGGTATTACATCCAGGCGCTGCGGCTCGCCAGGGCCGCCGCCGATGTCCCGCTGGGTGGTTACGTCCTCGCCTCGATGTCGCTCCAGGCCACGTACCGCAACTTCGCCGACGAGGGGGTGGACCTCGCGCAGGCCGCCCTCGAACGCAACCGGGGCCTGGCCACCACCCGCACGATGAGCTTCTTCCACCTCGTCGAGGCCCGCGCGCACGCCAAAGCCGGTGAGGCGGCGGCCTGCGGGGCCTCCCTCGCCGCAGCGGAGGCGCTGCTGGAGCGCGCCCGCGAAGGGGACGCCGACCCGAGCTGGCTCGGCTTCTACTCCTACGACCGCCTCGCCGCCGACGCCGCCGAGTGCTACCGCGACCTGCGCCTGCCCCGGCAGGTGCAGCGCTTCACCGAGCAGGCGCTCGCCCGCCCCACCGAGGAGTTCGTCCGCTCCCACGGCCTGCGCCTGGTGGTCTCCGCCGTCGCCGAACTCGAATCGGGCAACCTGGACGCGTGCTGCGCCGCCGGCGTCAAGGCCGTCGAGGTCGCGGGCCGGATCTCCTCGGCCCGCACCACCGAGTACGTACGGGACCTGCTGCACCGGCTTGAGCCGTACAACGACGAGCCGCGCGTGCTGGAACTCCGCGAGCGGGCCCGGCCGTTGCTGGCGGCGCCGGCCTGAAGCGGAGGGCCGCGAGCCTGAAGCGGTGGGCCGCCGGCCTGAGGCGGGCGGGGGTCCGGCCTGAAGCGGGGCGGTGGGCCGGCGGCCGGGACATCAGGGGGCGGGGCCGGGCGCGAGTCGACCGGCAAGTTGACGGACAAGGAGCCGACGCAGCGGGAGAATGGGCCTCCGGTCGACCACGGAGGAGCCGCACCAGGATGACCAGCCCCACCACCGACTTCACCGTGATCGGCGCCGGCATCGTAGGCCTCGCCACGGCCTACGCGCTCACCCGGGCCGAGCCCGCCGCGACCGTCACCGTCATCGAGAAGGAGCGCGCCCCCGCGCGCCACCAGACCGGCCGCAACAGCGGGGTCATCCACAGCGGCATCTACTACCGGCCCGGCAGCCTCAAGGCCGAGTACGCGCTGGCCGGTTCCGCCGAGACGCCCAAGTTCGCCGCCGAGCACGGCGTTCCGCACGAGATCACCGGCAAGCTGATCGTCGCCACCACCGCCGCCGAACTCCCCCGGCTGCACGCGCTCGTCCAGCGCGGTCGCGAACACGGCCTGGCCGTCAGCGAACTCGGGCCGGCCCAGATCGCCGCGTACGAGCCGGAGGTGGCCGGCCTGGCCGCGATCCACGTCGGCTCCACCGGCATCTGCGACTTCGGCGCGCTCACCGCCGCCCTCGCCGTCCTGGTCACCAGGGCGGGCGGCACGATCCGTTACGGGGAGCGGGTCACCGCCATCGAGCAGACGGCGGAGGCCGAGGTCGTCGTGCGTACGGTCGGGTCGCAGGGCCCGGCGCGGCCCGCGTCGACGGCCGCCCCCGGCGAGCCCGCCGCCGCGCCCCACCGCACCCGGGTACTGATCAACTGCGCGGGTCTGCACTGCGACAGCGTGGCCCGCCTCGCCGGCACCGATCCCGGCATGCGGATCCTGCCGTTCCGGGGCGAGTTCTACGAGCTGGTGCCCGAACGGCGCGGCCTGGTGCGGGGGTTGGTCTATCCGGTGCCCGACCCCGATTTCCCCTTCCTCGGCGTCCACCTCACCCGGGACGTCCACGGCGGCGTCCACCTCGGCCCGAACGCCGTGCCCGCGCTGGCCCGCGAGGGCTACCGGCGCCGCGACATCCGGCTGCGCGACCTCGCCGGCACCGCCGCCTTCCCCGGCACCTGGCGGATCGCCCGGCGCCACTGGCGGCACGAGGCCGGCGAGATCCGCCGCTCGCTGTCGAAGCGCGCCTTCACCGCCGACGCCCGCCGCCTGCTGCCCGCCCTGCGCCCGTCGGACCTCGTCCCGGCGCCGGCCGGTGTACGGGCCCAGGCGGTGCTGCCCGACGGCACCCTCGTGGACGACTTCCTCTTCGGCGGCTCCGGACCCTTCGTCCACGTCCTGAACGCACCCTCCCCGGCGGCGACGGCGGCGCTCCCGATCGGCCGGGAGGTGGCCCGGCGGGCGCTGGCGGCGCGGGCGGGGTAGCCGGCGGCAGGTGCGCGGCCCCCGGCAGGTGCGCGGCCCCGGGCCGGGGCGGCCCCGTGCGCCGCGCGCGCCCCCACCGCGCGCGCCGTTCACGCGCGCCGCACCGTAGAATCGACGGCACTGTGTCCAGCATCCCCACCTCCGCCGCCGTGAAGTTCCCCGCAGGTCCGGCCGCCGACCCGGCCGGTTCGCGGGGTGAGCACCGCATCCGTTCCTTCCACGCGCGGCGCGGCCGTATCACCCAGGCCCAGGCAGCCGCGATCGAGCGGCACTGGGAGCGGTGGGGCGTGGAGCTGGACGGCAAGCCGCTGGACCTGGCGGCGCTCTTCGCCGGGTCTGATCGCGGGGCCGGGGGCTGTGGGACCGAGGGCCGAGCGGACGCCGCCCCCGACCCGGCCGCCGAGCGTCAGGCCCTGGCCTCCGCCGACCTCCGCAGCCTCCCGGTGATCCTGGAGATCGGCTTCGGCATGGGCGACGCCACCGCCGCGATGGCCGCCGCCGACCCCCGTACCGGCATCCTCGCCGTGGACGTCCACACGCCCGGCCAGGGCAATCTGCTCGCGCTCGCCGACCGCGCGGGGCTGACCAACATACGCGTGGCCAACGGCGACGCCGTCGTACTCCTGCGCGACATGCTCCCGCCCGCCTCGCTGGCCGGCCTGCGCGTCTACTTCCCCGACCCCTGGCCCAAGGCCAAGCACCACAAACGGCGGCTGATCCAGCCCGCCTTCCTCGCCCTGGTCACCCCCCTGCTGCGGCCCGGTGCGGTCGTGCACTGCGCGACCGACTGGGAGCCGTACGCGGAGCAGATGCTGGAGGTGCTCAGCGCGGCGCCGGGTCTGGTCAACCAGTACGAGGGGTTCGCGCCGCGGCCCGGCTTCCGGCCGATGACCAAGTTCGAGCGGCAGGGGCTGGCGAAGGGCCACGTCGTACGGGATCTGCTCTTCGCCCGCGCCTGACCGGCGGGCTTTTTGCCGGATTTTATGCCGGGGTCGTCGCCAGGCTCTTCGCCCCGCCTGCCGCCCCGCCCGCCGCGCTGCCCGCGCTCTGACCACGGTGTACGCGTGCTCTGCCCGTACCCCGCCCGCCCCCGCCCGCCCCCGCGGCGACCTCGTACGTACCCTCGCGCGCCGACGGCGAGTGCCCGTACTGTCGACAGGTGTCCACGTACTCGTCTTCGTCCGATTCCCGCCACGAGCATGGGACGGCGACCTCCGTCGCCCCCGCCGGCGAAACGGAGGACGCGACCGGGCCCGTAGCGGCTCAGGAAGTCGCCCTCGCACCGGCCGAGTTGCCGGCCCGCCCGCTCACCGGTCCGGCGATCGGCCCCCAGGGCGGCCGGCTCACCGGTCCGGCGACGAGCCCCCCGGCCGGTCTGCCCACCCGGCCCGGCCCCGTCGACCCGAGCTGGCACTACAAGCCGCGCAGCTCCTTCCGGGAGAGCAAGGCCGTACGGACCGGGGCCCTGTTCACCGCGCTCGCCGTCTGCGGTGTGATCATCCTCGCGCTGGTGCGCAACCACATAGGGACCGAGCCGTTCCTGATCGGCCTGGTCCTGGCGATCCTGCCGGTGCCGCTGCTGCTGTGGGCCTTCCTGTGGCTGGACCATGTCGCGCCGAGCCCCTGGCAGAACGTGGTGTTCGCCGTCGCGTGGGGCGCGTGCGCGGCGACGCTGGTGGCGATCTTCGCCAACGAGTACGGCGAGAAGCTGATCTCCTCGGCCTTCTCCGGTACGCCGAAGCAGTCCGACCACTGGAGCGCGACCTTCGTGGCGCCCCTGGTGGAGGAGACCGCCAAGGGCGCGGCCGTCCTGCTGCTCTTCCTCTTCCGGCGCCGCGCCATCGAGTCGATCGTGGACGGGATCGTCCTCAGCGGGCTGACCGCGATGGGGTTCGCGTTCACCGAGAACATCCTCTACCTCGGCACGGCCGTCAACGAGGACCGCGACCTCGGCTCGCATCTGCTCGGCGCGACGACCGCCGGCACCTTCTTCGTACGCGTCCTGATGACGCCTTTCGCGCACCCCCTCTTCACCTCGATGACCGGCATCGGCTTCGCCATCGCGGCGACCGTCCGGCCCGGGCAACGCTGGCGCTGGCGCTGGGTGCCGCCGCTGGTGGGGTGGCTGCTGGCGATGACGCTGCACGGCGCCTGGAACGGCTCCTCGCTCACCTCGCCCGCGACCTTCCTCACGGTCTACCTGGCGGTGATGCTGCCCACCTTCGGCATGGTCGTCTGGGTCGCCTTCTGGGCCCGCTCCAACGAACTGCGCACGGTCCGCACGCACTTGCCCGTCTACGCGGCGGCCGGCTGGCTCGCGCTCCCCGAGCCGACGGCGCTCGGCTCCATGAGCGTCCGCGGCATCGCCCGCCGCGAGACCCGGCGCTTTCACGGCGAGGCGGCGGCGCGGGCGGTACGCGACTACATCGCCTTCGCCACCCACCTGGCCTTCCTCCGCGCGGCCGCCACCCGCGGCGCCCCCACGGCAGATTTCGCCGCCCGCGAGTCCGAACTCCTCCACCACCTCTGGTCCCGCAAGTCCTGGGCCCAGCCGGCCCTCCTCACCGCCCTCAACCCACCCCCCACCCCCTTCTTCCCCCCACCCCCGCCCTACGGCCCCGCGCCGTACCCCGCCCCCCATCCCTACGCCTGGGCCCCGCCACGGGCAGACGGCAAGCACCTCTAGGAAGATGGGTGCGTGGACTACAAGCGCATGCGTGCCCTAGCCGAGGACCCGGCTCAGCACGCGCAGAACCGTGTGCGCGGCTGACGAAGTCCGCGGCTCGGGGAGCGTTGCGCTTTCCCTATCCCCCTGCATCCCCCTGCATCCCCCTGCACACGTCGGCGCCCTACCCACCACCCTCCTCGGTGAGCAACCCCGCGCCTTCCGCCGCACGAACCGCGACCGGCCCCAATAGCCCCCGCCGGCCACGAGCTTCCGCGCCCTCGCGGGGAGATCTGGTCCCCCCGAGTCATCGCGCCCGGTGGTGGATCAGCGTGCGGATCGCTGCCGCGCGTTCGGCGACCGCTTCCGGGAGGGAGTGGTGGCTGGTCGGGGGTGCGGCCGGTCGCGGTGGCCGCGGCGGGAGCCGGTTCGGCCGGAGGTGCCGGAGGCTGGTCAGGGGGCGGGCGGGAGGACGGTGTGCGCGGTCAGGGCGCGGGCGAGTTTGGACTCGTCCGCGCTGCCGGGGGCCGCCGTGAAGATGACGATCTTGAGGTCGGTGTCGCCGTCGGCGAGGACATCGCAGTCGATGGTGATCGGGCCGACGCCCGGATGCCGGACCGTCTTGCGGTCCTCCGGGTGGCGGCCGACCGCGCCGTCGGCCCAGATGCGGGCGAAGTGGGCGTTGCCGTCGAGGGTGCGGCGGATGAGGCCGGTCAGGCGCGGGTCGTCCGGGTAGCGCGCCGAGGCCCGGCGCAGGTCCGACACGATCGCGCGGTCCGACGCCTCGGCGTTGGCGACGACGACCGGCCAGTCTGCGGCCCACCCCCGATGGCCGGCGACGGGGAACCGGGAGCGGACGAGGCTGCGTTCGTCCGGCGCCACCCTCGACGGATCGCCGAGCACCGCCGCCCAGCTGCGGTTCCACCACACCAGCCGCCAGTCCGCGGCGAAGACCGCGACCGGCGCGTCGCCGAGCCGGGTCAGGACGCGCCGCATGCCGGCCGGGATGTGATCACAGATCCGCCCGTCGAAGGGGGGCTGGAGCCCCGCGAGCCGGTACAGGTGGTCGCGCTCCCCGTCGGTCAGCCGCAGCGCGCGAGCGAGTGCCCCCGCGACCTGCGGCGATGGTGTCGTGGCCCGGCCCTGTTCCAGGCGCACCAGGTAGTCGACCGAGACGCCGGCCAGCTCCGCGAGCTCCTCGCGCCGCAGCCCGGCCGCGCGCCGCACCCGCCCGGCCGGCAGGCCGACCGCCTCGGGGGTCAGCCGGTCGCGCCAGGAACGGATCGTCGCGCCGAGGTCGGTCCCGTCCGTGCTCATACGACCATTGTGCGTCCGCCACCGGCCGTCCAGGGTGGTACTGCGGGTCCTACCGTGGAGCCGTCCCTGGCTGTCCGTACCGCCGGCGCCGAGGGTTGACGCATGACCATCACCTTCATCACCGGGGCCAACAAGGGCCTCGGCTACGAGACCGCCCGCCGCCTCACCGACCTCGGCCAGACCGTCGTCCTCGGCGCCCGGGACCCGGAGCGGGGCCGGTCGGCCGCCGAGGCGCTCGGCCTGCGCTTCGTCCGCATCGACGTGACCGACGACACCTCCGTCACGGCCGCCGTCGCGGACATCGAGGCCCACGAGGGCCGGATCGACACGCTCATCAACAACGCCGGCATCAACGCGCCCATGAAGCCCGCCGAGGAACTGACCGGCGCCGACGCGGCCGAGGTGCTCCAGACGAACATCGTGGGCATCGTCCGGGTCACCGGCGCGTTCCTCCCGCTGCTCCGCAAGTCGGCGCACCCGGCGGTCATCAACGTCAGCAGCGGTATGGGCTCCTTCGCGCTCACCCACGATCCGGACCGCGTCGAGTCGAAGGTGGTCTCGCCCCTCTACAGCGCCTCGAAGGCCGCGGTGACGATGCTCACCACGCAGTACGCGAAGGCGCTCCCCGACATCCGGGTCAACGCCGCGGACCCCGGCTACACCGCGACCGACCTCAACGGCCACCACGGCAGCCAGACGGTGACGGAGGGCACGGACGCGATCGTCACCCTCGCAACCGAACCCCCGTCCGCCGGCACCGGCCGCTTCATCGACCGCACCGGCCCAGTCAACTGGTAAGCCCCCGCTCTCTCTCGGGCCGCCCCTAGATCAAGCCGTCGTCGATGGCGGCCACCTGGTGATTCACCGCGCAATTGGCTAGGTTCCCTGACCTCGTCCGATTCTCACCGGTGGGAGTGGCAGCCGTGCGGGAACAGCACAAGACCTTCCAGGCGATCGAGGTCGGCGACGGCGGTGATGGGCGGTGGGCCGCGTACGCCCGGGTCCTGTGGGAGGAAATGGCGGCCCTCTTGACCGAGGAGGGCCGGACTCCGGCCGGGGCCGCCCGTGTTGGGGCGCTGTTCCGTGCGCACATGCCGGAACTGGTCCCGGCTCTGGACCGCCTGGCCGGCCAACTCGACCGGCCCGAGGCGGAAGCCTTCCTCACCCACGCGGCACTGCGGCCGTTCTCCCAGTCCTGCACCCAGATCGGCCAGGACGGCACTCTGCTGCGCAACTATGACCTACGGCCCGATCAGTGCGAGGGCACCATCGTCTCCTCCTGCTTCCTGCGCCCCGTGATCGGGATGCAGGACATGCTGTGGGGCTTGCAGGACGGGATGAACGACGCCGGTCTCGCGGTCTCGCTCACCTGGGGCGGACGTTCCGCCTACGGACCAGGATTTTCCATCCTCATCGTGGTGCGCTACCTGCTGGAGACGTGCGACACCATCGATGACGCGATCGGCAGGCTGCGGTCCCTGCCGATCGCCGTCCCACAGAACCTCACCCTTGTCGATCCGGCGAAGGCGGTGACGGTGTTTTTGGGGCCGGACATGTCGCCGACGGTGGCGCCGGATGCCTGCGCGGCCAATCACCAGCACCTGCCCGTGACCGACGAGCAGGAGCGGGCCTCGCGGACGCAGGAGCGGCTGCGCGCCATTCGCGCCGCGGGTACGGACGTGGCGGCGATGCTGAAGCCGCCACTGTACCGATCCGTCGACGCGCAGGGGTCGAGAACGCTCTACACAGCCCACTACCGGCCCGTCGAGGGCCTGGTGACGTACTACTGGCCCGGTGCGTCCTGGCAACAGTCCTTCGGCGACTTCACGCCCGGATCCCGCACCATGACCTTGGGCCGGGCCGGCTGAGAGGCTTTCCGGACCCCGCTCACCCCCGCACGAAGATCCGACGGTGGGGCGGCCCGGCGGGGGCGGGGCTGGGCGGTGGGGGGTGGGTTAGTTGCGGAGGACTATCTGCCAGACGATCGCCAGGCGAGGTTGTTCGAGGACCACCCAGTGGAAGGCCATTCCCGGCAGCAGTTCGGCGTACCAGCCGACTCCGTCCGGGGTGCCGGCGCCTATCGCGGAGGCGTCCGCCAGACGGTCGAGCGCTGCGTGCAGCTCTTCTTGGCGCTCGGCACCGTAGGTCCCCAGCTCCATCGAGACCTCGGCTGTCGTGGTCACCCGCAGACCGCTCACACGTCCCCCTGCTTCCTCGGCTCCGCGGCACCGCGAACCGGCCGGGAAACCGGCGGTCGGCGAGCGCCCTCGGGACGCGCCTGCCCCTGATCTCCGGCCGCACCCCGGCCTTTCTCCGCCGGGGCGCTGCTCAGTTCAGCGTCGCGTAGACGATCAGGTTGTTCACCGGGTGGCCGTTGGCGTCGAAGTCGCCGTCGCAGGTGATCAGTCGGAGGGCGTGCTGGCTGGTCGGGCCGTAGACCTTCTGGGTGGGGAAGGACTTCTTGCTGACGCTCTCGGTGGCCGTGACGGTGAAGTGCTCGCTCTGGCCTCGGGTGTTGGTGACGGTGATGTCCGCGCCCTTGGCGATCTTCCTGAGGTCGTGGAAGACGGCCCTGCCGTAACGGGTGTCGTTGTGGCCGATGATGACGGCGGCGCCGACCGCGCCCGGCACCGCGGCGCCGGTGTACCAGCCGGCCGTCATCCCCTTGTCCGCGGGCGGCACTTCGACGGTTCCGTCCACGTTGAGGCCGAGCTTCATCAGGGCGGTGGAGATCCCGACCGAGGGGATGGTGACCCTGGTGGGCAGCGCGGGTGGCGGCGGTTTCGGCGCCCCGGGCGAGGGGGTGCCGGCGGCGGCCGGAGCGTACGTGGCCGGGGGAGTCGTCGGGGGGCTCGTCGCGGCCGAGACCGCCGCCGAGGCCGCGTCGGGGGCGGACGAGCAGCCGGCCAGCGCGGTGAGGGCGGCGGGTACGGCAAGGGCGAGGCAGGCGAGGGCCGGCCGGATGCGCGAGCGCCGTACCGAAGGGTGCGCGGGGCGCAGAGCTGGGAACACAACGGGCTCCAGGGCAGGGCGAGGTGGTGACCCGATGGCGCCGCCCGCCGGCGGGCGGCGCCACGGTTGTACGGTCGGCCGCGGTACGGAATCAGCCGGTACGTCCGGTTGCTGTGCCGGGCCGGCCGGCACGCCGGACGCGGTGCGGGATCAGTCGGCACGTCCGGACGGTGTACGCGATCAGCCGTTACGTCGGACGGTGGACGCGGTCAGCCGGTACGTCGGACGGTGAGCGGGCTCAGCCCGTTACGCCCGGATGCCGTGCCAGGTCAGCCGGCACGCCGGCCAGCGCGTTCGGACGGTGCACCGGCTCCGCCGGCACGCGGGACGCGGTAAGCGATCAGCCAGCACGTCCTGACTCGGCACGGGCTCAGCCGTTACGCCCGACGCGGTAAGCGGTCAGCCGGTACGTCGGACGGTGGACGCGGTCAGCCGTTGTGTCGGACGGCGGAGCGACGGCGCAGCACGTACGTGCCGGCGCCCGCGAGCAGCAGCGCGCCGGTGGCCGATCCGGCCAGAGCGGTGGCGCCGCCCGCGCCGCCGTTGTGGGCGACCGGCTCCTCACCCGCGGCGACGGCGCCGCGCGGAGCGGTCTTGCCGGACACGGCCTTGGCCTTCTCCTGGGCGGCCTCCTTGGCGGCTGCCGCCCTCTTGTCGGCGATGAGCTTTTCGCGCGTGCTCGGCGCCTGCTGCGACTTGTCCGTGGTCGCCGTCGGGACCGGCGACGGAGTCGAGTCGGCGACGGCCGCGGCGGCGGGGACGAGCATCGCGCCGGCCGCGACGGCGGTCAGAACGGCGAGACGCACGCGGATATGGCGGGACATAAATGGCTCCAGTTCCGGCCCGGCCTTGGTGGTACCTGGATGCCGATTCGCACCAGGTTCCGGGCATGGCCCAAGCCTGGCGACCACATATGAAGAAGCTGTCAGGAAGTCATGGTCATCGCGTCAGGGCGGGTCAGGGCGGGCCGGGGCGGCCCGCGACGGGTCGGGTCAGGGTTCGCTCCGGGGCCCGGCGGCCGGCCCCGCGCCACCACCCCGAGCGGTCGGCGCCCCCGCACCCCTACCCCGAGCGGTCGGCGCCCCCGCACTCCCACCCCGAGCCGCCGAAGGCCCCACACTCCCACCCGGTCCAGCCGAAGGCCCCACACCCCCACCCCCCACCGGCAGCCGTACCGTGAACACCGACCCCTCCCCCTCCGTGCTCACCACGCCCGCCGTGCCCCCGTGGGCCTCCGCGAGCTTGAGGACGATCGCCAGGCCGAGGCCGCTGCCGCCCGTGCTCCGGTTACGGGACTTCTCCGCCCGCCAGAAGCGGTCGAACACGTGGGGCAGGCTGTCCGCCGGGATACCGCTCCCGGTGTCGGCCACCTCCACGATCACCTCATCCCCCGCCCCGGTGCCGTACGAGCGGAGCGTCACCCTGCCACCGGCCGGGGTGTGGCGGATCGCGTTGGAGACCAGGTTGCTGACGGCCTGCCGCAGCCGGACCGGATCGGCGTCGAACAGCGGCGGCCGAGGGGCCCCGGGCGCCGCGGCCGCGACCGCCAGCGTGACACCCGCGACCTCGGCGGTCGCCTGGTGCGCTGCGGCGACCTGGCCGAGGAGGTGGCCGATGTCCACCGGCTCCGGATGCAGACGCAGCGCGCCCGCGTCGGCCGCTCCCAGGTCCTGGAGGTCGTTGATGATGTGCTGGAGCTGGACCGCCTCCTCGAGCAGCGACGAGAGGAACGCCGGGTCCGGCTCGGCCAGGCCGTCCTGCGCCGCCTCCAGCCAGCCGCGGATATTGCTCAACGGGGTCCGCAGCTCATGGGCGACATCGCTCGCCATGACCTTGCGCTGCTCCTCCAACCGGGCGCGGTGCGAGGCCATGTCGTTGAAGGTCGCCGCAAGCCGTCCGATCTCGTTGTCAGAACCGACCGGCACGGGCGCCGAGTCCAGGCCGTCCCGCATCCGCTGCGCGGCGCCGGTGAGCGCGTGCAGCGGCCTGACCAGCCGGACCCCGGCGATCACCGAGGCGCCGACGGTGAGGGCCAGTACGAGCGCCGTGACCCCGGCGATCCGCGTGGTGTTGGCCGGCGACAGATCGAATCCGGGCACGCTGACGGCGGCGGGTGAGTCGATGAACAGCAGCGCGGGCGCGGCGACATAGGACGTGAGCTGTTCACGGCGCGCGGTGTCGACGCAGGCGGCGACGGCCCGGTCGTCCGCGCCGGTCCGGGGCTCCCGGGTGTCCGAGGTGGGCATCGGGACCGCGGCCGTTTGCAGTTTGGCCCTCCTGTCCGCCTCCATCCGCTGCTCGGCTATCTGTTTCTTGACCACTTCGGGGTCGGGCACGGACGTCCGCGCGGAATCCGCGGGTACGGCCGTCGGGGTGATCTCATCGGCCAGCCGCCCGTAGCCGCGGTCCCAGGACAGGTCCGCGTTCAGCTTCACCCCGTTACGGCCCTGGCGTTTCAGGCAGGAGTCGGCCAACTGGTCGAGGGAGCGCAGGGCCTTCTCCTCGGTCGGTGTCGGCTCGGCCAACTCGCCCGCCATGCACTTGTCCCCCACGTACTGGTCGGCGTAGCTGCTCACGAACTGGATCCGCGGGCGCCCGCTGGGACTTCGGACCGCGTCCGCCGCGATGCCCGCGCTGTTGAGGCACGCCACCGCCCGGCCGGCGGCCTGCTTCAGGTCGTCCTGCTCCTTCGGGGGGAGCTGGAACGGCCCGACAGCGCGCGGATCGACGCGGTCCGCACCGACCGAGGCGGCGTCGGGCTCAAGCGCGGGGTCGACGGTCAGCGGATCCACCACCGCCGAGGGCTGCGCGGGCAGCGGGTCGGCGGGTACGGCGCCGGTGGAGCCCGCACCCGTGGCTGAGGCCGACGAGGCGGACGCAGCAGAGGAGCCGGACGGTCCGGCTGACCCGGGCGAACCACCGGCCGACCCGGCCGACGCGGCACCCGAATCCGCACCCGAATCCGTACCCGAGCCGACACCCCCGTCAGCCCCCACATCAGCCCCAGCGTCAGCCGCCGAATCGAAGATCGGCCGCCGGTCCTGCGTGGTCAGCGCGATCCGCCGCTGTGACTGCCGCGCCAGCTTCCGTACGGTGGCGCCGACGCCGTCCCAACTCGGGTGGGTGGCCGCGTAACCCATGAGCGCGTTGTAGATCTTGGCGTCGGCGGTGAGATTCTGCCCCTGCTCCTGACGGATCGCGCCGGACGTGGTCTGCACGGCGAGCCAGGCGGTGGCCGCTACCGAACACGAGGCCACCAGCGCCGAGATGGTCAGCAGCCGGCCGAGCAGGCTCTTGCGGAGCGGCAGCCGCGTTCGCCCGCTACGACGACGCATGGCCGGTGTTCCTCGCCGGGTCCGTCAGCTTGTAGCCGACGCCGAAGACGGTGAGCAGCCGGGCCGGCCGCCGCGGTACGCGCTCGATCTTCTTGCGCAGATTCAGGATGTGCACATCGACGGTCCGGTCGCTGATGTACTTCTCGAAGCCGTGCAGTTCGGCCAGCAGCCGCTGCCGGGTGAAGACCCGGTCCGGCTCGGTCGCCATCGCGGCGAGGATACGGAACTCGCCGGGTGTGCACACCACCGGCGTCCCCGCCACCGACACCTCGTGCCGGGCCGGGTCGACCCTGAGCGCGCCCACCGCCAGCGTCCCGTCCTCGGCGGCGGCGGCGAGCGGGCCGCCGGGAGCCGGGCCGGCCGGACGCCGGCCCCGGCGCAGCAGCGTACGGACCCTGGCCATCAGCTCACGCGGGCTGAACGGCTTGGTCATGTAGTCGTCGGCGCCCAGATCCAGGCCGAGCAGCAGATCGTCCTCGGCGCTGCGGGCGGTCAGGATCAGCACCGGCACCTCCCGGAACTCGGCGCGCAGGATCCGCACCACGTCGAGGCCGTCGGCCTTGGGCATCATCACGTCGAGGACGAGCAGGTCGGGATCCTCGCGGCGCACCCCGTCGAGAGCCGCCCGGCCGTCCTCGACGACCGTCACCGTGTGCCCCTCGTGCTCCAGATAGCGGCGCACCAGTTCGGCCTGTTTCGCGTCGTCTTCGGCGACCATGATGTTTGCGCACACGCCGACGATCGTAGCCAGCCCGGGCCGGCGCCCGGGAGTGACCGGCCACCGGGCCGCGCGGATCCGGCGACCGGCCACCGGCCGGTGGACCGGATACGACAGCGCCGGATACGACCGAGGCAGCCGCTCCCGGCCGGTGCCGACCCGCGGGACGCGCCGTAGCTGAGCAGCACAGTTCCGCCCCCAGAGCTTCGCCTGGGGGACCCCCAGCGCCCCCTGGGGCCACCGCCCAGCGCGAAGTCGACGCAGCCGCGCGAGCAACCCACCACCGGTGGCCGGCGGTTCGGGCGCGCCCGGGTGCTGAGCCGGTTCGCCGCCAGGTCGGCAAGGATTCAGCGCGGGTCCGGAGGCGATCCGGGGCGGGCCCGGCACCGACCCGGCGCCGTTTCCACCCCCCGCTCAGGGCCGGCCCACAGCCGGAACACAGGCACCCCAGCAGCCCGCCCCGCCCCTTGCGCTAATCCTTGACACGGTCGGTGCCGCGTCGTAGACCTCTCCCTGAGAGCGCTCTCCGAAGGTCCCGTGCGACAACTCCACGGCCGGTCCTCCCCGTTGCGGGAGGCGACGCCGGCCTGCCCTGATCGCCGTCCGCGATCGTACGTCACCAGTCGCAACGAACTGTCACCACGCCACCACTCGCTTTCACCCGCTCGCACCCGGCACCGTTTGCCACCCCGTTTGCCACCCGTCCGTCACCGGAAAGCGCACTCGAAGGGACACCCTCATGTTCTCCATACCGCGCATCATCCGCCGCAGCCCGAGCCGCCGTGCAGGGCCGCGCGGGCGTTCGGTCGTCACCTCGCTCGCCCTGCTGGCCGCCGGGCTGACCGGCGCCGCGGCCACCACGCTGGCGGTGGCCCCGGCCGCGTCCGCCGACTCGGTGCCGCCCGCGCCGTCCGGCTGGACCACGGTGTTCGGGGACAACTTCGCGGGCTCGGCCGGGTCCGCTCCCTCCTCGGCGAACTGGTTCTACGACATCGGATCCGGCTTCGGCACCGGCGAGATCGAGCACACCACCAACTCGACCTCCAATGTCTACCTGGACGGCAACGGCCACCTGACGCTCAAGGCGATCAACAGCGGCGGGACCTGGACCTCGGGCCGGATCGAGAGCACCCGGGGTGACTTCCAGGCACCGCCCGGCGGCAAGCTGGAGATGACCGCCTCCCTCCAGCAGCCCAACCCGGCGGGCGGCCTCGGCTACTGGCCGGCGTTCTGGGCGCTCGGGTCGACGATGCGGACCGGCGGCGGCTGGCCCCAGTCCGGTGAGATCGACATGATGGAGGACGTCAACGCCCTCAACAAGGGGTCCCAGACGCTCCACGACGGGGCCGGCAGCAGCGGGCACGACCTGATCCCCTGTCCTGGCACCGGGTCGAGCTGCCAGACCGGTTACCACACGTACTCGGTCATCGTGGACCGCACCAACACCAGTGCCGAGACACTCCAGTTCCTGATGGACGGCACCGTCGAGAGCACCATCACCGAGGCGTCGGTCGGCACCGCGGCCTGGCAACAGGCCATCGACCACGGCTTCTTCATCATCTTCGACCTGGCCATGGGCGGGAACTACCCCGACGGCATCCAGGGTTCCACCACCCCCACCGCGGCGACCACGTCCGGCGGCACGCTGAGCGTCGGCTACGTGGCGGTGTACGAGCAGGGCGGCAACTCCACGCCGACCGGCACGGCGACCTCGACCGGGACCATCACCGGCGCCGGCGGCCTCTGCGCGACCAACCAGAACAGCCTCAACACCGAGGCCAACCCGATCGGTCTGGCGGGCTGCAACGGCAGCGCGGGCCAGCAGTGGTCGCCGTACTCCGACGGCACGGTACGGGTCCAGGGCGGCTGTCTGGACGTGACCAGCGCGGGAACGGCCAGCGGCACCACCGTCCAGTGGTACGCCTGCAACGGCACCGGGGCGCAGAAGTGGGCCCACCAGGCCAACGGTGAACTGGTCAACACCAACTCGGGCCTGTGCCTGACCGATCCGGGCGGCAACACCGGTGCCCGGCTCGACATCGAGACCTGCACCGGCGCCGCGAGCCAGTTGTGGACGACGCCCAGCGGGGGGTCGTCCCCCACGCCCACCGTCACCGTCACCAACCCGGGCAACCAGAGCTCCACGACCGGGTCCGCGGTGAGCACGCAGATCCACGCCACCGACTCCACGCCGGGCCAGACCCTCAGCTACAGCGCGACCGGCCTGCCCGCCGGGCTGTCGATCAGCTCCACCACCGGCGTGATCTCCGGCACCCCGACGGCGGCCGGCACCTCGACCGTCACCGTCACCGCCAAGGACACCGCGGGGACCACCGGAACCACCAGCTTCACCTGGACCGTCACCGCGGGCGGCGGCACCTGCGGCAGCAGCACCGGCAGCGCCGGCAGCACCGTCAATCTCGCCCTGAACAAGACCGCGACGGCCTCCTCGCAGGAGAACATCGCCTTCCCCGCGTCCAGCGCGGTGGACGGTGACAACGGCACCCGCTGGTCGTCCGCCTTCTCCGATCCCCAGTGGCTCCAGGTGGACCTCGGCGCGACGCACACGATCTGCAAGGCCGTCCTCAACTGGGAGACCGCCTACGGGAAGGCGTTCCAGATCCAGACGTCCAACGACGGCACCACGTGGACGTCGATCTACTCCACCACCACCGCGACCGGCGGCACCCAGACCCTGAACCTCACCGGTTCCGGCCGCTACATCCGGATGTACGGCACCGCCCGCTCGTCCCAGTACGGCTACTCGCTCTGGGAGTTCCAGGTCTTCGGCCAGTAGCCGGGACCGGCACCGAAGTGGGGGGGCGGACGCCCGAGTCCGCCCCCGCACCCCGTCAGGACCCGGGCCAGGCCGGGGGGACCGAGACCGAACGAGACCGAACGAGACTAGAGGTCGGCGGGGAAGCCGTCCGGCTCGTCGGGGACGGGGGCCGGGCGGCGGGGGATCGGCGGCCGGGTGCGGGCCAGCAGGAGGGCGATGTCGTCGCCGGATGAGGCCTGCTGGGAGGCTTCCGGGCCCGGAGCGGTCCGGTGGGCGGTCATCGCCGTCAACACCCGTTCGCACAGCTCCTCCACGGCCACCCGTGGCCCCGCCAGCGCGGCGCGCAACCGCTCCATACCCCTGCCGAGGTCGGCGGTGCGGCTTTCGACGAGGCCGTCGGTGTAGAGCGCGATCGTGCTCCCCTCCGGCAGTTCCACCGTGGTGGACTGGTAGGCCATCGTGCCCAGTCCGACCGGCGGCCCGGCCGGGATCTCCGGGAAGAAGACGCCGCCGTCCGGGTAGAGGATCGCGGGCGGCGGATGGCCGGCGCGGGCCATCGTGCACTGCCGGGTGACGGGATCGTAGACCACGTAGAGGCAGGTCCCACCCATCACCATCGACGCCGGCAGGTCCAGGTCGCCGTCCTCACCGCTGTCCTGCGCGCCCAGCCGCAGCACGAGCCGGTCCAGCCGGGCGAGCAGGACGTCGGGGGGCAGGTCCAGGTCCGCCAACGTCTGCACGACGGTGCGGAGTTGGCCCATCCGCGCGGCCGCGTTGATGCCGTGCCCGACCACGTCGCCGACCACCAGGCCGACCCGGTCGCGGGACAGCGGGATCACATCGAACCAGTCGCCGCCGATTCCCTCGTGCGTGTCGGCCGGCAGATACCGCGACGCCACTTCGAGCGCGACCCCGCCGGAGATGTGCCGGGGCAGCAGATCGCGTTGCAGGGCCAGCGCCGCCGCCCGCTCCCGCGCGTACCGCCGCGCGTTGTCCAGACTCAGCGATGCCCGGCCGACCAGCCCCTCGATCAGCACCAGTTCGTCCCGGGAGAACGCCAGCGGGTTCTCGTTGCGGACGAAGACCGCCTCGCCCAGGATCACCCCGCGCGCCTGGAGCGGCACGATGATCAGCGAGTGGATCTGGTTCGCCACGGCGATGCGGGCCCGGTCCGGGTCCTGATGCAGCCAACTGCCCGGCGAACTGTCGAGCACCGGCTCGTAATAGGTCTCCCCGGAGAACAGCGCGCGGGCGAAGGGGGACGAAGGCGGCACGTAGACCACCTCGCCCACCTGCCAGATCGCCTCCGGGATCCCCGCGTGGACCGAGGCCATGCCCGCCCGCCGGAAGACCGGGATCCAGGCGTCCGAGGACTTGAGCCGCTCCAGGGGCTCCTCCTCGCCCATCATCGCCGACTCCGCCAGGTCGACGATGACGAAGTCCGCGAGCAACGGCACGGCGACGTCGGCGAGTTCCTGGGCGGTCTGCCCGACTTCGAGCGCGGTGCCGATGCGCCGGCTCGCCTCGTTGATCCGCAGGAAGTGCCGCCGCCCCCGGGACGTACTGATGTCGGCGGCCATCGCGCAGACCCCGAGCGGCCGCCCCTCGGCCCCCTCCAGGCGGAAGTAGGTGGACGAGAAGACCCGCTCCTCGTCCGCACCCGGCGGGATCCACCGGTACTCCCGCTCGATCACCGGCTCACCGGTCTCGAACACACCGCGGACCACGCTCTCGATCTCCCGGCCGGGGTAGCCGGGGTAGACCTCCCGCATCGTCAGTCCCAGCCGGTCCCGGCCCATGGACGTGTCCCACTCCACGGTCGCCTGGTTGCGCCAGACGCAGCGGGTGTCGCCGTCGCAGATGGACAGCCCGATCGGGATCCGCTCCAGCAGGGCGGCGGCCACCGTCGGCTGCGGCGACCAGGCGGGGACGGCCGCCACGGACTCGGTGGCCGCCACGAACCAGTCGGCCCCGCCGTCGCCGGACAGCGGGGTCGCCCGGATCGCGACGCGAACGGCCCGCCCGTCCTTGCGGCGGAGTTCGGCCGACCCGGACCACGACCCGCCCACCCGGGCCCGCGCGGCGCCCTCCGACACTTCGGCGGCGGTGCGGTGCCGCGTCAGCAGGTTCTCCGCCGGGCGGCCGACGACCTCCCGCGAGCTGTACCCGAGGAGGGCCTGCGCGGCGTCCGTCCAGGCCAGCACGTTGCCGCCGCGGTCGATCAGGGCCACGGCCGCGCCCAGCGGGGTCGGTTCCAGCATCGTCCCGGCCGGACCGGCCGCCACCGGTCGCCCCATCAGCGACCGCGCTCAACGACACATTTGTCCATGTTTGGAGCCTAGCGCGTCCCCCCGGAGGAGCCACGGCTCCGGCACGGCGACGACTCGCCGCGGGCCCCAGGGCGCCCGCGGCGCCGCTTCGGCGCCACGGCTGAACCACGGCGGCACCGCGTAGCCACCGCGGACCCACCGCGGGAAGAGCGGCGGGCTAGCCTCGGGGGTGATCGGCGTACCGGGCCGCACAGGGCAGCCCACCGCGCCGTACCGCGCTGACGCGCGCTGACAGGTGCTTACGAGCGCCGACAAGCGCTGACAAGGAGGAACACGATGGCTGGGGTGTCGGCGAGCTTGGTGGCCGCGGGCGGATTGGTCGGCGGGTACGGAGTGGCCCGGTGGACCAAGCGGCGGGAGCTGGGCGGGGTGGCGCTGGTCGCCGCCGGAGCGGTGGCCGCGCGGTCCTGGCAGCGGCAGGCGGGGGTGGCGACCGCGGCCGGACTCACCGGGGCTTACGTCGCCGCTTTCGCCGGAGCGCATCCGCTGGCCAAGAAGGTCGGCTCGTGGCCGGCGGTGTTCGCGCTGGCCGGCGGCATGGCGGCGGCGTCCTGGCTCGTGGCCGGGCGCGGCGGGGAGTAGCCGGCCGGCCGGGAAAAGGACCGGCGGCCCAGGCTGGGGGGGAGTAGCCAGGACCGCCGGCGTATGGGGGATGTCGCGCCGCTGAGCACAGGTCGTACGGTGCCGCGGCGGGCCGGACCGGGCCGTTCGTAGGGCCCGTGAGCCGTACCCGTCCCGTACGGATGGCCTGGGCGGCCACCTTCGGGCGAGCGGCCCGCCGGCCCGACACGCGGCCTCGGAACGTTCTTGGGACGACGGGTCACACGGGCCGATCGGGTCCTACCCCGCCTGCCCGCCCACCCCGTCGTACACCTCACGACCGGGACCCGCCCGGCCGCACCGCCACCGTAGCGCGTCCACTGGCGCCCCGCCCGGCCACCGGCCGAACCGATGCCCCGATCGAGCGAACCGCGCCGCCTCAGACCGCCACATCGTGCGCCACGAGCCACGGCAGCGGGTCGACCGCGTCGCCGCCCGAGGGGCGGACCTCCAGGTGGAGATGGGGCGCCGGGACGTTTCCGGTCGCGCCCACTCGGCCGATCGTGTCGCCCGTGGTGACGCGGCCCGCGGTGACGACCATCGTGGAGAGGTGGCAGTACCACAGCTCCGTACCGTCATCGAGGGCGACGACCACCCGGTAGCCGTACGCGCCCGCCCAGCCGGCCGAGGTGACCGTACCGCCGTGGACGGCGTGGACCGGGGTGCCGGTGGGGGCGTTGAAGTCCTGCCCGGCGTGGATGTTGCCCCACGGGTCGGACTCGCCGAAGCCCGCGGTGAGGGTGTAGCAGGAGACCGGCTTGATGTAGGAGGCGGCGAACCGGGCGACCCGCTCGGCCTCGGCGCGGGCGGCGGCTGCCACCTCGGCCTTCGCCTTCGCCTCGGCGGCGGCCTTCGCGGCGGCGGCCTGCTCGCGCACCTTCCGCTCGGCGGCGGCGCGAGCGGCCTGCTGCGCGGCGGCCTTGTCGGCGGCTTCCCGTTCGCCGCGGGCGACGGCGTCCCGGGCCTCGGTGGCCTGGGTGACGATCCGGGTCAGCAGCGCCGCGCCCGGGTCGGGGAGCGCGGTCGCGGGCTCGTCGGAAGCGGGGGCGTCGAGGGGGGCGGGAGTGCTGAGGGGGGCGGGGGCGCTGACCGGCGCCAGCTCCGGCAGCGGCTGCGGCCGGGACCGGGGGGCCGCCGGCGGCGTTTCCGGTACGGAGGCCGGCGCCGGGAGCGGCGCGGACCGCGGCACGAAATCCGGTACGGAATCAGGTACGGAGACGGGCGCGGCGTCCGGCACGGTGACCGGCGCCGATACGGGCAGCGGCGCCGGCGCGAGACCGGGTCCCGCTACGGTGCCGGTCGCCGCGGCGGCCACCCCGCCCGCCCCGACGGCGGCCATCGCCGCTATGCCGAGGGCCGCGGAGCCACGGGCAAGGGTCCGCTGCCGGGGTACGGGCACGGTGAGGGTCATGGGGTCCGCGACGGGAAGGGGCAGCGGCAGCGGGGCGGCAGCGGGCCGCTCGGTCGAGCCGGCCGCCGAACCATCTGTCGGGTAGTCAGCCCGGTAGTCGACGGGGAAGCCCGCGGGAAACTCGTCCCACTCCCCGGCGGATCCACTCTCGGGCCGGGCAGGTGCGTAGGCAGGTTGGTTCGACGCCACTGTGGGCGCACTCCTTTCCTTCCCTCTCGCCTACCGGGTTAGCTGACGGGTTCGGAGCAGGAAGGTCTCCTACGGGCCTGGCTGCTGCCCGATTCACCCCAGGTGTTGGGTCCCCGGTTCCCGCGGACGGGATTCGGCAAGCGCACGGTGCCGCCTCTTACGGCGGTGGTGACGACCGCGCTGCGTTATCGAACGTTAATAGAGCCGGAGAGGTTTTCCAAGCCGAATCGGAGAGTTGGGCTGCGGAAGCAATCCGGCATCAGTCCCCCAAGCGGGGCAATGCGGGCACTCGGTGTGGCCGAGCGGTGACGTGAGTGTGTGTCAGTTGTTATGTAAAGCTGACCGGACAGCTACGTTCAGTGAGCGAATGTCAACGAAATGACACGGTGACGGGGCGACAGGAGGTGGGCTTGGTGGTCGTATGCGATCGGCGCCACAGGTCCAGGCCTCTGACCATGGGCGCATCGCTAGGGCGTGTTTTAGAAGTAGCGTCGTCCGCCCGCAGGGCGGGGCTCACGGCGTCTGGTGCGTGCGATCGCAAGGCGGAGGGTCGTCCTCGTAGTGGGCCTACTCGGATGAGCCCGACAACGCAGCGAGCGTGCGTGCCAGACGCCGTGAGACAGACGGGACTTCTAAAACACGCCCTAGGCGGGCCGGGCGTCCCGGCGCCACGATGAGCAGGCTCCGCCCTTGTCATGGACCCGTACAAGTAGTCGACCCCCACGACCGACCCCACCGGGAGCCCGCCATGCTACGAGCCAACCGACCCCAACGAAGCGGCACACACCCCGGGACACACCCCGAGGCGCACCCCGACGCCCGTCCCGCGCCCTCCGGTCCGCTCCCCGCCGCGGCGCCTCACCCGCTCCCCGAAGACCCCGACCGCCGCTCCCTGCTCCGCCGCGGCCTCGCCCTCGGCGCCGGCGCGGCCCTCACGGGCGGACTGGCCGTCGCAGCGGGCACCGCGTCCGCGGCGACGGCGGTCGACTACCCCGGCGCCGCCTGGGCGCCGGCCAGCACCGCCAACTACACGGCCGCCAACCGCCCTTCGACGTACCCGGTCGAACTGGTGGTGATCCATGTGACCCAGGAGACCTTCACCGACACCATCAGCCTCTTCCAGGACCCCGAGCACGCCGCCACCGCGCACTACGTCGTCCGCTCGGCCGACGGCGCCATCGCCCAGTGCGTCCGCGAGCACGACGTGGCCTGGCACGCGGGCAACTGGGACTACAACACCCGCAGCATCGGCATCGAGCACGAGGGCTGGGTCGACGACCCCTCGTACTTCACCACCGCCCTCTACCACGCCTCCGCCGCCCTCACCGCGGCCGTCTGCGACAAGTACGGCATCCCCAAGGACCGCGATCACATCCTCGGCCACTCCCAGGTGCCCGGCGCCGACCACACCGACCCCGGTCCCAACTGGGACTGGGTCCGCTATATCCGCCTGGTCAACGGCGTCTGAACCAACGCCGCCGCGTCGTCCGCCGGGCCCAGCGGGAACATCGCGGTGAGCCGGGGAAGGCGGCGGACCGACTCCGGCTCGTCGAGGACCGACCAGCGGTGGCCGGCCGGGGTGAGCCCGGGCGGGCGGCACGCGGCGGAGTCGAGCAGCGTACGGGCGGCGGCGCGGAAGGACGCGCCGCTCTCCTCCCCGGCGCCGGTGAGCTGCTGATACGCCTCCGGGGCGAGCCAGCCGAGCGACTCCCACTGCGGCCAGGCGTCCTCGGGCCACGCGGCCCGGGGGCGGCCGGACAGCCGCAGGACCTCAGGCGCGTAGGCGAGCACGTCGGCGTCGGCGACCGCCGCCTCGAAGGCCGGGCGGCCGAGGCCGACCATCCAGTGCTGGAAGTAGCAGAAGGTGTCGTCGGAGCACCAGCCGCCGAAGATCCGGTCGGCGGCCGCCCAGACGTTCCAGGTGAAGGCTCTCCCGATGACGAGGTCGAGGGACGCCTGGAAGGTGACGAGGTCAGGTGGGGAGAGGCGGCGGAGGGCGGCACGGAGCCAGGCGTCCCGCCGCTCGCCGCTGAGCGACTGTCGCCGGCAGTCCGTGATGAGAGTCCAGAAGGAATCCGTCTCCATGACAGCGACTATGCCAGGGGACTCTGACAGCGCATCTCCTTTTTCGACTGCTGGACGGTGAAGTGGCGGTGAGCGGTGCGGGGTGTCCGCCGTGCGCGCCGGAGCCGCCGGGGGCGTCAGGAGCACCGGGTGGGTACGTGCGGGGCGCGTGTCGGTTTCCGTGCGCCGCCCCGCCGCCCCGCCGCTTCGCCGCCCCGCCGCCCACCGCGAGCCGGGGCGCCGCCGTATCCGATCCGCAATCCGCGCCGCCGGAAAGACCTGCCGACGGGCCGCCTAGCAAGGCGCCGCCGGGGCAGTCTGGTTGACGATGGGCCGCCGTAACGGCACTGCGGCCGCATGGGATCGGCAGAAACGGCAGGAACGGATTCAGATGAAGATCTTCGGCAGAGAACCCGCACTCTGGCTCGCCCTCTTCGCCGTCGCGGTGAAGCTCTCCACCGCTTTCGGCCTCGACCTCACCAACGGTCAGCAGGCCGTCATCAACGCGGTGGCCGCCGCGGTTGCGGGCCTGCTCGTGGCGGTCAGCGTGCACGACGGCATCAGCGCGGCGGTGCTCGGCCTCGTCCAGGCCGGGCTGGCCCTGGCCGTCGGCTTCGGTCTGCACTGGAGCCCCGAGCAGCAGTCCACGGTGCTCAGCCTCGCCTCGGCGCTGGTCGCGATGTGGACCCGTACCCAGGTCACCGCGAAGGTCCCGGCCGCCGTGATATCCGGCGCGGCGACCACCGCTCCCGCGGCGCCCGTCGCCAAGCCCGCGACCGGCACCGCCTGAGCGTCCCGCGCCCGCCCGGGTGGCCCGCCCCCGCGGGCGGCCACCCGGCGGCCCGGGCAGCCGACCCCCGCAGCGACGTAACCCAAAGTCACCGGTGGCTTTCCACCGGTAGCCGCCCGGCGGAGCTCAGCACTCCGCTCCGGTGCAGGCCTGCATCTCGTCCCCGTTGAAAGCATGCTGCAAGAGGGAGTAGAGCTCCTCGCGCTGCTTCGCGTCGAGATTGCAGAGCACCTCGTTCTCGGCCGCCGCGAGTCCGAACTCCGCCTTGGCCAGCAGCTTGTTGCCCGCGTCCGTCAGTTCGACGATGTGCCGGCGACGGTCCTCGGGGGCGCGCTTGCGCTCCACCAGACCCGCGGTCTCCAGATCGTTGAGCAGACCGACGATGTTGGTCCCGTCCATCTCCAGCGTGCCGGCCAGAGCCTGCTGCGAGCTTCCCCCGTGCTCGCGGAGCACGGTGAGGGCGAGGAGGTGCCGTGTCCGCAGCCCGAGCGGCGTCAGCACCGTCTCGGAGCGCACTCGGATGCGGCGGGCGAAGAACTCGAGCAGTGCACCTGAACGGTGAACCGGTTGGTTGAGGATGGGCATCTCGTCCATTCCGGAAGTCTACCCAGGCAGGTCTCGCCCATAGATATGCTACAAATGATTGGCGTAACACCAACGAGTTGTGAAGGACAAATCATATGCCTCATCTGTTGCACATCGATGCGAGCATTCAGGGCGAGCGATCCGTGAGCCGCAAGCTGACCGAGCGCGCCGCGAAGGTCTGGCTGGCCGCCCACCCCGGCGGCACGGTCACCTACCGTGACCTCGGGGCGAACCCGGTGCCGCACCTCGACACGGCGAACGGTCTGGCCCGGATGACCCCGCCGGACCAGCACACCCCGGAACAGGCCGCCTCGTGGCAGCTCACCGAGGAGCTCACCGCCGAGATCCGGGACGCCGACGTCGTCCTGCTCGGCCTGCCCGTCTACAACTACGGCGCCCCGAGCACCATCAAGTCCTGGATCGACCACCTGATCGCCCCCGGCCTCTCCTACGACCCGGAGACCTCGAAGGGACTCTTCGCCGGCCGCGAGCTGATCGTGCTCGCCAGCCGGGGCGGCGGCTACGGCGCCGGCACCCCGCGCGAGGGCTGGGACCACGCGGAGGCCTGGCTGCCGCACGGCCTGGCCATCACCGGTCTGGAGCCGCGCTTCATCACCGCGGAGCTCACGCTGGCCACGGTGAACCCGGCGATGGCGGGCCTCATCCCGCTGGCCGCGGAGAGCCTGGCGGCGGCGGAAGCGGCGATCGACGCGCTCTGGGCGGAGGGCTCGGCGAGCCCGGAGGCCGCCGAGGCCGCCGAGGCCGCGGAGACGGCTGCCGCTGTCTGACGGCTGACGCCCCGCCCCCCGGCGGCGGGGCGACGGGCCTGGCAACGGAGAGGTTTCAGGCCCACCGCCCCCGCCGCACCCCGCCGCACCGGCAGCACTCGCGGCAGCCCGCCGCGTCGGGCGACGCACCACCCCGCCGTGCGCCCCCCGCTCACCCAGGCGCCGCCCGCTCAGCCGTGGGCGGGGCCGCGGCGGTCGTCCGGGTCGCCGCGCAGTTCGGAGCCGCCGCGGTCCTCGGACCAGCTCCGCTCCTCCGACCAGCCGCGCGCGTCCGACCAACTGTCGTCGCTCCGGTCCTCGGTCAGCTCACCGGCCCCGTCGTCCTCCCCGTCCTCCCCGTCCTCGCTCTTGACGTACTTCGAGATCCCGGCGAAGTAGCTGGACCAGTTGACGCTGCCGGGCGGCACCTGCTCGCGCGGGCGGAGCTGGATCCGGCCCTCGGCCCGGTCCTCGATCACCACGATCGTCGAGAGCCGCTCCAGCAGCTCCTCGCGGTGGTGCTCGTGGGCCAGTCTGACCGCCTCGCCGAGCTGCTCGCGCGCGCCCGGGTCGCCGCTCTTCCAGGCGGCCAGGCCCTCGTCGACCGCGGCGGCCAGCCGTTCGAGACCGAGATACCCGGCGAGCCGGGGCGCGATCCGGCTGGACAGCGCGATGTCCTCGGTCCAGCTCACCCCGATGCTCTCGGTGGCGACGACGCTCCGCTCCCCGCCGGGCAGGGTGACCGCCAGCTCGATCCTGGCCGCCCTGGCCCTCCCCTCGACCTCCACGTTGAGGTCCTCCTGGCCCACGTCGATCGTCAGGTGGTAGTCGGCGACCTGCGCCCCCCAGTCCCCGAGCGGGAACACCTCGGTGTGCGCGTCGCGGACCACCCCGAGCTCGGTGAGCTCCTCGATCACCGGCATCACCCGCGCCAGATAGGCGACCTTCGCGCCGTCCGGCGTCCAGACGCTCAGCGTCACCCCCGCCGCCCGTTTGGCCATGGTGGCGGCCATCGCCGCCCGGAAGTCCTGGGCCAGCTCGTCGGGTTCGGCCACCGGCTTCCAGTCACCCAGCAGGTCACGGGTGATCCGGCGGAGCTGGAGATAGCTCCAGTCGTCGCCGATGCCGCGCCAGTCGCAGACGAACCGCCCCTTGCACGCTTCGAGCGCGGCCGCGAGCGGGCCCTCGCCCTCGGTGTTCTGGCCGTCGGTGAGCATGATGGCGTGCCGTATCTCGGCGTCCGGACGGCTGTCCATCAGCTCGCGGGTGAGCGTCAGCCAGGTGCTCATGCTGGTGCCGCCGCGCGCGGTGACCTGGGACAGCGCCCGCGCCGCCTCCTCCCGGGTGACCGGGGAGGCGACGGCCAGGCCGCGCGCCGGGTAGACGGACCTGGCGAAGCTCTGGCCGGCCACCACGGCGAAGTACGTGCCGTCGCGCAGCACCTCGACGGCGCTGATCGCGGCCTGGCAGGCCCGGTCGATCTTCGCGCCGGTCATCGACGCGGACGTGTCGATGACGATGACCTCGGCCGCCACCGGGCGGTCGCCGGCCGCCGTGCCGGGGTCCTCCGCGCTGATCGTGAGCAGCACACCGACCGAGCGACTGCCCACCGGGATGTGCTCGTTGTGATCGACCCGCACGGTGAAGCGCAGCGCGTCCGGCGTCATGGGTTCCTCCCGTTACGTGCTCTCCGCGCGCGCCGACCCGTCGACCACCGGCCTGGTGAACGGGTCACCAGCGGGTCCAGGGGCGCACGGCGTGTGCTTGTCTGACCAGTTCGGCGCGGCCCCGCCAGTTCCTGGCGAAGGGCCGGCACGCCAAGTAGTCCTGTTCCAGGGCGCGGCCCACGGCTTCGGGGGTCAGCTCGATGTTGAGCAGCATGCCGGGTTCGGCCGGTGAACCATGGTCGTCGAGCCACTTTCTGGCAGCCTTCCACAACTCGATCCGCAGCCCCAGCTTCTGCTCCTCCTTCAGCCCCAGTTTCGCCTTGCGGTCGGCGAGTTCGAGATCCTGTAACCGGGACGCCGCGGCGCGCAGTCCGGTTTCGTCCAGGCCGGTCCGCGACAGCCGCAGATACAACGCCTCGACCCGGGCGGCCAGATGGTGGTGGAGCGTCTCGGGAAGCGATTCGAGCACCTTGACCGCGTGATCGGTCTCCCCGCTGGACTCGGTGACATAGGTCCTCGCCACCCCGAACGCCGCGCCCACGAAGGCGTCGTCGGTGCGCCACACCGTCTGGTAGTAGTGCCGGGCCAGCGCGGTCTCGCCGAGCGACTCGGCGCACACCGCGAGCGCGAGCTTCGGCGCCGGCTCACCCGGCAGCGCGTCCCGTATGGCGGCGAAGCAGCGCCCGGCCCGGCCCGGTTCGCCGGACGCGAGATGGAGCAGCCCGCGGTACCAGACCCAGCGCCAGTCCCGCGGGTCCACCGTGCCGAGTTCGGCCGCCGCCTCGGCGAAGCGCCCGATGCCGATCTGGGCCAGCGCCCTCCGCAGCGTCACCTCAGCGGAGTTGGGCGGCGCGCCTTGCAACGCCGCGATCAGCTCCTCGGGTTCGGTGGCGGTGACCGTGCCGAGGAATGCCGCGCCCGGGTCGGAGTCCTGGACCAGCGGCAGCGGCAGGGCCAGCGCGGCGGCCACCGGGTTGAGCCGGGCCCGCGGATCGGTCCCCTCGAGTCCGCGCTCCTGGCTGAAGAGCGACGACGGCCGGGCGGGCGGCCGGTCGCTGTCCTGCGCGACGACCTCGCGCAGCACCCCGACGAGCTGCTCGGCCATGTGCGCGACCGAGGTGAAGCGGTGTTCGGGACGGGTCGCGGTGGCCCGGCGCAGAAAGCGGTAGAAGGACTCGTACCGGCCGAACTCGGCGATCGCGCCGGCCGCCGGCAGGGTCGTCCGGTGGTCCCCGGTGTAGTCGAAGAGCGCGGTGAGTACGGCCAGGGTCCGCCCGACGGCGTAGATGTCGGAGGCGACCGACGGGCTCGCGCCCCGGTATATCTCGGGCGCGGTGAAGCCGGTGGTGATCCACGACTGCCGCACCGAGTGGCCGCCGATGGGCCGTACGCCGCCCAGGTCGATCAGCTTGGTCCGGTCGCGTACGTGCATGATGTTGGCCGGCTTGAAGTCGCAGTACGCCAGGCCCGTGTCGTGCAGATAGCCGAGCGCGGGCAGCACCGCGAGGACGTACGCGATCGCCTCGGCGACCGGCAGCACGCCCCGGCGCTTGGCCTTCTGCGCCAGCGACTCGCCGCCGAGGAACTCCAGCACGATGTAGTCGTCGAAGCGGCCGCTCTCCGGGTCCCGGCGCTGCACGAAGTTGCGGATGTCGACGATGTCGGGGTGCTTCACCTCGATCAGGGTGCGGCGTTCGGCGGCGATCCGGGTACGGCGTTCCTCGGCCGGCACGTCCTCGCTGCCGGGCTCCGCGGTGTCCCGCAGGCCCTTGATGGCGACCGGGTCGTCGTCCAGGTTGAGGTCGCTCGCCAGATACACCCAGCCCTGGCCGCCGCGGCCGATGCAGCCGCGCACCCGGTACTGGTGGCCGACGATCTCGCCGGGGCGCAGCGGCCGGCGGAAGGCGTAGGACGTACCGCAGTACGGGCAGCGGCCGGCGGCCGGCCCGGCGGGCTTGCCGCGGGCGGGCGCGCGGCCGCGGCCCGGATCGGCGCCGGGTGCCCGGTCCCGGCCGCGCCGGGGGCCCCGGCCGCGCTCGGCGGGGGCGCGGACCGAGGGGCACTCCGGGTTGAGGCAGCGCTGCGGCGCCTCCTCGATCTCCGCCTCGTCCATCAGCATGTCGTCGGGGTCGCGGGCGCGCAGCGCGGCGATCTCCACCACGCCGAAGCCGAGCGCGGCGCGGACCAGGGCCCGGCCAGGCCCGCGCGGGAGGGTCAGGGCGAGCGGTACCGCGGTGTCCGTCCCGTCGTCCCAGGGCGTTCTGGTCCACTCGACCTCGGCGTCCGGAAGGACCAGCGTCCGGCCGGGGGCGATCGGCGCCCGCCCGCAGGTGGCGCAGAAGCCGTCCGCCTCGATCTGTCCGCCCGAGCAATCGGGCCGCACACACGCGGTCATCGCGCCCGGCCTCCTCTCATCGCTCGTCTCCCCGGCGGTACGGATCGGGCCCGTCGTGGTGCGGGCCGCGTTCCTCATGGTGCGGACCGGTTCCCTCGCGGTGCGGCTCGGGTTCCTTCCGGTACGGCTCGGGTTCCTTTCGGTACGGATCCGGCCGGTCCAGGCGCGCCGGATCCGGGCCGGCCGAGTCGGGGCCGCGCTGGTAGGCGCTCTCGTCCACCCCGTGCCCGTCCAGCCGCCACACCTCTCGGGCGTACGCCTGCACCGCCCGCTCCACCGCGTCAAGATCCTGTCCGGCGCCGGACCGCATCAATCGCCGCGCCTCGTCGTAGAGCGCGCCGAGTCCGGGGTGGTCGGTGTGGCCGCCGTGGCGCGCCTGCCGCCGGTAGAGGTCGAGGCGTTGGCGCAGGATGCGCGAGCGCTGGCCGCGCGGGCCGAGCGCGGCGGTCAACCGGCGGCGGATCCGGTCGAGTTCGCCGCTGATCGCGTCGATCTCGGCCGGTCGCGCCGTGTGTTCGTGCGCACCGCCGGCCCCCGTGGCCAGCGGGTCGTTCTCCACCACGGCGCGGACCCGGTCGAGTCGCCCGGTCAGCGCCGCCAGCGCGGCCCGGTCACCGATGCCGCCGGCCACCGGAAGGAACCGTTCGCAGTCGTGCACGCCTCTGGTGAGGGTCTCCAGTTGCCGCAGCAGCGGGTCCCAGACGGCGGCGACCTCCGCGACCAGCCGCCGTACCTCGTCCAGGTCGTCCGTGATCAGAGCCTTGACGTAGGCGAGGCCGAACCGCCGCTCCGGCGCGGGGGATCCGGGCGCGGGACGGTCCGCCGGGCGCATCTCGTCCCTGGACAGGGTGATGGCCTCGCCGCACATCAAGTCCTCGACCCGCTCCAGGTGTCGCTGGCGTGCCGCGCGGGCCGTGCTGGCGGCGGGCGGGCCCGGCGCGGTGTTCCGCTCGACCAGGTCCGCCGCCTTGTCCACGGTGTTCTTCCACTTGCGGCAGCGGGACTCGGCGAGGGTGAGCGCGGTGTAGGCGCTGTCCCAGCGGCGTTTGGTGACCCCGTCGAGGGAGTCGCGCCGGGAACCGTTGGAGAGGCTCACGAACGTGTGGTCGGTGCGCAGTTCGCGGATGGCGTGCTGGCGCGTCTCGATCTGCCGCGTCTCGGCCTCGACCAGCGCGGTGGCCCGCTCCCAGGTCAACGGGCTGGGCCATGGACCGGTCATGGCCGTCCTCCTCTTCCCCCGGGACGCGTCATCGCGTGTACGAGGCGACGGGCGGGTCGGCGTCGCCCAGTTGGGGCTGCACCCACCTGCGGTAGACGGCGTCCCAGCAGCTACGGTCGCTCGCCGTCATGGGCTGCGGGCACCACGAGGCCCGCGGTGACCGCGCCTCCATTTGGGCGATGACGCCGTTGGCGAAGCCCACGATCTGGTTGTTGGCCGCGCCGCCGGAGTCGGTGAGCGGGAAGGCGAGGCCGTGCGGCTCGTCGGAGAACAGCCCGTCGACCAGCTTCAGATAGGGGTCTTCGGCCTGCATGCCGCCGAGGATGGTGTTGTCGGTGGAGAAGGCCTGCACGGTGCCCTGCTGGAGCATGATCAGGCAGTCCGACCAGTTGTTGGCGAGCACGATGCCGAAACGACCCTCCTTCGCCAGCGGGCTGAGGTTGGTGACGGAGGTGGTGGACCCGACGGTGCACACCTTGCGGCCTTCGAGCCCCTTGATGTGGGGCACGTTGTCCGCGTCGAGGACCACCTTCGCGGAGGTGTCCTGCCGGGGCACCAGCAACGCCGCGCCGCCGTCGATGTAGTTGACCGAGAAGCCGACCTGCTTCTTGCGGTCGCAGGTGATGGTGATGCTGCTCGCCACCACGTCGACGATGCCCTGATTGGCCACGCCGAGCCGGTAGTCCTGGCCCACCGCCACGAAGCGGACGGCGTCCGCGTCGCCGAAGACGGCGTGGGCGAGGGCGTGCACCATGTCGGCGTCGAAGCCCTGGAAGCTCTCGCCGGGCGCGGCGGACGGGGACGGGTTGGGAAACCCCCAGCCGTAGGAGTCCTGGTCGACTCCCGCGATGAGGTAGCCGCGTTTGAGGATCTTCGCCATGACGGAGTTCGCGGGCATCCGGCCGGGTTGCGGCATCGGCGCCATCGGCGGCTCGCTCGCCTGGCACCCCGGGGACTCGACCGGGGCCGGTGTGCCGACCGGGGCCGCGGTGGAGGTCGCGGGCAGCGGAGCGGGCACCTCCTCCGCGGTAGGGGCGCCAGCCCCGGCCGTCCCCCGCGCCCCACAACCGCCCGCGAGCCCGGCCACGACGACCACGGCGATGAGGGCCGCCAGGAGCCGCGAGCGCGTCTTGAGGGCTTTCAGGGTCCCGCCGGGCTTTACGGCGGCGCCGGACTTTACGGCGGCGCCGGACTCTACCGTCCTGCCGGCCCGCAGGCTCCTGCCGGACCTTACGGTCCCGGCGGGCTCGACGGTCCCGCCAGCCTTGCAGGAGCCGCCAGGCTTCACGGTCCTGCCGGGCTTTACGGCGGTGCCGGACCGCGGCGGCTCGGCGGGGCTGACGTTCTTGACGGTTCTCACGCGCTCCTCCGCCCGGTCGACCAGTATTCGGCGATGCGCCGTACGATGCCGCCGGTGCCCGCCGCGGCGGCCAGCAGGCCGAGCAGCAGCGCGCCGCCGACCAGGCCGTGCAGCGCGCCGCTCGCGGCCGCGCCCCGGCCCTCGTACTGCCCCCACTCGCCGCGGGTGGCCGTGTCGAGGGCGCTCTGCACGGCCTTGAAGTCCTCCTCGACAGCGGCGAAGGCACCGCCGCCCGACGTGGCGGGGTTGGTGAAGTCGCGCAGCTGCTTGAGGAAGTCCGCGTCGTACCGCAGCGGTTGCTCGGCGCCGGGCCGCGCCTTCGGCAGGTTCTGGAGGGTGGGCAACTCCTCCTCGTGCGCCAGCCACCGCGCCGCCCGCGCCTTCGCCAAGACGACCTGCTGGGCCGTCTCCGGGTCCAACTCTCCCTTGGCGGCGTCCAGTCGGGTGAGCTGTGAGGTGTCGCCGAGCAGTTGCATGGCCTGGGTCTGGTAGGCACATCTGACCGGGTATTCGTAGGTGGTCCTGGCCCCCGTCGGCGGCGACACCGTGGTCAGGCAGTCCTCATTGTGCCCGGCGCGGGTGATCAGGTCGTCCACATGCGCCTGGAAGGCCTGGATGCGGGCCTGCGCGATGTCGCCGGCCGCCCGGGCGTGCGGCGCCGCCTGCCGGGAGACGATGTGCACGCTGACGGAGAGCGCGGTCAGCGACCAGGCGGCGAGCGCCCCGGTCGCCAGCGTCGCCAGCAGCAGCCCCGGATTGACCAGGCGGCGGGTATAGCGCGCGGTGACGATCTGCGCGGCGATCAGGCCGGTGAGCGCGACCCCGCAGATGACGGCGAGTGGCACCGGGAAGGCCGCGGCCGTGGCGTTGTCGGCGGCGACGCGGTCCTGGTCGTCCTGCCGGATCCGCTCGGCGCTCGCCAGCGTCTGGAGGGTGAGATAGCGCGACGCCATCCGCAGATAGCCCGCGCCGACCGGCAGGCCCTGCCGGTTGTCGGCGATGGCGGTGGACATCAGGTTGGTGTAGCGGGACACCTCGCGGCTGATCAGGGTGACGTCGTCCTGGACGGCGGGCCGGTCGCCCAACTGGACGCTGATCGATGCGAGATCGGCTTCGACGGTGGAGACGTCGGCGTGCGGTCCGACCGCCGTGGCGCCGGTTCCCAAGGTGTCCATCCGCTGCTGGAAGAGCTCCACCTCGTTCTGCTGCATGACGATGAGGTCCTGGTAGAGCTTGACGTCGAGGCCGCCGATGTCGATCCGCGCGGCCGAGGCGCGCGCGTCCCTCAGCGCGCTCTCCCGCTGGTCCACGGTCCGGATCGCGGTCACCGCGACGCCCACCGTGAGCACGGCGACGACGAACGCCAGCAGGACGAGGACCCAGTCCTCCTCCAGCCTCATCCACCGCGGCCGACGGGTCCGCGGGGCGTCGGTTCCCGTCCCCCGCCGCGTCCCCGGCCCCGTCCGCCGCCCCGCCTCCCGGCGGGCACCCGGCATCGAGGTCATCCGAGCCGACACCGCGTCGGCGCACCGTGCGAAGACATCACGCCCACCCCCGTGGTCCTGTCCGAGACGGCCGCCCCAAAGGCCGCATGGCGCCGGTTTCCCCCGCCGTTCCCCCGGTGAAACCCGCGCCGTCCGTCACCGGGGGAGCGAGGCTAACACGCGGTCTGACCCCGTTTCAGAACTTCGCGAATCATCCGGAAATCGGGCTTCTTCGCGGCCGCTCAATTCCGGCCAATGCGGCCGTCCCCGGCTCGGTACGCTCGACGGAGACTCAAGGGAGAGCTGCCTCCCATCGCTGTCCCATCGCCATCCCACGACCCCGTACCGGCCCCACGCCGACCATCCGCCGACCATCCGCCGACCCCCGCCCATCCTCGGAAAACCGGCGGTAACCCGCCTCGCAGGCGGCCTCCGACGCCATTTCGGCACCGGTATTTAACCTGGCGGGCCGCATGGATCCGGGTCCCCCTGGGCACCTGTCCTCATCGGCACGCGCGCACGAGAATCCGTCATCGGCACCTCCGCACCCGCATCCGCCCGCAGGCGCATCCCCGGCCCGCAGCACCGGCCGGCCCGATCCCCCCAAGCGCCCGCAGACCCAGGAGACCCAAGGCTCCCATGACCAGCACCCCGCGTCCGTTCCGCCGTCACTTCGGCCTGGGATCCACGGACCCATCGCTCGACGATCCCCTCCCCGCGGCGCCGCCGGTGAGCACCGCCGTCCAACTGGCCACCAAGGACCTGCTCGCCCTGCCGGGCGGCACGTTCCTGATGGGCTCGGACGATCCGGAGGGGGTGCTCTCCGACGGTGAGGGCCCGGTCCGCGAGGTCGAACTCGACGCCTTCGAGATCTCGCCGACCACCGTGAGCAACGCCGAGTTCGCCTCCTTCGTCGAGGAGACCGGGTACGTGACCGACGCCGAACGGCTCGGTTTCTCCTTCGTCTTCGAGGAGTTCCTGCCGCCGGGCCTGCACACCCGCTCCCCCGCCGTCCCCGCGGCCCCCTGGTGGCGTGCGGTCAACGGGGCGAGCTGGCGGTCGCCGCGCGGCCCCGGCTCGCACTACCGCACCTGGCTCAACCACCCGGCGGTGCACGTCTCCTGGGACGACGCGGCCGCGTACTGCGCCTGGTCGGGCACCCGGCTGCCCACCGAGGCCGAGTGGGAGTACGCGGCCCGCGGCGGCCTGGTCGGCAGGCGCTATCCGTGGGGCGACGAACTCGCCCCGGACGGCGATCAGATGCTCGCCATCTGGCGGGGTGACTTCCCCGACCCCGAGCCCGGCAGCCCCAACGGCACCGTGCCGGTCCGCTCCCATCTCCCCAATGGCTACGGCCTCTACAACATGGTCGGCAACGTCTGGGAGTGGTGCGCCGACTGGTTCAGCCCGTACTTCCACCGGACCGCCCCGAGCCGGTCCCCCGCCGGGCCGCCCACCGGCACCGCCCGCGCGATGCGGGGCGGCTCCCACGTGTGCCACGCCTCCTACTGCAACCGCTACCGGGTCGCCGCCCGCAGCTCCAACACCCCCGACAGCGCCGCCGGGCACATCGGCTTCCGCGTCGCCCGCTGAACGCTCCTGACCGTGCCTGAAAGTGCCTGAGCCCGCCCGAGCCCGCCTGAGCCCGCTTGAGCCCGCCTCAGGAGGCCGGCCCGGCCGTCCCGGGCGCGGCGAGGAAGTCGATGACCCGACGGGTCAGCAGCGCGGCGGCCTCCGGGGCGTACGAGGAGAGGGAGTTGTCGGCGAAGAGGTGGCTCTCTCCCGGGTAGAGGAAGAGCCGCCCGTCGGCGGCCTCGCCGGTGAGCGCGCGGGCGGCGTCGAGGTCGCCGTCGCCCACGAAGTACGGATCGGCGTCCATCGCGTGCACCTGGACCGGGACCCCGGCCGGCCAGGCGGCGGAGAACTCCGTCACCGGCACGCAGGAGTGCAGGAGCACCGCGCCGCGAGCCCCGGCCCGGGTCTGGGCCAGCCGCTGCGCCGGCAGAACCCCGAGCGAGCAGCCGGCGTACACCAGTTCGGCGGGCAGCGCGTCGGCGGCCCGGACACCCCGCTCGACCACCTCGCCGAAGCCGATCTTCCCGGCGTACGCGACGCCCGCGTCCAAGGTCGCGAAGGTACGGCCCTCGTAGAGGTCGGGCGTGTGCACGACGTGCCCGGCGCCGCGCAGCTCGTCGGCGAACGCGACGACGCCGGGCGTCAGCCCCTGGGCATGGTGGAACAGCACGATCTCGGCCATTTCCGCACCGCTTTCCTGGGTCGGTCGAGGGTGGTCAGCCGACGGCGCGGGCGTTGACGACCCGGGTGGAAGCCGGGTCGCCGTGGAGGTCGGCCACCGTCGAAGGCGACGAAACCGTATCGGACGCGGGGTGGTGGACCGACGCGGCCCAGGCGCTGCCGGAGTGCCCGCTTCGTCCCGCCGTGTCACCCGCTTGGCGCCCAGGGTGTCGGTCCGGTCCCGTTGGCCGACGCCCGCGACGCCAGCCGCCCGGTGCTGGAGCGGGGCGCCGCTGGGCGGTATGAAGCGATATGTGAATCGGAAATATGCTGGCGCGTCGAAACGATGGCACCGCTGGAACGAAAAGCGGCGCGGTATGGCCGATTCGCCCGTCGCGCTGGTCGTCCAGCGCGGCATCGAACTGGAGCTGATGTCGCGCTCGCTGGGTTTCGCCGCCCTCGCGCTGCTCACCCTGGTGCCGTTGCTGCTGCTCATCGCGGCCCTCGATCCGGGCAGCGGGCTGAACGCGGGGCAGTGGCTGGTGCGGGTGCTCGGGGTCACGTCGTCGTCGCGCCGGCGTATCGCGGAGCTTTTCGGCAGCCCGGCCGAGGCGTTGCGGCGCACCACGGTGTTCGGCTTCGTGGTCCTCGCGGTTTTCGGCCTGTCCTTCGGCTCGGGATTGCAGACCGGCTACGAGAAGGCGTGGAATCTCCCGTCGGCCAGTCTGCGGTCCGCGTGGCGCCATGTGCTGTGGCTGGCGATGTTCATCGCCTTCCTCATCGTCTCCATCAAGATCAACGCGCAGAACGAGAGCGATGCCGTACAGGTGTTCGCCGGCGCCGGTGAGGCGGTGACCGCGCTGCTCTTCTTCTGGTGGTCGCAGCGCTTTCTGCTCAACGGCCGGGTCCGCTGGCGCGCCCTGCTGCCGAGTTCGGTGGCCACCGCCGCCGGGCTGCTCGGCCTGCACGTCTTCTCCAGCCTCGTCTTCTCCCCGCTGATCGCCTCGAACGCGGTGACGTACGGACCCTTCGGCACCGTGCTCGTCCTCCAGTCCTGGCTGGTCGGCGTCGGCTTCGTCGTCTACGGCGGGCCCCTGGTGGGCCGGGTCTTCCACGAGGAACTGGCCCGCCGCCGCGCGACCCGCTCCTCCTGACACCGCCGGGGCGGGCCGTCGTGGTGACGGCCCGCCCCGGCGTGCCGCGCCGGTGCCCCGGCTATGCCTTCTTCAGGGTGAAGTCGGTGATGACGGTCTTGCCCTTCACCACCTTCACGGTCGCCACCGTCGGCTTGTAGCCGTCCTTGGCGACGATCACGGTGAGCGGGTTGTTGCGCTGGTCGAGCCAGAGTTCGTACCCGCCGTCCTTGCCGGTGGTCAGGGTGTACTCGGCCGTCCACGAGTCGACCTCGACGGTCGCGCCCGCCAGCGGCGAGGCCACCCCGGCCGTGGACCCCAGCACGGTGCCGCTGAGCTTGCCCCAGCTCGCCGGCGGCGCCACGGTCAGGGTGACCGGCACGCTGTCCACCAGGTACGGCGTGTCATTGCTGAACTGGAGCTCGGCCGTGTACGTGCCCGGCTGGCCGACCTCGGCGACCGAGGAGTCCAGCGTCAGCGTGACGGTGGCCGCCGCCCCCGGCTGGACGGTGAGCTGCCGGGTGCTCTCCGACAGCCAGCTCGCGTCCGCCCCCTCGACCTGGTCGTAGCCGGGGAGCAGCTCGACGGTCGCAAGCGGCTCGCCCGAGTTGACCACACCGCCGACCTTGTAGAAGCCGGCGGCGCCACCGCTGCGCGCGGCCGGCTGGCTCGCGTTGGGCAGCGCGGACCAGGAGTTGGCGGCCGGGTCGTACGCGAAACCCTCGTTGGTGGCGAAGTTGCCCGACGTACCGCCGCTGATGAGCAGCAGCCCGTTGGCCGAGGTGTACGCGGAGCCCCACAGCGCCTCGGGCAGATCGGGCAGCGCCGACCACGAGTTGGCGGCGGGGTCGTAGACGTACGCCGACGAGAGGTCGCCGTCGTCGGTCGCGCCACCGGCGCAGTAGAGCTTGCCGTCGATGCCCGCGCAGGAGGACCACGCGGTCGGCACCGGATAGTCGGCCGCGAACGACCAGGTGCCCGCCGCCGCGTCGTAGACGCTCACCGAGTCGGTGCCGCAACTGCCCGCGGTGCAGCCGCCGACGACATAGAGCTTGCCGTCGAGCACCGCGCTGCCGGCCCCGGCGTACGCGGCCGGGCTCGGCGTACCGGTGGACCAGGTGTTGGCGGCCGGGTCGTACACCTCCATGGTGCTGTCCGGGTTGCCGCTCGCCGCCCAGCCGCCGACGACGTACAGCTTGCCGTCGATGAAGCCGTGGGCGGGCGCCTCCCGGGTGTCGGTCGCGGGGGCCAACCGGCTCCAGGCGCCCGCCTTCGGGTCATAGCTGTAGAGCGCGCTGGAGTCGGCGCTGCCGGTGAAGCCGAAACCGCTGTAGAGCTTTCCGTTGAAGCTGTCGACCGCGTTGTCCTGGGCGGGGACGGGCAGGTCGGGGGCCGGCTGCCAGGCGTCCCCGACCGCGGGGGTCACCGTGGGGCCTTCGCTCTTGGGCGCCTTCTTGGCGGACAGCAGCCAGCCGCTCGCCTTGACCCGGCTCAGGGCGGCGCCCTGCGAGGCGGCGATCGTGGTGCGGCCGGCGTTCTCCTTGAGCCGCAAAGTGGCGGGCGCCCCACCGGTGTTCTTCACCGTCAGGGTCTTGGTGGCCTGCTTGCCCCAGCCGACCGAGGCGGTGACGGCCCCTGGCGTGACCACGAGTTGGCCGGCCTTGAGCTTGACCGATCCGTCGACGGTCGAGTCGCCGATCACCGTGACCTTCTTGGTGGCCGTGGTGTAGGCGTACTTGGCGGCGGTGAGTTTCTGCTGCCCGGCGGGCGAGAAGAGCCAGTAGAACCCGTCGGCGACCGTGGGGTCGTCGGGGGTGGCCACCGTCGTCGCCGTGTCACGGGGGACACCGGTGAGTGAGACCCCGGTGACGCCCTTGCCGGTGTTGGCGTCGGTGACGGCGCCCGCGATCAGCCCGCCGGGCAGCGCCTTGAGGCGGTGGTCGCCGACGAAGACGTCGTCGATCTTCCACCAGTAGCTGTAGTTACCGGTGTAGTGGAAGCGGACCTGGACCTTCTGGCCCGCGTACGGCGTCAGCGGGACCTCGATCTTCGCGGGTCCCGCCAGGTCCATCGGGGCCGGCGGCGGCGTCCACACGCTGTCCCAACTGGCCCCGCCGTCGGTGCTGACGTCGACCGACGCCGTCTGGCCGAATGAACCGCGGTAGTCGGTGGCGAAGGCCACCTCGGGGTGGTCGTCACCGGCCAGGTCGAAGACCGGGCTGAGCAGGCTGGAGTCCTGGGTGGGCCCGTATCCGTAGTGGTCGCTGTCGACGATGGCGAAGGAGCCGTCACCGCCGGTGTTGTTGCCGCGCGCGCCCGGGTCGTCGAACTCCCAACCGGTGCTGTCGCCCTCGGCGTTGACAACGCTCCAGTCCGCGGGGGCGGAGGTGGTGGAGTCGAAGGTCTCGGTGCGGCCGACCTGGTCGACGGCGTAGCCGGGCGCGGAGATGTTCCAATCGTCCACCGTCAGGGCGATGTTCGCCGTCACGGCGGTGGCGGCGACGCTGACCGTCCGGCTGGCCGGCTCGTAGCCGGGGTAGGCGCTCGTCACGTGCAGCGTGTAATCGGCGCCCTTGGGCAGGGCGACGCTGTAGGCGCCGGTGACCGGGTCGGTCCAGAGCGGTCCGCCGGGCACGCCGTCGATGGTGATCTTCGCGTACAGCGGCCAGCCGTGTCCTGAGCCGTCGGTGACCGTGCCGGACACCGTCTTGGTGGCGACCGCGGTCAGCGCGAAGTCCTGCCGGACGCCGGCCCCGTCGGCGAGGGTGACGCCGGTCGCGCTCAGCGACTTGTGGCCGAAGGCCGCCGCCAGCACCGCGTACGTCCCGGTGGGCAGCACCAGTTGGTAGCGGCCGCTCGTGTCGGTGGTCGCCGTGTCACTGTCCACGCCAACAGCGGCGCCGACGATCGGCGCGCCCGTCTTGGCGTCGGTGACCGTCCCGCTGATCACGCCGTGCGGGCGGTTGCGGAACGCGGTCACACCGGCGGGCGTGCCGAGCCCCGTCGGGCCGTCGTACCCCGTACCGCTGTCGCACAGGTAGTCGGCGCCGGCCGCGCAGGTGCCGTTGCTGCCGCTGGTCACGTCGTTCAGACCCGAGCCGCGGGCGAGGTACGGGTACGCGTTCGGCTCGGTGCCCGCGGTGGGGGTGCCGGCCGCCGCGTACACCCCGGCGATGAGCGGGGCCGAGGCACTGGTGCCGCCGTACACGTCCCAGCCGGTGCCGCCGTAGGTCTGGTAGACCGAGACACCGGTGTCGGGGTCGGCGACCGCGGCGACGTCCGCCACGGTGCGGTTGGCGCAGCCGCCGTCGTGCTGGAAGGCGGGCTTGGGCTGGTAGGCCGAGCAGCCCGAACCGGCGCCGCTCCAGGCCGACTCCGACCAGCCGCGGGCCGAACCGGCGTCCCTGGTCAGGGAGGTGCCGCCGACCGCGGTCACATGCTGCGAGGCGGCCGGGTACTCCACGCCGTACGACTCGTCGCCGGTCGAGGCGACGATGGCCACGCCCGGGTGGGTGTAGGAGGCGTCGAGGAGCGTCGAGTCACGCGGATCCTCGTCGCCGCCATAGGAGTTGGAGACGTACTTGGCGCCCATCGCCACCGCCTGGTCGACGGATGCGGCGAGGTCGTCCGGGTAGTTGCTGTCGGCCTCGACGAGCAGGATGTGCGCGTTGGGGGCGGCGGCGGAGACCATGTCCAGGTCGAGCGATATCTCGCCGGACCACTCGGGGTCCGGCGTCGGGTAGTCGGCACCGCCGCGCTGGTCGACCTTGCGGAAGCAGCCGGTGTCCTGCGCGCAGCCGGGCAGCCCGTACTGCGCCCGGTAGACCGCCAGGTCCGCCGCCGCGTTCGGGTCGTCGAAGGCGTCCACGATGGCGATGGTCTGACCCGAACCGCCGTCGGCGGGAAGGCCGTAGGCGGCCTGGAGATCACCGGCGCCGAAGCCTTCGGGCGCGGTGTCGCCGGTCACCAGACCGCGGTGGGCGGTCACGTCGGTGCGGCGGAGCGCGAAGCAGGTGAAGGTGCCGGGTTGGGGGGCGTGGCAGACGGGCTCGCTGTCGGGGCGGCCGGTGGGGGTGTTGGCCTGGGCGGTGGGGGTGTGGGTGCCTGTGGGGGTGCCGGCCTTGGCGGCGTGGGTGCCGGCCTTGGCGGCGTGGGTGCCGCCGGACGCGGCGGGCCGGCCCGCGGACCGCTGACTCGCGGTTGCCGCCTGGGCCGCTGGGGCCTGAAGTCCCAGCACCAGCACGGCCGCGGCGATCAACGCGGAGACGACAGCGGGGATCGCCCGCCGCTTCCCCGCGGGTCTGTGTCGTGACGACGAGAACAAAGGTCTTGCCTCTCAGGGTGGTGCACAGCTCGGCCGCATCGTTCCGTCCGCCCGAGCAGACGATGAATTTGTCATCGCCTTGGACAAATTGACCGATCCCTGATGATCACCTGTCAACGCCTGTTTGTTAAAAGCTGATTGCGACCAGGGGCTATCGGGCTGACAAATCCCGAATATTCACCATCCCCAGCCGCCAAGGTTGCCCCGCCACCTGATGCGGCGCCGCGCCACCAGCGCGCCGCCGCCCACGCCCCACCACCTCCCGTACGCCGGCCGACCGACCGGTCCGGTGCTCGGGCGGACCGCGCGGTGGTCGACACGCTCGACGACGCGGAGGCGCTGGTGCTGCGGCACCCGGAGGTGACCGGTCCGGTGACCGGGCGCCCCGGACGGGCGCGCCGGCACCGCTGTGGCCGGATCCGGCCCTGTAACCGGACGGGCAACCACCGGATAATCGTGAGCCCAGCACCCGCGAGCCCCTGGAGCCTCCGTGAGACCTCAGCCCCGCCATGTCCTGGCCACCGCGTTGACCGCCACCGCCCTCGTCGGCGGCCTCCTCGCCACCGCTCCCGCCGCCGGGGCCGCCACCACGTCGTCGTGCTCCATCGGAGTGACCGACAGCTACCAGAGGGGCTGGTTGTACGGCACCTTCACCGCCGAGTTGTCGGGATGCTCCTTCACCGACTCGGGGGCGCCGTACACGATCAATGTCGCGACCATGTACGTGCTCGCGCGCTACGTCTCGCCGCCGTTGAGCTACAAGGTCTACAACGCCGTCGCCAGCTGCCCCCAGTTGGCGGTCCACTCGGACTACATCAAGCCGAGCCTGTGCACGTACACCTACACCTTCACCCCGTAGGCCCACTCCCCCCGACGTCCGGGCCCGCCCCCGGACGACCGGCGGAACGCACGATCGCGCGAGGAGGTGGCTCCATCCAACACACCCACCCCACCTGCGTCGGCGCCGCCGGGCGGCGTGACGCGAGGCTATGAAGCCCGTTGACACCGCCGCCGCCCGTCCAGTTGATCGAACCTCGGTCCCCAAGCATGAACCCTCCGCACGGAGGGGTCGCGGGTCGTCGCTTGTGGCGGCGGGAGCGGTGACTACAGCTTGGGGACGACGGGTTCCGGCAGCGCGTCGGACCACGCCTTGAGTACGGAGACCGCGTCCGCTTTGAGCGCGCCGTCGGCGCCGTCCTCACGCAGGGCGCGCCGGTCGTGGGGCAGGGTGAGTTCGCGGTAGAGCTGAAGGTCCTCGAATCCGTGCCGGGCGACGTCGCGGCTGTCGGCGCCGTAGACGAGCCGGGGGATGCGGGCCCAGTAGCAGGCGACCAGGCACATCGGGCAGGGCTCGCTGCTCGCGTACATCACGCCATCTTCGAACAGGTGCCGCCCGAGCGCTTGCCCTGACGCGCGCAGGGCCATCACTTCGGCGTGTGCGGTCGGGTCGCTGAGTCTGACGACGGAGCTGGTTCCTTCGCCGACGATCTCCCCGCCGACCACGACCAGGGCACCGAACGGGGTGTTGCCGCCGTCCTGCAGGGCGTGGCGGGAGACGTCGACGGCACGCCGCAGGTACGTCAGATCCGTCTGACTGAGAGGGCCGTCCGGCATGGCTGTTTCTCCTACAGGTAGAACGACGGGTCCGTGTCCGCGAACGGCCCCTGAAGGTCGACGTATCCGCTGAGCGGTGTGGTGCTTCTTGCCCGTGACAGCAGTTCCAGTACGGGCACGGTCAGTTCGGGTGTCATCCAGGATCCGTCCCGGCGCATGTCGATGAAGTCGTCGACGCCCGCTCGGGCCTGGTCGCCGCTGATGATCAGCCGGTGAATGTGCAGGGCGGGGTGATCGAGGAGGATCGAGGCACTGCTGAGACCGTACATCCACTCGGCATGCGCGGCGTTGAGGGCGGTCAGGTCTCCGTCCGGTGCGGCGTGCGCGGTCGGCAGGCTGTGCAGGACGAGACGGTCGACGCGCAGATCGCTGCGGTGCGCGCACAAGGTGAGCAGGAAGTCGTCGATCTCCTCGCGCAGGGCCTGTTGGCCGGGGCGCAGCCAGTCCACCGAGCACTGCACGACCAGGACGCGGTCGAAGCGGTGGTTCCGTTGGCGCGGCAGTGCGTGGCGCCAGGCGGCGGCATCGATGAGGGAAGCGGTCATGCCGCCCCCGCCGCAGCGGGAGTGGGGAGTCTGACGATCTCCAGCCGCGCGATGATCTCCTCCACCGGATCGGTGGAAGCAGGCTGATCAGGGCCGAGGGGCAGGGTGCGCGCCGCGAGTTGGTGGACGGTCGCGGTCACGTCGGCCGGCAGCCGCGAGAGGAACACACGGAGTTGGCGCGCGCTGTCCTGCGGGTGGAGGGGGGCCAGGCGGCAGGCCATGGCCAGGACGCAGCCGGCGATCCGGTGGCGGGGCTCGATCAGCGGCAGCGGCACAGGGTAGCTGCACGCACGCAGCAGCGTCGTGGTGCGGGCCCAGGGGGATTCTGGGTGTTCGCTGTGTGCCAGCAGACGCGTCAATGCCAGGTGGGCTTCGGCGGCGGTGGAGACGTACCGGTGCGAGGCGTAGGTGCGCACGTATGCGGCCAGCAGGCGGCGGTCAGGGGTGAATTCGGGGCGGATCAGCGCCGGCGGGTGGGGCAGGGCGGCATTCCGCAGGGTTGTCAGGGCGCTGACCGACACCAGCGTCCATGTGCGGTCGAACTCTGCCACGGTGCCGAACGCCGCCCGGGCGCGGTCGGCTTGCGGAGTGTCCACCAGCGCGGCCCCGGCGCCGAACAGCGCCGCGCGCAACTCGGTGAGTATCGAGGCTCCGTCCCAGTAGTTGCCCTGGAACTTCGTCCCGGTGAGCAGCTCGAAGACCGGATAGAAGGCATTGGCCTGGGCCGAGCCGTGGAACTCGACGAACTGCCGGATCCAGACCAGGACGCCCAGCGGACCGTCGATCGCGGTGCCCAGGGCGCTGTCGGTGTCGGCGAACGGCGGGTCCGGATCCAGCGTGAAGGTGATGGTGTCGCGTGCGCGGACGCAGAAGGCCACCAGGTCGCGCGCTGCGGCCGGGGTGGTGACCTGACGCGCGGACATGGTCCAGGCGGTGGCGGCCAGCCAGGCGAGATAGCGCCCGAGGTGCCCGGCCAGGGCCGCGGCCTGTTCGGAGGTGAGGACACCCTCGCGTCCTTGTTCCCGTGCGGCTTCGACCTGGGCGAGGAGGGAGTCGACGAGCACCTGGGCGGATGTGGCCGCGACCGTGCTGTCGAGCCGCCCTGACAGGGCGGCTTTGGCGAGCCGGTGCAGCACTTCCAGATGGAGGCCGGCCCGGGCTTGCGCACCGGGGGAGACTGCCGGGACCGCGGTGAGTTCCTCGACGCGGTCCCGTACGGCGTTGCCGTCGTCGGCCACCACGGCCGCGTCCAGTTCGCGGATGTAGGAGATCAAGAGGTCGTCGGCGGCGATCTGTTGGGGCATCTCGGCGATCGGCCGGCGGATATCGGCCAGGCGCCGTGCCAACGCCCGGCTCAGCAGCCGCTTGCGACCACCCGCGCTGGCCAGACCGAAGAGCCGGACGAAGGAGAAGATGCCGAGCATGTCGGCCAGGAGGAACAGCACCGCCCCGCTGGTGGACAGGGCCCGATCGCCGGCCAGTAGCCCGGCGCCCAGGAGCATCGCCCCCAGCCAGCCGATCACCACCCACATGCGAAAGGCGATGTGGGCGTCGATCTCCCGCAGCGACGGCCAGGCACTCGACGCGGAGAACGCCAACGCGAAGATCACGGCCTCGCCGGTCAGGATGGTGGCGAAGAACGCCACACTGACCTGCGTCGACCCCATCACCCGGTCGTCGCCCGCCGGGTGCGATACCGCCAGGGGCACCGTGGCCGCGACCGCGATGGCAGCCGCCCACAGGCCTAAGCTCCGCTGTCTGTCCTGCCGATCGGCCACCGCCACGCTGGGCACGTCCTCCCCGTCCGCGGGATATCACCCCGTGCTGTTGTCCCGTCCATCGTACGGACGGTGATCGGCTCCTCACAGGCCAGGAACCACACGTGCGGATGGCGTGGGCCCACCCATGGGTGCCGTCCCAGAAGCCGGGTTACGGGTTCGCCGTCGCGGTGGACTGCGCGCCGGGGGGAGGCGGAGGCGGGCGGTAGTGCGGGTGCAGGGCGGAGGAGAGCGGAGCCAGCGAGGCACATATCGGGGTCGGGAAGGCGGGCTCCGCGCGCTGGACCGCTCGGCAGCCGCCGGCCGCGCTTTCGACGATCGGGGTCCAGCCGGTGCTCCGGGCCCGGAAGAACCACCGCGGGAACCTGAGCGTCAAGGATCAGCGTGCGCCCATCACTGGCGAGGCGTACCCCCGTCACCGCCGAGGGCCCCAGCGTCACCCACGGAATCCCCCCGCTCGCCCCGACTCTCTCCCCTGCCCACCGGCCACCGTCCCGCACGCCCCAAGGACACCTGGGCCGCAGCAGTGCACTGCGCGCCCACAACCGCCCCGTACGTCCGACGTAACCGCAAAACCGATCCGGCCATGCACGCGATCTCGCACGAATAGGGCTCAAATGCGTAGTGCGCGAGCAATACGCCACTGTGACGATGGTGACCCCGTCCATAACTCCAGGGAGCCGACCATGCGCAGAGCCGCCCTCTTACTGGCCGCCGCCGCAGCCCTCAGCGTCCCGCTGGTGGCGCCTGCGGCGACCGCCTCGGCCGACACACGGCTGTCCGAGGTCATCTGCCAGGATTTCAGCGTCCTTCCGCAGTACATCCGCTACATTTACCTCACAACGGACACCCCCTCGGTGACCGAGGAATTCGCCGAGAATCCGGTGGACCTGTCCTGCTACGAATGGGAGGGGTCGGCTCCGGCCGCCTACTCCATCAGTTACGTCATGACCGGAGTCGATTACCCCAACGGCAAGACCGGGACCGTCTCCGTCGGGAACGGCTTCGGCTGGACCCCCGCCATGCCGGGCTACATCTACGAGGCCACCTTCACCGTTCTCCCCTGACCCCACCGGCCGGGGGCACCGGGGCGACCGAATAGCGCGACCCGATCGGCAGAGAGCCGGCGGGATTCCCGACACTTCGGCCCAGCAGCGGCCCAGCAGCGGGCAAGCAACGGCCCAGCAACGGGCGAGGACACCTCCGGAAAACCCCCGGAAACCCCGGCCACTTGCTCTCTGACCACGGCAACCGCCGCTAGGCCGTGCCGAACACACATCGCTCACGCATGCAGCGATCCTTCGTCGGGATTCAGCGGAGCCTGCCTCAAGGGTGACCCGGCCGAGGGCCGGGCTGCCCCTCACCGCGCCGTCCGCCGCCCCGACGCTTCGGCCGGCGAATGCGCTTCGGCGAGCCCTGGCGTCGGCGCCGCCGCCGAGCGTGTCGTGGACGACGGACAAGAGCGGTTCAGGGCGAGTTGTCAGACATGCCGCGCCTCCGTGGCGCGCCGACCCCGAGATACGCCACCTGCTCGTAGGTGTCCGCCACCCGGAAGGTGTGTTCCACGTCTCACCCGAGTGCGGGGTGTCACATCCGCCGCCGTCGGGCTCCTCTCACATGACAAGGCCGACCCGGACGACGACGCCGTGTGCACTCTCGAGCCCACCGGCGGAGTCGTCCGCTGGAGAGAGGACGACACGTGAAACTCGTCATATTCGGGGCGAATGGACCGACCGGACGACGGGCCACCGAGCAGGCGATCGCCGAGGGGCACACGGTCACCGCCGTCACACGCCACCCCGAGCGGTTCCCGCTGAGCGATCCGCGGCTGCGGGTGGCCGGCGCGGATGTGCTCGACCCGGCCGCCGTGGAACGCGCCGTCGCCGGGCAGGAGGCGGTGATCTCGACGCTCGGGGTGCCGTACGGCCGAAACCCCGTCACGGTGTACTCCGAGGGCATCACCCACATCACGCAGGCCATGACGAACCACGCCGTCCGGCGCCTGGTCTGCGTGAGCTCAACCGTGCTCTTCGGCGTGCCTGCCCCCGGCGAGACCTTCTTCTTCCGGAAGGTGCTTGAACCGTTCATCGCGCGCACCATGGGGCGCACGGTGTACGAGGACATGCGGCGCATGGAGGAGATCGTGCGCGACAGTGATCACGCGTGGACGGTCATCCGTCCCGCGGGTCTCTTCGACGCGGATGCCGTCAGTGACTACCGGGTCGCCACTTCGCGCCTGCCCGGCCGGTTCACGTCGCGCGCGGATCTGGGGAACGCGCTGCTGCGCGAGGCGGTCGACGATCTTCATGTGCGTGCCTTCATCGACGTCCGTACTACGGACGGTGTTCCGAGCTTTCTCGATGTGCTCAGGAAGGAGGCGTTCGGTGGCTGAAGACCGTTTCATCCTGCTGGAGCCGGGTGCTGCGAGACCGGGGCGGATCCCGCTGCCGCCGACGTTCGCGGTCAAGGCGACGACCGACGACACCGAGGGACGCTTCTCGCTGCTGGAGGTGACCGTGGCCCAGGACATCCCACGGCATGTCCATCGGCACGCGGACGAATGCGTCTACGTGCTCGACGGCGTCCTCGAGATCGAGTTCGACGACCGGAGCCACCAGGCGCCCAAGGGGACGTTCGCGCTGCTCCCGCGCGGTATCCCGCACGCCCTGCGCAGGGCATCCGACCCGCCGCCCCGGGTTCTGCAGATCTCCTCGCCCGGTGGCTGGGAGCGGTATGTCGAGGACCTGATCGAGGCGGGGCCCGCTGTGCTGACCGAAGGGCGGCTGGACCCCGTCAAGATCAATCCCATCGCGGCCAAGCACCAGATCAGCTACGAGGAACGGAGTTGAGCGCGTCCGCGCAAGGTGTCCCGCTCACCGGGTGGATGTCACACTCCGGCCGCCCCGTCCCTCTCAAGGGCGAGCGCGTGACAGGAGGGCAACTCATGGCAGCCACACCCGTGGACAGCCCGGCGACGGGCGGAGCAGGACCGGCGCAGGACGCGCCGCGCGGACCGAGTACGGAAAACCGGCGGGACGGCCCGGCGCACACCGTGACCCGGCTCTTCGTCGACCACCGCGAACTGCTGTTCTCCGTCGTCTACAACATGCTCGGCAGCGTCGCCGACACCGAGGACGTGCTCCAGGAGACCTGGCTGTCCTGGTCCGGCAAGAACCGCCGGGCGCCGCTGGCGGAGATCGACAACCCGCGCGCCTACCTCGTACGCATCGGGGTGAACCACGCGCTCGCCCGGCAGACCGCCATCGCCTCCCGCCGGGAGACATACGTCGGTCCCTGGCTGCCCGAACCCCTGGTCACCGACACCACCGCCGGCCTCGCCCCGGACACCGCCGACCACGCGGTCCGCGTCCACTCGGTCTCCATGGCGATGCTGGTGGTCCTGGAGACCCTCACCCCGCTGGAACGGGCGGTGTTCGTCCTGAACGAGGTGTTCGGCTATCCCCACACCGAGATCGCCGGCATGCTCGACCGGCAGCCCGCCACCGTACGTCAACTCGCCCACCGAGCCCGCTCCCATGTCCGCGCCCGCCGCCCCCGCTACCGCACCCACCCCCGCGTCCGGCGGGAGGCCATCGAGCGGTTCGTCGCGGCCGCCCTCGGCGGCGACATCCGCGCGCTCATGGAGATCCTCGCCCCGGACGTGACCATCTGGATCGACGGCGGAGGCGCGCGGCAGGCGGCCGGGGTGCGCCCGGTCCACGGCCGGGAGAAGGCCGCCCGCACGCTGGCCGGATACGCCACCCGGCGCACCGAGGATCTGGACATCCGCTACCGCCGCGCCAACGGCGATGACGCCGCGGTGTTGTTCACCGGTGACTCCCCGTACGCGGTCATGGTCATGGATCTCACCCCGGACGGCGACCAGGTCTCCGGCGTCTACATCGTCACCAACCCCGCCAAGCTCACCCGCATAGGACCGGACAAGCTGAACGTGCCGGACGAGGTCACGGCCCCGGCCGCCCTGAACTCTCCCAACCGCCCGCCCCTGGAGAGCGCGCGTGACCGCGGCCAAGCACCCCAGCTCGATCGAGATGAGGGCACGCCGGCCGGAGCCGGGTAGCGGGCCGAGTGCTGGCGCGACGGCCGACTGCGGATCTACCGCCTCGGCCGCACCTTGAACCGCCCGGTTGGTCAGAGGTGGTTGGTGGCTGTGAGCCGGAGCATGGCGATGGCGTGCTGTGGGCGTGACCGGTAGTGATCGGCCGCGGCGGCGATGTTGGCCCAGCCTGCTCTGGGCGATCACGGTCTGGCAGCCGTGCAGCGCGGCTGCCCGAGGGTGCAGGTCAGCGCACCAGCACGAGACCAACGCAAAGGCAGCACGGGCCCGCTACAACGCCGAGCATCGCCAGCCCCTGGCCGGCAAACCCTACGTCGGCCATCTTCTACCGGACCAGGACGATCACGACCGCTACCAGCTCGAAGCCGGTACCCGACTCGTACGCCGGCTCGCTTCCGCGATCCGCGAACTCACCCGTGGACAGCATCGCCGCCCGGATCGCCGCACGCGGTGCCGCCCACCGCTTCAACCGGACGCCGGACTTCCCCGCGCGCGAGTCGGCACTGTACGCGGAGGTGGTGGTGATCCTGCGCGGCATGGGCGTGCCCCTCCTCGTTATCGGCACAACCACCGCACTCGCCGGTGTGATTGCTGAGCGGATAGCGGCCTACGTGACCGCCGGGCTCGGTAGCGTCGCCCCTGATCCGGAATCCGCGCGTACGCAAGGAGCACCACCGTCGTGAACGACGAGATTTGGACGAAGATCCACCAGCTCGTGCAGTGGCTGGACGAGAAGGACAACGCGACGCCGGCACAAGCGCGGCTGCTGCGTCTGCTCAAGGTCCAGGAGGAGGTCGGCGAGGTGGCACAGGCCGCGATGGGCGCTGTTTCCGCCAACCCTCGCAAGGGACGCAGCCACACGTGGGAGGACGTCCAGAACGAGCTGTGCGACGTAGTGCTCAGCAGTATGGTCGCGTTGGCGACCCTCACCCCCGACGCGGCGAAGGTCTTCGAAGAGCGGGTGAGCATCATCACCGACCGGTCACTGGCATAGCCGAGACGGGCCCGTCTCACCGGCGGCTCGCAGCCTTTCTTCGGGGTGCGGCCCCGGTCATACCCCGACCTGGGCGGCACCCCATTCCCCCAGGCAGTCGAGGAACCGCGCGTCGTGTCCATGTCCCGTATCGCCTTCGAGCAGCTTCCCGCCGAGGTCCGGTGGGCCGTCGGCGACAAGGCCGGCACTGTCCAGCAGGCGGTGACCGCGCCCGGCGGCATGAACTCCGGCATCGCCTCCGTCCTCGAAACGGATAGCGGTCCGGTCTTCGTGAAGGGCATCCCGGCCGACCATCCCCAAGTGGGTGCACAGCGCCGTGAGGCGGCGGTGGCCGCGCACCTGCCCTCCTCCTGCCCACGCCTCTACTGGCACCTGGAACTCGACGGCTGGAGCCTCCTCGGCTACGAGGTGATCGACGGCCGCCACGCCGACTACACCCCCGGCTCCCCGGACCTGCCCCTCGTGGAAGCAGCGCTCACCGAGCTGCAAGGGATCACGGCACCGGCCGACGTCGACATCAAGCGGGCCGTGGACCGTTGGGCGGAGTACGCGCCACCTGGCACGTTGCAGCACTTCGACGCTGACGCTCTGCTGCACACGGACTTCGCCCCGGACAACGTCCTGATCACCGAAGGGCAAGCCCGGCTCGTCGACTGGGCATGGCCGACGCGCGGCGCCGCATGGATCGACCCGGGCGCCCTGGCGCTCCGCCTTATGGAGGCCGGCCACCTGGTCGAGGCCGCGATCGAATACGCCGGCCACTTCCCGTCGTGGCGCAGCGCACCGCCCGAAGCACTCGCGGCGTTCGGCACGGCGACCGCATCCCTGTGGCGGGAGATCGCCGAACAGGACCACACTCCATGGAAGCGGGCGATGGCGGCCCAGGCGACGACGCTGGCACGCGCCCTGGACGCGAACCGGTAGCCGCGCACGACCCTACGGCCCACGTCCACGGCTGATCCCTTCGCCGGGGGCGCCTGGCGACGCGAGCACATCCGTGCCCCCGGCATGGGTGTGCCCCGGCCATCCGAAGACGACCAGGGCACCGAAACCACAGGTCAGCGACCCCTCAGAGGGATCGACCCCGTAGGCCGTGTGGGACTCGAACCCACAACCAATGGATGAAAAGTCCCGGCCAGAGCATGCCAGGGGGTGGTGGATGGTGGGCGGCCATCCGAAAGCCGCAGCTCAGAGGGCAGCAGATTGTCGACGGGTCCGGTGAGAAGAGCCGCGTGCCAGCACGTCCGCTCACGCATCGCTCACGCAGGTACCGCCAGGGAGACGACTCGGTACGTACCGCCGCTGACTTTCCAGCAGAACTCTCGTGGCCTACCTATCCGGCAAGAGCCAGGACGTTCTGCAGTAGTGATTGGAGGAGCAGCGGTGGCTCTGATGTGGTTGTACGTGCCGCCTCGCGGTACGTCGCGGCGTTCTTGCCAGCGAAGCCGTCTCCGTCGCGGACCATCTCCCGCTGCCGTTCAACCCACGCTGGCCAATGAGAGGTCAAGTGCCCCTCCAAGTGGTCATGGAAGATGGTGTACTCGCGTGTGGACTCATCAGCTGGCGTGCCGGTGGGCGTGCCGCCCAGGTAGCCGAGCAGATTGGTATTGTCCAGCATGCTCCGCCGCACGGCACCGTCGATCTTGCGCAGCGCGTCTGCTAGCTCTTTATCTTCAAGGTTCGGCTGCAGTCCCTCTCGCTTCCGCTCCTCCATTCCGGCGTCACCATCGAAGACCGTGTAGCAGCGTACGTTCAGCGCGCGCAGAATTGCGTGGCAAAGCATCAATTTGCTCTTTCTTCCAGCGCTGACAATATGAATCCCCTGGGCGCCGAGGGGACATGGGCGGTCGATGAAGGCCCGCGCTAGCCGGCTGGTGTCCTGAGTCGCTAATTCGTCTGCAGTACGCGGCAAGGGTGTCGAGGATGTCATCGGCGGTCTTCGTCCAGACGAACGGCTTGGGGTTCTTGTTCCCTTCGTTGATCCAGCCGCGGATGTCCCGTTCCAGTTCGGTGACGCTGCGGTGGGCCGAGCGGCGGAGTTTGCGGCAGGTCAGTTCGGCGAACCAGCGTTCGACGAGGTTGAGCCAGGATGCCGAGGTGGGAGTGAAGTGCAGGTGAAAGCGGGGGTGTCGCAGCAGCCATTTCTTGACCGGCTCGGTCTTGTGGGTGGCGTAGTTGTCCAGGACCAGGTGGAGGTCGAGGTGTTGGGGGACGGCGGCGTCGATGACCTTCAGGAAGCGGAGGAACTCCTGGTGGCGGTGGCGGCGTTAGTGCTGGGCTATGACCGATCCGGAGGCGATGTCCAGGGCGGCGAACAGGCTGGTCGTGCCGTGCCGGACGTAGTCGTGGGTCATCTTTGCCGGCACGGTGGGGGACATCGGCAGCACGGGCTGGGTCCGGTCCAGGGCCTGTATCTGCGACGTCTCGTCCACTGCCAGGACCAGGGCGTTCTCCGGCGGGGACAGATAGATGCCCACCACGTCGCGGACCTTGGTCACGAACTGCGGGTCGGTCGACAGCTTCCAGGTCTCGACGATGTGGGGCTTGAGGCCGAATGCCCGCCAGATCCGCGAGACGGCCGACTGCGACATGCCGGCCGCCTGGGCCATCGACCGCGTCGACCAGTGCGAATCACCTATCGCCGGCGTCTGGCCGAGCGTTCTGGCGACCAGGGCTTCGACCTGCTCATCCGTGATCTTCCGCGGCGCCCCCGAACGCGGCCGGTCCACCAGGCCCTCCAGCCGGTCCGCGTCGAACCGGGACCGCCACTTACGAACCGTCTCCCGAGAGACACCCAGATCATCCGCAACCCGCGCATTCGACAGGCCCTCCGCGCACGCCAGCACGATCCTCGACCGCAACACCAGCGCCTGAGAGGCGGTCTGCTTGCACAACCAGCCCCACAAAATACGGCGTTCGTGATCGGACAGCTCCAGCGGCAACGGCTTCGGACCAGGCACCGGCCCACTCCACAACCGCAAGCAAACTAGCGACTCAGGACACTAGCTCGGGTGAGCCGCCGTCGTGGCCGGCAACGGCATCACCCTGCGGCGGCCCCCGGGCGGAGACCAGGCCTGACATCGGTCGGCGGATCGGCCCGGGCGGCACCGGCCGGAGCCAACGGCCGGGCTCCGATGGTCACTTGACGGCCGTCCCAACCGAACCCGGGCGGGCGGCTCACCGGCACCGGCTGACTACGGCTGGGTGTGCAGCGGGGCGTGGGTGGTCTCGAAGAGCCGCTCACCCGCGCATTGGAGGGTGAGGTTGCCCAGCGGAGTCGGCAGATCACGGGCCTTGTCCCGGCGGTGGTTCTGGTCCAGCACCCACTGGACGCGGTCCACGCGGCGGGCCTGGAAGGCGGCGAGGGCCGCTGTGAAGCGGTCTCCCTCCCCCGTTCCTCCCCCCACTTCCTGCTTCTCGCTCTCGCCGAGCAGTTCCTGGAGGACCACGGCGTCCTCCAGCGCCATGGCTCCGCCCTTGGTCGCGCTGGGGAAGCAGGCGTGCGCGGCGTCGCCGACGAGGACGGTGTGCGGGCGAGTCCAGTCCGCGCCGACGCTCTCGTACAGCGCCGCGAAATAGGCGACCGCGCCCTGCTCCAGCAACTCGGCGACCGGTCCGGCGAAATCGGCGAAGGTCACCGTCCCGTCGGCGTCCACGCCGGTCACCTCGGCGTTGAAACGGACCTCCGTACCGCCCGTCGCCGTACACAGCACCTCATGCAGGTCGTTGCGGCCGATCGCCAGGCAGTCGCCGCCGTGGCCCCAGATCCGGCTGACGTCGAACTCGGCGAGCGCGCGGACCGCGTTCGCCAGGAGGTACAGGCCGGCGCCCGACGCCTGCCAATCGGCGCGGCGCTCCACGACCTCCACCGCGAACCCGCGGTCGGTCGGGCACGGACCAGCGCCAGCCCGGAGATTCCGGCGCCAACAATCAGGACACGAGACTTTTCCAAGGTGGGAATTCCTTGTCGGTGTGCGAATGACGAGACGTCACGAGTGACGTGTCGAGATTTCTGACTGCCGGCAAAGGAAAGGGCCGATGCCGGACAGACGACGTCGCCTCCGTGCGCACTGCCGACCAGCCGTCCCACCCTGTCGAAGCGCCGAGAGGGCACCCTCGCGGGGCGGTTGGGGGGATACCCCCATCCTCGATTCACCGGGACGCCGGAGGGTGATCGGTGGTCGATCTTCCTACCGTGGAACTCGGCGCACACCAACCGCGCCATGGGACTTCAAGGAGGCTCTCCGATATGCGAAGCAGCGTACTTCGGTGCATTCAGGTCGTGACAACGAGTGCCGTACTGGCGGGTGTCGCGCTCGCCCCGGTCGCGGCGCAGGCGTCGACGGCACACGCACGGACGCCGAACGCGTTGCAGAGGCAGGTGAACGCGATATCGAGTACCGGCACGGTGGGCGTGCTGGCCGAGTCGACCGGCCCCGGCGGACGGCGGTACGCCACGGCCGGAACCGCCGACCCCACCACCGGAGCACCCGTACGCCCGGCCGACACGTTCCGGATCGGCAGCTCGACCAAGACGTTCGTCGCCACGGTGATGCTGCAACTCGTCGGCGAGGGGCGGGTGTCGCTGAACGACACGGTGGACCATTGGCTGCCGGGCGTGGTGTCGGGAAACGGGAACGACGGACGCAATATCACCGTACGGCAACTGCTCCAGCACACCGGCGGGTTGTACGACTACACGGACGACCTCCCCGCGATCGCGTCGACGGCGAACTTCCAGGCGGACCGATTCAAGCACACCAATCCGGAACAGCTCGTGGCCATCGCCATGCGGCACAAGCCGTACTTCGCGCCCGGCACCAACTGGCATTACTCCAACACGGATTACATCCTTGCCGGCATGATCATCCAGCGGGCCACCGGCAACACCTGGGGGCACGAGGTGCAACAGCGGATCATCGAGCCGCTCGGCCTTCGGCACACCAAGGTGCCGGGCGACGACCCCTACCTGCACGGCCCGCACCTGGAGGGCTACTCGAACTTCGGCTCCGGACCGGCGATCAACGTCACCGACGTGAACATGAGTCGGGGTGGAGCGGCGGGCGAACTGGTCAGCACCGCCGCCGACCTCTCCCGGTTCTACCGGGCCCTCGTGGGCGGTCGGCTGCTGCCGCCCGCGCAGCTCGCGCAGATGCAGACCACGGTGCCGGTCAACGAGGACTTCAACACCGTCTGGCCGGGCGCGCGCTACGGGCTGGGCCTGATGTGGATTCCGCTGAAGTGCGGCGGCGGGTACTGGGGCCACGGCGGCGACGTCAACGGGTACAGCACCCGCGACGGTGTGTCGCCCGACGGGAAGCGGAGCGTCGTGGTCGAGGAGACCGGCGACGGCACCCTCGCGGGTCTGAAGACCGAGCACGCCATGGACAGCCTGGTCGCGCAGCAGCTCTGCGCTCCCCACTGGAAGTGACGACCCCTTCCGGGGCCCGGGAGACGGCCCCTTCCGGGCTTCGGGAGAAGAACCGGGCAAGACCTCCGCGGCCGTTCAGGGGACTCCGGCGGCCACTCCCGTAACCGGCAGGGGCCGGACGCATAGAGTGTGGTCCGACCGACGCCCGGGTGAGTGAGATGCCACGCCCGAGACCTCGGACCGGCGGCACCGCCGGGAACGAGCCGCAGCACCTCGGCGCCCATCGCGCCGATCATCCTCCGCTCCCCCACTCGCCAGAGTCTCGCCGGTCGATCTCGGCATACCCGGCATCGCGGTGCGATACGGGGTCGGGGCCGGCTGAAGTGACCCCTCGGGTTCCGACACTTCCGATTTATGCCGCGAGGTCCAGTCGTTGATGGCAGCGGAGCCTTGCCTGGTACGGCGTGATGTAGCCGATCGTCGAGTGGATCCGCTCCCTGGTGTAATGTTCCGCGATTCACCGGAAAACGTCCTGTCGAGCCATCGCCCTGCTGAGGTCACGAGCCGCTCCACCAGCCGCGCGCCCGCTCACGCAGCGCTCACGCACGAGCCCGAACACGGCTGTGCCCCGGCCGCCTTCAGGCTACCGGGGCACCATAACCGCAGGTCAGGGGCCCCCGGAGGGGGCTGACGCGGTAGGCCGTGTGGGACTCGAACCCACAACCAATGGATTAAAAGTCCACTGCTCTGCCAATTGAGCTAACGGCCCGCACACCGCAGCATAGCTGGGACCCGGGGGTGGGGCCGAGTCCGTATCGGGTGGGCGGGATGGGCGGGTCGGGGGCAGAGCGGTGGGGGCCGGGTTTCCCGTCCGGGCTGGATGCCCCCGCCCGGGCTTCGCCTGCGGACTCTGCGTATGCGTATCACTACCCCGCGCCCCGGCCAGGTGTGAGCGCCTCGTCCGCACGCGCCCCCCGCTGTCAGCCGGCGGGACCCTCCCCAGGCGCCGCCCCCGCCGTGCCCCGCGCCGCCAGGAGGGTGAGCAGCCCTCCTGCCGGGGCTGGCAGCACGGCGCCGCCGGGGCGACGGTCTCGGGCTGTACGGGAGCGGTGTCCGCGGGCGCGGAGCCCGACAGGGCGGCCGGGACGAGGCCGGGGCTCACGGCGATGGTGGTGGCCGCGGCGGCGAAGCCGCGAGCGAGCCCGCGTCGGGCACTCGGGTCCTTTCGGCCACAGCCCGGTGCTGTCCCAGCGCCGTAGGAACGACGAAACGGGCCCGTGGCCTGCGAACTTCCGCAGGCCACGGGCCCGTTGCCCGAATCGGTGCTACCGGTCAGCCGTTGCGCTTCCAGCGCGGCTTGCGGTCAGCGGCGGCGCCGTACGAGGACGGGCCGTTGTCGCGGCTGTAGGACGTCGCCGGACGGTCGCGGTCGCCGTACGAGGGGCGGCTACTGTCCCGGCGGTCGTCACGGTTGTACGCGGGCCGGGCGTCATTCCGGTTGTACGCGGGCCGGGAGTCGTTCCGGTTGGCGTACGAGGGGCGGCTGCTGTCGCGGCGGTCGTCACGGTTGTAGGCCGGACGGGCGTCGCGGCGGTCGTCGCGGCCACCGTAGGAGGACGTACCCGAGGTGGACGGACGGCGGTCGTCACGGTTGTACGAAGGACGCGCGTCGCGGCGCTCGTCACGGTTGTACGCGGGCCGGGCGTCACGGCGGTCATCGCGGTTGTACGCCGGGCGCGCGTCACGGCCCGCGTAGGACGAACCCGAGGTGGACGGACGGCGGTCGTCACGGTTGTAGGCCGGACGGCTGTCCCGGCGGTCGTCCCGGTTGTACGAAGGACGGTCGTCACGGTTGTACGCGGGCCGGTCGTCGCGGTTGTGCGACGGCCGGTCATCGCGGCGCCGGTCGAAGTTGCCCCGGTCGTCCCGGCGGTCACGGTCACGGTCGCCGTACGAGGGACGGTCGTCACGGCGCTGGTACGCCGGCTGCTGCTCCTCGCGCGGCTGCGGCACCGAAGCGGCGGCCACCTCGGCCGCGAGCTCGGCGGCCTTCGCCGCCACCGCCTCCTCCGGGTCCTCGCCGCGTTCGCGAGCCGAGCGGGCGGTCAACCGGTCGGCTTCCTCCCGCAGTTCGGCGGCACGGCGCTGAACCCTTTCCAACTGCCGGGTCAGCTCGGCGACTTCCCGCTCGGCCTGGACGGCGGCGTTCTGGAGCGCGTCGGCCTGGACATCGGTGAGTGAACGCGCGCCGGTGATCCGCGAGACATCCTCGTCGAAGGCGCCCGCGCCGCCGATGATGTGGCGCGAGGCGTCCACGCCCGCGTCCTCCATCAGCCGGAAGATCTGCTTGCGCTGGTGCGGCAGGGCCAGCGAGACGACCGTGCCGGACTCGCCCGCGCGGGCCGTACGGCCGGAGCGGTGCAGGTAGTCCTTGTGGTCGGCGGCCGGGTCCACGTTCAGCACCAGGCCGATGTTGTCGACGTGGATACCCCGGGCGGCCACATCGGTGGCGACCAGGACATTGACCCGGCCCGCCTTGAAGTCCTCAAGGGTGCGGGTGCGGGCGCCCTGGGTCATCCCGCCGTGCAGCGCGTCGGCCCGCACACCGGACTCGATGAGCTGCTCGGCCACCCGGTCCGCGCCCATCTGGGTACGGACGAAGATGATCGTGCGGCCCTTGCGGGCGGCGATGGCGGCGGTGACCGGGGCCTTGTCCTTCGGCTTCACGATCAGCACGTGGTGGCTCATGGTGGTCACCGCGCCCTGGGCGGCGTCCACTTCATGGGTGACCGGCTTGACCAGGTAACGCCTGACCAGGGTGTCGATCTCGTTCTCCAGGGTGGCGGAGAAGAGCAGTCGCTGGCCACCGGCCGGGATCAGGTCGAGGAGCTCGGTGACCTCGGGCAGGAAGCCCATGTCGGCCATCTGGTCGGCCTCGTCGAGCACCGCGATCTGCACCTGGTCGAGCGAGGCGGCGCCCCGGTTGATCAGGTCGCGCAGCCGGCCCGGGGTGGCGACCAGCACGTCGACGCCCCGCTCCAGGGCGTAGATCTGGTTCTGCATGGAGGTGCCGCCGCAGACGACCTTCATCTTCAGGCCGAGCACGTCACCGTAGGGCTGGAGCGCGTCGGCCACCTGCATGGCCAGCTCGCGGGTCGGGGTGAGGATGACGCCGCGGGGGTGCTTGCGCTCGGTACGGCCGCCGGAGAGCAGGGTCAGCAGCGGCAGACCGAAGGCGAGGGTCTTGCCGGAGCCGGTACGGCCGCGGCCCAGGATGTCCCGGCCGGCCAGCGCGTCCGGGATGGTGGCGGCCTGGATCGGGAAGGGGGTGACCACGCCGTTCTGGCTGAGCTTGCGGACGATCTCGTCCCGCAGGCCGAGGTCGGCGAAGGTGACGCCGGGGGTCTCGGTCTCAGCGTCGGTGGTGGCGTCGGCGAGTTCGGCGTCGAGCGCGTCATCGCCCAGGTCGAGCACGTCGGCCAGGTCGAGCACGTCGGCGGCGTCGATCACATCGGTCGCCTCAATGGCGTCGGTCGCCTCGATGGCGTCGGTGGTAGCGCTGGTGGTGGCGTCGGCGGCGTTCACGGGCATGGCGGAACGGTCGGCACTGTCAAGGGACATGCGGAAGCTAAACCTCTCGAAGACTTACGGCACGCGCCAGCTCCGCAGGTTGCTTACAACCGCCTCAATGCGGTCAGCCACAGGAGAAAAGGAACGCGCCAGGGGCGCGTATCAATTAAGGCGCCAGGACACAGGAACGATCTACCAGTATACGCATACGGTCCTACTTTTGCCAATCACCTCCGTAGATCACCCGTGACCAGGCGTTTCGGCGAACTTCAGTCCTCGCCCGCACCGGGACCCGGCGTACCGCCGCCGGGGTCGGGGCTGGCGCTCTGGCTCGGCGGGTCGGTGGGCGGGGTGGTGGTCGGCTCCGCGGGCGCGGAGCTCGCGGGCGGCGCCTGGGTGGGCGAAGCCTGAGCCGTCGGCTGGGGCACGGTGGCGCCGCCGCCCCTCGGCGACGGCGGTACGGTCCGGCGGGTCGGCTTCCCCGTCGCGCCGGCGCTGGCCGAGGCGGAAGCGGAAGCGCCGGGCGAGGCCGGGACACCTGACGCGGTCGGCGACGGCGACATCCCGTTCTTCCCGGCGGGGCGGGCACCCGCGGGGAAGAACCGGCCGGTGCTCGACCCGTCCGCGACGCTGCCGACGCTGGCCGGGGTACGGCTCGGCGCCTTCGGCCCGGGCTCGCTCCCCGCGCTGACGCAGGCGGCGACCCCCGTGGCCACCAGGGCGACGAGCATGGCGGAGCGGACCCCGGCGGTACGGATTCGGGCGGTACGGGAGCTGCGACTGCTGTCGCCATTCTGCGGTGCGGGCATGTGCGGGGACCTCGGGCGGCTCGGTGGGGGATGCCTACGCGGGGCGTACGCAGCCGGTCTCGCGCTGTCCAACGCCGCCGCCACCCGCCAGGACACGCCCAAGCCTGTGGTCGCACCTGCGTACGGGTGACCACCGGAGGGCGCGGTTGACGAGGGGCGGCGCGTCGAGCGGCGGGCGGGCCGGCACCCGCCGCCGAGGCGGGGACCCCAGGCCGCCCCCTCAGCCGTATCCCAGCCCGTGCAGCCGCTCGTCGTCGATGCCGAAGTGGTGGGCGATCTCGTGCACGACGGTGATCTCCGTCTCCGCGACGGCCTCCTCCCGGCTCGCGCACATCCGCAGGGTGGGCCCGCGGTAGATCGTGATCCGGTCGGGCAGCACCCCGGCGTACCACTCCCCGCGCTCCGTCAACGGCGTCCCCTCGTAAAGCCCCAGCAGGTCGGGGTCGCCGGGGGCGGGCTCGTCCTCGACGAAGACGGCCACGTTGTCCATCAGGCGGGTCAGCTCGGCCGGGATCCGGTCGAGCGCCTCGCCCACCAGTTCCTCGAACTCCTCGCGGGTCATCTCCAGCACCTCACCATTGTCCCGGTAATGCCCCGACAAAGCCCGGGCGGCGTCCCGGCCCGGCGCCTGCCGGGGAGCCGCGAAACCGTTTTGCCGAACCTCCGGCCGATCCCCTATGCTTCACGCGTCCCCGACGTGCGCCGACGGCGCCCACGGTCGGCCGCCCGCCCTCATCGTCTAGTGGCCCAGGACGCCGCCCTTTCAAGGCGGTAGCACGGGTTCGAATCCCGTTGGGGGTACCACCGCGTTCCGCGCCGCCCTCGGGCCGGCGCGCTGCCGTTACGTCCCTTGCGCCAGTTTGCCCCGGTCACACCTCCGTCCGAGGCTTCGCGTCGCCGCCTCAGACGCGGGCGGCGAGCGCCTTCAGCAGAGCTTCGGCGGCGGCTTCGCCCGAAGCGGGGTTCTGGCCGGTGACGAGGTTGCCGTCGACCACGACATAGGGAGCCCAGGCGGGGCCGGACTCGAACTGGGCGCCCGAGTGGCGCAGGCGCTCTTCGAGCAGCCAGACCGCGTTGGCGTCCAGGCCCACCTGCCGCTCCTCCTCATCGGTGAAGGCGGTGAGCCGGCGGCCCTTGAAGAGCCAGCTCCCGTCGGGGTTCCCGGCCGACATGAAGCTCGCGGGGCCGTGGCAGAGGGACGCGACCACCTTGCCGGCGTCGGGCAGCATCGCGGCGAGGATCCGGGCGACATCCTCGTTCACCGCCAGGTCCTGCATCGGTCCATGGCCGCCGGGGATGAGGACCGCGTCGAAGTCGGCGGGGTCGATGTCCTCCAGGCGGGCCGGGGAGTCGAGCAGGTCCTTCACCTCGGCGAGGTAGCCGCGCAGGTCCGCCACCTTGGCGGTGTCACCGCCGTTCGCCTCGGGGTTGAGGCTGTTCTCGTCCACGACGGCCGCCCGCCCGCCGGGGGTCGCGATGGTGAGGTCGGTCCCGGCGCCGGCCAGGATCCGGTGCGGCACGACGAACTCCTCGCCCCAGAAGCCGGTGGGGTGCTGGCTGCCGTCCTTCAGGCTCCAGCGGGTGGCGCCGGTCAACACGATGAGTACCGAGGTCATGGTTCCTCCTGTAGATGAATATGCAGCGAGCGTAGCACCGTAGATCACAACTTTTGGCCTTGAGGGTGCGGCAATGTGATGACCGTATTCACTTTGCTGCCAACATCCCTCACCGTGATCCGTGAGGTAGCATCGCCGCACGGGCACCTGCGACGCATACGTCGAGGGGCACGAAAGGCACGAGAGGCACCGGAGGCGTGAGGGAGGTGAGGGGACGGATGGCGGACGAGGAACAGTGCGCACCCGGTGTGTGCGAGAGCTCGGACCTGATCCTGAGCTTCGTCAACACTCGGCCGCTCACGGACAAGCACCCCGATTTGCTGGGCGACCAGGCCGGGCTGACCGAGTGGCTGACCACGGCCCGCCTCGCCGACCCGGCCGTGGTGGCCACCAACGCGGACGCGGTGGCGGCGCGTGAGCTGCGGGACGCGTTCGTGACGATGCTGCGATCTCATGTCGGCTGCGAGGACGGGCCGGCGGCCGAGGCCGAGGCGTATCTGTGGCGTACCGCCGAGCGTTATCCGCTGACCCCCCGGATCGACGCCGACGGCTGCACTCTCGTGCCATCCCAGTCCGGGGTGCCGGGCGCGTTCGGCTCGCTCTTCGCGGCGGTGGCCGATATCGCCGCCCGGGGGGCCTGGTCCCGGCTGAAGACGTGCAAGAACCCCACCTGCTACAGCGGGTTCTTCGACAAGACCCGCAACTCCTCCGGTCTCTACTGCGGGTCGGTGTGCGGCTCGCGGATGTCGATGCGGGCCTACCGGAGCCGGCTCAAGGAGAGCTGACCGGCGGCGGGCGCGCGGGGCCCGGGGCGCGGCAGGGCGGCGAGCGCGGGCTCGGCGGCCGGTACGGGCCGGTGGCGGGCGCCCGGGGTGGCGGCGAGCGCGCGGGGCGGCGGCCGGGCTCAGTCGCGGAGGAAGGAACGGAGCCCGCGGGAGATCCGTCGCTTCACCACCACGATCAGCGTGATCATGACCACCAGCACGACCGCGGTGATCCCCAGACCCAGCCAGAGACTCCCCAGCCCCGAACTCGATCCATAGCCCCGGCCGGAGCGGGACGTCACCCCGTGGTGGATGCGGCTTCGGTGGCTGTGATGGACGATGTGCGACGCAAGAAGTCCCCCGATCCTCATAGGGCGGATGGTAGGTGAGCGGCCGCGCACCGGCCGGGCAGGCGGGGAAAGCTACGCCACCTGCACCGACCGGCGGCATGACACCGACGTACCCGAGGTGCGGGGCCGCGGAGATCCGCGGCCCCGCGGCGGTGCCGTCCCGAGAGCCGACTGCCGGCCGCTAACCAGATGCACGACTACCAGATGGTGGTCGCGGCGGTCGCGGGTCCGTACCGGTAGTCGCCGGTGAACTCGGCGGATATCTCCGTACGCCCGGTGACCCGGTAGCCGACGGCCAGATTGCCGTGCGCGTCGACCGTGGCCGTCTTCAGCAGCGTCTTCATGCCGCCGTCCGGCTGCGCGTAGACCGACAGGGTGCGGCCGTTGTAGGTGGTGCCGAGGTGCGCGGTGATCTTCGCGGTGGCGCCGTTGGGGTAGTGGGTGGCGTTGGTGGTCACGGTGACGGTCGTCGCCGAGCGGGAGACGTCGACCTCGTGGTTGGAGACGGCGGCCACATGGCTGACATCCCCGGCGTACGCGGCCTTGTAGTTGTTGATCCCGCCGATCTGCGGGGTGTCGGCGAAGGAGAACGTGCCGTCGGCGGCCGCCCGGACATCCGGCAGGCTGGTCGTCCCCGAGGCGTCCACCCGGCTGATCTTGACGCTCTGGCCGGGGGCGAAGGGGGCGTCGGGGGAGGAGGTGAGCGAGCCGGTGATCGTCACCACGGAGCCGCGGGGCGCGTCGGCGGGGCCGTCGAGCGGCACTTGGGCCGGCGCCTTGCCGACCGGGATGAGGACGCGCTCGGTGTCCTCGGCGTGGCCGGAGTCGCCCGCGTACGTCACCGTGTAGGTGTGATCACCGCTCACCGTGGGCGTGTCGGTGACCTCGAAGCTGCCGTCGGCCGCCACGGCGACGTCCGCGAGCGGGACGCCGTCCGGGCCGGCCGGGTCGGTACGGGTGACGTGCAGCACCTGCCCGGCGGCGTACGGATCGTCGGAGGTGAGCTGCCCGGTGAGGGTGAGCGGCAGATACGGGTAACCGAAGCCGTACTCCGGGCCGTGCACGGTGAGCCGGCTGGCCGCCTTGAGCGGCTCGGGGACCACGTGCAGCTCGACCACGCCGTTGTAGGCGTCGTCGGTGACGCCGAAGAGCCGGCTGCCGTCCGGATCCCACGCCAGTCCGGCGTCGGGCAGGGTGAGGTAGCCGTCATCGGACGAGACGTCGAAGCTGTGCAGCGGCGTGGTGGTGCCCGGCCGGAAGACGAAGAGGTCCGGCGTGGCGTACGAGACCCCCGCGGCGATGGTGCCGTCGGGCGCCACGGCCACCGATGAGGCGCTGTACGCGGTGGCGAGCTGTCCGTCCGGCGACAGGTCGGTCAGCTTGAACACCTGGTGGTAGGGCGCGTGGGCAGCCACCACGACATCCTTGCCGTCCGGGGTGATCGCCAGGTCTTCGAGGCCGGGGCCGCCGTCGGCCTGGGACGCGGTGGTCACCGGGACGCCCGAGGAGACGTCGTAGACCTTCAGCGTGGCTCTGGAGGTGTCGACCTCGCCCGCGACCAGGGTGCCGGGCACCGCCGGATCGCTCGCCAGCAGCGGCGCCGCGTACCAGAGCCCGCCGTCCAGCGAGACGGTCGGCCGCGGTCCCTCGACGTCGATCGAGCCGATGCCGCCCTGCCCCTGGGATCCATAGCCGAACCAGAGCAGACCGCCCGCGTACGCCAGATAGTGCGGGTCGTCCTGCGGACCGCTCCCGGTGGAGTAGCGCGCGGTCTCGGTGAGGGTGGCGGTGTCCACCGCCGACACGGCGTCGCTGCCGGGCAGCGCCACATAGAGGGTCCCGCCGTCGGGCGACAGCGCCATGGAGGTGGCGCCGCTCTCGTCATCGACGGTCCCCACCTGGGCGCCGTCGAGATCGGCGACGGCGATATCGGTGCTGTCCGGACCTCCGCTGACGAAGACGTGGCCGTGCGAGGCGTCCACCACCAGATGCGAGTAACCGGGCAGATCGAGTTGGTGCGGGGCATCGGCCCACGCTGTCCCGGCACTGCCGACTCCCTGGGCGATCCCGGCCAGGACGGCAAGAGCCGTCAGGGCCGAGGTTCTGGAGAAGCGCATCAAAATCCCCCCGCGGATCGAACTGATCTCGAACAGGAGAGACGCTACCGGCGGGGTCCGACATCGGCCTCGACCGTGACGGGCAGGGCCCGGCTACGGCTACGGCAAAGCGTCGGCCGGGAACGCGAACCGGCCCGGGGGAGGTACCCCGGGCCGGTCGTGGTGCGGTCATCACACCATCACAAGAACCTCACGCGCCGAGCGTCACGCGCTGGCCGTCGTGATCTGCCCCGCGCCGCTGTCCTTCAGCCACTGCGTCCAGGACAGGTTGTAGTCCGCGTAGCCGTTGTCGCCGGGGGCCTTGCCGCGCGGGGTGCCGGTGATCGTGACCGGGTCACCCTGCTTGACGAAGTTGTAGTACCACTTGGCGTCCGCCATCGACAGGTGCACACAACCGTGCGAGCCGACGCTGTGCCCCGGGTACGGGTCACCGGTGGAGTAGTGGATGTACGTGCCCGAATTGGTCAGGTGCACATCCCACGGCAGGGTCAGGTCGTAGTAGTCGGGGCTGCCCTTGTCACAGCTGATGCCGACGCTGCACGAGGTCATCCGGACCTTGGCCGACTTGTCGATGACGGCCATCGTGCCGTCCCACGACGGCCAGGTGGGGCTGCCCGCGTCGATCGGCAGCGTCTTGATCACCGCGCCGTTGTGCGTGACCTTCATGGTGTGCGTCTTGGCGTTCACCAGGGTCTCGTTGTCGTCGCCGATCGAGAACGTGTGGTGGTAGTCGTGGACGCCGAACCGGCCGTTGCCGTTCGGCACATTGATCATGTTCGCGTCGACGGTGACCTTCGTGCCGGCCTTCCAGAACGTCTGGGGCCTGAAGTCCACCCGGGTGCTGCTGAACCAGTGCCACGCGCCGGTCACCGGCACGGACGTGCTGATCTTCATGTGCTGCTCGATGCCCGCCCGGGCCGACTGGGCCACCGGGTTGCTGAACACCACCGACACCGGCATCGCCACGCCCACCGTGGTCCCGGTGGCCGGCGTGATCGTGTCGAGCAGCATCGCCGGCTTGGGCTTCGGCTTCGGGGTCGGCTTGGGGGTGGCCGACGGCTTCGCCGGGGCGCCGGCCGACGCCGACACCTTCCCGTCGTCGGCGGACGCCGAGTTCGCCTTCTTGTCCCCACCGCACGCACTGGTGCCGGCTAGCACCGCACCGGCCAACAGTGCGATGCCTATGCTGGTCCTGACCCGACTCATGCGTGTGCTCCGCTCGTATCCCGTTCCGCTGACGCCCTACGTACGTACAACGCCTACCCCGACCCCGGCGGTTGCACGTTCTCCGTAAAGCGGAGGCCAAACGTCCTCATGGTGGCGGGCCGGCCGCACCCGCCCGGACCGTCCGTACGGTGCGATCGCGGACGGCCGGCGGTGACCTTGCGCGATCCGCGCGGAGGGTCCGCCTCGCCTGCTCCCGATACTACGGACAAGGGCGCGAAAAGCCGCTATCGGCCAGGGCCGCGGCGGGGAGGATCGGGGTGCCATTGGCGCGCAGGACGTCGCGGACGTCGCGGATGACCGGGAAGATCTCCTGGTTGCGGTCCTGCCGCTGCTCGTCCCACGCCCGCTGCTCGGCCTCGACCGCCGTCCGGTCCTCGGCGAAGACCCGCTCGGTGAAGCGCCGGATGAACGGCCAGGCGATATGCAGGGCACCCGGGATCGGGGGCTTCTCGATCATCAGCAGGCCGTAGGCGTGGTTGGTGCGCTGCTCGGCGTCCTCCGGCACGTACGCCACCCAGAGGGAGAAGGCCGGGTGCTCGGCGCCCTCGGCGACCAATCGCAGCGTCTGATACGGGTATTGGGTACGGATGGTGATGACGTCCGGTGACTTGCTGCCGCCGATTCCCTCGGCGGCGAGCATTCCGGCGCCGCGGTCCTTCTTCCCGCCGACGTGGGTGAAGAGATAGCGGGCCTCGACGAATTGCGGACCGGTCTCGTAACCGAGCAGCTTCGGCTGGATTTTGCCGAGGATGCCGCGGTGCAGGAACTGGTGGTTCATGTCGAGCAGATTCTCGTGCATGAAGGAGTAATGACAGTGCACCGTGCGCGAGAACGTCATCGTCTTGTGCCGGGGAGAGGCGAACTCCGGCAGATCGGGCAGCGGGGTCGTCGCCGCTTTCGCCGGGTCGCCGGGGAAAACGAACACCAGCCCGTATGCCTCGCGGACCGGATAGGCGTGCACACCGCGTGGCGGCCGGTCGACGCCCTTGGGCAGATATGGGATCTGCGAGATACGGCCGTTTCCGCGGTAAGCCCAGGCGTGGTAGCAGCAGCGGAGCGTCTCGCCCTCCACAACGCCCATACTCAGCGGCACCTGTCGGTGGGCGCAGCGGTCTTCGAGCGCGTGCACCGCGCCGCTCTCGCCGCGGTACAACGCGATCCGCTCACCGGCGAAATTCGCCGCGAACGTGCTTTTCTTCCGCACGCTGCCGGATACCGCGACCGGATACCAGAAGTCCGGATGGATTCCGGTGCGCCGAAGATCGGGCACTCCCCCGGAATGGTCCGCCCGGACCGGGGATACGGGCGATGCCGGTGACGATGAGGCCGACTGTGGCTCGGTCATGCGCTTCTCCCTTGCACGCGGGTCACCGGATACGGAACACGGGGCACGCCATACGTCCGGTCATATTAACCCTCGCGCGAACGGATCAGTGGGATTCGAAAGGCCCTCGTGCCGGAATACTCCACTGTGCTGACATCGGCGCGGGACAAACCGGCGGAGAAAACGGGGATCACGCGGACGGGCGGAGGCGCCCGGCCGGGCGAGCGGCCGGCGTGGAGGGACGCCCGGCGGATGGGCCTCAGTCGAGCGGTACGGCGGTGCCGCGGACCGCGATCCCGCTGCCTGGATCCGCCGGAACGGTGACCGTGATCAGACTCGGCCGGCCCATGTCGTCGCCCTGGTGGACGGTGAGCGTCGCCGGAAGCGTGACGAGATCCAGCTCCCGCAGGTATCCGCCGAAGGCCGCGGCCGCCGCTCCGGTCGCGGGGTCCTCCACCACGCCGCCGGGCGGGAAGGGGTTGCGGGCGTGGAAGACGGTGGCCGACTCCCGCTGCACCAGATCGACGGTCGTCCAGTCGCGCTCCCGCATCAGCTCGCCCAACGCGGCCATGTCGTAGTCGAGTTCGGCCAGCCTGGCCCGGCTGGTGACGGCGATCACGGGATGCCAGGCCCCCGCGTAGGCGACCCGGGGCGGCAGCGCGGGGTCGAGGTCGGCCGCCGACCACCGCAGCGCGGCGAGGAGTCGGGCGAGGTCGGACGCGTCGAGCGGCGCGGTCCTCGGGGCTACGCTCACCAGCTCCGCGGTGATGTTCCCGTCCTCCCCCAGCGCGGTGCCGACCCGCACCAGACCGGCCCGGGTGTGCATCGCCAACTTCCCCACGCCGTAACGCCGGGCGTACGCGACCGCGGTGGCGATGGTGGCGTGTCCGCAGAAGGGCACCTCGGCGAGCGGGCTGAAGTACCGGACGTCCAGTTCCCCATCGGCCCTGGCCACGACGAACGCGGTCTCGGAGTAACCCACTTCGGCGGCCACGGCGGCCAACTCGGCGTCAGCGGCGCCCGCCGCGTCCAGTACGACCCCGGCGGGATTCCCGCCGGAGGGGTCGACGGTGAAGGCCACGTAGCGCTGAACGTCCATGCCGCCAAGCTAGCGCTGTCCCCCCTCGCCGTGGTTCGGCGATACGACGGGAAACGTCGCCTCCCCGAAAAGCCCAGTACAGACGCTTCCAAGCCCTCACCGTCCTCCTCCCCCAACCTCCCCCAACCTCCCCCAAGACCTCCCCCACACCGACCACACCCAGGCCAAAGCCGGGGGTCTGCTACGCTGATCAAGCGACGTCGGGCTGCCTGACCGTGATCATCCGGTCACTCAGGGGCAGCGAAAACCGGTACGGAGCAGGTGGGATCCTGTGCAAGAATTGGGATCGCGCCAAGCAAGGTCCTGTGGAGCAGTTTGGAGTGCTCGCCACCCTGTCAAGGTGGAGGCCGCGGGTTCAAATCCCGTCAGGACCGCTGCGGCTGGGTAGCTCAGTTGGTACGAGCGACCGCCTGAAAAGCGGTAGGTCGCCGGTTCGACCCCGGCCCCAGCCACCGCACGACGTAGGGCCCGCCGTCTTTGGCGGGCCCTACGTCGTCTTGCTCGTTGGGCCGCTCGGGCCATGGGAAGGCCCGAAAGAGGGCCCGCCGGTCAAAGCCTTCGGAAATGGGTTCGCCGCCGCGCGCCGCCGGGTGCGATGCTGGACCGCGTATGTCTAACCAACCCTCCTCCGCTGAGCTGGCCCGACGCCTTTCCGCGCTGACCCTGCGCGACGAACAGCGCCTCGGCCGCCGACTCGACGGCGCCCGCCGGATCCGCAAGCCCGAGGCCCACGCGGCGGTGCTCACCGAGATCGCGGCGGACATCGACCGGGCCGAGGTGCGGCTGGCCGCCCGTCGCGCCGCCGTGCCCGAGATCAGCTACCCCGAGCAGCTCCCGGTCAGCCAGAAGAAGGACGAGATCCTGGCCGCGATCCGCGACCACCAGGTGGTGATCGTCGCCGGCGAGACCGGCTCCGGCAAGACCACCCAGATCCCGAAGATCTGCCTGGAGCTGGGCCGGGGTGTGCGCGGTCTGATCGGCCACACCCAGCCGCGCCGGATCGCCGCCAGGACCGTCGCCGAGCGGGTGGCGGAGGAGCTGCGCACCCCGCTGGGCGGCGCGGTCGGCTGGAAGGTCCGCTTCACCGACCAGGTCGGCGACTCCACCCTGGTCAAGCTGATGACCGACGGCATCATGCTCGCCGAGATCCAGACCGACCGCGAGCTGCGCGCCTATGACACGATCATCATCGACGAGGCCCATGAGCGCAGCCTCAACATCGACTTCATCCTCGGCTACCTCGCCCAGTTGCTGCCCCGGCGCCCGGACCTGAAGGTCGTCATCACCTCGGCGACCATCGACCCGCAGCGCTTCTCCCGGCACTTCGGCGACGCCCCGATCGTCGAGGTCAGCGGCCGTACGTATCCGGTCGAGGTGCGCTACCGGCCGCTGCTCGAAGAGGTCACCGAGGGCAGTGGGGGCGCTGGCAGCGCCGACACCCCCGCCGACAGCGACCGGGACCAGATCAGCGCCATCTGCGACGCGGTGGACGAGCTCCAGGCGGCGGGCCCCGGCGACATCCTGGTCTTCCTCTCCGGCGAGCGGGAGATCCGCGACACCGCCGACGCCCTCGACAAGCACCTCACCCGCGGCGGCGGCGCCGTACGGTCGAGCACCGAGATCCTGCCGCTCTACGCGCGCCTGTCCTCGGCCGAGCAGCACCGGGTCTTCCAGCAGCACGGCAACCGCCGGGTGGTGCTGGCCACCAACGTCGCCGAGACCTCGCTGACCGTCCCCGGCATCCGCTACGTCATCGACCCCGGCACCGCCAGGATCTCCCGCTACAGCCACCGCACCAAGGTGCAGCGGCTGCCCATCGAGCGGATCAGCCAGGCCAGCGCCAACCAGCGCAAGGGCCGCTGCGGCCGTACCTCCGACGGCATCTGCATCCGGCTCTACGACGAGGACGACTTCCTCGCCCGGCCCGAGTTCACCGACCCGGAGATCCTGCGCACCAACCTGGCGTCGGTGATCCTCCAGATGACCGCGGCCGGCCTCGGCGACATCGCCAAGTTCCCCTTCATCGACCCGCCGGACAACCGCAACATCAAGGACGGCATCCAACTGCTGGAGGAGCTGGGCGCGCTCGACCCGCTCCAGAAGGACCCGCGCAAGCGGCTGACCGAAACCGGCCGCAAGCTCTCCCAGTTGCCGGTCGACCCGCGGCTGGCCCGGATGGTGCTCGAGGCCGACCGCAACGGCTGTGTCCGCGAGGTGATGGTGATCGCCGCCGCGCTGTCCATCCAGGACCCGCGCGAACGCCCCGCCGACAAGCAGGCGCAGGCCGACCAGCAGCACGCCCGCTTCCGCGACGAGACCAGCGACTTCCTCGCCTTCCTCAATCTGTGGGGCTACGTGCGGGACCGGCAGCGGGACCTGTCGTCCTCGGCCTTCCGCCGGATGTGCAGGAGCGAGTACCTCAACTATCTGCGGATCCGCGAATGGCAGGACATCTACAGCCAGTTGCGGACCGTCGCCAAACAGCTCGGCATCACGGTGAAGGACGCCGAGCGGACCGATCAGGCCGTGGACCCGCAGCGGGTGCACGGCTCGCTGCTGGCCGGGCTGCTGTCCCATCTGGGGCTCAAGGACACCGACAAGAACGAGTATCTGGGCGCCCGAAGCGCCAAGTTCGCGATCTTCCCCGGCTCGGCGCTCTTCAAGAAGCCGCCGCGCTGGATCATGTCGGCCGAGCTGGTGGAGACCTCCCGGCTGTGGGCGCGGGTCAACGCCAGGATCGAACCCGAGTGGGTCGAGCCGCTCGCCCAGCACCTGGTCAAGCGCACCTACAGCGAGCCGCACTGGGAGAAGGACCAGGCGGCCGTGATGGCGTACGAGAAGGTGACGCTCTACGGCGTGCCGCTCATCGCCCAGCGCAAGGTGAACTACGGCCGGATCGACGCCGAGATCTCCCGCGAGCTCTTCATCCGCAACGCCCTGGTCGAGGGCGACTGGCGCACCCACCACCAGTTCTTCCACGACAACCGCAAACTGCTCGGCGAGGTCGAGGAGTTGGAGCACCGCGCCCGGCGCCGCGACATCCTGGTGGATGACGAGACGCTCTTCGACTTCTACGACTCCCGGCTGCCGGAGAACGTGGTCTCCGGTGCCCACTTCGACACGTGGTGGAAGGACCGGCGGCGCACCGAGCCGGAGTTGCTCAACTTCGAGCAGTCCATGCTGATCAACGAGAACGCGGAGGCGGTCACCAAGGCCGACTACCCGGACTCCTGGCGGCAGGGCGCGCTCAAGTTCAGGGTGACCTACCAGTTCGAGCCGGGCGCGGACGCGGACGGTGTGACCGTCCACATCCCGCTCCAGGTGCTCAACCAGGTCACCGCGGACGGCTTCGACTGGCAGATCCCCGGACTGCGCGAGGAGGTCGTCACCGAGCTGATCCGGTCGCTGCCCAAGCCCATCCGCCGGCATTACGTGCCCGCGCCGAACTACGCGAAGAAGTTCCTGGACCGGGCGGTGGCGGGACCCGATCCGCTGCCGTGGGTGCTGGCACGGGAGTTGCAGCGGATGGTCGGTGTGCCGGTCGCCGCCGAGGACTTCGACCTCGGGCGGGTTCCTGAGCATCTGAAGATCACCTTCCGGGTGGTCGACGAGCGGCGCCGCAAGATCGCCGAGGACAAGGATCTGGACGCGCTGCGGCTGCGGCTCAAGCCGAAGACCCGGGAAGCGATCACCAAGGCGTTCGAACGGGTCTCGGACCCCGCGCTCGCCACCATCGAGCAGCGCACCGGGCTCAAGGACTGGACGGTCGGCGCCCTCCCGCGCACCTTCGAGACGCGGCGGTCCGGGCAGCCGGTCAAGGCGTATCCGGCGCTGGTGGACGAGGGCGCCTCGGTGGCGGTGCGGCTCTTCGACACCGAGGCGGAGCAGGCCGAGGCGATGTGGCGGGGCACCCGGCGGCTGATTCTGCTCAATGTGCCGGTGAATCCGGCGAAGTTCGTCGCGGACCGGCTCTCCAACCAGCAGAAGCTGGCGCTCTCGCGGAATCCGCACGGCGGTGTCCAGCCGCTCTTCGAGGACTGCGCGACCGCCGCGGCGGACCGGCTGATCGCCGCGCACGGCGGGCCCGCGTGGGACGAGGAGTCGTACCGCAAGCTGTACGAGGCGGTGCGGGCGGAGCTGGTCGAGCTGACGGTGCGCGGTGTCGAGCGGGTGCAGCAGGTGCTGGCGGCCTGGCACTCCTGCGAACGGCGCCTGAAGGACACCACGAGCCTGGTGCTGGTGCCCAACCTCCAGGACGTCAAGGAGCAGTTGGCGGCGCTCGTGCACCCCGGTTTCGTGACGGGGACGGGCCTGAAGCGGCTGCCGGACCTGATGCGGTACCTCGTGGCGATCGACCGGCGCCTTCAGCAGATGCCGGGGGGTGCGGCGCGGGACACCACGCGCATGGAGAAGGTGCGGGAGATCCAGGCGGAGTACGCCGATCTTCTGGCGGCGCAGCCGCCGGGCCGGCCCCTCCCGGCCGCGGTCCGGGACATCCGCTGGATGATCGAGGAACTCCGGGTCAGCTATTTCGCTCACGCCCTGGGCACGGCGTTCCCCGTCTCCGACAAGCGGCTCTTCAAGGCGCTGGACGAGGCGTGGGCCCTCACCCGCCCCTGAGGCGCCTCCTCTTCATCCAGTTCGACCCCACCCCCTGACCTGCTGTACAGTCTCTCTCGAAGCAAGGTCCTGTGGAGCAGTTTGGAGTGCTCGCCACCCTGTCAAGGTGGAGGCCGCGGGTTCAAATCCCGTCAGGACCGCACGGTTTTTCTTTTCCACCAAGGCCCGCCCCACCCCCGGCAGCGGGCCTTCGGCATGTCCGGCCTCCACCAAGGCCGCGCCCGCGGCGCCAGCCGCGAATAGACACGAAAATCCCGTCAGGACCGCACCCCCGCCTCCCCCCAACCCGCAGCCCACCCCCGGCAGCGGGCCTTCTCCATGCCCTGAGCGGCGACCACCCGCGAGTGGGCTGCGCCATGCACAGCCCCCACCAAGGCCGCGCCCGCGGCGCCAGCCGCGAATAGACACGAAAATCCCGTCAGGACCGCACGGTTTTTCTTTTCCCCCAAGGCCCGCCCCACCCCCGGCAGCGGGCCCTCGGCATGCCCCGGAGCGGCGGGGCGCGGTGTGCGCGGCCCCGGGCGGCGCGAGGCGGGCGGTTCAGGGGGCCACGGGCGAAGGGTGCAGGCCCTCGGCATGCCCCGGGCGGTGGGGCAGCGGTCTGAGCGGCGCGAGGTGGGGCGGCCTGAAGGGGTGCGGCAAACAGGTTGCGGGCCCTCGGCATGCCCCGAGCAGCGGAGCAGTGGTCTGCGCGGCCCCGGGCGGCGCGAGGCGGGCGGTTCAGGGGGCGCGGTGGGCAGGGCGCCGGGACTTCCCCGTGCCCCGAGCGCCTGGGCAGCGGGCTGCCCGGTCCGGGGGGCGCCCGGCGGGAGCAAGGCGCGGGCCTTCGGCATGCCCCGGGCGGCGGGGTGGCGGGCTGCGGCGGCGGGTGGGGCGGCGACGGGGTCTGGCGGCGCCAAGGGGTCCTTACGGTGAGCGATCGGCGGGGTGGTGGTTGAAACCGCAAGTGCCGTGCTGGGGACAAGAGTTGAAGGGGCGTCACCCAGCGAACCCAGGCGGGGCCGGCCACGGACCCGCACCCCGCGCGGGAGTTCATTACCGTACCGCCCGGAAGATCCACAAGCGCGTGGAGATGTGACAGGAGTCACTGAAATTCGTTCGAAAACGGGGGAATCCGAGGCCCTCCGCAAGGGTCGCGATTTAATATGTGCAATGGTACCCACCAGGGGGACGACTCCGGCGTTGGCGAACAGGAGCCCCCACCACCCCACAGACCCCGCCGCTCACGCCCCGCAGGGCGCCCCAGGACCCGGCCCCGCCCACACAGAGCCCTCGCCGGCCCTCGCCGACCCGCACCGACCCCCCACCAACCCGCACCAACCTCCGGAACCGCCCAAAAAAAGAGACCGCATCGAACCCGGCGGAGTTCGATGCGGTCCCAGTGAAGCCGTAAAGCTGTAAAGCCGTGAAGCTGAAGAACTCACCCTCCGGCGTGCCTGATGGGGGCAGGCCGGCCGTCGGGCCGGGCGGTCAGACGGGGTGGGGGCCCCGCGAACCGCCCAAAAGGGCTGTCAGGCCTCGGTCCGCTGCTGCGGAATGCCCGCCAGAAGTGCGCGGACCTCCGCCTCGCGGTACCGACGGTGGCCGCCGAGCGTGCGGATGGACGTGAGCTTGCCGGCCTTGGCCCACCGCGTGACCGTCTTGGGGTCGACGCGGAACATGGTCGCGACCTCGGCAGGGGTAAGCAACGGCTCGGCATCAGGGGTGCGAGCGGTCATGAGCGGCCTCCTCGAGAGAACCGAACCAACGCGGTTCTTTCCTCTAAATTCTGCACCTTGACCCGCGTTGCCCGAAATGGCGGACGCGGGCCGAGTCGGTAATAGGACGAACGGCTTGTCCTCGGCACTACAACTACACCATCCGTCCAGCCTCGTCGGCCAAACCGATGGATTTGCGCTCTCAGGTGTTCAACCTCGACGGAAGCCGATGGACCATGCCATAACGGACAGTCACCCCAACGTAACGATCAGTCACAGCTCAATCACCTGCCACATCCCCACCCAGGAAACGAGTCCACGGTGGACTTGATGTCCCATTTTGGCATGACAGATGGTGATGCAGACAAGAGTTAAGTCATGTGCTCTGCGTCACCCTTGGGCCAATCCTGGCCCAAGGGCCCCCTCGGGATCAGCCGGATCCGATGGATCCTCCCGCACCCGGCGGATCGGCGAGCCACTAACTGGAGAACTGGAGTTCGCGCACGGCCCGCCAGCGATCGGTCAGCCGTTCGTAGGCCACCCCGGCCGCCGCCGGGTCGCCCTCGCGCAGCGCGGCGAGCCCCTCCGCCACATCCGCAGCCGAGTAGTCCGCCGCCAGCCGGTCGGGCCCCATCGCGTGCACCAGGCCCCCGTAGTCGAGTTCGACCATCGAACGCGGATGGAACTCCTCGAGCCAGCGCCCGACATCGATCAGCCCGTCGATCAACGGGCCCTCGTCCAGCGCCTCCTTGAGCACCCGCAGCGCCCGCGCCACCCGCCGCCGCGCCTGCACCATCGGCGTCCGGTACCGCAGCAGCGGCTCCTTGGACTCGCCCGCGCCGGCCGGCTCGTACTCCCGCTCGTCCTCGCCGACGAGGGCGAACCAGCGCACCGGCACATGCCAGGTCGCCGACCGGATCCACGGCCGCGCGTCCGGATTGCGCTCCCGCCACGCCTCGTGGTCCGCCTCGGCCTGGAGCCGTACGACCGGCGGCAGCATCGCGTCGAACACCGGCTCCGGCAGCAGTGTCCCCGCGTGCTCCAGGGCCAGCCAGCTGCGCAGCCTGGTCCGCCACGGGCAGACGTGGGTCACCCCGCCGATCACCGCCACGAAGGCGTCCCGGCTCTCGTGCACCGGTACGGCGATCGGCGGCATCGGGACGAGGTCGGCGAGCGACTGCCGCAGTTCGTCCTGTGCGGTGCGAACGGCGCCCGCGGCCGCGTACCGGTGCCAGTGCGTGCGTTCGGGCTCGGGAAAGGCCGCCAGGGGCTCGTAGACCCGCAGATACGCCGCGTACGGCACCACTCCAGGAGAACCGCCCACACCTGCTCCCTCGCCGCCGTATCGACTCCCCGATCGTCCCACGCGGCAAGGTCCCCCGGAGGTGATCCCGGCCACTGTCCCCGGTCCGTCCCGCGCGGCGCCCGTGGCGCGCCGGTCCGCCCCCGGGATGCCCCCCAAGATCGGCCCGACAGGGCCTAGTCTGAGCCCATCGGCGCCGCCCGCCACCCCTACGGGAGGCGCGATCAGGTGCGACACAAGTGCACTGCGAAACGCTGGGAAGAACCGCACCTCAGCGACCATCTGGGAATCTCTGGGACCACATGGGACCACCGGACTATGGGAGTCACCACCGTGACCGACGTACGACAGACCGGCCGGCCCGACGAAGGCGTCGGGGCCGAGGGTGTCCTCGCCAAGCTCTTCCGATCGGAGCAGGGCGGACACGAGCAGGTTGTGCTGTGCCAGGACCGGGCCTCCGGCCTCAAGGCCGTCATCGCGATCCACTCCACCGCCCTGGGCGCCGCCCTGGGCGGTACCCGTTTCTTCCCCTACGCCTCGGACGAGGAGGCGGTGGCGGACGCGCTCAACCTCGCCCGCGGCATGACGTACAAGAACGCGCTGGCCGGTCTCGACCACGGCGGCGGCAAGGCCGTCATCATCGGTGACCCGGAGATCCTCAGGTCCGAAGAGCTGCTGCTCGCCTACGGCCGCTTCGTCGCCTCGCTCGGCGGGCGGTACGTGACCGCGTGCGACGTCGGCACCTACGTCGCGGACATGGACGTCGTCGCCCGGGAGAACCGCTGGACCACCGGCCGCTCCCCCGAGCAGGGCGGCGCCGGCGACTCCTCGGTGCTCACCGCCTTCGGCGTCTTCCAGGGCATGCGGGCCGCCGCCGAGGCCCAGTGGGGTGAGCCCACCCTGCGCGGCCGGCGGATCGGTATCGCCGGCGTCGGCAAGGTCGGCCACCACCTCGTCGAGCACCTGCTGGACGACGGCGCCGAGGTGGTCATCACCGACGTTCGCAAGGACGCCGTCGACCGGATCACCACCCGTCACCCGGATGTCACCGCGGTGCGCGACGCTGATGTGCTGGTCCGCACCCCGCTCGACGTGTACGCCCCCTGCGCGCTCGGCGGCGCCCTGGACGACCCGACGGTGGCCGCGCTGACCGCGACCGTGGTCTGCGGGGCGGCCAACAACCAGCTCGCCCACCCGGGCGTCGAGAAGGACCTCGCCGACCGCGGCATCCTCTACGCGCCCGACTACGTGGTCAACGCCGGCGGTGTCATCCAGGTCGCCGACGAACTGCACGGTTTCGAATTCGACCGGGCGAAGGCCAAGGCGGAGAAGATCTACGACACCACCGCGGCCATCTTCGAGCGGGCCGCGGCCGATGGCGTGCCGCCGGCGGTCGCCGCCGACCGGCTCGCCGAGCAGCGGATCGCGGACCGTACACCGGCCGAGCACTGGCTGCGTCCGGCGACCGGGGTGACCGGGTGACCAGCCGTTTGGACCCCCGGCGTGACCGACAGCACGACCCGATAGCAAGTTCGCGCTAGAAGCCGGTAAAATCGGCCCTGACCAGCCAGGACAGGGCCGTGAACAGTGCCGGATCCGACGCGCTTCGTGCGGGCGGCGTACCGTGCGGCCTCGGAAGCAGGTACCGTTGAGGGCCTAAGGACCGGTCTCCCCCCGGGAGACCGCTCCGATTCATGAACGCGTGTCAAGACTCGGGGCCGTTGAGCCCCGCCGTTGAGGGGGTCGAGCCATGGGGCGCGGCCGGGCCAAGGCCAAGCAGACGAAGGTCGCCCGCCAGCTGAAGTACAACAGCGGCGGCACAGATCTCTCCCGTCTGGCCGAAGAGCTGGGCGCATCGCCGTCGAGGCCGGTTAATCCGGAGCCTGTCGAGGACGATGACGACGAGACCGATGACGACGATCCGTACGCTCAGTACGCGGATCTCTACAACGACGACGATGACGAAGAGGACGAGGACGAGTCCCAGCCGTCATCGCAGCGTCGTCACGCTTGACGCCGCCGACGCGGACATCGTGTAAACCCGGTCCGGGCCCGCCCGGACCGGGTTTCGTCAGCTCGCATAGTCCCCGGTCAGCTCGACGGCCGGGTGGTGGCTCTCGCGTGCCTTGATGTCGCCGGCCACCCAGGCGTCCGCGCCCCGGTCGGCGAGCACGCTGAGCGCGACGTCGACGGACTCCTCGGGCACTACGGCGATCATGCCCACGCCCATGTTCAGCGTCTTCTCCAGCTCCGGCCGGGCGACGCCGCCCAGGTCGCCGACGGTGGTGAAGACCGGGTCCGGCGTCCAGGTCGAGCGGTCGACCGCGGCGCGCAGCCCCTCGGGGAGGACCCGGGCCAGATTGCTGGCGAGGCCGCCGCCGGTGATGTGCGAGAAGGCGTGCACCTCGGCGGTGCGGGTCACCGCGAGGCAGTCCAGCGAGTAGATCCTGGTGGGTTCGAGCAGCTCCTCGCCCAGGGTCCGGCCGAACTCCGGCACCTCGCGGTCCAGCGCCCAGCCGGCCCGGTCGAAGAAGACATGACGGACCAGGCTGTACCCGTTCGAGTGAAGTCCGGAGGAGCCGATGGCGATCACCACATCGCCCTGCCGGACCCGGTCCGCGCCCAACAGCGCGTCGGCCTCCACCACTCCGGTGCCGGCGCCCGCCACATCGAAGTCGTCCTCGCCCAGCAGCCCCGGGTGCTCGGCGGTCTCCCCGCCGACCAGGGCGCAGCCGGCCAGTACACAGCCCTCGGCGATGCCCTTGACGATGGCGGCGACCCGCAGCGGCTGGACCTTGCCGACACAGATGTAGTCGGTCATGAAGAGCGGTTCCGCGCCGCACACCACCAGGTCGTCCACGACCATGGCCACCAGGTCGTGGCCGATGGTGTCGTAGACGCCCATCCGGCGGGCGATGTCCACCTTGGTGCCCACCCCGTCGGTGGCGGACGCCAGCAGCGGACGCTCGTAGCGCTTGAGGGCGGAGGCGTCGAAGAGCCCGGCGAAGCCGCCGATCCCGCCCACCACCTCGGGACGGGTGGCCTTGCGGACCCACTCCTTCATCAGGCTGACGGCGAGGTCGCCGGCCTCGATGTCGACGCCGGCGGCGGCGTAACTGGCACCGGTTGTCTCAGGCATGGCTGACGCTTTCGTGTCGGATGGCCGCGGGATCGGATGACCCCGGCAGGGGTCGCGGCGGGGCGGGCACGGAGGGAGGTACGGGGGGATGCACGGGGACGGTGGCCACGATGATGACTGGGACGGCGGGGGCGGCGGGAACGGCGAGGTCACGGGGAACGATGGGGATACCGCCGGCCCGCCTCACCGCCCGCACCGCCTCACGGCCGGCGGAGCGCGTCCGCGGCGTCCGCGCCCCCGGCCAGTTCGGTCTCCAGGAGCTGCTTGCCGAGCAGCTCGGGGTCGGGCAGATCCATCGGGTACTCGCCGTCGAAGCAGGCCCGGCAGAGGTCCGGCTTGGCGATGGTGGTCGCCTCCACCATGGCGTCGAGCGAGATGTACGCGAGCGAGTCGGCGCCCAGCGAGGTGCCGATCTCCGCCACGCTCATCCCGTTGGCGATCAGCTCCGCGCGGGTGGCGAAGTCTATGCCGAAGAAACAGGGCCACTTCACCGGCGGCGACGAGATCCGTACGTGCACCTCGGCGGCGCCGGCCTCGCGCAGCATCCGGACCAGGGCGCGCTGGGTGTTGCCGCGGACGATGGAGTCGTCCACCACCACCAGCCGCTTGCCGCGGATGACTTCCTTGAGCGGGTTGAGCTTGAGCCGGATGCCGAGCTGCCTGATGGTCTGCGAGGGCTGGATGAAGGTCCGGCCGACGTAGGAGTTCTTCACCAGGCCCGAGCCGTACGGGATACCGCTGGCCTCGGCGTAACCGACGGCGGCCGGCGTACCGGACTCGGGGGTCGGTATCACCAGGTCGGCGTCGACCGGGGCCTCATGGGCGAGCCTGCGGCCCATCTCGACCCGGGAGAGGTAGACGTTGCGGCCCGCTATGTCGGTGTCGGGGCGGGCCAGATAGACGTACTCGAAGACGCAGCCCTTGGGGCGGGCCTCGGCGAAGCGGGAGGTACGCAGCCCCTGCTCGTCGATGGCGACCAGCTCGCCGGGCTCGATCTCCCGGACGAAGCTGGCGCCGCAGATGTCCAGGGCGGCGGTCTCGGAGGCGACCACCCAGCCGCGCTCCAGCCGGCCGAGCACCAGCGGGCGGATGCCCTGCGGGTCGCGGGCGGCGTAGAGGGTGTGCTCGTCCATGTAGACGAGGCTGAAAGCGCCCTTGACCTTGGGCAGGATCTTGCGGGCCGCGTCCTCGACGGACAGCGGGGTGCCGTCGTCGTCGACCTGCCCGGCGAGCAGTGCGGTGATCAGGTCGGTGTCGTTGGTCGCCGCGACCTTGGTGGCCCGGCCGCCCGCGCTGCTCTGCGGCATGGCCGCGACCAGTTCGGCGAGCTCGGCGGTGTTGACCAGGTTGCCGTTGTGGCCGAGGGCGATGGAACCGTTGGCGGTGGCGTAGAAGGTGGGCTGCGCGTTCTCCCACACCGAGGCGCCGGTGGTGGAGTAGCGGGCGTGTCCGACGGCGATATGGCCGGTCAGGGAGCCGAGGGAGGTCTCGTCGAAGACCTGGGATACCAGGCCCATGTCCTTGAAGACCAGGATTTGGGAGCCGTTGCTCACTGCGATGCCCGCGGACTCCTGACCGCGGTGCTGCAGTGCGTACAGCCCGAAATAGGTGAGCTTGGCGACCTCTTCACCCGGGGCCCAGACACCGAAGACGCCGCAAGCGTCCTGGGGGCCTTTCTCACCGGGGAGCAGGTCGTGGCTGAGTCGTCCGTCACCACGAGGCACATTTACGAGTCTAGGGCAGGAATGGCCATCGGCCGAACGAGGGAACCGCCCGGCGGCCCGGTCTATGCGCGTAACCCCGTGTGCCACAAGGGCATGTGATGTGCGCCCGGGTCACCCGGCGAGCCGCCGCGCGGGCCCGTTTCGGCCGCCTGGGCGCCCCGGTCCGCAGCGCTTCCGCGCGGCGCCGGAAACCCTGCGTAACCGCCCGCCGCGGCTTCGCTCACCCCAGCACCGGGAGGTACGGATCCAGGTCGGCGCGCTCGCCGCTGGCCGAGACGCGGGCGGTGGCCAGCGCGGTGGACCAGGAGAGGCGGCCGGTGGCCAGGCGGATCCAGGTCAGGGGGTCGGTCTCCACCACATTGGGCGGGGTGCCGCGGGTGTGCCGGGGGCCCTCGACGCACTGCACGGCCGCATAGGGGGGCACCCGGACCTCGACGCTGTTGCCCGGCGCCTTGGCGGCGAGCGCGTCCGCCAGCAGCCGCACGACCGCGGCCAGCGCCTGCCGGTCGAGCGGTACGTCCACGCCGGTCGCCCGGGCCAGGTCGTCGCTGTGCACCACCAGCTCCACCAGCCGGGTCACCGTGAAGTCCAGGGCCCGCATGCCGCCGAACGGGCGAGCGGTCAGCCGGTCGGCCCGCAGCGCCGCCGCCCGGAGGTCCGGCAGCAGCTCCGCCTCCGCGTCCAGCGCGGCCAGCACGTCCGCCGGGGTCGCGGCCCGCTCCGCCGCCACCCGGGTGGACGCGTCCAGCTCGTCGGCGATCCCCGCGGTGGAGCGCGCCCAGGTGTCCAGGCCGATGACCTTCGTACCGAACGGCGCGGGATCCTCGGCCAGGATCATCCGCAGCGCCGCCACCTGCCGCACGATGTGCACCACCAGCAGCCGTACGTCCCACCCCGGCAGCCCGCTCGGCGCCGCCCACCGCTCGGCCGCCAGCCCCCGGACCGCCACCCGCACGTGGTCGACCTGCGCGGTGAGCGCGCCCCAGGTCCTGGCGGGGTCGTACGTGCGGGGGCGGCGGCTTCCTGGCGGCATGTCCCGAGCCTATGCGGTGCCTGCGACAGCGAGGCCCGCCCGCCGCGGGGCTCAGACCTGGCGGGTCCGCTCGAAGGTGAGCAGCAGGCCGTCGACGGCGCCGGGGCCTATCCGGCCCTTGACGTCGCCGGAGGTGATGTCCTTCAACGCCCAGCCGTCCTCGGCGTGCTTGTTGAGCGTCTTCTCCAACTTGCCGGCGTCCAGGGCGTCGCCGATCAACGCTTCCCGGAAGGTGACGACCTTGTACTCGTACATACTCGGGCCCTTCGCTATTGCCTGTTCATAGGGTTGTACGCGTGCGGGGACAGCCAACCATGGATCAGGGCGCGGCCGTCGGCCGACACCGCGGTCCTGAGGTGACGTCATCACACAGCGGGGCGCCCCCGGATCGTGCTCCGGGGGCGCCCTTGGCGGGTGAAGCGGGCCTGCGTCGAGTCGGCCGGCCGGGGCCGGGGGTCAGGACAGCAGGGCCGGGATGGTCGCCTCGTGGGCGGCGCGCAGTTCGGCCAGCGGGATGCTGAACTCGCCCTGCACGTCGATCTCCGTGCCGTCGATCACACCGATCCGCGCCGCCGGAAGGCCGCGCGCGCCGCACATGTCGGTGAAGCGCAGCTCCTCCGAGCGCGGCACCGACACGACCGCGCGGCCCGCGGACTCCGAGAAGAGGAAGGTGAACGCGTCCAGGCCGTCCGGCACGACGAGCCGGGCGCCGACCCCGCCCCGCAGGCAGGACTCGGCCACCGCCTGGACGAGGCCGCCGTCGGACAGGTCGTGAGCGGCGTCGATCATGCCGTCCCGCGAGCCGGAGATCAGGATCTCGGCGAGCAGCTTCTCCCGGTCCAGGTCGACCACCGGGGGCAGCCCGCCGAGGTGGTCGTGGACGACCTGGGACCAGGCCGAGCCGCCGAACTCCGCCCGGGTGTCGCCGAGCAGGAAGATCAGCTGCCCCTCGTCCTTGAAGGCCATCGGGGTGCGGCGGGTCACGTCGTCGATCACGCCGAGGACCGCGACGACGGGCGTCGGGTGGATCGCCGCCTCACCGGTCTGGTTGTAGAGCGAGACATTGCCGCCGGTGACCGGGGTGCCGAGCGCCAGGCAGCCGTCGGCCAGACCGCGGGTGGCCTCGGCGAACTGCCACATGACGGCCGGGTCCTCGGGCGAGCCGAAGTTGAGGCAGTCGGAGACGGCCAGCGGCTTGGCGCCGGTGGCGGCCACGTTGCGATACGCCTCCGCCAGCGCCAACTGCGCGCCGGCGTAGGGGTCGAGCTTGGCGAACCGGCCGTTGCCGTCGGTGGCGACCGCGACCCCGAGGTTGGTCTCCTCGTCGATCCGGATCATCCCGGAGTCCTCGGGCTGCGCGAGCACCGTGTTGCCCTGCACGAACCGGTCGTACTGGTTGGTGACCCACGCCTTCGACGCCTGGTTCGGCGAGGCCACCACGGCCAGCACCTGCTCGCGCAGTTCGGCGCCGCCGGCCGGCCGGGCCAGCTTCCCCGCGTCGTCGGCCTGGAGGGCGTCCTGCCACGCGGGACGGGCGTACGGACGCTGGTAGGTGGGGCCCTCGTGCGCGACCGACCGCGGCGGTACGTCCACGATCTGCTCGCCGTGCCAGAAGATCTCCAGCCGGGTGCCCTCGGTCACCTCACCGATGACGGTGGCGATGACGTCCCACTTCTCGCAGATCTCCAGGAAGCGGTCGACCTTGTCCGGCTCGACGATGGCGCACATGCGCTCCTGCGACTCGCTCATGAGGATCTCCTCGGGCGAGAGCGTCGCGTCGCGCAGCGGCACCGTGTCCAGCTCGACCCGCATACCGCCGGAACCGGCCGAGGCCAGCTCGGAGGTGGCGCAGGACAGGCCCGCGCCGCCGAGGTCCTGGATGCCGGTGACCAGCTTCTCCCGGAAGAGCTCCAGGGTGCACTCGATGAGCAGCTTCTCCTGGAAGGGGTCGCCGACCTGGACCGCCGGGCGCCGCGAGGGCCCGGTCGCGTCGAAGGTCTCCGAGGCCAGCACCGAGACGCCGCCGATGCCGTCGCCACCGGTCCTGGCGCCGTAGAGGATCACCCGGTTGCCGGCACCCGACGCCTTGGCGAGGTGGATGTCCTCGTGCTTCATCACGCCGATACAGAGCGCGTTGACCAGCGGGTTTCCCTGGTAGCAGGGGTCGAAGACGACCTCGCCGCCGATGTTGGGCAGGCCGAGGCAGTTGCCGTAGCCGCCGACGCCCGCGACGACCCCGGGCAGCACCCGCTTGGTGTCGGGGTGGTCGGCCGCGCCGAAGCGCAGCGGGTCCATCACCGCGACCGGCCGGGCGCCCATCGCCAGGATGTCGCGGACGATGCCGCCGACTCCGGTGGCCGCGCCCTGGTAGGGCTCGATGTACGAGGGGTGGTTGTGCGACTCGATCTTGAAGGTGACCGCGTAGCCCTGGCCGACGTCGACCACGCCCGCGTTCTCACCGATGCCGACGAGCAGCGCGTCGGTCCGCGGTGCCTTCTCGCCGAACTGCTTGAGGTGCACCTTGCTCGATTTGTACGAGCAGTGCTCGGACCACATGACCGAGTACATCGCCAGCTCGGCGCCGGTCGGGCGGCGGTCCAGGATCTCCCGGATGCGCTCGTACTCGTCCTGCTTGAGACCGAGGTCCTTCCAGGGCTGCGACGCCTCGGGGGTCTGCTCGGCGTGCTTGACGGTGTCCAGGGGAGACATCAGGCGTTGACCAACTTCTTGAGTACCGAGGTGAAGAAGCCCAGGCCGTCGGTGCGGCCGGTGCCGATCAGCGACTCGACCGCGTGCTCGGGGTGCGGCATCAGGCCGACGACGTTGCCCTCGGCGTTGCTGATGCCGGCGATGTCGCGCAGCGACCCGTTGGGGTTGCCGAAGCCGTCGGCCGGCAAGCCGGCTGAGCTGTCAGTGCTCGCAACACCGGCAGCACCGGCAGCGCTGTCAGCTCCGTCGGCGCCGTGGGTCGCGTAACGGAACACCACCCGGCCCTCGGCCTCCAGCTCGTCGAGGGTGCGCTCGTCGGCGGTGTAGCGGCCGTCGATGTTCTTCAGCGGGATCGAGATCCGCTGCCCGGCGGCGAAGTCGGCGGTCCAGGCGGTGGCGCTCGTCTCGACCAGCAGCTTCTGGTCCCGGCAGACGAAGTGCAGGTCGTAGTTGCGGAGCATCGCGCCCGGCAGCAGATGCGCCTCGGTCAGCACCTGGAAACCGTTGCAGATACCCAGTACCGGCATTCCGGCCCTGGCCTGTCCGATGATCGATTCCATGACCGGGGAGAAACGGGAGATCGCGCCGGCCCGGAGATAGTCGCCGTAACTGAACCCGCCGGGCAGCACCACGGCGTCGACCTGCTTGAGGTCCTTGTCGCGGTGCCACAGCGGTACGGGTTCGGCGCCCGCGACCCGTACCGCGCGCTGGGTGTCGCGATCGTCGAGGGTTCCCGGGAATGTGACGACGCCAATGCGTGCAGTCACGACTCCACCTTTACATTGAAGTCCTCGATCACGGTGTTGGCGAGAAACGTTTCCGCCATCTCCCGAATGCGGGCGAGCGCCGCGTCGTCGACCGGACCGTCGACCTCCAGTTCAAAGCGCTTTCCCTGTCGTACGTCGGAGATCCCGTCGAAGCCCAGCCGCGGCAGTGCGCGCTGCACCGCCTGGCCCTGGGGGTCGAGGATCTCCGGCTTGAGCATGACGTCGACTACGACGCGTGCCACTGGCACTCCCGGTGGTGTGGTGCGTGAGGTTCTCCCAGCGTACCGGGTTGCGGAATCTACGCGAGTAGATATACCAGATCACCCTCGCCCGATCCACCGGATCAGAGGATCACGTTTATGTATCGGCTGACGAAATGCATGGGAAAACCGGGGCTGAAAACATAGGGTCCCGGGTGCGAGAAGGCTTGCGGGGGCCCAGCGATGGGAATTAACTCGGACATCGGGTATCCCCCCACTGCCTCATTTCGTGACAGCGCACGTGCGTCATCGCACCAAAATGAAACTTGTCGACACCGACTGGTCGGCTCGGCCGCAGCCACGCCACGGCTCGCGGCCCCGACCGCGCCCGCACCGCCCTCGCGCCCACGAGCCGATGGCGTAAGAAAGGACCGATCCCTATGGCGCAACGCGTACTGGTCACACTCGCCGACGACCTGGACGGCGGCGAAGCCGCCGAAACCATCGCATTCGGCGTCGACGGGCAGTGGTACGAGATCGATCTCTCGTCCAAGAACGCGGACCGGTTGCGCAAGGAACTCGCCCCCTACGTGGAGGCCGGCCGCCGGCGCACCCTTTCCGGCCGTGCCTACAAGCGCACGCCGATCGCCCCGACCCCCGCGACCGTCCGCGCCTGGGCGCAGTCGAACGGTTTCGAGGTCCCGGCGCGCGGCCGCATCCCGAAGAAGGTCTACGAGGCCTTCAACAAGGCCGGCTGACCAGTCGGCGGACGCGCCCGGCCGACCGGGCGGGCCGTCCGCCGCCCCGCGCGGAAACCGCCACGGCCCCATCGTCCGTGGCGGATTGGACATCGCCCCCCTGTCTTCCGCTAATGTGGGGACCACGCCGAGGGCAGGGCCGAAAGGCCAGGTCAGCGGAGGTCACGCGGGCGTAGCTCAGTAGTAGAGCGCCCCCCTTCCAGGGGGGAGGCGCAGTGTGCGATTCCTGTCGCCCGCTCTGATCACTTGTCGGGTTCACCGGTTTCCGGTGGACCCGGCGCAGTGGTCGAGCCCTGCGGACGTGGCTCAGTTGGTAGAGCATCACCTTGCCAAGGTGAGGGTCGCGAGTTCGAATCTCGTCGTCCGCTCCAGCGCAACGAAGGCCCCGGTCACCACGACCGGGGCCTTCGCCGTACTCCCGGGGCCTGTCGTTCGGATCTCCGCGGCGTCCCGGGCCCCGGCTCCGGAGAATCCGGTTCTGCCCCGCCGGGACGATCAGGTACAGTGTTTTCACGCCCTGCGGACGTGGCTCAGTTGGTAGAGCATCACCTTGCCAAGGTGAGGGTCGCGAGTTCGAATCTCGTCGTCCGCTCCAGCAGAACGAAGGCCCCGGTCACCACGACCGGGGCCTTCGCCGCATCTTCGGGGGCCGACAGTTGGCCGGCGCCGGCTGGGAACGGCCGGGACCGGCGGCCTCGTACGACGGGCAGACAGGCAGACGGGCACTTACCCCCAGGGCAGGCCGGTGAGGCGCTCGTACGCCTCGATGTAGCGGGACCTGGACTGGGTGACGATCTCCTCGGGGAGCGGGGGCGGCGGCTGTTCGCTCGCGCGGTCCCAGCCGGAGGCGTCCGAGGTCAGCCAGTCCCGGATGAACTGCTTGTCGAAGGCCGGCTGCGCGTGGCCCGGTTCCCACTGGTCGAGCGGCCAGAAGCGGGAGGAGTCGGGGGTCAGCACCTCGTCGGCGAGGACGAGCGTCTCCTGGTCGTCGTAGCCGAACTCGAACTTGGTGTCCGCCAGGATGAAGCCGCGCTCGTGCGCGATGTCACGCGCCCGGGAGTACACCGCGATGGTCGACTGCCGTAGGTGCGCCGCGGTCTCCACACCGACCCGGTGGGCCACTTCCTCGTACGGCACGTTCTCGTCGTGCTCGCCGACCGCCGCCTTGGTCGCCGGGGTGAAGATCGGACCGGGCAGCGCGGAGCCGTCCACCAGGCCCTCGGGCAGCGCGATCCCGCACACCGTACGGTCCCGTTCGTACTCCGCCAGGCCGGAGCCGGCCAGATAGCCGCGGGCCACGCACTCCACCGGGAGCATCCGCAGCGGCTTGCACACCATGGTGCGGCCCGCCCAGTCGGCGGGGGCGCCCTCGGGCACCTCGGTGGAGATCACATGGTTGGGCATCAGATCGCCCAGCAGCTCGAACCACCAGAGCGAGAGCTGGGTCAGCACACGGCCCTTGTCCGGGATCTCGGTGGGCAGCACCCAGTCGTAGGCGGAGACGCGGTCGCTGGCCACCATCACCAGCTCACCGGCCCCGTTCCGGTACAGCTCGCGTACCTTGCCGGTGTGCAGATGCACCAGGCCCGGCACCTGGACGGGTTCGGGCTTCTCGACGAATCCGGACACGGATGGTCCTCCCAAATCGGTGACTCGACCACCGATTCTCGCTCATAGCGGGCCGCCGGACGCGCACGGGCCCGTCCCGCGCCGGGCGCGCCGCGGGATCAGTCCCGCTTGCAGATACGGTCCAGCAGATTGGCGGTGGCGCGCTGCACCCGGCGATCCACATGGCCCGGCCGGTCGAGCGCCGGCGACCAGGCGAAGGTGCCGGCCGCGAAGACCCACGCGCCGCTCGGCGCCCGGTAGAGCGATGTCTCCTGATGGCGGCGGCGGCCGTCGGCCGACTCGTACGGCGAATGGGCGAGCAGGATGCGCTCGGTGGACTCCGGCAACGGCACCCGGGGGTAGTAGTGATCGGCCTCACCCGCCACCAGGCCGGGGATCCGGTCGCCCTCGCCGGCGCCGGTCGCCTCCCACAGCCAGTGGTCGGCGTTCCGCACCACCAGCGGCGACGGCTGCGGCACCCGGCCCGCGTACTGCACGCCGAGCAGCGCCTGTTCCGGCTCGCCCTGGTCCCGCCAGAGCGCGCTGCGGCTTCTGCCGTCCTTACGGCCCTTGCTGCACTTCAGCAGCCGGTCGGGGGCGCCGGACGGCGAAGGGGTCAGCTCCACCTTCCAGTACATGGTGTTGGCGGACAGGAACACCAGCGAGGTGCCGGCCGCGCGGGCCGCCTCGGCGGCGCGGCGCATCGGCACCGACCAGTACTCGTCATGGCCAGGGAAGATCAGGCCCCGGTAGCGGGTCGGGTCCACCCGCCCCGCGTGCAGATCGCGGGCGTCGGCGTAGGCGAGGTCGTATCCGTAGCGCTCGGCGAAGCGCACGAAGTCGTAGGCGTGGCCGATGTGCAGCGGCAGTCCGGCCCCCGCGTACGGGCGGTCGAAGGAGACCGTCGAGGCGGCCTCCTCCTCGCCGAGCAGCCGGCCCTCGCCGTCCCAGGCGTGGTAGAGGCTGGCGCCGGTGTGGCCGTCCTCCGGGAAGAGGTTGTACGCCTGCCAGGTGACGTCGGGCAGCAGGAGCAGCAGATCGGCGGGGCGGGCGTCGACCGGGTCCCGGACGGTGAAGGGTATGTGGCTGCGGTAGCCGTCGACGGTGGTGAGCACGGCCACATAGGCGCCGGTCCGCCAGTAGGGCGGGACCTGGAGCCGCCAGGACTGCCACCAGTGGTGGCAGGAAACCGTCCTGCCCGCGGCGAGCGGCAGCGGCTGGACAATGCCGGACAGCCGGGGGCTCGCGGTGACCTGGGCGGCGCCGTCGCCGCCGTAGTGGCCGATCCGGTAGACGTCGACGGTGAACTCCTGCGGCGGGTCCACGGTGATCCGGAAGTCGATCGCGCCGCCCGGCTCGACGCCGCCCTCGGTGGCGAAGCCCTTGATCTGCCCGTGCACGTCATCGGCCGTCCGCGGGCCGAGCAGACGCGAGCGGCGCGGGGCCTTTCCGCTGCTCACGGCCAAGTCGACGTACCACGGCACCACTTGTCCGTCATCGTCGAGATACTTCGGCTCACCTCTCAACCACGGCAGCGGTCCCTGCCCGAAGGGGTCCGACACGCCGTGCGCGAGCGCCCCCGACTCCCAGCGCCGAATCTGGCCCATGCCCATCCCCGCCTCCTCCCGCCTCTGTGCGGCGGCCCGCCCCGACCGCTGGGAGCGCGGTGCGGGGGCGCGGTCGCCTTCCCTCAGCACATCACAGAAAGAGGCAGAGCGATTACGCTTAGTGGCGTATTTCTTGCCACGAAGAGACCATCGGGAGACGGCAAGGCCGTTTTCCGGCCGTGTTCGGCGGAGGGCGGCGCATGGGAACACCTGGTCGGCCGGGGCCCCTTGAGCACGTGGGGGCGCCGCCGGCCTTTCCCGCGGCTGCCGGTGAGGGACGCCCGCGCGTGAGGGCCGCCCGCCCGTGAGGGCCGGGGTCAGGTGAGCCGCAGCGGGGTGTCCGGGCTGATGCCCATCGCGGCGAGCCAGGCGCGCAGCGGTGTCGGATCGCCGTTCTCCACCAGGCGCAGGACGGGGAAGGCCAGGTCGGTACGGCGGGCGCCGCCGACCAGCAGGGCCGGGCCGTCGAGCCAGTCGAGGCCGGGGGCGGCGCCGCCGGTGTCCACCGCGGCGCAGCAGACCACCGCCGTGACATGGTCTTGCAACAGCTCACGGCCGGAGCGGGGCGGCAGCAGCGGACAGACGGCCACCTCACCGCCGGGCACCGCGAGCGTCGCCGGCCGGCCGGCCGCCGCCTCGGCCTCCGCTTCCGCCGCCGCGCTCAGCCGCGCCGCCAGCTCCTCGCTGCCGCCCGCGGCCAGCCGCTCGATGACCCGCCCCAGCGTCCTGCCGCCCGAACCCGCCGCCTCCTCGTCGAGACCCGCCGCCCGCCCGCCGACCAGCACCCGGCCGCCCCGGGCCCGGACCGTGGCCGGCCGGACATCGTCCAGCAGCCTCATCAGCCGGTCCGCCTCGTCCCGCCAGATCCCGTCCACCACTTCCTCGGGGTAACGGGCCCAGCTCACCGGCGCCCAGCCCGGACCCGGCCGGGCCGGGCCGCCGTGGAAGATCCGGGCCGCGAGCAGCGACACCGCCTCGTCCATCGTGCCGGGCTCCTCCAGCAGGTCGCAGGCCGGCCGCTCGCCGAGCCGGGTCTCGAAGCCCTCCGCCAGCCGGTCCCGCCGGGACAGCTCGGTGAGCGCGGCGACCACCCCGGCGTCCAGCCGCGACGGCCAGCGCCCCGACCGCCAGGCCGGCAGCGCCACCCGGGTCAGCAGCCGGTCCCAGCCCGCGTATGCGAGGCCGACCTGCTCCTGGGCGACGATCCGCAGCCCGTAGTCCACCGCGAGCGCCCGCTCCGAGGCGGACGCGGCCACCCCGCGCTCCATCTCGGCCGCCCGCGTACGGCAGCAGCGCAGCATCAGCCGGACCGCCCAGCCGAGCAGCCCGAACACCGGCCGCAGCAGCAGTCCGCCGCGCCGGCCCTGCTCGGCCACCGCCGCCGCGGCGTCCAGCCCGCGGACGAAGCGGCGGGCCGCGGATATCTCCCGGTCGGCGGCGGCGCCGGTGCCGGCCACCACCGGCGCGAGCAGCGCCCGCAGCTCGGCGATCCGCATCCACCACATGAACGGTGAGCCGACCACGAGCACCGGGGCGGGGCGGCTGCCGCCGTCATGGGCCGGCGGCCGGCGGTCCTCCAGCCAGCTGTCGCAGTCCGGGGTCAGGGCTATCGCCGACGGCGCGGGCACCTGGAGGCGCTCGGCGAGCTCTCTGACCAGCCGGTAGAGATCGGGCGCGGCCTTCTCCGGGACCGGGACGGTCGGGCTGACCGCCGGCCTGGCCCGCGCGATCACCGCGCCGACCCCGGCGGCCACCGCGAGCACCACCAGCGCGGCGGCCGTCACGCCCCAGCACACCCCATCCCACTCCGGGCCGATCCGCCCACCGACCCGCCCCGCGTGCAGCACCACGGCGGCAGCGGCAGGCAACAGCGCGGCCCCCAGCCCGGCGGACCGCACCCGCAGCACGGCCAGGGCGCGACCCCGCGCAAAGGCTTCTCCCACTTCTCCGGCCATCGGCGGCTCACCCCCTGCGCTAGCGGTGACCGCCCCGGCGACGGCCTCACCCCACTGTCGCACCGCCCACCGACATCGCAATGCCGTACGGCTGATTGCCGCAATGTCCCGCGGTGCGCCCTGCGGGGCACGATAGTTCCGCCGTCCCCGGGGAGTCATCCATATGGCCCACGCATCACTCCATGGAGTGGTGGTCTCCCTCCCCGGCGGCGGAAGGTGGGCGCCGTGGGGGGGTACGGCGTGCGCCGCCGGTCGCCCCCTGGCTGGGCTATGCGCCCGGCGGTTCGCCGGTAGCGACCGAGCCGAAGGCCGCGCCGGTGTCGAAATGGGGGTCCCCCCGGACGGAGTCTGGGGGAGAGAACGCGCGGAGGTCCTGAGTGGGGGTCCCCCCGCCGAAGGTAGGGGGAGAGGAGTCGAGCACCAACGACCGTCGACACCGGGTCTGAGCGGCCGGCGGCGAGGGCCCGGGCGGCACCAACGCGCTCGGCGGCTCCCACCCACCCGCGCCTTATGCGCCCGGCGGTTCGCCGGTAGCGACCGAGCCGAAGGCCGCGCCGGTGTCGAAAGGGAGAACGCGCGGAGGTCCTGAGGTACGAAGGAACGAGCACGATCGACCGTCGACACCGGGTCTGAGCGGCCGGAGGCGAGGGCCCGGGCGGCACCAACGCGCTCGGCGGCTCCCACCCACCCGCGCCTTATGCGCCCGGCGGTTCGCCGGTAGCGACCGAGCCGAAGGCCGCGCCGGTGTCGAAAGGGAGAACGCGCGGAGGTCCTGAGGTACGAAGGAACGAGCACGATCGACCGTCGACACCGGGTCTGAGCGGCCGGAGGCGAGGGCGCGGCAATAAGGGGCCAGGGCGGTACCCATGCGCCAAGGGGGTGCCCACCCACCGGCGCCCTCATCGGCGAACGGCACCCCCATGGGCCGCACTCACCGCCGACGGCACCCTCTCCGGCACCCCTCCCCCGGGGCCGCCCCCTACCGGCGAACGGCGCCCACTCCTGGGCACCTCACCCCCAACGGCGCCCCCACCCCCGCCTTACCCTCGACGGCGCCCCAGAGCTCCCTCGCTCCGAGCGGTCGCCCCTGGGGCACCCAGCCCCAGGGACACCCCCGCCTACCATCAGCCCGCCCTCAGACCGCCCCCGCGGCCCCTGCGGCCTCTCCCGCTGCGGCCTGCGCCGCCGCCGCGGCGATGTCCGTGCGGTGGTGGGCGCCCGGCAGGGTGATGCGGGCGATGGCGCGGTACGCGCGGGTGCGGGCCTTGGTGAGGTCGGGGCCGGTCGCGGTGATGGAGAGGACGCGGCCGCCGGCGGAGAGGACGCGGCCGGTGGAGTCCTGGCGGGTGCCGGCGTGCAGCACGTAGGCGTGGTCGTCCTTGGCGGCGACGTCGTCGAGGCCGCTGATGGGGTCGCCGGTGCGCGGCGTGTCGGGGTAGTTGTGCGAGGCGACGACCACCGTGACGGCGGCCCCCTCGCTCCACCGCAGCGCGGGGAAGATGGCGAGCTGCCCGGTCGCGGCGGCCCGCAGCAGCCCGCCCAGCGGGGTCTTGAGCCGGGCCAGCACCACCTGCGTCTCGGGGTCGCCGAAGCGCGCGTTGAACTCGATGACCCGCACCCCGCGGGAGGTGATCGCCAGGCCCGCGTAGAGCAGCCCCGCGAAGGGCGTGCCGCGGCGCCGCATTTCGTCCACGGTCGGCTGGAGCACGGTCCGCTCGACCTCGGCGACGAGGTCGGGGTCGGCCCACGGCAGCGGCGAGTACGCGCCCATGCCGCCGGTGTTGGGGCCCTGGTCGTCGTCGAACGCCCGCTTGAAGTCCTGCGCGGGCTGGAGCGGTACGACCGTCTCGCCGTCGGTCACCGCGAAGAGCGACACCTCGGGCCCGTCGAGGTACTCCTCGATCACCACCTGCTCGCAGCCGAGCGCGTGCGCCCGCGCGACGGCCAGGTCGTCGGTGACAACGACGCCCTTGCCGGCCGCCAGCCCGTCGTCCTTGACGACATAGGGCGCGCCGAAGGCGTCGAGCGCCTCGTCGATCTCCTCGGGGGTGGTGCAGACGTACGACCGGCCGGTGGGCACCCCGGCCGCGGCCATCACCTCCTTGGCGAAGGCCTTGGACCCCTCCAGCGCGGCGGCGGCCCCGCTAGGGCCGAAGCAGTCGATACCGCGAGCCCGTACGGCGTCGGCGACCCCGGCGACCAGCGGCGCCTCGGGTCCCACGATGACGAGGTCCGAGCCGAGGGACTCGGCGAGTCCGGCGACGGACGCGCCGTCCAGGATGTCGACCGGGTGCAACTCGGCCACCTCCGCGATTCCGGCGTTGCCGGGGGCGCAGTGCAGCGAGGTGACCTCGGGGTCGAGGGACAGGGAGCGGCACAGGGCGTGTTCGCGGGCGCCGCCGCCGATGACTAGGACCTTCACGCGCACCAGGGTAGTGGGCGCCCACCCGCCGGGCCGGTGCGGGCGGCGGCGACCCCGTTCGTGCGCTGCCCACTCACGCCCGCTGAGCGATCACTCGGCGCACCGCCCGCCGTTTCCCGCGTTGCTCACCCATCGCTCGGCACGGCTCACTCATTCGGGCGATCTGTGGGGCTGCTCACCGAGCGGCGGGGCTACGGTCTATATCTGCTCTACCTGACCGCCCTCTCATCCGGCCGTAAATCCTTCGATCCGCCCCGCACGGCCGGCCGTTCGGCGGTAAGAAGGGAACTTCGCACCCGGCCGGCGGGCCAGGTTCGACGGGTCAACCGGTTCGACGGCTTCAACGGGTTCAACGGGTTCGAGAAATCTATGCGGGTTGTGCGAGGAGCGTGCAGTGAGCCAGCCGGACATCCATCCCGAGGAGGCCCCGCCGGAGGAGCCCGCGCGGCGGGCGCTCCACCAGCAGCGCCAGGATCTGCGGGCGCTGCCGTTCCCGCTGGGCGACTGGGGCGAGCCGGCCGAGCGGCTCGAGGAGCTCTACCGCTGGGCGGAGACCGGCGCGCTGCGTACCGCCGACTGGTATCTGCGCGACCGGCTCCGTAAGCGCCGGGGCGCGCGGGCACTGCGGATCGCCGCCTCCGTCCTGGCGGCCGGGGGCGCGGCGCTGCCGCTGATCCAGTTGACCGGCTCGGCGGACTCCGTCGCCACCTGGGGCTTCCTCGGGCTGCTCGGCGCCGGGGTGTGCGTCTGCTTCGACCGGGTGCTGGGGCTGACCGCCGGCTGGATGCGGGACGTGGCGACCGCGCAGGCGGTGCAGCGCCGGCTGGAGACGCTGCGGTTCGACTGGGCGTCGGAGAGTGTCAGGGAAGTCCTCGGCCCCACCGAGGGGACGGCCGCCGAGGCCGCCGAGCGCTGCCTGGCGATCCTGCGGCGTTTCTGCGAGGACATCGCCGATCTGGTCCGGATGGAGACGTCCGACTGGATGGTCGACTTCGGCGCGGGCACGGCGGGCGGTCCGCTGCGTACGCAGTCCGCCGCCTGGTGGCCCTCGCGCGCCGATTCGCCGATCCCGGCGCGCCTCCCCCACCCCAACAACCGCCCGAACATGCCACGCCAGCGCCCCCCGGACGGGCCGCGATAGGGCCCGTCAAGACTTCGCGATAGGGCCCCGTCAAGGCATAGGGCGAACGACGGGCAGGCCGGCGGCAATGGTGACGGGCGAATCCCGTGCGGCGGTCGGCCTCAGCTGAAGACGATCATCGACCCCTGGCCCAGGGACCGTGTCGCGGCCGCGTGCAGGCCGAGCCAGACGTGGTGTTCGCGGGCGAAGGGGCTGTCGGTGAGGCCGGTCGGCGGCAGCCGGGCGGGTTCTTCGAGCGTGGTGTGGTGGTCGGGCGGCGCGGGGGCGACCGGCGGATTGGCCGGGTCGATGCCGATCGCCGGGGCGACGAACTGGAGCTCGCGCAGCAGCCCGTGGCTGGAGCCGAGCGGTCCGCCGCTCTCCAGCAACTCGTCGTTGACGACAGGGTGCGGGAAGTCGAGCGGCACATAGGCGCCGGCGTGGTCGTAGTGCCACACCAGGTGCGAGTGCTGTGCGGTCGCCTCGAACATCTCCAGGAGCTGCTCGTAGTCGCCGCCGAGCGCGTCGACGGGGGTGACTTCGAGCCCCTGGAGACCGAGCAGATAGGCGCGGCGCAGGAAGTGCAGCGCGTCGTAGTCGAAGCAGGCGACGGGACCCACGTCCCCTGACAGTCCTGGCATGTAGCTGTAGACGGGAATCGGCGGCTGCCCGGCGTCGCTCAACGCCTTGTCGTAGCGGGCGAGTTCCTCGGAGAAAGGGTTTTCCGGGCTGTGGCAGAGCACATCCACGAGCGGCACCAGCCACAAGTCGCAGGCCACGAAAGGCTCCATCCGGTCGGGGGCGTACAGCGTAATTGGCCGGTGGCTGTCACGTCAGGAGCGCGTGGGAGCGAGCTTCTCGATCAGCTCCCGGGTATGGGCGTTGTACTCCAGCGTGAGCGTGTACGCCGCTTCGGTGTCCCGCTCGGCGACCGCTTCGACGAGCGCCACATGGCCCGCCCAGCAGACGCCGGCCAGCTCGCCGAGCGCCCGCAGGTGCGGGACGGCGTAGATCCAGCTCTGGATCCGGATCCGGTCCAGGAACTCGCAGATGTGCGGGTTGGCGCCGATGGCCGTCAGCTCCCGCCAGAAACGCAGGTCACAGCCGATCAGCACGTCGAGCACCCCGGCCCTGGCGGCGCGGGAGGCGGCCTCGGCGCGGCGGCGTACCGACGCGATGGCGTCGGGCGGCAACTCCCCCATGCCGTGCTCCGCCATGCCGCGGAAGGCGGCCTCCACGATGAAGATCCGGGCCTCGGTGAGCGAGCGGTAGTCGGCGGCGGTCAGCCGCCGCACCTGGAAGCCGCGGTGCTGCTCGACCTCCAGGAGCCCTTGCGCCGCCAGGTCGACCAGCGCCTCCCGGACGGGGGTGGCGGACACCCCGTAGGTCTCGGCGATCTCCTTGACGGTGAAGTGCCGGCCGGCTTCGAGGCGTCCGGTGAGCACCTCGTCCCTGAGGGCGTCGGCGATCTGCTGACGCAGGCTGCTGCGTCGCACCTGCGCTCCGCCGGCGTGCATGCCGTCTCCTCGTGGCCGGGTCGGCGTCCGTACGCCTGTCGTACATACGTCTGGCCCCCGCACACGATAGGCGAGTGCCATACGGATATGCGCGGGGCGCGATCCGGACGCCACCGCGGCCGGGCATGACCGGCTGACCGGTCGGCGTTCATCCGCATATTCTTCGCGTGGGCGTTCGCCGGAAGAGCGAGCGGAGTCGGGGGCGGGGCGTGCGATGGACGAGCTGAGGGCGGACGACCCCCGCTGGATCGGCGAGTACCGGCTGCTCGGCCGGCTCGGCACCGGCGGCATGGGCCGGGTCTACCTCGCCCGCTCCCAGCGCGGTCGGACGGTCGCGGTGAAGCTGGTCCGTGCTGAGCTGGCCGCGCAGGAGGAGTTCCGCAGCCGCTTCCGGCGCGAGGTGCTGGCCGCCCGGCGGGTCGGCGGCGCCTGGACGGCGCCGGTGCTCGACGCCGACACCGAGGCCGAGGTGCCGTGGGTGGCCACCGGCTACGTGGCGGGGCCGTCGCTCCAGGAGGTGGTGGGGACCGGGTACGGGCCACTGCCGGAACGTTCCGTCCGGGTGCTGGCTCGGGGTCTCGCACTGGCGCTCGCCGACATCCACGGAGCGGGGCTGATCCACCGGGACCTCAAGCCGTCCAATGTGATGATCACCATCGACGGTCCCCGGGTCATCGACTTCGGCATCGCCAGGGCCCTGGAGACGGTGGCCGACGGTGGCGCGCTCACCCATACGGGGGCGATGGTCGGCTCCCCCGCCTTCATGTCGCCGGAGCAGGTACGGGGCGACCGGGTCACCCCGGCGTGCGACATCTTCTGCCTCGGCTCGGTGCTCGCCTACGCGGCCACCGGGCTGCAACCCTTCGGCGCCGCCGCCAGCGGGGTGCACGCGCAGATGTTCCGGATCGCGCAGGAGCCACCGGACCTGACCGGCGTACCGGAGGGCTTGCGCGCGCTGGTGACCGCCTGCCTGACCAAGGAGCCGGCCGCGCGGCCGTCGCTCGCGGAGGTGCGGGAGCTGCTGGGTGAGGCACCCGAGGCGGGCGCGGCGGCCGAAGCGGGCGCGGCACATGAGTCGGAGGCCCGCGACGCGGCAGCCGACGAAGCGGCCGGTGTACGGCGCGGCGCGGCAGCCGACGAGCCGTGGCTGCCGGGGGCGATCGTCGCGCAGGTGGGCCGGCAGGTGGTGCGGCTGCTGGAGCTGGAGGCGGCGGAGACCGGTTCGCTGCCGGTGCTGCCGCCCGAGGCGGGCGACAGGGCCGGCGCGAACGGCGCGGTCGGCGCGGTCGGCGCGGGCCGGGGTGGCATACCGTCCACCGACGCCGACGGGACCTCGGCCGACCCGGCCTATACCCCTACCTATGTGTCGCCCGTGTCGCCCCTGTCGGCGCGGCCCATCGAGCCGGAGCCGCCCGAGGCCGATCCCGACCCTGACCCCGACCCGCGTGCCGGGAGCGGGGTACGGAAGGGCCGGCGCTGGACGCTCGTCGCCGTGCTGGCGCTGCTCGCGGTGATCGCGGGTGGCGCGACGGCGTTCGTCGCCGTCTACGAGGGCCGGCCGGGCGACACGGACCGTACCGGCTCATCGGGGCCGCCCTCCCCGGGCCTGGCACCCGTGGCACCCGTGGCGACAGCGGCCACCGGCTCGGCCACCCCGTCGCAGACTCCCTCACAGACCTCCGATGGCGCCGTGCCGCCCGCCATGATCGGGACCTGGCACACGACCTTCGCCGACGACAGGGGCGAGCGGAGCGCCAGGACCCTGACCGTACGCCCGGACGGCTCGGTGGAGCTGCTCGGTGACGGCTGGGGCTCCGGCGGACAGGCGTTCAGCTGCACCTGGACGATGCGGGTCTCTACCGTGGGGCCGCCGGTGACGCTGAGCCCGTCGCAGGTCACCAGCGGCCCGCCCGCCACCTGCGCGGCCGGCCAGGCGTCCACCCTGACGATGGTGGACTCGACCCATCTGCGGCGGGTCAGCGTGAACGGGGCCCAGTTGACGTATCAGAAGAGCGGTTGACGTACCGGAAGAGGTGAGCCCCGCCCGCTCGGGCAGGGCTCACCTCTTCCGGTGGACCGCTCGGCCCCGGACGCCGGGCCGGCGGTCCCGGACGCCCGGTCGGCGCCCTCGGACGCGTCCTCAGAGGAACGAGTTGATCGCGATCGTCTCCGTACGGCCGGGGCCGACGCCGATCGCCGAGATGGGCGCCCCGGACATCTCCTCCAGCGCCTTCACATAGCCTTGCGCGTTCTTCGGCAGGTCCTCGAAGCTCTTCGCCTTGCTGATGTCCTCCGACCAGCCGGGCAGGAACTCGTAGATCGGCTTGGCGTGGTGGAAGTCGGTCTGGCTGTAGGGGAGTTCCTCGACCCGGCGGCCGTCGATGTCGTAGGCGACGCACACCGGGATCTGCTCCCAGCCGGTGAGGATGTCCAGCTTGGTGAGGAAGAAGTCGGTCAGGCCGTTCACCCGGGTGGCGTACCGGGAGATGACCGCGTCGAACCAGCCGCAGCGCCGGTTGCGCCCAGTGGTCACACCGAACTCATGGCCGATCGTACGCAGCTTCTCGCCGTCCTCGTCGAGCAGCTCGGTGGGAAAGGGCCCGGAGCCGACCCGTGTTGTGTATGCCTTGAGGATGCCGATCACGCGGGTGATCCTGGTGGGGCCGATGCCGCTGCCGGTGCAGGCGCCGCCGGAGGTCGGGTTGGACGAGGTGACGAAGGGATAGGTGCCGTGGTCGACGTCGAGCAGCGTGCCCTGGCCGCCTTCCATGAGGACGACCTTGCCCTCGTCGAGCGCCTTGTTGAGCACCAGGGTGGTGTCGCTGACGAAGGGCCTGATCTGTTCCGCGTAGCCGAGGTACTCCTCGACGATCTGATCGGTGCTGATCGCCCGCCGGTTGAAGATCTTCACCAGGATCTGGTTCTTGTCCTGGAGCGCCGCCTCGACCTTCTGGCGGAGGATCGACTCGTCGAAGAGGTCCTGCACCCGGACGCCGACCCGGTTGATCTTGTCCGCGTAGGCGGGACCGATGCCGCGCCCGGTGGTGCCGATCCGGCGCTTGCCGAGGAAACGTTCGGTCACCTTGTCGATGGTCTGGTGATAGGGCGTGATCAGATGGGCGTTGCCGCTGATCAACAGCTTGGAGGTGTCGACGCCGCGCTCGTTCAGCCCGCTCAGCTCGGAGAGCAGGACGGCGGGGTCGACCACCACACCGTTGCCGATCACCGGGACACATTCCGGTGACAGGATTCCGGAGGGGAGGAGATGCAGCGCGTACTTCTGGTCGCCGACGACGACCGTGTGGCCGGCGTTGTTGCCGCCCTGGTAACGCACCACGTAGTCCACAGAGCCACCGAGCAGGTCGGTAGCCTTCCCCTTGCCCTCGTCACCCCACTGAGCACCGAGCAGCACAAGTGCGGGCACAGGCGTACACCCCTTCCGGGCGGGGCATGTCCAACGTGCAGAGAGCCGTCGAACCTGCCCCGGAATAGACGAAGCCCCTGACGCAAAGGCGCAAGGGGCTCTTGCACCGAGATTTTACCTGAGGAAGGACCAAGGTGTCGGCTCAAGCCCCGGCCGGGCATCCCCTGCTCGTGGTCATCGACCCCGCGGCACGCGCCGCCGATGGCGAATCCGTCCGGATCGCCAAGGATGTGCTGTGCGCGGGCGCGGTCTCCGTGAAGATCGTCTTCCCGGAGTCCGCCGAGGAGGCGGAGCGGGCGCTGGCGCACCGCGGCAAGAGGCACCCGGTCGTCATCGGCGACGACGCGGCCCTGCTGCGCACCGTGCTGGCGCTGCACCGCGAGCGGTCGCTGCACGAGGCGCCGGTGTCGCTGGTGCCGATCGGCCCGCGCTCGTCGCTGGCCCGGGCCCTCGGGGTGCCGAGCCAAGTCCCCGCCGCGGCGCGGGCGGTGCTCGACGGCATCGTGCGCGACCTGGACCTGATGGTGGACGACAGCGGCGGCATCGTGCTGGGCGCGCTGAGCATCCCGTGCGGGCTGCCCGCCTCGCACACCGCGGCCCACTGGTGGACACCGGTGGAGAAGACCGCCCGCTCGCTGGTCCGCACCCTGACCGCGCCGATCCCGGTCAACGGTCATCAGCCGCCGCGGCTCCAGCGGTTGCGGGTCGAGGCCGACGGGGTGCTGCTGGCCGACCTGGACGAGCCGGTGCACGAGGTGTCGGTCCGCTGCGCGCCGACCGGCCTCGCCGAGATCTCGGTCCGCCGCACCCAGGACGCGGCGGCCCAGGTGAGCACCCGGGCCCGGACGATCACCGTCTCCGGCCGCGACTTCCGCTACCGCGCGGACTCCGCGATCACCGGCCCGGTCCGTACCCGCACCTGGACCGTCCAGCCCTCGGCATGGCGCCTGACGGTGCCGCGCTAGGCGGCGGACCAGGCATATCGGCCCGGCGGGTAGCGGCTCGGCGGGCGCTACGGTTCCGGTCGTGCGCCGGGCGGTTCTGGCCGTGCGGACGGTTCCGGTCGTGCGGGCGGTTCCGGTCGTGGGCCGGCGAGCCGCCGGCTTTCCGCTGCTCACCAGCCGACCCGTAGTTCCTCGACGCCGCGGATGACGTAGCCGGGGCGCCACGTGGGCTCGGCGAGCAGTCGCGGGCCCGGGGCCAGCCGGAGGAAGGCGCCGAAGGAGGCGGCGAGTTCGAGGCGGGCCAGCGGGGCGCCCAGGCAGTAGTGGAGTCCCGCGCCGAAGGTCAGGTGGCGGTTGCCCTCGGCGGGGCGGGTGACGTCGAAGCGGTCGGGGGCCTCGAAGCGGGCCGGGTCGCGGTTGGCGGCGCCGAAGAGCAGCGCCACCTCGGAGCCGCGCGGGATGAGCGTGCCGCCGACCTCGATGTCGTCGAGCACCCAGCGCTCGAACATCTGGAGCGGGGTGTCGTACCGCAGCATCTCCTCGACACCGTCCCGCAGCCGGCCCGGCTCCTCGTGCAGCAGCCGGAGCTGGTCGGGGTGGCGGAAGAGGGTCAGCCAGCCGACGGTGGTGGTGTTGACGGTGGCCTCGTGGCCCGCGTTGAGCAGCAGCACGACGGTGGAGACCATCTCCTGCTCGCTGAGCACGTCCTCGTCCTCGCGGGCCGCGATCAGCGCGCTGATCAGATCCTCGCCGGGGTCGGCGCGCCGTACGGCGATCAGCTCGCGCAGATAGCCGGAGAACTCCTCGCTCGCCCGGACCGCCGCGGCGGCGGCCCGCGGGGTCGGGTTCAGCTCGAACATGCCGGTGATCGCCGCCGACCAGGGCCGCAGCAGCGGGCGGTCGGCGGCCGGGATGCCCAGCATCTCGGCGATGACCGCGACCGGCAGCGGCTCGGCGACCCTTGCCAGCAGGTCGCCGCCGCCGTCGGCGTGGAAGGCGGTGACGAGTTCGGTGGCCAGCCGCTCCACGGTGGGCACCAGGGCTGCCACGGTGCGCGGGGTGAACGCCTTGGCCACCAGCCGCCGGACCCGGGAGTGCGCGGGGGCCTCCAGGTCGAGCAGGCCGTTGCCGTTGAGGGTGGTGAAGGGCTCGTACGCGGCGGGCGGCGCCTGGCGGCCGAACTCCTCGTGGCTGAAGCGGTGCAGGTACGTACGGCCGAGGCGGCGGTCCCGCAGCAGCGCGCTCACGTCGTCGTAGTGCGGGATCAGCCACTGGCCGGTCGGCTCGAAGAAGTGCGCGCGGCCGGCCGCCCGCAGCGCCGCGTAGGCGGGGTAGGGGTCGGCGACGAAGGAGGGGGACCAGGGGTCGAAGGGTGGGGCGAGGGGGGACGGCGGTGCGGCGGGCGCGGGCGGTGCAGCCGGCGCGGGCGGCGCGGCGGGCCGCGGGTCGGGCGTGGGGGCCGGGTGGGCGGACGGGCTGGAGGTCATGGCGTTTCGATGATCCCGTGTTCGCGCAGGTAGTCGAGTTGGGCGAGGACCGAGAGCTCGGCGGCCGGCCAGAGCGCGCGGTCCACGTCGGCGTAGACGTGGGTGACGACTTCGGCGGGGGTCCGCAGCCCCAGCTCCACCGCGGTCTCCACCTGCGCCAGGCGGTGCGCGCGGTGGGCGAGATAGAACTCGACGGCGCCCCGGGCGTCGACCAGCACCGGGCCGTGCCCCGGCAGCACCGTCTCCACCCCGTCGTCCACGGTGAGGGCCTGCAGGCGCCGCAACGAGTCCAGGTAGTCGCCGAGCCGCCCGTCGGGGTGGGCGACCACGGTCGTACCGCGGCCCAGCACCGTGTCACCGGTCAGCACCGCGCCGTCGGCGGGCAGATGGAAGGTGAGCGAGTCGCCGGTGTGCCCGGGGGTGCCGATCACCCGCAGTTCGAGGCCGCCGGTGGTGATCGTGTCCCCGGCCGTCAGCCCCTCGTCGCCGAGCCGCAGCGCCGGGTCGAGGGCGCGGACGGCGGTACCGGTCAGCTCGGCGAACCGGGCGGCGCCTTCGGCGTGGTCGGGGTGGCCGTGGGTGAGCAGGGTGAGCCCGATCCGCAGGCCCGCTTCCTCGGCGGTGGCGACCACCTGGGCCAGATGCGCCTCGTCCAGCGGGCCGGGGTCGATGACGACGGCGACCGGGGAGTCCGGTTCGGCGACGATCCAGGTGTTGGTGCCGTCGAGCGTCATCGGCGACGGGTTGGGGGCCAGTACGCAGCGGGCGCGCGCGGTGGCCTGGCCGCCGATCGTGGTCTGCGGCCTCCCGGGCGCCGGGGTCCGGGCGGTCATCGGGCCTCCCCTCGGGGCGAGTCCCGCCGGGCCGGGATGACCTGGGTGAACTCGTCATGACCCGGCCAGCTCAACACAACCGTGCCGTCCGCGTCCAGAGCGGCCCGGGCGAGCACCGGGGCGAGGTCACGGGCCGGGGCGGCGGCGAGGGCCTCGGCCGCGGTGCCGTACGGCAGCAGGGCGCGGAGGGTGGCGATCGTGGGTGGCAGCATCAGCATCTCGCCGCGGTCGTAGCCGGCCACGGCGTCAGCGGGGCGCAGCCACGCGGTGCGGTCGGCTTCGCCGGAGACGTCCCGGGTGCGTTGGCCGGCCGGCAGCAGGGCGAGGAAGAACCAGGTGTCGTAGCGGCGCTCCTCGAACTCGGGGGTGATCCAGCGTGCCCACGGGGCGAGCAGGTCGGAACGGAGCACGAGGTCGCGGCGGGCCAGGAAGTCGGCGAAGGCCAGCTCGTGGCGGACCAGGGCGACGCGGTCGGCCTCCCAGTCCGCGCCGGTGGTGTCCGCGACGACCCCGGCCGCGTCCGGCCCGGCCAGCAGCACGCCCGACTCCTCGAACGTCTCCCGGACAGCCGCGCACACCACAGCCTGCGCCTGCGCGGCGGGCACCCCGAGCAGGGCCCCCCACACGTCGAGCGAAGGCCCGGCCCACCCCACCGCCCGCTCATCCCGAGGATCCACCCCGCCCCCCGGATAGGCGTACATCCCGCCGGCAAAAGCCATCGAGGCCCGCCGCCGCAACAAATGCACAGCCACCCCTCCGGCCCGGCTCCCGCCGACATCGGCGCCACCCGAGACGCCCGGACCACCGGCGACGTCGGGGGTACCCACCGCGTCCTCACTGCCGGCGTCGCCCAGACTGCCCACCTCAGCCGGGCCACCGGCGGCGGCCGAGACGACCCGGCCATCCGCTTCGGCGGCGCCGCCCAGGCCCTCGTAGATGGCCCGGCCATCGACAACGTCGGAGCTACCCACACGCGCTCGCCTACTGGCGCCGCCCAGACTGCCCGCCTCAGCCGAGCCACCGGCGGCGGCCACATCTGCCGTGCCGTCGGCGTAGTCGGGGCTACCCACAGGCCCCCGCCTGCCGGCGTCGCCCAGACTGCCCGCCTCAGCCGAGCCACCGGCGGCGCCCGAGACGGCCGGACCGGCGGCGTGGGACGTGCGCTCCGGGGCTTGCGGACCCATCGGGCCGTCCGCCGGGGCCGGAACTGGCGGGCCGGCGGTGGGGGCCGAGCCGCTCGGGGTCACCGGGCCGTCGGGGGCGACCGCTTCCGCGTCGCTGTCGCGGAGGAGCAGGACGGTGGCCGCTCGGCGCGGGGGGACCGGGGTCAGTTCGCCCCGGGTCAGCGCGCGGATGCGGGCCGGCCAGGCCGGGGGCAGCGACCCGCCGCTCATCGAGGTCATGGCCGGACTCTACGGCGCCGTCCGGTTTTGTTCGAGGCCTCGAACGGTGCCGTCCACCCCGGTGGGAGCCCGCCGCAGGCGCCCGCCCGTCAGGGCGTCAGTTCGACCTGGATCTCGATCTCGACCGGGGCGTCCAGCGGGAGCACGGCGACGCCGACCGCGCTGCGGGCGTGCACGCCCTTGTCCCCCAGCACCTCGCCGAGCAGCTCGCTCGCGCCGTTGACGACCGTGGGCTGACCCGTGAAGTCGGGGGTGGAGGCGACGAAGCCGACCAGCTTGACGACCCGCGCGATCCGGTCGAGGTCACCGACGACGGAGTGGACCGCCGCCAGCGCGTTGAGCGCGCAGATCCGGGCGAGCTCCTTCGCCTGCTCCGCGGTGATCTCCGCGCCGACCTTGCCGGTGGCGGTCAGCTTGCCGCCGACCATGGGGAGCTGACCCGCGGTGAAGACATGCGACCCGGACCGTACCGCCGGGGCATAGGCGGCCAGCGGCGGCACCACGTCCGGCAGCGTCAGGCCGAGCTCGGCGAGGCGCGCCGCCACCTTGCCGCTCATGCCTGCTTCTCCCGCTTGAGGTACGCCACCAACTGCTCGGGGTTGTTGGGCCCCGGCACGACCTGCACCAGCTCCCAGCCGTCCTCGCCCCAGGTGTCCAGGATCTGCTTCGTCGCGTGCACCAGCAGCGGCACGGTCGCGTATTCCCACTTCGTCGCCATACGCCGACTGTAGTGCCTCCCGACCCAGCCCCGTCCGCCCCCTGTCCCCACCCTGTGGACAACCCCGGCGGTGGCCGCCGACGGTCAGCACCAGCCGGTACCCGCCAATACCAGGCCGTGCCGGCCGGTGCCGGTCGGTGCCGGCCGCGCCATGACGTACCGGCCGCGCCACGACGTGCCAGTCGGCGCCGGCCGCCCCGTCATCCGGGGCCGATCATGACGGTCAACGGAGTAGCGGGCCCGCCGAGTGGTTAGGCTCGCAAGGGTGAGCCCTCAACAGTCATCCGCCGTCAGGCTCCACATCGTGACCGGCAAGGGCGGCACGGGTAAGACCACGGTCGCCGCCGCCCTCGCCCTCGCCCTCGCCGCCGAGGGCCGGCGGGTGCTGCTCGCCGAGGTGGAGCAGCGCCAGGGCATCGCCCAGCTCTTCGAGACCGACGCGCTGCCGTACGCCGAGCGCCGCATCGCCTCCGCCTCCGGCGGCGGCGAGGTGCACGCCCTGGCGATCGACGCCGAGCAGGCGATGCTCGACTACCTGGACATGTTCTACAAGCTCGGCCGGGCCGGCCGGGCGCTGAAGAAGTTCGGCGCGATCGACTTCGCCACCACCGTGGCCCCCGGCATCCGCGACGTGCTGCTCACCGGCAAGGTGTGCGAGGCCGTACGGCGCAAGGACAAGGCGGGCTGGCCGGTCTACGACGCGGTGGTGCTCGACGCCCCGCCCACCGGCCGCATCACCCGCTTCCTCAACGTCAACGACGAGGTCGCGGGCCTGGCCAGGGTCGGGCCCATACACAACCAGGCGCAGGCGGTGATGCGGGTGCTGAAGTCCGCGCAGACCGCGATCCACCTGGTGACCCTGCTTGAGGAGATGCCGGTCCAGGAGACGATGGACGGGGTGGCCGACCTGCGGGCCGCCGGTCTGCCGGTGGGCGCGGTGATCGTCAACATGGTGCGCCCGGTGCTGCTCGGAGACGCGGAACTGGCGGAGTTCGGCGACACCGGCGGGTCGGCGGGCACGTCTGGCACGTCTAGCACGTCTGGCAGCAGCGGCGGCGGAAAGGCGGCCGGCCGGTCCCGCGGCACCGCGGCCAAGACCAACGGCACCGCGGCCAAACGCCGTACGGCCGTCGCCAAGGCGCTCTCCCAGGCCGGCCTCGGCGGCGCCCGCCGCGGCGGGGTGGCCGAACGGCTCGTCGACCCGCTGATCGAGCAGGCGCACGAGCACGCCGAGCGGGTGGTGCTCGAGCGCGAGCAGCGCGCCGAGATCGCCGGACTCGGCCTGCCGGTGCGGGAACTGGAGCTGCTCGGCAACGGCATGGACCTCGGCGGCCTCTACCGCCTCGCGGAAAGCCTGCGCAAGCAGGCGAGCACCTTCACCCGGCCCACGTCGCCGGCCGGTGGTGCGGCCGGTTCCGGCGGGAGCCCCGGATTCGAGGACCTCGGCGGCCCGGCGGACTCCGGCGACCTCCACGACCTGGCCGAGGACCCCGATCCTGACGCCGCCGGCCCCGCAACCGCCGGCCCCGTGACCGGCGATCCCGACGCCGCCGGCCGAGACGGCGAGCACCTCGACGGCGAGGACCGACCGTGAGCCTGGAGAGCCCCGTGCTGGACATCGACCCGCTGCTCGACGACCCCAAGACCCGCATCATCGTGTGCTGCGGTTCCGGCGGCGTCGGCAAGACCACCACCGCCGCCGCCCTGGGGGTACGGGCGGCCGAGCGCGGCCGGGTCGCCGTCGTCCTCACCATCGACCCGGCCCGGCGCCTCGCCCAGTCGATGGGTCTGAGCGAGCTCGACAACACCCCGCGCGAGGTGGCCGGAATCGATCGCTCCGCCGGCGGCTCGCTGCACGCGATGATGCTGGACATGAAACGGACGTTCGACGAGGTCGTGGTCCAGCACTCCGACCCCGAACGGGCCAGGGCGATCCTGGAGAACCCTTTCTACCAATCGCTGTCCGCCGGATTCGCCGGCACGCAGGAGTACATGGCGATGGAGAAGCTGGGCCAGTTGCGCGCCCAGGACGCCTGGGACCTGATCATCGTGGACACCCCGCCGAGCCGTAGCGCGCTCGACTTCCTCGACGCGCCCAAGCGCCTCGGCTCCTTCCTCGACGGCAGGTTCATCAAGCTGCTGATGGCGCCGGCGAAGGTGGGCGGCCGGGCCGGGGTGAAGGTGCTCAACATCGGCATGTCGATGATGACCGGCACCCTGAGCAAGGTGATGGGGGCCGGCCTGCTGCGGGACATCCAGACCTTCGTGGCGGCGATGGACACGATGTTCGGCGGCTTCCGCACCCGGGCGGACGCCACCTTCCGGCTGCTCCAGGCGCCGGGCACGGCCTTCCTCGTGGTCGCCGCGCCGGAGCGGGACGCGCTGCGCGAGGCGGCGTACTTCGTGGAGCGGCTGGCCGCCGAGGACATGCCGCTGGCCGGTCTGGTGCTCAACCGGGTGCACGGCAGCGGCGCCGCCCAGCTCACCGCGGAACGCGCGCTGGCCGCGGCGGAGGCACTTGAGGAGGCGGCGGCGGAGGCGGCGGCAGAAGCCGCGGCGGAGTCTGGGGCGGACGCCGCGGAGTCCGAGGCGGACCCGGCCGGCCCGTCAGCCGCCCCCTCCGCCAACCGGTCAGAAAATCTTCCCGGCGCCCGCATTGTCGATCAAGCGCACGGGAAGGCTGCTTCAGGTACCGCCGACGGCACCCAGGACACCCAGGACCGTACGGAAGGAGACCGGCAGGCGCGTACCGAGAGGCTCGCCGCCGGACTGCTGCGGTTGCACGCGGAACGGATGCGGGTGGTCGCGCGTGAACGACGCACACGGGACCGCTTCGTGTCCGTACACCCCGAGGTTCCGATGGTGGACGTCACAGCGCTGCCCGGCGATGTCCATGACCTCGACGGGCTGCGCGTGATCGGCGTACGGCTGGCTGGTCAGCCGGCCGCGGCGTAGTCGTCCTCGTCGTCGAGCGGCAGCAAACCCGTGCTGCGCTCGTACTCCGTCCGTGCCGTCTCCAGCAGCCTCCGCCAAGAGGTCACCAGGGGACGGCGGCGCAGCAGCGCCCGGCGTTCACGCTCGGTCATTCCCCCCCACACACCGAACTCCACCCGATTGTCGAGCGCGTCTGCCAGGCACTCGGTCCGCACCGGGCATCCGGTGCACACCGCCTTGGCCCTGTTCTGGGCCGCGCCCTGGACGAAGAGTTCGTCCGGATCAGTCGTCCTGCACGCGGCTTGCGTGCTCCAGTCGGTTACCCAGCTACTCATGCTGGCGCCGTCCTCTCCCGAATCGAGGCTCCCCCACGGCGGCGAACGGCATATTCACCGTTGCCAGTTGGGACGTTACGGAAGGTAGGCGCGGCGCAACAGCCCTTTCAGGCCCAATCTTGCATGGCCCGAATGGACTATGGGTACGCGGCAGATCACCCACCGGAGTGAGTGGCGGCGACCGCGACGACGGATGACGACCGGCGACGACCGGCGCAGAGCCGCACATCGCCCGGCAGATAAGCCGGCATTTCGGACAGCCCTCATCACTCACAAGAGTGACAACGGGAGACAGCGGCGCGTACGACGATCGCGTCCTGTCTGTTACAGACTAGGTGAACACCTGGGCGCATGTCCGGGGAATGGCAACGTAGGCTGCCTCCCATGGCTCACAAGCGTTCGGGCGGGGGGCTGTCCACGGCCCAGCAAGCCGCCAAGTTCCTCGGTGTCAGCGTGCTCGCCGGCGTGGTCCTGGCAGGAATAGCCCTGCCGGCCGCCGGAGCCCTCGGCCTGTCCGCGAAAGGCACCGCCGCCGGCTTCAACGACCTCCCGGGCGAACTCACGCAGCCGCCGCTCAGCCAGGCATCGAAGATCTTGGACGCCAAGGGCGGTCTGATCGCGACGGTCTACTCGCGCGACCGTACCGTCGTGCCGATCGGCCAGATGAGCCCCAACATCCTCCAGGCCATCGTCGACATCGAGGACGCGCGGTATTACGAGCACGGCGCGCTCGACGTCAAGGGCATCCTGCGCGCGATGAGCAACAACGCCTCGGACGGCAACACCCAGGGCGCCTCCACGCTCACCCAGCAGTACGTGAAGAACGTCTTCGTGGAGGAGGCCGGCGACGACCCCGACAAGGTCGCCCAGGCCACCCAGCAGACGGTCGGCCGCAAGATCAAAGAGATGAAGTACGCGATACAGGTCGAGAAGGAACTCGGCAAGAAGAAGATCCTGGAGAACTACCTCAACATCACCTTCTTCGGTGAGCAGGCGTACGGCATCGAGGCCGCCTCCGAGCGCTACTTCAGCCGGCACGCCAAGGACCTCACCCTCGACCAGGCCGCGCTGCTGGCCGGCCTGGTGCAGTCGCCGAGCCGCTACGACCCCATCGACGACGAGCAGAAGGCGCTCGACCGGCGCAACACCGTGCTCGCGCGGATGGCGCAGCTCAAGGACATCAGTCCGGCCCAGGCCGCCGCGGCCGAGAAGGCGCCGCTCGGCCTCAAGGTCAGCACCCCGAAGAACGGCTGCATCACCGCGGTCAACGGAGCCGGCTTCTACTGCGACTACGTACGCGAGACCTTCCTGCAGAACGCCGCGTTCGGCGCCACCAAGGAGGCGCGCGCCAAGCTCTGGAACACCGGTGGTCTGACGATCAAGACCACCCTGGACCCCAGCGCACAGGCCGGCGTCCTCCGGGGGATCAGCAAGCACGTCTACAAGAGCGACACCATCGCCGCGGCGGTCACCCTGGTCGAGCCGGGCACCGGCAAGATCGTCGCGATGGGCCAGAGCAAGCCGTACGGCTTCGGCAAGAACGAGACCCAGATAAATTACTCGGTCAACGCCAACATGGGTGGCGGCATCGGCTTCCAGAACGGTTCGACGTTCAAGCCGATCACCGCCGCGGCGGCGCTGGAGGCGGGCTACAAGCCGGACCAGGTGTACCCGGCGCCGAACAAGATGGACTACCCCGACGTGACCACGTGCTCGGGCCAGACCGTCCACGACCCGAAGCCGACCGGCAACGAGAGTGAGTCGGAGGTCGGCCCGTACGCGATGCCCGAGGCGCTGGCGAAGTCCATCAACACGTACTTCCTCCAGCTCGAGCAGAGCGTCGGCCTGTGCCCCGTGGTGAACATGGCCGGCAAGCTCGGCATCGTCCGGGCCGACGGCAAGCCGCTGAAGCAGATCGCCTCCCTGACGCTCGGCACCAACGAGGTGTCGCCGCTGAACGTGGCCGCCGCCTACGCCGCCTTCGCCGACCGCGGCGTCTACTGCACGCCGGTCGTGATCAACTCGGTGAAGACCGCGACCGGCAAGTCGCTGACGGTGCCGAAGTCGATCTGCAACCGGGCCATGTCCCAGCAGACCGCGGACACCGTCAACACCATGCTGAAGGGTGTGGTCGAGGACGGTACGGGCACGGCGGCCAGTCTCACCGACCGGGACACGGCCGGAAAGACCGGTACGACCGACTCCCGGCTGGCGGCGTGGTTCGCCGGCTACACGCCGAACATGGCCGCCGCGGTGTGGATGGGCGACCCGCAGCACAAGCGGGAGATGATCGACGTGACCATCGGCGGGCAGTACTACGGGAAGGTGCAGGGCGCCACCGGCCCCGCGCCCATCTGGAAGGACGCGATCACCGCCTCCCTCGACGGCAAGCCGAAGCTGGACTTCGTCACCGTGCCGCTGAACATCCCGAACAAGGGTCAGACGCCGCCGCCGAGCAGCCCGCCGGCCAGCCCCGCCGCCGATGGCGGCAACGACGGGAACAAAGGCGGCCACCACGGCCACAAGGGCAACAACCCCGGCGGCCAGATCGGCGGGGTGACGACGCTGGGTACGACGAACGGCGCGATCGGCGGACTGACGGCCGGCGGCACCACCGGGGGCACGGACGGCGGGGGTACGGCGGGCGCGACCACCAATGGGGCGGCCGGGGGCACATCCCAGGGCGCGGCCAATGGCGGGACCGGGTCGCCGGGGGTGCTGCTGCCTTCGGGTGGGGGTACGGGGGGGTAGGGGTTTACCGGGGGTCGGTGGGGGCCGACCGCGCTCGGCGCGAGTCGGCGGCCGCGGAGTGGTCGGCCCGGATCGGCCGCCCCAGGGTGATCGGCGCGGGTACGCGTGGGTCAGCCGGCCCAGGGTGATCGGCGCGGGTCGACCGACCCGAGGCGGTCGGCCCGGCCCGGATCGGCCGCGGTCAGCCCGGATCCCATTGGATCGCCTCCGTTGAGCGGTAAGGGGCACCCCACCAGGTGGGGTGCCCCTTACATTTGCGGCGGGGGTCGCGGCTCAGCCCGCGGCGAGCTGCCGCTTGACCTCGGCGGCGACCCGGCCGCCCTCCGCGAGCCCGGCCACCTTGGGCCCGGCGACCTTCATCACCGCGCCCATCGCCCGCGGCCCCTCCGCCCCGCTCTCCGCGATCGCGGCCCGGACGATCTCCGCCAGCTCCTCGTCGGTGAGCTGCTTCGGCAGATACTCCGCCAGCAGCACACCCTCCGCCTTCTCCCGCTCGGCCGACTCCGTACGGCCGCCCTGCGCGAACGCCTCCGCCGCCTCACGCCGCTTCTTCGCCTCGCGGGTGATCACCGCGAGCACCTCGTCGTCGGAGAGCTGCCGGGCGCTCGTACCGGCCACCTCCTCCTTGGTGATCGCGGTGAGCGTCAGGCGGATGGTGGCCGAGCGCAGCTCGTCCCGGCTCTTCATCGCCGCGGTGAGGTCGTTCTGAAGGCGCTGCTTGAGGCTGGTCGTGGTCATAACTGGATTTTCGCACCCCGGCCGCCCCCATGCGTCGCATTAAGCGCTCGTACGACCGCGACGGCGGCCTACCGCGCCCGCGCCGTACGGACTCTGACACCATGGGCGCATGCTCGCGCGATACGGAATCCCCCTGGGTGTGACGGCGGCCGGCGCGGCCTGCGTGGCGTATGCGGCCGGTTTCGAGGCGCGGTCCTTCCGCCTGCGCCGCGTACAGGTCCCCGTACTGCCGCCGGGCATGCGACCGATCCGCATCCTCCAGCTCTCGGACATCCACATGGTGTCCGGCCAGACGAAGAAGCGGCGCTGGATCCAGTCACTGGCCGGCCTGCGCCCGGACCTGGTCGTCAACACCGGCGACAACCTCTCCGACCCCACCGCCGTCCCCGAAGTCCTGGACGCGCTGGGGCCGTTGATGAAGTTTCCCGGCACGTACGTCTTCGGCTCCAACGACTACTACGGGCCGCGTTTCCGCAATCCGGCCCGCTACCTCGTGGAGAAGGCCCGCAGCCAGCACGGTCTGAACGGCAAGACCCACAGCGCGCACGGCGTGATCCGCAACCCCTGGGGGGACCTGCGGGACGCCTTCGACGCGGCCGGCTGGGTCGGCCTGAGCAATTCGCGGGGGCGGGTGAAGCTCGACCACGGCCCCGTCCTCGGCCTGACCGGCCTGGACGACCCGCACATCAAGCGGGACCGCTACGCGGCGGTGGCCGGCGGCCCCGACCCGGACACCGATTTCAACCTGGCCCTGGTCCACGCTCCCTACCTGCGGGTCCTGGACGCCTTCACCGCCGACCGCTACCCCCTGATCCTGGCCGGCCACACCCACGGCGGCCAGATCTGCATCCCCCTCTACGGTGCCCTGGTCACCAACTGCGACCTCGACACCGACCGCGTGAAGGGCCTGTCGACCCACACCGCCACCGGCTCGACCTCCTACCTCCACGTCTCCGCCGGCTGCGGCGCCAACCGCTTCACCCCGGTCCGCTTCGCCTGCCCCCCCGAAGCGACCCTCCTGACCTTGACCTGACCCGACCTGAACTCCCTCTCCCCCCGCCCGGCCCCCTCCCCCGCCCCCCACGAAACCTGATTTCTCCTCCGGCCCCGGTTCCGCTAAAGTAAACCCCGTTGCACCGGGGTGTGGCGCAGCTTGGTAGCGCGCTTCGTTCGGGACGAAGAGGCCGTGGGTTCAAATCCCGCCACCCCGACGGTATAGCAGCAGGTCAGGGCCCTGATCCTTCACAGGATCGGGGCCCTGAGCCGTTCCCGGGGCCGTCTTGGGAGCCGTTTGGGAGCCAACCTCGACATCCGGCTCCCAGGCGGAAGCGGAGCGGGTGGGCGGAACGCCTGAGACGGCCCGCGTAACGGCGCTACGGTCGCCTCCACGGATTCGTTGCCGGCCGGGGGAGCCGCATGCAGGACAGATCAGCGGACCAGGGTCCGGGGGCCGTGACGACGTCCGGACCTCTCATCGCCGGAGAGGTACCGCTGACCGAGGTCATAGCCCGGCTGCGACAAGACCGACCCGTCTTCCACTCCGAGGCAGACCTTCAGCACAGCTTCGCGCGCGTGCTGTGGGAGCTTGCCCCCAAGATCCAGTCCAGGCTGGAAGTACGACAGAACGCACTCGACGCAACTGGCCGCGAGTACCTGGACCTGCTGTGCATCGGCCCCTCGACTCGCACGGCCATCGAGTTCAAGTACTTCACAGCGGAGTGGACCGGAACACTCGGGCGGCCTCCAGAGGAGTACGCGCTGAAGTCGCACGCCGCCGACGACCTGGCCCGGCTGGGCTTCGTCTCCGACATCGCCAGGCTCGAGCGCTTCGGCAACCGCCCCGACCAGAACGGCCTGGCCCTCCTCATCACCAATGCCGTTGGCCTGTGGATGCCACCGAAGCAGGACGACACCCGGGACCGCGACTTCCGCCTTCACGAGGGCCGCACCCTCACAGGCCAACTCCTCTGGAGCGGCGGCGACTACCCGCGAAACACGCGAACCCTCCGCGGCTCCTACTCCCTCAACTGGCAGCCGTACTACCTGAACGACGGACTGCGGGGCGAGTTCCGCTACCTCGCCGTATTCACCGACCCGCAGCCCAACCAGAACTGACCGTGCCCTTGCACATCATGTCTGCGCGAATTTCGACCTGCCCCACCTTTCGATTGGGACCGCCGCAGATCGGTATGCCCAAGCAAGCCGCCAAACGTTCAACTCGCTCGCCAGTCGATACTTCCGGCCCTACTCTCGCCAGGATCCGGGAGCAACGAAGGGGCAAGCATGGCCAGTCACGGCATCGTCGCATCGGTCAACGGGCTGACCTCGCGTTGGGCCGCAGCCCTGCCCAGCGACGGCACGGTATTCGCCGCCCCCGGAGTGTGGCCGCTGCTCGGCTTCCTCGCCGAGGGTGCCGCAGGTCCGGCCCGGCAGGAACTCGCGGCCGCACTCGGCATCCCGGCGGACGGCGCCGCAGCGGCGGCACGAGAGCTGCTCGCCACCCTCGGGACGACGCCTGGCCTGAGCGCGGCCCTGGGCCTGTGGACCCGGGCCACCCTGCCCATCCAACCGGCCTGGCTGGACCAACTGCCCGCCGGCGTGCACGAGCAGTTCACCGGCGACCCCGTCAGCGACCAGTTACGCCTCGACGCCTGGGCGGCCCGGAGCACGGACGGGCAGATCGACGCGATGCCGATCACCGTGAACGACGAGACCCTGCTCGTACTGGCCAGCGCCCTGGCCCTCCGCACCGACTGGGTCCGGCCCTTCACCCCAGGCACAATGGAAGCCGAGACAGGACCCTGGCGCGGCAAGGACCTGGCCGCCCTCCGCCGAACTACCCGCCTCCAGAACCGAGTCGGCGTCGCGGACACAACAGCCGGCCCCCTCACCGAACTTCAGGTCATCGGCGCCCACGGCATCGACGTCCACCTGTACCTCGGCACACCCGAAGCCACCGCGGGCCAGGTACTGACCGCCGCCGTCGGGACAGTCCACAACCGCCGCACCGTGATCCCCGGTGATCAACTCCCGTACGGCGCCCCAGGGCCCGGGCTATCCGTAAGCCGCGTCCCCAGCGTCGACGGCGAACGCACACTCCACGTGTCCACCGTGCCTTTCACCGTCAATGCCCGCCACAACCTGCTCGACCATCCCGACCTGTTGGGCCTGCGCACGGCGACGAACACCTCACAGGGCCACTTCCCCGGCATCAGTACCGAACCCCTGGCCATCCAGCAAGCCGCGCAGGCGATGACGGCGACCTTCGGCGCGCGCGGCTTCCACTCGGCGGCCGTCACCGCCTTCTCCGCAGCCGCTGCCGGCATCCCGCGCTACCCCTTCCGAGCCCGCGAGATCAGCGTCCGCTTCGACCGCCCCTTCGCCTTCCTCGCCCTGCACCGCACCTCGCGACTCGTCCTCAACACGGGCTGGGTCACCGACCCCGAAACCTTCGAGGAAACCTCCCACCACTGGTGAACACCCCGTGAGACGCGGGGCCGCAGAGAGTTTGGCCAGGCACCGTGAGCCGTTTCCAACCTGCTGCAAGTCGTACCGCGGTCGTCGTCTGGGCGGTGCCCGACGGTTCAAGGGCCTTCCCGCCGCTGACGGCTCGGATCCCGGCGTGGGAGAAGTTCACTGCCCGCTTCCCGGTTGAGAGCATGCTTCAGCGGCCCACGTAGGGCACCCAGTTCATCCCCCGAGCTTGCTCCGGGCGCGGTGGGCGGCCCGCGCGGCCCTGCGCTGTTCGGCCTCGGCAATCACGGCGACCCTGGCTTCCTCTCCGGCGTCGAACGGCGCCGGGGAGAAGCGTTCGTAGGCACTGGTGTGCCGTTCCCAGTCGTCCTGCCAGAACTCCACCGTCCAGCCCGGCCACAACTCCGGCGCCTGGAAAGCCCGCGGGGAGGAAAAGAGAGACCACCAGCCGAGGCGGCGGCGCTCCGGATCAAGGTGGATGCCGGAGTTGACGTGCAGGCGGCAGACTCCGTGCCCGGGAGCGTCGACCAGGCGGTCAAGCAGAGAGACGCCCTCGCGGACGGGGTGATCGAAGGATTCGGAAGCGACGTGGCAACGGTCAGTGCCGACCGTGACCACTACACCGCCCGGGTCGGGCCGGGTCAGGTCCTCGTCGTCGGGGGCGAGGAACGGGGCCGGGAACAGGTCCGAGTCGTGGCAGCGTACGTACTCCGGGTCCAGCCCGACGTGATCGCGCATTTCGGCCGCGCCGTCGTATAGCCAGCGGACCTCCCAGCCCAACCAGGCCTCCCGGATCAGCTCGAACATGGCCGCGCGGTGACGGAGTTCCGTGCTCGGGCCCTCCCAGGCGTAGAACAGCAAGATCTTTCGGCCTAGGTCGAGCAGCACCCCGCCCTGGGCCATGCCGTCGTCCAACCACCATCCGTCCTGGCGGAGTTCAGGGATCATGGTGAGAACCGCCGCCGGGCCGTCCAGCAGGTCGAGGTCAAGCCCGACCGCCCAGCCGGTCCGGTACAGCTCATGCGCGCCGTTCTCGCGGACCACGACGACATTGGCTCTGTCTCCCATGAGGTCAGGATCGCCCGGACCGAAGCCGTCGACCATCCGTTTTGGCCGCCCCGCGGGCTTCCGGTGTTCAGAGCGAATCGTGCCGACCGGTGGGGTACGTGGCCGGGTGCGGCGGTCCCTCTGGCTGCGGCGAGGTCCGAGGCGGCGGAGGCCGAGACCTCGACCGCTTCGGTGATGTAGTGCTCTGACCGGATTGGTTCACCTGGTTGACGTCTCCGGCTCTGCCCCGGCTCGGGGAGTGGCCTGGGTCGCCCAGGTCCGGAACAGGGTCAGGGCCTCGGCGAGGTTTCCGGGACCGCACGCTGCGTGGAATTTCTTCTCAGCGGTCCATGCCCAGATCCAGTCCTGTGTGCTGCGGTTGACGTCCTGGCGGGGGTAGTCGCGTCCCTTCAGGTCCGTCTCCTCCAGATCGATCTCGATGGTCCAGCCGGGGTTGTCGAGCGTGGCGATCTTCACGCCCCACTCGTGCTCCCAGTCGCCGTCGCACTGTTGCGTGTACCAGTTCTGCAGCCAGTCGAGGAGTGGCTCCGAGTCGCTCATGGCAGGAGATGCTAGGCGAGTCACGCGCCGGGTTCAGGCGTGGCTGGTCCCTCCTGCACGGCAGAAGCGATGGCGGAACCGGTACGTATGCAGACTGACCTCCCACGAGCGGCAACGACCGCAACAGATCGTGCGCCGGGGCAGAGACATGTGCGTCAAGTGCGGTCGGCTCGAAGCCCATCCTGTGGGGACAAACCCCAGGCGCCGTGAACCGGAGCCGCTTCGACGGGCTCTCTGATTCCCTGATCGAGCCGTCCGAAAGCACGGGCCTACCCGGCTTGAGCGACTCCGGTGCCCACAACCACCCTTCCAGAAGGAGAGCCCCTACGTTGATCAACCCCTGATGGGCGATCAATCTCGCCATGGGTGCGGCGGTTGGGCATGCATTGCGTGGTACGTTCTGTCACCGACGAACTTAATAAAGTGACCCCGGCAGCGCTGGAACGCTCCGGGGTCCGGCACAAGGAGCTAGCACTCCCCATGCAGATTCATCGTAGCCGCCATACGCGCGGCTTCACCGTCCTGCCCAACACCCTGCTGCAAGACCGGCGGCTGTCCTACACCGCCCGGGGCCTGCTCGCGGACCTGCTCTCGCGCCCCGACGGCTGGTCCGAGGACGGCCGGCGCATGGCCGACACCAGCCCGCAGGGCCGCCTCGCCGTCGCCAAGGCCCTGCGCGAGCTGGCCGCCTTCGGCTACTACCGCGTGGACAAGATCCGCCGCGCCGACGGCACGTTCATCAGCGAGTCCCACGTCTACGACCTCCCGCAGCCGACTCCGGATCTCACCCGTCCGGGATCCGGTGCCGCGCCAGCCGGGGGCCGTGGCACCAACCCCGTAAAGGGCAGGGGGAAAGTACCCACCCTCCCTGCCCAGCGACCGAGCCTGCTCGACGCGCCTGCCAACCTGCCCAGCACCGGAGAGGAGGGGCGGAAGCAGATCACCTCGATCCGAACCGACGCGGACCACCCCACCGGTCCGGTCGACGAGGCGGTGCGCGAGGCCGTCGCCACGCTGTACCGGGTGATCCGCCCTGAACCGCGCCTGCGGCTCGGCGCGGTCGAAGCCCTCGCGCTCGCCCCGCTGGTCACCACCTGGCTTGACCGGGGTTACGGCCAGGGCGACCTTGCCGAAGCCCTCCTCGGCGGTCTGCCCAACCCGGTCCACTGCGCCCCGGCCCTCCTCCGCGACCGGCTCGTACGGAAACTCCCACCGCCGCCTGACCCGGCCGCACCGTCCGGGCCGTCATGGCGCGAGTGCGGACGGTGCGCCCGCCCCATCCAGCACGAGGGCATCTGCCGCGCCTGCGCGGGTCTCGCCGACGCTCCTCGCGACGAGCGGGAACGGGCGCGGGTCGCCGCCCGCGGCAGAGCCAGAGTCCGCGCCGCAGTCCTGGCCGGCCCTGCCCAACCTGCCCTCGCCTGAACCCCCTCTGCCTGCGCGCCTCCCACCGGTCGCTCATAGCCGCTGACAGGCCGGTGTTCGCCCACGTGCCCGCCTCGGCCCGCCCCTCGCAAGGGATAGCGATCAGCCCCACGCCGCCGCCCTGAGGCGCCCAAGCGTGCTTTCACCCGTCGGCCGACACCTGGCGTCACCTCCTCCAGCGGACTGGGCGAGGCCGTCCGCCCAAACGCCCAGTGCCCGCCGCCGTCAGTCGGCGGCGGGCCGGGACCGCCCTACCGGCGTCGGCGGCGCAGCACGATGGCCGCCAGCGCGGCAAGTTCGCGCAGGACGTCGGAGACGGCCGCCGATTCGGCGCGACACACGGCCACGGTGGCCAAGAGGGTGAAGCCAACGACGCGGACGAGCCAGACAGCCGCAACGATCTGGATGTCGGTATACAAGGGTTCTCCAGGATCTGAGGGCACACCGCAGGCAGTGTGCGGGTGATGATGACGCCCCGGCCGGGGGGATGCCGCAGATCCTGGAGGAGCCGGGGGTTAGACCTGCAAGTCGTTAGTTTTCCCTGTTGAGAAGGGGTGCTACGAGGAACGCCCGCGCGCCTACACCATCACACCCCTAGCCACGCAACCCCGCACAGCCCGCGCGTAGGCCCCCGAGTTCGACGCTGGCCCGCCCAGGAACGCGAGACAGCCCCGCAACCCAGTCAAGAGGGGCGGGGCCGTCTGCGGTTGGCGATCAAACGATAGGCAGGTGTCCGGACTTCACATCGGTGACGAACGCGGACCAGCTCGACGCCGCGAAGACGAGCGCCGGACCTTCCGGATCCTTTGAGTCACGGACCGGGACCACACCGCGCGACTCGACGAGATTGGCGGCGACCTCGACGCAGGCGCCACCGTTCTCACTGTACGAGGACGTGAACCAACCCGGGTCATCAGTCGTCACGGTCTACCCTTTCGAAGCTCTTCGATCATGGCCACGGAGGCCGCCTGCGACAGCGCTTCGGCCTGTAGCTGATGGTAGGCCGTCAACACGGGTAGCACGAACGTGCTTTCCCTTTCAAGGTGGCCTCGCTGTGCCGACTCGGCGTAGGACATGAGCGAGCGATCCGGCAGGGTCAAGACGTAGACCGGCAGGCTGAGCGGTCGGCGGACCCCCATGTCGAAAGGGGCAACCTGGACAACCGTGTTCGGCTGATCAGCGAACTCGATCAGCCGCGCAAACTGGGCGTCCATGACCGCGTCATCCCCAACGGGTCGCCGTAGGCAGCTCTCGTCGAGCACCACGAAGACCATCGGGAGCGGTGTGCGGTTCAAGGATGCCTGGCGGCGCGCAACGAGCGCGATGCGCTCGTCTCCCTGCTCAGGGGTGATCGCACCGCGCTTGACGGTGGCCGCGGTGAGAGCTGCCGCGTACTGCGGAGTCTGGAGCAGTCCGGGGACTACGCCGACCTCGTACAGCCTGATCTCCGCTGCCTTCTCTTCGCGGGAAACGAACTCCGGGAATCCCTCCAGCAGGGCGGTCGTACGCACGGCTGTGCTCTGACGCTCGAGTCGGTCGCCCGTTCCGAACACCTTGTCAGCGCTGTTCGCGAAGTGGCGAGTTGGGGGTCGCCGACCAGTTTCGACGGCAGAAATATGCGTTCCCGAGTAGCCCAGGCGCTCGCCGAGTTCATCCTGCGTCCACCCTCGCTCGTCCCTCAACGTGCGCAAACGCTCACCGAACGCTGCGACTGGCGAACTCTCAGGATCCAGTTCTTTGCGGTACAACGGCGATCACCCGACTCCCCGTTCAAATGGTGCAAGTTGAGGACTTCTGAAGCCTAGGACACGCTGAATCCCCCTGGTAGTGAAACCACTACGGAGAGGAGCGGCGATGTCTGCGCAGAACGTCCCCCCGGACGAGCGGGAACCCATTCATGCCCCCGGTCTTAGCTTCCACAGCAGGCTGGACCTGGCCTGCGACCCGTCGGCCACTCGGCACGCCGTTGCCTACGCCTCCAACGTACTCCGCGCTTGGGACGTGCCCCGCGACGTGGCAGCCGATGCCCTCCTCATCGTCGACGAGTTGGTCACCAACGCCGTACGGCACGCAGGAGCCTCTACCGAGCCGTTCGAGCTGGAGGGAGACCGGCTAAGGGCCGGCAATTGCGGTCTGGGGTTGTGGACATGCTGCGGCCATCTGTTGATCGGCGTCCACGACGAGACCGACCAGGTACCGATTCTCCGGGAGGTGTCCCTGGACGCGGAGAACGGCCGCGGCATCCAGATCGTGGCGGGGCTGTGCAACGGCGCCTGGGGCTACACCGTCCAGCCTTCCCAGCCGGGAAAACTCGTATGGGCCCAGCTTCCGCTCCCCCACCACACGCCGCCGTCGACGCGGCGGCGCGCGGGCGCGGTCGCATGAAGACCGACCTGGCACGTAAAGCGGCTCAGCTCCGTGGACGACGCCTCCACCAGCGGCCCACGCCAACGCCCCCGGGACCGCTCCCCGCCCTGCCGCCCGGCCGCCCCGGAAGCCGCAGTTCCCCTCGTCCCCGCGCCGGTCACGCCGCCCGCACCGCACACCTGTCGGGCCTCCCTCCTGGCCTCGACGAGTGGGGGCCGCCGCATGACCGGAGCCGGGCCGGCAGCCACCCCACACATTCGCCGCACGGAGAAGGAGACCGAGATCAACAAGCAGCACACCACCCAGGCACCACAACCACAGCCCCCGGTCGAGCAGCCGAAACCGTGGAGCACACCGGGTTCGTGGACGATCACCACCACGACCGGGCTCGCCACGTCCGGCTATCTGCCCGAATGGGCAGAGGACGACCCCAGCGAGGCCGCCGTACCCCCGGACCTGCTGCCGGCCCGGCTGGCCGCCATCAACCACCGGAACCTCTTCGAAGGCGCGATGATGCCCCTCACCGCCACAGACCGCAGATCCGACGCCGAAGAAGACGCGGTCTTCGAGGGAAGCATCGACTGCAACCCGTACGACGCGGACACTCACCTGCGCGCGCCGGTGGTGAACATCCAGGTCTGCCTGGGCCGCTGGATTCTCGGCCTGAACCCCCGGGAACTCACCGACATCGCCTTGAAGTTACGCGCCCAAGCCGACCGGCTCCACGACGAAGTCCTGCCCGCCCTCATCGCCGCCCGCGACGACTGGGCCACCCACCAACCACACCGACCGCCCACGGCGGTCACGCCTCACCCGCGCATAGCTCCGCGACCGTAGGAGCACCAGGACGCCGGGCCGCACACGACCACAAGTACGCGATCGACGCCACCCTGGCCGCCGTAGCCCTGCGGCAGCCCGGCCGGTCACCATTTTCACCTCGGGCGAGGACGACGGAGATGGGTGCGGATCGCCCGGGACGAATACGCCTTGCCGGCCAGGACCACATCCGGTGCGACGCGCGATCGCGATCGGCCGGGCTCTCGCAACCGGAAAATGACCTGGGGTGTACGCCGGCGGGTCACCGCTGGCCACCACCGGCATATCCGTCGGCGTGACGGGGCCTTCTGGCTGCCGCCGCGTTTTCTCCGGTGCCAACCCAGGCAGCCACCCGAAAGAGGTGACCACCACCGCCGTGCATCCACCGGGACCCAACCAGTTCCAGCGCCTCCTCCCACCGGATCGATCAGCCCCCACCCGCCTTCTGGGGATGCGGGTCGTGGGCGCTGACCAGGGCCCCCTCCCGCGTAGCCGAGCCAGGCTCTCCCGGCGTCATCGCGGCGGTGGGGGTGGCTCCCATCGCCCGGATCTCAGCTCCTCCAGCAAGGCCCGGCTCACGCCGGTGAAGTGGTGGCCCACGCCCAGGTCGCGCTCGCGGCCGGCGACGACCTCGGTCATCAGCTCGACCCCCGCGTCCATGTGCCCAAGTGCCGCCTGCGTTTGGGCGTGTAGCTGGCAGGCAGCGAGGACGGCGGGGTAAGCGGGCCCCAGCACCCGTCGGTAGTCCTCGACCACCTGGCTGATCTCGTCATCGGCAGCCTGATAGTGGCCGAGTACGAACTGGGCGCGGGCGTGATTGTGCCGCGCGCTCAAGGTGACCGCGTGGTCTGGTCCCAAGTGCCGGGCGCAGGTCTGCGGCAGTGACAGGAGTGTCTCGTCCATCTCAGCTTCGATCGCGATCTCACTTGCTGTGAGCATCGCCAGCAGGCTGACGCGCGAACGCAGAGTTGCGGGGTGCCAGAGCCCCAGCGCCACCTGTCGGCCCGCTGCGACTGACCGGAGGAGTGTGACGGCCTCCGCACGTTTGCCGTGGTTGCCAAGAACGAGTTGTAGCCCTTGCCCTGTGTCCAGGGTGTCAGGGTCGTCATCGCCGAAAAGCCTCATCTGAGTGGACCGGACGCGGCGGAGCAACGGCTCCGCTTCCTCGTATCTCCCCAGCCGGAAGAGCGCACGTCCGGTCCTGCCGTAGGCGGCCAGTACGAGGCGGTGTTCATCGCCGAGCGTCCTTGCCGCGAGGGCGGCCGCCACACTGGCGGTCTCCCAGGCGGACAAGTAGTCCCCTGTGCGGTGCAGGGCCGTGGCCAGGCGTGTGCCGACGTCCAGTGCGTCTCCGACGCCGGATGGCTCGGCCGTCGTGCGCAACAGGGCAAGGACGTGCGGCGCGAGCAGCCGTAGCCGGGGGTCGTACGGTCCGGCGGCCGGCACCGCCGGCACGGCCGCATCCAGCAATCGGACCGCTGTCGCGTTGAGTACGGCAAGGTCCGCCGGAGGTGTCGCGGCGGCGACGGTGTCGAGGAGCACGCCGTGACTGTGTACGCACCTCAGCTCGCCGAGGTCGACCAGTTGCGTCAGCGAGTGGTCGAGCAGGGCCGCCAGGGCGGTCTCGGTTCGGGCCTGGGGGAGAACCGCGGCGATCTCCGGACGGTTCAGCACGGACAGCGGCAACGGCTCAGGCGCCAGTCGGGCAAGCAGCCTCAACAGCGACACCGCCTGGGGCAGTCCGCGCTCCTCGAACGAGTCGAGCGTCAACTGCCAGGTCCGGCCGACAAGATGCCGCGGGTCCTCCTCGGTCAAGACATCCGCTCCCTGGTCGATGAGCTCCACCGCTCGGTCTTCTTCGAGTCGACGTCCATAGAGGTCCATCGTCCAGGGATCGATGACCTGGTGGGCCAGGAAACCGCCCGCGAGAGTGAGCGCCAGGGGCAGCCGTCCCAACCGGTCCGCGACCTGCGCTGCCTGCTCCATGGTGCCGCTGTGCGGGGCGAGGTCGCACAGCACGCGAGCGGCGTCCTCGCGCGGAAGTACGCCGATGTGCTGCAACTCCGCGCCGGGCCACCAGCGGGCCGCCGCACGGCGGGTGGTGACCAGGACGGTGCCACGCGCGCTGCCGCGCAGCCAACTGCCGTCCCGGAGGATCGCCGGGTCGTCGGCATTGTCGAGCACCAGGAACCACGGCTCGGCCGAGCGGTCCAGGTAGTGCCACACGAGATCCGCCGCGGGACGGTGTCCCTGGTGGGCGGCTAGCAGTTCGCCGTCACGGGCACCTCGGTCGGCGGCGGCCGCGAGCATGCCGGCCCGCAGACCGGCTCGATCGGCGGCATTGACCCACAGGCCCACACGGAGGTATTCCACCGTGGCGATGTCGAAGAACGCCTGCGCGACGGCCGTCTTGCCGCAGCCACCCATACCGTGCAGCACGTACACCTCGGCGCCTCGCCCCGAGGTGAGACCGTCCCGTAAGCGGGCCAGGACCTCACTACGGTCGCGTAAGGCCAAGGGCGTGCGGCCGACCGCCGGGCGGCGGACGGAGTCGGGTCCTCCAACTGCGGCGGGGCCGCTGCCCGCGTAGTGGTGGTGCTCGGTGATGTGTTGGTCGCCCGTCGCCTGGTACACGCGGCCGTTGTCCTGGGCGCGGCCGTCCATGGCGCCGCTCATCGTTCGTTGATGTGCTGGTCTCGCCCGGCCTGGTAGACCCGGGCATCCCCGGAGGCGTTGGCACGCTGCGTGATTGCGGAGGGTGCCTCCGACTCGCGCGGAGCGATCTCGTCCAGTAGCCGGCGCAGCTCAGCGGCGGCCTCGGGATGCGCGACGAGCAATCGCCGGAGCCTGCCCTGCCATTCGGCGCGCACCTCGCTCAGCACCTCTTGGTCGTCAGCCACGACGGCTGTCGCTACCTCGGCCTGCACCGCGTCCAGTTCGGCGGTGACTGCTCCGGCACGGTGGGGTTGCGTGCGTCGCCACAACTGCACGAATCCTTCGCGGGCGGCCTGCCAGGCGTCAGTCGCCATCAAGGTGACCAGTGCGGCTCCGCCGCTCTGGGCGAGCGAAGTGATCTCCGGATCCATGGTTCTCCCCCCGAACCAGGCGACTCACCACCACATTATGTAGGGAGCACATGCGCGTCGACACCGCGATTCCGCGTCACCACCCCCGCTCACGGGATCCGGGCGGCGAAGGGCACGCCGACATCCGTACGGGCCGGAGGGGCCGACTCCGATCCGGACAGCGATGTGGAGGGGATGGCCTGTTCCTTTCGAAGCCCGTGCGAAATCCGATCTCCCCGGTCACGCACGGTGTTAGCGTTGCGGCGCTCGGTCCCCGAACAGCGGGAGGATGCTGTGGCAAGGTCATGGGAAGCCGATCCGGACACGACATTCTTGCGGCGCATCGGTAAATCGCCGCAAGAGCTGGGAGTTACCTCGGACACCCCCGACTGCCCCGACATGTGGGAGCTGGGAAACGGCGACGTCGCCGTCATCGGACGGGACTTGTCGAGCTCCCTCGGTGCGAAGCTGCCCGCCGGAGTGTCGATCGGTCCTGACGAGCGCCTCGTGGTGATCCCCAGGAGCATGCTCATCGCGGCGAAACCGGACATTCCCAGTGTTTGACTCATTCCCCCAGGGAGTCTCGACCCGCCTCGCCCGCCCGCGCTACCACGAGGAGTACTACCGGACCCTCAAGAGCGGAATCGGGCACCTCAACAAGCTGGAGCGCGGGCAGCATTTCAAGGAGCGCGGCTTCGCGAGCTGGGAGGCGTTCGCCTCCGGCCACTGGGACAAGGCGCTTTCGCTCATCGAGGAGAGACGCGACGCCTACGCCCAGCAGGTCGAGGAAGTGGACCGCCTCGGGGTGCTGCAGCGCCGCCTCCGGGTGGTGGAGTTTCCCGTGACCCCCTACGTGCAGTGGGAACTGCACGTACTTCGCCTGCGGGTCGAGGTGGGAGACCGGATCCGCCTGCTCGACGCACGGACGATCAGGGACATCGAGAAGCACCGCCCCGTCCCCGAGGTGGTGATCCTTGGCGACATCGCGATGTTCGAGGTTCAGTACGACGACGACGGAAACGCGGCGGGCGCCAACCACTACACGGACCCGGAGTTGATCGCGGAGACCTCGGCGGGCTTCGACGAGCTGTACGCACAGGGCGAGGAGTACGCCGCCTTCTTCGACCGGGAGATCGCCCCGCTCCCGCCGCCGGCCGCTACTCCCTGATCCCTTGATCTTGGCGATGACGGTGCCTGGCTGCCCAAGTCCCCTGCTGCGGCCTCCAGCTAACCCTTGACGCGCTGGATTATGACTGGCTATGCGGCTTCGCGCGCCTCAAGATCGCCGTCTGGAACCCCGGGCGTGCCTGGTTCACCGACGACGAGCTGACAGCGCTCGCGGACGTGCTGGGACACCCCGTACGTCAGGTGATGGCACACATCTGACATGCCGCACAGGCCAACCACACCGGCTGATCCCGACTTGCCCCAGCCCGACTTCCCACGTCGAAGCTCAGTCTGTGTCGAGCGCACGAATCCGCGTGAGGTCCGGGTCTCCCCTGCCGTAGATCCGTTCGGCAGCCGCGTAGTGCTCGTGCAGCAGTTGCCGGGCTTCGTCGTTCTGGCCCGCCGCGATCAGTCTCTCGGCGAGCAATACCCGAGCCTTTACGGCCAGCGGATGATCGTGTCCGAGGAGACGCTCGCGTCCGCTGACGGCCTTCCGCATCATCACAACGGCTTCGTCGTAAGTGCCGCGGAGCATCAGCGCCCAACTCAGCACGAGCGTCGCGGAGTAGACCAGCGGGTGATCGGCGCCGTGGAGGCGGACTCGGGCGTCCAGCGCGGTGCGGGCCGCGGCTTCCGCGTCTTCGGGACTTCCGGTGTGGAGGAGGCCGTAGGCGTAGTTGCTGTACGCGATGACCGTGACCGGATGGTCGGGACCCAGGTGGCGTTCGCATGCGTCGACGGTGGCCGGGCCCTCTCGGGTGAACTCCCCGGTGCGACCGGAGTCGACGAGGAATTCGAGGATGAGTGCCCGACTGCGCAGGGTCTCTTCGTGGTCCTCGCCGAGGACTCGCCGCTGTCCGTCGATCGCCCCGTTCAGCCAGGTGAGGCTGTCGTCGTGCCTGCCCAAGAGGTAGAGGGGCTGGCTGAGGACCGCCGCGGTTTGCAGGGTGTCTGGGTGGTCAGGTCCCAGGACGTGGGCTCGTTGGCTATGGACGTCGCGCAGAAGCTGTTCGGCTGCGGCGAGTTTGCCCAGGCGGCGCAGCAGGTCGCCCTGTTCGTGGCGTGCCGCGAGGGTGTCGGGGTGCTCTGGCCCCTGGGATCGCTCGGACGTGGCGGCGGCCAGCGCTACCAACGCCAGGGCTGCCTCGTAGTCGCCTGCCTCACGGATGCTCCGGACAACCCGTACGGCCAGCTCTACGACGGGTGCGGTCGTGTCCGGGTCAGCGCGGTGGACCAGGGCCGTGATGTGGGGCGCGATGAGGCGCAGCAGTTGCGTCGACACGGCGGCTGGTTCGGCTGATGCCGAGAGAACGACCCGAAGCAGGTCGACGGCTGCTCGCAGGTAGTGAGGACGCTGATCGAGGGGGATGCCAGCGTGAACACTGTCCAGGATCAGACCGTGGACTTGGACGCAGCGTATGGCCTTGTCGGTCGGTCCGCTCGACTCCTGCTGGAGCACGGCGAGGGAGTGGTCGAGCAGCGCGCGAAGAGCCGCCTCCACCTGATTTCCGTGCAGGGGCGGGTCGAGGGTATCCGGCACCGTGGCCGTGACAGCGGCGGGCGCGAGGACGTTCAGCGGCAGCGGTTCGGGGCTGAAACAGGACAACAGGCGCAGCAGGCTCGTGGCCTCGGGGACGCCCTGGGCGGTGAGGGCGTCCAAGGTGATCTGCCAGGTCCGGGAGACCAAGTGGCGCGCATCGCTCGTACGGGAATCGGCGCCCTGATCGATCAGACCGGGGACGTCGTCCTGCAGGTGTTCGTGGTAGTCGGACATCGTCCACGATTCCAGGAGTTGGCGGGACAGGTAGGTGCCGGCGAGGCTCAATGCCAACGGCAGGCACCCCAGGCGGCTTGCGACGGCTTCGGCCTGCCGGAGATCGCCGGCGTCCGGGGCCAGATCGCACAGCACCTGGGCGGCGTCCTCGATGGGGAGGACATCCAGCCGGTGCAGGGTGGCGCCGGGCCACAGCGGGGCCGCGGCCCGTCGAGTGGTGACAACGACGGTGCCCCTGGGGCTGGCACGCAGCCAAGCCCCCTCGTCAAGAAGCCGGGGGTCGTCGGCGTTGTCGATGACCAGCAGCCAGCGCTGCGCGGACTGGTTCAGGTAGTGCCAGACCAGATCGGCCGCGGCCCGCTGGCCGTTGTAGGCAGCGGTCAGTTCGCCCGGATCGGCGCCGCGGTCGGCCGCGACAGCGAGCATCGCGGCGCGCAGCGACATCCTTTCCGACGCGGTCACCCACAGTCCGACCATGCCGTCGCGTACGGCTTCGTGGAAGGCCCAGAACGCCAGGGACGTCTTGCCGGACCCGCCCATACCGTGGATGACGTGGATGCCACCGCCCCGGACCAAGTCGGCCGACAGGGCGGCCCGCACCTCACGGCGGTCACGCAGGATCCGAGGGGGTCGTTCGGCCAGCGCGGTTCGGACCGAATCGGGAGCCGGCCAGGGGAACGGGCGGGCGTGCCCCGGGCCTCCGCCGGCAGGCGCGGGAGGGTAGTGATGGTGGGTCTCGGTGATCACCTGATCGCCGGACGCCTGAAAGACACGGCCCTGCCCGAACGCCTGCCCCTGCGGCGGGAGATGGGGTGCCGGGGCGCGCGTGCCGGCGTCCTCCGTCACGTCTCGGTGATGTGCTGGTCGCGACCGGCCTGATAGACGCGGCCGTGCCCGGAGGCACTCGCCCTCATCCGGATCCGTGGTGCGGAGGCAGGTACGTCCGCAGCCTCCACCGAAGCGAGTTCGTCGAGGAGACGCAGCAGGTCTTCGGCGACCGACGGGTCGGCGACCATCAACCGGCGCAGCCTGCCTTGCCATTCGGTGTGCAACTCCTGCTCAGACTCGACGTCATTGGCAGAGCGGGCCGCCAACAGGTCGGCGCGGCTGGCATCGAGTTCGGCGCCGACCGATTCGGCTCGTTCCGGGGAGGCGCGGCGCCACAGAGCGACGACGCCCTCCCGCATACGCTGCCACGCGTCGGTGGCCATCAGCGTGACGAGCGTCGTGCTCGCCGAACCCGCAAGGGCCGCGATCTCCGGATCCATTCCTCCCCCTCCCCTCCCGCGACATACCAGGTGACCGACGCGACAAACAGCAGAAAGGTTACCCAACGACACGGGTCGGAACACGCCGTGATCTTTCTACGCCGCAGGTTGGCTCAGAACCGATGAAGTCTTCTTGCGCGTTCTCCGCCTGACCGGTTAAGTGGCCGGACCCATCACCATCCAGTACCTGCCCAGTACCACCGACTCCGGAGGAACCAGTGGCTCACGTGGACTTCAGCTCCGCCCGCTGGCGCAAGAGCAACGTGAGCGGGGAAACCGGATGCGTCGAGGTGGCCCTCAATCTGCCCATGGTCGGCGTCCGGGACACCAAGGAGAACGGCTCCGGCCCGATCCTCGCCTTCTCTCCCGTCGCGTGGACATCCTTCCTTCAGGGGCTGGCCAGCGGTGACTTCAGGCCAGATCGGATGCCCAGCTGAGCACTGACCAGGACGAGAAAGCTCCAGAAGCGGTGCAACGGCCCGCTACCGGGCGGGTCGCTCCGCTGCTGGCGGCCACCGGCATCTCCGTCACCGGCGACGGCGCCTTCCTCGCTGCCGCGCCGCTGCTCGCGGCCTCCCTCACCCGGGACCCGCTGGCGGTCTCCACCGTGACCGCGGCCTTCTACATCCCCTGGCTCCTGGTCGGACTGCCCGCCGGCGCGCTGGTCGACCGGTGGCCACGGCGACTCGTCATGATCACAGCCGACCTGATACGGGCGGGAATCCTGGCCGGCCTGGCCATCCTCGTGGCTACGGGCCATGCTGCTCTGGCTCCGCTGGTGGCAGCGATCCTGGTTGTCGGCATCGCCCAGTGCTTCTTCGACGCCGCCTCCCAGTCGGTCATCCCGGTCATCGTCGGACGGGACAAGGAGACGTTGACCAAGACGAACGGCCGCTACTGGGCCATCGATACCGTCGGCCGCTCGCTGGCCGGGCCGCCGATCGGTTCAGCGACGTTCGCTGCCAGCCGGATGCTGCCCTTCGCGGGCGACGCTGCCTCGTTCGTACTGTAGGCGGCCTGCATCAGCCGCCTCCCCGCGATGCCCCTCGCCGGGAGCAACCAGCCCCTCATCGCAGCCATCCGTGTCGGCCTCGCCCACCTGCGAGCGACACCGGAACTCCGCATGTTGGCGGCTGCGATGGCGACGTACAACTTCGCCTTCAACATCTCCATGGCCACCTTCGTCCTCTACGCGACGAGCACACTGCACGTCGCGGACGCCGGCTACGGGATTCTGCTGGCCGTCGCCGCCATCGGCGGCATCGTCACCGGCTGGCGCGCGGCACCCTTGACCCGCCGCCTCACCTACCGCCAGATGATGGCCATCGCGTGCGCCCTCCAGGCTCTGGCCTGGGCTGGCATCGCCGCAGTCCCCAACGTCTACGCCACCGGAGCCTTCCTCGCCCTGATCGGCGCCGCCTCCACCCTCACCAGCGTCGCCGCGAGCTCCGCCCGCCCCGCCCTGACCCCGGACCACCTCCTGGGCCGCGTCACCTCCGCCTTCCGCCTCTTCGGCGTAGGCGCCGCCGGCCTCGGAGCACTTACGGGGGGCCTGATCGCCAGCGAATTCACCCTGCACGTGCCGCTGTGGGCGGCTGCGGCGGTCTTGATCCTCTCCGCTGGCGCCCTACGGCCCTGGCCCACCACCGAACGGCCACAACACGGCTGATCCGGCCCGCTCCGATTCCGGGTGGGAACAACAGCTCCCGGTGGTTCCACCGTTTCCGGCCTCCAAGGCTGCGGACTCCGGTCTACGATGCTTGACGTGTTCCGATCTTGTGGGTGATCAACGCCCTTGGCAGCAGCTGGTGTTGGCCAAGGGGGGCCCGTCGTGACGCATGCTCGCAGTCTCCTTCTTGGGGACTTGACTCCGGGGATGACGGTCGGCGGGGTAGTACCTGGGGCTGATGTCACTGTGGTGGCGCTGCAGTTGCATGGGGATTCTGCGGCCCGCCTCACTTACCGTCGCTCGGATGGAGCAGTTGAGGAGACGATCCTCTACGGCGATCGGGACACCGAGCTGACCGTAGGTGCCGCGGCAGACAGCCGCGGTTTCGATGCCGATCCTGAGTTGTTCCGTCTCGCTGCGGAGGCGGTGCGGATCCGCATGGCCGCCCGCAGCGACGCGATGCTCGCAGTCTCGACGAGCCTGCTCGACCCCCTTCCCCACCAGATACAGGCCGTTTACAACGAACTGCTGCCCCGTACCCCGCTGCGTTTTCTGCTCGCCGATGACCCCGGCGCCGGAAAGACGATCATGGCGGGGCTCTACATCAAGGAACTGGCCCTGCGCGGCGACCTGGAACGCTGCCTGATCGTCGCCCCGGGCGGCCTGGTCGAGCAGTGGCAGGACGAACTACTGGAGAAGTTCGGCCTGGACTTCGCACTGCTCTCCAAGCAGTTGGTGGACGCCACCGTCGACGCAAACGTCTTCGACAAGCACCCCCGCCTCATCGCCCGCATGGATGCCCTTTCCCGGTCCGAGGAGCTGCAGCGTCGCCTGACCGAGTCCAGCTGGGACCTGGTGGTCGTGGACGAGGCGCACCGCATGAGCGCCCATTACTTCGGTGCCGAGCTGAAGACCACCAAGCGCTACGAGCTAGGCCGCCTCCTTGGCCGGGTCACCCGGAACGCCGCGTCGACCGACCGCCGCAGCTTCCTATCTGCCCTTCGCCGGGAGCTGCCGGATGCGCTCAAGCCACTCCGGCAGAGTTCCATACCCGCCGTGGACCTGGCCCAGGCTGCGATCGGCCCGGGCATGGCGATCTTCTCCCGCTACGCAAAGGTCACCGAATCGGATGGCACCCCTATGCGGGTACGGACCGCCCTCTCGATGATCAATGAGGTCCTCGGCGAAGTGCTCTCCGAACAGGAGGGCGATTTCGACACGGACACTCGCTGGTGTCTCAAGTGGTTCGAGCAGCGGCAGTGGGAACAAGGTCCCTTCGGTGAGGCGGAACTTCTCGCCAACGCGCTCAATACTTCTCTGTCCGGCTTGGAAGACGTCGGCGTGGTCAAGGCCCGTGCCAACCAGGCCGAGCTCCTCAAGCCCGAGGCGATGCCCGCCTCCTACGACCCCGAGACCGACCACCGCAGCTCCGTCTGGGAAGCGACTATGCATCTGTCGCGCGTGCTCGACGGCAAGGGCGCGGGCTCTGGCATTGATGCGGCGGGAGAACTGCTCGCTCGTGCCCGTACCAGGGTCGACGACGACGCGATGAAGGAGCTCACCTACCTGCTCTACAGCATCTGCGAGCGTAACGGCTGGTCGGAGAGCGGGCGGCGGTTCAACAACCTCGTCAGCTCTTGGCCCGACCTGCAGATCGCAGGGCGCGCGGCGGAGAAGCGAGGCGGCGCAGCTTCTCCGTCGCAGTTGTCTTTCCGCAGCAGCAATGACGACGAAGAGGACCAGTTGTTCTGACGACCGCCGCAAGGCGGGGGGAGGGGCATGTGCAGAACGACGACACCGCGCGCGGCGGAGCACCGGACGCGACGGACAGGACAGGCAGGACGGCAAGCACCATGGCATTGAGCAACCGCGACCGGATCGGCCGGATGATTGAGCTGCTCCCGGAAGGGCTGCTCCCGCTGGTGGAGCGGGAGATGACCCGGCGGCAGGGCGAGGGCTGGTTCGACGACGCCGTCGCATCGGCCCGGGAGGGAGGCTTCAGCCTGGCCTCCAAGCAGGATCCGCAGTTCCTCCTGCAGACCATGATGCGGAACTGGCCGTCCTACTTCCGCCATGTCCTGCCGCCGGCCGCCCGCAACTACGTCGGCGAGTTGAACGACACCCGCAACAAGTGGGCGCACAACGAGCCCTTCAACTCCGACGACAGCGGCCGCGCCCTGGACACCGCCGAGCGGCTGCTCACGGCGGTCGGCGCCCACAAGGACCTCATCGAGCAGGTGCGCCGCTCCCGCCTGGAGCACCAGCGTGCGGTGATCGAGGCGGAGACCAAGCGCGCCACCCGCGAGGCCGCCACTGCCCCGGCCGTGGCGGCGGAGGGCCTCAAGCCCTGGCGCTCCATCCTCACACCGCACGAGGACGTCGCCCGAGGGGACTTCAACGCCTCCGAGTTCGCCGCCAACCTCGCCCAGGTCGCCCAGGGCGAGGGCGCCCCGGAGTACACCGACCCGGTCGAGTTCTTCCAGCGCACCTACCTCACCGAGGGTCTACGCGAGCTTCTCGGCAAGTCGATCCGCCGGATATCCGGCGACGACAACGCCCCGCCGACGTTCAACCTGCAGACCAACTTCGGTGGCGGCAAGACCCACTCGATGCTCGCCCTGTACCACCTGTTCGCCCCGGGGGTGCAGCCGCAGCAGCTGCCGCAGGAGATGCACGAGCTGATCGCCGGGACTGCCTCGGGCCTGCCGAAGGAGCCGGTGCGCCGCGTGGTCCTGGTCGGCACCTACATCAGTCCCGGGCAGCCGGATGTCAAGGCCGACGGCACCCGGGTCAGCACTCTGTGGGGCGAGCTGGCCTGGCAGCTCGGCGGGCGTACCGGGTACGACATCGTGGCCGAGGCCGACCGCACCGGAACCAATCCGGGCGCCGCCCTCCACGACCTCATCGCCGCATATGCCCCGTGCCTGATCCTCATCGACGAGTGGGTCGCTTACGCTCGGCAGCTCTTCGACGCCGAGGGTCTGTCCGGGGGGTCGTTCGAGACCCACTTCACTTTTGCGCAGGCCCTCACCGAGGTCGTGGAGGCCGTCTCGGGGGCGCAGCTGGTCGTCTCCATCCCGGCTTCCGACGACGGCACCGTCGCCGCTGACGAGAACGAGGTGGGCGGCCCGGCCGGACAGCAGGCACTGGACCGGCTGCAGCGCGTCATCCACCGCAAGGCCGAGCCGTGGCGGCCCGCGAAGGCCGATGAGTCCTTCGAGATCGTGCGCCGCCGCCTGTTCGAGTCGCCGAGCGGCGGCGCGCAGGCCGAGATCAACAAGGTGGCTCGGCTGTTCACCCAGTTCTATGCCGGGCAGAAAGCGGACTTCCCCTCCGGTGTGGACGGCACCGAGTACGAAAACCGCCTGAAGTCCACCTACCCGATCCACCCCGAGCTGTTCGCCCGGTTGTATGAGGACTGGTCCACCCTCGAGCGTTTCCAGCGCACGCGCGGTGTGCTGCGGCTGATGAGCGCCGTCATCCACGCGCTGTGGCGGGATGGCAACCAGAGCGCAATGATCATGCCGGGCGACATCCCGCTCAACGACCAGCGCGTGGCCGGCGAACTGACTCACTACCTTGAGGACCGCTGGAAGCCCATCCTGGACACCGATGTGGACGGTGTGAACTCAACCCCGCTCCAGATCGACCAGGAGAAGACCTTCCTCGGGGAGCGCGCCATGACCCGGCGCATCGCCCGCACGCTGTTCATGGGCTCGGCCGCCACGCTGAAGGCCGCGACGAAGGGCCTGGACGAGCCGCACGTCCGCCTCGGGATGGCCATGCCAGGCGACAGCATGGGCAACTTCCGCACCGCCCTGAACACCCTGGCCGACCGCTCAACCTACCTCTACTCCGAGGGGGAGCGCTACTGGTACGACACCCAGGCCAGCGTCTCCCGGATCGCCAAGGACGAGGCGGACCGGCTGGTCGAGCGCCCAGAGGACGTCTGGGCCGAACTCGTCCGCCGGCTGGCGCCCGCCCAGCGCCGTTCCGGCGACTTCTCCGGGATCCACGTAGCCCCGCAGCACACCGCAGACATCCCCGACACCGACGAGGTGCGGCTCGTCCTGCTGCACCCGCAGCATCACCACACCAAGAACAGGGACGACAGCCCGGCGATGCTCTTCGCCGCCGAGGCGCTGAACTCCCGAGGGCCCTCCCAGCGTGCGCACCGGAACATGCTGGTCTTCCTCGCCCCCGACAAGAAGCGGCTCGATGACTTGATGGAGGCCGCACGCGAGTACATCGGCTGGCGCAGGGTCCTGGACCGTGCCGACGAACTCGACCTCAACCCCAGCCAGCGCCGCCAGGCCGAAAGCCGTATCAAGGGAGCGGACGAGAAGGTCCAGCTGCGCATCGCCGAGACCTACCACTGGGCGCTCGTACCCGAGCAGCGCGAGGACCCGGCGCGTCCCGTGCAGTGGGAGGCCATCAAAGTCGAGACCGGCAAGCCGGATCTGGCCGTGCGCAGCTCGGAGCGGCTCAAGCGCGAGGCCCTGCTGTGGCTACAGCAGGCGCCAGCACTGCTGCACCAGAAGCTGACCGGCCCGCTCGCCTCCATATGGCAGCGCGACGGGCACATCAGCGTAGGTCAGCTGTGGGAGCTGCACACCCGCTACCCGTACATGAACCGCCTACGGGACCGCGCGGTGCTCGAACAGGGCATCGAGGACGTGCTACACATGATCGGCTGGGAGACGGAAGGCTTCGCCCTGGCCACAGGCTACGACCAGACCGCCGCCCGGTACGAGGGACTGGTACTGCCCGGCGGGGACACCCGCTTCGGACAAATCACCAACTCCACTCTCCTGGTACGCCCTGAAGCCGCAATTCGGCAACGACAGACGGATGCAGCGATCGCAGCCGCAGCCGCGGTACCTGCACAGCGGGCCGGCCAGGACATCGAGACGACGCCCGCACACGCTATCGCAGCCGAGACCGCCTCAGGACTCGGCGTGATGCTCCCGGTCGAAGCCAGCCAGGAGCAGCCCAATCAGCTCAACATCCCGCGCAACACCCGCTTCTATGCCCGCGCGGTGCTCACCCCCGAGCAGTACAGCAAGAACGCCAGCAAGTACGCCATCGAGATCCTCCCGCACCTCGACCTCGTCGACTCCGAGGTCGAGATCACCGTAGAGATCCACGCAAAGCGGCCAGAAGGTTTCGGCGACGACAAGGTGCGCATCCTCACCGAGAACGCGAACACCTTGAAGCTGCAAGCCGAGTTCGAGTCGGAGTAGTTCCGATCAGCATTTGGCCTGGGAGAGCGTCGAGGGTGCCGACGAGTCGATGTCAGTATCCGCGAGCGGCCTGTGGCGTGAGTTGCTGGAAAAGCCTGCCTGCGCTTGCCGTCGAGATGGTGGGTGGTGAGGGCTATCCCCGCAGGTCGGTCGGCAGGTCGCGCCTCATTCGGGACGAAGAGGTCACGCATGCAAATCCCACCACCACGGTATAGCAGCAGGTCATGGCCTGATCCTTCTGATGGTGGGGTCCCAGCGTCGAGGCGATGGTGATCAAGGGGAGGTGGCTCTCGTCGAGTCACAAGACCGCTGTCTGATTGGTGATCTTTTTCGAGATCCGGCACCTGGGTACTCTTAGTCCCATCGTCATCGCGGCCCGACGGGCTTCCGCTCCACCCCGGTGGAGTCTCGAAGGACATGCCCCCACCCGCACGAGTCACTTCGTGCTGCCTGGGGGACCTCCTTGCTGTTCCGCGCATCGGCCAGGACCGTTGGAGCCATGGCCAGTGACGGTTCGCTCCTCGAACGTCTCATCGAGCGGTTTCTCGACACGCACGGGTACCGCCCCGGGCCTGCCGAAGCCCGCTCCTGGGAGCGCAGCCTTCCGATACTGGCCGCGGCGCTCAACGATGCCGGGCTCAGTGACGTGGAGGTCATGCTGGAGTACGCGCTGCCCCTGAACAGCAAGCGGGCCGACGCCATACTCGCCGGAATCCACCCGGTCACCGGGGAGCCGTCCTACGTCGTCGTCGAGCTGAAGCAGTGGAGTAAGGCCGACCCCCATGACGATGATCCCGAGCTGTGTCTCGTGGACGCCTACACGCAGCCTGTGCTCAACCCCATAGAGCAGGTGCGCCGCTACTGCGAGTACCTGGTCAACTTCAATGGAGCCCTCGCCGAACACCCGAAGCGTGTCAGCGGGGTGGCCTACCTCCACAACGCCACCGAATTCGGCGTGAGCGGCCTGCGTGAGATCGAGCTCGACGAGCGGGGACAGATGTTCACCGCCGAGGGCAGGGGGGCATTCCTCGATCACCTCCGTACCAGGCTGAGCGACAGGCACCCCGGGGCTCGTGCGGCCGACGAACTCCAGGCCGGCAAGCTGGTTCCTTCTCAGCAGTTGATGGCGCTGGCCGCTCAGGAGGTACGCGAGCGCGAGCAGTTCGTCCTGCTGGACGAGCAGCAGGTCGCCTACCGGATGGTGCTCAATGCCGTCCGAAAGGCGAAGCAGTCCGACCACAAGGAAGTCGTGGTCGTCACGGGCGGTCCGGGAACCGGCAAGAGCGTCATCGCGCTGTCGGTACTCGGCGAGCTGTACCGGCAAGGCGTTCCGGCTCTGCACGCCACTGGGTCCCAGTCGTTCACCAAGACCATGCGCAAGGTGGCCGGCACCCGCAAGCGCGAGGTGCAGGACCTCTTCAAGTACTTCAACAGCTTCATGACGGCGGAGAAGAACAGCCTCGATGTGCTGGTATGCGACGAGGCCCACCGTATCCGTGAGACCTCGGCGAACCGTTACACCTCGGCCGCCCACCGCACGGGCCGGCCGCAGATCGACGAACTCATCGACGTCGCCCGCGTTCCCGTCTTCCTGCTCGACGAGCACCAGGTGGTGCGCCCCGGCGAGATGGGCACGGTCGCCGAGATCAAGGCGGCTGCTGCGCGCAAGGGGATCGCCTGCCACGTCGTTGGGCTGGACAGCCAGTTCCGTTGCGGCGGGAGCGACGCGTATCTGCGGTGGGTGGTGCGGCTCCTCGGCCTGGAGCCAGGAGGCCCCATTGCGTGGGAACCTGACGATCGCATGCAACTCCTCGTCGCGGAGAGTCCGCAGGAGATGGAAGCGTTCCTCGCCGCCCAACGGGTCAACGACCGCTACAGCGCTCGCATGTCCGCGGGTTACTGCTGGCACTGGTCGCCTGAGCCCAAACCTGGGAATCCGCTCGCAGCGGACGTGGTGATCGGCGATTGGGCGCGCCCCTGGAACCTCCGGGGGGAGCGAGCCATCTCCGGCGCGCCCCCATCCGCCTTGTGGGCGACCGACCCGGCCGGCTTCGGGCAGATCGGCTGCGTCTACACCGCGCAGGGCTTTGAATACGACTGGTCCGGCGTCATTATCGGCCCCGACCTGGTCTGGCGCAGCGATCGCTGGGTCACCGACCGCACGAAGTCCAAGGACCCGGTCTTCAAAAAGGCCACTCCCGATGCCGACGTAGACCGCCTGATTCGCAACACCTACAAGGTGCTGCTGACGCGCGGTATGGTCGGCACGGTGGTCTGCTCGACGGACCCGGAGAGCAGGGAGAAGCTGCGCGAGCTGGCCGGGGCGATGCGGAGCGTCGATTCGACCTGACCCCGCCTCCGGACCGCTGATGCCCCTGGGTAACTCGTCAGCCAGACGTTCGACTCTCTAGGATCGTCCCTACCGGTCGCGGCCCGACGGGCTTCCCTACGTGGACATGCCCCCACCCGCACGAGTCACTCGTGCCTGGGGGGATCCCTTCGTGTCCATGCTCCTGCTGAAACTCTCGGCAAGGGACCTGCTCACCCTGAGCTCACGGCGCCGGATGGTGCCTCATCTGGCGGCTCGCTGGGCACATTTCCGGGGGTCCCAGGCATCGCTCTCGGAACGGTCCGCATGGGCGGTGAGTCTCCTCGAACTCGCGAAGGACCTGGTAGAGGCAGACCGCGGCGAGATCGAGATGATCGTGGAGTGTGCTGCCACGGCGGACGAGCCGGACAATGGCGTCGAGCCCCGGCTGATCGACGTCGTCCTGATCGGCCGACACCCGGAGTCCCAGCACTTGTCGGTGCAACTCGTCGAACTGAAGCAGTGGTCCACCGTGACGAGGCTGGAAGCCGGCACGGCCGAGTTCGTTGGTACGCAAGGTATGGTCCACGTGCCCGGTATGGGTCCGAAGAAGCACCCAACGTTGCAGCTGCGCGAGAACTTCGAGCTGTTCACCGGCAAGTCAGGTCCGCTGAGGGGCATAACCTTCGAATGCGGCGGCTTCGCCTATCTGCACAACGCCACGGACGAATCTGTTCGACCGCTACTCGATGTCGATGCACCCACCGGACCCTACGCGCGCACGTACACGAAGGACAGCCGTGCCAGGCTTCTTCGAGACCTCCAGAAGCACTTCACGCAGGACGGCAGCGAATCCGCAGCGGAAATGCTGCTGGAGCGGATGAATCTGCGGAACACACCTCTGCTCGACGCCATGATCAAGTCACGTGGTGAGGACACCGTGTTCACTCTACGGGGACGGCAGAAGAAGGTGGCGGAGGATGTACTCGACACCGCTGCACGTTTTCTCGGCGACCCGGCGCAGGGAGCGGTCGTACTCGACCCGAGGCGTGCGGTCTTCCTGGTCACCGGTGGTGCCGGCACCGGGAAGAGCGCGATCGGCCTGCAGCTCAAAGCAGACTTCGAGGCCGCCGGGCGAACGGTCAAGTACTCCAGCGGCTCGAGGGCTTTCAACGGGGCGATGCAGGAGCACGTGGGTTACGGCGACAAGGAATTCAGAGAGAGCTTCGGTTACTTCAGCGGCTTCGTCACTCCGCCCGACCCTCCGCTGGACATGCTGATCTGTGACGAGGCGCATCGGCTTCGGGACCGATCCACCAACCACTACCTCCCTGCGGAAAAACAGGGTACTCAGCCTCAGGTGGACGAGTTGCTGGATGCCTCGCGCCTCACCGTGTTCTTCCTGGACGAGAGCCAGTCCGTGCGGCCGAAGGAAGTGGGCACGGTACAGCTGATCGAGGACGCCGCAGAACGTCGGGGTGTTCCCGTCACCCGGTACCGGCTGCAGGAGCAGTTCAGATGCGGGGGCAGTGACGCATATGTGCGCTGGGTGCGGGATGCACTCGGGCTGTCCGGGAACGAGCCGGAGGAGTGGACCCCCGACGGACTGATGCACATAGAGGTCGCCGACAGCCCGGAGGAGATGGAGCGGATCATCCGCACGGAGTCCCTCGCAGGTGCATCGGCACGCATGGTCGCCGGGTACTGCTGGCCCTGGACGAAGCCCCGGGGAAAGGACAGGCGGCTCGAAGCGGATGTCCGCATTGGCGACTGGCACCGCCCCTGGAACGCGTTCAGTGAAAGTTTCTGTGAGAACAAGACTGTGCCCCCGTCCAAGATCTGGTCCGTGCATCCGGGCGGGCTGGATCAGATCGGCTGCGTCTATACAGCTCAGGGCCTCGAATGGGACTGGTGCGGGGTGATCATGGGAGAGGACATGGTCTGGCGTGACAGCGGCTGGGTGTTCCAACGTGGAAAGGGGAAGAAGGACGCAGAGACGAAAATCGAGCGCGTCCGCGTGCCAGGGTCATTTGACCCGAAGGTGCGCACAAGCAGCCTCATCGACGACGAATTTGCCCGATGCGTCCGCAACGCCTACCACGTGCTGATGACTCGCGCGAGTCGGGCCACAGTGCTCTACTCCACGGATGACGAAACCCGGGCCTACCTGAAGAAGCTCGTCGGCGAGGTCCACCTACACGGGCTCCGCCCCACATGGGAGAACCTCCCGCCATCGGCACGCGTGCAGCACCAGAGCCGACCCGGACGGAACAGAAAGCGCAAGCACAAGCGCGGCACCACCGAGCAGAACGGACAGCGGGCGCTGTTCTGAAGCAAGCGGGGCTGCGGATGTCGCACGGGCGAGAGCCGGAGCCGTACGGCAGTGAACCGTGCTGGAGCGAGCCAGTGGCAGTCCCTGCCGGACCAAACCGTTTGGCGTGGCGGGCTCGCCGGGCCCGCCACTTTCTGCTCAGCCGAGCAGACGCGCTGCCGCCGCCAGCACCTCCAGCACGAGGCTGGAGACGATTCCGGCGGCGGCGCCAACCAGGACCTCACGGACCCAGACACGGCGCGCAGGCTTGTACTTCACAGGGTTCATACGGGACCACTCCTCGGACGTGAACTCGGAATGGCAGGGACCGCCCTACCGGGCATCCGCCCTCACGCAAGGTGAGGTCCACGAGGTGGATCGCCGTTCGTCACCCACGGCCGCTGAACCGGACCGTGAACTCTGCGCTCGTACCCTCCGGGAAGGTGCGCAGCGCCAAATACCCTACTCCACAGCAAGCTTCGGGGGTCGACTCGTCTCGGCACAGGCCAGCCAGGGTTCCCAGCCGAACGGCCAGGAGCCGGTCGACGAACAACAGCTGGTACTCGCGCCGGCCCTCGTGCCCGCTTCCGTAACCTGGACACCCGCACGGCCTTGTGCCGCGCATGCCGTAACGGCTGCACCTCGACCGCGGGTTCGGCGATCAGATCGATCGACAGCCGCGTGATCCTTTGCTCGCCGATAATCGCTGTACGCGTCATATTCCCCACCACGGGACCATTATCACCGAGCGTAAGCTCAACGTCTCACCGCCGACCAGGCGCGAGCTTGTGATGACGACCGCATATGAAGCCTCGGACGACCGGAGAGCTGCTGGGCGTCTCGGCCGCCGACATCCGAGTTCGTGATCTATGCGCGTACGTGCGCCATGGCGACCGGCAGCAGCGGTCAACGCCCCCCACGCTGAACATTGCGACCCTCTTCGGCAGTTCCGCGGAGCATCCAGGGTGGCCCCGGTCTTCCAGGCGACGAGCACGGCCGGGTGGTGCCAGCAGCGTGATCCGGCTACGAGGTTTCATGCCGTTCTGGTCGGAAGTCAGCCGTAGGCTGTTGTGGGAAACAGGGGGAGACGATGACTGACGACCGCAAGGCAATCGTTCCGGTGTGGACGCTGGCGACCAGTGACGTCCGGGTGCCCGCATTGACCGGCGACGGGCCGATGACGGCTGAGCGCTTAGCTGAACTGCGCAGCGTGCTGGCGGCCTTGGCCGACGAGCCGATTGCCACACTTGAGGTACATCCGCTGCCCGACAGGCTCGACCGCAGTCGAGGCATCCCGCTCGATGCCGCGAGTCCCCTGGCACAGCACCTGTCGCAGCTCGTCACCCAATCAGCGCGAAGTTCCTCTGCGGCGGCCACGGCGACCGCTGCTGGCGAGGGCCTGTATCGCATGGTGGTTCCGGCGAAGGTCGCCGCCCAGTTCGGTCAGGGCATCATTCGCCCGATGGCGTCGAAGGGGGCGGCCGGTGGCATCCACAGTGCGCTCGTGAACTCAACAGGCATCGCCGCCCACGCGACGTTCGTGCCGGCCGGTAAAGCAGCGGCAGCAGGCGCGGTCGGTGGAGCCGGTGCAACAGCCGGCGTCGCGGTCGCCGGAAGCGCAGCGCTCACCGTGGCCGCGCCGCTCGTGCTCATGGCCGTAGCGGTAGGAGTGAGCGCGAATGCCGACTGCAAGCGCCAGGAGGCTATCGAACACATCACAGAACTGCTGGAGCAACTGCACGAGCAGAAGCTCGAAGATGAGCACGGCGAACTCGACGGTTGCCGCGATGCCATCGACAAAGCCACTGCCATTCTGCTTGACCAGGGCAAACTCGGTGCCTCGCTAGGACTGGACTCGGCAGTGCATGCCATCAACACGGCGCTGGGTGCCGCTGACCGCCGCCTTGCCCAGTGGCAAAGCGCACTCGACAAGCTGCCCGACGGCAAGGCCGTCGAGATAGACACGCTGACCAAGTCGTTCCCGGGCATCGATGACCATGGCGGCACGTTCCGCACTCACCTCGAACTCGCTGCCTTGGCCATTGCACTGAAGCGGCGGGTCATCGTCCTGCAGGCCGTCGAGCATGCCCAGGCTGACCCTGGCAACCTGTTCGAGAACTTCGCCCGCGCACTCAAGACCGACCAGCAGCGCCTGGGCACGTTGGAGTCGAGCATCGCCGGTGTCCTAGAACGCCTGTCAGCACTGGAGCTGGCACGCCCGCACGGCTTGCGGCCCGTCTTCACAACCGGTGAAGTCGACCGCCTGATGCGCGCGGCAAACCGGATTCACAAGCTGGGCGACAGCGACATGGTCAACAGCCGTACAACAGACGTGGCGATCGAGATTGCCCGCGGCAATGACGGCTCGGTGGTCGTGTTCCCCGCGCTGCCCGCGTAGGCGCACCCCCACAGGACGCCTCTGGGGGAAGCGCTGCCGAGCAGGTTAGAACCCGGATCTCTGGGAGAAAATTGGGAGACGATCACGAAAGAACCGCCTCCCGAGACCCGCGCAGACCAACCCCAACCAACCCCCTGACCTGCGGTTCCTCAATCCCCGCAGGTCGACGGGCGACCCCCACTGGATTCGGGACGAAGGGTCCGTCGCTTCAGGACGGGTGAGAAGGGACGGCGTGCGAGCTGCATCGTGAGGCGGGTTAGTGACAGCCGGTGGCAGGGGGCGTCGCGGGTCACCATCGGCGAGGGGGCACTGGTTACCGCAGGGCAACACGCGCGGGCGGCGTCCCAGCGAATCGCTCACGTCTCCGCCTCGACGGCCCGGACCTCAGGAGCGTGTCGGGTGGGGCTCCCAATCCGCGGCGCGGGCCACGGCCAAGTCCTCCAGGAGCTGGCCGGACACCGTCTCCTCAAGCACGGCCGTACCGTGCTCGGCCATCGCCGGAGTGAGCGCCGGGTCCCAGGGGGCGTCCGTGAGCCGTCCGACGTCGGGGCCGTCCGGGGTGCGGGACAGGGCCTCGCCGTAGTCGGCGGCCGTCATGCGCCACGGGGTGGCAGAGGTCTTGTCCAGGACGTAGGCCGCGATGCGTATGCCTTCGCCGTCGAAGTCTCCGTGGTAGCGGAGGTCGGCGCCGTTATCGGCGAGCAAGCGCAGGAGGTGGATCGCCGCGCTGTTGGGCCAGCCGGAGCTGCAGACGAGGGGCGGGCAGCGGGGGCCGAAGCGACGGAGTGCGAGGGCCATCACGCTCGGGTTCTCAGTGACATGCACCGGTCCCGCCGGGAAACGGAGCTCCCCCGGGTTCCGAAGTTGGGCGAGGGTGAGCGAGGCCGCGTGTCCGGCCTCCGTGCAGACGCCCGTGACCCGGCTCAGCACGCCCTCGCCGAGGGGGCGGAGGCCGGCGGCCAGGACAGTGGCGGAGAGTTCGTCATCGGCGACGCCTGCTCGGGCCCACATCGCGCGCCGCTGCTCAGCGTTGGCCGGCATCTCAACGCCGTACTGAGCCGACATGGCTCGCAGGACGAGTGACGACAGGCGGCCGCCGTCATCGAGAGCGTGCGAGTCTCCCTGGAGACGGCGGGCCGAAAAGACGGGGAGGGGTTCTCCTTCTGCTGGTAGCGCCGCAAGGACGGTCAGCGCGGAACCGAGCAGATCCCGCGTGCGGTGGACCGATCCGTCGATCAGGCCGCTGCCGCGGCAATGAGCGACCCATTCGTTGAGGGCGGGCTGCGATCGCACCGTCTCATGAGCCTCCAACCACGCCCAGAGTTCGGTTCGTTCACCTTCGCGATGCGCTCGCGCTGCGGCACGGTCGTCAAGGGGGCCCACGATGGCGCCAACGACCTCCCGCAGCGTCCGTCCGCCCGGATCGGCGATCGCCTCCTCCAACCGGGCGAGCGCAATGGAGGGCCGGCGGTCGGGAAGCCGCTCCATACCCAGCAGGTCGGCGAGCGCCTCCCGCTGGTCGTCGTCCAACGGGCCGATCCGCACCCGGCTCACGGGACGCCCCGACGACAGACGCTCGTGAACGGCCCGCCACAGGGGGCGCAGAGCAGGGCGGTCTATGTCGGCGAAAGCCCTCTGGTCGCTCACGCCAAGTGCTCCCCCGTCGGCTCTATCAGTCCATCGGGGCCGATCGGTGCCCCCGAGCCGCCCTGTGCGGGCTCCGCTGACACGTCGGCTGTCTTCTGCGGCACGTCCGATCCCACCGTCTCCTGTGCCTCCAGACCGACGCCGTTCCAGACGAAGCGCGCACTGGTCACGGCGTCGTCCCCGTCGTCGACCCCGGTGATCAGCTGGTGGACAGCGATACCGGAGAGCTCTCGGTACGTGCACCACTCGTGGTCCGAGGTAAGGATGAGGTCCAGGTCCAGGGCGCTGAGCAGGGCGAACACCTGGCCGCGGTTAGTGGTGTCGACGCCGACGAAGACCTCGTCCAACAAAATGGGCCGAGGTGCGTCCGGCACCGCCTCGTAGTGGGAGGCGACCGCCGCGAAGAGCGGGAGGTGCAGGGCGATCGCCTTCTCGCCTCCTGACAGGGCTCCGTGCAGCTTCTTGGTCAGCATCTGCCATCCCGCTCCGTTCGCGCGGTCCAGCTTGACGACGAACTGGTGCCAGGCCGTGTAGTCGAGGACCTCCGCGAGCTGCTCCTCCCAACTGGCAGCCGTGTTCTTGGCCTTGGCCTCCTCGATGCGGGCTCGGAAGAAGGCGTGCAGTGCCTCTCGATCGCCGTCGGTGATTCGGCTGGGGTCCTTCAGAAGGAGTTCACGGGCGGTGCGGGTCCCGGGCGGGAGGTCGGGATGAATCTGCCAGACCAGTTGGACGGCGACTTTGGAGGCCGTGCGGACGCGCTGGAGGTGGCCGTTCATGCGGTCGACGAGTTCGTTGGCCTGCCGGATGCGGGCCGCGAGGTGGCGCCGGGTGTCCCCGGTGAGGGTCTGGTCGAAAAGCTTCCGCTCAGCCGCCGTGATGTCGTCCCGGCTACTGTCGCGCTCTGCCGTAAGGGCTTTGAGCAGCCCGGCCGCTCCGAGCCGGACGCCGTCCATCGAGGCGCTGAAGACCTGCACGTCCTCGTCGGATTCGAGGTCCAGGTCGGCGCGGCGGCCGAGGAACTGGCGCGCTTTGTGAATTGCCTCGGAGAGCCGGTTGACGGCCTCGCCGAGGATGCGGGGTCCATGGGACATGGTCGGCCATTTGGCCGCGGCCTCGCGTGCTGCCTCCAGGGTGGCGCGGGTGCCGTCGTGTGCGCTCAGCTCAACGGCGAGGCCCGCGTCCTCGGGAAGGCCGAGAAGGCATAGGTGCCGGAACCTTCGCGCGGCCTCGTCCCGGGCACCGACGGCCTTGTCCCGCCTCTCGGCATCCTGCGCGGTCGTCGCGTTCAGCTGTCCTATCCGCTCAGCGAGTCGTTCCAGTTGGGCACCGCTGGCCTTCATCTCCGCCCGGCTGCTGTCGAGTTGTGTTCGCAGCTCGCCGATGCGGGCGGCGATGGCCCGGAAATCCGCGCCCACCGTGCTCTCCACCGCTTCCAGGGTGACGGCGAGCGCCTGCGCCTCCTCCTCGGCCGTTTCGGCCCCGGATGCGTGCTCGACGGCGATTTCGGAGGAGCGGGCGGCCTGACTCCTCATCGCGCCTGCCCGCTCGGCGGTGCCGGCCCAGAGCAGGTAGGCGTCCATCCAGGCGGTGGCGGCGTCGTGGAACGTGTCCAGGGCGGAGGACAGCTCGCTCAAGTGGCCTCGGCCGGTGGGCAGACCGCGCTCCGCCGCGAGCCGGCTGAGACCGCGCAGGGACGCCGTGACGTCGGCCTCCCGCTCGGTCAGGCGGCCGACGGCCCCATGCAGGGCGTCGTCCCGGACTCCGACACCTTCCTCGGCCCGGTCCCAGGCCCGCCGTTTGGCGTCCAGGTCCGGGTAGCGGGGGCGGGTCGCGAGATCGGCGTCGAGGCGGGACCGGCGCTCGCGGAGCCCCGTCAGTTCGGCATCGAGGACGGTGATGGAGACGTTCAGTTCGTCGAGGTTCGCGGCAAGTTCCGCGATGCGGGCTTGCCTTGCACGCTCCCGGGCGACGGCGCCGATGTGTGCGGGTTCGGGTTTGCTCCACGTGCCGGTGGCCGCGGACAGGCGCCAACTGCCGTCGGCGCCGACGGCGGCCACGTGTTCGGCGGGAAGCTTGGGGCCGAAGGCGATCCCACCGAGCAGCCGGGACAGGGTGTCCGCGGGCACCGAAATGCCGAGTTCGGGGCGCAGCACGTCCAGCAGCGACAGTCCCGGCGCGGGCACCGCCCAATCAGGGTCGGCGAGGGTGTCGTGGCCCGGCAGCGCGACCGCGCCGTACGGGCTCACCCAGGCGTCCAGCAGACCGCATGCCTCCAGCGCGGCCTCGACGCCCGCCTGCACGCCGGCCGGCACCCCGTCATGGAACGCCACGAGCCGCCACAATGGCGCGCCGATCAAGGAGGAGCGATCCGTGGTACGGGTTCGCGAGGGCGGCGGCGGCAGGTCCGCTTCGCGACGGAGGGCGTCGAGCGTGCGAGTCAGTGCGGAGCGCTCGCCACGCGCCGCCTCGCGGGCCGCCTCGGTACGTGTCCGGGCCGCGGTGATGTCGCGGTCGACCGTACGGACGGCGGATTCCACCACGGCCATGACATCGGCTTCGACCGCTGCGCGCGCCACCAGCTCATCGGGGTCGTCAAGACGCAGTTCGACGCATCCGGCGGCCCATTCCCGTAGCAGGTCCGCTTGCCCGGCCAGGGATTCCTCGTAGGCAGCGGCGGCGTCGTCACGTCGTGCGACCGCTTCCGCGAAGGCACTTCGAGCCTGCTCCAGGGCCGATTCGGCGGCGGTCCGCTCGCTGATGCTCCGCTCGTGCCCTACGACAGCGGTGACCACCTCGGCGATCTGGTCCCTGCGCGCCCGGACGGCACCACGCAGCAGTTGACGAGCAGGCCGGACCCGTTCGCTCGCGGCGGGAGAGGAGCCGTCCCCGCTCGGTGCGCCCTCGGTGTCGGCGCCGACCATCGTCTCCGCCTCGCCGTACACCGACTCCATCCCAGCGGCGCGTGCCGCATGCCGGGCGTCCTGGGCGGCTTCCCCGGTCAGTGCGGCAGCCGCGCGGGCCCGATCGTCGGCGGCATCTGCCCGCCCCCTGTCCTCCTCCGCCCGTTGACGTTTGGCGTCGGCGCCGACGCGCAGACGACGCGCGTTCTGCTGGGCGCTGTCGGTCCGCCGGCGGAGCTTGTCGAGTTCTTGGCCCTTCTTGTACGCATCGCTGTCGATCAGGCCCTCGATGCCCGCCTCCAGTTCGCGCGCTTGCCGCTCGTAACCGTCGCGCTGCTGTACGGCCGCCTCCCTGGCCAGCACGGCTTGAGCGTGCTCGTCGGCGCTCTCCCGCGCGACCCGGGTGAGGTTGTCCATGTCGGTGGTGGCCGAGATCAAGGTGGCGGCGTGGGCGCGCAGCACCCGCTGGGCGTAGCCGCGCTGCTGAGTGGCGATGGCGCCGGCCTGCGTGACCTCCTCGTCGAGGTGCGTCAGATACTCGCGCTGGCGGTCCAGCCGCTCGAAGCCCTCGGCGAGTTCGGAGATCTCGCCCTCACCCAGCGGAGGCAGTGCTCGCGACAGCAGCGTGGACAGCAGGGAGGGGTCGAGCCGCTCGGAGAGCTTGGGTTGCCGCAGTTGCAGCAGTGCGGTGATCAGCGCCTCGTACCGCTGCTCGCTCATCCCGGTGAAGAGGGCGCGGCGGACCGCGGTCCGGTAGGCGTCGGCCGAGGCGTGTACCTCACCGTGGCCTTCCAGCGCGTCCGCGAGCGCGGCCCTGGTCAGGGGCTGGCCCGACTCGTTGACCAGAAGAACGCCGCCGGGCCGGGCGACTCGCCGGGGGGTAGTGAAGTAGTCGGCGTGGGCACTGCCGGTGTGGGTGCTGGCCTGGAGGCGGGCGCCGCAGGTGAACCACCGCATGCCACCGCCGTCCGTGGGCCTGCCGAACTCCATCCATACGTAGCCCACGCGTGTCTTGCCGCGCGCTCCCTCCCCCATGAGATTCCAGTGCATGGTGCGTTCGGAGCCACCGAAGGTGGAGAGCCGGTTCGGCCGCAGGCTGGCGTCGAAGAGGAAGGGAAGCAGCAGCTCCAGGGCCTTCGACTTGCCCGTGCCGTTCTGGCCGCGCAGCAGCAGCCGTCCCTGGTGGAAGGCGAAGGTCTCGTCGTAGTAGCGCCAGACGTTGATGATGCCGGCTCGGGACGGCTGCCAGCGGGGGCGCGGTGATGTTTCCGCGAACTCCTCGCCGGGATCCGGCCAAGAGTCCGGGGTCCGCACCGGCAGATCCGTGACGCTCACAGCAACCCCGCTTCGTCGGTGTCTGCCGCCGGGCCAGCGACGTGCTCGGCGCTGTCCGAGACCTTTGCCGAAGCTCCCACCACGCGGTACCGGAACGCGGCCGGCAGCAGGACCGTGCGGTCGCCGGCTCTGTGGACCAGGCCGGCATCGCGCAGCACGGACAGGGCGTCGTCGGCCAGCCGCACGGCGCCGTCCTCGGACTGGTAGGCCTTCGCCCACCGCGGGAAACGGCGCAGCTGCCCGGCGGCGATCGCCACCAGCTGTTCGGGGGTCGTCCCACCGGGTGCGTCCTGGATCTGCTCCAGCAGAAGGAGTGCGGCGACTTTGGCGGTGGAGGAGTCGTCGGGGAACGTGGCATCGGTGGCGATGGCGTCCGGGTCCACCAGGAGGAATCCCTCGGCGCGCTCCTCCAGGATGAATCCCGCCTGGTCGACCGACCGGCGCAGAATCTGGCGCCCTGTTGGGGAGTTCAGATAGGCGAGTTCATCCTCGGAGAGGTCGTCGCGGTAGAGGACGGGGTCGTCGAAGAGGCGGCGCAGCACGGAGTGGCGGAGCCAGAGGTTGCGTTGGGCATCGGACGCCGCAGCAGGCTCGTCCGTGGTTCCGTCGGCGGTCGTGGCTCCGTAACGCCGTTCACGGACGAGTCCGGCCAGCAGTTCCTCGAAGCGCAGGGGCACTTCATCGGGCGGTACGGACAGCCGTGACGGTCCGATCGGCGCGGTCGGCAGTCGCATGAGCAGGGTGGTGTCCACTCGGTAGAGAACCTTCGCGTCGGCGGACTCCACGTAGGAATCAGTCGCCCCGTCCAACGCCAGCAGTACCCCGAACGACTCCAGCAGTTTCAGCACGTCGACGAACGCCATCCGCTCCGGGCGACTGGCGGAGTCGAGCGACGGCAGCGCCGGGTCCGCGGCGGTGGCCCGGGCGACACGGTCGGCAAGCAGACCGACGGTCGTCACCGGCACGGCCAGCAACTCGGCCGCGGCGACACAGAGCAGCACATAGCGCCGACGATCGAAGGGGGCCCGGCCGGAGCGCTGTCGCCTGGCAGGGCGGGAACCATCCGCCGTGGTGCGCACCTTGGCCAGCCGTGCGTAGCCCCGTCGGGGTTCCACCACGAGGCTCCAGCCGCAGGTGTAGTCGAACCATTTCAGCAGAGGCTCCTTGCGCCGCCGGACGAGGTCGAAGGCCGCCGCATCCGTTCGCTCGGTGATCAGCGGACGGGCCAGCAGCAGGCGGATCCCCCGGGCCACCTCTTCCCTTTCGGCAATGACCAACTGGTTGGCGAGGGTGCTCATCCCAGGGCCTCCTGCCGTCCGATGCGTGCGTGACGGGGCTCCGCCGCACCGGCGGGGACAATGTTCACGACGTAATCCGGCCCCCTCAGGACGCCCTTGGACGTCTTCAGCTCAGCGGTCCGGCCGTCGGCGGGCGCGGACAGGATGATCTCCACTCGCCCGTCAGCCGTACCCGCGCGCCGGAGTCCCACGGCGTCCGGCCGCGCCGACAGTGCCCTGCCGAGCAGGTCGAGCAACCGCTCGAACGCGGGCTCGTCCAGCTCGCCGAAGTCGGACAACCGCAGCGGGCCGTCCGTCCTCAAGGCGTACCAGGCCTGCTGGAGCTCAGCACGCTCCTGTCGCGCCCTCTCCGCCCGCGCCGCCTTGACGGACGCGACATCCCGCACCCTGCCCGTTCGGGTGAAGCGCTCCGTGCGACCGCTCGTCCGCAGCAGCGCGGAGACCTCGACGGGCGGTGCCTCCGCCCAGGACAGCGAGGACGAGACCAGCTCCGGGTCGTGATGCGCCAAGTGTGCGTGGCGGGACGGTCCGAGACCGAAGGCCGCCATCCACAGGCGGTGCAGATCCTCCTCCCCGGGGGCGGCTGCGAACCACCGCGCCAGCTCTCTGAAGTCCTGAGCCGCACTGGACGAGCGCCGACGCGACTCGGTGATCCGGTCGAGCGCCTGGAGCAGAGAGACGATGGCCCGCCGGGCGACATCGTGCAGCTGGTCCGCCCGCGGTCGGGCACCGTCCTCGGGCAGGAACCACGCCCGCAGGCCGGCCCAGCGCGCCCGGCGCCGCTCAAGCCATTCCGGGCCCGCGTCCTCACCGGCGACCGGCGGCAACTCCGCCCCGCGCAGCGCCCGTCCATGCAGGACGGCGACCCCGCGCTCCTCCACCCTGGCCACAGCCGAAGCGACACCATGACCGCGTCGGTCGAGGTTGACCAGGAACTCCTGGAGGTACGCGACGGTGGCGGCCTTCACCTCCCGGAACACACCGAGATCGGCACCCTCGGCCCGCAGCAACCGCTGCAACTCGCCGTTGAAGGCCTTGGTGTTGTCCAGCAATGCCTCGAGGTGCCCCTCCAGCTCCTGTACCGCGCTGAAGATCCGGCGGTCCGCCGACGGCGGCTCCCGCACCAGAACGTACAGCTCGTCCAGCCGGTCGGTGATCGCCTCGAGCACCGCGGTCTGCAGCGCTCCCGTCGAGGCGAGCACCGCCAGCGCGTGCTGAACCCCGGCCAGGGCGGCCTCCCCGAGCCGGGTCAGCGAGTACTGAAGGTTGCGCCGCTCGTACTCCTCGGCGGTGCGGTAGTTCTCGGCATGATTCTGGACAACGTCCAGTAGGCCCCATCCGCGCAGTGCCTTCAGCGCCTCGTACAAGTCCTCGTCGGAGATGGCGTCCAGCCAGCCGACGCCGCGAAGGCGCCCACGGATGTCGTCCAGCACCAGGGCCGTCTCAAGGCGCTCGTTGGCATCCCCGAACACTGTCAGGATCGCCGAGTAGAGATCCGCCCGCTCCCCCGCGGTGAACCGGAACATCTCCGGCGGAACCCTGCGCATGGCTTCTCCCTCCCGACTCCGCTGTCATGATCTCGGCTCCCCAGCCTGACCCAACGGTAGGGGCAGCCGCCGACAACCGAGTCGGAAATGACGGACTCGGCCAGTCGACCGCGAGGCCGACCGGTGGACGGGCGTAATCCGCGAACAGGCCCGCCCTGACGGCGGGCCCAGGGCGTCTTCAGGCTCGTTTCTCGGCGCCCCCGTCACGGCCCTCCGAGGACGGCTGCCAGCACGACAGCGGGATCGGCGTCCGGTGAGCCGGACGGCCACCAGGTGCCTCGATCTTTGCTGTACGGGTACCACAGCCCGTCCCGGCCCAGGCGCAGTTGGGCGTCGCGGCCCTCGATGGTCCAGCGGTTGCGCCAGGAGCGCAGCCGAGGCGGTGCGCCCTCGGCCCAGTCCGCCCGCAAGGCGTCACCGTCGTGCTCCAGACGTCCGGCGGGCGGACTCCAGGCGTTTTCCAGCACATCGAGGGACCGGGCGCCGCCGTAGCGCCAGGCACGGGTGGCGGCTGCGAGTTCGGTCGGGGAACGGCCGCAGGTCGCCGCGATACGGGCGAAGACCTCCATGGTGGGGTGGGCGGCGGCGAGCCGGACGGCGTCCTGCCACTCAGTGAGCGGAGCGGGTGGGGCGGTGCTGGCGTGGCGGGAGGTGTCCAGGGCCTCGGCGAGCAAGTGGTGGGCGCGCAGCGCGACATCCGCGGCCAGCAGTTCGAGTCCGCCCGGGTCCACACCTGGCTCGGGAGCGGCCGCCTCCGCGAGCGCCGGACCACGGCCGGCCCCGTCGGGCAGGGGCGGCATGGCCGGCAGCGGCGGCACCTCGGCGCGGGAGGAGAAGACGGAGCCGGCTGGATCTCCGCCGCGGGCGCGCGGCAGCGGCATACCGGCCCCCGTGGGCGCAGCGGCTTCAGCGGCGGCGCGTACCACGTTGCGGCGGCTGAGCTCGTCGATCAGCTCCCGCTCGCCGCGGCCTCGCAGGAGCAGCAGCACGAACGCGTCGCGGTCCAGCAGTCGGGCGATCTGGTAGCAGAGTGCGGCGGCGTGCTTGCAGGGAAGGCCCCAGTCGGGGCAGTCGCAGTCCGGGTCGAGATCCTGTGGGCCGGGAAGCAGCGCGACGCCCGCCGCTTCCGCGTCGTCGGCGAGGCCAGCCGGCATCTCACGGTCGAGGAGGGCCGCGATGTTGGCGGCCCGCTCGGCGATCACGTCGAGGAGGTGGTCCCACTCCTGGTCGGTGAGCTGCCGCACCCGGACCGCCGCACGGTAGGGAGTGCGGCGGCTGCCCTGCACCCGGGCGGTGGCCGATCCGGGGACGATGGTGACCTGGTCGACGGCGCCACGCCGCGCGTAGGTCCGGCCGCGCTGGAGGCGGCCGGAGTCCAGCGAGGAGTCTTCCAGGGCGTGCAGCCACGCCCGACCCCACCAGGACTCGGCGAACGGCGCGCGACTGCCCTTGGCGGGAGGGAGCGCGTCGAAGGTACGCGCGCTTTGCCTGTGCGCCGGGCCGCGTCTGCGGGCCGGCGCGGTCATCGCCGCGCTCCGCGCAGGGCGACCAGGTCCGCCAGTTCGCGGTCGCTCAGTTCACTGAACGCGGCCTCGCCTGCCCCGAGTACCGAATCGGCCAGCTCCCGCTTCTGCCGGAGCATGTCGGCGACCTTCTCCTCAACCGTCCCCTCAGCGATCAGTTTGTGGACCTGGACCGGCTGGGTCTGCCCGATCCGGTAGGCGCGATCGGTCGCCTGGTCCTCCACGGCCGGGTTCCACCAGCGGTCGTAGTGGATGACGTGCCCGGCCCGGGTCAGGTTCAGGCCGGTCCCTGCCGCCTTGAGGGACAGCAGGAAGACTCTCCTCTCGCCGCTCTGGAAGGCGTCGACCATCTCCTCCCGGCGCTTGACCGCGGTCCCTCCGTGCAGGAACAGCGTCTCCACTCCTCGGTCGGCGAGGTGGCGTTCGATCAGCCGGCCCATCGCCACGTACTGCGTGAAGACCAGCGCGGACCCCTCCTCGGCGATCACGGTGCCAAGGAGTTCGTCGAGCAGTTCCAGCTTTCCCGACCGGCCGGGCAGCTTCGCGGTGTCCGGCTCCTTCAGATACTGCGCCGGGTGGTTGCAGACCTGCTTCAGGCCGGTGAGCAGCTTCATCACCAGGCCGCGCCGGGCCATGCCGTCCGCCAACTCGATCTCCCCCATCAGTTCGCGGACCAGCGTCTCGTAGAGCGAGACCTGCTCCTTGGTCAGGGACACCCGCTGGTCGGTCTCGGTCTTGGGCGGCAGTTCGGGCGCGATGCCCGGGTCGGACTTGCGCCGTCGGAGCAGGAAGGGGCGGACGAGGGCTGCCAGTCGGCGGGCCGTCTGCTCGTCGCGGTCGCCCTCGACGGCCTTGGCGTAGCGGTTCCGGAAAGCCGAGAGCGTGCCAAGCAGCCCTGGGGTGGTCCAGTCGAGCAGTGCCCACAGCTCGGACAGGTTGTTCTCCACCGGGGTACCGGTCAGCGCCACCCGCCCCCGCGACGGAATCGTCCGCAGCGCCTTCGCGGTGTGCGCGTGCGGATTCTTGACGTGCTGGGCCTCGTCGGCGACCAGCAGCCCCCAGGACCGCTCCGCCAGCCGCTCGGCGTCGCGGCGCATCGTCCCGTACGTGGTCAGCACGAAGGCGCCGGCTCCCTCGTCGAGGTCGGCCAGGTCACGGCCGGAGCCGTGGAAGCGGCGGACCTCGGCGGCAGGGGCGAAACGCCGGATCTCGCGCTCCCAGTTGCCGAGCAGCGAGGCCGGGCAGACCACCAGCGTCGGTCCCGCGGTGGCTTTCCGCTCCTGGCGGCGCAGGTGCAGGGCGATCAGCGTCACGGTCTTGCCCAGTCCCATGTCGTCCGCGAGGCAGCCGCCCAGACCGAGCGAGGTCATCCGGTGCAGCCAGTTCAGGCCGCGCACCTGGTAGTCCCGCAGGGTCGCCGCCAGTGCCTTGGGCGGTCCCTGGGGCTCGCGGGCGGCGCGGGCCTCGGGATCGGCGATCCGGGCTCGCAACTCCTCCAGCACACCGCCCGCGACGACGGGGACCCGTTCGCCGTCCACCTCGACGACGCCGGTCAGCGCGGCGCCCAGGCCGTCGATCGCGGTCAGCTTCGGTGCGCCGGACCGCGCGGCCCGGCGCACGCGGCGGACCAGTTCGGGGTCGACGACCACCCACTGATCACGCAGCCGCACGATCGGCCGGTGCGCCTCGACCAGTCGTTCCAACTCCTCGGCGGTGAGCTCCTCGTCCCCGAGCGCGACCCGCCAGCGGAAGTCCAGCAGGCCACCGGAGGTCAGGAGGGACGCGGCGGAGGACGTCGTCCCCTTGCGGGCGGGTTCCAGTACCCCGGCCGAGGTCAGTCCACGGACCAGCTCCTTGGGCCAGTGGACAGCCAGCCCGGCCGAGGAAAGGCTCTCTGCGGCCTCGCCCAGCAGCGCCAGAGCCTCGTCGTCGGACAACTCCAGGCCGGTCGGCGCGGCGGCGTCCAGCAGGCGGCCGGCCGGCGGCCAGGCACGCGCGGCACGGCGCAACGTCAGCAGCGTGTCCACCCGGGCCCGCGGGCCGAACAGTTCGGGCGCCGCGGCCGTTCCCGCCCACAGGTCCGCGGCGTCGGCGAGCACCGTCGGATCGGCCAGACTGCGCAGTTGGACCACGGCCCGAAAGGAACCCTCACCGGTCCTGTCCGCATCACCCGTGACTTCCTCGTCCCACAGCCCGCCGGCTGACCCGCCGGCCAACTCCAGGCGCAGCGACACCTGGAGTCCCGCGTCGCGGCCGGCCGCGACCCCGGCCGCCCAGGCCCGCTGCTCCGGCACGGCCTGCGGTGCGCGGACGGCGAACGCCGGTCCGCCGGCCAGGTGGCGAGCGGCGGGGGTGCGGGTGAGCGAGTCGGCCAACGCGTCCAGGAACGCCCGCAGGAGCGGCTCGGCCGCCGGAAGGACGAGAGGTGTCCGGCCGGGGACCGGAACGGCGCGGGCCTCCGGCGGCATAGCGGCCACCAGCACGCGCAGCCGCTCGAGATCTCCGGCGTCCAAAGGTCCGACGCGCCAAGCGTCGAAGCCCTCCGGGGAGACTCCGGGCAGGATCCGTCCCCGGGCGAGCAGGCTCAGAGCCAGCACTCCCGCGGCACCCCAGAAAGCCGTGGCGGCCGATGCCCGCCCGCTGCCGTCCGCACCGAGAGCGCGGCACCGCGTCAGCAGCGGCAGCGCCTGCTCCACAGGCACCGCGACCGCCGGCACCCGCGTCCTTCGCACGGACGATCCGTGCGGGCGGACCACCGTGATCTCCTCGGGTTCCACCCCGACGGCCGGCGGTTCACCACCGGACGTCCAGAAGGCGACGTGCCCCAGCCGGGGCGGATCCGCCGGCAGGAACACGGCCTCAGCCCGGGCCAGCTCCGGCAGCGACGCGAGCAACCGCCGCCGGTCCGGGACGCCCGCCCCGAGTGCGGGCGCATGGTCGGCCGCGGCCAGGTCGGAGGGGACGCCCCCCGCTGACGGATGAACCCTCGCCATCACACCCACTCCTGGAACCCGTTCTTTCTGTACGTCCGGGCCCGATCAATTCCTCGTACGTCCGGCCCGCGAGGTCCCCGGGAAGCCCGCGGCGGATCCAGGCTAACCATCCGCTCGGACGCGATGAGACGGGAACGGCTTCCGTCACCCGGCCCGTGGGTCCCGACAAAGGCGAGGTGGGTGATCGCGCGACGGGCCACCCGCCACGCGATCACCCACCTCGCCCATGTCCCGGTCGGCTCTGTCGCCGGACCATCATCGCCGGGCCGGCCGTCGGCCCGGGGCAGGCTTCGGATCAGCGGGGCGCCAGGCCCTGAGAAGTTCCTCCGGACCAAAGGCTGCCTGAAGGCCGGAACAGGTGACGCCGCTTCGGGAAACCGCGACAAGCGGGACCGGTTCGTCGGTGAGCGCGGCCCGGTGCTTGTGCAGGGCGGCCAGGTCATGGGCGTCGAACGGGGCCGTCTCAAGCCACTTGACCGATCCCAGGAACAGCAGCCGCTTCGCCACGGGCTGCCGGTCCGCGCCCACCAGGTCGATCTCGACGTCGTTACTGCGCGTCCAGTAACCACCGACAGCGGGGGCGGCAGGCAGTTCGCCGTCCGGCAGGATCCGGGCGAGAGACTCACGGACCAGGGGCTCGACAGCACGTCCCCGCCAGCTGCTCCACTGCTCCCGGATTCGGGCCAAGGTGAGGTCGCCGCGCATGCGCTCGATCTCTGCCATGTGCGGATCGAGGAACGCCAGCCAGAAGCGGAGGTAGGGGTCCGCCACTCGGTAGCGACGCTCTTTCGAGGGGTGCAGGGAGATCGGAAGTTCGGCCGCCACGACACGCTTGTCGATCAGCAGGTCAGCTGCCCTGGTGAGGGTGCTGTGGGCGATGCCGCCGGCGGCCCGCGCGATGTTGGTGAAGGTCCGCTCACCCGATCCGATCGCCCGCAGCACCTCCCTGCCCATCGCCTGCGGCGGGAACTCGGCGGCGAGCGACCGCTCGGCCGAGACCAGGAGAGCCGAGATCGGGTTTTCCAGCGCCGCGTCCAGGAAGTCCCACATGGAGGCTCCGGCCTGCCATTCCCGGCAGATCAGCGGTAGTCCGCCGGTGATGAGTGCGGCGTCGAAAGCAGCGGCCGGCTCCAGGTCGAGCATCTCGCCGATGTCCGCCGGGGTCAGCGGCCCCACGACCATCTCCCGCCCGCGCTGGTGGAACGGATGGTCGTAGCTGTTGAGCGCCTCCATCATCGAGAGGTCCGAACCGACCAGCAGCAACAGGACCGGCTTGCGACTGAGCAACCGGTCCCAGGCGCGCTGGAGCATGCCCTCGAAAGCGTCGAGGCGCTCGATGAGGTAAGGCACCTCATCGATCACGACCACGCTCGGGGTGTCGTCAGGCAGGATCTCCGCCAAGAGCCGGAAGGCCGCGTTCCACTGGCTCGGCGTCTCCTCCGCGAAGAGCGAACGCCCTGGCAGAGTGGAGCCGGCCGCAGCATCGAGCAGCTCTGCCAGCTCATCTTCCGCAGAACCGCCGGCGGCGGTGAAGAACAGGTGGGGAACGCCCGCCCGGCCAAGGAACTCCTCGACCAAAGTGGACTTTCCCACCCGCCGCCGGCCCCGCATGAGCACGCACTGACCTGGCTGGGCCGCGCCTGCCTCTGCGTCTGCGCGCACCTGGTCGAGCGTGCGCCGCAACGTGCGGAGTTCCTGGTCCCTGCCGATGAAGCGGTGCATGAGAAGAGATCCCGTCGCGACAGGTCATTTTCGTAATCAAAGATAGTATCGTTTCCGATACTATCTTTACTGGAACTGTTTGTCGTCAGGCGACACGCCCCGCCGGTCAGGGGCAGGACTGAGCGGCTGCTCTCCCTAGCCGGACGGGAGGGCCTCACGGTGGTGAAGCAGCCACCGAGACGGTATGGTCGATGGTATGACAACGAAGAAGTACACCGTGACCTTGCCAGAGGAGCTCGCCGAGGAGATCCGCTCCGAGGTCGGCCCCGGCGGCTTCAGCCGGTACGTCACGCAAGCCGTCGAGCGCCAGCGCGAGCGGGAGCGGCTGCACGAGGGCGTCGACTGGTGGGAGTCCGAATACAGTCCCGTCACTGCGGAGGAGCTGGCCGAGGCGGAGGCTGAGCGCAGGGACATCGAGCGCGCCCACGCCGAGCGCGAGGAGCGAGTTCGTCATACGGCCAATCCGCCCGGAGCGGCCGCGTGAGCGATGGACAGATCTACCTGCTCGACAGCGAGGGTCTGTCGCAGTGGGTACGCGGCGACCGGCGCATGGGCCTGCGCCTCAAGGACGCCGACCGATCGGACATCCCCGTGGTCACGACGTCGATGACCCTCGTCGAGGCTTACCACTCCAAGCTCTACCGGCCGGCGTGGCGCTGGGCACTGTCGCGGCTGAGGGTGGAATCCGTAACTGAGCAGATCGCCAACGACGCCATCGACCTTCTCCAGGACGCCGGACTGCACGGCCACAAGTACGCGATCGACGCCGCCTTGGCCGCGGTGGCCCTGCGACAGCCCGGCCGGGTCACGATCTTCACCTCGGACGAGGATGACATGCGCAAGCTCTGCGGAGACCGCGTCGTGGTCGTGAAGCTCTGACGCCTCGCGCGCGCCGGCGCCCCCTCGCGAAATCGCCAGGACGCACCTCCGAGGTCGGCCCGACCGAGCAGGTCAGGACCCGGATTCCCTGGGAGCCATCTGGGAGCCGAACCGCTCCCCGAGCCCCCGCGAGGCCACCCGAGGCCCACCCAGCCCAACCCCCCTGACCAGCAACAATGCCAAAAGCCCAGCTAACGATCTTGCCCCGACGGCATTCGGGACGAAGAGGCCGATGGTTCAAATCCCGCCACCCCGACGGTATAGCAGCAGGTCAGGGCCGCGTACTCAATTGAGTAGGTGGCCCTGATGCGTGCTGCGTGTCCAATTGCGTGACTACGGGTCGGCGGCAGTGATCCGCCATTGCTGATTGGCGCCGTTGGTGTCACCGTACTGCGCCAGGCCGGGCGCGACCGGCCTGTACATCGACGGCATGGGCCGCACCGGTTCCGGCTAGTGACGCCTGCTGCTCGGTGGAGGTCGGGGATCAGGCGGTGATCATGATGGCTTCGATGGCGCGGTTCTCACCGGTGGTGCGGACGGTGACGTGTGCGCCGGACCTCCAGCCCTGCCAGCCGTAGCCGGCCAGATGGGCGTTGACGGTGATGCTCCCGCTCTGCGTCTGGAATTCGACGGCTTCGATCGCGAGGGACTGACCGGTGGTGCCGATCTCCAGGGGGGTGTTGTCCGCGACGCAGACCCAGGACTGCCAGCCGATCGTGGAGACGTGGGCACGGGCGCACAGGCCGGACATGCCCGAGGTGGCGATCCTCAGGGCCTCGACGGACCTGTTCTCGCCGGTGGTTCCAGCCATGGCCCCGTTGCAGGAGTTCGGTTCCTGCCAGCCGATGCCCGACACGTGTGCCTGGTAGCAGATGACCCGGTTGGCCGCGGCCTGGTGCGGGCCCGCAGCAGCTTTTCCGCTCTCTACGGCTCCGGCGGCCCCGGCTGTGCCGGCTCCGACGAGCGACCAGGCGATCACGAGCAGGGCGCCGGCGAATGCCGTCATCGGTGAAGCACGCATGGGTCACTCCCTCCATCCATGGGATTGGCACGAATGCGACAACCAGTGGCGGTGCCCGGCAAGTGTGCGCACTGTTCCTTCACAGGGTCAATACAGCGTGTTCACAGCCGTGCATCGCCCACACATATCCGGCCAGGCGGTCGGAGTGAGGTCGTCCACCCGCCGTCGCGGGAGAACTTCGCGGCCAGCGGCCCCGCAGCCCGCAGCCCGCACAGCCATCGAGTTCACGTCCTTCACGACGCACTGGACCGGATCGGCCGGGCCGTCGGGGTGAAGACCTCAGGTCAGGGCACTCTTGTGCGCTCGTCAAATGTCCGCAAAGAACCAGCGTGTTCGTGCTGGATCAGCCGGATTTGGCCCCAGCCGGCTGGGAGACCGGCATGGTCTCCGCCGGCTGCCGGTGCCTAGTCTGTCCCGCGCACACCTGTGCACACTCTGTGGGGGGAACCGCATGAAACACAGCCCGAATCGCCGTGCCATCGCGCTGACCGCGGTCATCGGCGCGGCGGTGGGCCTCGCGCTCACCGGGGTCGCCGTCGTCCCGGCGCAGGCAGCCGACCAACCGGTCATCGCCCTCCAGCCGATCGCGCCGGTCGCGGTCTCCCCGGCCACCCTGGCCGGGGTATCGAAGACCGCGATGCCCTCCCTCTCGTTCACGACCACGGCGAAGAGCCTGAGCACCAGCGCCACGCTGACGATCGACGTGACGCAGCTCTCCGAGATCGCGAACGTGACGTTCTCGGGCAACTGCACGGTGGTCCAGCACGTCGCCAGCTGCGGGGAGTCGTTCTACTACGACGACCTGACCGGGGTCGGCTCGATCGGCGCCGAGACCCAGATGACCGTGAAGGCGAAGGCCGGCGCGCCGGTCGGGTCGTCCGGCGGCTACACGGTCAGCGGCACCGCCGACAACGCGGCGATCGTCGGCGGCCGGGGCGCGGTGGACATCGGCGGGCCGGCGTACGACCAACTTCAGCCGACAAACCGGATCGACCTGGCGGTGGGGTCGACCGTCAACGAGCCGGTGCGCTTCACCAACATCGGCGACCGCGCCGCCGACGGCACGCAGGTGCTGCTGTGGGCGTCACCCGGGATCGGGTTCGCCAAGCACTTCGCCAACTGCGAATACAGCACCGATGGCGGCCCCATGGTGGAGGAGGTGGCGCTGTGCACCATCCCCGGTCAGGTGCTGCCGGGGGAGAAGGCCGCGCTGGCACCGGCGGTCCGGCTGAACGTCGAGTCGACCGCGTACTACACCTACCTGGACTCGATGATCGCGCCGGCCGGTGACCCGGGCATCCAGCAGATGGCCGCGGGGCACCAGTGGACGCAGGGCGCCGGCGGCCAGCTGACGCTGAAGGTCATCACACCCGGAACCGCCGACGGCGCGCCGTCCGGGGTCGTGTCGCTATCCGAGCGCGGCAGGCACGGCGACTACCGCATCACCAGCCTGCGGGCCGCCAACACGGCGGACTTCTCGGTGACCGGCGCAAGCGCGACCGCGGCCGAGGGCGACACCGTGACGCTGGACTTCGCCATGACCAACAACGGTCCCGCGACCATCTTCTACCGCAGCGGCGACGTCGTCGGCAGCGTCGGCGTCCGGTTGCCGCCGGGTACGTCGCCCGTCGGCTCCTCCGCCAACTGCCGTCAGCAGGGCGGTGGGTACTACTGCTCGAGTCAGAGCATCGTCTCAAAGGCCGGCGCCGTAACGGACTTCTCCCTCACCGTACGCGTCGACCAGGTGATCCCGGGCGCCCAAGGCTCCGTGTCCATGGACTGGGGCCCGGCCGGGCAGCCGGCGTTCGACACGAACACGTCGAACGACACGGCCGCGCTCACCGTCAACTGAGCCCGTCCCCGCACCCGCACCCGCACCCGCCCCGCTTCCGGAGGGCCGGTTCCCGCGACGGGAACCGGCCCTCCGGCGTTGAGCACCCACCTCCGGAAGCCCTTCTGGACGCAATACCCTCAGCTACCGCCCTCGCCGTACGCCGCCGCGATCTCTTGCGACGACGCCCATCGGCTGTAGGTCGGGGACTGGGGCCAGCCTTCGGGGGAGTCCTGCCATTCCTCCTGGCGGCCGTAGGGCAGGAGGTCGACCAGGGCGAACAGGTGGCTCAGTTGCTCGGTGCCGCGGCCGTCGGTGTGCCACGTGCGGTAGACCGTGTCACCGTCGCGCAGGAACACGTTGACTGCGAAGCCGCCCTTCGGCGGCGCGCCGACATCGCTGCCGAACGGACTGTCCGCCGTCGAGTACCACGCCATCGCGTTGCCCACCTTGCGCTTGTACGCGAGCGCCTCACCGATCGGGCCCTGGGTGACGATCACGAATCGGGCGTCGAACTTCTCCAGGCCCCCGAGCCGGGTGAACTGCGAGGTGAACCCGGTGCAGCCCGCGCACTGCCACTCGGCGCCCTCGTGCCACATGTGGCTGTAGACGATCAGTTGCGGGTGGTCGCCGAAGATCTCCGCGAGCCGGACCGGGCCCTCCTCGCCCTCCAGTTCGTAGTCGGGCATCTCCACCATCGGCAGCCGGCGGCGCTGGGCCGCGATGGCGTCGAGCTCACGGGTGGCGGCCTTCTCCCGCACGCGCAGAGCGGCCAGCTCCTTCTCCCAGGTGGACGCGTCGACGACGGGCGGCAAGGCGTTGCTACGGGTGGACATGGTGCCTCCGGACGGTCGGGTGCCTTTACGGAATTACCGACTCCCCGTCCGGGCACAACTCATCGGTCCTGAACCCGCTGGTCACGGTCCCGAGGGGCTAACGATCGTCCGCACGTGCGCTGTTACGCTCAAGATCTCATCATGTGTGCCGCTCTTGATCGCGGCCACCTTCCCCGGGGGGAAATACATGCGACCCCATGTGCGGGTGGCGCTGGCGTCCGGTGCCGTCCTGGCCCCGCTGCTCGTCGCCTCCACCGCAGGCCCCGCCGCCGCGGCAGCCACCTCGCTCAAGGTCACCACGATCGGCCGGAACGGCTCCGCGGTGCCGTCGGCCCTCCAGATCATGGACGTCCGTACCCACAAGGCGGTGGGCGGTCCGCACGTGAGCGGCGGTGCCATCGCGTTGCCCGCCGGCCAGTACGCCGTCATTTCCGACATCCAGGAAGCCGACGACGACACGCTCGGCGCCGCGGTGGTGACCGTCTCCGGCGCGACCTCCGTCACCCTCGACGCCCGGAAGGGCAAGCCGGTACGGGTGTCGCTGGACGCGGCGGGCCTCGGGCCGCAGGACATCGCCACCGCCATCTGTGTGAACGGCGCCGCCGCCGATCCGTACGGCAACTTCTCCGGCGGCGGTCCCGCGGGCCACACGTATGTGATCCCCAACGCGTCGTCAGTGCTCCGCTTCGCGTACCTGTCCCGCTGGGACGGCTCCTCCCCGCTCGACTCCTACCTCGCCACCGGCGCCGGCACAGGTGTCCCCACCGCCCCGGGCGGCGCCTTCCAGGCGAAGTCGATGGTCACCGAGCACGTCCGGTCCAACGTGGGCCCGAACGGCGCCTCGTCGCAGGGGCTGTACTTCGTCCCGCAGGGCTCGCCCTGCCAGGCGGGGCTGGTGCGGAACAGCTTCACGAACTTCGGCTCCGGCACGCCGTACGGCTACACCGCCCACCTCACGGCGGGCACCTGGGACGTACGTTCCGACGAGTACGGCCAACAGGGCAGCCAGGGTGTGTTTCGCCACGTCCAGGCGTACGCCGCCGGTACGTCGTCCAGCCAGACCTTCTACCGGGCGGGCTGGGGGCCGGCGCGGGTCCTGCCGTACGTCGTCGCGCCGGGCCGGGTTCTGTTCAGCGTGAACAACATGTTCCAGGACCCGTACACCACCGGCTTCGAGGTCGGCTCCAAGACCACCGCGACGTTCAGCAAGCCCGGCAAGGTGCTCGCCCGGAAGACGGTGGTCGGCAATGACCGTTTCAACGACGGGGCGTTGTTCGACGCCACCCTGAGCGGCGCCGCCTGGTACACGCTGGACGCCTCCGCTGTCCGCTCCTACCCGGGTGTCACCTACCCCGCGAGCATGCTGACGCCTTCCAGCCGCGCGGTCTTCCGCTTCTACGCCAACCCGAAGACGCCGCAGGTCGTCCCGGGCGTGCTCGGCCGCTTCCTCATCAGCGGACTCAGCGCGCAGAGCAAGGCGAAGCCGAACAGCGCAACTCCGGTGGGCCTGTTCATGGACCGCGCCGACCCGCACGCGGGCGTGCCGTACAAGGCCGACACCGCGAAGACCGTGCAGGCCTGGTACTCCACCGACAACGGCAAGAGCTGGCGCGGCCTGCACGTCACCCACACCGGTTCGACCTGGTCGACCACCGTCCCCAACCCCGCCACCGGCAAGGTCTCGCTGAGCGCGAAGGTCACCGACGCCGCCGGCAACAGCGTCCAGACCTACTCCAACCAGGCCTACGCCATCGGCTGACCCACCGAGCGCGGGCGTCACCGGCAATGCCGACGATCGTCGCCGTCATCAACTCGCCCGTGCAGGCGGATTGATCGAGGTGGGTCGTCGGCTCCTGGCTTCGCCGGTCTCACCCGACCGGACAACGTCATCCCGCGTGCCGGCGAGCCACAAGGAGAGAAACCGACGGTGACCGTCTTCGTCTGCGCCAAGTGCGGAGCCACCCTCACGGGAGACCTTTCGGTTCTGCCCGCCGTCCCGGACGTCGACGACCCGGACCACGGTCGGGACAAGACGACCGGACGGGCCCGCTCCACCATCCCGCAGACGTTTGCGCAAGCCGAAGCCACTATCGCGCCGACTGGCTGGGCGACTTGGCCGACAACGCGCAGGACCCGGATCGGGCGTCCTTCACCGCCCGCGGTTGGGACGAGTGCCTGGCCGTACTGGAACGCCTGGAGACCGAGCTCCGCTCTCCCGACCCGGAGGCCGACCCCTGCACGGCCACCGGAGCGGGCTGGATCGCCGAAGAGGCTTTCGCCACCGGCCTGTTCTGCTTCCTGCTGCTGCCCGACGATCCGCCGCCGTGGTCCGGCGGGCCGCGTACTCCTCCGGCGGCTCCGACTCCATCGCCGCTCTCGCCGGAGCCTTCACCGGCGCCCATCGCGGCGCCGTCGCCTGGCCCAACGAATGGGTACGCGACATCGACGACCGGGACCGCCTGTTGTCCCTGGGCGCCGCCTGGGACGCCTGATCCCGGGCATCGGGGTGTGCGTGGCGGCGAAGCACGCGCAGGCCGCTGTCGTCGACCACCACGAGACGGGGCGGCGAGCGTCCTCGACCCGGTGCGGGCGGTCCGGCACTCGATGCGGCTGCCGGACACCTAGATGCGCAGGGCGCCTCCATCAGGCCGGCCCGCATCCCGGGTTCCCGTTCCGCAGGAGGCGCAGGAGGCGCGGGGCCTTCCCGAACCGGCCACCCTTGTCAGTGGTCCTGCGTAGCCTCGTCTCCATGGAGGAATCGCCACAAGAGCCCTCGATGCAGGCCGAACGCGACGCGTCCTGGCAGCGGCTGACCGCCTACGCCTACCTCAGCGCACCGGAGCGGCTCGAGCACATAGCGATCATGCGCGTCTTCTGCGGGACTCTGCTGGCGGACCTGGCCGTGCCCGACGTGCTGGACAAGCTTGCGGGTTCGGATAGCCCGGCGGCGCGATTGGACGCCGATACGCTGTCTGCGCGGCTGAACCAGTTGGTGAAGTGGGGGAACCTGCTGCCCAGCACGCACACCGTGAAGGCGTCGAGCATCAGCGAGTACCAGCGCGCCAGGTCCCGGTACCAACTGTCCAAGCTGGGTGAGCGCATCCAGCGCGACGCGGACGAGGTGCTCGCCGGAGCGGACGCGGCCCGTGAGGTGAGCAGTGAGCTGCTGGCCCTGGTCGAGCGCGGGTTGCGTGAGCTCGGCGAGTTGGTGGGCCGCCCGGGCGGGGCGGAGCCGCAGGATGCGCTGGAGCGGGTCAGTACGGTCTTCGTCCAGTTCACCGAGTTCGCCGACTCCATCCGGGACTTCTACGCCTACCTGGGACAGGTCCTGGCCCGGTACGACCTGGACAGCGCGGAGTACCAGGGCTTCAAAGAGCTTCTTCTCGACTACGTCGAGGCGATCACGGAGGACGTGTCCTTCCGGGCTCCCCGGATCGCATCGGTCCTGAAGACCCTGTGGCCCCAACTGCCGGGCTTGCTGAACCTCCTCGACTCCCACAGCCGGGGCCTGTCCGGCGGTCCACTGGGCGCGGACGGGCAGTTGGCCACGCGAGTGCAACGCAGTCGCGGCCGCGAGCTCGCGGACTGGGAAGGGCTGCGTGGCTGGTTCGCCGATACCGAGGGCCGCGGCAGCCAGGTCGATCAGCTGCGCGACGCCACCATGCGGGCGCTGCAGTCGCTGCTGGCCAACGCAAAGCGGATGCTGCGATCGGCATCGGGAGAGATGTCACGGCGGAAGGACCTGCTGCGGCTCGCCCAGTGGTTCGATGAAGCTGCTCCTGAGGACGCCCATGACATCGCCCGGGCCGCCTTCGGTCTGTACAGCGCACGCCATGTGGGCATCCCGCCGGCGACGGACGAGGTCGTTCCCGCCTACACCAGTTGGTGGACAGGTCCGGTGGTCGAAGTGCCTGTGTCGCTCCGGGAGCGGGGCAGCCGTGCCCAGCGAGGCAGGGCAAGCGCAGTCGAGGACCACTCCGAGCAGAAGCGGCGGCTGCAGGAGTCGGCCCGGGCTCAGGCGGAAGCCAGGAGAGCTGCCGCAGACGAGCTGCGCAGCGCGTCCGGCCGCTTCGCTCAGATACGGCTGACGTCCGCCGCCCTGTCACTGCTGCTGGAGCTGTTGGCCACGGCCCTGGGCAACGCGCAGCTTCGGCGCACCGCGGATCGTGACCCCGAGCACAGTCCAGGTTTCACTGTTGAGGCCGCCTCCAGCGAGGAACTGGAGCTGGGGATCCGCCTGACGGTCCGGCGCGTGGAAGGCACCGCCACCGTGCTGCGTTCAACAGACGGCGACCTGACATTGGAGGACCTGGAGATCACGCTGGTAGGTATCGGGGAACAGGCCCCGGCCGAAGAGACGAGGGTGAGCGCGTCGTGACCTTGCCCTCGGCCCACGACGTCGCCCTTGCGGCGGAGCGCCGCGCCGCGGGCCGCCTGCTGCTCGCCCGCCCGCTGGTGACTTCGGACGGCCCCTATGCCGAACTCTTCCCGCTGATCCGCCGGCATGCCGACTGGCTCACCGGGCGGTTCCAGCAGGTCCTCGGATACCGCCTCCTGGTCGACACCTCCTACGCACGCCTGTTCAAGGCCGGCCTGGGCGTCGGCTCGGGGCGCCGCCTGGAGCGCTCGAGTGGCGCCGCCTTCACGCCACGCACCTACGCATGCCTGGCCCTGGCCCTGTCCGTGCTGGTGACCGCGCCCGAGCAGGTGCTGCTTTCCCAACTGGTCGCCGACATCAAGGCAGCGGCGGCCGATGCCCGTATGGAGTGGGAGGCCGGCGGCAGGGTGACCCAGAAGCGGACGCTGAGTGCCGCACTCCGGCAACTCGTCCAGTGGGGGGTGCTCACCGAGACCGAGGGAAGTGTGGCAGCCGTCGAGCAGGACGACAGCGGTGAGGCCCTGATCTCGGTGGACCGGGAAATCGCCCGCGCGGTGGTCGCCGGTCCTCTCGCGCAGAGCATGAACGGCGCCGAACTCGTGCGGCGCGCCGCCGACCCGGGATTTGCCGGACCGCGCATCTACGTACGACGGATGCTCGTGGAGACACCGGTCCTCTATCTCGATGAACTGACCGACGCCGAACGCGACTGGCTCCGCACCCGGCAGCGACGCGAGTCCCAGGCGTTCTCCGAACTTCTGGGCCTGGACATGGAGATTCGAGCCGAGGGCGCCGCTCTGATCGACCCGGAAGACGAGCTGTCGGACCTGCACGTGCCCGGCAGCGGGACGCTGGCACAAGCCGCGCTCCTGCTGCTGGAGCGCTTGGTGGAACACCTGCGGCCCGACGATCCCGGACACCCCGCCACCGGCGGACGCCTCGTGATCGGGGTGCCCGTCCCGGACGGCCTGGTGGACGAAATCCTGGCGGAACTCGTCACCGCCTACGGGCATCGGAGCAACTGGAAACGTGAACTCGTCGATGATCCGGCTGCCCTGAGGGAAGCCGCAATCGACCTGCTCATTCGCATGCGCCTGGTGGCCCGAGACGGCCTTCTGCGGTCCAAGGGCGCGGGGCTGCCCGAAGGCCACGACGGAGCAGCCCCCGAAGGGCGGACCGTCACCGACGTCGCCGAGGCTCGAGCCACCGGCAGCCGATTGGTCCTGCTGGCCGCCGCGGCCAGATACGCCACACAGGTCACCGTACGCACCGCCCGACGCCCCGCAAGTGAAAGCGGCGAACAGCAGGAGCTGCCCTCATGATCGCCGAGTCCACCACCGCCATCCCGCTGCAGCGCGCCACCGCACCGGCCACAACCCGGTTCCGACTCCACCGGGCAGGGATCCGCAACGTGTGGCAGTACGACGAGCAGGAGTTCGCCTTCGGGGACGGCCGCCTGCTGCTGCGCGGCAAGAACGGGGCGGGCAAGTCCAAGGCCCTGGAAATGCTGCTGCCCTATCTGCTCGACGGGGACTCGCGGGCGCTCGACGCGACAGGCACCGGCCGCACCACGCTCGTCTGGCTGATGCTGGACGGCTTCGAGCAGACCAACCGGCTGGGCTACCTCTGGGTCGAGTTCCGCCGGCCGTCCGAGGACGAAGGCGGGTACCGGTACCTCACTCTCGGCGCCGCGATCCGGGCGTCCAAGTCCACCAACCGGGCGGTGCCGGCGTTCTTCGTGACCCCGTTCCGGGTCGGGGAGGACCTGCAACTCGTCGAGGGGGGCCGCCCCTTGTCCGTGGACAAACTCAAGGACAGGATCGGCGAAGCGAACGTCTCCGAACGGGCCGTGGACCACCGCGCTCGCGTCGCCCGCGAGCTGTTCGGTATCACCGACGTCACCCGCTTCCGCAACGTCACCCAGCTCCTCCACCGGCTGCGTCGGCCCACCGTCGGCGACCGTGTCGAATCCGGCGGTCTCGCCAGCCTGTTGAGCGAAACCCTGCCCGGTCTGGACGACGAGGTCGTGGACAAGGTGGCCCGGAACCTGCACGACCTGGACGCGGTCCGCGGTGAACTGGGCCGGCTGGAGCAGACCGACCGCGCGCTGCGCGACTTCCTCGTCGACTACCGCCACTATCTGACCGGAGTCCTGCGCAGGGCGTCAGTTGGCGTGGGTGGCGAACTGGGCCGGCTCACCGAGGTACGTAGGAGAACCGGGGATGCCGCGAAGGAGGTCAGTCGCCTGCGGAAGGCCGAAGGGGAGGCCGGAGCGCGGCACACCACTGTCTCCGAGACGCTCGAATCGGCCCGTGCGGAACTCAATGCCCTTCATGTCAGTGACAGCTACCGCGGGGTGCAGGAGCTGTCGGAACGCCGCACGACCGTCCAGGCGCTGCACAAGGCGGCGGTATCGGCCCACTCGGCGCTCCTGACCGCGCACGAAGCCGAACAAGGCGCGGCGGCGAGACTGTCCGGCGACCTCGGGCAGGTGGCAGAACGCCTTGCCGGCCTGGCCGCAGAGCACGGGGACCTGCGATCGGAGGCCGAGCAAGTCGGCCTGCCCACGGCCCATCTCGGTGATGCTGTCATCGCGCAGCAGATCGAACTCGCCGGCCCATGCGACAGTGAGGTGCCGGACCCGGACGACGTGCCGCACACCGTGCGCCACCACCACGTCGTGAGCGTTGACACCGCAGCGACAGGGCACGCGCTGGAATCCTGGGGCCGCCAGTTGGAGGCCGGCCAGAGCGTCGTCAGGAACCGCTCGCGCGCCGTCGCTGAAGTCCAGCGCCTCTCCGATCTCGCCCGCAAGGCGCTCACGGATGCCGTCGCCGCGGACACCGAGCGGGAGCGGTTGGAGCTGGACCTGGAGGAGGCGGTGGCTCTCCTTGAGACCGCCCGAGCCCGCGTGGTGGAAGAGAGCACCTCCTACGGGGCGAGCGTCTCGGACTGGGTGAAGCGCGTGACGGCGATGTTGGCCCCCGGCGGTCCTGATCTGGCCCCGGTCCTGGTGGTCGCCGCCCTTGAACCTGGGCTCGACGCGACGCTGGCGGAGAGGACGCTCCCCGCCGACGTCGACGCCGAGGCAGCGCAGGCCGCACACCTTGTCCTCAATCCGCACGAGCAAGAGTTGTCGACACTGCGCGACCATGTCGCCCTCTCGGTCCGGGAACTCCAGACGGCGTTCGCCGAACTGCGGCGGCAGCGGAAGGAGTGGGAGGGGCGGACCGATCCGGAACCCCCGGCGCCTTCCTCCCGCTCGGCCGCGCGCTCCGCCGGAACCGGGGCGCCCTTCTACCAGTTGGTGGACTTCGCGGACGGCCTGTCCGACACACAGCGGGCCCACCTCGAAGCGGCGCTGCAAGCCAGTGGGCTGCTGGACGCGTGGGTAAGTGCTGATGGCAGCGTTCTCGATCCGCGCACGCTCGACACGCTGCTGGACCCTGGCTCGGCCGCGCCGGAAGGCCGGACGCTGGCAGCGGCCCTACGCCCGGTGGACGGAGCCGGCGCAATTGTCTCAACCGAACGGGTCCACCGTGTTCTGTCGTCCATCGCCCTGGCACCAGGAACGGACACCGACAGCCCCAGCGCTGTGCAGGTCGACGGCAGCTGGCGCCTTGGCGCGCTGACAGGACGGAGCATCAAGCCGACCGCCGAATTCGTGGGCGCTGCCGTTCGCGCCGAGACCAGGCGCCGGAAGCTGGGCGAAATGGAGGAGCGGCTGGCGGACATCGGGGGGCGGCTCACCGACGAGCGGGCAAGGCTGGTTGACCTTGATACCCGCCGGAACGGCCTGAGTGCCGCCCTGCGGCGGTTCCCGACCTCTCGGCTCCTCTCCCACGCCTGGGCCGAGAGCACCGGCAAGGAAAGCTCGGTAAGGGAGCTGACCGGTAAAGCATCGTCGGCCGCGAGGGCGGCGGTTGACGCGCGCACTGCCGCCGTAGCGGCCCGTCAGGTGGCGGAAGCCGCCGCCACCGCCCACGACCTGCCCACCGACACCGAAACCCTCGCCGGTATCGCTGCCTCCCTGACCGCCGTACTCACCGGGCTGGTACGTCTGGCGAAGGCCGTCCATCGCAGCCGCCCCGCACTCGACAACGGCGGGTCGACCCGGGACGCATACGAGAGAGCTCACCAGGGCCGTCTGCGATCCGAAGCGAATTACCGCTCCCGGCTCGACGAACTCGGACCCGCCCGCCAGCAACTGGCGACGCTGGAGGCGTCAATCGGTTCCGGGGAGGAAGAGATCCTGGCGCGCGAGGACGCCGTGAAGAAACTGATCGAGGCATCCGCCGGTGCATTGCCGCACGCGAGAAGCGAAATGGACAGCGCACAAGAGGCGCGAGTCCGCGCCGAGGAGGCGGAGAAGCATCTCCGCGAAGAACTGACGCTCCAGGAGTCGGCAGTCGTCAGCGCCGGCACCACATTGCGCAGGGCCCTCGACCGCCCGGAAGTCCTCCGCGGTGCGGGGCTGGACAGGGCAGCGCTTCCGGACCGCACCCAGGATGCTCCCGCCGCCGATGTCCGCGGCAGAGTCCGGATGCTGCGGGAGCTGGCCGAAGCCGTCGACAAGCGACTCGACCCATCCGCCGGCGATGTCTCCGACAACACGCTCATGAAACGCCACGCCACACTGCGCGATGCCCTGGCCGGTGGGTTCGACGCGCAGCTCGTCGAGGACGACAGAATCAAAGTCTGCCGGCTTCTGGACGACCACGGTTCGCACGATGTCGCCATGGTCGGAGAACGTATCGCCGCCCAAGCCACCGAGGCACGCGGCCGGTTGACCGAGCGTGAGAGCGAGGTGTTCCAGCGCTTCCTCACCGGCGAACTCGGTGACCACCTGTCCACCCAGGTCATCGCCGCGGCCAACCTCGTCGCCGCGCTCAACGACACGCTCACGACGGTCCGCACCTCCCACGGCCTGGGGGTGGAACTGCAGTGGAAGCTGAACGAGGACGTGGACGCCGATGTGCGCGCGGCCGTCGAGTTGCTGAAAAGCCCCTCCGGACTGCGGACGCGCGAACAGACGGAGCAGCTTCGCGAGGTACTGCAACGGCAGATCGAAGATGCCCGCCGGGCTGATCCCTCGGCCGGCTACGCCGCACACCTGCGGACCGCCCTCGACTACCGGGACTGGTTCCGCTTCCACACCTTCGTCGTCGAGGACGCCCGCCCCGGGCGCAGGCGGCGACTGACCGGTCGTACCGGACTCAGCCAGGGCGAACAACGTGTGCTGTCCTATCTCATCCTGTTCGCCGCCGCCGCGTCCCACTTCACCACCCTCGGCGAATCGGCCCCGCACGCTCCTCGATTGATCCTCCTCGACGACGCCTTCGCGAAGGTCGACGAACCCACCCATGGGCGGCTCGGCCGCATCCTGGTCGATCTGGATCTCGACTTCGTACTCACGAGTGAGCGGCTGATGGGCAATTGGGCCGAGGTGCCGTCGCTGCACATTTACGAATGCCTTCGCGACCCCCACGTCCGTGGCGTGGCCACCCTTCACTACACCTGGAACGGCCGGAACCGGCGGCTGGTGTCCGTATGAGCACACTGCCGGCGGAGACGCGGGATTGGCTCGGCCGCCCCGGCCTCCAGCGGCTGTGGGACAGCTTGCGCAAGCGGCTGGAAGCCAACGGACTCCAAGCCACCGGCGCCCTGAGGCTGACCGGCCTCGATGCGGATGAACGGATCGCCGTGTCACAGCTGCTGAGAAGGACACTCACAGGTACGAGCGTGACCGTGCGACTGGACGAGTTGGACGCCCGGCTGCGCGTCTCGGCTGCCGGGGTCGGACTGGTGGCCACCGTCCAAGCCCTCGGGCAACCGCTCATCGACCGCCGGGCGGTTCGAGCCGATGCCCTGTCCCGACGTGAGCAGGTGTGGTCGTCGGTCTCGGACGCGCTCAACACATCCCCGCTTGCCGAGGAGGTGTGGGCGGAGCAGTGGTACGACGGGCTCCGACGCTCGGGCGTGCCCCGAGGCGTTTCCGCCGACGAGGCGGTACGCGGCCTCCACCAAGCCATCCGGATCCTCGTCCTGCTGCACGGCCCGACGAGGTTCGCCGCACGCGGCCGGGGCGAGATCGCCACCGAGGCGACCGGGTCGGCGCACGGCCTGGATGACGGCACGTGGCTCGCCCGGCTCGTGCAGCGCGGCATCGCACTGTCACATGGCGCGGAACTCCCGGAGAGCGCCGCAGGACGACGCGCACTGTGGCGGCTGGCCGGCGTCACCCCCGACGAGGTCTCCAGCACCGTCCTCGTCCACGGCCTGCGCCCGGACGGCGCCGGCTGGCGCGAACGAGCCCTGCTGGACCGGGCCGACCACCATGCCGAGACCCATCTCACCCTGCGCGATCTGCACACCCTGGACCTGACCATGGCGCCGGGCACGCTCGTCCGCATCTGCGAGAATCCCCGCGTGCTGGAGGCCGCGGCCGACGCCGCCTGCACGCAGCCGCTGGTCTGCACGTCAGGCAGCGCCTCCACCGCGGTCCTCACCCTCCTCGACGCCCTCGTCGCCACGGGATGCCACTTCGCCTACCACGGTGACTTCGACTGGCCGGGGCTCGCGCTGGCCAACCGGGTCATCCGGCGCTACGACGCCCGCCCGTGGCGGATGAGCGCCGAGGATTACGAACGACTCGCCGCCCGCACCCAGGCCCAGGGTGTCCCGCAACTCCCGCTCACAGGCCGGCCCGTCGACGCGGATTGGGATGCCGACCTCGCGCCGGCCATGGAGGCCCTGAGTATCGCCCTCCATGAGGAGTCCACCCTGGACCTGTTGGTGGACGACCTGCGCTGATGCCCCACGGCTCCGCCTCCCGCAGCACGGGTGCCGCAGCCGGCCCATGGGCTCTACTCGCGGCCAGTGCAGAGGTGGGCGGTGAGGGCCGCGCGGGCCCACTCCTCCCATTCCTCGGGGGACCAGCCGCGGTCGCGGACAAAGATCAGGTACAGCTCGGGGCTGAGCAGCGCGTACAGCAGGTCCGCGGCGCGGACGGTACCGACGTCGGGGCGGGCGTCGGGCTTGGCGGTCAGCGCCTTGGCCGCGGCGTGCTGAACGGTGTAGCGCGGATCCGGGTCGGCGGTCCACTGCGCGGCGATCTCCGGGTCGGTGGCCGCGGCAGCCGCGATCAGCGGCATGATCGGAGCGACGCGGCCGAGGATGTCGCGTACACCCCGTACGTGGCAGCGCAGTTGTCCGGCCGCGGTGGGCTCGGCGCACGCGACGCGGAACCAGTCGCGGTCCATCGTGGCAATCGGTTCGGCGTCGCCGGCGATGGACGTGTCGACGACGTCCTTGAACAGGGCGCGCTTGTTGCCGAACACGAAGTACACGGTCTGCACGGCCACACCCGCGCGGTCCGCGACCTCCTGGAGGCTTGTCGCCCCGTACCCCTGGGCGACGAACAAGTCCCGCGCCGCCGCGATGACCTTCTCGCGGGTGCGCCGCGAACGCTCGGCCCGCTTGTCGGGGCGCTTGACGTTCTGGCTGCCGGATCCCTTGACCGCGTCCATGCATGGAGTCTATCTCTAGAGTCAGTTGCTAGAGTCAGTCGCTAGAGTTGAACTCTATATTCTTTGAGGGGTGGGGATGAGTGAGACCCGGACGGCTGCGGAACTCGCCCACGAGGCGGCTGTGCGCCGCCTGCTGGAGGACTACTACCGGGACGGCAAGCCACCGTGGGACAGCGGCGTCACGCCGCCGGAACTGATCGCCCTGATCGAGGGGCCCGGCGCGCTGACACCCGGCCACGTCCTCGAACTCGGCTGCGGCACCGGGACCAACGCGGTGTACCTGGCCCGGCACGGCTGGCGGGTCACGGCGGTCGACCTGGTCGACCGCGCGGTCCGGCAAGCCCGGGAGAAGGCCGACGCGGCCGGAGTGGACGTCACCGTGCTGTGCGGGGACGCCACCCGGCTCGACAACATGGGCCTACCCGGCCCGTACGATCTGTTCTTCGACCTGAGTTGCTACTGCGGGATTCCGCCGCACCGCCGCGACGCCTACGCCGCCGGCCTGACGAAGCGTGCCGCCTCCGGCGCACGACTGCTGATGTTCGGGTACGGGCCCGAATCGCCGGAGGACCGGATCGCCGGCGTCACCGCGGACGAACTCCGGGCCCGGTTTCCCGGGTGGCGGCTGGCCGACGTCACGCCCGGCACAAACCCGTTCCCGACCTTCTGGTTCACGCTGCACCGCCGCACGGCGACCGGACGGCACTGACCGCCGGCCAACCAGAGGCGACGACACCGACACGCAGCGACGTTGCCGGGCCCGCGGCGAGGCAGGCGCAGGACGAGGGGCTCTGCCCGTGCGGCTTCGATGTTTCTCGTCACGTTCCTGGTGATCTCTCCCGCGACCCGGCCATTCTTTTCGGCTATACCTCAGGCGAGTTGGGGCGCCACCTCGGCGGCGATCCATTCCATCGCCTCCCCGACGTGCTCAGCCGCGATGGGCAGCCACAGGGTGCGGGCAGTGAGTCCCGGTGATCCCGGGGAAGTTGTGGCCGGGACGCCGCGCCGGACCGGGTCCGCGTACGCACGTCAGTCCTGGCCGGCGCACCTTCGCGGCCCGGTGAGGAGGGGTCAGGAGGAGCAGCTCCCCCTATTTGTCAAAGTGTTGACGTTATTACGGGGCGTCGACTACGTTGTCATCGTCTTCGCAGGTCGCTGACCGCATTGGGGCGGTCGGTGGGTCCGGCGAGCCGATGTGGAGGCGTGATGTCTTTACTGCCGGTTGCTCAGCCGACCGCACCATCCCCCATGGACGCGCCCGGAGCCGATTAAGGCCCGCACGGATCCGTCAGCACCACCTCAGGGACCTGTCGACCAAAGCGGCGTCATCCCCGCACCGGGAGCCGGCACTGTCCCACCGTCTGCCTACCGAGGCCTCGTCCCCAGCTCAGCGGGACCTCCGGCGGCTCGGTGCGCCCCGCCGCGTCTGACAGGCGGTCCCCCGATCCGACGGTTCCCCGCACACCGGCGGGGCTGTCGCCCGCATACATCCTCGCATTCCACACGTGACACATGGAGGTGTCGTGTGACCAGAACACGGAAGCTAACCGTAGCAGTGCTGTGCGCGGCCGCGCTGGCGGCGTCCGCGCCGACCAGCGCACTCGCCCTCGGCGGCCCCGGCGGGCCGGTCGGACCTGGCGGCCCGGGACACCAGCCACGCGTCCTGACCAACGTGTTCGCGCGGGCCGGCTACAAGAACAAGGATGTCAACGACAAGCTTGAGGCCACCTGGCAGCAACTGTTCCACGGCGACCCGGGCACCGCTCCGACCCATGGCGACGGGCAGAGCATCTACTACCAGATGACCCCCGACATGGCCTACGTCGAAGACATCGGCAACCAGGATGTGCGCAGCGAGGGCATGGGCTACGCGATGATGATCGCCGTCCAGCTCGGACACAAGCAGGAGTTCGACTCGCTGTGGAACTTCGCTCAGACCAACATGCAGATCAAAAGCGGCGGCGAGAAGTACTACTTCGCCTGGCACACCAACACCAGCGGCAAGGTGCTCGCCACCGGTGTCGCCCCCGACGGCGACCAATGGATCGCCGCCGCCCTCGCCGAGGCGGCGGGCCGCTGGGGCAACGGTGAGGGCACGTACGACTACGGCAGCCAAGCCGAGCTGATCCTGCACGCGATGTGGCACGCCTCCGACAGCGGCGGCGTCAACATCTTCGACGCGGCCAGCTCGCTGCCGACCTTCTCGCCGCCCGGCGCGGTCACCTACAGCGACCCCTCCTACGCGCTGCCGGCTTTCTACAAGGTCTTCGCGAAGGCCGACCCGACCGACAACGTCCAGTGGGAGAAGGCCTACGTCGCGGGCGAGCAACTGCTGCAGAAGGCGGCCGATCCCACGACCGGCCTGGCACCCTGCTACGCCAACTTCGACGGCACGCCCCACTTCGGGCGCGGCGAGACGGTCAATGACAACGCCTATGGCCACAACTTCCAGGAAGACGCGTGGCGGGCCATCGCCAACGCCAACGTGGACGCCTCCTGGGAAGGTGTGAAGCCCTGGCAGACCCAGTACTCCAACACCTTGGAAGGGTTCTTCGAGGGCCAGGGCGTCACCACCTACGTCAGCCGCTACCACTTGGACGGCACTCCGCTGACGGTCGGCCAGAACACGTATGAACCCGCCCACGCCCAGGGCCTGGTGGCGATGAACTCCACCGCCGCGATCTCGGCGACGGACAGCGACAGCAGGGCCTTCGTCCAGGATCTGTGGAACACCGCCGTCCCGTCGGGCCAGGCGCGTTACTACGACGGCATGCTCTACCTGCTGGGCCTGCTCTACGACAGCGGCCAGTTCCGCGACTGGACGTACTCGGTCTCGCAGGAGGGACCCAGCGGGCCTCCGGCACCTCCGGCGCCCCCGGCCCATCCTGTACCGCCGGCTCCCCCGGCACATCCTGGACCTCCGGCGCCCCCGGCGCCCCCGGCGCCCCCCGTGCCCCCCGCTCCCCCCGCGCACGACTGACCTGTCCGCGGTTCGCTCCTCCTTGGACGGCTCGGCCGCTTGCTGTTCGCGGGCCGGGCCGTCCGGCCGCTCTCCGTCCGCCGCGCCGGGCATGACCGCCGCCGGGCGCCGGACAGCCAGGTCGGCCGGACCCGCCGTACCGGACCACCCCGGCCTTCGTCCCGAGCGGACGCGAGTCGCCCGCCTCGCAGGGCGTGGCGGAGGTCACGTCCTGCCTCGGCGACACGTCTGTGCTTGTCCGCGCCGTCGCCCGTGACGCCGCCCGCCGCACCGGTACGGACACACTCGGCTGGTACCGCGCCGCGGCACTGATTCGGGGCTTCCACTCCTCCCCCGGGCGCGGCGCCCGGGGGCCGGCCGGCGCCGGGTGGAGCCGGCCGGGGTCCGGGGTGGTCACATGCGGGAGCCTCGACCGGCGTGCCGCGGAGCGGACTTCGGGGTCGTGTGAGCGGAACGGCTTTCGAACCAGAAGCAGTTGGCGGGAGCGAACTTCTCGAAGGCGTGGCTGAAGTACCAGTCGGTCTGTGCCACACCGGAGCAGGCACCGGCGCCGGTGGTACCGGGGCACGTACCGTTGTCCCGCTGGAGCGCCCAGAAGGAGAGGGTGTTGATCCGCTTCGCGGCGGCCCAGTGCTCCACCGTGGCGGCGTCCGCCGTGGTGAACGTCTCCGCGGGGCCGAAGTCGTCGATCCCGGGCATCTCGGTGACGCCGATCCTGCTCCACAGCTCCGACGACTTCTCCGCGGGGTAGAGCGCGGCCAGTTGGTCGTGCACGCCGGCGGCGGCCGTCTCGGTGTCGGTCGCCATCTCGTGCGTCGCGCCGTCGTAGTAGTCGAACGTCATGATGTTGACGACGTCCACCCGGGCGTGGTTCGCGACGGCGTTCTGCAGCAGGGCCACGCCGGTGGCGCCGAGGCCGGTCGTCGTCGACGGCAGCGTGTACGAGAACTCCACGCTCCGGTGGGTGCGGTGCGCCCACTTCTGGACCAGGGCTATCGCCTTGTTGCGGCGGTCGATCCCCGCCGTGGCGGAGAGGGAGTCTGCCTCGACGTCGAGGTCGATCCGCGTCACGCCGTAGGTCGTGACCAGGCTTTCGTAGACCGACGCGATCGACGTGACGTCGGTGCAGCTGTCGGCGATGTCGGTTCCGGTGGTGTCCGCCGCGTAACCGCCGAACGACGGGATGGCGTTGCCGCCGCGCGCCTGAAGGGCGGTGATGTCCTTGCCGTAGACCGACCTGGACACCGGCTGCGTGGCGTCCCCGTTCCAGGTCGCGGTGCAGGACCCGGCCGCGGGCGTCTGGAGGAAGGCCAGCGTCAGGTACTTGTTGTGGGACTGGGCCGCGAGTGCGGCCGGGCTCCCACCGGAGTACGTCTCGTAGTACGGCGCGACCACGTGGGCCGGCATGGGCGCCCGGAAGGCCGGGGCGGCCTGTGCGGTGCCTCCCCCGGCGACCACCAGTCCGGCGGAAACAGCGGCGGCCGCCGAAGCGGCCAGCAACGCGCGAACAGGTGCAGATCGTTTCATCAACGCTCCCAGCAAAGGAAATTGAGCAGCAGAACACCGGCGGAACAGCATCGGACCCGGCATCCGGCGGACATCCGGGCGAGATCCGTCGGGCCTCAAGGCCGCCGCGAGCCAGGAGAATTGACCTGGCGCGTGTGACTGCGCCCATATTTGGTCTAGGCCAATGATCTGTCAAGAGCGGACTGCGTGCGCCCGTGCGATCTTGCGTCGGAAGGGGCCGGTCCGGCCGGCCCGCGCGCCGCCCCCCCGGCCCCGATGAAGAACCCCTGACCCGAGGGGGCTGGGAGGGGAAGGGGCCGCCAAGTGGCCTGCCGGGACCGGATGAAGAAGGCGAGGAGCGCGGTGGCCCGCGATACGCCGACCGCGCGGGGAGCCTGGGCGGGGGAAACACGCACGGGGAGCCCGGCGGGGGAAACGCGACCACCATCCGCGCTGGACGCGATGACGGTCCGGCTCGACCGACTCGCGCGGAACGGCCCCGACCCAACAGCATCAGCACCGGTCCCAGCGAGCCGGCGGGGAGCCGCTACGGCTGCGGCAGCGTTGAATTCCTGGTGCGGACCTTCCGGGGGGAATTGCGGCGCGATCCGTTCAGCGGTGGCGGTCTGTGGCGGAACGAGTCCCCGGGCTTCCGCCGCGACTGTGCCGGGCAGTCGCGCCGGCCCGAGCGGGCCGACGCACCCGACCGCCGCTACGCGCTGGGCGGCGAGCACTCGATCCCGGGGACGGCCGTCGTGACGGCCGACGGCGCCCGGTCGGGCGCTGGGGCGGCGCCTTCGGCGAGGTCGCCGGTGAGGACCCGCAGCAGTCCATCGATGCCGCGCAGCAGCGTCTGGCCGGCCACGTCGGGGTCGCCGAGGTAGCCGGCGCTCATCGCGCCGTCGCGGAGCATGACGAAGTGCCGGCCGGCGTGCTCGGCCTCGGCCGGCGCGATCTGCGCGAAAAGTCCGGTGATCGTCCGCAGGAACCACGCGCGGTGCCGCACGACGGCCTGATGGACCGGGTGGTCGGGGGCGGGGAATTCCGCCGCCGCGTTGAGGAAGGCACAGCCGCGGTAGCCGGGTGAGCGGATCTGCTCGGCCAGGGACGCGCCGATGCCCCGCAGGATGCCGTCGGTCGGCGCGTCCGCTGCCGTCAGGGAGCCGAGCTGGGTGCGGATCGCCTGGTCGACGCTGTCGATGTACGCGACGGCCAGGTCTTCTTTGCTGCGGAAGTGGCGGTAGAAGGTGGCGTTGGTGACCTTCGCCTCGGCGACCAGGCGGTCGACGCCCACGGTGTGGATGCCCTCCGCGTAGAAGAGCCGGCCGGCGGTGCCCAGGAGTCGCTCCCGGGCCGCGGAGACCCTCTTGCCGTCGCCGGCGGCGCCCGTGCCTGTGCCCGCGCCGACACCTGTGCCCGTGCCGACGCCCGCGCCCACGCCGGCACCTGCGCCGCTGCCCGTACCTGCTTCCGTCCGCGTCATGCCCCCATTGTAGCGGGTAGAACGCTCTCTCTTGTTTTGCCGGCCGAGATATGCCAGGCTGCAAACAAGAGAGACCGTTCTCTCTGCTTCGAGAGGAGGTTTCCCGTGCCCCGTCCAGCCGGCCGGCCGCCCGCATTCCCGGGGTTTCACCTTCGCCGCCGGATCCGGCCGCGTCCCGGGAGACCTTCGCCGCCTACGTCAGCCCGGCCCGGGCGACCGAGCCGGCGCCGCACCCATCCCCGCCCGCATCCCCACGCCCACTGGAGGACCCCCATGGCATCCGCCGCCGTCACCGAGCAGGCGAGCCCCGCCGCTGTCCTGCCCCGGCTGTACCTCATCCGCTTCGTCTTCGCCGCCGCATGGGCGGTACTGCTGCTGGTGGCCGGCTCGGACCTCACCGCCGGGACCAAGGTGCTGCTCTTCCTGTACCCCGCCTTCGACGTGGCCGCGGCCGTCGTCGACGCGAGGTCGGCGCGCGCCGGTGGGCCGGTCAAGGGCCTGTACGCCAATATGGCCATCAGCACGCTCGCCGCCGTCGGTGTGGCCGTGGCCAGCGCCTCCGGCACCGCGGACGTGCTGCGGATCTGGGGCGCCTGGGCCGTCGTCTCCGGCCTGGTCCAGCTCCTCGTGGGCGTCGCCCGCCGACCGATGGGCGGCCAGTGGGCCATGATCGCCAGCGGCGGCATCTCCGTCCTCGCCGGCGCTTCCTTCATCCACAGCGCCTCGCAGGCCGACCCGTCACTGAACGCTCTCGCCGGGTATGCCGCACTCGGCGGAGTCTTCTTTCTCGTGTCGGCGATCCGGCTCCACCGCTCGACCCGTACGAGCTGACCCGCGGCGGTCCCGACGACCCGTCTGCCGTGCCGAGCACTATCGAGCCGCCATGACCCGGCGAGCATGCGGGCTCGCTGGCGCCGGACGGTACGGAAGTGGTGGGTACGGAGGTGGCCGGGGTCGAGTCGGGCGGGTCGGACACCGGGGCCGGGGCCGACGAAGCCGGCCGCGCGGGGTATCGGTACCGGGCCGTCCCTTCGTCACAACCGGCCCTCAGCGAGCGGGCGTTCCCCCACCGGGCCCACCGAGCGCACCCCGCGCACCGAGCGCACCGGGCCGGACCGGAAGAGGAGCGGCCAGCGCCCGGATCGCGCCCGCCTCCGCCTCCCGTTCCTTCTCGTCGTTCGCGTCGGAGACCTTCAGACCGTTTCCGCTGTCGGTTCCGGGCACCGGCCCCCGCTGCTGCTGGCCTACGTGGATCAGTTCGTGCAGCAGCGTCTTCTTGCTGGAGACGTCGCCGACGATCTTCTTCCCCGAGGTGAACGCGACCGCGCCGAGGGCCCTGGCCACCGCCAGGTCCTTGGGGCTGTCGTGGATCTCGACGGACCGGTAGCTGCCTTCCGGGACCTTCAACCGGCCCTCCGCCTCGCGCTGGACCGGCACCGGCAGCGAGCGCCCACGGGATCCGAGCACGCCGCGGACGGCGTCACGCTGGATCTGCCCGGCCGAAGGCCGCCCCTGCGGCCCGTGCCCGCACTCCGCGGTGTGCCGGTGTTCTTCCCGCCGCACCACGCGGGCCGCCGCCGCGTTGCCGACACTCCGCTGGAGGGCGTACATCGCGGCCGGCGTGGTGCCGGCCCTGCCCAACAGGGCCGGACCCGGGGCAGCCGGGACAGGCGGGGCGGTCTCGGTGACCGGCGCGACGCGGGGCGCGGAACGGCGCGGCGCGGCCGGATCGGTGGCCTTGCCCGGGTCTTGCGCGCGCATGCGACGAGCCTTTCCGAGGAGCGTGACGGTTCCCCACCATACGTACGCGACCGGCGGAGCGGCGGGAAGGGAAACAAGGGCACTCGCACCGCTCCTTCGGGGCAGCCCGGCACGTCTGCCGGGTCACCGACCATGTCCCCCGGCCTGCTGACCCGGCACCCGCCCCGCCGGTAGTTTCGCAAGGTGAGCCTATGGACTTCCCTTGAGCCGGCATCGACCACCGTGGACGCGGGCGGTACGGCCGACGTACGACTGCGGCTTCGCAACACCGGAGACGTGGTCGACGAATACCGCTTCATACCCGTCGGCGACATCGCGCCCTATGTCACCGTCGAGCCGCCGACGATCCGGCTCTACCCGGGCACCACCGGAACCGTCCAGCTCACCTTCGCACCGCCGCGCACCCCCGACGCCACCGCGGGACCCAATCCGTACGCCGTCCAGATCGTTCCGACCGAGCACCCCGAGGCCACGACGGTCCCCGAGGGCAACCTCACGATCACCCCCTTCACCGAGATGCGGGCCGAACTCGTCCCGCACACGGTAAAGGGACGCTTCCGGGGACGCCCCAAGCTGGCCATCGACAACTTGGGCAACACCACCCTGACCGCCTCCGTCACCGGCAACGACAACGGCGACCAGCTCTCCTACGACGTGCACCCGGCCAACGTCCAGATCGAGCCAGGGCGCGCCGCCTTCGTCAACGCCACCCTGCGGCCCCGGCAGCTCATCTGGTTCGGCCACAAGCAGCAGCGGCCCTACCGCCTCGCCGTGCGCCGGTCCGGCAGCGCGCCCCTCGACGTCGACGGCACCTACGTCCAGCGCGGGTTCCTGCCCCGCTGGCTCGCCACCGTGCTGACCCTGCTGCTCAGTCTCGCGCTGGTCTTCGTCGCATTGTGGTTCACCAAGTCGGCCAAAGTGACCAGCCTCGCCACCGCGCAGGTCGAGCAGCCGGTCGTCGCCACCCTCCCCGCGCCTCCCCCGGCGCTGCCCACGGCGCCGCCGAGCCCGGCGCCGACCACGCCGCCGGCCGAGAGCCCGTCCCCGCCGCCGGCCAAGGCGCAGGGAGGCGGCGGGGCGCCGGCCAAACCGAAGCCGAAGCCCAAGCCGAAGGTCCCGGACACCGCGGCGGCGGCGGTCACCGCGGCGGACAAGAAGAGCCCCGGCCGGCACGTCTGCTACCGCGCCTACGTGGCGGACCTCGGCTGGCAGCACTCGGTGTGCGACGGCGCCCTCGCGGGCACCGAGCACCAGGCCCGCGCCATCGAGGCCATCAACGTCGCCGTGTCCGGCAGCAGGAGCACCTCGGCCAACGTGTACATCGGCGACCTCGGCTGGCCGCCCGCCTGGAAGAGCGCGGCCGAGAAGACCGATCTGACGATCGGGAACCCCGGTTCCGGGCAGCGGGTCGAGCAGCTCGTGATGAGCCTCAGCGACGGGGTGGTCTGCGGCAACGGCTATCTCCAGGACACCGAGTGGCAGGGGAAGCGGTGTGACACCCCTGGTGGCGCCCGCAGTTGGATCAGCGTCGGGACCACGGACAAGTCACTGCGGCTTGAGGCCTTCGAACTGACCATGGACAAGTAGGCGGTTGCCGGCCTCCCCGGCCTGCGGGGCCGGCCGGTCACCGGCTCAGCGGCTTGCCGGCTCCCCGGTCATCCCCTGGGGCCAAAACCCCGTTCACCAGCCGCCGTCGTCCAGCACCAGGCGCCCGGCCTTCCGGTACTCCCGCTGGGCGCCCGCCAGCAGGTCCGCGGTGGTGACGGGGCCGCCGCGGCCGGCGGCGGCGTAGGCCGCGGTGACCACGGCGCTGCGGATGGAGCCGCCGGCCAGTTCGAAGTCCCGGGCGCACGGCTCCGGGTCGATGCCGGGCACGCAGGGGACCGAGGCCAGGCTGTGCCGCCACAGCGCCAGGCGCTGGGCGGCGTCGGGGAACGGGAAGTCGACCACCAGGTCGAGCCGCCGGGTGAAGGCGTCGTCGATATTGGCCCGCAGGTTGGTCGTCAGCAGCGCGATGCCGTCGAAGGACTCCAACCGCTGGAGCAGGTAGGCGCTCTCCAGGTTGGCGTAGCGGTCGTGGGAGTCCTTCACCTCCGAGCGCTTGCCGAAGACGGCGTCGGCCTCGTCGAAGAGCAAGACGGCGTCGGTGCGGTCGGCCTCGGTGAAGATCCGTTCCAGGTTCTTCTCGGTCTCGCCGACGTACTTGTCGACGATGGACGAGAGCTGTACGACGTAGAGTTCCAGGCCGAGTTCGGCGGCGACCACCTCGGCGGAGAGCGTCTTGCCGGTGCCGGACTCGCCGGCGAAGAGCGCCAGCACGCCCCGGCCGCGCCCGCCGCCGGCGCTCAACCGCCAGTCGCCGAGGACCTGGTCGCGGTGCCGGGCCCGCAGCGCCAGTTCGTGCAGGTGCGCCAGGGGCTTTTCCGGCAGGACCAGGTCGTCCCAGGTCACGGCGGGGCTGATCCGGCGGGCGTGCCGTTCGAGGCCCGACGCGGACTGCTGCCGGGCGGCCAGCCGCAGATGGTCGCCGGACAGCGGGCTGCCCTCGAAGGCCGCCAACTCCCGTGCCGCCCGGGCCGCGCGCCGGATCCGGTCACCGCCGAGCCGGTAGGGCGCCACCACCGGCGCCAGGTCGAACCCGGGCTCCCCGCCCGTGCCGATCGCGGCCGCCCAGGCGTCCAGATCGTCCGAGCGCTGCCGGGGCGCGTCGAGTACGAGCGGCTCGCTCCGGCCGTCGCACCACTCCGGGTCGTACGGGCGGGAGCCGACCAGCAGCACGGGCACGTCGGGCACCGCGAGCGCCCGCACCAGGGGGCCTGGGCGCTCCGGCAGCGGGTCCACCACGACGGCGCAGCCGCGCAGCCGCGCCTCGCGGAGCAGTTCGGCGAGCGGGCCGTGGTCGTGCTCGCGGCTGCCGGGGTCGTCGGCGGCCACCGGCCCGCCGGGGCCGGTGAGGGTGGCGGGGGCGCCAGGGCCGGCGGGGGTGAAGCGCAGGGCCGCCAGGCCGGCCGCTTCCAGGGCGGCGGCGGCGCAGGCGAGGCCGTCGCCCTCCCGGGTTTGGCGGAGGTAGACCGTGAGCGGGCCGGAAGCGAGGCGCTTGGCCAGCCGCTGCGTCAACGTGTCGAACTGCGCCTGGGCTTGCGGCGCCTGGAGCGGTAGCGCGTGACCGTCGAGTGCGGGGTCCAGCGTGTCGTCGCCGAGCAGATAGCCGGCGACCCGGTCGGGCACGGACAACGAACGGCTGAGGAAGGGGCGTTCGGGTTCCTCCACCCGGATCAGGCCCAGCGCCGGCAGCGGCGCCGACGGGTGGAAACGGGCCCGGGCCCAGGCGGCGTGCGCGGGCAGACCGGACAGTTCGAGGGCGAGGCCGATGGTCGCCCGGCGGCGGCTGACGTCGTCGTTGAGGTAGCCGTACAAGGGCTCGAAGGTGCGATCGAGGTCGGGCGCGAGCGCGAGCAGCAGGAGGTGGGCGTCGAGCGCGGTGAGGCCGAGCCGGACCGCGAGCCGGTACAGACGATCGTCGTCTCCCACCGGATCATCGCTCTCCGGCGCCTCCGGCCCGTCCGGCCCGCCTCGCCCATCGGGACCCGCGCGCCCCTCGTCCGGCGCCGCGTCGTCGCGTTCCGGCCCGGCATCGTCGTCCGGCGCGGCATCGTCGTCCGGCGCGGCGTCGTCGTCCGCTCCTACGGTCGCGGCCACGGGCCGCAGCAAGCGCTGTACGGCCTCCTCGGACAGGTACAGGCCGCGCAGCGGGTCGTCGGCCGTCGGATCGTCGGCGCTGCGCTGCTCGACCAACCGCCCGACCTCGTACCGCAGTTGGCCGAGCCGGTCGATCAGCGGGCCGGCCGGCGTCCTCACTTCCGTGCCGCCTGATCCGCCTCGACCACCGCGCCGGCCGGCCGTCGCGGGCGATACCGCTCGGCGGAGTCGGCCAGGGTGTCGCCGGTCGCGCGCACCCGCACCCCGAGTTCCTCGACCGGCGGCCCGGCGTCGTATTCGGGGTAGGACGGGATGGGCACGGTGACCACGACGTCGACGGACGGCTTGAGTTCGCCGCCGAGCGCCGACCAGACCTCGGCGCTCGACCGGGTGTCGAGGTTCCCCGCGACCGTGAGCGGCACGGTGAGGCCGAGCGCGGCCAGCGACCCCGTCAGCTCCTCCGGCCGCAGCAACTCGTGCGGTACCAGCGTGGCGAGGACCGCGGCGAGCATCCGGTGCTCGTCCTGCGGCCGCTTCGTCCACGCGGTGACGAGGTACGACAGCCGGAACCAGCGCGGCGGCAGCCGCCGGCGCAGCACCACGCCCCGCTCGTCCCTGACCTCGGACGACCCGCTCTCCCGCCGCTTGATGTCCTCGCGGATGTCGTACAGATAGGCGTCGATGGTCGGGGCGTTGCGCCGGGCGGCCCAGTCGCGGGTCGGCGCCTCGAAGGCGATCTCGACGCCGGTCCCGGCCAGCGCGCCGCCGGACAGCAGCTTCTTGAGGACCTCGTCCACCTCGTGGATCACCGTCGCACCCTTACCCTGTCGCCCGAATGTCACCAACTGCCGCCGACTGCCCCCGACAGCCACTGCCAGCCCCCGATCGCCACTGACCGCCAACCGACCGCGCGACCCCGAGGCCTCGGCGACGGTCGGGACGGTCGGGACGGTCAGATATAGCCCTCGCGCAGGGCGTACGCCACGGCATGCGCCCGGTTGCGCAGCCGCAGCCGGGTGGTGAGGCCGTGCATCACGTTCTTGACGGTGCGCTCCGAGTACGACAGCTTGGTCGCGATCTCGCCGGTGTCCATGCCGTCGGCGACCAGCCGGAGCACATCCACCTCGCGCGGCCCGAGGCCGTGCATGGGCGCCTCGGACGGCCCCGCGACGCCGCGCTGCATGGCGCCGACCCGGACGATCAGCCGGCCCAGCAGGTCCGCGGGGAGGTCACCGTCACCACGGGAGGCGGCCACCACCGCCTGCTGGAGCCGGTGCCCGGTTGCCTCGTGCCGCCAGACGATGGCGCCGACCCCGCATTCGATCACCTGGAGCAGATCCGCCTCCCGGATCGTGCTCGCGACCAGCACGACGCGGGTGCCGCCGGTGCGTACCAGCCGCCGGAGCGCCGACAGGGTGGGCTCGTCGAGCGCGTCGGCGGCCACCAGGACCGCCACCGCGCCCGGCCGGCCGCTCACCTCGTCGACCAGCTCGATCGACGGCTGCTGGCACAGTTGACTCTTCACCCCGGCGAGCGAGACCGGATCGGGCGCGTGCACCGCGACCGGGATGGTCACGGCTGGTTCCGTCGCGCCGGCAGACGTTCGCACGACCGAACCCGAATGCCCCGTGCTGTGCATGGTGAGCAAGCGTACTCCCGTGGATTTGTGCGGCGTTCGTCAACTCGCCTAGTTCGATGGGCAATTGGGGTTAATTCCACCGGCCCCCGCAGGGCGGCCGGCGTGCCGTCATGAGCCGTTTCCGCTGGAGGGCCCGAAGAACTCGACCTCGGCGATGGCCACTTGCTTGTCGGCCGTGGCGCCGTAGGCCGAGCGCAGGATGAAGCGGACCGCGGTGACGTCGCCGACCCGGAAGGCACGGGTCTGTCCGCCGCTTGCCCCGTCCAGGGTGAGGAAGCGGCTGTGCTTCTTGCCGTCCGCCGTGGTGGCGACGGCTTCGATCCGGTACGGCAGCGCGGACTTCGCGAGATCGGCCGGCTGGGTCGACTCGCCCGAGGTGATGACGACGTCGAGCAGTCTGGTCGGCCGGGCGAAGTCGGCCTCGATCCACTCCCCGGCACCCGACTGGGTCACGCCCGGCCCCCACCAGGTGTTGTTGAGCTTGTCGAAGGCGAGCCCCGGGCCGTGTCCCGGGTAGGAGTGGGACGCTTTGGAGGAGTCGGCGGAGATCGGCGCCCGCTTGGCGAAGTGGTCGCGCACCGCCTGCACCGCGCTGCCGGTGTGGAGCGCGGCGACCACCACCAGTACGAGCGCCGCGGCGCCGGCCACCCAGCTCAGCACGCGGCCCAGTCCCCCGCGCAGGCGGGGCCGTTCACCGGCCCACGGCGGCTGCCGGTCGCCAAGGCCAGGCAGCCGGCGCCACCACGGCCGCCGGGCGGCGTCCTGCGGCCGGCCGGCCATGGTCAGGGCGCAGCGGCGGCAGAAGTGGCGGTCGGGCCGGTTTCCGGTGCCGCACCACGGACAAGGGGTGCCGCCGTCGTCGCCCTGGCCCCGAGGGCCCTGGACCTGCGGTCGCGCGGTGATCGGCCGGCCCGGCTGCACCGGCGCCACCGAGGGCGCCGCCACCGCCTGCGGCTCGGCGACCGGTATGAGCAGGGCCCTGGCCCGTTCCGCGGCGAGGAGTTCGCTCGCATCCGCGGCCGGGGGCGCGGCGGCCGGATCGCCTGGCCCGGATCCCGGCCCCGATCCCGGCCCGGCGAGGGGTGCGGCCCCGGGTGCGGCACCGGGTGCGCCATCAGGCGTGGCCGCCGGCGTCCGTACGGTCGACGCGTTGTCTCGGTGGGCGGCGTCGGGTGGTGTGCCCGGGTGGCCGGCCCGCGGTCCGCTCCCGGCCGGGGCGGGGAAGGGGACCGCCGACAGGGCCGGTTCCGCCGGGGGCGGCCCGTTCTGCCGGCGAGCCGCCGCCCGGCCGGAGCAGGCGGCGGCGATGTCGAAGACGGGCTCGGCGGCGCGAGCGGGCTGGGTGCCGCGCGTGGCCTCAGCGGCGCGAGCGGGCTCGGCCCCGTGGGTGGCCTCGGCGCTGTACGCGGGCTCCGCGCCGTGGCCAGACTTCGCGCCGTGGCCGGGCTCCGCGCTGTTCGCCGGGTCGGTGACCGCGGCCCCGCGCGGTGGCGTCTGGCCACCCTGCGCCGCTGCCGGCCCCGGGCGGGGGCCCGGCTCCGGGGTCCAGCCGAGGACCTCGCCGCAACTGTCGCAGAAGGACTGCCCGGGGCTCGGCGGCGTACCGCACCGGGCACACGCCGGCCTGCCGCTCTCTCCCCGGTCCATGTCGGCTGCCTGTGGTTTCACCTGTCAGGGGTCCTCTCGGCCGCGGTCACCTGGACCGTGTAGGGCATATGGGCGGGGCGGGCGGCGGCGACCAGCGTTTCCAGCCGGTGCCGGTCCATGGGTGAGGGGTCGGGCAGCGCGAGGGCGACGTGCAGCCGCGGACGGCGGTCGCCGGGGACCGGGCCGAGCGGCCTGGCGTCCCAGGCGGCGCCGCCGCTCTCGGTGATCTCCGGCTCCGTCCCGAAGGCGAGCCGTATCGCCTCGGCCAGGCCGCGGCGGGTGCCGCGGATCCGGTGCAGACGCGCGGCGGCCGCGACCGCCGCGCGCAGCAGCGCCTCGTCCTCGGTGCCGTCGGTCTCGGCACCGACCCAGTTGCTGAGCCAGCGGACGAAGTCGACGGGGGCCAGCGACGGGGTGAAGTACGCGTCGAGGCAGTCAAGGACGTTGTGCAGGGGGGCGAGCACCTCGTCGAGCCCGGCGGTGAAGCGTTGCGCGAGATCGTCGTCGGCGAAGACGGCGGGCAGCATCAGGCCCAGTGGAGTCGGGGAGCCCAGGCCGTCGATGGAGCCCCTCACGACGGGTCCCCGACGACGCGGACCCGGTGGTCGAAGGAGAAGACCAGGGCGGGCGGGGCGAGGTCGATCCGGTCGGTCGCTTCGCCGCGCTGGCCGGTGAGCGGGTCGGCCGGGTGGAGCAGCACCTGGTCGACGAGTTCGACACCGGGGACCCGTTGCAGGACGGCGAAGATCTCGCCGGACTGCACCGGCCGGCCGAAGGGCCAGCCAGTGCCGGTGCTTCCCCCGATCAGGGGGTCGAGATGGCGGTAGAGCGCGTCGTGGGCCTGCCGCCTGACCCGGTCGGCGTCGGCGCCGCGGAAGGCGTGCACGGTGGCGACGACGGTGACGCCCTGGTAGTAGGGCGGGCCGACGGCCAGCCGGGTACCGATCAGCCGGCGTTCGTCGAGGTATCGGGTGATCCGCTCCAGCAGCGCGTCCCCGGGGACGAGTTGCTCGAAGCGCAGCCGCCCGCCGGGATCCGCCACCGCCTGCGGGACGACCAGCACCCTGACGGCGTGGGCGCCGTGCTCGTCCGGGTCGCCTTCGAGGCAGGTGATACGGGCGGTCTCCGGGGCGGCACGCCGGGCGAGTTCCTCGTAGTCGCGCAGGGTCACCGCGCGGTCCTGGGCGCGCAGCGTGATCGGGGCGCGGGCCTTCGCCTCGGCGACGGTCTCGGCGTCCACGCCACCGGTGGCGGCCTCGCGGTTGACCACTTCGGAGACGTACGGGACGGAGTTGCGCACCACCTGGATGGCGCCGCGGGCGACGTTCCCCGCCCGGCCCCCGCCGGTGCGGTACTGGCGGGCCCGGATGACGGCGCCCTTGGGCGGCACGGCGCCGTACTGGCGCAGGCTGCCGTCGGGTTCGCGCACGGCGGCGCCGAAGGCGAGTTCGCCGGTGGCCGCGTCGAGGGTGAAGTGGCGCTCGTCGGGTCCTGAGGCGGCGAAGTGCGGGACGGCCTCCCAGTCGGTCCAGCCGTCGTCGCCCGCGACCTGGAGGTGCAGCGGCGGTACGTCGCCGACGACCGGGGCGTTGGCCAGCCGCAGCCGCTGGCCGGGCAGCCCGGTCGACTCCCCCAGGGCCTCGTCGCGCACCGTCTCGGCGTGGACGGCCCCGGTGGTGCCGCCGATGGTGAACGCCTCGGCCGACCGGACGGTGGGCGAGGTGGCGTAGAAGGGCTGGCCGGGCAGCGGCTCGGTGACGCGGCAGCGCAGCCAGCCCGCTTCGCGGCGTCCGGTGCGGGACAGCACGTGGCCGCCGGGGACGTGCAGCACCACCTCACCCGGCCGGTTGAGCCCGCCGGTGCCGTCCCGGTCGACCTCGCACGGGGTCCAGCCGTCCTCCGTCCAGGCTTCCCAGACCAGCGGCGGCTGCCGGGGGTCGACACCGACGCCGTCGACCCGGCTGTCGAGCGTGAGCGCCACCGCGCAGTGCGGTACGGCGGCGGTGAGCCCGAACAGCAGGCAGTCACCGGGCCGCGGCGACTCGGCGAAGCAGTGCAGATCCTTCCCCTCGGCGAGGTCCGAGGTCCGGTCGGTGACCGCCGCCCCACTGTGCTGGACGACGAGGGCCGCCAACTCGCACGGCACCACGGTGAGTTCGCGCTCGGTGGCGAAGACCACCGCATCCTCGCTCTCGGTCCGCGAGGTGGCGACCTCGGTGCCGACCGGCAGCCGTACGGCTTCGTCCAGCGGCGCGGACAGCCAGAAGGTGACGTCGGCGCGCGCGGCCGACGGCGGAAAGAGGGTGATCCCGATGAGGTCGAGGAAGGCGAGGTGGTTCTTCTCCGGCACCCGGTTGAGCCGGTAGACGATCTGGTCGGCCATGTGGGCGACGGTCTCGACGAGGGTGACGCCCGGGTCGGACACGTTGTGGTCGGTCCACTCGGGAGCGCGCTGCTGTATGTAGCGCTTGGCGTCGTCGACGAACTGCTGGAAGCGGCGGTCGTCGAGGTTGGGCGAGGGAAGTGCCATCAGCGGTCGCTTTCGGTGGCCGGTCCGGGGTCCGAGGACGGCTCGTCGTGGGAGGGGATGACGTAGAACGGGAAGACCAGGCTGCGCGGGTTGTTGGTGCCCCGGACCGAGTAGCGGATGTCGATGAAGAGCACCCCCTGCTCGTCCCCCGCGGTCACCTCGACGTCCTCGACCTCGATCCGCGGCTCCCAGCGGTCCAGGCTGGTGCGGACCTCGTGGTGGATACGGCCCGCGGTGGCCTCGTTGACGGGGGCGAAGACCATGTCGTGGATGGCGCAGCCGAACTCGGGCCGCATCGGCCGCTCGCCCGGCGCGGTGGCCAGCACGAGCCGCATGGCCTCCTCGATCTCGCGCACCCCGCTGACCATGGCGATGCCGCCGGTGGGTCCGATGCGCATCGGGAACGCCCACCCGGTGCCGACGAATTGCTCGGGCATCAGATCACCATGACCTGGGCGCCGTCGAGCGTGGCCTCTCCCAGCATCTTGATGATGCCGGCGAGCTGGATGTTGAGGCCCTTGACGGTGACGTCCATCGCCGAGGAGAGGTCCAGGAGGCCGCTGCCGGTAAGGCTCGCTTCGACCGCGTTCATCCGCAGCGCGGTCCCCGCCTTGACGGTGACGATCTTCCCCTCAATGGCCAGCGCGCCGCCGCTGTGGATCGACACCTTCTGGTGCCCGTTCAGCGAGATGTCGGCCGCCTCGACGGACACCTTCCGGGTGCCCTTGATGGTGACGCTGCCCTGGCTGTCGATGGTGATCTCGGTACGGGAGCGGTCCAGGTTGATGGTCAGCCGGTTGTCGCCGGTGTTCAGCCGTACCCCCTGCTTGCCGCCTTTGCGCTGGTCCAGCAGGTCCAGACGGTTGCCGCTGCGGTCGGCGAGGGTACGGCGGACCGTCTTGCCGCTGGTGGCGTCGTACGGCTGGACATCGACGACACCGGGCTTGTCCTTGCCGTTGTAGAGGCCGCCGATGACGAACGGGTGGTCCAGCGCGCCGCGGTCGAAGGTCACCAGCACCTCGTCGTCGACGTCCAGGCCGATCAGACCGCCGCCCTGGACGCCGCCGAACTGCACGGTCCTGGTCCAGTCGCTGACATAGGTGTCGTCGAGCCAGGGGAACCGCAGCTTGACCCGGCCCTGCCTGAGCGGGTCCTTGATGTCGGTGACCAGGGCGTTGGCGACGCTCGGCAGCCGGGGCATGCCGCCGGCGCCGCCCGAGGTGAGCCCGTACAGGGAGCGCCACTGGCGTCCGCTCACGGTCAGGAACGTCTCGTAGCCGCCACCGCCCAGTCCGAAGCTGTGGCGGGCACCGGTCACCGTGTACTTGCCCTCGAAGGGGTCGCCCACCCCGGTGAGGGTGACCGGGACGCCGGGGCGGAGCTTGGGGTTGCCGGTGGCGGTCACCTCCAACTCGGCGAAGGCGGCGGTGACATCGTCGGCCAGCGCGGAGGCGGCGTTCTTCACCTCGCCCTGCTTGTCGTAGGGGGTGTCGGTCTCGACGAGCGTGGCCGGCCCGAACGCGGACACGGTCTGGGCGGGCGTGGCGCCGATCGCGATGCCCGGGTTGGCGGCCGCGGGCGACTCACCGACCAGGGTCTTCTTGGCCGTCACGTCCCAGCCGCGCGCCCGGACCCCGGCCACCTGGTCGGCGGAGGTGACGGCGGCCCGGCAGCGCCGGATGTTCTCGCGGTCCAGGACCTGCGGGCTGCTGTCGCTCAGCGCGCTCGACGCCGGCGCGCCGGAGGCGGGGTCGCGCTTGACGAACTGGAAGGTGCCCCGGGCGCTGAGGGACATCACCATCTCGTTCTCGTCGGCCAGGCGGCACAGGAAGTCCCAGTCGGTGACGTTGGCCTGGGTGATGAACTCGTAGACGGTCTTGGTCCGTTGGATGCTGCCGATCGGGACCTTGTCCCGGCCCGCCAACTGGCGGGCGATGTCGGAGGCGGTCATGTTGCGGTACGCCGTCACCCGGCGCTGCCTCAGCATCCGGTGGCCGAGGTCGTAACCCCGCACGACGGTGAAGCTGCCGGTGCCGTCGTAGTCGCTCTCCAGGCCGGTGACCTCGCCGGTGAGCAGCGGGTACTGCGCGCCCTGGCCGGCCGCGACCGGGGCCAGCATCACCTTGGTGCCGATCTTGATGCCGGCCTTGCCGAGCACCAGCCGGTCGGGGTCCCGGAAGTCGAGCTGGAACGAGCCGGGCACGCCGGCGCCGAAGTCGACCCAGCCCGACACCAGCAGCGGCGCGAGGTCGTCGGGCAACTTCCGGCCGTCGAAAGTGACATGGAAGATGTTGGAGTAACTGATCTGGCCCATCAGAGACCGACCTCTTCGGCGGCGGGGAGCATGAGTTCGGTGCCTGGCCGCAGGTGCGCCGGGTCGTCGATGCCGTTGGCCTCGGCGATGGTCCGCCAGGCGGTGGCGTCCCCGTACTCACGCCAGGCGAGGAACTGCAACGAGTCGCCCGCGACGACCCGGTGCACCCGCTGGGCGGTGAGCGCGCCGGAGGTGGGGTTCTGTCCCGCGGTCTTGCTCGGGATCTCGTTCAACTGCACCTGGCAGAGGGCGCGGGTCGGCACTCCGGTGGGACTGATCTGGACCTGCTGCACGTTCACCGAGCTGACATAGGCGGTGAAGCGGACGCTGGAGTTGCCGCCCCAGTCGAATACCACCCAGGGTGGTGAGGGCTGCTTCGCCGCGATGCTGGCGGTGGTGGTCTCGCAGCAGGAGAAGAGCAGTTCGACGTTCTTGAGCACGTCGTGACTGTCCGGTTTCTCCGAGCGGTCCAGCAGGATCTCCACCGTCATGTTGCGGGGCACCGGGCCCATGAACTCCGGGACCGCGCCGGAGCGCACCGCGGCGCTCGGGGTGGTCTTCCACTGGGCCTCGCGGCTCAGGGTCAGTTGGGACGGGTTGTAGTCGAAGCGCAGCGTGCTGATCAGGGAGCCCGGCGTGGTGCTGAAGCCGATGGGGGGTTCGTGGATGGCCAGCGAGGCCCGCGTCAGGCTCTTGCCCGCACCGCCCACGCCGGCCACTACGCCGCCCCCGCGTCCGTGAAGCCGTGGTGGGCGATGACCAGGGTCTCGGTGGCGACCGCCGGGTTCTCCGGGTTGAACGAGGGCCCGTCCCAGTTCACCGGGAGCACTTCGAGGAGGCCCCAGCGGGCGACGATCGAGCCGTCGGCGCGCTTGGCGGCGATCTGCGCGGTGGGGCGGGTGACGCCGGTGGTGATGGACGTGATCCAGATCCCGACCTTGACGGTCTCGGGGGTGACGGGGCGGGTCAGGGTGATGTTCGAGAAGGTCACCCGGGAGGGCAGTTGCCATACGAACCCGTTGTTGCCCCCCTCCTGGTGCTGGTAGATCTCCACCGAGGCGGCGAGCCCCTCGCAGGTGTTGAAGCGGCCCAGGCCCTGGCCGTCGATGGTCAGGTCGAAGTAGATGGTGGACCCGGGGTCCAGTTCCTGGGGCATCGGTACGGCCTTCCTGCGGGCGGGTCGAGGTGGTGCGGCGATGCGGGCGGTGCGGCGATGCGGAGTTGCTGCGGTGCGGCGGTGCGGCGGTTCAGGCGGCGGTCAGTGGTGATCCAGCGGCGGTTTTTGGATGAGCGGCGGCGTCAGCGGTGCTGTCAGCGGCGACCTCAGCGGCGGGGATCACGCAGCCTCCCGATCCGCTCGCGGTCGAGTCGCAGCTCGGTGCGGAGCATCCTGGTGAGGGGGCCGATCAGCTTGTGGGTCAGCTCGTCGACCTGCTCGTCCTTCAGCTTGCGGGGATCGAACCCGGAGACGGCGGGGACGCTGTCGCGCTGTGCGGCCGGGTCGGTGGCCGCCCTGGCGGAGGACGGCGGTCCGTTCCGGCCGTCGCCGGCGCTCCAGCTGTTCCTACGAACGTTCCCGCCGCCTCCGCCGCTCCGGTGACCGGTCGGATCGCCGGTCGAGTGGCCGGAGCCGCCGCCGCTTCGCTTGAGCACGGCGGGCGGCGGCCACGGGTCGGCCCGGTGGGCGGGGGAATGCGGCCCGATCGCCGGATCGGCCACGGAGGGGGTCGCGGGTGTCCGCTGCACCGGCAGCACCATGGGGGGCACGGGCGCGGCGGCCACCAGCGGAACCGGCAGGTCGCGCCGGTACGCGGACGGTGCTCCGGGCTCCACCGGCCTGCTGCCGGCCGGGAAGGCTGTCGGCACGGGGCTGAACCGCACGCCGTCGGTGCTGCGTTGGACCGTGTTCTGGGAGACGAGGTCCTGCGGGGCGAGGCTCTGGGAGACGAGGTTCTGCGGGGCGAGGTTCTGTGGGACGACGGGCGGGTACGTGCCGGGGCCGGCGGCCCGCGCCGGAGGGGCGGTGGGTGCGGCGGCCACACCACGGCCATGGAGGTTCGGCAGCGTCACCGACCTCGACGCACCGGCCGCCGGGGCCGTCCCCGATCCCCGGGCGGTCGAGGGCGCGGCCACCAGACGCTGTACGGGGATGCCGGCCGGTGCCGACGGACGGGCGGTGTCGGCCACGGCGGCGTGGTTCGTGAGCCGCGACAGCGGTTGGCTTGGCGCGGACGCGCTGCCGCGCAGCGGCACCGCTCGCGATCCGCTCGGCGGTCGCGGGGCGCCGGCCGCCAGGAGCGGCTGGTTCCGCGTCAGCGTGCGGGCCGGAGCCAACGGGCGGACGACGCTGGGCAGGTGGTGAGGAGCGGACTGCGCCACGGTCAGCGGCCGGTGGCCAGGCCCTGCCGCGCCGGGAACCGCCGCTCCCTTGTGGCCGACCGGCCGCGGGGCGGGATCCGAGGTCGTCAAGGACGCGCCAGAACCGACCTCGCCGTGGACCGGGGTGGACCGCCGCACCGGCACCACGGGGGGCGCCGACTCGCCGCCGGGAGCGCCCGGGGCCGACGGTATGAGCTGAGCGTGAGCGGCTACGGCCACGGCCTGTACGACCGGCAGGGCGGACCCGCCGGGCACCACGGCTGACCGTTGCACCGGCAGGGTCCCGGCCGGGGGCTGCCCCCCGGTACCGCCCGCCTTCGGCTCGACGGCCGCCACCGGCTGCTCGAAGCCCACCAGCGGGACGTCAGGGGCGGCGGCTGCCGCCGGGCGCGCCCGGCCGACCGCCTCGGTCGAAGCCTCGCGTGCCGGGATGGCATCGGCGGTGCGCCGCGTCGGCGCGGGGGCGGCACCCGGAGCGGCTGCGGTCGCCGAAGAAGAAGTCCCGCTGAAGGGGTCGCCGATGGTCGGCGAGGCTTCCGGCGCCGACGGCACGGCTGCCGCTGGCGCGGAGCTACCAGCAATCTGCCGCTGCACGATGAGGTCGTTCGAGAGACCGTCGGCCACCGAACCGGCCAGGGGCCGCAGATCGGACACCCCGAGGGGCGTGGAGGCCGTTGCCGACACCGAAAAGCCGGGCGTTCCGTCGGACCGGTTGCCGGGACCGTCGGCCGCCGAACCGGCCGGGGGCCGCAGCCCAGACAGCGCGGCGGGCGACTGCGACGCAGCCGACACCGAGGAACCGGACGCCCCATCCGGCCAGTTGACGGGGACAGTTGGCAGACCGCCGGACGCCGAACCGGCCATGGGCCGAGGGCCGGACGGCGCGGCAGGTGAACCGGACGTGCCATCAGGTCGGTTGCCGGGGGCAGTTGGCAGACCACCGGCCGCCGGACCGGCCATGGGCCGTAGCCCGGACACCCCGAGGGGCGAGGGGGCCGTTGCCGAATGGCCGGACGGGCCATCGGACATGTTGCCGGGACCGTCGGACGCCGAACCGGTCAGGGGGCGCGGCCCGGACAGCGCGGCCGGCGACTGCGACGCCCCGGACACCGAAAAGCCGGACGTGCCATCCGGCCGATTGCCGGGACTGTCGGCCACCGACTCGGCCGGGGGCGGCCCGGATACCCCGAGGGGTGACTGGGGCACCGGGGAACCGGACCTCCCGTCGGGCCGGTTGTCGGGGTTGGAGCGTGACGCATCGGGTGGCGTCCGGTGAGCCGCAAGCGGGGGCCCTGACGGGGAGGCGCCCGACGGCCTCAGCGGCGCAGCCCTCTGCACTGGTGCCGGTCCGCCGGGAGCGAGACGCGCGGGGCCGCCGGTGAGCGAGGTCGCGTCGGCGGGGGGAGCGGTCAGTGGGGCGCCGAGCAGTGGACGGCGGCGCGGTGTCGAGGTCCCCGCCTGAGCACTGCCGGGGCGGGCGCTGCCGGTGGAAGGCGGCGCCGGAACCGTGGCCGGGCCGGTGGAAGACCCGGTGTCGGAGGCACGTACGGACGGGGAGTTCGGCCCGGGGTCCGAAGAACCCCGGGTCGTTCCGGGGCCACCGCTCGGCGCGCCCGGCTCCGGCAACCGACGTTGTACGGGCACCGCGCCGCCCACGGAGGCGGGAGTGGCAGGGGCGATGGGTGCCCCAAGGCCGCGCCGAATCGGGGGAGTCGGGCCGGCGGCGGCTGTGCGCGAGGGCACCACCGAGCTCCCGGCGCCCGCCTCGCTCTCGGACCACCCCGTGGCCCCGGAGTCGCCCGGAGGAATGGAGAGTTGCGCCCCGGAGGACGGCACGACCGGCATCGCCGAGGCGATGGGTGAAGGTGTTGGTGCGGGTGTCGGCCTGGACGCGTGTCCCGGCCCGGGCGTCGGCTCCGGCCCGGCTGCCGGCGAGGGTGTCGCCCCGCCCACGGTGGGCCGCGAGTCCGCCGCCAAGTCCGCTGCCGCGGAGGCGCGTTGGCCCCGGGCGGGACCGGGCGTACCGCCGGCCGGCCGGGTGCTCCGTACCGGTGCCGCCTCCCTGGCGGGAAGCTCACCTGCCCGCGCGCTCGGGCGGGACACCGCCGCCGGAAGGGTCCGCCGCTCAATCGCGGGCGGGGCGACCGCCGTGGTCAGCGGGGGCCGAGCGGACTGGGGCCGTACCGGTGCGACCCGCGTGCCGGTCGGCCGCGCGGCCGACACGGCCGTCTGGACCGGGACGTCGGCCGCCGCGTCGGCTCCGACCGCCGCCTGCGCCCCCTCCCCGGTTTCCGCCGCTTCCGCCGCGACCGGAAGGGTCAGCATGGGTTCGCCCAGCCGTCCGGGGGGCGTGGTGACCCTCGCGGGCGTCAGTACGTTCCTGATCAGACCGGTAGGAGCGCCGTCGAGCACAGCGTGCGACAACGTCCCGGTGAAGGAGGGGTTCTGCCAGGTCGTGAGCGTGCCCGCGAAGTCCGGTGCCGCGACGGTGTGCCGGGCCGGTTGTGCCAGCACGCGCTCGATCGGCGGCAGCGCCGACCAGCCCTGCCGCTCGTCCGGAGCGGCGGGCGTTCCGGACCCGGCGGCCGGCTCCGGAGGGACCGCGGCTGACGGGCCGCCCACGTACGCACCCACCGAGCCCGCCATACCAACCGAGCCCGCCGGACGCGCCGAACGCGCCGTACTCGCCGAACCCGTACGTCCCCGCAGTCGGTCAAGGATTCCCATGGCCTACGCCCGTCCTCTCACCGCTCGGCCGTGGCGCGGGTCACGAGCGCGGCGATCTGCCCCGCGTACCGGCGACGGTCGTGGTGTTCGAGGTCCAGGATGTCCTCCAGGCTCCAGTGGAAGTGGTAGGCGATGTACGCGATCTCCTCGTGGATACGGTCGGTCGCGTACGTCACGATTCCCCCAGGCGGCTCCCGCCGAGCTCGACCTCGAACGGCTGCTCGCAGTGCGGGCAGGTGACCCCGGCCCGGGTGTGGCCCTCGGCGTTGATCTGGCGGTAGAAGTCCTGGAGGAAGGCGAGGTCGGAGGCGAACATCTTCTCCACCACACCGTCGTGCACGTGTTCCACCGTGCCGAGCCGGGTGATCACCAGGCCGAGCAGGACCACCGACAAAAACGCCGGGTTGTCCCGCACCCGCCTGTCCTGGAGCGGGATCAGCTCGTCCCTCGCGGTCGCCAGGCGCATGATCCCGTCGCGGTGCACCACGCCGGCGTCGTCCACGTACCCGCGCGGCAGCTCGAAGGCGAACTCGGTCTGCAACTGCCTCCGTATGGGGGCGGGTTCGGGCGCCGGTGCGGGGGCCGGTTCGGCGGCCGGGGCCACCGAACCGGCGGAACCCGCGGAACCCGCCAGGATCTCCTGCTCCGCGAAGACCGAGGTCTTGGCGGCTGTTCCGCGACGCATCACTCAGGTATCAGTTCTTCGTAGACGATGGTCGCCGTCTCGGTGAGGGCGTTCGCCTCGCCCGCCCGCACATCGCCGGGGACGACATTGCTGCACCAGGCGTTGGTCAGGTGGTACCGCTTCACCGGGTTCATCATGGTGTCGTAGAAGATGACGGTGGCGTTCTTGCGGGCCGCGCCCATGTTGCCGTTCTGGGAGAGCTTGTGCCAGTCGTTGAAGGCGGTGCTCTGGGTGACGCCGTAGACCACGGTCACCTCACCGGCCTGCCTGCCACCGGGCATCTTCCGGATGATCGGCTGGCCGCTGGCCGAGTTCTGCTTCAACTCGATGACGTCCTGCGTCGACTTGTAGCCGCTGATCGATTGCAGGTACTCCAGGCCGATGCCGTCGATCTGGATACCGAAATTATGGGTGGTGAGCGACTCACCCGGCTGAAGACTCATGGGACCTGCTCTTTCTCCTCGTTACCGCTCTTGCTCGCGACTTCTCGCACCACGGCGGACGGGCCGGCCCGGCCCGTCCGCGGCACCGCCGGCTACTCGTCCAACTCGCCGCCGCCACTGGAGAACTGGGCCAGCCGGAAGACCACGAACTCGGCCGGCTTGACCGGCGAGACACCGATCTCGCAGATCACCCGTCCGAGGTCCACCGACTCCGGCGGGTTGGTCTCGGCGTCGCACTTCACGTAGTAGGCGTCGTCCGGCGTACCGCCGAACAGGGCCCCGCTGCGCCACTCGTTCACCAGGAACGCCGAGATGTTCCGCCTGATCCGGGCCCACAACGCCTGGTCGTTGGGCTCGAAGACCACCCACTGGGTGCCGATCAGGATCGACTCCTCCAGGTAGTTGAAGTAGCGGCGGACGTTGAGGTAGCGCCAGGCCGGGTCGGAGGAGAGGGTACGGGCACCCCAGATCCGGATGCCCCGGCCGGGGAAGGCCCGGATGCAGTTGATGCCCAGCGGGTTGAGCAGGTCGTGCTCGCCCCGGGTGATCTGCATCTCCAGGTCCACCGCGCCGCGGACCACCTCGTTGGCCGGCGCCTTGTGCACACCGCGCTCGAAGTCGTTGCGGGCCCAGACGCCGGCCACATGGCCGCTGGGCGGGATCAGCCGGGTCTGGCCGCCGGCCGGGTCGAAGACCTTGATCCAGGGGTAGTACAGGGCCGCGTACTTGGAGTCGTAACCGGCGGTCTCCTGGCGCCAGACCTGTATCTGGCGGGCGTTGAGGCCGGGCGGCGGATCGATGACGGCCAGCCGGTCGCCCATCAGCTCGCAGTGCGCGATCAGGCCGAGCTGCACGGCCTTCACGGCTTCCAGGTCGATCGCGCCGCGCTGGTACGCGGCCATCAGGTCCGGGACGGCGACCATCGAGATCTCGTCGACGGCTTCCAGACCGCCGAAACCGGTCCGGTCAGCGGAGTCGCCCACGTACTCGCGGATGCCGACCTGCTCGTCCTCGTCCACCCGGACCGGTGCGGAGGCGGCGGCCGGTGCCGCGAGCGCGACCGACTGGTTCTCCGGCCGGGCGAGCTGCCCGCCCGGGGCGGCCTCCGTGACGATGATCAGCTTGGAGCGTTCCTTGACCTGCGTGACGACGTAGTTCCGGTTGGCCTTCTTGGCGGTCACATCGAAGGTCTCGGCCACCTTCTCGCCGTCCTTGACGATCAGCCGGAAGCGGTCGGCCGGGCCCTCGCCCTCGGCATCCGCGACCTCGACACTGAGCCCGCCGCTCTCGCCGGGCGCGATCGCCGACACCGTGAACCCGCCGAGCTGCCTCGCCTCGCCGGCGGTCAGCGCACCCGGAGCCGCGCTGCGGCCGGCCGTCACGGCGGCCGGGCCCTGGGCCTCCGTACCGGCGACCCCGCCCGGCAGGCCGCCGACGCGGACGATGAACGCGGCGGAGCCGCCGTTGTTGAAGAATCCGTAGACGGAGTGCGCCAGGAAATACCCGTCGGTAAAGTCACCGAAGGACGCGACGTACTGGGACCAGTTGGTCACCAACGTCGGTTCGTTGAGCGGTCCTTTCGGGGCGAGGCCGACAAAGGCGGCCACCGAGGTGCCCACTCCCTCGATGGGACGCGCACCGCTGGCCACCTCCTCGACGTATACGCCAGGTGACAAGTACGACGGCATGCGCTGCTCTCCTCGGGGGTACGAGACAAGACCTGTTCAACATGTCGGGTCGGCCCCCGGCGCCGAAACGTCCTCAGGTACCTGACCGGGGGCAGCGCGGATGCCGTTCCCGCGTCTGAAAGGGCAACCTTGCGCGCCCGAACGGGATGTTGACGATCCCATTCCGGTTGCCCGAACGGCTCCTTGCGCGGTGCTCGGCTGCCCAGTGCGTTCGGTTCGGGCCGCGGAGGCGGCCACACGGCCCGGGTCAGGAGGTGGTGACGGGGCCGACGTAGGTGGCGGGGTGGGTGGCGCCGTCCTGGCGCAGGACACTGCCGCCGGGCCAGGTCAGGGTGACGGAGGTGGTCTCGCTGGGCGGGGTGATGACCACGCTCTTGGCCTTGAACTCCACGCCGGAGCCCGCCTCGAAGGGCTGGTAGGTGATGACGAAGCTCGCGCTCGCACCGGACGTGAGCGTGACCGTTGCGGGGGACTTCGAGGTACGCACCAGGGACCAGCTGTCGGCGGCCTTCAGGTCCACCCCCGGGAAGCCCTTGACCGTGCAGGTCGAGCCGCTGGTGTTGGTCATCAGCACCTGGAGGTGCTGCTGGTCGTCGGCACTGCCGTACGTGGCGTCACCGTTGCCGAAGGAGAACCTCAGTCCGGCGGTGTGGCACCGCCCGACGGTCGCGGCGGCCGGCTTGTTGCCCGTGGACGGCGCCTGCGGGCTCGCCGGGTCGGGCTTCGCACCGGCCGCCTCCGACGTGACCGGTGTGCCCGTGGTCGGAGCGGACCCGGGAGCGTCCGTACCCGCCGTGGCGGACGCCGGTGCGGACGCCGTTGTGGATGCGGAGGACTTCGCCGACGCGTCCGTGGACGTGCCCGAGTCGCAGGCGGATGCCCCGAACGCCACAACGGCGGCAGTGGCGGCGAGGGCGGCGGTGCGCAGGACACGAGACACGGTTTCTCCCAGTGATCGAATGTGGTGGCCAGGTGACGACCAGTATCGAAGGCGCACCGCAACAGACCCGTCACCGCCGCATGCTGACTGAACGACAGTCCCGAACGAGCTCTGTTACACACCGACCCGGAATTCGCGGAACCGTTCATCAGCCGTCGCCGAGAGGTCGAGGACGTCGCTGGGAAGGTGCAGGACGTCGCTGAGCACGGCCACCCCCGCTCGGGGGCCGGCCGCTTCGGCGCGCCGAGGCGTTCGGGTTGGGCCGGCGGAGCCCGGGCACGCTTGAGCCATGGACCGCAGTGGGCGTGATGTGGCGGGCCCCGCGTTCGTGCTGGGTGGCGGCGGGGCGCTGGGAGCGTACGAGGTCGGCATGCTCAAGGCGCTGTTCGCCGCCGGGGTGCGGCCGGGGCTGGTGTTGGGCACCTCCGTCGGTGCGATCAACGGCGCGGCCGTGGCGGCCGATCCGTCGCAGACCTCGGTGAGCCGGCTGATCGACCTGTGGACGGGGCTGGGCCGGGCAGGGGTGTTCGCCGGCTCTCTGGTGGGCCGGCTCTCCACCGCGGTGCGCAGCCGTACCCACCTCTATACCCCGGCGCCGTTGCTCGACCTGCTGCGTGACCACTTGCCGGTGGCGCTCATCGAAGAGCTGAACGTGCCGTTCCAGTGTGTGGCGGCGAGTATCGAGCACGCCGCCGAGCACTGGTTCGAGAGCGGTCCGCTGGTCGAGGCGGTGCTCGCCTCCTCCGCCGTACCGGGGCTGCTGCCGCCGGTGGGCCTCGGCGGCGAGCACTTCGTGGACGGCGGCCTGGTCAACAGCATCCCGGTGGGCAGAGCCGTCGCTCTGGGCGCGCGCGAGATCTACGTGTTGCAGGTGGGCCGGATCGAACGGCCGCTGACTCCGCCGAAGCTGCCGTGGGAAGTCGCCACCGTCGCCTTCGAGATCGCCCGCAGGCACCGCTTCGCCCGCGACATGGCCGATCTGCCGCCGGACGTCACCGTGCACGTACTGCCCAGCGGGGCGGCCTCTGGCGAAGTGGCCGGGACCTTGAGCCAGTTGCGTTACCGGGCCTTCGGGCAGACGGCGGACCGTATCGAGCGTGCCTACGCCGCCTCTTCGCGGTACCTGGAGTCGGTCCTCGACGCGGCGGACGGCGGCAAGAAGTGACGGGCCCCGCGCCGGGCGACCACGCTGAGCCGACGGCGGTCACCGAGGAGCCTGTCCCGGCCGCGTCGGGCGGGCGGGGCGAGCGGGTCGGCCAAGGGGGGCGGGCCGAGCGTGTCGGCCAGGGCGGGCGGGCCGAGCGTGTCGGCCAGGACGCGCCTACGACCGGCTCGGTGACCAGCGCGGTGAGCGGCCCGGTGACCGGCCCCGCGATGCCTTCCCAAGGCGGCCGGCCCGTACCGTACGACGGTGCCGCCCACCCGGCCGTCGCACCGCGCACCCGGCGCACCGCTGCCGCCAGGGCACTCGTCACGGCCGGCCGCCGCACCCTCACCACCGCGCTCCTGCTCGCCCTGATCCCGGTGGCCGCGGCCGTCCTGGTGGTCGTCACCGTGCTCGGCGCCCCCGTATCGCTCGCCGCACACGGCCCGTGGCGTCCCACGCGGATGGCCTGCTTCCTGCTGCTGTACCTCGTGGTGGACCTCGGCGGCCTGCTTGGCGCGACGGCGCTGTTCGTGCGCGGCGTCCTCGCCGGGCCGGCCGCGCGGGACCGCCGGGCGGCCGACGCCTTCGCGCTGCTGGCGCGGCTGTTGGCCGTCCTGCGCCGGGCGACTGAGCGGCTGTTCCGCCTCAGGGTGGAGATGACGCCGGCGCTGCCCCCGGCCGACCGACCGCCGGACGTACCCCTGGTGATCCTGGTGCGGCACGCGGGACTTGGCGACTCCTTCCTGCTCCTCCAGATCCTGCTCACCGAGGCCGGGCTGCTGCCGCACACCGTGCTGAAGGGCGCACTGCGCGGCGATCCGTGCCTCGATGTCCTGCTCGGCCGGGTGCCGCACTGCTTCCTGCCGCCCGCCCGCGGCACCGCCGAGGACGCGATCGCGACGCTGGCCGCCGGGCTGCGGCCCCGCGACGGCCTGGTGATCTTCCCCGAGGGCGGCAACTTCACGCCGGGCCGCCACCACCGCGCCGTCGCCAGCCTGCGCCGCCTCGGCCAGTACCGCCGGGCCGCCCGCGCGGCCCGGCTGCACTACGTCCTGCCCCCGCGGAACGGCGGAAGCCTCGCCGCGCTGGCCGCGGCGCCCACCGCCGACGTGGTCTTCGTCGCCCACGCCGGCCTCGACGTCATAGCCTCCCCGCGCGCCGCCTGGTCCTTCCTCCCCTTCCACCGCCCGGTCCGCGTCCACTGGTGGCGGATCCCGGCGGCGGACATTCCCCCGGGCGACGAGGCCCGCGGCGAGTGGCTCCTCGCCCAATGGGAACGGATGGACCGCTGGACCGCCGCACAGGCGGTCGCCGAAACCCCGCACGTATAGGCACGTACAGGTGGGGCCATCTCGTGGGCAAGGGGCACCGCCTGCCGCCGGGTGCCGAGTGCGGCGCCGGGTCCCCCCTCAGTACCGCCGGGTCAGGCCTATCGCGCCGAGCCCTTGCCGAGCGGCATGGCGGAGGACCCGCAGCGGGCCGTCGACCAGTTCGTCGGCGTCGTGGCCGGGAGCGTCGGCCATCCCCGTCATCCAGTCACGGATGCGGTCGGTGACCGTCGAGCGCTGCTTCTCCGAGAGGTGGAGCGCGGCTTCGGCCGCGGGCAACGCGGAACGCACCTCCGCCGCCCGGAGCAGGAAGTCGCCCCACCGGCCCGGAAGCCGCGACATCCGCTCCGGGCCGAGAGCGTAACCGAGAGCCGCGGTCGGGTCACCCTTTCTGGCCGCGGCGAGGAAGAGGCCCGCCCCCACCTGCCGCGGAATCAGCTCCATGAGTTCGTCCACGGCCTTTTCCGTCCCTTGGTCCCCCGGCCGCACCGCGTCGACGCACCTCTGTAATCGGGGGGCGTCGTCCGTCGGTCTCGGCCGGTGCGAGGCCGGTTCGAAGAACCTCTCCGCCGGACTCCGCCCCCGCCACCAGTCGAGAGCGCCGAGCGACTGAGCGGCGGGCCGGCCCGCCGGCGCGTAACCGGGAAACGTCTGCCGGACGCGGGCGATGTCGGCGTCCGCGATCACGCCGACGATCCAGAATCCGGTGACGCTCATGTGTTTCTCTCTCCCCCTGCGCCGCGCGTTCGTCGAGGTATCGGTCATGCCACGGTGACGGTGCCGTCGTTGCTTTTGACACGGCCGAGCCGCGCCTCTCACGCCCGCCGCTTCGACGTTCTCGACGCTATCCGAAGGGTCTGACACCGCTCCGTTCCCCGAACACGGACACCGCACGGCCGCACCGGCCCGCCGCTCATCGGCGCGGTGCGGCCGCCGGTGCGGCGACCCCGGCCGCCCCGGCCGCCCCGGCGACCCCGAGGCCCTTGGCCGCCGGGACCGGTAAGTCGGCTGACGCCTGATTCCCCCGGTGCCACGATGGACGGTATGACGACGATCGACGGTCTGGTCGAGGCCGGATTCGAGGCCGTACGGGAAGCGTTCGCGGCGAACTTCGAGGGGCGCGGGGACGTTGGCGCGGCGGTGTGCGTCTACCGGGACGGGCGGCCCGTGGTGGATCTGTGGGGCGGGGTGGCCGATCCGGAGACCGGGCGTCCCTGGGAGCGGGACACGCTGCAACTGGTCTACTCGGCGACGAAGGGGGCCACCGCGACCGCGGCGCACCTGCTGGCTCAGCGCGGCGCCGTGGACCTGGACGCCCCGGTGGCCGCTTACTGGCCGGAGTTCGCCGCGAACGGCAAGGCCGACATTCCCGTTCGCTGGCTCCTGTCGCACCGGGCCGGACTGGTCGCGCTGGATCAACCGGTGCCGTTGGAGGAGGCGTTGGCGTGGCAGCCGATGACGGCCGCGCTGGCGGCACAGCGTCCCCAGTGGATTCCCGGTACCGCGCACGGCTATCACGGGCGGACCTGGGGCTGGCTGGTCGGCGAGGTGATCCGCCGGGTGTCCGGCCGTATGCCCGGCCAATTCCTCGCCGAGGAGATCGCCGAGCCGCTGGGCCTCGACTTCTTCATCGGGCTGCCCGCCGGTGAGCGCGGCCGGGTCAGCCGGATGACCTACCGGCAGCCGGACGTCGACCTCTCCACCGTGCCGCTCACGGCGATCCCCGAGGAGTTCCGCGGCGTGGTCGCCGCCATGCGCGACCCTGACTCCCTCATCAACAGGGCTTTCGCCGTCACCGATCCCGCGGACATCGACTTCAACTCCCCGGAGGCGCAGGCCGCGGAACTCCCCGCTTCCAACGGCATCGGCACCGCCCGCGCGCTGGCCCGCATGTACGCCGCGCTGATCGGCGAGGTGGACGGCGTACGCCTCCTCACCCCGGAGACGGTGGCGTCCGCCACCGAAGAGCAGGCCGCCGGTATCGATCAGGTCATGATGCTGCCTAGCCGCTTCGGTTCCGGCTACATGCTGCCCACCGCCGAGGCGCCGCTGACCGGCCCCCGCTCCTTCGGCCACGCCGGCCGCGGCGGCTCCCTCGCCTTCGCCGACCCCGAACACGGCGTCGCCTTCGGCTACCTGATGAACAACATCATCGAGGGCGCGGACGACACGCGCGCGTCATCACTGGTCGAGGCGGTCCGGACGTCACTGACGTAGCGGCCCGCTTCCAGGCGACCCTGTCGGGTGGACGTCGGCCTCGGCCGACCCTCGATGCGCTCGGGGCGTTTGACGGTCCTGCCGACGGGGCGTCCCGCGTCTGTTCTTGGCGCCGGGCGGCCGATCAGTTAGCCGTGCCGTGACCATCGTCAAGGCTGGTGCGCCGGAGAAGCGGGAAATACGCGGTGCCGGGCGGATTCTCCAAGCCGAGCGACGCCGCGAGTTTCTTCGCCTTGCCGCCGAGCCGGAAGGCATAGCAGCGCAGCGCGTACGCGGCGTCATCGGGAAACCCGGCACTGTGCAGCTCGGTGATCGTTTCGGTCAGGTGCCTGATCTCATCCCACGATCCCTCCTTGATCACGGTCCGCGCGACATTGTTCAGGCCCCTCCGGCGAAGAGATACCGCCAACTCCACCCGCTGAGCCGAGTCGAACCAAAGCGACGCCAACCGCCGTGCCACGTATGAGACCGCTTCTTCGTGGCCTAGTGCCTGCAAAGCCGCGAGCGCGAAGGCCACCCCGGCGGAGGAGGGGAAGCGGACGGCCGCAGCCGCTAGGTCCTTCTTGTTCAGGGTCGGGATACGCCCGCCGGCCGAGATCCCGCGGTCGAGCAGGTAGGCCCGCAACACCAGGGCCTCGGGGATACCCTTCCGTTCCATCCACGCGAGCCGCGCTGTGAGATTTGCCGTATTTTCGCGGGCGCCATAGGCGAACAAGGCGATGAGGTCCAGATGGCTTCCGGTATCCCTCAGTTGCTTCAGCACCTCGGCGAACTCCTTGTCCGACCCGGCGCCGAGACCTGTGAAGGCTTCGTGGTAACGACCGTCCACCAGGAACGGTTCTCTGAGCACGGCAAGCTGCGCCGGAACTGGCTGACGTGCGATCACGGACAGCAGCCGGTCGCGATCACGGGTCCGGCCCTGCAACTCCAACCGCTCCAGCAACCGCGCTACGTCATGTGCGGGCAATCGGCCGACCTCATCGAGCAGGGCGTTCGCGTCCACGGGTCGGCCTATCTCGCGCAGACTGTCCATAAAATCCACCACCGCCTCGATCGGCCCGGCACGCGTCGCCATCAGCAGCAGCAGGACGGAATCCTCGCCACGGCCCTGCCGGTACAGCGCCTCGGCGAGTGCGATCACGTCCGCCGGAGGCAGCGCGGCGGCCGATCGCCGCAGAACGGTCGACGCGTACGGGCTGAGACCTGCCGACCGCAATTCCGCGCAGAGATCCGTGATGGTCTGCCGAGCGGGAAGCGCTGAGGGCGCTGAGGAGGGAGCGGCATCATCGATCCACCGTTCGAGCATTGTGGTGGCATCATCGTCGTGCTCCGCCTCGTGCATCTTCTTCAGGAGACGCACGAACGCGGGCACGGGACGCCGTACCACCGTCTCCTGGGTCCGAAGGTAGAGCGCGAAGGCCCGGTCCGGCTGGCCGATGGCCAGGAGGGCATCAGCCAGGCGTCCAGATTCCTCCGCGGAATCCGTGGTAGCGGCGGTGAGGACCCTGTCGGCTTCCGGCTCGAGCCCAGCGGACCAGAGGGCACCCGCGAGTTCGAGGACGTCATCGGTGCTCCGCAGACGCTCGGTCCGCAGGAAGAGAAGGCGGTCGGCCTCGACCGAGCGACCTGCGGAGCACAGGAGCTTGTAGGTGGCTGCGACGACATCGACGGATTGATCAGCGGCATAGTGCAGTACGCGTTCGGCGTCCTCAGGCTCGTCATCCACGGCGTACAGGGCGTCAAGGTAGTCGGCGACGGCCTGCGGGCCGCGATTGGACAGGGCCCTGTTCACCACGTCGGTCGCGAACCGGTTCCCCTCCGCGCTGAGGAGTGCCGCCAAGGTGGCAACTTCCTGGACCGGGCGGCGTATGGCCCATTCCCGGAGCAATGCGCCGGCGGCATCGTCGGCGTTCGCGGCCCTTGACCTCGCGACTTCCCGGACGAGTTCGCGCGGCGTCCGCCCCGGTCCCGTCATCACATCGGGGGTTCCGGGAGAGATCGTTCCTCCGTCCGGGGGGTCCGGCGGTGTCACCTCTGCCAGGTGTCTGTTCCTGGCGAAGGCGAGGGTGCGGCCGGTGTTGCTGAGCCTCTGCTGAGGCAACGGACGCCCCTTGGATCGCAGTTCGCCGTACAGATGCTCGTAGACGTGGGTGGCTTCGATCAGTTCCCCGGCACCGGGCAGCCCGTTCTCCAACAGGTGGATCAACTCGCCGGTGAACGCGGTGTACGTCTCACCGGGCGGCGACTGCGACTGCCGGGTCGCGGAACTCGCGGTGAGGAGGTAGGAGCCCGCGATGCGGGTCTGCTCGGCCATCTGCACCGCCTTGCCGGCGCCGCCCATGCCACCCTCGAATGCCCGGCCGCCATAGCAGCAGTCCAGGATGACGATACGGTTGACCTCACGCCGGGTGCTCAGCACCTCGCCCCGTACAGCGTCGAAATCCAGTGCGGTGTAGGTCCGTTCGGGATCGGTGCCAGGAAGGGCGAGCAGGAGGCCATTGACGTCGGGGTGGGCCAGACCGTGCCCGGCGAAATAGACCAGCAGTGTGTCCTCCGCCTTTCGCGCGGCGTCGTGAATGGCGTCGAGGACTTCTTCCCGGGACTCCGGCTGCGGCACAAGAGTGCAGTTCCCCTGCGGCAAGCCCCAGATCGTGGCGTCGGCGAACAACTCCGCAAGCTTGGTCAGGTTGTTCGCGACCGCCGGGAGGTCCTCGAGGGACGCATCGCCGTATATCGCGGATCCGATCAGGACCGCGTACGAACGGTGCGGGTCGGCCAGCTCCATATCCACAGGGGCTACTCGGGGGCCTGACTGCTCTGATCAGCGGAGGACGGGGGTTCCGGCGGTACCGCGAGCAGCGCCAGCATCCGGCGTACATCGTCGTCGGTGCCGCCCTGCACAGCGACGGTCAGACCGTCTGAGGCCCGCGCGAAGGTGAACTCCGCACCGTGTCGGCCGCCGCCTCTCGAATGGCGCCAGGAAACATACTGCATGGCCAGGCTCACCATGGCCGTCGACTGGGAAAGGACGACCTGGATGACCTCCAAGGCCCCCATCGCTCCCGGCCGGCCGGCAGCGGCGTTCGCCAAACGGACGTCTCCGGGTCCGTCCTGGTCATCCCTCAGCCAGCGGAAGAAGTCGTATAAGGCCGGAACACCGTCCTCGTTCGTCGCCCGGATCTCCACCTGCATTGGGAATGCTCCGCCTCCTGGCACACTGCCGCCCCCGCCCGCCTGAAAAGATGGTGCCATAGGGGGCCGCAGGGGTGCACGCGGTCTCACCGTACGGGAGACGCCGGTCGCGGCTCCGGCCCACCGCTCACGGCCCGGTCCGCCCAGCCTTTGCGGACGACGACCTGGACGACAGGTCGCTCGGGGTGGACTTTCAGGGCAGTCGGGTCCGGGGCACGCGCAGAGTCGGGCAAGCGCCTGCCCGCACTGACACTGTTCGGCGTTGCCGACGACCGGTCGCGCTCTACCGTGGGGCGGTGACCATCTCCGTGCTGCTCTGCAACGACCCTCTGGGGCACGCCCGTTGTGACCCGCACTTCGCGGCGCAGGCGGCGGCCGTGCGGCGGGCCGGGGCGGAGGTGGCGCTGGTGGATCATGACGCGCTGCTTCGCGGGGATACGGAGGGGGCGGTGCGGCGGGTGCCGCGCGGGATGGGGGCGGTGTGGTATCGCGGCTGGATGGTGCCGGCGGGCGCCTACGCGGAACTCGGTGCCGCGCTGGCCGAGCGGGGCGTTCATCTGCTGACCTCGCCGACGGCGTACCGGGTGGCCCATGAACTCCCGGGTTGGTACGGAACGTTCGCCCGGGTCACTCCGGCGAGCGCCTGGATTCCTTGTCCGCCCGGTCGGCCGCCGGGTCCGCAGGCGCTCGCTCGAGCCGCCGCGCGCCTCCCGCCGGGGGCGGGGATCGTGAAGGACTTCGTCAAATCCCGCAAGCACAAGTGGGACGAGGCCTGTTACCTGCCCGATCTCGCGGACATCCCGGCCGTCCACGCCGTGGTGTCCCGTTTCGTCGAACTCCAGGAGGACTCCCTGGCGGGCGGTGTCGTGCTGCGCGCCTTCGAGCATTTCCGCCGGGACGTCGGCGAAGCCCGAATCTGGTGGCTCGACGCCGACCCCGTACTGACCACCGGGCACCCGGACACCCCGGGCCTGCGGCCAACTCCTCCTCTGGAGGCGCTTCGTCCGCTGGTCCGCGCCCTGGGCTGCCGCTTCATCACCACCGACCTCACCCAACGCACCGACGGCACCTGGCGTGTCATCGAAGTCGGCGACGGCCAGGTCAGCGACCTCACTACCGACACCGACCCAGCCATCCTGCTCGCCCCGTTGCTCACCGCCGCCCCCACCCCGCCTGGGTGGACAGCACGCCGATGTCGGCCGTACGGACCATCGGGGTGATCGAAGTGCTCGGCGCCGTCGGGCTTATCCTCCCGGCGCTGACCGGCATCGCGCCCTGGCTCGCCCTGGCTGCCGCCATCGGGTTCGAGGTGTTGCAGATCGGCGCGACCAGGGTGCACCTGAGGCGCGGCGACCGTCAGATCGCCCTCAACCTCGGCCTCATCCTCGCGGGGGCGGTGACCGGCTGGCTGGCGACGACATGGCTGTGATGCCGGCGAAGCCGGCAGGCCCGGCAGGACGAGGGGAGCGCCGGAGGCGAGGCCCCGGCGGCGTTGCCGCGGACCGAGCCGTAATGCCGCCTCGCCGCCCGGCAGCGGGCAGCGGTTCTCCGCACGATCTCCACGAGATTTCGTGAACCGAATTCGATCCGACGCGTCGTCAGCGTCGAATTGACGCGTCGGCTTGACCGGATTCTTGACGTATGCATACGCTGTTTGGCGTTCTGGATCCGCCGAAGGGAACGACCGTTATGACGCGATGCTCCCTCGCGGAAAGGCCGCGCGGACACCGTGCGCTCGCGGAGGAACACGGACCGCCGGTCCGGACCGGCGATCGGCCCGGCGGTCCGCTCCCCGCGCCAGGGGATCCGGACAGGCCGAGAAGGCACGGGAGGGGCAGCGGGACCCCCGTCCCGCGCCGCGGCGGCCACCAGGTTGCGCGGAGCTGAATTCTCCGGAAATCCCGCTTTTTCGAGTGCCGGCTGCCGCGACCGTGGCGCCGCCCGGCGGCACCCGGCAGTGCCCTCGGCGGCGCCCGGCGGTATCCGGCAGCACCCGGCACCCCCGGAATGGGCATTGACGGAATACTGACGGAAGCGGCCGTCGCGCCCCGCTCACACGCCGCTACCCGCGGTTTCTCGAAAGGAATACCTTGCACAAGCGCAATGGAAAACGGTGGCTGTCGGCCGCCGTCGCGGGCGGTGCGCTGGCGGCCGGCGCCTTCGCCCTGCTGCCCGGCACCGCGCAGGCCGGTGAGCCCGGCCCGGCGCTCCATCAGTCGGCCACCCAGGCGGACTTCGCCACCGCGGCGGCCGAGTACGACGTCCCGGTGTCCGTACTGATCGGGGTGGCCCGCCAGGAGTCAGGGCTGCGATCCCACGCCGGCTACAGCGACAACGCCGGCTGGGGCCTGATGAACCTCACCGACGCGACGCCGGCCATGCTCCAGCAGGGCCCCTCGGGGATCACGGCCCCCTCCGACCTCACCTCGGCGGCCAAGCACCCCGAACTGCACACGCTGCTCACCGCCGCCACGCTGACCGGCATCCCCGCCGACCGCCTCCGGCACAACCGGCTCGACAACCTGCGCGGCGGCGCCGCCCTGCTGGCCTCGTACCAGGAGCAGTTGACCGGCGACACCTCCGGCGCGTCGGACAAGCCGTCCGACTGGACCGCGGCGATCGCCAAGTACAGCGAGCTGTCGGACGAGAAGGCCGCCTCCTCGTTCACCGACGATGTCCTCGCCGCCATCAAGTCCGGTATCTCGCAGCGGACTTCGGACGGCCAGCTCGTCACCGCGCCGGCCGACCCGGCCGCCGCCCCGGTCACCGCCCAGTTGGGCAAGCTGAAGCTCACCAAGGCGGCGCCGCCCACCACGCCCGCCGAGTGCCCCAAGGCCCTGGACTGCCAGTTCGTCCAGGCGTCGTCCACCGCGGTGCAGGTCTCCAACCGGCCCGCCAACGGCATCAAGATCACCCAGATCGTGCTGCACACCACCGAGGGCTCGTACGACTCCGCGATCCAGACCTTCCAGGGGCCGAACGCGGCGGCCGCGCACTATGTGATGCGCTCCTCGGACGGCGCCGTCACCCAGATGGTGTCGGACAAGGACGTCGCCTTCGGTGACGGCAACTACGACAGCAATCTGCACTCGATCCAGATCGAGCACGAGGGCTTCTCCGCCTTCGGCGCGGACTGGTACACCGACGTCACGTACCAGCAGACGGCCAAGCTGGTGAAGTACCTGGTCGCGCGATACGACATTCCGCTCGACCGGCAGCACATCCTCGCCCACGACAACGTGCCCGGCGGCAAGACGGCCGATCTGGCCGGCCAGCACTGGGACCAGGGCGACGAGTGGGACTGGACCCGCTTCATGCGGATGATCGGCGCGCCGTTCGACGACAGGACGAGCGGTGTCGGACCGGTCGGGAGCGCGGTCACCATCGCGCCCACCTTCAAGAAGAACCTCCAGACCTTCACCATCTGCCCGGCCGACGACCCGACCGGCGGCACCACCGCCTGCACCCCGGTGACGGTCCCGGCCGGCTCGCTCTTCGTGCACCAGGGTCCGAGCGAGGACTCCCCGCTCATCCTCGACGCGAACATGCACCCGACCGGCACCAGCGGCACCAACGACGTCAGCGACTGGAGCACCACCGTCCAGGCCGGCCAGCAGTTCGTCGTCGCCGATCAGCAGGGCGACTGGACGGCCATCTGGTTCGACGGCCAGAAGGGGTGGATCGACAACCCCCAGGGCGCGAACACCATCCCGGCCAAGGGCGTGCGGATCATCACGGCGGCCGGCGACACGGCCGCGCCCGTCTACGGCACGGCCTTCCCCGACCCCGCCGAGGTCCCGACCGGCTGGGGCCCGGACCCGCAGAACCCGCTGACCGCGCCCGACTACGCGATCCCGGCCGGTCAGGCGTACGTGGCGGACCAGCCCCCGGTGAACGGCCGGGACTTCTTCCCGAGCCGGCAGGGTGTGGTCAACGGTGCGAAGCAGTACTACACCGTGCAGTTCAACCACCGGTATGTGTACGTGAACGCCGCGGACGTGACCGCCACCGCGGTCTGAGGCCGCGCACCGCGCTCTGAGGCCGCGCCCGGCACGCAGCGCCCGGCACGCCGCCGCGGGCCCTCCGCCCATGAAGCCGCGATCCGCGACCCGGATCGCCGAGGTACCCGCCCATCGCGGGTACGCGGCACCGGCGGAGAAGGACCACCGTCCTTCTCCGCCGGTGCCGTTTCCGCGTTTCCGCGTTTCCGTGGGTTCGCCCGCCCGCCCGGACGTACCAGCGGCGTCCAGCGGGGGTCCGACAGGCCCCCTCTTCGTCCCCGGGGAACCGCCCCGCCGGTGGTTGGCTTGAGGTGCGACGACAGGACAACGAGAGGCGAGGTCGGCGATGAAGCGCAGGATGCTGGGCGGCACCGGCATGTCGGTGAGCGAGTTCGCGCTCGGGACGATGATGTTCGGGGCGATGGGCAATCCGGACCACGACGAGTCGGCCGCGATGATCCGCCGCGCGCTCGACGCGGGGATCAACTTCGTGGACACCGCCGACGTCTACTCGCGGGGCGAGTCGGAGGAGATCGTCGGAAAAGCGCTCAAGGGGCGGCGCGACGAGGTGGTGCTCGCCACCAAGTTCGCGCTGCCGATGGGGTCGGACCCCAACGAGGCGGGCGGCTCACCGCGATGGATCAAGCGCGCGGTCGACGGCAGCCTGCGCCGCCTCGGCACCGACCACATCGACCTCTACCAGATGCACCGGCCCGACTGGTCGACCGATCTCGACGAGACGCTCGGCGCCCTCTCCGACCTGGTCCGGGCCGGCAAGGTACGGGCCATCGGCACCTCGACCTTTCCCGCCGACCTGATCGTGGCGGCCCAGTGGGCGGCGGAGAAGGGCGGCCACCACCATTTCCGCACCGAGCAGCCGCGGTATTCGGTGCTGACCAGGACCATCGAGGGCAACGTCCTGCCGGCCGCCCGGCGGCACGGCCTGGGCGTCCTCACCTACGGCCCGCTGAGCAGCGGCTGGCTCTCCGGGCGCGCCGACCCGACCCGCGGCCACCGGGCGGCGACGGCCCCGCAGGCGTTCGACCTGTCCGTGCCGGCCAACCGGACCCGGCTCGACGCGGTGCACCGGCTCGCCGCCCTCGCCGCCGACGCGGGAATGCCGCTGGCCCACCTGGCACTCGCCTTCGTACGGTCCCACCCGGCCGTCAGCGCGGTGCTCATCGGGCCGCGCACCCCGGCCCAGCTCGACGAACTGCTGGCCGGCGCCGACGTCGTCCTGTCCGCTGACGTCCTCGACCGTATCGACGCGATCGTGCCGCCCGGCACCGAGATCAACCCCGCGGACAACTACCTCGCCGCCCACCCCGCCCTCACCGACCCGGCGGCCCGCCGCCGCTGACGACCGGGGCCCTCTCGCCGGAAGAGGGGACCCGGCAGGGCCCCGCCGGGACGTGACCCGGTGGAGTGGACCGGCGCAGCGGGCGGTCAGTGGTCTGGAGGCGGGGGGCAGGATTTTTCAACACTTGGATGCACGCCGTGTGGCGGTCCGCTGAGGCGCAGCGGACCCCACTTCAAGGTTGCTTCAAGGTTGAGGACGCCATGACCGCATCGATCAGCACCGGGAGCCCCGGCAGACGGCCCTTCCCGACGGTCATCGTCGGCTACGGACGGGCCGGGCGCGACCTGCATCACCAAGCCCTGCGCAACCTGTTCGTCGACGGCGGTGACGTACTCGTCGTCGAACCGGAGGGGCGGGAGGTACCGCGGGGATGCCGGCTGGTGCCGTCGCTGCGGGCCGCCGCGCGCCTGGTGCCGGTGGCCGAGGCGGTGTGGCACGTGACGACGCCCCCGCAGGCGCACCTCTGCTGTGTCGAGGAGATCGCCGAACTCGGCGGCCGCCGGCTGATTCTGGAGAAGCCGGTGGCGCCCACGGCCGAGGAGGCGGCCCGTCTTGAGGCCATCGCCGCGGACGTGGAGATCCTGCCGGTCAGTGTCTGGCCGAGCAGCCGGGTCACCGAGAAGGTGCGCCAGGTGGTCGCGTCGGGGGAGATCGGCGAGGCGGTCTCGCTCTTCATGGAGCAGAGCAAGCCCCGCTTCGGCCGCACCCTGTCCTCCACCTCGCATCAGTCGGCGCTCGAGGTGGAGTTGCCGCACCAGATGCTGCTCGCCCTTCATCTGGCGGGCCCGCGGGCCCGGTTGCTCTCCGCCGAGACCTGGCCGATGCCGCTGCCGGCCCGTTCCATCCTCACCATGGGCGGCGCCCTGCTGCGCCTGGAGCACGCGGGCGGCATGGTCAGCACCCTGCTCAGCGATCTGACCTCGCCGGTGCGCAGGCGCCGGCTACGGGTCGCCGGGACACACGGCGAGGTGGTGGCGGACTACCCGATCAGCTCGGACGACCCGTACGGACAGGTCAAGGTGACCGGACGGGTGGGCCGTTCGGTGGTCGCCGACGCGCCGCTGACCCACTTCATCGACTCCGCCTACGCGTATTTCGCCGGCCTGGGCCCCCGACCGCCCGCCGACCTCGAACTGCACCGGCTGAGCATCCACCTGCTGGAGGAGGCGAGGGATCGGGCGGTCCGCTCCTCCTTGAACTCCTTGAAGGGAGCGATCGGATGGTGAGGATCGCGGTCATAGAACCGCGCTCGGCGGGCTACGGCCTGATCGACCGCGGACGTGAACTCGGCCACGACATGGTGGTGTTCACCGCGGGCCACGGCGAACGCCGGGTGCCGGACGAGCATCTGGCGCACGCCTCCCGGGTGGAGGTGATCGACACCAACGACGACCGGCTGGTCAGGCGGCGGCTGCGGGAACTGCACTCCCGGCGGCCGTTCGCCGCCGTGCTGCCCGGCTTCGAGCACTACGTGCCGCTGGCCGCCGACGCCGCCGCCGATCTCGGACTGCCGGGCCTGCCCGCCGCGACCGCGGCGGCGCTGCGCATGAAGCACCTGATGCGCGAACGCCTCGCGGCGAGCGGCATCGACCAGCCGCGCCACGTACTGCTCACGGATGAGGCGGAGTTGGCCGGGGCGATCGCGGAGGTGGGCCTGCCGTGCGTACTGAAGCCGGTCGACCAGTCCGGCAGCCTCAACGTGCGCAAGGCCCGCACCATGGCCGAGGCGGCCGACGCGTTCCGCCGGATCAACGGCTACGGGGCCGGGTATCTGGACCGCACCTCGCTGCCGCTGGTGCTGGTCGAGGAGTACGTCGTGGGGCCGGAGTTCAGCGTCGAGGGGTACGCGGCCGACGACGAGGTCGTGGTGCTCGGCATCACCGAGAAGCTGCTGGGCCCCGAGCCGTACTTCGTCGAGGTCGGGCACATGGTGCCGGCCCCGCTCGACGCGGACACCGCGCGGACGGTCGAGGCGTACACGGTCGGCGTGGTGCGGGCGCTGGGGCTGCGGCTCGGGCCCTTCCACGCGGAGTTGCGGCTGTCGGCGCGCGGGCCGCTGCTGATGGAGGTGGCCGCCCGGCTGCCCGGCGACCGCATCCCGGACCTGCTGCGCCTGGCGACCGGCGCGGACCTCTACGAGACGACGCTGCGCTGCTTCCTCGGCGTGCGTCCGGCGGGCCCGGCGGCCGGCCCGGCCGCGGGCCCGGGTCCGTTGGCCCCCGACGGTTCCGGCGCCCCGGTACGCCACGCCGGTATCCGCTTCTTCCTGCGCCCGGAGGTGTCCGGCTACGCCGCGATGACGGTGGCGCCCGGTGTCACGGCCGACCCTCGGATCCACGAGGTCGGCGCGCTGATCGGCCCCGGTGAGCCGGTGCCCGCGGCCGGCAGTTCGGCGAGCCGTCTCGGCTACGCCATCGCCGTGAGTCCCGGCTACCGGGCGACCGCGGCCGCCCTGGACGCGGCCGAGCGCGGTGTGTGCTTCGAGCGGTCCGAGCCGGCCCTGACCGCGGTATCCGCCACCAACTGATCGGAGAGCGCCATGGCACGCCATGTCCTGATCGTCAACCGCTGGAACAACCGCTTCGCCGAGTACCACCGTTATCTCGACCACCGGGCGGACCGGGTGAGTTACCTGACGACGGCGGCCGGGACCGGTCCGCTCGCCGCCGAACTCGCCGAGGAGATCGCGGTGGTCGCCGATCTCGCCGACCACCCGGCGGTGATCGGCGCCGCCGAGCGACTCGCCGAGCGGCACGGCCCGTTCACCCATGTCCTCGCCCTCTCCGAGTTCGACCTGGAGCTCGGCGCCGAGCTGCGCGAGCGCCTCGGGGTGCCAGGCAAGCGGACGCACGAGGTGCGGCTGGTCCGCGACAAGGTCGCCATGAAGGCGGCGGTGGCCGCCCGCGGCCTGCGGGTACCGTTCAACCGCCCGGTCGAATCCCCCTCGGACGTACGGGAGTTCGTCGCCGAGTACGGCTTCCCCCTGGTGCTCAAGCCGCGCACCGGCGCGGACAGCCAGGACGTGTACGTGATCCCGGCGGCCGACGAACTGGAGCAGGTGCTCACCCAGTTGCCCGAGGGCACCGACCTGGCCGCCTTCCAGTGCGAGGAGTTCATCGACGGCAACCTCTACCAGGTGGACGGGGTGGTCTCCGGCGGTGTGCTGCGGACCGTACGGAGCTGGCGCTGCGTGGGCTCGTGCCTGGACTTCGCCAACGGCACGCCGTTCGGTTCCGTCGCCAACGACGACCCGGCCTTCGAGGAGCGGATCGTCGCATTCACCGAGGGGGTGCTCGCCGCGCTCGACCTCACCGACGAGGTCTTCCACCTGGAGGTGTTCCGGACCAACGGCACCGACGAGCTGGTCTTCCTGGAGATAGGCGCCAGGGCCGGCGGCGGCCAGGTGCGGTTCGTCTGGGAGGAGGTCTACGGCCTCGACCTGATCGAGGCCTCCGTCCAGGTGCAGATCGGCGAGGCGCGCGACTATCCGCCGGCCGATCCCGGCGGGGAGGTCGCCGGTTACCTGATGATGCCGGAACCGCCCGTCCGCCCCGCCGTGGTGCGCGAGGTGCCCTCACTGGCGGGCCGCATCCCGGAGTTGTACGCCGAGGCGCTGCCGCCGGCCGGCACCGTACTCGACGGCAACGGCGGCGCGGTGCACACCGCGGGCGCCTTCCGCTTCCGGGCCGGCTCGTCGGAAGCGGTACGGCAGGCGATCGAGACCGCGGTCAAGCTCTACACCATCGACTGGGCGCCGCTGTCGGAGGAGTTGTCCGAGGAATTGTCCGGCGGGCTCCCCCAGGAGCTGTCCGACGAGCTGCCCCAGGAGCTGTCCGACGAGGTGGCCAGCGGTGTCTGAGCGACTCGGCCCCGCGCCGGCGGCGGCTCCCGGGCCGCCCGCGCCCCGGCCGCGCCAATCACTGTGGGGGCACGCCGACTTCCTGCGCCTGTGGGGCGGCCAGACGGTCGCCCTCTTCGGCGCCCAGGTGACGCTGCTGGCCCTGCCGCTCACCGCCATGCAGCTGCTCGACGCGTCGGCGGGACAACTCGGCCTGCTCAACGCGCTGGAGTACCTGCCCGTCGCCTGCGTCACCCTGCTCGCGGGCGTGCTGGCCGACCGGGTCCGCCGCCGCAGGCTGCTGATCGGGGCCAACATCGGCCGGTCGCTGGTGCTCGGCATGGTGCCGCTCTTCTACTGGCTCGACCACCTGTCCATCGGCCTGCTCTACGCCGTCGCCTTCGTCACCGGCATCTTCACCGCCCAGTTCGACGTGGCGTACCAGGCGTATCTGCCCTCGCTGATCGAGCGCCGGCTGCTGGTGGAGGGCAACAGCAAACTCCAGTCGAGCCAGTCCGTCGCGCAGACCGCGGGGCAGGGGCTCAGCGGCGTGCTGATCCAACTCCTCACCGCGCCCGTCGCGGTGGTGGTGAACTCGCTCGCCTACCTGGTCTCGGTCGGCACGCTGCTGAACATCCGGACCGTCGAGCCGATCAGAAAGGCCCCCCGGCGCAAGGTGCGGGCCGAGGTCGCCGAGGGCTGGCGGGTCACGCTCGCCCATCCGGTGCTGCGGGTGGTGATGCTGCAATCCGCCTGGTTCAACCTGCTGTGGGACGTCGTGCTGGTGGTGATGCCGCTCTACGGCATCCGCGTGCTGCACCTGGGCACCGCCCAACTCGGCCTGGTCATCGCGGCGGGCAGCGTCGGCGCCTTCGGCGGGTCCCTGGTGGCCGGGCGGCTCGGCAGGAGGCTGGGCACCGGCCGGGCGATGGCGGTCGGCATGTTCGTCGGCAGCGCGGCGCTCGCCCTGCTGCCGCTCGCCTCCGGACGCGGCACCGTGGCCCTGGCGCTGCTCACCGCCGGTTACGTCGGGAACGGTTTCGGGCTGACCATCTTCAATGTGCACTCGGTGGCGCTCCGGCAGGCCCTGGTGCCGGTGGAGCTGACCGGCCGGGTGAGCGCCACCTACCGGTTCGCGGCCTTCGCGGTGATCCCGGTGGGCGGTTTCGGCGGCGGCCAGCTCGCCGGGCACCTCGGCCCCCGTACGGCGCTGCTGGTGACCGCGATCGGGCTGGTGGCCGGCGCCGCGCTCTTCCTCGGCTCCCGCTCGGTGCGGGGGGCCGGCCTCACCGGGGTCCCGGCGGCGGAGACGCCGCTGAAGGTGCCGGTGGCGGTCGGGGCGACCGCCGACGCGACGGGGTGAGGCGGCGGTACGGGGCGGCCGGCGGTCGCTGGCGCCCCGTTACGGCTGCGGCCGGCGATCGCGGGTGTCGCGTCACGGCGCCACCGGTTCCCCGGGCCGTACGGCGCTCTCCGCCGGCGCGCTCACCCCGTGGAGCACCGCCGCCGCGACCGCGACCGCGCCCACCAGCATCGGCCCGGTCAGGTGGCCCGTGCCCAGCAGCGGGCCGAGCAGCACCGCGCTGAGCGGGATGACGCCGGCGAAGAGCCCGGCCCGGTCGACGCCCAGCAGATCGATCGACGCGTACCAGAGGAAGAAGGCGAGGGCGGTGACCACGAGCGTGAGATATCCCAGCGCCAGCCACTCGGTGCCGGTGGGCCAGGCGAGCGCGCCGCGGCCCTCGACGACGGCGGAGACCACACCCAGCATCGGCGCGGCCAGCAGCGAGGCCAGCGCCGACACCCGGCGCGGACCGAGCCGGGGCAGCAGATCGACGGCGAGAAGCGAGAAGCAGCACTCGCACACCAGTGCGCCGAACGCGTACAGCAGGCCCGGTCCCGACACCGGTCCCGCGGCCTGGATCACCCACACCCCGACGGTGGCGATCGCGGCGCACAGCGCGATCCGCGCCGACGGGCGGCGGCCGGCCCCCAGCGGCCCGGCCAGCGCGAGCACCACCGGGGTCGCGCCGACCACCGCGCCCACGGTGGCCGGGTCGGTGTGGCGCACGGCGTGCAGCAGGAAGACGTTGAAGCCGGCCATGCCGGTGGCGGCGAGCAGCGCGAGGCGCCCCCATTGCCTGGCCGTACAGGGCGTCGGCCGGGGGCCGGCCGACGGGTCCCCCGAGCGCCCCGCCCGACGCCCCGCCGCGGCGAGCAGCAGTCCGGCGACCAGATAGCGCCACGCCTGTCCGGCCAGCAGCGGATAGTGGTTGATCAGCGGGCTGACCGCGGCGGAACTCCCGACCGAGGCCATGGCGGCGAGGGCGTACAGGCTGCCGCGTAACGTACGCATGGTCTGAGGCACAGCAGCAGCCAACCACCGCGGACCCACCCGGCGCAGGACCACCTGTGGTCCCGTCGAGTGGACCACTTCGGCCCCACCGCTGCCGTCGGCGCCTGCCGCTACGGGCCCGGTCCGGCCTCCGAGCCGCCCCTTGCCCCCTTGTCCCGTTCAGCCGCCGACTCCCTTGCCCGTTCAGTTCCCCTTCAATTCCCGCCGTCGCCGTATCGAGTGACGTGCCGTCAGGAGGCGTTCCGCCGTGTTCGTGAAGATCTGTGGTCTGCGCACCCCCGCCGATGTGGCGGCGGCGGTCGGGGCGGGCGCCGACGCGGTGGGGTTCGTCCTCACCGACAGCCCCCGCCAGGTCACCCCGGCCGAGGTGGGCCGGCTCGTCGAGGCGGTGCCGCCGGGGGTGCTGACGGTCGCGGTGTTCGGCGCCGAGCCGCTGGAGCGGGTACGGCGGGAGGCCCGTGCGGCCGGGGTCCGGGCGGTGCAACTCCATGGCGACCACCCACCGGAGGCGTTCGCGGCGCTGCGCGGCACGGACCCCGACGACACCGGGCTGGTCCTCGTCCGGGCCACCTCCGCCGCCTCGGCGGGGGCCGGGCCGACCGGCGGCCACGGCGAGGACCTGCTGATCCTGGACGCGCCCAAGCCGGGCTCGGGGGAGAGCTGGGACTGGTCGGCGCTCGGTACGTCGGCTCCGGGCGGCCACTGGATGCTGGCCGGCGGACTCGCGCCGCACAACGTGGCGGACGCGATCGCCGCGGCCCGTCCCTGGGGTGTCGACGTCTCCAGCGGGGTCGAGTCGCGGCGCGGGGTGAAGGACCACGGGCTGATCGCCGACTTCGTCGCGCGCGCCAAAGCGGCGGGAGCCGAGTGAGCCGCCCGCTGCCTGAGCCGGCTGCGGCGCCGGTGCTGCCGGAGCCGCCAGCCGCCCTACTGACCTGCGAATTTCGCCGCGGCCACCCCGTAACGGCCGGCCCCGGCCCGATTCCTGGACCCGGCGGCGGGCAATTCCGGCCGCCCCGGCGCCGCGCGAACGGCGGCCATTCCACCGCGCGGTGACGGCACGGAAAACGGGGATCGGCGATCGGTCCTCCATGGCGGCCGAAAAATTAAATATTGAACTGTATTTGTCCGCCGAACGCGGCCCCGGGCAACAGGCCCGGGGCCGCGCCACGATATATCCCGGTCAGACGCCGCTGCCCAACCGGGCCCGGTGGGCGATCCGTTCACGCGGCCCGGCCGCGTCGGCCAGCAGGGTGCCGAGGGAACGGACGCCCGGCCGGCGCGCCTGCTCAGCCAGGGCGTCCCCCAGCACGAACATGGACTCGCCGATGCCGGTCAGCGGCAGGCTGGAGTAGCCGATGACCAGTCCGGGCGGCCGGGCCCCCGGCCGGAACTGGAAGCGCTGCGCACCGTACACCAGCGCCGATCTGTCCTGCGCGGCGGCGACCAGCGCGGCCTCGTCGGTGCCGGGCGGCAGCCGCAGATAGCCGTGCAGGCCGGCCGCGGAACCGACCATCTCGGCCTCCGGCAGGTGCAGTCGGACCGCCTGGGCCAGCGCCTCCCGGCGGGAGCGGTAGCGGGACCTGGCCCGGCGCAGGTGCCGGTCGAGCGTGCCGGCCTCGATGAGTTCGGCGAACGCCCGCTGGGTGATGCCGTCGGAGCCGAGGTCGTGCCGGGCCCGGACCCGGCTCATCAGCCGGCTGAGATGGGCCGGCATCATCAGCCAGCCGAGCCGCATCCCCGGGACCAGCGTCTTGCTCGCCGTACCCGCGTAGATAACGTGCTGCGGACTCAACCCCTGCAAGGCCGGGGGCCGCTCGCGGCGGTCGAACCAGAACTCGCCGTCGTAGTCGTCCTCGATGATGACGGCGTCCATCCGCTCGGCCCAGCGGATCAGCGCCTCACGCCGCGCCGGGCTCATGGTGTAGCCGGTGGGGAACTGGTGGGCGGGCGTGACCAGGACGGCGCGGGCGCCGCTGGCGGCGAGCCGGTCCACGTCGATGCCCTCCTCGTCGACGGGTACCGGCACGGTGTTCATGCCGCTCTGCTCGATGAAGCGCCGCTGGCCGGCGTGGCCGGGATCCTCGATGGCGAGCTTACGGATGCCGAGTTGGGGCAGCGTGGCGCAGAGCAGCGCGAGCCCCTGGGCGAAGCCGGCCGTCACCATCACCGTCTCCTCGACACCGCGCGCGCCACGGACCCGGCCCAGATAGCCCGCCAACACCCGGCGCAGCACGGGCAGTCCGGCGACCGGCGGGTAGTCGAGCTCCTCCCGGCCGGCGCCCGCCAGGGCGGCGCGATAGCTGGCCAGCCACTCGGCGCGGGGGAAGTTCGTCACGTCGGCGCGGCCGGTGCGCAGGTCCCAGGTGACGCCGCCGGACGGGTCGGGGCAGCCCAGATCCGGTTCCAGGCCGGCCCGACCGGCCCTGGCCACGGGGTCGTTGGCGACCCGGGTGCCCGAGCCCTGCTGGCAGTCGAGATACCCCTCGGCGGTGAGCTGTTCGTACGCCTCGACCGCCACGCTCCGGGAGACACCGAGATCGGCGGCGAGCTGCCGGGTGGAGGGGAGCCGGGTGCCGGGATGGAGAATGCCCTCGACGATTCGACACTTGATTGCCATCCGAATCTGGCTGGTCAGCGACTCGCTGGAGTTGCGATCGACGTCGATCGACATATGCCACATGGAACAGCTTCCCTCCCGTGCCCTGGCCGGGTGCCAGGTGCCGGAGAAGAGCATCACATTTCGGTGGCCACTTCGTCACTGTGCTCTCTGTCGCTATTTCCGGTGCATGTGCAAATTTCAGCCATCATTCTTTGCGGAAAACACTCCCGTGAATAAAGAGACGGATGTGACCAAGGGGATCCGCATTTTAAGAGTTTCCCATTAACGGTGTGCTCTCTCATTGCCCGGTAAAGCCCCGCTGAGGCGCGCCGACTGGTCCGTCCGGTCACCGCCCGATTGGTCTGGGCGGGCCCCCGGGCCCGGCTGGTCGACTGGGGACATGGCACCCGAGCCGTCAGTTGACACTGGGGGAACTGAGACATGATCACTAGCACTTCGACCGGTTCAGCCGCTCCGGCAGCTTCCCTGGCTGCCGCGGCATCCGCCCTTGCCGCCGCTACCGCCGTTTCCGCCGTGACGCCTTCCCGGGTGAGCACGGTCGACGGGCTCGCGACCTTCGAGGCGCGGCTGGCCGCCCGTACGATGCGGATCGGCGTCGTCGGGCTCGGCTACACCGGCCTGCCGCTGGCCATGGGCTTCGCGACGAGCGGCTTCTGCGTCACCGGGGTCGACCTCGACGCCGACAAGGTGGACGCGGTCAACCGCGGTGAGTCCTACCTGCCCGACCTCACCGACCACGAGGTCCGGGAAGCCAGCACCGACCGGCTCTTCGCCGTCACGGAACCGGCCGCGCTGGACGGCGCCGAGGTGGTGATCCTCTGCGTGCCCACCCCGGTCACCAGGCGCGGGACCGCCGATCTCAGCTACGTACAGGCCGCGGTGGAGAGCGTGCTGCCGCACCTGCGGACCGGCGCACTGCTGGTGCTCCAGTCCACCGTCCCGGTGGGCACCACCGCGGGCATCGCCCGCACGGTGACCGAGCGCACCGGCCTGGTGGCCGGCCGGGACTACTTCCTGGCCACCGCCCCCGAGCGGGTGGACCCGGCCAACACCAACGGCTGGAACCTCGCCAACACCCCCAAGCTCGTCGGCGGTGTCGACGCCGAGTCGACCCGGCGGGCCCGGCTGCTCTTCGAGCAGGTCTGCGCCCGCGTCACCGCGGTCTCCGCCGCCGAGGTGGCCGAGCTGTCCAAGGTCTACGAGAACACCTTCCGGCTGGTGAACATCGCGCTGGCGCTGGAGTTCGCCGATCTGTGCCGCTCGCTCGGCGTACCGGCGCGCGAGGTCATCGACGCGGCGGCCACCAAGCCGTTCGGCTTCCTGGCGCACTACCCGGGCCCCGGCGTCGGCGGCGAGTGCATCCCCGTCGACCCGCTGTTCCTGCTGGAGCGGGCCGAGCGGGAGGGCGTCGAGCTGGCCCTGGTGGGCGCCGCCCACCGGCGGATCGCCGACCGCCCGCACCAGGTCGTCGGCCGGCTCGCCGAACTCCTCGCCGGGCAGGGCGGGAAGCTGGCCGGCACCCGGGTGCTGCTGGTCGGCGTCAGTTACAAGCCCGGGGTGGGCGATCTGCGCAACGCGCCCGCGCTGGACATCGTGCGCGACCTGCGGGCCGCCGGCGCCGAACTGTCGTACACCGACCCGATGGTGCCCGGCCTGACCGTCGACGGACGGCCGGTCGCCGAGGTGCCGTTCAGCGCGGAGCAGCTCGCGGCGCACGACGTCGCGGTGCTGGTCACCCCGCACCCGGGGCTGCTGGCGGCGGCGGTCTGGGCGGCGGCGCCGCTGGTCATCGACACGTACGGGGTGCTGCCGGCCGCGGCCAAGGTGGTCGTGCTGTGACGGAGGCCGTGGTCGGCGGGCCCGTCCCGGTGGCGCCGCCGACGCCGACGTTCATCGCCGCCGCGGCGGCCCCGACACCGGTTCTCCCGGCGTCCGGCGCTTCGGCGCCCGGACCGGCCGTCATCGCCCCCTTCACCACGGCGGCGTCCGCTGCCCCGGTCGCGCCCGCGTTCGCACCCGCGTCCAAGCCCACGTCCGCTCCCACGTCCGCTCCCCCCTCCGAGCCGGTACCGTCCGCGGTACTGGCCGCCGCCTCCCGGGAGTTGGTGCGCGGCCGCGACCTGTCCGCCGACACCGCGGCTGACGCCGTCCGCGCCCTGCTCGACGAGCGGGCCGAGGAGGCGGAGATCGCCGCCTTCCTCACCGCGATGACCGTCAAGCGCCCCGGCCCGGTCGAAGTGGCCGCCGCCGTGCGGGTGGTACGGGAGCGCGCCGCGCCGGTGGCCTGGGACGGGCCCGCGGTCGACGTGGTCGGCAGCGGCGGCGACGGCAGCGACTCGGTGAACATCTCCACCATCGCCGCGCTGATCGCGGCAGCGGCCGGCGCCACCGTCGCCAAGGCCGGCAACCGGGCGGCCACCAGCCGGTGCGGCAGCGCGGACGTGCTGGAGGCGCTCGGCATCCCGCTCGGCCCGGTCGACCTGGTGCCGGAGCTGCTGGCCGCGCACCGCTTCGCCTTCCTCTTCTCGCCCGCCGTCCATCCCGCGATCGGCCGGATCGCCCCGATCCGCCGCCGGCTCGGCTTCCGGACGCTCTTCAACCTGGTCGGCCCACTGGCCAATCCGGTCCGGCTGACCGCCCGGCTGGTCGGCGCCGCCGACCGCCGCGACCAGATGGTGCTCGCCGGGGCCGCCGCCCTGCTGGGCATGGAACGGACCTGGGTCGTGCACGGCCACGGCGCCATGGACGAACTGACCACGGGCGGCCCCAACCTGGTGGTGGCCGTGGACGGCTCACGGCTGACCGAGTCGGTCCTCGACCCGGCGGATCACGGGCTGCGGCCCGCCACGGTGGAGGACCTGAGCGGCGGCGGCAGCGAGCAGAACGCCACCGCTGTCCGCCGGGTGCTGAGCGGCGACGCCCCGCGCCCGGTGACCGACACCTGCCTGCTCAACGCGGCGGCGGCGCTGCTTCTCGCGGGCCGCGCGGCCGACCTCGGCGCCGGCCTCGAACTGGCCCGCGGCGCGGTCGAGGACGGCCGCGCCACCGCTCTGGTCGGCGCGCTGGCCGCCGCATCGGCCCGCCCCGGGAGCTGAGCCGGCACCCCGGTCCGCCGGACCGCCCCGCCGGACCCGCCACGTATCCGCACCAGCCGCGTACCCCCGGCCGCCCAGCCGCCGCACCGCCCCCGTACGCCGTGACCCGACCCAGCCAAGGAGTGCCGTCGTGCATCTCGATGAGATCGTCGCGCGCAAGCGCGAGTTGTGGAACCACACCACCGGTGTGCCCGAAGTCGGCGGCGAGCGGGTCCGGCCCGCGGTGGCCGGCACCTTCGCCGCCGCGCTGCGCGGCCCGCACATCTCGGTGATCGCCGAGGTCAAGCCGAAGTCGCCGTCCAAGGGCGATCTGCTGCCGCTCGACCGGGCGGTGTCGACCGCCCGCGGTTACGCGGCCGCCGGCGCCGCCGCCGTCTCGGTGCTCGCCGACGCCCCGTTCTTCGGCGGGTCGCCCGATCTGGTGGCCCAGATCGCGGCCGATCCCGAAGTGACCGTGCCGGTGCTCTACAAGGACTTCCTGGTGGACGTGCGGCAGGTCCATCTCGCCCACCGGGCGGGCGCGGACGCGGTGCTGCTCATCGTCCGCGCGGTGGACGACCCGCTGCTGGTCGACCTGGTGCAGGCCGCGGCCGCGCTGGGCCTGGACGCCCTGGTGGAGACCTTCACCGAGGACGAGATCGAGCGGGCGCTGACGGCCGGCGCGCGGATCGTCGGCGTCAACAACCGCGATCTGCAGACGTTCTCCGTCGACCTGGACAACTCCGCCCGGCTGCGCGGGCTGATCCCGGCGGACGTCGCCACGGTCAGCGAGAGCGGCATCGGCGGCCGGACGGACCTGGCCCGGGTGGCGGGCCACGGCTTCGACGCCTGCCTGATCGGCGAGACACTGCTGACCGCGAGCCGGCCCGGCGACGCGCTGCGCGACCTGCTCGGTGTGCCGGTGCTGCGCCCGGAGGCGGCGCTGTGAACGGCCACTTCGGAGAGCACGGCGGCCAGTTCGTCGCCGAGACGCTGGTCGGTCCGCTGGAGCAGCTCTGGGAGACGTACCAGCAGGCCCGCGAGGACTCCAGCTTCGAGGCCGAACTCCAGGATCTGCTGGCCCGGTTCGTCGGCCGCCCGACCCCCATCACCCGGCTGCGCCGGCTCGGCATCGAGGAGTACGGGGTCACCCTGTGGCTCAAGCGGGAGGACCTCACCCACACCGGCGCCCACAAGATCAACAACGCTATCGGGCAGGCGCTGCTCGCCCACCGGCTCGGCAAGCGGCGCATCATCGCCGAGACCGGCGCGGGCCAGCACGGTGTCGCCGTGGCCGCCGCCTGCGCGCACCTGGGCCTGGACGCGACCATCTACATGGGCCGGGTCGACGCCGAGCGGCAGGCGCCCAACCTCCAGCGGATGAAGCTGCTCGGCGCCGAGGTGCACCTGGTCGACGCAGGCACCGCCACCCTCAAGGACGCGGTCAACGAGGCGATCCGCGACTGGATCGCGCACCCCGACAGCACCCACTACCTGCTCGGCTCGGTCGTCGGCCCGCACCCCTTCCCCACCATCGTGCGCGACTTCCAGTCGGTGATCGGCCGCGAGGCGCGGGCGCAGTTCCTCGACGCGGTCGGGCAGTTGCCGGAGGCCGTGGTGGCGTGTGTGGGCGGCGGCTCCAACTCGATCGGCGTCTTCAGCGGCTTCCTCGACGACGAGGTGCGGCTGGTCGGTGTGCAGGCGGCCGGCGACGGCAGCGGCCGGATGGGCCACCACGCGGCGCCGCTGCTCTACGGCGAGCCCGGGATCCTCCAGGGGATGCGCACCTATCTGCTCCAGGACGACGACGGGCAGGTGCTGCTCACCCACAGCATCGCGCCCGGCCTCGACTACCCCGGGGTCGGCCCGCAGCACAGCCACCTGAAGGACATCGGCCGGGTGGAGTACACCACGTGCAGCGACGACGAGGCCCTGGCCGCCTTCCAGTTGCTCTCCCGGGCCGAAGGCATCGTGCCCGCCCTGGAGTCGGCGCACGCGGTGGCCGGCGCGCTCCGGCTCGCCCCCGAACTGCCGCGCGGCAGCCAGGTCCTGGTCAATCTGTCCGGCCGTGGCGACAAGGACCTCACCTCGGCCCTCGCGGCCATCGCCCTGCGTGAGGAGCACATCGATGAACCGGCTTGAGAAGACCTTCGCCCGGCTCGCCGAGCGCGACGAGACCGCGCTGGTCGCCTACCTGACCGGTGGATGGCCGAATATGGCCGAGGTCGGCACCCTCATCGAGGCGGTCTGCTCGGCCGGCGCCGACATCGTGGAACTCGGCGTCCCCTTCTCCGACCCGCTCGGCGACGGCCCCGTCATCCAGGCCACCACCCAGGCGGCGCTGGCCGGCGGGACGACCGCGGCGGCGGTGCTCGAAGTGGTCGACTGCGCGCGGAACGCCGGGGTGGAGGCGCCCATCATGCTGATGGGGTACTGCAACCCGTTCCTGCGCTACGGCCTCGAACAGCTCTACGAGCACGCCGCGGCGAGTGGCGCGGACGGTTTCATCGTCCCCGACCTGCCGCCGCACGAGGCCGACGAGTGGCTGGCGGCCGCCGAGACCCACGACCTCGGCCAGGTCTTCTTCTCCGCCCCCGGCAGCGGCAAGGAACGGCTCCAGACCGCCGCCGACCGCTCCCGCGGCTTCCTCTACGCGCTCGCCGCCAACGGGGTCACCGGGGTGCGGGCCGAGTTGGACCCGGGCATCGACCAGTACCTGGAACGGGTCACGTCGGCCGCGGGCGACCTGCCGGTCTGTGTCGGCTTCGGCATCTCCCGCCCCGAGCACGTCCGTTCGCTGCGCGGCAAGGCCGACGGCGTGATCGTCGGCAGCGCCCTGCTCAACGCCATCAAGGAGGCGGACAGCCCCAGCGGGCGCGTGCTCGCCGCGGCCGAGCTGATCGGCGATCTCAAGGCGGCCTGCCGATGAGCGGCGCGCCGGCCACCGACGAGATCCCGTTCTTCACCGGCGCGGCCTCGCTGCGCCACGACTGGCCCCGGCTGGAGGCCCGGCTCCGGCAGGCCGCCGACAGCGGGCGCTTCACCTTCGGCGCGCTCGGGCGGGAGCTGGAGGCGGCGATCGCCGAGCGCACCGGCGCCCGGCACGCGATCGCGGTCGGCAACGGCACCGACGGCCTGGTCATCCTGCTGCGCGCGGCCGGCATCGGCCCCGGCGACGAGGTGATCGTCCCCGCGTACACCTTCTTCGCCACCGCCTCCGCCGTGGTGCACGTGGGCGCCGAGCCGGTCCTGGTCGACGTATTGCCCGGCTCCTACGCCATGGACCCGGCGGCGGCGCGTGCCGCGCTCACCGAACGGACCAGGGCGATCATGCCGGTACACCTCTTCTCGCAGATGGCCGACATGGTCCCGCTGCGTGAACTCGCCGACGAGCACGGCTTGGTGCTGCTGGAGGACAGCGCCGAGGCGATCGGCATGGAGATGGGCGGCCGGCACGCCGGTCTGTGGGGCAGCGGCGGTGTGCTGTCGTTCTTCCCGACCAAGACGCTCGGCGGGCTCGGCGACGCCGGGATGGTGCTCACCGACGACGACACGATCGCCGAGCGGGCCCGCCGGCTGCGCGTGCACGGGCAGGCGCGGGACGGGTCGTACGAGTACCTGGAGCTGGGCTACAACAGCCGGCTCGACGAGGTGCAGGCGGCGGTCCTGCTGACCCGGCTCGAGCACCTGGACGCCGACATCGCCCGCCGGGCGGAGCTCGCCGCCCGCTACGACCACGAACTGGCCGCGCTGGCACCGGCGCTGGACATCCCGTGGCAGGCCCGGCAGACCGAGCCGGGCAACCCGGTGCACTACGTCTACCTCGTCGAGACCGACCACCGCGACGAAGTGGCCGCGTACCTGGCGCGGCACGGGGTGGGCACCGAGGCGTACTACCCGCGCCCGCTCACCGAACAGCCCGCCCTCGCCCACCTGGCCGGCGCCCGGCACCCGGTGCCGGTCGCGAAGGCCGCCAGCCTGCGCGCCCTGGGCCTGCCGCTCTACCCGGACCTCACCGACCAGCAGGTGGACCGCGTCTGCGAGCTGCTGCGGCGATTTCACAAGGAGCACTCGTGACCACTGCCACGCCCGCCTCCCCGCCGCCGGCCGGCGCCGGACCGGCCCCCGCCGTACCGTACTTCGACTGGGACACCCGCTACCGGGGCTGGACCGACGACGTGCTCGCGGTCGTCCGTGAGGTCGCCGAGAGCGACGAGTTCATCCTGAAGTCGCGGGTGGCCGAGCTGGAGGCACGGGTCGCCGAGCGCACCGGCGCCGCGCACGCGGTGGCGGTGGCCAGCGGCACCGGCGCGCTCAGCGTGATCCTGGCCGCGCTGGGTGTCGGACCCGGCGACGAAGTGGTCACCCCCGCCTTCTCCTTCATCTCCACCGCAAGCACGGTCGCGCTGCGCGGCGCCCGGCCGGTCTTCGCCGACGTCGACTACGACACCGCCTGCCTGGACACCGCGGCCGCGGCGGCGGCCGTCACCGCGCGCACCCGGGCGATCCTGCCGGCGTATCTCTTCACCGGCCACCCCGCGATGGGCGAACTCGCCACGCTGGCGCGGGAGCGGGGGGTGGCGCTGGTCGAGGACAGCGCGGTCGGGCTCGGCTCCGTCGTGGACGGCCGGCCCGCCGGGCGGCACGGCACCGCCGGGGTGTACTCGTTCTTCCCCGCCAAGCCGGTGGGCGGGATCGGCGACGCCGGCATGATCGTCACCGACGACCCCGAACTGGGCCGTGAGGTGCGGATGCTGCGCAACCACGGGCAGAGCCTCACCACCCGCTTCCTGCACCACAAGGTCGGCTTCAACTCCCGGATGGACGAGATCACCGCCGGGTTCCTGCTGCGCCGGCTGCCGCACCTGGACGACTTCCTCGCCACCCGGCGCCGACTCGCCGAGGAGTACGACGAGCGACTCGCCCCGCTCGCGCCCGACGTGCTCACACCGCTGCCCGGCTACGAGGGGCGGGCCGTCTACACGTACGTGGTACGCGCCGCGCGGCGTGACCGGTTGCGCGAGCACCTGGCCGCCGACGGGATCGAGACGGTCGTCTACTACCCCAAGCCGCTCCATCTCCAGCCCGCCTTCGCCGGGCTCGGGCACCGGCCGGGCGACTTCCCGGTCGCCGAGAAGCTGGCCGAGGAGTGCGTGGCGCTGCCGCTCCACCCCGGCATGCCGGCCGGCGCGATCGCCCGCGTCACGGACTCGATCGCGCGGTTCTACGGAGGTGCGGGGCGGTGAGCTGGACCGAGCGGGCCTGCGGGATCGGTGACGAGGCGGCGCCCGATCTGCCGGGGCAGATCGCGCTCCACCGCGAACTGGGCATCGGCGCGATCGAGTTGCGCACCATCGACGGGCTCGGCCTGCACGAGCTGAGCCCGGCGGCGCTCTCCGAGGCGGCGAAGCTGGTGGCCGACGCCGGGCTCACCGTGCCGGTGGTGGACACCCCGATCGGCAACTGGTCGCGGACCGTCGGCGACGACTTCGACGCCGAACTCGCCGTGCTGGCCGGCTCGGCCGCCGCCGCGCACGTGCTCGGGGCGCCCTGGCTGCGGGTGATGTCCTATCCCAACGACGGCCGCCCACAATCCGATTGGGCCGCCGAGTCGCTGCGCCGGCTGGCCGCGCTGACCCGGGAGGCCGAGCGGCTCGATGTCCTGCTGCTGCACGAGAACTGCCAGGGCTGGGCGGGCCAGGGCCCCCGCGAGACCCTGCGGCTGCTCGAATACGTCGACAGCCCCGCCCTCCGCCTGGTCTTCGACATCGGCAACGGCCTCGCCTACGGCTATGAACCGGTCGCCTACCTGGCCGAGGTGCTCCCCTGGGTCGACCACGTCCACATCAAGGACGGCCATCTCACCCCCGAGGGACCGGTCTTCACCCTCCCCGGCGACGGCAGCATCGACATCCCCGCCTGCCTCCGCCTCCTCGAAACCACCTGCTACCAGGGCTTCTACAGCCTGGAGCCGCACGTCGCCCACATCCCGCACCTCTCCACAACCGCCACCCCCGAGGCGCTGGCCGCGGGCTACCGAAGCTGCGCGGCGGCCTTCCGCCGCGTCTGGTCCGAGACGGTCGCGGAGCTCTCCGGCCCGGCGGCCCGGTTCTCAGCGGCCGAGGCCGCGTTCGAGGGAGGTGTGCGGTGAAGCGGGAGGTTGCCGGGGCCGGTCCGACCGTGACGGAGCGGGAGCCCTTCGGGCGGGCGGAGTTGGAGTGGCTGGTCGAGTTGATGGCCGTCGCGTCGGTGTCGCCGTTCGAAGGGGGGCGGGCGGAGGCGACCGGGGTGGCGCAGGGGGTGTTCCTGGCGGGAGCCCGCGCACGCGGTTTCCGGCAGGTGCTGCTGGGGAGCCCGCCGGCGGACTTTCTCGATGCCCCGGACGTACCCGCCACCGTGCGGGACGCCGTACGGGACGAACCCGCGGGGTTCCTGGCCGGGCAGCCCAGCTCGGTGGTGGCCCTGGGGCGTGCGGATGCCGGGCCCGAGCGGCGGCTGGTGGTCAACTTCCATCTCGACACCGTCGGCCCGCACATCGACCCGTCGGTCACCACCGGGCCGTTCGGCGTGCTGCGCGGCCGGGGCGCGGTCGACGACAAGGGTCCCGGCATCGCCGCGGCCGCCGGGATCGCCGCGGCCTTCGCGGCGGCGCCCTGGCTCGCCGAGACCATCGAGGTGCAACTCCAGGCGGTGGCCGGCGAGGAGGGCGGCGCCATGGGCAGCTACGGCACCCGGTGGCTCGTCTCGCGCGGGCTGACCGGCCGGCTGATGCTCTTCGCCGAGCCGACCGGCGGCCGGGTGATGGACGCCTGCACCGCGGCCATGACCCCCCGCTTCCGCGTCAACGGCAAGGACAGCACGGACGACCACCCGGCCTACGGACACAACGCCACCGTCATCCTCGGCTTCCTCGCCGACTTCCTGGCCCGCAGGCTCGGCCCGCGCGCCGCCGAACTCGGCGCCAAACTCTGCGTCGCCGGCCTGCACACCGGCGACGCGCACAACCGGGTCTACGGCACCGGCGAACTGCTGCTGAACATCGCCTACCAGAACGCCGGCCAGGCCGCCGAGCTGGCGCAGGCCCTCGAAGCCCTGCTGCCCCTGGCCCGCGCCGAGTTCGCCGCCGCCCACGCCGACAACCCGCTGACGGCGGTCGCCGTCGCCGACTGGGACACCGTGGTGAGCCTCGACTGGCTCAAGCGCGGCCTGCCGGTGCTCGACAACCGCGACCCGGCCATGGAATCGCTGCTCGCCGACGTCGGCTTCGCCCGCCACGACGGTCTCGCCGACGGCTCCGCCTTCACCTGCGACGCCATCTGGGCGCCGGGCCCCGGCCGTTACGTCGCCGTGTGCGGCCCCGGCCGGCTCGACACCAACGGCGCCCACACCCCAGGCGAGTTCGTCGCCCTCGCCGACCTGGCCGACTACGCGCGACGCATCAAGGAACTCGTGCTGCGCTTCGGCGCGGCCCTCACCGAGGAGACGAACAGATGACCGTCAAGATCCCCGTACCGACGCTCCGCGCCTTCGCCCAGCAGGTCCTGCGCCGCTCCGGGCTCGCCGACGCCGACGCCGCCACGGCCGCCGAGGTCGTGCTCTACGCGGACGTGCACGGCTTCACCACGCACGGTACCAACGCGATGGCCGGCATCTACGCGCCCCGGCTGCTCGACGGCCGGATCAACGCGGCCGCCCGCCTCCGTACGGTGAGCGAGACGGTGTCGGGCGCGGTGCTCGACGGCGACCGCGGACTCGGCCTGGTCAGCACCGTGGCCGCCACCGACCTGGCGATCGCCAAGGCCCGCGAGACGGGTGTCGCGGTGGTCGCGGTCCGCAACAGCAGCCACTTCGGCAGCGCCGGGTACTACGCCCACCGCGCCACCGAGGCCGGCATGATCGGGATCGCGATGACCAACTGCGGCGCCCAGGGAGTCGCGCCGCCGCTGGGCGGCACCACCAGAATGCTGGGCACCAACCCGCTGGCGGCGGCCGCCCCGGCCCCCGGCGGCGCGCCCTTCGTCCTCGACATGAGCGCCACGACGGTCGCCACCGGCAAGATCAGGGCCGCCCAGCGCGAGGGCCGCGCGGTCCCGCGGGGCTGGCTGACCGCCCCGGACGGCACCTCGGTGACCAGCCCGGACGCGTTCTTCGCGGGGGACGCGGACGTCACCTGGCTGGGCGGCCCGGCGGCCACCGGCGGCGCCAAGGGCTACGGTCTGGCCATCCTGGTGGACCTGCTCTGCGGCCCGCTGGCCGGCGCCTCCTGGGGTCCGACGCCGGATCTGCTGGTGGACGGCGAGGAACGCCCCGACACCGACATCGGCCACACCGTGCTGGTGATCGACCCGGTCGCGCTCGGCGCCGGCGCGCGGTTCGGCGCGGGCGCCCGCGAACTGCTCGACACCCTGGCCGCCGACCGGCCCGCGGTGCCCGGCGGCACCGTCACCTACCCCGGGGCCCCCGAGGCGCTGCGGGCCGCGGAGTCGTTGCGCGACGGTGTCGCGCTGCCCGACCATGTCGTGGCCCAACTCGTACCGCTGGCTGACCGGTTGGCGATCGAGGCGCCGGCGGAGTTCGCCGCCGTGGCGGTGCCGGCATGACGCCGCCGGCCATCGGCCCCGAAGCCGCGGCGGCGACAGGCACCGAAGGACCGCTGCGTATCGGCGTCATCGGCCTGGGCGTCATCGCCCCCTTCTTCCTGCGCGCCATCGAGGAGGACCGGCACCTGCGCCTCACCGCGGGCTGCGACCTCGACCCGGTCAAGCTCGCCGGACTGCCCTCGGGCGTCGCCCGCTTCACCGACCACCGCGACCTGCTCGCCTCCGGGCTGGTCGACGCGGTCGTGGTCACACTCCCCAACGACCTGCACGCCTCGGTCGTCACCGACGCCCTCGACTCCGGCGCGCACGTCTGCTGTGAGAAGCCGCTGACCGTGCACAGCGCCGACGCGCGAGCGCTCGCCGCCGTCGCGGAGCGTACCGGCCGCACCCTCTTCACCGCCTTCCACCGCCGCTACAACAGCAACGTGGACCGGCTGGCGGCCGAGCTGCCCGACCGCTCCACGATCGAGCGGGTGGTCGGCCGCTACCAGGAGCGGATCGAGGAGCACACCGGCAACGACCGCTGGTACCTCGACGCCGAGCGCTGCGGCGGCGGGTGCGTCATCGACAACGGCCCCAACGCGCTGGACGCGTTGCGCCACGTCCTCGGCGAACTCACCCTGAAGGACGCGGTCATCGGCGACGTCCGCGGCGGCGTCGAGTTCTGCGCGGAGCTGTGGCTCACCACCGACGACGGCATCCCGGTCACCGTGGAGCTGGACTGGGCACTGCCCACCGGAGAGGTCAAGGACATCACCCTGCACCTCAAGGACGGCACGACGGTCACCGCCGACATGCTCGCCGGGTACGACGGCTTCAAGTCCTCGCTCGACCACGAATACCGCGGCATCATGGCCGACTTCCGCGCGGCCGTCGCGGCCGGTCCGAGCCGCCGTGACGACGGTCCGGTGGTCGTCGACCTGGTGGACCGGGCGTACCGCGTCGCCCGCGCCAAGGAAGCGCGGCTGCGCATGCCGTCGAAGACCCCGGCCGAGGCGGCCCTGGTCAAGCTGCTCTTCCACCGCCGCGGCGACCGGGGCATGACGCTGTCCCCGTGGTTCTCGCGCTGTGTACGGGCGGGCGAGGTGCACGAGTTGGTCAGCACCACGGAGCGTCCTTCCGTGCCCGGGCAGCGGGTGGACGCGGTGGGCTTCCTCGGCTTCGCCGAGTTCGGCGCCGCCACGGTGGTGGAACGCGGCGACGAGGTGCGGCTCGGTGGGAAGCTGGTGGGGGTGGTGGCCGGCTTCGACGAGTGCCACTTCCCCAACCACTACAACATCCTCATCGAGACCGAACGACTGGTGACGGCCGAGACCGCGGACCTGCGGGTCGGCGACCCGGTCGTCTTCAGGGAGCCCGCATCGTGACGCACCGCCCGACGCCCCAAAATCCCCCGCCGGCGCCGCCGTTGACCGGCCGGCCGGCCGGGCCGGCGACCTCGCTCGCGACCGTGCCCTCAACCGTGCCGTCAACCGTGCCGTCGAGCGAGGCGGACCCGGCGGCCTTGTCCGGGGTCAAGGTGCTGACCCTGCCCGCCGCCGTGGCCGCGGGCGCCAACGGCGAGGCGACCGGTGCGGGGACCAAGGGGGCGCTGGCGGAGGCCACCGACCGGCTCTGGCTGGCCCAGCACGCGATCTGGCACGGCCGGAGCCGGGCCGAGATCCGCAACCACCCCCGGGTGGCGGCCTATCGCGCCTTCTCCAAGCGGATCGGGGTGGACCCGGATCGCTTCCCCCCGTCGATCCAGGCGCTGATCGACCGCGGGTTGCGCAACAAGCCGGCCGGCGGCTGGCCGCACGTCAACCCGGTGGTGGACGCGGTCAACGCCGTCGCCGTCACCGACCTGGCCGCGCTCGGTGTCTTCGACGCCGAACAGGTCACCGGCGAGGTACGCCTGACGACCAGTCAGGGTGGCGAGGAGTTCCTCGCGCTCGGCGCCGACGAGGTCACCCGACTCGAACCCGGCAGGCTCGTCCTCGCCGACGACCTCCGGGTGCTGTCGCTCTTCGGCCACCGCGACGGGGTGCACCAGATGGTCACCGACGCCACCCGGCGAGTGATCCTGCTGGGCTGCGTCGTCCCGGGCGTCGACGCGGACTCCGTCGCCGCAGGCCTGACCCGTACCGCCGCGCTCCTCACCGACCCGACCGGCGCCCGGAGCTGAACCGGTCCTGAACCCGTTCTGAACCGGTCCTGAACCCGTTCTGAACCGGTCCTGAGCCGCGCCTGAACCGTGCCTGAACTGCATGAGCCGGGCCTGAACCGGGCCTGAACACCCCGCGCCCGGCGGCGTTTCGCGACGCCGCCGGTCGACCGGTCAGCCCGCCGGCTGGCCCGCGGCCGCCAGCATCTCCTCCCGGAACGCCGAGGCGGTGACGATCAGTCCGTCCAGCGCGTCCCGGGTCCGTACGAGATCGGCGATGTGCGCCGTGAGCCGGTCGCGTTCCCGTGCCATCCGCTCCAGCGCGTAGTCGGAGTTGGCCTCGCTGGGCGCCTCCACGCAGGGCAGCACATCGGCGATGGTGCGGCTGGACAGCCCGGCGGCGTACAACCGCTGGATGAACCCGACCCGTTCCACCTCGCTCTCCGTGTAGTGCCGCTGCCCGCTGGGGCTACGGGTGCTGGTGAGCAGCCCCTGCTGCTCGTAGTAGCGCACCGACCGGACGCTGACTCCGGCCCGTTGCGCGAGTTCCCCGATCCGCACGCTGTCCTCCCGGTTGCTTTCCGTGCCGTCACCACGGCCCACGTCGCCCACGTCGCCCGGATCGCCGTGGCCGCCCTTGTCGCCCGCATCTCCCGCGGCAAAGGACTTGCCCCTGACATCCGTGTCAGGTTTTAGCGTACTGCCGTGCCCGAGGTCCGGGCACCGCGGACCGCGGAGGAATCCTGACGTGACGACCCTTTTCAGCAGCTACCGGCTCGGCCCGCTGACACTCCCCAACCGCCTGGTGATGGCCCCGATGAGCCGGGTCAGGGCGGCCGCCGGCGGTCTGGCCACGCCGTCGATGGCGACCTACTACGCCCAGCGCGCCACGGCCGGACTGATCGTGAGCGAGGGGGTGCAGCCGAGCGCGATCGGCCAGTCCAACCCGGGCACGCCGGGGCTGCACACCGACGAGCAGGTCATCGCCTGGCGCACCACCACGGCGGCGGTGCACGCCAACGGCGGCCGGATCTTCGCCCAGCTCATGCACGGCGGCCGGGTCTCGCACCCCGACACCATCGGCCAACGGCCGGTCGGCCCCTCCGAAGTCGCCGCCGTCGGCGACGTGTTCACCCCGACCGGGCCGCGGCCCGCACCGACGCCGCGGGCCCTGGACACGGCGGAAGTGCCCGAGCACGCCGAGTCGTACGCGCGGGCCGCCCGGCGCGCCGTCGACGCCGGCTTCGACGGGGTGGAACTGCACGGCGCCAACGGCTACTTGATCTCGCAGTTCCTCTCCTCCAACGCCAATCTGCGCACCGACCGCTACGGCGGCCCGATCACCAACCGGATCAGGTTCGCCGTCGAAGCGGCCGCCGCCACCGCCGAGGCCGTCGGCGGGGCGAGGACCGGTATCCGGCTCTCGCCGGGCGGCACCTTCTGGGGCGTCGAGGAGACCGACGTCCCCGAGCTCTACACCGCGCTGCTCAGCGAACTCGCCGGCCTCGGCCTGGCCTATGTGCACCTCGAAGCCACCGCGGCGGACGAGGTGCTGACCGCTCTGCGCAAGGAGTGGCCGGGCACGCTCATCATGAACCCGGTGCTCCCGATGGGGCCGCGGCAGACCGGCCGGGCGGACGCGGAGCGCTGGCTCGGCCTGGGCGCCGACCTGATCAGCTTCGGCCGCGGCTTCCTCGCCAACCCCGATCTGGTCGAACGGCTGCGCGGCGGCCTCCCGATCGCCCCGGTCGACGAGGCCACGTACTACCAGGGGGGCGACGCGGGCTATCTGACGTACCCGACCCACCGGCACGCGGCCTGACGATCGGCGCCGGGACGCCGGGAGGCGGGGACGCGCCGGCGCGGGCCACGCCGGGACGCGCGGCCGCCTCGGTGCCGCGGCCCGGCCGCCGCACCGGGTGGAACCGGCGGACGGCTTCGCGCTACGAACCGAGGCGGCCGCGGAGCACAGGGCTCACCAGTGTCAGAACAGGTTGCCGATCAGCGTGGTGAGGAGTTCCGACAGCGAGGCGATCAGGTCGGTCAGCAGCATGGAGGTCACATCCTTCTTCTCTGATGGGCCACGGGCTCCAGCCCAGGTCCCCCTGAGTGTCACCACCACCGAAGATCGCTTATCAGTTCATAGCTTTATTCACCCGATGAGCCCATCGTCAGAACACGGGAGACGCCGACGCCGTCCCGCCGGAGCCGGCGCTCATCCCGCCAGCGCCTCGCCCAGCCGGGAGCGCGCCGCGCCGGGAAGCACCTGGTGCAGGGTGACGGCGCGGCTCCGGACCAGCCCGTCCCGGTACGGCTCCGGCAGCCGCTCCCAGATGTCGACGGCCCGGTCCGCGGCCGCCGCCGGTTCGCCGTCGGCGTGCAGGCAGGTCGCCGCGTCCATCTCCAGCAGGGCGCGGGTGATCACCGACGGTGAGCGGGTGAGGGCCAGGGCCGCCTCCTGCTCGGCGTACGCCTCCCGGGTACGGCCGAGCAGGGTGAACGCCTGGGAGAGGTGGACATGGTGCTTCTGACGCGGGTAACCGAACCAGGTGTCGGCGGCCTGGGCGCCGTCGAGGTGCTCGGCGATCAGCCGGGCGTCCGCGATCGCGCCGCGGGCGCCCCGCTGGTCGCCGGCCGCGGCGAGCGCCCTGGCGCTGACCGCGGCGGCCAGCGCGGCCGCGGCGGACGGCCGCCGCCCGGCTTCCGCCCGGGCCCGCACCGCGAAATCCGCCGCGGCGCCCGGAGCCCCGTAGTTCAGCGGCACCATCGCGTGCCGGGCCAGCGCCCAGGCGAGCATCCGCCGGTCGCCCGACTCCCGGGCCGCCTGCTCGGCGGTGGCGAACCAGCGGTGTGCGTCGCGCTGGTCGCCGCGGTCGTGCTGGATGATCGCCACAAGTCCGGTGATCCCGGCCGCCGTACGGGCCAGGTCGGCCCGGACGGCGGCGGCGTGCGGACGGGTGAGCACTTCGCGCAGCAGTTCGAGGTCACCGCGCATCTGGGCCAGGACCGTGGTGGGCGGCAGGCCGCGATAGCCGCAGCGATGCCGCTCGAACGCCCCGTCCAGATAGGCGAGATCGCCGGCGTCAGAGCCGGACAGCGCCGCGTCGATGCCCTGCCGTGCCTCGGCCATGCCGGCCAGTGCCATCGACCCCGTCATCGCGGCCGCGGCCGTGCCCAGGAACCGTCGTCGGTTCACCTCCGCGCCCTCCCTTCCCCGACTCGCGCCCGCGAGCCGCTGAAGCCGCCGCCGCTGCTTGCTCGCCTTCACGGCCCGGGCGATCTCCTCCACCGGCAGGCCGTACGCCTGGGCCAGCACGGTGTGCCAGGCGGGAATCGGCAACCGGCGCTCGGTCTCCCAGCGTTTCAGGTTCTCCGGGTCGAACCACCGCCCGCCCTGGGCCTCTTGCAGGAGCAGCGCCTGGTCCTCCCGGGTACGCCCGGCCGACTCGCGCATGGCCCGCAGCACGGCCCCGATGCCATCAGGTGCCATCATGCCCGCCTCCCCGGCGTCTCAAAGTCCGGCAGCCGATCCTGGCCCCCGGATGCGGCCCCCTGACGGAAAACGCACCCCCTGTCGGCACCCGCAATGATGCACAGTCGGCAGTTGACTGAAGGCAGGAACAGCGGCAACTGCACGCGATCGGAGGACTTTCCGGCCGCGGCTGTGTCAGTTCACGGCCCCAACGGTCGAAGGACCCCACCGCCATGCGCGCCTACCGCACCAGCTTCTCCATGGTCAGCGACCCCTCATCGGTCCCGGCCGCCCGCCACCGGGTCCACGGCCTGGCCACCGGCTGGGGCCTGTGCCTGGACGAGGAGAGCACCCTGGCGCTGACGACGGTGGTCTCCGAGATGGTCACCAACGCGACGCGGCACAGCGGCTGCCGGGAGTTCACCGTCAAAGTGCGGGCGAGCCCCGGGGCGCGCCGCATCCTGATCGAGGTGCACGACGGCCTGGCCACCCTGCCCGCCGTGCCCGTCCTCCCCCGCACCCGGTCCGCCGCCGACGCGGAGGGCGGCCGGGGCATGTGGCTGATCGACCAGTTGGCGGCGATCAGCGGCGCGGATCTCACCCGGCACGGCAAGCGCGTCTGGGCCATGATCGCGATCCCCGAACAGCCGCTCGTGCGCGGCCGTCTCCTCCTCCATCCGGTCCGCGCCCTCCGCGCCCGCCGCGCCCGCCGGACCGGCCGCGCCGTGACCGGAGACCCGGCCCGCTGGCTGGCCCTGCTGGAAGTCGTCAGTTCCTGGTCAGCGGCGCCGGGGCGGAAGAGGCGGCGGGGGTTTCGCGGCCGGCGGGGCGTTCCCGCCGCCTCCGTGGGCGCTCCGGTACGGTGCGGCCATGAGCGACCTCACGTACGCGACCGTGGGCATGACCGCGGCGGCAGCGGCTGAGGCGGGCCCGGACGGCGGGCCGGTCGCGGCGCCGCCGCCCGGGTTCCGCGCGCTGCGGGTACGCACCCGGCTGGCCGCAGGCTCCTACGACCGGGCCGCCGAGGCCCTCTTCGGCTGGCGGATGCACCGCGCCACCCCGCTGCTGCGCGTCGTGTCCGCCGACGGGGACGCGGCCTCCGGCGTCCGCGTACTGCTGCGCACCGGTCCGATCAGGATCCCCTGCGAGGTCGTCTGGACCATCCACGAGCCCCACCGCACCGGCTTCGCCTACGGCAGCCTCCCCGGCCACCCCGAATGCGGCGAGGAGTCCTTCGTCCTCCGCCGCACCCCCGATGGCTCCGTCGACTTCACCGTCCTCGCCTTCAGCCACCCCGCCGCCTGGTACCTCCGCGCCTTCGCCCCCGCCGCCCACCCCATCCAACTCTTCTTCGCCCACCAATACGCCCGCACCCTCCACCGCCTCTCCCGCACCCCCTGAGGCGTCCGCCAACTCCGCGTCGGCGCGACCGCCCAGGGCTGGGATGCCTCAACCGGTCGGGCGGAGGGTCGGGTTGCGGATCATCGCGGTGATCTCGGCCGCGGCGGTGCGGGCCTGGGGGGTGAGGTGGAGTGCGCGTTCCAGGCGGGGGAAGCCGAGGCGGCCGAGGTCCACTTCGCGGGCGGGCTTGCGGCAGGTGATGACCAGTTCGGCTTCTGGGGTGTAGTCGGCGGCGGTGGCATCCGCCCAGCGGACGAAGCGGGTACGGAGTTGGCCGCGGACGCGGAGGCCGGCCGGGTCCGCGGTGACGCGCCAGGTGGCCATACGGACCAGGCGGTTGAGGATCAGGGCACCCAGGCCGATGAGGCCGATCGAGCCCAGCCAGTTGTCCGCGACCCGCGACCCCAGCGCCGAGAGAACCGCCACGGCGCCCACCACCGCCGCGATCCTTCCCACCGGGCTCGCCTGCCAGCGCACCGGGCCCTCGGCGGGCCGCATGGTGTCGAGTGCCTCCTGGATGCGGCGTTCAGCCTGTCGGCGGTGCCGCCGCTCGGCCTCCTCCTCGGCCTCGGACACCCCGAGGACGGACCCTCGCGCTGTCGCGCCCGCCGTCACCTCGACCAGCCAGGGGCCGCCCGCCTCCGACGCCCGCGCCAGCACCAGTTCGCCGCCCACCGTGACAGCGCCGTAGAGCAGTGCCGGCCGCGGCGGGACGTCGAGCGCCGGGTCGGGCTCCTCGGCCGCGTCGTCGTCCTCGGCGTCGACCGCCGTGTGCGGTCTGAAGTGCAGCACCGGCCGCAGACCCGCCGCGTCGTCGTGGGCGAACACCTCCGTGTCGTCGTCGTTCGACCGGGCCAGCACCTTCAGTACGGGAACGGGCCTGCCGCGCAGCCGTACCACCCGGAGCCGTACCGACAAACCCCAGGTCAGGAAGGCCGCGCCGAGGCCCGCCAGACCCAGAGCCAGCGCCCGGGTCTGAGAGCGACCGTGGCCGTAGGGCTCGGCGGCGAGCCGCGACCAGCCGCCGTCCGCCAGCACCCGGACGGTCCTCACGTGCCGGTAGTCGCCGCGTACGGGGAAGCGGTGCCGTGTGCCGTCCGGCAGTCGGACGGTCAGTGCCCCGTGCTCGTTGGCGACCACGGGCAACTCCCGGGCGTAAACAGCACCGTTGGCGCCGGCGGCCGCGGCGGCGACGGAGATGGCCGCCCGCCGGTCGTCCGCGCGGTCCTCGCTCACCAGCGTGGCGACCAGGATCCCGGCGGCCCCGCACAGCAGCAGACCCAGGACGGCGCGGGCGAGGCCCCGCCGGGGGGAGGGCGAAGCGCTTTCCGGCGGCGGGCTGATAGCGGTGACCCCGCCCGAAGCCGCCCGCACGTACGCTCGTTGCCGACGCCGTGCCCGCAGCTCCGCCACTGCGGACGCCAACCCCCAGACAAGACCGGCGACCACGCAGCCAGCCGCGACCCTCTCGATCGTGCCGCCCGCCCACTGGCCCGGAACCGCCAGCCAGGCCAGCAGCAACACCGAAGAACCCACGGCGACTTCCGGCAGCGCCACCAGCCACAGCAGATGCGGCACGAAGAACGCCCACACCGCGAGGTGCGGCCAACCCGCCCCGCAGGGAGCCCCGGTGGTGCAGACCCGGTCGGGTTGATGCCCGACCGCCGCCGCCACGGCGACGACCGACAGCACTACCGGCCACCACGGCGACGCCCACTCCGGCCGGCCCGCGCCACCCCAGCGCTCGGCGTCAGCGGACGACCACGGCCGCGCGGGTATCTCGCCGAACGCCACCGAAGTCGTCGTCACCCGTGCATTATGCGGCCGACTCGCAGGTCAGCGAGGCGATTTCGCGCAGTCCCAGTCCCGGCCCCAGCCTCACCCCCGTCCCACCCCCCGGCGGCAGCCGCGGCGCGGGCCCGCCCGACCGCCTCCACACGAAGCCCTCAGGACGCCGACGCCGACGCGCCCCGCAGCACGGGATCGGTCACGCCACCCGGGCACTCCAGCCCGCCGTCCCAGTGCGCGACATCGGCCCCCTGGTGGTAGGCGCTGTCGTAGAAGTCCAGCGCCGCCCGCCACGGATCACCGGTGGCCCGCGCCTCGTCGTACATCAGCAGGGCGATGTGCCCGCCCCGGTTGTCCGCCCAGCGCGCGGCGTCCGGTCGCAGCCGGCGTTCCGCCAGGTCGGCCGGTTCCGGCGCGGTGTAGGAGTAGAAGGCGGGCGCCGGGACCTTGTCGTCGCCGAACCAGAAACCCGCGCTGATCACCTCCTGGGAGTACGCCTCCCGGGTGACCGGATCGGCGCCGGCGGCCGGCCGCACCGGCCGCTCCGAGAAGCGGGTGACCGCGATGTCGAAGGTGTGCCAGAAGTGGGCCACCGGGCTGATCTTCCCGGAGAATCCCGCGGCGTGCTCTTCGAGCAGCAGGTTCACCTGGCTCAGCACCCGCCAGTAGCGGGTGACGGCCGCCGGGTCGTAGGCGCGGTGCTCGTGGTCCTCGGCGAAGGGCCGGCCGGCGTCGGGCAGGTCGTACGGGTACGGGTGCTCCGGCGCCACGTCGACATCGAGGGCGACCAGGGCCGCCGCGAGATCCCGGGTGAAGTCGGCGACCGAGCGCCCCGCCAGCGGGAAGGACACCGCCCGGCCGGCCAGCGTGCGCACGACCAGGCGGTGCGTGACGAAGTCGAAGTCGACACAGAAGGCGTCGCCGCCCGCGATCGGGCCCATCGGCCGGGTGGTGACGCCCTCGCCGGTCAGATGGAACGGCACGTTCCACCAGTGGTTGCGGCGGGGGCTCGCGGCGAGCCGGATCTTGCCGACCACCTGGAGGAAGCGGTGCAGGGTCTCCTTCGTGTCCCGCCAGGACTCCAGGGGGATGGTCGGGAAGAGTTCCACGTCGCTCTCCAGGGTCGGCGGACCGGTCCGGGCGGGACCCCCTGCCGGGGTCTCCCCGGCCATCCTCGGTACGCCGGACCGCCCGCGCCACCGGTGGCGGGCCGTCCGGGGGCGGTAGGGGGGACCGTACGGAGGTCCTACGGGACCCTGCGGGGGCCGTACGGGAGCCGCACACGGCCGCGCCGAGGGGCCCGCGGCACGCCAAGCGCGCTCCTGCGGCGCCCGACCGCCGCCCAGCTCGTACGACCGCCGCTCAGCTCGGCGGCGGCGGCACCATGCCGTACCACCGGCTCCCCCAGCGCCATATCGGCCGGCGGGCCAGCGACGCGGCGCCGAGCAGAAGCAGTCCGGTGGCGACGAGCAGGGCCGTACGGGTCCCGGTCGCGGCGGCGAGCAGACCCCACAGCAGCGTGCCGATGCCCTGGCCGCCCACGAAGACCATCAGGTAGAAGGCGAGCCCCCGGACATCGGCGCTCCTCCAGGTACGGGCGGCGGTCGCCCCCCGTACCCTGCCTTACCTACGCTCCGACCGTCCCGTCGACCCCCTCGCGCAGGAAGTCGGCGTGGCCGTTGTGGCGGGCGTACTCGGCCAGGACGTGGATCATCACCATGCGCAGCGAGACCTCTTCCTTCCATCTCGGCTGATAACCGGCCACGTCGAGCGAATCGGCCGCACGTTCGATACGGCGGGAGTGCTCGACCTCCGCCTGCCAGCCGGAGAACGCCTCGGCCCGTGACGAGGCGGAGTCGTCGTACGCCGCCTGGAAGTCGCCGGTGTCCGACCAGACCAACGGCGCCGCGTTGTCCTCGAAGACCCGGCGGAACCAGGTGCGTTCTACCTCTGCCAGGTGCCGGACCAGGCCGAGCAGCGAGAGCGTGGAGGGCGGCATCGACCGGTCTCGCAACTCGTCGTCGGTGAGTCCTTCGCACTTCATGGCGAGCGTCGCGCGATGGTAGTCCAGAAAGGCGCGCAGCATCTCCCGCTCAGGAGCGAAGTGCGGCGGACCGATGCGGTGGTCGGTGGTCATGTGTCGTGCTCCTCGGGTGCTGGGGGTGCTGGGGGGTGCCGGGGTGCCGGGGGTGCTCGGGTGCGAGGGCCGAACCTAGCCGGTGGTCGCGGGCGCGCGCCGCTCTTTTCGCGCGGAGGAGAACGTGAGCAGCGTGTTGTCGCGGAGGAAGACGTGAGCGGCGTCCACCGGGTCGAGGCCGGTCCAGGAGGCGGCGGGGATCGGGCGGCCCCCGGGGGCAGCCCGCCGGCCGAACGGGTCTGGTACGCCTCCTACGGCTCCAACACCCACCTCGCGAGGCTGCGCTCCTACCTCACCGGCGGCCGGGCGCCCGGCGGTTCGCGTACCTACCCGGGGTGCCGCGACCCCAGGCCGCCCGAGCGCTCGGTGGCCGTCGAACTGCCCGGCACCGTCTACTTCGCCACCGAGTCGCCGGTCTGGGGCGGCGGCCGGGCCTTCTACGATCCGGCCGAGCCGGGCTGGGTGTGGGCGCGGGCGCATCTCGTCACGGCGGGGCAGTTCGCCGACATCGCCGCCCAGGAGATGTACCGGACGCCCGGCACGGATCTCGACCTCACCCCGGTGCTCACCGGCGGCCGGACCCGGCTCGGCCCCGGCCGTTACGAAACGCTGGTCCACCCCGGCACGGTGGACGGCTTCCCCCTGCTCACCTTCACCGCCCCCTGGCGCCTGCGCGAGATCGAGTGGTGCCCGCCGTCCGCCGGTTATCTGCGCCACCTGGCGCTCGGCCTCCTGGAGGCGGGCGCCTGGCGGCCGGCGGCGATCGCCCGCTACCTCGCCGCACTTCCCGGCGCCGCCGGGCACTGGACGGCGGCGGACGTACGGCGGCTCCTCGCGGGCGGGTACGGCGACGGCGGTACGGGTGGGGCGGCTGCCCGGCGCGCTGAACCCGGCCGCTAGGAGGAGCCGTTGGGCGGCCAGGGTTCCACCGAGCGGACCGCGCCCACCGGGAGGGGACCGTAGATGTGCGGGAACTCGGGCCCGTCGGTGACGGCGGACTCGTAGCGCACCGGGCTGGTGAGCAGCGCGTCGTCGATCACCAGGACGATCAGGTCGTCCCTGACCGGCGGCGACCCGTACAGGAAGGCGGCCACGGAGCCGAGTTGGTGGCGCAGCGAGCAGTGGATGAAACCCTCCTCCGCCAGCGTGCGGCCACGGGTGGACCAGGTGTACTGCCCGGTCGGCCGGGCCGCTTCCCATAGGTCGCGCTCGGTGATGTGCAGGAGTTCCGCCATGTCCCCACGCTACTGCGCGGGTTCGCGCCACATCGGCAACATCACCGGACCGTCCGGGAGTTGGATGGCCTGGCCCATGAAGGTGAAGCCGAAGCGCTCGTAGAGGGCCCGGCTGCGGCTGCTGGTCGCCTCCAGATACGCGTGCAGGCCCTCCCGGTCGCAGCGGGCCAGCGCGTTGCCGAGCAGCTCGGAGCCGAGGCCCTTGCCGTGCAGCGCCGGGTCCACGGCGATCATTGAAAGGTACTCGTGCGCGCGTTCTGTGGGGTGCGCGGCGCCGGTGAGGCGGGCGATCTGCTCGATCCGCCCGTTGGCCGGGTCGATCGACTCCCGGAAGGCGGCCGGGCCGTCCTCGTCCTCGGGCCCGTGGCCGCCGGCCGGCAGGGACTGCCAGAGCGCGACGGCCGAACCGTCCTCGGCCAGATCGACGTAACCGGCTTCGAGGGCCATGTCGAAGAAGGCGCCCATCAGGATCCCGTGGTCGCGCTCCATCCGGTCCGGGTCCGGAAAGACCCAGCGGCTCACCGCGTCTGCCGAGAAAGCCCGGTGCAGCAGTCCGACCACCGCGTCCCGGTCGTCCGCCCCGGCCCTCCGAATCGGTACGCCCATCGTCCGGCCCCGCCCTTCACGTCGACCCGCCTGGAATGTGTGCCCGACGAAGCCTAAGGGCGCGGGCCGTCGCGGTACGAGCCTCGATGGCATGCAGAACGGAGACCATGTCGCCTTCCGCGTGGCCCAGGGTGACCGTCTCGGCGAAGAGGGCATGGCAGACGTCGAGCAGCGGCGAGGCGATGCCCGACTCCCTGGCCGCCTCGGCGATCAGCTCGTTGTTCTTCAGCACGTCCAACGCCGCGGCCTGAACGGCGAAGTCACGGTCCATCAGTTTCGGCGACTTCATCCGGGAGACCCCGCTCGCCATCGGACCCGCGTCGAGGACATCGAGGAACTGGCGCTTGTCCAGGCCGTGTCGGTCGGCGAAGTGGAACGCCTCGGTGAGCCCGGTGACCAGGGTGATCAGGAAGAGGTTCACCGAGAGCTTCATCAGCAGGGCGCTCGGGGCCGGCCCGCAGCGGAAGGTCTCGTGGCACATCGGCGCGAGCAGCGGGCGTACGGTCTCGACGGCCGGGTCCGCGCCGGCCAGCATCGCCACCAACCGGCCCTTCTCGGCCGGGACCCGGGAGCCGGAGACCGGTGCCTCCACGTAACTCCCGCCCGCCGCCTGGACATCGGCTTCGAGCGCCTGGGAGTAGCCGGGGGAGGTCGTACCCATGTGTACGACGGTGTGGCCGGCGACGTAACGGGCGAAGTCCGGGGTGCGGCGGCCGAGGGTGGCGTCGATGGCGGCCTCGTCGGCGAGCATCAGGAGGACGGTGCCGGACCGCTCGAAGACCTCGCCAGGGGACGCGGCGACCGTCGCGCCGGCCGCGCGCAGGGGGGCGCAGCGGGCGGAGGTGCGGTTCCAGACGGTGAGGGGGGTACCGGCCCGGGCCAGGTTGAGGGCCATCGGGCGGCCCATGACGCCCAGGCCGAGGAAGCCCACGGGCACCGTCTCCGTCGCCGTCATCACGTACCGCCGTCTTCTGCTGAGCGGAGGGGGTTGCCCTCTATGACGAGCGTCATAATACTGGCTCCTATGACGACTGTCATAGCGGGTACCGCGGTGCTCACCGCCCTTCCCCCAGGGTGGCGGGTCGGCCCGGTCCACGCCGCCGACCGCCCGGGCCTCACCGCCCTGTTCGCCGCCTGCTCCGCCGAAACCGTCCGCCTCCGCTTCTTCGGACGGCTGCGCGGCTGGCCCCGCGAATACCTCGACAGCGCGCTCGCCGGGCGCCCCGAGGAACACGACGCGGTGGTGGCGTACGCGACCGGGCGCGCCGAGTTGCTGGGGCTGGCCAGCCTCGCCACAGCCTTGGAATCGGGTGCGGGGTCGGGTCCGGGCGCGGGTCTGGGCTCGGGCGCGGGGTCGGGTCTGGGCGCGGGCGCGGGCCCAGGCGTCGGCGAACTCGGCGTGCTCGTCGGCGACGCCTGGCAGCGGCAGGGCGTCGGCACCGCGATGATCGAACTGCTGCTGAGCCGGGCCCGGGCCCGCGGCGTCGAGCGGGTGGCCGCCTCGGTCCTGCCCGACCGGACCGCTCTACTGGCCGCGCTCACCCGCCACTTGGAGCGGGACGGCGGTGTGCGTACCCGCGAGGGGCTGACCGGCGTCTATAAGCTGGCCTGACCGCGACTGCGTAATTGGTCGGCCCAGCAGCAGGCACGTGCGGACGTGCGGCACGTACAGGCCGGACGGCGCGGCGCGTACCGCCCGTACGGCACGGCACGGATTCAGGAGAGGTGGCGGTCGGCGATGGCGGACCCGGCGGGGCGCCGCACGTACAGCCCGCGCGAACGCATGGTGTTCAGCGCCGCCCAGCTCATCCGCCGCGACGGCGTGAGCGCGACCGGTATGCGGGACGTCGCCGCGCACGCCGAGGCGCCGCGCGGCTCCCTCCAGCACTATTTCCCAGGCGGCAAGGAGCAGTTGGTCAACGAGGCGGTCGCCTGGTCGGGCCGCTACGCGGGCAACCGGATCGCCCGTTTCCTCGCCGCCATGCCCGAGCCGAGACCGAGCCTGCTCTTCGCCGCGATGGTGCGGCAGTGGACGGACGAACTCCAGTCCGCCGGCTACGCCTTGGGCTGCCCGGTGGCCGCCGCCACGGTGGACTGCGCCGAGTCGACCGCCTCCACCCGGACTGCCGCCGCCGCGGCCTTCGCCACCTGGAACGCCCCGGTCGCCGAGGCCCTCTGCGCCATGGGCGTGCCTGCCACCCAGGCCCCCGCCCTCGCCACGCTCATGATCAGCGCGTTGGAGGGCGCCCTGCTGATCGCCCGCTCGGAACAGGACATCCGCCCGCTCACCACCGTGGCCGCCGAGTTGGGACCGATGCTCGACGGTTGCGTCGTCATCGTGGCCGCCGCGCCGAAGAGTTGACCGCGGGACCGGCGCCCACCGCCGGTGGGTGGGCGATCGGCGCTGCGATAGGTGCTGCGATCGGCGCCGCGTGGGCGGTCAGCCCGCGACGGCGCTGAACGACAGCTCGTCGGTGGGCGCGAGCGTCATGACCACGCTGGACCCCTCGTGCAGCACGCCGTCGAGCGTCAGCAGCACCTCGGTCGGCTTGATCTCGATGAAGGCGACCCTGCCGAACACGGGAAAGCCCTGAGTGGTCTCGTAGGAGAACGTCCGCCCGACAAAGGCCCCGTTGAGGTCCTGAGCGGCGACGGTCCCGGCGGTGTGGTCGATGTTCACGTGCTCTCCCCTGAATGCGGTCCGGCCCCGCGATCCTACGGCGCGCCCCTCCCCCCTTCCCCCGCTCCCCACGCCCACGCACCCCAGGAGCTAGCCCAAGGGCGTGACCGACACCCCTCGCTCCCCACCCGCACCCACCCCGGGAACTAGCCCGAGGCCGTGGCCACTACCAACACCCCCGCTCCCACCCGCACGCACCCCGGCGCGGCGCCCCGGGCGTCCCGCCGACACCGGCTTCGGCCGCCCGCCCGCGACCGGCCGGCTGCGCCTGGGCACGACGCGTAACGTTGAACGACATGGTTGACCGATCCGCGGCCCCGTCCGCCCTCGACCTGACGTTCGCCGCCCTCGCCGACCCCACCCGCCGGGAGATCCTGCGCCGTCTCCAGCACATGGAGGAGGCTCGCGTCACCGACCTCGCCCGCCCGCTGCCCATGTCGCTCGCGGCCGTCTCCAAGCACATCGGCGTACTCGAACGGGCCGGGCTGGTACGCCGGGACGTCCGCGGCCGCGACCACTTCCTGCGCGCGGCCCCCGGCCGGCTCGCCGAGGCGGAGGCGTGGATCGCCGCGTACGCCCGTGCCGCCGGGGAGTTCGCCTCGCGGCGGGGCCAAGAGACACGACCTTCGGGCCCGTCGGACGGCACCGCCGAGGAGGCAGCGGATGAGGGCCGGGGTGACGGCCCGGGGGGCGTGACGGCCGAGGGTAAGGGTCGGGGCTGAGCGATGCCAGGCCCCGGCGCCGTACGGATCACCCACCCCCTCTCCGCCGTCCCCGAGCAGCTCCCCGCGCCCTGCCGCCGGTTTGCGCCACACCCCCGGGGGCAGCCGGTCCGCGTACGGGCCCACGCCCGGCCGCGCGTGGACGAAACGTGAATCAGCGCTGCTCACCGCTGCTGAGCCGGCGGCGTGGTGAACGCGCTGGACGCGGTGAACGGGCTGAACGCGGATAAGCACCGAACGAGGAGATGACCGCCATGGTCGAGCCGATCGCGGACCCCGAGGGCGAGCCCGTCGAGCAGCCGCTGGGCGGCCCGGCCGAACCCACCGGACCCCCAGGAGCCACCGGGTCGACCGGGTCCACCGGACTGACCGCGGCCGAACGGCTGAGCGCACCCGCCCCCGAGCCGAGCGGCGAGTCGGCGGGCGGCCCGGGCCGGATCGTGGTCGGCGTCGACGGCTCGGAACCGTCCCTGCAAGCGCTCCGGTGGGCCGCCCGCCAAGCCGCGCTGAGCGGCTCCACGGTCGAGGCCGTGCTGGCCTGGGAGCTGCCGGGCGCGCTGGGCTGGTCCGACCTACCCGAGCTGCCCGAACACCTCGACCTGGAAGAACCTGCCCGTAGCGCGCTGGCCAAGGCGGTCGCCGCCGCCCTGCCGGGCGAGCAAGCGGTGCCCGTCACCGAACTCGTGGTGATCGGCAACCCGACACACGCCCTGCTCGACCGCTCCAAGGACGCCGAACTCCTGGTGGTCGGCGCCCGCGGCCACGGCACCTTCCGCGACACCCTGCTCGGCTCAGTCAGTCATACGGTCACCCTCCACGCGTCCTGCCCGGTAGTCGTGGTGCGCGACGACACGACGGGCCTGGGGTCGGGCGGAGCGACCCGAGCGGACTGAGGTGGACAGACTGACCCGGGCGGAGCGACCCGGGCGGACTGACGCGGCAGCGAGACCGGTGGGGGCCGGCCGACTTCTCGCATGCCGTCGAACACTCTCTGTAGTCAAAACCACACACTCCGCTCCTGTCAACCCCCTCCTCCGCCACCCCGCGACGGCCAGAAGTTATCCACAGCCTGCGAAGGACCTCTCACCGAATGTGCGTGGGGCAGAGCATGATGGTGGCATGAACGAGATCACCGGACCCGCCAACGGGTCCATGCCCGATTGGGAGAAGCGGTTCCGCGCACCGCGCGTCGGTCTGCCGGAATGGGCGGCCGACGCCCCTGACCGCAGCCTGTTCGTGTCGAATGTGACAGGTACGTACGAGTTGTATGCGTGGGACCGGACGACGGGCGGCCGCCGCCAGGTGACCGACCGGCCGAACGGGACGACGGAAGGCGCGCTCAGCCGCGACGGCGAGTGGGTCTGGTGGTTCTCCGACACCGACGGGGACGAGTTCGGCGTCTGGATGAAGCAGCCGTTCGGCGGCGGCGAGGACATACCGGCGGCGCCGGACCTCACCCCCTCCTATCCGGCCGGGCTGGCGCTCGGCGTCGGCGGCCTCGCGGTGGTGGGCCGCTCGACGGACGACGAGGGCACCTCCGTGCACGTGGTGCGGCCCGACGCCACGGCTCCTTATGAGATCTACCGCCACGAGGAGTCCGCGGGCGTCGGGGATCTCTCCGAGGACGGCACGCTGCTCGTCATCGAGCACACCGAGCACGGTGACGCGATGCACAGCGCGCTGCGGGTGATCCGGGTGGCCGACGGCTCGGCGGTCGCCGAGCTGGACGACACCGAGGGCGGCAGCCGCGAGCTGGGACTCGACTGTCTGGGCTTCGCCCCGGTGCCGGGCGACACCCGGCTGCTCGTCGGCCACCAGCGCGCCGACCGCTGGCTGCCGATGATCTGGGACGTGGCGAGCGGCGAGGAGACCGCACTCGCCATCGACCTGCCGGGGGACGTGCACGCCGAGTGGTATCCGGACGGCGCCGCGCTGCTGGTGGTGCACGACTTCCACGCCCGCAGCGAGATGTTCCGGTATGACCTGGCGGCCGGCGGGCTGACGCCGCTCGACACCCCGGCGGGCTCCGTGGCCGGGTCGACGGCCCGGCCGGACGGCAGCGTCGAGTACCTGTGGTCGTCCGCGGCCCAACCGCCGTCGGTACGGTCCACGACCGGGGCGGTCGTGCTGGAGGCGCCGGGTCTGCGGGCACCCGACTCGGTGCCGTTGGAGGACGTGTGGGTGGACGGCCCGGCCGGACAGATCCACGCGCTGGTGCAGCGCCCGGCCGGGAGCGGGGCGGGCCCGTTCCCGACCGTCTTCGAGATCCATGGCGGCCCCACCTGGCACGACTCCGACGCCTTCGCCGCCGGACCGGCCGCCTGGCTCGACCACGGCTTCGCGGTGGTCCGGGTCAACTACCGGGGCTCGACCGGTTACGGCCGGGAGTGGACGGACGCCCTCAAGCACCGGGTGGGCCTGATCGAGTTGGAGGACATCGCGGCGGTCCGCGGCTGGGCGGTCTCCTCGGGCCTGGCCGACCCGGAGCGGCTGGTGCTCACCGGCGGCTCCTGGGGCGGCTATCTCACCCTGCTGGGCCTCGGCACCCAGCCGGACGACTGGGCGGTGGGCATCGCGGCCGTCCCCGTCGCCGACTACCCGACGGCGTACGCCGATGAGATGGAGGCCCTGAAGTCCCTGGACCGCACCTTCTTCGGCGGCTCCCCCGAGGAGGTCCCGGAGCGCTACCAGGTGTCCTCGCCGCTCACCTATGTGGATCAGGTCTCCGCGCCGGTCTACATCAGCGCGGGCACCAACGACCCGCGCTGCCCGATACGCCAGATCGAGAACTACGTCGAGCGACTGCGGAAGCTGGAGAAGCCGCACGAGGTGTACCGGTACGACGCGGGGCACGGTTCGCTGGTGGTGGAGGAGCGGATCAAGCAGATCCGGCTTGAACTGGCCTTCGCTCTGCGCCACGTGGGCGGCTGATCGAGTCCGCCGTCGGGGGCGGTCGGCCGATCGGGCGGGCCGCTCCCCGGCGGGGGGGCCGCCGGCGGGGTCCTCTGGCGGGCCGTCCCACCGGCGGACTGCTCCCTAACGCGCCTGGCTCGCGGCGGGCTCGGCACTCGCCGGCTCGGTTTCCCGCTGGTCCTCCCGCGGGTCAGCGCTCTCCTCGCCCTCCGGCAGCAGCCCGAGCGCCGCGTCCGCCCGGGCCTCCGCCTCGCGGCGCACGAGGCGGAACCACATGAAGACGACGAAGCCGGCGAAGACGAACCACTGCCCGGTGTAGCCGAGGTTCTGGAAGGCCTTCAGGTCGAGGCCGCTGTTGGGGGGCGCGACGGGCGGCACCGCCTTGAGCGGGGGCGCGGGGTGCGAGGCGGTGAGCCAGCCGCCGTACACGGGATAAGGGAGGACATTGACCAGGGAAGCCGCACTGATCATGCCGAGTTGACCGGCCGGCATCACCCCGGTCTCGACGTCGGCGGTGTCGGTGGTCTCGGGGTACTGCACCGCTCCGGCCACGGTGACCTGACCGGCCGGGGCGGTCGGCACCGTACCGGAGCGCTCGGCGGCGGACGCGTCGCCGGGCAGCCAGCCCCGGACCACCGGCAGCGCGGATCCGTCGGCGACCCGCAGCGGGGTGAGGACGTAGAAGCCGCCCCGTCCGTCGAGGGTGCGGCCGGGGACGAGGAGTTGGTGCCCGCTGTCGTAGCGGCCGGTGGCGCTGACGATCCGTCCGGAGTCGTCACCGGAGAGAGTCGCCCGGGTGTCCGGCAGCACCTGGCGCAGCGAGACGGGAGCCGCCGCGGCGGTACGGCGCTCGTCGTGCTGGGCGTTCTTGTGCTGGTCCACCCGCACCTCGAACCGGCTGAGCTGCCAACTCCCCATGAACACGCAGAGCGGCACGGCGAGCAGGGCGAGCGCGCTTACGGCCAGCCAGCCACGAGTGAGGAGGAACCGGTACACGCCCCCACCGTACGGGCACTCGCCGGGGCGGCCGCAACCGACCCCGGGCAAAAGGGGAACCGGGGTGAGCGGCCGGGCGCCCCGGCACGGCCTCCCGGGGGCGCCGTGCCGTGCCCCGAGGGCGTCCCCCGGGGGGGCCGCCGTGCCGTCGCCCGGGCGGCCCGCGGTCAGGAGGACGGGGAGTCGGCCGGTTCCGGGATGACGGGGGTGGTGTAGACGGTGCCCGCGCAGACGTCCTCGATGACCGGTCCTTCGACCACCGGGCCGCCGACCGACGGAGTGTGGTTCAGGACCACGCTGCCGGCCGCCGGGGAGGTGGGCGCGTCCTCGCCGAGCTGGGTCGAGGCGGCGTTGCCCGTGCTGCTCGGATCGGTGGCGCCCCCCGCCGTACCGGTGGTCGGCGGATCGCTCGGCGTGTCCGTCGGCGGCGGAGTGGTGGGCGGCGGGGTGGTGGGCGGCACCGGACAGCCGCCCGGGCCGTCGCCGGAGGGCACCCAGGCGAAGGCGACCTCGTACTGCTGACCGGGGCTGAGCACGACCGGGCCGTTCGACGGCGCGGCGGGCAGTCCGGCGGCGGGGTCGCCCGCCGTGTGGTCCACGACCTGGATCCTGGAGAGGTCGGCGGCACCCTGGGCGACCGCCTGGACCACGCCGCCGCTGGGCACCGTGCAGGCGGTGTCGGAGACGTTGGCGAGGCGGAACCACCCGTAGACCCGGCCGCCGGAGTCGGGGGCGTCGGCCTGGCTGGTGCCCTGGCCGAGCTGGGTGCTGGCGCAGACCGGTGCGTCCGGCGCCGTGCCGGTGGGAGTGGGCGCCGCGCTGGTGGCCTTGCCGGCGCCGGCGGGGGGCGGTGTCGGTTGCTGCCCGGCGCCCGGCGCCGGGGACTTCTGCCCGGGGTGGCCGTGGGAGTCGCCCCAGGCCGTGGTGTGTCCGTCCTCGCCGGGCGCGCCGGTGTGGGAGCTGGACGCGCTCGCCGCGGTGACGCCGGCGCCGCGGCTGCTGCCGGTGGCCCGGACCAGCGCCGGTACCGCCAGGCCCACCAGGACCACGGCGGCAGCGGCCCCGACCAGGGCCTGCCTGCGGCGCTGCCGGCGGATCGGGATGGCCCGGCGCAAGTGGTCGAGCGCCTGCGGCGACCCGTGCAGACCGGAGACGGCGTCCCGCAGCAGAGCACGCAGCGCCGCCTCGTCGGCCGACTCGCCGAAGGGGTCGAGAGCGTCGGGACCGGGGCCGGCCGTCAGGTCGAAGGGGTGGGTCGGCGCGTCGGCGCCGCCCGTCCCGTCGCTCGGGGCGAGGAGGTCGTCGCAGGGGTGGCGCGGGTTCTTCGGATCCATACCGTGTGCGTCGTCCGGAGCGTTGGGGGTGGTCATGCCGGTGCCTCCATCGCGACGCGGAGCGCCGCGAGGCCTCGTGAACCGTACGCCTTCACCGAGCCCAGGGAAATTCCGAGGGTCTCGGCGACCTGTGCCTCGGTCATGTCGGCGAAGTACCGCAGCACCAGCACCTCGCGCTGCCTGCGCTGGAGCAGACGCATGGCGGCCTTGAGCTGATCACGCTCCAGGATCTCGTACGCCCCCTCCTCCGCGCTGGCCATGTCGGGCATGGGCTTCGAGAGGAGTTTGAGGCCAAGAATGCGCCGGCGCAACGCGGACCGGGAGAGGTTCACCACCGTCTGCCGCAGGTAGGCCAGCGTCTTCTCGGGATCACGGACGCGGCCCCGCGCCGAATGCACCCGTATGAAGGCCTCCTGGACCACGTCCTCGCAGGAGGCGGTGTCGTCCAGCAGGAGGGCGGCCAGGCCGAGCAGTGAGCGGTAATGCGCACGGTAGGTCTCGGTGAGGTGGTCGACCGTGGTGCCGACTGCCATCGCGGTGTCAGTATCCCCACTGTCGACGGTCGTACCGGCCACCCGGACCGGCCAGGGCGCGATCACCGGCAGCCCCCCGGCTCGTGACGGCGCGAGTACGCCGCCACGCCGTCCGAACACCGTCTCGAAACCCAAAGCCTCCGCCACGCCAGTTGGACACGCATCCCCCCGTCAGGGTTGTACGCGCAAGACAAGCCGCCCCACCGAGCGCCAGTTATCCCCATGCGTACCAGCTCTTCCTCAATGCCTTGTTTGCACCGGCGTTCTCCCCGGATCACGCTCGGTGCGCAGCGCCATAGGCATGGTGCGCTGACACAAAGACGCTCTTCCCCGACGGTCGGTTGCAGCCGGGGAAGAGCAAATTGTCCAACGGGTGGAGGCGATGTTCAAGTGGTCCAGACCTGCGGTTTCAGCCGAAACGCTTGCGGGGCGCAACGATTTCATCGTCACGCCCCGCGTGGTTTTCCCGCCGGTCGGCCGCCGGTTCCGGCCACGGTCGGTGTGCCCGCCGGTAACCTTCGGTCCCGAGCCCCCGGGCTCCCCGGGCTCCCGCCGGTTCAGCGGCCGGTGCCGCCGTACACGACCGCCTCGTCGTTGTCGCTGTCCAGCCCGAACGCCGAGTGCACCGCCTGCACCGCCGGCTTCACATCGTCGATCCTCGTCACCACCGAGATCCGGATCTCGGAGGTCGAGATGAGCTCGATGTTCACCCCGGCGTTGGAGAGCGCCTCGAAGAAGGTCGCGGTGACCCCGGGATTGGTCTTCATCCCGGCCCCGACCAGGGAGATCTTGCCGATCTGGTCGTCGTAGCGCAGCGAGTCGAAGGCGATCAGGGTCTGCGCCTTGGTCAGCGCCTCCATCGCCTTGTGCCCCTCGGACTTCGGCAGCGTGAAGGAGATGTCGGTGAGCCCGGTGGCCGCAGCCGACACGTTCTGCACCACCATGTCGATGTTGATCTCGGCGTCCGCGATGGCCCGGAAGATCGTCGCCGCCTCGCCCGGCTTGTCCGGCACCCCGACGACCGTGATCTTGGCCTCGGACGTGTCGTGCGAGACACCCGAGATGATCGCCTGTTCCATCGACTTGTCCCCTTGAGTTGACCCGTGCCCTGATCCCTGCGCTGTTCCGTGCCCTGATCCCTGCCCCGCCGCCTGCCCTGACCCCTGGGCGGAACCGCGCATCGACCGCCGCGGCGCCCGGTATCCCGCCGGGGGCTCATTGCTGACCCAGGTGCCCGGCAGCCCGGAGAAGGAGGACCGGACGTGGATCGGGATGTTGTAGCGGCGCGCGTACTCGACACAGCGGTGCAGCAGCACCTTCGAGCCGGAGCTGGCCAGCTCCAGCATGTCCTCGAAGGCGATCCACTCCATCTTCTGAGCCTTCTTCACCACCCGCGGGTCCGCGGTGAACACCCCGTCGACGTCCGTGTAGATCTCGCAGACCTCGGCTTCGAGCGCCGCGGCCAGCGCCACCGCCGTGGTGTCCGAGCCGCCCCGCCCGAGCGTGGTGATGTCCTTCTTGTCCTGGGACACCCCCTGGAAGCCGGCCACGATCGCGATGTTGCCCTCGTCGAGCGCGGTGCGGATACGGCCCGGGGTCACATCGATGATCCGCGCCTTGTTGTGCACCGAGTCGGTGATCACACCGGCCTGGCTGCCGGTGAAGGACTGCGCCTCGTGGCCGAGGTTCTTGATCGCCATCGCCAGCAGCGCCATGGAGATCCGCTCGCCGGCGGTCAGCAGCATGTCGAATTCGCGACCGGCCGGGATGGGTGAGACCTGCTCCGCGAGATCGATCAGTTCGTCCGTCGTGTCGCCCATCGCCGACACCACGACGACGACCAGATGGCCCGCCTTCTTGGTGTCCACGATCCGTCGGGCGACCCGCTTGATGCCTTCGGCATCGGCGACAGAGGAGCCGCCGTACTTCTGCACGACAAGGCCCACGTGCGCTCCTCGCTCAGGGGTGAATGCGGTCAGCCCAGTTTAACGAGCAGGTCGGGTCCGCCCCGTACGTCTTGCATGGTGAGACAGGGCGTTCAGTACGTGATCAAAAGGCGTCGATCGGCGGGCGCCGGAGCGACACGGCCGAGCGGCATCGGGTAGCAGCGGGTGACACCAGTTGTCACAGGGTGCCGCCGGACGGCGAGGACCCGCTGGACGCCGCCTGACGCCGGGCGACCCCCCGGACCCCGCCGGATGCCGCCTGATGTCGGGGACCCCGCCGCGGTCACCTGCCGCGGCGCCGGCCGATCGTCCCCAGCTCGGCCTCCATCACCAGGCCCGCCTCCTGCGCGAGCTTCTCCTCGTCGTCCCCTTCGCCACCCGTGTCCAGACCGTCCAGCTCGTCGAGCGGGCTGTCCAGCCGTACGTGGGCCACCAGCGACTGGAGCGCCCGCAGCGACGCGCTCGCGGTGGAGCCCCAGTTGGACAGGTACGAGAACTGCCACCACCACAGCGCCTCGGATATCCGCCCGGCCCGGAAATGCGCGGACCCATGGGTGAGGTCGGCCACCACATCGGCCATGTCGTCCGAGATCCGGCAGGCCACCGGCGTGGACCGGGGCACGTACGGGTCGAACACCTCGGAGTAGACGTCTATCGGCTCCAGCAGGGCCGCCAGCCGCTGCCGCAGATCGTCCTCGTCCGGCTCCGGGCCCACATCCGGCTCGTAGCGCTCGTCCGGCACGATGTCCTCGTGCGCGCCGAGCCGGCCGCCGGCCAGCAGGAGCTGGGAGACCTCGAGCAGCAGGTACGGCACCGCGCTGTCGGGATCGTCGCCCTTGGCGACCTCACGGACCGCGAGGATGAAGCTCTCGATCTGGTCCGAGATCTGCACCGCGAACTCGTCCGGCTCCTCGCCGCGCCCGGAGCCGGCGCCCGCCGCCGCGGTCCGTGCGGCCGCGCTCCTCGCGGCCTTGCCCGCGGTGTCCGTCGCGGGCGGGGTGTGCGGCGCGTGCGTCGTGTTTCCGGCCCGGTTTTTCGTCGTCCCCGTCGTCACACTCGTCGTCGCGTCCGCTGTCGTCTTGGTCGTCACGTCGTTGGCCACGTCTTTCGCCACGTCTTTCGCCAGGTCACTACTGGTCGGATCGCTCGCCGGATCACCCGCCGGATCACTCGCCGCGCTGATCGTCGTATCGCTCGCCACGTCGTTGGTCACGTTCTTTTCAACGTGCTCGGGCGCGCTCTTGTTCACGCCCTTCGGCGCGTTCTTGTTCACCGCGGTGTCAGACATCCAGCAACCGCCTTCCTTCGAAGGCCCGCCCCAGCGTGACCTCGTCCGCGTACTCCAGGTCCCCGCCCACCGGGAGCCCACTGGCGAGGCGGGTCACCCGCAGACCCATGGGCTTCACCATCCGGGCCAGATACGTGGCCGTGGCCTCCCCTTCCAGATTGGGGTCCGTCGCGAGGATCAGCTCGGTGACGGTGCCGTCCGCGAGGCGGGCGAGCAATTCCCTGATCCGCAAGTCGTCAGGCCCCACGCCCTCGATCGGGCTGATCGCACCGCCCAGCACGTGGTATTTCCCGCGGAACTCACGGGTGCGCTCGACCGCCACCACGTCCTTGGGCTCCTCGACCACGCAGATCACCGCGGGGTCCCGGCGCGGATCACGGCACACCCGGCACTGCTCGTCCTGGGCGACGTTCCCGCACACCGCACAGAACCGCACCTTGGCCTTGACCTCGGACAGCACATGCGCGAGGCGCCGTACGTCGGCGGGGTCGGCCTGGAGGATGTGGAAGGCGATCCGCTGCGCGCTCTTGGGACCCACGCCGGGCAGCCTGCCCAGTTCGTCGATCAGGTCCTGAACCACGCCTTCGTACACGCCGACGCGCCTTCCTTGGGATCATCAGTCAGTCGGTCAATCGAAACCCGGTTCGCAGCTGCCGGAGCGGGCCGGAACCGGGCGAGCCGGTCATGGACCGGCCGGAACTTCCAGAGCGGCCGGACCGGGCAGAGCCGCCAGACCAGGCGGAGCCGCCAGAGCGGTCAGAACGGCAGTCCTGGCATACCGGAAAGCCCCTCGGTGAGCGGGCCCAGCCTGGTCTGCTGCAACTTCTGCGCGGCCTCGTTGGCGTGGTGGACGGCCGCCACCACCAGGTCGGCGAGCGTCTCGGTGTCCTCGGGGTCGACAGCCTTGGGGTCGATCACCAGCGCGCGCAGCTCGCCCGCACCGGTCACCGTCGCCCGCACCAGGCCACCGCCCGAGGTGCCCTCGACCTCGGACTCGGCCAGCTCCTGCTGGGCCGCGGCGAGGTCCTGCTGCATCTTCTGCGCCTGCTGGAGCAGCGCCTGCATGTTCGGCTGGCCACCAGGGATCACGGTTTCGCTCCTGACGTGCTGCGTTTACGGCTTGACTTGGGTCGCGGCCGACGGATCCGGCAGGGCCACGGCCCGGTCATGGCCCTGGTGATGGGCATGGCCGTGACCGCGTGACCGGGGTGCCCACCCGTCGCGCGACTACGTGACAGTGCGAGCCTACGTGCTCGTACGGCGCAACGCCCTACACCCTGCGAAGGATCAACGCGACCCGATGTCCGCCCGAAGGAGGGCATCGGCGCCCGGCCAGGCTCTGGCCGGCGAACCCGCAGGTCAGCGTCCAGGTCAGCGGGTACGGGGCCGGTGGGTACGGGGTGAGCGGGTACGGGGCCGGTGAGTACGGGGTCAGCGGGTACGGCGGCTGGTCCGGCCGCCCGGTCAGCCGTGGCTGATCTCCTCGATCACGGTGGCGCCCAGTTCCTTGATGAACAGGTCGTGGCCGCTGAGCACCGAGTCGACCAGATCGGGGTCGTCGTCCTCGGGGATGTCGTCCTCGATCGGGCCGTAGTCCGAGTAGTCGTCGGGCGGCGGGGGCGGCGGGCCCGCGGGGGCGCCGGGCGAGGCGGGGCCGGAGCGCTCGGCGAGGGAGGCGGCCGGGCCGGAGCCGGGGGCGCCGGAGCCGGGGGCGCCGCCGCTTCCGCCGCCGGGGCCCTGACCGTAGGACGCCGGGGCGGGGGCGCCGCCGCCGTACGCGGAGGGGCCGGCGGGCGGCTGCGGCTGCGCGGGGGGTGCGGCGGGCGGGCGGGGTGAGCCGCCGCCGGAACCGAAGCCCGGGGCACCGGAACCGCCGGGCCCACCGGCGCCGAAGCCGCCTTGCGCGCCGCCGGAGCCGAACCCGCCGGGCCCGCCCGTACCGCCAGGGCCGCCATAGCCCCCGGAACCGCCGGCCGGGCCGCCATTGCCGCCGCCCCCGCCGGACGGATCCACGATGGCCTCGATCCGCCACTCCACGCCGAGCGCGTCGTTGATCGCCTGCCGGAGGATGTCCTCGCTGCCGTTGTTGGTGAAGCTGTTCCGGGCGCCGGGGTTGTCGAACCCGATTTGCAGGGTCTCCCCGTCGAACCCGGCGACCTGGGCGTTGTTGAACAGCAGCATCCAGGTCAGCCGGCGGCGGTTCTTCACCGCTTCCAGGATGTTCGGCCACATCTGCCGGACCCGGGCCGAGTCGCCGGACCCCTGGACGGGCTGGCGGTTGCCCGAAGGGGGGGCCGCCTGCGGCTGGGCCGGCGGGGACTGCGGCGGTTGCGGGGATCGCGGGGCCTGGGCGGACTGGGCCTGCTGTAGGGGCTGGGCCGACTGTACGGGCTGAGGTGCGCCGGGGGCCGCCGCGGTCGGCCAGGCACCGGGGCGAGCCGCGGTGGCCGGCGCTCCAGCCGACGAGCCGCCCGCGCCGCCGCTCTGGGCCACCGGCCAGGCACCCGGGCGGGGGGCGGCCGGCGGCTCGTCGACGGGGGCGCCCTGCGGTTGCGGCGGGTTCTGGTGCTGGTTCTGCTGCTGCGGCGGCGAGGTGGGCGCCACAGCAGCGGGCTGCGGTACGGGGGCCGCTGTAGGGGCCTGCTGGGAAGGGGGCTGCTGCGCCGACTGCGGTCCGGGGCTCTGCGCTACCGGCGGCCGCTGCTGGGCCGACGGCTGCTGTGGGGAGCCCTGCTGGCCCGCCTCCGGAGCCGTACGCCCGAGGGCCGCCCGCGCGGCAGCGGGCCCGCCGCCCGCACCGGGGGGCATGCCGCCGCCCACGCCAGGGACCGTACCCGTACCGCCGCCACCCGCCCCGTAACCCGGCTGCGCGGACCCCGACCCGAGGCCGATGGCGCCCGAGGCGATCCCCCGCTCCAGCCGTTCCAGCCGCGCCTGCGTCGACCGCTCGTCGTCGTACGCCGCCGGCAGCAGCACCCGGGCGCAGATCAGCTCCAACTGGAGCCGCGGCGAGGTGGCACCGCGCATCTCCGTCAACCCGGTGCTGACCAGATCGGCGGCCCGGCTCAGCTCGGCGGCGCCGAAGACCGAGGCCTGGGCCGACATCCGCTCCACCACCTCGCGGGGGGCGTCGATCAGCCCCTTCTCCATGGCGTCGGGCACGGCCGCGATGATCACCAGATCCCGTAGCCGCTCCAGCAGGTCGGCGACGAAACGGCGCGGATCGTGGCCGCCCTCGATCACCCGGTCCACGATCTCGAAGACCGCCGCGCCGTCCCCGGCCGCGAAGCCGTCCACCACGTCGTCGAGCAGCGCGGCGTCCGTGTAACCGAGCAGCGCGGTGGCCATCGCGTACGTCACGCCGTCCGCACCCGCCCCGGCGAGGAGCTGGTCCATGACCGACATCGAGTCCCGCACCGAGCCGGCGCCCGCCCGCACCACCAGCGGATACACCCCGTCCTCGACCCGGATCGCCTCGCGCTCGCACACCTCGGCGAGGTAGTCGCGCAGGGTGCCGGGCGGGACCAGCCGGAAGGGATAGTGGTGCGTACGCGACCGGATGGTGCCGATGACCTTCTCGGGCTCGGTGGTCGCGAAGATGAACTTCAGGTGCTCCGGCGGCTCCTCGACCACCTTCAGCAGGGCGTTGAACCCCGCCGGGGTGACCATGTGCGCCTCGTCGATGATGTAGATCTTGTACCGACTGCCCGCGGGCCCGAAGAACGCCTTTTCCCGCAGGTCACGGGCGTCGTCCACACCGCCGTGAGAGGCCGCGTCGATCTCGATCACATCGATCGACCCCGGGCCGTTCCTGGCCAGGTCGCGGCAGGACTGACACGTCCCGCACGGCGTCGGCGTCGGCCCCAGCTCGCAGTTGAGACAGCGGGCGAGAATCCGCGCGCTGGTCGTCTTCCCGCACCCGCGCGGCCCACTGAACAGGTACGCGTGATTGACCCGGTTGTTCCGCAGCGCCTGCTGCAACGGGCCCGTGACGTGCTCCTGCCCGATGACCTCGGCGAAGGTCTCGGGACGATAGCGGCGATACAGAGCGAGGGACACGTCTACGACCCTATCCGTGCCCACCGACATCCCACCCGCGATCCACCATCGGCCCCACCGCAATCAGCCCCCGCGGCTCCCATCGGGCCCAGCACGATCAGCCCCCGCGGCTCACTTGAGGCCCACCACGATTGGCCCCGGGCGACTCCTCAGCACCCGGAGCGCCCCGGCCCCCACGCTCGGCCCCATGGCTCCCATCGGGCCCACCGCGATCAGCCCCCGCGGCCCCCATCGGGCCCACCGCGATCAGCCCCCGCGGCCCCCATCGCCCCCCCGGGGGGCGCCCCGGCCCCGGCGATCCCCTCGGCCCCACCCCGTTTCCGGGCCCGCGAGATCGTTTGCCCCCGAAGTCGGGCTGCGCGGTTTCCCTGGCCCCACCACGACCCGGCCCGTGCGCACCTCTTGGGGGTCGAGGCACCTGCCCCGGGCCCGGCGCCGGGGCAAGCAAAGACCCCCCACGCACCCGCCAGAGCCCACCTACCCTTGCTGCCTTCCGGCCCTGGGGGAGTTCAGCGAGATAGCGCCACGTGAGGGGCTGACCGCAACCTTACCCGATCCCCCCACCCGGATCGAGTTCGCACCCACCCCCTCAGGCCCTGTACTGTTCCCCCCGGAGGATTCGCCTAGTGGCCTAGGGCGCACGCTTGGAAAGCGTGTTGGGGGCAACCCCTCACGAGTTCGAATCTCGTATCCTCCGCACCGGCTGACCAGCCGAAACGAAGGTCCCCACCGCTGCGCGGTGGGGACCTTCGTCGTTGCGTGGTCTCAGTTCTGGTCCCATTCGATGCCCCGCGTACTGGGCTGTACCCGTTTGAACAGCGTTGAGCGGCTGCGTCTCACTGCATGCCCACCATTCATAGCACTTACAGCCGCTTACGCCCGGCAATCCACGGTTCCCCAAACCGATCGGGGGCGAAGCCGACGGACCGCGCACCGCTGCCGTGGCGCGCCCAGCCGTGCGAAGACCCCGTGGTGCTCGTGGGACCAGCCGCCGCGGCGGGCTGGCCGAGCATCCGGCCGCAGGCACCTGTGAGGCCGAGGACGCCGGTGGTGGAGGGGAAAAGCCGGCACGGGCCGAACCTGGAGGCACGCGGACCGGCTGGTTCGATCTCCTCCAGCACCAGGAGCATCTCGGCCTGCCGGCACCACTGCCCAAGGGGCCGGCGATGTCCGGCCGCCTGTCCCGGCCGGGGGTTCGTCGCGGAACCGAATAGGAGTCCACCTGACGGGCGAGGAGCAAGATCTCAGCGCCCTGTACTCGCGTTGTCGGCGAGATCTGCGATTCTCAGCAGGTCACTGTCGGCGGAAGGACGAACCACATGCGTCTACTGGATGATCTGCAGCAATCTCTCGCCAGGCGTTACCGGCAGGTGGTCAGCTCGAGGCGGCAGAACTTCGGCAGCGAGGTCAAGTACACCGCCGCCTGGATCGGCAAGCAGCCGCCCCTTGCTGCGATTATCGCTGAGGCTCGCAAGGTCGAGGAGCCGCCGCCGCAGGAGGATTGGCTGCGCCAGTGCCAGGACGAAGACGGCATCGTCTGGCCGACGCAGACCGAAGAAGGCCGTGCCGTGCTCGCCTGGGATCTACTGAGCAGCCTTCAGCCCGATCAGGCGGAAAACCTGGCCGTCCAGATTTGCGCCCGGACGACCAGGAACATCGACGATATGATCCGGCAGTTCGCCCACGACGCTTTCACCCCGCTGTTCGACTGGCTTGCCGAGCAGCTGCAGAATCGCAGCAGCGTCGTCGCCGCCCTGCGCCGCTACGTCTACCTCACCGAGCGGTTCAATCGCGTCGCTCTCAACGCCCAGTACCTGGAGAGGACCTCGACCGGTGAGGAGCTGTACAACGACGACCTGCAGAAATTCCTGTTCCAGGACGCCCACTACGTCACCTACGCGAAGCCGCGCTCGACCACCGGAGAGCCCGACCTGGTCGGTGAACTCGAAGGTGAGGACCCGATCGTCCTCGACGGCAAGCTGTTCAAGGGGGACGTCGCCTACGTCGCCAGAGGCGTCCGGCAGGTGTACGAGTACGCCCTGGACTACGGGAAGCACGTCGCCTACCTGGTCGTCTTCAACCGTACGGACAACCGCACTCTGGTGGTCGACGGCGACGGCCCGGCAGATTCCTGGCCGCCGTACTTCGACATGGCAGGCGTCCGCGTGTACATCGTGGTCGTGCGGGCATGCCCGCCTGCGACCACGGCGAGCAAGATGGGCCGGCTGAAGACCGCCATTCTCCGGGCGAGTGACGTGGAGAAAGCCCGAGAGGAAGACTGAGCAGCTTCGCGGCACCAGGGTGCCGCCGCCGCACCGCCGAGAAAACAGCCGGTATGCGAGTCCCCCGCAGCAGCCGAAAGGCTTTGCGGGAGCCTCACTTACCTATCTTCGATACGACGAGCCACTCACCATTCGACGAGTTGCAGAAATCCTGATCCGTCATCAAGCGGGGCATTGTCCCCATCCGCCTCGGAGGACGGAAGAGTGAGGCGGAGGCGGGTCATCGTCGCCGTGGTGCAGACCTGATCGGCCAGTTCCAGAGGCAGGCCGGACCTGGCAACGATGTCGCCGAAGGTCACGCCAGTGTACTCGCAGAGGCGAACGGCGGACTCGAGAAGCAGCGGGGACTCGCGGGGCCCAAGGTCGCAAGGTTCCGGACCCCCATGCTGGGACAGCGTCATCATCGCTCTATTGTAGATTGTCTCGCGAAACACGCCGACAGAGTGCGCGGTAGACGATGGCCTTGAGCGAGGTTCCGCATCGCCGCTTGAGAGCGTAGAGCTTCTCCCAGTCCAAACGGCGAGGACTCATCGATCATCGACGTGGCTCCCCACCGTTCAGAGGATCGCGCGCACTCCAGCCGATGTGATCGTCAACTCGGCGTCCTGGGCATTCCCTCCCTCTGGTGTGAGTTACCTGAGCTTGACGCTGTCGTGGATCTTGGTTTCCGGGGTTTTCGATCATGATGAAGTTGCGGGGCGAGCGATCCATTTCCGCTGTTCCCCGATTTCTCTCTGTCGCGGGATTGACGTGCAGGGCAGGGCAGTTAGCGGGCCTCCCGCTGCCCTTGCGGTCTGGGATCGAGACAGAAGGCTGTCGCAGCCAGGACTCAGCGGCATACTGCGGTCATGAGTGAGGAATCGGCACGGCTGGCGCGAGCCCTCGTCGAGTTCCGTGAAGCCGAAGGTATCTCGGAGCGCGAGCTCGCACGACGTACCTGGCTGAGTCACGCGACCATCAGGACCTTCGAACGCGACTGTGGGGACCTGCCCACTCCGACCGTTGCCCGCACGTTCGAGGAAGTCCTCGGTTGGGCTCCGGGGAGCATCAAGGCCACGCCGTCCGAGGCGACGGGCCTTGAGTCATCGGCCGATTCGAGCTCAGACCTCGGGTAGGCGCGCTGGTCAGTGCTGCTTGCCGGACAGATACGGTCGTGGTGGGGCGAACAGGCCCGGTTCGGGCTCGGCCAGGATGTTGCGCCCGGTCAGGCGCTTGACTCTGTCGGTGATCTTGGTTGCTTGGGCTCAGGTGCCGAGGGTTCGCCAGGACTTCGACCGGGGGATCTCCTTATGGTCCAGGAAGGTCTGGAAGGCGGTCGGCGGTCTCGGTGATGAGAGTTCCCCTGTCTCTGACCGGCTGCTGAGGCGTTCGATGTTCACGGCGATGGCCGTGAGGACGTATTGCAGGTGGGCTTTCGGCTGTCCTCGGTAGCGGCAGTGGCGCATGCCGTGTCCGTGGGCGAACTCGTTCATGGTGCCCTCGACTCCGGAGCGGACCGCGTAGCGGGCCTTCCAGCCGGGTGTCTGCTGGTCAGCCCGGACACGGAGTTGCAGGTCACGGAGTTCCCGCGGGGGAAAAACCCACGGTCCGGGCGCTGTCGGCGGTGGTGGTGCAGCGGGTGCGGGCCGGGGAGGGACGGCACTGGCTCTTGGTGAACCGGGCCACGATCAGCGGGGCGGCGGTGGGCGAGGAGGTCGGGTAGGGGCCGTGCCATCCCGCGCTGACCTGGCCCTGGGGGCAGGTGACCTGGCGGCGGTCGGAGTCGATGTGGAAGTCGTCCCGGTCGAAGCCTTCGCCTTTCCTGTGCTGGCGGGTGGGGTTGCCCGGTAGCGGGCCGCTGACGGTGATCTGGTGTTCGCGGGCGGCGCGTTCCAGGTGGACCGGGGAGGTGTAGCCACCGTCGACCAGGTGCTCGCCGGGCAGCAGCTCGCGACGCGCGAGGCGGGTGTGGATGCCGGGCAGGGCCTGGCCGTCGTTGGTGGCGGCCGAGGTGGTGGCCACGTCCGTGATCACGTTGGTGCTGTCGGGGTCACACGTCTCGGTGACGTGCGCGGCGAACCCTTTCCAGCGGATGATGTGGCCGTGACGGACGTAGCGCGCCGTGATGTCGTAGGGGGAGACGATCGCGCAGGAGGAGGGCGGCAGGCCGCCGTCATCAGCGGTGCGCCAGCGCAGTCGACCCGCCTCGTCGCGGTAGTAGTTCTGCACGACGATCTCCCGCAGCGCCTCGGCCTGCGGGCCGGGCGGGTAGCCCGGCCGGTGCCGGTGGAGGTGCTCCAGCAGCCGGCAGGCGTCCTCGCCAGCGGCCAGGATCCGGGTCTTGGGCCGGGTGGGGTTCTTCCCCAACCGGACCGGCCGGCCGTAGCGGCGCCCCCATTCTTCGTCGACCAGTCCGGCCAGCAGGTGTTCGGCCGTGCGGGCTGCTTCTTCCAGCGCGGCACGGACCGCCTCGGTGACCAGTTCCAGCCGGGTCAGGTCGCGCACCGCTGCCAGAACGTGCGTGGAGTCGGTGCGCTGCGTGGTGCGTTCACGCACGAGCCCGGCGTCCTTGAGTCGGACCAGCGCGAGGTCCAAGAGCCGGTCGGCACGGTCTCCCACGGTGAGGCGCTCTCGGAAGTCGGACAGCACGCTGTGGTGAAAGCCGGGGTCATCGAGTTCCAGCGCGAGGGCGTATTTGAAGTCGATGCGGCAGCGCACCGCCTCGGCGGCCTGCCGGTCCGACAAACCGAGTAAGAACTGCAGCACACAGATGGTGGCCAGTTGGGCAGGTGAGAGGCCCGGACGACCGTCACGTGGATACCAGTCGGCGAAGTCTTCATCGTTCAACAGCCCGTCGAGGCGATCACGTACCCATATCGCCGTCGTGCCGCCCGGATTGCTCGCCCGCGCGACCCGCGCGGTCAGAGACGGGACTTGCTCACCGGAACGGGAACGGAGCGACAACGGACACCGCGGCAGCTGCATCGGCCTTCGGAACAGCCCGAGCATGCCTGACGATCAGGCCACCGCACCGGGGAACACCAAGATCACCGACAGAGTCAAGCTAAGAGGTGCCGGTTGCCGCCCGACTCGGCACAATCACCCGCCGATGGCACCTGAGATTCGCATTCCACTGGCCCTGGACGAGCGTGATCACTGGCGCCCTCGCACGACTTGAGGCTCTCCCGAACCCGGGCTGACCAGAACGTTCCTCCCTGCGAGCAGAGCCGCCCGACGAGCCGTGGAACCCGGCACCCACCCGACGCGACAGCCAGGCCATCAACGTGCCACTCAGCAGCCACGGAAAGGGAAATGGTTTGCCGACTCCACTGGCAGACCATCACGAAAGATCGAAGCTGACACCGATAGGCCTTCGAATAGTGCTTAAGTGATCAGAATTGATCACTTTTGAATAAAGCGGGGGTTCCGGGAATTGACGGGCTTAGGATAAGAGGATGACTATTGCTCATGCCGAGCCCGAAGAACCGAAACAAAACCCGGTCTCACGAATCGTCAAAGTAACCCCTGCGCTCGCCGAAACTTTTCTTTCCCGAGCCTCGGTCAATAGACGTCTGGACATGGGCCGGGTGAGATCCCTTGCGGGGAGCATTCTGCGTAAAGAATGGAAACTGACTCATCAGGGAATCGCCTTCGACGAGGCTGGTGTACTTCTCGATGGCCAGCACCGCCTCCACGCGATTATTGAGGCAAATATCCCCGTAGAGATGTTCGTTTTCGATGGATTGTCAGAAGACGTCTTCCCGGTTCTCGATACCGGGAAGCGGCGGAGCGCAGCGGATACACTGTTGTCGACAGGCGAGAAACATCTTCCTTTACTTTCTTCCACCATTCGTCATGTGCTCCTCTTCAAGGCAATGCCGAATGAACCCTGGAGCGGGGCCCGGGCTTACGTATCGAATGATCAGATCCTGGCCGCATACTAAGGTGATAAAAATAGGTACGGGGAGGCGGTGGCCACCGGGCGTGAGCTTTCCAAATACCTTTTTGCTAGTCAGACGGCAGTGGCGGTGGGGTTTTTCTTGACCACTGAGGTTGCGCCCGGTGTACATCCCGAAGAAATCGAAGAGTGGATCTCGGGTCTCAAGTCAGGCGCAAGTCTGGACCCTGGCGATGCGCGGCTCGCTCTACGAGAGGTCCCGAGGGACGTACAGAAGCGAGGCTCCAAGCGCAGGATGGGCTTGCGGGACCAGGTAGCGATCTATATCAAGGCATGGAACGCCTGGGTCCAGTCGGAAAAATCCGGAGAATTGCACCTTCGCCGTTTGAGGAAACGGGAGAAGATGCCGATGCCGGTGGAGGTGGGATTCAAGCATTAAGAGCACACCGGTGCTTAGGAAATATTGCTTCGAACCATCATCTTTCCGTCCTCTCCTCGTACAACTACTTCCCGGCCCAGCGTCTTGGCGAGCCGCTCGACAAAATCGCGCGAAATCAACCGCGTCGACACGTCTGAACTCTGTGTAACGATAACTACCCTCTCACCCTCCCAAGAAGAGCGGATAGCCTCCCAACCAATCTTCGCAAATGACGACGCGATGAATTTCTCTTCGCTGATCCGGCGAATTTCTCGAGGTGGCCGTCTCAATGTCCCTTCTGCCCTCAGCGCGTATCCCTCGATCTCCGCCATGCGGTGATCGAGCTGTCGGGTAATGAGGAGAATCTCCTCCGTCATGTCGGCTTCAGATCGCTGAACCGTGTCCGAAATGTTATCCTCGGATGGAATTGCAGTGATATTCCTCACCTCTTGCTCGAATTCCGACCAGCTTCTCCGAAAAGCGCGCTCCAGTCTTTCGCGCGGGATCGCCAAGTCTCCCGAAGCATCATTGATGTCGAAAAGCAGTTTTTGTACGTCATCTTTACTATCGCCGATGACGGCCTGAAATTGGCTGATGGGACTGATGAGATCCTTAGCTTTCATACCGATCAGGAACGGGACGACATAGCCGTCATCAACTTGCTTTGCGAGGGAGCCAGCCTCAAAGTTGATCCACGTGGAAGATTGGTTTTCCGGAGTTATACAGATGATCCCAAAATTTGTTTCAGAAAGCTCGTTAGTAATCTCTCGAACGCCTCTCCTTCCCGCAGAAATATCTTGACTGGAGAGCCAGGGGTTGACGTACTGAAGGGCGTCAGGCAACCAGGATCGCAAGGCCTCAGCGGTCTTCATGGAGCGCTCTCCTGACCAGCTCAAGAATACTTTGATAGCGAATTTCCTCTCATTTTTGTAGATGTGTTGACTGGTCGAATCCCCATCATCCGGCCTAACGTGCAGCCCTCAGCAGGAGGGCCTGTTCTGCTTTGAGCGATTTGTACGAATCGCGAATGTAGGACAGGAGCCTGCTTCCCGGATGACCAATCAGAGTACATTTACCTGGACCTGCTCCATCCCAATCCGCCAGAAGGACATCATAAGTCGCTGCGTGCGCGCAAAAATCCAAGACTACGGTAGGCATTTCTCCTCCAATGATCAGGTCGCCCCGGGCAGTGATGATCTCCTGTATCTTCCGAGCCGTCGGGGCGAACACTTCTTGTACCCATCTGTGCCACTGTGCCTCATCCAGTTCCGACAGCGGAATCCCGCTCAAGCCCATACCATTGGCTGGAATGAAGCGTCTGCGGTACTCGATCCAGGCCTTTTCGTTTGTTTCCGCAAGAACGAGAAGTGGGCCGTACAAGTCTTTCAATTGGCTGCTATTCCGGTCGATGAGCGCTTTCCTGATGGACCTGCGAATCTCTCCTTGGTGGTTCAGCCAGTAGGCCATGAGGGCAATCAAGAGGCTGGCGCACACCGCTACCATTGCTGCGATCATCCTAATCTCCGTGACGCCGTTCCGTCCGATATTGAAGCATGGCCCAGGAGGATCTCGCTACCTTCGAAGAGGCACATCCTCTATGTTTAAAGTGACAATAGTAATTACTCACCGAAGTTGGTCCGCGGTGTCGTCGTAGGGGCCGACAGTTTGTGTCCTGTGCGGTGTCACGGCTGTCGGAGAGGCTTACACCACCCCGGCCGGCGGCATTATGGATGAGCCCGAGCGCGAGGGCAACGTGGAGGGCCAGTGCCGGCGCCGACCATGGGTATCCGACAACAAGACCGACCGGTTCGAGGGCATCTGCCGATTACTACGTGTCGCTCGGCGCTTCGCGGCGGCAATGGAGGAGCTCCGCGGGGACCTCCCCGCTTGCCCGGAACTGGGGAAGAAGCCGGGGACCATCGACAACCGCCTGGTCACCGTTCTGATCACCGCAGCGTCTGGAACCTGATCGGCGTCGGACGATTGCACCATCGCTCCAACGGGGCAGCCCAGCTGGGAGTTTACGAGCTGGACGGCCTCCGATGCCGGTAAGCTGCTACAGGCCACCAAGCGCGCCCAGGCGGCCACCAGCACCGCCAATTCGGCAGGCAACGCCACCCTCGGCGCCACCGCGCTCTTGCAACTGTCGTACATCACGGTCTCATCGGCCCACCCCGGCGAGAGGGTCCCTGGAGGCGCAAGCATTCCGTACCGGCCGCACCCTCGCCGAACACAGCGACCGACTGCGGACCATGCCAGAGCGGCCACCCAGCGCCCCCGGAAACATCAACTCCCCTGGCCACGCCACGGGCGGGCTGGGGGAAGACACGGTTGCCGCGCGGCTCGACACGATGGAACAACGGCTCGGCTCGATCGAACGCATCCTCTTCGCCCTCGCCCGCGCAAAGGGCGTCGACCCGGAAACCACCGGCTGACCCTGCAGCGGCACACTGTCTCACCCCCCGGGGGCACCACGAGCCCGCTCCCGGACGAAGGGGCCGTCCGGCCGCCGGCCTGCCGCTCCTCGGAGCCACGGCCCGGCCGTCGGTGTGGCGATGGATATCCGAGTTCCCCGGCAACCCGCACTCACCCTTACCGCCCGGCTGCCCGCGCTCCGCCGGCCAGGCAGAAGTACCGGTCGGGTCAGACGGCCGTGCGCAGGTCGTCGAACGCCGCCCGCACGACGGCGGGACCGTGTGCGGCGAGTGCCCAGAGGGCTGTGATCCTGGCCGCCCCGGTCCACAGGCCGTGGTCGGTGACAGGCGGGCGGAAGGCGCGGACGTTGAGTCGCCGCTCCGTGAAGGGGCGGGGGTCGAGGTAGCGCATGCCGCCGGTGCCGCAGAGGTAGGTGGTGGCGCCCACGGCGGTGGTGAGGTCGGCCAGACGGGCCGAGCGGTCCAGGGAGGTGGCGAGGTCGCTGCTGCGCACGATGGTGCCGCGCCAGCCGAGGAGGTTCAGCAGGGCGCGGGTGGTGGCTTCGGCGACGGCCGCGGTGGCGGCGGTCTCGGTGGCGGCGCGGACGACGGGTTGGAGCGCGGCGTCCAGTAACGGCCAGTGCGGGCTGGTGCGGTAGTGCTGTGGGGGCAGTTGGCAGAGGCGGCGGGCGGCGCGCCGCGGGTCGGCAAGTCGGGCGTCGCGGATCAACGTGGCTCGTCCATGGGGGAGATGGGTCTCCATCGACAGCCACTGCTGCTGCGCGGGGTCATCGAGTACGGCGAGGCGGGCTCGGTGCTGATAGTCGTGGCGGGTGAATTGAACGTCGTCGAGGATGACCCAGATGTCGGACGCGTAGAGCTTCGCCAGCGTGGACAGGCGCGGCAGGAGGTTGGGCTGGTGGATCGCGCACGAGCGCACCAGCTGCGCGTTCGGAACCGTGGCCGGGTCAGGTGGGCAGGAGCCAGCTGTCGTAGCCGCGGGTGCGGAGACGGTCGAAGGCATCGCGGACCCTTTCCGGGATGTGCTGCTCGATGGCGAACCCGCGCTTGGGGTAATCCATCACCCGCTGCATGTCGCCCATGAGCATGTCGATGAGCTGCTTCTCGTCATCGTGCGTCTTGACGTACTCCTCGAAGGACAGCGGCTGGGAGACGCAGACCGGTGTCACCTCGGGCCACAGCTTGCGGCAGGTCGCGTAGGCGCGGCGCTGCATGTACGGCATGGAGATCAACAGCACCGTGGTCACCTCGACGCCCGCGTTCTCCAGCGCCTCACGTGAGAAGTCGATGTTCTGGCCGGTGTTGGTGGCCCTCGGCTCCAGCAGGATCGCCTCGTCCGGCACCCCGAGGGAGAGCGCGTGCTCTCGATAGTGGTTGGCCTCCCCCCGGGGAAACCGCTTGAGGGTGGCGGCGCTGGTGTCGCCGGTGAACACCACGACCGGGAACATGCCGGCGCGGTAGAGCTCAGCCGTGGTGGTGGCCACGCCGAGATCGAGACTGCCCAGGGTGATCGCGGCGGAGCAGGGCCGCAGCTCGTGGCCCATCTGGTGGAAGTCCCAGATGGTGCGCGCGTCAGCCCGGTCCGTGTCACTGGTCACGACCTCATGAGCGGCGGTCACGTGTTCTCCTCGCTGGTGCGAACGGTCTTGATGCTGCGCAATTGGTGTTTCAGGCCGTATCGGGCGGCGATGTCCGAGGCCCGGTCCAGCACCACGTGCCCGCCGCTGCGGGTGGCCGGGTCGGTGAGCAGGACGTGGGCGTGCGCCGTTTCGATCTGGACGCGCTGAAGCGGGGTCTCGAAGCGGCCGTTGCTGCGGGCCGTGTCGATGTAGGCCAGGGCCCGCGTGAGATCGCCGGCACCGCGGTGGGCCAGTGCGAGCTTCTGCTGGGCGGTCGCCCATTCCTCCGGCTCGTTCAGTTCCTCGAACCGCTCAGCCGCCTGGCGCATGACCTGGATAGCGAACGCGTTACGGCCGTCCTTTGCCAGGGCAGTGCCGATCCACAGGAGGGCCCGAGCGCGGTCGGCCGGGGCGAGCCTTTCGTCGTCGGTGAGCTGCTGGTAGCGGGCGGCAGCCGCGGAGAGGTGTCCGGCCATTTCGCTGACGACTGCGAGGGACAGTTCGATCTGCGCCGCTCGACGGGGGATGCCGAGTTCGGTGAAGAGGCTGTGCGCGTCGCAGTAAAGCCGCCTGGCAGTCATCAGGTCCTGGAGGGTGCCCTGGAGCCGCCGCAGGTCGCCGGACAAGACCAATGAGCGCCCGTACAGGTACAAGCCCCGATCATCGAGCTCGCGGGGCTGGGCGCGGCCGAGCCAGCGCTCCAGCAAGGTGGCCGCGAAGGCGAAGTCCTGACGGTCGAGACACACCACGATCCGCTCCAGGTCCTCCGCCCAGGTCTCGTGGTCGGCGAGCGTGGGTGACGCTGCCCCACCTGGTCGTCGCTCCGGCGGTCCCTGGGCGAGGAGTTGTTCGAAACGGGACTGGGCGGCAGCATCAGCGCGGACGAGAGCTGTGTCCAGGATGGCCTGAGTATCGGGCCAGGGGCAGGTAGCCGTGCCTAACTTCTCCCACTTGGACACCGTGCGGATGGCGACGCCGAGGTGCGCTGCATAGGCACGCACGCTCATACGGAGGGCCTGCCGCAGCAAAGCCGCCTCGCGGCCAGTCCATCGCCTCACGCTCACCACGGGGGTCTACCTCCTGCCGCAATGGAAGCACGGACGGTGAGCGAGGAGCCACGGAAGTGCCACAGAAGTGCAACGTGCGTTCATTCCCAGCGGACCTCGGGCGCGACAGGCTCAAGGCGTCTGTCGACCCCTCCCGCTGCGGAGGTCATCCGCGCGCACAGGCGGTCATCAGATGCATCGTCCGTGTTCCATGTCCCTCGAAAGGGAATCGGCATGAGCCCCAGCATCACGCACACCACCGAAGCGAGCCCGTCGGCTGCGGGCACGACAGCGTCGGACGGCTTCGACCTGGACGTCACCCTGGTCGAGGTCGGCGACATCGCCGGGCTGATCAGCCTGACGGATGACGGCTGCGGTGAGACCTGCGGCGCCTGCACCACCAACGTGGCCTGACCGAAGGCATACGGACCTCAGGCCGGTGTCTTCGTGACCCGCAGTGGGAAGGCACCGGCCGCTCGCCTGGACCAGGAGGTTGTGATGGCTTCGAGCCCCGTGTTCCGTGCCGGTAGGACCGCGCTCGTGCGTGCGGTCGCCCGGCCGGAACTCCCCGTGCCGCCGGTCCCTGATCTCGACGACCCTTCGCCTCATGGCGCGGCTATCCGACTGGGGTGGTTGCGGGAGGTCTGGTCCGAGGAGGACGTTGCCGAGGCGCTGGAGCACGCAAGCCCGGTCCTCGCGTCCAAGGTGCGGGCCTTGTGTTCCTCGGGCGGTCCGGCAGACCGTGATGTTCGGCGTGCCGCCGCCTCAGTGGCCCGCTACGTGTCGCGTGCCGAGCAGCGGGCAACGCCCTTCGGTCTGCTCGCTGGCGTCGCTCCGGCTGCCTTCGGGCCTCAGGCTGAGACGACTTGGGGTTCGGACCATACGGTCATCGCGCGGGCGAGCGCGGAGTGGCTGACGGCCGTTGTGGAACGGCTGGAGTCGTGCCCCGAGTTGCTGGAACGCCTTCCGGTCATCCTCAACAACACCGCGCAGGTGCGTGGCGGACAGTTGGTCGTGCCGTACAAGTCCGACACCCGCAGCGACCGAAGGGGTGCGGTCGAGGCATCCATCGCGCTGACCGAACCGTTGCGGCTGATCCTGGACGCGGCCCGCGAACCCATCTGTGTCGGCGTCCTCGCCGACAAGCTGGCTGCGGGCTTCCCCGGGGCAGGTCCGGGAAGGGCGCAGCGGCTCGTGCAGGGGCTGATCCTCAACCGTGTGTTGATCACCAGCCTGCACGCACCGAGCACTGAGACCGACGCCTTGGACTACCTACTGGGCCAGCTCGACACCGTCAACGCCGACACGGTCGCTCCGGTCGCCGACACCATCCGCGAACTGCGAGCCGTACGAGCCGCCCTGAGGGGCTGCGGCTCCGCCGGCGGCCGGAACCGCGCCGCCAGACGGATGCGGTCGGTGGTCGCCGGGCTGCACCGCCACCCACTCGCGCTCGACTTACGCCTGCACGCCGAGATCAAGCTGCCGGATCAGGTCGCCCGCGAGGTCGAGCGCGCCGCAGAAGTCCTGACCCGGGTCAGCGCCTTGCCGTATGGGACAGCAGCGTGGAAGGCGTATCAGCGCAGGTTCTACGAGAAGTACGGCATCGGCACGATGGTGCCGCTCACCGAGGTCGTCGCCGACAGCGGCACCGGCTTCCCCGACGGATACCCGGGAGCACCCGCCGACGGGCGCCGCTCCCGTCTCTCCGTACGCGACGACACGCTGGTGCGACTGGCGCAGACCGCCGTCCTCGACGGCCGCGACGAAGTCGTCCTCACCGAGGATCTGATCGCCGCGATGGACCTGGGGCCCGCACGTCCCAGGGTGCCGCCGCACCTGGAGGTCGGTGTTCGGGTGCACGCTGCCAGTGCCGAGGAGTTGCAGCGTGGTCGGTTCCGGCTGGAAGTGGCGAGCGTCTCCCGGGGCTTCGGCGTCACCATAGGCCGGTTCCTTAGCGTGCTGGCTCCCGAGGACCGCGAGCGGCTGGCGGCAGAGCTGGCCGCCCTCCCGACCGCCGACGCCGGCACCGTCGCCGCCCAGTTGTCCTTCCCGCCGCTGCATCCCACCAGCGCACACGTCACGCGCACTCCGCAGATCCTGCCCACCGTGATCAGCGTCCAGGAGCATCGCGCCACAAACGGCGACGTGCTCACCCCGGCCGACCTGGCAGTGGCCTGCGATGGCCGCCGCATGTACCTGGCCGCGCTCGCACGCGGGCAGCGGATCGAGGCCGTGGGCATGCACGCGCTGAACCTCAAGGAGCACACGCCGCCGCTGGTCCGCTTCCTCACCGAGCTGTCCCGCGCCCAGTGCGCGCAGGTCACCCTGTTTGACTGGGGCGCCGCGAACGCGATGCCGTTCCTGCCCCGGCTGCGCTACGGCCGTACGGTGCTCGCCCCGGCCCGGTGGCGGCTGGAGGCCACCGAGCTGCCCGGCCGCGACCGCCCGCAAGCCCACTGGGACACCGCCCTTGAGGACTGGCGAACCCGGCGGCGGATGCCGCTGCGGGTTCACCTGGCCGATGGCGATCGGCGTCTGCTCCTCGACCTTGACCAGACTGCGCATCGAACCCTGCTGCGCCAGCACCTGAACCGCACCCCCTTGGCAGTCCTCGTAGAGGCTCCGGACGTTGACGCGTACGGGTGGTGCGACGGCCGCGCGCACGAGGTCGTCATCCCGCTCAAGGCGACCCGGCCCCCGTCGTGGCCCGTGCTACCGACGCCTACCCCCTCCCGGACCTTCTCGCCAGCGCAGATCCAGACGCCCAGCGTCTCCTCGCTGCTGTTGGCCACCCTCTACGGCGACCCCCGCCGACAGGACACCCTCCTCGTCCAGCACATCTCCGACCTGCTGGACCGGCTCGGCGGCCCGCCCTGGTGGTTCATCCGCTTCCGCGACCCCGACCACCACCTACGGTTGCGCATCGCCCTACCCGATCCCGGCGCCTTCGCCGAGACCGCCCGTACAGTCGGCGCCTGGACCAACGAACTGCGCGCCGCCGGACTGCTGTCGGACCTGCGCTTCCCCACCTCTTACCGCGAGATGGGCCGCTGGGGCTCCGGCTCAGCCTGGGACGCCGCCGAGGAGGTGTTCCGTGCCGACTCGCGGGCCGTCGTCACCCAACTTGCCCAGCGCCAACGTCCCGCGCAGCGCGTGCTGGTAGCCGCGCACACCATCGCAATCGCCGCCGCGTTTCTTGGCAGCACCGAGGCCGCGATGCGCTGGCTGACCGACCACGTTCCGTCCGCCGCGCCCGCACCGGTTACGCGCCCACAGTTCGCCGAGACCGTACGGCTGGCCGACCCGTCCAACGACTGGGCGGCGCTGCGCGACGTACCCGGTGGCCAGGCCATCGTGAACGCGTGGGCCGACCGGGACACGACACTCGCCGCATACCGGCCCCACCTCCCCGGCCCGGACACCCAAGGCATCCGCCTGGACGACGTCCTCTCCTCACTCCTGCACGTCCACTTCGTACGGCACGTCGCGGTCGACTTCCCGGAGGAAGAGATCTGCCTCTACCTCACCCGCGCCGCCGCCCTGGCCTGGATGTCCCGGAGGGCTCGGTGACCGATCCCCTCGCGCTGAAGGTGGCGGACGCGGTCTCCGACCTCCTGGCCGACCCCGACACCGCCCTCGTGAGTCCGCGCACCACAACCGCCGACCGGCAGCAGCTCGCGTACGGGCCGCTGGGGATCGCGCTGCTGCACATCGAACGCGCCGCAGCCGGTCTGGGCCCGTGGCAACGCGCACACGCCTGGCTCGCCGCCGCCGCCCGGGAGCCGTTTACCAGCGGACCCGACAGCCACCCTTTCTACGGCGCCCCGGCCCTCGCCCACGCCGTGGCCTGCGCAGCCGAGCACCAGCCCGACCCTTACCCGCGCGCCCTCCTCCAACTCGACCCGCAGATCGACCGCGATGTCCATCGGCGCCTCGACGCCGCACACCGCCGGATCGACGCCGGCGCCCTGCCTGAGCTGGGCGAGTTCGACGTGATCCGGGGACTCGCCGGCTACGGCGCCTACCTGCTTCACCGCAACCCGCTCAGCCCCACCCTCAGCACGCTCCTCCACTACTGCGTCCGCCTCACCAAACCGGTCAGCCACGACGGCGAGACGCTCCCCGGCTGGTGGACAGCCTCCGGGCCCTCCGGCCGCCTGGATGAACGATTCCCCGGCGGGCACGCCAACAGCGGCATGGCGCACGGCATCGGCGGAGTGCTCGCGTTGCTGGCCCTCGCCGCCCGGCACGGCAACACCGTCGACGGCCACCTCGAAGCGATCCGAACAATCCTGGCGTGGCTGGACCGTTGGCAGGAGGAGGTCGGCCCCGGCGTTGCTTGGCCGTACTGGGTCACCCGCGCCGAACTCCGCGAAGGGCGTTCCGCCCCCTCAGCACCCCGCCGCCCCTCATGGTGCTACGGCACCGCCGGCCTCGCCCGCGCCCAGCAACTCGCAGCCCTCGCCCTCGGCGACACCCGCCGTCAAGCCGAGGCGGAAAACACGCTCGTTGCCGCCCTCACCGACCCCTCGCAGCTCAAGGCCACCACGGACAACGGCCTGTGCCACGGTTTCGCGGGGCTCGCCCACGTGGCGGCCCGCACCGCCACCGACGCCCATCCCTCGACCGCCGCCCAGCTCCGCGCGGCGATCCCGGCACTCCTGACCGCGGTGTGCCCGCCGGACACCAACCCCGCCGCCGTGGCTGCCGCCTTGATACAGGACGAGAAGGCCGGGCCCGGGTTCCTCAACGGCGCCGCCGGTATCGCCCTGGCGCTCCTTTCTCCCGCCACCGCCACTCCGCCCACATCCCCCTGGGATTCCTGCCTGTTGCTCGCCTGACCTCGCCGATCGAAGGACCCCCGCCCATGGACCCGGACCGCTGGTACCAGCACAACGTCATCTTCACCGACCGCGAGAGCGGCAAGCGCGCCATTACCGAACGCCTCGGCCCTGCCCTGCTCGCGGCCGAGGAGGCTGGGCAGCTCGCCGGCTGGTGGTTCATGAACAAGCAGCCCTGGCCGCTGCGGTACCGCGCCGCGCGGCCGTCGCCGCTGGTCCAGTCGGTCCTGAGCGAACTCGTCGACGACGGCACAGTGAAGTCCTGGCTGCCTGGCATCTACGAGCCGGAATCCACCGCCTTTGGCGGCGCCCTCGCAATGGACGCCGCCCACTACCTGTTCCACGAGGACAGCCAGCACCTGCTCACCTACGAGTTGGGCCCCGGACACGTGGGCCGCCGAGAGACCGCCGTCCTCCTACTCAGCGCCATGATGCGCGCCGCCAACCTGGACTGGTTCGAGCAGGGCGACGTGTGGGCGAAGGCCGCCGCACTACGACCGGCCACCGACTTCACCTCGGAACGGGCCGCCACCCTGATACCGGCGATGCGCACGCTGATGACCGTTGATGCCCGCAGCCTGTGCCGTCCGGACCACCCGCTCGACGGGCACGCCGAGTGGGTGGCCGCCTTCGAGCGGACCGGAACGACGCTGGCCTACCTCACCATGGTGGGCGACCTCTCGCGCGGCCTGCGCGCCGTCATCGCCCACCACGTGATCTTCCACGCCAACCGCGCCGGTCTCCTCCCAGCGGACCAAAGCGCCCTGTTCACCACCGCACGAGAGGCAGTCATGGGATCGAGTGACATCACGGCGTCGTCCGCCGACGCCACGCCGGAAACCACTAGCGTCAAAGCGGTGACCACCGACACGATCGCCCCCAACGGGGCCGAGGCCGCACGACTCCGCAACGCCCTGGTCGACCAGATCCGCGCGTACGGATACGCCCGCTCGCCCACCGTCGAGAACGCCCTGCGCACCGTGCCCCGCCACCTGTTCGTACCCGACGCCTCCCTCGAAGACGCCTACGCCAACAGCCCCGTCAACATCAAGTACGACACCGACGGCACGTCGATCTCCTGCGCCTCTCAGCCCGGAGTCGTCGCCCTCATGCTCGACCAACTCGACGCCCGCCCCGGCGAACGCATCCTCGAACTCGGTGCCGGCACCGGCTACAACGCCGCCCTCCTCGCCCACCTCGTCGGCGACAGCGGTCACGTCACCACGATCGACGTCGATGACGACCTCGTGGAAGGCGCCCGCACCCACCTGGCCACCGCCGGGTTCAGCAACGTGGAGGTGCTGACCCGTGACGGCGCACTCGGCAACGCCGAAGGTGCCCCCTACGACCGGATTATCGCCACCGTCGGCGCACACGGCGTCCCCCACGCCTGGCTCGCCCAGCTCGCACCCGGTGGACGGCTCGTCGTTCCCCAGCGCCTCAAAGGCAGCGTGTCGCGCTCCATCGCCTACGAGCAGCACGACGGGCGCTGGACCAGCGTCAGCAGCGAGATGAACACCTTCATGCCGCTGCGACGCGGCATCGCCGATGACGACCGCCGCGTCATCCCCCTCAGCACGGACGGCACCGTGCGGCTCCAGGCCCCCGCCGGGCAGCTCATCGACGCAGAGGCCCTGGCCGGAGTGCTGGACCAGCCGCGCACCGAGGAGTGGACCGGCATGACCGTCCGCGCCATGGAGTCCCCGGAGTGGATGGAGCTGTTCGTCTCCTGCTCCCTGCCCTCCGGCCTGATCCGGATGCTGTTCCCGGCCGACGCCAAGGGCACACTGCTCACGGAGGACCCGTACCCGTCATCCACAGCAGCCGTCGACAAGGGCGCGGTCACCTACCTCGCCCGCCGCCTGTCAGAAGAGAAGACCCCCGAGGGCGGAAAGCTCTGGGAGTTCGGCGTCATCGGCCACGGCCCCGGCAGCGACGAACTGGCCGCCCGGGTCGCCGACGCGATCCACACCTGGGACCGCGACCACCGAGGCCGCGAAGCCACCTTCGAGATCCAGCGACTCGACGCACCCGCGATCGAACAACGGCCCGGCCTCTTCGCCATCGACACCCCGCTGAACCGCATCGTCGCCGACTGGCGGTAACGCCAGCTCACATGGGGGGAGCCCGCAGGCGTAGCCGACGGGCTCCCCCGGTCCCTACCCACACCGTCACCTACAGGCGGACCCATGGACCCGTACGGCCCGATAGCACGACGCTTCCCGCTCGTCGCCCGCTTCCGCCCTGCCTGTCTGCCGCTGCCCGACCGTGTGCGGGCACTGGTGGACCTGGCCAGCCGGGCCGCTGAGCAGAACGACCAGGGCTTGGCCTCCACCGTCTTCAACCAGGCCGCCCTCCTCGCCTCCGACATCGGCCTCCCCGACCTCGCCCGGTCGATATGCCACCGCCACGCCCAGGCATACCTGACCGCAGGCCCACTGCCCGCCATGAGCGCCATCCGCGGCCTCGAACCCCTGATCAACCTCGCCCGCTTACAGATCCGCGCCGGCCACCCCGACGACGCCCGCCAACGCCTCCTGGACTTGTACGAAGCCGTCGGCACCGGCACCCCTGCCACGTTCGAGGGCATCACCGTCCCAGCCGACCTCACCCACACCGACGAAGACCGACGCGAAGTCCGTGCGTGGCTATGGCGCGTCCTCCTCGCCGACGGCACCCGCACCTTCACCTCCACAGGACGCTGGTCAGAAGCCCTCGCCCACATCGAGCAGCACCACGGCATCGGCACCCGCATGCTCGACGGCCGCCAAGTCGCCATCGTCGCCGCCCTCACCGAAGGCGACACCCACCACGCCGCTGAACTGCTCAGCAACACGGCAAGGGGCGAACCGTGGGAGCAGGCCGTCACCGCCTGCCTGACGGTGATCTGCTGCCGTGACGCCGGCCAAGCAGCCGACAGCCAAGTCGCAGCTCTGCTCAACCTCTACCTGAGCCACGAAGCTAAACCGGGCCTGACCATCTTCGACATCCGCCTCGGCCTCACCGTCCTGGACGCAATGGGCACATCACAGCATCCCGAAGCGCTCAACCTCATCGAGAGCATCATCCGCCGAACTACAGACGCCCACGACGGATACGCGGCTCTCGAGCTCGTGATGCATCCTGCGGCCGTCGCGCTCGCTACGGCCACGCAGGCCAAGAATTGTCGTGACCTGATCCGATCCTGCACATTGGGAGTCGGCGCCATCCCTGATGAGTTCCAGGCGTCGCTCTCCGGCGCCCTGGACACCGCCGGACGGGTACTCACCGCCGGGTAACCAAGACTCGTGCGGTGAGGAGCCGTATCGACCTCAAGATCACCGACCAACGTGCGTCGATTCATACAAGCGGTAGCGCTCGGAGAAAACCCCCACTCGCCACGTAGAGGACTCCGTCGACCACGGGGGGTGGCGGCGCGGGATCATGGGACCAGAGCACATCTGCGACGGTGCGCCTCTTACCGGTGCTCTCGTCGAATGCGAGGAGTTGACCGGCGCGGTGTGCGGCGAACACGGTTTCGCCGACAGCGAAGGGCTGCTTGTCGAATGCGCCCGGGCCGCGGTGGGTCCAAAGGACTTCTTCGGCGCGGTAGTCGTAGGAGGTGAGCCGATGAGGATCCCGGGTGGGAACAACGACGGTCCGGCTCGTCGCCAGAGGAGCAGCGCTTATTCTCGCGCCGACCTCGATACCCCACCGGGTGGTCCCCTTCGTCGCGTCCACGGCGAAGAGCCGGCCTTCCCTGTCCACGAGGAACACCACGGGGCCCGCCTCCTGCGGTGCCATCGCTGCCTGCGCCGTGGCGTGTTCCCACCGAGCGGTGCCGTCGTCGAGGTTGAGGGCAACTGTCCTGTCGCAGGAGTTGCCAGCGCTCAACACCATGTAGGCGGATGTCTGTCCAACCGTCCAGTGCCGGATCGAAGGCAGATCGACCGATCGCCAGCGTTCCTTGCCGACGGTCGCGTCCAATGCCACAAGGTGGGACGCCCCTGGCTGGGAGGAGGCGGAGCTGCCCGTCACCAGCACGTACAGGTTCTCGCCGCGAACGACAGGCGGGGACCCAATCGTTCCGGTGCTATCGCGCCACGACCAAAGCCGTTCCCTGGGCCGGCAGTCGATCGCCATCAGTCCGCCGGCTTCACCCGCGAAGTACAGGGTTCCGCGATCGTGAACGACCGCACCCTCTCGGACCCGAAACGGCAACGGTCCCCGACGCTGTCCCGACCGAAGATCCCGGGGACGCAACTGCCGCATGGCAGCGATCTCGTAGACCGTCCCCGCTCCGACCACCGGAAGGCCCGACGTGCGTGGGTGCTTCCACAGTTCCTCCCCGGTAGCCGCGTCGACGGCGCGCAAGAGACTGCGGTCGCGCACGACAAGGACCCCTTCGGAGAACTGCGGCTGGGTCGCGCCCTCGCCGACCTTGAGGGGCGGCCAGAGGTCAGCACTGTCACGGACGGATCTCCCTTTGGTGCCACGTGACGTCCGCTTCGCCACGGGAGTGGCGGCCCGGGATCCGTTCGGTTCCGGGAGCGCAGAAGGCTCGCCGGCAAAGGCGGCGTGTCCGTACAGGTCGGCGCGGATCATCGAACGCGTGACCTCGGCTCCCCGTGAGGCGTAGGTGCCGGCCAGTTCCGCCAGGCGCGAGAACAGTGCATCAGCCTCGTGGTTCGACCGGTTCGGCGTGCTGGGCAAAAGTCGTTCGACCGCGCTCGTCCTGTCGCTGAGGTCAGCTCCCTCAAGACGGATCGTCAGAAGGCTGAGTCGATACAGCAGGCGCCAGGTCAGCTCCCGTACCAACACATCCGCGGTCCATTTTCCGCCCGCGACTACCGCCTCGACGATCGCGTCCAACTGCGCAAGCCGACGACGAGCCTTGCTGTCAGCATCGCTCGCGGCCTTGGCGCGGAAGACGCCCTCGGTTCCGGACGAAGCCGCGATCGTCGCCAACGCCCCCAGTTCGTGCGCGGGCACGCACCCGGGCGCGACCGCCAACCCGAGGGCCCAACGCCCGCTTCTCAGGAGCGGCCACCGCTCATGGACAACGTCGAGATACGCGCCGATGAGCCGAACGGAGGACTCGTCCGCCGCGGTGAGCTTGGGCCGCCGCCGGACCCCGATGGCCAGCACATGAGGAGTGCCGTGCACCCCCACACCTCGTACCAGCAGGTCATCCACGCTGCTGTCCGACAACGCCTGGAAACGCACCGACTCCGGACTCACGCCGTCACCGAGACCGGGAACCGGTGCCCTCGTCAGCAGGTGGGACAGCAACACCGCCCCCTGCTGGTGCTCAAGCCGGGTACCGCCCCCGCCCGTGGCGTACGGGTGGGCTCCAGGAATCTTGCCCATCATCGGTTTCCCTTTCCATGCCTAGCGGCAACTGACTGGGTCTTATCCGCACATCGGCCAGGTGAAGACCGCCAGGCGACCGATCCTCCTACCAGGAGTCTTCCATCTGTTGCAGCGACCGCTGGTCAGCTGCGGCCCACGCCCTGCTGTGCCCCCGCGCCGAGCGCCACGGCACACTGGGCAAGAACAAGCGTCAGGGCCGCCCCGTCGGCGGCCACCGACGGACAAGAGTCACTGCAACAGGGTGTACACGAACTGGATGCCTCCACGCTCGGGGGTCTGGTGCGCGGTCGCGGTCCTGTCGGCTAACACGCTCTTTCAGATCGTCTGTGTCCCGCCGACAAGGGCGTCGAACTCACCACACAGACCGCCTGATCCCTCGCAGACGTCAAGGTCACGTCACCGCCAACTTCGGCGGACCACCTATCCAACCTCTCGAAAAGGAACCCAGCGGCTTCTGATCAATAGGTTCTTCAGAGCGCTGAACAGAATGGGGCCCTAGCCTTGACTCTCATTCTATTCAGCGCCCTGTACGGGAATATTGCCGGTGGGTGACTCAATCGGAGAAGCGCCGAGAATTTCCCTTACACTGTAAGCTGGATCTACAGCCAGCTGTTCACGCACAGACTGATAGGATGCGTCGATCTTCCGGTTCAATGAGGAAGCAAGAGCGCGGCGAACGCGCACGTCAGGATCAGCAGCCAGGCGGCGACCCAGGTGCACTGGCTCTCCGTAATCGGCCCACAAGATTGCCGCGAGGCAACGGATTGCCCATCCTTGGCTGGCGAGAAAGGCGAGATCATCCTTTACTGTGTCGCCGATCCACTGGAGAGCCCGGGCCGGCCAATAATCAGATTCCTCGCCCAGCAACGTGTACACGAGCCGTCTCACCTGGTTACGTTGATCCGCATCTGTCGCGAACGTGGCCGCAAGTACGGCTGCTTGACCGCGACTGTCACGTGGCCTTCCGTCGATGCGAAATCCCCCGAGCTTGTGAGTAAACTGCGCATCGAGTCTGTCGTGGTCTGAGGGCGTGGGAGAAGTGGCTAGCCGTATTGCGGCCTCAAAGTATTCATGCTGCTTAGACTTGTCGAGATGAGGACCAAGGTTGGCGGCAGCGATCAGGTAGTCGCCCCTGTCGCTCGAGCCGATGTGAGGATCATCGGCCCGCGATAGGAGTTCGACGACGGCCAGATCAATGACATCTGGCGAGAGATGGCAGATCAGAAGCGAGTCGCCGATCGCATTAGTACCAGTGGAATAAACTCCATTTGCGTGTTTGAGCGGCGTTGTAAGTCTTGCCAGAGCCTCGGAGATGTTGCTGACGTCGAGATCCGCTGGATCCTCACATGACAGCATCTGGCTTGCCCATTGATTACCTGTTTCCGCAAGGGCAGTGAGGGCATCATGGGCCAGCGGTTGGTTTTTTTCAATTGCTTCGAGCGTGATGCTGTTGTGCGCCGCTTGAGAACGTCCGAGCAGCGCTACCAAATGCGTGATGGCGCGAGCTGCGAGCGGAAGGTAGTTGAGCGCAACCTTGGCAACAACGACGGCTTCGTCCTCGTCGTGATATCGGTAGTGGTTCTCCTCTACGGGAGGCTGCCTCTCAAAATGGCTTAGCACGTTGTCCGCGCGAGTCGCATCGAGACGGTCGGCGATTCCAGCCAACGCCTTTACTGCATTATTGTATCTAGACGCGGTGAATGCCCGTAGATCTGGACTGGATCCCGTCTCTGCCGCTGCTAGTTCATTGACGAGGCGCTCTGACACAGCATCGATGAGGTCATCTGGTACAAGGTCTGCCTGTGTTGCGAGCAGGCGGTAGCCTGTTCCGACTGCCCAATAATTGGGCGCGTCCAGCTCGTCAAGAATGTCGATGAAATCGCGCGGAAGCGACTTGCCAAGAGCCTCGATAGCTTTGGCCGCGCCCGCTCGGATTAGGTGCCGAGCCGCCAGCGCGGGCTCATTGGACTCAATGAGAATCGAGGCAAGAATCCGCCGGGCCCGCTCTTCTCCAACCCAGTCACTGACCGTCACGGCGTCACGCAGTGCACGCTGGGCCGAAATCGCTGCGGACCGGAGTTTCTGATCACTCAACGCCGCCAGCGAATCCTCGTAGGCGCCGTTGGCTGTCGGCACCAAAGGCGAAGAAGTCCCCATCCCGCGGATCGCCGTCTGCAGAGGAAGTAGATCATCGCTGGTGAAAGGGTTCCATCGGGCGCGGAAAGCTCGGCGGCTGAAGATCCAAGTGGATGCTTCGCCCCATTGTCGTGCCAGCGATGCAGAGCCGGAGGCTTCGTCCCATGCGAGATCGGCTTCTTCGAACTTCTGGTGTAGGGCGCAGTGGCGCGCGTAACGTGCTGTCACTAGGCCCAATAGGTCATGTCCGAGATTTAGCTTTCTGGCGTCGGTAAGCAAGTCTGACCAGTCTGCGGTGGCCTCCGCATGAAGCAGTCTCAACCGCGTGCGCAACGCCCGGTCAATCCCAGATGCATTTGAGAGATCAGCAAAAACCGGAATAGCTTTCGCTAGCCATTCCCGGTCATCATTGGACAAAGCTGTCTCACCAGCGAGTAGCACGAGTCGAATCCGGTCGAAGAGATCTCCGAACCGGAGGATCTCGATATCTGGAACGTACGCGGTAGGATTCACGTAGAGATCGATAGCAATCTTGCTGACGCGTCGATAGAGCTTAACCTGCTCGTTCTCCGCCGCAGACCTGGATAGCTCGTCGAGCCGAGATCGCGTGATCTGTGCAGTCGCCGACAATCCTTGATCAAGAGCGGCCCAGAAGTCATCCAGTACATGGCGCGCAGCTTCGTCAACTCGGCCTACGCTCGCAAGCAGTCGAATGCGATCCCTATCGTGTTGCGCGGCATGCGGCCCGAATCCCGCGTCACGTAATTTCACTTGTCCCACCTCGATGAGTGAGAGCGCTTTCGAAGCGTCGGGGGTTGCGGCTGCATCATCGAAGAACTTCTGTGCCCCGGTAACGACTTCAGGCGTCCGAGAAATCGCTTCACGAACAGCCACGACCTCCGCATTAGGGACGACGGTCACGTCTACCTTGAAGGGGAGGCAGAATGCCTCAGCAGTAGGCATTCCGAAAAACTCGATAACGATCTCCGGCCGCCCCCTAAGGAGGTATGACAACTCCTGAGCATCCCACAACTCCAAACCGATGGGCTGGAGCGCTTTACGCTGGACCGCGAGCTCTTCGACCGCTCCGGTGCTGCGGACGGTGCAAGCCATTCCGATGATGAGACGATCAACCGAGAAGGGGCGTGTCGTATTGCAAAATTTCTTAACAGCCGCCTTAATCTCTGCCGCACCGACTCGTTTATATTTCTTACTTTGGAGTGCGGTTCCGCTGCCATCTGACGCTAGGGCAACGATGTCGAGACCGAACTGTGCTTGCCCGCGATCTCCATACAACTGAGCATGACGCAAGCCCTCCACGTCACGCATCACCCGCCACTGAAGACGTTCAAAGTCCTCCCATGACAGGGCATTGAAAGGAAGCAGCTCGAGTTTTCCGATCACCGGCGCGGGCGCAGGAGTCGACGGTGTGCCATTGAGTGACGATCCAAATGGGAGAGGATGCCAGTCGGTCATGCGGGTCTCCTTAGCTTCCGCTCCTCGCTGGCAGGACTACTCGTCCTCCGCGGCCGCGAGGTCGTGGGCAGGGCTCCATTGTTGTCCTAGTTGGCCCCGACCGAGCCGACCTTGGCCCCTGTTGGTGATGGTGATGGATCGGCGTACAGAAGCGCAGGCACGGCTCTTGGCGATCGTGGAGTGTCGAGTTTCCCGAGCGCCACACCGGAAGGTCGCCACACCGTATCTGGCGGCCTGAGGGCTGCAGTTCGGGTTGCGTTCAGCTCCGTCAGGCCCGCTCTACGCACTCCGATGGGCTGGTTCAGCCGCAGGTCAGGACGCTGGCGAACCCACCCGAATCCCCAGACGAACAGTTGGAAAGCGTGTTGCGGGCAACCCCTCACGAGTTCGAATCTCGTATCCTCCGCCATTGCTCTCACCGGGAAATACGTCGAAGGGCCCCACCGCTCGCGATGGGGCCCTTCGACGTTGTCCTCAGCTCCCGTTGTCCTGGTTTTTGTCAACAGCGGGGGTCTCCGGGGCTCCCCAGATGGCTTCGGCGATGTTCCGGGCGACGTCCTTGAGCATGGCGTCCGGCACGTGGAGGTACCGGGCCCGCATACGTCGCGGACGTGCCCGGTTCCCACCCCATGATCTGATCGATGACGCGGGCCGGGACACCGAGCAGCATGAGCACGGTGGCGGCCGTGTGCCGGGCGTCGTGCAGCCGACCGTCCCGAACCCACGCGTCCTCCAGCAGCTGCTTCCAGTCGTGACAGTCCGTGTTCGGGCTCAGCGGGCCACCGAGCGGCTTGGTGAACACGTAGTCCGATTCAGCCCACAGGTTGCCGGCGGCCATGCGCTCGCGTTCTTGCGTGTCGCGGTGTGCACGGAGCACGGCGACCAGAGGGCCGGGCAGGGGCACCGCGCGTCGGCCCGCTCGGGACTTGGTGTTCTTCGTCTCGCGCCGGACCTGCACCCTGCCGAGGCAGTAGCCCGCCTTCCGGCCGCACAGTGGGGCTTCCGGGCACCTTGCTCGTACTTGGGGCGCAGGCGGTTCCGGCGCAGCTTCAGGTACTCGTTGTCGAGGTCGACGTCAGACCAGCGCAAGCCGAGCGTTTCGCCCTGCCGCAGTCCGAGCGCCAAGGTGAGCATCCAACGCGCGCTGTTCCGGCGCTTGCCGGCTTCGAGCAACAGGCGCTGCACCTCTTCCACGGAGTACGGTTCTACCTCTGTTTCGTCCTCCTCCATCCACGGCGGCTTCGCCAGTGCGCCAGCGTTCCTCGCCGCGTAGCCGCACCGGACCGCCTCCCCCAGCGCGGTTCGGGCGGTGCGGTGGGCCTGGTGAGCCGTAACGGAGCCTTGGGAAGTAAGGCGCGCGGTACTGACGACCCGATGGAGATCCTTCGTCTCGCCCCACAGGGTGGAGAGTGTGGTCTCCGGGCGATCGAGGACGAGTTGACGAAGGTCGAAGTGTCGGCCGTCCGACTGGCGGGCCTGCCCGTTGAGGGTGCCGTAGCTGCGCTCGAAGCAGCCCGCACTTCCGGGCGGAAGGTCGCATCGTCAGCAACAACTCGACGGCGTGCGTCCGAGCGTTCCTGATGCTCCACGGGCTTCGTCACCTAGTGGACACGGTCGTCGGCCGAGCCCCGTACCGGCCGGACGCGATGAAGCCCGACCCGCACTCGCTCCTACTGGCGTCCAGCGAACTGGAGACACCCCCGCGCTACTGCACGCTCATCGGGGACTCTGTGACAGACGTACAGGCAGCCAAGGCAGCCGGCGAGCGCTCCATCGGCTTTGCCAACAAGCCCGGTAAGGAACGTGCCCTGAGTGAAGCGGGTGCCGACGTAGTAGTTACCGCCATGGCAGCGCTGGCCCGACCGTTGGAAGCATCGAAGCCCTGAGGGCACCGCTTTAGCCAACTCGCGATAGCGCTGCGGGGCATCGTGCGGCGTCCGTGCAGGTTCAGTGCCCGACAGCTGCCCTGGGCGCGCACCGAGCCGGTCCGGAGCCGGTGGGGTCAAGCAGGGCAGTTGTAGAAAAGAAGGCGTTTCGAGAGCTCTTGAGTGGTTCTATGGTCGTCTGATGATGTCGGGGCGGCGCTCGATGTTCCACAGCGGAACGAACGCCCGTGCGAATGTACCTCAGTAGCGCTCGGGCCAGGTGACTGGAACTTCATGCCCCGATATTGAAGGTGAGTGCATTCGTTCGAGGAAGTAGAGCGGGAGCGATGGCAACAGTAGAACAACAAGTCAAGAGCACCGACAACGTGATCTGCCAGAACCTTGCCAACCAGATAGGCGACCGAGGATTCCTCTCGCAAAACGTACTGGGGCAACTTCGGAATCTTGTCGAGGGTCTCGCCGTCTGGGCGCACCTTAATGATCGCTCGGCTGAGTTTCACTACAACCAGGTAGGGTCAGCCCTGGATGCCGTTAAGGCGCTCGCTAAGTTCAGGCTCTTGAGTAGATTCCATGGCCTACTTCAGGCCAGCGTCTCGCACTATACGCTGGATCGCGACCCATCCGAGCGCTTGATGCTGAAGTACTACGAGTACCTAATCCGCACCCGCGACCTCGCGCAGGCTCAGCTCGGAATAGCAATCCTGACCAACATCGAGCAGTTTCCGATCGACCTCGACCCCTCATTGCGGGAGTACTACGAGAAGATCGCTTCCTGTATCGAGCAGGGAAAAGCAAGGCAGTCTTCAAATCCACGTAGCGAGCGATACTATATTCACAGCTCGTGGCCGTTCTTCGTCGCCGGCCGGATCTATTATGAGGTTACATTTCACCTCGCCCACAACCGGACGAGCAAGTTCGATCGCATAATTGGGTTTACCGACATCGACGTCACCGACAAATACGCGGCCAGTTTGGAGCTGGCAAGCGACACAATTGGGGTTCTCGGCAAGAAAATGCCTATCACGCTGATCCGCTCATGGGAGGTGTCAATCCGACCGTGCGAGTTCGACAACTTCGCACGCCTCTTCGACGCCTCGCACGGAAAGGTCAGTAGGTCACATACCGAGTACCGCAAACTGATGCGGTACCTCACATCAACACGATCAAGTCTGCTTGATCTCATGGATATGACAGATGCGGCTTACAGCTCGCTCCGCTCCTGGGCACTAGACGGCGCTCAACGAGATGCGGTCATCTTCCCAGTTCTAGACCGCGCGCGCTCACTCATCCGCAGCAACCGGCCAGGTTCTCGTCTGTTGCGCTACCTCATGCTGCGGATGAATAACCGCATCATCAAGGCACAGTTCGATTTCGACCAGTGCTCTAAGCTCTCCGGGCTGCGCGTATCTTGGGGTTGTAGGCCCTTCGACACGATGCCGTTCTGCACATCACCACGTGGACATAACCCGCGCTTTGGGGACCTTGCAGAGAGTCTGGACGCGAGGACTCGGCCTCATGAGCTGCTGGCCAGACGCGTCAGGAGCAATGTCGAGCAGCGCGGCATGATCTATACGCCGGCAGCTGAGCTGGACGACCTCGGTGACCTCAACGAGCTGATCGCTCGCCACAACAGTATGCTTCCACCTACTGAACGACACGCGCCGAGGAAGCTGGCCCAAGCAAATGGGCATGTGTTCATTGTAGGTTACGAGGACGACACGGTCTCGATCATAAACAAGCTCCAGAGTATCTCTGCTAGTGGCGTGCCGCACCACAGCAGCGACGTGCAGAAGTGGATTGATGCGAATCCCGGCGTTATCGATGATCCGCTAAAGGCTATAGCCTTGACCAGGTTGTTCGAGCACTCGAATGTCGCCCTCGTGTACGGCGCGGCCGGTACGGGAAAATCGACGATGGTGAATCACATTGCAAACTACTTCGAGGGCGCGCGGAAGCTTTTCTTGGCGCACACCAATCCGGCCGTCGACAACTTGAAGAGGCGAGTACAGGCGCCGAACACCGAATTCAGCACGATCAGCAAACACATGCGCAACAGTGCGTCGTTCGGAGCCACGTACGACGTACTGGTCATCGACGAGTGCAGTACCGTTAGCAACGCCAGCCTGCTCAATGTGCTTGAGAATACATCCTTCGATCTGCTTGTGCTTGTTGGTGACGTGTATCAGATCGAGTCGATTGAGTTTGGCAACTGGTTCAGTATTATCCGGTCATATATCCCGAACGAGTCCGTATTTGAACTCACTCAGCCCTTCAGGACTACGGATCAGAACCTTCTCACGCTATGGGACAGGGTGCGGAACCTGGACGACCACATCGAGGAGTCGCTCTCCAAGAATGGTTACGCAACGGTTCTAGGGGAATCGCTATTTCAACATAGAAGCGACGACGAGATCGTGCTCTGCCTTAATTATGATGGCCTGTATGGTATCAACAATGTCAATCGGTTCCTGCAAGCGAGCAACCCTCGTCCAGCTGTCACCTGGAGCGAGTCTACCTACAAGGTCGGGGATCCCGTTCTTTTCAACGAGTCTGATCGATTCAGCCCTGTCATTTTCAATAACCTAAAGGGAAGGATCACCAAGATCGACCGTGTGCCCGGCCGTATCACTTTTGATGTACATCTCGAACGGGATGTCGATGAAGACGACGCGCTCTTCGCAGGTCTACGATGGGTGGAAGGCTCGACTGTCCAGTTTGATGTATTCGAGCGCGGGAATAGTGACGATGATGACGACTCCGTCACAACCATCGTGCCGTTTCAAATCGCTTATGCTGTATCGATCCACAAGGCGCAGGGTGTCGAGTACGATTCGGTGAAGGTTGTCATCACGGATGCCAACGAAGAGAGTATCTCCCACAGTATCTTCTACACTGCGATCACACGCGCTCGGAAGCGTCTGGAAGTGTTCTGGACTCCAGAAACCCAGCATCGAATCCTAAGTCGTCTCGCAGTCCGCGAGAACACAAAAGACGAGCATCTGATGAGAATTCGTCGAGGCTTGGTACCGGTTGAGAAACGACCGAAGCGCCAAAAGACGCGTCAGCTACCGTAGGCTCCGGCAGCGATAATGCGGCGTCGTGGGGCACCTCCCAGTCGACACGAAGGTATGAGTCGGAGGTGCCCCATCAATAGTGGGCATGCCTTGCAGTACTGACTGAGGTTTTCGCAACGAAGATCATTTCAAGATTGCGTTGAGGACGAGTGCGGCGCGGACGATGTTGCCGATCCGGCTGGGGCTGAGAGTGATGTGCTTGAGACCCTCGGCCCGCCGCTGAGCCCCTCCACCCACCCGGTATCGCTGGGGCCCGGACGGAGGGGTTGCAGTTCGGGTTGCGTTCATCCCCGTTCAGCGACGTCCGTCACCCGTCAGAGACGCACATCAGCACAGGTCAGGACTGTGGCGGACCCGCCTGAACTCCCGGACGAACAGTTGGAAAGCGTGTTGGGGGCAACCCCTCACGAGTTCGAATCTCGTATCCTCCGCCAGTGCCTCACCGGGCACGACGTTGATGGCCCTTACCGTTCGCGGTGGGGGCCATCAACGTTCGGGGTTGCGCCAGCGGCGCGGCCATGTCCGGGCGGGCGGCGTCGGTCCGTTTCCGGGATGGCCTTGTTGACCGTACGGTGCAGATGTGATCGTTTCCCCGCCGCAACCCATCCTCTTCCTCGACGTGGACGGACCGCTGATCCCTTTCGGGGCGACGCGGGAGCAGTGCCCGGACGGTTATCCGACGTATTCGCCGCAGGAGGCTGGCGGGAATCCATTGCTGGCGAGGGTCGATCCCACCCTCGGGCCGCGGCTGTTGGCTCTTCCGTGTGATCTGGTGTGGGCCACCACGTGGGAGTCCGAGGCCAACGAGTGCCTCGCGCCGCTCCTGGGTCTGCCGCAACTCCCCGTGGTCACCTGGCCGGAGCCGTCCGAGAAGCCCGAACCGTACGGCCTGCACTGGAAGACCCGTGCTCTTCTCGACTGGGCTGCCGGGCGCCCCTTCGCCTGGCTCGACGACGAAATCACCGACGCCGACCGCACCTGGGCCGAGGTTCACCACCCCTCCCGAACCTTCCTGCACCGCGTCGACCACCGTCACGGCCTCAGCGCCGCGGACTTCGGCGCTCTTGAAAAGTGGCTGCGCGGCGAATAGCGGTGCTCACCGGATCGTCGCCGGCAGGGCCGCCGGGTCTGGCCGAATCCCGGTCTGCGCCTCCTCGTGCGTACTTGTTTGCGCTCCCCCTCCCCGTCCTACCGTCCTCCGGCCCATGCCAGACGACATCGGCGGAGGAGGACGAGAAGCGGATAGAGGACAGGCGGGGTCCGTTGCGCCGACGCACCGACTACCGAGCCGTCCGGACAGCTCCGCGATCACTGACACTCACACCTGGCAGGTCATCCATGCCATCAGCCTTGGAGCCGCTTCCGCCCGCCAGGACGCGGGGCGAGGACTCGCCGAGCACTGGGGCAGCCTGCGCTACAGCCAGGCCATGGAAGCCAACCGAGGAACGGCGACGGCAGAACTGACTACGAGACAGCGCCCAGCGTGCTGACGGTCGCGCGCCGGCTCCCCTTGTGGAGTTGCAGCAGGCGACCGCGTTCGTTGGGGAGGCCAACAACACGGCGGCCAGCGAGCGACTTCGTGTTGGCCGCCTCCTCGTTCCTACGGACACGCTGCTTGCAGTAGCCCGGTTTCGTTACACCTCGTTCAGGAATCCGAGATCATGAAGTCTTTGAAGATCACCCCGGCGAGCCAAAGAGGTTCTGGCCGCGCTCGGCTATTTCCGTTGTAATGAGGAGCTCTCAGGGCATGCGGCAGTCATAATGGAGCCATGTGGGTCATCGGCGAGCCTGCCACGGCGCCAAAGATGCTGTTGCTCAACGAGGTGCGGTTCGACCCGGACTGGATCTTCCGACTTAACCGACCGCTGTTCCTCATGCCAGGTGACCAAGTGCGGATGGACGGAAATCGTCTCAGTCTCCGACGAGCTGCAGGCCAGTTGGAGCACCCACCAGGCGACGTCGAACCGTGGTGCTGGCGCTGGCGGCTTATCTGACGACCGTGCCCGATAGAGCGGTGAGCTACGGTCGATCAAGGGCACCGACGACCCGTGACGCAGTGCGGGGCAGCCGACGTTCTCGCGGGTCAGCGTCAGCAACGTAGGTTCGGTGTCTCTGTGCTTCCACGCTCAGAGCCAAGTGTTCTGATCAACACGTACCGTGGTGGCACACCAGGAGGACAACTACGGTGAGTGATGGGACACAATATTTCTTTGACAATGCGTGACGATGTCCATCCTTGAACTTAGCCCTCGGGACTTCAAGTCGGCCGAGCGTCGAACCGCCGACTCCGTGCGACCAAAGTTGCAGGTCAGAGAGTTTCCGTCGCCCCCCGAAGCGCGAGACGCAACCTTGAAAACCCACCACCACAATTAAAGGATGAGGAAGTATCCTTTAATTGTGGACGCACAACTCCTGAGAGGCTCCCCGATCGGCACCCTGGTGCCCATCGGGGGCCATGACCCTCGCGCCGGCCGTGACTACCGTGCCACCGCCTACGTACCTGACAACCTGCCGGACATCGTCGAGCTTGCTGGAGCAACTCACCTAGCAGTCGCGACGGCAGCCGCCGCAGTCGCAAGAGCCGACCAAGCGGCTCGTCAACTACCGAACCCACGGCTCCTCGTCCGGCCTGCCATCCGGCGCGAAGCGGTGAGCACCTCCGCCTTGGAAGGCACCTACGCCGCCTTCACCGACGTCCTCGAAGCCGACTTCAAGGACCAGGCCCAACTGTCTGCCTCCGTTGCCGAGGTGCTGAACTACGTCCATGCGGCCGAGGAAGCTATCGCCTGGATTCACGAACGCCCGATCACTTTGGCACTGCTACAGCACCTCCAGGGAATCCTCGTTCGGGGAACCCCAAGCGAGACCCGCGACGCTGGCCGCGTAAGGACGACCCAGGTGTTCATCGGGCTGAACAGTGCCAACGTCGAGGACGCGCGCTTCGTCCCGGCGCCGCCTGATCACCGACTCCGCGATGGTCTGCTGATGTGGGAGGGATGGGTCAACCGCCCCCATGACGTTCACACACTCGTGAAGATGGCCCTCGGCCACTACCAGTTTGAGACTCTTCATCCCTTCAACGACGGCAACGGACGTCTCGGGCGACTCGTGGTCATACTCCAGCTGATGGCAGCTGGTGAGTTGCAGCTTCCTATCCTCAACTTGTCCCCTTGGCTCGAAGTGCGTCGCCGCGCCTACCAGGACCACCTGCTCAATGTCAGTGTCACCGGCGACTTCAACCCTTGGGTTTCGTTCTTCTGCCAGGCGGTCGAGGCACAGGCACACGAAGCGATTCGCCAGGTCAGCGGCTTGATCGAAATCAAGCAAAAGTTCATGGACCAGCTGCGGGCACTTCGAACAAAGGGGGTATCACTGGAGATCGCGGAAGACTTGATCGGTTACCCGATGCTCACGGTGAGGGATGCCTCCGAGCGTTACGGGGTTACCTACCAGGCTGCCAATCAGGCAGTGGCTAAACTCGCCGATCTGGGGATTCTCCAGCAACGGTCCGAGGGTAACTACGGACGAATCTTCGCCTGCAATGACGTGCTTCGGGTCATGCAACTACCACCACCGCCACAGCAGACTGCGCTGCCCTTCTCATAACTCGATCGAGGTGGCGGAACCGAGCGGGAAACGACCGTCATCAGGAGGGTCTGACACAGACTCCCTGGTCTCAGTACTGGTCTCGTTCATCTGCGTTCGGAGGCGTCCGGGCCTCGGCTCGCAGGCTGATACGCCGCAGGTCAGGACGCTTACGACCCAACCCGTATGCAGATGTGCGCAGTTGGAAAGCGTGTTGGGGGCAACCCCTCACGAGTTCGCATCTCGTATCCTCCGCCTGTGCCACACCGGGCACGACGTCGAAGGGCCCCACCGCGACCGGTGGGGCCCTTCGACGTGCGTGGTCTCAGTTCCCCGCCGACGCGATGTCGGAGCCACCGGCCGGCGCGGCACGCATCACAGAACATGGTGGCGTCCCGCAACAGCCGGCCTCACTCGGTGCACGGCCCGAGTTCCCACGGCGGGCAGCCCATCGCGGCGGAGACAGCCGCCCGCTCGATGGCCGTCATCAGCTTCGGGTTTCGGGACCGCTGCGCCGGCTTCCTGGGAGGGTGAAGCTACCAGTGGGCCGCCGTGAGCTTGTTCCGCTTTGACGGACACCATTGGTGTGGTGGTCAGGCTGCGAGTGCGGTCTCGTAGTCGGCGAGACTGAGGTAGCCGAGGCTGCTGTAGTCGGTGCAAGTTGTACCAGCCCTCGATGAAGTCGAAGATCGCGGTGCGGGCGGCGGCCCGGCTGGGCCAGGTCGTCGTGTCGAGCAGTTCCCGTTTGATGGTGGCGAAGAACGATTCGGCGAGTGCGTTGTCCCAGCACCGGCCGGTGCGGCCGACCGACAGACGGATCCCGAACCGGTCTGCCAGGGAGGCGAAATGCCGGCTGGTGTACTGGGCGAGTTCAACCGGTCGTTGCAACACCTGGCTGTTTAAGCGAGCGTAGCTGCTCCTCGAAGACCTCGGCTGGTGTCCGCCAACCGAGGATCTTGCGGGGCCGGTTGTTGATCGCCAGGGCTCCCGCGGTCCGAGTGGAAGATCAGCGACGGCGACCGGGGCCGACTTGGACCGGCAACGCCGCGAGAGACGGACAGCGACGGAGCGGCACAGGATCGCGTCCGAGGCGGTGCTCATCCGTTTGCGAGTTCCTGGCGCAGGGTGGCGGCGATGCGGGTGAGGGCGGCCGTGAGGTGGCGGCGCTGAGCGGCGCTGAGCGGGTCGAACACGAGCCGTTTGACCTGTGCCACGTGTTCCGGCGCGCTCTCGACGAGCTTCTGCCGGCCGGCGTCGGTCAGGGTGGCGAGGGTGTACCGGCCGTCGCCGGGGTCGGGTCGGCGGGTGACCCAGTCGCGGATTTCGAAGCGGTCCATGACCTTTGACAGGCGGGGCTGGGTGCTGTCGCAGACCCGGGCCAGGTCGCTGAGCCGCATCGTGGCCTCGTCGGCCATGGACAGCCGGGCCAGCACGCCGTACTCGAAGTTGGAGATGCCCGCGTCTCGCTGCAACTGGCGGTCGAGGGTCGCGGGGAGGGCGATGACGACCGTCAGCAGCGCCTGCCACAGGTCCTGCTGTTCGTCGTCAAGCCAGGGTGACCGCGTGTCCATGAGTCCCATCATACTTGCCCCGGCAACTCGCGTCACTTGCTCAGGAAACTCATTGCGGGGTAGCTTCTCACTTGCCCAGGCAACTCAATGCGCGGTACCTTCCACTTGCCCAGGCAAGTTTCTTCATGTGCCTAGGCAAGTAAAGGAGCTGATCTCTGTGACTCCAGCGACCAATCTGACCTCACCTTTTACATCACGCGGGCCAGCCGCGGCGTACGACGACCTCCTCGCCCGGGTGCTGCGACAGGCGCGCGACCAGCGGATATGGGAACCCTCGGACGGGCCCCTACCCAGCCTCTTCGTCAGTCACGGCGCCCCGTTCACCCTCGACGATCCGCAGTGGCTCGACGCCCTCTTCGACTGGGGCCGGTCGTTGCCCAAACCGCGGGCCATCGTCGTCGTCTCGGCCCACTGGGAACAGGCACCGGTCGCAATCTCCGGAGCGGCGGCCGGCACCCCGCTGTACTACGACTTCAGCGGCTTCCACCCCCGCTACAAGACCCTTCCCTACGCGTCCCCGGACGCCACCGACCTGGCCCGGCGCCTCACCGGCCTGCTGGGCCCGACGCCGGTGCACCAGTTCGCCGGCCGCGGCCTCGACCACGGCGCCTTCATCCCGCTCATGGCCATGTACCCCGCGGCCGACGTCCCGGTCGTACAGCTGTCCATGCCCAGCCTCGAACCCGCCGCCCTGCTCGCCCTCGGGGCACGGCTGCGGCCCCTGCGCGACGAAGGCATCCTCATCCTCGGCTCGGGCTTCATGACCCACAGCTTCGCCGTCTTCCACCGACCCGAGCTCGCCTCCGACACCACCGCCTTCGACGCATGGGCCGTCGACGCCCTCGCCCGGGGCGACGCCGACGCCCTCACCGACTACCGCCGCAAGGCGCCCGGCGCCGCCGTCGCCCATCCGACGGCCGACCACTTCGTCCCGCTGCTGTGCACCGTCGGCGGCGCCGACGACCCCGCCAGCGCGATCAGCGCCATCGACCGCATGGTGATGGGCAACTCGACCCGGTCGCTGCAGCTGACCTGAGCACCTCGACACCTCGTCGACGTGGCTCCCCCTATCCGTCCGATCGCCTCAATCCCGTGGCGACAACATCAACACACCCTGGAGACAGCTGTCATGAAGGCCATGCGCTTCCACGAGTACGGCAGCACCGAGGTCCTGCGCTACGAGGACGTGGACCGGCCGATTCCCGGCACCGGGCAGGTGCTGGTACGGATGGCGGCCACGTCGTTCAACCCGGTCGACGACCACATCCGCGCCGGCCACCTGGCCGAGCTGATGCCGATCACTTTCCCCTACGTGATGGGGATCGACCTGGCGGGCACCGTCGCCGAACTCGGCGTGGGTGTGACAGGCCTGACGGTCGGCGACCCGGTCGTGGCCATGCTGCCCCTGGACTCCGCCGGCGGCGCCGCCGAGTACGCCCTCGTCCCGGCCGAATCCCTGGCCCCGGCACCCAAGACCGTCGAGCTGGCCGACGTCGCCGCGCTGCCCCTGACCGGCCTCGCGGCCTGGCAGCTGGTCTTCGAACTGGCCGAGCTGAAGCCCGGCCAGACCGTCCTGGTCAACGGGGCGGGAGGCGCGGTGGGCAGCCTCGTGGTGCAGCTCGCCGTCGACGCGGGAGCGCACGTGACCGCGGTGGACGGCCCGCAGCACGCCGACCGCCTCCGCGGCTACGGCGCGGAGCGGGTCACCGGCCCCCTCGATCTCGCCGCGGGCCCGGCCGCCGTGGGCGGCCCGTTCCAGGTCGTGGTGAACCACGTGCGCCTCTCCCCGGAAGGGCTCGCGCGGTTGACGGACTACGTCGCCGACGGCGGCACCGCCGCCAGCAGCGCCGGCCCGGTTCCCGAGGACCCCGCCCGCGGAGTGCGCAGCGCGAACCTGTGGGTCCGCCCCGACGGAACCCAGCTGACCGAACTGGCCGCCAAGATCGACGCAGGCAAGCTCCACATCCACGTGGCCGCCCGCCGTCCGGTGACCGACCTCCCCGCCATCCACGAGGACGCCGCCGCCGGGCGACTGCCCGGCAAGACGGTCGTACTCGCCCCCTGACCACACCCTCACGGCCCGACCGGGCCACCTGCCGTCCGACTCGCCGGCGATCATGCGGCGCACACTCAGCGTCGCCGCTGCTCCCCCGCTCCTCGGCGCCGGTGCGTCGTGGCCGGCGATCCGGTACAGGCAGTCGCGCTCGTTGCCCGTCAGCCGCAGCGCCCGGGCGAGAGAGGCCAGCATGTGCTCGCTGGGTTGCGGACAGCGCTGCTGCTCCAGCCGCGTGTAGTAGTCGGTCGACATCACGGCGAGGGACGCGACCTCCTCACGCCGAGACCCCGAGCCCGCCGACGCGCGCCTGAGGGAAGAGCGGCCCCCTCCGGCTGAAACGCCTCGCGGCGGCGGCGCAGGAAGTCGGGGAGGCTGCCCGGCTGTGGGACGTCTCCTGCGACCTGGCCGACGTAACCTTCGCGTGACGACCACGCGCAGGACGAACAGGGACGGCCGCCTGGTCCCGCCGTTCGCTCGGCCAAGGGCCGCCAGGGTTCTTGTGCCGCCAGCAGGCCGGGGGACCCGAGGGTTGCAGTTCGGGTTGCATTCAGCCGCGTCCGCGGAGGTCCACAAGGAGAGGGGCGAGGCACCCCGCAGCAGGTCAGGACGCTGGTGAACCCGCCCGGACCCCCGAACGAACAATTGGAAAGTTGGGGGCAACCCCTCACGAGTTCGCATCTCGTATCCTCCGCCAGTGCCTCACCGGGCACGACGTCGAAGGGCCCCACCGTCCGCGGTGGGGCCCTTCGACGTTGTCCGCCACCGTTCGCGTCATCCCTACCCTCTTCGACGGTCGCGGTGAGAGCGCGACGCCTGGTTCGTCTACCGGAGCCGCTCGAAGCGTGCCGCTGCTGTCCCAGCAACAGGGCACGAATTCGCTGGAGGCCGACGGTACGAGCCGGTACCGTCGGCGGCCGGTGGAGACGGTCAGGGGGACAGCGATGACGGGCACGACAACTCTGTGGCGGCCCACCGGACCCGAGGAGCTGGCGCTGGTCGAGGCGTCGGGCTGGACCCGGTGGCCGCCACGGCTGCCGGAGCAGCCGATCTTCTACCCGGTGCTCAATGAGGACTACGCGATACGGATCGCCCGCGACTGGAACGTGCCTGCCTCCGGCGTCGGCTACGTGACCCGCTTCGACGTCGACACCGGATTCCTCGCGCGCTACCCGATCCAGCAGGCTGGCGGCCGCACCATCCTCGAACTGTGGGTGCCGGCCGACGATGTGCCGGAGTTCAACCGCCATATCGTCGGCCTCATCGAGGTCGTCCACACCTTCCGGGGCGCGTCATGACCGGCGACGGCCACGCCGATATCCTCCTCACCTCGCGGCAGCGGACCAGTACGACCGCACTCCTCACCGACGCGGCGGTCCGCCGCGGCATGGACGTACGGCCGCTGGGTGGCGACCTTCATGAGCTGGAGGAACTGGCTGGGTCCCGGCCGGTGCACTGGTACGGCGGGTCGCTCGCCGCCGACCGCATCGCCGGCCGGCTCGGTCTCGGGCTGCTGGAACCACCCGACGACTGGCTGGTACGGCTGCCGGCGGAGTTCAGCGGGCGGCGAATCGAGCTGACCACCCTCTCGGAGGCGTGGTCGGCGCGCACCCCGGTCTTCGTCAAGCCACCCAGCGACAAGTCGTTCCCGGCCGCCGTGTACGCCGACGGATCACGCCTGCCCCGCTCCGGGGAGGGTGTCGGTCCAGACACCTCGGTCCTGGTCTCCGAGGTGGTCACCTTCACCGTCGAGTACCGGCTGTTCCTGCTCGACCGGCGGATCGTCACCGCCAGCCGGTACGCCGTCCACGGCCGACTCGACACCGCACCGCTTCACCGCGACGGCCATGAGCGCGAGGTCCGCGCGTTCACCGAACGGCTGCTCGCCGCAACGGGCGAGGATCTGCCGGGCGCGGTCTCAGTCGATGTCGGGTTCCTCCCCGACCCCGAAACCGGCCGCGAAAGCTGGGCCGCGGTCGAGGCCAACATGCCCTGGTTCGCCAACAGCTACGCAGCCGACCCCGACCATGTCCTGGACGTCATCCTCGGCGCCACAGGACCGCTTCACCAGTTCTCCGACGCGGACCGACCGTTCCTGCGCCCCGCACCGATGCACGACAGGGAGTCCACGTAGGTGGCAAGATCCAGGGCTGCGTTCGCGGTCGAACATACCCGCTTCAGTGCCCCGTTGCTCATACTGCCGCCGCCGGGCTCGGGGTGCGCGACGAGCTGTGATCCCGGGCGACCGGCCCGGCGCACGTGCTGCCGCCGAGCCGTGTCGCTCAGTTCGTCGCTCGATTCGTCGCTCAGTTCGTCGAGTAACCCTGCACGTCGGCCGCGACGTTGACCGCGCCGTACGGGTTGTAGATGCTCGCGCGGCCGTGGGTGAGCGGCAGGTAGACGAGGGTGGACACGGTCTGCCCGCGCAGGAAGGTCACCGCCGGCTCGGACGGCTGGTACGTGCGGTCACCCCAGACGGTCAGCGAGCCGTTGGCCGTGGGACCGAATGCTGTCACGTTCATCCACACCCCGGTGGCCGTTGCGGGGACCCCGGTGAAACCCGTGGTCTTGAAGGTGATGCGGCCGGTGGCTGGTATCGGCCTCCTGGGGGCGCCCTTGCCTGTGCGCGTGTCGAGGACCCGGACCGCGGTGATCGCGGTCATCGGCCTGTTGATGTCCGTGGCCACGGGGAACGGCAGGTAGAAGGCCTCCATCGAGGCCTTGACGTCCACCGATCCGGCGTGGGTGTACAGGGAGACCCGGCCCTTGCTGTCCACGGGTACGACGATCGTCGCCGAACGGGTCTCCCCCGGACCGATGCTGAGCTCGGTCGCGCTCGGCACCTTGCTGCCCGGTTTGTAGGCGGTGACGAAGGTCCCCGCCGTCGCGTGGCTCGCGGTCACCTGGAGGACCACCGCGGTGGCCTGGTATTCGATGTAGCTGGTGTTGTTGACGTTCGGGAGCGTCGCCGTGAACGTGAGCGCCTTGCCGGCGGTGAGCTTGCCGAGCTTGGGCAGCTTCAACGGTCCGCCGGTGGTGTCCATGACCGGCCGGAACTCGCCCCACACGGAGGTGTCGTCCATCAGAACGGCGCCACCCGCCGGGCCGGGCTTGAGGGTGGTGTAGCCCTCGACGTCGGCGGTCATGTCCACCCAGCCCGCCGAGTTGAAGAGGTTCACCTTCCCGTCCGCTCCGACGGGGACGCTCACCAGGTTCCCGGTGGCATGCCCCTTGCGGTACGTCAGGCTCGTCGACCCGGGGCGGGCGCCGCCGGACCGGTAGGCGGTGATGGACCCGTCGCCCGTGGACCAGGTGGCGGTGACGTTGAGCAGGACGGAGGTGGCGCCGGTGATGCCTGCGACGCCGTTCACCTTGAGGCTGACCACCTTGCCCTGGCCGACGTGTGCCTTGCGTGCTCCCAGGCCGGTGCGGGTGTCGAGGATTCGGGTGGGTCCGAAGGGGACGAAGAGCCCGCCGGCGAAGACCTTCGTGCTGGCGCTCGCCGACCGTCCGCCCGCGTCGGTCTCGGTGATCGTGGCGGTATATGTTCCTGCCGCGCGGTAGGTGTGCTGCAGGGATTCGCACCCGTAGCCCGATCCGCCGACCGCCGACGTGCCGTCCCCGAAAGCGATCTTGCAGGTGGAAAGCGAGAAGGGGCTGCGGGAGCTGTCATGGAAGGTCATGGCCAGCGGCGTGGCCGGGTCTCTCCCCTCCGCGCTGACTCCGGCGACCAGCGGTCCCGCCGGGCTGATGGTGACCGTCCACGTGAAGGTCTTCGTCGGCTCCTTGACGGTGATGGTGTAGTCGGTGGCCTTGCCGGCGGTCAGCTTGGTGTAGGTGTGCCCGACGGAGCCGGCGGTGGAGGTCACCGCGGGGGTGCCGTCCCCGAAGTCGTAGGTGCGCGTTACGGCTGTGCCCCACGGGTTGTAGTCCCCCGGGGCGACCGTGACCGGGTGACCGACGGCGGTCGCGCCGGGTGAGACCACGGGCGGGGCGTAGAAAATCGGGTCGCGGAGTTCAAGGGCTCCCCGGTCGGGGGACCCGGCGCCGTTGCCCGTGTCAGGGGTCAGCGGGTCGTCCACGCGGGGCCAGCCGTTGAAGTCCGTCGGCAGCTCTCCTGGCGCGTCGGCGTCGGCGGAGTCCACGGTGGCCGACCCCTGGGTGGGCGCCGGGGCGATCTGGCCCGTCCTGTCGATCAGGATGTCCCGCTGTCCTTGCCCGGTCGCCGCCAGGAAGGCCGCCGGATCGGGATAGGCGGTACCGGCCCACTGGTACGGGGATCTGCCCGCGGGCAGGGCGAAGAGGTTGTACCCGACGGTCGACGTGGCGGCGGAGTCTTCGCTCACCACGATGTCGGAGCCGTAGAAGACGTTGTTCTCCGCGGTGGTCCCGGTAGAGCCGGCCGAGACCGACATCGCGTGGGGCGTCAGTTCGAAGGTGTTGCTGGTGACCGCGGTGTCGACGGCCCCGTCGAGCGAGACGCCCGAACTGCTGGTGGCATCGATCACGTCCGTCGTGACGACCGTCCGCCGGACGCCGGCGCCGACTTCGATCCCCGGGACACCGGTGGTGCTGATGGAAGTGCGGCTCACGGTCACGTCGCTGCTGAGGCCCGAGACCTCCACGCCGGTACTGCCCGACGGTGTGTCGATGAGCATCTGGTCCAGCGTGATGTCGCCGGCATCGTGGATGCCGAGGCTCCCCGCGGACAGAATGGCCTGCCAGCCGCGCAGTGTGACGTCGTGGGCGCCGCTGATACCCAACCCGCGAAGGTAGGAGTAACCACCGCCGATGGTGATGGGTTTCCCGGGCGCCCCCGAGGTGGTGATCGTGGTCGCCGGATACTTCCCGTTGGGCGCGACCTGGACGGTGTCCCCCGGCTGGGCGGCGTCCGCCGCGGCCTGGATCGTGCAGTACGGCTGTGCCTGCGCGCCCGTGCCGGTGTCGGAGCACGACGTGTTGTTGATGTCCACGTATCGCGTGGCGCTGTCCGCCGCAGCCGTGGCCACCGGCATGATCATGCCTGCCGCGAGCAGCGACAGCACGGCGAGACTCGCTCTGCGAGATCCGGACACGGTGTTCCCCCCTGGGTCCTGACCCGCCATCGGCATACCCGCGCGGGTCGACGCCGAGTGTCGGATGCGAGGCGGAAGATATCACCCGTGGCTGTGTGGCCGACCAGGGCGGATACCGTCCTCCGGCCGATCCGAACGCGGGGGCGGAGACGTCGCGTTCGAGTACCGACAGATGGGAGCCGTAGGTGCTGATGCCGGAGATTCTCATCAGACCGCCTTAGCGGTCCACTGCGGGAAGCACCCTGTCCACCTGCGCGCTCTCGCGCCGCCGGAGTGGATCGCGGCCAGGTTCGCCAGGCCGCAGGAAGTGGATCGCGGCCTGGTTCGCCACCGCGCTCCGGCCGCGATCCCGCCGGGGGCACTCCGAGAAATCCCGCTGCCCGGCATTCCCCCGCGAGGGCTTTCAGCCCCCGTGATCCCCTATCGGTCTTTCGGGACCGTGGGACGCCCTCCTCAGGACTCGCGCCAGTCACACATGATCACTACGGCCCACAAGGGCGCGCCCCCGGGCGGAAGGTTTGCGGTTCGGGTTGCGTTCAGCCCCGTTCACGGTTGCCCAAGTGCCCCGGCGTTGGCCGCAGCGCCGCAGATCAGGACAGTGACGACCCCACCCGAACCCCCGGACGGACAGTTGGAAAGCGTGTTGGGGGCAACCCCTCACGAGTTCGCATCTCGTATCCTCCGCCTGTGCCTCACCGGGCACGACGTTGAAGGGCCCCACCGGTCGCGGTGGGGCCCATCGGGCGTCGTGCCCGGTCGGATGGCGTCAGGCGATGTTGAAGTGGCGGGAGACCTCGTCGATGGTGAAGTGAGCTCGAAGCTTGCATGCGGAGTTCTGGTTAGCGAAGAAGCCCGCCCGCCACAGCGCCTGATCGCGGGGGACGGCCTTCTCCCAATCGACCGGGACGACCCATTCGCGGCGGTCCTCACCGGATTCCGTCGCCGGAGTGCCGGAAGCATGTTGGTAGGTTCCCTTGAGAGGGAGCCGGCTCATGGGCACCACCTCGTCATCCACGGTGAGGGCCGCGCTCTCGAACGGCTGCGCCTCACTGGACACGGTCCCGACGCCCACATAGCCGGCCTTGGGTATGTGGGTGAAGACGCGCGCCCCGACGGGCAGGGCACGAAGGGTGCGGGAGAACCAGTCCCCACCGCCGGCGGATACGAAGCCGTAGCGGCGTGCATCGTCCCAGCTACGGCCGCCGGGTTCGTCGCCGAACGAGATATACCAGTCCGTGCCGTTCCACGGTTCCCGCTTTCCGCCGGTCTTGACTCCCACGGACGACTCCGCAGCGTCGACATCGTCGATCAGCCAGGAGCGGGCAAGGTACGAACGGCCCTCATCGACGAAGTAGCGGAAGAAGAGCACGTTGATCGGAACCTGGAAGCCCGATGCCAGATAGGTGACGATTCTCTCGGTCGCGGCGTCGACCTCACTCGCGACCACCGTGAGTGTGTGGGCCCCGTTCAGGGCATCCGGCGGGCTGGTCCCGAACCGGAGGGCGAACGCCTCGTCCAGTTCCTTCGCCGCCCCGGTATCTCGCGCGTAGGCCGCATAGATCTCACGCACCTGCTCGTTGCTCAGATCCTGAACCCAGCTTCCGTAGTCGAGAAGTTGGGCCACGACATCCCGGGGAGTGCGGTCCCGTTTCAGCTCCAGGACGTGCAGGCAGCCCTCGGCGTCCATGCCCAGCAGATCGATGACCTTGCCGTGGCGGGTCAGCAGTTGCCGACCGATGAGCAGGATCGGCCGGCCCAGGATCGCTGGGTCCGCCACAATGAGTTCCTCCAGCCTGGACTCCAGCGGCATCGGCGTCGTGGTGACCCGTACTGGTCGGTCGTCCACGCGCCACAACCCGAACTCAAGCGGCACAGCGACCTCTTCCTTCTCGCTCCGATGTTCCCTGCGCTTCAAGGGATATCAGCGCACGGCGAGGTCCGCCGGCATCTCTTCCTAGGGCCTATGGCCGAACAGGAGATCCGCTGCCCCGGCCGCCGAGATCCGCGCCTCCACGAGCTGCGTGACGCGACCGTATGTCGCTCACAATGGACGCATGGACTCGCTGCCGGTGTTCGTGGCCGACTGGGAAGCGCTGGACGGCACCGTCCGCCGGATACGCCTCGTACGCCTCGTACGCCAGCACACCGGGCAGCAGGACCGTGTCGTGACGGTCCCACCCGGCAGGTCCCAGCTCACTGAACTCACCACCAGCCGCGACCGTTTCGCCATCGGCACCATGCTCACGCGGGAGGACTCCTGGGCAGAGACCGGCCTCATCGTCGACCTGGCCATGGACCTCGACGACGTCATCGCATCTGTCTCCGGCTGACGGGACCACAGATGAGCGCGTCTTCCCGCTCTCCCGTATCCGAGGCGTCATGCCCGCACCGCCCCTAGGATCGCCGTTCATGGACTGGCTGGAGCGGGCCGCGAATCTGAGGCAGTGGACCGGGAATGGGATGCGAGCTCCGCACAAGCCCCTGCTGCTCCTGTACGCCCTCGGCAGGTTCCAGGATGATGCCGAGGTTGAACTGCCGTACAGCGCGGTGGAGTCGGATCTGGGCCTTCGTGGGGCGGAGCGCTGTCGCACGCGAGCACGTGGTCGCGCTTGCGGGGCGCCCGCTGATAGGTCCGGAGCCGGGCGCGCTACCGGTCGCGGCGGCCCACCGTTCCTGGCACTCGCGGCAGGTCTTCCACGGAGCCCCCCGCCCCGCCGCGACGGGGGGATCGCCGGACACCTTTGAGCTCACTTGACTGGTAAGTCTACGAACACCTACGTCGCCGAGGCATTGCGGGCCAAGCGCGATCGGGACCGGCTCCAGGAACTCGTCGGCTGGTTGGAGGAAGAACACGGCCCCGTCACCGAGGACGAACGCGGGGCAGCCCTCGACGAGCTGCACAAACTCGACGCCGAACACGGGCAGCGCCGGACGGGCAGCGCCGGCGAAACCGCGTGAAGAAGCGCGGCGGTGAGCACGGGCCCGCACTCCGAGTCTTCGTCCTCGACGGCGAGGCCTCGTCCCTCGCAGTGCGCGGTGACCGGAAGATGATCGCCTGGCTCGACCTCGCCGGACCGCTTGCCCCCCGGGCCTTCTTCGTTCCGCCTCGGGCAGCACGCGGCCGGCCTGGGTCGCGGAGACTGGTCACCCCATGCTTTTGGCGCCGTCCAGGGACTCACGGATGATGTCGGCGTGGCCGGCGTGCTGGGCGGTCTCGGCAATGACATGCATCAGCACGCGGCGGGCCGACCATTCCGCATCGGCCTCGAACCACGGAGCCCTCGGCAGCGGCTGGGTGGCGCTGAGGTCAGGCAGAACGGAGACCAACTGGTCGGTCCGGCGGGCCACCTCGTCGTAGTCGGCCAGCACGCCGGCGAGCGTCTCGCCGGGCAGCAGCCGGAACTCCTCAGCCCGTCGGGCGTAGTCGGCCTCGGTCCAGGCGGTGAAGTCGGGCATCGCCGACGGGCCGTCCAGGATGAAGTTGGCCCAGAGACGCTCGACCGAGGTCACGTGCTTGATCAGGCCGCCTAGACACAGCTCGCTGGCGGTGGTCCGCAGTCCGGCCTGCTCGTCGGTGAGGTCTCGGGTCGTGAAGCGCAGGAAGTGCCGCTGCTTGGCCAGAGCCACCAGTAGGTCGGCGCGCTCGTCGACAGCGGCCGGCGCGTCGGTGGTCGGCTCCTTGACGGTCAGGGTCTCGTTCATGGTCTCCGCCTTCGGTGGTTTCTTGCTCCGCCGGACAAGGTCCACGCTAGGAGCCACAGCGGTCACTTTCTGACCTGAATTCCCGAGAGGATCGGAGCCATGGCGAACACCAGCACCCGAACGCTGCGACTGCTCTCCCTGCTCCAGACCCATCGGTACTGGCCGGGCGACGAACTGGCCGATCGGCTGGGCATCTCGATCCGCACCCTGCGCCGTGACATCGACCGGCTACGCGAGCTGGGTTATCCGGTCGAGGCGCAACGCGGCGTCGACGGCGGCTATCAGCTCGCCGCGGGCGCGGCGCTGCCGCCGCTGGTGATCGACGACGAGGAGGCGGTCGCGCTCGCCGTGGGCCTGCGGGCTACCGCGGAGAGTCCGGTGGAGGGCATCGCCGAGGCCTCGGTTCGGGTGCTTGCCAAGCTGGTGCAGGTGATGCCGGCCCGGCTGCGGCGCCGGGTCGAGGCCCTGCGCGCGATGACCGTACCCGCCGACTGGGGCGACCCCGCCGGCGCGGGCGTCAACCCGGACGACCTCACCGTGGTGGCACTGGCCTGCCGGGACAGCGAACAGCTCCGCTTCTCCTACACCGCCGCCGACGGCCGACACGCCGAGCGGCACGTCGAACCGCATCGGCTGGTCTGCCTCAACCGCCGCTGGTACCTGGTCGCGTACGACCGCATCCGGCACGACTGGCGCACCTTCCGGCTCGACCGGCTCACCGCACCCCGGGGCACCGGTATCCAGTTCAGGTCCCGTAGCCTGCCCGCCGCCGACGCCGCCGAATTCGTCCGGGCCGGGCTCAACAGCGCGCCCCGTCCGTACCGGGTCGAGGTCCTGGTGGACGCCCCGGCCGCGACCGCGCGCGAACGGATCGGCCGGTGGAGCACGGTCGAGGAAGTCGATGCCGAGCACTGCCGGGTCCGCATGACCACCGACTCCTTGGACTGGCCGACGATGGCGCTCGGCGCACTCGGCGCGGATTTCCACGTCGTCGGGCCGCCCGAGTTGCTCGACCGGATCGACGACTGGGGCAACCGGTTCAACCGGGCAACCCGGCAGACACAGGTGCCGCCCCGGGCATGGTCGGACATGCCGGGGGAGGATGCGAACAGCGCTCGCGGCCACGGAGAAGTCTGACAGCGCCGGAGCCCCGGACTGTCGGCCTCTACCGGACGCCGCGCGGTTCGAGTTCGAGGCCGCCAAGGGCTTTGTGCGCGTCCGCGCGTCGCGCGCGAACCTGGCTTCGATGTCTGCCAAGCAGGTGAAGAGGGTCACGATGCGCCAGAAGCCGCCGAGCAGGTTCACCTCCGGATCCGGCCGGCGCCCTACAGCTCGCCGGTCATGATCAAGCGATGGACGCCAGCCGGCTGACTCGCCGGAGGGGTGCGGTTCGGGTCGCGTTCAGCCCCGTTCACGGTTGCCCAAGTGCCCCGGTGTCGGCCGCAGCGCCGCAGATCAGGACGCTGGTGAACCCGCCCGGACCCCCGAACGAGCAGCCGGAAAGCGTGTTGGGGGCAACCCCTCACGAGTTCGCATCTCGCATCCTCCGCCAGTGCCTCACCGGGCACGACGTCGTAGGGCCCCGCAGTCCGCTGCGGGGTCCTACGGCGTCTGTCCGACACCGTTGGCCTGTGTCTTTGTCCACAGGGTCGTTTGCGGGGCTCCCCGGAGAGCCTGTCCGGACGCGACCCTGGTGTGCGGCAATGCAGTCCGCGTAAAGGAGACCGTGGCCGCTTGCATGGTCGGCCGACAACAAGGGGCGCGAGCCCGGCAGCTAGGGCGTGTTTTAGAAGTAGCGTCGTCCGCCCGCAGGGCGGGGCTCACGGCGTCTGGTGCGTGCGATCGCAAGGCGGAGGGTCGTCCTCGTAGTGGGCCTACTCGGACGAGCCCGACAACGCAGCGAGCGTGCGTGCCAGGCGCCGTGAGACTGGGGGCACCTCCCAGCGGTAGCTGGGGGAGGGACTTCTAAAACACGCCCTAGTACTGCAACGGTCTTTGTTCTGATGTGTGGGCAGTTTCTGGTGGTGTGTGGCCGCGTCGTTTGTAGTGGCTGATGCGGGCTTGGAATTGTCGTCGGCGGCGCCAGCGTGACCAGTGCAGGACGTGGTCGATGAGGTTGGCGCGGGGCCGGGTCAGGCGGGTGGTCAGTCGCCGGATTTCGGGGAGGGTCAGGCCGATGAGCTGGGAGGATCCGTTTCTGCTTTCTCCGTGTCGAGCGCGCGGGCCCGCAGGACGGTCAGGCAGGCGTGGGCTGCCATGGCGAGGGTGATGTGGCGGTGCCAGCCGGGGTAGCGGCGGACCTGGTAATCGTCCAGGCCGCATTCCTGCTTGGCGGTTTGGAAGCATTCCTCGACGGCCCACCGGCTGCCGGCGACGCGGATCAGCTCATCGAGCGTGGTCTCGGCGGGGCAGTAGGCGATGTAGTAGGAGATCTCCTGCGGCCTGGCGATGCTGCGGCGGGCGATGACCCAGTGCCGGCGGTCCTCGCGGTGCCAGGGACGGACCTCGACCCTGGCCCAGTCGTAGACGCGTGGGCCGTGGGCGCCGTTGCCGCAGGAGCGGCGTTTCCACTTCTGCCGGGGCAGGTGGGGAAACAGGTCGTGGACCGGGTGGTCCATGGCCCAGCGGGTGACGACGGTGTCGTGGCGGGTGGTGGCCATGACGTGGAAGACATCAGCCTGCTCGAGTTCGGTCCGCCAGCCTTTGGAGAAGCCGTAGGCGGCGTCCGCGGTCACCCATCGGAACGGGATCTTCTCGGTGATCGCGCGTCGGACCATCGCTTTGGCGATGACGACTTTGGTCTCGAAGGCGACGTCGTCGCCGACGCCGGCAGCCTGGCAGCGTTCGCGGTCGTCCGTCCATGACGTGGGCAGATACAGGCGGCGGTCGATCAAGGTGCGGCCGCGTTCTCCGGCATAGGCGAGGAAGACACCGACCTGACAATTTTCTGTCCGCCCCGCGGTGCCCGAATATTGGCGTTGGACGCCGGCCGAGCGGACGCCCTTCTTCAGGAATCCGGTGTCGTCCACGATCAGCACCGCGTCCGGGTCGCCGAGGTGCTCCACGACGTAATCGCGGACGTCGTCGAGGACCTCATCGGCGTCCCAGTCGCACCGGTTCAGCAGCCGGTGCATGCGGTCGGGAGCCGCGTGGCCGGCCTCCTCCGCGAGCGTCCAGCCGTTTTTCCGCTCCAACGGAGCGATCAGCCCCTGCATGTAGGCCAGTGCCGACTCCCGCGGCTCCGACCGAGCGAATCGGTGCACGAACCGCTCGTGCAACTCGCCCAGACCCGCTGCCCACGTCCTGACCTCACCGAGTTCCCCACCCATAATCGGATCAACGACTGTCCTGGCCACCAGTCACACCAAACGCCGTTGCAGTACTAGTCCGGCAGACTTGCCCGGCGTGAACTGGTCGATGGCCCGCATCCAGCCCGGGGACTCGGCTTGCCGGCCCGCACGCGGCCGGTCCCGCCCCTGCTCGACGCCAGCAGAGCGAGGACCACGCCCAGCGCGGGCTTCAGCCACTGCGTCCAGGTGGCGGGCTGGCTGTGCGAGTTCGCATCCGCGCCGGAAGCGAGCGGCACGATCGAGGTGGCGGCCACGGCCAGCGCGAGGACCCACCCGACGTTGCAGTTGGCCGGGTCCAAGCCCGATGACCAAGGTGCCGATGGCACCTCGGACATCAGCAGCGCCGAGCAATGAGGCAACGGGCGATCTTCGCTCCTCCTCCAGGCATCGCGAGGCGGCTCTGCGACGCTAGGGCGAGCCGTCGGTCGCGGAGCCGGAACCGCCGTCGGACGCCTTCCACGCGGCGATGGCGGTTCCCACGGCGACCACGGTACCGGCCAGTGCGAAGAGGGCGCTGCGCCGGGAGAGGGGCGTCTCCTCGGCGGTCTGCGCGGCGTGCCCCGCGGTCTGGGTGGGCGCGTCGTGCAGAGGCGGGTCCGGGACCGCGGGTTCGCCGGCGGCGGGCGTGGGCGGTGGGGCTGCCTGCGGCGTGGACGTCGGCGGGGCGGCGGGTACGTCCGGCGTGGTCGGCGTCGGGGCCACCGCCGGAGCGGGGGCCGGGGTGGGGTTGCGGGGCAGGGGTGTGGCGGACTTCTCCCGGACCAGCCGGTCGACTGCCTCGGGCATCCAGCCCGGCTCGGTGAGCAGCAGGGTCGCGTCGGCCGTCTCGTCCTGGCCCCGTTCGGTCATACGGTGCAGCAGGTCGGCCACGGTCGGCCGCTGCTCGGGCTCCTTGGCCAGGCAGGCCGCCACGAGTTCGCGCAGCCCGGACGGCAGGGCGTCCAGGTCGGGCTGCTCGTACACGGCGCGGAAGTGCAGGGCGTGCGGTGTGCCGGTGCCGAACGGGCCGACGCCCGCAGCGGTGTGCGCGAGCACCGCGCCGAGCGCGAAGACGTCGCTCGCGGGTCCGACCGGCTTCCCGGTGAGCTGTTCCGGCGACATGAAGCCGGGGGTGCCGATCGTCATGCCGGTGTGGGTCAGCGCGCTGGCCTCGCTCGCCGTCGAGATGCCGAAGTCGATCACCCGGGGGCCGTCGGAGGCGAGCAGCACGTTGGACGGCTTCAGGTCGCGGTGGACGACGCCCGCCGCGTGGATTGCCTCCAGCGCCTCCGCCAGCCCGGCGCCGAGCGCCAGCACGGACGCAGCCGGCCAGGGCCCGTGCACGGCGACCGCGTCGGCCAGCGAAACGCCGGACACGTACAGGGTCGCCAGCCAGGCCGGCGAGCCGTCGGGGTCGGCGTCCACCACGCCCGCGGTGTAGGCCCCGTTGACCCTGCGGGCCGCGATCACCTCGCGGGCGAAGCGCCGCCGGAAGTCACCATCCCTGGCCAGTTCCGGGCGCACCACCTTCACCGCGACCGGCCGCCCGCCGGGCGAACGACCCAGGAAAACCTGCCCCATGCCGCCCGCGCCGATCCGCGCTACGATCCGGTACCGCCCCACCTGCCGTGGATCCTCCGGTTCCAGCACGTCGAACACGGCCCCTCCTCGGCGAACGGCACAGCCCTCCGGGTAACTGACAGTGCATCATCCCAGAACGAGATGCGGTGAGAGCGGGAGAGGTCAGCGGGACTGCTGACGCGCGACGCCCTACTGCCGCTGCGGGAGTTGGATTCGGGCCCGGTCCAGAGGAGTCCGCCGACCTTGGCGGCGGTGTCCTTGAGGACGCGGTCGGTCAGGTAGCGGCGGCGCATGCGGGCAGTCGAAGCGGCCGGGTTCGCACCGGCGGGGCAGGTACTTGGGACGGCCGTCCTCCACATGGGCTACCAGGGTGCGTATCGAGTCGTGATCGATCCGCGGGATTCACCCTCGTCACGGACGCTGATCACACAGCGAATGGGCAGTCGCACTGGATGCGCATGCCGGTCAGCCAGTGGGCAGGCCGATCTGGTCGCGTTCGAGCACGGAGCGCAGCTCCGAGAGGATCTGTACGGCGGCCAGTCCTGAGGGACCGCCGAGGACGTCCGCGGTCAGCTCGGCCAGTGTTTTGGTGAAGGTCGCCTCCGCCGCCTTGACGAGTTGCAGGCCTCCCGCGGTCAGGTCCAGCAGTGATGAGCGGCGATCCGATGGATTGGTTCGCCGTATGACCCATGCCTGCTTCTCCAGGCGGTCGATGCCCTTGCTGGTCGCGCCGATCCCGATGGCGAATTCGGTGGCGAGGTCCGCCACCCGGGATCCGGGGTGGTCACGCAGGAAGCGCAGGAACTCGAACTGCGAGGTGACGATCCCGTGCCGCTCTCGAAGGCGGTCGTTCAGCGCGTTGTAGAGGCGGGTCTCGCAGCGGACGAGATCGGCGAAGAAGCCTGGGAGGTCGATCGGGCCACGGCTTGACTTGGATGCCATGGCATATATTCTAATATACATGCCATGGCATATAGTTCTTTGACATGCACTTGCGACGGAGGCGAGAATGAGCAGGCAACAGCGGGCAAAGATCGACGCGATGGTCCGACGGCCTCAGTCGGAGAGCCCTCGGTCGGTGGAGGAGCTCCGCGCCGGGTTCAGGGCGGTGATGGGGGAAATGATCGTCCCGGCTGGGATCCGCACCCGGACGGTGACGCTCGGCGATCGGCCCGCGGTGCTCGTCGAGCCAGCCGGCACTGCGAAGGCAGGGACGATCCTCTACTTTCACGGCGGCTCTTACGTGGTCGGTTCACCGGAGACGGCGATGTCGCTGACCGGAAACCTGGTGACCAGAACCGGGTTCAGGGCGTTCTCGCTGGATTACCGGCTTGCCCCCGAGCACCCGTTCCCAGCCGCGATCGAGGACGGGCTGAGCGCCTACCGCGCACTTCTCGACAGCGGCGAAGACCCTTCGGCGACCGTGTTCGCCGGCGACTCCGCCGGGGGCGGCCTCACTGTCACCACCTGCCTCGCCGCTCGCGACGCGGGCCTGCCCATGCCCGCCGCGATCGTGGCGTTCTCCCCCGGACTCGACGGAACCCGGACAGGCGAGAGCATGGACACCAAAGCGAGCATCGATCCGTTCTTCACGCGTGAGGGCCTGCAACACACCGGGGCCATGTATCGCGCGGGACAGGACCCCCACCAGCCCATGCTGAGCCCCGCCACCCTCGCCGACCTGACCGGCTTCCCCCCGATGCTTCTGCAGGCGGGCACCAACGAAATGCTCCTGGACGACTCCACACGCATGGCCACGCGCGCGAGGGACGCCGGAGTGGACGTCATCCTGGACATCACCGCTGACGTTCCACATGTCTTCCAGGCGTTCACCGGCATCCTGGACGAAGCCGACGAGGCACTGGACCGCGCCGCTCTCTTTCTCAGCCAGCACATCCGCACCAGGGACACCGCACGCACGTCGGCAGGCTGAAGCCCGCAAACGGTCTCATGCGGACCACGGTCAGCACCCCGAGCCCTGGTTCGCCGTTCCCATGCCTGGCGGCCGACGCCCCACCTCGCTGGTGCGTTCTTCACGGGCGGTGGCTCAGGCGGGGGCGGCCGTCGACAGTATTCCCACCACGGAACCGTACGCGTCGCAAGGAGGAGCGACGTCGGGCCGTCCTGCCAATTACCGCTCCCCGCCGTGCGAGCAGCGGCTTCGGCTCACGGTCTCTGTCCGGTGCCGTCGGGCAGGCCCGACAGCCAGGCGATCACCATTGAGTACGACGCCGCCTCCGGACGAAGGCGCGGCGGTGCCGGCCTGCTGCCTGATGGTGCGGCGCGGACCGCCGCCCCGCACGGCTCAAGGGGCCGTGCGGGGCGGACGTCGGGTCGAGGCGCGTCAGCGCGTTAGGCGAAGGTGCAACTGATCGAGCCGGCGGGAAGATTGTTGCCGGTCGAGTTGGCCGTGAAGCCGAAGGTGGTGGAAGCGCCGCCCGGCGGGATCGTACCGTTGTAGGCCGCGTTGGTGACGGTGATGACGCCGCCGCTGATGGACTGGGCGCCGTTCCACACGCTGTTGATCTGCGTGCCGGTACCGAGCGTCCAGGTCGTCTTCCAGTGGCTCGATGGCGAGGTGCCGTGGTTCATCACCGTGACCTCGCCCTGGAAGCCGCCGCTCCAGGCACTGGTAATCGCGTACATGGCCATGCAGGAGCCGGTATCGGTGCCACCGGTCGTACCGCCGTCGGTGGTCCCACCCGTAGTGGTGCCGCCGGTGGTCGTACCACCCGTGGTCGTACCGCCCGTAGTAGTGCCACCGGTGGTCGTACCCCCGGTCGTGGACCCGCTGGTGGTCGTGCCACCCGTCGTGGACCCGCTGGTGGTCGTGCCACCCGTCGTGGACCCGCTGTTGTGGATGCCGGTCACCTCGCCGTGGCCGCCGTCGAAGGTGATGTCGGAGCAGGAGAAGAAGTTCTCATTGCTGTCCGAACGGACCCACTGGATGAACATCATGGCGTTGCCCGAGCGGTTCGAGGGCAGTGCCTGGTCCCAGTAGTAGTGGCCGCCGGTGGTGCCCGGCGAGCCCACCGCGGGCGGGTTGGTGGCGCTCCCGATCTGCTCCAGGTCCGCCCACGCCAGCGGGGTGGTCGGGGACCAGCCCTGCTTGGTCAGGTACACCCGGAAGGTGCCCGGGTGCGCGGCCCAGTTGCTGTACTGCAGCTGCATCGTGGAACCGGACGTCAGGTGCGTGCGGGGCCAGTCGTCGCGGGCGAGGTTGTAGCCGCTGAAGTCGTACGGCGACTTGTTCCCGGCGCTACAGATCGTCCCGTCGGGAACGTAACCCTGGCCGCGGCCGCCGGCGTTGGAGTCGAGAACCGCGAACCAGTTGTACAGGGATGTCGATCCGCTCTGCGCGATGGCCGCGGCGCAGGCCGCATTGGTCGGATTGAGCGCGCCGTTGGAGCCGAGCGCGTCCTCGTAGCACAGATACGTACGGGAACCGGGCATCATCGCGACGCCGTGCGCCTGCGCGGTGCCCTGACCGAGGAAGAGCAGGCCGAGGGCCGAGAGCACCAGGGTGAGGACGGCGAATAAGGACAGTTTCCTGTTTTTCTTCACAGTACAGACCTTTCAGGAAACCTCCCCGGGGCCGTGGTCCGCCGTGGCCGGGCCGCCGGGGGGCGTGGGGGGAGGGAACGGTCCAAATGGGAGCGCTCCCATGCGCGAAGCTAACAGCGGATCAAGATCCTGTAAATACGCGGGGACAAGACGGTCCGAGATGATGCCGCGAGTTCGGCGCAGCCAATGCGTTGACAGTACGCAGGCGTGGCGCTGTCATGTATGGGAGCGCTCCCATACAGCCGCGGCTGTACTCCCCCCACACGCCGTATTCCCGAAAGAGGCGCCCCATGCCCACTCGGACCTTCCGCTTACCGAGCAGACCCTGGACGGCGATCGCAGCCGTTGCCGCCCTGGCCCTTTCGCTTTTGATCTCAATGCCCACCAACGGCTTCGGGGCATCGACGTCCGGCTGCCGGGTCGACTACTCGGCGAACGAGTGGACGGGTGGCTATACCGCTCAGCTGCACGTCACCAACCTCGGTGCCGCGCTGAGCAGTTGGCGACTGACCTGGAGTTACGCCGGAGACCAGCAGGTCACCTCCGGGTGGAACGCGGCCGTCATCCAGAGCGGGCACGCCGTGACCGCCGTCAACACGTCGTACAACGGCACGGTGGTGGGCGGCGGCACCGTTGACTTCGGTGTGCAGGGCACCATGCAGGCGGGCGGCGCGCAGCCGGCCGCCTTCGCTCTCAACGGCGTGTCCTGCGGCGACAACAGCACCACGCCGCCGCCCACGACGACGCCGCCCACCACGCCACCTCCCACCACGCCACCTCCCACCACGCCGCCTCCCACCACGCCGTCCGCGGGCTGCGGCAGCGCGACCATCTGCTCGGACTTCGAGGACCAGAGTGGTTCCACTCCGTCCGGCAACTGGCAGTTCACCGCGCCCGATTGCCAGGGCACGGGAACGGTCACCGTCGACACGGCGGTCGCGCACAGCGGTTCGAAGTCGCTCCGGGTGAACGGGCGGGCCGGCTACTGCAACCACGCTTTCGTGGCCTCCACCACGGACCTGTCGTCCGTCGTCCCCGTGCTCTACATCCGGATGTGGGTGCGGCACACCACCGCCCTGCCCACCGGGCATGTCGCCTTCGTCTCCATGCCGGATTCCTCCCAGGGCGGCCGGGCGCTGCGGATCGGCGGCCAGAACGGGGCCCTGCAGTGGAACCGGGAGAGCGACGACGCCACGCTTCCGGCGCAGAGTCCGACCGGGGTCGCGCTCAGCAGCCCGCTGCCGACACTGACGTGGGAGTGCCTGCGGTTCGCGATCGACACCTCGGCGCCGAAGCTCGACACCTGGCTCGACGATCGGCAGATCCCGGGGCTGCACGCCGACGGCGTACCGACCCAGGACATCGACCAGCAGTGGCTCTCGCGCACCACGCCGCCGAGGCCGACCGCGCTCCGGCTGGGCTGGGAGAGTTACAGCACCGGCGACGACACCCTGTGGTTCGACGACGTGGCTGCCGGCTCGTCGCCGATCGGCTGCTGAGGGCCGCGGCGGCGCCTGCCCCGACCCCGCCCTTCCGCAGCACCCTCCAGTGCCTCACCGGGCACGACGGTCGAGGGGCCCCGCAGTTCCGCTGCGGGGCCCCTCGGCGTGCGCGGGCGCGGGCGCGACAGCGCGGGCGGCGCCGGACAACCGCGGTGTGACCGCCGGGCCCTCGCAGAACGGCGCGCCTCAGATCGCGGCACCGACGGCGCTACCGCCGCAACGCGGCGGTCTGTTCGGTCGTCGGCGGCGCGACGAACCTTCCGAGGCGGCCGAGTTACGTGCGTGGATCGCCAGGACGCAGGGCGCGAACGCGGAGCAGACCGCCGGGCTCATCCACCAAGTAGTTCTGAGGCAGCGGCTTTGAGGGTGGAGTCCCAGCGGGAGGCCGAGGGCATCCGCGACGACGCCCGGGACGTGGCCAAGGTGATCCTGGACGACGCCCGCAGGACGGCGAAGGAGACCCACCGTCTTCAGAAGGAGGCGGAGAAATACCGCCGGGAAACGTACAAGGCGCAAACACACCTTGCCGCAGCGTGGAGCTGCCCGGCGGTCCCAGTTCTCGGTCTCATTCGCCTGCGTTCAGCGGCGTCCTGTGCACGCCCGTCGTGCGAGGGGAGGTGGGGATGGGAGGGAGCCGGGCGGCCCGGGGTGTCAGCGGCGGGTGAAGGTCGTCGGGGCGCCCAGTCCTTGGGAGCCGGGGCCCAGTTGGAGCGTGCCGTCGACCATGGTCACCTGGTAGGAGTTGCCGGGTACGCACGTCAGCGTGCTGGTCGGGTCGGTGGGGTGCGGCGATTTCGCGGCGAACTCCGCGGTCCCGGCATCCATCCCCTTCAGCTCCAGCGATTCCGTGCAGCCGACGTTCTGACCCGTGTCCTGGTCGCGGACGTCGGTCACCTGCTGTCCGACCATCTGGCCGATCCGGCCGGCGTGCAGGGTCAAGGTGACCCGGTAACCCTCGGTGTGCAGCGCGAGGGAGTAGTTTCCGTCCGGATTGCCCGGACCGGTACCGACCCAGGTGCCGACCCAGGAGGCCGGGAGCGAGAACGGGGCTGTGCTCGGGGTTCCGGCCGGATCGGTTGACGCGCCGCTGCCGCCGCCCGAGTCGGAGTGGTCCGATCCGCCATCCAGCACGCTGTGCACCAGTAGTCCGGCCAGCGCCACCAGGACGACACCGCCCGCGATGGCGAGCTGCGCTCTTCGTCGGCCGACCGGCGGCTGCGGGACCGGCAGGGGGACTGGCAGTGGGACCGGTTGTGGGATCGGCTGCGGGACCGGCGAGGTCGCGTCCAGGTCGGCGCCGTCCTCGCCCGGTCCCGGTCCCGGTGCGGGTCCCGGTGCGGGCGTCGGGGCAGGGCCGTCACCGCGGGCCGGACGGTCGTCCGCCGTCCTCGTGCCGGAGAAGTGGTACTCGGCCTCCGAAACGCCGCCGGTGCCATCGCGAGGCGGATCCGAAGGCGAAGCGCCGGCATCGACGACAGTGATGGGGTGGGTCGATGACCGCACGGCGGGTGAGACGTCCAGCGCCACCCGCATCTCCGCCTGCCGAGCGGCCAGTTCAGCCGCGAGGCCCGGCGGCTGCCGCAGCGCCCAGCGCCCGACCGGCCGGTCAGCTTCCAGCAGCAATTCCGCGGCCGCCCGGGCCGTCGGACGGTCTGCCGGTGATTTGGCCAAGCAGGCCCGTATCAGCGGCAGCAGTGCCTGCGGAACCCCGTGCAGGTCAGGCTCCTCGTGGACCACGCGGTAGAGCAGTGCGGGCACCGAGGGATTCTCGCCGAGCCGGTTGAACGGGCCGCGCCCGGTCGCCGCGTGCACCAGCACCGCGCCCAGAGCGAAGACATCGCCGGGCTCCGCCGATATGCCCGCGGTGGCCTGCTCGGGTGCCATGTACCCCGGCGAGCCGATGACTCCGCCCGTCCGGGTGTGCCGGGAGTCCTCCGCCGCACGGGCGATACCGAAATCGATCAGCAGCGGACGCGTGCTCGCCAGAAGGACGTTGGACGGCTTGACGTCCCGGTGGGCCAGGCCCGCCTGGTGCACCGCCTGCAGCGCCTCGCACAGTTCGGTGGCCAGCGCGGTCAGGCTCGCCTCCGGCAGCGGCCCGTTCCCGGCCACCCAATCGGCCAGCGACGGCGCGGCCACGTATTCGGTGGCGAGCCACTGCGTACTGGAGCCGGCCGGGGAGAAGTCGATCACCGCGACGGTCCACGGCGACCGCACCCGATCGGCATGCCGGATCTCGCGGGCGAAGCGCTCCGCGAAGGCGGGATCGAGGCTGAACTCCGTCCGCACGGTCTTCAGCGCGAGCGGCCGCCCAGCCGGTGTTCGGGCCAAGTACACCTGGCCCATGCCACCGGCGCCCAACCGCGCGAACAGCGGATAGCCCCCGACCGACTGCGGATCGGCCGCCCCCAGACTCTGCATGGCCGAAGCCTATGGCCCTCCCCTGGGGCCTGTCCTGACAGTTGGGATCAGCCCCCGACGCCGGATGCCTCACCATCCGGCCCAAGGCCGCGTACCGGTCTTACGGCCGGTCTCACGTCCGGACCCACGGCCGGTCCCATTCGTCGGTGTCCTGCGTCGTCCCGACGTCCGCCCGAGTGTTGCTCCGCCCCAGCTCGGAACGCCTACGCCCGCGGCGCGCCACCGTCCGCCGCCAGTCGCGTCAGCCATTCGCGCAGCAGTAGGTGCTCGGCCTCGCTCAGGACGTCGGCGTCATCGGTGAGGGCCGCGCGCAGCGCGCGGGCCGCCGGGGCGGGGCCGGATTCCGCGGCGGAGATCGTCGGTTCGGCGCGGGTGACGGCGGCGACCATGGACTCGCGCAGGATGGTGAGCAGCGCCGGATCGCGGCGTTCCGCGGGCGTGGCGTTCCAGGTGATGACCGCGCCTTGGCCGGTGGCCTGGATGATCTGGGCGGCCAGCTCCTCATCGACCCGCAGCCACCCCCCGGCCGCCAGCCGGCGCACCCGCCCGTGGAGGATCTCCAGGCCCGCGCGGTGTGCCGCGTCCGCCCCCTCGCCGGCGGCCCTGTTCATCACCGCGAACAGCTCTGGACGCTTGACCCCGAACTCCACCGTCATGTCCCAGCCGCGGCGCAGCTCCTCCACCGGGTCCTCCGGCGTGAGGTCGAGCCGCGCGCGTTTGTCCTCCAGGAACTGCGCATAGCCGTACTCGGCGACCGCCTCCAGCAACCCGTCCTTGTCGCCGAAGTTTCGGTAGATGGCCGGCGGCTGCATGCCGGCCGCGGCGGCGACCGCGCGCGTGCTCACCGCGTCGGGGCCACCACTCTCCAGCAGCTCGATGGTCGCCTCGATAATGCGCCGGCGGGGTCCGTCGGCGGGGTCGCGGTTGGTCATGTATCGATGATATCGGGTGTCTGCTTCCACTGTTAGTTTCAGTGTTATCCTGAGAATGATTCCACTGGAAACGCTACGGGGAGAACCCATGATCATCGTGACCGGAGCCACCGGAAAGCTCGGACATCGCACCGTCGAGCGCATCCTGGAGCGCCTTCCCGCCAGCCGTGTCGGCGTCAGCGTCCGCGACCCCGGCAAGGCACAGGACCTCGCCGACCGCGGCGTCCGCGTCCGGCAGGGCAGCTTCGACGACCCCGCCTCACTCGTCCACGCCTTCGAGGGCGCCGAGCAACTGCTCCTTGTCTCCCTCGACCGCACGGGCGAGGAGTGCGTCACCGGCCACCGCACCGCCATCGACGCCGCCGTGCGGGCCGGCGTCGGCCGTATCCTCTACACCAGCCAGATGGGCGCCGCCCACGACTCCCGCTTCCAGGCATGCCGCGACCACGCCCGGACCGAGGACCTGCTGCGGGCCACCGGCCTGCCCTGGACCGCACTGCGCAACGGCTTCTACGCGGCCAGCGCCCTGCACTTCCTGGAGTCCGCCCGCCACACCGGCGACATCTCCCTCCCCGCCGACGGACCCGTCGCCTGGACCGGCCACGACGACCTCGCCGAGGCCACCGCGGCGATCCTCGCCGACGAGGGCCGCTTCGAGGGCCCCACCCCGCCGCTCACCGGCCCCGCGGCGCTCGACTTCGACGCCGTCGCCGAGGTCGCGGCCCAGGTCACCGGTCGGCCCTTCACCCGTACCGTCGTCGCCGCCGACGACTTCCGCGAGCAGGCCCTGGCGCACGGCGCCCCGGCACCGGTCGCCGACCTGATACTGAGCATCTTCGCGGCCGCGCTGGATGGCGAGTTCAGCGCCGTCGACCCGACGCTGGCCGACCTGATCGGCCGAGCGCCCACCACCTTCCGCACCCTGCTGGAACACGCCTGGGCCGAATAGATCCGGTGGGGCGCGCACCCGACACGTGCTTCGCGCACGCCACCAGTGGACCGCTCACGCGTTCGAATCTTGTATCCTCCGCGTTGATGGAAGGTCCGAGCCGCCCAGCGGCCCGGGCGCGGGAACAGTCGGGCCGGCCGGCGTGGTTGCATTGGTCGAAGGAAGCGCGCCGCACGGGCGGGAAACACGACGGCCGCAGGTCGCCCGTCGCGCCGGTATCCGGGCCCCCGCATCGTGGACGCCCGCTACGCGCTTCGGATCAAGACGTATGTCCGCAGGAGGACTGTTTCATGACTGACCGGCCCTTGACGCTTATGGCAGTACACGCCCACCCCGACGACGAGGCCACCGGAACCGGCGGAGTCCTCGCACGGTACGCGGCGGAGGGCATCCGCACGGTTCTCGTGACGTGTACCGACGGCGGCTGCGGTGACGGACCGGGGGGTGTCAAGCCCGGCGAGCCCGGGCACGATGCGGCCGCGGTCACCGCGATGCGCCGGGAAGAACTCAAGGCGAGCTGTGACGTCCTGAAGATCAGCGATCTGGAGACGCTCGACTACGCCGACTCGGGGATGATGGGCTGGGCGACCAACGACGCCCCTGGATCCTTCTGGCGGACCCCGGTCGAGGAAGGCGCCGCCCGACTCGCCGAGCTCATGCGGCACTACCGGCCCGACGTGGTCGTCACCTACGACGAGAACGGTTTCTACGGCCACCCCGACCACATCCAGGCGCACCGCATCACGATGGCGGCGCTGGAGATGACCGCGCTGACACCGAAGGTGTACTGGACGACGATGCCCCGCTCGGCGATGCGGCGGTTCGGCGAGGTCATGCGGGAGTTCGGCGAGGACATGCCCGCACCGGATCCTGCCGAGGCCGCCGCGCTGGCCGAGATCGGCCTCCCCGACGATGAGATCACCACGTGGGTGGACGCCACCGCGTTCAGCGGTCAGAAGTTCGACGCGCTGGCCGCGCACGCCAGTCAGGGCGAGAACATCTTCTTCCTCAAGATGGGCAAGGAGAGGTTCGGCGAGTTGATGGGCGTGGAGACCTTCGTACGTGTCGACACCACCGGCGCGGCCGGCCCGGCCGAACCCGAGAACGACCTCTTCGCCGGACTGCGCTGAGCCGCCCGCCCTCCCGGCGGGGAAGGCTCACCGACCGCACGGCACGATCGAGTCCCCCGGATCTGGCGTGATACCCGCCGCTGTCATGACCCGCTCCGCACACGAGCGATGGCGGCAGCTGACCGGAGTCGGAGATCATCCGGGGGTCTCGGCGGTCGCCGAGCGGAAATCGGCTATGCCCGGTCGCTGGGCAGCGCGGCTATCGTGCGCGGGAACGCGATCCCGGTGTCCCGGCCGGTCAGAACAGCCACGGCACAAGCTCCGCGAGTACGGGGCTGTCCAGATGGACGGGGATGAGCCGGGCACGCTCTTCGCCAGCGACGGCGGCGGCCGTCGCGCTGGAGCTCTTGGAGAGCCATGATCTGGTCGGTAGCGGCGAGGATGCGGATCCGGCGGGCTACGCTACGCCCATCCGCCACCGGACGGGACGACGTCGCGGGTCTGGAGCGACCAGGAGCCGCCGTCGGGGACCTGGACGAGTATCCAGCCCGCCGCGGGAACGACGAGGTCCTGGGATCCGTCGCCGAGTCCGTGGATCCAGTCCGTGCCACTGTCCCGGCGTGGAGCGCGGTAGGTCACACGCCAGGTGCCGGTGGTCCTGGCCTGGACGACGATCCGGGCGCGTCCGCCGGTGTGGGCGAGGACTTCGTGCGCGGTAGTGCCGTGCGCCGCACCGGTGAAGGACAGAGCGCGGTCGACCGGCAGGAAGCGTACCGTCCAGCGGCACGGGCCTTGGGTATTCTTCACTCCGACCCTCAGGTGGGTGACCGAGGTGTCGACGAGATGGCGTCCCTGGTAGGCGTGTTGGAAGTTCACCAAGGTTTGGCCGGTGGTCAGCCGTCCCTCAGTACGCGTGAGCGGTCGGACGAAGAAGTTTCCGTGTCCTTCGAAGGCGATGTCGGCGATGACCGGGCTCCCGGGCTCAGGACGGTCGATAAGAACGTCGAACTCGCCCGGCGCGGTGCCCGAGTGCAGGTAGCGGTCCTCGCTCACCAGCACCGGCGGCGCGGGCGCCAGCAGGCTCTCCAGGGCTTCGATGGGGATCGGGCGGCCGTCGATTCGTGCGGAGAGCCGGATGAGAGCGGCACGGCCGCGGTCCAGAGCGCGGGCGATCTCCGGTTCATCGCCGACAGGTGCGGCCTTCGCCTGCTCGTAGCAGTCCAGTGCGGTCCCGTAGTCGGTGATCATGGCGGCGGTGGCGGCGGGGCTCGCGGGATCGAAGGCCAGACTCTCCAGTTCCTCGCCGAAGACCGTGACGGCCTCCCCCACACGCACCGCGCCACGGGGCGGCTCGATTGGAGTACGCGGCCCCCGGGCGCCGAACGCCCGCAGCACACCGAATGTCACCAGGCACCCCGCCACGAATGCCACAACAAGACCGATCATCTGCTGCCCCCCGGCACCACAAGAAGCGGCGAAAGTCGCCAATGCAGGGCAGGCTACCGGTCAAAGCCCTCACCCGAGCCGATGTCGCGAGAGGAGGTCGCACCGGGCCGACCGCACCTCTCGGAATCGTGGTCGGGACGCCGGCAGACCGTCCGCACCCGTACATCAGGCAGTCCCCGGACCAGCCCCGCCGACGTGGGGGTATGTCTGGGAGCCGCTTCCGTGGGCGGAGGTGATCCGACAGCGGTGCCGGGGGGCCGCGTTGGCGCGCGGTTCCGGGGCCTGCTGTCGGATCACCCCGGCCGGCGCCGGCCCGGGGGACGTCCGCCGGGGCCCGCCCGGGGGACGTCCGGGGAAAGAAAGGGCGTTACCAGTCCGAGTTGCTCGCCCCCAGACCCATCAGCACCTGGTCGAAGGAGTTCCCGTCGTTGTCGTCGGTGTACGACATCGCGAGGGTGCCGAACGGGGAGGAGGCCACGGCGAGTTGCTCCTGCCGACCGGTCGTGACCTGGCTGACGGACTGGGCCGGCAGCCGGCCGGCGAAGGTGCCGTCGGGGTTGAGGCCCCGGGCCGCGACCGCCGGATCGGTGCCGGCGACGCTCCAGCCGACCACGGCGTCGCGCTGGTCGTCGATGCCGATGGTGGGGTTGCCGGCTCCGGCTCCGCCGGAGATCTCGACCTCGGCCGGGCCGGCGGTGCCGGTCGCGGTGAACGACCGGGCCCAGACGCCCCGGGTGCCGGTGCGGTCGGACTCCCATGCCACGGCGAAGTCGCCGTTGAAGTCGGCGGCCACGGCCGGGCGTTGTTGCTGCCCGCCGGCGAGGCTGTTGGCGCTGCGGCGGGTGAGTACGACGGCCCCGTTCGCCTTGGCCAGCTTCACCAGACCGATCTGGTAGAGGCCGTTGTTGTCGGTGTCCTCGTCCCAGACGACGACGGCGTCGCCCGAGGCGGAGGTCGCGACGTCGGGGTTGTGGTGTGACCCGCCGGGCGCGTTGACCGTCACCTCGTAGGCCTTCGTCGTGGTCCCGGTGAACCCCGCCGCCTTCACCGTCGCCGGCGCCGTGCCCTGGATGTCCTCCCACACCACGGTGAACGCGACCGCGGTGGTGCTGCCCGGCGCGCCGTCCGGATCGACCGCGACGCGCGGATGGATCTGCTGGCCGTCGGCGCTCGCGTTGGCCTGGCCGGAGCCGATGACCGCACCGGCCGGGGAGAGCACACGGTAGGTGATGTTGTAGAACCCGTTGCCGTCCGGGTCCTCCGCCCACACGACGACGGCGTTGCCCCGGTCGTCGAGTCCCACGTCGGGCTGGAGGTGCCGCCAGGCCGCGCCCGCGGTCCCGCCGGCCGAGAGCTTCTTCTCGTAGGCCGAGGTGCCGTTACGGAACATCCGCACCCACACGTCGCTGTGCGCGTTGTCGTCCGGGGCGGTCGTGTCGCGGTCGTCCTCCCAGACCACCGCGACATCGCCGAGGCGGTTGGCCGCGATCGAGGAGGAGTCCTGGTCGCCGGCGGAGTCGCTGTTCGCGGTCACCCAGGACGTGGGCCCCGCCGCCGAGGCGGGGGCGACCATGGCGAGGACCGCGACGAGGCCGGCGACGGCCGCGCCGAGAGCGGAGAGCTTACGCATCGGCCAACCCCGGCTGTCCGTCGTGGATGACAAAGGTCCTGGCGGTGGTCGCCGCCGCGCCGTGCTCGGTCACCGTCGCCACCGACCGGAAGTCGGCGGTGAGCTGCGACGGCGTGATGTGTGTGCGGACGTAGCCGCGCCGATCGGAGTAGAAGCGCAGATGCGGGTTGAGCGATCCGTTGGGGATCGTCGTGGTGGCGCTTCCGTTGCCGCCGCTGGTGATGGAGGTGCAGACGAGTTCGGAACCGAAGGTCGCCGACGACGGATTGGCGTAGTCGGCCTTGAGGTTGTTGCCCCACGACGCGTGCACATCACCGGTGAGGACGACCGGGTTGCGTACGGCCCGGTCGATGATGCCCTGCTGGATCCGTGCGCGGCCGGCCCGGTACCCGTCCCAGGCGTCCATGTTCATCGCGCCGGTCGAGTCCACGTTGCGGGCGAAGAAGACCTGCTGGCCGATGAGGTCCCAGGTGCTCAGGTGCTGGCCGAGTCCGTCGAGCAGCCACGCCTCCTGGGCCGCGCCGGTGATCGAGCGGCTGGGCAGATCGGCGTCGGCGCACACCTTCGTCCCGTCGCCGCAGGCCTGGTCGTCGCGGAACTGGCGGGTGTCGAGCATGTGGAACGTGGCGAGGGTGCCCCAGCGGACCCGGCGGTAGAGCTGGATGCTGTTGCCGGCGGGCGCCGCGGCGGCCCGCAGCGGCATGTTCTCGAAGTAGGCCTGGTAGGCGGCGGTACGTCGCGCGGTCCACTGCGCCGCCGTCAATACGGGGCTGTTGTCGGCGCGGACCATGCCGGCGTAGTTGTTCTCCACCTCGTGGTCGTCCGGCACCACCAGCCACGGCGCGATCGCGTGCGCGGCTTGCAGGTCCGGGTCGCTGCGGTAGAGCGCGTAGCGGCGGCGATAGTCGGCCAGCGAGACGATCTCGCTGCCGAGGTGCTGGCGCAGGGCGCCGGAGGTGGCGCCGCCCTCGTAGATGTAGTCGCCCAGGTGCAGGATCAGGTCGGGGCGGTCGTCGGCCATGCGGCGGTAGGCGGTGTAGTACCCCTGCTCGTAGTGGGCGCACGAGGCGAAGGACATCGTGAAGTCGCGCCCGACCGTGTTCGGCGCCGGCGCGGTGCGGGTCCGGCCCACCGGGGAGATGAATCCCTGGGCCCGGAACCGGTAGTAGTACTCCGAGTCCGGGGCGAGTCCGCCGGCCAGCGCGTGCACCGAGTGGGCCTGGGCGTAGTGGGCGGTGACCGTTCCGGAGCTGACGAGGGTGGTGAAGTTCTGGTTGGCCGACACCTGCCAGTCGACGGCGACGTCGGCGTTGGGCATGCCGCCCTGGCCGTCCGCGTTGGTCGGGGTGGGAGCCAGCCGCGTCCAGAGCACCACGCTGCTGTCGTCGGGTTCCCCGGAGGCGACACCGAGGGTGAAGGGGAAGGGAATGGAGGCGGCGGCCGACGGCTGGGCCATCGCCCCGAGTTGGACCGCGGCGGAGCCCGCGGTGGTGAGCCCGCCTAGGATGAAGATGCGGCGACTGAGGTTGCTCATGGCCGCCGATGCTCCCGGACCCGGGTGAACTTCCGCCCCTGTGATCGGGACGGTCAAATGGCCAGGCGGCGGCGCGAGTTGGTGGGGCCGCGTGTTCAGCTGGCCGGCCGGCCGGTGGGACGACACCGGCGCCGGGCGACGGGTGGTGGCCCGCCGGCCGGCGCCGGGACGCAGGTGGTCGTGCAGCTACTGGGAGACGGTCACCGAGTCGATGTTGGCGGGGCCGTCCGCGGTGGTGCCGGTGACCCGGATGGTGTTGGTGCCCGCCGTCAGGGGCACCGAGATGGACGCGGTGGTCCAGGTGTCCCAGTTGGCGGTGGTCGGGAAGTTCAGTGTGCCGCGCGAGGTGCCGTTGACCGAGATGGTCGCGGGTCGCGCCGCGGTGGTGCCGTCGGAGTACCGGAAGCTCAGGGTCTTGGTGCCGGCGGCGGTCGCGGTGACCGGGATGTCGACGTACGAGCCGGCCGCGTTGGCCGGGTTGGCGAAAGCGGTACCGGTGAAGCCGAGGTGGTTGGAGTCGAACGTGCCACCGCTGGACAGTGTGCCGGTCTCCGCCTCGAACAGCGTGCCGCCCGACGGCGGAGTCGTACCCGCCATGCTCGCGCCGAGGCTGTCCAGGGCCTTTTGGACCAGGGCCTGGGCGTTGTCGTTCAGGTTGGCGTTGGTGCCGTTCACGACCCAGGACGAACCGGAGAACATCACCACGGTCACGCCGTTGTCCACCCCGCCGGTGGTGCCGCTGCTGGGGATGCCGAGCAACTGGGCGGCCTTCACGGACGCCTCGCCCAGTTCGCGGGAGTCGTTGTCCGAGGTGGTCTGGTTGTTCGCGGTCTGCGTGTCGCCGAAGATCGAGCCGATGACCTTGCCGTTGTAGAACATCAGCGCGAACTGCCGCCCAGTCATGCCGCGTTCCTTGTAGAAGAAGTGCGGACAGGGGGTCGTACGGTCCCAGCAGTCGTCGCCCAGCACGTAGAACGGCACGTGGTGCGCGCCCAGGGCCTGGCCGTTGCTGTCCTCCCAGGTCGTCTCGCCCTGGTGATCGGGATCGGGGTCGGAGTCGCTGCCGTCGGTGTCGATGGCCATGCTGGAGGAGTAGGCGTAGACACCCGACGCGACCTGGTACACGTTCACGTTCTGGGCCCGCGTCATGGTGTTGATGTGGGGCTTGGTGTTGACCTTGTTCGCGGTCGTCGAGTTCTGCTGGACGCCGGCCAGTACCTGAGCGGCCGTGTACGTGGCGGCGGTCGACGCGGCAGCCGGGCCCGCCTTGACGGCGGTGTGCGTCGTGGCGGCGTCGGCGTTCCCGACGGCGAGCGGGATGGCGAGCGCGATGGCTGCGGCGGCTGCCAGAGCGAGGCGCGTACGGGTCGATGTCATGGCGGGTGGGGGACCTCCATCAATCGTTAGTAAAACTTCCTAACTAATCGAACCACCTGTGAGCCCCGTCACGCAATCGTCTCGTTCATCAGTTTTACGAAATCTATACGTCCGACAGGTGATCGATCGGCACGCCGGGTCGGGTCGGGTGACGCCGCGACGGCAGTCGAGCGGTCCTCGCCGGAGCAGGTGTACGACGCGCTGACCACGCTGGACGGCTTGTCCGGCTGGTGGACCGAGCGGACCCCACCTACAACCACCACCGCGGACACACCGCCCTCGGAGGCCAACCACCCGCCACCCGCGTCCCCAACCTCACCGGGCAATACACCTAGCGCCCGCGGGCCTGCTCGATGTTCGAGCGGTGGGGGCGGGAGAGCCAGTCCGCGTGCGGCCCCAGACGTGCGTCGACCGGTTCCTCTCCTCGCCGTAGCGCGTCGATGTAGGCGTGATCGGCGGCGAGGCGGGCCGCCACCTCGGGGCCTTCGGCAACGGCGCCGTGTCCGGGGACCACGACATCGACATGCTCAGCGGCCTCACCGAGCCGGTCGAGCGCGGCCTCGTACGCTCGTACCTGATCGTCCTGGCGCATATCGAGGAGCGGGATGAGGACGTCGGAGAGCATGTCGCCGGCGAGCAGGACGCCGCGGTCCGCGAGGAGGACCGCGGCGTGGCCGACGGCGTGTGCCCGATGCTCGATGACCTCACCCGGCACCGGTGCGCCGTCCGCGGGCAGCGGGGTGACCAGCGCGACCAGGTCGAGCGGGATACCGGACGCGCTCTCCGCCGCCATCGCCTGCGCCCGCTCCCGGGCTTGACCGGCAAGGTGGGCGGTGGCGGGGGTGGCGTAGCGCGGCACGTCGCCGAACCGGGGATGCCAGAGCAGGTGGTCCCAGTGGGGGTGGGTGGCGAACCCGGCGACCACCGGAACGCCGAGCCGGTCCACGTCATCGGCGAGCCGGTCCAACTCGGAGCCGTCGATGCCGGGATCGATCAGGATCAGCCCGTCCGCCGCGCGCACAACGATGGAATTGGTCCAGACCCACTCGCTCTGCCGGACCCAAACACCGTCGGCCACCTGCTTCAGCTCGCCCATCTCTACTCCCATCGGTTGGTTACGGCGCTGAGGCCGGAGCCTTGAGACGCCCCTCGCCACGCTGGTCGACGCCGTGCCCGTGCCTGTGCCCGTGTGCCTGGACGCACCGGGGCGGATCGCGGATGACCCCGGCGGGCCGGCCCAGGTGTACTGCCCCAGCGCCTGACCGGGCACGACGGACGATGGGCCCCACCGTACGGGGTGGGGCCCATCGACGCGCGCTCTCGGTTTGCCGCTCTTCGGTGCCGGGCCACTGCCGGAAGTGGGCCCTCGCGTCACCTTCGCCAGAAGAGGTGGTGGGTCACACCGCTCGGGCTGGGCACGACCTCCAGGTGGAACCGGTCGAGCAGCTCGTCGGGCGATTGCCAGAGCCGTAGCCCGGACCCGAGCTTCACCGGCGAGACCGCGATGTGCAGGGTGTCGACGAGGTCGGCGTCGAGGAACTGCCGGATGACGCTGACCCCGCCGCCGAGCCGGACGTCCTGGCCCTGCGCCGCGTCCCGGGCCTGATCGAGGACCGCCGCGGGGTCGCCGCCCACGAAGTGGAACGTGGTGTCGGAGAGCGTGAACGACGGACGCTCGTGGTGGGTCATGACGAAAACCGGTGTGTGGAACGGGGGCTCCTCCTCCCACAAGCCGCGCCAGTCGTGGTCCTGCCAGGGCCCGCGCTGCGGGCCGAACTTGTTGCGGCCCATGATCTCCGCACCGATGTTGCGTGCGAAGTCCCGCGTGAAGTAGTCGTCGATACCCCGGCTCCCCCCGGGAGCCGTGCGCATGGGCCAGCTCGCCGTGGCGCCCGCCCAGGCGAACAGCCTCCCGGGATCGACATGACCGAACGGCCGCTCGAGACTCTGCTCCTCGCCGGCACCGATGCCGTCGCTCGAGACACCGAAATTCATCACTCTCAGCAGTTGATTCACGGGTTTCCTCGTCCGATCCTGTCCAGCCACCGCACGGCGAGGTACCGCCGCACACCATGACGTCGAACGGAACCCGACCGGATCGACAACCGCCCACCACTTTTTCCGAACCCTGCCAGCCCGTGCCGTGCCCGCACCGCTCCTACGACGACCGGCCGGCGCGGCGGTGGTGACCGGGTCGACTTCGCGCACCGCCGTCGGCCCGCTCCCCCGAGCATCGGCTGACAGGATCGGGGCTTGTCGGTGGTCGGCCCTGGTGTGTTGCTCGCGCCGTCAACCGCTGAGCCCCGGCTGCCGGGGGGCGGGCCGGGGCTCAGTTGCTGCAGGGGGGCCGCCGGGGTCAACGGTGGGTGGCGGTTGGCCGGGGGCTTAGCTGCGGGCGGTGGGCGGGAGGGGGGTCAGCTCGTCAGGGTCCACTGCTGGTTGGCGCTGTCGGAGCAGGTCCAGATCTGGAGGCGGGTGCCGTCGGCCGAGCTGGGGCCGGTCGCGTCGAGGCACTTGCCGGAGCCGGCGTTGACGAACTCACCGTTGGACTGGTGCGCCCACTGCTGCGCGGCGGTCCCGTTGCAGTCGTAGAGCTGCACCTTGGAGCCGTTCGCCGTGCCGGCGGACGTCACGTCCATGCACTTGCCCAGCGACTGGAGCGTGCCGTTGGCGGACGACCACTGCTGCGCGGTGGTGCCGTTGCAGGTGTAGAGCTGGACGGCGGTGCCGTTGGCGCTGCTCGCGGCCGCGACGTCGACGCACTTGCCGCCGTACCCGGTGATCTGGCCGCCACCGGTGGGCGGGGGCGGCTGGGTGGAGGTGCCGCCGGTGATCTTGTTGAAGATCCGCGAGTAGGCGTAACCGGTGCCCTTGTCGTACCCGTCGACCTCCCAGAAGGACAGCTCCTGGACGCCGTTGGTGGCGGCGAAGGACTCCAGCGCGGTGGCGTTGGCCTGGGTGAAGTTCTCGTTGTCGTCGTTCTGCCCGGCGATCGGGGTCAGCCCGATCTTGCCGTAGGCGGCGGACGTGGAGATCCCGTACAGGCTGGCGAGCTGGGCGGCGGTGGCCTTGGCGGCCGACTCGGCGTCGTTGAAGGCGTTCTGGCCGTCACCGAAGTCCATGGTCATGATGTTGACCAGGTTGACGTTGACGCCCTTGCTCTTGGCGTCCTTCAACAGGTTGAGCTGCGTCGAGGGCAGGCCGCTCGGGTCGACCGCGAGGGTGTAGTCGATCTGCACCGAGGGGTCCTCGGCCTGGAGGGCGGCCAGGGCCTGGTTGCGCCGGGTGTTGGCGGCCGAGTCGCTGATCACGCTGCCTTCGATGTCGAAGTCCAGGCGGTTGACCCCGTACGTGTTGACGATGTTGAGATACGCGGCGGTCAGGGAGCTGACCGAGGTGCAGGTCTGGGCTATCTCGTTGGGGTTGTTGCCGTCCGGCTCGCCGCCGAACGAGGGGATCACGTCGCCGCCGGCCGCCTTGAGCGCGTTGATCTGCGAGGTGAAGGAGCCCACCGAGCCGCCGGCGCCCCACTGCGGGGTACAGCCGGACTGGGGGACGAGGAAGGCCAGCGAGTAGTCCTTGAGCCCGGTGGCGGCCATGTCGGCGGCCATGTCACCGGCGTTCCCGCTGTTGATGTAGAGGTACGGCGCGGCGAAGTGGGCCGGGAAGCTCGCGGCGGCCGCGGCGGAACTCGCGGTGGAGGGCGAGGCGAAGGCGGTGGCGGAGAAGGCCATCGCCACCGCTGCCACCGGCAGCGTCGAGGCGACAAGCATTTTCCTTCTACGTGACCAAGTCACAGGGGTTTCTCCTGGTGCTGACGGAAGCGTGGGGTTCTTCCGCGGACCGCCCGCGCCGCAGGGCCCTGAAAACGCCAGGGGCCAGCCGCGCCAAGGCCGCGGTCGGAAGGTGCGGTGCGAAAGTGCGGTGCGAAAGTGGGGGGTGGTGGGGGGGTGAGATGGTGGGGGGTGGGCTGAATTCCGGCGAGCCGGGTCGATGGCCCTGACCGCCATGGCGCCGCTGGACCGTCCAGCGTCCGACGTCTCGTCAGCGGGCGAGGGGAGTCGGCGGCGGACCGAACCCGCAACCGGGTCTGAACCTGATGTCCGGAGGCCGGGGTTCTGGCCTGGGAAGCGTGTTCGGTCTGCGTCGCTCCCGCAGTTAACTAGGGGCGGTGACGCCAGGTCAAGGTGGTAAGGAAAGTTTCCTAATGGCTCGGTGGCGGCCCCGTGCCGGCTGCCCACCCGGGAAGAGGCGCTCGCCGTGCTGGCGACCTCCGACGACGGCGTGCGCCTCGGGCTCCGCATCGCCCGGTGGCCGCCAATGGTGCGGGTCCCCCGAACGTCGTGCCCGGTGCGGCACGAAGAGCTTGACCCTCGACCTGGTCGAGAGCCGAAAGTGCGGGGAGTGGAGAGCGAGATGCGCAGCATCGGCGAGATGGCCCGGAGCAGCGGGCTGAGCGTGAGTGCCCTGCGGTTCTACGACGGCGCCGGTGTGCTGGTCCCGGCGCGGGTGGATCCGGTGAACGGGTACCGCTGGTACGGCCCCGAGCAGCTCGACGAGGCCAGGCTGCTGGCACATCTGCGCCGGGCCGGTATGCCGCTGGCCGACATCCGGCTCGTGCTGGCCGGCTGGTCCAGCACCGAGACCGAGCTGGTACGCCGGCTGCTTCGGACGCATCTGCGCCGTCTTGAGCGGGACCTGTCCGATGCCCGCGGCGAGCTCTCCACGGTCCGAGCGCTACTCGATCACCGGGAGAATCCCATGGCAACGCACCACGTCGCGACCGTCCGCCTCACCGTCGGCGCGCCCGAACTGGCCGCCGCGCTGGACGCGGTCCGGTTCGCCGCCAGTACCGACCCGGAGCTGCCGATGCTCGGCGGTGTCCTCTTCGACGTCGAAGGCGAGTCGCTCCACGCGGTCGCCACCGACCGGTACCGGATGGCGGTGGCGCAAGCCCGCGGCACCAGTGCGGGGGCGCTTGGTGCGCGGGTCGTCGTGCCGTCTTCGCTGGCCGACGCGATGCGCGCGCTGCTGAGTGACGGGGGGTCCGTACGGCTCGGCGTGGACGGGAACCAGGTGACCCTGGAAGCGGGAGCCCGGCAGGCGGCCGGGCCCTGCCTCGACCACGACTTCCCCGACTACCGCCGACTGGTCCGCCTGCCGGCGGGGACACGTGCTCTTGTCGATGTCGCGGCTTTCCGGAAGGCCGTGGAAACCGGCCCCGTCCGTACCGCGGAGGCGCCCGAGCCGGGCGCCGGCCGCTGCGACCTCAGCGTGCTCAAGATGGCGGGCGACGGTACGGTCGCCGTCCGCGCGGAAGGCGACGACGATTCGGACTGCGTCGCCGTCAACCGCGATTTCCTGCTTCAGGCGCTGGCCGCCGGGGCTCGGGACGAGCTGATCCTGGAGTTCGGCGCGCCTACGGCACCGGTGGCGATTCGGCGCACCGACACCGAGGAGAGCTTCTCGATCCTGATGCCGGTCCGCTTGGACACGTGACCCTCGGGGCGGACGCCCCGCCGAAACACGGATCGGCCTGGCGGCCGCGCGGGAGGTAGAGCGCGGCGAGTCGGGGCAGGCGGCGGTGCATCTGGTCGGGGTCCGCGAACTGGAAGTCCTCGCCCATGTCCATCTCGGCGCCCGAGCCCTTCTCGGGGTTGTCGCCGTTCTCGTCGGGCCCGGTCTCCCAGGAGTACTGGTCCCAGGCTTCGTAGAAGTCGTCCTCGTCACCGGTGAGGCGCTCGAACGCCTGGGCCGCGGCGTAGTTCACCTCCTCGGAGAACAGCACGCGATCTCCCCCGCCTCCCCCGGCCCCGCCGACCCGTGCCGCCGCCGCGGCGACCGACGGGTGCCCGGCCAGACTGTCCGGATCGGCGGCGACCCGCTCGTACCACGCACGCCCTTCGGCGATGACGCCCGCGCGGAAGTCCGTGAAGCCGTCGTCCGAGCAGCCGCCGCCGATCAGGTACGCCGCCGCCCAGACGTCCCAGCGGTACAGGGCGCCGAGAAGCTCCTCGAAACGCTCGTGGTACCCGAGCACCTCGCGCTGCGAACCGGCCGCCAGCAGCTCGACCAGCGCCCGGTCGAAGCCACCGGCCGCCGTCATGCGCGAGCGCGCGGTCTCCACGAGGTGCCAGAAGTCATCCGTTCCCATGACTCCGCACTCTGCCACCCGGGTCCGACAGTTGCCGTCCCGTCCCCCGGCGCGGCACGGCACCGGCCTGGGCCCGGACAGCGGGTGGATCGGTCGGGATCGGGCCGCAGGCCCACCGGGCTGCCCGCGTGGCGCCCCGCGCGCCCACTGACCCGGAGACGGACGGGCCGCCGCGCGGGGCAGGCGGTGGGGCCTGGCCCGCGCGGCGGCGCTCATGCGCACCCGGTCAGCGGAGCACCCCGCTCACTGCACCACCGACCACATGAAGGTGGCCGTACCGGAGACCCCCTTCGTATCCGTGGCCGTCACCGTCACCGTGGAGGTGCCGAGGGTGCCGCCGGTGCCGGAGACCGTGCCGTTCGACGCGATCGTGATGCCGGGCGGCAACCCGGTCGCGGTGAAGGTGAGGCTCTGCGCCGGGTTGGAGTCCACCGCCTGGAGGGCGAAGGAGACCGCCTTGCCCTTCGGGCTGCTGTAGCCGAAGGGGTTGACCACGCCGACCGTCTCCGCGCCCGGCACACCCGAGTTGGCGGTGACGTTCGCGCTGACCGCCGTGTTGGCCAACGAGACGCCCGCGCCCGAGGCACCCGCGGCGACCTGCCCGGTCAGCGTCTGGGCCAGGCTGGTCGAGCCGGTCAGCGGCAGGCTGTTGGAGGCGTCCCCGACCTTGATCGAGTACGCGCCCGCCGGCGCCTCCCACTGGTTGTCCGTCGCCGACCAGGAGGCCAACGCGTGGACGGTCAGCGGGAAGGTGACCGTCGCGCTCTGTCCCGGGTTGAGCGTGACCCGCTGGAAACCGCCCAACTGCTCCGGCGGGTCCTGTCCGGCCGCCGGATCACCGACGTACATCTGGGCCACGTCCGCGCCCGCCACCGAGCCGGTGTTGGTGATCGTCGCGGTCACCGTCGCCTTGCCGTTGGCGTTGAAACCGCCGACGTTGAGGTTGCTGAAGGAGAACTTCGTGTAGGACAGGCCGAAGCCGAACGGGAAGGCGGGGGTGATGTTCTGGGACTGATACCAGCGGTAGCCGATGTCCACCCCCTCGCTGTAGATCGGCCCGGTCGGGGTGCCCGGCCACTGCGCGGTGGTCTGCGCCGGGACCTGGCTGAGGCCGCCGGGGAAGGTGACCGGGAGCTTGCCCGACGGGTTGGCGGCGCCGAAGATCAGCGCGGCCGTCGCGGCGCCGGTCTCTCCGCCGCCGTACCAGTTCTCGAACACGCCCGCGACGTTGTTCAGCCACGGCATGACCACCGGCGAACCGCTGTTGATCACCACGATGGTGTGCGGGTTCGCCGCCGCCACGTCGTTGATCATCGTCTCGTCGGCGCTGGACAGGTCGAGCGTGGCCAGGTCGCTCTCCTCGCCCTCCGGGGCGCTGACGTAGACGATCGCGTCGGTCGCGGCCCGGGCCGCGGCGACCGCCTGCGGGATGTCGGCGGTGCCGTTGTCGTCGCCCGCCGTGTAGGTGACCTTGACGTTCGGCCCGACCGCGTTCTGCACGCCGGTCAGCGGCCATACGGTGGTGGCGCTGTCGACGCCACCGCTGCCGCCGCCGGCGAGTTCGACCCCGGCGCCGCCGTCGGTGCCGATCACCGCGATCGACCCGGTCATGTTCGGGTTGAGCGGCAGCAGGCCGTTGTTCTTCAGCAGCACCGAGCCCTCCTCACCGAGCTTCAGCGCGGTCTGCTGGTGCGCGGTGGTGGTGACGGTGGCCGCGAGCGAGCCGGTCTGCGGGTTGTCGAAGAGGCCGAAGGCGAACATCTGGGTCAGGATCCTGGCCACGATGGCGTTCAGGGTCCCCTGGCTCAGCGTGCCGGCCGCGAGGGCGGCGGACACGTCGTTCGCGTCGGAGAACGGCATCGCGATGTCCATACCGCCCATGGCGTCCGCGACCGCGTTGCCCGCGGCGCCCCAGTCGGAGACCACGAAGCCGCCGTAGTCCGCCTCGTCATCCAGTCCGCGCTGGAGCATTTGCGCGCTCGCGCACGAGGGCGCGCCGTTGACCACGGCGTAGGAGCACATCACCGAGCCCGGTGCGGACTGCTCGATGGCGGTCTGGAAGGGCGCCAGATAAAGCTCTTCGAGCGCCTTCTGGCTGACCGTCTCATTGTCGCCGCCGTTCGGGTACCGCTCCTGGTCGTAGGCGGCGGCGTGCTTGACCTCGGCCATCACCCCCTGGCTCTGGAGCCCTTGGACCTCGGCCGAGGTGATCTGCCCCGCCAGGTACGGGTCTTCGCCGTAGGTCTCGTAGGTCCGGCCCCAGCGCGGGTCGCGCACCAGGTTGGTCGTCGGGCCGAGCGAGACGTTCGCGCCCTTGCCGGCGAACTCGGCTCCCTTGGCCGCGCCTTCCTGGTTGATCAGTGCCGGGTCCCAGGTCGCGGCGGCGTTCTCACCGTCGGGGAAAGCCGTCACACCGCCGTTTCCGTCGCCGACCCCGGACGGGCCGTCCTCCAGGTTCAGCGCCGGTACGCACAGGTTGGGGATGGCGCCGACCTGGCCGATGTAGGCCGAACTGCCGTCGCCCGAGGCCAGGGTGACCTCTTCGGCCCGGTCCATGGTGTCGAGCACCTGCTGGACCCGCTGGGCGACCGGCGCGGTGGAGCCGACCCAGGGGCAGACCCCGTTGCCGCCGTTGCCGTTGCCGCCGCCGACCGGGGCCACGGTGGTCAGGCCGTAGACGTCGAACTCGAAGATCGAGTAGCCGAACGTGGTGCCGCGCGCGGTGCCGTTCAGCCGGACGTAGCGGGCGGTCGCGGAGACGCTGAACGTCTGGTTCCCGCCGGTGCCGGTGGTCGTGGAGTAGACCGTGGTCCAGTTCGCGTTGTCGCTGGACACCTGGACCGTGAACGCCTTGCCGTACGCGGCTTCCCACAGGATGCCCATACCGCAGAGCTGCTGCTTGGCGCCGAGGTCGATCTCCAGCCACTGCGGGTCACCGGCCGCGCTCGACCAACGGCTGCCGGGGTCGCCGTCGGTGGCGCCGGACGCCGGGTACGCGGTGGCGTCCTGGGTCGAGGAGGCGGTGGTCGGCTGGTCGAGCGCGAGGTCCTGCGTGCCGCAGTACTCGGTCGGGCCGGTGCCGCCGCTGCCGCCTCCGCCACCGCCACCGCTGCCTCCGGATCCCTGGGCGAAGTCCAGGTAGTGGAAGTTCCAGCCGTTGGAGTCCTGGTCGACGGTGAGAGTCTGCTGGCCGGCCGGCAGGGTGACGGCGGCGGTGACCGTGGTCCAGGTCTCGTAGCCACCGGTGTTCGGAATGGCGACCGCGCCGGTCAGATTGGTGCCGGCGGCGTTGGCGATGTGCAGCGCGTCGGTGAGCCCGTACGGCGAGGCGACCCGGAAGCCGACCGTGTAGTTTCCGGCGGTCGCGACGTTGACGGTGTACTTGAACCACTGGGCGGGAGTGGTCCAGCCCATGTCGTACGCCCCGCCGGCCACGGTGGTGTCCTGGGTGTCCGCGGTGCTCTCCAGGTCGATGCCGTCCGAACGGTAGCTGTTGGCGCTGCCGTTGGTGGAGACGACGCTGTAGGCGACGCCCTGGCCGCCGGTGTCGTAGTTCGCGGCCTGGACCGTGCCGGGGACGGGGGCCGCGGTGCCGCCGAAGGGGCCGCTGCCGGCGGCGTGTGCCGCGGTGTGCACACCGGCGAGGGAGAGGGCGGAGAGGGCGGCGGCCACGAACAGGGCGCGGAAGGTGGGGCGGTGGGGGGAGGGGCGGTGGGGGGTGGGGTGCGAGCGGCCGCGGGTGCCGGCCGGCGGTCGCGGTCGTGGTCGTGGGAGGGGGAGGTGGAGGTGGAGCAGCCTCATTGCATTCCTTTCGGTCGCGGAGGCGGTGGGGGGTGGTTGGGCGTGGGGCACGTGGGGGGACATCAGGGGGCGCGGCGGGGGTAGGGCCGGGCATGACGAGGGTGCGGCCGGGCATGGCGGGGTGCGGCAGGGCATGGCTGATCGGAGCGGCGGGAAGCGGCCGTTGAGCTCGCCGGATGCCATCCCGCCAACCATGGAGAGTGTCCTCCGGGCGGGCCGGGAGAGATGGGAGAGCGCTCTCCAAGGTTGCGTCAAACTTCGGCAACGGAAGGGGCCGCCGCGGTGCGTCGCACAACATCGAGGGGCCCCACCGCGCACGCGGTGGGGCCCCTCGATGTCGGGTGGTTGCTCAGTGGGCGCGGGCGGGTGCCGGTGCGGACCAGATGTCGATCACGATCTGGTGGTTGGCGGTCCGCGCCGCGATCCGGCCCGCGTAGTTCCGGTCGACCTGGGCCGCCTCGGCCGCCGTCGGCTTGGCGTTGGTGCACGACGTGCCAGGGCCGTGGCCGGACATCAACTCCGAGCAGGGGCCGGTGTAGTGGTCGGGCAGCCCCAGGATGTGTCCGGTTTCGTGCGCCGCGATCCGGGTCATGTCGTACCCCTCGTCGACCGCTTCCTGGCCGAGCTGCACCTGCCCTCTGCTGCCGCCCGGGAAGAACGGTCCGAGCGTCGTCTGGGGCCAGCCGCTGGTCGCCTTGTAGACGAAGTTGGCCGAGCTGCGCGAACTGGCGGGCTGGAGGCGTACGTTGTGCAGCGCGCCGTTCCAGTTCTGCGCGCCCAGCGTGATGGCGCTCGCCCACTGCGCCGCCTGGCTGGCGTCGTAGGTGAGGGTGACCACCGCGGCGGTCGCCTTCGGCGCGGACTGCGCCGAGGCGACGCCGGAGGTAACGCCGAGCATGGCCGGGATCAGCGCCGACACGGCGACTATTCGCTTGATCATGAGACTCGTGTGCCCCCTCAGCATCAGTTGCCCTAGGAGCCACAAGGGCACCACGCCGGCGCTGGGCTCCACAAGTACCGCGCCGCCAACTGGCTTTGAATGAGCTTTCCGCCGCCCCGCCGATCCCACCGGAGCACGCGGCCCGGTCAGCGAAAAGGCCGGCGGCCTGTGTTGGTTGAATTTGGGTATAGTCCGCGGTCGTTGGCGGCCTTTCCGGGCCGACCGAGTCCTGTGGGGGGACCTTTCGATGACGTTCCGGCTGCGCGCTGTCCGCGCGCTCGTCCTGCTGGCCGGTTTCTATCTGCTGGGCCTGGTGCTGCTGGCGGCCATGGCGGCGCTCGACTGGGTGCTGGTGACGCGGCTGTTCTCGCGGGTGGCCGAGTTCCAGGGCGCGGTCGTGGCCGTCACCGTCCTGCTGGCGGTCGCGATCCTGCGGGGCATGTTCACCTTTCTGCGGGCCGGGCGCCTCGGCCCGGTTCCGCACGGCGTGGCGGTCACGCCGGAGGATCAGCCCGAGTTGTGGGTTTTCCCGGGGCGGGTCCGCGCAAGGGTGTCGGAGGCGCAAGGGGCCGGGGGTGGTGGGGTTTTCAGGGGGCGGGCGACCGGGGAGCATGGGGCCCGGATCCGTACGCGCGTCGAACCGCCGAACGCGCCGGGAGAAGCCCGGAGCCCCGTGACGAGGAGCTGCCTGATGAGATGCTTACGACGTATGCCAGCCGTCGCCGCCATCACCGTCGCCGGAGGCGCTCTCGTCGCCGGGTGGGCCGCCGGGCCCGCGGGCGCCGTCGGGGGGCCGGGTGGGTCGGTCGTCGCGGGGGGCGGGGAGTCGGGGTATGTAGCCGTCGGGGGGCGGTTCACGTCCGTGGCCGCCGGGTGGACGCAGCCGCAGCTCACGTGTTCGGCCGGGACGGCGAACGACACCTCGTACTGGGTGGGCCTGGACGGCGCCACCGATCAGACGGTCGAGCAGGCCGGGACCAGCGGCCAGTGTTCCGGTACGAGCGGCACCATGTACGCCTGGTACGAGCTGTATCCGGCGTATCCGGTCACCTTCGCGAACCCGGTGCGGGCCGGCGACGCCATGCGGGCGAGTGTCACGACCGACGGGAGCGGCACGTTCACCCTGACCGTCGCCGACGTCACGGCCGGCTGGACCGCGTCGGCCAGGAAGACCCTGGCCGGTGCCGGCCTGGCCTCCGCCGAGGTGCTGACCGACGTCCCGTCGGCCGGGCCGACCCGCCCGATCTCCCACTCCGCCGTCATCGCCGCCTTCACCTCGGCCACCGCCAACGGCAGGAGCCTCGCCCTGGCCGGCCCGCGGGTCCAGCAGGCCGCGGGCACGGTCGTCTCGCCGATCACCGCCGCCGGGAACTTCACCGTCTCCTGGGCCGCCGCACCCTGACGTATAAAGCCCCCCGGCGAGGGCCCCGCCGGGCAGCCCGGCGAGGCCCCTCGGCAGGGCTCAGCTCGGCCGGTTGTGGACAACCGCCCGCGCCGGATCGGTGATGTGCACCGGCCCGCCCCCCTTGGCATAGGGCTTCGCCGCCGTCACGGTGTAGCCGCCCGGCAGATAGCCGGGCGACCTCGTGCCGGTGGTGTAGCCGGCCTGATCGAGGACGACGTCGTACGCGCCGGGCGCGACCCCCCGGGTGGTGAGCAGCACCGTCAGCGTCGTGCCGTCGGCGCTGACCGAGACGGGCGTCGTCATCCGGTTGTAGCTCGCCCGCACGCCGTTCTGTGCCAGCTCCACCTCGGTGCCGAGCGTCAGGTTGCTGCCGTGGATCACCACCTTGTTGTCCGTTTCGGCGGGCCCGGAGGCCGGCGCCACCGAGGTCAGGTCCGCGGTCCTGGGCGGCGTCGAGCACTGGAAGCTGCACACGCCCTGCATCGTGTACGCGACGGGGGTCCTGGCGGCGCCCGGGCTGAGGACGAACACCACCTGAGCCGGCGCGGCGTTGCCGTCGACCGAGCAGTGGTAGTCGAAAGCGCCGTATTCCCCGCCGCACTGGTAGGCGTAGTCGATGGACGTGCCGTTCCAGTTGGCGCTGCTGTAGAGGCCCAACGCCGGGGTGGCCGCCGGGTCGCTGTCGGTCCCGTACACATCGAACCCCTGCAAGGGCTTGACCTGCATCACCCCGCAGAAGGCCGTGGCGCTCTCGGTCAAGGTCCCGCCGCGGAGCGCGAACCCGTCCGGGGAGAGGGAGTTGGCCGCGCACTGCGGCACCCAGCCGGCCGCCGTACCCATCCGCCAGGTGTCCACGTGCGCGGCGATCGGCGTACCCGCGTATCCCGAAGCGAGGACGGCGACCACATAGGACGACGAGCCGCTCACCCGGCACGAGGCCCCGTGCTGCCAGCACACGATCGCACCGCCGGCGTCGACGACGAGGAGTTCCGCGCCGCTGTCCGCCGCGGCGGCGGGAGTCCGTACGGACAGCCACAACTTGTCGGTGGTGGCGGCCTGGACGCGCAGGCAGCGTGAGTCCAGGGCGGAGGTGAAGGTGTAGCCGGTGGACGGACCGCCGACGGTCAGCGACGGCGGGGCGGCGCACACCGCGGTGGACGACACGTCGCGGCGCACCAGGTGGTAGGTGTCGGCGCCGGCCGCGCCGACCAGGACGGCCGTGTAGCTGACGCCGGCGGTGTAGCGGCACGTCGTCGTGGAGCTGCCGATGGTGGCGCACACCTGGTTGCCCGCGGCGTCGAACACCTGCACAGAGGCGTTGACCCGGTTGGCGGTGTTGGTCCAGTCGATCATCTCCGCAGTGGAGTGGCCGTTCGCCGGAAGGGCCAGACAGACGGTCTGGATCGCCGTGGTGAGCTGGACCCGCGTGCCGGTGGAGCCGCCGAACGAGGTCCGCGGCCAGGCGGCGCAGCCGGTGGCGTCACCGGTGCGCTGGACGGTCAGCCCGTAGACACCCGGCTGGGGCGCCGTCAGCACGAGGTGGAAGGGCGCGGTGCCGGTCAACTTGCAGACGGAGAAGGAGTATTGGTTCTCGCAGCTCTGGACTCCCCTGGCGTCGTAGACCGTCTCGACCGGGTTCGTCCCGGTGTCGGACGGACTCGCCGCCAGGTAGAGGCCGTTGCCGGCCGCGGTGGGCAGCGTCAGGCAGTCCCGCCGGCCCGGGGCGGTCAGATCGAAGCTCAGCGGGCCGCTCGTGAAGCCCGTGTCGGACCCCGGCACACACCCCGCGGTCTGGGTGGGAGAGACGAAGACCGGCGCGAACGGGGTGTCGTCGAGGTAGTCCGGCCGGAACACCATGGCGTACGTGCCGGCGGCCGGGAAGGTGCAGGAGTCGGCGCCCTGGGCGCAGAACCGCGTGCCGTCCTGGTGGTAGACCCCCGTCCCGCCGACGTCGTACGTACCGGCCGCGGGCACCTGGAGCAGCCAGCAGGGGTCGGCGGAGATGGCCGGGTCGGTGCCGTACGCCTGGGGCGGCAGCGGTGTGCAGCCCGCCGGCTGCGAGAGCCTGGCGATGCGCAGGACGTACGCGCCGGTGAAGTCGTACGTGCCGGCGGTGATCACCCGGTACGGGCCGGCGCCGGTCAGCACGCAGCCGTCCTGGCTCGACCCGTCGCCGGTGTCGCGTGAGCAACTGGGTGTGCCCGACGGGTCGACGATCGTGGCGCGGACACCCGAGGCGGCGAGATCGACGCGGTCGCCGGCCGTACCGCTGAACGGCCGGCAGTCCGTCTGCACCGGCGAGGCGAGTGTGCCGTGCAGCAGCGGCAGGTCGTAGGCCGTACCCACCGTGGCGGCGCAACCGGTGGTGCTGGTCAGGGGAAGGACGGCCACGGCGTAGGCGGCCGGGTCGAAGACCGAGGTGTTCTCCAGCAGGAGGGTGTAGGCGCCGGCCCCGGGGAGGGTGTCGCAGGTCGCGTCGTCGTTTCCGGCGCAGACCTGCTGCCCGTCCGCGGTGTAGAGCGTCCAGGACGTGGTGCCGCTGGTCGACTCCCCGCCCTGGAGGGAGACCGCCGCGGCTCCGTCGGGCAACGTCACGGTGCGGCACGCCACTTCGCCGACTCGCAGCGATCCCGACGCGACCGCCTCGCCCGGGTCGCCGAACGGCGCCGCGGGGAGTGCCGCGCAACCGGCGGGGTGGGAGAGCCGGTTCAGGGTCACGTCGTAGGAGACGGCCTGGGCGTAGGTGTCGCGCAGGACCACCCGGTACGGACCGGTGCCCGACAGCGTGCAGGTGTCGCCGTACGGCCCGACGGTGCAGACCGAGGTGCCGCTCGCGTCGTAGACGGTGGCCTGGAGTTCGTACGACAGGCCGCCGATCCGCAGCAGGTCGCCGCTGGTGGCGGCGCCGGTAGCGGGGGCGTAGCAGGCGGAGGCGCCGCCCGCGGCGATCGATCCGGTCAACGGCGCGGCGCCGAAGGCCAGTTCATTCTCGGTGAGCGCCGTGCAGGGGGAGGTCCGGAGCGAGGAGACCGCGAGGGTGTATCCGCCGCTGCCGTAGGAGTCGGTGATGACGAGCGTGTACGCGCCCGCCGCCCCCGTCGGGCAACTCGCCGGGCCGTACCAGCCGGTGATCGAGCAGTTGACCTCGGCGCCGTCCGGGCCGGTGAGTTGCCCGGTGACCTCGGCGTCGTCGGTCTCGGTGAGCTGGATCGTCAGGAGGTCGTCGGCGGCGGAGGTGGTGACGGTGTAGGTGTCGCTGCCGTTCACCGCGATGGACGCGCAGACGTGCACGGTGTCGAGCGGCAACGGGCCGCCGCAGTCGGTGGCTTGGCTGCGTTTCGCGGATGCCGCGGTGGTGGCGCTCGCGGCGGCCTTGGCGCGGAGGGTCTTCACCTTGGCGGCGGAGGGGGCGGCGGGAGCCGGGGGTTTCTTGGCGGGGGCGGCCGGCTTGGTGGGCCCGGGCGCGGGCGCGGCGGTCTTCCGCTGCTTCACCGTGCCCCCGGCCTTGGGCGTGCCCCCGGCCTTCGCCGAAGCGGTCCCCGCCGGGGCCGTCACCGGGGACGTCGCCGGACCGGCCGCGGGCCTGTGGGCCGAGGCGGCGGCGGCCGTGGCCTTCGCGGCCGCCGGTCCGGCGGTGGCGTAAGCGGGCCCCACCCATCCGGCAAACGCGACGGCCGCGCTCGTGACCAGTGCCGTGAGCGCGACGGCGCCCGTTCTCCCCCGGAGACGCCTGTGGCGTCGCCCACCGAACAGTCGAGACATACGATCCCCCCTGGAAACGCAGCCCCGGCCCCGGTGACAGCCACCGGGCCCTTCGGGGCCTGCGCAGTGTAACGACCACCTCCGCGGGCCGACCACGTGTTTCCCGCCGATCGCCCGGCGCCCCGCACACCGCCGTACGGCGGCTGCCTGACGCAGAGGTGAGGCAGGCGGTCCGGGCGGGTCAGGTGGGGACGTTGACCGCGGACCAGGCCGCCGCTGTCACCGCGTATTGGGGGCTCAGCGTGCCGTAGAGGTCGCGGGCCGCGTTCAGGGTGGCGGTGCGGGCGGTGTGGTAAGTGGCGGTGGGGGTCAGGTAGACGGTCAGCGCGCGGTACCAGATGGCGGCCGCGGCGGTGCGGCCGATGCCGGTCACGGGGGCGCCGTCGACGGTGCGGCTGTCGTAGGCGATGCCGTTGATCGTGCGGGGGCCGCTGCCCTCGGCGAGGAGGAAGAAGAAGTGGTCGGCGACGCCCGAGGCGAGATACGGATCCATGCCGGGGATGGCCGAGGAGTAGTAGTCGGGGGAGGCGCCGTCGCGGGAGGGGCGGTCCATGAAACGCAGCGGGGTGCCGTCACCGTTCAGGTCGGCCTTCTCGCCGATGAGGTAGTCGGGGACGTCGGCCGGGATGTTCGCCGCGAACTCCACCATCGTCGCGAAGATGTCCGAGGTCGCCTCGTTGAGGGCGCCCGCCTCGCCGGTGTACCCGAGGCCGGCGGTGGCCGAGGTCACGCCGTGGGTGATCTCCCGTGCGGCGAGGTCCAGTTCGGTGAGCGGATGGGTGTTGCCCGCCCCGTCGCCGTACCGCACGCAGCCGCACGTGTCGTCCCAGAAGACGTTGCCGTAGTTGGTGCCGTAGTGGACGACGCTGCGGATGCCCTGGCCGTCGTTCCTGACGCCGACCCGGCTGAAGGTGAACTTGAAGTAGTCCCACACCGAGGCCGCCGCGAACTGGGCGTCCACCCCTGCCGATTGCCGGTTCGAGGCGAGTCCGTTGCCCCATACGTTGTCCGGGTCGGTGAGGATCGCGCTGGTCTTGCCGTCCGTGGTCGCGGTGTCGCCCCGCGTCGGGTCCTTGAGCAGATACGTGGTCGCGGTCCTGAGCGTCGTCAGCGGCACGGTTCCGTCGTACACGCCCGTCCCCGAGCCCAGCGCCGGCGAGTCGGCCACCGAGTCGGCGGCGCCCGCCCAGAGGGTCGCGGTGAGCGCGATGGCGGTCCCCACCGCGAAACGCGCGCGGCTCGTGCCCTTCGTACGGTGCCGCTGCCCCTGCTTCATCGGTGTCCGCCCTCCGCCGCCGGGCACGGTGGTGCCCCCGTGTCGTGGCGCGGGATGCGCGCCTGATGCAGCATGGGCTCACGGGCCGGCCCCGCCGCGGGTTCCGGCGCGAAAATGGCGCGCCCGCACGTGTCTTCGGCCGGATCCGGCGGACCGGGCGTCAGGGTTGCCTCCGCCTGAGCCTCCGGTGCCGGACGGGCGGCGGCCGGGCGCCGGGGCCGGTCAGGGGTACGGCGGCCGCGGCTACAGCGGCGTGCGGTGGGCCGGGCGGGTCAGGGGGTGGTGGGTGGGGCGGGTGGGGCGGCCCAGGTGGTGGATTGGCGGCAGGGGGCGGTCCAGCGGTCGTCGTGGCCGGTCCAGTCGGCGTCCCGGGCGAAGCCGCACTTGTGGAGCATCCGGTCGAGGTCCTTCGCGGGCAGCGCCTCGCCCGCGCCGTCCTGGGGCACGGTGACGACGAGGGCGTCCACCTCGCCGCGGTCCGGGTGGTCGTCGAGTCCGGACACCGTCAGATGCCACTGCCCGTCTCCCCGTACGACCTCGGCCCGATACGGAGCCTCCGCCCCTACGGGCCGCCCGGACGACTCGCCCGCCTCGGCCCCGCGTCCGGCCGCAGCCTCGGCCTCGGTGTCCGCCACGGTTGCCTCCTCCTGGTCTCGTCGCACGACCGTCTGCCCGCTTTCCCGGCCCGCATCCGCCGTCTCGGGCCGTGACCGTCCGGGGCGACCGCGCCGCGGTCGGTGCGACGGAGGCCGAACCGGCCGCGAGCCATCGGGCCGGCAACCGGCAACCGGCCGCCGTTCGACCGGCAATCCGCGGCGGCGGCTACGTGCAGGAAGGGCACAGCCCGCGGTAGGTGACCTCGGCGGTGGCGACGGTGAAGCCGAAGCGCTGGTCGGAGGGGAGATCGGCGAGGGGGTTGCCGGCGGGGTGGACGTCGCGGATGGTGCCGCAGGCGGAGCACACCAGGTGCTGGTGCGGGTGATGGGCGTTGGGGTCGTACCGCTTGGCGCGGCCGTCGGTGGCGACCTCCATCACCTCGCCGAGGGAGACGAGTTCGCCCAGCGTGTTGTAGACGGTGGCCCGGGAGATCTCGGGCAACCGCTGGGCCGCGCGGGCGTGCACCTCGTCCGCGGTGAGGTGCACATGGTCGCCGTCGAGGACCTGCGCGACGACGCGCCGCTGGGAGGTCATCCGCCAGCCACGTCCCCGCAGTCGCTCCAGCAGGTCACTCATATCGGTTCACCTATTCAGGTTCGTGGGATGCCCGGAGTTTACCAACGGATATCCGGAATCAGATGAGATATGCGTTTGGCCCACTTCTTGACTTGGACTCCGTCCATTGTAGGATCGGTTCCGGTGATAGCCAAGGGACAGGAAGACTCCGACTCCCGTACGGCAGGAGACACAGACGTCAAGGGACCACCGCCGAGGCACCGCGCGGTGCCGGCCCGCGGATGACGGCCGCCCGTGCCGCGACCGCGCCGCCGAGGCCGTGAAGGTCCGCGCCTTCGTACGGCTTTCCGGCCCCCGGCCCATCCGCGACGTCCGGCCCCCGCGGCTCATCGCCCCGTTCGTTCCCCGCAGTTGCTGAGCACCGTGATCCGCCAGGTCCGGAAGGATAACCATGACCGAGAACCATGACGCAGTCGTCGTCGACGCGAAGGACGAGCAGGCGCAGGGCGGAGGTGGCTGCCCCGTCGCGCACGGCCGCGCCCCGCACCCGACGCACGGCGGTGGAAACCGGGATTGGTGGCCGGAGCGGCTCAATCTGAAGATCCTCGCCAAGAACCCCGCCGTGGCCAACCCCCTCGGCGCGGACTTCGACTACGCCGCCGCGTTCTCCTCCCTCGACCTCCCCACCGTGAAGCAGGACATCGCGGAGGTGCTGACCACCTCGCAGGACTGGTGGCCGGCCGACTACGGCCACTACGGCCCGTTCATCATCCGGATGGCCTGGCACAGCGCCGGCACCTACCGGATCAGCGACGGCCGCGGCGGCGCCGGGGCCGGCCAGCAGCGCTTCGCCCCCCTCAACAGCTGGCCCGACAACGCCAACCTCGACAAGGCCCGCCGCCTGCTGTGGCCGGTCAAGAAGAAGTACGGGCAGAGCCTGTCCTGGGCCGACCTGCTGATCCTCGCCGGCAACGTGGCACTGGAGTCGATGGGCTTCACCACCTTCGGTTACGCCGGCGGCCGCGCGGACGTCTGGGAGGCCGAGGAGGACGTCTACTGGGGTCCGGAGAAGACCTGGCTCGGCGACGAGCGCTACACCGGCGACCGCGAGCTGGAAAGCCCGCTCGGCGCGGTCCAGATGGGCCTCATCTACGTCAACCCCGAGGGCCCCAACGGCAATCCGGACCCGCTCGCGTCGGCTCGCGACATCCGGGAGACCTTCCGCCGGATGGCGATGAACGACGAGGAGACGGTGGCCCTGATAGCGGGCGGCCACACCTTCGGCAAGACCCACGGCGCCGGTCCGACGGAGAACGTCGGCGCCGACCCCGAGGCCGCCACGCTGGAGGAGCAGGGCCTCGGCTGGCGGAACACCTTCGGCACCGGCAAGGGCGGCGACACCATCACCAGCGGCCTTGAGGGCGCCTGGACCAACACCCCGGTGAGCTGGGACAACAGCTTCTTCGAGATCCTCTTCGGGTACGAGTGGGAGCTGGCGAAGAGCCCGGCGGGCGCCAACCAGTGGAAGCCGAAGGAGGGCGCGGGAGCGGGCACCGTCCCCGACGCCCACGACGCGTCCAAGACCCACGCCCCGACGATGCTCACCACCGACCTGGCGCTGCGCGTCGACCCGGCCTACGAGCAGATCTCGCGCCGCTTCCTGGAGAACCCGCAGGAGTTCGCGGACGCCTTCGCCCGGGCGTGGTTCAAGCTGACCCACCGCGACATGGGCCCGGTGGTGCGCTACCTCGGCTCCGAGGTCCCGAGCGAGACGCTGGTGTGGCAGGACCCGCTGCCCGCGGTGACCCACGAACTCGTCGACGCCGCGGACATCGCCGCCCTCAAGCAGCGGATCCTCGCCTCGGACCTGTCGGTGTCCGAACTCGTCTCCACCGCCTGGGCGTCGGCCTCCTCCTTCCGCGGCAGCGACAAGCGCGGCGGCGCCAACGGCGCGCGCGTCCGCCTGGAACCGCAGAGCGGCTGGGAGGTCAACGACCCCGACCGGTTGGCCGCGGTGCTGCGTACGCTCGAAGGCATCCAGGAGTCCTTCAACGCGGACCAGAGCGGCGGCAAGCAGGTCTCGCTCGCCGACCTGATCGTGCTCGCCGGCGCCGCCGCCGTCGAACAGGCCGCGAAGACGGCCGGCTTCGACGTCGAGGTCCCCTTCACGCCGGGCCGCGCGGACGCCTCGCAGGAGCAGACCGACGTGGAGTCCTTCGCCGCGCTCGAACCGGCCGCCGACGGCTTCCGCAACTACCTCGGCAAGGGCAACCGGCTGTCGGCGGAGTACCTGCTGATCGACAGGGCGAACCTGCTGACGCTGAGCGCCCCCGAGACGACGGTACTGGTCGGCGGCCTCCGGGTGCTGGGCGCCACCTACCAGCAGTCGTCGCTCGGTGTGCTCACCGAGACCCCCGGGTCGCTGACCAACGACTTCTTCGTCAACCTGCTGGACCTCGGCACCACGTGGCAGGCGACGTCCGAGGACGCCAACACCTTCGAGGGCCGCGACGCCGCCACCGGCGAGGTCAAGTGGACCGGCAGCCGGGCCGACCTGGTCTTCGGGTCCAACTCCGAGCTGCGCGCGGTCGCGGAGGTCTACGCGAGCGACGACGCGAAGGAGAAGTTCGTCAACGACTTCGTCGCGGCGTGGAGCAAGGTCATGGACCTCGACCGGTTCGATGTGGCCTGACCGGCCGACCTGCTGATTTCCTGACCTGCTGAGCGACGTCCGCTCGCCGGTCGACCAACGGCGTCCGGGCCGGCCCGCGCGGGCCGGCCCGGACGTTCGCGGTTCGAGGGCTCTCGTACGCGGGTGAGCCCCGCTACCCGGCCGGCTGCGGGGCCGGGTGCGCCGCGGGAGCCGGCTGGGCGCTCCCCTCCGGACCGGGACCGCCGGCGTCGCCGCCTTCGCCGCCGGCCGTGCCGTCCCCGTCTGCCGAGTCATCCCCCTCATCGACCAGTGTCGTCTCGTCGAACGGCAGCCCGCCCGCCAGCACCAGCTTCACCCGCTCCGCGTCCACCTCGTGGATCCACGTCCCGATCACGAGCGTGGCGACGGCGTTGCCGGCGAAGTTTGTCAGCGCCCGCGCCTCGCTCATGAAACGGTCGATGCCGACGATCAGGCCGACACCGTCCACCAGGGCCGGCTGGTGGGACTGGAGGCCGCTGGCGAGTACGGCGATGCCCGAACCCGACACCCCCGCCGCCCCCTTGGAGGCGATCATCATGAACAGCAGCAGCCCGATCTGCTGACCGAGCGCCAGGGGCTGGTCGAGCGCGTCCGCGATGAAGAGCGACGCCATGGTCAGATAGATCATCGTGCCGTCGAGGTTGAAGGAGTAGCCGGCCGGCACCGTGATGCCGACCACCGGGCGGCTCACCCCGAGGTGCTCCATCTTCGCGATCAGCCGCGGCAGCGCCGACTCAGACGACGACGTGGACAGGATCAGCAGGAACTCCCGGCCCAGGTACTTCAGCAGCCGCAGGAGGTTCACCCCGGTGGTGAGCCGCAGCAGGACGCCGAGCACCACCAGGACGAACAGCGCGCAGGTGAGGTAGAAGCCGAGCATAATGGTGCCCAGCGCCTTCAGCGCGTCGGTGCCGGTCTCGCCGATGACCGCCGCCATCGCCCCGAAAGCGCCGATCGGCGCCGCCCACATGATCATGGACAGCACCCGGAACACCAGCTTCTGGATGCTGCCGATGCCCCGCAGCACCGGTTCGCCCGCGCGTCCCATCGCCTGGAGGCCGAAGCCGACCAGCAGCGCGACCAACAGCGTTTGCAGCACCTCGCCTTCGGTGAAGGCCGACACCAGCGTGGTCGGGATGATGCCGAGGAGGAAGTCGACCGGCCCCTCGTGGGCGTCGGCCGCCGCGGTGTGGCCCACGCTCTTCGCCGCCTCGGTGAGGTGCAGGCCGTCACCCGGGTGCAGGATGTTGCCGACGACCAGGCCGATGGCGAGCGCGACCGCCGACATGACGAGGAAGTACGCGATCGCCAGCCCGCCGACCCGGCCGACCCGCGCCGCGTCGCGCACCGAACCGACCCCCAGCACGATGGTGCAGAAGATGATCGGCGAGATCATCATCTTGATCAGATTGACGAACCCGGTACCCAGCGGCTTCAGTTCGGTGGCGAAGTGCGGCCACAGAAAGCCGGTGCCGATACCGAGCAGCACCGCGACGATCACGGCGATGTAGAGGTAGTGGGTGCGGTCGCGCCGGACGGCCTGGGCCACCGGTGGTTGGGACATGGGTGTCCTCCTTGACGACATCATGGGCACACCCGGGGCCCGGCGCTGGCGCACCGGAACCGGGTGGCGCCGTGCGTGCGGCTCACGCCCTGGCGGTTCCCGCGACTATCGCCGAGCCGGTGCGGGCCGTCACCATTGCGTTCGTTGAGTTCACGCCGACGCGAAGGGCGGACCGACACCGTGAGATGGCCGCGTGTGCCGTACCTCCGGGTGCGCCCGCACCTCCCCCGGCCCCGCAGCCTGGCGGGGCAGTTGTTCGCGGTGCAGACGGTACTGGTCGCGCTCGCCGTCACCGGCTGCGCGATCTTCACCTACGTCAGCGACGGCCGCCAGTCGACCGAAGCCGCCCGCCGCCAGGCCACCGCGGTGGCCCGCGCGGTGGCCGCCTCCCCCTCGGTGGTGCGGGCCATCGGCGACCCCGGCGATCCGACCGCGCTCCTCCAGCCGTACGCGATGTCGGTGCAGGGCGCCACCGGGGTGGACTTCGTCACGATCATGGACACCCACGGGATCCGCTGGACGCATCCGGACACCGCGCAGATCGGCCGGCGCTATCTCGGCCACATCGGGCCCGCGTTGCGCGGCCGGACCTTCGCCGAGACGTACACCGGGACGCTCGGCCCCTCGGTACGGGTGATCACCCCGATCCGCGCCGGCCCGCGGATCGTCGGTCTGGTCAGCGCCGGGATCACCGTGCGGGCGATCAGCGCCAGGGCCCGTGAGCAGTTGACCGCTCTCATCGGTGTCGCCGCGGCCGCGCTCGCCCTCAGCGGACTGGGCACGTATCTGGTCAACACGCGGCTGCGCCGCCACACCCGCGGCATGAACGCCCGTGAGCTGCACCGGATGTACGACTACCACCAGGCGGCGCTGCACGCCGTACGCGAGGGGCTGCTGCTGCTCGACGGCGATCAGCGCATCGCGCTCATCAACGACGGCGGACGGGAGTTGCTCGGCCTGCGGGAGGACGCGGTGGGACGCCGGGTCACCCAACTCGGCCTGCCCGCGGCCCTGACGGCGGCCCTGCTCTCCCCCGACGCCCGCGTGGACGAGCTCCATCTGACCGCGGAGCGCGTCCTGGTCGTCAACACCTCACCGGTATCCGGCGGGGAGCAGCGCGGGACGATGGTGACCCTGCGGGATCACACCGAACTCCAGGTGGTGCTGGGCGAGCTGGACTCCGAACGCGACTTCAGCCGGGCGCTGCGCGCGCAGGCCCATGAGGCGGCCAACCGGCTGCACACGGTCGTGTCCCTGGTCGAACTCGGCCGCGCGGCCGAGGCGGTCGAGTTCGCCACCGCCGAACTGCGGCTCGCGCAGGCGCTGACCGATCAGGTGGTCGCGGCCGTCCACGAACCCGTCCTGGCGGCGCTGCTGTTGGGCAAGGCGGCGCAGGCCAACGAGCGTGGCGTCGAGTTGGTGGTCAGCACGGACGGCCGGCTCGACGACGGCTCCCTCAGCAACCGGCGGCCCGACAACGGCCGCCTCGACGACCACCGGCTCGACGGCCATCCGCCGTATGACCGCGTGCTGGACGACACACTGCTGCCCGCGGCGATCCCGGCCCGGGACCTGGTGACGATCCTCGGCAATCTGATCGACAACGCGCTCGACGCCACCCAGGGACGGCCGGCCGCGCGGGTCACCGTGACCGTCACCGCCGATACGGATCCGGAGCATCTCGTCCTGCGGGTCGCCGACACGGGCCCCGGCATCCCCTCCGGCGACACCGAGGCGGTCTTCGAGCACGGCTGGTCGACCAAGGACCCGGCCGGCGGCGGGCGCGGCCTCGGGCTCGCCCTGGTCCGCCAGACCGTGACGCGCCACGGCGGCACCCTGGGGTTGACGGTGCCGCCCACGGGCGGGGCCGTCTTCACCGTACGGCTGCCGCTGCGGCCCGCCGCGACGCTGTCATGAGGCGGGCGCGGCAGGGGGTTTCGCCGCCCGCTGCTCCCCGCCGGCGGGCCCGGCGGCAAACCGGCACAGGTGTGGTAAAAGACAACCCATGATCGAGGCAGCCATACGTGTCCTCGTGGTCGAGGACGACCCGGTCGCGGCCGACGCCCATGTCCTCTACATCGGCCGGGTGCCCGGTTTCGCCGCCGTCGGCACGGCCCGTTCGGTGGCGGAGGCGCGGCGGACGCTGGAGCGGGTGCCGGTCGACCTGATCCTGCTCGACCTCTATCTGCCCGACGGCCACGGGCTGGAACTCGCCCGCTCGCTGCGCGCCGCCGGACACCGGATGGACGTCATCGCGGTGACCTCCGCCCGCGACCTGTCCGTGGTCCGCACCGGTGTCTCGCTCGGCGTCGTCCAGTACATCCTGAAGCCCTTCGCCTTCGCCACCCTGCGCGACCGTCTTGAGGGGTACGCCCACTTCCGTGCCTCGGCCGGCGAGGCGGGCAGCCAGGACGAGGTCGACCGCGCCCTGGCGACCCTGCGCGCACCGGGCCCGGCCGTCCTCCCGAAGGGGCTGAGCGCGCCCACCCTCGCCACCGTGATCCAGACGCTGCGGGTGGCGCCGCTCGGCCTGACCGCCAGCGCGGCGGCCCAGTCGGTCGGCATCTCCCGGATCACCGCCCGCCGTTACCTCGAACACCTGGTCGAGGCGGGCCGCGCCGCCCGCACCCCCGCGTACGGCCAGGTGGGGCGGCCCGAACTCCACTACCGCTGGCTGGGCCCGGACTGAGCCGGCCGGGGATGTCCCCGGCGGCGGACGTCCACGGCGGGCGCGGACGGGCGGGTGCCAGCCCGGCACCCGCCCGTCGATCGCGAGCTTCAGAGCGTGCGTTCGAGGCGGTCCGCCATCAGCCTGACGAAGCGGGACGGGTCGGCGAGTTCGCCGCCCTCGGCCAACAGGGCCAGGTCGTAGATGAGTTGGGCGGTCTCTTCGAGGCCGGCCTCGGCCGGGCGCTCGGTGTGGGTCCGGTTGAGGCCGGTGATCAGCGGGTGCTTGGGGTTGAGTTCGAGGATCCGCTTGACCTGCGGGATCTTCTGGCCCATCGCGCGGTAGATGTTCTCCAGCGCCGGGGTCACGTCGTGGGTGTCCGAGACGATGCAGGCGGGTGAGACGGTCAGGCGCGAGGAGAGCCGTACCTCCTTGACGTTCTCGCCCAGCCGGCCGGTCATCCAGGTCAGCAGGTCCGCGTACTCCTGCTGCTCCTTCTCCCGCTCGGTGTCCGCCTCCTGCTTCTCCTCCTCGGTACCGAGGTCGACCTCGCCCTTGGCGACGGACCGGAGCTGCCTGCCGTCGAACTCCGGCACCGCGTCGACCCACACCTCGTCGACCGGGTCGGTGAGCAGCAGCACCTCGATGCCCTTGGCCTGGAACGCCTCCATGTGGGGCGAGTTCTCGATCGCCTGCCGGGACTCGCCGGTGAGGTAGAAGATGTGTTCCTGGCCGTCCCTCATCCGCTCCACGTACCGCGCGAGCGTGGTCGGCTCGTCCTTGTCGTGGGTCGTGGCGAAGGAGGAGACGTTGAGGATCGCGTCGCGGTTCTCGAAGTCGCCGAGCAGCCCTTCCTTCAGCACCCGGCCGAACTCCCGCCAGAACGTGGCGTAACGGTCGGGCGCGGCGGACATCATGTCCTTGACCGTCGACAGCACCTTCTTGGCCAGCCGGCGGTGCATCAACTGGATCTGGCGGTCCTGCTGGAGGATCTCGCGGGACACGTTGAGCGACAGGTCCTGCGCGTCGACCACGCCCTTGACGAAGCGCAGGTACGACGGCATCAGCTCTTCGCAGTCGTCCATGATGAAGACACGCTTCACATAGAGCTGCACACCGCGCTTGTAGCCCTGCATGAAGAGGTCCTGCGGGGCGTGGGTCGGGATGAAGAGCAGCGCCTGGTATTCGAAGGTGCCTTCCGCCTGGAGCCTGATCGTCTCCAGCGGATCGGTCCAGTCGTGGCTGATGTGCTTGTAGAGCTCGCTGTACTCCTCGTCGGTGACCTCGTCGCGCGAGCGCGCCCAGAGCGCCTTCATGGAGTTGAGCGTCTCGGGTTCCGCGGCGGCGGCACCGGACACCTCGGCGTCCGCGTCGGTGCCGGCGGCTGTGTCGGTGTCGGTGTCGGAATCCCCGTCCGCCCCAACCGTCGTGGCGGGCTGCGCGGCCATCCGGATCGGCCAGGTGATGAAGTCCGAGTACCGCTTGACGATCTCCTTGATCTTCCACCGGGAGGTGTAGTCGTGGAGCTGGTCCTCGGTATCCACCGGCTTGAGCCGCAGCACGATCGAGGTGCCCTGCGGCGCGTCCTCGACGTCCTCGACGGTGTACGTGCCCGCGCCGCTCGACACCCAGCGGGTGCCCTGGCTCTCGCCGGCCCGCCGGGTCAGCAGCGTGACCTCGTCGGCGACCATGAAGCTGGCGTAGAACCCGACGCCGAACTGGCCGATCAGCCCCTCGGTCGCGGCGCCGTCCTCGGCCTCCTTGAGCTCCCGCAGGAACTTCGCCGTGCCCGAGTTGGCGATCGTGCCGATGAGCTGGACCACTTCGTCACGCGACATGCCGATGCCGTTGTCCCGGACGGTCAGCGTCCGGGCCTCCGGGTCGGCTTCGAGGTCGATGTGGAGGTCGGACACGTCCGCGCCGAGCGAGTCGTCGCGGAGCGCTTCGAGCCGCAGCTTGTCGAGCGCGTCGGAGGCGTTGGAGACGAGTTCGCGCAGGAACACGTCCTTGTTGGAGTAGATCGAGTGGATCATCATCTGGAGAAGCTGGCGCGCTTCCACCTGAAACTCGAACGTCTCGGTCGGCATAATCCGTAGGTCCTTCTGAGGTCACCAGGTGACAGGTACTGACCTCAGCACTGTAGATCAGCCGGTCGTCCCGTATGACCGCATGCGCGGAAGCCCGTTGCCGGACGGCGCCGCGCCCGGGCGCGGACGGGGTCGGGAGCAGGTCCAGGTGATGTCGTTGCCGTCCAGCGTCACCGTGCCGTTGCGGGCCATCGCGCTGCCGTTCGGGTGAGGTCAGGCGGCCGAGCCGCCGGAACCGCCGGAACCGCCTGCGGGCTTACGGCGCGGCGCGGCCGAGCGCGGCGGGGTGGCGCGCATGTGGGTACGGACCCGGCCGAGGATGCCGGTGAGGGTGACGATGTCCGCCCGGTCGAGCGGCGCCAGCAGCAGCCGGCGCACGACCTCGACATGGCCGCCCATGACCTGTCCGAGCCGCGCCCGCCCCTGCGGGGTGAGGGTGACGATGACGCTGCGTTCGTCGTCGCTGGACGGTGTCCGGGTGACCAGCCCGGCCTTGACCAACTGGCCCGCCTGGTAGGTGAGTCCGCTGCGGCTGTGCACCAGCCGGTCGGCGATGTCGGTCATCCGGCTCCGCCCCTCGGGGGTCTCTCCGAGCACGGCGAGGATCTGGAACTGGATCTGGCTGAGTCCGCCGTCCTCGCGGAGCTGCTGTTCCACGGCGTGCTCTAGCAGGCTGCCGACCTCCGTCAGGGCGAAGTAGGCGGCCAACTGCTCGGCATCGAGGGATGGGGTCTGCGGCATGCGTGGATTCTACTTGCTACGAATTCGAAGTAGGTCTACAGTCGTCATGTGCTTCGAATTCGTAGCACTTGACGACTGAGGAGAGCTTCCATGAAGGCAGTGCGTTTCCACGAGTACGGCGACACCGGTGTGCTGCGTTACGAGGACGCCGAGCGGCCCGCCCCGGCCGCGGGACAGGTGCTGATCGAAGTCGCCGCGACCTCCTTCAACCCGGTCGACGCGGGGATCCGGGCCGGCTACCTCCAGCCGGTGTTCCCGGTGGCCTTCCCGCACATCCCCGGCATCGACGTGGCCGGGACGGTGGTGGGGCTCGGTGACGGCGTCACGCGGTGGTCCGTCGGCGACCAGGTGATCGGGTTCCTGCCGATGGTGGCCGACGGCGCGGCGGCCGAGTTCGTCGTCGCCCCCGCCGATGTGCTGGCGCCGGCCCCGACCACGATCCCGCTGACCGAGGCCGCGGCGCTGCCCGCCGCCGCGCAGACCGCCTGGCAGGCGCTCTTCGAGCACGCCGGACTGCTCGCCGGGCAGCGGATACTCATCAGCGGCGCCGGCGGCGGAGTCGGCGGGTTCGCCGTCCAACTGGCCAAGCAGGCGGGCGCGTTCGTCATCGCGACGGCGAGCCCGCGCAGCGCGGACGCGGTCCGCGCCCAGGGCGCCGACCAGCTCGTCGACTACACCGTCACCGACCCGGCCGACGCGCTCATCGAGCAGGTCGACGTCGTGGTCAGCCTGGCGATGGGCTCGGCGGCGCAACTGGCCGCGCTGACCGGGCTGGTACGGCCCGGCGGTGTGATCGTCACGACGGCGACACCCGCACCGGCGGATGAGGACCGGGACGTACGGTCCGTCGCCATGCAACTGCGAGCCGACGCGGATCAGTTGGCGACCCTGGCCAAGAAGGTCGACGCCGGCGAGCTGCGGGTCGAGGTCAGCGCGACCTATCCGCTGGCGGAGGCGGCGCTGGTGCACGAGCTCAGTGCCGCCGGCCGGATCCGCGGCAAGGTCCTGCTGACCCCGGCCGGCTGAGCCGGCGAGCGGCCGACGGCGGGGCGACGGCGGGCGGGCTGGACCCGCTCCCGGCACCCGGCGGCGGGCTGCCCCCGGCCCCGAGGGCCGGCGGCCGACAGGCGATCCGGCGGCCGCGGCGCCCGGCCCCGAGGGCCGGCGGGCGGCACCCGACCCGGCATCCGGCACCCGCCCGGGGCCGCCCCGGGCGTCAGGCCTTCGGGTCCGGGGGGCGGAGGTGGACCAGCACCCGGCCCGTGTTGGTCTCGTCCGTCTCGACCCGGACGTAGAGCTTCTTGATGTGCTTCTGCGCCAGGAAGGCGAGCACCCGCTTCTTCAGCTTGCCCGTGCCCTTCCCGGGGATGATCTCCACGACGTCGACCCCGGTCCGCGCGGCCCGGAACAGCGTCTCCCGCAGCGCCAGATCGATGTCCCGGTTGTTCCGGAAGATCGGGTGCAGATCGAGCGTGAGCACGGCGCCTCCCTCCGAACGGGCCTCGGAACCTTCTCGCACGAGCGTACGCCCCGGCACGGCCCGCCCTGTGGACAAGCCACCGGCTCGTCCGCACGACAGGCGGCGCTTCGACGGGAAGGGTCAGCGGTGGGCGGCGAGGTGGCGGGCGGTCGCCTTCGCCATGGCCTGCTCACCGAGAGCGTTGGGGTGGGCGGGGGCCGCGGGAGAGGCCGGGGCCAGGTTCTCGATCCAGCGGTCGGCCGGGAGCTGACACATGTCGTGGCCGATGGTCGGCGTGTTCGTGTCGACGTAGCCCGCGTGGTTCCAGGCCGCCGTCCGGGCCAGCATGCCGTTGAGCCGCTTCTCGGTGTCCCGCATGTAGGCGAAGTCACCGGCCGCGAAGGGGGTGGTCTGGGAGGTGCAGCCGACCCCGTCGTTCGGGAAGAGGTCCGGGTAGCCGACGAGGAGGACCCGGGCGTGCGGCGCCCGCGCTTGGATGCCGCGCAGCACCTTCGCCACCTTGGGCGCGGTCCGGTCGATGACCTGCTTGAGCTGGTCGGTGCCGCCGCTGGTGAAGTGGGCCTGGCAGGGCGCCCCGGCGGGGTCGGTCGCGGTCAACTGCGCGCAGGTGCCGAGGATGGTGCTGAAACCGATGTCGTTGCCGCCGATGGTGACGGTGACCAGGTCGGTGTGCCGGTCGAGCGCGGCGAACTGCGGCGGCACGCTGCCCTGCGGCGCGGTCATGTCCGCGGTGGTCGCGCCGGAACAGCTCACGTCCGTCAGCGTGGCCTTCTTCGCGGCCGCCACCAGCGAGGGGTAGTTGTGGTCCGAGCGGGCGCAGGCGGCGTCCACCTGCGTGGGGACCACCGGAGCCGAGGCGTAGGAGTCCCCCAGGGCCACGTAGTCGAGGCCGCGCGCGTGGTGGCCCGCCGCGAAGGCGGGTGCGGTGCCCGCTATCGCCGTGATCAGTGCGCCGGCCAGCAGGGTGGCGCCGAGCGCCGGTTTCCTCTTCACATGTGTCCGTTCATCGAGCGGGGCGGGCGGTGCGCGAGTCACCTGTGGGTGCCCTGATACCAGCTACCACGCAATCCGGGATTCCGTGGTTCACCGCTCGGTGGACCTTCACGACGGGCTGTACGTAGGCTCCTTGGCGCGCATCGGGACCCCTCGGAAGGTCTGGAAGAGGATCACCAGGGCGCCCGCGGTGACACATTGGTCGGCGAGGTTGAAGATCCCCGAGTGGCCGACCTGGATGAAGTCCAGCACGGCGCCGCGGCCGAAGCCGGGGGTGCGGAAGAGCCGGTCGGTGAGGTTTCCGCCGGCTCCGGCGAAGATCAGCCCGAGGCCGACCGCCCAGCCGGCCGACCGTACGGATCCCGAGACGCGCGCGATGAAGATCAGCACGCCGACCGCGAGCAGCGAGAAGACCAGGGTGGCGTGGGGTGCGAAGGAGCCGGCCGCGCCGGAGTTGCGGAATGTGGTGAAGGTCACTTCGCCGCCGAGCGCGTGGCGGGGCTCCCGGCCCTCGACGGCGACCGCCGCGATCGCCTTCGTGCTCTGGTCCACCGCCAGCCCGGCGGCCGCCGTCGCCCACAGCAGATACGTCCGCCGCACCGCCCACCTCCCGATCCAGGCCCCGCCCTCATCGAGCGTACGCGCCGCCCGGTGCGGTCCCGCCGGAGGAAGCCGGTGGACGGCCCCGGGGTGCGGGACCGTCCGCCGGTCGGTGCGGCGCGGCTCGGCGCGGCTCGGCGCGGCGCCGTGCGCGGCGGTCGGTGCGGCCGCGCTACCGCGCGCCGGGTGTCACTTGGCGCGGCGGGCCACAGTGAAGTGGTCGACCCGCTCGCCGGTCTCGGCGATGGCGGAGACCGTGAGGGTCGACTCGCGGCCCGAGCGGGCCGGCTCGACGTCCACCGAGATGAAGGAGTAGCCGGTGTAGCGGACCCGCGACCAGTGCACGGTGTCCGCGACCTGGCCGCCGCCCTTGGCCGAGTGCCACGTCGTCACCGTGTCGACCCGGTTCTCGTGGTCCTCGTACGTGTCGGGCACCGGGAAGCTGTAGAGGCTGCGGCCGGCGCCGCCCGCGGTGATGTAGACCGTGCCGTCGGTGGCGGGGCGGGTGGTGTCGCCGATCAGCACCTGGTGGGAGACCGCGCCCTCGCGGATCGCGTCGGTCCGCTCGTAGACGTGGTTGTGGCCGTTGATGACCAGGTCCACCTGGTGCTTCTCGAAGATCGGCACCCACTCGGCCCGCACACCGCCGTCGGAGGCGTGCGAGGTGGTGGTGGAGTACGCGCAGTGGTGGAAGAACACCACCAGGAAGTCGATGCCGCGCTGCTTGCGGAACCCGGCCAGTGTGCGGTCGAGCCACGCGGTCTGCTTGCCCGCGGTGATCCCGTAGTTGGCCGGGATCTCGTAGGACACGTCGTTGGCGTCGAGCGCGATCACCGCGGTGTTGCCGTAGACGAAGGAGTACGCGCCCGGCTGGGTCTCCGGGGCGTGGCCGGTGGCCGGGAGCGACCAGCGGGCCTGCTGGCCGCCGTAGCCGTTCGGCGAGTACCAGGCCTCCATGTCGTGGTTGCCGGTGGTCACCATCCACGGCACCCGGGCCGCCACCGACTCGGTCTGCGCCAGGAACTGGTCCCAGGTGCGCGCGTCGTAGTCGGCCGCGTCGCTCGCCTGTCCCGAACCGTCCGGGTCGGCGTAGCAGATGTCGCCCGCGTGCAGGTGGAAGGCCGGGTTACGGGCCAGGATCAGCGAGTCGTTGGCCAGCGCGTGGTAGCTGACGCCCTGGTCGCCGAAGGCGGTGAAGGTGAAGCGCTCGTTGTGCGCCGGGGCGGTGGTGAAGGAGCCGATGGTGGCGAAGGCGGCGGACTCGGCGGGGTCGAAGCCCTGGTGGCCCACGCCGTAGTAGTAGGTGGTGCCGGGGCGCAGTCCGCCGATCCGCGCGTGCAGGTAGTACTGGTCGACCGGCGGCAGCTTGCTGTTGAGAAGCTGCGGGGTGTGCAGGTCCCGGACCTCGGCCTCGATCTTGTGGCTGAGCGACCACGGCTGGAGGCCGATCCGGACGAACGGCTTGCGGACCGCGAGCGGGACCTGCCAGGAGATGGTGAACTGCGTCTTGGGGTCGGCGCCGAACTGGAGGTGGCGTCCGAACGGGGCGACCAGCGCGCCGTCCACGTGGTGACCGGTGGCCGGCCGGGTCAGCAGTGCGGGAGCGGGGGTCTGCGCCTGGGCGACCCCGCTGAGCAGACCGGACGCGGCGACGGTACCGGCGGTCGCGATCCCGCCGAGCACCATCCGACGGCGCGTCACTTTGGACCGCAGATACTCGTGCTGCTCCGCCATGCTCATCGTGGCGGCGAGTCTGGCGTCGATACCCGTGTTAGGTGTGTCCATGGCGCGCAATGTCGCAGTGTCCGGCGGCCGGCGGGCGACGTCCCGGTGAACAACGAATGGCTGCCGTCCACCCTGTTCTCCGTACGATGTGACGAATCGTCATGTCCGTCCCGGCCGCCCCAGCGGCCTCCCGCGTCGCAGTGGGAGGAGGTCGGTTGCCGGGTGCTCAGGAGGCTTGTTCCGGCGGAATCACCCGGATGGCCCCGGCTGGCGGCGTGTGGGACGGGCAGGTGAAGTACGTACGGTCGTCCGCCGGATGGCGGCTCGGGGATGAGAGGCCGTGCGGGGCCCGGAAGGGCACAGGGGTGGGCGGAGCCGGGACCGGTTCCGCCCACCCCTCCCTGTGCCGGGGGCTGCCGTGACCCGGGGGCCCGGGAGCGCCGAATCGCCGCAGGCTCCGCACAACCTGACGGGCCGTTGAGCGGCATGTACGGCGCCGGGCCGACGCTCGACGTCCACGCGTCCGCCGCCGTACGGGGCCGGCTCACCGGAGTCTTGTGGCGCGATGCCGGGCCCGACCGGTATACCCGACGTGCCGAGCCACCTGCCCGAGGTGACGACGAGGATGGAATCCCCGCATGCTGCCACGCCTGATAACCGGCGGCGCCCGCCGCGCGCTGCCCCTGGCGATCGCCGTCGGCACACTGGTGCCGGTCGTCGCCGGCGCGGTGCCGGCCGCCGCCGCGACACCGCCGAAGGTCGTCTGCACCTCGGCGAAGGCCGGACTCGCGGCCACCTTGACCAAGGACATCAAGGCGGCGCTCGGCTCGCGGAAGAGCACGACGGCCGTGGCCCTCTACGACCGCAGGACCGGTACCCACTGCACGCTCGACGCCGGCCGCCGCTTCGACTCCGCCAGCGCCGTCAAGGTGACCGTCCTGGGCGCGCTGCTGCGGCAGGCCAAGGAGGCCAACCGCAAGCTGACCGCGCGGGAGGTCAGCCTCACCACCGCGATGATCACCAAGTCGGACAACAACGCGACCACCGCGCTGTGGAAGCAGCTCGGCCTGACCCGCATAAAGCACTTCCTCACCCTGGCGAAGATGACGCAGACGACGCCGGGCGCGAACGGATACTGGGGCCTCACCCAGATCACCGCGGGCGACGAGCTCAAGCTGATGCAGCTCCTCACCGCGAACAACTCCGTCCTCGGACCGGACTCGCGTGATTACGCGCTCCGGCTGATGAACAAGGTGATCCCCGCCCAGCGCTGGGGTGTGCCGGCCGGCGCCCCGAAAGGTGTGAGCGTCCACGTGAAGAACGGCTGGCTCTCCCGCTCGACCCACGCCTGGCGCGTCCACAGCGTCGGCGCCTTCACCGGCGGCGGCCGCGACTACGGCATCGTGGTGCTCACCCAGGACGACAGCACGATGAGCTACGGCATCGGCACCATCGAGGCCGTCGCCCGCACGGTCCACCACGACCTCTAGGGCGGCACCGAAACGGGGGCGCCGACCGGGGTTTCCGGTCGGCGCCCCCGTCGGCCGGACGGTCAGGTGCGGAAGAGGAAGTACTGCCAGGATCCGTAGGTGCTGAGGTTGGCCGGGTCCGCGGCCGGCCGGACGTACTCGGCGCGGAAGCGGTAGTGGTAGCCGATCACGTGGGTGCCGGAGAGGGTGGCCCAGGCCGCGCCGGTGGTGCCGGTGCGGATGCAGCTCGCCGTGGCGATGGTGTGCCAGGCGCCGCCCGACAGGACCTGGGCGGTGAAGGCCACGCACTCGCCGCGCTTGACCGGCGCGATGGTCGCCCCCGTCACGGGGTTGGTCTTGTGGTGGTAGACCCGGTAGGTGGCGGCGCCGATCCGGGCGCTGGTGTAGTAGCTCTTCTGCGCCTCGGTGACGCGGGCGTAGGACCAGACGTAGTGCGCGGCGGTGGTCGCGGGCGCGTAGCGGTAGTCGCCGGCGAAGGCGGCGGTGAAGGCGGTGCGCCGGGTGACCTGGTAGCCGACGGCCAGATTGCCGTGGGCGTCGACCTTGCCCGCCTTGATCAGCGTCTTCGCGCCGCCGTACGGCTGCGCGTAGATCGACAGCGTACGGCCGTTGTACGTGGCGCCGAGGTGCGCGGTGATCCTCGCGGTGGCGCCGTAGGTGTAGTCGGCGGCGTTCGCCGTGACCGACACCGCCGTGGCGGACCGGGACACCTGGACCACGTGGTTGGCGGCCGACGACCCGTGGGAGCCATCCCCGGCATACGTGACCGCGTAGTTGTCGGCGCCGCCGATCTGCGGGGTGTCGGTGAAGGCGAAGGTGCCGTCGGCGGCGACGCGTACGGCCGGCAGCTTCGTCGTGCCCGAGGCGTCCGCACGGCTGACGTTCACCACCTGTCCGGCGGGGAGGGCCAGCGGAGAGGTCAGCGTGCCGCTGAGCTTCACCGCGGTGGCCCGGGTCGCCTTCGCCGGTCCGTTCAGCACCAGTTGGGCCGCCGCCCGGTCGACCACCACCTGAGCGGTCTCGGTGGCGCCCGCGTGGGTGGTGTCGCCCGGGTACGTCACCGTGTACGTGTTGGTGCCGTTCACGGTGGGTGTGTCGGTGAAGGCGAAGGTGCCGTCGGCCGCGACGGGGACGTCAGCGAGCGGGACGCCGTCCGGGTGCGCGGGATCGGTCCGCACGAGGTGCAGCACCTGGCCGTCGTCGAAGGGCAGCTCCGACGTCAACTGCCCGCTCAACGTGACGGGTTGGCCGGTGTAGCCGAACTGCGGTATCGGCAGCGAGAGTTGGGTGCCGGCCTTACGGGGGTCGGCGAGTACGTGCAGGATCGGCGGTCCGCCGCCGAGCTGCTCGGTGATCGCGAACAGCCGGCTGCCGTCCGGTGCCCAGGCCAGTCCGGCCGAGGCGAGGTCGACGTTGTTGTTCTCGGACGAGACGTCGTAGCTGTGCAGCGCGGTGTCCGTACCGGCCGGAAAGACGTAGATGTCCGGCCGCCCGGAGTGGACGCCCGCCGCCACCGTGCCGTCCGGGGCCACGGCGACCGAGTCGGGGTAGTTGGAGGTGGTGTAGCGCCCGTCGTCCGAGAGGTCGCCCAGCTTGAAGACCTGCTGGTAGTACGGGTATCCGGTCGCCACCAGGACGTCCTTGCCGTCCGGCGTGATCGCCAGGTCCTGCACGAACGCGCCGCCGTCGGAGCGGTAGGCGGTGGTGACCGCGGAGCCGGCCGAGACGTCGTAGACCTTCACCTGGGACGGCTCGCTGGTGTTGTCGCCGGCCACCAGGACGCCGGGCGCGGCCGGGCTGCTCGCCAGCACCGGCGCCGCGTACCAGAAGCCGCCGTCGGCCGGTGAGACGGTCGGCCGCGCGGCGCCGACGTCGATCGAGCCGATGCCGCCGCGGCCTCCCTCGCCGTAGCCGAACCAGAGCCGGCCGCCCGCGAAGGCGAGGTATCGCGCCGCTTCCTGCGGGCCGGTTCCGGTGCTGTACCGGGCGGTCTCGGTGAGCGTCGCGGTGTCCACCGCCGACACGGCGTCGCTGCCGGGCAGCGCCACATAGAGCGTGCCGCCGTCGGGGGACAGCGCCATCGAGGTGGCGCCGGGCTCGCCGGTCACCGTGCCCACCCGGCCGCCGTCGAAGTCGGTGACGGCGAGGCCCGTACTGCCGGGACCGCCGCTGATGAACACATGGCGGTGCGGGCCGTCCACCACCATGTGTGAGTAGCCGGGCAGCCCGAGGGGCGCCGGCGTGCCGGCCGAAGCCGTCCCGGCCACCCCGATACCGCCGCTGACCCCGAGCAGGACGGCAAGGGCCGTCGTGACCGAAGTCCTGGACCAACGCATCAAATCCCCCCACAGGATCCACTGATGGAAACCATCCCGCACACCGTCGGTGCCCAGGTCAACCCGCCGTTCCGGTCCCGCCCCCTGCGCGCCGCCACCGGGCCGGCCGGCCCCCGGCGGCCTGCCCGTGGCTCTCCCGCGGGCGGCGCGGGACGGGAGCCGCGCAGGCGTCCGCGTCCGCGTGGCGAGGTCACCGGCGCAGTGTAGATCACCGCGGATCGCGGGGGCACGGGTCATTCGATCGGGGGCACCGGTCAGTCGATGATGTGCGGGAGGAAGCGGGCGTAGCCGTCGGTGATCAGGCCCGGGGATTCGCGCAGGCCCAGGCCGCACGGCTCGTCGCCCACCACCCACGCGCCCAGCACCACGCGGTTGCCGTCGAAGTCGGCGAGCGGGGCCAACTCCTGGTAGCAGCAGGGCTCTTCCGCGCGGATCACCGGCGGTGCGCCCGCCGGATGGACGGTGACGCCCGCGCCCTCCCGGCCGAGCAGCGGTTTGGCGACATAGCCGGGGGCCTCGGCGAGGTCATGGGGTCCGTCGAGGTAGGCGGGCAGCAGGTTGGGGTGGCCGGGGTTCAGCTCCCAAAGGATGGCGAGCAGCGCCTTGTTGGAGAGCAGCATCTTCCAGGCCGGCTCGATCCAGCAGGTGGTGCCGGTGCCGCCCCCGGTGTCCAGCGTGTCCAGCACGTGCGGGCCGAAGCGGTCCGTCGCCAGCCACTCCCACGGGTAGAGCTTGAAGCAACTGCGGATGAAGCCGAGCCGCTCGTCCACGAACCGCCCCGACAGCTCGTCCCAGCCGATCTCTTCCATGGGCAGCGCCTCGGTGGCGATGCCCGCCTGCTCGGCGGTCTCCCGCAGATAGGCGACGGTCATCAGGTCCTCGCCGAGTTCGTCGGCGGCCGAGTGCGCGAAGTGCACGGGGCCCGGCGGCAGCAGCGGCGCCTGCCGCCGCCAGGTGGCGACGAGTTGCTCGTGCAGCGAGTTCCACTGGTCGGCGCCGGGAAACCGCTCCTCCATCCAGAACCACTGGGCGGCCGCCGCCTCGACCAGCGAGGTGGGGGTGTCCGCGTTGTACTCCAGCAGCTTCGCCGGACCGCCGTCCACCCCGCCGTACCGCAGATCGAACCGCCCGTAGACGGACGGCAGTCGCGCACGCCGCCGCCAGGACTCGGCGACCAGGGCGGCCAGTCGCGGGTCGGTGATGCCGAGATCGGCGAACCGGCCCCGCGCCACGATGTGTTCCGCCGCGTCGAGGCACAGCCGGTGCAGCTCCGCCACGACCTCTTCGAGCGCCTCGACCTCGGGCAGCGTGAAGGAGTAGTACGCGCTCTCGTCCCAGTACGGGCGCAGCGAGTCGTCGGGGTAGCGGGTCAGCGGATAGACCAGTCCCTGCTCCTCGACGATCCGCTGCCAGTCGGGGCGGGGCGTGATGGTGTGGCGTCTCATCGGGCGGCGCTGCGGCTCTCGGGGTCGCTGGCTCTCGTGCTCTCCGGTGCTGCCGGGCCGCTCAGCCGCCGACCGAGTCCGAGTCCCCGTGCCCGAAACCGCCCCGCTCGACCCCCGGCTTGGTGAAACCGCCCCCCGACACCTTGTGGTCGTGCACCGAACCGCCGTAATACCAGTGGCCGCTGCCACCGCTCCGGCACTCCTTGCCGTCCAGCGTCTTGTGGGTGTGCGGATCGACGCAGCGCCGGTCGGGCTCCGAGGAACACGAGACGAGCGTCGCGGCGAGCAGCCCTATGCCGCCGAGCACCACCGTGCCGGACCTCAAGCTCCGCCGCCCCGTCGTCACAGCAGTGCCCCTCTCCCCCTGGCGAACCCGTGTCGGCGTCAGCGTAATCGGCCCTGGGCCTGGTTGACATGGCGGGTGTTGGGGGCGAGCGGGCGGACGGGGCCGGTCGGCGGGCGAGCAGAAGTGGTCAGGGCCGGTCGAAGCCGGTCAGGGGCGGGGTTCCGCGGGGTGAGCGAAGTCCTTCGCGGCGGCGAATTCGCGGCGGGCCGTGGCGTCGGCCGCCTCCAGGTAGGTGTAGGCGTCGGGGCCGATCGGGATACGTGAGGGGGCGGTGGGGGTGGCGACGACGCGGAGCACCAGCGCCGCGAAGTCTTCCGGGCTGCCGATGCCGGGCTGCTTCGCCATGTCGCGGATGCCGGTGCGTACCGGGCCGCCCACCGCCTCGTAGGCGCCGATCCGGGTGGCCGTCTCGGTCAGCGCGCGTGCGTAGCCGGTGTCGAACATGCCGGGTTCGAGCACGGTGACGCGGATCCCGAAGCCGCCGACCTCGGCGGCGAGCGCCTGGCTGAGGCCTTCCAGCGCGTATTTGCCGGTGACGTACGCGGCGAGACCGGGCAGGGCCAGCCGGCCGACGACCGACGAGACATTGACGATGTGGCCGGAGCGCTGGGCCCGCATCAGCGGAAGGACCAGCCGGGCCAGCCGCCAGGGCCCGACCACCAAGGTCTCCAACTGCTCGCGCACCTCATGGTCGGAGACCTCCTCGACCGCGCCGAAGAGCCCGGCCCCGGCGTTGTTGACCAGCACGTCGATCCCGCCGAGGCGGTCCACCGCGTACGCCACCGCCGCCGCGCACTGCCGCGGATCGCATACGTCGAGCGCGGCCGTGGTGACGCGGCCGGGATACCGGCGGGCGAGTTCGTCCAGCGCGGCGGGCTTGCGGGCCGTCGCGAGCACCGAGTCGCCGGCCTCCGCCACCGCGACCGCCAGCGCCCGCCCGAGCCCCGACGAGCACCCCGTCACCAGCCAACGTCTTCCCATGATCCCCCTCAGCTCCGGCCCCTCCGTCAAACATCCCAGCCCAACCCACCCCGGCCAACGGCGCCCGGACGCACTCAGGGGTAGCGCAAAACCCCATCCCCCGCCGACGCGCCCCCTCAGAGCCGCAAACAACCGAGCCGGGCGCCCTGCCAGGGAGCGAGCAACCGCGCCGGGCACCCCACCAGGGGCGCGAGGAACTGCGCGAACAACCACAACGCACCCGCACCCCGAAGACAACCGCCCCACCCCGCCCCACCCACCAACCGCCCCGCACCGCCCCGCCCCGCCCCCACCAGAAAAAACCACCCCGTATCGTGACAACCGAAACCCCCTGCGAGGTGCCATGCAACCCATCGGCCAAGCCACCCCCCACCTGCTCCGCCGCCATGTCGAATCCCTCGCGCACGGCCCCCGGGGCCGTCGGCACGCCCCGCACGCCATGGCGGCCGCCGAGGCATACGTCACGGAGGCCCTGCGCGCCGCGGGCTGGCAGGTCTTCCGCGAACCGTTCGACGTACCGGTGCGCGTCGGGTCGACCGACCGCCCCGGCACGCGCGCCACCCCGCTGAAAGTCCGGCTGCACCGGGGCCTGTCCGGCGCCAATCTGCGGGCCGAGCTGCCCGGCGCCGACCTGCCCGCGAGCACCGGCGGCCCGCCCCCGCCGACGCTGGTCGTCGGCGCCCATCTCGACACCGTGGTGGACAGCCCCGGCGCGGACGACAACGCCTCCGGAGTGGCCGTCGTCCTGGAGGTGGCCCGGCTGCTCGGCGCCCTCCCCGTACCGCCGCCGGTCACTCTGCTGGTCTTCGACATGGAGGAGCTGGGGCTGATCGGCTCGCGCGAGGCCGTCCGCCGGCTGCTGGGCGAGCGGCGCGCCCTCGGCGGGATGATCTGCCTGGAGTCGGTGGGCTACTTCTCCACCGAGCCCGACAGCCAACGACTGCCGTCCGGTGCCCGCCTGGCCATGCCGGAAGCGGTCAAGGCGGTACGGCGATCGGGTGGTCGCGGCGACTTCACGCTGATCGTGCACCGCGCCTCGTCCCGCGCTCTCGCCGACACCTGGAGCGCGGCGGCGGCAGCGGCGAGCCCGGTGCTGCCGACGGTCCGCCTCCGCGACCCGCGCCCCGACGGCCGGCTGGGCGCCCTGCTCGGCCTGGCGCTGCCCGCGCTCGGCAACCTGGACCGCAGCGACCACGCCCCCTTCTGGAACCACCGCGTCCCCGCGCTGATGCTGACCAATACGGCCAACTTCCGCAACGACCGGTACCACCGCGCCGGTGACACCCCCGACACCCTTGACTACGAGCGCCTGGCGAGCGTCGCGACGGCGACCGCGACTACGGCGGCGGCCTGGCCGCGGGGCGGCTGACCGGCGGGGGTCAACGGCACGGCGGCGGGCACAGGGCCGACCCCCGTACCCGCCGCTCAACGCGCAGCTCAGCTCAACTCAGCCCGACGCAGCTCAACCCAGGCTGAATCAGTTCGGCTCAGCTCAGTGCGAACTTCTGCGCCGTGCTGCCGTTGCAGTCCCAGATCTGGAGCCGGGTCCCGTTCGCCGTCGCGCCGCTCGGCGCGTCGAGGCACCGCCCCGACTGCGGATTACGGAGCGAGCCGTCGGCCTGCTGGTTCCAGACCTGGCCGCCCACCCCGTCGCAGTCCCACAACTCGACCTGGGCGCCGGCCGCCGTACCGTTGCCGACGATGTCCAGGCAACGACCCAGCGTGCTCAGCGAGCCGTTGGCGTTGTGGAACCAGTGCTGGTCGAGGGCGTAGGACTGGCAGTCCCACAACTGCACCGCCGTACCGTTGACGCCGGTGTCGTCGGCCGCGACGTCCACGCACTTGGCGCCGGGGCCGACGATCGGGCCGCCGCCGTTGACGGAGAACTTCTGCGCCGTGCTGCCGTTACAGTCCCAGATCTGGAGCCGGGTCCCGTTCGCCGTCGCGCCGCTCGGCGCGTCGAGGCACCGCCCCGACTGCGGATTACGGAGCGAGCCGTCGGCCTGCTGGACCCACTTCTGGCCGCCGACGCCGTTGCAGTCCCACAGCTCCACCTGGGCGCCGGCCGCCGTACCGTTGCCCACGACGTCCAGACAACGACCCAGCGTACTCAGCGAGTTGTCGGCGTTGTGGGTCCAGTGCTGGTCGAGGGCGTAGGACTGGCAGTCCCACAACTGCACCGCCGTACCGTTGACGCCGGTGTCGTCGGCGGCGACGTCGAGGCACTTGCCACCGGGCCCGGTGACGGTGGATCCCGAACTGCCGCCGCTGCTGCCGGAGTAGCCGGCCGCGACGATATTGGCCTGCACGGCGTTGTCGGCGGCGTCCGTGGAGTAGCCGGCCGTCATCACGCCCTCGAAGAAGGAGCCGATGGAGGCGTTGCTGTTGTCGCCCCCGGTGCCGAGGACGATGGAGCCTTCCTGGTGCATCGGGGTGTAACCACCGGTGGGCAGGGGGCCGTTGTACCAGGTGGTGAGTCCGCCCGACTGCCCGTTGCCGCCTTTGAGCGCGAAGGTGGTCTGGCCGTTGTTCTTGAGCAGGGCGGTCACGTAGTTGCTGGCGTTGCCCTGGTTCGCGGTATTGGAGCCGCGCCCTTGGAACAGGCCGTTCTCGAGGTCGCCGGCCACCCAGGGGCCGATGCCCGTACAGGGCGGGAAATAGCAGGTGGTGCCGAGGTTCACCGCGTCCATGTGGCCGTTGCCCGTGTCGGTGACCTCGTGCTCGACATTGCCGTAGTCGAAGCAGCATCCGCCGTTGACGTGGGTGCCGCTGGCCACCATGTACATCGACTCCGGCTGCCCGTTGGTGGCGACGCCGGCCGCTGAGGTCCGCCGGTAGCCGGTGCCGGGCGAGATGTAGACGCCGTAGACGGAGTGGCCCGCGATGGTCATCGGCAGCGCGCTCGCGGACGCGCCGCGGTCGGCCGCTCCCGCCGTGCCGGCCGGCTCGATGAGCAGGTCGTTGTGTTGCGGCGACTGGTCGTAGATCTTGGTGATGACGCAGGTGGTGCCGGCGCAGAAGGTGTCCTGCGCGGCGGCGTTGGCGTACCCGCCCGCGGCCAGCAGGCCGATGTCGCGCGCGGTGTTGTCCGAGCCGCGCGTGACCTGGTAGAGGCTGCCGTTGTAGCCGGAGTAGAGCGCGCGGACCGTGCTGTGCGCGGCGACGCAAGGGGTGCCGGCGGCGGCGTAGATGTCGCAGGGCAGCGATCCGGCGGCCTGTGAGGTTCCCGGCACCGCGATGAGCAGGCCGAGTAAGCCGAGAAAGCCGAGAAAGAGGGCGAGGATCCCGCCGAGGGAGCGGGCGGTGCGCCGCGGGTGCCGGGAGCGGGGCGGGCGGGCCGACGGGGCCGGGGCCGGTATGGCGGAGCGGCGATGTCTGCGCATGTCGATGTGCTCCTTGATGGGGGGTGGGAGCTGTATCTCGTCTGCGCGGCGGCCGGCATGGCAGACATGCGGGGAGCATGGGGATCATGGGGAATCGACGTCAGCCATGAAAATAAAGGCGGTTGGTCGATTCCGTCAATATTCGATCAATATTCGATCACTTTTTGATTCTTCCATCGGGCTTCTGCGTTTGATCTTGTTCGTTTCCGCATCGCGACCTGCCGCGACCCTGGCGATCAGGGGGTGGGGCCGCCGCCCAGGCGCCGCGGACGGCCGAAGCGGACCGGGACGCCGGGTGAGTAGAGGACGCTGGGCGGCGGTCCTGACGTGGCGGGCAGGCCGGCGGCGACGATCACGTCCTCGTCCAGGGAGAGGAGTTCGGCCCGGTGCAGCGGCCAGCGCGGATGCGCGTTGGGCACGTAGACCGACCGGCCGAGGATCGCGTTGTGCATGCCCCAGCGGGCGGTCACGAAGTGGTCGAGTTCGGTCGGCCGGTCCAGCGGCGCGCCGATCCGGATCGAGAGCCGGGTCCGGGCGCCGCGCGGTCCCGGCCAGCGCCGGCTGCTGGCGTAGGTGATCATGTCGCCGTCCCGGCGTACCGCCATCCGCGACCACACGTAGGGCAGCCGGAAGGTGGCGCGGGCGACGGCGACCGGGATGAGCCGGGCGGCTTCGAGGGAACGGAAGACCACACCGCGCCGGCCGGAGGCGTCGACCGAGTACAGCCGGACGTTGGTCTCGGGGAAGGTGCCCAGATACGGCACGCCCGGCAGCCGGAACCAGCCGATCCGGTACATCCGGAAGGCGATCAGCCCGACGTACGTGACGCCGTCCAGCGTGTCCGGCCGCACCCCCGGCGGCAGCAGCGGGGCGACCACGGAGGGCGCCACCGGCCAGTGCAGAAAGGCGAGGTCGAGCCAGGTCTGCGTCAGCAGCGTCTTGTCGACGGCGCCGGGCGGCGCGTCCGCCGTCACCGGTCCGGGGTTCCGGTCCTCCACGCCCTCACCCTCGCAGAGGCCGCCGCGCCCCACCACTTGGGGCCGGCGGGGGCGGCGGGGGCGCGGCGGCTTCCTCGGCGGTTTCTTCCGGGCCTTACCGGGATTCCGCGCCTTCCGGGTCCTCCGGGGCTTCGCCGGGAACGGGGAGCGGGTCCGGGGGCTGCCAGTCGGGGGTCTGGGCGAAGAAGACGTTGATCCGGTCGACCAGGGTGCTGTACTCGGCGCGGCTCAGGCCGTTGCGGGCCTGGCGCAGGAGCGCCTCCAGCATGTACCAGCGTTCGTCGACGCGGATCTGGGAGCCGGCCTGGAGAGCGGCGGCGGTGTCCTGGTCCGGCTTGTCCGCCTCGATGGCGAGCAGCGCGGCCGCGGCGTCGGGGCGGCCGACCTCGGTCAGGTCGCCGGGGGAGACGCCGACGACGTGGGCCATCCGGGCCAGGGTCTCGTCGCGGCTGCGGAAGGGGACCTTCTCGCCGCCGACCGCCTGGTAGCCGGAGACGATCTGCCGCCACCTGGTCTCGCTGATGCCGGCGCGCAGTGCGGCCTGGCGTTGGGAGAACGGTGATGTCTTGAGGGCTGCCTTGATCAGCTCCCCCTCGGGCGGCGCGGGTGGGCGCTCAGTCATGCGGCGAGCTTCGCACAACTACGCATTCAGCGTCCACCTCGGATGGGTGAAGGGTGAGGCGGACGCTGGGCGGACTTGCACATCTACGCGCTAGTAGCTGTTTTATTGTGCGTAGTTTGCTGGTACTACTTGTGACACGCGCTACTACGCGCTACTTTTTCTGTATGACATCGCGCACCCGCACCCGGCCGAGCAGGCTCCATCAGGAGCCGGAAGCGGTCACCTGGGCGCGGGTGAAGTCGGGGCTGACGAAGCGGGCGCTCGCCGACCTGGTCGGCATCAGTGAGCAGCTCATGGGCGAGATCGAGTCGGGCTGGCGCAGCGCCACCCCGGCCAACCTCACCAAGATCGCCGAGGCGCTGAACTGCCCGATCGTGGTACTGGAGCGGAAGCGGTGCGCCGACGCGGACGGTACGGCGGGGGCGGCGGCGGCCGCTCCGGCCGCCGCGGCGGAGTGAGGGCGCCTGCGGCGGCGCGGTGGCTGCGGCGGCGGGGCGGCGGATGACGCCAAGGTGGCATATGCCAAGTCGTGGGACCTGGGGTGCCCACCGGCGGCCATTGGCCATGATGAAGTGAGCACGTGGCACGTACGACCAGCTCGTACGGGCAAGGACGCGGAGGCCGCCACCGGCTAAAGAGGACGGCCCCCGCACAGCCGGTTTTACCGGTCGCTGACGCGCTGGTAGGTCCAGACTGCAATCTGGATGATCCACCAGGCAACACGTAAGCGATCGGCACTCCGGAGGCTGTTCGGCTTCCGGTGCTTCATCTGGTTGCTGCTCCTCTCCTCGTACACCGCACCGAGATGTGCGGAGAGAGCGGCAGCGGCCGGGTGCCGACTGCCCGTCAGATTACGGGCCCGCCCTTTTCCGCGTCTGGCACTTGCCGAATTGCCCGCCTTGACCCCTGCTGCCGCCGCCCGCACCTCGGCTGAGCGGGCCGTTCCGCCCGCCCCTCCGGGTCCCCCGCGGGGGCAACCCGGGTCAGGTCGTGCGGCCCAGGGGGCGGGGGACAAGGGATCGGGGGCCGCGTTCGAGGTCGCGCATCAGGGCGAGTGGCGGGACCGCGAGGACGGCGCACGCGGCGTGGGACAGGCAGTGGCGGCTGACCGCGCCGTGGACGAGCCGGCGGATGCCGCCCTGCCGGCCGGTGCCGACCACGAGCAGATCGTCCGCCCGGTCCGCGATCCGTACCAGCGCGGCCCCGGCGTCACCGCGCACCACCACCGCCCGTACGGCCACGCCTCGGGGCACGCCGCCGAGGGCCTCCCGGAAGACACGGGCGAGCCGGTCGGCGGCGCCGTCCTCCGCGGACCTCAGCAGCGGCGGGCAGGGCGACCGGTGATACGCCATCTCGCCGCCGGGCGGGGTCCACGCCATCACCACCAGCAGCTCCGCGTCCCGGCCCCGCGCCTCGTCCACCGCCCGGTGCAGCGCGGCGAGGCTGCGCAGCGACCCGCTCACCCCGACCACGACCCGCCCGCCCTGCGCCATCTCGCTCCGCTTCCTTCCCGGGACCGCCCGGCACGCCGTCCGCCGCGCCACCCCCTCAGCGAATCCCCCAGCCCCGGCCCAGCCCCTCCCCTGACACATCCCCTACGCCCGTCCGCCCCCGCCTGACACCCCCTTAACGCCGCCGGGGACGGGCTACGCGGCGCCCGGCAGGCTGATGTTCAGCCGGGACTCCAGGTGGGCGATCGTCGCGGCGGGGGTGGTCGCCAGGATCGTGGTGATGCCCAGTGCCTCGGCCGGGGGGAGGTTACGGGGGGTGTCGTCGACGAAGACGCAGGCTCGCGGGGGGAGCTTCATCAGGTCGAGCATGATCGCGTAGATCTCGGGTTCCGGCTTGCGCAGCTTGTGGACGTCGGAGAGCAGCACCGCGTCGTAGTTCGCGGTCAGGTCGTAGCCGTCGTAGGGGTCGTAGGGGCCGGCGCCGAGGCTGTTGGAGAGGATTCCGACGGTGATCCCGGCGGCTCGCGCGGCGCGGGCCGCGGCGATCATCGTCGGCTCGGGATGGAGATCCTCCAGCACCCGCGCGAGCAGATCCGCGCCGTCCACGCCGAGCAGCGCGGCCGTACCCTCGTTCCACTCCGCCTGGGTGATCGCGCCGCGTTCGAGGTCCGCGTAGAGGGCGACACCCACGGGGTCCTTCGTGATGGCCTTCAGGAACGTGCCCTCGGGCAGACCCGCGCGCCGGTCGAAGCCGAGCGCGCACGCGGCGACGCTGGTGGTGAGAACGCCGCCGAAGTCGAGGATCAGGCCGGTGCGCGGGGTCACACCGCACCGCCGGCGGTCCGCCGCGCGCCGGCCGGGCACCCGCTCCGGCGGCTGACCGGCCCCGGCGGGCACCCCGGGTTTCCGGCGTCGCCGCTGCTCACGGTGGGCCTACCAGGTCTGGTGTCGATCACTGCCAACTCCCGATTCGAGGTCCGCTTCCCACCCCCAGCACACCGTACGACGCCGAAGGAACGCCTGCGGGGAGGAGGATGGCCGCTATGACCGACACGCCACCGCGCCCACCCGGTGACGGCGCCACCCCGCCCGACCGCCCCCGCCGCGCCCGGCGCCCCGGCCACCTCGCCCTCCCCGACGACCCCGGTCCCCCCGGCCGTCACGATCTGCCGGACGACCCCCACCCCGATCCCCACCCCGACCGTCACCCCGACGAGCCGCCGGCTCACCGCCGCGCCCGCGCCCGGGCTCGGCTGGAGAGCGCCCGGGAGGCCCGCCTCCCCGACCTGGTCGCCGAAGGCCTCACCGTGCTGATCGCCGGGATCAACCCGGGCCTGACCTCGGCCGCCGACGGACACCACTTCGCCACTCCCGGCAACCGCTTCTGGCCGGCCCTGCACCGCGCCGGCTCACCCCGCGGCAGCTCACCGCGCCCGAGGAGGCCGAGCTGCTGGACCTCGGTATCGGCATCACCAGCATCGTGCGCCGCCCCACCGCCCGCGCCGCCGAACTGACCAAGGCCGAACTGAAAGCCGGTGGCGCCGAGTTGCGCGGCCGGGTGCTGGAACTCCGGCCGCACTGGCTCGCCGTGCTCGGCGTGACCGGTTTCCGCGCCGCCTTCGACGCCCCCGAGGCGGCGGTCGGCCCCCAGCGGGAGACCGTCGGCGCCACCCGGCTGTGGGTGCTGCCCAACCCCAGCGGCCTCAACGCCCATTACCCGCCGGCCGCCCTCGCCACCGAGTTCGCCCGGCTCCGCCTCGCCGCCGGCCTGCCCGACCGCTCGGGTCTCCTCGCCGATCCCGCCCGTCCCTGAGCCACCGGCGTTTGAATTTGTTGGAATCATGCCTACACAGCCCTACCCAGCCCTACGCCCTCATCGGATTTTCCGCACCCGACCGTGTGCCAGCTTGTGTCAGCCTCCTTGACGGACCTTCCCGGCGCGCCGACACTGCGAATGGCCAACAATCAACAACCCTCCTCATTTTGCAACATGGTTGGCGGCTCCCGCACCCTCTCCCCCCATCGAAGGAGAAGGCTCGATGCACCCTTCCCCGCACCTGTCGCCCAGCGTCCCCCCGCACGCTTCCCCCCACCTGTCCCGGACCGCCCTCGGCGCCGCGCTCCTCCTCCTGCTGCTCCCCGCCCTCGCCCTCTTCGGCGCCGCACCCCGCGCGCACGCCCTCGACAACGGGCTGGCCAGAACACCGCCCATGGGCTGGAACGACTGGAACGCCTTCGGCTGCAACGTCAGCGAGCAGTTGATCAAGCAGACCGCCGACTACCTGGTCTCCTCCGGGCTGAAGGACGCCGGCTACCAGTACGTCAACATCGACGACTGCTGGATGGCCTCGCAGCGCGACTCCGGCGGCAACCTGGTGCCCGACCACACCAAGTTCCCCGACGGCATCACCGGCACCGCCGCCTACGTCCACGGCAAGGGCCTCAAGCTCGGCATCTACGAGAGCGCCGGCACCGCGACCTGCGCCGGCTACCCCGGAAGCCTCAACCACGAGCAGCAGGACGCGAACAGCTTCGCCTCCTGGGGCGTCGACTACCTGAAGTACGACAACTGCAACAACCAGGGCGTGCCGTGGGAGCAGCGCTACAACGCCATGCGGGACGCCCTGCACAGCACCGGCCGCGCCATCGTCTTCAGCATGTGCGAGTGGGGCGAGGACAACGTCTGGACCTGGGGCGCGGGCACCGGGAACCTGTGGCGTACGACGGGTGACATCAACGCCTCCTACGGTTCGATGCTGTCGATCTACCACAGCAATGTGCGGCTCGCCCAGTACGCCGGGCCCGGCGCCTGGAACGACCCGGACATGCTGGAGGTCGGCAACGGCATGTCCTTCACCGAGGACCGCGCCGAGTTCAGCCTGTGGTCCGAGATGGCGGCGCCGCTGATCTCCGGCACCGATCTGCGCACCGCGACACCGGCCACCCTCTCGCTCTACGGCAACAAGGCGGTCATCGCGGTGGACCAGGACCCCCTGGGCAAGCAGGGCCGGCAGGTGGCCTCGTCCGGCGGGCTCGACGTGCTGGCCAAGCCGCTCGCCAACGGCGACGTGTCGGTGGTGCTCTTCAACGAGAACGCCTCGGCCGCCACCATCAGTACGTCGGCAGCGACCGTCGGACTGCCGGCCGCCTCCTCGTACAAGCTCACCAACCTCTGGTCGAACGCGGTCAGCAGTACGAGCGGCACCATCTCGGCCTCCGTGCCGGGGCACGGCACGGTGATGTACCGGATCTCGGCGGGCAGCGGCAGCAGCACCGGGACGACGCATCCGCTGATCGGCGCGTCCTCCCACCGCTGCCTCGACGCCAACGGCGGCGCGACCGCCCCCGGCACGGCGATCGACATCTGGGACTGCGGCGGCGGCACCAACCAGGCCGCGACCCTCACCGCCGCCGGTGAACTGCGGCTCTACGGCGGAACGCAGTGCCTGGACGCCTACAACAACCAGACGAGTTCGGGGACGAAGATCCAACTCTGGACGTGCAACGGCGGCGCCAACCAGAAGTGGCAGCTCAACCCGAACGGGACGATCACCGGCGTCCAGTCCGGGCTCTGCCTCGACGTCACCGGCGGCGACCAGGCCGCGGGGAACGTCAACGGGACGGCGCTCGAGCTGTGGACGTGCAACGGCGGGTCCAACCAGCAGTGGAGCCTCGGCTGATGACCGCCTGATCCACTGCGAACGGCCTGACCCGGGCGGGTACGGACCCCGGTCCGTACCCGCCCGGGTCACGAGCGGGCGGCGATCACGGGGATCACGCCGCCAGCGCGGGGTGCAGCACCACCTTGGTGTAGCCCTCGATCCGCTTGTCGAACTTCTCGTACGCCATGGGCGCCTGCTCCAGCGGGAGTTCATGCGACACGACGAAGCTCGGCTTCGCCCGCCCGGCGATGATCAGGTCGCGCAACTGGCGGTTGTACTTCTTGACGTTGCACTGACCGGTGCCCATCCGCAGCCCCTTCTCGAAGAACTTGCCGATGGAGAAGAGCAGTTGGCCGTGCGAGGCGGCCTCGTTCGGGGCGCCGGGGTCGGACGGCACGTAGAGTCCCGGGACACCGATCATGCCGGTGGCGCGGACCGTCTCGACCAAGGCGTTGAGCACCGCGGCCGGCACCTCGTGCTCGGCGTCCTGCGACTTGGCCTGGTAGCCGACCGAGTCGATGCCCTTGTCGGTGCCGTCACCGCCTGTCTGCTCGCGGATCTGCTCCGTGGGGTCGCCCTGGGAGAAGTCGATCGGGATGGCGCCGATCTGCTCGGCCTTGGCCAGCCGCTCGGGCACCCGGTCGACGACGAAGACCTTGGAGGCGCCGCGCAGCAGCGCGGAGTAGGCGGCCATCAGGCCGACCGGGCCGGCGCCGTAGACGGCGACGCTCTCGCCAGGTGAGACCTCCGCGAGCTCACAACCGTGGTAGCCGGTCGGGAAGATGTCCGCGAGCAGCACGAAGTCGGTCTCGAACTGTTCGCCGTGCGGCAGCTTGAGGCAGTTGAAGTCGGCGAACGGCACCCGCAGCCGCTCGGCCTGACCGCCCTCGTAGGGGCCCATCGCCACATATCCGTAGGCGCCGCCGGCGAAGCCGGGGTTCACCGTCAGGCAGAATCCGGTGTTGCCCGCCATGCAGTTCTTGCAGAAACCGCACGCCACGTTGAACGGCATGACCACCCGGTCGCCGACCTTCAGGGAGACGACACCGGGGCCGGTCTCCTCGATGACGCCCATGTTCTCGTGCCCGAACACGATGCCCGGCTCGGCCGCGGTACGGCCCTCGTACATGTGCAGGTCGGAGCCGCAGATCGCGGTCGACGTGACCCGTACGATCACGTCGTTGGGATGCTGGATTCCTGGATCGTCGACTTGGGACACCTTGACGGCGTAGGGCTTCTGGTAGACAACTGCCTTCATGCTCCCACCTCCGTGAGGAGTGCTGCGGACGCGCGGCGGCGGACAGCCCGCGAGGGTCCGGCCCATCGGCCGGCGACGGGCACACACGTACGCCGTCGGCGGCGCCGTACCCGCGGCACGCCCCTTCTCGTCCAACCACCGGACCCTTCCAGCTAACGCCTCCCCGCCCACCCCGACAACCGGGACCGGGGTGTCCCGGGCCCCGCCCCACCGGCACGGTGGTAAGGGGCTCGATACGTGGAGTATGGTCACCTATATGGCGACCAAGAAGGTAACGGTGACGATTCCCGAGGAACTCCTCGAAGAGATCCGCGGCGACGCGGCGGAACGCGGCCTGTCGGCCTATGTGGCCGATGCGCTGCGGCTGAAGCGGGACCGCGACCAGCTCCAGGAGCTGGTCGACTGGCTGGAGGAGGAGCACGGCCCCGTCACCGAGGACGAGCGGGCAAGGGCGGCGGCGGAGCTGGCCGACCTCGACGACGAGCACGAACGCCGCCGTGCCGCCGCGCGGAGTCGTACGGGCGAGGCGGCGTGAGGAACCCGAAGAAGGGTCAGAGGGCGGGCGATGAGCGCCGGACCCTGCTCAGGACCTTCGTCCTCGACTCCGAGGCGCTCTCACTGGCCGTGCGGGGCGACCGGATGATGATCGCCCGGCTGGACCTGGCGGCCCGGGGGCAGGCCGAGGTGGTGACCTCACCCATGACCTTGGTCGAGGCGTACGACGGCCGAACCACCGAGCAGCGCTGGGATTGGATACTCTCCCGCCTCACCGTCGCCGAGATCGGCAAGGACGAGGCCCGCCAAGCCCGCCGCCTGCTGGCCGACGCCCAGCTCCACGGTCACAAATACGCGATCGACGCGATCCTCGCCGTCATCGCCCGCCGCAGCCCGGGCGACGTCACCGTCTTCACCTCCGACGTTGACGACCTGGAACGCCTGCTCCCCACCCACATCGCCGTCCGCAAGGTCTGACCGAAGGTACGGCCGGGGCGATCCGGCTTCACAGGATCGAGCACGCGCGGCCATGGGGCTGACGCGGAGGTGGGGGGCGGTGTGTCGTGGGGGCGGGGGTGTGGGGGACGGCGGACGGTGGGAGCGGGTCGCGGCTTCGCGTCGTCCGCCGGCGGCGGGGCCTCGGTCCGCCGGCCCCCAGCCCCCACCGCTGACTGCCCCGCCCCCGGCCCGCCGATCGCCGCTGGTCCCCCTGATCGCTCCCGCCCACGTACGGAGTCCTCGTATGCGTCTGCTCGCGCGCGGCCTCGCCGCGGCCGCCCTGCTGACCGCCCCCTTCCTCACCGCCCCGTCCGCCACCGCCCGGGTGCCCGCGCCGCTGCACCTCGCGGAGCGGGCCGTGCCGGGGCAGTACATCGTCACCCTGCACAAGAACCTCGACCCGTCGTCCTTCGCCCAGCAGTCCGCGCTCTCCCCGTTCTTCACCTACAGCAAGGTGTTCCGGGGCTTCGCCGCGACGCTCACCGCGACCCAGCTCGACCTGGTCCGCAACTCCCCCGGCGTGGCGGCGGTCGAGGAGAACGCCACCGTCACCGCCTTCGGGACCGGGGACGCGCACCGGACGAACCGGGGGGCCGCCGCCTCATGGGGACTTGACCGGATCGACCAGCATCTGCTGCCGCTGGACAACCAGTTCACCGCGACCGGCACCGGCAAGGGCGCCACCGCTTACATCGTGGACACCGGTATCGACTACGGGCACAGTGAGTTCGGCGGCCGGGCGGTCCCCGGCTTCGACGCGATCGACGACGGCCGCGCCGGCCAGGACTGCGCCGGCCACGGCACCCACGTCGCCGGCACGGTCGGCGGCGCCACGTACGGGATCGCCCGCCAGGCCGCGCTGGTCAGCGTCCGGGTGCTCGACTGCCAGGGCAACGGCACGCTCGCCGGCGTCATCGCCGGCTTCGACTGGGTGGCCGGCCACGCCAAGCAGCCCGCCGTGCTCAACGCCTCGCTCGGCGGCGACCCCTCACCGGCGCTCAACCAGGCGGTCGGCGAGGTGTGGGACAGCGGTGTCCTGCCGGTGGTCGCGGCCGGCAACGACGCCAAGGACGCCTGCCAGGTGTCCCCGGCGAGCGCCGACGACGCGATCGCCGTCGGGGCGAGCGACCGGGACGACAAGGAGGCCGGCTTCAGCAACTTCGGTTCGTGCGTGTCGCTCTTCGCACCCGGCAAGGCCATCGTCTCGGCCAAGCTCGGCGGCGGCAGCATCGCGATGGACGGCACGTCGATGGCCAGCCCGCACGTCGCGGGCGTCGCCCTGCTCTACACGGCCGCCAACCCGACGGCGACCCCGGCGGCCGTATCGACCTGGCTCACCGACCAGTCCACCAAGAACGTCCTGACCGTCGCCCAGAACACCCCCGACCAGCTCCTCTTCACCGGCGCCCTCTAACCCCAAAGGGCGCGGCCCCCCCAACCGGGAAGACCGCGCCCTCAACGAGCAAACGGGGGCGCCCCAAGGGGCGCGAGGAACCGCGTGCTCAGCCCCCCACGGCGGAGAGCCGACCACCAACCGCGGCCGGCCCCCACCTCACCCGCTCAAAAACTCACGCCGCGTTGCTGTACGCCGCCCGCCCGCGCCCCTGCGAGGGCCTGCTGCGACGGCCGCGCGAAGCCACCCGCCGCTCCGCCACCGGCGCACTGATAATCACCGGCACCCCCGAAGGCGTCCTCGCCCCGGTGATCCGGCTCAGCTCCGCCTCACCCGAGCGGACCGACGTGGTCTGCGGAGTGATCCCCGCGTCGGCCATCAGCCGGCTCATCCCGCGCCGCTGGCTCGGCACCACCAGCGTGACGACCAGACCGGACTCGCCGGCCCGCGCCGTACGACCGCCGCGGTGCAGATAGTCCTTGTGGTCGCTCGGCGGGTCGACGTTGACGACCAGGTCGAGGTTGTCGACGTGGATACCGCGGGCCGCCACATTGGTGGCGACCAGCACCGTCACATGCCCGGTCTTGAACTGCGCCAGCGTCCGGGTCCGCTGCGGCTGCGACTTGCCGCCGTGCAGCGCCGCCGCCCGTACCCCGCTCTTCAGCAGGTGCTGGGTGAGCTTGTCGACCGCGTGCTTGGTGTCCAAGAACATCAGCACCCGGCCCTCGCGCGCCGCGATCTCGGTGATCGTCGCGTACTTGTCCGCCTCGTGCACCTGGAGCACGTGGTGCTCCATCGCGGTGACGGTGCCGACCGACGCGTCCACCGAGTGCACCACCGGGTCGGACAGGTAGCGCCGGACCAGCAGGTCGATGTTGCGGTCCAGGGTCGCCGAGAAGAGCATCCGCTGACCGTCCGGACGTACCTGGTCGAGCAGCTCGGTGACCTGCGGCATGAAGCCCATGTCGGCCATCTGGTCGGCCTCGTCGAGCACCGTGATGGCGACCCGGTCGAGCCGGCAGTCACCGCGGTCGATCAGGTCCTTCAGCCGTCCGGGCGTCGCGACGACCACCTCGGAGCCGCCGCGCAGCGCGCTCGCCTGGCGGCCGATCGACATCCCGCCGACGACCGTGGTGAGCCGAAGACGCAGCGTGCGGGCGTACGGGGTGAGCGCGTCGGTGACCTGCTGGGCCAGTTCCCGGGTGGGGACCAGCACCATCGCCAGCGGCTGGCGGGGCTCGGCGCGCTGTCCGGCGGTACGGGCCAGCAGCGCCAGACCGAAGGCGAGCGTCTTGCCGGAGCCGGTACGGCCGCGGCCCAGCACATCCCGGCCGGCCAGCGAGTTCGGCAGCGTGGCGCCCTGGATCGGGAACGGCACGGTGACGCCCTGCCGGGTCAGCTCGGCGAGCAGCGGCGCGGGCATGTCGAGGTCGGCGAAGGCCTCGACCGCCGGCAGCGCCGGGGTGACCGTCACCGGCAACGCGAACTCGCCCTGTACGGGGGTGGATCGGCGCCCGTAACCACCGGAGCGGTTGCCGGACGGCGCGCCGTAGCGACCGCCCCGGCCGGAGCCGCCGGAGTTGCCGGAGCCCGCGTAGCCACCGGAGCCCGCGTAGCCGCCCGAGCCACCGCCGGAGCGGGTACGGGAGAAGCGGTCGTTCGAACGAGTTGTGCGATTCATGCGAAACCTTCCTCGATACGGCACGCGTCGAGGCATTCCGGCGGCACAGTGGCCGCACTGGGAATCGCAAGAAACGAGCCGAAGAAAATGGCGAGACGAAACGGGACGGAATAAACCGGCCCGGCGTTTCGAAGTCGACGTCGGTGTCGAAAAGGGGGACGGGGGCGACCGGACCGAAGCCGGGCGCTGTGCCGGATCACGGGAGCCGGGTGCGGAGGTCCGCTGCCCGGCGCCGGGCGGTTCCGGTGCTGAGAAGTGCTGAGCACACCGTCCCGCGCGGTTCGTACAGCCGTACGTGAGGCTGCGCGTGGCTCCGGGGGTCACGGCCGTGCGGACACGACTCGCGGCTCACCGTCCACGGGGTACCGCCAAAAAGCCGACGAGCCGGGACCCGCACCCCAAGGTGCGGGCCCCAGCTTCGTCGTGCGTGTCAAGCGTCAGGCGGGAGTGATGTTCTCCGCCTGGGGGCCCTTCTGGCCCTGCGTGACGTCGAAGTTAACCTTCTGGCCTTCCTGAAGCTCGCGGAAGCCCTGGGCGGCGATGTTCGAGTAGTGGGCGAAGACGTCAGCGCCGCCGCCGTCCTGCTCGATGAAGCCGAAACCCTTTTCCGCGTTGAACCACTTCACGGTGCCAGATGCCATATTGAATCTCCTTTGGGGCAGTGCCCGGTGCCCGCACTGTGCGGACTCCGCGTCGCCGCAATGATTGCCCCATCCGGAGAAAAATACACCGGACACAGAAAAGTGCGCCTACCGGAACTGAGGCCGGCAAGAGCACCTGAAGTCTTTGGGAACCACAACTGCAACTGAGAGCGACGATAGCACGGAAGCAAGATCGGGGCCCGGCGACTTTCGGAGCGCCGGATCCCGGCCCGGAAAATTCTCGCCCTGCCATAACCCTTAATTCTGCCACTGCGACGACAGATATTCGCTCGGCGGGCGTCAGGCCGTGCCATCCGTGTCGCCCGTGCCGCCCGTGTCACCCACCGCGCCCGTGGCGTCACCCGAGCCGGGGCCCGCGGCGGGCCGGCGCAGCTCGTCGTTGAGCCGCAGCGCCTCTTCGAGCTGGTCCTCCAGGATGACGATCCGGCAGGCGGAGTCGATGGGGGTGCCGGCGTCCACCAGCTCACGGGCCCGGGCGGCGATCCGGAGCTGATAGCGCGAGTAGCGGCGGTGGCCGCCCTCCGAGCGCAGCGGCGTGATGAGCCGGGCCTCGCCGATGGCGCGCAGGAAGGCGGGCGTGGAGCCGATCATCTCGGCCGCCCGGCCCATGGTGTACGCGGGATAGTCGTCGTCGTCCAGCGGATCGGGGACACGCGGTGTGGACTCGGGGGGCACTTGCACCTCTTCTACGGGCGCTGCGCGCCTCTCTGTCGCCGCACGGCCGCTGCCGTACCCCGTCGACTCTACTGCGGCCGCGACAGCTTTTCGCTCCGCCGTCGGATCAGCTCGTCCTGCGTACGGGTGAGCCGGGCGATCACCGCGGCGGGTATGCCCGCGGCGGGGGTGACAACAACCACAGCCCGGCGCCGGAGCCGCGCCCGGAGCCGCCACGCGGCAGCGCCGCAGGTCGCCCGCCGCCCGCCCGCCTTCGGGCCCGGCCGCCGTGCATCCGTTGGGGGAGCCGGACGGAGCGCGGGGTGATTCCGGCGAGTCCGATGGGTAGTCCGTGGCCATGATCACTGTCGGCGTCGAGGAAGAGTACTTGCTGCTTGACCCGGTCACCGCGCTCCCGGTGGCGCTCGCGGAAGAGGTCAGGGCGGCGGCGGGGCTGGCGCCGATCGCGGAGACCGGCGAGGTGCAGTCGGAGCTGCTCCAGGCCCAGGTGGAGGTGGCCACCCCGATCTGCTCCACGCTGGACGAGGTCGGCGGCCATCTGCTGCGGCTGCGGCACGCGGTCGCGACGGCGGCGGCGTCGGTCGGCTGCCGGGTCGCGGCCTGCGGCGCGGCGCCGCTGCGCGGCACCCTGCCGGTGCCGGTGACCCAGAATCCGCGCTATCTCTCGCTCCAGATCCTGGCGCCGCGGCTGGTCGACGAGAACCTGATCAACGGGATGCATGTGCACGCGGCGGTGCCGGACCGGGAGACGGGGGTGGCCGTGCTGAACCGGATCCGCACCTGGCTGCCGGTGCTGGTCGCGATGGGCGCCAACTCCCCGCTGTGGGAGGGCCACGACACCGGCTTCGCGAGCTGGCGCACGGTGATCTTCGGCCGCTGGCCGGTGAGCGGGCCGCCGCCGTCGTTCACCGGCGCCGCCGACTACGACCGCAGGATCGAGGTGCTGGTGGCGGCCGGGGCGGTGAACGACGTACGGCAGCTCTACTGGCAGGCGCGCCTGTCGGAGCGCTACCCCACCATCGAGGTGCGCTGTCTCGACGTCCAGCTCACCGCCGAGGACGCGGTGATGTTCGCCGGGCTGGTCCGCGCCCTGGTGTCCGCCGCCCTGCGCGCGGAGCGGGCCGGCGAACCCCTCGGGCACTGTCCGCCCGAGCTGCTGCGGGCGGCGGACTGGCACGCGGCCCGGCACGGCCTGGACAGCACGCTGATCGATCCGCGGGGCCATTCCCGGCGGGCCGGGGAGATGGTGGCCGCGCTGCTGGAGCATGTCGAGCCGGACCTGGCGGAGTCCGGCGACACCCGGGAGGTGAGTTCGCTCGTCCACCGCCTGTTGCGCGAGGGCACACCCGCCGACCGGCAGCGGCGCGCGATGGCCACCGGCGGGCTGCCCGCGCTCACGGATCTCATCACCGGCCAGGAGGTGGAGCTTTGAGGCCGGGGGGAGGGGCGGGTCCGACAGCGGGGCCGGGGAGCGGCGGGGCCGCCGGCCCGGTCAGCCGGCGCCGGCCCGGGCGGCGGGGAGCCGCTGTTCGACCCAGATGATCTTCCCGGTGGGGGTGTAACGGGTCCCCCAGCGTTCGGCGATCTGGGCCACCAGGAAGAGGCCGCGACCGCCCTCGTCCGTACTGGCCGCGTACCGGAGGTGCGGTGAGGTGCTGCTGGTGTCGGACACCTCGCAGATCAGGGCGCGGTCGTGGAGCAGCCGGACCCGGATCGGTCCTGACGCGTACCGGATCGCGTTGGTGACCAGTTCGCTGAGGATCAACTCGGTGGTGAACGCCAGGTCGTCCAGTCCCCACGCGGCCAACTGCCGCTCGGCGCGCTCCCGTACGGAGGCGACGGCCGCCGGGTCCGACGGCACCTCCCAGCCGGCGATCCGGTCGGCCGGCAGCGCCCGGGTGCGGGCGATGAGCAGCGCGATGTCGTCCTTGGGGTGGGCGGGCAGCAGCGCGTCGAGGACGACCTGGCAGGTCTCCTCCGGCGTACGGTCCGGGCCGCCCAGCGCGGTGCGCAGGAGTTCCAGCCCCACGTCGATGTCCCGTCTGCGGTCCTCCACCAGCCCGTCGGTGTAGAGGACGAGCCGGCTGCCCTCGGGCAGCTCCCGCTCCACCGACTCGAAGGGCAGGCCGCCGAGACCGAGCGGCGGCCCGGCCGGGATGTCGAGGAACTCCACTGTGCCGTCGGGATGGACGAGCCCAGGCGGCAGGTGCCCGGCCCTGGCCAGTTCGCAGCGGCGCGAGACCGGGTCATAGATCGCGTAGAGACAGGTGGCCCCGGCGATGGTGGCGCCGCCCGCGTCCGCCTCGTCCTTGTCGATCCGGCCGACCAAGTCGTCCAGGTGCGCTAGGAGTTCGTCGGGCGGCAGGTCCAGCATGGTGAAGTTGTTCACCGCGGTGCGCAGCCGGCCCATGGTGGCGGCGGCGTGCATGCCGTGCCCGACGATGTCGCCGACCACCAGTGCGACCCGGGCCCCCGGCAGCGGGATGACGTCGAACCAGTCGCCGCCCACCCCGGCCTGCGCGGGCAGATAGCGATAGGCCACGTCGAGGCCGTCCTGCTCCGGCAACCCGTGCGGCAGCAGGCTCTGCTGGAGGTTGACGGCGATGGCGTGGTTGCCGGTGATGGCGGAGTCCATCTGCTCCTGGGTGGCGTACTTGGTCTCGAACAGGCCCCGGTTGCGGCCGACCCGCAGCACCGCGACCCGGTCGGCGACCGAGCGGACCTCGTCCATGTCGTGGCTGACCAGCAGGACGCCGAGGTTCTGGTCGCGCAGCCGCCGGATCAGTTCCAGGACCACGGCGGCCTGCCGGGGGCCGAGCGCGGCGGTGGGTTCGTCGAGCACGATGAGCTCCGGCTCGCCGATCAACGCCCGCGCGATGGCGACGCCTTGGCGCTGGGCGCCGGAGAGCGAGGCGACCGGGACCCGCAGGCTGGGGATCCGTACCGCCAGGGTGTCGAGCAGCGCGCGGGAACGTTTCTCCATCCGTACCTCGTCCAGCATGCCGAACCGGCGCAGCGGGCGGCCGAGATAGAGGTTGTCGACCGTGTCGAGGTTGTCGCAGAGCGACAGGTTCTGGTGAACGGTGGCGATGCCCAACCGCTGGGCGTCGGACGGCCGGCGGATGTCGACCGGCCCGCCCTTCCACTCGATGACCCCGCTGTCCGGCGGGTACACCCCGGCTATCGCCTTCACCAGGGTGGACTTCCCCGCCCCGTTGCTCCCGACCAGACCGACGACCTCGCCCGGTTCGATGTCGATGCCGACCTCGCGCAGGGCCTGCACCGCGCCGAACCGCTTGGAGATCCCACGCGCGGTCAGCAGGGGACTGCTGTGCACGGAAACCACCTCCCTCCCCCCGGTCCGCCCGGTGTCCGCTCTGAGTTTGCCTCGATAGGGTCTCGATCGCATCGCGGACGGCGCAGAAAGATCGTCCGGGGGCGCAAATGGGGGCGCACGGCTGCCGGATCGGGCAGCCGTCGGAAAAAATCGACCCCCATGCGCATCCGTCCACCCCGCTACAGGTCTCATAGTGAGCGGTGCCGCACGCGTACGGCCCCGGTGCGATGCCATGAGATGCCGTGAGATGCCACGAGTTTTCCGACCAACTGGGAGCATTCACTTGAGAACGGACATGAGAACCGCCCGCCGCGCCTGCGCTGTCGCGGTCACCACGGGTGCGGTGCTGACGGCGGGCGCGCTCGCCGCCCCCGCGCAGGCCGCCGCGCCCAAGGCGCCGTCCATCGTCGCCAAGGGCGGCTATGTGATGAACAACGGCACGGGGGCCAGCCTGTTCACCAAGGCGGCGGACACCCGCCGTTCCACCGGCTCGACCACGAAGATCATGACCGCCCGGGTGGTGCTGGCCAACCGGCACCTCAACCTGGACACCAAGATCACCGTGCAGAAGGCGTACAGCGACTACATCGTCGCCAAGGGCGCGTCCTCGGCCCATCTGATCGTCGGCGACAAGCTCACCGTCCGCCAGTTGCTGTACGCGATGATGCTCCCGTCCGGCTGCGACGCCGCGTACGCCCTGGCCGACCACTTCGGCGTGGGCTCCACCCGGGCCGCGCGGGTCAAGTCCTTCATCGGCTCGATGAACAACGCGGCCAAGGCGCTCGGCCTGAAGAACTCCCACTTCGACTCGTTCGACGGAATAGGGAACGGGGCCAACTACTCGACGCCGCGCGACCTGACCAAGCTGGCGAGCAACGTGATGAAGTACTCGACCTTCAGAAGCGTGGTGAAGACGGTCTCGACCAAGCAGAAGGTCACCACCAAGAGCGGTGGCTACCGCTACATGTCCTGGACCAACACCAACAAGCTGCTGGGCAGTTACTCCGGCACCATCGGCGTCAAGACCGGCTCGGGCAACGCGGCCGGCTACTGCCTGGTCTTCGCCGCGACCCGGGGCAGCAAGACCGTCATCGGCACGGTCCTCTCCTCCACCTCCGAGGCGAACCGCACGGCGGACGCCAAGAAGCTGATGGACTACGCCTTCAAGAAGTAGCTAGCCCCCGCAGGGGCGCGATGGCCGATTGCCCGCACCGTTCCCCGCGCCCCTCCGGGCCGCCCCACCAGGGGCGCGGGGAGGGCCCTTCGGTTTTGGTTAGCTGCCGGAGCCTCAGGTGAACGGCGGCGGGAGGTGACCGGTTCTCGGCAGGTCCTCGTTTTATGCCCTTGGCACCTCAGGCACCAGGCGACTTCAGACTTTCGTAGGCTTCCCGTAGATCCGTCGCTTCCGGTAGCCGTTTTGCCTCGATCGAGTTGACGACTTCCAACGCTCGCCAATGGTTCGATGGGACGACACGACCAGAAAGTATGGCTTTCTGGGCTACATGGGAGGCTTCGTCAAGTCGGTTCCCCGACGTCAGCACCAGCGCCAAATCGATGTTTGCTGACGCTACTCGTCGTGGCCATTTGCTCACGTCATCGGCCGGGCTCAACCGGGTGATGACTTCCCGTGCATATGTTTCTGCAACTGGATCACCCACCCACGCCAAGGTCGTCGCCGTGTAAGACAGCGACTTGGCAGGGTCGTATTGGTAATGATGCTCGGGCTGATCCGGCTGTTCTCGCTTGGCCGACATCTTCTGTACTCGATCAATGGCAGCGTACGTATCCTGCGCTTGGCCGAGTCGGGCGTGAGCCCGCCCTTCTTGTGCGGTTGACTGGATCAACGCCGAGCTTCCAGCTGGGGCAATTCGCTGAGCTATTTGACTCAGTTCGATAGCGCGGAGGTAGTCACCCGCTGTCAGAACACGCCACGCTTCAGTTTCGTAGCACCACGCCTCAATCTCCGGATGATCCGCGTGTCGGGCAAGCGTGGCAGCGGTTTGAAGACGGGCGGTTGCGGCATCGTCCTGCTTCAAGTCAATGTGGACGGTGGCACCCAGAAGAGACAGCCAACCCCCAATGACCAGCAGGCGGCGGTGCTCTGCGAGAGTCTTTCTAGCGTCCAGCAAGCGGGCTACGTACGCCGAGTGTCGCCGTACGCGCTGCGATAAATCCTGAGGGGATGATTGCGGATACGAGATCGCCAATTCATTGAAAGCTTGCTCCAACCGAGTGAGCGTCTCGGGTCCCACATCGCTTGCCTGTACACGGCGTGCCAGTTCCCATGCGTCCATCTCATCGTCATGGGCCGGGGAGTCGCTGACCGTCCAATCGCTCAGAGCTGTAGGCACGAGTTTCTCGGGCGTGAGATATTCGTCCAGCTCTTTTGAGGTGAGCTGTAGAAGCTTGGCGATTTTCGGGCGCTGATGCGGTTGGGGGTCGACTTCTCCGCGCTCCCAGCGCTGCACCGTGGTGCGGTCCGCTCTCAGCGCCTCCGCAAAACCTTCTTGGGTGTAGCCGCACGCCTTCCGCCGATCTGCCAGGCGCTGCCGCTTCTCTGCCATACCGGTACTCCATCCGGGAGCCGTCTTCCCACGTCAGCGTACCCCGTGCAGCCAAGACGCAGCGGAGATGCGGCACTTCTGCCGTGGCCCTGTCCTGCCTTCCCCGGGAGCGTGGTGAGACGCAAGGACCCCCGCACCGCAGACACGGCCGGGGGCGTGGCCAACGCTGTTGAGGAGCGCCGACAGTGCGGAAGCATAATCACCACTCGTTCGAATGGGCGGGGGTAGTTCGATGACCCCTGGTAGGTCGGCGGCTCTGGCCGCAGAACGTCCTTACAGTGTTGAGAAGTTGTGGCCGCCTGCGCCTCGTTCGGTGGGCAGGGCGCGTCGGTTACTCGCCCATCACCTTGGTGTCTGGGGGCTGCCGCACCTAAGGGACAGTGCCGCTCTGGTGTTGTCCGAGTTGGTCACCAACGCGATCACTCATGCGCACCCGCCGTACGGGTCTTTGATCTCGACGCGTTTCGAGCGGCTGGAGTGCGGGGTGCGCATCGAGGTGCACGACTCCAGTCGCGGCAGGCCGGAGGTTCGGGATGCGGCGGCCGAAGAGGAGTCCGGCCGGGGGTTGGGCCTGGTGGACGTGCTGACCGGCGGACGCTGGGGAGTGTGCGACCGGGAAGGGCCCGGGAAGATTGTCTGGGCTGTCTGCGCCGACGGTGACAGTCGTGAGGTGGTCCGATGACGGTCGGCAGCTCTTCTTCGGTCCTGGCTCCCGGCCGGACCTGGGCCATAACCACCACCAGCGGCTCGACGACCACGGGGTATCTGCCCGGATGGGCCGGGGAGGACCCGAGCACAGCGGATGTGCCGATCGACCGGCTTCCCCTCGAACTGGCCGATGTCGCGCACCGGGCTGACGTGGGTGGCCTGGTGATGCCGGTATCGCACGCGGAGGAGGAGGCAGAGGAGGCCGGGGTGCTGGTGGTCACGATCGGCTGCAAGCCCTTCGACGGGAATGAGGACTCTCCGTCGCGTGTCCCGGTGATGAATGTGCAGATCGTTGACGACTTCTGGATCAGGGACCTGGACCCCGCAGGGGCTGTCGCGTTCGGCGAGCGGTTACGGGTGCTCGGCGAGCTGGTCATGAGTCAGGCCGCGGGACTGCTGGCGGCTGCCCGTAGCGACTGGGCCGCACACAGCTCCACCGGCACGGCACACGTTCTTCGGACGCTGTCCGAAGGCGGAACGGCAAGATCATCGGGCCCGATGGCCAGCGTTTCCGGATGAGGAGAACCCGCCCCGGGCCCTACCGTGCCGTTCCATTGCTGCGGCGTGGTGGTGCGGGTGGCGGCCGGCCGGAGGGGCTTCGGCCAGTCACTGGCTCAGGGTGATGCCGGGCGCTGGTGGCCGAAGTCATGGAGGCCGTCCGCCGAGGCCACGGGTTTCGTGGTCAGGTTGAGTCAACGGGCCGGGGCTGTTCGCTTGTCGTCACCCTCACCCCTGCGGGAGGTGCCGTGCCCCGCAGGGGCGCGAGGAACTGCGCGCCCGGCCGCAGCGCGACCCGCGCATCGGCACCGGCCGGGTGGGGCTGTTGCTGCCGCACCCGGCCCACCGGCCGGTGGGTGGCTGAGCGCGCCGTTCCCCGCGCCCCGGATGGTCGCCGCCGAGCGCCAAGGCGCCCCTCGACGGACGTCACCCTCACCTCGCGGGAGGTCCCCCGCCACCCAGGGGCGCGGGGAACTGCGCGCCCAGCCACAACGCGCCCCGCGCACCGCCACCGCCCCAAAGGGGCTGTCGCTGCCGCATCAAGCCCACCCGCCGGGTGCGGCCCACCACGCCACGCAAGCGCGAGCGCCCCCGCGCCGACCGTAAACGTTGCCGGTTCTCTTGACAGCCCTCGGACCGGAGGCGGACTCTCCTGAGAGCGCTCTCACCACCCCCACCTCCGGCGGGACGCGCTGACCCACCCACCCCCCACACAGAAGAAGAGGTACGCATGTCGATCAGAGGCACGCGGCTGCGCCTGTCGCGCCGCAGGCCGGACGGACGACGGCTCGCGGTCGGGCTGATGGCCGTCGCGGCCGTCGCGGCGGTCACCCTCGCCGGCACCCCCGCCGCCACCGCGTCCACATCCGCCGCCCGTTCGTCAACCGTCTCATCGGGCACGTCCGGCGCGACCACCGCCCACCAGGCCGCGGCACCCCAGGCCGCCGCCGTCCAGCCCAACGCCGTCCCCGCCGCGCCCTCCGGCTTCTCCACCACCTGGAGCGACGACTTCAACGGCGCCGCCAACACCGGCCTGAACACCGACACATGGCGTTACGACGCCGGCGCCGGCTGGACCTTCGGCACCGGTGAGATCGAGACCATGACCAACAGCACGGCCAACGTCTACCAGGACGGCAGCGGCCACCTCGTGCTGAAGGCCCTGCACACCGGCACCGACCCGGCCGCCAACTGGACCTCGGGCCGCGTCGAGACGCAGGCCGACGGCTTCGGCGCCCAGCCCGGCGGCGTCGTACGGATCCAGGCGTCCATCCAGCAGCCGAACGTGACCACCGCCAACGGGGCAGGCTACTGGCCCGCGTTCTGGATGCTCGGCTCGCCGCTGCGGGTCGGCGTGCCGTGGCCCGGCTCCGGCGAAGTGGACATCCTGGAGGACATCAACGGCCGCAGCTCCGTCTTCGGCACCCTGCACTGCGGTGTCGGCAGCGGCGGTCCGTGCAACGAGACCAGCGGCGTCGGCAGCGGTGAGCGCGCGTGCTCCGGCTGCCAGACCGGCTACCACACCTACGCGGTGGAGGTCGACCGCTCGACCTCGCCCGAGCAGATCCGCTGGTACCTCGACGGCGCCAACTTCTTCACCCTGAACTCCAACCAGGTCGACGCCACCGCCTGGGCCAACGCGGTCGACCACAGCTACTACATCATCTTCGACCTGGCGATCGGCGGCGGCTTCCCCGCCGCGTTCGGCGGCGGCCCCAACGCCGCCACCGTTTCCGGCGGCCAGATGAACATCGACTACGTGGCCGTCTACAACAAGGCGCCGGCCGCCATCTCGGGCACCAACATCGCCAAGGGCAAGCCCACCACCGCCTCCTCGGTGGAGAGCGCCACCTTCCCGGCCTCCAACGCGACCGACGGGGACATCACCACCCGCTGGTCGAGCGCCTTCTCCGACCCGCAGTGGGTCCAGGTCGACCTCGGCCAGAACTACAACATCAACCACGCGACCGTCACCTGGGAGGCGGCCTCAGCATCGGCCTACCAGCTACAGACATCCACCGACGGCACCAACTGGACCACCGTCTACGCCAACAGCAACAGCCCGGCGGACATCCAGGACACCGCGCTGAACGCCACCGGCCGCTATGTCCGGGTCTACGCGACCGGCAGAGCCTCCCAGTACGGTGACTCGCTCTACGAACTCGCCCTCTACGGCTCCCCGTCGTCCGGAGGCGGAGGCGGAGGTGGCGGCGGCGGCACCACCACGCTGCTGTCGCAGGGCAAGACCGCGACCGCCTCGTCGAGCGAGAACGCCGGCTTCGCCGCGGCCAACGCGGTGGACGGCAACACCGGCACCCGCTGGTCGAGCGCCTTCACCGACCCGCAGTGGCTCCAGGTCGACCTCGGCGCCACCCACACCATCAGCCAGGTGGTGCTGAACTGGGAGGCCGCTTACGGCACCGCCTTCCAGATCCAGACCTCGGCGAACGGCACCACCTGGACATCCGTCTACTCCACCACCAACGCCACCGGCGGCGTCCAGACGATCCCGGTGACCGGCTCCGGCCGCTACGTACGGCTGTACGGCACGGCCCGCTCCACCCAGTACGGCTACTCGCTCTGGGAGTTCCAGGTCTTCGGCACCTGATCGGCATCTGATCGACACCCTGATCGGCGCCCGATCGGCCGCTGGTCGACCCTGAGTGCCCCGGTCCGCCGCACCCCCGGCGGACCGGGGCACTCGGCTGTGGTCCGCGGGCTCATCGTGCTCTTACTCCCGCTCCTGCCGCGCGTTGAGCGCCGCGACCTGCTCGGCGAAGATCCGCGCGCCGCCCTGCGCCGGGTGGCGCACCGCCGTCGCGGTGATGCCGCCCGCGGCGAGCGCGCCCTGCGACTTGCGGCCGACCGCGACAAAGGTGGTGATGCCGAACGTCTCGGCGAGCGCCAGCGCGATCGGCGCGCCCGCGGCCACCTCGGAGGCCCGCGGCGTGCGATTGGTGTGGACGTCTCCGGCCAGGAACGGATGGTGCGGGTAGATCCCCCAGAGCAGCGGCAGCCGCCCCTTCCACACCGCGAGCGCGCCCCACACCGCGGACGCCGACGCCTCCCAGTCGACCACCGGGTTCTCCGGCACCAGGAACCCGTCGCCCTCGGGTCGCCCGGTGATCAGCCCGGGCCGCGCGCCGACCTGCCGTACGCCCATGAACGGCACGCCCGTGATCGTCGCTCCCCGGTAGCCGGGCGCCTCGGCGACCAGCATCACCTTCGGGCCGATCTCCCGCATCAGCTCCAGATACCGGGTCAGATTCCGGCCGCGCAACCTCCCCGCCGGGTCCGCCGGATCATCCAGGTAGAGCGCCTCCGCGTCCGCCGGGGCCGGCAACGCCCTGACCCGGTCCAGGAATGCGCCGATGGGATCAGCCGCCATGGCCGTAACTCCACTTCATGGGTCGGATCCGTCCGCCGTGCCCTCGGCGCTAGTTGAGGTCGTCCGGGAGGGAGAGCGGGGGCCGCAGCGCCGTGCGCAGTTGTGTGCTGGTCGCCGGGGGGAGGCCGAAGCGGGCGCGGCGGAGGGCGGTGGCGTGGGGGGTGATGAGATCGAGGTCGCGGAGTTGGCGGCGGAGTTCCTCGGCGCGGAGTTCGTCCGGGTCGGCGGCGAAGTCGTCCGCCTCCTGGGCGAGTTCGTCCACCACCTCGACGGCCCGGCCGCTGGCGAAGACGGCGAAGTCGGCGCAGCCGTGCATGTATGCGTGCGCGGCGTGGAGTACGGCCGCCGCGGCGGGCTCGTCGGCGTCGTCCGGGCCGTGCCGGCCGTCGTTGTGGCAGTAGTCGCTGACGTAGAAGGCGCCCAGGCCCTGCTTGATGGTGCCGAAGGCGGTCGCGTCACCGAGCGCGGCCGACCAGACCGCCTCCAGCAGCGGCCGCAGGCTCAGGGTGAAAACCCGCTGGTCGGCGGTCGGCTGTGCCTCGTGTGCCTGGATCAGCCGCTGCGCCACCCCGGTGGCGAACACCGCCCGCTCGCCTTCCGAGACGGCGCCGAGCCGGCCGGCCACCTCGGCGTCCAGTTCCTTCCACACGTGCGTCACCATCCGGTGTCCTCGCCTCTCCGCTACGTCCGGGTCCGCCCGTACGCACGCTACGCGCCCCGTCCCCGCCGCCGGTCGGCAACACGTCCGACCGCCGGCGCCGCCGTTCCCTGGCGGGGCGGGCCGGGGTTCAGGGGACGAGGGGACGCAGCGGCGTGGTGGGGTCGGCGAGAAAGGCCGCGATGTCCTCGACCGCGTCGCCGTAGAAGATCCGGTACGTCTTCTCGGTGACGTAGCCCATGTGGGGGGTGAGGAGGGTGCGGGGGGAGCTGCGGAGCCAGTGGTCGGCGGGCAGCGGCTCGGTGTCGAAGACGTCGAGGGCGACCTTGGCGGGGCCTGTCGCGGTGGTGAGGGCGGTGCGGAGGGCTTCGGCGTCGATGATCGGCGAGCGGGAGGTGTTGACGAGGTAGGCGTCCTCGCGCATGGCGCCGAGTTCGGCGGCGCCGATGAGGCCGCGGGAACGGTCGCTGAGCATCATATGGACGGTGACGACCTTGGCGGTGGCGAAGAGGTCGGCTTTGGTGACCAGGCGGGCGCCGTGCTCGGCGGCGCGTTCGGCGGTGAGGTTGGGGCTCCAGGCGACGACGTCCATACCGAAGGCGGCGCCGATCCTGGCGACCCGTGCGCCGAGCCGCCCGAGGCCGACGACGCCGAGGATCTCGCCGTCGAGGTCCCCGGCGACGGTGGTCTGCCACTGTCCGGCCCGGATCCGCGCGTCGTCGCCCGCCACATCGCGGAAGAGGTTCAGGATGAGCGCCCAGGTGAGCTCGGCGGTACCCGGCGGGTGCGCCCGGGTGCCGGTCACCGTGACGCCGAGTTCGCCGCCCGCGACCAGGTCGATGGCGGCGTTGCTCCCCGCGGTGGTGACCAGCAGCTTCAACTCGGGCAGCTTCTCCAGCACCGAGCGGGGGAAGGCGGTGCGTTCGCGCATGGCCACGATCACCTGGAAGGGGGTGAGGGTGGCGATCAGTTCGGCCTGGTCGGTGATGGCGCGGTCGAAAAAGGTGACGTCCGTGCCGGGCAGCGGCCCGGACCAGTCCGCCATGGTCGATGCGGCGTGCTGATAGTCGTCCAATACGGCGATCCGGACGGACACGGCGGGTTCTCCCTCGCGGTGATCTTTTTCTTTCTCCCGGCAGATTACGCCCGCGCGCCGTGCGCCACCGGATCCGCCGGGCGGCGACCCTCGCGGTCGTGTTCGGACCTCGGCCCGGTGGGGCCTGACCGCGCAGTTCCCCGCGCCCCTGCGTGGCGCGGGACCTCCCGCAGGGGTGAGGTGACGTCCGTCGAGGGGCGCCCAGGCGCCCGGCGGGAACCATCAGGGGCGCTGGGGGTCCCCCCAGGCGAAGCGATGGGGGAGGAACGGCGCGGGCAACCGGCCACCGGCCGGTGGTCCGGACACGGCAGCGACAGCCCCTTTGGGCCGGTGGCGACCCGCGGGTCGCGCTGCGGCTGGGCGTTCCCCGCGCCCCTGCGAGGCACGGCGCCTCCCGCAGAGGTGAGGGCGACGCCCGTCGAGGGGTGCCCAGGCGCCCGGCGGGAACCATCAGGGGCGCTGGGGGTCCCCCCAGGCGAAGCTATGGGGGAGGAACTGCGCGGCCAGCCACAACGCACCCGCAGACAACGACCCGGCGCAACCCGCCACCACCCCAGGGGCGCAAGCGACCAGCCCGCACCGACCGGCAGACGAACCACAACCGCAAGAACCCCCGTATTAGGATCAATCACCGTACCCGCTGCCATACCCCGACGCGCTCGGGCAAGCCCCCGGAGGGTCCCGTGCCGCCTGCGAAAAGGGACGAAGACCTGGTCAGCGCCCTGCGGCGAGCCGGCCTCGCAGAGGTGGACGCCGGCTCCAGGCGGCGCGCCGAGTACGGCGCGGACGCGTCCAACTACCGGGTCATCCCGCAAGCCGTCGTCTTCCCCCGGGAAGCGGCCGACGTACTGGCCGCCCTCGATGTCTGCCGCGACCGGGGAGTCCCGCTCACCGCCCGCGGCGCGGGCACCTCGATCGCCGGGAACGCGGTGGGCGAGGGCGTCGTCCTCGACTTCTCCCGGCACATGAACCGGGTGCTGGCCGTCGACCCCGGCGCGCGGACCGCCGTCGCGGAACCCGGCGCCGTACTGGACGCGATCAGCGCCGCCGCGGCCCCGTACGGCCTGCGCTTCGGCCCCGACCCCTCCACCCACGCCCGGGCCACCATCGGCGGTGCGCTGGGCAACAACGCCTGCGGGGCGCGGGCGTTGGCCTACGGGCGTACCGCCGACAACACGGTCGAGCTGGACGTGGTCACCGGCGCCGGTGTGCGCCTCACCGCCCGGCGGCTGGACCGGGAAGGGCTGGGCGCCGCCGGAGCGACGGCCCCGCGACCCGCGGCCGAGTTGATGGCCGGCCTCGACACCCTCGTCACCAGCCGACTCGCCCTGATCCGCACCGAGTTCGGCCGCTTCACCCGCCAGGTCTCCGGCTACTCGATGGAGCACCTGCTTCCGGAGCGCGGCGCCGACCTCGCCAAGTTCCTCGTCGGCACCGAAGGCACCCTCGCCCTCCTGCTCCAGGCCACCGTCCGGCTGGTCGAAGCGCCCGCGCACACCGCGATGGCCGTACTCGGCTACCCCGGCATCGCCGACGCGGCCGACGCCGTACCGGGTCTGCTCCCGCACCACCCGGTCGCCCTCGAAGGCATGAGTTCCCGGCTGGTGGACGTGGTGCGCCGGCGGCGCGGCCAGGCGGCGGTACCGGGCGGACTGCCGCGCGGTGACGGCTGGATCTTCGCCGAGACCGCCGGTGCCACCGAGGCCGAGGCGGTCGCCGCGGCCCGGCGGCTGGCCGCCGACGGAAACAGTCTGGACTTCACGGTCGTCACCGGCGCCGAGGCCACGGCGCTGTGGCGGATCAGGGAGGACGGCGCGGGCCTCGGCGGCCGGACCCCGGCGGGCGAACCGGCCTGGCCCGGCTGGGAGGACTCCGCGGTGCCGCCCGAGCGGCTGGGCCCGTACCTGCGTGAACTCACCTCCCTGATGGGTGAGTTCGGTCTCGACGGGCTGATGTACGGCCACTTCGGGGATGGTTGCCTGCATGTGCGGATCGACTTCCCGCTGGCCGCGCGGCCCCCGGTCTTCGGGGAGTTCCTGGCGGCCGCGGCGGCGCTGGCCGGGCGGCACGGCGGGTCGATGTCCGGCGAGCACGGTGACGGGCGGGCCCGCGGCGCGCTGCTGCACCACATGTACTCGGCGCCGGCGCTGGAGACACTGGCCGCCGTCAAGCACCTCTTCGACCCGGCCGACGTGCTCAACCCCGGCGTCATCGTGCGGCCCCGCCCGGTCGACGCCGATCTGCGGCTGCCCGCCGCCACCGCTCGGCTCGGAGCGCTGTCCTTCGCGTACCCGGAGGACCGCGGCGACTTCGCCACCGCCGTGCACCGCTGTGTCGGCGTCGGCAAGTGCCGGGCGGACGGCACCGGCTCCGGCGGCGTGATGTGCCCGTCCTATCTGGCCACGAGGGACGAGAAGGACTCCACCCGCGGTCGCGCCCGGGTGCTCCAGGAGTTGGCCAACGGGAGCCTGGTCAAGGGTGGTTGGCGGGCACCGGAGATCGCCGAGTCGCTGGACCTGTGCCTGTCCTGCAAGGGCTGCGCGAGCGACTGCCCGGCCGGGGTGGACATGGCCACGTACAAGGCGGAGGCGCTGTACCGGCGTTACCGGCACCGGCCGCGGCCGGCCGCCCATTACGCCCTCGGCTGGCTGCCCCGCTGGGCCCGGCTCTCGGCGCGCGCCCCGCGACTGGTCAACGCGCTGCTGGCGATCGGTCCGGTCGCGGCGCTCGCCAAGCGCGGCGGCGGCATCGACCCACGGCGCCCGCTGCCGCGCTTCGCCACGCGTACGTTCCGCCAGTGGTTCAGCGCCAGGGCAGCGGCCGGCGCGGCCGCCGCAGGGGCAACGGGGTCGGTGGGGTCCGCCGCGGCCGGGCGGCCGCCGGTGCTGCTGTGGGTGGACACCTTCACCGAGCACTTCTCACCCGAGGTCGGCCAGGCCGCGGTCCGGGTGCTCGAGCACGCCGGGTACGACGTACGGCTCACCGGCCGCCCGGTCTGCTGCGGTCTGACCTGGCTCTCCACCGGCCAACTCGACGCGGCCAAGGCACGGTTGACCGAAACCCTGGACGCGCTGGCGCCGGCCCTCGAAGCCGGCTGGCCGATCGTCGGCCTGGAACCCTCCTGCACGGCGGTCCTGCGGGGCGACCTCACCGAGCTGCTCCCGGACGATCCCCGGGCGGTCCGCGCCGCCACCGCCACCCGCACCCTGGCCGAACTCCTCACCGCCACCCCCGGCTGGACCCCGCCCGACCTCGGCGGCGTCCACGGCGTCGCCCAGCCCCACTGCCACCAGCACGCGGTGCTCGGCTGGGACGCGGACGCGGCCCTGCTGCGCGCGGCCGGCGCCGAGGTCCGCCCGGTCGGCGGCTGCTGCGGCCTGGCCGGCAACTTCGGTGTGGAGAAGGGCCATTACGAAGTTTCGGTCGCCGTCGCCGAGACCGCCCTGCTGCCCGCCGTCCGGCAGGCAGCCGCCGGAGCGGTCGTCCTGGCCGACGGCTTCTCCTGCCGCACCCAACTCACCCACCTCTCTCCCCTCCCCGGCACCCACCTGACCCAACTCCTGGCGTCCCGGCTCCCGCCGGAGGAGCGACCCGGGACCCCCGACCCAACCGGCTGACGCACCCCGAGGGACGACCCAGCGGGCGGCCCGACCGGGCGGCGGCCCTCACCGCGTACCGCGTACCAACAGACGTGCCCCGGACCAGCAGCCGTCGTCGCCCGACCGGCCGTGCGCGGCGGGCCCCGGCCACCCGGCTCGGCCTGGACGATCGGTGCCGGCGGGCGGCGCGGGTCGGTGGCCCGGGCGGAGCCGCGGGCGGGGGCTCACGGGACGACTATCACCGGCCACTTCCCGCCCTTCACCAACCGCACGCCCGCTGAGCCGAAGAGCCGGTGGCGCAGGCCCCTGGAGGCGCCGAGGACCACCGAGTCGGCGCGTAAATCATCGGCCATCCGGCTCAGGCCGGCCGCCACGTCGGCCGCCCGCAGGACGTGGAACTCCCAGCGCAGGCCGCGCAGTTCAACCGTGCGGGCGAGCCCCTCCGCGATCCGCGCGCGCAGCTCCTCGGCGATGACCAGATCGTCCTGCTGGAGCATCCACGCCACGCCCCCGATCCCCGCCGACGAGTGGACCGGCAGTATGTGGACCAGGACCAGCAGCGCGTCCTGCCTCCTGGCCAGACCGACCGCGTACGCGGTGGCCCGCCAGGAGGAGTCCGAGCCGTCCACACCGGCCACGATCACCCGGCCGCCCTCGGCCTCGATCCGTCCGAAACCCACGACCGTAGGACGGGCGGGTCACGACGCCGGATCGGCGGCGGGTTCCGACGCCTTCGGCCCCGGCTCCGACCCGGGCGTCTCCGCGAAGGCCGCCCCGGTGGTGCGCAGCGGCACCTCCTTGATCAGGAAGGAGAGCACGAACGCCACCACCAGCACCGCCGCACCGACCAGGAAGGCCACGTCGATCGCACCGGTGAAGCCGACCTTGAACGGGTGGCCGAGCACCGGGTCGACGTTCTTCAGGAACGAGGTGTCGTTGAGCGTTCCGGTGCCGCCGGAGGACGCCGAGGTGAGCGTCTTGAGCTGATCCGGGTGCGCCTTGGCGGCCGCCTGGAACGCGGCGCTGCCCTTCGCGTCGGCGAACGCCGACCCGATCTTGCTGCCGACCAGCGAGTAGACGATGGAGAGGAAGACCGCGACGCCGAGCGTGCCGCCCATCTGGCGGAAGAACGTGGTCGACGAGGTGGCCACGCCGATGTCCCGCGGCGGCACGGCGTTCTGCATGGCGAGCACGATCGTCTGCATGTTCAGGCCCAGACCGGCGCCGACGACGAACATCGACAGGTCGGCGTAGACCAGCCCGCTGTCCGCCTTCAGCCGCCAGAGCATCAGCATGCCGAGCACCAGCAGCGCGGAGCCGATGATCGGGAAGATCTTGTAGCGGCCGGTCCGCGAGGTGATCTGACCGGAGACCATCGACAGGATCATGATGCCGAGCACCAGCGGCAGGGTCAGCAGACCCGCCTTGGTCGGCGAGTTGCCCTTGACGAGCTGGAGGTAGAGCGGCAGCAGGGTGATGCCGCCGAACATGCCGATACCGATGATCGCGGACTGCGCGGAGCCGATCGCGAAGACGCCGTTGTGGAACAGCCGCATCGGCAGCAGCGCCTCGTCGCCCGCCTTGCGCTCGGCAAGGAGGAAGCCGACGATGCCGATCGCGCCGACCACGTAGCAGGCGAACGACGTACCGCTGCCCCAACCCCACTCCCGGCCCTGTTCGGCGACGATGAGCAGCGGCACCAGCGCTATGATCAGCGCCACCGCGCCCGGGTAGTCCACGCGGTGCGGGCGCGGGTCGTGCTTGACGTGCAGCACCCTGCCGACCACCATCAGGGCCACGATGCCGATCGGTACGTTGATCAGGAAGATCCAGCGCCAGCCGTCGATGCCCAGGAGCTGGTTCTGGCCGGCCAGCGCGCCGCCGACGACCGGCCCGAGCACGCTGGACGTGGCGAAGACCGCCATGAAGTAGCCCTGATACTTTGCCCGTTCACGTGGCGGGATGATGTCGCCGACGATGGCGAAGGCGAGCGAGAAGAGACCACCGGCGCCGATGCCCTGGAACGCGCGGAACGCGGCCAGCATGTACATCGAGGTGGACAGCATGCACAGCGCGGAACCGGCGATGAACACGGCGATCGCGAAGAGGAAGAACGGCTTGCGTCCGTACTGGTCGGAGAGCTTGCCGTAGAGCGGGGTGGCGATCGTCGAGGTGATCAGGAACGAGGTGGTCACCCACGCCTGGGCGGTCAGACCGTTGAGGCTCTCGCCGATCTTGTAGATGGCGGTGGAGACGACCGTCTGGTCGAGCGCGGCCAGGAACATGCCGAGCAGCAGCCCGGACAGGATGACCATGATCTGGCGGTGCGAATAGGCCGTCGCGGGTGGTGGTCCGGTGCGGGTCGAGACGGCATCTGCTTCGGCGCTCATCGGTGGTCTTCCTCCAGATTTTTTGCTTGCCCAGGGCAACATTACTGCGCGCGGCGCGCGAGGGGCAGCCGCCGCTCAGCCCGGATTGCGCAGGTAGCGGTTGTCCACGGCCAAAGGATTACGGTTCTGGGCCCGGATTCCCCGGATCCGCTCCCCTATGGGTGAGGGAAGTCACCCGCCCCGGCGCAACCCGCCACCGGGCGGTGGACCGGGTACGACCGGAACAGCCCCACCCTGCCGGTGACGACCCGCGCGTGCGCCGTGGCTGAGCGCGCAGTTCCTCGCGCCCCTGGCGGGGCGCCCCCAGGTGGGCGCCCCCGAAGGGGCGCGGGGAACGGCGCGAGCAACCCGCCACCGGGCGGTGGACCGGCAACGACAGCAACCGCCCCACCCGGCCGGTGACGATCCGCGGGCGCGCAGTTCCCCCGCCTAGAGCAGACCGTGACGCATCGCGCTGGTCACCGCGGCCGTGCGGTCGGCCACGCCCAGTTTGGTGAAGGCCCGCAGCAGATGGGTCTTCACCGTGGACTCGCCGATGAAGAGCCTGCGGCCGACCTCCGCGTTCGTGCAGCCCTCGGCGACCAGCCGCAGCACCGCCGTCTCCCGGTCGGAGAGCCGCGGGCGTTCGGGCCGGGTGCGCAGCCGGTCCACCAGCCGGGCCGCGACGGAGGGCGCCAGTACGGTCTCGCCCCGGGCCGCGGCCCTGATGGCGTCGGCCAGCTCGGCCCGGGCGACGTCCTTGAGCAGATAGCCGGCCGCCCCCGCCTCGACCGCCCGCAGGATGTCGCCGTCGGTCTCGTACGTGGTCAGCACGATGACCCGGCAGGGCAGCCCGGCGGCCGTCATCCGCTCGATCGACTCGACCCCGCCGCCGTCCGGCATCCGCAGGTCCATCAGCACGATGTCCGGCGCCAGCGCCGCGCTCAGCGCCTCCGCCTGCGGGCCGCTCGACGCCTCGCCCACCACCTCCAGGTCCGCCTCCGCCCCCAGCATGGCGGCCAGCCCCTGCCGTACCACGGGGTGGTCGTCGGCGAGCAGCACCCGGATCGCTGCCGCGGGACGGTTCACCGGGGCCTCCGTCGGTTGCCGAGCGGGGCGGCGGTATCGGCGCGGCGGGCGAGTGCAGCGTCATCAGACACGTCGGACACGTCGGACGCGTCGGCCACGTCGGCCCCCTCCGCCATGGCGACCCGCTCCAGCGGCAGCGTCACGCTCACGGTCGTGCCCCGTCCCGGCGCGCCGGCCACGTCCGCCGTGCCGCCGAGCTCCGCCGCCCGCGCCCGCAGTCCCGGCAGGCCGTAGCCGGAGGACGGCGACGCGGCCGGGGCGCCGCCAAGTCCTACCGGGGCGGCAAGGGAGAAGCCGCGGCCGTCGTCCTGGACGGAGAGCGCCAGCGCGTCCGGGGCGTAGTGCAGCCGCAACGTCGCCGCGGCGCCGGAGCCCGCGTGCCGGCGGACGTTGGCCAGCGCCTCCTGGCAGGTGCGCAGCGCCACCACCTCGACCGCGGCCGGCAGCCCCCGTACGGTGCCGGTGACCTCCACGACCGCCGGCGCCCCGGTCTGCTCGGCGTGCCGGGCGGCGAGTCTGCGGACCGCGTCGGCCAGCGAGCTGCCGTCGAGCCCGGCGGGCGCGCCGCCGGCCACCAGGGCGCGGGCCTCGGCGAGGTTCTCCCGGGCGGTGCGGGCCATCAGCTCCAGATGGCGGTGAGCCTGGTCCGGATCACGGTCCAGCTCGGAGTCCACCGCCTGGACCAGCATCAGCAGACTGGTGAAGCCCTGGGCAAGGGTGTCGTGGATCTCCCGGGAGAGCCGTTCCCGCTCGGCCAGCGCGCCGCGTTCCGCCGAGAGCCGGCCGATCTGCTCCCGGCTCGCCCGCAACTCCGCGAGCAGCTCCGCACGTTCGGCGCTCTGCTCGATGATCCGGATGATCCAGCTCCCGAGCACCGCGGAGAACGCCAACGTGACCGCGGCGAACACCGAGTTGTAGTAGACGACGTGCGCGTCCGGACGCCACACCAGCGCCCAGCCGAGCACCGGCGTGACGTTGATGACGGCCACCGCCGCCAGCGCGTCCCGGATCCGCAGCAGCATGAAGCACTGCGGTACGAGGGCGAAGGTCGCCAGCCGGGTCTCGCCGACCAGGATCGCCGGCGGCAGGAACAGCACGACCAGGCCGGTGATGTAGCCGACCTGCCGCCGCCCGCCGCCCGGATCCGCGGCGGTCAGCAGCCGGCGCCCGGCCACGGCGTACCACGGGACCAGCAGCCCGAAGAGCCCGGCGGCGATCAGCCGGATGTGCGGTCCCGGACTCTCCGCGGCGAGCGCGAAGAGCACGGTCGCCACCCACACCACCGCGAAGTAGCAGTCCCAGGGCAGGAAACGGCGCTCCCAGACATGGGTGTCGGCGACCGGCCCGGCGGGCGCCCTCAGCCGTCGCTCCGGCTCTTCCAGCGGAAGGTCAGCAGACACAGCACCAATCCTCCGACGCACCAGGCGCCCAGCACCAGGGCGATCCTGCCGTACTCCCAACTCCCCGCCGGTTCCAGGGCGGCGGCGGCCTGCGGCAGGAACACCCCGCGCAGCCCCTGGCACAGCCACTTCAGCGGGAAGAACGATCCTACGGTCAGCATCCAGTTGGGCACGGTGTCGACGAGGATGTAGACGCCGGAGATGAACTGGAGCACCAGGAAGGGCAGGACGACCACCGAGGTGGCACTGCGCCCCGACTTGGGCACGCTGCTGATCGCGATGCCGAGCAGCGCGCAGCCGGTGAGGCCGAGGACGAAGATCCAGCCGAAGGTCAGCCAGCCCGCGAGGTCCGACGGCAGGTCGACACCGTAGACGGTGGTGCCGAAGAGCAGCAGCACCGCGGTCTCCAGCACGCCGGTCACCAGGACCAGCCAGATCTTGCCGAGGAAGTACGCGGCCGGCGGCATCGGGGTGCCGCGCAGCCGCCGCAGCGCCTTCTCGTCGCGTTCGATGGCGATCGAGATGCCGAGCGACTGGAAGCTGGTGGACATGATTCCGGCGGCGATCATCGACGCCACGTAGTACTGGGAGGCGGTGGCGCCGGAGTTCGCCATGTCGTCGCCGAAGATCGACGCGAAGAGGAAGAGGAACACCACCGGGAAGGCGAAGGTGAAGACGACTTGCTCGCGCTGCCGGAAGAAGAGGCGGAGCTCCAGGCCGCCGCGCAGCAGGCCGAGTTGCCAGACCCCGGGCAGCCGGGGCGGGGCGGCGCCGGTCCGCGGGCGGGGCGCGGCGGCGGAGCCGGTGAGGTCCGCGGCGTCGGCGGCGGGCGAGTGGCCGGACCCGGTGGCGGTCATGACGCGTTCTCCGCTTCGATGAGCCGCAGGTAGACGTCTTCGAGGGTGGGGCGGGTGACCCGCAACCCCGGTATCTCCCCGTCGAATCGGCGGCCCAGTTCGGCTACCGCCCGGGTGGGCGTGTCGGTCTCCTCGGCCCGTACGGAGCCGTCCGGTTCGGTCCAGTGCACGGTGGCCCGCGCGGCGGCCCGGCCGGCCAGCGTCGCGGCCTCGCCGAGGGCGCGGACCCGGCCGGCGGCGATCACCGCGAGGCGGTCGGTGAGGGCTTCGGCCTCTTCCAGATAGTGGGTGGTGAGGACGATCGTCGTCCCCTCGGCGGCGAGTTCACGGATCAGCCCCCAGAACTGCCGCCGCGCCACCGGGTCGAAGCCGGTCGTCGGTTCGTCGAGCAGCAGCAGCTCGGGCCGGCCGATCACCCCCAACGCGACGTCGAGGCGCCGTCGTTGGCCGCCCGACAGCATCTTCGTCCGGCTGCGCGCCTTCGCTTCGAGCCCGACCAGCGCGATCACCTCGTCCGGGTCCCGGGACCGCGGGTAGTAGCGCGCGAAGTGCCGTACGGTCTCGGCGACCGTCAACTCCGCGGGCGCGGACTCGTCCTGCCAGACGATCCCCACCCGGGCCTGCCAGTCGCGCCCGGCGGTTTCCGGGTCCTCACCCAGCACCGTCACCTCACCGCCGTCGCGCCCGCGGTGCCCTTGGAGGATCTCCACGGTCGTACTCTTCCCGGCCCCATTGGGCCCGAGGATCCCGAACACCTCCCCCCGCCGGATATCGAGATCCACCCCGTCCACCGCTCTGACCTCGCCATACCTCTTCCGAACCCCCCGCGCCCGCACCGCATATCCCGTCATGCCCCCACTCTCCCCTCACCTCTCCCCCCATCGGATCGACCGCCAGGACCCTCCTCTGTCCACCGAACGATGGACACGGGGCTGTGGGGTGCCCCAGGGCATGGCGAAGCGGGCCGCCGGGAGGGGAAGGGGGGCGGCCCGCGGGGGGTGGGGGTAGGTGGCGGGGTCAGCCGCTGAAGGAGCCGTTGCCGGAGAGGAGGGGGAGGTCGGTGAGGACGTGCGAGAGGGGCTCGTCGCCCTTGGACTGGGTGGAGTTCTCCGCGCACTGCTGGTTCTGCGGCGAGGACAGCGGGTTGAGGTCCTGCACGTTGAGCGGGGTGGCTGCACCGGCCAGCGTGCTGGCGTTGGCCTTCACCGGCACCGCGAGGCAGGGCTTGTTCAGGGTGCCCTGGACGAGGCCGATCTGCGGGCTCAGCGAGCCACCGGTGTGGGTGTTGCCGTAGGTCTGCAAGGCGCCGTTGCCGTTCACGGTGGTGGTCCCCGAGTCATTGCCGATGGCCATGGCCTGCGGGGCGGCGGTGGCGCCGATCGCGACAACGGAGGCGGCGAGCGCGGCGCCGGCGAGCATCTTCTTGATCATGGTTGTCCTTTTTGGTGCATGGATGCACGGTTCTGGTACGCGTTCATTCGGCGGCGAAGTGAGCGCGGTCCGGCCCACAGGCCGGACCGGCCGACCGGACCGCGCCGGCGGCTCAGGCGCCGCCGAAGCCGCCGAACGGAAGCCCGCCGAGGAGCGAGGCGCCGGGCATGGCACCGGTGACCGTCGAGAGGCCGCCGCTCTTGACCGCGTCACCCGTCCGACCGAGCACGGTGGCGGCCAGGGTCTGCTGCCGGAGGCTCTGCGCGGTGCCGGTGGCGCCCGTCAGTGTGTCCCCGAGCTGTGTGCCGTCCACCGTCTTCTGGACCGGCTGCTGGGCGAGCGCCTGTTCCACACCGCCGTTGATGCTCGTCGCCATCACCGGTGTCGCGGCCGGCGAGGGTGTCGCGGGCGTCGTGGCCATCGCGGGTGTCGCAGGCATCGAGGGCACGGAGGGCATCGCCGGGGTGGCGACGAGGGAGGCGGCGGGCGCGCTGAGGGAGGCCATGCCCGGGACGGCGGCCGGCAAGACGGCCGGGGCGACCGTCGGAGTCACGGCCGGCGAGGCGGCCGGCGAAGCGACCGGGGAGTCGGCGGCAAAGGCGGGGGCGCCCAGGCCGACCGCCATCACGGAACCGGCCACGACCGCTGCAACCTTTGAGTACTTCACTGGCCACCCTTTCAGTAGCTGACGCCGAAATCCCTCGGCGGTCCTTCGAAATGGTCAATGACCATGGAGAACAACGGAAACCGCTGTCGGTCAGCGGCGGTGCCCGGCGTGCGCCGGACGCGCTCCGCGCCGGTAGAGCATCGCGCCGCCGAGCAGCAGCGCCGCGCTGGTGGCGCCGGCCGCGCCGATCGCCCGGCTGTCGAAACCGGTCTCGGCCAGGCCGGGCTGGGCCGGCGGCGCCGGGGCGGGCCAGCCGGGCGTATGCACCTGCGGCACCGGCGGCGTCTCACCGGCCGGCGGTGTGCCGGTCTGCGGAGGCTGGGTGTGCGGCGGGGTGACGGCCGGCGGCGGCACCTGTCCTGGCTGGTGGATCGAGGACGACTGCTCGTCGTTGACGCAGGAATTCCCCAGCGCCGGACTCAGCAGGGACGCCGCGTCCGCCGTGTTTCCGCACGCGTTGACCGGCGCGCTCACCGGGATATCCACCGAGTTCCCGGACAGCACACCGGGAGAGCCCTTGGTGACGCCGCTGCCCACCGCGCCCGCGCCGAGCGTCGAGTGAGCACCGGCCGGGCGCTGCGAGGTGTTGGCGCACTGGTTGCCGAAGGCCGGGTTGGCCACGGCGGTCGCGTCAACGGTGTTGCCGCACACGTTCACCGGCGCGTCGACGGGGGTCTGGACGCTGTTTCCCGAGAGCAGGCCGGGCGAACCGGCCGCCACGCCCTCCGCTGCGCTGTCCGCGCTCGCGTACCCCCCGCTGATGGCGAGCACGCTGCCGGCGGCAGCGACGGTGAACAGGCTCCAGTTCAGGATCTGTCGCATCGAGTCTTCTTCTCCGCATCTGTCACAGTCGGTCGCGCCGGACCCGCGGTGCCGTGACGGCACCACGGTCCGGCGCACCGCCCCGGGCGCGCTGAGCACTCCGAGGCGGTCCCTGTTCAGTGCCTCGCGGCCCTCACGACCTCGCGGCCCGACAGGGTGAGGTCAGGCGCTCGCGTTGACGCAGGTGTTGCCGAGCGCCGGGTTGAGCATGGATCCGAGGGCATCGACGGTGTTGCCGCACAGGTTGAGCGGCATCTCGACCGGCGCCTGGAGGACGTTTCCGGACAGCACGCCCGGGGAGTGGGCGGCGACACCGGCCGCGTCGGAGTCGGCGAACGCGGGAGCGGCGACGCCCATCGCGAGCAGCGTGCCGGCGGTGACGGCAGCGACCTTCGAGAACTTCACGAGTGGCTCCTTTTTCCTTGAACGGTGTCTGACACCACCACGACCCTCGTGGCGGCCGGTCACGTATTCCCATGGCCCGAACACCGCTACGGAGGGCTAACGACCGCCGATCACCGGAAGCAACTCCCGAGCGGGGCGGGTTCCGCACTATCCACCCGAATGGACCCCGGAATGGTGTTTCGACGCAGGTGGATCGTGGGCACGGAAACAGGCGGGTCCGCTCGGAATTCGGCCCACGGTGACCGGCGAAGCCACAGAACCAGCAGAATCGCCGGAACCGGCAGAACCGGCAGAACCGGTGAACCAGAAAAAAATGAACCGTCGACCGGAAAACCGGCGCGGCCCCGGTCGCCCGCCCGAAGACGGTGACCAGGGCCGCGTGTGCCACCCCCGCAAGGGGCCGAGCAGGCCCCTCAGTGGTTCGCGGAGCCGTTCGCGGACAGGACCGGGATGTCGTCCAGGAGGTGCGAGAGGGCCTCGTCGCCCTTGGACTGGGTGGAGTTCTCCACGCACTGCTGGTTCTGCGGCGAGGACAGCACGTTGACGTCCTGGAGGTTGATCGGGGTGGCACCGGCCAGCGTGCCGAGGTTGGCCTTGGCCGGCAGGGCGACGCAGGGCTTGTTGAGCGAGCCCTGGACCAGCGCGAAGGAGGGGCTCATATAGCCGCTGGTGTACGTGTTGCCGTAGGCCTGCTCGGAGCCGTTGCCGTTGGCCGTGGTGGTCCCCGAGTCGCTGCCGATGGCCATCGCCTGCGGGGCGATGACCGCGGAGACGCCCGCGAGGGACGCGGCGACGGCAGCCACGGCGAAGATCTTCTTGATCACGGTTGATGGTCCTTCTGACGAGAGACTGCCCCCGGTACCAGAGGCAGACTGACCAACACCGTCGGGTCCGGTTGGTAATGATCGTTCACCCGAATGCCGAGGGTCAGCGGGGCGTGGCCGGCCGGCGCGGGGCGGGCAGCGTACCTCCACTCGATATGAGTACGGCGCATATAAACGTTGACGTTCCGTCGCCATCACTCTTGCGATGGTCATAAGAAGTCTGACCAGGTCAAGGCCCCGCGCGCCTTACGTGAATCACCCCGCCGTGTCTGCCAGCGTGCATTCGTGATTCGTCTGGATTACCTGACAGGCATGTGATTCGTTGACAGCACGGAGCCGCTGATCGCCGCCCGATCACGCGACAGCGCAACTTGACCGGACTTCGGCTTCTCCGGATGGCCGAGAGGGAGAACGGCGCGCGATGCCGCAACACCAGAACGACCTCGCCGGGCTGACGGTCCTCCATATGACCCAGCCGGTCGAGGGCGGCGTCGCCCGCGTCGTCTCCGACCTGGTACGGGCCCAGGTGAGCGCCGGGGCGCGGGTCGTGGTCGCCTCCCCGCCGGATCCTCGGGGCCCGCGGGGGCCGCAGGGGCCGCAGGGGCCGAGCGGCGGGACGGACACGCCGGATTCACTCGTTCGCGCCGTCACCGCGGCCGGCGCCGAAGCCGTACGGTGGCCCGCGCGCCGCTCCCCCGGGCCCGACCTGGCCCGGGAGACCGCCGCCGCCGGACGCGTACTGAGCGCGGTACGCCCCGACCTGCTCCATCTGCACAGCGCCAAGGCCGGACTGGCCGGCCGGCTCGCGGCGCGGGGCCGCCTCCCCACCGTCTTCCAGCCGCACGCCTGGTCGTACGACGCGGCGAGCGGGCCGCTCGCGCGGGCCGCGGTGCGCTGGGAGCGGTACGCGGCGGCGCGCTGGACCGACCGGGTGCTCTGCGTCAGCGAGGCGGAACGCGCGGCCGGCCGGCGGCAGGGCGTCCGGGCGCGCTGGGCGGTGGTGCCGAACGGGGTGGACACCGAGCACTTCAGCCCGGCCGCTGATTCCGCCGGGGGGTCCCCCGAGGGCTCCGCCGCTGGTTCCGCCGCCGATCCCTCGGCCGTACGAGCCGAACTGGCCGCCCTGCGCCGCCTCGCGCCCGGCACACCGCTGGTGGTCTGCGTCGGCCGGCTCTGCCCGCAGAAGGGGCAGGACATCCTGCTGCGGGCCTGGCCCCGGGTGACCGCCCGGCTCCCCCTGGCCCGGCTCGCCCTGGTCGGGGACGGTCCCGACCGCCACCGGCTGCTCCGGGAAGCGCCCCCCGGGGTGGTACTGGCCGGTCCGGCCGCCGACCCGCGGCCCTGGTATCTGGCCGCCGACCTCGTGGTGCAGCCGTCCCGTTGGGAGGGCATGGCGCTCGCCCCGCTGGAGGCGATGGCGTGCGGCCGGGCGGTGGTGCTCAGCGATGTCTCGGGGGCGCGGGAGAGCCTGCCGGCGGCCGACGCGGCCCGCTGCCTCGTTCCCGTCGCCGACGAGGTGGCGCTGGCCGACGCGCTGCTCGGGCTGCTGACCGATCCGCCGCTGCGGGCCGCCGCCGCGAAGCGGGCGCTCACCCATGTGCGCGGTCGCCATGACGTACGCAGAGCGGCGGCCGATGTGAGCGCCCTCTACCGGGAGTTGCTCGCCATTCCGCGCCCGAACCCGTATCCGTACCCGGCGGAGAGGGCCTCCCGATGACCCGCTCCCAGGTCCCCCACCCGGGCATCCACCTCCCACCGCCGCCCCCCGAAAGCCTCGCCACGCCTTCCGGCGCGGCACCGGCTACGGCACCCATCACCTCCGCGGCGCCGCCCGTCGCCCCCGCCCCGGACCGGACGGCCGAGTTGCCCCGAACGTCCACCGCCCGCCCGGCCGAACCGCTGACCGCCCCCGGCCCATCCCCCCGCCGCCCCGAAACCCGCCTGGACGACCGGGTGGGCACCCTGCTGGGCGACCGTACGGGCGAGCGCGGCGCCGAACGCACGTTGGACCGCGCGGGGGAGCGGGTCGGCGATCGGCTGGTCGCGCAGCCGGGAGGGCCCGCCCGCGGTGGGCGGCGGGTCTTTCGGGGGCGCGGCCGGTCCGTGCTGGTCGGCGTCGACTGCGCCGCCGTGCTCGCCGGGACGGCCCTGGCCGCCGCCGGGAGCGGGATCGAGGCGCTGCGGTGCGGGGCCCTCGCGCTGGGGCTGTTGCTCGTCGGATGCCACCAAGCCGACCTCTACCGCCCCGGTTTCGACCCCGGCGCACTGCGCGAGGTGCCGACGATCGTGGTCCGGGCGGTGCTCGGCTGGGGGTTGGCGGTCGCGGTGCTGGGCGGCGGGCCGAGCCGGGCCTGTCTGGCGGCCGCGGTCGCCCTGACCGTACTGACGGCGTGCGCGCTGCGGGGGCTGGCCTACCGCGCCTGGCGGGTCGCCGCCCGCCGCCACCCCGCGTCGACGCTGATCGTCGGCTCCGGTCCGGCCGTGGCGCGGATCGCGGCGGTGCTGCGGGCCCATCCCGAGTACGGGATGCGGCCGGTCGCCGGCGTCGTCCCCACCTCGGCGGCGGACCACGGCGACCTAGCGGTACGGCAGCCGGCCGGCGGCCAACCCCCGTCGGAGCCACTGCCGCTGCTCGCCGGGGACAGCGAGATCACCCGAGCGGTGGTCCTGAACGCCGTGCGGTACGCCGTCGTCGCCGACCCGCCCGCGCTCGACGCCACCACCACCGCGGCCCTGCGGCGCCTGGCCGCGCAGGGCTGCCGGGTCTGGCGGTTGAGTACCCGGGGCGGTCCGGTGACGCCGGGGCACCTCTGGGGATTCGCCTGCCGCCAACTGGAGTTGGCGCCGTACGGTCCGCTGCCGGGACCGCCGGGGCGCCGGGCCAAGCGGGCGCTGGACGCGGTGGCCGCCGGTACCGCGCTCTGCTTCCTCGCACCGGTGCTCGCGGGCTGCGCGCTCGCGGTGCGCGTCGCCGACGGGCCCGGGGTGATCTTCCGCCAGGAGCGGATCGGGCTGGGCGGACGCCCGTTCACGCTGCTGAAGTTCCGCACGCTGCGGCCCAGCGACGAAGGGGAGGCCGCGACCCGCTGGAGCATCGCGCACGACCTGCGGCTGAGCGGGATCGGCCGGCTGCTGCGCCGTACCTCCCTCGACGAGCTGCCGCAGTTCTGGAACGTGCTGCGCGGCGACATGAGCCTGGTCGGTCCGCGGCCCGAACGCCCGCACTTCGTACGGCAGTTCAGCGCGGCGTACCCCGGCTACCAGGACCGGCACCGGATGCCGGCCGGTATCACCGGCCTGGCCCAGATCCACGGGCTGCGCGGCGACACCTCGATCGCCGACCGGGCCCGTTTCGACAACCACTACATCGACAGTTGGTCGCTGTGGCAGGACGTGACGATCCTGGTCCGTACGGTCTGCTCGGTCTTCAGGTTCGGCGGTAGCTGATGGCGCTGACCCTCAGCCGTGGGCCCGCGACGGCGCGCCCGCCCCGGCCCGATGTGATGTCGCGGCATTTCAGGGAACTAGCCTGGCTCGCGCCGCTGTTGCCCGTGCTGGCCACGATCCTGCTGCTCGCCCTGCCGGTCGCGGCCGGCGATGTCAGCCGGTCCGGCAAGGTCACCCCGGCGGACGCGGCCTCCGCCGTCCTCGTGTTGACCGTCGCGGTCCGGCTGGCGCGGGCGCGGCGGCGACCGCTGACCCCGACCGCGGCGATCGTGCTCGGGGCACCGCTGATCGGCTTCGCCGTGTCCGCCGCCGTGTCGCGGGACCCGGGCGCGGCGGCGGCCGGATTCCTGCGCTACGCCCAGGTGTTCGTCCTGGTGCCGGCCGCGATCGTGCTGCTGCTGCGCGACCGGCGGGACTTCGCGGTGGTGGCCGGCAGCGTCGTGGTGCTCGCCCTGGCGCAGGGCGCGGTCGGTGTGTGGCAGTACGTGACCGCGACCGGTGCCTCGTACATGGGCCAGGACATCAGGGCGGTCGGCACCTTCGGGCCCTCCGGCATCATGGACATGGCCACGGTGGTGGCGTACGGGCTGGTGATCGCGGCCGGGCGGGCGCTGGCCCCCGGTCCGGTCCGGGTGCGGCTGGCCGCGCTCGGCTGCGCCGCCGCCCTCACCGTGCCGCTCGCGGTGTCCTTCAGCCGGGGTACGTGGATCGCGACCGCGGTCGCCTGCGGCGCGATGACGGTGCTGGCGGGCCGCCGGCAGGCGGTGCGGGTGTTCGGGGTGCTGGCCGCGTGCGCGGTGCTGCTGGTCGGCGGGGTCGGGGTCGGCTCGCAGGTGATCGGTGCGCGCGTTGCCAGTATTTCCCGGGTGACGGACGCGCCCGACGCGTCGGTGACGGATCGCTACGCGCTGTGGGCGGCGGCGCTGTCGATGTGGCGCGGGCATCCGGTGGCCGGGGTGGGGCTCAAGAGTTTTCCGGCGGAGCGGGACGGTCACGCTTCGCTGGCGCTGTCGTCCGGTTCTGACACGGCGGGGGCGGGGCAGGCGTACCGGCGCGAGCCGCTGCTCTCGCCGCACAACATGTACTTGCTGGCGCTGGGTGAGCAGGGGCTTCTCGGTTGTGTGCTGCTCACCGGGTTCCTGGCGGCGCTGCTCACCGCCGCTGTCGCCCGGCTGCGTCGGGGTGGCGCTTCCGGGACGGGGCTGACGGCGGTCGGGCTGCTGCTGTGGACGTGCGTTGATTTTCTTTACGCGGATATCGGCGGGCCGGTCACGGTGTTGAGTGCGGTGCTTTTGGGGTTGACCGGGTGGTGGGGGTTGGCGTCGCCTGCCAGCTGCGGGCCGGATTCGGTTGCTCGCGCAGTTCCTCGCGCCCCTGACGGGGCCCTTGACGGTGGGGCGGCACCCGGGAGCGACGGGGGGGATCGGTCGCAGACCGGGTGCGCGTCCGACGTGGTTGCTCGCGCAGTTCCTCGCGCCCCTGGTGGGGCCCTTGACGGTGGGGCGGCACCCGGGAGCGACGGGGGGGATCGGTCGCGGACCGGGTGCGCGTCCGACGTGGTTGCTCGCGCGGTTCCTCGCGCCCCTGGCGCGGGCCCCGGCGGTGGGGGCGGGTGGTGAGGGGGACGGTCGCGGCCGAGGCGGCGGTTGGTTCGGGCGGGGGCGGGGGGGCGGCGGGGCTGGCGCGGGCGGCTGGGGTCACTGTTGGGCTGAGTATCGCCGGGTCGGTGTTGGGGCTGGCCAGGGATCAGGCCATCGCGCATCTTTTTGGGGCCGGGGCGGAGTCGGACGCGTTTCTGGTCGCGTGGACGGTGCCGGAGGTGGCCGCGACCGTGCTGATCGAGGACGCGATGGCGCTGCTGATGGTGCCCGCGTTCAGCGCGGCGCTGGCGCGGGGCGCGGGGACGGGCGACGTGGTCAGGGGGACGCTGCCGCGGCTGCTCGCGCTGCTGGGGGTGCTGTCCGCCGCGCTGGTGGCGGGGGCGCCACAGATGGTCGACGTGCTGGCGCCCGGCCTCGCCGACCCCTCGGCCGCGGTGGCCTGCACCCGGCTGACCGCGGTGAGCGTCTTCACCTTCGGACTGGCCGGCTATCTGTCCGCCGCGCTGCGCGCGCACCGCCGCTTCCTGCCCCCCGCGGCGATCTACGTCGCCTACAACGTCGGCATCGTCGCCACCCTCCTCGCGCTGCACGGCCGTTACGGGATCCGGGCCGCCGCGGCCGGCGTCGCGGTCGGCGGAATCCTCATGGTGGCCGTTCAACTCCCCTCGGCCCTGGTTGAGTTGCGCGGCAACCGGCCGGCCCTGGACACCCAGGCACCGCCGACCCGCGGGCTCGGCCTGGCGCTGCTCGCTCCGGTGGTGCTCTTCACCGTGAGCCGGCAGGCCCAAGTGCTGGTCGAGCGGTTCTTCGCCGCCCCGCTGGCGGCCGGCGCCATCTCCCACCTCAACTACGCCCAGAAAGTCGCCCAGTTGCCGATGGCGCTGTCGGTGATGATCTGTACGGTCACCTTCCCCGCCGTCTCCCGCGCGCTCGCCGAGGGCGACCGGGACCGGGCCAGGCGGCGGGTCGAACGCGACCTCGCCCTCGTCTGCGTCGTGGTGCTGATCGGCTCCGCCTACGTCATCGCCTGCGCCCCGCAGATCACCGAAGTGCTGTTCCAGCGCGGCGAGTTCACCGCGGCCGACACGGCCGCGACCGCCTCCGTGATGCGGGTGTACGCGCTCGGTCTGCTCGGCCAGAGCCTGGTCGGCGCGCTGGTGCGGCCGTACTTCTCGACCGGCCGGCCCACCTGGTATCCGGCGGCGGCCATGGCGGTCGGCCTGCTGGTCACCGCGGTGGCGGACGCGGCCGCGGTCGGCCGGTGGGGGGCGTACGGGATCGCGGCGGGCAACGCGGCCGGGATCACCCTCACCGCCGGACTGCTGCTGCGCGGTCTCGGCGCCCACAGCCTCGCGGTCAGGGCCCGCACGATCGCGCCGGGCCTGGCCCGTACGGTGCTCGCCGCCGCCGCCGCCACGCCGGCGGGTGCGCTGGTCGCCGCCCGCGCGCCCGGCGCCCTGGCCGCCGTGGTCGGCTGCGCGGCGGTCGTACCGGCCGTCTTCGCGCTCGCGGCCTTCGTCCTGCGGGTGCCGGAACTGCCGTATCTGCTCGCCACCGTGACCCGGAAGGCCGCCGATGACCGCTGATCCGTTCGTGCTCCGCCGCCGCCCCCGTACGGTGCGCCGCGCTCCCTGGACGCTGATGTACCACTCGGTCGGCAATCCCCGGGACGACCCGTATCTGATCACCGTCGGACCCGAGCGGCTGGCCGCGCAGCTCCGCTGGCTCAACCGGCACGGGCTGACCGGGGTCAGCATGCGCGAACTCCTCGCCGCCCGCGCGGCCGGGCGCGACCGGCGGCTGGTCGGGCTCACCTTCGACGACGGCTACGCCGACTTCCTGCGGCACGCCGTCCCCGCGCTGCGCCAACACGGGCACACGGCAACGCTGTTCGTGCTCCCCGGCCGGCTCGGCGGCAGCAACGAGTGGGACCCGGACGGCCCGCGCAAACCGCTGCTCGACGCCGACGGGGTCAGGGAGGTGGTCGGCGCCGGCCTGGAGATCGGCTCCCACGGCCTCCTCCACCGCGACCTCACCTCGGTGGACGACACCACGCTCACCACCGAAGTCAGCGAGAGCCGGGCCCTGTTGGCCGACATCACCGGCATCACACCGGCCGGCTTCTGCTACCCGTACGGGGCGATCGACCCGCGCGCGGTCGAGGCGGTCCGCCGGGCCGGCTACGTCTACGGCTGCGCGATCGCCCCCGGGCCGCTCACCTCGCTGCTGGCCCTGCCCCGTACCCACGTCGGCGACCGTGACACGGCCTCCCGGCTGCACGCCAAGCGGCTGCTGCACGACTTCCGGAGCCGCGGCCTGCCGGAGGTGGCGCAGGCGGACGCGACCGTACTCGCCGGCGGACCACCGCGGTCCGGGGCGGCCGGCGGCCTGCGGTCCGCCCCGACGCTCCCCCGGCATCACGCCGGGCACCACTCCGACCCGCCGCCCCCGGCCGGGCCGGACCCCCTGACCGACTCACCCGGAGGGCACCCGTGAAGGTTCTGCACGTCATCACCGGGCTCGGCATCGGTGGCGCCGAAGTCCAGTTGCGCCTGCTGCTGCGCCAACTTCCCGCCGACTGCGAGGTGGTGACCCTCACCAACCCGGGGGCGGTCGCCGAGGCGCTGCGGGCGGACGGCGTCTCCGTCACCCATCTGGAGATGCGCGGCAACCGTGATCTGGCGGTACTGCCGCGGCTGACCAGGTTCATCAGGTCCGGCGGCTACGACCTGGTGCACACCCACCTCTACCGGGCCGGTGTGTACGGCCGGGTCGCCGCCCGGCTGGCCGGGGTTCCGTCGGTCGCCACCGAACACTCCCTGGGCGCGACCCAGTTGGAGGGCCGCCCGCTCACCCTCGGCACCCGCGCCCTGTACCGGACCACCGAGCGGCTCGGCGCCGGCACCCTGGCGGTGTCCGGGACCGTGGAGCGCCGCCTCCGCAGGTGGGGGGTGCCGGCCGCCCGGGTCCGGCTCGTCCCCAACGGCATCGATCCGGCCGCCTTCCGCTTCTCCGCACGGGCGCGCGCCGTGGTCCGCACCGACCTGCGCATCCCGGCGGACGCCTATGTCGTGGGCGGCATGGGGCGGCAGGTGCCCGGCAAGAAGTTCGACGACCTCATGCGGGCGGTCGCCGCCCTGCCCGACACGTATCTGCTGCTCGTCGGAGACGGCCCGGAACGGGTGCCGCTGCTCCAGCTCGTACAGCAGCTCGGCGTGGCGGGCCGGGTGCGGATGGCGGCCTCGACCGGCACCGGGACGGACCTCGGCGGGCTGCTCGCCGCCATGGACCTGTTCGTCTCGCTCTGCCCCGAGGAGACCTTCGGGCTCTCGGTGGTCGAGGCGCTCGCCGCCGGGCTGCCGGTGCGCTACGTCTCCTGCCCGGCGCTCGAGGACCTGCCGGCCGAGGAGGCGCCCGCGGCCCGCCGGATCGCCCCGTACGAACTCGACCCCACCCTCATCGCGGACCGCGCCGCCGGGGCGGCCAGACAGCCGGTGCCGCCGGCCGTCGAGCGGTATCACATCGCGCGCACCGCCGAGCAGGTGATGGCGCTCTACGAGGAGGCCGTCCGCGGGAAGCGGCGCGGACCCGTGCCCGCGGTCCCCGGCCAGTCCACCGCGGAGGGCGTCACGGCGGCCGCTCGTACCGCGCCCGCCTCCGCTCCGGCTGCTGCTCCGGCCTCCGCCCCGGCCCAAGCGCCGGCCCCCGCTCCGGTCCCCGCCGCTGCCCACGCCCCCGCTCCCCGGGCCGACGGCACCGCCGTCCCGCACGCCGACCAGCTCTCCGCCGAGAAATGAGGGACCCGATGGACACCCTGGACGCCGTCAAGAAGCGCCGCGCACAGCAGCGCGGCGGCTGGTGGCGGGGCCTGCCGCGCTGGCTGCCGCTGCCGTTGGGCCTGTGGATCGGGCTGCTCGGCGGCCTCGGCTACGGACTGCTGGCGACCCCGCAGTACTCCGCGACCAGCTATGTGATGGTCGTACCGCAGCACTCCGGTGATCCCTCGGTGACGCTCGGGTTCGCGCAGGCGTACGGCCGGATCGTCACCGGGTCCGCGGTGCTGGCCGGCGCGCAGGCCACCGCGCGGACCGCCGCGGACGACCTCAAGGACCGGGTACGGGCGGCCACTTCGCCCGACGCGCCGATGATCTCGATCACCGGCACCGCCGACCACGGCAAGGCCGCCGCGATCATCGCCAACGCGGTCGCCGCCTCGCTCGCCGCGACCGGCAACCGCGACGCGACCGCCACCGGCGTCCGCCTGCTGGTCTTCGCCCCCGCGGTCGCCCCCGCCTCGCCCAGCTCCCCTTCCGTCCCGCTCTGCGCGGCGCTCGGCGTCAGCCTGGGCGGGCTGCTCGGCGCGCTCGTCCTGCTGGTCCGTCCCCGTGCGACCCCCCGTGTCCCGCCGGCCGCCCCCGTACCCACGCCGTCGGCCGCCCCGCACGAGCCCGCCAGGAGCTCGGTGTGACCGGCGCCGTGTCCGCGCCGCCGCTGCCCCAGCCGGGGCCGCCGGCCGAAACCGGCACCCCGTCGACCGGTCCCGTGGCGACCGGCCCGGGTCCCGCCGGCGGCGCGACCGACCTCCGGGTGAGCGTCTGCCGCGACCCGCGGGCCTTCGCCGCCCTCGCCCCCGACTGGACCCGGCTGCACCGCGCGTGCGGCCCGGCGACTCCCTTCCAGTCGCACGCCTGGCTGCACTCCTGGTGGCTGTCCTACGGCGTCCCCCGCCGGCTCCGGCTCGCCCTGGTCTGGCGCGGTCCCGAACTGGTCGCCGCCGCACCGCTGATGCGGGTCCTTCGGCCGTACCCGGTGCTCGTACCGATCGGCGGCGCGATCACCGACTACGCGGACGTCCTGATCGACGGCCGCGCCGACACCGGGGGCGAAGTGACCGCCGCGCTCGCCCGCGCGGTGCGGCGGGCGGCGCGCGGCGCGGTGGTCGACCTGCGCGAGGTACGGGCGGGGGCGGCGGCCGAGCGGCTCTACGCGGTGTGGCGCGGGCCGAAGCGGCGGCTGGCGGACTCCGTCTGCCTGGAGCTGCCCGGGCTGCCCATGGACGGGCTGATCGCCCGGGTGGGCAGCTCGCGCGGCCAGCGCATCCGGTCCACGCTGCGGAAGCTGGACGCGGCCGGGGTCACCGAGCGCGATGTGCCGGCCGCGGAGGTGGCTTCCGCCGTCGGGGAGATGCTGCGGCTGCATCTGCTGCAATGGCGGGGGCGCGGGGTGAACCCGGAGCACGCGCGGGCGAGGTTCGCCGAGCACCTGGGGCGCGCGGCGGCGCTGATGACGGCCGCGGGCGAGGCGGTGGTGACCGAGTTCCGCCGTGCGGGTGAGGTGGTGGCGGTGAATCTGACCGTGCTGTCGCCGGGGCTGGCCGGCGGCTATCTGTACGGGGCGGACCCGGATCTGCGGCGCGCCAAGGTGGATGTGAACACGCTGCTGATGCGGCACGGGGTACGGCAGGCGGCCGGTGGGGGGCGGGCGACGCTGAGCTTGTTGCGGGGCGCGGAACCGTACAAGTCGCATTGGCGGCCGAGTGCGGCCGCCAACCAGCGCTTTCTGCTCTCGGGCGGTCCCGCGGCCCCCCTGCTGCTGCTCCGCCACGCCGCGGCCCGCACCCGCGCGGCCGCGGCCGCCCACCCCCGCCTCCGCACCTTCCACGCCCACCTCACAGGCCGCCGGCCCCCGCGCCCCACCGGGTGAGCAGGCCCCGCGCCTACGGCGCACTGATGTTCCCACCCGCACCACCCGTGCGAATTCGTTGTCGACTGACCGTCTCCCCGTCGGGGTTCGCCGCCGTCGGCGACCGCGCGGGGCGGGGCGGGCCGAGCAGGCACTGGACCGGTTCAGCCGGGGCGGGGTCGGGGCGCTCGCAGGGCCGTTACTTCTTCTTTGGTGGGGTCGACGCGCTGGGGCGGAACTTCATGCAGACCTGGCCGGTGGTGTAGCTCTGGCCCATGATCTCGGGGAGCCGCATCGAGAGGCAGGTCTCGATGGGGGTGGCCGCCGAGGGGCGGGGTGGCTTGGCCGGGCGCGGGGTGGGTTTGACCGGGTGGGTGGGCACCGCGGTGGCGGCGGAGCCGCCGGTCGGCGCCGGGGTCGGCGAAGGCGGCGCGGGCGGCGCCGAGGGTGCGGCGGGCGCCGGGGGCGTGGCCGCCGGCGGCAGCGCCGCCCCCGACACCTTCCGCCCGAAGAGCAGCGTCTTGTAGACGCTGGACGCCTTCGGATTGTCCCCGCACTCCCACACCCCGTGCGGGCAGTAGTCGGTGATCGTCTGGTACACCGGCTTGTGCGAGGTCACCCACCCCAGCATCAGGCTCATGTAGTCCGGGTTGTCGCCGCCCCGGTAGAGCCCCCACTCCGGGTACGAGATCGGCTTGCCGTGCTCCGCCGCGAAGTCCACCTGCGCCTGGAGGCCGAACGGCTCGGTCACCTCGTCGTAGAAGGACTCGCCGGCCGGCTGGTCGTAGGAGTCCATCCCGATGATGTCGACCGTCTTGTCACCGGGGTAGCACGCGGTCCAGCCGATGTCGTCCTGCCCGCGGTTGGGCGCGAAGTCGAACCGGAAGTGCTGGCCGGGGACCGCCCGCATGGCGGTGACGATCCGGTCCCAGTAGGACTTCCAGCCCTCCGGGTCGGGCCCGCAACGGTGGCTGTACGTGGTCCCGTTCATCTCCCAGCCCAGCACGATCACGGTGTCCGGCACGCCGAGCTGGACCAGCCGCTCGGCGAGCCGGGTGAAGTGGACGTCGTTGGCGCCGCTCGCCCCGGCCTGGATCAGCCGGCGGACCCGCGGGTCGGACAGGTGCCCTTCGTTGTCCTGCTGCATGGGGACGTTGAGCACGAACATCCGGTCCGCCACGGCCCGTTTCCAGTCCGCCCACGGCTGGAGCAGCCCGCCGCCGCCCTCGATGGAGTCCCACCGGTCGCCGGACAAGTAGGTGTGGCCGACGCGCAGTTGGGTGCCGCCCAGCCAGTTCTCCAGCTTGCCGATGCTGCTGATGCCGTCGGGCCCCGAGTCGGTGAAGACACCCATCGGGGGGAGTGCGGCCGGGAGGGTGCCGGCCTCGGCCGGTGCGATCGGGGCGGCGGCAGTGGCCGGGGCGGCCGGGGTCTGCCCCGCGCCCGCTGACGTGGCCGTGCCCGCCGTCGTGTCGCCGGGCCGCGCCGAGCCGGGGGCCGGGGACGGGGCTGCCGCCGACGGGGAGGTCTCATCGCCGTTCGCGCTCGTGGTGAGGCCGGAGAGCAGCAGCGCGACGGCTACCGCACCGACGCCTGTCCTCGTCAACCATTGGCGTGGGTCCGCCACGGTCACTCCTTACTCATCAGCGGTGGCGCGCTATCACGCCTCCTGATGCCCAGTCATAACGTATGCAAATTGCTGCGCCCGCTGATTGGGCCGTCGGTGGCGTGCCCCATCCGTAGGCCGTCAGCGGCAATGCGTCAGCTCCCATTTGCCGCCTCCTTCTTGCCGACTTCCTGCCGACCCGTCAACAGCGCGGCCAAGTAACGGGCGATCTCACTCCGGCGGGTGAATTTTCCGCTACCGCCGACAGACCATTCGCCGTCACTGACCCCCGCGACGGCATGATGTGCGGCGGCACACGGTAAACCGATAAGGCGAACAGTCAAGGGCGAACAGCGAAAAGTGAACCCGACCCCCGCAAGGCTGGGCGCCTGCTGAACACGAGAGAGTGAAAGGAGCCTGGCCATGGTGACGCGCAGAAGAGTGCTGGCGACCGGCCTGACCACCGTTGCCGCTGCCGCCGGCACCACCGCGGCACTACGGCCGATGCTGACGGCGACCAGCGGCAGCGCCGCCGTGATCGCCGACGACAAAGCCGCGGCGGTGGGTCGGCCGGATCAGGAAGGCCGGCCGCACCAGCACGGCGTCGGTGCGGAGGGCGCCACCCCGCCGCTCTTCGACGAGGTGTACCGCGACCGCCGTATCCAGGGCTTCCCCTCGGACACGGAGGAGGGCGTCGACCTCTACATCGACGGCCGGCCGCTGGAGCTGATGCGCCGGGTCGACGGGAGCTGGATCAGTGTGGCCAACCACTTCCAGCCCTATCTCACCCCGCTGGCCACCGCCCGGGGAGCCGTCGACGTCATCGGACGGGCCGACCTGTCCATGGACTCCGGCCACCACCACTGACGACTGCCGAGAGGGCCGGTACCCGTGTCCGAGTACATCCGTGTGAATCAGCGATACCTGACCAGCGAGCAGCGCACCCGGTTCGTCGAGGCGGTCCTCGAACTCAAGCGCCGGGGCGGCTACGACAAATACGTCACGCTGCACAGCAAGTACTTCGCGGCCGACGGGGAGAACGGCCTGCGGATGGCGCACATGGCGCCCACCTTCTTTCCCTGGCACCGGCAGTTCCTGCTCACCTTCGAGCGCGAACTGCGCACCATCGACGCCCGCGTCACCATTCCGTACTGGGACTGGACGGTCGACAACAGCGCGTCGTCCGCGCTGTGGGCCGACGACTTCATGGGCGGCAACGGGCGCGGCAGCGACGGCCAGGTGATGACCGGTCCGTTCGCGTACCGAAACGGCTACTGGCCGATCAGCTTCGGCGTCACCGAGGAGAAGTACCTCACCCGCAATATGGGCCGCCCGGACCGGCCGATCGGGCTGCCCTCCCAGGCGGAGCTGGACGACGCGCTGGCCATGCCGGTCTACGACACCTCGCCGTGGAACTCCGCGCCGTCGACCAAGGGTTTCCGCAACCGGATCGAGGGCTGGACGGTCAGCGAGTCCAAGGGCGGCTATCTGCACAACCGGGTCCACCAATGGGTGGGCGGGCACATGATCGGCGCCGCCTCGCCCAATGACCCGGTCTTCTGGCTGCACCACGCCTTCATCGACCTGATCTGGGTGCGCTGGCAGCGGATGCACCCGCGGTCGGCCTATCTGCCGGACCGCCCGCTGGCCACCCGGGACAAGGAGCACGGGCGGGTGGTGAGCAGTCAGGAGCCGATGCCCCCGTGGGGCGTGCGGCCTTCGGAGGTCATGGACCACCGGGCGTTCTATGTGTACGAGGTGAGCTGAAAGCCGGCCTCCCGCGCCCGCGAAGGGCGGGAGGCCGCTCACTGGGCCACTGGTTACCAGGCGGTGGCGCTGAGAGGGTGCGAAGAGACATTCGCACAGGTGTTCCCGAATGCCGGGTTCAGCATGCCGACGGCGTCAATCGTCTCCCCGCAGACGTTCGCCGGGATGTGGACCGGGGCCTGGAGCAGGTTGCCGGACAGCAGGCCCGGAGAACCCACCGTGCCACCCTGGGCACCGGCATCCGCCGAAGCCATACCGGCACCGACGGCAAGAACGGCACCCGCGGCGGCGGTGACAGCCGCAGCCTTCGCGATACGCGACATCAAAATCTCCCTGAGACGAAAACCAGCCGCGACTACCTGCGGCTTTTGACGCTCTGCGCAACGGGCCGAGATCACCAATAGTCACGCAAGTTGGGCTGAACCAGTGACGCTGAATCAGAATGAGCCGGCGGAACGACGGAAGGAGCGGGCCGATGACGGCTGCCCCAAAAACCCCAAGGACCCAGCAGACCCCGAAGACCCGGAAGCTCGTCCTCTTCATGTCGGTGTCACTGGACGGTTTCATCGAGGGTCCGGACGGCGATCTCGACTGGCACCAGGTGGACGCGGAGGTGCACGCCCACTTCAACGAGGTGCTCGCCGCGGCCGGCGGCTTCATCGACGGCCGGGTGACGCACGAGCTGATGGCGGCGTACTGGCCGACCGCCGACGCCGATCCGGCCGCCCCGCCGGAGGTACGGGAGTTCGCCCGGATCTGGCGGGAGAAGCCGAAGTTCGTCTACTCCCGGACCCTGGAGCGGGCCGACTGGAACACCACGGTCTTCCGGGAGGTGGACCCCGGGCAGGTCCGCGGGCTGCTGGCCGAGCCCGGCGGGGACCTGACGCTGGGCGGCGCCGGACTGGCCGCCGCGTTCATGCGGCTCGACCTCGTCGACGAGTACCGGATCTATGTCCATCCCGTGCTGGTCGGCGGCGGCAAGCGGCTCTTCCCGCCCGCCGCCGGCCTCCGCCCGCTGCGGCTGACCGAATCCCGTACCTTCGGCAACGGCGTGGTGCTGCTGCGCTACGAGCGCTGACCGGGCCGCGCGCCGCCGGGCCGCCGAGTGCCCCCGAGTGCCGCCGGGCCCCCAGTGCCGCCGGGCGCTGCCGGCGATGCGCGGGATCGGCGAAAATCCCACGTACGGGGGAATCCGGTCCGACACCGTCCGCCGCTGAGGTGATATCCGCCCATTTCCGGCCCGGTGGGCCGTTAGGGTCCGGCGCATGAGCCAGACCAATACCGCCGCCGCTGCCGCGTCGGCCAAGTCGTCGCTCCAGAGCCGCCTCGGCACCCTGATGGTGATCCCGTGGGCCGGTGAGTACAGCGAGGACGGCGCCGACATGCCGTTTCTGATGGCCTATTCGCTCGGCGACGGCGTGGCGGGGCCGGACGCGGGCGAGAGCGCGGTGCTGGCCATGGCCGAGGAGATCGGGCTGCCGGTGGGCGGCACGATCCTCGATGTCGCGCACGCGCCGAAGGTCGCCGTGACGATGCTGGTGGAGGCGGGCAAGGCGGTGCTCACCATGCGCTATCTGCACGCGGCCTGCCCGGTGCCCGACCAGTGGACCGCCGCGGCCCGCTCCCGCGGCGCGGTGTACGTGATCCTGGCCAGCCGTCCGTGGCCGGAGGCGGCACCCGGCTCGGTGGTCGACGAGGAGACGCTGCGGGCCTTCGCCGGCCACCCGGAGGTGCTCGGCACCGCCGCTCACCTGCTGGTGCCGTTGAGTTCGCTCCGCGGCTGACACCCCACCGGACCGGCGAGGGGGCGCTCCCGGCCCAGGAGCGCCCCCTCGCCGCTCGACCGCCGGTCAGCCACCGGACCCGTCGGCGCGGTCCGCCGTGTCCGTCGTGGCCGCCGCGTCCGTCGCGTCCGCCGTTTTCGGGGGTCGGGGCGCCGGGGCCGGCACCTGGTGTTCCATCGCCCAGGACAGCGCGTGGTCGGCGACTTCCTCCCAGCCCTGGTGGAAGACCGTTCCGTGGTCCCGGTACGGATAGGTCCGGTACGCCGTGACCGCCGTCGACCCGCCGAAGCGGGTGAAGTTCTCCCGCACCACCTCAGCCGGCACGACATGGTCCGCGCCGCCGGAGACCAGCAGCAGCGGCACCCGGTCACGGTTGGCGAAGTCGACCACGGTGGCGGCGCGGCGCCCGCGCGTGAGGTTGGCCAGCGCCACCTGGAACACCGGCCGCCCGGGGCCGGGCACCGCGAGCCGGGCCCGCTCCTCGGCGGCCTGCGCGGCGGGGACCGCGTTGGCGAAGGCGTAACGGAACTGGTCCTCGTCCAGGGTGACGGCCCGGCGGAGGTTCGCCGGGTTGCCCAGCACCGGGAAGGCCGACCGCAGGGCGGCGACCGGCCGCCGCCGTACCCCGCGCGGCGGCGCCGGGTGCAGGGCGACCGCGGCGCGGCCCAGGCCCCGGTCGAGCAGCATCTCGGTGACCAGACCGCCGAAGGAGTGACCGACGATGATGGGCTGCCGCCCCAGGCCCTGGATGCAGGCGTGGTAGTGGTCGACGAGTTCGGTGACGCCGATGTCGGCCGGGGCCCGGTCGTGGTGGAGTTCCTGGTCGAGTTCGCTGACGCCGGGCCAGGCCGGGGCGTGTACGACGTGCCCGGCCGCGGTGAAGCGGTCGATCCACGGCCGCCAGCTGTGCGGGGACATCCACAGCCCGTGGATCAGCATGATCGGCGGCGCCGCCGAGGGCTCTGACATCACGTGCGCTCCCTTTGACGACCGCCGGCTCTCTCGTGGCTCCGCCGACCCGCTCGGCCCCTTCGGCGTTCCGCCCGCGCTCCCGGACGGCGGACCGCTGTGCCGCGTCCGGGTCGCGAACGGGGCGACCGGCGTCGGCCGAAGCCCGCCACCAGCAAAACCGTAGGCCGCCGGCCGGCCGGCGGCCACCGGAGCACCGGCGTCCCCTTCGGGGCACAGCGCCTCCCGCGGGCACAAGGGCGGCAACCACTGGGGGCGCGAGGAACTGCGCGAGCAGCCACCGGTCGGTGGACCGGAAACGACGGCAACAGCCCCCTCGGGACGGTGGAAGGACCCGCGCTCTGTTGCCGGGCCGTGACAGCCGTCGGACCGGCCGCGGACCTCGGCTTGGCACGCTGGAGGTGAACTGTCGGGCACCTGGGTCCGCGCGACAGCCGTCACATCCATGGGGGAACCGCTATGTCCGTTCGAAGCCGCCGCTCCCGGCGCCGGGGCACCGCCACCGCGATCGCGCTGACCGCGAGTCTCACCGCGGGCGCCGCCCTGCTGCTCTGCGCCTGCGGCCCGGACGACCCGGCGGCCGACAGCGCGGCCGGCGCGGCGAAAGCCGGCGCCACCACGGCCGCCCGCGGCAACGGACCGGCCCCGGCCGGCTCCGCGACCTCCGCCGCCTCGGCTTCCGGCGGCCCGGGCACCGGCAAGGGCATCAGCGGGAGCAAGGGCAGCGCCAGTGCCAGGCCGCTCACCGCCACGGCCGCACCGCGCAACGGCACCGCCCACACCGGCCTGACGATCAGTGACGGCAGCCGCTACGTCGTCATGAACGGGACCCGCGTCGACTTCGGCACCGCCGTCCGCGACCTGGCCTGGTCCCCCGACGGGAAGAAAGCCGCGTTCATCGACGGCGACGGCGACCTCGTGGTGACCCGGCCCGACGGCGGCGGCCGGGTGGTGGTCGCCGAGAACCCCGGCGGCCAGAACTGGTCGCATCCCACCTGGCAGGTGCGGCCGAGCGACTCCCAATACGAGATGCGGGCGCTCAGCAACCTGCTCTTCGCCGTCCGCACCACCGCGGGCGTCAGCAGGCTCTACACCGTCCCCTCGACCTCCGCGCACGGCACACCGAAGGTGCTCGGCCTGGGCAAGGAGCCGGGCGAGGACGTGCCCGCGCTGCCGCAGACCGGCAATGTCTGGCCCAACGCGGCGGACGGGCACGGCGACGCGGTCTATGCCAACACCGACGACGGCCGGGTCTACATCCGCGACGACTATCTGCGGCAGCAGGGCAGCGCCCTCACCAAGGGCTCGCAGCCCGCGGTCAACCCGGCGGCGGGCAACGAGGGCAACGGCGGTGACAGCGGCAACGGCGGTGCCGGCGACATCGTGTTCGTCCGTTCGGTCGGCGGCCACGACCACCTCTTCGTGGAGACCTCCACCGACCACGGCCCCGTCTACCAGGACCTGACGCCGAAGGCCACCACCGACTACACCGAGCCCGCCTGGTCCCCGGACGGCTCGGTGATCGCCGCCCGTACGCCGGACGGCATCGTCACCGTGCCGGTGGCCGACTCCCGGCACACGCCGGTGAAGGTCTCCGACTACCTGGGCCTGCCCGCCTACCGCGCCTCCTGAGCGGCGCGGCTCAGCGGGCCAACTCCGCCCGCAGCGCGTCCAGATGGGCGTCGCCCGTGTCGTGCGGCAGGAACTCCACCACGTCGAGGAACCGGAACAGCACCTGCGTCGCGGTGACCGCGAACTCGTAGTCCGCGTACCCCACCACCGCGCCCATCGCCCCGCGCGCCGCGCCCCGGACGACATGAGCGGTCATGTCGTCCGGAACCGCCGCCGCCAGGCCGCGCCGCGCGTTGGGCCGGGCCAGGTACGGGCAGACCATCGAGGCGTAGAGCATGCACGCCCGGTGACCCGGGCCCTCAAGGGTCGGCGCCATGTTGCGGTACGGCTTCCCCGCCGCCCGCGCCGCGCCGATCGCCGCGCTCTCCGCGGCGCCGACCACCCGCCACACCGGGCCGCGCGGCATCAGCACCGCGCACACCGAACACAGCCGCTCCCGCGCGCAGTCGGCGCTGCGGTCGTAGTCGGTGAGGGCGAACTGCGGCTGTTCGCCGTGCCACGGGGTGATGGCGGGCACCGGGTAGCCGCGCACGTCCCTCGGCCGCGCCGCCACGGCGGACGGCATCGGTATCTCGTCAAACCGCACGGTTGTCCCGGCGCCGGTCCGGCGGCGGATCGTCCTCGGTGTCGCGGTCGGCACTCGCGTTCCGCTCGTCCCGCCAGCGCGCGACGGTCTCCTCGACGTCGAACGGCGCCAGATTCAGCGGCGGGCCCTGCGGCGGACGCCGGATCGCGGCCTCGATCTTCTTGTTGACGTCGGCGACGATCCGCCGGACCCGCTGCTCGGACCGGGCCTCGGCGATCGCCGCCACCGCGTCCTCGGCCTCCTTGCGCAGCACCAGCGTCGGCGGCAGCACCGAAAGGCCCTCGCGCCGCATCTTCCCCCTGATCCACCACAACTCGTCGTAGGGGGCGTCGAGCGACGGCAGCGGCTTGCCCACGCCGGGCAGTTCGGCGAAGGCCCCGCGCTCCTCCGCCTCGCGGATCTGCTTGTCCACCCAGGTCTCGAAGGGGATACCGGGCGGCTTGCGTTCGGTCATCGCTCACTCCTCGGCTCGGGGACCGGCGCGCGCACTTCCGAGGCTACAAGGAGCGCGGCCCGACCGGACCCGGAGCGCCGCCCGGACCGTACGCCCCGGGCGATACGCCGGACGTCCGGGTGCCGTTTTCGTTAGGGAAGCGCCCGGGCGGCCAGGGCGGCCACGTCGTCCTCCGCCGCGCCCGGGGCCAGCCGTTGGACGAGGCCGGCCAGCAGGGCGTCGAGCGGCCCGGTGGCGTGCGGCAGGACCAGCCCGGCCAGCCGGGCGAGCGAGGTGTCGATGTCCTCGCTGCGCCGCTCGACCAGGCCGTCGGTGTAGAGCAGCAGCGTGTGCTCCCGCTCCCAGGGCACGTACACCGTCTCGTACTCGCCCCGCAGATCGGCCCCCAGCGGCGGTCCGGGCGGTACGTCGAGCAGGGTGACGGTGCCGGTCGGCGCGACCACGGCCGGTGGCAGGTGGCCCGCGCTGGCGAACCAGGCGCCGCCCCGGATCGGGTCGGCCAGCCCGAGCAGGCACGTGGCGGGGCGCTCCGCGCCGGCCGCCGACAGCACCCGGTCCATCCGGCGCAGCACCCGCCCCGGCAGATCGCCGTCGCCCGCCACCACTCGCAGCATCGAGCGGTAGTGGCTCATCTCGACCGCCGCCCCCACGCCGTGCCCCATCACGTCGCCCATGGCCAGCAGCGTCAGCCCGCCGGGCAGCGGCAGGGTGTCGAACCAGTCGCCGCCCACCAGGTCGGTCGCCCCGGCGGGCAGATAGCGGGTGGCCACGTCGATCCGGGGGTGCGGGGCGCCCGGCGCGGCCAGCAGCGCGCGCTGCAACTCGACGGCGATGCCGTGCTCGCGGCTGTAGCGGCGGGCGTTGTCGAGACTGATCGCCGCCCGGTCGGCGAGGACGCCGGCCACCGCCACGTCCTCGTCGTCGAAGGCCGCCGAGGCGCCCGCCCTGACCAGCGTGACCGTGCCGACCGCCTCGCCCCGGGCGGACAGCGGCACGATCAGCCCGGAGTGGATGTCGGCGGCGCGGTAGGCCTCGACCCGCTCGGCGTTGGGCACGGCCCGGCTGATCTCCTCGTCCGGCACGAAGTTCAGCACCACCGGCAGTCCGGTCTCCAGGCAGCGCGGCACCGAGGTGCCGGCCTCGTAGTCGATGAAGTCGCCCGGCTTCCCGAACGCGCCCGCGTGGGCCCAGAGTTCAGGGCGCCCGGCGAGCGCGGCCCGGCGCAGCCGCAGGGTGCCGGGCGGTGGCGCCCCCGGGCCCTCGCCCCGGCCCGAGGCCAGCACGTCCACGCCGGCCGCGTCCGCCAGCACCTCGACCAGCAGATCGGCCAGCTCCTGGCAGGTACGTTCCATCTCCAGCGTCGAGCCGATCCGGACCGCGGCGGCGTCCAGCAGCAGCAACCGCTCCCTGGCCCGCTCCAGCTCGCGCTGGATCTCCCGGTCCGCGCTGACCTCGAGCACCACCGCGCCGATGCCCACCACCTGGCCGTCCGGGTCGGTCAGCCGGTGGTAGCTGCCCTGCCAGTAGCGCCGCGAGTGCGGTGAGTCGGCGCGGGTCTGCCCGCTGGAGATGATCTCCCGCGGCACGCCGTCGGCCAGCACCGCGAGCAGCATCTCCTCGCTGAGCTCCATCCGGGGGAGGACCTCGGCCAGGGTCCGGCCGGTGTGCTCCTCGCCGGGGAGGCCGTGCATCTGGGCCATGGCGGGATTGACGTAGCGGAAGCGCAGCTCGGTGTCGAGGATGGCGATCCCGGCCTGAGTGCCGCGCAGCAGCGACTTCCACAGCCAGTCGCCGAACGGCGGACCAGCGCCCGGGCCCTTCGGCGCGGGGTCCATGGGCATGCGGTGTCCTCCTCCTCCCGAGGCGCTGTCGGCTGTCCGGGTTCCCGTAGGTTCCACAGTGCGGGCAGCGCGGCCGATCGGCTATCCGGGGAGGGCGGGGGAGTGCCGCCGGGCTTCCTCGGTGGCGGCGGGCCTTCCCGGAGTACGGTTCCGCGCCGGTGTGCTGGGAGCCGCGGGCGGCGGGCCGGTGTCGGCCACCCCGTACGCGGGTGTCGCGAGCGCAACGCCCCGCCCCCTACGCAACGGTACCCCCGTCGCCCGCCGCACCCGCAATACCCGCAGGCAGGCAGGGGCGGGGACGCCGGCCGCCCACCGGCGGGGTCACGAGCGGCTCACCAGCGCAGCACCGCCGCGGCCAGGGTCCGGTCCGCCTGGACCCGCGCGGTCTCGGGCGGTACGACGATGAGGTCGCAGCGGCCGACGCCCCGGCACACCAGGCAGATCGCGTCCCGGTGAGCGGTGTTCGCGGACCGGTTGACCCGGATCGTATGACCACCGAGCACGATGGCCGGCGGGCCGTCGCTCCAGGCCGATCCGTCCACGGTTATATGGCTGATCCGCCCCCAGCGAACGCCCAGCGCGGCCAGCAGCGGCAGCAGCTCCCTGGTCAGGTCGTCCGTACGCGGCCACCAGGCCCCGTCGATCCGCACCGGGCCCCGGTCCGGGGGCACCAGGGAGAGCCTGACCGGCGGCCCTTCGAAGGCGGGCAGGCCGGAGGCGAGCATCGGTGCCGGCCGGTCGAGGTCGGCGGTGGTGCGGTAGTGCGAAGGCGTCATGGGGTGGGCCCGTCTCCGGACGGCTCGTCCGGGCTCGGTGTGGGGGTGGGCGGCCGCTTTCCGCGGCCCCGGGCGGTGGGACGCGCGGCGGCGGTCCTGGAGCGCTCGTCCCCGACCAGCCAGAGGTTTCTGGACCCTTCTGTCGGCGGCAGGTGAATCGTGTCGACGGTGAGCACCAGCCGCGTACCGCCGTTCTCGCCGCCCGCGGGGTAGCTCCGCTCCTCCGCGGCGGCGAACCGCAACCGCAGCGCCTCCGCGACCTTCCGGGCCACACCGGGCGACGCGGCCACGATCTCGACCTCGGCGTGTCCCGCCCGCGGCAACCGCCGCGCGGCTTCGCCCGTCGCCTGCGCGGTCGGCGGCGAGGTGCCCGGGTCGGGCGAGGCGCCCGGTTCTGGGGAGGCGCCCGGCGCGGCCGTGGAAGTCGGGTCCTGGGGGTCGGAGTGGGTCATGAGCGGTCCTCAGGGGTGGGACCACCGTCGTCGGGGGTGCTGGGCGGAGGTTCGCCGGGGGAGCGTTCGGCCGGGCGGCGGCCTCCCGTATTCCGTTCGGCGCTGTGGCGGGTCGGCGCTGACTGCTCGTAGTGGAACGACTCGACGCGATTGTCGCGGAGTCGGTCCAGTCGCCTGATCAGCACGGCCCCCGCGGCGATCAGCACGACGAATATCACGGCGATGATGAACTCCCACATGGCTCTCAATCCCTTCGGGCTCGGACCCGCGCTGACGATGGCGGCCGAGCCCCTCGCGGCGCCGGATGGGCGCCCCGGTACCGGCTCTGCGTCCCGGCCCCGGTTCGGCTCGGTTCGGATCGGATCGGATTGGCTCAGATCGGATCGGACGGTCCGGATCCGGGTCAGGCGGCCAGTTCCGCGCGCCGCGTGTCCATCCGGGCGATCAACGCACCCGCCCTGAGGGTGTTCGCCGGATCGGACGCGGCGGCCATCAGCCGTACCGCCGTCTCCTCGGGCGTCTGCGGCGGGATGACCAGCAGGTCCCAGCGGCCCACCCGGGAGCCGAGCAGCAGCAGTTGGTTCGGGTCCTGCTCGGGTCCGAACCAGCCGACGTGCAGCAGACCGCCGGGCACCGGCACCTTCTTGGGGACGACCGGCCAGTAGGTGGGGTTGACCGCGACCCGGGTGACCCGCGGCCAGCGCGACTCCAACGCCATGATCAGCGGCGGGAGTTCACGGAAGAGATCGCGTGAGCGCGGCCACCACGCGCCGTCCAGCGGCGCGTGTCCCGGCATCGGCGCGCCGGGACCGGTACTCGCCGCCGTGAGGGACAGCCGAGCCGTCAGGCCGTCGTCCCCGGACGGGCCGGCCTCGGCGCCGGGCGCCCGCCGGACCGGCGCCGCGGCAGCCGACGTCACGACCGTGGTGGGGCCATGGGGCGTGGGAAGAGTGGAGGGTGACATGTCCGCGACCTGTCTCCGAACCCGCGGGCCCGGCGATGCCGTTCGCCGCGAACGACACCGGCATGAATGCCGGCATGCGATATGCCCTCGGTGCTCCCAACACTACACCTGGCCCGTTCACGACATATACCGCAAATACGGCGGATAACCGTCGGTCGACGCCGGCTCGACGATCGGTCACCGCGGCCCGCGGTACCCGATCCGGCCCCCAGGCGGTGTATCCGGGGACCGCGTCCGCCTGCGACGATGGAGCCGGGGTCCGGCAGGCGCCACGCGCGTCGCCGGACGCGGGCACCAGGAGCACGAGGGCGCGCGGGCACGAGGCGCCCATTGGGGAGGAACACGTGGCCGAGGTCTTCACCCGCCGCTTGTCCAGGTGGCAGGCGGAACAGCAGCGGGACGACGTCGCCGACGTGTACATCGAGGCGTACCACGGCCCCATCGGCCAGGAGTTCCACCTCCGGCAGGCGTTCCTCGACCGCTTCGACCGCGACAGCCGCCGTACCGGCTTCGACATGGTGGCGGCGAGCGACCGCGCCACGGTCGCCGCGGCGTACGGATTCCAACTGGACCGCTCCGACAACTGGTGGCGGAGCTTCACCGGCAACGCGCCGCCCCGGCTGGAGGAACTCACCGCCTCGGGACAGGTCTTCGCCGTCGCCGAGCTGATGGTGCTGCCCGCCTACCGCCGGCAGGGTGTCGCGGGCAAGCTGCTCGACCAGCTCCTCCTCCGCAGCGAGGCCACACTGGCCACCGCGCTGGTCGATCCGCACAGCGCCGCCGCGGGGGCCGCCCTGCGGGCGCTCGGCTGGACCTACATCGGCGACGTCCGGCCGGGCCCGGCCGGCTCCCCCGCCCGCCAGGCCTGGACCCACCCGCGCGAGCCCCACTGATCCTGCCGGCCCCGCTGGCCCCACCGACCTGCCGGTCCCAATGACCGTGCTGGTCGCACGGACCCCGCCGATCCCGCGCCCGGCACCGCGCTCCAGGCCGGGCGCCCGGCTCCGCGCCGAGCCCGTGCGAGCCCGTACGAACCTGCCCCGGCCGGCCCCCGGGCCCGCTCCCGGAACCGGAACCGGACCCGGACCCGGACCCGGGAAGGACCCGGAAAACCGGCTCCGGCGTCCCGGAACCGCACCGTCGCCACAACCGTCACGGTCCACCCGATCCACGGAATCACCGCTGAATCGACCAAGCAGGACCGTTTCTCCACCCGCTGTCGGCTGAAAAGCGTGGCTTTTGCCCGCATTGCCGCACAGCGCCACTGCTGCGCCCGGCCGAGCCGGGCCGGTAGGCTTTCCGTGTGATCTTCAAGCGCATCGGAAACGGGCGGCCGTACCCGGACCACGGCCGGGTCAGCACGCGCGAGTGGGCGGACGTCGCCCCACGTCCCGTGCGACTCGACCAGTTGGTGACCACGAAGGGGCAGCTCGACCTTGAGACGCTGCTGGCCGAGGACTCCACCTTCTACGGCGATCTCTTCGCCCACGTCGTCAAATGGCAGGGCGACCTCTATCTGGAGGACGGCCTGCACCGGGCCGTGCGCGCCGCGCTCCAGCAGCGGCAGGTGCTCCATGCCCGGGTCCTGGAGATGGACTGACAATCCGCTTACGCTGCGCTCATGAGCATGCTGACCCCCTCCGGGATGGGTGGGAAGTACCGGGTCACTGGGAACGCGTATCCGAGGATGCGCCGGCCCAGACGCCGCGGCCGTATCGTGGCGGTCCTGATCGCCGCGGTCGTCGTTCTCGGCCTGTTCGGCTGGGGGGCGTTGCAGCTCTTCCATGTCTTCCGCGGTGACGGCACCAGCACCGCGGCCAACGCCGGCCCGCAGAACCAGCCGAGTTGCAAGCCCGCCCCCACTCCCTCGCGCCCCGTCAAACTCGCCCCCATGCCGCAGCCGCCCGGGGTCACCCTGAACGTCCTCAACGCCACCTCGCGCGGCGGCCTCGCCAAGACGACCGCCGACCAGTTGGCGAGCCGCGGCTTCAAGGTCGCCAAGTTCGGCAACGCGACCGCGCCCTACGACCAGAAGGTCACCCAGTCCGCGCTGCTGGTCGCGGGCCCGGCGGGCGAGGCGGCGGCCCGCGAGGCCGGTACGCAGGTGGCGGGCTCGACGGTGAAGATCGACCCGGCCCGCAAGGACAAGGCGGTCGACCTCTTCATCGGTGACGGGTTCGCGGCGCTGGCGTCACCCGCCGACGCGGCCAAAGCGCGGGTCGTGGCGGCCAATCCGCCGCCGCCGAAGCCGGTGTGCGTACCGGTCACGGCCGCGGGCGGCGACCAGGGCAAGAACGGCAAGGGCGGCACGGCGGGCGGCAGCGGCAAGGCGGCCACCAAGCACTGACGGCCGCCGCTGAATCGTTCCCGCGCGGCACGGTCGTACGTGGCATGTCGTGCGTGGTACGTCGCACGTGGGGGGTCGGGCTCAGCGGCCCAGGACTTCGGAGAGACGAACGGCGGCCCGGGCGTCACATCGCTCGGGCCGCCGTTCGTGCGACCGGGCCACCTGGCCGGTCGGCAGGGTCCGCCAGGTCCGCCGGTCAGGTAATCAGCCGGTCAGCCGGTCAGCTCACCGTCCCGTACAACCGGTCACCCGCGTCCCCGAGGCCCGGGACGATGAAGCCGCGCTCGTTGAGCCGCTCGTCCAGTGCCGCGGTGACCACGGTGACCGGCTTGCCCGCCAGCTCCCGCTCCATCACCTTGACGCCCTCGGGCGCGGCGAGCAGGCACAGGGCGGTGACATCGTCGGCGCCGCGCTCGATCAGCAGCCGGATCGCCGCCACCAGCGTGCCGCCGGTCGCCAGCATCGGATCGACCACGTACACCTGCCGCCCGGAGAGGTCCTCCGGCATGCGGGTGGCGTACGTCTTCGCCTCCAGTGTCTCCTCGTCCCTCACCATGCCCAGGAAGCCGACCTCGGCGGTCGGCAGCAGCCGCACCATGCCGTCGAGCATGCCGAGCCCGGCCCGCAGGATCGGCACCACCAGCGGGCGCGGGTGCGAGAGCCGTACGCCCGTGGTCGGCGCGACGGGGGTACGGATGTCGAACGGCTCGGTCCTGACATCGCGGGTCGCCTCATAGGCGAGCAGGGTGACCAGCTCGTCGGCGAGCCGCCGGAAGGTGGGCGAGTCGGTGCGCTCGTCGCGCAGGGCGGTCAGCTTGTGCGCGACCAGCGGGTGGTCGACAACGTGGAGACGCATGGGCATGACTGTATCCGCCGCCCGCCCCCGTCCGCCCGGGGCCTGTGGCCTCCCGCGACCGCGCGCCCTTCTGCGCCCGACCCGGGATAAACCGCCCGTCGGAGGGAAAGTTCTCCCCCGTGCCCGGCGCCGCCTTCCGGGTGAGCGGCCCCGAGCGACGAAACGACCCCAGAGCGAGCCAACCCGCGCGGTTCCGAGTGACCCGAGTGACCCGAACGACCCCGAGCAGCGAGGACGGTGACGGCGTATGCCGGACGACGTGCCCGAGCGTGAGACGGAGATTTCCCTGGGCGCCGCAGCCGGCGCCGGTCGCCCGAGCGACCCGAACAACCCCGCTGACCTGAGCCAACCCGACGACGGCGGCCCCGAGCGGCGCCGCAAACGCGCCGCCTTCCTCCGCGAACTCAACGAGGCCAAGGAGCTGCGCGACCGGGTCCAGCCGCGCCGCGCCCGGGCCGCGCGGATGCGCCGGCAGATGCGGATGCGGACGTTCCGCTGGTGACGACGGAGGCTTCCCGGGCGCCGGAACGGCCGGTCAAGGGCGCGGATTTACCTGGATCTGACGAAGACCTGGCACGTCGCGGTGGAGAAGACTCCCCGCGGCGCCCCGGTATCTGCCACGATGCCGAGTGGGTGGGACCATCATGAGGCCATCATGAACCGGCCGATGGGCCTACCCGGTCCGGACGGCCTGAGACCTGTGGGAGAGTCACGGTGTACTTCGCCGCACTGCTCGCGCGCACCGAGGACGGTTGGCAAGCGAGCGAACCCGATCTCGACGATGTGGAAACCCTCGCCGATCTGAGCGATCTGGCCCGCGCGGCCGGCGACGAGGAGGAGACGGTTCTGGTCTTCATCGAGCAGGAGGACGCCTGGTTCGGCGTCATCCGGGTCGACGGTGAAGAGGACCCCAGAATCTATGTGTCCGACGCGGCGGCGGCTGCCCGCAGCTCGTACGGGGAGATTCTGCTCACCGACGAGGTGCTCGGCCGCGACCCGGCGGACCTCGACGATCTCGTCGACCTCGACGAGATCGACCAATTCGTCGATCTCGACGGTACCGAGGACGGCGACGATGACGACGCCGCCGAGGCCGGCCCCGCCGGGGATCATGTGCCGACCGGCCCGGTCGGGGACAGCGATCTGCTGGCCGACCTGGGCATGAACGGCAAGGAGCTGCTGGCGCTCAGCGGCGACGGCGCGCTCACCGGCGAGGCTCTCGGTGAGGTCGCGGACGCGCTGGGCTGCGGTGACGTGCTGGAGGCGGTCCGCTGACCCCAGCCGATACCCCCGACCCCGTGCGTGACCGCTGGGCGCCCGCCATGCGGCTGGCCCTCGCGGAGGCCGAGCACGCCCCGCTCACCGGCGATGTCCCGGTGGGCGCGGTCGTGCTGGGCCCGGAGGGTCCGGGCGGCGTGCCCGGTCCGGTGATCGCGCGGGCCCGCAACGAGCGCGAGGCCACCGGCGACCCCACCGCGCACGCGGAGGTCCTCGCCATCCGCCGCGCCGCCGCCCACCTCGGGCAGTGGCGGCTGACCGGCTGCACCCTCGTGGTCACCCTCGAACCCTGCACGATGTGCGCGGGCGCCATCGTGCTGGCCCGCCTCGACCGCGTCGTCTACGCCGCCCCCGATCCCAAGGCCGGCGCCGCCGGCTCCCTCTGGGACCTCGTCCGGGACCGCCGCCTCAACCACCGCCCCGAGGTCATCCCGACCGTCCTCCCGGCCCCGGCCGCCGCCCTTCTCACCCGCTTCTTCCGCCCGCCGACCGCCTGACACCGCGCGGCGGCCGACCGGCCCCACCCCTGCCGACGGAACAAGTCTGTCGGACCACACCTCCGAGTGGGCTAGGATTCTTCTCGGTAGCGTGTCCGAGCGGCCTAAGGAGCACGCCTCGAAAGCGTGTGAGGGGGCAACTCCTCCGTGGGTTCAAATCCCACCGCTACCGCTCTGTGCGTCACTGAAGGGCCCGACCGGATGCCGGTCGGGCCCTTCGGCATGTCCGAGCCCTGCGGCGCGCCCGGGCCCGGCGCGGCTCCGGACCCTTCGGGCAGGTACGGACCCTGGAGGGATATCAACCGCTCATCGTTTGAACGATGATGGGAGCGGTGCCCGTCTGCGTACGCCGTTCGGTGGATACACTCCACGGATTGCACGCTTGTGACCGGTGCGGGGCTGCGGCTGGGGAGGGCAAGGAGCATGGCGCAGGCGAGAAAGATCACCATGTACGTACTGGTGATCTTCGTGCTCTACACGATCATCGACCAGCCGGCCCGAGCCGCCGATCTTGTACAGGTAGGGTTCGAGGGGATATCGAACGCCGCCAAGAGCGTCGGGAAGTTCATGCACGACCTGGCCAACTAGCGGCCCCGGACGGCGAGGGGTTTCATGATCCGGCATCTGGTGCTGTTCAAGCTGAACGACGGCGTGCGGCGCGAGGAGCCGCGGGTGGTCGCGGGGGCGGCGGGCTTCGCCGAACTCGGCTCCGTGGTCCCGGAGGTGGTCTCCTGGGAGTGCGGCTGGAACCTCAGCGACCGCCCGATCGCCTACGACTTCGCCATCAACTCCTCGGTCGCCGACACCGACGCGCTGCGCCGCTATCTGGAGCACCCGGCGCACCAGGCCGCGGTCGCGCCGTGGACCGACTTCGCCACCTGGGTGATCGCCGACTACGAGATCTGACGCCCGAACGGATTTCCGGGTCCCGCCCGACCCCGCGGCCTCCCCGGGCCGCCGCCCTCCGCACCCCTTGCGGAGGGCTTTTTCCGTGCCGCCCGCCTCTCGCCCCCTGCCTCCCGGCCCTCCGTCAGCACGCCTCGCGGCCCCTTTCCCACCCCCGGGTCCTACAACACGGCAATATGCGGTGCTTGCACAAAGCGCACATGAATTGTGATGCTATGACCGCTTTTGCTAGTGGTTTCGCTCGTGGTGCCGCTGGTGGTTTCGCCGAAGTGTGGACCGATAAGGGGTGTGGAGTGCCGGTGCCGGCCCGTACGGCGTCAACAACGTATCCCCGCGGCAGGACGCGAGCGCCGAGCACCAACGCGGCGGACGCCCGCGCGCTCACCCAGGTGTTGTTCGAGCAGTTCAGCAAGCTGGAGGCCGGCACCCCCGAACACACCCGGGTACGGGCCGCCCTGATCGAGGTCAACCTGCCGCTGGTGCGGTACGCCGCCGCCCGCTTCCGCAGCCGCAACGAGCCCATGGAGGACGTGGTCCAGGTCGGCACCATCGGGCTGATCAACGCCATCGACCGGTTCGACCCGGACCGCGGGGTCCAGTTCCCCACCTTCGCGATGCCGACCGTGGTCGGCGAGATCAAGCGCTACTTCCGGGACAACGTGCGGACCGTGCACGTACCCCGCCGGCTGCACGAGCTGTGGGTCCAGGTGAGCGGCGCCATCGAGGATCTGACCGTGCTGCACGGGCGCTCCCCCACCACCGCCGAGATCGCCGAGCGGCTGAAGCTCTCCGAGGAGGAGGTGCTGGCCTGCCTGGAGGCGGGCCGGGCCTACCACGCGACCTCCCTGGAAGCCGCCCAGGAGGGCGACGGCGCCCCCGGGCTGCTCGACCGGCTCGGCTACGAGGATCCGGCGCTCAGCGGGGTCGAACACCGCGACCTCGTACGGCATTTGCTCGTCCAACTGCCTGAGCGGGAACGGCGGATTCTGCTGCTTCGCTATTTCGGCAACCTGACCCAGTCCCAGATCAGCGCTGAGCTGGGCGTTTCCCAGATGCACGTGTCCCGGCTGCTGTCGCGCAGCTTCGCCCGGCTGCGGTCCGCGAACCAGCTCGAAACGTAACCGAACGGGATGAAGCCACCCGGTCAATAATGTCGACTTGGCGCTACAGCGCGTTGCCGACATGTGACATTCTGCGGATACCGCGTTTGTCGCGAGCGAGCCTCCGGTATTCCAGAGGAGGAACAACCGTCGCTCGCGGCACCCGTCCGCGACCTCAAGGGGGTGGCATGTCCGTACAGGTGGGCAGTCCCAAGGTGCTCCGTCCCGTCACTGACGCACCGCACGAGTCTCTTCACACCGAGGCCATCGACACCCGTACGCTGTCTCGTTCGCTGTTCCTGCGTCTGGCGGAACTGCCGGTGGACAGCCCGGAACGCATCTACGTGCGTGACACGCTCATCGAGCTGAACCTGCCATTGGTGCGCTATGCGGCGGCCCGCTTCCGCAGCCGCAACGAACCGATGGAGGACATCGTCCAGGTCGGCACCATCGGCCTGATCAAGGCCATCGACCGGTTCGACTGCGAGCGGGGCGTGGAGTTCCCGACCTTCGCCATGCCGACCATCGTCGGCGAGGTGAAGCGGTTCTTCCGCGACACCTCCTGGTCGGTGCGGGTCCCCCGCCGGCTCCAGGAGCTGCGGCTGGCGCTGACGAAGGCGAGCGACGAGCTGTCGCAGCGGCTCGACCGCTCCCCGACCGTGGCGGAGCTCGCCACCTGCCTCGGCGTCTCCGAGGAGGACGTGGTCGACGGCCTCGCCGTCGGCAACGCCTACACCGCGAGCTCGCTCGACTCCCCGCCGCCCGAGGACGACGGCAGCGAGGGCACCCTCGCCGACCGCCTCGGCTACGAGGACACCGCACTCGAAGGCGTCGAGTACCGCGAGTCGCTGAAGCCGCTGCTGGCCCAACTGCCGCCGCGTGAGCGGCAGATCATCATGCTGCGCTTCTTCGCGAACATGACGCAGTCGCAGATCGGCGAGGAGGTCGGCATCTCGCAGATGCACGTCTCCCGGCTGCTGACCCGCACCCTGGCCCAGCTTCGGGACGGGCTCACCTCGGAGGCATGAGGACATGAGGGGAGTGGTCGCCTGACGGGCGGCCGACCCGCCCGCGTCACTTCATCGCGAGCGCGACCACTCCGACAACCACCACCAGGGCGACGATGACGCCGATGATGAGTCCGGCCCGGCTACGGGTCTCGGCCCGCTGCACCTGGGCGGGCGGCGGCTGCTCATCGACGAAGGCGCGGAACATCTGCGTGTTGCCCGCCGGGTCGTAGTTGTTGTCCGGCTGCGGCGTGGGGTTCGACATGGGGCCTGACCCTAGCGTGTCGGCGGAATACCGTGCACCCCCCACCGGTTTGAATAGTTCATGGCACGCATCGGCAACTCAGAACTCGACGTATTCCCGCTCTCCCTCGGTGGCAACACCTTCGGCCGCAACGCCGACGAGGCGCAGTCGTTCGCGGTACTCGACGCGTACGCCGCCGGCGGCGGGAACTTCGTGGACTCCGCCGACCTCTACGGGAACGGCGGCGGCTCCGAGACGATCATCGGCAAGTGGCTGGACAGCCGCGGTCGGCGCGACGACATCGTGGTCGCCACCAAGGTGGGCGGGCACGCCGATTTCAAAGGTCTCAAGCCCGACACCATCCGCGGGGGCGCGGAAGCCTCCCTGCGCCGCCTCGGCGCCGACCACATCGACCTGTACTACACCCACTTCGACGACCCCGAGGTGCCGGTCGAGGAGATCGTCACCGCGCTGGACGGCCTGGTGAAGGAGGGCAAGGTCCGGGTCATCGGCGCCTCCAATATCTCGCCCGAGCGCCTCGCCGCCTCGCTGGACTTCTCCGAGCGCGAGGGCCTGGCCCGCTACGAGATCGTGCAGCCGCACTACAACCTGGTCGAGCGGGAGCAGTACGAGGGCCCGCTGGCCGATCTGGTGGCCGCCCGCGGCCTCTCCTCGGCCCCCTACTTCGGGCTCGCCCTCGGCTTCCTCACCGGCAAGTACCGGCCGGGCGGCCCCGCGGTCGACAGCACCAGGGCCGACCGGGCGGCGGTGTATCTGACCCAGGAACGCGGTCCGAAGGTCCTGGACGCCCTGGACAAGATCGCGGCCGCGCACGGCGCCGAGGTGGCCTCCGTCGCCCTCGCCTGGCTGGCCGCTCAGCCGACCGTGGTCGCGCCGATCGCCAGCGCCCGTACGGTGGAGCAGGTGCCGGCGCTGCTCGCGTCCGTCGAGCTCAAGCTCACCGACGAGGAGCTGGCGGCGCTGACCGCGGCGTCCGCGTGACCTCTGGGTGACCCCTGGGTGAGCGCGGAATCCGCCCGCCTCCCCTGACCGGAAGCGGGCGGACTCGTGGCCGGGATTTTACTCGGCCGACCGGCGGCCGGGTGCTTCGCGCGGCGGTCCGCGCCGTACGGAACGGCCGCCCATCCGCCGAGCGCGGCACCGGTTTTGACGCCCGGCACCACGGGTAAGTGGACCCTCGGCGGATGCGGAGGCGGCCGGCGCAAGGGACGGCGCCGGCCGCACGCCACCGCGCCCGAGCCCCGGGTACCCGGACCGTCGTACACCGGCGCGTCGTACAGTGCGGGCATGGCTCCCACTATCGCCACGAACACCACGGTCACGCTGGAAGCGCTGCTGGACTTCGTCCGGCCGCGGCACCACGCCATCCTGCTCACCACCCGGGCGGACGGCCGGCCCCAGGGCTCCCCGCTCACCTGCGGGGTGGACGACTCCGGGCGGATCGTCGTCTCCACCTACCCCGAGCGGGCCAAGACCCGCAACGCCAAGCGCGACCCGCGGGTCAGCGTCATCGTCCTCTCCGACGACTTCGGCGGCCCCTGGGTCCAGGTGGACGGCACCGCCGAGGTCATCGACAGCCCCGAGTCGGTCGAACCGCTGGTGGAGTACTTCCGCAACATCTCCGGGGAGCACCCGGACTGGGCGGAGTACCGGGAGGCGATGGTCCGGCAGGGCAAGTCGCTGATCCGGATCACCCCCGAGCGGTGGGGTCCGGTCGCGACCGGGGGCTTCCCGGCCAGGCTGGCCTGACCGGGAAGCCGCTGTTTCCTGGACCTTGCTGAGCCCTGCCGGTCCCCTGCTGACCCGGGCTGGTCGCTCCTGATCCGCTGACGATCTCTTCCGGTCAGCCGGTGGTCCGGGGGGCGGTGAGGTCGTAGACGGTGGTGGTACCGACCGTCTTCGCCGTGTAGTGCGCCTCCACCCAGGCGGTGATCTGGGCGGCGGTGCCGCTGCCGCCCATGCCGCCTCCCGGACCGCCGCCCAGGCCGGCGCCGGTGCCGCCGCCGATGAAGTAGTGGATCCGGCCGCCGGCCACGTCCCGCTGGAACTGGGCGAGGGTGGGTGAGGGGTCGCTGCCGTTGAAGCCGCCGATGGACATCACCGGCTTGCCGGTGGCGAGTTGGTAGCTCGCCTGGTTCTGCGAGCCGATGGCCGCGGCCGCCCAGGTGTAGTGGCCGGCGTCCTTGGTGAGCAGGGTCTTCATGGCGGCGCTCACCTTGGTGCCATTGAGGAGACCGCCCATACCGCCGCCTCCGCCGGGAGCGCCGGTGGCGCCGCCGGGGAAGCCGTTGCCGCCCAGACCGCCCTGACCACCTTGGCCGGGTGCGCCTTGGCCGCCCTGACCCGCGGCGCCCTGCCCGCCGCCCGGGAAACCGCCCGGGAAACCGCCCGGGAAACCGCCTGCCCGGCCGCCGGTGCCGCCGCCGAAGTTCCCGCGCGGACCGCCGCCGCCGAAACCGCGGCCGAAACCGCCCCTGCCGCCCTGCACCGTGGGCCCGGCGGTCACGATGGAGCCCGCGTGCGGCGTCGTCACCGTGTCGAGGGTGTACGCGACCGGTCCGCCGAGCACCGCGGCGAGCGCGACCACTCCGGTGACCAGCCCGATCCGCGCGCCGAGCCGCCCGTGGGCCCGCCCGGCAGGCGTATCGCCCACCGCGTAGGCCGACTCCGCCGGCCCAGCCGACCCGACCGCCACCGCTGTCCCGACCGCCACCGCTGTCCCGGCCGTCACCGCCGGCCCGACCGACCCGATCGGGGCAGCCGCCCCGCCGCCCGCTCCCGCGAGCCCCGCCGCCGGCCGGCCGGAAAGCCCCGGCAGCGCCCCCGCCAGCAGCCCCGCCGCCGCGACGAGGCCGGCCACGACGACGGCCCCCCGCAGCCAGGGATGCCAGTCGGCGGACCGGTCGAGCAGCACCGAGGACCAGACCGCCGTCCCGAGCACGGTCGCCGCCAGTGTCGCCGCCGCCGCGATGTGCGCGCGCCGCCGCCACAGCAGGACCGTGCCCATGGCCACCAGCGCCGCGATGTACGGGGCCAGGGCGATGTTGTAGTACTGGTGGAAGATCCCGGACATGAAGCTGAAGGTCACGAAGGTGATCAGCAGCGCGCCGCCCCAGAGCAGTAGGGCCGACCGCTCGGGGTTGTCCCGGCGGGCCCGCCGGGTGATCCACAGCCCGGCGACCAGCAGCAGGAACGCGGCCGGCAGCAGCCAGGCGATCTGGCCGCCCATGTCCGTGCCGAAGAGCCGCCCGATCCCGGTCGCGCCCCACTGCCCGCCACCGGGACCAGCCCCCCGGCCGCCACCGCCGCCGACGCTGCCGGTCTCGTCACCGGTGATCCGGCCGAAGCCGTTGTAGCCGAAGGTCAGCGACAGAAAGCTGTTGTCCTGCGAACCGCCGATGTACGGGCGGGACGACTTCGGCCACAGTTCGACGATCGCCACCCACCAGCCGCCGGCCAGCACCATCGCGCCCCCGCCGTAGAGGAGTTGGCGGAGTCGGCGGAGCAGGGGCGTCGGCGCGCACACCGCGTAGACGGCGGTCAGCGCGGGCACGATCAGCCACGCCTGGAGCGTCTTGGTCAGGAAGGCGAGGCCGAGGACGGCGCCGGCCCACAGCAGCCACGTGGTCCTGGCGTCCTCCAGCGCGCGCTGCGTCAGGTAGAGGGCGGTGACCATGAGCAACGCCAGTAGCGCGTCGGGGTTGTTGAAGCGGAACATCAGCGCGGCGACCGGGGTCAGCGCCAGCAGCGCGCCGGCCAGCAGCCCCGCGCCCGCGCCGAACCGGCGCCGTACCGCGGCGTGGAGCACCCCGACCGCGGCGACCCCCATCAGCGCTTCGGGCACCAGGATCTGCCACGCCCCGAGGCCGAACACCCGTACGGAAAGGGCCATCGGCCACAGCGCGGCGGGCGGCTTGTCGACGGTGATGGCGTTGGCCGCGTCGGAGGACCCGAAGAAGAACGCCTTCCAGCTCTCGCTCCCGGCCTGGACCGCGGCCGAGTAGAAGGAGTTGGCGTATCCGGAGGCGCCCAGGTCGTAGAGGTAGAGCACCAGGGTGCCCAGCAGCAGGGCGAGCAGCCCGCCGCGGGCCCAGACCGGATCCTCGGGGCGTCCGCGCCACAGCCGGTCCCAACCACCCCGCGCCGCCTCGCGGGTAAGTGCGTCGCCGGTAGCGGGGGAAGCGGGCGGCCATGAGCGGGGCGGGTCGCCGAGGACGGAGGTCACCGGCGAAGTCGTGCCGCCGGGAGGCGTGTTGGTCGGCCGGTTCATCGGGCGCTCCTCAACTGGGCGTCGTGCGCTTCGGTGTGCTCGTCCGGGTGCGTTGCGTGCTCGTCGTGCTCGTCGGCGTGCGCCGCGTGCGCCGCGTACTCATCAGGGTGATCCACGTCGTACGGGACGGCCGCGCCCCGGTCCGGGAAGAGCCAGGCCCGGAAGAGCAGGAAGCGCAGCACGGTCGCGGCGAGGTTGGCGCTGATCAGGGTGGCCAGCTCGGTGGTGTGGGACGGATGCGGGGCCGCCGTGTGGAGGGCGGCGAGGGAGCCGCTGGTCAGCGCGAGGCCGATGGCGAAGACCACCAGGCCCTGCGCCTGATGGCGGACCGCCCGGTCCGGGCCGCGGATGCCGAAGGTGAGCCGGCGGTTGACCGCGGTGTTGGCCAGCGTGGCGATCAACAGCGCCCCCACGTTGGCGAGTTGGGAGCCGACGCCGAGGCGGAAGAGGAAGTACAGGGCGAGGTAGGCGAGCGTGCTGAGGGCGCCGACCGCGCAGAAGCCGACGAGTTGGCGGGCGAGACCCGAGGGGACGCCGGAGAGCCGCCGGTCCCGGGGATCGTCACCGAACGGGCGGCGCAGCCGGTCGAGCGCCAACCGCCCACTGGCCAGGGCCCGGCCGATCCGCCAGACACCCCGCAGGTCGTCGGCCGCGGTACGGAGCAGGTCGACGCTGCTGTCCGGGTCGTCGACCCAGTCCACCGGCACCTCGTGGATCCGCAGCCCGGCCCGCTCGGCCAGCACCAGCATCTCGGTGTCGAAGAACCAGCCGGCGTCCTCGACCATCGGCAGCAGCCGCTGCGCGACATCGCCCCTGATCGCCTTGAAGCCGCACTGGGCGTCGGAGAAGCGGGCGGCGAGCGAGCCGCGCAGGATCAGGTTGTAGGCACGGGAGACGAACTCCCGCTTCGCGCCGCGCACCACCCGGGAGGAGCGGGCCAGCCGGGACCCGATGGCCAGGTCCGAGTGGCCGGAGATCAGCGGGGCGACCAGCGGCAGCAGCGCGTTGAGGTCGGTGGACAGGTCCACGTCCATGTACGCGAGGACCGGTGCCTCGGACGCGGTCCAGACCGTGCGCAGCGCCCGGCCGCGGCCCTTCTGCTCCAGCCGGAAGGACTCGACCTCCGGCAGTTCGGCGGCGAGCGCGGGGGTCAGATCGGTGCTGGCGTTGTCGGCGACCGTGATCCGGTACGGATAGGGGAAGGTGCCCGAGAGGTGGGCGGTCAGCCGGCGGACGCACCGCTCCAGGTCGCGCTCCTCGTTGTGGACGGGGATGACGACGTCGAGGACGGGTGTCCCGGCCGCCGGGTCGAGGGGTGTGGTCCCGCCGGGTGCCACGGCCGGGACCGGTGTGGCCGACAGGTGCTGCCGGGCGGGCAGTTCGCCGAGGTGGGTTCGCATGCCACGACACTCGGCGGCCCCGCTGTCACGACCGTATGGCGTACCTGGGCGCGGGCTGTGAGTGCGCGGCGGGCAGCGTGACCGTGAACACCGTACGGCCCGGGGCGCTTTCGACCGCCACCTGGCCGCCGTGCGCGCTGACCACCGAGTGCACGATGGCGAGGCCGAGCCCGGTGGACCCGGTCGCCCCTGACGGCCCGGCGGACCTCGACCGGGACGCGTCACCGCGGGCGAACCGTTCGAAGACGTGTCCGCGCAGCGGCTCGGGGACGCCGGGCCCGTCGTCCTCGACCTGGAGCAGGATGCCGGGCCCCCGCCGTATCACCCGGGCGGTGACGGTGGATCCCGGCGGGGTGTGGGTGCGCGCGTTGGCCAGCAGATTGGTGAGCACCTGGTGCAGCCGCTGCGGATCGCCGCTGACCGTGGCGGGATCGTCGGGCAGGTCGAGCCGCCAGTGGTGGTCGTGGCCGGCCGCGCGGGCGTCGCTCACCGCGTCCACCACCAGCGGGGACAGATCGGTGACGGTGAGGTCGAGCGGCCGGCCCGCGTCCAATCGGGCGAGCAACAGCAGGTCGTCGACGAGCGTGGTCGTCCGCTTCGCCTCCGACTCGATCCGGCCCAGCGCGTGTTGGGTGTCAGACCCGATCGACTCCCGTCCCCTGCGGGTGAGTTCGGCGTAGCCGCGGATCGAGGCGAGCGGGGTGCGCAGTTCGTGGCTGGCGTCGGCGACGAAGCGCCGGACCCGGGTCTCGCTCTCCTGCCGGGCGTGCAGCGCCGAACCGACGTGCCCCAGCATGCGGTTGAGGGCGGCGCCGACCTGGCCGACCTCGGTGCGCGGGTCGGTGTCGGTGTCGGGGACGCGTTCGAGCAGCGCCACCTCGCCGCTGTGCAGCGGCAGTTCGGAGACCCGGGTGGCGGTGCCGGCCACCCGGCGCAGTGGTTGCAGGACGATCCTCATCAGGGCGGCGCCGGCCAGTCCGGCGGCGACGAGTCCCGCCACGGTGACGGAGACCTCGACCCACACCAGGGTGGTCATGGTGTCGTGCGCCCCCGCGACGGAGAGGCCGACGAGCGTGGTGGTGCCGCTCGCCGCGGGCAGCGCGGACTCCACCCGGTAGTCGCCGAGGCCGGGGACGTGCAGGGTGTGCGGGGCGCCGTCGAGCGGCACCCGGGTGAAGACGGCGGCCTGGGTGGTGGTGAGGTCGTCGGCGACCAGGCCGAGGCTGCCGTTGCTGGTGGCGCTGACCGCGGCATGGCCGATCGCGCCGCCGGGGGTGAGCACGGCGCCGACCGTCTCACCCGGCTGCCCGCCGCCGAGGAGGAATTCGAGCGGGTCGAGGCTGCCGGGGCGGGGGAGCTGCGGGCCGCTGCGCCCGGCGCCCTGAACGGGGCCTCCCGGGCCGCCGGGACCACCTTGGCCGGGCACACGCGGCCCGGCCCGCGCCGCCAACTCCCGTACCTTGCCGTCGAGCTGGCCGTAGAGGAAGTCGTGCAGGGCGAAGATGGTGACCACGCCGATCACCGAGCAGACCGCGGCGACCAGCGCCACGCAGGACAGCACGAGCCGTCGGCGCAGGGACCAGCGCCGGGGGACGCGGGCCTGGTGCTCCCGAACCGGGTGGCTCTGGCGGTCCCGCCGCATCACACCGCTTCGCCGGGCTTGATCAGATAGCCGGCGCCGCGCCGGGTGTGGATCATCGGCGGGCGGCCGACGTCGATCTTGCGCCGCAGGTAGGAGATGTAGAGCTCGACGACGTTGGCCTGGCCGCCGAAGTCGTAGCTCCAGACGCGGTCGAGGATCTGCGCCTTGCTGAGCACGCGGCGCGGGTTGCGCATCAGGTAGCGCAGCAGCTCGAACTCGGTGGCCGTCAGGTGGATGTTGGTGTCGCCGCGGCTGACCTCGTGGCTGTCCTCGTTGAGCACGAGGTCGCCGACGACGAGCAGCGACTCGTTGCGGGCGGCGGCGGCGCCCGAGCGGCGCAGCAGACCGCGCAGCCGGGCCACCACCTCCTCCAGGCTGAAGGGCTTGGTCACGTAGTCGTCACCGCCGGCGGTGAGGCCGGCGATCCGGTCCTCCACCGCGTCCTTCGCGGTCAGGAAGAGCACCGGTACGTCCGGGGTCTCGCGGCGCAGTCGGGCCAGCACCTCCAGGCCGTCCATGTCGGGCAGCATCACGTCGAGGACGACCGCGTCGGGGCGGGACTCGCGGGCCGCACGCAGGGCGCTGGCGCCGTCGGCCTCGGTACGGACCTGCCAGCCCTCGTAGCGCAGCGCCATCGAGAGCAGATCGGCGAGGGGGGTCTCGTCGTCCACGACCAGCACGCGGACGGGGGAGCCGTCGGGGCGGGCGAGGTCGGCGGGGGTGGCGGTCGCGGCGGCGGCGGGGGGCTGGCCGAGGGGCGGGGCAATGGGGTGCGGGGCCGTGGGGTGGGCCGGAGCCATGGGATGGGCCGGGGCCTGGCGCTGGGCGGGGGCCTGGGTGCTCGCGGTACCGGTGAACGGTGAGGTGGAAGGCATGCTGACCACCCTGTGGGCCCGCTATGAAAGGAGTCTTGGCCGATTCTGTGAAACGTCTGAGAATCCACGCGGGGAGACTCGGTCACCCGCCCCGAGGAAGCGGACATTTTCCGGTCATGGCTGGTCAGTTGCGGCCACGGCCGGGAGATAAGCGGTCGGCCGCCTCGGCCGGCGCACGTCCCGGCGTACGTTCATCGGTATGGCGGGAAAGACCATCGGCGAGCAGACACGCGGGAAGCGGCCCGACCCGATCGCCGAGGCGGCGATAGTCCATGAGCCGGCCGAACCGCGGCCGCCCCGGATGGCCGCCGTCGAGACGCTGGGCCGGGGCGATCACGCCTGTGTGTGGTTCGACGGCCACGAGGACCGGTGGGCGCTGCGGGCCGCCTTCGCCACCGTGGGCCTGGCCCGCGGTGAGCGCGTGATGTTCTTCCCCGGCCCCGGCACCCCGGCGAAGGAGGCGATCGAGCGGCTGGCCGCCTTCGGCGTGCCGGCGGCGGGACCGTCGGCCGGGGCGGAGGCGCCCATCCGCCGTCCCGGGTCCGCCCGGCCCGGCGGCCACGTCGAGGTGATCGATGTCCAGCCCGGTTACGTACGCGGGCGCGGTCTCGACGTAGCCGCCCGGATCCGGCACTGGACGAAGGTCTCCGGCGAGACGCTCGCCCACGGCTTCACCGGGCTGCGCGCGGCAGGCGACATGACGTGGGCGGTCGGAGCCGACGTGGACGGCGGGGAGTTGGCGGCGTACGAGGCCGCGATGACCGGCCTGCTGGCGAAGTTGGGCCTCACCGGCGTCTGCGAGTACGACCGCGGGGGGTACGGACCGGACCGGGTGCCGGACGGGCCGCCCGGGCGGGGGACGGGTGGCACCCGCGACCAGGTGCTGCGACAGGTGCGGGCCGCGCACCCGTTGAGCGTCCTGCCGGTCCCCGGCAGCCTTTACGCCCGCCGGGAGGGGGACGCGCTGCGGCTGACCGGGGACGCGGACCTGGCCACCAGGGGCGCTTTCGAACGGGCGCTCCGGCAGCCGGGCCTGGCCGTGATCGACCTGACCGGGCTGGCGTTCATCGACGCCTTCTGCGTACGGGCGCTGTTGCGGCTCGGTCGCGGCGTGACCCTGGAGTGCACGGCCGCGCAGGGACGGCTGCTCGAACTGTGCGGGTCGCCGCGCGCCCGGGTTGTCATCGGGGGCCAGAACGCCGAATCCGCTGCCGCCGCCACCGGCCTTCTGCTGTGATGGAGTCAGCACGCTTCGTAGTCGAGGGCCAACAGCCAGGCCGAAGGCCGAGGGGAGAGCCACAGGTGGACAAGGAAGAGGAACGCCGGCTCGCGGCGCTCACGCCGGTGATCTCCCGGACCACGGTCGACCTGCTGCGCCAGGTCGTCGGCCTGGAACCGGCCGAACGCATCCCGGAGCAGGCACTGGACACCGCGGACCGTGTCCTGGCGGAGTACGGCACGGACGGCCTCCGCATCCTGACGATGAGCCTGACCGGCTGGGCGGCCGTACTCATCGAGCAGGACGCGAAGTTGTCGGGCCGCACGAATGAGGCGGTGCTGGATGACATCGACTTGACGTGCATGGAGGCGAACGCGGAGGGGTGAGGGGGCGGTTGAGCTTTGACCCGAGTGGCCGCCGGGGGTTGGCCGGCGAAGGCTGCTGGGGTCTGACCGGCAGGACTGCCCGGGGGGGCGGCCGGCGAAGGGCGCCGGAGGTTGACCAGGGGTGCCTGCGTCACTCGGGCCGAGCCCGCCGGGGGGTGGCCTGCTGGCGCTCGGGCCGAGCCCGCCGGGGGGCTGCCGCGCGGCGGGTCGCCAGGCACGGGGGGTGTGGCGTACGGGGTCGCAGGGTCGGGGTCCGAGACCCCGGTCCTCACTCGAGCGTCTGCGGTACGCCCGTCTCGACGTCGACGGCGACGCTCATCGGCGACGACCGCCGCGTCCAGGCGTCCGTGACCGGCGGCCGGAACTTGAACACCAGCGCGGCCCGTTCCCCGGTCAACGTGGTGATGGCCTGCGAGGTCGGACCAGTAATCGTCCACCCCGCGTTCTGGGTGCCGTCATCGGTGAAATGCGCGACGGCTACGCGACGGGCTTCTTCTCGGTCCATACGTAGCATCGTCCCACCTTTCACCCCTCAACGGCTTTCCACCACACCCCGGATTTATCCTCCCTAACCTCCCATTATCCCCCAAACCCCCCACTCACCCCCACCGCCCCCTCCGCGGACGCCCCGCTGCCCAACCCCCTGGGAGCACCGTGATTACCCGAGGTGGCCGGGCGCGAGATGCGAGTCGCCCGCAGCCGTCGGACTTCGAGCACGATGTCCGGTTTTTGATCTGTCGGCCGCCGCGTCGAAAGCTCACGCTGAGTGGTGAGCCCTCGTACGGAGGGACGGGTGCGCGCGAATCGTTGGGGCGGCGATGGCGTACATGCCGATCCTGAAAGGCAAGCTGGGCGAATTCCTCGCGCTCGGCGAGATGGCTCCCGAGGTACAGGCCGACGTCCACCCGGTGCTGGAAGTCGTCGTCGATGACAGCCGCGTGCGCGATGTCCTGGAGACATTCGTGAAGCACGCCTGCCGTCACCTGCCGAAAGGGCTGGTCGTCGGGGTGGATTGCGGAGCCCTGTGGCGGGCGGGACCGGTGGGCGGCTTGTGGACCGGCCATTCGATGAACTGGCTGAGTGAGGCGTTCGGCGCGTGGCTGCTTCCGCTGATCCCGGTTTTCCGCCCGGACGATCCGCCCGGCGCGCTCCGCGAGATTCGCGACGTACAGCGTGCCCACGGTAGGGGAGCCGTGCTCAGGCTCGATCTCTTCGCCGGCCCGTCGGACCCTCGGGACCTGGAACGCGTGGTCCGCGCCGCTCTGGACCGCTTGTGCCTGCCCCCGGAGAGCGTCGACGTCGTACTGGACGCCGGCTACGTGCCGGGCGACACCGCTTTGACGGAAGCGGTCCCCCTGCTGCGGGACACCTTACGCTGGGCCCGTACGCGGCCTTGGCGCAGCGTGGTGGCGGCCTCAGGCGCGTTCCCGCGCTCGATCAGAGCGCTCCCCCGTGGCCATCCCAACCTCCTGCCCCGCTGGGACGCGGCCTTGTGGCGCAAGCTCGCCGGGAGCATCGACGGCGAATTCCCGGAGTTCGCCGACTACGGCGTCAGCCACCCCGTCCCGCCGGTCCGCGCCGGCCGGGGGGCCATTCCGCACCTCCGCTACACCGTCGCCGACGCCTGGCTCGTCCACGTCGCCCCCGGCGAACTCCCGGGCAACAACGACTTCTTCACCATCTGCCAGTCCCTCGTACACTCGGCAGACTGGCCCGCCCTCGGCGAGAAGCTGTCCTGGGGCGACGCCGAGATAGCTCTGTGCGCCCGCCAGGGACGCCCCAAGGCAGCCACCGCCACGTACTGGCGCGCCTGGGCCACCTCCCACCACCTGGCCGTGGTCACCAAATCCCTCCGCACCATGGGCAGCCCCTGACTCCCCATCCCACCGACCTCGCCACCCCGGTTCCCGCCACCCAGGTTGCCGCCAGGACTCAGCCCAGATAGGGCCGGTCACGGCCCTCGAAAAAGTGGCGCAGCCTCAGCCGCCGCGTGTGATGCATCGGGAGCGCGTCGATCTCATCGCGGGGCACGAATCGGAGCTCGGTGGACTCTTCGGAAATGGCCAGTTCCCCGCCAGTGACGCGGGCGGTGAAGCAGACGTTGAGCTGGCGGCGGACCTCACCATCCGCGTATGCGATCACGTGCCGAGGATCGGTGTACGTACCGACAAGCCCGGTGATCTCCACCTCAAGGCCTGTCTCTTCCTTGACCTCCCGCACAGCCGCCCCGGGCAGCGAGTCGTCCATCTCCATGCCCCCGCCGGGCCCCGGCGATCAGCGAGACTCCGCCCCATGTGACCATCCCGGTATGGCACCCGGACGGATCGTCTTTCTCAACGGCACCTCCAGCTCGGGGAAGTCGAGCATCGCCCGGGAACTGCTGAACGTCCTGGACGACGGGGTCTTCTTCCACATGGCGGTCGACGACTTCAACGCGATGCGCACCAAGCGGGCGCTCGAAGCCGAGGAGCTCGATGCCGCGCTGCGACGGACCAGGATGGGCTTCCACCGTTCGATCGCGGCCATGGCCGAGGCGGGCAACGACATCGTGGTCGACCACGTGCTCAGCGAGCCCTGGCGCCTGCTCGACTGCCTGACCGTACTGCGACCTGAGAACGTCCTCTTCGTCGGCGTCCGCTGCCCCCTGGACGAACTGACCCGCCGCGAACAGCTCCGCGGCGACCGCCCGCCGGGCCTCGCGGCGTACCAGCACACCCGGGTCCACGCCCACGGCGACTACGACCTGGAGTGCGACACCAGCACGGCGACCCCCTACGAATGCGCCCTACGCATCCGCGACTTCCTCCCCCACCGCCCCACCCCCACCGCCTTCACCCGCCTCCGCCACCACCACCTCCCGGCCGAACTCGACGACCGCGGCCGTCAGGCAAGGTGACCGTCCGGGCGCACCAGGAAGCTGTCGCCGGCCGAAGCCGCGTACGCGGAGAACGCGTGCCCGTCGGCGTCGAGCACGTGTCGCACACCCGATGGCTGATTTCTGGGGGGCTGGCCGCGTCGGGCGGTCAGGCGGCTGCCACGCCGAACGGGCCGGTGCCGGCGGTGATGGAGCTGGTGGTGTTGGTGGCGGTGGTGATCACCGACACCGTGTTCGAGCCTTGGTTGGCGACGTAGGCACGGGTGCCGTCCGGGATGATCGCCACGCCGTATGGATTCGCGCCGACGGTGATCGGCGAGCCGGTGACGGTGTTAGTGGCGGTGTCGATCACTGACACCGTCCCGGCGGTGTTGTTGGTGACATAGGCGCGGGTGCCATCCGGGGTGATAGCGATCCCGTGCGGGCCAGCGCCGACCGTGATGGTGCTCGTGACGGTGTTGGTCGCGGTGGTGATCACCGAGACAGTGTTGGAGCCGTTGTTGGTGACGTAGGCACGGGTGCCGTCCGGCGTGATCGCCACGCTACGCGGGGTGGTGCCGACCGTGATGGTGCTCGTGACGGTGTTGGTCGCGGTGGCGATCACCGAGACCGTGGTGGAACCGGAGTTGGTGACGTAGGCACGGGTGCCGTCCGGCGTGATGTCCACGCCGTACGGGGCGGCGCCGGACGTGATGGTGCTCGTGACGGTATTGGTTGCGGTGGCGATCACCGAGACCGTGGTGGAACCGGAGTTGGTGACGTAGGCACGGGCGCCGTCCGGCGTGATGGCCACGCGGCGTGGATTGGTACCGACGGCGATGGGGGTGCCGGTACTGGTGTTGGTGGCGGTATTGATCACCGAGACGGTGCTCGCCCCGGAGTTGGCGACGTAGGCTCGGGTGTCGTTCGGGGAGACCGCGATCCCGCTCGGGTTGTTGCCGACGGTGACGGTGGTGAGGACGGCGTTGGTGGCGGTGCTGATCACCGAGACGGTGTTCGAGAAAGCGTTGCTGACGTAGACGCGCCGCAGGACGTAGGTGAATCCGCCGGGAACCGTCGCACTGCCGCCCGGGGTGGTGACCTGGACGGTGGCGTTGCCGGGGGTACCGGCCGGGGTGGTACCGGTCAGCGAGGTTCCCGCCGGGTTGACGGAGATCGCCGTGGCCGGCACCCCGTTGAAGGTGACGCCGGCGCCCACGAGGTTCGTGCCGGTGAGGGTGAAGGCGGTGCCTCCGGCGGACGTACCGGTGATGGGCGAGATCGCGGTGGCCGTGGGTAGACCGACGTAGGTGTAGGTCAGGCTGTTGCTCGTGCCGCCCGGGGTGAGGCGTTGCCAGAGGTGCCGGCCGGGGTGGTACCGGTCAGCGAGGTTCCCGCCGGGTTGACGGAGATCGCCGTGGCCGGCACCCCGTTGAAGGTGACGCCGGCGCCCACGAGGTTCGTGCCGGTGAGGGTGAAGGCGGTGCCTCCGGCGGACGTACCGGTGATGGGCGAGATCGCGGTGGCCGTGGGTAGACCGACGTAGGTGTAGGTCAGGCTGTTGCTCGTGCCGCCCGGGGTGATGACGCTCACCGCGACAGGGCCGACGGCGGCCCCCGCCGGCACGGTGACAGTGAGCTGGCGGTCGGAGACGACCGTCGGGACCGCGGAGTTGGCGCCGAAGCGCACGCTTGTGGCGGTAGAGAGCTTGACGCCGGTGATGGTGATCGTGCCGCCCCCGGCCAGAGGTCCGGAGGCCGCGCTCAGGGAGCACAGGAACGGTGAGTCCACGTAGAAGAACGGGACCGGGTTGCTGATGCCGCCGACGGTGGTCACCGTCACGCCGACCGTGCCGGAGCCGGCCGGGGAGATCGCGGTCACCTGTGTCGGCGAGACCTGGGTGACGCCGGTAGCCGGCTTGGTACCGAACGTCACCGCGGTGGCCCCGGCGAGGTTCGTACCGGTGAAGGTGACCAGGGTGCCACCGCCGGTGGACCCCTGGTTCGGGGACATGGACATGATCGTGCTCCCTGGAGAATCCGCGCGGCCGAAAACGGTTAGTCGAAAGCGGCGGGAGCAGCCTCCCCGGATCCTGGAACAGGCATCGGCTGATGGATCCAGATCCCTCTGCATGCGGCCCATCGCGACAGAACATCATCAAATGCTGTCTTCGTCTGTGTCTGAGACAGACGGCGATTGGGTGCCGGCTGCCACGCTCCCCAGGGAGGAATGGGCGGCCCGCCGGGTGAGTCTTCAGTAACCCATCCGGGCGGAAACTCGACAATGATCCTGACGGCATATCAGCCGAATGGCGGAGCGTACTGACCGGCGCACCCCGATCGTGCCGAGCACGCCCGATGGTCACCAGGGCCATGCGGGAGCCCCTCGACGAGGAGGCATGCCGTCCGGCGGAAGCATCCTCCGAGCCGCCTGCTGCCAGGCTTGGGGGCTCCGCCGCCTGGCAGCGTACGGATCGCTGTGGAAGACCGGTCGCCCGCTCCACCCCAGCCCCGAGTCGCCTGCCCCGACGACGAGCGCGGGCGCGGTCTGGCCCTCGTGCGCGGCCTGACCGAGCGCTGGGGCACCGATTTCCTGCCCTCGGGCAAACAGGTATGGGGCCTGCTCACCCGCGAGGTGCCCGAGGGATCGGGGAACGCGGCTCGGCGCTCCTGACGGGCTGGACCGAAGTCATCGTGCCGGCTGAGCTCGCCGCGCTCCGTGGGTTGCCGAGCGGCCCGGCCATCGCCGTTGATCTCTCTCGCACCGCACCAAGAACTTGAGGAGTTGGGGGACATGTCCCTTCAACGCACGCAGCGCTTCATCTGCGGTCGGCAGAGCCTGTTGCCGGACGGCCTGGTCCGTACGGTGCTGGACCTGGCACGGGCGGACGACCAGTACGCATACACCCGCGAGGACGTGTTCGCCACGCTCGTCTGCGCGATCGAGGCGCACGAGAGCCCGGTGCACTACGGCGCCGCGCTGAACCTGCGCGGTCCCGAGGCGGGAACCCTGTGGGCCCTCTGGGGCGACGGTCCTCCCAACGCGGTCATCGAGATCCCGGACTGCACGGTCGGCATGCACGAGGACGCCTGCTCCGAGTTCCTGGGGCATCCCGGCGGGCACAGCTGGGAACTGGCCGACCCGCCCGGGGGCGCTGGCGCCCCTTCTGTCTGACACCGGCCCTCGCCCTTGGCATGCGGTCGTCATCCACCCGAATGAGAAGGAACACGTAGATGATCAGCACTCCCCCCTTCCCCGCTCCCGCCGGAACCCGCGCCGCATTACGCAGTCCGGGTCGACAGTGGAGGATCGCCACCACGACCGGCCCCACCGTCACCGGCTATCTGCCCGCGTGGGCCGCCACGGACCCCAGCGAAGCCGACGTACCCGTCGAACGACTGGGCGTCCGGCTCAGCAACATCAGCCACTACGCCGAGTTCGAGGGACAGACCGCCTGCGTCCTCACCGCTGACCGGAACGGGCAAGCGGCCGATGAACAAGTGCTGTTCGGCAGCATCGACTGCCACCCATACGCCGAAGACCCCGACTCCCGCGTCCCCACCGTCAACATCAACATCACCGCGGACTGCTGGATCGCCGACCTCGATCCCGACGGCCTCGTGAAGTTCTCGGCCAAGCTCCGGGCGCAGGCGGACCGCTTCGACAACGAGGTGCTGCCCGCCCTGATCGCGGCCCGGGAGGACTGGAACGTCCACCACAGTCCGGGCGAGAAGGAACCGACCGGGTGAGCACAGCGGTTCCCGGCACCCGGCCCTGAGCGACACGACTCCACCAGGAACCCAATGGTCACCCGCGCAGCTGATCTGTTTGTAGCCGCTGGCCAGCTCGGGTCCGTTCTACCCTGGGCACTCGTATGCGGCAGCCCTGCGGGTCTTGATGGCACCTCGGCTGCGCCGTCGTGCGTGGTCCGCGCCAGCGGGCCGCCTTGATCCAGTAAAGAAACTCTGAACAGCCTCTCGGCTACGAGGTACGTACGCCGGTACTGCTGGGCATGGGACAGGTGCGGTGGAATCGGGCGGCCTTGTGCAGCGGATGCTCAGCGTGGGCAGGGCGACCGGTTCACAGACGGGTCCCGGCTGTGAAGGGTGTGGTGCCCGTCTGTGGATGGCCCGGCGTGGCCTGAGCGGCATCCGTTGGACTGATCTGAACCCGCCCGGGCAAGGGGAGCTGCTGGCCTGGGCGGGTGTGCCGGGAGGGTCAGATGCCGGGGCCGTTGACGTAGGTGAAGTCGCCTGCGGCGGTGCCTCCGCTGGTGGTCACGACGACGCTGGCGGGGCCGGGCTGGCCGTCCGGGGTGGGCGGGCTGACGACGGCGAGGGTGGTGTCGTTGACGACGGTGAACGGGGCTGGGACGCCGGCGAAGGTGACCGACTGTGTGGTGGTGAAGCCGGTGCCGGTGATGGTCACCGCGGTTCCACCGGTGGGCGGCCCGGAGGTCGGGTTCAGCGTGGTGACGGTGGGGCCGTCGACGTAGGTGTAGGTGAGGCCGTTGTTGGTGCCGCCGGCGGTGGTGACGCTGACGCCGACCGGGCCGGCGGCTGCGCCGGCCGGGGCGGTCACGGTGAGCTGGGCGTCGCTGATCACGGTCGGGGTCGCGGTGGCCGCGCCGAAGTGCACCGAGGTCGCGGTGGACAGGCCGGTGCCGTTGATGGTGACGGTGTCGCCGCCGGCGGTGACGCCGGAGGTCGGGCTGATGTTGGACTTGAACGGCGCGCCGACGTAGAAGAACGACAGCGGGTTGCTGGTGCCGCCGGGGGTGGTCACCGTGACCGGGACCGTGCCGGCGCCGGAGGGAGAGGTGACCGTGACCGAGGTGGGCGTGTTGGCCGTGATGGTGGCCAGCTTCGTACCGAAGCGCACGGCGCTGGCGCCGCTCAGGTTGGTGCCGGTGATGGTGACGACGGTGCCGCCACCGGTTGATCCCTGGTTGGGGGAGATAGGCATGGCTGTGCCCTTCGTTCGACGCGGGTGTGTGCGAGGACGTGCGGGGACCACGCGGACGGGCCTGCGTTCGCGGTCGGTGGTGAGAGGGGGTCCGCCGGGATCATGGGCAGGTCGGCGGGCGACATGCTGGGCGCGGCAGGAGGCTCAGGCGTTGCACAGCACCGGGCTTGTGCCTTCGCAGCCCCATAACCGGGGTTCATGCCGAGTGCTGCTCCGGGAAAATGGGCGGCCCACCGGGAGCGGATGAGGCAAGTAAAGCCAGCAGAGTGGCTACGTCACAACGAATTTGACGGCTCATCACCCATATGGCCGAGATGCCCCGGGAGTGCGAGCGGCTTCCAGATGAGCAGCGTGGCGCTCCGGGGGCTCGGTCGTATCGCTCCCCACGGACGACGGGAAGCCGCACGGCCCGGTGCGGTGGCGGAGGCAAATCTGCTGGGAGGTGTTGTCGGTGGTCGGTACCGTGTTTTCTGGCGTTCCATGCCGTTCCAGGAACTTTTGGGAGAAGTCCCGGAGGCGTATTCACTGCGTGTGGTGAGCGGACGCCCGGCGGTTCTGGGTCGCCCATGTGCGGCATACCGGACACTCCTGGAGGCCACTGCAAACTCCCAGCGCTCCGCCTTCGACCGCGTCGGCGATGCCTTGCGGGGTGACGGCGACAAGCCGGACGATGACGAGGACACGGCCGGTGTACAGGTAACCGTGTGACCGATCCGCGCCCTCTCCTCCGAGGGCGTCGCCGTCACTGCCGTCAAGGCATAAAGCAGAGGCCCCTGCGGATGACTCCGCAGGGGCCTCTGGCGTGCTGTGCACTCGGCAGGATTCGAACCTGCAACCTTCTGATCCGTAGGCGGGTGTGCGGTCCTTGGCAAGTCGCTACCACCGGTACCCACAGGACGGCCGAACGGTCACGAAGAGCGTCCGTGCGCATCGACGTGCGCCCACGTTGATGTCACCGCTGATGTCACGGTTGCCGAACTTCGGCCTTGCGAGCAGGGCCTAGATATAGGAACGCATGTTTGAATACACTGTCACAACGCTGACTGTCGGTGCAGCCCTGTAGGGTGACTTATGGTTTCGGACCCTCATCCGAGGGACTGATTCCCTAAGCGCCTTGGAGGCAGGATGATCGAACCGCTAGCAGCAGGTGACGCCCGAGAGTACGAGGCACGGCTTGTCGGCCTCGGTCTCGAAGGGGGCACGCTGCGCCAAGCCCTGGGGGCGAGCAACACGGAGCGGAGCCTGTGTTCGAAAGAACACGCCGCCAAGATCGCACCTGGCATCTACGCCTACAACGGGCTTGTCACGAGCCTGAGCCGGCAGATGGACGGTGTGAACGACTGGCGCCGCATCGACCTGGCGGGAGTGCTCCCCATCATGCTCAACGACCGCACGCGAGTGGCCCTAGGCGTGACGAGCGGCAACCAGATGACCGGACGCAGGTCGGGAAAGCTTCAGCCGAGCTCGCGGTACCCCAAGGGGGAGCTCACCAAGAAGCTGGTGGGACGCAATGACCCACTTGGCCAGATCGCCCTCCTTGAGCGCTCCGCCTTCCAGGTGGAGGAGGAGCCGGACGAGCTGGCCGGCTACAACCTCTGGCTCATGCTGGTCTATTTTGATCAAGAGCTGAAGGAGATCCGGCACGAAGTCTCGCTCCCCGAGCGCCTGAACGCCAAGGGGTACGTGAAGGACTGGTATGACCGCATTCTCCCGATGGAACCCTACTCCGTTGACGGCGAGGAGTTCGGTGGTAGCGGCAATGATCCCAATGATGGATTTGGTCCGCCCTCCGATGTGCCCGTCGAGAAGCGGAAGCCCTGACGACCCAGACAGAAAGACGGGTAAATGTTCACGCCATCCCGATTGACCCTCGCTCGCAAGCGTCGCGCCATGACACTTGTTGAGCTTGGCGATCGGGTTGGCGTGAGCAGCCAAAGTATTTCGAACTATGAACACGATCGGCAGCAGCCAACATTTCAAACTCTGCAAAAGATCGCGGAAGTTCTAGACTTTCCGATTTCTTTCTTTTCGGCTCCCGAGATTGATGAAATCGACCCAGCATCCGTGAGCTTTCGCGCTCGCAGTAAACTTTCAGCATACATTCGTGACGCCGCCTTGTCGGAGTCACGCCTAGCTGTAGAGTTCAGCAATTGGATGGATGAATTTTTCAGTCTACCTGTCGTGCAAATCCCAACTCCAGGAAGGAAAATGACTCCGGCACTGAATGCAGATTACTTGCGGTCAGCTTGGCATATGGGCGAAAATGCTTCGATTCGGAATATGATTCACTTGGTTGAAGCACACGGAGTCAGAGTTTTTTCCCTCGCCCCAGAGTACAAAGAGGTTGACGCATTCTCGTTCTGGCGTGATGGCCGACCCTATATCTTTCTCAACACGTTGAAATCAGCAGCACGCAGCAGATTCGATGTCGCACACGAACTCGGACATCTCATCATGCATTGCGACGATGAGTCCGGAGTTCGGACTCGGGCCGCAGAAAAGGAAGCAGACGATTTTGCATCCAATCTTCTAATGCCACGCCGAAGCATCGCGTCACGAATCCCAGAGAGCCCTACTACGGATCAAATCATAAGGCTTAAGAAGCACTGGAACGTGTCTGCCCTAGCCTTGACTTACCGCCTGCACTCGCTCGGCAGGATCACAGACTGGCAATACAGGCAGTCCGTCATTGAACTCGGACGACTTGGATTCCGAACTGCCGAACCCGGAGATTCCCCCCGTGAAGCCTCAATGCTTTTGCAGAAAGTTTTTAGCTCCCTATGGGAAGACGGCGTAAGGCCACTCCACATTGCAAATGAACTAAATACTTCTATTGGCGAGTTGAACACTTGGGTGTTTGGCCTTATGGCAACATCGGTGATCGACCAAGAAGAGTCCCCCGTGAGTCAGCCAAGGCGACTACGACTGGTTCAATAGCTTCATTCGGGCTGAAATTCGCGCCCGGAAATTGTAAGCGATCCTGAAGGGTTCGCGGGGCGTTGGAAGAGGGTCCCCCGTTTGACCTGACCTGTGGCTTAGCGCTCCATACTTCGGGGGCTTGCGGCGTCCAGCACCGCCAGCAAGGCCGAAGCGTCACCCTCGTACAGGAGGTGCGGTTCATCTGTCTGGGGCGGGACGAACCGGTTGCGGTAGCGCTTGAGGTCGCTCTCCGAGAAATAGATAGAATTCGGATCGCCTTTGTGAAAGTCGTTGCGCTTGCTGACCCTTGCCCACAGCTCATCGTGGCTGACCGCGAGGTAGACAAGCACTGGGATGGCGCCAGCATCGACGGCAACAGTTTGCCATCTGGCTCGGTCCTCCGGGGTCCAGAAGCCGTGGTCCACTACGACGTCGTACCCCGCCTTAAGTTGCTCCCTCAGCTCGGCAGCCACGTCTTCGAGGACTGGCCTTTCAAGAGCGGGGAAGGTGCCGCGAGGGAAGTCCACGCCGTAGACACCGTGCCGGCGGTACATCTCTTCGTCCGGGCACAACCGCACGAACCCTCGACCGGTGAGCACGCGCGACAGGGTGGTCTTGCCGGAACCGGGCAGCCCTACCATCAGGACGCAGAATGGTGGACGAGGAGCGATCACGGGGAGACCTCCGATTCAGTGCGCCACGTGCGGCCCGGACCACCAAGGTCCACGCCGTACTCAACGATGTCACCCTCGGTGTCCAAGAACTTCGCGGTCATCACCACCACCGGTTCCGAGGGGAAGTCATCGGGGTCAAGCTCCAGTAGGCGCGCGTCCTCTCGGGTAAGTGTGCGTGCTGATGCTGTGTCGATGCGATGACTGATCGGGTGACCGGTCGCTTCAGTGATGAGTTGCAGGGATGTCCCACCTGCAAGGCGCTCACTGGCTGCTAGCTGGGGGACCAGCTTGCCGTAGCGAGCGGGAATCCACGACGTGCTGTGAGCCACGATGCCGTGCCGATCCCGGTAGACCCGGCTGCGGCGGATCACATCGGCGCTGGTCTCCATATCGAGCGCTTGCGCCACATCGGCGGGCGCAGGGACGACGGCTGCCTGATGCGAATCGGACTTCTCGCCATCCCCCCAGCTAGACCCGGTACGGCGTCCCCGGTCCAGGCGCTGAGCACCCGAGGACATCGGCCCCGGCCTGTCCAGGACCTCCGTCCCGATACCGTGAATGCCCTGCACAAGCCCGTCATTGCGGAGCTTGCGCAGCGCCTTCTCGGCTGTCGCGGTGCTGACTTTCCACTCTTCCGCGAGGTTCTTGATGCTCGGCAAAAGCGATCCCGGCTCTAGCTGACCAGACGAGATCAGCTCCGCGTAGTGCGCGGCAATCCTCGCGTATGGCGCCCGATTGCTGGCCTGGCCTGCCATGACGACTGCTCCTCTCGCAACATCCCTGAGGTTCCCTACCTTACCGCTTGACACCGCATGGAACCCTAGGGAACCCTAGGCATGTGCCCGCCGGTCGGTGCAGCCGACCGGCGGGCGCGGAACCTCGGCATGCCGGCTCCGCTTGGCAGGCCGTGGTGAAGGGGCCTGGGACAGATCAGGCCGAGGGACCCGGACCCCTGGTCAACCGGAGGGCTTAGGCCGAAAGGCCGTCTCCACACGCCTCAAACGGGGGCTCGTGTCCCCGAAGGAGACATGCACGTCAGCCCCGGTATCCACGCCGTGAGGGCGCCGGATCAGATCCGGCCCGGGGCACTTGCACCACCCGCTTGCCTGGTTCGGCGGCTCCCGACCAAGGACATTCCGCCGTTCCGGGTTCCTCCACCACTTCGTCAGGAGACGACCCGTGTACGACTTCGTTGGGCCCCATCGGGCCTTGAGTACAGACGAGTTCATCGAACTCGCGCTGGGCACCCCGCTGGACCTGTGGCTGGGCGTCGAGGGCGAGAGCGAGCAGGACCGGGCGGTGCGTGAGGCGGCGGCCCGGGACATCCTCGCCGACGACCCGGGCATGGTCGACCGCACCACCGCGCTGGCGGTGGAGACGATCGGCCGGACCATGCCGGAGCTGCTGCACCTCGCCCCGGCGCCGCGCCCCGCCACGGTGGTTCGCTGCCGGTCGGGCAGGAAGGGGCTGGCGGCATGATCACCACCGAACCGACCTCGGGTGCGGTCACTGCCCGCACGGATGCGAACCTGGATGCCGCTCGCGCGGACGTGAAAGCCGAGATCAGCCGCACGGACACCAAGGCTTCGCTGTTACTGGCGTTCGTCGGTGCGCTGCTGGCCGGTGTGTGGGCGGTGGCGTCCGGCCGGCGCCTGCCGCTGGCGGTGCTGCTGATCGGTGGCGCGGCGGTGCTGATGCTGGCCGGTGCGGCCGGTGTGCTGCTGTGGGCGGTGCGCCCGAACCTGGGCGGCGGGCGGCCGGTCGGGTTCCCCCGGTGGGCGACCCTCGCGGCTGAGCAGGTGACCGCTGACCTTTCCGGTGACGACCGGGCCGAGCACATCGCGGTGCTGTCGCGGATCGCGGTCGGCAAGTTCACGCACCTGCGGTGGGCGGTCGACCTGACCTGTGTCGCTGGTGTGCTGCTGCTGATCGCCGCCGCGATCGTGATCGGCGGTGCGGCATGAAGGGGACGGCCAAGGTTCTTCTGGTCACGGCGCTGGTGGTCGTGGTCGGGCTGGCGTTCCGGGTGTCCTGGAACGCGTTGCGCGACATCGCCAGCACGGTCGGCGCGGACTCGACCGCCGCCCTGCTCTACCCGTTCGTGGTCGACGGCCTGATGGCCCTCGCGCTGGTGGCGACGCTGGTCCTGACCGGCCCGGACCGGAAGTTCGCGCTGCGGGTGCTGGCCGGCTACACCGCCGCCTCCCTGGTCTTGAACTACGTGCACGGTCTGGTCCCCGCCCTGCACGCACACGCCGCCGGTCGGCTGCACCTGGTCGACTACGGCCCGGCCAACTGGGCGCTGGTGCTGCTGGCCACCTCGCTGCCGGTCGGGTCGATTTTCTTCGGCTCCGACCTGGTGGCCAAGGTTCTCCATCACCGGCCCGCGCCGGTCACAAATGAGGATCAGATCATCTCCTCTACCGTAAATCGGTTGGGGTCTGACCTGCGGGAGTCGGCTCCCCCCACCGCGCCTAGGCCCGTGGATTCGCCCGTGCCGAAGTCGGCCGACCCGGCGCCGCTTCCCGCGCCGGCCGTGGCTGCCCCGTCCGGTCCGCGTCGCCCGACCGGCCCGGTCCCGAAGGTCGCCCGAACGCCCCGACCGACCCGCACCCCCGATCAACTGCTCACCGAGGCACGGCAGGCAACCGCCGACTGGTCGGACGACGCGCTGACCGGCGAGGCGATCCGCCGGGCCGTCCACACCTCGTCCGCCAACGGCCGGACGCTCCGCGACGCCCTGCGCGCCGAACGCACCGCCCCAACGCCCCTGCACCTGGTCGACACCGACCAGCACGCCGACTCCGCTGCGGCCCGGTGAGAACGGGAGACCTGCTCATGACCGACATCAGCAAGGCGTCCGCCGAAGCGGTCGAAGCCGCGAAGCAGGGCGAGCAGTTCGCGGTGTTCCTCGCCGCGATCCAGGCCGCCCAGATCATCCAGGCACAACAGCACACCGCCCCGGCGGCGCTCGTGGTCGTTCCGCAGCAGTCCGGCGCGGGCACGGCCGGCAAGTGGCTGGCCATCGGCGCCGGTGGCTCCATGCTCATGGTCACGGTCGCGTTCGCCGCTGTCGCACTGGCTATCGCATCGGCGTGCATCGCGCTGGTGGCGCTGGTGGTCTACGGCATCTACCGCGACATCAGGAAGCGGTGACCCCCATGATTCGCACCCACCCTGACGACCCGCCCCTCACCGGGGGTGAAGCCGCCAAGGCCGCGTGGCTGATCGCGCGTATGGCCAAACGCGCTCTGGCCGGTGAAGAGGTCGACCAGACCGACCTCCAGGCCAAGTTGGACCGCGTCCTGGACGGCGCCCGCAAGCGCGCTGATCAGGACGCCAAGTAGCTCCGCCCCGGACCGGCCGCCTATCCGCCAAGACACCGGCCGGTCCGGGCCCCGCACCTCACATCAGAGAGCAGGTAACCCCAGCATGACCGAAGTCATCGACCTGGACGCGTACCGGCCCAAATCCACACCCGATTTGACCAAAAGCCACGATGCTCCGCCCGCCGCACCGCCGCGCGAAGTGCTGGAAGGCGCAATCCTCCCGGCCGGCACGGCTGCGCCCGCCCCAGCTCCGTTGTGGCGGCGCACCGCCCGCACAGTGCGGGTGGTCGCCACCGACCAGCGCACCCGCACCGCCGCCCGCGCGGCGGCCCGGCACGGCGCCTACGTGGCCGGCGGTGCGGGCATCCTCGCCAAGCGGACGTGGGACGGCCGGTCCGCCGCCCGCTACGAGCGGATGATCCGTATCGCCGAAGCCGCAGGGCAGCACGAGACCGCGATGGAGTGGGAAGAGCGGGGCCGGCAGTTCCGCGCCGCCCGCCACCAGCGGCGCATGGACCTGCTCGCCGCACCGCAGCGCATCGCCAAAGCCGCCATGGCCGGCACCGCCACCACCGCCGGCGGCCTGCTCGCCCTGGGCACCGTGCTGGCGTTCGCCGAGCGCGACGTGTCGCAGGTCATCGCCCCGATGGCGTTCACCATCGACGCCGTGCGCACGCTGGTATGGCTGGCGTCGATCGTGTGGGGCCCGGCCGTCTTCCTCGCCCCCTGGCTGGTCCTGTTCGGGCTGTGGAACACCGGCCGGCGCGGGCAGGCCGCACCCCAGTGGGCGCTCCCGGCAGTGCAGCGTTCCAACGACGGTGCCCCGATCACCCCGTCCATCGTCGTTACCGCCCTGCGTGACCTGGGCATCGCCGCACTGCGCGGAGCGATCCGCGCGATGGAGGACAACGGCGCCGCGATGCTCGGACCCATCCGGATCGCCGGATGCGGTGTCGAGGTCGACGTGACCCTGCCCTCCGGGGTGTCGACGGAGGAAGTCCAGGGACGGCGCCGGAAGCTGGCGGAGAACCTGGGGCGGCATGAGCACGAGGTGTTCATCAGCATCCCCCAAGCCGCGCGCACCGTGCGCCTGTGGATCGCGGACTCCGGGGCGCTGGACGAGCCCATCGGCCCGTCCCCTCTGGCCATCGACACGGACCTGTCCGGCAACTACGCGACCGGTCGGGCCCCGTGGGGACAGGACTTGCGCGGGGACGCCGCGCTGATCAGCCTGTTCCAACGCCACCTGCTTATCACTGGTCTGTCCAACCAGGGCAAGACCGCGAGCCTGCGGGCGCTGCTGCTGTGGCTGGTGCTCGACCCGACCGTGGAAGTCCGCATCGCCGACCTCAAGGGCGTTGGCGACTGGCGGATGTTCACCGGGCTGGCCACGGTCCTGATCGAGGGCCCCACCGATGAGCGGGTCATCGACGCCACCGAGATGCTCGAAGAGGGCGTTGCCGAGATGGAGCGGCGCCTGATGGCCCCGGCCGGCACCCGCTGGGACCCGCTGATCCTGCTGGTGGACGAAGCGCAGGTGGCGTTCATGTGCCCGGCGGTCGGACCCGACAAGCGGCCGTACGGCGGCACCAAGGCCACGTCCCGGTACTTCCAGGCCGCGCGGAAGATCCACAACCAGGGCCGCGCGGTCGACGTGCTGCTGTGGCAGGGCACCCAGGACCCCACCGACCAGAACCTCCCCAAGCTCGTCCGGGAAGGCGCCCACATCCGCGCCTCGCTCGTGCTCGGCACCGAGTCACAGGCGCGGATGGCGCTGGGAGACAAGGCCATCGACGGCGGCGCCGCCCCCCACAAGCTCCGCCAGGGCCTGGACAAGGGCACCGTCGTGGTGGCCGGCGACGGCGTGAAGCTCGCCCCCGGGCAGAGCAGCATCACCGTCCGGACCCACTTCATCGACGGCACCGCCGCCGCTGAGATCGCCGACCGGGCCAAGTCCCGGCGTACCGGGGTGACCACCCGCGCGGCGGTCGACACCGGAGAGCAGGTGGACGCGCTCGCCGACATCGCCGCCGTGCTCGCTGACGCCGACCGGATGCGCACGCAGGAGGTGTTGCAGCGCCTCGCCGAACTGCGGCCCACCGAGTACCGGGGTTGGAAGTTCGGGGACCTGCGCGAGGTGCTGGAACCGGTCGGCGCGGCCCCGCACAAGTCCGACGGCGTGATGGTCGTGGACCGGACCAAGGTCCGTACCGCGCTCGCCGTGCGGGACGCTGACAGCGCCGAAAGTCACGGAGAGTAAAGTGAGGCGTCCAGGGTGGCAGGGAGAACTCCCTCACCCCCTCCCTGACCCGCCTCCCTGACCTGAGCAGCGGCAACGCTCACTCAGGGAGGCAGGGAGCCACCCCTCCGCGACCTGCGGAAACCCCCGGAAACACAGGTCCCGGGGTGGCCCCTGCCTCCCTCCCTGCACGCACAGTCACCACTCCGGCGTCAGGAAGGAACGACGCTGTGACCCTGCCCGTGTACCGCTACCGCCTCGCCCCGCACGGCCTGATGACCCGCGCTCAGCTCCGGCAGCACGGCCTGAGCGCCGCTGGCGCCGAAGTCGTCGCAGAGATCCACTGGCGCTCCCGCAAGGCCCGCCACTGCGGCGGATGGCGCATCGCCTACCTCTACGACCCCGCCACCGCCCGCCCCGTCCAGCCCATGACCCCGGGCCGCTGGCGCTCGCACGCCGCGATGATGCGCGCCCGCCGCACCTGCCCCACCTGCCGGATGGATCGCGGATACGTCATCCCCACCTCCCTCGGCGAGTGCTGGCCCTGCCACGACCCGGCGCTCGACCACATCGACGCGTTCAAGGAGACCGCCGCATGACGCATCCCAGCACCGCCCGGCCACCGACCACAGCTCTGACCGCCGCCGACCTCGCGCCGCACATGACCACCCACTGTGGCCTTCCCGTCATGCGCTGGGGCGACGAAGACGACACCTGGCTGACCCTCGGGCACCAGGAACCCCGCCGGGCGCTCGCGGCGTTCCTCGCCCACGCCCACGCCACCTACACCGACCACACCCTCACCGCGCGCTGCGGGCCGACCGGCGGGCTCCTGCGGGAAGTCCTGCACGGCTACGCGATCTTCACCCCTGACGAGTTCAACGACTGGCAAGCCGCGTTCAGCCTCGCCCCGGGAACCCCGGGGGCCATCCCCCTCACGTGGCTCTGCACAGGCTGACCAGACCCGTGGCGACGGCTCCCGACCAAGGACAATCCGCCGCCACGGTCCTCCACCCATCCCCGAAGGGACAGGAGAACCACCAGCATGACCGATCCCGACGCCATCCGGCGACGGCCGAACCGGCCGCGCCTGCTGGACTTGTTCTGCTGCGCCGGCGGCGCCGCCACCGGCTACCACCGAGCCGGATTCGATGTCGACGGCATCGACCACACCGACCGCCCCAACTACCCATTCACCTTCACACGCGCCGATGCGCTGGAACGCCTCGCTCATCTGATCGCCACCGGTCACATCCACCGTTACGCGATGGTGCACGCGTCGCCGCCCTGCCAGGGCAAATGCAGCCTCACCGTGGGCACGAACAACTCCCGTGGGTGGGGCGGGGACCATGAGGATCTGGTCGCCGACACCCGTACCCTGTTGGACGCCACCGGCCTGCCCTACGTGATCGAGCAGCCCAACGGACAGGCCGAGATCCGCAAGGATCTGACCCTGTGCGGAGAGATGTTCGGTCTCGGTGTCATCCGGCACCGTAACTTCGAGTTGGGCCGCTGCACCGTCGCGCAGCCAGTACACGTGCAGCACCGGGGACGGGTGCGCGGATACCGGCACGGCATGTTCTACGACGGCCCGTACGTCGCCGCCTACGGCAACGGCGGCGGCAAGCCCACCGTTGCGGAGTTGCAGACCGCCATGGGCATCACCTGGACCGACGTGCGCGAGGAACTGACCGAAGCCATCCCACCCGCCTACACCCACTTCATCGGCCGCGCGTTCCTCGCACAGATCAGGGCGGGGGTGGCGGCATGAGCGAGCACCTGCGCAACGCTCTGCGCCTCGCAGCCGGTGCCGTCCCCGTTCTGTCGTTGCGGGTGGGGAAGGTGCCGTTCGGGAACTGCCCGACCTGCACCGGAAACGCGTGTGGTGGCCGGCCGAACATGAAGACGCCCGGCCCCTGCACCTGCCCGCACCCCTGCCACGGATGGGCTGCGGCCACCACCGATCCCGCCGTCATCACCTCCCGCCCTTGGGGCTCCGCCTGGCGGGAGGCCGCAGCGGTGGCCTACCACCCCGGCGGCGCCGGTCTCACCGTCGTGGATCTCGACCACGCGGAAGCCGTCGCGTGGGCCCGCGAGCACCTGCCCGCCACCCGGACCGTGCGGACGACGCGCGGTGAGCACTGGCTCTACCGGGGCGCCATGCAGTCGGCCAACGCCGTGCGGCCCGGGGTAGACATCAAGTCCACCATGGCTTACGCCCGGTGGCTCGGACCCGGAACCGGCACCATGACGACCCTGCCGGACGCCGTGCGCGCGCTGGTCGTGAAGAAGCCTCACGCCGTCCGGCCGGCGAGTGTCACGGTGCCCGCGCTCACCGGGGGTGGGATGTGCCGGCACCGCACGCCCGCCTTCCTGGAACGTGGCGTTGCCATGGCCGAGCAGCGCATCACCGAGGCCACCAGCGCGGTCCACTCCACCGTCTACGCCACGTTTCTCGCGGTGCTGTCCGCGCACGGCCGGTGCGGCTGCCTCACCGAGGACCACATCACGCGCCTGTTCAGCGCCGCGCAGACCAAGGGCGAGTCGGCCCGGCACTGCACCGACGCGTGGACCAACGCCCGCGCACGGCTGGGGGTGTAGCCGTGTCGGACGACGAGAAGAACCCCGCCCGCGAGGTCATCACCGACTACGCGCAAGCGCACTTCCGGTACTTCCGCACCGCCGAGGGGACCGTGTACGCGCAGAAGAACTCCCACCCGGTGGCCCGCCCCATCCGCTCGCAGGGCACTACCGGCAGCCACCGCCAGGAACTCATGGTCGGCCTGTTCCGCGACGGGCGCGGCGTGTTCAACGGGACCGCGCTCAAGGAAGCGTTGGACCTGATCGAGGCGCTCGCGCTGACCGAGGACGTGCAGCCGGTCCACATCCGCGTGGCCCCCGGATTCGACGGGGCGACATGGCTGGACCTGGGCCGCAATGATGGCCGGTCGATCCGTATCCATCCCACCGGGTGGGACATCACCGTCCCCGACCCTCGCGAAGTGTGCTGGCGCCGAACGCAGCTCACCGGAGAACTCCCCCTGCCGGTCAAGGACACCGACGGCAAGGGCATCGACCTGCTGCTCAGACTGTGCAACTTCGCCAACGCCGAGACCGAATGCCTGGCCATCGCCTGGCTCATCGGGTGTCTCGGGCCGTCCGTGCCCGTCCCCGCCCCGTTCCTCACCGGCCCCCAGGGCGCGGGCAAGTCCACCGGCGGCCGGATGCTCATCCGCATCATCGAGGGCATGACCGGAGACCTGCGCCGCGCCCCCAAAGACGAGGAGAACCTCATCGCGGCGGTAGCGGCCGGATGGGTCACCGCCCTGGACAACCTGTCCCACATGACCCCGGACCTGTCCGACGCCATGTGCTGCATCGTCACCGGCGCCGAAAGCGTCAAGCGTGCCCTGTTCACCGACGGGGACGTGTTCCGCGCCCGCTACCGCCGCCCCCTGCTCCTGACCGGCATCGACGTCGGAGTCATCCGCCCCGACCTCGCCGAACGCCTCCTCCCGCTCCGCCTGGAACGCCCCCGCGTCCGCCGCACCGAGGCGGAACTGTGGGCCGAGTACGCGGAGGTACTGCCCGTCGTGCTCGGGTCGCTGCTGGACCTCACCGTCAAGGTCCGATCGGTTCAGGCAGAGACCCCCACCGACCTGCGGATGGCCGACTTCGCGCACCTGTGCGCGCAGCTCGACGCTGCCGCCGGTCTCGGAGCGCTGGGCGCCTACCGGGCCAGTCTGGACGACCTCAACGACGACGTGATCGAGGGAGATCTCCTCGCCCAGACCGTCCTCAAGCACGCCGAGACCATCGAACCGGGCACCGCCCAGCAGATGACCTCAACCCAATGGCTGCACTGCCTCAGCCGCCTCTACAACGGCGACGAACTGCGCCCCCTGCCCAAAGGCTGGCCCACCACCGGCAAAGTCCTCTCCGACCGCCTCAAACGCCTCCAGCCCACCCTTGCCGCCCGAGGCGTCCTCATCGACACCGGCCGCACCTTCGAAGGCCGCTACCTCGAAATGGCCCGACCCACCACACCGCCGCCCGCCGAACAACAGCAAGCGTTCTGACCAACCCGGCACATGCGGACAAGCAAGAAGAGCACCGCCGCCGCGACGGGGTGCTCCTCTTGCTGTTCGGGCCCTGGCCCGCCTGAAGGTCGCGCCGCGAAGCGGCTCCTTCCTCACGCCCTGAGACCCGCCCAGGCGACTACAGACACCCCCTCTTTTTTCCTAACAGGGAAAGCGCTGCGTCATGTGCGTCATGCGAGCCGAAAAACCGCCCTCCACCAGCGAGAACGACCATGACGCAGACGGAAAACCCTGCGTCATGCTGCGTCATGTGCGTCATGGGCTGCGTCATCCGTGACGCAGCCCATGACGCAGCCATGACGCAGACCCCCACCCCTGCGTCATGCAAAACCCGCAGGTCAAGAGCCCGCATGACGCACATGACGCAATGACGCAGAAATCCGAACCTCGGACAGACCCACCGCACCCCGCCGTGCCCCGCAGCTCCAACCGCTGCGGGGCACGGTCCACGTCCGGACCAGGAGGACACGGTGACCACCGCCCCACCGCAAGCCCTGACCGTCCCCGAAGTCATGACCGCACTCCGCATCAGTCGGAGCAAGGTCTACGACCTCTTCCGCGCCCGCGAACTCCCCAGCTTCACCGTCGGCCGCTCCCGCCGGGTCGCCGAAAGCGCCTTGGCCGCCTACATGCAGCACCGAACCGAGGAGAACGACTGATGGCCAAGCGCCGCGCCAACGGTGAAGGCACCATCACGAAACGCTCAGACGGCAGGTACCACGCTGCCGCGTACGTCTTTCGTCCCGACGGCACTCGGGTACGGAAGTTCGTCTACGGCCGGACACGCGAAGAAGTGGCCGGCAAGCTGACTGAGATCCAGGAGAAGACCCGGCAGGGCATCCCCGCCGCGACTTCCGCCATGGCGTTCGGTGAGTACCTGACCTACTGGCTGGCCACCATCGCGCCCACCCGGCTCAAGCCGGCAACGCTCAACAGTTACGAGGGTCTGACCCGCCTCTACATCCGCCCGGCGCTGGCAAAGAAAAAACTCAACCGCCTTTCACCCGCCGACATCCGGCTTTTTCTCGCGCAGTTCAAGGACGGCTGCCTGTGCTGTCTGCGCGGGGTGGATAAAGCGCGCCCACAGGAAGAACGGCACTGCTGCGCGGTGGGCCGCTGCTGCGAGCGCCGGCCGTCCGCCCGGACCGTCCAGTACGTACACGCCGTGTTGCGGTCCGCGCTGCAACAGGCGGTCCGGGAAGAACTGATCGCGCGCAACGTCGCCCGAATCGTGGAAACCCCCACCGTCGAACGTCAGGAGGTCCGCCCGTTGGACGCTGCGGAAGCCCGGATGCTGCTCAAGACCGCCCGTGCGCACAGGCTCTACGCCCTGTGGCTGCTGCTGGTCTCCACAGGGCTGCGGCGCGGTGAAGTCCTGGGCCTCACCTGGTCGGACATCGACCTCACGAACGGCCAACTTCGGGTACGGCGGAACCTCCAGCGGATCAAGCGAGAGCTGATCTTCGGCACCCCGAAAACAGCCCGTTCGCTCCGCACCATCTCCCTCCCCAAGCGGTGTGTCCAGGCGCTCAACGAGCACCGCGAGGTTCAGGAGCGGGAACGGAAGGTGGCCGGCCCGAAGTGGAAGCCGGTTGCGGCTCAGCCGAGCGGCCTGGTGTTCACCACCGCCACCGGCAGAGCGACCGATCCGCGCAGCCTGAACCGGATGCTCACCCTCCTGTGCCGGGACGCCAAGGTTCGCCGGGTCCGCGTGCACGACCTCCGGCACACCTGTGCCTCGCTGCTGCTCGCGCAGGGGGTCGACGCCCGGACCATCATGGAGACGCTCGGGCACAGCACCATCACCATGACCCTGGACACCTACGCGCACGTGATGCAGACGACTCTGCGAGCTGCCGCCGACCGCATGGATGACGCTCTCGGGGTGGACGACCCGGATGAAGCCGAGACCGACGACACGGGGCCGGAAACCGCCGCCTGACGGAAGCTCCCAGACTGCGTTGATGTCAGCCGGTGATGTCAAAGGCCCCCCGGACATTGTCCGGGGGGCCTTTGAGCTGTGTGCACTCGGCAGGATTCGAACCTGCAACCTTCTGATCCGTAGTCAGATGCTCTATCCGTTGAGCTACGAGTGCGAGGGTGCTTCGCGGCGGTTTGGGCCGGTCGGCTTCGCGTGGACAACATTACATGAGGTCGCGCGGGAGGTGAAATCCATAAGGGTGGGGAGGGGGCGGCCAGGGAGGCAGGGGCCGTGCGGGTGGGTGCGGGGTGCGGGGCGGGGTTGAGACGACTCAGAGAGTGCACGCCGGTGGGGCGGGAGACGGCTCAGAGAGTGCGCGCCAGGCGGGCGGGAGATGGTGCAGAGAGCCGCGCCGGTGAGGCGGGGAACGACGCAGGGAGTCCGCGCCGGTGGGGCGGGGACTCCCTGGTCAGATGGCGGAGGCGGAGGGATTTGAACCCTCGATGGACGGTAAAGCCCAAACCGCATTAGCAGTGCGGCGCCATAGACCGGACTAGGCGACGCCTCCTGGTTACGTGCCCAGGTGGAGCGTGGGCGCGTGGGGGAAATCATGGCACAGCCTGGAGGGCCGCGACCAATCGCAGACTACGGTACAAGGCGCGAGCTGGGCAGGGCAAAGGGGTTCGGGGGTGGCGAGGGTCGCAGTGGCGGGGTTCGGGGCCGTTCGGAGCTGGGCGCGCCCACGGAAGGGTGAGTGCCGGGGGTGCGGGGGGTTGGGCGGTAGTGAGGGGGTATGTCCTACGCCAACTCTTCCGCTCGCGTGCCCCTCAGTACCGGGCCCGGGACGTCGTTCGTCCGCCGGTCCCTCGCCCGCACCCTCCTCGGCCGACTGCTCCCGGCCACCCCAAGCCTCCCCGGCCACCCGCACCCGCCGGCCCCCACCACCGCCCGGCAGGCCCCGCCGAACCTCCCCGGCCGCCCGGTCCCGACCGCCCCCACCACCCCCGGCCGCCCGCCAGGAAAAAGCGGCCGGTCGGTCACCCGCCTGCTCCCGCCACCCCCCTCCCCCCGCTCCACCGCCCTCGGCGCCCTCCTTCTCGGGCTGGTCGCCATCGGCCTCACGCAGACCCCCGCGCACGGCACCGGCCTGCCCAGGACGGCCACCGCCGGGCACCTGGTGGTGACGTACGACGACGGGCAGGGCCACACCCGGACGTACGGACTCGTCTGCGGGCGCGGCTGGGACAGCGAAGGGTGCCTGCGGCTGCGCGAGATCGGCGGTCCGGTCGGCCCCGTACCGTCCGGGCAGGCCTGCTCGATGATCTTCGGCGGGGCGCAGACCGCCCAGCTCACGGGGGTGTGGGCCGGGCGGGAGGTGAGCGAGCGGTACCGCAGGACGAACGGCTGCGAGGTCGCCCGCTGGTCCCGGATGGTCCCGGCGCTGCCGAGCCCGGAGAGCAGCCTCCCGCCCCGGCAACTCCTCGGCTGACACGCCGGGACCGCAACCACTGACCGCCGACGGCCGACCGCCGACCGCCAACGACCAAGAGCCCACCGCCAACCGCAACCCACCAGCAGAATCCCCCACCCGTGACGTACACCACACCCACCCCGTACAACCCTCCGACGTCCCCCAACTCCCAAACACCCGGCCGCACATGGCGATCCGAGGCCACGGGGGGAGGCCCGACCCGTACACTCGGTCTAGTGACATGTCCCGGGGGTGGCGGCAAGATGGGCCGCCCGTGACGACAGCCGACCGCGACGCGTGATGCAGGACGCGCGGGGGGCCGCCCGGGAGCGCAGGGCAGCGCGGCAACACATGCGGTAACAAGGAGGACGCGTCCGTGAGCAGCAGGCCATCCCGAGGCGCTGCTCGCCTCGCCTCGATACTCGACGCCCTTCCTGACGCGCTGCTTCTGGTCAACGCCAACGGCACCGTGGTCAACGCCAACGCGATCGCGCTGGAGACGTTCGAGACGCCGGGTACGGCGCTGGTGGGGCGGGGTCTGCTCGACCTGCTGCCGTCCTTCGACCCCAAGCGCATCCCGGGCTCGATGCGCAGCCCGCGCGAGGCGGAGGAGGACACCCGGACCAAGCCGACCCGGATGACCGCCCGCCGCACCGACGGCACCGAGTTCCCGGTCCAGGTGACCAGCGCCAACCTGGAGGACGGCCGTACGCCGTACGCGGACTACGGCGACGGCATCCCGCACTTCACCGGCGACGAACTGCTGATGCTGGTGGTGCGCGACCTCTCCGGGACCGTCGACACCGAGGCCGAACTCGCCCGGCAGCAGCGGCAGACCGAGATGATCCTGCGCGCCGCGGCCGAGGGCGTGGTGGGCGTGGACACCGCGGGCAAGATCGTGCTCGTCAACCCGTCGGCCGCGCAGATCCTCGGGCACCGGGCCACCGACCTGGGCGGCAAGGAGCTGCACCCGCTGGTGCACCACTCGCGGCCGGACGGCTCGCCGCTCGCGTACGAGGAGACCCCGCTCGCCGACACGCTGCGCTCGGGCCGCAAGCACCGGGTCCGCGGCCAGGTGCTGTGGCGCAAGGACGGCAAGGCCGTGCCGGTGGACCTGACGACGGCGCCGGTACGGGACGGCGAGCAGCTGGTCGGCGCGGTGATGACCTTCACCGACCGGTCGCAGTACGACGCGCTGGCGGCGCGCACGCTCCAGCTCCGCGCGCTGCTCGACACGTCGCTGCGCGGGCCGCTGGCGGAGCTGCGGGGTGAGCTGACCGGGCTGGCGGCCGACCCCGCCGGGCAGCTCTGGCCCGAGGCCAACCAGATCCTGCACCACCTCGCCGCCGGCTACGCGCGGATCACCACGCTCATCGACAACGTGCTCGACTTCCAGCGGCTCGACCGCGGCGAGGACAAGATCAACCGGGCGCCGGCCGGCCTCGACGAGGTGATCGGCGCGGCCGTGGACGGCGCGGTGGAGCTGATCGGTCCCGGCCGGGCGCAGTACGCGGTGCACGCGCCGCCGATCCAGGCGTCGGTGGACGGACCCCGGATGGCCCAGGCGCTGGCCCACCTCATCGCCGACGTGGCCGGCGTGGACGCGGCGGGCAACGCCGTCGCGTACAGCGGCGACTCCACCATCGTGGTCGCGGCGGCGCAGCGCGGCGATGTCGTACGGATCGACGTACGCGGACCGAGCGCGGGCGGCGATCCGGTGCATCTGCCGCTGGCCCGGGGGATCGTGGAACGGCACGGCGGCGTGCTCCAGACGCACGAGGTGCCGGGGCAGGGCAGCGCGTACGTGCTGGAGGTGCCGGTCGGGCCGGGTACGGGTCCGACCGGCGGGTCGAAGGCGGCCGACGAGGACGCGGAGGGCTCCGGGGGCCAGGAAGGCTCCGGGGGCCTCGGCGGCTCGGACGGTACGCGGCGGGGCGGGCGCGACGGCGCGCAGCACTCCGGCGGGTCCGGCGGCTCGGACGGTACGGATCCGGCCGGGTCGTCGGGCCCGGGTACGTCCTCGGCCGCGGCGGACCAGCAGCGGTCGACGGCGGACGACACCGGGACGGTGCTCGCTCCCTGGGCGATCCCGGCGGCGGCGGACCAGAGCGAGGCCCCGACGGGGCGGCGCCGGGCGCTGCGGCGGCCGGAGGAGGAGGCGAACCCCCCGGGGGACGCGGCGCCGGCCGAGAACGTCCCGCCGACCGGCCGCAGGGCGCGGCGGGTACGGGCGGAGGGACGCGACGAGCGCGAGGAGCGCGGCGGGGACGCCGCGGCGGGGCGGGCGGAGCAGGAAGCGGGGGAGCGGTTCGGCCCGGGGGGCCGAACGGACCGGCAGATGCAGCCGGGCCGGCAGCTTCAGCCTGGTCAGCCCGGCCGGCAGGGTCAATCTGGTCAGCAGGATCAGCAGGGTCAGCCCGGCGCCGAGCTCGAACTGGGCGGCCGTGGCGGCCGATCCGGCGGGCAGCTTGAGGTGAGCGGGCGCGGCGGCGAGCGGGCCGGGCGGCAGCCGAACGCGGTGGACCGGCGCGGTGAGCCGGTCGGTCAGCTCGGCTCCGGGCCCGGCTCCGGCCCCCAGCAGGGTGATCCGGACGGGCAGCAGGGGCAGGGCCTCGGCGGCCAGCCGCTTCACCTGCCCGCACAGCTCAACCCGGCCGCGCAGCACGGGGTTCCGGGGCGGGCGGACGACCGGTCCGGCGGCCGGCTCGGTGCGGTCAGCCCGGGCGGGATCCCGACCGGCGGGCCCGGCGGTCAGCCCGGCGCGCCCGGCGAACCGTTCGGTCAGGGCGCCCCGGGTCAAGGCAGCCACCGCGGCCCTGGCGGCCCCGGCGGGGTCCAGCCCGCCGAACCGTTCGGTCAGGGCGGTCAGGGCGGTCCGGGTCAAGGCGGTCACCGCGGCCCCGGCGGGGTCCAGCCCGACCGTACGGGTGCCCCGGGCGATCCCGGCGGAGGGGGCCAACCCGCCCTCCCCGCCGCGCAGCACGCCCCGCAACCGGCCCCGCCTTCCGCCCCTTCCGGCCCGTCCGGCCCCGTCGGCCCGCCTGGCCCCTCCGGTCCCAACGGACCCACCGGCCCGGGTGGCCCCACCCACCCCGAATCCACCGGCCGCCGGGCCCGCCGCGCCCTGGAACCCGTCGCGGCGGAGGACGCACCCGTTCCCGTACCGCCGCAGGCGCCCCAGCCGCAGCCCCAACCCCAGCCGCAGCCCCAACCCCAGCCGCAGCCGCAACCCCCGGCCGCCGCGGAAGTCGCCGCGCCCACCACCTGGCCGGCCCCCGGTTCCCTCACCCCGGAGCAGTCGCCGGGGCGGCCCGCGCTGCCCGCCCAGTCGTCCTGGCCCTCCCCCGGTGCCCCGGTGAACGGGGCGCGTCCCCAGGACCCCTCGCACCAGAGCCACGGCCGTGCCATAAGCGTTCGCACCCTCGGCCAGGGCGTGCCCTTCACCGGCGAGCAGACCCCGACCCAGGCGGTACAGGCCCAGAGCCCGCAGGGGCTGCCGGCTCAGGTCGCGGCCGGCGGTTCCGGCCGGCGCCGCCGCCTCGCCCCGCCCGCGCAGAACGCCCCGCAGGCCCCGCAGGCCCCACAGAACGGCGCCGAAGGCACGGACCAGGGCAGCGCCGAGGCCGCGCCGCCGAGCCCCCCGCAGTCGCAGCCCCAACCGCCGTCCATGCAGAGCCCGATCCTGCCGCAGGTGCCGAGCCGGCTGCCGGCCCCGGGCGGCGAGGCCCAGGCCCGCCAGCACCCGCAGGCCGATCCGGACAGCGGCCAGGTACCGGCGCAGAAGCCGGAACCCCAGCCGCAGCCCCAGTTCAACCCCCCGCTCAACCCCCCGGCCCAGCCCCAGCCGCAGCTCCACCCGCAGCAACCCCAGCCACAGCCTCAGCACCTGCCGCAGCCCCAGATTCAGGACGCCCGCCAGGCCCAGCCCCAGCCGCGCCCCGCGCCGCGGTTCCCCGAGCCGGGCGGCCGCTCGTACGCGATAGGCGCCCCGGCCGAGGGCGCCGACGAGGGCCCGGAGCCGCTGGACGGCCCCAACGGCGCGGTGGACGTCACCGATGTGGCCGACGATCGCCTGGAGGAGCCGCTCGACGAGCCGCGCCGCCTCCTGGTGTGGCCGGAGCCGGACGTGTCGACCCGCCAGGCGCTCACCGACCGTGGCTACCGTCCGGTGATCGTACGATCGCGCGAAGAGGTGGACGCCCAGGTCGCGGAGCCGCCCGCCGCGCTCTTCGTGGACCCGCTGACCGGCCCGATCACCCGTACCGCCTTGCAGTCGCTCCGGCAGGCCGCGGCCGCCGCCGACGTCCCCGTCCTGGTGACCGCCGGCCTCGGCCAGGCCACCCGCGAGGCCGCGTACGGCGCCGACCCGGCCGTACTGCTCAAGGCCCTCGCCCCGCGCGACAGCGAGCAGCACCCGCCGCGCGTGCTGCTGGTGGAGAGCCACGAACCGATAGCGCAGGCTTTCGCCGCGACGCTGGAGCGGCGCGGCATGCAGGTCACGCACGCCGACTCCGAGTCCGACGCGATGACGAAGGCGGCGCAGGTCCACCCGAACCTGGTGGTGATGGACCTGATGCTGATCCGGCGCCGCCGGCAGGGCATCGTGGACTGGCTGCGCGGCAACTCCCGGCTCAACAGCACGCCGCTGGTCGTCTACACCTCGGCCGACATCGACCCGGCGGAGCTGCCCCGGCTGGCCTCGGGCGAGACGGTGCTGTTCCTGGCGGAGCGGTCGACCAGTATGGATGTGCAGTCGCGGATCGTGGACCTGCTGGGCAAGATCGGCACCTGACCCGTCTCCCCCGCCGCGGGTCGGCCCCGGAACGGCACCCGGCCCGCACCGACCCCGCCCGCCGGACGGGCACGCCGACCGGCCGCACCCGCCGTGGGAGCCGCCGGGCGGACGTGGCCGACCCGGGCCGGCCCCGGCCGATCCGCCGGGCCCGCACGCCGCCCCGCTAGAGCAGGGTCACCTCAAGCTCGCCCGCCGCGTACGACTTACGGATCACCTTCTTGTCGAACTTCCCCACGCTCGTCTTCGGCACCGACGCCACCACCGCCCACCGTTCCGGCACCTGCCAGCGGGCGATCCGCCCCGCCAGGAAGTCCCGCAGCGCCGGGTAGTCCGCGGTGGCGCCCGCGCGCAGCACCACGGTCGCGAGCGGGCGCTCCCCCCACCGCTCGTCGGGGACGGCGACCACCGCCGCCTCCATCACGTCCGGGTGGGCCATCAAGTGGTTCTCCAGGTCGACCGACGAAATCCACTCGCCACCCGACTTGATGACGTCCTTCGCCCGGTCGGTGAGCGTGAGGTACCCGTCGTCCGAGATGACCCCGACATCACCGGTACGCAGCCAGCCGTCGGGGCTGAACTTGTCCGCAGGGCGCAGCGGTTCCGCCCCCGGGCCGCCGTAGTACGCGGCGGCGATCCACGGCCCGCGCACCTCCAGTTCACCGGCCGACGCGCCGTCCCACGGCATCACAGAGCCGTCAGGACCGATCAGCCGGGCCTCGACGGAGGCCGGGAAGCGCCCCTGCGTGATCCGGTACGCCCACTCCTCCTCGGCGCTCAGCCCGGCGGGCGGCTGGGCCACCGTGCCGAGCGGCGACGTCTCGGTCATGCCCCAGACGTGGCAGAGCCGTACGCCCAACTGCTCGTCGAACGCCTTCATCAGCGCGGGCGGGCACGCCGAGCCGCCGATGGTGACCCGCTTCAGCGAGGTGATGTCCCGTGGCTTCGCGGTCAGTTCGGCGAGCAGGGCCTGCCATATGGTGGGCACCGCGGCGGCGTGGGTGGGCCGTTCGCTCTCTATCATCTCGGCGAGCGGCCCGGGGTGGAGGAAGCGGTCCGGCATCAGCAGGTTGATGCCCGACATGAACGCGGCGTGCGGCACCCCCCAGGCGTTGACATGGAACATCGGGACGACCGGCAGCGAGATGTCGTGCGAGGTGAGGCCCATGGACTCGGTCGAGTTGACCTGGAGCGAGTGCAGATAGACCGAACGGTGCGAGAAGACGACGCCCTTGGGGTCGCCGGTGGTGCCGGAGGTGTAGCACATGGCCGCGGCCTCGCGTTCGTCGAGCTCCGGCCAGTCGTACGTGGTCGGCCGCCCGTCGAGCAGCGTCTCGTACCCGTGCACGGTGGGCAGCGCGCCGTCGAGCAGGGAGAGGTCGCCGGGACCGACGACCACCAGGTGCTCCACCGAGCCCAGTCGGGGCAGCAGCGGGGCGAGCAGCGGCAGCAGGCTGCCGTTGACGAGGATCACCCGGTCCGAGGCGTGGTTGACGATCCAGACCAACTGGTCGGCGGGGAGCCGCAGATTGAGGGTGTGCAGCACGGCGCCCATGGCGGGGATGGCGAGATACGCCTCCAGGTGCTCGGCGTTGTTCCACATGAGGGTGCCCACGCGATCGCCGCGCTCGATGCCGAGTTCGTCGCGCAGCGCGCCGGCCAGCCGGATCGCCCGCTCGCCGACCTCCCGGAAGGTGCGGCGCTGGGGTTCGTCCTCCCCGGTCCAGGTGGTGACCGTGGATCTGCCGTGCACGAGCGTCCCGTGGGTCAGGATGCGGGTGACGGTCAGCGGAACGTCCTGCATGGTGCTCAGCACACGGGCCTCCGGCGACGTCGACGAGGTCGTTTCCCGTGATTGTGCTGGCATACCAAGCGGTACGTCACTACCTGGTACGGCACGTTCCCGTCAGGCTGCCGCCGGCGCGGTCAACTCCCGCTCCCCGCCCGCCGGTCCGGCGCCGCTCTCGCGCAGCGGCTCCAGCTCCGGGTCGTCCCGCAGCTTGCCGAGCGCCCGCGACACCGCGCTCTTCACGGTGCCCACCGACACCCCGAGCAGCTCCGCGGTCTGCACCTCGCTCAGGTCCTCGTAGTAGCGCAGCACCACCATCGCGCGCTGGCGCGGCGGGAGCCGGACTATGGCGCGCAGCAGGGCGTCGCGCTGCGCCTGCTGCTCGGCCGGGTCGGGCCCGGTGCCGGGGCGCTCGGGCAGTTCGTCGGTGCTGAATTCGTCGACCTTGCGCTTGCGCCACTGCGAGGTGCGGGTGTTGACCAGGGTCCTGCGGACGTAGCCGTCGACGGCCCGGTGGTCGTCGATCCGGTCCCAGGCCAGATACGTCTTGGTCAGCGCCGTCTGGAGCAGGTCCTCGGCGTCGGCGGGGTTGGGGGTGAGGGCGCGCGCGGTGCGCAGCAGCGTCGGGCCCTTGGTGCGGACGTAGGCCGTGAACTGTGTCGTATTGGCGCTGGTGCACACAGGCGTGGTCATGGCTCAACGCTAGGAGCGGACGGGCCGCCGCGGATCGGCCGCAGGTGCCGACCGGGAATCACTCTCAGGTCGTAGGCCGGGGGGTGTCCCCACCTTCCGAGGTCGGAGCCGGGGGGCGGGGACCCGGAAGGGATGACCCGGGGACCGGGCGCCGTCAGCCCACCACCGCGACCGGCGCGTCGATCGCGTCCCGGTCGATGTTCAGCCGCTTGCCGCCGTGCGTCTCGGTGGCGCTGCCGACGTACTGGTGGATCCGGGCGTCCGGCGTCCACGCGCCGGGCGCCAGGCTCGGCTCGGTGGTCAGATCGGCGGCGACGCCCCAGCGGGCGTACCAGAGGGCGTCCGGCAGATCGGCGGCGCCGGCCAGCCGCGCGTTCTCCATGTGCTGCGCCCCGGAGTCGGCGCTGCTGTAGAAGCCGGAGAGATAGCCGCCGGCGGCCACCTGCCGGTCCCACCCCTGGATGAACTTCAAGGTGGCGGTGGTGCAGGCGGTGTCCCTGATGTCGTACGTCTCCATGTCCAGGTAGAGCGCGCTGCCCGGGTCGAGCCCGATGGCCCGCGCGGCCGCGATCGCGTCCGCCCCTTCGGCGGCGCCCTGGGCGTCGGGGTGCTTGGTGTCGATGCGGTACGGGTTCTTGTTGGCGCCGCTGACGCAGGGGCTCTGCGAGCCGACGAAGATGGGCAGCAGGCTCCAGCCGGACGCGCTGGTCCGGCGGACCCAGTCGGCCGTCAGATTGGTCTGGGACGAGCAGGCGCGGGCCCGGCCGCCGAAGTAGACGCCGATGGCCCGGTAGCTGGAATGGGCCAGCCAGGCGTCCATCGTGCTGAGGTCGGGGGCCTGACAGGTGTCGAACCCGTCGCCGTGGTAGATGCGGGCGGCGAGGGCGCGGTGCGCGGGTCCGGGGGGCGCGGGGTGCGTGGTGCGGCTCGACGGGAGGGGTCCCGCCGCGGTCGCGGTGGCCGCCGTGAGGACCAGGCAGGTCAGGGTGAGCGTCCCGGAGAGGCCGGAGCGGAAATATCCGATAACCGTATTTTTATGGCGCATTCTGCGAGTCAACGATGAGGGCGTGGCCGGGGCGGCGCAGACACGCCGCCACCCACCCTTCTGCCGTACAGCGCGCTGCGGCAACCCGGCGAAAGTTTGTCCACAGGGTGTGGACAAACTGTGATTCCCCTCGGCCGCCGGACCGGCCGACCCGCCACTCGATCGCAGCAGCGTTGGGCCGGCCGCCGTCGATAAAAAATATCGAGCCAGGCGACCGGCGGCCGACCGCACGACGTGGCGCTTTATCGGAACTTTGCCCATCGTCCGCGGAAAGGACAGGCGGCATTCCTACGTCTGTCATATGATCTGCCAGCCGCAGGTAGGGGGGACGCTCCTGCGGCCCAACATCCGTGCCGCCGCCGCGCCTTCGCGGCCGTCCGCGCACACATTTCCACTCTCAGGAGTTCCGCGTGCTTTTCACGCACCACAATGGGGGATCGCGGCGTCTGCCGCTCGTACGCCGGCTGCTGACCGCCTCGGTGGCGGCCGCCGCGCTGCTCGGCACCGGCCTCACGGTCACCGCCCACGCCGACGGACAGGCCACCGGGACCACCACCCGCCACCTGCTGCCACCGAAGGGATACACCACCACACCCGGTGGGTCAGGCCACGCCATCAAACCGCAGATCGTCGGCGGCACCCCGGCCGCGGCGAGCGCCGCACCCTGGATGGTGCAGCTCCTCTTCGCCTGGGACAACGACGACAACTACTACTTCACCTGCGGCGGCACCCTCGTCGCGCCCAACAAGGTGCTCACCGCGGCGCATTGCGTCGAGAACGAGGACGGCACCGCGCTCGACTGGGTCCACCAGGGCCTGGTCCTCGGCGGCACCAACAAGCTGGTCGGCGGCGGCGGTTCGAACCCCGCCGGCACCGTCGCGACCGTCAGCCGGGTCTGGCACTACTCCTCGTTCAACCCGACGACGATCGACAACGACATGGCGGTGCTCACGCTCGCCCAGCCGCTGCCGTACAAGACGCTGACCACGGCGAAGAACACCGACACCGCGCTCTACGCGCCGAACACCCAGGCCACCGTCTACGGTTGGGGCGTCACCGACTCCACGCCGGACAGCCCCAACCTGGCCGACACCCTCCAGCAGCTCACCCTGCCGGTGAACGCCGACGCCACCTGCAAGACCGAGCTCGACTCGGTCCTCGGCCCCAACTCCTTCGTCAGCGGGCACATGATGTGCGCGGGCCAGCCCGGCACGGGTGACGACACCACCGGCAAGTCCACCTGCTCAGGGGACTCCGGCGGGCCCCTGGTGGCCGGCGGGAAGATCCTCGGCATCGTCTCCTGGGGTGTCTCCACGCAGTCGCAGGACTGCAACGTCTCGGGTACGTACGACGTGTTCACCAACGTGTCGACCTACGGCGCGGCCATCCAGCCGCGCGTCGACGACACGGACATCTCCCGGGACGGCAAGGCCGACCTGCTGGTCCGCACCTCGGCCGGCGCCACGTACGCCTACGGCTCGACCGGCAGCGGCTTCAAGTCCCGCGTCACCGCGCCGTACAACGTCAAGGCGGACAACGTGGTGGTCCAGGCCGACCTGGACCGGGACGGCTACCAGGACTACGTGGTCCGCAACACCAGCACCGGCAACGTCTACTCGGTGCGGCGCACGGCGACCAACGCCACGTACAAGGGCACGCTGATCGGCACCAACTGGAAGACCCGCCGGGCGATCCTGGTCCCCGGCGACCTGACCGGTGACGGCCTGCCCGACGTGATCTCCGAGGACTCCAGCGGCCGCGTCTACCTCTACCCCGGCAAGGGCAACGGCACCATCGGCGGCGCCACCCTGGTCGCCACCGGCTGGCAGCAGTACAACCTGGTCACCGCGCACGGCGACTTCTCCAACGACGGCAAGGCCGACATCTACGCCCGTGACGCCAAGACCGGCAACATCTACCTGACCCCCGGCACCGGCAAGGCGTCCGCGCCCTTCGGCACCCGGCTGCTGATCGAGAAGGCCTGGACCGGCTACAACTCCATCATCTCGACCGGCGACATCTCCGGCGACGGCCGCGCGGACCTGCTCGCGCGCACCCCCGCCGGCACGCTCTACCTCTTCGACGGCACCGGAAAGACCACCTCGGCCGCTTTCGGCACCGCCATCAAGATCGGTACGGGCTGGCAGCAGTACAACCTCCTCGGCTGATCCCGGGTTGACCTCGGGTTACTCCGGGGCCTGCCCGCCCGACCCGCGCCCGACCGCGCCCCCTTCACGGGGAAGCGGCCGGGCGCGGCCTGTTGCCGGGCCGCAGCACATGGAGGCCGCCCGAAAGAGGCCCGGCCCGGGTCGCCGTGCGTGCCCGATGCCTGGTTCTCGGGGTCAGCCCCGGATGGGGCTCGCGGTCGGTGGGCGGCACGCTGCCGGCGGAGTGGCGGCGCATCCGCGCATCGCGTAGGTGAGGTCCCCTCGGATCACCTCCGGGCGGGGGCGCGGCGGCGGGCAGGTGCTCATTTGGCGGGGGTGGTCGCGGGCCGGGCCGAGGGAGGGATCGGTGGGTTGGGGGCCTCGGTGAGGTGTTCGGTGCCGCCCGGGAGAGTGCAGGCGCGGAGGCCGGAGGTGAGCTGGAAGCAGGCCTTGGCCGCCGAAGGGCTGGGGGCGGCGACCATGGGGCTGTAGATGTCGGTGTCGTAGTGGACCTTGTCCTGGTGGCTCCGGCCTCCCGTGGCGACGACCCGGGCGATGTCGCCGGGGCGTCCCCAACTGATGCGGGCCCAGGCGGCCTTGCAGGCGTCGCTGTAGCGCAGCTCCAGGTAGACCCCGTCGACCCGCCGCAGGGCGGATGTCCACGCGTCGCCGCCGCAGCCCGCCGGACCCGGGTTCTTGCCGTCGCAACTGTCCGCGAAGCAGTTGACGTCGAGCTGCCTGGTCGGCGTGTCCGGACCCGGTGTGGCGACCCGGTCGGCGCCGACGGCCGCGTGCGGGCTGAACGCGCCGGTCAGGAAGGCCGACAACGCCGCGGCGACGGCCAGCACGACCGCCGCCCAGACCAGCGTCCGCCGGCTGAAGCCACGACCGGCGATCAGCTCCGGCTGCTCCGGGTACTCCGACCGCTCCGGCTGCTCCGGCTGCTCCGGGTACTCCGGCTCTCCCGTCCCCGCCGTGGCCACCGGCTCCGGCCCGGGCCCCGGAGCGGATGCCTCGGGCGCCAGCTCATCGGCCTCTCCGGCCGCCCCGACCTCCCGGCCCGCCCCGCTCTCCCGGGCCTCGCGGTCGTGCCACGCCGCGTTCGCCAGTTCCCACAGCGCCGCCAGCCGGCCCGGGTCGGCGTCGGCCAGCTTGCCCAGCGAGGCCACCGCGTGCAGCGGCGGCAGGGCCTTGGCGTTGAGATAGCGTTCCCAGGAGGACTTGCTGTACGGGGTGCGCACCGCCAGTGCGGCCAGGCTGAGTCCGCCGCGCTCCTTCAACACCCGCAGCTCGACGACCAGGTGCCGGATGTCGGAGGCCAGACCGTCGGGTAGCGGCTTTGACTCGCTCACGCACGCCCTCCGGTGCCCCAGTGCGTTCCGTACGGATCCCTCGTGTGTCCACACTGTATCCACCACCGGCCGAACCTCAGCAGTGCTTTCGTACAACGTCGCGCGCAGACGGCTCAGTTGGCATGATGACGGTGCCATGGGCGGAGAGACCGCGGCGCGCGCCGCACTGTGCGTACTGCTTCTTGCGGCGGTGTGCGCGGGGGCCGGTGCCCCGGCGGACCGTCGGTCCGGCGACCCGGGTGACCGCGTGGTCGTCGCCGGCGGACTGCCCACCGAGCCGCAGCTCGTCGTCGGCGTCAGCCGGCCGAGCGACCTGGTCGGCCTGTGGCAGAGCGTGCTGTGGGCCGACGGTTACTCCGCGCCCTCCGCCGTCACCTGCGCGTACGACGAGACGACCGCCGCCACCACCCGCGTCTGGCAGAGCAACCACCACCTGATCCCGGACGGCATCGTCGGGCCGGCCACCTGGGGTGCGGCGGCGGCGCGCATCGTCCCGGCGGGCGGCTGGCTGGTCTACCAGGGCGAACGCTACGGTCTTCCGCTGCGCCCGGCCCCGGGCGGCGCCTACGAGGTCTACGACGCCGGCCGGTTCCACCCGCTGCGTACGGACTCCGTCACCCTCACGGACTGCCGCTGACGGCGTCGATCCAACTGTCGTACCGCGCCACGCCCAGTTGACGGCCGTCGACGACGACCGTGGCGCGCGCCGCGTCCGGCCCGCTGCCCACCATCGCGGTGTACGCGCCGCCCGCGACGGCCGCCTGCTGGTCGCCGCCGGTCGTGGTGACCCGCAACCCGGCGGCCCCGGCCGGAGTCTCGACCTCCGCCCAACTGGCCCGGCAGGCCGGGCTGTACTGAAGGGTCAGGACATGGTCGTACGCGCGCAGCCGGTGGACGACGACGCGGTCGCGATCGCACCGCTCGCGGTACGGGTCCAGACCCCGGCAGCCGGCCAACTGGCAGCCGGCCTCCGCCCGGCCCGCCGCGCTCAGCAACGGCCACGGCCACGCCGGTGCTCCGGAGGGGGCGCCGGCCGGCGGGCGGGCGGCCTTCGTCCCGGTGTGCCACGGCTGGGCGAGCAGGAGGGCGGCCAGCAGCGAACAGACCGCGGCGGCGGCCAACGGCAGGCCGGCGCGGGGGCGGGGGCGGGGGCGGGTGCCGAGGCGGCGGCTCGGCGAGGGCGCTCGGGCCGCCGGTACGGAGCCGGCCGCCGAAGTGCCCCGGCCGGCAGGGACATTGGGCGTGGTCGGTGCGTCGGTCGCGTCGGTCGCGTCGGTCGCGTCGGTCGCGTGCGAACGGCCGGGCGTGGTCGGCGCGTTGGGCGCGGCGCTCGCGTGCGAGGCGTCAGGCGCACCCGGCACGACGGGCGCGTGCGAACGGCCGGGCGTAGTCGGCGCGTTGGACGCGTGCGAACGGCCCGGCGTGGTTCGCGCGTTGGACGCGGCGGTCACCTGCGAGGCGTCAGGCGCATCCGGAGCGGCGGACGCGTGCGAACGGCCGGGCGCACCCGGCGCGGCGGGCGTACGCGGGACCCGAGCTTCCGGGTTCCGGTCATGTCTCGCCGGGCGAAGGCCGGCGTCACCGGTCGGGTTCTCCCCCGTCCAGGCGTGGACGGCCGACTCCCACAGCACGCGAAGGTGCTCGGCCTCGGCCTGCGTCAGCCGGCCCAGACCCTCGACCGCCTGCCAGGGCGGCAGCCTGCGGCCGTTGAGGTAGCGCAGCCAGGAACTCCGGCTGTAAGCGGTCTTGCTCGCGACGGTCGCCGTGGTCAGCCCGTGCCGGTCCACGCACTGGCGCAGCTCCCGTACCAGCCGGACCACTTCGGCCGGCAGGTCGCTCCCCAGCGGCTGCCAGCGTGCCACGACGGCGCCCCCCTTCTCCCGCGCGGCCACTATCTCACAGGTGTCCCGTTCCGTGACCCGGCGGCGGGGTGTTCTCGCAGGTCAGATGGGTGGACGTCCCGAGATTGCGGCACCTGGCGGGCAGCGCTGGCCGCCCCACGCCCGCCCGTCCCAGACTCGGGGTCGGCACCTGCGCGACGGCCCCGGCCGCCGTACCGCCGCCCTGCCGGAGGGGACCGGGCGGCGGTACGGGCAGTTCGGGCGTTTCAGACGGTACGGACGGTACAGACGGTACAGACAACGCCGCTGCCCCGCGAACACCCGGCCACGGCACGGGCTTCCGCGCGGCCGCCGGTGGCGGCGCCGCAGGTGCGCACGGCACTTCACGCACCGCGGGGGAAACCGAACATGACGGCACATGACACCTCGTCCGGCTCGGGCGGGCACGAGAACGCGAACGCTCCATCGGCCATCGCCGACCGGCGCCACCGGCCACCCGCGGTCGGCAGGCCCGGCGCGCGGGTCGGGCCGCCGTACGCCGCCGACCGTCCGCGAGCCCCGCAGGCCTTGGCAGTTCCGGCGGTGGCGACCCTGCTGACCGGCGATGCTCCGCTCGGAGCCTGGGCCTGGACCGGTACGGCCGCGCCGACGGCCCCACAACCCGTCGCGCTCGGGCCGGTCCGGCTCTCGCTGCTGGACACGCCCGCGCCACCGGCCGCGGTGGAGATCAAGGCGGAGATCAAGGCGGCGGGCGCGGGCCGCCCGGCGGGCAGCCACTCGCCCACCTGGCACCTGGTCTTCGCGAGCGACGGGCCGCTCCTCCTCGGCCGCGGCCGGCCACGCGTCCGGCTGAAGCCCGGCAGCTTGATCCTGTGGGAGCCCTCCGCCCGCTTGTGGCTCCGCGCCGACACGGCCGGCTCCCCGGTCCGAGCGCTGGTCCTCCATGTGCCCGGCGCCGCCTTGCCGTTGCCCGCCGAGGTGCTTCGCGCCATGTCCGGACGTCCGGCACCGACCGGGTCGGGGCCTGCCGCGCTCCTGGCGGCCCTCCTCCACGGACTCGCCGCACACGCCCCGTCCGCCGAGGCCCGCCACACCGCCTGGCTGGGCAGCGCCGCGGTCAACCTCCTGACGGCTTTCCTCGCCGACGAAACCGCCCTCCCCCGGACCGCCCTCCCCCACGTCGAACGGGAGGTCGGGGCCCAAGGGGAGGCCGAGGTGGAAGGGGCGGTCAAGCTCGAAGGCGCGGCCGACGCCGCGTCCGTACCGGCCCCGTACCCCGCCCCCTCGGGCACCGACCTGCTGCTGCGCGACATCAAGGCGTACATCGAACACCACCTGCCCGACCCCGGCCTGTCCCCGACCCGCATCGCCGCCGCCAGTCACATCTCGCTGCGCTACCTGCACCACCTCTTCCAGCGCGACGGGCGCACCGTCGGCGCCTTCCTGCGCGAACGCCGCCTGGAACACTGCCGGGCGGACCTGGCCGATCCGGCCCAGACGCGGCGCAGCGCGTGCGAGATCGCGAGACGCTGGGGCTTCGGCGACCCCGCCGTCTTCAACCGCACCTTCAAGTCGGCGTACGGGGTCACGCCCGGCACGTATCGCGGGCAGCGGCCACGGGGGTGACATCGGGGTGAGGCCGGGGTGACGCGATACGCGGCTCACGACCGCAGCGCGGCCCAGGTGTTGGCGCCCACCTCGCCGTCGACCTTGAGGTGGTGCTTGCCCTGGAACTTCTTGACCTCGGTCAGCGTGTCGGCACCGAAGATCCCGTCCACGCCGCTGGGGCCGATGTTGTACCCGCGGGCCTTGAGCACGCACTGGACCTCCTTCACGCGGGAGTTCTGCTGGCCGTAGACCGTGAGGGTCGTGCCGGAGTAGTACGCGCAGGACTTCCAGGCCGGGGCCGGGGTGGTGGTCCGCGCGGCCGACGGAGCGGGTCGCGGCGCCGCGGCGGAGGTGGTGTGCGGTGCGGCCGGCGGGGCTACGCGCGTCGGCCGCGGCCGGGCCGGGAGCGTCCCGTCGCCGGCCGGCGCGTTCCCGGCCGGGGGTACGACCGTGACCGTCACGACGGCGGCCGGGTTGCGGGCGCGCGGCGGCGACGAAGGCGGCGTGGTACGTGAGGTGGGCGTGGCGTGCGGTGACGTCGTGGCGGGCGCGGCGGAGTGCGCTCCGGTGGGCGGAGGCGCGGCCTCCTGGTGCGGGGCGCCACCGGAGGCCGCCAGCGCGACGGCCGTCCCGGCGAGCGCCAGCGCGGCCGCCGCGCCCACGGCCAGCGGCCATCGGCGCCGGCGGGCCGCCCCCGCTTGCCGGTCCTCGGGTTTGGTGCGCCGCAGGATCGTCTGCTGGTCCATGGGCCGCACCACCGGCGCCGTACCGCTCCAGCCCGCCCGCGCCGTCACCGTCCCGGCGACCATGCCCGGCCACTCGGCGCCGGCGGCGTGGTCCCGCGCGGCTTCGACCACGTCCTGCGGGCCGGGGCGCCGCTCCGGGTCCTTGTCCAGACAGCGGCCGACCAGTGCGGCGAGTTCGGGATCGCGCCGGGCGACCTCGGCGAGCACCTCCTCGCTCGGCGGCGCGTAGATGATCCGGTGGATGACATCGCCGGTGGTGCCCTCACCGAAGGGGGCCGAGCCCGCGACCGCCACGGCGAGCAGCGAGCCGAGGGAGAACACGTCGGACGCCGTGCCGACCTTTCGGCCGTCCGCCTGTTCCGGGGACATGAAGGCCGGGGTGCCCAGGTGCTGACCGGTCATGGTGAGCGAACTGGCGTCGGCGGTGTGCGCCACCCCGAAGTCGATGACCCGCGCGCCGTCCGGCCCCAGCAGGACGTTGGACGGCTTCAGGTCGCGGTGGACGATGCCCACGGCGGCGATCGCGGTGAGCGCCTGGCCGATCTCGTACGCCAGCCGCCACCCGACGGCCGCGGGCAGCGGCCCGCACCGTACGACCGCGTCGGCCAGACTGAGCCCGGGTACGTAGGCGGTCGCCATCCACAGCAGCTCGTCATCGTCGTAACCGGAGCCGAGCAGTTCGGCGGTGTACGTCCCGTGCACCCGGCGGACGGCGGCCACCTCGCGCTCGAAGCGGCGGCGGAACCGCTCGTCCTCGGCGTACTCCGAACGGATCACCTTGACCGCGACGAGCGACCCGGCCGCGTACGTCCCTTCGGTCTCGGCGTCCCTGCCGAGGTACAGCCGGCCCATGCCCCCGCCGCCCAGCCGGGCGAGCACCCGGTAGGGGCCGATGCGGGAGGGGTCGGACCCGCGCAGCGGGCCTGCCCCCAGAAGCGCCAGGTCGGCCGCGTCCAGCTCGCCCCCGTCCGGCCGGCCGGCGGCGGCTTGAGCGTTGGCATGGGCGTCGGCACGCGCGTCGTCAGCGGAGGCGGGGTTCGTCTCGGGCATGCGGCGTCCTCGGTCCTCGTCCGTCCTCTGCGCGGCTTCTATCCGGCCGTTACGCGCCGCCCGCCTGCGAGATGTTGGTGAGGATCTTCTGGACCTGCTGCTGAAGGTGTTCGAGCGACGCCTTCATCTTGTCCAGGTCGCCCTTGGCCTGCGGCCACACCTCACCCCTGAACTTCTGGGCCAGCGGGCCGTCCCAGTGGCTGGGGTCGCTCAGCGTCTGGCCGTGGCTGTTGAGCTGCTGGATGAGTCCGGGAAGCTGATTGGTGATCAGGCTGAGCATTTTCGCCGCTTCCTGATGCGCCAGGTCGGTCGATTTAACGGTCGCCATTTCCGGTCCTTTCCCAGGCCACTGCCGTCACGGACATCCTCCGCCGCCGTATCCGGCCTGTCGTTGACGTCCAGCGCAGACCCGTTGACGCTGCGCGCCACGCCCCACCACCCTCCCGGCCCTGATGGATGCGTCCGACGTCCTCGCGGCGCTTGGCGGACGTCCTTCGGATCTCGGGCGACGGGCTCACGGCATGGGGCCGTCGAGAAGCTTGAGGAGTTCTTCGAGGCTCCTCCCCCGGTCGGCCTTCACGCGCTGCGCGCGGGCCCAGCCCGGCTTGTTCAGCAGCTTGGCCAGCTCCGCCATACCTCCTGGGCCCCGGAGATCCCCCACCTGGAGGGTTTTGCCGTCATCGGCCACGAGCGTGCCCGACGCGACCGCTCGCAGCGCGAAGAGCACGTTCGCCCTGCGTTTCAGCACCTCGTTCATGGCCTCGTCAGGCGGAAGCCGCCCGGCCCTGATGTCGTGGTTGATCTCGCCCGCGAGCTCCTTGTCGAGTTCGCCCACGCCGTCTTCGGTCCACATGCTCGCGACGATCGGCTGAAGGTCGTTCGTGGCGACACCCAGACCCGCCTGGATCAGCATCTCGCTCACCTCCCCGACCGCCGCCAGCTCGGGGAGCATGAACAGGCCGTCGGCCACGAGTGAGGTGATCAGCCCGAAACGTGTTCCCGCGACGTCCTGTTCGCGTTGCGCCAGATCCTGGTAGTCCAGTTCGATCCACGTGCCGAGCATGCGGAGCGGCACCATGTTCTGTCCGCTGGCGTCGGCCCATCGCGTCAACGCGTCGCCGTACTTCTCAGGATCGGCGTCGGCTTTCGGCGGAGGCACCAGCAGATGGACCTGACAGGCACGTGCGAAGGCCATGAGATGCGGCGTGATCGCCTTGAGTTGGGCTTCGGTGTAGTGGAGCTTCAAGGTCGGCGCACCGCCGGATCTCGGATCCGGGATCGTCAGCAGGGCCGAAGAGAGCTTGCTCACCCATGATGTGATCTGCTCAGGATCCTCGGCGTGCCTGGTCGCGCTGGTGAGCACCTTGATCAGCGCGACCGGCAGGCCCTCGGGGGCTCGGCTGGGGGCCAGCATGCCGAAGATCTGCGCCGAGTCGAGAGCGTCCGCGAAGTGCGCCGAAGCCACCGGATCGGCGGCCAGGTCGCTCAGGAAATCCACCGCGTGCACGCTCTTGGGAATGCGGGACACGATCTTGTGGATGAGCGTATCGGTGACGCTCTGGTCCAGCGCACCGCTCCGGTAGGCGCTCACCAGTGGCGGGATGGTCTTCTCATCGATCGGGAGCAGCGTCTTCAACTGAGCCGGGGTGAGGGCGTTGAAGAATCCCGCGGCGAAGTAGGGGTCGTGGCCGTGCTCGGCCAGTTCGGCGGTGAGCCGGGACATCGGGTCGTCGCCGTCGATTCCGGGAAGGCCGGCCGCCAGGCGAGCGCCAGCCGCCATGTCGTCGGAGTGCTCCTGAGCCAGGAGGGCCGCGTCGGTGGTCTTCACGGGCCCGGTCGTCGGCCGCGCGATGCCGAGGTCGCCGCGCGCCGACCCGCCACCTGCCGCGGCGAAGGCGTGTCCGGTGTGCCTGACGCTTCGATCGGTCGCGTACACCCGGGTGAGCAGGGAGTCGACCTCGATGCCGATCGTGTCTCCACCGCGGTGGCTCCCGCTGATACCGCGGATGTCGTTGCCGAAGTCGACCGCGCCCGCCTGGTACGCGGTGATGTACTCCCGGAGCGTTCCGCGGACCCACGCGGCGAGTTCGCCGGTCGCCTGCGTGGTCCGGTCCGAATAGTCGAACAGTTTGCCCGGTGTCGCCGATGCCTCACCCGCTTTGTGTGCCCTCATGCGTGTCCCCTCATCGACTTCCGGAATGTGCGCGCTGAGCGGAATCGGTCGCCGCCTGCACCAGTGTCTGGAGCCGGCGCGCTTCATCGGCCAGATGGGTGAGCTCGGCATGCTCACGACCGACTTTGGCGTCGAACTCGTCCCTGTTGTTGCCGCGCCAGGGCACGGAAACCGCGGGATGGTCAGGGCAGTCGAGGTCCGATCCACCGAGTTCCCGCCGCTTCCGGTTGAGGTCGTGCAGCTTTTCGCTCAGATATCCCAAGGCCCAGATGATGTCGGCGGCTGCCGCGAAGTCGTACGCGACCGGCTTGTGCGGGTGCGGCATGGAGCGGATACCTCGATTCCTCTTCGCGTCTTCGCGGTGTGTCACGAACGGCGGCTGGGCCAGGCCTTGGCACCGGTCCGGCCGCCGACGGCGAGGCGTGGGTCCTGGACCTTCCCGGCCTCGGTGCACGTCCACCTGCCAGCTTGTCGGAGACCGCGGACGATGTCGTTGGCAGCGCGCGCACGGTCGTTGTCCCAGGGCGCAACGCTCCGGCCTCCTCCGGGCGCCCCCGCCGGTGTCCACGGTTTCCCGGGGCGTTGGCACGCTCCTGACGCCGCGCGCAGCCGTTCTCGGCTGTCAGCGCGCCACCTGGACGCCGGTCGCGATGCCGTCGATGACCAGGTAGCCGCGGCCGGGGAGGGGTGCGAGGCGGTCGTGGCGGGGCAGGGTCGCGCCGAGCAGGTCGCCGTCGAGGTCGTGGTCGGGGGCGAGCAGGATGCCGCAGCGGCTGCCGCGGGCGTGCTGGGTCCAGTGGCCGTAGGTACGGCGCAGGGCGTCGGCGCGACCGGCGGCCACGAGGTGGTGTCCGGGGCCGGCCGCGGCCAGCCAGCGGTCCAGGACCCCGAGGTCGTCCGCCACCGTGTCGGCGTCGTCGACGAGGAGGAGGGTGGGGCCCGGGTACGGGGCGAGGGCCGCTTCGAGGGCGCCGTACCCGGTGACGAGCGCGGTCAGGCCGGGCAGTTCGCGCAGCGGCGAGCGGCGGGGGGCGAACGCGACGACGGCCGGCGCGTCCCCCGCGGCCAACGCGTGCGCGGCGCCCGGCCCGTCCCCCGCGGCCGTCACCTGGCGGGCGATCGTGCACAGCGCGGTGGAGCGGCCGGACCGCTGCGGCCCGGCGATGAGCGCGTGCTCCTGCTCGTACAGCCGCAGCGCCGTGCCGCCGAGGGTGTCCGCGTCGAGGCCGACCGGGATCAGCCAGGGCTCGCCGGCCACCTCCGCCGGTGCCGCGAGTGCGCGGAGCGGGATCTCGGCGGCCAGCAGGCCGACGCGGGGCGCGGTGCTGACGGCGCCGGGCCGGCCGGCGGCGCAGGCGGCCACCGCGGCGGCGAGGTCCCCGGCGGGCAGGCCGATCTGGATCACCTGGCGGGTGGCGGCGACCAGCGCCCGCCCGGGAACGTACGCCGGGACCGCGCCGCGCGGCACGTCGAAGTAGCCGTACTCGCCGGGGTCCGCCATGCGCATCAGCAGCTTCTGCTGGGTCAGCGCCGCCCACGCGGACGGCACCGCGCCGGAGCGGTCCGCGGTGACGACGAAGCGGATGCCGACGGCGGGGCCGTCCGCGTAGACCCGGGCGAGTTCGTCGATGAGGTTCATCCCGGCGAGGTCCTTGTCGAAGTCCGACAGCAGCGCCCCGAGGTTGTCCAGGAGCACCAGCCAGTCGGGGGCGGGCGGTGAGGCGGCGGGTGGCGCGTCGGTGGCGGGCGATCCGGCGGCCGGTGCCCCGGCGGTCGGCGGCTCGGCAGCGGGCGCTCTGGCAGTCGGCGGCTCGGCGGCCTGCGCCGGGCCGGCCCCGCGTGCCTTGCGCTCGTCGAGTTCCCTGCGCAGCAGCCGGATCAGGCGGATCTGCCGCTCGCGCTCGGCCGGCCCGATGTGGGCCCCGGTGTGCGGCAGTCCGCCCAGCGGGGCGAGGTCGCCCGCGCCCATGTCGAGGGCGAAGATGTGGCACCGCTCGGGCGGCTGGGCCCGCGCGACGGCCAGCGCCAGGGCGGCCAGCGCGGTGGAGGTGCCCGAACCGCCGCCGCCGTAGATCAGCAGGTTCCCCGCCGCGGGATCCCAGCCGACCGCGTACTGCCGCTGCCGCTCGGGGTCGTCGGCGAGGGCGTACGCCGGCAGTCCCGCCGCTTCCGTCTGGAGCGCGCGGTCCGCCACGGGCGGCAGAGCGGCGGCGGGTACGACGGCGGGCAGCGGGTCGGGCCAGGGGCGGCGCGGCGCGGCGAAACCGGCCAGCTTCGCCGCGTGCCCGGTGGCCGCCACCAGGCGTCGCAGGTCGGTCGGCAGGTCGGTCGGGCCGCCGGAATCCGCCGCGTGCGGTCCGGAAGCGGGTCCGGAGGCGAGCGCGGAGGCGGGTCGGGAGTCCGGGCCGGTGGCGAGCCCGGCGCCCGGCCCGGCGTCCGGCCCGGTGGCGGGCAGGCCCAGCAGGAACGGGACGGCGGTCGCCGGGACCGTGCCGGCCGTCTCCGGGGTGACGCCGGTGGCCAAGGCGGTCTGCACCGGCAGGACTTCGCGGGCGCTGAGCCGGTAGAAGGCCCGGCCCCACTGCCGGCTGCCGATCGCCGCGGCGGCCGGGTCGTCGATGACGTCCTGCGAGTCGCCGGCCGACTCCAGCCGCAGTGCGATACGGAGCTTGACGTTGTTCTTGATCGCGTCGCTGACGGAGCCGGCCGGCCGCTGGGTCGCCATGATCAGATGCACGCCCAGGCTGCGCCCGCGCTGCGCGATGCCCACGAGGGCGTCCACGAAGTCCGGCAGGGCCTTGACCAGCGTGGCGAACTCGTCGATGACCACGGCCAGCCGCGGCATCGGCTCCAGCTCGCCGCGTCCGGTGTCCCGCAGCCGCTGGTAGTCGCGTACGTGGCTCAGCCCCGTCTCGCGCAACAGCCGTTCGCGGTGGTGGAGTTCGGCCTCCAGGCAGCGCAGGGCCCGTTCGCCGAGCTGTTCGTCGAGGTCGGTGACCAGCCCGACGGTGTGCGGCAGCGCGGCGCACTCGTCCAGCGCGCCGCCGCCCTTGTAGTCGATCAGGGCGAAGGTGAGGTGCTCCGGGTCGGCGTCGACCGCCATGCTCGCGATGAGGGTGCGCAGCAGTTCGCTCTTGCCGGAGCCGGTCGTCCCGGCGATGAGCGCGTGCGGGCCGTCGTCGTCGAGGTCCACGGTGAACACGTCCCGTTCGGTGACGCCGAGCACCGCCCGGACCCGCAGCTCGGGCGCCCGCTTCTTCCAGTGTCCCGCCACCGCCGCGCCGTCCACCCGCTCCAGGTCGAGCAGCGGGAGCAGCGCGATCCGGTCCGGCAGCCCGGCGCCCTCGATCCGCAGTTCGGGATCCTCGAAGCGGGCCAGCGCCCGTGCGGTGTCCCGCGCCTCGGCCGCCGGCATGCCGTCGAGCAGCACGCGCTCCACGGTCGTGCCGAGGGCGACGTCGCGGACCTGCCCCGTCCCCTCGGACGAGGCGGTGACCACGGAGGTGCACAGCGCGGGCAGCCGGGTGGTCAGCACCAGCGCGCCGCAGCGTACGGAGGGGCTCGCGATCAGGTCGCGCAGGCGGTTGGGGCGGCCCTCGAGGAGAGTGGCGCCGTCCACGACCACCAGCAGGACCGGGCCGGGGTCGGATCCGCCGGTCGCGGCGTTCGGCGCCGCTCTCGACGGCGACGCGGCTCTCATCGGCGACCCGCCTTTCCCGGGCGGCCCCGCGGCGAGGAGGTACTGGGCGAGGGTGTCCGCCTGCTCATGGCCGACGGCGGCCAGGCGGGTGGTCCCTGACCGTACGTCGGCGCCGTGCGGCAGCCACTTCGTCCAGTCCCAGTCGGCGAGCCGGTCGGCGTCGGTGAACACCGCCACCGTGACGTCCGCGGGCCCGCTGCCCACCACGGCCTGGCACAGCAGGGACCGGGCGACGGCCAGGCACGCCTTGCGGTCGCCCTCGAAGCCCACCGCCTCACCCGCCGAGACACCGACCACCACGGGCACCTGCGGCAATACGGATCTGCCCGCGATTACGGCCGCCGCTTCCGGGGCCGGCTCGGCGGAGCCCCGTTCCAGCGGCGGATCCCAGGGCAGGTCGGCCGTGCCCGCCACGAGGTGGAGGAAGTCCGCGGCGGCCGGGCGCCGCTCCCACAGCGCGGTCCCGGGGGCCGCCGCCCGGTACCGTACCTCGGCCGGATCGGGGTGCGCGGCGCGGCGCAGGCGCACCTCCTCGGCGTGCCGGCGCTCCACCGCGCTTTCGAACTCCGCGAGCCGGGCCGCGTACTCCCGGCTCCCCCGGCGGAGCGTGGACCTGCCGCGCAGCCGCTCCTCGGCGAAGTTGCCCAGGAACATCACGGGAGTGAGCGCCGCGATGGCCGCGTAGCGCGGGTCGCCGGTCAGCGCGACGATCGCGGCGGCCATGGCGAGCGGGCCGAGCAGGGCGGCGACGCTGAAGGGGGCCTTGTGCGTACGGGCCGGGGGCGCGGGAACCGCGATCGGCGCGGCGGCGGCCGGACGCCCGCCCCGTGGCGGGCGGTTGAACGGCAGCGTCCCGCCGGGCCCGGCCTCGCGTACGGCGTTGATCCGCTGCACCGGTCCGAGCCGGTCGGCGGGAAGGACGCGGAGCAGCAGCTCACCGCCGAGCGAGACCAGGTCGTCGGGGCGCACCGGCGCGGTCGCGCGGATCCTGCGGCCGGCCACGTCCGTACCGTTCGCCGAGCCGAGATCGGTGACGGTGACCCGGCCGTCGGGCAGCACGTCGAAGGCGGCGTGGCGGCGTGACACACCCGAGGCCACCACCCGCACGTCGGCTTCCTCGCCGCGCCCCACGACGGTACGGCCTGCCGGCAACGGGACGCTGCGGCCCGCCTCCAGGCCGCCGATCAGCGACAGGACGGGCCCCGGCTTCCGCAGCGCGTCGGCGGGCCCGCGGGTCATGGGGCCGTCGGTCAGGGGGGCGCCGATCGACGGCCCGGCCGCGGCGTACCGACCGACGACGGACTCCCCTGTCCCGGCCCGGCCGACCACGGGCCCACCGGCGGCGGCCACCCGGGATCCGTGCACGAGACCGGACTCGCGCACCACTGTCTCGGGCGGCATCACCCGTCCGTCGACGGCGAGCACCCGGCCTCGCATCCCGACGGCGGCGGCCAGATCGGCAAGGGTGGCATCGGGCCGCCCGAACCGCACGTCGACGTCCCACTCCCGGCCCTGGTCGACACAGACGATCCGCACCGCGCGCCCCCTCCCCACCGGCCCGCATGGCCCGACGCCCAGCCTCGCGCGACCCGCGAGCGCGGGTCATCGGCACAGCGCGCAACACGATTGACCGAGAACGCAGTAGCCCGCCCCCAAGGAACGGCTCAAGCAACCCAGAGCCCCCGAGGGGGCGCAAGCAACCCAACCGCGCAAGCAACCCAGGGCCCCCGAGGGGGCGCAAGCAACCCAACCCCCGAGCAACCCACGGGCCCCGAAGGGGCGCGAGGAACTGCGCGCTCAGCCACCCACCGGCCGGTGACCCGGCAACAACAGCAACACCCCCACCCCGCCGGAAACAACCCTCAGCCCCACCAACGCACCTAGCCCCTCACGCAAGCGGCAACGTAGAGCCTTCCGCTCGGCGCCGGACCGCACCGGACCGCCTCCGGGACCCGGCCGGCCCGGCCCGGGCGCGGCGGCCCGCCAGCCCGCCAGCCCGCCAGCCCGGCGCGGCCCCGGACCACAAGCGCCGCAGGCCCCTGCAACCTTTCACCACCCTCCCCGCATCAGGGTGTCGAGCGGCGTCGTACGCCCGGAAAGGAGTACCCATCCATGGCGGAGCAGGGGCGCGAAGTGGAGTTCAGGGAGTTCGCCGAGTCCAGAGCGGACTGGCTGCGCAAAGTGGCCTTTCTGCTCTGCTGCGACTGGCACCGGGCCGACGACCTCGTACAGGAGACGTTCACCAAGCTGTACGTCCAATGGTGGCGGATGCGCCACGTGGAGAACCCGGACGGCTACGCCCGGACCGTATTGGTGAACACCTTTCTGGCGGAGCAACGCTCAGCGTGGCAGCGGTGGACGTCGCGCCGGTCGGCCCGCGAAGGAACGGAGGCCCCGGCGCCGCCGACCGACCCGGAAGGATCGCTGGACCTGCGGCGGGCGCTGGCCGCGATCCCTCCCAAGCAGCGCGCCACCCTGGTCCTCCGCTACTACCACGACCTGTCCGTCGAGCAGACCGCCGACGCGCTCGGCTGCTCCACGGGAAACGTCAAGAGCCAGACCGCGCGCGGACTTCAGGCGCTGCGCCGGGTGCTCGACACCCGTTCCGTCACTGCCGCCGGGAGGACCCTGTGATGCACGACCACGCCACCGACAACCTGACCGACGAGATGCTCGACGAACTGGCCGGGGGGCTTGATGAGTTGGCCGGCTCGGCAGCACCGGGCAGGGGCATCGACGTGACCCGGGCGGTGCGGGACGGCCGACTCCGTTTGCGCCGCAGGCGGTTCGCGACGGTCGGCACGGTGGCGGTCGCCGTGGCCGCGACCGCGGCGGTGTCCCTGATCCCCTCCGGCGGCGGCACCCAGCGGCCCGCGCAGACCGCGGCCACCACCTCCGCCGCGCCGACCGCGGACCCATTGGTCGTAGAGGCGTCCTACGGGTGGCTCCCCGCCGGCTTCGACGCGGTCGACTACCTCCCGGATCACGGCGGCACGATCGTACGGGCCAACGGCGCTGTCCCCGAGGGCGGTTCGTCCGGGCCCCTCATCTCGCTCAGGGTCTACCCGGCGGGGACCACGCCGTCCACCGGGCGACCCTGGTACCCGGGAGGCCCGCGGCAGTACCGGGTAGCGGCGGCGCCCGTCGACGGCCGCCCCGCCTACTGGGTGGGGAAGGGCCCGACGACCGCTTGGGCACCCGGGGGCGAGTGGTACCTGCGCTGGCGGACCGCGGACGGCCGGTGGGCCGAGATGAACTCCAGTTATCTGACCGGGACCGACGCGTCGCAGACGATGCACCGGATCGCCGAGGGAGTCGTGGTGGCCCGCCGGGCGGTTCCGCTGCCGTACCGGATCAGTGGCGTGCCCACGGCGGTGAGGCTCTCCAGCGCCGAGTTCGTCGAGGCGCAATGGATCCTGAACGACGAGCACGTGCCCTGGGCCAGCAGCGTCGGCTTCATGGTCGACGGAATGTCCATCACCACCACGATCCGCCCGGGCCCGCCCCCCTCCGCAAAGGGCCCGACCGCCCCCAGCCTCCACCGTCCGCAGGCCAAGCAGACCTGCCTCCAGGCACACGGCCTCAGCGTCTGCACCGAATCGCAATACGGCGTCAACGCCTACCGCGCCGTAGGCGGCCCCGAGGCCTGGTTGAAGAAGTTCACCCTGCTCGGAACGGACCGGCACGCCTGGACAACCCAGGTCCTGAACTGACAGCCCACCCACCCACCCGTCACCGAAACCGCCCCCGCTGCTCAGCGGCGGGGCTACCCCAACAGCCGTCGCGACGACGGGAGTCCACAACCACGCAGCTCTCCGGCCGCCTATCGTGCCGGCCACCCCGGACGTTCGATCCGGCCGCCGATGGTGCGGGGGCCGCGCAGTATCGTCGGGGGCCCTGAGTGCGGCCAACTCGGCCCGCGACCCGTGGGTGGGGCGGCTCGCGCGCCACGGTCTCGCGCCATCCACAGTTAGGACAACGGAGGTAGCGCACATGAACGCTGACACCGGCCGACCGACCTTCCTGCTGGTGCACGGAGGTTGGCACGGAGCCTGGTGCTGGGACGGCGTACGCGCCGCGCTCGACGCCGACGGCTGGCGGTCCCACGCCGTCGACCTGCCCAGCGCCAACCCCCCGGCCGGCCGGCCCGACGGCGCCCGGCCGGTGGGCATGCTGGACGACGCGGATGCCATCCGGGACAGCCTCCGGTGTATCGACGGCCCGGTGGTGGTGGTCGCCCACTCCTACGGCGGCGTCCCCACCACGGAGGCCATCGCCGATGCCGCGAACGTGGTCGAGGCGGTGTTCCTCGCCGCTTTCCAACTGGACGCGGGCGAGAGCGTCTTCACGTACCTCGGAAAGCCCGTGCCGGACGACGACACTGACCACGCCCCGCCGTATGAGGCCGCCCGGCGGATACTCTTCGACGACGTGCCCGAGGCCGATGCCGCCCGTGCCGTGGCGCGACTGCGCCCGCAGAGCGTACGGTCCTTCGCGGAGAAGGTGACCACGGCAGGATGGCGCACCGTGCCCTCCAGCTACGTCGTCTGCGACCGCGACCGGGCGCTCGACCCGTCCCGGCAACGCGAGCTCGCCACGCGCGCCGGATCCGTCTACCAGCTGCCCAGCAGCCACTCGCCGTTCCTCTCCATGCCCGGGCAACTCGCCACTCTCCTGGGCCGGATCGCCACCTCCACCCTCCCCGCGCTGTGACGATGATTGGCCCCTTCCCGGCGGGTGACCCGAGACCGACGTCCCGTACAGCGCTGGACGGATCGATTCGCCGGCACCCCTTCGTTTGACGGGCCACACCACCGGGCTCAGGCATGGGCAGCTCCCTTCCGCACCGATACCGGCAACGGGAGGGAACCCCATGCGTCCACGCTGTGCCACCCCCGTCACCGCTACCGCCCTCGCCGCCACCCGTACTCGGGCCGCAACGCCGCCGGGCGCCCCCTGCGACGGCGACCACTCACCTCCAACCGAACGGCAGCCGGCCTCCGAGCGGCTGGAGCTCCGCCCGGGGGGATACGGGCGGCCGGGGGTGAGACACACAACGCGAGAGCGGGTACCCCGAGACTCGGGGCACCCGCTCTGAACTGCAACTTCACCAACTACCGCGGAGGCTGCGGGTTTTGAACCCACGGTGACATCGCTGCCACGACGGTTTTTCAAGAGCACGCTGAGGACAGGATCTGATCGCCCCTCACCTGCACCGTTTCCCGAGACTTGTCGGCGGGAGCGGCCCTGGCCCGTCGATGGCCCGTAGGGGATGCCCGCTGACGCGGCCCCGGCCATGGGCAGCATTGCGGCCCCGGCCTGTTCCCAACCCGGGGCCTCGGTGCTGGCAAGGGCAGGGGTCAGCTCGGCTGGTCGCCGGTGTACCGGTAGATGGCGCCGCCGCTGTTGATGTGCCATACGGTGCCGTCGGCGCCGGCGGCGATGTCGGTGGCGGTGCCGGGGATCTTGATCCACGGGTTGCCGCCGCTGGCATCGTTGTTGGTGTACCGGTAGATGCTCCCGGCGGGATCGACGCCCCACACGTTCGTCCGTGAGCCCACCGCGATCCGCTTGAGGCTGCCGGAGACGTTGACCCACGGGTTGGCGCCGTCCTGGTCCCCGGTGTAGCGGAAGACCTGGTTCCCGCCGTTGACGCCCCACACCGTGCCGTCGGCGCCCGCGCCGATGTCACTCAGCGCGCCGGGGATCTTGATCCAGGGGTTGGCGTCATGGTTCGTGTACCGGTAGATGGCGCCGGCGGAGTCCACCCCCCACACGTTCGTCCGCGAGCCCGCGTCGATGCGGACCAGGCTGCCGCTGATGCCCACCCACGGGTTCGGCGCCCCCTGATCCCCGGCGTACCGGTAGATCTGGTTGCCGCCGTTGACGCCCCACACGGTGCCGTCGGCGCCCGCGCCGATGTCACTCAGGCCCCCCGGGATGTTGATCCAGGGGTTAGCGTCGTAGTTGGTGTACCGGTAGATGGCGCTCGCCGCGTTCACGCCCCACACAGTGGTCCTGGACCCCGCCGAGATGGCAGTGAGACTGCCCGCGATCTTCACCCAATCCGCCATGCCGAACTCGCCTTCTCTCGCATCCGTACCTGCCCACATCCTTGACAAGCAGACGAGTCGACCAAACCGGTTAATAACTATACCAATCCTCAAAAATAGTCCGTAAACCAACGTTTGATGTGGCCGTGCCTTGGGAGCTTTGGGCGGAGAAGGGCTCGGCAGGGAGCGGGACGACCGAAAACCCGGTCCTGCCCTCGGGGGATGGACACGAGACCCCGGCCTGTGCGGGTGACAGACACAGCTGAACCTGAAGGCCGTCGGTGGCCCGATACGGAGAACGGCAGGCGCTCACCAGGCTCTGCGGTCAGGCCACGTGATAGCGCCGCGGTGACCACCCCCCTCCAGTGGTGACCGACCAACTGCGAGGACCTGTCGACCTGATCCTCAATCGGGGCGCGCGCCCGGAGGTGCTCGCCCGGAGGTGCTCCATGCTGACCTACGCCGTACGGACCTGGAGTGCCAGGAGCCGCCCGAGCAGGGCGCGCCAGCCCAACCGTGTTGGCGCGTAGGAACACGGACCCACTACGAGAGCTTCACCAGCTTCGCCCTTGGCTACGGCCTACGCTCCGAGCTGATGTCCACCGTAAGGAGCGGCGAGCAGCTCGAATGTGGCCCGCCCGTCAGTGAGTTACGCGAGAAGACGTCACCCACCTGGTAGGACCACGCCTGCGCCCTGATGAAGCGACCGCGAGCAGCCGCCAAACACCGGGCCGACATCGCGGAAGCGCTGACCACCGTCACCATCGTCCTGGCCTCGTCCTCGACGGGAGCACCCCACAAGACCGTGCTACGGAGCGGGGTCTGTAGCGGCGAGCACGTAAGGCCACCCGGCCGGTGCCGATCCCGCCCGTCCTCGTACGCCTGATACGCGAGCACCGACAGCATTACGGCGTCGCCCCGGACGGACGGCTCTTCCGGGCTGCCGGGGGCGGCCGGGTCCGCTCCACCGAGTACACAGAGATCTGGCAAGCGGCCCGCAAGAAGGCACTGCCGCACGAGGATCAGGGGACACCCCTCGCGGCCGTGCCGTACTCCCTCCGCCACGCCGGCGTATCCCTGTGGATCGAGGCCGGGGTCGACCCCGTAGAGGTCGCCCGCCGCGCCGGACACAGCCCCGCGGTGCTCTGGCGCTTCTACGCGAAGATCCTGCGCGGCTCGAAGGACCACGCCAACGAACTCATCGGCCAAGCCCTCGCCAAGCAGCGGGTATGACCGAAGGTGACCGGCACCACGACCCCCAGAACCTGACCACAGGTTGACCACACGCACTGGTCGACAGCGGGATACGGGGGGCCGGAGGTGAGACGGGCACAGAAAGGTGGGGTGCCCCTTCGGGAGGGGCACCCCACCTGACCTGCAACTACGTTCACCTGTGCGGAGGCTGTGGGATTTGAACCCACGGTGACATCGCTGCCACGACGGTTTTCAAGAGCACGCTGAGGACAAGATCTGATCGCCCCTCACCTGCACCGTTTCCCGAGACTTGTCGGCGCGAGCGGGCCTTGGCCCGTCGATGGCCCGTAGGGGTCTCGTTGACGCGCACGGGCCTGCTCGCATCCGCTCGCGACAATCACGCCTGGTCGCATACGCCCTCACTTGCTTCTGCCGAGGCGAACGAACCAACCCATTTGGAGCATCATTGCTCCCCTGCGTTCAACGCCATTACGCCAGAATCGAATGAGTGTTGCGACGATGTCTAGATCATCTTTTCGCCTAGATCGCTTAGGGGCTCCGCGTGCACGGTTCGTGTGACAGATGCGCCAAAGCTCGCTACTATATCGCGTTGCGGTGTTACTCTGGGTGAGTTGGGGGGATGATGCGGTGTCACATTGGCAAGTCATGCTCTGCTGCGGAAGCGGGGGTGGGCTTCTTGTTTCCCTTGCCACTCTATACCGCTATCTCGCAGTCAGAAACGAATGGCCTTGGAAGGTGAAAAATGGCCCAACCGCACCCATGTTCATAACTATGGAATTAATTCGCATATCATTAGGTGGCGGTGTCGCGTTAGGTTTGGCGGCATCCGGACCCCTCAGCATAGGGGGTGCCTTAATGTGCGGTGCCGGGGCACTAGCAATTATTGATAAGTGGCAACGGGTGGCGCCTACGGACCGAGCTACTTCGCATCCGGGCGCTCACGAGGCACCATCTCACACTCGAAGCATCCCAGCTATTCCAGCAACGGAAGAAAACGGAGCCTAAGCATGAACACTCGCCTCATCGACGCCTTGACACACCGAGGACCGGGCTACGAAGTTGTTAGCGAAAGTCAGGCGGGCCAAAAGCGGCAAGCGCGGGACCGCGCCTGGAGCGCCCTGACTCACAGTGGACCAGGGTACGAATTACCCACGAGAGATGAACTGGACGATATAAAGGAAGCTAGGCAAGTCGCTCAAAATGCCCTCAAGGATGCACTTCTGGAGAACATCGAAAAATTCTTTTATGCAGCAGGCCATTTTAACGCTATAAGAAATCAGCCGCGGGGATCACTGGAAGAGCAGAAAGAGCTCGCAATCAAGTGCTTCAGAGAATTCATGGAGCACTCGCGCGACAGACTCGAACCGGCAATCTCAGATCTTCAAACAAAAATGGGCCCCCTCGACTTACGCAAAAGGCGGCAATTACGCAGGCTGCTGAACATCTCTCAGCAGCTCAACAAGATAGTGGGGGATCTACTGACCGCGCTAGAGAACACCACCACTTCTGGTACGGTCGCAATCAAGTACTCTTCAAATCTAGCGAACCGAAAGGTGAACCGCTCCTTGACGTCTTTACATCACGTCGCGCCCTAAATCTGCCCGATACCACCTCCATGACGGCTCCTTGCCGTGTTCTGGCCTGCTCGACGAGCGTTAGATATGAGACACCGAGGTCTTGGCCCATCACCTCTGTTCTCGTACGCGAGTCCCGGGACGCCCGGACCGCAAGACGTTGCGGCTCGTCCTCTACTACTCCTGGACGATCCGCTTCCTTCGGGACGGTGGCGTGGAACTCAAGGCGCAGCATCCCCAAAACGGCGGAACCGATATCCACCGCACGCACACGGTCTTCAGCAACGCCCCGCGGTACGCGGTTGAACGCGACCTGCTCGCCGTGAATCAGCTCAGCCGGATCGACTGGGAACCGCCCGCCACCGATGACGAAGTCGACTTCCGGTACGTTCCCGATCCCCACCTCGCCCGCGACCTGATCCAAGCCGTTGGCGAACAAGGACCCCGCGGCGAGCACCTGAAAGCCTTCTTCGGCTGCTTGTACTACGCGGCCATGCGCCCGTCCGAAATCGCGGCCCTCGGCGCCAAGGCATGCGTTCTCCCGGACGGGTCGGACGAGACCGCATGGGGTGAACTCATCCTCGCCGAGAGTCACCCCGAAGTCGGAGCGGGATGGACCGACGACGGATTGTCGTACGAGAAGAGGGGTCTGAAGCGTCGGGCACGTAAGGCCACCCGGCCAGTGCCGATCCCGCCCGTCCTCGTACGCCTGATACGCGAGCACCGGCAGCAATACGGCGTCGCCCCGGACGGCCGGCTCTTCCGGGCTGCCGGGGGCGGCCGGGTCCGGTCGACCGAGTACACCGACATCTGGCAAGCGGCCCGCAAGAAGGCGCTGCCGCACGAGGATCAGGGGACGCCCCTCGCGGCCGTGCCGTACTCGCTCCGGCACGCCGGCGTATCCCTCTGGATCGAAGCCGGGGTCGACCCCGTAGAGGTCGCACGCCGCGCCGGACACAGCCCCGCCGTGCTCTGGCGCTTCTACGCGAAGATCCTGCGCGGCTCGAAGGACCACGCCAACGAACTCATCGGCCAAGCCCTCACCAAACAGCGGATATGACCGAAGGTGACCGGCACCACGACCCCCAGAACCTGACCACAGGTTGACCACACGCACTGGTCGACACCGGGATTCGCTGGCACAGGGGCGGGACGCACAACAGGTGGGGGCGGCTTCCGGAAGCACCGGAAGCCGCCCCCACCTGCACGTTCACCAACTACCGCGGAGGCTGTGGGATTTGAACCCACGGTGACATCGCTGCCACGACGGTTTTCAAGCCGGGCAGACCCTCGGGCAACAGAAAGCTTCCGACCTGGCCTCACCTGTGGGCACCGCTGATCCACACACCCCCTGGTCCACGTATGGTCCACGCGGCGCCGGTGAGCAACTCGGCCGCTGAGCTTTATTCGACGCGCAGCTCCCGTGGATGGCCACGGAGGAGTAACCCCTTCCCAGCAAGAGTCGTGGTGACTCGCCTGCGACTACCGCTCCTCGGGCCACTACGGAGAACGTCACCCGCAAGGCCAGCGGGCGGCAGAGCCTATCGTCCCCGCAGCTCTCACTAGCTCCACGATGGGGTGAGTCTCGAAGGTGCGGGCTGGGCGTACCGAGCAGCGCGGAGCCCATGATCCGGCCCGGCCCACACCTGACCGTTGAGGAGCCCTGACGCCTGGACCCCTCGCTGACGATGGGCCGTTCCATCATCCGCCGAATCGGGAACGCCTCCAGCGTCCTAGGGATGACGCCTGCGTCCTGCGGCGCTGAGTACAAGTCCGCATCGCCCTCCTAATTGACCTGAACCCCTCCACCGTGCGCCGGGGTCCTGACCCCATTTCGGCCTGGCCCTTCTGGCCCACCTGGACCAGCCACGGTCGCGTAGTACGCCGCGACGGACGCGAGCGGCCCGGCGAACTCGTACGCGTTGAGCTCAAGGTCGGCAGCTTCCCCAACGCTGGCGGCCACAAGGTCCTCGGCCGCCAGGCCAGCTTAGGAAGCCCTCCGCAGCGGGCTATAGCTTCAGCACACCGACGAGAAGCAGGAGACCATCACAGCCTTCCGGACCCGCGCACGGGCCTATTTCGCCTCGGCCGGCGTCACCGTCGAACGCGTCCTGACTGACAACGGCTCCTGCTATACATCCCGCCTCTGGCGCTACACCGCACCGTAGCCGGGATCACCTACGAACGCACCCGTCCCTACCTACCCCAGACCAACGGCAAGGTCGAACGCCTCAACCTCCCCCCTACGAACGGGCCAAGGCCAAGCCCTACCGCTGAGGGACCGAACGCCGCCAAGCGTTCCTGCGATGGCACCACACCTACCACCACGGACACACTGCCCCTGAACAGACAACCTCCGGCCCTCGCGCTCCCAACCTCACAGGGCAATACGCCTACGCCGGGTCGGATGTCTGGACGTGGGATGCAGCAGACGGAGGCCCAGCGCGGAGGCGCCGACTATATCCGCGTTGGGCCCAGAGGTCCCACACGCACTATTTCGTCACATCAGGCGCAGTCGATTCGGCATTCACCGCAGGTGCGATATCTGACCAAAACATCACTAAAAGTAAATTTCGCATACTGCAGGCGAGGTCAGGCACGCACCTTGCACAATGGAGGCATGAAATATGAGCTCTATCGCCTCGGCCCACGCGAGTTCGAGAACCTGACCCAAGCAATCACGGTGGCAGAGCTGGGGCCAACAGTGTCTTTGTTCGGGGCCGGGCCCGACGGAGGACGCGAAGCAACCTTTGAGGGCAGTACCTCGCCGGCTTGGAGACGAGACGGCTGGGATGGATACGGAATTCTGCAGTCGAAATATAAAGAATCACCCTCCAATCCCCGAAATGAGGCATCGTGGCTCATCTCCGAAATTCGAAAGGAATTCAAGGAATGGCGCACATCGGCCAAACGCACTAAAAAACCGGAATTTATCATCTTCGCTACCAACGTCACTCTATCTCCCACACCCAAATCGGGAGGTTATGACAGGGTGGAAAAAGTCATGAAGGAGGAATGCGAAAAATTAGGGATAAAAAACTGGATAGTTTGGCACGCAGAAAATATCTCTCGCTTCCTGGATATTCATAATGGAATTCGGACGTCTTATAGTGCATGGATGCTTCCGGGCGACATACTTTCAGCAATATACGATCAGATGCAGACGAGAGGAACAGATGTTGCAAAAGCAATAAACTCTTACCTGGCCCGAGAGATCGTCAAAGACAGATATGCAAACCTTGACCAAGCTGGGGCATCTGACGACAGGATGATTTCCCTCGCGCAGGTTTTTGTCGATCTTCCAATAGGAAGCACAAATGATAGGCCCCGTGAGCAAGATGGAATGTGCTTAGAAACGCTTATAGCAGCTTGCGATATCAGGCACTCTCCCGAAGACGAAGCGAATCAAGAATCGACCCATCATTCGCTGCCGCCCAACAGATTTGTCCTAGTCGGTGGTCCAGGCCAGGGCAAGAGTACAGTAAGCCAATTTATCTGCCAGCTTTATCGAGCTCTCTTGGTGCAAGATACAACCTCGATGCGCAACGCAGATGTGCGATCGACGGTAACGCAGATAGCCTCGCAGGCAGAAAAAGAGAACCTGAGTCCACGGGCTAGGCGTTGGCCTATAAAGATACCTCTGACACGCCTCGCAGACGAACTCGCACAAGGTAAATGTAAAAATCTGCTGGATTATACTGCGCAGCGAATTTCAGAAGCGGGCTCAACGGATGTGACGAGTTCCGATATGAGGGACTGGCTCTGCAAATTTCCTTGGCTCGTGATCCTTGACGGCCTAGACGAGGTGCCGAGTTCCAGCAATAGATCCCAGGTTCTCGACCGCATCAGTGATTTTCAGATCGAGGCCGACGAGTGCAATGCAGATCTAGTAGTCGTCGCCACAACCAGACCGCAGGGTTATACGGATGATTTCTCTCCTAAGAATTATCGGCACTTTTCCCTAACGCCACTCAGTAGAGAAAAGGCTCTAAAATACGGACATAAACTGGCACAAGCAAGATATGGATCTGCCTTTGATAGGGTAACCCGCCTAATGTTTCGCTTGGAGCAGGCGGCTGACGAAGCGTCCACCGTTCATCTGATGGCGACGCCGCTCCAGGTCACAATCATGGCCGTCCTCCTTGATCGTGTCGGCAAAGCACCTAAGGATCGCTACACACTATTCAGGGACTACTATAGGGTCATCTATGAGCGCGAATTGGAAAAAGAGGGCCCGGCTAGTAATCTCCTACGCGACCATAGTTCAGATATTAGCTCGATCCATGCAGATGTTGGTCTGATGCTCCAAACACGCAGCGAGAGGTCAGGGGAAACGGAATCCAGACTCACTTTGGACGAATTGAACAGTATTATAAGCGATCGTCTGGCTGGCGAGGGACACTCTGGAGAACGTTTGAATAAATTGACTTCTGCCATCAGCCTCGCCGCGACCGATCGGTTGGTCTTCCTAGTACCGAGCCGAGGCGGCGAAGTCAGCTTTGAGATTCGATCACTGCAAGAATTTTGGGCCGCAGATGCACTCATGAACTGTACAGAGGAGCAGATCAGTCAGCGACTTCGGTCAATGTCCATCAGTGCTCACTGGCGCAATGTTCTTCTCTTTGCTCTCGGGAATATATTCGCGCATCGACGTACCCTTAGAGACAGCGCCATCGCACTCGTTGCAGAGTTGAATTCATATTCCGTAGAATTTGGCACTCTGCAAAGGAGAATTCTGACGGGATCACGTCTAGCCGTCGAAATCCTCGGAGATGGGATGGTCCGGGCCCCTCGTTATGAGATGACTCTTCTTGAGGAATCGCTCAAATTGCTTAAGCTGCCTCCGGGTGAGCACATACAACTCCTCGCGTCTTCTCTGAGCGAACTCGGCGCAAGTATCGCTCACGACTACCTCGACGCAGATCTAGCTGGAGCAGTTCCCAACCCGGGGGTCCTAGAATTCCTGAGTGTTCGCGCTGTGTACGGAGATGAGTGGGCTAAAGAGAAACTACTTGAGATTTACGAGCGAGCAAGTGATGAAGAAAGGGAATATATACATTCTACCGGTCTGGAGCTCGCATCTCCTGTACTAATAGATTTGGCGTCCTCAGCTATGGAGAACCCTGCCTCCACTATCAGAATGGCCCGGAACAGTAGCGTCCTTCTCAACTACAAAGAAGATATGCGACCGTCCGGCATCTTTCTTGCACCGGATTGGCTAGAACACCTTCTGCGATTGTTTTCCGGTCGCGAAAGATCCGAAACAAAAATTATTTTTCGGGGCGAGGTCAATGGATTCAGCCTGGACTACGTTTCAGTCGAGCAGGGCTCGCAGCGTCTAGTTGATACCGTAACATCGGGACTTCCAAATTCCCACTGGCTCTGTCGGATCTACGATTTTCAGCTTGCTCCATCTAAGGACACGCTGGCGGAGGTCGTCCTGGCCCTTTCGCCCTACCGCACGGACTTCAGATCTTCGGTGACTCGATTCCCATGGATCATTTCTTACTCCCTCTTTATGTTCGAGGAAATCGATGGTTCTGCAATTCAAAGTATACGCGAAGGAATCCTGGGGGATCTTTCCGACTGGATAGAACTCGAACGAAAGTGGTCAACCGAAGACCCTTCGAATTTTCTCAAGGGCTCATTCTCTCAGTGGTGTGAAGATAGATCTCCGTTCTTGCCATTCTTGACGAGCTTGGCACAATCCGAATTGACCCGGCGGACGCTCCCTGGTCAACCCGGATCACCTGGCTTCGTAGGCCTCGCGAATTTGTGTCGTGAGGTCTCTGATGAGGATGGACGTACCAAGATCGCTAACCATATACTAGCTAGTCTTCATTCCATCCCATACAGGATAGAATTGGAATCCTTTCTGTCGCCCGACTTCATGAGATTCCTATACCAGTCCAGCAAGACTTCGTACGTTACCCTGACGTGGCTATCACATGCCCATACGGACGAAGAGTGGCTCGCGGTGCTGAATGAAATCGGCGGTGAATGTGCCGTCAGTGGAATATGGGTGAACGAACTCCCGATTGCGGTAGCTGAAAAATGGGTTGAGAGTTTTGAATTCGTTGGGCTGGGTCGTATCGTTGTAAGCGCCGCTCAGCGTCATGGTATTCCGTCTGAAGTCGGCAGGAAAATTCTTCTTGAATGGGAGCGTGTCAAGTACGACACGCAGGTAACTTCCGATAAAGATCGAATACTGGCCCTTACTTCGAGCATGCTCCGACCTCCAACCGATGAAGTAGAGGCCGAGGTAACACTCCAGCTACTAGTCGCAGCTATTAAAGATAAGATGGTTTACTATACGGATGTTGTGCGCCAAGTCGCTCTCGATCATCTCTCACCAAGCCGAAACCTAATCACGGGGCTACTGGATAACTTCTCCGATGGAATGGATCATTACGACGCAATCCTTACCTACGAGCGGTTGATTTCAATTCAATCTGGAGCTCCCACGAACATTTCTTTTGAAGAGACGCGCCCACTCTAAAGCCATGTTGACGTATTACTATTCCAAGAGGATAACAAGAAACGCATCGACGGCGACGAAATTAGACCATGGCTCAACGCTGCCACTCTGCGGTCACACTCATGCCATTCAAATCCCGCTAAGGGCTGTCCCGCAAAGATTTTGGCTCCGGGTGGGGAGCGGCCTGAAGAGCTGGCGAGGTGCTCAGCCGGTGGTTCATGAGGTGCCCAGGGACCCGGCGAAGTCGGCGAGCGTGTGGAAGTCGTTCTCCCGTAGGCCGATCCGCGGGTTGACGTGGTGGAGGAGCCCGGGCCCTTGGTGGTGGGCGGTCACGTAGGTCTGATCCAGCTCGCTCTGCTCGTCGTCCACCCAGGCGAAGGGACGGCCGCCTGCGTAGTCCACCAGCGGTCCGGTCTTCCAGTGGACTCCGTCAGGGCGTTCTTGGAGTAGGGCGTCGCCGAAGCCTACGAAGGGAAGTCCCGGAAGGCCGAGGACCGGTGCGATCCACCGGTTGGCGTCGTCCATCCATGTGGTGGCCCAGCACAGCTCGAAGCCGAGCTGGAGCAGGATTCGGCCGTGCTCTGGGTTGAGCCAGACTCGCATTGGGCGCCGTCGGGACGACAGGCCCCTGTCGTCCTGTTGGGCGTCGTTCCCGGGAACTGTGAGTGTGGTGTAGCCGTCGGGACGCCTCTCCGGCTGGGCTGCGTAGGGGTTGAGTGGCCCGTCCACGTCGAGGAACAGCAGTGGTCGGTTCACGGTTTCCCCCGGTCTTGCGCACTGTGGACTGGGCTGATCAGCGTAGCTGTGGGAGCGTCTCGGCATTGAGCGAGCCTGAGTGATGATCATGATGTGGCGAGTGTGATCACGGCATCGGAGCTGTCCTGGATAACCCCATTCGCGGGTCTGAGCCCGCGCTGCTTCGGCAAACTACTGACCACGCTGCGGCGCGACGAGCGGATGTGGTCCACCGAGGCCGGCCGTGGAGTCTGCCACTGGAGGACCGGGTGTTGCTGGTCACGGCGTACTGGCGCACCAATCTGACGTTGCGGCAGCTCGCTCCGCTGTTCGGCGTCTCGAAGTCCACGGCCGGCCGAGTCATCAACCACCTCGGACCCCTGCTCGCTCTCAAGCGCCCCAAGCGATTCGCCAGGGACACCGTCCTCATCGTTGACGGCACCCTGGTCCCCACCCGGGACCACACCGTCGCCGAGCGGTCGAAGAACTACAGGTATTCCACCAACCACCAGGTCGTCATCGACGCCGACACCCGGCGGGTCGTCGTGGTCGGCCGGCCGCTCGCCGGGAACCGCAACGACTGCAAGGCGTGGGAGGAGTCCGGCGCCAGGGCCGCTGTGGGCAACACCGTCACGATCGCCGACGGCGGCTACCCGGGTTCCGGACTCGTCATCCCGCACCGCCGGCAGCGCGGCCAGAGCGAACTCCCGGACTGGAAAGAGGAGCACAACAGGTCCCACAGGCAGGTCCGAGCCCGCGTTGAGCACGTCTTCGCCCGTATGAAGACCTGGAAGATCCTCCGCGACTGCCGCCTCAAAGGCGACGGCGTGCACCACGCCATGCTCGGCATCGCCCGGATGGACAACCTCACCCTCGCCGGATAGGCAACAGTGGCCCACCATGCCCGAGGCGACTTCAAGATTCATACGGGACAGCCCTTAGCTGACGCGAATTAGATCGGAGTATCAGATGGCTATCCCCACGTCGTCAGTTCTCGTCACTCCGGGCTGGTGGGAGGAGAAGGTCGCGGGCGGGGTGGGTGTCGCCGGAGATGGAGCCGCTTACGCCGAGGTCTTGGCGGGCGACTTCGTGGAAGGCGTTGATGGCGCGGAAGACGGCGCGGTTGCGGTCGCGCCAGGCGTCGAGGGTGCCGGGGGTTCGGCCGGTGGCTTGCCAGTCGACTTCGAGGGCTGCTGCGTTGAGGTCGTGGGCGGCTTCTACGACGTCGTCGCCGGCCAGGAGCATGATGCGTTCGAAGGCGCGGCCACGTAAGTGGGTGGCCTGGGAGAGTTCGGCGCGGATCTGGGGTTCGGGGTCGTCGCTGGGGCGGAGGCCCTCGCGGTGCTCGTACAGCTCGACGGCGAGGAAGACGGCGGCGCGGACGCGGTCGATGTACCCCTCGTAGGCGTCGAGCTTCTTGTCGTCCCAGCGGGTGAGGAGTTCGCGGCGCAGGCGCTGGCGTTCGGTCCAGTAGTTGGTGACGTAGGTGGTCAGCGCGCCCAGGAGCACGGCGACGATCGTCAGTAGCTGCTCGGAGGTCCCCAAGCCCATCCCCCGCCCCGGAGTCGTCAAGACGTCTTGAGGATTTTAGGAGGGGGCGGGCGTAGCGGGGGCGCGGTTCGCGGTTATCGGTCTCCGGCTACAGGGTGCTGTGGACAACTCGGGGTGGGCCAGGTCCGCGGTGTTACGGTGCCAATGGCACCCGGCGGAGAGGCGAGCGGATGAGCAACCCCACGACAGAGGCCCTGGTCACCCTGGGCCGGTGGTACGTGCGCAACGCCCCCGGCACGCTCGGCAAGGCGCCCCTCGCCGGCGATTTCCTGAACCCGCACCTGCGCGACAACCCGCGCCGGCGCGTGAGCACGACCGAGACCGGCGCCCGGTTCGCACTCGATACGCAAGACCTCATCCAGCGGTACCTCTACCTCTTCGGTACCTGGGAACCCCGTATGACCCAGTGGCTACGGCGACGGCTCCGCCCCGGTGACACCTTCGTGGACGTCGGCGCGAACATCGGCTACTTCAGCGTGATCGCGTCCGAACTGGTCGGCCCGGAGGGCAAGGTCGTCGCCATAGAGGCGTCCCGCGCCTTCCAGGACCGCCTGGAGCAGAACGCCCGCCTCAACGGCTGCACCAACATCCGCGCCCTGCACACCGCGGTGTCCGACAAGCGCCAGACGCTCACGTTCATACTCGCCAGCTCCCACAACATGGGCGCGAACAGCATCGTGCCGTACGACGGGCCGGCGGAGTCGACGTTCGAGATCGAGGCGTTTCCGCTGCCTGATGTGCTCGAAGAGGACGAGATCACCAGCGCCCGGGTCATCAAGGTGGACGTCGAGGGCGCGGAGGGCAGCGTCGTACGGGGCATGGTGGCGCTGCTCGACCGGCTACGGCCCGATGCGGAGATCACCGTAGAGGTGACGCCGGAACGTATGGCGCAGCTCGGCGACTCGGTCGAGGAGCTGCTCGACACCATGCGCGGGGCCGGCTTCAACGTCTACCGGCTCGCCAATGAGTACGCGGCGGCCACGTACCCCTCGGCCCTGCGCGGGGAGTCAGCCGTCCCGGTCCGGTGGCGCGGGCCGGTGACCGGTGAGAGCGACCTCATCTTTTCGCGGGTCGACGCCGAGACGCTGCCGTAGCTCGGCCGGCCCGGGACACGACTTCGCCCTCTGACATCCGCCTTGTAAGGGCGGTGGTCAGAGGGCGAAGTCGCTCATACGGTGTGCTGTTGTTCCCAGTCCGCGCGGATGGCGATGAGGCGAGGGTGTACCTCATGGTCGAGGCGGTCTGCCTGGGCTCGCAGCGCGGCGGCGAGCGCGGCCACGCCTTCGGGGTCCAGATCGCTGATCCAGTAGTCATCGACCACGGCGACGTTTGCTACGGGGATGCGGAGGCCGGGGTCTTCGGCGTACGGGCTGCAAACGATGTTGCCCCACAGCACCTGTTCCTTCCACGCCCGCGAGGCAGCCTCGCCGCCGGCCGCGGGTGAGCGGACCGGCAAGGACTGGCCGTCGAAGAACTCGCAGTGCCTGATGTCGATCAGGCGTATGGGGAGCCGGTCGAGCGGAACGCCTTCCTCGCTCGGGTCCTCGTCGGCCCATGACGGCAGATATCCCTTCGCCCGGTAGCCGGCGGTGGTGGAGACGGTCCACGTACTGCCCGCCTCGATGGGTGCGGCCCCCGTGGTCGGCTCTGCGGACGGTGCCCGGTCAGCGCCGTCATGACCGCGGAGGCTCGTTGCCGTGCTGTTCACAGGCCCCCCTTTTCTTCGGCGGCCTTCGGCTGCTCGTCGGCGTCCTCGTCCGCGACGACCGCCCACGTCACCTTGCCCGCGACCCCGTCGCGTGTGCCCGCTCCCCAACGACCGTCCGTCAGCATCTCGACCAGGCCCAGCCCGTACCCGGATTCAGCGTCGGCCGAGGGCTTCTGGAGTACCGGCAGTTCCGCCCCGGCGTCGCGCACTTCGATGCGCAGACCGCCGGGCAGCCGCTCGTACCGAGTCTCGATCGGGCTGCCCTCAGGAGAGCGGACGTGGCGAACGGAGTTGCTGAACAGCTCGGAGAGGACGAGTTCCGCTCGGTCCGTCCACTCCGCGAGTCCCCACGTCTCCAGCGCGCGCCGCAGCTCGCGCCGGGCCCGACCGACCGACTTCGGATCGTGCGGCCACTTGGCGACCAGGACCGTCTGGTCCGCCATCGAGTGGCCACGCAACTCCCGACTCAGGGCGACCTGCAATGTCTCCCGCAGCGATTCGCCGAGCCTGCGAGCCGCGAACCGCAGCTCGTCGGCACTTGCGGCGGGGTTGTCGGTGACGACGTGTGTCGCGTTCAACACGTCCTTTGCCGAGTCGAGTTGCATGTCCTCGATCTCGTCGGCGAGTTCTGCGAGGAAGCCTCCGTTACTGCTCAGGAAGGCGGGTTGGCCCTCCGCGCCCGGCCACGGGAGCAGCCGCAGCGCGCTGGTTGGACCCGCTTCGGGCGGCGCGAAGGGGTCGGCCGTTGGAACGTCGTTCATCACGCTTCCGCTTTCTTGTCGTTCCGGCTGATGAACGCGATCTCCGCGCGGTCGCCGGGGAGTACGAGCAGGGCGTATGCGGCCACCCGTCCGTCGTGCGTGGTGAAGGTGCGCTCGACGGCGAGGACCGGTGTGCGGGTGGGGATGCGCAATGACTGTGCTTCCGCCGCGGTGGGGAACCGGGCGGTGACCTGGTCATTGCTGCTGTCCACGGTCACGCCGGCCGCGGTGAGGAGGTCGTCGCCCCACGGTGACGAACAGGTCGGGGGCGGGTCGGCGTGGGCCGCGCGGCGCGGTACGTACAGGTGGGCGAGGCTCTGCGGGGAATCGTCGCGGTGGCTCAGGCATACGTATTCGGTGGTGGGCGAGTTGGGCCGCGCACGGAGCCGCGCGGCCAGTTCGGGCGGCGCCTTGATGTCGGCGGCGCTGACGATCACGTGAAGGCCGTCGCCGGGCCCGGGGTAGATGAGGCGGCGCGGCGGTCGGCGTACGTAGTTGCCGCGGCCCTGGAACTTCTCCACCAACCCCTCCGCTCGCAGGAGTTCGAGGGCTTCGCGGAGCGTCGGGGTGCTGACGCGGTAGCGGGTGGCGAGTTGCGTCTCGGGTGGGAGACGCGAGTCGACCGGCAAGGCCCCGGAGAGGATGAGGCGGCGGAGGTCGTCGGCGACTTGCTGATGGCGGGCGGTCATCCGACGGGGACCGCCATCTCCCGCCACCGCGCCCACTCCTCCGGGTTGAGGACGTACGGGCGGACGAGCGGGATGTCGTCGGCGCGGATCCGCCGCTCGCGGGCGGCGAACCGTGAGGGCGTCGAGGACGTGCGGTCGGCCGCGCGGTGCGGGGTTCCGTGGGTGGGTGGGCGGTGACGGTGGTGGTTCGTCGCGGGGAAGACCCGCAGCGCGAACCAGGCTGCTGCCCTGAGGAGTTGGTGGAACACGGTGATCGGCTCCTATGGCTGGTCGGGTGGATCGGATGGCGGGGAGGCGGCGCCCCGGTAGACAACGGCCCACAGCGAACGGCCCCGCGTCGAGTTGTCGGCGAAGCCGAACGTGTCGGCTGCTTCGAGCACCGCCAGGACGGCCGGCCAGGACGCGTCAGGGAAGGGCGTCGGGACTTCGGCCTCGATCGAGGTTCGGTCGGCGTACTCCTTCAGTTCCGGTACGAGTCCGGTCGCGGCGAGGCGCGCGGAGAGAGCGGCGATGCGGGCGTCGCGTGGCGACACAAGGCGTCCTCCGTTGCCGAGTAGGCACGGTGAGTGAAGCTGGTTCACTAGATTAGAGCTAGTGGACTAGATTGTCCACATGCCTGAGCAGCCGCCGTACCTCCGCATCGCCGACGTGCTCCGCGAGCGCATCGCGGCCCAGGACTGGGCACCCGGGGACCGACTCCCCTCCCGCGCCGAACTCGCCCAGCAGTACGGCGTCGGCGACAACGTCATCCGCCGCGCTCAGGAGTTGCTGATCTCCGTCGGAACACTCGAAGGCCGCGCGGGGTCAGGTACGTACGTGGCCGAGCCGCGCGCACGGGTCCGCATGGTGCGCAGCATGCACCGCGAGCAGCCGGGCGGATCGCCCTTCCAGGCGGACATGGCGGCGCTCGGGAAGCGGGGAAGCTGGGAGAGCCGCACCGACGCGAAGGTGCCGGCGCCGGCCGGGGTGGCGGCGAGGCTCGGCATCGCCGAGGGGGAGCTGTGCGTCCGGACGGCCTACGAATTCCTCGCCGACGACAAGCCGGTCCAGCTATCGACCAGTTGGGAGCCGTACGCCCTCACGTCCGGCACGCTCGTCGTCCTGCCGGAAGGCGGCCCCTTCGCGGGGCTCGGCGTCGTCCGGCGGATGGCCGAGATCGGCATCACGATCACGCGCGCGGTGGAACAGCCCTCACCGCGGGCCGTGACGGCAGAAGAGGCCGCGCTGCTCGGCGTCCAGAAGGGCACGCTGGCCACGCACATCGAGCGGACGTACTACGCCGAAGACGGCCGGCCCGTAGAGACGGCCGACATCGTCGTGCCGACTTCAATCTGCGAGCTTGTCTACGAAGTGCCGGTTCGCAGTTAGAGGCGAAATCCCTGCACTCGGTGAGAGAAACCTTTTAATCGCTAACTGCACCCCTGCCGTAACGGATGTCAACGAGTTCCCGTACGAGCGCCTGAATTCGAGCGTCTCGGTCACGAGACTGCTCCGCGAGAGATTCGAGTAGACCGTTTATCTCCCGGTATGCTTGAGGACTCAATCCAAGGTTTCGCATGATCATGCTCGTTATACGGCGAAGCTCGCGATCAGAGAACTGCCGAAGGCCTCGCGCGTAGTCGGGCAACCATTCCAAATCCGCATCATTCGAAAGCCGAATGAACGCTAGAGCGTGTTGGAATTTTATCAATTCAACAAAACTCAGTCCGATGACGACTGCCAAACCGGCGAGAACTGCCATCAGGGCCAAGGCGCCGATAAAATCCGAATATCGATAGATCGCATATCCGGAAACAGCGAAGTAGAGCAAGCACAGGACAAGCGGGACAGTGACGGATGTTCGCGTCGAGCCTCTCATCTTCTCCCCCTAACCTGCGAAATTTACGCCGTAGTTGATCGCCACGCCAACCGTCAGGCAGCCCAGGACGTTCGGGATTATTATCCCTCGCCATAGATGCGGGGTTCCCGTCGCGTCCAACCCGTACCATCGCACGTAGGTGGGAATTACAGCAAAGGAGAAAACGACTACCCCAACCAAAGCAAGCAACTGCCCTTGATTGAAGGTCGCAGACTTCACACTGCCCGCCGCAAATACGGAAAATGAGATAACAGCGGATACCGTCAGATCCGCCCAGAGAACAGCGTCTTCCTTATTGAGAGGCGACGCGCCACCACTATTAGTCGAAACGAGCTTTAACAGGAGATCCATTACAACAGAAATGACGATAACTACCGCCGAAAGTACCACCCTCTTCGTTATGTGCGAATCGGGGGCGGCCGTATTTGCTGCGATGATATAAGCGACCATTCAGAACCCCCCGTGAATCATAATTATGATCGTCCCTGCACCAAGAGATACTTGGCGGATAACCCGAGCCCGACTTCGTGGCCATGTTTAGCGGTACCCAGATTGGGAGAACGCAGGTAGCAGGCTCACGAATCACTCAGACTTCGGATAGCTTGGCATACAGATGGACTCTGCGTGCGTCGAACGCCAGGAAAGACATCGTGTGACGCCCCGGCCGCTGCCGGACACAAGGATGTTCGTCAGGGACGCAAATCCCTTACGGCTTGCCGAAGAGCACTCACTCGGGAATCAATCACGGCCATGCGCGCATCGCGTTCGCCGTCGTCGGTATGGGTGATTTGGGCCGTGGCCTGGCCTGGCCATTTGCGGTAGAGGAGGCCGTACTCGCGGATGAAGTAGCCTCGCGCGACAGTGTTGAGGGCTAGGAGGAGGCCGGTGTCTTCCGAGGCAGGGAGGGCCATCCAGCCGCCCAGCGCCAAGAGGAGGTCGCGGCGGATGAAGAGGGTCGCGGGGTGGACCTGGGCGCGGTAGTTGTTGGCCTTCCAGAAGGTGACGACGGCGCCGCGTTCGATCGGGCCGTCGGCGGGGTCCTGGTCGAAGCCGGCGGTGGAGCCGTCGGGGAGAAGGTCGAGGACGCGGGACGTGGTCCAGCCGAGGGCGGGGTCGGCTTCCAGCAAGGCGAGGTCGCGGGCGAGGGTGCCCGGGGTCAACTGGTCGTCGGCGTCGAGGACTTTGACGTAGGGGCCGGTCGAGTACGCGAGGGCCGTCGTGCGGGCGACGCCCGGCCCTCCCGCGCGGCCCTGGTGGAAGGTCACCCGTGGATCATCGGGGACGTGGGGCGCGACCTCGGAACCCTGCCCGTCCTCCTGGATGATCCAGTGCCATTCCCACCCGTCCGGGAGTTCCTGCGCGCACAGCGACTTGTAGGCATCCGCGAGGTACGGCGCGGCGGGCCCGTGGACGGCCGTGATGACGTCGATACGGCGGACCGGCACGCCGGTCACCACCTTTCGAGGTGGGTGGTGAACAGCATTTCCGTACGGTCGCCCGGGAGAATGACCTCCGAGTGCTCGACCACGCGCCCGTCGGTGTCATACGACGACTTGCGCATGACGATGACCGCCGTACCGGCCGGCAGGGCCAGTTCCTCCGCTTCCTCCGCCGTCGGCGGTCGGGCGGTGACCAGCTCCTCTATGCGGTCCAACTCGATCCCGATGGTGAAGAGTTGGCTCTGTGTTCCGCCGGGCCAGGGCTCGTTGGAGTCGTCCAGGAGGGCGGGGTTCTCGGCGACCATGTCCCGTACGAGGTAGGACCGTACGAGCGTGAAGGGTGCGTTCTCGACGCGGTAGCGGGTGCGGTACGTCCGCTCGACCAGGGTCGTACCCGCCGGGACGCCGAACTCCTTGGCGATCTCCGGCTCCGCGGGCACCTCGCGGTAGACCGCGCGGAAGACGAGGTCGCTCATCTCAAGGCCCGTGTCGTGCTCAGTGGCTCCGGTCTGAGCCCGATCCGGCTCGGGGTCGCGCGCTCGGCCCTTCTCCCACTGGTGGCGGAGATTCGAGCGGCGGACGGGCGTACGCGGCCGGCGGACGAAGTTGCCGCGCCCGTGCTGCTTCTCGACCAGCCCCTCGGCCTGCAAGAGGCTGAGCGCCTGGCGGATCGTCGGGAGGCTCTTCGCGTACTCCTCCACGAGCGTCGTCTCGGCCGGCAGGCGGTCGCCTGGGCTCAACTCACCTGCGCGGATGCGCTGACGGAGATCGTCAGCGATGCGTTCGTACGCCTTGGCCATGCGGCTCACCGTCCAGATCATCGGGCCGCCTCAGCATAGCAAGTCCTCAAGAAGTCTTGACGAGTTGGTGTCCAGTGCCCCATAGTCTTCCTCACTCCTAAAGAGGACCTGAAGACAGGATCTCTTGAGGAGTCGCACACCCGAAGAGCGCCCAGATGGCTCCCGCACACCGCGCACCCGAAGGCAGCGCCCGCACCTTGAGAACTCCATAGCGCCACCTGAGCGATCGAGTGTTTTTGATCCCGGCACGGCCGCCACCTCGGCGGTTGGCGGTGCCGGGAGTCATGGCCACTCGTCCCGTCAATGATCAGGAGCGTCATGTGTACGTGTACGGGTCGCTGCGCATGCGGCGACGACCTCGGCTTAGCCGAACTCCCCGGATGCTTCCGGGACCTGTTCCACGGACCGCCTATCGAGACCGGCGAGCAGCGCGCCGCCCGGGTGGCCGTAGCGCGTGAAGTGCTCGCGGAACTGCTGGACGAAGGCGCGTCGGATGCCATCGCCATGCAGGACGCGCTGTACGCCGTACGGCTCGGCGGAGGCGACTTGCTGCGCGACCGCCGTCTCACGAGGGAGGCGGCATGAACTCCCCCGCCATCGGTATCGAAGCCGGGTACATCCTCGGCGGGGTGCTCGCCCTCTGCCTCGCCTGGCTCACCGTCCGGCAGCTCAGGCGCGGAACCCCCGCTGTTCGTGTCGCCGCGCTGGCCGCCGCCGGCTGCACCGCCTATAGCGCGGACACGTCGTGGCGGTTCGCCGCCGACTACCTCGACATGGCCGGCACGGTCGAGCGGGCCGCGATGTTCGGGGCCGCCGAACTTGCCCTCTTCGCAACCGCGTTGATGGCCCGGCAGAACCTTAACGGCCCGAGCGGCGCCCCCGGCGTCCCCGGCGTGCTGGTCTGGGTGATCACCGGAGTGCAGATCATCCCCGCGTACGCCGAGTCCGGACCGGTCGGCGGCACCGTCCGCGCGTTCGTCGGCCCGGTCATGGCCGCGATGCTCTGGCACCTCGCCATGGGCATCGAACTACGCCACCACAAGCCCGAAGCGTCGTCCAACGGCTTCGGAGCCTTGCTCGCACGGGAGTTGCGGGAACGACTCCTCTCCCGGCTCGGTGTCGCCCGGCGGAAGCGCGACGCCGAACAGATCACCCGCGACCGTGCCACCGTGCGGGCCGTCGCTCTGGCCGCACGGCTCGCCGAGATCCCTCCCGCCCAGCGCGACGGCCGCCGCGCCCGCCGCATCACCCGGCAACTGTCCATCGCGGTCGCCAGGGCCAACGTCGGCACGGACGCGGAACAGCGCGCCAGGCTTCTCGACCAGCTTGCCGCCCGGCGGAACGCCGCCTCTCTCGCCACCATCGCCCTCACCGCGCCCTGGTCACGGCCGACCGATCCGGCGGCCTCTGCCCTCGCCGGCCAGGTGCGTACGCAGATGGCGCGGGCGACCGCGAACGTCCGCCACTACCCGCGGCTGCTGTTCACCGACCACCCGCCCGTGCCCCCGCGGAACAGCGCCGCCCGATCACCCGAACGTCCACCCGCCAAGCTCAGCACCGCCGACGCTCTCGCCGCTATGGAACGCGGTTGGGCGGATGGCCTCAGCGTCCGGGAAACGGCCCGCCGCGCGACGCGCGCGCCGAGCTACGTCCACACCGTGTTCGTACGCCTCGACGCCGAACGCGGCCCGCGTCCGGCGAACACCCGCACCGCCAAGCCCTGACTCCGCACCGGCCTCGAAAGGAACCGCCCGTGCAGCACGGCACCACACAGCAAGGCTCACCCTTACCGCCGCGCGCGGAGAAGGAAGTTCAGCCCGCCGGCTCCGAATCGCCGCTCCCCGTGGACGCGCCCGACACGGCCGCCGGTCCGGGGCTCTTGGGGCGCGTACGTGGCTCGAAACGGCGGCCGGTCATACCCGCCTGGGCACGATCGCGGCGAGAACTCGGCATCACGACGAAGTACGTCATCACGTACGCCGGGCACGTCGCGGCGTATCACGCGGTGCGCGCACCTTGGTACGCCCTCCGGCTCGGCCTTCATGTCCCGCGCGGGGTCGCCCGCTTCGTCGGCGGGTCGCTGCGGTGGGTGGTCGACGCCGAGGGGGAGCCGCTACGGCAGGGAGCGGCCACCCGGGAGGACATCGAGGAGTACCTGAAGCTCTCCCGGCAGCGTGACCGGCGGGTTCGGTGGCGGACGGCGGTCGGCGCGGTCGCCGGGGTACTGGGCACGATCATGGCCACCGCGGTGTACGTGCTCGCACCGGGTTGGCTGCTCGCCATCTCGGGGGCCTTGGCAGCTCTGGCCCTCGGACGGCTCGGCCAACCCGCCGACACACCAGTCATCCACAGGGCTGTGGAAATCCCGCGCACCACAAAACTCACCAGCGACATCGTTCTCCGGGCCCTGGGCGCGCTCGGTATCCCCGCGATCAACCAGAGCCAGGCCAAAGGCGGTCCGGGCTTCGCCTTCACCGCGCCCATCACGCGCGACGGCCCCGGCTGGCTCGCCGAAGGTGACCTCCCCTACGGCGTCACCGTCACCGACGTCATCGACCGGCGGGAGAAGTTGGCATCCGGCTTGCGGCGCCCGCTCGGGTGCGTATGGCCCGAGGCCGTGCCGGATGAACACACCGGCCGGCTCAGGTTGTGGGTCGGGGATCAGGACATGTCCCAGACCCGGCAAGCCAAGTGGCCTTTGCTGGGCGGCGAGCCGCTCGATCTCTTCAAGGTTCAGCCGTTCGCCACCGACCAGCGCGGACGATGGGTCGCACAATCCCTGATGTACGTCTCCGGGATCGTCGGAGCAGTGCCCCGGATGGGAAAAACCTTCCTCCTCCGGCTCATCCTCCTCGTCGCCGCCATGGATCTCCGGGCCGAACTCCACGTGTACGACCTCAAGGGCACCGGCGACTTGTCCGCACTCGCCCGCGTCGCCCACCGTTACCGGGCAGGTGAGGAAGAAGAGGACATCGCGTACGCCCTGGCCGATCTCCGCGAGCTGCGTACGGAGTTGCGGCGCCGGGCCAAGGTGATCCGCGAACTCCCCAAAGACCTCTGCCCCGAATCCAAGGTCACCTCCGCGCTCGCGGACATGAGGAAACTCGGTCTCCACCCGATCGTCGTCGGTGTGGACGAGTGCCAGAAGTGGTTCGAAGACCCAAAGCACGGCGCCGAGTTCGAAGAACACTGCACCGACCTCGTCAAGCGAGGGCCAGCCCTCGGGATCACGCTTCTCCTGGCCACCCAGCGCCCGGACTCCAAGTCCCTGCCGACCGGGATCTCCGCGAACGCCACGCTGCGCTGGTGCCTCAAGGTCATGGGCCAGATCGAAAACGACATGGTCCTCGGCACCGGCTCCTACAAACGCGGCATCCGCGCCAACACCCTCGCCTGGGGCGACAAGGGCATCTGCTGGTTCGTCGGCGAAGGCGCCGACGCGCGCATCGTCCGGTGCGTCCAGATCAACGCCCCCACCGCCGACAACCTCACCCAGCACATCCACGCACTACGGAAGAAGGCCGGCACCCTCACCGGCCACGCCCTCGGCGAGCAGCCCGCGACCGGGCCGGCCTACGACCTCATCGCCGACCTCACGGCCACCTTCCCGCCCGGCACGGACAAGGCATGGAGCGAGGCCATCATCACCCGCCTCACCGAACTCCGCCCCGACGTCTACGCCCAGTGGACCCCCGAACACCTCGCCACCGCCGTCCGCCCGTACGGCATCCGCACCGTCCAAGTCTGGGGCACCACCGACGACGGCAAGGGAGCCAACCGCCGCGGCCTCCGCCGCGCCGATGTGCTGGCCACCGCCGCTCGCCAAGACGGCTGAACCACCGCCGTAAGGCCCTCGCCCTAGCATCGGCCCCCGCTAGGTCTAGCGCCCCTGCTAGCGGTGCATACCAGGTCTGACCTGGCCTCTAGCCGCTAGCGGCCCCTCGCGCACGCCCTCATTCCGCCCTGGAAAGGGTCCTGCATGCCCTCACCCTTCACGGCTATACCCCTCGCCCTCATCGCGATCCTCGGCTACGCCGCCCTCTGCGCGCTCAGCCCGCTCGGAGTCTGCCGCCGATGCGGAGGCTTCGGCTTCAAGGTCAAGCACAACCGGCGCGGCCGGCTCGTCCGCGGCCGGAACTGCCGACGCTGCCGCGGCTACGGGCAACGCGTCCGGGTCGGACGCCACCTCTACAACCTCGCCACCCGGCTCCACCGCGAAGGCAACCACTGACCCCGCTTACCCGGAAGGAAGATCCCTTGGCCTTCACCGTCTCCGCGCTCGTCCTGTTCGGCGTCCTGCTCACCCTGCTCATGCGTTACCGCGCTCTCACCACCGGCGCCGCGATCGTCGCCCTGCTCTTCGGCTTCTACCTCGCCCGCAGCACCGCCGCACCCTCCATCGACCACATCATGACCGCACTCAAAGACGCCATCCCCGGCAACTGACCCCGAAGGGAACCGACATGTGTGCCGAACCCCGCATCTCCCTGATGGCCGCCGGCGAACTCCGCGACCTCCTCACCGCCCTCGAACGCGGCCAAGGCCCCACCGCCATAGCCGCGCTCATGGCCATCGACGCCGAGTCGTGGCACGCCATCGAGCAGCGCCTCGCCGCCATCGGCACTGATCTCCGCGCCGCCCTCCACCACCTCGTCTGACTCGACCCCACCACCATGAATCGAGGCCCATTGCCCCTGAACCGCCCGCTCAAAGCCCACATGATCACCTCATGGGACGGCACCGAATGGCACGTCTTCGTCGCCCTGCCCGACGAAGCCCGCTGGCCCCGCGTCCCCTTCCCCACCACCGACGGCATCCCCACCCCCGCCGCACGGCAGGCCGCCCTCAACACCCTCGGCTACACCCCCACCGCCGACGACCACCACACCTGGGAATGGATGGAAACCACCTTCGAAGGCGACCCCGAAGGCAGCGTCTCCCTCATCGCCACCACCACCGTCACACCCCACACCCCCGGCACCTGACCCCACCCCACAGCGGACGTCCACGCGCCACACACGCCCGCTGCCTCCAGCCAACACCACCCAGGCACAGGAGGAACCAACAGGATGCCGCGCACCACAACACCCCCGCCCTCCGGCCGGCCGAACGGATATCAGACGGCTTCGGCACGACGGAACCTCAAGCTCCCCGAAGTCCTCGATGAACTCGGCATGTCGCGCGCCGCCTTCTACCGCCTCCGCGCCCGCGGCCAAGCCCCGAAGTGCATCAAGCTCCCGAACGGTCAGCTCCGTATCCGCCGCGGCGATCTCGACGCCTGGCTGAACTCCTGCGAGCAGCGCGTCGGCTGACCATCCCCCCTTGAAGCCGCCCGGCCTTGCTGCGGCCGGGCGGCTTCGGAATGGAGAACCATGAGCCTCAGCTACGAGGTGGAATTCTGGGCCATCCGCCAGCGCAAGAACCGGCGGAAGCCGTTCGAACTGCGCTGGCGCGTCGGAGATCGGCAGCACTCTCAGAGCTACCGGTTGAAGACGCAAGCCGAGGGACGGCAGTCCCAACTCCTGGAAGCCCTACGGCGGCGCGAGCAGTTCGACATCGGCACCGGTTTACCAGCCTCCGAACTGCACGAGTTGAAGTCGCCGACCTGGTACGACCACGCGGGCGCCTACGTCCTGATGAAATGGCCCAACATCGCAGCCAAGCACCGGGCCAGCATCGCCGACGCGCTCACGACGGTGACGCCCGCGCTGGTCACCACCAGCAGGGACAAGCGGCCAGACACGGCAACGCTTCGGCGGGCCCTCCAGACGTACGCATTCCAGGCCGCCCGAGACGAGAGCGGAAAGGTGGTACTCGGCGATGACGGCCGACCGATGGCGCGGAAGGACGCTGAAACGCCCCCGGAGGACGTTGCGGCAGCGCTGGCATGGATGGCCAAGCACTCCATGAAAGTCGGCGACCTCAAGGACTCCGACGCCCTCCGAGGCGCCCTGTTCGCTCTCTCGCATCGACTCGACGGCACCGTGGCCGCCGAGAACACCACCCGCCGCAAGTACAGCGTCCTCAACAACGCCCTGCGGTACGCGGTCGAGCGCGATCTCCTCCCGGTCAATCCGCTTACCCGGATCGACTGGAGTCCCCCGCAGACGGACGACGAGATCGATTTCCGATACGTCCCGGATCCACGACTCGCACGCTCTCTTATCCGGGCGGTCGCGGAACAAGGCGTTCGCGGCGAGCACTTGGAAGCGTTCTTCGGCTGCATGTACTACGCCGCCATGCGCCCGTCCGAGGTGGCCGCGCTGAGCGAATCGGCGTGCCTGCTGCCCGAGGAAACCGAGCCGGACGCATGGGGCGAACTCGTTCTCTCCGAGAGCCGTCCCGAGGTGGGCGCCGGATGGACCGACGACGGACTCTCCTACGAGAAGCGCGGGTTGAAGCGACGGGCAAGGAAGACGACGCGACCGGTACCCATACCGCCCGTGCTCGTGGCCATGCTCCGCGCTCACATCGAGCAGTACGGCGCGACCGAGGATGGCCGCCTCTTCCGGGCTGCCGGAGGCGGTCGCCTACGTTCCACCGAGTACGCCGACGTCTGGCAGGTCGCAAGGCGCGTGGCGCTCTCCGCTGCCGACCGGGGAACGCCCCTGGCGGAAGTCCCGTACTCGCTGCGGCACGCGTGCGTGTCCCTGTGGCTCAAGGCCGGGGTCGACCCCGTAGAGGTCGCCCGCCGCGCCGGCCACAGCGTCACCGTGCTCTACCGCTTCTACGCGAAAGTCATCAAGGGACGCCAGGACCAGGACAACGCCCGCATCACCCGCGCGCTGAACAGCGACGATGCCGAGCCCAGCGACGGAGCGTAGTCGCGGAATCTGGCCCGTGTATGGCCCGCACAGACTGATCCGGAGCGGGATAGCAGCGACTCAGGGTGAGACAGCCAACGTCAGAGCGGGTGCCCCCAACCTCGGGGCACCCGCTCTGACCTGCTAAAAGCACTACTACCGCGGAGGCTGTGGGATTTGAACCCACGGTGACATCGCTGCCACGACGGTTTTCAAGACCGTTCCCTTAGGCCGCTCGGGCAAGCCTCCCCGCGGGGCTCGGGGTGGGGCTCCCTCGGGGGGAGGGGGCCCGGGTGGGTGAGCCGCGCGGGGACAGCTTAACGGGTTAGTTGCCGGAGTCGCCGGTGCGGCTGCCGAGGGTGACGGTGGTGGTGTGGGTGGCACTGCCGCGGGTGTAGGTGAGGGTGGCCTTGTCGCCGGGCTGGTGCTGCCAGATCTCGCCGATCAGCGTCTGGCCGCTGTCGATGATCGTGTCGTCGAACTTGGTGATCACGTCGCCGGGCCGGAGGCCGGCCTTGGCGCCCGGGCCGCCGCTGGTGATGGCGCTGCTGGTGTCGGTGGAGATCTTCGCGCCGTCGCCGTCGAACTGGGTGTCGAGGCTGACCCCGATGACCGGGTAGACCGGCTGGCCGGTCCTGATGAGCTGCTGGGCGACGCGCTGGGCCTGGTTGATCGGGATGGCGAAGCCGAGGCCGACGCTGCCGCCCTGGGTGCCGGGTTCGGTGGCGCCGCCGGGCTGGATCGCGGAGTTGATGCCGATCACCGCGCCGTCGGCGTTGAGCAGCGGGCCGCCGGAGTTGCCGGGGTTGATCGACGCGTCGGTCTGGATCGCGCTCATGTAGGACGCGGTGGAGCCCTGCCCGTCGCTGGAGGCGACCGGGCGGTGGACGGCGCTGACGATGCCGGTGGTGACGGTGCCGGAGAGGCCGAAGGGGGCGCCGATGGCGATGGTGGCGTCACCGACCGCGGCCTGGTCGGAGTTGCCGAGCGGCAGCGGGGTGAGCTTGACGCCGCTCGGGTTCTTCAGCTTGACGACCGCCACGTCGTAGCCCTGGGCGCGGCCGATGACCTCCGCGTCGTAGGTGTTGCCGTTGGAGAAGGTGACGGTGAGCTTGCCGCCGTCGGCCGCCGGGGCCACCACGTGGTTGTTGGTGAGGATGTGGCCCTGGGTGTCGTAGACGAACCCGGTGCCGGTGCCGCTCTCCTGGCTGCCGCTGGCCTTGATGGTGACGACGCTCGGCAGCGCCTTGTTGGCGATGCCGGCCACCGAGGTGGGCGCGCGGTTGAGGGCGGCCGCGTCCTTGGGGGCGGAGACGGTGGTGGAGGAGGAGTTGTCGTCGTTCTTCGCCGCGTTGTAGCCGATGGCGCTGCCGACGCCGCCCGCGACCAGCGCGGCCACGACGACCGCGACGATCAGCAGACCGGCGCCGCGGCGACGGCGGCCGCCGTCGGCCGGGTTCGGAGCGGCCGGGAACTGCGCGCCCCACACCGGCCCGCCACCGCCGTAACCGTCCCCGCCCGGCTGGGCGGAAGAGGTGGCGTAGGCGGGCGTGGCCGGCACGGCGTACGGGTCCGGTACGGAGGTGGGCGCGCCCGGCCGGTCCTGCGGCTGCCCGTGGCCCGCGGACTCGGCACCGTAGGCCGGTCGCGGCGAGCCGTAGGAGGGGGCCGGGGAGTCGTACGAGGGAGAGGGGGGAGCGGGAGGAGAGGCCGGGGCAGCCGGGGAGTCGTACGGCGACGGCTTCTGGGCGTCGAACGCGGGGCGCGGCGGCTCATAGGGCGAGGGGGCCGGCTGCTGCGGGTCGTACGGCGACGGCGCGGGGCGCGGCGGCTCGAACGGCGAGGTGGGCTCGGGCTGCTGCGGCTGGTAGGGGCCGGGCGCCGGCGGCTGGTACGGCGAGGGAGACGGCGCGGGGCCGTCCGGGGTGGAGCCCGCACCCGAGCCCGCACCTGCACCCCCACCCGCACCCGCACCCGGCGCGAAACCCGAACCCGAACCGGCCCTACCCGCCCCCGAACCCGCCAGCGCGCTCGGTGGCGCCCCGTAAGGAGACGGCGGTCCCACCGGCGGCGGCGCCTGGATCGGCGCGGGCGAGGACGTCACGTGCTCGGTACGGCCTGCGGGCGCCTGGGTCGGAAGCACCTCGGTCCTGGACTCCTCGGCCGGCGGGGCGGCGGGGGTCGTGGGGGCCGCGGGGGGAGCGGCCGGAGCGGGCGGGGTCGACGACTCAGAGGGCGCGGGGGCCGCCGAGGCACCGTCGCGCGCGGCACTCTCGTGTGCGCCCGCCGCCGGTTCCGCAGCCGGCAGCGACGACCCGGCTTCGTTCTCGGTGCTCACAGCGATTCTCCTCAGGGTCAGGACAAAACATTCAACGGGTACAGCATTTCTCACGGCGTGTCGGACCGCCGTAAGCGGTACCTGTGTGCAGACCGTGCGCGCCGGGGCGGCCGGGGCGGTACGCCGATCGCACATCTTCGCGCGGGCGTTCGGAGCTGTTCACACGTGCCCTCCCACCCGCCGTCACGTACGCGTTCGCGCATCCGTTCGCCCAACGGTTCACGTACTCCGCGCATCCCGGTCCCGGGGTCACGGTGGCACCATGGCCCGGTGACGTATGCGCGCGCCGTCCCCGATGTGCACCCGGCGCGACGGCCGGTGCAGGTCGTCGCTCACCGGGGCGCCTCCGAGGATGTACCAGAACATACGCTCGCCGCCTATCGCAAGGCCATCGAGTACGGCGCCGACGCGCTGGAGTGCGATGTGCGGCTCACCGCTGACGGGCACCTGGTGTGCGTACACGACTGGCGGATCAACCGTACGTCCAACGGGCGCGGCGCGGTTTCCTCGCTCGAACTTGCCGACCTGGCGGCACTCGACTTCGGTTCCTGGAAGGGGCAGCACGCCGACCCGGAGGCGCCCGAGCGCTACGGGCTCGCGCTGCCGGGGGCCGCCGAAGGCACCGACCGCTCCGGCAACGGATACGGCGGCCACGCCGACGCCGACGCCGATGCTGACGCCATCGATGACGACGACGAACGCACCCGCGTCCTCACCCTCCAGCGCCTGCTGGAGCTGATCGCCGACACCGACCGCCGGGTCGAGCTGGCCATCGAGACCAAGCACCCCACGCGCTGGGCGGGCCAGGTGGAGGAGCGGCTGCTGGAGCTGCTGCGCCGCTTCGGCCTCGACCGCCCGCCGCCCGGCGAGCCGTCCGGGGTCCAGGTGATGAGCTTCTCGTCGCGCTCGCTGCGCCGGATCCGGCTGGCCGCGCCCGAGCTGCCGACCGTCTATCTCATGCAGTACGTGTCCCCGCGCCATCGTGACGGGCGGCTGCCCGCGGGGGTGCGCATCGCCGGGCCGAGTATGCGGATCGTGCGGGCCAACCCGGGGTACGTGGCGCGGTTGCAGCGGGCGGGGAACCGCGTGCATGTGTGGACGGTGGACGACCCGGCCGACGTGGAGCTGTGCGAACGGCTCGGGGTGGACGCCATCATCACCAACCGCCCGCTACAGGTGCTGGCCCAGCTCGGTCGCTGAACGCCTCGACGGAACGAGTCACGCGGGGACGGGATCGGATCGCGCCAAAAGGATTGCCGGTTCGCGTCACGAGGATTGCCGGTCGCCTCCCACAGATTGGCTGTTATCCCTCTCGTCACATCGGTCGCGCGATATCACCAAACGGTCACAGGGCGTACTCCGGCGGTCGCGGAGCGCGGTGGATCGGGAGGTTTCAAGCCGGATCGTGCCACTGGCATGCGCATTTCACCTACGCGCGTACGGAGTGCGTCAATAGATCGGGTTGGCCTGTTTCCGGTCGAGTCACAGGGGGCATTCAGTCTGTGGCGTGGGGTGAAGGAGGTATCCGGGGGTGTCGTTGATGGTGGCGCAAGAGGTGCCGACGTCCACGACCATGGCCCTACCCCATGGTCCGAGAGGCGTCGCGGAAGCACGGCGAAAACTGCGGACGGATATGTGCGTCCGGGATGTGCCGGATTCGGTGACGGACGACGCCGTGCTGATCCTTTCCGAGCTGCTCAGCAATTCCTGTCGGCACGCCCGCCCGCTGGGCGCGGACGACGAGCCCGATCGCCCCGATTACTCCGGGTACTCCGAATACGGGGGGGCGGCGGACGCGGCGCGGGCGCGGCCCCGGGTCTACGGGCAGCGGGAGTACGGCGAGAGAGCCGGTCACCCGGGCGCCCCTGGCGGACCGGCGGCGGCCGGACGGCTGGGTACGGGTGAGGCGGGCGGCCTGTGTGCCGGTGGCATACGGGCGTCGTGGTACATCGGCGAGGACGGACTGCTGGTCCTGGAGGTCACCGACGGTGGCGGACCCACCCGGCCGCGCCCGGCCAGCCCCTCGCTGACCGCGCACGGCGGTCGCGGCCTCGGCATCGTCGAGAGCCTCGCGCTGAGCTGGGGCGTACGGGACGCGCCGGGCGAGGTGACGGTCTGGGTGCTGATCCCGGTCCGGGGGCGGCATGCCCGGCGGGACGAGTCGGCGGGTACGGGCATCGGTCTGCCGATGGGCGTACCGCTCGATCTTCCGCTGGACCTGGCGGAGTCGCTGGACGACATGGCCTGAGCGGGGTCGCTGGCGGCCGCTGACCGAGCGCGGTGGCCTGTGGCCGGCGAGCGGTGGCGGGTGGCCGATCCGGTGCGACCGGTGGGCGGCCGGCCAGGTGGGCCCGCGCCGGGCCGCGGTCGGCCAGGTGGGACGGCGGGAGGGAATGGGCCTGTCCCGGTGGGAAGATTCCCGGCGTACGGGGGAACGGCCCGTCGTGGTCCGGTGGAGCACCCGCCTGGCGCTAGGCTCGCGGCCGGAACACCGCCGGAACGGGAGAGACCGAGCCATGGCCAAGAAGCGCGCGACCGCCACCCAGACGAAGGGCACCAAGGGTCCCAGGGCCGCGTCGGAGGCAGCCGTTCCGGTTGTCGGTGCGCGTGAACCCTGCCCGTGCGGGTCCGGCCGCCGGTACAAGGCGTGCCACGGCCGCGAGGCCGCGCACGCCATCACCGAGCTGGTCCGCCGCCCGTTCGAGGGACTGCCGGGCGAGTGCGACTGGGTCGCCCTGCGCGAACTCGTCCCGGCGGCGACCGTGCCGCTCACCCTCAAGGACCCGCTGCCCGACGGAGTGCCGTCGGTGACGCTCGCCACCGTGCTCCCGATGGCCTGGCCGGGGCTGCGCCGTGACACCGGCGCCGTACTGCTCGGCCTGCAGAACGACACGGCCTCGGGCGATGTCAGCCGCGACTTGGCCGACACCCTCCGGCGGGCGCTGACCGCCGAGCCCGGCAACCCGGTCGAGGGCCGCCGGCCCGCGCCGGACGGGCCCCGGTTGCAGGATCTGCTCGACCTGACCGCGCCCTTCGTGCCCGAGGTACGGACCGGCTTCGAGTTCTGGCTGGAGGACGCGGCGGCCGCGACCGGCGAGGTGGCGGCGTCGCTGGAGCAGGCGAACCAGGCCGCGATCCCGACCGTGCGGCTGGGCGGGGTGGACGCGGCGTACTGGTGCGAGACCCCGGAGAAGAACCACCTCCGGTGGGTCATGCCGCACGCGGAGGAGGCGCTGCTCGACGCGCTGGCCAGGCTGCACGCGGCGGGTACGTCCTCGCTCGGCGACGGTACGCGGCTGGTCGGGTCCTTCCGGGCGCACGGTCTGGTGGTGCCGGTGTGGGACCTGCCGGTCGGCATGAGCGCCGACGAGGTGGAGAAGCCCGCGGCGGCCTTCGGCGAGCGGCTCACCGAGGCGCTCGACCGGACCGCCCCGCTCACGTCGGAGGAGCGCAGGGCCCGCGGCGGGTTCACCAACCGCCAGATCACCCTGAGCTAGCCCCTGGCCGGGCGGGCTGACCGGTACGCCGGGGGCCCGCCCCCGGCAAGCTCCCGGGCCTCCGGCCCGGACCCCCCGCTCCGAGCCGCCGGGACTGGGACCGGCCCCGCGGGCCTGACCAGCCGGACCGGTCAAGCCTCCGCCAGGCGGCGGGGGCCGACCTGACCTGGTCCTTCGGCCCCAAGACCCCCGATCAGGTCCGGGCAGCCGCCCCCCTACCCCCTGCCTCCGAACCCGAGCCGAGCGGTCCCGGCTGCCCGCAGATCGAAAACGACCGCGACCCGACCCGGCAGGCTGCCGCGCCTACGGACCCGGTCCGAGCCCAGCCGGCTCCGGACGCTTGGCCCAGGACTGCCTGGCCGAAGGCCCGGCCGGGGCCCGACCCGGCCCGGCGGGTCGCCCCGTCATGGCTGCGGACACAGAGCGCGCGGCGCCCGAGCCGAGTCGCCCCGCCGACTCCGGACGCTTGGCCCAGAACCACCTGGCCGAAGGCCCGACCGGACCCCGACCCGGCCCGGCGGGTCGCCCCGGTGTGGGTGGGGAGCCGGGCGGGCTCGGGGCGGTCGGGGCTAGGCCGTGTCTGACAAATCCCGCCTGCCCCGCGACGCCTGGCACGCACGCTCGCTGCGTTGTCGGAGTCGTCCGAGTAGGCCCACTACGAGGACGACCCTCCGCCTTGCGAGCGCACGCACCAGACGCCGCGGGCCCCGCCCTGCGGGCGGACGACGCTATTTGTCAGACACGGCCTAGGGGGAGTCGTCGGCCCGGCTCGGTGGGGGCTTGGTCGGGGCCGGGTCCTCGGGGGGCGGGCCTCGCGGGGGCGGACGAGGGCCGGCCGGTTCGGCGGGGCCGGCGAGGGGCCCGGTGCGCCCGGCCACGGCCGGTCTCACACCGGTCGGATACCGTCCGCGGTGATTCCGATCACAGCGTCTCGGAAACCCCAGGAGAACCACCTGGCCCACGGGTTGGGGAATTTGCTATCGGACGAAGTCTTGTTACCGTTTGAACAGCCCGGTCGCTGGTGCATCCCCCGTCGCCAGCGACCGGGCCTTTTCATGTCCGGTTCGGGTCGGGGCCCTCAGGGCCCGCCGACGGCGTCAGTCGCTCGCCGGGCCCGCCGCCGGGCGCCCCGCGCGGTGGTATCCGGCGCTGTGCACCGAGTTGCCCCGATGTCCGTCCTCGTGCTGTGCCGTGATCACCGCCAGCGGGAGGACGACGGCCAGCGCGAGGACGCTGGCGACCGCGACCCGGCGCAGTGCTTGTGCGTACACCCGGGCCTGGTCATCGTGCGACTGCTCAAGCTTCAATGCCCCACCTCTTCGGGTTCGTAAGCTTCGTGGCCCTCGTAGCCTTTGTAGCCTTCACAGGCTTCACAGGCTTCACACGGTTCGTACCGTTCGACCGGTTACATCACGTTCATGATGGTCGTAACGTTCTCAAAAGTTATGCACAGCGCGCGCCCGCGAAAAAGGGGGCGTACCGGCGACAATCCGACCGGCCCGCCCCCGTATGACATGTCAGTACGTCAGCCGGTCCCCGTCAGGAGCCGTCCGCCCGGCCCGCACCAGTGCCTCGACCAGCGTGCCGATCCCCGGCAGCCAAGGAGCCGAACCGCCGGCCCCCGGTGCGGGCTCCCGCACCCAGCGCGGCTGCCCGGCATCCATCGCCGCCCCGGGCAGCGGCACATAGCCGCCGTCCCCGTGGTAGCGCAGCGACGTCGGCACCCAGTCCTGGCTGTCGAGGAGTTCTCCCAGCTCAGGCAATGTGTAAGGAGCCACCAGGAAGACATACCGGGTGGGGGTGGCAATGACCGGCCCGAGCCGGAACCCGAGCTTGTCGAGCGCCGAGAGGGCCAGCTCCCCGGCCGCCGCGGGCAGACTCGCCGCAGAGACCTGGTCCCCGGTCGCCAGGACGACCGGCGCGTCCGGCCGGCGCGTCCACCACCAGCGGACCATCCGCGGGTCCCGGGTGGCGGCGAGCAGTCCGGGGTCGAGCGGGTGCGCACCGGGCACCGGGCAGTTGGGCCGCGGGCAGGCGCACATCTGTTCGTCGCCGGCGCGCCAGGTGCCGCCCCGGTCGTCGTATCCGACACCGGGGACCACGCGCCATTTCCACTCCCCGGCATAGGTGACCACCGCGTTGAGCAACACGGACCGCCCCCTTCGCTGGAGTGAGTGCTTGCGTCGCCTTCCGAGGATCTCGCGCATCAGCGCTCGTTCCTTTCCGTTAACGCCCATGGATCTGCCCATTACACAACGTAACTGTCGAGCACACCGCATACGAGGCAGCGCATCACGCGGCCAGCCGAGCGTGGAACATGCGGAGGGTGGTGTGCGCTTGGCGCTTCGTGCTCTCGATGCCCTGAGCGGATCACCGTTCGTGACCCTCGTCGGGCGCAACGACTCCTTGGTCACCCAAGGGTCGGGTCGGCCGTCAACTGCCTACGCACTACGACGCTTGAGCCGGACTCCGGGTTCCTACCCATCACCCGCGATATGACGCGCTGTTGGCTGGGATCAGTCGACAGCGCGCATGAGGCGGGGGTGGCCTTTTCCAGCCAACTTCCGGCCACCGTTTCCGCCAACTTACGGCCAGGACCCCGCCCACCGCAAGGCCCGTGCTCAACTCCGACACCTTTCCCGCTACCGGGACAATCCTGGACATGCCCATTAGCGTGCGTGTAGAAGTGGGTTCCTGATAGCGGCGCAGCACGACATGGGGGTTTGCAATGCTATTCGTGCGGAAACTCCGCGTATTGCGGACGAAAAACGCTCATTGCCCCGCCCGTCGGCCGCCGACCGCGAGCCTCCGGCCATGAGCCCCGCCCACGTGAGAAAAGTGGCTGGAACGAAGCCACCGGCTTCCGGATCGGCGCAAAATGTGGCCGCCCCGTTTCCCCCGTCGGCCCCGATCGGCGCCACGTCGAGCACATCCGCCACCATCGCCGCACCGGGAACGGCTGGCCCGGCCGGCCCCCGCACCTCGGCGCTCGCCCCCGGCGCCGACACCGACCACGATCTGGCCGTACGGGACCGGCTTGCCGCCTGGGTCTGCGATCTGTCACTGCTGCACGAGCTGACCGAGTGCCTCGCCCGGACCAGCACCCTGGACGAGACGCTGCGTGAGGTGCTGCGGGCCGGGGCGTCCCTGGTCGGCGCCGGGCGCGGCCTGGTGGCCCTGGATCCGGCGGACGGACTCGGCCCCGACCTCACGGTGGGCCTCGGCCTCGGCCATGCCGATCTCGGCACCCTGGAGACGGTCCGGCACATCGGGGCAGACCGTCTCCAGGATGCCGACGTCGGCTTCAGCCTCGGGCCCGGCCTTGAGGAGACGCTGCTGCGCGACCTGCGGCACGATCCGGCGCTCACCCCCCGCCACCGCGAGGTCGCCGCCCATCTCGGCCTCGGCGCCAGTTACGCGCTCGGCCTGATGGCCGCGGATGGCCGGCTCGGCACCGCCGTCTGGTTCTTCGACGAACCCGCCGCGCCCACCGACCGCAGGCGCCGGCTGGCCGGCCTCTATCTGCGCTTCGCCGCCGAACACATCGCGCGCTGCCTCGACCTGCGCCGGGCCCGGCGGGTCACCGCGGCGCTCGCCGCCGAACTGCTGCCCGCCCGGCTGCCGCGGGTGCCCGGGGTACGGATGGCCGTCCGGCACAGCGCGGGGCCGCGCGGCGGCGGCGACTGGTACGACGCGCTGCCGCTGCCCGAGGGGGCGCTCGGCCTGACCGTCGGCGGGGTGACCGGCACCGGTCCGGGCGCGGTCGCCGCGATGGGCCGGCTGCGCGCGTCGCTGCGGGCGTACGCGGTGATGGAGGGCGAGGACCCGGTGGCCGTGCTCTCCGACCTGGAACTGCTGATGCGGCTGACCGAGCCGGCCCGCTCGGCGACCGCCCTCTTCGGCTATGTGTCGGCCGAGGCCGCCGGTGGCCGCAAGCTGACCCTGGCCGGGGCCGGACACTGTCCGCCGCTGCTGGTCGGCGAGCACCGCTGCGAATACGTGGAGACCTCGCTCTCCGCCCCGCTGAACATGCTGAGCTGCTGGGAGGCGCCCAGCGTGGAGCTGCGGGTACGGCCCGCCGAGAGCCTGCTGTTCTTCACCGACGGCCTGCTGCACCGTACCGGCGAGTCCGCCGACCTGGCCTTCGCCGGCCTGCGCGCGGCCGCGCGGAGCGCGCCGGACTCCGTACGCGCGGACCCGGAACGGCTCGCCGACCACGTCCTGGACGCCGTACTGCCGGGCGGTCTGGACCGGGCGGGCGGGGCGGAGGACCTGGTGCTGCTGGTGGCCCGCTTCGAGTGAAGGTGCCTGGGGGGCGAGGGCGGGCGACGGCAGACGGGGGCGGGCGAGTGATGGCGGGGGCGGGCCGGTGATGACAGCGGGCCCGCCGCCGCCTTCTTGTCCCCCTTGCCGCCGCACATACGATGAGTGGAAGGTTTCATCGGGACGTACCACGACGTACCAGGAGGCAAGAAGTGGCGGAAGCCCGGGACACGCCGGTGGCGGCGCAGGACAAGCCCATCAAACAGCGGAAGAACGGGCTGTACCCGGCAGTGTCCGACGAACTGGCGGCCGTCATGAAGACCGGCTGGGCCGACACCGAGCGCCACGGGCTCGACCCCATAGAGCAGGCGCCCTACGCGGCCGCCCGCCGCGCCGCCCTGTCCGCCCGCTTCCCGGGTGAGCGGATCGTGGTCCCGGCCGGCCGACTGCGGACCCGGTCCAATGACACGGAGTACCCGTTCCGCGCCTCGACCGAGTACGTCCACCTCACCGGCGACCAGACGCAGAACGCCGTGCTCGTCCTGGAGCCGCTGGCCGACGGCGGCCACCAGGCCACCGCGTACCTGCTGCCGCGCTCCGACCGGGGGAACGGCGAGTTCTGGCTGGACGGCCAGGGCGAGCTGTGGGTCGGCCGCCGCAACAGCCTGGCGGAGGGCGAGCAGTTGCTCGGGCTCCCCTGCGAGGACGTCCGCACGGTGGCCGCGGCGCTGCGCGAGGCGACCGGCCCGGTCCGGGTGGTCCGCGGGCACGACGCCGGGATCGAGGCGGCCCTCGCCGACAAGGTGACCGCCGAGCGCGACGCCGAGCTGAAGACCTTCCTCTCCGAGCTGCGGCTGATCAAGGACGCGTACGAGATCGGCGAGTTGCAGAAGGCGTGCGACTCCACCGCCCGCGGCTTCGAGGACGTCGTGAAGGTGCTGGACCGGGCCGAGGCCACCTCGGAGCGCTGGATCGAGGGCACCTTCTTCCTGCGGGCCCGCGTCGAGGGCAACGACATCGGCTACGGCTCCATCTGCGCGGCCGGCCCGCACGCGACCACCCTGCACTGGGTGCGCAACGACGGCCCGGTCCGCTCCGGCGAACTGCTGCTGCTCGACGCGGGGGTGGAGACCACCTCCCTCTACACCGCGGACGTCACCCGCACCCTGCCGATCAACGGGCGCTACACCCCCGTCCAGCGGAAGATCTACGACGCGGTCTACGACGCGCAGGAGGCCGGGATAGCCGCGGTCAAGCCCGGCGCGAACTACCGCGACTTCCACGAGGCGGCCCAGCGGGTGCTCGCCGAACGGCTGGTGGCCTGGGGACTGCTCGACGGGCCGGTCGAGCGGGTGCTCGAACTCGCCCTCCAGCGCCGCTGGACGCTGCACGGGACCGGTCACATGCTCGGCCTCGACGTGCACGACTGCGCCCAGGCGCGGACCGACGCCTATGTGAACTGCACGCTGGAGCCGGGCATGGTGCTCACGGTGGAGCCGGGCCTGTACTTCCAGCCGGACGACCTGACGGTGCCGGCCGAGTACCGCGGCATCGGGGTGCGGATCGAGGACGACATCCTGGTCACCGAGTCCGGCGCCCGCAATCTCTCGGACGGTCTGCCGCGACAGGCGGACGAGGTCGAGGCGTGGATGGCGGGCCTGCGCGGCTGAGCGGGTCCTGAAGGGGGGCCGGGGGCCGTACGCCGCCTGATGCGGGGACCCCGGCCCGGCCCGCCACCGCGAAGCCGCGGGGCTGCGAAGCCGCGGGGCCGCGAAGCTACCCGGGCCGGGGAGCCACCGGGCCACGGACCTGGGGAGCTGGGACCCTGGAGAGCTTTACGAAGCCTTCAGCAGCGCGCCGTCCCGCCACTTCAGCACCTTGTCGAAGGCCACGACCGTCCCGTGCCCCGGTCGGTCGTGGAACTGGACGTGGTCCACGAGCGCTTCGATCAGACAGAGCCCCCGCCCGTGCTCGGCGTACTGGCTGCGCGGCGTCGGACGGGCCGGACAAAGAACGCGGTCGCGGGAGAAACCCGGCCCGGAGTCGGCCACTTCGATCCGGCAGTGGTCGCCGTCGATCTGGGCGGTGACGCTGTAGCCCGTGGCGGTTCCGGCGTGTTCCACGGCGTTGGCGCAGGCCTCGGTGAGGGCCACCGAGAGATCGAAGGAGATGTCGGGATCGACCCCGGCCGTCTCCATCGTCCCCAGCAGCAGCCGCCGGGCCAGCGGAACGCTCGCAGCCTCGCGCCGCAAATGGAGTGACCACCAGATGCTCATGCTCCAGCCTCCTGGCTGCGGCTCGACATACGGTTACGTATTGCCGCGAAGGGGCCTCGGTAAGCGTGGTGTTGACGACTAACCCCTCTTTCGGCGGATGCGACACCCCGGCGTATGGGTGTATTGGGACGAGCCGCGCACACCCCCGCGAGCCGGGCACCCGGTGTTTCCAGCGCGAACGCGCGGTGAGAAGATGGCCGCCGTCATGGCTGCCAGTTCCGTCCCCGCCCCTGCCGTGCGCGCAGGCGCCGGTATGCGCCTGCTGCGGGCCGCGGTGTTCACCGCGGTCTGTGTCGTGCTGGCCGCGGCCGGACACACCATGGCCTCCGGTCGTACGGTGCCCGCCTGGGCACTGGCCTTCGGCTGGCTCGCGGTCTTCGCGGTCGTGGCCCCGCTGGCCGGCCGGGAACGGACCCTGCCGGGGATCGCGGCGCTGCTCGCGGTGGGGCAGGTGGCCCTGCACGCGGTCTTCAACATCGGGCAGATCTGTGCGGCTTCGGCGCTCCCCTCGGGGGCTGCGGGAGCTGCTGGGCCTTCCGGGCTCGCTGGGTCCGGGGCAGCCGGTTCCTCGCCGAGTGGGCTGATGGCGGTCGCCGCCCGTCTGGTGTGCGGCAACAACGGACCGCGGCTCACCCCCTCGGCCGCCCGCCAGGTGGTGGTACGGGCCGGGCTCGACCCGGCGGCGCTCGGCGCCCAGCTCCACCTGCCCGGGACGGACCTGACGGGGGCTCGGTCGGCGGCCGCGTCGGGCCTTGCCGGTATGCCCGGTATGCCAGGTATGCCGAGCATGGCGGGCGTCCCTCATGTCACGGGTGTGCCCGGCGGCGGGCGGCCCGCCATGGCGGTCGCGATGACCATGTGCTCGGTGCCCATGCTGCTCGGCCACCTGCTGGCCGCGCTGGTCGCGGGCTGGCTGCTGCGCCGCGGCGAAGCGGCCCTCTGGCGGCTGGTCCGGCTCTCGGTGCGCGGCGCGGCGAGCCTGACGGACCGGTCCGGGCTCTCCCCGGCCACGCTGCGCCTCGCGTACGCGCTGCTGTCCGCGCTCTCCGCCGGCGTGCCGTACGCGTGGCGGCGGATCCGGTGCGTCACCCGGGGAGCGGCCGTCCGGCACCGTACGGTCTGGCTACGGCACGGTCTGGCCAGACGCGGGCCGCCGTCGGTGGTCCTCGCGGCCTGACGCGCCCGCTCGCTCCCCTGTGGTGGACCGACGGCGCGGGTGGCCGCCGGCCGCCGCCGCGTACCCGAGGGGTGATCCGCGGGTCAGGTGGCGGCCCGAGTCCCGCCACCGCCCGGTGCGGTGCGCGGGTGCCACGTCACCGTCAGCACCACTTCACCGTGGAGAAACCACTGCCATGAGCAGCTCACGTACCCGCGGCCGGGCCGCGACCGTCGCCGTACTCGCGGGGTCGGCCGTCGCGCTGGCCGCCGCGCCCGCTTTCGCGCATGTGACCGTGACGCCGAACACCGCCCCCAAGGGCGGCTACAGCACGGTGTCCTTCAAGGTCCCCAACGAGGAGGACAGCGCCGCCACCGTCAAGCTGGAGGTCAACCTGCCGGTGGACCACCCGATCGCGTCGGTCTCCATTCAGCCGGTGCCCGGCTGGACCGCGCGGGTCACGACGTCCAAGCTGGCCACGCCGCTCAAGAACGACGACGGCACGGTCGACCAGGCCGTCACCAAGATCACCTGGAGCGGCGGGAAGATCGCGCCCGGGCAGTTCCAGCAGTTCCCGGTGTCGTTGGGCCCGCTGCCGTCCGACGCCGACGCGCTGACCTTCAAGGCGCTCCAGACGTACGACAACGGTGACGTCGTGCGCTGGATCGAGGTCCCGCAGCCGGGCCAGGCGGAACCGGAGAACCCGGCGCCCACGCTGGTGCTGACCGCGGCCGCGGGCACGGCGCCCGCGACGGCCGGGACGACGGCCGGGAGCACGGCGGGCACCGCCGCTCAGGCGCCGGCCGGCGACTCCGGTGGCGGCAAGACGGTGGCACCGGCCGCCGACGCCGCCCCCGCCTCCGTCGACAGCAGTGACGGTACGGCCAGGGCGCTCGGCATCGTCGGGATCGTCGTCGGCGTCATCGGCGTCGGCTTCGGGCTGTTCGCGGGCCGGCGCCGCGCGCCGGCGGGCACCGGGCCGTCCGGCGGTTCGCCGTCCGGACCGGCGGTCTGATCCGTTCGACCCGCCGCGCCCGACCCCTTATCAGGGTCGTCGTCAGGTTCGTCGGCAAAGCCGGGTGGTCCCGCCTCCGCGCGGGGCCGCCCGGCCCCCGGGGCCAAGCTCCGAGCCCCCGGCCGTTGCGGCCCCGGGCCCCGGACGCCGCTGGAAGCCCTCGAAGCCTCTCGAAGTCCTGAAGCCCCAAGCTCCGCAATGCCCCAAGCGTCCTCAACCCCTCAAGCCCCCTGAAGCCCCTGAAAAAGGAACCGCCTTCATGCGCACCACCCTCAAGCTCGGCAGCGCCGTCGCCGCGCTCACCGCCGCCTCCGCCCTGCTGCTGACCGGCTGCGGCGGCTCGTCGGACAACGCCGGCGTCACCTCGGACGCGGGCAACGTGGCGGCCGTGGCCGGCTCCCAGCAGGCCGGCACGCTGCTCGACACCCCGTTCGCCAAGCCGAACCTGGTGCTCACCGACAACCACGGCAAGCCCTTCGACCTGGTGAAGCAGACCGCGGGCGACCCGATGCTGCTCTTCTTCGGCTACACGCACTGCCCCGACGTCTGCCCGACCACCATGAGCGACATCGCGCTCGCCAAGTCCCACCTCCCCAAGGCCGACCAGAGCAAGCTGCGGGTGGTCTTCGTCAGCTCCGACCCCGAGCGGGACACCCCGGCCCGGCTCAACGAGTGGCTGGGCGCGATGGACAAGAGCTTCATCGGCCTGACCGGCAAGTTCGCCACCATCCAGGCCGCCGCGCGGACGGTCGGGGTCGGCATCGACCCGCCGGTGAAGGAGAAGGACGGCAGCGTCACCGTCACCCACGGCGCCGAGGTGCTGGCCTTCTGGCCGAAGGACAACAAGGGCCATGTGCTCTACATGTCCGGCACCACCGCCGAGCAGTTCCAGCACGACCTGCCGAAGATCATCAGGAGTGAGGCCCCGTGAGGCGGCGGGCCGCGCTGGCCGGCGCGCTCGGCGGCGGCGCGGCCGTGCTGGTCGCGGCGGCCGCCGGGCTGGTGCTGACCCACTACACCGCCGGCAGCGCCTCGGCGCAGACCCCGGCCAAGCTCTCGGTCAGCGGCGGCTACATACCCCAGCCGCTCCTCACCGACCTGGCCGCCGCGTACTTCACCGTCACCAACTCCGGTGGCTCGGCGGCCGAACTCACCTCGGTCAGCACGCCGCTCGCCGCGCACGTCACGCTGCACACCACCACCGGCACCACCATGGAACAGGTCGGCGCGCTGACCGTGCCGGCCCACGGCCGGCTCACCCTCGGCGTCGGCGGCAACCACCTGATGCTGGAGAACCTCGACCGCAAGCCGCGGGTCGGTGCCAAGGTGACGCTGACCCTGCGCTTCACCCATGCCACGCCCGCCACGATGACCGTCACCGTGCCGGTGCGACCGACGACGTACCACCCGGAGGGCTGAGAAGCCGATGAATCCACGGTCGTACGCGATCCCCCGCCCCGCGCCGGGAGCGCCCACGGCGGCTGGGCGCGGGCCCGCCCGCCGATCGCTGCCGCGCCGGCTCGCCGCCCTCGCGGTCGCTCTCGGCGCGCTGCTCGGACTGCTGCTGGGCACCGCCGCCCCGGCATCCGCGCACGCCGCGCTGATCGGCACCGACCCCGCGCAGAACTCGGTGGTCAAAACGGCGCCGCAGCGGGTGGAGCTCACCTACTCCGAGGGCGTACTGCTCTCCTCGGACAGTCTGCGGGTGCTCGATCCGCGCGGCACGAACGTGGCGGTGGGCGCCCCCGGCCACGCGACCGGCAAGGACGCGGGGGCGACCGCCACGATCGCGCTGCGCACCGGGCTCTCGCAGGGCACGTACACCGTGGCGTGGCGGGCGATCTCGCAGGACAGCCACCCGGTCGCGGGGGCGTTCACCTTCTCCGTCGGCGCGCCCTCCAAGACCACCGTCGACCTGTCGGACCAGGCGGCCGTCGGCGGGGGCGCGGCCGGCACCCTCTACGGGATCGGCCGCTTCCTCGCGTACGCCGGGTTCGCGCTGCTGGTCGGCGGCTCGGTGTTCCTGTCGGTGTGCTGGCCCAAGGGCGCCCTGCTGCGCCCGATGCGGCGGATCGCCACCACCGGCTGGGTCACCATGGTCGTGGCGACCATCGCGCTGATCATGCTGCGCGGCCCCTACGTCAACGGCAAGGGCCTCGGCCAGGCCTTCGACGTGGAGGTGATGCGGGCCCAGTTGGAGACGAGACCGGGCGCCGCCCTGATCTCCCGGCTGCTGCTGCTCGCCGCGGCGGCCGTCTTCCTCGCGGTGCTCTTCGGCAGCTACGCCAAACGCGAGGACCCGGCCGAGCGGGCCGATCTGGCCTGGGGGCTGGGTATCGGCGGCGGCGTGGTCGCGGTCGGCATCGCCGCCACCTGGGCGATGGCCGAGCACGCCTCGGTCGGCATCCAGCGCAAGGTGGCCATGCCGGTGGACGTGGTGCACCTGCTGTCGATGGCGGTCTGGCTCGGCGGCCTGATCACCTTGCTGACGGCGCTGTGGGCGCCGTCGATGGCGGGCGCGGTCGACCGGTCGGCGATCCGCCGCTTCTCCACCCTCGCGCTGAGCGCGGTCACCGCGCTGATCGCCAGCGGTACGTATCAGGCGTGGCGGCAGATGGGCAGTTGGCGGGCATTCACCGACACCTCGTACGGGCGGCTGCTGCTGATCAAGATCTGCCTGGTGTGCGTGCTGGTGGGGGTGGCGTGGTTCTCCCGGCGCTGGACGCGGGAGATCGGGCAGCGGGGGGCGGCGGGGATGGCGACGGCGTCGGTACCGGCGGCCCGCGTCAAGTCGGCTCCGGTGAAGGCAGAAGAGGCGGCGGGCGTGGCGTCCGGCGTAGCGGAGCCGGTGGGCGCGGGCGCCGGAAGCGGGGGTCCGGAGACCGGGGGCGGCGGGGGAAGCGCGGGGGCCGGGGGAGCCGAGCGCGCCGTCCAGTTGCGGCGTCAGCAGGCCGCCCGCAGCGCCGCGCAGGCCCGCAAAGTGCGGGACGCCGACCCGGCACGCGGCGCGCTGCGCCGGTCGGTACTGGCCGAGGTGGTGGTGGCCGCCGCACTGCTCACGGTCACCACGCTGCTGACCGGTGCGCAGCCGGGCCGGGCCGCGGAGGAGCAGAAGGGGCTGGCGGCGGCACCGACCGCACCCGCGGCCGGGGCGGGCGCGCCTTCGGCCGGTACGGGGGTGCCCACGCAGATCGCGCTGGACATCCCCTACGACACCGGCGGTCCGAACGGCAAGGGCACGGCGGGCTTCGCGATGTCGCCCGCCCGGGCCGGCACCCCCAACGAGATCCATCTGCTCCTCACCGACCCGGGCAACAAGCCGGTGGACGTGCCCGAGGTGCGGGTGGCCTTCACCCTGCCCGCGCAGCACCTCGGGCCCATCCAGGTCCCGCTGCACCGCCTCGACAACGGCCACTGGACGGCGAGCGGCGTGCAGCTTCCGCTACCGGGCGACTGGCAGTTGTCGGTGACCGTCCGCACCTCCGACATCGACGAAGTGACCGTGACCAAGAACGTACGGGTGGGTTCATGAGCAAGCGCAATCCGGTCCCGCCGCCCAAGCCCGCCGCGTCCGCGGGCCGGGACAGCGGCACCGAGCGGGGTGACCGTACCCGGCAGGGCGACCGTGCCGGTCGAGGCGGCAGCACCGACCAGAGCGGCGGCGCGCGGCAGGACGGCGGCACCGGACACAGCGGCGGCACGGGTGGGGACGGCGGCGCCGGACAGAGCGGCGGGCCCACTCGTCGGCGGCTGCTCGGCTCCGTGGGTGCGGCCGGCGCGGCCGGGCTGGTGATCGGTGGTGGGGCGGGGGCCGGGACCGCGGTCGCCGCCCGGCGGGAGCCGACCGCGCTGGACAGCGTGGGCAGCGGCCACATTCCCTTCGAGGGGGCCCGGCAGGCCGGTATCGTCGAGCCCGCGCAGGCCCGCGGGCATCTGGTCGCCTTCGACCTGGCGCCCGGGGCGGACCGGCGGGCCGCCGCCGGCCTGCTGCGGCGCTGGTCGGACGCGGCCCGGGAGATGACCGGCGCGGGCCGGCCGGCGACCCCGGCTCTCTACGACGACCAGGTGGCCGACGACGCCGGCCCCTCCTCGCTGACCATCACTTTCGGCTTCGGCCGCACCTTCTTCGGCCGCACCGGGCTGACCGCCCACCTCCCGCAGGCGCTCGCCCCGCTGCCGGACTTCCCGGCCGACGCGCTCGACCCGCGGCGCAGTAACGGCGACCTGTGGGTGCAGATCGGCGCCGATGACGCGCTCGTCGCCTTCCACGCCCTGCGGGTGCTCCAGAAGGCGGCCCGCGGCACGGCCTCGGTCCGCTGGCAGATGAACGGCTTCAACCGCACCCCGGGCGCCACGGCCCGGCCGATGACGGTACGCAACCTGATGGGGCAGATCGACGGCACCAACAACCCCAAGCCGACCGACCCGGACTTCGACCGCAAGGTCTTCGTACCGGCAGGCGGGCTGCCGGACTCCTCCCCGGCCTGGATGGCCCAGGGGTCGTACGCGGTGGTGCGGCGGATCCGGATGCTGCTGGATTCCTGGGACCACCTCTCGGTGGAGCGCCAGGAGAAGGTGATCGGGCGGCGCAAGTCCGACGGCGCGCCGCTCTCCGGCGGTACCGAGACCACCAAGGTGGACCTGGCGAAGCTCACCGTCGACGGCTCGCTCGCCATCGCCGGTGACGCGCACATCAGGGTGGCCGCCGCGGCCTCCAACAGTGGCGCGGCCATGCTGCGGCGCGGCTTCTCGTACCACGACGGCATCGGCGACGACGGCACGCCCGACGCCGGCCTGCTCTTCGTCGCCTGGCAGGCGGATCCGCTGCGCGGCTTCGTGCCGGTGCAGCGCAAGCTCGACGGGGCCGACGGTCTTTCGCGCTTCCTGCGGCACGAGGCGAGCGGCCTGTTCGCGGTGCCGGGCGGCGCCGGTCCCGGCGAGTACGTCGGCCAGCGACTGCTGGAGGGGTGACCAACCGCCCTGCCGTGCCGTGTTCCACGTGGAACACGGCACGGCAGGGGGAGCCCGGGGCGGGCCCGCCCCGGCCCACCGGCATGTCGGGCCGCCGGAACAGGCAGGGCTGCCAGAGCAGTAGCAGGGCGACCAGCCGGCACCGGCAGCCGGACCGCACCGCCGCGCAGGGCCATTAGGCTGACGTCATGTCAGCCGCGAGCCGCTACACGTACTTGGGACCGGCCGGGACCTTCACCGAGGCCGCGCTCCGTACGCTGCCCGAGTCGGCCACCCGTGAGCTGATCCCGATGGCGTCGGTGCCGGCCGCGATGGACGCGGTGCGCACCGGGGAGGCGGGCGGGGCGCTCGTCCCCATCGAGAACTCGGTGGAGGGCGGCATCACCGCCACCCTGGACCAACTCGCCTTCGGTGAGCCGCTGATGATCTACCGCGAGGTGCTGCTGCCGATCGCCTTCGCGCTGCTGGTCCGGCCCGGTACCGGGCTGTCGGACGTCAAGACCGTCGCGGGCCACCAGGCGGCGCAGGCGCAGGTACGCGACTGGCTGGCCGCCAATCTGCCCGATGCCCACTGGGAGTCGGCGCTCTCCAACGCGGACGGCGCCCGACTGGTGCAGGAGGGCCGTTACGACGCGGCGTTCGCCGGCGAGTTCGCCGGGCCGACGTACGGGCTCGAGCCGCTGGCCACCGACATCAGAGACGCGCAGAACGCCACCACCCGCTTCGTCCTGGTCGGCCGGCCGTCCCGGCTGGCGGCGCCGACCGGCGCCGACAAGACCTCGGCGGTCTTCTGGCTGCGCGACGACCATCCGGGCGCGCTGCTCGAACTGCTCCAGGAATTCGCGATCCGCGGCGTCGATCTGAGCCGGATCGAGTCCCGGCCGACCGGTGAGGGGCTGGGCCGCTACTGCTTCTCGGTGGACGCCGAGGGGCATCTCACCGACCGCCGGGTCGGCGATGCGTTGATGGGACTACGGCGACGCTGTCTGAATGTACGATTCCTCGGTTCGTATCCCCGGGCCGACGAGGTGGGGGTTCAGGTGCGGCGGGGGACCACGGACACCGAGTTCACCGAGGCCGCGGACTGGCTGAACCGCACCCTGGACGGTCGTGGCTGAGGCCCTGTCGCGCGACCCGCTGATCGGGCGGGGAACGGACGGGTGAGCGGGCTACCGAGCCGGTGGGTGAGTTGTCCACCAAGTTATCCACAGGCTGACCCGGTTGCCTGTGGGTAAGTTGCGGACAAGTCGATACAGCAACCCGGCCCAAGCTGATCTTGTCGACAAATTGGTACACATCGATCACCCGAGGCCAGAGTGGCCCACCGCACTCACGTCACCCCAATTCCCCCCGGCAATCCCCCGAAGGGAAGATTTCTCACTCCAAAGAGAGTGTGAGTCGGGTTTGGACGGGGAATCCATGGCCGAGCATCGGGCCCGGAAAAAGATCTTCGCCCTTCTCCACAGATCTTCCCCACACCCTGTGGACAACGAACAGGAATCCCGGCCGCCCTGTGGATAACTCACACAGAAAGCCGCCGCCAGAGGCCATCGGCCGGTCAATCAACTCCGGTTCTCCACAAGGCCGCTGACTCGGACGTGGGAGCGACCCCATAACGTTGACGAGTGGCTTTTCATTACTTTTACTGACACATCTCGCTTTCTTCGCCAAACGGACAAAAGCTAATATTCCGTTGTTTCCGCGTCGCGTCCCGGAGCCGCGCCCCGGTAACCTGGAACCGTGATTGACCTTCGCCTGCTCCGTGAGGACCCCGACCGTGTGCGCGCTTCCCAGCGCGCCCGTGGAGAGGACGTCGGCCTCGTCGACGCCCTGCTCTCCGCCGACGAAGCGCGCAGGTCGTCCGGTTCCCGCTTCGACCAGCTCCGCGCCGAGCAGCGGCAACTGGGCAAGCTGATCCCCAAGGCCCAGGGCGACGAGAAGGCCGATCTCCTCAAGCGCGCCAAGGAGCTGGCCGACGCGGTGAAGGCGGCCGACGCCGAACAGCACGAGGCCGCCGAGCAGGCGCGGGAACTGCTGCTCAAGCTCGGCAACGTCATCCACCCGGAAACGCCGATCGGCGGCGAGGAGGACTTCGTCGTCCTGGAGCAGCACGGCGTGCCGCGCGACTTCGCCGCCGAGGGCTTCGAGCCCAAGGACCACCTGGAGCTCGGCGAGCTGCTGGGCGCCATCGACATGGACCGCGGCGCCAAAGTGTCCGGGTCGCGCTTCTACTTCCTGACCGGCATCGGCGCCCTGCTGGAGCTTGCCCTGGTCAACGCGGCCGTGGCGCAGGCCGGCGCGGCCGGCTTCACCCCGATGCTCACCCCCAACCTGGTCAAGCCGGCCGCGATGGCCGGCACCGGCTACCTCGGCCAGGTCGACGACGACGTCTACCACCTGGAGAAGGACGACCTCTATCTGGTCGGCACCTCCGAGGTGCCGCTCGCCGCCTACCACATGGACGAGATCCTTGACGCCGGCCGACTGCCGCTGCGCTACGCCGGCTTCTCGCCGTGCTATCGGCGCGAGGCGGGCTCGTACGGCAAGGACACCCGCGGCATCATCCGGGTGCACCAGTTCGAGAAGGTGGAGATGTTCGTCTTCACCACGCCGGAGGACGCCGAGTCCGAGCACCAGCGGCTGCTGGCCTGGGAGAAGCAGTGGCTCTCCGCGCTCGAGCTGCCGTTCCAGGTGATCGAGCTGGCCTCCGGCGACCTGGGCCTTTCGGCGTCGCGGAAGTTCGACTGCGAGGCGTGGATCCCCTCCCAGGGCAAATACCGCGAGCTGACCTCGACCTCCAACACCACCGAGTTCCAGTCCCGGCGGCTCAACATCCGGCTGCGGGACAGCGACGGCACCCGGCCGCTGGCCACGCTCAACGGCACGCTGTGCGCGGTGCCGCGGACCATCGTGGCGATCCTGGAGAACCACCAGCTCGCCGACGGTTCGGTGCGCGTACCGGAGATCCTGCGGCCGTATCTCGGTGGCCGCGAGGTACTGGAACCCGTCCGGCCCGCCGCGGCCTCCACCGCCAAGTGAGCGCCGGCGACGGTTCCACCTCGGACGCCCTGCCGTACCGACTGGTCGCCACCGATCTGGACGGCACGCTGCTGCGCGCCGACCACACCGTCTCGCAGCCCACCCGGGACGCCCTCACCGCCGTAGCCGCGGCGGGCGCGGCGCACATCGTCGTCACCGGCCGGGCCGTGCCCTGGACGCAGGACATCCTGGCCGACCTCGGCTACGAGGGCCTGGCCGTGTGCGGCCAGGGCGGGCAGGTCTACGACGCGGGCGCGCGCAAACTGCTGACCTCGGTGACGCTGGACCGGCAGCTCGCCGCACTGGCGGTGGCGAAGATCGAGGCCCAGGTGGGGCGGCTCGCGGTGGCCGCCAGCCGGGACGGGCTCACCGGCGAGGTGCTTGTCGGCGAGGGCTACGTCCATCTTCCGGAGCTGCCGGTCACCCGGGTGGCCCGGGTCGAGGAGCTGTGGACCGAACCGATCAACAAGGTCTACATCCAGCATCCCGGTGGCCTCTCGGACGACGAGCTGGCGGAGGCGGCGCGGACGGTCGCCGGCGACCTGGTGGGCGTCACCATGGCGGGCGCGGGCATGGTCGAGCTGCTGCCGCTGGGGCTGACCAAGGCGACCGGCCTGTCGCTGGCCGCCCGGCGGCTCGGCCGCACACCCGCCGAGACCATCGCCTTCGGCGACATGCCCAACGACATCCCGATGTTCGCCTGGGCGGGGTACGGGGTGGCCATGGCCAACGCCCACAGCGATCTCAAGGCGGTCGCCGACGAGGTCACCGCCTCCAACGAGGAGGACGGGATCGCGAAAGTGCTGCGCCGGGTGTTCGCCCTGGAAGGGTGACCGCGTAACAGCACAGGCCGATCACCACGGCCGTCAGATGGCCCAGGTCGGTGAAGGTGCGGTGCCGGACGAGCTGATCCGCCGGGTAGCCCAGCACCGCCGCCAGATAGCCCCAGCGCCAGGGCCGCGGCACCCGGTAGGCGAGCACACCGACGACACCGGCCAGCCCGTAGCTCACCCCGATGTCGAGGGTGTGGGCCAGTGAGCGCGGCAGCCGGTCGTCGCGGATGCCGAAGAGCACCGCCCGCTGGCTGACGAGTGTGGCCCCGACGTGGGCCATGGCGACGACCAGCAGCCAGCGGGCGGTGCCGAGCCAGCGTTCCGCGGTCGCGTGCACCACTTCGAAGAGCATGGCATACCAGGCGAGGCCGACCGGGGTCTCGATCCACAGGCCGCTGGAGATCAGCACCCTGACCGGGTGACGGCGCAGCTCCACCAGATTGGTGCTGACGCTGTGCAGAAGATAGGAGCGTAGGTGCGGCGACAGCCCGGCGGCCAGGCAACTGGTGAGGGCCAGCACCGCCAGCCAGATGTGGGTGCCCGGCGCCGAGCGGACCCAGTCGGCGAGAAGCCGCCGCGCGTCACCGGGGGTGAGCCGGCGGCGCGAGGCGGCCGGCCGGCACGCGCGGCCCTGCGGGGGCGGGGAGGTCCGCTCGACCTCCGGCGACTTGGGGGCCATCCCCACCAGTCATAGCCGACACCCGGTGCGCCCGCCGGACGAGCGGGCTCACCGGGTGGCAGCGGGCGGCAGCGGTGGCACCGGGTGACTATCGGACGGCACCCGACGGCACCGTGTTCGGCCGGGACCGGGGCCGGGTTCCCTTCAGCCAGGGGGCGGGATCGCGGCTATTCGTCGCCGGCCAGCTTCAGGGTGCGCAGTTTGCGGCCGGCGAACCAGGTGGCCAGCGCGGTGACGGCGGCCAGCAGGACGACCGAGGTCGTCAGCCCCACGTCGGAGCTGACCTGGCCCCCGTCGGCCACCTTCTGCGCGATCGCGAGCGACCACTGCTGGACGCTGAGGGTACGGGCGCCCGGCACGATGTTGCCGATCACCGACTCCCAGACCAGCGCGTAGACGAGGCCGACCACCACCGCGTGCCGGGTGATGACCCCGAGCATCAGGAAGATGGCGGAGTAGGCGACGGAGGCCACCGCCGCCGCGACCGCGAAGGCCACCGCGAGGTTCTGGCTGTTGCCGCCGAGGACGTACCCGGCGAGCAGGGTCGGGACGGCGCAGAAGGCGATGGTGACGCCGATCGCCACCACCAGCTTGGTGGCGATGATCGTGGACCGTTTGACCGGCTTGGCCAGCAGGTAGACGATCGCGCCGTCGTCGATCTCCGGCCCGATCGCGCCCGTACCGGCGATCACCCCGACCAGCGGCACCATCGAACCGAGCGCGAAGCCCTGGAGCAGGTGCGCGGTGGTGGCGTCGTCCGCGCCGGTCAGCGAACGGACCGCGGCGGAGATGATCAGCAGCAGGAGCGGCAGGCCGAAGAGCAGCAGGGCGCGGCGGCGGCCGAGCAGGGCGCGGTAGGTCAGGCGGGCGACAGTGGGATGGTAGAAGGCCGGGCCCGCGGACCGGACCAGTGGCGGGCGGGGGCCGGTCCGGCCGGCGGCCGGGGAGCCGTTGCCTGGGGAGGCGCCGGGAGAGGCACCTGGGGAGGCGAGGGCGCCGGCGGAACCGGGGGAGCCGGGCGAACTCGGGGAGCCGGGCGCGGCGGCCCCGGCGGTGTTGGCGGGCATCTGAGTCGGCTCCTTACGCCGTGACCAGGTAGGAGAAGACGCTCTCCAGGGACTCGTCGGAGGGCGAGACCGTGTAGAGCCGGATGCCGTGGTCGCGGGCGATCCGGGGCAGGAACTCGGTGAAGCCGGCGAAGTCGACCGCCTGGATCCGCAGCGCGCGCTCGGTCCGGTCCAGCTCGATCGCGGCGGTGGAGGCGTGCGCGATGAGCGCGGACGCGAGCAGGCGGTCGTCGCTCGACCGTACGAGGTAGCGGTGCGGGCGGTCGGTCATCAGCCGGCGGATCTTGCGGAAGTCGCCCGACGCCGCGTGCCGCCCGGCCACGACCACCTCGATGTGGTGGGCGAGCTGCTCGACCTCCTCCAGGATGTGCGAGGAGAACAGGACGGTCCGGCCGTCCGCGCCCATCCGGCGCAGCAGTTCCATCAACTGGAGCCGCTGCCTGGGGTCCATGCCGTTGAACGGCTCGTCGAGCAGCAGCACCGAGGGGTCGTGGACCAGCGCGGACGCCATCTTGGCGCGCTGCCGCATGCCCTTGCTGTACGTCTCGATCCGCCGGTGCTGCGCGTACTCCATCTCCACGGTGGCCAGGGCGCGCTGGGCGGCGGCCCCCGGGTCGGCCAGGCCGTGCAGTTCGGCGTTGGCGACCACGAACTCATGCGCGGTCAGAAAGTCGTACATCGACTCCCGTTCGGGGACGATGCCGATCTCCCGGTACGCCTGCTCGTTACGCCAGATGGAGACGCCGTCCAGGGTCACCGCGCCGGTGGAGGGGGCCAGAAAGCCCGCCATCATGTTGATCAGGGTGGATTTCCCGGCGCCGTTGGGCCCGAGCAGTCCGGTGACCCCCGGGCCGATGGTCATGGTGATGTCGTTGACGGCCACCACGTTCCCGAACCAGCGGGACACCTTGTCGATACCGATCGTCGTCACGACAGGCCAACCTTCCGGTAGCGGCGCATCAGCAGGCCGTAGCAGCCGGCCACGATCCCCACGACCGCCAGCAGGTACACCGCTCCCGCCAGCGCGTTCGGCGGCCCCGAGGCGTGCGGGAAGGCGGAGGTCGCGCCGAGGAACCAGGAGGAGAAGCCGTCGATCAAGGTGATCGGCGAGAAGACCCCGAGCCAGCCGATGACGTGGTAGTTCTCCTGGGCGTCGGCGACGCCCTGGACGGCGGAGACCGCGCCATAGGTGATCACGAACACCGCGATGATCGCCGCGACGCCGAAGCCGCGGCGCGGCGTGACGGCGGCGATGACCAGGCCGATCCCCGCGAACAGCAGCGACAGCAGCAGCACGGTCAGCAGTCCCTTCGCGAACCCGGCGGTCTGGGTGCCGAAGCTGAGCTTCGCCAGCAGGGCGCCGACGTAGAGGATGAGCAGCGGGAGCGCGGTCAGCAGGAACAGCGCGGTGGTGAGCGCCGCGTACTTCGCCGCCACGTAGTCGGCCCGTTCGATGGGCCGGGAGAAGTAGAGCGGGGTGGTCTTGAACCGCAGGTCGCGGGAGACGGCCTGGGGTGCCTGTGAGGCGAGGAAGAGGGTGATGACGGCCTGGAGCACGACGGCGTACCGGGTGTACTCGATCGGCAGCTTGTTCATGTCGGTGAAGACGGTGACGGCCACCATGATCAGCGCGGGCGCGCACATCACGCCCAGCAGGATCATCGGCAGCACCTTGGACTTGGCGCTGCGGCCGAGGCCGTAGGCGCCGCGCAGGCTCTGGCTGTAGAGGGAGCGGCGGGCGTAGGCGCGGCCGAGCCGGGGGCCGTCGTACTTCCGGTAGCCGATGTTGTGGATGACGTCGGTGGGCGGGGCGGAGGTGGTAGGGGTGCCCGGGCCGGCGGACGGTGTGCCGGCGGATGGTGTGACGGGGGCCGGCGTGGCAGAGGCCGGCGTGCCGTCGGAGGGCGGCGGGACGATGTCAGGCTGCGTCACGGCCTTCTCCTTCCTGGCTCGGGGCGTGGCTCTGGTCGGGGCCCTGGGTGTGAGCCGGGTCCTGGCTCGGGGCCCGACCGGGCTCCTGGTTCGGGGCGTGGCCCGCTTCGTCGGTGAAGAGTTCGGCGATGCGGTGCCTGCGCTGCTCCATCCGGACCAGGCCGACGCCGAGTTCGGCCACCTTGTCGCGGACGAGGTCGTACGTCTCCTCGCTCGCGATGTCGATCAGCAGCAGGTGGCCACCCGCCTTGGCGGTCAGGCCAGCCGCGGTCAGCAGGGCCAGCAGTTCCCGCTCGCGATCCGTGACCTCCACCGCGAGGGAGCCGGTGGCCTGGGTGAAGGCGCTGGTGGACGAGGCCCGCAGCAGCCGGCCGCCGTCGATGACGACGATCTGGTCGCTGGTGCGCTCCAGTTCGCCGAGCAGGTGGGAGGTGACCAGCACGGAGATGCCGAAGTCGGTGTGCACCCGGCGGATCAGGCCGAGCATCTCGTCCCGGCCGGCCGGGTCGAGGCCGTTGGTGGGTTCGTCGAGCAGCACCAGTTCGGGGTCGTGCACCAGGGCCTGGGCGAGCTTCACCCGCTGCTTCATCCCGGTGGAGTAGCCGCCCATCGGGCGGTACCGCTCCTCGTAGAGGCCCACATGGCGCAGTGTGTCCGCGGTGCGCTCCCGGGCGGCGGTCGGCGGCAGCCCCGACATCCGGGCCATGTGCACGACGAACTCGGTCGCCGAGACATCGGGCGGCAGACAGTCGTGCTCGGGCATGTAGCCGACCAGGGCGCGGATCTCGGCGCCCGCGGTGGCCACGTCGAGCCCGAGCACGGCGGCGCGACCCTCGGTCGCCGGGGACAGCCCCAGCAGGATCTTGATCAGGGTCGATTTTCCGGCGCCGTTGGCTCCCACCAGGCCGGTCACGCCCGGGGTGATGTCGACGGTCAGCCGGTCGAGCGCGGTCACCCGTGGGTACCGCTTGCTCAGGCTCTCGGTAGCGATCACTGTCACGTACCGACGGTAGTGCTCGGCGCGACGGCCGGTCGTCCCCCCGGAGGCCCGGATCCGGCTCCTTCTCGGGGCTGACCCTCCCGTAAGGGGAGGAGGGTTATCCACAGGCGGGGGTGCGGGTCTTGACCGGCTGCCGTCCGGCTATGTCACATTGGTTGATGTCAGCGTGGTGTGGGGCTAGCGGGGGTGAGCGGCATGGTGCGGGACAGCGGTGCGGGCGGCGTCGACGGTGCCTTCGGGGGCGGCGGGGGCGGCGATGTGGGCATCCCGGCGCGGGAGCGGTTCGTCACGGGCGCGGACGGGGTGCGGCTGTGTGTGGTGGAGTACGGCGCCGGGTCGGCGGCGCGGCCGACGGTGGTGCTGCTGCACGGCTATCCCGACAGCAAGGAGGTCTGGTCGCGGGTGGCCGGGCTGCTGGCCGACCGCTACCACGTGGTCCTCTACGACGTGCGCGGGCACGGCCGTTCGGAGCCGCCCGAGCCGCTCCGGGGCGGCTTCACCCTGGAGAAGCTGACCGAGGACTTCCTCGCGGTGGCCGAGGCGGTCAGCCCGGACCGGCCGGTCCATCTCGTCGGGCACGACTGGGGTTCGGTGCAGGGCTGGGAGTTCGCGACGGTCGACGCCACCCGGGGCCGGCTCGCCTCCTTCACCTCCGTCTCGGGTCCGTGCCTCGACCACTTCGGCCACTGGATCCGCCGCCGGGTGCGGCGCCCCACCCCGCGAGGACTCCTCCACATGCTCGGCCAGGGCGCCAAGTCCTGGTATGTGTACGCGCTGCACACTCCCCTGCTGCCCGAAGTCGCCTGGCGCGGCCCGCTCGGCAGGCGCTGGCCCAAGCTGCTGGCCCGCGCCGAGAAGGTCTCCGGCGACGGCTATCCGGCCGCCTCGCTGCCGGAGGACGCCGCGCACGGCGCCTGGCTCTACCGGGACAACGTGCGGCGGCGGCTGCGGAATCCGCGCCCGGATCCGGCCGCCCATGTGCCGGTCCAGCTCGTCACGCCGACCGCCGATCCCTTCCTCTCGGCGCGGCTCTACGACGACCTCGACCGCTGGGTGCCGAGGCTGACCCGCCGCACGCTGCCCGCCAAGCACTGGGTGCCGCGGTCCCGGCCGCAGCAACTGGCCCGCTGGGTGGCGGAGTTCGTCGCGGGGACGGAGGGCGGGAGCGAGGGTGCGGATGAGGGTGCGGACAAGGGTGCGGGTGAGGCTCCAGGGGTGCCCGAGCTGTCGGACGGTGGCAAAGGCGGCGGCAGCGGGAGCGGGCCTGTGCGTGGCGGGCGGGCCGGCGGTGCGAGCGCTCGGGGTGGGCCCGCGGGCGGGCGCGGGTCGACGTCCGTGCTGGGCAAGGGCCTTGTCGACGCCCGGCAGCGATTCGCCGGGCAGTTGATTCTGGTCACCGGCGCGGGCAGTGGCATCGGCCGGGCCACCGCGCTCGCCTTCGCGGAGGCCGGCGCCCGGGTGGTGGCGGTGGACCGCGACGCCGAAGAGGCATCACACACCGTCGAGTTGGCCCGGTCGAAGGGTGCCACCGCGGCATGCGCGGAGACCGTGGACGTATCCGACGGGCAGGCGATGGAGCGGCTGGCCGTACGCACCGCTGACAGCCACGGCGTGCCGGACGTGGTGGTGAACAACGCCGGCATCGGCGTGGCCGGCCCCTTCCTCGACACCACACCCGAGGAGTGGCGGGAGGTGCTCGACGTCAACTTGTGGGGCGTCATCCACGGCTGCCGGCTCTTCGGCCGGCAGATGGTGGACCGGGGAGAGGGCGGCCACATCGTCAACATCGCCTCGGCGGCGGCCTTCCAGCCGTCGCGGGCGCTGCCCGCCTACAGCACCTCCAAGGCGGCCGTTCTGATGCTCAGCGCGTGCCTGCGGGCGGAGTTGGCCGGGCACGGCGTGGGGGTGAGCGCGATCTGCCCCGGCCCGGTGAACACCCCGATCACCGGCAGCGCCCGGCACACCGGGGTCGACGAGGCCGAGCAGCGGCGCCGTCGGGCCAAGAGCGCCAGGCTCTACCGGCTGCGTGGCTATCCGCCGGAGAAGGTGGCCAGAGCGGTGGTGCGGGCCGTGCAGCGGAATCATGCGGTGGTTCCGGTCACCCCGGAGGCGCGCGCCGCCCGGCTGCTGTCCCGGCTGTCCCCCGGTGCGACCCGCGCCCTCGCCCGGATCGACCCTCCGCTGTGAGCGCCCGACCCGGTGCCGACGCCGGTCGTCGCGTCCGTCCCGGAAGGGGTTCCCGGTAGGGGTCATTGCGGTAGGACCGCCAGGTGCCGGACGATGTCCCCGGCGGCGCGAGCCGTCGTGCCTGGTCGACGGGGATCGCCGGGGACCCCATGACCTGTCGGAGCCGGGCGACCGAGGAGTGAAGGCGTGAGCACCGCCGCCGAGCAGCAGCGCGCGTACCGGATCGAGGAGTTGTCCCACCTCAGCGGGGCCACCGTCCGCAACATCCGCGCCTACACCGATCGGGGGCTGCTGCCGAAGCCGGAGCGCCGCGGCCGGGCCAATGTGTACGGCGACGCGCATCTGATCCGGCTGGGCCAGATCGCCCGGCTGCTGGAGCGCGGCTACACCCTGGCCAGCATCAAGGAGTTGCTGGCCGCCTGGGACGCCGGCACCGACCTCGGCGGGGTGCTCGGCCTGGTCGACGAGGTGGACCGGCCCTGGTCCGACGAGCAGTCGGCGCAGGTGAGCCTGGACGAGCTGGTGGAGGCGTTCGGCGGGGTCACCGACCTGGAGGCGGTGGAGGAGGCGCTGCGGCTCGGCGTGCTGGAGCCGGTGCCGGGGACCGAGGACCGGTTTGTGGTGCCGAGTCCGAAGGAGCTGGCCGTCGCGGTGGAGCTGTACGCCGCCGGTGTGCCCCTGTCGGCGATCACCGGGCATCTGCGTGAACTGCGCGGACAGGTGGAGCACATCTCCGAGCGGTTCCTGGAGTTCACCACCGAGTACGTCTTCCAGCGGTTCTTCCAGCAGCCGCCGAACGAGGGGGAGGCGGAGGAGGTGGTCGGCCTGATCCGCCGGCTGCGCCCGCTCGCCCAGCAGATCGTCGACGTGGAACTCGCCCGGGCGATGCGGATCTTGGCGACCGAGCACATGCGCCGCAGCCTCGGCGACATCCTCCCGCCCGGTGAACTGGCCGACCTCCAGCCCGGGTCCCCCGCCGCGCCCGCCCCCGCGGCGATGCCGGCTCGTGTGCTCCCCCAGCCGTCCCAGCCGTCCCAGCCGCTCCAGCCGCTCCAGCCGCTCCAGCATCCCAAGCCGCCGCGGCCCGCCGACGACCCGCCCGTACCGGTCCCGCTCCCGGCCGCCACCGTCGCCGCCGTCCGCGACCTCGTCGGGACGGACGACGTATCGGCCTTCGTGGCCGCCGCAGCGGACCGCGAGGTCGCCGCCCGCCGGCTGGACACCCTCACCGACCGGCACCGACCCGACCGACCCCCCAACCCCCCAGCGGCGCCGGTCCCTCGGTGACGACGCGCCCGCGTCGTGGCCGCATACTGCGCGGGTGACGATGAGTTCAGCCCCGCACGGGGACGTCCTGGTGCGGCCTTGGTTGCCGGCCGACGCCAGGCGGTGGATGAGGGTGCGGCTGCCCGGGTGGGCGCGGCCGGTGGGGCCGGCGGCGGTACTGCTGGCCGCCGTGTTCGTCGCGGTGCTCGCCTCGCCCGACGAGATGTGCACGGTCGGTCGGCCCTGTGGGGCGGATTGGGTCGGCGCGACGGGCACGATGCTCCTGCTGCCGCACCTGCTCTCGCTGGTCGTGCTGCCCGAACTGACCTTGATCTCGACGCCGTTGCTGCTCCTCCACATGGCCGAGCCAGGTCAGTGGCGCGGTGGGACCGCCGAGAAGATCGCGGACGGCGTCATCGTCGCGGCGCTGTGCTGGGGCGGGGCGGCCGTGGCGGCCCGGTTCCGGACGCGCCGGCGCCGGCGCTCTGTCATCCTCGACGCCGCCGGCGGCATCAAGGTCATCGCCCCGGCGCCGGACGGCTTCCGCCCATGGCAACGAGGGCTGATCCGGTATGTCGTCGGCGCCCTCATCTGCGCGGTGGCCGCCGCGCTCGTCACCAGCATCGTGCTGGACGACCGGGCGACGACCGTACAGCCCGAACGGCCTCGGCGCAGGAGGCGCGGGTCGTCGCGTACAGCGGTGACGACTACGCCCTCACGGTTCGACTCGCCGACGGAAGCCGCCATCGGTTCGACGTCGGCGGCGCCTATCGCGGTGTCAAGACCGTGCGGGTGCTGACGCACGGCTCGTGGGTGCGGCTCGCCGCGGAACCGTACGGCGACCGCTCCGGCCGGCAGATCGTCGCGCTGGGCCTGGCCGGGCTCGGGCTGCCCCTGCTCGTCTCGGTTCTGCTCTCCCGTCGCCGCGCGTCCGCCCTGCGCCGGGTGCCGGTTCCGGTGCTGCGCGTCCTGGCCCGGGAACGCTGGGGTCGCACCGAGGTTTTCGCCGAGCACGACACGGACGGCGCGCACCCGATCCTGAACTACGAGCCCCACACCTCCGACCGGACCCATCTGCGCCAGGCCCGGCTGTACGGCTCGCCCGGCGAAGGCGGCGAGTCGATCCTGGCGAGCACCACCGAGTCCGGGCTGTGGCAGGTGGAGGCCACGGCTGTCCGCGCTCCACAGGGCGCGGGGCGGCGAGGGCACGCGGGAGCAGTCGGCGTGACTCCGCTGCTGAGCGCGGGCACGACGGCAAGAGTGATGGGGGCGGCCGGGGCAGGTCCGGGCGCGGGGCGTCAGGGAGCGGGCGCGGGATGATCACGCGCCGGCCACCGCACGGGACGCGGGGCTGGTCCTGCTCCTCGTACCGCTGTCGCGCGTCAGCACGTACCGCGGCACGGCGCCTGCGCACTCGGTGCACAGCCTGGCATCCGGTCAGCGGCCTGCGTCCCGCGCCTCGTCGGGCGCGGCGCTGTGGCTACTGCCGGTACTGGTGATGGTGTGGAGCCTGCTCAACAGCACGGTCGGCCGGGGTGTCGCGTACGGCCTGGACCACGCCGGTGCTGTCCACGGTGGTGCTTTTCCGCCTGGGTCCGTCCGTTCTGCCGCCTGATCGCGGGCTTCATGCTTCCGGTACTGGTGATGTGACGGTCCGGTGTCCCGTCAAGCGGATGATCGGTCGATACCGGCCGTCGGGCCGGAGGTCCGCCCGGTGCTGGTGACCGTCGCCGCTGTGGTGCTGGGTTTCCGCCTGCCGAGCCGTCTGGTGTCCGCCATCTCGACCGGCGCCGTCCCTTGCCGAGCCGGGTTGGGCGTGGGTGGCCGTCGTTGGCCGTCGCCACCGTCGTCGTCCGGATGACCCGCTACCAGGTGCCGGTGACGTGGCGCTGGGACATGAACGCGTACGCGTCGAGCAGCGCGTCGGGATCGAGCGCGACGGGACTGCGGCGATCAACGGCGGCCGGCCGGAAACCCTGCCGTGGCGGCGGCGGTTCGCACGTTCCTGTTGCTGCCGGGCCGGGTGAACCGACCGGCGGCGCGGCGATCGGCCCAGCGCGCGGACGGACCGGCCGACGGACGCGCCGACGGACCTGCGACGGGGCCTCCGGCAGGGCGGCGCGCCGGACCTGCGACGAGGCGCCGCGAGGCGGGGCCGGTGGGAGCGGTACGCGCCAGGGCACGCCGCGAACCAGCGCTACGGGAAAGGGCGGTACGCGAACCGGCGGTACGCGTCGTGGCCCGTCCGGTCGCCGCCCGTGCCGCGGCGGTACGCGCGGGAGCGGTGTTCGTGGGGGCCGTACGAGTGGGGGCTGTACGCGTCGAGGCCGTACGAGCGGCAGCCGACCCGGTGGAGGCCGTGCGAGCGGGGGCCGTACCGGCCGGCGCCGTACCCGACAGGGCCCGGTGTTCCGGTGCCGGTCGCGCCTCCGACCTGCCACGGGACGAGCTGGCGGCGGCTTCGACGAGAGCGAGCGCCGACGTGATCTCGTCCGTCAGATCACTGTCCCGGACGCTTCGGGCGCTGGGCGAGGAGCCGTGCGCCTCGGCGCGGATACGTTGCTTCATCGTGGGCGGCAGGGTGCGTTCCCGCTCCCGGCGCACCGGCTCGCAGCCGCGCGGCGCCGGAATCCTCGGCACCGCCCGTCCTCTGGGCATCGGCACGGTCACGCCGGCGGCGGCACCTTCCGTCGCCTTCGTACGGCCGGCGCCCAGCGCCTCGACCCGAGCCGCGCCCGAGCAGGCGGCGGGAACCGCGAAGCCCAGTCCCGCGAGGCACTTGAGCAGCACACTGAGGAGCGCGCTGAGCAGCGCACTCCAGAACTTCCTGATCTCTACTACAGCAGCCATGACCTGACAACCTCTCGCTTTCCCGTGATGCGGCGAAGTGATTAGTCCGATCATGCGGAAGCGACCACAGATTGCGCGGAGCCGCACCCCGAGATCGGCGATATTCACATCAACGCCACCCGTTCGGACCAAGCGGGGCGATCCGGACCGCCGGTGACGGCGGTGAACAGGCGTTTTGTGGCGAAGGTCAGGCGGCCGGTGACCGATGGGGCCTCATGGTCCGTCCGGGTCGGTGTAGGTGTCCCCCGGGGGCGGCGGCAGCGGGCGGACGTCGGGGCGTTCGCGCAGGCCGTCCACGATGATGCCGATCAGCCGGCCGGCGGCCGGACCCCAGTCGGCCGCGGGCAGTTGGGCCCGGGCGAGCATCGCACCGGCCACCACGAGATCATCGGAGCTGGCGTCCGCGCGTATGCTGCCGTCCTCCATCCCCCGCCGCAGCACGGCGTCGAGCGCGTCGCTGATCCGCTCCCCTATCGGCTCGTACTCCCCCTCGGCGGACGCTCCGATCAGCGGCAGGGCCGAGAAGGGTTCCGCTTCGACCACCCGGGAGAAGAAGGTCGCGACGGCCTCCAGCGGAGCCCGCTCACTGCTCGCGGCCTCATCGGCCAGCGCGGCGACCGTCTCGTAGGCCCGCCGCGCCACCGCACCGAAGAGTTCGTCGCGGTTGGCGAAGTTGCGGTACAGGGTGGCTATCCCGACCCGGGCCTCCCGGGCGACCACATCGAGCGAGACCCGGGGCCCCTCGCGTAACAGGACGACGGCCGCCGCGTCGAGCAGCGCCGTGCGATTGGCGACCGCGTCCCGCCGACTCCCCGCCCGCTTCGCATCCATGTGCGCATTCTCCCCAGCGCCGCCCCCCGCGCGTGCGCCCTCGCGCTGATCCGCCATGGCGCGACCGCACAGCCCCTCGGCCAGGGCTCGTTCACACGTCCCGGGCCGGGCCGGCGATCGAACGGCGGACTGCGTCTCCACGGGCGCCGGCTCCGGTGCGCGCCGGGTACCCGCGTACGGCCATGGGGCGCGTCCCCGGGTCACCCGAGCACGCTCGCCCGGCCGGTCCACAGCGGGAACACCGGCCGATGACCCGACGGCAGCCAGGGAACTCGCGTTGGCGTCCTCGGCTCGGGGCAGACGGGCGGGATGGGAGAGATCAGGGTCGGCACGTGCTCGTGGACGGACAAGGCGCTGGTGTACAGCGGGTGGTATCCGGCGGGTCAGCGCGAGGCGGAGACCAGACTGCGGTATTACGCCTCGCAGTTCCCGGTGGTGGAAGTGGATGCCACCTACTACGGCCTGCCGAGCACCCGCAACAGCCTGCTGTGGGCCGAACGCACCCCCGCCGGCTTCCGTTTCGACGTCAAGGTGTTCTCGCTGCTGACCGGGCATCCGACGCGGCCGAGCGCGATGCCGGCGGAGCTGCGCCCGGCCCTCGCCCGGCGGCCCGGCCTGGCCGGCACCGATCCCGGACTGCTCGACGAGGTGTGGCAGCGGTTCAGCGGGGCCCTCGACCCCCTGCGCCGAGCCGACCGCCTGGGCACCCTGCTGTTCCAGTTCCCGCCGGGGCTCGCACCGGGGCGCCCGGCGGCGGCGTTCCTGCGCCAGTGCCGTGAGCGCGCGGCGGGGTGGCCGATGGCCGTCGAGTTCCGGCACCCGGCCTGGTGGCGCGAAGAGCACATCGCCGCGACGACCGCGCTGCTGACCGAGCTGGACCTGGCCGCGGTGGCGGTCGACATGACGCAGACGCTGCCCACCTCCGTACCGCCGGTCGCGCGCGTCACCACCCCCAGCCTCGCGGTGGTGCGCTTTCACGGTCGCAACAGCGCCTGGGGCACGGGCACCAAGGAGGAGAGGTTCCGCCACTCCTACACACCCGACGAACTCGCCGAGTGGGTGCCCCGCGTCCGGGCGCTGGCCGAGCAGGCGGCCGAGGTCCACGTGCTCTTCAACAACTGCTGCGCCGACGCGGCCGTCCGCGCCGCGCGGTCGATGCGCGACCTGCTGGCCCTCAGCGCACCGGCCGCGACCTGACCAGCGGGTGTCCCGGCGTCCTGACCCGGCTGACCCGGCTGACCCGGCTGACCCGGCTGACCCGGCTGACCCGGCTGACCGAGCAGGCTAGCCGAGCTGGGCCGGTGCCTCGGTCGCGATCCGCTCGAAGACGCCGTGGTCGACCGCGAAGTAGGAGTCCGGGATCGGCCAGTGGATGACGATCTCGGTGATGCCGGCCTCCTGGTGCCTGCCCGCGAAGTCCACGAACGCGATCCCAAGCGTGATCCGCCCACCGCTCACGTCGTCCAGCGTCATCAGATCTTTCGCCAAGGTCACCGGGTGCCTGAAGTTGGGCGAGACCACTCTGGTCACGAACCGGACGCTGGGGAAGCGGTCGCCGAGCGCGGTGGCGGCAGGCAGCCCGGCGCGGACCGCGATCCGGCGGATGGACGCCACGGGTGCGGACGGCAGGACCGTGCGGTCACCTGGATATACAGCCCCGTAGGCTCGGCCGCATGAGCCTGCGTCTGAGCACTGTGATCCTGCCGATCTATCGCTGGAAGGAGCAGGGCCGGGAGGTGTGGAAGCGGGCCGAGGCGTTGGGGTTCCACGCCGCCTACACCTACGACCACCTGTCGTGGCGGGTGCCCTTCCGGGACAGGACATGGTTCGGAGCCATCCCGACGCTGACCGCCGCGGCCGGCGTCACGGAACGCCTGCGCTTGGGAACCCTCGTAACCTCTCCTAATTTCCGCCACCCGGTGCCGTTCGCGAAGGAGCTGATGACGCTGGACGACGTCAGTGATGGGCGGCTGACGCTGGGGATCGGGGCGGGCGGGACCGGGTTCGACGCGGAGGTGCTCGGGCAGCAACCCTGGTCGCCGAAGGAGCGCGCCGACCGCTTCGCCGAGTTCGTGGCTCTCCTCGACCGCTTGCTAACCCAGGGCGACAGCAGCTTCAGCGGCAGTTTCTACTCGGCCTTCGAGGCGCGCGACATCCCCGGGTGCGTGCAGCGCCCCCGGCTGCCGTTCGCGGTGGCCGCCACCGGGCCGCGCGGCATGCGGCTCGCCGCGAAGTACGGTCAGGCGTGGGTAACCACCGGCGACCCGAGCCTGTTCGAGGAAGGCACCCCGGAGCAGTCCCTCGCCGCCATCCGCGGCCAGGTCGAGCGCGTCGCCGCGGCCCTGGCCGCCGAGGGCCGCGACCCCGCGGACGTGCCGAAGATCTTTCTCACCGGCTTCACCCCCGACTACACCCAGCCCTTCACCTCGGTCGACGCCTTCGTGGACTTCGCCGGACGCCATGCCGAGGCCGGCATCGACGAGATCGTGCTGCACTGGCCGGTCGCCGACACGATCTTCGGCCACGACCCCGATGTCTTCGAGCGGATCGCCACCGAGACTCCGGCCCAGCTCAGCTGACTCGTCCCGCCGCTGTCACCGGCTCCGAACCACGGCCCGACCCGTCCCGAAAGGTCCGCCACCACAGGTGGTCGTAGGTGTAGGCGGCGTGGCACCCCCGTAACTCGGCTCCCGCACCCAACCAAGCGCCGACTCCCGGCACTCGGAGCGGACGGCCATCGTTCGGGAAACCGGACGACGGAACCCGCACCCGCTCGCTAACGTGGCGAAGGTGAGCACAATGAGCACCGCCGAACTGGACGCGCTGATCGAGGAAGCGACGGTTGACACGTACGACGACATCGAGGCGGTCAACGGTTTCCTGGCGGTCATCGACGACCACCTGGCGGTCCCGTTCTCCACGACCGTCCTGGGCGTCGAGGTGAAGGTGGTCAAGGTCGATCTCACGAACGACTTCCGTGTGGTCGCTCGTTGCGTCCGGGAGGGGCACCAACTGGACGTCGGCTTGCTGGAACTCCCCCTGCCGGTACCGCCTCCGGAAGGAGCGCATTGGGTCGAGGCGTACCGGCGCTGGTCCGGCTGCTGAGGAAGTGGGCCAGGACGAAAGCCGCAGCGAATCGGAGCACGACATGAACACCGTCCCAGATCTCGCACACGCCCTGCGTCGCAGCGCCGAACTGAAGGAGGAGCTCGTCGCGTTCGGGGAGAGCCGCGCCTTCGAACGATTTCTCACGCCCCTCCTGTCGGAGGCCGGCGGCCCTGACGGCATGGTCGACGAAGCCACCGCGATCAGCGTCATCGACCACTTCCTGCTGCGGTACCGCCTGCCGGACGGCAAGACGGTCGCCGACCGCTTCGTCGACCGGCGAACGGGCCTGGCCGATGCCGACCGGGAGACGGTCCTGGCGTGGCGCGACCCGGTAGAGGGGCTCTTCGAGGTGCGCGACAAGGACGGCGACTCCTTGCTCCTGCTCAACCTGCTGGACGACTTGGAGTACCGGACGTACACCAACGCGGGGCGGTGGGCCTTCCGCGCGGTGACGAAGGGACATTTCCTCGGCGCCCGACTGGTCGCCCTGGCGGCGGTACCCGGCACGTGGCTCGTCTCCGGTGTGATGTCCGCCTACCCTCGGTCCAGCGCGCCGGAGATCGCCGGTGCGGCACTCGAACTGGCCACCAGCCGACCCCACCTGGTCTTCCGCAACCCCGCGAAGATCGAGCAGGGCTGACAGCGGATGCGGGAGGACCGGGCCGCCTTCGCCGAGTTCTGCGGCAGCGACGAACTGATCCTTCCGCCTGCCGAAGCCGAGGACCTCGTCAATGCCTACTACCGCCACCGGCAGGCGGCCATCGTCACGGGACAGCCCAACCCTCCCCAAGGCAAGCGGCGCCGTAGTCCGGACCCGCCCGTCTTCGAGCTGCCGCCGGAGCTCGCTGACTCGGACACCGTCGGCGTCATCTACGACGAGGTCGACGGGCTCAATTTCTACGCCGACTACGGGACGCTGCTGGACCTCTTCGCGAAGCCGGCCCTCGCGGGGCGCAAACGGCACCAGGACCTGCTCCGCGCGTACCTGCGCGAGGAGTCGATCGCACCACTGCCGATCCGTCGGCTGGCCGCCGCACACCCGGAGACCGTCGACGCGGTTTTCCGGAGACTACTGAGGAAGCCCGGCTTCATCTGGAGCGAGCACGGTGACGCACTGCTGCGCCGACGCAAGCCCTGGTACTACGAGAACGATCCGCGCCCCGGGGTGTCCGTGATCGGCGACCGGCTCAGTGAGCTGCTCCGCGTCGCCTGATCCGCTCGGTCACCCCCGCCGCCGCCGTCAACGTCGGCACGGCCGACTGGGCGATAGCCGGAGCCACGGCGGAGAGGGCTTCGCTGAAATCCTGAGCCAGCCGCGCGCACATGCCCAGTAGCTCGTCGAGGCCACACACCTCGATGCCCGGCCTCGGCACCCAGGAGGTGCGTGAGACGCACGTGATGCGCACCTGATCGCCCACCGGGCTGAACCTCAACGTTCGCTCCACGCCCTGCGGGTAGAGGTCGATCTCCGCCTCGCTTCCCGCACGCAGAGCCTCGATCAGGTGGGGCAGCCCCTCCACGAAGGCCGACATGTCGTAGCCCAGGTCGAACGACCAGTCCTCCGTGCCGAAACCCCCGATGCGGAAAAGCGCGTCCGTGTCAGCCAGGACACCGCATGCCCGTACAGCCAGGTACCAGTAGTCCTCAGGGTCTTCGAGGGGCTCCACCGGTACCGCTCGTGCGCGTTCGACGGCGGCCGGCGAAGGCCCGGTGAAGGAGAACCGGAAGGGCATGGTGATCACTCCAGGACAAGGGGGGCAAGCCCGATCAGCGGAGCCGACCGCGTGCATACCACGGTATGATGGCCTTATGGCTGACACCACTCGCATCACGGTGACGCTTCCTACCGAGCAGGTGGCGGAGCTGAAGAGAATCACGGACAACGTCTCCGGCTATGTCGCGGAAGCAGTGGCCCGACAGATCCGGCACCAGCTGCTCGGCGCGGATCTGCGCAGCCACGAAGAAGACCACGGAGTCTTCACCGAAGAAGAACTGGCGGAGGCCCGGACACGGATCTCCGGCCCGACGGAGACCGCTGGCGGCGCGAGCGCCGCGTGAGCCAGCACGTCGAGACAGTCGTTCTGGACAGCGAGGGCCTGTCCGCCTGGATCGCGCAGGATCGCAAAGTCCTCGCCCTGTTCAAGGTGTTCCACGAGATGGGCGCCGATCTGGTCATCAGCGCGAACACCATCGTGGAGGCCAGCCACACACGCGTGAACCTGCCCCGCCTGCAGTGGACCCTGTCCAGAGTCAAAGTGGAACCGGTCACCGAGCAGACGGCCAACGCTGCCGCGACCCTGCTCAAAGCAGCCGGGCTGCACGGCCACAAGTACGCCATCGATGCGACCGTCGCAGAAGCCGCCCTCCGCCAACCCGGTCCGGTCGCCCTTCTCACGTCGGACATCGACGACATGACCCGCCTGTGCGGCCACCAGGTCCGGCTCATCGGCATCTGATCACCATTCCCGCAGCTCAGCCCATGATGCATGAACGCGGCTTGACCGAGGCCACCAGGGTGCCGAGCCGATCTGCTGATCGTGACCACGCACGGAAACGGGGATGTCGCGATGCTCCTCGGCCCCGTGATGTGCCCGCTTTCCGGCTCGGTTCGTGCGGCATCCGCACCGTTGCATGGTGCATCGGTGGGGTAGGGGAGGATGGGCGTCGTGACCTCTGCCAGCGAGAACATCGAGAAGACCTTCGCCGATCCCCTGCCCCGGCTGATCGCCACCGACCTCGACGGGACGCTGTTGCGGGACGACAAGACGGTGTCGCCGCGGACGGTGGCGGCGCTGGCGGCCGCCGAGGCCGCCGGGATCGAGGTCTTCTTCGTCACCGGGCGGCCGGTGCGGTGGATGGGGGTGGTCGCCCAGCACCTGGCGGGGCACGGGATCGCCATCCTCGCCAACGGGGCCGCCGTGTACGACCTGCGGGCGGGCCGGCTGATCGAGGCGTTCCCGCTGCCCGAGGACGACGCCCTCGCGGTGGCCCTGGCGCTGCGGGCGGAGGTGCCCGGCACGGTCTTCGCGGTCGAGCGCACCTGGGGGTTCCGGCGGGAGACGGAATACCTGCTCGGCGATCATCCCGGCGCCGAGGTCCCGCTGCCCGGGCCGACGCTGTCCGACGAGACGCTCCCCGTCGAGCGGCTGCTCACCGAGGACAGGTCACAACCACTGCTGAAGCTGCTGGCCAAGCACCCCTCGCTCGACCCGGACGAATTCCTCGCCACCGCGCTCGCGGTGGCCGGCCGGCACGGCGAGATCACCCGTTCCAGCGAGTCCGCGCTGCTTGAGATCAGCGGGGCCGGCGTCAGCAAGGCCACCACACTGGCCAAGTGCTGCGCCGAGCGCGGGGTGACCGCCTCCGAGGTGGTGGCGTTCGGGGACATGCCGAACGACCTGGCCATGCTGGACTGGGCCGGTACGTCGTACGCGGTCGCCAACGCGCACCCGCGGGTGCTCGCCGCCACCACCCGCCACACCGCCGCCAACCAGGACGACGGTGTGGCCCAGGTCATCGAGCGGATCGTGGCCGCCCGCCAGGGCTGACCGCTGACCCCTTCGCCCGCCAGGGCTGATCCGCCGCCCGCCGCGGCTGACCGCCGACCCCTCCGCCCGCGAGGGCTCAGCCTCCGCCCCCCAGGGCTCTCCCTCAGGCCGCCACCCCGACACCGCCCCGCCCGCCCGGCGCCGCCACCCGCAGATCCGCCGCCCGCTCCCGCTCCAGCGTGCGCCGGAACGGCCCCTGCGCCGCCGCCAGTTCCTCGTACGTGCCCTGCTGGACCACCCGCCCCGCCGCAAGCACCACGATCTCGTCCACCGCGTCGTCGGCCAGCCCGGCGAGGCGGTGCGTGACGATCAGCGTGGTACGGCCGCGGGTGGCGGCCAGCAGGTCGGCGGTCAGGGCATCGGCGGTCGGCAGGTCCAGGTGCTCGGCGGGTTCGTCCAGGATCAGCACCGGGAAGCGGGCCAGCAGCGCGCGGGCCAGGGCGAGCCGCTGCCGCATCCCGCCGGACAGCCGGGCGCCGTGCTCGCCCACCGCCGTGTCCAGGTCGATGTCGAGCCGGGCGGCCGCGAGTGCCTCCCGCAGGTCGTCGTCGTCCGCTTCCGGCCGGGCCAGCCGCAGATTCTCCCGCACCGTGCTGTCGAAGACGTGCGCGTCCTGCGCGCACAGACCCACCAGGCGGCGTACGTCGTCGCCGTCGAGCGAGGCGGCGTCCTGCCCGGCGAGCGTGTACGTGCCCTTCTGCACGTCCAGGAAGCGGAGCAGCACCTGCGCCAGGGTGGTCTTGCCCGCGCCGGACGGGCCGACGACGGCGACCCGGCGCCCTGCGGTCAGGGTCAGATCGACGTCCGCGAGGGCGGGTTCGGCCTGCCCGGGATAGCGGGCCGTCAGTCCCCTGACGACCAGCGGATACGGTGTCGCCGGCGGCTCCCGCGGGACGTCCGGCTCGGTGACCGGCACGGGCGCGTCCAGCACCTCCCGTACCCGGTCGGCGGCCTGCCTGCCGCGCTGTCGTTGCAGTGCGGCGAGCGGCATTCCGGTGACCGCCTCGAAAGCGGCCAGCGGGAGCAGCACGAGGACGGCGAGCAGGACGCCGGACAGTTCGTGCCCGGCCACCGCCCTGACCCCCGCCCAGGCACCGGCCGCCACGGTGAGACCGCTGATCAGCGCGGTCAGTCCGGCGCCGAGCGCGGTGGCGGCGGCCGACCGGGCCGCGATCGCCCTGAGCGTACGGTCGGCGCGGGCCGCCTCGCCGCGACGCTCCGACAGCGCCCCGGCCACGGTGAGTTCGGCCGTGCCGGTGAAGAGGCCGAGCACCCGGGCGGAGAGCTCGCCCCGGGCGGGAGCGACCCGGCTCTCGGTGCGGCGGGCCACCGCCACGGCCAGCGCGGGCACCAGCACCCCGGCCGCCAGCAGCCCGGCGCCGAGGATGACCCCCGCGGTGGGCAGCAGCCACCCGGTGAACGCGGCCGCCGCCACGGCGGTCACCCCGCCGGCGAGTGCGGGCAGCAGCCAGCGCAGGAAGTGGTCCTGCACGCTGTCCACGTCGGCGACCAGCCGAGAGAGCAGATCTCCTCGGTGGACCTTGCGCAGCCCGGCCGGAGCCAGCCGTTCCAGCCGGGAGAAGACGCCTGCCCGTATCTCGGCCAGCGCCCGGAACACCGCGTCGTGTCCGACCAGCCGCTCCCCGTAGCGGAAGACGGCCCGCCCGATGCCGAAGGTGCGGGTGGCCGTCACCGCCACCATCAGATAGAGCACCGGGGGCTGCTGGGAGGCCCGGCTGATCAGCCAGCCGGAGGTGCCCATCAGTCCCACCGCGCACCCGAGGGCCAGCACCCCGAGGGCCACCGCGCCGCTGAACCGCCGCCAGAAGCCGGCGCCCCTGATCAGCCCGGTGACACCGCGGCGCCCACGCCGCGGGCCGGTGTCCCGAAAACGGCCGCCCACGTCCGCTCCCACCGCCGGCCGCTGCTCCCCCGCGACCGGCGTCTCGTCGAGCCCGCCGGGCGCGCTGCCGACCCGCGGCTCCGCCGCCGAGGGCCCCTCTACTGGCGACCCGTCGACCGGACGGAGCCCCGCCAAGGGCGCGGGGGACAGCGGCAATACCCGGTCGGCCAGCTCCAGAAGCGCCGGCCGGTGGGCGGTCAATACGACCGTCCGGGTCGCGGCCAGGGTCCGCAGCGCCGCGACGACCTCCGCCTCCGTCTCACCGTCGAGGTTCGCCGTCGGTTCGTCGAGCAGCAGGAGGGGCCGGTCGGCGAGGAACGCGCGGGCCAGGGCGAGGCGCTGGCGCTGCCCGGCGGACAGGCCCGCGCCGTCCTCCCCGATCAGGTCGTCGGGACCGGCGAAGGAAGCCGCGCCGGCCGCGGTGAGCGCGGCCCGCACCTCGGCCGCGGTCGCCTCCGGCCGGGCCAGCCGTACGTTGTCGGCGACGGTCCCGGCGAAGAGATGCGGACGCTGCGGCACCCAGGCGATCTGCCGGTGCCAGGAGGCCGGGTCCAGTTCGGCGAGATCCGTCCCGTCGACCAGCACCCTTCCGGCAGAAGGAGCCGCGAAGCCCAGCAGCGCGCTGATCAGGGTGGATTTGCCGATGCCGCTGGGCCCGGTGACGGCGAGCGTCTCGCCGGGCGCCAGCGTGAAGGTGGTGGCGCCGAGCAGCCCGTCGCGCCACACCTCCAGGTCCTCGATCCGCAACGTGGCCGTCCGCAGATCCGGCGCGGGCACGCTTCCGGCCGGCGACCGGGGCGCCGTCTCCAGCACCTCGAAGACCTGCTCGGCGGCGGCCAGTCCCTCGGCCGCCGCGTGATACTGCGCCCCCACCTGCCGCAGCGGCAGATACGCCTCGGGCGCCAGGACCAGCACCATCAGCCCGGTCCGCAGATCCAGGTCGCCGTGGACCAGCCGCATGCCGATGCCGACCGCGACCAGGGCCACCGAGATCGTCGCCAGGAGTTCCAGCACGAAGGAGGAGAGGAAGGCGATCCGCAGGGTGCGCAGCGTGGCCCGCCGATAGTCCCCGGTGATCTCCCGGATCTTCTCCGTCTGCGCCTTCGCCCGCCCGAACACCTTGAGGGTGGGCAGCCCGGCGACGACATCAAGGAAGTGCCCGGAGAGCCGGCCGAGCAGCCGCCACTGACGGTCCATCCGCTCCCGGGTGGCCCAGCCGACCAGCACCATGAAGAGCGGTATCAGCGGCAGGGTGACCACGATGATCAGCGCGGACACCCAGTCCGCGGCGCCGATCCTGGCCAGCACCACCACCGGGACCACCACCGCGAGACCCAGTTGCGGCAGGTAACGGGCGAAGTAGTCATCGAGCGCGTCCACACCGCGGGTGGCCAGCGTGGTGAGTTCACCGCTGCGGCGCCCGGTGAGCCAGGCCGGGCCGAGCGCCGTGGCGTGTGCCAGCAGCCGTAGCCGGAGCTGCGACTTCACCGCCGCGCCGGCCCGGTAGGCGCACAGTTCCGTGAGCCAGGCGACCAGCGCCCGCCCCACCGCCACGCCCGCGAGCCCCAGCAGATCGCCGCCAAGCGCACCGGTGCCGTGACCCCGCTGAAAGCCGCCCACCACCACATCGGCGATGAGCACCGCCTGGGCCACGATCAGCCCGGCCCCGAACAGCCCCAATACCACCGACGCGACGAGGAAGAAGCGCGTGCCCCGGGCGTACCTCAGCAGCCGAGGATCGACAGGTTTCACGTGGAACATCCCCTTTCGGCGATTCCGGCGACTCCGGTGAATCCGCCAAGTCCGGTCGCTCCGGCGGATCCCGGGTGAGTCGTGCGTGCCGTGCGTGCGGACTGTTCCACGTGGAACATCGGGACGATCCGGGACATCAGTGCGCGGCTTCCGCGAGGTGCTGGGTACCGATCCGCTTGCGGAACACCCAGTACGTCCAACCCTGGTAGAGCAGCACCAGCGGAGTGGCGACGCCCGCGCACCAGGTCATGATCCGCAACGTGTACGGAGTCGCGGACGCGTTGCCGACGGTGAGACTCCAGGCGGGGTTCAGGGACGACGGCATGACATCGGGGAAGAGGGCGAGGAAGAGCACCGCCACGGTGGCCGCGATCGTCACTCCGGAGCAGGCGAACGACCATCCCTCACGCCCGGCCAGATTCGCTCCCAGCGCCGCCACCAGCGCGACGACGGCGACGATCAGTGCCACCAGACTGCGCCCGTTGCCGGTGTGGGCCTGGGTCCAGATCAGGAAGACCACCGCGAGCACGGCCGCGACCGCCCCCACCCGGGTGGCGGTGGCACGGGCCCGCTCCCGGATCGGCCCGAGTGTCTTCAGCGAGGCGAAGACCGCGCCGTGGAAGGTGAACAGGGCGAGCGTGACCGCCCCGCCGAGCAGGGCGTAGCCGTTCAGCAGGTCGAAGAACCCGCCGACGTAGTCCTTGTTGGCGTCGATCTTCACGCCTCGGGCGATGTTGGCGAACGCCACGCCCCACAGCACCGCTGGGAGCAGCGAGGTCCAGAAGATCGCGTGCTCCCAGTTGCGCTGCCAGCGTTCGTCCGGCCGCTTGGCACGGTATTCGAAGGCCACCCCGCGCACAATCAGGCAGACCAGGATGATCAGCAGCGGCAGATAGAAGCCGGAGAAGAGGGTGGCATACCAGTCGGGGAAAGCGGCGAAGGTCGCGCCGCCCGCCGTGAGCAGCCACACCTCGTTGCCGTCCCAGACCGGGCCGATGGTGTTGATCAGCACGCGCCGCTCGGCGCGGTCGCGGGCCAGCAGTTTGGTCAGGACGCCGATCCCGAAGTCGAACCCTTCCAGGAAGAAGTAGCCCGTCCACAGGACGGCGATCAGAACGAACCAGACATCGTGCAGATGCATCTCGCGCTCCTCGCGGCCTAGTAGGAGAAGGCCATCGGCCGGTCGGTGCCGGCGTCCTCGCCGTCGCGCGGACCACCGATCCTGATGGGCGGACGGCGGTCGTCGTCGGTGAGTTCGGGCGGCCCGGCCTTGGCGTACTTCGCCAGCAGCCGCACCTCGACGACCGCGAGCACGCCGTAGAGCAGGGTGAAGACGGTCAGCGAGGTGATGACGTCGCCGGTGGAGACGGTGGGGGAGACCGCGTCCTTGGTGCGCAGCACCCCGTAGACGACCCATGGCTGGCGGCCGGTCTCGGTGAAGATCCAGCCCCAGGAGTTGGCGAGCAGCGGGAACACCATGGTCCACAGGGCGATCCGCCAGTACCACCGGCCGAGCCGCTCGCCGATCCGGATCTCCCGGGTGAGCATCAGCCGCGGCACCTCTTCGTCGTCCGTACGGTGCTCCGGGGCGACCCAGAATCGGCGCCGGGTGAGCCACAGCCCGGCGGCGCCGACCCCGATGGAGACCACGCCGAAGCCGATCATCCAGCGGAAGCCCCAGTAGGCGACCGGGATGTTGGGGCGGTAGTCGCCGGGGCCGTACTTCGCCTGCTCGGCCCTGTTCACGTCGTTGATGCCCGGCACATAGCTGGTGAAGGTGTCGTCAGCGAGGAAGGAGAGCAGATCGGGGATGTCGATCGCGACCTCGTTGTGGCCCTTGTCCACGTCGCCGACCGCGAAGATCGAGAAGGGGGCGCCCTTCTGGCCGTCCCACAGCGCCTCGGCGGCGGCCATCTTCATCGGCTGCTGCTTGAACATGACCTTGCCGAGCGTGTCACCGCTGATCGCGGTGAGGGCGCCGGCCACGACCGCGCCCACCAGCGCCAGCCGCAGCGAGGAGCGCATCACCGAGATGTGCTGCTTGCGGGCCAGGTGGTAGGCGGCGATGCCGATCATGAACGCGGCGCCGGTGAGGAACGACGCGGACATGGTGTGGAAGAACTGGGCGAGCGCCGTGTTCTGGGTGAGCACGGCCCAGAAGTCGGTGAGCTCGGCACGCTTGGTGGTGGGGTTGTAGCGGTAGCCGACCGGGTGCTGCATCCAGGAGTTGGCGGCGAGGATGAAGTACGCGGACAGGATGGTCCCGATCGAGACCATCCAGATACAGGCGGCGTGGATCCGCTTGGGCAGCTTGTCCCAGCCGAAGATCCACAGACCGACGAAGGTCGATTCGAAGAAGAAGGCGATCAGCGCCTCGAAAGCGAGCGGAGCGCCGAAGATGTCGCCGACGAAGCGCGAGTAGTCCGACCAGTTCATGCCGAACTGGAACTCCTGGACGATACCCGTCACCACGCCCATGGCTATGTTGATCAGGAAGAGCTTGCCCCAGAACTTGGTGGCTCTGAGGTAGGTGTCCTTGCCGGTGCGCACCCAGGCGGTCTCCAGGCCCGCGGTGAGCGCGGACAGCGAGATCGTCAGCGGTATGAAGAGGAAGTGGTAGACGGTGGTCACACCGAACTGCCACCTGGCGACGTCCAGTGTGCCCAGGGCGAGCTGTTGCACGACACGTCTCCTTTACGACGTTTCGACCCCCGCTTGTGAACGTGAACTCATTCACAAGCAGTATCACGCACAGCAGTTCGCCCCCTGCCACCGGGGGGTGGTCAGAGGGCGAAAGCGCAGCTCACAAGGGGTGCGGTGGGGGTCGAGGGCGCTCAGCGGCGGACGGCGGGCGGGGGGACCTCGGCCCTGGCGCCGGCCCGGTCCCGATCCCTGTCCCGGTCAGAGCTCCTTGCGGAACTCCTCCGCCGCCCGCAGCAGCAGATCGTTCGCCTCGGGCTCGGCCACGGTGATCCGCGCCCCGTCACCCGCGAAGGGCCGGACGGAGGCACCGGCCCGCTCGCAGGCCGCCGCGAAGTCCAGCGTCCGGTCCCCCAGCCGCAGCCAGACGAAGTTCGCCTGCGTCTCGGGCACCGTCCAGCCCTGCCCGGTCAGCGCCCGCACCACCCGGGCGCGCTCGGTGACCAGACTCGCCACCCGCTCCAGCAGGGCCGGCTCGGCCCGCAGGCTGGCCACCGCCGCGTCCTGCGCGACCTGGCTCACCCCGAAGGGCACCGCCGTCTTGCGCAGCGCCGCCGCCACCGGCTCGTGCGCGACCGCGAAACCGACCCGCAGACCGGCCAGCCCGTACGCCTTGGAGAAGGTGCGCAGCACGGCCACGTTGGGACGGTCCCGGTAGAGGTCGATGCCGTCCGGAACATCCGGGTCGGTGTTGAACTCCCGGTACGCCTCGTCCAGTACGACCAGCGTGTCAGCCGGCACCCGGTCGAGGAAACGCTCGAGCGCCGCCCGGCGGACCACCGTGCCGGTCGGGTTGTTGGGGTTGCAGACGAAGATCAGCCGGGTCCGCTCGGTGATCGCGTCCGCCATCGCGTCCAGGTCGTGCGCCTCATCGGCGTCCAGCGGCACCCGCACCGAACGGGCGCCGCTGATCTGCGTCACGATGGGATACGCCTCGAAGGACCGCCAGGCGTACATCACTTCATCGCCGGGCCCGGAGGTCACCTGGAGCAGTTGCTGGGCCACACCCACCGAGCCGGTACCGGTCGCGACATGACCGGCCGGCACGTCGAAGCGCTTGGCCAGTTCGGCGGTGAGCTCGGAACAGCCGTGGTCCGGGTAGCGGTTGAAGGTGGCCGCGGCCGCGGCGACCGCCTCCAGAACACCGGGCAGCGGGGGATACGGGTTCTCGTTCGAGGAGAGCTTGAAAGCCGGCACATCGTCCCCCGCCACCGGGGGTCGCCCGGGCAGGTAGGTAGGGATGCCGTCCAGTTCCAGACGCAGCTTCGGTGTGGTCATGGCCACACCCTACGAGCGGCGGGAGCCGCTGGGGAGTGTGCGTGCGCCACCTGCGTGGGCGGGAAATCCGCGCCGGAGGCGCCGCCGGGCGCGCAGCCTGATCTGCGGCCGGACCTCGGCCTGATCGGCGGCCGGACCTCGGCCGGAGAGCGGCGCGGCCACCCGGGCTTCCGGTGTGCACGGGTGGCGTGCGCGGTGGCGCGCGTCCCCCGTAGGAGTGAGTTGCCGGAAGCCCCCACTAGTGACCAATGGCCGGGTGATCGCCGTGCGCGGGACCGTATTGTCCGGGAGATGTGCCTGCCAACCGCATATTCCACCTTGCATACCGGTTTCGATCTTGCAGAAACCGTTCTTCTGAGGGGTCACGCTGCCGGAGGCTGGATGGACCAGCACCCCCCTACTATCGGCACGCCATGACTGGAGCAGGGAAACATCAGGCGAGCCGGCCCGTCGGACGCCGGCTGGAGCGGGCGGGGATCAGGGACGTCGCCGCTGCCGCCGGAGTCTCGATCACGACGGTCTCCGACGCGCTCAACGGCAAGGGCCGACTGCCCGATGCCACCCGTCGCCATGTCCGCGAGGTCGCGGACCGGCTCGGATACCGGCCGTCCGCCGCGGCGCGCACACTGCGCACCGGCAAGTCGGGGCTGATCGGCCTCACCGTGACGACATACGGCGAAGAACCGTTCACCTTCACCGAATTCGCGTACTTCGCGGAGATGGCCAGGGCCGCCACCTCGGCCGCGCTCGCCCGCGGCTACGCGCTGGTCATCCTGCCCGCGTCCTCCCGGCACGACGTGTGGGGGAATGTGGCACTGGACGGCACCGTGGTGATCGACCCCTCCGACCAGGACCCGGTGGTCTCCGAACTCGTCCGGCAGGGCGTGCCGGTGGTCAGCGACGGCCGCCCGGCCGGCAGCCTGCCGGTGCACGCCTGGGTCGACAACGACCACGAGGAGGCCGTGCTCGGCATCCTCGACCACCTCGCCGCGGCCGGCGCCCGCCGGATCGGGCTGCTCACCGGCACCAGCACCGACACCTACACCCGGCTGTCCACCACCGCGTATCTGGAATGGTGCGAACGCGTCGGCCAGGAACCCGTCTACGAGGCGTATCCCGCCCACGATCCCTGCGCGGGGGGCGTGGCCGCGGACCGCTTACTCGCCCGTCCGGACCGGCCGGACGCCGTGTACGGCCTCTTCGACCCCAACGGCACCGATCTGCTCGCCGCCGCCCGCCGCTACGGGTTGCGGGTCCCCGACGACCTGCTGCTGGTCTGTTGCAGCGAGAGCGGCGGGTACGCCGGCACCGACCCCCCGATCACCACCCTTTCGCTGCAACCGCGCCGCATCGGCACGGCCGTGGTCCAGTTGCTGATCGACGCCATCGAGGGCATCGGACCCGCCCACCCCGTGCAGCAGGTGATGCCCACCGAACTCATCGTCCGGGCCTCGTCGCAGCGACGCGCCCACCGCACCACCGTCAGCCCGCCGCGGGCGCCCGCCCGCCGCGACGGCTGAACCGAACCGACGGACGGATTGCCCGACGGCACACGGGGACTAAGGGATGGTTTGTCTGAACCTTCTGAAAACCTGGTGCCTGGGTATGTCACAACGCGCCACCGTCATTCCTATGATGGGCGGATGGCGGCGCGATCGTGGAGGGGTCGATGACTCAGGGGGCAGGTCAGGGGTACGACCCCGGATCCCGGTACGAACCCGGCTACGATGCCGCGCCCGGCGGACACCCGCCGCAGGCAGCGGGCTTCGATCCGACGCGGCCGGACGAGCCGCTGCCGCCGGAATACACGCCGACCGAGCGTGACTTGCCGGTGATCAGCGTCGCGGCTGAGAACGGCGACCGCCCGGGACCGCTCTACGTGGTCGGTGATGTGCACGGCTATCTCACCGAGTTGCTGGACGCGCTGTACGAGACCGGTCTGGTCGACAAGGAGGGCCACTGGTCGGCGGGCAGCGCCCGACTGTGGTTCCTCGGCGACTTCACCGATCGCGGCCCCGACGGCATCGGCGTCATCGAGCTCGTCATGCAGCTCTCCGCGGAGGCCGCCGCCGCCGGCGGCTACTGCCGGGCGCTGATGGGCAATCACGAGCTGCTGCTCCTCGGCGCCCACCGGTTCGGCGACACGCCGGTCAATTCCGTCGGCGGCACCGCCTCCTTCCTGGCCGCCTGGCGGCTCAACGGCGGTCAGCCCTCCGACATGGAGCGGCTGGAGGACCGGCACCTGACCTGGATCTCCCGGCTGGACGCCGCCCACCTCACCGACGACCACCTGCTGCTGCACTCGGACACCACCGCGTATCTGGACTACGGCAGCAGCATCGAGGAGATGAACGACGCCATCACCGGGGTGCTGCAACGGGGCGACGCGGACGAATGCTGGGACCTGTTCCGCAAGTTCACCAAGCGCTTCGCCTTCCGAGGCGACGAGGGACCGGACGCCGCCCGCGAACTCCTCGGCGCCTTCGGGGGCAGCCAGGTGGTGCACGGCCACAGCCCGATCCCGTATCTGCTCGGCCAGGTCGGCGGCGAGTACGTGGCGGCCGACGGTGCCGAGCAGAACCACACCGTACGGGGGCCGATGATCTACGCGGACAATCTGGCCGTCGCGATGGACGGCGGCGTGACCATGGACGGACGGCTGCTCGTGGCCCAACTCCCCCTGGTGGGCTAGGAACGGCAACCTGCGCCGCGCCACATTTCCTGGTTCCACCCTGCCACGGCCCCCCGCACCGCCCTACCATCGGCTGTATCCGTAGGCCCACCGCTCTCCGGCCATCCGGTCAGCCGAGCCGGTTCCACGTGGAACACCGGCCGCGCGCGGAGAGTCGGAGCATCGGGGGACGCACATGACCAGCGCTCCACACCTACTCAACGAGGACCGCCCGGATTTCGAGCACGCCCTCGACGACGCCTTGCGTACCGTCCTGGACGACGCCATGGACGGCGGTTCCGGGCCGGCTCCCGGCGCGGCCGCGCGGGCCGACCCGCCGCTGAACGCCGAGCAGTTGCGTACCCTGGCGCTGGCCTCCGTCGACGCGATCAACCAGGCCGCGGCGAAGGAGTACGAGGCGTACTGCGCGATCCGTATCGAGTCGCGGGAGGCCGCTCAGGACGCGGCGCGCAACCGGGCCAACCGGCACTTCGGCTACGCGGCCATGGGTGTCGCGGACCGGGCGGGATCAGGCGCGGGGCTCGCGCCCGTGCTGGCGGTCCTCACCCCGCTGCTCGCCGGCGCGGCGGCGGTCATCTTCCTGATCATCGGTTACGCCCTGGCGGCCGTCTCCCCCGAGCCCGCCATCGCCGGGCCGCTGCGTACCGCGGGCTGGTTCTTCGCCGTGATCACCGCGGCGGCGGTCGTGCTCGGGGTGGTAGGACTGCTGCTCACCGCGGTGCGCGACGGGTCGGGCGCGATCCACGACGCACCCGACTCCTTGCCGCCCGAGGTCGGCCGGGCGCGGCTGCACTGGCGCGAGACCCTGCTCAGCTCGGGGATGCTGCCGTTCCTGGACGAGGTCCTGGACGAGGCTCTCACCCGGCGGGCGGCCCCCGGTCCGGACGTCCCGGTGCCGCCGGCCGCCTCGCGGATACCCCGCCTCGGTTACTCCCGGCCGACCTTCTCCTCGCCCCACGACCCCCGGCCGACCGCGCCGCGCTTCAGCTCGCCCGACTACAGCAGCCCCGACTGGGGCGGCCCGGAGCACGCGCCGGAGTAGCCCGGACGGCCCCGCCCGGTCGCCCGGGGCGCCGCGCCTTGTTTGACTGCTTCCGCAGGGTCAGACATGGTCGGAGCGTGCCGGGACCGAGCAGGGAAGCGGGCCCGGGCGCGCTCGGAACGCGGCCAGAACGGGAGAGCCGATGCGCGTCCGACGTCCGCTGATAGCGCTGTGCACCACCGTCCCGCTCGTCCTCGCCGCCGCGGGCTGCTCCGACTTCTCGGGCGGCCTGATCATGGGCACCGACAGCCGCGGCCGCACCCAGACCTTCTCCGCCCCGGTACAGAACAGGTGCTACCGCTTCGCCGCGGGCGGCATCACCGCGGTCACCAACAGCACCGGCGCCGACATCATCCTGCACAAGAACGCCGACTGCACCGACCCCGGCAAGCAGCGCGGTGCCTATGTCGGCGCCACCCTCAGGGCCACCGCGGGCCCCACCCAGACGCCTTGGCGCAGCTTCGCCACCACGGGATGGCCGCCGCCGGTGCCGGTCAACTGAGTGCGCGGGGCCGCAGCGGACAGCCCGGGAAGGGCGCCCGGCGCGGCCCCGCCCCGCACCGACCGGGCGTCAGTCGGCCAGCGGCTCGGCCAGCGGCAGATAGACGCGGTTGCCCGCGGCGGCGAACTCCTTGGACTTCGCCGCCATACCGGCCGCGATGTCGGTCGCGGTGGCCTCCCGGTCCGGTGAGCCGCCGGCGGCGACGGCGCCGACCGCGCCGCCGTCGACGGTGATGCCGTCGCCCGCGTGGTCGCGGCGGATGTCGTGCGAGATCTTCATACTGCAGAACTTGGGGCCGCACATGGAGCAGAAGTGGGCGGTCTTGGCGGGTTCCGCCGGGAGCGTCTCGTCGTGGAAGGCGCGCGCGGTGTCCGGGTCGAGCGCCAGGTTGAACTGGTCCTCCCAGCGGAATTCGAAGCGTGCGTCGGAGAGCGCGTCGTCCCAGGACTGCGCGCCCGGGTGGCCCTTGGCGAGGTCGGCGGCGTGGGCGGCGATCTTGTAGGTGATCACCCCGGTCTTGACGTCGTCGCGGTCGGGCAGGCCCAGGTGCTCCTTGGGCGTGACGTAGCAGAGCATCGCGGTGCCCCACCAGGCGATCATCGCGGCCCCGATGCCCGAGGTGATGTGGTCGTAGGCGGGTGCGATGTCGGTGGTGAGGGGGCCGAGGGTGTAGAACGGCGCCTCCTCGCAGATCTCCTGCTGGAGGTCGATGTTCTCCTTGATCTTGTGCATGGGCACGTGGCCCGGGCCCTCGATCATGGTCTGCACCTGGTGCCGTTTGGCGATGGTGTTCAGCTCGCCCAGGGTGCGCAGCTCGGCGAACTGCGCCTCGTCGTTGGCGTCCGCGATGGATCCCGGCCGCAGGCCGTCGCCGAGGGAGTAGGTGACGTCGTAGGCGGCGAGGATGTCGCAGAGTTCCTCGAAGTTCTCGTAGAGGAAGTTCTCCTTGTGGTGGGCCAGGCACCACGCCGCCATGATCGAGCCGCCGCGCGAGACGATGCCGGTCTTGCGGCGCGCGGTCAGCGGTACGTAGCGCAGCAGCACACCGGCGTGCACGGTCATGTAGTCGACGCCCTGCTCGGCCTGCTCGATGACCGTGTCCTTGTAGACCTCCCAGCTCAGCTCCTCGGCGCGGCCGTCCACCTTCTCCAGCGCCTGGTAGAGGGGGACGGTGCCGATGGGCACGGGGGAGTTGCGCAGCACCCACTCCCGGGTGGTGTGGATGTTCCGCCCGGTGGAGAGGTCCATGACGGTGTCGGCTCCCCAGCGGGTGGCCCAGGTCATCTTCTCCACCTCCTCCTCGATGGAGGAGGTCACCGCCGAGTTGCCGATGTTGGCGTTGACCTTCACCAGGAACCGCTTGCCGATGATCATCGGCTCGATCTCCGGGTGGTTGACGTTCGCCGGCAGCACGGCGCGGCCCGCCGCGATCTCCTCGCGGACGACCTCCGCCGGGACGCCCTCCCGCAGGGCCACGTACGCCATCTCCGGGGTGATCTCGCCCTGCCGGGCGTAGCGGAGCTGGGTCACCGGCTCGCCGGAGCGGCCGCGGCGGGGGAGCCGCGGGCGGCCGGGGAAGACCGCGTCGAGGTTGCGCAGACCGCTGTGCCGGGCGCTCGGTTTGACGCCGTCGTCCTCCGGGCGGACCGGCCGGCCGGGATATTCCTCGGTGTCGCCGCGGGCGGCGATCCACCGGTCCCGGACCGGGGCGAGCCCCCGCCGGACATCGGTCCGCACCGACGGGTCGGTGTACGGGCCCGACGTGTCGTACAGCGTCACGTCGCTCCCGTTGGTGAGATGCACCTGCCGGACCGGGACCAGAAGGTCCGGCCGTGATCCGGTCGGATCCGTGAGATACGACTTGTGCCAGCCGATTTCACGCGTGCGGGCATCCTGCATGGTCAAAGGACCCACTCCCTACGCCGGCATTACCCGGTAACAGGTTCGGCGGTCGGCGCAGCAGTCGCGTCGCGGCCGTGTCAGCCGCTCCGACGGGTCAGCGCCCTCTCAGCCCGGTGCTCCGAGCTCCCGCGTTGCAAAGGTGACCCCACCGTAACGGTTGGCTGCCGACACGCACCAGGGTGGTTTGCGATGATCGGGGCTGTGGACTCCCGCCAGGCGCAGCCGGACGGCCACGGCGCGGGGCCCGACCCGGACCGTGGCCGGCGCTCCGTGCCGGAAACGGGACAGGTGCCCGGTCAGGGTGACGGTCATGGCCATGGGCGTGGCCACGGCCACGCGCATGGCCATGGACATGGACACGGTCCGGTGCCGCCGGCCTCGCGCCATCTCCGCAAGGTCATCGCCGCGATCCTGGTGCCGTTCGCCGCTGCGGTGCTCGCCGGGCTGATCCTGCTGTGGCCGGGCGGCGCGCCGGGCCACGCCCGTACCGGCGTCGGTTTCGACCAGCAGACGCGCGGCGGCACGGTGGCCCGGCTCGTGAACGTCTCGTGCAAGGCGGCCGGGGCGGCGCCGTCGGGTCCCGGCTCCTTCGGCGGAGGATCGGACGGCTCGTCGGGTGATGCGTCGAGTGGTCCGTCAAGGGCCGGCGCGGCGAGCGGTGCCAAGGATGACGCCTGCCAGAAGGCGACCATCGAGGTCACGGCGGGGCCCGACAAAGGGACCACCTTCACCGAGGTCGTCCAGCCCGACCAGACACGCCGCTACACCAAGGGTGAGGGCGTGGTCCTCGCGTACGCCCCCTACGCCCCGCCAGGACTGCGCTACTCGGTCACCGACGTGGACCGGGGCCTGCCGATCGCGCTGCTCGCCGGGATCTTCGCCCTCGCGGTCGTCCTCGTCGGCCGCCTGCGCGGCCTGACCGCCCTGATCGCGCTGGTCATCTCCTTCGCGGTCCTGACGCTCTTCGTCCTCCCGGCGATCCTGCACGGCGACAACCCGCTGCTGGTCGCGGTCGTGGGCGGCAGCGCGATGATGCTGATCGCGCTCTACCTCTGCCACGGACTCAATGCCCGCACCTCGGTGGCGGTCCTCGGCACGCTCTGCTCGCTGTTCCTGATCGGTGTGCTGGGCTCGGTCTTCATCTCGTGGGCCCGTCTGACAGGCAACACCTCGGACGAGACCGGTGTGATCCACAGCCTCTACCCGGGCATCCAGATCAAGGGCGTACTGCTCGCCGGGGTGATCATCGGTTCGCTCGGGGTGCTGGACGATGTCACGGTCACCCAGACCGCCGCCGTGTGGGAACTGCGGGCCGCCGACCCGGGCGCCAACTGGCGCGAGCTCTACCGGGCCGGGATGCGCATCGGCCGGGACCACATCGCCTCGGTGGTGAACACCCTGGTGATGGCGTACGCCGGGGCCGCGCTTCCGCTGCTGCTGCTCTTCTCCATCGCGCGCAGCGGGGTCTTGCGGGTCGCCGACAGCGAACTCGTCGCGGAGGAGATCGTCCGTACCCTGGTCGGCAGTATCGGTCTGGTGGCGTCCGTACCGCTGACCACCGTGCTCGCGGCACTCGTGGTCAGCGCGGACCGGCACTCAGGCCGTGGCGGCAAGGACCGGCGTGACGCCGCTGGCCCGGTCACCGCCGAGGCCGGCGCCGCCCGGCCGGCCCACGGTCACCGCCGGGCGAAGTGATCCGCCCGCCGGCCGGTTCACCAGTCGCGCCTCTTGGACCCCGACCCGCCCGATGTGACCCGCTTCACCACGAACACCAGCGCGCTGACCAGGATGACGAAGACCAGCACCTTGAAGAGCAGACCCACGACGATGCTCACCAGGCTGGCGATGAGCGAGCCGAACACCACCAGGGCGATGATCGGGATGCCGACCCACTTCACCCACCAGGGCAGGCTCTTGAACAGCTTCTCCATGACCGTCTCAACACTCCTAGGTCGCTGCGCGTTCCCGGACGGCCTTCCGCCGGTGCTTTTCGAATGCTCCGTGGTACCCCCGAGAAGCCGGAGTACCCGGAGTACCGCACTGCTTCGACTGTAAAGCCACCCAGGTCCGCCGCGGCGGGATCGGGGACCGGATAGGACCCTGAACCGACCCTTAGGGTTCCGGCGGCGAGAAGACCACCATGACCCGGAGATCCTCGCTGATGTGGTGGAAGCGATGCGGTGTCCCGGCCGGCACGTACACCACGCTGCCCCGGGCGACCGCGGTGGTCTCCTCCCCCACGGTGATCGCGGCCCGGCCGCTGACCACCAGGTAGATCTCGTCCTGGTCGTGGGGGCCTTGCGGATCGGTGTCGCCCGCCTTGAGCGCGTACAGCCCGGCGGACATCGTGCGCTCCTTCAGGAAGCGCAGGTAGGCGCCTTGATTGGCCGCCCGCTCCGCGTCCAGGTCATCCAGCCGGAACACCTTCATCGCCACTCCTCCGCCATTCCCATGGTTTCCGCCGTTTCCAACGTTTCCGCGGTTTCCACACGGTACCGACCGGGACGTCCCGATCCCACTACGGTTCTGTCCGGTCTCTTGCCCGGCCGATCGCGTCTGCGACGATCACACCCATGAAGAATTTCATCGTCAAGACCCTGGCCAACGCCGGGGCGCTCGGCGTCGCCATATGGTTGATCAAGGACATCACGCTCAGCGGTGGCTCGACCACGCGCAAGGTCCTGAGCCTGATCCTCGTCGCCCTGCTCTTCGGCGTCGTCAACTGGCTGGTGAAGCCGGTCGTGCAGGTACTCTCCTTCCCGCTGTTCATCCTGACCCTGGGCCTGATCACCCTGGTGGTGAACGCCCTGATGCTGCTGCTGACCTCGTGGCTCGCGGGCAAGCTCGACCTCGACTTCCATGTGCACGGCTTCTGGATCGCGGTCCTCGGCGGCCTGATCGTCAGCGTCGTGTCGTGGGCTCTGCACGTCGTTCTCCCGGACGACGAGTGAACGCCGGGATCGGGGGGACGCCGATGGGAGACGACCGGATCGGCGACCGGGGGGACAGCACCCGCAGCGTGCACGCCGGCCGGCCGCCGGCCACCGCCTACCAGCCGTCGCTGCCGGGGCCGGTCTTCGTCTCGCACTACCATCTGCCGGGCGAGGCGGCCGGACCGTACACCTACGGCCGCGACGAGAACCCGACCTGGGAGCGGCTGGAGCAGGCGATCTCCGAGCTGGAGGCGCCCGGCGACCCGGCCGTGACGACGCTGGCCTTCGCCTCGGGAATGGGCGCGATCGCGGCCGTGCTGCTGTCGCAGGTACGCGCCGGGCAGGTCGTCGTCCTCCCTTCGGACAGCTACCAGGCGACCCGTTCGCTCCAGGAACGCCTGGAGTCGTACGGCGTCCAGGTGCGCCTGGCCCCCACCGCCGGTGACGCGCAGCTCGACGCGCTCGACGGCGCCCGGCTGCTGTGGCTGGAGACCCCGTCCAACCCCGAGCTGGACGTGTGCGATGTCCGGCGACTGGCCGACGCCGCCCACGCGGCGGGTGCCCTCGTCGCCGTCGACAACACCCTGGCGACCCCGCTCGGCCAGCGCCCGCTCGACCTCGGCGCGGACTTCTCGGTCGCCAGCGGCACCAAGGCGCTGACCGGGCACGGCGATCTGCTGCTCGGCTACGTCAGCACCCGGGACCCCGAACTGACCGCGGGGGTGCGGAAGTGGCGCAAGACCGTGGGCGCGATCCCGGGCCCGATGGAGGCGTGGCTGGCCCACCGCTCGCTGGCCACGCTCGCGCTGCGGGTGGACCGGCAGGCGGGCAACGCGCTGGCGCTGGCGAACGCGCTGCTGGAGCGGCCCGAGGTGACGGGTCTACGGCACCCGGGGCTGCCGTCGGACCCCGCGCACCAGGTGGCGGCGGCCCAGATGCGGCGGTTCGGCAGTGTGGTGTCGTTCACCCTGCCCGACCAGGCGCACGCCGAGCGCTTCCTGGCGGCGTTGCGGCTCACCGCGGAGGCGACCAGCTTCGGCAGTGTGCAGTGCACCGCGGAACGCCGGGCCCGCTGGGGCGGCGACGCCGTGGCGCCCGGCTTCATCCGCTTCTCGGTGGGTGTGGAGGATCCGCAGGACATCGTGGCGGACGTGCTGCGGGCGCTCGACGAGGCGGCCGGCTGAGCGGCCGGGCGAGCTTACGGATGAGCTTACGGATGGGCGGCCGGGCGTACTCCGGGGCGAGGCGGAGTGGTGGGCGGCGGGGAAGCGGGCGAAGGCCGCGATTCCCCGCCGCCGGCACGTTTGCCCCCGGCGCCCTCGCGGCACATTTCAGGCATGCATCCGCACACCCCTGCCGGCGCCGCCACCCGCCCGGTGGTCAAGCGCACCGCCCGCGCCATCATCATCGACGGTGACCGGCTGATCCTGATCCGGCGCACCAAGCCCGGCATCGCCCCCTACTGGCTCACCCCCGGCGGCGGCGTGGAGACCTCCGACCCGAACATCCTGGCCGCGCTCGACCGAGAGATCGACGAGGAGTTGGGCGGCAAGGTCAGCGACGCCGTCCCCGCCTTCGTCGACACCACCGAGCACATCGCGGACGACGGCTCGCACGGGGTGAAGGTGCAGTACTTCTTCGTGTGCCGGCTGGAGTCGATGGACCTCTCCCGGCGGCACGGCCCGGAGGTCGAGCAACCGGTCGGCGAGTACGACGTGGTGCGGGTGCCGTTCACCAGACTGGGCCTCGCCTCGGTGGACATCGTCCCGCTGACGCTGCGCCACTACCTGGACGCGAACATCGAGGGCGTGCTGGGGCTGCTCGGCCGGGACCTGCGCTGATCGGAGCGGCAGGGCGGCGGCGACGCGGCAGCGGGACGGCGGGGGCGACGGGACGGCAACAGGGCGATGCGGCGGCGGGGCGGCGGGGCGGGGCCTCAGTCCAGGGCGGTCACCAACGGCCCCTGCTCCAGGTCGTCGTGGCGTATCCGGTGGGCCGGCATCCCGCTCCGCACCAAGGTGTCCACGCTGCTGCGGACCATCCCCGGCGGCCCGGAGAGATACGCGTCGTACTTCTCCCAGGGACCGCAGTGCGCCACCGCGTCGGGCAGCGGCCCGGTCAGCGCGTCGGACGGGGTGTCCGACACCACCGTGCGCACCGACAGCCAGGAGTTCTCGCGTTGCAGCTCGGTCAGCGTGTCCAGGTCGTAGAGGTCGCACTGATGCCGGGCCCCGTAGAAGACCTCGACGTCACGGCTGCGGCCGTGCCGGACCACGTCCTCGACCAGCGCCTTGATCGGGGCGATACCGGTGCCGCCGCCGAGACAGAGCAGGCCGTCGTCGGTGTCGTGGTCGACCGTCATCGAGCCGGCCGGCGGCCCGAGCCTGATCACATGGCCGGGAGCGGCCCGGTTGACGAGGGCATTGCTCACCCAGCCGGCCGGGATCGCCCGAATATGAAAGACCAGCAGCCCGTCGTCGCGGGGCGCGGCGGCGAAGGAGTAGTGCCGCCACACCCGGGGCCACCACGGTGTCTCGACGGTGGTGTACTGCCCGGCGAGAAACGGATAGGGCTGGTCCGGCCGCAGGGTGATCACGGCGACGTTGGAGGTGCGGCGCTCGACCCCGACGATCTCCGCCTGCCACCAGGGGGGCGCGGTCCGCTCGTCGGCCGCCGCCGCGTCGATCATGATCTGTGAGATCACGGTGTACGTCCGTACCCACGCGGCCTCGGTCTGCGGGGTCCACAGCGGGGCCGCGTAGCGGGAGAGCGCGCCGATCAGCGCCTCGCCGACGGCCGGATAGTGCTCGGGCCGGGTGCCGTACTTACGGTGGCCCCGGCCCAAGGCGGACAGGTACGCGGTGAGCGCGAGCGGGGCGTCCATCCGCTCCGCCGCGGTGAGCAGCGCCTTCAGCAGACGGTCGCGCTGGGCGTCCATGGCGGGAGGGAACATCTCCCGCAACTCGGGATGGCGGACGAAGAGCAGGGCGTAGAAATACGAAGTCGCCTTGTCCGCGACGGGTGCGATCTCCTGTAGCGTGCGCCGGATCAGGAAGGCATCCGGCGACGGAGGCTTGGCGTCCATGATGGGCGAGCGTGACATGCCCGGCAGTCGCACCGGACGAATAGCCCGAAGGACCTCCGTCCGGTGCGCAGGTTCGCGTACTATCCGTCGCGCGTGCGCATTGTTCCACGTGGAACACGCAGCGTGATCGCCCCGCGGGTGGGCCGGCGGCGGGTCAGCGGTCCGGCCAGCCCGTCAGCCCGTCAGCGGTCCGGCCAGCCCGGAAATCCCCCGGGCAGTGGAGCCGCCGCATCGTAGGGTTCCCGGGTGAACACGAAGGAGCCCAGGTCGAGATGGCTGACCGAGCCGTCCTCCCGGCGCACCGCCCGCAGCGTCTCGCCCGCGAAGTATCCCTCGCGACCGGTCCAGGTACCGCCGTGTTCCACGTGGAACTGTGATCCCCGACCGGCGCCGTTCAGCGGGCCGAGCCGCAGCTCGCCGCCCGATCGGAGCCGGAGCGCGAAGGGGGTCGTCCCCCAGTGCCAGATTCCGGCCAGGTCCAGCACCGCGGGATCGAGGGCATCGGCGGGACGCCAGGGCGTGGGGAACCCGGGCTCGGCAGCCGCGGTGATGGCCAGCAGATCGGCGGCGATCTCGCTCACGGCGGGGCCCGATGTGCAGTTGGCCAGCGCCAGCGCGCCCACCCCGTCCTCGACGCTCACCCACAGCGCGGCCAGGAAGCCCGGCATCGATCCGGTGTGACCGGCGAGCGAGCGGCCGTCCCGCTGCCACAACTGCAAACCGAGGCCGTAGCCGCCGTCCGGGTCGGTGGCCTCGGGCGGCGCGGCCGGCAGCCGTATCGCCTCCACGGTGGCCGGTGCGAGGACCCGCTCGTCGCCGGCGGCGAGGAAGGCGGCCCACCGCGCCAGATCCTCGGCGGTGGACCACAACTGGCCGGCCGGCGCCATCCGCCCGGTTTCCACGACGGTCTCGGGGCGCATCACATCGGCCCACGGATGGACGGCGAAACCGCCGGCGGCCGGTGCCCGCGGCAGCGGTGTCGTACGGCGCATACCCAGCGGTTCGAGCACCTCGGCGCGCAGTACGTCGTCCCACGGCCTGCCCCGCAGCCGCTCCACCACGGCGCCGAGCAGGGCGAACCCGGGATTGGAGTAGTGGTAGCGGCTTCCCGCGCGATGCTTGACCGGCGCCGGACCCAGGAGGTCGGCCACCTCGGGCCGCAGCTCCCCCGGGGTGCGTTCCCACCACGGGCCCGGGGTCTCGGAGGCCAACCCCGAGGTGTGGCTGAGCAGTTGCCCGATCGTCAGCGCGCCGACCGCCTCGTCCACGTCGACGGAGGGGGGCAGGTGCCGGGCCAGCGGGTCGCCGAGCGCCAGCAGCCCCTCGTCCCGCAGCCGCAGCACCAGGACGGCCACAAAGGTCTTGGTCAGCGAGCCGATCCGGTACTGCGTGTCCGCGTCCGGCGCGTGCCCCTCGATCATGCTGCTCGACCCGGTCCACACCAGCCGGCCGTCCCGTACCACCGCGCCGACGAGCGAGGGGGTGCGGCCTTCGGACTGGCCCACCGCGATCCGGTGCGCCAGCGCGCGCCGGGTGGCCGGCAACAGCTCCTCTGCGAGCGGGACTTCGGCCGCGTCCGGCGGAATCGGGCGGGACGAAAGCGGTGAAGCGGGTGGAACGGGCCCTGACTCGGCGGTCACGCGTCGTACACCTCTCGATCGGCGGTTCCTTCTCGGCCGCCACGGCTCGGCGCGGCCGCCACGACCGTATCCCGGGCACCGGAAAATCCCACCGCCCACTGCTGGTTGAAAGTGTTGACACCACTTGGGGGCGGGCGTAGACATCCCCTCGGCCAGAGAGCGCTCTCAGTCCAGGGTGCCCGGCGGCCACCGCTTCACCGCAACAGCCGCGGCGCACCTGTCGCGGTATCGGTTCCCCCACCTCTATGAGCCGGATCCCGACCTGTAGGAGCACACATGAGGGTCACCCCACTTGGGCTCTCCATCGTCCGTAAACGTTTCCGATCTCCCCAGGGCATCGTGCTGCTCGCCCTGGTACTGATCGCCTCGGCGTATCTCTCGCTGATGCCGACCTCCTCGCACGCCGCGACCCCGGTCCTGCTCTCGCAGGGCAAGCCGGCCACCGCGTCCTCCGTCCAGGACGCCTTCACCGCGAGCGCCGCGGTGGACGGCAACACCGGTACCCGGTGGTCGAGCACCGCGTCCGACCCCCAGTGGCTCCAGGTCGACCTCGGGTCGAGCCAGTCGATCACCCAGGTGGTCCTCAACTGGGAGACGGCCTACGGCACGGCGTTCAAGATCCAGACCTCCGCCGACGCCGCCACCTGGACGGACATCTACAGCACGACCACCGGCACCGGCGGCATCCAGACCCTCAATGTCTCCGGCACGGGTCGTTACGTCCGTTTCTACGGAACCCAGCGGGCCACCCAGTGGGGCTACTCGCTCTGGGAGTTCCAGGTCTACGGCGGCTCCGGCGGCGGTACCACGCCAACCACCTGCGCCACCACCACCGCGGCGCTCGGCAAGCCCGCCACCGCGTCCTCGACGGAGAACGCCGGCACCCCCGCGTCGGCGGCCTTCGACGGCAACGCCGGCACCCGGTGGTCGAGCACGGCGTCCGACCCACAGTGGGTCCAGGTGGACCTCGGCTCCTCACAGACCCTGTGCGGCGCCCAGTTGACCTGGGAGACCGCGTACGCGAAGGCGTACCAGATCCAGGTCTCGGACAACGGTTCCACGTGGAACACCGTCTACTCGACCACCATCGGCCCGGGCGGCGTGGAGAACCTCTCCTTCAACGCCACCGGCCGCTATGTGCGGATGTACGGCACGGCACGGGCCACCGCGTATGGCTACTCGCTCTGGGAGTTCACCGTGCTGACCCCGGGCGGCACCAGCACCTCGCCCCCGCCCGGCGGCGGCAACGGAAGCTGCCCGTGGGTCGGTTCGACCGCGCCGGTCGCCACCCGTGTCTCGCAGGTCATGGCCCAGATGACCACCGCGCAGAAGGTCTCGATCCTGCACGGCAACAACAGCGCCACACCGTACATCGGCAACATCACCGGCATCCCCTCCCTGTGCATCCCCAACATCGGCCTCCAGGACGGCCCGGCCGGTGTGGGTGACGGCGTCGGCGGGGTCACCCAGATGCCCTCGGGCAACGCGTCGGCGGCCACCTTCGACGACACGCTGGAGCAGCAGTACGGCGCGGCGATCGGCGCCGAGTTCGCCGGCAAGGGCGTCCAGGTGGCGCTCGGCCCGACGCTGAACATCGTGCGGGACCCGCGCTGGGGCCGCTCCTTCGAGAGCTTCAGCGAGGACCCCTACCTCAACGGCCGGCTGGCCGCCGCGGACATCCGGGGCATCCAGAGCCAAGGGGTGATGGCCGAGATGAAGCATGTGGCCGTCTACAACATCGAGAACCCCGCGGGCACGGTCATCGTCGACAAGCGGACGATGCAGGAGCTCTACCTGCCGGCCTTCCAGGCCGCGATCCAGCAGGGCTCACCGGCCGCGGCGATGTGCGCGTACAGCATCGTCAACAGCGTGCCGGCCTGCCAGAACCCGGATCTGCTCAACACCGGCCTCTACCAGCAGGCGAACTTCGGCGGCTTCGTCACCAGCGACTGGGGCGGCACCCACTCCACGGTCGAGTCGGCCAACGCGGGTCTGACGGTGGAGATGCCCAACGGATACTTCTACGCCGACTTCCTCGCCCAGGCGGTGGCCAACGGCACGGTCAGCCAGACCACGCTCAACACCATGGTGAGCCGGCTGCTGACCCAGTTCTTCGCCTTCGGCCTCTTCGACAAGGCGTCCAGCGGTTCGCACGACGCCACCGTCACCACTCCGGCCCATGTCCAGGTGGCCCTCCAGGGGGCCGAAGAGGGCACGGTGCTGCTGAAGAACAACGGCATCCTGCCGCTGTCCACCGCCACCACCCACTCGATCGCGGTGATCGGCTGGGACGGCGGCGCGGGTGTGCAGTCCATCGGCGGCGGTAGCGCCACCGTGACCAGTTCGGGAACGGTGTGGCCGATCACCGGCATCCAGAACCGGGTGGCGGGCACCGGCACCACCGTGCAGTACAACGACGCCACCAACCTGAGTTCCGCGGTCACCCTGGCCCGCGGCTCCGATGTGGCGATCGTCTTCGCCAGCGACAACTACGGCAACGAGGAGCACGACACCACCACGCTGGACCTGCCCAACAACGGCGGCAGCACGGTCAGCCAGAACGACATGATCGCCCAGGTGGCGGCGGCCAACCCGCACACCATCGTGGTGCTCAACAACAACTCGGCGATCAACATGCCGTGGCTCAACTCGGTCGCGGGCGTCTTCGAGGGCTTCTACCCGGGCCAGCAGATCGGCACGGCGATGGCGGCGCTGATCTTCGGAGACGTCAACCCGTCCGGCAAGCTGCCCGTCACCTTCCCGAAGTCGCTGGCCGACGTGCCGGCCAACACCCCCGCCCAGTGGCCGGGCACCAACGGCCAGGTCCAGTACAGCGAGGGGCTGAACGTCGGCTACAAGTGGTACGACGCGAAGAACATCACGCCGCTCTTCCCGTTCGGCTTCGGGCTCTCGTACACCACCTTCGGCTTCAGCAACCTCCAGGTGGGGGCGCTCTCCGGGGGCAACGCCACGGTCCATGTCACGGTGACCAACACCGGGTCGCGGGCCGGCACGGATGTCGCCCAGCTCTACGTCGGCGATCCGGCGGCCACGGGTGAGCCGGTCCACCAGCTCAGGGGCTACCAGCGCGTCACGCTCAACCCGGGGCAGGCGCAGACGCTGACCTTCACGGTCAGCACGCACGACCTGGCGTACTGGAACACCGGCACCAGCAACTGGACCACCGCGGCCGGCACCTACCAGATCCTGGCCGGCGACTCCTCGCGGAACCTGCCGGTGACCGGGACGCTTACCGTGCCGACCACCGTCAACGCGGCCGCGGAGGTCGCGGGGGCGGCTACTCCGAAGGCGGCCGGCCAGCCCGCTGCGAAGGCGGCCGGCCGGGCAACCGGTCAGGCGGCCGGAGCGGCCACCGCGCCGCTGTCGCTGCCCAACCCATACGGCATGAGCAGCCTGCTCCACTCCGCCGTGGACTGGACCTTCGACCCGAACGCGGCCGGCCTCAGCTACACGGCCACCGGTCTGCCGCCCGGCATCACCTTCAGCCCCGCCGGGCACTTCGCCGGCGCGGCCACCAAGTCGGGCACATACACCGTGACCGTCACCGGCAAGAACGCCACCGGCTCCACCGGGGCGGTCACCTTCGTCTGGACCACGACCTCCTGACCCCGGCTCTCCCCCATCCCTCGGTGCCCCCGGCCTCATCCAGGCCGGGGGCACCCCCATATACGGGGCGGCGGGCGGGCGCGGCCACCGGGCGGGTGGGTCACGGGGCCACCGGCCGTCGGTCGGTCACCGGCCGCAGGGCTCAACGAGTGACCTGTGCACCTGGTCGGACGAACCGCGATTGCCCCTCTTCCGCTGATAGGTCTGTGATGAGAGAGGGTGTCACCTGATGCCCCGTAGGACCGTCTTCCGCGGAGGTACTCAGTGAGATCCCGTCGGTTGTCCGCTGCCCTGGCCCTGACCGCTGGGCTGGCCGGCTCCCTGCTCGTCGGTACGCCCACGTCCTCCGCCGTGGCGGCGGGGGCATCCGCCTCGGACCGCCTGTCCACCACCGCGACCGCCCCCGTGTCGACCTCGGCGGGTGTCCGGCCGAAGGATGCCAAGGACACCAAGGACGCCAAGGCCCCGCAGGACACCACGGTCGCCGTAGGCATCAAGGACGGGGGCCGCGACGACTCGCGGTGCCTGGGGCTGGTGCCCTCGCCCTATCCCTTCGCCCAGACATCCTTCGTGTGCAACGACTGGCGGTTCGGCCCGGCCGTGCTGCCGCACACCGGAATCCTGGGCGGCATCCTCGACGGCTACGACCGGTTCGGCCCGGGCACCCCGGTGGAGTTCCTCAACCACTACTGGGACCCCGCCGCCGACCTGGGCCGGGGCAACTGGAAGTTCCCGAGCGACGACGGCTTCTCGCACGACACCACGGGCCAGGCCATCGCCGCGCCCCTCACCCTCCACCCCGGCGAACTGCTCGACCGCTTCGGCAACGAGTTCGGCAGCTTCCTCGCACCGGCGGGCGCGAAGTACGGCGCGCGCTCCATCCCGCCGAGCAACCTCAACACCGAGGACCCGCGCTACCCGTACAACTACCACCTCTTCCGGGTGAAGACCGACACGGTGGTGTGCGCGGGTCCGGTGGCACCCTTCTTCGATCAGCCGGGCCAGGGGGTGCAGTACGTGACCTCGGTGACGCCCGGCAGCAGCTACTGCCCGACTGTGCAGACGGGCAAGACGGTGAGCTCCCTGGTACGTAGTGGCAACCTTGAGCGCGCCAACTGATTCCTCCCGGCACACGGGGGTCGGTGCATGAACCGTCACCAACTGGACGAGGAGCTGCGGGCGGCCGGGGTGCCGGCCGCCCGGTACGAGATCGCCGACCGGCCGGGCGGCCCCTGGCCGACGGACCGTCTCTACCTCGAAGAGGCGGGTGGGGGGTGGGTGGTCGGCGTCCAGGAGCGTGGTGTCCGACGCATCCTGGAGCGGTTCCCCGACGAGGATCGCGCCTGCCGCGGCCTCTACGCGCTGCTCACCTACCATTGGCCGCCGCCCGCGCCGCTCACCTCCGAGGAGACCCGGGAACTGCTGGACGGCGAGGGCGTGCGCCGCCGCGCCCAGGAGCGGCTGGCGCGGGCACTGGAGTCCGCCCGGCGTCCACCGCGCGACGAGCCCGGGGATTGACCAGTCCCGACAGCCGTCACCAGCCTCGGCCTTGAGTGCGCCTAAGTCCACCGACTTGGCCCGGATCCCCGCAGACATCACGGTCGTGACCTCAGACACGAGCGATCCCACCGCCTAGGCGGACGCCGTCGATTCCTCAGGTCTGGGCCATGTCGACGAAGCGGCTGTAGTGGCCCTGGAAGGCGACGGTGATCGTGGCGGTGGGGCCGTTGCGGTGTTTGGCGACGATGAGGTCGGCCTCGCCGGCGCGGGGGGACTCCTTCTCGTACGCGTCCTCGCGGTGCAGCAGGATCACCATGTCGGCGTCCTGCTCGATGGAGCCGGACTCGCGGAGGTCGGAGACCATCGGCTTCTTGTCGGTGCGCTGTTCGGGACCGCGGTTGAGCTGGCTGAGGGCGATCACCGGGACCTCGAGCTCCTTGGCGAGGAGCTTGAGGTTACGGGACATGTCGGAGACCTCCTGCTGGCGGCTCTCCGGGCGCCGGGAGCCGCCGGACTGCATGAGCTGGAGGTAGTCGATGACGACCAGGCGCAGGTCGTTGCGCTGCTTGAGGCGGCGGCACTTGGCGCGGATCTCCATCATCGACAGGTTCGGGGAGTCGTCGATGTAGAGGGGCGCCTCGGTGACGTCGGACATCCGTCGGGCCACCTTGGTCCAGTCGTCGTCCGTCATGGTGCCGGAGCGCATGTGGTGCAGGGCGACGCGGGCCTCGGCGGAGAGCAGGCGCATGGCGATCTCGTTGCGCCCCATCTCCAGCGAGAAGATGACGCTGGGCATCTTGTTGGCGATCGAGCAGGTGCGGGCGAAGTCCAGCGCCAGCGTCGACTTGCCCATCGCGGGGCGGGCCGCGATGACGATCATCTGACCGGGGTGCAGCCCGTTGGTGAGCGAGTCCAGGTCGGTGAAGCCGGTCGGGACGCCGGACATCTGGCCGCTGCGCGAGCCGATCGCCTCGATCTCGTCGAGCGCGCCCTCCATGATGTCGCCGAGCGGCAGATAGTCCTCGGACGTGCGCTGCTCGGTGACCGCGTAGATCTCCGCCTGCGCGTTGTTGACGATGTCGTCGACGTCGCCGTCGGCCGCGTACCCCATCTGGGTGATGCGGGTGCCGGCCTCCACCAGCCGCCGCAGCACCGCCCGTTCGTGGACGATCTCCGCGTAGTACTCGGCGTTGGCGGCGGTGGGCACCGCGTTGACGAGGGTGTGCAGATAGGGGGTGCCGCCGACCCGGGCGATCTCACCGCGCTTGGTGAGTTCGGCCGCGGTGGTGATGGGGTCGGCCGGCTCGCCCTTGGCGTAGAGGTCGAGGATCGCGTTGTAGATGGTCTCGTGCGCGGGGCGGTAGAAGTCGGCGCCCTTGAGCACCTCCACCACGTCGGCGATGGCGTCCTTGGAGAGCAGCATGCCGCCGAGCACGGACTGTTCGGCGTCGAGGTCCTGCGGGGGGACCCGCTCGAAGCCGCCGCCGCCCTCGGTGAAGCGGCCGGCGCCCGGCCCGTCGTCGTTCCCGGAGTTCACGGACTTCTTGCGGAAGGGGCTGACGGCCGCGGGCTCGTCGGTCGGGATGTCCCAACGGTCGTCGGAGGGCTCGGGTTGGCTCATCCGGGGTTGGCTCATTCCCGTCACTCCCTCCCCTCCGACCGGTCCTTCCGGACCCCGCGTGCGTGCCACTCTTTCACGGCACGACTGCCACCATCGCGCCACCCGGCTTCGGCTCGTGGGCGCGTCGAGTGCGTCGGGGAGGCTCCACGGTAGGGCCAGTGGGCACCCTGACCAACCCCGTTATCCACAGGGGGTGTGGACAGTCGCCGCATACCTGTGGAGAACTGCCCCGATCCTGTGTACAGCCCTTGGGACAGTGCTGTGGACAAGCTGACAATCAGCCAGCGAAACCCGCCCCGACCTGCCCTTTCCTCATCCATAGCCTGTGCAGGAGAAAAACTTTTTCGCCCGGATCAAGATCGCCACAAACAACGCGGAGGAGATCACTCTACGCAGTCATCCGTAATAGCCCGACTCCATCTTCACCTCTTACTTGTGGACGATTAAGCTGTGCCTGTGAATCCGGTCGTGGAACCCCCCGAGCAGCAGGACCCGGCGCCCCCGGCGCGCCGCGCGCGATCGGTCCGGCGTCGCCACGACCGGGAAATCGTCGCCCTCGCGCTGCCCGCCTTCGGCGCCCTGGTGGCCGAACCGCTCTTCGTCATGGTGGACAGCGCGGTTGTCGGCCACCTCGGCACCCCGCAACTCGCCGGACTCGGCGTCGCCGCCGCCCTGCTCACCACCGCGGTCAACATCTTCGTCTTCCTCGCCTACGCGACCACCGCCGCGGTCGCCCGCCGGGTCGGCGCCGGCGACCTCCCCGCCGCCCTGCGCCAAGGCGTGGACGGCATCTGGCTCGCCCTGTTGATCGGCGCCGCGGTGATCGCCATCGTGCTGCCGGCCGCCCCCGCCCTGGTCCACCTCTTCGGCGCCTCCGGCACGGCAGCCCCCTACGCCATCACCTATCTGCGGATCAGCGCGCTCGGGATCCCCGCGATGCTGGTCGTGCTGGCGGCCACCGGGGTGCTGCGCGGCCTCCAGGACACCCGTACGCCGCTCGCCGTGGCCGTCGGCGGCTTCACCGTCAACGCGGCGTTCAACGCCACCCTCGTCTACGGCGCCGGGCTCGGCATCGCCGGCTCCGCCTGGGGAACGGTGATCGCCCAGAACGGCATGGCCGCGATCTACCTCACCGTGGTGGTGCGCGGCATCCGCCGCCAGAGCGGCGACGGGGCGGAAAGCGACTGGTGGAGCTTCCTGCGCCCGGACGCCGCCGGGATCAGGGCGTGCGCCAGGGCCGGCGTCCCGCTGCTGGTACGCACCGTGAGCCTGCGCGCGGTGGGACTGATCGCCACCGCCGTCGCCGCCCGGCTCGGCGACCACCAGATCGCCGCCCATCAGATCATCCTCACCGTCTGGTCGCTGCTGGCCTTCGCTCTGGACGCCATCGCCATCGCCGGCCAGGCCATCATCGGGCGCTATCTGGGTGCGGGCGACGGCGAGGGCGCGCGAGCGGCCTGCCGGCGGATGATCGAGTGGGGGGTGGTGTGCGGGGTCGCCCTGGGCGTGCTGGTCGTGGCGGGCCGGCCGCTGATCGGGCCGCTCTTCACCACCGACCCGCAGGTTCGGAACGCGCTGATGTCCGCGCTGCTGGTGGGCGCCCTCGCCCAGCCGGTCTGCGGGGTGGTCTTCGTCCTCGACGGGGTGCTGATGGGCGCGGGCGACGGGCCGTATCTGGCCTGGTCGATGCTGGCGACACTGGCCGTCTTCACCCCGGCGGCCTTCGCCGTGCCCGCCCTCGGCCAGGGCCTGACGGCGCTGTGGTGGGCGATGGCCCTGATGATGGTCAGCCGCCTCGTCGCCCTCACCCTGCGGGCCCGCTCCGGCCGCTGGATCGTCACCGGCGCGGCGCGGTAAGCGGCAGCCGAGCCGAAGACACGCAACCGGCGCATGAACTCCGCTCACACCGCGCGGCCAAAGGAAAAGCAGCGGGCCGGACCCCCGGAAAACGGGACGTCCGACCCTCTGTGTTCCACGTGGAACATCCCGCGCCAATCGCACGAACACGTTCCACGTGGAACAAACCGCGTTACGCGGCCACGACCTCCAGGTCGAGCACAACCGCGACCTCGGGGTGCAGACGCACCGAGACCTTGTGCGCGCCCAGCGTCTTGATCGGCGCGGCGACCTCGACCCGGCGCTTGTCGACCACCGGTCCACCCGCGGCCTTGATCGCCGAAGCGATGTCGGCCGGGGTGATCGAGCCGAAGAGACGGCCGGTGTCGCCCGCCCGGGTGCTCAGCTTGACCTTGACGGACTGGAGCTGAGCCTTGACGGCGTTGGCGTCCTCCAGCGAGTGGATCTCGCGGATACGACGCGCGCGCCGGATCTGCTCGACGTCCTTCTCGCCACCCTTGGTCCACGCGATGGCGAAGCCCCGCGGGATCAGGTAGTTGCGGGCGTAACCCGGCTTGACGTCGACGATGTCGCCGGCGGCACCGAGGCCGCTGACCTCGTTGGTAAGGATGATCTTGGACATGCTGCGGTCACCCTTCCTTATCGAGCGGTCGACGTGTACGGCAGCAGCGCCATCTCACGGCTGTTCTTCACGGCCGTGGCGACGTCACGCTGGTGCTGGGTGCAGTTGCCAGTGACGCGGCGGGCACGGATCTTGCCGCGGTCGGAAATGAACTTCCGCAGCATGTTCGTGTCCTTGTAGTCCACGTACACGGTCTTGTCCTTGCAGAACGCGCAGACCTTCTTCTTCGGCTTGCGCGGAGGCGGCTTCGCCATGGTGATTCTCCTATGCGATCAAGAAGTTGTGGGGTCCGCCCCTAGAAGGGCGGCTCGTCCGAGAAACCGCCGCCGGAGGCACCGGAGCCGCCGCCCCAGCCGCCTCCACCAGCGGCACCGCCACCCTGGCCACCGCCGGCCGGCGCACTGGTCGCCCAGGGATCGTCGGCGGGAGCCCCGCCGCCCTGGCCGCCCCAGGAGCCGCCGCCCTGGCCGCCACCGGCACCGCCACCCTGGCCACCGCCGTAGCCACCCTGCTGACCGCCGCGGCCGCCGCCGCCCGCGGTCTTGGTGACCTTGGCAGTGGCGCTCCGCAGGCTGGCGCCGACCTCGTCGACGTCCAGCTCGTAGACCGTCCGCTTGACGCCTTCACGGTCCTCGTACGACCGCTGCTTCAGGCGGCCCTGGACGATGACGCGCATACCGCGCTGAAGCGACTCCGCGACGTTCTCCGCCGCCTGCCGCCAGACCGAGCAGGTCAGGAACAGGCTCTCGCCGTCCTTCCACTCATTGGTCTGACGGTCGAAGGTGCGGGGAGTGGACGCGACACGGAACTTCGCGACCGCCGCACCCGACGGGGTGAAGCGCAGCTCGGGGTCGTCGACGAGATTGCCGACGACCGTGATGACGGTCTCGCCTGCCATGGGATGACCTCTCGACTGGCTGTGGCTGTGCTGGCTGTGCAGGGGTGTGCAGGCTGTGCCTGTGGTGGTACTGGCTGCCGCTCGGACTCCGGGACCAGCGACTAAGTCACCTGCCGGGGCAGGTGGACTAGTGCAGTTCCGGACGGAGGACCTTGGTCCGCAGCACCGACTCGTTCAGGTTGAGCTGACGGTCGAGCTCCTTGACGACCTCGGGCGAGGCCTTGAGGTCGACCACCGAGTAGATGCCCTCGGGCTTCTTGTTGATCTCATAGGCGAGACGACGACGGCCCCAGGTGTCGACCTTCTCCACGTTGCCGCCGCCATTGCGGACGACGGCGAGGAAGGACTCGATCAGCGGGGAGACAGCGCGCTCCTCGAGATCGGGGTCGAGAATGAGCATGAGCTCGTAGTGACGCATAGGGGAACCCACCTCCTTTGGACTCAGCGGCCACGGCATTTCCGTGGCAGGAGGGTTTGGCTTGCGTCGCAACGGTAGCGCGGACCACCGACAGGGCCGTCCGACGATCCGGCGCCCGTGCCGGCACCCGCGTGGATAACCGGTGCAGACCGTACAGACTACCCGGGCTCGCCCCTCCGGTTGAAATCCGGTCCCTTATGCCCCCAATCTGTACATATCGGGTGCGGCTGATGGCATCCCCGCCGCCGCTCCGCCACGGAGGTGCGCCATGACCCAGCACGCGGCCCGTAAACCCCGGCAATCCCAGCAGGACCAGCGAGACCCTCAAGCCCGGCAAGGCCCGGAAAACCCGCCCGCCCGGCAGGATCGCGGCCAGGACCGGCTCCACCGCCTCACCTTCAACACCGACGGCCGGCCCCACCCGCTCCAGAACACACTGATGGCGCTGAGTTTCGTGCTCGGGGTGATCGCCGTCTGCACGGCGGGCTTCTTCAGCCTGCACATCACCACGGCCTGGACCGGCGTGGCCGGGGTCCTCGCCGGCGGACTCGGTCTCTTCCTCTCGGAGACCACGGCGGGCCGGTTCGGGCTGATCATCGCCCTGGGCCTGTCGGGCGTCGGCTTCTACCTGGGCGTGTCCCGCGGCGGCCTGGTGTAGCGCCCGCCCCAGCCGGCTGCCCGCCCCGGCTACCCGCTCCAGCCACCCACCTCGGCCAGGCCCCCGCTCCAGCCACCCGCCTCAGCCAGGCCTCCGACCAGGTGCCCCCGGCCAGGCAGCCCCGGCCGGGTAGTAGTGGCGGCGCTTCGCCCTCACAGTAGGCTTCGGGCCAGAAAAGCCCGCAGTCTGAGCATGGGGAGCGCCCCGCATGAGCCTGACCCTGAGGACCATCAGCCGCGAGCAGCACCTGGCCTACATCCAGAGCCTGCCGTCGGCGAGCCACTGCCAGGTCCCGGCATGGGCTGATGTGAAGAACGAGTGGCGGTCGGAGAGCCTCGGCTGGTTCGACGAGAAGTCGGGACAGATGGTCGGCGCCGGCCTCGTCCTCTACCGCCAGCTCCCCAAGGTCAAGCGGTATCTGGCGTATCTGCCCGAGGGCCCGGTCATCAACTGGTACGCGCCCAATCTGGACGAATGGCTCCAGCCGATGCTGAGCCACCTGAAGACGCAGGGCGCCTTCACCGTGAAGATGGGCCCGCCGGTCGTCATCCGCCGCTGGGACGCCGTCGCGGTCAAGGCCGGCATCGCCGACCCGGACGTCAAGCGGCTGCGGGACGTCGAGGCGACCTTCATCGAGCCGCGCGCCTTCGAGGTGGCCGAGCGGCTGCGCCGGATGGGCTGGCAGCAGGGCGAGGACGGCGGCGCGGGCTTCGGCGACGTACAGCCGCGCTACGTCTACCAGGTTCCGCTGGAGAACCGCACCCTGGACGACATCCTCAAGAACTTCAACCAGCTCTGGCGCCGGAACATCAAGAAGGCCGAGAAGGCCGGTGTCCAGGTGATCCAGGGCGGCTACGACGATCTGCCGGTCTGGCAGCAGCTCTACGAGATCACCGCCGAGCGCGACCACTTCCGGCCGCGCCCGCTGTCGTACTTCCAGCGGATGTGGACCAGGCTCAACGCCGAGGACCCCAACCGGATGCGGCTCTACCTGGCGGTCCACGAGGGCGAGGCGGTCGCCGCCGCCACCATGCTCACCGTCGGCCGCCACGTCTGGTACTCCTACGGCGCCTCCGCCAACCACAAGCGCGAGGTGCGCCCGTCCAACGCGATGCAGTGGCGGATGCTGCGCGACGCCTACGCGATGGGCGCCAGCGTCTACGACCTGCGCGGCATCAGCGACTCGCTGGACGAGAGCGACCATCTGTTCGGCCTGATCCAGTTCAAGGTGGGCACCGGCGGCCAGGCTGCCGAATACTTGGGCGAGTGGGACTTCCCCCTCAACAAGCTGCTCCACAAGGCACTCGACATCTACATGTCGCGCCGCTGACCGGCCGACTCGCACAAGGAAGGTCCTGACCAGGCCATGGCGCTCACTCTGTACGTCGACACCCACCGCTGGCGTGCCCACCACCAGTCCGTGGTGGACCAGTTCCCCGGCATCGTGCCCGTCTGCAAGGGGAACGGATACGGCTTCGGCCACGAGCGCCTCGCCGACGAGGCGACCCGGCTGCGCGCGGGCATGCTCGCCGTCGGCACGACGTACGAGGCCGCCCGGATCAAGGACTTCTTCGGCGGCGATCTGCTGGTGCTCACCCCGTACCGGCTCGGCGAGGAGCCGGTGCCGCTGCCCGACCGGGCGATCCGCTCGGTCTCCTCGGTGGAGGGGGTGCGCGGACTGGTCGGCGCCCGGGTTGTGGTCGAGGTGATGAGCTCGATGCGGCGGCACGGCGTCTCCGAGGACGACCTGGTGAAGCTGCACACCGCGATCGACGACGTACGGCTCGAGGGCTTCGCCATCCACCTGCCGCTCGACCGTACCGACGGCAGCGACGCGGTGGAGGAGGTCTTCGCCTGGATGGAGCGGCTGCGGGCGGCCCGGCTGCCACTGCACACCATGTTCGTCAGCCACCTCAAGGCGACCGAGCTGGCCACGCTCCAGCAGCAGTTCCCGCAGACCCGGTTCCGGGCCCGTATCGGCACCCTGCTGTGGCTCGGCGACCACGACGCCACCGAGTACCGGGGCGCGGTGCTCGACGTCACCCGGATCGCCAAGGGCGAGCGGTACGGCTACCGGCAGGAGCGGTCCGCGGCCGACGGGCATCTGGTGGTGGTGGCCGGCGGCACCTCGCACGGCGTCGGGCTCGAGGCGCCCAAGGCGCTGCACGGGCTGATGCCGCGGGCCAAGGGCGTGGCGCGGGCCGGGCTGGCCACCGTCAACCGCAATCTGTCGCCGTTCGTGTGGGCGGGCAAGCAGCGGTGGTTCGCCGAGCCGCCGCACATGCAGGTGTCGATCCTCTTCCTGCCCAGCGATGTGGCACCGCCGGCGGTGGGGGACGAGCTGGTGGCGCACCTGCGGCACACCACGACCCAGTTCGACCGGGTCGTGGACCGGCAGCCCGCCTAGGACCGCCGGTCCGCGGTCAGGCGGCGTGCTTCGGCTCGTCCGGCAGCGGGCCGAGCACGAACACGTCCTCCGCGCCGTCCAGCACCCCGCCCGCCGGATCGTCCGCACCGTCGAGCCGCAGCACGTCGTACTCCGGCAGCAGGATGTCGCGAACCACCAGGACGCACAGATAAAGCACGCCCAGCAGGTGCGCGCCGATGGCCAGGTGGTACGCGTCGGCGGTCAGCCCGTGGTGCTTGGTGCCGGTGACGTAGGCGAGCCGCATCCAGATGCCGAGGAAGTACACCACCTCGGCGCCCTGCCAGATCAGCAGGTCCCGCCAGCGCGGCCGGGCCAGCACCGCCAGCGGCAGCAGCCACAGCACGTACTGCGGGGAGTAGACCTTGTTGCTGAGCAGCAGCGCGGCCACCGCGAGGAAGGCGAGCTGGCCGACCCGGGGCCGGCGCGGGGCGTAGAGGGCGAGCCCGGCGATCCCGGCGCACAGCAGCAGCATCACGGCGGTGCCGTACGCGTTCACGCCGGAGAGCGGGTCGCCGGAGCGCTCCATGATGATCAGCCAGAAGGAGCCGTAGTCCGTGTGGCGCTCCTGGCTGAAGGTGTAGAACTGCGCCCAGCCGTCCGGCGCCAGCAGCATCACCGGCAGGTTCACCAGCAGCCAGGCCACCACGGCCCCGCCCAGCGCCCCCGACCACTGGCGCAGCCGGCCGGCCCGCAGGCACAGCACGAAGAGCGCGGCGAGGATCAGCACCGGGTAGAGCTTGGCGGCGGTGGCCAGTCCGATCAGCACACCGGCGGGCACCGCCCGGCCGCGTGACCAGAGCATCATGCCCGCGGCGGCCAGCGCGACCGCGAAGAGGTCCCAGTTGATGGTCGCGGTCAGCGCCAGCGCGGGGGACAGGGCGATCAGCAGGCCGTCCCAGGGGCGCCGCCGGTTGGTCCTGGCCACGCACACCACCAGCACCACCGCGCAGATCATCAGCATCGCGGAGTTGACGATCCAGTAGATCTGCGCGCTGTGCTGCGCGGTACCGTGCGGGGTGAACCAGGACGCGACCTCCATGAAGAGGCCGGTGAGCACCGGGTATTCCAGGTAGTGGATGTCCGGCGAGCCGCTCATCGCGTCGGGGATGCGGTCGAAGTACGGCACCAGGTCGGCGGCGAAGCCGCGCTGGGTGTAGAGGTGCGGGATGTCGGAGTAGCAGGCGTGGATGTACTGCCCGTCGCCGCCATGGAACCAGCCGGCGGAGTAGCAGGACGCCTTCTGCGCCATGCCGAGCGCGAACATGCCGATCGCGATCAGGACCATCACCCGCAGCGGGTTCCACCAGCGGTGGCCGCCGATCCTGGCCCAGCGGCCGGCCGGGCCGCCGACGAGACCGCTGGCCGCGGCGGCCAGCGGGTCCTCATCGGTGGGGCGCACGGGAAGCTCTCGCCGGTCGTCCTCTGCACGGTCGCGCACGCTCGTCATGGCGCCATCCTGCCGTACGCGACGGTGTCCGCGAGAGCCCCCCGTGGCCGTCAAGCCGTCATCCGCCCGTACCCGGGTTGTTGGGTCCGTGGCCCGGGTTTCCCGGATTTCCCGGGTTGGTGGTCGGCGAGCCGCTCGGCGTACCGGTCGGGCTGGTCGGCGGGCTGCTCTGCTGGCACTCCGGGTTCCACGGGAAACACGGCGTGCTGGGCGTGTCCGTGGGGGTGGCCGGGGTGGTCGGCGGCGTCCAGCTCGGGCTCGGCGACGAGGTGGTCGTCGTCGGGCTCGGCGGCGGTGTGGTGGGCGGCGGCGTGGTGGCCGTCGGAGAGGGCGTCGGGCTCGGCACATTGCCCCAGATGACCTCGCCGACGTCACCGGACGGCTTGTCGAAGCCGACCTTCGGCTGGTTGCCGAGCGCCACGTTCATGTAGTCCTTCCAGATCTGCGCGGGGAAGGAATTACCGTGGATCGTCGGTGCGCCGGCCGTCCCGTACATGGACAGGAACGGGTTGGTGATCGCCTTGCCGGTCTTCTTGTCGGTGTGCACCTGGTCGTCGCGGCGGAACATCACGATCGAGGTGGACAACTGCGGCGTGTAGCCGTCGAACCAGGCCGACTTGTTGTCGTCGGTGGTACCGGTCTTGCCGGCCGCGATCCGGCCGCCGTCGAGCTGCGCGGTGGTACCGGTGCCTTTCTTGATCACGTCGGTGAGCATGCCGGTGATGGTGTCCGCGACCTTGGGCTCGAAGGCCGGCGTGGGCTTGAGGTGGCTCTTCGCGCTCCAGATCGCCGTGCCGTCGTGGATCACGGTGGTCACCGAGTAGGGGTTGTTCTGCACCCCGTGGTTGTCGAACGTGGCGTACGCGTCGGCCATCCGGATCGCGCTGGGCGAGGAGGTGCCGATGGAGTAGGTCACGCTGTTCTTGTAGTCGAGCAGACCGTTGTTGCCGTTGGCCACCAGGCCGGCCTTGATCGCGGCCTGGGAGACCAGATCCGTGCCGACGTCCTGGCCGAGCTGGACGTAGGGGGAGTTGAGCGACTTGTCCAACGCGGTGCGCAGGGTGACCTTCGGGAAGTTGTCACCGTCGTCGTTGGGCTGGTGCCATTCGAACGGCTTGTTGTCCTTGTCGTACCCGATCCACGGCTTGCCGGTGTAGTCCTTGATGAGCTGGTTGTCCTTACCGCTGAACCAGCTGTCAGGGGAGACCTTGGTGCGTTCGGCGTCGCTCTGTTCCGGGGGCCCGTCCTTGTCGCGCACGCCGTGGGTCATCGCGGCCGCCAGCACGAAGGGCTTGAAGGTGGATCCCACCTGGGCGCCGGTCTCGTCGGCGTTGTTGGTGAAGTGCTTGGTGGCGTCGGTGCCGCCGTAGATGGCCTCGATCGCCCCGTCGGACGGGTTCACCGAGGCACCGCCGAACTGGACGAACTTGTCGGCGTCCTCGCCCTTGGAGTTCTTGTGGGCGCCGCCGGGCTTGATGTTGGCCGCCCGCACCTTGTTGACCGCCGCCTCCAGTGCGGTCACCTTGCTCTTGTCGAAGGTGGTACGGATCGTGTAGCCGCCCTGGGCGAGCTGGTCGGTGGTGATGATCTTCTTGCTGACCATGTACTGGTTGACCAGGTCGACCATGTAGCCGATCTGCCCGGCCATCTGCGCGTTCTTCTTCGGCGGCAGCGGCATGGGGTACTTGGTCCACTTGGCGCGCTCGGCCGGCGTCATCAGCCCGTCCTTGACCTCGAGGTCGAGGATCGCGTTCCAGCGGAACTGGGAGTTCGCCTTGTTGCTGGCGGGCGTCGCGGCCGGGTCGATGCCGATGTTGCCCGCCGGGTCGTAGTACGTGGGGCCCTTGAGCAGCGCGGCGAGGAAGGCGCACTGGCTCGGGTTGAGCTGCTTCGCGTCGACCCCGTAGTACGTGCGCGCCGCCGCTTGGATGCCGTACGCGCCGCGCCCGAAGTACGAGGTGTTGAGGTAGCCCGCCATGATCTCGGACTTCGACAGGGTCGCGCCGACCTTTATGGAGATGAAGAGTTCCTTGAACTTGCGGCTGAACGTCTGCTGCTGATTGAGCCGTGTGTTCTTGACGTACTGCTGGGTGATGGTCGAACCACCCTGCGTCTCGCCGCCCTTGGCCATGTTCACCACGGCGCGGGCGATGCCCATCGGGTCGACGCCGGAGTCGGTGAGGAACGTCTTGTTCTCACCCGAGATCACCGCGTTCTGCATGGCCTGGGGGATCTGCCCGATGGGGATGATCTGGCGGTTGACCTCACCGCCGGTGGCGATCATCTGCTCGCCGTTGGACCATTCGTAGACGTTGTTCTGCGCCTTCGCCGCGAGGTTCTCGTCCGGGACGCCCACCATGGCGTAGGCGATGCCGATCACCCCGACGACGGCGCCGAAGAAGCCGACGAGGAGCGCGGTGACCTGCCGCCAGGACGGCATCCAGTGGCGCCAACCCTCCTTGCCGAAGCGGGGGTAGTCGATGAAGCGCTTCTTGGCCGGGCGGCGTCCGGGACCGCGGCCGCCGGGGCCGGTGGGTCCGCCGGGTCCGGCCGGACCGCTGCTCGGAGCGCCCTTGCGCCTGCTGCCGCGGCCCTGGGCGGCGCGCCGGGCGGCGGCGCGGCCCTGGTAGGGCACCCCGGCGCCGCCGGGCCGCTCCTCACCGGCCGGTGATCCGGCGGTCGGTGATCCGCCGGCCGGCCGGGCGTCGGAGGCGTGGCCCGCGGACGGTTGCCCGCTCGACACGGGGCCGCCGGCGGCTCGCCGTCCGCCGGACGGCGGAGGCGGCGACGGTGGCCCTCCACGCCTGGCGGCAGCCCGACCGCCGCCGGGGGGCGGCGACGACTGCGGCAGCTTGCGACGGTGCTCGCTCATGAACAGCTACTCCTCGACAGGCGGGATGGCCTGAAGGCAACGATGACATCCGGGTCGGTCCCCCTGAGTGCGACTGTGTCGGGTCGCACCGCACCGAGGACCAAGACGCGGGCGGGCGTCAAGGGGTTCCCGGTGCTTCGCATGCCGAACAGAGTACGCACCGCCAAAAGGCGGTTGGCGCGAACGTTCACCGCATATCGGTCGGTTTACGGTCCACCGGTTCACGGATGTGACGCCGGTCACCACGGGTCGCCTTGCATGATGTCTCGGCCCGTTCTATCGTCACGATGTATCGACTCGATACATCGCGCCGACATCCAGCCAGCACAGTGGGTGTAGGCAGTGCACGACATAGCCGTGCTGGGCACGAACGACAGCGGGCCGCTCGATACACGAACGCGGGAACGAAGGGGACGAAGGAGACGAAGCATTGAGCAAGCGCTCCGGAATCCTGGAATTCGCGATTCTCGGGCTGCTTCGGGCGTCCCCGATGCACGGTTACGAGCTGCGCAAGCGGCTCAACACCTCGCTCGGAGTGTTCCGCGCCTTCAGTTACGGGACTCTGTATCCCTGTCTGAAGACGCTGGTCACCCAGGGGTGGCTGATCGAGGAGTCGGCGCTGGACAGCGATCCGCTGACCACGCCCCTCGCCGGCCGCCGGGCGAAGATCGTCTACCGGCTGACGGCCGCGGGCAAGGAGCACTTCGAAGAGCTGCTCGCCCACTCCGGCCCCGACGCCTGGGAGGACGAACACTTCGCCACGCGTTTCGCCTTCTTCGGCCAGACGTCGAAAGACGTCAGGATGCGTGTCCTGGAAGGGCGGCGCAGCCGGCTGGAGGAGCGCCTGGAGAGAATGCGCGCCTCCTTGGCACGCACCCGCGAACGGCTCGACGACTACACGTTGGAGCTCCAGCGGCACGGCATGGAATCGGTGGAGCGCGAGGTCCGCTGGCTCAACGAGCTGATCGAGACCGAGCGGGCCGGACGCGTCGAGCGGCCGGCCGCCGAGCAGGACCACGACCACAACAACCAAGAGAACGGCGGCCGACCCGGGGACCGGGGAACCGCGTGACGATTACACAGGGAGCAACCGGTATGGGTTCGGTTCGCGTAGCCATCGTTGGCGTAGGCAACTGCGCCTCGTCGCTGGTGCAGGGTGTCGAGTACTACAAGGACGCCGACCCGGACGGCAGGGTGCCTGGGCTCATGCACGTGCAGTTCGGTGAATATCACGTGCGGGACGTCGAGTTCGTGGCCGCCTTCGACGTCGACGCGAAGAAGGTCGGTCTCGACCTCGCGGACGCCATCGGTGCCAGTGAGAACAACACCATCAAGATCACCGACGTGCCGCAGACGGGTATCACCGTGCAGCGCGGTCACACCCTCGACGGCCTCGGCAAGTACTACCGCGAGACCATTGAGGAGTCCGCGGACGCCCCGGTCGACGTGGTCCAGATCCTCAAGGACCGCGAGGTGGACGTCCTCGTCTGCTATCTGCCGGTCGGCTCCGAGGCCGCGGCCAAGTTCTACGCGCAGTGCGCCATCGACGCCAAGGTCGCGTTCGTCAACGCCCTCCCGGTCTTCATCGCCGGCACCAAGGAGTGGGCGGACAAGTTCACCGAGGCCGGTGTGCCGATCGTCGGTGACGACATCAAGTCCCAGGTCGGCGCCACCATCACGCACCGCGTGCTGGCCAAGCTCTTCGAAGACCGCGGCGTCGTCCTCGAGCGCACCATGCAGCTCAACGTGGGCGGCAACATGGACTTCAAGAACATGCTGGAGCGCGAGCGCCTGGAGTCCAAGAAGATCTCCAAGACGCAGGCCGTCACCTCGCAGATCCCGGACCGCGACCTGGGTGCGAAGAACGTGCACATCGGCCCCTCGGACTACGTCCAGTGGCTCGACGACCGCAAGTGGGCGTACGTCCGCCTTGAGGGCCGTGCCTTCGGCGATGTCCCGCTGAACCTGGAGTACAAGCTGGAGGTCTGGGACTCCCCGAACTCCGCCGGCGTCATCATCGACGCGGTGCGCGCCGCGAAGATCGCCAAGGACCGCGGCATCGGCGGCCCGATCCTGTCGGCGTCCTCGTACTTCATGAAGTCCCCGCCGGTGCAGTACTACGACGACGAGGCCCGCGACAACGTGGAGAAGTTCATCCGCGGCGAGGTCGAGCGCTGATCGACCGGGTCCGCATGATTCGCTGATCCCAGCACAGGTGAAAGGCCCCGGGCGGTTGCCCGGGGCCTTCCTTGTCATGTGAGGCTGTGTCCATGTCCGTTGTGCGGGATCTCCGCGTACTGCTGAAGCTGCCCGACTTCCGGCGGCTGTTGGTGGTGCGACTGGTCTCCCAACTCTCCGACGGCGTCTTCCAGGTCGCGCTCGCCGCCTACGTGGTGTTCTCCCCGGAGAAGCAGGCCTCCCCGGCCGCGGTGGCCTCCGCGATGGCCGTACTGCTGCTGCCGTACTCGCTGCTCGGGCCGTTCACCGGGGTGCTGTTGGACCGCTGGCGGCGGCGCCAGGTGCTGCTCCACTGCAATCTGCTGCGGGCGGTGCTGTCCTGCGGCACCGCCGTGCTGATCCTGCTCCAGGTGCCGGACTGGCTCTTCTATCTCTCCGCGCTGTCGGTCACCGGCGTCAACCGCTTCGTCCTGGCCGGCCTCTCCGCCGCGCTGCCCCGGGTGGTGGCGGCCGACCGGCTGGTGACCGCCAACTCGCTGGTGCCGACCGCCGGGACCCTCGCCGCGAGCGTCGGCGGCGGCGCGGCCTTCGCGGTGCACCTCTTCCTTCCCGACGGCGCGGGCGCCGACGCGACCACCGTGCTGCTCGGCGCGGCGCTCTACCTGTGCGCCGGACTGTCCGCGCTCGCTCTCGGCCGCGACGCGCTGGGACCCGACCTCACCGGGAACGGACCCCGCCTCGGCGCCGCTCTGCTGTCCACCGCGAGGGGACTCGGTGAGGGACTGCGGCATCTGCGGCAGCGGCCGACGGTCCGCCAGGCTCTGACCGCGATGACCGCGATGCGTTTTTGCTACGGCGCTCTCACCGTGACGCTGCTGATGCTCTGCCGCTACACCTGGTCGGACCCGTCGGACAGCGACGCCGGGCTGCCGCTCCTGGGCCTGGCCGTCGCGCTTTCGGCGGCCGGCTTCTTCGCCGCCGCACTCGTCACCCCGTGGGCCACTCAGCGCTTCGGCACCACCAACTGGATCACCAGCTGCTGTGCGGCCTCCGCGGTGCTGCTGCCGCCGCTCGCGCTCACCCTCACCGCGGTCCCGATGATGGTGGCCGCCTTCGCGCTCGGCGTCACGACGCAGGGCGCCAAGATCGCCACCGACACCGTGGTGCAGACCGGGGTCGAGGACGGCTACCGGGGCCGGGTCTTCTCCCTGTACGACGTCGCCTTCAATGTCGCCTTCGTGGGGGCCGCCGCGGTCTCCGCGCTGATCCTCCCGTCGGACGGCCGTTCCCCGGTCATGATCATCGCCCTGTCCGTGATCTACGCCGTTGTGGCGGCCACCGCGGCCCGGCCCGATGTTCCACGTGGAACATCGGGATCCTCGCCGGAGGCTTCGGCGCGAGTCGGCACAGACGCCGACGATGTTCCACGTGGAACACGACCGGGTGTTCCACGTGGAACAACGCTTTCCGCCGGGCTCAGGCCTGGCTCGCCCACCACTCCCGGAGCGCCGTGACGGCGGCCTCCTCGCCCAGCGGACCGTTCTCCAGCCGCAGCTCCAGCAGGTGCTGATACGCCTTGCCGACCACCGGTCCCGGCGGGACATCCAGGATCCGCATGATCTGGTTGCCGTCCAGGTCCGGGCGGATGGCGTCCAGCTCCTCCCGCTCCTGGAGCTCGGCGATCCGGCCCTCCAGACCGTCGTACGTCCGGGACAGCGCCGCGGCCTTGCGCTGATTGCGCGTCGTGGAGTCGGAGCGGGTCAGCTTGTGCAGCCGTGCCAGCAGCGGCCCGGCGTCACGGACGTAGCGGCGGACGGCGGAGTCGGTCCACTCCCCGCTGCCGTACCCGTGGAACCGCAGGTGCAGCTCCACCAGCCGGGAGACGTCCTTGATCTGGTCGTTGGGGTACTTCAGCGCGGTCATCCGGGCCTTGGTCAGCTTGGCCCCCACCACCTCGTGGTGGTGGAAGGAGACCCGGCCGTCCGGTTCGAAGCGCCGGGTCTTCGGTTTGCCGATGTCGTGCAGCAGCGCCGCCAGCCGCAGGATCAGATCGGGGCCGTCCTCCTCCAGGTCGATGGCCTGCTCCAGGACCGTCAGCGAGTGCTCGTAGACGTCCTTGTGGCGGAAGTGCTCGTCACGCTCGAGCCGCAGCGCCGGCAGCTCGGGCAGCACCCGATCGGCGAGGCCGGTGTCCACCAGCAGCCGCAGCCCCTTGATGGGGTGGTCGGACAGGATCAGCTTGTTCAGCTCGTCCCTGACCCGCTCGGCCGAGACGATCCCGATCCGGTCGGCCATCGCCGTCATCGCGGCGACCACCTCGGGGGCGACCTCGAAGTCGAGCTGCGCGGCGAACCTGGCCGCCCGCAGCATCCGCAGCGGATCGTCGGAGAAGGACGCCTCGGGGGTGCCGGGGGTGCGCAGCGTCCGGGCCGCGAGATCGTCCAGACCGCCGTAGGGGTCGACGAAGTCGTTGCCGGGCAGCGCGACCGCCATCGCGTTCACCGTGAAGTCGCGGCGGACCAGGTCCTCCTCGAGGGTGTCGCCGTAGGACACCTCCGGCTTCCGCGAGGCGCGGTCGTAGGCCTCGGAGCGGTAGGTGGTCACCTCGACCTGGAAGCTTCTGGCCGCCTCACCGCCGGGGCCGGCGGGGGTCGCGGGGACGTCCTTGCGGGCGCCGACGGTGCCGAAGGCGATGCCGACCTCCCACACGGCATCCGCCCACGGCCGCAGGATCTTCAGCACCTGCTCGGGCCGGGCGTCGGTGGTGAAGTCGAGGTCATGACCGAGCCGCCCCAGCAGGGTGTCCCGGACCGACCCGCCCACCAGGGCGAGACGGAATCCGGCGGCACGGAAACGACGGCCGAGATCCTCGGCCACGGGCTCGACCCGGTGGTGGGACTGCTGGGTCTGAGCGGCATTGTTGGCATTCGGCACAACGTAAGAGGGTACGGGTCCCCGGCACCGCTCGGCGCCCGGGTTTTCCGGCCCCTCGCACGGTGTGCCGCATGCTGGATCCAGAGCACTTCGGCACAGCGCCGCTCGTTAACATGCCAGCACGCACTTCCGACGGACGAGCGACGATCGATGACGACGAGGGACAGGCGAACGCGTGGGCGAGGCGGCACAGGCACCGGGACGAGCCCCGTCGAGCCCGCGAAGGCGGCTGCTGCGGCTCTCCGCTCTCGTGACGGGCGCCGTCCTGCTGACAGGGCTGCTGCAAGCCACCCAGGCGACCCCCTCCCAGGCGCGGACGCCCACCGGCTCCCGTACGGCCACCGTGACCCTGAACGGCCTCACACCGCGCGTACCGACCCCGGACGAGTCGGTGACCGTCTCCGGCACGGTCACCAACAACAGCAAGGTGAAGATCACCGCCGCCCACATCGGCGTCCGGATCGGCAACAGCGGCACCCCGCTGGCCTCGCGCAGCGCGATGACGGACGTCACGTCCCGCGGCCTCTACAACAACGCGCTGGACGGTGACGAACTCGACGGGCACACCTCGCAGGTGGCCGACCTCGGCGCCGGGCGCACCGCCGCCTTCAGCCTCAAGGTGCCGGTGAGCGCCTTCGACCTCGGCCCCACCGGTGTCTACGCGCTGGCGGTCACCCTGGACGGCCAGACGTCGGTGGAGAACTGGTCGCACGTCCTCGGCATCGGCCGCACCTTCCTGCCCTTTTACGCGCAAGGGGAGAACGTCAAGTCGACCCAGATCGACTTCCTGTGGCCGCTGACCGACCGGCCGCACATCGCCGCCCGGGGCGACACCGACTCCCAGCAGAGCCCGATCTTCCTCGACGACGACCTGGCCAAGGAACTGGGGCCCGGCGGCCGGCTCCAGCAGATGGTCGACCTGGCGAAGAACCTCCCGGTCACCTGGGTGGTCGACCCCGACCTGCTCGCCTCGGTGGAGGCGATGACCAAGCCGTATCGCGTACTGGGCCCCGGTGGGGACACCACCCACACCACCCCCGGCACCGGTACCACCGCCGCCAAGGCGTGGCTCAACGCGCTGCGGACGGCGGTCTCCGGCGCCCAGGTGATCTCCCTCCCCTTCGGCGACACCGACATCGCCTCGCTCGCCCACCAGGGCAGGTCGGTCCCCGGCAGCGTCGACCACCTCAAGACCGCGGTCAGCCTGGGCAAGATCACCACCGACACGATCCTCACCGTCAACTCCGCCGCCAACGTCGCCTGGCCGGTGGACGGAGCGCTCGACCCGTCCATCGTCTCGGTGGCCAGGACCGGCGGCGCCAAGCGGATCATCGCCCGCAGCGACACCTTCGCCGACGGCCAGCTCGACTACACCCCGAGCGCGCCCCGGCCGATCGGCGGCGGCACCACCGCGGTGGTCGCCGACGCCCAGCTATCCGGCGCTTTCACCGGCAACATGCTGCCGCCAGCCAACGCCGAGGCCGCGATACGGAGCTTCGTCGCCCAGACCCTGCTGATCACCATGCAGACCCCGCAGCAGCAGCGGAACCTGCTGGTGGCCCCGCAGCGCGCGCCGTCGATCTCCCAGGCACGGACGATGGCCAAGGCCATCAGCGAGATCGACAAGAGCCCCTGGGGCGAGATGGTCTCCTTCGACACGATCGCCGCGTCGAAGCCCGATCCCCAGGCGGCCCACCAGGTGCCGCAGGCCCGCGCCTACCCGAAGTCGCTGAGCCGCCAGGAACTGCCCAAGGAGGCCTTCCTCCAGCTCCAGGTGACGCAGAACCACCTCAGCGAGTTCGAGGTCATCCTCACCCGCAAGGACAAGGTGACCGTGCCGTTCGGCAACGCCGTGCTGCGGGCGCTGTCCAGCGGGTGGCGGGGCAACCGGGTCCGGGCCGGTGACTTCCGCAACGCGATCGGGGACTACCTCAAGGACCTGATCAACGCGGTGCACATCCTGGACAAGACCACCCTCACCCTGTCCGGCCGCAGCGGCACCGTCCCGATCACCGTCAAGAACGACCTCGGCCAGCCCATCACCGGGCTGCAACTGCGGCTCACCTCGGGCACCACGATCAGGCTGAAGATCAAGAGCCAGCTCCAGCCGATCGACATCGACGGCGGGCACACCCGTACCCTTAAGTTCCAGACGTCGGCGAACGCCAACGGCAGGGTCGCCCTCACCGCTCACCTCTACACCAAGGACGGCGCTCTCTACGGGGAGCCCATCCAGTTCGAGGTCAAAATCACGAAGGTCACCGATCTCGTGATGCTGATCATCGGGGGCGGCCTCCTGCTGCTGGTGCTCGCGGGGGTCCGGATCTACCGTCAACGTAAGCGCCAGGCGGCCGACAGCGTCGGCGAGGGTGGTTCCGAGGACGACGGCGGCGACGACGGGGACGACGGCGAGGCGGACGATCCGGGGCCCGGGCACCCGGGTGACCCTGCCGCTGACACCGCCGCGCATAGTCCGGAGGCGTCCCCGGCGGATGAGAAGGTGGACGGATAGCCGGCGGACAATAAGGTGGGGCACTGATGAACGCGCCGTATGACGGTGATCGCGACTCTGCGGGCCAGATGCCTCCCCAGCCCGAGCAGCGTCCCTCGCCACCTGACCCGTATCAGCAGAACACCTATGCCTACGAGCCCTACCAGCAGCAGGGGCCGACCGCGCAGGACCCGGTGGACGAGGCACCCTACGACCGGGCCGCCCATCCGCCGCCTCCGCCCGCCCAGGACGGCGACAGGCACTGGCAGCGGTCCGGCTACCAGGAGACGCCGTACGGGGACGGTACGGCGAACCAGTACGCGGGGATGAACGACGCCGGCGGCCGGCCGGGTCCCGAGCAGCAGCCGTACGACCCCTACGCCCACCTCTTCCGCGACCAGGCGGCGGGCAGCGCCGCGGCGCCGCCGCCGGAGCCGTCCCGGCAGGAAGACCCCCGGCAGGACTACGGCCGGCAGGATCACCAGGGCCACCAGCAGCCTCAGCAGGGCGACTACCCCCAGCAGGGCTACCCCGCGCAGCAGCCGTACGACTATCAGCACTATTCCCAGTACCAGCAGTATCCGCAGGTGCCCGCCGACAACACCGGTACCGGTTACTCGGGCCCGACCTACGGCGAGGCCCCTTACCAGACCGGCCAGTTCGCCGTTTACGTCGAACCGCAGTACGGCGACGACTCCCCGTACGGGGGCCAGCAGGGGTACGGCCAGCAACAGGGCCGGCACGGGCAGCAGGGCCAACAGGGCCAACAGGGATACGCCGACCCGCGGTACGGCTACCCGTACCAGCAGCCCCAGGCGCAGCCGGTCCCGGCCGGACCGGCGGCGGCCGGCCTCGACAGCCTCGGCGAGGCGCCGGTGGACGCGACCGCCACCGTGCCGGTCGCCGCCCCCGCGACGAGCGGCGGCCGCGGCGGCAGCGTCCTGAAGTCCAGCGCGCTGATGGCCGCCGGCACCCTGGTCTCCCGGGTCACCGGCTTCGTCAGGACCCTGGTGATCGCCGCCGCGATCGGCGTCGCCACCCTCGGCGACTCCTACGCGGTCGCCAACACCCTGCCGACGATGATCTACATCCTCACCATCGGCGGCGGCCTCAACTCCGTCTTCGTGCCGCAGTTGGTCCGGGCGATGAAGGACGACGACGACGGCGGCCAGGCGTACGCCAACCGGCTGCTCACCGTCGTCATGGTGCTGCTCGGCGGCATCGTCGCGGTCACCGTGCTCGGCGCCCCGGTGCTCATCCGGCTGATGTCGGCGAAGATCGCCGACAACCCGGACACCTACGACGTGGCGATCGCCTTCGCCCGGTACTGCCTGCCGACCATCTTCTTCATGGGCGTCCATGTGGTGATGGGCCAGGTGCTCAACGCCCGCGGCCGCTTCGGCGCCATGATGTGGACCCCGGTCCTCAACAACATCGTGGTGATCTTCACCTTCCTGATGTTCATCTGGGTCTACGGGTCCTACAGCACCACCCGGATGGACGCCACGACCATCACGCCCGAGGGCGCCCGGCTGCTGGGTATCGGCACCCTGCTCGGCCTGGTCGTGCAGTCGCTGGCGATGCTCCCCTATCTGCGGGACGCGGGCTTCAAATTCCGGCCGCGCTTCGACTGGCGCGGCCACGGCCTGGGCAAGGCCGCCAAGCTCGCCAAGTGGACCTTCTTCTTCGTGCTGGCCAACCAGGCCGGTCTGATCGCGGTCACCCAGTTGGCCACCTGGGCCGGTTCCAACGCCGACAAGGACGGTTACCAGGGCACCGGCATCACCGCCTACAACAACGCGCTGCTGATCTGGCAGATGCCGCAGGCCATCATCACCGTCTCGGTGATGGCGGCGGTGCTGCCGAGGATCTCCCGGGCCGCCGCCGACGGCGACATCACCGCGGTCCGCGACGACATCTCCTACGGTCTGCGCACCTCGGCGGTGGCGATGGTGCCGGCCGGCTTCGCCTTCCTCGCCCTCGGCGTGCCGATGTGCGGCCTGCTCTACGCCAGCACCGGCGCCGAGTCGGCGCAGAACATCGGCTTCATCCTGATGGCCTTCGGCGTCGGTCTGATCCCCTTCTCGGTGCAGTACGTGATCCTGCGCGGCTTCTACGCCTTCGAGGACACCCGCACCCCCTTCTACAACACGGTGATCGTGGCCGCCGTCAACGCGGCGGCCTCCGGTATCTGCTTCCTGGTGCTGCCCGCCCGATGGGCCGTGGTGGGCATGGGCTTCGCCTACGGCCTGTCCTACGCGGTCGGCGTCGGAGTGGCCGCCAAGCGGCTGCGGGCGCGGCTGCGCGGCGATCTGGACGGCCGGCGGGTGATCCGCACCTACGCGCGGCTGGTCGGCGCCTGTATCCCGGCCGCGGCGATCGCGGGCATCGCCGTTTACGTCATCATGGGTGCGCTGGGCAGCGGCGCGGTCGGCTCACTGGCTTCCCTGGTGGTCGGCGGCGTTCTGCTGCTCGGCCTGTTCGTGGTCGCGGCCAAGCGGATGAGGATCGAGGAGATGACCGCCATGATCGGTATGGTGCGCGGCCGCCTCGGTCGCTGATCCGGGCAGCGCGTCACTTGTGGTGCGCTGCCGCGCAACCTTCACCGCCCACCGCGTGTCGTGCATAGCGGCGGAGTGTGGGCACAATTGTCTTCGGCTGGACGTGAGATCGCGCAATGGATGGGGAGGCAGGAACGACGGTGGCGGATCGGAGCACGGCCGCCGTCGGAGTGGCCAATGAGGGCGGCGAGACGCTGCCCGCCGCGGAACTCAGCGGCGCCACATCCGGCGGTACGACGACGGACGACCAGACCGGAAGCACACCTGACGGCGCCATGGCCGACGACGCACCCAAGGAGCACCGGGCCCCCACCACCGTACCCGCCGACGCCGTACCCGCCGGCGATCAGACCGCCCCCGGCCCGGTCGTCGTCGACCGGGACACCACCAAACTCAGCACGGTCAAGGCGTCGGACAAGGCCACCGACGCGCCGGCGAAGAAGAAGCCGGTCCCCCGCGCCGCGCCACCGGAGCTGCACAGCGGCCACAAGCTGGCCCGCCGCTACCAGTTGGCGGAGTGCGTCACCCGGGTCGACGGCTTCAGCAGTTGGCGCGCGGTCGACGAGAAACTGCGCCGGGCGGTCGGCATCCACCTGCTCCCCGCCGACCACCAGCAGGCCCGCAACGTGCTGGCGGCGGCCCGTTCCGCCGCCCTGCTCGGCGACCCCCGCTTCGTCCAGGTCCTCGACGCCGTCGAGGAGGACGACCTGGTGTACGTCATCCACGAGTGGCTGCCCGACGCGACCTCGCTGGCCGATCTGCTGGCCGCCGGGCCGCTGGAACCGCACGAGGCGTACCAGATGGCCAGCCAGGTCTCCCAGGGCATGGCGGCCGCGCACCGCGAGGGCCTCGCGCATCTCCGGCTCGACCCGGGCGCGGTGCTGCGCACTGTCTCCGGTCAGTACCGCATCCGGGGCCTCGCCGTCGCGGCGGCGCTGCGCGGTCTCAGCTCCGAGCAGCCGCAGCGCCAGGACACCGAGGCGATCGGCGCCCTGCTCTACGCCTCGCTCACCCAGCGGTGGCCCTACGAGGAGGACGCGCACGGTCTGGCCGGGCTGCCCAAGGGGGTCGGCCTGGTCGCCCCCGACCAGGTCAGGGCCGGTGTCCACCGGGGCCTGTCCGAGGTGGCGATGCGCGCCCTGGTGAACGACGGGGCGACCGCCTCCCGCGAGGAGTCGCCGTGCACCACCCCGGAGGAGCTGGCCAAGGCCGTCGCGGGGGTGCCCAGGATCAGACCGCCGGAGCACGCCGCACCGGTCTACCGGCCGACCGCCTTCCAGCAGCCGCCGCCACCACCCGGCGCCCCTACCCGGGCACCGCTGGCCGCGCCCGCGCCGCCACCGCCGCTCTCCGGACGTACCGGCAAGGCGCTCAAGGGCGCGGTGGCAGGACTGCTGACCGTGGCCATCGGTCTCGGCAGCTGGCAGCTCGCGGACGCCCTCCAGTCCCGGGACAACCGGTCGGCCCGCACCCCGTCCACCGGGCAGCAGTCGGGCCAGGCCACCACCCCGCCGCCGGTGGGGCCGGTCAAGATCGTCGGCGCCGAGGATTTCGACCCCCTGGGTGATCACACCGAGAGCCATCAGACGATAGACAACGTCTACGACCACGACCCGAGCACTTTCTGGCAGACCCAGATGTACTTGGGCCGACCCGACTTCGGCGGTCTGAAGTCCGGCGTCGGGGTCATCCTGGACCTGGGCAGCGCCCACAACGTCAGCGGGGTGAAGGTCGACTTCATAGGAGGGGACACCTCCGTCGAGCTGATGGCCGCCGAGCGGAACGGCGGGACGATGCCCACCGAGCTCGACGACTTCACCAAGGTGGCCTCGACCGACGGCACCGAGGTCACGCTGAAGCCCACATCCAAGGTGAACTCCCGCTATCTGCTGGTCTGGCTGACCAAGCTGCCGCCGTCCGACGGCGCGTACCGGGGAAAGATCGCCGAGATCAGCGTCACCGGCTGAGACCGGCAGAGGGCGGACGGGGGGAGTCTGGCCGTGGTGGGAAAGCCCTTCGGTGACACCGACGACGCCGGGCTGCTCGCCCGCCATGTGGCGGGGGAGCCGGATGCCTTCGGGGAGCTCGTCCGGCGTCACCGCGACCGGCTCTGGGCGGTGGCGCTGCGCACCCTCGGGGACCGGGAGGAGGCGGCCGACGCCCTCCAGGACGCCCTTGTGTCGGCCTTCCGCGGGGCGGCCGGCTTCCGCGGCCAGTCCGCCGTCACCACCTGGCTGCACCGCATCGTGGTGAACGCCTGTCTCGACCGGGCCCGGCGGGCCGCCTCCCGGCGCACCGACTCGGTCGCCGACGGGGAGAACTTCGAGTCTCTGCTGGAACCGCATGAATCCGCCGAGGCGCCGGCCGAGCGCGGCGAACTCCACCGGGAGCTGCTGGCCGCCCTCGCCACCCTGCCCGCCGATCAGCGCGCCGCTCTGGTGCTGGTCGACATGCAGGGCTATCCGGTCGCGGAGGCCGCCCAGGTGCTGGCGGTGCCGGTCGGCACCGTGAAGAGCAGATGCGCGCGAGGCCGCGCCCGGTTGCTGCCGCTCCTCACCCATCTACGCGCCGACGGCAGGGATAGCGCCTTCGACGAGAGGGGAAGGAACCGGACGGACAGGACATCCGTCCCAGAGACGGGAACGGAACAGGGCGGAGGTGGCCACCGATGACGACAACGACAGGTGCGGGCACGGACCCGCATCCGGAGGTCACCGAGATCTCCGATCTGACGGAGGGGCTGCTTCCCCCCGATCGGGCTGTCGAGGTCAGGGAGCACATCGCCAGGTGTGCGCTGTGCGCGGATGTGCTCGCGTCCCTGGAGGAGATCCGCGGTCTGCTGGGCACCCTGCCCGGACCCCAGCGGATCCCCGCCGACATCGCGGGGCGGATCGACGCCGCGCTCGCCGCCGAGGCACACCTCGACACCGTTCTTCCCGGCCCCCGTGTTCCACGTGGAACATCGTCGGTGACCCGTGTTCCACGTGAAACATCGCCCGTCGTGCAGCTCGGTGACCGTGACCGCCGCAGGCACCCCTGGAAGGTGGGGCTGATCGCCGCCGCCTCGGTGGCCGGGGCGGTGCTCATCGGCGGGGTGCTGCACGCGGCCGGGTCCGCGGGCGGTGGCTCGGCCGGCAGCGATGCCGCCGCCAGTGCCAAGAAGGACACCGGGTCCGTCTCCCGCCAGGATCCGGTGGCGGACCAGGTGCGGCTCCTGCTGGCCGGGGCCGCTCCCAGCGGCGGCGCCACCAGGGGAGCCGACTCCCCGATGTTCAACGCCCCCGGGAAGGCAGGCGGCCAGCCACCCCAAGGTTCCCCCGGGGTGCCCCCCTGTGTGCTGGGCGCCACCCAGCGCTCGCAGCCACCGCTCGCCAGCGAGCGTGAGCTCTTCGAGGGCACCGATGCCTACCTCCTGGTGCTGCCGCATCCCGGCGATCCCTCGACGGTGGACGCTTATGTCGTCAACGCCTCCTGCCCGGCCGGCCGCCCCGGAACGGTCCTCTTCCGGAGCAGCTATTCACGGTGACGTGGCGGCGTGCGGGGCTTGGGAATGCCTGGCCCGTAGGATCCGTTAGGGAGGGCGAGAGTCCAGCGAGGACCCCCGCAGCAGTCCGCAGAGACGAGGAAGACACCCGTGAGTGACGTCCGTAATGTCATCATCATCGGCTCGGGGCCGGCGGGCTACACCGCCGCGCTCTACACGGCGCGTGCCTCGCTCAATCCGCTGGTCTTCGAGGGTTCGGTGACCGCCGGCGGTGCGCTGATGAACACCACCGACGTGGAGAACTTCCCCGGGTTCCGTGACGGCATCCTGGGCCCGGACCTGATGGACAACATGCGGGCCCAGGCGGAGCGCTTCGGCGCCGAGCTGATCCCGGACGATGTCGTCGCGATCGACTTCAGCGGCGACATCAAGACGGTCACCGACTCGGCCGGCACCGTGCACCGGGCCAAGGCGATCATCGTCACCACCGGCTCGCAGCACCGCAAGCTCAATCTCCCCAACGAGGACCAGCTCTCCGGCCGCGGCGTCTCCTGGTGTGCCACCTGTGACGGCTTCTTCTTCCGCGATCAGGAGATCGCGGTGATCGGCGGCGGTGACACCGCAATGGAGGAAGCGACGTTCCTCTCCCGGTTCGCCAAGACGGTGAAGATCGTGCACCGGCGGGACAGTCTGCGGGCATCCAAGGCGATGCAGGAGCGGGCGTTCGCCGACCCGAAGATCTCCTTCGTCTGGGACAGCGAGGTCGCCGAGGTGCACGGCGAGGGCAAGCTCACCGGCCTGACCCTCCGCAACACCACGACGGGTGAGACCTCCGAGCTGCCCGTCACCGGACTGTTCATCGCGATCGGCCACGACCCGCGGACCGAGCTCTTCAAGGGTGTGCTCGATCTCGACGCCGAGGGCTATCTCAAGGTGCAGGCCCCCACCACCCGCACCAACATCCCCGGTGTGTTCGGCGCCGGCGATGTCGTGGACCACACCTACCGGCAGGCGATCACCGCGGCCGGCACCGGATGTTCCGCCGCTCTGGACGCCGAACGCTATCTGGCGGCGCTCGCCGACGCCGAAAAGACCGTCTGACCCGCCTTCGCCCCGCCCCAGTTCACCCCACCCCGCAAGCATCAGAACCTGAGGAGATTGCCGTGGCCGCCAACACCAAGCACGTAACCGATGCGACCTTCACCGACGAGGTGCTCAACAGCGACAAGCCCGTCCTGGTCGACTTCTGGGCCGAGTGGTGCGGCCCGTGCCGTCAGATCGCGCCGTCGCTCGAGGCCATCGCCGCCGAGCACGCGGACGAGATCACCATCGTGAAGCTCAACATCGACGAGAACCCGGAGACCGCGGCCAAGTACGGCGTGATGTCGATCCCGACGCTCAACGTCTACAAGGGCGGCGAGGTCGTCAAGACCATCGTCGGTGCCAAGCCGCGGGCCGCCCTTGAGCGTGACCTCGCCGACTTCATCGGCTGACCTACCTTCGCGGCACCCATAACGGCGGCCGGTGGTGTTCCACGTGGAACACCACCGGCCGCCGTCGTTTCGCTGTGCGCCATCCTGCGGGAGCGCCGCCCTGCGGGGACCGCCGCTAGAGCGGCCGCAACGCCGGCTCCTTCTGTACGGCACCCAGCAATCGGTCGATCGCCATCTCCACGTCTTCCTTCCAGGAGATCGTGGAGCGCAACTCCAGTCGGAGCCGCGGATAGCGGGGATGGGGGCGGACCGTCTTGAAGCCCACCGCGGTGAGATGGTCGCTCGGCAGTACACAGCCCGGCCCGTCCCACTTCGCGTCCCCGAAGGCCTCGATCGCCTTGAAGCCGCGCCGCACCAGATCCTTGGCCACCGTCTGCACCAGTACCCGGCCAATGCCCTGCCCCTGATAGCCCGGCAGAATCCGGGCGGTCATCAGTTGCACGGCGTCCGCCGAGACCGGACTGGTGGGGAAAGCCGTCGAGCGCGGCACATAGGCGGCCGGCGCGTAGAGCACGAAGCCGACCGGCAGCTCGTCCACATAGACGACCCGGCCGCAGGAACCCCACTCCAGCAGAACCGCCGAGATCCAGGCTTCCTTCTCCAGCTCGGGTTTGCCCGTCTGGATCGCCGCCTCACCGCTGACCGGGTCCAGCTCCCAGAAGACACAGCGGCGACAGGGCTTGGGCAGGTCCGGGAGATTGTCCAGGGTGAGTGGTACCAATCGACGTCCCATGTGGCCAAGACCCCATCTCTGTCGCGAACCCAACAGCCCTCGGGCGGGCAGCCCCCGGGCACCCCGGCGGCTCACCGGGGTGCCCGTCCCTCACTCGTAATCCTCGTCCGTTTCCTCGGCGTCCTCGGACTCCTCATCCAGTGGAGTCTCCAGTACCTTGCCCTCCCCGGGAGCCATGGCTCCGAGGATGCGCTCCAGATCCTCCAGCGACGCGAACTCCACTACGATCTTTCCCCGCTTCTGGCCGAGATCGACCTTCACCCGGGTATCGAATCGATCGGAGAGCCGGGAGGCGAGATGCGTCAGCGCCGGGGAGACCCGTCGCCCTGCCCGCGGGGTCGCGGACTTCCTTGGCGACTTGGACTCGCCATTGATCAGGGTGACGATCTCCTCGACCGACCGCACCGAAAGCCCCTCGGCGACGATCCGACCGGCCAGCGTCTCCTGCTCCTCGGCGCCATCGAGACCGAGCAGCGCCCGGGCATGGCCGAAGGAGAGGACCCCGGCCGCGACCCGCCGCTGCACGGGCGCCGGCAGCTTCAACAGCCGCAGGGTGTTGGACACCTGGGAACGGGAGCGCCCGATCCGGTCGGCGAGCTGCTCATGGGTGCAGGCGAAGTCCCGCAGCAACTGGTCGTAGGCGGCGGCCTCTTCCAGCGGGTTGAGCTGCGCCCGGTGCAGGTTCTCCAACAGGGCGTCGAGCAAGAGCTTCTCGTCGTCGGTGGCCCGAACGATCGCCGGGATCCGCTCCAGACCCGCCTCCCGACAGGCCCGCCACCGCCGCTCACCCATGATCAGCTCAAAGCGGTCCGCGCCGATCTGGCGCACCACCACCGGCTGGAGCAGACCCACCTCCTTGATGGAAGTGATCAGCTCATTGAGCGCTTCCTCGTCGAACACCTCGCGCGGCTGGCGCGGGTTCGGCGTGATGGAGTCCAGCTCCAACTCCGCGAAGTAGGCCCCGGGGACCGGGGCTCTCGCCGCGGAGACATCCGGCTCTGTTTCACGTGAAACAGGGATGCTCACCACCGGCGGCGCGGCCTCGGCCGGTCTGCGGTCCGTCAGACCGGCCACCTTGGCCGCCGCGACGCCGCGCTCCGGCGTCAGGACGGGTGCCGCCGACGGCGACGAGCCGTTCGGCTGCGGCGCGGCCGGGATCAGCGCGCCGAGACCACGGCCGAGCCCTCTGCGTCGATCACTCACTGGATGCCCTCCGACATGCTGTGCGGGTTGTGCTCACTCTGCTCGCCCTGCGGGTCGTACTCCAAGGCCACGCCGGCCGGCAGGCCGCGCAGCGCCATCTCACGCGCCGCCTCCAGGTAGGAGAGCGCACCACTGGATCCGGGGTCGTACGTCAGCACGGTCTGGCCGTAACTGGGGGCCTCCGAGATGCGGACCGACCGCGGGATGCTGGTCCGCAGCACCTCCTTGCCGAAGTGCGTCCTGACCTCCTCGGCGACCTGCGCCGCCAGCCGGGTCCGGCCGTCGTACATCGTCAGCAGGATGGTGGAGACGAAGAGCTTCGGATTGAGGTGGGCGCGGACCAGGTCCACATTCTTCAGCAGTTGGCCCAGCCCTTCCAAGGCGTAGTACTCGCACTGGATCGGGATGACCACCTCGGCACCGGCCACCATCGCGTTGACGGTGAGTAGACCGAGAGAGGGCGGGCAGTCGATCAGAACATAGTCGAGCGGCTGTTCATAGGCGTCCAGGGCCCGTTGCAGCCTGCTCTCACGAGCGACCAGGGAGACGAGTTCGATCTCGGCGCCCGCCAGGTCGATGGTGGCCGGCGCACAGAACAGGCCCTCCACGTCGATGACCGGCTGGACAACGTCCGAGAGGGGTCTGCTCTCCACCAACACGTCGTAGATGGACGGGACTTCGGCGTGATGGTCGATGCCCAGCGCCGTCGAGGCGTTGCCCTGCGGGTCGAGGTCGATCACCAGCACCCGACTGCCGTGCAGAGCCAGTGAGGCCGCGAGGTTCACCGTTGTGGTGGTCTTGCCGACCCCGCCCTTCTGGTTGGCGACCACCATGATCCGGGTCTGCGCGGGTCGCGGCAGGCCCTCCCCGGCACGGTTCAGCGTCTCGACGGCCAACTGGGCCGCGCGACCGATGGGGGTGTCATCCATGGGAGGCAATGTTTCACGTGAAACATCGCCTCCGAACCCCGGGGGCCCCGGGAAGGGTCCTCCGGCTGTTTCTGTGCGGGGGCCGGGGACCGGGTCGGCCATCGGCCCCGCGATGTTGGCGTCGGACCGCAAGGACTCACTCTCCTCGACTTCAGGCTCGCAATGAGAAGAGCCTGCCATGTCGGAGGGGTGCTGAACCAGCGAGGCCCGGTTGCCTGTGGATAAATCCCGAGAATTGTCCACAGGACCGGTCTTCTGAGCGGGTTTACTGACACGGGCTTCAGCAGCGGCGCGACCACGGCTGAGCACTCCGGGGAGCAGCGAGCGACGTTTCACGTGGAACACGATGCACAGCGCCACGGCACTATCTCCGCAGACACTCCGCATTATGACGGTTTGCCGTTGGTATGGCGTTGCCTAGCGTGGCTCGCCGCCCTCAGCGACGACGACGGCCGCCGTTCCCACCCCGCGGGGTGCGATGGGCACGTGCCGCCTTCGCCCGCCGGGTCGCCGCCCGCACGCCGCCCGGGCTTTCGCCCACCAGGACCCGTACCACCGTGGACAGCGGGTCGACGATGCCTTCGCCAACCTGGACCACCCGGGCGTCCACCGCGCCGAGCCGGCTCAGCGCCGCACGGGCGGCCTTCAGCTCCTGCTCCGCGGTGTCGCCCTTGAGCACGGCCATCTCACCGTGCGGCCGCAGCAGCGGCAGCCCCCAGCCGGCCAGCCGCTCCAGCGGGGCCACCGCCCGGGCGGTCACCACATCCACCGCCGGCAGCTTGCCCATCATCTCCTCGGCGCGACCACGCTCCACCGTGACATTGGTCATGCCGAGCAGCTTCACCACCTCTTCGAGGAACATGGTCCTGCGCAGCAGCGGCTCCAGCAGCGTGATCCGCAGATCCGGCCTGGCCAGTGCCAGCGGAATCCCCGGCAGCCCGGCGCCGGAGCCCACATCGCAGACCGATACTTCCTCGTCGATCACCTCGGAGAGCACCGCGCAGTTCAGCAGATGCCGTTCCCACAGCCGGGGCACCTCCCGGGGACCGATCAGCCCACGGCGCACCCCCGCGTCAGCGAGCAGTTCGGCATAGCGCAGCACAGCCTCGGAGCGGTCACCGAAGACCGTCCCTACCTGCTCCGGCGGCGGGGGAAGCTCCGCTGCTGCCTCGGTCACGGGGTGCTGTCCTTTCCTCGGTCCGGCGCCAGACACCGGACACAGTCAAGCGGACTCGATCGGGCTTATAAGCCTCGGCCCCGCCTGCGAACAGACGGGGCCGACAGAACGGACGACAGGGTCAGACGGGAAGCACGACCACTCGGCGGTGCGGCTCCTCGCCCTCGGACTCGCTGCGGAGCCCGGCGGCGGCCACCGCGTCATGCACCACCTTGCGCTCGAAGGGTGTCATCGGGTCCAGCTTCACCGGAAGCCCGGTCTCCTTCGCCTCGGTCGCCGCGTCGGCGCCGAGCTTGGCCAGCTCGGTCCGCTTACGGGCCCGGAACCCGGCGATGTCCAGCATCAGCCGGCTGCGCTCACCGGTCTCCCGGTGCACCGCGAGCCGGGTCAGCTCCTGGAGCGCCTCCAGCACCTCGCCCTCCCGGCCGACGAGCTTGTTCAGCTCGCGGCTGGCGGGGTCACCCACGATCGACACCGAAGCGCGCTCGCCCTCGACATCCATGTCGATGTCCCCGTCGAGGTCGGCGATGTCGAGCAACCCCTCCAGGTAGTCCGCGGCGATCTCACCCTCCTGCTCCAGGCGGGTGAGGGTCGCGGACGAGCCGCTGTCGGCCGCCGCCCCGGTGGATGCGGTGGTGTTGACGTCGCTCACGCCTGACCTCTCCCTTTACTTCCTCTTAGAGCTCTTGCTGCCGTCGGCGGTGTTCGCCGGTGCGCCGGTACTCGCGAGTGGTGCCGCGCCTACTTCTTCTTCGAGGCATTGCCCGGCTTGGACTTCTGGCCCGCCTTGGGGCTGCCGCCCCGGCCGGACCCGGCCCGCGGCGCGCCGGCCCTGGGCGCACCCGGCTTACCGGTGCCGCCGGCCCTGGGCGCGCCGTTACCGCCGTTACCGGCGCCCTTCGGCGCGGCCGAGCTCTTGGTGGCCCCGCCACCGGCGGCGGACTCCTCACCGGAGGCCGCGGGGCCGTCCGCCCGGTAGCTGCCGCCGGCCTGCGGCGCCGAGCCGCCCGCGGTGGTGGTCGTACCGGCGGCGCCGCCCGTGGTGCGCTGGGACTTCGACTGCCGCTTGGGCTGGGTGCGGTTGGCGCGCGCGGCCTCGACCGCTTCCTTGGCCTTGACCTCTTCCGGCGGCTCCACCAGCTTGCCCTTGGCCCGCAGCCGCTCCTGGCGCTGCTTGAAGGCCAGGCTGCCCGGGGTGGGGTTGCGCCGGATGACGACGAGCTGCTGGCCCATCGTCCACACGTTCGTGGTCAGCCAGTAGACCAGCACACCGACCGGGGCGATGATGCCGAAGCCCGCGAAGACCAGCGGGAACACGTACATCAGCATCTTCTGCTGCTGCATGAACGGCGTGTTCACCGACATGTCCACGTTCTTGGTCATGAGCTGGCGCTGCGTGTAGAACTGGGACGCCGACATCAGCACGATCATGATGAGCGTGACAATGCGCACCTCGGTCTGCGTGGTGCCGAGGTGGGTCAGCGTGGCCGCGCTGTCGAGGAACTTGGCGGGCAGCGGAGCACCGAAGATGTGCGCGCTCTGGGCGCTCTCCACCAGGTTCTCGTGGATGACGCCGACCGGCTTGCCCTTGGCGACGTTGCTCAGCACGTGGTACAGCGCGAAGAAGAACGGTGACTGGACGAGGATCGGCAGGCACGAGGAGAGCGGGTTGGTGCCCGTCTCCTTGTACAGCTTCATCATCTCTTCGGACTGCTTCTGGCGGTCGTTCTTGTAGCGCTCCTGGATCGCCTTCATCTTCGGCTGGAGCACCTGCATGTTCCGCGTGGACTTGATCTGCTTCACGAAGAGCGGAATCAGGGCCGTGCGGATCAGGACCACCAGCGAGACGATCGACAGACCCCACGCCCAGCCGCTGTTCGCTTGGAAGATCAGGCTGTAGAAGGAGTGGAATTGAACGATGATCCACGAGACGGCGTCATAGAGGGGGTTGAGGATCCCCACAGTCAGGCTCCTTGTGCGTGAGAGGGTCCGGTGGGCTCGGGCGTGACGGGCCCGTCGGAGCCGCCCCGCAGATAGCGGCGCAGCCGATCGTGCCATGGCGGTCGCTTACGCGGCGGGACATGATCCACACCACCCGGCGACCACGGATTGCACCGCAGGATGCGCCACGCGGTCAGTACGGTGCCCTTGATCGCACCGTGCCGGTCGATGGCGGTGTACCCGTAGTGCGAGCAGGAGGGGTAGTACCGGCACACCGGGCCGAGCAGCGGACTGATCGTCCACTGGTACAGCTTGATCAGCGCCAGCAACGGATATTTCATCGGGCCACCCTCCCCTCGGCGTCGCCATGGGTGTCACGACCCAGCAGCCGCGACAGTGCGGCATCCAGGTCGAGGGCCAGCTCTTCATGGTCCGCGCTGCCGGCTCCCGGCAGCGCGCGTACTACCACCAGGCTACCGGGGGGCAGCAGTGACAGACGGTCGCGGACGAGATGACGCAGTCGGCGCTTGATCAGATTGCGTTGCACGGAGCCACCCACCGCCTTGCTCACGACGAAACCCGCACGCGCCGGGGGGGTGCGCCCCCCTGGCACATGCGGGTCCGTTGTGTCCCGGCGCAGATGGACAACCAGAAGCGGGCGGCCCGCTCGGCGTCCGCGGCGAACCGCTTCTGCGAAGTCCTGCCGTCTCCTCAGCCGATTCTCGGTGGACAGCACGGCATGGGACCTGTGGCGATCAGGCGGAGAGCTTGGCGCGGCCCTTGGTGCGACGGGTCGCGATGATCGCGCGACCGGCGCGGGTGCGCATACGCAGACGGAAGCCGTGGGTCTTCGCACGACGGCGGTTGTTCGGCTGGAAGGTGCGCTTGCTCACTCGGGGGCTCCAGGGGGAATCGTGGGTCCGAAGGGTCCGACGGGAGTCGCCTGGCTGTCACCGTGCGCCCACGAAAAACTCGCGGAACAATCGGGTGCACCGCTTCAACGACCGTCCGAACGTATCCGGAAGATCTTCGCCCATCGGTAGGCAGGCGGCAGCAGCCATCGACAACTCGACCTCGATACGGTACGTGCGGCTAGGCCATCCGGTCAAACCAGGCGGTGGCGCCCCGCCATTTGTACACAGCCTGTGGACAACGACTTGAACCGCGCAGGTCGCCCTGACTACCGTGACGGGACTCGGTACTGAGCCGGCACCGAACTTCGTACCCTTCCCGCCCGTCCCGACGATCACACTTTCGCGGGAGTTCTCAGCACCACCAGACACCGAGAGAGCGTGCACCGTGGCCGACGTGACTGCCGATCTTGCCGCAGTGTGGCCGCGGGTCCTCCAGAAACTCCTGGTGGACAGCGAGGATCTGAAGCCCAAGGACGCCGAGTGGCTCAAGCGCACCCAGCCGCTCGCCCTGGTGGCCGGCACCGCGGTGCTCTCGGCGCCCAACGAGTTCGCCAAGAGCGTGCTGGAGGGGCGGCTGCTGCCCCTGATCACCGAGGTGCTCAGCCGTGAGTTCGGTCACTCCGTCGGCATCGCCATCGCCGTCGCCTCCGGCGGCGACCAGGAGCAGCCGCCGCCCGAGCGGCCCGACCGGCCCGATCCGTCGGCGCAGGACCCTTACGACCAGGGCGGCCCGCGGATGCGCCCGGCCTACCCCGAGCACAGCGACTGGCAGCAGTCGGGCCCGGCCGGCTGGGGTCCGCCGGGCGGCGGCTTCCAGGACCGCGACCCGGGACCGTACGGCGGTCAGCGGGAGCAGTACGGTCCGGCCGACCGCAGGCGCGACCCCTACGACGGGCAGTCCGGCTCGTACGAGGCCCAGCCCGGCTCCTACGAGGGGCCGCGCGGTGAGTCCCGCTACCGGCCGGAGCCCCATGACGGCTACCCGTCGGTACCGCACCAGGGCCACCAGAGCCGTCCGTCCTACCCGTCCGCCGGGTACCAGCCGCAGGGACAGGTGCCGTCCTCCCGCGCCGAGCAGTCGCCGGGCGGGCCGTCCGGCGGGCCGGGCAACCACGCCGGTCCCGGCGGCCACGGGGCGCACGGCGGCGGCTCCTCGGGCGGCGCCGTCGAGCCGACCGCCCGGCTGAACCCGAAGTACCTCTTCGACACCTTCGTCATCGGCGCCTCGAACCGCTTCGCGCACGCCGCCGCGGTGGCGGTCGCCGAGGCGCCGGCCAAGGCGTACAACCCGCTCTTCATCTACGGCGAGTCCGGCCTCGGCAAGACGCACCTGCTGCACGCCATCGGGCACTACGCGCGCAGCCTGTACCCCGGCACCCGGGTCAGGTACGTCAGCTCCGAGGAGTTCACCAACGAGTTCATCAACTCGATCCGGGACGGCAAGGCGGACGCGTTCCGCAAGCGCTACCGGGACATGGACATCCTGCTGGTCGACGACATCCAGTTCCTGGCGCAGAAGGAGTCGACGCAGGAGGAGTTCTTCCACACCTTCAACACCCTGCACAACGCCAACAAGCAGATCGTGCTCTCCTCGGACCGGCCGCCCAAGCAGCTCGTGACCCTGGAGGACCGGCTGCGCAACCGCTTCGAGTGGGGCCTGATCACCGACGTCCAGCCGCCCGAGCTGGAGACCCGGATCGCCATCCTGCGCAAGAAGGCGGTGCAGGAGCAGCTCAACGCGCCACCCGAGGTACTGGAGTTCATCGCCTCGCGGATCTCCCGCAACATCCGCGAGCTGGAGGGGGCGCTGATCCGGGTCACCGCCTTCGCCAGCCTCAACCGGCAGCCGGTGGATCTCCAGCTCACCGAGATCGTGCTGAAGGATCTGATCCCGGGCGGCGACGACTCGGTGCCGGAGATCAGCGGCACCGCGATCATGGCCGAGACGGCGGCGTACTTCGGTCTCGCGGTGGAGGACCTGTCCGGCTCCTCGCGCAGCCGGGTGCTGGTCACCGCGCGGCAGATCGCCATGTATCTCTGCCGTGAGCTGACCGATCTGTCGCTGCCGAAGATCGGCGCGCTCTTCGGCGGCCGGGACCACACCACGGTGATGCACGCCGACCGCAAGATCCGCTCGCTGATGGCGGAGCGGCGGTCCATCTACAACCAGGTGACGGAACTCACCAACCGCATCAAGAGCTGACGGCCGCGCCGTCGGCTCTCGACGGCGGCCTCAGCGCCGGCGGCGCCCCGGGATCGATCCCGGGGCGCCGCTTTTTGTTCACTCGTCCGAGGAGGCGCTGTTCGATTCGCTCTCCACCAGGGGCAGTTCTCCACAGAAAATCGGGGATCCCGGCGTCCACACCCTGGGGACAGCCAAGTTGTCCCAGCTGCGTCCACAGGTAGCCTCCTGCCGGAGGTATCCGCCCAGCTCAGCAGGATGTGGATATGTGGGCAACCGTCATCCACAGGCTGTGGACGCAAAAGGCGCGCACACCGGCCGGGCAGAGTTGTCCACCGCTCGCCCACAGGATGGCGGCTGTTGTGCACAGCTCGGAGCCACTTCTCCACACCTTTGTCCACTGTTCGGCAAGGAAATGCGCTCTGTCCCCTGGAAGAGTGAAAGGCGTCACACCAAGGTGGTGGGTTGGGCTGGGGAGAACCCGGGTATTTCTGGGGACGGACCTGGGGAGAACCCGGGGTGCCCTGTGGAGCGGGTGTGCACAACTTCCGTCCGTCCACAACAGGCCCTGTTTATCCACGGCCGCCGTCCACAGGCGCGGTGGACAAAAAATCGGGTCTGACCTGCGCGGGAACCACTTATCCACGGTATCCACAACCCCTACTACTACGACTACACGTAGAGAAGGGGGAAACGGCTTCGAAGCGGGGGCTGTGTACAACTCGGGCCGCCGCCGCCCTGCCGCCGTGTCGCGGCTTGACGCCAACCCGCACCTGCTGTCAGTCCGGTAGGTCAGACTGGTCCCCGACAGCCAGCAACAAGCAGGAGGCGGTTCCGGTGAAGATCCGGGTGGAGCGCGACGTACTCGCCGAGGCAGTGGCTTGGGCAGCCCGCAGCCTCCCGGCCCGTCCCCCGGTGCCGGTCCTCGCCGGGCTGCTGCTGAAGGCGGAGGAGGGCAGGCTCAGCCTCTCCGGCTTCGACTACGAGGTGTCGGCCCGGGTCGCGGTGGACGCCGATGTGGACGAGGAGGGCACCGTCCTCGTCTCCGGCCGGCTGCTCGCCGACATCTCCCGCGCCCTTCCCAACCGCCCGGTGGAGATCTCCACCGATGGCGTACGGGTCACCGTCGTCTGCGGCAGCTCGCGGTTCACCCTCCACACGCTGCCGGTGGAGGAGTATCCGACGCTGCCCGCGATGCCCACCGCCTCCGGCACCGTCCCCGGCGAGGTCTTCGCCGCGGCCGCCGCCCAGGTGGCCATCGCGGCCGGCCGGGACGACACGCTGCCGGTGCTCACCGGGGTGCGGATCGAGATCGAGGGCGACACCGTCACGCTGGCCGCCACCGACCGCTACCGCTTCGCGGTCCGCGAGTTCCTGTGGAAGCCCGAGCAGTCCGACATCTCCGCGGTCGCCCTGGTGCCCGCCAAGACGCTGCTCGACACCGCCAAGTCGCTGACCAACGGCGACACGGTCTCGATCGCGCTGGCCGGCTCCGGCGCCGGTGAGGGCCTGATCGGCTTCGAGGGCGCGGGCCGCCGCACCACCACCCGGTTGCTCGAAGGCGACCTGCCGAAGTACCGGACGCTCTTCCCGACCGAGTTCGCCTCGATCGCGGTGATCGACACCGCCCCCTTCGTGGAGGCGGTCAAGCGCGTCTCCCTGGTGGCCGAGCGCAACACCCCGGTGCGGCTGAGCTTCGAGCAGGGTGTGCTGACGCTGGAGGCCGGTTCCAGCGACGACGCACAGGCTGTGGAAAGGGTCGACGCCAAGCTGGAGGGCGACGACATCTCGATCGCCTTCAACCCGACCTTCCTGCTCGACGGTCTGAGCGCGATCGATTCCCCGGTGGCCCAGCTCTCCTTCACCACCTCCACCAAGCCCGCGCTGCTCAGCGGTCGCCCGGCGGCGGACGCCGAGGCCGACGACGCGTACAAGTACCTGATCATGCCGGTGCGGCTGTCCGGCTGAGCCGTCACGGCGGGGCCCACGTAGGCTCACCCTCAGGTCAGGCTGCTCAATCCCAGGCACGCGTCCAACGCCTCGAAACGGCCCCGAAACGAAGGATCAGTGATGGAGCTCGGTCTCATCGGTCTCGGCAAGATGGGTGGCAACATGCGCGAGCGCATCCGCCGCGCCGGCCACACGGTCATCGGGTTCGACCGGAACCCGGATCTTGCCGATGTCCACAGCCTCAAGGCGCTGGTGGATTCGCTGCAGGCCCCCCGGGTGGTGTGGGTGATGGTCCCGGCCGGCGGCCCCACCCAGTCGACCATCGACGAGCTGGGCGAGCTGCTCTCCCCCGGCGATGTCGTGGTGGACGGCGGAAACTCCCGCTGGTCGGACGACGAGAAGCACGCGGAGCAGCTCAAGCAGAAGGGCATCGGCTTCGTCGACTGCGGCGTCTCCGGCGGCGTCTGGGGCCTGGCCAACGGCTACGCCCTGATGTACGGCGGCACCGACGAGGACGTCGCCAAGGCGCAGCCGATCTTCGACGCCCTCAAGCCCGAGGGCGACTCCGGCGCGGTGCACGCCGGCCGGGTCGGCGCGGGCCACTTCGCCAAGATGGTCCACAACGGCATCGAGTACGCGATGATGCAGGCCTACGCCGAGGGCTGGGAGCTGCTCGAAGCGGTCGGTTCCGTCACCGACGTCCGTGAGGTCTTCCGCTCCTGGAAGTCCGGCACGGTCATCCGCTCCTGGCTGCTCGACCTCGCGGTGGACGCCCTGGACAAGGACGAGCACCTGCACAACCTGCGGGGTTACGCCGATGACTCCGGCGAGGGCCGCTGGACGGTCGAGGCCGCGATCGACAACGCGGTGCCGCTGCCGGCGATCACCGCCTCGCTGTTCGCCCGCTTCTCGTCCCGTCAGGACGACTCGCCGCAGATGAAGATGGTGGCCGCGCTCCGTAACGAGTTCGGCGGCCACGCGGTCACCGCGGCCGAATAGGCCGCTGGGCCGGGGGACCGGCGGGCGGGCCCGGTGGCCGTAGCGGTCGCCGGCCCCGCCCGCCGGTCCCCCGGTCAGCCGCACCGCACGCCAGAGCAGGGAGGTCGGCGCGCCCAGCGCCACAGCACGCGATGCACGTAGCGCACCTGTCGCTCGCCGACTTCCGCTCCTATGCCCGGGCCGAGGTCCCTCTCGACCCGGGCGTCACCGTTTTCGTGGGCCCCAACGGGCAGGGCAAGACCAATCTGGTCGAGGCGATCGGCTATCTGGCCACCCTCGGCAGCCACCGGGTCGCCACCGACGCGCCGCTGATCCGGGTCGGCGCGGACCGGGCGGTGCTGCGGGCCCAGGTGGTGCAGGACGACCGGCGGCAGTTGGTCGAGCTGGAGATCAATCCGGGCCGGGCCAACAGGGCCCGGATCAATCGCTCGTCCCAGGCCAAGCCGCGTGATGTGCTGGGCATCGTCCGCAGTGTGCTCTTCGCCCCCGAGGATCTGGCCCTGGTGAAGGGCGATCCGGGGGAGCGCCGCCGTTTCCTCGACGAGCTGATCACCGCTCGCGCGCCACGGCTGGCCGGGGTGCGCAGCGACTACGAGCGGGTGCTCAAGCAGCGCAACACCCTGCTGAAGACCGCGGCGCTGGCCCGTAGGCACGGCGGCCGCGGCGCGGATCTGTCCACCCTCGATGTGTGGGACCAGCATCTGGCCCGGGTGGGATCGGAGCTGCTGGCCCAGCGGCTTGATCTGGTGGCCGCGCTCCAGCCGCTGACCGACAAGGCGTATGAGCAGCTCGCCCCCGGCGGTGGCCCGGTCGGCCTGGAGTACCGCGGCTCGATCGGTGCGGAGCGGGGCGGCGCCGGGGATCCGTCGGCCGCCGGCTCGATCACCGGCTCGATCACCGGCTCGGTCACCGGCCGGGAGCGGCCGGCCGGCCCCGGCAGCCGGGAGGAGCTCTACGGGCGGCTGCTCGAGGCGCTGGCCGAGGCGCGGCGCCAGGAGATCGAGCGTGGTGTGACGCTGGTGGGTCCGCATCGTGACGATCTGGTGCTGAAGCTGGGCGCGATGCCCGCGAAGGGCTATGCCAGTCATGGCGAGTCGTGGTCGTACGCGCTGGCGCTGCGGCTGGCGTCGTACGAGCTGCTGCGCGCGGACGGCGGTGAGCCGGTGCTGGTGCTCGACGATGTGTTCGCTGAGCTGGACGCGCGGCGCCGGGAGCGGCTGGCCGAGCTGGTGGCGCCCGGTGAGCAGGTGCTGGTGACGGCGGCGGTCGACGACGATGTGCCGGGTGTGCTCGCGGGTACCCGGTTCTCGGTGGAGAACGGGACGGTGGTGCGGCAGTGAGCGAGCAGGAACCGCTGGGCGCGGCGGGGACGGGCGTACCGGGCGCGCGGCAGGCGGGCGTGCCCGCCGCGGCCAGGCGGTCTTCTTCTCCCGCCGCCGCCGATGCCGCCGCCCCCGCTCACCCCGCCGCCGTTCCCCCCGGCTCCGGCGCCGAGCCCGCCGGTGTGGACCTCGCCCGGGTCGCGCTGCGCGCCGCCAAGGAGCAGGCCAGGGCCAGGGGCGCCGCCGCCGTGCAGAAGAAGCAGGCCAGGCGGGGCGGCCTGCGCAGCGGCGCCCGGGCCGACGGCCGGGACCCGCTGCCGCTCGGCGCGGCGATCAGCCGGCTGATCACCGAGCGCGGCTGGGAGGCACCGGCCGCGGTCGGCGGTGTGATGGGCCGCTGGCCGCAGCTCGTCGGCCCGGAGGTGGCGCTGCACTGCTCGCCGGAGCGCTACGACGAGGACGAGAGCATTCTCACGGTGAGTTGCGACTCAACGGCCTGGGCGACCCAGCTCCGGCTGCTGGCGCCGACCCTGGTGGCCCGGCTGAACGCCGATCTCGGCCACGGCACGGTGAAGCTGATCAAGGTACTGGGCCCGGCCGCGCCGCCGCGTTCCTACGGCCGGCTGCGGGCGCCGGGCAGCCGCGGCCCGGGTGACACCTACGGATGAGCCGCCGGCCGGCCGCTGCCGCCGTGCCGCTGCCGCCCGCCGTTGAGGTCGCGGCCCGAGCGGCCCCGGTGGCCCCAGTGGCCCGAGCGGCCCCATCGGCTCAACCGGCCCAGCCGCCGCCCAGCCGCCGTGCATGGCGGGTGCCGATGCCGGGCAGTCGATGCCTGTGACACCACCGTCCCAGGCCGTCCCCGGCAGTCCATGGCCCTCCGCGGCCCGCCACGGCCTGGATGGTGGCCCTGGTGCAGGCGTGATGCGGACGGGACCAGAGTGCCCCTGCTCAGCGTAGTCGGGGGTTGACAGCCGGAAGCCCTGAATGCCCGTGTGAGCGGTTTTGGCACCGGGGCCGCGTGTAGGGAGTCGGACGGCTGCGGGTTCGGTCGGCACATGGGAACTGAGGTACCGGCAAAGCCCCACTCATGTCGCCGCTACCGGTAGACTGACTCCAGACCGCCCTCCCCTGGCAGAACCGGCAGGGGTACCTCAGCGGAACCTGTCGAACGACGCAGCCGATCCCGTCCGCGGGAGCCGGCTCGTGCTGTGCCAGAAAGGGCGCTTCGTGGCCGATTCCGGCAACCCCAACGAGAACTCCAACAAGTCCTACAACGCCAGCGCGATCACCGTGCTCGAAGGACTCGACGCGGTGCGCAAGCGCCCCGGTATGTACATCGGCTCGACCGGTGAACGGGGCCTGCACCACCTCGTGTACGAGGTCGTCGACAACTCCGTCGACGAGGCGCTGGCCGGTCACGCGGACTCCATCGACGTGACGATCCTGCCCGACGGCGGGGTCCGCGTGGTGGACAACGGCCGCGGTATCCCGGTGGACATCGTCCCGTCGGAGGGGAAGCCCGCCGTCGAGGTGGTGCTCACCGTGCTGCACGCCGGCGGCAAGTTCGGCGGTGGCGGCTACGCGGTCTCCGGCGGTCTGCACGGCGTCGGCGTCTCGGTGGTCAACGCGCTGTCCGCCCGGGTCGCGGTGGAGGTCCGCCGCGACGGCCACCGCTGGACGCAGGACTACAAGCTGGGTGTGCCGACGGCGCCGCTGGCGCGCAACGAGGAGACCGAGGAGACGGGCACCACCGTCACCTTCTGGTCTGACGCGGACATCTTCGAGACCACGGACTACTCCTTCGAGACGCTGTCCCGGCGCTTCCAGGAGATGGCGTTCCTCAACAAGGGCCTGCGGATCTCGCTCACCGACGAGCGCGCCGACCGGCTGGACGAGAACGGCAAGCCGCTGCACGCGGAGTACCGCTACGACGGCGGCATCGTCGACTTCGTGAAGTACCTCAACTCGCGCAAGGGCGAGCTGATCCACCCCACCGTCATCGACATCGAGGCGGAGGACAAGGAGCGGCTGCTCTCGGTGGAGGTGGCCATGCAGTGGAACACCCAGTACAGCGAGGGTGTCTACAGCTTCGCCAACACCATCCACACCCATGAGGGCGGCACCCACGAAGAGGGCTTCCGTGCGGCGCTGACCGGCCTGGTCAACCGCTACGCGCGGGACAAGAAGCTGCTCCGGGAGAAGGACGACAACCTCACCGGTGAGGACATCCGCGAGGGTCTGACCGCGATCATCTCGGTCAAGCTCGGCGAGCCGCAGTTCGAGGGCCAGACCAAGACCAAGCTCGGCAACACCGAGGCCAAGACGTTTGTGCAGAAGGTCGTGCACGAGCACCTGACCGACTGGCTGGACCGCAACCCCAACGAGGCGGCGGACATCATCCGCAAGTCGATCCAGGCGGCCACCGCCCGGGTCGCGGCCCGCAAGGCCCGGGACCTGACCCGGCGCAAGGGGCTGCTGGAGTCGGCGTCACTGCCCGGCAAGCTGAGCGACTGCCAGTCCAACGACCCGACGAAGTGCGAGATCTTCATCGTCGAGGGCGACTCGGCCGGCGGCTCGGCCAAGTCCGGCCGCAACCCGCAGTACCAGGCGATCCTCCCGATCCGCGGCAAGATCCTCAACGTGGAGAAGGCGCGGATCGACAAGATCCTGCAGAACACCGAGATCCAGGCGCTGATCTCCGCCTTCGGCACCGGCGTGCACGAGGACTTCGACATCGGCAAGCTCCGCTATCACAAGATCATCTTGATGGCGGACGCCGACGTCGACGGCCAGCACATCAACACCCTGCTGCTGACCTTCCTCTTCCGCTTCATGCGGCCGCTGGTCGAGGCCGGGCACGTCTACCTGTCCCGCCCGCCGCTCTACAAGATCAAGTGGGGCCGGGAGGACTGGGAGTACGCGTACTCCGACCGTGAGCGCGACGCCCTGGTCGTGCTGGGCAAGAACAGCGGCAAGCGGATCCGTGAGGACTCCATCCAGCGCTTCAAGGGCCTCGGCGAGATGAACGCCGAGGAGCTGCGGGTCACCACGATGGACATCGATCACCGCGTGCTCGGCAAGGTCACCCTGGACGACGCGGCGCAGGCCGACGACCTGTTCTCGGTGCTGATGGGCGAGGACGTGGAGGCACGGCGCACCTTCATCCAGCGCAATGCCAAGGACGTCCGCTTCCTGGACATCTGAGTCGGCCTGACTTTGGCCGCCACGGCTGCGTCAGCCGGGTGAGTCATGTGTGCCGTGTGAAAGGACTATCTGACAGCGATGGCCGACGAGTCTTCCAACCTTCCCGACGTCCCACCCGTACCCGACCTTCCCGAGTCCGAGATGGATCTGCGCAACGCCTCCGGCGGGCTGCGGATCGAGCCGGTCGGGCTCGAGACGGAGATGCAGCGCAGTTACCTCGACTACGCGATGTCCGTCATCGTCTCGCGCGCCCTGCCGGACGTGCGGGACGGCCTCAAGCCGGTGCACCGCCGGGTGCTCTTCGCGATGTACGACGGCGGCTACCGGCCGGAGAAGGGCTTCTACAAGTGCGCCCGCGTCGTCGGTGACGTGATGGGTACCTACCATCCGCACGGCGACTCCTCGATCTACGACGCGCTGGTCCGGCTGGCGCAGCCGTGGTCGATGCGGATGCCGCTGGTGGACTCCAACGGCAACTTCGGTTCACCGGGCAACGACCCGGCCGCCGCCATGCGGTACACCGAGTGCAAGATGATGCCGCTGTCCATGGAGATGGTCAGGGACATCGACGAGGAGACCGTCGACCACCAGGACAACTACGACGGCCGCAACCAGGAGCCGACGGTCCTGCCGGCCCGCTTCCCGAACCTGCTGATCAACGGCTCCGCCGGGATCGCGGTCGGGATGGCGACCAACATCCCGCCGCACAACCTGCGCGAGGTCGCCGACGGCGCCCAGTGGTTCCTGGCCAACCCGGAGGCGACCGCCGAGGAGCTGCTCGACGCGCTGATCGAGCGGATCAAGGGCCCCGACTTCCCGACCGGCGCCCTGGTGGTGGGCCGCAAGGGCATCGAGGAGGCCTACCGCACCGGCCGCGGCTCCATCACGATGCGGGCGATCGTCGAGGTCGAGGAGATCCAGAACCGGCAGTGCCTGGTCGTCACCGAGCTGCCGTACCAGGTCAACCCGGACAACCTGGCGCAGAAGATCGCCGACCTGGTGAAGGACGCCAAGATCGGCGGCATCGCGGACGTCCGCGACGAGACCTCCTCCCGTACCGGCCAGCGCCTGGTCATCGTGCTCAAGCGCGACGCGGTCGCCAAGGTGGTGCTGAACAACCTCTACAAGCACACCGACCTGCAGACCAACTTCGGCGCCAACATGCTGGCCCTGGTCGACGGGGTGCCGCGCACGCTGTCGCTCGACGCCTTCATCCGCAACTGGGTGGCGCACCAGGTCGAGGTCATCGTCCGGCGCACCCGCTTCCGGCTGCGCAAGGCCGAGGAGCGCGCCCACATCCTGCGCGGTCTGCTCAAGGCGCTCGACGCGATCGACGAGGTCATCGCGCTGATCCGGCGCAGCGACACGGTCGAGACCGCGCGCGAGGGCCTGATGGGCCTGCTCACGATCGACGAGATCCAGGCCAACGCGATCCTGGAGATGCAGCTCCGCCGGCTGGCCGCCCTGGAGCGGCAGAAGATCGTCGCCGAGCACGACGAGTTGCAGGCGAAGATCAACGAGTACAACGCGATCCTGGCCTCGCCCGAGCGGCAGCGGCAGATCATCAGCGAGGAGCTCCAGGCCATCGTCGACAAGTTCGGCGACGACCGGCGCAGCAAGCTGGTGCCCTTCGACGGCGACATGTCCATGGAGGACCTGATCGCCGAGGAGGACATCGTCGTCACGATCAGCCGCGGCGGCTACGTCAAGCGCACCAAGACCGAGGACTACCGGTCGCAGAAGCGCGGCGGCAAGGGCGTACGCGGCACGAAGCTGAAGCAGGACGACATCGTCGACCACTTCTTCGTCACCACCACCCATCAGTGGCTGCTGTTCTTCACCAACAAGGGCCGCGTCTACCGCGCCAAGGCATACGAGCTGCCCGACGCCGGGCGGGACGCGCGCGGTCAGCACGTCGCCAACCTGCTGGCCTTCCAGCCGGACGAGCGGATCGCGCAGATCCTCGCCATCAAGGACTACGAGGCGGCGCCGTATCTGGTGCTCGCCACCAAGTCCGGCCTGGTGAAGAAGACCTCGCTCAAGGACTACGACTCCCCGCGGGCCGGCGGCGTGATCGCCATCAACCTGCGGGACTCCGAGCCCGCCGAGAGCGGCATCAGCGGGTCCGACGAGCTGATCGGCGCCGAACTGGTGTCGGCCGACGACGATCTGCTGCTGGTCAGCCGGAAGGCGCAGTGCATCCGGTTCACCGCGACGGACGAGGCGCTGCGCCCGATGGGCCGGGCCACCTCCGGTGTTAAGGGCATGAGTTTCCGCGAGGGTGACGAACTCCTCTCCATGAATGTCGTGCGGGCAGGTACGTTCGTCTTCACAGCCACTGATGGCGGCTACGCCAAGCGGACCCGGGTCGACGAGTACCGGGTCCAGGGTCGCGGCGGACTCGGCATCAAGGCGGCGAAGATCGTGGAGGACCGCGGTTCGCTGGTCGGGGCGCTGGTGGTCGAGGAGACCGATGAAATCCTCGCCATCACCCTGAGCGGCGGCGTGATCCGGACACGGGTGAATGAGGTCAGGGAGACCGGCCGTGACACCATGGGCGTTCAACTGATCAATCTCGGTAAGCGCGACGCCGTCGTCGGCATCGCGCGCAACGCCGAGGCGGAGGATGATCCTGAGGTGGCCCTTGTGGTCGGCGAGGGAGAGCCCGACACTGCGGCCGAGGGTGACGTGCCCGCGGCCGGTGAACCGGAGGAGTAAGCCGTGAGTGGAGCCACGGGCGCCGCGGGTGGTGCCGGGATGACCGGAGGTGCCCCTGGCTCGTCCAACCTCAACGGCCCTCAAGAGGGGGGATACACCGTGACGGACACCCGTCAGCCGTCGCCGCATCAGCCGCCGTCGGCATACCCGCCGCCACCGCCGTCGGGGGCACCGGGTGCCCTTTCCGGCGGATCGGCCGGACCTGCCGGACCGACCGGCCCCGGCGGGCTCGGCGGACCTGGTGGGCTGGGCTCGTCCGGCGGACCCGGCACCCAGCCGGGATCGCCCACGGCGGCCGGGGTGCGCAGGCCGCGGCCCGCCGCCCGTACCGCGCCGCGCACCCGCAAGGCGCGGCTGCGGGTCTCGAAGGCGGACCCCTGGTCGGTGATGAAGGTGAGCTTCCTGCTCTCCATCGCGCTGGGCGTCTGCACGATCGTCGCGGTCGCGGTGTTGTGGATGGTGCTCGACACCATCGGCGTCTTCAGCACCGTCGGCTCGACGATCAGCGAGGCGACCACCTCGGAGCAGGGCGGCAGCGGCGGATTCGACCTGGTGTCCTTCCTGTCCCTGTCCCGGGTGATGACGTTCACCACGATCATCGCGGTCATAGACGTGGTGCTGGCCACCGCGCTGGCGACGCTCGGCGCCTTCATCTACAACCTCTCCGCGGGGTTCGTCGGCGGCGTCGAGCTGACCCTCGCGGAGGACGAGTAACCGATTTTGGGCCGTGGCCCTGTGTGCGCTAATCTTTCGATGCAGCGCGGGGCTATAGCTCAGACGGTTAGAGCGCTTCCCTGATAAGGAAGAGGCCCCAGGTTCAAGTCCTGGTAGCCCCACTCGCAGCGAGACCCCCGGCCGGAATGGCCGGGGGTCTTCGCGTTGTGCGGGAATGCCGGGAGTTGCCCGCGGTCATGGGGCGGTCGTCGGAGATCGCGGGCCGATCTGGTGTCGATCTCGGGGCGATCGCCGGTCGATGGCCGGTCGATCGCGGTAAGGGATGGTAGGTCACTGTTCGGTCTCGGCCGCGTTGTATAGTCGGGCGCGTCAGAAGCTGTCCCCAGTAGAAGGAGGAGGTCACGCCATGAAGAAGATTCTCCTGGTCGCACTGGCCGCCGTCGCCGGGCTGTTCGTGTACCGGCAGATCCAGGCGGACCGCGCCGAACAGGACCTGTGGACGGAAGCCACTGACGCGGTTCCGACGACGGGGTCCGGCGCGGACGTGTGAGAAGCCAGTCGGACGCATCGCGCCGCACCGGGAAGCGCTGAGAGGCGCTGAGGCGGTGTCAGGCGCGAGGGAGCGTCCCTGGGGCCCCGGCCGCACAGTGTGCGGTCGGGGCCCTTGTCGTTTTCCCGGCGCGGACGGCCGGTGGTGTGGGAACGTACGCGCGGGATCACCGGTGGCTACGGCTGTCGCTACGGCTATGGGTACGGCTATGGCTAGGCGTACGGCTGTGGCTCGGTCGCGGATGCGGCTCCGGGTGCGGTGCGGGTCGAGGGGATGGGACGTCCATGGCACGGAGACCACCGCCGGGGCGCGGCGGCGCCGGAACCGGGCGGACGCGACGGACACGGAAGATACGTAGGGCCGTGGGCACGGACCAGGGCGGCCGGGCCGGCCTCGGCGCCTCGCCAGGAGCAGGCGGCTTGCCAGGACCGGCCGACCCGTGGGGCCCGCTCGGCCCCACCCTGCACCGCTCCCGACCCTGCCGCCGCCCGCGCCCCCGCCTCCGCCTGCTGGCCCTGTTAACGCTGGCCGGCGCCGCACTCGCCGCCGGCCCCCAGGCCGCCGCCCTCGGCCACCCCGCCCACACCTCCCCGCCCGCCGCCGGCGACTACCGCTTCGAGGGCACCGGGACCAGCGGCGCCCCCCGGCCGGGCCAGGCCCCGCTGCTCGCCCCCGGTACTTACACCGACACCATCGACCCCGGTCAGACCCGCTGGTACGCCGTCCGGCTCGACGCCGTCTCCACCGCCGACCTCTCCGTCACCGCCGCCCCGCGCCCGGGCGCCGCCGCCGACTTCGGCGACGGCCTGGAGCTGAAGCTGATCACCACCGGCACGTACGGCTACACCTGCGCCAACCGATCCGCGCACTTCCAGCAGGACGAGGGCGCGATGAACCTGACCGGCGCGGTCAGCCGGATCCCCAGCGAGAAGCACGAGGGCGACTGCGACCGGGCCGGCCGCTATCTGCTCGCCGTCCACCGCACCGCCGCCGCCGGCTCCGACCCCGCCCGCTGGCCGGTCGAGTTGGTCTACGGCACCGAACCCCCGCTGCCGGCCGGCACCGTACCGGCCGCCGCGCGGACCGACTACGGCCCGCCGCCCGCCCCCGTCACCGGCGCCCCGAAGGACATCACCGGCGGCACCGGCTTCAACGACGCGACCCGGCTGGACACCGGGGTCTGGCGGGACCGGATAGGGCCGGGCCGGATCCGTTACTACAAGGTGCGGCTCGGCTGGGGCCAGCAGCTCACCTACAGCGCCGAGTTCGCCAACGACCCGGCGCTCGCGGACACCGCGTCCGGCGCCGACCCCACCTTCGTCGGCACCACCCTCTACGCACCCGGCCGGCTCCTCGTCCACGACGCCTCCGACGGCCGCGACAACCGCCTCTACGACGGCTCGCCGGTCTCCGTCGGCCTCGGTACGGTCCCGGTCACCTGGACCAACCGCTGGGTGGACGACAGCGCGGCGCACGAGGTACGTCAGGCGGGTGACTACTGGATCGCGGTCGGCCTCGGCCCGGGCACGCCCCACCTGCCGGCGGACACCGAGGTCGGCTTCGTCCTCCGGGTGCGGGTGAGCGGGCAGGAGCTCGCGGGGCCGCAGTACCGGGCGCCGGCGGTGGGTGGTCGGGCCGGCGCGGCCGGGAAGGGCGCCGCCGGCGGTTCGACCGGTACGCCCGCTGCCGTGGGCAGCTCGGCCGGCGCCAAGGCGGCGGACGCCGGGGCCTCGGCTTCCGGCCCCGTCGGCGCCGAGGTCCGGGGGGTCACCGGCAAGGACTGGATCGCGGCGGGCGGCGGCGGGGCGGTGGCGCTCGCCGGGCTCGCCGTGGCGGCGCTGGTACGGCGGATACGGACCCGTACGGACAGGGGCGGCATATGAGGCGGACGGCGTTCACCGTAGCGGCGACGACGGCGGCCGTGCTGGCGCTGGCGGCGCTCCAGGGGCAGGCGGTGGCGGACGGCGCGGCCACCACCTCGCCCGGCCCGGTCACCTCCGCCACGCGGGCCGCCCCCGCGGCATGGCAGCTCCAGGGCAAGCCGCTGGCCGGCGCCGCCACCACCGCCGACGCCCCCGCGATGGCCCCCGCCGTCACGTACCGCGACACGATCGCCCCCGGCCAGACCAAGTTCTACGGCATCGCGCTCGACGCCGCCTCCTCCGCCTACGCCTCGGCGTTCGCCGTGCCCGCGCCCGGTGCGCGGGTCTCCTACGGCGACGGCGTCGAACTCGAACTGCTCAGCGCCGACGGCTCCCGGTGCGACAGCCAGAACGCCCACTTCGGGGACGAGGGCGACGCCCGGCCGATCGGCACCGCCGTCTCCCGGCTGATCGGCGTGGGCTCCTCCTGCCAGGACGCCAACCAGTACACCCTCCAGGTGCACCGGACCAGCGACGCCACCTCCGACCCCGGCCCCTGGCCGCTGGAGCTGCGCTACGTACGGGAACCGCCGCTCAAGTCCGGCGCCGGGACCCCGCCGGACCTCGGCGCCGCGCCGGGCGCGACCGGCACCGCCTCGCCGACGCCGCTCACCACCGGCACCACCCGGCAGGCCGAGGGCGGCACCGGCTTCGAGACGGCGGCGGCCGTCAAGACGGGCATCTGGCAGGGCCGGGTGCTGCCGGGCGAGACCCGCTTCTACAAGATCCCGGTCGACTGGGGCCAACGGGCAACCGTCTTCGCCGACTTCTCCAGCGCCCGGATCACCGACAGCTCCGTCTACATCGGCTCCGGGGTGCGGCTCGCCGTCTACAGCCCGGTCCGGGAGTTCGTCGACGGCGACGCCAAGGCGTACCAGGGCGCCCCCGCTTCGATCGGCGAACAGCTCGCGCCCGTCGCGTACGCCAACCGCGCGGCCGACGACGAGCAGGTCGCGCGGGTCCGTTACGCGGGCTGGTACTACCTCGCGGTCTCCGTGCACCCGGACGTGGCGAAGGCGGTGAGCGGCGCGGTGCCGGTCACCTTGCGGATCGACGTCAGCGGGGACGCGCGGCCGGCGCCCGCCTACGCCGGTGACCCGGGGGCGGCCGGGATCGGCGTGCACGCGCGCGATCTGTCCGCCGCCAACGGGACGGCGGCGGGGGCCGGTCCGCCGGCCGAGAGCCCGCTGCGGGTCTTCGCCTTCGGGGCGATGGGCGCGGGCACGGTGCTGCTGCTCGTGCTGGGTGCGTGGTACGTGACGGCGGGGTGGCGGCGGCCGGGCCGGGGGACAGCCGACGCGGTGCCGCCGGGGTCGGGGCTCGGGGGGCGGCGGGCGGGGTGAGGGTTATGGGAGCTGGCGGGGGCTTGTGATGGGCGGCGGTTGGGCCGTTGGATCGTCGGCTTTTCGGGCCTTCGGCTTTTCGGGCCTTCGGTTCGGGCAGCCGGCTCGTCGGCCCCTGTCGGCTCCGGTCGGCTCCGGTCGGCTCCAGCCGGCTCCCGTCAGCCTCGTCGGCTCAGGAGGCGAGCAGCGCGGCGATGCCGACCGCGAAGCAGATCAGGGCCAGGACGAGCAGCGGGACGGCCACCTTCGCCGGTGGGCCCGCTGTGCGCCGGGCGGCGGGGGCCACGGGGTCGGCCGCGAGGAGCGGCAGGGTGGGCGGGGGCGCGGCGAGGGGGGGCTGGGCCGCCGGGGTCTGCCCTGGGTCCAGCGGCGCCGGCAGCGGATGGGGCTGGGACGGGCTCTGCGGCTGCGGTTCGGCCGGCCCGGCGTTCGCCCCGCCAACGGACAGCGGCGTCTGCGGCGGGTGCGCGTGCCCGGCCGGGGATGCGGCGGCGGCCGACTGCGGCGGTGATTCCGGCTGCGCCTCCGGCAGGGGCAGGGCATGCGGCTCCGGGTCTGCCCTGGTCCTGGTGTGCGTCAGCGGCTCGTACGCCGGGAGCGGCGCCGCGTGCCGGCCCTTGGAGCGCGGGGGTGCGGGCCGGGGCGGGTGCGGCGCGCGATCGCCGGCCGGGGCCGTCGACGGGGACCGGGGCGCCGCCGCCACCAGCGGACCCTGCGGGCCGAAGCCCTCCGGCAGCGGCCCCACCTGGTCGAAGACCTCCACCGGCTCCTCGCCCGCCGGGGGTTCGGAAAGCAGTTCCGCGGCGGCGGCCAGGGCCTTGCGGGCGCCGGTCGCGGTACGGAACCTGGCGTGCGGGTCCGGTTGCAGCAGCGCCCCGATGACCTGCCAGAGCGGCTCGGGTACGCCCACCGGCGCCGACGGCGTACCCACCGCGAGAAAACGTTCCTTGATCGCCTCCGCGTCCGGTTTCTGGCCGCCGAGCAGATAGAGGGCGACCAGCCCGACCGCGTAGAGATCGGCGGGGAAGTCGGGTTCGCTGCCGATGAGTTGCTCGGGTGCGAAGTAGCCGGGGGTGCCGACCACGTAGTCGGTCTCGGTGAGCCGCGCGTCCCCCGTGCGCATGGCGATCCCGAAATCCCCGAGGCGTATGTGCGGGGTGCCGGTGCCGGTCGCCTCCAGCAGGATGTTCGCCGGCTTGATGTCCCGGTGGACGACGCCCTCGGCGTGCACCGCGGACAGCCCGGCCAGCAACTGGTCGAGCAGCACCACCACATAGCGCGGCGGCAGCGGGCCGTAGTCGCCCACCAGGTGCGCGAGCGAACCGCCGCACACCAGGTCCATGGTGAACAGCACCTTGTCGTCGTCCGCGGCCCAGCTCGCCGGGGCCAGCACATGCGGGTGGTCGATCCGCATCGCCTGCTCGCGGACGAACCGCAACAGCGCGTGGGCGTCCCGCTGCTGGAGCACCTTGGCCGCGACGTAGCGGCGCCGCCGGTGGTCCCAGGAGCGCCAGACCGCGCCGACCCCGCCCCGCCCGATCGGGTCCACCAGCTCGTAGCGGCCCGCGAAGACCTCGCCCATGGTGTGCCGTCCGCCCCCTCAGCCGTTCGGGTCCGTTCAGTCCTGGTGCGCTTCGTAGTGCGCGACGGCGTCGCCCGTGCGGCCGGCGCCGTACACACGGAGGAACTCTGCCAGGTGCGGGTAGCCGGGCGCGAGGGCGTCCGCCGCGCCCTCGATCTCGTCGGCCGACGCCATCGACCGCAGCACCGTCTGGATCCCCCGCACCACCTGCCGAGGCGGCGCGGGCGCCCCGGCCCCCGCCACCGCGGTGGAATGCGTCGTACTCAGCACCGATGTCCCCGCGGACTCCCGGATCTCGGCCATCCGCGCGGCCGCCTCCAGCGCCTCGGTCTGGCCCCCGGCCACCTCGGCCGCCAGCTCCTGGAGCGCCTGGAGCCGCTGCACCACCGCCGGATTGCCGATCTTCGCCCGCTGCCCGCTCATCAACTGCGACAACATCGGCGCCGACAGCCCCAGCACACCGGCGAGCCGCACCTGATTGAGCCCGAGGTCCCCGATGAGCCGCCGGAACAGATCCCCCAACGGCTCCCCGTACCACCCCCGCTGCAACTCCCTGGCTCCTACCCCCCGCCCACCGGCCCCCGCCCCGCCGCTCACCCCGCCCACCTCCGCCCCGGTTGCTGCCCCACCAGGCCCCGCCCCATCCGCCAGCTCACCCGTCGGCCCGCCCGACCCGGCGCCGACTGCCGGCCCACCGGGCCTCGCCCCACCCGACGCCGCCCCGCCGCTCGGGCCACCGAACCCCGTCCTCGGCTCACCAGGCCCCGCCCCGACCGCTGGCCCGGCCTCCGGCCCACCCGACCCCTCCATCAACCCTCCCGTTTGCGACTGCGAAATCGCAAACCATCCTATGGACCCCCATCCCCGCTCCACCCCCACCCCACGACCCGCTACGCTTTACTCCACGCGGGGCCTTAGCTCAGCTGGTAGAGCGCTGCCTTTGCAAGGCAGATGTCAGGAGTTCGAATCTCCTAGGCTCCACAGTGTTTGTGCAGGTCAGTGGCCCCTTCACCCAGTGCGGGTGAGGGGGCCGTTGGCGTCCGGTACGCATTCCGTACACATCAGGCCGGAGCCCGGCTCCAGCGCCTGGCCGCGTCACCGGCAGTCGGGTGAGACCTGTCGTCCGGAGAGAGACAGCCTGCGCCGCTGTCGGTCGATCACGGTGACGACCACCGTGGCCCGGCAGGCGTGCGACCTCGGGCACGGCGGCGAGGCCGTGGCGCTGGCTCGCGTCGCCCTGGACCGCACCCGCACGCGACGCGACGCGCGGCTGTCGGCGCTCCTGCACGCTCGGGTCGCTCTCGGTCATTCCCTGGGCGGAGAACGCTCGCGCACCGGCCAGTCGCTGCACCGCGCGGAGCAGGCTCTCGACCGAGCCCCCACAACGACCACGCCGTGGATCGCCTTCTGCGGTCCGGCCGAACTGGCCGGGCAGGCGGCGCTGTGCGACTACAACCTGGGCCGGTTCGGGGACGCCGCCGAACGCGACGTGGACGCACTCATCCTCCTGCCCGTGGGGTTCGGCCGGGAACAGCTTCGCCACGCAGGTCTCGCTTGCCCGCAATTGCCTCGCTGCCGGTTGCCAGGAAGAAGCACTCCAGGCCGGAGAGCGCGCACTCGACCTTCTGCCGACCGTCCAGAGCCCTCGCTGGGCGGCGCACCTGGCGGACTTCGCCCAGGCCGTGCGGCAGCCTGGGGCATCCCCCGCCGCCGCTGACTTCGGGGAGCGATACCGGGCCGCGATCCGATGAACGCGCCGCAGGTCCTGACCGTCACCCACCGCACGCCGGCCGAATTCTCCTGCCTCCGGCAGCAACTCCTCGACGTCTACGCCGAGGTGTACGCGCACGAGGCGCGGACCGACCCCTTCTTCTCCCTGCCGCGCTTCACCGCCCGCCTCGACGGACACGCCCGTCACCCCGGCTGGGCCTGCGCGGTCGGCTTGATCGGTGACGAGATCGTCGGTTACGCCTACGGGCGCCCCGATTCCGAGGACGAGTGGCGGACCATGACCAGGGTCACCAGCCCGGCTGTACATGACTACGGCGTCGGCGAAACCATGTTCGGCCTGTGCGAGATCATGGTCAGGAAGCCCTGGCGAGGCGCCGGGATCGCCCGCACCCCCACGACGAGTTGATGCGCGCCCGCCCCGAACCCCGCGCGCCTCACTCCTGGTCGAACGCACCCACCCCCGTGTCCGCGCCACCTACGAACGCTGGGGCTACGAAGCGGTAGCAACGGCCCAGCCCTTCCCCGGCTCACCCGTCTACGACGCGATGGTCCTCGACCTCACCGCACTGACCGTTGAGTGAAACGGACGACGATGTCGGGCGGTCGTCGGCTCGCCATCCGCCTCCCGCCGGGGCGGCTACCTACGGGTTGGGGTGGTGGGGCGGGAGGGAGGTGGGGCGGGTGGTGAGGGTGGGGGCGAGGTCGGTCAGGGGGTGGAAGGAGAGGTCGCCGAGGGGGCCGTGGCCGGAGGCTTGGAGGTGGTGGAGGGGGGTGGGGTCCGCGCGGAGCAACCAGGTTTCGGGGGGAAGGCGGGTGAGGGTGGCGGGGGTGGGGTGCCCGTCGATGTCGACCGTGACCGCGTCGGGTGAGGCGGTCAGCAGTGCGGCGGGTGTGTCGGGGGTGAAGTCCTGGCCCGGCAGGTCCCGCCAGGTGGTGACCCGGATATGCGGCTGGTCGGGGTCCCAGGAGCCGTAGATGAGGGTCACCGTTTGGAGGGAGCCGCCCACGGTGTGGGCCTCGCCCAGGGCGCAGGGGGCGAGCCATGGGGAGCGCAACTGGTACATCGGGTCCGGGCTCGCCCGGAATGACCGCATCAGGCGTTCCAGGTTCTCTTCTCGACGCTTCCGTACGTCCTCACCGGAGCCACCGCGATCCATGGCTTCAGTCTGGCAGCCGGGCGTGATCGTCGGCGGGGGTTCGGCGGGGAGCGGGCCACCTGATAGGGCAGGGCCGTGCGCTACGGCCGGCCACCGACTACCGCCGGGCCACTCGCCACCCGCCACCCGCCACCCGCCTCCGCCGGGCCACCCGCGACCCGCCTCCGCCGGGCCACCCGCGACCGCCGGGCCCCTCGCTACGGCCGGCAGACGGACAAACGGCTCGGCAGACCCACAAACGGCCGGGTGGCCCGACAAACGGCGCCGGATACGGGCGTCGCCCCCGGCGGGTGGCCGCTTCTTACGGAACCGGGACGTCGGGGTGATACGCGGCATTCGTCCGGGCCGACCCGTACGACGCGGGCTAGCGTGAAACCCGTCCGGCAGCGCGTCAGCGCCGAGAACTTCCCAGCTCGCACGGGGAGTTGACGGCCATTTCGGCCTGCCCGGACGCGCCGGATCCCGCTCCATCTCGCCGGATCCCGCCCGATCCCGCCCCCGTCAAGGAGCCGCACCATGACCGTCCACACACTCCGTATCGCCGCGGTCGGCGCCGCGGTGGCCGCCGCGGCCACCCTGTTCGCCGGTCCCGCCGCCTTCGCCAACTCCTACGCCCCGCGCCATGCCGACCCGGCGCGTACGGACAGCGGCGCGGTGTTCGTCCAGAGCGACAACACCGCCGCGAACACCGTCGTCGCCTACCACCGCTCCGCCGAGGGCACCCTCACCAGGCGCGGGGTGTACGGGACCGGCGGGCGCGGCGGCGTACTGGAGGGCTCGGTAGTGGATCACCTGGCCGCGCAGGGATCGCTCGCCTACGACCGCGCGGCCGGGCTGCTCTACGCGGTCAACGCGGGAAGCGACACCCTCACCGTCTTCTCGGTGCACGGCGACCGCCTGCACTGGCGGCAGACCGTCCCCACCCGCGGCGACTTCCCGGTCAGCGTCACCTTCCACAACGACCGGGTATGGGTGCTCAACGCGCTGGGCGGCGGCTCCGTGCAGGGCTTCGTACGGGTCGGGCAGCGGCTGGCCGGCGTCGACTCCTGGCACCGCGGACTGGGCCTGGACCCCGATGCCGCACCGCAGTTCACCCACACCCCGGGCCAGATCTCCTTCACGCCCGACGGTTCGAAGCTGGTCGTCACCACCAAGGCGGGCGCCAACACCATCGACGTCTTCGCGCTTGACCACCGCGGCGCGCCCGCGGCGCACCCCGTGGTGACCGCCACCCCCGACGCCGTACCCTTCGGCTTCACCTTCGACCCGGCCGGCCGCCTCCAGGTCACCGAGGCGGGGCCGAACGCCGTCGAGACCTTCGCACTGCACCGCGACGGCACGCTCACCTCGCTCGGCCGGGTGGCCACCGGACAGAGTGCCACCTGCTGGATCGTGGCCACCGACAGCGGGGTCTACGCCTCCAACGCGGGCAGCGGCACCCTGTCCGGCTACCACGTCCGGCCCGACGGCACGCTCACCCCGCTCGGCGCGACCGCCACCGACCCCGGCACCGTCGACGTCGCCCTCTCCCCCGACGGCCGGAACCTCTACGCCCAGACCGGCGCGCAGGGCGTCGTCGACGAGTTCCGGGTCGGCCACGACGGCTCGCTGACCCAGATCGGGTCGGTCACCGTGCCGGGCGCGGTCGGCGGCGAGGGCATCACCGCGGGCTAGGTGGCACACGGGGGCGGGGCCGCCCGGACCCGTACGATCCGGACCCGGTGCGGCCCGCCGCCGATCGCGTCCGCCGCCGGTCAGATATCCGGCCCCGCCAGGCGGGTGAAGGTGAGGCCGCCAGTGGTGCCGCCGGGGGTGACGACGGTGACGGTGACCGGGCCCGCCGCCCCCGCGGGGGCGGTGGCGACGAGTTGGGTGTCGGAGACAGCGGTGAAGGGGGCGGGGACACCGCCGAAGAGCACCGCGGTGGCACCGGTCAGATTGGTCCCGGTGAGGGTCACGATGGTGCCCCCGGCTGCGGCGCCCTGGTTGGGGATCAGCGAAGTGAGGACAGGGCCCGCCACGTAGGTGTACGGGATGGCGTTGCTCGTACCGCCGACGGTGACCACGGTGATCGGGCTGGTCCCGGCCGATCCGGCGGGGGCGACCGCGTTGATCTGGGTGTTGGAGACGATGGTGAAGGTGGCCGGGGTGACACCGAAGTTGACCGCGGTCACCGTGAGGAGGTTGGTTCCGGTGAGGGTCACGGTGTTGCCGCCGGCCGTGGGCCCGGACGTGGGTGTCGCGCTGGTGAGCGTCGGTTGGGCGACGTAGAAGTAGAAGACGGTGCCGGGGGTCGTCCCGCCGGGGGTGGTCACGGTGACGGGGACCCCGCCGGCCACGCCTGCGGGGGCGGTGGCGGTGATCTGGGTGGGGGACAGCACCGTGAATGAGGTGGCGGGGGTGGCGCCGAAGGTGACGGCGGTGGCGCCGGTGAAGCCGTTGCCGGTGAGGGTGACGGTGTTTCCGCCGCCTACCGGTCCTTGCGCGGGGTTGACCGTGGTGATGACGGGGGCGGTGACGTAGGTGTAGGGGACGCTGTTGCTGGTGCCGCCCGGGGCGGTGACGGTGACGTTGACGGTTCCGGTGCCTGCGGGGGCGGTGGCGGTGATCTGGGTCGGCGAGACGACGGTGAATGAGGTGGCGGGGGTGGCGCCGAAGGTGACGGCGGTGGCGCCGGTGAAGCCGTTGCCGGTGAGGGTGACGGTGTTTCCGCCGCCTACCGGTCCTTGCGCGGGGTTGACCGTGGTGATGACGGGGGCGGTGACGTAGGTGTAGGGGACGCTGTTGCTGGTGCCGCCCGGGGCGGTGACGGTGACGTTGACGGTTCCGGTGCCTGCGGGGGCGGTGGCGGTGATCTGGGTCGGCGACACGACGGTGAATGAGGTGGCGGGGGTGGCGCCGAAGGTGACGGCGGTGGCGCCGGTGAAGCCGCTGCCGGTGAGGGTGACGGTGTTTCCGCCGCCTACCGGTCCTTGCGCGGGGTTGACCGTGGTGATGACGGGGGCGGTGACGTAGGTGTACGGGACGCCCGCGCTGGTGCCGCCCGGGGCGGTGACCGTGACGTTGACGGTTCCGGTGCCTGCGGGGGCGGTGGCGGTGATCTGGGTAGGTGACACCACGGTGAAGGCGACCGGCGTGGCTCCGAAGCGGACCGCCGTCGCGCCGGTGAAGCCACTGCCGGTCAGGGTGACGAGGTTGCCGCCCGCGGGCGGTCCCTGGCTCGGCGAGAGCGTGGTGATCACCGGGGTGGGGATCGAATAGGTGAAGCCGATGCCGTTGCTGACGCCACCGGTGGTGGTGACGACGATGGGGACGGTACCCGAGCCGGCAGGCGCGACCGCCGTGATCTTGGTCGAGGAGATCACGGTGAACGAGGTCGCGGGCACACCGGCGAAGGTGACCGAGGTGACGCCGGTGAAGCCGCTGCCGGTCAGGGTGACCGTGGTGCCCGCGAGTCCCGAGAAGGGTTGGCTCACGGTGATGAGGGGGGCCACCAGGGCAGCCAGTGGGCGGGTGGCGTTGGACGGTGGGTTCTCCGGGGTCTCCATGGCTGTTCTCCTCAGGGGAAAGGTCCTGCACCTGTGCCACCGCCGCCCGGACGGTCCCGGGCGGCGGTGGTCGATCGGGGCGGGTGCGTCCCGCCGGGAGCCGGCGGCTCCCGGCGGGACGCACCGCTGAGTGCGGTGTGCGGCGGGCTGTCGCGCGTGCGGATCAGATGCCGGGGCCGGCCAGATAGGTGAAGGCGCCGACGTCGGTGGCGGTGCCGGCCGGGTTGGTGACGGTGACGTCCACCGCGCCCGCGGCTCCGGGCGGCGTGACCGCCGACACGGTGGTCGCGTTGATGACCGAGAAGGGGGCCGGTGTGCCGTCGAAGGCGACCTGCGTGGTGCTGTCCAGGTTGGTGCCGGTGATGGTCACCGCGGTGCCACCGGATGTCGGGCCGCTGGCCGGGACGAGCGTGGCGACGGTCGGCGCGTCGATGTAGGTGTACGTCAGGCCGTTGTTGGTGCCGCCGGCGGTGGTCACGCTGACCCCCACCGGTCCGGCCGCGGCGCCCGCGGGCACCACGACGCTGAGCTGACTGTCCGACACCACGGTCGGAGTGGCCGCGTTGGCGCCGAAGGCGACGCTGGTGGCCGTCGACAGGCCGGTGCCGTTGATGAGGATGGTGTCGCCGCCGGCGGTGGCGCCCGAGTTGGCGCTGAGATTGGACTTGAACGGCGCCCCGACGTAGAAGAACGAGATCGGGTTGCTGGTGCCGCCAGGGGTCGTCACGGTCACGCCGACCGTGCCGGCGCCGGACGGGGAGACCGCGGTGACCTGGGTGGGCGAGACGTTGGTGACAGCGGTGGCGAGCTTGCTGCCGAAGCGCACCGCGGTGGTCCCGCTGAGGTTGGTGCCGGTGATGGTGACGGTCGTGCCGCCGCCGGTAGACCCCTGATTCGGGCTGATAGGCATGGTTGTCCTCCTGCTAGTGCCGCGTGAATCGGACTGATGCCACTCCCCGGGAGGTGTCGTCGGGACCGGTGGGGAAGGGTCTGCCGCGCCCGTCCCGGACGGAATAAGTCCCGCTGAAAACTGTCGACTCACCGCTCCGCGCCGCCTGGGAACGCGGCAGTGGAGGGCTGGCTTGGGAAAGGCGGTGGCTCATGGGTGGCACCGGAGGCCACGTCAGCCGGTGTCGTGGTGACACCGGCTGACGATCCAACAGCCCTCTACGGGGGTGCCCATCGCGACAGAACGGCGTCAAACGCTGTCTGGGTCCGTGCAAGCATGGACAGTCGGCGATCGGGGCCGGTTGCCGCGCTCCCCCGGAGAGGGATGGGCGGCCCACCGGTTTGGATGAGTTCATTGACCCATCCGAGGTATCCAGGGGCAATCGATTTGACTGGAAGTCACCCATTTACCCGAGCGCACCGGCGTGCGGGAGGCGCGCAATTCGGCCCGCCAGTGCGCCCTCCGCGTCGTTACCCCGCCGGATCCCTGTCAGGGGGCGCTTTGGTCGCGGGCGCGGCTGTGTGCGCTACGGGGCGGTGCAGATAGGACGCTCCGGGCTCATGTTCCACGTGGAACACGGGTGACATCGGATGTTCTTCGGTGCGGTGGACGGCTCTTGGTGCCGGGCTGGCGTGCTGAAGAGTGCCTGGTGCCTGGTGCCTGGTGCCTGGTGCCGGGCGCGGCCTCGCCTGATCGTGCGGCCGCGGCACAACGGCGGGAGGGCGGCACCCCCTTGGGGTACCGCCCTCCCGCCGTGCCGAGGACTCGACAAGAACCGCCTCAGCGGTCCTCGTCCCGCCGTGCGGCGTCCGCCTGCTTCGCTTCCACCTCCGGGTCGAGGGCGTCGGCGCTCTTCTGGGGCGCCGACCCGTTGACCGATCCGTCGGCCTCGGCGGCCAGCGTCTCGTCCATGGGGTCGACCACCGTCAGGGTGCCGGTGCCGTTGGTGGCGACCCGGTCGCTCTCCATGGGCTCGGCCGACTCGTCAGGACCCACCAGCCAGTCCGGGTTGGACTGCTTGCTCCACCACTTGACGGCCGCGAACGCCGCGCTGCCGGCCAGCCCGATGACGACCAGTCCCCGGAACGCCCGGCCCGTCCGCTGCCGGCGGATCTTCCGCCGCACCAGACGCTCGATGTCCGCCGCGGACACCGAACCCCGCAGCGCCTGAAGGGCGGCGCCGCCACGCAGCACCACCTCGTCCTTGGCCGGGCCAGCGTTGGCGCGGGTGGCGGCGACCGCCGTGCTGACCTTCGGCGCGGTGTACTCGGCGGCCGCTTTCGCGCCCTTCTTCGTAGCGGTGGTCACGGTCTCGATCGCCGTCGCGGCCTTAGGCGGTACGGCCGCGGCAGCCTGGTCACGCACCTGCTCCACCACGTGCTCGACGCGATCCGCGAGCTTCGCGTCGTACTGCTGCTTCGCCAACAGCCCGGCCTGCTTGCCATAGACGCCGGCCTGCTTGCCGTAGTGCACGGCACCGTCCTTGGCCGTGCTCGCGTACGGTGCCGCCACCTCCGCGGCGTGCCGCACGCTGTCCTTGGTCACGTCAGCCGCGTGGCGCACGCTGTCAATGCGGGTCACAGGAACCTCCTCCTCGGTGGCGTACGTTTTCCGCCTGTCCACCCGGTTTGAAATCATGCCTGGCCGGACGTCTTACGGCATGCGCGGCACGGCATAAGGGTCAGAGAGCCCCTTTCCGGAGGTAGGAGCGCCTGTGATCGCGGGGAACCCGGCGGTCGACCGCCGGGGCGTGAAAGGATTTGTGCCCTGTCAGTGAGGACTATGGAAGGTAGATCGTGGCCGAGCAGCTCTACGCCACCCTGAAGACCAACCACGGGGACATCGTGATCCGGCTGCTGCCGAACCACACCCCCAAGACCGTGGACAATTTCGTGGGCCTCGCCGAGGGCACCCGCGAATGGACCGACCCGCGCACCGGCAAGCCGTCCCATGACAGGCTCTACGACGGCACGGTGTTCCACCGGGTGATCTCGGGCTTCATGATCCAGGGCGGCGACCCGCTCGGAAACGGCACGGGGGGCCCGGGCTACGAGTTCGCCGACGAGTTCCACCCCGATCTCGCCTTCGACAGGCCCTATCTGGTGGCGATGGCCAACGCGGGACCGCACACCAATGGTTCGCAGTTCTTCATCACCGTCGCCCCCACCACCTGGCTGTCGCGCAAGCACACCATCTTCGGCGAGGTCGCCGACGACGCCAGCAAGAAGGTGGTGGACGCGATCCTCAGCGCGCCGACCAACCCCAGGACCGATCGTCCGCTGGAGGAAGTGGTCATCAGCACCGTGGTGGTGGAGAAGCGCGACAGTTCCGTCCGGCTGGACCAGCAGGGCGCCTGATCCCCGGCGCCCCTGCTGGTCCAGTCGGGTCCGTACGCCGCCGGGAGCGCGTGATCCCGTACGCTTCGGGAACACAGCGCCCCGTCCGCACGTAGTCAGTGGGCGGGGCGCGTGAGCGTTTCGACGGCATTCGCGCCAGGGGATCAGCAGGGGATTGGGACGTCACATGGACCAGCAGCAGGTGACCTGCTACCGGCATCCGGACCGGGAGAGCGGCATACACTGCACCCGCTGCGACCGGGTGATCTGCCCCGAGTGCATGGTGAACGCGTCGGTCGGCTTCCAGTGCCGGGAGTGCGTCGAACAGGCGTCGAGCGCGCGGGTCCAGCCCCGTACGGTGGCCGGCGGCTCGGTGGCCGCGGACCCGTTCCTGGTGACGAAGATCCTCATCGGCCTCAACATCGCGGTCTTCCTGCTGGTCCAGGCGGTCGGCAACCGGATCGCGCTGGATCTGGGGCTGTACGCGCTCTGCGGCAACGACCCGACCGGCGGCCAGGTGTGCATCGGTGTCGCCCAGGGGCCCGACCAGTGGTATCGGCTGGTGACCTCGGCCTTCCTGCATCAGCAGTACTGGCACATCGGCTTCAACATGCTGTCGCTGTGGTGGATCGGTGCCCCGCTGGAGCGGATGCTGGGCCGCAGCCGCTATGTGGTCCTCTACTTCGTCTCGGCGATCGCCGGCAGCGCCGCGGTGCTGCTGCTCGCACCGGACGCGCTCACCCTCGGTGCCTCGGGCGCGATCTTCGGCCTCTTCGGCGCGACGGCGGTCTTGATGCGGCGGCTCCGCTACGACATGCGCCCGATCCTGGCCCTGCTCGTGCTGAACATCGTCTTCAGCTTCACCTGGACCGGGGTGAGCTGGCAGGGGCACATGGGCGGGCTGGTCGGCGGCACGCTGGTCGCCATCGGTATGGCGTACGCGCCGCGCGAGCGCCGGGCGCTGGTGCAGTGGGGGACATCCGCCGCGGTGCTGGTCGCCGCACTGGTGGTGAGCGCGATCGCTGTGGCCCAGGTCACATCCTAGCGGCCGTGTCCGCTGGCGTTGATCAGACGTTATCCACAACGTATGGGGGTAGCGCCGCGACCTGTGCACAACTGGTGGGTCGGGTGGTGTGGATGGTCACCGATCCACGTTTTCCCTGCAAGATCAACGAAAGACCGGTGGCCGCCGTGCTGCCACCGGTCTTGTCGCCGATCGTACCGGCGTCAACCTCGTAGAGGTTATCCACAGATCTTCCGACCTTTTCCCCACTGTGGATAACTGTGTGGAAAAACCTGTGGGCCCAGGCCGGAGGCCGTCGCCCACCGGCGTCGGGGCCCCTACTTCCACTGCGTCGAGACCACGAACCCGCCCGCGATGAAGCCGAAACCGACCACGATGTTCCAGTTGCCCAGCGCGTCCACCGGCAGACTGCCCTGGGTCACATAGAACAGCACGATCCAGGCGAGGCCGACGATGAAGAACGCCAGCATCAGCGGCGCCACCCAGCCGCGGGTGCCGAGCTTGATGGCGGTGGCGGTCTTGGCCGGGGGCGGGGTGAAGTCGGCCTTCTTGCGGATCCGTGACTTCGGCACGAGGAACTCTCCTGTCGATGCGCTGCGTAACCGCGCGGGTGTCGGGGTCGAGCCGGGCGGATGGATGCCAGTGGCGGCACTACCGCTTCCGGGCGTCCGTTAGCGTAGTGCTTCCTCGGGTTGTTAAGGAGACAGGGTATTTGGTGACCAGTACCGGTGGCACCACCCCCACCGCTTCTTCTTCCCGGTCTGTCCATCGCACCGTAGCGCTGCGGGTGCTCAGCGCGGGAGTCTTCGCGCTGGCCGGATTGATCTTCTATACGAGTTTCGACACCGCGAAGGGCGTCGACATCCGCAGCGACGACCCGCTGCCGAAGCTCTCCGACAACGTCCGGGCCAAGAGCGGCCAGAACGGGCGACTCGAGGCGCAGGTCGCCGGGGTCCGCCAGGACGTCGACCGGCTGGCCCGCCAGGGCGGCGGCCTCTCCCCCGCCGAGCGGGCCCGGATCGACGCCCTCGCCGCGGCGGCCGGCACCGAGCCGCTCACCGGCGCCGCCCTGGACGTCACCCTCGACGACGCTCCGCCCAACGCCACCGCCCTGGTCCCGGGCGTCCCCGACCCGCAGCCCAACGACCTCGTCATCCACCAGCAGGATCTCCAGGCCGTGGTCAACGCGCTCTGGCAGGGCGGCGCCCAGGGCATCCGGGTGATGGACCAGCGCCTCATCTCCACCAGCGCGGTCCGCTGCGTCGGCAACACCCTGATCCTCCAGGGCCGGGTCTACTCCCCGCCGTACCGGATCACCGCGGTGGGCGACCGTACGAAGCTGCGGCAGGCCCTCGACAAGAGCCCGGCCATCCAGAACTACCTCCAGTACGTCCGCGCGTACGGCCTCGGCTGGAAGGTGGCGGCGCAGAGCCGGACCACCCTCCCGGGCTACGCGGGCTCGGTCGATCTTCACTACGCCAAGCCGGTGAGCGGTCAGTGACCGAGGTGCGATTCGGCTGTGATTCACCTGTGTATGAGGAATGGGTCAACTGTGGTCCGGCAACGGGAGATGAACCGAAGCCGAAGCTTTGACCAGCGGAACCCCCGGTAAGACCGATCGCCCTTTACTCTGTTGCGGGGACTGAGAAGGAAGGCAGCGCATGTACGGCTGGATCTGGCGGCACCTGCCAGGTAACGCGTGGGTGAGGTCGTTCACCTCGGTCGTGCTGGCGCTCGTCATCGTCTATCTTCTGTTCCAGTACGTCTTCCCATGGGCCGAGCCGCTGCTGCCGTTCAACCAGGTGACCGTCGACAACAACAACAGCGGCATGGCCGCCGTGAGCGGGGTGGCAGCGTCCCTATGAGTCCTCGAATCCTTGTCGTCGACAACTACGACAGCTTCGTCTTCAACCTCGTCCAGTACCTCTATCAGCTCGGCGCCGAGTGCGAGGTGCTGCGCAACGACGAGGTCGAACTCGCGCACGCCCAGGACGGCTTCGACGGCGTGCTGCTCTCGCCCGGCCCCGGCACCCCCGAGGAGGCCGGGATCTGCGTCGACATGGTCCGGCACTGCGCGGAAACCGCGGTGCCCGTCTTCGGCGTCTGTCTCGGCGTGCAGTCGATGGCGGTCGCCTACGGTGGCGTGGTGGGCCGCGCGCCCGAGCTGCTGCACGGCAAGACCTCGCCGGTGACGCACGAGGGCACCGGGGTCTTCGCCGGGCTGCCGACGCCGTTCACCGCCACCCGCTATCACTCACTGGCCGTCGAACGGGACAGCCTGCCCGATGAGCTGCGGGTCACCGCCTGGACCGACAACGGCATCATCATGGGACTCAGGCACCGGGACGCCGCCGTCGAGGGCGTGCAGTTCCATCCCGAGTCGGTGCTCACCGAATGGGGCCACCTGATGCTGGCCAACTGGCTCGCCGAATGCGGTGACCTGGAGGCGGTGGACCGTTCCCGCGGCCTCGCCCCGGTGGTCGGGGCGGGCGGGCTCACGGGGAGGGCGGGGGCGTGACCACGCTCCGACCGGAGCGTCCCGCCGACGGCCCGATGTCCTATGAGGACACCGGGCAGTTCGCCGCTGTCGTGCAGCAACTCGACGACCCCCTGAACGACCCGCTGCCCGGCCGTCCGCCGGTGGTCCGGGAGGAGCCGCCCGACCTCCCCGCAGAACCCCCCGAGCTCCCCGAACCCCCAGAGGCCCCGGAACCCCCAGCGCTCCCCGAGTTCCCCAAGCTCCCCGACGACGAAAACGAGGAGCGGGGGCCATCGGCGGTCCCCGAGGTACGGGAGCGGCCGGCTCCGCAGGCGCAGCGGCGGGAGCCGCCCGCACCGTTCTACGCCAGGCCCTTCGTCACCGACGTCCCCTCGGCTCCGTCCGGCGCGTCGCCCTGGTTCGGCTCGGCGGCGGGAGCGCCGGAGGCGTTCGCACCGCCCGAGCCGGTACGGCCGGCGGTCCACGAACTGCCGGAGAACGTACCGCCGGCGGCCTTCCAGCCGCCGGAGACCGTACCGGACGTCCCCCCGGAAGCCTTCGAGCCGCCCGAGACCGTACGGAGGCGGCGAGCCCTCCGGCAGGACCCCGACCTCGACCTCGCGGCGACCACGCAGCTTCCCGTGGTGCGGATGCCGCCTCCCGCGGCGACGCGGCCGGCGGCGGAACCGGCGGAAGAGCCGGTGGCCGACCCGGCCCGGGTGGACCCGGCAAGCCCGGCAAGCCCGGTGGACCCGGTAGGCCCGGTGGAGAGCACCCCGCTGCTGGCGGGGGGCGAGGACGCGGCGACCCCGACCTCCCCGTCGGAGGACGGCGGCCGGGCCGCCCGGCGGAAGGCCGCGCGGCAGGGCGGCGGCCACCGGGCGCGGGGCCGTACCGCGGGACCGGCCGACGCCTCCCCGGCGGAGCCGTCCGCCCCGCTCAGCCGGATCGAGGCGCGCCGGGCCGCCAAGGCGGCCAAGGACAGTCCCTCGGTCGTCATCAGCCGCGTCGTCGGTGAGCTGTTCATCACCACCGGCGTCATCATGCTGCTCTTCGTCACCTACCAGCTCTGGTGGACCAACGTCCGGGCCCATCAACAGGCCAACAGCGCCTCCAACAAGCTGGAACAGCAGTGGGACACCGGCACCTCCGACCCGAGCCGGGCGGCCGGCACCTTCTCAGCGGGCCAGGGCTTCGCGATCATGTACATCCCCAAGCTGGACGTCAAGGCGCCGATCGCGCAGGGCGTCGACAAGGGCTCGGTACTCGACAAGGGCATGATCGGCCACTACGACGGGTCGCTGGCCACCGCGATGCCGTGGGACAAGACCGGTAACTTCGCGGTCGCCGCCCACCGCAACACCCACGGCGAGCCCTTCCGCTACATCAACCACCTGGTGCCGGGCGACAAGGTGGTGGTCGAGACGGCCACCACCTACTACACCTACGAGATCACCAGCTCGCTGGCGTCCACCCCGCCTTCCAACATCAGCGTGCTCCAGCCGGTGCCGACCGGGTCCGGCTTCACCAAGCCCGGCCGCTATCTGACCCTCACCACCTGTACGCCGGAGTTCACCAGCACCAATCGGCTGATCGTCTGGGGCAAACTGACCGAGGAACGGCCGCGCAGCAAGGGCAAGCCCGACGCGCTGGTCGGGGGCTAGTGCCGACCGGAGCCGCCGAGCCGGCCCCCGCCGCCGAGCCGGCCGCCACCCCGACCGGCCACGTAGAACGGAACAGCGTGACGAGCAGCAAGCCTCCGGGGCGGGGGCCTGTCGCGGCCACCGTCAGTTTCCTCGGCGAGATCCTGATCACCGCCGGTGTCCTGCTCGCCCTCTTCGTCGTCTACTCGTTGTGGTGGACGAATGTCATCGCCGACCGCCATGAGAAGCAGGCCGGTGACCGGGTGCGGGAGCAGTGGGCGCAGGGTCCCACCGGGAGCGGCGGCGCCGCCGCCCCCGGGTCGCCGGGCAGCCTGGACACCAAGAACGGCATCGGCTTCCTGCACGTGCCGGCGATGGGCAAGCACTACGAGGTCCTGGTCGACAGGGGCACCTCGACGGAGGTGCTCAACGAGGGCGTGGCCGGCTACTACACCGACCCGACCCCGGCCGCGATGCCCTGGGACAGCCTCGGCAACTTCACCCTCGCCGCCCACCGGGACGGACACGGGGCCAAGTTCCACAACATCGACAAGATCCAGGACGGCGACCCGATCGTCTTCGAGTCCAAGGACACCTGGTACGTCTACAAGGTCTACAAGATCCTCGACCAGACCTCGAAGTACAACGTGGCCGTCACCGACCAGGTGCCGAAGGAGTCGGGCAAGACCAGGCCGGGCCGCTACATCACGCTGACGACCTGCACGCCGGTCTACACCTCGCGCTACCGCTACATCGTCTGGGGCGAGCTGGTGCGGACGCAGAAGGTGGACCAGCACCGGACGCCGCCGGTGGAGCTGACGCGGTAGATCCCGGCAGTTCCCGGTACCGGGGAAGCCGAAAGGGGGCGGCCCGCACATGGTGTGCGGGCCGCCCCCTTCAGTACGACTTCCGGTCCGGTCGGTACGACTTCCGGTCCGGTCGGTACGACTTCCGGTCCGGCCGGGTCAGCCCTGGCCGTCTCCCTGGTTGTCCCCTTGGCCGGCGCCCGGGCCGCCCTGGCCGCCGAAGACGTGCAGGGTGATCGTCTGGCCTTCTTGGAGCGGTGTACCGGCCTGCGGGTCGGTTCCCATGACCCGCGCGTCGTCGCCCGCGTTGTTGTCGACGCTGATCTGGAGGTTGAGGTTGAGCCCGTTCAGCGCCGCCTTGGCCTGTCCCACGGTCTGGAACGTCAGCGGCGGCATCGTCTGCTGCGGTGCCTGCGTCTGCGGGCCGTCGGAGACGGTCAGCACGATCTGGGTGTCCAGCGTCTGGGAGCTCAACGCATCAGGGCTCTGCTTGATGACCGTGTCCTTGGCCGCCGCGTCCGGCTGGCGCTGCACCGTGACCTTGGTGAAGCCGGCCTGCGCCAGCGTCGACTGGGCGGTCGAGAGCGGCAGACTCTGCACGTTCGGAACCTGCTTCTGCGTCGGCTGCTGCGCCACCGTCAGCGTGACCGTCGAGCCCTTGGCGGCCAGCGAGCCGCCGTCGGGGTCCTGCTTGAGGACGGTGTCCTCCTCGTCGGTCGTCGAGGTCTGCGTCTTCTCCTTGACCTGGAAGCCCTGGTCGAGGAGCTGCTGCCGGGCCGCGTCGAACTTGTCATGGGTGACGTCGAGGACCTTGACCGGGGCCGCGCCCTTGGAGAGGTTCACGGTGATGGTCTTGTCGGCCGGCGCCTTGGCGTCGGCGGCCGGCGTCTGCTTGCAGACGTCGTTCTTGTCGACGTTGTCGCAGAAGGTCGCCGGGCCCTGGACGATCTGGAGATTGACGTTGGCGGCGGTGGTCCTGGCATCGGCGAGGGACATGCCGCTCAGGTTGGGCACGGTGACGCCCGAACCGGGTGAGTTACCGGGGAAGATCGCCTTGCCGAGGAAGATCGCGCCCACCAGGACCAGGATGCCCGCCACGACGAGCAGCACCGTCGAGGTGTTTTTGTTCTTCTTCTGGCGGCGCCGGTCCGGGCGGTCGTCGTAGCCGTAGCCACCGTCGTCGTCGCGCAGCGGCGGCAGCATCGAGGTGTGCTGGGCGTCCGGCTGGGGCTGCAACGCGGTGGCGGCGCCGCCGTCGCCGTACTGGTGCGGGTAGCCGTAGCCGACCGAGCCCATCGCGGCGGCCGCGGCGACCGGCTGGCCGTCCAGGCACGCCTCGATGTCGGCCCGCATCTCGTCGGCCGACTGATAGCGGTAGTTGGGGTCCTTGGTCAGGGCCTTGAGGACGATGGCGTCCATCGCCGGGGTGACCTCGGGGTCGTACACCGACGGCGGCTGCGGTTCCTCGCGTACGTGCTGATAGGCGACCGCGACCGGTGAGTCGCCGACGAAGGGCGGCCGTACGGTCAGCAGCTCGTAGAGCAGGCAGCCGGTGGAGTACAGGTCGGAGCGGGCGTCGACCTGCTCGCCCTTGGCCTGCTCGGGGGAGAGGTACTGGGCGGTGCCGATGACCGCGGCGGTCTGTGTCATGGTCATGCCGGAGTCGCCCATGGCGCGGGCGATGCCGAAGTCCATGACCTTGACCTGACCGGTACGGGTCAGCATCACGTTGGCCGGCTTGATGTCGCGGTGCACGATGCCCGCCCGGTGGCTGTACTCCAGGGCCTGGAGGATGCCGACGGTCATCTCCATGGCGCGCTCGGGCAGCAGCTTGCGGCCCGAGTGGAGCAGCTCACGCAGGGTGGAGCCGTCCACGTACTCCATCACGATGTACGGGATCGAGACCCCGTCGACGTAGTCCTCACCGGTGTCGTAGACGGCGACGATCGACGGGTGGTTGAGTGAGGCGGCCGACTGGGCCTCGCGGCGGAACCGGGCTTGGAAGGACGGGTCGCGGGCAAGATCCACCCGGAGCGTCTTCACGGCGACGGTACGGCCGAGCCGGGTGTCGTGGGCGAGATAGACCTCGGCCATGCCACCGCGGCCGAGCACCGAGCCCAGCTCGTACCGGCCGCCGAGGCGACGCGGCTCTTCCATAGCTCTGCCCTCTCTCAAACCCGATCTCAACCGAATCCGTTAACCATTGCCCTTTACCTGCTCGGGCATACGCTACCGGGCGTACATCGCGTCTCAGCGCCCTGCCCGTCCGCCGATACAGGACCGGTATGTGGCCGCGTCCGCCGCGCCACCGAATTCGCTTATGTATTGACCAGCTACTTGTTGAGCACCGCCTGCATCACCTTCTTGGCGATCGGCGCGGCGAAGCCGCCACCGGAGACCTCCTCGCGGTCGGCGGCCGCGTCCTCCACCACGACGGCCACGGCGACCGGCGAACCCTGGTCGGTCATGGCGTACGACACGAACCAGGCGTAGGGGACGCCCTCGTTGTTGATGCCGTGCTGGGCGGTACCGGTCTTGCCGCCGACGGTGACGCCGGGGATCTTGGCGTTGGTGCCGGTGCCGGAGTTGACCACGGTCTCCATCATCGACTGGAGCTTCTGCGCGTTCTCCGGGGACAGCGGCGTGCTCAGCTTGCTCGGGGTGGTCTGGGAGATGGTGCTCAGATTCGGGGCGACCAGCTTTTCCACCTCGTAGGGCTTCATCAGGACGCCGTTGTTGGCGATGGCCGAGGCGACCATGGCCATCTGGAGCGGGGTGGCCGCGGTGTCGAACTGTCCGATGGAGGACTGTGCGACATGGTCAGCGCTCATCTTGGTGTCGAAATTGCTGGCGTCCGCCCGGACCGGGATGAACTGTTCCTTGTTGAAGCCGAACTTCTCCGCCTCGCCGACCATGCTGTCGAGGCCGACCTGGACCCCGAGCTTGCCGAAGACCGTGTTGCAAGAGTACTTGAGCGCGTTACGCAGCGTGGCGTTCTTGCACGGGATGGTGCCCTCGTTGCGGAGCGCGGTCGTGGTGCCCGGCAGGATGTACGGATCGGGCGAGTCGGTGGCCTGGTCGGGATCGGTGATCTTGCCGCTCTCCAGCGCCGCGGCGGCGGTGACCAGCTTGAACGTCGAGCCCGGCGGATAGGTCTGGCGCAGCGCCCGGTTCTGTGTCGGGTCGTCCGGATCGTTCTTCTTGTCGAGCGCGACCCAGTTCTTCTCATCGGTCTTGGAGTTGCCGGCGATGGTCGAGGGGTCGTACGAGGGGGTGCTCGCCATGGCGAGGATCGCGCCGGTGCGGGGGTCGATCGCGGCGACCGCGCCCTTCTTGTTCCCCAGGCCCTCGAAGGCGGCCTGCTGCGCCTTGGCATTGAGCGTGGTGACGACGTTGCCGCCCTGCTTCTGCTTGCCGGTGAGCAGGTCGATGGTGCGGTTGAAGAAGAGCCGGTCGTCATTGCCGGTGAGGAACTTGTCGTCCACACCCTCCAGGAAGGAGGTGCCGAAGGCCTGCGAGGCGTGGCCGGTGACCGGTGCCCACATCGGGCCGTCGACGTAGGTGCGCTTGTACTTGAAGTCGCTGCCGGTGGTCGTGGTGTGGCCGGTGACGGGCTTGCCGTCCACGATGATGTCGCCGCGCGGCTGGGCGTACTGGTTGATGGCGACCCGGCGGTTGTGCGGGTCGTTGGAGAGCTGGTCGGCCTGGACGAACTGCACGTAGTTCACCCGGGCCAGCAGGGCGAGGACGAGCAGACCGCAGAAGACCGCGACCCGTCGCAGAGGCTTGTTCACTGGCTGCGCACCACCTGGGTCGCTTCGACATCGGGAGAGGGGGCCGGGCTCGGCGCCGGCCGCCGCGCCGTGTCGCTGATCCGGAGCAGGATCGCGACGAGCGCCCAGTTGGCGATCACCGAGGAACCGCCCTGGGCCAGGAACGGCATGGTCATACCGGTCAGCGGGATGAGGCCGGTGACACCGCCGGCCACCACGAACACCTGGAGCGCGAACGCGCCGGACAGGCCGATGGCGAGCAGCTTGCCGAACGGGTCGCGGGCGGCGAGCGCGGTACGGATGCCGCGTTCGATCAGCAAGCCGTAGAGCAGCAGGACGGCCATGAGTCCGGCCAGGCCGAGCTCCTCGCCGACGGTGGCCAGGATGTAGTCGCTCTTGGGGGCGATGCCGAGGATGAGCCGGGAGTAGCCCTGGCCGAGGCCGGAGCCGAAGATCCCGCCGGAACCGAAGGCGTACATGGCCTGCGCGGTCTCGGTGACGCCGCCGTTCTCCAGCGCCAGCGGATGCAGCCAGTTCTGCACGCGCACCTGGACGTGCGGCTCGGTCATCGACACGAGCACCGCGCCGCCGCCGCTGAGCAGCAGGCCGAAGACGATCCAGCTGGTCCGCTCGGTGGCCACGTAGAGCATGATCACGAAGAGGCCGAAGAAGAGCAGTGAGGTGCCGAGGTCGGTCTCGAAGACCAGGATCAGCAGGCTGATCGCCCAGACCACCAGGATCGGGCCGAGGTCGCGGCCGCGCGGCAGGTACAGGCCCATGAAGCGGCGGCTGGCCAGGGCGAGGGCGTCCCGCTTGACCATCAGGTAGCCGGCGAAGAAGACGGTGATGATGATCTTGGCGAACTCGCCGGGCTGGAGCGAGCCGATACCCGGCAGCGTGATCCAGATCTTCGCGCCGTTGACGCCGGGGAAGAAGATCGGCGCGATCAGCAGGACCAGCGCGACCACCATCGAGATGTACGTGTAGCGCTGGAGGATCCGGTGGTCCTTGAGGAACACCAGCACCAGCACGAACAGCACCAGACCGAGGGCGGACCACATGAGCTGGTTGGGCGCCATGGCGGCGCCGAGCGACGGCTCCTGGTCGAGCCGCCAGATCAGCACCAAGCCGAGGCCGTTGAGCAGGGTGGCGATCGGCAGCATCAGCGGGTCCGCGTACGGGGCGTACTTGCGCACCAGGAGGTGGGCGCCGCCGGCCAGCACGCCGAGGCCGACGCCGTAGCCGAGCAGCCCGGCGGGGACCGAGTCGTTCTTGGCGAGGCCCACGTTGACGTAGGCGAAGAGCGGGATGACGACCGCGAAGACGAGCAGCGCCAGCTCGGTGTTGCGCCGGTTGGGGGCGCCGATGGACGTGATGGTGGTGGTATTGCTGGCGCTCATGACGAGCCGACCCCTCCTGCTACTGCTGGCCCGTACCGCATTCCCCTGCCAGATTCTTCTCTTCCGGCGTCAGGGACGGGGTGGGGGCGGTCGTCGGGGTGGGACTGGTGGTGGGCTTCGAGCCGGCGGGTTTGCCGCCGGGCTTCGCGCTGGGGTTCACGTTCGGCTTGGTGGTGGGCTTGGCGCTCGCCGAGCCGGTGGCCGCGCCGCCTGACGTCTTGGCGCCGGCCTTGGCGTCGGCGACCTTCTTGCACACAGTGGCCTGGAGGGCCAGTTCATCGGCCTTGTCGTTGGCCTGGCCGAGGCTCGCCACGGCGATGGTGTCCTGAAGCCGGTTCTGCTGGTAGGTCGGGAGGTACTTGAGTTCGATGTCGGGGCGGTCCTTGTGGACCCTCGACAGGCTGATCCAGGCCAGCTTCTGGTCGATGCCCTGGTAGACCGCGACGTGGTTGTCGTTCGCACCGACGTAGTACTGCGTCTGGGTCCAGGCGTACGCGCCGTAGAGGCCGCCGCCGATCACCGCGAGCACCACGAGGCTGACCAGACTGCGCTTCAGCGCCCGGTGGCTCTTGCCCGGCTTCTCGAAATCCTCGTCGTCGTACGACCCGAAGGAGCCGAGGACGCCGCCGTCGGCCGCCGCGCCACTGCCGGGCGGCCCGAAGGTCCCGGCGCCGCCGCCCTGCTGCGGGGTGCGGCCGAGCTCGGAGGCACGGCCGGCCGGCGTCTCCAGGTGGCGGGCGTCCTGGAGGGGGAGCTGGGTGTCCGCGACGGCACCGACCACGACCGGGGTGTCGTTGAGCTGCGCGGCCAGCGTGTCGCCGTCGTCGGTGTCCAGCACATCGGCGACGATGCAGGTGATGTTGTCGGGGCCGCCGCCGCGCAGGGCGAGCTGGATCAGCTCCTGCACCGTCTCGTGCGGTGCCTGGTATCCGGCGAGGGTGTCCTCGAGCGTCTGGTGGCTGACGACGCCGGACAGGCCGTCGGAGCAGATCAGATACCGGTCGCCGACCCGCACCTCCCGGATGGACAGGTCCGGCTCGACGTGTTCGCCACTGCCCAGCGCGCGCATCAGCAGGGAGCGCTGCGGGTGGGTGGTGGCCTCCTCCTCGGTGATCCGGCCCTCGTCCACCAGCCGCTGCACCCAGGTGTGGTCCTGGGTGATCTGGGTCAGTACGCCGTCGCGCAGCAGATACGCGCGGGAGTCGCCGACGTGCACCAGGCCGAGCCGCTGGCCGGTCCAGAGCAGGGCGGTCAGCGTGGTGCCCATGCCTTCGAGCTGCGGATCCTCCTGGACCATGTGCAGCAACTGGTCGTTGGCCCGCTGCACCGCCGTGCCCAGCGACGTGAGGATGTCGGAGCCGGGGATGTCGTCGTCGAGAGTGACGATGGTCGAGATGACCTCGGAGGAGGCGACCTCACCGGCGGCCTGGCCGCCCATGCCGTCGGCGATCGCGAGCAGACGGGGGCCGGCGTAGCCGGAGTCCTCGTTCCCCTCGCGGATCATGCCCTTGTGCGAACCGGCGGCGAAACGCAGGCTCAGAGACATGCGTACCTCCCCCGTCGGCTCCGGGTACATCCGCACGCTGCCCACCCTCTCGCTCGCGCGTCGTGGCTCCGCTCGCCCATTGTGCGACTACTTCCGCAGCTCGATGACGGTCTTGCCGATGCGGATCGGCGCACCCAACGGGACCGGCGTGGGCGTGGTCAGCCGGTTCCGGTCCAGATAGGTGCCGTTCGTGGATCCGAGGTCCTCGACGATCCACTGGCCGTCGCGGTCCGGGTAGATCCTGGCATGCCTGCTGGACGCGTAGTCATCGTCGAGCACGATCGTGGAGTCGTGCGCCCGGCCGAGGGTGATGGTCTGGCCCTGGAGCGCGACGGTGGTGCCGGCCAGCGAGCCCTCTGCGACCACCAGTTTGGTGGGTGCACCGCGCCGCTGCCGGTTGCCTTGCGGCTGCTGGCGGGGCGCGGGCTGGGCCTGCTGCTGGCGCTGCTGCGGCGGACGGGACTGGCCGTCGCCGCGGCGCGCCGCCCGCTGGGTCACCCGCGTGCCGAAGAGGTCACTGCGGATGACTTGGACTGCGACGATCACGAACAGCCACAGCACGGCAAGGAAACCCAACCGCATGACCGTCAGGGTCAGCTCTGACATTGCCCCCGCTTCACCCTTCGGCTTGCCGGTACACGATGGTGGTGCTCCCCACGACGATGCGGGAGCCGTCGCGGAGCGTAGCGCGCTGGGTGTGCTGTCCGTCCACCACGATGCCGTTTGTGGACCCGAGGTCCTGGACAACAGAGGGCGTACCGACCCGGATCTCACAGTGTTTGCGCGAAACTCCGGGGTCGTCGACCCGGACATCGGCCTCGGTGGAGCGGCCGAGCACAAGGGTCGAGCGGGAGATCTGGTGGCGGGTGCCGTTGATCTCGATCCAGCGGCGAACGCCGGCCGCGGGGGAGCCGGCCGGGAAGCCGGTGCCGGGGAGCCGGGTGACGGGAGCGGCACCCGCGAGGGCTCCGCCGCCGGGCCTGGCACCGCCGGGAGGCGGCGCCGGCGGCATCGGAGGAGCGCCGCCGGGGCGCTGCCGGTCGACGGCGGCCGGTCCGGGCTGGGCGTACCCCGGCTGCTGCGGGTAGCCCTGGGGGGCCTGCTGGTAGGGCGCCGCGCCGTGCTGGGGGCTCTGGGACTCGCTGGAGGCGAGGGTCCTGCTGCGCACCCGGTACAGGCCGGTGTCCAGGTCGTCGGCCCGCTCCAGGTGGACCTTGACGGGACCCATGAAGGTGTAGCGCTGCTGCTTGGCGTAGTCCCTGACCATGCCGGCCAGCTCATCACCGAGTTGGACCGCGTACGGGCTGAGCCGCTCGTAGTCCGTGGTGCTCAACTCGACGACGAAGTCGTTCGGCACCACGGTGCGGTCGCGGTTCCAGATCGTCGCGTTGTTGTCACACTCACGCTGCAGCGCGCCCGCGATCTCCACGGGCTGCACCTCGCTCTTGAACACCTTGGCGAAGGTCCCGTTCACCAGGCCCTCCAGCCGCTGCTCAAAGCGCTTCATTACACCCACCGGGCACCTCCCTCCTCCGGGCCTTTCTTCGCGTCATTTCCGATACTGCTTACTGATCGTATCCACGCACGGGAAAAAGAGCTGGTTCCCCGATCTTGCTGGGCAGGCCAGTGTCAACACTCACACCACGCCACGTCTGCGACCCCTGCCAACAGCGCTCCTGCCAACAGCGATGGTAGATGCGGCATCCATGTGCGGTCCCCACTTCACCGGTCCCCGGGGCCAGTGTTCCCAATCCCGTCTCCTTAGTGTCCCGCACCGCCGCGCGCCTCCACTCCGCCGCACCCCCGCCGGTGTGCGCCCCGACTCCTCGTACCCCCGCCTCCCCCGCTCCAGGCCAAACACATGTGATTCCACTCCGGGCGTCGTGCTAATCTTCTGCATGTCGGGAGGCGCTCCCCCACCAACAGGACCGGCCAGTCCACCTGGTGTGCGGGACCCGAACGACAACACCCATGCGCGGGTGGCGGAATAGGCAGACGCGCTGGATTCAGGTTCCAGTGCCCGAAAGGGCGTGGGGGTTCAACTCCCCCCTCGCGCACAGCGAAGCAGTAACAAAACGGACCTCCGACGGTGACGAAAATCATCGCCGGGGGTCCGTTTTCGTTGCTCGGACCCGGAGCAGGGGGTGCTGCTGGGCGGGCGCCGCTCCGGCGCCCGCCTTCGTCGCCCGCCCTCTTGGTGCCCGGCCCCCGCTGTGCGGGGAGCGCTGTGGGGGATGGGGTCAGGACGTCGCGGCGGGGTCGGCGGTGGCGGCCGGCTTCGCGGTGGCGGTCGCGGCGGCGATGGCGCGGGCCTTGACCTTCTCGGGATAGCGGGCGGTGAAGACCGCGGGGAGCACGAACCCGGCTATCTGCACCGGGACCGAGACCGCGTCGCCGAGATCGGCGGCGGACACCGCGCCGAGCGCGGCGGCGGTGACGGTGAAGGCCGCGGCCCACACGGTGGTGAGCACCACATTGAGACGTATGAACACCGGGCTGTTCCACACCTCGGGCGGTGCCTGGCGGCGGGCTATGCCCGAGGTGAAGGGGCGCCGGACGGCGAGCGTGGCCCACGCGGTGAGGGCGAGCCAGGCCATGGACATGGCGGCCGTGTAGTGGTGGAGGCCGCTGTCGGTCCTGGCGAAGGCGATGGCGGTCAGTGCCGCGAAATACACCGCGGTGCTCTGCTCCAGGATCAGCGCGTCCGCGGCGACGCCGGCCCGGCGGTCCCACACCACCAGTCGCACACCGAGCACCAGCCCGGCCAGCGCGCCCCACTGCCAGCCGAGGGTGGATACGGCGGCGAACGCGATCCACGGGACGAAGCCGCGCAGGTAGTTCATGAGATTCCTCCGGGTGCGGGGACGGTCGTGCTGGACCGGCCTGGGCTGGGCTGAGCTGGGCTGGACTGAGCTGGCGTGGATTGGCCTGGCCTGGACTAGCCCGGACTGGACCGGACCGGCCAGACCTTCATTCCACTATCGACATGTCAAAAGTAGAATGTCATCGCTTGACCTGTCAAGAGTGGAAGGTAAGATGTCCTGTATGAGTCTTCGCCACGCGGTCCTGGGCCTTCTCGCCGAACGTTCGGCCAGCGGCTACGACCTGATGAAGCTGTTCGAGACGTCGCTCGCCAATGTCTGGCCGGCCACGCAGAGCCAGGTGTACGGCGAGCTGGGCAAGCTGGCCGCCTCCGGCCTGCTGACGGTGTCCGCCGAGGGCCCACGCGGGCGCAAGGAGTACGCCATCACCGACCAGGGCGTGGCCGAGCTGCGCCACTGGCTCACCGAGACCGAGCCCGATCGGATCCGCCGCAGCGAGACCTTGCTCAGGGTCTTCTTCCTGGGCGTGCTCACCCGGGTGGAGGCCACCGTGTATCTCGGTCTCGAGGCGGATCGGGCGGCCGCCGGGCATATCGCTCTGGAAGAGCTGGAGGCGGCGGTGGAATGGGGTGACGACGCGTTGTCGGTCTACGGCCGGCTCGCGCTGGAGTACGGGCTGCGGCTGACCGCCATGCAGGAGGAGTGGGCCCGCTGGGCCGTCGAGCGGGTCCAGCGGGTCGAGTCCGGGGGCGATGCCGGCCCGGCGTCGGCCTCACCCGGGAACGGCCCGTCGGTGGCCTCGCCCGGGGATGCCTCCACTTTCCGGGAGATAACGGGTTAAAGGTACGTCAAGCAATCGACACGCCTCGGGGAGAACGGTGGCACACGGCGGGGAACCGGGGCAGGCTGGTTTCCGTTGAAGTAATCGGGCAAAGGAATCGTCAAGAGGCGTGGCCCGCGCCGAACCGAGCAGGGAGATCCACCATGGGTGTCAGCCTCTCCAAGGGCGGCAATGTCTCGCTGACGAAGGAGGCCCCCGGACTCACGGCGGTCACCGTCGGCCTGGGCTGGGACGTACGCACCACCACCGGCGCGGACTTCGACCTGGACGCGAGCGCGCTGCTGCTCGACTCCTCGGGCAAGGTCGTCTCGGACAAGCACTTCATCTTCTTCAACAACCTCAAGAGCCCCGACGGGTCGGTCGAGCACACGGGTGACAACCTCACCGGTGAGGGCGAGGGCGACGACGAGGCGATCAAGGTGAGCCTGGCGACCGTGCCCGCCGAGGTGGAAAAGATCGTCTTCCCGGTCTCGATCTACGACGGCGAGACGCGCCAGCAGAGCTTCGGCCAGGTCCGCAACGCGTTCATCCGCGTCGTCAACCAGGCCGGCGGCGCCGAGATCGCCCGTTACGACCTCACCGAGGACGCCTCGACCGAGACCGCCATGGTCTTCGGCGAGCTGTACCGCAATGGCGCCGAGTGGAAGTTCCGGGCCGTCGGTCAGGGCTACGCCTCGGGCCTGCGCGGCATCGCCCAGGACTTCGGCGTCAACCTCTGATCGAGCGGCACCGGCCGCGAGGCCGTCGTACGGCGGGTCGTCGCCCGAGCAACGGAGCCGGCCCACCGATGGCATGACCACCGGTGGGTGGCTTCGGCCGTGGACGCGGTGCTGCGTCCGCGTGATGACCGGGGCGGCCGGGTCCGGACGTCGATGGGGCTTCGCTCCGGGTTCCGGGGCCTTCGGGTCCGGGTTCCGGGTCGGGTGTGTCCGGCTCAGCGCTCGTCGGGGGCCGGCGGCAGCGGCAACTCGAACCAGACGACCTTGCCGACCGCCTTTCTGCTGGTCCCCCACCGCTGGGACAGATGCGACACCAGCCCCAGCCCGCGGCCCTGCTCGTCATCGGCGTCGGCCCGTTCCAGGTGCGGCAGATTGTGGTTGTCGTCGCTCACCTCGACCAGCAGCTTGCCGACGCGCATCAGCCGTAGCTCCACCTCGTAGGAAGCGGCCCTGATCGCGTTGGTGACCAGCTCGCTGACCAGCAACTCGGCCGTGTCGCTCAGCCGTTGAAGACCCCACTGGGCGAGCTGGCGACGGGTCAGGTCACGGGCCGCGGCCACCTCGCGGTTGTCGAGGCGCAGCGTCCAGCGCACCACGTCCTCCGGTGCGATGCCCTCGAACCGGGCGACGAGCAGCGCCACATCGTCCCTGCGGTCCTCCGAGTGCACCTGGCCGAGGATCTGCGCGCACACGTCCTCCGGTGACTGCTCCGGCTCGATCACGGTCGCGCACAGGGCCGCGAGGCCCGCGTCTATACCCTGCCCCCGCACCTCCACCAGCCCGTCCGTGCACAGCACCAGCCAACTGCCGTCCGGCACATGGATTTCCACCGTCTCGAACGGCACACCGCCCACCCCGATCGGCGCGCCGCCGGGGATCTCCAGCAGTTCGCTGCGCCCGTCATGGGCCAGCACCGGCGGGATGTGGCCCGCGTTGGCCAGGGTCAGGGAGCGCCTGATCGGGTCGTAGACGACGTACACGCAGGTGGCGAGGTGTTCCGGACTGAGCCGGTGGGCCAGGTTGTCGAGGTGGCGCAGCAACTGGGCGGGCGGCAGGTCGAGAGCCGCCATGGTGATCACCGCGGTGCGGAACTGGCCCATCACCGCGGCGGCCTGCAACCCGTGCCCCATCACGTCGCCGACGACCAGGGCGACCCGGCCGCCGGGGAGCTGGATCGCGTCGAACCAGTCGCCGCCGACCTGGGCCTGGCGGTCGCCCGGCATGTAGTGGTGGGCGATGCGCACGCCGGGGATCCGGGGCGGCCGGGTCGGCATCATCGAGCGCTGCAAGGTGGCCGCCGCACGCGATTCCTGGCGGTGCAGCCGGGCGTTGTCGATGTGCACGGCGCCGCGGGCCACCACCTCGGTGGCGGTGGCGGCGTCCCGCGCGTCGAACGGGCGGCGGCCCGGCCCGCGCAGAAAACAGACCCGGCCGAGCACGGTGCCCCGGGCGGTCAGCGGCGCGATGATCATGGAGTGGCCGGCGAGCAGCGGGCCGAGGGCCGGCACGCCCAGGTCGAGGGCGATGTCGGGGGCGAGGGTGGGATCCACGACGGGGACGAGTACCGGGTCGCCGAGCCGCGGCACGATCTCGTCAGCCGCCAGCAGCATCAACTCGCCCTCCGGCAGCGCCGTTTCCCACGCTCCGGGCGGTCCGTTGTGGACGATCGCGACCCGGCGGACGAGGACGCCGTGGCCGGGCCGGTCGTCCTTCGGCGGCTCGGTGTCGGAGAAGAGCTGGTCCACCACGAGAACGCCGGCGAAGTCGGCGAAGCGCGGCACGGTCACCGAGCACAGCTCGCGCGCGGTGGTGTGCAGATCGAGGGTGGAGCCGACCACCGCGCCGGTCTCGCGGAGCAGCGAGAGTTGTTCGTCCAGCGCGTTGCCCGCGAGGGGGCGGGGGACGGCCGGGGCCTCCTGGCCTGGTGGCAGGCCGTTGTCACCGGGCAGCACGGGGGCGAAGAGCGTCGACGGCGACGGCCAGGACGAGGGGCCTGACGGCCGGCCGACCGATGGGACGGCGGTGAGCGCGGACGCGCTGGAGAGATCGGCGTCGGGTGAGGTGTTCTCGCCGGTCGGCTCATCGGGCTGAGGCGGCAGGAGCTCCCGTCGGACGACCGGTCCGGTGGCGCGGGAGGCCTCGGCAGCCCGGGCGTAGTCGTGCGGCACGACAGGCAGCCGGGTCCCGCCCTCGACCTCGAGGCCGGGATGGCCGAGCGAGGAGATGTGGCGGACGATCCGGTCGAAACGGCCGGGGCTCACCCCGGGCAGCACACTGCCGAGCCGGCTGGCGAGCGCCAACCCGCCGGCCGGATCGGCGGGAGGGCTCAGCACGGCGGCGACCGCGATGTCCTGCCGGGTCGGGCCCTCCGCGGTGTACGGCAGCAGCCGTCCGCCGAGGGCGATCCGCAGGCCGCCGGTGCGCAGCGGTTTGGCGTGGGTCGCGATGGCCAGCAGGCTCCGGCCGCCCGGCTCCACCACGCGATACGTCCACCACAGGACGTCTTTGAGGGTGCCGTCCCGGTCGGTGGCCGCCAGCGCGCCGGCCCACGCCGGGTTGGTGAGGTCCTCGAGCAGGTCCATCGTGTCCTGGTGCTGGGTGGCCGATCGCACCGCCGCACTCGGCGTCCGGGGGCCGGCCGAGAGCAGGCCGGACGCGCGGTGGCCGAAGACGTGCTCCCAGCGGTGGCCGAAGAGCTCCTCGGCGCCCCGGTTCCAATAGGAGACGCGGCCGTCCGGGTCGACGCAGAGGACGGCGAGGCGGACCAGCGCGGCCATTCCTGGGATCTGCCCCGTCGGCAGGGCGATGGGGGTGCCTGGTACGGACTCGGTCGACCCGTCGAGCGGCGGCAGAGGCGTGGCCTGGGCGTCCGGCCCGGAGGCGGTGGCGCGCTCGGGGCGATCGGTGGCTTGCGGGCTCTTCGGGCGGGTCCGCCGCGGAAGGTCCCGGACCGGAAATTCGGACTCCCGCTGCTCCGGCTCCTGGTCGGGGCGCTGTTGGTGGTCCGCTGGAATGCCGGTGTATGGATCTGCGTCAGGGGATGCGGATTGCCTGGTGATCTCGTCCAACGTCGTGCACCTGCAGTTCGGCGCTGAGTAGGGTCCTGGATTCAAGGCAAGCACGAAATCGCGAGGGAGGACGACCGAATTGCCGGATTGCCCCCCACCGGTGGATGCTGACAGGTCATCCGCTGACGAGCCGCCGAACAACCCTCCCGGGGCGGCGGGTGGCGGCGGTGAACAGGCCCTTCAGGGGGTCGGCGGGGAGAGTGAGCGGGGACGGTGCGTCGGAGCATGGTTCCACGTGGAACATCACGCTCACGGGAACCGTCTGCGGATCCTTTCCGGCCGATCATGGGCCGTCGGCAGGGGGATCCCGGGATCGGGGAGTCGACCGCACGGATCCGTCCGCCGCGACGGGGAGTGACCCGGCACGACACGGGACAGGCGGCCGACGGCGGAGATCGCGATCGCGCCCCGATTCGCCGCTTGACGGGTACAAGCCGCGCAGGGCCTAGGCTGTCCGAGTGACGAACACCTCCGGAACCGAATCGTCCGCCGCCTCCGCGCCCGCGCCGGGCGCCGAGGATCGGCTGGCGAAGGCGGTGCGCGCGGCCGAGCAGGCCCTGATCGAGTTCGAGATCGCGGTGGAGACCTACCGGGTCGAGGTGGAGAACTTCTCCCGGCTGCACCATCAGCGGCTCGGCCCGATGTACGCCCGGCTCGACGAGCTGGACGCGCTGATCGCCGAGGCGGTGGCGGCGCACAGCGGTGAACGCGCGGACATAGAGCGCGCCTGGGAGGCGCGCGCCCTGGTGATGCCGATGCCCGGGGTCGAGGAGCTGTTCGACGGGCTGCTGGGCGCCGACGGGGTACGGCCGGTCGAGGACCCCAACCCGCCGCGCCGGGTACGCCCCGGCAAGGAGGCTCAGCGGCTCTACCGGGAGCTGGCCCGCAAGGCCCACCCGGACCTGGCCCAGGACGAAGCCGAGAAGGAGCGCCGCAGCGCCTTCATCGCCCGGGTCAACGAGGCGTACGCCTACGCCGACGAGGATCTGCTGCGGGCGCTGTCGGAGGAGTGGGACGCCGGGCCGGTGCCGGAGGAGGAACTGCCCGGCGAGGCCGAGGTCCTTTACGCCCGGCTGGATTGGCTGGCCGAGCGCAAGGAGAAGCTGGCGGCGACGGCGGCCGAGCTGGCCGACAGCGCGATCGGGCAGATGATGGGACTGGCGCCCGACGACCCGGACGCGCTGCTCAACGAGATCGCCGAGCAACTCCTCACCCAGGTCGCCCAGCGGGAGGCCCGGCTCGCCGAACTCGTCCGCCAGAAGTCGGGAAGCTGACCGACGGCTTCTGCCGGTCGCATCGGGTGTCATGGTCGGCCGCGAGCGGCTGCCCTCTGGGCAGGAGGCGCCGGGCGCCGGAGCCGGTGCAGTGCGGTCGGCCCCGGTGACGGCTGAGGTAGCTTTTCTCCGTACCCCGCTGCGGTTCGCGCCTCGCGACCGCGACTGTCGCCGTTCCAGGAGGCCGCGCCCCATGTTCCGCTCCCAGCTACCCGCGGTGGATGCCACCGCCGTACCGGCCGACGCGATCCTGCTCGACGTCCGGGAGAACGACGAGTGGGCCGCCGGGCACGCCGAGGGCGCGGTGCACATCCCGATGAACGAGATCGTCGCCCGCATGGGTGATGTGCCGGAGGGCGGCCGGGTCCACGTGGTCTGCCGCGTCGGCGGGCGGTCGGCCCAGGTCACCCAGTATCTGATCGGACAGGGCGTCGACGCCGTCAACGTCAGCGGCGGCATGCTCGACTGGGAGGCCGCCGGCCGCCCGGTGGTGGACGGCAGCGGCGCCGAAGGCTACGTCCTCTAGGCGTCCGCCCGCCGGAGATCCTCCGGGCATCGAGGTCAACTTCGGCCCGCCTCGGCTAGGCGTCGAAGTCGACCTCGACCACCGGTGTCACCGGGTGGGATTGGCACGCCAGCACATAACCGGCCGCTGTCTCCTCGGGTTCCAGCGCGAAGTTCCGGTCCATCCGCACCTCGCCCGAGAGCAGCTTGGCCCGGCAGGTGCCGCACACGCCGCCCTTGCAGGCGTAAGGCGCGTCCGACCGGTTGCGCAGCACCGTCTCCAGCACTGACTCGCCGGCTGTCGACGGCCAGCTTCCGCCCCGCCCGTCGAGCGTCGCCCGTACGGTGCCCGCGATCCCGGGCAGTGTTCCGGTCGCCACGGCCGACTCGGCCGCCATCAGGGCTGTCGGTGCCTCATCGACATGGAAGATCTCCTGGTGGACCCGCGAGCGGGGGACGCCGAGGGTGCGCAGCGCCAGCTCGGCGGCGGCGACCAGACCCAGCGGACCGCACAGATACCAGCCGTCGACCGAGGGAACCGGCAGCAGGGCGGGGAGCAGCGTAGTGAGCCGGTCCGCGTCGAGACGGCCGGTCGGCAGCCCGGACTGCTGCTCCTCCCGGGACAGGGCGGTGACCAGCTGGAACCGGTCCGGCCACCGGTCCTTCAGATCGGCCACCTCCTCCAGGAACATCGTGGACGCGGCCGTACGGTCGCTGCGTATCAGGCAGAAGCTCGCCTCCGGCTCCCGGGCCAGCAGCGTGGCGACCTGTGACAGCACCGGGGTGATGCCGCTGCCGCCCACCACCGCGGCGAACCGTCCCGGGCGCGGCTCCAGCACGAACCGACCCGCCGGGGTCATCACGTCCAGCACCTCTCCGGCGAGCAACTCCTTCAGGGCGTAGGTGGAGAACTCCCCGTCCTTGACCGCCCGCACGCCCACCCGCAGCAGCCGTGGCCCGTCACCGGGCTCCCCTCCGGCCGACCAACCGGGTACCGGGTCGCACAGGGAATAGGTCCGCCGGATCTCGCTGTCGGCGATCCGGCGGCGGATGGCGATGTGCTGGCCGGGGGTGTAGCGGTAGGCGGCGCGCAGTTCCTCGGGGACCTCGAAGGAGATGGTCACCGAGTCGTCCGTGAGCGGGCGGACCTCCGCCACCCGGAGCGGATGGAACACTCACACCTCCTTGAAGTGGTCGAACGGCTCGCGGCACGACGCGCAGCGCCGCAACGCCTTGCAGGCCGTTGAGGAGAAGGGACTCAGCAGCCGGGTGTCGGTGGAGCCGCAGTGCGGGCAGCGGATCGCCAGCTCAACGCTCACCGGGGCCGTACGATCCGCTCCCGGGTGCCGTCCGGGGGAGGACGGGACCGTGGGGGAGGCGCCGGAGGAGTGACGCGGCGGCGCCACTCCGGCCTCGGTCAGCTTGCGGCGCCCTTCCGCGCTGATCGCGTCGGTCGACCAGGCGGGCGAGAGCACGGTTCGCACCTCCACCTCGGCAACGCCGTGCGCCTTCAGCACTTCGGTGACGTCGTCGGCCATGGTGTCGAGGGCGGGGCAGGCGGTCCAGGTCGGGGTCAGCTCCACGGTCACCCGGCCGGGGCCGACGATCCGCAGCCCGCGCAGCACTCCCAGTTCGGCGAGCGAGATCACCGGCAGCTCGGGGTCGGGCACCGCGCCGGCCAGTCGCAGCAGCTCCTGCTCCAGCGCGGTGGTGGCGGCGTCCTCATGGGTGTCGGCCGTCGTGGCGACGTGGGCGGCGGTCACCAGGATGCTCCGGGGTGGGCGCGGTGCAGGTACTGCATCTCGGCCAGCAGCAGACCGAACGGCTCGGTGTGGACGCCCTGCCGCCCCGCGCCGGCCGACCAGGAGGTGCTGTCGGCGCCTACCGGTATCGCCAGCGTGGCCCGTTCCGCGATCGCTGTCACCCGCTCCAGCCACGGCCCACGCAGCGCAGGCAGTTCGATACCCAGGCCGTCCAGCGGCTCGAAGAGTTCGCCGGTGTACCGCCACAGGCTGTCCAGGGCTCGCTGCATGCGGAGGTGGCTCTCCTCGGTACCGTCACCGAGTCGCAGCGTCCACTGCTCGGCGTGGTCCCGGTGGTAGGCGACCTCCTTGACCGCCTTGGCGGCGAGCGGTGCGAGGGGGCCTTCGGTCCTGGCCAGCTCGGCGTAGAGGAGTTCCTGGTAGACCGAGAAGCACAACTGGCGGGCGATGGTGTCGGCGAAGTCCCCGTTGGGACGCTCCACCAACTGCGCATTGCGGAACTCGTGCTCCGCGCGCCGGAACGCCAGCTCGTCCTCGTCACCGGTCAGCGACAGCAGGGTGCGGGCCTGGCCGAGCAGGTCCAGGGCGATGTTGGTGAGGGCCACGTCCTCTTCGAGCACCGGCGCGTTTCCGGCCCACTCCCCCAGCCGCTGGGCGAGTACCAGGGCGTCGTCGCCCAGTGCGCGGGCGGCGGCGGAAAGGGCCGGTCCGATGGCGCCGGACGGTCCGGTCGTGTCGGTGGGCGTCACAGGTGCTTCACCCCTTCCGGGATCTCGTAGAAGGTCGGGTGCCGGTAGGGCTTGTCGGCGGCCGTCTCGAAGAACGGGTCCCGCTCGTCGGGCGAGGAGGCGGTGACAGCGGTCGACGGCACCACCCAGATGGAGACGCCCTCGGCGCGCCGGGTGTAAAGGTCGCGGGCGTTGCGCAGCGCCATCTCCGCGTCGGGCGCGTGCAGACTGCCCGCGTGCGTGTGGCTGAGTCCGCGCCGGCTGCGGACGAAGACCTCCCACAGCGGCCACTGCGCGGCCGGCCGGTCGGCTTCCTCTCCGCTCATGCCTGTGCCTCCTGGTGCTTGGCGGCGTACGCGACCGCCGCGTCACGGACCCAGGCACCGTCCTCGTGTGCGGTGCGGCGCCGCTCCAGCCGCTGCTCGTTGCAGGGACCGTTGCCGCGCAGCACCTCCTGGAACTCCGTCCAGTCGATCGGTCCGTGGTCGTATCCGCCCCGCGCCTCGTTCCACCGCAGGTCCGGGTCGGGCAGAGTGAGCCCGAGCACCTCGGCCTGGGGGACGCATATGTCCACGAAGCGGCGGCGCAGTTCGTCGTTGGAGTGCCGCTTGATCTTCCACGCCATGGACTGGGCGGAGTGCGCCGATTCGTCGTCCGGCGGGCCGAACATCATCAGCGACGGCCACCACCAGCGGTTCACCGCGTCCTGGGCCATGGCGTGCTGGGCGGGGGTGCCGCGGCTCAGGGTCAGCAGCAGTTCGTACCCCTGCCGCTGGTGGAAGGACTCCTCCTTGCAGATCCGCACCATGGCGCGGGCGTAAGGACCGTACGAACAGCGGCAGAGGGGGACCTGGTTGGTGATCGCGGCGCCGTCCACCAGCCAGCCGACGGCGCCGACGTCGGCCCAGGTAAGGGTGGGGTAGTTGAAGATCGAGGAGTAGCGCTGGCGGCCCGCGTGCAGCTTGTCCAGCAGCTCGTCCCGGCTCACTCCGAGGGTCTCGGCCGCGCTGTACAGATAGAGGCCGTGGCCCGCCTCGTCCTGGACCTTGGCCATCAGGATCGCCTTGCGGCGCAGTGACGGCGCCCGGCTGATCCAGTTCGCCTCCGGCTGCATGCCGATGATCTCCGAGTGCGCGTGCTGGGCCATCTGGCGGACGAGTGTGGCCCGATAGGCGTCCGGCATCCAGTCGCGGGGCTCGATCCGGGTGTCGGCGGCCACCGCGGCGTCGAAGGCCGCCAGCATCGCTCCTTCGTCCGCCGCCGTGCTCCCGGTGTTCGCCGCGTCCGCCGCCGCGACGGTGGACGGAGGCTGCGCCGTGGTCGTCATCGGACCCCTCCCTCTCCTCGGTGAGATTCCCGATCGATCCATCCCGACCGACCGATCGTTCGGTTCACTCTATGGTCGATGGCGCGAGCGGGGAGTGTCAACCCATTCCGGAGGCTGTGGATAACTGGGTAAGGTCACCGCCGGGGCCCGGGGTGGATAGCGTGCTCCGCGGCAGCCGGGTGATGGGCAGCGGGCAGAGCGGAGAGACCATGGAGTCAACGGAGGGGCCGCCGCCCCGGGTGAGCGGACTGTCGGTGCCCGCGCGCATACTCGTGGCGCTGACGGTGGGCGCCGTCACCGTGGCCGCGCTTTTCCACCTGGCCATGGTGTTTCTGCACGTCGCGCCGTCGAACACGCTCAGCAAGGAGCACGCGACGGCGGTCAGCGACTACATCTATCCGGAGTTCGAGCAGAACTGGAAGCTGTTCGCGCCGGACCCGCTGCAACAGAACATCCACATCCAGGCGCGCGCCCAGGTCCGCAAGCCCGGCGGCGTGGTCGAGACCACCGGCTGGGTCGACCTGACCGGCATGGACGTGGCCGCCATGCGACACGACCCGGTGCCGAGCCACACCCAGCAGAACGAGTTGCGCCGCGCCTGGAGCTACTACACCGACACCCACGACCAGCAGGAGCAGGCCACCTCGGGCGATCGCAGCGACATAAGCCGCGAGTACCTCCAGCGGATCCTGGAAATGCGTCTCGGCCCACGACTCAACGGCGGCGACGTCACCCAGGTCCAGGCCCGGGCCGCCACCACCCCGGTACCCCAACCCGCCTGGATCGCCGGCAACAGTCTCACCAGCCCCCAGTACCGCCAGCTCCCGTGGTGGTCCGTGGACAGCGCGGCTAAGGCCACGGCGGCCGGGCAGTCGGCCAGCCAGTCGGCCAGGCAGGAGAACGCCTCGTGAGCGCCCCCGGCAGTCACGCCCCCGTCCCCGCCAAGGCCGCCGGATCCGATCCCGGTGCCGATTCGCCCCTCGCGGCTTTCGGCGCGGGCCTCGACCGGTCCCTGGCCCGTGGTCTGCGCCGGCTCACCGAGAGCGCGCTGGGCCCGTACCAGAGCGCGATCGTACGGATAGGGTTCTCGCTGACCTGGCTGCTGTATCTGCTGCGCGAATTCCCGCACCGCGACGAGCTCTACGGCCCCGACAGCCCCTGGGGCCTCGACCTGGCCCGGCGGATCATCGCGGGCAGCCACGCCTTCAGCGCGCTGATGTGGAGCGACAGCCGGGGCTGGTTCGAGCTGGTCTACGCGCTGGCGATCGTGGCGAGCGCCACGCTGCTGCTGGGCTGGCGGACCCGGACCTCGGCGCTGCTCTTCATGCTCGGGGTGCTCTCACTTCAGAACCGGTCCGTCTTCATGGGCGACGGTGGAGACAACGTCGTCCACATCATGGCCATCTACCTCGTCTTCACCCGCTGCGGCCAGGTGTGGTCCCTCGACAGCCGGAGGGCGGCCAAGGCAGCCCGGACGGACGCCGACGCCGACGCTGGCGGCGACGACGGCGCGATCGATCAGGCACGCGCCAGCCTCGACCCCGTCGGCGTCGCCTTGTGGACGGTGCTGGGCGCGGCCCTGATCGCCGCCACGCTCGCCGGCAAGCTCACCGCCGGGTGGGGGCTCATCTTCTGGGGCTTCTGGGGAGGACAGGCGGTGTGGTGGGCGGTGCGGCGCTACGCGCCCGGCGAGCCCCGCACCGTGCTCGACATCATCGCGAACATCGTCCACAACGGCGCGATGCTGGTCATCGCCGCCGAGGTCTGCCTGATCTACTCCACGGCGGGCTGGTACAAGATCCAAGGCAGCCGCTGGCAGGACGGCACCGCCCTCTACTACCCACTCCACCTGGACGACTTCACCCCCTGGCCCGCGCTGTCGCATCTGCTGGCCGGCAGCGACATCATGGTCATGCTGATCACCTATGGGACGGTCATCGTCCAGGTCGGCTTCCCCTTCACCCTTTTCAATCGCCGGGTGAAGAACGTGCTGCTGTGCGTGATGATCGTGGAGCACGCCTCGATCGCGATCCTGCTGGGGCTGCCCTTCTTCTCACTGGCGATGATCGCCGCCGACGCGGTGTTCCTGCCGACCGGCTTCCTGCTGTGGGCCGGCGGTCGGGCGGCCGGCCTTCTGGGTCCCAAGCGCCCCGCGGCGGAAGCGGTGACCCCCGACGTGATCCCGGGCGGCGGTGCGACGCAGCCCGCGGTGGGACCTCCGCCGCCCAGCACGGTGTCCTGATCCGACAGGACGGCAGGACGGCAGGACGGCAGGACGGCAGGAGAACGGCGCCCTGTCGGCGGCACCGTAGGCTGACGCCCATGAGCGAGGACGAGGCCGTACGGCACTGGCGCGAGGCCGCTCCCGGCTCGGTGCTGCTCGACGGCTTCCACGCTCTCAAGCACGCCCTGCGCTTCGGTGCCGCGGTCCGGGTCGCGGTCACCACCGACAAGGCGGCCACGCTGCGGCTGGCCGGTGAGCTGGCTCCCGACCTCGTCGGCGACCTCACCGGCATCCTCGTCGAGCTGCCGGGCCCGGGACTGCGCGATCTGGTGCCCCGGGTCCATCCCACCGGGGTGGCCGCGCTCGCCGCCCGCCGGGACCGGGCGACCAACCTGGCCGATCTGACCCGGCGGCCCCGCCGCTCGCCGGTGGTGGTCCTGGACCAGCCACGCAACCTGGGCAATGTCGGCGCGGTCGTCCGCCTCGCGGCCGGTTTCGGCATCACCGGGGTCGTCACCACCGGCGACCTCGACCCATGGCACCCGAACGTCGTGCGATCCGGCGCCGGGCTGCACTACGCGACGGCCGTGGAGCGCCGCGACGTCGGTGAACTGCCGCCCGGCCCGCTCTGGGTCCTCGACCCGGAGGGCAGGGACATCCGCGCCGCCGAACTGCCCGACGACGCGCTGATCGTCTTCGGCTCGGAGCGGCACGGGGTCGGGGACGAGCTGCGCTCGCGCGCCGACGCACTGGTGGCGCTGCCGATGCGGGCCCACGTCTCCAGCTACAACCTCGCCACCAGCGTCGGCATGACGCTCTACCACTGGGCGGCCACGTCCCGTTCCCCACTGGTCCCGGGACGTTCCTGAGCCAACCGGTCGGCCCTCCGGTCACCTGGCGCCGTCAGGCGGGCCGCCGCACCTCCACCGTCCGGAAGCGGTTGGCGACGAAAGCGCCGTCGCACAGGGCCGCGTTGGCCGCCGGGTTGCCGCCGGAACCGTGGAAGTCGGAGAACGCGGCGGTCTGGTTGACGTAGACGCCACCGGTGAGGTTCAGCGAGAGCTGAGCGCGCTCGTCCCAGCAGACCTCCTCCAGCCACCGCTCCACCTCGGGTGAGGTGGTGTAGCCGCCGACGGTCATGGCGCCCTTCTCCCGGATGGTGCGCCGCAGCAGCTCGAGCCCGTCGGCCGTCGAGTCCACCGCCACCGCGAAGGAGACCGGGCCGAAGCACTCCGACATGTACGCCGCCTCCGCGTCCGGCTTGGCCCCGTCGAGCTTGATCACCGTGGGCGTGCGGACCACCGCCCGCGGGAAATCGGGGTGGGCGACGCTGCGGGACGCGAGAGCGACCTCGCCGATGCCGGCCGCCGTCTCGACCCGCTCCTTGACCTCCGGGTTGACCAGGGCGCCCAGGAGCGCGTTGGCCCTGGCATCGTCACCGAGCAGACCGTCCACCGCGGCGGCGAGGTCGGCGACCACCTCGTCGTAGGACTTCGGTCCGGCGTCGGTGCTGATGCCGTCCCTGGGAATCAGCAGATTCTGCGGGGTGGTGCACATCTGGCCGCTGTAGAGCGACAGGGAGAAGGCGAGGTTGGCGAGCATCCCCCGGTAGTCGTCGGTGGAATCGATGACGACGCTGTTGACACCGGCCTTCTCGGTGAAGACCCGTGCCTGCCGTGCGTTGGCCTCCAGCCAGTCGCCGAAGGCGGTGGACCCGGTGTAGTCGATGACGCGGATCTCCGGCCGGACCGCGAGGGTCTTGGCCAGGCCCTCACCGGGCCGGTCGACGGCCAGACAGACCAGGTCGGCCGGGAAGCCGGCCTCGGCCAGCACCTCGCGGGCCACGGCCACGGTGAGCGCGAGCGGCAGCACGGCCCGGGGATGGGGCTTGACCAGCACCGCGTTTCCGGTGGCGAGCGAGGCGAACAGCCCCGGATAGCCGTTCCAGGTCGGGAAGGTGTTGCAGCCGATCACCAGGCCGATGCCGAGAGGCACCGCGGTGAAGGTCTTGCGCAGGCCGATCGGCTCCCGCTTTCCCTGCGGCTTGGTCCACTCGGCCGTCTCCGGGACACGGACCTGCTCGGCGTACGCGTACGCCACCGCCTCCAGGCCGCGATCCTGCGCGTGCGGGCCGCCGGCCTGGAAAGCCATCGTGAAGGCCTGGCCCGAGGTGTGCATCACCGCGTGCGCGAACTCAGGCGTCCGGGCGTTGATCCGGGCCAGGATCTCCAGGCACACCATGGCGCGCGCCTCCGGACCCGCGTCCCTCCAGGCGGGCACGGCGGCGCGCATCGCGGGCAGCAGCACGGCGGGGTCGGGGTGCGGATACCGCACCCCGAGCTCTACTCCGAACGGTGACCGCTCACCGCCCGTCCATTCGTCGGTGCCGGGCTGGTCCAGCTCGAAGGGGTGGCCCAGAAGCGCCTCGAAGGCGGCCTTGCCGGCCTCCGCGTCGGGATACGCCTTGGGGTGCTCGGCGTAAGGCGACCAGTACTCACGGGTTCTGATGGTCTCCAGCGCCTTGTCGAGCGTGCCGCGATGGCGTTCGATCAAGAGCACCGTGGAGAGATCGGCGGGCATGGGACCAACTCCTCGTCGAGCTGGGCGGGATAGGGGCGACACCGCTAGATTAACCGAATGTTCGGTCGGGACAAGGCACGTTCTGCGGCCTGTGGACAACTTCTGGACATCGGCACAACGGACGATTCGGGGACAACCCGGGCTGGGAGTCGTAACACCGTGAGCGCACTTGACCGGGACGGCGTCGTGGGCGTTGTCGGCGCGGGCACCATGGGCCAGGGGATCGCGCAGGTCGCGCTGCTGGCGGGCCATCCTGTGCTGCTGCACGACGCCGCTCCCGGGCAGGCCAGGGGCGCCGCGGACGCTGTGGCGGGCCGCCTTGACAGGCTGGTGGCCAAGGGCCGCCTCGGGGCTGAGGAGATGAAGACTGCGCTCGCCCGGCTCTCGGCCGCCGAAGGCATCGCGGATCTCGCCGGCGCGGGGCTGGTGGTGGAAGCCGTGGTGGAGGATTTGGCCGTCAAGCGGCGCCTCTTCGCCGAACTGGAGGCGGTGGTGGGCGACGGATGCCTGCTGGCGACCAACACCTCCTCACTCTCCGTCACCGCCGTCGCCGGGGCGCTCCGCCTGCCCGGCCGCCTTGTCGGCCTGCACTTCTTCAACCCGGCGCCCCTTCTGCCGCTGGTCGAGGTCGTCGCGGGCGCGGCCAGCGACCCGGGCGCGGTCGACGTGGCCTACGCGACGGCCGCCGCCTGGAGGAAGGTCCCGGTGCGCTGCTCCGACACCCCCGGCTTCCTGGTCAATCGGATCGCGCGCCCCTTCTACGCCGAGGCATTGCGCGTCCATGAGGAGCGGGCGGCCGATCCCGCCACTATTGACGCGCTGCTGCGCGAGAGCGGCGGCTTCCCCATGGGGCCCTTCGCGCTCATGGACCTGATCGGCCAGGACGTCAACGAGGCCGTCACCCGTTCGGTGTGGGAGGCGTTCTTCCGCGATCCCAAGTTCACCCCGTCCCTGGCCCAGCGCCGGTTGGTGGAGTCGGGGCGGCTCGGCCGGAAGACCGGCCGCGGCTGGTTCTCCTACCAGGAGGGCGCAGCGGGGCCCGAGCCGCGGACCGCCGAGCCCGTGGCCGCGCCGTCGTTCATCACGGTCGAGGGCGACCTCGGGCCGGCGCGTGAACTCGCGGCGCTCGCCGAGGAGTCCGGCGTTGAGGTACGCAGGGAGCCGGCCGCGCGGGGGGCCATCGTCCTCCCTGTCGGCACGAGCCTTCACCTGGCCGACGGGCGTCCGCCGGGAGGGGCAGCCGTCCAGTTCGACCTGGCGCTCGACTACCGCGCTGCCACCCGGATCGGCCTCGCGCCCGCCGCGGGGACGAGCGCCGACGCGGTGTCCCAGGCGACGGGCCTCTTCCAGGCGATGGGCAAGAAGGTGAGCGTCATCAAGGATGTGCCCGGAATGGTGGTGGCACGGACGGTCGCCATGCTGGTGGACTTGGCGGTGGACGCGGTCGCCAGAGAGGTGGCGTCCACCCAGGACGTGGACACCGCGATGCGGATGGGCGTCAACTATCCGGTCGGTCCGCTGGAGTGGGGCGAGCGCCTTTCCGCGTCCTTTGTCCGCGGTCTCCTGGACGCCTTGCACGACTGGTACCCCACCGGGCGTTATGCGCCCTGCCCGGAGCTGCGATCGCGTGCGGCCGCGGCCGAAGATGTGATCTCCTCATGACCATGTCCAAGCGCGACACCTATACGCCCGACTCGCTTCTCGCCGTCGCGGTGGAGGTCTTCAACGAGCGTGGTTACGACGGCACTTCGATGGAGCACCTCTCACGCGCGGCGGGCATCTCCAAGTCCTCCATTTACCACCATGTGCGCGGCAAGGAGGAACTGCTCAACAGGGCGGTCGGCCGGGCGCTGGAGGGTCTGTTCGGCATCCTGGAGGAGCCCGGCGCGCGCCAAGGGCGCGCTGTCGTACGCCTTGAGCACGTGACCCGGCGCACGACCCAGGTGCTGATGGCGGAACTCCCCTACGTCACGTTGCTGTTGCGGGTGCGGGGCAACACGGGCACCGAGCGGTGGGCGATGGAGCGCCGCAGGGAGTTCGACCAGCGGGTGTCGGCGCTGCTCAAGGCCGCGGTGGCCGAGGGCGATCTGCGCGGGGACGTCGAGGCCAGGCTCGCCACGAGGCTGCTGTTCGGGATGATCAATTCGATCGTGGAGTGGTACCGGCCCGATGGCAAGGGCGATGTTGACGACGTCCAGGTCGCCGACGCGGTGGTGCGGCTCGCCTTCGACGGACTCCGGACCTGACCGCTCGGTCTCTTGCCGGGGCCGTGGCCGGTCGGGTCCGCCTCCGGGCGGTGACCAGGGGTGCCGCTCACTCGGACAGGCGAAGGCGGACCGGGTGAATTTCCGGGACGTGCGGCGTGGTGCGGAAACGTTCCGGCGTTTTTTCGGAGCGGCGGGCCCGGTTTTCGGGTCGGGCGGCCGGGCCTGATCCGGACTTCGGCGGCAGGTCGGCCTCATTCGCCGACGACCAGGTCCGTCTCCTCGAAGACCAGCAGCGTACGGCTGCTGAGCACCTCTTCTATCGCCTGGAGCCGGGTCAGGACCAACTCGCGCAGACTGCGGTTGTCCACGGTGTGCACCAGCAGAAGCACATCGAAATCGCCGCTCACCAGGGCAATGTGCACAACACCCGGAAGAGTGATGAGTTTTTCCCGGACGGTTCGCCACGAGTTCTGCACGATCTTGAGGGTGATGTACGCCGACAGTCCGTGCCCGGCTCGCTCATGGTCGACCCGGGCGGTGAAACCTCGGATGACTCCGTCCTCGATCAGCCGGTTGATCCGGGCGTACGCGTTGGCCCTCGATACGTGCACACGCTCGGCCACGGAGCGTATCGAGGCCCGTCCGTCCTCCTGGAGCAACCGCAGAATTCTGCGGTCGATGGGGTCCAGAGGTCGGACCGCCGGTTCCTCATCGGCCATCTGTTCGCTCGCCATCCCCCGAAAGCTCCATACCATGGACGTCCTGGCACCATCTCAGGCTGTGCAGAACCGTTTGTCCACAGGCGAAACCACCCTGTAGCCAAAATGCCTCCGACGACCGAACAATCGGTTGGGAGAGCGAAACCCGCTCTCGCCCGACCGAACGTCGGTCACGATCACGAGGAGGTGCTTGCGATGACCGTGCTGGACACCCCTGCTTGGCGCCCCCGCACCGATGCCGCGCCGCTGCTGCCCGACCAGGAGCCCTACCGGCTGCTCGGCACCCCCGACGCCGCCCGGCTCGACCCCGAGCTGCTGCGGACGCTGTACGGCCAGCTCGTCCGCGGCCGGCGGTTCAATCAGCAGGCCACCGCGCTGACCAAGCAGGGCCGGCTCGCCGTCTACCCCTCCAGCACCGGTCAGGAAGCGTGCCAGATCGCGGCGGCGCTCGCCCTGCGGCCGCAGGACTGGCTCTTCCCCAGCTATCGAGACGCCCTCGCCGTGGCCGCCCGCGGGGTGGACCCGGTGCAGGCGCTCACCTTGCTCCGCGGGGACTGGCACACCGGATACGACCCGCGCGCGGTCAGGGTGGCCCCGCTCAGCACCCCGCTCGCCACCCAGTTGCCGCACGCCGTCGGACTCGCCCACGCCGCCCGGCTCAGCGGCGACGACGTGGTGGCCCTCGCCCTGGTCGGTGACGGCGGCACCAGTGAGGGCGACTTCCACGAGGCGCTGAACTTCGCGGCGGTGTGGCGGGCGCCGGTGGTCTTCCTGGTGCAGAACAACGGCTTCGCCATCTCCGTCCCGCTGGCGAAGCAGACCGCGGCCCCGACCATCGCCCACAAGGCCGTCGGGTACGGAATGCCGGGCCGGCTGGTGGACGGCAACGATGTGGCGGCCGTGCACGAGGTGCTCACCGCCGCCCTCGACCGGGCCCGCGCCGGCGGCGGACCCACCCTGGTGGAGGCGATCACCTACCGGATCGACGCCCACACCAACGCGGACGACGCCACGCGGTATCGGGAGGACGACGAGGTGGCAGCCTGGCGGGCACACGACCCGATCGCCCTGCTGGAACGCGAGTTGACCGGCCGCGGACTGCTCGACGACGACCTGCGGCGCACCACCACCGACAAGGCCGAGACGATGGCCGCCGCGCTGCGGGAGAGCATGCACGCCACGCCGGCGCTCGACCCGATGGAGCTCTTCGCACACGTCTACGACCGGCCGACCGAGCAACTGCGCCAGCAGGAAGCCCAGTTGCGGGCCGAGTTGGAAGCGGAGCGGCAGTCATGACCACCGTCACCCGGGCGGCCGACCGCCCGGCCGAGACCGCCCGCAAACCCGCGACCATGGCGCAGGCACTCAACCAGGCGCTGCGGGACGCCCTGAGGGCCGATCCGTCGGTCCACGTGCTCGGTGAGGACGTGGGCACCCTGGGCGGGGTCTTCCGGATCACCGACGGCCTGGCCAAGGAGTTCGGCGAGGAGCGCTGCACCGACACCCCCCTCGCCGAGGCCGGCATCCTCGGCACCGCGGTCGGCATGGCGATGTACGGGCTGCGGCCGGTGGTCGAGATGCAGTTCGACGCCTTCGCCTACCCGTCCTTCGAGCAACTCGTCAGCCATGTCGCCAAGATGCGCAACCGGACCCGTGGCGCCCTGCCGCTGCCGATCACCATCCGCATCCCCTACGGCGGCGGCATCGGCGGCGTCGAGCACCACAGCGACTCCTCCGAGGCGTACTACGCGCACACCCCCGGGCTGCACGTGGTCACCCCGGCGACGGTGGAGGACGCCTACGGGCTGCTGCGAGCGGCCATCGCCTCCGACGACCCGGTCGTCTTCCTGGAACCGAAGCGGCTGTACTGGTCGAAGGCCGACTGGTCGCCGCAGGCGCCCGCCGAGGTGGCACCGATCGGCAAGGCCGTGGTCCGGCGCACCGGACGCACCGCCACCCTCGTCACCTACGGCCCCTCGGTGCCGGTCTGCCTGGAGGCGGCCGAGGCGGCGAAGGAGGAGGGCTGGGACCTGGGCGTGGTGGACCTGCGGAGCCTGGTCCCATTCGACGAGGAGACGGTCGCCGCGGTGGTGCGGGGCACGGGGCGCGCGGTCGTGGTCCACGAGTCGTCCGGCTTCGGCGGGGTCGGCGCCGAGATAGCGGCCCGCATCACCGAGCGGTGCTTCCACCACCTGGAGGCGCCGGTGCTGAGGGTCGCCGGGTTCGACATCCCCTACCCGCCGCCGATGTTGGAACGACACCACCTGCCCGGGGTCGACCGTGTGCTGGACGCTGTGGGCCGGCTCCAGTGGGAGGAGGAGTGATGGCCGTCGTCAAGGAGTTCACCCTTCCCGATCTGGGCGAAGGGCTCACCGAGGCGGAGATCGTCCGGTGGCTGGTGGAGGTCGGCGAAGTGGTGGCGATCGACCAGCCCGTGGTCGAGGTGGAGACCGCCAAGGCGGTGGTGGAAGTGCCCTGCCCCTACGGCGGAGTGGTCACCGCCCGTTATGGGGAGGAGGGGGAGAGCCTCGCGGTCGGGCGCCCGCTGGTCACGGTGGCGGTCGGCTCTGAGAGTTCTGACGGGTCCGGTGGATCGGGCGGGTCCGGTGGGTCCGGTGGGTCGGGCAGGTCCGGTAGGTCCGGTGGGTCGGGCGGTCCCGCCGGGTCGGGGCGGTCTGGCGGACTGGACGGGTCGGACGGGTCGAGCGGCGGCAGGAGCCAGGACGCCGGGACCGGCGCGGGCGGTTCGGGCGCTTCCGCCGACGAGGGCTCCGGCAATGTCCTGGTCGGTTATGGCACGGGTCCGGCGGTGGCGCGGCGGCGCAACCGGGTACGGCCGGTCAGCGCGGCGACGGGGCACGGGGAGACGGGGGCCTCGGGGGTGCCGGGTTCGGTCAACGGCCGGGTGCGCCAGGATCCGCCGCTGCCGGGGCGGTCACCCTCGGGGTCGCCACTGGACGGTCCGCCCGCGGCCGGTCAGGTCGGCACCGGGCTGCCTGCCCGGGGCCCGGCTGTCGGCGGCGCGCATGGTGGCGGTTCGGCCACCTCGGGCACGCCGGCAGGTGATCCGACCGTCAGCAGGACCGATGCCTTCGGTCTGCCTGCCGGCGGCGCGGCCGCCATCGGGTCGGCTGTCGGCGGCGAGATTGTCGCCGGTCCGGATGCCCTCGGCCCGGATGTCGGGGGCGCCCGGACCGGCCGGGGGCCGTCCGTGCGGAGGCCGTTGCCGGAGTCTGGGCCCACAGGCGGGGCAGCGGATGACCCGTCCGCCGGGACCTTGGCGCCGGAGGTCGGCCCGCACGGCCGTCGGCACGGTTCTCCGCAGGACGGTGGTCCTCAGGACGGGCCGGTGGCGGTGATATCGCCGTTGGTGAGGCGGTTGGCCCGGGAGCGCGGGCTGGATCTGCGCAGGGTGAGCGGGAGTGGTCCGGACGGGCTGATTCTGCGGGCGGATGTCGAGCGGGCGGCGGCGCGTGAGGTCGACGGGGAGGTATCGGAGGCGCCGACGGTCGGCGTCGGGAAGCCGGTGGGCCAGGTGAGGACGCAGGACGGTGCCGAGCGGATTCCGTTGCGTGGCATACGGGGCGCCGTCGCCGAGAAGCTGGCGCGCAGCCGCCGGGAGATCCCGGAGGCGACCTGCTGGGTGGACGCGGACGCCACCGAACTGCTCGCGGTGCGGGCGGCGATGAACGCGGCCGGACAGGGGGCGGGGGCCGAGCGGATATCGGTACTCGCGCTGCTGGCCCGGATCACCACGGCGGCGCTTGCCCGGCACCCGGAGTTGAACGCGACGGTGGACACCGAGCGGAACGAGATCGTGCGGCTGCCGGCCGTACACCTCGGCTTCGCAGCGCAGACCGAGCGCGGGCTGGTGGTGCCGGTGGTCAGGGACGCGGGGTCCAGGAGCACGGCGGGGCTGTCGGCGGAGATCGGCCGGTTGACGCGGGCGGCGAGGGAAGGGGTGTTGACGCCGGGGGAGTTGACCGGTGGGACCTTCACCTTGAACAACTACGGGGTGTTCGGGGTGGACGGTTCCACGCCGATCATCAATCACCCGGAGGCCGCGATGCTCGGGATCGGCCGGATCGTGCCCAAGCCGTGGGTGTATCGAGGGGAGTTGGCGGTACGGCAGGTGGTGCAGCTCTCGTTCACCTTCGACCACCGGGTGTGCGACGGCGGCGTCGCGGGCGGCTTCCTGCGGTTCGTCGCTGATTGCGTCGAGAACCCGGCGGTGCTGCTGGCTGCCGTGTGACCGACGGGGGTCCCGCCGTACCGGCCGCGCCGCCGGTGCGGCGGGGGCCGGCTGCACCGGCGGTACGGGCTGGGCGGGCTGGCCGGCCTGGGCGGGCTGTACCGGGTCCGCCGGGGGGCGACTCTTGGCTTGACCGGTTTCACTGGTGGTGGCGTTGGTGGCCGTGTGGGAGAGCGGGCGTATCGGCGGGTGGTGGGGGGACGTTTGTGGGTACGTGCGCGGCGGGTTCGGCGGTGGGTGGTATCCGGCCGGGTTGCGATCGATGACGGCTGGGGCGGTGACGGTCGCGGTGGCTACGGGATCGCCGGTCGGGGCACGTTGGGGGTGGCCGGGGGCTCGATTGGCGGGGGCAAGGGGTCGCTGGGGGTGTCGGTGGGTGAGGGGATACTCGCGGGTATGACGAGGAGCTACGACGCGGTGGTGCTTGCCGGGGGTGCGGGGAGGCGGCTTGGGGGGGTCGACAAGCCGGCGCTGTCGGTTGGCGGTCGGATGCTGCTTGATCGGGTGCTGGCGGCGTGCGCGGGCGCGGGCAGCACGGTGGTTGTGGGGCCGCGTCGGCCGACGGCTCGGCCGGTGGGGTGGGCCCGGGAGGAGCCGGCCGGTGGTGGTCCGTTGCCCGCGCTCGCGGCCGGGCTGGCGGGGCTCGGGGCTGGGCGGTCCGGGGTGGTGTTGGTGCTCGCCGCCGATTTGCCGTTCTTGGCGGCGGACACCGTGCACGCGCTGGTCGACACGCTGACCGGGGAGCCGGACGACCGGGAGGGGGCAGCGGCCGGGGGCGATGGCGTGCTGCTGGTGGATGGCGACGGGCGGGATCAGCCGTTGGCGGCGGCGTATCGGATCGAGCCGTTGCGGCGCGAACTCGCCCTGCTGCGGGCCGAGCACGGTGGTCTGGCCGGGCTGCCGCTGCGGTTGCTGACTGGCGAGCTGGAGCTGCGGCGGATCGCGGATCCGACGGGTGAGGCGACCTTCGACTGCGACACCTGGGCGGACGTCGCGGCGGCGCGGGCCCGGCTGGATACCGCCTCCGAGGGGTGAGCCTGCCCTCGGACGAGCCACGGATCGGAGACCATGGGGCTTGTGTTGGACGAATGGATCGCAGCAGCCAAGACCGAACTGGGTATCGAGCTGGACGTGGACACCGGCGTCCTGCTCGATCTGGCCCGGGACGCCGCGCACGGGGTCGCCCGGCCGGCCGCGCCGTTGACCACCTTCCTGGTGGGTTACGCGGCGGCGAGCACGGGGGGCGGGCCGGACGCCGTACGGGAGGCGGCGGCCAAGGCCGTGGCCCTGGCTCAGCGCTGGGCGGCGGCGGCCGAGAGCGCGGAGCCGGACGGTCAGACGGGGCGGACAGCGCGGACCGGGCAGACGGGGCCGAGTGAGAAGGCCGGCGCCGAAGCGGAACCGGCGGGATGACCGGTTCGGGCGGTGACGCCGCCGACCGCGCCCTGGACGACGCCCTCGCGCTGGCCAACGACCGGCGGGACGACGCCCCTGACCGGAGGCGTCCCGCCGCCAACGACCCGCTGACCGTGGCCCTCGGCCTGGGCATCCCGCCGTCGGCGGCCACTGGTCGCCCGCCGCAGCCCTCCGCGACCCGCCCCTCGCGCCCGGCGGCCCCGCCACGGCCGCCCCGCCCGGCGCCGACGGATCCGCTCGCGGTGGCGTTGCGGCATGGCCAGGAGGAGCTCGCCCGGGCGTCTGTCCCCCCGGCCGCCGCCGCCCCGGCGGGCCAGGGTGCGGACAGCGACCTCGCCGCTGACCCGGAGCCCTCCGGCCGCCACGAGCGCGGGAACCGGCCAGCGCACGGCCACGAGCACGGCCATGAGCGCGGACACCACGCTCAAGACGTCTCCTGGCCGGAGGCCCGGCGGATCGCGCGGCAAGCGGCGCGTCGGCTCCCCGCCCACGTGCGGCCGCTGGGCGGGGAGGTGATCGGGACGGCGCTGGTTCAGGGGCTGGTGGCGCTCACCGACCTGCCCCCGTTCGACTCCTCCGCGATGGACGGCTGGGCGGTGGCCGGGACCGGTCCGTGGCGGCTGAAGGGCCGCCAGCTCGCCGGGGAGCACGAGGCGGACCCGCTGTCGGACGGCCACGCCGCCCATATCGCCACCGGCGCGCTCCTGCCGCCCGGCACGGTCGCCGTACTCCGCAGCGAGCATGGCCGGACCGAACACCGCGCCGACGGTGAGTGGCTGCGGGTCCGGGAGCGGCGGTTCGCACCGCGACCGGGTCAGGAGGTGCGGCGGCGGGGGCAGGAGTGCGGGATCGGTGAGGAGTTGCTGCCGGCCGGCACCGTGGTGAGCCCGGCGGTGCTGGGTTTGGCGGCGGCGGCTGGTTACGACGAGTTGACGGTCACCGCCCGGCCGACGGTGGAGTTGCTGGTGCTGGGCGATGAGTTGCTCGACCGCGGGTTGCCACGGCAGGGCCGGGTACGGGACGCGCTCGGACCGATGCTGCCGCCGTGGCTGGGCGCGTTGGGCGCCGAGGTGACCTCGGTACGGCGGCTCGTGGACGATGCCGGTGCGCTGCGGGAGGCGATGGTCGGCAGTTCGGCCGATCTGATCATCACTACGGGGGGGACCGCGGGCGGTCCGGTCGATCATGTGCATCCCGTACTGGCCGAGATCGGGGCGCGCTTGCTGGTGGACGGGGTGGCGGTACGTCCGGGGCACCCGATGCTGGTCGCTGAGTTGCCGGCCCGGGTTGGTACGGGGCGGGGGCGGGCGGGTGCGGCGGCGCGTAGGAGGGCCGGCGCTGCGCCTGCGGGGCGGGCGGCGGGTGAGGGTGGGGGGCCCTTTCTCATCGGGCTGCCCGGTAACCCGCTGGCCGCGGTTTCCGGGGTGCTGACGCTGGTGGCGCCGCTGCTGGGCACCCTGTCCGGCCGGCCCGCGCCGGCTCCTTACGCGGCGGCGCTCACCGCGGATGTGCCTGGGCACCCTGTCGATACCCGGCTCGTCCCGGTCGTCTTCGACGACGAGTCCGCCGCGAGGCCGTTGCACTTCGCGGGCCCGGCGATGTTGCGGGGGCTGGCTGCCGCTGAGGGTATGGCGGTGGTGCCGCCGGGGGGCGCTGGTGCGGGGGTGGAGGTGGCGGTGCTTGGGTTTGCTTGGGGGGAAGGTGGGTGATGGGCCCTGCCCGGGGGGTGACGGTAACCGGCCGCCGGGCCGGTGGGTCGGATACGGCAGTAATTGCCCGTTTGGGCGGGTGGCGGTCTGCGGGTGCGGTGTGGTTAGGCGCGCGGTTCCTCGCGCCCTTAAGGTGCTGCAGGCGCCTGCCCGGGTGGGTACGGACGGGGCCGTTGCGTTTGGGCGGTTACTCGGGTGAGGACGCCGGCTCGGGGCGTCGGGTGGTGTCGGTGTCGGTGGTGGTGGCCGCGTCGGGTGTCCGGAGGGCATCTCCCGTTCCGCGCGGCATTCGGGCCGCGCCCGCCGCGGCGATCAGGGCGGGTGGGGCCAGTAGGCAGAAGGCGGCGGCGTAGGAGAGGGATGGGGAGGTGTGGCCGAGCAGGGTGTGGGTGAGCGGGGTGCCGAGGCGGAGGGCGACCGTGGCCGCCGCGACGCCGAGGCCCGCGGCCGCTTGGGTGGCCGTGGCGTTGAGGACGTTGGCGTCGCGCATCCGGTGGTGGGGGATGTCCGCGAAGGCCAGCGCCGCGTAGCCGGTCAGGCCCAGGGACCGGGCGGCGCCGCTGACCGTCGCGAGGGCGGCGATCAGCCAGAGGGGTGTCGCGGCGGTCAGAAAGGCGAAGGCCGCCAGTGACGCGGCCAGGGTCGCCCCCGACACCGTCAGCAGCGACCGGTAGCCGAAGCGCAGGAAAAGGGAGGTCGTCGCCGGTTTGATGCCGATGTTGCCGACGAAGACGAAGAGCACCAGGGCGCCCGACTTGACCGCGCTCCAGCCGAACACCTCCTGGAAGAGCAACGGCAGCAGGAACGGTACGGCGCCCACCACGAGCCAGAAGCACGAACCGCTCGACACCGTCGTCCGGAAAGACGGCACCCGCAGCGTCCCCAGATCGACCAGCGGCCGATTCGACCGCAGCAGGTGACGTACCGCCAGCCCCAGCAGCGCCACCGAGGCCGCTCCGAACGCCGCGGCCGGCTGCCATGCACCGCCGTTCCGCGACAGCAGATGCCCGGTGTACGTCAGCGTCCCGAGCCCCGCCGAGGTCCACACCAGGCCCACCCAGTCCAGCGGGCCGACCCCCGCCATCGGACCGCCCCGGATCAGCCGCAAGGCGACCGCGAAGGCCACCACCCCCAGCGGCACGTTGATCAGGAACAGCCACCGCCAGCTCGCGTACGTCGTGATCACGCCGCCGAGCAGGGGCGCGACGACCGGGGCGAGCAGGGCGGGCCACACGATGTAGGAGACGATCCGGGGGATGTCCGGCTTGGCCACGCCGGAGAGGGCCACCATGCGCCCGACCGGCACCATCATGGCGCCGCCCACCCCCTGCACCACCCGGAGCGCGACGAGTTCGCCCAGGGTGGAGGCACCGCCGCAGGCGAGCGACGCCAGGGTGAAGAGGCAGATGGCGGAGAGCAGGACGCGCCGGGCGCCGTAGCGGGCGGTCAGCCAGCCGCTCAACGGGATCAGTACGGCGAGCGTCAGCAGATACGCCGTGACGACCAGACCGATCGCGGTGGCCGAGACGCCGAGCGCGACGCCCATCCGCGGGGCGGCGGTGGACACGATGGTGCCGTCGAGGTTCTCCATGAAGAAGCAACCGGAGATCAGCAGTGCGACGGCGCGCTGTCGCCGGTCGACGGGCTGCGTGGTGGTCCCGGTCATCGGATCAGCTTCGCCGCGGGCGGCGTTGATCACAAGGTCGCGGCGGTCCGAACCAGTCCGAACCAGGGCGAGTGGCCGCGGGGGCGCACCGGTGGGGGAGGGTGCCGCCGTACGGGTGCGGGGGAGGCGGGGCTAACGTCGGGCGCATGCGAGCGATCACGATTCCCGAGCCGGGCGGCCCCGAGGCGCCGGTCCTGGCGGAAGTAGCGGATCCGGTGGCGGGCCCGGGCGAGGTACTGGTCGAGGTGGCGGCTACGGCCGTCAACCGCGCGGATGTCATGCAGCGGCAAGGGCGCTATGAGCCGCCCGCCGGGGCCTCGCCCTATCCGGGTCTGGAGTGCTCGGGCCGGATCACCGCGCTCGGCCCCGGGGTGGCGGGCTGGTCGGTCGGCGACGAGGTGTGCGCGCTGCTCGCGGGAGGTGGTTACGCCGAGAAGGTCGCCGTGCCGGTGGGCCAGTTGCTGCCCCGCCCGGAAGGCGTCGATCTGGTGACGGCGGCGGCGCTGCCCGAGGTCACCTCGACGGTGTGGTCGAACGTCTTCCAGATCGCGCACCTGCGGGCGGGCGAGACGCTGTTGGTGCACGGCGGGTCGAGCGGCATCGGCACCATGGCGATTCAGCTCGGCAGGGCGATCGGCGCGAAGGTGGCGGTGACGGCCGGCAACGCGCGAAAGCTCAGCTCTTGCGCGGAATTGGGCGCCGAGGTGTTGATCGACTATCACGGACAGGACTTCGTGGCGGAACTCGGCTCGCACGGCGCGGACGTCATCCTGGACGTGATCGGGGCGGAGTATCTGGCGCGGAACGTCGAGGCGTTGGCGGTGAACGGCCGGTTGGTGGTGATCGGCATGATGGGCGGCGCCAAGGCGGAGCTGAATCTGAGCCGGCTGATGAGCAAGCGGGGTGCGGTCATCGCGACGACGTTGCGGGCTCGGCCGCTGAACGAGAAGGCGGCGATCGTGGCGGCGGTGCGGGAGCATGTGTGGCCGCTGGTCGCTGCGCGGGCGGTACGGCCGGTGGTGGACAGTGTGGTGCCGCTGGGGGAGGTGGCGGAGGCTCATCGGCTGATGGAGAGCAGTGAGCATATTGGGAAGATTGTGCTTGAGGTGGGGTGAGGGGGCTTGTGCCTGGGCTTGGGCCTGGCGGCGGGGACGGGGCCGCTGGGGGTGGTTCGGTTGTGGGCGGGCCACCGGCCGGTGGTGGGTTGTTCGCGCAGTTCCTCGCGCCCCTTCGGGGTGCCCTGTCAGGGGGTGGGCACCGGCTGGGTGGGGTTGTCGCTGTCGAGGCCGGACCACCGGCGGGTGGGGGGTTGTTCGCGCAGTTCCTCGCGCCCCTTTGGGGCGGCCCGTCAGGGGCGCGAGGAACGGCGCGCTCGGTCACGGGGTACGCGCGGGTTGTCACCGGGCTGAAGGGGTTGTTGCTGGCGGGGGTGGGCACCGGCGGGTAGTGGGTTGCTCGCGGCCGCTGGTGGGGTGGTCGGGGTGCTGGGGAGGGTGGGGTGTGTGAGGGTGGAGGGACATGGGTTGGTGGAGGTGGATGGGTGTGTGGGTGGTAGCGGGTAGGTGGACAGGGCTTCGGGCGGGGGCGCTGCTTCTGCTCGCCGCGGGTGCCGTGGTGGTGCCGGTGAATTCCGCCGCGGCCGAGGAGTTGCCGCCGGTGTCGGCCCAGCGCCTGGTGCGAGGGCAGCCGCAGATCCCGGGGTCCCCCGCCTCACCCGGCCCGCTCGCCGCGCGCGCCCATGGCGAAAACGCCGCCGGGACGGCTGGTACGCCCGGTGAGGAGCCCGCCGCGCCGCCGGGCCGCCCGGCGCCCACCGCACCGGCGAGGCCCGTACCCGCTGACGCCGAAGAGCCGGCCGCCGATCCCGTGGCGGCGGAATCCGTACCCGGGGCACAGCCGCCGGCGGCACCCGTACCGGCCGAGCACGGACCCGCCGCCCCGCCGGCCCCCGCCGAACCCGGGCCCGGCCGCGGGTTCGGTTCTGGGGGGCCGCCGCAGGGCGGATCGCGTCCGCCGACATCAGCGGACGCGCCGACGGCACCGCACCCATCGGGTGTACCGGGCTCGCCCCCCTCGTCGCGTACGCCGGTTTCGGCCACGCCGTACGCGGCCGATGCCGCCACCCGTCGCTGGGAGGCCCGCCTCCGGCGGATGACGCGAGACCCCCGGTACGGGTACGGGCGCGGTCGAGGGGAGCCGGTACGGCCCGTGGTGGCGGCGGACGCGCCGACGGTGCCCAAGGCGGCGGCCCAGGCCGAGCCGCCGGCCGATGGGCGGTCGGTCGCCGCGGCGGTGCCGGTCCAGCGGGCGTTGCGGGTGCTGCCGCTCGGCGCGGGCCTGCTGATGGTCGGGCTCGGAATCGGCTTTCTGGGGCTGCGGCTGCGCGGCCGGTAGCCCGGCTCGCCGATCATTTGTTCGATTACCTCACAAGCAGACGTCAGCGGATCCCGGCAAGCGTCAGCTCACGTCGGCGATACGGCGATGCGGCGATCCGGCGATGCGGCGTGGATGCGACTGGAATGCGGGCCGGATGCGAGTGAGACTCGAAGGGCGGGGGTTGTAGCGGCGCGCAAGGCGCCGTCGCGGCCCTGGCGGCGGGCAGCCCGACCGCCGAGGAGGACAGGCGGGTGCACTTCGGCGAAGGCGGCAGGCGACTGGTCTCCCGGCACCCCTTGAGTCGGAGGCAGCGGCCAGAAGCCCCCGGTAGACCCGCGCGGCCATAACCCGCGCGGCAGGAAGCCCCGCGGTCAGGAAGACGCCGGTCAGCCTGGAAGACCTGGCCGACGCGCCAACTCGCCGCCGTGGCAGGCTCTTCGGGAACGGGACGCACAACAGGCCGCACGGGCCGCCGGCCCCGCGTCGGCGGGTCGGGCCACCGGGGCCGGCCCGGGGCCCCGGGTCCGCGCCGACCCCGGCGCCGGCCCGTACGGGCACCGCCCGCTACGGGACCCACCGCTACGGGACCGGAACGGACCCCCTCGGCCCGCCCGGTCCGGCCGCGGCCCGAAAGGGCTGCCGGGAGCAGGCGCGGCAAGAAGGTACGGGACAATGGAGGTATGGAGATGCCGATGAATGAACGGTCGCCGGAGAACCAGCCGGGCTCGCAGAACCAGCGCGTTCTGATCGTCGGGCCTGACGGTATGGCCCTCGGCGGCGGAGACAAGGTCACCGGCGGGGACGGGGACGGCGGGAACGAGCCCCGCGAGATCCCGGTGACCGAGATGGTCGAGCAGCCGGCCAAGGTCATGCGGATCGGCAGCATGATCAAGCAGCTCTTGGAGGAAGTGCGGGCGGCGCCTCTGGACGAGGCGAGCCGGGTGCGGCTGAAGGAGATCCACGCCAGCTCGGTGAAGGAGCTCGAAGCGGGCCTCGCGCCCGAGCTGGTGGACGAGTTGGAGCGGCTGTCGCTGCCGTTCACCGAGGAGAGCGTGCCCAGCGAGGCCGAGTTGCGGATCGCGCAGGCCCAGTTGGTGGGCTGGCTCGAAGGTCTCTTCCACGGCATCCAGACCGCGCTCTTCGCCCAGCAGATGGCGGCCCGCGCTCAACTGGAGCAGATGCGCCGCGCGCTGCCGCCCGGGGCGTCCCCGCAGGACGACGAGCAGCAGGAACAGCAGGGCGTCCGGTCGGGGCCGTACCTGTAGGCCGCTCAAGCCCACGCCCGCGCTCCAGGCATACGCCCGCGCCCGCGCCCGCGCCCCGGCCTACGCATACGCGTACGCATCCGGAACATACGACGGAGTACGGCAGAGGACGACAGAGGACGACAGAGGAGGCCGGAGTACGAGGGAGGACGCCGGAATTCGCGCGGCACCGACCGGCCGGTGGGACAGGCGGAGTGGGCGGCCCCTTCGGGGTGCCGCCCGGTCGGCCGGGAGCCGGCCCTGTGGACAGCGATGAATCCGTGGCTCAAAAGACGGTACGGTGGCGCACCAGAGGCAAGGCTGCCCGTAGGACCGATGGACGAACGACGGCGAGGACTGATGGCCGACCGGAACGAGACGACCACCGGCACCGGGGCGTCGGAGAACTCCGGCCAGTGGGGCGTGGGATCCCTGGTGGGCGACGGCCGGTACCGGCTGAGCGGCAAGCTCGGCCGTGGCGGCATGGCCGAGGTGTTCGCCGCGGAGGACGTACGGCTCGGCCGGACCGTCGCGGTGAAGCTGCTGCGCACCGATCTGGCCGAGGATCCGATCTCCAAGGCCCGCTTCACCCGTGAGGCACAGTCGGTGGCCGGCCTCAACCACCACGCGGTGGTCGCCGTCTACGACTCGGGCGAGGACCGCACCGCCACCGGCACCGTGCCGTACATCGTGATGGAGCTGGTCGAGGGCCACACCATCAAGGACCTGCTGACCGGGCCGACCCCGCCGCCCGTCGACCAGGCGCTGCTGATCGTCTCCGGTGTGCTCGACGCCCTCGCCTACAGCCACCAGCACGGCATCGTGCACCGCGACATCAAGCCCGCGAATGTGATCATCACCTCGACGGGTCAGGTCAAGGTGATGGACTTCGGCATCGCGCGCGCCCTGCACGGCGCCGCGAGCACCATGACGCAGACCGGCATGGTGATGGGCACCCCGCAGTATCTGTCACCCGAGCAGGCGCTCGGCAAGACCGTCGACCACCGCAGCGACCTGTACGCGACCGGCTGTCTGCTCTACGAACTCCTCGCACTGCGGCCCCCGTTCACCGGTGAGACGCCGCTGTCCGTGGTCTATCAGCATGTGCAGGACCAGCCCCGCATCCCGTCCCAGGTCAACAACCGGGTGCCCCCGGAGCTGGACGGCATGGTGCTGCGGGCCCTGGCCAAGCAGCCGGAGGACCGGTTCCAGAGCGCCGAGGAGATGCGCGCCGTCGTCGGCTACGCCCACCAGGCGCTCACCGACCAGGGCGGCTGGACCGGCGGCCGCTGGAACACCGGGCCGATCACCGCGATCGCCCCCGGACCCGCCGGCACGGCGCCCACCCAGGTGGCCTACGGCGGCCTGGGCCAGGGCTCGGGGAACACCGCGGAGCTGGGACTCCCGCTGATGGCGGGCCTGGGCGGCACCGGCGGCCCCGATGACGTGCACGGATACGGCGCGCCGCCGCCCTCGGGCGGCAACCACTGGTGGAAGCCGCTGCTCTTCGCCGTCATCGCGGTGGTGATCATCGCGGGCGGTGTCTTCGCGGCCACGCGCGGCAACGGCGACGGCGGCGGTACGCACTCGGACACTCCTCCGTCGACCGCTCCGCAGCAGCCCGGTCAGCCCACCGACCATCAGCCGACGGACGAGTCGACCGGCGATGACGACGGCGGCCAGATCAGCACCGGGCCGACCGAGAACACGACGGACACCCCGACCGCGACGGCGACGGACACCCCGTCCGCCACGCCCAGCACGACCGCAACCAAGCCGACGACGAAGCCGACCCCGACCGCGACGAAGACGGCCACCAAGCCGCCGACGACTCCGCCGCCGACGGTCACCACGACGCCGCCGGCACCGCCGACGGACCCGGTCGAGACCCCGACGGACGGCGGCGCCGACACGGGCGGCGGCGACGGCTGAGGGGGCGGCTGAGTGACGGCGACGACGGCTGAGCCGGCCTGAGGCGGACTGAGGCGCCGGCTGAGCCGGGCCACCACTGAGCCCCGGCGCCGACCGACCGCCCGAGGTGACCGGTCGCCCGCCGCTCACCCACCGCGCCGACCGCTCACCCGGCGAAGGCGTCGAGCACCGCCTCGTACTCCTCCGTCCACCACACCGCGAGGGCGGAGGCGGCCGGGAAGAGCGGGTCGGAGCGGCGGTCGCGCCGCTGGTAGCGCCAGTGCAGCATCCAGAAGTCGTTGAGCCGCTCCCACCACACCCGGTGCACGGCCCCGGCCATCTCCGCGGCTCCGACCCGGGCGGCGCGCCGGTACGCCCGTGCGTAGCCGTGCACCTTCCGCAGATCGAGCCAGCCGCTCACCGGGTGTACGAAGAAGATCGCGGCGGCCCGTACCGCCTCCTCCGCCCGGGGCTGTACGCCGAGCCGGTCCCAGTCGACGATCGCGGCCGGTTCCTCACCCCGGTAGAGCAGGTTGAGCGGGTGGAAGTCGCCGTGCACCCAGCCGCTCACCGGCCCCTCGGCGTCCGGCGGCCGGCGGTGGGCGTACTGCCGCAGCAGGGCCCTGCGCTCCAGCAGGCGGTGCTCGGCGAGGGCGTCGAAGGCGTCGTAGGGGCGGTTGCCCCGGACCAGCGCCAATAACTGGTCGATATGGGCGTATGTACGGCTCGGGTGGGCGCTGGGGTGCCGGCGGACGGGGGGCTCCGGCTGGACCCGGGCGAGGCCGGTGTGCACCCGGCCGAGCAGCGAGCCGAGCCGCCGGGACTGGGCCGGGCTCAGTTCGGTGCCTTCGCGGTGGCGGCCCTCGATCCAGGGGAAGAGCGCGTAGCCGGCGCCGTCGGCGTGGGTCACGGTGTCGCCGCGGGTGTCGGAGAGGGGCGCGGCGATGGGCAGCCCGAGCGATGCCAGCCGGCGGGTCGCGTGGTGCTGGCGGACGATGACGCCGGGCACCGCGGTGTCCGCCGCCACGTATTGCTTGAGGAAGAAATCGCCACCCGTTGTCGTCACCCGCCAGCCCCGGTTCAGCAGGCCACGGGGGACGGCTTCGCAGGTGAGTGGGGTTCCCGCGTCGTTATAGCGGCGCAGCACAGCCGTCAGCGGCGGCGCCGATGCCGTGCCCGTCACGCGGCTCAGCGTAGATCACCGGGAGATCACCCCCCGACGGAGTGGCGCGCGGGCATCAGAACCTGCTAGGCCGTGCTCCCGCTCGAAAGAAGCAGGTGGTCGTGCCCCCGCTCGGTGCGGCGAGGCCGGTGCTCCCCGGTGCGCCCCGGTGCGGATCACCCGCGCGGGCGCGCTCCCCCCAAGCCCCCGGCCCCCGACGACCACGGGCGCGCTCCCCCAAGCCCTCGGCCCACCCGGCCGCCGCGGGCCCGCTCCCCCTCAAGCCCCCCGGCCGCCCCGGCCCCGGGCCGCCCGCGCCACGTAGACCGCCGCCTGGGTCCGCCGCCTCATCCCCAGCCGCGCCAGCAGCGACGAGACGCGACGGCGTACCGTCTTCTCCGACAGGTCCAGCCGCTCGCCGATCTGCCGGTTGGTGCGGCCCTGCCCGATCAGGTCCAGCATCCGCAGCTCCTGCCGCGACATCTCGCCCGGCTGCCGTTCGTCCCCGCCCGAGGGCCCGGGCGACCCGGACCAGCGGGTGCCGCCCTCCCGCAGCCGCGCCATCACCTTCCCGCAGGCCGACGGATCGAGCAGCGACGTGCCCGCGGCCACCTGCTTGACCGCCTCGATCAGCTCACCGCCCCTGACCACCTTCGGCACATAGCCCGCCGCGCCGGCCATGATCGCGTCGAACAGCGCCTCGTCGTCCGCGAAGGACGTCAGCATCAGGCACTTCACCGAGGGGTCGCGGGAGCGGATCTCCCGGCAGATCTCCACCTCGGAGCCGTCCGGCAGCCGTACGTCGAGCACCGCCACATCGGGGTGGGTGCTCGCGATGCCGGCCATCGCGTCCGCGGTGGCCGCCGCCTCGCCGACGATGTCGATGACGGGCTCGGTGGACAGCAGGGCGTGGACGCCCCGTCTGACCCCTTCATGATCGTCGAGGAGGAATACCCTTATATGTCCTTCTTCGCTCACCTGCCCAGCTTCGCACCGCGGCGCGCCTCGTGCCTCTTCCGGCGGCCCGCGGTCGTGTCCCGTCGCTTACGTACTTTTCGCATTCGGGATACGGTGCGATTGTCCCGATGGCCTGCGGGAACGCCGTTTACTAGGAAATCAAAGCAAAACCGCAGGTAGGACGGCTGCGCGCGATCGTGGAACTTGTAGGTAACGTCTGTACTCGCAGGCCGTTCGCCGGGGCATCATGACGTCTGGTTCGGCCATGCCGCACACACCCCGTGCGGAACGCCGGACCAGGTGAGCCGCACTGGTTTCCCCGGCAGACCCCGGGGGCCGGACAGACGGAGGAGTGAACGTGAGCGTGAAGAGCACTGCCGCGCGGAGGCCGACCCGCGGCGGCGCGAAGCGCCGTGGGGACGAGCCCGGGCTCGTGCAACTGCTGACCCCGGAGGGCGAGCGCGTCGAGCACGCCGAGTACGCCATCGACCTGACGCCGGAAGAGCTGCGGGGCCTGTACCGGGACATGGTGCTGACCCGCCGTTTCGACGCCGAGGCCATCACCCTGCAACGGCAGGGTGAGCTGGGGCTGTGGGCCTCGCTGCTGGGCCAGGAGGCCGCCCAGATCGGTTCCGGCCGGGCCACCCGCCCCGACGACTACATCTTCCCCACCTACCGCGAGCACGGCGTCGCCTGGACCCGGGACGTCGACCCGCTCAATCTGCTGGGGATGTTCCGCGGTGTGAACCACGGCGGTTGGGACCCCAACGAGAACAACTTCCACCTCTACACCATCGTGATCGGCTCGCAGACGCTGCACGCCGCCGGTTACGCGATGGGGGTCGCCAAGGACGGCGCGGACGCCGGGGTCATCGCGTACTTCGGCGACGGCGCGTCCAGCCAGGGCGACGTGGCGGAGGCGTTCACCTTCGCGGCCGTCTACAACGCGCCGGTGGTGTTCTTCTGCCAGAACAACCAGTGGGCCATCTCGGAGCCGACCGAGAAGCAGTCCCGGGTGCCGATCTACCAGCGGGCGGCCGGCTACGGCTTCCCCGGCGTCCGGGTGGACGGCAACGACGTGCTGGCGGTGCTCGCCGTGACCAGGGCGGCGCTGGAGCACGTGCGCAGCGGCCAGGGCCCGATGCTGGTGGAGGCGTTCACCTACCGGATGGGCGCCCACACCACCACCGACGACCCGACCCGCTACCGCAACGACGAGGAGCGCGAGCAGTGGGAGTCCAAGGACCCCATCGCCCGGCTGCGTACGTACCTCGACAAGCAGGGTCTGGCCGACGAGGACTTCTACGCGGGTCTGGCCACCGAGTCCGACGTGCTCGCCAAGCGGGTGCGGGACGGCGTACGGGGGATGCCGAACCCCGACAAGATGGCGATCTTCGAGCACATCTACGCCGACGGGCACGCGCTCGTCGACGAGGAGCGGGCGCAGTTCGCCACCTATCTGGCCTCCTTCGACGACACGGAAGGCCATGCCGCGAGTCCCGAGGCCGCCGCCCGGAAGGGGCACTGACATGACCGAGACGGCCACCGCCACCCAGATGGCCCTGTCCAAGGCGCTCAACGAGTCGCTGCGGAAGGCGCTGGAGAGCGACCCCAAGGTGCTCATCATGGGGGAGGACGTCGGCAAGCTCGGCGGCGTCTTCCGGATCACCGACGGCCTTTACAAGGACTTCGGCGAGGGCAGGGTGATCGACACCCCGCTGGCCGAGTCCGGCATCGTCGGCACCGCGATCGGGCTCGCGCTGCGCGGGTACCGCCCGGTGGTGGAGATCCAGTTCGACGGCTTCGTCTTCCCGGCCTACGACCAGATCGTCACCCAGCTCGCCAAGATGCCCGCCCGGGCGCTGGGCAAGATCAAGCTCCCGGTCGTCATCCGCATCCCCTACGGCGGCGGCATCGGCGCGGTCGAGCACCACAGCGAGTCGCCGGAGACGCTCTTCGCGCACGTCGCCGGGCTCAAGGTGGTCTCGCCCTCCAACCCGTCGGACGCCTACTGGATGTTGCAGCAGGCCATCGAGTGCGACGACCCGGTGATCTTCTTCGAGCCGAAGCGCCGCTACTGGGACAAGGGCATGGTCGACGTCACCGCGCTCCCCGGCGACATGCACAAGGCGGTCGTCGCCAAGCCCGGCACGGACCTGACGCTCGCCGCCTACGGGCCGATGGTCAAGGTCTGTCTGGAGGCCGCCGCGGCGGCCGCGGGCGAAGGCCGCGACCTGGAGGTCCTCGACCTGCGGTCGCTCTCGCCGATCGACTTCGACACGATCCAGGCCTCGGTGGAGAAGACCCGCCGGCTGGTGGTGGTGCACGAGGCGCCGGTGTTCTACGGGGCCGGCGCGGAGATCGCCGCCCGGATCACCGAGCGGTCCTTCTACCACCTGGAGGCGCCGGTGCTGCGGGTGGGCGGTTTCCACGCGCCCTATCCGCCGGCCCGGCTGGAGGATGAGTATCTGCCAGGTCTCGACCGCGTACTCGACTCCGTCGACCGCGCGCTGGCGTTCTGAGGAGAGGGTTGTGACGACCATGACCGCACAGACGCGGCGCTTCCTCGAATTCAGGATGCCGGACGTCGGCGAGGGACTGACCGAGGCGGAGATCCTCAAGTGGTACGTGGCGGTCGGTGACGCGGTCACCGACGGCCAGGTGATCTGCGAGGTGGAGACGGCGAAGGCCGCCGTCGAGCTGCCCATCCCGTTCGACGGGGTGGTCAGCGAGATCCGCTTCGACGAGGGATCGACGGTGGACGTCGGCACGGCGATCATCGTGGTGGACGCCGGGGAGGGCGCCGGGGGCACCGCGGAGGGCGCTGAGGGCGCCGCCGCCGCTGTCGCTTCGGCGGCGGGGGACGCCGGGCCCCTGACGGTGGAGCCCGAGCCGTCGACCCCGGCCACCAAGCGGGAGGCGGTGCTGGTCGGCTACGGCGTGGCGCAGGCCGCCACGACCCGGCGGCCGCGCAAGCCGCAGGGCCCGGCGGGCGGCGGCGCGGTGTCCGACGCCGCTCCCCCGGTCGCTCCCGTTCCCGCTCCCGTCTCCCCGCAGGCCCCCGCGGCGGCGCCGGCGAACGGCGCGCCCACCGGGGAACGGCCGCTCGCCAAGCCCCCGGTGCGCAAGCTCGCCAAGGAGCTGGGCATCGATCTGGCGACGGTGGTGGCCACCGGTACGCACGGCGAGGTGACCCGCGAGGACATCCGTGCCGCCGCCTCCCCGCCGGCGCTGCTCCCCAGCACGCAGGAGCCGGTGCCGGGCGGACTCGGCCGTACGGCCGGTGCCAACGGCGCCGGGGCGGTCAACGGCGCCTCCGGTACCAACGGGGCCAGCGCGATCGCCGGAGTCGGCGCCGCCGCGGCACGGGAGACCCGGGTCCCCATCAAGGGCGTCCGCAAGGCCACCGCCCAGGCGATGGTGGCCAGCGCCTTCACCGCCCCGCATGTGACCGAGTTCGTGACGTTCGACATCACCCGGACGATGCGGCTGGTCCAGGAGCTGAAGGAGGACCGGGCCTTCGCCGGCCTCAAGGTCAGCCCGCTGCTGCTGGTCGCGAAGGCGCTGCTGGTCGCCATCCGGCGCAACCCGCAGGTCAACGCGGCCTGGGACGAGGCGAACCAGGAGATCGTGCACAAGTCGTACGTCAACCTGGGGATCGCCGCGGCCACCCCGCGCGGCCTGATCGTCCCCAACATCAAGGAAGCGCAGGACAAGACGCTGCCCGAGCTGGCCGCGGCGCTCGGCGAGCTGGTCGCCACCGCACGCGAGGGCCGGACCTCGCCGGCCGCCATGCAGGGCGGCACCGTCACCATCACCAATGTGGGTGTCTTCGGCATCGACACCGGTACGCCCATCCTGAACCCCGGCGAGTCGGCGATCCTCGCCTTCGGCGCGGTGAAGCTCCAGCCGTGGGTGCACAAGGGCAAGGTGAAGGCGCGGCACGTCACCACGCTCGCGCTCTCCTTCGACCACCGGCTGGTCGACGGCGAGTTGGGTTCACGGGTGCTGGCGGACGTGGCGGCGATCCTGGAGGAGCCCAAGCGGCTGATCACCTGGGCGTGACGGCGTGACGGCGGTACCGCAGGTGTGACGGCCGTACCGAGGGTGTGACAGCGGGTGGGCCGGCGTGACAGCGGGCCGCGCGCACGGGCGCGGTTCGGCGCGTCGCCGGGGCCCGGACGTACAAACGTCCGGGTCTCCGGTTTGTGCGTGTTGCGCCCGCTTATGGCCGATTTCGTGCTGCCATCGCCGTATGGTCGTCTCCGTCTCCGTCGTCCTGCTGCTGCTTCTCTTCGCGGCGATGCACATGCGCAATCGCTCCCTCAAGCCGAGTCACGCGGTGACCTGTGTGATGCTCGGTTTCGTGCTCGCGTCGAGCAGCCTGGCGCCCACCATCCAGTCCACCATGAACTCGACCGCGGACCTGGTCAGCACCATGCGTCCCTGATCATTCCCCCGATGGCCCAGCCGGCCCGCACCGTTGTCCGGGTGGCCGGTCCCCCCGGCGTGCCGCCGCTCGCGAGCCCTGGCACGGGCCCATGGCGGGGCCGCCGGACGGGATCGAGGCGCATCGAGTCGGGATCCGATCGGCCCTCGGTCGGCCCCCGATCGGCATCGAGTCGTAATCGTCGCCTGCGGGACGGACCGGTTCGCGGCCGGGCAGCGCATACTGGGTACACGATGACTAAACCTGCCGCGCCCCGGCGCCACCTGCCGACAAGCCCCTTCTCCGTCCCGGTCGCACCGCCGGCCAAGCGTTTCGAGCTGGGAGACCGCGTCTCGCACGACAGGTACGGCCTGGGCCGGATCGTCGGTGTCGAGGACGGAATCGCGATGCTCGTCGACTTCGGCGGCGACCGCCAGACCCGGGTCGTCAGCCCGTACAACGGAATGAACAAGCTCTGATCTCCCGTATGGCGCCGGATTCCCGACAGACGTGCGCGGTGGTGAGTCCGCGCGCATGAGCTGGCTGCCGCCGGGCCACCCGGGCGCGAATATCGCCGTGGTCGCGTTCGGGGGCTGCTTCATGTTCGCCGCCGGCTATCTGGGTGGTGGCTTCGACCGCGCGCTGCTGGTCGGGATCGGCGGCGCGTGGATGAGCTTTGTCGTGCTGCTCAATGTCCGGGCCAGGGCCGCGGTGCCCCCGGCGGTGCACGACTCGCTCGTGGTCGGCAGCGCCGCCCGGCTCTCGCTGCGGGTGCTGCGCGGGGTCATGGTCTACGAGCAGGCGGTCTTCGGCCCCCTCGGACCCGGGTACGAGGAGCGGCGCGCCGCCGCCCGCGCCGAGGCCTACCGGATGGCGGCCCACGACGACCTGCCGGAGCCCGTCCGCAGGGCGGCCGCCGACGCGCTCGCCGCGCTCGACCACCGCGACCGCACCAGCGGCGTCGAGGCGGTGGCCCTGCTCTCCACCACGGTCCGCGCTCAGATCGGCGGTTCGCCGCAGAGCGGAGCCCGATGAGGTCCCCGCACACCGGCCCGGCCCGCCCGGCCGGCTGATCGTCCGCATCGCGGGACGCGGCTGTTTGGGCCCGGCTGTTGTATCTATGATGTGCGCATCATGAATACCGCGACCGTCAGCACTGCCGCCAGTCCCGCCAGTTCCGTCGGTCCGGTCAGCGGCAAGGCCCCGCCCGCCGCCGAGCGGGTCTATCTGCACGTCAAGTCCGGCGTGCTCGACCGGAGTTACGAAGGCGGCACGCTGCTCACCGAAGGCGATCTCGCCGAGGCGGTCGGGGTGTCCAGGACGCCGGTCCGCGAGGCGCTGCTGCGGTTGCAGGCCGAGGGACTGCTCAAGCTCTACCCCAAGAAGGGCGCCCTGGTGCTGCCGGTGTCGGCGCAGGAGATCGCCGACGTGGTCGAGACGCGGCTGCTGGTGGAGCAGCACGCGGTGGCCAAGGTGGTCGGCGCGGTGCCGGCCCGGCTGATCGACCGGCTGGAGGAGTCGCTGGCCGAGCAGCGCGGGCACGCGGCAACCGGGGACCTGGCGGCCTTCGCCGCCGCCGACCGCGGCTTCCACGCCGAGATCGTGCGCGCCGCGGGCAACCGGATCCTCGCCAACCTCTACGACCAGTTGCGCGACCGACAGTTGCGGATGGGAGTGGCCACCATGCATGCCGAACCGAGCCGGGTCGCCAAGAACATCGCCGAGCACACCGAGATACTCCAGGCACTGCGCGACGGGGCCGCCGGGACCGCCGCCGAAGTCGTCGACCGGCACGTGTCGTGGGTGAAGACCCTGGCCAGGGGCGAGTCGTGACGAGTCCCGGGGCGAAGGCGCTGCCCGGGGATCCACCCGGTGGCCGGCGGGCGGTCCTGGTCTGGGGGGTCGGCACCCTCGTCTACTTCGTCGCCGTGGTGCACCGCACCAGCCTCGGCGTGGCCGGCATCGACGCCGCCGACCGCTTCCACATCGGCGCCTCCGAGCTGTCGACGTTCTCGATCCTCCAGGTGCTGGTGTACGCGGGCATGCAGATACCCGTCGGCCTGATGGTGGACCGGCTCGGCACCAAGCGGGTGCTGATGCTGGGCGCGGTGCTCTTCACCACCGGCCAGGGGGCGTTCGCGCTCTCGCACTCCTACGGCATGGCGCTCGCCGCCCGCGCGGTGCTCGGCTGCGGCGACGCGATGACCTTCGTCAGCGTGCTGCGGCTCGGCTCCCGCTGGTTCCCGGCCCGGCGCGGGCCGATGATCTCGCAGGGCGCGGCGCTCTTCGGGGTGGCGGGCAACCTGGTGTCGACCGTCGCGCTCTCCCGGCTGCTGCACTCGGCCGGCTGGACCCCGACCTTCCTCGGCACCGCGCTGGGCGGCGCGCTGGTGCTGATCCTGGTCGCGCTGTTCCTCAAGGACCACCCGGAGGGGTACGAGCCCGCGCCGGTGGAACACGCCGGCTTCGGTTCGGTGCGGCGGCAGATCGCGGCGGCCTGGCGGGAGCCCGGCACCCGGCTCGGCATGTGGACGCACTTCACCGCCCAGTTCCCGGGGATGGTGTTCCTGCTGCTGTGGGGGCTGCCGTACCTGGTCGAGGACCAGGGGCTTTCGCGGGGCGCGGGCGGCGGGCTGCTCACCGTGGTGGTGGTCGCCAACATGGTGTTCGGGCTGCTCTTCGGGCAGTTGATCGCCCGTCACCACGGGCTGCGGGTGCCGCTGAGCTTCGGGGTGATCGGCGCGACGGCGGTCGCCTGGGCGGTGACGCTGACCTGGCCGGGCGGCCAGGACCCGCTCTGGGTGCTGGTGACGCTCTGCGTGGTGCTCGGCGCCTGCGGCCCCGGCTCGATGATCGGCTTCGACTTCGCCCGCCCGGCCAACCCGCCGGAGCGCTTCGGCACCGCGTCCGGCATCGTCAACATCGGCGGCTTCACGGCCTCGGTGCTTTGCCTCTTCGCGATCGGGGTGCTGCTCGACGCCACCGGCGACGACTACCGGATCGCCTGGAGCAGCATCTTCGTGCTCCAGGCCTTTGGCGTGGTGCGGATGCTGCGGCTGCGCTGCGAGACCGAGCGCCTCGAACGGGAGCGGATCGCGGTCAGCCGGGTGGAGAGCGTGCATCGGACGGCGGCGTCGGTCAGCGAGTAGGGCTCCGCCGGTTGACCGGTAACCCGCGTACCGTCGGGCGTCGACTCGGCCGGCTAGCACGGTGCCGTTGCGCGGTTCCTCGCGCCCCCAGGAGGCTTGGTGCCGTCGGGCGTTGATCCCGGGCCCCCACCACCGTGCCGTTGCGCAGTTCCCCGCGCCCCCAGGAAGCTTGGTGGCGTTCGGCGTCGACTTGGCCGGCTAGCACGGTGCCGTTGCGCGGTTCCTCGCGCCCCCAGGAAGTTTGGTGCCGTCGGGCGTTGATCCCGGGCCCCCACCACCGTGCCGTTGCGCAGTTCCCCGCGCCCCCAGGAAGCTTGGTGGCGTTCGGCGTTGAGTCGGGCCCCGCCACCCTGCCGTTGTCCCCAAGAGGCCTGGTGCTGTCCGGTGTTGAGTCGGGCCCCACCGCCGTGCCGGGGCGGGCGGGGGGAGCTCTTAGATCAGTGGGGTGAACTCCACTGGCAGGGCTGCGGGGCCGCGTAGCCATACTGAGGGGCGCCAGGAGAGGTCTTCGGGCGGGCGGGACAGGCGCAGGTCCGGCAGTCGGTCGAGCAGTACCTCGATCGCCGCGGTGGCGATGAGTTCGGCGATCTCGGGGGCGGGCGCCGGGCAGCGGTGGTCGCCGTGGCTGAAGGACAGATGCGCCTGGTTGCCGCCGGCGCCGGTCGTCCCCCGCCCGGAGACCCGGCCGCCGGCCCCGGTGACCGGGCAGACCTGCGGGTCGGTGTTGGCCGCGGCCAGCCCGAGTACCAGCAGGTCGCCGGCCCGGATGTGCCGGCCGGCGAGCTGGGTGTCGCGGGTGGCCCAGCGGCCGATGAAGTTCTGGGTGGGCGTGTCCATCCACAGCACCTCGGTGAGCGCCTGCCCGACACTGCGCCGCCCGCCGGACAGCGAGACCGCGAAACGGTCGTCGGTGAGCATCAGCCGCAGGGTGTTGCCGATCCAGTTGGCGGTGGGCTGCTGCCCGGTCGCCATGATGGCGATCAGGTCCTGGACGATCTCCTCGTCCCGCAGCCGCGCCGGGTGGGCCAGCAGCCGGGACGCGAGATCCGTCCCCGGCCGGTGCCTTGCCCGCTCCAGCAGCAGCTCCATATGGCCGTGGATCCGGGCGAAGGCGGCCCCCGCGTCCGGCCCGTCCTCCAGTACGGCGGCGCTGTCCCGGTGGAGTTCCGCGGTCTCGTCGTCGCGCAGCCCGAAGAGGCCGGCCAGCACCCGCAGCGGTATTCGGCCCGCGTACTCGGCCACCAACTCGGCCCGCCCGGCGCCCGCGAAGGAGTCGACGGCCTCGTCCGCGGCCCGCTCCGCCTCGTACCGCAGCTCGTACTGGTCGAGGGCGGCCAGCACGTCGGAGATCGCGCCGGCCCGCCGCCGGTGGTCGGCGCCCTCGGTGAAGAGCACCGACGCGTTGTGCGCGACGAAGGGCAGCAGCGGCCAGTCGCGGGGCACCCGGCCCCAGGAGTGCCAGCGCCGCGAATCGCGCCCGAAGAGTTCGGGGTTGCCGGTGACGTAGTGCAGTTCGCGGTAGCCGAGCACCAGCCAGGCGGGCAGATCGCCGTCGAGCAGCACCGGCGCCACCGGCCCGTGCACCTGGCGGAGCATCGTGTAGAGCCCGGCCGGATCGCGCTGGAAGGCGGGCGAGTGCAGCCGTACGGGGGCGGCGTCCGGGTGCAGCGGCAGCGCCGGATTGAGCTCGGGCGGCAGGCCGGGGCCGGGCGGTATGCCGGGTGGCGTGGTCTGGGCCGGCGCGAGCGGGCCCGGCTGCCGCGGGGCGTGGCCTGCCGGGTAGCCGGGCAGCGGCGTGGGCACCTGGGGGCGGCTCGCTGCCTGGTAGGGGCTCTGCGGCCCCTGGTACGCGTACGCCGCCGGTGCGCCCGGCACGTCCTGCCCGCCTGTGCCGGGCGTAACCTCCTGGCCGCCCGGCCCGGATGGTCCGTTCCCGGCCGGATAGGCGGCCGGATACGCCGGATACCCCTCCGGCGCGCCGGACGCCGAAGCCACCGGGTATCCCGGGGACGCCGGCTGCCGGGTCTGGTAGGGGCTCTGCGGCGCGGCGAGCGGCACGCCGGGATACGGGGTCGGCTGCCCCGCCGGGTGCGGGTAGGGGCCGGTGTCGGGCTCCCCCGGCGCCGGGTCGTCGGGGGCGGTCGGGATGGTCCAGGCGCCGGGCGCTTCCGAGGGGGCGTCGGGCGCGGAGCCCGGCCCCGGGGGCCCCGGGTGCCCTTGGTACGACGTCACGGCATGGACTCCCAGGCGGGCGAGGCATAGCTCAGCAGATGGCGGACGAGGGTGATCAGGACCCGCTTGGCGGATTCCCTGCTGCGGGCGTCGCAGTCGACCAGCGGGATCCCGGGGGACAGCGACAGCGCCTCGCGCAGGTCGTCGAGCGAGTGCTGCGGCGGACCGAAGTTGTTGCGGGCCACGACGAAGGGCAGCCCGTGGTGTTCCAGCCGGTCGATGGCGTACCAGGAGTCCTCGATCCGCCGGGTGTCGACGAGCACCACCGCGCCGAGTGTGCCGGAGAAGAGCCGGTCCCAGAGAAACCAGAAACGTTCCTGCCCGGGGGCGCCGAAGAGGTAGAGCACCATCTCGTCGTCCAGGGTGATCCGGCCGAAGTCGAAGGCGACGGTGGTGCTCTGCTTGCCGCCCAGGCCCGTCGGGTCGTCGATGCCGACGCCCGCGCGGCTCATGGTCTCCTCGGTGCTCAGCGGCCGTATCTCGCTCACCGCGCCGACCAGCGTGGTCTTGCCCACGCCGAAGCCGCCGACGATCACCACCTTCAGACCGTCGGACGCGGTGTCGCGCAGCGGCGGTCCGGCCTGGCCGGGTATCGCGTCCGCGCCACCGGCACCGCCCCAGGACGTGTACGGCTCCGGCGGCTCAGAGGTTCTGGAGGGCACGCAGCACCTTCTTCAGCATCTCCGGCTCCGGCAGGCGGTCGCCGGACAGCGCGGCCCGCGGATGGCGGGCGCTGATCCGGCCCGCTTCCCGCAGATCGCCCAGCAGGATCTTCACCACCGTGATCGGCAGCCCGAGATGCGCGGCCACCTCCACCACGGCGGTCGGATTACGGCACAGCCGCAGGATGCGGATGTGCTCGGACTGCATGCCCAGGGCCGGTTCGCTCTCCGCGACCACGATCGTCACCAGGTCGAACGGCGAGTCACCGGCATGGCTTCGGCCGCCGGTCACCGTATAGAGCCGGTCAGGTTCGCCGCTGTCGACCGGCCCGCGGTTCATGCCTGCCGCTTCCCGCGCGTGCCGTCAGGGAAGTCGTTGCGCGGGTGCGCGCGGGGGGCCGCCTCGGCGACGCCGGCCGGCGGCTCGGCGCGGGCCCCGGTGCGCGGGTCGGCCCGCAGCCGGGTGCCCATCTGCTCGACCAGTTCGTTCATCCGGTGCCCGATGACCCCGGCGTCGGCGTACTCCTCGCCTATCACGGCCAGATGAGCGCCCTCGCCGGCCTCCACGATGAAGAGGATGCCGCCGTGGAACTCGGTCATCGACTGCCGTACCCCGCCGCTGCCGTCGCCGAACTCGATCGAGGCGCCGTGCGCGAGGGCCTGGATGCCGGAGGCGATCGCGGCGAGCTGGTCCGCCCGGTCGACGGAAAGCCCCGACGACAGGCACAGCTTGAGGCCGTCGCGGGAGAGCACCAGGGCGTGCCGGGCGCCCGGTGTCTTCGCGAGGAGTGTCTCCAGCAGCCAGTCCAGGCTGCCGTGGTCCGTGGTCATCTGCCGTTGTCCCCTCCCGACGGCGGCCCGGTCGGCACCGTGTCGCCCGCTCCCCCGCCCTCCCCGCTGAACTCGCCGTAGTCTCCGTACTCGCCCGCCTCGTCGAAGCCGCCGACCCCGTCGAATCCGCTGGATCTGCCGGATCCGCCGGATCTGTCGAACTGGTCGAAGCCGACGAACCCGCCCCGGCCGCCGGCGCCGCCCTGATATCCGGCGTTGTCGGCGGCCGCGCCGTTACCGCCGTTACCCCCGTAACCGCTGTAACCGCCGTATGCGGCGTCGCCGTAGTCGGCCGGGTAGTCCTCGGTCAGATAGTCGGTGCCGGGTCCGTGCCCCGGTTCGGCCGGGTAGGGCGTGGCGCCGCCGAACACGCCGCCGAAACTGCCCTCGCCGGAGGCGGTACGGCCGGTGGGCGCTTCGGTGCCGCGTCCGTTGTGGGTGCTGCCGGGGCTGCCGGAACTGTCGGGGCTGGCGGGGTCCCCGGGAGCGCCGCTGCCGCTGCCCGTGCGCCCTTCCGGCACCGTGCGGCCCGCCGCCGCGTCGCGGAACGCGCTGAACCTGGCGCCCGCCCCGGCCCGTGACCGGGCCGCCCGCGCCATGTCCTCCGGCGAGGGGTCGAGCCAGGCCGCCGTCGGGTCCCCGGTCAGATCGCCGTGCTGCGCGGCGGCCAGCGTCTGCCCGCGGGCCCGCTTGGGCAGCGGTACGGCGGGCGACGGACGCCGCATGCCCCCCGGGTGGCCCTGGCCGGGCCGGGCGTGCGTGGGGGAGTGTTCGGCGGCCCCGGGGCCCGCCGGGTACGCGTCCCCCGCCGGATAGCCGTAACCGCCGTCCTCCGCCGGGTAGTCGGCGGCCTGCTCGGCCGGGGAGAGGGTGAGGATCTTCGGCGGGATCAGCACCACCACGCCGGTGCCGCCGCGCGAGGAGGGCCGGAAGGAGATCAACAGCCCGTGCTTGCGGGCCAGTACGCCCACCACGGCGAGGCCCAGCCGGGTGCCGGAGAGCGACCGCAGGTCCAGCGGATCACCCGCCACCAGTTTCTGCGCCCTGGCCAGCGTCGGGTCCGGCATCACCAGCCCCGCGTCCTCGATGGTGACGACCACGCCGGAGTGGGTCTCCTGCACATAGACGTGCACCTCCTCGGTCGGCGGCGAGAAGTTGCAGGCGTTGTCCATGAGTTCGGCCAGCGCGTGCATGACGCCCTCGGCCGCGTAACCGGCGACGGCGGCCGTACTCGTGGAGTGCAGCCGCACCCGCTGGTAGGCGCCGATCCGGCCCATCGCGCCGCGCAGCACGCTCTCCATCACGATCGGCTTGGTCCAGCGGCGGCCCGAGCGGGAGCCGGTGAGCACCGCCACGCTGTCCGCCAGCCGGCCGGCCTGCGCGGTGCAGTGGTCCAGGTGCAGCAGATCGCCGAGCACCTCCTCGCCGAGGCGGTCCTCCATGTCCCGCAGATCGGCGAGCATGCTGGTGGTCAGCGCCTGCAACCGGCTCGCCGCGCTGGCGCACGCGGCCATCCCGGCCGCCCGCATCCGCTCACTGGCCGCGATCTCCCGGATCAGCACGCCGAGCAGCCGCTGGTGCGCGGGTCCGGTGGGCTGCGGCAGCCGGGACATCACGGTGTCGGCGGAGCCGCCGGCCCGCAGCCGGTCCACGGCGAGCGGAATGGTGACCTCGGCCAGCCGGGCCGTCTCGCCCTCCAGCGCCGCCGCCCGCGCGGTCTCCACCTTCAGGGCGGCCCGCAGCGACAACTGCGCCTCCGCGGCGGTCCTGCGCTGCACCTCGGTGGCCCGCGCGGCCCGCTGGGCGGCCTCCAGATCGATCCCGGCGAGCCGGGCCGCCTCCGCGTGCCGCTCCGCCTCCTCGAACGCCTCAGCCCGTAACTCCGCGGTGCGGAAGCGCAGTTCGCGGGAGAGCCGGAAGCGGGACATGGCGAGGGCCACCACGACGCCGAGCAGCAGGGCGCCCGCCCCGCCGGTCGCCTCGATCACCGGACGGTCGTCCATGGCGGCACGGGAGGCCGCCCAGACGGTGGCGGCGCCGGCCGCGACCACCACGAACAACGGGAACACGACGGCCCAGGCGGTGCGCACGGGGCGCCGGCCGGGAGAAGGAGGCGATAACGGCGAAGTCTGGGCTGACATCAATCGGTACCTCATGGCGGGAGGCCGACAACCCACCGCCGTGCCGGGGACGTTGACGTACGAGCAGTGCGGGTGCGTGTTATTGCGCCACACCTTACTCGCCCAACTCAGCCTTCTCGGGCAGAACGCCGGTCTTTCATCGCCGTACCGTCACCGGATCATCACAGCTTGTGCCACATCCGGGCCCACCGGTACCCGGGGTCACAAAAGTGAGAGGCGGCAGTCCGCATTGCCCCGGACAGCCGCCGCGCCACGTGTCTTTCGGACGCATCCGACCACCGGCCCGGGTGCCCGCACACCCGGTCGGCGCCCGCAGAGCCGCCCGCCGTCGGCGGCCGCTACCGGGTGACCGCGATGTGCGCGAGGATCGCGTCGGCCAGTTCCGGGTCGCCCTCGATCTTCAGCCGGTCCGCCACGGCGGCCGGCCTGACCCGCCCGGCCAGCAGCCGCAGCAGGGTCTCCCAGTCGACCACGAAGGTCACCGCGGGGCCGAGCGAGACCGCCGAGTCGATGGTGCCGCGGCCATCGGCGTCGACCCGTACCGTCCGCATGAACTCCAGCGGCCCGTGCACGTCGAAGACCACCGCGGAACCGGGCTTCGCGCCCGCGTCGTGCGCGACCAGCTTGGGCAGCGCGCGCAGGAAGCGGTCCCGGGACAGCACGGCCGCCGCCGAGGCGAGGTTGCCCGGCTTGTCGAGCGCCCGGCGCAGGTCCTGCTCGTGCACCCACACGTCGAAGACCCGGGTGAGCAACTGCTCCTCGAGGGTGATCTCACCGCCGCCGATCGCGCGGACCTCGGTGTCCGGCTGCCGGGTCTCGTTACGGAGCTGCCGGGACCTGCGGATGATGGTGTACTCGAGCTCCGAGGTCATCTCGGGCGCCGTGTGGTGGCGGCGGATGTCCACCGGCACCTCGGTGTAGCGGGCGGTCTCGCTGGTGATGTGCCGCAGATCGCTGGGGAGGCTGTGGATCGGGCGCGGGTCGCCGAGCAGTTCGCACTCGAAACCGATGATGTGCGAGACGATGTCGCGGACCGACCAGTAAGGGCATTCGGTGGCCCGGCTCCACTCCCCCTCGGTGAGCGGCGAGACCATCTCGTTGATGGATTCGATGGAGTGGGTCCAGGCGTCGATGGACGGCTGGAGCTTGCTGTGGACGGTCACGGGACGGGACCCCTCGACATTCGGTGCGCGGTCGTGGTGGTTGGCGCCTAAGTTACGCTGCGCGCGGGCGCCCACGCAGTGCTTTCGAGTGACGATGGTAGGCCCGACTTGACGACCCAACGTATGGGCGGTGACCCGGTGCGCGCAACGCTGGTGCAGATCGACGTCGACACGGCGGAGACCGTGGCCGACCGCAGGGAACGCGCGGCCGCGCTGGTGCGCGCCCAGGCCGGTGCGGATCTTGTGGTGCTGCCGGAGTTGTGGCCGGTCGGCGCCTTCGCCGCGGACTCCTTCGCGGCCGAGGCGGAGGCCGTCGAGGGCGGCCCCACGGCCGCGGCGATGAGCGCGGCGGCGCGGGACGCGGGGGTGTGGCTGCACGCGGGTTCGATCGTTGAACGGGCCCCCGGGGCAGCGTCGGCAGCGGCGGCAGCGGGCGCCACGGCGGTGGGCGCGCTCTACAACACCTCGCTGCTCTTCGCGCCCGACGGCGGACTGCGGGCCACCTACCGCAAGATCCACCGGTTCGGCTTCGACCGGGGCGAGGCCACGCTGATGGTGGCCGGCGACACCGTCGTCACCGCCGAGCTACCGCGGACCGTGCTGGGCCTGGCCACCTGCTACGACCTGCGCTTCCCCGAACTCTTCCGGCTGCTGGTGGACGCGGGCGCGCAGGTGCTGGTGCTCCCGGCCGGCTGGCCCGCCAGGCGGCTCGCCCACTGGCGGGTGCTGGTGCGGGCACGGGCCGTGGAGTCGCAGGCGTACGTCCTCGCCTGCGGCACGGCCGGCACCCACGCGGGAGTGGAGCAGGCCGGGCACAGCATGGTGGTGGACCCGTGGGGCGAGGTGCTCGCCGAGGCGGGCCCGGGCGAGCAAACGCTGACCGTGGAGCTGGATCCCGCCCGGGTGACGGCCACCCGGGCGGATTTCCCGGTGCTGCGGGACCGGGTCCTCGGCCTGCCGACCCCATAGCCGGCCGTGCGCCCGGTCGGCGCCTCAGCTTCGGCCCGGCGCCCCCGCTCCCTACGCCCTCACTTGTCCTCGTGTTCCTGGTGTTCCCGCTCCGCCAGCCGGTCCACGCACACCGCGATCGCGATCAGCATGCCCGGATCGGCGTCCTCCCGCTCCACGTCGATCGCGTACGCGTCCCGCAGCGTGAACCACTTGCGGGAGATCCGGGCCAGCCGTTCCCCGTCGTACTCGATGTCGTACTCCTTGCCGATCAGGTCGCCGCGCACCTCCAGCTCCTCGCCGGAGGCCAGCTCCGCCCGGTAGACGTCGTGCAGCAGCGTCAGCCGCTTCTTCCGCACCTTGACCAGCACCTGGCCGTCCCGCTCCACGGTCATCGTGTCCCGCAGGCTGACCAGCTTCTTGTGGATGACGGCCACCACGGCCCCGTCGCGGTCCTGGATCTCCAGGGTGTCCCGCAGCCGCATCACCTTGCCGTCGACGTAGAACGCGCGCTCGCCGCGTTCGTCCTCGATCCAGTAGTCGTCGCCGATGGCGAACATCTTCTCCCGCACCACGTATTTCATGGGGGAATGCCTACCCCGGACGATGCTGTTGGATGGGTTCATGACTGCACGTGCACGCGTCCGGGCCCCCGAGCTGGTCGGCAAGGGCGGCTGGCTGAACACCGGCGACAAGCAACCCACCCTGGCGGACCTGCGGGGATCCATCGTGATCCTGGATTTCTGGACCTTCTGCTGTGTGAACTGTCTGCATGTCCTGGATGAGCTGCGGGAGCTGGAGGAGCGCCACCGCGACACCGTGGTGATCGTGGGGGTGCACTCGCCGAAGTTCGTGCACGAGGCCGAGCACGGCGCGGTCGTGGACGCGGTGGAGCGGTACGGGGTGCACCACCCGGTGCTCGACGACCCCGAGATGGTGACCTGGAAGCAGTACGCGGTGCGGGCCTGGCCGACGCTCGTCGTCATCGACCCCGAGGGGTACGTCGTCGCGCAGCACGCAGGCGAGGGCCACGCGCACGCGCTGGAGCGGCTCGTCACCCGGCTGGAGGAGGAGCACGCCGCCAAGGGCACCCTGCGGCGCGGTGACGGCCCCTATGTGCCGCCGGAGCCGGTGGCCACCGACCTGCGCTTCCCTGGCAAGGTGCTGGCGCTGCCCGGCACCGGCCACTACCTGGTGTCGGACTCCACCCGGCACGCGCTGGTCGAGCTGGCCGCCGACGGCGACACCGTCGTACGCCGGATCGGCACCGGTGAGCGCGGGCTGGTCGACGGGGACGCGGCCACCGCCCGCTTCAGCGAGCCGCAGGGCCTGGCCCTGCTGCCCGGCGGGGCTCCCGGGGGCGGTACGGGCGGGACGGTGATCGTCGCCGACACCGTGAACCACGCGCTGCGCGCGCTGGACCTGGACAGCGGCCGGGTCACCACCGTGGCCGGCACCGGCAAGCAGTGGTGGCAGGGCTCACCGACCGACGGCCCGGCCCGCGAGGTGGCGCTGTCCTCACCGTGGGACGTCGCCTGGTTCGAGGACCGGGTGTGGATCGCGATGGCCGGCGTGCACCAGTTGTGGACCTACGACCCGGCCACCGGGCGGGTGCGGGTCGCGGCCGGTACCACCAACGAGGGTCTGGTGGACGGGCACGCGGCGGACGCCTGGTTCGCCCAGCCGTCGGGCCTGTCCGCGGCGGGCGGGCGGCTGTGGATCGCCGACTCCGAGACGTCCGCGCTCCGCTGGGCCGAGCGGGCGCCGGAGGGTGCCGACCCGGACGGCGGCCCGGACCGTAGCCCGGCCGGTGACCCGGACCGTAGCCCGGACCGTGGCGGCATCGTGATCAGGACCGCCGTCGGCACCGGACTCTTCGACTTCGGGCACCGGGACGGCCCGGCCGGCCAGGCGCTGCTCCAGCATCCGCTGGGTGTCACCGCGCTGCCGGACGGCTCGGTCGCGGTCAGCGACACCTACAACAACGCGCTGCGCCGCTACGACCCGGTGACCGGCGAGGTCTCCACCCTCGCCACCGAGCTGCGCGAGCCGTCCGACGCGGCGGTGGTCGACGGCGACATCGTGGTGGTGGAGTCGGCGGCCCACCGGCTGACCCGGCTGCACCTGCCGGAGGAGGCGGTACGGGTCGACGCGGTCGCGCACCGCACCCGGCGGGCCGCCACGGACGTGAGCGCGGGGGCGTTCCGGCTTGAGGTGGTCTTCTCCGCGCCGGCCGGCCAGAAGCTGGACGACCGCTATGGGCCCTCCACCCGGCTGCTGGTCAGCGCCACCCCGCCGGAACTCCTCGCGGCGGGCGCGGGCAAGGGCACCGACCTCTTCCGTGACCTGGTGCTCGACCCGGCCGTACCGGAAGGTGTGCTGCACGTCTCGGCGATGGCCGCGTCCTGCGACGAGGACACCAGCGACAACCCGAACCCGTATCCCGCCTGCCACGTACACCAGCAGGACTGGGGAGTCCCCGTCCGGCTCACTCCGGACGGGGACTCACGGCTGGCGCTGGTGCTGGCCGGTCTCGATAGTGCGGCCGGCGCTGCCGGTGCCGCTGGATCCGGCTGACCGGGTGACGCCGGGGTGGCTCAGTAACGGCTGCCCGGGTAGTACCGCTCCTCGACGACGGGCGGCAGGTCGCCGTCTGCCGTCGGGGGGATCCGGCGCCGCTTGAAGATGCTGACGTAGGCGGCCAGACCGACGAAGCCGACCGCCATCATGATCAGCCCCAGCAGATCCATGTTGACGCCCTTGGCGTGCCAGTCGGTGGCGAACGTGATGATCGCTCCGACCGCGATCAGGATGATGCAGCCTCCGATGCCCACAATGCCCGCCTCCGTTGGTCGACTTGACTGCCTGGTGGTGCCAATAGGGCGCCTTCCCGTGCGCTTGACATCCAATCAGCCAATCGTTCGACGAATCTGACGGGCTTCCTCGGGTCAGCCTTCGAGGAACGACCGCAGCGCGCTCGCCAGCAGGTGCGGGTCGTCGGCGCCGCAGAGTTCGCGGGCCGAGTGCATCGACAGGACGGGCACCCCGACGTCGACCGTGGTGATGCCGTGCCGGGCCGCGGTGATGGGGCCGATGGTCGTACCGCAGGGCATCGCGTTGTTCGACACGAAGTGCTGGAAGGGCACGCCGGCGCGTTCGCAGGCTTCGGCGAAGAGGGCCCGTCCGGCGCCGTCGGTCGCGTAGCGCTGGTTGACGTTGGTCTTGAGGATGGGGCCGCCGTTGGCGCGCGGCCGGTGCGTCGGGTCGTGCCGCTCCGGGTAGTTGGGGTGGACGGCGTGGCCGACGTCCGAGGAGACGCAGACGCTGCCGGCCAGCGCCCGCAGGCGCTCCTCGTAGCCGCCGCCGCGGACGTGCACGGAGCGCTCCAGCACCTGGCCGAGCAGCGGGCCCTGGGCGCCGGTGTCGGACTGGCTGCCGTTCTCCTCGTGGTCGAAGGCGGCGAGCACCGGGATGTACGGCAGGTCGTGCCCGGTGGTGGCGACGGCGATCAGCGCGGCGAGGCCGGCGTGCACCGAGAGCAGGTTGTCCAGCCGGGGCGAGGCGAGCAGTTCGCGGTCCCGGCCGAGGTAGGCGGGCGGCTGGACGTCGTGCGTCATCAGGTCCCAGCCGGCCACGTCCTCGGCGGCGATCCCCGCCTCGTCGGCCAGGAACTCGATCAGGTCGCCGTCCTCGGCCTCGCCGAGGCCCCACAGCGGCTGGAGATGGCGCTGCTTGTCGAGGGTGAGCCCGTTGTCGTTGACCCCCCGGTCGAGGTGGATGGCGAGCTGGGCGACCCGCAGCAGCGGCCGGTCCACGCTGATCAGCCGGGTGGAGCCGTCCCGCAGCGACAGCCGGCCGGCCAGCCCCAGGTCGCGGTCGAGCCAACTGTTGAGCAGCGGACCGCCGTAGAGCTCCACGGCCACCTGGCGCCAGCCCGCGCTCCCCAGGTCGGGGCGCGGCTTGACCCGCAGGTTCGGGGAGTCGGTGTGCGCGCCGACCACCCGGAAGGGGGTCTCCGGGGCCGCGCCCTCCGGCACGTACCAGGCGATGGTCGTCCCGCCGCGCCGTACGTACCGACCGCCGGGCTCGCCGTCCCAGGCCTCGGTCTCGGCGACCCGGCGGAACCCCGCCTGCTCCAGCCGGCCGGCGGCGGTGGCCACGGCGTGGTAAGGGGACGGGCTGTCCTGCACGAATGAGGCCAGGTCGGTGGTGTGGGAGCGGTCGAAGGTCCGCGGGTGGTGGCTCATACCGGTCAGCATAGAAAGGCCGCTGAAAAGACGGCGAAGGGACTTCGGGGGGACCGGTAGGGAAGGGCGGGGAAGGGTGGGGCGGGGTGTGCCGCAACCGTGCTGGTGGCGGTGGATCGTCCCGCTGCCGTGCCTGCGCCGTCCCCTTCCGGCAGCCGGCCGCCGGCGCGGGGGGCGCGCCGGAAAGGCGCGGGGAACGCGGCGGTTCCGCGGGGCGCCCGGCGCGCCGGGGGTCGGGGCGCGCCGGGCCGATCGGGCTGGTCAGCCGGTCCGGCCGGCTCTGTCGCTCAAGCGCCGATCAGAAAGCCTCTTCCGGCAGGTCCATCAGATCGAGCGAAATGTTCTCCGCGATGGCCCGCTGTACGCCGACCCCCGGCAGAATGTCCGTGGCGAAGAACTTTGCCGCCGCGATCTTGCCGGTGTAGAACGCCCGGTCCCTGGCGGAGGCGTTCGGCAGCTTGTCCGCGGCCACGCCGGCGCCCCGGAGCAGCAGGTAGGCGACGACCACATCGCCGGAGGCCAGCAGCAGCCGGGTGGTGTTCAGGCCGACCTTGTAGATCGAGCGCACGTCCTTTTCGGTGGCGGCCAGGTCGGTCAGCATCACGCCGACGATCCCCTCCAGGTCCACCGCGGCCTTGGCGAGCTGGTCGCGGGCGGCGGCCAGCTCCTCGCCGCCGGTCGCCTCGGCGAGGAACTTCTTGATCTCCTCGCTGAGCGCGGTCAGCGCCTGGCCCTGGTCGCGGACGATCTTCCGGAAGAAGTAGTCCTGGCCCTGGATCGCGGTGGTGCCCTCGTAGAGGGTGTCGATCTTGGCGTCGCGGATGTACTGCTCCAGCGGGTACTCCTGGAGGTAGCCGGAGCCGCCGAGGGTCTGGAGCGACTGGGCGAGCTGCTCGTAGGACTTCTCCGAGCCGTAGCCCTTGACGATCGGCAGCAGCAGGTCGTTGAGGCTGTGCAGTTGGGCGGCGAGCGCTTCTTGACCGGTGGTCGCCTCGGCGACCTGGATCGCGTCCTGCACAGAGGCGGTGTGCAGCACCAGCGCGCGCATCCCCTCGGCGTACGCCTTCTGCGTCATCAGCGAGCGGCGGACGTCGGGGTGGTGGGTGATGGTGACCTTCGGCGCGGCCTTGTCGGTGAACTGGGCCAGGTCCGGGCCCTGCACGCGCTCCTTGGCGTACGCAAGGGCGTTGAGGTAGCCGGTGGAGAGGGTGGCGATGGCCTTGGTGCCGACCATCATCCGGGCGAACTCGATGATCCGGAACATCTGCCGGATGCCGTCGTGCTTGTCGCCGATCAGCCAGCCCTTGGCCGGGTGCCGGTCGCCGAAGGTCAGCTCGCAGGTGTTGGACGCCTTGAGGCCCATCTTGTGCTCGACGTTGGTCGCGTAGACGCCGTTGCGCTCGCCGAGTTCGCCGGTGGTGAAGTCGAACTCGTACTTGGGCACCATGAAGAGCGACAGGCCCTTGGTGCCGGGTCCCGCGCCCTCGGGGCGGGCCAGTACGTAATGGATGATGTTCTCGGTCAGGTCGTGCTCGCCCGAGGTGATGAAGCGCTTGACGCCCTCGATGTGCCAGCTCCCGTCCTCCTGCCGCACGGCCCTGGTCCGGCCGGCGCCCACGTCCGAGCCGGCGTCCGGCTCGGTGAGCACCATGGTCGCGCTCCACTGCTTCTCCGCCGCGAGGGCGGCGATCCGCTGCTGCTCCTCGGTGCCCTCCTCGAAGAGGACGCCGGCGAAGGCCGGGCCCGAGGAGTACATCCACAGCGCCGGGTTGGAGCCGAGGATCAGCTCCGCGTACGCCCAGATCAGCGAGCGGGGGGCGGTGGTGCCGCCGATCTCCTCGGGCAGGCCGAGCCGCCAGTACTCGGCGGCCATGAACGCCTGGTAGCTCTTCTTGAACGACGCGGGGACCGGCGCGGTGCCGGCCGCGGCGTCGAAGACCGGGGGGTTGCGGTCGGCGTCGGCGAAGGACTCGGCCAGCTCGTTCTCCGCCAGGCGGGTCAGCTCGCCGAGGATGTCCTTCGCGGTTTCCACGTCTGTCTCCGCGAACGGACCCGTGCCGTAGAGCTGGTCGCGGCCGAGGACCTCGAAGAGGTTGAACTCGATGTCGCGGAGGTTGGACTTGTAGTGGCCCATGACGACGGCTCCGAATCGCCGCTGCTGCGGTCGTTAGGGGGACAGGGGGTGTCGAGCGGAGGTGCGGGGTGTGCCGGGTTGTTCGGGGGAGTGCTGGGGGATGCGCGGGGGCAGTCCCGCGAAATCATGCTACCCGTGAGTAATAAGGCGCAACCCCTACCGGCCGGATGTGACCCGTTCCTCTTTGCCCGCCGGGTCTTTGGGGCCGGGGCCGGGTCCGGGGGGCGGGGCGGGGTCCGGGGGCCGGGTCGGGGGGCGTTCGGCGGCCGCTTTCCGCTCTGGGCCGTTCTTCCCGGCGTCCCGGCGCTCCCTGGCGCCTGCTGCGGTTGGTTAGGCTGGTCATGTGTACGGCTACGAGCAGAGCGTGAACGCTGGACCCGGCGGCCCGATGGGTGCCGCACCGATGGGCGGCGGCTACCCCGAGCCGTCGCCCGGTTACCAGGAGGCGCCCACCGGCTATCCGGAGCCCTCGCCGCCGTCGCTGGCCGACGCGGTACGCGCCTTCACCACCGGATCACTGGCGGCCGAGGACTTCCAGGCGATCTTCACCACCTCCAAGGTCTACTGCCCGCGCGGCGAGAACCCCGGCTTCCTGGCACTGCACGACACCCAGCAGCCGGTCATCCCGATGTTCAGCACGCTGAAGGAGCTGCGGCGGTACGCGGGCAAGGAGTCCAAGTACTTCGTCATCACCGGCGCCGAGGTGCTCGACCTGCTGCCGACCGGCTACGGCTTCGTGCTCGACATCGACGGCCAGCACCGGATGGTCTTCGACGCGAAGGCCGTCGAGCAGATGATCGACTTCACCATGCGCCGTATGTACGGCTGAGGTCCGGGTGTACGGCTGAGGTCCGGCCGACCCCGCGCCCGTCGATCCGGCCGCGCAGGGGAAGGATCGGCTGGGTGATGGAATGGTTACGCCTTGCAAGATGTTAAGCCTTCAACTAAATTGAGCGCAGAGCATCGCCGAAGGAGGCCGTCATGCCCGCTGTGACCGTAGAAAACCCGCTGACCCTGCCCCGGGTGACCGTGTCGACCGATGCGCGGGTGCGCCCCGCGCTGGCCGTCAGCACCGCACCGAGCGGCTTCGAGGGTGAGGGATTCCCGGTCCGCCGCGCCTTCGCCGGCATCGCCTACCGGGACCTCGACCCGTTCATCATGATGGACCAGATGGGCGAGGTGGAGTACGCGCCAGGTGAGCCCAAGGGCACGCCCTGGCACCCGCACCGCGGCTTCGAGACCGTCACGTACATCATGGACGGCACCTTCATCCACCAGGACTCGCACGGCGGTGGCGGCACCATCACCAACGGCGACACCCAGTGGATGACCGCCGGGTCCGGGCTGCTGCACATCGAGACCCCGCCGGAGTCGCTGGTCACCAGCGGCGGCCTCTTCCACGGCCTCCAGCTCTGGGTGAACCTGCCGAAGTCCGACAAGATGATGCCGCCCAAGTACCAGGACATCCGGGCCGGCGGCCTCAAGCTGCTCACCTCGGCGGACGGCGGCGCGCTGATCCGGCTGATCGCCGGTGACCTGGCGGGCTATCAGGGCCCCGGCGCCACGCACACGCCGATCACCATGATCCACCTGTCGCTCAACCCCGGCGCCTCCGTCACCCTCCCCTGGCGCGCGGACTTCAACGCCCTCGCCTACGGTCTGGCCGGCCAAGGCTTCGCGGGCCCCGGCGCCCGCCCGTTCCGGATGGGCCAGGCGGTCGTCTTCGGCAAGGGCGACGCGCTCACCATCCGCGCCGACGAGAGCCAGGAGTCCCGCTCCCCCAACTTCGAGGTCGTCCTCCTCGGCGGCCTCCCCATCCGCGAGCCGATGATGCAGTACGGCCCCTTCGTCATGAACACCCACGCCGAACTGGCCCAAGCCTTCGACGACTTCCAGGCGGGCCGCCTCGGCACGATCCCCACGGACTCCCCTCTGACCCCCTGATCCCCACATTGCCGCGCCGCGTCAGCCACCCCCCGGCTGACACGGCCCGGGTTCCCCTTCACCCGGCGCGCCGAGTCGCGCACTCATGTGTGCGCCGGGCGGCGGTCAGGTACAGCCTCAGCGGTGAGCAACCGAAGTCCAGTGCAATTGGTCAATTCGGGAGAACGTACGCTCGAACGAACCAGGTTCCCACCTCGGCGCGGTGCAGGTGGCCGCATACGCCTCGGTCTCCTTCGATGCCCAGCGTGGCGTGAATGTGGACCACGCCGTCCGTGATCTCGCCGGACCCGTGCATTTCGGCTGGCTGACGGTACTCCGTGAGCACGTCCGCCGAAGCGTTGTCGGCGGGCATTGTCGAGACGGTAAAGTGGTCTACGGCACCGATCAGGGAGACGATCGCCCCATTGACGATGCCCAACTCCTTGGCCCGCAGGGTGATCGCTTCCAGAAGCTCAGCGTTCTTGATTTCGATCGTGTGCACGCGATGCTTCCTCGCCGAGTAGGGGACTGATGTCGCGGAGCATGACAGCCGCGCACCAACGCGCGCCCGCATCACGCGGGTTCGTCACCTCGTCCGCGAGACGAGCGGCGACGAAGGCCGCACGCGGACGCGCTGTTCGGGGGTCAGCCGCCAGCGAGGCGGCGACACTCCAGTCGAAACCGCAAGTTCGCGCGGTGACGGCCGTCATGTACAGGTGGCGGGCATCGCCGTCGTTGGTCAATACGGTGCACACATCGGTGGCCAGGGCCTGACCAGGTACTTTGGCGAGGATCCCCGCCGCGTTGACCCGGAGTACGGGGTTGGCTCCGTCGTACATCCAGCGTCGCAGTTTGGCCAGGCAGGCCTTGTCTGCGAGGGAGGCGATGACGGTGTCGGTACCGTGCGTGGTCTGCACTGTGGTGAGGGGCCCCGAGTCGCTTCCGGCGATGCTCGACACCATCTCGGAGGCGAGTGTGCCATGTGTGGCGGTGAGGGCTGACAGGCGCATGAAGGCTCTACGGTCCATGCGGCTGAGGCTAGCTTCGTACTCCAAGGCTGAGAAGGGGACTTCTAAAGTCTGAGCCAGGAACCGGAGCCAGTAATCCGAGGGGATGACCCCGCCCTGCGGCCGTTCCCAACGGCTGATGTGCTCGCGTCCGACTGAAACTCCCGACGCTTCTTGAAGGCGCAGGGCCAGCTTTCCTTGGGAAAACCCCTTGGCCAGTCTGAGATCCCGGATCATCTGTGCAATCGCCACGTCACCATAGTGGCACTAGGCATGGCACTAGTCCGCCAATTCGTCTACCTCCATGGTTGTAGTGACGGACCCCCGCGACCGCGAGAACGGCCCGGGGGCGTGGCCAACCTGGAAGGCAGGCTGACATGCGCAAGTTTATCGGGCGGTGGTTCGGGACGGTGAGGGCCGTCCTCTGTGCCTCCGCCGGGGTGGTGCCGGTTGGGGGGCAAGTGCTGGCACATCGGTACGTGATCGCGTTCCTGGCGTGTGCTTTCACCTGGTCGGCGTCATCGGCCGGGGTTTTGTCGGCGGGGCAGGGGGTGGAGCGGTGAACGCGCCGGAGAATCCTGTGCCGTTGGGGGAAGAAGAAGGGGCGCCGGTGCGTCGGTGGGGGCGGGAGGCTCGGTTTGTGGGGGAGGCACGGCGGGAGCTGCGGGGGAGGCTGGATGCTTGGGGGATGGCGAAGCTGGCGGATCCGGCGGAACTCGTCCTCTCGGAGCTGTTCACCAATTCGCTGGTGCACGGCGATGTGCCCGAAGACCGGCAGATCGGCACCCGATACGCGCGGACGCCGAGTGGTGGCGTGCTGATCGAAGTGCATGACGCCGACGAGAGGCGGCCGGTCCCACAACTCCATTGCGCTGAGGCGGAGTCGGGCAGGGGACTTGAGCTTGTGAACGTCCTCACCGGAGGGTGCTGGGGCGTGACCGGCCGCCAAGGTGTCGGCAAACGCGTATGGGCGATCGTGTCCGACAACGCCGTGTGCGAGGCCGACGGTGGTGCCGAGTGAGGACCACGACGACCGGGTACGGCCCGGTAGTTGCTTCCGCGGCCGCGGCGGAGGGGCAACTCCCCGCCTGCCGCACTCCTTCGGAGGCGCCCGGCGGTACCTGGACCATTGAGACCAGCGGCGGGTACACCGCGACGGGCTACCTGCCCACGTGGGCGGAGGAGGACCCGAGCGAGAGCGGGATACCGCTGGGTCGGCTGCCCGCGACCCTCGCCGACATCACCCATCGCGCACCCTTCGAGGGCCAGTGCGTGGCGGCGGTGCACGGCAGTGGACTTGCCGAGACCGCCGAGATCCTCTCGGGAAGCATCGACTGCACTCCCTACGCCGAAGACCCCGACCCCCGTGGGCCCGTCGCCAACATACGGATCATCGACGACTACTGGATCAACGGCCTTGACGAGGACGGCTTGGCCGCCTTCGCTGAGCAGTTGCGGGCGCAGGCGGCCCTTCTCGAAGGCGAGGTCGGTCCGGCTCTCGCCGCGGCCCGCGCGGAGATGGCTGCCGCCGGGGGGTGAGTGGCCGCGTCAGGTCGGTGGGCTTGGGGCTTCGGCGCTTCGTTTACGCCAGTAGGCCAGGTTGTTGCGGGTGCTGAGGATGTTGGGGTGGTCAGGGCCGAGGACGCGCATCTGGTCGGTGAGGAGGGCGGCGAGATCTGCTGCAGCTCCGGATGAGTTCCCCGCTTCCCCTTGCCAAATGGCGAGGTTATTGCGGGTGGTGAGGGTGTTGGGGTGGTCGGGTCCGAGGACGCGTGTCTGGTCGGTGAGGAGTCCGGCGAAGGCGTCTGCGGCTGCGGCCGGGTCCCCTGCCCTCCCTTGCCAAATGGCGAGATTGTTGCGGGTGGTGAGGGTGCGGGGATGGTCGGGGCCAAGTATCCGGCAAAAATCCTTCAGGAGGTCGGCAGTGTCGGATGCAGCTTTGGCCGGATCTCCAGCCTCTCCCCGCCAGGTCGCGAGATTGCCACGGGTGACGAGGGTGCTGGGGTGGTCGGGGCCCAGCAGTCGCCGCCGGTCGGTGAGGAGGTTGGCGAGGGCTTCTGCGGCTCCGGCCGGGTCCCCTGCCTCCCCTCGCCAGTAGGCGAGGTTGTTGCGGGTGGTGAGGGTGTCGGGGTGGTCAGGACCGAGGACCCGTAGTCGGTCGGTGAGGAGATTGGCGAGGGCTTCGGCGGCTTCGGCCGGATTCCCCGCCTCCCCCTGCCAATGGGCGAAGTTACTTCGGGTGGTGAGGGTGCGGGGGTGATCGGCGCCCAGTACCCGCAGGTAGTCGGTCACGAGACCGGCGAGGGCTTGTACGGCTTCGGCTGGCTCTCCTGCCTCGCCTTGCCAGTAGGCGAGGTTGTTGAGGGTGTTGAGGGTGTCGGGGTGGTCGGGGCCGAGGTGGAGGCGGGCCATGTCGGCCATGTGTCGGGAGTAGCCGATGGCCGTCGTGACCTGGCCGGACTCGCCCAGGCTGCGGCCGACCCGGAACAGCACCAGGTGGGCATCCGGTCGGTAGAGGCAAGCGTTGTTCTCGGTGTAGGCGGCCAGAGAAATCGCGCAGGCCCGCAGCGCCTGAGCGAGAGCGGTGTCGCGTTCGACCCTCGGCCACACTGCCATCAGGGCGTCCGCCGACGTGTGGGCGATTTCCTCGTATAGCTCGGAGACGAGCGCGTCGCGGGTGGCGCGTTGGACGATGCGGTGGATGCTCGCCCCCTGGCTGGGGAGATCGGTGAGGTCCGGGGCCTGGACGAGGCTGAGGCGGTGCAGGGCCCGCAAGGCGCCCAGCGCGTCGTCCGGGCCGACCGCAGCCTCGGTACCGCCGGGCGCGTCGGCGGCACCCTCCGTCCGGTGCTCCGTGAGGTACGCCAGCGCCGGCTCGCTCGTCAGGACGTCCAGCGGGATGCCGTTGGGGTCCAGGAATGCCGCCAGTTGGAGCATGGGGCGGGCGAGGCCGGCGGGGCGGAGGCGGTCGGCGTACTCGACGGACAGGGCCCAGGCCGCGGCCATGGGGCGGGTCTGGGCGTCGGGGAGGGCGTCCGGGCTGACCTCGGTCAGGGTGCGGGTGCGGTCGGCCAGGCGGGTGCGGTAGGTGGTCAACGGAATGCCCGCGTCCACCACGTACGCCGCCGCCTGCGACAACGCCAGCGGCAGATGGCCCAGGTCGGCGGCCAGCCCGCGCACCTCAGCGGCCGGCTCGGTGCGGTCGTACGTCGCCAGGACCGCGGCCACGTAAGCCGCGGCCTCCGCGGGGGAGAACACGCCGACGTCGATCCGGCGCCGGCCGGGACCGGTCAGCGCCGCGTCCCGCCGTCGCGTGGTGATCACCGTCCGCCCGTGGGAGCTCGCCGGCGGCCACAGCCCGCGCAGGTCCGCCGGGTCGGCGACGTCGTCCAGCACCACCAGCCACCGGCACGGGCCCCGCCCGGCCTTCGGCTCGAGCCACGCCACGAACGCCTCGGCCGCGGCCTCCGGGTCGCCGGGATCCGCGCCCGTCACCTCCGCCCCGGCCCGCCCCAGCCCCGCCACCACCGCCGGACGGTCCACCGCTGTGACCCACACCAGGAGGTCCACCTCACCGGCGGCCCACACGGTACGGGCGTAGTCCGCGGCCAACTGCGTCTTGCCGACCCCGCCGAGCCCCCGCAGCACCTGCCCCAGTACGGCCGTCTCCTCGCCTGCCACCACCTCCCGCAGCCGCGCCCGCTCGGCACGGTCCTGGAAGGCGCCGGCCCGTGGCGGGATGACGCCCACCTGATGGGGCAACGCGGCAGCCGGGCGGGGTGCGCCCCCGTAGTAGTTGTGCTGGGTGTTGCGGTCACCCCACTGGGCGCCGGTCGGCCCACTGAAGTCGAGCGAGTCCGACGACGTGGGCGGCGAGGACGGTGAGGCCGACGAGGACGGCGAATACGGCGAGGACACGCTCAGCTCCCGAACCGGTTGTCCTGCCGGTTGTGCTGCCCGACCTGGAAGGCCGTCGGGCCGTGGAAGGTGTTACCGGACACGACGCCGCCGGGAGCGGCCCGCACCCCCGCCTCCAGAGCCGCCTTCAAGGCCGCCTCCAGCGCGGCCACCGCTTCCGCCAGCGCCCGCGCCAGCTCCGCGTCGCTCTCCACCGCCTCCTCCACCGCGCCGGTCAGCCGCGCCCGGGTCCGCTCGGACACCTCGCCGTCGCCGCCGTTCGCGCCATCGACGCCACCGGCCTGCCGGGCGGCCAGCACCAGCGCCGGATCGTCGCCCAGCGCCCGCGTCACCAGGTCGTGCACCCGCTCCATCCCGGCGTCGACCACCCGGTCGACCTCACCGTCCACGGCCCCGCCCGCCCGCCGCGCCTTGCGCACCAGATACGCGCACAGGTACCCGACCGCGATCTCCGCACCGAACACCCCGGACCCCCAACCGTCGTCTCCGTCCGTACCAGGACGGTAGCCCGACCACCCCCGCGCCCGAGCCGTAATACCCGCGATGCCTGCGATGCCCGCGCCGATCCCCTCGTGCCCGGGGGTCCGGTCCGGCTTCCCCCGCGGGCGAAGAGCCGTTTTATCCGGATGGGGGAGCGGACCGGCGCGCCGGTAGGCTGTGCTACGGCCTGTCCGGCGGACCGGCTCGGTCCGCCCTTCCGGCCGCGTCCGGGCCGTCGCTCCGGCCACCCCCTTCCCGCAAGCACCAACCCATGCCTAGGACGAAGCTGATGCACCGGTACCGGTCCCACACCTGCGGCGAGCTGCGCGCCACCGACGTCGGCGCCGACGTCCGGCTGTCCGGGTGGCTGCACAATCGCCGTGACCTGGGCGGCATCCTCTTCGTCGACCTGCGCGACCACTACGGCTTCACCCAGCTCGTGGTGCGGCCGGGTTCGGCCGTCTACGACCAGCTCAGCAGCCAGTCCAAGGAGTCGGTGCTGCGCGTCGACGGCCGGGTCGTCGCCCGCTCCCCGGAGAACGTCAACCCGGAGCTGCCGACCGGCGAGGTCGAGGTCGAGGTGACCTCCCTTGAGGTGCTGGGCGCCGCCGACCCGCTGCCGTTCCCGGTCTTCCCCGAGGACAACGCCAACGAGGAGATGCGGCTCACCAACCGCTTCCTGGACCTGCGCCGCCAGCGCATGCACCGCAACCTCATGCTGCGCACCCAGGTCATCTCCTTCCTGCGCCGCGAGATGACCGCCCTCGGCTTCAACGAGATGGCCACCCCCATCCTCTCGGCGACCTCCCCCGAGGGCGCCCGCGACTTCCTGGTGCCCTCCCGGGTGCACCCCGGCCAGTTCTACGCGCTGCCGCAGGCCCCGCAGCAGTTCAAGCAGCTCCTGATGATCTCCGGCTTCGACCGCTACTTCCAGATCGCGCCCTGTTTCCGCGACGAGGACTCCCGCGCCGACCGGTCGCCCGGCGAGTTCTACCAGCTCGACGTCGAGATGAGCTTCGTCGAGCAGGAGGACGTGTTCGGCGTGATCGAGAAGGTGATGACCGACCTCTTCACCGAGTTCGGCGGCGGCCGTACGGTCACCTCGCCGTTCCCCCGGATCCCGTTCCGCGAGTCGATGGTCAAGTACGGCAACGACAAGCCGGATCTGCGCACCTCGCTCGAACTGGTCGACGTCTCCTCGGTGTTCGCCGGCTCGGAGTTCAAGGCGTTCGCCGACAAGCACGTACGGGCGCTGGCGGTGCCGGACACCGCCGACCAGCCGCGCAAGTTCTTCGACTCGCTCGGCGAGTTCGCGGTCTCGCTCGGCGCGAGGGGTCTGGCCTGGGTGCGGGTCGGCGAGGAGAACGCGCTCACCGGGCCGATCGCCAAGTTCCTCACCCCGCAGGACGTGGCGGCGCTGGTCGCGGCGGTCGGCGCCGAGCCCGGCACCGCGATCTTCTTCGGCGCGGGAGAGTTCGACGAGGTCTCCAAGATCATGGGGCCGGTCCGGGTCGAGGCGGCCCGCCGGGTCGGCCGGTTCGAGGACAACGCCTTCCGCTTCTGCTGGATCGTGGACTTCCCGATGTTCGAGCGGGACGAGGACACCGGCGCGATCGACTTCTCGCACAACCCGTTCTCCATGCCGCAGGGCGGTCTTGAGGCGCTGGAGACCAAGGACCCGCTGGACATCCTGGCCTGGCAGTACGACATCGTGTGCAACGGAGTGGAGCTGTCCTCCGGCGCCATCCGGAACCACGAACCGGAGGTGATGTACAAGGCGTTCGGGATCGCCGGGTACACGCGGGAGACGGTGGAGGCGGAGTTCGGCGGCATGCTGCGGGCCTTCCACTTCGGCGCCCCGCCGCACGGCGGGATCGCCCCGGGGGTGGACCGGATGGTGATGCTGCTCGCCAACGAGCCCAACATCCGCGAGACGATCGCCTTCCCGCTCAACCAGAACGCCCAGGACCTGCTGATGGGGGCGCCCTCGGAGGTGCCGGACACGCGGCTGCGTGAGCTGAACCTGTCGCTGCGCAAGACCAACCCGAAGAGCTGACGCGGTCCTTCACGTACGGTCGGCTCGTACGGTCGGCTCGTCCCAGCACGTCCAGCACGTACGCGCACACCGGCGGGGCCGCCTTCGGCCCCGCCGGTTTTTCGTTGGGCACGGCCCTTTCGCGGGACCCGGTGGGACCCGGCGGGGAACGAGGCAACCCGGCGGGGACCCCGACGCGTTGGAGGGATGTGGGAGAAGAAGAGGTGAGCGGTGGGCACAGCCGGATTCGAGGAGTTCGTCGCGGCCAGAGGGCCGAGGCTGCTCCGGGTGGCCTGGCTGCTCACCGGCGACGGGCACCTGGCGGAGGACCTGTTGCAGACCGTGCTGGCCAAGGTCTGGCCCAAGTGGGCCCGGATCGCGGACGAGAACCCCGAGGCGTACGTCCGCAAGGCGCTGGTGCACACCCACGCCTCCTGGTGGCGCCGAAGATGGCGGGGCGAGGTGCCGCACGGCGACGACCTGCCGGACCGGGCGGCCCCCGAGGACCCGTTCGCGGAGGTGGACCTGGAGCAGACGCTCGCCTCGGCGATACGCGCGCTGCCGGTACGCCAGCGGTCGGTGATCGTCCTTCGCTTCTTCGAGGACCTGGGCATCGCCGAGACGGCGGAGGTACTGGGCTGCTCGGAGGGCACCGTGAAGAGCCAGACGTCCAAGGCGCTGCGGACACTGCGGGGCCGACTGCCCGCGGCCGTCACCGCGGCGGAAGGGGGTGAGCCGTGGTGAGAAGAAGTACGAGCCCCGCGGACGAGGGCGCCGGCGACGAGGCGGCCGGCCGCCGGGCGGACCCCCGGTCCGGGCACAGTTCGGACCACGGGGCCGGCGCCGGGTATCCACCCGGCCCGCCCACCGAGGCCCGCGCCGAACCGACAGCCGAACCCGACCCGTACGAGCTGCGCGTCCTGCTGGAGCGGGCCGTCCCCCAACTCCCCTCGCCCCCGGGGCGGTTGGCGCAGGTACGGGCGCGGGTCCGGCGGCGGGCGCGGCGCCGTACGGCCGGGCTCTCCGTAGCCGCCGTCCTGGTGATCGCCGCGGCCGGCCTGGTGCTGCCCGGGCTGAGCCACCCGGCCGACGAGGCCGGCCCGTCAGCGGCGCGGACCCGCGCCCCGCTCGCGCCGCTCACCACGAGCGGCGCCGGCTCGTCGAACGGCGCCACGCGGCCGCCGACCTCGCTCGCCGAGAACCCGCTCCACCACTTTCCGGAGCTGTCCGGGCTGGATCTGCGGCTGCCCGCCGACTGGTACACGCTCGTACCGCCCGGTCAGCAGACGGTCTACGTCTCCTCGCAGCGGCTGGCCCTGCCCCCTGACCACTGCCTCCACCCGCTGGACGACTTCTGCACCCCACTGGCGGTCACCCTCCGGACGGGCGGGGTGCTGATGAGGCTGGAGCTCCAGCACAACCAGCCGCTGGCCGAAAAGATGAACGCCCACGACCGGCTGGTGGGCACCGCGGCCGTGGTCAGCGCCTGCCGGACGGTGCTGGGCACCACCCAGCTGGCCGCCAGCTTCGGCGACGGAACCGGGTCGGACGTCCTGATCGTGGCGGAGGCGTGCCTCGCCCGGCCGACGGAGCCGCAGACGGCCCTGGTCCGGGATCTCCTGTTGACCGCGAACTTCTCGTGAATCTCATGAAAGGCCCGTACGACATGCGCATAGCCCGCCGCGGCGGCACCCTGGCCGCCGCTTCGCTGGTCGCGTCCGCCCTGCTGGTCCTCTCCGGCTGCGCCGGTTCCGCCTCGGGCGCGCGCCCGTCGCGGTTGGCGGCGGAGGGTCCGCTGAGCACGCAGGTCGGCGGCCAGGCGGGGCGTTCGGCGCCGCTGCCGGTGTCCTCGCCGTCGCCGGTGCCGGCCGCGCTACCGGGTGTCGGGGCGCGGACGCTCGCGGAGATCCCGGCCGGCGCGCGGCAGTTGGTCCTGGTCAGTGGCGCGGGCCAGGACTCCCCGAACGCGAAGGTGACGCTCTACCGCTACGACGACACGGCGGGCTGGGTGCCGGCCGGTCCGACCTGGCAGGCGCACAACGCGCTGCACGGCTGGACCGACCACCATCACACCGGTGATCTGCGCTCGCCGATCGGGGTCTTCACGCTCACCGACGGAGGCGGCCGGCTGCCCGACCCGGGCACCAGGCTCACCTACGACCACGCGCCGATCGGTTTCACCGTCAACGGGACCGGCTCACTGGGCGAACCGCTCACCGGGGCCTTCGACTACGTCATCGCCATCAACTACAACCGCAAGCCGGGTACGTCCCCCCGCGACTGGACCCGTCCCCTCGGCGAGTCCCGCGGCGGCGGCATCTGGCTCCACGTCGACCACGGCGGCCCCACCCAGGGCTGCGTCTCGCTGCCGCGCCCCGTGATGAAGTCCCTGCTGCGCACCCTGAACCCGGCCCTCCACCCGGTCATCGTCATGGGCGACGCAGCCGCCCTGGCCCGCTGACCGAACCGGGCCTCAGACCGCCGGCCGGCCCACCGTGCCGTCGGCGGTCACCGCCTCCCACAGGCCCGCGTCCTGCGAGCCGTCCCATTCGTCCCAAGCCGCCGCGTACTCGTCCGGTGCGCCGCGCTCGCCGCTCGTGTGCACGCGGTCAGACCGGGCTACGCGGTCGTGGTCGGGTCGCCGCCGAAGCGGGTGGTGTAAGCGGCGAGGTCGTCGTCGGTGATTTTGGCGAAGAGGACGGGGGGGACGGTGAAGGGGGTGCCGGGGGGGAGGGCGGACAGGGAGCGGGCCTCGTCGGGGGTGACCCAGGGGGCGTCGTCGCCGGGGAGGGCGAAGGCGGACCGCATGGCCGCCGCCGAGGACGGGATGAAGGGCTCGGAGACGATGGCGTAGAGGTGGATGAGGTTCATCGCGGTGCGCAGCGTCAGCGCCGCACCCTCCGGGTCCGTCTTGATCTCCAGCCAGGGGGCCTTCTCCTCCAGGTAGGAGTTGCCCGCGCTCCACAGCGCCCGCAGCGCCTGCGCCGCCTTGCGGAACTGAAGCGTCTCCAGGTGCCCCTCGTACTCCGCGAGCAGCCCGGCGATCTGCTCACCGAGCTTCGCCTCGACCGCTCCGGGCGCCGCACCGGCCGGCACCTCGTCCCCGAACCGCTTGCGCGAGAAGGAGAGCACCCGGTTGACGAAGTTCCCCAGGGTGTCCGCCAGATCCTTGTTCACCGAGGACGTGAACAGCTCCCAGGTGAAGGAGGTGTCGTCCGACTCGGGCGCGTTGGCGATCAGGAAGTAGCGCCAGTAGTCGGCCGGCAGCAGGTCGAGCGCCGCGTCGGTGAAGATGCCGCGCCGCTGCGAGGTGGAGAACTTGCCCCCGTAGTAGTTCAGCCAGTTGAACGCCTTGACGTAGTCGACCTTCTTCCACGGGTCCCGCGTCCCGAGCTGCGTCGCCGGGAACATCACGGTGTGGAAGGGCACGTTGTCCTTGGCCATGAACTGCGTGTAGCGCACGGTGTCGTCCACCTCGTACCACCACGACCGCCAGTCGCGCTCCTCGCCCGCGGGTGCCTCGTCCGACCACTCCTTGGTGGAACCGAGGTACTCGATCGGGGCGTCGAACCAGACGTAGAAGACCTTCCCCGCGGCGGCCAGCTCCGGCCAGGTGTCCGCGGGGACGGGGACGCCCCATTCGAGGTCACGGGTGATCGCCCGGTCCTGAAGCCCCTCGGTGAGCCACTTGCGGGCGATCGAGGACGCCAGGGTCGGCCACTCGGCGCTGTTGGCGTCGATCCACGCCTCGACCTCGTCGGCCAGCTTCGACTGGAGGAGGAAGAGGTGCTTGGTCTCCCGGACCTCCAGGGCGCTGCTGCCGCTGATCGCGGAGCGCGCGTCGATCAGATCGGTCGGGTCGAGCACCCGGGTGCAGTTCTCGCACTGGTCGCCGCGCGCCTTGTCGTATCCGCAGTGCGGGCAGGTGCCGACGATGTACCGGTCGGGCAGGAAACGGTCGTCGGTCAGCGAGAAGACCTGGCGGACCGAGCGCTCCTCGATGAACCCGTTCTCGTTCAGCCGGCGGGCGAACTGCTGGGTGATCTCGCGGTTCTGCGGCGAGGAGCTGCGCCCGAAGTGGTCAAAAGACAGCTCGAACCCGTCGTAAATGGCCCGCTGGGCGTCATGCGCCTGCGCACAGAAGACATCCACCGGCAATCCGGCCTCTTTGGCGGCCAGCTCGGCCGGGGTGCCGTGCTCGTCGGTGGCGCAGATGAAGAGGACGTCATGGCCGCGCCGGCGCAGATACCGGGAGTAGACGTCCGCCGGGAGCATGGACCCCACCATGTTGCCCAGGTGCTTGATCCCGTTGATATAGGGCAGGGCGGAGGTGATGAGGTGACGAGCCATTGCAGGCTGCTCCCAATTCGTAGCGTGGAGTGAGTAATTCCGTGCCGATACAGGCCAACGTATCGACGGGATCGACGGGATCGACGGGCGACGGGATCGACGGGATCGACGGGATCGACGGGATCGACGGGATCGACGGGATCGACCGGTATCGATCGCCAATATCGTATCGGACCGAACGGGGCTATACGCCGCCCCTTTTCGACCTGCGGTTACGCCGTGACTACGCGCAGGTTGCGCGGGCGGCCTGGGCCGCCGGGTCACCCCCCAAGATGACGGCGTGTGACCGCACGTGCGCGTGCACGTGCACATGCACGTGCGCGCGCAACGAGTTATCATCACCGCCAAGACACAAGGCACTTATGGGGAGTGGCTGATGCGCCGGACGCACAATGGAATGGCCGCAGAAGACCTGACAGGAGTCGCCTGGCAGAAGAGTCGGCACAGTAATGCCAATGGCACGTGCATGGAGTTTGCGGCCCTGCCTGACGGCGAGGTCGCGGTGCGCAATTCACGCTTTCCGGACGGCCCGGCCCTGATTTACACCCGGGCGGAGATCGAATCCATGATCATCGGGGTCAAAGCCGGTGAGTTCGACCATCTCATGCCATAACCGGTCGCCGACCGATCGGTTCGATCGGCTGCGATCACTTCCGATGCAGTTTCGCTACTTGCTACTGCTACCACTTCGGCCGCGCGACCGGCGAACCGTCCCCGTAAGAACGGTCCGCCCCCACTGCGCGACCGCACCCCGTCCCTGGCGCGGCGTCCTGCCGCCGCCGCGTCCTGGCGTGGTGCCCCTCGGGCTTGTCCCTCTTTACTGAGAGCCTCACCGACAGCTTCACCGACTGCCGCACGGATCGCTTCACTGACACCCTTGCTGGCGGGCCCTTGACTAACAGTGGCCGCCGGGGGCGAGGAAGAGCGCCCAGACGACCTTGCCGGCGCCGCTCAGCGGGTGCCATCCCCAGTTCTCGCTGAACGAGTCCACGAGGTGGAGCCCGCGGCCCGTCTCCGCGACGAAGTCCGGCTCCTTGGTGACCGGCGCCGCCGTACTCGGGTCGCGCACCGCGCACACCACCCGGGACGTCCAGCGGACCAGGCTCAACCGCACCGGCGCCCCGGTCGCACCGACCGGCACCGCGTAGCGCAGCGCGTTGGTCACCAGCTCCGACGCGACCAGTTCCATGGAGTCCCGCAAGCCGCCGAGGTCCCACCGCTGGAGGGTGCAGCGGGTGAACCGGCGCGCCTCGCGCACCGACTCGAGATGGGCTCGCAGTTCGCAGGTGGCCCCGTTGGCGGCGGCGAGTCGCTCGGGCTCGAGCACGCCCTGCCATAACGGTTCCAGCACGGCTGCGGCCTCTGTCCTCATGCAAGCCCCCGAGGTATCTCCACGTCGTCCATGCTCATGGATCAGGACCCGGGGATGCAAGAGCGTCTGCACGTGCATCTGCAAAGAACAATGCACGTGTCGATGGAGAGTGACCGAACGGGTACTGCGCGCAGTCCATTAGTGGCAGACTGCTGATGAACCAAGGGCGGAGCGTGACCTATGAGCGCAGGACAGCCGGGAGGCGGGTCCATCGTGCGACGGATGCTGCTCGGGGCGCAGTTGAGGCGGCTGCGTGAGTCCCGTGGCATCAGCAGGGAGGACGCGGGCTATTCGATCCGCGCCTCCGAGTCGAAGATCAGCCGCATGGAGCTGGGCAGAGTCAGCTTCAAGGAGCGGGACGTCGCCGACCTGCTGACGCTCTACGGCGTCACCGAGGGCGGCGAGCGGCTCGCCATGCTCGGACTGGTCCGGGAGGCCAACGCGGCCGGCTGGTGGCACGGCTACGGCGAGGTGATGCCGACCTGGTTCCAGACCTATGTGGGTCTTGAGGAGTCCGCCGCGCTCATCCGCACCTTCGAGGTGCAGTTCGTGCACGGCCTTCTGCAGACCGAGGACTACATAAGAGCGGTGATCCGGCTCGGTCACCCCGACGCGGTCGGCTCCTGGGTGGAAAGACGAGTCGGTCTACGTCTGGAGCGGCAGAAGCTCCTCGTATCGGAGCAGGCACCCCACTTCATCGCGGTGATGGACGAAGGCGCCCTGCGCCGGCCGTTCGGCGACCGCGAGGTGATGCGCGGCCAGATCCGGCACATCCTGGAAGCGGCGGAAGCCCCCAATGTCGATGTCCGGGTCCTGCCCTTCGCCACCGGCGGCCACGCGGCGGGCGGCGGCGCCTTCACCCTGCTCAGCTTCCCCGAGTCCGATCTGCCGGACCTGGTCTATCTGGAGCAGCTCACCGGCGCCCTCTACATCGACAAGCACGACGAGGTGGTGGAGTACACCAAGGCGATGGACGCCCTCGACAAGGTCGCGCTGACGCCCACCGATTCGGTGAACTGGCTGGTCGCCTGTCGCGATGAGCTGTGATTTTCATCCTTCCGGGTGAATGAGCACCGCTGATATCCCGGACGGCCTCCCACCCGGTACCGCCGCCCCGCTACGGTAACCGCAGGTCACGCCAGAGGTGACCGACGGGGACGAGGGGGAACACCGGGTGCGCGATCAGGGCGAGCCGCCGGAGCGTGCGCGCAGGCTCGGCGACGCGGTCCCGCCGTCATCCCGCTATGCCCGGACCTACTGGTCGGGGGGATTCATCGTGGTCGAGCTGAGCGGTGAGGTGGACCTCGGCAGCGCCGAACTGGTGGATGTGCACCTGGAGGCCGCCGCGTCCTGGCCGGCCCCGCAGGTGGTGGTGCTCGACCTCGGCGGGCTGGACTTCATCGACTGCTTCGGGCTCTCCCTGCTGGTACGCGCCCGCCGCCGGATCATCGACCGCGGCGGGCGGATCCGGATGGTGTGCGCGCATCAGCCGACCCGCAAACTGCTCGCCCTCACCGGCCTCGACGGTGTCTTCCACCCCGTCCAGACCCTGGGCCAGGCGCTGGAATCCTGAGCGCGCCGGACCTTCCAGCTCGCCTCCGGCCCCCGCTCCCGCTCCCGCTCCCGCGCCCCTCCCGCTTCGGGTCCCGCTTCCGTCCCGCCCCAACTCCCGCTCCGGCGGCGGGTCTCCGGAACCTGCGCCGCCCCTGAGCGCCGCCGGGTGCCGAATTCGTAAATGCCGGAAAGGCTGCTCGTTCCGTCACGCTCCTCACATTCCCTGTCACCCACAAATAGACCGCGTACAGTGGCTTGCCGGGATGTTGCCGGTACATGTGACCGGGGTCATACTTTCCGCCCGAGGCAAGTGGTAAACGTTGGGCTTCGTCGTGTGCGCGCGAGCCACCGGACCGAAGGTTGGGAAATGGGCGTTCGTGGGCTCAAGCGCAAGCGCAGCCGCAAACGCTGGGTCATCGCGATCGTCGCGTCCCTGGCGGTGCTCGCGGTCGGCGCGGCCGGTGCGGTCTATCTGAAGCTCAACTCGAATATCAGTACTTTTGACGCGGCCGGGCTGAGCAAGAACCGCCCGGAGGCCGCGCAGGCGGACGCCAACGGTGACAAGCCGGTCAACCTTCTGCTCATCGGTTCCGACACCCGCTCGGGGGCCAACGGAAAGCTCGGCGGCTCCGCCTCGGGCCCGGTCGGCCGCTCGGACACCACGATCCTTTTGCATGTCTATCCCGATCACCAGCACGCGGTGGGTGTCTCCATACCCCGTGACTCGCTGGTCGACATACCGCCGTGTCTGCTGCCCAACGGCACCTGGTCGCCGGACCAGCCGAGCGCCCAGTTCAACTCGGCGTTCTCGATGGGCGACACCGCCAAGGGCAACCCGGCCTGTACCCAGAACACCGTGGAGAAGCTCTCCGGACTGCGGATCGACCACACCCTGGTGATCGACTTCGCCGGCTTCGCGGCCATGACCTCCGCCGTGCACGGCGTCGACGTCTGCGTGCCGAACGACATCTACCAGGGGGACATGAACCCCAACCTGGGGTACAAGGGCAAGGTCGTGCTCCAGAAGGGCCTGCGGAACCTGTCCGGGCAGCAGGCGCTGGACTACGTGCGGGTACGGCACGGGGTCGGCGACAACTCCGATGTCGGCCGGATGCTGCGGCAGCAGGCGTTCCTGTCCGCGCTGATCGCGAAGGTCAAGGGCGGCGGGATGAGCCTGACCAACATCCTGCCGCTGGCCAGCGCGGTCACCAAGTCGCTGACCGTCGACCCGGCGCTCAACAGCGGTCTGAAGCTGGCCAAGTTCGCGCTCACGATGAAGAACATCGATCTGAAGAACATCCAGTTCATCACCGCGCCCTGGAAGTACGCCGGCGCCCGGATAGACCTGGTCCACCCGGACGTGGACGACCTCTTCGCCGAGCTGCGCGCCGACCGCACGCTGCAAGGCGTCAACGCCTCCGGCAAGCCGAGCACCCCGGCCAAGCCGACCCCCGTGGTCGACGGCACCGGGATAAACGTCAGCGTCTTCAACGGCACCACCACCGACGGCCTGGCCGGCAAGGGCGCCGACGAGCTGGCGGCGAAGCACTTCACGGTCACCGGCACCGCGACCGCCAAGTCGCAGGACCACGCGACGACCAGGATCGAGTACGGCTCCACGGACGCCGTCCAGGCCAAGGCCGTGGCGCAGCTCTTCCCCGGCGCGCAGCTCGTCATGCTGGACATCCCCGGCATCAACGTGGTCCTCGGCCAGGACTTCGCCAAGACCGCCGCGACGGCGCCGCCGAAGCCGCTGCCGACCTCGCTCACCCAGCAGGCGCGCAGCGCGGACGCCAACCCCTGCTCCAAGCTCTCCTACGGGTGAGCCGGCGCTGCCGGCCGCGCCGGCCGGCCGGGTGCTGTCCGGCCGGCGCTATCCGGCCAGCGCTGCGACAGCGGTGACCTTGTCGATCCGGCCGCGGATCAGGTACTCGCCCGGCACGGCGTTGCGGCGGCCGATCTCCGCGGCCTGGTCCTCGCCCATGTAGCGGGCGCCGAGCCGGGTGGCCCAGTACTTCAGCGGCTCCAGGTCCTCGATCAGCTCCGCGGTGCACTCCAGCAGCACGAAGGAGTACGGCGGCTCCTGGTCGTCCACGCACAGCGCGAAGTGCGGGTCCCGGCGGAGCGCCCGGCCCTTGGCGCTGTCGTGCCCGGTGTTGATGATCACCCGGACGTCGCTGGGATCGGTGTCGTCCAGCAGGAACCAGACGGGCGTCACATGCGGCCGCCCGTTCTTGCGGGTGACGCCGAACTTGCCGGTGCGGGTGCCGGCGGACACGAAGGATTGCCACTGCGTGGCGGTCATCTGCTCCATGAACCGCAGGCTAGAGCCTCCCGGCACCCCACCCCGGTAGGCCGCTACGCGGCGGGGTGTCGGGTGGCCGGGCCGGGGGTGCCGCGGACTTGGAGGCCGTCGAGCAGTTCGGCGGTGGCCGCGGCGACCGCCGCCACCGCGGCGTCGAAGACCTCCTGGTTGTGCGCGGCGGGCGCGCGGAAGCCGGAGATCTTGCGGACGTACTGGAGCGCGGCGGCCCTGATGTCCTCGTCGTGGACCTCGGGCGTCATCGGGGCACGGAGGGTCTTGATGCTTCGGCACATACCCCAAGTGTGCTCCGATCACCGGCTTCACCCCAGCCCCTTGGCGAGCGGGCCCGGTGGTGCTTCAATACTCCGCATTGGTTAGGAAGCTTTCCTAACTGGGCAGTTGAGCCTCCCCCTGAACGGAGACGCACATGCAGCCTTCCCCCCACCGCGCCATCCACCGCCCGCGCGCCACCCGGCGGATAGCCCTCATCACCGCCGCCGGTGTGCTCGCCGCTGGCGGCGCCTCGCTCGCGCTGGCCACTCCCGGTGTCGCCGTCCCGGTGAGCCCCGCCGCCGCGGTCCAGCCGAAGGACGCCGCGGCCGGGCTGGCCGACTCGCACAAGAAGGAGATCGCGATGGAGCTGGTCAGCTCCGCCGAGAACTCCTCGCTCGACTGGAAGGCCCAGTACAAGTACATCGAGGACATCGGTGACGGCCGCGGCTACACCGCCGGCATCATCGGCTTCTGTTCCGGCACCGGCGACATGCTGGAACTCGTCCAGCACTACCAGGACCTGAAGCCCGGCAATGTCCTCGCCAAATACCTGCCGGCGCTGGAGGCGGTGAACGGCACCGACTCGCACTCCGGGCTCGGCACCGCCTTCGTCAACGACTGGAAGACCGCCGCCAAGGACACCGTCTTCCAGCAGGCGCAGAACGACGAGCGCGACAGCGTGTACTTCAACCCCTCGGTCAACCAGGCCAAGTCCGACGGTGTCGGCACGCTCGGCCAGTTCATCTACTACGACGCCATCGTGATGCACGGCCCCGGCAGCGACCCGGTGAGCTTCGGCGGCATCCGCAAGACCGCGATGAAGAAGGCCAAGACCCCGGCCCAGGGCGGCAACGAGACCACGTACCTCAACGCCTTCCTCGACGCCCGCAAGGCCGCGATGAAGACCGAGGACGCGCACGACGACACCAGCAGGGTCGACACCGAGCAGCGGGTCTTCCTCCAGGCGGGCAACCTCAACCTCGACCCGCCGCTGAAGTGGAAGACCTACGGCGACTCCTACCAGATCCTCACCCTGCCGTAGCCGCCGCGCGGACCCCAGCTTGACGCGGACCCCAGCTTGACGCGGGCCGCCCCTTCACCCGGGCCACGCCTGACGCGAGCCGCGCCTTTACGCGGACGACGTCCGGTCTCTACGCTTCCGCTGATCCGTAGAGATCGGACGTCTCGCGATGCCGCGGGGGTCCGGGTGCCGTTGCGAGGAGACCACGTCAATGCTGCGTTACCGGTTGACCCACCCGACGATCCTGGCCGCGCTCGCCTCGGCGGGCCACGGCTCCCGGGTGCTGATCAGCGACGGCCACTATCCGCACACCACCGGCGCCCACCCGGCCGCCGAGCGGGTCTATCTCAACCTCGCCCCCGACCGGCTGCTCGTCACCGAGGTGCTCGACGCGCTGGTGGACGCGATCGCGATCGAGGCCGCCGCGGTGATGACCCCTCCGGCCGACCAGCCCGAGCCGCCGGTCTTCGCGGACTTCCGGGCCGCGCTGCCCGGTGTCGCCCTCGACGGCCTGGACCGCTTCGCCTTCTACGACACCGCCCGCCGCGCCGACACCGCCCTCGTCATCGCCACCGGCGACCGCCGCACCTACGCCAACCTGCTGCTGACCATCGGCGTGCGCGCCGACTGAACCGGCGGCCGGATCAGTCGGCGGGACGGACGGCCCGGCGACTCCGGTCACCTGGCGACTTGGATCGCCCGGCGACTTCGGATCAGTCATCGGATCAGTCGGGGGTGACCTCGTTGATCAGGCGGCCCGTCCAAGGGCACCAGTACAGACCGGGCAGGAAGGGGCCGCCGGCCTCGTCGAGATGGTCCTCGACATAGCTGGTCGTCGCGTCGCAGACCTCGATGGCCATGTCGGCGAAGGCGATGGTGTCCGGGTTGAAGTGGAAGCTCCACTGCGGGTTGTACGGGGCCGGCCGCTTCACGATCCGGCCGATGACGATCTTGCGCTCGCCCTCCCGGATGATCTCCCGTGCCTCCGCGATGGTCGCGTGGTTGGTGATCTCGATGATGAAGTGCGAGCCCTGGACGTCGCGCAGGGTGAAGTAGGCGGGCCTGTCGGCGGCGGTGACCGCGGTGACCGCGGTGGCCGCGGCCGGCGCCGCGACCGCGCCCGCGGTCGACTGGGTGGCGGTGCAGGCGAGCAGCGCGACCGCTGCGAGCGTGCCGAGTTTGCTGAGGATGCGGCGCATGCGTGTGACTCCGGGAGTTCGCGTGTGCGGGACCTGACGGACGGCACGCCCGCCGCGAGAACGCCCGCGACGAGGTGTCACTACGGAAAGTAGCGCCTCGCACACGCTCTGTGAAATCCTTTGCCCGCAGATCCCAACGATCGGGTGAATCGGCGGCCGGGTCCGCGCCGTCCCGCAGTTCCCCCCTCAGGCCCCGCGGCGCGGCGGCAGCGGGAAGAACCCGCTGGTACGGGCCTTGTAGGCGGTGAACCCCGGCCGGTCGGCCATGTGCTGCTCCAGCAGCCGCTTGCCGCTTCCCAGGGTGAGGAGGAAGGACATGAGCAGCGGGGAGACCAGTGACACGACAACGGACTGCCAGGCGCCGCACGCCATCAGGAACAGGCCCCACCACACCAGGAAGTCGCCGAAGTAGTTGGGGTGCCGGGTCCAGGACCACAGGCCGCGGTCCATGATCCGCCCGTGGTTCGCCGGGTCGGACGTGAAGCGGACGAGCTGCCGGTCGCCGACCGCCTCGAAGACCAGCCCGGCCGCCCACACCGCGGCCCCCGCCCGGGCGGCGGTGTCGATCGGGCCGCGGATGTAGCAGGCGGCCTGCACGGGCAGCGAGATCAGCCACACCAGGGCGCCCTGCCGCAGATAGACCACCCGCAGCGCGTAGCTGGCGCGGTGGCCGTGCGGGGCCTTGTCGAGCATCCGCTTGTAGCGCGGGTCCTCGCCGCGCCCGCGCCCCCGGTAGCCGATGTGGGTGGCCAGCCGCAGCCCCCACACCAGGGTGGCCAGCAGCACCAGCAGCCGTCGTCCGTCGTCGCCGTGCCCGGCCGAGACGCCGTACGAGACCGCGGCGACCGCGGCGAAGGCCAGTCCCCAGGCGATGTCCACCACCCGGTGCAGGCTCCTGGCCACGCCGACCGCGAAGGCCACCAGCATGACGACCAGCGCGGCGCCGGCCGCGCAGCCCAGGTTGACCGCGAAGGCGGCCCACGGGTAGCCGCTCACGCGCCGGCCGCCCGCGTCAGCAGCACCTGGCGTACGTCCAGGTAGCCCGAGCGGAAGCCGGCCTCCGAGTAGGCCAGGTAGAACTCCCACAGCCGCTGGAACGTCCGGTCGAAACCGAGCGCGGACACCTCGGCCGACCGGGCGGTGAACCGCTCCCGCCACAGCCGCAGCGTCTCGGCGTAGTGCGCGGCGAAACCGTCGTCCCGGATGACCCGCAGGCCGGAGCCGGCCGCGGTGTCGGCGATCGCCTCCCGCGAGGGCAGGGCGCCGCCGGGGAAGACGTACTTGTGGATCCAGGTGTAGGTGTCGCGGGTGGCGAGCATGCGGGCGTGCGGCATGGTGATGGCCTGGAGCGCGATCCGGCCGCCGGGCGCGGCGAGCCGGGCCAGCGAGCCGAAGTAGACCGGCCAGAACTCGGCGCCGACCGCCTCGATCATCTCGACGCTCAGTACCGCGTCGAAGCGGCCGCGCACATCGCGGTAGTCGAGCAGGTCGACGCCGACCCGCTCGCCGAGCCCGGCCGCCGCGATCCGGGCCAGCGCCAGCTCGCGCTGTTCGCGGGAGAGGGTGACGGTCCTGACCCGGGCGCCGCGCCGGGCCGCGCGCAGCGCCAGTTCGCCCCAGCCGGTGCCGATCTCCAGCACCCGGGTGCCCTCGCCGACGCCGGCCAGGTCGAGCAGCCGGTCGATCTTGCGCCCTTGAGCCGCGCCGAGCGCGTCCGGGTCGGCCGGCAGGGCGGGGAAGAGCGCCGACGAGTAGGTCATGGTGTCGTCGAGGAAGAGCGCGAACAGCTCGTTGGACAGGTCGTAGTGGCGCTGGATGTTCCGCGCGGCGCCGTCGCGGGTGTTGCGTTCGGTACGCGGCAGCCGCCGGGCCCACATACCCCGCAGCCGTTGCAGTCCCGGCGGGACGAGATCGCCCACCTGGGCGGCGAGCACCGTGAGGACCCCGACCAGGTCGTCAGCGTCCCACTCCCCCGCCATGTAGGACTCGCCGAAGCCGATCAGCCCGTCGGCGCCGATCCGCCGGTGGAAGGCGGCCGGGTCGCGCAGCCGCAGCACCGGCCCGGCGGCGCCGGTCTCCGTGCCGTCCGGCAGCCGTACCCGCAGCGGCAGCCGGCTCAGCGCCTGCCGCACGATCAGCCGGGCGACGGCGGTGCGCGCCGCCGAGCCGCGCGGCAGCCGGGCCACGTCGGGCCAGGCGGCGGGGTCCACCTGGGCACGGTCCGTGGCGCCGCGGACGGCCGCCGCCGCGGTCAGGTCCGAGAGGAGTCCGCTCACTTCATTCCCTCCTGCGGGTGATGGCGGGGCCTGGGCCGTACCGGCAGGCCCCGCAGATACAGCCGGATGCCGTGCAGCCGGATGGTGGCCGCGACCACCATCGTCGCCGCGGGATGCCGTACCGCCATGGCGAGCAGCCGGCCCGGCGTGGCGGGCCGCCGGGCGCCGCGTACGGTCGCGGTGAACGGCACGCCGTCCGCCCGCCGCAGCCGTACGGTCAGCGCCAGCCGGTCGCCGGGTTCCGGCAGCCGCATCTCGTAGGAGCCGTCGACCGGGAAGAACGGCGAGACGTAGAACTCCTTGGGCACCTCGGTACGCCCCTGCGGGTCGGTCCGCAGCAGATAGCAGTGGCGCTCGCCGAAGGTGTTGTGCACCTCGGCGACGACATAGGCGAGGGCGCCGTCCGGGTGGTGGCACCAGAACACCGACAGCGGGTTGAAGACGTAGCCGAGCACCCGCGCGTTGGCGAGCATCACCACCCTGCCCCCGGGCGGCGGCAGTCCCTGGCCGGCCAGATAGCGGTCGAGTCCGGCCCGCAGCGTCGGCGCGGTGCCGGCGAAGTGGTCGCGGGGGTCGAAGCGGGCCAGCGGGCGCAGCGCGCGGGGCAGCGCCGGCAGCCGGTCGACGTCCACCAGCCACAGATAGGTGCGCAGCCGGAAGGAGTGCCGCAGCGGCCGGGTGCGGGCGTGCGCGACGACACACGCGTAGAGCCCGGGGGCGTGGCCCGGGCCGTACGGAGCACGATCCGGCTCGCCGGGACCCGGCCCGTACGGAGCCGGGGTGTCCGGGGCGGCGCCGGTCGCGGGGGTCACCAGCGCACCCCGAGCGCCGCCGCCGCCTCGACCCCGGAGCGGCAGCCGTCCTCGTGGAAGCCCCAGCCGTGATAGGCGCCTGCGTACGCGGTGACGTCGGTGTTCAGCGCGGGCAGCAGCCGCTGGGCCGCGACGGACTCCGGGGTGTGGATCGGGTGCTCGTACACCATCCGGGCCAGCACCCGCTCGGGGTCGACCCGGTCGGCGCCGTTGAGGGTCACCACATAGCGCTCGCCGGTGTCGAGCCGTTGCAGCCGGTTGAGGTCGTAGGAGACCCGGACGCCCTCGGCGGTGGTCGCGCAGGACGGCATCAGGTAGTTCCAGGACGCGCGGGCCCGCGGGGCGGAGGGCAGCAGCGAGGTGTCCCCGTGCAGCACCGTGGGGTTGCGGGAGTAGCCGAAGGCGCCGAGCACCTGGCGCTCGGCGGCGGTGGGGTCGGCGAGGACGCGCAGCGCCTGGTCGGGGTGGACGGCGAGCACCACCGCGTCGAAAGTCCGCGAGGTGCCGTCCTGGGTCGTCACCTCCGCGCCGAGATCGCCACGGCGCACCGCCCGGACCGGGGTGGCGGTGTGCACCGCGGAGAGCCGCTTGCCGACCCGCTGGACGTACTCGACCGAGCCGCCGGTGACGGTCCGCCAGCGCGGGGAGCCGGTGACCGAGAGCATCCCGTGGTGCTGGAGGAAGCGGAAGAGGTACGTGGCCGGGTAGACCATCGCGGTCGTGGGGGCGCAGGACCAGACGGCGGAGACCAGCGGAGTGAGGAAGTGCGAGCTGAAGTACCGCGACCAGCGGTGCTCGGCGACGAAGGCGCCGAGCGTACGGGTGTCCTGGGCGTACGGGTCCGCGGCCAGGGCCGCCCGGGCGGCGCGGTGGAAGGCCGGGATCTCCGCCAGCATCCGCAGGTAACGGGGGCTCAGCGCGCTGCCGGGCCGGGCGAAGAGCCCGGCGGCGCCGCGGGCGCCCGCGTACTGGAGGCCGCAGCCCTCGCACCGCACCGACATGCTCATCTCCGCGTCCTGGGTGGCCACGCCCAGTTCGGCGAAGAGCCGCAGCAGGTTCGGGTAGGTGCGTTCGTTGTGCACGATGAAGCCGGAGTCCACCCGGGTGGTCCGGCCGTCGGCCCCGGCCAGGTCATGGGTGTGCGCGTGGCCGCCGAGCCGGTCGTCCGCCTCGTACAGCGCGACGTCGTACACCCGCTGGAGCACATGGGCGGCGGTCAGGCCCGCCACCCCGCCGCCCACCACGGCCACTTGTCGCCGCTCCACCGCACGCTCCTTCTCGCCGCCGCTGCTCGCCGCCGCTTCTCGCGTCCGCCGCCGGGTGCTCCCGGCGGCGGTTCTGCCTCGGTGTCAGGGATTCGGCGCCGTGGCCGGATCGGATGGGTGGGCCGGATGGGTGAGAGCCGGTGCGGGCGGGTGATCTTGGGCACATCGGACGGGTGAGCCGGGCGCCCAGGGGCGGGCGCCCGGGGCGGGCGGGATCTCAGAGGGGTACGACGACCAGCGGGGAGCCGCTGGGTGTGTCCGAGCCGCCGTGCGGTTCCACCGTGACGCCCACCCCGACGGCGCCGTTCGGGTGCCCTTGGAGCAGCAGCGAACCGGACGGGTCCTTCGTGTCGACCAGACCCGCGGGCACCATCACGTCGTCACGGCTGTACCAGAGCTCGTAGACGCGCGAGCCGGGCAGGGGCGGCAGGTCGCGGTAGAGGATCGCGGCCGCTCCCAGGCGGGTGGAGGAGACCACGGTCGCGGACCCGCCGCCGGTCAGCGCCCCGGTGTGGAAGGCCGCGTCCGGCGCCGCGGCCAGCGCGCTCACCACCCGCGCCCGCTGCTCGGCCACCACACCCCGGTCCCGCTGGGTGTCCGCGTCCCGGCGGGCCTCCACGGCCACTCCGGTGGCGACCGCGGCGGCCACCAGGCAGGCCGCGGCGGCGAGATACGGCAGCCGGTGCCGCCACCGCCGGTCGCGCAGCGACACGACACGGCCGCGCGCCCCGGCGGGCACCGGCGGCAGTTGCCGTACCTCCGGCAGCGCCGCCATCACCCGGACCCGCAGCGCGGCCGGCGGCACCTCGGCCACCGCGAGCGCCAGCCGGGCCGCCGTCTCCCGGAACTCCCGCACCTCCTGCGCGCACGCCGCACAGCGCGTCAGGTGGCCCCGGAAGTCCGCCGCCTCCCGCTCGGGGAGCGCGCCGACCGCGTAGGCGCCGGTCAGTGTGTGCAGGTCGGCGATGGTCATGAAGTCACCCCCAGGCAGTCGCGGAGCCGGATCAGTCCGTCCCGCAGTCGGGTCTTGACGGTGCCGAGCGCCACGCCCAGCACCTCGGCGGTCTCCCGGTACGTGTAGCCGCGGTAGTAGGCGAGGGTCACCGACTCGTGCTGCAACTCGGTGAGCTGGCCGAGGCAGCGGCGTACCTGCTCGCGCTCCAGGCGCCGCTCGACCTGCTCGGTGACCTCGTCGAAAGCGGGGCTGTGGTCCCGCAGCCCCGCGGTGTGCTCCCGGTCGGCGGCGGCCTGCGCCGAGCGCACCCGGTCGATGGCCCGGCGATGGGCCATCGTCATGATCCAGGCCATGGCGCTGCCCTGCGCCGCGTCGAACCGGGCGGCCTGGCGCCAGACCTCGATCAGCACCTCCTGCGCCACCTCCTCCGACTGGGCGGGGTCCCGCACCACCCGGCGCACCAGGCCCAGCACCGAGCCGGCCACCGCCGTGTAGAGGCTCTCGAAGGCGCCCTGGTCGCCCAGGGCGACCCGCTCCAGCAGCGACTCCAGCGCCCCTGTCGGGGACGCGGGCGCCGGGCTGTTCTCTGCTGTCACGCGCATCGACACCTCCGGGACTGTCACGCGGTCTACGGTGATTCGGCGCCGCGCGACGTCCGGATGGGTGGGACTTTGGCAGCTCTTCCGATTCTCTCCCGATCTTTCCCGCCCGGCTTCCCGGGGCGGGCGGGGGATGGCGGGGGACGGCGAAGGGGATGGGAGCCGGCCGGGAGCAGCCAGGGAGCAGCCGGGTCGGTTAGGCCGGGGGCATCAGGACCGTGTCGATGATCTGGACGGTCGCGTTGGAGGTGGTCACATTGCCGCAGACGATGTTGGCGACGTTGTTCACCTTGTACGACTCGCCGGAGCCCGAAGTGGTCAGCTTGCCCTTCTCCAGGGTGGTGTAGCTGCCGTTGGCCAGGCCGTCGGGCGCCGTCACCGGCTCGCCGACCACGTGGTACGTCAGGATCTTGGTGAGCATCGCCTTGTCCGCGAGCACCTTGGCCAGGGTGGCCTTCGGGAGCTTGGCGAAGGCGTCGTTGGTCGGCGCGAACACCGTGATGTGCTGCGCGCTGTTGAGGGTGTCGACGAGTCCGGCCTTCTTCACCGCGGTGACCAGCGTGGACAGCGCCGGGTTGTTGGAGGCCGCCGTGGCCACCGGGTCCTTCGACATGCCGTCGAAGCTGCCGGCGCCGCTCTTCGGCACACCTGCGCAGCCGGGCCCGAAGGGCTGGTCCATCGCGGCGGCCGAGGAGGGCATCGCGCTCGTGGCGGGAGCGGTGGTACTCGGCATGCCCGACGCCGACGGCGCCGAGGCGGCCGAGCCCTTGCTGTCACTGGAACACGCGGTGAGCGCGAGCGGCAGGACGGCGGCGGCGCTTACGGTGACGGCGATCCGGCGGACGGTGAGAGTGTTCACGGTTGCTCCTTCGGGGTTGGTCAGTGGTGGGCTAAGGGGTTGGGAGGTGGGTCAGGGGGGCGGGCCGCGCGTCAGTCCACGCTGACCACCACCGAGTGCCAGCCGGTGGCGCCGTCCGGCACGGTGCCGACGCGGTGCTCGGTCTGGGTGACGCCGTCCCGGTCGGTCGCGCGGACCTCAAGACGGTGGGGGCCGGAGGTGGCCTGCCACGGCCACATCCATTGCCGCCAGGTGTCCGTGGTGTCCTCAGCGGCGAGCCGGGCGGTCTGCCACGCGCCGCCGTCCACCCGCACCTCGACCCGGTCGATGCCGCGGTGCTGCGCCCAGGCCACCCCGGCCACCGGCACCAGGCCGGGCTTCGGGTTGCCGAACGGCTTGGGCGTGTCGATCCGCGACTCGGTCTTGATCGGCGCCTGCCGGGACCAGCTCCGCCGGACCCAGTAGGCGTCGTACGCGGCAAAGGTGGTCAGCTCCAGCTCGCGCAGCCACTTGCAGGCGGACACATAGCCGTAGAGACCGGGGATCAGCACGCGGACCGGGAAGCCGTGGGCGAAGGGGAGCGGCTGTCCGTTCATCCCGAGGGCGAGCATCGCGTCCCGGCCGTCGAACACGGTCTCGACCGGGGAGCCGATGGTCATGCCGTCCACCGAGTGCGCCACGAGCTGGTCGGCGGGTCCGCCCCTGGAGGGGGCGACCACCCCCGCCTCCCGGAGCAGATCGGCGAGGCGGACGCCGATCCAGCGGGCGTTGCCGACGTAGGGGCCGCCGACCTCGTTCGACACGCAGGTCAGGGTGATGTCGCGCTCGATCAGCTCGCGGCGCAGCAGGTCGGCGTAGCTGAACGTCAACTCCCGCTTGACGCCGAGGCCGTGCAGCCGCAGGCGCCAGGTGGTGGCGTCGATCCGGGGGACGGCGAGGGCGGTGTCGACCCGGTAGAAGTCGGCGGTGGGCGTGAGGAACGGCTTGATGCCGGGGACCCGGAGCTGGGCGCCGGCCGGGACCGCCGCCGCCGGGGAGGCGGGCCTCGGCAATATGACGCCGCTACGGGACGCGACGGCCGCCGCGCCGCGCCGCTCCCCAAGCTTCCGCCCGAGCAGGCCGGCTCCGCCGGAGGCGGCAGCGGCGGCGCTCGCGGCGATCAGGAAGCCGCGCCGGTCGAAGGAGGGCCCTGGCCGGGGGCCGGGGGCCGGGGCTTGCCGGGGCGCCGACCCGGTCTGCCCCGGGATCGCCGGTGGCTCGCCTTCCGGGCCCGGCCCCTCGGCCGGTGCGGTGTCGCCGTCGGACGGCGCCCCGGGCTCGGCGGTTGGGTCGGCCGATTCGTCAGCCGATTCGTCAGCCGCGGGGCCGGCCGCTTCGTCGGCTGTGGGACCGGCTGTGGGACCGGCCACCCCGGCCGGCACCGGGGCCGCCGCGTCGGGGACCCGGGTCTCGCCGACCTGGGTCCCGACGCCGTCGCCGCGCTGTCGGTCGGCCAGGGCGAGCCGGGCGGTGAGCAGCCACAGCACGGCCACTCCGGCCACGGCTCCGGCCAGCGAGGGGAGGACGTCGAGCCGGTGGCGGTCGGGCCGGCTCCAGGCGGCGAGCGCGCCGACCAGGCCGAAGGCGAGCACTCCCGCGCAGCCGGTCCGGCGGAAGTACAGCGCGAGCACGCCGAGGGCGAGGGCGAAGAGGGTGAGGATCGCCACGATGCCGAGTTGGAGGAACAGTTTGTCGTTGGTGCCGAAGTGGCGGACCGCGTAGTCCTTCAAGGACACCGGTGTGCGGTCGATCACCACCCCGCCGACCACGGTGACCGGACTCGCGGCCGGCCGCACCGCCCCCGCGACCAGCTCCGCCACGCCCAGTGAGGCCGCCGCCGCGAGCAGCCCCGCCAGCGCCCCGAACCCGACCCGTACGCCCCGCGCCACCAGACGTCCGGCGCCGCCGGTCGGACCGGCACCGGCCCCCGGGCCAGCGCCCGGGCTCGCCTCGAACACGCCGCTCGGCGCCGCGGCTGGGGCGCCAGGAGGGCGCTGGGGCGCGGGGGGCTGGAGCGCATCAGGGGGGCTGGTGGGTCGGGGATCGTTCACAACCTCCCTTCGGGGCTGTGGCGTTCACGGATGGGTCCCGGCGGGCGCTTCATTCGTTCGAGGGATCTCGGGGCAGCACGGACGGGTGGAGCGGCGCGAAGGCCGTGGGGGCGGAAAGTCCGATAATCTGGCCGTGGTGTGCCGGGAAGTCTGGTCGGCGCGGGGTAAGGAACGGCGGCCGGGAAGCGGCCCCCGCGGCCCCGGTGACGACCTGGGGTGTCCGGATGCGCGACGTCGGAGCCGTACTCGGCCTGGTGGTGCTCGCCACCGCCGTGGCCACCTTCGCCCGGCGCGGCCGGATCCCCGCACCGCCGCTGCTCGTACTCGCCGGTCTCGCGGTGGCGCTGATACCGGGGGTGCCCCCCTTCCGGATCCCGCCGCAGGCCATCGCCCTCTTCGTACTGCCCCCGCTGCTCCAGGCCGCGGCCGAGGAACTGTCGCCGCGTGACCTCAAAGCGGTGTGGCGGCCGGTGACCGTGCTGGCGTTCGGGCTGGTGCTGGCGTCCGCGGCGGCCGTCGGCGCGTTGGCGGTCGCGGTGACCCCGCTGTCCGGGCCGATGGCCTTCGTGCTGGGCGCGGTGCTGGCAAGCACCGACCCGGTGGCGGTGACCGCGCTCGGCCGGCGGCTGGCGCTGCCGGGGCGGGTGCAGACGCTGGTGCAGGCCGAGAGCCTCTTCAACGACGCGACCTCACTGGTGCTCTTCAAGGTCGCGGTGACCGCCGCGGTCGCCGCCGGCGCGGTCCACGCGGGCGCGGCGGCCGGCGAGTTCGTCCTGCTGGCCGGCGGCGGTACGGCGGTGGGCGCCGTCGTGGCCGGGCTGGTCGGGCTGATCCGGCGGCGCACCACCGACCCCGTACTGGAGACGGTGATCGCCCTCGTCACCCCCTATACGGCGTACGTCTTCGCGGAGTCGGCGCACACCTCGGGCGTGACGGCGGTGGTGGTCGCGGGCGTGATGCTCGGCCGGTCGGGCCACCGGCTGTCCGACGCGCGGATACGGCTCCAGCTCTCGGCGGTCAACGCGGTGGTGGTGTTTCTGCTGGAGAGCGTGGTGTTCAGCGTGGTGGGGCTCGAACTGCCCACCCTGGTGCGGGCGTTGCCGGACGGCACCGGCGCCTGGCCGGTGCAGGCGCTGGCCGTCGCCGGGGCGCTGCTCTGCCTGCGGGTGCTGTGGGTGCTGCCGATGGCCTCGGTGGTCGGGCCGCGGCGCGGGCAGCCGGCGTGGCGGGTGGCGGGCGTGGTCACCTGGGCCGGCACCCGGGGCGTGATGCCGCTGGCCGCCGCGTTGTCCATCCCGCTCACCGCGCACGACGGCAGTGCCCTGCCGGGGCGCCCGCTGGTGCTGGTGCTGACCACCGCCGTGGTGGTCCTCACCCTCGTCGTCCAGGGCCTGACGCTGGGCGGGGTGGTCGGCCGGTCGGGGCTCGCCCTGGAGCCCGAGCACACCGCCCGGGAGGAGGCCGGCGCCCGCGACGCGCTCGACCGGGCCGCGCTGGCCCGGGTCGACCAGCTCGCGGGCCTGGAGACGCACCCGGAGGCCGCGCTGCTCGGCATCCGCCGGCACTTGGTCGCCCGCCTGGACAACACTGAGGACGGCCCGACGGGCGACCGCCTCGAAGAGGCCTACGTCGGCCTGCGGCGGGAGGTGATCCGGGTGGCCAACGAGGAGCTGCGGCAGCTCTACACGGCGCACCGGATCAGCGACACGACCCGGCGCAGGCTCCAGCACGAGCTGGATCTGGCGGAGGCGGGTCTGGGTGACCGGTGAGTACCCGAATGTCCCGGCCTGGGCGCCAAGTTGACGAGGTGAACTTGACGGCACAGGTTTATCGGCCATACTGCCCGGCGTGGAGCAGCGCATAGGTTCGAGCAGCCCGCCGGTGCCACCCGCAGGGATCGATCCTGCGTACATTCCCGGCCTCACGCCCCCGCCCCCGGCCGAGGGGCGGGCCGACGACGCGGTGCCGACGGCGGACATTCCGCCCGAAGCGGCCGAAATCACCCCAGGTAAACCAGGTAAGGCGGCGCGGTCCGCCACCGCCCCGGAAGCCGACGAGTCTGCCGAGGGGGCGCCCCGGCTTGACAAGGGTGCCCTCGTCGCCGACGACGCCGGTCCCGAGGACGCGGCCGCCGGGTCCGAGAGCGCGGCTGACGGCGATGCCGATGTCGACGGGGATGTCGCTGACGCCGACGAAAGCGCCGCGGACGGCCTCCCGGTCTTCGAGGTCACCGACCGGCGCGGCGCGATCATCGCCGACGCCGCCGGCGTCACCTTCCGGCTGGACGACCAGGAGGCGGAGTTCGGCTGGGACGAGATCGGCGCGGTCGAGATCGACACGCCCCGGTTCGGCCGCCGTTTCTCGGTCACCGTCTACACCTCCACCCGCCGCTGGTTCCAGACGGACGTGGAGGCCCCCTCCCGCGCCGTCCTGAAGCAGTGGACGGCCGAACTCGACGCGGTGCTCGACGCCCGCTTCGAGGAGGGCGGTACGGAGGAGGAGTCCGAGCCCGGGGTTTCGGCGGACAAAGCTGACATAACGGATGCTCGGCCCGAGGTGGAAGCGGAAGCCGAAGCCGAAGCTGACGCTGAGGTCGACGGGGACGCCGACGCCGAGGTCGAGGAAAAGCCCGCCAAGGCGACCGGCAAGGCCGGGACCGAGTCGAAGGCTTGATCCGTAGTCCGAAGTCCGCCCGTTAGCAATCCAGATCGGGGGCAGGCGCCATCCGCGCCTGCCCCCGACCCATGTCCGCGGACCCGTCCGCCGGCCCCCTGCCCCACCTCTCGCCGCCGCCTCGCCGCCCCCGATGGAGACGCATCTCACGCGTTAAGAACCCGCTAAGGACCCGGGGGCCGCCCTCCCCCGCGTACATACGCTGTGCGTACGCTGACCCGCGCTGTGTTGACGTCGGCACGGCCCCGGGGAGGCCGGACCCGCGCCCCGGACCCTTCGCCCCGGAACCTTCCGGACCTCGGATGCCGCCCGGCAGCCGTAAGAACAGGAGCTCGACCTTGGCCACCACCGCCTCGACCGGCGGCCTTCGTGCCTGGATGTTGAAGGGCATGTCCGACATGGCCAAGACCCCGCCGCGCGGACGGCAGGGCGGCCGTCAGGGGGCCGGCGGCACGCTGGAGCCCGGCCGGCCGGAGCAGCTCACGGCGTCCGACGCGGTGGATGCGGCCGACGCGGCGGAATCGGCCGAGCACCAGGGCCAACGCTGGTGGCGGGTGATGTGCCTCACCGGCGTGGACTACTTCTCCACCCTCGGCTACCAGCCGGGCATCGCCGCGCTCGCCGCTGGACTGCTCTCGCCGATCGCCACCGTCGTCCTGGTCGTGGTCACCCTGGCCGGCGCGCTGCCGGTCTACCGCCGGGTGGCCGAGGACAGTCCGCACGGCGAGGGCTCGATCGCGATGCTGGAACGGCTGCTGTCGTTCTGGAAGGGCAAGCTCTTCGTCCTGGCGCTGCTGGGCTTCGCGGCGACCGACTTCCTGATCACCATCACCTTGTCCGCGGCCGACGCCTCCACCCACCTGGTGGAGAACCCGCACTTCACCAGTGCCCTGCACAGCCACCAACTGCTGATCACGCTGGTGCTGGTGGCGCTGCTCGGCGCGGTCTTCCTCAAGGGCTTCCTGGAGGCCATCGGGGTCGCGGTGGTGCTCGTCGCGCTCTATCTGGTGCTCAACGTGGTGGTGGTCGGCGTCGGGCTGTGGCACGTGCTCAGCGCCCCGCACCTGGTGACGGACTGGCGCCACGGGCTGACCATGGAGCGCGGCAACGTCTTCGTGATGATCGGTGTGTCCCTGCTGATCTTCCCGAAGCTGGCGCTCGGCATGTCCGGCTTCGAGACCGGTGTCGCGGTCATGCCGCACGTCCAGGGGGACCCCGGCGACTCCGAGGAGAATCCGGCCGGCCGGATCCGGGACACCAAGAAGCTGCTCACCACGGCGGCGCTGATCATGAGCGTCTTCCTGATCGCGACCAGCTTCATCACCACCGTGCTGATACCCAAGGCCGACTTCCAGGTCGGCGGCCAGGCCAATGGCCGCGCGCTGGCGTTCCTCGCCCATCAGTACCTGGGATCGGCCTTCGGCACGGTCTACGACTTCTCGACCATCGCCATCCTCTGGTTCGCCGGCGCCTCGGCGATGGCCGGGCTGCTCAACCTGATGCCGCGCTATCTGCCGCGCTACGGGATGGCGCCGCACTGGGCGCGGGCGGTACGGCCGATGGTGCTGGTGTTCACCCTGGTCGCGTTCCTGGTGACGTGGATCTTCGACGCCAGCGTGGACAAGCAGGGCGGCGCGTACGCCACGGGTGTGCTGGTGCTGATGAGTTCGGCGGCGATCGCGGTGACCATCGCGTCCCGCAAGGCCGGGCAGCGCGGCTGGACGGTCGGCTTCGGGGTCATCGCGGTGGTCTTCCTCTACACGACGGTGGTCAACGTCGTGGAGCGGCCGGACGGTGTGAAGATCGGTGCGTGCTTCATCGGCGGCATCGTGCTGGTGTCGCTGCTGTCCCGGCTGGCCCGGGCCTTCGAGCTGCGGGTGACGAGTGTCGAGCTGGACGACATGGCGGCGCGGTTCGTACGGGACATCGCCAGCCGCCGGATCCGGTTCATCGCCAATGAGCCGGGGGAGCGGGACGCGGCGGAGTACCGCGACAAGGTGAAGCAGATCAGGGCGGACAACGACATCCCGACCGAGGACGATCTGGTCTTCGTCGAGGTGACGGTGCTGGACGCGTCGGAGTTCGAGTCGGCGGTGACCGTGCACGGGCATGTGCTGCACGGGCGCTACCGGGTGCTGTCGCTGGAGAGCTCGTCCATTCCGAACGCGCTGGCGGCTCTCTTGCTGCACGTGCGTGACGTGACCGGATGCCAGCCGCACATCTACTTCGAGTGGACGGAGGGGAGTCCGTTCGCGAACTTCCTCCGCTTCTTCCTTTTCGGCCACGGTGAGGTGGCTCCGGTCACCCGTGAGGTGCTCCGCGAGGCCGAGTCCGACCGCACCCGCCGCCCCCGCGTCCACGTCGGCTGAGACGCTCCGCCAGGGGCGCGGCGAACTGCGCCCTCAGCCACGGCGTCCCTGCGGGTCGTCACCGGCCCGGAGGGGCTGTCGCTGTCGTGTCCGGCCCACCGGCCGGTGGTGGGTCGCTCGCGCCGTTCCCCGCGCCCCTTTGGGGCGGAACCGGCCCGGGGTCGGGCGCCGCCGGCAGCGACAGGACCATGGTCAGCCCGCCGCCAGGCGTGTCCTCAGGGGTGAGCGTGCCGCGCATCGCCTCGGTCAGGCCGCGCGCCAGCGCCAAGCCGAGCCCGAGCCCCGTGCTGTTGTCCGTGTCCCCCATCCGCTGAAACGCCTCGAAGACCCGCTCCCGGTTCTCCTCGGCCAGCCCCGGCCCGCGGTCGATGACCCGCAACTCCACCCGGTCGCCGAGCGCGCTCGCGGTGAGCAGCACCGGCTTGCCGGGCGGCGCGTGCCGGACCGCGTTGCTGATCAGATTGGCGACGACCCGCTCGAGCAGCGGCGGGTCGGCCCGTACCGCCGGCGCCTGCTCCAGACCGTGCGCGACCACGTCGGAAGCGGCCTCCAGCGACTCCAGGGCGGCCGGCAGCACCTCTTCCAGGGTGGTGGTCCGCACCTTGAGCGACAGTGCGCCCGCCTGGAGCCTGCTCATGTCCAGCAGGTTGTCCACCAGCCGGTTGAGCCGGCTCAGCGACTCCTCTGCGGTGGCGAGCAGTTCGTCCCGGTCCTCGTCGGAGAAGCGCACGTCCTGGCTGCGCAGCGAACTGACCGCGGCCCAGCCGACCGCCAGCGGGGTGCGCAGATCGTGGCTGACCGCGGCCAGCAGCGCGGTCCGCATCCGGTCGGCGGCCTTCACCGGTTCGATCTCCGCCGCCGCCTCGGCGAGCCGGGCCCGCTCCACCGCCACCGAGACGTGCGCCGCGAAGGCGGCCAGCACCCGCTGGTCGGCGGCGGGCAGCGACCGCCCGCGCAGCACCAGCACCGAACCGCCGCCGGCCGGCACCTGCACCGCCGAGTCGTCATCGACCGGTCCCGGGGCCAGCTCCGCGCTGTCCATCCCGAAGGTCTCCCTGGCCCGTTCCAGCAGCGTGGGCAGCACGTCACCGCCCCGGACGATGCCGCCGGCCAGCGACGACAGCGTCTCCGCCTCGGCGGTGGCCCGGGCCGCCCGGCGCGAGAGCCGCAGCGAGCGGTCCACGATCGCCGCGACCGTACCGGCGACCACCACGAACACCGCGAGCGCCAGGATGTTGTTGGGCTCGGCGATGGTGAACTTCCCGATCGGCGGGATGAACCAGTAGTTCAGCACCAGCGACGCGGTGATCGACGCGACCACCGCGGACAGCACGCCGCCGACGCACGCCACCGCCACCACGGTCAGCAGGAACAGCAGCGCCTCGCTGGTCAGGTTGAGACTGCCCCGGTTGCCCGCGAGGATCGCGGCCAGCGCGAACGGCAGCACCAGACCGGCCACCGGCCCGGCGATCAGCCGCGAGGTGCTCAGGGTGCGGCGGCGGGACGGCAGCAGCCGCCCCCGGCCGGCCCGCTCGTGGGTGACGATGTGCACGTCGATCTCGTCCGAGCTGGTCACGGTCGTGTCGCCGATGCCCCGCCCGGTCAGCAGCTTCTCCAGCCGGCCGCGCCTGCTGGAGCCGAGCACGAGCTGGGTGGCGCCGGCGCCGCGGGCGAATTCCAGCAGCGCGCCGGGCACGTTGTCGCCGACCACCGAGTGGTAGCTGCCGCCGAGGCTCTCCACCAACTGCCGCTGCCGGGCCAGCGCCACCGGCGAGGAGCCGGTGGCCAGGCCGTCGCTGCGGGCCACATGCACCGCGAGCAGGTCGCCGCCGGCCGAGCGGTCGGCGATACGGGCCGCCCGGCGGATCAGCGTCTGGCCCTCGGGGCCGCCGGTGAGCGCCACCACGACACGTTCCCTGGTCTCCCAGACACCCCCTATGCCGTGGTCGCTGCGGTACTTCTGGAGCGCCTCGTCCACCCGTCCCGCCACCCACAGCAGGGCGAGTTCGCGCAGCGCGGTGAGGTTGCCGATCCGGAAGTAGTTGGCGAGGGCCGCGTCGATCTTCTCCGGGGCGTAGACGTTGCCGTGCGCGAGCCGGCGCCGCAGCGCGTCGGCGGGCATGTCGACCAGCTCGATCTGGAACGCCCGGCGGACCGCCTCGTCCGGCACGGTCTCCCGCTGCGGCACCTCGGTGATCTTCTCGACGACGTCGTTGACCGACTCCAGATGCTGGATGTTGACGGTGGTGACCACGTCGATCCCGGCCGCGAGCAGCGTCTCCACGTCCTGCCAGCGCTTGGCGTTGCGGCTGCCCGGCGGATTGGTGTGCGGCAGCTCGTCCACCAGCGCGACCTCGGGCCTGCGCGCCAGCACGGCGTCCAGGTCGAGCTCGCTGAGCACGGCGCCGCGGTACTCCCGCTCGATCCGGGGCACGACCTCCAGGCCGGCCAGCTTCGCCAGCGTGTACGGCCGGTTGTGGCACTCCACGAACGCCACCACCACGTCGGTGCCGCGTGCCATCCGGCGGCGGCCCTCGTCCAGCATCCGGTAGGTCTTGCCGACACCGGGAGCGGCCCCGAGGAAAACCTTCAGCCGGCCGGGCCGGGGTTCGGACATGGCGCTTCTCCGGTGGTCGAGCAGTTCGTGCGGGGCGGGGCGGGGGCGTGGTGCGGGGCGCGGTGCGGCTTCCTCAAGGCAAACGGGCGGGGGCCGCGGCTACCAGCGCGTTAACGCTTTCCTTGCACCTCCCGGCAGTACGTTGACGCGCCGTTGACGGTGGGGTGGGGGCCCGCCTTACGAGCTCCGGGGCCGGTCGGCGCCGGCCGGGGCCGTCGGGGGTCAGTCGGGCGGCGGACGCCGCGTCAAGCGCGCGTCAGGGAACGGGGTGCCGCGTCAAGTCGGCGTCAGCGAGCACCCGGGGTGGGGCGGGGCCGGGCATAGCGTTTTCGGCAGTGCCACGAACCCCTCCCCGTGGGTTCCGGCCGAACGTGTAAGGAGAAAGCACATGTCGTCGAGTCGCACGGCGGAGGACGCCGAGCCCCTTGATCGGGTCCCGGCCGGACACCCCCTCTACGTCCCGGTCCGGTCGGGGCCCCTGGGCTACGCCGCCCGTTTCTTCCGCACCCCCCTCGGCGGCCGTACCGCCGTCGCCTTCACCTCCGAGCAGCGGCTGATCCGTACGCTGGGCGCCGGCCAGGAGTGGATCAGGCTCTCCGAGCCGGCGCTGCGCGCGCTGGCCGCGCCGCTGGGCGTCGCCACGCTGCGGATCGACCCCCGGCTGTCGGCCCCGGCCGCGCGGCACGCGGGGTCGCTGCCGCTCGGGCTGAGCGAGCCGACGCCGGCGCCGGTGGCCGAGCCCGCCCGCGCTGCGGTTGGCGTGGCCGAGCCTGTGCGCGCTGCGGTTTCCGTGGCCGGGGCTCGGGCCGAATCCGCCGCCGCGCCCGTTCGTACGCCCGCGTCCGTACCCGCGGTGGTCGCCGTCCGGCCCGACACCCGGGCTGACCGGCGCGTGCGGCCGGTACCGGTCGTACCCGCCGAAGCGGCCGACCGCCCCGTACCGGCCGAAGCGGCCGAGCGGGCAAGTACGCCCGCGTCCGTACCTGCCGTGGCTGCCTTCCGGCCCGAGACCCGGGCTGACCGGCGCGTACGGCCCGTACCGGCTGTACCGGTCGACCGCCCCGCCCTGGCCGAAGCGGCCGAGCGGCCCACCCATCACCTGCTGATCGGCTGAGAGGGCACCGTGTCGATCTCTGTGACCCCCGCGGCGCTCCCCGCGCCTCCGCACGTGCCCGCCGACGACGACCTCTCGGTGTGGCCCGCGTCCACCCTGGCCCTGGCCGACGGCGATCTCGCCGTCGGCGGGGTGCCGCTCGCCGAGGTCGCCGACCGTTTCGGCACCCCGGTCTACCTCCTCGACGAGGAGGAGGTGCGCTCCCGCTGCCGTACGTACCGGGCCGCCTTCCCCGACGCCGACGTGGTCTACGCCGCCAAGGCGTATCTGTGCCGGGCGGTGGCCCGCTGGGTGCGCGAGGAGGGGTTCGGCCTCGACGTGGTGTCGGCCGGCGAGCTGGAACTCGCGGTCACCACCGGCTTCCCGCCGGACCGCATCCTGCTGCACGGCAACGCCAAGAGCCCGGAGGACCTGCGGACGGCGCTGCGGCTCGGCGTCGGCCGGATCGTCATCGACAGCGCCGGCGAGATCGCCCGGCTGGCCGCCCTGGTCCCGCCGGGCGACCGGCAACGGGTGCTGCTGCGGGTGGTGCCCGGGGTGGCGGCGGGCGGTCACCCGTCGATCCGTACGGGTACCGAGGACCAGAAGTTCGGCCTGTCGATCACCGACGGCTCCGCGCAGCACGCGGTGGACCGGGTTCTCGGCCAGCCGGGCCTCGAACTGGCCGGTCTGCACTGCCACATCGGCTCGCAGATCACCACGGTCAAGCCGTACGTTGCGGCGCTGCGGCGGCTGATCGGGCTGATGGCGAGGATCCGGGACCAGTACGGGGTGGTGCTGCCGGAACTCGACCTCGGCGGCGGCCACGCGGTGGCCTACCGGCCAGGGGAGAGCGCGCTCGACATCACCGCGCTCGCCACCCGGATCCGGGCGGAGCTGGCCGAGGGCTGCGCGCGGGCCGGGCTGCCGGTGCCGCGGCTCACCCTCGAACCCGGGCGGGCGGTGATCGGTCCGGCGGGGGTCGCCGTCTACCGCGTCCTCACGGTCAAGCGCGCGGCGGGTCGCACGCTGGTCGCGGTCGACGGCGGCATGAGCGACAACCCGCGGCCGGCTCTCTACGGCGTGCGGTACGCGCCCCGGCTCGTCGGCCGCACCCACGCCGCCGCGCGCGCGAACGTCGATGTCGTCGGCCGCTACTGCGAGGCGGGCGACATCCTCGCGGCGGATGTCCCGCTGCCCGAGGACGTACGCCCCGGCGACCTCCTCGCCCTCCCGGTGGCGGGGGCGTACCACCTCTCCATGGCCTCCACGTACAACATGGTCGGCCGCCCCCCAGTAGTCGCCGTCTCCCACGCCCACCCCCGCCTCCTGATCCGCCGCGAGTCCTTCGAGGACATGAGCGCGCGCGACGTCAGCGAATAGCCGTGCCCCGCAGGGGCGCGAGAACCTGCGCGCTGAGCCACGACGTTGCCGCGGGTTGTCACCGGCAGGGTGGGGCTGTTGCTGTCGTTGCCGGTCCACCGGCGGGTGGCCGGTTGCTCGCGCCGTTCCGCCCCCAGAGCTTCGCCTGGGGGTACCCCCAGCGCCTCCCGGCGGGGGCGCCCCCCGCCAGGGGCGCGAGGAACTGCGCGCTGAGCCACGACGTTGCCGCGGGTTGTCACCGGCAGGGTGGGGCTGTTCCGGTCGTATCCGGACCACCGGCCGGTGGTGGGTTGCCCCGCGCTGCTGCGGGGCGCCCCGCCGGGGGCGCGAGCCCCGGTCAAAACCCACGCGCGGAGGGGGCGCGCGTAGTGTGCGGAGCTGAGCGTCTGAAAGGAAAAGCTTCGTGAAGACCTTCACCCTCCCCGGCACCGACATCCTCGCCCCCAACGTCGTGCTCGGCCTCATGCGTATCGGCGACAAGACAGACGACGAGGTCCGCGACCTCGTCCGCACCGCCCGCGACGCGGGCATCGACTTCGTCGACCACGCCGACGTCTACGGCGCCAAACTCCACGACTGCGAACGCCGCTTCGCCGACGCGATGGCCCTGACCCCCTCGCAGCGCGACGAGATCACGATCCAGACCAAAGCGGGAATCGTGACGGACGGCCCGTACTACGACTTCTCCTACGAGCACATCATCGAATCCGTCGAGGGCTCACTCGCCGCCCTCCGCACCGACCGCATCGACATCCTCCTGCTGCACCGCCCCGACGCGCTGGTCGAGCCCGAAGAGGTCGCCCGCGCCTTCGACGAGCTCGAATCCTCGGGCAAGGTCCGCGCCTTCGGCGTCTCGAACCAGACCCCGCGCCAGATCGACCTGCTGCGCAAGCACGTGCGGCAGCCCATCGTGGCCAACCAGCTCCAGCTCTCGATCACGCACCAGCCGATCGTCGCTCAGGGCGTCTCCGCGAACATGCTCGCCGAGCAGCAGTCGGTCACCCTCGACGGCGGCGGGATCGTCGACTACTGCCGGCTGAACGACATCACCATCCAGGCGTGGTCGCCCTTCCAGGCCGGTTTCTTCACGGGTGTCTTCCTCGACTCGCCGGACTACCCCGAGCTGAACGCCGTGATCGACCGGCTCGCCGGCCACTACGACGTCCCCGCCATCGCGATCGCGACCGCCTGGATCACCCGCCACCCCGCTCAGATGCAGGTTGTGCTCGGCACCACCAGCCCCGAGCGCGTCGCGGGCGCCGCTCAGGGCTCCGAACTTCCGCTCACCCGGGCCGAGTGGTACGAACTCTTCCGCGCGGCGGGCCACCTCGTCCCCTGAGCCGTGCTTTGTCACCGGCCGGATGGGGTTCCTGTCGTGTCCGGTCCACCGGCTGGTGGGTGGTTGCTCGCGCAGTTCCTCGCGCCCCTTTGGGGCTTGGCCCTCGCTCCGGGGGGAGGTGCCGTGGCCCGAAGGGGTGCGAGGAACCGCGCGCTCAGCCGTAGCGCGGCCCGCGGGTCGTCGCCGGCCGGGCGGGGCTGTTGCTGTCGTGTCCGGTCCACCGGCCGGTGGGTGGTTGCTCGCGCAGTTCCCCGCGCCCCTTTGGGGCTTGGCCCTCGCTCCAGGGGGAGGTGCCGTGGCCCGAAGGGGCGCGAGGAACTGCGCGCTCAGCCGTAGCGCGGCCCGCAGGTCGTCACCGGCCCGAAGGGGCTGCACCTGCCGCTCCCGCTCCACCGCCAAGCTCGCGGGAGCCCCCGCCAGGCCAGGCCACGTATTAGGCTGGCGACAAGAGCCGCGAGCCCCGCGTCAGGGCACCGTCAACGCAGCGCCAACGCTCTGCTCCCGGGGCCGCACAAGCCCTACCGTGCGAGCCTATGAGACACGGCCACCCCTTCTCCGAGGTCAGCCACCGTCCCTCCGAGCGGAACGGCGGTAGCGCCCCCCGCGCGAAAGACCGCCGCTGGACCGGTCGGCTGCGGACGGCCCTCCTCTCGTCGGGGATCATGCTCACCCTCACCCTGGTCCTCGACGGGCTCGCCGGCTCACTCACCTGGCCGCGCGCGGCCCTCTGGACGGCCCTGTCGGGCCTGCTCCTCGCCGTCCTGCTGCCGCCCCGCACCAGCGCAGGCGACGGCTGGCTCGCGGTGCGCGGCCTCTTCCGCAAGCGCCGGGTCCGTACCGACCTGCTGGTCACCCTCCGCCTGGACGGAGCAATAGACCGCCGGCTTTACCTACGGGACGCGCTCGGCTCCTGCGCGCAGGTCGACCCCCGCGCCTTGGCCGCCAACCCCTTCCTGTGGCACGAACTCGACCGCGGCGCCCGCCGCTCCCGCTCAGCGGGACTCCTGCACGACACCCGCGGCCTGCGGGTCCTCACCGACGAGATCGACACCGCCGAGGCCCGCGCCCTCCTGAAGTCCGCCGACCTCCGCTGACCCCGGGCCCGCGCGGGCCCCGAGCCCGCGCTCACCCCGGACCCCCGCCGGTCCCGGGCACCCGGCCCCTTCAGCGAGGCCACCGCCAGGGCCTAGGCTCCGTGCCCATGGCCGACCCCATCATCCTCACCGTCCGCCCGGAACCCGGCTCGTACGCCTGGACCTTCGGCGGCGCCGCGCCCGTCGCGCGGATCGCGCCCGGGACCGTACTCGACCTCTACACCGAGGACTGCTTCGCGGGACGGGTGCGTTCCGCGCGGGATCTGGTCTCCGAGGTGTGCGAGTTCCCGTTCCTCAACCCGCAGACCGGGCCCTTCTACGTCGAGGGCGCCGAGGTCGGCGACACGGTGGCGGTGCACTTCGTCTCGGTGGAGCCGGCCCGCGACTGGGCGGCCTCCACCACCGTGCCGCTCTTCGGCGCGCTGACCTCCACCCACACCACCGCCACCCTCCAGCCGCCGCTGCCCGAGGTGGTCTGGATGTGGGAACTCGACCGGGAGCGGCGGACCTGCGCCTTCACCACCCGGGACGGCGATATGCGGCTCGAACTGCCGATGGACCCGATGCACGGCACGGTGGGGGTGGCCCCGGCCAATCTGGAGGTACGTTCCGCGCTCGTCCCCGACGCGCACGGCGGCAACATGGACACCCCCGAGATGCGGGCCGGTACGACCTGCTACCTCGGGGTGAACGTCGAGGGCGCGCTGCTCAGCCTGGGCGACGGCCACGCCCGGCAGGGTGAGGGGGAGACCTGCGGGGTGGCGGTGGAGTGCGCGATGAACACGGTGGTCGTGGTGGAGCTGCTCAAGGGGGTGGCCACGCCGTGGCCCCGGCTGGAGTCGGACACGTACATCATGTCGACCGGTTCGGCCCGGCCGCTGGAGGACGCGTTTCGGATCGCCCAGCTCGACATGGTGCGGTGGCTGGAGCGGGATTACGGCTTCGCCGAGCTGGACGCGTACCAGTTCCTTACCCAGGCGGGGGAGTCGCCGCTGGCGAACGTCTGTGACACGAACTACACGGCGCTGTCGAAGATCCGCAAGGCATGGCTCCCACCCGGCACCCCCCACCGCGACCTCCACCACCGCTTGCGCGAGACCGCGTCGCTCCTCACCGCGTAGGCCCGCGCCCCGCCACCGATGCGAGGGGCGGCCCGCTCGGCCAGACCGCGGCCCGCGGGTCGCCTTCAGTCGCGCCATGCCTACCCGATCAGCAAGCATCCTGAAAAAGCCTCACTGAATCCCGACCGCTCGCCATTGTCAGAGAAGAGTGAAGGTGACACCGGTAACGTAGCCGGCGGTCGGTGCGCCGAGGACTTCGTGCCAAGTCCCCGAGAAGGCTCCGGTGCCGTGGCCGTAGTGGACATATGGAACGGTGAAGGTGATGTCCTCGGTCATGGAGATCGCGGCGTTCTGGTCCAGCAGGCTGTAGCAGTCGGCACTTACGGTCTCCTCGGGGAAGACCAAGGTCGCCGTGGGATGCTCGGGCGTGAGGTCGACGTCCCAATAGTCCGGTGCGGGTGTGTAGCAAGAGAACACCGCCTCCGGGGCTGGGTCGGCTGACGCGTTCGGCGTCCAGGCAAGCAGAGGCAGGGCGGCAAGTGCCGCCGCGAGGAGTAATCGAGGTGTCCGCACGGGGGCTCCTTGACTCGACCCGGATCGGGCATCCCACTATCCGGCACACGATCGCGCCGCGCAGGGTGTCTTTCGGCCCACTTCGCGCCGGGCGCAGGCTTCCTCACCCGTGTCACCTGCGGGGCGTCGTAAGTGGCTGCACGCACGGTCGTTCCAGTGCACCGCCTCCGGGGGCGTCGGCCTCTCAGCACACCCGGCCGGTGGATTTCGCCGTACTTGCCTCGCCGATGCCACTCGGTTGATACGTGAACGCCGCGGCGAAACGGAGTATCAGTAGACCTCCGACCGTCGGGATCCCGGTCCGGCCGTCGAGGCATTTCCGCTGAAGACCAGCACATCCCTCTCGACCACCTGGAGAATGGACTGGGCCGTGAGATGGGCGGCGTTTCCGGTCGGATCCACGTCCAGTCCCCGGGTGATCCCCGAGACCCGCCGCCCGGTCGATCGGAGCAGGCGGGGGTCGCTCAGCGACCGGGCGAGGTCTCGGCGTGGGCAACGCCGCCTCCGACCAACTCCAGTTGGACATCTACGGCGAGGCGCTCTATTCAGTCGCGAAGGCTTACCGCGGCGTCAAAATAGCGGCGCAGTTCGGCCGGCCGGCGGACACACGGCGCTGGACCGGTGCTCGTGACGCCCTGCTCCAGCGGGTGACCGAGCAGGGGTGGAGTGACCGGCAGCAGGCGTACGTCCAGCAGTACGGCGGACCCGATGTGCTGGACGCCTCGCTGCTGCAGATGCCAGGGATGGGATTTCTCGCCCCGCGGGACCCCTCGTGGCTGTCGACCCTGGACGGCATGGAACGAACCCTGGTCTCGGACAGTCTGGTCCACCGCTATGACCCGGCCGCGTCCCCGGACGGCCTCCGGGGATCAGAGGGCACCTTCAGCCTCTGCACCTTTCTGTACGTCGACGCCCTGGCGCGCTCCGGACGCCTGCGTAAGGCGCGCTACACCTTCGAGAAAATGCAGACGTACGCCAACCACGTCGGCCTCTTCGCCGAAGAGATCGGCTCGACCGGTGAGCAACTCGGCAACTTTCCGCAGGCGTTCACCCACCTGTCGCTGATCAGCGCCGCCAGGGCGCTGGACGACGCCCTGGACGGAAAAGAGGGCTGATCGGCCTTCCGCACACCTGGACGCGGGTACGGGTCGCGGGCACCCGTTTCACCGGGCGGGGAGGCCCCTCGGGATACCGGTTGGAGCGTATCCCGTGGGCACGCCCTCCCCGGAGTCCTCCGGTTCGTGGTCCTTGTTGTCAGAGCTGGACACCGGCGCTGTGCTGCGGGCCGCGGGAGCCGTAGTCAGTCTCCGCCATGCCGTGGCCGGAGTCCATGATGAGCGGCGGCGCGTCGAATTTGTCCATGACCGCCTCGATGAAGATCATGCCGTCGTGCGGAGCGGCCAGGGCCTCCTTCAGTTCGCCCGGTGTCTTCACGACGAAGGTCCGGGCGGTCGTCCCCGGGTGCAGGACCTTCGGTAGTTCGGCGTAGGCCCAGTTGGCGACGTCGTTGAACTTCCCCTTTTTGCCACAGATCGTGCGTTCGACCGTGTAGCCGCCATTGTTGATCAGGAAGATGATGGGCTTGAGGTCGTGCCGCAGGATCGTCGACACCTCCTGCGCGGAGAGCTGGAAGGAACCGTCGCCCACGAAGAGCAGGTGCCGCCGCTCGGGCGCCGCCATCAGGGTGCCGAGGAGTGATCCCACGCTGTAGCCGATCGAGCCCCATACGGCCTGGGTGACGATCGGACACTTCGGCGGCAGTTGCAGCCCCCAGCAGCCGGCCTCCGAGGTGCCGTCCTCCGAGATGAGCACGTCGCCCTCGCGGATGAAGTCCTGGACGATGCTCCAGTACGCCGCCTGGGTGAGAGGGCTGCTCATCACGGCTGAGCTGGGTCCTTGCGCCTTCTCGGCCTGCCTGGAGTATCCGGAGCTCCTGGAAGGAGCCTTGTTGACGACCTCGCGGATCAGTTCTTTCAGGTACACGCCCTGGTAGTTGTCCGAACCGATGTCCACGGCGTCACCGCGAGCGTCGATGCGTCCGGCGGGGAGCGCGTCGCTGAAGCTCCCGGACGTCGTGTCCACCCGCCGCACGCCGATCGCCAGCAGGCCGTCGCTGTTCTCCACCGTCTCGCGGACCTCGGGCTTGCTGCCGGCGCCGGCGTACAGGCCGAGGAAGCGGGGGCTGGTCTCGTCGATGAGGCCCTTGACGGTGTTCATGACGGCGATCGGAAGACGCATCTTGTCCGCCAGCTCCACCACCTCGCCGGCCACGTCGAAGCGGTCCGCGTCGATGTCGAGGAGGATCGCGGGGGAGCCGGCGTTGGCGAGCCGGGCCACGATCGCGTCGGCGCACGTGCTCAGCCGTTCGGGATCGCTCGCCGGCATGGTGAGCCGCAGCGGCTCTTCCGGGACCTCGACATCCAGGTAGGAGATGTCGGACGGCACTTCCAGGTAGACCGGGAGCTTGCGCTGCCAGGCGGTGGTGATGAGCCGGTCGATCTCGGTGACGGCGTTCTGCGGTGTCAGCCTCGCCTGCGCCGCGGTGACCTGTGTGTAGCCGCGCATGACGTCGTCGTACTCGCTGTCGCCCGAGGTGTGGTGCATCAGCAGCTTCCGGTCCAGCGCCTTCAGCGGAACGGACCCGCAGACGCAGACGACGGGCACGTGCTCGCTGTAGGCCCCGGCGACACCGTTGATGGCGCTCCACGCCCCGACGCCGTGGGTCACCACGAGTCCCGAGATGCCGTTGAGCCGCGCGTACCCGTCTGCCGCGTAGGCGGCGTTCAGCTCGTTGCAGTTGCCCGCCCAGGTGAAGTCGTCACTGTTCTCCATCTGTAGCAGGAGCTGGAGGTTGTAGTCTCCGGCCACCCCGAACAGATGCGATATGCCCGCCTCGCGCAGGCGGCGCAGCAGGAAGTCGCCGATGGTCATCGTCGAGCGCGCGGTCTTGATCGTCACGTCGTTCCCTGTCTCGCGATTGCCTGAAACTCGTACCCGCCTCAGACAAACCCGCCCGGAGCACGCCCGCGACCCGAGGACAGCCGTCGGAGGGACACACGGACGGCGCGCGGTCGCCCCTCGGCCGAGGTGATGCCAGCAAAAAAACCCCGGCCGCCGGGCGAGCCCCGGACATCGCCGAAGACCCGCCGGTGCTCGCCGGCCGCGTGCCGGCCGCCGTCGCGGCTCACCTCACGGACGTCGACCCGACAGAGGCCATGGAGCCGCCGCGCTCATCATCTGCGTAAGCGGAGTCGTACACCCTCGCCGACTGTGTCCTAATTGCTGGCGGGTTCGGGCCACCGGGCCGGTGGGCGGTTGCCGGGGGGGCGGGCGCCCGACGTAGAGTCGGGGGCATGGAGCAGCGAGTACTGGGCAGGACGGGTCGCACCGTGTCGGTGGTCGGTCTCGGCACGTGGCAGTTGGGTGCCGACTGGGGCGACGTACGTGAGGAGGACGCGCTCGCGGTGCTGGACGCGTCCGTCGAGGCGGGCGTGACCTTCTTCGACACCGCGGACGTGTACGGCGACGGCCGCAGCGAGCAGCTCATCGGACGGTATCTGCGGCAGCGGCCGGAGGCGAACCTCTTCGTCGCCACCAAGATGGGCCGCCGCGCCGAGCAGCGCCCCGAGAACTACAGCCTGGACAACTTCCGCGCCTGGACCGACCGCTCCCGCGCCAACCTCGGCGTGGACACCCTCGACCTGGTCCAGCTCCACTGCCCGCCGACCGCCGTCTACTCCACCGACGCGGTGTTCGACGCGCTGGACACGCTGGTCGCCGAGAAGCGCGTCGCCAACTACGCGGTCAGCGTCGAGACGGTCGCCGAGGCGCTGGCGGCGATCGCCCGTCCCGGCGTGGCGGGCGTGCAGATCATTCTCAACGCCTTCCGGCTGAAGCCGCTGGAGCGGGTGCTGCCCGCCGCGGAGGCGGCCGGCGTCGGAATCATCGCGCGGGTGCCGCTGGCGTCCGGGCTGCTCAGCGGCAAGTACACCCGCGAGACCGTGTTCGCCGCCGACGACCACCGCACTTACAACCGGCACGGCGAGGCGTTCGACCAGGGCGAGACGTTCTCCGGCGTCGACTACGAGACCGGTCTCGAAGCGGCGGCGGAGTTCAGTGGGCTGGCGCCCGCGGGTGCTACGCCCGCGCAGACGGCGCTGCGCTGGGTCATTCAGCAGCCCGGCGTCACCTCGGTCATCCCGGGCGCCCGCTCGGTGGAGCAGGCGCGCGGGAACGCGGCGGCCGCGGGGATTGATCCGCTGGATCAGGGCACGTTGGACGCGGTGCGGGATCTTTATGATCGGCGGGTGCGGGGGCAGGTGCACGGTCGCTGGTAGTTGGGCGCTGGGCGCTGGCTCAGCGGGGCGGCGCTGGGTGCCGCCCCGTGCTGGCTTGCCCGGCGGCGGGGGTGCCGTTGCGCGGTTCCTCGCGCCCCTGAGAAGCGTTGGGTGCGGCTCGACGTCAGCTCACCGGCCTACCACGGTGCCGTCGCGCGGTTCCTCGCACCCCTGAAAAGCTCGGGTGCCGCCCGACGCTGACTCACCCGGCGGCCGGGGTGCCGTTGCGCGGTTCCCCGCGCCCCTGAAAAGCTCTCGCACCGCCCTGCGTCAGCTTGCCCGGCGGCGGGGGTGCCGTTGCGCGGTTCCCCGCGCCCCTGAAAAGCATCGGGCACCGTCGCCCCCTGTTCCCCCGGAGGGAACCCCTGGTGTTCGAGGGTGGGTTCGGACGCTCTACCGTCTTCGGGGTGACGACCTTCACTGACGACCACGCCGAATTCCCGGGCGCGAGCGGCCCGTATGCGACCACTGAGGCCGACCCGCTCGATGTGGGCCCGGTTCGGACCGAGTTCGCCCCGGCGCACGACGGGGATCCCGATCCGGGCGAAATCGTATGGACCTGGGTGCCGTTCGAGGAGAACGACGGCCGGGGCAAGGACCGCCCGGTGCTGGTGGTGGCCCGCGAGCCCGCGGGCACGCTGCTCGCCGTCCAGCTCTCCAGCAAGCGCCATGACCGCGACCGCGACTGGGTCGCCATCGGCGCCGGCCCCTGGGACCGCGAGGGCCGCGACTCCTGGGTGGCCGTGGACCGCGTCATGCGCCTGTACGAAGAGGGCATGCGGCGCGAGGCCTGCGCCCTCGACCGGGGCCGCTTCAACCTGGTGGTCAACCGCCTCAAGGAGCTCTACCGCTGGTCCTGACCGGCCCGACCCGGCGCTGACCCGCCGGCCACCATGACCGGTCCGCGAACCGGTCCGCAAACCGCTCCGTGAAGCCCTCAACCCCCCTGTCCGCCCGGCGAAGTCGTCGCGTCGAACGAGGAGTTGAGGGCTTCGCTCAAGTCCGCGAGCGCGCGGGCCAGATCGGCGGGGTCGGCCGGCAGGGCGGCGCGCAGGGCGCTCTGATCGGCGGCGATCCGCTGCGCCGCCCGCCGGTGCAGGGCCCGGCCGCGCGCGGCCGGATAGAGCAGCACCCGGCGGCGGTCCTCGGGGTCGGGCCCGCGGTAGACGAGGTTGTCGGCCACCATCCGGTCGACCAGCTTGGTGAGGCTCGGCGCGGGCAGCAGCGCGTACTCGGCGATCTCGGTCATGGGATGCCCGCCGCCGTCGGCCACCGCGGACAGCACCCGCCACTGCTCCACCGTGCAGCCTTCGACCGCGAGCAGCTCGGCGAGCCGCCGCACCAGCCGCCGTTCGGCGTGGCTGAGCAGGTGCGCGAGGTCGTACGGCAGCTCGGCGGCCCGCTGGTGCGACGACTCGGTGCGCATGATTGCCGGGGTCCTTCCGTAGGTCTACTGTTCGGCCACATTAGGGGTCCTGGCGAGGGAGGCGGGGCCGGGCCGATGCCCGCCCGCCCACGACTCCCGCCCGGAGGTGGCTTGTTGATCCCGGGACAGGGCCGACCGAACAGCCGACCGCAAGTCCGCCCGGACGGACCCGCGCGGCCGGTACGGGACCCGAGAGCCGCCCCGCAGGCGGCCCCCGTACGGCTCGGCGCGGACGACACGCTGAACGTCGCGCTCGTGGTGCCGCTGCACGGGCCCGGCGGCATCCTCGGGCCTTCCTGCGAACTGTCCGCCCGGCTGGCCGCCGAGGAACTCAACGCGGACGGCGGCGTGTTGAGCCGTGAGGTGCGGCTGGTGCCGGTGGACGGCGGCGGCGCCCCCGAGCAGGTGGCCACCGAGGTGTCCGCGCTGGTCCGGCTCGGCGCGGTGGACGCGGTGGTCGGCTGGCACATCTCGGCGGTCCGCGAGGCGCTCGCGCCGCGGATCGCGCACCTGGTGCCGTATGTCTACACCGCGCAGTACGAGGGCGGCGAGCGCACCCCCGGGGTGTTTCTGACCGGCGAGACCGATCTGCGCCAACTGCTGCCCGCGATGCGGCTGTTGGCCGAGTCGACCGGCGTGCGGCGCTGGTGTGTGGTCGGCAACGACTACGTCTGGCCGCGCGTCACGGCCCGCGCCGCCCGCGGTTACGCCCGGGAGTGCGGCGGCCGGATGCTGGGCGAGGCGTTCGTACCGCTGGGCACCGAGGACTTCACCCCGGTGCTGCGCCGGATCGACCGCGGTTCGGCGGACGCCGTGCTGATGCTGCTGGTGGGCGCGGACGCGGTCCGCTTCAACCGGGCCTTCGCCGGGTACGGACTGCATGAGCGCTGTCTGCGGCTGAGCACGCACATGGACGAGAACATGCTGCTGGCCACGGGCGTCGAAGGGACCGCCGGACTCTGGGCGGCGGCCGGCTACTTCGAGACCCTGGCCACCGCCGAGTCGCTCGACTTCAACCGCCGCTACGCCCAGCGCTTCGGGGTGTCGGCGCCGGTCGTCGGCAGCCTGGGGGAGTCCTGCTACGAGGGGGTGCGGCTGCTGGCCGCGCTGGCCGAACGGGCCGGTTCGCTGGATGTGGGCGCGATGCGGGCGGTGCGCGGCCCGGTCGCGTACGAGGGCCCGCGCGGGATGCTGCGGCTGCGCGGCAACCACCTCGACCAGCGGGTCTACCTCGCGCGGGCGGACGGCTTCGACTTCGACGTCATCGCCCAACTGTGAACTCCCCTCCGGGGGTCGGGCGTTGACAATAACTTCCCCACGAAATATTTTCTACGGGAAGGATCCGGCGGGCCCGGCCGAGGGGGCCCGTGCCCGCCGACCCGGGGACGGCCTAAGAGGTTCGGCTGGAAGGGCTGGGCCGAAGGGGCTCGGCTGGTAGGGCTCGGCCGGAGGAGTTCGGCCGGACAGGCGCGACCCCAATGCGCGCGGTCATTTCGCCGAAAAGCCCCGCGCGCGTATGAAAATGCCTGCTGTCGCGCGATATCTACGCGCGTCGCCAAACCCCCTTTCCGGGTCCGGCAATTTAAAGGACCGGAAACTGCGGAGAAACAAAGCGGCGGGATTCTTCCATCGCCACCCGGGGTGTCCGGGCGGCGAAAACCCTGTGGGCGGAAGAGGGATCACCGTGACGGAGATCATCGACACGCAAGCACCGCCGGGCGCCGGCGAAGGCGCCACCACCCGCCGCTACAACGGCTGGACGCAGAACACCACCCTCGAGGACTACTCGCTGCGCTACGCGCCCAAGTCCTTCCGCCGCTGGACGCCCTACGTCGTCGCCACCACCGCGCTCGGCGGCATCGCCTATCTCGCCGACTTCGCCATCGGCGGCTCCATCGCGATCTCCAATGGATTCCACAGCGCGCTGGTCGCGATTCTCGCCGCCGCGGTCACCATCTTCCTCACCGGAATTCCGATCTCGTACTACTCGGCGAAGTACTCGATCGACATGGATCTCCTCACCCGGGGCGCCGGATTCGGTTATCTCGGCTCGACCCTCACCTCGATCATCTACGCCAGCTTCACCTTCATCTTCTTCTCGCTCGAAGGCTCGATCATGGCCCAGGCACTCGATCTGGGCCTGCACATCCCGCTGGCGGTCGGCTATCTGATCTGCTCGCTGATCATCCTGCCGCTGGTCTTCTTCGGGATGACCGCGCTGTCGAAGATGCAGGTGTGGACGCAGCCGGTCTGGCTGATCCTGATGGTCGCGCCCTTTGTCTCCATCGCGATCCAGAAGCCGGAGAAGTACGAGCGGTTCACCCACTTCGCCGGCAACTCCCCCACAGGTTCGTCGCTCAGTCTGCTGGGGGTCGGCGCGGGCGCGGGTGTCGCGCTGTCGCTCATCGCGCAGATCGGTGAGCAGGTCGACTACCTGCGCTTCATGCCGGACAAGACCGCCGCCAACGCGAAGAGGTGGTGGGCCGCGGTGCTCAGCGCCGGACCCGGCTGGGTGGTGCTCGGCGCGGCCAAGCAACTCGGCGGCGCCTTCCTCGCCTTCTACATCGCCGACAGCGTCGGCCTCGCCAAGGCCAATGAGCCGATCCAGCAGTACGTCTCCGGCATCCACACCTTCGCCGCGCCGGTCGCGCTGGGCCTGGCCACGTTCTTCGTGATCCTCTCCCAGATCAAGATCAACACGACCAACGCGTACTCCGGTTCGCTGTCCTGGTCGAACTTCTTCTCCCGGCTGACCCACCGGCACCCCGGCCGGGTCGTCTACATCTTCCTCAACGTCGGCATCGCGCTGGCCCTGATGGAGTTCGGCGTCTTCGGCTTCCTCAACACCGTGCTGGCCTTCTACTCCAACGTGGCGATCGCCTGGATCGGCGCGGTGGTCGCGGACCTCGTCATCAACAAGCCGCTGAAGCTGAGTCCTTCGTTCATCGAGTTCAAGCGGGCCCACCTCTACAACTTCAACCCGGTCGGCTTCGGCTCGATGCTGATCGCCTCCGGCATCTCCATCGCCGCGTACTTCCACGCCTTCGGTGCCTACGGGAAGGCGTTCTCGCCCTTCATCGCGCTGGCGGTGGCGATGGTGCTCTCGCCGCTCCTCGCGGTCGTGACCAAGGGCAAGTACTACATCGCCCGCGTCGATGACCAGGAGGAGCCGCTCTTCCTGGAGAACGGGCTGCTCTCGGCGGAGCTGATGACCTGCGCGGTCTGCGCGGAGGAGTTCGAGCGGCCCGACATCGCCGGCTGCCCCTTCCACGCGGGCGCCATCTGCTCCCTGTGTTGCAGCCTCGACAAGAACTGCCACGACGCCTGCAAGTCGCCTGCGGCGGGCCCGGTCGACCTCGGCCTCCCGACCCTTGCGGCTCCCCCACCCACCGACTGACCTCCGGGCTCCCGTCCGGAGGTGGGCATCAACCGATCGGCCTCGCTACCAGTCACGGGTAGCGAGGCCGATCGGCGTTGCCGATCCGGGGGCGCGGTATCAGACGGTGCCGAACTCGCCTGCCTTGACGCTGGTCACGAAGGAGGTGAACGAGTCGGTGGGGAAGGCCAGTACCGGGCCGCTTGGGTCTTTGGAGTCGCGGACGGGGATGACACCGCGGGTGGCGGCGAGGTTGGCGGCGACTTCAACGCAGGCGCCGCCGTTGTTGCTGTACGAGGACTTGAACCAACGGGGGGACTCGGTCGTCACGGGGTGCCCTTTCGTACCTCTGTGATCATGGCCACGGTGTCCGCCTGGGATAGCGCTTCGGCCTGTAGTTGATGGTAGGCCGTCAACATGGGCAGGACAGACGCACTTACCCGGTCCAGGTGTCCCTGGGCCTGTGATTCGGCATAGGAGACTACGGACCGATCCGGCAGCGTCAGAAGGTAGACGGGCAGGTCGAACGTGCGCCGCTCGCCGATCCCGTACGGTGCGACCTGGAGCAGCGAGTTCGGCAGCTCGGCGAACTCGACCAGCCGTGCCAGTTGGGCGTCCATCACGGCAGCTCCACCGACGGGCCTACGGATACAGCTTTCATCCATGGTCACGAACAGCATGGGCGGTTGGGCCCGCAGCAGCGCCGCCTGCCGCTCCGCCAGGAACGAGACGCGTTCGTCAGCCTGTTCGGGCGTGATGGCTCCCCGCTTGACGGCGCTGTTCGCCAACACCCAGGCGTAGTCCGGTGTCTGGAGCAGGCCGGGCACGATCCCGATCTCGAACACCCGGATCTCGGACGCCCGGCCCTCATGCGCCACGTACTCCGGGAAGCCCTCCAGCAGCGAGCCGCGCCGCATCTCATGCCACTCGCGTTCGAAGGAGTCCACGGAGTTGGCTGTCCCGAAGGCCAGATCGACCTTGCGGCAGAACGGGAGGGTCGGAGGTTTGCGACCAGTTTCGACGGCCGAAATGTGTTGACTTGAACATGCCGCGGCTGCGGCGAATTCTTCCTGGTTCCAGCCGCGGTCCTCGCGCCATCTGCGCAACCGCGCACCGTAGGCCGCTCGTGGACTGCTCTCCGGGTTCAACTCCTTGCGGTTGACCATGGGGTCCCCCCGCCCTTCCTTCGTTCACGATCAGTTGAAGGGACTCTGACTCTACGTCACGCTGAAGCGCCTTGGTAGTGGAACCACTACGGAGAGGAGTTGACGTTGTCCGGGAAGAGCACCCCCTTTCAGCCGCCGGCCTTCGGGTCGGCACCGCTGAGCGACCGCCGTATGCCGCCGGGGTCCGCCCCGGGCCCAGGAACGGAACGAAAGATCATGAACGTACCGCCCTGCGCCCCGGTGGTGGTCTGCAACTGGCCCAAGCACCCCGAGTCGGTGGGCCTGGCCAGACGTCACCTCCGCGGGGTTCTGGACCGCTGGGGCACCGCCAGGATCAGCGAGACCGCCGAGGTCGTGCTGTCGGAGCTGGTCACCAACGCCGCACGGCACTCCCACAACTCGGACCGCCTGATCGAGATCCGCTACCAGCCGATGCCGGACGGCAGCCTCAGCATCGAGGTCCACGATGACGACGACCGGCTCCCGGTCATGCGCCGCGCGGCCGAGGACGACGAGTCGGGCCGTGGCCTGTCCATCGTGGACGCGCTGACCGACGGCCGCTGGGGAGTTCTGCCGCGCTCCCCCCGGGAGGGCGCCGGCGCGATCGGCAAGTTCGTCTGGGCCCTCGTCGGTCCCGGCGGGTGGTGAAGCCGCGCTCCCGTGGTCAACCGGGGCGTGTCCCGGCGCGTGGTGGGGGCGGGCGGCCCAGATCGCGAGCGTCGGCTCTGCGCCGTGCGTGCTGCGAGTGTGGGGGCCGTGGCGCTGGTGGGGCGGGCGAGGGGCGGCCAGACTGGCGGATCGTCCCGGAAAAATAGTTTGAGCGGTTACCCGTACCGTTCTTTCGTGTTCTGGGCTTTCCATCCTGAAAGCTGCTCATGGAGGCGCATATGCGCTTACGTTTACGTTCCCGAGTGCTGTCCGTCGCTGCCCTGGGCGCGGCGCTGACGGCGACCGGGCTGGCCGGCCCGGTCGCCCACCAGGCCCGTGCCGACACGCCCAAGGGCTTCGCCTACGTGGTGAACAACCAGTCCGACAGTGTCACCACGATCAGCGTCTCGACCGGCGGGACCGCGACCATCAAGGTCGGCACCGGGCCGACCGCGGTCGCCATCGCGCCGAACGGCGAGGAGGCGTACGTCGCCAACGGGCGGTCCGACAGCGTCTCCGTCCTGGACACCGGCGACAAGCGCCAGGTCGCCACCATTCCGGTCGGCTCCCGGCCGTCCGGTGTGGCCTTCGGAGCCGACGGCACCCGGGCCTACGTGGCGAACGCCGGGGCGAACACCGTCTCGGTGATCGACACCGCTCAGCGGCGCGTCGTCGCCACCATCGGCGTGGGCTCGGGGCCAAGCGCGATGGCGGTCACCCCGGACGGGACGCGCCTGTACGTCGCCAACAACAGCGCCAACACGGTGAGCGTGATCGACACCTCGTCGAACACCAAGCTCACCGACGACTCCGTGGGCAAGCGCCCGATCGCCCTGGCCGTGCTGCCGGACGGCAGCAAGGTGCTGGTGGCCGACAACGGGTCGAACAACGTGTCCGTGCTCGACGTCGGCACCGACAAGGTGACGCAGACCGTGGCCGCCGGCAGCGGCCCTTCCGGTATCGCCGTCACCCCTGACGGCACCCGCGCGTACGTGTCCAACGTGGACTCCAACGACGTCACCGTGCTGAAGTCCGACGTGCAGCAGGTGTACTCCATCGACCGCGGGGCCACCATCGGCGTGGGGTCGCATCCGCTCGGCGTGGCGGTCAGCCCGGACGGCGAGAAGGTCTACGTCCCCGACAACGGCGGCAAGAAGACCTCGGTCATCAAGACCGACGACAACAGCGTCAGCACCTCGGACGTCGACAGCGGTCCCGCGGCGGTGGCCACCGGGGTGCCGCAGGAGTTGTCCGCGGTGGTGACCATGGGCGACAGCTTCATCTCCGGCGTGGCGGGACGCTGGCAGGGCAACGGGCAGCGCTCCTCCGCCTACACCGATGTGCACGGCACGGACCGGTCCGTCTACAACTGCCTTACCAGCGGCGTGAGTTCGGTGTGCAGCTCGGATCCACGGCTGGTCTACGGAACCTCCTACAAAGACGCCGCGGGGTGCATGCGCTCGTACTCCGCCGAGGCCCAGAGCGCCGACGTTCCGGTGTACCGGAAGATCAACATCGCCTGCTCGGGCGCCGAGACCGAGAACATCATCGACCAGCCGCTCAAGGGTGAGCCGGCCCAGTCCGTCCAACTCGCGGCGCTGGCGGCGCACTACAAGGTCAAGATGGTCGTGCTGGACATCGGCGGCAACGACATCGGCTTCCGCGGCGTCATCAGGGCGTGCGTCGAGGCATTCCTCTACGGCAGTGCCCCCTGCCAGTCCACCCAGGAGCAGGTGCTGATGGACGGCGTCAACCGGGCCAAGACCGGTATCGCGGCGGCCATCGCCAAGGTCAGGTCCGTCATGGGCGCGGCCGGCTACGCCAACGGCGACTACCGGTTGGTGATCCAGTCCTACCCCTCACCCCTGCCGGACGGCGATGACCTCCGCTACCCCGCCACGTACAACGGCCGCGCCCTGAACGGCGGATGCCCCGTCTTCGACTCCGACGCGACGTGGGTGCGCGGGGACGTGGTGCCACTGATCGGCAATGTGGTCGGCTACGCCGCCGGGCAGAGCGGCGCCGAATACCTCGACGTCACCGACCTCTTCGACGGGCACGAGGTCTGTGCCAAGGGGGCGGAGCAGGCAGCGTCCGAGAATTACCGGTTGAAACCGCAGTTGGGCAACAACGCGGAGTGGGCCCGCTTCCTCGACGCGGCCGGCCCCCTCAAGCAGGGTGACCAGGACGAGTCCGTCCACCCCAACTTCTACGGCCAACGCGCCCTCGCCTCCTGCCTGACGGCCGTGTGGGGCTATGACGGCAGCTTGCCCGATCACGTGTGCCACAACGTCAGCGGGAAGGGGGCGGAGCACGTCACCTTGAGCAATAAGCGCTACTGACCGTTTTCGGCGGATAGCGGCGGGCGAGGCGCCCGCCTGGCCCGTACGGCGAGGCTCTCCGCACCGTGTTGCCCGGACCCCGGCTTACTTGCCGGGGTCCGGGCCGTACCACTGGAGGGCCTGGCCGGTGATGGCCGCGATGCATTCGAAATCCCGGTCGCGGTGGAGGAGAGTCAGTCCCTGGAGTTCCGCGGTCGCGGCGACCATGAGGTCCACGGGGCCGGCGCTGCGGTGCTGCCCTTTACGGGTCAGCAGGTCCTGAACGCGCCAGGCCCGCTCGTAGGTTCTGTCGTCCACCGGTACCCAGCCGAAGAGCAGTCGCATGTCGTCGATGCCTCGGGCCCGGTCGGCGGCGGAACGGGCGCTGTAGAAGAACTCCAGTTCCGTGACCGGGCAGGTCGCGATGAGTCCGGCTGACGCCGCCCGGTCCCAGCCGTACTGCTCGGCGTCCCCGCGCAGGAAGCGCGCCAGGGCGCTGGTGTCGATCAGGAACTGTGCCGCGCTCACCGGCGGTAGTTCCTCTTGTCCTCGAACAGATCCAGGTCGAAGCCGCCCTCGTCGGCCGATGCCCGCAGCCGGGTGAGTGCCAGGGCGCGCCGCCGGTTGTCCAGCACCTCGCGAAGGGCGGTGTTGACCGTGTCCTTCTTGGTGTTCGTTCCCAGGGCCTGCGCCACATCGGCCAGCAGTTCGTCATCGAGGTCGATCACGGTTCGACTCACGCGGATACCTCCCTAGATATCAAGGATGCGATTGATTATACATCGCCGGATATCGGAGGGGTCGCCCCCGTAGGCGCGCGGGAGTGGGGTGCTCGGCCACGGCGTCGGTGCGGGTTGTCACCGGCCGAAAGGGGCTGTTGCTGTTGTTGCCGGGCCACCGGCCGGTGGGTGGTTGCTCGCGCAGTTCCTCGCGCCCTTTGGGGCCCCTGTTCGGGGTGCGGGAGTGGCGGGCTAAGCCATGGCGCGGCCCACCGCGTCGTCACCGGCCCGGAGGGGCTATTGCCGGGCCACCGGCCGGTGGTGGGGCCGGGCCGGGAACGGCCCGGCGGGTCAGTGGGACGGCCACGTGCCGGTGAGGCCGCGGACGCCCACCGCGCCGGAGCGCTTGATCGCGCCCCTGACCACCGCGAAGATCGCCCCGTGCAGGGCGGCGGCGGCCAGCGCCTCGCCCCAGCCGCGCTCCTCGTCCAGTACATCAGGGGCGTCACCGTGGGTGACCAGCTTCCAGAGCCGGGTGAAGACCACCCCGGCCAGCATGCCGCCCGCGAAGCGCGCGAGCAGTCCGACCGGTGAGTACGCAACCTTGGCCGCTTCCATCAGTGACCTCCCCGGTGGGTGACCCAGTAGATCGCGCCCGCCCCGGCGGCGGCCGTGACGCCCGCGGCGGCGGGGAGGTACGTCCCGCGCCACTGGTCCTGCGACACACCGTTCATCGAGATCCCGGCTTTGGCGCCGGCCGCGTGGGCGGTGCCGGCGAGATGGGAGCCGGCGGAGTGCGCCGCGCCCGAAGCGGCGGCCAGCCGGCCCCCGCTCTTGCCGCCCCTGTCGTGCTCGTCGGGTGCGGCCTCGCCGTTCTGGTGGTGCCGGACGGCGTCGACCCGGCCGGCCGCCTTCTCCTTGGCCGCGGCCAGCTTCGCCGCGGCCTTCTCCCTGGCCACGGCGGCCTGGGCGGCCGCCTGACCCGCGGCCCCGCCGTCAGCTCCCGCCCGGGGGCCGGCCCCCTTCTCGCCGCCCCGGTGGGCGCTCGCCCGGACCCGGGCCGCGGTCTCCCGGGCCTTGGCCTTGGCGCGGGCCGGGACATCCGCCTTGGCGGCAAGCTCCTCGACCGTCCTGCCGAGCTGCTCCCGGGTCTGGGCGATCTGCTCCTCCAGCTCCGCCATGGCCGAATCGCCGAACCGGCCGGTGACGGCGGACCGAGGCGTCCTCTCCTCACCCTGTGTCATCGCTTCGCCCTTTCCCTCAGCGTTTCCACATCGTGCTTCATGCTGCCGACCGTCTCCTCGGGCATCGGCGGTACGGCCTGCTTGACCTCGCGCTTTCCGATCAGCGCGAGGATCGCGGCGAGGAGGAGGAGGCCGCCGGCCACGATCAGGGTCGCCGCCCAGACCGCCAGCGGGATCGCGGCGATCACCGTCCCGACGAGGGCGGCGACGCCGAAGAAGGCGAAGAGGGCGGCCGCGCCGAAGAGGCCGCCGCCGACGCCGGCCCGCTTGCCCTTCTTGGTCAGTTCGGCCTGGGCGAGTTTGAGCTCTTGGCGGACCAGCAGGGAGAGCTGCTCGGTGCCTTGCTTGACCAGCGTGCCGACCGAGCGGTCGGAGCCGTCCACATACGTCACGGCCGTCACCTCCGAATTCACCGTCGTCCGTGCCAGGCGGTACCCGGGACGACCCGGCTTCTGTCGTGCGGCTTTCCAATTGCTGCGGGCGGAAACGGAAGTTTTTATCTTTTCACCGCATATAGGGCACCCTTCGCTTACCGGCCGGTGGTCCGGTTACACCGGTGACGAGCTGCGGGCCGCGTCGTGGCTGAGCGCGCGGTTCCTCGCTGCCCCTGGTGGGCGCCGCCTTCGCTCCGGGTGAGGTGTCGGGCCCCGTCAGGGGCGCGAGTGACTGCGCGAGCAACCGGCCACCGGCCGGTGGTCCGGCGACGACAGGAACAGCCCCTTCGGCCCGGTGACGACCTGCGGGCCGCGCTGTGGCTGAGCGCGCGGTTCCTCGCGCCCCTGGTGGGCGCCGCCACCCGCAACGCCGAGGTCGCGCCCCTGGTGGGCGCCGCCTTCGCTCCGGGTGAGGTGTCGTGCCCCGTCAGGGGCGCGAGGAACTGCGCGGGCAACCGGCCACCGGCCGGTGGTCCGGGGACGACAGGAACAGCCCCTTCGGCCCGGTGACGACCTAGACCCGGCGGCGGCGTGCTGCCAGGAAGACCGCGGTGCCGAGCAGCAGCGCACCGGCCGAGGCGGCGGTGAGCGGCCAGGTTTCGCCGGAACCGGTGGCCGCCAGTGAGCCGTCGGGGGAGCCGCCGGGGCCTGCCGAGGGGCCGCCGGCGGACCCGGGGGCGGGGGCGCCGGTGGTGGGCGGCGGCGTACCGGCCCCGCCGGAACCCCCCGTGCCGGCCGTGGCGCCGCCGTTCGTACCGCCCCCGTCCGTACCCCCGCCGGAGGCACCGGACGTGCTCCCCGATCCGGTCACCCGCACCGTGATGGGCGCTACGTCATTGGCCCGGTCCGGGTCGTGCGTGAGCACCTCGCCGGTGTCCGTGTCGACCGGCTGGATCACCTTCACCTCGCCCACCGCGCCGGCCACCGCGCGGTCGAGGCGGACCGTCAGCCGTACGGTGCTCTTCCCGCCGACGGGCAGCGAGCCCGCGGTGATGCAGTGGTAGGTGTCGGCCGGTTTGGTCCACGGCTCGCACGGCGCGCTCGACGTCAGGGTGACGCCCGCAGGGAGGGTGATCTCGTAGAAGCCGCCGAGGGCGGCGATGCCGAGGACGCCGGGACCCGCGTTGCGGACACCGACGGAGATCTCGGCGGTGTCGCCCGGCTTGCCGGCCAGATCGGCGCCGACTGCCTGGAAGTCGGCGCTCTGGGTGGACGTGACCTTGAGATAACCGGTGTTGGTCGTGTCCGTCGGAACCGCCGCCGGGACCAGTCCGAGTGCCGGTCCGTCGCCGGTCTCGGGGAAGGACGTGCCGGGCCCCACCCGCCAGCTCGTATAACCGTCGTTGAGGGCCGGCAGGTACTGGATGTCGCCCACCATCAGGGGCGGTTCCGTGCGGTACGTGATCGGCGCGTCCGTGGTCCAGGCCGTCCCCGGGGCGAGCGCCTGGGTGAAGACGCAGACGAAGTCGACGGCCGCGGGCTGCCGGTAATGGCAGTTGCTGTACCGCGTGCCCACGGGCGTGAAGCCCGGCTGTTCGCGGTTGGTCTGGGTGTCCGAGGTGGTGAACATCAAGCTGAAGCTCGTGGTGGCGGCGACCTGGCCGGTGTTGGCGATCACCGGCTGCTGGGAGATCAGGGTGCCCGGCGCCACGTCCGTACGGGCGGGCAGTTCCGGCGCCTGGAGGTCGGGCAGACCGATGACGGCGTGGACGCGGGCGGTGGCCGGCGCGGCGCCGGGGGCGCTCAGCGTCAGTACGATGTCCGCCGCGAAACCGATCGAACTCTCGTCGAGGGCCTGGATGGTGAAGGGCTCGACGTACGTGTGCGAGGCGTCGAGCACGCAGGTGGAGACGAGCCCGGTGTGCCCGCAGCCGTACTCCACGTCGGAGAGGCCGACCTTGCCGGCGAACGCCGAGGCGTCGATCGTGACGTCGCTCTCGGCCGGCGTCGATCCGTCGGCGTTGTGATCGGTGAAGATGAAGGAGTCGGCCCGGTCCGGCGGACTGGCCGCCGTCGGGATGTAGTACGTCCCGGCGATCGAGATCGACAGCCCCGGGTCGGCGGCCCGCGCCGTGCCGATACCGCCGGCCAGTTCGCCGCAGAACACCAGCAGCGCGGCCGTGATCAGCGCCGCCACCCGCCGCATCGTCTTCATCGGACCGCCTTCTGACGCTGTGTCATCTATCGGGATCGATGGATAGACCCGCGTCCGTACCGGAAAGTTGTGCCGCGTACACCGCGTGTTCACGTCGCCGGGCCCGTGGGGGCGCGATCCGGACACTTCGCCGCTCGCGATGTTCCGGTGATCGGCACGAACGCTTCGGGGCGGGTTCATTTCGCGGCATATGAGTTTTCTTAGCGTCACTAAAGATGCACACCGCTCCGCAGGGGAGCGGTGGACGAAAGGCGCGCGCGAGATGGAAACACCGAGGGAACCCAGCGGTTCGGAGACAGCGGCCGAACCGGTCGAGCCGGCCGAGCTGAGCCGCCGCAGATTCGTGGTCGCGGCGGGCGCGGCGGTCGCGGTGGCCGGTATCGGCGCGGGGAGCGCGGAAGCGGCGACCGGAGCCGGGCGCACGGGGGCAGGCGCGGACACGGGCGCCCCGGCCACCAGCACCGTCGGCACCACCACGGCCACCACCAAGGCCGCCGCCAAGGTGAAAGCGCCCAAGGGCCAGTGGCTGGCCGGCGACACCCACGTCCACGACGACCACTCGTCGGACGGCAGCGGCCCCCGGCAGACCTCGAAGCAGACCCTGCCGGGCAACCTCCCGGTCGGCGACCAGATCGGGCAGGGCGAGAAGGTCGGTCTCGACTTCATGCCGCTCACCGACCACCGCACGTACGACCAGGTGTGGGACCCGCAGTGGAAGTCCTCGAAGCTGCTGCTGCTCCCCGGCGAGGAGGCCAACGGCTCCCCGCACGCCATCGTGCTCGGCAATGTGGACGTCATCGTGGACGGCGCCAACCCGCCCGGCTCCGCGAGCTTCCGCCATGTGCAGCAGTCCGTCTGGGACGCGCACGCCCAGGACGCGGTGTGGTCGCAGGCCCACCCCGACGACGGCGAGTACACCCCGGCCGCCGGGGTCAACGACAACGCCAGTGTCCAGGGCGCCGATCTGGTCGAGGTGCTGAACGTGGCCAGCGACCCGGACGCCGAGGTCGACTACGCCGAGAACCGCTGGAACGCCGGCTTCCGCTTCGGCGTGTCCGCCGCCAGCGACTGCCACTTCCGCGAGCTGTGGGACATCGACAGCCCCGGTGAGCCGACCACCCACGTCTTCACCGCCGCGCGCTCGGTCCGCGGCATCCTCGACGGCTTCCGCGGCGGCCGGACCACGGTGTCGCAGAACATCACCGGCCCCTTCCTCACCGTCGCGGCCGACGCCGACGGTGACGGGGTGTTCGAGGCGATGGGCGGCGACGAGGTGCTGGTGGCCGACCGCAAGCTGCCCAAGAAGGCGACGCTGCGGGTCCGGGTCAAGGCGGCCAAGGGGATGACCGTCCATGTCTACGCGGCGCCCGGCCGCTCGGCGGGCCCGGTCGCGACCTTCACCCCGCAGAAGTCCGACGAGACGTACGAACTGCCGCTGGTGCTCAAGGGCGCGGACCACACCTGGTACCGCGTCGAGGCGCGCTCCCCCGGCAGCGCCGCCGGCTCCGAGGCCGACCCCACCCTGCCCGACCAACTGCGCGGCGCGACCTCGCCGATCTTCCTCTCGGTCGGCGCGCTCGCGGAGCCCCGGCCCGAGATCGCGCTGCCGGCCGCCGACACCAGCGCCGATCCGGCGGTCCTGGTCACCGGCGACCAGGGCGGCTTCACCGGCTTCGCCGATGTGGCGGTCGTCGGCAAGTTCACGCACGTGGTGGCCGAAGTGCACGAGAAGCAGGCCACCAAGGTGGTCTACCGGCGGCTCGACGCCAAGGGCAGGGCAGGCAAGTCCCTGACGCTGTCCGGGCGTTCGGCCACCGCGCGCTTCCCGCGGATCGCCGCCGCAGGCCACGACGTATGGGTGGTGTGGCAGGACGAACTCGGCAAGGAGCAGCCGCACCAGCCGGTGATCCTGCTCGCGCACAGCACCAACGGCGGGCAGTCCTTCAAGGCGCCGAGCAAGGTGAGCAAGGGCAAGGGCCGGGCGATCAACCCGGCGCTCGCGCTGATCGACGACGCGCACCCGCTGGTCGCCTGGTCGGACAACAGCGATGGCGCGTTCGACGTCTACGCGCGGATCATCGGGATCGACAAGGCCGCGGTGAACCTTTCCGCGGCCGGCAAGACGGTCAGCGCCGGAGTGGCCACCGACGCCCGCTCGCCCCGCTGCCCGGCCTCGCTCTTCCCCGTGGTGGCCGTCGGCCCGGACAAGCACGCCGTGGTGAGTTGGCAGGACGACCGCTACGACCCGGACCCGCTGTGGACCGGCCACACCCCGCCCGCGGGTCAGCCGGCCAGTGGGGGCACCGACCCCGACAACTGGCAGATCCTCGCCGCGGTCCGCAAGACACCGGGTAAGAGCTGGGGCCTTCCGGTCCAGGTCAGCCGGGTGACCGATCGCGCCGACCGGCATCCCGGGCTGGCCTTCGGCGCCGACGGCACCCTCGTGGCGATCTGGGAGAGCGGCGCGCTCCAGAGCTCGGGCGTCAACCTCCAGCTCCGGGCGAGCCGTTCGACCGACGGCGGCGCCACCTGGGCGGCGTTCGAGCAGGTCGCGCTCGCGCCCGACGCGATGAGCCAGCGGGCCAGGCTCGCGGCGGACCCCGACGGTACGGTACGGGCGGTCTGGTACGACTCCCGCGCGGCGGACTGGCGTTGGAAGATCCTCACCGCGACGCTCGACGCCGGGGCCGGCTGGTCCGCCGTCCGGCAGGTGACCACCCGGGGCAACAACACCTGGCCCGCGCTGCACCGGGGCGTCGTCGTCTTCACCAGCGACCGTGCGGCGACCAGGACGCAGCGGGATGGGACGCAGCAGGTGTATCGGGTGAGCCTGGTCTGATCCACGGGTCTGGCAGCTCTGCTACGGCTTTCCTACGAGCTTCCCGGCGGCTTTTCGGCTGCTTCCCGGTGGCTCTCTGGTGGCTCTCCGGCGGCTCCTTGGTGGGCGGCTTCCCGGCCGGGGCGTCGGGGAGCCGCCGGGCTCGCTCCGGGCCGGCGGCGGTCATGACTGACGTACCGTCAGTTCGTCGGGTGGCCGCGGCGAAGCCGGCCGAGCAGCGGTTCGCGCGGGCGCGCCGGGAGTTCGCCGCGGGCGCGCAGGTGCTGTTCGAAGGCCGTCGCGTCGTCGTGTCCCCGGGTGCCCGGGGTTCTGGGGTGCGCGCGGGCGAATTCCACGAACGCCGGGACGTAGGTGTCGCCCAACGCCAGGCGGAGCCAGGGGTGATGGGCGGCGGCGGTGCGCGACCGTTTCATGAGCAGGGCCAGCGACTGGATCCGCAGTCGGTCGGCGTCGAAGCCCGGCGGGATCCCGCCGTCGCCCACCAGGGCGGCGAGCAGCGCCTCTTGGGACGCGGCGAGGGCCTCGCGGGGGTCGACCCCGGTCACCGGCACGGCCCTTCGACCGCGACCCGGGTTGCGCCGACCCGGGTCGCGCCGACCCGGTTTTGGGCGGCTCCTACGGCCACCGCCGCCCGGATCGAGGCGAGTTCGGCGGTGAGTTCGGCGGTCGGCGGATAGTCGCCGTCGCGTTCCAGCAGGACACCGGGGAGAGTGGTGCGCCCGGCGAGTTCGGTGAGCAGGGCGAGGACGGGCGCGGTCACCGGGTGGGTGTGCGTGTCGTGCCACACACCGTCCCGCTCGGTGCCGCCGGCCACATGGACGTAGGCGAGCCGTTCCAGCGGCAGCCGGTCGAGCACGGCCAGCGGATCGATGCCGAGGTTGACGCGGGCGGTGTGCAGATTGGCGACGTCCAGCAGCAGCGACACCCCGGTGCGCTCGACCAGTTCGGCCAGGAACTCGCCCTCCGTCAACTCCTCCTCCGGCCAGGCGAGCAGCGGGGCGATGTTCTCCAGGGCCAGCGGCACGGGCAGTTCGGCCTGCGCGATGCGTACGTTCTCGGCGACCACGCCGAGTGCGGCGCGGGTCCGCGGCACCGGCAGCAGATGCCCGGCGTCCAGGCCGCCCGCCCGGGTGAACGCCACATGCTCGCTCACCAGCGGCGCGCCCAACGCCTCGGCGCAGGCGGCGAGTCGGGCGAGCCTCGGCGCTTCCGGCCGGGCGGCCCCGCCGAGCGAGAGCGAGACCCCGTGCGGTACGACCTCGGTGCCCCGCTTCCGCAGCGCGATCAGCGACTCCGGCAGCCGCGCCGGATCCACGTTCTCGGCCACCACCTCGACGAAGTCGACGCCCGGCAGCCGCTCCACCGTCAGGTCGATCTCCGGCCGCCAGCCGATGCCGAAGCCGAGGTCGGCGGGCACCGGGGGTTTCTCAGCCGCCGCAGCCACCGCCGCACCCTCCTCCGCAGCCGCCACCGCCGCAGCCCGAGCCGCCGCCGCACGAGGAGCCGCCCCCGCCGGACCCCGACGACGCGACGGAACCGTAGACCGCCGACCGCAGCACCGGATCCTCGATGCCGGCGGCGCCCAGCGCGGCGACGCTCAGTACGGTCACCGGGACGGTGGCTCCGGTCGTCCCGTAGAAGGCGTAGGCGCGAAGGGTCTCCTTGGAGCGGGTCTCGGCGCGGTCCCTGGCTCGGGCTCCCGGCAGGGTGAGGCGGGGTGGGCGGATCGCCATGACCAGCAGCAGGACCGCGGTGGCGAGCAGCAGCAGGACCAGCAGGCCCACCGGTCGGTGCAGGCGGATGCCGTTGACGAGCCGGGCGATGCCGAGGCCGAAGACGGCGGCGGGCAGCAGGGTGGTGGCGCGGACGGCGCGCAGCCGGGACCGGCTGAGCAGCAGGCCGCGGGCTACGGCCGTGTCGGTGACGTCGCGCACGGCGTCGGTGGCGCCGGCCAGGCGGCGCACGCCGCGGAGGTTGGTGCTGCGTACTTTTTGTACGGCGGTGAGGACGGCGCGTTGGACGGGTTCGTCGGGGGTGCGGTGTCCGCACGGTGTGATGGTGTGGTCGCGTGCGGCCCGCAGGCGGTCGGCGTCGACCAGGGCGTGTACGGCTGTGTCGATGACTCGGGCGGTGCCGCCTCTGAGCAGGGCGAGCGTGTATACGTCCACGGTCGGTGGCCCTGCGGGCCCGCTTTTCCTCGGCCCCGCCCGCAGCGCGGCCCGCACCACCAGCGCCGCCGATGACGCGACGAGGAGGGCTGCGGCGTAGACCCCCAGGAACTCGGGCCCGCTCAAACCCCAAGGCTCGCTCATGTCGACATCCCCCGAAGTCACATCTCTTCTTACACCAGCACCCACGTCCCCGGGCCGGGCCCGGTTCCACCGGGGGCGCCCTCGTCTCGGGGGGAGGTGTCGTGGCCCAAAAGGGGCGCGAGGGACTGCGCGCTCAGCCACGGTGCTGCTGCGGGTTGTCACCGGGCGGGTGGGGTTGTTGGGGTCGTTGCCGGGCCGCGGGCCGGTGGTGGGTTGCTCGCGCCGTTCCTCGCGCCCCTTCGGCGGCGCCCTTGCTTCGGGGGGAGGGGCCCGTGGCCTGTAGGGGCGCGAGGAACGGCGCGCTCAGCCACGATGCTGCCGCGGGTCGTCGCCGGCCGGTGGCAGGGCTATGCAGAGGGGCTTGCGGAGGATGCGCCGGGCGGGCGTTGGGGGAGGAGGGGCTTGCAGGTGGTGTAGGCCTTGGCGGTTTTGGGGTCGCTGGTGTTGAGGCCGCGGAAAGCGCCGAAGCCGCCGCCTGCGCCGGGGCGGTTGGTGGTGCTGGGCGTGGGGAGGACGACGCCGTGGTCCTTCAGGCAACTGGTGAACGCCTGGAACGCGCTGCTGTCGGCCCCGCCGGCGCCACCGCCGGCCCCGCCCCGCCCACCGAACTGCGGCCGCAGCGACGCGCACGCGGTGAGCGCCTTCTGCGTGGCCGCGTCGGGCGACGCCCCGCCGAAGCCGGGGAACCCGCCGCCCCCACCACCCCCGAAGCCGCCGCCGTAACCCCCGTAACCCCCGCGCCCCGCCCCGCCCGACGGCCGGCCGGAAGGCCGCGCCCCGCCCGAGGGCCGGTTGAACGTCGGCAGGTTGACCCCGTGCTGCGACAGGCACTGCCGGTACTTGTCCATCGCCGCCGCGTTGTTCGCCCCGCCCGCCGCCCCGGAAGGGCTCGCGGCGCGTGCCGACGCCGACCCCGACGGCTTCGCCGCGTCCGCGCTGGAGCCGGACGACGACGAGCACGCGGTCAGCAGCAGCGCTCCCGACGCGGCGAGCACCGTCACGGACACGCCGGCCCGTACCGCGCTTCGAGCCTTGCCGGCCTTGCCGGTCTTCCAGGTCATGTCCGCAGGTCCCCTCGGTGAATCCCAGTCTCGGCACGGAAAAGCTCCGCGGCGTTCGGCGAGCGGCGCCGCCAGGGCCGACCGGGCCGAACCGTCCGCGTCGCGTCGCCCATGCGCACGCGCGGGACACGGGTGCACACAGGCGACGGACCACAATGAACCCCACGCACGTGGGGACTGTCCGGGATCGAGCTGTGAGTTCCCGGGGAACATCCCGCCCCACCCGCCCCCGGAACCCCGGCTTCCGGCCCGTTATGCCGGTAAGGCCCCGATTCGTCACCCTGCGCAGCGCCCTCCGCGAAGCCGCCGTTCCCAGCGAACTCCCAGGGTTCTCCCAGGGCTTCAAAGGCCATGGCGACCAAGATGCGGGGCATGAAGGTGCTCCCACGACGGCGCAGGGCCGTCCTGATCAACTCGGTGCTCGGCGTGGTGGTCCTCGCGGGCGCCGGCGGTGCCTACGCGGCGGTGCACAGCGACGGCAGCGGGAGCTCCGCCGGCAGCGGCACCGCCCGCGTGGCGACCGTCACCCGGGCCACCGTGCTCTCCACCGTCTCCGGCTCCGGCTCCCTCGCCTCCCCCAGCGACGCCGGGGTGAACTTCACCACCGGCGGCACGCTCAGCGCGGTGGACGTCAAGCCGGGCGACAAGGTGAAGAAGGGCCAGGTACTGGCGAAGGTCGATCCGACCGCGGCGGACGAGACGCTGCAAGAGGACCAGGCCTCGCTGACCGCGGCCCAGGCGAACCTCACGAAGGTGGAGGCCGGCGAACTGCCCGTGTCCACCGGCGGTTCCGGCTCGTCCGGCGGCAGTGGCCGCGGCGCCGCGGACCCGACCCCCGCGCCGACCCCCACCGTCGACCCGGCCCAACTCGCGCAGGCCGAGGCTCAGTTGAGCCAGGCGCAGAACGCGGTGGACGCGGCCCAGCGGGCGGTGGACGGCTGTGTGCTGAAGGCCCCGGTGGCCGGCACGGTCGCCTCGGTGGCCGGCGCCACCGGCGACACGGTCTCCGGGACGGGCGGCAACGGCTCAAGCGCGGGCGGCGGTTCGGGCTCCGGCTCGGCGGCCGGCTCCAGCGGTTCCGGCGGCTCCGGCGGCTCAAGCACCACCTCGTCCACCACCACCACCGGCTTCATCGTCCTGACCAACCCCGCCGGCATGCAGGTGAAGGCCGACTTCTCGGAGGCCGACTCGCTCAAGATCAAGGCCGGCCAGACCGCCACCGTCACCCTGAACGCCGAGCCCGGCACCGTACTCGACGCCAAGGTGCTGTCGATCAGTTCGCTGCCGGTCTCCAGCGGTTCCGGCTCCGGCGGCGGCGCGTCCACCGGCAGCGCCGTGCAGTACGCGGCCACCCTCGCCATCACCAGCGACACCGCCAACCTGCGGACCGGCCTGAGCGCCAGCATCCAGGTCACCACCGGCCAGGCGGACAACGCGCTCAGCGTGCCGACCGCCGCCGTCTCCGGCACCGGCGCCAACCGTACGGTCCTGGTGGTCAACCCCGACGGCTCCGCCACCCGCACCAATGTCACCGTCGGCGTCGAGGGCGACAGCGCCGACCAGATCACCAGCGGCCTCAGCCAGGGCCAGCAGGTGCAGATCCCGCAGGTCGCCACGTCGGGCAACGGCGGCTTCCCGAGCGGCGCGTTCTCCGGCGGCTTCGGCGGCGGCCGTACCGGCGGGTTCGGCGGTGGCTTCGGCGGCGGCGCCCGTACCGGCGGCTTCGGCGGCGGAGGTGCCCGCCAATGAGGCCGCCAGTGAGGGGAAAACAGACGCTGGCCGAGCGGCTGGGCCGGGCCCGTACCGGCCTGCACCGCCGGCCGGCGGACGCCGACGACAGGGACGCCTCCAAGGGAGAGGCCACCGCCCGGGAGGTGCCGGACGGCGACAGCCTCTGGGGCCCGGCCCCCGTCATCGAGGTCCGCGCGCTGCTGAAGACGTACGGCCACGGTGACGCGGCCGTCCGCGCTCTCGGCGGCCCGCCCGACCCGCGCACCGGTACGTCCCCCGGCGTCGACCTGGTCGTCCAGCAGGGCGACCTGGTGGCCGTCATGGGCAGCTCGGGCTCCGGCAAGTCCACCCTGATGAACATCCTCGGCTGCCTCGACGTGCCGACCTCGGGCCGCTACCTGCTGGACGGCATTGACGTCGGGGGTCTGGACGAGCACCAGTTGTCGCTGGTCCGCAACCGCAAGATCGGCTTCGTCTTCCAGTCCTTCAACCTGGTGCCGCGCACCCCCGCGCTCGCCCAGGTCGAACTGCCCCTCGCCTACGCCGGGGTGAAGACCGCCGAGCGGCGCCGCCGGGCGCTGGCCGCGCTCTCCCTGGTGGGCCTCGCCGACCGGGTCGACCACCGGCCCAACGAACTCTCCGGCGGCCAGCAGCAGCGCGTCGCCGTGGCCCGTGCCCTGGTCACCGCCCCGGCGATGCTGCTCGCCGACGAGCCCACCGGCAACCTCGACAGCCACAGCACCGAGGACGTCCTCGGCATCATCGACCGGCTCAACGCCTCCGGCCGTACCGTCGTCCTGATCACCCACGAGGACGAAGTGGCCCGGCACGCCAAGCGGGTGATCCGGCTGGTGGACGGACAGGTGGTCTCGGACGTACGGCAGGGGCCGGCCGACGGGCCGCCGCCGGCGCTGCGCGACCCGGCCGGCTTCGCCGCCGACCACCCGCGGGCGCTCACCGGGGGTGTCCGGTGAACCCGTTCGAGACGCTGCGGTTCGCCGTCGGCGGGCTCGCCGCCAACAAGGTCCGCTCCGGGCTGACCATGCTCGGCGTGCTGATCGGTGTCGCCGCGGTGATCATCCTGCTGGCGGTCGGCAACGGCTCCTCGCAGTCGGTCAAGGACTCCATCGAGAAGCTGGGCACCAACTCGCTCACCGTCTCCTCCGGTGGCTCGTCCGGCGGCTTCGGCGGTGGCGCCGGCGGCCGCTCCGGCGGCGGGGCGACCAGCACCAAGCCGCTGACCGTGGACGACGCCCGGGCGCTGGCGAACCCCGCGGACGCCCCCGACGTCGACTCGGTCGCGCCCGAGGTCACCACCTCGCAGACCGCGCTCTACGACGGCACCTCGCACACCGTCGGCCAGGTCGTCGGCACCTACCCGGCCTACTTCAAGGCGTCCAACAGCAAGGTCGCCCAGGGCAAGGGCGACTACTTCAGCGCCGACGACGTGCTCAACTCCCGCAAGGTCGCGGTGATCGGCTCGACCACCGCGACCGACCTCTTCGGTACGGCCAGCCCGGTCGGCAAGAAGATCGTCATCGGCGGCACCCCCTTCACCGTGGTGGGCGAGCTGGAGACCAAGGGCGGCACCGGCTTCCAGGACCCGGACGACACGGTGATCGCGCCGCTGCCTACGGTGCAGAACGCGTTCACCGGCTTCGGCCCGGTCAGCCAGATCCTGGTCGAGGCCAAGTCGGCGGACGCCACCACACCGGCGCAGAACGAGATCACCACCGTGCTGATGGGCACGCACGGCATCAGGGACGCCAACGCGCTGGACTTCCGGGTCAGCAGCCAGGCGTCGCTGCTGAGCACGCAGGCCGACACCAACAAGACCTTCACCGTGCTGCTGGGCGCGGTCGCCGCGATCTCGCTGCTGGTCGGCGGGATCGGCATCACCAACATCATGCTGGTGACGGTGACCGAGCGGACCCGCGAGATCGGTATCCGCAAGGCGATCGGGGCGCCCAAGGGCGTGATCCTCGGCCAGTTCCTCGCCGAGTCGACGCTGCTGTCACTGGTCGGCGGCGGTCTGGGGGTGGTGGCCGGGCTGATCGGCTCGCGCTTCACCATCGTCGGCATCAAGCCGGTGGTCATTCCGGAATCGGTGGTGGGCGCGTTCGTGATCGCGGTGGCCATCGGACTCTTCTTCGGCAGCTACCCGGCCAACCGGGCGGCGAGCCTGCGGCCGATCGAGGCGCTGCGGCATGAGTGAGCGGACCGGCGGGACGAGATCGGCGCGAACCGCGCGCACAGCGCGGCCGGCGGACCCGGAGTACGGACGAGGGAGCAAGGGAGCAGCGGAGATGGCGCGACGCCGTGGTGGTGGTGAGCTGATCAAGGCGGACACCGGTGAGGCCCCGACGGAGCTGCTGCCGATGGTCCCGGAGGAGGAGAACGGCGGCGGCCTGGAGATCCTGGGCCGGGGCGAGGTCATGACGGGCCCGGGCGGTCCGCCCGCCGAGCGCCCGGAGGACGTGCTGGCGCAGCCGCCGGACGCCCGGGACATCTCGGCGGAGCTGGCGGCGCCGCCGCGGCGCAAGCTGCCGTGGCTGACGCTGGTGCTATCCGCGTGCGTCGTCGCCGCGGGCGCTTTCGCGGGCGGCGCGCTGGTGGAGAAGAACCACCTCCAGAACCTGCCGGGCGGCGGCCGGGCCAACCCGTTCGCGGCGGCCGCGGGCGCGCGAGGCGGTGGCGGCACCGGAGCGGGCGGCCGGACGTTCGGCGGCTTCGGCGGCGGTACGGGTACGGGTACGGGCAGCGGAACCGGCACGGGTACGGGCGCGGGCGGCGGTGTGACCTTCGGCACCGTCAAGCTGGTCGACGGCAGCACGCTCTACGTCACCGACGCCCAGGGGGACATCGTCAAGGTCACCACCGGCGGCTCCACCAAGGTGAGCGAGACCAAGGACGGCAAGGTCTCCGACCTCAAGGCCGGCCAGACGGTGACGGTCCGGGGCACCGCCGGGTCCAACGGCGACATCGCGGCGACCACCGTCACCCAGGGCGGCACCGGCGGCTTCGCCGGGTTCGGCGGTTTCGGCGGCCGGGGCGGCGGTACGGGCGCGGCCGGCGGAAGCGGCGGCGGGAACTGATTCCGCGCTTACCTTCCAGGGCGTACGGTGCAGCGGCCGACATTTCGGCGCGGCGCCGTACGCCCCGTCCGGCGTTACGGGCCCGCGATCCCGTCGGCCGGACCGGTCACCGGACGACCCGACCTGACCTTCGCCGACCTGATCTGACCCTGACGTGATCTGACCGTGACGTGCTCCGATCTGACGTGATCCGACCCGGTTCCGCCACATCACCCCCCCGCGCCCGCACCACCCGGCCCCCGCTCCGGTATGACGGCACGGCCCCAAGGAGGTTGATCCATGGACACCGCACCCGAGGCCAGCCTGCTCGTCGTGGACGACGAACCCAACATCCGGGAACTGCTCTCCGCCTCCCTGCGCTTCGTCGGCTTCAAGGTGGTCTCCGCCGCCAGCGGGGCCGACGCGCTGGCCGCCGTCGCCCGGGAGCGGCCCGATCTGGTGGTCCTCGATGTGATGCTGCCCGACATGTCGGGTTTCGCGGTCGTCCAGCGGCTGCGCGAGGAGTCGGGCCCGCACGCCCGCACCGCGGCCGGCGTCCCCGACCGGCTGCCGGTGCTGTTCCTGACCGCCAAGGACGGTGTGGAGGACAAGATCAGCGGGCTCACCGCGGGCGGCGACGACTACGTGACCAAGCCGTTCAGCCTGGAGGAGCTGATCGCCCGCATCCGGGCGATCCTGCGCCGTACCGGCGGCCCCACCGACGACGGGCGGCTGATGGCCGGCGACCTCGTACTCGACCCGGTCGGCCACCAGGTGACCCGCGCCGGGCGCCCCATCTCGCTCTCCCCGACCGAGTTCAAGCTGCTCGCGTACCTGATGGCCAACACCGACCGGGTCGTCTCCAAGCCGCAGATCCTGGACCACGTGTGGGCGTACGACTTCGGCGGCGACCTCAGCATCGTCGAGTCGTACATCTCGTATGTGCGGCGCAAGGTCGACTCGGGCGCGGACGGGGCGCAGAAGCTGATCCATACGGTGCGGGGGATCGGCTACGTGCTGCGCCGGCCCGCTCCGGTGGCGCAGGGCTGAGGCGGTCATGTCCGTGTCCAGGCAGGTGCCGCCGGGGCCTTCGGGGCCGTCGCGGCCGCCCGTGCCGTCGGGGGCGCCCGGGAACGTACCGCCCGTGCCGCCGGTGCCGTCGCGGCCGCCGGGGCCCGTGAAGGTGTCCCCCTTCTCCCGGCTCCGGGCGCCGCTGTCGCGCCGCCGGCTGGAGCCCTCCGCGATATCCCTGCGCTCCCGGCTGGTGCTGCTCTCTCTCGTCCTGGTGCTGCTCGGGCTCGCGGTGAGCGACACCGTGGTGCTCGGCTCGGTGCGCGGCCGGCTGGTCCAGCGGGTGGACCAGCAACTCCAGCGGTACGGCCGCCCGCTCGCCGGGCGGCTCGGCACCGAGGGCATCCCGGCGCCGCGCTATGTCCAGCCGGGGGCGGGCCGGGGCGGGGCGCGGCCGTGGCTGCCCAGTCAGTTCGTGGTGGCCGTCGCGGCGGCCGACGGCGCGGTCTCCGATCAGTTCCGGCTGCCGGTGGCGGCCGGCGACCCGCGCCCGCTGTGGCCGACCATGGACGCGAGCAGCCTCCGGGCCCACCTGGACCAGCCGTTCGACGTCTCCAGCGACCATGGCGGCGGCCGGTGGCGGGTGCTGATCGTGCCGGTGAAGGCGCCCGTCGGCGCCGCTTCGGGCGCTTCGGGCGCGGTGACCGGTGGCAGCGGCACGGTCTCCGCACCGCCCGCCGGGGTGGTGGTCGCCGCCTCGCTCGACGACGTGTCGTCCACCACGAGCCGGCTCAGCACCGGCTTTCTGCTAATCGGCGCGGTGGTGGCCGCGCTGCTCGGCGTGGCGGCCTGGTTCGCGATCCGGGCCGGGCTGCGGCCGCTGCGGCAGATCGAGGCGACCGCCGCCGAGATCGCGGCCGGCCGCCCGCTCTCGCACCGGATGCCGGCCGCGTCACCGCGGACCGAGACCGGCCGGCTCTCCGCCGCGCTCAACGGCATGCTCGCTCAGATCGAGTCCGCGTTCGCGGCCCGCGCAGCCTCCGAGGAGCAGATGCGGCGGTTCGTCGCCGACGCCAGCCATGAGCTGCGCACGCCGCTGGCCGGCATCCGCGGCTTCGCCGAGCTCTACCGGATGGGCGCCCTCCCGGACGAGGCGGACGTCAAACGCACCATGGCCAGGATCGAGAGCGAGGCCGTCCGCCTCGGCGGCCTGGTCGAGGACCTGCTGACCCTGGTCCGGATGGACGAACAGCGGCCGCTCCAGCTCGCCCCGATGGACCTGCGCACCCTCGCGGTCGACGCCTTGCACGACACCACAGCGCTCGACCCGTCCCGCGCGGTCTCGCTGACCGGCCCCGGCGGCCCCGGCACCCCGCCGGGCCCCGCCCCGGTCCTCGGCGACGAGGCCCGGCTGCGGCAGGTCGTCGCCAACCTTGTCGGCAACGCCGTCGCCCACACCCCGCCCGGCACCCCGGTCCGGATCGGCGTCGGCACCGCGGCCGGCCACGGCATCCTCGAGGTCTCCGACGCGGGCCCCGGCCTCACCCCCGACCAGGCCGCCCGCGTCTTCGAACGCTTCTACCGCGTCGACGCCTCCCGCAGCCGCCACCAGGGCGGCGGCGCCGGCCTCGGCCTCTCCATAGCCGCCGCCCTGATCGCCGCCCACGCCGGCTACGTAGAACTCGACACGACCCCCGCCCAAGGCGCCACCTTCCGCATCCGCCTCCCCTCAACGCCCCAGTCCTGACCGGAGATCCGGCGGACGGCTCCGGTCGGGGCGGCTTCGGTCGGGTCGGCTTCCGCCAGAGCGGCCTCGGTCAGAGCGCTACGACGACGGACGCGTGGAAACGGTCCACCGCCTCGTCCACACTGCGGATGAAGCCCGACTCGGCGTTTCCCCGGGTGCTGCCCATCCCCTTGAAGAGGGACAGCCGGAAACCGGTGATGACGGCGGGCGGCTTGGGCAGCAGATCAGCCGGCTCGGGCCGCAGCTTCTCCAGGGTGCCGCGCGGGCCGCCGCCGGGACCTTCCACCAGCGTCTCCACATGCAGGTCGGCGGGCGCGTCGGCGAGTTGCCGCACCAGCCGCTTCACCCAGGTCAGCGGCTGGCCCTGGTCGGGCGCCGGGATCTCGATGGACGTCCGCAGCTTGCCCGTGCGCAGATCGGCGCCGAGGGCGAGCACACCGGGGGTGTCCTGGATCTTCACCTCGGCGTGCAGCAGCCCCTCACGGCACAGCCGGTCGGCGAGCGCGACCCGGCGCGAGTGCGGGTCGCTGCCGCGCCGCGCCTTCTGCACCGGCAGCACCTTCTGGCCGAGTTCGCCGCCGAGCCGGAGACAGACCTGGCGGATCAGCCGCTCCCAGCTCTCGACCACTTCGACGGCCCTCGGGTCGCCCTCGCACAGGGTCTCGGTGTCGATGCCGTTGCGGACCGGCACCCAGGCGGGTCCCATGTTCTGGAAGCCGTGGCAACCGGAGTTGTCGTGCTGGAGGTAGAGCAGCAGCTCGTGGAGGAGCCAGGCGTGCGCCGCGTTGCCGACGCCTTCGTGCCGGATCAGCAACTGCGCCTGGTGGGCGACCTCGGCCCAGGACAGGTGCCACAGCGCGACCTTGTGCTTGCGGCGCCCGTCGATCCGTACGTTCACCAGCGGACTGCCGTCCAGGGCGACGTCGTTGGAGAGGGTGATCACCGCCTCGTAGCCGCGGCGGGCGGCGATGTCCACGTAGTCCTGCACCTGGGCGGGCCGCAGCGGGTTGCCGTTGGTCTTCGTCTCGACCAGCGCGGTCCACAGCTTGCCGGCCCGCTCCACCCGCAGCAGTCCGTCCGGCCGCCGCGGGGTGTCCCCGTGCGGCAGCGAGACCTCGGTGAAGGTCTCCATCCGCCCGGCCGGCGCGCCGAACCCGGCGGTCAGCCGCCGGCCGAGCTCCGGGACCTGGGCCATCACGGCCAGCAGCACTGACGTGGCCCGGGTCTCCCGCTCGTGATCGCTCTTCAGCGACCCGGCGGGGAAGAGGCGGGCCGACCGCCAGGAGGCGTTCTCGGCGAGCGAGGTGCGGGCGACGGCCGGCAGGGTGACTTTTTTGCGGGCGGTGCGGGGGCGTCGCGGGGTGGCCGGTTCCGGTCGGCGGGCCGCCGGCGCCTCGGGGATGGGGACGAGGACCTTCCCGGGGAGGGGGCCGGGTGCGACGGGCTCCGGCGGCGGCGCCGCCTCGGTCAGCGGGCCCGGCTCCGTGGCCGTCTCGCCGTCGTCGTCCACGTCGATGCCGAAGTCGGTGGCGAGCCCGGCGAGACCGGAGTCGTAACCCTGGCCGACCGCGCGGAACTTCCAGCCGCCCGCGCGCCGGTACAGCTCGCCGAAGATGACCGCGCGCATCGCGCCCGCGTCGTCGACGGAGAAGCCGAGCAGCGCCTGGCCGCCGCGGTCGGCGAGGGTGAGCCGCAGATCGTCGAGGTCGCCGAAGCCGGCGCCGCCGTAGCGGCTGGCCGCGAGGACGATCCGCTCGACCCTCGCCGGCATCGCGGCCAGATCAAGGCTGATCCGGTCCTCGCTGCCGTTGGCCGTGGGCGCTTTGCCGAGGAGCTGGACGCTGCCGTCGGCCGCGGAGGGGTGGTTGTAGAAGTAGAAGTCGTCCTCGCCGCTGACCTTGCCGTCGCCGTCGAGGAGCAGCACCGACACGTCGGCGTCCCCGTCGCCGCTGGCGCTGCTCCAGCCGAGGCCGGCGATCACCGCGCCCGCGTCCTCGCTCAGCTCGGCCAGTCCGACATTCATCCCTTTGACCATGTCCCGCATACGTCCGCCCCCACCCACGCTTGCTCTGTGTCCGTGCCCGCGTTCCCCCGGGCGCGGTGTGCCGCACAGTAGCGCCGGGCGGGCGGGTTTGCGGGGGCTTTGTGCGCATTGGCGGTGGCGTTGGTGTTCGGGGTGGGCGGGGAGGTGGCGGCGAAGGGACGGGGCATGGTTGGCGCCTGAATGGGTGGTTGTCCGGCATCACCCCATGGCGTTCACAAGCTCAGCACGTATGCTCGTATTTTCTGGTAATGCGAAGGTGCCCTAGGTGATGTGGGTCTGATCTGCTTGTTTGGGGGGAGCCGGTGTCCATGCGGGTAGGAGTTCTCGACATCGGTTCGCAGTCGGCGCAGTTGCGGATCGCCGATCTGGAGCCCGGTCTGCCGCCGCAGCCGGTGGCCACGGTGAAGCAGCCCGTGCGGCTCGCCGAAGGCACCGATGGGGCCGGGGTGATCGGGGCGGAGGCGATCCGCCGCCTGGTCGGGGCGGTGACCCGGGCGGTGGCCGCCGCTCGGGAGAACCGGGTGGACACCCTTTACACCTTCGCCACCTCCTCGGTACGGGACGCCGCCAACCGCGACGACGTGCTGCGGGCGGTGAGCGCCGCGTGCGGCGTCGAACTCGCCACCATGACCGGCGAGGAGGAGGCCCGGCTGACGTTTCTGGCCGCCCGCTCCTGGTTCGGCTGGTCGGCCGGGCCGATGCTGCTGGCCGACCTCGGCGGCGGCACGCTGGAGATCGCCTGCGGCCGCGGTGTCGAGCCGGCCTTCGCGGTGTCGCTGCCGCTGGGCGCGGGCCATCTCACCCGGCGGCTGCTGGCCCAGGCCCAACCGCCGTACGGCAAGAAGGACCTCAGGATCCTCCAGGACCATGTCAGGTCGGTGCTCGCCGACTCGGTGGCGACCCTCGCCGAGGAGCCGCTGCCGGAGCTGCGGGTCGCGACCTCCCGTACGTTCACCCAACTCGCCAGGCTCACCGGCGCGCCGGCGGCCAAGGCCGGACCGTACGCGGTACGGACCCTGGACCGGGCCGAACTCGTCCGCTGGATCCCGCGGCTCGCCGCCATGACGCCGGCCGAGCGCGCCCAGCTCCCCGGCGTCTCCCAGTCCCGCGCCGCCCAGATCCTGGCGGGCGCGGTCGTCGCCGACGTCGTTATGGACCTGCTGCGCGTCGAGCGTTTCACCGTCTGCCCGTGGGCGCTGCGCGAGGGCATCTTCCTCGAACGCCTCGGCTCCCTGGCCCGCTCGCTCGCCCCGCCCAAGCGGGCTCGCCCGCTGAGCACATCGCTCACCGCCGCCCCCGTCCGCCGGTCCAGGCGCGCGGTCCGGCACTGAAGTCCGCTCGCGCGGCCCGGCACTGAAGTCCGGCGGGGTGGCCGGGCGGCCCGGCGGTCGGCTCAGCCGCCGGCGCGGAAGACGAGCAGGTAGCGCCAGAAAAGGAGCCTGCGGACGCGCGCCCCGGGCAGCAGGACGGCCGCCGCCGCGCGGATCTCGTCCAGCGACATGGTCGGCGGCGCCACGGGCGCCCGTACCCGGTCCCGGGGGCGGGGCCGGCCCGCGTCCACCGCGGCAACGGCCAGCCGGGCCAACGCGTTGACCGGCACGGCCGCCAGGCTCCAGGCCCAGTCCAGGCGGGTCCGCTCCGGGTAGCAGCCGAGGATCAGCAGCACCCCGCCGGGGGCGAGCGCCTCCCGCAGCGCGGTCACCGTGCCGAACGGCAGGTGATGGATGCTGGCCAGGCAGGAGATGAGGTCGTAGCGCGCGGTGGGGAGTTCGACCTCCCTGATATCGGCCCGCTCGAACCGCGGGCCGCCGTCGCCGGGACCTGACCGGGCCCGCGCCTCCGTGATCGCCTCCTGCGAGGGGTCGATCGCGTCCACCGTCAGCCCGGCCGCGGCGAGCCGCCGCGCGAACCGGCCGGTCCCGCATCCGACGTCCAGCGCGCTGCCGCCGCCGCGCGGCACATGGCGGGACAGCAGCCGGTGGTAGTGGTCGTTGTGGTCGAACGGCATCCCCCGACCCTGCCACAGCGGTCCCGGGCTCGGCCTTGGGGCTGCCCCGGGCTGGGGCCGCCGCCGCGCGGGGAGCCGTTTAGGCTGGTCAGCCTGGGCGGAAGGCGGCAAGACGAGGGGCGGCGCGGGATGGGCGGGAAGGGGGGTACGGAGCGGGCCCGGATGGCGGAAGTGGTCCGCTTCTGGCGGGCGGTGGAGCTGTTCGGTCCGCAGCGGGTGCCGGCGGTGGGCGCGGGGGAGCGGGTGTCCGCCGTGCGGGCCGGGCGGCCGTTGCCGTGGGAGGACGGGGCTGGGCTGCCGGCGGCCGGGCCGCGCTCGGTGTGGCGGCACACCGTGTACTGCGGGGTGTTCGCGGTGGACCGGGTACGGCGGGTGCTGGCCGAGGTGTTCCCCGACCCGGACTCCGACCCCGAGTCCGAGTCCGAGGACGCCGAGGGGGCGCGGGACAGCGGTGCACGCCTCGGCCGGTCCGCGGGGGAGAGCGCGCTGCTGGCCTTCACCGTCGATCAGGACGGCCTCCTCGCGGCCGACTCGGTGAGCGTGTCGAGCTGCGCCTGGGCGGTGGGCCGCACCCTGTCACCGGGACCGGCCGACCCGCGCTGGCTCGAAGGGTTTACGGCGGCGGCCGCGCGCTGCGAACGGCGGGTTTTCGACGTGGCGGAGGGCCGTACGGCGCCCCGCGACGACGCGCCGGCGGCCGGCCCACCGAACGCCGAAGGCCGCGCGGACGACTCCGAAGGCCGCGCGGACGACTCCGAAGGCCGCGCGGACGACACCGAAGGCCGCGCGGACGACACCGAAGAGGAGCCGGGCCGCCGCCCGTTGACCGTCGCCGCACTCACCTCCTTGACCGCATGGCTCGCCGGCCACCTCGGGGTGACCGGGGATCTCGTGCCGGCCGGGGCGCGGATCCGCAGCGTCCAGGTGCGGGCGGACCGGACCGGGGAAGCGGCCGGGCCGGATTTTCTGAACAGCTTCGTCGCCGCCGATCTCGACCTGGTCGCGGCCGAGTTGCGGGCCGGGCGGGCCGGCCGGGCGCTGACCTCCTATCTGACCGGCACCGAACGCCTCGACCTGGCCCGGCGGGAGGACCTCCGCGCGCACCCGGAAGCGCTGCTGGCCGGGGTCGCGCCCGCCCTCGTCCCGCTCGGCCGCTGGCCGTCCGCCACCGGTCAACCCCTCGTGCTCAGCCAGCAGTTCGCGGTCAACCGGCTGCTGGACAGCCTGGGCGGGGCACGCGCCGCCGGGGTGTTCCCGGTGAACGGGCCGCCCGGGACCGGCAAGACCACGATGCTGCGGGACGTCATCGCCGCGCTCGTCACCCGCCGCGCCTGCGCCCTGGCCCAACTGGCCCGGCCGCAGCAGGCGTTCGGCGGCTCCCACACCTGGCGCGGCGAGTACACCCGGACGGTGCGCGAGCTGCGGCCCCAACTGACCGGCTACGAGATGGTGGTGGCCTCGGCGAACAACGCGGCGGTGGCGAACGTCACCGACGAGATCCCGGCGCGGACCGCCGTCGCCGAGGAGTGGTGGGACGAGGCCGGGTATCTGCCCGAGCAGGCCCGGCTGATGCTCGGCGGGGTCCCGGCCTGGGGCGCCGTCGCCGCCCGGCTCGGCAACCGCGCGAACCGCGACGACTTCACCGCCGCCTTCTGGTGGGGAGCGGCGCGCGGGCCGCGCGGGTCCGGCGTCGGCGCCGGTACGGATCGGGGGTTGCGGCAGGTCCTCGCCGAGGGAGCGGGCGAGCCGGTCGACTGGGCCGCCGCCGTACGCCGCTTCAAGGCCGCGCGGCGGGAGGTCGAGCGGCTGCGCCGCGCGCGGCAGCGGGTCGCTGAGGCGTTGCCCGACGCCGACGCCGACGCCGCCACTGCTAACGCCGACGCCGCCGTCACCGGTCCGGCGGCCGACGGCGCCGGGTCGGAAGGGGGCACGTCGGGGCGGCATCGGGCCGAGCAGGCCGTGCTTGAGGAGAGCGGGCCGTGGCACACGGTGCTCGCGGCGCGAGCGCGTTGGGGCGAGCGGGTGCCCGATCCGGCGGCGTTCACGAGCGCGGCCGACGCCGACACCGTGGCGCGGCGCGAGCGGTCGTCGCCGTGGGCCGACGAGGAGTTCACCGCCGCGCGGACCCGGCTCTTCCTCGAAGCGCTGCGGCTGCACGAGGCGTTTGTGCGGGCGGCGGCCCCGACCATGCTCAAGAATCTCGACGCCGCGATGGAGGTGGTCGGCGGCCACGCCCCCAAGGACCTGCCGGCCGCCGCCGTACGGGCCGCCTGGCAGAGCCTCTTCCTCGTCGTCCCGGTCGTCTCCACCACGTTCGCCTCGTACGACCGGCTCTTCGCCGGGCTCGGCCGGGAGGATCTGGGCTGGCTGTTCGTCGACGAAGCGGGGCAGGCGGCGCCGCAGTTGCCGGTCGGGGCGCTGTGGCGGTCGCGGCGGGCGGTGTTCCTCGGCGATCCGCGCCAACTCGAACCGGTGGTCGTCCTGCCGTGGCGGGCGCAGCGCACGCTGCTCGAACACCAGGGGGTGGCGCCGGAGTGGGCGCCGTCGCGGACCTCGGCGCAGGGGGTCGCCGACCGGTCGGCCCGCTGGGGCACGGTGCTGGCGGGTGCGGCGGGCGTGGCGAGCACGGTCTCGGAGGGTGCGGTGTCGGATGGCGCGGCGCCGGTGTGGGTGGGTGCGCCGCTGCGGGTGCATCGCCGGTGCGACAACCCGATGTTCGAGGTGAGCAATGCGATCGCGTACGACGGGCTGATGGTCCACGGGGTTGGCGAGCGGGGGAGTTTCGCGCCGCCCCGGGGCAGCTTCTGGTGGCATGTGGGGTCCCGCGAGGCGGTCGGCACGTGGGTGCCGGCGGAGGGGGTCGCTCTGGCCGACGCGGTTCGGCGGCTCACCGCGGATGGGTTGCCGGCTGACGGGCTGTTCGTGCTCAGCCCTTTTCGCGAGGTGGCGGCCGGGGCGCGGGAGGTTTTGCGGGGGATGGTTCCGCCGGGGCGGGTGGGGACGGTGCATACGGCTCAGGGGAGGGAGGCGGATGTGGTCGTCCTGATCCTCGGCACGCATCCGGCGGCGCCGGGGCCGCGGGGGTGGGCTGCCGCCCGGCCCAACCTGCTCAACGTCGCCGTCACCCGCGCGCGACGCCGCCTCGTCGTCATCGGCAACCACACGGCGTGGAGCGCGCACCCCTTCTTCTCGACCCTCGCGGCGAGTCTTCCCTTCTACGCCCACGGGTCCGCTCCGCGGCGGTAGCCCCTTTCGGGGCAGGTGCGTGCCCCGTGCGTGGTTTTGCCGTGTGCGGGGTGCGTTGTGGCTGGTCGCGCAGTTCCTCCCCCAGAGCTTCGCCTGGGGGTACCCCCAGCGCCTCCAGACGGGGTCCGTGGGTGCCTGTTGGGGCGGGGGAAGCGTGGCTAAAAGGGGCGCGGGGAACTGCGCGGGCAACCACGGCGGGCGGCGCGGACGGGGTGTGGCCGGTGGGGGCTGTCACGGGCCCCGAAGGGGGCGCGGGCAACCACGGCGGGCGCGCAGTCGAGGTGCGGGCGGAAAGGGGGTGCCGTGGGGGCACCGTCGGGGCTAGCGTTCGGCGAGGACGATCAGCCAGTCGCGTTCGCCGAGAAGGACGCGGGCCCGTTTGTCGGGGTTGAGGTACACCCCGTAGGCCGGCGCCAAGGGCGCCTCCCGCTGGAGGCGGTAGCCGATCGCGCAGTGGTGGCGGCGGCGGGCCGATTCCACGACGGTGGCGTACGTGACCTCCCGCCCGGACCGCACATAATCACTCGCCGGCTTGAGATGAATCTCGCTGCCGCCCGCCGTCAGCAGACGGTCGAAGAGATCCGCGAGGTGGCGGTTCTGCGAGATCTGCGTCATCAGCAGGCTGATCAGCCGGCCGCTGACGATGAAGTCCGCCCCCTCGCGCAGCGGCGCGAGCAGCCGGTTGCGGTCGTCGGTCAGCTCGGTGACGACCGACAACTCCTGCCCGGTCGCGTCCTCCAGGGCCCGCAGGTGCAGCAGGGTGACCAGCGTCGCGTCGTCGGGGCCGCCCCCGTCACCGAAGTCACCGGTCCCAAGAGCCCCGCACGGGCCGGCGGAACCGGCACCCCCGCACCCGCCGAAGCCGCCCGCGCCGCCCAAGCCACCCGCGCCCACCCCACCCACCCCGCCCGAGGCCCACGGCAAAGGGTCGTACCCGAGCACGATGACCCGGTCGTACGACGGTATGTCCAGCCGATTGAGCACGTGCGGCTCGGCGATGTCCCCGCGGTGGAAGACGACCGAGAGGTGGCGCCCCGCCAACCCCTCGGGCACGCCGTCGCGGCGGGCGGCCGCCTCGTCCAGCCCGGCCGGCCGGCGCGCCACCACGTCGAGCACGGAGCCGGGGTCCACATAACCGCCGAGCTGGTCCACGATCATCGGGGCCCGCCGGTTCCAGCCGAGCAGCAGCAGCCGTTTCGGCGCCGGCGCCCGCGGCCGTGGCTCGGCGATCGCGGTCTCGTCCACCGCGAGGGGGTGACCGGCCGGTACCGCCGTGTCGTCGTCCCGGCTGATCACCACGAGCTGGTCCTGCGGCCCGATCACCTCGGCCGACACTGGGTTGAGCTCGACCGTGCCGTCCGGCCGGACCAGCCCGACCACCGACGAGGTGGCGTAAGCCAGCAGCGCCTCGCCGAACGTCCGCCCGACCAGGGCCGGTTCGCCGACCGTGTAGAACTCGTCCCCGGCGAAGTCGAGCAGATCCAGGTAGACCAGCGAGAGTCCGGGCTGGCGCGAGGTCTGCACGATGAGCCGGGCGGTGATCTCGTCGATGTTGAGCACCCGCCCGCCGGGCCCCGCGGCCAGCGTGGCCGCGAGATGGTGGCGGCCGTCGCGCACCGCGGCCACCACTTTCCGCCCGCAGTCCGGCACCGCCGCGTTGAGGGCCAGCAGCGTCCGCACCACCAGCGCGTCGTCGTTTCCGGTGCCGTGGGTCAGGACCACGACCGCGTCGGCGGTCTGCGGGCTGACCCGGACCAGCACCGCGGGGTCGGTGACCGAGCCGTTGCGGCAGATCACCCGGGTGGTGCCGGTCCGGCCGACCCTGGTGTGTATCTCCTCCTCCATGCCGACCTTGTCCCTGGCCGACAGGATGGCGACGACCGCCTTGCGCCGGTTGGCGTTGGCGGCCACCAGCTCGGCGAGCACCGGGAAGACCTGCTCCGACCAGCCGAGCAGCACAGTGTGCCGCTTCTCCAGCACGGTGGAACGCCCGAGCCGCAGCGCCATGATCCGCCGGTCGAGCCCGCTGGTGATCACACTGACCAGCGTCGAGACGAAGAAGAGCGTCACCAGCGCGAGCAGCACCGACAGCACCACGTAGACCGGCGGCCCGACCGCGCCGCCGAGCCGCAGGGTGGTCGTCACCTGCTGCCAGACCGCGACCAGTTGTGCCGACCGGGTGGCCGGGGTGTTCCGCTCGGCCCAGACCAGGCCGACGCTGGCCGGCACCACCACCGTCAGGCCGAGCAGCAGCAGCCAGCCCAGCAGCGCGGGGGTGCCCCGGGCCATGACGGTGTCGAAGCGGTATCGCGCCCGTGCCCAGGCGGACCGGACCCGATACGAGCAGCGGCACGTCGGCACATCGTCACGCTAGTACGGCCGAGCGCGCCGCCACCGGCGAGCCGCCTCCGCCCACCCTTTCGAGTGAGGCCACCCCATCATCTGATCTTCATTCAGGTACGGCACACTCGGCACGGACAGCGAGGCTCCCGCGCGAGCGGGAACACACCGGACCGCCGGGCCCGTCAGCAGACGCGGCCACGCTAGACCACGGGAGCAGGGCACACTCATATGATCATCTTCGGTACCCGCAGTTATCTCTACACCCTGGCCATGATCACGCTGGTCTGCGGGAGTTGCGGCAACCCCGCCGCCCACGCGCTCAAGAAGCGGGTCACCAAGTTCACCCTCTTCTTCGTGCCGCTCTTCCCGATCGGCGTCAAGTACACGACGCAGTGCACCTTCTGCGGGACCCAGCAGAAGCTGCCGAAGGAGCAGGCCGAGCAGCTCCAGGCCCAGGCCCGCGCCCAGGCCCAGCCGCAGCAGGTGCCCGGACAGCAGGGCGCCGCGCAGCAGCCGTACGGGCAGGCCCAGGGCCAGCACCCCCACCAGGGCTGAGCCGCACAGGGGCGCCGGCCGGCGCCCGGCACGGCACCGGGCCCGGCGGGGAGTGATCCCCGCCGGGCCCGGTGCCAACCGCGGTGCGTCCTGGGTGAAGCGTTGGGTTACCGGAAGGACCGCAGGAAGGACAGCGTCGGCGAACCGACACCCGTCGCGTCGTCGAAGCCGCGCACGGCGTTGAGCGAGGTGTCCTGGCCGAAGGCGATCAGCCGGACCGACAGCGTCCCGTTGACGACACCGAAGTCGGTGACATTGGTGAGCGGGATCCTGCTGTGCCGGGCCTGCTGGTCCACCACGTCCGTGAAGAGGCCGGAGCGGCCGTAGATCGCCGGGTTGGCGAAGCCGACCGGCCGGTGCCTGGCCTGGATCGCGTCGGCCTGGACCGCCGCGAACTCCGGGGAGGAGACGCTGGTGCCGCCGTAGCCGCCCTCGCTGTACGGGGCTCCGTCGGAGATGCCGACGAGGACCGAGGTGTACAGGTCGCCGTTCATCGAGACGTCCGGGGTGACGCGCTGGGCGGTCCGGCTCCTCGCCCCGGTCATCAGGGTGTGCGACAGCGCGCTCGGTACGACACCGCGCTGGTACGCCGGCTGCGCGAAGTCCTCGCTGGTGCCGCCGCCGCCACCGAAGTAGAAGGGGGCGGGCAGCGGGGTCCAGCTCTTGCCGTCGGCGGAGAGCGCGGAGCGCTGGGTGCCCATGTCGGTCTCGAAGCCGTAGGCGCCGCTCTTGCTCGCCAGACCCAGCGCGGTACCGCCGACCGAGGTCACCCACGGGTCGGAGTCGGGCCAGTTGGCCTGCGCCCGGGCCGTGTCGGGCTGGCAGTTGGCGCCGGTGGCGGCCGCCAGCGGGCTGCTGTCACCGCAGTCGCCGGCCGAGAAGTTGATCCCGATGCCCTCGACCGCGGCCTGCTTGAAGACCTGCTCGTAGGCGGCGATCTCCGAGGCGGTGACGTCGGCGTCGTCCGTGGTGTGCATGATCTCACCCCACGAGTTGGAGATGACATCGGCGAGGTGGTTGTCGACGATGGTGCTGATCGCGCCCAGCAGGTCGTCGTCGTTGCAGGAGTTCGCGCCCACGTAGACGACGTTGGCGTCCGGCGCCAGGCCGTGCGCCATCTCGACGTCGAGCGCCTCCTCGGGCGCCCAGCCCTCGGGGCCGCCGCACAGGGTCTGGTCGCTCCACTGGGACGGGTCCACGACCTCGCGGTACTGGCCCGGCCGGAACGCCTTGTCACCGTGCCCGGTGGCGTACTGGTTCGCGTCGGCGAGCATGGTGGAGCTGCCGTACGCGTCCACGATGGCCACCGTCGCGCCCTTGCCGGTCAGACCGGAGGCGGTGATGCCGTACGCCTTGCGCAGCTTCGAGGGGTAGAACGAGCACTGGTCGAAGGGCGACGGCGCCTTGGTGTAGCCGGCCGGGGCGCCGGTGGCGATCTTCTGGCCCCAGTAGTCGGAGCAGGTGGCCTCGGTCGGCAGCCCGGCGGCGGGCGCGCCGCCGCTGACCTTGACCGAGTCCGGCTTCACCACGTTGGCGCCGGCCGAGGTGAGGCCGGTGACGCCGAGGATCGCTGAGGAGACGGCGGCCGGCACCACGACATCGCGGGTCGGCGCGTGGCGCAGTTTGCCGGCCACCCGGTACTGGTGGATCCCGGCGCCGAACGCCTTGGTGATCGCGGCGTTGGTGCCCCGGACGGTGATCGCGTGGTCGGTGGTGCGCACCACGCTGAGGCCCGAGTGCTCGGCCCAGGTCCTGACCGCCGACGTCTGCGCCGCGGTCGCGCCGAAGCGTGCCTGGTAGGCCGCCGGGGTCAGGTAGTGGCCGTAGCTCGCGCTGCCCGGGTCGGAGACGCCGGTCGCGTACGCGGTGAGCCCCGCGGCGTCCTGGCCGGCGAGGTAGACGGTGCCGGTGATCTCGGTGGCGGCGGGCAGCGCGCCCGCGTCGGCCGAGGCGGTGGCCCAGTCCGGGTGGCTGCCGGCGATGGTCTTGGCGGCCGGCGTCGGCCCGGCGGCCTGTGACGGCACGGCGAGCATCAGCGAGCCGGAGACCAGGGCGAACGAGGCCGCCGCGACCACGCCGATGCGCGTCCGCGCGACGCCGGGCTTTTGTATGACGGTGATGACGACTCCAACGTGAAGTTCGTAGGGACAGCACCGAGTCGTATGCGGGACGACCGCTGCCTGAGCGTTTGCGCTGTAGTGTGCACGCCACACGTAGCGGCTGGAAACAGTCGTCCGGGTTCCCGAGCCGGGCCTTTACCGAATAAAAAGAATGCGACGTCCTTATATCGGCGCAGACTCGGGCGAGCCACCCGATCCGACGGCCCGTCGGTTGTGAACCGCCGTCAGGAGCCCGCCGTCGGCCCTTGGCGGTGTCAGGCGCTGAGATCGGTCAGCGGTTCCTCACCGTCGACGAAGGAGCGGGCCAGATCGGCGAGCCTGAGGTTGTGCGCGCGGGCATGGCGGCGCAACGCGCTGAAGGCCTGTTCCACGTCGACGCCCAGGCGCTCGGCGAGCTTCCCCTTGGCCTGCTCGATGAGCACCCGGCTGTTGAGGGCGGTCTGCAACTGCTCGTTCAGCAGGCGGCTGCGCTGGCTCGACCGGTGCTGGAGCAGGCTGATGGTGGCGACATCGGCCAGCGCTTGGCCGACCTGCAGGCCGGCCGGGTCGTCAGGTCCCGTCCCGGTGCCGAAGAGGTTCAAGGTGCCCACCACTTCGTCGCGCAGCCGCATCGGCAGCGCCCACACCGAGCCGTATCCGCCGCGTCCGGCCTCGGCCGCGAAGCGCGGCCAGCGGTGGGCCTCGGCGGCGAGGTCGGGAACGGTGACCGGCAGGCCGTGCTGGAAGCAGTCCACGCAGGGGCCCTCGCCGCTTTGGACCTGGAAGAGCTCCAGCAGGCGGACCCGCTCGTCGGAGGCGGCCATCACCCGCAGCTCGCCCTTCTGGTCGGCGAGCAGTACGCCGGCCCCCGCGACGCCCAGCACGCCCACGCACCGGTCGGTCAGCAGCCGCAGCACCTTGATCAGGTCGAAGTCCGCCACCAGGCTGTCCGCCAGTTGGACGAACGTCTTGGCAAGGAGGCGTTCATCCATGGTGGGCACCTTCTTTTGGGCTGTTGGGGTCGCCGGGACCCGCGCACCGCTGGGCGGCCGGCGACTCGCGCTGCCGTACGGGTGAACGCGCCGGCCCGGCGGCCGGCCGCTGGTAGTCGGGGGACCGGCTGAGCAGCAGCGCGGAACCCGTGAGTTGGAACAGGCGTGCGGTCAGGGGCCCCGGGCCTTGGAGGCGCAGGAAGCCGCCCGCCGCGTAGGAGAGCGTCGACGCCTCGAGAAAGGCGTTGAGGCCGCTGCAATCGCAGAAGGTCACCTTGCTCATGTCGACGTCTATGACGCCTATGCCGTCGCGGCGGCAGCGCGCCAGTGACTCCCGCACCAGATGGGCCGAGGACATGTCGATCTCGCCGGTGAAGGTGATCAGGGCACGGTTCTTGGTATCGCGGCGGTGGACGTGCAGCAGCGAGGCCGCTCGGGGCGGGCGGGGCGGACTGGGCAGGCCGGGCGGACTGGGCAGGCTGGGCAGGCTGGGCGGGGTCATGGTGCGCCTCGGTTCACGAGGCCGTCCGATGGTTCCGGCGCGGCCAGACGTCGTCAGGCAGGTCGATGACCGGTCCGGCGGCCTTTGTCGCGGAGCGACAGGGCTGGCGGGAATGGGCCGGCTCCCTTCGAGGACACACCGGCACGCAGACGGATCCCTGCCGCCGGGCATCGGTTCATGGGAAGAGTGCCGCCGGGGTCTGGGACGCACCCGAAGCATAACCCTCCGCAGCCGCCCGGCAGGAGGTATGGGGTGGACTGCCGCCGTGATCCCGGCCGTGATCCCGGCCGCGACCCCTTCCGCGGGCCATCGGTGGCGCATTGCGCATTCCCAGGTCGCGTCCGCTGAATTGGCGCACGGGCCACCGGGAAAGCCCACCGGAATGGCGCCGCCGGTGAATTGATGGGTGGTGATGTGCGTATGCCGAAGAAGGCGGGGCAGGCGCCTTTTTGAGGGGCGCTCACCGGTCTCCCGCAAGGATTTCGGCGGAGCGCACATCACGCAACGAAAGGTGGTCGCAGGATGACTGACACCATGTGGACATACCAGGCTACGACCGGGTACCAGGACGGCATGGACCTGACCGGCTTCAAGGTCGAGGCGACCGACGGCAGCATCGGCAAGGTCGACAAGCACTCCGACCTCGTGGGGTCCGCCTACATCGTCGTCGACACCGGACCGTGGATCTTCGGCAAGAGCGTACTGCTCCCGGCCGGCACGATTCAGTCCATCGACGTCGACGCCCGCCAGGTCTTCGTCTCCCGCACCAAGGACGAGATCAAGGACTCCCCGGAGTTCGACAAGGACAAGCACACGGACGACCCGACTTACCACGACAGCGTCGGCTCGTACTACGGAGCCCCGCGGGTCTGACACCCGCCCCGCGACCCGCGGTGTGCCGCGCACCCGTGGAGGATCGCTCAGCACAGCGAAGCCCCAGGCCTGCCGCCTGGGGCTTTCGGCTGCCAGGTCGAGCGGCGCCGGCGACTCAGGTGTTGTTGGCGAGGTTCTTCAGCCCGCTGACCGGACCGTTGAAGTAGTCCTGGTCGCCGGGGAAGGTGCCGGCGTCGGCGAACTGCCAGAAGGAGTAGAAGGGCCAGCCGGCCGGAAGGGTGCCGGCCGTGGCGGCGTAGTGGGCCACGAAGAGCGGGCTCTTGGCCGCGAAGGCGGAGCTGTTGCCGGTGCAGCTCGTCCACCATCCGGTGGAGGTGTAGATGGTCGCCCAGCGCGAGGTCTTGGTGTGCACTTCGTTGATGAAGGCGGCGATCCAGTTGACCATCGCGGTCTTGCTCAGGCCGTAGCAGGTGGCGCCGTAGGGGTTGTACTCGACGTCGACCATCGGCGGCAGCGTCTTGCCGTCCTTCGACCAGTTGCCGCCGTGCGCGACGAAGTAGTCCGCCTGCGCCTTGGCGGTCGAGCTGTCCGGGGTGGCGAAGTGGTAGGCGCCGCGGATGAAGCCGGCGCTGTACGACGCGGTGTAGTTGGTGTTGAATCTGGGATCGCGGTACGTGGTGCCTTCGGTGGCCTTGATGTACGCGAACCGGGCGCCCTTCTTGTAGGCACCGGCCCAGTCGACGGTCCCCTGCCAGTTGCTGACGTCGAAGCCCGGGGTCTTCGTCGCGGACGTGGTGGTGCCGGCCGTCCCCGACCTGCCCTCGTGCGCGGCGACGGTGGAACCCATCCAGTCGCGGCCGGGGTGGGCCGGTTCGTGGCGGCTGACCGGGGTGGCGCCGGTGGCCGCGCCGGGGACGGCGGTCACCAGGACCAGCAGGACGAACAGGGCGCCGCCGACTCCGGTGAGTGAGCGGCGCAGCGGTGATCGGTGGGGTGAAACGCGTCGGGTGTCGAGCATGTGTGTCTCCAAGGTGGGGTTCGTTCCTTGGCGCGGGCGTGGCGGCCCAGGACGTATACGGGCGAACCGGTAGGAAAGCACCCGGCGTGACCATTGGATCAGAAGGGCGGCGGGCCGGGAGCGGAACCGGTGGCGGCCGACGCGGTCCGGACGGCGTTCCGGCGGGGAGTGAGGGACGGTCAGGCCCGTCGTTCCGGGGGCGGCGTCAGCTTTCCCGCCGTCAGCAAACCGGACGGGCCGGGTGATGCAGGCAGGTGACCACCGCCCCGGACGGCGGCATGGGGCGGGGCCACCTCGCCCTCACCTCCGCGGGAGGTGTCGTGACCCTAGGGCGTGTTTTAGAAGTAGCGTCGTCCGCCCGCAGGGCGGGGCTCACGGCGTCTGGTGCGTGCGATCGCAAGGCGGAGGGTCGTCCTCGTAGTGGGCGTACTCGGACGAGCCCGACAACGCAGCGAGCGTGCGTGCCAGACGCCGTGAGACAGACGGGACTTCTAAAACACGCCCTAGGAGGCGCTGGGGGTACCCCCAGGCGAAGCTCTGGGGACGGAACCGCGCGACAAGCCACGACGCACGCGCGGGTCGCCACCGGCCCAGGTGATTACCGCCCAGCACGCGGGCGCCCCGTGCCGCCGCCGGGAAGCGTCTCGTAGGGTGCCGGTGGGGTGCGGGCGCCCGCACGGTGCCGGTTCTCGTACGGCGCCGGCGCCGGTGCCGTGCCCGTCAGCCCGTCAGTTTTCCCGCCCGCCCCCGTTGGGAGTCCCCGCGTGAGTGATCAACCGAAGCGGCCGTTTCTCTACGTCGTCGTGTGCGCCGCCGGGGTGGCCGGCGACGTGGGGACGCTGATCACGGCGGCCCAGCGCCGAGGCTGGGACGTGGGGGTGGTCGCCACCCCCCTGGCCATGGGGTTCATCGACGCGGCGGCGATCGAGGAGCGGACCGGGCTGCCGATCCGGTCGGCCTGGCGGAAGCCGGGGGAGCCGCGTCCGCTGCCGCCGCCCGACGCGATCGCGGTGGCGCCGGCCACCTTCAACACCGTCAACAAGTGGGCGGCCGGCGTCGCGGACACCCTCGCCCTCGGCATCCTCTGCGAGGCGTACGGGCTCGGCGTCCCCACCGCGGCGCTGCCGTGCGTCAGCGCGGCGATGGCCGCCCACCCCGCGTACGGCGAGAGCCTGGCGCGGCTGCGCGGCATGGGCGTCCTCATCGGCGGCCGGCCGCCGCACGCCCCCGGGACCGGCGACGCCGCGGCCGGCTACCGCTGGGAGGAAGCGCTGGAGCTGCTCGCGCCGCTGGTGAGCGCGGCCGGCTGACCGCACGCGGCGCGCCCTCAGCCGAAGCCGCCGCCGTCGAAGCCCCCGCCGTCCGAGCCGCCGCCGTCGGAGCCGCCGCCGAAGTCGCCCGGGTCGAAGCCGGAGCCGGAGGAGTCGCCGCCGTCCGGGCCGCCCGGGCCGTCTCCCGGCCCGCCGTCGTAGCCCTCGTAACCGCCGTAACCGTAGCCGTCGCCGTAGCCCGGGCCGTAGAGCGAGCCGCCCAGCAGGGTGCCGATCAGCAGGCCGGGCAGCAGGCCGCCGCCGAAGTAGCCGCCCGCGTAGGGGCCGTAGGCGGGGTCGGCGTTCCAGTACGGCTCGGGGCCCGACGGGGTCTGCACCTTGCGGGAGAGCGGGGCCTCGCCGTCCTCGATCCTGACCACGTCGGCGGCGCAGGCGGGTACGTCACGGGGGATGCCGCCGGGCGGCGCCCACGCCACGTCGCGGACGGAGGGGCCGTGCCGGGGGTCGAAGAAGCAGGGGGGCCGGCGTTCCGGCAGCGGCCGGCCGGCCCGGCGGGCGTCCAGCGTGGCCAGCGCGAAGCGCCCGTCCTCCAGCGCCTCGGTGACCGGCTCCACGTCGTCGGGCCGGCGGGCCGCGGCCATCTGCGACTTGGCCCGCTCGTAGGAGTCCAGGGCCCGGGCGTAGTCGCTCCGCATCAGGTCGTCGGCGTGCGGTTCCGCGGGGCGGAAGTCCAGCCGGTCCAGCTCCTCGCCGAAGGCGGTGATGTCCTCGTCGATGACGGTGCGCAGCCGTTGGAGCTGGGCCCGCTCCCGTTCGGCCCTGGCCTTGCGGCGGCGCCCGAAGAACACGTAGCTGCCGCCGGCGGCGAGGAGGGCCAGGCCCGCGAGGACGATGAGGGCGGTCGGGCCCGCGCCGAGGGAGCCGGAACCGGCCGGGTCGCCCCGCCATGACGTCGGCGCGCTGCCACTCGCCTGCGGGAGGGCCTGGTCGACGAAGCTCTCGAGTTCGGCGGCGGTGCCGCCGCCTGAGCGTTGCACTTGGCCGACCAGGTTGACCACCGCGGTGCGGGACATCACCTGGGGGTCGGCTCCCGCGTTGAAGCGGGTGCCGAGGTGGACGGCGTAGACACCGGTGATGCCGACCGCGGACCGCAGGTCCTGGAGCACCGTGGCCGCGGGGAACTCCGGCGCGGCGGGCAGGACGGCGACGAAGAGCGGCTTGTCGGCCCGGCTGATCCGGTCGGCCAGCGTGGCGGCCTGCGCCGGCGAGAGCTGGCGCTCCGCGCGGGGGTCGACGTAGACGGGCCCTTTCCGCAGTGCGGCGGCGACGGTGTCGACGGTCGCCTGCGCGGCGGCGGGCGCGGCGGGCGTGGCGGGAGCGGTCAGGAGGGCGAGGGCCGCGAGGGCCGCGCCCAGCGGCGCGGCGGCCCGCGCGCCGAGCCGCACGACGGCGTGTCTCCTTGCGTCCACTCTCGCTCCTGCCCGAGGGTCCGATAGCAGCATATTACTGGACAAACCCTGCCGACCCGCGGGTGCGTCGTGGCCCCCCAGAGCTTCGCCTGGGGGTACCCCCAGCGCCTCCTCGGGGCACGGCGCCCTCCGGCTGAGGTGAGGGCGGAGCCCATCCGGGGGCGCCCCGGCGCCTGGCGGCAACCCCCAGGGGCGCGAGGAACTGCGCGGGCAACCGGTCACCGGCCGGTGGGCCGGATGCGGCAGCAGCAGCCCCTTTGGTCGGTGGCGACCCGCGGGTGCGTTGTGGCTGGTCGCGCAGTTCCGCCCCCAGAGCTTCGCCTGGGGGTACCCCCAGCGCCTCCTCGGGGCACGGCACCTCCCGCCGAGGTGAGGGGAGCGCCCACCGGGGGTGCCCTGGCGCTCGGCGGCATCCCTGGGGCGCGAGGAACTGCGCGCGCAACCCACCGCTCGCCGGTGGACCGGCAACGACAGCAACAGCCCCTTTGGTCCGGTGGCAACCACCCACCGGCCGGTGGGCCGGAGACGACAGCAACAGCCCCTTCCGGTCGGGGCGACCCGCAGGGGCGGGGTTCTAGGCTGGGCGGGGGAAGACGGGAGGGGTTGTGGAGGCTGAGTTGACCGCGCTGGCCGCGGCGGGGGCGAACTCGCTGGTGCAACTGATCGTGGGGGACGCCTGGGCCGCGACCAGAAGCCGGGTACGGGCGCTGTTCGGCCGGTCGGGGCCCGCGGCCGCCCAGGCGGTGGAAGCCGAACTCGACCAGACCCGAGTCGAGTTGCTGGCCGCCACGGATGACGGCGAAGCCGACGGCACCCTCGCCGAAATCGAGGCGCACTGGCAGGCCCGGCTGCTGCTCCTGCTGCGGGACGAGCCGGCCGCCGCCGACGCCCTGCGCGCGCTGATCGCGCACGCGGAGCAGCCAGGCACGACTACTGTGCAGAACACCGTCAGCGGCGGGGACATCCGCGGCCCGGTCATCCAGACCGGCACGATCAACGGCGACCTCCACTTCGGCTGACGCCACCGCCGAGCCGAAGGAAGAACCGATGACCCCCCGCTTCGAGGAGATCGACTGGCGTCCGACCCCGATGGGCGAGATCAGCCTGCGGCGCCGCCGGGACCCCGGCACCGGCGAGGACATCCACGAGGTGAAACTCGGCGACGACTTCCTGATGTCCAGCCTCTTCACCGCGGGCGAGATCGCCCTCGCCCGGCTCGGCCTGGCGAAGCTGTCGGCGAGTGAAGGTGAGGGTGAAGGTGAAGGCAAAGGTGAAGACGACGGCAAGGGCGAGTGGGACGTCGTGGTGGGCGGCCTCGGCCTCGGTTACACCGCCGCCGCCGCGCTGGACGACCCGCGGGTCCGCTCGCTGACCGTGGTCGAGGCGCTGGGCGAGGTGATCGGCTGGCATGAGAAGCATCTCGTGCCGCTGGGCGCCCGGTTGACCGCGGACCCGCGCTGCCGCCTGGTCCAGGGCGACTTCTTCGCCCTCGCCGCCGATCCGGCCGGATTCGACCCGGCGGCTCCCGGCCGCCGCTTCGACGCCGTGCTGCTGGACATCGACCACGCGCCCGACCACGTACTGCACCCGCGCCACGCGGCCCTCTACCAGCCGGACGGCCTGCGCCGCCTCGCCCAGCACCTGCGCCCCGGCGGGGTGTTCGCGCTCTGGTCCAACGACCCGCCCGAGGAGCACTTCACCACCACGCTCCGCTCGGTCTTCCCCGACGCCGAGGCGCACATCGTCACCTTCGACAATCCGCTGCGGGGCGGCACCTCCACCAACACGGTCTACGTCGCGGCCGACGCCGGCTGAAACCCGGTCCGGCGTGCCGGGGGAGGGTGGTCACTTCTTCAGGAACGTCGTCCAGTCCGGCGCCTCACCCGGGTCCAGATTCCGCAATTTCGCCAGGACCTGGGGATCCTGCACGTCGAGCCAGTCGCAGAGTTCCTTGAACGACACGCACCGCACGCCTTTTCTGTGGCACACGTCCTTCACCACGTCCTCGACGGCCTGCATATAGATCCCGCCGTTCCAGGTCTCGAAGTGATTGCCGATGAAGAGCGGCGCCCGACTGCCGTTGTAGACCCGCTCGAAGCCGTTGAGATAGCCCTGCCGGGTCTCCTTCTCCCAGGTCGGATACATCGCGGGGTCGCCCTCGGTGACATCGCCGCCGGACTGGTTGTAAAGGAAGTTGAAGTCCATCGAGAGGACCTGGAAGTTCTCGCCCGGATACGGCATCAGCTCCAGCGGGAAATTCCAGACGCCGTCCTCCTTCGACGGCCAGATCTGGAAGTCGCCGGGCGAACTGGCGTCGTAGCGCCAGCCGAGCGCTTTCTCGGCGGGCAGCAGGTTCTGCTGACCCTCAAGACAGGGGGCGCGGCCGCCGACGAGTTCCTGGGCGTAGTCGAAGGGCAGCGGCGGGATGTCGGTGAAGCCGGTGTCGGTCTTCCAGTTCTGGACGAAGGAGTACGCCTGGGATATCTCGCTCCGCCATTCCTGGGTGGTCCAGTGCAGTCCCGCGCCCTTGTCGGGGGCGCAGAAGTGCCCGTTGAAGTGGGTGCCGATCTCGTCACCGTCCGCCCAGGCCAGCCGGAGCTGCTGGAGGGTCCACTTGATGTGCTCGTCGGTGGGGAAGTCGATGGCGGACTCGCCGGGGGCGTGCCGCGGCGGGTGGTAGAGGGTCCGCTTCGACTTCGGCAGCAGATAGAGGCCGCTGAGGAAGAACGTCATATCGGCGTTGTTCTCCTTGGCCACCTCGCGGAAGCGGGAGAACAGGTGGTCGTCGTTCTCCAGCGCGCCGTCCCAGGAGAAGACCACGAACTGCGGTGGCTCCTCGCCGGGTTTGAGCTTCTCCGGCTTCGGCTGGTGCGGCTGCGGCCCGGTGTCCGAGGTGGAACCGTCCCCGATCACCTTGGTCGTGCCGTCCCAGCTCGGGCTCGGGGCGGCGGTCGGGGCGTGGCGGACCGGGACCCGGGTCGGCGGCAGGGCGCCGGGGTGCCGGGCCGCGGCCGCCCGGTCGGCCGAAGCGGTCCCGTTCGCGGCGGAGTCCCCGTCACCCGCCACGGCCACCGCGCCGAGCAGACCGGCCGACAGCAGACCGCAGAGCACGGCGGTGCCGCGCCGCAGATACCGCCGGGCGCCCGGCGCCCGGGTCCGGTTTTCCGGCACGGCCGCGGTCTCGGTCGCGGTCTCGGTCCTCGCGGAAATGCGGAATTCGCGATTCCGTAAACGGCGCATGGCAGCTCTCTTGACGGATGAGGGCATACGAGCGCCGCTCGAATACGGGCGGCCGGCCCCGTATGGCGGCCGGTTCATTGGGTGGCGTCCACGCTGAATCCGGCGCATGACAGCCTTTGGCCCGTACCGTCACGGAACCGTAACAGGCCTGCGAGCGACCGCTGTTACAGATCCGTCGCACTTTCATCGAATGCCCCGCCCAATGCCTGCCTACCGTGGGCGCTCCCGGGCGGCGAGCCCATTGCGTGGATGTGGCGGGAGTTGCGGATGTTTCCGAGGCGGCTCATGGCGAAAAGTCGTCGCACATTGCGGCGGGTTTTATCGGTACTTTCCGCGCCTGCCGCCCGACCGCGCCGCGTGCTCACCCTGCTGCGCCCGCGCTATCCGCGCCCCGGCCGCCGGGGCCTTCGCCGCTGGCTGCCCTCGGCGCGGCAGTCACTGCTGCTCTGCGCGTGGGCCGCCCTCACCCTGACCGCGCTGGTCCTCGTCGCGTACGAACGGACCCGCGTACCCACCGACCTCAACGCCTTCGCCACCCAGCAGGACAACGTCTACTACTGGGCCGACGGCACCGAGATGGCCAGGGTCGGCCCGGTGGACCGGCAGGCGATGCCCCTGGACCGCATCCCCTCCTCGGTCCAATGGGCGGTGCTCGCCGCCGAGAACGCCTCGTTCTACACCGACCACGGCGTATCGCCGCGCGGTATCGCGCGGGCGGTGACCGCCATGGCGACCGGCGGTGAGACGCAGGGCGGCTCGACCATCACCCAGCAGTACGTGAAGAACGTCTACCTCAACCAGAACCAGACGCTGAGCCGCAAGATCAGCGAGATCTTCATCGCGGTGAAGCTGGACGACAAGATGAGCAAGCCGCAGATCCTCGACGGCTACCTCAACACGAGCTGGTTCGGCCGGGGCGCTTACGGGGTGCAGCGCGCCGCGAAGGCGTACTACGGCGAGGACGTGTCCCAACTCAACGCCAGCCAGGGCGCCTTCCTCGCCACACTGCTCAAGGGCGCCGGGCTCTACGACCCTTCGGTGAGCCCGGCCAACCACCGCCGCGCGGTGCTGCGGTGGAACTGGGTGCTCGACCGGATGGTGAAGATCGGCCGGCTCTCACCGGCCGAGCGCGCCTCGTACACGGTCTTCCCCGAGCCCAAGGAGCCGCCGAGGCCGGCCGGTCTCAGCGGGCAGACCGGCTATCTGGTGGACACCGCCCGGGCCTGGATCTCCGCGCACGGCGGCATCTCGGACGAGCTCTTCGACCTCGGCGGATACCAGGTCTACACGACCTTCCGGCGGCCCGAGGAAGAGGCCCTGACCTCGGCGGTGAAGCAGCAGTTGGCCGGTCTGCGCCCGACGACCCGGGCCGCCGACCGCGATGTCCGGGTCGGCGCCGCCTCGGTCGCCACCGACGGCCGGATCGTGGCCCTCTACGGCGGCCCCGACTACGTCCGGCAGGGCTTCGACGACGCCAACATCGCCATCGTGCCGGCCGGCACCACTTTCGCGCCCTTCGTCTACGCCGCGGCCCTGCGCGACGGTGTGTTGCTCAAACGCGACGCGCCGCGCACCCCGGTGACCCCGGAGGCCGTCTACGACGGCGACAACAAGGCGCCCGTCCAAACGCCGGAAGGCCCGTACTGGAGCCGGGACGGAAAGATCGTCACGACCGTCAACGAGGGCGGGCGCTCCTGGGGTCCGATCCCGCTGCGCCGGGCGGTGGCCGAGTCGGTCAACAGCCCGATCGTCCAACTCGGGATGGACACCGGGCTCAACCGGGTACGGCGCGCGTCGGTCGACGCTGGGCTGCTGCCGGACAGCTTCGGAGAGCAGATCCCCGACTTCTCCCTCGGCACCGCCACCCCGAGCCCGATCCGGATGGCCGGCGCCTACGGGACCTTCGCCGCGGCCGGCGCCCACACCGATCCGTACTCGGTGCTGCGGATCACCCACGACGGGCAGCCGGCCGGCGGCGGACAGCCCACCGCCAGGCACCCGTTCACCCCCGAGGTCGCCGGTGAGGTGGACGACGCGCTGCACGCCGCGGTGAGCGGCGGCGCGGCGTCACCCGCCGCGGCGGCCGGTCCCGGTGTTGCCGGGATCCCCGGCACCGCGCTCGGCGACATGGCCGCCTGGTACGTCGGCTACACACCGAAGATGGCGACGGCCGTGGCGCTCTTCCGGATCGATCCGGCGACGCAGGAGCTGATGCCGTTGACCGGGACGAGCGGGCAGCCGGCCGCGACCAGGAGCGGCAGCACCTACCCGATCTCCATCTGGACCCGCTACACCCGGGCGCTCGGCGCACCGCCGCCGGGCGTTCCCGCGCCGGGAGCGGCACGCACACCAGGCGTCACGACGGACAGCGCGGCGGACGGCTCGGCGGACAACAAAGGCCCGGGTCGGTGACCTGGGCCTTGTGGGGGGTGGCGCGGGATGGTGCGGACCCGGGCTCCTAACGGGGGGTCGGCGACTCGGTCGGCGGTCGGGCCGCCGGACGTGGCGTTCAGGCATCCGCCGGTTCGCCGAGCAGGGGCGGCTCGTCCGCGCCGCGGTCCGTGCTCGGTTGCGGGATGACAACAGGTGGTATGGGCAGTGCGGGCAGGACCGGCGAGCCGGGTGGCGCCGGCGGTACGGGCGGCAGCGATGGCGCGGGCGGCAGCACGTCGGGCGTCGCCGGCGGCATCGGGGTCGCCTCGGTCGGCGGCAGACGGGTGGGCGACGGAACGACCGCCCTGGAGCCGGGGGAGCGGCGCTGGCGGAGCCGGTCGAGTTCGGCCTGGTCGGCGCGGAGGATCCAGCGGTACGGCGGGTGGCTCTCCTTGCGTACAGCCGTCACCCAACCGCGGCGCATCCAGCCGTAGAGCGTGATGATCGGCATGTTGAGCTCGGCCGCCAGGTCGTGCAGCCACCACTCGCCGGGGCCTGGGGCCTCGCCCGGTGGTGATTCCGGCCTGGCCCGTACGGCGGTGGCCGGTTTGACGTCCTCCCGCAGCAGCCGCTGGACGGCGGTGAGGCTGATGCTGTCCGCGCGCCCGGGCGCGAGGGTGAACCCCTCCTGCCGGAGCAGCCGGGTGATCTCCGGGGTGCGCAGGCCCTGTTCGGCCAGCTGGGAGATGCGCTCGAGGAGCAGCGGGTAGTAGTCGGGATGCGTCGCGGCGCCGCCCGCCTGACCGGGCGGCTCGAAGCGTCCCGAGCACATGACGGTCAGCTCGGCCCGCGCGATCAGTGCCTCCACCGCGTCGTGGTGGAAGGCGTGGTCGCTGAAGGCCGAGCCCAGCAGGCCGAGCGCGTCGTCCAGGATGCCGGGATGGGCATCCTGTTCCGGCTCGCCCAGCAGATACCAGCGCGGCACCGGCGACGCCTCCCGCAGTGCGTGCCCGACGAGCCGGGTCACCAGATGCCGTGCCTCGGTGGTGTCGCCGAGTGGGTGATCCTCAAGCGGCGTCTCGGCGCCGCCCCTGCCTGGCGCCCAACCGGTCGCGAAGAGCCAGCCGTCGGGGGTCTCCGGTACTTGTGACGGGCCGCTCTCCCCGACGGAGGGGCCGCCCGCGCCGTGCACGGTGAGGGCGCACCACAGGGCGCGGGGCTGGTGCGAGCGGAAGATCGATACCTCCATCACGTGCATGCTGCTCTCCTGAATTCGGCAGGCCGCGGACGGTCCGCCGTCGGCGCAGCGGGCCCGGGCCGGAATGAAACGGCAAAGGTGGGCGATGACGGGCCCGGTCTGTCTCCATGTCCGTTCTTAGTCGCTCGGCGGGGCGGTGTCGTCGCACACAGTGGCGCGGACGCGACGTTAGAAAGCCGTTCTTGCGCGCGGGCTGTGCGGACGCGCCGCCAGGGGGCCAAGCGATTCCCAACCGGCCGCCCGGAAAGTTCTCATCACGTCCAGCCGGTCCCCCACCGGCATCCCCGACCCGGCACTTCCCCGCCCAGTCGCCACGCCCCCCGGCGAACCCCCCGCCGGCCGCCGAAGATCTCCCCCCGGCTCGCCGGGGAACGGCGCGGTGGCCACTGAACGGCCCCCTGGGCTCAGTGCCCCCCTGGCCCAGGCCGGGTCGGCCCCGGGACCCGGTCCCCCCCGCCCGGGTCCCCCCACCTCTTGTCTCCCCGATCCGCGCGGTCTCGCCGGTCCTGCCGGTCTCGCCGGCCTTCCTGATCCTCCGTCCCACGATCACGTCCCATCGCAGGGCTTACGCACATGTCCCTCCCGTTCCGTCCGAAGGAGAGCGTCATGCCTGAGAACTCCGAGCTTCCCGTCCTGCTCAGCAAGCAGGAGATGCACCTGTGGCTCACCGAGATCTTCGCCGACCAGCTCATCGGCGCCCGGTCGTCGGCCCAGCGGTCGTCGGCCCCGGACGGGACCACCGCCGGACACCTCCAGGCACATGACAAGGTCGCCGCTCCCTGACCCGGCGGCCGGCGAAGCCGGGAGACGCGCGGAACGTGAAGAAGCGCGGAACGTGAAGAAGCGGAGAAGCGGTGACACGGAGCCCGAGGGGCTCGTGTCACCGCTTCTCCTGCCGAGGCCGTACGGGTAGTGCGCGGGGCATCAGTGGTTCCTGAAGGCGAGGGTGACGTTGTGTCCGCCGAAGCCGAAGGAGTTGTTGAGGACGATGGCGTCGCCTGCGCGGAGTTCGCGTGGTTTGTCGCGGATGATGTCGAGGTCGACGCGTTCGTCGAGGGTGTCGATGTTGATGGTGGGGGGTGCGATGCGGTGGTGGAGGGCGAGGATGGCGGCGATGGATTCGACGGCGCCGGTGGCGCCGAGGAGGTGGCCGGTCATGGATTTGGTGGCGGAGATGGGGGCTTGGCCGGCGGTGGGGCCGAGGACGTGGTGGAGGGCTTGGAGTTCGGCGAGGTCTCCTTGGGGGGTGGAGGTGGCGTGGGCGTTGATGTGGATGACGTCGGTGGGGTTGGCGTGGGCGTCGGTGAGGGCGGCTTGGAGGGCGCGGGCGACGTCGCGGCCGTGGGGTTCGGGTTGGGCGATGTGGTGGGCGTCGGAGGTGAGTCCGAGGCCGGCTGCTTCGGCGTAGACGCGGGCGCCGCGGGCGTGGGCGTGTTCGCGGGATTCGAGGATGACGATGCCGGCGCCTTCGCCCATGACGAAGCCGTCGCGGTCTTTGTCGTAGGGGCGGGAGGCGGTCTGGGGGTCGTTGTTGCGTTTGGACATGGCCATCATGTTGGCGAAGGCGCTGATGACGACGGGGTGGATGCCGGCTTCGGTGCCGCCGGCGACGACGATGTCGGCGCGGCCGGAGCGGATCATTTCTATGCCGTAGGCGATGGCTTCGGCGCCGGAGGCGCAGGCGGAGGCGGTGGCGTGGATGCCGGCGCGGGCGCCGAGTTCGAGGCCCACATATGCGGAGGGGCCGTTGAGCATGAACATGGGGACCATGTGGGGGGAGACGTGGCGGGGTCCGCGGTTGTTGAGGGAGTCGTAGGAGGTGAGGAGGGAGGTGAGGCCGCCGAGGGCGGAGGAGACGACGACGCCGAGGCGTTCGGGGTTGATGTGGGGGGTGCCGGCGTCTTTCCAGGCTTCGCGGGCGGCGGTGAGGGCGAAGTGTGCGGAGCGGTCGGTTTTTCTGGCGAGGGCGTTGCCGATGAGGGGTGCGGGTTCGACGGCGGCGCGGCCGGCGAAGCGGACGGGGAGGTCGGTGGCCCAGTCTTCGGTGAGGGGGCGGGCGCCGGACTGGCCGGCGAGCAGTGCTTCCCAGGTGGTGGGTACGTCGCCGCCCAGCGGGGTGGTGGCACCGAGTCCGGTGACGAGCACGGTGCGGTCGGTGGTGGGCATCTCGGTCCTTTCAGGGGTGCGGACAAAATGGCTGAGCGGTGCGGGGCGGAGCCGGGTGTCGCCGGCCGGGATCAGCGGGACTCATGCGATACCGAGGATGTGGTCGACGATGTTGCCGACTGTCTTGAGGTCTTTGACTCGGTGGTCGGGGATCTTGACCGCGAAGCGCTCCTCGGCCGCGACCACGACTTCGACCAGCGTGAGCGAGTCGATGCCGAGGCCGTCGGTGAGATCGGTCTCGGGGAGAATGCCTTCGATGGGTACGTCGGCGATCTCCTGGATGATCTCCACGAGTCCGGCGGTGATGATCGCCTCGGGGGTGAAGGCGTCGGACATGGGGACCTCCTGGTACGCACGTGTCCGGGGACGGTCGGCGGGGTTGGCGGGGTTGGCCGGGGATGTTGACGGGGATGTTGACGGCGGGTGAATAGGCTTCGGAGGCGATGGCGCCGGGGTGGTGCTTGAGCTATGGGGCGGAAGTGCTGTGTGGGGCGGGAGAGTTCAGAGTTGCTGCGGGTTCCTGAGGTTCAGGGGGTATCTGAGTGACGGAAGGGACACGGGGAGTATGCCCGCTCAGGGCAGGGTGACGACCTGGGCGGCGTAGGACAGGCCCGCGCCGAAGCCGATGGTGAGCGCGAGACCGCCGCTGGGGGCCTGGCCGGTTTCCAGCAGGCGCTCCATGGCGAGCGGGATGGAGGCCGCGGAGGTGTTGCCGCTGTCGACCACGTCACGCGCGATGGCCACGTTCCCGGGCAGTTTGAGGGTGCGGGCGAGCGTCTCGATGATCCGCAGGTTCGCCTGGTGCGGGATGAACGCCGCGAGCTGGTCGGCGGTGACGCCCGCCGCGTCCAGCGCCTGCTGGGCGGCCTTGGCCATCTCGTACACCGCCCAGCGGAAGACGGTGGGGCCCTGCATGGTGAGTGCGGGGAAGCGTTCGGGGATGCCGGGGCCGCGCTGTTCCAGCCAGGACGAACTCTGGTCGATCACCTCGCGCTGGGAGCCGTCGGCTCCCCAGACGACGGTGCCGATGCCTGGCGTGGGCGAGGGGCCGATCACGGCTGCTCCGGCGCCGTCGCCGAAGAGGAAGGAGGTGCCGCGGTCGTCGTGGTCGATCAGGTCGGACATCCGCTCGGTACCGACCAGCAGGACGTAGTCGGCGCTGCCGCCGCGGACCATGTCACCGGCGAGCGCGACGCCGTGGGTGAAGCCGGCGCAGGCGGCCGAGATGTCGAAGGCGGCGGCGTTGACCGCGCCGACCTTGTACGCGATCTCGGTGGCGACCGCGGGGATCTGCTTGAAGTGCGTGGAGGTGGCGACCATCACGGCGCCGATGTCCTCAGGGGTGACGCCGGCCTGGGCGAGTGCCTTGCCCGCTGCCGCGACTCCCATCTCGGCGACCGTCTCGTCCGCTTCCGCCCACCGTCGTTCGACGATGCCGGAGCGTTCGCGTATCCACTCGTCGCTGGAGTTGATCCGGGGCGCGATCTCGTCGTTCGGCACCACACGCGAGGCGCGGTAGCCGCCCACTCCGAGGATGCGGGCGTGCGCCGGACCGACCGGCGGGCGGAGCGAGGGGTTCAGGGCGGACACTGCGGATCTCCTTGGGGAAGATGACTGTGGTGGTACGGGCTGTACGTGCTGTACGTGCTGTAACGGTTCATGCGGCTCAAGTGGCTCAAGTGGCTCACGTACCCAAGCTGTTGGATCGATGGGGCTGGGGCGCTGGAAGGAAGCTCGCTGTTCGTGGTCAGTCCAGACCGCGCAGGATGTGCGGTTCCGCCGGGTCGCCGGCGAGCCGGGCGAAGTGGAGCGGCAGCGGGTGCGACCAGTGGTCGGCGGTGTCGGTCTCGGCGAGCGTCGCGGACGTGGCGGCCACGGCCGACGGGCTCAACAGGGCGGTGGATTCCATGTCAGGCCACCCTCTCCACCGCGACGCGGCTCTCGGCGCGGGCGGCGAGCCGGTTCAGCCGCAGCGGGGCGACCTCGGCGAAGGCCGGGCGGTTCAGTGAGGTCAGCGAACCGTGGTGCTCGAAGGTGTGCCGGACGTGGGTGCCGTAGTTGTAGGGGCTCAGCTCCCAGCGCTGGGTCTCGCTGAAGCCGGGCACCGCCCAGTGGGCCTCGATCCGGGTGCCGACGATGCTGCGGTACTCGAAGTGGCCGGTCAGGCCGCCACGGGTCTGGATCGCGTACTGCTCCCCGAGGACCGCCTGCTGCGAGCCGGAGACCGAGAGGAACGTGGGGTTCCAGTCGCTCATTCCGGTGGGCTGCAGGAGCAGCTGCCGGACCACGTGCACCGGTGCGTCGATCAGTATGTGCGAGTCGAAGGTGTTCATCAGTACCTCATTCCTCCATCGGCGCGGATCAGGGTGGCGTTGATGTAGTCGGCGGCCGGGCTGGCCAGGAACGCGATCGTCTCGGAGGTCGGCTGGGCCTCACCCAGTCCGAGCAGTGAGCGGTCGCTCAGGCGGCGGCGCTGTGCGGGGGGCAGTGCGGCACCGAGCCCGGCGTTGAGGGCTCCGGGGGCGAAGGTGACGGTGCGGACGTTGTAGGAGGAGTACTCCTGGGCGACGGCCATGGCCAGACCGTGCAGGCCGGCCTTGGAGGCCGAGTAGGCGGACTGGCCGGCGTTCCCGGTCCAGGCGGTGACGGACGAGACGTAGATGATCCGGCCGTAGCGGGCCCGCATCATGATCTTGAGCGCGTGCTTGGTGGTGAGGAAGGCGCCGCGCAGGTTGACCCGCTGCACCTCGTCCCAGTCCTCCACCGGCATCCGGACCAGCGGCTGGTCGCGGGTGATCGCGGCGTTGTGGATCAGGGCGTCCAGCCGGCCGAACCGGCGGGCCTCGGCGGCCATCTCGGCCGCGACCTCGTCGCTCGACGCGTCTCCGGCGACGAGCCGCAGGCGGTCGGTGTACTTCTCGGCCAGCGTGGCGAGTTCGTCGGAGGGCGAGCGGTGGTTGGCGACCACCTTCGCGCCCTGGTCGAGGAGGGTCTGCGTGGTCACCAGGCCCAGGCCGCGGCCTGCTCCGGTGAGGACGACCACGCGCCCGTCATGGGGGCCGGGCGGGATCAGTGTCGAGGCCGGGCCTCGGGCGGTGGTCATGATGTGGTCTCCAGTACGGCTTCATAGGGTTCGTAGGAAAGGCTCGGGAAGAGGTGGTCGCTGACGGGGGCGAGACGGTCGTCGGAGTAGGGGCGGACGGTGCGGCGGCGGGCGAAGCGGACGTTGGTGTCCGCGCTGTCCAGGGTGTCGGCCGATTCGGGCTCAGTTCCGGGCTCCTCCATCAGCAGGGGCGGAAGCAGCAGGTCGGGGTAGTGGGCGAGCCTGCGGGCGGAGTCCCGCAGGAAGCGGAGCCCCCGCTGCCGGAGCGGTTCCGGCAGCCAGTCGAGGGCGGGGATCTGGAGTTCGCTCAGTACGCCGTCGCTGGTGAGCGAGATCCGCTCGGTCAGTTCGGCCGGCATCCTGGCGGCTTCCTCGGCGTACATCGGGACGGTGGTGGTCTCCTCTTCCACCATCACCAGCAGGTTTCCGCCACCGGCCAGATGGTCGAGGACCTCGGCGGCCTGCTCGGGGGTGGGCCAGAGGGCGACGGGCGTGTAGTTGGTGGTGGAGGAGGCGGACCAGACGAGCCGGCGGCTGCCGTCGAAAACCACCAGCGTGTTGCCGCACCGCAGGGTCGGTGACGAACTCATCAGCAATTCACCTCACAAAGACGGAAGTAGGTCTCCCGGCGGCCGGCCGGGAAGGGTCTGCCCGTGGATATGTGCTGTGCTCGTCGTGCACCGGCGGGGGACCGGTGCACGACTGCCGGACGGATCACGGCCGAGGTGGCACCGGCCGTCAGCCGGTTGATGCGGATCATTTGCCCTGCGCGTTCTGGCGGGCGGCGGCGTACTCCCGCAGCTTCTCGATGCTGGTGAGGACGAGGCCCTCGCGGCGGGCGAACTCGGCGAGCTGCGGCAGCCGCGCCATGGTGCCGTCCTCGTTGATGATCTCGACGATCACGCCGGAGGGCTCCAGGCCGGCGAAGCGGGCCAGGTCGACCGCGGCCTCGGTGTGGCCGGGGCGCTCGACCACGCCGCCCGGACGGGCGATCAGCGGGAAGATGTGGCCCGGGCGCTGGAGGTCGTCCGCGGTGCCCTTGACGACCAGTTCGATCGTCTTGGCGCGGTCCCAGGTGGATATTCCGGTGGTCACCCCGTGGGCGAGGGTGCCGTCGACGCTGACGGTGAACGCGGTGCCGTTGTGGTCCTCGTTGTACTCGAGCATGGGCGGCAGGTTCAGTTCCGCGGCGCGCTCCGGGGTGATGGAGACGCAGACCAGGCCACGGCCGTGGGTGATCATGTAGTTGATCGCGTCGGCGTCCGCGTACTCGGAGGCCACGATCAGGTCGCCCTCGTTCTCCCTGTCCTCGTCGTCGACGACCACGATGAGCTCGCCGCGGCCGATCGCGGCGACGGCCACCTCGGCCTCGTCCAGGATGACGGGGAGGGCCGACTCGACCTCGGCGTTGACGGCGTAAGTGCTGTCCAGGGGCTGAACGGTCATGGGAGGGGTCCTTTTCTCGTAGTGGGTGATCTTCAGGTAACCGTTGTTTGGTCATCGATGCTTCAGCACCGATGACTCATCATGCATGTCATGTCATCGGTGATGCAACACTGTTCGGTCCGATTTCCCGAAGTGAGAGAGAACTCTCCGGTTAGGGGTGTCGGCAAGGCTTATGTGTTGCGCGTCATCGAATGACAGCGCATGGATGTTGCATCATCGAAACGAATGGTTGACTATGGGTTGGACAGCCAGCCCGCGACCAACGGGGCGGGCACGCCGTCCGTCAGCGGTCGGCGGTAGTCGGCAGAACAACCGCATCGCAACCCCAGAGAACCCCGAAGAACCCACCGGGATCCACCGAGAGAAGGTCATTGACATGGCATCTTCACAGGCTGTAGTCGACGCGCCACCAGGCGAGGCGCAGTTCGCGGCGCGCGGCCGGGACGACACGGAACTGCGCTACCTGGTGCTCGCCGCCCAGCGAGAGGGGGCCCGCTACATGGCCGGCCTGCTCAAGTCGCTGAGTCTGACGCCCGCGCAGGCGGAGATCCTGCTGGTGCTTTCGCAGCGCGCGCCGCTCACCCTCGCGGAGGTGGGGCGTCTGATCGTCTGCGAGAGCCACAGCCCGAGCCGGATCGTCGACACGCTGGTCAAGCGGGGCCTGGTCAGCCGGGAGCCCGGACAGATCGACCGCCGGGTCGTCTACCTGGGACTGACGCCGCACGGCGAGGACCTGCTGCCCGAGCTGCGGGAGGTCGACATGGGGGTGGACGCGATGATCGCGTCCACGCTGGGGCCGGACGAGAAGGGTGTGATGATCCGTGCGCTTCGCAAGATCATCGACGGTACCGCCAGTGGGACCGCGCTTACGGTCCGCTTCCCCCGGCACAGCTAGGACAGCGGCCGGGGCAACGAGAACGGCAACGAGAACGGCGACGAGAACGGCGACGGGCACGACCAGGTCGGCGGCCAGGGCGGGCACCGGACGCGGCGGCGGGCCGCCGCGTCGGGCGACCCGCCGCTGGTACGGCGCCACCCCGGCACGGGACGTGGCGCCGTACGGAAGTCCTCAGGCGGCGACTTGAAGGCCGTACGCCTGCTGGTACCAGGAAGCATGGCGCGCGAACCCGGCGGCGAGATCGGCACCGGGCGCGCGGCCCGTCACCGTCCACAGCTTGTCGCAGTCGTACCAGTGGTCCACCGCGAGCAGGGACAGCAACCTGGCCCTGCGCGGCGACCGATCCGTACCGAGCAAGGCCCCTGCCTTCGCCAGGGAGATGTCACCACTGGGCGTGTGAAGGCCCAGCGCGTCGGCCACGGCGGTCAGCAGCTCACGGGAGCTGGCAGGCGCCGGGTGGCCCGCGTGGAGCACGGCAGGCGGGTCTGGGTCCGCCGGGGGCGACACCGCGAGCGCGGCCACCGCCCCGGCGAGGTCGTCGGCGGCGATCAGCGACATCCGGCTGCGTCCCCCCTCGATCCAGGCCGGCACGGACCGCAGCAGACCGGCCACGGCCGGCACCACCCACCGGTCCCCCGCCCCGTACACGAGGTGCGGCCTGATGACCGTGCCGCCGGCCGCCAGTACCTCTTTCTCGGCCCGCAGCCGGGTCACACTGGCCGGTGAGGCGGGCCGCGTCGGCAGCGCGTCCTCCGCGGGCCCGCGATGGACGCCGTCCTCGTAGACCCCCGTCGTACTGATGTAGATCACCCGGCCGACGCCTTCCCCGGCGGCGGCGCGCAGCAGTGTCCGGGTACCGCGCACGTTCACCGCGGCGCACTCGTTGAGGGTGCCGTCCACCCGGCTGGCGGCGTGCACCAGGACATCCGCCCCGGCGCACAGCCGCCGTAACGACCTCTCGTCGTCCAGGTCGCCCCGTATCGCCGTCACACCGGCCGGTGGCGGGCCGGAGAGCTGACGGCGGTTCAGTACGGTGATGCCGGCGGGCCGGGCGTCCAGCAGGGCGCGCACGATGTATCCGCCGAGGAACCCGGTACCGCCGGCGACCGCGAGCCGGGTCTTCCGGAGCGGAACGCGGTCGGCGGCGGTCATGAGGGATCCGTCGGCGCGTTCAGTGTTATCTCCGCGCATACCGAGCCCCGCTGCTCGATCAGGAAACGCGCCCCGGCGTCGCCGCCGCCGCGCTGGTCGGCGACCAGCCGCAGGTAGGCCGGCTCGTCGAGTTCCACGTAGTGCTCGAAGGTGCCCCGCAGGGCGAGCGGCGCCGCGGCGCCCGGTCCTGAGACCAGCACCATCACCTGGCGGGCCGCTTCCATCAGCAGCATGCCGGGGATGTGGTCCGCGGGGTGGTCGAAGAGCACCGGGTGCCGCGGGTCGGCCCGGATCAGCCAGCGGCCCTCCTGCTCGGTCGCGGCCACCACCACGTCGCCGCGCGACAGGCGGCCCACGGAGGCCGGCGGCAGCGGGTGCGAGCCCGGGATTCCGGGCGTCGGGGGCCGTTCCTGGCTCGCCCGCAGCTTTGTGTAGACCTGCGGCGCGACGCAGCGGAAGGAGCCGCTGCCGCTGCCGACGACGCTGCCCTCCCGCTCGAACCAGATGTCGAAGGTGAGGCTGACGAGCTGGGTGCCGCGCCTGCGGACGTTCTTGCAGACCACACGGGCGAGCACGTCGCTCGGCGTACCGGTCAGCGACAGCCCGTGGGCGGTCATCCGGTAGCGGAGGTTCTGCATCATGAAGACGTGCCCCTCGGGCACCCCGTAGCCGAGGTGGCCGAGCGCCAGGCCGGCCTGGCGGACGGTCTCGGCGACCATCATCGGGTCGTGGCGCCCGTTGACGGGTCCGTAGAACCCGTGGCTGCGCGGCCATTGGACGCCGAAGGTGAAACGGTCGCCCCCGTCGTTCCGGAAGCCGGTGAGCAGCACACCGGAGATGTCGCCGCGGTGTACGAAGCGTCGGGGCACGGTCTGCTGGTGCATGTCGAGCACGTCGTCCGGCATGGGGCCGACGGCGAGGAGAGACGAGTCCGTCAGGGGCACGGTGGCGATCAACGGCGCGGCGGCCACCGTTGGCGCGGCGGCCATCGTTGGCACGGTGGTGATCGACGGCACGGTTGGCACGGTGGCCACGGACGGCGCGGAAGCCACGGACGGGACTACAGCGGAGACGGTCTCTCTCGAAGGCATGGTGGGCACGTAAGGCACGATGGCGGGACCCCCAGTTCGGCATCACACAACAGAGAGCTGCCGGACGAAAATAAATACCAGCCGTGCGGTTTTACAAGTCGCTTCGGGTTAACGGCTGAATAAGCATGCTCATGGCATGTGCGAACTGGTGAGAACCGGACTTCCCGCCCGACTGCCCCCAACCACCCTCAACCGCCCCTCAATGCGCCCTTCTCGCCGTCGAGTGCGCCCCTATCGCGCCCCTACCTTGCCGCGCCCCGGCCGGACTGCCAGCATCCGTGCAATGGACGCCATACGCACCGCGAGAGCCCGGGCCCGCGCGGAACTGATCCGGGAGATCAAGGAATCGGCCCGCGGGCAACTCGCCGTCCACGGCGCGACCGGCCTCTCGCTCCGGGCGGTGGCACGGGAGTTGGGGATGGCCTCCTCCGCGGTGTACCGCTACTTCCCCAGCCGCGACGACCTGCTGACCGCGCTCCTGGTGGACGGCTTCGACGCGCTCGGCGGGTGCGCGGAACGCGCCGCGGCCGGCGCGCCTGGTGGCGCGCCGGCCGATCGCTGGGTGGCGGTGTGGACGGCGGTACGGGGCTGGGCGGTCGAGCATCCGCAGGAGTACGCGCTGCTCTACGGTTCGCCGGTGCCGGACTACGCGGCTCCCCCGGACACCGTGGCCCCCGCGGCCCGAGTCGGCCTGGTACTCACCGAGTTGGTCCGCGAGGCCGAACTGCGGGGGACGCTGCGGCCGGTGGAGCGGTCGGGCGGTACGGCGGGCGGTGTCGCGGGCGGCAGTGCCAGGGGCGGTGTCACCGAGACGGCCGCCGCCGGGCTGCCGGGCTGGGCCGCGGCTCGACTGGTCGAGTGCTGGGCCCAGTTGTTCGGCCTGATCAGCTTCGAGCTCTTCGGGCACTTCAACCAGGTGGTCGAGGATCCGGCGGCCTTCTTCGCTCAGACGGTCCGCGAGACGGGGACCTGGCTCAGCGAAGCGGGCAGCGCCCGCCGGTAGACCAGGCCGCCGCCCGGGCCGTCCCGCTCGACGGCGTTGCGTGCCGACACCAGCAGGGCGATGGTCTGGGCCCGGGTCCTGGACGGCGAGTCGTTCCACGCGCAGAACAGCTCCCAGTCGTCGAAGGGGGCCTTGCGGTCCGGGTCGATCCGGTCCCGCAGTATCGCCAGGGCCTGCTCGGACTCGGAGTTGGGCTGCTCCGCGTGTCCGGTGGCGGCCCACTGGAGCGCGCCGGCCAGGGTCGCCGCCTGCGGGTTGTGCGGACTGCCGACGTACAGGAGTTCCGCGCCCTTGCACCAGCCGCGCTCGGCGATCAGCGCCGCGCTGCGCTGGAAGATGCCGCGCAGTTCGGGGGCGGGGGTGGTGGTGGCCTGGGGCTGGGGGGCGAGGGCTGTCGTCATGGGAGTCAACCTCTTCTCGGAGAGACCGGGCTGGGCGGGGAGCTGCGGGGCGCCGGCTGCTTGCGGGGTGCCGGCTGTCTGCTGGGGTCTGGCTGCCTGCGGGGTTCTGGCTCTTCACTGGCTCGCGGCGCTGGTTCCGCACTGGCTTGCGGTTGTCTCACGTGCCGGGGGCCGGCCGAGGCGGGCGGTGCAATTGCGTCGGCCGGACGGTGCGGGGGCCCTGAGCGGGCCGGTGGTGGGATCGGGCGCCGTTCCGCCGTCCGCCGTTGCGCGGGCCGGCCGACGGAACGGCGGCTGGGTGGGTGGGTGGACTCGGTGGAGAAGTGATGTGGCGGGTGGGCCGGTGGTCGGATGATTGGTTGTGGGCGGGTAGGTGGTGGGGGGTGGACGGTGGGTTGTGGGCGGGTAGGTGGTTGGGGGTGGACGGTGGGTTGTGGGCGGGTGGTTGCAGCGGGTCCGTTGACGGGTGTCGGCGTTACGGTTCAGCTCACCTCCGCCGTGTTCTGCCCGGTGCCCTGGGCCGCCTGGGCCGCCTGGACGACAGGGGCCGCCGGGGATTCCGCGTCGGTCGGCGTGCCGGTGACCGGGGTGCTCTGGTCCGCGGCGCTGGCCGCCTCGTCCGAGGTGCGGCGCAGGTGGCCCCAGATCCGGTCGCCGATCAGCAGCATCGCGGCCGGCATGAGCAGCCGGCGGATGACGATCGCGTCGAGGATGACGGCGGCCGCGAGGCTGATGCCCAGCTCCCGCACGATGCTGATCTGCGCGCTGGTGAAGGAGACGAAGACCGCGACCATGATGGCCGCCGCGCCGTTGACCAGACCCGCCGTACGGGCCAGGCCGCCCAGGACCGCCTCACGGTGCGAGTCGCCGCCCAGGTACATCTCCCGCATCCGGCCGAACATGATCACCATGTAGTCCATGCTCAGACCGAACATCACCGCGAAGAGCATCAGCGGCGTCACGCTGTTGATCGAGTGGTCGGAGGTGTTGGAGACCAGGGCGAGGAAGCCGAGGGCGCCACCGACGACCAGGAAGTTGAAGCCGAGGGCGAGCAGCGGCAGCAGCGCCGAGCGGAAGGCGAGGAAGAGGAGCACGAAGCTGAGCAGGGCGACGGTGATGACGACCAGCGGGACCGAGTGCAGCACCAGGGTGTCGAAGTCGGAACCGGTCGCGGTGGCACCGGCCAGCTCACCCTTGACGCCGGGGCCGGTCTCCTTCTTGAGCTGCGAGCGCAGTTCGTCGACCAGGTGGTGGGCCGAGGCGCTGTCCGGGTCGGAAGCCGGGGTCACGACCACCCGGGTGACGACCTTGCCGCCGTCGTGGGTCCACACCTGGCTGAGCGCCGCCTTGCCGGCCGCGTCGAGTCCGGTGCCGTCGGCGAGGGCCTGCGGCAGCGCCGCGGCGGGCACGCCCAGCGTGGTGACCGCCTGCACACCGTCAGCGCCCTTGGCGGTCTTGGCGTAGCCGGCGATGCCGGACGCGGCCTTGAGCAGCGAGGGGGAGTTCTTCGCGTCGGCGGTGAGGACGACCTCGACCGGGAACATGGCCCGGACGCCGATGTCCTGCTTGACGCGCTCCATGCCGACCCGGGCGCTGTCGCCGGCGGGCAGGATGTTGGCGCTGGCGACCGGCACCCGCAGGGTGAGCATCGCGGCGGGGGAGGCGAGGGCGACGAAGGCGATCAGCAGGCCGACCAGGACCAGACCGGGACGCTTGACGAACCGGCCGCCCTTGACCGGGGCGGGGGCGCCGGCCGTGGTGACGTCCTGGGTGGCCGCGGCGGCCTTGCCGCGACGGCGCAGGGAGCCCCAGTTGATCCGGTGGCCGAGCAGCATCAGCACGGCGGGCAGCAGGGTCATCGCCATGGCGACGGCGACCACCGCGACGGCGACACCGCCCAGCGCGATGCTGGTGAAGGACATGGCGCGCGGGATGAAGAGGGCGGACAGGGCGACCACGACGGCGATACCGCTGAAGAGGACCGAGTGTCCGACGGTGCGCATGGTGCGCTCAAGTGCGCTGGGGACGCTGCGGCCTTCGGCCAGCTCCTCCCGGAAGCGCTTGATGATGAAGAGCGAGTAGTCGACGGCGACCGCCAGGCCGACCATGGAGACGATGTTGGCGAAGAGGCTGTTGACGTCGGTGAACTTGGTCATCCCGTAGCCGATGGCCTGGGTGGACGCCAGCGTCACACCGGCCATGACCAGCGGCACCGCCATCGCGGCGACCGAGCGGAAGACCAGCAGCAGCACCACGAAGAGCACCGGGAAGGCGATCATCTCGGCCCGGGTGACGTCTTCCTTGGAGTGCACGTTCAGCGCGCGGTCGAGCGCCGGGGCGCCGGTGACGTCGACCTCGACGTCCTTGCCGACGGCCTGCTGGACGTCCTTCTCCACGTCCGGCACCAGGTTCTGCACCGTGGTGCTGTCACTGGTGAAGCCGACCTGGAGGAAGGTGGTCCGGCCGTCCTTGGAGAGCCATTCGGGATGGGCACTGTCATCGACGATCGCGGAGACCCCGGTACGCTGCGCCGCCTTGCGCGCCTCGTCGATCGAGCCCTGCACCGCGCCGGCCTTGTCGTGCAGCACGACGAGCAGGGAGTTCGGGGCTTCCTTGAAGGCGGTCTCAAGCGTGTGCTGCGCGTGCACCGACTCGCCACGCGGATTGGAGAAGCCGCCCGTCTTCAACGCCCCTTCGAGTTGGAGCGCGAACGGCGCGGCCAGGAAGAGCAGCAGCAACCAGGCGGCGATGACCGCCTTGGGTCGTGCGATGGAAAACGTGGTCAGCTTGTTCATCTCTGCTCCTGGGTCAGGCCCTGTGGTGCCCGGCGGGCGGGCGGTCCGATGTCTGGTGGGGGATCACGTCGGTCGGTAAGCCAATTCAATGACGCCGCATTGATGATGCGGAATCGATGTCTCATCATGCATCACACATCATCGATGACGCAACACCTTCAGGGCTGAGTTCCCGCCAAATGGGGCAGCGTCGCTTCCGGGGCCCTCGCGCCGGTCGGCCCAACCGGCGGCCGTTCGGGGGGTGTGGGCGGGCCCGGGCGGCGCCCGGCGGTGCTGGCCGGAAGCGTCCGGCGCGGTGATGGATCTTGGCCTGGTGCCGCAGGCCGGGTAAGGTCCGATCAAACCATCTGAGCGGTTTGTGATGGTCGAGAGAGGCTCAGGTACATGCCCATACAGGAGCGAGCCCAGCGGACACGACGCCGGGTTCTCGTAGCGGCGGCCGGCGTCTTCGCCCAGCGGGGCTTCGCCCGCGCCAGCATGGCGGAGATCCTTGACGCCGCCGGAGTCACCAAGGGGGCGTTGTACTTCCACTTCCCCGGCAAAGAGGCGCTGGCCAAAGCGGTGGTCCAGGAGCAGTTCCAGAATCCCGGGTTCGCCGCGCTGGACGGCGACGGCGCCGACGGCGACGCCGAGGCCGGTGACCCCGGCGAGGACGGGGGGTTCGGGCCCGGCGCCGAACCACCGCTCGACCTGCCGCCGGGTTACGGCGGCGTGCAGGCCGTGGTGGACACCGCGCACGCCTTCGCCCGCCGGCTGAAGGACGACCCGATCGCCCGCGGCGCCGTCCGGCTCGCCATCGAGCACGGCTCGTTCGCCGAACCCGACCCCGGTCCGTACCTCTCCTGGATCGGCCAAGTGGCTGAATTGCTACGGGAGGCGCGCAAGCGTGGCGAGTTGCTGCCGGACGTCGACATCGACCAGAGCGCTCAAGTGCTCGTGGCGTCCTTCACCGGTGTCCAATTGGTCTCGGATGTACTGACTCACCGGGCTGACCTGGAGTCCAAGGTGACCGCGATGTGGCGGATGACCTTGCCTGGGCTGGTCACCGAGTCGTGGCTGGAGCGCATTCGGCCCGAGGGGTTGCGCGCCGCGGCGCGCCAGGCGGCGGGTTGAGCGAGGCTCTGCGGAGGGCTTTAACCAGACGTTAAAGCAGAAGCTCTTAAAAACCGCATGCGCGGTTGGTTACTGTGGTGGACTACGTTAGCCCGGCATGCTCTCCCGTCTCCCCAAGTCGAGAGGAATGAGCCATGACGACCGCTCCAGCGCCACCGCGCCATCGCCGGTCGGTGGCCGGCTTCCGGCGGATCGCCCACTGCCCGACCACGCCCGAGGAGTTCCTGCTCGGCACCGTGTCCCCGGGTGACGGCCGGTTCGCCCTCACCGACCAACTGCCCCGTGCGGAACTGCCGTTCGAGGGGCCCGTCGGCCATACCCTCGATCTGCACTACGTGACCGAGGCGATGCACAGCGTCGCCGCACTCGCCGCCCGGCGGATACCGGGCCTGCCCGGCCTCGGTGCCCTCACCGCGGTCCGCGCGGGGGTCACCATCGAGGGCGGTGAGCTCTGGCGGCGCACCCGCAAGCCGGGGCACGCCACGATGGAGTTGCGCCTGCGCGGCTCCTTCCCCTCGGCCGAACCCGCCTCGCTCCGGTGCGACGCCTGCCTCTTCATCGAGGACATCCCGTACGCCACCGCCTACTTGCTGCTGCACGGCGCCGGCGGTGACATCGGCGACGGCGGCGACATCGGCGCCGGCGTCGGCCTGTCGGCGGAGCGCACGCCGGGGCGCACGGCCGACCGGCCGTCCCCGTCCCAGGTGGGCCGGCACGACGCCCGCAATGTGGTGCTGGCCGCCGCGCGGCTCGGCGCCGACCGCGAGCTGCGCGCCGACATCGCGCCCGACCCGGCCAACGCCGCCTTCGACCCGGCGATGACCGGCCGGGCCCGTACCGCCCTCGTCGCGGAAGCCACCCGGCAGGCCGCGGTACTCGCCGCCGGCGAGGTGCACGGATTCCTGCCCGCGCACTGCGTCCCCACCCACTGGAGCGCCGAACTGCCTTTCTCAGGAGCCCGCCAGGGCCTGCCGACACGCTGCCGGGCGGTCCTCGGTCCCGTCGTCCGCGACGCCCACGGGCGCCCGGCGACGACCGTGGAGATCAGCCTCTGGGGCCAGGACGCCCCGGTCGGCACCGTCACCGTCACCGTGGTCCAGGACTGCTGACCGATGCGGCTGCGCATCCTCGGGCCGCTGGAGGTCCACCCGCATACCCCGTCCGCGGCGAAGCCGAGGACCATCCTGGCCTGCCTGCTCGTCGACGCCGGCCAGCTCGTCTCGACCGACACCCTGATCGAGGAACTGTGGGGCGCCACCCCGCCCCGCACCGCTCGCGGCACCCTCCAGGTCTACGTCTCGCAATTGCGCAAGAACCTGGCCGACGGAGCCGCCGCCACCCTGCTCACCCGGCCGTCGGGCTACCGGCTCGACCCCGAGCCGGGCTCGCTGGACCTGCACCGCTTCCTGGAGCTCAGCGCCGCAGGTGAACGGGCCTACGCGGCCGGCGCCTACGACCGGGCGGCGCTGGAACTGCGGCAGGCCGTCGGCCTGTGGCGCGGGCCGGCGCTCGCCGACATACCGCAGGGCGTGCATCTGCGCGCCGCCGCGGAAAGGCTCGATCTGCTCCATCTGGAGGCACTTGAGCTAGCCATCTCCGCCGATATCTGGCTGGGGCGCCATCGGCAGCTCATCCCGGAGCTGACCGCGCTGGCGCGCGCCCATCCGCTGCGCGAGTCGCTGCACGCCCATCTCATTGTGGCGCTCTACCGTTCCCAGCAGACCTCCGAGGCTCTGACCAGGTACGAGGCGCTGCGCAGCCGGCTCGCCGACGAGCTCGGCACCGACCCGGGACCGGCGCTGCGCGAGCTGCATCTGCGGGTGCTGCGGTCGGCCGAGGTGCGGCACATCGAGCAGTGCCTCACCCCGCAGCCCGCCCCCGTACGCTCCCGGGTGCTGGTCGCCCCCAGCGGGCCGCCGGTGCCGGTGGCGCCGGTGGTGTACCTGCCGCGTACCTCCCCGGCGCTGACCGGGCGCAAGCGGGAACTCGACGAGGCCGAGGCCGCGCTGCGCGAACCCCATCCCGCCCCCGGCATCCTGGTCCTCACCGGCGGACCCGGCTCAGGAACCTCGGCCGCCGCCGCTGAACTCGCCCACCGCACCGCCGCGTTGTTCCCCGACGGCCGGGTCTTCCTGCCGCTGCGGACACCGGACGGCGAACACCTCACCCCCGGCCGGATCATGCTGCGGCTGCTGCGCAAGTTCGCGCCGGACCAGGCCGAGCGGTACGCCGGGACGGGCGAGCCCGACACCGAGGAGCTCGCCGACCACCTGCGCTCGGTGCTGCTGGGCCGCCGGGTGCTGATCGCCCTCGACGGTGTCCGGCACGAGGCACAGGTCCGCCCGCTCACCCTGACCGACGCGACCTTGCTGCTGACCAGCCGCCGGGCCGCGCTCGCGCTCGAAGGCGCCGTCCATGTGTCCATCGGCCCGCTGGAGCCGGACGACTCGGTCAGCCTGCTCTCCCGGACGGCGGGTCCCGCCGTGCAGCAGGACCCGGAGACGGCCGCGGAGATAGCCGAGCTGTGCGAGCACCTGCCGCTGGCCCTGCGGGCGGCGGCCGACTGGCTCAGCACCCATCCCTCCTGGCCGGCCCGGGTGCTGCTCACCCGGCTGCGGGACCCGGACACCCGGCTCGACGCGCTGGCCGTCGGCGACGTCGACGTCCGCGCCCGGCTGACCGCCGCGCTGGACGAGGTGCCGTCCCCCGTCTGCCAGGCGCTGCGGCTGCTGGCGCTGGCACCGGCCGCCGGCTTCGAGGCGTGGGGCGCCGCCGCGCTGCTCGACGCGCCGTCCCCCGGCACCGCGCGGGTGGCCGGCGTGCTCGAAACGCTCTTCCAGGCCCGGCTGCTGGAGGCCACCGCGATGCCGGGCGGCCCTGTCCGCTACCGGATGAACGGGCTGGTCCGGGTGCTCGCCAACGAACTGCCCGCCCCGCTGGACCCGGACGGCCGGCTCAAGCGGGCCGCCATCCAGCGCCTCAGCGCCGCCTACACCGCCCACGCCCGGCAGGCGCTGCGGCATCTGCTGCCCGGCTGGCGCCCGGCCCACCAGCCCGGCATCGCCGCGGCCAGGACCGGCCCGTCCGGTACGGCCGCCGCGCTGCGCTGGTTCCGCGAGGAGCGGGACGGGCTGCTCGACCTGGCCGGCCTGGCCCACCAGGCCGGGCTGTGGACCTGGACCGGGACGCTCGCCGAGAGCCTGGTGCCCTACTGCGAGGCCGGATCGCTCTGGGAGACCTGGGACCAGGTGAGCTCACTGGCGCTCGACGCCGCCCGCCGGGACGGGGACGCGCGCGCCGAGGCGGTCGCCCTGTGCGCCCGCGGCAGCCTGGCCTGGCAGCGGCACCAGTTCGACCTGGCCGCCGCCCGCTTCGACCTCGCCCACCGGCGGGCCCGCCACACCTCGCACCGGCACAGCGAGATCCTCTCGCTGATCGGGCTGGCCGACGCCGACTACGGCTGGGGCCACCTCGCCCCGGCCCGCCGCCTCTACACCAAAGCGCTCACCTTGAGCCGCAGCGAGGAACATCCGCACAGCGCCTATGACGCGCTGCGCGGCCTGGCCCTGGTGGAGGCCGGTTCAGGCAACATCCCGGCCGCGCTGCGGGCCCTCGACGCCTGCGCGGAGGGCGCCCGTTCGGTCGGCGACCGGCGCTGGACCGGCTACGCGGAGCAGCTCGCCGAGTGGCTGTCGGCCGGCGAGGGCCCTGATCTCGACGCCACGATCGAGGTACGGCCCGGCGTCTGGCACCTGCCCTGTCCCCCGTCCGACGACCAGCTCTGACCCGTCCGCCCAGGCCGGGGCAGCGCCCGGCGCCGACCTTGGCCCTGGTCCCGGTCCCGCCCGGCCCGGGGGCCGCTTTGCCGAGGGCGGCGCCTTCCGCTCCGAAGGCCGCCGCTCGGTTAGAGTCGCCGCTGTCCGTGGCTGGGCGGACGGCGGTGGCCGGGGAGGAAGCGTGCGGGAAGGGGTCGACCCGGTGGCACCGAACGCGGCGAAGGTGGCGGACGCGGCGAGCGCGATGGAGCGGCTGGCGCTTTCGCTGTCCGCGGCCGGGGCGGGGCCCGGCGTGTCCAGACGGCCGCACTTCGTCGCGTGTCTGGGCCGGGCCGCCGAGCTCGCCGGCGCGGAGCTGCGCTGGCACTCCGGGCACTGGGTGGCCGAGCTGCGCGCCGACGGGCGCCGCCGGCACGTGGTCGGCTACAACTTCCCGCTCAACGACGCCGCTTCCGCCACCATCGCCTCGGACAAGGTCGCCACGTCGGCCCTGTTGTCCGATGACGGCGTGCCCAACGTGCCGCACGCGCTGCTGCGCCCGCGCGGCGAAGAGGAGCTGGCGCACTGGGCCGACCGGCTGCCACTGCCGCTGGTGGTCAAACCGCTCAGCGGCAGCGGCGGCCATGACGTCCGCCGGGCCCGCTCGCGCGCCGGGCTGCTGGCCGAACTGCACCACCTCGCCGGGCGTTATCCGGCGCTCGCGGTGTCCCCCTGGGTGCCGGTCGGCCATGAGTACCGGATCATCGCGCTGAACGGCCGCGTCGAGCTGGTCTTCGAAAAGCGCGTCCCGGCGCGGCCGGCGCGCGCCGAAACCGATGCCGAATCCGACGCCGACGCGTGGGGCGACGAGTCAGGTGAGTGGCGGCACAATCTCAACCGGGGCGCCGCCGCGATCCCGGTCACCGCCAGGCAGGAGCCGGAACTGTCGGCCGCGCTGGCCGAATTGGCACTGCGGGCGATGCGTTCGCTCGGCCTCGCCTTCGGCTCCGTCGACATCGTCGAGGTCGACGGCGCGCTCGCCGTCATCGAGGTCAACAGCGGGGTGACCCTTGAGCACTTCAGCGACCAGGCAGAAGAACACCACGCGACCGCCGAGCGGATCTACGCCGCCGCGGTGACCGCCTGTTTCGCCCCCGATCAGCCGGGGAGGTGAACCGGCTCAACACTTCGGGCCGGTGCCGGCCACCGACGGCGCCGGCCCGAAGCGTGTCTCGTGGGTGAGCCGTCACCGCGCCCGCGGTGATCCATGGGGCGGGCGGGTCTCACCGGGTCCGCCGGCGGGATCGCGCGACGGGATCACGGGTGCTGAGTTCACGGGTGCGGAGTTCGCGGCGCGGTCCTGGTCGTCGGCCATGGCCAGCGACCAGCCGAGCCGCCGCCCGAAGTAGACCAGCGGCTCGCCCGCCTCGACCTGGCAGTGCAGCACCTCGCCGACCATGATGGCGTGATCGCCGTGGTGGAAGACGGCGCTCGGCGCACACCGCAGATAGCCGCCGACGCCGGCGATACGCGGCACCGGTCCGTCCCAACTCCACCGAAGGTGACGGAACTTGTCGTCACCCCGGCCGGCGAACACCCCGGCGAGATCGGTGTCCGACCGGTTCAGCAGATGGACACCGAAGCCCGTGGAGCCGACCAGGGCGAAGTAGGAGCGTGCCTGCTCGGCGACGGCGATCAGGACCGACGGGGGCGCCACGCTGTACGAGCAGACCGAGGAGATCAGCAGCCCGCAGGGGGCGCCGTCGGGCTGCCGGGCGGTGACGACGGCGACCCCCGAGGCGAGGTGAGCCATCGCCTCGGTGAACGCCGCCGCCACACCGGCCGGTTGGTCGACCGGCCGGTGTGTGTACGCCTCCGCCGTCACGCGTCACACCCCGGCGCGCTCGGCGTGCAGGCCTCCGGCACGGACGCAGGAGTTGTAGTGCGCGTCGGCTTCCGCGTCCGCTCCACTGGCCAGCACCGCCTCGAAGTCGGCGGCGGCCAGGGCGAAATCGCCCGCCGCCTCGTGCACCAGACCGCGGTTGAAGCGCATCTCCGGGCTGTCCCCGAGACCGATGGCCTGGTCGAAGTCGGCCCGCGCCCGCTCCAGATCGCCCCGTCCGAACTCGACCTCGCCCCGCAGGCCCCAGGCCTCGGCGAGCTTCGGGTCGCTCGTCACCGCCGCGGTGAGCGTGTCGAGCGCCTCGACGATCAGGCCCTGCTCGGCGAGCAGCCGGCCCTTGAGCGACAGCAGCCGGGCGTGGTTCGGGGCCAGCGCCAAGCCGGTCTCCACATCGTGCAGCGCGGTTTCCCGGTCACCGAGATCGGCGTGGATGCCGGCCCGGTTGAGCAGCGCGTCCACGTTCTCCGGCTCGAGGACCAGGGTGCGGTCGAACTCCGCGAGCGCCCCTTCGAGGTCGCCGAGTTCCAGCCGCGCGTCGGCGATGTTGAAGTGCACCTCGGGGAAGGGCGCCTCCAGCCGCTGGGCGCGCTCGTAGTCGGCGAGCGCCTCCTCCGTACGGCCCATCCTGCGCAGGATGTTGCCGCGGTTGAAGTAGTGGTCGGAGAAGTCCTCGTCGAGGTCGATCACGGTGTCGTAGTCCGCGAGCGCCTCGTCCAGCTTGCCGCGCATCGTGTTGACCTGGGCGCGGTTGTAGCGCAGGCCGACCCGGCACCAGCTCCGCCCGTCCAGGGCCATGTCCTGGTCGAGCATGTCCATGCCCTCGTTGAGCAGCCGCAGCGCCTCGTCGGTGTCGCCGGTGCGGGTCGCCACCAGGGCGAGCCCACTGCGGTTGAAGACCGAGAAGAAGGTGCGCTCCTCCGGGTCCTCCAGCAGCGCGGCGATGGCGATCGCCTGGTTGATCCAGGCCCGCGCGATGGCCGGGTCGCGCTTCTCGGGGGCGAAGTGCCGGGCGTAGAGCATGCCGGTCTCGTAGGCGAGCTTCATGTGCACCAGCGGGTCGAGGGTGGTCCGCCGGGCGATGTCGTGCAGCGTGGCGGCCTCTTCCGGCCGGCCCGCCGACGCGAGCGAGACGGCGGTGTCCCGGGTGAAGGCCCACCAGATCTGCTGGTTCTTCTTCGGGTCGACCAGCCGCAGTCCGCGTTCGCCGAACGACACCGCGGCCCGGTAGAAGCCGAGTTGCTTGCTGCGGGTCTGGGCGAAGCGCAGTGCCTCGACCCCGGCGGTGGCCCGGTTGCTGCCGCGCTCCAGGTGGTAGGGGAGCGCGCCGAGCCGCAGCGACGGCTCGGACTCGGCGGCCATCGCCAACTGGGTGGCCCGGATGTCGTGCATCTTGGCCCGCCGCACCGGGTCGAGGTCGTCGTACGCGGTGATCAGCGCCGGGTCGTCGTCGGTGCCGTCGGAGATGACGTAGTCGCAGCCCATCCGCTCGGTGTCGGCCCAGGCGTCGGCGGAGGTGAGGTCCGTCACCGTGCCGGTCGTCCGCGCGGTGTAGCGCAGCAGCGCCTGGGGCAGCGACTCCGTCCTGGTACCGGGCAGTTCGGCGGGGAGGTCGGCGCCGGTGGCGATCACCACGGTCAGCAGATCGGGCGAGATCCGCCGCAGGAGTACCGCGAGGAACTCCTGGTCGGTGGGGTCGGCGTAGTGGACATCCTCGACGATCAACGTACGGGGGCCGCCGGCGAGTTCGCCCAGGTAGGTCTCAAGGAAGTCGATGAGGCCGTGGGTCACCCGCAGCGTGTGCAGCCGGTTCGGGTAGCGGGTCACCGAGGCCGGCTTACGCCCGGACTTCTCCAGCAGGCTGGGTATCGCCGGTACCAGGTCGGCCAGTTCGGGGGTGGTCTCCTGCAACTCGACACGGTGGCGGTGCGCCAGCTCGGGCCGCTCCCTGATGATGTCGGGGCCGATCTGCCGGAGCATCGTGCCGACCGCCGTGTACGGGCCACGGAGATTCTGGTGCGCGCTGACCTCGGCGAGTACGGGCGGCAGGGCCAGATCGGCCCGCAGCCGGTCGCGTTCCGCGCGCCTCGGCGCCGAAATCCAGTGGTGGCTGCGCATGGGCCTGCCTTTCGAATGAATGAATGATGAGGATGTGAATGCGAACGGGAATCCTGGGAAGGTGAGCGCGGGGACGGTGGGGCGGGTGGGGCGGGTGTAGCTGATGCAGTGGGTGCGGCGGGTGTGTCGGGGGTACGGAGGCCCCTCTTATGGGCCGCCTCTGGGCGGTCGTGCCTCGGTACCGGCCGTGTGGATCACGATGTCCTTCATCGCCGTCTCCAGGTCGTAGGGGAATGAAGGTGGGTCCCCAGAGTGCGCGCGCCCGCCAGCGCCTCGCCAAAGTCTCGCCAAAGCCCGCTTCACCGCTGCCTGGGCGCGGTTCAGCGCGGGTCGACCAGCACGTTCCTGATCCGCGTCGCGACGTGCAGATTCAGCCGGGTCTCCACATCGCCCAGGTCGTGGCCGGTGATCTCGCGAATGCGCTGAAGGCGGTAGCGGACGGTGCTGCGGTGGATGAGCAGCGTCTCCGAGGTCGTGTCGTAGCTGCCGCCGCTCTCCAGATAGCGCGACAGCGTGGTGACCAGCTCGGTGTGGTGGCGGGCGTCGTAGTCGAGCAGCGGGCCGAGCCATTCGGCGACGAAGGTGTCGGCCTCGCGTTGGCCGTCGCCGGTGCCCATCATCCGGTAGAGGCCGAGTTCTTCGAAGCTGGTGCTGCCCGCCGGGTCGTGGGACCGGCGCCGCACGGTCAGCGCCCGTACGGCCTCGGCGTAGGAGTGCGGCAGGCCGGTCGGGAGGTCGCACTGGCCACCGATGCCGATCGCCCCGGCGCCGGTACGGAGTTCGGCCGCGAGGGCGGTGTGGAGGCGCTCCCCTGCGGTCGGCAGATCCGCGCCCGCCACCAGCGCGACGGTGGTCTCGCCCCGGGTGCTGACCAGCACGTCGAGCCGCAGCCGCCCGGCCACCCGCGGCACGGTGTCGCAGAGCCGGGCTCGCTCGGTGGGCCCTGACCACTGGAGTACGGCGACCCGGTGCGGTCGCCGCAGGTCGTGGCCGAGCGCGGCGGCGTGGGCGCAGAGGTCGCCGAACTCGCCGAGGTCGGCGTGGTTGCCCTGGTCGCCGTGGGCCCCGCCGCCCGAGATCAGCCGCTCGACCAGGTCGTGCCGCAACCGGGGCTGGAGCGCGGCGAGCCCGCGCTGGTGGGCGAGGCCGGGGGCGAGCGCCAGGGCGGCGTGTTCGAGGGCGGCCATGTCCTGCGGCCCGGCCCGGCGGTCCGGATCGACCAGCGCGACCAGTCCGACCAGGTCACCGGCCATCTCGACGGGCGCGATCAGCCGGTCCCGGTCGCGCACCGCGCGGGAGCGCCGCCGGGCGCTCTGGAGAAGCCGGCCGCGCTCCCCGTCGCACCTGTCGTGGTTTTCGTACGCCTTATACACCTCGGAGCCGCTGTATCCCTTGTGCGGAGCGGCGGCGCCGGCGCGTTCGTGGGTTCCGTCGGGTGCGCCGGGCCCGGCCCGGGCCCGCGGGTTGCCGAAGGGGTCCTCGGTGAGGGCGGGCAGCCCGGTCCCGTCGTACAGGGTCCGGAGGATCCCCTCCTCCGCGTCCCCGGACGCGGCGGCACGCAGCAGTGCGTCATAAAACGCGGGCGGCGGGCTACTCTCCGTGGTCGCCGCCCCGCCCACGAGCGCGCGCCCGGCGGTGCGCCCCGGGGTCGCTGCCGGACCACCGGCCGGTGGGCGGTTGCTCGCGTGGTTCCTCGCCTCGACCGGCCCGACGGCCGGCACCGCCGCCATCGCGGCCCACAGCGCGTCGCACGGGCCGGTGTCCGGAAGCGGCCGAAAGTTCAGGGCCCGCTGGTAGGCGGCCAGCCGAGAGGGCACAGTTCCCATCGCACGTCCGTTCGCCCGCCCCCCTTTCCCCCCACCCCACCCACGCTACGCCGCCCCGCCCGCCCTCACCTCGGCGGACGTGCCCCGCAGGGGCGCGAGGAACTGCGCGACCAGCCACGACGCGGCCCGCGGGTCGTCACCGGCCCAAAGGGGCGTTTGCTTGGTTATCCGGCCCACCGGCCGGTGGGTGGCTGAGCGCGCAGTTCCGCCCCCAGAGCTTCGCCTGGGGGGACCCCCAGCGCCTCCTGGGGGTTACCGCCGAGCGCGGGGCGCCCCTGGTGGGCGTCGCCCTCACCTCGGCGGGACGTGTCGTGCCCCGCAGGGGCGCGAGGAACTGCGCGACCAGCCACGGCGCGGCCCGCGGGTCGTCACCGGCCCAAAGGGGCTGTTGCTGTCGTATCCGGCCCACCGGCCGGTGGGTGGCTGAGCGCGCAGTTCCTCGCGCCCCTGATGGTTGCCGCCGAGCGCAAAGGCACCCCCGGTAGGCGCGCGCCGGGCGCCCGGCCGCGACTGGGGGCGGCGCCCCGCAGGAGAGGGGCGCCGCCACCCCGCACGCCCGCCCGCCGGCACCTCTCGCGTTCCCCCCCAGGTCGCGGGGCCGGCGCGGGCGTGGTCTGCTGCCCCCGGCCGCGGCGGCGAACCGCAGCCGGCGGGGGAAATGGTGTGGGAATGGGGGGAATGCGGGAATGGCCCGCGGATCTAGGCGAGACTAGGCGCCGCGCACGGGGTGGGGCGGGTGCGTTGCACGGTGAGAATCCGCCTGCAATAAATCAGGGGCCGAGTGACCTGGGGTGGTATATGGCGATGCGAGGGCGGCCGTTGAAACCGGCGGGCCAGGCCGGTGGCGGCAGTGGAGGTGACGGGGCCGACGGGGGCGGCGGCGCCGGGGACTTACGGAGCCGGGTCGGCTGGCTGCTGCGGGTCAACCGGCTCTACGGGGCGGAGGAGCGATGGACCCGCGCGGCGACCTTCGCCGCGGCCTTCGCGGGCGGCGCCCACCCCGGTGCGGTCAGCACCAGCAAGATCTCGCGGTGGGAGAACGGCCTGGTGGCGGTGCCGCGCCAGGCGGTCCGCCGCTACGAGGAACTCCTCACGCTGGAGACCGGCAGTCTGCTGTCGACGGTCGATGTGATCACCCGCTACATGGCCGCCGCCCCGGCGGCGGTGGAACCCGGGCGGGGCGGGAGCGGGCGGGGCCGGAGCGACCGGGGCGGCGCCGCTCAGCGGGGCGAGGAGCTGCTGGAGCGGCTCGACTCCACCGACACGGTCACCGGACAGGTCTGGGACGAGGCCACCGCCTGGATCACCAGTGAGCCAGGGCTGCGGCTGCGCCGCAGGGAGTGGGACAGCATCTGCCACCGGCTGCTGGTGGAGACGGTGGCGGCCGACGGCGAGGCGTGGAAACCCCGGTTCGAATCGTTCCTGCGGCTGCTGAACCATCCCGGCAGCCGGGAGGCGGCCATCGCCACCTGCGCGGACTGGGCGGCCAGCCCCGGCAGCCAGGTCTACATCGAGACCATCAGCATGCTGGACGCCAGCGCGCACCCCGACGCGGCCCGGCATGTGGTCGCGCAGCTCAACGCGCCCACCAACGGTGACGCCTTCGTCGGCGCGCTGCTCGCCTGCGTACGGAAACTGCGCGACCACCACTTCTCGCCCGCCCAGCGGGAGAAGGTCACCGAGGCCGTACTGGACATCCTGGCCGACCCGTCACGTACGCAGGACCCGGTCTATCCGCTGGCCACGGCGGCGCTGGCGCTGCTGCCGCCGGACGCCACCCGCCGGCTCTCCGGGCGGCTGCGGCTGCCCGGATCCGTACCCGCGGGATTTCCCGGGGCGCGGCCGCCGGCCGGCCGACCGGCCGACGGGCGGCCGCACTCGCTGGTGGCCGCGCGCAGCACGGCCCTACTGCCCCGGGAGAACCCGGGCTTCGAGGATCTGCTGCTCCCGGTCCTGATCGGCGAGCTGCTGGACGCCCCGGTGTCGGACGACCGCCTCTACGCGGCCTTCCTGATCCGGGCCACGCCCTACCGGGCGTCCGTCGCCGACGCGCTGGTGTGGGAGCTGGGGCGGCAGCGGCCCGCGCAGGCCGTGGCGTGGACGGTACGGCTGCTGGAAGCGCTGCGGGTGGTCGGCACGCCCGTCGAACGGCCCGCCGTGGAGGCGCTGGCCGCGCGGCCGGGGCTGCCGATCGCCGTGCCCACGGCGGCGGTGCAGGCGCTCGGGCACATGGGCGGGGCCAGTCGGCCCGAGCTGTGGCGGGGCCTGGTGGCCCGGCATACGACCGCCGCGACCGCCGGCGGCAGCGAGGGCAGCAGGGATCTGCTCCATCACGCGGTGTACTCGCTGGCGATCCGCCGCCACACCGAGGAGCTGCGCCGCATCGCCGCGGTTCACCCCCTCGCCCCGGTCCGCTCCGCTGCCCGCTGGTGGCTTGATCTCCCTGCTCACATGTACGTCAGCGCGGGCCAATAGCGCTCCGCTCCCGCCGCTCTGACCAGCGCCTCTGATGGGCGAGGCCCTCACCTTGGGGGGAGGTGTCGTGCCCTCAGGAGGCACTGGGGGTATCCCCAGGCGAAGCTCCGGGGGCGGAACTGCGCGCGCGGCCACGGGGTCTAAATGGGTGGGCGGTCGGCTGATCCACGGCTAGCCTTGGCCGGTGCTGGCCGCACATCCCCGAGCACCTCCGTCGAAGGAACGCAAACATTGGGAACTCAGCTGGACGAGTCCGGACTCAGCATCGCCCTGGTGCTGGAGAACACGCTGCACCGATTCGCCCTGGAAGGCATGATCCGGGTGTTGGACGGGGCCGGCACCGTCCAGTTACTGAACTCCCGGCCGGCCGCCGGGCAGCGCTTCGACCTGGTGCTGACCGCCGCCGCCGAGCTGGGCAACGACGGCACCCCGGAGCTGGTCCAGGCGCTCTGCGCCGACGGCGCCCGGCTGCTGCTGCTCCTGGTCGACGGGCCCGAGGAGATCGACCCGCAGGCGCTGGCGCGGTGCGAGGCGCAGGGGTTCCTGACCTGGTCCGAGCTGGAGCCGGAGACCCTGCGCGAGGCGGTCTCCGCCGTGCTGGCCGGCGCGTTCTACGTCTCCGCCGCGCTGGCCCAGCAGCTCCTGGTACGGGCCAGCATGCCGCCGCCGCGCAGCCAGCAGCCGGCCGACGCCGAGGGGGCCGCGCTGACGGCCCGCGAGCTGGACGTGCTGCAACTGGTGGCGCAGGGGATGAGCAACAAGCAGGTCTCGCGCGAGCTGCAGATCTCCGAGCACAGTGTGAAGCGGCACGTGGGCAACGTGCTGACCAAGCTGAACTGCCCCAACCGCACGCTGGCCGTGGTGCGCGCGTTAGAGGACGGGCTGCTCGCGGTCTGACACGGCCTCAGCGAACGGCGACGGCACCGGCGTTGTCGATCCGCTCGGCCAACACCCGCTTGAGCACCTTGCCGCTCGGCCCCAGCGGGAAAGCGTCGGCGAACTCCACCAGGCGCGGGTACTTGTACGCCGCCAGCCGCTCCTTGCTCCAGGCGACGATCTGCGCGCCCAGTACCGCGTCCGCCGCGAACCCCGCACGCGGGATCACCACCGCGCACACCTCCTGGCCGAGCCGCTCGTCCGGGACGCCGATCACCGCGACCTGCGCGACGGCCGGGTGGTGAACCAGCACCTCCTCGATCTCCCTCGGGTACACGTTGTACCCGCCGCGCAGCACCAGGTCCTTCTTCCGGTCGACGATCGACAGGTAGCCGTCCTCGTCCTTGACCCCGAGGTCGCCCGAGCGGAACCAGCCGTCCACCAGCACCTCGGCGGTCGCCTCCGGCCGCCCCAGGTAGCCGGCCATCACGTTGTGGCCGCGCACCACGATCTCGCCGACCGTGCCGGCCGGCAGCAGCTCGATCCGGCCCTCCAGCTCGGCCCGGGCGATCTCCACCTCGACGCCCCAGATCGGTCGGCCCACCGTGCCCGGCTTGCACGGCCAGGCCCGCTGGTTGTAGGCGACCACCGGCGAGGTCTCGGTCAGCCCGTAGCCCTCGTAGATGGTGCAGCCGAAGGTGGCCTGGAACTCCTCCAGCACCTTGACCGGCAGCGCCGAGCCGCCGGAGAACGCCCGGTCCAGCGGCGGGCGCAGGGGAGTGCGGGCGGCCGCGTCGAGCAGCGCCAGGTACATCGTCGGCACGCCCATGAACACCGTGCAGCCGTGCTCGGTCATCAGCTCCAGCGCGCTCGCGGCCTCGAAGCGGTCCGTCAGCACCATCGTGGCGCCGGCCCGGAAGCAGGTGAGCATCCCGCAGATCTGGCCGAAGGTGTGGAACAGCGGCAGGCAGCCGAACAGCACGTCGTCCGGCTGGAAGTCGAAGGGGGAGAGCATCCCGACGGTGACGTTCATGGTGACGCTCAACTGGGTCAGCATCGCGCCCTTCGGCCGGCCGGTGGTGCCGGAGGTGTACAGGATCACCGCCAAGTCGTCCGGCGCGCACGGCAGATGGGCGGCGATCGGCTCGGCCCGCTCGGCCAGCAGGTCGAGGCGCGGCGCCTCGTACTCCTGCTCGGCCCGCACCGTGAGCAGTGGCACGTCGGCGACCGCCGCGCCCTTGCGGCCCTCGGCCAGCAGCGGACCCGCGCAGACCAGCGCCCGGGCGCCGCTGTCGCGCAGCACGTACTCGATCTCACCGGCCCTGAGCAGCGCGTGCATCGGCACCACGACCGCGCCGAGCGAGAGCACCGCGAAGTAGACCGGGGGGAACTCCAGACCGTTCGGCAGCAGCAGCGCCACCCGGTCGCCGGGGCCGATCCCCTGCTCGCCCAGCACCGTCGCGTACTGCCGTGCGCGGACCCAGAGTTGGCGGTACGTCAGGCGCTCGCCGGCGAAGTCGATCGCCGGGTGGTCCGGCCGTCGCGCCGCCGACTCGGCGAGCACGGCCGCGAGTGAGAAGGTCACCGTTCCTCCGCTCATGATGGCTGGTCGGAAAAGGACGGGCGCCGGCGGTCGGCAGCGCGATCGCTCCGACCGCCGGCGCGGGGCTCAGGCCCGGGCGCGCGGGATGTCCAGCTCCTCCCACACGGTGTTCAGCGCCTCGGCGAACTTCTCCACGTCGGCGGTGGTGTGGGTGGCGGACGGCGCGATCCGCAGGATCTCCTCGCCCTCCTTGACGCTGGGGGCGTTGATCGACTGCACGTAGATGCCGTAGCGCTTCAGCAGCAGCTCGGAGGCCCGGCGGCAGCGGGCGTCCTCGCCGACGAAGGCCGAGACGATGTGCGACATCGGTGACACGAAGGGAATCTGACGCGCGGTCAGCAGGCGGTGCAGCAACTGGGCGTTGGCGGCCAGCCGCTCGCGCTCCTGGTCCGAGCCGGTGAGGTGGCGCACCGCGGCGAGCGCGGCGGCCGCGACCGCCGGCGGCAGCGAGGTGGTGAAGATGAAGCCGCGGGCGAAGCTGCGCACCGCGTCCACCATCGCGGCGGGGCCGGCGATGTAGCCGCCGGAGGTGCCGAAGCCCTTGGCCATGGTGCCCATCACCACGGTGAACTCGTCGGCGATGCCCTCGCGGGCGGCGATGCCCGCGCCGCGCGGACCGTACATCCCGACCGCGTGCACCTCGTCGATGTAGGTGGTGACGCCGTACTTCTTGGCCACGGCGGCGAGCTCGGCCAGCGGCGCGACGTCACCGGACATCGAGTACACCGACTCCAGCACCAGCAGCTTGGGGCGGTCGCCGTCGGCCTGGAGCAGCTCCTCCAGGTGTGCGACGTCGTTGTGGCGGAAGATCCGCTTCTCGGCGCCGGCGTGCCGCAGGCCGTCGATGATCGAGGCGTGGTTCAGCTGGTCCGAATAGACCACGGTGCCCGGCATTCGGCCCGCGAGTACGGTCAGCGCGGCGTCGTTGGCGGTGTAGCCGGAGCTGAAGATCAGCGCGGCCTCCTTGCCGTGCAGCGCGGCTAACTCCTGCTCCAGCAGGACGTGGTAGTAGTTGGTGCCGCCGATGTTGCGGGAGCCGCCGGAGCCGGCGCCGAACGCGTCGACGGCCTCCTTCATGGCGGCCAGCACGGCGGGATGCTGGCCCATGCCGAGGTAGTCGTTGCTGCACCAAACGCTGATCTCCCGCTCGCCGCCCGCGTGGCCCTCGCGCACGCTGGCGCTCGGGAACCGGCCGGCGTGCCGGCCGATCTCCAGGAACTGCCGACTCTCCTGGGCGAACTCCTGCATTTCCTGGGTAAAGAAGTCCAGGTGTGCGGTCATTGTGGTCACTCGCTCTCTGAGGTGACGGTGCGCAGGGCGCGCAGCCGAGGCTTGTCCGGCTTGCCGGCGGAGTTCAGCGGGAGCTCGTCGAGCACCGCTATCTGCTCGGGTGCGTGCACCGCCGAGAGCGCCTCGGTCACGTGGGCGCGGATCTGCTCCACGGTGGTCGGCGCGCCCGGCCGCAGCACCACGGCGGCGTGCAGGTGCTCGATGTTGTCCGCGTCCCGGATGCCGAAGACCGCGGCGTGCGCCACGCCGGGCAGGGTGAGGATCTCCCGCTCGACCACCGCCGGGTGGACCTTGACGCCCTTGGTCTTCACCACGTCGGCCATCCGGTCGACCAGATAGAGGTAGCCCTCCTCGTCGAGCCGGCCGATGTCGCCGGTGCGGATCCAGCCGTCCCTCAGCACCTTCGCGGTCAGCTCGGGCTCGCCCCAGTAGCAGTCCATCATGTGCGGGGAGCGGAACCAGACCTCGCCGGTGTCGCCGATCTTGATCTCCGCGCCGGTCTCCGGGGCGCAGACCTTGACCTCGACCCCGGCGAACGGGCGCCCCACCGAGGAGTGCAGCCGCGGCTCCAGGTGCTCGACCGGATTGAGCCTGGTGATCGGGCCGCCCTCGCTGGCGCCGTAGGCCTGCGACAGGCGGGTCCCGAACGTCTCGACGGCGTCGGCCACCCGGGCCGGGGCCGCGGCGCTGCCGGCGTAGATCAGCAGCCAGAGCGTGGTCAGGTCGGTGGTGCGGGTGTCCGGGTGGTCGAGCAGCCGGTACAGGTGTTCGGTTGCCATGAAGGTCCGGGTGATCCGCTGCTCCGCGATCTCGCGCAGCACCGCGCCGGGCTCGAACTCCTCGTGCAGCACGACCACGCCGCGCGCCATCAGCACCGCGTCGGCCATCGGCGCGACGGTGTGGCTCAGCGGGGTGGTGACCAGTATCCGGGGGTGGTCGGCCTCGAGCATCAAGCTCCGGTTCATCGCGACGATGCTGTGCCAGGCCCGGTTCGACAGCCGGATGCCCTTGGGCCGGCCGGTGCTGCCGCTGGTGAACGCGACCACCGCGACATCCTGCTCGTCCACCGCGACCTGCGCCTCGGCCGGGTCGCCGAGCTCCGCGGCCGGCACCGGGGTCACCGGGACGGCCTCCGCCACGTCCACCCCGAAGCCGGTGAGCACCAGTGAGCCGGTCAGCGACTCGGCCAACTCCTGTGCGCGGGAGGCGTTCTCGGTGTCGGTGAAGAGCACGGTGGCGCCGGTGTTCCGCAGGATCTCCAGCTGACCCTCGATCGGCAGCAGCCGCTTGGCCGAGCCCGGGTTGGTGGTGCCCAGGTAGCAGACCGCCCCGCCGAGCAGGTGGGCGGCGTAACGCGCGCCGAGCATGTCGGGGCTGTTGGGCGCCACCAGGATGCCCGTCATCGTGCCGGGGCCGACCCCGAGGCCGCGCAGCACCTGGACCGCGCCCGCCACCGCATCGGCGAACTCGCCGGCCGACACGGGCTCGCCGTGCCGGCGCAGCACGGTGCGGTCCGGATCGGCAGTCAGGACCGCCAGGATCTCGGCGACGTAGCCGCCCGTCGGTAACTCGGCCGGATCGACCATCGCGACCTCCATTCGATGCGCGGAAGCCCCCGATGGAGACCCCCGTCTTGCACGGACGGTGGTCAGCCTCCCGGCAGCCGGGCCGAGCGCCAAGGGGCCAACGGGGCCCTCGACCGGGCCCCCGCATGGGCCACCGGTGTACCCGATCAGGTAGCTGCCATCCGGTGCGGCCCCGGCCCCTTCGTCCCTCCCCGCCGGGCACCCGACCTGGTCGCTGCGGCCGAGGTAGGGGCCGGACAGGGGGTGAGGCGTCTCGGCCCTGACCGTCATCCGAGACAGCGGCATGCGATGGGCGGGGTGGGAGACGAGGGCGGCCTCCTGCGCCGGGCCACCGAGTTCGACTCGGCGCTCTTCGGCATCTCGCCGCGCGGGGCGCCGGCCATGGGCCCGTGGCAGCGGCTGCCGCTGGAGACCTCCTGGGAGGGCGGCGAGGCCTTCCCGGGCACTGGCGGCTCGGCCGGCCTCGCCCCGGAGGGCGGGGCCGGGATCGCCTCCGGCGGGCGGGGCCGGCCGCGTGTCGTGTCGTGTGTCTGAACGCCGGTTTGCCTTACAGCAGCCGGTCGACCAGTCCGTTGACGTACTCCGGGGTGAGCGGGTCCGCACCGAAGAGCACGCGGATGTACATCGGGGCTATGACGTGGTCCAGCACGCCGTGCGCGTCGGGAGGGTTCTCGCCGCGTTCCCGGGCGCGATCGAGCACGGTCTGCACTTGCAGGGAGCGTTCGGCGAGGAGGTCGTCACGTGCCCGCAAGCCCTGCCGGCCGCTGCTGGTCAGGGCGACGATCAGCCGCAGCAGCGCCAGGCCGTCGGGTCCGGTGATCTCGCGGGCCGTGTTGGCCGCGAGAGCGCGCAGGTCGCCGGCCAGGCTGCCGGTGTCGGGCATCGGCGACTGCGTGTTGAGGTAGGTGAGCAGCACGTCGGCGAGCAGCTTTTCCATGCCGTCCCACCTGCGGTAGATGCTGCTGTCGGCCACGCCCGCACGAGCGGCGACGTCGGCGATCGTGAAGTTGCCGTAGCCGCGCTCACCGACCAGGTCGGTGACAGCCTGATGCACCGCCGCGGTGACGCGGGCGCTGCGCCCGCCGGGCCTCTTGACCGGCTGTCGATCGTCCACGGTGGCCAGCTTAACGCAGCTCGCCCTTGCGTTTGCGTCGCAGCCTCCCTACTATCCACTAACGCAGGAGCGAGCCGCGTTTGGCGGCTCCCACGGATTTCCCTGCCTCGTGCCGAAGGCCACAGCCCCACGGAGGGAACGGTTTTGACGGCATCTCAGGGCACGACGACGGCTACCCCGCCGGTGGCGGCAGGCAGCCGTTCGAAGCAGGTCGCGCTACTCACGGTGACCTGCCTGGGGCAGTTCATGGTGCTGCTCGACAACACGATCGTCGGCGCGGCGCTGCCTGACATGGGGCAGCGATTGCACACCGGGCTGACCGGCTTGCAATGGATCGTCGACGCCTACGTGCTGCTCGTCGCCATGCTGCTGCTGTCCGGCGGCGTCTTCGCCGACCGGTTCGGCCGCAGGCGGGTGTTCCTGTCCGGCATCGCGTTGTTCACCGCCGCATCCGCGGTGTGCGCCCTCGCACCCTCGATCGGCTGGCTGCTTACCGGCCGGGTGCTCCAGGGCATCGGTGCCGCGGCGCTCAGCCCGGCCTCGCTGGCGCTGCTGGTCGCCGCGTTTCCAGTGCCGCAGGAGCGGGTCAAGGCGATCGGGCTGTGGGCCGGAATCAGCGGAATCGGCCTGGCCGCCGGGCCCTTGGCCGGTGGAGTGCTGGCGGACGCCTTCGGCTGGCCCGCCATCTTCCTCGTCAACCTGCCGATCGGTGTCGCCCTGCTACCGGCCGGCCGCCGGTTCCTGAGCGAGTCCCGTAATCCGAGCGCCCCCGCCATCGACATCCCTGGGACGGTCCTGTCCGTCCTGGGAGTGGGGGCGTTGGCCTACGGCATGATCGAGGGTGGTTCCCGCGGCTGGACCTCGCCGCTGATCCTGGGCAGCTTCGCGGCGGCGGTGGTACTCGTCGGCGTCTTCTTCGCTGTTGAGAGCCGTCGGGCGGCGCCGATGTTCCCGCTGCGGCTGTTCCGGCAGCGGCTGTTCACGGTGGCCAACACGGCGATGGTCGTGGTCGGGTTCGCCCTGATGGGCTCGTCGTTCTTCTTCTCCCAGTTCTTCGTCTACGTGCAGGGGAGTTCGATCCTGCGGGCCGGCCTGCAAACCCTGCCCACCTCACTCGGCATGGTCATCCTCAGCCCCTACGCGGGCCGGCTCGCCGCCCGGTACGGCTTCCGGATCGTGGTCACCACCGGCCTGACACTGGCCGGGCTGGGACTGTTGGCCCTGGGCTTCGTGCACGCGAACACCGGCTACGGCGAAGTGTGGTGGCGGCTGGCCGTCATCGGCATCGGCTTCGCGCTGACCCTGTCCCCCCTGACCGGCGCCGCCATCCAGGCCGTCAGCCCCCAGGAAAGCGGCCTCGCCTCGGGGATCAGCAGCACCACCCGGCAGATCGGCGCGGTGTTCGGCGTGGCACTGCTCGGAGCGATCGTGCGCGGCGAGGAATCGGGCGGCGGTTCCTTCGCGGCGGGGCTCACCAGTGCTTTTGTTGTGGCCGGTGGTGTCACCTTGGCTGCGGCTGTGCTCACCGGGCTGTGGCTGGTGAGGTCGAATCCCTCCTGAGGAGCGGTTCCTGTCGTGCCCGGCCCACCGGCCGGTGGTGGGTTGCTCGCGCAGTTCCGCCCCCAGAGCTTCGCCTGGGGGGACCCCCAGCGCCTCCTGGGGGTTTGCCGCCGAGCGCCGGGGCGCCCTGGGGTTGCCGATCGGCGCGCCGGAGGCGGGAAGCGTTAGATGAGGAGGTCGAAGAGTTCGAACGCGAGGTCCCAGTCCTCGGTGGTGGGGGTTCGGTCCGCCGTGTCGAGGGCTCGGAGCGCGCGGGCCAGGGCGACGCTGATGCCGCCGGCGAGTTCGGGGAGGCGGGCCGCGGTCTCCTCGGCGAGGGCCAGGCCGGGGTCGGAGCCGAGCAGGGGGCCGGGCTCGGTCCACGGCCGGTCACCCCCGCTGTCGCCGGCGCCGCCGACAACCTCCGCCATCTTCCGGTACGCGTGCGCGCTCTCCTGGAGCCCCTTGGTGACCGGAAGGTCCCGCGGCTCGATGGCCTCCCGGCGGCCGGCCCCGGCGTGCGCCGCCCCGACGAGGAGCAAATCGTAAAGCTTGCGGTCCACGAAATCGTTGTAGCGCCCGAGGTCCCGCCCACTGACCTCCAGGTCCGCGGCGGCCTCGAAGAAACGCTCGAACTCGGCGGCTCCCATGACAGGCATGCGATGCACCTTCCGGTCGTGGTCAGGCGGCACGGGCGTCGTCCCCCAGGGCGTCCGCCACCCACTGGCGCAGGACGGGCGCCGGGGCGGCGCCGGCCTGGCGGGCGATGGTCCTGCCGTGGTCGAGGACCAGCAGGGTCGGCACCGCCTGTACCTCGAAGCGCTCCGCGAGCGCGGGCGACGTGTCGATGTCGACCTTGACCAGTTTGATCCGGCCGGCCAACTCCGACGCGACCTGCTCAAGGGCCGGGCTGACCATACGGCAGGGGCCGCACCACGTGGCCCACAGATCCACCAGGACCGGCAGGTCTGCCTGGTCGGCGACCACGCCGAACTCGGCGTCGCCCGCCTCGGCGATCCAGGGCAGCGCGCTGTGGCAGTTGCCGCACGTGGGGAGGCCGTCGGCGGCGGCGGGTACGCGGTTGCTCTTTCCGCAGGTGGCACAGCGGACGATTCGGCTGTCCCGGTCGGGTTGCTCAGGCCGCTCGGGTTGCCCGGGATGGCCCGTGCCTTCAGCCGGTGTCGCGCTCATGGCGACTCCTCTCGTCGGTCCTGTTGGTCCTGCCGGTTCCGTTGGTCCTGGATGCCGACGCTCGGAGCGCCGGCTCACGGGGTCCGCTCCTCGCCGCCCGGGGCGGCACGCGCTCACGTGCCATCAGGCACCTACTCCTCCCTGGGACTGACCGCCACCGCGGCGGGGCGCAGTTGGCGACCGGGGTCGCCGTACCCGGGGCGCAGCACCTGGACGACGGCGCCGGGGTCGGCACCAGGGGTGTCGATGACGGTCACCACGTCGTGCCGCGCCGGGTCGAAGGGGATACCGGTCTCGTCGTGGCGCGGGTAACCGAGGCCGCGCAGCACCTCGACGGCCTGATCGCGTACCGCCTGGACGCCCTGGACGATCGCCCCCGAGTCGACGTCGGCGTGGGCGAGCGCCAGGTCGAGGTGGTCGATGACGGGCAGGAACGCGCGGGCCACCTTGGCCCGTTCCGCCTGGATCTCGCGGGGCAGTTCACGGGCGTACCGCTTGCGGAGGTTGTCCAGGTCGGCGACCGCCCGCTTCCACCGGTCCGCCAGCTCAGCGCGGTCGGGGGCTTCGGCGCGGTCGGGGGCCCGCGGTACGGTCCCGGTGGCCTGCGGGCTTTCGGGCCCGGGAGCCGTCCCGGCGCTCTCACCGTCCGCGCCGTCCGGGCGCTGCGGTACGGGAGGTACGGGCCCGGTCGCGGCCGGCCCCTCCGGCGGCGGAACGTCCTCGGCCGGACGGCTCTGCTGCTCTGCTGGCTCTGACATGGCGCTGCCTCAGCTCCCATGGAAGACGGGGTCGATGACGTCGTCGTCGGCTGTCGTGGACCCGCTCGCGGCCGAGCTTTCGGACGCCGGCCGCTCGGCGGCGCGGTCGGCCAGCCCGGCATGGACCCGCTGGAGTTCGGAGGTGAGGGTGCGGGCCCGGTCGGCCGGGGCCTCCTCCTCGACGGCGGCACGCGCCTCACCGACGAGCCTCTCGGCGCGGGCCTTCTCCTGCTCGGGCGCGCGGTCGCCGAGTCCCGCAAGGCGGCGTTCGACCTGGTGATCGGCGGCGTCGAGTTCGTTGCGGGCGTCGATCGCCTCCCGCTCGGCCAGGTCGGAGCCCCGGCATTGGTCGGCCTCGGCGATCATCCGCTCGACGTCGTAGGGGTCGAGGTTGGCGTTCTCGTTGACGGTGATCGACTGTTCGCCGCCGGCGAGGGTGTTCTCGGCGTGCCCGGCGTGCCCGGCGTGCCCGGCGTCCCTGGCGTCCTCGGCGTACCTGGCTCCGACGGTGAGGATGCCGTCGGCGTCGACGTCGAAGGTGACCTCGATCCGGGTCCGGCCGCGCCGCGCAGGCCGGAGGTTCTCCAGCCGGAATCGGCCGAGCACCCGGTTGCCCGCGGCGAGTTCGCGTTCGCCCTGGAGCACGACGACGTCCACCGCGGGCTGGTCGTCCTCGGCGGTGGAGAAGATCTCCGAACGGCGCACGGGGAGGGGCGTGTTCCGCTCGATGAACCTGGTCATCACACCGCCGGCGGTCTCCTCGCCGAGGGACAGCGGCGTCACGTCGAGCAGCAGGACGTCGGTGACCTCGCCGGTGAGCACGCCTGCCCGGGCGGCGGCGCCCAGCGTCGCCTCCTCGTCGGGGTTGACGCTCGTCCGCCGGTCCCGGCCGCCGGTCATCCGCTTCACCAGGCTGTGTACGGCCGGCATCCGGGTCGAGCCGCCGACCAGGATGACCTTGTCGAGGTCTTCGGCGCTGACCCCGGCGTCGGACATCGCCTGCTTGACCGGTTCCCGGCAGCGTTCCAGCAGGTCGGCGGTGAGCTGCTCGAAGGTGGGCCGGTGGAGCGTCTCGGTGAGGTGCTTCGGGCTGGCGGTGTCGGCGTCGGCGAACGCCAGGCTCACCTGGGTCCGGGTGACCGAGCTCAGCTCGGTCTTGGCCTTCTCGGCCGCTTCGAACAGGCGCTGCGAGGTCCGCGGGTCCTCGCGGGGATCGATCCCCTCGGCCCGCTGGAACCCCTCGGCGAGGTGGTCGGCCAGCCGCCGGTCGAAGTCGTCGCCGCCGAGGTGGGGGTCGCGGGCCGTGCCGCGTACGTCCACCGCCCCGTCGCCGACGTCCAGCACGGTGACGTCGAAGGTGCGGGCGCCGAGGTCGAGGACGAGTACGGTCTCGTACGTCTTCTTGTGCAGCCGGTAGGCCAGTGCGGCGGCCGTCGGCTCGGCGGTCCCCGCGTTGGTGGGGCCTGTGGGTTTCGCCATCCTGGTTCTCCTCCGTCGCCGTCCGTCACCGCCCCGACGCGCACCGGTGAGCGCCCGCGCCCGCACGGATCCGGCACACGGCCCACCAGTGTCGAGCGTGACCCGGCGCCCGCTGCGAGTCCTCGCCCTGCCAGGACCAATCCCGCCCACCCACCCCGTACCGCAGGACAAGGCGGCGCCCCGGCGCTCGGCGGCAACCCCCAGGGGCGCGGGGAACTGCGCGGGCAACCCACCACCGGACGGTGGACCGGCAACGACAGCAACAGCCCCCTCGGGACGGTGACAACCCGCGGGCTGCGTCGTGGCTGGTCGCGCAGTTCCGCCCCCAGAGCTTCGCCTGGGGGTACCCCCAGCGCCTCCTCGGGGCACGGCACCTCCCGCCCAGGTGAGGGCGGCGCCTACCGGGGCGGCGAGGGGTAGCCCGGAGGGTCAATATCACCAGAAATGACCCATCTGCGGCACACTGGAAGGGCACGTCACCGCGGGACCGCACCGCCGGTCGGGGGGAACGAGTGCCGCACCGGGAGGGCCTCATGGATTTCGATGTCACCGTGGAAATCCCCCAGGGATCGCGGAACAAGTACGAGATGGACCACACGCTCCACCGGATCCGGCTCGACCGCATGCTCTTCACCGCCACCCGCTACCCGGCCGACTACGGCTATGTCGACGGCACCCTCGGCGGCGACGGCGAGCCGCTGGACGCCTTGGTGCTCGGCGGTGATCCGACCTTTCCCGGTTGCGTGATCAACTGCCGGACCGTGGCGATGTTCATGATGAGCGACGAGATGGGCCCCGACGAGAAGCTGCTCTGCGTACCCGCGCACGACCCCCGCTACGCCGGGCTCCAGGACATCGACGACGTCTCGCCCTATGACCTGCTGGAGATCACCCACTTCTTCGAGGTCTACAAGGACCTGGAGCCCGGCAAGTCCGTGGCCGGCTCGCACTGGGAGGGACGCGACCGGGCGTACGAGGAGATCGACGCCTCGCGCCGCCGGGCCGCCGGAGAGCTCTGACCGTCCGACCCGGGGCCCGCGCCTGCCGTACCGCCCGGCCGCACCGCCCCGCCGAACCCCCCTCGCCCTGCCGCACCGCACCCGCCCCCGGCAACTCCCCAACCCCGTAAGATCCGACCGCTTTTTCGGTGGACCCGCCCCCTGTCCCCCGGCGATCACCCTCTCTAGGGTCTGGCCAAGCCATTTGGCCGCACCGGAGCGAGGACGAGGTCCCCACATGTCCGCGAGAACCGTCTTGGAACAGGCCGCGCCCGCCCCCACCGGGCTGCGCCGCGAACTCAAGGTCACCGACGCCGCCGCCTTCTCGGTCGGGCTGATCGGCCCGGTGGGCGCCATGGCGCTGCTCGGCGTCGGCGCCGCCGGCCTGCTGGGACAGGGCGCCACCTGGGCGTTCGTCTTCGCGATCCTCGGGGTCGCGCTCGTCGGCTACGGCTTCGTCAAGCTCTCCCAGCACATCTCGCACACCGGCTCGGTCTACGCGCTGGTCGGCCGGACCCTCGGCCCCCGGGCCGGCTTCGTGGCGGGCTGCGCCCTCTTCACCGCCTACGCCACCATCGGCACCGGCTCCACCATCGAGATCGCGCTCTTCTTCGACAAGGTGCTGGCCAGGATCAATGTGATCGGCGACGGCTCGACCGAGTGGATCTGGACCGGTCTGGTGGCCCTCGCCCTCGTCGTCGCGCTGTCGCTCAGCGAGATCCGGGTGATCACCCGGATCCTGCTGATCTGCGAACTGGTCGGCGCCGCCCTCGTGGTCGTGCTCAGCGTGGTGATCCTGGTCCGGGTGGGCGTCGGCGACGCCCCGCACGGCCGGCACCTGAACGCGGACTTCATCCACCTGCCGGCGGGCACCGGATTCGGCACCGTGGCCGCCGCGGCCGTCTTCGGCTTCCTCGCCTTCGCCGGCTTCGAGGGCGCCGCCGCCCTCGGCGAGGAGACCCTCAACCCCAAGCGGGAGATACCCCGCGCGCTGAAGATCACCATGCTGGTGGTCGGCGCCTTCTTCCTGCTGACCATCGTCGGGCAGGCCGTCGGCTACGGCACCGACCCGGCCGGGGTGAAGGCGTTCGCCGGGGCGGAGGACCCGTACGGCGACCTGGCCGGCCAGTACATCGGCACCGCGATGGGCGTCCTGCTCGACCTCGTCGCCAGCGTCAGCCTCTTCGCCATCACCCTCGGCACCGTCAACGGCGCCGCCCGGGTCGGCTACGCGCTGATCCGCGACGCCGGGGTCTCCGGCCCGCTCGTCAAGCTGAGCAAGCGCGGCGCCCCCATCGGCACCATCAGCCTGACCTGCACCTTTGTGCTGTGCTTCGCCGTCGGTCAGCGGCTGGCCGGCACCGGCGTACTGGAAGCCACCTTCTACTGGCTCACCATCGGCTCGATCGCCCTGCTGGTCGCGTACGCCATGTCCACCGTCGGGGCCTTCCGCTTCCTCTTCCTGGGCGGCGCCCCGAAGGCGCCCCGCTGGCAGGCCGTGATCCCGGTGCTGGCGCTGGCCTTCGTGCTCTACACCATCTACAAGAACTCCGTCGGCGTGCACGGCCCGTACCGCGTCTTCCCGTTCGTGGTCCTCGGCGTGCTGGTCGTGGCCACGGCCGTGGTGGCGCTGGTGCCGGGTCTCGCCGAGCGGGTACGCGGCCGGATCGCCGACCCGGGTGTCGCCGACGAGCCCGGCGCCGCCCCCGAGCCCGCCCTCCAGGACGCGGAGTGACCCGGATCGTCTGCCGCCAGATCGCCCCGCGGGTGGGGGATCTGGCGGCCAATCACGAGCGGATGCTGCGGACCATAGCCGAGGCCACCGCGGCCGGCGCGGACATCCTCGTCCTGCCGGAACTCGCCAGCAGCGGCTACGTCTTCGCCTCGCGCACCGAGGTCGACACGTGCGCGATCCCCTCCCGCGACCCGCTCATCGCCGCCTGGTCGGCGGCGATCCAGGGACCGTCGGTCGTGGTCTGCGGCTACGCCGAGCGCGGCGACGACGGCGCGGTCTACAACAGCGCGGTCGTCCTCGACTCCGGCGGGGTGCTCGCGGACTACCGCAAGGCCCACCTCTGGGACCGGGAGAAACTCTTCTTCACCCCCGGCACCGGGCGCCCGCCGGTGGTGGAGACCCGCTTCGGCCGGATCGGCGTGCTCATCTGCTACGACCTGGAGTTCCCCGAGTACACCCGGCGGATCGCGCTCGACGGCGCCGACCTCATCGCCGTCCCCACCAACTGGCCGCACGTCCGGGTCCCCGAGGGGGAGCGGCCGCCCGAGGTGGTCATCGCGCAGGCCGCGGCGCGGGTCAACCGGGTCACCATCGCCTGCTGCGACCGGACCGGAACCGAACGCGGCCAGCGCTGGACCGAGGGAACCGCGATCGTCGACCACAACGGCTGGATCGTCTCGGCGGCGGGCGGCAGCCATGTGGCGAGCGCGGAGACGGATCTCATCGAGGGCCGGGACAAGGCGATCACCCCTCGTAATCACCTCTTCGCCGACCGGCGAACGGATCTTTACTGACCGGGCATTCGACTCCCGGGGCGTTCCCGACCCGCGCCGACCCCCGCCCCGACCCGTGCCCCGACCGGCGCCGACACCCTGCCCCCACCTGCGCTGACGCACGCTCATTTCCGCCGCACCGCCGCGGGGAACCGATCTGTACGCCGGGTGGAAAAGCCACCGGCGGACAGATAATTTCCGCTGCCATTAATCCCCGCTTCTCCGGGCCGCCCGATGTGATCAATAGGTTCGCGACACCCCCCACATCCCTCCCGGAGGTGTTGATCCATGTCGGAACTGTCCCGACGAGGTTTCCTCGGCGCGGCCACCGCGATCACCGGCGCGGCGGCGATCGGCGTCACCGCGCCGGCGGCCGAGGCCGCGTCGGACGCGAAGCCGCAGCACAAGCCGGCTCCGAAGCCGCGACCGCACGGCGACATCCGCGACATCAAGCGGGTGGTGATCCTGATGCAGGAGAACCGCAGCTTCGACCACTACTACGGCTCGCTGCGCGGTGTGCGCGGCTTCGGCGACCGTTCCACCATCACGCTGCCCGGCGGCCTGTCGGTCTTCGAGCAGCCCACGACGACCCCTGGGCAGCCGATCACCGCCACCCAGTTCCCCTGGCGGCTGGCGGACGCGCCCGTCTCGGCCTACCCCGCCGGGCACCAGCCGCCCAGCTCCGAGGTCGGCGCGCAGAACTACGGCGGCACCGACCACAGTTGGGAGAGCCAGCACACGGCGTGGTACGGCGGTCTGATGAACGCCTGGTACGTCAGCAAGGGCGGCCCGACGACGCTGGGTTACCTGGACCGCCGGGACCTGCCCTTCCACTACGCGCTCGCCGACGCGTACACGATCGGCGACGCCTACCACTGCTCGGTTCTCAGCGCGACCGGCCCGAACCGCACCTACCACTGGGGCGGCACGATCGACGCGCGGAAGAAGTACGGCACCTTCACCGCGTACAGCGGCGGCGACGAGCTGGGCCGGAACCTCGCCTGGGAGTCGTACGCCGAGACGCTCCAGAAGGCCGGGGTGAGCTGGAAGGTCTACCAGGGCTCCGACAACTACGGCGACAACGGCCTGGAGTACTTCAAGAGCTTCGCCCAGTACGACCCCGAGCAGGGCGGCACGCCCGCGCCCGGCAACGTGCTCTACGACAACGGCGTCGCGGTCGTCCCCGAGCCGAACGACCCGGAGACCGGCAACGCCGACAACCTGGTGCTGGCGATCAGGAAGGACGTGCTGGCCGGCACGCTGCCCGAGGTCTCCTGGGTGGTCACCAACCAGCGCTACTCCGAGCACCCGGACGGCGCCCCGACCGACGGCGCGTACTACGTGCACGAGGTGCTCAAGGCGCTCAACGCCGACCCGGACGTCTTCAACTCCACTCTCGTCATCATCAACTTCGACGAGAACGACGGCCAGTTCGACCACGTGCCCCCGCCGGTGCCCGCGCCTGGCGAGACCGACGAGTTCGTGGCCGGCACCGACCTCTCCCAGTACGGCTTCACCGCGCCGGCGCCGGTCGGCCTGGGCTTCCGGGTGCCGCTGCTGCTGGTCTCGCCGTGGACCCGCGGCGGCTGGGTGACCTCGGAGGTCTCCGACCACACCTCGGTCATCCAGTTCCTGGAGCGGTGGACCGACGCGCACGGCAAGCCGGCCCGCTGCCCGAACATCAGCGACTGGCGCCGCCGGGTCTGCGGCGACCTCACCGGCGCCTTCGACTTCACCGCGCCGGTCTACGGGCTGCCGAAGCTGCCGGAGCTCGCCCCCATCGGCGAGCCGGCCGGCTACAACCCGCCGGTCACCACCAACGCGCTGCCGCGCCAGGAGCCGGGCACCAAGCGGGCGCGGGCGCTGCCCTACCAGCCCAACGCCAACCTCGTCGGCTTCACCACGGACGCCCATGGCGAGGTCACCGCGGACCTGGAGTTCAGCAACAACGGGCCGCGGGTGAGCAAGGCCAGCCACTTCTCGGTCTACGACAACACGGCGGGCGCGCCGGCGCTGACCGAGTACCCGGCGAAGTTCCCCGGCCAGTACACGGTGGACGCCTCGCGGCGGCTGTCCAGGACCGTACGCGGATCGGCGCCGGTCGGCACGGCAGGGGTGGGCTCCTCGGGTTCTGCGGGTTCCGCGGGTTCCGCCGCCTCCGCGTACGACATCACGGTCGTCGGCCCCAACCGCTTCCTGCGGCACTTCACCGGTGATGTCGCCGCCGCGGGCAAGTCCGCGCAGGTCAGCGCGGCGTACTACGAGGACGACCGCGGCGCCCGGCCCAAGCTGTCGCTGAAGCTGACCAACGGCGGCTCGCGCCCGGTGACCTTCACGGTGGTGTCGAACCACTACGGCACCGACCGTCCGGCGACCTACCACGTCCCCGCGCACGGCCACACCACCCACACGGTGGACGCGCGGGCCAAGAGCGACGGCTGGTACGACCTGTCGGTGACGCTCGGGGGTGACGCGTCCTGGTCGCGGCGGTACGTGGGCCACCTGGAGGACGGCTCGGACAGTGTGACCGGCTGAGCAGTTTGTCCTTACATCGGCTGGGGGTGCCTGAGGGTGCCTCGGAGTGCCTTACGTCGCTTCACGGGCCCGGCGGTTCCGCGTCGCATCGCGGTGCGGGATCGGCGGGCTTCGTCGTAGAGCGGGGGCGAGGGCGGGGCGACAGGGCCGACGCCGGACTACCCGGGAATTCGTCGGCCAACCCAGCTTGGGCGACTTTCACTTGGACGAGTGAACAGGGGGCAGCTCTTCTGAGGAACCCGTCAGCACGACCTACCGCTTGAAGGAGCCTCACATGTACATCGGCCTCGGCACCATCGTCCTCATCGTCGTCATCGTCCTCGTCGTCATGATGCTTCGGCGCGGCTGACCGGCGGTAGACGCTGCCGCCGGCCGTGATCAGGGCAGTTGCCCTTCCCGGCCGGATCGGCGTACCCGTAGGCAGGAGGCGACCACCACCAGCGGCCAGACGGACTGCACGGAGGTCACCACCCGCTCGGCGACACCGATGGCGGCGTGCACGAATTCGAGCTGGATCACGAACCACAGGGCCAGGCCCCACATCACGACGCTCGCCGTGACCGACGGCTTGAGCCGCAGCCCCCAGGGTGTGCTCCGCATCCGGTCGCGGTCGAGCCGGCGATCGACCGCCAGCACCGGCCACACCGCCAGCAGGGAGAACCCGACCCCGACCACCCAGCCGTGGGGCAGCGAGCCCCCGGTGCGCGGGGCCGGAAAGAGCGACAGCAGGATCGCCGCCACGCCGCCGCCGGCCAGGCACAGCCGTCCGGCGCGCTTGGCCGCCCGCAGCCCCCACGCGGTCACCAGATGGCAGACCCCCTCGGCGATCAGGGTCCCGGTCAGCACCCAGTAGCCCGTTCTGCCGCCGGCCGCCAGCACGCTGATCGTCTCGGTGACGGGGTTGTACCTGCGCCCTTCGATGATCGCGCCGGTCGTCCAGCCCACGATCAGTACGACGGGAGCGAAGCTGGAGGAGAGCAGGGCCGGCCACGCTACAAGTCGCATCAGACCACCGTAAAACGCCCGTCTGCTTCCTTCCCCGCGCACACGCAGGGGGACGCCCGCGGGACCCGACAGGGCGGCGGCCCCCGCCGGCCCGCAAAGAGTCCGAGCGCGGCGGCCGAGGGCCGGCGGCCCGCGTTCTAGGTGTCGGCGTCCCCGGACAGCGCGCCGGCCAGCCGGAGCCAGGGGGCCGCTTCGTCCTTCCGTCCCTGGCGCTCCAGGGTGCGGCCCAGCATCAGATGCGCGTAGTGCTCGACCGGATCGCGCTCGATCACCGCCCGCAGCTCCCGCTCGGCGCGCCGGAGCTGGGCCGAGTGGTAGTAGGCGCGGGCCAGCAGCATCCGCGCGGCGACCTGCTCGGGAAACTCCGCCACCACGTCAACCAGCACGGCGGCGGCGTCGGCGTACTTCCGCTCCCCAAAGAGCATCCCCGCTCGCTCCCACCGCTCCGCCGTTTCCTCCTCCCGCAGCACCGCCTCCCCGCCCCCCTCCGCGAAAAGCCGCACCGCCCCGCTCCACCGATCCTCACTGGCTTCCCCGTCGGCCCCGTACCCGCCGAACCGCTCGCCCATAACCCCTCCCACCTCACCGGCCCCCGATTTAATCAAACTTTCAACCACCCTAACCTGGTCAGGCCTCCGCCCTATTCCAGCCCCGGCCCGGGCCATCCGTGGCGCCGCCGGCTCCCGCGTCTGCTGGATCCGCGGCGCCGCCGACGAGGCTGGTGTGGGGGATTTGCTAAGGGAGGTTGATAAGGTAGGTTGATAATATGAGTGAAGAGGTGGACACCGACGGGATCGCCGCGGCCCTGTTCGCGAGCGTCAGCCTGCTGGTGCGGCGGATCCGGCAGGTCCCCGTCGAAGGTGGGCTCACGATGCCCGAGCGGCAGGCGTTGTCGCAGCTCGACCGCGGCGGGCCCGCCACCTCGTCGGAGCTGGCCCGGCAGGCGCAGATCACCGCGCAGGCGATGGGGACCACGCTCGGCGCGTTGCAGGCGCGCGGGCTGGTCGAACGGCGGCCGGATCCCGACGACGGCAGGCGGGTGATCCTGACCGTGACCGACGCGGGGCGGCAGGAGCTGAGCGACAAGCGCAACGCCAGGGCCGAACTGATCTCCCGGACCCTCGCCGGCGGCTTCACCCCCGCCGAGCAGGAGCAACTCGCCGCCGCCGCGCCGCTGCTGGAGCGGCTGGCGCAGAACATCTGACGTACCGGACAGAGCGAAGACAGCAGAACCGCAGGCCGAGGAGTGAACCCCGATGACCGCTCCCGCGGTGCCCCGCACCGCACCCCGCACGGCCGATGACCGCTACAAGTGGACCGCGCTGACCAACACCACCGCCGCCGTCTTCATGTCCGCCCTCGACGGCTCCATCGTGCTGATCGCGCTGCCGGCCATCTTCCGCGGCGTGCACCTGGACCCGCTCGCCCCGGGCAACATCGCCTATCTGCTGTGGATGATCATGGGATACCGGCTGGTGCAGGCCGTCCTGGTGGTCACCGTGGGCCGCCTGGGCGACATGTTCGGCCGGGTGCGGATCTACAACGCCGGATTCGCGGTCTTCACCTTCGCCTCGATCCTGCTCTCCTTCGACCCCTTCGACGGCGGCCACGGCGCGCTGTGGCTGATCGGCTGGCGGGTGGTCCAGGCGGTCGGCGGGTCGATGCTGATGGCGAACTCGGCCGCCATCCTGACCGACGCCTTCCCCAAGGAGCAGCGCGGCTTCGCCCTGGGCATCAACCAAGTCGCCGGGCTGGGCGGGATGTTCATCGGCCTGGTGGCCGGCGGGCTGCTGTCGGCCTGGGACTGGCGGGCGGTGTTCTGGGTCAACGTGCCGGTCGGCGTCTTCTTCACGGTCTGGGCCTACCGCACCCTGCGCGAGAGCGGGCGGCGCGGCGGCGGCCGGATCGACTGGTGGGGCAACGTCACCTTCGCGGTGGGCCTGAGCGCGGTCCTGATCGCGGTCACCTTCGGCCTCCAGCCCTACGGCGGCCACACCATGGGCTGGACCAACCCGCTGGTACTGGCCATGGTCGGCGGCGGCCTCGCGCTGCTCGCGGCGTTCGTGGCCATCGAGAACCGGGTCGCCGCGCCGATGATCCAGCTCGGCCTCTTCCGGCTGCGGGCCTTCACCTTCGGCAACCTGGCGGGCCTTGGCATCTCGATCGGCCGCGGCGGGATGCAGTTCGTCCTGATCATCTGGTTGCAGGGCATCTGGCTGCCGCTGCACGGGTACGACTACAGCGCCACGCCGCTGTGGGCGGGCATCTTCATGCTGCCACTGACCGCCGGGTTCCTCGCCGCCGGACCCGTCTCCGGATACCTCTCCGACCGGATCGGCTCCCGCGGCCTGGCCACCGGCGGCGCGCTGCTCTTCGGTGCCAGCTTCATCGGTCTGATGCTGCTGCCGATCGACTTCGGCTACTGGATCTTCGCGGTGCTCATCGCGCTCAACGGGATAGCCAGCGGGATGTTCGCCTCGCCCAACTCCTCCTCGATCATGGGCTCCGTCCCCGCCCACTCGCGCGGCGTCGCCTCGGGCATGCGCGCCACCTTCCAGAACTCCGGTACCGCCGTCTCGATCGGCGTGTTCTTCTCCCTGATGATCGCCGGGCTGGCGGGCAACCTCCCGCACAGCCTCAGCAGCGGGCTCCAGCAGCAAGGTGTGCCGGCCCAAGTGGCCGGCCAGGTCGGCGGCCTGCCCCCGGTCTCGTCGCTGTTCGCCGCCCAACTGGGTGTCAATCCGGTCCGCCACCTGCTCCAACCCAGCGGCGTGCTGGCCAGGTTGACGCCCGCGCAGCAACACGCCCTGACCGGACGGGAGTTCTTCCCGAACCTGATCTCCGGGCCCTTCCACTCCGGCCTGGTCGTCGTGTTCGCCTTCGGCGCGGTCCTCGCCCTCCTGGCCGCGATCGCCTCCGCACTGCGCGGCACCAACTCCGCCCCCGCGGCGGACGAACCGGCGACCCCGGCCGGCCCCGACACCCCGACGCCCACAGAAAGAGCACCATGGCGCTGACAACAATCGACCCGATGTCCGCACTCGTCGTGATCGACCTGCAAAAAGGGATCGTCCGGCCCCGGGAGGACGCTCCCGCCGACCCGGTGGTCCAGCGTGCGGCGGAGCTGGCGACCGCCTTCCGCCGGCGCGGCCTGCCGGTGGTCCTGGTCAACGTCACCGGTCGGGCCCCAGGACGCACCGACGGTGGGTCCGGCCGGTCCGGCGGAAATGGCGCAGGCGGCCCAGGCGGCGGAAACGGCGCAGGTGGTGCCGGCATCACCGCGTTCCCGCCCGGCTGGGCCGACCTCGTCGACGAGCTCGACGTACGACCGACCGACCACCTGATCACCAAGCGGCGGCGCAACGCCTTCCACGACACCGGACTCGACACGCTCCTGCGCGACTTGGGCGTCACCCAGGTCGTACTGGCCGGCCTCTCGACCAGCAGCGGCGTCGAATCGACCGCACGCGCGGCCTACGACTACGGCTACCACGTCGTCCTGGCGACCGACGCCATGAGCGACTCCGACCCCGACGCGCACCGCAACAGCGTCGAGCGGATCTTCCCCAAGACCGGCGAATGCGCCACCACCGCCGAGATCACGGCGATGGTCGAGCGCACCGACACGGTCGAGGCGGCGCGATGAGCCCGCTGGGCCGGCTGCTGCGGAACCGCAGAGCGGGCGAGGCCCGCGCCGCGTGGAACCTGCCGCACTTCCAGGGCCCCGACCTGCTCACCGTGACGAGCGATCAGTTCGCCGACGGCGGTCCGATCCCGCTTGAGCACTGCGCCAAGCCGATCGGCGGCCGGAACCTGTCCCCGCACCTCGCCTGGAGCCCGCCGCCGGCCGGCGCCGCGCAACTGCTGCTGGTCGTCGAGGACATCGACGTACCCATGGCCAGGCCCGCCGCGCACTGCGTGGCCCTGATCGATCCGGCGCTGACCCACCTCGACTCCGGCGCCCTCGCCGCTGGGCAGCCCGCGGCCGGCGTACGGGTGCTGCGCTCCACCATCGGCCGCGGGTACCAGGGCCCCGCACCCATCAAGGGCCACGGACCGCACCACTACACCTTCCAGCTCTTCGCGCTCGCCGACGCCTTGGGCGCCGCCCCCGGCCGCGCGGCGCCCGAGCGGACCCGGCCCCGTGCCCTGCTCTCCTCCCTCACCGCACCCGTCCTGGCCCGAGGCCGGCTGACCGGCACCTTCGAACGCTGACCACGGGGCCGGTCAGCCGGGCCGGGGGACGCCGAGGACGACACCGACGATCTCGTTGACCCGTTCCGCGATGTCCACCCGGTCATTGAGCACCCACGAAAGGTGTTGCGCCCCGAAGAACGCGGAGATCAGGACGCGTGCGACCAGGCCGGGGTCGGCGGCGGTCAACTCGTCGGCGTCGCTGGCCTCCTGGAGCCAGGCGGTCACCGTCTCGGTGTAGCCGACGTACGGCATCGGCAGGGACGCCCCGATCAGCGAGCGCTCTATCTGCAACCGCGCGCCGGCCTGGATCACCGTGTCGTCCCGGAACGCCACCGCCGTGGAGGTCAGCAGCTCGGCGACCGATTCGAGCGGCGGCAGCGCCCGTTCCCTCACGGTCGCGGCGATCGCGGGCAGCCGGTCGTAGAACTCCTCGGCGACGGCGATGGCCAGCGCTTCCTTGCTCGGATAGTGGAAATACACCGCTCCCTTGGTCATACCGGTGCGTTCGGCGACCTCGAGGATCGTGACGCCGGGGAAGCCCTTGGCGGCGAACGCCTGCGCCGCCGCGTCGAGGACCTGGCCCCTGGTGCGCACCGCGCGCTCCTGCTTGAGGCCGGTCCTGGCGCGGTCCGTGGTGAGGCGGCGTTTCCCGCCCGGGGGCCGTCGATCGCTTCCAGTTGGCATGGCTTCATCTCCGGCTCGGTGTCGCGGATCGTGTTTCACGTCGTCGGGCCTTGTCGGGCACTGCCGTACGACACCTTGAAATATACCTTCCGAAAGGTATATTTTACGGGAGACGCAACCGCACCTGACGCCCAGTTACCTGAGTTCTCACTTTGGGGGAAGTCATGCCTCAGCAGCCCGCAATCGCGTCCACCGCCGGGATCGGTCATCGCGCGGAGCCGCCGCGGGGACCGGAGGGTCCGCTGCCGGAAAGCGGCGGCGAACTCAGCTTCCTCCAGCCGATCCCGCGTTATCTGGTCCACCGCCAGGCGGTGGCGGAGGTGTTCATCACGGACGCGGTCGCGGTGGCCGAGGACCGCTTCCTGGTGGCCGCGCAATGGCCGCGCGACCACGCCATGTACTACCCGGACGAGGCCGGGATCAGCGATCCGCTGCTCTTCGCGGAAACCATCCGGCAGGCGCTGGTGTACCTGGCGCACCGGTACTACGGAGTACCGCTCAGCCACCGCTTCATCGGCTCCGACATCGACTTCGAGATCACCGACCCCGCCCGGCTGCGGGTCGGCGCCGCGCCGATACCGGTGGTGCTCGAGGCGCACTGGACCTGGGCGGCCAACAAGCCGCCGCACCGGTACGGCATGCGGCTGGAGGTCACGCTGACCGTGGACGGACAGGCATGCGGGCGGGGCGGGCTGCGTGTCATCGCCGTCGACGACAAGCGGTACGCGCTGCTGCGCGGGAAGGCCGCCCGAAGTCACGCGACCGCTCGCGCCGGGGGATCCGGGCCGGCGGCGACGTACCGCACGCCCGGCCGCAAGATGCCGGCCGCCGCGGTCGGGCGGCTCCGCGTCAAGGACAGCGTGCTGGCCCGCGGCGCGCATGAGGCGTACGGCGCGACGGGTGTACCAGGAGGGGTGGGCGTACCAGGAGAGGCGGGCGCACCCGGCGCGGCCGGTCGGCCCGCTCAGCCCGGTCAGTCCGGCCAGACCGCTGAGTCCGACCAGCCCGCTCAGTCCGGCCAGACCGCCCAGCCCGGTCAACCCGTGCCGCGACAGGACGAGTTCAACCAGTGGTGGCTGGCCCTCGACCTCGATCACGCCATCCTCTTCGACCACCCGTCCGACCACACACCGCTGATGGCCACCCTGGAGGGGTTCCGCCAGCTCGGCCACCTGCTGGTCCGCGAGTCGGCCCAGGGCGCCGGGACTCCCGGCGAACCGCCCGCCCTGGTCTCGCTGGCCACCGACTGCCTGGCGTTCGGCGAACTCGACGCGCCGATCGGCCTCGTCGTACGGGAGGACCGCACCGCGCCGGACGACCGCGGCGCCCCGGTCCGCCGGTTCGTGATCGACGCCGTGCAGAACGGCAAGGTGCTCGCCACCTCCACCACCGGCTGGCTGCTCGCTCATCACTCCGCCTGACCCGCGTCGGACCCGATCCGCACCGGGGAACGCGCCTGCTGCGCCATGCCGGGTCTCCTTTCCCGAAGCCCTGAAGCCGTGGAGTCTCCACCAAAGATACCTTCGCAAAGGAATTGTTGAAATAGGTCGCATCCCCGAAACGAGGAGCTGGAACATGGACGATTCCCCTATAGGCCGGGCCACCAGGACCGTGGCAGCGCACGCCGAACGGTCCGAGCGCGAGCGGCGCTTGGGCGCCGAGGTCGCGGATGTCCTCACGGCGGCCGGTTTCGCCCGGCACTTCGTGCCCAGCGGCTGGGGCGGGGTGGACGGCGGCTTCGCCGAACTGACCGAGCGCACCGCCGAGGTGGCCGAGGGCTGCGCCTCCGCCGCCTGGTGCGCCGCCTTGTGGGCGGCGCACGCCCGCTTCGCCCGCTATCTTCCGCCGGCGGGGCAGCGGGACATCTGGGGGGCCTCGCCCGATGTGCGCATCGCGGCGGCCGTCGCGCCGCCGTTCGGCACGGCCGTGCCGGCCGCGGCCGGTGACGGCGGTGGCTGGCGGCTGAGCGGCGAGTGGGGTCGTGCCAGCGGGGTGGACCTGGCCGCGTGGGTGCTGCTGACCGCGCGGGAGGCGCACGACAGCGGCCGCGGCCCGCGCGTTTTCGCGGTCCCGCGAAGCGAGGTCACGGTACGGGACACCTGGGACAGCGTCGGCATGCGCGGCACCGGCAGCAACACCGTGCTCGCCGACGACGTACTCGTCCCCGGTCACCGGTCCTTCCTGCTCGCCGATCTGACCCGCGGTGACTCCGATCCGGCCGCGCCGAGGTGCCACACCGCCCCCACCCACCTGGCCGGCGGGCTGCTCTTCTGCGCGCCCGCCCTCGGCGCCGCCCGGCGGGCCCTTCAGCTCTGGTCGGACTGGGCGGCGGGCAAGGCCGACGCGCACGGCCGGCCCAACCACGAGGACCCCTCGGTGCGGGAGACGCTGGCCCGAGCGTCGGCCGGGATCGACGCCGCGCATCTGCTGCTCGCCGAGGCCGCCCGCCGCGCCGACGACGAGCCCGTCACGGAACTGGCCGTCGCCCGCAACTGGCGCGATGCCGCCGTGGCGGCGGATCTGCTGGTCACGGTGGTGGAGCGGCTCCTGCGCACCGGCGGCGCCCATGTCCGCGACGGCGGGGGCGAACTCCAGCGGCTGTGGCGCGATGTGCACACGATCGGGTCGCACGGTGTGCTCCGCCTCGAGCCGGCCGCCGGCGCGTACGCGGCCGCACTTTTTGCAGTGGGCGGGGCGTAGCGCCCGGGGGGACCCACAGCGCCTCCTAGGGGCGCCCCGGCGCTTGGCGGCAACCATCCAGGGGCGCGGGGAACTGCGCGCTCAGCCACCTACCGGCCGGTGGGCCGGATGCGGCAGCGGCAGCCCCTTTGGGTCGGTGACGACCCGCGCGTGCGTTGTGGCTGGTCGCGCCGTTCCTCGCGCCCCTTTGGGGCACGGCACCTCCCGCCCAGGTGAAGGCCACGCCCATCCGGGGGCGCCGCGGCGCCTGGCGGCGCCCAGCAGGGGCGCGAGGAACTGCGCGAGCAACCCACCACCCGCCGGTGGACCGGCAACAACAGCAACAGCCCCACCCGGCCGGTGGCGACCCGCGCGTGCGTTGTGGCTGGTCGCGCCGTTCCGCCCCCAGAGCTTCGCCTGGGGGTACCCCCAGCGCCTCCTAGGGGCACGGCGCCTCCCGCCGGGGTGAGGGCGGCGCCCGCCAGGGGTACCCCCAGGCGAAGCTCTCACATGGCGGCGGACCGCAGGCCGCCGCAGCCGTCGGCCGCCACCGGCTCGCTCGGCCGGAAGTGCCGAACCAGCTCCGGATGGTCGCCGACCACGCGGGGATTCCCGACGCACTCCAGCATCGGGAGGTCGGAGGGATGGTCACCGAAGGCGTAGCACTCCCGCGGATCGACGGTCGGGTGCTCGGCGAGCAGCCGCAGCACCGCCGCCCGCTTGCCGTTGCCGATCATCGGCTCGGCCACCTCGCCGGTGTATTTGCCGTCCCGTACCAGCGGGGTGGTGGCCAGCACATAGGCCGCTCCGACATGGCGGGCGATCGGGGCCAGGCAGGGGCGGAAGGAGCCGGAGACCAGCACCAGCCCCGCGCCCGCGGCCCGGTGCCTGCTGAGCGAGGCGAGCGTGGACCCGATGAAGAAATCCGGCCGCGCCGACCGTTCGGCGAACCACTCCTCGCCCAGTCGCTCGGTCGCCGCCGCGTCCTCCCCCGCGTAGTGGCGGTAGTAGGCGCGGTTGATCTCGTCACGCGGCGTGCCGGCGGCCGCCTGGGCCTGCAACTCCCGGGCGATGCCCAGAAAACGGTTGGTGCCTTCCGCCTCGCCGTAACGCCGGGTCAGCCGGAAGCGGAGGAATTCGACCATGCTCTTGGCGTTGACGAGGGTCTCGTCGACATCGCTGAAGACCAGGTACGGCACTCGATGGGTGGCGGTGGTAGCGGCGGTGGCGGTGGCGGTGGTGACGGTCACGTGGGGACGTCCTCTCGGCCTGCCGTGCAGGGAAGAAACCTTTGCAAAGGTATCTTCTTGAGCGGTACGCCGTCCAGACCGTCCCCCCTGCCCGCAGTCCCCGCTGCCCGCCGTGCCCGCCACCCCCACCGGGGCGGCGGGCACGGCCGCGGTGGTCAGCCGCGCGGCTCCGTCAGCGGGGCTTCGGCGAGACCGTCCAGTTGGGCGGCCCGGCGGTCGGGGATGAGCCGGCTGAGCGCCGTGTGCAGGACGAGGGCCGCGCCGAGGCCGACCGCCCAGCCGTAGTCGGCGAGCGGCTTCAGGGCCGGGATCAGGCCGCCGGAGGGGAAGGGGCCGGCGCCGGGGGCGGAGTGGGAGCCGCCGATGGCGAGCACACCGCCGACGGCGAAGGCGAGCACCGCCCGCCAGTTCCAGCCGCCGTCGTACCAGTAACGGCCCCCGGCCCGGTAGAGATCGGGCAGGTCGAGCCGGGTGCGGCGGATCAGCCAGTAGTCGGCGATCAGCACCCCGGCGACCGTGCCGAGCAGGCCCGCGACCGTGCCGAGCCAGGTGTAGATGTACGCCTGCGGGCTGGAGATCAGCTTCCACGGCAGGATGACGATGCCGACGGCCGCCGTGATCAGCGCCCCGGCGCGGAAACTGATCAGCCGCGGCGCCACGTTGGAGAGGTCGAAGGCGGGCGAGACGGTGTTGGCGGCGATGTTCACCGACAAGGTGGCCACCAGGACCGTCACCAGGGCGAAGAGGATCGCGGCCCAGTTGTCCAGCTTCGCGGCGAGCGCCACCGGGTCCCAGATCGCGGTGCCGTAGACGGCCTGGGAGCCGGAGGTCACCAGTACCGACAGCAGGGCGAAGGCGGTCATCGTGGTGGGCAGCCCGAGCGACTGGCCCCACAACTGGGCGCGTTGGGTGGCCGCGTAGCGGGTGAAGTCGGGGATGTTCAGCGAGAGCGTCGACCAGAAGCCGATCATGCCCATCAGGCTCGGGAAGAAGACCTTCCAGAAGCCGCTGCCCCAGCCGAGCTTGGACGGCTGGTCGAGCAGCGGGCCGAGGCCGCCGGCCTTGACGCTCATCCAGGCCAGCAGGGCGAGCGCGCCGGCGATGACGAACGGCGCGGCCCAGTTCTCGAAGCGGCGGACCGTCTCCATGCCCCGCACGATGATGGCGATCTGCACCGCCCAGAAGAGCAGGAAGGACAGCCACTGGGTCCACGGGTAGCCGCCGATGTGCCCCGCGCCCGACCACCAGTCGCCGAGCAGCCGCCCGGCCAGCAGGAAGATGCCGGAGCCGCCGATCCAGGTCTGGATGCCGAACCAGGCGCAGGCGACCGCGGCGCGCACCAGCGCCGGCAGGTTGGCGCCGCGCACCCCGAAGGCGGCGCGGGCGAAGACCGGGAAGGGGATGCCGTACTTGGGCCCGGCGTGCCCGGTGAGCAGCATCGGCACCAGCACGATCACGTTGGCCGCGGCGATGGTCAGGACCGCCTGCTTCCAGTCCATGCCGAGGGCGACCAGGCCGGAGGCGAGCGTCCAGGAGGCGATGTTGTGGGCCATGCCGACCCACAGCGCGGCGAAGTTGTACGTGGTCCAGCGGCGCTGGGCGAGCGGGACGGGGAGCAGGTCCGCGTTGGCGTAGCGGCCTACGGGGGCGGCGCCTTCGGGGAGTTCGACGCGGTCGCCGGGATCGCCGGTCCGGTCGGTGGGGGTGGTGGTTGCTGACATGGCACGGTCCCTTCATACGAGGCGGGGGACGAAAGGGCTGAACGGTGCCGTGCGGGCGCGGGTGCGGGTGCGGTGCGGGGTGCGGGACTGGTCGGTCGGCGGGGGTCCGGGCGCGGGTTCTCATCGACCTTCCCTGTGGCCGGTGTTCGCACGCGCGATCCGGCCGTCCGGCTGAATCCCGGCGCCGCCATTGCCGGGTCCGCATGTTCCGCCAATTACGCGGACGATGACGTACGTTGGTGTTCGAGTTACTCTTGATGCGTGAGATTCGCCTGGGGATGAATTAGATTACAGCGGTGGTGTTGCCGCCCGCCCCGGATGGCAAAAAAAGAGGGCGCACAAAGCGGCGCACCCGTGCTTCCCAAGCGCCGAACGGTGATCTGGCCCGAGGTTTGGATCGAAGAGGGGACGGGTAGCTCGGCGGCCCTGGAGATCATCGGAACCAAATAATCCGACAGCCCTTGCAAGGTCCATGGAAACCGCCTTAGTCTCTTCCTGGCAGCCAGCGGTCGATCGACTCGGCCGGTCAAGTCAGCACCTCGCTTCCGCAAGAACGTCGAACTGGACAATCGCCGGTTCGATGTGGGTTTTTCTTGACTGAACTGGACGGTGCACTTGACAACCGGAACACGTCGCGCTTCTGTCCGTTTCGCCCATATGAATGCCGGTCAATCGGTGGACCGGTCCCATTTCCCGGCCGCCGCGGCGGTCGACCGGGAATGGGCCTGGGGAGGTTCACGCGGCGCGGGGGTCAGGGTCTGCGTCATCGACAGCGGCGTCACTCAGGGGCACCCGGAAATCGGTCCACTGGTGGCGGCGTACGCGGTGGAGCGCTTCGACGCGGGAGACCCGGGAGATCCGGCTGGTGCCGCGGGCGGCTACCGGCTGGTTCCCGACGAGGAGGGCGACGCCGCGGGACACGGCACCGCGTGCGCCGCGATCATCCGGCGGGTGGCCCCCGATGTGGCGCTGACCAGCATACGGATCCTCGGCCCCGGCCTCGGCGGCGACGGGAACGCGCTGCTCGCCGCGCTCCGCTGGGCGGTCGCGGAGCGCTTCGACGTGGTCAATCTCAGCCTCTCCTCACGCAAGCCGGACTTCAAGGCGTCCCTGCACGAGATCGCCGACGAGGCGTACTTCAACCGGGTGGCCATCGTGGCCGCTGCCCACAACAGCCCGGTGCGCAGCTACCCCTGGACCTTCCCCTCCGTGATCTCCGTCGGATCGCACGAAAGCGATGACAGGGAACGTATCGAGGTCAGCCCCGAGCCACCGGTGGAATTCTTCGCGGCCGGCGTCAACATCGACGTCCCGTGGACAAACGGAGGGCATTCGACACTTTCCGGCAACAGTTTCGCCACGCCTCATGTCGCTGGTTTTGTGGCCCGCCTTCTCGGCAAACACCCACATCTTCCGGTCGGCGAGATAAAACATGTGCTCGCCGCTCTCTCCGACAATCTCATCGAACTTGTTCCACCTGGTGAATCCGGTGAATCCGGGGAATCCGGCGAACTCAAGGAAATCGGCGCCCGCTCCGAACTCGGGGCGCTCACGTCACTCGACGAACTCAGCGCACTCCACACCCCCGACCGGCTCGGCCGACCAGTTCGACCTGATCAACGCGACGCAATCCACGAACCCGACCACTCCGCCGAAGGAGCCGGCCATGCCCCCACCGGCGAATGAAGACCCTTTCCCCGGACCGCAGGACGGCGCCGCGCACGACGGCGCCCCGCTGTCCCGGCGCGACGAGGTGCTGCGCTCCACCGTGCGGCTGGCCCGGCTCGTCTTCAGCGCGCCCGCCTCGTCGATCTTCCTGCACGACCCCGGGGCCGGATCCCTCGTCCTGGAGGCGACCTCCGACCCGCTCGAGGACCATCTGCTGGGGTGGAAGATCCCCGACTACAGCGGTATCGCCGGCTGGGTCTTCCAGAGCGGGGAAGCGGTGATCGCCGACGATCTGGACCATCATCCGCAGTTCAACCGGGACTTCGCCGTCTCCACCGGCCTGGTGCCCAACAGCATCATCGCCGCGCCGCTGGAGACCGGGGGTTCGGTCTTCGGCACGATGGAGATCCTCGATCCGGTCCTGGGTTCGCGCAGCGCTACGGCGGTGATCGAGCTGGTCTCGGAGCTGGCCCGCCAGTGTTCCGCGGCGCTGGCGCTCGCGGGCGAACTACCGGGCCCGCCCGCCCGGCACGCGGCGGCGGCCGACCGGCTGACCGCACTGGTGGCCGGACTGGCCCGTACCGACGATCCGTCCGCCGCGCGGACACTCGCCTCCCTGGAGGAGATCGCCAGCGCGCTGGCGCTGAGAAAGGGGTGATCAGATGCATCTGCTGGAAATCGGCGCTCGCCGCAACAAGCCCGCCGCTGGCCTCTATCTGGCGCTGACCCGCCGCTGCCCGCTGTCCTGTGCGCACTGCTCGACCGATTCCTCGTCCACCAGCGAGCAGCATCCCGAGACCCCGTTCCGCAAGCTGGTGGAGTCCTTCGACCGGGAGACCCGGCCCGATCTGCTGCTGATGTCCGGTGGTGAGGCGCTGCTGCGGGCCGCGCTCGTCGCCGACCTGGCCCGTACCGCCCGGGCGGTCGGCACCCGGTCCTATGTGCTCTCCGGCATGTGGTTCGCCCGTGAGGACCGGCGGTTGCCGGCGCCGGTGGCCGCCGCGATCCGCGAGGTGGACCACTTCGCCGCCAGCCTGGACGAGTTCCACGAGCGCGAGGTGAGCCGGGCCGAGGTCTTCCGGGCGATGCACCAGGTCCGGGAGATCGTGCCGGATGTGAGCTTCCAGCTCACCGGGCGCGGTGACGACGACCCCTACCTCGCCGATCTGATCGCCGATGTGCGCCGCGAGTTCGATGACCAGGTGCCGATCCTGGTCGGCACCCTCAGCGCGATCGGCCGCGGCCGCGACCTCGCCGGGCTGACCGCGACACCCACGTCCAACGTCCCGGTGGCGGCGGTCGACCCGTGCGACCGGGTCACCTGGCCGCTGGTCACCTACGACGGGACCGTCTACGCCTGCTGCAACCAGGATCTGGTCGAGCGGCGGCAGCCGGAGCACCTGATCCTCGGGCACGCGGCCCGCCAGTCCTGGCCGGAGCTGCGCCGGATCTTCCTGGAGCGCGAGCTGTTCCGGGCGCTGCGGGTGCTCGGCCCCAGCTTCGTGGCCGGCCGGTTCTCCGAGGGCGCCTGCGACAAGGGGATGTGCGGCAACTGCGTCTCCCTGGCCGGGGACGAGCGGGCCCAGCGCGGGCTGGCGGAGTATCTGCGCACCGAATCCGGCCGGCTGCTGGAGATCGCCGCGCGTGAAGTGGTGGAGCGGCAGGCCGCGACCGCCTTCTCGGGCCGTCGCTCCGGGCGCTACGGGGATCTGGTCGCCCTGGGATCGGAGGCGGGCCGTGAACAGCCGTCCCTCGCTGGCTGACACCGAGGCGATGCGCCGCCGCCGTGGAGAATCGATTCTGCTGTACATCACCGACCAGTGCCCGGTCGGCTGCGCCCACTGCTCGGTGGACGCCCGCGCCGACGGCGGACGCGTCGCCGACTGGGACGTCTTCCGGGACGTGGTCGCCGGCATCGTCGCGCTGCCGGGGCTGCGCTCGGTCGCGGTCTCCGGCGGCGAGCCCTTCGCCGAGCAGCGGGCGCTGCCGTACGCGATCGGGGCGTTCGCCGACGCGGGGCTCGACACGGTCGTCTTCACCAGCGGCTACTGGGCCCGCGAGGACGGCGGCACACCTGGCTGGGTACGGAAGCTGCTGCCGCGGATCTCCACCGTCTTCCTCAGCACCGACGGCTTCCACATGGGCGGGGTGTCCGGCGCCCGGTTCGTCTCCGCGCTGCGGGCGGTCCGGGACGCGGGGAGCCACATCGTGGTGCAGGCGCTCGATCAGGGGGGCGAGCCGGGCGGCGCGGGCGACGGCGGCGCCGCCGCCGAGGCGCTGCTCAAGGAGGCGCTCGGCCCGGGGTGGAGCGAGTGGGCGGAGACCAAAGTCATCACCCCGCTGCGCTACGGCCGCGGCTCCGGCGTCTTCGCCATCCGCAGCCGGCACGAAGTGGGCACGCTGGCCGCCTGCTCGCTGCTCGGCTCACCGACCGTGCGCTACGACGGGGTGCTCATCCCCTGCTGCAACGAGGGGCTGATCACCGGTCATGGCCCGGTGGCGCTGCGGGCCCCGGTCCGCGGCCCGCAGGGGGTCGCCGACGCGCTTGAGGCCTTCGGGGGCGACCCGCTGCTGACGGTGATGGGCAGCCTCGGGCCCGGGGCGGCGGCGGATCTGCCCGGGTTCGAGGCGCTGCGCGAGGAGCGCTTCGAGAACGTCTGCGGCGGCTGCTGGAAGGCGTACGACATCGCCCGCGGCTCGGCGCGGGCCGCCGACTCGGTCCAGGCACTGGGCGCGGCTCTCACCGGGGCTCGCCCCGGACCCGGACCCGGTCTGAGCGGGAATCTGAACGGCAGTCCGATCGGCAGTCCGAACGGAACCCTGAACGGAACCCTGAACGGAAGGGGATGACGGATATGGCGGCTATGACGGGCACGGCGGGGGCGGCCTCGCCGGAGCGGTCGCGGTCCGAGGCGCTGCGCCGCAAGGTGGGGCTGCTGATGCCGACCGTGGACGCCACGTCCCGGCGCATGTGGACCCATCCGCGCAACGACCTGGTCTACCTGGAGTGGCTCAAGGCGCTGCACGGCATGATCCGGGCCACCGTGCCGCTGATGCTGGCGGCCACCGAGAGTTGCGTGGCCCGCCAGGGCGACCCGGCGGCCGATCTGCTCGGCCGCTACCTCGCCAAGCACATCCGCGAGGAGTACGGCCACGACCAATGGGTCGCCGACGACTACGTGGTGGCCGGCGGCGACCCCGAGGAACTCCGCTCGGCGCTGCCGGGGCCCGCCATCGCCGCACTGGTCGGCTCGCAGTACTACTGGCTGCGCCATGTGCACCCGGTGGCGCTGATCGGCCATATCGCGGTGCTGGAGGGCAACCCGCCGGGCCCCGGCCTGGCTCCCGACCTGGCGGCCAGGACCGGACTGCCCGAGGACTCCTTCCGCACCATCGCCCGGCACGCCCAGTTGGACGTACAGCACCGCGACGACGTGCACCGGCTGATCGACCGGCTGCCGCTCGACGCCGCGCAGAACGAGCTGCTGGGCCTGAGCGCCCTGCACACCATGCGGGGGCTGATCGAGGTGATGGAGGCCATCCTCGACCGGGTGCACCGGGACGCCCCGGTGGCGCTGGCCGGATGAGACCCCCGCGCGCCCTCGGCTTACTCGCCGGCCGGGACTTCCGACTGCTCTTCGTCAGCTCGGCGATCTCCGGACTCGGCGACTGGCTCGACCAGGTCGCGCTGCTCGTGCTGGTCACCACCGTCTGGCACGGCGGCGCGAGCGATCTGGCGCTGGTGGTGAGCGCGAGCATGCTGCCGCTGCTGGCCACGCCGTTCCTGGCGGTGCTGATCGACCGCCGGCCGTCCCGTCAGGTGCTGGTGCTCACCGATCTGGCACAGGCGGCGCTCACCCTCGGCCTGGTGGTGGCGCCCGGGGTGCGCTGGGCGGCGGCCCTGGTGCTGGTCCGCTCGGCGCTCGGCTCGCTCAGCGGCGTCGCCGGCCAGACCCAGTTGCGGGTGTCGGTGCGGGGGGAGGACATCCCGTCCGCCACCGTGCTGCTGCAAACGGCGATGCAGTCGGTGAAGATCCTCGGTCCCGCGCTCGGCGGTGTGCTGGTCGTCCTGATGTCGCCGCGTACGGTGTTCGCCGCGAATGCCTGCACTTTTGTCGTCGCGGTGTTCGCCGCGCGGGCGCTGCGGGCCACTTCCGTACCGGCCGGAAAAAGTGAGTCGCATTATCTGGCGGAACTCGGGGAAGGATTCAGGCACGTATTCGGATCGCGTGTGCTGCGTTCTCTGCTGCTCGTCATGTGCTGCCTCATGTTTGTGGTCTTCCTTTATGACTCGATGGCTGCCCTGATCGTGCCCGCGCTCGGTATGGGGTCGTCGTACATCGGCTACATGGTCTCTGCCGTGGGCCTGGGCGGCGTGCTGGGTTCCCTGCTCATGGGTCGCTTCACCGCCCGTCTGCGGCCGTTCCTGACGATGGCGGGGGCGGTGCTGGTGATCGGCTGCGTCATCGCCGTCATCGGTATCGCGATTCGGCAGGAAATTCGTGTTGACGCCGCCGTGTGGGTGTGTGCTATTTTCGTTCTGGGAATTGCGAGTGCCGGGATATTGGTTACCTTCCCGAGCGTCGTACATTCTGAGACACCGGTCGAACTGACCGGCCGCGTATGGGCGCTCATGAATTCGGTGCCCGCCGTTCTGAATGTGCTGGCCCCCGCACTCGCGGCGGCTCTCGTGTCCTGGATGGGACTCGGGTGGCTGCTGCTGAGCGCCGGCGCGGCCCTGCTGCTGACCAGTCTCGTGGTCGCCGCCCGCCTGGGCGACGTGCCCAACCCGCACCGGCCGGCCGCCGAACCCGGCCCGGCCCCCCTGAACTCCGGCGCGTCACGCCGGGAAACCGCAGTTCCGCGCGTCGAACGCGCGGGCACGCCACCTGAGGAGAACGCCATGACAGAGAAGATCGACAAGCTCGCCGAGGCCGGCTTCGCCCTTGACCAGGCCAACCCCGCCCAGCAGGAGGTGCTCAAGTCCCTGAGCGACGACGAGATCGGCGTACTGCTCAGCGTCAAGTCCCGTGTCGAGGCCGCCGCCTCGGACGTCGAGGGCCACGTCGCGGTCTCGGACCCCAGCGGTGGCTACCTCTGGTAATCGCCACCCGCCGCCGGAGCGCGCACCGGCGGTTGTGACCCCGGCCCAGGTCGCCGACGTCACGGACATGTCGCACAGACCGGGTGGTTCACGACGGTGCAAGCGCCGTGAACCACCCGGTCGTCGTTGAGCGAACGGGCAGGAGAGCATGAGCAATCCGACCGGTCCCACCCTCTCCACGATAGGCCCCTGCGGGAGCTGCGGCGTCGACAATCCGTCAGCCGCCCGCTTCTGTATGGCCTGCGGCGCCGAGATCGTCCGCTCCGCGGCGCCGGCCAGTGGGCTGCGCTTCGTCTCCGTCGTCTTCTGCGACGTGGTCGGCTCCACCGTGCTGGCCACCGCCCTCGAACCCGACCGGTGGGCGGCGGTGCTCGACGGCTACTTCACGCTGGTCGGTTCGCTGGTCGAGAGTTACGGCGGCAAGGTCGAGAAATTCATCGGTGACGCGGTGGTCGCGGTCTTCGGGGTCGACGGGCACGGGGAGTCCGCCGCCGCCACCGCCGTGGCCGCCGCGTCCGCGATCGTGCGCGGCACCGGGGAGTACGCGGCCGGGCTCGGCGAGCTGCTGCTGGGTGACTTCCCGGTGCGGGCGGCGGTCGCCTCCGGGCATGTCGCGGTCAGCGCGCGCACATCGAGTTTCGTGATCGGCTCGGTGCTCAACCGGGCCGCCCGGCTCCAGAGCCACGCCCCCGACGACGGGGTGATCGTGGACCTGGCCACCCGGTTGCAGCTTCCCGAGCAGTTGCCGCTGCGGGCGGTCGAACCGGTCGCGGCCAAGGGCTTCAGCCAGGCCGTACCGGCCTGGGTGGTCAGCCCGGCCGGTGCCGCGCCGCGTCCCGGCGCGGTCGGGACGGTCGGACGCGGTGAACTCGTCGGCGAACTGGCCGCCGCGGTCGGCGCGGCCGTCGACGCGCCGGGACCCGCGCTGATCGTGGTCGGCGGCGCGCCCGGCGTGGGCAAGACCCGGCTGGTCGCCGAGACGCTCGACCGGGGTCCCGGAAGTGCCACGGTGGTGCTCCGCTGCCCGCCGGTGGGGGCGGGGCTCGGCCTGCTGGCCTGCTACCTCTTCCTTGAGGAGATCGAGGCCGCCGCCCATCGCGGCGTGGACCACGCGGACATCGCGGCCCATCTCACCGGTCCTTTAAGCCGAGCGGAGCTGGCGCCCGCGCAGGACCGGGGCGAGCTGGGGCGCGCGCTCGCCGACGCGCTGGAACGTTTTCGGCGATCCCGCCCGCTGGTGCTGGTGATCGAGCACAGCGAGTGGATACCCGAGGTGCTCGCCGACCTGCTCGGTGAGCTGACCGCGCCGGACCGCCATGGCACGGTGGTCCTCCTCGTCGGCGTCGAGACCCCGCCCGCCCTCTCCGCCCGCGCCGCCCGCCACGTCACCGTCCCACCCCTCCGCCACCCGGACGCCCGCCTGCTGGCGGACCGCCTCCTGACCGCCCAGCAGGGCGCGGTGACCCATTCCGCCGACGCGGCTCCGCCGGCCGCGGGGACGCCACCGGCCGCCCCCTCCGATCCGTCGGCGCCGCCGCAGCCCGCCGCCGGCCCGCTGTCGGCCGCCAGGGACGACGAGTTGGTCGCGCACCTCGCTCCGGGGGCGGGTGCGGTGGGGGGCGCCGGGGTGCGGGACGCCGCGGATGAGATCGCGCGGCGGGCCGGGGGGAACCCGCTGTATATCGAGCAGATGGTCGCGCTGCGGCGGTTCGCGCAGCCGGGGGACGACTGGGTGCCGCCGAGCGCGCATGCCGCGCTCGGCGCGCGGCTCGATCAACTGGACAGCGGCGCGAGGGAGCTGCTGACCCTGCTCGCCGCCGCGGGACGCGACCTCTCGCTGGAGGACCTGACCGCCCTGATGCCCGCCGTGCGGCTCGCCGCCGCCGTGGCCGCGCTCCAGGAGGCCGGTCTGCTCGCCGCCGACGGCGCCCACCAGGGCCGGCTCGCCCCCGCCTTCCCCGTGGTCGCCGAGGTGGCGCTGCGCCGGCTGACCCTCGCCGAGACCGCCACCGTCCACACCCGCCTGGCCCGCTCCCTCGAACCGGTCGCGGAACAGCGCCCGGCCGCCGCCGAACTGCTGGCCGGACACTGGGAAGCCGCGCACACCGCGCTGCGCGGGGTGGCGCCGGGCTCGCGGACCACGGCGGAAGCCGCCACCGCCGCGGTGACCGCGCTCGGCGCCGCCGCCCGCTTCACCCTCTCCCGGGGCCGCCCGGAACTCGTCCTCTCGCTCACCGACCGGGCCCGCCGGCTCGCCACCGAGGACGGCCCCGAGGGTTACGAACTCGACGTCCTGGAGGCGTACGCGCTCGGCAGCCGCGGCAGGCCGCAGGCCGCTCTCGAACGGGTCCAGCGAGTCCTGTCGGTCGACCCCGGCCGGCTCACCCCCGCGGCCGGCATCCACGCCCGGCTCAACGCCCTCTACGCCCGCACCTATCTGACCGGCGCCGCGCCCGCCGTACTGGACGACCCCCACTACCTGGCCGCCGTCGATGCCCCGGACTCCGAGGCGCGGCTCGGCGCCCACCTCTACGCCGGGCTCCAGGCGCTGCGCGCCGGCGACCACCCCGCCGCCGAGCGAGCGCTGCGCTCGGCGCTGCGGGCCGCCGACGGCGTACGCCACTGCCTGGGCCTGACCGAGGTCTACGCCAACCTGGCGATGGCCCTGGTCAACGGCGACACCCCCGTCCCCACCGCGCTCGCCGACTGCGAGCGGCTGCACCAGGAGGTGGCCGGCTCCCGGCTGCTCGGCTCGGCGATCGGTGTCGCCCTCGCGCTGGTCCGGCACATGTCCGGCGACCGCGCCGGAGCCGACTCCGCGATGGACGAGGCCGAGCGGGTGCTGCGCGACCTCGGCCAGGGCACCGGCGCCGCCACCATCGCCGGCTGGCGCGCCGTGCTCGCCGCCCGGTCCGGCGAGTGGGGCGCCGCCGCCGAGTGGTCGACCGTCCAGGCGGCGCGGTGCGACGCGCTCGGCATGGCCCGGCAGGCGTCGATCTCCCGGCTCCAGGCCGAGTTGGCCCGAGCGGCGGGCGGCGCGGAACCGGCCGACCCGCGGACGCTGCCCGAGATCGTCGCCGCGGCCGGCACCCCGGCCGAGGCGTGGGCGGAGCACACCGTCGTCATCCAGGCCCGCGCCGCCCGCGCCCTCGGCGCCGGCGAGCCGGAAACCGCCGCGGCCCACCTGGACACCGCGCTGCACCACCTCGCCACCGTCCGCGGCAGCGGCGCCGTCATCTCCCCGCTGCTGTGCGCCGCCGCCCTCGCCCGCCACACCGGGCTGCCCATCGCCGACCGCGCCAGGACCGCCCTCCAGCGGGCCCTCACCGCCAAGGAGGACCGCGGCGCCGTCCCCATCGGCGGTGCGGCCCCGCTCCCGTGACCCCGCCCGCTCCCATGACCCCGCCCACCACCGGGCCGCCCGGCGCCCCATGACGCCGGCCGGCTGCGCCGGGACCCCCGGCCCGGCCCCGTCCCCGCCGTCCTCCTCGTCCCCGCCGTCCCCCTCGTCCCCGCCGTCCCCGCCGGGAAACGTCCCCCGACAGAAAGCTGCCGCCCGTGCGCCTGCTGCTGCTGTACGCCAATCCGCACCAGGTCCTGCCGGTGAGCCCGTACGGTCTTGAGATCCTGCGGGCCTCGGTGGTGGACCTCGGGCTGCCGGTCGAGATCACCCTGTGCAACCCGTTCCTGGAATCGCTCGACGCGCCGGGCCTGCTCGCCGACGTGCTGGACCGGGTCAGGCCGGACCTGGTGGCCATGACGGTCCGCAACATGGACAACGCGGTGGTCGCCTGCGACCCGGAGCCCGGACCGGACGGCCGGTGGATCGACGTCGTGGACTATCTCGCGCCGATCGCCGGGCTGACCGAGGTGCTGCGCGCCTGGAACCCGGCCCTGCCGGTGGTGGCCGGGGGCGCGGCGTTCACCTCCTGCCCGGTGGAGGTGATGGACCGGCTGGGGCTCGACTTCGGTCTGGCCGGTCCCGGCGAGAGCGGCTTCGCCACCCTGGTGGCGCGGGTGGCCGCGACCGTGGGGGCGGGCGGCGGCCCGGCGGGTGTCAGGCGGCGGATCGCCGAGACGCTGGCGGACCTGCCCGGCGGCTTGGTCCGTACCGCGGCGGGCGTGCTGAGCTTCGAGAAGCGGCCCGAGCCCGGCGTGCTGTCCCGGCCGTCCCTCACCCTGCCGAGCATCGCGCCGGAGTACGTGCTCTTCGCCAAGGCCCGCGCCATCCCCACCGCCCTGCGCAGCCACTCCGGCTGCCCGCTGCGCTGCTCCTACTGCATCGACCCGCTCAACGCCCGCCGGGTGGACGAGCGCCCGGCGTCGGCGGTCGCCGCCGAGGCGACGCGGTATGTCGAGCGGTACGGTCTGACCCACTTCCACCTGGCCGCCCCCGAGGTCAACCTGCCGTACGAGCGGGCGCTGATCGAGGTGTGCGACACGCTGGCCGGCAGCCGGCACGGCGACGCGATCACCTGGCACGGCTACTTCAACGTCAAGCCGTTCTCCGAGCGGCTGATGGACGCCCTGATCCGCTCCCGCTGCGTACGCCCCAGCTTCTCGGTGGACGCCTTCGACGACCGGATGCTGCGCGGCCACCACAAGAACTACCGGCTGCGGGACCTGGACGACACCTTCGGGCTGCTGCTGCGCCGCAAGCCGGCATGGATGGAGGCACAGGTCGGGGTGCTGTTCGGCCAGCCGGGCGAGAGCGCAGCCACCCTGGAGAACGCCATCCAGCGCATCCGCCGCCTCGCCGAACAGGGGGTATCGGTGGCGTACTCCTGCGGGCTGCGGGTCTATCCGCACACCCCGCTGGCCCGCACCCCGCTCGACCCGCGGCACCTCTACCGGGCGGCCGGACCCCTCGCACCGGCGAGCGCGGCGCCGCGCGTGCTGACGCCGGCCGAGCTGCTGACGCCGCTGGTGTACTGCGAACCGATGCCGCCGCGCGAGCTCGCCGCCTACCTCTCCGAGCGGCTCGCCGACTGCCCCAACGTGGGGTTCATCGACGAGGGCCCGGTGAAGGAGGCCCGGCAGCCGGCCTGGCTGCGCCCGCTCAACGTGGCCACCGTGCACCTCGCGCACGGCCGGGCCGGCGCCGCCGCCGAGATGCTGCGGCTGGTGCTGCGCTCCGGTGACGGCCTGGGCGTCCGGATGGCGCAGCGGCTGCTCCAGCAGGTCGCCACGCCGGCCGTACCGGCCGCACCGGCCGCGCGGCCGTCGGAGCCGGCCCACCCGCCGGTCCCCGCCCCCGCCGAGGCCCTCACCGCCTGACCCGGGCCGCCGCCCGGGCACCCATCCGCCGCCCGCCCCGACTCACCGGAGGACACCCATGGAGCTGACCTTCCGTACCGAGGACTTCGCCGTCTTCGACGACTTCCTCGGCCACGATGCCGCGGCCGCGCTGTGGGACCAACTGCGCACCGAGGACTACCACTTCGTGCACGGGCGCCGGGACGGCTCGTGGAACAAGGTCTACGGCCTGCTCGACGGCAGCCCGCTCAGCGGCCCCGGCACGCTCAACGACCCGGCCGACCTCTTCGCCGGGCGCTTCCCCGACCACGCCGTGTATCCGTCCGGCACCGCGACCGACAGCGTGGTCAAGCAACTCACCGAGGCGGCACCGGAGATCGAGCCGTGGACCGGCAGGTTCGGCGCGGACTGGCACGCCTTCAGCTGCCGTTCCTTCCTCTACCCGCAGGGCGCCGGGCTCGCCTGGCACGACGACTCCGGCGACCGGGCCGCGTCCTTCGTCTTCTACGCCCACCCCGAGTGGCAGGCGTCCTGGGGGGCGGAGCTGCTGATCTCCGCCGCCGCCCCCGGACTGCGGCCCGCCGAGCAGAACGCCCACCTCACCACGCGGATCGGCCACTACGTGGCGCCGCGGCCCAACCGGCTGGTCGTCATGCGCTCCGGCGTGCCGCACATGATCAAGAAGGTGGAGCCGCACGCCGGCGACCATGTCCGGGGCTCGGTGGCCGGCTTCTTCCTCCGGATGCCGGCCGGGCGCCGCTGACCGGTGCGGCCGGGCGCCGCAGAGCCGCCCGGCGGCCCGACCGACGGACCGGAGCGGGCGTCCGTACCGGCGCTCCGGCGCCCGCGCCTCAGCGCTGCCCGGCGAAGGGCACCGCCGCGGGGGCGGTGTCCCGGCCGCCGGGGACCGTGTCGAGCGGGTGCGTCCACAGCCCGCGGGCCTTGAGCAGCGGCAGCACGCCCTCGCCGAACCAGTAGGCCTCCTCCACGTGCGGGTGGCCGGAGAGGATGAACTCGTCGATGCCCAGGGCGTGGTACTCGGCGATCCGGTCGGCCACCTCGGTGTGGCTGCCGACCAGCGCGGTGCCCGCGCCGCCCCGGACCAGGCCGATGCCGGCCCAGAGGTTCGGCGAGATCTCCAGATCGCCGGTGGTGCCGCCGTGCAGCGCCAGCATCCGACGCTGCCCCTCGGACTCGCTGCGGGCCAGGCCGGCCTGGATGGCGGCGATCGCGGCCGGGTCGAAGCCGTCGAGCAGCCGCTGCGCCTCGGCCCAGGCCTGCTCGGCGGTGTCGCGCGGGATCACGTGCAGCCGGATGCCGAACCGGACCGTGCGGCCCTCCTTCGCGGCGAGCCCGCGGATCCAGGCGATCTTCTCCGCGACGGCCGCGGGCGGCTCGCCCCAGGTGAGGTACACATCGCAGTAGCGGGCCGCGACGTCGCCGGCCGCCGGTGAGGAGCCGCCGAAGTACACCTCGGGCACCGGGTCGGGCAGCCGGCCCAGCTTGGCGCCCTCCACCCGCAGGTGCTCGCCGTCCAGGTCGACGGTCTTGCCGGCCCACAACTCCCGGACGATGTGCAGGAACTCGCCGGTGCGGGCGTAGCGGGCGTCCTTGTCGAGGAAGTCGCCGTAGGCGCGCTGTTCGTGGCTCTCGCCGCCGGTGACCACATTGAGCAGCAGCCGGCCGCCGGAGTGCCGCTGGAAGGTCGCCGCCATCTGCGCGCCCAGCGTCGGCGACACCGACCCGGGGCGGAAGGCGACCAGGAACTTCAGCCGCTCGGTGGTCTGGGCGAGCATGGCGGTGGTCAGCCACGCGTCCTCGCACCAGGCCCCGGTGGGGGTCAGCGCGCCGACGAAGCCGAGCTCCTCGGCGGCACGGGCGATCTGGGTGAGATACCCGAGCGTCGCCGGCCGGTCCCCGCCGGCCCCGCCGACCGGGGTGCCGTGCCCGCCGCCGACAACGTGCCGGCTGTCACCGTAGGTGGGAAGGAACCAGTGGAAGGTCAAGGTCACGAGAGCTCTCCGATCGGCTTGGTCACTACGGCGTTTCATACGTGCGCTGCGGGTCGACAGGTCGTGCGGTTGCTCCCCTTTGGGCCGGTGACGACCTGCGGGTGCGTTGTGGCTGGTCGCGCCGTTCCTCGCGCCCCTTTGGGGCACGGCGTCTCCCGCCGGGGTGAGGGTGGCGCCCCCCAGGAGCGCGAGGAACTGCGCGAGCAACCACCACCGGCCGGGGGGCCGGCGACGACAGCAGGTCGCACCCCGGGCGGTTTCGGCGGAGTCACAGCAAACCGTGCCGCGGCGGCACCGTGCCGTTCAGGACGTAGCGGCCGATGTGCTGCACCTTCCAGCGTGTCGGGTCGTGCAGGGTGTGCGTGCGCGCGTCCCGCCAGTGGCGGTGCAGGTTGAGCGACTGCGCGGCCGCACGGGTGCCGGCCACCTCGAAGAGCGCCGCCGACACCTCGACCGCCGCCCCCGCCGCGAACACCTTGGCCGCCGCGACCGCGATCGACGCCGCGGCGGCGCTCTCGTCGGTCAGCCCCGCGCGGGCCGCGTCCACCGCGCGGGCCGCCTCCTTCAGCAGCGCGTCCGCCGCCCTGACCTGAATGGCCAGTTCGCCGAACCGCTGGATCAGCAACGGATCCTCGGTGGCCTTCTCGAAGCCGCTCTCGAACCACGGGCGGCTCTTCGTACGGACGAACTCACCGGCCTCCGCCAGCGCCCCGCCGGCGATCCCCGCGTCGATAGCCGCGTGCAGCAACTGCGCCACCGCGCCGTGCAGTTGCGGACCGTTGAAGGTCAGGTGGTGCGGCACCACCCGCTCCTCGGGCACCAGCACGCCGTCGAGCCGCACGCTGCCGCTGGCCGTCGTGCGCTGACCCATGCCCTCCCAGTCGTCCACCACGGTGACGCCGTCCGCGTCGGCCGGCACGTAGGCGACATGCAGCGCGTCACCCTCGGCCCGCGCCAGCACCGGGATCCAGTCGGCGAAGAGCGCGCCGGTCGCGTAGTGCTTCTGCCCGGTCAGTACGTACCCCGCGCCGTCCGGCGCCGGTTCCAGCCGGGTGCGGATGTCCTGGACGTGCTTGGTGCCCGCCTCGGACTGCGCGTTGCCGAAGCGCCGGCCGGCCAGCAGCTCCCCGAAGAAGAAGGACCGCTGCGCCGGTGTGCCCTGGGCCCGCAGCACGTTCACATACGCGAAGTGGCTCTGCGGGATCTGCGAGAGGCTGGCGTCGGCGGAGCCGAGCAGCCGGAAGACCTCGGCGAGCGTGGCCGTACTCACATCGGCGCCGCCGTACTCGGCCGGGACCGTGATCGCCAGCAGCCCGGCGGCGGTGAGCCGGTCCAGTTCCGCCCGCGGCAGCTCGCGCTCGGCGTCGCGGCGTGCGGCGCCCGCCCGGAACTCGGCGGCGAGCTCGGCGGCGACGGCCAGCGCCTCCGCCTCGTCGGCGATGACGTGCGCGTGGTGGTCAGCGGAAGGCCGGGGTGGAGCGGTCACGAAGGGTCTCCTGGGTGTCGAGTGCGGCTGAGAACTGGGCGACGACACGGCCGAGCGGCTCGGCGGCGGCGGGGTCGAGTGCCACGGCGCCGTCGGCGCCGAGGGTGATGTGCCGGTCGAGGACGAACCAGCCGGGGACGATGTGCGCGGCGCCCATGGCGGAGAGCACCGGGCGCAGCGCGTAGTCGATGGCCAGCACATGCGCGGTCGAGCCGCCGGTGGCCAGCGGCAGCACGGTCTTGCCGGCCAGGGCGTACTGCGGGAGCAGGTCGAGCAGGGTCTTGAGCAGCCCGGAGTACGCGGCCTTGTAGACGGGTGTGCCGATGACCAACCCGTCGGCCGCGGCGAACAGCTCGGTGGCCCGGACGATCGCCGGGTGCCCGAGGGCGGCGCCGAGCAGCGCGTCGGCCGGCAGCGTACGGACGTCGAGCGGCACCACGGTGTGGCCGTCGGCGGCGAGCGTGGCGTCGAGCCGGCGCAGCAGCCCCGCCGTCCGCGAGGTGGCGGACGGGCTTCCGGAGACGGACAGGACGGTGGCCATGTGGTGTGAACCCTCGATTCGTCATGCGGTGCTCGGGCCCGCGGCGGGCGCCGGCCCGGATACGGCGGCGGCTCCGGGGCTTGGTACGCCCACCGGACGGCGGCCGCGGACGGCGGGGCGGGCGGGGGACCGGGGGCCGCGGTGGGTGACCCGCGCGGCGGCCGGGCGCGGGTCACCCACCGGTGATTGACGGCGGGGTCCCGGCGGGCCGGGGGCGGCGGTCGGGCGGGGTCAGCGACAGCAGGCGCTGGCGACGCGTGCGAGGTCGATGTGGAGCCGCTTGGTCAGGCTGCGCATATCGATCACCCCTCTCACCGGTAGGGAGCGGTCCCGGCTGTCGATTGACGCGGGTGTCCGTCCAACAGCCAGAGTAGGCGTCTGCCGGAGCGGGGGTCGAGTCGGGGTTGGCGAAGGGTTGATAGGGTTTCCCTTTCACCGGCCCTTTGACGGCGGCGCCGGACGGACCCCAGGACGGTGGCCCCGGGATGCGGATCGAGCAGCTCGAATACATCGAGGCGGTCACCCGCCTCGGTTCGCTGCGCCGCGCGGCGGACGAACTCCACCTGTCGCAGCCCGCGTTGAGCGAGACCGTGCGCAACCTCGAACGCGAGCTCCGGGTGGACCTGCTGGACCGCAGGCGCTCCGGGGCGAAGATCAGCGACGACGGCCGGGAGCTGCTGCCGCACATCATCGGGGTGCTCGACGCGGTCGACCGGCTCCGGCGGGCCGCCGACCACCAGCACCACACCAGCCGTACGGTCCGCCTCGGCACGGTCAACGCGGCGACCGTGCCGCTGCTGGTGCCGGTGATCCGGGCGTTCCGGGCGGACCACCCGGTGACCCAGGTCGAGGTGGTCACGGCGCAGGGCGCCGAGATCCACCGGGCACTCACCGAGGGCCGCTTCGACCTCGGCCTGGTGAACTATCTGCACGGCGACGACATGCCGCCGGAGTTCCACACCACGGAGCTGCTCCGCGGCCGGCCGGTGGTCTGCGTGCGCCCCGACAGCCCGCTGGCCGCGCTCCGTACGGTCGGGGTGGACGACCTGCTCACCGAGCCGCTGGTGGTCATGCGGGCGGGCTACGTCATGCACCGCTACCTGCACCGGTTGCTGGCCGGCCGGGCGCCGTCCTTCTCCTACGCCACCGACGGCGCGGAGATGGGCAAGCTGATGGTGGCCGAGGGGCTGGGCGCCACCGTGCTGCCGGACTTCAGCGTCATCGGTGATCCGCTGGAACGCAGCGGGGCGATCACCTGCCGCCCGCTCGACGACGGTACGACCGAGATTCTCATGGTCATCCAGCGGCGCATCTCCGGCACGGTTTCCCAGGCCGCCCGCGACCTCCACGATCTCTTCCTGAAGGCCGCCGCGACCCACGACCGCGCCGGATAACGGGCCGTCGGTGGCCCCGTGCGGGCCGGTGGTGGGCTGGTCGCGCAGTTCCCCGCGCCCCTGACGTGCCGCATGGTTCCACTTGGGGCGCGAACCGCGCCGGGTACGGAACCGCGGGGGCAAGGTGCGCCAACCCAGGGGCGCGGGGAACTGCGCGCTCAGCCCCCACCGACCGGCGGTCGGGCAACCGGCGCGAACCCCCCCATTGGTGCCGGTCGTTTCCGACCGCCCGCGGTCGGGCTACCGCTCGTCCCCCGGCGCAGCCGGTCGCCAACCGAGTGCGGGACCCAGTCCCGTCGCGATATCCGTCAGAATCTGGACGTAGTCCTCCCGCTCGAAGGTGAACGGCAACGCGAAAGCCACCTCGTCGATCTCCCGGAAAGCCGCCCTCGCGTAGAGCCGCTCCGCGATCTCCGCCGACGTCCCCACCAGGTCCGGCGCGAAAAGCATGCGGGCCGGACCCTGCGGCGCCGCCGTCCGCGGCAACCGCTTCCTCGCGAACTCCTCGTACTTCGCCCGCTGCTCCGCCGTCGCGTGGTCGGTCGGGATGACCACCAGCCCCTGCGACACCCGGGCCCGCTCACCATCGGGGTGCCGCTCCCGGAACGCCCGGACGTGCGAGAGCTGGATCTCGTCGAAGTCCTCGGCCTCCTCCGCCTTCACCACGCTGCTGGTCAGGAAGTTCATCCCCTGCTCGCCCGCCCACCGGGCCGACCGCACACTCGCGCCGCCGTACCACAGCCGCCGCCCCAGCCCGGGGGAATGCGGCTGCACCCGGTCCGAGAACACCTCGAACCCCTCCGTACCGCTGAAGTCCGTCACCGACTCACCGCGGACGAAGCCGAGCAGCCGCCGGATCCGCTGGTAGCCGAAGTCCTCGCTTTCCGCGGTGTCCGGGTAGAGCGCGCTCTTGACCCGGTCCCAGTGCATCGGCGGGCCGACGCTGACCCCCGGGTTGAGCCGGCCGCCGGAGAGGATGTCGACCGTGGCCAGGTCCTCCGCGAGCCGCAGTGGATTCTCCCAGCCCACCGGGATGACCGCCGTGCCGAGTTCGATCCGGCTGGTGCGCTGGGTGGCCGCGGCCAGCACGGCGACCGGTGAGGAGATGCCGTACTGGAGGTGACGGTGCCGTACCCACGCACTGTCGAAGCCGAGCCGCTCGCCGAGTTCGATGATCTCCAGCGTCGATTCGTGCCCGCGCCGGGGATCGGCCTCGTCGAACAATCCGATCGTCAAGAACCCCAGCTTCCGCAGCGGCTCCGAGGTCAGCGGCACGGTACCTCCATCGTCCAGGCATGGGTCGCCCCGATGATGCCAGGTTGCCCTCGGACCGCTCGGGGTGCCCCTTGCGGTGGCCGCCGGACCACCGGCCGGTGGCTGGTTGCTCGCGCAGTTCCTCGCGCCCCCTGGTGGCCGGCCCTCACGGCCAAAGTGCACCATCAGGGGCCGGGGGCACCCCCAGGCGAAGCCCACCCACGTACCGCCGGACGGTCCGGCGACGACCGCAAGCGCACCCCCGGACGGCCCCCGCACAGGCACGACCCGCGGGTGAAATCTGGGCGACACGGATTCAGGCTACGATCCGCTCCACACATGATCGGTGATGACCGTGTGCCCCCTTCGTTCCGCGTCCGAGGGGGCGCTCCGCGGTCTGACGGGTCATGCCCCGCCCCGGGTCCGCCTCGATGACGAAGGAGCTTCGCGATAGCCCTACGGATATGGCTCAGCAGCGCGGGGGTCGCCTCGACCCAGGTGATGCGGATGCTGCGCGACAACCCGGACGCCGCAAGCGTCCAGATCTACGGAACCAATGTGGACCGGGACGCCCCGGCCCTCACGGCCTGCGAGGTCCGTGAGGCCGAGCCCCGATACGTCGGTGACGACGAATACGGCGCCTTCGCCCTGGACTTCTGCCGTCGGCACCGCATCGACGTGCTCATCCCGCCCAGACGGCTGGCCGCGCTCGCCGGCCTGACCCGCGCCTTCGCCGAGATCGGCACCCACCTGATGTGCTCGCCGGCGCCCGCGATCGACGTACTGACCAGCAAGAGCCGTACGTACGAGGCGGCCGGCGCCGCGGGCGTCCCGGTACCGCCGTGGCGGCTGGTCTCGGACGCCGAGGGTTTCCGGGCGGCGGCCGCCGAGTTGGCGGCGGACGGTGAGCGGGTCTGCTTCAAACCCGCCGGTGAGTACTCGGCGTTCGGCTTCCGGATCCTGGACGACCGGCCGCTGCGCGTCCGTGATCTGCTGGCGCCGGCCGCCCCGCTGGCCTCGGTCGGCGCGGTGACGGACGCGCTCCGCCGGGCCGCCGACGAGGGCGAGTCCATCCCCGAGTTCCTGGTGATGCCCTACCTCGATGGACCCGAGGTGAGTGTCGACTGCCTCTCGGCTCCCGGCGGTTCGACGATCACCGCGATCGCGCGCTCCAAACAGGGCCGTTACCGGCTGCTGCTGGACGATCCCGCGGTGACCGCGATCGCCCGCAGGCTCGTCGGCCACTTCGAGCTGGCCTATCTCTCCAACGTCCAACTGCGCCACCGGGCCGGCGAACCCGTACTCCTGGAGGCCAACCCCCGGGCGTCCGCCGGGATCTTCCAGACCGCCTTCACCGGCGTCAACCTCCCGTGGGCGGCGGTCCGGCTGCTGCTGCGCGGCGACGCCGGCCCGCTTCCCCGGCCCCGGCTCGGCGCCCGGATAGCGGTCACCGAGTCCGCGACGGAAGTGGAGGTGACCCCGGTCCCCGGCCGCGCCGAACGCCCGGCCGCCCACCACGAGGTCTTCCGTTCGCTTACCGGTCTCGACGGCGGCCGGGTGGTGGCGCCCCGCGCACCGGTCCTCGCCGAAGCCCCGCACGGCGAGGCGGCGGGCGCGGCGGTTGCCGCGGCGGCCGCTACGGCGACGGCGGTTGCCGCGACCGCGGTCACGGTGCCGGCCGCGGCGACGGCGGTGGCGGCAGCGGGCTGAGGTCCGCCGCGGTGTCGCTCCGCGGGTGCTCGGGGGTCCCCCGCTGATCCTGGCGGGCCCTCGTAGGTGTCAAGCGGTCCTTTCCGGGTGCCGCCGTCGGGGGAGACTCCCGCTCACCCGACGGCGGCGCGGCGAGCGCTCGGCGCCCGCCACCTTCTCGAAAGTTTTCGACCTTCTCGCGAATGTTTCGGGCACCATAGGGCGGGCCTGACGGGCCGTCAAGGGATGCGTCCCGAAGTCCTCCCAAGTCCTCCGGGTCCTTTCCGGTGACGTGCCGTTGATGGGCCGACTTCACTGGCCGAATGTTTCGGATCCACGTCGTTGACATTTCGATGCCCTGGGTTCACTGTTGCCAACGATCCACCTCTCGCCGGCCACGCCGCGTACCGCGGCACCACCTCCCGTGGCCGCCAAGGCCCTCGCGAATGGCCCCCCACCGGTCCGGCGGTCGCGTCCGCGCGCCGCCCGACCGCCAGCGGAACCAGAGGAAGGGATCGGAAGTGACCGAGCAATCCCCCCACGGCCGAGGTCGGACCAAACCCGCCCGGCGGCACGGCCCACGGATCGCCCTCGCCGCCGTCACCACCGGCGCGGTGGCCGCGGTCAGCCTGATCGCTCTGTCAGGAACGGCCCACGCGGCAAGCACCCTCGGTGCCTCGGCGGCGGCCGGCGGCCGGTACTTCGGCACCGCCGTCGCGGCGAACCACCTCGGCGAGGCGTCCTACGCGGCCACGCTGGACGCCGAGTTCAACGCGGTGACGCCGGAGAACGAGATGAAGTGGGACGCCGTCGAGGCGTCCCGCAACACCTTCACCTTCTCCGCCGCCGACCAGATCGTCGGCCACGCCCAGAGCAAGGGCATGAAGATCCGCGGCCACACGCTGGTCTGGTACTCCCAACTGCCAAGCTGGGTCAGCAGTTTGAACGCCACCGACCTCAAGTCGGCGATGGACAACCACATCACCCAGGTCATGCGCCACTACAAGGGCGAGATCTACGCCTGGGACGTGGCCAACGAGGCCTTCCAGGACGGCGGCAGCGGCGCGCGGCGCAGCTCACCCTTCCAGGACAAGCTCGGCGACGGTTACATGGAGGAGGCGTTCCGCACCGCCCGCGCCGCCGACCCCGACGCCAAGCTCTGCTACAACGACTACAACATCGACGGCGTCAACGCGAAGAGCAACGCGGTCTACGCCATGGTCAAGGACTTCAAAGCCCGCGGGGTGCCGATCGACTGCGTCGGTCTCCAGGGCCACTTCAACAGCCAGTCCCCGGTGCCCGGTGACTACCAGCAGAACCTCCAGCGCTTCGCCGACCTCGGCGTGGACGTCCAGATCACCGAGCTGGACGTGGCCGGCTCCGGCACCGCGCAGGCCAACAGCTACAGCACGGTGGTCAACGCGTGCCTGGCCGTCTCCCGCTGCACCGGGATGACGGTGTGGGGCATCACCGACAAGTACTCCTGGCGCAGTGGCGACACCCCGCTGCTCTTCGACGGCAACTACGCCAAGAAGGCCGCCTACACCGCGGTCCTCACCGCCCTCGGCGGTTCGGACTCCGGCGGCACGTCGGCCGGCACCACCAACGGCGGCACGTCGGCGGGAACGACCAACGGCGGGACATCCACCGGGACGACCAACGGTGGCACCACCAACGGCGGCGCCACCGGCGGGGGTACGCCGCCGGCCGGGCAGGGGTGTACCGCCGCGTTCCGCTTGGTGAGCGCCTGGACCGGGGGCTATCAGGTCGAGGTGTCGGTGCTGAACTCCGGTTCCGGGGCGCTGTCGGGCTGGACGACGGCGTGGACCCAGCCGTCGGGTCAGACCATCGCCAATCTGTGGAACGCCGTCCAGGGCACGTCCGACGGTCGGACGACGGCGCACAACGCCGCGTACAACGGGCAGTTGGCGGTGGGCGCGTCGACCACCTTCGGGTACGTGGTCAACGGCGGGCCGCCGCCGACCAGCCTCACGATCGACTGCCAGTCCGCCTGAGCGACCGGTGGCGCGGCGGAAGCTCTTCGCCGCGCCACCGGTGCGGGGCGCGTACGTGAGCGCCGGTACGCGGCCGCCGCCGGCCGGTTCCGCTCACGATCCGGGCGTCGCCGCCCCGCCCAGCCACTGGGCGAACCAGTCACGGGTCAGCCGGGCGACCGCGTCCATCGCCCCCGGCTCCTCGAAGAGATGGCCCGCTCCCGGTACGAGCGCGAGGTCGTTGGGGCAGTGCAGCCGGGTCTGCGCCTGCCGGTTCAGGTCGACCACCGTGGCGTCGTGGCTGCCGACGATCAGCAGCGTGGGCGCGGTGACCTGGTCCAGCCTGGACTCGGCCAGATCGGGGCGCCCGCCCCGGCACACGATCGCCGCGATGTCCGTGCCCGGTTCGGTCGCGGCCCACAGCGCGGCCCCCGCGCCCGTACTCGCGCCGAAGCAGCCGATCGACAGCCCCTGGGTGTCCGGCTGTTCGCGCAGCCAGCGGACGGCGGCGGCGACCCGGCCGGCGAGGAGCGCCGCGTCGGCGCCGGCCAGGGGGCTCTCGCCGGGGGCGAGGAGGTCGAGGAGCAGGGTGCCCAGGCCGATGTCGTTGAGCGCCCGCGCGACCGACCGGTTGCGTACGCTGCGGTGGTCGCTGCCGGTGCCGTGGGCGAAGACCACGACGGCGGGGGCCTGGGGCGGCAGGGTCAGTACGTACGGCAGGTGCAGGGAGCCGGCCGGGAGCACGCCGTGCCGGGGCGGCGTGGCGGGGGCTGATTCCGTCGGGCCGGTCGGGTGGGCCTGGTCGGTTGGGCGGGCCGGGTCGGTCGGGCCGGCCGCCCGGTCGGCGGCGGCTGCCAGCGTGGCGATCACCTCCGCGTCGCCGACCTCGGAGAAGTCGGTGTAGAACTGGCCGACGGCCGTGAACTGCGGCGGCGTGGAGAGACACACATACGTGTCGGCGGCGTCGAGGAGCCGATCGGTCCACCCGGGCGGTGCCACCGGCGCTGCGAGCACGATCCGGGCCGCGCCGCGCGCCCTGGCCACCTGGGCGGCGGCCCGGCCGGTGGCGCCGGTGGCGATGCCGTCGTCGACCAGGATCACCGTACGGCCGGCGAGGTCGGCGGGCGGCCGGCCCTGCCGGTAGGTCCCGGCCCGCTGCTCCAGCACGGCCCGCTCCCTGGCCTCGACGTCCGCCAGCTCGGCCGGTGAGACGCCGGTGGCGCGTACGACCTCGTCGTTGACGACGCGGGCGCCGCCCTCGCCCACCGCTCCCATGGCCAGCTCGGGCCGGAACGGCACGCCGAGTTTGCGGACGAGGCAGACGTCCATCGGGGCGTCCAGGGCGCGGGCCACCTCCTCGGCGACGGGTACGCCGCCGCGGGGGAGCGCCAGCACGAGCGGATTCTCGTCCCGCAGCGTGCGCAGCGCGCCGGCCAGCCGCCGGCCGGCGTCCTGACGGTCCCGATACACCACGCTCCCGCCTCCCTCACCGACCCCCGCCCGCCATCTTCCCCCGCCCCGCCCCACCCCGCACGGCACGGTGCCCTTTGCGGGGCCCGTACCTGCCCCTTGCGCGATTTTCCCCGTCTGCGGGCGCATCGTGGCTTGTCGCGCAGTTCCCCGCGCCCCTTTCAGGCACGTTTCCCCCGCCCCGACAGGCACCTGCGGGCTCAGCCAGGGCACACCCGCCGACGGCACTTCTACGAGCCCCGCAAGGGGCGCGAGGAACTGCGCGAGCAACCACGACGCACCCGGCGGACGGGGTACAAGCGGAGGGGGCTGTCACGTGCCCCGTCAGGAGGCGCTGGGGGTACCCCCAGGCGAAGCTCTGGGGGAGGAACTGCGCGAGCAACCACGACGCACCCGGCGGACGGGGTACAAGCGGAGGGGGCTGTCACGTGCCCCGTCAGGAGGCGCTGGGGGTACCCCCAGGCGAAGCTCTGGGGGAGGAACTGCGCGACAAGCCACAGCGGGCCCGCGGACGGGGAAATCGCGCTAGGGGCTCTCACGTGCCCCGTCAGGGTCGCGAGGAACCGCGCGCTCAGCCACGACGCGTCCGGCAGACGGCAACGCGCCGCAAGGCGCACCCCCCCCGCCCCGTGCTACCACTCACCGCAAAAGCGGAATACCTCGGCACCCACCGCAGCAACGCCCCCGCCGCCGCCACCCCCACCGCTCCCATCACCGTGATGCCCGCCGCCAAGCTGCCCAGAGACGCGGCGGCGGAGACGACCAACGGGCCGCCCGCACTGCCGGAGTCCGCGCACAGGCGCCACACGCCGAGGAACTGCGAGCGGGTCTCCTTCGGCGCCACATCCGCGCCGAGGGTCATCAGGATGCCGCTGCCGATTCCGTTGCCGAAGCCCATGACCATCGCCACCACGGTCAGTGTGGTCAGCGAGTGGGTCAGCGGCAGAAAAGCCTGCGCCCCGCCGAGCACCAGCATGGAAGGCACCGCGATCCACAGCCGGCCCGCCCGGTCCATGACCTTGCCCGACGGGTAGAAGGTCAGCGTGTCGATCAGCCCGGCGATCCCGAAGACCACGCTGGTGGACGAGGCGCTCTGGCCGAGGTGCTCGGCCCACAGCGGCAGCACCGTCTGCCGGGTGGCGCGGACCGAGCCGACCAGCAGCACCGCGAGCCCGAGGGTGAGGAAGACCCGGCGGTGGTCGCGCAGCACAGAGCGGACCGGCACCGGCTTGCCGCCCGCCGCGGGCGCGGCGCCGCCGACGTCCGGTACGGCGAGCAGGACCACGGCGGTCACCGCCGTGCACAGCAGCGCCAGCCAGTAGATGTCCCGTACCGGATGCCCGGCGAGGACGGCCGCGCCGAGGAAGGGCCCCACGAAGGCCCCCACCCGGCCCATGCCGCCGAGCGTCGACATCGCCCGGGCCCGCAGCGCCGGCGGGACGACCTCGGTGAGATAGGACTGGCGGGCCAGCACGATGACGGCGTTGGACGCCCCGGTCAGGGTGACGGCCACACCCAGCTCCCAGACGTTGCGCGCCAGGGCGCAGCCGCTCAGCGTCACGGCGGTCACGCAGGAGGCGATCAGCATCGCGTTGCGGTCGCCGAGCCGCGCCGCCAGCGCCCCGGCGGGTATGTCACCGAGGATCTGGCCGACCCCCACCAGCGCGAGCACCAGCCCGGCGGCGCCGACACTCGCGCCGAGCGCCCGGCCGCTGAGCGCGAGGACGGGGGCGAGGGCGCCCATGCCCGTCTCAAAGATCAGGACGGGCAGGAACACCGCGGGTATCAGGCTCTTCAGGGAAACGGGACGCGGATCCACGCGCAGTGCCAATCGTCGTGCCGACAGCCTCCGGACCAGGGGTCTTCCGCCTCGGGTCGGCGCGAGCCCGTTGTTCATTCAACAGCACGCCGGCCGGGCGGCCGCGGGGAGCCGTGCGCGGGCCCGCCGGGCGCGACCCGGGGCCACGTACGGCCCGGACGTACGGCCCGGAGCCCCCGGATGGCTCCCCGGGGAGCCATCCGGCGTGCCGGGAAGCCGGTTGAACCGGATGATCACCGATGATCGGATGGGCCGGGGCGAGCGGGCTGATCGGCACAACCGGGACGCCCCCGACGCCCCCGCCGACCCGACGACCCGGACACCGAGACAAGACAACGAGAAAAGAAGCCAGCCGAGCACCGGAGGGACCGTTCGTGGCCACTACGCGCACTGCTCAGACCGAATGGGAAGGCGACCTGCTCAAGGGCACGGGCGAGATCACCCTCGACTCCTCGGGAGTCGGTCACTTCCCGGTGACCTGGGCCTCCCGTGCCGAGGAGGCCAACGGGAAGACCAGCCCCGAGGAGCTGATCGCCGGCGCCATCTCGAGCTGCTTCTCGATGGCCCTGTCGAACAGCCTCGCCAAAGCCGGCACCCCGTCGACGCTGCTCACGACCAAGGCCGCGGTCTCCTTCCAGCCGGGCACCGGCATCACCGGCATCCACCTCACCGTCGAGGGCCAGGTCTCGGGCATCGACGAGGACACCTTCCGCGAGGCCGCCGAGGAGGCGAGCGTCAACTGCCCGGTCAGCCAAGCCCTCACCGGTACGACGATCTCCCTCACCTCCGCCCTCGCCTAACCCCCCACCCCCACCCGGCCCGATCCCCAGCGCTGGCCCGGCCCGGTCAGGGCTGGGGAGGGGCAGCGGGGGAGGCTGTGGTGGGGCGGGGGGTTGCTCGGGGTGGGAGAAATTCGGCGGCCCCACCCCCACCCGGCCCGATCCCCAGCGCTGGCCCGGCCCGGTCAGGGCTGGGGAGGGGCAGCGGGCAGGTCTGTGGTGGGGCGGGGGGTCGCGGGGGGTGTGGGGAAATCGGCGGCGGGCGCGATGACCTCGCGGCCGAGCAGGGCGAGCCGGTCGGTCTCCCAGACCCTCGGGATCAGGCCGTGCGCTTCGGTGACGCCCAGGGCGGCGAGGTCGCGCAGCCGCGTCAGCAGGCCGTCGATGTTCTCGCCCTTCTCGCCCGGGTCGAGGGGCAGCATGACGGTCTTCTCGATGTCGTCGTAGTCCCGGCCCTCGGCCTCGCAGTGCGCACGCAGCACGTCGAGCTTGCGTTCGAGGTCGGGTCCTGGGAAGAGATTGCACGCCTGGGCGTAGCGGGCGACCAGGCGCAGCGTCTTCTTCTCGCCGCCCCCGCCGATGAGGATCGGCGGGCGGCGGATCGGCTGCGGGGAGTTGAGCGTGCGGGCGAGCCGGTAGTGCCGCCCCTCGTACGGGCTCTCGTCCTCGCTCCACATCTGGAGGCATATCTGGAGGGTCTCCTCCAGCCGCTCGAACCGCTCGGCCGTGCCGGGGAACGGCAGCCCGAGCCCGGCGGCCTCCTCGCCGTACCAGGCGGCGCCGATACCGAGCCAGGCGCGGCCCTTCGACAGGACGTCGAGCGTGCTGACCAGCTTGGCGAGCAGGCCCGGCTGCCGGTAGCTGACGGCCGTCACCCAGGCGAGAAGCTGGACGCGCGAGGTGCGGGCGGCCAGGTAACCCAGCGTGGTGTACGCCTCCAGCATCGCCTGCTCCGGCGGACCCACCATGTCGATCTGCCAGACGTGGTCCATCACGCTGACCCGTGCGAACCCGGCCTCCTCGGCGGCGGTCACCACCCGCGTCAGGTCGTCGGCGAGCCCGCCGGGACCGTTCGGATAGCTGAAGTCCGGGACGTGCAGACCGATTTCCATCGAGTTGCCCCTTCATGAGAGTTCGCTCTCATGAATATAGGGCGGGTGTGGCGCGGGACACAATGGTGCCGCCACCGGAAAGGATCACCGGGCCCGGGCCGCGGCACACCGTACGCACACACGGGTCGCCGGGCGTACCTCCAGCCGCTCCACCGGGATCGGCTCGCCGCACACCTCGCACCGTCCGTAGTCGCCCAGCTCCAGCCGCTTCAGCGCCTGATCCAGGTCGGTGAGATGGTCCCGCGCCCGGGCCAGCAGGGCGGCGACATGGGCCCGCTCGAAGGCGGTGCTCGACCCCTCGGGGTCGTGCTCGTCGTCTACCGCCACCAGTGCGTTCGCCTCGACGATCGACTCGAAGTCGCTGCTCAGTGCGGCGATCTGGGTATGCGTACCGGCCCGCTCGGCCGCCAGCCGCTCCCGGACGGCGTCGCGGTCGACCCGGGGGGATCCCTTGTCGGCGGACGAATCGTTCATTCCTGGTCAAACACAACCGGTGGCGTACGCATTCCGCACCCTCTTCATGGGGCTTCATGGGGCTTTGTGGGACGGTCCGCGGTTCTCGTCGGCGTTCTCGTCGCCGCGGCGGACCGTTCCGCGTCACCGCCCCAACTTGCCTCAAACAGGGCAAATATGACGCCGGTTCAGAAGAGTCGACCTTGCGGCGGAGTGCCACGGTTCTTTGCCATAAGGTCGCCGCGTACGGGAGCGGCGGCGCTGAGCAGGTCACCCGGCAGAAGGCATCCAAACACCGTGTCCAGGAGTGCAGCATGAGCTTTATCCAGAAGCTGGTCGAGGTCACCGCGAAGGGCTTCGAGGCGGGTGACGAGGCTGTCGAGGAGTACGTCGAGCACCGCCGCGCCGCGAAGCTCTTCCTCAAGCTCGGTATCGCCGTCTACGCGGAACAGCGCCTCAACGGCTCGCACGTCCCGGTCGAGCGCATCCTGCTCGCCCTCGACGGCCACGCGGCCGAACACGGCGAGGTGGACCTGGACCACCTGGAGGCGGCTCGCGAGGTGCTCGGTGAGGAGTTCATAGCCGAACTGAACGCCGACGACGCGGCGGCCGAGGCCGACCCGGTTGCCGCGCCGGCCCCCGCCGCCCCTGCCGCTGCCCCGGCGGAAGCCGCCCCCGCTGCCCCCGTGGCAGCCCCGTAACCCCGAGCGCCCGGGGCCGACGGCACCCCTATCGTCCCGTCGGCCCCGCGGGCGCCCGGCCCGCGTTCTTCTCGCCGCGGGGGCTCCCACCGAGCCGGCCGGCTTCGATCGACGGCCTGCCGCGGTGTGAGGTTTTTCAAAAACCTCACAACATGACTTCATCCTCCGCTGTTTCGGCTGTTAGCTTCAGGCCGCTGCCCCTTGGTGGGGGACGTGGACAGGCCAGCGGCCCTCCTCGGCTGCGCGAACAGCACAGAAAGACCGCGAATGGACTACTGCTACACGTGCCGACGGACGCTCAACGGGGCTCTGGTGTGCCCAGGGTGCGGGGCCCACGGTCCTGACGTGGACGTCCCTGCCGCCATCTCCGGCGGCCACCCCGGCGGTACGCATCCGGCGGACGGCGGGCTCCCCGGTCTGCCGGGGGCCGGCGCCTTCACCGGATACGCGGCCGAGGCGCCGTACGTCCCGTACGTGCCGGCTCCGGCCCCGTACGAACCCGCCGCCTTCACCCCGGTCGTGGGGCCGCCGCTCGATGTGGACGTGACGCAGTCGGTCCTCGGACCGGTGTCCATCGCCCCCACCCTGCACCGTGGCCGCGCGGCCCGGCGCCGCCAGGTGGAGCGGTGGAAGAAGAACCGGCGCCGGGCGGGGGTGGCCACGGCCTTCGCGCTGTTCGGCGGCGGCGTGACCGTCGCGGCCACGCAGGCCGGCGGCGCGGGCAAGGGCGGTACGGCCGCGGCCTCGTCGTACGACACGGTGGCGCCGGTGACCCTGCGGACCGACGGCTCGCTCCCCGCCACGCCCGTGTCGTCGCCCCGGCAGAGTGCGCTCGGGGCGGGGCCGCACAGCGCCGCGGCGCCGCAGCGGCACACTGGTGCGGGCACGTCCACCCGGCCGGTCGCGCCGACCGCGCCGGCCACGCGCCCGGTCACCGATGACGCCGGTACGGCGGCGCTGCCCGGCGGGGGCCCGTCGTCCGTGCCGGTCGCGTACGGTCACTCGGCGCGGCCGACGGCCACGACGGCGGTGCCTGTGGCGAGTCCGAGCGCCAGCGCCAGCGGCGGTGCGGCCAGCGGCGGCGCCCCCGCCGCGACCTCGTCGGCCGCGCCCGCCGACTCTGCTGCTCCGGCGACCTCCGCGCCGACCGCGAGTACCGCACCGGGAAGGCCGGGGCATACGCATCACGGGCTGTGCCTTTTGGTGCTTTGCGTGGACTGAACGCGGGTCCGGCCGGGGCTTACCGGGAGGCCCTGCGGCTTGCGGGCCGTCGTCGGCTGCGGGTGCGTCGTGGCTTGTCGCGCAGTTCCCCGCGCCCCTTCGGGGCAGGTGCTGCGGGTTGCGGTTGCTTGCCGGCTGGGGGTGTGTTGTGGCTGGTGGCGCAGTTCCTCGCGCCCCTTTGGGGCACGCCGGGTGGCGGGGGTCAGCGGGGTTCTTGGCGTCGGCGGCGGCGGGTGGTGGCGATCAGGGCCGTTGAACCCGCGATGAGCGTCACGCCCGCTGCCAGCATGCCGAGTTCGAGGGTGTCGGGGCTGTTCGAGGCCGTGACCGCCGCGGTGGTGATGCCCCGCTGGGGCGGGAAGGTGATGGTCGCCCGGATCTTCTTGTCGAGCAGCCCGCTTCTCAGTTCGAGGGTGGCGTGCCACGGGCCGTCGATCACCTCGTCGGTGACCGGGGCGGTGACCGGCTCGGACTGACCGGGCGCCAGGCTCGTCCCCAACTCGACGGCGTACGGCCCCGCGTGCAGGCTTCCCCGCGCCGACGAAAGCGTCAAGGCGCCGGACAGGTCCAGGGCGCGACCCCCGGTGTTGGTGATCCGGGCATGGACCAACCGGAGCCCGCCGGGACCGCGTTCGGCCGTCATGGTGTGCGCGGTGAAGTTCGAGGCCGGGGGGTTGTGGCCGCCGACCGAGAGGTACATCCGGATGCCGGAGCGGCTCACCAGGGAGATACCGCTGCTCCGTTGGCCGGTGACCTGCGCCCAGATCACCGCGTACCGCTCGCCGGGAGCCGCGTCACGGGGCACCGTGATCGTCACGGTGTCGCGGGCGCTTCCGTGCGCGGGGATGTCGAGCGTCCTTCGGTTCGGCCTGGTCCAGGACGAGAGCTCGTTGGGTGTGGCGCCGGCCGCCCCCGTGAAGGAGCCGTGGCTGATACGGGCGGCGGCCGGATACACGTCCACCCGCAGGGTGGCATCGGAGGAGTTGACCACTTCGACGCGGCGGCGCACCCCCGTCCCGGGCGTCAGGTTGTCGATGACGTAGTGCCGGGCTCGTGGGTCGTTGACCAGGGCGGCCGGGACGTCCACGAGCCGTACGCCGAAGCTGCCGTCGCCAGGGTCCGGCGGGTCGGCGTGGGCGATGGCGGCGGCCGGAGCCGGGGCCATGGCCGAAGCCGCCGCCGAAGCCGTAGCCGGGGCCGTCGCCCGAGCCGCCCCGTGGGCCGCCGGTGACGCGGGTCCGGCGACCGCGATCAGTGCCGCGGCCACCGGAGCCAGGACGGGAGCGAAGCTGCGCAAGTGGACATCCCCCGGGTTGTCGGTGCCGCGATCAGGCCACGGAGTGGGTGATCGACGCGTTGTAGGTGCCGGCCAGGGCGTTCGCCGGGATCGTGACGGAGATGATCGGGTTCCAGGTGGCGGTGTTGTTCCCGGACACACCGGTGGCGGTCTGGACGGGGCCCGGCGGGTAGAGGGGGCTCAGGTTGCTGGGGGTGACGTTGACGGTGCCGGTGGTGTTGGCCGCCGGGGTGGTGTAGCTGCTGGAGCCGGGGGCGGAGACCGAGATGTTCTGCGGGCCGACGAAGTCGGTGCCGTTCGCCGTGACGACCCAGCCGGCCGTACCGCCGCGGCTGTCGGTGACCGTCACGTTGCCGAGCTGGTTGCTGATCGTCTGCGGGGTGGCGCTGGTGCCGACGGAACCGAGGGCGACCGGCCCCGTCGGCACGCTGATGTCGAGGGTTCCGCTGGTGACCGAGAGCGTCACCGGCGTGGTCCCGCTCTGTTCGGCGGAGGCGGGCAGCGGGCAGGCCAGCGCGGTCGTCACGACACCGGTGACGAGTGAAGCGGCCGCGATACTTCTTCGCATTCTTGATCCTCAGGGGAGTGACCACTGGTGCAGGGCGAGCCCACTCTCGCCTCTCGCGCGCCCGGTATCGCCCGCCCCGCCTTGTCCTCGCGCGTGCCTCCCCCCGCCTTTCACCGGATCGGGCCATTGTGCTGCCGCCCTTGCCGCCCCTGCCGGCCCCGCCGCCCCCGCCGGCCCTCTTGGCGCGAGCCCGTCGCCGCCTCCCGGCGGAACGGCGCGCTGGCCCGCGGCGATCCGCGGAGCCGTCTGGAGGGGTACGTCCGATATGTCGCGGCTCGGTGACAGGTGCGGCACAGTGGGCGGCATGGGTGCCCGCCGCTTGTCGGCGGGACGGAACGCGACAGCACCGAGGATCGGATTCCGCCGTCGGGGTGACCGCGCGACGGCCGGTCGGCCCGGCGGGGCGGGCGGCTCGGCAGTGCCAGAAGACCGAGACCACGACACGAACGGACCCTTCATGTCTCACCATCTCGACACACCCCTGGCGGCCCAGAACGGCCAGCTCTACCTCGACGACCTCTTCGTCTTCCCCGGCGAGAACAGCACCGTGTTCGCCATGGACGTCAACTCCAACGTCACCGGCGTCTACGCGCAGCCCGGCTTCCACCCCGAGGCACGCTACGAGTTCAAGGTGCACTTCGACGGCGCCGACTTCGAGACCCTGACCTACCGCTTCTCCTTCGGCGACGCCGACGCGGACGGCAACCAGGCGCTGCGCCTGCACACGCTGACCGGGCCCGAGGCGCGGGAGGACTCGGCCGAGGGCGAGCTGGTGCTGGAAGGCCGCACCGGGCAGCCGGCGACCGTGAACGGTATCCGGGTCTGGGCCGGGCGGGTCGCCGACCCGTTCTACATCGACCTGACCCTGCTGGCCATGGTCAACGGGGCCGTCGGGAAGGGCACGGCGGTGGACCTGTCGGCGTGGCGCCCGCAGGATGCGAAGAACACGTTCGCCGACACGTCGGTGGAGACGATCGTCATCGAGGTCCCGCACGACCACGCTCCGCTGCGGCCCGGCGCCCGGATCGGGGTGTGGAGCGCGACCAAGCTGGCCACCGACGCCGGCGGCTGGCGGCAGATCAACCGTGCCGGGCACCCCATGATGTGGCCGATCTTCTGGCCGGGCGACACGGATTTCGCCAACCCCGCCAACACCCGGCATCCGTCGGAGGACCTCGGCGCGGCCGGCGGGGTCATCGCCGACCAGGTCGCCGCGGTCGTGGGCAAGACCGGGACGTCGGCCGACCCCAAGGGCTACGGGCAGACCGTCGCGGGGCAGCTCTTCCCCGACGTGCTGCCGTACGTGGTCGGCACCCCCGCCAGCTTCGGCTTCGCCACCCGCAATGGCCGCACCCACGCGGACAACGCGCCCGAGGCGATGCTTTCGCTGGTCACCAACATGCCCGTCCCCTCCGGCCTGACCCCCGCGATCGCGAAGGACCTCCGCCCCAAGGATTTCCCTTACGTCGTCCCGGCGTAGCCCGTAGGGACTTTCCGACCCACCGGCCCGGTGGCCGGTTGCGCGCGCAGTTCCGCCCCCAGAGCTTCGCCTGGGGGTTGCCGCCGAGCGCCGGGGCACCCCTGGCGGGCGCCACCCTCACCTCCGCGGGAGGCGCCGTGCCCCAAGGGGGCGCGAGGAACTGCGCGCTCAGCCACGACGCGGCCCGCAGGTCGTCACCGGCCCGGAGGGGCTGTTGCTGTCGTTTCCGGTCCACCGGCCGGTGGTGGGTTGCGCGCGCAGTTCCGCCCCCAGAGCTTCGCCTGGGGGTTGCCGCCGTGCGCCGGGGCACCCCTGGCGGGCGCCACCCTCACCTCCGCGGGAGGCGCCGTGCCCCGAAGGGGTGCGAGGAACTGCGCGCTCAGCCACGACGCACCCGCAGGTCGTCACCGGCCCGGAGGGGCTGTTCCTGCCGTATCCGGCCCAGTCCCCGCGCCCCTGATGGGCACCGCTGAACGCCGCGCGTCAACGCCGACGGCGCGGGTCGGCCGACCGTAGCGGCCCGTGGTGGGTCGGTGGGCCGTAGGCACGCCTCCGCTGGGCGCCGGGCGGCCGCCCGTGGGGGGTCGGCGGGCCCCCGGGGCCCGCCGCTGGGGGTGCCGCCCGTTCGGCGTTCATCGGGTGGACATCACGCGGACGACGGCCCGGCACCGGGCCCGGGCATCAATGGGCGCGGGCTCGAACTCGCCCCGCCCGGCCACCCCCGGCTCCGACCACGGGAGTTGTTGTTCTGACATGGTCACCTCACTGCCGACCCGCTCCTACGTCACCTCGATCGCCGCCACCCAGGAAGAGATCCGCGCCGCTCAGCGCCTGCGCTACCAGATCTTCGCCGAGGAGAAGGGCGCCGTCCTGCACACGCCGCTCCCCGGCCACGACATCGACGAGTTCGACGGGTTCGTCGACCACCTGATCGTCACCGAACGCGCCAGCGGCGAAGTCGTCGGCACCTACCGGCTGCTGCCGCCCGGCCGCTCCACCCGGCTCTACTCCGACGCCGAGTTCGACCTCGGCGCACTGCACGGCCTGCGGGACTCCATGGTCGAGACCGGCCGCGCCTGCGTGCACCCCGACCACCGGGACGGCGCCGTCATCAACCTGATGTGGTCCGGGCTGGCCCGCTACGTACTGCTGTCCGGCCACCGCTACCTCGCCGGCTGCGCCTCGGTGCCGCTGGACGACGGGGGCGAGGCGGCGGCCGCCGCGTGGCTGCTCGGCACCAGGAAGTACGCCTGCCCGCCCGAGCTGCGCGTCCACCCCCGCGACCCGTGGATGCCGCCGGGGCCGCTGTCCGCCGAGCCGAACCTGTCCTCGCTGCCGGCCCTGCTCCGCGGCTATCTGCGGGTCGGCGCCTGGATGTGCGGGGCGCCCGCGCACGACCGGGACTTCGGGGACGCCGACTTCTTCGTCCTGCTCGACCTGGAGCGGATGAACGAGCGCTACCGGCGGTACTACCTCGGCGAGGACCGGTGATCGGCAGTCCCTGGGCCGCGCTCTCGCCGTGCACGGCCGCGTGCGTCACCGGGGAACCGCCGCGGTCGCGCGCGGCCAGGGCGCTGACGGCGCGGCGGTACGCGGCCTTCGTCAGCACCCTCGCCGGGGCCGCGGCGGCCGGCGGCCGGCTCCAGGAGGGGGAGGAACTGCGCCGGCGGGCCCGCGCGCTGCTGGCCGACCTCGGCGTGTCCCTGCTGGGCGGGACGGACGGGCTCGCGGTGCCGGAACCCGTTACGGGGGTCGGCACGCTCGTGGTGGCCAACCACATCTCGTGGCTCGACGCCCTCGCCCTGCTCGCGGTGCAGCCCGCCACGCTGCTCGCCAAGCGAGAGGTGGCGCGGTGGCCGCTGGTCGGCCCGCTCGTCCGGCGGGCCGGCACCCGGTTCATCGACCGGACGGGTCTTCGGGGTCTGCCGGAGACGGTACGGGAACTGGGCGCGCTGCTGCGCTCGGGGGAGACGGTGATCGTCTTCCCCGAGGGCACGACCTGGTGCTCGGCGCCTGGGGGCGTGTTCCGCCGGGCCACCTTCCAGGCGGCGCTCGACGCGGGCGCGCCGGTGCGGCCGGTCACCCTCACGTACGCCAGCCAGGGCGTCCCCAGCACGCTCCCCGCTTACGTCGGCGAAGGCACCTTCACGGCGTCCTTCCGCCGGGTCGCGGCCGCCCGTGGGCTCTCGGTCCTGGTCACCGCGCATCCCGCGCTGCGGCCCGAGGGGCATGACCGCCGCTCGCTGGCGGCGCTGGCCCAGGAGGCGGTGTCGGGCGGGCGCCAGGGCGTGGCGGTACCGGCGCCGCGCCGGCCCTCGCCCACCACGGCCCGGCCCGGGCACCACCCGGCGGCCGGCCGGCCCCCGCACCTCCCGGTCCGTGCACCGTGAGTGCACCGTGACTTCGCCGTGAATGCCGTCGTGGCAAGATCGCTAGCTGGGCGTTTGGCGTTGTTGCTGGTCAGCGGGTTGGGCTGGCTGGGTCTGGGGCGGTGTCGCGGGGGCTCGGGGAGCGGTTCGGCTCCCAAACGGCTCCCAGGGAATCCAGCGCCTGACCTGCTCGGTTGGGCCGACCTCGGAGGTGTGTCCTGCCGATTCGCGGTGCGGTGCCGGAGCGCCGGGCGTCAAAGCTTCACGACCACCACGCGGTCCCCGCAGAGTTTGCGCATGTCGTCCTCGTCCGAGGTGAAGATCGTGACCCGGCCGGGCTGCCGCAGGGCTACAGCGGCCAGGGCGGCGTCGATCGCGTACTTGTGGCCGTGCAATCCGGCCTCCTGGAGGAGGTCGATGGCGCCGTTGGCGATCTGCTCGGTCACCGGTTCCACCCGCAGCCGCGACAGTGCCCAGCGCCAGGCCGGCCGATGGAGCTTGCCGTGGTAGGCCTCGATAAGGGTCATCGACGTCGTGACCACGGGGATGTCAGAGCGGTCGGCGTCCTTGAGGCGGGCACCCATGCGGCGGTCGCCGCGTACCCACTGCGAGAGGCCTTCGCTGTCGAGCAGGTAGACCTGCCCGTCGCTCACGCGGCCGCTCCGGGCGGATTGGCCGTATTCCGAACTCGCTCCTCGCGTTCGGCGTGGGCTCGCTCGATGTCTCTGCGCTCCGTCTCCGCCTCCGCCAGCTCCTCCGCCGTGACAGGACCGTACTCGGTCTCCCACCAGTCGACGGCCTCGTGCAGCCGCTCCCGCTCGCGCTGGCGCTCGACGGCCTGCGTGACGTAGCGGCTGAAACCGCCGGGGCCGACCTCGGAGCGGATCTCCTCGGCGAGCTCCTCTGGCAAGGTCACGGTGTACTTCTTCGTTGCCATACCACCGACCATACCGCCGGTGTGACCGCGATGCCAGCATCAGCCGACGCCCACCAGCCCTGATGGCTGCCCGCCGCCAGGGAGGCCATGTGTGCCCAGGGGCGGGTCCCCTGCGGGTCAGTCCAGCCAGATCATCATCGCGTCGCCGTCACGAGCTGCACCTTCGAAGAACGGCACGAGCGCTCGATAGTGGTGGACGACGTCCTTCACCCGCTGCTCGGCCTCGTCCACCGCGATGCCCGGGTACAGGCCGGCTCGGGCAAGGTCCGCCGCGGTGACGTTCCGAGCGAGCACGTCGGTCGGTGTGCCGGCCAGCGCTGCGGCAGCGGCGCGGACCTGCTCGGGGGTGAGGTAGCGAGGCGGCCCGTATCCCCAGTCGTCGGCTCCGGGGATCTCGTCCTCGCCATGCACGATGTCGACGGGGAAGTCGATCCGCCGCAGCATCAGGGCCAGGGCGTCCCACGCCTTGTCGACGTCGAGGCAGCGGGGCTGGGAGGCGCCAGGCTCGTCCATCCCGGCATCGATCAGCTCCTCGATGAATTCCTGGGCCCAGCCTGGATCCGCGACCGCGCGCTCAAGCTCGCTCGGCGTCAGGCGGGCGTACTCACCGATCATGCTCATGGTCCGGATCGTAGATGTCGGGGCTGACACAGAGCCCCAGCCCACCGGTCGGCCTCCCCAGCTCCCAGCAGTCAACGACCGGGTCCGGCAAGCCCGCGTGCAGCCACCCGCTGATGATGCTCGTGAGGTCCGGACCGGACGGTGAAGCGTCAGGCGTGCTACCTATGATGCTGGCCATGGCAGGTTTTGAGGATCTCCGGCGCTCTTTGTGGGACACAGACAGTGACTACGGAGTACAGCCGCCCCTGACCGATCAGGCGATTGTGGAGGCCGAGGGGCTGCTGACGGTCACACTTCCTGGCTCCCTACTCGACCTGCTGCGCATTCGGAATGGGGGCCAGGTCAGCGACAGCCGCAGTGTCTTCCCCACGAGCATGCCGACCTCGTGGAGCGCCGACCACGTCCCCTTTGATGCCGTGATGGGCATCGGTAACCGTGAGCGAATGCCGTCCATGCTCGACAGCCCGTATCTGGTCGAAGAATGGGACCTTCCTTCTGGGACGGTGCTGATTCGGGTGATGGGCTGTGGTCGGCACCGGGAGCCGTCGGTCACCTGGTTCGACGCCGACGACAAAACGGAGTTGGCTCTCGCCCCGAACTTCGGATCATTCGTCCAGGGTCTTACCTCGTCCAGTGACATCGCGAACGGGCAGAGTGAGAAACACCGGGCCGAGTAGGGCAATGCCTCTGCCGACCCACTGGTCCCACGCAAGCGGCCGTCACCGTAGGGAAAATCGGCCAATGTGAGCCTCGCGCCGGGCGGCGACTGGCCGACTGCCACTCCCCCTCGAGACGCGATGCCCTCCCCCTCCATCTCGTAAGCCGTTTTCGCCGGCCGGGCGGCTCTCCGCGTGGACGCGCACCGGATAATCGAGCGCGACGCGGCAACGCCGCTCCGCCTCACGGCAGTGCGATGTCGTATCCGCCGGCCGCTTCGATGAGCCAGCGCAGGGCGCCGCCACCCCCGTAGGGGTGCCCGTCGGTGCCGAACCGAACCCAGCCTGTGTTGCGGCCGCTGACTCCGCCGTGCCACCAGCGCCAGCTACGGCTGTCGGCCATGCCGTCGGGGTCGAAGAGGTTGATCCAGTCCAGCAGTCGCCAGTCGGCGACCGCGTCCGTCTGCGTCTCGGTCTCGCGCTGCTGCCTTGTGAGGCCGCGCCAACGGGTGAGCCAGTCGGCGGCGGCGCCCTGGCGTTCGGGCGCCTCCGGGGCGCAGCGCTGAACGAACCACGTCGGCAGGATCTCTGTCCACTTCTCGTCGGCGGGCCATTCGGCGTCGGGGTCGGCCGCGTACGGAAGGACGGCGAGCAGGACCTCGCGTATCAGGGCGACGGTTGCGCGGGGGTCTTCTGCGGTGAACGTGGCCTCCAGGTCCATGAGCGGGTTCTTTGTGTTGGGGTGCGGGCCGTAGCGGACTCTGAGGAGTTCGGTCGAGGGGGCGGTGGGGTCGAGGCGCTCCTGGAGGAGTTGACGAGTCCGGTAGGGGAGGAGCGCGGAGGCGGCCTCCGTGAGGGCGAGTAGCTCGCTCCGCTCGTCGGCGGTCGGTTGGAAGGCAGGGACGGTTTTGCTGGTCCTGGCGCGCCAGGGCGAGGAGTGGAAGCCGCGGATGAGTGCGGCGGCCGCGTCGGCTGCCCAGCGGGCGAGCCGGGGGTCCGGGTCCGCAGCGATGCTGAGGGCTGTGCGGAGCCGCCGAAGTGGGTCGGGTTCGTTGAGCAGGCGGTATCCCGCACGCCGGACGGCTGGGCGGTCGCGGTCGGCCAGCAGGGACTCCGCGAGCCCTGGCGGTAGTTGGTCGAGGCGGGTACGCAGGGCGGCGGTGGCCTCTCGGATCACCTTCGTGGACGGATCGCGCAGCAGCACGACGGTCTGCTCGACCGGGACAGCGTCGAGGATGCGCAGGCCACGAACGGCAGCAACGCGGATCGGCGAGTGGTGGTGGCCGAGCAGGGGAGTCAGCAGGCCGGCGTCCTCCTTGCGGCTGGTTTCGGCCAGGCCGGCGATCGCGCCCGGAGTGGGCGTTCGGACTGCGGCGCGGTACCAGCCGACGGCGTCCGTACCCGCGCGGCGGGCGGCGTCCCGGGCGACGGCGCGGACGAGCGCAGACGTGTCGCCGAGGTAGGCCGTGACCTCGGGTGCCAGTCTCCCTCTCAGGAGTCCGACGAGCGCCAGGACGCGTACTTCCGGATGGGTACTTGCCGCGAGTTGCCGAAGCAGGTCGGTCTGTTCGGTCCATACGGCTTCGCGTACGGCGGCTTCCGCCGCCAGCCCCCGGCAACGGCGGTCACCGTCCCGCTTCGTGATCGTCACCAGCGTCCTGAGCGGGAGCCGACGGCTCGCGAGCGCGGCCTCCAGGGTGAACCGTCGAATGCGCGGGGCCGGTGAGGCGAGGAGAGGTTCGAAGGCAGCGGTCCCGGGCGAGGACAACAGCGCGCTCAGGAGCTGGTGCTGGGCGAAGGTTCCCCGCTCCCGTCGGCTGATCAGGAGCGTGACCGGTACGGCGGCAGGGACCAGAGACTTCGGATCGTCGTGCAAGAGCACTGCCAGTGCGGCGCGGGCACGGTTGCGCACCGGCCCGGCCCAGTCGGCGGTTCGCAGGACGAGGAACGGCAACAGCTCCACCGGGCGCCCGCGTTCACCCAGCAGCGCCTCCAGCCTGCGCACGGCCCTCTCGCGTACCCGGCCGTCCGGATGGCAGGACGCCAGGGCGACGCCGAGTGGGCTGGTTTCCGCGGTCAGGGCGGGCTGGTCGACCTCGGCTCGGCCGGTAGAGCCCACGTGCCCGTAGGCGGGCTGGGATACGCGCCGTACGGCCTCGTCAAGGCGCAGCACCATGCGCGGGTGTGCGGACAGGGAACGCAGGGCCCTCGCGGACTGTCCTGTGGCGTCCATGGCGCGCACCGCATTGACGAATTCACGGTCCGTCCCGCGGGCGGCGGCTGCCGTTCGGGTCAGCTCGGCTTCGAAGGCCACGCGGGCTTCGAATGGGGAGAGGGAGGAGGATTTCGGCTCGTGCGTCCTGGACATGGGCCCATCGTGCCGGACGAGTCAGAACGAGGCTCCGGCATTTTCGGCGTTCATGATCGGTTCGGAGCTTGGTCGACTTCGGCGACGCGGCGGGGGACGTCGGAGCTCGGAAGCCAGGGCTTGACGGGCATCACGCGGTCTGCGCGCAGTTGCCGGATGTTCTCCGTGCCCCCTCCTCGCGCTCGGCGTGGGCTTACCCGAGGTTTTTGCGCCAGGCCTCCGCTTCGGCCGTGCCCGCAAGAGACGGGGGCTGAGGTGGCTCGATCCTCGGGGGCAGCTCACCCTTCGGGTGGACCGTTGAGCGGGCCGTCACCCGTGGTCGTAGACGGTGACGGGTACGTGGTCGGACACGAGACGCGCGAGGATCAGAGGCTCGACGCGCTCCCACTTGCCGCCTGCCAGGCCGCAGCCGATGCGCGGCATGTGGACTGACGCGTTCAACTCGCGGGCCCGGGCTGAGACAGTTGCGAGGGCGGTGTCGATGGCCTCGTAGCGCACGGGTACGCCCTTGCTACCGGTGCGCGTGCCGTGTTGGCCGATCATGTTGGCCACCCACAGCAGCCGGTCCACCTGTATGACCTGTACGGCGCCCAGGGCGAAGTCGTTGCTCGCGCGCTCCCGGTGCCAGTGCCGGTAGGCGGCCTCCGGTTCGGGCCAGCGCTTGGAGATCGCGAGGACGAAGCCTTTGCCCCAGCCGCCCATGTCGTTGCAGACGTGGGCGATCACCTTCGGGCCCTTGCCCAGCGGTGTCGTCGCGTCACCGCGTACGTAGTCGATCTTCGTCCCCATGTCCGCCACGGTATCGGCGCGCACTGACAACCGCGGACGCCCAGGCCGGACCTTCACGTCGGAGGAGCTCGTCGAAATCCTCAGTCTGCCGGTGCGACTGGCGGAACCCGGGCCGGGGCGCGGGATCTCCGGCGTTCTCGGTCTGCGTGACGTGCTAAAACCGCTACGGGCGGGAGGCTCGGCGCCACCAGAATGGCTCGCATGTCCATGGAGCCCCACGATCCCCGCATAGCCGTCGACGACCTCTTCGCGACCCTCGACCCACTCGCGTACCCGGCCCGCATGCGCGGGCTCGCCGCGTGGACGCGGAACCAGGTCGGGAAGGGCGCCGGGCCTGGTGGAATCCGGCCGCTGCTGGACGAGCTGGACACGCGCGGAGCGTACGGCTGCAGGCTCGCCGTCGTCGCGGCGGTTATCGGAGGGGACGTCGGCTTTCTGGAGGCCCGGCTCGCGGACCTCGACGCCACCGTCCGTGGCCGCGCGCTCAAAGCTACGCTCCACCTGCCGGTCAGTGACGCCGCCCTGGAACGGGCGATGGACGACGCCCCGGAGGCCGTACGCCGCCAGGTCGCCACCGTGGTCGTCGCCGGCGGACGCACCGCTCTCGCGGAGCGGCTCATCGTGTCCGTACGTGAGCAGTGGGGCGACGAGGAAGCCGCCCGGCTGCTGCCAGGGTGCGGAGCCGAAGCCGTGGAGCGGCTGCTTCCCGGGCTCTTCCTGGCCGTGGCACGCTGGCACGCCCTGGGCCGTCGCTACCCGGACCTGGTGCTGGACGAGGCCGCACGTCAGCTCGCCGAGCTGCCCGAACCGTCGCGCGCGGATTGGTGGCGGCGCAACGCGGACATTTTCCCGGCCACCGTCGAAGCCCGACCGCTGCGTGTTCTGGAACTACTGGAACGGCACTGCCCTCCACACCTACCCGGCCCCGTAAGCGACTGCCTCGGCCACCTGCTGAAAGCGGCCCCAGGACGGACGATCGGTCTGGTCAGCGCCCGGGCATGTCTCGTCCCCGACACGCGCGGCCTGGTGTCCCGTACTGCCCTGAGCCGTCTCGCCCGGCAGGCACCGCCGGAGCTCATCGACCTCGGCCGGGCCTGGAGTCATGCCCCGGAGTTCCTCGCACAGGTGCTCCGCGCGCTGCCGCCGTCCCGGCGCGAGGTCTTCTACGACGCGGTGACCGCCGGCCAGGATCTCCGCCACAGCACGCTCAGCGGCAGCCTTCTCGACGCGCTGCCCCGCCGTCGCGCGCAGTCCGAGGCGCGGCGGATGGCCGCGCAGGCCGCCGAACGCGGAGAGCCTTGGACCACCGTGCTGGCCGCCGTCTCCTACTTGCCCGTTGCCGAGGCGAGGCCGCAACTGATTGCCGCCACCCGCCGCCCCGCGGCAGAGGACCGGGCGCTGGCGTATCCGCTGCTGATCCGCAACGCGGCCAGGTCCGGCGAGGCCGCCGCGATCGCCACCCTCCTCGACGACGTGCAGCGGCTCCGCAACGAGCAGGAACCTGTCCGGTCGCCCGCGCTCACCGCGCTCTCGGAGGTCCCGCCAGGGCTCTTCGCCGGCGCGGACACCGCCCTGCTCGACCGCATCGCCACCGACGCCATCGAAGCGCGCGACAGCTCCTGGCGGACTCGGCAGGTCCTGTCGGAGCTGGCTCTCGCGATGCTGCGCGAACACGCTGTGAGCGGCGAACGGCCCCTGGTGGGGTGGGCTTTGACTACCCTGACGCAACTGTCCGGACACACCGGCGGCGCCAACCTGGGCCGTCTGGACACCACTCTGCGCCGTGGGCAGGAGTTCCAGGTCTTCGAGGCGCTCCGGCCGTGGCTCGAAGCGGGCGCCGACAAAGTCGACCACTCGCTGACCTTCGCGCTGGCGCGTGCTCTCGGGCGCCGCGCCCGTCACATGTTGGAGCTGCAGGAACTTCTCTGGCAGGCCGTCCAGTTCGGCAATGACTCCACCGTGATCCGTGCGGTGGACCTGTGGCTCGACGACCCCGCGACCAGGGACGAGCGGACCGTCCAAGTGCTGGAACTCGAACCTTCGGCCGCGGTGCTTCACCCCGTGCTGCGGGTCCTGACGCGCGGCCGCACGGACCTGCTGGACGTGCTCCTCGCCGACAGGCCACCCTACGGGCGTTTTCTCGTCCCAGGGGCCCGCTGGATCCCGCCCATCGACGGCATCCGCGCCTGGCTGCCGCGTCAACAGGCCGCCGTGGCAGGGCTGCTGGCCCGGGCAGCGGGTGATGTCTCGCTGCCCAAGCATGCGCGGGCCGGACACATCCGCGCTGCCGCCGAGATTCCCGAACTGGGCTTCCAGGTCGTCTGCCGCCATCTCGACTCCCGGGACACGGTTCTCGCCGAGGCCGCCCTGGGGGCCCTGGCGTGGACGGACCGTCCCGCCGAAGCACTGCCACTGCTGCTCGCGCACGCCGGGGACGACCGGGCGAGAGTCGCGATCTACGCAGCCAACCGAGTGACCGCGTTCGTCGCCCCGTCCCAGCTGGAGACGGTTCTGCGCGCCGCGCTGCTGCCTGCCGGCGACGGCACGCCTGCTCCGGCGGCCAAGGTCACCAGCCGCAAGGAATTCGTCCGGCTCGCCGCCTCCCGGCTGCCCGTCGGCGCCGCGGCAGCGATCCTCGCCGAAGCCTTCGCGATCCCCGGGCAGCACCCCGACGTGCGGGCGGCCTGCGCACCTGTCGCCGCCGAGCTTTTGCGTTCACCGGCGGCCTGGTCGTTGCTGGAAGGGGCCGCAGATGGCCCGCCCGTCACCCAGGCCGCGGTCCTGCGGATCCAGCCGTACGAGCTCCAGCCCGGTGACCGGTCCCGCTACGCGCGCCTGGTGGGTGAGGTGTCGCGGAGCAGCGACGCGGAGACCGCCGATACCGCGACGGGTCTTCTCGGGCGCTGGTCGCCGTGGTACCCGGAGGCCGTACCGCTGCTGCTGGAGCGCACCGTCGACCTGGACAACCGCTCGTGGCGGGCGGCGGCGGACGGATTGGTGGCGCTGACCGCCTCAGCCGACGGCGCGGGGCCGCTGTTGGCGGCGCTGGCGGAGCTCGTCACCGCTGAAGCCGAGGCCCCCGCCCTCAATCTGGACGCGGCGGGCGACCGGGACCGCCCCGCCCGGCAGCGGATACGGCACCTGGTCACGCGGCTGTCGGCGGCGGTACTGGCGCGAGAGGCCGAGGCATCGCGGGCGGTGGCTGTCCGGGCAGCCGAACTTCTCTGCTCGACTGACGAGTTCCGGACTCAGGGCGTTCACTTGGCCGCCGCGGCCCTCAACTTCGATGCGCGACCGGTCGAAGTGCTCGACGCGCTGGACCATGTGGCGGGCCTCCATGCCTCCCGGCCGGCCCTGGCCGTTCGCACGGCGGAGACCCTCCGCCACCGGCTCAACACCGCCCGCCGCCCCGGCGACCCCCTCGTACTGCTGAGCGCGGTCGACCGACTCACCGCGAACGCCCGATATGCCGAAGGCCTGCTCGCCGTTGCCATCACCCAGGCACTGGGTTACCGCACCGGCTGGACGCAGGACTGGCGTACCCACCTGCGCGCCCTCCGCCGCCACGCGCACCCCGATGTCCGGGACGCGGCAATGACGGTGACGACGGCGGTGGAATAGCAGGGGAGAATGCCGGACCGGATGCCGCCCGGCGGGGCTGCCCAGCTCAGGCCGGGTGAGGCTCTCACCGGGCGGAGATCGCCTCTGATCGTCACCTGGGGCAACGTGTCCGTAGAGGTACGGGTGCGTCCGTTGTACGGCCGCGTCGAGGCGCAGCACCGTGGTAGGGCGCTCCGCCGGGAGACGCAGCACCGCGGGGGTCGCGCCTGCAGCGTCCATGGCGCGTACCGCGACGACGAGGTCGTGGCCGGCCTCCCGCGTGCCCGCTGCCGTACGCGTCAGCTCAGCCTCGAACCGGGCGAGGGCTGAGCGTGGGGGCGGTCTCGTGAGTGGTGAGCCAGTCCAGGTACCAGGTGCGGGAGCCGGGCGCGGCGTGGCTGAGGCCGCTGTCGGAACCGCGATCAGCGAGTCAGACCTGGCCCCGGCCGGTCCTGAGGGGGCAAGCCTTCAGCCAGAACATCGTCTGTTGATCCCGTTGCGGGGCATGCCAAGGCCCGTCCGGTGGCGGTCGGGTGAACGTCGACGGTGTGACCGGATCAGGGTGCGGCCCGGCTGTCCGCTGGGTGGCCGGAACCGGTGAGGGCACGCCGCCAAGCCGTTGCCCGTCTCGCCCGAACCGCTTGACCAGGTACGCGGCCGCCGGCACGGTGCGCATCAGCCGCCCGCATCTTCGACGGCGCGAGCACTGACCTCGTACCCGGACGTCTTCGAGCCGATGCGCACCCGTACCGGCCGGCTCAGGTTCGGCTGAGCCGCCTGTCAGACCTGCACGGGCTCGGCCGCGGCTTGCGGGAGGGCGGCCAGCAACTGGTCGAACTCGCCGCGCCAGTAACGGTGGATGTTGAGCCGACGAGGCTTGGCGTCGTTCGGGAACCGCACGTACATCCGGCTCCACACCGTCGCCCGCTTGACCTGGCTCACCGGGAATTCGGCGATCGGGAAGGCAGCGATGATGTCGCCGGGACGGTTGGTGAACCGGTTCGCGCTGTTGATCACGACCGAGGAGTTGGTGAGCGTGACGAAGTAGAACTTTCGGGTGAGGGCAACGACGAGGCCGACCACGGGTATCTCGTCGAATATCGCATTGAGCCAGGGGCTCGGGCCCGTCTCCAGGTGCACGCAGGCGACGAATGTCTCGCCGGCGGGCGCGACTTGGGAGAGCTTCTCGATGACCTGAGCCTTCTGTTTGGCCCGTCTGATTGCCATGAACCCGTCTCTTTGTCACTTCGACACCGCGTCCGATACGGTGAAACTGGCTGAGATTAACATGTAAACGTTCACCGTGATCGCGGGGCGTGGCGGTTTCGGGCGTGACATGACGGCCGGTGATCAGTGGTCATCGGCGTGCGGGGCGGGGTGCTCAGACGAGAGTGGCGGCTGCGGGTGGCAGTCAGGTCGTGCCGTGAAGGCGTCGCGGAGCGCGGCCGCTTACCGGCAAGTGGTGTTCACCCGCAGGCTCGGCACGGTGATCAACACCCACCACGTGCAGTTGCGGGTCCTGTCCGGCAGCGCATCCGGGCGATCCACCGTCACCCTCGACGCCGTCATGGTCACGCGCTGAGCCGTCGGCCCGCCCGGCCGTGAGATGGAAACGCCAACCGCCCTCTCACGGCCGGGCACACGAAGGCCTCCGGCGGTCACCCCACATCGGCAGGGCGCGGCCCGCCGCGGAAAACTTGGCAGGGTGCCAGGACCGGTGGGCCGCCGCTGACGGGGGCGCCGGGCTGCGGACCGAGCAGCGGGTGGCCCGCCAGGGTGACCACGTTCGCGCGGGCGGTGGTGTGCCCCGGCCGACGAGCCTCTGGGAGACCATGATCCGGCGCGTGTTTCCGATGTCGAGGACACACTTGTCGCAGACGCTCTTCGACTGGCTGTAGACGTGAGCGGCGTCGGTCTGCCCGTACGCGACCCAGGTCCCCTCGCCGAACGGCGGTGCGTAGAAGCCGTACTGGCCGGCAGCGTTGGTGGTGAAGGTGTCCTGCCAATGGATGGCCGGGTTCCTTGGAGCAACCGGCCCCTGTCCCGCAGCCAGTCTTTGACGGCTTGGTCCGCGGGGCGTCGCTCCTGCCGATGCGGGAGAGAACTGCCTCGGCCAGGGGGCTGCGGAACTCCCGGAGGCAGGTCTGGACCTACTTCTGTGTGCTCCCCAGAGTTCCGTCCGCCGCGTCGCGCCCATGTGTCGCCTTGTCCAGTCCGAGCCACGTCGTCCACTCGAGCGTCGCCCACCGGTATTCGCTGCTCGCACCAGCGGGAACGGGCGCCGTGACGAGGTCTGTGTGCGAAGAGCTGTACCAGCTCGTGCGGGGAGACCCCGAACTCACCGAATGGCTTGCCGTCGGGGAGTGGCCGGACCGCCGCCGAGGACCGCGACTTTGTCAAGCGCGGTCCTCGGCGTGGTCGCACCGAGACCAATCACCACGAGGAGGTGTGGCGTTCAGCGGTGACGACGGGCCACGTCCTCACAGTGTGGCGCCGTAGTATCCCGCGCCGTGCGTCACGGCGGCGGTGGTGTCGTCGGCACGGACTCCGGTGATCCGGAAGTACGTCGTACCACCGTGGACCACTGGCAGGCTCGCCTCGTAGTGGGGGCCCTTGGAGCTCGCGACGGTCTTGACTCGTACGTAGGTGTGGGTGGACGGGTTCCAACTGTCCACGTGGTACTCGGTGATGCTGGCGCAGAGGGGCGCGTCGTCGCACGTCCACTGCACGTTTCCATACATGCCCGCCGTGGTGGGGTTGACGATGGTGAGCGGGCCGGTTTCCTCGCCGCGGGCGTCGTCGGGCCTGTTGTCGGGTTCGGTGATGGTGACGGTGGGGGCGTCGGTCCAGGCGATGTGGTTGCCCCACGGGTCGATCGCCGCGACGAAGAAGGTCACCGTCTCGCCGTCCAGGGGGCCTGCGCACAGCAGCGCGTTCGGCACATCCTTTTGGGGCGTCGCGGCGTCCAGGCACCCGGTGCTGTTGTAGTGGATGCTGCCGTCAGGGCGCCGTATGACGCGGGTGGCGACGTAGGACAGACCGCTCTCGGCAGGGAGGGGGTCCCAGCTCAGTACGACGCCGTCCGCGCGCGGCGTCGCGGTCAGGCCGGTGACTGCGGGCGGCGGAACACTGTCCGGGGTCACGGTGACCGGCTTCGACATCGGGGACACGTTGCCCGCCGCGTCGGTGACCACGGCGGCGTAGGTGTAGGTGGTGCCGTCGAACGCCGGCAGTTCGTTCACGTATTCGCCGACCGATGGTGAGGCCGCCGTCACCGTGGCGATGAGTTCGGGGTTGTCGCCGAGGGTGTCGCCGGTGGAGCGGTAGATGGTGAGGGTGCCGCCGTCCTGGAGCTCGCTCTGGGTGTACTGGGGGGCCTGGAGCCAGTTGATGTCGACGGTGTGGGCGACGTCCAGGTCGCGGTACACGGTGAGGACGGGCGCCCCCGGTACGATGGTGTCGCGTGGGGTGACCGTCAGCACCGGGGCTCCCACGGATTCGTTTTCCACGCGGTCTGCGGCCTCAACGGCGTATTGGCGGAGCTTGCCGTCGTGTGGCACGTCGGGGTCGGTCCAGGTGGTCTTGTTGATCAGGTCCAGGAAGATCCAGTTGCCATCCCCGATCCGCCGGTACACCCGGTAGGGGTTATTGGCGAGATCCATCTCCTTGTTGGGCGCCCAGGTGAGGGTGGCGGATTCGGTGGCCTCGTTGTACACCACCTTCGCGCCGGTGGGGGGGAGCGGGGCGACCTTGTCCGGGGCGGAGCCGCCGGGCGTGTAGGCGAACTTGACGGCGGCGGAGCCGTTCCAGTTGGCGTAGTCGACGCGGAGGGTGTGCGTGCCCTTGGGGATGGTCAGGTTGACCGTCTTGGAGACGGTGGTGGTGCCGTTCTTCCACAGGTCGATCTTGCGTGCGCCGTCGAGGTAGACGCGGATGCCGTCCTGGCCGGACGCGGCGAACGTGAAGGGGCCACCGGAGCCGAAGTCACGGGTGATCTGCCAGCGCACCCCGAAGTTGTCCTTGCCGACACCGGACACGCCGGGCGAGTTGTCGCCCCAGTTCTCGCTGATCGAGGTGTCGGTGTCGGTGCGCTTGGGGGTGCCGGTGAAGGTGGCGTTGGCGAAGTACTGGCGCAGGAAGGTCGGGTTGCCGGTGACGGAGACATCGGCTGTTCCTACGGAGGCGTTGCCGGACCTGTCGACCGCGCGGACCTCGTAGAGGTGGGTGGTCGTGCCGGCGGTGGTGTCGGTGAAGGTCGTGCCGGTGACCGTGCCGATGGGGCTGCCGAACGAGGTCTGGGCAGGAGTGCGGCGGTAGACGCGGTAACCGGCCACGTCCATCTCCTTGTTCGCCGACCAGCGCAGGACGTTCCGCTTGGCGCCGGCGTCCCGGGCGATCGACAGCCCGGTCGGAGTGAGGGGGGCGACCCGGTCCACCGCGTCCCCGGTACGGGGGGTGTAGGCGAACTTGACGGCGGCGGAGCCGTTCCAGTTGGCGTAGTCGACGCGGAGGGTGTGCGTGCCCTTGGGGATGGTCAGGTTGACCGTCTTGGAGACGGTGGTGGTGCCGTTCTTCCACAGGTCGATCTTGCGTGCGCCGTCGAGGTAGACGCGGATGCCGTCCTGGCCGGACGCGGCGAACGTGAAGGGGCCACCGGAGCCGAAGTCACGGTTCACGATCCACCGGACGCCGAAGTTGTCCTTGCCGACACCGGACACGCCGGGCGAGTTCTTGCCCCAGTTCTCGCCGATCACAGCGTCGCAGTCCGTGCGCTTCGCCGCGCCAGAGAAGACCGTGTTCGCGAAAAACTGTCGGGTGTAGGTGTTCGTCGTCGCGCACGACGCCGCCGCCGACGCCGACGAGGTGGCGCTCACGACGAGACCGCCCGTCAGCGTGACCACGACCGCGGTCGCGGCAGCCAGACGGGATCTTCCGACACTGCTCACTGAGTCCCCTTTTGGACACATGACGGCCCCACGGGCAGTCGTACAAGATGTGAGATACATGAAAGCAGCCTGAGGTTGTACGTCCAAGCCGTTTCCCGTCGCTTCCGACGGAGAGGTATCGCACGCGTATGCCATTTATGGGGATTAGGCTCATCCACTCCGGGCAGTAGCCTGTGGTCGACGGAGCCCCGCGAGAACGCAATGGCCCCAAAGCTGCGGGGTCCCGGATCTCGCGTCCAGGCCCGGGAATTCGCAGAAGGCCTGAGCCTCGTGGCGCTGCCGGGTACGCGGCCAGTCAGCGTCGGCGTCGGTCAACTCGTCGAGGTGGACGATGGGAGTCTCCACGAGCATCCGCCGCACCTGCCTGTGCGGCCCGCCGAAGCCCGTGTCGGTGGCCCGATGTAGGAGGTCGGCCGCCTCGTTGCTGTTCTTCGTGAGGGGGCTGGCGACCTTCGCGCGGGCCGTCTCCGGGTCCACCAAGATCATGGCCTCGCCGTCGTCCTCCTGCTCGACGAGCCGGAGGCTGCCCCGGGTCTCGGCGAGCACGTGAGGGGTGACCACTTGCCGGAGGGCCGAAACGCGCATCCCACGGCCTCTTCGTCCCGAACAACGGTCGTTGAACAACGGTCGCGGCGTGCCCGGGCGGACGCGCCCGGGCCCGGAGATCAGTGTTGTGCGGCGAACATGGCTTCGATCTCCTTGAGCACGAGGTCGGGACGGTCCGTCGGCAGCTCGTGGGAAGTGCCCTTGGCAGTGACGAGTGTCCGGTTCGGTGCCTGCTGGACGAACGAGGCGGCGGCGTCGCGCCAGCGCTGGGCGTCTTCAGGAGAACCGGCGAACGGAGTCTTCTCCGAAACCATGACCGTTACCGGCACCGAAGGCGGCCACGTCACCTGGTGGAATGCCTTGTGCGCCGCGGCGAAACCCTCTGCGGTGGAGATCAACTGGCGGTTCTCCGGCTTCTCGGGGTCCTTCTTCGCCGCATCGACTTCCGGCTGAGCCCCGGCCACGAGACGGGGAATCTCCTCGTCCGTGAAGAACTGCGGGAGATTGGCATCGACCAGGACCGCGCCGGAGAGCATCTCCGGGTTGCCCTGGGCGAGGTAGTTCGCGATCTCCCCGGCCTGGGAGTGAGACACCAAGGTCACGTCCTTGGCGATGCCCAGTTGCTTGAGTCCCGCCTTGAGGTCGCTGACGGCGCTCCGAACCTTCCACGCGCCAGGCACCACGTCGCTCTTGCCGAGGCCGGCCCGGTCATACGTGATGACGGTGGCACCGGTGGCCGCGTGAAGCTTGGGGACGATGTCCTTCCACTGCGTGGAGTACTCACCGCCGCCCGAGTCCAGGACGATGGTGGAGCCGTTGCCCCGCGTGACGTAGAAGGCAACCCGGTGACCCCCGTTGTCGACCATGTGCAGCTTCGTTTCGGCCGCCTTGGCCGATCCCGTGGAGGCGGACGACGAGGCCGTGGGGCTGGCGGCGGAATCGTTGTCGCCGCAGGCAGTGATGCCACCGGCCCCCAAAGCCAGCAGGGCGAGGGAGGACAGCACGCGGGACGTGGAACGGCTCATACGGGGGGTGCGCGACACGATTGATCCTTCGACGGCTTGAGGGCGCTGTGGTACCTGTCCGATCATTCGGGAACCTGGCTGCCCACAGAATCCGGCTGGCACGTCGGCTGGTGGTGCTGTTGATACCAGCGACCGTGGTGGGGATACCCCCCTGGTCCTTGGCCGACCCGTGTCCGCTCACCGATGAAGCCCGCCAGGTGTCCGCGTGGCCGCGCGCGGTGGTCGCGGCCCACACACTGACCCCGGGGCAGAAGGAAGCCAACCGCGTCCTCGCCGTCGGACGCGCACCAGTCGAACACGGCTTCGCCCACCTCAAGAGCTGGCGGATGTGCCGGAACCGTGGTGTTTGTTGCGCGGTAGGGACCATTCACTTGTGTGTCGGTAACCGTTCACCGCAGACCATGGAGTGCCGCCCCGACGACCGCTCGGCGGGCGGCGTCTCACCGCCGCGGTCACCAACCGCGTTCACCACCGCGTTCGCCCGTGTGTTCCCTGGGGGGGATCCTCATGTCTTCTCGATCTGTCACCTTGTCCGCGTCCGTTGTCGCCGCCGCCGTCTGCGGCGCCCTGCTGATACCCGCCGCCGCCTCCGCCGCGCCCAAGGCTTCGGGCCTGACGGTCGCGGTCGGCGACGTCGTCCGCGGCCCCTTGACCCGGGGGCACGGCGAGGACAGCTTCACGGTCACCGTCACCAATACGACCGACATCCCGCAGGCGTACACCGGATATGTTTCCCTGCTGCCCACGGGCGGGCCCAGCCCGCTCGCCGTCGGCCAGGTGCCGGCCCGCGTCGAGCCGCTCAGCGCGCCCGCCACCGACAGCGCGGTGCGGGGCCAGGCCCCTGGGCTGTTCGCGGAGTTCTTCCCGCACGGCGGCAGCGCCTCGCGCGACCAGTTCCAGGTCCCGGCCAAGTCCAGCTACCGGTGGAAGGTGACCTTCGGCTTCGCCGCGGACTACCCCGGCAACGACGACGGCCTCGACGTCGACGTCAACGGGTCGTCCACCCCGGTCCACTTCGACCTGCCGCCCGCTCTTCCCGACGGCAAGCTCACGGACCACTTCACGCAGGCGGCCACGGTGTCGCCCGGCCGCCCCGGGCAGACCACGCTGGAGACGAAGAACGGGGCGGGCGGCAGCTTCACCAGCCCGCTCTCGACGCTTGTCGAGGCCAGGCCGGCCGGGACATCCGGCCACGGCGGAGTACCGCTGGCCGGACTCCAGTTGGAGGTCCGTACGGGCAACGGGCCATGGCAGAAGGCCCGGGTGATCGTGGCGGGCAGCGAATGGTCCCTGCCCGCCATCCCGGCCGGATTCGCCTACCGTCAAGAGCGCGACTTCCAGTTGCGTTTCACCCTGGCGGCCGGCCCGGGTAACCCCAAGTCCGCGCAGGACCTCGGGCTTTCCGCGACCACATGGATCGGGAACCCGATCACCTCGGCGCAGACCGTACTGCACTACCGACCGGCCTCCTCGGCGGCCTCCACCCCGCCCTCCCCGGTGTCGGCGACCCCCGCGCCGACCTCCCCGGCCGCATCGTCCGCTGCCACGTCGGCCGCTGCGGCGGCTCCGGCGGCCTCCGCGACACCGTCGACCCCCGCCGCCTCGTCCACGCCGCCGCCGGCCGCCACCGGCCGGCTGGCGCACACCGGCGCCTCCCACTCGGGCCTCTTCGCCGGTCTGGCCGTCGCCCTCGCCGCCGCCGGAGCGGCCCTCATCGCCGTCGTCAACCGCCGCCGCCGTACGGCCGGCTGATCCGCGACCCGCGGCGCGGCCGTTCGGACCGGCGGTATGAGCAGTTGACTCGCCGGCGGCCATAGCAGGTCGCGCCGCCGCGGCACGCGGAGTTGCCGCGAACCGGTCCGGGCGATTTCCGCGTCCGGCACGATGACCGGGTGACGTATGTGGTGACGGTGGACACGGAAATCCCGGTAGGCGCATCGGAGTTGGACCCACTCCAACGCGAGGGCGTGATCAACCTGCTGGACAAGCACCTTGACGCGCTGGAGGCGGTCGAGGGGCCGGACGGTGTGAAGGTCGATGTCTTCGAGCGGGTGATCGCGGTCCATCCCGGCGGGGCCCTGCTGAAGATCTTCGTGGACGCGCCCGCGCTGGAGTTCGCGGAGGACGCGGTCCACGCGGCCATGACGGACGTGCTGGAACGCTCCGAGTTGCTGGCGGACTGGACGATCACCCGCTGCCAGGTCGAGTTGCACCCCGACCTCGCCCAGCGCAGCCTCGACGCCGCCGACGGGCCCGACGCCCCGCCGGACGATCCCGCCGAGCGGACCGGGCGCCATGGCGCGAGCGGCCCCGTACCGCTCGCGGACGCCGACGTCGCCGACGCCGCCGATGACGTCGCCGACGCCGACGACGCCGACGACGAAGGGATGCGGCGGATGTTGCGCGCGCTGGCCCCGCGGCTCAAGGCGTTCCCGCTGGCGGCGTTCGGCTGCGCCGGGCCCGAGGGCGACGACGCCGGGCGGTCGCCGGTCGGCAGGGAAGCGGCGGAGACCGCGGCCGGCGCCCTCGTCCACGCCATCGACCTGCTGGTGGACGAACTCTTCAGCGACCTCGCCCGGCTGGAGCGGGACGGCCCCGACGTCGGCGAGAGCGCGGCGCCGTTCATGCTCCTCGACGAACTGCCCGAACAGTACGTCCACCACTACGACGTCGGCTTCGTCCGCCGGCTGATCACCACCGCCGTGACGATGACCGGCCGCCTCGTCCAGCCGCACTTCGGCCAGTTGACGTGTGTCGCCGAGGAGTTGCTGATGCGCCTGCTGGTCGCCCAGGCCGAGGTGACCGCCGAACTCCACGGACTGCATGGCGAGGAGCTGACCTCGGCCCTGCGGATCTTCGTCGAGCACGTCTACGAGGACATGGGCCACCAGTGGCTCTACGAACCGCCCCCCGACGAACCCGACGAGGATCCCGCCCTCGCCCACCTGGACCTCGCCCCCATGGACATCGAGGACTGGTTCACCCCCTCCCACACCGACCGCCACGTCCACCCCTACGCCCGCCACCCCACCCCCGGCGAAGACCCCCACCCCGACATCCGCGACTGACTCGCAGCCGGCCTGCCACCAGCCGGCGACCCCGCCTCGCGCAGGTGCCCGCGCCGCCGGGTTCGCCGGCCGGCGGAGAGGAAAAGCGAGGTCAGCGCGGGGGTGAACAGCAGGTGGCGGCGGGAAATCCGGTTATCCGGTGTCGGAGGTGTGTCATAGGCTGCCCGCGTCGGCCGCGCGCCGAGCGCCCGTGATCGTCGGTGCCGGGGGGAAAAGCGCGGCCTCCTTGTGCTCGCCCGGCGCGACCGCCGGGTTTCTTCGTGGGGGGTAAGAATCACTGTGCGTACGCGCACCATCTCGACCGCGACAGCGCTCGCGGTCCTCTTCGGCTCCGCGGCCCTCGCCGTGGGCACGGCGGGCCCCGCGGCGGCCGATGCCGCCAAGGTGCTGGCCGTCAGGTCCGTCGGCGGCCTCCTCGTGGACGGCAGCCACCAGCGGGTCTACGTCTCCGATCCGGCCGGCGGCAAGATCGTCGTCACCGACTACGCGGGCGCGGTCAAGGCCACCCTCGCGGGTCTCCCCGGTGTGTCCGGCCTCGCCCTGTCCGCCGACTCCGGCCAGGTGTACGCCGCGGTCAAGGGCGACGACCGTATCGTCTCGGTCGACACCCAGACCTACGCGCCCTCCGGCAGCTACGCGTTGGGCGCCGACGCACCGACCACCCTGGAGATCGTGGACGGCCGGCTGTGGTTCGGCTACGCCGACGGTCTCGGATCGCTCGACCTCTCCGGCGCGGATCCCGTCGTCAAGCTCGACCAGGACGCCGACACCCTGGGCGCGGCGCCGCTCCTGGCCGCCGACCCGGCGGTGCCGGGCGTCCTGGCGGCCGGCAGCGGCAGCGAACTCGCCGTGTTCGACGTCTCGGCGGACGGCGCGGTCCTGCGGGCCACCGGCGCCATGGACAGCGGCGTGCACCAGATCGACCTGACGCCCGACGGGCAGCAGGTGCTCACCTCCTGGGACACCGGGGGCTACGGCTACGCCCTCGGTGTCTACTCCGCCACCGACCTCACCCACATCGGCCGATACGCGACCGACGCCTATCCGAACGCCGTCGCGGTCGCCCCGGACGGCACCATCGCCGGCGGCAGCTCCTCCTGGTACGAACCGGATGTGCACATCCTCAAGCCGGGTGCCACCACGCCGACCCGGGAGTACGACTTCCCCAACACCGGTGACAGCAGCGGCGCCGACACCCTCGTCGACGGCGCGCTGGCCTGGGCGCCGGACCGCAGCCGGGTGTTCGCGGTGTCGGAGAACGACCTCGGCACGTACACCCTGCGGGCCCTGACCGACCCCACCAAGGAGCTGCCCGCGCTGAAGGTGACGGCTCCCGCCACCTCCGGCCGGGTCAAGAGGCTCACCGTCAGCGGGAAGTTGACGTCGAAGACCACGGTCCCGGCCGGCACGCCGCTCACGGTGACCCGTACCGACCTCACCTACCCCAAGGGCAAGGCGCTCGCCCCGGTCAGGACCACGTCCGGCGGCGCCTTCTCCTTCGGGGACAGCCCGACCACCGGCGGCACGGTCACCTACCGGGTGTCGTACGCGGGTGACGCGACCCACCTCGGCGCGGCGGGCTCCGCCACGGTGCAGGTGTCCCGCACGGCGACCACCCTCTCGCTGAACCACAACGGCAGTGTCTACGCCTACGGGACGCGCGTCTCCTTCACCGCGCACCTCGGCAAGACGTACAAGAACCGCGTCGTCGAGATCTGGGCCGACCCCTTCGGCGCCGACCAACCGAAGAGGCTGGTCAAGAAGGGCACCGTCAACTCCAGCGGCAACCTCGCGGTCACCTTGGCCATGACCCGGAGCACCGCGGTCTCCGCCGTCTTCGCGGGCGACGCCGTCAACGCGCCGAAGACGCTGCGGATCAACACCTTCGCCCGGGTGAAGCTCTCCACCACCGTCGCCAAGCACTACAAGACGGCCAGGATCGGCGCCACCACGTACTACTGGTTCCACAAGAACACCGACCCGGTCTTCACCACCACGATGACCTACTACAAGGGCCGTAAGCAGCAGTTCGACCTCCAGGTCTACTACCAGGGCAAGTGGTACGACGCCGGCGCCGAGTACTTCGCCCTGGGCACCAACGGCAGGTCCGCGGTCCGCCTCGGCGCCCCTGGTGAGTCCGGCATCCGCGCCCGGGTGCGTTCCTCCTACGTCAGCGGTCCCGCCGGTGACAGCGTGAACTCCACGACATGGGGGGCGTGGAAGTACCTCTACTTCACCAAGTAGCGCACGGGGCACGGGCCCCTCGGCCCGTGCCGCCCGCTCACCCGTCCGGTGTGTAGTGCCGGGGATCGTCCCGGTGCTCGGCGGGCGGGAGGTTGCGTGGGGGCGTCTCCACCGGTGGTACGGAGACGCCCCGGGCCCGCTGCCAGGCGGCGCGGGCGCGGGGGTGGTAGCGCCGCTCGAACGGCACCAGGTGCCACCCGGCCGCGACCGCGCGGCCGAGCAGCCACAGCGCTGACGCGCTCCGCCGCGACCAGCGGTAGCCCAGCCTGGCCCGCACGGCCGGCGGGTACATCCCGACGGTCACCCAGAGCAGGGACCGGGTGACGGGCACCCGGATCGCCCGCCACACGACGTCCGGCAGCCACGGCAGCGCCGGGGGTTTGCCGATCCGCCGGATGTCGAGCACCGCGCGGGTCGCCCAGTTGTCCTCCAGCACCTCGGCGCACATCCGGTCGAAGTACGCGCGGAAGCCGCGCCAGTCGGCCGGGGCCGGCCGGTCGCTCACCCCGTACAGCCGGTACCACTGGAGGCTCTCGGCGTAGAGCTGGTCCTTCTGACTTTCCGTCAGCGGCCGGCCGAAGTACTGGCAGACCAGCACCGGCACCATGACGAAGGTCGCGTGCGACCAGAAGAAGGTGTCGGGGTCGAGCGCGTGGTACGGGCGGCCGTGGCGGTCCGTGCCCTTGACGCCGAGGTGGTAGTCGCGCACTTCGCGCGCGGTCCGGGCCGCGCCCGGGCCGTCGTACACCACCCCGGCGATCGGGTAGAGCGAGCGGAACAGCCGCTCCCAGCGCTCGTCGAAGAACCGCGAGTGCTCCTCGACCCCGGCGCCGAGACCGGGGTGCATGTTCTGCATCGAACCGGCCCACAGACTCACCAGCATGCCCCGCCAGTCGCTGAAGTAGCGCCACGCCAGCGAGGAGGGCCCGAGCGGCTGGGGCGCCGACCCGTCGCCGCGCCCAAGGTCGGCTGCTGCCATGGGAGTCCGGCTCTCTCGCGGAGGCTGTGTGCGCGAGGGTAGCGCAACGGCTCAGCGCCGCAAGGGTGTTGAGCGCCTTGACGGGTGGGGCGGGGGCCTCGGGTTGGCGGGCGGGGCCGGGGCCTCAGGGGACGGTGACGAGGACCTTGCCGACCTGGGTGTCGGTCTCCACCGCGGTGGCCGGGACGATCGCGTACTCGCCGTACACCCCGTAGTCGCGCATCGAGAACGCGGGGATGACGCTGACCGGTTCGCCTGCCGCGAGACCCGGCACGCCGGGGCCGGTGGCCGCCACCTCGCCGGCGGCCTCGTAGCCGATCAGCGAGGGCAGCGCCCGCGGCTTGTCGATGTAGCGCCCGCGGCGGAAGTTGACCTCGGCGCGGTTGAGCCCGATGGCCGCGACCCGGACCAGGACCTCGCCGGGTCCTGGTGACGGCACCGGCAGATCCTCGGTGGTGAGGACCTCCGGGCCGCCGAGTTCGTGGAAGCGTACGGTCAGTGCCATGTCCTGCGGGTCCCTCTCGTCGTGTCCGGTGCGGGTGCGGGTGCGGGTGCGGGCGGGCGTACGGGTGCCGGTGCGGGGGTGCGCCCGCGGATTGCGTCAGGCCGGCCACCCCACCCAGTCGAGCAGCGCCCCGCCCATCACCCGCGCCCGGTCGGGGCCGGACAGGAACGGCAGCTCCCGCGTGAAGTGCGCCACGCACGAGCGGTAAGTGTGCGGCAGGCGGGTGAGGTCGGAGCCCCAGAACACGCGGTCGGGGCCGAACGCGTCGAAAACCCGCCGGAGTACGGCCGTGGTGTCCGCGAACGGATAGGGCTGCGCCGAACTGGCCGATACGCAGGTCGCCTTGACGGCCACGTTGGGGTGGACGGCCAGCGCGAGCAGGTCGTCGAGCTCGGCGAACGCGGCCGGGCCGCGCACGTCCACGGGCAGCGCGAGATGGTCGACGGCCAGCCGCAGCCCCGGATGGCGGCGCGCGATGGCGGCGACAGCGCGGAGCCGGCCCGGCGGATACAGCGCCACCGGCAGCCCGGACGCCGCCAACTCCGCCCAGAGCCATTCGAGTTCATCGGCGGCGAGCAGACCCCGCAGCGGTGGGCGGTGGAAGGTGAAGCGCGGGCCGAGCAGCAGCGGGCCCGGCCGCCCGCCCGCCGTCCGCGCCGCCCGGCGGTCCCGGACCTCCCGTATCCAGGCCACGGCCGCCGCCCGGTCGGTCAGCGGCAGCCGGCCCATCACCGCGAAGCGGTCGGGGTGGCGGTCGGCGGCGGCGAGCGCGAGGTCGTTGCGATCGCCTTCCCAGGACGGCGGCACCAGCACCGCCCGGTCGACCCCGGCGGCGTCCATGGCGGCGATCAGTTCCCCGGCGCCCCAGGGCTCCGCGCGGTGGGCGAGCGCCGCTCCGCCGGGCGGCCAGGGCCGCGCGGCGCGGTCGGCTCCCCACAGGTGCAGTTGGGCGTCGACGATCACGGTGTGGCGAGCGCGGCGGCCCGTCCCCGGTCCGTCGGCGCGCCCGGATCCGCGGGCCCGGCGTGGTCCGCGAGCCGGCCGAGCACCGCCTCGGTGACCGCGGACCTGGGCGCGGCCCGGTCATGGCCGACCATGTCGTAGGTGAGCGGACCGCCCGCCGCGAGCACGGCACGGACCGCGGCCTCGATGGCGTCCCCCGCCCTGCTGACGTCGGGGTCGGCGTGCCGGGCGCCGAGCCAGCGGGCGGCCTCCGCGGCGCTGAGGATCGCGGCGAGGGGGTTCACCCGGTCGTGTCCGGCGTGCTTGGGGGCGGAGCCGTGGATCGGCTCGAACATGCCGTGCCGCGTGCCGACGTTGCAGCCGACCGACATGCCCATACCGCCCTGGAGGGCCGAGGCCAGCTCGGTGACGATGTCGCCGAACATGTTGGTGGCCACCACGACGTCGTAGTGCTCCGGCCGGCGCAGCAGCCACTGCGTGAACGCGTCCACCAGCACGGTTTCCCGCTCCACCTCGGGGTACTCGGCGCCGATCTCGTCGAGCACCGACACGAACAGCCGGCAGCCGTGCAGGATGTTGTCCTTGACCACGCAGGTCACCCGCCGCACCCCGTCGGCCGGTGCGCCGTCGCGCCGCATCGCGTGCTCGAAGGCGAGCCGGATCACGCGTTCGGAGGAGGCCCGGGTCACGATACGGGTGTCCGTGGCGACCTGCCCGACCCCGCCGGGGGCCAGGATGCCGCCGGAACCGGCGTACAGGTCCTCGGTGTTCTCCCGGACGAAGACCATGTCGACGTTGGCCGGCTCCCACACCTGCTTGTGCGTACCGGAGATGAAGTGCTCGACGCCCGGAAAGAGCCTGACCGGGCGGACGTTGGCGAACAGGTCGAGCTTCAGCCGGTTGCCGACGATCGCCGACCAGCCCGCCATCCGGCCGTCCGACCGCAGCAGGCTGCCGTGCGCGCCGTCGCCGGCCGGCAGCCCGATGGCGCCCAGCAGGATGGCGTCGGCCGCGGCGCACCGCTCCTCGCTGCCCGCCGGCCAGTCACGGCCGTGGCGGCGGTAGTGGTCCGCGCCCGCGGGGATCTCCTCGAAGGCGAACCGCGAGCCGGTCAGCCGCCCGGCCTCGGTCAGCGCTTTCACCGCGTCCGCGGTGACCTCCACCCCGATGCCGTCGCCGGGCAGCAGGACGACACGGTACGGATCCCGGCTCACGCGCCCGCCCCCGCCGTCGTGGTGGCGAGCGACGTCGCCGGGATGTCGCCGGGCGCGCCGGTCAGTCCGGCCGGGGCGAGCCAGTCGAAGTCCTGGTACGTGCTGATGTCCATGCCGTACGACTCGACGATGAGTTCCCTGAGCCGGTTGGAGGTGAAGCCGCCGATCACGTTCATCGGCGCGTCCCGGTAGTGGCGTTCGACCGGGTGGCCGGGGCCGAGCGACCAGGCGCCGTGGATCTGCACCGCCGCCTGGGTGACGCGGACGGCGAGTTCGGTGGCGTGCGCCTTGAGCATGGCGATCAGTTCGTGCACCGACCGGCCCTGGGTGCGGTGCCACGAGGTGCGCCAGGCGAGCAGCCGGGCGGCGTCGATCTCGGCCCGGGCGTCGGCGAGTTGGGCGTGCACGCCTTCCATGTGGGCCAGCGGGCGGCCGAACGCGACCTGCCGGGAGGCGTGTTCGACGGTCTCCCGCAGCGCGTTCTCGGCGGTGGCGATGGCGGCCACCGAGATGAACAGCCAACCCCAGGCCATGCCCTGGGCGAACTCGGTGTACGGCACCGGGACGACGTCCTCCCGCCGGATCGGCACGTTCTCGAAGGTCACCCCGCCCCACGGCATCGCCCGCAGACCCATGTGCGGCATGTCGTAGCGGCCGACACCGTCCTGGCGCAGGTCGACGAAGGCGAAACACCAGTCCTCAGAGACGGCGGGGTCCGTCTCGGCGGCCGCGCCACCGGCCGGCGGCGGTCCTTCGCCTTCGCCGTCGCCTTCACCTGACCCGTCGCCGTCGAACCGGGCCAGCACCACCGCGATGTCCGCGTTGGGCGCGTTGGTGATCCGTGCCTTCTCGCCGTTGATGACCCAGCCGTCGCCGTGCGGTGCCCGCGACACATGGGTGCGGTAGGTGCCGGCGTCGCTGCCCGAGGTGCGCTCGACTACGGCGAAGGCACCGATCTTCTCGCCGCTGAGGATCGGGTCGAGCAGCCGCCGGTGCTCCACGATGTCGCCGTAGCCGCTGATCAGCTTGCCGCAGAGCAGCGTCGACATCGTCGCCGACCAGTACGTGCCGGAGCACGCGCGGGCCAGGGTCTCCATCGCCTGGGCCTGGGTGACGCCGTCGACACCGAGGCCGCCGATCTCCTTGGGGTGGAAGACGCGCAGGTAGCCGCTGTCCCTGATCTCCTGCCAGCTCTCGGGCGGGACGCCGCCGGCCAGGTCGGCCTCGGCGGCGCGCAGCGCGATCCCGGACCGGAAACGGCGGTCGAGTTCCTCGACGAGACCGGTGTCCACGCCGCTGGGCGAGAAGTCCATTCCTGCTCCTTGAGTTCCTTGAGGTCCGTGTCGGTCCGGCGGGGCGGCGAGGCGGTGCGGGCGCGTGCGGGCGGATCCGGGCGGCGCCGGCCCGGGGGCGCCGCGCGGCAGCCGGCGCTCAGCCGAGGCTCAGCAGCGACGCGGCGACCGCCGAGCGCGCCTGGCCGGCGCCGCCGCCCGCGAGTTCCAGCCGGGCGACATCGCAGGCGGCTCGTCCGGTGACCGGATCGGGGAACCGGCCCGCGAGGGCCAGCACTTCGGCGGCCGCGTGCACGGCGGACCGCGCGGCGCGGGTGACGAAGAGCCGGGACACGGCCGCGTCCTGCCGCCCCGGCTGGGCCAGTTGGTCCAGCTCCCAGGCTGCGCGGTACAACACACCCGTACTGAGTTCCAGTTGCGCGCGCATGTCGGCGATGGCGAACCGGACGTTCTGGAACCGGCCCACCGGCCGGTCGAAGAGGCGGCCTTCGAGCGCGGCGCGCTGGGCCCGGTCGGCCAGCGCCCGGATGACCCCGAGCCAGGGGGCCAGCACCGCCGTGGCGTCCAACGCCAGCAGCAGGGGCAGCACTTCGCGGTACGCGGCGTCCGGGGTCCCGAGCAGCGCGTCCGCCGGGACGGGCACGTGGGAGAGGACCAGCCGGTCGAGGCCGTCGGTGGTCTGCTCGATCCGCAGTCCCGGCAGGTCCTGGTCGAGCACGAAGGCGGAGGCGACGCCGTCGCCCGTGGCCGCGGTGACCAGGAAGTGGTTCGCGTGGCCGCCGTTGAGCACCTGGTCCTTGGCGCCGTCGATCAGCCAACCGCCGTCGGCCAGCGGGCTCGCGGTCACCGCTCGGTTGGCGGGCGAGGAACCGCCCTCCAGTTCGCGCAGCGAGAGCGACCCCAGCCGGCTGCCGTCGGCGACCCGCGGCAGGTGGTACCGCCGCTGCTGTTCGGTGCCGAGCTTCCACAGCGGTACGGCGGTCAGCAGCGCGTGCGCGCTCAGCGCCAGGAGGGTGGCGGCGTCCGCGGCGCCCTCGCCCAACCCCTCCCACAGCGCGCAGACCTCGGTGATGCCGAGGCCGCGCCCGCCTTCGCCGACCGGCAGCGCGACACCGCCGAGTCCCTTGCCGGCCAGGGCGGTGACCACGGTCCCGTCGACACGGTAGCGGGGAAGATCCGTCGGCGGGGGCACCAGCCCGGCAAGGCTGAGCCCTTCGCTCCTCAACCGCGCCTGATCTTCGGTGAATGTGAAATCCATGGTGGCGGCGGGCTCCTTCACTACGGGTCGCTACGGTCACTGCGGGTCGCTATGTGTGGCTATGTGGCGCTGTGTGTGGCTACGGTCACTTCGGCAGCACGGGCACCGCGGTGTGCGGGCCGGTACGGGCCCTGAGCGGGGCTGGCCGCGGCTGTCCCGTCCCGCGGTCCCGGGGCGGGCCAGCCGCGGTCGGTGCGGCGGAGCCGTCAGGCCTTGACGGGCAGCGCGCGCTGGAGCGAGGTGTCACCGATGTAGCTGGCCTTCACCCCGGACCGCTCCAGCTGCTCCAGGCCCAACGCGACGCGCTGCACCCGCTTTTCGACGGTGGCCTGGGTGACCGGGTCGGCCGGGTGGCCCTGGGCGCTGGCGCCCAGCTTGAGCATCATCGGGGCCGCGATCTGCACCAGTTCCGGCACCTCGGTGAAGCGGATGAACCCGCCCTTCTGCCCGTAGACGTCGGTCGGGATGTCGAGCACCAGGTTCGGCGAGTGCTTGCGCATCTCCTGGAGCACCGGCAGTCCGCTGTCGTGGATCGTGGTGACGCTGTCCGCGCCGTTCTCCGCGTAGAGCTGCGAGGTGTAGGAGTTGGAAACGATGCAGTGCGAGGACGCCTTGAACTGGGTCTCCGCCGGAACGACACCCTGCTCGCGCATCGTGCGCAGCATGCGGAGCACACCGGGGTCGTAGAAGATCAGGCCGCGACAGCCGAGTTCGGTGAGCCGGATCGCCTCGTCCGCCGTGACGGCGAGCGCGTCGTTGTTGTTGACGCGACGGCCCTGGGAGCCCCCGAAGCCGCCCCGGTAGAAGGACGCCTTGCGGTCGTACTCCGGCCGGGGGCCGAGGGCGAACATCATGCCCACCCCGTTCTCCCGGCAGACGTCGAGCATCTCCCTGACCTCGTTGTCCGAGAGCAGGAAGGCGCCCAGCGTCTCGTTGAAGCGGGTGACCGGAAGGCCCTCCCGTTTGAGGAGGTCCACCGTCTGTTCGAGCACCTTCAGTGAGTTGATCACGGGGACCTCGACGCCGTACTGGCCGCCGCCCTGGAATTCGCTGGTCGACGCGACCAGCGGGATCTCGTCGCTGTAGGGCTGGTCGTTGCCGCGCAGCCAGTCGCGGCCGCGCGAGGCGCCACGGATGATTTCGGTAGCCAACGCTGTCTCCTCGTATCCGGGGTGGGATGTGCAGGAGGTGCGGGGTGTGCCGGGGCAGTACCGGCCGGTACCGGGCAGTAGCGGGCCGTACCGGGCAGTCTGGGAAGTCGCGGTAAGCGCCCGCGGCGGGTGCCGAGTCGGGTGCCGGGAGCCCGCCGAGGGCAGGGGCGGGCCTACGGACACGGCGCGGCGGCGCGGCGACGGACTCCGGTCGCTGTATGCCGGTCACCGGGGTCCTGGGCGGTGCGGCGCCCGGTGGGTGACGGAATTCCCGGTCATTCCCTTGCTATCCTTTGCTAGCAAGTAGAATTCAACTACGGGCCCAGAAGCCAGTCAAGGGTAAAGCCCTGCAAAAGGTCCAACGACTTTTTGCCGCATGATCTCTGATAACAGCTCCTGCTTAAGCTGGAGTTGTGAATTCATAAAGCCCGGCACCGCGCGGTCAATGGATTCCGCTGACGTCGCCGACCGGCGACCGGCGCGACGCGGCGGAAACCCCGCGGCCCCGGCTCGGGGTTCCCGGACATCCAGCGGCACGCCCCGGTTCGCCGGCGAAGAGCCCGATCGTGCGCTATTCCGTCACCACGCTCGGCCGCCAGAGCGACAAGACCGTCGAGGTCAAGGCGTCGGCGGACGGCACCGGAAAGGTGCGGCTCACGCTCGACGGCACCAACGGCGAGTGGCTCCTGGTGAGCTACACGTACGCCTTCAACTGGGGCGACACCACGACCGTCCAGGCCGGCCGCGGCCACACGGCCCACATCAACTGGACGCCGTCGGCCGGCGGCAGGAGGATGCCGCCGGCCGACCAGCGGGTGGTGGGGGATCACCTCATGGTGCGGGGTCGGGCGGCTGGTTGGCCGGGGTGGGTTTCCAGCCGCGGGCGGGGGCGATGTCGGTGGCGATCAGTTCGAGGGCGCGGATCGCGGCGTCGTGGTCGGGGACGGCGGGGTTGAACTGGGTGATCAGATCGGTGGCCACCGGGAGGACCTGCTCCTCGCGCAGGGCGGTGATGATCTCGTCGGGGTGGCCGTAGAAGGAGTGGAAACGGCGCAGCGCCTCGTCGCGGTCCAGGCCCCTCGGGGAAGGCGCCGCGGGCGGCGAAGCGGAGGGCCGCGCGGTGCACGTCGTCGCCGATCTGCTTGAGCGCGGTGCGCCGGTCCTTGGCGGGGAAGACGAACCGGGACAGCCCGATCCGCGGGCGGCGCGGCTGGTCCCAGGCGGCGAGGTAGGCGTCCGCCCACGGGTGCTGCACCTCGTCGGTGGGCGCGTCGAAGCCGTAGGCCGCCCGGTTGAGCAGCAGGTTCGAGCCCGCGGCGGCGGCGTGCCGGGCGCCGGCCTCACTGAAGACGCCCTGCCAGATCCGGTCGGTGAAGTCGCCCGGCGCCGGCTGGATACGGAAGCCGGGTGTACGGACCTCCTCGCCCGCCAGCGTGCGGCGGACCAACGCGAGGTTCTCCGTGGTCAGTTCGCGCCGTCGGCCGAGGTCCTTGCCGAAAGCGGCGTACTCGGTGTCGCTGGCGCCGCTGCCCACCCCGAGTTCGACCCGCCCGCCGCTGAGCGTGTCGACGACGGCGACGTCCTCGGCGAGGCGGACGGGATCTTCGAGCGGGATCGTCGTCACGGCGGTGCCCAGCCGGATCCGGCGGGTCCGCGCGGCCGCGTGGGCGAGGAACGGCCACGGCGAGGAGAGCCCGCCGCCGCCCAGGCCCACATGGTGCTGAGCCACCCAGCCGACGTCGAAGCCGAGTTCGTCGGCGGCGACGAAGAGTTCCTGGGCGTGGCGGTACGTCCGGGCCCAGCCGTCGCCGCGACCCTGGACGTGGGTGAGGAAGCCGAGCTTGAACGAGGGGCCGCCCGCCGGCGAGGGTTCGGTCATGACCCCGCCCTCAGTCGTTCGCGAGCTGCGGCTCGCGGGTGAACTGGTTGGCCGGGACGGGCAGTCCGAGGTTGCCGCGCAGGGTGTCGGCCTCGTACTCGGTGCGGAACAGCCCGCGCTGCTGGAGGATCGGCACCACGCCGTCGACGAAGGCCGTGACCTCGTCGTCGGTGCGGAAGGCGAGGTTGATGCCGTCGAAGGTGCCGGCGTTGAACCACTCCTCGATGCTGTCGGCGACGGTCCGCGGCGCGCCGACGAACGGCGAGCGGCGAAACTCGCGCAGCGACTCAGCCACTTGACGCAAGGTCAGCTCGTCCGCCGCGGCCCGCTCGATGATCCGCGCCGCGCCGGTCCGCCCGCCCTTCTCGGCCAGGTGCGCGACGTCGGGGAACGGCGCGTCCAGGTCGTGCCGGCTGAAGTCGTACGCCCCGAAGGAGCGGCCGAGCAGCGCCAGGTTGCGGTCGAAATCGTCGTCCTCCTCGAAGATCTCCCGCTCGCGGCGCCCCGCGGCCTCGTCGGTGGCGGCGACGATCGGGCTGCCGTGGATGAAGATCTTGATGTGCTCGGGGTCGCGGCCGTACGCGGCGGTGCGCTTCTTGATGTCGGCGTAGTAGTCCTGGGCCTGCCGCAGCGAGCCGCCCGGGGCGTAGATGCCCTCGGCGACCCGCGCGGCGAGGTCGCGGCCCTCCTCGGAGACGCCGGCCTGGAAGATCACCGGCTGGCCCTGCGGCGAGCGGGAGAGGTTGAGCGGGCCCGCCACCTTCAGGTGTTCGCCGGTGTGGTTGAGCGCGTGCAGCTTGGCCGGGTCGAGAAATATGTTGCGCGCCACGTCGGCCGGGAAGGCGTCGTCCTCGTAGGAGTCCCACAGCCCGCGGGCGACCTGGACGAACTCCAGCGCGCGGCCGTAGCGGGTCGCGTAGTCGAGGTGTTCTTCGAGCCCGAAGTTCTTGGACGCGCCGCTGTCGAAGCTGGTCACGACGTTCCAGCCGGCCCGGCCGCCGCTGATGTGGTCGAGCGAGGCGAACCGGCGGGCGAGGTTGAAGGGGGAGTTGTACGTGGAGCTTGCGGTGCCGACCAAGCCGATGTGCCTGGTGTGGGTGGCGACCGCGGCGAGCAGGGTGAGCGGTTCGAGGCGGTTGAGGTAGTGCGCCGGGTAGGTGGCGTTGATGAACTGGCTGTCGACGATGAAGAGGGCGTCGAACAGGGCGTGTTCGGCGGCCTGGGCCTGGCGGATGTAGTAGTTGATGTCGATGCTGGCGTTCTTGGCGACCCGGGGGTCCTTCCACAGGCCGTGCTGGCCGGGGCCGCCGACGCCGTAGGGGTGCAGGGCGAGGTGGATCTTGCGGGACATGTGTCTCCCTCTCCGAGGTGTGGTGGGGCGCCGCTGGGTGTCTCAGGGGTCTGAGGGTTCCCAGGAGTCAGGTGTGCTCAGGTGCGCAGCAGTGCGCGCAGCGCGTTCCGTTCGGCCCGCCCGGCCGGGGCGGCGGGGCATGGCGGGGCGCGGCAGGGCGGGTTCGGGCTCGGGCTCAGGCGGAGGGGGTGGCCGGTACGGGTCGTGGGCACGCCACAGACGCGCCGCGCCCAAGGCAGGGCGAGGCCGGGCGTGTTCGCGGAGGCGGAGCCGGCGAAGGAGACGCACCGGTGCGCGGCGGCGGCGACGCGGAAACGGTGGGCCCGGAAACGGTGGGCTCGGGAACTGCTCGGAGCTGCTCGGAAACCGCGGGCCGCGAGCGCGGCTCAGTCGTACGGCGGACGGCTCTCACCGCCAGGAGCGGTCAGACGCCGGCGGGCCGTGCGCGGCGAGTGGTCAGCAACAGAGAGCGCTGGAAGTGCGCCGCAGGTCCACGTAGCGGCACACCACACCGGGGTGCGTCGTGAGCATGCTGCACATCTTGGGGGCACGGGCAACCGAGTGTCAATGGACACCATTTGGTGTCTCATCCGCCGGGACGGCTCCCAGCGCGCCCTGGCGAGCCGGTCGTACGAACCGCTCGCCCGTCGGGCCCGCCCACGGGGGTGGGCGGGCCCGACGGGAGGGGGCGGGGGAGGGGAAAGGGTGAGTGGGGGTGAGGGGGAGGGGTCAGCGGACGTGGATCGTCACCGTGACGGTCTTGATGACCGCGGGGAGCTTCGTCGTGTCGACCTTCAGGATCTCGCCGTTGTCGCTCCGGCCGGTGGGCGGCAGCACCTTCTGGTGGACGGTCCACGTGCCGTCGGGGTCGACGGCGATCGTGTCGATGCCGAAGTCGTCGTCGTTGGAGAGGTAGAGCGTCTTGCCGGCGTCCGTCGTGGCGACGCCCTCGACCTTGTCGTGGGCGAAGAACGCACCGCTGGGGTCGAACTGGCTCACCAGCGCGCCCACGTTGAGATACGGCTGCTTCTGCGCGACGTTGACACCGGCCCCGGTGAGCGCGGTGAGCGCCGCGTTGGTGGTGTCCGTACCGACGAAGGCCTCGGGCGACTTGCCGCCGATCGTCAGGCCGCTGACGTCCGTCGCGCCGTTGATGTCGACCTCGTCGAGCGTCTTCTGGGCGAACGGCTCGAAACCGCCGTCACGCTCGTCGACCAGGAACTTCGTGTTGGACAGCGCGGTGATCTCGCTGCCCGCGTCCCCCGTGCTCGCCGGGTTGTCCAGCAGGTAGAGATACTGCTTGGTCTGGTACGTCCGCAGGTTGATGGTGATGATGCGGGTGGGCGAGACGTTGGCGGCCTTGGTGCTGCCGAGGTCCGGCTGCTGGAGCGCGGACTGCATCACACCGACGAGGGTCGAGCCGTCGGGCGTGATCGTCAGGCCCTCCATGCCCTTGTTCTTGGCGCGGAAGGCGAGTTCGGCCGGCAGATAGCCGACGATCTTGTGGGACGCGTTGTCCTGGCTGTCGCGGTACGGGGTCAGCCGGCCCAACTCGTAGCCGCTCGCGTCGAAGTGCGTGACGTACGGGCCGTACTCGTCCGAGACCCAGAACGTGCCGTCCGGCAGCGCCACCAGGCCCTCGGAGTCGTAGCCGTACGGATCCCTGGCGATCGGGGTGGGCTTGCCGCCGGCCGCGTTGGTGGCGGCGACGTCGTCGATCACCTCGCTGGTGTCGTGCGGCGGGCGGCCGCTGTACCGCACGCCGCCGAGGCTCTTCGGCCCCTTCAGCGTGACCTGCCTGAGCATTTCGGCCTTGCCGCCCACGAGCTTGAACTCGCCGATCTGGGGCGTGAAGTCCGGGACCATCTCGGACTTGTTGCCGTCGGGGGCGTCGGCGTTCGGACCGCGGTCGGTGAGTCCGTAGAAGTAGCCGGCGTGGCCCGGCACCGGGGCGAGCGACGAGCCGTAGCCCTCGCCGGAGATCCGGGTGGTGGTGCCACCGGGCCCGGCGACCTCCGCGAGCGGCGGCAGCGGGGCGCCGTTCGCCCGGGTGTCCTGGAAGAGCCGTACGGCGTCGGTGGTCGCGTACGTGAAGGTGTCCGTGCCCTTGAAGCCGGCGTCGGGTGTGTAGGTGAAGGTGCCGTCCGCGTTGACCGCCACCTTGCCGTCGGACGGGTCGGTGTGCCGTACGACGGCGGTCGCGCCGGGGTCGTTGCGCAGCACGTCGCCGGTCACCGTGCCGTGGCCGGAGAAGGAGTCGGCGCTCGCGCCGAAGTCGTGCGACGGCGCCGACAGCCAGCCATGGGCCTGCGCCGCGACCGTGCCCGCGCCCACCACGGCGACGGTGGCACCGATCGCGATGGCGAGCCGGGCGCGCTTGCGGGAGAAGGATCGTGAAGTCAATCGTGAAGTCATACCCGGAACCTCCCGGCCGAGGGTGAACGCCGAGCCGACCCCGGGTGAACCCTCGGCGCGAAAAGTGCTGTTTCTCCGATCCCGCGTGACTTTCCACCGTTTCACCGATCGTGGTGGGGCCGCTGGGGCCGGAAACGTCAACGCCGGGCGAAAACGCTTGGACGCCGCACGCGTCCGCACGGGAGACTGCGGGTTCCGGTCTTTCGGTGACGAACCGATTACGTAATGTGTCGGCGGTGGAGCGGGGGCGCCGTCGTGGAGCAGGCAGGGTGAGGACGGGATGGGAACGCCTGAAGCGCGCGGCAGTTCGCCGGGGCGAGGCTCGGTGGTCCTCGCACTGCGCTACTACGGAGGGGAGTTGGCCCGGCTCCGGTGGCTCGCGGCGCCGGCGATGCTGCTGCCGGCGCTCGGCAACATCGGGATCAACTACATCGCGCCGCTGGTCGTCGCGAAGCTCGTCGGCCGGATCGCCGACGACGCACACGCCGGGGGCGGCGCCGGCCTCGCCGTCGGCCCGGTGCTGCCGTACGTGCTCGCCTTCGCCGGGGTCCTGCTGCTCGCCGAGGCGCTGTGGCGCGTCGGCCTGCACTGCCTCAACCGGGTGGACGCCCTCGGCATCGAGCACCTGTACGTGATCGGCATGGACCGGCTCTTCGCCAAGGACGCCGCGTTCTTCCACGACAACTTCGCCGGCTCGCTCACCAAAAGGGTGTTGAGCTTCGCCTCCCGCTTCGAGGAGTTCCTCGACACGCTGACCTTCTCGGTCGTCGGCAGCTTCGTACCGCTGATCTTCGGTTCCGTGGTGCTGTGGAGCTACGAACCGCTGCTCGTCGTCGGGCTGTTGGCGATGATCGCGCTGACGGCGGTGGGCGTGGCGCCCCTCATCCGCCGCCGTCAGGCGCTCGTCGGCCGGCGTGAGGAGGCGATCGCCCGGGTCGCGGGCCATGTCGCCGACAGCCTGATGAACATCGACACCGTCCGCGCGTTCGCCGCGGAAGCGGACGAGGCCGCGGAACACCGCTCCCGCGTCGCCGAGTCGCGGCGGCTCACCCTGCGCTCCTGGGACTACGGCAACCTGCGCATCGACACATTGGTCGCGCCGCTGTCGGTGTTCACCAACGCGCTGGGCCTGTTGCTCGCGATCGCACTCGGCGGCGGCCGGCACGGCGTGGAGGAGGTCGTGGTCGCCTTCACGTACTACACCAACGCCACCCGGGTGATGTTCGAGTTCAACCAGATCTACCGCCGGCTGGAGAGCTCGATGACGGAGGCGGCGCAGTTCACCGAACTGCTGCTGACGCCGCCGACCGTGCTCGACCCGGCCGCGCCGGAGCCGCTGCTCGCCCGGCCCGCCGATGTCCGCTTCGAGCGGGTGACCTTCGCCCACCAGGGCGCGGAACCGCTCTTCGAGGGGCTCGAACTGGCCGTGCCCAACGGCGCGAAGTTCGGTTTCGTCGGCCGCTCGGGCGGCGGCAAGACCACGCTGACCCGGCTGCTGCTGCGGATGACGGACGTGGACGCCGGCCGGATCCTGATCGGCGGGCAGGACATCAGCAGGCTGCGCCAGGCCGACCTGCGCGGCCTGATCGCCTACGTACCGCAGGACCCCGCGATGTTCCACCGCACCCTGCGCGACAACATCGCCTTCGCCCGGCCGGGCGCCACCCCCGCCGAGATCCGCCGCGCGGCCGAGGTCGCGCACGTCACGGAGTTCGCCGACACGCTGCCGGACGGCTTCGACACCATGGTCGGCGAGCGCGGCGTCAAACTCTCCGGCGGACAGCGCCAGCGGGTCGCCCTCGCCCGCGCCGTCCTGCGCGACGCGCCGATCCTGCTGCTGGACGAGGCGACGAGCGCGCTGGACTCCGAGAGCGAGATGCTCGTCCAGGAGGCGCTGTGGCAGCTCATGGCGGGGCGTACGGCGCTGGTGGTCGCCCACCGGCTGAGCACGGTCGCCACCATGGACCGGCTCGTCGTCCTCGACCGCGGCCGGATCGTGGAACAGGGCACGCACCAGGAGCTGCTCGCGTCGGAGGGCGCGTACGCGAAGCTGTGGCAGCACCAGTCGGGTGGGTTTCTCGACGAGAGCGGCGTCGATGTCGATGCCGACCTGGGCACCGGCATCGGCACCGGCGGCGCGGGGAGCCCCGTCAAGGGGGCCTGAGCCGGGGGTCGGCGCTTCCGCGGTGCGGCCCCGCGCTTTCCCGGCCCACCGCCGGGCCGGTGCCTCCGCCGCCCGCGAACCTCGTTTCGAAACGATCAGTACCCGCCTGCGCGGCGTTCGCCCGCGCGCCTCCGGGGCTGAGCCGTGAGGTCGCCGGCGGCGGAGCGCCGCAGAACGAACGCGCTGGTACGCGCCCCGCGCGCGTGGAGGAGCGCGGCGACAGAAGCCGCCAGCGGGCGATCGGCTTGAAGCGGTAGTCGGGTGAAAGGGCTCACACGATATCAATTGCTCTCATTAGTTGACCGATTCGGCTTAATAGGATGACCAGCCCACCGCACGTCCCTACGGTGATCCGGCGGACTCGCCGAGAGGTCCGCCCGTCCGAGACGAAGGTGGGCACATCTGTGTTCAGATCCCTCTTGTCCGACACCCGGCACCGGCCCCCGTTACGTCAGGCGGCCGTCGCTCTGGGCGCCGCGCTCCTGGCGGTCGCCGTGGGATCGGCGCCGCCCCTGGCCACCCGGGCGGCGGCCGACGCCGGCGCCTCCTCGCTGACCAAGACCGTCAGCGACGTCAACCGGCCCGGCCGGCCGACGGCCGACCACGGCGACACCCTGAACTGGGCCGTCGGCTACCACAACGCCGCCACCGGCGGACCGTCCCCCGTCACGATCACCGACCCGGTGCAGGGGGCGGGCGCGGCCCAGTCGTACGTACCGGGCTCGCTGCACGTGCCGCCCGGCTGGACCCCCTCGTGGTCCACCGACGGAACGAGCTTCGGGCCGGCCGACCAGGGCGCCGCCACCGTGGCGGTGCGGGCCTCCCATCCCGCGGTGAGCGGCGCCGGCACCTCCCTGCGCGGCGATCTGCTGCCGCCGGTGCAGGCCGCCGCCCGCTCCACGGGCGGCGACGGGTTCACCCCGATCCTGTACCGCGCGCCCTCGGGCGACGTAGAGGCGTGGAACATCTACCACCACACCGGCCCGGCCGCCCCCATCGTGGTGTGCAACGACCTGTCCACCGGGGAGCCGTGCGCGGGCGGACCCTGGCCGCGGCCGCTCAACACCACGGCGGGCCCGCTCGGCAGCGGCGCCACAGGTGACGTCTACAGCCCGCTGACCCCGCAGTACGTCACCGATCCCGCCCGGCCCGGGACCGTCTACTACCCGGCGGTCACCGCGTCCTCCGTGGGCGTGGGATGCCTCGACATGAGCGCGCGCGCCAACTGCGGCTACGTCCCGCTGCTCGCCTCGGACGGCGCCTCCTCCCGGGCCAACGGCCTGGCCGGGATCGTGGCTGTCGGCGGCGAGGTGTACGGCGTGGCCAGCACCGGCCAGGTCCTGTGCATGGAACTCGCCGACCGGGCCCCCTGCGCCGGCCAGCCCTTCGCGGCGATCGTGCCGGCCAACCACGACCTGCCCGGGTCCACGTACGCCCTCTACCAGGGAGCCATGGTGACCGCCGCGGGCAAGGTGTTCGCGTCGTCCGCGCCGCAGACCGCCTCCACTGTCAACGGACCGCCCGCGCTCGGCTGCTTCGACCCGGCGACCGGCGCGGTGTGCGCCGGCTGGACCACGCCGCACCCGGCGGGGTCGAGCAACGGCCAGTACACGTACAACGCCTTCGCCGCCTATGACGCGGGGGGCGCCCCCACCAAGGTCTGCACCACCGACAGCGGCGGCGTGCCGGCCACGTTCTGCTACGCCCTGGACGGGACCCCGGCCGCGCCCGCCGCGACCGGCCTGGACAGCCTGCCCTCCGGGACGCTGGTGTTCAACCCGGAGGTCGTCGCCGCCGGCGGCGACACCCGCAGCTACTTCGCGGTGTGGGGCGGGCCGCTGCCCGGCGACACCCTGTGCTGGAGCTGGACCCACGCCCAGCCGTGCGCGGGCTTCCCCGCGCCGGCCGGCCACCCGTCGGTCAATGGCGGCACGACACGCGACTACGGCTACGCCTACGACGCCACCACCCGCTGCCTGATCGGGCTCGGTGACGCCGGCGTGCTGTTCTCCATGGACCCGGCCACCGGCGCCTCACCGTGCGTGCACAGCGGCGCCTCCGTCACCCTGAGCCCCGCCGACTTCTACTGCGACGGGGCGGCGGGACACGTCCGGGGGTACACCCGGGCGCGACTGGAGGACTTCGACGTCAGCCACGCGGACCTGGCCGACTCCCACGTCTCCGTGACCGACCCGGACGGCGCCGTCGTCGCGGCGCCCCCGCTGGAGCCGGACGGGAGCGTCGACCTCACCGGCGTCTCCGCCGCGCAGCACCCGTCGATCACGGTCACCGTCCAACTGGTGCTCACCGGCACCGGCGACTTCACCGACACCAACCACCCGGGGCTGACGGTGGCCTTCGAGGGCGACGACCCGCAGGTGTGCCTGCGCACCGTCGTCGCCGCCGACTGCGGCGTGACCAAGGTCGCCGACGCCGCGACCGGTTCCGACGGCACCGGCGCGTTCACCTCGCCCACGGTGTCCCTGGACGTCGATCCCGGGGAGCTGTGCGGGCCGCACGTGTCGGTGAACAAGGAGGTCTGCGTGGCCCCGGGGCCGTCGCCGCACTGCAGCCTCAGCGGTGGCGGACCGTGGGCGAAGGCCGGTCCGGTCGGCCTGACCCACCTGCCGGGGGTCGTCCAGTGGCGTATCACCGTCGCCAACTCCGGGCCGATGGGCGCGTTGGGTGTGACGGTCAACGACCCGGCGGAGCCGGGATGCCACTTCGCCGCGGGCGTCTTCGACCTGCCGGCCGGCGCGAGCAGGCAGGTCTACTGCAGCTCGGTCGTCAACGCGCTGCCGTTCACGAACACCGCCAGCGCGACGTTCCTCCCCGCGCGGGGCCCGGCCGGCACGGTGCCGGCCACCTCGAAGCCCTCGTCGGCCGTCGCCTGCTCCCAGGTGTGCGTCCTGGCCGGGGACGGGCACCACTGATCCACCGGGCGCCGCGCCCGGGCGTCCGCCCCGCTGCCCGCACGGGCGGTGGGGCGGTCGCCGCCTTCCGTCAGCGGCCGGCGCGAGGTGGTCCACGCGTTCCTGGCGGCGGCGTGCCAGGGCGACTTCGGAGGGGTTGCCGCGCGGGCTCGACCCCGGGGTACGGCTGACCGCCGACACGTTCGGCGACACGTCCGCCGACACGTCCGGTGGCGCGGTCGTCGCCCTCGGCGCCACCGAGGTCGCGGCCCACGCGCGGCTCGGCGCGGCCGCGGCGGTGCGGGGGCGGGGTGCTCGTCGACAGGGTCCCCGGGTTCGTCTCCTGGCGCGCGGCCGGGATCGCGGTGGCCGGGATCGCGGTGGCCGGGATCGCGGTGGCCGGGATCCCGGCGGACGGGATGGTGGCCGCCGCGCTCGTCCGCGGCCCCACCGGGCGGCCGAGGGCAAAACCTCGCCCCGTGTACCGCTCGGTGACTAGGGTGGCCGCCCTACGCGGTTTCGAGGGGCGGGGGCGATCTGGTGGAGGCGAGGTCCGGCGAGCGGCGGCGGATGGCCGGCGTGGTGCGGTTCTGGCGGGCGGTCGAGCTGTTCGCTCCGCAGAAGGTGCCCGAGGTCAGGCCGAGGGAGCAGGTGTTCGCCGTCCAGCCTGGGCGGCCCCTGCCCTGGGAGGACCTGACGGGACTGCCGCCACTGCGTTCCGGACAGACCTGGCAGCACACCGTCTACTGCGGGGTGTTCGCCGTCGAGAAGGTGCGCGACGTGCTCGCCGAGGTCTTCCCCGACGCCGCGGCCGAGGACCGGGACAGCAGGCTCAGCGGATCGAGTGCCCTGATGTCTTTCACCGTCGACCAGGACGGTCTGCTGCTGAAGGACTCCGTCCGCGTCTCCTCGTGTGCCTGGGCGGTCGGTCGCACCCGTACCCCGGGGCCCGCCGACCCGAGGTGGCTCGACGGCTTCGACGACCAGGCCGCGACGTGCGAGCAGCGGATGCTGGACCTGGGCGACGGCAGGCGCAAGGTACGGGGTGGCCGGGCCGGCGCCGGCGGCCTGCTCGCCATGGCCGGGACGCTCGTCGCCGATTCGGTGACCGGCGGGCTGGTCTCGGGCCTTGGCGTGCTCGCCCACGGCCTGGTGGGCGAGGCGATCGGGGGCGTCGTAGGGCAGGCGGCGCAGACGGCGGTGGGCGAGACCGTGGAGAGCCTCGCGCAGGGGACCTTCGACCGGCTGCGCGGCCGGGAGGAGGGGGAGTCGGGTACGGCTGAGGGCGGTGACCCGGCGGACCCGGCGGACTCGGCGGGCTTCGGCTCACCGGCGGGCTCGGCGGGGGGCTCGGCCGGGCCCGATGACGCTCAGGAGCCGCCGGCCAACCTCGGCACGTGCCCGGTCACCCTCGACGGCATCGCCGCCCTCACCGCCTGGCTGGCAGGGCGATTAAAGGTGACCGCGGACCTCGCCCCGGACGCCGCGCGGGTGTCGAGCGTGCAGGTCAGGAAGGACCGTGCCGACGAGACGGCGAGCGAGGGCTTCCTCAACAGCTTCATCGCCGACGACCTCGCCCGGGTCGCCGACGAACTCGGCGAAGGGCGCGTAGGCAAGGCACTTGAGGACTATCTGACCGGCGCCGACCGGATCGACACCGGGCGACGTACCGACGTACGCGATGACCCGGCGCAGGTGCTCGCCGGAGTTGCTCCGCGACACGTTCCGCTGGGCAGGTGGCCGTCGGCGTCCGACCGGTCGCTGGTGCTCAGCCAGCAGTTCGCGGTGAACCGGCTGCTCGGCGAACTGTCGGACGCCGGCGGGGTGTTCTCCGTGAACGGGCCGCCGGGCACCGGCAAGACGACGATGCTGCGGGACGTCATCGCCGCGCTGGTCACCCAGCGGGCCGGCGCACTGGCCGAACTACGTTCCCCTCAGGCGGCGTTCGGCAAGACGTACACCTGGCGGAGCGAGGAGTACGCGCGGACGGTGCGTGAGCTGGTACCCGAACTGACCGGCTACGAGATGGTGATCGCCTCGGCCAACAACGGCGCGGTGGAGAACATCACCGACGAGATCCCGTCCCGCGCCGCCATCGCGCCCCAATGGCACGAGGAGGCCGAGTCGGCTGACTACTTCGCCGAGCAGGCGGGCCTGATGCTCGGGGGAGAGCCGGCCTGGGGAGCCATCGCGGCCCGGCTCGGCAACCGCAAGAACCGCCGCGAGTTCGTGCCGCGCTTCTGGTGGGGAACCGCGCGCACGAACGCGCCGGCCGGTCCATCGGGTGCGTCCGGCATGTCTGACGCGTCCGGCACGCCCGTCCGGCCCGGCACGCCCGTCCGGCCCGGCACGCCCGTCCGGCCCGTCCGGCCGGTCCGCGCAGACCGGGCGGGGCCTGTGGCACGTACTCGGCGGGCAGGGTGGCCGCGGCGGCCAGGGCGGCCGGCCTGCCCCGGTGGTCGACTGGGCGGAGTCGGTACGGCGCTTCAAAGCCGCCAGGCGCGAGGTCGAACAGCTTCGTGACCGGCGGCAGCGGGCGGCCCAGGCGCTGAGCCAACTGACCGACGCGCGTACGGAATTGGCCGAGGCGGTCAGGAATGCCGAGGCTGCCGCGCGGGACATACCCGGGCTACGGCAACAAGTCGCCGCAGCAGGTGGGGAGGTCGAACGCCTGGCGGCAGCCGAGCAGATATGCCGCGAACGCCGCCGGGACCACCAGGCGGCCCAACCCGGCCTTCTGCAGAGCGTCTTCACCGGCGGACGCAGCAACCGGGTCTGGCAGGAGGAGTACGAACGCCTCTGCGCCGGCGTCGAAAGCGCCGCTCAGGACGGCTCGGCGGCACGCGCCCGTTACCAGGCCGCCGACGACGCGGTGGCCGGGGCGCAGCGACTCGTGGACGCCGCGGAAACCCGGCGCGCGGCGGTCGAGGCCGTCGAGCAGGACGTCAGGGGAGCGCGGGGCCGGTGGGGCCGGCACATGCCGGACGCCGCGGACTTCACCGCCGAGGCCGATCCGCGGACGGTGGAACGCCGGGAGACGTCGTCGCCCTGGGCTGACGAGGAGTTCGCCGAGGCTCGGACCCGGCTCTTCCTGGCGGCGCTGCGGCTGCACCGGGCCTTTCTGAGCGCGGCGGGCGACACCATGCGCAAGAACCTCCAGGCAGCCATGGAGGTCGTCGGCGGCAGCGCGCCGAAGGACCTGCCGCCGGCCGCAGTTCGCGCCGCATGGCAGACCCTCTTCCTCACCGTCCCGGTGGTCTCCACCACCTTCGCCTCCTACGACCGGCTGTTCGCCGGCCTCGGCCGGGAGGATCTCGGCTGGCTGTTCGTCGACGAGGCCGGGCAGGCGTCCCCGCAGAGCCCGGTGGGAGCCCTGTGGCGTTCGCGCCGCGCGGTGATCGTCGGTGACCCGCTGCAACTCGAACCGGTGGTCGTGCTGCCGTGGACCGCTCAGCAGCGGTTGCGCGAGCATCTGCGCGTCGAGCAGGAGTGGGCACCGTCGTGGACGTCGGCGCAGCAGGTGGCGGACCGCTTGGGACGCTGGGGTACGACGCTGCCCGCGTCGCTGCCGGACGGTTCGACGCAGGTGTGGGTCGGCGCACCGCTGCGCGTCCATCGCCGCTGCGACGATCCGATGTTCGCCGTCAGCAACACCATCGCCTACGGCGGTCTCATGGTGCACGGAGTCGGCGACCGGGGCGACTTCCGGCCGCCGCAGGAGAGCTTCTGGTGGCATGTGCGGTCGGCGGAAGCGGAAGGCAAGTGGGTCGCCGCAGAGGGGCGCGCAGTGGTCGAGGCGGTCGAGAGCCTGCGTGAGAAGGGCTTGACCGGTGACCAGCTCTACGTCCTCAGCCCGTTCCGTGAGGTCGCGACGCGCTCGGCCAAGGTGCTGGGGAACCTGGTGCCGTGGAACCGGGTCGGCACCGTGCACACGGCGCAGGGCAAGGAGGCCGACGTGGTGATCATCGTGCTCGGCACGCACCCCGACGCGGGCGGCGCCCGGCGCTGGGCCGCCGGCAAGCCCAACCTGCTCAACGTGGCGGTCAGCCGCGCCAAGCGCCGCCTCATCGTGATCGGGACTACGACTCCTGGCGGGCGCAGCCGTACTTCTCCGTCCTGGCCGAGGGGTTGCGGCGGGTCGACCGCCAGGAGTGAACGGGGCTGACCCGGGGCCGGGTTGGGGCCTTCAGGGGGCCGGCCTGAGGCCGGGTTGGGGCCTTTCGGGGGTCCGGCCGGGGCCGGGGTGGCGCCGGGTCGCGGGCACTTGTGGTGCCCGGCGCGGCGCGGGCCCGCGGCCCGCGGTGTGCGGTCCGCGGGCCGCGCGTCCGCGTCCGCGTCCGCGTCCGCGTCAGATGGTGCCGTTCTCCCACCACCAGGCGCGGCCGAGGTCCGCCCGGCTGTCGACGTGCTGGTGGTCCTCGGTGTAGGTCTCCAGGCCGGAGAAGCCGCAGGTCTCAGCCTTCGTGTAGACGGTTTTGTTGGCCACGCCGGGGACATCGAGGTCGGCGGCGTTGCCGTACAGGTGCATGCTGTCGCTGGCACCGCCGACCGAGGCGTTGTGCGCGATGCTGCGGAAGCCGGAGTTGACGGTGATCGGGACGTTGCCGAGCTTCTTGCGGAGCGCTTCGAGCTTGTACATCGTGCGGCGGGCGTTCTCCTTGGCGGCGGCCGCGCTGACCTTGCCGCCGGCGAAGGTGCCGCTCACCCGGTCGGTGAACTCGCTGAAGTCGAAGTGCGCGGTGGAGCCGTCCGACTGCTCCAGGGCGTTGAGCTGAGCCTGGGTACCGGGCCCGACGACGGCGTCGGACGCCAGACCGTAGGCGGACTGGAAGAGGCGGACTGCGGTCGCGGTGCCGGGACCGAAGTCCCCGTCGACGGCCACCCGTGTGTGCCCGGCGCTGCTGGTGGCCCAACCGGCCACCCGGATCTGCAATTCGGTGACGTCGGCGCCGGTCATCCCCTGCGTGAGGGTCCGCGACCAGGAGTACGCGTACGCCGACCCGGCGAACAGCGCCGGCCCCAGCGCCACCCCGGCGCCCGCGGCCAAGGCGCCGCGCAGCAGCGTGCGCCGGTCAAGGCTGTTGAAACGGTCGGACCGCTCGGATCGTTCTGACCGTTCTGACCGGTCAAAGGTGGAGTCAAAGGTGGAGGAGGACGAAGTCATCGTCGTTGCCCTTTCGCTCACCGCTCGAGTCCCTGCCAGCCGCACCCGCGGCGTCCCCCAGCATGCCGCCGTGACGGGTGGTGCTCAAGGGGCAGCAACATCCTGGCGGCTTACGCCAGTTCGCGGATCACCGGCAGCAGCCACCGCTGATAAGCCGACGCGTCCGCCCGCAGCGCCCGGCTCACCACCACATGCCCGGAGGAGACCCGCCGACCGTACGCACCGGCGACCGGCAGCTCCGTCACGTCGAGCTCGAACGGACGGACGGTACGTCCGATCTCCGCCTCGACCGTCCGAACCAACTCCGCCTCGGAGTTGACGGATCCGCGCCGCGTCACGGCTTCGACCTCTTCTCGGCGCCGGGCCGAACCCCACCGCACGGCGTCGTCGAAACACTCGCGCATGAGCGCGTCAAGCTCCGGCCCAGCGCCGAACCCGCCATCCGATAGCGAGAATCCGCGCGCCAACCCTTCCCGCCGCCCCAACTCCCCCTCCCACCACCGCGCCCACTGCCCGGCCGCCTCACCCACCGCCCATGGCGCCAGCCCCGCCCGCACCTCGACGGCCGGCACAAGGGACGGCACATCGATCCCGGTCACCGGGCTCAAACCGGCGGCGTCCCGTACGAAGAGGCCCACCAGGAGCCGCCAGGGAGCCCCGATCGTTATCTGCCAACTCGACGATCCCGCGTATCGCATACCCCCCATCCTCCGCCCCCGCCCCCACCTGAGCCACCGCACTGCTCCCCGCACCCGCGGGGATGGACCCAAGGACGTCATCGGCTCCGGCGACATCGCGAGCTGCTCCCCGTATCTCTGAACACACCGGAGTTACCGTTGTGGAGTGCTGGGGCATGGCAGCACGCGGCGCGAAGGTTCCCGCACCGAAGGCATGGAGAAGACGCGGGCCGGCGGGGTGCCGGGAGGGATACGCGCGCGAACCGGCTGCGCGGACTCCGGCGCATCCGGCTGTCCGTGCTGACGGATGAGATCACCAGTCCCGAGCGGCAGCGCGAGGCCGACGACCGGGCAGCAGCGTCGCTCAACATCGACTTCGGCGCGGGCGAACAGTTTCGGGAAGCGGCGGACCTGGACGTGAGCGTCCAAGACGAGCCCGTTCGACCAACCGGAGTTGGGCAGGTGGCTCGCGCGCCCCGATGATTTTGACGCCCTGGTGTGGTGGCGGTCCGACCGCGCTATCCGGTCCGTGGCGCACATGCACAAGCTTGCGAAGTAGGTGCGGGAAACCGCAAGATTGCGCCACGCCGGAAGCGATCAGGCGGCAAGCGTCGGTGCGACCAGCCGTGCCCGTTCGTGGAGATCCCGCGCCGCTGCGTTCTTGAGGTGCGGGCGGATCAGTCGGAACATCTCAGAAACATGCTTGTCGACTTGACCGGATTGAATTCCAGGGTAATCGTCCAGGACCGTACCCCATGTTTTGCATGCGGCATCCAGGTGGCCTATTGCTAGTTGACGCTCCGCCAACATAGAAGTGAACCGCATCCCGCTCCGATGGGACTCATTGCTGGGCTCCCGCAATCGGAAGTGCAGTTGTAGAGATTCGACGCTCCCCGCTACGTCACCCAGTGCGTGCCTGACTTGAGCGGTGTGATACGCCAGTGTGGCCGGACTGTAGCCTCCGAATGTCTGCGCCTGGCTCTCGGCCTTACTCATGGCGCTTTCGGTCTGCTGGATGCTCCGCAGAGCGTTAGCACGCTCCCCTGCAATGGCGTAGGAGTGCGCCTGTTGTCCTGCCATGAAAGCTATCATTCTAGGGCCAGTAGTGGGGGATGCCTCGCTTGCGGCATTCGCCCAGTTCACCGCCGTCGGGCCATGGCCCAGGTCGACCGACTGCACCGACATTCCACGGAGAATGTGGCAGTACGTCAAGTGGTCGCCGCTCGCGCCAGCAAGCTCCAGCCCCTTTACGTAATAGCGTTGCGCGGTGCCGTGTGATCCTTCATCTACCGCCATCCAGCCCGTGAGGTAGCACAGGAAGGATGCGGCGGACATCATCGCCCTGCGTACCTCGTTCGGAGCGTCTGCGCTCATATAAGGGGCGACGATGTTCACCAAAAAAGCGGCGGCCATCGGCCGTGCGTATCGCCCGCCGAATTGATCGTCTAGGTCGGAAAGTCGCTCCGTCATGGCGATAACGGAATCGACCTCCGGCATTCCGATACGCTGCATGCGCCCGGTCTGGATCGATTCCATACGTCCTACGACGTCTTGCCATCCGGGAATGGCCAGAGCCACCGAGAAGAGCTTTGCGCCTGCTCCTATGACGCTGCGGCGTGAAGGGTCCATGTCCTGTCGGCCCAGGTCTAGTAAGCCCTCAACTGTGCTGACGTCCTTTCCCGCGTGGGCGGGAACGGGGAAGCCAGCCTCAGCGTGGGTCACCGGACGCTTGAGACGGCGGGCGAGCGCTTCGAGGATGAGGGGGCGTACCTCTTCTCTGGGCAGGTGCCCGTCCAGCCACTGGTGTGCCGACGGGCTTTGGTAACGGGTTGGCTTGCCTCGCTCGGTGGCGATCTTGTTGACCTCTTGGGCGAATTGCCGCAGCGTCCAACCCGTAGCGGCGTGCAGTCGCCTCAGACCCTCGTTCGGCTGTCGGTCGCCCACGTGCGTGCCCCGCTCCCACTCCCCGCGCTTAGCGCTCTTAGTAGCGCCCTGCGTCTCAACGGTACCGCTGTGTGTAGCGGACCGGTTGCCTAGAGCAAGACAGACCCCCGCGACCGTGCGACCGGCCCGGGGGCATGGACCACGCTTCAAGGGAGCGCAGACATGTACGAGCGTAACCGCCACCTGTTCGCATGCCCGGGGGTCTCGTCATGACCCTGCCTGTGCCGGCGGTTCCGGCCGGGGAATGTCCGTCCGTTGTCGAGAAGATGTGGCCGCCGGCGCCTATTTCGGTGGGCAGGGCGCGTCAGTTCCTGGCGCAGTACCTCGACGCCTGGGAGCTGGCGCACCTCGGGGATGACGCCCAATTGATCCTGAGTGAGTTGATCACCAACGCGGTTACGCACGCGCACCCGCCGTACGGGAACCTGATCGCTACGCGGTTCGAGCGGCTGCCGTGCGGGGTGCGCATCGAGGTGCACGACACGAGCGACCACAAGCCCGAGTGCCGGGAGGCGTCCGCGGAGGAGGAGTCGGGCCGCGGATTAGGCATGGTGGACACGCTGACCGGCGGGCACTGGGGTGTTGGCGACCGGAACGGCCCCGGGAAAGTGGTCTGGGCGGTCTGCGCCGACGACGGCACCCGGGTGCCGCTGTGAGCGCGCGGGATGTCGTACGGGCGCTGCGCCCGAGCAAGCCACGGCAGGCGGTTGGCGACCCGTGCGAGGACTGCGGTGCGGTACTGGTTCTGTGTGTCCAGTGCGGGACCGACTCCCGCTGTCCGGACTGCTATCCGTACGAGCGGCCGACCAGGCGCGACGAAGAGGTCGATGATTCCGTGCGCTTGGCCCGCGACCATCCGCATGTCGGTTTGCTGGGCGGGGCGATCGCGGCCCTGATACCCGCCGCGTTCGACTGGGTGGACCTCACTTACGTTCCGCCCGGGGTGCTGCGGATAGTGACGTGCCTGGCCGGAGCGGCGGCGTGCTGCCTGCTCCTGGCGGCGGGAGCCGCATGGCGGGCCCTGCCACTTTTGGGGGAAGTCCCGCACTGCCGGAGAGGCGACCTCACCCCGCACGACCGGCGGGCCTTGGCCGGGTGCGCGGTGCTGGTCGTGCAGATCGTGCTGGTGTGCGTCGGCGTCACGGCGGCCTGACAGCCGCAGCAGTACAGCACCACCCGCCGGCTGCCGTATCCGGGTGGTAGCAGCACCCGCAACTCCCCGCGCCTGCGGGGACGGACCCCACAGGGTGAACACGCTGCCATAGCCGGTGGCCTGCTCCTCGCGGCTGCGGGGACCGCCCCCCATCAGGGGTGAACTGGGGCGCCGGGAGGGGGGAATCGGGACGTTAAGAGGGGGGTGAGACTGCCGGGATCGAGCAGTGTGTGGGGGGTGTTCGTGGTGCCACGCTGGGCCGGCGGCCGGAGGGGTGGTCGGGGGAGATTCGGCGAGGCGGGGGATAGCGGTGGATGATTTTTTGGGGGCCGTCAGCAGGTTCCCCACGGTGCTGTTCACCTTTGCGTTGGGCGTCGTCGTGGCGTACTGGGTGGTGGTGCTCGTAGGCGGTGTGCACCTTCACGGAGGTGGGCACGCCCACGGCGGCGGAGGCCGCGGTGCCGGGGGTGGGCACGCCCCCCATGGGGGCGGCGGTCAGGGCCACGCTCACGGGAGTGGCGGTCGGGGGCACCTGGGTGGTCGGGCTCACGGTGGTCAGGGCCACAGCGGGCCGGTTCGCGGGCGCGGGCGGGGCCGCGGGGGGCGCGGGCGCGGGGGTATGCAGAAGGTGCTGGGGCTCGGGGGAGTGCCGGTTACCGTGGCGGTCTCGTTGCTCATCGCCTTCGGCTGGTTCAGCGCTCTCGCCGGGCGGGTCGTGCTCGGCGGCGGCGGAAGTGGTGGGGACGGCGGCGCCCGTGGCGGGGTCGTGCTGGGCGTCGCCCTCGTCGGGGGATGGGCCGGGGCCCGGATCCTGGTGTGGCCGCTGCGCCGCCTCATGCCCGCGCCCGCCCCGCCGCCCTCGCGGCGCGACTTCGTCGGCCGGACCTGCGTCATCCGCACCGGCCGCGTCGGGCCCGACTTCGGGCAGGCCGAGGTCCACGCCGTTGATGGCTCGTCAGCCCTCGTACAGGTGCGGCAGAGCCTCGACGAAGCGGCCGGGCCGGGCGGCGGGCTGAGGTCGGGCGCCGCCGCCCTCATCTACGACTACGACCCCGAGGGCGAGTTCTTCCGGGTCATGCCCGATCTGTACCCGGACCTGTACCCCGGCCTGTATTCGGACCCGCACCCCGGCTGACGGCGCGGCCGAACCCCGCCTGTAGCCCGGTCGGTATCCGGACCCGGACCCGCAGCCGGACCCGCACCCCGGCTGAGGCCGCGGCGGAACCCCGCCCGTGCCCCCGGCCCGCACTCGGACCCGCACCCCGGTGACGCCGCGACACCGCCCAGCCGCCAGCCGCCGCCCGGCCACCCCGCCGTCAGCCAGCCGCCAGCCGCCAGCCGCCAGCCGCCGCCCGGCCACCCCGCCGTCAGCCAGCGGCCAGCCCCCAACCGGTCACCTCACAACCCCTCACCCATCCTCAGCAAGCCCGTCCAAGGGAACAGCCATGTCTGTCGTCACCATCGGAATCGGCGTGCTCATCGCCGTCCTCCTGCTCATCGGCCTGGGCGCCCTGCTGCTCTTCGGCAGGCTGTTCCGCAAAGTGGTCCAGGGCGAGGCCCTGATCATCTCCAGGCCCAAGACCGTCGACGTGACCTTCACCGGCGCGCTGGTCGTCCCGATGCTGCACCGGGCGGAGGTGATGGACATCTCGGTGAAGACCATCGAGATCTCCCGCACCGGCCGCGAGGGCATGATCTGCCAGGACAACATCCGCGCCGACATCCAGATCACCTTCTTCGTCCGGGTCAACAAGACGGTCGAGGACGTCATCAAGGTCGCGCAGGCGATCGGCACGGACCGGGCCAGCCACCAGGAGACCCTGCAAACCCTCTTCAGCGCGAAGTTCGCGGAGGCGCTGCGGACGGTCGGCAAGCAGCTCGACTTCATCGACCTCTACACCAAGCGCGAGGAGTTCAGGGACCGCATCATCGCGGCCATCGGTACCGACCTGAACGGTTATCACCTCGAGGACGCCGCGATCGACCACCTCGAACAGACCCCGATGGCGCAGCTCGACCCGGCCAACGTCCTGGACGCGCAGGGCATCCGCAAGATCACCGAACTGACCGCGCTCGAACACATCAAGACCAACGACTTCCAGCGCAACGAGCAGATGGAGATCACCCGGCAGGACGTCGACGCCCGCGAGGCCGTACTGGAGTTGGAGCGCCGCCGGGCGGAGGCGGAGATCCGGCAGCGCAAGGGGATCGAGACGCTGCGGGCCCAGGAGGAGGCGGCCACGGCGCAGGTGCAGGAAGAGGAGCGGCTGAAGGCGCACAGTGCGCTGCTGCGCACCGAGGAACTGCTCGGCGTGCAGCGGGAGAACCAGCAGCGGGAGATCGCCGTCGCCGGCAAGAACCGCGAGCGGGTCATCTCGGTGGAGAGCGAGCGCATCGAGAAGGACCGGCTGTTGGAGGTCGTCAACCGGGAGCGCGAGGTCGAGCTGTCCCGCGCGGAGATGGCGAAGCAGGTGGAGGTGGAGCGGCGCGGCGTCGCGGAGGTGGTACGGGAGCGGGTCGCCGTGGAGCGGACGGTCGCGGAGCAGGAGGAGGAGATCAAGCGGGTCCGGGTCGTGCAGGAGGCCGAGCGCACCCGGCAGGCGGTGATCATCGCCGCCGAGGCGGAGGCGCAGGAACAGCTCGTCAAGGACATCAAGGGAGCCGAGGCCGGCGAGCAGTCCGCGCACTTCCGGGCGCGGGAGCAACTGGTGCTGGCCGAGGCCGCGCAGAAGAGCGCGGAGCTCGACGCGGCGGCCGCGACGCTCATGGCGCAGGGCGAGCGGGCCAGGGCGGGCGCGGCGGGGCTGGCGCAGGCCGAGGTGTCGGAGCGCCAGGCGGCGGCCGAGGCGGCCGGCATACGGGCCCGGTTGGAGGGCGAGGCCGAGGGGCTGAAGCAGAAGGCGATCGCCATCGAGAAGGTGGGCCTGGCCGAGGCGGCCGTGGCCGAGAGCAAGGCCAGGGCGGAGGCGGCCGGTATCAGGGAGCGGCTGCTGGGCGAGGCGGTGGGGCTCAAGGAGAAGGCGGCGGCGATGGCGGCGCTGGACGAGGTGTCGCGGACGCACGAGGAGTTCCGGCTGCGGCTGGCCGCGGACAAGGAGGTACGGCTCGCCGCGCTGGACGTACAGCAGAAGGTGGCCGAGGCGCAGGCGACGGTACTGGCGGCCGGACTTGAGAGTGCGGACATCGACATCGTCGGCGGCGAGAGCATGTTCCTGGACCGGTTGGTCGGTGCGGTGTCCTTCGGCAAGGGCCTTGACGCGGCGGTACGGAGTTCGGAGACGGTACGGACCCTGGGGGCGGACTGGCTCGACGGGGAACGGAGCTTCGGCGCGGACGCGACGGAGGTGCTTGGCAGCTTGGCGGCCGGCGGTCCGTGGAACCTCGCGATGCTGATGAAACTGCTGGCCGGCACGGGACCGGCCGAGGGGATCCCCGCCGACCCGGCGGCCCTGGTCAACGGCAACGGCAACAGCAACGGCAAGCGGCAGCCGCCCGCGTAGCGCCGCGGCCAGGAGCCGGCGGGTCAACCGGGCCCTGAAAGGACCCCGCCCCGGGCCCGGGGCCGCAAACCCGGAGGCCCATCCCGGGCCCCGGGGGCCGCGCCCCGGCGCCCCGAGCACCCACCCACCCCCCAGCGGTCACCACAAAGAGCAAGGAGCACCCGAGCCATGGGCGTCGAGGACGGCACCTACCAGATCCTGCGCGGGCGTCTCGCGGAGCGAGCCGGTGAGTTGGGGCGGCGGGCCGCTGAGCTGAACGTTCGGCGGCAGGAGGTCTTCGGGTCGCGCCCGCTGGAGCTGACCGGGGCGGTCCGGCCGCGTACCCAGGGCGCCGCCACCGCCTGCGGTGTCGTGGTCGTCAGGACGGACGTCCTGCTGCTGGGGACGTCCGCCCCGAGCCTGGCCGAAGGCCTCCTCTCCCTGCACGGCCCGGACGGTACGCCGCTGCCGGAAGCCGCCGTCCCCGGCCTGCTGGACGACGAGCGGTTCCATCGCGACCTGGCCGAACTGCTCCGCTACTTCCGCGGCTCCCGGCTGGTGGACCTGGTACGTAGCCCCGCGGGCCGGCTGCTCGCCGTCTTCCGTACCGGCGAGAACGACGGGGACATCCGGGTCCTGCGCTGGCAGGTGACCGAGACCGGCGCCGCTTACCTGGACAACCACGGCGAACGCGACCTCCCCCTGCCCCCGGCCTTCGAGCTGCCGTGGCGGACGGCCGGGCGCGACCACCACGACCAGGGGCGGATCAGGATCGAGGGCGCGGCGGGTACGGTGTCGGTCGCCAACACCGGCGGCGCCCTCACCGTCCGCGCGCTGCCCGGCGGCAGGCCGCTGTTCGAGGAACCGGTGGACGACCCGCTCCAGAGCCTGGCCGACGCGGCGGTGGCGTACGCCGAGACCGGGCCGCTGCTCCTGCTCCGGGTCCGCCCCTACAACGAGCCCGTCGACCGCTTCCTGGTCGTCAACCTCCGCACCGGAACCGTCCGCCGCCACGACTCGCTCGGGCGCGGAGCCAGGCTGCTGCCGGCCGAACAGGGGCTGATCTTCCCCGGCGGCTACGAGCTGGCGGCCGGCGGCCACCGGACGTTCCACCTGGACGAGGTCGGCCCGGACCATACGGCGGGAGCGGCGGCGCCCGCCGCGGGCCCGGCCTCCTCGACAGCGCCGTACCCGACGGGCCCGGCGGACGAACTGCGCTTCGACGCGGTGCTCGCCTCCCCCAACGGCGAGGACCTGCTCTACGTCCTGCGCCGCCCCGGCCGCGCCCAAGCCCTGCTGCTGCCCTGGAACACCGTCCGCCGCGAGGCCGGCGCCGCGCTGCACGGCGCGGGCTACGCCGTACTGCCCGACGGCACGCTGACCCTGCTGAAGCCGGACCGCGAACCCGTCCGCACCCATGAACTCCAGCTCTGGCGTACCCCGTTCCTGTCCGCCGAGTACGCCGCCGCCCAGCCGGTCGGTGACGGTCCGCTGGCCCGGATCGGCAACGCCGACCTGGTACGCGGCATCGCCGACTGCCTCGACCTCGTCCGTACGGCGAAGGCGGCGGGCGCGGCGAGCACGGCGCACACTACGAACACGGCCAGTGGCGAGGCGGGTTCGGCCGCTCGGGCCTTCCCGGACGGCGGCCCGCACGGGAGTTCGGCCCGATCGGACGCCTCGGCCGCGCGTCCGCCGGGGAGTTCGGGCCCGTCGGCCGGTCGTCAGGACGCGACCCCCGACCCGGCGGCGACCTCCCTAGGGAACCCGGCTGCCGACCCGGCCGCCGGCCCGAACCTCACAGCCGCCCTGCCCACCCTGATCCTGGACGGCTGCGCCAAACTCGGCGACCGCCACTACTGGCTCGACGAGGCCGGCCTGCTCGAACCGCTCACCGAGCTGCGCGCCGCGGCGGAACAACTCGCCGCCGAACAGGCCCGGATGGACCTCCTCGCGGCCCGCGCCGCCGAGGCGCTCAGCCGGACGGCGGCGGAGGCCGCCGCGCTGATCCGCCGGTCGCACGGCGAGCCCCCCACCGACGCCGACACCTGGACCGCCCTGCTGGCCGACCTGCGCCGCGCGCAGGGCCGCACTCGCCTGCTGCGCGAGCTGCCCCGCCTCGACCTCGCCGCCCTCGACTCCGTCGAGGCGGGGCTGTCCGCCGAGCTGGCGGCGGCCACCGAGCGGGCCTTCGCGTACTTCGCCGGTCCCGACGCCTTCGCCGCGCCGCTGGCCGCCGCCCGTTCGGCGGCCGACGCGGCCGCCGAGACCGCCACCGCCGCCGAAGCCGCCCGGCTGGCCGACCGCCTCGCCGGGCAGGCCGACTCCCTGGCCCTGGTCACCGACCTCGTCACCGGCGCCGTGACCGCCGATCCGAGCGCGGGCACCGCGGTGCTGCTCGCCATCGGCGAGGTGCTGGCCGCCGCCAACCGGGCCCGCGCCGTCCTGGAGACCCGCCGCCGCGCCCTGCTCGACAGTGAGCACCGCGCCGCCCACGCCGCCGAGTCCGCGCTCCTGGCGCAGGCGACGACCGCCGCCCTGGCCGCCGCCGACAGCCCGGCCGGCTGTGATGACCAACTGGCCGGGCTGCTGCTGCGGTTCGACGGCCTGGAGGCCCGCTTCGCCGAGGCCGAGGACCTCGCCGCCGACCTGGCCGTACGCCGCGAGGAGGTGCGACAGGCCTTCGCCGTCCGCAGGCAGGCGTTGCTGGACGAGTCCGCCGCCCGGGCCGACCGCCTCGCCGCCGCCGCGCTGCGCGCACTGGAGGCGCTGCGTCGCCGGCTCTCCGGCCTCGGCTCGGCGGAGGACGTCAACGCCGCGCTGGCCACCGATCCCATGGCGCTGCGGGTCCGGTCCGCCGCCGCCGAGTTGCGCACGCTGGACGACCAGGTACGGGCCCAGGAGCTTACCGACAGCCTGGCAGGCGCCGGACGGACGGCCCTACGTGTCCTGCGCGACCGGGCGGACCTCTCCTCCGACGGCGGCGCGACCGTCCGCTTCGGCCGCCACCGCTTCGCCGTCCGCCGCGAACCGGTCGAGCTCACCCTCCAGCCGGACGGCGACGAACTGGTCTTCTCGATCACCGGGACGGCCTACCGGCGCGCCGCCCGCGTCCCCGAGCTGCTGGCCGGCCGCGAATTCTGGCACCAGCCGCTGATCAGCGAGTCTCCCGCGCTCTACCGCGCGGAGTACCTGGCCGGCGGCCTGCTGGCGACGGCCACCGGCGAGCCGCCGCTGGTCCAGGTCCGCCGGCTGGCGGAGCGGGCGTACGACGAGGGGTACGAGCGGGGCGTCCACGATCACGACGCGGCCCTCATCCTCGACGCGCTGCTCCGACTGCGGGCCGGCGCGGGCCTGTTGGCGCACCCCGCCGAGGTACGGGCGGCGGCGCAGCTCTTCTGGGCGTACGGGGCGGGTGAGGGCCGGCGCGCCGCCTGGCAACGCCGGGCCGGCTCCCTCACCCTGGCCCGCGGGGCCTTCGCCCCGGCTGCCGGTCCAGCCGCCGAGCCGACCGACCAGCCCACCCCAGCACCATCCACCCCCGAACCGTCCGCCCCCGGACCGCTCACCGCCCTGACCGCCCTCGCCGCCGAACTGTCCGCCGCCGTCGCCGAGTTCACCCACGCCAACGGCCTGCCCGCGACCCCGCCGGCCGGCGCATACCTGGTCGAGGAGCTCGCCCACCCCGACGAGGGCTTCGCCACCAGCGCCGCCTCCCGAAGCCTGCTCGACGCCTTCCGGCGCACCTCCGCCGCCGCCCGGCTCGCCGCCGACCTCGCCGCTCTCGCCGACGACCTGCCCGCCCGCCACCAGCTCGCCACCGCCTGGCTGGGCTCGTACGCGGCCTCGGTCGGCGCGGACGAGGGCCTGCCCGAAGCCGTCAGCCAGCTCTGCGCCCCCGCCCTGCCCCGCTACGACATCGCGGCGCCGCTCAGCGAGACCGTCGAGGGCCTGCTCGGCACCCACCCCCGGGTGCGCGCCGGCCGGCTCACCGTCCGCGTCGACCGACTTCCGCAGCGGGCAAGGGACTTCAGGGAGAAGCGGGCCCCGGCCTTCCGCGCCTTCCAGCGGCGGCGGACGGACGTGCTGACCGCCGAACGCGCCCGGCTGCGCCTGGACTCCTACCGCCCCCGCCCGCTGGCCGGCTTCGTCCGCAACCAGTTGATCGACGAGGTCTACCTCCCGGTCATCGGCGACAACCTGGCCAAGCAGCTCGGCACGCCCGGCGGCACCGCCGACCGAAGCGGCCTGCTGCTGCTCCTCTCGCCACCCGGATACGGCAAGACCACGCTGCTCGAATACGTCGCCGACCGCCTCGGTCTGCTCATGGTCCGGGTCGACGGCCCCGCCCTCGGCGCCGGCACCACCTCACTCGACCCCGACCGGGCCCCGGACGCCGCCGCCCGGGCCGAGGTCGAGAAGATCGTCTTCGCCCTGGAGGCCGGCAGCAACGTCCTGCTGCATCTGGACGACATCCAGCACGTCTCGGCCGGACTGCTGGAGAAGTTCATCCCGCTGTGCGACGCCCAGCGCCGGATCGAGGCGGTCAGCGACGGCCGGCCGCGCAGCTTCGACCTACGCGGCCGCCGCTTCGCCGTCTGCCTGGCCGGAAACCCCTACGCCGCGAGCGGGCGGCGCTTCCAGGTCCCCGACATGCTCGCCAACCGCGCCGACCTGTGGAACCTGGGCGAGGTGACGGCCGCGCGCCAGGACCTCTTCGCGCTCTCCTTCCTGGAGAACGCGCTCGCCGCCAATCCGGTGCTGGCTCCGCTGGCGGGGTGCGATCCGGCCGAGTTGCGGCTGCTGGTCGCGCTGGCCGACGGCGACCCCGCCGCCCGCGCCGACCAACTCGCCCGCCCGGTCGGGGATCTGGCGCGGATCGTGGCCACCCTGGCCGCACTGCGTACCATCCAGCGCACCGTACTGGCCGTCAACCGCTGCTATGTGGCCTCGGCCGGGCAGGAGGAGGCCGACCGCGTGGAGCCGCCGTTCCTGCTCCAGGGCTCCTATCGGACGATGGCTCAACTCGCGGCCCGCGTCGACCCGGTCCTCGACGACGCCGAGCTCCAGGCCCTGCTGGACGAGCACTATTTCGCCGAGGCCCAGGCCCTCGGCAGCGCGGCCGAGGCCAGTCTGCTCAAGCTCGCCCACCTCCGGGGACGGGCCACCCCCGAGCAGGCGGCCCGCTGGCGCGGCCTGTGCGCCGCCTACTCCGGGGGCCTCACCCCGCACACGGCCGGCTCCAGTGCCTGGCGCTGAGCACCGAATGCTGAACGCCGGCAGCGGCAGCGGACAGCCCGTCAGGTGGTAGCGGTGGCCGGGTCGCTGGTGCTCGCGGCGCCGGTCTCCACATGCCCGGCGAAGCGCCGCACGTATGCGGGGTCGGCGCTGGAGGTGACCGTGATGTCGTACCAGCGGTTGCCGGCCGCCACGCCCCAGCCGGGGACGCTCTGCGAGCCGCCCGCCTTGACGGTGTACGTGTAGTGCTGGGTGGGCGCGTAGGCGTCGGCGGCGGTGAAGGTGACCGAACCGGTGCCGGGGTTGCCGAACACCAGGGTGACGTGGCCGGTGACGGCGTCGTGCCGGGCGGTCACCTCGGGGCCGACCGAGCCCGCCGTGCCGGCGACGCGGCGCAGGAAGCCGTTCGGCCCGGCGACCGAGAAGTCGTAGCGGGCGGCGGCGGCGGGCAGCGCCCAGGTGTCGGTGAGGGTCTTGCCCGCTTCGACCGTGTAGGGCCAGGGGCCGTCCGTGCGCACCGCGGAGGTGACGAGGAAGGCCGCGCCGGCCGCGCCGAGGTTGCTGAAGGTGAACTGCGTCCGCCCGCTGACCGGCTTGGTGTCGGCGGCCAGGTTGTAGGGGAGGGCGCGGGCGTTGCGCAGGCCTGGCTCCTGCTTGGGCACCGCGCCGGCGGCCGGCGGGGTGGGGACGTAGTCGCCGGGGTTGGTGTGGTTCGGCGGGGCGTAGCCGGCGGTGCCGGGGAGCGTGGGCGCGGCGGTGTTGCCCCGGGTGAAGTCGAAGGCGGCGGTGAGGTCGCCGCAGACCGCGCGCCGCCAGGGCGAGACGTTCGGGTTGCGCACACCGAAGCGCTTCTCGATGAACTGCACGATCGAGGTGTGGTCGAAGGTCTGGGAGCACACCCAGCCGCCGGTGCTCCAGGGCGAGATGACCAGCATCGGTACGCGCGGCCCGAGCCCGTACGGTCCGGCGGCGTATCCGGACAGGCCGCCGGTGTAGAGGTCCTGGGTGACGTCGGCGGTGGACAGGCCGCGGGCGGCGGAGGCGGGCGGGAAGGGCGGCACCACGTGGTCGAAGAAGCCGTCGTTCTCGTCGTAGGTGAGGAAGACGGCGGTACGGCTCCACACGTCGGGGTCGGCGGTCAGCGCGTCGAGCACCTGGGAGACGTACCAGGCGCCGTAGTTGGCGGGCCAGTTGGGATGTTCGCAGAAGGCCTCGGGGGCGGCGATCCAGGAGACCTGGGGCAGCTTCCCGGCCAGCACGTCGGCCTTGAGCTGGTCGAAGTAGCCGTCGCCGCTCTTGGCGTGGGTGCCGGTGCGGGCCTTGTCGTAGAGCGGGCTGCCGGGCTGGGCGCTGCGGTACTGGTTGAAGTAGAGCAGCGAGTTGTCGCCGTAGTTGCCGATGAAGGCGTCGCTGGTCCAGCCCCAACTCCCGGCGGCGTCGAGGCCGGTGCCGGTGTCCTGGTAGACCTTCCAGGAGACGCCCGCCTTCTCCAGGATCTCCGGGAAGGTGGTCCAGCCGTAGCCGGCCTCCTCGTTGCCCAGCACCGGGCCGCCGGCCTTGCCGTCGTTGCCGGTGAAGCCGGTGTACAGGTAGTAGCGGTTGGGATCGGTGGAGCTGAGCATCGAGCAGTGGTACGCGTCGCAGATGGTGAACGCGTCGGCGAGGGCGTAGTGGAAGGGGATGTCCGCGCGGGTGAGGTACGCCATCGTGGTGGTGGTCTTGGCGGGGATCCAGCGGTCGTAGTTGCCGCCGTTCCACGCCTGGTGGGTGCCGGACCAACTGTGGTCGAGGTCCTGGATGAACCGCATGCCCAGGTTGTCGGCGGTCGGCCGGAAGGGCGGCGTCTCGTGCCCGGCGGCGTTCGCCTGGTGGAAGACGGATTTGCCGCTGGGGAGGGTGGCGGGACGCGGGTCGCCGAAGCCGCGGACGCCGCGCAGGGTGCCGAAGTAGTGGTCGAAGGAGCGGTTCTCCTGCATCAGGACGACGACGTGCTCGACGTCCTGAAGGGTGCCGGTCCCGGTGGCGGCCGGGATCGCGGCGGCTTTGGCGATGCCGCCGCTCAGTACGGACGCGGTGGCGGTGGCTCCGGCGAGCTGGAGGAACCTCCGGCGGTCGACGTTGGGCACGGCGGCTCCTCATCTCCTGACGTCCGAACTGACGTCCGAACGCGGGCATCCCGGGCAGCGGACGCGCCCGCGCGGGGCTTCTACGGCACGCCCGGCCGGACCGGTACGCCCGTGGTGAGACCGCCCGGCCACCCTGTCAACGCCACGTGAACACCCGCGTGCGACGACCTGTCCCATGACCGACGGCCAGAAAGACACCAGGGCCGCGCCGAGCCCACCAGGTGGGGGCGGCCGTGGGGGTCGGCTGGGGGTGCGGCGCGGGCCCGGTCGGCCGGTCCCCAGCGGCGGCGGGCGAGCGGGGGGCGCGATGACTGGGGTGTTTCCACGGTTCGAACGGGCCCGGCCGGGTGGTGTCCTGCTGGTGCGACCCACCGACCCGAGCTGACCCGCCCCGACCCGAGCCGCCTCGCCCTCACCCCGACCGAACCCGTACCCCCGATTCCCCCGCCCCGAAAGGCCCCCATGACCAGCCCGACCCCCGTCCTCTTCGTCCACGGCCTCTGGCTGCACAGCGCGTCCTGGCAGCCGTGGATCGACCTCTTCCGCGGCGAAGGCTATGAACCCTCCGCCCCCGGCTGGCCCGGCGATCCCGACACCGTCGACGAGGCGCGGCAGAACCCGGAGAGCATCGCCGACCACGGCATCGACGACGTCGTCGACCACTACGCGGCGATCATCCGCGGCATGGACACGCTGCCGATCCTCATCGGGCACTCCTTCGGCGGCATGATCGCCCAGAAGCTGCTCGGCCAGGACCTGGCCGCGGCCGCCGTGGCGATCGACGCGGCCCAGATCAAGGGGGTCCTGCCGCTGCCGCTTTCCGCCCTCCGCTCGACGCTGCCGGTGTTCAAGAACCCGGCGAACCGGCACCGCGCCGTGTCCCTGACCGCCGAGCAGTTCCGCTTCGCGTTCGGCAACGCGCTGACCGAGCAGGAGTCCGACGCGCTGTACGAGCGGTGGACCATCCCCGCGCCGGGCAAGCCGCTGTTCGAGGCCGCCGCCGCCAACTTCAACCCGCACTCGCCGGCGAAGGTCGACACCGCCAACCCGGGGCGCGGGCCGCTGCTGCTGATGTCCGGCGGCAAGGACCACACCGTCCCCGAGAGCGTCACCCGCGCCACGCTGGCGCAGTACCGGCACTCCGGGGCCGTCACCGAGTTCATGACCTTCCCGGACCGCGGGCACTCGCTGACGATCGACGGCGGCTGGCGCGAGGTCGCCGACGCGGCACTCGGCTGGCTGCGGCGGCAGAGCCTGGAGACGGCCAAGTGACCGCGCCCGCCGACGATCACGGCCTGGCCGGTCAGCGCGCCGTGGTCACCGGCGCCGGCCGGGGCATCGGCCTGGCGGTCACCGAGGGCCTGCTGGCGGCGGGCGCCCGCGTCGTCGCCGGGACGACGAAGCGTACGGAGGCACTCGACGACCTGGTCGAGCGGGGCGCGGCACTGACCGTCGTGGAGGTCGACCTGGCCACCACCGACGGCCCGGGCACGCTCGTCGCCGCGGCGGCCGACCTGCACGGCGGGCTCGACGTCCTGGTGAACAACGTCGGCGCGGTACGGCCGCGGGTCGACGGCTTCCTGGCCACGACCGACGCGGACTGGGAGTGGACGCTGACCATCAACCTCATGGCCGCCGTCCGGGCCACCCGCAGCGCCCTGCCGCACCTGATCGCCACGGGCGACGGCCGTATCGTCACCGTCTCCTCCGTCAACGCCCGGCTTCCCGACCCGCTGGTCATCGACTACGGCGCCGCGAAGGCGGCCCTGTCCAACTTCTGCAAAGCGCTGTCCAAGCAGGTGGGCCCGCAGGGCGTACGCGTCAACTCGGTCAGCCCCGGCCCCGTAGAGACCTCGCTGTGGAAGGGCGCGGGCGGGGTCGCGGCGACCGTGGGGGCCGGCCTGGGCCTCGACCCGAGCGCCGTCGCCGACCAGGCCGCGGCCGCGGCGGTCACCGGGCGCTTCACCCTGCCCGCCGAAGTGGCCGACCTGGTCGTGTTCCTGGCCGGCCGGCGTTCGGGCAACATCACCGGCGCCGACTTCGTCATCGACGGCGGCATGACCGACGCCCTCTGATCGTCGCGGCGAGGCGCCGTCCGCCCCGCCGACCGTCCGTCACCCCCCACCGATCCTGGAGCACCGAGTGAGCTTTCCCCTGCCCGGAGACCGCCGGCCCGGAAACCGTCAGCCCCGCCTCCGCGGAGACCGCCGGCCCGCGAACCCCCGTCCGCCCCGCAACCGCAAGCTACTCGGCGCCGCCCTCGCCGTCGCCGTCGTCGCGGGCGCGACCACGATCACCGCCGCCGCGCCCCCCGCGCCCTCTGCCGCGACCGCCTCCCCCGCCTCGGCCTCCTCCGCCGGCGAGCAGCTCCCCGCCGGTTTCCGCGAGCACAAAGCCCGCGTCGCCGGCATCGGCCTGCACTACGTCATCGGCGGCCACGGACCGACGCTGCTGCTCATCCACGGCTACCCGCAGACATGGTACGAGTGGCACGGCATCATGCCCGCGCTCGCCCGGCATTACACGGTCATCGCCCCCGATCTGCCCGGCGCCGGACAGAGCGACGCCCCGCCCGCCGGCTACGACAAGAAGACGATGGCCACCGAGTTGCACGCGCTGCTCGCGTCCATCGGCAAGGACCGGGACGTACGGATCGTCGGCCACGACATCGGCACGATGGTCGCCTACTCGTACGCCGCCCAGTACCCGGCCACCGTCACCAAGCTCGTCCTGAGCGAGGCGCCCATCCCGGACCCGAGCATCTACACGATCCCCTCGCTGACCGCCAAGGGACCCGGCGTCTGGAACTTCGGGTTCTTCAACCTGACCTCCGGCCTGCCGGAGAACATGATCAAGGGTCGCGAGGTCGCCTGGACCGCCGGCTTCATCGGCGGGTTCGAGGGCGTCAAGGGCGCGGTGAGCGCGGCCGACATCCGGGTGTTCGCCCACTACCTGCGCGACCCCGCCCATCTGGCGGCGAGCCTGGCCTGGTTCCGCGTGTTCCCCCAGGACATCCGCGACGACGCCCGCTTCCAGCGCACCCCGCTGCGGATGCCGGTCCTCGCCATCGGCGCCTCGGGCAGCCTCGGCGCGTCCGAGGGCGACCAGGCCGAGCGGTACGCCTCGGACGTGACCGGCGTCGTCATCCCCGACTCCGGCCACTGGATCTACGAGGAGCACCCCGACGAACTGACCGCCCTGCTGCTCGACTTCCTCGGCCGCCGCTGAACCGGTCCCGGCGCCCCGCGAAAACTCACCCCTCGTCGTCCAGCACGGAGCGCAACTGCCGCCGAGAGGTGATGTCCAGCTTCCTGAACACCTTGTTGAGGTGATATTCGACGGTCGACCGGGTGATGAACAGCCGGGCCGCGATCTCGGCGTTGGTCGACCCGCTCACGGCCAGTCCGGCGATCCGCCGCTCCTGCGGGGTCAGATCGTGCTCGGTGCGTACGGTCCGCTTCCGGGCGCGCTCGCCGGTGGCAAGCAGCTCGACCCGGGCGCGGTCGGCGAAGGCGGCCGCGCCCATCCCCGCGAACATCTCGTGCGCGGTGCGCAGTTCGACCCGGGCGTCAGCGCGGCGCCGGCGCCGGCGCAGCCACTCGCCGTAGAGCAGCCGGGTCCGCGCCAGATCCGTTCGCACCCGTGTGCGGCCGAGCAGGGTCGCGGACTCCGCGAAGAACGCCTCGGCCTGGTCGTCGTCGGCCATCAGCGCCCGGCAGCGGGCCAGCAGCCCCAGCGCCCACGGCGTACCGGCCAGCGGCGCGCGCTCCTCAAGCCGTCGCAGCGCCTCCTTCGCCGTCCGGTGGTCGCCGCAGCGCACCGAGGCTTCGACCAGGTCCGGCAGGACGCGGGGCACGGCTCCGGCGCTGTCGTGGGCGAAGGCCACCCGCGCGTGGGCCGCGGCCTCGGCGTAGCGCCCGAGGGCGAGGTCCAGCACGGCCAGGCAGTTCCGGGCCCAGTCGCCCAGGCCACCGTGGCCGTGGCGCGTCGCCAGGTCGCGGAGCAGTACGTCCGCCGCCGCCCTGGCGCGTTCCTCCTGGCCGCTCCACGCCAGCATCTCGACCCGGAAGGCCAGGCCGGGCGACGGCTGTCCGACCACGGCCGCGAGGTCCTCCGCCTCGTCCAGACAGGCCGTGGCCGCGGCGAACCGGCCGGCCCGCAGCTCCCAGGTGGACCGGACCACCAGCGTGGACCGCAGCGCCCCCAAGGCGCCGATCCGGCGTTCGTGCGCCTCGACGAGCCTGGCGGCCTCGTCGCCGCCGGCGTCGTCCCAGACCTCCTCGGCCGCGTAGAGCGCGAGGGTCGCGGGGCGTACGCCGTGCTCGATCACCTCGCGGTCGCGGCCCATGGCGGCGAGCGCCGCCCGGAGCACCGGCACCGCCGCCGGGTAGCCGCTGCTCACCCGCAGGGCGAAGCCGCGCAGGAGGAGATCGACGCTGGTCGGCCGAGCCGGTCCCATCGCCGGCCCGATGTCCCGCCCCATGTCCCGCCCCGGGGTCGGCTCCGTGGTCGGCCTCGGGGTCGGCAGCGCCAGCACCGCCGCCGCGAACTCCGCGCGCGGCTCCGTGGCGTGGTCGCCGCACAACGTCGCCAGCAGCCCCTCCATGAGCATCGACCGGGTCAGCGCCGGGTCCGTGGCCGAGACCGTGCCGGCCGCGGCCAGCAGCCGCGACAGGACGCCGCCGATCCGCTCGAAGTAGATGTCGGTCGTCGCCCTGGTGTGCGCCGCCCGGGCCCGGCGGACCGGGTCGCCGGAGACCAGCAGCGGCTCGGCCCGCTCCAGCATGGCCCGCGCGGTGGCCGGGTCCCCGAGGACGAGGTGCGCCCGCGCGGCTTCGACCAGCCGGACCGCCCGGTCGGTGCCCGACAGCTCCGCCGCCCGCGCCAGAAAGGCGGCCTGCTCCGCGTAGCCGCCCCGGGCCCTGGCCAGTTCGGACGCCCGGTCGAGTTCGCCGGCCACCTCGTCGTCCAGCCCGATCGTCGCCTCGCCGCGGTGCCACGCCCGGCGTTCGGGGCTGCGGACCGGATCGCTGACCGCGGCGAGCGCGGCGTGGACGCGGCGGCGCTCGGCGGGATCGGCGCCGCCGTAGACGGCCGACCGGATCAGCGGATGCCGGAACCCGGCGAGGCGGCCGCGGGTGAGCACGCCCGCCGATATCGCCGCGTCAGCGGCCTTGGCGGGGACGCCGAGTTCCCCGGCGGCGCGCCACAGGAGCGGCGCGTCGTCCGGCGGCGCCGCCGACAGCAGCACCAGGAAGGCCCTGGTCTCCGCGGGGAGGTCCCGGACCAGCTTCCCGAAGTGGTTCTCCAGCCGGGCCCCGACCGGCAGCGGCTCGAGCAGCGGGGCCGTCCCCGCCAGATGGGCCGGGCTGAGCGCGTCGGCGGTCTCGATCAGCGCCAGGGGATTCCCGCCGGTCTCGGCGACGATCCGCGCGGCCACCGCCGGATCCAGCCGTCCCGGCACGTTCCGTCCCAGCAGCTCGTGCGCGTCGGCGTCGGTCAGGCCGCGGACCGGCAGCGTGGCGAACCCTTCGAACGCAGCGGAGGCCGGGAGCCTGTCCCGGCCGGCGACGACGAGGCCGACCGCCTCGGCGCCCAGCCGGCGGCCGACGAAGGCCAGCGCGTCGCGGGACTCGCGGTCGAGCCACTGCACATCGTCGACCAGACACAGCAGCGGGTGCGCCGCGGTCGCGTCGGACAGCAGCGTCAGGGCCGCCATGCCGACGAGGTAGCGGTCGGCCCGCGGTGCGGCGAGCAGCCCGAACGCCGAGGCGAGGGCCGCGCGTTGCGGAGCCGGCAGCGCGTCGAGGCCGCCGAGGAACGGCCGCAGTAGGCGGTGCAGGGCGGCGAAGCCCAGCCGCGCCTCGGACTCGGCCCCGGCGGCGCGGACGACGCGCAGGTCCTTCGACGCCTCGGCGAGGTGGTCGAGCAGCCTGGTCTTGCCGATGCCGGCCTCGCCGCCGAGCACCAGCGCCGAACTCATGCCGTCGCGGACGCCCGCCACCACGTCGGTCAGGACCCGCAGCTCTTCGTGTCGACCGGTGAGCGGGACCCGGCGGGTACGGGTGCCGGCCGGCGCGTTTGCGGCCATCCCGCCCAGGTAAACACCTGGACGCCTGGGGGACCCTGGGGACGATCCCTAGTCCGCCGGCCGGCCAACCGGCTGGTTGCCGGCTAGTCCGCCGGTCGGCGCGGCTCCGGCCGCTGAGCCCGCAGCGCGTCCCCCAACTGGCGGCGGGACGCTATGCCCAGCTTCGGGTAGATGTTCGACAAGTGGTATTCCACGGTCTTCTGGCTGACGTACAGCTCCGCCGCCGCCTCCTGGTTCGTCCGGCCCCCGGCGATGAGGTACGCCACCGACAACTCCCGCTCGGTGAGGGCGAGTACGCGGCTGCCGGTCCGCGCCGGGGCGGTGAGCCCGATCGCCGCCAGATCCGCGTCGCAGCGCTCCAGAAACGGCGTCGCCCGCAGCGCGCCGAACCGGTCGTGGGCCGATTTGAACCACCGCGCCGCCTCGCGCCGGGAGCCTGAGTTGGTCGCCACGAGGAGCCTGCCGTAGCTGTGTTCCAGCATCGCGCGGAACAGCGGAGCCGTCGCACCGCCCTCGTCCGCCGTCTCCGCGACGGCTCGCGCGTAGATCGCCAGCGCGTCGCGCGGCCGGCCCTGGGCCTCGGCCAGTTGGCCGCTGAGCCGGGCCAGCACCACCCCCAGGTAACCCGTCCCGTCGTAGCCCTGCCGGAAATCATCGAGCGCGCCGGCGGCGGCGGCCAACTGCCCTGTCCCGGTGAGCGCTTCGACCAGCAGCGACTGCTGCCACAGCCAGAACGGCTTGAACCGCGGGCGGATCCGCGGGCCGTCGCGGTGGGCCACGCGCTCGGTCAGCGGCTCGAGCGACCTCAGCACGGCGGCGTGGTCGGCCCGGGCCTGGGCCAGCACCGCCCGGGCGAGCCCGGCGTAGACGGTCTCCGCCGGCGGCGACCCCAGCGCCTCGGTGATCCGGGTCAGTGCGTCGACATGGCCCTGGGCGGCGTCCCACTGTCCACGGCCGGCCTCGACGCACACGGCCGCGAACCAGGTGGCCGCGTCCCCGAGCACATGGTCCTGGATCGCGGCGATCGCCAGTGCCCGGTCCGTCGCGGACTCGCCGGCGTTCCAGTCGCCCGCCAGATACTCCGTGATCGCCAGCAGCGACAGGGACAGATGGCTGAGTTTCGACCCGGCGCCCTGCTGGTCACGGTGCGCCACCGTGGCCAGGTCGGCGCGCGCCGCCGGGAGCCGGCCCAGGAACAGGTGCATGACTCCGCGCGTGGCCAGCGTCGAGAGCTGGTGGTCGGCCGCCTCGGCGGCCTCGGCCGGCAGGTGCGCCACGTCGAGCAGCGCGGCGCGGGGCCCCTGGTCCCACATCCGGCCGGTGGCCAGCACCGCGCGGGTGAAGTCGGACGTGGCGGGATCGAGGTCGCCGATGGCCAGCGTCTTGCCGGCGATGTCCACCGTCTCGGCGCCGCGGCAGTGCCGGATGGTGATGACGGTCAGAAACGTACCGGCCAGGAGCGCGACCCAGCTCGCGTCCGGGTCGGCGAGCGCCTGGTGCCAGGCCTCGGTGAGCCGCTCCTCGGCCGCGGCGAACCGGCCGTCGAGCAGGTCCATGACGCCGAGGACGCAAGCGCGCAGGGTGCCGGGCGCGCACTCCTCGACCTGCGTCCTGAGCTTCGCGGCCGCCACCGGCTGAAGAGTGAGCAGCGACTGGGCGCAGGCCGTCATCAGGCGCCGTTCGCGGTCCGCGCGCTCGTCGGACAGCGACGAGGCCCACAGCAGCCGCGTGGCCGCCAGGGCGTTGCGGCCGATGACCGCCTCGGCCCGCGCGGACCGCTCCAGTTCGGCGGCCAGGCCCGGATCGGCGGACGTGGCCGCGGCGACCCGGTGCGCCCAGGCCGCGGCCGTCCCGGCCACCTCGGCGGCGGCGGCGTGGAGGGTGCGGCGGTGTACGGGGTCGATCGCCTCGTAGACCGCGTCCCGTTGCAGGGCGTGCGGCATGGCGACGGGGCTCTGGGATTCGGTCGGCCACCACTGCGCCAGCCCGGCGGCCAGCGCCGGTCCGAGGGCCCGGGCCGGGTCCGGGAGCGCGGCGACCCGCGCGACGGTCGTCAGGGGAAGCCGGGCGTCCAGCACCGCCATCGCCTCCAGGAGGGCGACGGAATCGGGCGGGAGCCGGTCGAGCAGCGTCCTGATCCCCACCCGGAGCGTGCGGGGGACCGGCCACCGCTCGGCCGCCTCGTCCCGCAGCGTGTGGGCCGGCACCTCCGCCAGGACCGTACGGAGATAGAGGGGATGGCCCTTGGTGTAGTCGTGCAGGCGCCGGACCAGGCCGGGCGCCGCAGGCGCGTCGAGCAGCCGCCGGACCATCGACTCCACGTCGGCCGCGTCGAGTCCGCCGACCTCCACCCGCATCGCCCGGTCCAGGGACCGGACCAGCCGGTCGAGGGTCTCGGCGGTGCGCTCCGCGTCCGACCTCGCCAGCAGTACGGTCAGCACCCGGTCCGCCCACAGCCGGCGCAGCACGAATCCCAGCACCTGGAGGGAGAGCGGATCGGCCCAGTGCACGTCATCCACGACGATCGCGACCGGGCCCCGGGACTCCTGGAGCGCGCCGAGCAGCAGCAGCAACTGCCCGCCGATGGCGTACGGCGACACCCCGACCGCGCTCACCGGTGCCAGCAGCGGGAAATCGGCCAGCACATCGCGGTCCACGCGCCGCGTCAACTGGCCGAGGACACCGCCGGGAAGGTCGGTCTCCGAAGGGTCGCCGGTGGCCCACAGGACGGTGAAGTCCGCGAGCGGGGCTGTCACTTGGCGTACGAGAGCGGTCTTGCCGATGCCGGCCTCGCCCTCGACGACGGCCAGCCACGCCTCGCCGTCGCGCACCTTGGCCGCACAGGCGGCGAGCTGGTCGGACTCGCGACGGCGCCCGACGAAGACCTCGCCGCGGCCGTCCGCGGCAGCGCCCGCCGCGCTGGTGGCCACGCTCATGGCCCGAGTCTTCCAGGGACGGTGCGTCCGTGCGGGCGGGGCGGGTGCGAGCTTGATCACTCCGTCGGCCGGCCAGGTGGGTTGGACCTTGCCGCTGAGACGTGCCCGACGCGACCTGCCCGACGTGGCCGCCGCGTCGGCGGCGTGTGCGGAGCATTGACAGTGCGGCCGGTCGCCCGCATGGTGGGAGCGCTCCCATAGCCATGGAGCCCCAGCGCGTACGCGGACACTTCCCCCCATCCCGCCGCTCGAAGGTGAGAACGCCGTGCGTCTCCTCCTCCCCCCACGCCTCACCGGTTCCCCTGGCTCTGGTTCCGCCGCCCCCTCGCGCGGCCGGTCCTTACGACGGCGCCGGCGTCTTCTCGCGGGCGCCTCGGCCGCCGCGGTCCTGGGCGCCCTGCTGGTCGGTGGCACGTCCGCGCGGGCCGCGGGGCCGTCCCCCAGCCCGGCCCCCACCACGGCGGCCGCCGCCGATGCCGATGTGACGGTCAACGCCAACGAGGGCCTGGGCACGATCCCGGGTACGGCGTACGGCCTGAACAGCGCGGTATGGGACGCGCAGATGAACGTTCCCCAGGTGCAGGACCTGCTCAAGGCCGCCGATATCGGCATGCTGCGTTATCCCGGCGGCTCCTACGGCGACATCTACCACTGGCAGACCAACTCCGCGCCGGGCGGCTACGTCGCGCCCGGCACGGACTTCGACGCGTTCATGGGCACGGTGCGCACGATCGGGGCCCAGCCGATCCTCATCGCCAACTACGGCTCGGGCACGCCGCAGGAGGCCGCGGACTGGGTGCGGTACGCCAACATCACCAAGGGGTACGGGGCGAAGTACTGGGAGGTGGGCAACGAGCTCTACGGCAACGGGCACTACGGCTCCGGCTGGGAGCACGACGACCACCCGGACACCTCACCCGCCGCGTACGCGGCCAGCGTGCTCCAGTACGTGTCGGCGATGAAGGCGGTGGACCCGTCGGTCAAGGTCGGCGCCGTCCTCACCATGCCGGGCAACTGGCCGGACGGGGTGATGGCGGGCGCCGAGACCGCCGACTGGAACCACACCGTGATCCCGCTGATCGCGGGCAGGGCCGACTTCGTGATCGTGCACTGGTACCCGACCAGCCAGGACACCGCGCACATGCTCGCCACCCCCAACCAGCTCAGCGGCGAACTCGCCCAGCTCCACGACGAGTTGGCCGCGGCCGGCGCCGGTGACACCCCGGTCGCCCTCACCGAGGTCAACGGCGGCACCGGCGTGGACACCCAGCCCAACGCCCTCTTCGGCGCCGACGCCTACCTCACCGCCCTGCAGAACGGGGTGTTCACCGTCGACTGGTGGGACACCCACAACGGCGCCCAGCAGATCTCCACCTCGCCCGACGGCGCCACCGACTACGGCGACTGGGGCATCCTCTCCAGCGCCGGCTGTGTCGGCTCGGTGTGCGAACCGCCGCTGAACACGCCGTTCCCGGCGTACCACGCGATCAGGATGCTGAGCCAGCTCGGCCGCCCCGGCGACGTGCTGGCCGGCTCGGGCAGCAGCAGCGCCACGGTGGCCGTCCACGCCGTGCACCGCGCGAACGGTGATCTGAGCGTCCTGCTGATCAACAAGGACCCCGCCGCCGCGCGGACCGTCACACTGCACTACGCCGGCTTCACCCCCGACACCTCGGCGCCGATGACCGTGGCCACCTACCGCGACCAGGCCGACGCGATCACCACCGCCACCCCGGCGTACAGCGCGGACCAGACCCTGCCGCCCTACTCGCTGACCACCCTCACCCTGCACCCCAAGGCCGCAACGGGATCGGCCCTGTCCGCGCCCGGCGCCCCGAAGGTGACCGCGGCCGGCGACACCACCGCCACCGTGAGCTGGACCCCGTCCACCGGGGGCCCGGCCACCCGCTACGAGGTCTACCGGCAGGCCGGCACCACCAGCGAACTGCTCACCGACACCACCGGCACCTCCGCCACCGTCCACAACCTCACCCCCGGCTCCACCTCCACCTGGAACGTGCTGGCCCGCGACGCCAACGGCCGGCTGTCAGCGCCCTCCGACCCGGTCACCGTACGCACCGGCACACCCGCCGCCTCAACCTGCCAGGTCGCCTACCGGACCACCGCCGGCTGGGGCAACGGCTTCAACGCCTCCGTGACAGTCACCAACACCGGCCCGAACCCCATCACCGGCTGGACCCTCGCCTTCACCTTCCCCAGCGCCGGCGAAACCGTCAGCGGCTTCTGGAACTCGACCATCGTGCAACACGACCAGCAGGTCGTGGCCACCCCGGTCGACTGGAACACCACCCTCGCCGCAGGCGGCGGCAACTCAGCGTCCATCGGATTCACCGGTGCCAACGACGGCGCCGCACCGCCGCCGACCGCCTTCACCCTCAACGGCACGGTGTGCACCACCACCTGACCGAGCCGGCCTGACCGACGTTCTCCCTCCGCCGCCGTCCTCCCCCCGGCGCCGACCGCTCGTCCGGATCGGGCGCGCGTGCGTCGGGGGGAGCCGGCCGGTCAGGTCACTGGTCAGGCCAGGCCAGGCCAGGTCAGGTCGGGTCGGGTCAGCTCTGGGTGTAGGTGTAGTGCGGGGAGTCGTACTGGGGGCCGTTCTTCTCGTAGGTGAACCAATAGGTGAGAACCGAGCCGGCGGTCAGGGAGCCGACGCTCTGGGTCCACGTACCACCGTTGTTGGCCATCCGGAAGTTCTGCTGGTTGGCGCCGTTGACCAGGTAGTGCACATCGACGTAGGCCGCGGCGGTGGTCGGCGTGAAGCTGATCCGCGCGTGGGTGGCGTCGACGCGGGTGACGCCCGCGGTGAAGTCGGAGGTGGTGGTGCCGCCCGTGGTGCCCCCGGTGGTGGTGCCGCCGGTGGTCGTACCCCCGGTGGTCGTGCCGGTCGTGGTTCCGCCGGTGGTCGTGCCGCCCGTGGTGGTGCCGGTGGTGGTGCCGCCGCTGCCGCCGGTCGTCTGGTAGACCGCGAACCAGTCGACGCTCATGCCCGCGCCGGAGCTGATGTCGGCCGAGGGCGAGGTGCAGCCACAGACCTTGTTGGGGTACGAGCCGCCGATCGCCACGTCGAAGATGGCGAAGAAGCCGTGGTCGACGGCGGCCTGCCAGGTGGCGGTCGAGACCTGGTTCTCGCTGACGGAGTAGGTCAGGCTGCCGTCGAGGTAGAACCGCAACTGCTCCGCCGACGTGTTGGTGCGGTCCACGATCACCGAGTACGTGTGGAAGCCGGTCTGGCAGCCGGCGCACGCCTGGAGGCCGCTGCTGATGCCGTCCGGGTCGTGGCACTCCCCGGCCCAGACCCCGCAGTGGAAGGTGGTGGAGTGCTGGCTCAGCGCGTTGACGTCCTCCATGATGTCCAGCTCGCCGATGCCCGGCCAGTTGGTGGCCCCGACCGGTCGGGCCGCCGCGCCCATCGCCCAGAAGGCGGGCCAGTAGCCCAGTCCGTGCTGGGGATTGGGCTGCTGGAGCGACGCGCTGATCTGCAACTGCCCGCCGGCCGGTGCCGCGAAGTCGGTCCGCTGGGTTTCGATCCGGCCCGAAGTCCACTGCCCTGCGGCGTTCTTGACGGGCTTGATCACGAGGTGCCCCGCGCCGTCCTGATAGACGTTCGTGGTCGAGTCGGTGGCTGTCTCGAGCTCGCCGGTACCCCAGTTCCCGGCGGCGCCGGGATAGTTGTAGCCGGTGCCTAGGTCGTAGAGCCAGTTGGCGCGGTTGAGTCCGGTGCCGGAGGCGCCGTTGAAATCGTCGCTGAAGACGGTGGTCCACCCGGTGGGGGGCGCCGCCGCGGCCACCGCCTCCGAGCCACCGGAGACCGCCAGGGTCAAGGCGCCCACGATCAGCAGCAGCAGGGCACTGGCGATGGCGAGCGGCCCGCGCAGCGCGCGGCGGTGGCCCGGATGGTGACGGTGGCTGCGCCCGCGGCGGTGGGCGGGGCGGAAGGGGCTGTCGGGCGCGGCATCGGACGACGGCATGGGTTTCACGGCGGATCCTGACCTTTCTACGGGTGCGCGGGATCGTGGTGAGGCCGGACACGGCGCGGAGACAGGTACGCGCGCACCAGGGTGGGGGGCTGCCTCGTTGCGCCGTGCTTTTCTGAGAGCGCTCTCGCTTGGATCGAACCGAGTGTTGATCCATGCCGTGTCCACGTCAACCCATCGCGCACGGGAGGCTACCGCCTGGTGACCGAGGGCTCGGCCGTTCACTCTCGCGGGGAGCGCGGACGCACTATCGTCGGCGGGCATGAAGGTCCGACGCAACGTTCGCGCGGTTCTGCTCGAAGGCGACCACCTGATATTCCTGCGCCGGGGATGGCCGGGTATCCCCTCCTTCTACACGACCGTCGGCGGGGGCGTCGAAGCTGATGACGCGGACCTCGAAGCGGCCCTGCGCCGCGAGGTCATGGAGGAGATCGGCGCCACCATCGGCCCGGCCACCGAGTTCCTGACTCTGACCGAACCGGGCGAGCGGGTCACCGTCGTCCAGCACTACTTCCGCGCCGACGTGCTGGACCTGGACGTGAGCCGCCGCGGCGGCCCCGAGCTGGATGATCCCGATCTCGGCGACTTCACCCCCATCCGCGTCCCGCTGCACGCCCCGGCACTGACCGCGCTCGACCTCCAACCCCCCGAGCTGGCGGCTTACTTACGGACCCACGCCCACTCCTGGCGCCCTTGACAGCCGGCGCTCTGAGGGCCGGGCTCAGGCGTCGGGCGCGACGCCGCGATCGGGTGCGGTCATGTCCCCCGTGCCCGGGGTGCCGTCGGCGAGGCCGTAGCGCAGGAACACGGTGCCCTTCTGGCTGGCCGCGGGTGGTTCGAGGAGGGTGAGGTTCGTGGGGACCTCGCCGCCGTCGAAGACCTTCTTGCCGACGCCGAGCACGATCGGGTGCAGCCAGAGGTCGAGGCGGTCGAAGAGCTTCTCGCGCAGCAGGGACTGGACGAAGTCCAGGCTGCCGACGACCTTCACGTGCTCGTGCCGGTCGCGGATCTCGCGCACCGCGGCGGCCAGATCCGGGCCGAGCAGCGTGGACCCGGCCCATGAGAGATCCGGCTCGCCGCGGGAGGCCACGTACTTCGGGACGCTGTTGAAGAGCGTGGCGATCCCGGCGTCCGCGCCATCCTTCTGGTGCGGCCAGTAGGCGGCGAAGATGTCGTACGTCCGCCGGCCGAGCAGCAGCGCGTCCGTGCCCTCGTACGCGGCGCCGACCTGCGCCCCGGCGACCTCGTCGATCAGCGGCGCCTGCCAGCCGCCGAACGGGAACCCCGCCGGGTCCTCCTCGGGACCGCCGGGCGCCTGCCCGACAAGGTCGAGGGTCGCGAACATCTCGATGTGGATGAGGCCCATGCCGTACTCCCGCTGCGTTGGTTGTCCTGTTTCAGACGGTAGACCCGCGGGCGCCCCCGAACTCATCGCTCCGCCGGCACCCGGCATTCACCACTTGCCGACCGCCGAGCAGCCCGCGGCCCATCAGTCGAAGGCCGGCGGGTCGACCTGAGCCGGACCGGCCGCCTCGCCCGTGTTCGGCCCGAGCCCGCCGAACAACCGCACCACGGCGACCCGTACGGACTGCCACGGCCGACCGCCGGGCGCGCAGCCGGCCGGGGGCTCAGCGTCCGCGCTCCGTCAGGGAACCGAGCGCGTCGAGGGTGGACTGGTGCGGGCGGCCGAGGGCGGCTTTCGATTCGTCGACCAGGCCGGTCAGGCGGGCCACCTCGGCGTCGGTCAGGTTCTCGGCGACCTCGGCCGCGGCGACGTTGGCGCGCAGGTGATCGGGGTTCTTCGTGCCGGGGATGACGACCACGGCGGGGGAGCGGCGCAGCAGCCATGCCAGCGCCACCTGAGCCGGCGTGACACCGAGCCGCTCCGCCGGGCCCGTCAGCTCGTCGTAGCTGCTGAGCTGTCCCGAGGCCAGCGGGTAGTAGGGGACGAACGTGATCCCCTGCGCCTCGCAGTCGGCGAGGACCTGGACGCCGCTGCGGTCGAGCAGGTTGAAGCGGTTCTGCACGGCGCTGATCGGCGCCATCTTCTGCGCGCGGGCCAGCATCTCCGGCGACGCGCCGGACAGGCCGATGCGGCGGACCAGCCCCTGGTCGCGCAGCTCGACGAGCACGCCGAGCGAGTCCTCCAGCGGCACCTCGCTCGGCGGTCCCGGATAGTCACCTCCGAGCCGCAGGTACGTCAACTCGCTTGCCTCCGTGCCCAGGTCGGCCAGCGCCTCGTGGACCTGCCGGCGGACCGTGTCCGGGCGGTCGGTGATGATCCACGACCCGCCCGGGCCGCGCCCGGCACCCACCTTGTTGCCGACGATCACTCCCTCCGGGAACGGCCGGAGCGCCTCCCCGATGAGGCGGTTCACCGTACGCGGCCCGTACGCGTTCGCGGTGTCGAAGAACGTGACTCCCAGCTCGACCGCCAGGCGCAGCACCCGCCGCGCCGACTCGAGGTCGTCCGGCAGTCCCCATACGTTCGGCCCGGCGAGCTGCATGGCGCCGTATCCGACACGGTTCACTGGCTTCTCCCTCGATGTATCGCTGCCACGCCAATCCGCGTAGCACTGCACGAATCAGTGATACGCCGAATGCCGTAGCATTGCAACCGTGGACGACGCGAAGACCCGCACCCGGCAGCAGATCCTTGAGGTGGCGGCCGACCTCCTGGAACGGGAGGGCGCCCAGGCGGTCTCCACCCGTTCGGTCGCCGCGGCGGCCGGTATTCGCGCCGCCTCCCTCTACCAGCTCTTCGGCGACAAGGACGGCCTCCTCGCGGCCCTGGCCATCCACGCCTTCGACATCTACCTGGCCGAGAAGCACACGCTGGCGCACACCGACGACCCGGTGGACGACATGCGCCGCGGCTGGGAGATCCATGTCGACTTCGGCCTGCGCCACCCCGCGTTCTACCTGCTGATGTTCGGCACCGACCGCCCGGGCCGGCGGCCGTCCGCCGCCGACGAGGCCAACGAGCTCCTGCTCAAGTTCCTCGACCGCGCCGCCGCCGCGGGCCGCCTCCGGGTCCCGCCCGCGCTCGCCGCGCGCCTCACCCTGGCCGCGGTCACCGGCGTCACCCTGACGCTCATCGGCACGCCCGCCGAGGACCGCGACCCGGAGATCTCCGGAAGGATGCGCGACACCCTCATCGCCTCCCTCACCACCGACCGGCCCCCGCCCCCGACCGCGGACCCCGACCTCGCCTCCCGGGCCCTCGCCCTCGATGCGGCCCTCACCACCGCGGACCAGGCCGCCCTCCCCTTGCGCCCACCCGAGACCGCCCTCCTCCACGACTGGCTCCACCGCCTCGCCCACTGACCCGGCCGATCACCCCGCGTCTACGGCGCGGCCCCGATCCCCCAGCCGCTCCCGTCCCCCTCCACCGAACCGCCCGGAGCCCCACGCTGTACCGCTGTGCGTGGCGCGCATCTGGTGAGAGTGGCCCGGGTAGGGATTCCCGAGAGCCGGGCGACGGCAGTGGGCCCGCCCAGGGTGTGTGGGCCGGAAGGTCCGCCGCCCACCGCAACGGGGGCCCGGCCGCGCCCCCGTTGCGGTGTCCCCTCAGACCGCGGTCGTACGGTCCGGGTCGTCCAGGGGTGTGTTCACCCGCAGCCAGCGGTACCCGTACGGCTCCAGGTCGACCTCGACACGGCCGCCGGCGGCCGACTTGACGGCGGCGCGGGTGAAGAGGTCGGTGAGCAGCCGGCCGCCCTTGAGTCCCGGGACCGTCGTGGTCACGGCAACCGGCCGGTCGGAGAAGTTGTGCAGCGCCAGCACCGCTCCTTCCGGTACCGAGCTGACGTGGGCCAGCACGCCGGGGTCGCCGGCGTCGAGGATCTCGTAGGCGCCCCAGGCCAGTTCGGGCGCCTCGCGGTAGCGCTCGACCATCGTCCGCATCCGGCCGAGCCGCGAGTCGGGGTCGTGCGCCTGGTCGTGCACGTTGACCCGCTTCGGACCGAAGGCGCCCGCCACCACCGGGTTGGGCAGGGCGCCGGCGTCCGCGGTGGAGAAGCCGCCGCCCTTGTCGGACGTCCACTGCATCGGGGTGCGCACGGCCTGCCGGCCCTCGGCGGCGAGGTTCTCGCCCATCCCGATCTCCTCGCCGTAGAAGAGCACGGGGGTTCCGGGCAGGGTGAAGAGCAGGCTGTAGGCCAACTCCACCCGGCGCGGGTCGCCGTCGACCATCGGCGGCAGCCGGCGGCGCAGACCGCGCCCGTAGAGCTGCATGTCCTTGTCGGGGCCGAAGGCCGCGAACACCTCGGCGCGTTCGTCCTCGTCGAGCTTGTCGAGCGTCAGCTCGTCGTGGTTGCGGACGAAGGTCGCCCAGTGCGCGTCGCGGGGCGCCGCGGGGCGGTCCCGCAGGGCGGCGGCCAGCGGCGCGGCCTCGCCGCGGGCCATCGACAGGTACATCCGCTGCATGCCGATGAAGTCGAAGCACATGGTCAGTTCGTCGCCCCGGGTGGATTCCGGGTCGCCGAAGAACTTCGCGGTGTCGGGGTAAGGCAGATTGACCTCGCCCAGCAGCACCGCGTCACCACAGCGGCGCCCGAGGAAGGCCCGCAGGTCGGCGAGGTACTCATGCGGGTCGGGCAGTTGGTCCGCGTCGGCCTGGCCGGCCGTCTCCAGCAGGAACGGGACCGCGTCGACGCGGAAGCCGGACAGCCCGAGCTGCGTCCAGAAGCCCATGATGCGGGCTATCTCGTCGCGCACCGCGGGGTTGGCGATGTCGAGGTCGGGCTGCTGCTTGTAGAAGCGGTGCAGGTAGTACTGGTCGGTGGCCTCGTCGTACTCCCACACGCTCTGTTCGGCGTCGGGGAAGACCACGCCCTTGGGGCCGTCCTCGGGCGGTGTGTCGCACCAGACGTACCAGTCGCGGTGCGCGGAGGTACGGCTGGAGCGGGCGTCCAGGAACCACGGGTGGTGGTCGGAGGTGTGGTTGACCACCAGGTCGGCGATGACCCGGATCCCCCGGTCACGGGCGGTCCGTACGAACTCGGTGAAGTCGCCGAGCGTGCCGAGCCGCGGGTCGACGGCGTAGAAGTCGGTGATGTCGTAGCCGTCGTCGCGCTCCCGGGTCGGATAGAAGGGCATCAGCCACACGCAGGTGACGCCCAGGCGCACGAGGTGGTCGATCCGCTGGGTCAGGCCCGCGAAGTCGCCGATGCCGTCGCCGTTGCTGTCCTGGTACGTCTCCACGTCCAGGCAGTACACGACGGCGTTCTTCCACCACAGGTCCGAGGTGCGGGTCAGTCTCATCGGGCACACTCCGCTGATGAGACATGGCATCCGTAGGCGGTCATGACGTCCGCGTACCCGCTGCCACCGGGATCATCGGGATGTGACCGGGATCGGTGGCGGGTACGGGGTCGGTTCGCAGATACGGGATCGGTGCCGGGGACGCGGATGGGCGAGGGGGATGCGGGATCGGCGGCGGTGACGAGCCCCGTGACGGTCACCGGGTCAGCCGGCGCACCACCGCCTCCCACGGCGCGAGAGCGAGGCGGCCGGTCACCGCCGCGGCGGACGGCCCGTTGCCCAGGACGAGTTCGGCTCCCTCCCAGCCGGCCGGCAGCTCCGCGGTGACCGTGTCGCCGGTGAAGTTGCCGGCGACCAGCAGGGTCGTGCCGCCGTACGCGCGGGTGAACGCGTAGACGCGCTCGTCGTCCGGCAGCAGCATCGTGAAGTCGCCGTGTACGACCGCCGGTTCGCTGTGCCGCAGCGCGATCAGCCGGCGGTAGTGGTGGTAGACGGAATCGGGGTTCGCGCGGGCGGCGGCGGCATTGACCTCGGTGTGGTCGGGGTTGACCGGCAGCCAGGGGGTGCCCGTGGTGAATCCGGCCTGCGGCGAGGCGTCCCACTGCATGGGGGTCCGGGCGTTGTCCCGGCCCATCGCCCGCAGCCCGGGCAGGACATCCTCGGGCCTCGCCCCCGCGCGCAGCGCCTCCGCGTAGTGGTTCAGGGACTCGATGTCCCGGAAGTCCTCGATGGAGCGCAAGGGCGCGTTGGCCATGGCCAGTTCCTCGCCCTGGTAGATGTAGGGAGTACCCCGGTGCAGGTGGAGCACGGTGGCCAGCATGGTCGCGGAGCGCGTGCGGTACCGAGGGCTGTCGTCGCCGAACCGCGAGACCACCCGGGGCTGGTCGTGGTTGTTCCAGTACAGGCTGTTCCACCCGACGTCCGCGAGACCGGTCTGCCAACGGCCCAGGGAGGCCTTGAGGTCGGTCAGCCGCAGCGGGCGCGGGTCGAACTTGTCGCGGCCGTGGTCGAGTCCGACGTGCTCGAACTGGAAGACCATGTCGAGTTCGGCGCGGCGCGGATCGGTGAACAGCCGCGCCTGCTCGACGGTCACCCCCGGCATCTCCCCGACGGTGAGCAGCCGTTCGGGATAGTGGGCCATCACCTCGCGGTGCATCTCCTGGAGGTACTCGTGTATGCGCGGTCCGCAGACGAAGTGGGGCGAGCCGTCGCCGTACAGACCGTCGCCGCGCAGCACCCCGTCGGGCAGCGCCGGGTCCTTGGAGATGAGGTTGATGACGTCCATCCGGAAGCCGTCCACGCCCCGGTCCAGCCACCAGCGCATCATGGCGTGGACGGCCTGTCGTACGTCCGGGTTCTCCCAGTTGAGGTCCGGCTGCTTCGGCGAGAAGAGGTGAAGGTAGTAGGCGTCGCTCGCGGAGTCGCGCGCCCAGGCGGAACCCGTGAAGAACGAGCCCCAGTTGTTGGGCTCGCGGCCGTCGCGCGGTGGGCGCCACCAGTACCAGTCCCGCTTGGGGCTGCCCGGGTCGCGCGACTCCTGGAACCAGGGGTGCTCGTCGGAGGTGTGGTTGACGACCAGGTCCATGACCAGTTTCATGCCCCGTTCGTGTACCGCGGCCAGCAGGCGGTCGAAAGCCGCCAGGTCTCCGAAGACGGGGTCGATGTCCTGGTAGTCGCTGATGTCGTAACCGTTGTCGGACTGCGGCGACGGGTAGACGGGGGACAGCCAGAGCACGTCGACGCCCAGGCCCGCGATGTGGTCCAGCCGGCCGGTGAGGCCGGCCAGGTCGCCTATGCCGTCGCCGTCGGAGTCCGCGAAGCTCCGGGGGTAGACCTGATAAACGACTGCGGACCGCCACCACTCCTGGCCGGGCCGCGTCTGCCGGCCGGGCCGCGCCGCACTGTCGGCAGCCATCGGCGGCCTCCTCTCACCTCGGACATCCCAAACGACAGGCCCCGTACGGAAAGTGCTCCTGACGGTCGTCCGACCGGAGCGGTGCCCGCTGATGAACCACTGCTCGCATTTCGGCGGCGGAACCGCGGGACGGGGGACCGGTGTCAGTGACCGGGCCTGTGCCAAGGCGTGCACCGGGCGCCGGAGCCTTCCGCGACCTGAAGCTTCGTCGGTCAGCGCAGTTGGCCGAACGCCAGGTCGGCGTCGGCCACAGCCTCGGGGTGGACGTCGCGGGCGGTTCGACCGTCCGCGACCTTCTGCCAGTTGCTCCGCGCGAGCACCCGTTGGACCGCGAGTACCTGCGCGGCTCGCAGGCGTGCCTGGATGCCCTCACCGAGGGCGTCCGCCAGCGCCTCCTCGTCCTCGAGCTGGTAGCGGGTGAGCCGTCCCGCCAGACTCGGTGTGCTGAACACCAGCCGATGGAACGCCACCACCTCGGGGTGATCGTTGAGGCCGGTGACGGGGTCGTACCGATCGAGGCCGGCCCGGAAGTGCCCGTGCAGCGCCGCCACCGGACCGGCGCCGGGCTCGCGGCCACGTACGACACGTGCGGCCTCGCCCTGGTGGTCCGCGAACCGGTGCAGTACGAGATCTTCCTTGGTGGGGAAGTACCGGAAGAGCGTCGGCTTGGAGATCTCGGCCGCCGCCGCGATGTCGTTGACCGAAACGCGGTCGAAGCCGCGCGCCAGGAACAGCGAGACGGCCGCGTTGCCGATGGCTTCGCGCGTCCGCTCCTTCTTACGGGCCCGCAGTCCCGTCGGCTCGCTCACCGGGCTACCGTAACATTCATGACCGGGTTGCTTTTTTGACCGGGTAACGTTTTCATGGGCGGCATGCATCCGAAGGACATCTCCGCCGTGTCCCCCGCCTCCCCGGTGTCCCCCGTGCTCGTGACCGGGGCGACCGGCCGGATCGGCCGCCTCGTCATCGACCGACTCCTGGACGCGGGCGTGCCGGTCCGCTCCCTCACCCATCGCTCCGAGGCGGAGGTGACACTGCCGACGCGGGTCGAGGTCTTCACCGGCGACCTCACCGTGCCCGAGTCGCTCGACCCGGCGTTGAAGGGCGCCGGGGCGGTCTTCCTCGTCTGGACCGTCCCGCCCGATACCGCCGCGGCGGTCGTCGAGCGGCTGGCGGCCCACGTGCGGCGGGTCGTCTTCCTCTCCTCCCCGCACCAGACGCCCCACCCCTTCTTCCAGCGGCCCAATCCCATGGCGGTGCTGCACGCCGCCATCGAGCGGCTCATCGCGGCCGCCGGAATCGAGTCGACGATCATCCGGCCGGGGATGCTCGCGTCGAACTCGCTGGCCTGGTGGGCGCGTGCGATCCGGGCCGGCGAGGGTGTCCGCTGGCCTTACGGCGCGGCTGAGACGGCACCGGTCGACGACCGCGACGTCGCGGCCGTCGCGGCGCGGACGCTCTGTCAGGACCGCCACGCCGGAGGGGACTACGTCCTGACCGGCCCCGAGTCGCTGACCCAGGCCGCGCAGGTGGGCGTCATCGGTGACGCCCTGGGGCGCCGGATCGCCTTCGAGGAGATGACGCCGGACGAGTTCCGGCGCCTGTCGGAGGGCGCGGCGCCCAGCGCGGTCGTCGACATGCTGCTCGCCGCATGGAGCGCGGCGGTCGGACAGCCCGCCTACGTCACCACCGCCGTGGCCGACATCCTCGGGACGGCGCCGCACACCTTCCGCCAGTGGGCCGCCGACCACGCCACCACATTCGCCAAGGGTTCCTGACCTGACCGACGCGCCCCACCCCCCTGGGGTGAGGACCGGGCCGATCCGTGGCTGCCGTGCGACCCCCACCTGTGCCCCCGGGCGGCGGGCCAGGATCCTCCCGTGCCCGCGCACAGGGAAGTTGGCCGGCGGCCCGTGATTGCGGCAACCCCGGGCGACCGCAGGGTTAAGAGCTGGGTCGGGTCCACGAGGGGCACAACCCCCCGGGTGTCCCTCCGGTCTGGACCTCGTGAAGTGATCACCCGATTCATCGAGCGTGGGGAAACAACAGCATGCGCAGACGCGCCGCCACCGCCACCGCCACCGCCACCGCCGCCACCGCCTTCAGCGCCGTCCTCGCCGTAACCGCTCTCGCCGCACCGGCCACCGGGGCTCCCAAGATCGACTCGGGCACGAAGTTCTGGAACATCGACGTCAACCACAACCGCGACTACACCGTCAGCGTCGAGAGCACGCAGAAGAGGGTCTTCACGGTCGGTGCGACGGTCACCGACCCGTCCGGCGTCCGGAGCGTGTCGTACGAGCTGTGGCACGGAAAGAGCCGGGCGAGCGCGGACGGGCTCATGGTCGGGGCCGCCCACTGCGTGCCGCTCAACGAGACCGCCTCCTTCTGCGAGGCCCTCGTGACCGCCGACCCGAAGGTCAACCTCCGCAGCAACGCCCTCGCCGGGGTCTGGACCATCACCCCCGTCGCCGTCGACGGCGACGGCAATGTCACCCGGGGAAACGGCGCCTACCTCGCGCGCATCACGCGCCATACCTCCATGTCCCAGACCGTCGCCACGCCGCAGCCGGTGAAGAAGGGCGCGAACCTCACGGTCAAGGCCCGGATGACGGTGGCCAGTTGGGAGAAGCGCGCGGACGCGCCCCTCATCGGGCACCAGGTGCTGCTCCAGTACCGCAAGGGCACGAGTGGCCCCTTCGTCACGGTGAAGAAGATCAAGACCGACCGCAACGGCTGGGCCTCGGCCACCGTGAAGGCGACGGCGGACGGCGCTTACCGCTACAACTTCGCCGGCACGAGCCTCACCACGGCCACGATCGGGTGGGCCGACTTCGTCGATGTGAGGTGACCTGCGCGGTGGGCGGTCATGGGGGCCGACGGACCGGCCCCGGTCTCCCGCGTTCGTGCGGCTCGCACAGCCGAAGTTTGCCGAACGATCCTGAGGTGCTCCCGGACCGCGTGGCGCCCACGCCTCCCGGCAAGCGCCGTCCCCCGACGGGGGCGGCGCCGCAGCGTGGTTGCCGTACCCCGCTTGCCACCCGCCCCGACGCGAGAGGTTCCCGGATCGTCCCCGGGGGCCTCTCACCCGCTGTGCGTCCGGCAGCAACGCACGCTGCACAACGCACGGCAGCGCCGGATCGAACCGGCATGCCTGCTGCTTTGTCTGGGAGCCGAGTGGTGCGCCTCGCGTAACCGTAGTCTGTGCAAGGACAAGTTGGCGGGTGCCTTCGCAGCTTCGATGCCCTAAATGCCGCTTTCCCCCCAGCCGGTCCAGAGCACCCCGCCCCTCCAGAAAACCCGCAGGCCCGCCACCCCGCTCCCCGCCCCTGCGGGGATGGACCCGTGCGGATCAGCAGCACCGCGCCGGCGACCATCCGCTCCCCGCCCCCCGCGGGGATGGACCCGACGCCGTCCGCGAGCAGGCCGCCCACGCCCTCGGACCCCGGGCGCGTACAGAACTCGGCCAAGCCTGCTGACCGGTAAGGAGACCCCAGCGTGAGCGACATCGTGGTCCAGAAGATCGTCAGGCCTGAGCGCGCGGTATCGGGCTCCTGGCTGGAGGTGATCGCCTCGAATCTCGATTACCACCGAGCGACCTTCCTGTGGAAGTGCGAGGGTCTCTCGGACGCACAACTGCGGCTACGCCCCGTCCAGTCGTCGGCGTTGACCCTGCTGGGGCTCATGCGCCACCTACAGGGGGTCGAACGTGCCTGGTTCCAGCGGGCGTTGGCCGGCGCGACACCTCGCTTCTTCCCCTATCGGACCTACGCCACCGCCGACGGTGGCGAGTGGTACGACGAGTCGGACCCGGCGCCGGCCAAGGACGTCTACGCGGACTACCTGAAGGCGTGCGAGGAGTCGCGGCAGATATTCGCGACGGTGACCACAGACCTCGCGCGCATCGTGCCGAACCCGGAATTCGGTGACACCGATGTGCGGTTCGTCCTTGCGCACGTGATCGAGGAGTACGCCCGCCACGTCGGCCACGCGGACCTCCTCCGAGAGGCCATCGACGGTGCCGCGGGCGAATAGCCGACCGCCGCGCCCCACGGAAGGGACCCGCGGTGCAGAGAGCCGCGGCGGGCCGGGCCTGGCCCTCGATGAGTGGCAGGCCCGGCCGGCATCAGCTACCGGCTGCCGCCGGCCCCACGGCCCCGCCTCACTTCAGATGTCGGGTGAAGAACTGGGCCGCGGCGTCCCCCGCGTACTGCGGGACGCCGGTGTGCCCGCCCATGTTGGCGTGCAGGGACTTCTCCTTGGAGCCGAAGGCGTCGAACAGATCCAGCGCCGCCTGCCGGCTGTTCCCTTCGTCGTCCCACTGCATCAGGACGTGCAGCGGAAGGGTGACCTGGCGGGCCTCCTCGACCATGGCGCGCGGCACGAAACTCCCGGCGAACAGACCGGCGGCCACGATGCGCGGCTCGACCACCGCCAGCCGGATGCCGATGGAGATCACTCCCCCCGAGTAGCCGACCGGGCCGCCGATCTCGGGCAGCGCCAGGAGGGCGTCCAGGGCGGCCTGCCACTCCGGGACCGCCTTGTCGACCAACGGGAGGATGAGAGCGTCCACGATCTCGTCGCTGACCGGCTCGCCCGCCTCCATCGCCCGGCGCAGGTCGGCGCGGGCCTGCTCGACGGCGGCCCAACGGGGCCGGTCGCCGCTTCCGGGAAGCTCGATGGTGGCCGCGGCGAAGCCATCCGCCGCGGAGTGCCGGGCCCGGGCCACCAGCCGGGGGTACATCCTGCGCAGCCCGAGGGGAGGGTGGCCGAGCATGATCAGCGGCACCGGCGCGGATGCGGATGCGGATGCCGAGGCGGGTGTCCACAGGAGGCCGGGGATCTCACCGAGGCCGAGGGCGAATCCGCGTTCGAGGACACCGTCGTCGAGGCGCTGTTCAGAAGTGAAACGCATGGTCATACCTTTCGGGAGCGCACTGGAACGGCGCTCCCGGACGACCTGCCTATCGCCCGACCATGACCCCGGAGGGGAGCACCCACGTCGATACTGCGTTCACGGGTACCACCTCCTCGATCTCTCGCACGGCCTCCGGAAATCTAGCAGCGGCCGTGCCGGCCCACCAACCGGTTTTTTGCGGAGCCTCCCGTCTGCCGTCACCCCCGCCGGAGGCACTCCCCGTGCCCCGGTATGGCGGGATCGAGCCGGCCGGAGCGGACGCCCGCCGAACGCTTCCTCGCCACCGCGGCCAGCACCGGCCACGTCTACCTGTGGAACGCCGAGAGCGGCGCCTTCCTGCGCGAGCTGGACGTGGGGACCGATCACACCTGGGCGGAGACGTTCAGTGCGAACGGAGACATGATCGCCACCGCCAACGACGACGACTCGGTCCGCCTGTGGTGGCGCGGCACCGGTTCGCACGTCGCCAAACTGACGGGACACCAGGGGCGGTGCGCTCCATTTCCCTCGCCCCGGACGGCGCCACCGTCCCCACCGGCTGCGACGACGGACGCATGGTGTGGGAGTGGTGCGCCGGGCACGCCTGATCGGTCGTGGAGGACGGTGCGGCGGGTGACGGCGACGACGGTGAGGAGGTCGTCAAGGCCTTTGTAGTCGTCGGGGTTCGTAGTGAAGAGGGGGAGTTCCTCGGCGATGGCGATGGCGGCGATCATGAGATCCGCGACCCGGCGACGGGGTGTGCGGCCGGCGCCGATCACTGCTGCGCAGACTCTGCCGTAGGTGCGGGCGGCTTCGGTGTCGAAGGGGATGGGGTCGAACTCGTTCTCGACGCGCTGCAGGATGTCGAGGCGGCGGCCCCGTTCCGCGTGTTCGTCGTAGTCGTCTTAGTCGCTCTGCTCCTCGTTGCGGCGGACCTCGTGGGGCCCTGCCGAGAGCTCGGCCAGCGTGACGGCGGTGATCGCCACCTCGGCGGGGAGTTCGTCGGGGTTGAGCCATTTACGCAGGATCACGAGGTTGGTGTCGAGCAGGCCCTGTGCGTATTCAGCGGGCATAGGGGTCGTCCGTCTCCTGCTCGGCGGTGGCGTCCTGGTCGGCTCGGAAGGCTTCCAGGGAGACGTCCGATGTGCTGCGGGACATGGCAGCGAACTCGCTTCGCGGTACGAAGCGCCTGCGCCGACGCAGCGGGATCAGCTCGCCGATCTGGTGCCCGTCGCGGGTGACGGTGAAGGACTGCCCGTTCTGGACGGCATCCATGATCTCTTTGGACCGGCTGCGCAGGTCGCGCTGGGTGATCTCGGGCTGCGCTGACATATCCGCACTGTAGTACCGGGTGCTACCACGTGCTCCTCTCTGTTGTGGCGCGGCTTCCAGGCATTGCCGGTTGGGCCGGGCGGTGGGCCGGCTGAGGGGCGCGAAGCGCGCCGACTGGGCGGATAGCCGCCCCCACAACGGGGTTGACCAGCCGGTAACTGTCCGGTCACAAGGAATTCACCTCCGAAGTCTACTCGCGTAGCATCCGGAGGGAGTGTCATGGGCATGACCTCGTCGTTCCCCGTCGAACCTCATGTCCCTGGAGACGCTCATGCGCCGCATCCCCCGAATACCGGTCGCAGCCGGTTCAGCTCTCGCCCTGGCGTTCAGTGGCCTCATCCTCGGCTTCAGTGCCGGTACGGCCCAGGCCAGCACCTGCTCACAGTCCTACCTGCCACTGCCCGACCCGCACTGTACGCCGGGTGTGTACAACCCTGACGTCACCCAGTCGACGATCAACTCCACGATCTGCGTCTCCGGCTGGACGGCGACCGTACGCCCGCCCACCTCGTACACCAATGCGCTGAAAACACAGGGAATCGCCGACTACGGCTACGCGGACAAGAGCCTGTCCTCCTATGAGGAGGACCACGATATCCCCCTTGAACTGGGCGGATCCCCCCGCGATCCCGGCAATCTGTGGCCCGAGCCGTATTCCGGCACCAAGACCGCCACCACCAAGGACGGCGTGGAGACCAAGCTCAAGAACGCCGTCTGCAAGGGCACCATCACCCTGTCCGCCGCGCGCACCGCGATCAAGAACAACTGGACCACCGCCCTCAGCGTCACGGGCATCGGTTAAGAACCGCATCGGCCGGTGACGCCCGTGGTATTCAGTACCGGGCGTCACCGGCCGGCATTGGTTACCCGTGTCAGGCGAGCGTCCGCCGCAGGGTCGCCGAGCCAGGGGCGCTGGCTGGCCGACCTGACCACGAGATGCGCCCGCGGGAGTGGACGATTTGATCGCATACTCCTGCTCGCTAGCGGAGGAAGCACGGTTCCTTGACGCGCCGGAGGACCGCCCGGGGCGGTATCGCGTTCTCCGCGGACGGGCCGAGATCGCCGTGTGGAGTTTGGTAATCACGCCGCCCTGTCGGCATCTGTGCTGTTCAGCGGCAGGTGCGGTCCTGAAGTGCCGACTGCGCCGGGGTCGTTGGTGACCCCGGCTGACCGTGCCGGACCGCTGTACACGGTGTGGAGGTGGTGCGACGGGGCGAGTCCTACCAGTCGTGCAGGACGGTGGGCCGGGTACAGGTACGAAGGTGAGCAGTCCGTCGAGGCCCTCGCAGCCGTCGGGGTCGGTGGTGAAGGGCGAGAGTTCTTCGGCGACGGCGACGGCGACGGCGACGGCGATGGCGATCGCGGGGCTATTCGCCGGCTCCGGCTGTCAGGGGACCACCGGGGGCTTCGCCGCGAAGTCTTCGCGCGGGGGAGCGTCGGGGTGGCGGTCGAACCAGGCCAGGCCGCCGGGGTCGAGGTGGCGGCGGGCACGGGTGACGGCGACGTAGGCCAGGCGGGCTTCGCCTTGGTCGATAGGTTTCGGGACCGGCTGCCCTTGGGCGTCGGTCTCCTCGCCGGGGAGCGGTTCGAAGTCGGGAGCGATCTGCACACAGGGCCATTCCCGGCCTTTGGCCCTGTGAACGGTGGAGACCACGATGTGCGCATCGTGCTCGTCGGAGAGCCGTCGTACGGCGGTCAGGATTACCTCGACACCGTGCTCGTCGATGATGTCGACCAGCGGTAGCAGGTCCTGGCCGGACGGGTCGAACTCGGCGTAGTCCTGGAGTTCGCCCCAGGTACTGAACAACACCAGTTCCGGGTGGGTGGCGCGCCGGCCGGCCTTGAGCTGCCCGGCGGCTACCGCCAGGTCTTCCAGTGCCTTGCCGCCCCCGACCAGTGCGACGCGGCGGTTGTCGGCCAGGAGCCGCAGGATGGCGACCATCGCGCCGACGTTGGTCCGGCACAAGATCGCGTCAGGGGTGTCCGACGGGCCGATGGTGGTGGTCAGCGACGGGGCGCCGATCAGCCGTATGGGGGAGTCCACCACCGTCAGCCAGCGGTTCGCCTCCCGCGCCAGCGCCGAGCCGAACCGGAACGACTGGGACAAGGTGAGCTGCTCGCCGTCGAAGCCGGCCATCACATCCCGGGCTCCGCGCCAGCCGTAGATGGCCTGCGCGGAGTCGCCGACCATGACGAGTTGGGCGTGGGCGCGCTGGGCGTTGAAGACCTCTTCCAGGACCGGGTTGGTGTCCTGGGCCTCGTCCAGCAGCAGGTAGTCGCCGCTGATCAGGGGCTGTCCCATTGCCCACATCTTGAAGTAGTGATCGTGTTCGAAGCGCATCGCGCCGTCTGCCGGATCTTGGAGGTCGTCCCAGGCTCTTTGCGCGTACGGCAGAACGATCCTGGTGAGCTGGTCGTGGAGGTCCTCCGCCGCCAGGCCCCGAAGCCGCGGAACGTGGTGGGGGCGTAGGACCGTGTCCGCGGATTGGCAGAACCGCCGCACCGTGCGGACAACCGCGTACGACAGCCCGTTGTTGGTGACCGTGCGGTCGCCGATCCGTACCTGCATCCTCGGCGTGATCCCCAACGCCGCGCCGGCTCTCCAAGCAGGCTTGCGCGGTGCCCGCAGCCGCTGGTCATAGCGGTGACCGACGGCCTCGAAGGCCAGCGAGTGGGCCGTGCGGCAGGCTACAGAGGACGGGAATCTCTGAGCCGCGTCCGTAGCGATCGACTTGTTGAAGGACAGATATCGGCCGCGCCGCCGGTCCGCCGAGGCCAGCAAGGTCAACGTCGTTGTCTTGCCCGTCCCCGCCCCTGCCTGCAGGGCCAAGTGCTGCCGGGACAGGAACATCTCCACGGCGACTTCCTGCTCCTCGGTGGTCCGCAGACCCGGTGTGCTTTGCTGTGGGGGAACCCACGACATGCCGGGGCGCTTTGCCGCTGAGGCCGCGTGGGTCGGCGCGGGGACATGAAGCGAGGCCATGTCGTTCGTGGCCGTTTCCTGTGACGGGGCGGCCTCGGCGGCGAGCTCGGTCAGCCAACCCTCCGCCACTTCGACCCCCCGGCGGATCACCTCAAGATCAGCGCCCACCCTGCTGTGGACCCCCAGCCGCTTGTTGATCTCGATATTGACCACACCTTTGTTCAGTCCGGTCGCACGAGTCAGTTCAGCTACCAGGCGCCGCAGTTCGGCACGCGTGTTCTGCGAGGACGCCGCGGATCCTGCCGGTTGCCGCGGAGGATTGCCCTTGGCTGGGGAGCTGAAGGGACCTAACCGCTCGTCGTCGGACTGTGAGTGAGATCGCGAACCACTCATTGACAACCTCGTATGGGGAAGACCACCAGTGGACCGCATAGCGTAGCCGTTTGATCGAGCTCGGGCCTGCCGTACGAACGGGCTGGGTCTGACGCGTACGTCCGCGCTCGGCGGGAGTCTCCGGGGAGTGCTGCCCGGGAGGCGTGAGGCCCGGCGCCTGGCGCTTGGCGGCGGCTATAGCAGTTCACCCTGCTGCCGGCCGCCGCGTTGGCGGGATCCGGTCCGGATGGTTGACGCTTCCGGCACGATGGGCGCGTGACGTACGAAGTGACGGTGGAATCGGAGATTCCGGCAGGCGCTCCGGACCTGGACCCTCTTCAGCGGGAGGGTGTGGGCAATCTGTTGGGGAGGCATCTCCACGCACTGGATGCGGTCGAGGGGCCGGACGGGGTGGAGGTCGATGTCCTCGACCACCTGATCGCCGTGCATCCCGGCGGCGCCCTGGTGAAGGTGGTGGTGGATGCGCCGGCCTTGGAGTTCGCCGAGGAGGCTGTCCGTGCGGTGATGACGGATGTGCTGGAGCAGACGGAGTTGCTGGCGGACTGGACGATCGTCCGGTGTGAGGTCGAACTGCATCCGGACCTTGCCCAGGAGAGCCTTCACGCGGCTGACGGACCGGACGCTCCACCCGACGATCCCGCCGAGCGGGCCCGACGGCACGCGGAAGGCGGCCCGGGGCCGGAGTCCGGCAAGCTCGATGATGCGGAAGTCGCCACCATGGGGCGAAGGCTGCGCGCGATGGCGCCCCAACTCCAGGCGTTCTCTCTCGACTCCTTCGGCTACAGCGAAGACGAAGGTGACAGTGACGGTGACAACGACGGTGAGGAGCACGGATCCCTCATCAGCAAGGAGGCGGCCGAGGTCGCTGCGGGCGCGGTCGTCTGGGCGATCCACGTCCTGGTGGACGAGTTGTTCGGCGACCTCGCGCGACTCGAAGAGGACGACGACGCCGGGTCGGTGGCCGAGAGCGACGCCGTCTTCATGGTTCTGGAGGAGCTTCCCGAGCGGTATGTCCTCCAGTACGACGTCCTGTTCGTCCGGCGGCTGGTCACGACGGCCGTGGTGCTGACCACCCGCCTCACGCAGTCTGGCTTTGTGCAATTGAGCTGCGTCGCTGAGGAGTTGCTGTTGCGGCTGCTCCTCATCCAGGCGAACGTGACCGCGGACACCTTTGGACTGCTCGACGACGAGGTCGGCACCGCGCTGGGCGTGTTCGCCGACGGGGTGTACGAGGATCTGGATCACGAATGGCTCTACGAGCCGGCCGCGGACGGCATCGAGGAGGACCCCGCGCTGGCCCAGATGGGAATCGCGCCCATGGGGATCAAGGACTGGTTCACGCCCTTCAACGAAGGCCGCTACGTCCATCCCTACGCAGTAGGCGAGGAGGAGACGACCCCGGCTGCCGACCCTGCGTGACCGCGATCGCTGGGATGGTTCTGCCTCTCGACATCCGGAGTCTCGGCGGCTCATCCTCAGCTCCGGCACGGAGCATCAGCCGACGGTGCGTTGCCTCGGGAGTCAGGCCCTCGAACGGCAGCGGAGAACCCTGACCGGAGCGCAGCCACGCGGCCGTGTCCAGTACGGCGAGGCGGAACTGCTGGACGAAAGCCATGTTGTCATCGCAGGTCAGCCATTTTCCCGCAGCCCAAAGGTCCACTTGGCACAGCTGGTTGTCCCACCTGCCGACGGCCACGGCAAACCGGTGCCTCTTGCCCAGGACTACGGTCACGCCGGGAGACTCGCAGGCAGACCGCCTCATGAGCAAGCTCGCTGAGCAACGGCGTCACCGATCCCGAAGCGCGGAGATTCTCGACGGGAAGGCGGATGCGGTAGGTCCGTGTGGCACGGAACTGGCAGGTGCCCTCGAATTGGTCCGGGTAGTAACAAAGGCCCGGGTCGATGACCTGGGCCTTGTTTGTGGAGCGGATGACGGGAATCGAACCCGACGGTGAGGAGGTCGTCGAGGCCTTTGTCGTCCTCGGGGTCGGTGGTGAAGAGGGGGAGCTCCTCGGCGATGGCGATGGCGGCGATCATGATCGAGAAGGCTCACTTGCGGAACCGAGAACGGCGGGGGGAAGTCCCTGCCCGCACAAACTTCCCCCCGCACGGGGGGTGTCATCGCAGTCCGCTGTAGGCGGCCATGATCATCTCCAAGCCGCGGTTGTCCTCCTGCTGCTCTCGGTCGATCATCTGGTTCATGACGTAGGCCACCGTCATACGTGCATCAGGATCGCTCGCGACCAGCGAGCCACCCCATCCACCCCAGCCGAAGGTGCTGCCGAACTTGCCGAAGCCCACGGTCCAGGACATCGACGTTCGCAGGACACGGTCCTCGCCACGGAACACCTCCTGCCACGCGGGCTCACAGCCCCGGGGGGACAGCAGCCGCACGCCGCCGGCGGAACCCCGGTTCGCCAGTACCGACTGGATGAGGGCGACTGACCGAGCGTTGCCGAAGCCGTTCACTGCGGGGATCTGCGCCCGCCGCCAGGCCACGGAGTTGGCATCCCTGACCCGGATCGCGGCACCGGCGTACTCCCGACGGGTGCCGTCCGGTCCGGGCGGTGCGCTGGAGGCGTACTCGTCGGTCAGTGACGGCGGCGGGATGAGCGGTGCGACGCGGCGGTCGTCGTCGGCACGGAGCCCGATGTGGAAGTCCGCGCCCAGTGGCTCGGCCACTTCCTCGGCGAAGAACTCGCCGAGACTGCGGCCGGTGATGCGGCGGACGACCTCACCGATCAGGAACCCGAAGGTGAGCGCGTGATACCCGGCGGCCGTCCCCGGTTCCCATTCGGGGGCCTGCGCGGCCAGCCCTGCCGTGACACTCTGCCAGTCGTAGAGGTCCTCGACCGCCGGCGGCCCCAACAGGTCCGGCAGCCCCGCAGTATGGGACAGCACGTGCCGTACCAGCAGATTCTCCTTGCCCGCCGCGGCGAACTCGGGCCAGTAGGAGGCGACCGGCGCGGACAGATCGAGCTGTCCTCGGTCGGCCAGAACAAGCGCGCACAAGGCGGTCATGTTCTTGGTCGTCGAGTTGACGCCCGTGAGGGTGTCGCGCTCCCAGCTGACAGAGCGGTCCGCGTCGGCATACCCGCCCCAGATGTCGACCACCGGCTCGCCGTCGAGGTAGACAGCGACCGAGGCGCCCACGTCATCCTTGCCGAGAGAAGCCGCGAGGGCCGCACGGACCGCGGTGAAGCGGGGCTCGCACAGCCCTTTGATATCAGTCATGGGCGCAAGCCTGGGATAACGCCGGGGCTCCCTGCCCGACAGTTCCCGCACGGATTCTGTCGGGCAGGGCGCGAATGAATCGTCTCTCCACCTGAAGGCGGTCCGACGGCCACGTGGCAGACGGCTCGGGCTTGGGATCGGGGCCCGGCCGCCGCAGCTCCTGCTGCTGGGTGAGCGTTTTTACGGGTGAGGAACAGGAAGGAAGGACAGATGCGCGTGTTGGAGCGGCTGAATCAGGCGCTGGACCACCTGGAGGCATGCCTCGACCGGGAAGTCGACGTGGCCGAGGGGGCCCGGATCGCCGCGGTCTCGGAGTACCACTTCCGGCGGCTGTTCTCCGCCCTCGCCGGGATGCCACTCCCGGTCTACGTGCGGCGTCGACGGATGACGCTTGCTGCGGCCGACGTGCTGGCCGGAGAACTGACGCTGCTCGATGTCGCGGTGCGGTACGGGTACGGCTCGGGCGAGGCGTTCGCCCGGGCATTCCGGTCGGTGCACGGCATCGGGCCGGGCGAGGCCCGGCGCATGGGCGGGGTTCTCACGGCACAGCCGCGCATGTCCTTCCGTGTCGTGGTCGAAGGAAGCACGACCATTCGGTACCGGATCGTGGAGAAGGAGGCGTTTCGGGTCGTCGGCCGGAAGGCCCGGGTCCCCCTCGTGCACGAGGGGCTCAACGCGGCCGCCGCGGCGCACGTGGAAAGCCTGGACGAGCAGGCGATCGCCACAATGAAGGAACTGTCTGACCGTGAGCCGGAGGGGATCCTGTCGGCTGCGGCGTACCTGACCGACCGCCGGGAAGAGGGCGCCGAGGCGGACTACTGGATCGGCGTGGCCACCAGCCCGGAGACGGCCGCCGACAAGCTCGACGCCCTCGATGTGCCGGCCGGAACCTGGGCGGTCTTCGACAACCACGGGCCCTATCCACACGCGCTCCAAGAGCTGTGGCGGGACGTGTTCACCCAGTGGTTCCCCTCGAACCCGTACGCGACCCGGCCAGGCCCGGAACTCCTGCGGACGCGGCCGGTGGAGATCGGCGAAGATACCGACTCCCAGCTGTGGATCCCGATCGAGCGGAGCAGCGGGAACGCTGGCGCGTGAACACCCCTGACCGTGACGGCCCGTGGCGTCCCGCGGTGCCCGCAACAGGCTTGCCCAAGCAGTGAGGGGACGATCACGTTGCCGGCGAGGGCAGGGAACGTGTCAGGCGGTGTCTCCGTCGGGCCTTGGGTCAAGGCCCGAGAATTAATAGTGGCCAGCTACTCTGCGGGGCTGCCGTCGGGCGCTGAGTGAGTGCACCAATTGACCGCCAGATGTGATGCGGAAGTGGTGCGGTCCTTGAATTGGTCCGGGCAACGACACGGGCCCGGGTCAATGACCTGGGCCTTTTCTCTGGAGCGGATGACGGGAATCGAACCCGCGCTCTGAGCTTGGGAATCACGGGGGCCCGGTACGCGTTTGCCCAGCTCACCCTCGTTGAGGCTGCGCGATGAGGGTGAGCGGGTACGGGTCCGCGGTGTTTGTGGTTGGCCCTGGCGTACCCCTGCTACTGGTGCGTTGGTGGTGCGGCGACTCTCCGCCCGGGGCGCCCTCGGCCGCGATCCTCTCCTGTGGAGGTGGCTGGTGCCCTTAACCTGGTAGGGGACGGCAGCCCGCATGCGGCGAAGGGGATGAACATGACCACTGCACCTGGCGGCGTACCGCGCTCGTCCGGTTCCGCGGGCACGGCGCATCCGCTGCGGACCATCCGTGACATCCGCGAGTCCCTGCCGGAGGACCAGGCCCGGCACTTCGACGGGGAACTGGCGGACACGGAGCTTGAGGCGCTGCCGGAGATGCTGAGCCGGTGGGTCCGGCTGGCTACCGACGGCTTCGAGGAGTTCTTGCTGTCCCAGCCCTTCGAGGGGCTGGACTTCGGCGCGCGCTCCTACGACGACGATCAGGCGGGCGATCGGTGATCTACCTGCTCGACACGAACGTCGTCGCGGAACTGACCACGCGCCTTCGGCCCGATCCCCGTGTCGTGGCCTGGCTGCGTTCGACCGCGCGGCCCAACCGCTTCCTGAGCGTCATCACCATCGCCGAGATCGAAGCCGGCGTAGCGGCCACCCCGGACCCGGTACGGCAAGGCCGGTACGCCGAGGTCCTCGCGGCTGCCCGGCTGGAGTACCGGGACCGTATCGCGCCGATCGGCGAGCGAGAGGCGGCGGCTTACCTCGCCGTCCACAAAGCGCTGAAGGCCGCCGGCACGAGCATCGACCCGCCGGACGCGCTCATTGCCGCCACCGCACTGGCCAACGGCTGGACCGTGGCCAGCCGCAACATCAAGCACCTCGAACGCACCGGCGCCACGGTAATCAATCCCTGGGACTTCAACCTGTAACAGCCACGCTGGAGCAGAGCCAACGTCCAGGAGCGGAACAATTCTGCTCTCGCCCTCCACCCGGCAACGTCAGCCTGGTGAGTACGCCAATTGACCGCCAGCTCTGGTGTGGAGTGCGGGTTCTCGAATCGGCTGGACAACAACAAAAGCCCAAGTCTTCGACCTGGGCCTTTCTTTTGGAGCGGATGACGGCAATCGAACCCGCGCTCTGAACTTGGGAATCTTGGGCGCTCTGTCGGCCTAGGTGCTGGTCGGAGGGCTGTCGTGGCTTTGGGGCTGTCGTGTGCAGGCGGGCGTGTATCCGTGGCTGTCCCTGATGTGCCGCAGTTACAGGTGCGGCGATAGTGCGGTGGCTGGCGGCGTGCCTCCGCAGGTGGTCAACCTGGCTGCCCCGCCCGGCTATCCAGGCAAGCGGAGGTCAAAGGCGCCCTGGCGGGCGGTCGTACCCTGTTCCTGGAGACATTCGCATCGGATTCTGAGCAGGCATTGCCCAATTTGTCCATTTCCCTAGAGCTTGCTCGAAGCGGCCTCGCTCGCTAGGAAAACCCCAGGTCAGCGGGCCTGCTCCCGCGCCCGCGGGGATGGACCCCCGCAGTTGGCCGCCGACCACCTGCCGATCGGCTGCTCCCCGCGCCCGCGGGATGGACCCACATGGGTGAGCCGCGCGAGTCGTGGTGACCCCTGCTCCCCGCGCCCGCGGGGATGGACCCGGGCACGGGTGCCCCTCCATTGGACGCGCCGTCTGCTCCCCGCGCCCGCGGGGATGGACCGAGGACTTGGGCCGGGGAGCGGGCGTCGGCGAGAGCGCGTTGATCGGTGGCTTGCTGGAGGAGGCTTGCTGGGTCATGGCCGGCGGTTTCGGCATCGGCGAGGGCGGTGGCGAGGGCGGGCCAGGCGGAATCGGTGAGGATCTGTTTCGGCGTGGGCGGGCAGGGACTGGCGTAGCTGGTGTGCCCAGCCTGCGGCGGCCGGCTGGGGAGGTCGTCGGTGGACGAGGGCGGCCAGGGGTGTTGCTGCCGTCTGTTCGTAGGCGCCCTGGAGGTGGACGAGGGTCCTGCGGGCGGCTTCGACGGAGTCCGGTGACCCAGCCATGTGTCCGGTGGACGGCCGTCGGTCGTCCGTCCGGGGCTCCCGGCGTACCGAGCGGGTGGTCGCCGGCAAGGAAGCGGCTGCCCAAGGAGGCGGCTCCCCAACGAAGCGGCTGCCCAAGGATGCGGCTGGACTCGGAGCCGGAGTGCCGGCCTGTCGGCCTGCCCGGTGGCCGGGAGCGAATACTTCCCCGGCCTTCCGGCGAGTGGCTAGGGTGGCCGTCCTCAGGCTGTTTCGAGTTCGAGGGGGTCCGTTGGCGGCGAGGCTCGGCGAGCGGCGGCGGATGGCCGACGTGGTGCGGTTCTGGCGGGCGGTCGAACTCTTCTCCCCGCAGAAGGTTCCCGCTGTCAGGCCGCAGGAGCAGGTGTTCGCCGTCCGGCCGGGCCGGCCCCTCCCCTGGGAGGACCCGACGGAACTGCCGGCTCTCCGTCCGAGGCACACCTGGCAGCACACCGTTTACTGCGGTGTGTTCCCCGTCGATCGGGTCCGGGACGTACTCGCCGAGGTCTTTCCCGACGCGGCCACCGAGGACCGGGACGGCAGGCTCGGCGGCTCCAGTGCCCTCATGTCCTTCACCGTCAACCAGGACGGCCTGCTGCTGGAGGACTCTGTCTGCGTCTCTTCGTGCGCCTGGGCGGTCGGTCGCACCCGCGCCCCGGGGCCCGACGACGCGCGGTGGCTGGAGGACTTCGACGAAGAGGCGGCGGCCTGCGAGCAGCGGATGCTGGACCTGGGGGACGGCAGGCTCACCGTGCGGGGCGGGCGCTCCGGTGGCGCCGGGCTGCTCGCCATGGCGGGGACGCTGGTCGCGGACTCGGTGACCGGCGGCATGGTCTCCGGTCTGGGAGTGCTCGCACGCGGCCTGGTGGGCGAGGCGGTCGGCGGCGTCGTGGGGCAGGCGGTCCAGACTGCGGCAGGCCAGACCGTTGAGGCGCTCGCGGAAGGAACGTTCGACCGGCTTCGCGGCCGGGAGACCGGGGAGCCCGGAGCGGACGCCCGTGCAGAGCATGCAGAGGCGGATGAGGACGAGGACGAGGACGAGGAGCCGAAACGACCGGTCAAGCTCGGTACTTGCCCGGTCACCCTCGACGGCGTCGCGGCCATTACCGCCTGGCTCGCTGAGCGGTTCAAGGTGACCGTCGACCTGGCGCCGGACGCAGCGCGGGTGCGGAGTGTCCAGGTCAGGGGGAACCGCGGCGACGAGACGGTGAGCGAGGGCTTCCTCAACAGCTTCATAGCCGAAGACCTCAGCCGGGTCGCGGACGAACTCGGTGAAGGACGCGCCGGCAGGGCGCTGGCGGCCTACCTGACCGAGGCGGACCGGATTGACATCGGGCGACGCCGGGACGTACAGGACCACCCGGAGCAGGTGCTGGAGGGCATCTCTCCCCAGCATGTCCCGCTGGGGAGGTGGCCGTCGGCGTCCGACCAGTCGCTCGTGCTCAGCCAGCAGTTCGCCGTGAACCGGCTGCTCGGGGAACTGGGCGCCGCCAGCGGGGTTTTCTCCGTGAACGGGCCTCCTGGCACCGGCAAGACGACCATGCTGCGCGACGTCATCGCCGCACTGGTCACTCAGCGCGCCTGTGCGCTGGCCGAACTACGTTCCCCGCAAGAGGCGTTCGGCGAGACCCACACCTGGCGGAGCGAGCAGTACGCGCGGACGGTGCGTGAGTTGGCGCCTCAACTGGCGGGCTACGAGATAGTGGTCGCGTCGGCCAACAACGGCGCGGTGGAGAACATCACCGACGAGATACCTTCCCGTGGTGCCATAGCGGCGCAGTGGCACGGCGAGGCCGACTATCTGGCCGAGCAGGCAAGCCTGATGCTTGGGGGAGAGCCGGCCTGGGGAGCCATCGCGGCCCGCCTCGGCAACCGGAAGAACCGCGGCGAGTTCGTGCAGAGCTTCTGGTGGGGAAACCTTCGCACCAGGACTTCGAACGGTGCGCACAGCAGGGCCACCCCGACCAATCGGGGCCTGTGGCACGAACTCGGCGGGAGGCGCAAACCTGTTGGGCAGAGTACGCACGGCGCGCTCGACGGCCGGCAGGCCGCACCGGTCGACTGGGCGGAGTCGGCACGGCGCTTCAAAGCCGCCCGGCGCCAGGTCGAAGAGCTTCGAGACCGACGGCAGCGGGCGGCAGAGGCGTTGGGCGGACTGGCGGGCTTACGGCAGGAGTTGGCCGAGGCAGTCCGGAACGCCGCGGCGGCCGCCGAGGACCTGCCCGCACTGCGGCAGCAGGGCGCCGACGCTCAACGCGAGACCGAGCGCCTGGAAGAAGCCGAGCGGGTATGTCGCGAACGCCGCCGTGACCATCAGGCCGGTCAACCGCGCCTCCTCCAGAGCATCTTCACCGGCGGTCGCAGCAACCGGCTCTGGCAGGACGAGTACGAACGTCTCTCCGCCGATGTCGAGCGCGCCGCGCAGGCCGCCTCGGCGGCGCGCGGCCGGTATCAGGATGCCGCGGACACGATCGCCGCGGCGCAGCGGCTGGTGGATGCCGCGGAAACACGGCGACACGCGGTCGACGCCGTGGAGCAGGAGGTCAGAGGAGCCCAGGGCCGCTGGGGCCCTCATATGCCCGCCCCCACGGACTTCACCGCGGACGCCGATCGGCAGACCGTCGAGCGCCGGGAGAAGTCGTCACCCTGGGCCGACGTGGAGTTCGCCCAGGCGCGGACCCGGCTCTTCCTGGAGGCGCTACGCCTGCACCGGGCCTTTCTGAGCGCGGCGGGCGACACCATGGCCAGGAACCTGCAGGCCGCCATGGAGGTCGTCGGTGGCGGCGCCCCGAAGGACCTGGCGCCCGCGGCCGTGCGTGCCGCATGGCAGACCCTCTTCCTCACCGTCCCGGTGGTCTCCACCACCTTCGCCTCCTACGACCGGCTGTTCGCCGGATTGGGGCGGGAGGACCTGGGATGGCTGTTCGTCGACGAGGCCGGGCAGGCATCGCCGCAGATGCCGGTGGGAGCGTTGTGGCGAACCCGCCGCGCGGTGGTCGTCGGTGATCCGCTGCAGCTCGAACCGGTCGTCGTGCTGCCGTGGACAGCTCAACAGCGGTTGCGCGAGCACCTGCACGTCGCTCAGGAGTGGGCGCCGTCGTGGACGTCCGCGCAGCAGGTGGCCGACCGCCTGGGACGCTGGGGCACGACCCTGCCGGCGTCGTCGCCGGACGGTCCGACGCAGGTGTGGGTCGGTTCCCCGCTGCGCGTCCACCGTCGCTGCGACGACCCGATGTTCACCGTCAGCAACACCATCGCCTATGGCGGTCTGATGGTGCACGGAGTCGGCGACCGGGGCGACTTCCGGCCGCCGCGGGAGAGCTTCTGGTGGCACGTCCGGTCCTCACAGGCGGAGGGCAAGTGGGTCCCCGCCGAGGGGCGCGCACTTGTCACGGCTGTCGAGCGACTGCGGAGGGAGGGCCTGCCCAATGACCAGCTCTACGTCATCAGCCCCTTCCGGGACGTGGCGACGCACGCAGCCGAGCGGCTGCGGGGCCTGGTGCCGTGGGACCGAGTGGGTACCGTCCACACGGCGCAAGGCAAGGAAGCCGACGTGGTGATCCTCGTTCTCGGCACTCACCCCGACGCGAACGGCGCCCGGCGCTGGGCTGCTGCCAAGCCCAACCTCCTCAACGTCGCAGTCAGCCGCGCCAAGCGCCGCTTCATCGTGATCGGCGACAACGATTCGTGGCGCGGCCAGCTCCACTTCTCGGTCCTCGCCGACCAATTGCGACGCGTCGACCATCAGGAGTGAGGCACGCGGCTCCGGTGTCGAAGGGGACGGGGCCGAACTCGTTCTCGACGCAAAACGCCGGCGCGTGAACACCGGCACCTCGCCGGATCGATTCGATCCGCTGTCCGGCGAACCGGCCCGCCCGCGCTCTGCGCTTGGGAATCACCGGGGGCTCTCTCGACGTAGGTGCTGGCCGGGGGCGGTCGTGGCTATGCGTGCCGCTGTGTGCCTGCGGGCGGGCGGGCGGATGTCCAGGCGTCCCCGCCGCAGTCGGTTTTGCGGCCCGGCGACCACGTCCTGTTCCCCACCGCGTCCGGCGGTGTCGGCCCCCACGCCGTCCATCGCACCCAGGAAAACCTCAGTACTCATGCCGATTCACCATGTTATGCACGGCGCTCCGCAGGTGGATACGAGCGCTGGTCGATACTCTGTGCGCCCTTTCGGTTCCCATGAGTGACGGAAATGATGAGCAGACCGCGTATGAGCCAGGTGATCCGCGGTCCCCCTGTCCTCGGGCCGGGCGGACCGGCGGCGGAAGGAGTTCACGTGCTGCTTCTCATCTCCCCGGACGGGATCGATGAGGCTCTGGATTGCGCCAAGGCGGCGGAGCATCTCGACATCGTCGACGTCAAGAAGCCTGACGAGGGCTCGCTCGGCGCGAACTTCCCCTGGGTCATCCGGGAGATCCGCGACGCGGTACCGGCGGACAAGCCGGTCTCCGCGACCGTGGGGGACGTCCCGTACAAGCCCGGCACGGTGGCGCAGGCCGCGCTCGGCGCGGTCGTCTCCGGCGCCACGTACATCAAGGTGGGCCTCTACGGTTGCACCACGCCCGATCAGGGCGTCGACGTCATGCGCGCGGTCGTCCGGGCGGTGAAGGACCACCGTCCCGAAGCGCTCGTCGTGGCCTCCGGCTACGCCGACGCGTACCGGATCGGCTGCGTCAACCCGCTCGCCCTGCCGGACATCGCCGCCCGCTCCGGCGCCGACGCCGCCATGCTCGACACCGCGATCAAGGACGGGACGCGGCTGTTCGACCACGTGCCGCCGGACTCCTGCGCGGAGTTCGTCCGGCTGGCCCACGCCGCCGGCCTGCTCGCCGCGCTTGCCGGCAGTGTCAAGCAGGCCGACCTCGGCCCGCTGACGCGCATCGGCACGGACATCGTCGGGGTACGCGGAGCGGTCTGCGAGGGCGGTGACCGCAACGCCGGACGGATCCAGCCGCACCTGGTGGCCGCCTTCCGCGCGGAGATGGACCGGCAGGACCGGGTCCACGCGGCCGGCGTCACCGCCGTGAGCTGACCGCCGGCATGCCGAAATCCGAACCCGAACCCGAACCCGAACCCGAACCCGAACGCGAACCCGACCGCCTCCCCGGACAGCGGGCCGCGCAACTCGCCGTCGTCGATCCGGCCACCGGGGAGGCATTCGACGAGGCTCCCGACCTGCAACCGGACCTGCTCGACACCGTCGTCGACCGGTCCCGCCGCGCCTGGCGTTCCTGGCGCGGCGATCCCGCTGCCCGTACCGCCGCGTTGCGCGCGGCGGCCGGCGCCGTGGAGGCCGCCGGCGACGACCTGGCCCGGCTGCTCACCCGGGAACAGGGCAAGCCCCTGGCCGAGTCGTACGCGGAGGTCGCCCGCACGGCGGCCCGTCTGCGCTACTTCGCCGACCTGGCCCCCAAGACCCGGCGGATCGCTGACGGCCGGCCGGTGCACAGCGAGATCCGCTGGCGGTCCCTCGGGCCGGTCGCCGCGATCGTGCCGTGGAACTTCCCCCTCCAGCTCGCGGCGGCGAAGTTCGCCCCCGCGCTCGCGGCGGGCAACACCGTGGTCCTCAAACCGTCCCCCTTCACGCCGCTCGCCACCCGGCTGCTCGGCTCCGTCCTCGCCGCCGTGCTGCCCGAGGACGTGCTGACGGTCGTCACCGGCCGCGAACCGCTCGGCGCCCGCCTCGCTTCCCATCCCGGCATCCGCCACGTCACCTTCACCGGCTCGGTGCCCACCGGGCGGGCCGTCGCCGAAGCGGCGGCCGCCTCGCTCGCCCGGGTCACCCTGGAACTGGGCGGCAACGACGCCGCCGTCCTGCTGGACGACGTGGAGGTGGACCGGATCGCGGACCGGCTGTTCTGGTCGGCGTTTCGCAACTGCGGCCAGGTCTGCATGGCGGTCAAGCGCGTCTACGCACCGGCGCGGCTCCACGCCCAGGTCGTCGAAGCCCTCGCCGAGCGCGCCAGAACCGTCGTCGTCGGCCCCGGCCTCGACCCGGACACCCGGCTGGGACCGGTCAACAACGCCCCCCAGCTGGCCCGAGTCGAGCAGCTCACGCAGCGGGCCCTGGCGGACGGCGCCCGGGTGGCGGCCGGCGGCCACCGGCTGTCCGGACCGGGCTACTTCTTCGCACCCACGATCCTCACCCACGTCCCGCCCGACAGCCAGGTGGTGACCGAGGAGCAGTTCGGACCGGTCCTGCCGGTGCTGCCGTACCGGAACCTGGACGAGGCCCTCGACGCCGCCAACGGAACGGGCTTCGGGCTGGGCGGCTCCGTCTGGGGAAGCGACCCCGACCGGGCCGAGGCGGTGGCCGGCCGGCTCGAATGCGGCACGGCCTGGATCAACCACCACGCCGAACTGTCCCTCGGCCAGCCCTTCGCGGGCGTCAAGGACAGCGGCGTCGGCGTGGCGGGCGGACCGTGGGGGCTGTACGGCAACCTGCGGCCCTTCGTCGTCCACCGCCCGGGGGAGGAGGCGTGGTCCTGAGGTTCCAGGCGGCAGTCCTGCGCTCGTACGGGGATCCGTTCGCGGTCGAAGAGGTGACCTTGCCCGCGGAACCCGCGGCCGGTGAGATCCTGGTCGAGATCGCCGGTTGCGGGATGTGCCGGACCGATCTCGCCGTCCGGCGATCGGCCGGCAGCAGCCCGCTGCCGGCGGTGCTCGGCCACGAAGGATCCGGGGTCGTGGTGCGGACGGGCGCCGGCCCGGACGCCGCGATCGGCGTCGGCGACCATGTCGTGCTGAGCTTCGACTCGTGCGGGCACTGCCGCAACTGCCGCGGCGCGGCTCCCGCCTACTGCGAGTCCTTCGCCTCCCTCAACCTCTTCGGGGGCCGCGAGGAGGGCGCACCGCCGCTCACCGACGCGGCCGGGGAAGCGCTGGCCCCCCGGTGGTTCGGCCAGTCCTCCTTCGCCGAGTACGCGCTCGTCCCGGCGCGCAACGCCGTCCGGGTCGACCCGGGGCTGCCCCTCGAACTGCTCGGGCCGCTCGGCTGCGGCTTCCTCACCGGTGCCGGGGCCGTGCTGAACACCTTCGCCGTCGGCCCCGGCGACACTCTCGCCGTTTTCGGCGCGGGAGCGGTGGGCCTGGCCGCGGTGATGGCGGCCACCGCCGCCGGCGCGCTGACCGTTGCCGTCGACCGGCACCCACGGCGGTTGGCCCTGGCCGCGCGGTTCGGCGCGATTCCGCTGCCCGCCGCGACGACCGGACTGGCCGAGCGGATCCGGCAGCTCACCGGCGGGGGCGGCGCGCAGTACGCGCTCGACACCACGGCCTGCGCCCTGCTCATCAACGACGCGCTGCGGGCGCTGCGCCCCACCGGCAGCCTCGGCCTGGTGGCACGGCTCCACACCGCGCTGCCGCTCGAACCGGGCACGCTCGACCGGGGCCGTAGCATCCGCCACATCTGCGAAGGGGACGCCGTCCCCGCCCTGCTGATACCGCTGCTGATCCGGCTCTGGCAGACCGGACGCTTCCCCTTCGACCAGCTCGTCCGCACCTACCCGCTGGCCGACATCAACGAGGCCGAGCGCGACTGCGACGCCGGCCGCGTGGTCAAACCCGTGCTGCTCCCACCCGGAAGAAGCCGGTGAGCGCGGCACGCGGCACCGGGAGCCACCGCATCCGACGACCAGGAAGCCCGCCTTCCCCACTCCCGTCAACGGAGGAGACATGACCGGTACGGCGCCGCAGCACACGGACGAGGAAGGGGTCGACGGAGGCGTCGGCCTGACCGCCCTCCTGGTCGCCGCGGCACGGGCGATCGAGACCCACCGCGACGACAGCCTGGCCCGAGACCCCTACGCGGAACACTTCGTGCGCGCCGCGCCGGCGTGCGCGCACTGGCCGGTGCGCATCCAGCAGGTCCCGGACGGGGACAGCAATCCGCTGTGGGGGCGCTTCGCCCGCTACTTCGGCCTGCGGACCAGGGTCCTCGACGACTTCCTGCTCCAATCGGTCCGGACGGGCCCCCGGCAGGTGGTGCTGCTGGGCGCGGGGCTGGACACCCGCGCGTTCCGGCTGGACTGGCCGTCCGGCTGCGCGCTCTTCGAGATCGACCGGGCGGGCGTGCTGGCCTTCAAGCACCGGGTGCTCGCGGACCTGGCGGCCAAGCCGACGGTGGAGCGCGTCCCCGTACCGGCCGACCTGCGTGCGGACTGGGTCAGCGCGCTGACCACCGCCGGTTTCGACCTGGCCGCACCGAGCGTCTGGCTGGCCGAGGGACTCCTGTTCTACCTGCCGGGCCCCGCCGAGACATCCCTCATCGACACGGTGGACAGGCTGACCACCGCGGGCAGCGCGCTGGCCTTCGAGGCCAAGCTGGAAAAGGACCTGCTGGCCTACCGCGACAGCCCGGTCTACACGGCGACGCGGGAACAGACCCGCATCGACCTGCTCGACCTCTTCGACAGGGGACCACGACCGGACTCCGCGGGCACCCTGACGGCGCGGGGCTGGTCCACCTCGGTGTACACGCCGTTCGACTTCACCCGCCGGCACCGACGTGGCCCCCTCCCCGAGCCCAACGACGCACTGGAGGGCAACCGGTGGATCTTCGCGCACAAACCCCGGGCATGACCCCGCCGGTGCTCACGACGACCTCCGCCACACCGGGAACACGCTCGTCACCCAGTCGGGCAGCACCCTCAACGACGCCATGGCTCGCGCCAGCCAAGCCTCGGAGAAGGCGGCCCTGATCTACCAGCGCTCGCCGCTGGAGCGGCAGAAGAAGGTCGCGGCCAGACTCGACGCCCTCGTGCGTGCCGAACGGCAGGATGAGGGCGATGGCGGCCTCGCTGGTGCGGAAGTGGTGCGCCCGGCCTGACGCCGGACCGACCGCCCGATCGGGGGCTGACGCGACGCCGCGTCAGCCCCCGAACCCCGCCCAAGGCCATCCGAAGGGACATTCGATGGCTCTTCGGAGCCCGCTTTGTTGCACCAATTGGCCGCCAGATGTGGCGCGCAAGTGGTGCCTGGCCCCGGAATTGGTCCGGCCGACAACAAAGGCCCGGGTCATTGACCCGGGCCTTCTGTTTGGAGCGGATGACGGGAATCGAACCCGCGCTCTGAGCTTGCGAATCACGGGGGCTTTCGTGGGTCAGCCGCAGGTCAGACGCTATGTGTCGGCGTCGCCCCACCGAGAGCGGGCGCCCGAAGCTGTCCGTGGCTGTCCGGTGCGTACCGCCTGACCTGGTGCGGAAGTGGTGCGGCGGCCGAGTGCTACCGGTCGTGCAGGACGACGGGCCGGGTCACGGGGACGACGGTGAGGAGGTTGTCGAGGCCCTTGTAGTCGTCGGGGTTGGTGGTGAAGAGCGGTAGCTCTTCGGCGATGGCGATGGCGGCGATCATGAGGTCGGCGACGCGGCGCCGTGGTTTGCGGCCGGCGCCGATGACGGCTGCGCAGACTCGGCCGTAGAGGCGGGCGGCTTCGGTGTCGAAGGGGATGGGGTCGAACTCGTTCTCGGCGCGTTGCAGGATGTCGAGGCGGCGGGCCCGCTCCGCGTGTTCGTCATAGTCGTCCTGCTCTTCGTTCCTGCGCACCTCGTGGGGGCCGGCGGAGAGTTCCGCCAACGTGATGGCGCTGATCGCCACTTCGGCAGGCAGTTCCTCGGGGTCGAGCCACTTGCGCAGGATCACGATGTTGGTGTCGAGCAGGCCCTGGGAGTACTCAGCGGGCATAGGGGTCGTCCGTCTCCTGCTCGGCCGTGGCGTCCTGGTCGGCCCGGAACGCTTCCAGAGAGACCTCCGACGCGGTACGGGACATCGCGGCGAACTCCGAGCGCGGGACGAACCGCCGACGCCGGCGCAGCGGGATCAGTTCCCCGATCTGGTGCCCGTCGCGGGTGACGGTGAAGGACTGCCCGCCTTGGACGGCGTCCATGATCTCTTTGGACCGGCTGCGCAGGTCGCGCTGGGTAATCTCGGGCTGAGCTGGCATTTCTCCACGGTAGCACCTCGTAGCACGGCGTGCTGCGACCGGTCGTAGGTGACCGGAGATCTCAGGCTTGCTCTGCGCGTGGTTGCGAGCGGGGGTCTGGTGTACGGGCGACTTCGGGGCCGTAACTGTCAGATCCGGCGATCAGAATCGCCTCATGAGTGTCAGATCGGATTTTTCTCTGGATTTGCAGGTGAATGGACGAGAACCGTCAGCGGCTCCGCGAGGAACTCGGCATTGAGACGCGGCGGACCAGCGCGATGGTGCTGATCGGACACCCGTCGATTCAGCCCTCCGTTCCGGAGGAGTCGGTCAACGAGGCACTTCGCATCTTCAATACCCATGTGAATCGCGTGGAGGTGCCTACCTACAAGGAGTTGGTCGATAACGCCGTGCGCTCCTTGGGCGGTGAGCCTTCGCCGTAATTCCACAGGCATCAGGACGGCCTGCGGCTTGTTCGAAGAATCGCCGGGATCCCCAGAGCGGCGATAGTGGTTTGCGGCCATGAAAAATATCCAGGTTCTTTGACCTGGGGCTTATCAATGGAGCGGATGACGGGAATCGAACCCGCGCTCTGAGCTTGGGAATCACGGGCCCTTGTCGGCATCCGCGCCGGTCAGTGACGTGCTGGCTTGAAGTGCCAACCCTTCGCGAGCCGTTGTTGACGGTGGCCAACGGTCCCATACCGCTGGAACTCGGGTAGAAGTGGTGGGCCGCCTGACGTTCTGGGGGTGGCCCAGCCGACGGTGGCGCAGGCTGCTTGGGCGCCTAACCGCGGCGTGCACCGTGGGGCGAGCTTCCGGTGCACGGTCGGCAGGAAGGTCAGCCGATGGCGATGACGGGGTGGTCGGCGGGGTTGATCCATTTCATGATCTGGGTGAGGAAGGTGGCGGGGACGGCGACGCAGCCGCCGGTGGGGCCGGCTTGGGGGCCGAGGTCGTGGAGGAAGATGCCGGCGCCCCGGCCTTTGACGGCGGGGTTGGTGTTGAAGTTGATGACGAGGGCGTTGTGGTACTGGGTGGGGTAGTTGACGAGGTGTTCGCTGCCGTCGTCGCCCGCCTCGGTGAGGTGGAAGCCGCCTTGGGTGTCGGTGCGCATCTGGTTGTAGTAGGCGGAGGTGGGGTCTTCCACCCACCAGTCGTGGGTGGTGACCTGGTGGTAGGGCATTTTGGTGCCGGGGTTGGCGCCGACGCCGAATCCCTGGGTGATGGTGTAGGTGCCGGTGGGGGTGGTGTCGGTGCCCTGGGTGCGGGTGGCGCCGTTGGTGATGCCGTGGGAGCCGATGCGGGCGCCGGTGGTGGCGGTCTGCTTCTTCCAGGTGGTGCCGGTTTTCTGCCAGAGGGTGACGGTGGCGGTGGTGCCGGACGCTTTGACGGTGATGACCTGGGTGGCGTTGCCCACCGTGACCGGCACGGGGAAGGGGCTCGGGGTGGTGATGTAGGAGCCGGCGGGGAGGGTGAGGTGCTGGCCGGGATGGATGGTGTACGGGGAGGCGATGTGGTTGGTGGAGGCGAGTTTGGTCCAGCCGCCGGGGACGTGTTCTTTGACGGCGATGCCGGAGAGGGTGTCGCCGGAGGCGACGGTGTAAGTGGTGACGGGGGTGGTGCCGGCCGGCGTGCTCGCGGCTTGGGCGCTGTTCGAGGTGGCGACGGCGGAGACGGCCGCGGCGGCGCTGAGTGCGGCGGTGACGGTGGCGCGGCGTGCGGCGGGGGTGCGGGGTTTGGCGTGGCGTCCGGAGGAGGCGTTCATCGTGGTGGCCTTTTGTCGTCGGGTGGACGTCCCGGAGTGGGGCGTCGGGGGTGGCGCCGCCCGCCGGCCGCGCGCGGCCGGTGCTGGGAGCGGCAGATTACCGCTTCGAGCTGTGCGCCCCTGGGGCTGATGCCCTTTCAGGGGCGGGGCGGACCCGTGGGTCCGCCCCGCCCCGGGGCGTTACCGAAGCCGGTCGGGCCCGGTCACCAGCTCAGGCCGAGCTGGAAGCGGGCGCCGTAGGTCGTCCGGGTGCCCTGTCCCGGGTAGTCCCACAGGATGCTGCCGGGGCCGCGCGTGATGATGTCGGGACGCGCGTCACCGTTGAAGTCGGCGATGCCGGCGAAGGGGAAGTTCGTCCACCCGGTGCCGAGCTGGACGCGGGCGGTGGACGTGTCGTGGGCGGCGTCGCCGGGGTAGAGCCAGAGGACCCCGGTGGAGTCCATGGCGAGCAGGTCGGCGTGCCCGTCCTTGTCCCAGTCGGCTATTCCTTCCAGGGTGTAGGTGCTCAGGCCGCTGCCGATCTGGACGCGGGCGCTGAGGGTGCCGGTGCCGTTGATGCCGCCGCTGCCGGGGTACATCCAGAGATTGCCGCTGGAATCCGCGGCGACGACGTCCGGATGCCCGTCACCGTTCCAGTCACGGACCCCGGCGAAGGGGTGGTTGGCCCAGCCGGTGCCGATTTCGACCCGCGCGGTGGAGGTGTCGTGGTTGGCGTCGCCGGGATACAGCCAGAGAAGGCCGGCGGCGTCCTCCGCCACGATGTCCGGGTAGCCGTCCGCGTTGAAGTCGGCGATCCCGGCGAAGGTGTAGGCGGCGAAGCCCCAGCCGACCAGGGTGCCTTGGGTGGTGTCGGGGCCGTGGGTGCCGTCACCGGGGAACATCCACAGGTCTCCCGACGGAGTCTCGGCGACCAGATCGGGCGTGCCGTCCCCGTTGTAGTCCACGGTGTCGGCGAAGGTGTACGGTCCGCCGCCCGCGACGCCCTGCTGGTAAAGGGCGCCGGCCTGGTTGCCGGTCAAGGCGTAGTCGAAGGCCTGGACGCCGCTCACGGAGCCGGACAGGAAGTCGGTCGGAGCGCCGTTGTAGAGGCCACGGCCTACCGTGAAGGCGTCGGGCGCGTTCCATAGCGTCACCCCGCTCGCCGAACCGGCGAGCGCGCCGTTGACGTAGAGCTGGGTGGTCTTGGCCGCCGCGTTGTACACGCCGACCAGGTGTGTCCACATGCTCGCGGACGGGCCGGTGGCGTAAGCGTAGGTGAAGGCCGGGGCGGCCACGTCACCGCTCGTGGTGGCGAAGGCCCAGGTAGGAGCGCTGGTATGCGAGTAGTTGTACTGAAGGTAGAAGGAACTGGCCTGGGTTCCCTCCTGGGCGGCGATCGTCATGTTGCGGGTGGGCAGTGAGGCCGGTTTGACCCAGGCGGAGACGGTGAAGCTGCCGCTGGTGTTGAGCGTCGGCGTTGTGCTGGTGGCGGTGCCGGCGGTCCCGTCGAGGTTCAGCACGGTGCCCCGCACCGCGTCGTCGCCCCACGTGGCCCCGGTTCCGGAGAGGGTGAGTGTGTTGCTGCCGGTGTTGGGGTTCAGCACGGTGCCCGGGGTCTGGGCCGTGTCGGTGGCGGCGGTGTCGGTGGCTACCGGCATGCCGGTCCCGTCGTCCATCGCCCAGGTGTCCTGCGGTGTCAGCAGGGCGTTGGCGATGGAGCCGTAAGCGCGCAGGCTCAGGTTGACATGGTCGCCGCTGTCCGCGAACGGTGCCAGCCGTTCCTCACCGCTGTAGGCGTCCGGCACCGCGACAGCGGAGTCAAGGTCCGCGAAGTATGTGGCAGGGGCGGCCCAGGGACTCCCCAGGTTCATCCCGCCGAGGAAGGCGTTGACGTCGGTGCGGTAGTCGTCGACGGTCGAGGTGCAGGGGTTGTTGGGACTGGCGCCGTCGCCGCTGTAGCCCTGGCAGGGGGTCAGGGAGGTCAGGACGACGTTGATACCCCAGGCCTGCAACTGCTGTACCAGGGCCGTGTATCCGTTGGTCTCCAGGTCGGCACCGGTCGTGGTGCCGCCCAGCAGGTCTTCCAGACCCTCGTCCACGATCACGGTGTTGATACCCGGCTGGTCCAGGATGTCGCGGTCGATCCGCGACAGGACGGCCGGTCCGCCGATCGGACCGCCCTGGTACGTCTCGGGGTTGTCGGTCATGAGCTGGTTCGCCTCGATGCCTTCGGCCAGCACGCCGAAGGGAGCGGCGGTCGTCGGCTCGGCCGCGGCCAGGGCGTCCGAGACGCGGTAGCCGTTGGAGTTCGGGGGCGTGGTGTTCGGCTGGAACGGGTCCACCAGGTGGTCCCCCAGCACCGCCTCGGTCGGTACGCCGGCGCTCTGTACGTCCAGCCCGCTGACCAGTTGGGTGAAGTTGCCGTAGGCGGCGGCCGTCGTGGTGAAGGGGGTGGCGCTGGTGCTCGTGGTGAGGTCCCCGGAGCCGACGGCGGAGACGTAGGTGTACGAGCCGTTGGCGTAGGAGTGCGTCACCACGTAGGGCACCGAGTTGGTCAACTGGTAGGAGAGCAGGAGGTAGTGTCCCGCGGTGACGGTGAAGTTGATCGGGTCGCTGTACACCATGCCGCCGACCGGCACGGTCACCGACTGCGCGCCGCCGAAGGTGAGCGTCGTCGGAGTGCCCGAGGGCACCGGGGTGAAGGCGGTGGCGTTCGAGCTGAGAGCGATGGTGGCGTGGCCGACGCTCAATTTGCTCGTGCCCTCGCCGTTGTCCAGCTTGACGCGGACGGTGCCGCCGGAGATCGAGGGCTGGAGCACGGTCCTGAAGGTCTCGTTGCTGTAGTTGGCCCCGCCGCTGAGCAGATTGGAGTTGCTCTCGTTGGGGTTGGCCCAGGCGCCGGTCCAGGACTGCCCCGCGGCCGGGGTCTTGTAGGTGCCGTTGGCCTCGGGGGTGCCGGTGGTGGTGTCGCGGGTGGCCATGCCGAAGATGTGGAGCGTCTGGCTCTGGAAGCCGATGTGGTTGCCGACGTCGGGCAGGGTGACGGAGGCGATGGTCTTGGCCGGGTCGGTGGGCACGGAGAACGCGAAGAGTCCGTGCGGGCTGGTGTGTGTTCCGGTGCTGTCGTTGCGGTGCGGCAGGGAGACCGCCGGCAGCGACCCGCTCATGTCCCACCAGTTGGGGACGGTCAGATCGTACGCTTTTGACGTGCCGTCGGTGTAATTGACCGACCCATGGGCGGCGCAGGGGCCTTGGGGGTCGGTGCCGTCGAAGCAGTAGGAGCCGGAGACGATCTTGCCGTCGGGTACGTAGGGCGCGGTCTGGTCGCCGTCGATCGCGCCGGGATTGGCGAGTCCGGCGTCGGTGGCGGCGGTGAGGAACTCCAGGGCGTTGCCGGAACCGCTGAACGCGACGGTCTGGTTGGCGGCGAGGACATTGTCCTTCTGCCCGGCTCCGTAGGCGGGCAGCGTGAAGGTCGCGCCGTCGACGGTGACCTTTCCGCCGCTGGCCCAACCGGCGCCGGCCAGGTCGGTGGCGGAGTAGCTGTCGCCGCTGCCGTCCATGTCGGCCTGCGCGGTGTTGGTGTCGGAGCTGATCCCCGTGTTGTCGAAGCACGCGGTCAGACTGGCGCAGGTCTTGCCGGGGTTACCGGTGGCGAGGAACGGGTAGCCGGTGGTGCCGGAGTCGTCACCGGCCCCGTCCACCGCGTACACCCACAGGGTGTGCGGCCCGGGGGAGTACGGGGTGATGGTGACGGTCGCCGCGTTCGCGCCGGCCGTCACGGTCTGGGCGGCCGGTGGGTTGCTGGTGGCCGGCGGGATGTCGACCGACCAGACGAACTTCGTCGCGCTGGTGCCTCCGGTGGTGGCGAGGTCGAACTTCCCCGCGGTGCCCGCGGTCGCGCCCGCGCCGCCGTCCTGGTCGGTGTTGGGGAACAGGTTGTTCTCCGAGGTGACCGTCGGGGCGTCGGGTGCGGTGGGTTCGGCGGTGAAGTGGCAGGTGGGGGATTGGGCGAAGGTGGTGGAGTCCTCGCCGTCGGTGACCTCGGCCTGCCAGTCGACGGTCTTGCCGTTGGTGAGGCCGGCGATGAAGGCGGCGGGCAGTGTGTACTTGGCGTACGTGTTGCTGGCCAGGTTGTCGTTGCTCAGACCGGTGGTCTTGGTGGTGGTGCCGTCGACCCAGTACTGGAACGTCGCGCGGAGCTTGTCGCCGTCCTTGTCCGAGACCTTGGCTTCGAGGACCGGCGGGGTGCTGGCGAGCGTCTTGCCCATGTAGGGATACGGCGCGGTGGTGTCGCATGCCGCGTCGCTGCCACCGGAGACGGCCGCCATGGTCGAGGCGCTGGGCACCGACGGGACGGTGTTGTAGTCGATCTCAAGCGTGGGGTTGTGCGAGAAGCGGGAGAAGCCGATGTCGTTGTGGGACTTCTCCAGGCTGTCCTCACTGAGGGTGGCGGTGAAGGACGTCGCGTGCGCGGAGGCGTCGGCCTTGATCGGGGTGAGGACGTTGAAGCCCTGCTTCTGCGTGTCGTTGCCGGGACACAGGTCGGGGTTGTAGGAGCGCTTGAAGTCCAGCGAGGTCGAGTAGCTGTTGTACTTGGGCCGGTTGCTCCAGTCGGTGCCGGAACCGATGCCGCCCGACCAGTGGAGGTTCACCGGGTACGTGCCCGAGCAGGCCGCCGTGTAGATCTCGCTCGCCTCCACGGTGGCGTCGCCGATGTGCGCGCCGAAGAGGGTGGCGGGCAGTTTCCACTGGTAGACGGCGTGTTCGTCGCCGGTGTGGCAGTCGCCCTCCTGCCACCCGTTGTAGCCGACGCCAAGATTGCCGCTGTCGGCGAGGTCCGTCGTCTTGTTGTAGAAGGAGACGCTGGGGCAGCCCTGCTTGACCTCGTCGAACGACGGGGCGCCGCCCGTGGTCGGGTGCCAGTTGAAGGTCGGGTCTATGTACACGGGGAACACGGTCGACGGCGCGTCGAGCAGCCGGCGGTCGGGTGTGAGCGTCACGGCCGAGGAGGTGGCCGTCGTGCCGACGGGCGCCACCCGTGCGGCGAGACCGGGGTGGCCGGCGTCCGAGGGGTCCGCCGCCGTAGGCGTGGTCGAATGCTGCGCGGCAGGCAGCTTCTTGTTGGAGTCCCACATCAAGGCGCTCGACGCGGCGAGGAGTTCATCGCCCTTGCTGTCGAGGACGGTGAGCGCGTCCTTGGCCGGCTGAAGGCTGCCCCCGGTCACCGAGGTGCTCACCCGCAGCCGGTCCAACGCCGGATTCGCCGCCGCGGCCGCTGATTTGACGACAAGGACATCACTGAAGCCGCCGCTCTCCGTGGCACTGACCCGAAGGTCGACCGAGGGGAACACCTCGGGGTAGGTGGCCGTGCTGCCGTGGATCACCGGTGCCGGCAGCGGCTGCGGCCAGCGCACGGTCACGGTCACCCCGCCGTAGCTGGTCGTCGCAAGAGCCGTCGAGCCGCCACCGGAGAAGGAGACCGAACCGTAGGCCGTCGCGGCAGGGATCCAACCGCCCTCGTGCGCCTGGAGGGTGGTGTTCACGGGGACCCAGGTGCCGTGCTTGACGGTACGTACCGGCAGCGGGGTGGCGTTGAGCTGGAAACCGCCTTCCGGCATCGCGGTGACTTGCTGGTCGGGGGCGGTGAGGGCGGCGACGACCGTGGGTTTGCCGGTCGTCTTCGCAGTGGCCGCGGCCGCCTGCATGGCCTTCTGCTGTGCGGCACTGGGTCCGTAGCCGTTCGCGAGACGGGGCACGCTAGGAGCGGCCACGCGATTCGCCGTGACGGGTGCGGTCCGGCCGGGACCGGAGGTGCCCTGGGGACCGGTGGAGGGCTGGGGCGCCGTGGCGAGAGCGGGGACCGCCACGGCCGCGGAGGCGAGCAGCGCGAGGACGGCCACGATGCCCGTTCTCCCTCGGGTTGATCGCCTGCCCTCGCGCTTCCGGGCTGGTATGTGGTGCGTGCGCATCACGACTTCTCCTGTTCCACAAGCCGGAGTTCCGGTCGCATCGACGCTAGGAGAGGGAGACTCCGCAGACCAGAGCGCTTGTTGTACGGAGCAATCAGTTCCGCCTGATTGTGGCGGAAGTGTGGTGAAGTGGTGAGGGTAAAGAGTTGGTGGTTACTTGGCAATGGAAGGTAGGAGGTGATCGGCCGTTGGTAGCTTCCCTTTCGGTCCAGGGCGGACTGCGCTGATCGCGAGGGGCGGGGACACGTGGTTTTCCACGGGAGTTGGTACCGGCGGGGTAGGGCGCGGTCGGCTGCTGCGACGACGCCGCCCCGGCGCCAGAGCCTTCCGTTGCGAGCGGTCACTGCCGTCGTCGGCGCGATGGCGGTGTGCGCAGGGCTCCTGCAAGTGGTTCCGGCCCAAGCGGCCGCACCCGCGGGGCCGCCGAGCCCGCCCAAGACCGCGTCCGTGCCCGTGACGGCGGTCACCCAGCACTACCGCAAGCCGGCGCTCATGCCTTCCGTCAAGGCGGGCACCGTCTCATGGCCCAGCGGAAGGGCGGACGTTGACCTGGCCACAAGTGCCGCGGCCGTCGCCAGGAGGGCTGGATCCCTCCCGGTGTGGGTCGGTCCCGCGGAGCGCGGCGCCGCCCCCGCCGACAAGCACCCGGTGTCCGGCGCCGCTGCCGGGGCCGCCCCCGGGGCCACGCGGTCGGTCTCAGCGGCGCCCACATCGGTGGACGTCCACGTGCTGCCCCGCGCTGACGCCCAGGCGGCCGGCATCGCCGGTGTGCTGCTCTCGCTGACCGGGAGCGGCGCGACCGGCTCCTCCAGCCGGGCCGCGAACGGCAACAGCACGGCCGCCGGCCAAGAGCCCGCCGGCGCCGCCACGACGGCCGGGAAGCACAGGGCGTCGCCCGCCGCGACCATCGGACTCACCCTCGACTACAGCGCGTTCGCCCAAGGCTTCGGTGGTGATTGGGCGTCACGTCTGCGGCTTGTCTCGCTTCCCGCGTGTGCCCTCACCACTCCGGAGCGGGCCGACTGCCGCACCCAGACCCCGATCGCGGCCACGAACGACGCCTCGGGCAAGACCCTGACCGCCGATGTCGCCTTGTCCACCGTGTCGCCCGCCACCGTTCTGGCCGCGGCGAGCGCGGCCGCGGGCGGCGGGGGAAACTTCGCGGCCACCTCGCTCCAGCAGTCATCGACCTGGCAGGCGGGCGGTAGCTCCGACGGCTTCGACTGGTCCTACCCCATCGTCACACCGACCGTCCCCGGCGGCCTGGCCCCGAAGGTCTCGCTGGACTACAACTCCCAGTCGCAAGACGGCCTGACCTCCTCGACCAACAACCAGGCGTCCGTGATCGGCGACGGTTTCGACTACGACCCCGGCTTCGTCGAACGGTCCTACCAGTCCTGCGACCAGAACCCGGCAGGGTCCACCAAAACCGAGGACAACTGCTGGTCCGACAGCAACACGCTCACACTGTCGCTGGCCGGCCGCTCCTCCGTCCTGATCAAGGACGACACCACCGGTGAATACCACGCCAAGGACGACGCCAACGAGCGGATCGACTTCAAGTCCGGTGCGGTCAACGGCGCCCACAACGGCGAGTACTGGGTCGTCACCACCGATGACGGCACCCAGTACTACTTCGGCCTGAACCAGCTCCCCGGCTACGCCTCCGGCGGCACCACCACCAACTCGGTCTGGACGGAGCCTGTTTACGCGACCGGCTCCACACAGCCCTGCTACAACGCCACGTTCGCGAACTCCTGGTGCCAGCAGGCCTATCGCTGGAACCTCGACTACGTCGTCGACGCACACCAGGACGCGGTGTCCTACTGGTACACCGACGACACCGGCTACTACGCCGCCGACAACGGCACCACCGCGAAAGCCCCCTACACACGGGGTGGTTACCTGAGCCGAATCGACTACGGTCAGCGGGCCGGCCAGGTGTACGCCACCACCCCCGCGGGGCGCGTCGGATTCTCCGTCAACGGCCGCTGCGACACCTCCCCCACCGGCTGCGCGATCTCCACCCTCAGCTCGTCCACGGCCAAGGACTGGCCGGACGTTCCCTTCGACCTCCAGTGCGCCCAGAACGCCGCCTGCACGGTCACCAGCCCCACCTTCTGGTCGAAGTACGAGCTGACCGGCATCCAGACACAGGCCCTGACCGGGACCACCCTGACGAACGTCGACGCCTACGCGTTCACTCATTCCTTCCCGCCCACCGGGGACTCCACGACGCCGTCGCTCTGGCTGTCGACCATCGTCCGCACCGGTCAGGACAACAAGGGCACCGGTCCCACCACCGCGGTGCCGCTGCCCCCGGTCACCCTGGACGGCCAGGCCCTGGCCAACCGGGTCGACGTCACCGACGGATACCCTCCGATCACCCGGCACCGGCTGAACACGATCACCACCGAGACCAACGAGATCATCAGCGTCGACTACTCCTCGGCGGCGTGCGGCTCAGGCACCCCCAGCGACCCGAGCCAGAACACCAAGCTCTGCTACCCCTCGTACTGGACCCGGCCGGGCGCGAGCGATCCGGCGCTGGACTGGTTCAACAAGTACGTCGTCACCGCCGTCACCGAGCAGGACCAGACGAAGATCGGCCCGAAGGGCCTGCCCGCGGACAACGACGACATCACCACGCACTACACCCCGATCGGCACCCCGGCCTGGCACTACGACGACAACCCGCTGACCCCCGCCAAGCAGCGGACCTGGAACGACTTCCGCGGCTTCCCGGGCATGAAGGTCACCACCGGCAATGCCCCGGACCCGGTCACCGAGACCGACTACACCTACTTCCGCGGTATGGACGGCGACACCCTGCCGAGCAACGGCACCCGCTCGGCCACCGTCACCGACTCCCGTGGCGATCCGGCGGTCACCGACCTCGACCAGTACGCCGGCATGCCCTACGAGACCATCCAGTACAACGGCGCCGGCAGCGGCAAGGTGGTCACCGACACCATCACCGATCCGTGGACCTCGGCCTCCCAGGCCGCCCACAGCCTCGGCAGCACGCTGCCCGCCCAGCACTCCTACTTCACCGGCCAGAGCAAGGAACGCGTCTACACACCGTTCTCCGACGGCACCACCGGCGCCATCGAGACGGACTACACCCACGACTCCTACGGCCGCGTCAGCAAGACGGACGACCTCGGTGACGTCACCACCTCGGCCGACGACCAGTGCGCCACGACGACGTTCGCCGACAACACCACCGCGTGGATCCTCGACGCCCCGGACGAGAACGTCACCGTCGCCGTCAAGTGCGCGACCACGCCGGTCTTCCCGCGCGACGCCGTCTCCGACACCCGTACGTACTACGACGGTTCGACCACCTTCGGCGCGGCGCCGACGGCCGGCAGCATGACGATGAAGCAGAACGCCGCGTCGTACAGCGGCTCCACGCCGTCGTTCGTCACCATGTCCAGCAGCACCGTCGACGAGTACGGCCGCACGCTGAACTCGACCGACGCGGACAACCGCACCACCGTCACCGCGTACACACCGGCGACCGGGGCAGCACCGACTTCCGTCAAGGTCACCGACCCCAAGACCTACGCGACGGTGACGACCTACGACCCGCTGCGTGACCTCGCCCTCCAGACCACCGATCCGGCCGGCTATGTCACCACGCACCAGTACGACGCGCTGGGCCGGGTGACCGCCGACTTCAAACCCGGTGTCACCGCGGCGGCCGACAAGCACACGTACACCATCTCCAACACCGGTCCGTCGATCGTCACCACCCAGACGCTCAACAACGACGCGAACGACACCTACCGCACCAGCGAAGTCCTCTACGACACACTGCTGCGGCAGCGGGAGACCCAGGCCAGCACGCAGGACGGCGGCCGGGTCCTGACCGACACCGTCTACAACACCATCGGCCAGCAGGCCAGCACCACCGATCCCTACTACAACGGGTCGCCGCTCTCGGCCATCATCGACCCTGCCCAGTCCGGTGACGTGCCCTCGGAGACGGGCTACCTGTACGACGGCGCCGGCCGGCAGACCGCGGCGATCTCCTACAAGCTCGCCACCGAGACCTGGCGGACCACCACCGTCTACGGCGGCAACGTCACCACCACGATCCCGCCGCAGGGCGCGGTCGCGCAGAGCACGTTCGTGGACGCCCGGGGCAACAGCATCGCCGAATACCAATACCACAAGGGCGGGCCGGCCGATCCGGTGAACGATCCGGCGGCCGACTACTCAGCCCTGCACTACACCTACGACGCGAGCGGCAACCGGATCGGCGAGACCGACGCGGCCGGCAACGTGTGGTCCTGGGGCTTCGACCTCCTCGGCAACCAGACCTCGACCACGGACCCGGACGCCGGCGCCAGTTCGTCCACCTACGACAACGCCGGTCAGCTGATCACCTCGACCGACGCCCGGGGCAAGCAGACCACCTACAGCTACGACGCCGACGGCCGCAAGACGTTCACCTACGACACCACCGGCAACGCCACCCCCTCGGCGGCGAACGAGACCGGCGCCTGGACCTACGACACCGTCAAGAAGGGCCTGCTCACCTCGTCCACGTCGTACCAGAAGGGCACGACCAGCCCATCGGTGACCACCGCCGTGCTGGGCTACAACAGTTTCGAACTGCCGGCCGCCCAGAAGGAGACGCTGGCCAACCTGCCCGCCGCGGAGGCCCCGCTCGCTCCCACAGCCGGTTACGTGACGGGTGACACCTACACCCCCCAGGGCGTTCTGGCGAGCCACTCCTATGCCGCGGCCGGCGGACTGCCGACCGAGCAGGTCTTCTTCGGCTACGACCTCTACGGCCAGCCGACCAGCGTCGCCAGCGGCAGTGGCACCGTCGGGTGGGACTACGTGTCGGCTGTCGGGTACGACGAGCTGGGCAAGCCCCTCCAGTACACGATGGGCACCTCCGGCAGCTGGGCCGCGCTGAAGCTGACCTACGACGAGCAGACCCAGCGGCTCACCGACGCCCAGACCACCACCGCCACATCCGCGACCGTCGTGGACGACACCAAGTACGGGTACGACAACGCCGATGTCTCCGGCGGCGCGGGCCTGGTCACCTCGACCACCGACCAGCAGAACAGCGGCGCGACCACCGACACCCAGTGCTTCCAGTACGACTACGCCACCCGGCTCTCCGCGGCGTGGACCGCCGACGACGCCTGCGCCGCCACGCCCGCACCGGGAAACAGCGCGACGGTCGGCGGCCCGCAGCCGTACTGGCAGTCCTGGACCTACGACGCGGCCGGCGACCGGCACACCCAGACCGACCACGACACGAGCGGGACGGTCGCCGGGGACACCACCACCACGTACAACTACCCGGCGCAAGGGGCTGACGCGGTCCGCCCGCACAGCCTGCTCAACACGACGTCCACCGGCCCGGGCGCCACCGCGCACACCGCCTCCTACACCTACGACGGGGCGGGCGACGACACCGGCATCACCACCCAGGCCGGCACGCAGACCCTCACCTGGAACGACCAGGGCAAACTCGGCTCGCTGACGGACACCGCGACCGGTGGCACCACCAGCTACCTGTACGACACCGACGGCAACCTCGTGCTGCGCACCGACCCCGGACAGGCCACCCTCTTCGCCGACGGCCAGCAGATCGTGGAGAACACCGGCACGCAAGCGCTGTCCGGCACGCGCTACTACGAACTCGGCGGCGACACCGTCGCCGAGCGTTCCAGCACCGGCGATGTGCAGTATCTGATTCCGGACCGGCAGGGCACCGACACCCTGGCGATCGACTACCAGAGCCTGGCGCCGACGCGTCGCTCGTACCTGCCGTTCGGCCAGTCCCGTACGGCGCCTTCGGTCTGGCCGGGGGGTGACGACGGTTATGTGGGCGGGACCCCGGACCCGGCGACCGGGCTGGAGAATCTGGGGGCGCGGGAGTACGACCCGTCCAGCGGGCGGTTCCTGTCACCGGACCCGGTCTTCGAGGCCGACGATCCGACGCAGTTGGGCGGTTACGACTACGCGGGCAACGACCCGGTCACCGGCTCCGACCCGACCGGCACGATGCTCTACGACGATGTGTCCGGGATGGGCTTCGGCACCGTCCAGGGCATGCACGACTGGTATCACGACCAGGGCTACACCGACAGCCACGGGCACGCCACGCAGAAGTACGCGAACCTGGTGTACCGGCAGGCCGTCTCGTACTACGTCGGCCAGTACGAGCTGACGCACCCGAAGCCGAAGCCGAAGGCGAAGCCCAAGCCGAAGAAGCACTGGTGGCAGAAGGCCTCGGGCATCGCGGAGAACGCGGGCAAGTTCGTCTACCACGCCTCGGGCGCGTCCGACGTCGTGGGCTGTGTCTCCGATCCCTCCCTGGGCGGCTGCCTCAAGGCCGGCGCCCTCGTCGCGGGCTTCGTCGTCACCGGCGGCGAGGACGAACTGGAGATCGCCGCGCTCGAAGCGGGCGAGGACCTCGCGGACAAGGAAGCCGCCGATGTCGCGGAGGACGCGGTGGTCAACGATAGCCGACCAGATTTCCTCTCGCAGGACAAGGCGCAGGGGCATTTCTCAAAGCATGTATACGGTGTGAAGAAGACCAACTCCGGGTTCAGTAACATAAAAAAGGGGGCCGATATGCCGGAGTATCAGACGCCTGATGGATACAACGAGTACGTCGACCATGCCAGAACGTTCATGGACGGTCCCGCGCGGGCGGGTGATCTGGTTGACGGAAGTGGCTATTTGCACAGGATTGATCCTGTCGACGGGCTTTACGGCCTCAGGACGCCCGCCGGGGAAATCTCGACATTCTTCCGTCGTGGATCCGATGTCGCACACTATCTGAGTACGCAGCAGGCCAAGTACGGAGGAAGTATTCTGTAGGTGTGTTTCCGCGGGGCGTGGCCGGGACTCGGTCGCGTCCTGCGGCCATGAAGATCAAGACGGAGATGGATCGGGTCTCGCGGATGAATTTTGAGGAAGTATTTCTGCGCTGCTATGCAAATGTCTTGGGTGGCGATGAACGTCTCGGCGAAGCTGATCCAGAAGCAGACGTCCAATCGTGGCTCGAGTTCGTTGAGGAATGTGAATCTGGCTACTCTGATTCGTTGTCGGAGTATGACTTCGATCTCTACGTCAGAGACCGTCTGCAGAAAGCGATCGATAGCCAGGCGCTGCATCTCACGAGTGATTACGATGATTTTCGGAGAATGGTCGAGTCCATCGACGGTCGGTTCAGGGAAATTGCGTCCACGCCTATTTCGGCCGACGATGGAGAGTCTCCGAACTGGTGGCACAAAATTATTCCGCATAAGGGCGGCGAGGAGTTTGTGAACGACGTGAGAGACAGGCTTGGCCTGATTATTCGTCGAGTAGACTGAGAGCTGGTCGGTCGGCCGCACCGGCCAGTGTCGGGGTAACGCACTGGCCCAATCGTCCTTTGTCACCGGCAACTATGCGGCGGGCGATGTCGGCCGCAGCGGCGCGAACCGCCCCGCCCTTCGAGTGGAGAAGGCCGGACAGCGCGCGGCGCGAGGCAGTGGTGAACGAGCGGGCCGCTGGAAACGGCGCGTTGATGGGCGTGGCAACCTCGGGTGTGTACTTCGCGGGGTACGGGCGCGCGGTCACGATGGACGCCGGGCGCAGGCTCTCCGCCCTCACGCACGGGGACCCGGCCGCATGAGGCCACCGGCAGTTAGGTTCTGTTTCTCGGATCAAGTGCGGAGCCAGATGATCAGTGCGGCGACGGTGACGGTGCCGAGGTAGACGTAGGCGCGTTTGTCGTAGCGAGTGGCCACGGCCCGGTGGTTCTTGAGGCGGTTGATCGCCCGCTCGACGACGTTGCGTTTTTTGTACCGCTCCTTGTCGAAGCCGGTCGGCCGCCCGCCGGCCGAGCCGCGTCTGCGGCGATGGGCCCGCTGGTCGCGGGGTTCGGGAATGGTGTGCCGGATCTTGCGTCTACGCAGGTAGGCCCGGTTGCCGCGGGAGCTGTAGGCCTTGTCCGCGCTCACGCTGCCGGGCCTGGTACGAGGCCGGCCCGCCCCGAGGCGGGGGACGCGAATCTTCTCCAGCACCGCCTCGAACTGCGGGCTGTCGCCGTACTGACCGGGCGTCAGCAACAGGGAGAGCGCGCGGCACCGTCCCTCGGCGGACAGGTGGATCTTGGTGCTGAACCCACCTCGCGAGCGCCCTAAGCACACGCCTGTCTAACCACCTCCGCCAGACGGACGGACAGGCTCCGCCATACCGGATCGCCCGATTTCGTCCGGCCATGGGCCCCCTTTGGCGCAGGAAACGCCGGCGGCGCAGCTTTCGGCGCACCAGCCGCATGCTGATGGGCCCGTGCGGTGGTGGAGTCCACCGACACCTCCCAGTCGATCAGTCCTTCGGCGTCCTGCTCCGCCTGCACCCGCGTCAGCAGACGCTCCCACGTGCCATCCGCCGACCAGCGGCGATGCCGCTTGTAGACCGTCATCCACGGCCCGAAACGCTCCGGCAGATCACGCCACTGCACCCCGGTACGGACCCGGAACAGCACACCGTCGATCACCCTGCGGTGATCACTCCACCGACCGCCACGCGTCCCACCACCGGGGAGAAGCGGCTCAAGCCGCTCCCACTCCGCGTTCGTCAAAGCTCCTCGACCAGCCACACCACACAGCCTGGACCAGCACACCAGCACACGTCAGCCGATCCGAGAAACAGAACCTAGCCCCGGGCGTGGTGGTTGGTGTACCTCGTCACCCTGAGGCTGCGGACGAAGCAGGCGAGTCGGTCGCAGTCAGCCCTGATGAACCAAACGAGGCCCCAAGGCGCGGAATCTCATCCCGGCCGATCAGCCGTGGACCCTTCGTCCAGTTGCCCGGCGGATATCGACACGCAATGGATCGGTAGGCATATCTACTGCCAGAGGCGGTGTGTAGGTGGTGCGGATTCTTGAATTAGTCTGGACAACAAAAAAGGCTCAAGTCACTGACCTGGGCCTTTTCTTTGGAGCGGATGACGGGAATCGAACCCGCGCTCTGAGCTTGGGAATCACGGTAACCTTGTTGGCGTCCATGCAGGTCGGCGACACGTGAGGTCTTGAAGTGCCCGCGAGGGTGCCGTTGGTGGCCGTGGCTGACCGCACCGTGCCGCCGTGCGTGGCGCGGATGTGGTGCGGTTGCACGGTCCGTAACGGGCCGCGACGGCTGTACTCACCGCGCGGCTCCTGGCGTTGCGGCGGCCGTCCAGGAAGTTCGATGGGCGGTCGAGGGGGACTGACATCTCCTCAGCGTGGTGGTTATGATGCCGGGGATGAAGAACTACTCCTCGTACGGATCGGGGGAATCGTTCGCGCAAGGTGAGTGCTGATGGCACATCACTTCGCCGACCAGATTCCGGCCCACCTGTTGATGTGGCAGCGCGTGCGCCAGTATGCCGTGCCACCGTCCATGATCGCGAGCGCGACCGCACGGCGTGCGGTCGGTGACTGGGCGGGAGCCTGCGCCGCCACCCGGGTCGACGTCGATCTCGATCTGCGCGCCGTGCGTGACCGCCACGGCACCGATCTCACCACTCACCTCCGTGCGGATCTGCGCCGGCTGGCGCCAGATCTGCTCCGCTGGCACATGCCCCGGATCGCCCCCGACGGGTGGCTCCGGCCGGGCCTCACCATCTCCCTGGCCCGTTACCGGAGTTCCGGCGCCACGCCGCTGCAACTGGTGGTGCGGACGCCGCCGGCCTGGGCGGATGGCGGACAGCGGATGTCCCTGGCCCTGTGGGAGGAGTCCGGGAACGGCGCTCGCGGGCACCTTTCGCATCCGCACCCGCACCCGTATCCCGACCGGCGTTTCCGGCTCGACCTGCACCGGCATCTCTGGGACTCCGAGCGGAGCGGCGAACTGGCGCGGCGGTGCGGCGCGGGCGAGGCACCGTCCATGGCGCTGCCCGACCGGCCCCACGCACCCGACCGGCCCGGCCCTCCGGATCGGCCCGCCGTCCACGATTCCGCGTGGGCGTCGGCACGTTGGGCCGCCGAGGCGGAGTTGCTCTTGCGGGCCGAGGGTCGTGCTGGTGGGGCCTTCACCGTGCGGCTCGGCGCGCGGAGCCGCCTTGTGCTCGAAGTCGTCGCCCCCGACGACAGCCATGCCCCGACGTTCCGGCCGCTGCGGGAGGCGCTGCCGTCGCAGCAGGTCGCGGCGCTTCCGGTGCTGCCGGAGGCGGCGGCCCGGGTCCTTCCGGATCTGGAGCTGCTGCGCGCCGGACTGGTCGCCCCCGATCGGCTGCATCCGCTCGTTGCCGGAGCATTGGCGGTGTCCGGCTCGGTGACGGCGGCCTGCTCGGGACCGGCGGCCGGCCCCGCCCCCCAGCCCGACGATCCGCACCGGGTGGAGTGCCGGGGCGAGGTCCACCGGATCGCGCTGCGGGACGGGGCCCTGACGGCGATCGATCACGACCCGGCACAACTGCGCCGGGAAAAGCTGCTGGTGGCGCTCGGCGGCCCTGCGCTGTCCTGCCTGCGGGCGATCGACGAGGTGCACCGTAACCCGGAGGCACTGCCCGCGGTCCGGGAGCGACTGGGCCACGGTGACGTCGCCGGGGCGCTGGCCGTAGTCGAGGAACTGCTCGGTTCCGGTGCGGTCCTGCGCGACGGGCCGCTCCGGGAGGAACTGGAGTCGGCCGTGGCCCGCCGCGTCGACCACGGGCTCTTCCGCTCGGGGCTGGTGGCCGCGCACCCCGGTGCTGGTGCGGCAGGGGGCGGAACCAGGGGCGGAAACGCCTCGGACGTGAGGCACACGGAGGCGGGCCGCCGTCCCCGACTCGACCGCCGTACGCCTCAGGCAATGCGCAGCAAGCGGAACAGCCGGGCCCGGCCCCGTACCGGCCAGACCTGCTGACCGGGCAACCTCCCAACCGGTTGCCCCCACCCAAGTCCCCTGATCGCGCCGCGCATTCGGCGCCGCACGCCCCACGACATCCGGGACGGGCCGTCTCGTTCCCCTTCTCCCATTCCAGGTGATGCCCATGACCTCCAGCACTCTCCTGCCCACGCCGGTCCCGGCCGCCGGCAGGTCCGCACCCGCCCAAGCCAACGCCGGAGTGTCCGAAACCGGCGCCCAACTCGCCCTCGCCGATGACCTCCTGGCCCTCTTGCGGTCAACCACCACCGAGCCGCGCCCTGACGAGCAACTCGAAGCGCTCACCTTGGCCGTCGTGGCGGACCTCCCCGTACTGCTCTGGGGCGAGCCGGGCATCGGCAAGACCGCGGCCCTGACGCAGCTCGCCGCCTCCCTCAACCTGCCACTGACGACCGTGATCGCCAGCGTCCACGAGCCGACCGACTTCTCCGGGCTGCCCATCGTCGGCGAGGACCCGGCGGTGCAGGGGGTGCCGATGGCGCCGCCGCAGTGGGCCGTGGAACTCGTACGGGCCGGGCGGGGACTGCTCTTCCTGGACGAACTCTCCACCGCCACCCCGGCTGTCCAGGCCGCGCTGCTCCGGGTCGTCCTGGAGCGGAGGGTCGGTGCGCTGCGACTGCCGCCGGAGGTGCGGATCGTGGCCGCGGCCAATCCGAGCGCGTCGGCGGCGGACGGTTGGGAGCTGAGCCCGCCGCTGGCCAACCGGTTCGTGCATCTGTACTGGGTGCACGACCGGGAGGTGGTGGTGCGCGGGTTGGGCGGGGTCTGGCCCCGGGCGGAGCTGCCCCGGCTGGTGCCGGAGCGGTTGCCGGAGGCGGTGGCTTTCGCCCGGCGCGCGGTCTGCGGATTCCTGGAAGCCCGGCCGACGCTGATCCACCGGTTGCCGAGCACCGAGACGCGGCGCGGCGGTCCCTGGCCGTCGCCCCGCAGCTGGGAGGCGGCGTTGGCCCTGCTGGCCTTCGGTACGGCGGCCTCCGTCTCCCGAGAGGTGCTGGCCCTGCTGGTGCGGGGCGCGGTGGGGGACGGGCCGGGGCTCGAACTCCTCGCCCACTTGGACCGGATGGAGCTGCCGGATCCGGAGTCGCTGCTGGCCGATCCGGCCTCAGCGGAGCTGCCGGTGCGGGGCGATCTGCGGCAGGCCACGCTGGAGGCGGTGGTGGCCGCGGTCGGGGCGCGGCCGGAGCGGGAGCGGTGGACGGCGGGCTGGGCGGTACTGGTCCGGGCGCTGGAGACCGGCGCCCCCGACCTGCTGGTCGCCCCGGCGACGGCGCTGGCCGCGCTGCGGCGCGACGACTGGGAGGTGCCAGAGGCGATAGAGCGACTGGTCGGGGTGATCGGTCTCGCCCGACGGGCGGACAGGTCGGTGGGTCGGGCCGCGGCGGCGGCCGACGCCGGGCGTGCCAGGGGGGCGAGTCGATGACGGGGGCCGCGAAGCACCCGCTGCCGCGCCCGATGTCCCGGCCCGCGCCGCCACGTCCGGTGCGGGCCACCGTTCCGGCGCCGCCGGCGGGCTCCGATACGCCGTACGACTCACCCCGCCTCCCACTGGACTTGGAGAAGCTGCTGGCCGCCCGGCTGCACGCGGTGAAGGTCCGTCCCTACCTGGCAAGCGCACTCTTCGCGCTGCACGTGGTGGAGGACCGGTCGGTGCCGACGATGGCGGTGGACGCGCACTGGCGCTGCTACGTTTCCCCCGGCTTCGTGGCGCGCATGCCGGTGGAGGAGCTGGCGGGCGTCTGGGTGCACGAGGTCTCCCATCTGCTCCGGGACCACCACGGGCGGGGCGAGCGGTATGCGCGGGAGCACGAGGAGCACGGGCCGGGCGAGCGAAGCGAGATGGGGGTCCCCCCGGCCGAAGGCTGGGGGAGGCTGCGGAGGAACATCGCCGCCGACTTCGAGATCAACGACGACATCTATGGTGACGGTCTGCCCCTGCCTGCCGGGGCGGTGCTGCCGTCGCTGCTGCGGCTGCCCGACGGGCTGCTGATGGAGGAGTACTTGCGGACGGCGTCGATGTCAGGGCTCACCGCGGAGCTGGCCTGGCTGGACTGCGGCGGTGGCGCCGACGGGCAGCACCGGCCGTGGGAGCTGGGGCCCGACGGGGCACACGGGTTGAGCAGGCAGCAGCGCGACGCGGTCCGCTTCCGGGTCGCCGAGGGGATCAGGGGCCGGCCCGGCGACGCTCCGGAGGGATGGCGCCGCTGGGCGGACGAGGCGTTCCATCCACCGCAACCGTGGCGGAAGTTGCTGGGGGCGGCGATCCGCTCCGCGACGGGCGCGCCAGGGGCGGGCGAAAGCCACAGCTACCGGCGCCCGTCCCGGCGATCGGCCAGTGTCCCCGGCGTGCTGCTGCCGAGCCTGCGCCGTACACCGCCCTGGGTCTGCGTCGTGATCGACACCTCCGGGTCGGTGAGCGATGCCGAGCTGGGCAGCGCGCTATTGGAGGTGGCGGCGATCTCGCGGACGGTGGGCGGGGGGCGTGACCTGGTCTCGGTGATCTCCTGCGACGCGGCGGCCGGAGTCGCCGTCCCGCTCTGCCGGGCCGAGAACATCGAACTGGTCGGCGGGGGCGGAACGGATCTGCGTTCCGGGTTCTCCCGGGCGCTCCGCGGCCGCCTCCGCCCAGACGTGATCGTCGCCCTGACGGACGGACAGACGCCGTGGCCCTCCGCGCAGCCACCCTGCCGCACCGTCGTCGGTCTCTTCCCCCGTTCCACCCGTCCCGTGGACGAGGAGAACCCCGACTACGTCCCGGACACCCCGCCGCCCTGGGCGCGTGTCGTCACCATCAGATGACCAAGCGCAGTCGCGCGGTATCGCGACCCGGGCTGCTGGCCGGATGACCGTAGCGAGTGCCCCAATTGACCGCCAGATGTGGTGCGGGTTCTTGAATTGGTCTGGACAACAACAAAGGCCCGGGTCATTGACCTGAGCCTTTTCTTTGGAGCGGATGACGGGAATCGAACCCGCGCCCCGAGCTTGGGAATCACATGAGCCGTCGTGAAGCAGGTGCCGGGCAGCGCGGTTTCGGGCTGACCAGCGGGTGTGCCGCAGCCTCCAGCGCTGGCCGTGGCTGGCCGCACCGTACCGCTGTACGTGGTGCGGAAGTGGTGCAGGTGCAGGCGGCCAGGCAAAAGGCGCGCTGCGACGGGCCGGAAGTCGGCCGGTCCCGCCCCGCGATCTGCGGGGCGGGACCGGGCGTACAGATGCCTGGAGCTGGATCAGTCGAGCTGGACCGCGGCCGGGATGTCACCTACGGCGGCGGCGTCGGCGGGTGGCAGGGCGGTCGGGTAGGTACGGACGTCGCTGATCTCGCCGTTGGCGTATTCACCGTAGGAGCCTTGGTAAAGGCGGCGGCCGATCTGGAGAGGTCCGGCGGCGTTCCAGACGCCACCCGTGTAGTCGTGGCTTCCGGCCAGACGGCCGTTGACGTAGAGGCTGAGCTGCGCGGACGCGGCATCGTAGACGCCCACCAGGTGGGTCCACTGGCCGGCGGCGGCGCGGGTGCCGTAGACGGATGAGAAGGACGTGCTGGTGGTGTCGTCGTTGTGGCGGCCGAAGGCCCAGACCTGCGTCCCCGAGGAGTAGTAGAGCTGCATGCCGTTGGCGTTGCCCGCGGTGTCGGACTGCGAGACGAAGGTGGAGTTGGCGGCGGTCGAGGTGAGCTTGACCCAGGCGGATACGGTGAAGCTCTGGGATGTGTCCAGTGCGGGACCCGATGTCGCGGCGTATCCGGTGGTGCCGGTGAGGTTCAGGACTGTGCCGCGGGTGGCGTCGGTGGTCCGGCCGTAGGTCCCGGCGAGAGTGGCGTCCAGACCGCCTGCGCACCCGGAGTCCGTGGCTGCCGCGCAGTCCGCGGCGGTGGCGCCAGTGGCCTCGTTCAGGTTCCACCAGTGGTTCGCGGTGTCGGTGACCGGTCCCAGCGGGGTCGGTGCGGATGTGAGCTGAGCTGTGTTTCCGCTGGGGGTGCCGCCGAGGTACTCGGTGAGCTGGCCGTCGGTGTCGACGGCGTAGAGGTCCGGGTTGCCGTCCGCCGGTCCCGCCACGCTGTTGATGTCGCCCGGTGAGGCGATGGTGGGATAGTCCCGGGCGGGCAGGAGCGGGCCGAGGTCGGTCTGCGCCGTCCCCGTCGGCAGCGAATTGGAGGTGCCGCCGGTCCAGTTCTGGCCGCCCGCGCCGCAGGTGAAGATGATCTGCTGGGTGCCAGGTGCGGGGTTAGCGGCGGGGTCGGCGAGGCAGCGGCCAACGTCAGGGTTGTATATGGCGAGGAAGGAGACGTGCCGCCGGTCGGATTGCAGATTGATGCGTATGGAAGTAAGGGATTCAGGCTTTCTCGGTATATCGAAAACCCTGCAGGTATGTTTGGATTCGACAAGTAGAGGTTGCTCATGTCTTCTGCAGATGACCTCATCCGACTGGTTCCTCCCCCTGAGGGAGTTATGCTTGATTTTGACTGGACTTCGCTTGAAGGTCGGTTGGCCACAACGCTCCCAGAGGATTATAAATGGCTGGTGAGTACGTATGGTGCAGGAAAATTTGACGACTTTATGCACGTGCTGCAGCCCACCTCTCCATTTCCTTCGATTCAGCTTGAATATTCCTGGAAGAGATCCACTGAGGTATTGGAACTGCTAAGTGAGGGCGAAGATATCCCTTATCCGATCGACACACTTCACCCTGTGGCGACCAGTGACAACGGAGACACCATTTATTGGGTCGGATCCGCTGATACGGACCCCGGAGCCTGGACAATCACTGCCAATGGAGCCCGTAATAGAAACTGGCCAAAATTTGAGGGAGGTATTGTAAGTTTCCTGGTTGGAGTGCTGTCCGGCGATGTTCGCATGGATGTATTTCCTAAAACCTTCCCAAGTGCACATCCGCAATTTGCACGTTATGTCGTGCGCGCCTCTCGTCGGCGTCCTTGAAGAGGCGGCCCGGTTCTGATTGAGCTGGGTGAGACCCTGTTTGCGTAGCTCAAACTCCAGCTGAAGTTCCGCGCCGGGATCTATGGAGGGCCAACGGTCACACCCACGCCGTGCGATGCCGCCGACCCGGTAGAGGGCGGCGCCTGAACACGAAATGAAGGCCAAGTCTTCGACCTGGGCCTTCATTGTGGAGCGGATGACGGGAATCAAACCCGCGCTCTGAGCTTGGGAATCACGGGGGCCTTGTCGGCGTCCGTACTGGTCAGCAGCATGTGCGGTCCCGACGTGCTCACCGGGAGCGGTGCAGTTGGGGACCGCGGCTGACCATGCCGTACCGCTGTGTGTGGTGCGGATGCGGTGCGGAGCCTACGTGGGTCTCAGGCTTCCTACTCGGCGCGGGAAGCGTCGAAGTCTCGCCGGAAAAGATAGGCCCTGCGCGCTGGTGCGGGAAGGGTGGTTCCTACGTTGAGGGCTTCGACAGGCCGCCGCCGGACGGCGGTCCGGACGATCCGGCGGTTCAGCGGTTGCTCTGGTGCGTGGCTGGTGAGGTTGTCATCGCCACAGGGCTTCCAGGGGGATGACGTGGAGCTTGTCTTCGTAGGTGTACGAGCGTGTGCCCAGGTTGATCAGCACGCCGCCGGCGAAGCCGTCACCGAGTTTGTCCCGCAGTGCTCTGAGGCCACGGAAGTCCTGGTCGGTGATGGTCGAGGCTGCTTTGACTTCGACTCCGGCAACCGCGCCCGCGTCGGTTTCGATGACAAGGTCGACCTCCTGCTGGTCTTTGGTGCGGTAGTGGGAGAAAGTGACGGCTGTTTCGGCCCATCCGGCCTGTTTGATGAGTTCATTGACGGTGAAGGTCTCGACCAGGTGCCCGAACTGCGTGAGTACGGAGGGTGTTCGGGCTGCGAGCTTCTGTTCCGTGACGCCCAGGAGGTAGGCGGCCAGGCCGGTGTCCACCGCGTGGATTTTGGGTGTGCGGGTGGACCGGCTGGTGGCGGAGCGTCCGAACGCCTCAAGCCGGTGGACCAGGAATACGGCTTGGAGCAGGCCGATGTAGTCGTGGACGACGCTGCTTTCCAGTCCGACGGCGTCTGCTACGTGGCTGACGTTGAGGACCTGCGCGGTCTGGCCGACGAGCCGGCGCAGGATCTGGGGGAGGACCTGGCGCTGGCGCACCTTGCGGATTTCCAGGACGTCCCGTTCGATAACGAGAGTGACAAAGTCGCGGAACCACCGGTCGCGTGAGCGGCCCGCCGGTCGTGCCAGCGCCAGCGGAAAGCCACCGGTCAGGACGATCCGCTCATAGTCCGCCCTTGTCGTCTCGGCGGGTTCAACGGCGATCAGCGCGGCAGGGTCGGACACCAGGGTATCGAGGGCGGTTTCGCGCCGGGCGCGCAGTTCGCCCTGGGAGAGTGGCCACATGGTCGCGACATGGGCGCGTCCGGTCAGGGACTGACTGGCCGCGGGCAAAGTCTCGTAACGGGTGGACCCTGTCAACAAGTAGCGGCCCGGCCTGAGATCCTGGTTGAGCTCGGCCTTGATCGAGTCCAAGAGGGTCGGAACGTGCTGGAACTCGTCGATGCAGACCGGAACGGGGCGGTCAGCGCTGACGAACAGTCCGGGGTCCGCTGCCACCGCGCGACGGGTCTGGACTTCGTCGAGATCAACTACGCCGACCCCGTGCGCGGCGGCGCAGGCGGCCAGCAGGGTGCTCTTGCCGACTGTGCGGGCACCCGTCAGGACAACGACCGGCTCCTCTTGGAGAAGCTCACTGATCACCGCAGCGAGGTGCCGCTCGACCAGGCCAGAGTGTTCCACGATCATGCTCATTTCCTGGGAGTTCCCAACGATCACGTGGCATTATGCCAGATCGGTCGGCCCCATAATGCCGAGATCGACGGTGATGTTTTGCCGAATCGGCCGCACGTTCGTACAGGGAGGACCGGTTCCGGGCGGGTCCCAGGCCAGACGGACCGCGGTAGCCGAATGTCGAGTGGCGCCGCAAGTCCTAACACGGGTCCAGTTCACCCGTATGACCGCCCATTCGATGGTCCCGTCCGGTGGCTCTGCATGTGGTGCGACTGTGCAGAGCGGGGACCGAGTGCGCGCGAACACAGCAGGCAACAGACTCCACCTGAACACAGAGACGGCGCTGCCCAAGGATCGAGACAGCGTCCAGCCCTCAGCCACACCCTGTGATCGGGTCTTCCACGGCGCCTCGTTCGCGAGTATCGGCTGTCAGTCCACGATGGGGTCACGCCGGCATCTCGGCATACCTCACGGGGTCACGACACATCCGGAATTACGATGGGTAAGTCGGCGCACGTTCCTCCTAAGCGCTACCCTATTAGAGGCGGTCAATACAGCCCATTCGCGAAGGTTAAGACGCCTGAGGGGGCGTGGGACGTGGCCGTTCATGGTGATAACGAGAATGGTTTCATGAGAGACCCTGAGCTCGATTCGACTCCAGTATCCCCTGCGGAGTTGGCCCAGGAAATCAGAGCTGCCGGATGGAATGGTGAGCCCGTCCGGTTGCTTGCGTGCAGGGCGGCGTGCGGAACGGGCGCACAGGAGCTCGCCAACGAACTCGATACAGTGGTCACGGCTCCCATGGAGGATGTTCGTATTACTAACAGTGGCAAGGTGGTATTGTGGGATGAAAATGGGAAGGTTGTGGAAGGAAGGTGGATCCCTTTCGATCCAGAAAGGTGAGGGGCGTCGTGAATCTGAGGCTGTTGGGCTACTGGAGGTCGGAAGGGGCGCCAGATCTCCCAGATCCCTTGGCGATGGTCGATGTTTCGTGGGATGAATCGGAGCGCCTTGTGGTTTCGGATTATCTAGATCATGGGCAAGTCGCGCGCAATTTTATGGGTTCCTCTCGCTGCCGGATTTGTGGTGAATCAAATGGTAGTTCGGAATTGACGGACGGAGAGTATGTCTGGCCGACGGGGCTGAGTCATTATGTGTTCGCCCATTCGGTGAGGCTTCCCGGTGAGTTTATGGAACATCTTTTTCATCGACTTGTCGAATTGGATGAGGCGACTCTCGATGACCGGTGGTGGAAAGAAGTAACCCCTTAGGGCATGCAGATCATCAACATGCTTTCTTGATCTTGTCCTGGTCGGTGTTCTGGGCGAGGAATGCTGCGACGTCGGCTGGTGTGTGGAAGCTGGCGGTGCGTCGATGTGATGGCCGTGTGCTTGGAGAAGTGGGTGGACTTCCTGTTTCGCCCGGCTGATGGTCATGGCGGTGACTCCGAGGAGTTGGCCGAAGAGGTCCATGGTGGCCAGCTTGCGCAGGTGCAGCACGGTGGCCAGGATCCCCTCGGCGGGGGCGAGTCTGGCCTTGGCACCGGTTCCGGGAGCGACCAGGCGCTCGTGACCGCGACGGGTGTGAAGTGCTTGCTCGCCTTGGACCTCCAGCGCGGGGGTCAGCGTGCTGATGAGGTCGCTGAGCTGTTGGCTGGTCATACCGGTCAGTTCAGGGTCTTGAAGTGCGCGTGGCGTCGGGCGATGTGGCTCGTTCGCCGGCGGCGGGTCGGTCGTGCTGATGACCGGTGCCGCGTCTCGGGGCAGTTGGGCTTGGAGGGTGTAGTTCCAGTCGCCGTGGAAGCGGTGCCGGGTGATCGGGAGGGCCGCGATCTCCTCATCGGTGACTTGGATGCCGGCGGGGTAGTGGTCGGTGTCGAGTTCGGCGTGCACGGTCAGGCCGGTCCTGGTGGTGGTCGCGGCGATGCTCGCGACGATGACTTCGTGGCTGGTCAGAGGCCTCCCGCGCCAGTTCATGCTGATGTGGGAGAACAGCTTGTGCTCGATCTTGTTCCACTTCGACGTTCCCGGGGGCAGGTGGCAGACGGTGACTGCCCGGCCCGACTCGGCAGCGAACTGGGCGAGTTCGGTCTTCCAGGTGCGGGTGCGGTAGCCGTTGGAGCCGCCCGCGTCGGCGGTGATCAGCAGCCGGTCGGCTGTGGGTAGGCGGCCCGTCCGGCGCTGTTCCACCAGCGGCGGATCGATTCGACGGCGAACGAGGCGGTGTCATGGTCGTTGCCCGCGTTGACCCAGCCGGTGTTCGCGGCGACGTCGTAGATGCCATAAGGAACCGCTTTTCCCAGCTCCCGGTCGGGGAAGTCGTGGGTGTCGACGCGCACGGGCTCGCCCTTCGGCTGCCATTCATGGCCGTTGTTCTTGAACGGGCCGACCAGTTCCTTCTTCTTGGTGTCCACAGTGATGACCGGGGCCCCGCTGTCCCGGTGTTCGCGGGCCTGCTCGTTGAGGTAGTGGAACTGGCCGTCCCGGTCGGGGTGCTGCCTGCCCTCCAGGGTTTTGGCGTTGCTCTGCAGGCTGAAGCCCTCCTCGCGCAGGAGGTCGCCGACGGTGTCCGCGGGGGATTCTGTGGCCCTGATGGGCCAGTTCCCGCGCGAGCTTGCGGGTGGACTTGGTGGTCCAGCGCAGCGGCGGCACGGGATCGCCGCGGACATCGGGCTCGACCAGGGTGAGTAGTGCGGTCCGAAGACGCGGATCCAGATCGACGACCCGCTTGCGGTCACCTCCGGTCCTGCGGACCGGCCCAGCGGAGCTTGGCCGGACTCGAGTTCACGTACTCCGAGCGACACCGTCCCCTCGCGGACACCGGCTGCACGAGCCACCGCCCTGATCCCGCCATGGCCGAGCGACCGGGCCTCCGCGCCTATCAGCAGACGCCTCTGCCGCTCGTCGAGATGCGGCAGGATCACACCGAACTTGGCTGCCAGCGCTTCCCGTTGACCCTCCGGAACACCCATACCAGGCAAACGATCCGTTGAACGAGAAGCGACGGGTTAATAATCTGCACGCCCTTAGAGCGCGGCTCGGTAGAAGACTTTGCCATCCCGCGGCTCCGCGCCGAGCGCCTCGTAGAAGGCGAGGGCCGCTGGGTTGTTAGTGTCGGCGGTCCATTCGATGCGGGAGCAGCCGGCGTTGGCGGCGGTTTTGCGGAGTTCGGTCATGAGGGCTCGGGCGACGCCGCCGGCGGGCGTGCTCGCGGACGTAGAGCTCCTTCAGGTAGAGGGAGGTGTCGGCACCTGCGGCTGGCCAGAGGAGGGAATAGGAGGCGAGACCGAGGATCTGGTCACCGTCGCGGGCCAGGAGGACGGTGGCGGCCGGGCGGGGGGAGAAGAGGGCACGGCGGATCTGGTCGGGGTCGCCGGGAACGGGGTTGCCGCCGTAGTACTGCTCGATCTCGGCGACGAGGAGGGACAGTTCGTCGGTGTCGGCTTCCGTGGCCGGGCTGATGTGCATGGTGTCCGCGGTCCTCTCTCATTCCGAGGGCAGCGCGAGGATCTCGCGCAGGGCCTTCATCTCCAGCACTTTTCGGGCCTCTGGCACCTTATCGGCGACCTCGCGGGCACGGAAGATGATCAAGGCGCTTCGGTGCTGCTCGGGAAGTTCGACCACCGTGGACATGGCCTGATCAGCGGCTGATGCCGGGTGGCCGGAGATGGCCGCGCACATCGCCTGGTCCAGGCGGACGAGGGCGCGGTCGGTGTGGTCGGACTTCGGGCAGAGGTGGAGGGCTTGCGCCAGTTCGGTGCCGGCGCGGCTGGTGTCTTCCAGGTGGGTCCAGGCATTGCCGGAATGGAAGGCGAACTGGGCTTCGGAGTAGCCGAACGCCGATTCCTGGCGTTCGTCTTCCGGGAGCCGGTCCAGGGCGGTGCGGGCGTTGGAAAGGGCCGAGGCCGTTGCGTCGCGGCGCGACAGTTGGGCGTGTGCTCGTGCTTCCAGTGGGGCGGCGAGTGCAGGTCCCACGCAGGGGAAGGCGCCGGCGCATTGCTGGGCGCGGATGGCCAGTTCGACGGCGCCGTAGAGGTCTCCGTTGTAGTAGAGCTGATACGCCGCTTGGGCGTAGATCCAGGAGAGGGTGGCCCGGTCCTCGGCTGCTGCCGCCGCTGTCCGGCCCGTACGCCACCAGCTCTTCGACCGTTCGTCCCCGAGTTTGAGCAGCGTGAGCGCGACAAGGCCCGACATGCGGGCTGCGGCGATGGTGAGGCGGCGGCGCACGGGGACCGATTGGCGGCCTGTCATCAGCAGTCGGAGGTGGCTGAAGTCCGCGATGAGGTCGGGGAGGAGTTCGGACTCGGGCCGGTACCGGGTTGCTCGACCGTGGCGGGTGACGGTCCACTCGACCTCGTCGAGGCCTGCGTCGGAGAGGGGGCCGGCGGCGAGCGTTTCGTGGAGGCCGCGTTGCAGAGCGTCCGCCTGGTCCAGCGGGGTGGGGTTGGACGTCGCGTCGGCCAGCGCGGTCAGCTCGCCCTGGGCGCCGAGCGCCCTGTCGACAGCAGCCGCTGACTGCGGGGTCGGCTTGCGCTTGCCGTTCTCCAGATCGGATACGAGGCTCTTGCTGCAATTGGCCAACTGGGCCACATCGCGGACGGATCGGCTGCCGCGGAGCCGCTTTAACGCCTGTCCGAATGACTCGTTCATGAGTTCTCCGTTGTCCGCTGTGTCCGCAGAGCCGCGGACAAGCGTGGACACGTAACTAATGCGCCGGACTTTCCTGACGAGAAACGCTACTCGGGTCGGGGCTCGTTTGGAGCGGCCCCGGAGTAATTGCCACGAGACCCCCGCGACCGCGTGAACGGTCCGGGGGCGTGGTGAACCTGACGCTTCTCGGAAAGCAGGCTGGCATGCGTGATCTTATCGGGCGTCTGCTCGGGTGGGGGAAGGCCGTTTTCGGCATCTCTCCGCCTGATCGGATCGCCTCAACCTCCCCTTCAGACGGGGTTGTTCGGTTGCCTCACATCCACCTACGCGGCCCGTCGAACGGCGTGGCGGCGGCGCTGGACGGCGATGCGCTGGGACTGGTGCGTCCGTACGTCGCGGCCTCCTTGGGGAGAGGCCCGGTGACTGCCGCCGTGATCTCTCGAAAGCGCGGACGTGGTGCGGAGACACCCGTGGTGAGGAGGTGGGCGCGTAGTGCCCGGTGCGTCTCCTTGGCCCGGCATGAGCTGCGGCTCGCCCTTGTCGGGTGGGAGTTGGTCGAGCTGGCGGATGCGGCGGAGATCGTGCTGTCGGAACTGCTCACCAACGCGGTGCGGCACGTGCGGGCGCCTCAGGATCGGCTGGTCGAAACCCGGTACGAGCGTCTGGAGGATGGGGTGCGGGTCAAGGCCCCTCGACCCGGACGGACTCGCCGAAGTCGCGGCCCAGCTACGTGCCCAGGCTGACCGCCTGGACCACGAAATACGTCCGCAACTGGTGGCCGTGCGAGCTGATTGGGCCGACCGTGAGTCGACCCGGATGCCTCTCGCTCTGGGCCTGCACCGCGCATCGGACCGAGGCACGTCGGAGGGCCGGCCTGCCCTGGATCCTGCCTGATGCCACCTTCTCCCACCCCGCCCAGCTTCTTGGCTGGGCGGGGCCGTCTGTCCGCACGCCCGGATTAGCGGTGCGGGTGTGGTGCCGGGCTGCGGGGAGCGGAACTCGGCGAGGGCAGGGCGTTGGCTCACAGGCTCGCTGCGGTGGCCGTGCGGGCAGGGGGCAGTTGGGCGGTGGCGGGTACGAAGGCTCCAGGGACGGGCTGGTGGCGGAGTGCCCCGGGACATCCCGGAGGAAGGCGGGGCGGCGAGGGCGCACGGGGGTGTCGGCGCGTGACCAGCGGCTACCGGCGCGGGTCAGGGCGTGGACCTGAGGGTACGTCGGCCTGTCAGCCGCTGTGTGCGGTGACGGCGAACGCTGTGGTGGTCACGCTCTGCTGGGAAGGAGACGGTCGGGGTTCGCGTTCAGTTGGGCGCGGACTCTGGCTCTGCCTCGGGCGGCGATGTTCGCGCGTACCGCCGTGTCGGCGGGCTCGTCCGCCAGGCCCGCGCAGGTGTGGCAGATCCCTTCGTGCGGGATGGGGCGGGCACACCCGCCGCACTCCGTCCAGCGTGGCTTGGCCGCGGCGACCGGCTCGAGTGCCGGAGGGAGCTTGCGGGTCAGGCGGTCCCGGAGAATCGCCGGGGCACTGTGGACGCGGGCGGGCAGCCCACCGAGGAGGGCTTCGGACAGGTCGCGCTCGCCGTAGCCGCGCTCCAGCCACGCGCTGACCTCTGGCGCGAGTTCGATCGCCTCTGCCGTGCCCAGTCGCAGGCGCGGCTCAGGCCGGATCACCCGGAACAGCGTCGAGACCGCCTCGCTGAACGGTCCGCTCGCATTGTCCAATGCGGGTTGTGCGAGCGGGGGCTTCGCCCGCCCGTCCTCCCCTGTCGCGGGCCACTCCTCGGCGGGACGTGCCCGCTGGGCGGGGAGGGTGGGTTCTTTCCCACGGTTCTTAACGGGGTTGGCGCCACGATCATCGGCCGCCGACGTACCGGATCCCGGACGGGTGAGACCCGGAGGTGAGGACTGCGGGATGTCGTAGACGTGGGCCTCGCTGACGAACGTCCCGTCGCCGCGCCGGACCCGGTCAACCCGGTAGTACCCGAAGGCGGTCAGCTCACGCAGTGCCTTCGCGACGGCCAGGCGGCCCTGCGGGCTGGTGTCGGCCATCCGCCGGCCGTCCTCGGACCAGCCGTCGGGCCGGGAGAGGAGGTCAGCGAGCAGACCTCGGGCGGTGTAGGACAGCCGCCGGTCTTGCAGCAGCATGTTGGGCAGGACCGTGAAGCCGCACGCATGGCGGCTACGATGAATCTGCATGAGGAGAGTTCGCTCCTTGTGCCGGACCCCGGAGCGTTGGCGCGCTGCCGGGGTCACCTTATTGAGTTCGTCGGTCACAGAACGTACCACGCAAATGGTGCCCAACGCCCGCGGAGCCGTCGGATGCTGATTGCAGATCAGGTGCTGGCCAGAGACCGGTCGCGGCGGCGTGAGAGTCGCAGCGCGGCCGTTCGCGCGGCATGGCGCCGACCGCCTGGGCACCCTCTGCCGCGGCGGCACGAGCCACCCCGGCGTTCGAGTGGGTCAGGCGCCGGACGGTTCCGCTTTTAGGACCTACACCACACCGGCGATACCCGCGCAGCGGACACCGGTGCCAAGCGCACAAGGATCTGCCGCCGTGGGGACATCAATCGGGGGGCTCGCCGACGTCGGCATATGCGAGGAATGGCAAACGGAGTTCCACGACTCGCCATCCGAGGCGGTTGAAGACGGCGGAACTCGATGGGTGCGCCCATCACGCCTTGGAGGCGCCGATTAATCGAGATAGGGCACGCAGAGGGCACGCATCCCTCGAATTGGTCCAGACAACAATGAAGGCCCGGGTCTTCGACCTGGGCCTTTTCTTTGGAGCGGATGACGGGAATCGAACCCGCGCTCTGAGCTTGGGAAGCTCATGTTCTACCATTAAACTACATCCGCGCTAGACCGGCCTTGGGGAAGGGGTCTGGAGGAGAGTCTAGCGCATGGGTGGAGGTGGGTGGGGGAGGGGAAGCGGGGGTAGGTTGGGGTGCGGTGTGGTGGTCCTGGAGCAGGGTGGGGGATCCCCTAATGTGTGGGTTTGTCTGCCACGCGGAGTTGGGGAAGGGACTTCATGGAGCGCACTGTGGTTCGTTGTGCGGAGGGGCACGTGTTCAGTACGGCCTCGTTTCCGATGCAGAATCTGGGGGCTGACCGGCTGGGGCCCGGGCGGCTGTTGAGGTGTCCCAAGTGTGCGCGGCTGCGGCACGCGGTGCCGCTGGGCGCGGGTCCCCAGAAGTAGCCGGACGGTGGTGGGGAGCCCGGGGGAGTACCGGAAAGTACGGGAAGCCCCCGGCGCACGCCAAGCGCGGCGAGCGCGAGAAGCAGGGGAAGCCCCGGCGCACGGGAAGTACGGGACCCACGGGACCCACGGGAAGTACGTGAAGTACGTGAAGTAGGGGTTGGTGGCGCGGCCCCGGGTGGGGCCGCGTTAGTCTCGGGGCGTGCTTCTCTCAGACAAGGACATCCGGGCCGAAATCGACAACGGGCGCGTGCGCGTGGACCCGTACGAAGTGTCGATGGTGCAGCCGTCCAGCATCGATGTGCGGCTGGACCGGTTCTTCCGCGTCTTCGAGAACCACCGCTATCCGCACATCGACCCCGCGGTCGAACAGGCCGACCTGACGCGGCTGGTGGAGCCGGAAGGGGACGACGCGTTCATCCTGCACCCGGGGGAGTTCGTGCTCGCGTCCACGTATGAGGTGATCACGCTGCCGGACGATGTCGCCTCGCGGCTGGAGGGCAAGTCGAGCCTGGGGCGGCTCGGGCTGCTGACGCACTCGACGGCCGGCTTCATCGACCCGGGATTCTCCGGGCATGTGACGCTGGAGCTGTCCAACGTGGCGACGCTGCCGATCAAGTTGTGGCCCGGCATGAAGATCGGCCAGCTCTGCCTCTTCCGACTGACGTCGCCGGCCGAATTCCCGTACGGCTCGCAGCAGTACGGCTCCCGCTACCAAGGGCAGCGCGGGCCGACCGCCTCCCGCTCGTACCTCAACTTCCACCGTACGCAGGTCTGACGGGTCCGCCCGGCCCCCGCCGGGCCCCGCCGCCCCCGGCCCCCGCCGCGCCGCGCCCAGCCCCCGCTCCCCCAGCGCCCCCGCAGGCATCAGGGATGCATCCGCGCCCCCTTGAGCACCTTGTCGACCGCGTTGCGCGGGCCGTAGACGGACAGGCCCACCACGTCCAACTGCTCGCGGTGGACGGCCCGGACGGCGGCCCGGTTGGCCTCGTCGTGGCCGGTGGCGAAGAGGTCCGCGGTGAACACCGCACGCGGCAGCGCCCTCGACAGGGCGCGGCTGTGGGCCGCGGTGAGGATCTCCTTCGTGCCCTCGAAGACCAGCACCGGCTGGCGGAACATCGGCAGGTACGGCGTCCCGTCCGCGTCCTCGTACGGCTCCCCGATCACCTCGGGCAGTCGCGAGCCCAGGCCGCTGACCAGGAAGGCGGTCACGTTCAGCCGCTGCCACGGCTCCAGGTCCACGCGCAGCAGTACGGCGATCTTCGTGTCGAAGCGGACGGGCGGGGCGGCGGAGGGCGCGAGGGGCGCTTCACTGTTCATGGGGGCAAGCTTCCGGCCCGCCACCGGGCACCGTCTTGTACGTTCCTTGCCGACCCGGGCGACGGCTCGACCGCCGACCTGAGAAGGCCCGCGCCCCCGCGTCCCGCGCCCCGCGCCCCCTCGCCCCCGCGCCCTCTAGATCAGCGGCAGCTTGAACAGCGCCAGCAGCGCCAGCAGCTGTATTGACGCCGCCCCGAGCGCCTTCAGCCGCGGCAGGTCGTGCGACGTGCTCACCATCGAGGTCAGCAGCCAGGCGCACCCGAGCCAGGTCAGCCAGCCGACCAGTTGCACGAAGCTGTTGCCGCCGCCGAGGAAGAGGGCGAAGAGCAGCCGCGGGGCGTCGGTCAGCGACGTGATGAGCATCGCCAGGCCGACCGTGGGGGCCCAGGCGCCGTCGCCGCCGAGCTGGCGGGCCAGGGTGTTGGTGACCGCGCCGAGCGTGAGACCGCACAGGACCACCGCGACGCCCGTGACCAGGACCCAGGGGACGCTGTTGGCCAGGGTGGCGCTGAGGATGTCGCTGCGCGCCGCGTCGAAGCCGAAGACGGCGAGCAGGCCGTAGACGAAGGTGACGGTGAGGGCGGGGCCCCAGACCTTGTGGTCCCGCATCTGCCAGAAGGTGCGGCTCGGATGCAGCGCTATGCCGCGCAGCAGGTCCTTCCAGTGCAGCCGGGGTCCTACGGGCGGGGCCGCGGCCTGGCCGGCGCGGTAGGTGGCCACGTGGTCGTCGCCGTAGTACGGGCCGTCGCCGCCTTCAGCGCCGGGGTACGGGTCCGCGAGCGCCGCGTCGCCGCCGAGGGTGAAGGCCCGGGTCTGCCCGGGGGCGTCGTCGTAACCGGGTGCGGGGGCGTAGTACTCCGGCTCCCCGGTCGGCGCCTGACCGCCGCCGCCGGGGCCACGGCCCGCGCCGGGTCCGTAGCCGCCACCGGGTCCGTACGCACCGGGGGAACCCGGGCGACCCGTGTGCTGACCCGGCGCGCCGTACGGTCCTGGCGGCTGCTGCTGCCCGTACTGCGGCGGATAACCGCCCCGCCGGCCGCCGCTTCCCTGTCGTCCCTTGAAACCTGCCACGTCTTCGAACGTACCTGGTGCGCCCCGTTCTTGTGCCCTCGCGTTGTGGACGCGGGGTTCATTGGGGCCAAGCTGTGACACGCTCGCCGGGGCTTGCGGACATCACCCGGACGGGGGGTTTCGGGCGGCCCTCCGGCGCCAGGGGATCGGGGTTCCGGGCCCGGAGCCCCTCCGTAAGGACCGCCAGCCAAGGGAGGCCGTCCCTTACGCGCCCGGCCCCTTGTCTTCTGCTGTCTACGCGCCCGGCCCCGTCGTCCCCGCCGGCTCCTCGGCCGACCCCGAGCCGGCCGTCGGCCCCGTGCCCCCGTCCGGCCCGGCGGCGGATTCCGGACCGGCCGTCGGCCCCGTGCCCCCGTCCGGCCCGGCGGCGGATTCCGGACCGGCGGTTGGCCCCGTGCCTCCGACCGGCCCCGTGGCGGATTCCGGCCCCGCCTCATCCGCCCCTGCGGAGGCTTCCGCGGACCCCGCCCCGACGCCCGCCGGCACCGGCACCGGCACCCGTACCGAATCCAGCAGCAACTGCGCCACATCCACCACCCGGAGCGACTCCTTCGCCGCCCCTTCGTTCTTCTTCCCGTTGACCGAGTCGGAGAGCATCACCAGGCAGAACGGGCAGGCGGTGGAGACGATGTCGGGGTCGAGGGAGAGCGCCTCGTCCACCCGCTCGTTGTTGATGCGCTTGCCGATCCGCTCCTCCATCCACATCCGCGCGCCGCCCGCGCCGCAGCAGAAGCCGCGCTCCTTGTGGCGGTGCATCTCCTCGTTCCTGAGTCCCGGCACCTTGGCGATGATGTCCCGCGGCGGTGTGTAGACCTTGTTGTGCCGGCCCAGGTAGCAGGGGTCGTGGTAGGTGATCAGGCCCTCGACCGGGGTGACCGGCACCAGCCTGCCCTCGTCCACCAGGTGCTGGAGCAACTGCGTGTGGTGCACCACCTCGTACTCGCCGCCGAGCTGCGGATACTCGTTGGCGATCGTGTTGAAGCAGTGCGGGCAGGTGGCGACGATCTTCTTCGACGCCTTGGGGCGGGCGGTGGCCGAGGTCGACGTCGACGTGTCGTTTTCTTCCTCGCCGAACGCCATGTTGAGCATGGCGACGTTCTCCATGCCGAGCTGCTGGAAGAGGAACTCGTTGCCCAGCCGGCGGGCCGAGTCACCGGTGCAGTTCTCCTCGCCGCCCATGATCGCGAACTTCACGCCCGCGATGTGCAGCAGCTCGGCGAAGGCCTTGGTGGTCTTCTTGGCGCGGTCCTCCAGGGAGCCGGCGCAGCCGACCCAGTAGAGGTAATCCACCTCGGTGAGGTCCTCGATGTCCTCGCCGACGATCGGCACCTCGAAGTCGACCTCCTTGACCCAGGCGAGGCGCTGCTTCTTCGGCAGCCCCCAGGGGTTGCCCTTCTTCTCCAGGTTCTTGAGCATCGTGCCCGCCTCGGACGGGAAGGCCGACTCGATCATCACCTGGTAGCGGCGCATGTCGACGATGTGGTCGACGTGCTCGATGTCGACCGGGCACTGCTCGACGCAGGCGCCGCAGGTGGTGCAGGACCACAGGACATCGGGGTCGATCACGCCGCCCAGGCCGCCGGGTCCGTCCGCCAGGGTGCCGATCAGCGGGCGCTCGGCCTCGGCGAGCGCGGTCGCGGGGACCCCGGCGAGCTGCTCCTCGGTCGCCTTCTCCTCGCCCTCCGCCGTCTTGCCGCCGCCGGCCAGCAGATAGGGCGCCTTGGCGTGGGCGTGGTCCCGCAGCGACATGATCAGCAGCTTCGGGGAGAGCGGCTTGCCGGTGTTCCAGGCCGGGCACTGCGACTGGCAGCGTCCGCACTCGGTGCAGGTGGAGAAGTCGAGGATGCCCTTCCAGGAGAACTGCTCGACCTGGGAGACACCGAAGACGTCGTCCTCGCCGGGGTCCTCGAAGTCGATCGGTACGCCGCCGGAGGTCATCGGCTGGAGGGCGCCGAGGGCCACCGGTCCCTCGGCGTTCCGCTTGAACCAGATGTTGGGGAAGGCGAGGAAGCGGTGCCAGGCGACGCCCATGTCGGTGTTGAGGCCGACGGTGATCGCCCAGGCCATGGTGGTGCCCAGCTTGATCATCGCGGTGAGGTAGATCAGGGTTTGCAGGGTGCCGGTGCTCAGGCCCCGGAAGGCCGCCACCAGGGGGTAGGAGGCCCAGTACGACGCCTCGTAGTGGTCCACGCCGTGGATGGCGCCCTCAAGGCCGCGCAGGGTGAGGATGGCCAGGCCGATCACCAGGATGACGTACTCGACGAAGTACGCCTGCCAGGCCGTGGAGCCGGCGAACCGGGACTTGCGGCCGGCCCGGGCGGGCAGGTTCAGCAGCCGGATCGCCATCAGCACGAGGATGCCCAGGGTGGTGAAGAGCGCGATGAACTCGATGTACACCTCGTACGGCGGCCAGGTGCCGATCACCGGGAGGATCCAGTCGGCCTGGAAGAGCTGGCCGTAGGCGTTGACGATCGTCAGGCCGAGGGTCAGGAAGCCGACCGCCACGAACCAGTGGGCGACGCCGACGACGCCCCACCTGTTCATCCGGGTGTGGCCGACGAACTCCTTGGCCAGCGTCTTGGTCCGCGCCGCCGGGTCGTTGGTGCGGCTGCCCGCGGGGACCGGCTGGCCCAGCCGGACGAACCGGTAGATCTGTCCGACGGCGAGGCTGATCAGCGCGACGCCGACCGCGGTGAGGACCAGCGACACGATGATCGCGGCGAGTTGCATGGGGGCTCCTCGGGCCTGCGCGAGCTGAAACGTACTAAGCGGTAACTTACTCCGGTCTCGGCTGAGGTTACCCGGGAATTCCGGGCCCATAAAGCCGCCCTGCTGGTGATCTGTGTCGCGGACCGCTCCCAGGTGGCGCCGCCCCTGCCCCCGGCTCCGGCGGCCGGGCTCACCGCCGAGCCGGAGCCCGTCGAAGCCCACCGAAGCCCACCGAAGCCCGCATGCGCGCGGCCCGCGCCGCTTAGTTGAGTCCAGTCGACTCACCTCCTTTGACAGGAGATCGCGACTGATGCACACTTGAGCGAGTTCCACTCAAGTCAGTTGTCTGCTGGAGGATTCACCATGGCACGTGCGGTCGGCATCGACCTGGGCACGACTAATTCCGTCGTCAGCGTTCTCGAAGGCGGCGAGCCCACCGTCATCACCAACGCAGAGGGCGCCAGGACCACGCCGTCCGTCGTCGCCTTCGCCAAGAACGGCGAGGTGCTCGTCGGCGAGGTGGCCAAGCGCCAGGCCGTCACCAACGTCGATCGGACCATCCGCTCGGTCAAGCGCCACATGGGCACCGACTGGCGGATCAACCTCGACGGCAAGGACTTCAACCCGCAGCAGATCTCCGCGTTCATCCTGCAGAAGCTGAAGCGGGACGCGGAGTCGTACCTGGGCGAGAAGGTCGCCGACGCGGTGATCACCGTTCCCGCGTACTTCAACGACTCCGAGCGGCAGGCCACCAAGGAGGCCGGTGAGATCGCCGGTCTGAACGTGCTGCGCATCGTCAACGAGCCGACCGCCGCCGCTCTGGCGTACGGCCTGGACAAGGACGACCAGACGATCCTCGTCTTCGACCTCGGTGGCGGCACCTTCGACGTGTCGCTGCTGGAGATCGGTGACGGCGTGGTGGAGGTCAAGGCCACCAACGGTGACAACCACCTCGGTGGCGACGACTGGGACCAGCGCGTCGTCGACTACCTGGTGAAGCAGTTCCAGTCCGGCCACGGCGTGGACCTTGGCCGCGACAAGATGGCCCTCCAGCGCCTGCGTGAGGCCGCGGAGAAGGCGAAGATCGAGCTGTCCTCGTCCACCGAGACCTCGATCAACCTGCCGTACATCACCGCGTCCGCCGAGGGCCCGCTGCACCTGGACGAGAAGCTCACCCGCGCCCAGTTCCAGCAGCTCACCGCCGACCTGCTGGAGCGCTGCAAGACGCCGTTCCACAACGTCATCAAGGACGCCGGGATCCAGCTCTCCGAGATCGACCACGTGGTCCTCGTCGGCGGCTCCACCCGGATGCCGGCCGTCGCCGAGCTGGTCCGCGAGCTGACCGGCGGCAAGGACGCCAACAAGGGCGTCAACCCGGACGAGGTCGTCGCCATCGGCGCGTCCCTCCAGGCCGGTGTGCTCAAGGGCGAGGTCAAGGACGTCCTGCTGCTCGACGTCACCCCGCTGTCCCTCGGTATCGAGACCAAGGGCGGCATCATGACCAAGCTGATCGAGCGCAACACCACGATCCCGACCAAGCGCTCCGAGATCTTCACCACCGCCGAGGACAACCAGCCGTCGGTGCAGATCCAGGTCTACCAGGGCGAGCGCGAGATCGCGGCGTACAACAAGAAGCTCGGGATGTTCGAGCTGACCGGTCTGCCGCCGGCCCCCCGCGGGATGCCCCAGATCGAGGTCACCTTCGACATCGACGCCAACGGCATCATGCACGTCGGCGCGAAGGACCTGGGCACTGGCAAGGAGCAGCGGATGACCGTCACCGGCGGCTCCTCGCTGCCCAAGGACGAGGTCGACCGGATGCGCCAGGAGGCCGAGCAGTACGCGGACGAGGACCACAAGCGCCGCGAGGCCGCCGAGACCCGCAACCAGGGTGAGCAGCTCGTCTACCAGACCGAGAAGTTCATCGCCGACAACAAGGACAAGCTCCCCGAGGACATCAGGTCCGAGGTCGAGAGCGCCGTCGGCGACCTCAAGGAGAAGCTGAAGAACGAGTCGCCCGACGACGGCAACACCGCGTCGATCCGTGAGGCCACCGAGCGGGTCGCGGCCGTCAGCCAGAAGCTGGGCCAGGCGCTCTACGCCAACACCCAGGCCGACGGCGCCGGCCCGGCCGGCCCCGGCGCGCCCGCCGGTGAGCAGAGCGCCGCCGACGACGACGTGGTGGACGCCGAGATCGTGGACGACGAGAACGCCGACAAGAGGGATGGTGCCGCGTGACGGAGGAGCCGAAGGGCTTCGAGGAGCCCGACGTCCCTTCCGAGGCCAGTGAGCAGCCGGAGTCCGCGAAGGATGCCGGGACCGCCGCCGGGACACCCGGTGAGGCGGGCCCGGCGGCCCCCGGCGGGGACGCCAAGGAGTTGACGGCCGTCAGGGCGCAGCTCGACCAGGTGCGTACCGCTCTCAGCGAGCGCACCGGTGATCTGCAACGCGTCCAGGCCGAGTACCAGAACTACCGCCGGCGGGTGGAGCGGGACCGGGTCGCGGTGAAGGAGATCGCGATCGCCAACCTGCTCACCGAACTGCTTCCGGTGCTCGACGACATCGGCCGGGCCCGGGAGCACGGCGAGCTGGTGGGCGGCTTCAAGTCGGTCGCCGAGTCGCTGGAGACGGTCGCCGCCAAGCTGGGCCTCCAGCAGTTCGGCAAGGAGGGCGAGCCCTTCGACCCGCTGGTGCACGAGGCCCTCATGCACAGCTACTCGCCGGATGTCACGGAGACCACATGCGTGCGGATCCTCCAGCCCGGGTACCGGCTCGGTGAGCGCAACCTGCGGCCCGCCAGGGTCGCGGTCGCCGAACCGCAGCCGGGCGCCCAGGCGGGGATCCAAGGCAAGGAGGAGTCCGCCGGCGCCGAGCCGGGCAAGAACAAGGACGACGCCGACGGCGAGGAGCCCGGTGGCCCGGACGAGGGCTGACGGGGTGACAGCGGGTGCGACAGCGTCCGCGGTGGTCCGTGGGAAAGAGCGTTTCAGCGGTAGACAGCGTGACAGTGGTGACAGCCATGAAAGCCGGAAGGAGGGACGTCGCGGATGAGCATCAGTAGGGATCTGTTGGAGAAGGACCTCTACAAGGTCCTCGGCGTCCCGAAGGACGCCACCGAGGCCGAGATCAAGAAGGCGTACCGGAAGCTCGCCCGCGAGTTCCACCCGGACGCCAACAAGGGCGACGCCAAGGCCGAGGAGCGCTTCAAGGAGATCTCCGAGGCCAATGACGTGCTCTCCGACGCCAAGCGGCGCAAGGAGTACGACGAGGGGCGCGCGCTCTTCGGCAACGGCGGCTTCCGCCCGGGTCCGGGCGCGGGCGGCACCGGTGGCTTCAACTTCGACCTGGGCGACCTCTTCGGGGGCGCCCAGGGCCCCGGCGCCCCGGGCACCGGCACCGGCCAGGGCGGCGGCTTCGGCGGCGGCCTGGGCGACATGTTCGGCGGCCTCTTCAACCGGGGCACCGGCACCCGGGTGCAGCCGCGCCGCGGCCAGGACATCGAGTCCGAGGTGACGCTCAGCTTCACCGAGGCGGTGGACGGGGCCACGGTCCCGCTGCGGATGTCCTCGCAGGCGCCCTGCAAGGCGTGCTCCGGCACCGGCGACAAGAACGGCACCCCCAGGGTGTGCCCGACCTGCGTCGGCACCGGACAGGTCTCGCGCGGCGGCGGTGGCGGCTTCTCACTCACCGACCCGTGCGTGGACTGCAAGGGCCGCGGCCTGATCGCGGAGAACCCCTGCGAGGTCTGCCACGGCAGCGGCCGGGCGAAGAGTTCGCGCACCATGCAGGTCCGTATCCCGGCCGGTGTCACCGACGGGCAGCGGATCCGGCTGCGCGGCAAGGGCGCGCCCGGCGAGCGGGGCGGCCCGGCGGGCGACCTCTTCGTGGTCGTACACGTCGGATCGCACCCGGTCTTCGGCCGCAAGGAGGCCAACCTCACCGTGACCGTGCCGGTCAGCTTCGTCGAGGCGGCGCTCGGCGGGGAGATCAAGGTGCCCACCCTCGGTGGGCCCCCGGTCACGCTCAAGCTCCCGGCCGGTACGCCCAACGGCCGCACCATGCGCGCCCGCGGCAAGGGCGCGCTGCGCAAGGACGGCTCGCGGGGCGACCTGCTCGTCACCGTCGAGGTGGCGGTGCCCGCCGCGACCGAAGGCAAGGCGCTCGACGCACTGGAGTCCTACCGGGAGGCGACCGCGGACATCGATCCGCGGGCGGAGCTGTTCAAGGCCGCTAAGGGAGCGTGAGGCGATGAGCATCGACGGTGGCGGGGTACGCGGGCCCCGGGGCCGGAATCCGTATGAGCTGACCGAGGAGTCCGCGGTCTACGTCATCTCGGTGGCGGCCGAACTGTCCGGGCTGCACCCGCAGACCCTGCGCCAGTACGACCGCCTCGGGCTGGTCTCCCCGGACCGCACGGCGGGTCGCGGGCGCCGCTACTCGGCCCGCGACATCGAGCAACTGCGCGAGGTCCAGCGCCTGTCGCAGGACGAGGGCATCAACCTGGCCGGCATCAAGCGGATCATCGAGCTGGAGAACCAGGTCGCCGCCCTCCAGGCCCGGGTCGCCGAACTCACCGCCGCCGTCGAGGGCGCCGCGGCCGTCATCCAGCAGCGGGAGGCGGCGGTCCACGCCTCCTACCGCCGCGATCTGGTCCCCTACCAGGACGTGCAGCAGGCCAGCGCGCTGGTGGTGTGGCGGCCCAAGCGGGACGGCTGAGCGCACGGCCGAAGGGCCGGTACGAGGCGGGGAACGGCCCGCATCCTCTTCACCGAGGGTGTGGGCCGTTCTTCATACGTGTCCGCCCTATGTGTCGCCATACGTAAGTCGCGATACGTGATACGTGGCGCACCCGCCATATGGTGCGCCCGGCTAGGCATGGCCCATCGCCCGGGTCAGCGCGATCTCGATGACGATCCGCTCGGGATTGGGCGCCGGTGTCCGGCCGTACCGCTCGGCGTAGCGGCGGACCGCGTCGGCGACGCGCTCGGGGTCCTCGGAGACGGTCGCGAGCCCTTCGAGCGTGGCCCATCTGCCGCGTTCCACCTGGCAGACCGCGACGGGGGCGCCGCCGGGGCCGGCGGCACGGACGTGGGCGGCCTTGGCGCTCGACCGGCGGGTGATCACCCGCGCCAGCCCGGCCGCCGGGTCGTAGGTCACGCCGACCGGTACGACATGGGGCGTGCCGTCGGCGCGCGACGTGGTCAGGGTGCAGAGGTGGTATTCGCGCCAGAAGGCGAGGTAGCCGGGCTCGGGGGCGCGCGGATCCAGGGGTGCCATGGCACCGAAGGTAGCCGGAGCGTACGGTACGCGGCGCTCGCGTACCGTACGGATTCACCCCAGTCGGACCGGAAGTTCCGCGACGCTGCTGTTGATGAAGCCCGGCAGCGGCGGCAGTTCCTCGTTCGGCACGGCGAGCGTCAGGTCGGGGAAGGCGGTGAAGAGGTCGCGCAGCACGATCTGCGCCTCCATCCGGGCCAGCGGCGCCCCCACGCAGAAGTGCACGCCCTGCCCGAAGGACAGGTGCCGGGCCGGCGGCCGGGTGGCGTCGAACTGGTCGGCGGTCGGGCCGAACTCGCGCGGGTCGCGGCCCGCCCCGGCGTAACCGGCCATGATCGGGGTGCCCTTCGGCACCGGGATGCCGTCGATCTCGATGTCGGTCACCGGGTAGCGGAAGGGGAAGTTCGCCACCGGCGCGTCCCAGCGCAGCGTCTCCTCCACCACCTGGTCCCAGGTGATCTCGCCGGCCAGCGCCAGGGCCCGCTGCTCGGGGAACGCACACATCGCCCGGAAGGCGTTGGTGAGCAGGTTGAGGGTGGTCTCGTGGCCGGCCACCACCATCAGCACCAGGGAGCCGGTCAGCTCGTCCTGGCTGAGCCGGGCGCCCTCGTCGTCACGGGCGGCGATCATCGCGCTGGTGAGGTCCTCGCCCGGCTCGGCCCGCCGCTCGGCGACCACCTGGTCGAGGATGGCGTGCATCTCGGTCTGCGCGGCCATCGCGTCCTCCGCGGTGCTCGCGGTGCTGACCATCCGGGTGCTCAACTGGTGGAGCCGCTCGCGGTAGACCGGGTTCACCCCGAGCAGCTCGCTGATCACGCCCATCGGCAGCGGGTACGCCAGGTGGTGGCGCAGGTCCACGACGCCGTCGGCGTCGACGTGCTTGGGCAGTTCGGACACCAGCCGGCCGGACAGGCCCTCGATCCACGGCCGCAGGGCGGCGACCCGGCGGGCGGTGAAGGCGCGGTTGGTCAGGCCCCGCATCCGGCGGTGGTCCTCGCCGTCGGCCGTGGTCATGCTCTGGATCAGGGTGAAGGCGTTGAGCTGCCACTGCTCGGGTATGCGGCCTTCGGTGTAGGCGGTGAAGTAGGCGGCGTTGCGCATGGCGCGGGGGTCGGAGAGATGATCGCGCAGCTCTTGATGGCGGGCGATGATCACACCGGGGATGCCGTCGGGCAGGAGTATCGGGCACACGGCCGCGGTCTCGCGCAGCTCGGCGGCGTGCTGGTGGGTGGAGGCGCCGGTCGAGTCCAGCTCAATGGTCACGGGAGTCCTCACGCGCGGCAGAAGTGACGGAAGTCAAAGTGCGGACAAGGCGTGGAACAGGCGATGCTGTTTCTGCTCGGGTCATGGCCGGATCAGGCCGGATCAGATCAGGCCGGGTCCGGATCAGGTCAGATCAGGTCGCTTCGGTTCGGTTCGGGATGAGGTGAAGCCGCAGTCTCGCACCGCCGCGACGGCTGGCTCAATGTGGTCAGTCCACCGCGTTCGGCTCCGGCAAGTGTGGGATCGCACGGTTGCCCCTGGCCGCCGCGCCGCAAGCCGCGCCGCCATCCCGGGCGGCCCAGCCGTACGGCAGCCCGCTCCCCAGCCTCACCGCACCCCTCACCCCAGCCGTACCGGCAGCCCACTCTCAGCCGTACCGCACCCCTCACCCCAGCCGTACCGGCAACTCCGCCACGCTGTTGCCGATGAACCCGGGCAGCGGCGGCAGCGCGGTGTCCGGCACCGCGAGCGTCAGCCCCGGGTGTTCCGCGTACAGGGCGCGCAGCGCGATGACCGCTTCGAGGCGGGCCAGCGGCGCGCCGAGGCAGTAGTGGGCGCCGTGTCCGAAGGCCAGGTGGCGGCTCGGCGGGCGGGTGATGTCGAAGCGGTCGGCGGTCGGACCATACTCACGCGGGTCCCGGCCGGCCGCCGCGTAAGCGGCCAGTACGGGGGTGCCGCGCGGCACGGTGACGCCGTCCACGTCGATGTCGAGGGTCGGGTAGCGGAAGGGGATGTTCGCCACCGGGCTGTCCCAGCGCAGCGTCTCCTCGACCACCGCGCTCCAGGGCACCTCCTCGGCGAGCACCATGGCCAACTGCCGCGGGTGCCCGCACAGGGCCCGGACCGCGTTGACGATCAGATTGAGCGTGGTCTCGTGTCCGGCGACGATCATCAGCAGCAGGGTGCCGGTCAGCTCGGCGTCGTCGAGCCGCTCCGCGCCGCCGTCCAGACCGTCGTCGCGCGCCGCGATCAGCGCGCTGGTCAGGTCCTCGCCGGGGCGGGCCCGCCGTTCGGCGACGACCCGGCCGAGGATCGCCTCGACGGCGTCCTGCGCGGCCCTCGCCTCGGCGGCCGTACTCGCGGTCGCGACCATCGTGCCGGTGAGGCGGTGCAGCTCCTCCCGGAGGGCGGGGGCGACGCCGAGCAGCTCGCTGATCACGCCCATGGGCAGCGGATACGCGAAGTGCCGGCGCAGGTCCACCACTCCGGCGGCGTCCGCGCGGCCGGGCAGCGCGGCCAGCAGTTCGGCGGTGAGCCGGTCGATCGAAGGACGCATGGCGGCCACCCGGCGCGGGGTGAACGCCTTGGTGGCGAGGCCCCGCAGCCGCCGGTGGTCGTCGCCGTCGGCCGTCGTCATCCCCTTGGCCAGGGTGAAGGCGTTGAGCTGCCACTCGGCCGGGACCGCGCCGTCCTGATAGGCGGCGAAGTGCCGGACGTTCTTGGCGACCTTGGGATCGGCCAGGAAGTCGTGCAGCTCCTTGTACCGGGAGACGATCATGCCGGGTACGCCGTCGGGCAGCAGGACGGGGCAGGCCGCCGCGGTCTCCCGCAGGCTCGCGGCGTCCGCCTGGACGGCGGCGCCGGACGGGTCCATGGCGTGGGCGGGGGTCATGGGCATCCTCACGGGCGAGGGCAAACAGGAGGTACGGGCGCGTACGGACGATGGGCGACGAGTGCACGGACGATACGGGTGATGCCGGTGATGCCGACGGCGTCGACGATGCCGACGGCATTGACGGTGCGGACGGTGCGGACGGTGCGGACGTACGTGGTACGAGCGCACCGGGACGGCGTACGGGACCTGCGGGACCTGCGAGGTGTGCGATACGTGTGGCGCGGTGTGCGGGGCGTACGAGGTGCGCGAGATAAGCGGGGGCGTACGAGATGTGCGGGGTGCGCGGCAAGGCAGAGCGGGCGGGGCGCGCGGGATGTGGGGGCCCGCACCGCGTTCCGCGGTGGCGCTGTGAGCAACTCCCTTGATCCATCCGGAAGTTGTGGCCGCATTCTTGCACCGCCCGGACGGCTTCTTCAATGATCACGCAAAATCGGCCGCCCGCGGTGAACCAGACCCGGCCAGTCTGCCGCCAACTCACCTTGAGTGGAATAGACTCAACTTACTGCACGTTGCTTACGTCAGGTTGACCATCGCACAGACCAACGCACGAGGGAGAGAGTCACGCCCGTGGACGCCGAGCTGACCAACAAGAGCCGGGAAGCGCTGAGCGCCGCCAACACCAGGGCCGTCGCCGAGGGAAACCCGGATCTGACGCCCGCGCACCTGCTGCTCGCCCTGTTGAGCGGTGCGGAGAACGAGAACGTGCTCGACCTGCTGACCGCCGTGGGCGCCGACCCGGCCGCCGTCCGCACCGGCGCCGAGCGGCTGGTGACGACGCTGCCCAAGGTGCAGGGCTCCACGGTCGCCCCGCCGCAGGCCAATCGCGACCTGCTGGCCGTCATCGCCGACGCCTCGCAGCGCGCCAAGGAGCTGGGCGACGCGTACCTTTCCACCGAGCACCTGCTGATCGGGATCGCCGTCAAGGGCGGCCCGGCGGCGGACCTGCTCGCCGGACAGGGCGCGAAGGCCAAGGCGCTGCTGTCCGCGTTCGAGACGGCCAGGGGAGGACAGCGCGTGACCAGCCAGGACCCGGAGGGCACGTACAAGGCGCTGGAGAAGTACGGCACCGATTTCACCGCCGCCGCCCGCGAGGGCAAGCTCGACCCGGTGATCGGCCGCGACCAGGAGATCCGCCGGGTCGTCCAGGTGCTCTCGCGCCGTACCAAGAACAACCCGGTGCTGATCGGTGAGCCCGGTGTCGGCAAGACCGCCGTCGTGGAGGGTCTGGCCCAGCGGATCGTCAAGGGCGACGTGCCGGAGTCGCTGCGCAACAAGCGGCTGGTGGCGCTCGACCTCGGCGCGATGGTGGCCGGTGCGAAGTACCGCGGCGAGTTCGAGGAGCGGCTGAAGGCCGTACTCGGCGAGATCAAGGACAGCAACGGACAGATCGTCACCTTCATCGACGAGCTGCACACCGTCGTCGGCGCGGGCGCCGGCGGCGACTCCGCCATGGACGCGGGCAACATGCTCAAGCCGATGCTGGCCCGCGGTGAGCTGCGGATGGTCGGCGCCACCACGCTGGACGAGTACCGCGAGCGGATCGAGAAGGACCCCGCGCTCGAGCGCCGCTTCCAGCAGGTGCTGGTCGCCGAGCCGACCGTGGAGGACACCGTCGCGATCCTGCGCGGCCTCAAGGGGCGGTACGAGGCCCACCACAAGGTGCAGATCGCGGACTCGGCCCTGGTGGCCGCCGCCACCTTGTCCGACCGCTACATCACCTCGCGCTTCCTGCCGGACAAGGCCATCGACCTGGTGGACGAGGCCGCGTCCCGGCTGCGGATGGAGATCGACTCCTCGCCGGTCGAGATCGACGAGCTCCAGCGCTCGGTCGACCGGCTGCGGATGGAGGAGATGGCGCTCAAGAACGAGACCGACGCCGCCTCCGTACAGCGGCTGGACAAGCTCCGCAAGGACCTCGCCGACCGCGAGGAGGAGCTGCGCGGCCTGACCGCCCGCTGGGAGAAGGAGAAGCAGGGCCTGAACCGGGTCGGTGAGCTCAAGGAGCGCCTGGACGACATCGACACCCGGATCGAGCGCGCCCAGCGCGATGGCGACTTCGAGACCGCCTCCAAGCTGCTCTACGCCGAGAAGCCCAGGCTGGAGGACGAGCTGGCGGAGGCCACCCGCGAGGAGGAGGAAGCCAAGTCGCAGTCCTCCCAGTCCTCGCACGCCGCGGAGAAGATGGTCAAGGAGGAGGTCGGCCCGGACGACGTGGCCGATGTGGTCGCCGCCTGGACCGGTATCCCCGCCGGGCGGCTGCTGGAGGGCGAGACCCAGAAGCTGCTGCGGATGGAGGAGGAGCTGGGCAAGCGGCTGATCGGCCAGAAAGAGGCCGTCCGCTCGGTCTCCGACGCGGTGCGCCGGGCCCGCTCCGGCATCGCCGACCCCGACCGGCCCACCGGCTCCTTCCTCTTCCTCGGCCCGACCGGCGTCGGCAAGACCGAGCTGGCCAAGGCGCTCGCCGACTTCCTCTTCGACGACGAGCGGGCGATGGTCCGGATCGACATGAGCGAATACGGCGAGAAGCACTCGGTCGCCCGGCTGGTCGGCGCCCCGCCCGGATACGTCGGTTACGAGGAGGGCGGCCAGCTCACCGAGGCGGTGCGCCGCCGCCCGTACAGCGTGGTGCTGCTCGACGAGGTGGAGAAGGCGCACCCCGAGGTCTTCGACGTGCTGCTCCAGGTGCTGGACGACGGCCGCCTCACCGACGGCCAGGGCCGTACGGTCGACTTCCGCAACGTCATCTTGATCCTCACCTCCAACCTCGGCAGCCAGTACCTGATGGATGTCACGCTCGGCGAGGAGCAGAAGCGGGAGAGCGTGCTGGAGACGGTGCGGGCCTCCTTCAAGCCGGAGTTCCTCAACCGGCTCGACGACATCGTGGTCTTCTCCACCCTCGCCAAGGACGAGCTGCGGCGGATCGCCCGGCTCCAGACCGACCGGCTCGCCGCCCGCCTGCGGGACCGGCGCCTCACCCTCGACATCACCGAGGAGGCGCTCGACTGGCTCGCCAGGGAGGGCAACGACCCGGCGTACGGCGCCCGGCCGCTGCGCCGCCTCATCCAGACCTCGATCGGCGACCCGCTGGCCCGCGCGATCCTGTCCGGCGAGGTGCTCGACGGCCAGACCGTACGGGTCGACCAGGCCCTCGACGGGCTGATCGTGGGGGCGGCGACCGGGCCCGACCTCACCAAGTGAGGGCGGGTGGTGGCACCCGGTAGCGCCAGGGCCGGCCGTTTGTGACAGGGCCATGTCCGGGCCTTCGCCGGTACGCCGAACGCGTACCGGCGGGGGTTGTCACGAGCGGGGGCGGATGGGGGAGGATGGAAGCGGAAACGTCACGAAGGGACTTCACGGTGAGTATCGATCCGTCCTCGATTCCTAATTTCGGGGGCCAGCCGGACCCCGAGCCAACCGGACCCGCCCCCAGCGTGGTCATCCCGGACCAGGAGCTGGTCAAGCAGCTTCTGGACCAGATGGAGCTGAAGTACCTGGTCGACGAGGAAGGCGACCTCGCGGCGCCCTGGGAAGAGTTCCGCACCTACTTCATGTTCCGCGGCGAGGACGACCAGGCGGTCTTCGCCGTCCGGACCTTCTACGAGCGCGCGTACAGCGTGGACGACAAGCCGCACCTGCACGAGGTGATCGACGACTGGAACCGGCGCACCCTGTGGCCGAAGGTCTACACCCACACCCACGACGACGGCAGTGTCCGCCTCATCGGTGAGGCGCAGACCGTGGTCGGCATGGGCGTCAGCCTTGAGCACTTCGTGTCCAGCACGGTGAGCTGGGTGCGGGCGTCGATCGAGTTCGACAAGTGGGTCGGCGAGACGCTCGGCCTGGAGAAGGACGCGGACAGCGGGCCCGAGGGCGAAGGACCCGAGGGCGGAGACGACGCCGAGTCGTAGGCCGCCCCGGACCGCGGGGCCCGGCCTATCCGCTGAACCCCGGCCCGTGGGTCCCGGCCCATCCGCTGAACCCCGGCCCGGTCGCCGGCCTCGTCGCCGGACCCCCGCTCAGAGCGGCACGGTCACGAGGGTCAGCAGATAGGCCCCGTAACCGAGGGAGAGCCCGGCCAGCGTGACCACCGCCACGGCGGCGGCGCGCGGCCGGGCTCTGGCCAGTGCGGCGGCGCACGGCACCAGGAGCGGGAAGGCCGGCAGCAGGAAGCGCGGCTTGCAGAAGAAGAAATTGGCGCCGCCGAGCGCGATCGCCACCAGCGCCGCCGAGTACACCAGTAGCGGCAGCGGCATCCGGTCAAGCACCGCCAGCGCCAGCAGCAGCACGGCGGCCGCGCACACCGCGGCGGCCGGGTAGGCGGCGAGCGGCCCGCGGGCGAGCGCCAGGTGCTCGAGGTAGCCGAGCGCGTAGCGCCCGAAGTCGTACCGCGAGCCCCAGCGCCTTTGCAGCGCGAAATAGCCGCCGGGGATGCCCCCGGGCCCGCCCTCGGTCTGCCAGCCGGCCCAGCCGACGTAGCCGAGCCAGCCGAGCGGCGCGATCACCGCGGCCAGCCAGGCCCGCGGCTGCTGCGGCAGCCCGTCCCGGCGGCGACGCCACGCGTCCGCCAGCACGGCGACCACGACCGCCGACGCGACCGCCGCCGCGTTCGGCCGGCAGAGCCCGGCCAGCGCGCTCAGCAGACCGGCCGCGAGCCAGCGGCGGGTCAGCGTGGCGTAGAGGGCCCAGGCGGCCAGCGCGCACATCATCGACTCGGTGTACGCCATCGACAGCACGATCGCGTGCGGCAGCAGCGCCCACACCAGCACCACCGCGGTGGCGGTCCGGCGGCCGTAGCAGTGGTCGGTGACGGCGAAGACGCCCCAGGCGGCGAGCCCCGCGCAGACCCAGGCCACCAGCAGCGCGGCGGTCACCGAGCCGATCGGGAGCACCGTGTCGACCGTTCGTACGGTCATCGGATAGAGCGGAAAGAAGGCCAGGTCGCTGTAGCGCAGGCCGGGCGCCTCCGCGCCGGGGATGAAGGTGCCGTATCCCCAGCCGGCGATCCGGTGGTACCAGAGGCCGTCCCAGGTGAGGCCGAGCAGATCACGGGGGTGGCCGCCGCGGTAGTGCGCCCACAGGGTCACGGCGACGAGGCCGGCCAGGCGGGCCACGGCGAAGGCGATCAGTGCGGGGAGGGCACGGCGGGGGGAGGGCCAGGTGCTGGTGCCGGGGGGATGTTCTGCGGGGGTGGCGGTGGGGCTCCCGGCGGGGGTGGCGGGGTGCGGGCCGGGGGAGGGGCCGGCGCCGGTGGGGTCCTCGGCGTCGCGGTGGTTCCGGGCGAGGGGCGGGCGCGGCTTCGGCGCCGGTTCGAAGAGGGGTCCGTAAGCCGGTCCGGCGGTGGACAAACGAGCACTCCTCGGGGTGCGTACCATGCGCTGGTCGGACAAGTCGAACAAATCGACTATCGATCATCGGATGGGCGGGGACCGAAAGACACGCCCGGACCGCCCACCCCGGCGGGCTTCTAAACTTTGGCCATGGCTTCTGCTCCACGCTCGCCGCGACCCTGGGCGTCGACCGCCCCGCTCGCCCCTCGCACCCTTGAGGTGGACGGGGAACTGCGGCTGCGCCCGCTGCATGAGGCCGACGAAGCCGCGGTCGCGCAGGCGATGGCCGATCCGCAGGTCCTGCGGTGGGCCGCGGGTCTGGCGGTCAACGCGGCGCCCGCCGCCGACCGGGCCCGGGTCTGGCTGCTGCCCCGGCTGACGGGCTGGTCGGCCGGGGTCGCGCCTTTCGCCGTCGTGGACACCGGCGGCTCCGACCCTGGCCCCGGCCCCGGCCCCGGCGGCACCCTGCTCGGCTATGTCGGTCTGCGGGACATCAACCGCGTCCCCGACCAGGCCGTCGCCGCCTACTGGGTGACCCCGGCCGCGCGCGGCCGCCGTATCGGCGCCCGCGCCCTCGATGCCGTCGCCCGCTGGGCCTTCGCCCCCACCGCGGCGGACGGCCTCGGCCTGCACCGCCTCAGCCTCGACCACTCCCTCGCCAACGAGGCGTCCTGCCGCGTCGCCCTCGCGGCCGGCTTCCGCCCCGAGGGGACGGCCCGTCAGTCCTTCCTCGACCCGGCGGGCGAGCGCCACGACTCCCACCTGCACGCCCGGCTCGCCTCGGACCCAACTCCCGCTCTCTGAGTTCCCCTTGGGGTCTGCTGCCGGGCATCCGCGAGGGTTAAGCCCGCCTTAAGCAGGACGTAAATCTGATGAGGGCTGGGCCGCTCCATTTCTCGGCGCCGGATCGGCCTGACAGGATCGGTACGGTCGGGGCCGACGGCGGCGGACGAGAAATGGCTGGTCAGAGGCTTGGAAGCCGATCGGCTCGTGGCTCGGCCGGGGCGGTGGCAGGGGTACGGCCAGGGTGCGGGTGGGGGCGCCGGAGCGCTTCCCCCGTGCTTGACGGGCTTCCGGCGGACCCGCCAGGATCTCCGACTATGCGTTAGGAAAGTTTCCTAATCGTAGGAGTCCGCACCCCCGCGTCGACCCCTGCGCCAGGATCCGGCCGACCGGCCGGACCGCCGAACGTTCCCCGTCGAGGCGGCGGCGCGGCCCCGGTGCCCACAGCGGCGCCGGCGGCTCCCGCCCGCCCCGGAACCCCCACAGGAGACCACCCTCATGGCCCCTCGTGCACAAGGCCACCGGCGCCGCGGCGTCAAGCACCCCGCGGTGATCACCGGAGCCGCCATCCTCGGCGTCGGCGCCCTCGCGCTCACCGGTATCCAGGCGATGGCGTCGACGTCCGCCCCGAAGTCCGCCGGCTCCGCCGCCTCCTCAAGGGCCGCGAAGGCCGCGACCACCAGCGTCGCCACCGCCGCGGAGCTGCGGACCGCGCTGGCCGCGGCGAAGCCCGGCGCCACCATCAAGCTGGCCGACGGCACCTACTCGGGCCAGTTCAAGATCACCCGCCCTGGCACCGCCGCGGCCCCGATCACCCTGACCGGCGGCGCCGGCGCCGTCCTCACCTCCAACGGCGGCAACGGCTACGGCCTGTGGCTCAAGGGCGCGCCGTACTGGAACCTCGACGGCTTCACCGTGGACCACGCGAAGAAGGGCATCGTGCTGGACGCCTCCTCGCACGTCACCATCGACACGGTCACCGTCCACCACATCGACGCCGAGGGCGTGCACTTCCGCTCCGGCAGCTCGTACGGGGTGATCCGCGACTCGTACGTGCACGACACCGGCACCACCGCCCCGCAGTACGGCGAGGGCGTCTACATCGGTTCGGCCAACAGCAACTGGGACCAGTTCGCCGGGCCGACCGGCGTGGACGCCTCCGACCACGTCCAGGTGCTCGACAACCGGATCGGCCCGAACGTCGCCGCCGAGGGCATCGACGTCAAGGAGGGCACCAAGGCCGGCACCATCAGCGGCAACACCCTCGACGGCACCGGTGAGAAGAACCAGAACTCCGGCGACTCGACGATCGACGTCAAGGGCGACGGCTACACCGTCTCCGGGAACACCGTCAGCCACCCCTACACCGACGGCTTCCAGGTGCACAACGTGAACGCCGCGTACGGCTGCGGCAACGCCTTCAGCGGCAACAAGTTCACCCTGTCGGGCGCCCCCGGCTACGGCATCAACGTCACCGACAACAGCCAGTGCGCCACCAAGAACACGGTGACCACCTCCAACACCGCCAGCGGAGGGAAGGGCCTGACCAACATCGCCACGGTCAAGCCGCCGACCGCCACCCCGACGCCGGCCCCGAGCGCCTCGGCGACCCCCAAGCCCAGCGCGACGCCCACCCCGACCCACTCGGCGACGCCGACCGCGGCCCCGACGACGGCCGCCCCCGGCACCGGGCTGGCCGACCCGCACGAGAAGGAGATCGCGATGGAGCTGGTCAGCTCCGCCGAGAACTCCTCACTGGACTGGAAGGCCCAGTACGCGTACATCGAGGACATCGGTGACGGCCGCGGCTACACGGCGGGCATCATCGGCTTCTGCTCGGGCACCGGCGACATGCTGGAACTGGTCCAGGCGTACACCGCGGCCGAGCCCGGCAACCCGCTGGCGAAGTACCTGCCCGCGCTGCGGAAGGTCGACGGCACGGACTCCCACACCGGGCTGGGCACCGCCTTCGTCAACGACTGGAAGACCGCCGCCAAGGACACCGTCTTCCAGACCGCGCAGAACAACGAGCGCGACCGGGTCTACTTCAACCCGTCGGTCAACCAGGCGAAGGCCGACGGCCTGCGCGCGCTGGGCCAGTTCATCTACTACGACGCCATCGTGATGCACGGCCCCGGCGACGACGGTGTCAGCTTCGGCGGCATCCGCAAGGCCGCGATGAAGAAGGCCAAGACCCCGGCGCAGGGCGGCGACGAGACCACGTACCTCAACGCCTTCCTCGACGCCCGCAAGGCCGCGATGCTCACCGAGGCGGCCCACGACGACACCAGCCGCGTCGACACCGAGCAGCGCGTCTTCCTGAACAACGGCAACTTCGACCTCACCCCGCCGCTGACCTGGAAGACCTACGGGGACACCTACACCATCAAGAGCTAGCCCTGTTTCTCCGGCCTGCCCCTGCTTCCCCCGGTGCCCCCGAGCCCCACCTCGGGGGCACCGTCATGTCCCCGCCGGCCAGCCGGTAGCCGGCCTCGCCGCGCTACCGGGGTGCCGAGACGTAGAACGTGTTGCCGTCGGGATCGGCCAGCACCACCCGGTCCTCCACGCCCTCGCCGGGGTCGATCCGGGTCGCCCCGAGGGAGAGCAGGCGATCGACCTCCGCCCGCTGATCACCGTCGAGAGCTGGAGCGAGTTCGAAACGCAGGCGGTTCACGCCTGTCGTCGGCATCAGCGGCGGACCACCCCAGGTGATCTTCGGTCCGCCGTGCGGCGAGCGGATCGCGGTCTCCTGGTCCTGATCCCAGACCAGCGGCCAGCCGAGCGCCTTGCTCCAGAAGTACCCGACCTCCTGCGAACCGTCGCAGGCCAGCGCCCCGACGAAGCCGCACTCGGCGAGGAAGTTGTTGCCCGGCTCGATGACGCAGAACTCGTTGCCTTCGGGGTCGGCGAGCACCACGTGACCCTCCTCCGGGAGTTGGCCGACATCGGTGTGCCGCGCGCCGAGCTCCAGCGATCTGGCCACCGTCCGCTCCTGGTCCGCCAGGGACGTACTCGTCAGATCGAAGTGCATCCGGTTCTGCTCGGCCTTCCGCTCCTGGCTCGGCAGGAAACGGATCCGGAACCCGGTGTCATCGCTGGGCAGCACCGCGACCCCGTGCCGCGGATCGTCGGCCACCTCCCACCCCAGGACCCCGGACCAGAACCGCGCGAGCGGCAGCGGCCGGCCGGCATCGACGCAAAGCGCGAACAGTTGACAGGCCATTGCCCCACGCATCCCTAATCCACTGACCGACGCCCACCGACCGGGCGTCCCGCCCCATCCCGCCCGAGAGCGTAAAGCCCCCCCGCCGCCACCGCAGCCGAGTTTCCCCCCGCCCCCACCCGAAGCCCCTCGCCCCGCCGGCCACCGCCCCGGAGCCTTCGACCTCTCCATCTCCCGCCTCGCCCCCACCCTCATCCGGCTCCAGGCACAGCCCATCGGCCAGCAGTCCGGAAGACCTCGTGCCGGCCGATGGGGCGTACGGCGCGGAAGCCGCGGCGGCCGAAGAGCGGGGACGGCGTCCGTGACGTACTCAGCGGCGAGGGCGACGCTCAAGGGAGGGGCAGGCGAGGGGGGCGGGGCCGACCGGGCCGCCGGCGATCGAGTCGCGGCAGCGCAGGCAACTGTCGTCCGCGCACCGTGTCACCGTCTGGTCGGCGCACATGGCGTCGCGGGCGGCGTCGATCACTTCCTTCGCCGGGTAGGCCGCCCAACCGGACTCCCCCACCCGCGCGGTGCGGGCGAGCGGTCGGAGAACGGGCTCCAGCCGCGGGAAACCCTCGGAGCACGACCCCGTCTCCACCATGAAGACCCGGCCCCCGGAGTCGCACGCCCAGCGGACGAGGAGTCGCCGGCCGGACGCCTGCTCGGCATGATGCAGCAACGTCATACGGTCCAGTCCGACCCCCATCAGCAGAACCGCCCCGCCGCGTCCGGCCAGTTCCCGAAGCGGGCCGTAGACGTCGGCCGCGCTCTGCGCCGCGATGAGATCGTGGGCCTGTGGCCCGAGCGCCGCGAAGGAGTTCAGCGGGTGCCGGCCGCGCTCGGCGTCCGGGCGGGCGAGCAGGCGGGCCGGCAGAATCCCCATACCCTCGTTGACGACTGTGGAGTCGACTGTGTACTCGGGGACGTCCTGGACGGCCGGCGCGTCGGCGGGCAGCTCCGCGTAATCGATGGCGTTGCGTTCCGGACGCATCGCGGCCGGCGGTACCGCGCCGAACTGCGACTCGCTGAAAGTGGGCACCAGCACCGTGCACCCGCGCGCGAGAAAGAGGTCGAGCAGCGCGTCCGCGCCACCGTCGACGCGATCCCCGAACGAGCGGAGCGATGAGTGCACCATGACGGGCCGGTCGGCGAGGCCGAGATCGTCCATCGCACTCGTCAACTGCCCAGTGGATATCGGCACAGCACGGCCTCCTTCGGCTCCGTGGGCGAGGCCCCCGCGGGCGGAACAGCAGGATGCCACAAGGGAGTCACTCCGGACAGACGGCATGGAAGCGGACACGGCCGACCGGAAGCCGAGCCGTCTGCCCGGCGGACGATCGGCCGAACAAGCTTCCCGCGGGCGGTCGGCCGAGCGCACGGTTCGGTCGTTGATTCAGACGAGATGCCGCGCGTCCACGGTACAGCGGTGACCGAGTTCTTCGAGGGCGTGGAGTGTCTCCCTGGTCGCGGGGTGCTCAGCGCCGAGGCGCCGGCGGCGGGCGTCAAGCACCTGGGTGTAGTGGGCCTTCGCCTTGCGGAAGCGTCCCTGACAGGCCAGCACCCACGCCAGCTCCTGCCGAACCGTCAGCGTGAGCAGGTGCTCCTCGCCGAGCGCACCCCGGCGGTCGGCCAGCACCTGGCGATACAGCCGCTCCGCCTCGACCAGACGTCCCTGCTTGGCGGCGATCCAGGCCAGTTCGTGACGGGTTCCCACGGTCCGGTCGTGTGTTGCGCCGAGCAGCGCGGTGCGTTCCCGCAACACCTGCTCCAACTCGGCCTTCGCCTCATCGAACCGCTGCTGGTTGGCTATGGACCAGGCGCGTTCGAATCTGGTCAGCAGCGTGTCGCGGTGCCGCTCGCCCAGAACGCGCCGACGGTCCGCCAGGACACGGTCGTACTGCGCCTCCGCGTCCGACCACCGCTCCTGGCAGCCGGCCACCCAGGCCAGCTCGTGACTACTGCCCAGCGTGTCCGGGTGGTCATCGCCGAGCAACCGCGTACGTAGCGCCCTCACCTCGGTGAACAGTGCCGCCGCGGCCGCGTACTCGCCTCGTGCGGCTATCTGCCAGGCGAGTTGATGGCGCAGGTGGAGACCGACCACATCCTCCGGTCCCGGCACATGAGCGAGCGCGGCTCGGTTCAGCCGCTCGCTGACATCGTGCGCTCCGCTCTCGTCCAAGGCGCGGGTTGTCAGCCACGTCGCGCGCAGGAGGGTGGCCAGACCCTCCCCTGCGAGGTGGGGGGCGGCGGTGTCGAGCAGCGCGCGCAGGTGGACGCCGAGCACGCGATAGCGCGGCCAGTCCGCGGGTGCGTCGACTTCGAGTCCGGACAGCGCGTCGACCACCAGATCGACGGCGGTCTGCCGCACGGCGGCGGCGGTCGGAGCCACCATCGCGGGCAAGTGCATCCGGTTCGTCTCCACCACCAGCGCGTGGAGCGCGATCCCGCGCTCCGTGCCGGCCGGTCGGCTCTCGATCAGCCCGAGCCTCTCGAGTCCGCGCAGGCCGTCCTCCACGTGGAGGTCGCGATCGATGGCCCGGCCTGACGGCTCTGCCGGGAGAAGGGGGCTGACGCGTGAGCTGTCGAGCAGGTCAAGCGGGATCGGGGCGTCAGCGGCGTAGCACGACAGGAGGCGGAGCAGCGTACGCGCGTGAGGTGTTCCGGTCCGCGCCAGCTCGTCCAGGGTGATCTCCCAGGTGCGCGCTACGACCGCTCGGTCGTCCGTCCGCGAGCGGTCGAGGAGCCGCAGGCCCCCGTCTTCGTCGAGCGCGGCGCCGTAAGCGGCGAAAGTCGGCAGCCGTACGACGGAGGACCGCATGTACGTTCCGGCCAGATGGAGGGCGAGCGGCAGTCCGCCGAGGCGCCGAGCGAGCCTTCGCGCCTGGGCGTCATCGCCCGCTTCGGGTGCGAGGTCGCGGAGTGCCCGGGCGGCTTCAGCCTCGCCGAGCGGCCCCAGCCGCACCACCCGCGCGTGCCGTCCCCACGTCTCCTGGGCGGCGTCGCGACTGGTCACGAGGGTCAGTCCGCGGCGCGACGGCCGTACCCACCCCGTCCCGTCGCCCACCGGCGCCGGGGGAAGCCCGCTGCCCCGGGTGCCGGCGAGGATCCCCGGGGAGTCGGCGCCGTCGAGGACCAGCAGCCAACCGGCTGGCGCCTTGTCCAGGAGTTCCCAGAAGCGGTCCGCCCCGTCGGCGGCACCGGTGACGATCGCGTCGAGTTCCGTGTGTTCGGCGCCCAGCTGCCTCGCGACGGAAGCGAGCCCCGCGGAAAGGCTGATGGAATCGGCGGCCTGCACCCACCAGACAGGCCGGTGCCGGCGCCCAACCGCCCGCCGCGTCCGCGTGGCACGGCGGGCGAGGGCCATGGCCACGGTCGACTTGCCCGTACCGCCCATGCCGCCGATCACGACCACGGATCCTGACGGCTTGCGGAGCCACCGTTCCAGTTGGGTCAGTACCTGTTCGCGTCCGCGCACCCGTTCCGGTGCTCCGCCGAGCGGCGGCGTCACCGATGTCCCCGCGAGGCCGGCCGACGCGGCGCGACGGCGTACGTTCGCCTCGGCGATACGGATCCGCAGGTCCCAGGCGGCGGTCCCTGCCGTGGCGACTCCCACGAGTGTTCCCACCGCGACCCACACGTCCATCAGGCGACGCCGTGAGCCGGCACGTGGGCGGCCAAGGAAGCAGGTCTGGGTAACGGCACCTTCAACGGCATCTTCTGCTCCCCGCGACGAAGTCCGGCGACGGTAGCCGGCCGGCGATTGTCAGGCTGTGTTCCAAGAGCACGCCGGATCGTAAACCAGCCCCCGCAGGCGCGGGAAGCACCCACGGGAGCGGCGCGGTGACGCAGGGTGCGGCAGGAGGATGGGCGCCTCCCCCCGGACCTACCGCCGCGCCCGGCTCGCGGGCCGCCCTGTCCGGCCTGTCCGAACGCGGGTCCCTGACCTCGGAACAGCGGAGGTCCTCGCGGGAGGGCTTGTTTCATGTGTGGGGCAGGGCGAGGGTCTCGGTGACCGCGTACCGGCAGGCAGGGGCCGGTGCCGGCGAAGCTGGGGAACCTTTTGGCGGTGCGGACCGCCGGGAGCGGCCGGCTCCGCGGACCCCGGCACCCCAGCCCCGCTTCGTGCGCACACTCGTTCGGATGAACGCTCGCGGTGCCGCTCGCGGAGCTGGGCGGCGGATCTAGTGCCCCTCCCGGCAAGCTTTGCCCCGTCGCGCCGTCCGGCACGCACGCTCGCCGCGTCGGCCGAAAGCCCTGGTAGCTCCGCTACAAGGACTTCCGGCCGCCTTGCGATCTGGGGGTGCCCCCACGCGAAGGCAGGTGGGGGAGCACCGGACGACGCTCCTTCACGGGCAAACATTGCCCTTCGCGGCACTAGACTGTGCCCGTGAGCGCTGCTTTCGACTACGAGGACATGCACCACTTGGTGGACCGGCTGACGCCGACCCAGGTACGCCGCCTGCGCCTCCTCGTCACTCAGGACGAGGAGCTGTCGCGGGTGGCCCGGTCGCTGCCCGCTGTCGAAGGGCGCGAGGCCGAGGAGTCGGTGCCGGCCGGGCTCCTGGCCCTGATCGGCAGTGTCAACGGCCCGGAAGATCTGGCCGAAGAACACGACGAGTACATCCGTGAGCGCATGCGCGAGCGTTTCGGCGACTCGGCGTGATCGCCACGGTCCTTGATACGGGTCCCCTGGCCGCCGCGTTCAATTCCACGGACCGGCGGCACCCCGAGTGCGCCGAGCTGCTGACCTCGCTCACCGGGCGCCGCCTGCTGCCCAGCCCGGTCCTGACCGAAGTCTGCTGGCTGCTGGAGCGGTGGCCGAAGGTCGAAGCCGCGTTCCTGACCGAGGTCGCCCGCGGCACCTTCGAGCTTGTCCACCTCACACCCGCTGACCTCACGCGTATGAGCGAGCTGATTCTCCAGTACGCGGACTTCCCCCTCGGCGGAGTCGACGCCTCAGTGATCGCCGTCGCCGAGCGCTTCGGTGTGGACCGCGTAGCCACACTGGACCGACGGCATTTCGGCGCTGTCAGACCGGTGCACGTGGCCGCCTTCAGCTTGCTGCCGTAGCCCCTCGCCACCGTCCCGGCCGCTATGGCGTCACGGCCGCCGGCGGCCTCGCGGCCACCGTCACCCCGGCACAGACCTCGTTCACACACCCGGCCGGACATAGATCGACACGTGCGGTCTCCTGCCAGGCCGAGCGGCAGTGACTATGCTCCCCTGGAGTTGTGGAGGGTTCATGCCAGGTGAGCCGACGGGCTCCGCGGCGGAGTACGGGGGACGTGAGTGGGAGCGACGGACGACGCCACGGAGTTGAAACGACGGGCGGACACACTGCGGGAGTGCGCCACGCAGGCGCGCACGATCGCGCGGAGCCTGGGGCCCTATCTGGACGCGGCGGTGAGCAAGGCGGCACCGCGGGGCGGCGAAAGCAGGTCCGGTGCCGGCGGTTCCTCCGGTGACTCCTCCGGAGGAGCCACCGGCGGGAATCCGGCGATATGGGCGGGACCCTTCGCCGACCAGTGCACGCACACCCTGATGGAGCGCCAGTCGAAACTCGCCGCCATGGCGTCAGCACTGCTGACGGATTCCGTCCGGTGGGAGAGCGAGGCCACTCGACTGGAGGGCGAGGCGAAGGCCGCCAAGAACGCCACCAGCACGGTGGGAGGCCGCTGATGGGCTTCCAGGGCTTCGACCCCGTCAAGCTGACGGACCTCGCGGCCGAACTCGACAGCCTTTCCCGTAACGCGGGCAGCCTCCACAGCAGGCTCGCCACCGTACTGACCACCGCGCAGCAGAACCTGCCGCCCGGCCAGAGCGCCTCCCGCGACCCCGATCTGCAGGACCTTGTCGGCGGCGTGGCGCAGATCCCGCTCTTAGGGACCAGCCGGCTGCCCGGGTCGCTCACCGCTGAACTCGGCGACATGCAGGCCTCGATGAAGCGCCGCATCACCCAACTGGAGTCGCTGCAGAAGTTCGCCGGGCTCGGCTACCCCGTCGACCCGAGCGTCGCCTTCCTCGACGAGACGGGGCCGGACGGGAAGAAGGTCGACGACGCCCTCAAGGCCCTCAAAGCCCTGAACGGGGCCGACTTCGGCGTGAACGGCAACCGGGACGACCTGGAGAAAGTCACCAAGGAGCTGACCGGCCTGACGTCGGCCGAGCTCGACGCGCTGTTCACCAAGGCCGATCCGGCGGACCTCGCGCACTACAACAAGCTGCTGTCCGACACCGGCGACTCCTTCTTCAGCCCGTTCGACCACAACGGCCTGCCCGAGGCTGAGCGCGAGAACGCGCTCAGCCTGATGCTGGCCAAGGTCGGCGCCGACAACCTCGGCACATTCACCACCGCCTTCCCGGAGATCCAGCCGACCTTCGAGAACTCCGCGGCGTACACGAACCACGGCAACAACCAGAACGGCCAGAACAATTCGGGTATCCACTGGCAGGCCCCCACCGACCCGCTCTTCAACGGCCCGGTCTCGGCGAACGACGTGAACCAGCGCCAGTTCGGCGACTGCTGGTTCGTCGCCTCGCTGTCCGCCGTCGCCCTGAAGGACCCGCGGTTCATCCAGGACGGCATCAAGCAGAATCCCAACGGCACGGTCAGCGTGCGGATCTGGGACAAGAGCGGGAACTCCAGGTGGGTCACCGTGACCGCCGACCTGCCCAGCGACACCAACGGCGACCCGATCAGCACGTACGGCAATGGCGACACCTGGCCGGCGTACTACGAGAAGGCCTTCGCGCAGACCTACAGGGACGAGAACGGAGCGGGCGGCTACGGCGGGATCGAAGGCGACGACCCGAAGAACGCCGCGCCCTTCCTGACCGGCCATTCCGGCTCGGACATCGACAAGAGCGGCGGATTCCTCGGCCTTCAGTCGGTGGCGGACACGCGCTTCTCGACGCTCAAGAAGCAGTTCGACGCGGGCAAGGCCGTCACGGTCTCCACGCCCGACGACGAGAGCCTGGACAAGGACCATCCCGAGGAGTGGGGCGGTACGTATCACAGCAACCACGCGTACTACGTGCGCGGGTTCACCTCCGACGGCAGGATCATCCTCGGCAACCCGTGGGGTTATCAGGGCTATCCGCCGATCTACGTCACGCAGGACCAGTTCGACCAGTACTTTCAGGATCCTGAGGCGTACGAGGTGCCTTAGGTGTACTCGGTGCGCCGGGTGCGCCGGGTGCTCTGGGTGCCCTGAGCATCCTGGGCGCCTTGGTTGCCCGGTGCCGAATGCCCCTGCCCTTTACCCTCGCCCCTACCGAGCCGCCGCCCGACGTATCGACGAGAGAGCCCATGGCCGAGCACGTGAAATACCCGTTCGAAGACGACGCCGGCCGCTGGGCGGTGCTCTACCACATCCCGTATACCGTCGAGCACGACGGACAGACCTACGGCGTTGTGGCCAGCATCTACCAGAAACCCGCGGTGCACGGCAGCATCCTCGTGTCCCTGGGCGGTCGGCCCGTCGCGCGGTACGACGACATGACGGTCGGCGACGTCATCGAGATCACCGGCGACACCTGGCGGGTCGCCGAGGTGGAGTACCGGACCCGGATCGTCCTGGCGCGCGGGGAGGTCGCAGATGCGTGACCCGTATCCCGCCGGCCGGCGCTCCGCGTACTGGTTTACGGCTGCCGCCGCCTTGCTGGCGCTGACCGGCTGCGGCTCTTCCGGCTCGGGAGGGGACGCCCCGCCCGCCGGCGGGCCCACGAGCACGTCGGCCACCGGGGCCCCGGTCCGGGACAAGGGCCCCGAGTGCGCGGGCACCGACTCCGAGGGCAGCGTCCACGTGCTGCGCGGCGGCGGCTTCGTACTGCCGGGCGGCGGAGGGGTCCAGTACGCGGCGGCGACAGCGGACGGCAGGACCCGTACCGCGACGCTGCGTGACGGCGCGAGCTACCAGGACGGCCAGGCGGCCCGGACCGTCGCCCCGGGCGGGCGGATCGCCGTCTCCGGACACACCTACCGCGTCGCCCAGGTCTGCTCCTACCGCGTCGTGCTCGTCCCGCAGGACGCCGCCGCCCGTACCGCCCTGGCGGCGGCGCCGGCCTCGATGAAGGCCGTGGGCGGCCGCGCCGACGCCGGCCTGTGCTTCAGCACCGGCGCCGCCGTGCGCGCCGCCGCGTCCGACGGCTTCCCGCCCAAGGGCTCGGCCTGGACCCTGTCGAACAACGGCGGCCGCCGGCTCCTCCCCACCGGCTGGTCCGCTGCCCTCTACTCCGTCGACGCCACCGCCGGAACCGCGGTGATCCGCGCCAACTGCGCGGCGATCCCGGTCGCCGCCTACAAGCAGGCCGCCGTGGGCGACACCCTGGAATTCGCCGGCGCCACCTTCAAGGTCACCTCACTCACCCCAACCGCAGCCGTCCTCACCCGCACCGCCTGAGACGGGGCGCCCCCGTGCGATAGCGGATGCCCCCACCGCGACTGGTCGCCGAACTCCCTCCCGTGTTGACGACGGGCGCGGACGTGCCCGGTGAGCGGTCACGCCGGATGCAGCACAGCCATGGCGATCTCGCGCACGCGTTCCGGCGTGATCCCGGTGCGTTGCTCGACGGCGAGTGGGTGGTCGGTGGGCTCCAGTTCGATGAAGGGGCGGCTTCCGACCGGTCGCGTATGGGCGTTGGTCTTCAAGTTGGTGGTGCTCTCGGAGTAGAGCGCGAGTTCGGTGCTGAGCCAGCCGAAGTACGGCCTCTCGGCCTCGCGGCCCGCCGCGTTCCACACCTCAAGGGCCCGCGCGAAGTTGTCCTTGCTCAGGGAGACCCAGACGCCCCACGAGAAGACGTCCTCGCCGCCGATCACCGGTATCTCGATCAGGCCCCTAATGAAGAAGTGCGAGCCCTTGATCACGCACTGGTCGGACGACAGCATGCTGTCCGGATCGGTCTCAAAGCTGGGATCCCAGACGTCGGGAGCCTCGGCCGAATAGCCCATGGGGGGCTCTGCGTGGTGGTCGCCGCAGTGTGAGCACGTAAAGCCGAGATCGTCAGACATGGCGCGAGCCTAGCGACCACCCAGCACCCGGGATTCGGCTCACGGCGCCGCCATCATCCATAGGCGTCCTTCCGCCGCTGGCGAAGCGGACTCGGGTGCGGCCGGTGGTGGGGTGGGAGGGCGAGCGCCTCGTTCACACCCTCATCCCGTCACAGGGGCAAGTCATCGGGCAGCAGGCGGAAGGACTTGTGGCGGCCGAGTGGGCGGACGGCACAGAAGTCGCGGCGGTCGAGGGTGAGGACGGCGTCCGTGTCGTATTCGGCGGCGAGGGCGACGTTCACTGCGTCCGCGAGGTCGAGATTGAGCGCCGCATACCGGGCTCGCAAGGTCTGCGCGCCGGACCGCGTCGGCCACCGCGTCGCGGACGTCCTCCTTGGAAGGAGTACGCCCCGGGCCTTCAAAGGTTCGGGAGAACAGCGGTTCGTCCCAGACCCGGTTCGCCATGGCCGCGAGATGGATCCCCTGCCGGATGATCTCGGCCTCGCTGATACCACGGCGAGCGGCGGCCTCCTTGATGATCGCGAGGTCTTCCGGATCGGCGTAGACGTTCGTGCGCTGATGCGTGCACGCGCCGCCTCAGCGGTAGGGGGTGTCCTCCGAGAGAGTCCTGCGAAACCGGACGAAGGCGGCTCGATCGGAGGAGAATCACGATTCATGACCATCGACTACCGCAAGCCGGCGCGGATCGACTACCGCAAGAGACCCGGCGGGACCGCCTCCGCCAGCAACCTGGAGAAGGTCACGGACCACGCTCCCGGCCTGGTCGATCTGTACAAGACCGCTGCGGTCTCGCTGGTCAAGAACCGGATCGGCGGCGAGCGGGCCGCCGTGTACCTCGTCCTGGACCGCTCCGGCAGTATGCGCCGCTATTACCGCGACGGCTCCGTGCAGCACCTGGCCGAGCAGACTCTCGCCCTGGCCGCCAACCTCGATGACGACGGGGTGGTGCCCGTTGTCTTCTTCTCCACGGACATCGACGGAACCGCCGAGATCAGCCTCGACGCGTATCGCGACCGGATCAATCCCCTGCACGACTCCATGGGCCACATGGGGCGTACCAACTACCACGTCGCCATGCAGGCCGTCATCGATCACTACGAGGCGTGCGGCGCCGACGACCCGGCCTTCGTCATCTTCCAGACCGACGGTTCTCCCACGTCCAAGGCCGCGGCCGAGCATGTCCTGTGCACGGCCGCTCGGCTGCCGATCTTCTGGCAGTTCGTCGGGTTCGGCGACGACGAGTTCCGCTTCCTGCACAAGCTGGACGACCTCCCGGCGCCGGGCCGCCGCGTGGTCGACAACGCGGGGTTCTTCGCCGCCGGGGGCTCTCCCAAATCCATCGCCGACGCGGACCTCTACGACCGGCTGCTTGGGGAGTTCCCGCAGTGGCTGGCCGATGCGCGCGCCGCCGGCATCGTCCACAGCTGAAAGCTGCCTCACCGGCGCGGCCCGGCCCGGCGTAGGAAGTGGGAGGCGGCTCCCGTTCGGCAGCAGCCATATCTGCCCGAGGGCCTCGCTGACGGACGATCCCCGCTCAGTCTCCGTGTGCGGCGAGCCGGCTGGCCTCCTGCCGTGACATCAGTTCGCGGCGCGCAGTATGAAGAGATCCGCGTGCACGGTGGGGCAGTGGGGCCCGACGCCTCCGGTTCTCGGGCGGGCCCGAAAAGATCAGTCAGACCGTGGCCTGGTCAGCAGGTTCTGCTGCCTCAGGAAACCCCAGTCTGTTCAGCAGCGCCGTGAACGACTCCTCCACGAAGACCTCGTGGGAGCGCAGAATTGCCTCGATCGAGGCCGGGTCGGCCTTGCCGGTGGAAGCCGGCGTTGGCGGCCCAGGCGAGAGCGGCCCGCGCATCGGCCGGCACTGTCGCATCCAGTTCCGCCAACTTGCGCCGGGTGGCTGCCGCGTAGGCGGGGGTGGTCACCCATACGCTCATGTCACCCGCGCCTCGGGCTCTTCCTCCCAGAGGTTTCCCGCCTCGCTGGCCGCCAGCAGTTCCAAGTGCAGGTAGGCGTCCCACTGCCGGCCGTCGGTCCCCAGCCCCGTGATGAGCGCAGTGTCGCTGTCGAAGACGGAGGCACAACAGGCCGCGGCTCCGGTCCACTGGACCAGCGCGGCAAGGTCGGCCGCTTCCCATAGCCCGTGGTCGAGTTGCAGTGTCTGCCAGCCGCCCGGCCGAGGCCGCCACGCATGAATGCCGTCCCGAACCTCCTGATGGAGGCCGCTGGAAACGGGCGCTTTCACCAGCGCACGCTCACTGCGGCCAAAGACCAAATCCCCGGAAGATCCCACCCTGCTCCTTCCGCGGTGCGCCGCCCGCACGATAGCGGAGTTCGGTGCTGAGCCGGCCGGAGTATGGCTTCTCGGCCTCGCGGCCCTCCGTGTTCCACATCTCGAGGGCGCGGGTGAAGTTGTCCTTGCTCAGGGAGACCCAGACGCCGCACGAGAAGACATCCTCGACCGGACCAGGACTCGTGGCTGCTGTCGCGCCCACCCCACGGGCTCGGGGTGGGCGGCGCTTCAGCAGCCGTCGCTGCCGGCCGCCGGTACGACATCGGGGTGCAGCCCCAGGGTGGCGCGAAGGATCAGTGTGTCCGCCTGCCAGGTGAACGGCGAGGAGTAGGAGGTGTACTCATAGCACCCGCCCTGGTGCAGGCCGCCGATGATCCCGTTCACCTCGGTCAGCCGGGTGCCCGGCACCTCCGACAGCCAAGGGCTGCCGCTGCTGCCGCCCACGTAGCCGTGGCAGTTGAAGGTGGGGAATTCAGCGGTGTAGGAGACCGCGCTGGAGCAATGGATCGGCAGGTCGTCGATGCCTTCGTTGTAGGCGACGTCAGTGATGGTCTGGCCCGCGCGGGGCGCGGGGCCGAGGACGTTGGCGCCTGTCACGTCCTCGATCGCTGTCCTCTTGCGGTTGATCGACCGGTCGGCGACTTGCAGGATCGCGTAGTCGTACTGTGGGTCCTGGCCGCGGCTCCACCGGGGGTCGACGTAGGCGTGAGTGACGGTCCATACACCGTCCGGGGTGTCCCCGTCGCGGTAGCCGGGGGCGAACTGCCAGCCGGCGGCCGTTCCCGAAACGCAGTGCGCGGCGGTCAGGAGAAGATCATGCCGGGGGCTCGCCACCACGCTGGCGGTGCAGCCATGGGACTGGCCAAGCCCGTCGCGGAACAGCGGGCCCACGGTGGATGTGCCGTCGAACGCGGTCGCCGTCGGAGTCTGGGGCGGCGCGGACGGATCGGCCAGCGCAGGGGCGGCGGCGCTGATCCCGATCGCGACCAGCGCGGTGGTGAGTACCGTGATCACCCGCGCGCGGAAGAGCCTGACCATGTGTGGATCCTTTGCTCGAACGGTCAGCTGGACAGCGGACCGGCGGAGGTGTGTGTCGGCGGATCGGAGGCCGAGCGCGTCAGTTGACGAGCGTCCCGCACCCGCAAGCCGTCGGACCAGCGAATCCGCATCTGAGGGCGGCCCCGGCCGCCGGGCCTGTCGCCGGTGCCGTGGAACGACCCGGGAAGGCTACTCCCCGAGCCGCATCCGGAACAGAGGGGTTGGGCTTTCGACCCAGACCAACTCGTCAAAGCCGGGCGAAGCGGAATCGACGCGCATCACCCACGTCATGCGGGCCGCAGCCCGCCACCTGTGATCGTTCCGCCCGTCTCCCCCTTGCCCTGGTCCAGGCCAGCCTGGCCGAGCCCAGCCTTGTGAGGGCGGTGCTCAGCCGTTGAAGGCTTTGCGGAGGCGGGATGCGGCTTCGGTGAGGACGTTTTCGCGTTTGCAGAAGGCGAAGCGGACTTGGGTGTGGCCGGTGGTGGGGTGGTCGTAGAAGACGGAGTTGGGGACGGCTACGACGCCGGCGCGTTGGGGGAGGGTGCGGCAGAAGGTGAGGGCGTCGGTGTCGGGGGCGAGGTCGGCGATGTCGGTGGTGATGAAGTAGGTGCCCTGGGGGGTGAAGACGCGGAAGCTGGCGTCGGTGAGGCCGGCGGCGAGCAGGTCGCGCTTGGTCCGCAGGTCGTCGCGGAAGGCGTCGTAGTACGTGTCGGGCAGGGCGAGCGCCTCGGCGACGGCGTACTGGAACGGGCCTGAAGCCACGTACGTCAGGAACTGCTTGGTGGTCCGGACCGCCGCGACCAATTCGGGCGACCCCGTCACCCAGGCCACGCCTCGTCCACACACCCATTCGGTCACAGGGGCAAGTCGTCAGGTAGAAGGCGGAAGGACTTGTGGCGACCGAGCGGGCGCACCGCACGGAAGTCGCGGCGGTCGAGGGTGAGGACGGCGTCCGTGTCATATTCAGCCGCGAGGGCGACGTTCACAGCGTCCGCGAGGTCGAGGTTGAGCGCCGCATACCGGGCTCGCAGGGTCTGTGCGGCGGAGAGGTGGGCCTCGGTGATCTCCGGTACGACGATCCGGCCCGCTCGCATCCACCGCCGGATGTCGTCGATCGCGCTGACGGCTGCTTCCCGTCCCAGTTCGCGGGTCGCGACGTGGTCGATCTCAGCGAGCAGTAGCGGGGACATCACGAGGAGGCCGGCGGCCATGATCGCCTCGTTGGCTCCCTGGTGCTCGGGGTGCGTGGAGTCCAGCGCGGCCAGCAGGCCCGAGGTGTCGGCCACAACGATGATCACGCTGTCACTCCGGAGCCGCCCTCACGCCGGACGGCATCAGCCACGGCGTTGCGGACGTCCTCTTTGGACGGAGTACGCCCAGGCCCTTCGAAGGTCCGGGAGAAAAGTGGTTCGTCCCAGACCCGGTTTGCCATGGCTGCGAGGTGGATGCCTTGCCTGATGATCTCGGCTTCGCTGATACCGCGGCGGGCAGCGGCCTCCTTGATGATCGCGAGATCCTCAGGGTCCGCATAGACGTTCGTACGTTTCATCGACATGTACCAATACTAGTCCATGTACCATTGGTGGTGCATGGGCCCGAGTCACCCGCTCGCTAGTCCTGCGGCCGCGTACCCCGCGCACTCCACACTCGCCCTGCACCCGCGAACGGCGCCGACGCCAACTCGGAGCCTGAGCCCTCGCCGGAGAGTCGTTCTGACCGATGGACTCCGTGTCCAGGTCTCTACTCATGGGCCATCCCAGTGGTCCACCGCGCGTGCTGGTTCGGTGAGGTGTGCTCAGCCGTTGAAGGCTTTGCGGAGGCGGGATGTGGCTTCGGTGAGGATGTTCTCGCGCTTGCAGAAGGCGAAGCGGACTTGGGTGTGGCCGGTGGTGGGGTGGTCGTAGAAGACGGAGTTGGGGACGGCTACGACGCCGGCGCGTTGGGGGAGGGTGCGGCAGAAGGTGAGGGCGTCGGTGGGGGCGAGGTCGGCGATGTCGGTGGTGATGAAGTAGGTGCCCTGGGGGGTGAAGACGCGGAAGCCGGCGTCGGTGAGGCCGGCGGCGAGCAGGTCGCGCTTGGTCCGCAGGTCGTCGCGGAAGGCGTCGTAGTACGTGTCGGGGAGGGCGAGTGCCTCGGCGACGGCGTACTGGAACGGGCCTGAAGCCACGTACGTCAGGAACTGCTTGGTGGTCCGGACCGCCGCGACCAGATCCGCCGACCCCGTCACCCAGGCCACTCCTCGTTCACACACCCATTCAAGTGAACGCTCGGCACCCGGTGCGGGGCTCACGAAACGGCGGATGGCAGTCCTCGGGAAATTCCGTCTGCTGGATGCTGTAGACAGCATCTTGTCGTCTATATACTGTCTATTATTTAGGTAGATGGTGTACCAGGAGAGGAGGCGGGTCATGGAAGACCGAGATCGGCAGTTTGTCGCTGTTCATGTGCCGCAGGAGTACGTCATGAAGGTGTACGCGTTCATCGCCGAACTGGACGGGAGCGCAGACCTCGGAGCGGAAAGTCCCCTGCCTGGAGGTACGAAGGGCGCCGATCCGGACGCGAACCGGCCGTATGCCGAGTGGGAGGTGGCAGACCTCCGCTCCTTGGCTGCCACTAAGTTGCCGTCGATCAGCCGGGTCGCGGCGGTCCTCGATGTGTTGGCCGGCCACCCCGGTACGAGATTCAGCACGACGGTCCTCGTCGATCGGCTCGGCATCGAGCGCGAGCAACTGCGCGGATCGCTTGCTGCTCTCACACGGCATATCCACGCGCACTACGGCCGCGGGAACTGGCCCATGACCTTCACATGGGGTGGGGAGGTGGACGGCAAGCAGTCGGCGGAGGCGTTCTACTCGGTGGATGAGACCTCCGCGGCACGCTGGCTCGAAGCACGTACCGCCCGCTGATCAGTGGCACATACGAGGGGGCGGCCGTCCTCATCCGGCGGTCGGCCTGATGCACCTGGTGCGATCGACCTCGTTTCCGACTCGTCGAGTCCGGTGAGGCCGGACTGTTCGCCGTATTCTGACCACACACGGGAAGGAGTCGTCCATGAGCGTCGATGCGATCGTGCACACCGAGTTCCCCAAGGGGTACACGGTCCTGTTCGGGGCCGACGGAAAGGTGATCATGACCCCGCAGAGTGAAGAGCACTCCAGCACCATCAGGTCGATGCAGATCGACTCGGCTCTCGCTCTCGGCCGCCACGCGAAAGTCACCTCTGACGTCTACATCGACTTCCCCGCCGATGAGAACTCAGCGCCCGATCTGGCGATCCTCCGCGAGGATGCTCATCGAGAAGGCAAGCGCTACAGCTTCGAAGACGTCCTGCTGATCTCGGAAGTGGTCTCCACGTCCTCGGCGCGCAAGGACTACGACGACTGCACGGCGAAGTACGGCCGGTACGGCATTCCCGCCTACCTGGTGGTTGACCCGTACGCCCAGGAAGTCGTCCTCCATACCGAGCCGACCGCCACCGGTTACATCGCTGCGCACACCCATAAGTACGGCACCGGCAAGCTCTCCATCCCGCTTGCTGACGGCCGCACCTTCACCCTGGACCTCGACGAACTCCCGCGCCCCGAGGCAGACGCCCGCTGAAAAAGGTCCACGAAACCAGAACCGGCTGAGGAACCGCGGCTCGGCCGCGAAGCCCGATCACGTGGGAGCACTCGCTCACCCGCCTGCCGTAGCGGGGGTCGCCGTGGTCCGCATCAGCCTGGCTGAGCCCAGCCTTGTGAGGGTGGTGCTCAGCCGTTGAAGGCTTTGCGGAGGCGGGATGCGGCTTCGGTGAGGACGTTTTCGCGTTTGCAGAAGGCGAAGCGGACTTGGGTGTGGCCGGTGGTGGGGTGGTCGTAGAAGACGGAGTTGGGGACGGCTACGACGCCGGCGCGTTGGGGGAGGGTGCGGCAGAAGGTGAGGGCGTCGGTGTCGGGTGCGAGGTCGGCGATGTCGGTGGTGATGAAGTAGGTGCCCTGGGGGGTGAAGACGCGGAAGCCGGCGTCGGTGAGGCCGGCGGCGAGCAGGTCGCGCTTGGTCCGCAGGTCGTCGCGGAAGGCGTCGTAGTACGTGTCGGGGAGGGCGAGTGCCTCGGCGATGGCGTACTGGAACGGGCCTGAAGCCACGTACGTCAGAAACTGCTTGGTGGTGCGGACCGCCGCGACCAATTCGGGCGAACCCGTCACCCAGCCGACCTTCCAGCCGGTGAAGGAGAAGGTCTTGCCGGCCGAGGAGATGGAGACCGTGCGGTCGCGCATGCCGGGCAACGAGATCAACGGAACGTGCTCGCCGTCGAAGACCAGGTGTTCGTAGACCTCGTCGGTCACCACCAACAGGTCACGCTCCACGGCCAGTTCGGCGATCGCGGTGAGTTCGGCGGGGGTGAGGACCATGCCGGTGGGGTTGTGCGGGGAGTTGAGGAGCAGCAGGCGGGTGCGGGGGGTGATGGCGTCGCGGAGGGCGTCGAGGTCGGGGCGGAAGTCGGGGGCGCGCAGGGTGAGCGGGACGCGGACTCCGCCGGCCATGGCGATACCGGCCGCGTAGGAGTCGTAGAACGGCTCGAAGGCGATGACCTCGTCGCCCGGTTCGAGCAGGGCGAGCAGCGCGGCCGCGATCGCCTCGGTGGCACCGGCGGTGACGAGGACCTCGGTGTCGGGGTCGAAGTCGAGCCCGTAGAAGCGCCGTTGGTGGTCGGCGACGGCGACGCGCAACTCCGGCACTCCAGGGCCCGGCGGGTACTGGTTGCCGCGGCCGTCCCGCAGCGCGCGGACGGCGGCTTCGCGGACGGCCTCCGGGCCGTCCGTATCGGGAAAGCCCTGGCCCAGGTTGATCGCGCCGGTCGCCACCGCGAGCGCCGACATCTCCGCGAAGATCGTCGTGCCGAGCCCGTGCAGCCCGCGGTTGAGCAGTGGCCTGTCGCTCATGTCGCCCCCAGTTCCCTCGCCTCTTGAGCCGATGCGTCAGCACCTCATCCTGTCGCATCGGGCGGTCCGGCGGCCGAAAGTGGCCCCCACCTGAAGAAGCCCGGCCCGGCCCAGTCCAGCCCAACTCGGCCCGGCCCGGCCCAGTCCAGCCCAGCCCAGCGCGACGGCGAGTCCCGGCCCAACCCGACGGCGAACACACCCGCCAAACGTGAACACCTGAACCCTTAAACGCTCCAATGGATGGAAAGTCGGCTCAGATGGGTAAAAAGCCTGAGGAACATCGGGTTTTCGTGATTTCGTAGCTCCACGGACCCCACGTGGGCACGAGTCGGGACACCCCCCCATTCGGGGGACAGGTGTGGTCGGCCCATCATCCACTGCGTGCTTGCGGAGCCGACCCATGCTCACCAGCCTTCATACCGCTTATACGGACACTCGTGCCGGAGACCTCGCGTGGTGCCTCGGCAAAGAGCCCCTCCCCGCCCTCGCGGTGCTCGATGTCGACATCGGTGACGGCCATGATCTGCGGGCCAAGGTCGCCCTGCGGCTGCTCGGCGCCTCCCATCAAGTGCTGGTCGAGTCGCCGCACGGCGACTGCTCGGAGACGGTGGCCTGTATACCCGGCCGGCAGGTTCCCCTGCCAGTCGGAGTGGCCAAGCGGATCGGACCGTGGGACTACGACTTCGCGGCCCGGATCGAGACGATGTCACAGGGCTCCTTCGCCCGCCGCGCCCAGGAACTGCTCGCGCTGGTGGCCGACCATCCGCACGGCCTGGCCGGCACCTTTCCCGGTGACCCGCACGCGTTCACCGCCATGCTGGTGCAGTGCGCGGAGGGAAGCGTGCGCTGGCGCACCTGGCACGCGTACCCGCAGGAGGGACGCCTGGTGACGACCCGGACGCAAGTGACCGCGAGCGTCGGCGGACCCGCCCACCGGAATACGGAGGCGGCATGAGCCGGACCGGTCCGACCGCCGTAGTGCGAGCGGGGCGCACCACCCAGGACCTGTTACGCCGCGGTACGCGCACAACCGCCGTCCACGGCCGCTTATTACACTCGTGTGGGTGACTTGTAGCGGCGCCCGCCTGACTTAGCGTGCTTTCATGATCGACCAGCGAGGTCCCGCCCGTGTGCCCCGACTCGCCCCGCGGCTCCCCGTGCCCGCCGGCGCGGCCCGTGCGCTGGTCCTCGCCGCGGTCTTCGTCTGCGCCGCCTGCGGCCTGGTCTACGAGCTGGAACTCGTCGCCCTCGCCTCCTACTTGGTGGGCGACTCGGTCACCCAGGCGTCGATCGTGCTCTCGGTGATGGTCTTCGCGATGGGCTGCGGCTCTCTGCTGGCCAAGCGGCTGCGCGGCTGCGCGGCCCTCGGTTTCGGCGCCGTGGAGACGGCCCTCGCGCTGGTCGGCGGCCTGTCGGTGCTGGCCCTCTACGCGGTCTTCGCCTGGTACGGGCAGGCCAAACCGGCCATCGTCGGCTGCTCGTTCGCCATCGGCGTGCTGATCGGCGCCGAGGTGCCGCTGCTGATGACGCTGGTGCAGCGGATCAGACGCCAGGACGCGGGCGGCGCGGTCGCCGATCTCTTCGCCGCCGACTACGTGGGCGCGCTGGTCGGCGGCCTCGCCTTCCCCTTCCTTCTGCTGCCGGAATTCGGGCAGTTGACGGGGGCGCTGGTCACCGGAGTCGTCAACGCGGTGGCCGGCGGCGCCACCGTGCTGTGGCTCTTCCGGGGTGATCTCACGCTGCGCGCGCGGGTCTGGCTGATCGTCGCCAACCTGACCGTGCTCTCGGTGCTGATCGGCGCCGCCGTCACCGCGGGGCCCTTCGAGCGGGCCGCCCGGCGCGCGATGTACGGCGGCTCGGTCCGGGTCGCGGAACAGACCGCGGTGCAGGAGATCGTACTGACCGGGAAACCCGGGGCGGCGGCGTCGTTACGGCTCTACCTCGACGGCCGGCTGCGGGTCTGCGGGGTGGCCGCGGCCCGCTACGACCAGGCGCTGACCGGCCCGGCGATGACCGCGGGCCCGCGCGGCCGGGTGCTGGTCCTCGGCGGGGCCGACGGGCTCGCCGTCCGGGCGGTACTGGGGTTCCCCGGCGTACGGCGGGTGACGGTGGTGGACACCGACGCCGAACTGCTCCGGCTCGGCCGCACCGACCCCGGCCTCACCGCGCTCAACGGCCACGCCTTCGCCGACCCCCGGGTCCGCACGGCGACGGCCGATGTCTTCGGCTGGCTGCGCACCGCGGCCATCAGGGCCCCCGGCTCCTACGACGTCATCCTCGCCGACCTGCCCGACGCGGGTGTGGCCAGCAGCGCCAAGCTCTACTCCCAGGAGTTCTACGGCCTCGCCGCGCGTGCCCTCAGCCCCGCGGGACGGCTCGCGGTGCACGCCGCCCAGGCGCTCTGGACGGTCGACGCGACCCTCCGCGCGGCCCATCTCCACCCGGTGCCGTACCGCTTGGCCGCGCCCGCCTGTCCGGCGCCGCCCGGACTTCGCCCCACCCCGACGAGCTGGCCTTTCCTGCTGGCGGCGCCCTCCGCCCGCCCCTTCCCCGCCTCCTTCGGCCCGGCGGCCCTCGGCATCGCCCGCTCCCGGCCCACGAGCGCGCCGCCGCCGTCGACACTGCTGCATCCGCGGTTGTAGGCGCGGCTGTGGGCGGCCGTGGGCGGCTGTGCGCGGTTGTCGGCCCGGTTGTCGGCCTGGTCGCGCCACCCGTGCGGGGCACCGGCGTCGAGCGGTCGCCGGGCAGCCTGCCAAGGGGTCTCCCGAACGCCGGACGGGGGCGGGACGGGGGCGGACGGTAACAAAAATGGCCGCCCGCAGCCGCCATGCCACGCGACTCCTGGGTAGGCTCCGCCGCATGGAGCACGAGTCCTTCGTCCCGATCCCGCCCGCCCGGCTGCTGCGGGCCTTGCGCACGCCAAGTGTGGTTGCCGCGAGTCTGCCCGGCTGGCAGCCCGACGAGGGCGACGGGAGCGAGGGCGGGGCGGCGGCGCCGCGGGGCCGGCTGCGGCTGCGCGTCGGGGGCTCCACGATCACCTACCGGGGCACCGTCCGGGTCACCGGTGACGGCCCGGCGTTCACCGTGGTGGCCGAAGGCGCCGAGGTCCGCGGCGCGGGTACGGTCGAGGCGACCGCCGTACTCGCTGTGGCGGAGACCACGCGCCCCGGGCCGGGCTCGACGCTGACCTGGCAGGGCACGGCGCGGGCCGGCGGCCGCCTCGCCGGTTACGAGGCGGCGGTGGTGGAGGCCGCGCTGCGCCGCCTGCTCGACCGGTTCGCCGCCGGGTTGGCCGCGCACGCCCCGGACGCGGCGCCGCACGGGCCGGACACGACGTCGGAGGCCACGGACGGCGGGGTGGCCGGGCGGGAGCACGCCGCTTCCGGGCCGGAGGGGGCGGGAACTGGGGCGCAGTCGCTCGCCGAGCCGTTCGCGGAGACAGAGCCGCTCGCTCACCCCGAACCACCGGCCGACCCGGTATCCGACGTACCGGACACCGCGGCCGTACCGGAAGAGGCCACCGCGAGCCTGCCGGAGCCCGACGCCGAGCCGGCCGGGCTGGACGGGCTGGACGCGGCGGAGAGGCTGGACGCAACGGAACGGCCGGACACCGCGGAAAGGCCGGACAGCGCCGACCGGGTGCACGAGATGGACAAGCCGAGCGAATTCGACGAGGTCAACAGCGTGGACCCGGCCGAAATCGCCGAGCTCGCCGATCTGTCCGCCCTCGCGGACCTGGCCCAGAGCGACGCCGACGCGGACCTGGACCCGGAGGCCGACCTGGACGCGGACGGCGAGGAGTCCGATGTCGTGGACGACCTCGGCGACCCCCTGCCCGCCTCCGAACTGGACGAGTTCGAACTCGTCGAGGTCGAGGTCGAGGTGGAGGTCCCGGAGAGCGCCGCCGCGCTGGACGACCTGGTGCCGCCCGCCGAAGCCGCCCACGCCCGCCGTACGATGATCGGCCGCAGCGCGGAAGAGGTCGACCACGCGCCGCCCCGCGGCCGGTACGCCCCCGTCCCCGCACCCGACGCCGGAACCGCGACCGCGACCCTGCGCTGGGCCGCGCCGGCGGCAGCCGCCCTGCTCGCGTCCGCTGTGGTCGTCGGCCGGGTGCTACGGCGCCGCAAGTGACGGCCGCTACGCTCGTCCCGTGGAGAACGAGAAGAAACTGACGGCGGGCGACGCCGAACTGACGTTGGAGCCCGAGCACGGCTGCCGGATCGCCTCGCTGAAGGTCGGCGGGACCGAACTCCTGCGCCAGGGCGAGAAATTCGGCGCCTTCATCATGGTGCCGTGGTGCGGCCGTACCGAGAACGGGGTGTTCCGCAACGGCGGGGTGACCCACCAACTCCCGGTCGACGCCGCACCGCACGCCATCCACGGCACCGGTCGCCACGTCCCCTGGCATGAGGCGGCACCCGCCACCGAGACCACCGCCTCCTACTACTTCGACCTCGCCGACCCCTGGCCGTACCCCGGCCGGGTGACGCAGACGGTCGAGTTGCTGCCGCACTCGGTCAAGCTGACGCTCGGCGTCGAGGCGAGCGGGGACTCCTTCCCGGCGCAGGCCGGCTGGCACCCGTGGTGGCTGCGCAACCTCGGCGAGGGCGGTCAGGACGTCGAACTCGCCTTCACCGCCGCCTGGCAGGAGGAGCGCGGCGCCGACCACCTGCCGACCGGCAAGCGGATCGACCCCAAGCCGGGCCCGTGGGACGACTGCTTCGGCATGCCCGACGGCGTCGAGGTCACCCTGACCTGGCCGGGCGAGATGCGGGTGCGGGTGGAGAGCCCCACCGAGTGGGCGGTGATCTACACCGAGCAGCCCGAGGCGGTCTGTGTGGAGCCGCAGTCCGGGCCGCCGAACGGCCTCAACACCACCCCCCGTCTGGTCACCCCCATCGACCCGCTGGAGATCACCACCACCTGGTCCTGGCAGCGCATCGGCTGACATCGGCTGAGGCGCCGGACCTGTCCGAACCGAGGCCGGGGGCCCATCGGGCCCTCGGCTAATCTCGTGCCCATGAGCGACGACGTACGCGCTGCGCTGCTGCGGCACATCAAGGAAAAGGCCGTGGTGCACGGCAAGGTGACCCTCTCCTCCGGGCTCGAGGCCGACTTCTACATCGACCTCCGCCGGATCACCCTGGACGGGGAGGCCGCGCCGCTCGCCGGACAGGTGATGCTGGACCTGACCGCGGACCTCGACTACGACGCGGTGGGCGGTCTGACGCTCGGCGCCGACCCGGTGGCCGGTTCGATGCTGCACGCGGCTGCCGCGCGCGGCCGGCGGCTGGACGCTTTCGTGGTCCGCAAGGCCACCAAGACGCACGGTCTTCAGCGCCGTATCGAGGGCACCGACGTCAAGGGACGGCGCGTGCTGGTGGTCGAGGACACCTCCACCACCGGTGGGTCGCCGCTGACCGCTGTGGAGGCGGTGCGGGAGGCCGGCGGGGAAGTCGTGGCGGTGGCGGTGATCGTCGATCGCGGCGCGGAGGCGAAGATCACCGAGACGGGTCTGCCGTATCTCGCCGCCTATACCCTCTCCGACCTGGGTATTCTCTGACGACGACGGTCCGTAACCCCCCTTCGACCGTTTGGGTCACCCGCCGGTCCCGATGCCCTGCTGTCGGATCGCCACCGGATCGGGGCCTGATCCTTCCCCGGATCGTCACTCGACGTCCGCTCTCCAGGATGGGATTCTGCGGCCCTGGATGTTTCACGTGAAACACTCCTGGGGGCGACGTATGTCCCGTGTGACCGGCGAACTCTCCCGGAGTCTCGTCGTTCGCGTCTGGAAAGATGAGAGCGACGACGACGTCGCTGTGTGACCGACAGCGCCACCAAGCCGTATGGCAGCCGAACTGCCAGCCGAACAACCCGCAGACCATTGAGGAGCGGACACGATGCCCATCGCAACCCCCGACGTCTACAACGAGATGCTGGACCGGGCGAAGGCCGGCAAGTTCGCCTACCCGGCCATCAACGTCACCTCGTCCCAGACGCTGCACGCCGCGCTGCGGGGCCTGGCCGAGGCGGAGAGCGATGGCATCGTCCAGATCTCCACGGGCGGCGCCGAGTTCCTCGGCGGCCAGTACAAGAAGGACATGGTGAGCGGGGCGGTCGCGCTCGCTGAGTTCGCGCACGTCGTCGCCGAGAAGTACCCGGTCACCATCGCGCTGCACACCGACCACTGCCCCAAGGACAAGCTGGACGGCTACGTCCGTCCGCTGCTCAAGATCTCGCAGGAGCGGGTCGCGGCCGGCCGGAACCCGCTCTTCCAGTCGCACATGTGGGACGGCTCAGCGGAGACGCTGGAGGACAACCTCGCCATCGCCAAGGAACTGCTGGCCGAGGCGGTCAAGGCCCACATCATCCTGGAGATGGAGATCACGCCCACCGGTGGCGAGGAGGACGGCGTCTCGCACGAGATCAACGACTCCCTCTACACCACGGTCGACGACGTCTACCGCACGGTCGAGGCGGTCGGCCTCGGCGAGCACGGCCGCTACCTGCTGGCCGCCTCCTTCGGCAATGTGCACGGCGTCTACAAGCCGGGCAACGTCGTGCTGCGGCCGAGCATCCTGAAGGAGCTCCAGGAGGCGGTGACCGCGAAGTACGGCAAGTCCGACCCCTTCGACTTCGTCTTCCACGGCGGCTCCGGCTCCACCACCGCCGAGATCAACGAGGCGCTGGAGAACGGCGTCGTCAAGATGAACATCGACACCGACCTCCAGTACGCCTTCACCCGGCCGGTCGTGCACCACATGTTCAGCAACTACGACGGTGTGCTGAAGGTCGACGGCGAGGTCGGCAACAAGAAGGTCTACGACCCGCGGGTGTGGGGCAAGGCCGCCGAGGCCGGCATGGCCGAGCGGGTCGTGGTCGCCGCGCAGGACCTGCGGTCGGCGGGCAACAAGCGCAAGTGACGCGCCCTCGCGGGCGGATCGGGGCCCCCGGCGACCGCCGGGGGCTTTTCGCCGACCGCCTCGGGCAGACTGGGGGCCATGGCCACTCACGAAAACCTGCTCGGGGGCCCCGCCCCGACCCATCTGCCCGACGACCCGGAGCCGCGCGAGCTGCTGGCCGCCGGCGCGGCGCCCGCCGAGGTCGCCGCCAAGTACCCCGCCTCCTCACTGGCCTGGGCCCAGTTGGCCGACGACTCCTTTGACGCCGGGAAGCCCGTCGAGTCCTACGCCTACGCGCGCACCGGCTACCACCGCGGCCTCGACGCCCTGCGCCGGGCCGGCTGGCGCGGCCAGGGCCCGATCCCCTTCGAGCACGAGCCCAACCGCGGCTTCCTCCGCGCACTGCACGCCCTCTCCCGCGCCGCCCAGGCGATCGGTGAGCAGGAGGAGTACGAGCGCTGCGCCGTCTTCCTCCGCGACAGCTCCCCGACCGCGGCCGACACGCTGAGCTGACGCGTCGCCCCGACCGTGATCTCCGGCGACCGGCGGTGACCTGCGGTGACCGGACGTGCCGGGACCTCTGCCGACGGGCCCCGGCTCGACCGGCCCGCGTACGGATGTGCGATCGTGAGCGCTGTCGTCCGCATGCATCGGCATACGAGACGACACCCACACCGTGCGCGCCGCGCATCGTCAGATCGATCCGCAGTACGCACGAGCGGCCGGAGGCCGGGGCGCGGCTGCGCCGCCGCAAGGGGAGAACCTTGGCCGCGAAAGGCCGCCGCGAGTACATCCACACCGCGAAGGGCCGGGCCGCGCTCACCGGGCCCCTCGTCGTCCTCTTCGTGATCGTGTTGGTCGTCGGCGCCGGATACGCCTGGCACGCGACCAGGAACGGCGCCGCGGCCGCCAGCCTCGACGCCCGGCCCGGCGGCCCCCGGACCACGCCCGGTGCCTCGCACACCGCCCCCGCCAGCCGCTCCAACGTCCTTCCGCCGCGGACCCCGACCCCGAGCCGGCCGACCTCGGTGCCCGCCTCCGGTACCGGCACCTTCAGCACCGCCCACGCCTCCGGCAAGGCGGCCGGGCACGGCGAGGTCCGCCGCTACAAGGTCGAGGTCGAAGGGGGTATCGATCTTTCCGCCACCGACGCGGCCCGGGAGATCTCCTCGATCCTCGCCGACCCGCGCGGCTGGACCGACGACGGCCACGACGCGTTCCAACTGGTGAGCTCCGGTCCCGCCGACTTCGTGATCAAGATCGCCACTCCGGACACGGTGGACGCCATCTGCGGCGCCGCCGGGCTCGACACCGGAGGCGAGGTCAACTGCGACGTCGGCGCGGTCGTGGTCGTCAACCTCAAGCGGTGGGAACTCGGCTCGCCCGAGTTCACCGGGCCACTGCACGACTACCGGGCCCTGATCATCAACCACGAGGTCGGCCACCGCATCGGCCACGGCCACGAGGGCTGCCCCGGCCCCGGCAAACTCGCCCCGGTGATGATGCAGCAGATCAAGGGGCTGCACGGATGCGTGGCCAACGCTTGGCCCTACGACAGCCACGGGCACTACATCTCCGGGCCGCCGACCGCCTGACTCCTCTTGCCGGATCCTCCGTCACCGCAGATGATCTCCGCACGGCCCAGCGATCCTGGGAGGGCACGCTCAGGAGGTACCCCCATGTCCGACGCACCGACCGACGAGGCGGCGATCCCGAACCTCGCGTTCGAGGGCACGACTCCTTACGAGGACTATGTGCAGGCGTCCGCCCTCACCCACATGCAGCATCCACTCTCGGACGAACCCGGTGAGATGGCGTTCCTGGTCACCACCCAGGTGATGGAGCTGTGGTTCACCCTGCTCGTCCACGAGTGGAGCACCGCGGCCGGCGCCTTGCGCCGGGACGACCTGCCCACCGCGATGGCGGCGCTGCGGCGCAGCCTCCCGGAACTCGAGTCGCTCAACGCGTCCTGGAAACCGATCGCCCATCTCACCCCCGCCCAGTTCAACGCCTACCGCTCGGCCCTCGGCGAGGGCTCCGGCTTCCAGTCCGCGATGTACCGTCGACTGGAATTCCTGCTCGGCGACAAGTCCGCGTCGATGCTCGTCCCCCACCGGGGCACCCCGAGCGCCCACGCCGAGCTGGAGAAGGCGCTCACCGAACCGAGCCTCTACGACGAGGTGCTGCGGCTCCTCGCCCGCCGCGGCCACGCCGTGCCCGCCGAGGTGCTCGACCGCGACCCGGTACTGCGCTACGAGCCGCACCCCGAGGTCGAAGCCGTCTGGCAGCGGATCTACGCCGAGGACGACCAGGACTCCGAGCTGATCCGGCTCGGCGAGGCGCTCACCGATGTCGCCGAACTCGTCTGGCGCTGGCGCAACGACCATCTCGTGGCGACCCGCCGGGCGATGGGCGCCAAGACCGGCACCGGCGGCTCCGCGGGGGTGGCCTGGCTGGAGAAGCGGGCCACCAAGAACGTCTTCCCCGAGCTGTGGACGGCCCGCAGCCATGTCTGAGACGAGCACGGACGGCACCCTCCCGGGTTCGGGCGCCACGGGCACCGCCGCCGACCGCACACCGCCCCTCGATCTCCCGGCTGCCCGGCCGGACACCACCACCGTCCCCGCCGGGACCGTCCCCGCCGGGACCGCCCCCGAAGGAACAGCGGCCGAAGGAAGCGTCCCAGGCGAGGCCGCGCTCGCCGCTCGCGCGGCGGAACTGGACGCCGCCGACCCGCTGGCCGCAGTCCGGGACCGCTTCGTGCTGGACGACGCGGACGGCACCGTCTATCTCGACGGCAACTCGCTGGGCGTCCTCTCCACCGGCGTGCTGCCCCGGCTCGCCGACGTGGTGAACCGTCAGTGGGGCGAGCTGCGGATCCGCTCCTGGACGGAGAGCGGCTGGTGGACGGCGCCGGAGCGGATCGGCGACCGGATCGCCCCGCTGGTCGGCGCCGCGCCCGGCCAGATCGTGGTCGGCGACTCCACCAGCGTCAACGTCTTCAAAGCGGTGGTGGCCGCGGTACGGATGGCACCGCCGGAGCGGGACGAGATCCTGGTCGACGCCGCCACCTTCCCGACCGACGGCTACATCGCCGCGTCCGCCGCCCGCCTCACCGGCCGCACCGTACGGGCGGTGCCGGCGGGGGAGATCGCCGCCGAGGCCGGGCCCCGTACCGCTGCCGCGCTGGTCAACCATGTCGACTACCGCACCGGCCGGCTGGCCGACCTCCGGGGTGTCACCGAGGCCCTGCACCGGGCCGGCGCCCTGGCCGTATGGGACCTGTGCCACAGCGCGGGCGCACTCCCGGTGCTCCTGGACGCCGACGGGGTGGACCTCGCCGTCGGCTGCACCTACAAGTACCTCAACGGGGGACCGGGAGCGCCGGCCTACCTCTACGTGCGGCGGGAACTGCAAGGACGCTTCGACTCGCCCCTTCCCGGCTGGAACTCGCACGCCGACCCCTTCGGCATGGCCCCCGGCTACGAACCGGCCGACGGCGCGCCGCGCGGGCGGGTCGGCACTCCAGAGATCCTTTCGCTGCTCGCCCTGGACGCGGCCCTGGACGCCTGGGACGGTGTGGCCGTGTCCGACGTGCGGGAGAAGAGCCTCCGCCTGACCGACTTCTTCCTGGCGTGCGTGGCCGCGCTGGTGCCGGCCGGGCGGGTCGAGTCCGTCACCCCCGCGGCGCACGCGGAACGCGGCAGCCAGGTGTCGCTGCGCTGCGCCGAAGCCGCGGACGTGATGGGCGAGTTGACCGCCCGGGGTGTCGTCGGCGACTACCGAAGGCCCGATGTCCTGCGCTTCGGCTTCACCCCGCTCTACACCCGCTACACCGACGCGCTGCGTGCCGCACGCGTCCTGGCCGCCGTACTGGAAGGAACCGCGTAACCGATGACCGCAGCCGGTCCCCGTACCTCCGCTCCTGCCATAGCCGATCCCGTTGATCGGTCGGCAGCAGAGGAGGCGTCGGTTTTCGGACACCAGCCGGTGCCGCCGGACGCCACCGCGGCGTACGGGGACCACCCTGACCAGGTGATCGACTTCTACCGCCCGCGGATCGCGGGTGACCGGCCCGCGCCCCTGGTGGCTCTCCTGCACGGCGGCGCCTGGCGTGCCGCCTACGACCGCGCCCATGTCTCCCCGCTCGCCGCCCACCTGGCCGCCCACGGCTTCGCGGTGGCGTCGCTCGGATACCGGCGCGGCGGCTCCCCACAGACCGCCCAGGGCCCGTCCCAGAGCCCGGAAGCGACCCTTCCGCCACCCGCGGACCCGACCACTGACGTGATCAACGACCCGGGTGAGAGCCCCGGCGCGGGCGGTCCGCACCCGCCCGCCGGCCGCTGGCCCGACACCTTCGACGATGTGGCCGCCGCCCTCGACGGGCTCCCCGAACTCGCCGTCCAGGCGCTGGACGCCGACACCGTGGACCCCTGCCGCACCGTGATCACCGGACACAGCGCGGGCGGTCACCTCGCCCTGTGGGCCGCCGCACGTCATGTGCTGCCCCCCGATTCCCCCTGGCATCGCTCATCCCCTCCACCGTTCCGCGGCGTCGTGGCCCTCGCCCCGATCGCCGATTTCGCTTCGTCGATCCGGCTGGGGGTGTGCTCCGGCGCAGTCCTCGAACTGCTCGGTGGCACCAGCCACGTCACCGTCCGTATTCCCCACGCCGATCCAGCCGTACTGCTTCCCACCGGAATCGCTACAACCATCGTGCACGGCACCACTGACAATGTGGTTCCACCGCAGGTCAGCGACGAATTCGCGAAGGCGGCGACGGCTGCGGGGGAGCCGCCGACGGTCGCATGGCTCGCGGCGACCGGTCACTTTCCGTTGATCGACCCGGCCAATCCGGCGGTGGTGACCGTCATCAACGAGATCGGCCAACTGATCTGGTAGCGCGGCCCCGTACCGGCCCCGAGCAGCGAAACGCCCCCCGCACAGCGCTCCGGCAGCGGCCGGGCTGTACGAGGGGCGTTCCACTGGGCGGGTGACGGCGGTCCTGGGATTGACGACCGGGGCGAACGGGGGTCGACGGGGGCCAAACGGGTCCGCCGGCCGATGCCGGGGCCGCCGCTCGACGCCGTACGGCGGCACGGCACCGCCGATTCGACGACCGCCGGGGCTCAGCGGCTCCGCTTGGCCAGCCGCTCCACGTCGAGAAGGATCACCGCGCGGGCCTCCAGCCGGAGCCAGCCACGGCCGGCGAAGTCGGCGAGCGCCTTGTTCACGGTCTCGCGGGAGGCGCCGACGAGCTGGGCCAACTCCTCCTGGGTGAGGTCGTGGACGACGTGGATGCCCTCTTCCGACTGCACGCCGAAGCGGCGGGAGAGGTCGAGGAGCGCCTTGGCCACCCGGCCGGGCACGTCGGAGAAGACCAGGTCGGACATGACGTCGTTGGTGCGGCGCAGGCGCCGGGCGACGGCACGTAGCAGGGCCGTGGAGACCTCGGGCCTTACGTTGAGCCACGGCTGGAGGTCGCCGTGGCCGAGGCCGAGCAGCTTCACCTCGGTCAGCGCGGTGGCGGTCGCGGTGCGGGGCCCGGGATCGAAGAGCGACAGCTCGCCGATCAGCTCGCCGGGTCCGACGACGGCCAGCATGTTCTCCCGGCCGTCGGGCGAGGTGCGGTGCAGCTTCACCTTGCCTTCGGTGACGACGTACAGCCGGTCCCCGGGGTCACCCTCGTGGAACAGCGAATCGCCACGGGCCAGCGTGACCTCCGTCATGGAGGCGCGCAGTTCAGCGGCCTGCTCGTCGTCGAGCGCCGCGAAAAGCGGGGCACGGCGCAGAACGTCGTCCACGAGCTCTCTCCTTGTCGACATCGCTGGGTCTACCCCATGATGCATGACGTCTCAAACAGTGCGATCAATCACAAGGATGTCTTATCAGAGCGGACACCCGCCCCCGGGGGGTCGGAAAAGACATCGGATCTTCGCGCCCGTGGGCGGTTCGAGGGCGGATGTCAGTGGCGAGGCTTAGGCTGGCCGGGTGTCTGAAACACCGAGCGCGCAGAAGAAACGGGCTGCCAAGACGGCCAAACGGGTGGCCGCCAAACGCGATTCAGCCGTGAGCGAACAGGCTCCTCCGGTGGCGCTGGTGCGGCGCGCCCGTCGCATCTACCGCGAACTCGCCCAGGTGTATCCGTACGCCCATCCCGAGCTGGACTTCGAGAACCCCTTCCAGCTGCTGATCGCGACCGTGCTGTCCGCGCAGACCACCGATCTGCGGGTCAACCAGACGACACCCGCGCTCTTCGCCAAGTTCCCGACGCCCGAGGACATGGCCGCGGCCGACCCGGAGGAGCTGGAGCAGATCCTGCGGCCGACCGGTTTCTTCCGGGCCAAGGCCAAGTCCGTGCTCGGCCTCTCCGCGGCCCTGCGGGACGACTTCGGCGGCGAGGTGCCGGGCCGCCTTGAGGACCTGGTCAAGCTGCCCGGCGTCGGCCGCAAGACCGCCAACGTGGTGTTGGGAAACGCGTTCGGTGTCCCCGGCATCACGGTCGACACCCACTTCGGCCGGCTCGCCCGCCGCTTCGGCTGGAGCACCTCGGACGACCCGGAGAAGGTCGAGCAGGACGTGATCCGGCTCTTCCCGAAGTCCGACTGGACCATGCTTTCCCATCTGGTGATATTCCACGGCCGCCGGATGTGCCATTCCCGCAACCCGGCCTGCGGGGTCTGCCCGATCGCGCACCTCTGCCCCTCCTTCGGCGAGGGCGAGACGGACCCGGAGAAGGCGAAGAAGCTGCTCAAGTACGAGAAGGGCGGCTTCCCCGGCCAGCGGCTGAAGCCGCCGCCGGACTACCCGGGGCAGCCCGCGCCACCGCTGGCCGGTTCATGACTCAGGTGCCGGGAGCGGACGCGGGCGTCGAGGTCAGCGCCGCGGGGGTGCCCGACTGGCTGCGCCCTGCGGTCGCGGTGGCCCACGGGGTGCGCCCCGAGCAGCTCAGCCGCTTTCTGCCGCCGCCCGGCGGGGGCCGGCAGTCGGCCGTGCTGATCCTCTTCGGCGAGGGCGACCACGGCCCTGACCTGCTGCTCATCGAGCGCTCCGCGGCGCTGCGGTCCCACGCCGGGCAGCCGTCCTTCCCCGGCGGAGCGCTCGATCCGGAGGACGGCGACCCCGAGGGCGACGGGCCGCTGCGGGCCGCGTTGCGCGAGGCCGAGGAGGAGACCGGCCTCGACCCGTCGGGCGTGCAGATCTTCGGGGTGCTGCCACGGCTCTACATCCCGGTCAGCAGTTTCGTGGTGACCCCGGTGCTCGGCTGGTGGCGCGTGCCCAGCCCGGTCGCCGCGGTGGACCCGGCCGAGACCGCCCGGGTCTTCCGGGTGCCGCTGAGCGATCTCACCGACGCGGCGAACCGCGCGACGCTCGTTCACCCCAGCGGTTTCCGCGGCCCGGCCTTCCTGGTCGAGGGCGCCCTGGTCTGGGGCTTCACCGCGGGCCTGATCGACAAGATCCTGCACTACGCGGGGTGGGAGCGGCCCTGGGACCGGGACCGTACGGTGCCGCTCGGCTGAGTCGTATCGTCCGACCGGTCCGGTCCCGTCCGGTCCTGCCGTCCGACCGGCCCAGGTCCTGCCGGCCGATCAGTGCAAGCCCTGCGATCCGACCGGCGGCCCCCTGTCGTCCGGCCCGTGCGGCCGCACGCCGTTCGACCCGTGCAGCCGCACCGTTCGACCGGTGCGTTCGTATCGTCCGACCGGTCCGGGCATATGAGGACGATCACCCGCCCCGTACGGTCCCCCGCTGACAGTTCGCCGTGAGACCGTGTTCTCCGTGAACGTGCTGGACGTCCTGCTCATCCTCGCCGCTGTCTGGTTCGCCGTGGTCGGCTACCGGCAGGGCTTCGTCGTCGGCATCATGTCGGTGATCGGCTTCCTCGGTGGTGGCCTCGCCGCGATCTATCTGCTGCCGATCATCTGGGACCGGGCGACCGGCGACGCGACCCCCGGCTCGGCGGCGGTGGTCGTCGGTGTGGTCATCGTGATCGTCTGCGCGTCGGTGGGCCAGGCGCTCACCACCCATCTCGGCAACAAGCTCCGCGGCCGGATCACCTGGTCACCGGCCCGCGCGGTGGACGCCAGCGGTGGCGCGCTGGTCAACGTGGTGGCGATGCTGGTGGTCGCCTGGCTGATCGGCAGCGCCCTGGCGACCACCACCCTGCCGACCATAGGGCGCGAGGTGCGCTCGTCGAAGGTGCTGCTCGGCGTCTCGCACGTGGTGCCGGCCCAGGCCGACACCTGGTTCGACAACTTCGGCAGCACCCTCGCGCAGAACGGCCTGCCCCAGGTCTTCGGCACCTTCGGCTCCGAGCCGATCACCTCGGTGCCCGCGCCGGATCCGGCGCTGGTGCACAGCGCGGTCGTCGCCCAGGCTCGGCGCAGCATCGTCAAGGTGGTCGGCACCGCGCCGAGTTGCGGCAAGGTGCTCGAGGGCTCCGGCTTTGTCTTCGCCAAGGACCGGGTGATGACCAACGCCCACGTCGTCGGCGGCGTCCGCGAGCCGACCGTGCAGGTCGGCGGCGTGGGCCGGCTGCACGACGCCCGGGTGGTCCTCTACGACTGGCAGCGCGACATCGCGGTCCTCGACGTGCCGGGGCTGAACGCCCCCGCGCTCTCCTTCGCGGGCAGCGACGCGCGCTCCAAGGACGACGCGATCGTGGCCGGGTTTCCGGAGAACGGCGGCTTCGACGTCCGGGCGGCCCGGGTCCGCGGCCGGATCGAGGCCAGCGGCCCGGACATCTACCACCGGGGTACCGTGCACCGCGATGTCTACTCGCTGTACGCGACCGTCCGGCAGGGCAACTCCGGCGGCCCGCTGCTCACCGCGGACGGCAGGGTCGCGGGCGTGGTCTTCGCCAAGTCGCTGGACGACGCCAATACCGGCTACGCGCTGACCGCCGGCGAAGTGGCCCCGGACGCGACCGCCGGCAACACCGCCAACCGGCAGGTGGACAGCGAAGGCTGCGCGTTGTGAGGTCGGCGTTCGGCGGTGTGGTCAGCGTTCGGCCGTACGGTCGGCGCTCGGTGGTGAGGCCGGCGTTCGGCCGTGAGGTCCGTGCCGAGCCGGCATCCGCGCTCAGTCGCGCGGATGCCGCAGCCGGGCACTGACCCAGCGGGCTCTGCGGCCGAGGATGCGGGGGATGCCGAGCCGACTGTCCGCCGGGGCGAGTACGGCGGTGACCGCCCCTCGATCGGCGGCGGAGAAGCTGCTGCGGCGATTGCGCGATACGTCACGGTAGTCGTGCGTCCAACCCATACGAAGCAACGTGCCCGCGCCTCAGGGTCGGTAATCGCCGTTTGGTCGCCCGATTGGCTTATGCGCCCGGCATTTTGGGCGATCATGCCGCGATCCTCGGGGGTCTCGCCGGTGGTGGAATCGGCAGGTTTGCCCCGCCCCGTCCTGGCCATGTCAAGCGCCGCCGAACTTGTCGCAGCTCAGCCGGGCGATGACGGGGTTCAGCGGTCCGGTTCTGGGTCCTTCAACCAGTTGATCAGCTCCGCCGAGAACGCCGCCGGGTCCTCCTCGTGCGGAAAGTGCCCCAGTCCCTCGAAGAGCCGCCAGCGATACGGGGCCTCGACGTACTCCCCGCTGCCGGCCACGCTCCGGGTGCCGATCGCCGGGTCGAGCGCGCCATGCATCTGCAGCGTCGGCACCCGCACCGGGCGCTTCATCCGCCGGTTGAACTGGATGCCGTCCGGCCGGGCCATCGAGCGCACCATCCAGCGGTACGGCTCCACCGCGCAATGCGCCGTGGACGGGATCAGCATCGCGCGCCGGTAGACGTCGACCGACCGCTGGTCCGGCACCGTCGTACCGGCCCAGTCGGTGACCAGCCGGCCGACCAGCGCCGCGTCGTCCGCCATGAGTTGGCGTTCCGGGAGCCAGGGCCGTTGGAAGCCCCAGATGTAGGCGCCGGACTTGCTCTGCCGGAGATCGGTGAGCATCGCCGTACGCCAGCGGCGCGGATGCGGCATCGAGCAGACCGCGAGCCGGCGCACCAGCTTGGGCCGCATGGCCGCCGCCGTCCAGGCGAGATAGCCGCCGAGGTCGTGTCCGACGAGCGCCGCGTCCGGCTCGCCCAGTGAGCGGATCACCCCGGTGACGTCGAGGGCCAGATTGCCGGCGTCGTACCCCCGCGGCGTACGGTCGCTGCCGCCGACCCCCCGCAGGTCCATCGCCACCGCGCGGAAACCGGCCTCGGCGAGGGCGGTGAGCTGGTGCCGCCAGGTCCACCAGAACTGCGGGAAGCCGTGCAGCAGCAGAACCAGCGGGCCGTCGCCCATTTCGGCGATGTGGAAGCGGGCGCCGTTGGCGGCGACCTCCCGGTGCGTCCACGGTCCGTCGATCCGTGGCATCGGCCCTATCGGGGTCTGTGCGGGCTTCGCCAGTGACGCGGCGCCGACGGGTGATACGGGTCCGGCGGGTGATGTGGGCTCCGCCGTTGACGCGGCCTCAGCCGGCCCAGCCGGTGCGGAGGATGCCGAGGACGCCGCGTCAGCGGCGGTTTCCGGGTGGGAGGGATCGTGCGACCCGGGCGTCCGGGCGGCGGCAGTCATGACCAGAGCGTGTCACATCTTCGCCTCGATCGCCTTGGCGTCCGTGGGCTCCGCCGGGCGCGGGTGGGGCTTGGCCTTCTGGAGCACCGCCGCCGTCTCCTTGGCCGAGGTGATGGAGAGCTCGGGCTTCTTCACCTTCTTGAACCGGCCGATGGCGAGCAGGATGAGCACGACCGCCACCAGCACGAAGCCGCCGAAGACGATGCCGAACGAAGCGTCGAGCGGCAGACCGGACCGGTGGATCACGTACGCGAGCGCCAGCGAGCCCATGGGCATCGCGAAGACGGCCAGCGCGAGCGCCACCACGAGCGCGGCGCTGCCCATCGCGGCGCGCTTGGCGTCTGCCCGCAACTCGGCCTTGGCCAGGGCGATCTCGTCGTGCACCAGGGCGGACACCTCCGCCGTGGCGGCGGCGAACAGTTGCCCGATGCTGCGCCCGTCGCCGTCGTGCTCTGGGGCAGGGCTCATCGTGTCCTCCGTCATCGATTCGGTCCGTCAGTCCCCCGATCATGCCTTACGGGTCGTGCTCCTCGTCGGCGTCCTTGGCCACTCGGGGCGGCCAGTCGGGACGGCCGGATGGGACGGCCGGTCGGACGAGGCTGCCGGCCGGGGGTCGGGGCGGCGTGTCATCCGGGCGGCCTTGCGGGTATCCGGCCCTGGGCGTCGCCCTGTCCCGGCCGTGGCGGGCGCCCGCTTGAGCCGAACGAGTGACCCGAACGAGCGAGGGGCGCCCCGGTGGTCGGCCGGGCGCCCCTCCCTCAGATCTCTCGGCTCTCTCGGCTCCCTCGGCTTCTTCGGCCGCGAAGGCCGTCAGGTGTGCGGGCCTTCGACATGGCCTCGGGCGCCGGGGCTCAGTCCTCGCTGGGCGCGGACGGCAGCTTCGACTGGATCAGGTCCATCACGGAGGAGTCGGTGAGGGTGGTGACGTCGCCCAGTGCCCTGTTCTCCGCGACATCCCGCAGCAGGCGGCGCATGATCTTGCCGGATCGCGTCTTGGGCAGCTCGGAGACGGTGAGGATCCGCTTGGGCTTGGCGATCGGGCCGAGCACCTTGCCCACGTGGTCCCGGAGCTCGACCAGCAGCTCCGCGCTGTCCTCGGCGGTGCCGCGCAGGATGACGAAGGCGACGATGGCCTGACCGGTGGTCGCGTCGGCCGCGCCGACCACCGCGGACTCCGCGACCTTGGGGTGCGAGACCAGCGCCGACTCGACCTCGGTGGTGGAGATGTTGTGCCCGGACACCAGCATCACGTCGTCCACCCGGCCGAGCAGCCAGATGTCGCCGTCGTCGTCCTTCTTGGCCCCGTCGCCGGCGAAGTAGCGGCCTTCGAAGCGGGACCAGTAGGTGTCGATGTAGCGCTGGTCGTCGCCCCAGATGGTGCGGAGCATCGACGGCCACGGCTCGGTGATCACCAGGTAGCCGCCGGAACCGTTCGGCACCTCGTGGGCCTCGTCGTCGACCACGGTGGCGGAGATGCCCGGCAGCGGGGTCTGCGCGGAGCCCGGCTTCGCCTGGGTGACACCCGGCAGCGGTGCGATCATCATGGCGCCGGTCTCCGTCTGCCACCAGGTGTCGACCACCGGCGTACGGCCGCCGCCGATGTGTTCCCGGTACCACACCCACGCCTCGGGGTTGATCGGCTCGCCGACGCTGCCCAGCAACCGGAGGCTGCTCAGGTCGTACTTGGCCGGGATGTCGTCGCCCCACTTCATGAAGGTGCGGATCGCGGTGGGCGCGGTGTAGAGGAGGGAGACGCCGTACTTCTGCACGATCTCCCAGAAGCGGCCCTGGTGCGGGGTGTCGGGGGTCCCCTCGTAGATGACCTGGGTCGCGCCGTTGGAGAGCGGGCCGTAGACGATGTACGAGTGGCCGGTGACCCAGCCGATGTCGGCGGTACACCAGAAGACGTCGGTCTCCGGCTTGAGGTCGAAGACCGCGTGGTGGGTGTAACTGGCCTGGGTGAGGTAGCCGCCCGAGGTGTGCAGGATGCCCTTGGGCTTACCGGTGGTGCCCGAGGTGTAGAGGATGAAGAGCGGCTGCTCGGCCTCGAACGCCTCCGGGGTGTGCTCGGCCGACTGGCGACCGGTGATCTCGTGCCACCAGATGTCCCGGCCCTCGGTCCACGCCACGTCCTGGCCGGTCCGGCGGATCACCAGCACATGCTCGACCTGCGGGGTGCGGGACACCGCGTCGTCGATGGCCGGCTTGAGCGCGGCCGGCTTGCCGCGCCGGTAGCCGCCGTCGGAGGTGATGACGATCTTGGCGTCGGCGTCGTCGATCCGGGAGACCACCGCGTCGGCGGAGAAACCGCCGAAGACCACGGAGTGCACGGCGCCGATCCTGGCGCAGGCCAGCATCGCCACGACCGCCTCGGGGATCATCGGCAGGTAGACCGCGACCCGGTCACCCTGCTGGACCCCCAGCTCGGTCAGCGCGTTGGCGGCGCGGGACACCTCGTCCTTCAGCTCGGCGTACGTGATGGTGCGGCTGTCGCCCGGCTCACCCTCGAAGTGGATCGCCACCCGGTCGCCGTTTCCCGCCTCGACATGGCGGTCGACGCAGTTGTAGGCGACGTTGAGCTTCCCGTCCGCGAACCACTTGGCGAACGGCGGGTTCGACCAGTCCAGGGTCTGGGTGGGCTCGGTGGCCCAGGTCAGACGGCGGGCCTGCTCGGCCCAGAAGCCCAGCCGGTCGGCCTTGGCCTGTTCGTACGCCGCCGCCGTGACATTGGCCGCGGCGGCCAGTTCGGCCGGAGGAGCGAACCGCCGCTCCTCCTTCAGCAGGTTGGCCAGGCTCTCGTTGCTGCTCACACCAACTCCTTGTCAGGGTGTCCCACTCGTCCCAGCACTACCTCACCAGTCCTTGACCACCCTGACAAGAGCTCCCGGGAAATGGTTTAGACCTTTGTGAGGCCCTCCCTTCCCTCCGGCTCGCTGCCCGGAGCGGAGTCGGCCGCGGCGGCCGGGGCGCCGAACGCCGTTGCGGCACCGGGCAGGGGGACATCGGGCCGCACCGCGGCGAAGACATGGGTCGTACGGTCCAGGATGTACGCCTGCGCCTCGGCCACATGGAAGTACATGCCATCGAGCTGGAGGGAGCCCTCGGCCACCCGGCGGGCCACACATGGGTGGGCCATCAAGTGGTCGAGTTGCGTCATCACATTGACCAGGGCGAGCCGTTCCTGGTCATCGGCGATCTCGCGGTCGGCGAGCGCGACATCGCCCCGGCCCAGCGCGCCGGTCCTGGCCAGCCGCGCCAGGCTCGGCCGGCCGTGCCGCAGCCAGCGGGCCAACGGGGTCTGCGCGCCCGGCTCATGGTTCGAACCGAGCAGCGCCTGCATCGCGCCGCACCCGGAGTGGCCGCACACCGTGATGCTGGAGACCGCCAGCACCTCCACCGCGTACTCCACCGCGGCGGCCACCGAGTCGCAGGACGCGTCGGACCCCGGCGGCGGCATCAGATTGCCGACGTTGCGGACCGTGAAGAGGTCGCCAGGGCCGCTGGAGGTGATCATGCTGGTGACCAGCCGGGAGTCCGCGCAGGTCAGAAAGAGCTGGCCGGGGCGCTGGCCCTCCCGCGCCAGCCGGGCCAATTCCTTGCGGACCAGCGGAGCCGTGTTGCGCTGGAACGCGCTCACCCCGCCGAGCAGTTGGCTGCCGCTGGTCGCGGGGACGGCGGTCGGGCGGGTGCAGTGGTGGTTGCGCCACGGAGTCCAGGGGCGGCAGGCATGCGCGCTCACCGGTTCGCTGACGGTCCGTCCGGCGCCGTCGCCCAGGACGGCTCGCCCACCGCGTGAACGGTGCCGGGCGCACCAGGCGTCCAGCGCCTCGTAGGCCGCGTGATCCATGAAGGTGCCTTCCAGCTCCAGCACCACATCGGCGTCTTCCGGCACCTGGGCCAGGGCCCGGGTCAGCCGGGGCACGGCCACGAACGTCAACTGCCCCGACACCCGCACCCGGTGACAGCCCGGCTCCTCGGTGATGGTGACCCGGGTGTGGGTGAGGTTGCGCAGCGCCTGGAAGGCGGCGACCGCGCCGCCCAGCAGCACGCCCTGGAGCACCCCGAAGACCACTACCCCGCCCAGCGTGGCCGCGTACACGGGGAACTCCCGGTGCCGGTGGATGTGCCGGATGTGCGCGAAGCTCACCATCCGTACCCCCACCAGCATCACCAGGGCCGCCAGCGCGGCCAGCGGGATCGCCTCCAGCGCCTGGGAGGCGGCGCCGGCGCAGAGCAGCACCCAGATACCGTGCAGCACCGTGGACCGCCGGGTGCGGGCGCCGGCCTCGACATTCGCCGAACCCCGCATCGCGCCGCCCGCGATGGGCATGCCGCCGAGCATCCCGGAGATCAGATTGGCGACGCCCTGCCCGCGCAGTTCGCGGTCGAGCCGGGCCGAGGGGGCGGGCGGGCCGGGGCGCTGTGCCCGGAGGGTGTCCACCGCGACCGCCGACAGCAGGGATTCCATGCTCGCCACCAGGGTGACGGTGACAACCGCCGCGATCACTCCGAGCACCGGTCCTTCCGGCAGCGTGGGCAGTGCGGGGGTGGCCAGGCGCGGCAGTTCGACCCTGGGCATGGACAGTCCGATGCTCGCCGCGGTGGCCAGCGCCACCGCCGCCAGCGGGGCGGGGATCGCCCGCAGCGCCCCGGCTCTGCCCCGCAGCCGTGGCCAGCCGAGCAGCACGGCCAGAGTCAGGGCGCCGATCACCGGCGTGATGGGGTGGCTGTCCATGAACTGGCCGGGCAATCCGGCGATATTGGCGATCGCGGAGCTCTGCGGGCTGCCGCCCAGCACCACATGGAGCTGGCCGACGGCGATGACCGTACCGATGCCGGCGAGCATGCCGTGCACGATGGCGGGGCTGACCGCGAGGGCGGCTCTGGCCACCCGCAAGACGCCGAGCAGCAGCTGGGCCAGGCCGGCCAGGACGGTGATCGCACAGGTGGCGGGCCATCCGTAGCGCTGGACGAGGCCGGCGGTGACCACGACCAGTCCGGTGGCGGCGCCGCTGACCTGGAGCGGCGCGCCGCCCAGCAGACCGGCCACGATACCGCCGACGGCCGCCGCGACCAGGCCCGACTGCAAGGGGGCGCCGGTCGCCAGCGCGAGGCCGAGCGAGAGGGGGACGGCGATCAGGAAGACCGTGATCGAGGCGGACAGATCGGATCGATGGGAAGCCCATCGGGGGGTGGTGTCGGAGGTAAGCGGAGGGGTGACGCGGGAGGTGAATCGGGAGGTGAATCGGTCGAGTGCTTGGAGTCTCATGTCCCGTCTCCTTCGGTGGACGGCGGGAGGAGTCAGCGCGACGTGATGTCATCGCTACTCTCAAGTGCCAGTAAATGGAGAGTAATGGACTGACTGCGGAGAGTGAAGTGTGGAGCTTGGATCAGCCGTTTATTTGCCCCTATCGAGTGAATTAATGGTGTGCCAAGCTGGCTGACTTGAATACGGTGAGTAAGTATGCAAAATCGGTGGCCTCGCTGGTGCGGCCGTATTCACCGGCGGCCGGTCGGCAGCCGGTCGGAGGGCGATTCGGTCCCCAAGAACCTCCCGGCAGCGCGAAACGGCCGGGTCCGCGTCGGACCCGGCCGTAAGGACTTCGTCAGGTGCGCCCGCGACCGCGGGGAGACGCGGTGCCGGCGGTCAGACTCCCGCTCGGACCCCCGCCGTGGCGGCGGACAGCGACTCGTCCAGGACGAACGCGGGGTCGATCTGGGCGCCCAGATCGTCGCCCGTCCTGGCGTTGCCCCAGCTCTCCGCGTTCCGCTGGTGGAAGTGCGCCATCTGCCGGGTGTAGCGCGCCCAGTCCCGGGTTTCGTAGGCCGCGTCCGCTCGCTCGTGCAGCGTCCGCAGCGCCCGCCGGTTGGGCCCTTCGAGCAGCTCGAAGCGCGGCGGGCGCCCCTTCTCCATCGACCGCACCCAGTCCGAGTGGCCCACGGTGACCAACAGGTCGTCGCCCACCTCGGCACGCAGAAAAGCCACGTCGTCCTCGCCCTGGATCTTGTTGCCCACCACCGCAAGATTGACGCCGAAGTCGGCGGCGTACTCCTTGTACTGGCGGTAGACGGCAACGCCCTTACGGGTCGGCTCGGCCACCAGGAAGGTCAGGTCGAAGCGGGTGAACATCCCGGAGGCGAAGGAGTCGCTGCCGGCGGTCATGTCGACGACCAGGTATTCGCCTCGCCCGTCGACCAGATGGTTGAGGCACAGCTCCACCGCGCCGACCTTGGAGTGATAGCAGGCGACGCCCAGATCGGCCTCGTCGAACGGCCCGGTCACCATCAACCGGACGCCCGGACCGTCATCGAGAACGACCGGGCGGGCGCAGGCGGCATAGATGGGGTTGTCCTCCACCAATCGCAGCAGCCGGGAGCCATGACCGGGCGGGGTGGTCTTGATCATGGCCTCGGCGGAGGCGATCCGCGGGTTGGCCCCGCGCAGGTACTCCTTGATCTCCGTCAGATGCGAGCCGAGCGCGGGCAGCGCGGCGGCCTCGTCCTCGGGAAGACCGAGCGCGGGGCCGAGGTGCTGATTGATGTCCGCGTCGATCGCGACGACCGGGACACGCCCGGCGGCGAGATGGCGGATGAACAGGGAAGACAACGTGGTCTTGCCGCTGCCGCCCTTTCCGACGAAAGCGATCTTCATGTTCGGTAAGCGTAGTGGCGCGCTCTTTCCGCCGCCGACTCCGAGTGGCAAAGGCCACTCGATCGTGGTCGTGCGCTACTCAGGGGATGCGTAGGGTCGGACGCATGGCTACGAACACAGCTTCATCCGGCGCTCCCCAACCGGCCGATCCGCTGGCCGTGCTGGGTGCGCTGCCGGGTGTGCCCGAAGCGGTGGAGTCCGTACGGCAGGCGGTGGACCGGGTCTACGGCCACCGGGTGATGCGCCGCCGATCCGACGAGGTGACCTCCGAGGCGGCCCTGCGCGGCGCCCGGGCCTCGGCAGCTCTGGCCAGCGCCGACTGGCCGCTGGAAGAGGTGCGCCGGCGCGGTGACTTCTCCGCCGACGACGAGGCCCGGACGGTCGGCGCGGCGCTCCGGTTGACCGCAGAGGCCGGCCAACTCATCACTGTCTGGCGGCAGTCACCGCTCCAGGCGCTGGCCCGGCTGCATCTGGTGGCGGCCGGCGGCGTCGCCGAGGAGCCCACGGTGGGCCGGCCCCGGCTGACCGGCGAGCCGGTGGCCGAGCCGCTGGTCGGGCTCGCCGAGATCCCGTTGCCGGAACCCAGCGAAGTGAACGCCCGGCTGGACGGCCTCGCCGGACTGCTACGGGCCGGGACCGCGGCGCCCGCGCTGGTGGTCGGTGCGGTGGTGCACGGCGAACTGCTCTGTCTGCGTCCCTTCGGTTCCTTCAACGCCCTGGTCGCCCGCGCCGCCGAACGGATCGTGCTGGTCGGCAGCGGTCTCGACCCGAAGTCCATCTGTCCGGCCGAGGTCGGCTGGGCGGAGCTGGGCCGGGCGGACTATCTCAAGGCCCTGGACGGCTACTCCACCGGAACGCCCGGGGGAATGGCCGAGTGGATCGCCCACTGCGGCCGGGCGCTGGAACTCGGCGTGCGGGAGAGCGTCGCCGTCTGTGAGGCGCTCCAGCGGGGCGCGGCCTGACGTCGACTCAGTTCGCCGTCACGACAGGACCATCGGGCGCCGGCGGCGCGCGGCCAGCCACACCAGGCCTGCGGTGGCGGCCGCGGCCCCGAGCGCGACGACCGCGAGCGTCGGCCCCGTCGGCATCGACAGCGACGGAATGCGCTGTCTCAGCCGCACCGGGCGGCTGAAGGTGAGCATCGGCCAGTCGCGCGCGATGGCTTCCCTGCGCAGCCCGCGGTCGGGGTTGACCGCGTACGGATGGCCGACGGTCTCCAGCATGGGGATGTCGGTCACCGAGTCGCTGTAGGCGAAGGACCTCTCCAAGTCGTAGCCCTCGGACTCCGCCAGCTTGGCGATGGCGTCAGCTTTCGCCGGTCCGTAGACGTAGTGCTCGATCTCGCCGTTGTACGCGCCGTTCTCGACGACCATACGCGTGGCCACCACATGGTCAGCGCCGAGCATCTCGCCGATCGGCTCCACCACCTCGGAGCCGGAGGCGCTGACGATCACCACATCGCGGCCGGCGGCGTGGTGTTCCTCGATCAGCGAGGCCGCCTCGTCGTAGATGATCGGGTCGATCAGGTCATGGAGGGTCTCCGCCACGATCTCTCGCACCTGCTGCACATTCCAGCCCCGGCACAGTTCGGAGAGGTATTTGCGCATGCCCTCCATCTGGTCGTGATCCGCACCGCCGACCAAGTACACGAACTGGGCATACGCGGTACGCAATACCGCTCGTCTGTTGATGAGACCGCCGTGGTAGAAGGAGCGCCCGAAGGCGAGGGTGCTGGACTTGGCGATCACGGTCTTGTCGAGATCGAAGAACGCCGCGGTGCGCGGTGGCAGGTGGTTTTCCACGGGATGAGCATAGGCAACCACCATTCGGCGTAAGCTCAGGCGCGTGGGTTTGCCTGAGAAGGCCTTCGGGTACACCATGGAAGTCACGGATCGTTCGCGACCGTGCTAACCCGGTCTGGCTCCTCCCCCCCCGAGTCAGATCGTGGGGACGACCCCCGCTCTCCCCCCCGGCGGGGGTCGTCGCATGTCCGGACACGTGTTGCCGCTTCTCGGCCGTGTCCGCCGCCGGTTTGCGCATGGCTCTCTCCTTCGCATGGGTGTGCGGTCACTGTGCATGACGTGTGACTCACTGTAATCGCTTCTCCGGTCGAGCGGAACTCACCCGTCCGGGTGGTGGAGTTATCCACAAAGGCCGAGTTGTCCACAGATTCCGACCGAGACCGTCTCAATTCCTCGCACTGTCCCAAGCTGATCGCAGGCGCAGCACACCGTGCTCGCAACACAAGCGACGGGGGACAGGAAAATGACAGGAGCCACCAGGACCGACCGGTTGGCGACTCCGGGAGATCGCCCCGGCGGACCGTTGATTGTCGCCGAGGACGAAAGTCTGCTGGATGATCTGCTGCGACTCTGCGCGGCGGCCGGGACAGAACCGGAAGTTGTCTTCTCCAGCCCGCCATGCGCCACGAGTTGGGACAATGCGCCGCTTGTCCTGGTCGGAGCGGAAGCGTCCGGAAGACTCCGTGACGCACCCCGCCGCAAGGGCGTGCTGCTCGTCGGCCGGGAGTTGGACGACCCCGAGGTCTGGCGTCAAGGTGTGGGGATCGGGGCCGATCACGTGCTGTTTCTGCCCGAAGCCGAGAGCTGGCTGGTCGACCGGATCGCCGACATCGCGGAGGGAACCGGCGAACCGGCCCTGACCATCGGTGTGGTGGGCGGTCGCGGTGGCGCCGGTGCCAGCACCCTGGCGTGCGCACTCGCCGTCACATCGGCCCGCACCGGCCGGCGGACCATGCTCATCGACGGCGACCCGCTCGGCGGCGGCCTCGACATCCTGCTCGGCGCCGAACGCACCGGCGGCCTGCGCTGGCCCGACCTCGCCGACTCGCGCGGAAGAGTCAACAGCGGGGCGCTGGAGGAGTCCTTGCCCAGGCTCGACTCGCTCAGCGTGCTGAGCTGGGACCGCGGCGATTCCGTGCTGATCCCGCCGCAGGCCATGCGCTCAGTACTCGGCGCCGCCCGGCGGCGCGGCGGGGTGGTCGTGGTCGATCTGCCCCGCCGGGTGGACGAGGCCGTCGCCGAGACGCTCGCCCAGATCGATGTCGGGCTGCTGGTCGTCCCGGCGGAGCTGCGGGCGGTTGCCGCCGCCACCCGGGTGGCGTCCGCGATCTCGATCGTCCTGAAGGACCTCAGGATCGTCGCCCGTGGACCCTTCGACTCCGGCCTGCGCGACCGGGAGATCGCCCGTCTCGTCGGCCTGCCGCTCGCCGGCGGGCTGCCGGCCGAGCCGTCGCTCGCCGACCCGCTGGGCGGCACCGGGCCGCCGGGCGCCTCCGGCCGCGGACCCCTCGCCCGCTTCTGCGGCGCCTTCCTCGCCCAGGCCCTGCCGGTCAGCGGGGGTGCGCCGGTATGAGCGCGGAACTCCTCGACGCGGTGCGGCTGTATCTCGCCGAGCACGGCGGCGAGCCGACTCCCGCCCGGGTGGCGGCGGCGCTGCGGGCCCGAGGGCGGCTGCTCGGCGACGCCGGAGTGCTCGACGTGGTGAAGGCGTTGCGATCCGAACTCGTCGGCGCCGGACCGCTCGAGCCCCTGCTGGCCGACCCCGACGTCACCGACATCCTCGTCAACGCGCCCGACCAGGTCTGGATCGACCGGGGCCGCGGCCTGGAGCGCAGCGACATCGGATTCGCCGATACGGCCGCGGTGCGCCGCCTCGCCCAGCGCCTGGCCACCACAGCCGGCCGGCGGCTGGACGACGCGCGGCCCTGGGTGGACGCCCGGCTGCCCGACGGCACCCGGTTGCATGCCGTCCTGCCACCGGTGGTCGTCGGCTCGCCGTGCCTGTCGCTGCGGGTGGTGCGGTCACGGGCCTTCACCCTCGCCGAACTGGTCGCCGCCCGGACCCTCGACGAGGAGACCGCGGCGCTGACCCGGGACGTGCTCGACGCCCGGCTTTCCTTTCTGATCAGTGGCGGCACGGGCTGCGGGAAGACGACGCTGCTGAGCTGCCTGCTCGGCCTGGTGGACCCGGCGGCGCGGATCGTGCTCGCCGAGGACTCGGCCGAGTTGCGTCCGGATCACCCGCACGTCGTCCGTCTGGAGACCAGGCCCGCCAACCAGGAGGGCGCGGGGGAGGTCACCCTCCGGGACCTGGTCCGCCAGGCCCTGCGGATGCGGCCGGACCGATTGGTGGTCGGTGAGGTGCGTGGCGCCGAAGTGACGGATCTGCTCGGCGCGTTGAACACCGGGCACGAAGGCGGTTGCGGCACCGTGCATGCCAACGCGGCGGCCGATGTGCCGGCCCGGCTGGAAGCGCTGGGCGCCACCGCGGGCCTGGAACGGGCCGCCCTGCACAGCCAGTTGGCGGCGGCGCTGTCGGTCGTCGTCCACCTGGTGCGGGACGGATCGGGGCGGCGGCGCCTGGCGGAGATCCACGTCCTGCGGCGGGGCGCCGACGGCCTGGTCAGCACCGTGCCCGCGCTGGTCCGAAACGGTCGGTCCGGCGCCGAACGCGGCCCTGGATGGCAGCGGTTGACCCAACTGTGCGCGGCGGGTGCGCGATGAGCCCCGGACCCACCCCGGTCGCCCTCGCCTGGGCCGCCGTCCTGGGCGCGCTGGCACTCCTGTCGAGGCTGTCCCGGCCGGGCGGCGCGGTTCGCCGACGGGCGCTGCGGTTGGTCGGCGACTCGGAGAACGAGGCCGGGCGATTGTTCGAGCGGTGGCTCAGGGAAGGCGCCGGCTGGGTGCGACGGATGCTCGCGGACAGACCCGGGGTGGTGTGCCTGCCGGTGGGCCTGGCCGTGGGGTTGGTGACCCGGTCACCACTGCCGGTGGCGGCCGGCGTGGCGGGCGCGCCGCTGCTCGGCCGGGCATGGCGAAGGCGCCGGGCACGGGCCGCCGCCGAGCGCGGGCTGGTCGCGGTGAGCACACTGTGCGGCACGGTCGCCGGCGACCTGCGGGCCGGACGGCCGCCGCATGTCGCCCTGGCCGAGGCGGTGGAGTCGGCGGGGTGGGCGCGGGAGCCCGAACTGACCGGAGCGGCACGGTTGATGGTGTCGGCCGCCCGGTTCGGCGGAGATGTGCCACGGGCGTTGCGAGCGGCTTCGCAGCTCCGGGAAGGTACCCGGGGGCTGGCCGCGGTGGCCGCCTGCTGGCAGGTCGCGGTTGACGGCGGCGCGGGACTGGCCGCCGCCCTCGACCGGGTGGCCGCCGCGCTGCGTGCCGAGGCCGACCAGCGGGACGACCTGCGCGCCCAACTGGCGGGCCCACGCTCCACCGCCGTGATGCTCGCCCTGCTGCCGCTGTTCGGGCTGGTCCTGGGCACGGGGCTTGGCGCACACCCTTCCGCGGTGCTGCTGCACACCCCGGCGGGCATTGGCTGCCTGCTGGTGGGCGCGGCCCTGGAGTGGGCGGGTCTCGCCTGGACCGCGCGGATCATCCGGGAGGCCGAGAACGGCCCCGGCTCGGGCGAGGGATGGACCAAGGGAGCGGAAGAACGACCCGGGAGCCTCGGAGCGACGCCGACCGTGGAAGGGAGGCCGTCGTGATCGGCGGCGGCTGGATTGTCCACAGCCTGGGGACAACGGTGGTCGTGGCGACTGTGGGGGCGGGGCTGTTGGCGCTGGCCGAGGCGCGGCGGCGAGCGAGCGGGCTGCGGCGGCTGCGGAGAGTGCTGCGAGCGCCTGGACCACCGCGGGCGAGGGCGGGTCGCCTCCGGCGGCTGCCGAAGCCACTGCGGGAGTGGGCGCCGGTGATCGCCGTCGGGCTGGCGGCCGCGGGACTGCTCGGCGGGCCGCTGGGCACCCTGGCGGGAATGGGGACGGCCGTCGCGGCCAGGAAGTGGCTCAGAAGGCGGCAGACGGCCGCTGAGCGCCCCGGGAGCGACGGGGAGGGGGACGGGGCCGACTTGCCGCTCTGCGCCGACCTGATGGCGGCCTGCCTGGCAGCGGGCGCCACACCGGGCGAGGCGGCGGGAGCCGTCGGGCCTTGTCTGGGCGGGTGGTTGGGCGACGCGCTGATACGGGCTGCGGCCGAATTGCGGCTCGGCGGTGAACCGGCCGAGTGCTGGGAGCGGTTCGGCAAGCTCCCGGCGGCCCGGGAGATGGGCCGCTGCCTGGCCCGGGCGGCGACCACGGGCACTGCCCCGGTAGCGGAAATGGCCCGGCTGGCCGCCGAGTGCCGCGCCCTCCGCTCCCGTTCGGCCCTCGCCCGAGCCAGACGCGCCGCAGTCCTGGCCACAGCTCCACTCGGCGTCTGCTTCCTCCCCGCCTTCCTCCTGGTCGGCGTGGCCCCCGTCGTCATGGGCCTGGCCACCACAGTCCTGGGCCCCCGACTCCACTGACCACCCCTCCGCCGGCAACCCCCAAGCCGTGCCGCCTGGCCTCTTGCCCTGGCGGCCGGGCGGGCGCCGCCCTCGCTCTGGCCGCCCGCGCTGAGGTGAGTGCTGAGCCGTGCGGGGTGCGGGCTTTCGGGCAGGCGGGGCCGTCAGGAGGGTGCTGGTTGTCCCGGGCCCGGGGTGTCGCCCGGAGTGGGTGCGCCGGGTGGGCCTGGGGGCGGGTGGGGTTGGCCCGGTGGGGGCCCGTGGTTGGGGCGGCGCGCGCCCAGGCGGTTGCTGGGTGGGCCGAGCCGGCGACATCTGGCAGGCCGACGCACTAACAGCGTGGCTCCGGACTTTGAGCTGCGCTGATGCGAAAGAAGAACCCACTGAAGCCGGTGTTCGAGCCGGCGGAATCAAGAAACGGGAGAGATCCGACATGACGAAGATCGCGAATGAGATCCGCACGGAGGAAACACGTGAGGCGGCGCAGAAGGACGAGGCGTCGACCGGCAGGGTGAGGCGGCGGGTGCGGCGGTGCCGGGCCGCGGCGGCGGAGGCCGGGATGAGTACGGCCGAGTACGCGGTGGGCACGATCGCGGCGTGCGGGTTCGCGGCGGTGCTCTACAAGATCGTGACGAGCGGTGCGGTGCGGGCCGCGCTCACCGGGGTGATCGAGAAGGCCCTCCATGCGCCGTTCTGAGCGGGGTGGGCCGCCGGGTGGCGGGGACGGCGGGTATGTGACCGCGGAGGCGGCCGTGGTGATTCCCGTTCTGGTGGGCCTGGCCGCGCTGTTGGTGTGGGGGCTGCTGGCGGGCGCCGCGCAGGTGCGGTGTGTGGACGCGGCCCGGGCGGGTGCTCGGGCCGCGGCCCGGTCCGAGACGCCGGCGGAGGTGTTGCGGGTGGCCCGGGCGGCGGCCCCGGAAGGCGCGGAGGTGAGCGTCGGAAGGACGGGGGACCTGGTGCGGGTGCGGGTCACGGTGCCGCTGCCGCGCTTCCCGGTCGAGTTGACCGCCCAGGCCGACGCGCTCGACGAAAGCACGCTGGAGACGGTGGAGGGAGGTGGCGGTCCGTGACCGGCCGTGCCGGGCGGCGGGCGGACCGGGGTTCGGCCACGGTGTGGTCGCTGGGGCTGATCGGGGTGCTGCTCGCGCTCTTCGCGGCGGTGCTCTGGCTCGACCGGGCGGTCGTCGCCCGACACCGCGCGGGCGGCGCCGCCGACCTGGCGGCCCTCGCGGCGGCGGATCACGCCCTGGACGGTGAGGCGGCGGCCTGCGCCCTGGCCGCCCAGGTAGCCAAGACCCAAGGCGCGGAGCTGACGGGTTGTCGGCTGACGGGTGAGGTCGCGGATGTGGTCGCCGAGGTCGGTGGGGCGAGGGTCGCTTCCCGGGCGGGCCCTTCGCTCGCTGCGGGCTCCGCCGCCGATGCCGTTTTGCACGGGGAACGGGCAGCCCGGGTGCTCTCTATCGGGCCCGTGGACCAGGGCCGGGTACCCGGCGTCGTACGGGTGGCGGGGCATGTTCACCCCCCCGTGGAGCCGGTCCCGTCCGGGGCACCGTGGTCGTCGGCCGCCGCTGGTACGCGCGGCCTTTGGAGTCCGCCGGGTGCGGCGCACAGCTGATCCTCACCGGCGGGATGTCGCGGGCTGGGCGTCTGGCCTCCGCCGCCGGCCGTCCGCGAGGGCAGCCGCTGGTCCGCCTGATCTTCGTCGTGGGTCAGCCGTCAGCCGTCAGCCGTCAGCCGTCAGCCGTCAGCCGTCGGCCGTCGGGTGCGGCGCAGCGCCGACCAACCCTCCGGAAGGTCGGGGTGGCGTCACTCGCCGTCGGCGGCCTCGTGGGCCAGCCGCTCGTTCGCCAGGGGCTCGCCCTCTGACCGGGCGGCGGGCAGCGGTGGGCGAGTCGGCTCCGGGGTGGCGCCCGGAGCGGGGAGTCGCTCGGGCGGAGTTTCCGTGAGGTCGGCGCCCGGCGCGGTCAACCGGTCCGGCGCGGCTTCCGGGAGGTCGGAGTCTGGGGCCGAAGAGAGGAGGGAGTCCAGGAGGCGGACCGCGGCGGCCTTGTCGAGGGGGTCGTTGCCGTTGCCGCACTTGGGGGACTGGACGCAGGAGGGGCAGCCGAAGTCGCACTCGCAGGCGGCGATGGCCTCGCGGGTGGCGGTGAGCCAGGAATGGGCGGTGCGGTAGGCGCGTTCGGCGAAGCCCGCGCCGCCGGGGTGGCCGTCGTAGACGAAGACGGTGGGCAGGCCGGTGTCGGCGTGCAGGGGTATCGAGACGCCGCCGATGTCCCAGCGGTCGCAGGTGGCGAAGAGCGGGAGGAGGCCGATGGAGGCGTGTTCGGCGGCGTGCAGGGCGCCGGGGAGTTCCTCGGGGTGGATACGGGCCGCGTCGAGCTGGTCGTCGGTGATCGTCCACCACACCGCCCGGGTGCGCAGCGTGCGGGGCGGCAGGTCGAGCTTGGTCTCGCCGAGCACCTCGCCGGTGATCAGCCGGCGGCGCAGGTAGGACACCACCTGGTGGGTGACCTCGACCGAGCCGAAGTGGATCCGGGCCTCGCCCCACGGCTCCGTCAGCTCGTCGGACAGGACGCGGATCTCGGTGGTGTCGCGGGCCATCGTGGAGTAGGACGGGTCGGCCTCCTCGACCAGGGCGACGTTGTCGTCCAGGTCCAGGCGCCGGACCAGGTAGCTGCGGCCCTGGTGGAGGTGGACGGCGCCGTCGTGCACGGTGGTGTGCGCCGCACCGGCGTCCACCGTGCCGAGCAGCCGCCCGGTGGCGGACTCCACCACCTGGATCGGCGTACCGCCCTCGCCCCGGATGTCGGTGAGGTCGGCGGCCCGCTCCCGGCGGGTCCAGAACCAGCCGGCGGCGCGTCGTCTGAGCAGCCCGCGCTGGACGAGCTGCGGCACCAGATCGGCCGCCTCCGGGCCGAAGAGCTCGAGGTCGGCGTCGGTGAGCGGCAGCTCGGCCGCGGCCGCGCACAGGTGCGGGGCGAGCACGTAGGGGTTGTCCGGGTCCAGGACGGTCGACTCGACGGGCCGCTCGAAGATCGCCTCGGGATGGTGGACGAGGTAGGTGTCCAGCGGGTCGTCCCGGCCGACCATGACGGCGAGGGCGCCCTGGCCGGAGCGCCCGGCGCGGCCCGCCTGCTGCCACAGCGAGGCCCGGGTGCCGGGGTAGCCGACGAGGAGCACCGCGTCGAGGCCGGAGATGTCCACGCCGAGTTCTAGCGCGGAGGTGGAGGCGAGGCCGAGCAGGCGGCCGGAGTGCAGATCGCGTTCGAGGCGGCGGCGTTCCTCGGCGAGATAGCCGCCCCGGTAGGCGGCGACCCGGCGGGGGAGGGACGCGTCGATCTCGGCGAGGCGTTCCTGGGCGATCAGGGCGATGAGTTCGGCGCCGCGCCGGGAGCGGACGAAGGCGACCGTGCGTACGCCCTGGACGACGAGGTCGGTGAGGAGCTCGGCTGCCTCGGCGGTGGCGGTGCGGCGGACCGGGGCGCCGTGCTCACCGGAGAGCTGGGTGAGCGGTGGCTCCCACAGTGCGAAGGCCAGTTCGCCGCGCGGCGAGGTGTCCTCGGTGACCTCGGCCACCCGCACTCCGGTCAGCCGTCCGGCCGCCCGGCCGGGGTCGGCGGAGGTGGCGGAGGCGAGCAGGAACACCGGTTCGGCGCCGTAGCGGGCGCAGACCCGCCGCAGCCGGCGCAGCACCTGGGCGACGTGGGAGCCGAAGACCCCGCGATAGGTGTGGCACTCGTCGATCACCACATAGCGCAGCCCGCGCAGGAAGGAGGCCCAGCGGGCGTGGCCGGGCAGGATGCCGCGATGGAGCATGTCGGGGTTGGTGAGGACGTAGGTGGCGTACTGGCGGACCCACTCACGTTCCTCGAAGGGCGTGTCCCCGTCGTAGACGGCCGGCCGGATCGCCTTGCCCAGCGGCGCGGCCAGCGCGCTCACCGCCCGCCGCTGGTCGGCGGCGAGCGCCTTGGTGGGCGACAGGTAGAGCGCGGTGGCCCCCCGGGGCCCGGCGTCGGCCCCGTCCAGCAGCGCGCTGAGTACCGGCGCCAGGTACGCGAGCGACTTGCCGGAGGCGGTGCCGGTGGAGACGACCACCGACTCGCCGCGGGCCGCGTGGGCCGCCGCGAGGGCCTGGTGTTCCCACGGACGGTCGATACCGGCCGCCCGGATCGCCTCGACGACCTCCGGCCGAATGGAGTCCGGCCAGGACGCATGGCGACCGACCCGCGCGGGCACGTGCTCCGTATGGGTGACGCGCACGGCACGGTCCGCCCCCTCGGCGAGCCGCTCCAAAGCGGTCCGAGGGGACGGGCGACCGTGCGCCGACTGCGAATGTTGATCCGGGGCCATCGGCACTCAGTGTGTCACCGGTGTGACGGACAATCGCAGTAAGGCGTCGTGCTGGCCCACCGCGAAGTGATTGAATGCCATCGCGGCTGCCGATCCTTCCCCTACCTTCGGTGGGAGAGGCTCCTACCTGCCTTACGGTGGGGAGAACCCCACTACCGTTGGGTGGGAGGGGCTCTGGGGGGAGCCGCGTCGATGCAAGGTGCTGGAGGATCCGTGGACCTGTCCCTGTCGACCCGAACCGTCGGCGATCGAACGATCGTCGAGGTCGGCGGCGAGATTGATGTGTACACCGCACCCAAGCTGCGAGAGCAGCTCGTGGAGCTTGTGAACGACGGGAGTTATCACCTGGTCGTGGACATGGAAGGCGTCGACTTCCTGGACTCCACCGGCCTGGGCGTGCTGGTCGGCGGGCTCAAGCGGGTGCGTGCCCATGAAGGATCGCTGCGTCTGGTGTGCAACCAGGAGCGCATCCTCAAAATTTTCCGTATCACCGGTCTGACCAAGGTGTTCCCTATCCACACCTCGGTCGACGAGGCCGTCGCGGCGACCGACTGACGTTTGTCGAGACGAGTGGGGTACCGGGCGGGCAGCCGTCCGGGCCCCCGCGATGCCCACCCATAGAACCGAGGGGGAGGCCAGACCGTGCCCACCGTGGAACTGCTCTTCAGCGCCCAGCCCGAGCATGTGCGCACCGCACGGCTCGTCGCGGCACAAGTGGCGCGCCGAGCGGGGGTGGACGAGGCGGCTCTCGACGAGGTGCGGCTTGCCGTGGGCGAGGCGTGCAGCCGAGCTGTCGGGCTGCACCGCAACAACGGCGTCCAGGAGCCGGTGCGGGTGTTGCTCAACGAGGAGGAGAAGAAATTCTCCATCGAGGTGGTCGACGAGGTGCCCGGCAACGCTTCCGGCTCGGCGCCGGACAGCGGTGACGACGCGGCGGCCGATGACGAGGGCGAGATGGGTCTTGCCGTGATCAGCGGCCTGGTCGATGACGTCGAGGTCATCGAGGGCGCAAGCGGCGGCACCATCCGGATGAGCTGGCCGACCGTCTCCATCTGAGCGGAGGCGCTCCGTCGGGGCCGGCCTCTCCATCCGGCCCGCCGCGCCGGCCGAGCCCGCCGAGCCATCAGGGGCATCAGGACCACCTGGGCAGCCGGCCCTCCGATCGTCCGAGCTCTCCGGTCATCTGAGTTCTTCGGATGAGTTTCCGCCACTCCGCCCATCATCTCCCGCATGTATTGCGGGATTCCACGAGTTTCCGCGCCAATTCCTGTCGGGGACTCTTTTTTGATCATCGGCTCCTCCCTACAATCCGTCCATCCTGCTCAGCTCGCCTGAGCGTGGCGGCTTGTGCGCCAGAGGAGCCGCACGCCCATGCGCCAAACGTCAAGGAGGACGAATGGCGGGGCCACTCACTCATCACACGCTTGCCGCGGATCCGGTATTGACCAGTGGTAACCGGCTGCTTGTCGTGATCATCGCGCTGGTCGCACTGGCCGCTCTGGGGCTCGCCGCGGTGTTGGTACGTCAAGTGCTGGCGGCCGACGAAGGCACCGACAGCATGAAAAAGATCGCCGCTGCCGTGCAGGAAGGCGCTAATGCCTACCTCGCACGGCAGTTTCGTACCCTGGCGATCTTCGCGGTGGCGGCGTTTTTCCTGCTCATGCTGCTGCCCGCCGACGATATGTCGCAGCGAATCGGCCGGTCGATCTTCTTTCTGGTGGGTGCGGTGTTCTCCGCGGTCACCGGTTATGTGGGAATGTGGCTCGCGGTTCGCAGCAATGTGCGCGTGGCCGCGGCGGCCCGGGCGGCCACCCCGCCCGCCGACGAGCCGGCCGGGGAACCCGCCGCCGATCTGACCACCGTGTCGCACCGGGCCATGAAGATCGCCTTCCGTACCGGCGGCGTGGTCGGCATGTTCACCGTGGGGCTCGGGCTGCTGGGCGCCTCCGCCGTCGTGCTCATCTACAAGGCCGACGCGCCGAAGGTGCTGGAGGGGTTCGGCTTCGGGGCGGCGCTGCTGGCCATGTTCATGCGGGTCGGCGGCGGCATCTTCACCAAGGCGGCCGACGTGGGCGCCGACCTGGTCGGCAAGGTGGAGCAGGGCATCCCGGAGGACGATCCGCGCAACGCCGCCACCATCGCGGACAACGTGGGCGACAACGTCGGGGACTGCGCGGGTATGGCCGCGGATCTGTTCGAGTCGTACGCCGTCACCCTGGTGGCCGCGCTGATCCTCGGAAAGGTGACCTTCGGCGACGCCGGACTGGCCTTCCCGCTTCTCATACCGGCGATCGGGGTGCTCACCGCGATGGTCGGCATCTTCGCCGTGGCCCCGCGCCGCGCGGACCGCAGCGGTATGACGGCCATCAACCGCGGCTTCTTCCTCTCCGCGGCTATCTCCCTGGTGGGCGTGGCCATCGCGGTCTACGCCTACCTCCCGTCCTCCTACGCCGACCTCAAGGGCGTCGGCGCCGACATCACCTCCCACTCGGGCGACCCGCGCACCCTGGCCATCGTGGCGGTCGCCATCGGGATCGTGCTGGCGGCGCTGATCCAGCAGCTCACCGGCTACTTCACCGAGACCACCCGGCGTCCGGTGCGCGACATCGGCAAGTCCTCGCTGACCGGCCCGGCCACCGTGGTGCTCTCCGGGATCTCGCTGGGCCTGGAGTCGGCGGTGTACTCGGCGCTGCTGATCGGCCTGTCCGTCTACGGCGCGTTTCTGCTGGGCGGCACCTCGGTGTGGCTGGCGCTCTTCGCGGTGGCGCTGGCCGGCACCGGGTTGCTGACCACGGTCGGCGTCATCGTCGCCATGGACACCTTCGGCCCGGTCTCGGACAACGCCCAGGGCATCGCCGAGATGTCCGGCGATGTGCACGGCGCGGGCGCCCAGGTGCTCACCGACCTGGACGCGGTCGGCAACACCACCAAGGCCATCACCAAGGGCATCGCCATCGCCACCGCGGTGCTGGCGGCCACCGCCCTCTTCGGTTCGTTCAAGGAGGCCGTCGACACCGCGGTGGCCAAGGCGCATCCGGCGGCGTCCGACGCCCGCTGGCTCTCGCTGGACATCTCCCAGCCGAGCAACCTGGTGGGACTGCTCTTCGGCGCGGCGGTGGTCTTCCTATTCTCGGGGCTGGCCATCAACGCCGTCTCGCGGTCGGCCGGCGCGGTGGTCTACGAGGTGCGCCGCCAGTTCCGCGAACATCCGGGGATCATGGACGGCACCGAACTGCCCGAATACGGCCGGGTGGTGGACATCTGTACGAGGGACGCGCTGCGTGAACTGGCCACCCCGGGTCTGCTGGCCGTGCTCGCGCCGATCGCGGTCGGGTTCTCGCTGGGGGTCGGCTCACTGGCCTCGTATCTGGCCGGAGCGATCGGCGCCGGCACCCTGATGGCGGTGTTCCTGGCCAACTCCGGCGGCGCCTGGGACAACGCCAAGAAGCTGGTCGAGGACGGCCACCACGGCGGCAAGGGCAGCGCCGCCCATGCCGCGACGGTGATCGGCGACACGGTGGGCGACCCGTTCAAGGACACCGCGGGCCCGGCCATCAACCCGCTGCTCAAGGTGATGAACCTGGTGGCGCTGCTGATCGCCCCCGCGGTGGTGAAGTTCAGTTACGGCGTGGACGCCAACGCGGCGGTACGGATCCCGGTCGCCGTGGCGGCGGTCGCGATCATCGTCGTGGCGGTGTACATCTCCAAACGCCGCGGCGTCACGGTGGGCGAGGACCGCGTAGACGGCGCCCACGGAGGAGACGGCGACGCGGGAGCGGCCGGCGACCGGGCGCGGAACGAGGACGGTACGACCGCGGTCGCCTCCCCGTCGGCCTGACACCCGAACACCCGATCAGAAACAGGTGGCCGACCGGTCGGAACCGGTCGGCCACCGCTCTCCTGGGCGACCCACACTGCTGCCAACGGCTTCAATATCGGTCGAAAAGTTTCATATCAGGTCAGGAATTCGCGGTCGGCACCGCTGCGCCGTGTAAGTTCCGGGGCGGTAAGTCCACGGAAGGGACCCAAGCGGTGAAGGTGAACAAGAGGCTCCCGGCCGCCCTGTGCGGCGTGTCGGCCGTGCTGCTGGCAGTGTCGTCGCTCGCGGGATGCGGCAGCGACGACACCGGCAAGAAGCGCGATGCCTGGGCCAAGGGAGTCTGCGACCAGGCCGCCGCCCAGCTCAAGAAGATCGACGACGCGAGTACCGCGATCAGCCGGGTGAACAGCGGCGGCAAGCCGCAGGACGTGAAGAACGCCGACGCCGCCAACTTCCGGGCGACCTCGGACGCCTACAAGTCGCTCGCCGCGATCTTCGCCCAGGCGGGGCCCGCGCCCGGCGGGGACGAGGGCAAGAAGTTCCAGCAGAGCGCGGTGTCGGGCCTCAGCAGCCTCTCGGCGCAGTACGCGGACCTGACGAAGCAGGTCGACGCGCTCAACACCAGCAGCCAGGCCAAATTCGCCGCCGGTCTGAAGAACGTGTCGGCGTCCTTCGCCCGGACCGCGGGCAACGTCACCACCACCTTGACGATGCTGCGCCAGGGCGACACCGGAAAGGCGCTCGCCCAGCAGCCGGGCTGCCAGCGGGTCTCCGGCACCGCCGCCTCCCCGACCGCGACGTCCTCCTGACCCGAGCGGGCCCGAGCCGGCCCGACCCGACCCGCCCGACCCGCCCGACGGCGGCGCTTTCCGGCGCGGGGAACCGCGTGCTCGGCCACGGCGTACGCGCGGGTCGTCACCGGCCGGGAGGGGCTGTTCCGGTCGTATCCGGATCACCGGCCGGTGGCCGGTTGCTCGGGCAGTTCCTCGCACCCCTTTGGACGCCCCGTCACGGCCTCGACCCGACCCGCCCCCCACTCGGGGCGCCGCCCCGCACGCCGTCCGCGACAATGAGCCTGTGAGTACGCCCCTCCTCCCCGGTCCCCGCCTCCCCGAGGCCGCAAGCGCCGCGCCGCTCAGCGACGAACTGCGCGCCGCCGCCTTCACCGCGGACGGCTGCCTCGACCTGCTCGGCGCCGTCGCCTACGCGGCCCTGTCCCGCGCCGAGACCGTGCCGGCCCTGCGCGCGACCCGGGGCGGCAGCCCGCTGGAGACCCTGGTCAGACTCTTCCTGCTCCAGCAGGCCGTCCCCCGCGACCGGGCCCGCGCCGCGCTCAAGGACCTGGCGCGCTACGAGGCCGACGGCTGGCTGCGCGACGGCGGAGGTCAGGGCGGGGGCGCGGACCCGTCAGACATTGGGGCCAGCGGGGCCACCGGGGCCACCGGGAACTCCGGCGACACCGTACGGGCCACCGTGGACGTACGCCCCTACGCGGGAGACGGCGGCGAGGACTGGTGGATCGTCTCCGACCTCGGCTGCGCGGTCGGCGGGGCCGGCGGCATCGGCAGCGCGCCCGGTGTCGAGCGGGCCGACCTCGTCCTGGGGGTCGGCGGAGCGTCCACCACGCTGGCCGGGCTGACCGTACGACAGTCGTACGACACCGCTCTCGACCTGGGAACCGGCTCCGGGATCCAGGCGCTGCACGCCTCCCGGCACACCACCCGGGTCACCGCCACCGACGTCAATCCACGGGCCCTGCACTTCGCCCGGCTCACCCTCGCGCTCTCCGGCGCTCAGGAGGCCGACCTTCGGCGCGGCGGCCTCTTCGATCCGGTGGGCGAGGAGCGCTACGACCTGATCGTCTCCAACCCGCCCTTCGTGATCTCGCCCAGCGGCGCCGACAGCGGCAAGCGGCTCACCTATCGTGACGGCGGGATGGCCGGCGACGACCTGTGCCGCACCCTCGTCCAGCAGTCCGCCGCCCACCTCAACGACGGCGGCTGGTGCCAGCTCCTCGCCAACTGGCAGCACGTCGAAGGCCAGGACTGGCGGGAACGGCTCGCCTCCTGGGTGCCGGCCGGCTGCGACGCCTGGATCGTGCAGCGCGAGGTGCAGGATGTGGCGCAGTACGCCGAGCTGTGGCTGCGCGACGCGGCCGAGCACCGGGGCGACCCGGCCGCGTACGCCGCCCGCTACGACGCGTGGCTGGCGGAGTTCGAGCAGGCCAAGGTGCACGGCGTCGGCTTCGGCTGGATCACGCTGCGCAAGTCCGGCACCGAGCGGTCCGCGATCACCGCCGAGGAGTGGCCGCACCCGGTGGAGCAGCCGCTCGGACCGGCCATCGCTGACTGGTTCGGCCGGCAGGACTTCCTGCGCGGCCACGACGACGCCGCCCTGCTCGCCTCGCGCTTCACCCTGGCGCCCGATGTGGTACAGGAGCAGGTGGGGCTGCCGGGCGCGGAGGACCCGGAGCACGTCGTCCTCCGCTCGGGGCGCGGGATGCGGCGGGCCACCAAGGTGGACACGGTCGGCGCGGGCTTCGCCGGCGTCTGCGACGGCACGCTGCCGGCCGGCCGGATCGTCGACGCGATCGCCCAACTGCTGCGCGAGGACCCGGTGATACTCCGGGACCGCACCCCGGAGTCCATCCGGCTCCTGGTCGAGCAGGGCTTTCTGGAGCCGGTGGTGTGAACGGCGGGCGGTGCCGGAGCCCCCGTCAACCTCCCGCCTCCCGCCCGCACGTCAGCGCCGGTCAGTGCCGAGCAGCGCCGGTCAGCGGCACGTCAGCGCCGGTCAGCGGGACGTCAGCGCACCTCAGCGCATGTTGCGCGCCACCGTCCACACCACCGCGACGCCGAGCAGCGCGTACTGCGCCCGCGGAGTCAGCACCACCGGTCTGCGCCGCCCGCGCAGCCCTTCCACGAGCCACCGCCCGCCCGCCCACAGGATGAACGGCAGCAGCGCGAACATCAGCGCGTTCTCGTGCAAGGCCCGTACCGGCTCACCGTGCAGCAGGTCGTACCCGAGCCGGGTGCTGCCGCAGACCGGACAGAGTAGGCCTGTCAGCCAGTTGAACGGGCAGCGCGGCAGCCAGTGCCCGCTCTGATGCGGATCGGTGCCGTAGAGGTACGCGGCCGCGCCGACACCGGCCGCCAGGGTCGCCAGCGGGGCCACCGCCGGGTGCACCCGGGTCGGCGGGCGCCGCTGCTCCGGGCGCGCCGCCCGGTGGTCGGTGATCATAGGAAGGGCACGCGTGCCGCGTGGGTTCGCCCGCCCGTCACGCGCACAGTCCCCGGACGTAGTTCACCTGCTGGGTGACGGCGTAGAAGTCCGCCGGCGTCCGGACCGGGATCATCGTGGCGTGGTAGCGGCCGCCGCTGTTGACGGTCACCTGGATGAAGCCGGTCGTCTTGTTCTCCTTGATCAGCAGGAAGAGCAGCCCCAGGAAGCACGCGAGGAAGAAGATCACCGCGAGCACGATCGCGTACGGCGGGATGCCCTGCTCGGTGCGGGACATGTCGGTGACCGTCCACACCGCGCCCTGGAGCGGCAGCGCGCCTGCCGGAGTCAGGATGGAGTCGCTGGTCACGGCGATGTCGCCGATGGTGACGAGGGTCGCCGCGGCGCCGGCCGCGGGTACGCCGCCGTGCTGCCAGCCGCCGCCATGGGCCTGCGGACCGGCCTGCGGATAGCCGTAACCGGGGGGCTGGGCCGGCGGCGGACCCGCCTGCGGGTAGCCGTAACCGGGCTGGCCGGGCGCACCGTCCGCCGGGTAGCCGTAACCGGACGCGGGCTGGGTCTGGTCGTACGGATTCGCCGCGGCCGGGTTCGGTGCGGGCGGGTTCTTGCGGTACGGATTCTCCCCGTACGGATTCTGGTCGGACATGGCCACTCCCCCTGTTGACGCGATCGCTCTTGATCGGTCGGCACGATCCGGGACGCGGAATCCTCGGCCCGGATCGTCTTCTGACCATCCTGGCAGCCGCCGGGCCCCGCCGTCCCGGGGGCGGCCGAGGTTGTGGAAAGGTTCTCCGAAGGCCGCGGACCGACGGACGGACACGGATGCGGCGCACCACCCGTACGCCTGAACCTGGACCTCACCCGCACCACCGGAAGCCCGCTGAAGGCTCCCGCAAGCCCCTGCCGCGACCCTGGTGGCATGGGGCGGATTGGCCGAAGGCAGGGCCGCGGGTCAGGCAATTTCAGGCGGGATCGAGTCCGGGGACGTAGCCTGCTGGGGGACCCCGACAGTGTGGATAGAACGTACATCGGGTTACCGTTCGAGTGGCGTTGTGGACTTTTCCCGTTTGACACGGGACCAGGAGGTACGGTCACACTCCGCAGCGACACCCCTTCGACCCGGAGAGAAGAGCGAAGTTGTCCCCGACCCGCGAGACCGCACACAGCGGCCGCCGACTCGTCATCGTCGAGTCGCCTGCCAAGGCGAAGACGATCAAGGGCTATCTCGGCCCTGGATACGTCGTCGAGGCCAGCGTCGGGCATATCCGCGACCTCCCCAACGGGGCCGCCGAGGTGCCGGCCGAGTACAAGGGCCAGCCATGGGCGCGGCTCGGCGTCAATGTGGACAGCGATTTCCAGCCGATCTACGTCGTCAACGCCGACAAGAAGGCTCAGGTCAAGAAGCTCAAGGATCTCCTGAAGGACTCCGACGAACTATTCCTGGCCACCGATGAGGACCGCGAGGGCGAGGCGATCGCCTGGCATTTGCAGGAAATCCTCAAGCCCAAGGTCCCGGTGCACCGGATGGTCTTCCACGAGATCACCAAGGACGCCATCCAGGAAGCGGTCCGCAATCCCCGCGAGCTGAACCAGCGGCTGGTGGACGCCCAGGAGACCCGCCGGATCCTCGACCGGCTCTACGGCTACGAGGTCTCCCCGGTGCTGTGGAAGAAGGTCATGCCGCGGCTGTCGGCGGGCCGGGTGCAGTCCGTGGCGACCCGCCTGGTGGTGGAGCGCGAGCGGGAGCGGATCGCCTTCCGCTCCTCCTCCTACTGGGACCTGAACGGCACCTTCGACACCGGCCGGACCGGTGACGCCACCGATCCGTCCACGCTGGTCGCCCGCCTCGTCGCGGTCGACGGCCGCCGGGTCGCCCAGGGCCGCGACTTCGACGCCGCCACCGGTGCGCTCAAGACCGGCGCCAACGTCCTGCACCTGGACGAGACCGATGCCAGGGCGCTGGCCGCCGCGCTCGCCGACAGCCACTTCTCGGTCCGCAGCGTCGAGTCCAAGCCGTACCGCCGCTCGCCGTACGCCCCGTTCCGCACCACCACCCTCCAGCAGGAGGCCTCGCGCAAGCTCGGCTTCGGCGCGAAGGCCACCATGCAGGTGGCACAGAAGCTGTACGAGAACGGCTTCATCACCTATATGCGTACCGACTCCACCACGCTGTCGGAGACCGCGATCGGCGCCGCCCGGGCCCAGGTCACCCAGCTCTACGGAGCCGATTACCTGCCGGACAAGCCGCGGGTCTACGCCGGCAAGGTGAAGAACGCGCAGGAGGCGCACGAGGCGATCCGCCCGTCCGGCGACCGCTTCCGCACCCCCGCGGAGACCGGCCTCACCGGCGACCAGTTCCGGCTCTACGAGCTGATCTGGATGCGGACCGTCGCCTCCCAGATGAAGGACGCCGTCGGCCAGTCCGTCACCGTCCGGGTCGCGGGCACCTCCGCCGACGGCCGGGACGCCGAGTTCTCCGCGTCCGGCAAGATCATCACCTTCCACGGCTTCCTGAAGGCCTACGTCGAAGGCGCCGACGACCCCAACGCCGAACTCGACGACCGCGAGCGCCGGCTGCCCCAGGTCACCGAGGGTGACCCGCTCTCCGCCGAGGAGATCACCGCGGACGGCCACGCCACCAAGCCGCCGGCCCGCTACACCGAGGCGTCGCTGGTCAAGGAGCTGGAGGAGCGGGAGATCGGCCGCCCGTCCACCTACGCCTCGATCATCGGCACCATCCTCGACCGCGGCTACGTCTTCAAGAAGGGCACCGCGCTCGTCCCCTCCTTCCTCTCCTTCGCGGTGGTCAACCTGCTGGAGAAGCACTTCGGCTGGCTGGTCGACTACGACTTCACCGCCTCGATGGAGGACGACCTCGACCGGATCGCCCGCGGCGAGGCGCAGTCCGTGCCGTGGCTGCGGCGCTTCTACTTCGGCGCGGAGCCCACGGAGGGCGCCCCCGTCCCGGCCGTCTCCCCGGCGCTGCCCGCCGCGGGCAACGGCGAGGGTGACCACCTCGGCGGCCTCAAGGAACTCGTCGAGGACCTCGGCGCCATCGACGCCCGGGAGATCTCGTCCTTCCCGGTCGGCGACGGCATCATGCTGCGCGTCGGCCGCTACGGCGCCTACGTCGAGAAGGGCGAGCGCGGCGAGGAGGACCACCGCCGCGCCGACGTCCCCGACGACCTGCCGCCGGACGAGATGACGGTCGAATACGCCGAGGAGCTCTTCGCCAAGCCCAGCGGCGACTTCGAACTCGGCACCGACCCGGCCACCGGCCGCCCCATCATCGCCAAGGACGGGCGGTACGGTCCTTACGTCACCGAGGTGCTGCCCGAGGACACCCCGAAGACCGGCAAGAACGCGATCAAGCCGCGCACCGCGTCGCTGCTCAAGTCGATGGCCCTGGACACGGTCACCCTGGACGACGCGCTCAGGCTGATGTCGCTGCCCCGGGTCGTCGGCACCGACGCCGAGGGCGTGGAGATCACCGCGCAGAACGGCCGCTACGGGCCCTACCTGAAGAAGGGCACGGACTCGCGCTCGCTGGAGAACGAGGAGCAGCTCTTCACCGTCACCCTCGACGAGGCGCTGGCGATCTACGCCCAGCCGAAGGCGCGTGGCCGCGCCGCCGCCAAGCCCCCGCTCAAGGAGCTCGGCACCGACCCGGTCAGCGAGCGCCCCGTCGTCGTCAAGGACGGCCGCTTCGGTCCTTACGTCACCGACGGCGAGACCAACGCGACCCTCCGCCGCGACGACGACGTCGAGTCCATCACCCCAGAACGCGGCTACGAACTCCTCGCCGAGAAACGCGCCAAGGCCCCGGTCAAGAAGGCCCCGGCGAAGAAGGCTCCCGCCAAGAAGTCAGCGGCCAAGAAGACCACCACCCCGGCGAAGAAGACGACGACGGCGGCGAAGAAGACGGCGTCTTCCCCGGCGAAGAAGACCCCGACGAAGCGGCCTTCCGCCCCCCAGGAGTAACCCTCCGGGGGGAGCCGGTGGGTAACCCTCCGGTGCCTTGCCTTCGCGGGTCCGTCCTGCCCGTTGGGCGCCATGGCTGTCTGCCGGTCGCGTCGTGGCTTGTCGCGCAGTTCCTCGCGCCCCTTGAGGTCCGACGCTGCACCGTACGACGGTTGCCTTGGCCTTCGGGTCCGGTCCCGCGAGGGCAACGCAACGCCAAAGGTCCAGAGCACGGAACCCCAAGGGGCGCGAGGAACTGCGCGCTCAGCCACTCTGCAACCGACAGTCGGCAACGGCGCTTGCCGGGCAGGACCGGCTCCGCAAGGCCGACGCAACGGCCGAACGGCGCGGCATCGGCCCAAAGGGGCGCGAGGAACTGCGCGCTCAGCCACCCTGTGACCGTCCGTCGGGAACGGCGCTCGCCGGGCAGGACCGGCTCCGCGCCGTCGCCGGGGCAGAGGCACAGGATTCGCGGGACCCGCGCCGGAGGCGCCCCGCATTGATTTACGCCATCCGGATAGGCTGTCAGGATGACGCGATCCGAGCAGCCAGAACCCCCCGCAGACGTCAACGGGACCTTCGCCGCGGACCTGGCGGCGGACTCCCGTGAGCGGGCGGTCGGCGCGCTGCTGAAGATCCCCACGCTCCGCAAACTGTGGAGCGCCCACCTGACCGGCGCCGTCGCCGACCGCCTCGGCATGCTGGCCCTGCTCGTCCTCACCGTGCAGGCCGTCGCCGCCTCCGGCTCCTTCGACGGCGGCTACCGCGGCATCGCCCTGGCGACCGCCGCCGTACTCGCCGCCCGGCTCGTCGCGACCCTGCTCTTCGGCGCCGTACTGCTCGGCCCGCTCTCCGCGTTGACCGACGCCGGCGGCCCGCTCGACCGGCGCTGGACGATGATCGGTGCCGACGCCGCCCGGCTCGCCCTCTTCATCGTGGCGCCGCTGTGGATCACCTGGGTGCCCGGCTCCGCGCACCTGTGGCTGATCGCCACCGCCTTCGTCACCGGTCTCGCCGAACGGCTGTGGACCGTGGCCAAGGACGGCGCCGCCCCCTCGCTGCTGCCGGCGGCCGGCGACACCTCGATACGGCCCGCGCCCGACCACCTGGCCACGCTGAACCGCCTCTGGCTGCGGACCGGCTTCGTCGCGCTGCCGCTGGCCGCCGCCGCGCTCGTCGTCATCACCCTGGTCAACACCCTGCTCGGCGTGGGCATCGACTGGTTCCACCTGCACCAGGTCGCGCTCTCCTCCTACGTCGCCGCCGGTCTCTTCTCCTCCTCCATCGCCGTGCTGTACCTGCTGGAACTCCCCTCCGGCACCCCGGCCAGGCCCCGCTCCCCGCTTGAGGGCCTGCGGCTGCCGAAGGGCCCCGCGGGCGCCGAACGCGGCAGGACCGGCGCGCTGCCGCTGCTCGTCCTGGCCACCGCCGCGGTGGCCGGCGCGATCGGCGCGGCCGTGGGCGTCTCGATCCTGCACGCCAGGGACCTCGGCTTCGGCCCGATCGGCTTCGGCCTGCTGGTGCTGGTGCTGACCGGCGGCACGGTCGTCGGCATCCGGATCGCCCCGCACACCCTGAAGGGCCTGTCCCGGCGGCGGCTGCTGTCGCTCGCCATCGGCCTGACCGGTCTCGCCCTGCTGCTGACCGGCGTCGTCGCCGACCAGACCACGGTGCTGCTGCTCGCGCTGCTCTCCGGTATCGCGGCGGGTGTCACCGCCAACACCGGGCACGTACTGGTCGAGTTGGAGGCCGAGGAGCCCCGCAGGGCCCGTACCGCCGAGCATCTCCAGGCCGTCGCCCGCGCGGTGATCGCCGTCGCCGCGATCGGCGCCCCGCTGCTGGCCGCCGCGATCGGCCCGCACCGTATCCACAACGGCCACTTCACCTTCGACCACGGCGGCGCCGAGTACACCCTGATGCTGATCGGCGCGCTGCTGCTGCCGATCGCCGCGCTCGTCCTCGGCAAGACCGACGACCGCAGCGGCGTACCGCTGCGGCGTGACCTCCGCGAGGCGCTGCGCGGCGGGGAGCCGACCGTCGCCCCCGCCGCCACCGGCTTCTTCATCGCCGTCGAGGGCGGCGACGGCGCGGGCAAGTCCACCCAGGTGGAGGCGGTGTCCGAGTGGATCAGGAGCAAGGGGCACGAGGTCGTCGTCACCCGCGAACCCGGCGCCACCGCCGTCGGCAAGCGGCTCCGCTCGATACTGCTCGACGTCACCTCGGCCGGGATCTCGCCGCGCGCGGAGGCGCTGCTGTACGCGGCCGACCGCGCGGAACACGTCGACACCGTGATCCGGCCGGCGCTGGCCAGGGGCGCGATCGTCATCTCCGACCGCTACATCGACTCCTCCGTCGCCTACCAGGGCGCGGGACGTGACCTGGCGCCCACCGAGGTGGCCCGGATCTCGCGCTGGGCCACCGACGGCCTCGTCCCGCATCTGACGGTGCTGCTGGATGTCGACCCCGAGACCGCCAGGGAGCGGTTCACCGAGGCGCCCGACCGGCTCGAGTCAGAACCGGCCGCCTTCCACCAGCGGGTCCGGGCCGGCTTCCTGACGCTCGCCGCCGCCGACCCCGCGCGCTACCTCGTGGTGGACGCCGGGCAGGAACCGGAAGCGGTCACCACGGTCGTACGGCACCGGCTCGACCACCTTCTGCCGCTCTCCCAGCAGGAGATCGAGGCGCGGGCCGAGGCGGAACGCAGGGCCGCGGCCGAGGTGGCGCGACTCGCCGCCGAGGAGGCCGAGCGCAAGGCCGCGGAGGAGCGGGCGGAACGCGAACGCCAGGCTCAGTTGGCGAAGCTCCGCCGCGAGGAGGAGGAGCGGCGCGTCGCCGCCGAGGAGGCGGCCCGCCGCGAGATCGCCGAACGCAAGGCCGCCCAGGAGGCGGAGGCCGCGCGCCTGCGCGAGGAGGAGGCCGCCCGGCTGGCCGCCGAGGAGGCCGCCCGCCGCCAGGCGGAGGATGACGCCAGGGAAGCGGAGCAGGCGCGGCTGCGGCGGCTCGCCGAGGAACAGGCGAGGCTTCGTTCCGAGGCGGACGAGCGGCGCCGGGAGAAGCAGCGCAAGGCGGAGGCGGCGCTGCTGCGCGCGGAGGCGGCACGGACCGCCGAGGCCGTCGCGGCGGCGAAGGCGGCGGCCGCGCAGTCCGCTGCTTCGGAGCCGTCGGAGGCCGAGCGGACGACGGAGCTGCCGTCGGTCGGGCGCGCGGACGAGACGGCGGTGCTGCCTGCTGTTCCGGCGGAGCCGTCGGGGTCGGCGGGGCCGGAGGGAGCCGCCGATGAGACGGCGGTACTGCCCGCGGTTCCCGCGGCGGAGGACGACGGGGACGCTCGGGACGACCGGGACGAAGCGAAGGCTCCCGCGTCGGGCGAGAACACGACGGTACGGACGCCGATGCCGGCCTCCGAGAGCACGACGGTGATGACGCCGGTGCCGGATGCCGGGCCGAAGCGGGAGCGGGAGCAGGCGTCGAAGCCTGTGGCCAGGCCCGAGCCGGAGCCGGTACGGCCGCCCGAGCCGGACTCGTCCGAGACCACCACGGTGCTGCCGCCGGTTGCTCCGCGCGAGCCGCGTGAGCGGGGCGATCGAGGCGAGCGGGGGGATCGGCGTGACCGGCGCGAGAACGGCCCGGAGGACTCGGTGGCCCGGCCGTCCGCGCCCCGGAACACCGGTTCGCCGACGGATCGCGTGCCGGAATGGCTCTTCCGACCGGAGCAGCCTGAGGCCGAACGCACCCGGGAGCTGCCGGCGGTTCAGCCACCGCCGCGGACCCGGCCCCGGCCGGACTGGGCGGAGGAGACACCTTTGGATGATCTGCCGACTCTGGCGGATGAGCTTCTTGGGCCGCACGCCGACGAGGATCCGCCGCGCGGGCGGTAGCCCGGCTGGTCGGCTTCCGCCGGCTGGGGTTCGTGGTCGCCTGCTGGGCGCGGGGGGCTGGTCGCGCGGTTCCTCGCGCCCCTTAGGTAGCCGCCCGGTGCCGTTTCACGTTCCTTGACCGTCCCCGCGCTCCTAGGCAGCCGCAGGGTGCCGTAGGCACTGCGGTGGCCCTGCCCCCGGAGGGAATAGCGGGGGGCGAGGCGGTGGTTGAGCGGGGCGGTGGGTGTTGGGTGCGGAGAGTGGGGAGAGCCGTGAAGGTTGAGATCTACAGCGACATCGCGTGTCCGTGGTGCTACCTCGGCAAGGCGCGGTTCGAGCGGGCGCTGACCGCTTTTCCGGGGGCCGCTGGTGTCGAGGTGGTCTACCGGCCGTTCCAGCTCGACCCGTCCGCGCCGCATGAGGCGCGGTCGCACCGGGAGGTGCTGGCCGCCAAGTTCGGGCCGCAGGCGTTCGCCATGGATGGCCGCCTAACCAAGCTCGGCGCCGCCGAAGGCATCACCTTCGACTTCGACACCGTGCTGGAGAACAACTCTCTGCTCGCCCACCGCCTGCTCCGCTTCGCGCTGGACGAGTACGGCGCCGAGACCCAGACCCGCCTCAAGGGCCGCATCATGACGGCCCACTTCGCCGAGGGCATGGACATCGGCGACCCGGACCACCTCACCGAAGCCGCCGTGGCGGCCGGTCTCGACCGCGCCGCGGTGACCGCGTTCCTCGCCGGTGACGACCTCCTCCCCGAGGTCCTCGCCGACCTCGAAGAGGCCCACGCGCTGGGCATCACCGCGGTCCCCACCTTCGTCTTCGAGGGCAAGTGGGCCGTCCAGGGCGGCCAGGAGACCTCGACCTTCCTCCAGGTCCTCGAACAGGTCAGCCGGGAGACCGCCGCCGAAGAGACCCCAGAACCGGTCGACCCGGCCGACGCCTGCGCCGACGGCGTCTGCGAAGTACCCGCGGGCCGCCAGGCTGCGGTCGCGGACTGACCCCGGCCCGGTCCCACCGTCAGAAGCCCTCCGTGCCCCGGCCCGGAGGGCTTCCGCGCTGCTACGAGCAGGTGATCTCCGCGTTCGCCCAGTCCGCCAGGTCGGCGAGGGCGAGGCCGAGGCTCTGGGGCTGGACGACCAGCTTGACGGTTTTCACGCCGGCGAGTGCGACATGGACCGGGACCGCCGGGCTGCCGCCCCGGACCACCGGGGAGGACCACAGACGAGTGCCGTCACCGTAGACGGAGAAGCGGAGCGAGGCGCCGAGCCATCGTGCGAGGCCGCGGTCGTCCACTCCGGCCGCCGCGTCGTACGAGACACAGGTTCGGTTGAGGTCGATCGTCACCGTGGACAGGCCGCGCACGGTGATGCCGTGCGGGTAGCGGATGCCGTCGATCGTGGGGCCCGTACGGTTCCACCACCAACTGCCGGCGCCCGGTCGGATAGTGGGCCCGGTGGCGCTCTGGCCGGGGCGTCCGACCGGCAAGGCGTTGACCCGGTAGACGACCGGCGGCGGGGGCGGCGGTGGCGGTGTCGTCGGCGGTGTGCTGGCGGGAGTTGAGGCCGGCGGCGCGGCCGTGGTCGGGGTGACCTGCGGGGGAGTGGGCGTCACGCCTGCCGTGGGTGGCGCGGAAGGCGTCGGGACCACTCCGGCCGCCGGCGCTGGGATCGATGCTCCGGCTGGGCCCGTCTCAGGGGCCTGAGGCGGCCTGCCCGGCGCGCCAGGAACCGCCGGTAGGGGAAGCCGAGGCGGCGCCTTCGGGGACGCCGGACCGGCGGGATGTCCGGGCCCGGGAGGCGTCCCGGCGGACGGCGGCAGCGGCGCGGCCGGCGCGGTGACGGGCGGCCTGGCCGCCACCGGCTCGGGGTGCGGCTTTCCGTCGCCCCCGGCGATGGCCAGGGCCACTGCGGTGCCGGCGACCGCGGCCACCAGGGCCGCGAGGATCCCCACCTTCGCGGGTGCGCCCAGACCTTCCGCGGCGGCTCCTCCGCTCGCGGCGCCCGCGCCCGCCCCGCCGCTCGTTCCGGCGGTCGCGGCCGTCCCCGCCGCGACACCACCGGCGGCGCCCGCCACGGCCGCCCCGCCGGCCACCACCACGCCGGCCTTCGTGGCGTAAGCGACGGCGAACCAGCCGATGTACGCGACCGGCAGCAGGCCCTTCAGCGCCGAGTTGAGGTCGGCCAGTTCCACCGAGGCCGCCGAGCAGCGGACGCACTCCTTGAGATGCTGGTTCAGCGCCCGGTCCGCGCGGGTCCGCAGGCCTCCCCTGGCGTGCGCGCCGAGCCGGTCGGCGTAACGCGCGCACTCGCCCTGCGCGGTGAGCGCGGAGCTGACGTGGGCCTGCAAATACGCCTGGCGCAGCCCCTCCCGGGCCCGGTGGGCCAGCACGGCCGTGGCGTTGGGGGTCAGACCGAGCAGCGGGGCGATCTCGCTGGGCGACTCCTCCTCCACCGCGGTGTGCCACAGCACGGTCTGCCAGCGCTCGGGCAGGGTACGGAACGCCCGGATCGCCAGGGAGCGTTCGGCCTCGTGCATCGCCCGTACGTCCGCGGCCGGCTCGGCGGACGCCTCAGCGGCGGCGGAGCCCGCCGCCGAGACCGAGAACACCGCGAAGTCCTCGACGAGGTGCTCGCGCTTGGCGGTGTTGCCCCAGGTGGCGGCGACCCGGCGGACGGTGGTGAGCAGATAGGCGCGGACCGCGCTCTCCGGGCCGCTGCCGCCCCGGATCGCCTGGAGCGTACGGGCGAAGACCTCGCCGCTCAGGTCCTCCGCGGTGTGCGCGTCCCGGCAGCACGTGCGGGCGTAGCGGCGAACCGCTTCGACATGCCGCCGGTACAGCTCCTCGTACGCGCTGTCCTGGCCACCGCGCACCCGGGCCAGCAGCTCGGCGTCGGACAGGCCGGTCTGGTCGTCGGCGCGGGGCGCCGGGTGGCCCGCCGCGAACACATCCTCGTCAGCGGGTGCGGCGCCACGCACCGACGCGGACGGCGCCGGCTCGGTCGTGGGCGCCGATTCTCGTACGGGCGCGGGTGCGGCCGCCGTCGCGGGCTCCGGTGCGGGCTCTTCCGCGGGTGCCGTCACCGGTGCGGCTGCCGCGCCCTTGGCCTGCCCGGATTCCTTGGCCTGCGCCGGCACCTCGCCGCGCCCGGGACGGGCCGCCTCGGGACGAGCGGCTCGCGGTCCGTCCGCCGCCGAGCGGGACGGCTTCGGGCGGACCTTTTCCGAAGCCACGGATTCCGCTCGGGCGATCCCGTCGCGCTGCCCCGGCACCCTGCGCGAGGACAACCCTTGGCCGGTCTCCGCGTCGGCCGCGGCGGCGCCGGATTCCCCGTTTCCCTCATCCACGGCGCAAGCGTGGCACAGGAAAGGGGCCCGGCGGCACGCCATCCACAGGAACCACTCATCCGTGGGGCTTTGGCCAGTCAATCCGTCATATTCACCCGATCGATTTCCCAGGCGCCAGGCAACCGCCGGAGAAGCGACGAGGAGGCAATGGCTAACGCGGCTATGACGGCGATGATGGCGAGGCCGGGGCAGACGTCCAGGACGCCAGCCGCTCGCCGGGGCGGGAACGGAGTCCCTCCAGCAGGATGTCCAGGAGCCGGGATGAGGCCGCCGCGTGCTCGGCCGGATCGGGCAGCGTCGGCGCGGCCGTCGCGATGACCAGCAGGACGTCCGCCACCGACACGTCACCGCGCAACTCGCCGGCCTCGCGGGCCCGGTCCACGAGCTGGCCGACGACATCGAGCAGCGTCCGCACCCCTACCTCTTCCACCTCTTCCACCTCTTCCACCTCTTCCACCGGTCCCGCTTCTTCGCCCGCTTCTTCGCCTCCGTCTTCTACGTCTCGTGCTTGTCGTGCTTGTCGTTGGTTCACTTCTTCGTGAGCCGACCGGCCGCCGACCGCCAACTCCTCTGCGTAGTCCGCCACCGGGCCAAGCGCCTGCTCGCCGGTCGGTACGGGCCTGGCGCGCTGTTGCGGCACCCGCGCCTCCTCGGCGGCGCCGGGATCGCCGACCACCGTCCGCACCCGCAGCACTTGCGGGGGCAGCAGCCGGCCCGCGCCGGACGCCGCCGAGGTGCGCAGGAAGCGGGCGAGCGCGGACCACGCCTCGTTCTCCTGTCCGAGCGCGGTCCGCGCCTGCTCGGTCAGTCGCGCGGTCTCTTCCTCCGCGATCCGCCTGACCAGTACGTCCTTGCTGGGGAAGCGGCGGTAGACGGTGCCGACGCCGACCCGGGCGCGCCGGGCCACGTCCTCCATGGGCGCTCCGTAGCCGAGCTCGCCGAACACCTCGCGGGCGGCCCGCAGTACGTGTTCCAGATTGCGCTGTGCGTCGACGCGCAGGGGCGCCGGTCCGTTTACTCCACGACGGCTGCCGGAGCCGGTTGCCGAGGCGCGGCGAGAGTCCTGAATGTGCATATGCGTATCCCCCGGAAAATTCTCATGTCTCCCCCCGGAGACTCCCCACCCTTAACCAAGATCCCTGCGCATACCGCGCAGTACTACGAGATACAAACATAGTTGAGCGTGCGTCGAGAAAGAAGAGGGCGTCGGGGACGGAGCCGTACTCGTGGGGCGTGGGGGGCATGAACGGAACGAGCAGGAAGGGACCGGCGGCGCCCCGGCGCACGGCCGTAGCGGGCCTGGGACGGCACCGTGTTGGCACCGCGATGGCACCGCGGGGCCGCCGCGATCCGCCCGACCTCGGGCCCAACCGCGGTCGCCCTGCGCCCTTTGCCCGATGATGGGCGGCCACGCGCGGTAACTTGCCGGGGGATTTCCCGCAAAGGTCCTGTCCGTCCTGTGGACAAACGACGCGGGTCCATTGCCTCATGGAGCAATGACGGAGTCGGCAGCATTGGCCACAGCAGACATCCCGCGCATTCTCGTCGTCGGCGGTGGCTACGTCGGGATGTACGCCGCGCTGCGGTTGCAGCGGAAGATGCGGCAGGGCGAAGCCGAGATCGTGGTCGTCGAACCGCAGTCCTACATGACCTACCAGCCGTTTCTCCCGGAAGCCGCGGCCGGCAACATCTCACCGCGCCATGTGGTGGTGCCGCTGCGACGGGTGCTCAACAAGTGCCGCATCGTGGCGGGTGAGGCGACCGCCATCGACCCGGCGGCCCGAACCGTCAGCGTGGTCACCCCGGCGATCGCGGAGGTGGGCGGCGAACCGTGGCACGTCTCCTACGACCACCTCGTCCTCGCCCCCGGCTCGGTCTCCCGCACCCTGCCGATCCCGGGCCTCGCCGAAAACGGCATCGGCTTCAAAACCGTCGAAGAGGCCATCGGGCTCCGCAACCACGTCCTGGAACAGCTCGACATCGCCTCCTCCACCCGGGACGGGGCCGTTCGCGAGGCGGCTCTCACCTTCGTCTTCGTCGGCGGTGGTTACGCGGGGGTGGAGGCACTCGCCGAACTGGAGAACATGGCCCGTTTCGCGGTGCGCCACTACCACAACATCAGTGCGGACGACCTGAAATGGGTCCTGGTGGAGGCCACCGGACGCATCCTGCCCGAGGTCGGCGACGCGCTGGGCAAGTACGCCGTCCGGGAGCTGCGCGGCCGCAACATCGACATCCGGCTCGACACCCGGCTGGAGTCCTGCGAGCACCGGACCGCCGTGCTCTCCGACGGCTCCCGGCTGCCCACCAGGACGCTGGTGTGGACCGCGGGCGTCAAACCGGCGCCGATCCTGGCCGCCGCCGGGCTGCCGCTGGACGAACGCGGCCGGCTGCGGGCGGCGGCCACCCTTGAGGTCTCCGGTACGGACAATGTCTGGGCGGCCGGCGACGCGGCAGCCGTCCCCGACCTCACCGCCGAGCGGCCCGGCACCGACTGCGCGCCCAACGCCCAGCACGCCGTGCGCCAGGCCAAGGTCCTCGCCGACAACGTGCTCGCCCGGCTCAGAGGCCACGAACCCACCGAGTACCGGCACAAGTACGTCGGCTCCGTCGCTTCCCTCGGTCTGCACGAAGGCGTCGCCTTCCTCTACGGCCGCAAGCTCAAGGGCTATCCGGCCTGGCTGATCCACCGCGCCTACCACCTCAGCCGGGTGCCCACCGTCAACCGCAAGGCCAAGGTGCTCGCCGAATGGGTGCTGGCCGGGCTCTTCAAGCGGGAGATCGTCTCCCTCGGCTCACTGGAACACCCGCGCGCCGAATTCGAACTCGCGGCCGGTGCGGGGCGTAAACCCGACGCGCCCTGACCGCGCCCGGCGCCCCACGATTCCCCCCAGGGCCGCCGGTCGGCCACACTGGGCGGGTGACCACGCGTGCACCAGCACTGGAGAACAGTGCCCCATACGAGGAATCGGACGTTTGAACCTTACGCGTTGGAGCGCCCGGCTCCCCGGAACACAGCGACGCGGTGCCGTGCCCGCGGCACGCGGTAAGGCCGGCGATGTGGCCGCCCCGGCCGCGGCGACCACCTCCGGTATCGCCATCGGCGGCACCGGTCTGCCACCCGCCCTCCACCCGGGTCAGACCCCGCTCACACCTGGCCGCGAGCCCTCCGTCCGCGGCGTGCTGCGCCTGCTGCCGGCCCTGATCGCGGTCACCTACGGGCCCAGCCACCGGGTGGGCTTCGTCAACGACGCCTACACCGCGGTCTTCGGTGCCCGCGACACCGGCGCCCCGGCCCGCGAAGCACTGCCGGAACTCGACGAACTCGGTCTGCTGCCGCTCATGGACCAGGTCCACCGCAGCGGCAAACCGCGCACCGTCAAGGCCCGCAAGGTCACCTGGTCGGAGGACTCCGCCCTCACTCGTCAGGGTTACTTCACCTTCACCTGCACCCCGGTCCAGGGAGACGACCCCGACCCCGAGCGCCGCGGCGTCCTGGTCTTCGCCGCCGACGTCACCGACCAGGTGCAGTCCGCCGAACGGCTGCGGGAGAGCGAACGCCGCCTCCACGAGACGGCCGTCACCCTTCAGCGCAGCCTGCTCCCGCAGCAGCTCGAACAGCCGGACGACCTCCGGGTCGCCGCCACCTACCAGCCTGGCGGCACCGACGCGGCGGTCGGCGGCGACTGGTACGACGTCATCACCCTCGGCGCCGGCCGCACCGCCGTGGTCATCGGCGATGTGATGGGCCGCGGGGTGCGGGCCGCCGCCGTGATGGGCCAGCTCCGCACCGCGGTACGCGCCTACGCCCGGCTCGACCTGCCCCCGCACGAGGTCATCCAGCTCCTTGACGGGCTCGCCTCCGAGATTGACGCCACCCAGATCGCCACCTGTGTCTACGCCGTCCACGACCCCAGCGAGGGCCGGCTCTCCTACGCCAGCGCCGGGCATCCGCCGATCCTGATCCGTGACCCCGACGGCACCGTCCGACGGGCCGACGAACCGACCGGCCCACCGCTGGGCACCGGCGGCTGGATCCACACCTCGGGCAGCATCCCGCTCGGGCCCGGCTGCACCGCGGTCCTCTACACCGACGGGCTCATCGAGCGCCGCGACGAGGACATCGACGAAGGTGTCGCCGCCCTCACCCGAGCGCTGGCCGGAGCCACCGGGTCGCCCCAGGTGATCTGCGACCGCCTGATGCGGGCCCTCGGCGTGACCTCGGAGCACGATGACGACGTGGCCGTGCTGGTCCTCCAGTACCCGGACCACACCGGCACCGACGCCGAACTCTTCCGCAACGCGTCCCTGGAACTGCTCGGCGGCGTGGAAGCGGCGCCGCGCGCCCGCGCCTTCGCCACCGGGGTGCTCGCCTCCTGGCGCTTCTCCCTCGAACTCACCGAACTCGGGGTCCTCGCCGCCAGCGAACTCATCGCCAACTCGCTCAAGCACGGCACCCCGCCGATGCGGCTGCGGATGCGCCGCACCGACCGACGGCTGATCATCGAGGTCACCGACGGCGACGACCATCTGCCGCGCCGCCGCCGTGCCGAACCGGCCGACGAAGCGGGCCGCGGCATCTCGATCGTCGCCACCATCGCCTCGGCCTGGGGCTCCCGCCGCACCCCGGGCGGCGGCAAGGCCGTCTGGTGCGAGTTCGCCCTACCGGACTAGCCGGCGCGGCCGTGGCCGGCCCCGACCCCTTCCCACCGGCCGCCCCCGGTCCCGGCAGCGCGGGCGGAGGTGGTTCACGGCGGTCCTGCCGGATCGGGCAGTGCGGTGTGGCCCCGCCGAGCCGGCCGTGCTGGTCCGGGAGAGCCGGCGGAGTTGGTTCACGGCGGTCCTGGCGGACCGGGCCGCGCGGAGGGGGTCACCTTCGAACACGCCGCCGTTCGCACTGGCCACGCTGGTCCGGGCGGTCCCGGTGGACAGGTGGATCAGGGCGGGGCAATGGGCGTCGGGCGGGGCGGGGCGGCGGTGGGTCACACCGGTGAGGTCTCGCTTGCCAGAGCCTTCGGCGTGGACTGCGCCACCACCCGGGTGTGCCGCAACGGGATCTCCTGCGCCGGGGTGAGCCGGCGGCCCATCCGCAGCGCGGTCACCGAGATCGCCAGCGAGCTCGCCACCAGCAGCAGGATGTACACGCCATAGGCACCCGCGCCGGCTATCAGACCGCCGACCGCCGGACCCAGCGCCAGCGCCAACTGCTTCACCAGCGCGAACGCCGAGTTGTACTGGCCCACCATGCGGGCCGGTGCCAGATCGGCCACCAGCGGGGAGACCGTCGGCGACAGCATCGCCTCACCGAGACCGAAGATCGCGTACGTCGAGATGATCGCCGCCACCGCCACCGCGTGGTGGGCGTGCACCAGGCCGGACGCCCCGGCCATCAGCCAGGCCACCGCCCACACCAGGCCGACCGCCGCGATCACCCGGCTGCGCCGCCGCCGCTCCACCAGCCGCAGCACCACGAACTGCGCCAGCACGATCACCGCCGTATTGGCGGCGAGCGCGATGCCCAGCGTGGCCGGGGATATCCGGGTGACCTCCACCGCGAAGGCCGAAAGGCCGGACTCGAACTGCCCGTAGCAGGCGAAGAACATCACGAAGCCGAGCACGCACACCATCACCATGGCCCGGTCCCTGACCAGCGACCGCCAGCCGCCCGACGCCGCGCGGCGCGACCCGCCCGACGCGTCGATCCGTGGCGCGTACGGCAACCGCACCCGCGCGATCATCGCGCCCAGCACCAGGAACATCGTCGCCTCTATGGCGAAGAGCCGGACGAACGAGGCGGGGTCCGCGGTGTCCACGATCAGCCCGCCGATCAGCCCACCGACACCGAGCCCCAGGTTGTTGAGGAAGAACTGCGAGGCGAAGGCGCGGGACCGGGTCGCGCTGGTCGAGCACCAGACGGTCATCGTGGCGAGCGCGGGCTGCACCACCGCGACCCCGGCGCCCAGCGCGCCGGCCGCGGCTATCACCACCGGCTCACTCCCGGAGAGACCAAGACCCAGCGAACCCGAGGCGGCCAGCACCGTGCCGAGCACGGTCACCGGGACGGGCCCACGCCGGTCGATCGCCCGGCCGGTGAAGGGCAGCACCACCAGCGCGGCCACGGCGAACATCGCCAGCACCACACCCGCCGTGCCCGCCCCCAGTCCGCGCACCTGAGCCACATAGACAAAGGTGAAGGGCACGGTGAAGCCGTTGCCGAACGCGCTCAGCGCGCTTCCCAACTGAATCCGGCGCAGAGCCGCGCCCATCTCGGTACTCACCACTCACCCCACCTGGTCTTGCGAGCCCCGGGCGGTCCTGCGCGCCCACGGCGTCG